>CP000875.1:0-4800000 GCA_000018565.1 Herpetosiphon aurantiacus DSM 785
ATACAACGACTCTCCTGTGGGCTGATGAACTCAACGGCGAGTTGGACGACCCACCAGCACAGAGGAGCTTTTGGCTTTGGATACAAAACAGATTTGGTTTACTACGCTCGGAACATTGCAAAACCAAATACTTCGCTATGATTACGATACATGGCTTAAAACCACAGCATTGGTCTCGGTAGCCAACGATTTGGCGGTGATTGGTGCGCCCAATGTCACCACCAAACAAGTGATCGAAGATCGTTTTATGAGTGTGTTGCGCCGTGCTTTAGGCGAGGTTTTGGGCTATCAAGTTAATGTACGAGTGATTATCAGTAGCGCTACGCCAGCTCCAAGCGAGCCAGTTGCCGTAACTCCAAGCGAGCCAAGCCCAACAACTGAGGTGGCCGAGCCAAGTTTTGCCAGTTTCAATCAGGCTGCGCCAATGCTCAACCAACTGCCGTTGGGCGATCCCAATCGCTCGTCAGTGCTCAACCCACGCTATACGTTTTCCTCGTTCATCGTTGGGACATCCAATCGTTTGGCCCATGCTGCCTGTATGGCAGTAGCCGAACACCCTGCCCAAGCCTATAATCCGCTCTTTTTATATGGTGGAGTGGGGCTGGGCAAAACCCACTTGTTGCAGGCGATTGGCAACTATGCGCTTGATCGAAATCCTGAAGTGAATGTGCTCTATGTGTCGTCGGAGAAATTCACCAACGATTTGATCAACGCCATCCGTCGCCAACAAACCGAAGAATTTCGCATTCGCTACCGCAATATTGATATTTTGCTGATCGACGATATTCAGTTTATCGCGGGCAAAGAAGGTACGCAGGAAGAATTTTTCCATACCTTCAATACCTTGCATGGCGCGGGCAAACAAATTGTGCTCAGCTCAGATCGCCCGCCAAAAGCGATTTTGACCCTTGAGGAGCGTTTACGTTCACGCTTTGAATGGGGCTTGATTGTCGATGTGCAAAACCCAGATCTCGAAACCCGCACGGCGATTTTGCGAGCCAAAGGCGAGACCTTACAAGTGCCTGTTTCCTCAGAGGTGATCGACTTCTTGGCTCAACGAATTCAAAGCAATATTCGCGAACTTGAGGGCTGTTTGAATCGGGTGATCGCTTATGCTAATCTCAATCGCACGCCAGTTACGGTTGAAGTTGCTTCGGCAGCCTTGGCCGATTTGCTCGATACCAGTCGGCGCAAACGGGTAACGGCTGATGATATTTTTCGCGAAGTTTCACAACATTATGGCATCGATCAACGGGCAATTCGGGGGCGAGGCCGTTCGCGCAATGTGGTGTTGCCGCGCCAAGTGGTGATGTATTTGCTGCGCGAAGAGACCGATGCCTCGCTGGTTGAAATTGGCGAGTTGCTTGGTGGCCGCGACCATACCACCGTCATGCATGGTTACAACAAAATTACCGATGACCTCACCAGCGATGCCCGTTTGCGCAACGATATTACCTCGCTGCGCCAACGGCTCTACGGCGAAAACGCCCGTTGAGCTTATAACGGCCTCGCTTTACAACTATGGGCTAGGCCGTTATTGTGATTAATGTTCCAAATACCAAGGAACATTAATCACAATAATTTGGGCATTACCGCCAAAAAACAAACGGGCTTTTAAAACCATTCCCCGTTGTTTATGCAGTAAATAGTAATACCAGCGATTTTCAGCTAGTTCTGAGATAATTACAGCAATTTGGCGGTTAGGGTTGGCCTCACGTAAATCAAGAATAAAGCGCATTAATGGCCCGAACAACTGCCGATATGGCGATTCGATTAATTCAAAATGTGGTTGAGCCAACCCTGCCTCCTGAATTGGCTTAAGTACAATTTGTTCCCATTGTTCTCGTTTCGTTGCTGCTTCTTCAGCAGTACTTATCTGAACAGCATAGATATCAGGTGATATTTTTAATGCAAAGCGTAGTGCCTTATGGGCCATTTTATTCCAACCACCAAACGGAATAACCACAATCGGGGCGGTTAAATTGCTGGTATCTAAGGCAATATTCAGCTGTACTTGTTGGGCTACTTGCTGATAGTGTCGTCGTACCGCGAGAAATAAACCAACTAATGCTGGCAAGATGACTAAGGTAATCCATGCACCAGTCGCAAATTTTGCGACTAAAATAACGATCAAGGTTATGCCGGTTGAGACTGCACCGACTCCATTAATCAACATATTGCGTCGGGCGTTGAGGCCACCATGCTTAAACCAGTGCAGCACCATTCCGGTTTGGGAAAGCGTGAATGCTAAAAAGGCTCCCACCGCAAATAATGGAATCAAATGGTCAGTAATCCCCCCAAAGATGATCAAGATAATCCCAGCAAAACTCGCTAGGACTATAATCCCGATGCTATAAACTAAACGTCGTCCGCGTGAGGCAAAAGCATGGGGTAGAAAATGATCGTGGGCAAGAATCCGACAGAGCCGTGGGAAATCGGCAAACCCTGTATTGGCTGACAAAGCGAGGACTGCTAAAGTAGAGCCAATTGTTAGAGTATAGAGGATGCCTTGCCCGCTCACGGCAGCGACAAGTTGCGATAAAACGCTCTGATAGCCAGCCTTGCCTGGTTCGGTCGCCCCAATTTGATACGATTTAGCCAGCCAAGCAATGCCTGCAAGCATCACCATCAATGTTCCAATGATAATTGTTAAGGTGCGGCGAGCATAATGGGTCGCTGGTTGACGGAAGGCACTTACCCCATTACTTACCGCTTCAACCCCGGTCATGGCAGTACAACCACTAGCAAAGGCTTGAATTAGGAGCCACCAGCTCAAGGTTGTCATGGTTGATGGTTGTGGCGCAGGAGCAATTTTAGCGATTGGCTTACCGCCACTCATGATTACAAAATAAGCTCCCATGGCTAAGATAATCAACATACAAGCAATGAATAGATAGGTAGGGATCACAAATGCTAGCCCTGATTCACGAACACCTCGCAGGTTGACAATCGTTATTAACCCTAAAATTAATAAACAGAGTGGGAGCATATAGGGTTGTAGTTTTGGAATTGCCGAAACGAGTGCACCTACGCCAGCCGAAATACCAACTGCTACAACAAGAATATAATCGAGTAAAAGCGCGGCGGCGGCGATGAGGCCAGGAATAACTCCTAAATTTTCATGGGCAACCGTATAGGAGCCGCCACCATTTGGATAGGCTGTGATTGTTTGGCGATAGGATAGAAAAACGATTCCCAGTAATACGATGATAATTGCAACGAGCGGCGTTATGGCATTAATGCCCAGCAAACCCAATGGTAGTAAGATCGTTAAAGCTGCCTCAGGGCCATAGGCTGCCGAGGCTAGCGCATCTAACCCTAACATGGGAATCCCTGCTACAACACCAACTCGTTGATGTTCCTCATCCTCATTTGCCAGTGGCCGCCCAAAAAGTAGATCCAAAACGCTCATAGTAAGAACCCTTATATTGAAATGAGTTATAGCCAATTTGAAACTCGTCTGTTAGCTTAGCATAGGTATCTATAAGCGTAGATCAAGAAAACATCAAGATTAATCGAGGAGTTGCAGCGATGCGTGTTATGAGGTTAGGGAAGGTTTACGTGTCAGCACCGATCATTCATTGATGCTGACACGCGAGATGGTTTACTGCTTGGTGAGCCACTCTTCGAGCGTGCGACCGACTGCTTCTAGTGCCGAGGCACTGAGCTTATCGATCGTATCGCTGGTGGTGTGCCAATGCGGGTAATCGAAGTCGATTAGGTCGGCGGCGCTAAAGCCGCGTTGCAAGAAGGCGGTATGATCATCAAGAATATGGTGTTTGGTTTCCGAAATGAAGGTGGTATAACCCAAATCGGCGGCTTGTTGCCAAATTTCGGCCCGTAAAGCCGGCGTTGAGCTTTGCTCCAGGTAGACCTGTTGATCAGCATCGCCAATCATATCGACGATCACCACAGCTTTGGGCGTGGTTTCGAGCTTGGGAGCTAGGTCGATTGAGCCAAGCGTCCAGTTCCATGTGCCAATCCCACCATTATCCTCGGCATCGAAAAACACCAACCAAACTTCCTCGTTGAGCCGTTCGGGCTTGAGTACCCGCGCCAATTCCAGCAGCACCGCAACGCCGCTGGCTCCATCGTTGGCAGCTGGTACGGGCTGCATCCGCTTGGTTGGGTCGGGATCATTATCTGCGTAACGGCGAGCATCGTAGTGCGCCCCAAGCAAGACCAATGGTCCAGTGCCACGGCGGGCGATAATATTGCGGCCTTTTTTATTTTCGGGCACGTTGAAAAATTGTTCTTCAACATCCCAGCCATATTCCAACAAAGTCTGTACAATCCAATCGCCGTTAGCTTGCCAGCCTGGTGTGCCCGTATCGCGCGGAATCCATTGCATTTGAACTTTGGCAAATTCCATGGCGTTGGCCCCGTTGAATTGGGGGCTTTCGGTTAGGCTAGGCTTGGGCAAGGGCACAATCGTCGGCGCACTCGTGGCGGCAACTGTTTGAACTGGATTGGCAACAGGTGTTCCAGTCGTTGCACCACAGCCAGTTAGGCTGATGATCAGGCCAAGTTGCAGCAAGCGTTGGAACCAAAGGCGTTGGATCATTCGTTGCTCCCGTTGAGATAGCGGGTTGCGGCTTCACATAAAATGGCAACGCCCAAGGGCAATACGCCTTCATCGAAGCTAAATGCTGGGTGATGATGCGGATGTGCGCCCAACTCGCGCTCAAGGGTTTGCCCGCCCAAGAAGAAATAGCAGCCAGGCACTTCATTCAACAGCACCGACATATCTTCTGAACCCATGGTGCGCACGCTGTCATCGACGTTCTCCGCGCCCAAAATCGCTTCAGCTGCACCACGTACCAAGGCGGTTGCCGCAGGGTCGCAGATGGTTGCTGGGCACATTTCATCGTATTTGAGGGTAGCGGTTGCGCCAAAGGTTGCCGCCACGCCTTGCACTACTTCATGCACTCGTTGTTTCAAGCGCTCGCGAGCTTCGGGGTCATAGCTGCGAATTGTGCCAGTTAGAGTGGCGTTGTGGGCGATGATATTATGAGCTGTGCCAGCTTGTACCGAACCAACCGAAAGCACTGCGGGCTGTTCAGGGTGAACGTTGCGGCTAACGATTGAATGCAACGCAACGACCATATGTGAAGCCACCAAAACCGAATCGACGGTAGTTTCAGGCTGAGCGCCGTGGCCACCTTTGCCAGTAATTTCCACGATAAAGGTATCGGCAGAAGCCATAATTGGCCCTGAACGCACATTGGCTTTACCCAAGGGCATGGGTGCCCAAATATGCAAACCAAGCGAAATATCAGGCCGTGGATTTTGCATCGCGCCTGCTTCGACCATCTTTTGAGCGCCGCCGCCGCCTTCTTCGGCAGGCTGGAATAGCAATTTAATCCCACCTGTGCCAAGCGCTTCGCGATTTTGCATCAGGGCTGCGGCCACGCCTAAGCCGATCGCAACATGGCCATCATGGCCACAAGCATGCATTTTGCCGTCGATGGTTGAGCGGTAATCGACATCGTTTTGCTCGTGGATTGGCAAGGCATCCATGTCGAAGCGCAACATGGCAACTTTGCCGCCTGGCTGAGCCGGAATATGGCCTAAAACGCCGGTGGTGGCAACCCCCTCGGTAACCTCGTAGCCTAACTCACGCAAACGATCAGCCACAATTTTGGCGGTACGAAACTCCTCGAAGCCAAGTTCAGGATGCTGGTGTAAATCGCGGCGATCAGTGATCAATTGCTCGACCAACGTGTGAGCAACATACCGAAAATCTGGACGACTAGCCATAGACAACTCCTTTAATTGTGAGCTTGCGCCGAAAAGACCACTACTGTCATGCTACACAGATTTTGATCTTTGACAAAAGCTGAGATTGGCAAAAAATCACCCCTAACTCTTAACAATAGGCTTTGCCCGCATCTAAGGCGTGTGATACAATAACGCCCAATACCGTTGTATCCCTCTCTTATGGCACAAATTGTGCGCTAGTGCCTGGAACAATACGTGCAGGCAAGGAGACCGCATGGCAGACAAAGAGAGCATCCTGCAGCTCGGTATCGAAGCTGCGCGTGCGGGTGACAAAGAAGAGGCGCGGAAGCTTTTCCGTTTGCTGACCCGCGAAACACCCTACGACCCTCAAGCATGGTTGTGGTTGGCTGGTGTTGCCGAGGATCGCGAAGAAAAGCGTGCTGCGCTGGAGAAAGTCACCGAACTTGATCCGTCGAATGAATTGGCTCGTCAAGGTTTAGATGCGTTGGGTGGTCCTGCGGCTAAGTCTGCTGCTCCAACCCCACCGCCTGCTCCAGAACCTGCACCAGTTTTTGTGGAGCCAGCAACCACTACCGCATTTGATGATTTTGATGTCGATTGGGGTCAACCAAGCCCCCGCAACGTTGAGCCAACTCCTGCGCCTGCTGCCAAAAAAGCGGAGCCTGCGCGTACCCGCGAACTAACGCCAGACGAAGAATTTGCCATGTCGTTGGATTCACTGGGTAGCTATTCTAATGCGATGAGTGATCGCCAAAAGAGTAGCGGCGGCGATTCATCGGTCGATTTCGATATTCCCGATTTTGGCGATGACTTGGATCTCGATGCTTACATGAATCGTGAACGCGTCGATATTTCGACTATCGAAGTTAAGCCCGAAGAAGCCAAAAAACCAGTGCGCCGCTCGCCAACCTTGTCGGCAGCAACCGCTGAAAGCAATAATGTTACGCCCAAAGGTGGCAAGCGCAAGACGACCGAAGGTTCGGCTACCTTGAAACGCGCCTTGATTGGGATCTTCATTATGGTGGTGTTTGTCTTTATTTTGTGGCAAGTCTTTGGCTCGAAAGGCGATCAAGGTCCAGTTGCGGGGCGTAGTACCGCCGAGCCAACCGTTATAGGTGGCCCAACTAGCCCGATCTCGCCAACAGTTGATTTGGCGTTGGCAACCCCGATTGTCGAGCCAACCATCGACCCGAATGCACCACCACCAATCGAGGTTGTGCCAACGGTTGATCCAAATGCCTTCCCAGTTGATCAACAATTGGGTAGTGCTCAACCAGCCTTCTTGCCTTCGGATGGTACGATTCCTTTGAATATTGATGGCTGGTTCTTCAACTATGCTGGTGGTAATTTGATTGCCGATGGCAATGCGATTAATCTCCAGCCTCAAGGGCGCTGGGTGGCAGTACGCTTGTTGATGGCCGATACCTTCGGCGGTCGCACGATTCCTGCCGATTTGGTGGTCTTGAAGGATGCCCAAGGGCGGGTTTATCGCGCCAATCTTGATGCTTCCGAAGCGGTTACCAATGTCTATCCCGATTTTGTCAACCGTGGTTTCCCCTACATCAACCAAAAACAAACCGCACCTGGTGGCAACTTCACCATTGCCTTGGTGTTTGATGTAGCACCTGATGCCACCGATTTGGTGTTGTTTAGCCCGCAATACCTCGACCAAGGCTACTACGTTCGCGGCAACTCACAATAACCAAATATCCAATCAAATTGGTTGTTTGCAAGCGATCTTTCGAGTTTCGAAAGGTCGCTTGTTAGTTGTGCGGATCAAGCAAGGGCTGTGCTATCATAGCTCGTAGCAAAACCATCAGCACAAAGGAAGGTTGTTGTGGGTCTAGTCTTCAATGTATTGTTGCTGGGTATCCCGCTGGGCTTAACTGTTTTGGGCGCGAGCCGTGGAATTCAGCGCGAGGCCATGACATTAATTGGCATTTTGTTGGGAGCCTTGTTGGCCGAATTGTGGGGGCCAATTTGGGGGCCGAATAATGCAACCCGCTTTAATCAAGATATTGCCAATACTACCGCTTGGATTTCGATTATTCTCTTGCTGGTTTGTACGATTTTCATTGGCTATGGCGGAGCATTGCTGCTGCCTTCGCGCAAGCAACTGGCCCAAGGCCGCTCACGCTGGTTTGGTGCTGGTGCTGGCTTGTTCAATGGGGTCTTGCTGCTCAGCCTGATTTTGCGCTATGGCAATGTTTACAACAATGACCTTCGGATTAGTGACTGGGTTGCGAGTAGCCGTGTAGCCATGCTGTTTATTGAGCGCTTCCCAACGATGTTGCTGATTGGGATTGTGACGATTGCCTTGCTGGTAAATCTGCGTTTATTGCAGCGCTTAATCTATAAAATTCATGGTAAGGATACTAAACCAGAAGAAAAGAAGAAGGCCGAGGAAAAACCTGCTGCCCCACCCCCACCACCAGAGCCAAAGCCCCCAGCTCCCGATACGGTCAACAACCCGATTTTGCGCGATTTGATTTTGGCTGAGATTAAAAAAGATAAACCACCAGCCTAAAAAGACAACAATGGCCGAAGTAACTTCGGCCATTATTGGTTAACCTGAAAGTTAGTAGTTGTTCATAGCGGCTGGCAAGAAGACCTGTTGGGTGTAGAGGAAGTCGATCTTCGCACCACACAAGGCATATTCACTGCTTGCCGACGACGCATCCCACACCAAGGCAAAGCCTTTTTCGGCGTTTTCAATTGGATAATTGATGTTGACGGCGTTCTGAGTACCCGTTCCCATCACTGGTACACTGGTGATTGACGTAAAATCGCCGCTGCCAACAAAGCTGTAGAGGTTGAGGGTTGGGCCTGCCGCAGCATTCTTGTAGTAGAAGGTGACGCGGGCAGCCTTGGCTCCTTCGGGCGCAGTTACATTGGTGGTCAAATCTTCAACTTCGTTGCTTACATTGACACAACCATTGGCATCGCTCGTGTAGCTGACATTCGAGCGGCGGGGCACGAAGGTGCTCCCAGTGATGAAGCGGCTATCTTGGGTTGGCTTAGCGCTGGGGTTGGTATATTGGAAACGCACCCCACACAAGCGAATTTGGTTGCTCAACACCCCACCAAAATCGGCCAAAACGCTCAACGATTCGCTGCTTTCGTTAACCGTGTAATTCAACGATTGATCAGCATTCACCACCGCTGTATTCGACACCGGGCTGGTGAGGGTGGCCAGAGTATTGGTCACGCCTTGGCCATTTGAGGCAATTAATTTGACCGTGAGATCAGCGTTATTGACATCGCGGAAATAGCTGCGTACCGCCGTTAGTTGGCTGCCTTGAGGCAAATCCACATCGGCATTGAGCGTGCGCCCGTTGATTTTGACAAAGGTACAGCCAGCCCCAGCATAGCCGTGTTCGGTGCTAGAGTTGGTGTTGACCAAGGTGCTGCCAACGATAAACAGATAATCAGTCGATGGACGTGGTTCGGCTGGCGCGGTGTAGGCGATCCGCACACCACATAATTGCATGGCCGCATTGGTTACGCGGGGAAACCACTCTAAGAACAAGCCACGGGTTTGCATATTGACCACATACGGGGCATAGAGTGCACCCATTGGGGCGTAGGTGTTGGTCAGGCCTACCGAGCTTGAAATTTCGACCGTGATCAATTCGCGGGGAGTAACCATATCGCTGTCGTTGAGGGTCAACTCAGCTTTGGTTTGCGTCGTGCTGGTATCATAGAGATAGTAATCCAAGCCCAAGATCGTTGCGCCATTGGGCACGGCAACTGGGGCGGTAAACTCGCCACTGCTGGTGGCATAAATACAACCAGTTGGTTGATTATTAACGTTACGAGTGGTTTCAAACGCCGTGGTTGAGTCGCGGGTTTGAAACGAACTGCCGGCAATCCATAGATACTGAGTATCGTTGGGAGTGGCAGGAGCTTGGGTTTGGGCTGGGCTAACGTGTGCCCGAGCTACAAAAACGGGGCCAACGAGGAACAACATTGCCAATAGAACAATGGCGAGACGGAATGAAGCGCGGATTCGCGACATTGCTACTTCCTTTCCAAGAACTACGAATAGCGGTCGTAAAGATTAGCCCTATGCTAGCATAAAGAGATTAAAAAAGAAAACTTTTGAGGGAACCCGCATGGGTGTTTTTTCGGGTGATTTGCGCTCATCCTTGGTGAGGATTCAGCTTATTCTGCGCGTTGTAAATCGCGTGGATCAGCCCCATACAGCCATTGATGCTGGGCTTGGGCTTCCCACCAACTGCTCGGAAATGTTGAGTTTGTCCCATTAACGGCTTCAATCGCGGCGCGAATTTGGCGGGCACAAATTGCTGGCTCAACCCGCCCAACTCCAGTGCCCAAGCCTGGAATCGCCACGGTTTTAACCACATCAGCAATTGCTTGGCCATCAGCTAAACGTCCATGCTTGATCAGCAGCAAAACTGCACGGCAGGCCAAATAGGGATTGACTGTGCCACGCAAAATCATGGGCACACGCATGGTTGGGGCGGCAATCACATAGGGAATTTTGGCATGATCGGTTGGCACAAGCGCTGCATTGCCAATCAACAACTCACCAAAATGGGCTTGTTGAATAATTGTTTGCAAACGTTCTTGCACATGCCAGCCAAAAAAACGACTATAGAGCATATCGATGCCGCCATCCATAAAACCAAAACTGTTGGCGGGGCTAACCACGGCATCAGTCGCGCAATCGAGAATTGAGCCATGCTGAATGCTGACATTCGGCAAATCGCCACAAATGTGCTGCCATGCGGCGACCATGGCTGGTTGAACATCGGCCAGAATGATCTGCATTGCTCACTCCTTGGGATAATTGATAATCGCAAATGTGCCTTGACCTAAAGCCAATAATTCGCCAGCTTCGTTGACCACCCGCCCGGTCAAAATGCCAAACCGCGTGGTGCGTTCGACCAATTCGGCGGTAGCGATGATTGTGCCAGCAACGATTGGCCGCAAGTAGTTAATTTTCAATTCGAGCGTGGCGCAACCCAACGGGCGTTCGAGCGCAGTCCAAAATGCGCCACCCATGGCGGTATCTAGTAGGCTATAGGCTACGCCGCCGTGAGCGATACCAGCCGGATTGTAATGGCCTGGGTCGATCTGCAATGAGCAACGCGAGAAGCCAGGCTGAACATCCTCATACACCACGCCTAAACTCCAAGTAAAGCCGGCTCCATGGGCTTGGTGCTTGCCGATGCGCTTGATTAACGTCAGGGCCAATTGCTGTTCGCGCTCGTCCATGCGGGCCAAAAGTTGTTGGGTTTGCTCCAAAAGTGTGGTCATGGCAACACCTTAAAAAAAGCCTATGGCAAATCCATAGGCTTATGATTGAAGGACATTTGTTGATTAATGTAGCACAGAATAATGCGTTAGGCCGCCAAATCCAGCGGCACACCACAGCGTTCATGGATGGCCAAGGTGCCAGCCAGGACATTCGGCACAATAATATCAGCAAAGGGATGTTGGGTGTCAGCGGGTGCAATCAGCACTGTGGTCATACCCAAGCTCTTAGCGGGAGCCAAATTGGCCATGGTATCTTCAAATAACACACATTCATGGCCTTGAGCGTTCAGCGCAGTCAAAACCGTGTGGTAAGCACTAAAATCGGGCTTGGCCAAAAATTCAAAGGCCCGAATATCAAAAATTTGGGCAAAATGGTCGTGCAAGCCCAGCCGATTGAGCACGCGCACCGCATGTTCACGCGGCGAGTTGGTGAAAATCACTTTTTGTAAGGGCAAGGCTTGGAGCGCAACATGCAACGTGCCATCATCAGGCAACAGCACATCAAGGGTTAATTGATGAATAAATGCCAAATATTCTTCAGTTTCGACAACGCCATGGTGTTTTTGTAAGCCCGCCAAGGTTGTGCCATATTGCTCATAATAATGTTGGCGCAAGCGTTGGGCTTCCTCGCCGGCTAAATGTAAATGCTCTTGAAAAAACAACCCAATCCGATCATTAATCTGTTCCATCAGCCCCGATGAGTCAGCGTAAAGGGTGTTATCTAAATCGTACAAAGCAAAACGAAGCGTCATTGGAGCCTCCTTCGACAACATCAGTGCTGGTTGCAATACCTCAACAAATCAAGCGATCAGCCAAAACCTCAAATTGAGGGTTTTTCTAGTCTATCACGCAGATCAAGAGGCCTGTGTAAATGGCATGTTAAGAAATGGGCTTAGTTTGGCTAAACCTTTAGCTGTTGCGAGGAGTTGCGCCGTTGCACATTGGACTTTCTCGATAACGCTAGATTAGGCGATACAGTCTCGTTCGCCAAATAAATCGTGGAGTGATTGAGGGTCGTTGGCGCAGGGATGAGGGTGTTTGGCAAGATAACAATCGGGCATCAGCCATGGTGGCAACAATTGCGGTGGCGCTAATTCGGCGTTCCAGCCTGCCGTATAGAGCGCATCGAGGGTTTCGTGATAGGCTTCGACCAACATTGGGCGACGAGCCGTGTTGGCAAAGCGCCACCAGTTCGCTAGCTCGGCCAAATGCTCAAGCAGCTCGTGTTGGCGTTGATAGCTTAAATCGTATTCTTGCATCATGGGGTTGCTCCTTTGTGCTGGCCTCTCGCAACGAGAGGGGCTAGCGGTCAGGCTGAAAATCAAGCCACCGCCGATCATCAAATATCTACCTCCGCATGGTTGAGGGTGAACTATGGGGTGCAAACAAGGGTTGTATTGGGTATAGTACCCTACTTTTTAGCCAAACGACAACCTGATCAAAGCTGAATTCTTGGTTCACTCTCTGCTCCGATCGCTGATTGTCCCTACCAATTCCCCAACTTCGTGCTCTTCGTATTCTTCGCGGTTGCCATTCGTTTGTCGCCTGACCTCTCTACTCGATAGCAAGTGCTATTCCGCCAGCGGTTTTCCAGGGTTCTGCGCATGCGTCGGCAGTAATCTAAAAAGCCCCACGTCTAGGCAACTAGACGTGGGGCTGAGGAGTGGGAGTTTTGAGCTTATTGGCCCCAAACATTCCAGCGATCATCAGCGCTGTTGTTGGTCAATTGTGCTTGACCAGTGCCATCGGTGTTCATCACATACACATTCCAGTTGCCATCGCGGTTGCTATCGAAAGCGATTTTGGTCCCGTCGAGTTTCCACGAAGGAGCACCATCTTCGGCGCTGCTGTTGGTCAAACGGGTTTGGTTCGTGCCATCAGCATTCATCAAATAGACTTCGCTGTTGCCATCACGGTTTGAAGTAAAGACGATTTTGGTGCCGTCGGGCGAAACCCGTGGGAAGCCATTATCGCTGGTTGTGCTGTTGGTCAAATTGACCTTGTTGCGCAATTCCAATGAAAGATATGGATAGTCATTACTTGGTTGATCAGCCAACCAGTTCAGTTCGGCGCGATAAATATTGTATTTGGCGTTCGTGCCACAGTTCGAGGCCCAGTAGAGATAGCGACCATCAGCACTCCAGCTGGGGGTTTGATGGTCACAATCATCAAGCGTTACTTGAGTTTGGCTGGCCCCGTTGGTATAGCTCACAAAGATTTGCGGCTTACCCGAACGATCTGAGACAAAGGCCATTTTGCTGCCGTCGGGCGAAACTGAAGCATTGAAATCGTTCGATGGAGTGCCAACATAGCCTTGGTAAGGCACACCTGGAGGGGTGGGCGTACCGTCGGTGTAGGTCACACGGGTCATCGTACCATCAGCGCCGACCGTCCAAATTTGGCGATTGCTGCCATTGCCACGGCGCGAATCGACGAACAATTTAACTTTGCTTGGGTCCCACGAACGTACCCATGAGTATGGCACGGTTTCTTTGCTATCGTTGCTAGCATACAACAATTGGCTGCTGCCATCGCCGTTCATGGCGTAGGTATCCCATTCGGCTCCACCATCGCGCTTTGAACCAAAAGCAATTGGCAAGCTCGGTTCTGAGCTATTCCATGGTGTTCCCAAATGGCCGTAGCGCCATTGGAAGTAGTGCTGACCGACGTTGCCCATTTCGACTTGATAGGCGGCATCGTTGGTTGGGGTATAGGTCAAAATCCGTCGTTCAAACAATTGCACCAACAGATCTTTTTGCACGCCGCCAACTGTGGCTTTGACCCAGTAGGGATCACTAATTGGCAAGCCCATGGCGCTGGTCCAATCGACGATTGAGCCATTGGTGCGCTGACCATTGACGATAATTGGGCCAGTGCGATTCAAGAAATCCCAAAATACTTGCGGAATATTATGGCCAGTTGTCGCGTTGTAAACGACAATTTTGGTTTGATCTTTGTAGGCATCGCGTAAATCGTTGCGGGTTGATTTATTGCCCGATTTATCGATCGCATCGGCAATTGATTGATCGCGGCGATCTGGATCACGGTAGCCGTTGTTGTTGTAGGTTGAAACCGCTGCGAACGAGGCATAGGTTGGCGAATTGCTGTTAGTTTGATAGCCATCGCCAGCAACTGGCACACGGTCGGCAGCAGGGCGAATAGCGTTATCATAGGCGTTATCACCAGTTTTCAATTGGCCTGATACTAATTCAACCACCAACAAACCATTGGTTACATCGGTGTTACCGTTGATTCCATTGATTTCCATGCGAGCTTTATCGAAGTATTGCACGCGGCGTAGGCCATTTGGCGATTCACGGTAATATTCGTTATAATCAAACCACGGCCCAAAACCCCAATACAACGAGCGCCCATCACGAACCCGTGGATCATCCGACCGTCGCCAGACTTCTTCGAACTTGGGTGAGACAAAGGCTGAACGATTGGCCCATGGAGCAGCGTTGGCATGGCCATTGAACAACGTACCAACCATAACTAAAGCGCTAAGTAGACCAGTTAAGCGAACCTTCAATCGAGACATTGCGACTTCCTCCTAAGCAAAAGAACCAGTTTCTCGATCCGTCATCTACGGCATCTGGGTCTTACTATACAATGGTCATGGTGCAAACCATATTGTACAGATCTGAGATATCTGTCATAAAAGCTTGTTAAACCTGATAAACCTATTTTTCATCTAGCCAAGCCACGAGGATGAGCCAATGGAACACGCCGAAGTTCGTCGCATGCCTAATGCCCATGTTTGGCCAATCAGTGCCAGTGTTGTTCATGAGCGCTTGCAGATTGCTAGTTGCGATCTGGCGGCGCTAGCGGCTGAATATGGAACCCCGCTCTATCTGCTGGATGCTGAGACGATTCGCACGATTGCAATGCGCTATAGTGCCGCATTACGCCATGCCTATGGCAGCAATGTCAGCATTCACTATGCCAGCAAAGCCTTGTTAAATGTAGGCGTGGCGCGATTAGTGCATTCCTTGGGCTTGGGGTTGGATGTGGTGTCAGGTGGCGAATTGGCAATTGCCCAACGTGCTGGAATGCCGCTCGACCATGTTCATTTGCACGGCAATGGTACACCACCAGCCGAATTAGCTCAAGCGGTCGAGGCGGGAATTGGCCGAATTGTGGTCGATAATCTTGATCAGCTTAAATGGTTGGCCGATTATTGCGCCAAACGCCCAACACCCCAAACGATTCTCTTGCGCATCGCTCCCGATGTAACGGCGGGAGCACACGCCCATATTCGCACTGGAGCCGCCAGCGCTAAGTTTGGCATGCCGCTTGATGATGGCACTGCTGCCGAGGCTGTGCGCTTAGCATTACAAGCACCAGGCTTGAATTTGGTTGGTTTACACGCCCATATTGGCTCGCAAATGCGCGATTGGGCCGCCCTGCGCGAGATGATTGGGCGTTTGTTGGCCTTTGCCGATCAGCAACGCCGTGAGCGAAGTTGGCTTTTAACTGAATTCAGCCCGGGTGGTGGTTTGGCGGTGGCTTACATGCCCAACGAGCAAGCTGGCGATATCGAAACCTACGCCAATACGATTGCCAATGCTGTGCGTTTAGGCTGCGAACGCTACCAAATTCCGCTGCCACGCTTGATTATTGAGCCTGGCCGATCATTGGTGGCGCGGGCTGGCGTGGCTCTGTATAGCGTAACTGGGCACAAAACGGTGGTCGGTGGTAGCGATTATTTGCATATTGATGGTGGAATGGGCGATAATTTGCGGCCTTCGTTGTACAATGCTCAGTATACCGCTGCGTTAGTTGCTCGTCCCTGTGCTCCGCCGATTGCGCCCGTTCAATTGGCCGGAAGGTTTTGTGAGTCAGGCGATGTCTTAATTCGTGAAGTAGCGTTGCCTGCTGCCGAAGTTGGTGAGCTTGTGGCAGTGCCTGTCGCGGGAGCCTATACACTCAGTATGGCCAGCGCGTATAATGGCGTGCCACGCCCAGCCTTGGTTCTGTTAGATCGAGGTCAGGCGATGCTCATTCAACGCCGCGAAACCTACGCCGATTTGATGGCGCGGGATATTTAGCGTAAAGGGATCAGGGGCTAGGGGTCAGGGATCAGGGACTAGCTTTAAATGCTGGTTTTGTGCTCTTCGTGGTTAAAAAAGGAGCCAATGATAGGTATAGCGCCGAACATACCTATGTTCTATGCTCTAAACAATTATGAACTCAGTTATCGACGATATTAAAGAACGCATTGACATTGTGTCGTTCATTAGCGATTATGTGCCGCTGCGTAAGGCGGGGCGCAATTGGGTGGGCTTTTGCCCATTCCATTCGAATACCCGCACGCCAGCTTTTACGGTGTTTGCCGATAGTAATAGCTACCACTGTTTTGGCTGCAAAGCCAGCGGCACAATTTTTGATTTTCTGATGCAGCGCGAGGGCATCGACTTCCCTGAGGCACTGAATCAACTTGCGGCCCGCGCAGGAGTGCAATTACGCCAGCGTACCGCCCAAGATGACCAAGAAGATGTGCTGCGTTCGCGCATGCTGGAGTTGAACGCCGCCGCTGCCCGTTTTTGGAGTCATCAATTATTACAATCGCCCAAAGCGGCTCATGTGCGTAGCTACATCGAGCAACGTGGGCTTACCCCGCAAACTGTTGAGCAATTTCAGTTGGGCTATGCTAGCGAAGATTGGTCAAGTTTGCTGGGTTACTTGCACGACCGCCACGGAGCCAATCCGAGTGAAGTGGCCGAGGTTGGCTTAGCCTTGGAACGTGAACAGGGCGGCTATTATGATCGCTTTCGTGGGCGTTTGATGTTTCCAATTCATAATGCCAAGGGCCAGATTGTAGGCTTTGGTGGGCGGATTTTGGGCGATGGCCACCCCAAATATATCAACTCGCCGCAAACCTTGCTGTTTGATAAAAGTAGCCTGTTGTATGGGCTATTTCAAGCCCGCGAGACGATTCGCAGCACTGATAGCGTGGTGGTGGTTGAGGGCTATGTTGATGTGATTATGGCCCATCAAGCGGGCTTTCGCAATGTGCTAGCGCCGATGGGCACAGCCTTGACCGATGTGCATGCCGGCCAACTCAACAAAATGACCAAGCGCATCACATTGGCAATGGATGGCGATGCTGCTGGCCAGTCGGCGGCCTTGCGTGGCTTGGAAACCTTGCGTGAAACGCTCGATACTCATGTGCGGCCTGTGCCAACTGCTTCGGGCATGTTGCGCTGGGAGCGCGAGCTTGATGCCACCATCAAGATTGCCCTGCTGCCTGATGGGCGTGACCCTGATGATATTGTGCGCAACAACCCTGAGGAATGGCGCTCGCTGATTGCCAATGCTCAGCCGTTGATGGATTTTTATCTGGCAACTTTGACGAGAGGCTTGGATTTGAATAGTGCCAAAGGCAAATCGACAGCAGTCGAGCGCCTTACGCCTTTGCTCAATCAAATTGCCGATCCAGTTGAAAAAGCCCATTATATTCAGCGGCTTGCCAACCAGATCAAGATCGATCAGCGATTAATTGAAGGATCAATTGGTGGCGACCAACCAGAGCGTCAGCGCAAACCCAACCATCGTCAAAGCCGCCCCGCTGCACCACCACCAGTTTTTTCAATCTTAGAGCAGGAGGCACGGCGCGAAGATTTTCTTTTATCGTTATTAATTCGCTTTCCCCAAGTGCAAGCAGTGGTTAGCGAACAACTACGTGATGATTTAGCCGCAGCGCCAACCCTGCGCGAGTTGTGGAGTGGCGATGTGAGCGAACTTTTTGAACGAGTCGAAAATCGTGTATTATGGGATCTGTGGCGCTCAGCCCAGGCGATGGCTACTCCCAATCCAATTGAATGGCTTGAAACGGTACCTGCCGAATTGCAAGCCCATGGCGAACGCCTACTTAATTGGGATCATGCTCCACCAACCCGTAGTTTCCGTGTGACTCGTGAGGCCGAGGAATGTTTGCGCCCGTTGCGCCACCGTTTAGGCAAGCGCTGGAGCGACCGCCTTGGTCAGATAATTGCCGCCGCCGAACCTGATCAACAGGAACGATTGCTGGAGCAAGCCATGGCCATACAACATTATTTGCGTGCGACTTCGGAACCGCGTCGCAGCAGCTATTTTCTTGATACCCGTGATTCGCTCAAATAATTAGAGGAGGAACAGATGGCTCTTGACGATGAAATCCTCGACTCTGAGCTTGCGGGTGATGAAACTGACGATTTTCCCGCTTTACGCACACTCAGCGATCTTTTAGCCACTGGCAAAAAACGGGGCTATGTTACGCCTGGCGAAATTCAGCAAATTATCGATTCGCAGCGTGACGAGGATAAACAACTCGAAGAAATTCGCGATACCTTGCAAAAGGCCAATATTCGAGTCGAGGAAACTGGCGACGACGACGATGAAATTACGGTCAGCGAAAACCCTGAAGCCGATTTTTCCAATGAGGGCATCAGTGTCAACGACACCGTGCGCTTATATTTGCGCGAAATCGGCTTAGTGCCTTTGCTCAAAGGCGAGCAAGAGGTTGAGCTAGCCCGTGCTATGGAAGATGGCGATAAAGCCCAACAAGAGTTGATCGAGAACGATCATACGCTTTCGGATGTTGAACGCCTAGCCTTGCGCCGCCGCATCGACCGTGGCGAGCAAGCTCGTGAACACTTGACCACCGCCAACTTACGTTTGGTGGTCAGTGTGGCCAAAAAATACATTGGCCGTGGGCTTTCGTTACTCGATTTGATTCAAGAAGGCAATGTTGGCTTGATTCGCGCGGTCGAGAAATTCAACTACACCAAAGGCTTTAAGTTCTCTACCTACGCCACTTGGTGGATTCGCCAAGCAATCACGCGGGCAATCGCCGACCAAGCCCGTACCATTCGGATTCCGGTGCACATGGTCGAAACGATCAACCGTATGATGCGCACAGCACGGCGTTTAACCCAAGAGAATGGCCGCGAACCTAGCGATGAAGAACTGGCCCAGGCACTCGATCTGACGGTCGAGAAAGTGCGATCAATTCGCAAAACCTCGATGGAGCCAGTGTCGCTCGAAACCCCAGTTGGTCAAGAAGAAGATAGCCAACTTGGCGACTTCTTGCCCGATGAAAAACTTGAAGCGCCTTCCGATGCAGCTTCGCATCAGATGTTGCGCGAACAAGTTGCTCAGGTACTCGATCAACTGACCGAGCGTGAAAAGCGCGTGTTGAAGCTACGCTTTGGGCTAGAAGATGGAACCCAACGCACACTCGAAGAAGTTGGCAAAGAATTTGGAGTAACTCGCGAACGAATTCGCCAGATCGAGGTGAAGGCGCTGCGCAAACTGCGTCACCCGCGCTTTGGCAAAAAACTCCGCGATTATCTGGAATAAATCGATTTAATATTAACCACGAAGGACACGAAGAAACACGAAGATAGGTACTTCGCGATCTTCACGTTCTTCGTGGTTACAAACCTTGCTTCTCACTCGGATTCCCCGACCCCTGACCCCTAAACCCTTACGCTCTATGTTCTATGTTCTATTCATGGCACGCCGCTTGCAAAAACCTATTTGACATCAAACCCAACTCAATGTAGAGTTGATGGGTAGCAAAATACGAACTGCATGGGGAGTAGCCACCCGCCTTTCGGGGCAAATAGTCGTCAGTACGGAGTTAATTGCTCCCGGCTATTTGCACGTGATCAATGAATGTTCACGTCGGCAAGACCATCACGACACGTTTCTTTCTTATTCGTGCCGTGTGGTCTTGCGCGGCGTTTTTTTATGCCTCGCACCACTGGCCAAAACAAGTAGCGGAGGCGCATTCGATGGATATTGGAATTTGGCCGTGGGTTGGGTTTACGATCTTTGTATTTGCGATGCTGGCGCTCGACTTGGGCGTGTTCCATCGCAACTCGCACGAAGTTTCTGTCAAAGAAGCAGCAATTTGGAGCGTCGTCTGGATTTCGCTGGCGTTAACCTTTAACGTTGGTTTGTATTTCTGGCAAGGCGGTGATGTTGCGCTCAAATTCTTGACGGGCTATCTGATTGAGAAATCGCTGAGCGTTGATAATATCTTCGTGTTTGTGCTGATCTTCTCGTATTTCCAAGTGCCAGCCAAATATCAACACCGCGTTTTGTTCTGGGGTGTGTTTGGGGCGCTCGTGATGCGGGCCATCCTAATTTTTGTCGGGGCCGCCTTGATCGAACGCTTTGAATGGATTATCTATGTCTTCGGGGCGTTCTTGATTTACACTGGGCTTAAAATGTTTCGCCAAGGTGAAACCCATCTTGATCCCGATAACAATCCAGTCGTTAAATTAGTACGCAAAGTGTTACCTGTTACCTCAGAGTACCACGGTGAGCATTTCTTTACCCGCCATGCTGGTAAATTAATGGCCACGCCATTATTCTTGGTCTTGGTTTTGGTTGAAGCCAGCGACTTGATTTTTGCGGTTGACTCGATTCCAGCGATCTTTGCCGTGACCACTGATACCTTCCTGGTCTATACCTCGAATGTATTTGCGATTCTTGGCTTGCGTTCACTCTACTTCGTTTTGGCTGGGGTGGTCGATAAATTCTACTATCTCAAGTATGGTTTGGCCGTGATTTTGACCTTCGTTGGTAGCAAGATGTTGATCATCGCGTTAGGTTATCACGTTCCAACTCCTGTTTCGTTGGCGGTAATTATTGGTGTGTTGGCAGTTGCGGTAATTGCTTCGCTGCGCCGTGCCAAACGCCTCGAAGGTGTTGATACACCGTTAGATAACCCAGTTACCAATAAGCCTGTGATCAAACCCGATAGCCAAGTCTAATCCAAGTTGATGCAACGCCCCCAATCTTGCAATAGATCGGGGGCGTTGTTGATTTTAGCTGGTGGCCCAACGCAGCACTGTTTCCAATGGGCCATTATTGAAGCGTTTTTTCCACCAAACCGAGCAGCCAACCGCTAATCCAAAGAAGCCTAAGGCCAACCAGAGCGACGTTGCAAGGCTCTGATTCTGATAAAAACCAAGGCTGGTCAACACACCCAAGCCAATTACCACATGGCCGATATACCAGGTCAGCGCCAATTGGCCAGTTGCCGCCAAACCATGAATGATGCGGCTAGCACCAAATAATTGACTTAGCTGTACACAACTCATGATGATTGCCAAGGCCACACCACCAGCCGAGAGCAAAAATAAGGGCATTGGTGGAATTGAGCCAGTGCTAAACAACAATTCGGCATCTGCCTGACCCAATATTGGCCAAACGTTGCTAAAAACGTAGGTTAATCCAATCGATCCAATTTGTACGCCCAGCGCCACACTTAGCCCAATCCAAAATAAGCGCCAACGCACGTGCGCAGCTTGCACGTTTTGGCGGCCAAGCCAGATACCAAAGAAAATCAGGCTAGTCCAAGGGAACACACTGCGGAAGCCATCAAAAAATAGATTGCGCAATCCGCCTTTGATCGTCCATAAATTAGTGTATTCGAGGGTTGTCCAATCCCAGTTTTGGTTGAAATTGAAGCGCAACATCAGGCCAACAAAGGCCAGCATAAAGCCTAAGGCCAAGCCCAAAATTCGCCGATTTGAGCTTTGAAACAGCCAAGCAATCAGCAAAAAAGAAACCCCATACACCCGCAAAATATCGCCTGGCCAGATTGTTAGGTTGAGCAAGCCCAAGCCAAGCAGAAATAAGCCACGTTTGGTCAACGTCCAGCGTTTGGCTTGAATTGCCTCAGAGCTAGGATTAGCTTGGGTACGGGCGATCAAACTCAAGCCAACCCCTGCCAAAACGACAAACAAGGCCGCCGCGCGACCCTCGCAAAACTGCACAATCAAGCTAAGCAGGCCATTGGTTGTGGGTTGTTCGATGTTGACGAAGGTTAATGCGAAGTGCACAATCACCATCGCTAAAATTGCCAAGGCTCGTGCTACGTCATAACCAACAATCCGTTGCGAATCTTTGACCACATTTGTGGTCTTGGAACGGGATACAATTGCCATAATACCTCTCCAAGTGCCATGAATTCCCGCAATTAAAATCGAGTGCCAGACAACAGATATTTAATCGTGTGTTTGAGGCCAGCGGCATATAGGGTTAAATCATGTTCCGGATACAAACCCTTGCGCCAAGTTAGTCCATCGATCAGCATAATGATTAAATCGGCGATCTGCGGCAAATCTAAATCGGTTGGTAATTGCCCACGCTGTTGCGCCAGACTGAATAATTCAATCAATGCTTGATGATTGGCCTGATCGCTCTGCCGAACCAAGCTGGCAATCCGTGGATTATGTATGGTTTCCGAGCCAATTTCGGCGCTAAGCTCAGCATACAGCGGTGAATTAATGGCTGCCACCAACTGATCAACCAGCCAATCCAGCCCTTGCCATAAATTTGGCAGAGCACCAACTTGACGCAACAAGTCGCTCATATCGCGGCTATCGTCTTCGACAAAAGCCGCGATAATTTCATCTTTGCTGCGATAGTAGCGATAGACCGAGCCTGGGCTAAGCTGAACTTCGCGACAAATATCGTCCATGGTGGTCTGATGAAAGCCGCGCCGTGCAAAACAGATCGCTGCTGCATCCAAGATTTGGCGCTGGCGAGCTTGGGCTTTGTTGCTCATAGCCAAATTAAACTCCTAGCTAGGAAAATGCGAATGAACGTTCATTCGCATTTTATAAGAAAGAAGCTATTTTGTCTAGAGTGATCAACGAAGGAATCAAAACCGCGAAGAACGCGAAGTTAAGCTTTTAGCCACGAATTGCACGAAGGATGAGGGGTTAGGGATCAGCGGTTAGGGATCAGGTTCATGTAACGTGTTTCAAGCTGCTGACCCCTGACCCCTGAATCCTAATCCCTACTATTTGCCTTCTGCCTTCTGCCTTTTGATTTCTGCCTTCTGCCTTCTGGCTTTATCAAGAATTTCTGCGTGTTTTGGGCTAGGCGCAGGGCCAAAAATCGCTATGATAACGCTATCACACGAATAAGTTTAGCAAAGGAATCAATCGTGATGACCCATGAACATCCGCTTATTACGGCGCGAAATCAGCGCACTGAATGGTTTTTGGCAGCACGCTTTGGCATGTTTATCCACTGGGGGTTATATGCCATTCCGGCACGCGGCGAGTGGGTACGCAGCCTAGAGAAAATCAGCAACGAAGCCTATCAACCCTACTTTGAGCAATTTAACCCAACCGAGTATCAGCCACGCGAATGGGCCAAGCTGGCCAAGGCGGCTGGTATGCGCTATGCAGTGCTGACTGCCAAGCATCACGATGGCTTTTGCCTTTTCGATAGCCAACTAACCGACTATAAATCGACGAATACTCCAGCCGGACGCGATTTGGTGCGCGAGTATGTTGCGGCCTTTCGGGCTGAGGGTTTGCAGGTTGGCTTATATTATTCGCTGCTCGATTGGCATCACCCCGATTATCCTGCCTTCGACGACGAATATCATCCGATGCGTGGCAACGAGGCCTATCGTGATCAGCCGCGTGATTTTCAGCGCTACCTCGATTACATGCATGGCCAAATTGCCGAATTGCTGACCAACTATGGCAAAATTGATATTATGTGGTTCGATTTTTCGTATGGTGATCTGCATGGTGAGGCTTGGCGAGCCAGCGAGTTGATCAACAAAGCTCGTTCGTTGCAGCCAGATTTAATTATTGATAATCGTTTGGCGGCGAGTGGCGAGGGCAATAATAGCTTTGGCACGCCAAATCCCGAAATCTATGCTGGCGATTTTGCCTGCCCTGAACAGTTGATTCCGCCAACTGGTTTGGTTGACCAGTTTGGGCGTTCAGTGCCGTGGGAAGCCTGTATCACGCTCAATCAGCATTGGGGTTATTCGGCCAGCGATCGCGATTTCAAATCGTCGCGCCAAGTCGTGCATGGCTTAATTGAATGCGTCAGCAAAAATGGTAATTTGCTGCTGAATGTTGGGCCAGATGCCAAGGGCCGCATTCCGGCTGAGTGCCAGCTGATTTTGCAAGAAGTTGGGGTATGGATGGCCGAGCATAGCGAAAGTATTTATGGTTGTGGTCGGAGCCAACTGGAAAAACCTGAGTGGGGACGCTATACCCAACATGGCTCCACCATCTATGCCCACATTTACGAGCGCGGGATTGGCCCGATTAATTTTCGCGGCTTGAATGGCAAGGTCAAACGTGCTCGCCTGATCGCCGATAACTCCGAGGTTAAGCTTGAATTGCCGTGGATTGCCAAGGACTACGCTGCCGATTTGTTTTTGAACTGGCCCTCGGCTCAATTGCCCAACCAAACCGCGACCGTTGTGGCGTTGGAGTTAGACGAGGGGCCAGAGGCTAGGGGCTAGGGGCTAGGGGCTAGGAATCAGGCATTTAACGCAGAAGGTTGAGGGGTTAGGGATCAGGGGCTAGGGGTTCGCAACTTGAAACAAGCTGCATTAACTGATCCCTGACCCCTGATCCCTCGTCCTTCGTGCCCTTCGTGTTCTTCGTGGTTAAAAACTGATCCCTGAGCACTAACACCTAGAGCCTATTCAGTGGAAATCAACTGCCCATTGATAATTTGCTGCACGCGCAGCTCGGCGTTTTGCAACAATTGATTGCATTGGGCCGCCAGAACCATCCCACGTTCATAATGACTCAAGGCTTGTTCCAATGGTAAATCGCCTGCTTCGAGCGCATGAACCGTTTGTTCCAACTCATGAAAGACCGTTTCATACGATAGATTGTTTGACATAATAAATCTCCTTATTCGCCGCGAATTAATCCCAATTCGGCACTAAAACCAGGCCCGAACACCGCCAATAAGCCATATTCATCCTTGGCTAGAGGTTGGGCGGCTAAGGCTTGCTGCATTACAAAGAAAATGGTAGCCGACGACATGTTGCCATATTCGCGCAAGACTGCTCGCGAAACCGCCAAATCGGCATCGGCGAGATGCAACGATTCTTGGTAGGCTTGCACGACTTTTGCCCCACCAGGATGCAATAAATAGCGCCCAAGATCGGCTTGACTCAGGCCATGTTGGGCCAAAAATTGTTCCAACAAAGGGCGAAATTCTTCGCGCACAATCGAGGGAATCCGCGAAGAGAATACGACCTCAAACCCTGAATTAACCACATTCCAGCCCATAATTTCAGCGCTGTCGGGATAAAGATGACTCAGTGTGCCAACAATCTGGCCCAAGCCCGACCCACGCGGAGCCACCTGATCGCCTTCGAGCAGCACGGCGGTCACTCCATCCCCAAACAGTGAAGTGGCAATCAAGTTGCGTTTGGAAAAATCATCGGCGAGATAGGTCAGCGAGCAAAATTCAACATTTATTAACAAGACCCGCTGATTTGGCTCAGCGCGGAGATAATCGAAGGCCGTGTTGAGACCGCCCAAACCGCCAGCGCAGCCCAAGCCCCAAATTGGCGTGCGGCGCGTTTGAGGTTGCATGCCAAGCCGCTGCATCAAACGCGCATCAAGGCTGGGCGCGGCCAAACCAGTTGTGGTCACCACCACCAAATGATCAATATCGTTGGGCGTGAGATCAAGTGGTTGTAAACAGGCCTCAATCGCTTGGCAACTCAAGTTGAGGGCTTCTTCGATAAAAATAGCATTGCATTCAGCAAAACTGCGCGGTTCATGCCACCACTCCAAGGGCCGTACCAAGTAGCGTGTATCGATTTGGGCATGGCGAAAAATCGTCAGATAGCGCTGAATTTCGGGAAACGCTGGAGCAAAGCGCTGGGCCACCAACTCTTGCACCGCCCGCTGTGGTACGCAATACTGGGGCACACCTAGCCCAATTGCTTGGATTCGTGGCATCATCGTTCCTATCTACTAGAGGCTGCTTACCCGCTGAAGCAGTTGGCGGTTTAACTATAGCATGGGCTGAATCAGAACATAGAGCGTAGAGCATAGAACATAGCGATTATGGATCAGTTATTGGAGACTATAAGTTATTGACCCACGAAGGACACGAAGAGCAGGAAGTAATTAACCTTCGTGGTGCTTTGTGCCCTTCGTGGATCATTCTGGCTTTTGACTTTTGACTTTACCTGCTTCTTTCAAAAAACGATAAAATATAGTAGGATTAGCACAACAGCGCAGCGCGTCAAAACAGGCCCATTTTAATATTTTGACAGGCTGCCCACGCTCCTCTATCATGAGGTCATTAATTTTTCGCTATCGAGCATGTGGTGTGGATGGGGTATCATGGATTCGCAGCAACAGTTCACCGCTGCCTCGCATTTGACTGCCGATAATTTGCGTAGTATTGCGCATTCGATCTCGATCAGTCAGGTGTCGCGGTTGTCGTTGCCGGAGATCGATGCCGTTGTTGACCAAATCTCGCGGGTCGTGCCTGCTGGTAATGTCCCCGGGGTGATTTTAAGTGGCTTGGCGAAGTTGACGGGCCGTCGTCCAGCAGGCAATGTCATTAAGCGCGATGTAAATTTGCTGTTTCGTGGGGTTGAGCAAGCCCTCGATAAAGCGGTGTTTAGCACGTTCTTTGCTGGGCCGGCTGCGGTTATTTGGGGTTACCAAAAACTGCTCGAATTGGCTGGCAAAGATCCGCAAGATGCGTTTCCGGAAGGCACATGGCAGTTTTATGTGGGCTATGCCTTGCGCGAAGATACTGCCCGCCATGCCAACGAAACGATTGGCTTCGATGAAACCCTGAACGATCATAAAATTAATTTGCCACCAATCGACCGCATGACCGCTTGGGTTATGGCGGCGATTCATATTCTGCATAGTTACCCCGATTTGCTCGAAAACGAATGGCGTGAGCGCGTTTCGTTGGCCTTGCTGCGCGATCTGACCAAGGTTAATCCTGAAACTCGTCAGTTTGCCGATTTATATAATCAATGGGAGCGCCAACGCCCTTATGGCCGTGGCCCCGATGTTCAATCGCAAGAAAATTATGCGCTGTATCGCAAACGCAAATTCGATGAATTTATGGCCGAATCTACCCGCGATTTGCCCAAAGAAATTCGCGAACGTTGGGGCAAACAGTTTCAGCGTGCTCGCGAAATCGCCTTGCCAGCCTATCAACGCCAAATGGCCCTGGCAGCCTACCTTGATCCCACACCCTACAACGAAAATATGGTAGCTTTGCCACGCCAAAGTTGGCATATTGGCTTAATTTGGCGCGGCCATTATTATTTGATTCCTGCTTGTGCGCCCAATAGCACTCGACCCAATGATGTAAGCAGTGTGCGCAGCCAAATTGCTGCCTTGTTAGCCAGCCCAGCCAACCATGCCCCAACTTCATTAATTCCTTTGGCAACCACCAAACGCACAATCTTGCCCAGCATTTTGGGTAAGTTGCGGCCTGAAACCAGCCAACAACTTGAGGCCTTGCGTTGTGCACCAATTTGGTTTAATGCTGATGGCCGACCGCGCCATTTGCCCTTAGCCGAGTTGCGCCTGACCGAACGTGGACTAGGCGACCACGGCCTGACCTTGATCGATACTGGCTCAAGTATGGTCTTTGATCAATCGCATATTTTCTTCGATGGCGCTTGGGGTTCAGCCGTCGCCGAAATTATGACCCTCGAAGCCTTGGCTTGGGCGGTCTATTTGCGTGGCCAACCAGCGCCAGTCGCGGGTACGGTACGCCCCTATGCACCCAATATTGAACTCAACGACGAAGAAAAACAGATTCTCGCTGATAGCCCCAAGATTGTGGCTGAAGCCAGCGCCGAATCAATCGGGGTTGATCTGAAGAAGATTTTGGAATTGCGCAAGTTGTTCAAGCAGCGTAACGACCAAATTCGAATTACAGTTAACGATATTTTGGTGCTCTATCGGGCAATTCATGCGGTTTCCTACAAGCCTAATCCAGAGTTGCAAGCGTCATTGCAAGAAGCCTCCAACGATGCCAATCTCAAAGCAGCGGTCGAAGCAACGATCACGGCGTTCGAGGAATCGCTGGCTAATCCGGCAATTCTCATTCCGGTTGATGGCAGCATTCCCAATCCCAGCGATCGACTGCACCCCATGACCTTCGAGGTTCCGCTGGAAGAGCTGGAAATTAGCAAATTGCATGAACGCGCATTAAGTTTGCTCGATCAAGCGCGGCAAGAGTGGCGAGCGGAAGTCTGGGATACCTTTGAGGCAACCCAAAAGCATTATTTGGCGACGATTGCTGGCTTTGGCGAGGTTTCAGCCCGCGCCAAAGATATTGCCCAATCGGGCGAAAGCACTTCGTCAGGAGCCTTGCGCTTGTTGGCCCACGTACCGATGGCTTTGCAACGCTTGCTCGATGCGATTCCTGGTAAGTTCGATGTGCTCAACGATTTGATCAAAGGCCGCGAGGTGCTTTCAAATGTGGGCGCGGTGGCCGATACCAGCTCATTAACCCGTTTTATCACTGCCAAAGACGATAACGAGAAAAAAACCTTGGCTTGGGGTGTTATCACCGATGCCAATGGGGTAATGCACGTTTCGCTACGCGACTTTCGCCCACATGTTGGCTTGTTTGTGGCTGCTGGACGACGCGATTTGGCCCGCCGGATCGCCAACGATTATCTTGAAAGCTATGTTAATGGTCTCAATCGCTTTATCAGTGAATTGACCAAAATTACCCAAGGCCGCCATAGTCGCCAATAACCAAGGAAGAACTTAGAATATAGATATAATGGTTCATGGATTAGCAATCAGTTTTCGTTCCCTCACCCCAACCCTCGCCCACTGCGGCGGGCGAGGGGAGCACTCGAGCGGTTCCCCCTCGCCTCGCGTGCGGGAGAGGGGGTCAGGGGCTAGGGATCAGGCGATTGGTATAAGATGATAATCAAACAAATCTGTACCAATCTGTGGCTAAAATAAATCGTCGTGGATCGATTCTTTAACGCAGAGGCACAGCGGGAATTATGAAGAATGAGGGATGGAGGATGAGCAGCTTATTCATGTAATTCGTGCAATTCGTGGCTAGACATATCATTCGTGCTTTTCGCGGTTTCAGCCTTTTTTACTTTTTGAATTTAAGTTTGGCACATTATGACTGATGATCTGATTGGGAAACAACTCGCCAACTTCCGCATCGACCGCGTTCTAGGCCGTGGTGGCATGGGCTTGATTTACGTTGGCCACGATATCAAGCTTGATCGGCCTGTGGCAATCAAGGTGATCGATGGTCGTTATCGTCAAGTGCCAAGCTATGCCGAGCGTTTTGTGCGCGAAGCCCGCGCTATTGCCACGTGGCGGCACGAAAATATTGTGCAGATCTACTACGCCGACGATACTGACAACCTCTATTATTTTGTCATGGAATATATCGATGGCGTTGATCTCTCGAAAGTTTTAGCCCAATATACCAGCACCAACAGCCTCTTGCCTCATAGCGCCGTGATGCACATTGCCCGTAGTTTGGCCAGTGCGCTCGATTATGCCCATAAAAAGGGCGTAATTCACCGCGATATCAAGCCATCGAATGTGATGGTGGCCCATGATCAGCGGGTCGTGTTGATGGATTTTGGCTTGGCGCTCGATACTCAGCTTGGCTCGCAGGGCGAAGTTTTTGGCACGGCCCACTATATCGCCCCGGAGCAAGCACGGCGTTCGGCTGATGCCATCCCCCAATCAGATTTATATGCCTTGGGCGTGATGTTGTATGAATTGTTGACTGGCTCGGTGCCATTCGATGATCCTTCGGCAACCAGCGTAGCCTTGCAACATCTTACTCAGCCGCCGCCACCGCCCCAAGAGAAAAACCCCAAGCTGAATAATGCTACAGCAGCAGTGTTGCTCCAAGCTTTAGCTAAAGCCCCAGCCGAGCGCTTTCAAACGGGCGCAGAGCTGATCGCAGCCCTAGAACAGGCTTTGGGGATCACAGGCAGTCATCAACTTGCGGCCAATGCCAATGCTGCGCCTGGAGTGCGACCACCTTCGCAACCAGGAGCCTTGGGCTTTGCCACTTTCGACCCCGAAAAACCTTTGGAAGGCCAATATCTCGATGGCTATCGGGTTGAAGCCTTGCTGGGTCGTGGTGGCATGGCCAATATCTTTCGAGGGGTTGATGTGCGGCTCAATCGCACCGTCGCGATCAAAGTGATCGACACGCCCTTCCGCAACGATCAAAGCTATGCCGAGCGTTTCAATCGTGAAGCCCAAGCGATTGCCCAACTTGAGCATCCCAACATTGTGCGGCTCTATCACTATGGCGATTCATATGGCCTGTTGTATATGGTGATGGAGTATATCGAGGGCGATAATCTGCACAAGGTGATCGAGCAAGTGCGGACTAGCGCCCAAGAATGGACTCCACGCACACTCTGCCGCATGATTCGTGAAGTTTGTGCTGCTTTGGATTATGCCCATAGCAAAGGCGTTATCCATCGTGATGTCAAACCATCGAATATTATGATCAACAAAGATGGACGGGCGATTTTGGCCGACTTTGGCTTGGCTTTGCTGACCGAAGTTGGCACACGCGGTGAGATTTTCGGTTCACCACACTATGTCGCGCCTGAACAAGCGATTTCTTCGGCCAAAGTTGTGGCTCAAACTGACCTCTACAGCTTGGGCGTAATTTTGTATGAGCTTTGGACGGGCCAAGTACCATTTGACGACGCTGATCCATTGGCGATTGCGATGTTGCATATGGCCGAGCCACCCAAAGCCCCGCGCTCGATCAATCCGGCGATTTCGGCCCAACTTGAGGCGGTGATTCTCAAAATGTTGGCCAAAGATCCGGCTGAGCGCTTCCCAACTGGTTTGGATTTAGCCGAAGCGCTCGAAGCAGCCTTGGGCATTTCATCGACTGGCACTGGCGAATATGTGCGCAGCCAAATCACGCCGGTGCTGGATCAAGCGGTCAATGCCCCCAGCACCCCGGCAATTTCAAACCCAACGCCGCCAGTGGTCGCCAGCGAGCCAAAAACTCCAACCACTCCGACTGCGCCTAAAACGGCCAGCCAACCGATTCCCAACGTCATTCCTGCAGAGTCGGTGCCAACGCCGCCAACCCCCGCGACCAAATATGAAAAAGCGTCTTCTGAGCCAACTAAACGGCGGGTACAGCCATTGCCGCCAACCCCAGCCGCCGTGGCCAAAGCCCCAGAGCCAACCAGTGCGCCAACCATGCCCATGCCACCCGCCGATAACACCATTCGCGAAGCACCAGCGCCGCGTTTGTATACCAATCGTCAACAACGCAGTAATCTGCTGATTATGGCGATTGGGGTGATTGTGCTGATTACGTTCATTGTGATTATGTGGCAGTTGATGAGTATGATCTAGCAGGTTGGATATGGGCATTAGTGCTACTATTTGAGCAGAATCGCCTTAGTAGGAGTGCTCAATGTATACCAATGCCCATACTCACTTAGAACTTAGCGCCTTGGCCGAGGTTTGTCCCACTGGCCAAGAATTCGGCTCATGGCTACAAACCATGCTTGCGCGGCGCATGCAGCTTGATAACGCTACCCTCGAACGTGGTATCCACAAGGCTATCGAACAACTCCAGCAAAACCAAACCACCACAGTTGGCGATATTTCAGCCACCCGATTAAGCATCGAACCCTTGCTCAGCAGCGGCTTGGCGGGCGTGGTCTATCTCGAAGTGCTGGGCTTTGATCCAACGGTGGCGCTGGAGCGATTGAGCGCCGCCCAACGCGAAATCGACACATGGCGCAAACGGGAAACCGCCATGAAAATTGGCTTGAGCATTCATGCACCCTATAGTTGTGCGCCAAGTTTGTTCGAAGCTGCGGCGCGTTGGTGTCGAGCTGAAGCTGTGCCTTGGGCCATCCACATTGCCGAATCGCCTGCCGAAGTAGCTTTTTTGCAACAAGGCATTGGCTCATTACGTGAACTCAACCGCCGCATAACCCCCCATATCGAATGGCAAGCTCCGCAATGTTCGCCAATCGCCTATCTCGAACGCTTGGGCGTGCTCGAAGCCCAGCCTGTGTTAGTGCATGCCGTCCAAGTCGATGCCCATGATCTGGCGTTAATTGCTCAATATGATTGTGCTGTCGTGCATTGCCCGCGCTCTAACCACAACCTCTTATGTGGGCGCATGCCGCTTGAACAGATGCTGGCCCAAGGCATTCGGGTTGGCTTAGGCACTGATAGCCTGACCTCCGCCCAATCGCTGGACATGCGCGATGAAATTAGCTTTGCTCAGCAACTTCATGCCTACAAAGTTGCGCCAAACATCATTGAACAATTAGCAACTCAACCGAGCATTTTGGGCTAGCTAAAACAAAAATTTACCAGAATCCATGCTCTGCTGCACACTATAAATTGTCCTTTAGGGGGTGCAGGGGGATGAAAACACCCTGCGTTCCCCGCCTTGAGGCAGGGCGGAGGGGTGGTGATCACAATCAATTAAATTTAATTCAATAAAAAAGAATAAACATTGACAGATTGCTAATGCAACGAGCTGTGGCAGCGTGTTACACTCAAACCAGTAACACCAAGGAGGTCAGCGATGACATTCTCAACCCCAATTCATACCAACGATCAAAGTTTCGAGCGCGTGCTCAATACTGGGTATCCCTTGATGGTCGTGTGGAGCAGCAAAACCGATCCTCAGAGCCAAGCCTTCGATAAAGTGCTGAATCTTTTGGCGATTCAATTTGAAGGTCGGGCCTTGATCGTCAAAGTCAATCCTGAAGAAAACCCGAAGCTTACCAAGGATTATGCAATTAGCGCAATTCCAAGTGCTGTCTTTATTCGCCAAGGCGAGGTACAAGGCCGTTGTGTTGGCGGATTGAGCAAAGAGCAATTGCAGCCTGTACTTGAGGCCTTAGTCAATGGCCAAGCCTTGGGTAATCTGCCGAATGCGGCTAGCACACCGCTAACACCAGCAGCAGCGGTTGCAGGCGGCTCAACCCCATTGACGCTGACTGATGCCAATTTTGAGCAAACCATTCGTAGCGGCCAAACTGTACTGGTCGATTTTTGGGCGGCTTGGTGTGGGCCGTGTCGGGCGATTGCGCCTTCGATCGAAAGCTTAGCCAAAGAATTTGCTGGGCGAGCAGTCGTAGCCAAATTGAATGTTGATGAAAACCCACGCATCGCCCAACGCTTCAATATCCAAGGCATTCCAGCCTTGTTGGTGTTCAAGGGTGGCAAAGTGGTCGAACAAGTCACTGGAGCACAGCCCTTGCCTGCATTGCGCCAAGTCCTAGCCCGTCACGCCTAAATTTGGCTATTGCTAGGCCATGAAGGCATGCGGTAAAATAAAGCCACGTTGCAGCACAAGCATTTGTGGTGCAAGCCGCATCCTCGCAATCGCCCTAGCTGCTGCAATTATCAAAATTTACCAACAGCGATGTTGGCCTATGATGGAGGGTTCTTGACCATGGGTTGGAACGAAGAAGAAGATACCACTATCTACAAAGTTGTCGTGAATCATGAAGAGCAATATTCGATTTGGCCAGCCGATCGTGAAAATCCACTTGGCTGGAATGATGAAGGTAAAGTTGGCCCAAAAGCTGAATGTTTAGAGCATATCAAACAAATTTGGACGGATATGCGCCCCTTGAGTTTGCGCAAAAAAATGGAAGAACTGGCTCGCGAAGGCCAATAATTGGTTTGTAAAGGTCAATCCCTGACACACCCAACGACTATCCTACAAGGGTAGTCGTTTTTTCGTGCAAGGAGCCTGCTATGAGCCACATTTTGCCCGCTTGGCACCGCGAATTGCGGCGCAACCAGACGCTTAATCAATGGGGCTTTCGTTGGCATTCACAACGCCGATTAAGCCGCACGCCAGCCCGTGCCGATGGCTTGATCAGCTTGGGTTCTTGCCCTTCAGTCACCACCCGCCATACCCGAGCCAGTATTTTGCTTGATCCGAGCCAACCACAGCAGCTTTGGCTGGATTTTTGTGGCGAGCCAGACGCACCACGCTTAAGCTGTGAACCAAGTTTCGACGCGCTCAGTCTGGTCTATCAACGCTATTTTCAGCGCTTCAATGGGCGGCCTCAATCCCGCGGAATCAATCTGTTGCGTCAGGTGGTGCAATTGCGCTCCCAGCCAGCCCCGTTTGATCTGGCAACATTTTTGGGCGATGGCTATCATCAATTTCATCTGTTTTTGGGCTTGATCGATGATCAAACGATTATCGAGTTGGAAAATTCAATGGTGTTTAACCCATGGCTGAGCTTGCAGGCCTTGGCCTTGGATTCAGGCAGTGGTTGCGGCTATTCGCAATACCGCACCGCCTTCTCTGGCTCGATTTTGACCATGGAATTTAATCGTCAATTCGTAACCAAAGATGCAGCCTGTATTGCGCGAATCGCTTATCACCCAGTACCTGTGGCCGAGCAAGCTAGCGTGCAACGCTGGCAAATGCAAAACCCCGCCAATGTTGTAGCAACCCTGCCGCAAGCTGTGCCATTTGATGTGTTGGGGTTGTATCATCATCTCGATTGGCAATGGTGGCAAACTGCCGAACATGCGCAATCGATGGCTGCTGAAGGCGATAAGCATGCGGCGATTGTGGTGCGTTTGTTGACTTAAACCATTCAGCGGTCGGGAAGCAACTTCCCGACCGCTGTTTCGATACAAGTTTGGTTAGGCTGAAAGTGGCTCAACTGGCTTGCTACTGGTAATTTGCAAGCGTTCGCCTTTGTTGAAAATAATCACACCATTTTCAACATCGACTTCGACCACATCGCCAGCGCTGAATTCGCCTTTAAGCAAGGCGCGTGAGAGCGGCGTTTCGACCAAGCGTTGCAAGGTGCGGCGCAATGGACGTGCCCCATACACTGGGTTGTAGCCTTCTTGCACCAACAATTCCTTGGCAGCGCGGGTCAGATGCAAGGTAATTTGCAACTCGCCCAAACGGCCTGCAACTTCAGAGGCCAAGATATCGATAATTCCAGTCAATTCGGCCATTTCCAATGGCTTGAACAGAATAATTTCATCGATGCGGTTTAAGAACTCAGGTCGGAAGGTGCGTTTCATGGCATCGTCAACCCGCTTGCGCACTTCACCCATATCAATTTTGTTCTCGCGGCGGAAGCCAATCGAGCCAGCCCGAATCTCATCAGTGCCCACATTCGAGGTCATAATGATCACGGTGTTGCGGAAATCGACGGTGCGGCCTTGAGCATCGGTCAAGCGGCCATCATCAAGCACTTGCAACAACGAATTGAAGACATCGCCATGGGCTTTTTCAATTTCATCGAACAAAATTACTTGATATGGGCGGCGACGAATTGATTCGGTTAATTGACCGCCTTCGTCGTAGCCAACATAGCCTGGAGGTGCGCCAACCAAGCGCGAAACCGTGTGACGTTCTTGGTATTCCGACATATCGACGCGGGTCATGGCATCTTCGTCGTCGAACAAGAAGGCTGCCAAGGCTTTAGCCAATTCGGTTTTACCAACCCCAGTTGGCCCCACAAAAATGAATGAGCCAATTGGTCGGCGTGGGTCTTTGAGGCCAGATCGAGCACGGCGAATCGCATCGGCAACGGCGGTTACGGCTTCGTGTTGACCAACAACGCGAGCATGCAAACGTTCTTCCATCTCGACCAACTTGAGTTTTTCGGTTTCGAGCATACGCTGCACCGGAATCCCCGTCCAGTTGGCAACGATCGTGGCCACATCTTCTTCATCGACCACATCATCGAGCTGATTGGTTTCAAGCCATTGCTGGCGCTCAAGCTGAAATTCGCTCTCCAAGGCCAAGGCTTCGGCTTTGAGAATCGCCGCGCGTTCGTAATCGCGTTGATTGCCAGCATCTTCCTCGCCACGATGCAAATCACGAATTGCTTGTTGCTTTTCGCGCAACTCCTTGGGCATCGAATAAATATCAATTCGCAGTTTGGCCGAAGCTTCGTCGATCAAGTCGATGGCTTTATCGGGCAAGAAACGATCGTTGATATAGCGATGCGAGAGGTTGGCGGCGGCTTTCAAAGCAGCATCACTAATCGTCAAATTGTGATGTTCTTCGTAGCGACGGCGTAAACCACGCAGCATTTCGATCGTGGTTTCAACATCTGGCTCTTCAACATAGACTGGGGAGAAACGGCGTTCCAAGGCTGCATCTTTTTCGATGTGCTTGCGATATTCGTCGGTGGTAGTCGCGCCAACTGCCTGCATTTCACCGCGTGCCAAGGCTGGTTTGAGCATATTCGAGGCATCGATTGAGCCAGCCGCTGAGCCAGCCCCAACCACGGTGTGTAATTCATCGATAAAGACAATCACTTTGCCTTTGGCCGAGCGCACCTCATCCATCACTGCTTTGAGTCGTTCTTCAAACTCGCCACGGAATTTAGAGCCGGCGACCATGCCTGCCAAATCGAGCGCCAGCACCCGCCGATTGCGCAACAACTCGGGCACATCGCCATTGGCAATGCGTTGGGCTAAGCCTTCAGCAATGGCAGTTTTACCAACGCCAGTTTCGCCTACCAACACCGGGTTATTTTTGCTGCGTCGGCTCAAAATCCGAATCACGCGGGTAATTTCGCTATCGCGGCCAACTACTGGGTCAAGCAAGCCTTGAGAGGCCAGGGCGGTTAGATCGGTGCTATATTTTTCCAGCACTTCATAACGGCTCTCGGCAGTTGGATCATCGGCGCGTTGCGAGCCACGAATCTCCATCAAAATTGAAAGCAAGCGCTCGGTGTCGATGCCAAAACTGGCCAGAATACGAGCGGAAGCACCTTCGCGTTCGCCAGCAATTGCAATCAACAAATGCTCAGTTGAGACATATTGATCGCCCATGCGCTCAGCTTCTTGCTCGGCGCGTTTGACCAATCGTTGCGTGCGCGGCGTTACATAGACGCTTTGCTGCGGATAGCCATAGTTATAAACTTTGGGTGATTTATCAAGCTCGCGTTCGACGCGGGCAATTACTGATTCAACATTGACACTGAGGCGACCCAAAACCCGCCCGGCAATCCCATCCGATTGGCGCAACAACGCCAAGAAGATATGCTCAACATCGAGCTGCGAGTGATGCTGTTCGTGCATCAACTCTTGGGCATGTTGAAACGCTTCTTGCGCTTTTTCGGTAAATCGTTCTAACTTCATATAAAAACCCTTTGTCAAAATCAAAAGTCAAAAGGCAGAAGTCAAAACCCTTTTGCCTTTTGATTTTTGCCTTCTGACATTATTCGCTGTCCCGTAGAGCCATTACCAATTCGCGCTGTTTGGGAGTCAGGCTGGTTGGTAGCACTGCCTGAACTTTGACCAACAAATCGCCGCGAGTGTTCTGATCGCGCAGGCTGGGCACGCCCTGGCCGCGCAAACGAAACACTTTAGCATTTTGGGTCTGTTCAGGCACCGTTAAGGTTAATTGCTTGCCATCAGGCAATGGAACTTTTATTTTGCCGCCAAGGATGAGGGTATGCCAATCGACTGCGAGATCGGTATGTAAATCGTTGCCTTTGCGCTCGAAGCGACTATCGGGCACGAGATTGACCACCAACATCAAATCGCCACGTTTGCCTTGGTCGATGCCAGGGCTGCCTTCGCCAGCAACGCGAATGCGTGAGCCTTGATCGACTCCGGCAGGAATGCGCACATTGATCGTGCGAGTGCTTGTGCCGCTCACACCAGTACCGCCACAGGTTGGGCAAATACTACCACGGCTGGCCCCACTGCCACCACAATTGCTACACATTTCGGGTGCTTGCAATTGCAGCGTGCGTTGGGTACCACTGAGCACTTCAGCTAAAGTAACATCAATGGCTTGCTCAACATTTTGGCCGCGTTGTGGTCGGCGATTGCCATAGACCCCGCTGGTTTGGCGGCGGCTGGCATTGCCAAACAACATTTCGAAAAAATCGGAGAACTCACCGTTGGCGAAATCGCCGCCAAAGTTGCTACCAAAACCACCTGGTTGCGAGGCGTATTGACTCCAATTAAACCCCGAACCTGTACTTTGGGCGCGTCCCCAATCGGCACCGAAGCGATCGTACTTCTCTCGCTTGTCTTTGTCCGACACTACCTCATAGGCTTCGTTGATTTCTTTAAATTTACGTTCAGCTTCAGAATCGCCGGGATTGAGGTCTGGGTGATATTGACGCGCCAATTTCCGATAGGCTTTTTTGATTTCAGCTTCGGTTGCAGTTTTTGTTACTCCAAGAATTGTGTAGTAATCCTTGTAATCCATTACAACCCCTTCTAGTGCGAACTTCTGAACGTGATTTGATCATACGTCGCTCACCATGGCATGTCAAGATAATGCAACGTTAACGGCTAATTTCTAACATGCTGTTAGCAGTTAGGTTCAAAAGCGCCCGCCTATCACCCACTCCAATAGTACCAAGCGGAGCAATGATTCGTCTAGCGTTTTCAGCCTAGGATCGCTCTAGTTCTTTCGGTATAACGCACCTAGCCCCAAATAGCCATCACAAGCCCTATTTCACGCTCTAGAATAACAGCAGTTTGATTGAACCTTGCAATGCGGGAGGCATTATGGTGGCTCAATTATTTTCGCTTAGCAGTTTGTTTGTCATGCCATTTTGGTTTCTGATGGTGGTGTTGCCGTTTTGGAAATGGACTCAGCGGATTATCCAATCGCCATGGATTATTCTTGGCCCAGCGCTGATTTATGCGATTGTCTTGTTGCCAATTTTTGCCACCGTTTGGGCTGACGTGAGCAACCCAACTTTGCCTGGCGTGATTGAATTGATTGGTAATGAGAGCGGTGCCACACTCAGTTGGGTGCACTTTTTGGCCTTTGATCTCTTTGTGGCTCGCTGGATCTATTTAGATAGCCGTGAACGCAACATTTTTGCCCTAATCATCAGTCCTATCCTTGTCAGCGTACTTATGGTCGGACCCGTCGGATTTTTGATCTATATGGTCGTGCGCACGATCCACGGTCTTGTTCGTTCACCCAACCTTACAACCATTGCTCAACCTGTAACTAAATAAAGGAACAGCCATGACAACGACTGCTCAATTCCCAGAGGCTCGGCGTACTACGTCGGGAGCCGGAGCTATTTTGCGCCAATTTTGGGCCACCAGCAAAGGCATGACGATCTTTTTCCTGCTTAGTTGCTTTTTCTTGGTGCTCGCAATCGCCGGGGTGACTGTTGACCCGCGTGAGGTGCTTGGCCAACCAGTTTGGATGAAAAGCCTAAAATTTGCGGTTTCGTTTGTGGTCTATGCGCCAACCGTTTTGTGGATGTTTAGCTATGTTAAGTTGCGGCCTCGTTTGATGCGTTTTGTGATGGATGCCTGTGCTGCTGCGCTTTCAATCGAAATTGTGTTATTTATTACCCAAGCTGTGCGCGGCCAACCAATGCACTTCAACGTCGCAACTCCCATTGATGAAACCTTATGGAGCATCATGGGCACGACGATCACAGTCTTCTATCTGATTAATATTGTTGGATTTGTGGTTTTCCTGCGCCAAAAGCCAATTGCTGATCGCGTTTTTATGCTCAGTTTGAAGTTGGGAATGGGCTTGATGCTGCTTGGCTTTGGGCTTGGCTTTTTGATGACCAACCCCAGCCCTGCCCAAATGGAAGTGTTGCAAGCTGGCGGTTCGGTTCCCGCAATTGGTGCGCATACCGTCGGCGCTGCTGATGGCGGTCGTGGCATCGCGATTTTGGGCTGGAGCAGCGAGCATGGCGATTTACGGATCGCCCACTTTGTTGGCATTCACGGGGCACAAGTGCTGGCTTTGATTGGCTGGTTGCTCTATAACGCCAAACAACGTTTCAACGATAAGCAACGTTTGGCCTTGACCTGGGGCGCAGCGGTCGCCTATCTCGGCCTCGTCGCCAGCGTGACGGTGCAAGCATTGCGTGGTCAAGCCCTGTTGCAACCTGATGCAACCACTTGGATCTCGTGGATTGGTTTGGTAGTTGGCAGTGTGTTGTTTACGAGTGTCGTTGTAAATCAGGGGTCAGTGGCGAGGGTTCAGGGTTCAGGTAGTTTTTAACGCAGAGGACGAAGGGCTATGGGCTATATATAATGGTTCATTGGGTTGGTAATGATGACTATCCCTCACCCCCTAGCCCCCTCTCCCGCCCGCGAGGCGAGGGGGAATCGCGCTGACAAGCCTCCCCTCGCTCGCCGCAGTGGGAGAGGGGTCGGGGGTGAGGGGACATTGACGGTTGTTATCCTCGTAAACCATTAAAGCTATCGGAACGTTTTTGGGAAATTGCGATGATTTCAAGAGCCCAAAGCCTATAGCCTATAGCGTCATCTTCGTAGATCAATAAAAAGGCTCTTGGCTTGGTAGATATTGGCATCTACTTCAGCCAAGAGCCTAAGCTTTAATCCACTGCATTACAAAGGCGCTAGATTTTCATCCCTCATAATTCAGCCTTCATCCTTAATAAAACTAGGCTTCGAGGCTGCTGATATCGAGGCCCAGGGCGGCGGCAACTCCGCGACCATAAGCAGGATCTGCTTTCAAGAAGTGGCCGATTTGGCGCAATTGGATAAATTCAGGCACGCCTTGCATCGCCGCTGCAATGTTGTTGAATAACTGTTGTTGTTGATCAGCATTCATCAAGCGGAACAAATTGCCTGGTTGGGTGTAATCGTCGTTGCCATCGCGATGATTGTAGCGATCGGCATCGCCGCTGATTTTGAGGGCTGGTTCAGCGTAGCGTTCGTTTTGCACCGGGCCGCCAAAGCTGTTTGGCTCGTAGTTAACCGAGCCACCACCATTACCATCGAAACGCATTTGGCCATCGCGATGATAGGTGTTGACTGGTGAATGCGGTTTGTTGACTGGTAGTGCAGCATAATTTACGCCAATGCGATAGCGGTGGGCATCAGCATACGACATAATCCGCGCTTGCAACATCTTATCAGGCGAGAAGCCAATGCCTGGCACAATGTTTGATGGTTCAAATGCAGCTTGCTCGATTTCAGCAAAATAGTTTTCGGGGTTACGATTCAACTCCATCGTGCCAACTTCGATCAACGGATAATCGCCGTGTGGCCATACTTTGGTCAAATCGAATGGGTTGAGGTGGTAGGTTTCAGCATCAGCTTCGGGCATCACTTGGACGCAAAGCTTCCAGCTTGGATATTCGCCGCGTTCGATTGCATCGAACAAATCGCGTTGTGAGCTTTCGCGATCAACCCCAACCACTTCGGCGGCTTCGGCATTCGTCCAGTTCTTGATGCCTTGTTGGCAGCGGAAGTGGAACTTGATCCAGAAGCGTTCGCCTTGAGCGTTGATAAAGCTATAGGTGTGGCTGCCAAAGCCATGCACAAACCGATAGCTAATTGGCAAACCGCGATCGCTGAACAAGATCGTTACTTGGTGTAAGCTTTCGGGTGAGAGCGACCAGAAATCCCACATGGCTTGGGGCGAGCGCATGTTGGTTTTGGGGTCACGCTTTTGGGTATGAATAAAATCGCTGAATTTGTAGGGATCGCGCACAAAAAAGACTGGCGTATTATTCCCGACCAAATCCCAGTTGCCTTCATCGGTATAGAATTTGACGGCAAAACCGCGCACATCGCGTTCGGCATCGGCAGCGCCGTGCTCGCCAGCAACGGTTGAGAAGCGCAATAACATTGGAGTTTGCTTGCCAACTGCTCCAAAGATAGAAGCCTTGGTATAGGCCGTTACATCATTGGTAACGGTAAACGTCCCAAATGCCCCTGAGCCTTTGGCATGGACGACCCGTTCTGGCACCCGTTCGCGATTGAAGGTCGCCATTTTTTCCAACAGTTGATAATCTTGCATCAACAGTGGGCCACGGGGGCCAGCCGTCAACGAGTTTTGATTGTCGGCAATTGGCGCACCATGGGCGGTCGTCAGTTGTTCTTGCTCATCCATCGAACAAATCTCCTAAGGTAAACTGAGAAAACGGGAGGATGCTCAGCGTTCTGTTGGCACAAGCTGAGCAGAGTAATCGTTACAGGCGTTGGTGTGCAGACCATGCCTACAACTATACTGTATGCTATTATATCCATAGTTGCAACATCTTATTAACTATACAATCTATAGGCAACAACTATGGAAATTCATCAATTGCTCTATTTTGTGGCGGTCGCTGAAACTGGTGGTTTTAGTCGGGCTGCCCAACGTTGCGCCGTTAGCCAACCTTCGCTCAGCCAACAAATTATTAAATTGGAGCATGAACTCGGTCAAGCGCTGTTTGAACGTTTGGGTCGCACGATTCGCTTAACCACCGCGGGCCAAGCACTTTTGCCGCAAGCGCAGCAATTGCTCACCCAATGGCGTTCGATCAAACAACATGTTAGTGATAGTGTCGAGCAGCACGCTTGTCGTTTGGCAATTGGAATTATTCCGACGTTGGCTCCACGCTTTTTTCCGAACGTCAGCCAAGCCTTTCAACACCATTTTCCCCGAACAACATTAAGCATAGTTGAACATACGACGAGCCAATTATTAATTCAACTAATCGAATATAGCCTCGATTTGCTAATTGCCAGCGGGCCGATTGAGCATCCGTTGATCCAGATTGAGCCTTTATTTGATGAAGTGTTGCTGGTAGCATTACCACACGATCATCAATATGCTCAGCGTTCGGTTTTGCAATTAAATGATTTATATCACATGCCGCTGCTGGCGTTACACGATGACCATTGTTTGAGCCAACAAGTTGATGCCTTTTGCTACGAACAATATTTGGAGCCGCAAGTGGTTGGGCGAGTCACCAATTTAACCACGATTCAACGCTGTGTAGCCGCAGGCTTGGGCATGGCGTTTGTACCACAATCACTCACCCAAGCCGAGCCGCATCCCAATGTGGTCTATCGGCGTTTGCTCGATGCCCAGCCACAACGCAAGATCATCGCCGCATGGCATCATCAACGCCCACCAAGCAGCAGTGTGCTCGATTTATTGCGCACAAACCTTGGAGCAAGTCAAAAGGCAGAAGTCAAAAGGCAAAAGAGTTAAAGGGTGAGAGGGGTCAGGGGCTAGGGGTCAGGAGTAAGCATAGAACAGAGTGAATGCTGTGGCGGGTTGGAAATAGCAAAAGAATAATTCGTGCAATCCGTGCAATCTGTGGCTAAATATACCCTTCGCGTGCTTCGCGGTTTCAACCCTTCGTGTCCTTCGTGTCCTTCGTGGATCAATCAAGGAGCCGTTTATGGAACCAAACCTCTTAAATGTGAGCAGCAGTTATCGCCAGCTGATTGACGCTAATCGAGCGGAAATAACCGTGCGGATCAAAGGCTCGTCGGTGATTAGCAACAATACCGCCTTGGAAAAAGCCAAGGAAGTGCGCCAGTTGGTCGAAGCCTTGACCAGCTATGGCTTGGACAAGACGGCCATCCAACTCCAAAGCGTGGTGGCTGAGGTGAATAATGGCGTGTTGCTGCGCAGTTCGAGTGCCACCTATAGCCTCTTAATTCGCTGCACCGATTTAGAGCAACTGCCCGATGTGCTTGGCATTATCACCAGCCAAAAACAAGCCAATCTCGAACATGTTACGTGGGGCTTTCCCGATGATCCAGCAATCTTGAATGGATGGCTACAAGCTGCCTTAGAATTAGCCAAAGCCAAGGCCAAAGCAATGGCGCAAACTCTTGGCGTGCGGATTATCGGCGTGCATCGGGTTGATGATCAATATGGCAGTGAACACCATCCGTATGCCCAAGATGGCGAGTTTCGTAAATCGGCTAGCTTCATGCGCAGTGGCGGTAGCGGAATTAGCAAAGACGATTTGGGCCTTGCCATGATCCATCGCAAACAGATCGAAGTCAATGTCCAGGTTGCTTTTATCATCAGCCCAGATGAGAATTTTACGATCTAGCGAAAATTCGCTAAAAAAGTACTTGATAATGCAATGCGTCATGCTATAATAGCCAACAATCGAACCTCGGCCAAACCTCAGAAATGCAAAGGAGCATGGCAATGACTGCTCAGTTAACCGTTGGCGATACCATGAACGCAGAAGTAATCTCCTGTCGAACCGAAACCAGCCTCCGCGAGGCAATCACGCTCCTACAAGGCAACCGCATTCAAGCCTTGGTGGTGGTTGATGGCCCTGGTTCTTTAGCGGGCGTTTTTTCGCAAACCGATGCCCTTGGTGCTTGGAGTCGTGGCCTCGATTATGAGCGCTCGATGGACAGCCCAGTTGGCGAGTTTATGACCCGCGATGTTATTACCTGTATGCCCCATGTTGATCTGAGCCGTGCCGCGAATCTGCTGACCAGCAACCGAATTCATCGCTTGGTCGTGGTTGAGGAGCGCAACGATGGCCGCGTTTGGCCGATCGGCGTGCTCTCACAAACCGATATTGTGCGCAAATTGGGTGAAGAAGGCCACTAAACTAGGTCAAAAGTCAAAAGTCAAAAGTCAGAACATTAGACGAGAGGCATGCAGGAGAGATTAGGAACCACATTTTTAACCGCAAAGAGCACGAAGGATCGCTAAGATCAGTTCCTTCGTGCTCTTCGCGTCCTTCGCGGTTTAAACCTTCGTGTAACTTCGTGTTCTTCGTGGATCAAGCCTTCCGCTCCCCAGCAACCAACCCTCAAAGCCATGTGCTATGATGCAAGGGCGATTGAATTTAGTGGATGGCGAGTGTATGAGTGCCGAATCAATTAGCCCAATGACAATTGAGGAATATTTGGCTGGTGAGCGAACCAGCCCTGCTAAACATGAATTTCTGAATGGGCAGGTTTATGCCTTGGCTGGCGCGAGTCGCAACCATAATTTGATTGTGGCCAATTTGATTGCCGAATTGCATAGCCAGTTAAAGCAGCGTTCTTGCACAGTTTTCCCCAGCGATCTCCGCATCAAAATTTCGGCTACAGGCTTGTATACCTATCCTGATGTCTCGGTTGTGCATGGCGAAACCTGGTTTGACGATAGCCATCAAGATACCTTGCTTAACCCCACGCTGATTATTGAAGTGCTTTCGCCCTCAACCGAGCACTACGATCGTGGGGGGAAATTTCAGCATTATCGTCAAATTCCCTCGCTGCGTGAATACCTGTTAGTTGCCCAAGATCCCTACCATATTGAGCACTACAGTCGTCAGGCAGCCAATCAATGGCTCTTAAGCGAAATCGATGATCCACAAGTAGTGCTGGAGTTACGCTCAATTCAGTGTAGACTGACGGTTCAAGAAGTTTATGCCAAAATATAGTGTAAAGTCAGAAGGCAAAAGTCAAAAATCAAAAGAGTCAAGGATATTTCAGGGGTCAGGTTTGTAAAGCAGAGGCACAGAGAAACTATGGCTATTGGCTGAGGGCTATGGTCTATCGGAACAATTGGTAGTATTTCAAACCAAGCTCCAATAGCCAAAAGCCTAGAGCCGCACTTCTGGTTCTTCGTGGTTTCAACAAGATTCAATTTTTTGCTTTTTGACTTCTGACTTTTGCCTTTATTTGCTACTTGACAAACTATCCAACCTTGAGTACACTACGCCCATCAATAAAAACTGATTTATCCGATAAAACAGTTTTTATTATGACGCAGTTCTGAAGCACTGGACATGCATTCATCGGCAAAGCGTCAGCATTGATACGAGGGCGTAGCGGCAACTGCGCATCTCGGTGCTCCTCTCTCCCCTCTCCAGTTGGCACGCCAGCCGCTCATGGCACAGAGCGGCTGGTTCTTCTTTTAGCCCTAGAATAGCAAATCGCCCCTAAAACTGGTGAAAACTGCTGTTCTCATAGATTCTGTCTATGGATATAATAGATATAATACATCGCAGCTAAAGCAATCACGGCGTACAATTATGGTTTAGATAACCGCAAAAACCAGCGTTTTGTTGGTTGACGAACCATTGTGTTCGCAGTATCTTTAGAGGCTATAACCTGGCAAAGAAGCCAATTAAGGAGAATACGTTCATGGCAGTCGTAGATTATCAGACGGAGCAACAGCCCGCTGAAATCGCCCGTGAGGACGTGAATATTAACGACTTCGCGATTATTGTGGCTACTCCCAATGGTTCTGGGAGCCAAACCGCCAATAATACCATCCTCCGTGCATGTTTCAACATGGGTATTCCGGTCACAGGCAAGAACCTGTTTCCTTCAAACATCAAGGGTTTACCCACATGGTATTCAATTCGCTTGAGCAAGGATGGCTATCAAGCTCGTCGCCACAAACGCGATGTCTTGGTGGCAATGAATCCAGCTAGCTTTGGCGATGACCTTCAATCGCTTGAGCCAGGTGGGATTTGTCTGTATCCTGATGATTCACGCCAAGAGCTTTCACGTAGCGACGTGACCTACTTCCCCATGCCTGTCAAGGAATTGGTGAAGAATTCAGGGGTCGATGCGAGCTTGCGTGATTATATTGCCAACATGGTTTATGTTGGAGTTTTGGCGCACTTGGTCGGCATTGAAGTTGCCGAAATCGAAAGCGCCTTGAATAAACACTTCAAAGGCAAGCAAAAAGCCATTGCCTCGAACATGAATGTGGTGAATGCTGCGGTAGCCTGGGCTGCTGCTAATATCTCCACTCCATCGCCATTCCGCGTCGAGCGCATGGACAAAACCAAGGGCATGATTATGCTCGATGGTAATACATCTGGCGCACTTGGCTCGGTATTTGGCGGCGTTTCATTCGTCGCTTGGTATCCAATTACCCCTTCAACCAGCTTGGTCGATGCGCTCAACGACTACTTGCCAGAATTACGGATCGATAAAGAAACTGGTAAACCAACCTATGCCGTAGTCCAAGCCGAAGATGAGTTGGCAGCGATCGGGATGATTATCGGGGCTGGTTGGGCTGGCGCTCGCTCAATGACCGCTACCTCTGGCCCTGGGATTTCGTTGATGGCTGAGTTTACTGGCTTGGCTTATTTCACCGAAGTGCCATGTGTGGTTTGGGATGTGATGCGCATGGGCCCAAGTACGGGTATGCCAACCCGCACCGGCCAAGGCGATTTGCTCTCAGCCTATTTCTTGAGCCACGGCGATACCCAACATGTTTGTTTGTTGCCTGCAAGCGTCAAGGAATGTTTTGAGTTTGGCTGGCGCTCATTCGATTTGGCCGAACGCTTGCAAACGATTGTGTTTGTACTCAGCGACCTCGACTTGGGCATGAACCAATGGATGTCAGAGCCATTCGAGTATCCAACCGAGCCAATGGATCGTGGTAAGGTGCTTGATGCTGAAGCTTTGACCGCTGTGGGCGATTGGGGCCGCTATCGCGACGTTGATGGCGACGGAATTCCCTTCCGCACGTTGCCTGGCACCAACCACCCCAAAGCCGCCTTCTTCACCCGTGGTTCAGGCCACAACCAAGATGCCAAGTATACCGAACGCTCAGACGAGTGGGTCGCTAACATGGATCGCTTGGCCCGCAAGTTTGAAACCGCTCGAACGATCGTTCCAGCACCAATCATGGTCAACGAAGAAAACGCCACAATCGGGATTCTCTCGTATGGCTCGAACGACCCAGCAATTATCGAAGCCTTGGATCGTTTGCGCGAACTCAACATCAACGCCGCTTATCAACGGGTGCGGGCATTGCCATTCACCAAAGAAGTTGGCGAATTTGTGGCCAAGTACGAACGCATTTACGTGGTTGACAACAACTACAACGGCCAAATGGCACAACTGTTGCGGATGGAATACCCAGAATTAGCTGGCCGGATTATTGCTGTTGCAAGCTGCGATGGCTTGCCATTAACCGCCCGCTGGGTGACTGAATCAGTACAAAAAGGGGAAGCATAGGCCATGGCAACGACCAAAGCGACTCCCAAGCCAAAAATTAACCTGCTTGGGTTTGAACAAGGTGAATACAAAGGCGCACCTTCGACGCTGTGTCCCGGGTGTGGCCACGACTCAATCTCATCACGGATTGTTTCGGTTTGTTTCGAATTAGGTGTCCAGCCCTATCAAGTTGCTAAATTTAGCGGCATCGGCTGTTCATCAAAAACTCCGGCTTATTTCTTGGGCCGCTCGCACGGTTTCAATAGCGTTCACGGACGCATGCCTTCAGTTGCCACTGGCGCAATCGTCACCAACCGCAACTTGATCGGCTTGGCAGTGAGTGGCGACGGCGATACTGGCTCAATCGGCATGGGCCAATTCAAGCATTTGGTGCGCCGTAACGTACCAATGGTCTATATCGTCGAAAACAACGGCGTGTATGGCTTGACCAAAGGCCAATTCTCAGCAACCGCCGATATTGGCCAAAAGCTGAAATACGCAGGCTTGAATGAACTCCCCCCAATTGATCTCTGTGCAGAAGCGATTATTGGTGGCGCAACTTTTGTTGCTCGTTCGTTCGCTGGCGACCCACGCCAAGTTGAAGCCTTGTTGAAAGCTGCTTTGAGCCACCGTGGTTTGGCGATTCTCGATATCATCAGCCCATGTGTGACCTTCAACAACCATGAAGATTCAACCAAGAGCTACGCTTACGGCAAGGAACACGAAGAACGTCTGCACGACATGACCTTCATCCGCGCTCAAGAAGAAATCACGGTTGATTACGAAGAAGGCGAAGCAATTCCCGTCAAGATGCACGACGGCTCAACGATTGTGCTCAAAAAACTTGAGAACGAGTACGATCCCACTAACCGCGTTGCTGCTTTGGCTCGCTTGGATGCCGCTCGCGAAAACCAAGAGTTTATCACTGGCTTGATCTATGTGAATCAAAACAACAATCGTACTATCCACGATTTGTTGCACATGGACGAACAGCCCTTGAGCCAACTCTCAGCCGAACAACTGCGCCCAAGCAAAGAAGCCCTCGAATCAGTCTTGGCTGATTTGTACTAATTCTGGTTTTGGCCTACCACCCCAGTTCTGGCGTTTGCTCAGGGCTGGGGTGGTTTTGATTTAAGGATGAAATATGAGGGATGAGGGATGAAAGCCAAAACATAGAGCATAACGTTGTGATTGGAGATTTAAGTTTTTTGATCCACGAAGGACACGAAGATCACGAAGGAGCGCTTGGTTATAACCCATAACGTTCCGATAGCCTATCGCCCAAAGCCAGTAACTATAGGTTCCCTGCATTAAATCTGCCACCGATCCCCAATCTCTATTCTATGTTCTATGTTCTTTGCTCTATGTTCTCATGTTGGCGTACAATCAGCCACGCTGGTCTTGATCCTGCGATAGCTATGCTTTAAGTTTGGGCCAAACCAGTACATGCGCAGCGATTTTTCGCCCCTAAGAACTAGCAACTGATCAAAGGATAGTACTATGCGCAACAGTTGCAATGAATGCTAGAATTGAAAGAGCCAGTTGATGACAACGCCAGCTATGCCACAACCCAACCGCTTACGGGCAATCCTGACTATTGGGTGTATGATCGTGATCAGCCTTGGCTTGTTGCTGATCGATTTTCGCCATTTTGGTCAATATGGCTATGTTGGGGTGTTTGTGCTGGTGCTGTTGGGCAATGCAACGGTCGTGGTTCCTGCGCCAGCCTTTATGACCGCCCTCGCCGCTGGCCGCACCCTCAATCCCTGGTTGGTAGGCGTTATCAGTGGATTAGGGGCGGGCATTGGTGAACTAACTGGCTATATTGCTGGGCGGGCAGGTCGCAGCGCATTTGATCAACAACGCTTTACACGGATTCAGGGCTACGTTGAACGTTGGGGAGCATTTGCAATTTTTGGCTTAGCAGCCCTACCGAATCCACTGATGGATCTTGCAGGCATAGCCGCAGGGATTGCACGGATGCCATGGTACAAATTTTTGGTGGCATGTTGTGCTGGTAAAATTGTGCGCTTTACCATCCTTGCGCTGATCGGTCAATCTACAACGTGATGCCAGGTCATCTTTTTTGGAAGGGAGGAACATGTGCATCATTTGCCAACGTTTCGTACATTAGGATTGCTTGGTTTGTTGGGGTTATTGTTGGTTGCCATACAACCGAGCCAAGCCCAACAACCACTATCACCAAAAATTAGGCCCGAGCCTAGCCTGAGCAATCGGCAGCCATTGCTTAGTGCAGCCCCGCAAGGTGGCAGTGAATGGCTGGTTCCTTGTGCTGCCAACGCTGAAAATTGGCAAAGTAGTGTGCGTGAAGATACAGCTGCGCTCAATTGCGAAATTTATGTGCCCGAATCGGCCATGATTTTTGTGATGGCGACCGGCAGTTTTAGCATGCAAACCAATGCTGTAACCAATACCTACGAAGGCCGAATTGGCCTAACCCTGGATGGAGTTTTGCGCGAGAGTAGCAATCGTTGGGGCAATGTTTATGCTTTAGGTCAACTCAATACTGGCGAAACCAGCATTTTTGCCAGCACCACGGTCTTTACGGCCAGTGCCGGGGTGCACACAGTGAGTTTAGTTGGGGGCTTTGTTGGTTATGGCCCGCTGACCTTGAACAACGCTCAACTAAGTGTTTTGGCCTTCCCAACCAACTCGGCTAATATTCGGGTTTGCGCCACCGATACGGGCTTAGGGGTCTGGCGAGCAACGCCAACCATGAGCACCATTCGTTCGTGCAGCTTCAACTTGCCAAGTAATAGCACGGTATTTGTCAGCGCCGATGGTTCAGCTTTGCCAATTCCTGGCAACGAGGTAGCCTTGCAATTTCGCTTGGGCGTTGATGAGGCTACCACTGGCGATGTACGAACTGATCGCTATGTTGATGTTGATAGCTTAGAACCAAATAATGAGCAAATCGATGGCAATGATATTTCGACTTCGATTGCCGCTAGCTTCAACCTAACTGCTGGCAACCACACCATTAATTTCTTGGGAAATGGCAGTGGCAGCAATCAGGCCTATCTGTCGCGCTCAAGTTTGGCAGTGTTGGCCTTCCCGAGTGGTAGCCCATTCCGTACCTGCACCAGCATGAACGATACTAGTACCTTTTTCAGCAATAGCGAATTTAGCTCATGGGCCAATTGTCTGTTGACCGTCTCTGGTGCTCATCGCGGGATTATCGTGGGCAATGTGACAGTTGGTCAGCAAAATGGCGAGCCGCAAGTCCGCACCCGTCTGCGAGCCAATACCGAGGTTGTGCTGGGTAGCACGCGCACCAGCGATTTGACGATCTTCCGTATGGTTGGCGGTCAAGGCGATGACAAGACTATGACTTCGGTTGGCATGAGCGAATTGGCTGGCGGCCTGAATATCTTCAATTTTGATGGCTATCCATCCAACAGCAGCACCGTGCGCATGATCGATCCTAACATTCATGTACTAGCATTTCCCGACCCATTCAGGTATAAACAATACACGCCATTAGCGCTTGGCGAATAAGTGTTAGCCTGTGGGGGATTCATGCGGGTCTATTTGATACGGCATGGTCAATCGGAAGAAAATGCCGCTGATTTAAAACGCTTAATTGGACTAGAAGATTTTCGGCAGTTATTGGAGCATGCTCAGCATTCGCCATTAACTGCCTTGGGCCGTGAACAGGCGGCGACTGTTGCCGAGGAAATAGCCGCATTCAAGCCAACCCATTTGTATAGCAGCCCTTATATCCGTGCCTTCGATACGGCCCAAATTATCGCAGCACGGGTTGGGCTGCCAATTCAAACGATCAACGAATTGCATGAAATTAGTGCGATTGTGCCATTTTTGATGCGCCGCGAACGCCATCGAGCCTTGCGCACAATGTATATTCGCGGTTATCTCTCACAATTAATTCCTCATCGCCCATTGTGGGGCGAAACTTGGTGGGTCGCTCAACGCCGCGTGATCAAAGCTTGGAATACCATGCTTGAGCAATGGTCGCCTAGTACTCGCGCCGTGGTTGTGGCCCATCGCGCTTTTATTTGGATGACCCTACGCTATTTGCAACGCCATGGTGGCTGGCGAATCATTCGGCGCAGCACCGACAATACTGGAATTTCTGAATTAGAGAGTATTTAGCTGCTGCTCCAATCGTTCAGCAACCTGTTGCCAGCTAAATTTGGCCGCCTGAGCGCTGGTTTGAGCGGCCAAGCTTTCGCGCCATGTCGAATCATGACACATGCGCTCTAGGGCTTTAATCCATGTTGCTTGCTCATTGGGCAACAAACACCCTGCCGCCCCAACCGCCTCAGGCAACGACGAGCTGTTTTGGGCCAAAACTGGTGTGCCACAGGCAATCGCTTCAAGCGCTGGCAACCCAAAGCCTTCATATAACGAAGGAAATGCCAGCGCTAACGCTCCGCTATACAACGCAGCGAGTTCATCCTCAGGCACATCGGCAATGCGCCACACTCGCCCGTGAAGTTTGGGATGCTCTAGTAATTGCTCGCTCGTAGGGTTGCGCCACCGCCCGCCTAGCACCAAGCCAACCTCAGCAGTTTGGGCAGCTTGCCAAGCATCCAGCAAAAAGTCGATTTGCTTATGCGGTTTATCCGAGGCTACATAGACGATATAACGCTCTGGTAAGCCGTATTTTGCCCGTAGCGCTGCAATTGTAGTAGCAGGCTGGGGCTGAAATTGGGCTGAAATACCAACCCCTAAATAGGCCAAACGCTGTGGATTCACCCCATAAAACTGGGCAATATCGCTAGCTGCTGAATGCGAAATAGTGCCAATCGCCGCCGATTGCTGAATCGCCACATGATGCAAGGCCGCGATTTGCCAACGTTTGCGGCGGCTAAATGTCGCTGGCACGCGCCACGAAATTGTGTCGTAAATTAATGTCAGGCTGGGGCAGGGCTGGAACAATGGGCGAATATAGTAGGGGAAAATCGCCAGATCAGCCTGAATCTCACTCAGCAAGCTGCGCCATTCGCGATGCTGACCGACGCTAAACAAGCTATGGGAAACCCGCGAGACTTTTGGGTGTTGCAGTAACGGCCTGAGATCAAATTGGGTACGCGGTTGCTGCGGCAAGATGAGATGCAATTGTTCAGCGATTGGCGTTTGCAATAAAGCTAAACTTAATTCATAGCAAAAGCGCCCAATTCCCGGAAAGTGGTCGTCGAGCACACGTAAATCGAGGGCAATTGTGGCTTGTTTCATACCTGATACCAACCCCAAATATAGCCCAAGGCTCCAACATAACTGGTTAATGCCTTCAAGGGCTTGAAGCTGGGCCGCCACGATGGCGCAGCAAACGAGTAGGGCAGAAAAATATTAATCGGCAAAATTAGCGTGCGCAGCAGCCAATAGGCCAAGGCATGCAACGGCGTTTTGAGCACGCGCCCTCGCCCACGCGCCGAATCTCGCCGCACCTCTTGGGCATGACCAACTCCATACAACCAGTGTTTGCGCAACAGTGCCCACAAATTGGCCGGAGCCGGATGCCACGTCCACGTATTGGGGACTAAAATAAAGCGATAGCCCGCCCGCCGAATCCGCGTAAAAAACTCAGTATCAACCCCGCGAATCAATTCGTTGTTGAAACCAGCAACTTCATCGTACACTTCACGCCGCATCGCGCAACAGGTCGTGGTCAATTCGCAATAAAACGAAGGCGGATCAGGATTGCTTTCGAGTGGCGTTGGCACGATCGCATGTTCAATGCGCGGAACTTCGCGGGCAACCCAACGCTGAAAAGTCGAAGCATCGGGCGGCAAGAGTTTCGATGCTCCCGTTACGCCAATCGTTGGATCGGTGAGCAAAGGCTTGACCAGTTGTTCAATCGCATCGTCGTTGGCTAAAATCGCATCATCATCAATAAAAACGAGGTAAGGCGCAGTTGTGCGCACGGTGGCAGTATTACGGGCTTTGCCATTGGGCCGCACGCCGACCGCAACCTCAATTTGGCAGGGCTGCCAAGTTTGGCGGGCAATCGAGGCCCGCAAGGCCGTAATCTCGCCATTCAAGGCCGGAATAACCACAGCAATTTGGGGAATTTCTGTCACAACCAATCCATTCAGCTAAACCAGCAATGTTGCGGTTAATATACCATGGTGATAAGAAATACCTGCTAGAGTCCCGTTGTTTTGTTGCCAGAACCCTCTATAATGCATTTGACAGTGATTGATGCTTGATACTTTGCTAAGGTTTATACCATGTCGATTCAGCCCCCATCGTCAGAATTTGCCTCATTGTTGCGTCAAGTTCAACAGGCCGAGGTAATGCCCACCCAAACGCAGCTCGATGATGTGTATCGTCAGCTTGACCAACGGATTCAGCAATTGCAGCGCTACGTGCCCGACCCAATTGTGCAGCGCTTAAAACACGGCGAGTTGCCCATTCCCTATGGCGAACGTTGGTTAGGCTCGTTGCTCTTTGCCGATCTTTCGGGCTTTACTGCGCTTTCCGAGAGCCTAACCCGTTTGGGCAAAGAGGGAGCCGAGCAAGTAACCAGCATTATCAACCGCTTGTTTAATCAGTTGGTAGCTGATATCGAGGCTCATGGCGGTGCATTAATCAAATTTGGCGGCGATGCAGTCACCGCCTTTTTTGATCAAACCAAACTTGGCGAGCAGCATGCCTTGTATGCCGCCCACGCTGCCCAAGCTATGCAAACATCAATGGCAACCTTAGGCAAAATCCAGATTCGGGCTGGTCAATTTAATCTCACTTTGCGCATTGGCGTGCATAGCGGCGAGGCTTTTGCTGCTTTGCTGGGCGATCAACAGCATGCCGAGTTGATGCTGACTGGCATTGCGGTTAACTTGGTGGCGCGTGCTCAAGAGTTGGCGCGACCTGGCGAGGTGGTTTGTTCCAAAGAAACCATGCGGTTGCTAGGCTTGCCGACCGATCCCATGAATCCATTTACGGCCTTAACTACTGCGCTTGAACATCCGCCCTATCAATCAACCAGTCAAGCGCCAAGTATCCCGCAAACTATCACTTTAGCCGATGTTCAAGCCCTTGCCAGCATCTATGCAGGCATTCAGCGTTTGCTGCCCCAACGCATGAGCGAAGAACAACTGCTCAGCAACGCCGCCAGCAGAACTGGTGAAATTCGGCTGGTCACAATTGTTTTTGCCCATATTGCTCCCTTCAGCACGATTGTTGAATTGTGCAATGATGCTAGCGCAACTCAATTGCTCAACCACTACTACCAACGCATGCAGCAAATCGTCAATCACTATGGCGGGGTGGTCAATAAGCTCGATATGGCTGCCGATGGCGATAAATTGCTGGCGATCTTTGGCGCACCGATTGCCAACGAAAATGATACTGAGTTGGCAGTACGAACTGGCCTTGATATGCAATCGGCCATGAACGAAATTAATGCCTTGATTCAGCAGCACGACCCACGTTTGCCCTTGCTTGACCAACAAATTGGAATCAATCAAGGCCATGTGTTTGCGGGCATTGTCGGCAGCGAAACCCGTCGCGAATATACCGTGATGGGTGATCCAGTCAATACTGCTGTGCGTTTGATGAGCGTTTGTCGCTATGGCGAAGTGCTGGCCAGCCCCACGATCAAGCGGCTTACCAGTCATGCCTTTGCCTACGAAACCCTGCCAGCCTTACCACTCAAAGGCAAAAGCCAACCAATCGAGCCAGCGCGGGTCGATCGGGCCTACAATGTGCGCCGCGAAACCATGCGAGCCGATTTGGTTGGGCGGGTGCAAGAACTCGAACAATTAGCCACAATCAGCATTCAAGCGCTGCAAGGCCAAGGCCAAATTATCAATATCTTCGGTGAGGCCGGCATTGGCAAATCGCGCTTGCTCGAAGAGTTGCTCAGCCGTTTGTCGTTGGCTTCGTTCGACCCAAACTTGAACGTGCCCGAATTTATGCCAATTACGATTGAATGCCAGTTGTATGAGCAAACGACTCCATTTGCTTCAGCCAGCGAAGTCTTGCGCCAAGTATTGCGCTTGAGCAGCAGCCTGAATGGCGAACGCTTGGTGCAAGTCATCAGCCAACGAGTCAATCGGCTTGTGCCCGAGCTAGAGCGCTTTTTGCCCTTGCTCAGCGATATTTTGCATGTAAGTTTGGATGAAAACGAACTAACCCAAGCCCTAGCGCCCGAACAACGCCATGATCAAACGATTGAATTGGTAGTAGCCTTGATGTTAGCCACTGCCAACACCACGCCACTGGTGATTTTATGGGATGATGCCCACTGGATCGATGCCTCATCGCGCCAATTGCTTGAACGTTTGGCCAAGCATGCGGATCAGGCCGCGATCGCCTTACTGATTGGTTCGCGCACCAAGGGCTTAAGTGCCATGACGTGGCCTGAGCAAACAGTGCATCTTGAGTTAAGCGAATTGAGCATGCCCGAAAGCGAAGCCCTTGCCAGCGCGATTATTGGCCATGCACCGTTGCCAGCAGCCTTGCTCGAACGCTGGCGACGCAGCGACGAACGCTTTTTCAACCCACAGGGCAATCCATTTTTTATCGAAGAAATGATGCGTAGCTTGATTCAACAAGGTGTGATTGTTGAAACTGCGGCGGGCTGGGATTTACGTGGCGAACTCGATAGCTTGCCAACCACGATTGAAGGCGTGATCACCGCACGCTTGGATCGGCTGGATAATCGGATTCGCGAAACGGTGCAAGTTGCTTCAGTGGTTGGGCGACGCTTTGAACTGAATATTTTGCGGGGCATTACCAACGACGACGATTTAGTTAATCAAATGGATCGCTTGACCAATGCTGATGTGGTGTTGCCCGACCATATTGCTGCCGAACTAGCTTATTTATTCAAACATACATTAACTCGCGATGTGGCCTACGAAGGCATTTTGTATGCCCGCCGCCGTGAGTTACATCGACGCGTAGCTGCGCGGATTCAAGAAGTGCATCGCCAAAATCTAGTTGATGTTCTGCCGATTTTGGCTCGCCACTATGCCCGTGCAGAGGATTGGCACGAAGCAGTACGCTATTATCGCGAAGCTGGCATCGCCTCGCAAAAACGTTATTACAATGCCGAAGCCTGCGCCCATTATCGTGATGCCCTTGAGCTATTGCCAAATCTGAGCGCCTTTGATCGCTCGTTGGAGCAAGAACTAACTGAACGCTTGGGCTATGTAATGATGCAAGCTGGTGATTATGCTGAAGCCCTGCCAATTCTCGCTCAAGCCCAAATTCAATTACGCCAAAGCAGCGTTTATAGCAGTAGCCGCGAAGCACGGATTTTGCGCCATATCACCACAATTTACGAGCGGCGCGGCGAATACGAACCAGCCTTCGAGCATCTGCAACAAGCACTCAATTTGTTAGGCGAAAGTCAATCGGCGGAGCGAGTACGGGCCTTGTTGCTTGGCTCAGGGCTGCATCAACGCCAAGGTCGTTATCATGAAACAATTACCTGGGCCGAGCAAGCCTTAGCCATTGCCGAACAATTAAATGCCCAACCAGAACAAGCCCGTGCCTATTTGCTAATTGGCGGAACCCATCGCGTGCTTGGCTCGCGTGAGCAGGCCGTCGGCTATTTGGCCAAATCGATCGAGCTGTATCAGGCGGTCAACGACATTTCGCGTTTGGCCGATGCCTACAACAATGCCGCGATCAACTTTAGCGATCTTGAACAATGGGAGGAATCAATCGCCTTATATCAGGCTGCCTTGAACATCAAAAAGACCATCAACGATAGTTATGGTCAAGCGCTCGTTAGCCTCAACCTTGGTGAGTTATATCGCAAGACTCAGCAATTTGACCAAGCTTTAGAGACCTTCAACCAAAGTTTACAGCTTTGGAACAAGCTTAACTCCAAACTTGGAGCCGCCGTCACCCAGATGAATATGGGCAACACGCTGTTTGCTCAAGGCCAAAGCGCCACCGCTGAATCCATGCTCGATCGCAGCCGCGCTATTTTTGATGAAATCCATGTCGATTCATTTTTACCCGAGCTGTATCGGATTTATGCTGAACTTTTTTATAGCCGCCACAACTATGCCAAAGCTTTAGATTATTGTGATTTTGCCTTGGAACAGGCTCGCCAACATTCAGCCAAAGCCGATGAAGGCCTCGCCCAACTGACTCAAAGTAAGATTCTGCTGGCCTTAGACCATTATGATCCAGCTCTACATGCTGCGGAACAAGCACTCAAGTTGTTGCAAGAATGCGATAACCAAGCTGATGTTGAACGCTGTTTGGAGCAACTGATCGCTCTGACCCAGACTAACGATCCGCAACGCATGGCTGATTATCAGAATCAACTAGACCAGTTAACCAAGGCTTAGCAACAGATTTTCGCGATGGAGGGTTTATGCGTCGTTTCAGTAAAGTCCGCTTACTGGGAATATGTGTTTTGCTGCTAAGTTTGACGGCTTATCAGCGAACTCCCAATAGTTCGGCTCAAGTGCTTCGCAGCCTTGTGCCAGTGCCCGAAGTCGAATCAAACGATACATGGCAAAATGCCCATGATCTGACCAGCAGTTGTTTATGGCCGAGCATTACAATTTGTGATGTAACGGGCGAGCTTGATGATGGCGAGGATTTAGATTGGTACAAAATTACGGTGCGGCCTGCAACCACCTTGTCAATTAGCCTCACCGATACCTTTGGTGATTATCAAGTTGCTTTATTTTATGATTTAGCCAAGCCAATCACCCAAACTGGCCATGTGTCGCTGGGCAACCTGAACGCGATTGGCAACCTGAACGCGATTGGCAACCTGAACGCGATTGGCAACCTGAACGCGATTGGCAACCTGAACGCGATTGGCAACCTGAACGCGATTGGCAACCTGAACGCGATTGGCAACCTGAACGCGATTGGTTCAAATGGCTATTCCGATGCCAGCATTGATAGCTTTTTATGGACACCTGGTTTTTATTATGTGCTGGTCTATCCGCTGGATGAAGATCAATCGGGTGATTACAACTTGGCAATTGAAGCAACATTTGATCAAAATTTGACCAAACCATTGCCAATTCCCTTTATGATTAACCAGAGTGAGCCACCAGATTGCAAACGCTCGCTGTATATCACCAACAGCGATTACTTTAATATTTATGAAGCATTCGCGCCTTATAACACCAGTGTTTATACCGAATTACTTGGTTTAGCATCGAAACCAGGCGATACAAGCGGATTGGTGCTTGATTTAGCCAATATTTCATGGATTCAGCCAAGTAATGCATTTAGTGATCAATCAACGCAGTGGGATAACAATCGTAATAATCCGTTCTATGCCAATCGGATTGCTGAAGGCGTGCATCATCTAATCACTCAATATGCGCGACGCTGTGCGAGCTTGCGCTATGTCACAATTGTTGGCGGCGATTACGTTGTGCCATTCTATCGCGTGCCCGACGAAACCGTGATTGCCAACGAAGGCGATTATTTGGCAAGTTCGGGAATTAACACCAATAGCTTCACCGCCAGCAGCCTGAAATACAAAACAATCTTGACTGATAATATTTATGGGGCAATCAAGCCAATTCCTTATCGTGGTCGCCAGTTATGGGTGCCTGAACTCAGCGTAGGCCGCTTAGTCGAAGGTGCTGATGCAATTCATTTATATCTCAAGAGCATGAACCTGCATACCGATTTCCCGAGTGGCAGCATGATCAATTTAAATCCTCAACCGCAACAAGCAAATTTGGTGACAGGTTATGATTTCTTGCTTGATCAAGCCAAGGTTATCTCGGGAACATTGACAAATTTAGTCGGTGCGCGTCCGGTTGGTTTGATCAGTGATACCTGGGATGCAGATGATTTACTCTCAATCTGGTGGCCCGATGTCAATAATGGGATGTCCAACTCGCCCTATCCAGCTCAATCAATTAATGCCCACTTTACCCACTATCAGGCGATTCCGGCCAATTTTGAAACCTCAACAGATGTAGTCGAAGCAAAGGTTCTCTTTCAGCATCCTTTTAGTCCGGTCGCCTTAGAAGATGCTTATCAACGTAATCGTTTAGGCTATAGCGTTGGCTGCCACTCAGGCTATAGCGTCTACGATAACGATGTTGCTGGTGGCCTTACAAACCCAGTTGCGATCGATTTCCCTCAAGCGTATATGAAGCAACATGGAGCATGGATTGGCAATACTGGTTTTGGCTATGGTGATAGTGATTTAGTCGGCTATTCGGAAAAACTCATGGCTCAATTTACTCTCGAAATTGGCCGTGAGTGGAAAAATCAATCAGGATTTTATGGGGGCATGCCTATTGGCTATGCCTTAGTTCGGGCCAAACGCAGCTACTTACGCGAAGGCACACCAGGCACATTTAGTGTCTACGATGAGAAAGTGCTGTTGCAATCAACCTTGTATGGTTTGCCAATGATTCGGGTCTTGGTGCCTAATCCAATTCCCTTCCCCCCAAATGATCGCCAAGATTTTGCCTGTTTGACCTGCCCACCATCAGTTGCCCATCGAGCAACTGTCACCGATCGGGCAATTGATCGCGATATTACCTTTAACATTAACTACACGACTGCCCAAGATAATGCCCGTGGCAAAATCCTCAGGGCACAAGCAACCGTGGTCAACGATACCGAAGGTTTGCTCACGGGCCAGATGTTTAATAGCTCGTTGGTCAATGCGGCGGGTTTGCCATCATTGCCTAACTTTAGCATTCCACTGTCGCTGACCGATGGTTTTGGGGAACAACGGATTCAAGGGATTCAGTTCCTTGGTGGAACCACAACCACCGCCGCAACCTTTAATCCGGTTATTACGCGTTTGATTACTGATGAGATTTATTTGAGCCACGAACCAACCTTTGATTTTACTGATCGTTGGTATCCCGACCAACCATTTAGCTATAGCGTGTTCGAAAGCGATAATCTCGATGATGATGGCCCGCTCAACCAAGATCGACGTTTCTCGCAGCTCTTGCTAACTCCAACCCAATTTAAAGGCAACACATCGGGCGGTGAGTTACGCCAGTTCAGCACCATTACGCTACGGCTGAAATACTTGAGCGATGGCGCTGATGATGATTTGCTTGATGATACTTTTGACCCAATCGTTCGTGATACCCAGCGCACTAGCGACGGCAAAATTCGGGCAATTGTGATCGAGCGCGATAACGATGGCCCGGGTGATGAGCTTGATGCTGAGATGGTTGTCAAAACCAACACTGGTGCTTGGCAAACTGTCAGCATGAATACCTTCCAGATTGGCACAACTGAACGCTGGCAAATTGAAGGCAGCCTTCCAGCCAATACCTTTCTACCCTTGCAACTGTTGATTCAAGCGGAAGATGAGGCTGGTAATGTCGGGGTTGAAACCTATGGCGGGCGTTTCGATATTGATTATGAAATGTATCTGCCCAATGTGAATGTCAACCGCTAGCTAGCTTTCCCTCACCCCCTAGCCCCCTCTCCCGCCAAGCGAGAGAGGGGAAACCTTACTTCGTTTTATTACAAATCAACAATTCTCTTATTCAGCGGCAGATGCATAGACATCCCTGATTGTGCTTGAGGGGGTGCAGGGGGATTAAAGCCCCCTGCATCTCCCGCCTTGAGGCGGGACGGAAGGGTGGTGATAGTCAATGGTTGCTTTTAATCCTACGCTTGAAAGTTTGGGGCGAGGGCTCTTCCCATGCATTTGATCAAAAAAGTGCTACACTTAACTTTGTGTGATTGTTACCCCTATCCCTACCCCAACTAAACCCAGTTTCCGCCAAGCCTACAGGAGCACAAAACCTATGGAAGAGCAACCGACGAAGCCTGTTAAGGATGGGCTGATCGCCCAAAGTTATATTCCAACCGATCAAATTGCCACGGTGTTGTATTTGGCTGATCGCTTGGAAAAGCCGTTATTGGCCGAAGGTCCAGCCGGGGTGGGTAAAACTGAGCTTGCCAAGGCTTGGGCTGCGGCAACTGGCCGCGAGTTGATTCGTTTGCAGTGCTATGAAGGGCTTGATGAAACCAAAGCGCTCTACGAGTGGGAATATGCCAAGCAAATGTTATATACCCAACTGCTGCGCGATAAACTCAATAATTTGCTTTCTGATGCCGATTCGTTGCGCTCCGCCGCCGATCGTCTGGCCGCCGAAGAAGAAGTGTTCTTCTCGCAGCGCTTTTTATTGCAACGTCCCTTGCTCAAGGCAATTCTCAATCCTAAACCTACGCTGCTCTTGATCGACGAAATTGATCGGGCCGATGCTGAGTTTGAGGCCTTTTTGCTCGAAGTACTATCGGATTTTCAAATTACTGTGCCTGAGCTTGGTACGCTCAAAGCAGCCCATCGGCCAATTGTGATTTTGACCAGCAACAATACGCGTGAGCTTTCCGAAGCCCTCAAGCGCCGTTGTATGTATTTATTTATTGGCTATCCTTCGCTCGAAGAAGAATTGCGAATCGTCGAGATGAAAGTGCCAGCCTTGGGAGCCAAATTGGCCCGCCAAGCGGTCGAATTTGTGCAACGTTTGCGCAATCTTGATCTCAAAAAGTCGCCTTCAATCTCCGAAACGCTGGATTGGGCACGGGCTTTGGTGCTGCTCAATGCCAAACAACTTGATCAGGATATCCTTGATCAAACCATGACCGTGCTTTTGAAGCATGAAAGCGACCTGCAACGCACCCAACGCGCCATCCAAACAGGCCGCAACCGCAACGACGAAGGACGAAGAAAGTAAAATCAAAAGGCAAAAGTCAGAAATCAAAAGGCAAAAGACCTCAAGCGATTAGAATCTGTCATCGATCCTAACTTCTCACTTTTTGACCTTTGACTTTTGCCTTCTGACTTTTCAAAGGGGGTTTTTACGATGCATGAACGAATTGTGGCCTTTGTCAAGGCGCTGCGAGCAGCCGGAGTTCGTGTGTCGCTCGCCGAAAGCCTTGATAGTTTTAATGCCTTAGAACAGCTTGGCATCAGCGATCGCCAGCTTTTTCACGATGCGCTGTTGGCAACCTTGGTCAAAGATGCTAGCCAGCAAGCGCAGTTCGAGGAGCTATTTCCGCTTTTTTTTGGCCATGGCGATGCCCCGATGATCAGCGGAGCCAATGGCTTGAGCGGGCTAGATCCCGACGAATTACAACAATTGCGCCAAGAAATTGCCCAATTGCGCGAACGGATTCGCGAATTAATGCAACGGCTGATGGATGGCCAAAATCTCACGCCTGAAGAATTGGCGGCACTAGCACGAAGTTCGGGCATCAATCACATTCAATCGCTCAACCAACGCCGCTGGGTCGAACGGCGCATGGAACAACAAATGGGCCTGAATGAATTTAAACAGGCGCTGGAAGCTTTGCTCAAACAATTGGAAGAAGGCGGGATGGATGCCGCCGCCTTGGCCGAAATTATGCAGCAAATGCAGGGCAATGCCCAAGCTATGCGCGACCAAATTAGCCAATTCGTTGGGTCGGGCTTAGCCGAGCGCATGAGCGACGACTACAATCCGCAAACTGGTGATGATCTCCAGCATCGGCCATTTGGCTCGCTCTCCGATGCTGATGTGCAGCGTATGCGTCAAGAAGTACGCCGTTTGGCGGCTTTGTTGCGCTCACGAGCAGCGTTGCGCCAAAAACGCGATAAAGCGGGTCAGGTTGATATCAAACGCACCATGCGCAACAATATGCGCTACGACGGCGTGCCGATGAAATTGGAATATCGTAAAAAGCAACAAAAACCTAAATTGGTAATTATTTGCGATATTTCGACCTCGATGCGACCTGTGGCTGAATTTATGCTGCGTATGATTTACGAACTGCAAGATCAAGTTAGCAAAACCCATTCATTTGCTTTTATCGCTAATTTGCACGACATTACCGAGCAATTGAATGATAGCCGCGCCGATATTAGCGTCAATGATGTGCTCGAAAGTATCCCGCCTGGCTACTACAACACCGACCTTGGTCATAGCCTCGATACGTTTTTGCATAGCCACCTTAGTACGGTCGATTGGCGTACTACGGTGATTATTGTGGGTGATGGCCGCAATAATTTCAACAATCCACGGCTGGAATCATTGCAAACAATTCGTCGCCATGCCAAGCGCTTAATCTGGTTTACTCCCGAAGATCGCTGGCAATGGGGCACTGGCGATAGCGATATGCAGCTCTACGCACCGCTTTGCGACCGTGTGCATCTCGTGACCAACTTGGCTGAATTAACGGCAGCGGTTGATCGGCTATTGGCTAACTAGCTATTTAGCGAGCCACCTATAGGCCGTAGGTGGCTCATGCACCCTCTAGATTAATCCCCTCTGTGGTTGCTTTAATCCACAATTAACCTGTGCTATAGTTCGTTGGGCAAGTGTGAGCTAGCTAACAGCCGCTTGTTTGCGAATTGGGCATAATAGAACCACGATACATCAAACCCACGTCAACCCAGAAGGAGACAACCAATGACAACCATGACAGTGCGTTTTTGGGGTGTGCGTGGCAGCCACCCAGTATCCGGCCCAGAATATTTGAAGTACGGCGGCAACACGTTATGCGTCGAGGTCGAGGCCAATGGCCATACGATTATCCTCGATGCTGGAACTGGCATTATTAACCTTGGCAAAAGCCTGAATGCTCGCGCCAAAGCCAGTGGTAAGCCCATCGATGTGACAATTTTGTTCAGCCATATGCACCATGATCATACCCAGGGTTTTCCATTTTTCACCCCTGCCTATCGTGGTGACACCAATATGCACATCTTTGGGCCTGGTATTTTTGAACGTGATTTAGAAGAAACCTTAGCAAAAACGATGTTGCCGCCGGTTTTTCCTGTGTCGATGGCCGAATTGCCTGCCCAAAAAATCGTTTCGAGCATCCGCGAAACTGATGTATTATTGCTTTCAGAGGCGGTGGGCGGCGCGATGCTGCGCAATCGTTTTCACGATAATCTGAGCGATATCGATGAGAATATGATTGTGATCAAGGCCTTGCGCTCATATGCACACCCCGATGGCGTGTTAGTTTACCGCATTGAATGGCAAGGAATGAGCGTTGTCTACGCCACTGACACAGAAGGCTATATTAATGGTGATCAACGGCTAGCTCAATTTGCTCAAGGTGCTGATGTGCTGATCCACGATGCTCAATATACCGAGGAGCATTATCTGGGCAAAGCACCAGGCTTTGGTTCAACCCAAGGCTGGGGTCACTCAACCGCCACGATGGCGTGTGATGTGGCCAAATCGGCCAAAGTCGGCACATTAGTTTTGTTCCATCACGAGCCAACCTATGGCGATGATGTGATCGAGACAATTGAAAACCATGCCAAATCGATGTTTGCTGGAGCAGTCGCTGCCCGCGAAGGCTTAGAATTGGTGCTGAACCAACCGCAACCTGAAGTAGCCAGCGTCGCGGATGCCAGCACTGCCGTAACCGAGCCATTGAGCAGCGACGTTGCAAGTTGATCAACGGTAGCAGGTGGAGGAACACGCCCATGAATCCAACCATCACAACGATTACTCCGAGTTTTGGCTGGCGCATGCTAGGAGATAGCCCAATGTTGAGCGATACAGAACTGGCGTTACTCCGCGATGTTGAGCTATTTGACGGCCTTGCTCCTGAGCAGGCCGCTCAAATTAGTCGGCGCTTGGTGCGGCGTACCTTCCCTGCTGGAACCAATTTGATGTCGGTGGAGCAACCAGGCGAGGTTGTGTATATTATTCTGAATGGCACGGTCAAAATTCATGTTGAGCAAGCTGATGGCACCGATGTGATCATCGCGATGCTCGGGGCTGGCGATACCGTCGGTGAAATGAGCTTAATCGATAGCGCTGGCCGCTCGGCAACCGTGGTCACTCAAGAAGAGTCAACCTTGCTTTGGATGAATCGCACAGCTTTTTTGGAAGCATTGCAAAACGCTCCGGTGATTACCTTAAACCTTGTGCGCATGCTTTCGAGCCGTTTACGGCTTGCCAATGAGCAAATTCAGGCTTTAGCGACGCTCGATGTGCATGGACGGGTGGCTCGCCAGCTCTTAGCCTTTGCCCAAAAATACGGCCACGCCGATGAAACGGGCACGGTGCAAATTCCGATTCGGCTGACCCAAAGCGATTTAGCAGGCTTGGTCGGAGCATCACGCGAACGAGTCAACCAAGTGATCGGCTATTTCAAACAACGCCGCTATCTGAGTGTTGATCAACATTATCACATCAGCTTGCACAACCTTGAAGCCTTGGCCAAACGGATTAGGTAGATCGTGCAGGCAAAATAATCTTGAAAAGGGTATTGGAATTCAACCAATGCTCTTTTTATTTAACTGCTAGTTCTAATGATTGGAGAGAATTATGCTCTACTACCCCAAAATGCCTGATAGCCGCAATGCACCCTTGACCCGTTGCTGGGCCTTTGAAAAATATGATGGCACAAATTTGCACTGGGATTGGGATCGTGAGGCTGGTTGGCATCGTTTTGGCACGCGCCGCGAGGCCTTTGAACTAACCAGCCATGGTATTGAGCAATTTAGCCAAGCCCATGCCCATATTCAGGCAGCCCCAAGCCTGTTTCAAGCGACATTAGCCCAGCCATTAACCGAAATCTTGCTGAGCCATGCCAATTATCAATCCTACAAAGCCTACAACGAAATTCGCGTTTTCGCTGAATTTTTTGGCCCCAACTCATTTGCAGGCCTGCACAAAACCAGCGATCCCAAACAATTATGTTTGTTTGATGTTTGGCTTGAGGGCTATGGTTTTATTGGGCCACAGCAATTTGTCGCCGATTTTGCCAGCCTCAATAGTGCGCGGGTAGTTTACGAGGGCAAGTTGACTGGTCAATTTTTTGAAGATGTGCGTAATGGTAAGTTTGGGGTGCAAGAGGGCGTGGTCTGTAAAGGTGGCACTGGCGGCAGCGATCTGTGGATGGTCAAAATCAAAACGCGCTACTATCAAGCGCGGCTCAAACAAGCCTTTGCCGAGCGCTGGGAAGATTACTGGGAGTAATCAGCTATGCTACAATCCATGCTAGCAACTCGTTTTACAAAGGATTGTGGATTATGACGACAAATCAAGAACTTGCAGCCACACCTAGCAACTCGGCCCGCGTGATTGGCCTGATTGTTGGCGATGTGGCGATTTTTGCCCTGTTTGTAATTATTGGGCGACGCTCGCATGCCGAAGGCGTGAATGCCATGGATGTGGTGAATGTGGCTGCGCCGTTTGTGATTGGTTGGGGAATTGCCGCCCCATTGCTAAAGCTGTACACTCCAGCGATCAGTGATCATACCAAAACGGCGTTACAACGCACGGCCTTGGCTTGGTGTTTGGCCGCGCCAATTGGCTTAACCTTGCGTTCAGTGCTTTGGAAACACGATTTCAAGCCAGGCTTTGCAATTACCACCTTTATTTTCAACATGATTTTGCTGCTGGCATGGCGTGGCTGGTCAGCCTATCGTACTGGCAAACAGAGCCGCTAAACCAAGTGCAGCGCGTGAACCTACATTTATGCGCTGCGCTAATGCCTATTGCTAACCTATTGCTGTCATCAACTTGCCACATTTGTAACTACCATTGCAACAAGCACTGGAGTATAATAGCCCCAACTCAGCATCAACCTAGCTAGGTTTTGGGGGCAGTTATGTCAGCAGATAAATCGATTGGGCAATCGTATCGCCAAATTCAACAAGAATTATTGAATAAAATTCTCCGTACTATTTTAACGTCAACCAGTGTTCTATTTGTGGTGATGCTAATCGCGCTGGCGTTTCCCTCAATTCGTACAATTCCCTTTATTATCATGACATTGGTAGCATTTACTGGCGTTGTGGTTATTTCAATCAGTCAATATTGGATTCGCAAAGGCTACCCACGCCGTGGAGCCTTTTTCTTTATTATGAGTTCGATTCTCTTAGGCGCAATGTTATCAATTGTGTTTAGCATCCCTTCATTTATTGCCCTCGTTTCAATTTTGCTGATTATTATTAGTGCAATATTAATTGGTTTTCGTTATACAATCTATCCTTTGATGCTATCAATATGTTCATCGATATTATTGATGCTTGCTGATTATAATCAATGGTTTGCAGCACTTCAATTCGATAATACAACGCTTTTATCATTAATTATTCAAATTATTGTCGTATTAAGTATGTTGATTGTCACTGCCTTGGTGATTAATATGGCGGTCAAGCGCTTGGAAGAAAGTGCCAATGAGGCATTTTTGCGGGCACGAGATGCTGAAGAAGCTCGCTTCGATCAAATTGCCCTCAATGACCAACTGCACCACGACAACCTTGAAAAGCAAAAATTACTTGATGTGATTGCAGCCCTCGAAACGCCAGCAATTCCAATTTTAGCTGATACCGTAGTTATTCCCATTGTCGGCTATGTTTCTGATGATCGTTTGGAGAAAATTCAAAAACTTGTGCTTGAACATATTCATCGTGAGCGGCTGCAAACCGTATTGCTTGATATCACTGGCGTTACCAGTGTTGATCAGAGCTTTGCCCAAGGCTTAAAGCGTTTAGTCCAAGCAATTTATGTCTTGGGCGCAAAAGTCTTTCTGACTGGCATTCAACCAAAAACGGCCCATATATTCGTCGATTTAGATCTGCATACCGCCTTACCATCAACCTACGCCACAATTGCTGATGCAATCGAAGATTTAACCGCCCTACATCGCAAGGGGTAATCATTCAATGATTCAAGCCGATGATCGACCGATATTTGCATGAACCAGCCAATCTATCTTGAATGGGCCAAACAACAGCCTGCCACTGCGATTTTGAGCAATAGCAGCGTTTACTTGCCCAGTGTGCGAAACGCAATTCAGCAACAGTTAGCTGATGCTGCGTGGTTTGCAGCCGCCCAACAAGCCAACCCTTGGGGATATCCCAGCCTTCAGCAAGCCTTGCAAGCATGGCATCGTAGTAGCTATTCGCCGTTGATTGTGGCTGGCGCTTCGAGTGCCTTGGCGGTGGTATGCCAAGCCTTGTTGCAACCAGGCGATCATGCTCTGATCGAAACCCCGCAATATGAGCCATTCAGCCGTTGTGTCGCCGCCCGAGGAGCCACTTGGAGCGCTTGGCCACGCCATCCGCAGAGCTTTGAATTGCAATTAGACCAATTGGCCAGCGGCATCACGCCTCGGACCAAGCTGTTGTTAATCAGCAACTTGCATAACCCCAGCAGCACACTGAGCAACCAATCCCAATTGCTTCGCTTGCAACAAACCCTTACTCAAGCCACAGATACGCTTGGAATTGCTCCGATCACGATGGTGGTTGATGAGATTTATTGGCATTTGGTAGCACAAGCTGAGTTTCGTTCGGTAGCCGAACTTGGGCCGCAGTGGATCGGGATCAACAGCCTGTCGAAGGTGTATGGGCTAAGCATGCTGCGTTGTGGCTGGATTATGGCCGCGCCCCAGCTGCTCGATCAACTACGCCCAGCTTATCTCGATTTGATTAACATTGGTTCGCCGTTGACTGAATATTTGGCGGCGAGCATTATTGAACAATTGGCCAATTATCAAACTGCTGCCCAAGCCCATGTTGCCGTCAATCGCCAAATAGTGCAACGCTATATGCAGCCGTTGCTTGAGCGTGAATTGATCAACGGTGTAATTCCTGCGGCGGGCTGCACTTATTTTCCCAAAATCATGCTTGATCAAACCCAAATTGACCACGTAGCCCAACAAACTGGCTGTGTGCCTGGGCGGTTTTTCGGCTCGGCCTATCAGCAGCAGCTACGAATTGGCTTTGGCGGCCCGAGTAATTTAATTGAAGCAGCCTTGAAACCCTTTACCCAAACAATCCTACCACTTCAATAATAGTCAATAAACTCCGGTTCAACCCGCTATTTGTAGGATACTTCTGCAAATGCTATACTACTAAGACAGCTACGTTGGTTTGTACGACCAACATCAAGCCAATTTAATTCGATCATAGCCCTCACTTGATAGCCGTTGGCTCGCGAATTGCTCCAAGGTTGCTCACCAAATCGAACATCCCAACCCAACTATTTTGGTTCTAGCCAGTCGGCACAATGACCTCTCAACCTTAACTACCAACCCAACTAACGTGCTGATGCTGCCCTGTTTGGTACAGATTGCAGCATTAATCACGACTGTTGCGCTTATCCCACCATCGCTGGCCATGCCACGAGACAGGAATTTTATGGATCTTCACCATGTTCGGATTGTACTGCTCGATCAGGATGGGCAGGCGACGAGGCAGATTACGAGCCTGATCACCGCAATTCAGGCGGTGCGCTATCAGCTTGTGACCGTTACTGAAGTGGCTCAAGCGCTTGATATTTTAGCGACACAACGGATTGATGTCGTGATTGTCGCGCTTACAGCCCACGCTGATGAGCTAAATTGGCTTCAAACAATCCGTTTGAAGGCTCCCATTTGCCCTGTGATTGTATATGCTGAAGATACTGATGAGTCGATTGCCTTGCATGCGCTGCATAGCGGTGCTCATGATTATGTCTTAGCCAGTGACCTTAGCCCAAGTGTCTTTCAACGAACCATTCGTTATGCCCGAGCGATTGTTGCTCAAAGCGTGGCCGAACAACAAGTCCAAGCATTGACCTTGGCCTTAGCCACCGCCATGAGCGCAGCCCAGCAGCTTGAACAAAACCTTGATGTAGCGATTCATGAAATTCAAACCCCGCTGAGTATTTTGCTGGGCTATATTCAGTTATTTGAGCGCCGAGTGGCTAGTTGGGGTGGTATTCCGCTGCGGGAGCGCCAAATGCTCAATACAATGCGATTGCAGACAATTCATATTAGTCGTTTAGTTGGCATCTTGCTTGATTCAACTCAGATGGCGACCAATTATGGCAAACTTGAGCGGCGGCCACTGGAGCTTGGAGCTGTGTTGCGGGCAGTTGTAGCCTCAATTCAAGGCATGCGAGCGCCGCATTTGTTGGTATTGCGCCTACCTGAGGTGGCAGTATGGATTGATGGCGATTATGGGCGATTAATGCAGATCTTTCATAATTTGCTATTGAATGCCCTGAAATATAGCGACCTGCATAGTGAAATTACCCTAACCTTGCGAGCCGATGGCCAGATCTCAGTCCAAGATTATGGCATTGGCATTCCCAACAATGCGCAGCCCCAGATTTTCAATCCATTTTTTCGGGCAGCCAACGCTCAACTTCAGGGTGGCACGGGCTATGGCATTGGCTTGGCAGTTGTGCAAGATCTGGTTCAACAGCACGATGGCACGATTACGGTTACCAGCGAGCTGGGGAGCGGAACCACGATGACCTTACAATTTCCCTGCACGGTTCGCCCAAACCGCTTGGTCGAACTCCCAACCCTGATCAATGAGCTTGATGAAGTGCTAATTCGCCAACGCTCATTGAGTTGATTTGTGGTCATTTGCACCACAAGGGTTTAGGTTAATTTAATCTGCAACTCGTGCTTCGATGGCCACAGGGCAGCCAATTCAGCTTCTCGTAAACGATGTTGAGTGATGGCCCGTAAGCGAATCGTACAACTGCGTGGCGTTTGGCAGGGAGCCTGCCTACAACCTGGGCAGACTTCGACTAAGCGAGCAGCCTCAGCGACATGCGCAGCGGCAACAACCTGAGCAATTCGTTCATCCAGCAAGCGTTCCTTGGCAGCCGCATTAGCAGCCAAGCGTTGGCTGCGAGTGTGGATATAGGTTTTCGGGTCCATTCATCATCCTCGTTTCATAGCGTTGTGGGGCATTCGCGAAGTCAATAATCAATTGGCTGAGGATCAATACTGTACGTTTTAGCAGCTATTAGGTAGTTGATTAAGCGCGAGAAGATTGCATAGATGCAAGCGATAACGGCAACTAGTACCATCTTGAATCTAGGTAATCATCGCAACATTGATCGAAGAAGCTTAACATAGTATAGCATACAAGGGGCTGAGGCTTGGCTATCTGAGGTACAATAGCTGATAGAACCGCCCGCATCGTAGCTTGACATTTGGTTGTAATCGTGGAGGCGTTATGCCCAAAGCCCATTTGTATGGTCGTGATCTTCAAGGCATCAGCCGCTTGGCGATCGAGGCGACAACCCAAGTGACCAACATCAGCGAAGGCTTGTTTGCCACGATTATGCGCCGCCCCAATCGCCGCATTGGTGGCATTCCAGGCTTGGTCTATCGCCAAATTCATGGCATTACGCGCTTGGTTGGCTGGAGCCTTGATCAATTGTTTGGGGCACTCGCTCCGGCCAACTCGCAGCGAGTCTCATCACGCCAACGCAACGATCTGATTGCCGCCTTGAATGGAGTTATGGGCGATTATTTGGTTGCCAGCAATAATCCATTGCAAACCAGCATGAGCTTGCGGGTAGCCGGAGCCGAACTTGAGCCAGCGGCCATTGCCGCACCTCAATCACGCATATTGCTCTACATTCATGGGGTTTGTATGCACGAGCAACAACTCCAGCAGCAGGGCCATGATCATGGTTTAGCTGCCGCCGCAACGCTTGGTTATAGCCCAATTCATGTGCGCTACAACACTGGCTTGCATATCGCCGAGAATGGTCAGCAACTCAGCCAATTGCTCGAACAACTGCTCGCCGATTGGCCTGTACCCATCGAAGAATTGGTGATTCTCGGCTATAGTATGGGCGGGCTTGTCGCACGCAGCGCTTGTTATTATGCCGAGCAGTTGGGCCATAGCTGGAGCCAACGGTTAACTAAATTGGTTTTTTTGGCCACGCCGCACCATGGCTCAGCCTTTGAACGTTATGGTGCTTGGTTGCATTATTTGCTGGAGCGCAATCGCTATAGCGCCTTATTTGGCCAAATTGCCCGTTTGCGCAGCGCTGGCATCACCGATTTACGCTATGGCACGATTTTGCCGCACGCGCAGCCGACGTTTGATCGCTTTGAACAGCCTGCTTATCGCCCCGATTTAATGCCACTACCCGCCCATGTGGCCTGTTATGCCTTAGCGGCAACCCGTTCAGAACCGCAAAGCCTCAGCAATCTGCGGGGCGATGGTTTGGTGGCAATTGCCAGCGCGTTGGGCCACGATTCAGAGCAGCCAAGCCATAATCTTCACATTCCTACGACCAACCAAGCGATTGTGTATGCAACGAATCATTTTGGCATGATCGCCAATCAAGCGGCCTATCAACAGATTTTGGCGTGGTTGCAATAGCTTGAATCTGGCATGAATGCTGCTAAGATTGCAACCGAGAACTGATAGACAAGACCCATTGCAGCACTACAATTGATCCATCAACGTTGATGAGGTGGCTATGCTTGAGCGATATCGTGGTTGTTTGTTGGGGTTGGCGGTTGGCGATGCAGTTGGCACGACGGTAGAATTTAGTCCGCCAGGCTCATTTAAGCCGTTGACTGATCTGGTTGGTGGTGGACCTTTCAATTTGCCACGCGGCGCGTGGACTGACGATACCTCGATGGCCTTGTGCCTTGCCGCTAGCTTGATCGAGCGCCAAGGCTTCGATGCAGCGGATCAGATGCAGCGCTATTGTCGCTGGCGCGATTATGGTTATATGAGCAGCACTGGCTCGTGTTTTGATTGTGGGATTACAGTTGGCAATGCGCTCAGCACATTTCAACGCACGGGCAACCCCTACAGCGGCTCGACCGACCCTGCGACTGCTGGCAATGGCTCGTTGATGCGCTTGGCTCCCGTGGTTTTGGCCTACGCCAATCAGCCTGAGCAAGCGATGCAACTGGCGGTCGATAGTTCGCGCACAACCCATGGTGCAGTAGCAGCGGTTGATGCTTGTCGTTATTTCGCTGGCTTGCTGATTGGGGCATTGAATGGAGTCGATAAAGCGACCTTGCTAGCTCCGCGCTATAGCCCAATCGCCAATTATTGGCAGCAACAGCCGTTGCAAGCTGATATTGATGAGATTGCCGCTGGCTCGTTTTGGCAGCGCCAGCCACCTGAAATCCAGGGCACTGGCTATGTGGTGCGTTCGCTTGAAGCGGCGTTATGGGCGTTTGCCAAGAGCGATTCATTTCGTGAGGGCTGTTTGATGGCGGCCAATCTGGGCCACGATGCCGATACTACTGCCGCAATTTATGGCCAAATCGCCGGAGCCTACTATGGCGAAGCTGGAATTCCTAGCGAATGGCGTGAACCGATTGTCAGCCATGATTTGATCGTGGAATTTGCTGAGCGGTTGTACCGTTTACAAGGATGAAGGATGAGGGATGAGGGATGAACGTTCATCCTGTATTGCTCAAAGCTGAATGATTAAACGAAGTGGCGGCTCAATGTTTCGATTGAGCCGCCACTTTAGTTAAGCAGTATGTTTGGTATCAGTCAAACATAAGAGCGTCCAGCGGCGCTGACCATGGTTAAAGGTAGCGAAGCTCCGATCCCATTGGCTCGAATTAAACCATGGTGCCCATGGGCCTTCAATTCGGCAAACCGTGGTGGTAGCCATTTCGCCGCCCAACATAGCCTCGACACAGACTTTGCTCATTGTGCGGGCATCGCCATCGCTAAATGGCGAGCTGGTGTAGGCTCCGCCGCTGACCAAAGCATGGGTCAAAGCGCCTTCATATTCGTAGCCGCTATAAAAGGTTAGCGGCAGGTCAAAGGGAATTTCGGTAGGTAACCCTAGCTCGGGCAATTCGCGATTAAGCGTGGGATGGCTGAGAAACCGATAGATTAGGTGGCTGGGATTGAGATTCGTATTGGCAAACAAACTATCATACGCCGATGCATCATTTGGCCGAATACTGCGAAAAATCACGCCACCATTGAGATACATACCACGCAAGGCTTGCAAAACAAGCGTAATCCGTGGATCGGTTACCGGCTCAACCACAAGATCAATGGTATGCAACATAGTAAAACTCCCAGGATTGCCACAAACTGGCTGTAGCAAGCGCAATTAGCGTGGTTGAAGCACGGCCCGAGCTGGAGCACCATCGCTGCCCAGAATTTTCAATGGCAAGCAGAGCAAATTGTATGGGCCAGGCGCGACCTCGGTTAAATTGATGCCCTCTAAGATTGCCACCCGACCGCCGAGCAAAATACAGTGAGTAGGGTTGCCTGGCTCGGCTTCAAATGGCTCGATTGAAAGATAATCGATCGCAATCAAGCGCAAATCGTGCTCAATCACCCAACGAGCCGCACTACTGTCGAGTGCGCGAAAATCGCGATGGAAACGCAAGGGTTCTTCTTGCCAAAAGGCCGAATTGCTGGTTTTGAGCAAGAGACGCGTACAATCGCTAGGCACATTCGCGGCGGCCAGTTCAGCACCAGTAATTGGCCCAGTACCAATCAATTCCACTACATAACAATCACCAACAAACCGATCAAGCTCCAAGCTTTCAACTGCCAAATCGTTGTTGATAAAGTGCAGCGGTGCATCAACGTGCGTGCCAATATGCACCCCAGTGTTAAGGCGGGTTACATTACAAATATCGCCTTTGTTCATATCGGCGGCGCGTTTTTGTTCAATCGGCGGGTCGCCTTCCCAAACCGGCAGGGCTGGCGAAATCGGAACGCTAATATCGATCAAGTGGGCCATGGGTGGCTCCTTCAACGGCAAGGTATGCTGCACATACCTCTAGAATAGCTGCTTCCATTGTCTCACAAAAATGATTCTAAAATAGCAGGCAGCCAGCAGGTTTAAACCCACTGGCTGCAAATAGGTCTAGGCTTAATCTTGCAAAGCTCGCACGCCCAAGCCACCTTGGCGCAGCGCTTGAATCGCATCGGCAACCGCCGCAGCACTGGCCACGGTGGTGATCGAAATCACGCCTTGGCGCAAAGCAGTTTGGCGAATTGCCTGCTCATCAAATAACGAGGCACGGCCCAATGGCGTGTTGACAATAATATCAACTTGGCCGTTGATAATATAGTCGGCGGCGTTGGGTCGGCCTTCATTAACTTTGTAGATCGTTTCGACGACCAAGCCATGCTCACGCAGATATTGGGCTGTGCCAGCAGTCGCAATCACTTTGAAGCCGAGTTCGCTATATTGCTTGGCAACTGGCACTAAGGCTGGTTTATCGTGGTCGTTGACACTGACAAAGATTGCGCCGCTGGTTGGCAAGCTGCGGCCACAGCCTGCTTGGGCTTTGGCAAAGGCCGCCCCAAAGCTATCGCCGCTACCCATGGCCTCGCCAGTTGAGCGCATTTCTGGGCCTAGGGCAATCGTCGCACCCGGGAAGCGCCGCCATGGCAACACAACTTCTTTGACGTGGAAGCCGCGTAACTCCGGCGCACTGCTGATACCTTGTTGTTTGAGGCTCACGCCTGCCATTACTTTGGCGGCAAGGGCGGCCCAAGCGACCCCACTGGCTTTGGCAACATAGGGAATCGAACGCGAAGCCCGTGGATTGACTTCTAGCACGTAGATTTCGTCATCCTTGACCGCGAATTGAACGTTCATCAAGCCAATCACGCCCAAAGCGCGGGCTAATTTATCAGTGGCGATTTTGAGTTGTTCAATCACCTGAGGCTTGATGCCGACGGTTGGCATAACACAAGCCGAATCGCCGGAGTGGATGCCTGCGCGTTCGATTTGCTCCATCATGCCAGCAATTACTACGGTTTCGCCATCAGCAACCGCATCAACATCAAGCTCAGTCGCATCTTCAAGGAAGCGGTCGAGCAGCACAGGGTGTTCGGGCGAGGCCTCAGTAATATGGCGCAAATAATCGTCAAGCCCTGCTTGATCGTGGATGATTGCCATACCTTGGCCGCCCAGCACATACGATGGCCGCACCATCGTTGGATAGCCGATGCGCTCAGCGATTGCCCGCGCTTCATCCCACGAGGTTGCCGATCCATACGGCGTTGCCCGCAAGCCACATTCGGCCAATACTGCGCCAAATTGGCCGCGATCTTCGGCACGGTCGATTGCGGCTGGCGAGGTTCCCCATAATGGCACGCCTGCGGCTTCTAAGCCTTTGGCCAATTTGAGTGGGGTTTGACCACCAAACTGCAACAACACGCCAGCTGGTTGCTCGACATCGACAATATTCAGCACATCTTCGAGAGTCAATGGCTCAAAATACAGTCGATCAGCGGTATCATAATCGGTTGAAACCGTTTCAGGGTTACAGTTGACCATAATCGTTTCATAGCCAAGCTCGCGCAGGGCAAACACCGCGTGACAGCAGCAATAATCAAATTCAAGCCCTTGGCCGATGCGATTTGGCCCGCCACCCAAAATCATCACTTTGCGCCGATCGCTGGGATTGGCTTCGCTCTCGGTTTCATATGATGAGTAGAGATAGGGCGTTTGGGCTGGAAATTCCGCCGCACAGGTATCAACATGATGATAGGTTGGTTTGATATTGTGCTCAAACCGTTGTTGGCGTACCTCTGCTGGGGTTGCATTCAGCAAATAGGCCAATTGCGGGTCGCTATAGCCGTTGCGTTTGGCTTGCAGCAATAGATCGGCGGGAATCGTCGCCAAATCATAGTTGCGCACATCTTTTTCGAGCGCAATCAAACTAGCCAACTGATCAAGGAACCAATAATCGATTTTGGTCAATTCATGAATTTGATCAACCGTCCAGCCAAGGTCGAAGGCGGTGCGCATGGCAAAAATGCGCTGTGGCGTTGGCGTGATCAACAGTTCGCGCAAGCGTTCTTGGGCCACAGGTTGGCTGCCATCAGCGCCCCAACCCATGCGGCCATTTTCCAACGAGCGCAAGGCTTTTTGCAAGGCTTCGGTGAAGGTGCGGCCCATGGCCATGGCCTCGCCGACTGATTTCATCGCTGTGCCAAGCACTGGCTGCGAACCAGGGAATTTCTCGAAGTTCCAGCGTGGAATTTTGACCACCACATAATCGAGCGATGGCTCGAATGAGGCTGGGGTTGATTTGGTAATATCGTTGGGCAATTCGGGCAGGGTGTAGCCAACCGCCAACTTCGCGGCGATTTTAGCAATTGGAAAGCCGGTTGCTTTGGATGCTAGCGCCGATGAACGCGAAACCCGTGGATTCATCTCGATCACGATCACGCGGCCATCGTGGGGATTGATCGCGAATTGGACATTCGATCCGCCAGTTGCCACACCAACAACTTCCATCACCGCCAAGCCCATATCGCGCAAACGTTGATATTCGCGGTCGGAGAGGGTCATCGCCGGAGCAACGGTGATCGAGTCGCCAGTGTGCACGCCCATGGGGTCGAAATTCTCAATTGAACAGACCACCACACCATTGCCAGCGCTATCACGCATCAACTCAAGCTCATATTCCTTCCAGCCCAGCAAACTTTCTTCGATCAATAGTTCGCCGATCGGGGAAAGTTTCAAGCCCTCTTCGACAATTCGCCGAAAATCCTCAGAGTTGTAGGCAATCCCGCCGCCAGCGCCGCCGAGAGTAAACGAAGGCCGAATAATCGAAGGAAAGCCCGTCGCTTTGACTAATTCGAGAGCTTCTTCGAGCGAGCGAGCGATGCCTGAACGCGCCGATTGCAAGCCAATGCGATCCATGGCCTGTTTGAACAACTCGCGATCCTCGGCAGTAGCGATGGCTTCGACATTTGCGCCGAGCAACTGGACATTATATTGCTCCAATACGCCAGCGCGGTGCAAATCCATGGCCAGATTGAGCGCGGTTTGGCCGCCGACCGTGGGTAACAAGGCATCAGGCCGTTCGCGGGCAATAATTTCGCTGACCGTTGGCACATCCAACGGCTCAATATAAGTACGATCAGCCAACGACGGGTCGGTCATAATCGTGGCTGGGTTGGAATTGACCAAAATAATGCGGAAACCCTCTTCGCGAAGCGCTTTGATCGCCTGAGTGCCGCTATAATCAAATTCGCATGCTTGCCCGATCACGATTGGGCCTGCGCCAAGCACCAGAATCGAGTGAATGTCGCTGCGTTTTGGCATCGGTATCTCCATAGTGGGGGATGTACGCCCGCAAGGCACGCCATTGGCTTGCCGCGCCCCATCCTAGCCAAGTTCGTGTGTCGGGCTGCCATTATACGATGAAATCGCATGGGATAATTCAAATCAGCCAGAGCCAAGCTTTGGCGTATTGCTGCGTTTGCATGACGTTCCCTCACCCCAACCCCTCTCCCACTGCGGCGAGCGAGGGGCGTTCTAATCGCCAGGATGGACAGGTTCCCCCTCGCAGCGCAGGGCGAGAGCGGGGGTGAGGGCATGTTCATCGACGGTGAGTCCCATCCAAATCATTGTTAAAACCTACCCTTATAAGTTACCCCAACCTCTCTCCCTTGGCGGTGGGCTAGGTGCATTCTTTAGGATCGATTTTCTCTCGCTCGGTGGGAACGAAAATTGATGACTATTCTTCTATGCACTAGCTGCCATTTTTTGCCTTTTGCCTTCTGCCTTTTGATTTTCTATGGTAGCATACAGGTAGTTTAGTGGGGGATTGGAACTGTGCGTTTTGTGCGTGCTCGACTCACAACCTTTGACGACCCGCATTATCGGGCGTTTGTTGAACAAATGACCCTTGCTCGTGAAAATCAACGGGCGATTCGGCCACCGCGCCAGCGCGATTTATTCGGCGGTGAGGCTGAACAATTGCTACGCGAATGGCTGGCTGAACAAGGCCAAGTGCTTTCCGAGCGGCGCATTCTCGAATATGATGAGCGTAGTGGCCGCCAAACGATCCGCAAATATCGCGAAATCGATGCCTTGGTTGAGCTTGGGCGCAGTGTCCATGTGTTTGAGGTTAAGGCTAGCCGTTCTGCTCACACCATTCGTAAAGCCGCAACCCAACTCCACGATATTCGCGCCGCCCTGCAATTGATCATTCCACGAGTTTATACAACGCTCTTATTGGTCGATACTGGCATTCCTACTGCCGAGACGGTTAGTGCCTTGATGCGTAGCCCCGATGCACCCCACACTCCACCACCAACTATTGCAGATATCATTGGCGATCAGAGCCGTTTTCATTTAATTGAGCAGCCTGACGAAGCCCAACAATGGCCCGATCAAGTCAGCATTCGGCGTTTTAGCCTTGAACAATTAATTAATATGGCTGGCGATCGCCCGCTGCATCTTGATTGGGATCTTGATGAAGATGAAGAGCCGCCTGCGCCGCCAGTGATCAATCGTCAAACGGTGGCCGATGATCCCGATGATGAGACTGATAATCCATTTGCTGCGCTGCTTGGCGCAATATGAGGTACTAGCGTGTCCGCCCTCTACGATTCGGCGGTCGAAGCCGACCGCATTGCTGCAACCACCGCCTATCCACCAGCACCATGGGTCATGCAAGGCACATGGGTTTGGTGTGTTCACCCAGTCAAACGCAACGCTGTGGCCGATTTGCTGCCTGCGCCGCTAAAACCACTTTGGTTGCCAACAGGTCGTACTTTGGCTTTTTCCTTGGTTGGTCAATATGGCACTGGCTCGACCTTGCACTATGGCGAGGCCGCTTGTGGCTTAATTCTGAAGTTTGGGCCACGCCCAGCAATTTGGATTCACGGCTTAGTCGTCGATTTGGATCAATCGGTGGCGGGCGGGCGCAATATTTGGCATTTGCCCAAAGAATTGGCCCGCATTTCGTGGACCAACCCCAATCGCGATCGCATCAGCGCTGATCAACATGGGCGTTTGTTGCTGAGCTTCGAGGGGATTCCCAAACGAATCAATGGCTTTAATGCTGGGATGAATTTCGATGTGCTGGTTGTGCATCAAGAAGAACTCTATCGGATTCCGGCTCGCTTTGCTGGCACGGTTGGCATAACCCGCAAAATTCGGCCATTCTTTCCGGCTAGCGGCGCATGGGCTAAATTTGGGGTTTCAGGTTATTCGATCTCAGGCTTGGGCCATGGCCGTGGCGATTTTGGCGAGTTGATCAAAGTTTAATCTATTTTTGAGTTGAGCCGACTAGCAGAGCAGGCTGGTCGGCTTTTAACATGGTGCTAAAAGATGCGGTATAATTAGCACAGAGGTGCGAAAAATGCCAGATTTATCTCATACGAATATTGCCAATCATGCGTTGTTTGAAGAACGCTTGCGCAACTTGCCACTCTCGCCAGGCGTGTATATCTACCGCGATCAGGCCAATACGATCATCTACGTGGGCAAATCCAAAAGCCTGCGGGATCGGGTGCGTTCGTATTTTGGTGCGCCGCGTGGCCTAACCAGCAAAACCCGACGGTTGGTGCAAAATATCGCCGATTTTGAGTTTATTACTACCGATACCGAGCTAGAAGCGCTACTTTTAGAAATGAATCTGATCAAAAAGCATCGCCCACGCTACAATGTGTTGCTCAAGGATGACAAAAGTTATCCCTATATCAAAATTACCAAAGAAGCATGGCCAAGGGTTTTACGAGTGCGCAAAGTGATTGAAGATGGTGGCATTTATTTCGGGCCATTTGCCAAAGCTAGCAGCGTTTATGCCACAATTGAGTTATTAAATAAATTATTTGCTTTTCGTTTATGCAACGATGATATGTTTAAAAAGCACGAGCGCCGCAATCGGGCTTGTATGTATTATGATATTAAACGCTGTCTTGGGCCATGTGCCAACAACTGTACCACCGAAGAATATAGCACTGCAATTAATCAAGTACGCTTATTTTTAGGTGGCAAGCCTGAAGCAATTTTACGTGACCTAAAAGTGAAAATGAACCAAGCTGCCGAAGATTTACAATTTGAACGCGCGGCCTATGTTCGCGATCAAATCAAGGCAGTCGAACGGGTGATGGAGCGCCAAAAAGTGCTGAATACCGCCGCCAGTGACCAAGATGTAATTGCTTTTGCCCGTGATGAAGGTAAAGCGGTGGTGCAGGTGTTCTACATTCGTGGTGGCAAGTTGATTGGCTCGGAGCCATTTACGCTGCAAGGCACGGAGGAAGAACATCCCGAAGCCTTGATGAGTTCGTTCTTGACCCAATTTTATGATGCCGCCGCCGATATTCCGCCCAATATTCTGCTGCCCGATTATCCCGAAGAAACCCAAATTATTGAGCAATGGCTGGAAAGCAAGGGCGGACATAAAGTGAGTTTGCAAGTGCCACGACGCGGCGATAAAAAAGATTTGGTCGATTTGGCGGCCCGCAATGCCAGCCAAACCCTCGATCAATTGCGCTTGCAATGGCTCAACGCCGAACAACGGGCAACAGCCGGGCTGAGTCAATTGCGCGAATTATTGAATTTAGCCGAATTGCCCCAACGCATCGAATGCTACGACATCTCGAATACCCAAGGCACCAATTCGGTGGGCAGTATGGTGGTGTTTGAGCAGGGCGAGCCAGCCAAAAAGCACTATCGCCGTTTCAAAATCAAAACCGTTGAAGGTGCTAATGATGTGGCCTCGCTCAGCGAAGTGCTACAACGCCGGTTTGCCCGCGCCGATGATACTGGCCAAACGGACGAGCCAGAATCAACCGAGCAAACCAGCGCCGAGCCAACTAATAACGACGAAACTTGGGCGGTATTGCCCGATCTGATTTTGATCGACGGTGGGATCGGCCAAGTCAATGCTGCAGCCAAAACTTTGGCAGCGGCTGGTTTTGAGCATATTCCGGTGGTTGGCTTGGTCAAGGGCGATACCAAAGGCCACTTGCCCTATGGTTTGGTCAAACCTGGCCAGCGTGTGCCAATCGCCTTTGCCCAAAACGATCCAGGCTTGCATCTCGTTCAGCGCATCGACGAAGAAGCCCATCGCTTTGCGATTAGCTATCACCGTAAATTGCGCACTAAAGGCATGCTGCGCTCGACCATGGAAGATATTCCAGGTATTGGCCCCAAACGCAAAAAAGCGTTGATCAACGCCTTTGGCTCGCTGGAGGGCATTCGCAACGCCAGCATCGAGGAGCTAGCCGCCGTGCCTGGCATGACCCGCAAAGCCGCCGAGGAGATCAAAGGGCTGTTGTAGCAAGGCAAAAATCAAAAGGCAGAAGGCAAAAAAGAGGAACGAAAGTTTAACGCAGCGGCGCAGAGGGACGTGAGAGGTCAGAATTCAGGGATCAGGGGTCAGAAAATGTGATGGCAAAACAGAAAGCGGATTGGGTCTAGCAGAATAATCAAAATAATCTGTGCAATCTGTGGCTAAAAACCTTCTTCGCGGTCTTCGTGGTTTCAGCCCTTCGTGTATCTTCGTGCCCTTCGTGGATCAATAACCAACCTTCATCGTTGCAGCCCAGATGATTATGTTCTATGTTCTTTGCTCTATGCGCTTTCTCCCCAAACGTAACAATCTTGCAACAAACCTAGGGTTTGAACTTTGACAACTGCTAGGCGATGGTGTATCATCGTAAGCGTTGTCGGGGCGTGGCTCAGCCCGGTAGAGCGCAGCGTTCGGGACGCTGAGGTCGGAGGTTCGAATCCTCTCGCCCCGACCACCAATCACCGTTTTGGCGGTGATTTTTTGTTTTTAGGCTTTTGACAAGCCTGCAACGCTAGTTGATAATGGCCTGCGCTATGCAACGAAGCAGATTTTTTCAATTTCAATCACTCCTTTGGCTTTTGATCGCTGGGGTTTGCGCAGGCGGCCTCGCTGCTTGGTCGTGGCTTGAAAATGAGCAATGGCGCGGCGTTGCCACCAGTGTCGATCAACCAATTGCTTGGGCCAATGTGCCACAGGGTGGGGTCAATTTGCCCAGCCTGCACCTCGAATCACCCGAAGTTATTTCGCGTACCCTCGATACCGCCAAAGCCGCTGGGTTTTATTGGCTGCGCGTCCAATTTCCGTGGGAAGATATTGAGATTCACGCCAAAAACGATTTTCGCGATTATCGCCACGATTACAACGGCGATGGCATGGTCGATCAAACCGATGCGATTTCAGCGTGGACCAAATATGATGGGATTGTTGCCGCTGCTCAAGCCCGTAATTTGCAACTAATCGTGCGACTCGATCGCCCGCCAAGCTGGGCCCGCCAAAACTTGCCCATGGACAGTTTTCGGGTCGCCAAACGCCAACAAGACCCTGGCTCGACTGGCCCACCCGATAACTATGGCGATTATGGCGATTATGTGACGGCTGTCGTCGAGCGCTATCGCGGCAAGGTGCGCTTCTTCCAAATTTGGAACGAGCCAAATTATGGCCACGAATGGAATTGGGCTGATCCTAATCCTGACGAGTTTTTTAAATTGTTGCAGCTTGGCTATACCCGCGCCAAAGCTGCCAACCCTGATGCGATCATTCTTTTCCCAAGTTTGACTCCAGCTGATGGCTTCGATTGGCAAGCCATGAACGATCTGCAATTCTTGGAGCAGCTGTATCAACTTGGGGCCGCCGATTATTTTGATATTTTTACGGCCCAAGGCTATGGTTTAGGCCAACCTGCGACCGAAAATCGCTATGTGCGGCCATTGTTCAATGCCGATGGCTCGTTGCGCCGCGATACGCTTTGGCAACGCCCACTCGATTCGCGCACCGATGTCACACGGGTGGTCTTTCTGCGCGAAGTGATGGAGCGCTACGGCGATGCTCATAAGGCCGTTTGGATTAGCGAATTTGGCTGGAATAGCTCGGCGGTTGCCACCCAATATGGTCCACCAGTCAGCGAAGAGCAAAAAGCCCAATATTTGGTGGAATATCTGCAACGGGCACGCCAGCAATGGCCTTGGCTTGGGGCAATGAATATCTGGTTTTTACGACCTGGAGTCAACTTCTCGCCCGAAGATCCGACGATTCATTTTGCCTTGCTTAAAAACGATTGGACTGAATTGCCCGCCTACACCGCTGTCAAAGCTTACCTGACCCAAGCGCCGCAATTGGGGATTGGTCGCTATCAACCAAACGATTTGCTCTGGCAGCAAGGCGAATATAGCGCTAATTGGTGGGGCGAGCATTTAATCGTGCAAAGTGCTGGGCCAATTGAAGTAGTTGTTGATGGCCAAGTGCTTGCTGAGCCAGAATTTCGTGGTGAGCTAGGCCAGCATCAACTAGAAATTCGCGGTGATTGGCAAGCCCTAACGATTAGCCGTCAACGCGCATGGTGGTGGCTGTGGGCTAGCATTCCGTTTGGGCTTTGGCTGGGTTTGTTGCTAGCGCTGAAGCGTTTTTATCGCGTCCTAGTGCGAAAGAGAACTGTATGATGCTTGCACGTTGGCGTTGGCATCCCCTCACAACGCTTGGGCTGAGTGGGCTGGCGGCCTTGGCAATTGTGGCGCTCTATCGGCCCAAACGCTTTGTGCCATTGATTGGCATTGATGAGGCGGCTGCGCATAATTTGCTGTTTGCGCTAGCGTTGTTGGTGTTATTTGCCCTACTGGCTTGGCTGCGACCCGAAATTGGCTTGGCTGGAGTGGCCGCGACGATTCCGTTTAACTATCGCTCACGCGGCTTTTGGGATGGCAACTACCCATTTATTGATGGCAAATATTTCCCGTTGCACGAGTTGTTGCTGTTGGTCGTCTTGGGTGTTACGGCGCTCGATGTTGGTTGGCGCTTGATCCAACGCCAAATCGCATGGCAAATGTGGTGGCGTGAACATTGGCGCATGCTGCTGTTGCCCTTGGCTTGGCTGCTTGTGGCTACATTTGCGGCAAACTTGGCCGTGCCCGAAGGTCAAGCTGAGGCATGGCGCGAATGGCGTTGGATGATTATCGAGCCATTGTTGCTGTATGGCTTGATTTTGTATTGGCAACCACGCTACCCAGTGCGGCGCTGGTTACTTTGGGGTTTGCTAGCTGGCAGCGTAATTGTGGCGATCATTGGCATTTTGCAGTGGCGCGACCTCGATTGGACTCCGATTGATGGTACGGGCATGTGCTTTAGCGATTTGATTGTTGATTCTGGCGGCACAAAACGCACATCATCGGTCTACTGCCACCCCAATAATTTGGCCTTGTGGATGGATCGCGCCAGTATGTTGGCGGTTGTCGCGGCAGCATGGGCCTGCTGGCAATGGTGGCGCAAACGCACCTGGCAAACGGCTATATGGTCGTTGCTCTATCTTGGGGCCAGCAGCTTGTTGCTATTAAGTTTGATGCTAACCTATTCCAAGGGGGCACGGTTTGCAGTGGCCTTGGTATTGATTGGCCTAAGCTGTTTGCCGCGCCGCTGGTGGCTACCGCTGATCACGAGCGCTGTGCTTGGTGGTTTGTTGCTTTATTCGTCGTTGAGTGGTCCTGAGCGCTTGAACGTGACGGGCGATTCCAGTTCGGCGCGTTTGAGTATTTGGCGCTCAGCCACGGCGATGATTATTGATCATCCAATTGTAGGCATTGGGCTTGATCAATTTTATTTCTATTTCAATCCACAATTCAATCGTGGCTATATCGAGCCACGCCTTGCCGCCGACCCTGCCGAGCGTAACACCGCCCATCCGCACAATTTGCTACTCGATTTGTGGTTGCGGGTTGGGATTGCGGGAGTGCTTATTTTTGCGGCGTTGGCGTGGCGCAGCCTGCGGCGCACTTGGCAAATTTGGCATAGCGAGCAGCCTGAGCGCTGGTTGGCGTTAGCGGCTTTGGCGGCCTTGATGGCTGGCTGGTTGCATGGCGGCGTTGATCAAGGCTATTTCTCCAGCGATTTAGCAATGGTGACATGGTTAACCCTAGGGATGATCGATAGCTTCACCCTAAAAGGTCAAAATTGACTGAAAATAGCAGAATAGTCCTATTGAAAAATGGGACTATTGCGCTATAGTCTCTAATTAATGGTTTTTAATATTTTGCTCTGACTTTGCTTGAACTTGCAACACAGCCTCTAATCAGCTTTACAAGTGGCAAGCACTCTGATTTAGGAGGCGTTCTCGTGACTACTAGCACTGATATTTATAGTGTCGTTCGTGAGACACTCCGCGCCAATTCGTTACACAATGCAGGCACATTGCCACCACCTCGCCTTCACACCATTGCCATGCAAATTGGCCAATTTTTGCTCGATGAGCAACCAACATCGGCCACCCTAATGGGCCGCATGCTGTTTCAACAAGGCATTGGCTTGAAAAGCCTTTTAGCGGTTGTTGGAGCAGTTCAGGCCGATTATTTGCGCCATGGCGAACAACTACGGGCGATCGAGAGCTACGAATTGCTCAAAGTGGTGATCGAAAGCTTTGTTGAACACCAAATCGCCCATGTGCGCTCGGAGCATGATCGCTTTCGCCAAACTGTGGGATTGTTACAACGCTCTTTAGGTTAAGGAGTGCTCGCCGTGGAATTTGATCCATCGCAGCCCAATGCTGGGCGGATTTACGATTATTTGTTGGGTGGTAGCCACAATTTTGCCGTTGATCGCATGGCGGCGGAACGCTTGGTGCAGATGATTCCAACGATTGAAAATGGCGCACGCCTGAATCGTTGGTTTTTGGATATTGCCGTCAACCGTTTAGCCGATTTGGGCTTTAATCGCTATCTAGATTTGGCCAGTGGCCTGCCGACTCAAGGCTATATTCACGAAATTCGCCCTGATGCCTTAGTGTTGTACAACGATTATGATCAGGCAACTGTGGCCTATGCCCGCGAAATTATCGGCAACAATCCCCGCGTTATTTATCATCAAGCCAATATTGCCGAGCTTGAGAGCATTTTGGCCCAAGCCGAGCAACATTTTGCTGGTGAACGCAAATTGGCCATTTGTATGATTGGGGTCTCCTATTTTCTCAATGATCAGGTATTGAGCCAAACCCTGCAACGGTTGTATGAATGGTGTGCGCCAGGCTCGCAAATCGCCATCTCGTGGATTGCGCTGCCTGAAAATCCCAACCCTAAATTGCAAGAATTGCTAGCACGGTATAGCGCCATGGGCAGCCCAATTTATGCCCGTACCGTCGAGCAAATCAAGCAATTTATCGCGCCATGGACTTTGCTCGAACCTGGGTTTCAGCGACTCTCTGAATGGAACGAGATTGATGGCACATGGGTGATTGACGGTGATCGCCAGGAGGGCGATGAGCAAAGCGATATGTATGGCACCTTTATGATTAAGGGCTAGCGATCACCATCACGTTAGACCACTGCAAACTCATGGATCTCTCCGCTCTAAACTCGATAGACAAATCGTCAGAATCAGGTATGCTAGCTGGTATCAGTCGTTTTAATTGAGATCGGTTTGCTGTTAAGGGTTGGCATTTCCACCCGAGCAAACACTAGATCAGAGAACGATGTAACAGCGTTGTTACATCATTAAAGGAAGATCATGGGTAATTTTCTTTTGGCCATGCTGCGTGGTTTTATCGGGCGTTGTCCTTTGTGTGGTAAGGGTAAGCTTTTTCGCAGTTATTACGATATTCACCCAACCTGTAGTGCCTGTGGGGTTGGTTACGAAGCCACTGGCAATCAAAGTACGGGTGCAATGGGCATCAATATTGTTTTGACGATCTTTTTGGGCTTTATTGGGGGCATTTTCTTAGTGATTTATGCCAGCGATCAGTTGATGCAAGGCTTATTGGCATTATTATTAATCATGTCAATTTTCCATATTATCTTCTATCGTTTTGCCCGTGGCCTTTGGCTTGGCTTAATGGTTGCCACCGGCGATCTTGAAACCGGTAAGGATGAACGAGGATAAGCCTATAGCGTATTGCTGTTCCTTCATTTCCAAATCCTTAAGATCCCTCACCCCAACCCCTCTCCCACTGCGGCGGGCGAGGGGCTTTTCGTTTGCTTTGCTGCGCGTTCAGCTTCTTTACCGTCGTTGAAGCCTCTCCCAATGCGGCGGGCGAGGGGCTTTTCGTTTCGTGGTTCCTCTGGTCTGCGGGAGTGGGGTCGAGGGGGTCAGGGCAACTGGCTGTTGTTCATTCGATAAATTATTAGGCCTATCGCCTAGATCCAATGCGCCTTGGCGCTCTTCGTGGCCTTCGCGGTTACAGCCCTTCGTAGATCATTTGCTAGCACAGCTTATCATCGACTATTTTGTGTGTTAAAATGAACAAATGTTCGATAATAAGCACCTAGTATTGCAGCGAAATACTGCTACAATGCAGGGTGGATGTTGTGTTTCAGGAGGTTTTGATCGTATGCAGCAGCGACCCACGCTCGTCTTGGTTGATGGCCATGCACTGGCATTTCGCGCTTTTTTTGCGCTTCGCGACACAGGCATGTCGGTTCGCGCCACGGGCGAGCCAACCTATGCCGTGCAAGGCTTTTTATCAATTTTGCTCAACTTGTTACGTGAGCGCCAACCAGAGTATGTGGCGGTTTCGTTTGATATTGGTCGAACCTTCCGCGATGATCTGTACCCCGATTATAAGGCTGGCCGCGCTGAAACACCCGCCGATTTCCACCCCCAACTTGAACGGATCAAGCAAATTATCAATGCTTTGAATATTCCGATCTACACTGCCGAGAACTATGAGGCCGATGATGTGATTGGGACGTTGTGTCGTCAAGCTGAGGCGCAGGGTGTCGATACCTTGATTATCACAGGCGATACCGACACCCTGCAATTGGTCAACGACTATACCAAGGTGCTGTTGGCCAATCCTTATGGCAAGGGCAATGTTTCGCTCTACGATGAAGCTCAAGTGCGCGAACGCTACAAAGGCTTGGCTCCCAACCAACTGGCCGATTTGCGCGGCCTCAAGGGCGATACCTCCGACAACATTCCTGGGGTCAAGGGCATTGGTGAGGCTGGGGCAATCAGCATGCTCAATGAATGGGGCAGCGTCGAAAATATCTACGCCAACCTCGATAAAGTCGCCAATCGCTATCGTTCAAAGCTCGATGGCCAGCAAGAAGCCGCGCGATTTAGCACTCACTTAGCAACTATCGTTACTAACGCCCCGGTAACCTTGGATCTTGAAGCCACCAAAGTGCACGATTATGATCGTGATACGGTCTTGGCCTTGTTCAGCCAGCTTGAATTTCGCAAGTTGGTCGATAAGCTGCCACTTTCCAGCCAAGTGAGCGCTGTCCAAGTTGTTGCCATTCCGCAAACGACCAATCCTAACCAATTAACCATGTTCGATGATGCCACGCCCCCAAGTGCTGAGCCGATCGCTCAATCTGGCGATTATCAAGCGGTGACTACCAGCGAACAATTGGCCGAATTGGTAAGAATTTTGACGGCAGCTGAACGTTTAATCTTCGATGTGGAAACCAATAGTTTGAATTTGTTCTCGCCTGTGCCCGCCAAGGTTGTCGGCATCGCCCTGACCCATACTGCTGGCTGCGGTTGGTATATTCCATTGGGCCATCGCAGCGGCCAGCAATTGCCGATAGCCGAAGTTGTCGCGGCACTGCAACCATTGTTTAGCGACCCACAAAAAGCTGTGGTAGCGCATAATGGCAAGTTTGATATGAGCGCCTTGAGCTTGATTGGGCTTGATGTGCCCCATTTGAGTTTCGATACGGCCATCGCCGCCGCCTTGTTGGGCAAACGCCAGAGCCTCAAAGATTTGGCCTTTGCCGAATTACGCGATGCCGATGATCGCCCAATTGAGATGACCCGGATCGAAACACTGATCGGTACTGGCAAAAAGCAAATCACCATGGATCAGGTGGCGATTGAACAAGTAACGCCTTATGCAAGCGCCGATGTTGATATGACGGCGCGTTTATTGGCGCTATTCATGCCGCAACTTGGGGCAATTCCGGCGGTACGCGAGGTGTTTGAGCAAATCGAAATGCCGCTTAGCCCTGTGTTGATGCGCATGGAAGCCTGTGGCATTGGGCTTGATCGGGCGCAATTGGTGCAACAAGGTCAAGTGTTAGGTCAAAGTTTACGCGAAATCGAGCAACATATTGCCGATTTTGTCGGCGAACCACTCAACATTAATTCGCGCTTCGATTTAAATGATCTGTTGTTTATTCGCTTGAAGTTGCCAACCGCCAATCTCAAGCGTTTGGCTGGTACAACTCGCAGTGGCGGCGCGGTTTACTCAGTTAACGCTGAAACCTTGGAAGATTTACAAACTCACGATCAAAGCGGGATTGTAGCCATGATTTTGCGCTATCGCCGTTTGTCGAAGCTCAAATCGACCTATGTTGATGCCTTGATTGAGTTGATCAACCAGCAAACAGGCCGCGTGCATACCCAATATCGCCAAATTGGCGCGGAAACTGGGCGGCTTAGCTCCGACTCACCCAACTTGCAAAATATTCCGGTGCGCAGCGAGGAAGGCCGCGAAATTCGACGGGCTTTTGTTGCGCGGCCAGGCCATGTACTGATGACCGCCGACTATTCACAGATTGAACTACGAGTCTTGGCTCATATCACCGCCGATCCAGCCTTAGTCGAAGTGTTTAAAACTGGCCAAGATATTCACGCAGCCACCGCTGCCCGTTTGTTTGATATTCCCATGGATGAAGTCAGCAAAAATCAGCGGCGGATCGCCAAAATGACGGTCTTTGGTATTATTTACGGCATTAGCAGCTTTGGCTTGGCCGCTCGCACGGCGCTTTCACGCACCGAAGCCCAACAAATGATCAACGGCTTGTTTGCTCAATACCCAGGCCTGAAGAGCTATATCGAACGAACATTGGAGCGAGTTAAGGCAGTTGGCTATGTTGAAACCTTGTTTGGCCGCCGCCGCTACTTCCGCGAATTGCAAGACGGTGGCGTAACTGGGCCTCGCCGTAGCGCCTTTGAGCGTGAAGCGACCAACGCTGGGATTCAAGGCACAGCCGCCGATTTGATCAAGTTGGCCATGATTCGGCTGGAACAAGCATTAATTGCTGGCGGCTATCAGGCCAAAATGCTGCTGCAAGTGCATGACGAATTGGTTTTGGAAGTGCCTGAGGATGAGCGTGATGCCGTAGCCCAATTAGTTTGTGATACGATGACCCAAGTCTATCCCGATTTGGCCGTGCCATTGGAAGTAAACGTTGAAACTGGGCTGAATTGGGATCAGCTTCAGCGCTGGCATGCCCCAGCCTAGTAATTTTAGGAACTCTGCATGACCGAAATGCACGAATTTAGTCAACAGCCGTTAGTCTTGATCGTCGATGATCAATCTTCAAATCGTTCAATTGTGCGGCGTTATGTTGAAGCGGCGGGTTATCTCGCCGCTGAGGCTGAGCATGGCGTGGCGGCGTTGGATTTTGTGCGTCAAACGCCGCCAGATGCGATCTTGCTCGATATTTTTATGCCTGGCATTGATGGAATTGAAGTGCTGAAGACGATTCGTGCCCAGCGCGATCATCATTATATTCCGATTATTGTGGTGACTGCCGCAGCAGAATTGGCGGTGCGCCAACAAGCTTATTTTGAGGGAGCCGATGATTTTCTGCTCAAGCCGGTCGATTCGGCGACGCTTCGCGCCCGTTTGCGGGCGGCAATTCGTTTGAAACATGTGCTTTCGCGGGTTGAGGCCGAGCGCGAACGTTTTGCCCTGATCGCCGATATTACCCGCGATATCACCCAGATTGAGTCGATTTCGGGCATGCTGGCACATGTGGTCGATGTGAGCACCAAAGCTTTACAGGCCGACCATGGCAATTTGTTTTTGTTGCATGATGTAGCCGATGTTGAAATTCTCACAACCGACGATGGCGTTTCGCACAATCTTGATCGAGTAAAACGGGTGGTCAAAGAGGGTGCGGCAGGCTATGCCTTGCGCAGTCGCGAAACCGTGCGGATCACCGATGTCCATGAAGATGTGCGTTGGTTGCAGCTTGATCAATCGGCGGCCAGCGTGCGTTCAGCCTTGATTGTGCCAATTGGCGATGCCAGTGGGCCGTTGGGTGTTTTAGCGGTGTATCATAGCGTGGTTGACCATTTCAGCGCCGATGATCAAGCCTTGCTCGAATTGATTGCCCACCAAATTATTGGGCCAATTCGCCAAGCCCAAATGCGCGAACAATTGGCGCGTCAAACCCGCCAGTTGCAATTGGTCAATAATCTAGCCCAATCGCTCAGCGCCAATTTGGATCTCGATTCGCTCTATCGCAGTATTGAGCAAGAGTTGCAACAAATTATGGGGCCAGTTGCAATTGCATGGTATTCATATCGCAATGCAATTATTGATTTGGCCTATACCTCACAGCAACATGCCTTCTGTATGCCCAACGATCAGCAAAGCCTGCATTTGCTGACCGAACTTGGCACGATTACGCGGGTCTATTCGTGTGTTTTAGGCACTGATACCTTAGTGCCAATTACCCAGCAATTGCTCGATGCAGGTTATCAAGGCTGTGCCGCAGTGCCATTGTTGCATCAAGCTCGCCTATTGGGTGTGTTGATTATTGCAATCAAGCATCGTCAAATTACCAATGAAGAAGTAGCCTTGCTTGAAATGGCCCGACCGCATTTTGCCGTAGCATTGGCCAATGCCCAAACTGTGGCCGACCAAGCAGCCCGCCAAACCGAGCAGGCCGAATTGGGCTATTTGCGCAATATGGCCCAACTAGCTGGCCAAATGGCTCATCACTTCAATAATTTATTGGCGGTGATTTTGGGCAATACCCAATTGGCCGAGCTTGATGCGATTGACGAAGGCCAGCGTGAATTATTGGCCGAGGTGGTCAAACATGTGCGTGGCGGCAAAGAGATGGTTCAGCGGATTCATCTGCTCAAAGGCGCTAGCCGGATTAGTCCTGCGCCATTTCCGATTGATCTCAGTGATGCCTTGCCCAGCCTAATCGATCAAGCCTTGCAAATTCATCGTTCGGTTGAGCACTTGCAGCTTGAAATTCAGCCGAATTTGCATATTTTATTGCAAGAGCGCGAATTGCTGACCCTCTGCACCGAACTGCTCAATAATGCCTTGGAATCTGGCTCAAGCCATGCGGGGATTGTGATCAAGGCTTATCAAACTGAGCATGCGACGGTTTTGGCGTTTCGTGATGCTGGACGTGGTATCCCAGTCGAAGCCTTGGGCGATATTTGGCAACCTTTCTGGACAACCCATGGTCCACAGCGTTTGGGCTTAGGCTTGCCAATTTGCGCTGCCGTGATGTGGCGGGCATCTGGCTCGATCAGCTTAATTCCGAATGACCCTGAGCCAGGCATCACCGCGTTGTTGCAATTTCCCTTATTGCCCAACGAAGCAGCAAATTCGGCCTAGCTTAGCATAATTTTCCTCTATCAGAACCTTGAGGGCTGCGGTATAATAGATAGCGGCGGTGGCATTCACGCCGCTTCAAAGGTGTTTAAGTAGAGGGTTTTTGTGCAGCAGTCTCCATCATCAACACCCACACCCATGACATTTTTTAACTTAATCCGTGAAGCAATCAACCTGCTTCGGCGCTATTCAGGCTTGTTTATGGGCTTGGCGGCGCTCCAAGTTGGGCCATTTTTGATTGGTAGTTTGTGGTTGCAAGCCAATGGCATTCAAGCACGGGCGACGGCCCAACTCAATGTGATTATGGCCGAAATGCAACGGCGGATTGATAATGGCCAAACTGGCGATGGCATGTGGGTATTGGATTATCCACGCGCCGATATTGCGCCCTACTTGTTGGCATTATTTGGCTTTGGCTTTATTTCGATTTTTATCATGCGCAATTTAGCCATGGCGGCAAGTGTGATTGCAGTTGGTGATCACTATCGCCAAGCTACACCGCGCTGGGCAAGCGTGGTTTTGAGCAGTTTACGCCGTCTGCCCGCGCTGATTGCTTGGGGTTGTATTTGCGTTTTGGGCTTAGTTATCGCCCTATTTTTTGCGATTGTGCCAATTTTAGGCACAATTTTAGCCCTAGGCTTGCTTTGGTTTTTTGGGGTGCGTTTGAGCCTTGTGCCGCAAATTATTGTGGCCGAACAGGTGAACGTATTTCGGGCAATCCATCACTCGTGGATTTTGACCCGTGGCGCATTTGGTCGGATCACCAATATTTGGATTACGCTGGTGGTCCTTTTAGCAGTGCTGGCAAGCTATATCACAACCATCATCAGCGCGATTGCCATGGCCTTGTTTGGCGAAACCAGCGCTTTGACGATTGCCATGACTGAGGGCTTTTCAACCGTTACCTCAATTATGATTCTGCCGATGGCCTATATTGGCTTTACCTTGCTCTATTACGATCAATTGCGACTGGCCTATAGCGGCATTCCCACGAACCCAAGCATTACTGCTCAGCAGTAACTAGCCTACTTGAGAGGTTGAGATGGATCGAATTTGGCGAATTACTGCTTGTTTGCTGCTCTTTGGTTGGTTGTTGGCCCAGCCATTAACGGCTATGGCCCAAGCCAGCGAGGTCAGCGTCAGCGAATATACCCAACTGCTACGCGAAGCCTTTACGGCAGCTCAACGTAACGATGAAATAGGCCTGCGCGAGGTCAGCGACAAAATCATTGCGCTTAAACAGCTACGAACTGCTGATAATCAAACGCTGGCAGTTAATCATCAATGGCTCAAAGATAGCCTTGCGAGTAATACTCCCAATTTGCTGCTGATTCGTGAACGCTTGGCGGCTATGCTCGAAGCCCTGACTGCTGGCCGTGAAACCGGCCCCCAAGATCTCGAAACCTTGAAGGTTATTCTCAACAATCCACCGTTTGATGCGTTAAATCCCGAACGGAATCAATCAAGGCCAGATTTTGATTTTGGCTTTCTAAGCTGGTTGTTTAACGATGGTTTAACTGGCTGCTTTACGATTATTGCACTGGTCTTTGTTGTGGGCCTGCTCGGCTATATTGTCTCGACGGTGCGCCGCAATAGTGTGAGCGTGGCCCGCCGCAAAGCTCCCGCTGAGGAGCAAAAACTAACCAGTGTCCAAGCAATCGAACGTGCCGATAAAGTCGCCGCCGAAGAGGGCGATTTTCGCGATGCTGTGCGTTATTTGTACCTTTCAACCTTGTTATGGCTCGAAGAGCGTGGCCTCTTGCGCTATGATCGAACCTTGACCAACCGTGAGGTATTGGCGGCGGTTCCCAGTAACTCGCCCTTGCATCAACGCTTAGCTCCGGTTGTTCAAACCTTTGATCGGGTCTGGTATGGGATTGCCGAAGTCGATCAAGGCACGTTTGATCAATACCGCCAACAAGTGACAACCCTGCGCGAGGTACGCTAAGATGAATAGTAAAGTGAAATTTTTCGCGATTTTCATTGGCATCGTCGCGTTGTCATTTTTCTTATTTCGCTCCTGCGATCCTCAAGCGCGTAACCTGCGGCCTGGCTCGATGTACAACCAAGGTGGCGACGGAACTGCCGCTTTGCAGCTTTGGCTGAGCAAAATTGGCTATCAAACTGAGTCATTTGAATATCGCGATTTCGATGAGCTTGACCAAACAATCGATACTTTGCTTGTAATCAAGCCAAGCGATACTAATAATTGGCGCAAGGAAGAAATTGATGCGGTTTTAGCGTGGGTTGAAGATACCGGCGGCACGCTGATTGTCGCTGATGATCAACAAAATGGCCTTTTGACCCGCTTGGATCTGACGGTCACCCGCATCGAAGCCTTGGAAATGGTCAGCACCAGTGATACCAGTCATGCTTTGGTGAACCCGATAGTAAACGGTTTGCAAGGCTATCAAACAATTAGCTATTTTGAGCGAGTGAGACCCAATAGCCAAGTGATTGTTGGTAGCGAAGCACAGCCGACGACGCTTGGCATTAGTCGTGGCCGTGGGATGATCTATGCTTCAACCAATATTTGGCTCTTTACCAATGCTGGTTTGTTTTATGAAAGCAATGCCAAAATTATCCTTAATATGGTTAATCGGATGCCCGCAGGCAGTGTAATTGCCTTTGATGAGGTACATCATGGCCGTGCCTTACCACCCAAAGCCGCTCCTGTGCCAGCCCAACCCTATTCGCCTTTGGTTGCGGCGATGGTCTATAGCGCAATGGTTGTGGGCTTATGGGCCTTGCTTTCTGGTCGCCGTTTTGGTCAGATTGTGCCCAGCAGAATCGATTTGATGCGACGGAATAGCAGCGAATATGTCCAATCGATGGCCAATTTGTTTCAGCGCGGTCGTCAAGCCGAACATATGCAAGCCCACTATAAAACCTATCTCAAACGCCGAGTTGCTAAGCCCTATGGGATTAACCCCAAGCTTGATGACCAGAGCTTTTTAAGTGAAGTTCAGCGGTATTCCGATACAATCGATCGTAATCACTTAGCTCATTTGCTCAACCATTTAAGCCAGCCCAACCCCAGCGAGGCGACGATCTTGGCCCTGGTCAACGATATCGATCGCTTTATCAACCTATGGGAACAACAGGGTCGGGCCTAAACCCGCGCTTTTTGCCTTTGCTACGGGCATCGTGCGGTGCTCGTGAGAATGATATTGGAGGATCAATGCTCGTCAAACAACTTGCCGATTATATGCGCCAAGAGGCCGCTAAAGTTATTGTTGGTCAAGAAGATACCTGGACACAATTGGTGGTTGCGCTGCTAAGTGGCGGCCACGTGTTGCTCGAAGGTGTGCCTGGTACAGCCAAAACCTTGATGGCCAAAACCTTGGCCCATTTGGTGCAGGCCGAGTTTAAGCGGGTGCAATTTACCCCCGACTTGATGCCCTCGGATGTGATGGGTACCAGCGTCTATGAGATGCAAACCAGCCAATTTCGGCTACGCAAAGGCCCAATCTTCACCCAAATTTTGCTGGGCGATGAAATTAACCGCGCTCCAGCCAAAACCCAAGCAGCCTTGCTCGAAGCCATGGAAGAACAACAGGTGACGATCGATGGCGATACGATGCCCTTGCCACAGCCATTTTTTGTGATTGCCACCCAAAATCCCATGGAATACGAAGGCACCTATCCGCTGCCCGAAGCGCAACTCGACCGCTTTTTGTTCAAAGTTTTGGTTGGCTATAGCCCACCTGAAATTGAGTTTGAAGTATTACGGCGCTATAACCAAGGCTTCAGTGCTCGCAACCTGAGCACCGCCAATTTGCAGCCAACCGTCACGCCCGAAACGATTATGCGTTGCCGCGAGGAAATTGGCCGCCTACGCGTCGAAGATGGCGTGATTAACTATATCAATGCGATTGCCCAAGAATCACGACGCTCGCCGGATTTGGTGTTAGGTGGCTCACCACGGGCCTCGATTGCCCTGTTACTGACCGCCAAAACCTTTGCGGCAATGCAAGGACGCGAGTATGTCGTGCCCGATGATGTTAAATTCTTGGCGCGGCCAGTTTATCGCCATCGGATTATTTTGAAACCAGAGGCTGAGATTGAAGGTTTGACCCCAGATACCGCGATGACCCGGATTTTGGGGCGTATTGAGGTTCCTCGCTGATGATTCCATCGCGCCGTTTATTAGCACTTTTGCTAGCAGGCTTGGTTCCGGTGATCATCGGAGCAGCAACCCCCAGTTTGCGCTGGACAATCTGGGTTTATGTATTGTTGCTGATTGGCTTTGTGGCGCTTGATTGGTTTATGACTCCCAAGCCTAAATTGTTGGAAGTAGCGCGGATCAACGAGCCAAAACTTTCAATTGGCGAACAAAACCTGATCACGCTGGCAGTGCATAATCAAAGCCCGCGCACGCTCGAAATTCAAATTCGTGATGAGTTTCCGGTGGAGTTTCCCAGCGATACGCTGATTCTTAAAACCAAGGTCGAGCCAGATACGGTGCAAGAGGTTAACTACCATGTACGGCCCTTGCGGCGTGGTGATTATCGCTTTGGCAATATCAATTTGCGCTATACCAGCACCTTTGGTACGTTCTTGCGCCAAACCAAAATCGCCTTCGACGAATTGGTCAAGGTTTATCCCAATGTGCTTGATGTGCGCAAATACGATATGTTGGCGCGGAAGGGCATGCTGTTTGAGTTGGGGTTGCGCACCGCCCGCGTGTTTGGCTCAGGTACCGAGTTTGAGCGCTTGCGTGAATATACGCCCGATGATGAGTTTCGCTCGATTAACTGGAAGGCCAGCGCTCGCCGTAACAAGCTGATTGCTGCCGAATATGAGACCGAGCGTTCGCAGTATGTAGTGTCGGTGATCGACACTGGGCGTTTGATGCGCCCAACAATCAACGATATCGCCAAGCTGGATTATGCGATCAATGCCTCGTTAATGCTGGGGTATGTGGCGATGCTCAAAGGCGATCACATCGGCATGCTTTCGTTTGCCGACCATGTTGGGCGTTTTTTGCAGCCGCGCCGTGGTAAAGCCCAGTTTTATCAAATGTTGGAGATGTTGTATAACTTGCCATCGCAGCCCGTCGAGGCCGATTATGGCCGCGCGATCTCCTACTTGGGCTTGAAGAATAAGCGCCGTTCGTTAATTGTGATTTTTACCGACCTCAGCACCATGGATACCGCCAAGCCGCTGATTCAGCATATGGCACGCTTGGCCAAAACCCACCTCGCCTTGTGTGTGGTGATGAGCGACCCCAACTTAGTCGGCTATGCTGGCAAAGCGGCCTATAGTTCCACCGATGTGTATGAACGCGCCGTGGCCGAGATGGTGCTTGATGAACGGCGGGTAGTGCTCGACACGCTGAATCAAGCTGGCGTACATACGATCGACGTGCCAGCCAACAAACTAACGGTTTCGGTGATTAATAAATATCTGGAGTTCAAAGGGCGAGGGCTTATTTAACCGCCAATCACGGGGCTACTCTGCCCCGTGACGGCGTGGTTCATAATAGAATCAGCACCAGAATAAACATGCTGACTACGCCTCCGAGGGCAATCCCGAGAGCGATGCCTGCTGCGATACTCATGACACGGCGTAGTGGTGTTGGTGTGGCTTTCACCTGCAATCCTCCTAATGTGGTTATGCCCTATGGCCCTAGAATACCACAGTTTGGCCATGAATCGGCTGATACTCATCTGAGCTTAAGCACACGCTAAGCTGAGCATGACGATTTCAGGCCGACAGCCAAAGCGTACTTGTGGCCAGCTACAGCCCAAACCCCACGAGGTAAATTGCACCATCGATCCTACATCATAGCGATGGTCGGGGTAACGCATGCCCAAGTAGGGCAGTAGCAATGCGCCTTTGACTGGCACACGCACTTGGCCGCCATGGGCATGGCCCGAAAGCTGTAAATCAAAACGATTGTAGCTAGCAGTGAAATCGGCGGTATCAGGCTCATGCACCAAGATAATTGCTGCATCAGTCTTGGGCAATTCAGCAACCAAACGATCAAGCACTGGTTTCATGGTGCTGGGGTCGTTGGGGCCAATCGGGTTGGGCCAAAGATCGTCGTGGCCAGCCAAATGCAACTTGCTCGAACCACGATTCAGGCTGATCGCACGATTGGTAAGATCGGTGATGCCAGTTGTTCGCAGTACTTGACGCACGGTCTCGCCATTGCCATCGCCCCAATAATCGTGGTTGCCCAAAACGCCCACCACCCCATCGGGTGCTTCGAGCATCGCCAAGCCAGCCGCTAAATCTTCGGTAAAACGACTCGGGTCATGGGTAATGAAATCGCCTGAGATCGCGATTAAATCTGGTTTTTGGGCGTTGACCATGCGCACGGTGGTCAGCCAATGTTCACGAGTCATCAAAACATCGTCAATATGAATATCGCTCAAATGGGCGATGCGATAACCATCGTAAGCGCTGGCCAAGCGCGGCAAAACGATCGTTTCTTCGTGGATGCTCAGCCATTCGGCCTCAACTTGAAACCCATATGCGGCGGCTCCTAGCGTCGTGGCGGTCGTCGCCAAGGCCGAATAGCCCATTATTTTCAGAAAACTACGGCGTGAAAGTGCTGCTGCCATGTCAACCTCCTACAATCTGGTTTATGCCTAAGTGTAATGCCCTCACCCCCGACCCCTCTCCCACTGCTGCGGGCGAGGGGGCTAGCTTACAAGGGTCGGTTTTCGCTGCGAACCACGGATCTTGTGGTTCATCGGTGGATGGATGATGACCACTCATTGTGCTTGAGGGGGTGCAGGGGGATTAAAGCCCCCTGCGTCTCCCGCCTTGAGGCGGGACGGAAGGGTGGTGATCATCCATGATTGTTAAAAACCTACCCTTGTAAGGAGGGTGCAAGCGGGATAATGGATCAAGATTTAGATCAATCCGACATTACACCTAAGACGAAGTTTATAGCGGTTTTGGCAGCAAATGTAGCTGATAGGCAGCTGATATGCAGCAGATAGAGCGCAAATTAAAGCAATTTTACCAACAGCACGACTGGCTGGCCTTGTAGTTTGGTCAGCACCAACGTTTGCTCGTAGCGACCCTTCAAGCGCAGTTGTTTGCTTAATTCTTCGGGGGTAATCGGCGAGCCACGCTTTTTGACGGTTACGCGGCCAATCTCACGCGCTTGCAATATTTGGCGCAGAAGTTTCAAATTAAACGGTAGCCATTGCTCAATTTGCCAAGCTCGCAGAAATGGCGATTGTACCAAGCGATCACTGGTAAGGTAGGCAATGCTGGCATCAAATTGAGCTAAATCCAACTGATTGGCAATATCTGCCACGGCGTGCGCTCGAATCACCGCTGGATCAGGCTCGTACAAATAGGCCAGTGGCTCGCTGAGTGCAGCGGCGGCTTGGGTGGAATCGGCAATTAAGCTGTGTTCAGCACCAGCACTAGTGAGCACCACTGCCTTGCGTTGCCCGCCAACCTGACCAGCTTGCCACCACAAACAGGCCTCGCGCAAATCGCCATCAAGCGAAATAAACTCAAGATCATAGCCAGCAGGCACGGCATCATCGGGAATACCTGGGGCAACTTTAGCTCCATGGATTGGCACTTGCCCACGCCAACGCTCCAAGGTAGAAAGCGGCGGCTGATAGTGCTCAACATCCCAAATGCGCTTGCCATTGCTGCGCCGCGCCGGATCGATAAATAAACCAGCGTAGCCCGCAAATTCTAGCGTGGTAAAATCGGCCTCTTGGATGCTGATTTGCTGGCTTAGCCCAAGCGCCTGAGCATTGGCCTCAAGCATTGCCAACCGCAATGGATCACGATCGATCGCCAAAACCGAGCAACTTTGCGCTAAGGCCAAGGCATCGCCGCCAACCGAGCAACCCAAATCGACCAGCCGCGAGCCAGTCGCAAAATGGCGTTGGCGATAGCTAGCAACCAGCCAAGGCGTAGCTTGCTCCAAGGCCTCACGGGTAAAATATAGTTGGCTGGCTTGGGGAAATTTAGCTTGGGCGGCGCGGCGCAATAAGTTGGTTTCCAAAGCCGCCGTTACCGCCTCGGCTGGGTAGTGTTTGCGCAATTTGGTGGTGTAGCGCAAAAAGTTAGCTTCATTCAAATCGCGATCATTGCTGAGTTCAGCCAAGAGTTGTTGGCCAGCGTCGCTCAACAACCAACGAAACCCTTCCATCTCCATCAGCGCGGCCCTGCCCAACGTTGGCGCAACTCGGCGATAATGGCTGGGCCATGCTCACGGCCATTTTCAATAAAGATTTTGCTCGGGTGTGCTCCCGCCGCCAACACGCCAGCGATAAATAAATTCGGCACATTGGTTTCAAAGGTGGTCGAGTTATGGCTTGGCACAGCATCTTGATCAACCGTAACTCCAACTGCTTCGAGCATGCTGGTGTTTGGTCGATAGCCAATCAAGGCAAAAACCCAATCATTGGCTTGTTCGTGCTGCGAGCCAGCGGCGCTGGTAATGTGGATGCTGGTTGGCGTAATGGCACTAAGATTAGCTTCCCAAAAGGTCTGAATTTTGCCTGCTTCGATCCAAGCCTTCAAATCAGCAGCAATCCATGGCTTGATTCGTTGATCTAAACCAGCAAACTGATGAATGATCGTGACATTTGCGCCGTGATAATATAAATCGAGCGCAGCTTCGGCAGCTGAATTGCCGCCGCCAATTACCGCAACATTTTGGCGATAAAAGGGGTGGCCTTCACGATAATAATGCTTAACTTTGCCTAGCTCAGCCCCGGCAATCGCCAACCGATTGGGCGTATCATACGAGCCGCTGGCGACAATCACCGCTCGCGCAGCATACCTAGCACTGGTTTGATCGTGGCGGGTTGTGTGTAGCTGAAACGTGCCATCGCTCAAGCGTTCTAAGGCTTGAACTGGCTCGTACATCTGAACATTTAATTGAAAATGCTCAACCACGCCGCGATAGTAGGCCAACGCTTCGGTACGAGTTGGATGCGGATGAATACTGCTCCATGGCACATTGCCAATCGTTAAATTGGGCGCAGTGCTAAAAAACACCGTTTGTAGCGGATAATCAATAATCGTGTTGGTGATTGCGCCACGCTCAAGCACCAAATAGTTGAAGCCTGCTTGTTGCGCCGCAATCGCCGCGCTCAGGCCACTTGGCCCAGCCCCAATAATAATCACATCGTAGGATTGCATAACTGCTCCTCAGAACAAAAAACCGCAGAGAGCGCTAGGATTGAGCGCCCTCTGCGGTGCCAACAGGATCAATTAACTCATCGAAGCCCACATCATCAACGCCAGCACCTGAATAATCGCCGGAATTGCGCCGATACCTAATAATTTACCACCACTCCAGCCATAGAGCCCTTCCCACAAACCAGCGGTCAAGAGGAATGACCAAATTGCTGCGCCAATCCAGAGCAGCACTGGCAGCAGAGGCACGTTCAATACCAGCAGCAACAATGCCCCCAACATCACCACAATTCGTGGCAATTGGGCGGTAGGGTAGAGGTAAAACGGACGGGCCAGATGGGCATCACCATCCAGATTGCGTTCGCTGAACTGGGCCACCGCCGCCGCAATTGGGTATTCCAACAAACAGATGAAAACAAATACCAACACATTGATAATTGAGCTGACGGTTGGATAGTGCACGCCGTTAATATGGCGCTCAACCAGCAGCATTAATGTCGGAATTGCCGTCAGCCAGACCATTGGCCGCCCGAGAATCATCATCGTATCAAATTTAATTTTGGTGCTATCTTCGCGGCGCAAAATATTCGAAACCATGCGATCGATCGCATCGCTGGGCTTGAACATCAAGCGCAACAACCAAGCTGGGGCATCTTCGGTCAAAATGCCTTCATCTTGCTCACTAGGTCGTTGGCGACGTGAAACTTCGAGCACAATTTGCTGCACCAATGGATCATAGACGCTCAATGCTGACGTTAACAGCACCCCTCGTGCATTCGAGCCATCGAACAGCAACGATGAAATGTGGTGCATCATCTTCAAACTCTGATTCGTCGTTTGAATCAGCATCACATGGTTATTTTCCGAGAGGCTGGCGGTTTTGACTGCGATAATTTCTTCCCAGCGCACGAGCAGCCAACGGTTGAAATAGCGCACCATCAAGCCCTCTTGGCGCGATTCAATATCGGGCAGAATGTTGCGAATAACCACCAGAATGGGAATTAACACCACGAGTAGGAGTACAGCGGCGACGGGTAGCCACCAAGCACTTTGATCAAGCGGTAAAGGGGCACTTTTGAAAATGCCGCCCACGCCAAAACTCAGGCCAATCCATTGGCGCAGCATTTCAAGCACGCGCAGCAGCCCCAGCACCGCCATCACTGCCGTGCCGATTACCAGCAAGCTACTGATGCGTTTGGGATAGGTCGCCATAATGCTAGCGACCCGACCAGGTTGGGCCGTTAAGCCAGCTTGGGTTGCATACTCAACATAATCTTTATCGCTTTTAGAGCGGCGGCTGAAGAAACCCGCTGGGCTGAGCAACAATTGAAACAACGGCGAGGAAGCCTTTTCATCAAGCTTAACTGCTGGCTGTTTAGTTTGGCGAGCCACCTGTTCCAGCTCACTGGTGAGCATGCGCACCAACGGTAGAAAATCGGAAATGCCCGAGGTAATGAGGATACCTCGGCGTAGGCTAAACCGATACAGCACACTATAAAAGCGATGCCAACCGGTCAAGGCCTTATTGTTGGTTTGCAGCAACACCACAAAGCGTTCGCCAGAAAGGTCTTCGGTAACCCGCAGCCCGCTGACTTGCTCCCAACCGACTGGCAACCAACCATTGCCCCATTCAATTAAAATACCACGGCTGCTCGTGCGAATGGTGGGGAAGAAATTACGAACAAAAACAACCACGAGCAAGGTTAAGCCCAACCAGCCAAAATAAGGCGCAAGATCCGCCAAGTCGCGCAGGCGTGGGCGGGTCGTTCCGGTTTGGTTAAACCAGTTGACCAAGGGTTCATAAAACGTGTCGCGGGCAGCAAAGGCTGCATTGATGTTGCGGCTATCCCAGAGATACTGCAAAACGGCACGTCCCCAACGCACCACAGCAACTACAATGAGGACAGTACAAAGCACCTCAAAAATCCATTTGAACCGACGAGGGTAACGATGCACCTGTTCGGGTGTGGCGAAGGCCATGGGCAGTCCTCCAGTTAACAAACCGCATAGGGGCGGAACTGTCTCAGGAATTTGTCAGCTTCTCACGCTTCTCTAGCGCTACGGTGGGTCGGCAAGATCGAGTATGATGATTATATAGAATCGCGCACGATAATAGCACAAGATCGTGCTGATGATCGCAAAGATAAGGAGTACCGTAGGCATGATTCGACGTTGGATTCGTGGACTGTGGGGTTTGACGCTGTGTGGGGTGTTGTTGAGTTGTGGTCAGGGCACTGCCACGCAAGCACCACAAACCCAAGCTCCCACTGCAACCACAACTGTTGCTGCTAGCCCAACCACTGCCGCCTCGCCAACGACGGCTGCTTCACCAACCTTGGCTGCAACAGCAACTTCCGAAGCTTCACCAACCCCCGCTGGTCTCAGCGATGCCGATCTCGCGAAGTATGCACCCAATGAGATTGGCTGGGTTTTGGTCTTAGAATATCACTTAATTGAATCTCCCGATGCAGACTATAGCCGTTCGCCCGAAAATTTGCGCAAGGATTTAGAGTGGTTGTATGCCAATAATTTTTACCCAATGACCTTGCGCGATTTGGTTGATAACAACATTAGCGTGCCGCTGGGCAAATCGCCAGTTGTTTTGACCTTTGACGATTCATCGGATGGTCAGTTCCGCTATCTTGAAGATGGTACGCTTGACCCAACTTCGGCCATGGGCATTTTGCAAGCGTTTGCCGCCGAGCACCCCGATTTTCCGGCGATTGCGGTGTTCTTCCCGTTGATCGATGTTGATGTAAAAGAGCGGGTTTTGTTTGGTCAGCCTGAGTTTGCCACCCAAAAACTTCAAGAAATTGTGGCCTTGGGCGGCGAGGTTGGCACTCATACCTACACCCATCAACGCCTCGACGAGGCTGATGCCGAGCAAATTCAATGGCAATTAGCCTTCTCGATCAAAGAACTTGAGGAGCGTATTGGCGATGGTTATCAAGTCACGAGCCTGAGCTATCCCTTGGGTATGTTTCCCGAAGATGAGAGTTTGGTCCGCGAAGGCGAATCTGAAGGTGAGAGCTATACATTAAGCGCAGCGGTTGATGTCACTGGTGGCGCTAGCCCTTCGCCCTATTCGCAAAACTTCGATCCCTACCATATTCGCCGAACGCAAGCGGTTGATTCGCAATTGGAATATTGGTATCAGTTGTTTGAAGAACGACCTGATCTCAAATTTATCTCCGATGGCGACCCCGATACAATTACCGTGCCCAGCGAGGAAACGCTTGGCGAGGAGCAACAAGGCCGTTTGCGCCCCGACTTGGAAGTGCGCCGCTACGAACGGAAGTAGGCGAGGGGCCGGTGATCAGGGTTCAGGGGCTAGGGTTCAAAATCCTTTCACCCCTACTAAGGGTATATTTCCCCTTTGAACCACTGATCTTGAGGTTTATCGGTGAATGTATAACACTCGATAATTGTCCTTGAGGGGGTGCAGGGGGATTAAAGCCCTCTGCGTCTCCCGCCTTGAGGCGGGACGGAAGGGTGGTGAGTACCATCCTTGAATTCTGCTAATAATTTGTTTAAAAACCACCTCCTGTACGTCTCGTCCACAACGTGGAAGCGGGCTGAGCAAACAGTATCCGTGGTAGACTTAAACGCAATGCTATCACGAAGGTGACCTATGACTGAAGAACAAAATGAACGCGATATTGAGGAAGCCTTGGCCGAAATTGGCGACCATAATCGCCCAATTGTCTTGAGTGAACTCAAAGTTTTTAACGACCTTGACCAAGATGAAACTGAGATTTTTGAAATTGAATGGCTGCGCATCGAGCCAAGTCATCGGCGTAATTTGGCTCAAGCGATGCAAGAGGTTGGTGAGGCCAGCCTTGAGCTTGATTTTCGCGCCGTATTTAGCATTTTGCTGACCGACCAAGATCCTGCAATTCGCATTGCAGCAGTCAAAGGTATGGCCGAAGATACCCGCCGCTCAAGTTTGCGCCGTTTAAGCGAATTGCTTACAACCGATCCCGATGATGGGGTGCGAGCTAATGCGGCGATCACGCTTGGTGCTTGGGCTTTACGCGCAGGCGAAGGCAATCTCGATCAGCGTACCAGTAATGAATTATTGCAAACGCTCTGGGCCGTTTTTGATGATCGCCAAACCTCGACCTTGGTACGCCAACGCTTGTTGGAAACCTTGGGCTACTTGGCCGATAGCGATCCACGAGTCAATCAGGAAATTGGGGCAGCTCACCAACGACTTGATGATGGTTGGCAGGCCGCCGCGCTTTGTGCCATGGGTCGCACTGGCTTAGATCAATGGTTGCCAACAATTACAGCTAGTTTGCGTTCCCATGAGCCATTGTTACGTTTTGAGGCAGTGCGGGCCGCTGGTGAGCTTGGCGATTTAGCCGAATCGATTGTCAACCACGTGGCGCGGGCTACTGCTGATGGTGATGTTGAAGTTGCTACAACTGCGATTTGGGCATTGGGCCAAATTGGTGGCGCTGCTGCGCGACGCTTTCTCGAACAATTAGTCAACGATTCAGAGGGTGTTCGGCGTGAAGCCGCTGCCGAAGCACTCAAAGAATTGCAATTCTTCGACGATCCCATACAATCCTTGCCCCTCGACGACGATGAGGACGAGGACGAATATTGGTATGGCGATGACGAGGACGAGTAAGCATAAAGTCAGAAGGCAAAAATCAAAAGGCAAAATTGGAGGTTCGGTAGTTAGGAATTGGGGATGAGATTTTTAGCGCAGAGGATGTGAAGAACATATGTAACGTGCCCTCACCCCCAGCCCCTCTCCCACTGCGGCGGGAGAGAGGGCTAGGGGGTGAAGGCATGCTGGCCGTTGTTAACCTCATAATCCATTACACATAGAGCATAGAACATACAATTATGCTTTGTACTCTTTGTCTCCTTTGTGGTTTTAATGTGGAGGCTGGTTGTTAAGGGCTAGGGATCGGCTATAGGTATAGAAGAATAATTAGTGAAATTCGTGCAATTCGTGGCTTAAAACAAAGCTCTTTGCCTCTGTACCGATTCCTAGCCCCCGACCCCCATCTAGTAATAAGGAGCCGAACATACTCATAAGGCAGCGATGCTCTATGTTCTATGTTCTATGTTCTTATGTATCAACACATTTGTTTATCACCGCATTTCGATGATGCGGCGCTCTCGCTGGGCGGAGCATTGGCTGGTTGGCATGCTGCTGGCGAACGTTGTTTGATCGTCACCATTTGTAGCGCTCCGCCCAGTGGCGAACTCAATCAATTTGCAGCGTATCTGCACGAACGTTGGGGTGCTGCCAGTGACCCAATTGCGATTCGTCGCGCTGAAGATCAAGCCGCCGCCAATCGCCTCGGAGCCGATTTGCTGTTTCTTGAGCAACACGATGCAATTTATCGCCATGCTGGCTATGATTCAGCCGCCGCTATTTTTGGCACACCGATCGCCGACGATTTGCTCTGGGCTAGTCTCACCACCCAACTTCAGGCTCTCGTCCAGCAATATCCCGACGCGATTTGGTATGCACCCTTGGCGGTTGGCAATCATGTCGATCATCAAATTACCCATGGCGTGGCAGCCAAGGTGCTTTCAAATGTGCGCTGGTATGAAGATTTGCCCTATTCGGCCCGCAATAATGCTCGTGACCAACGCTTAGCCCAAGTCCAACCAACTCTCGATCAAGTGATTGCGATCGATCAAACCTTGGCGATCAAATTGGCCTCAGTTGCCGATTATGCCAGCCAAATCTTTGAATTATTTGGCACAGTTGCGGCGATGGAGCAAGAGCTGAGCACGTATGCAGCGAGTGTTGCCGAACAAGGTTTTGCTGAACGCTTATGGCGGGGAGGCCTGGTGTGAGTTTTGCGCTACGCGAGCTTGATGCCGCTCAATGGTCGGCAGAACTAGCAGCCAATCCCGCTGTGCATCTTTTGCAACGCGCTGAATGGGGCCAACTCAAAGCCCAATTTGGCTGGCAACCGCAACGCATCGCAATCTACAATCAGCATGGCTTTTGCGCCGGAGCACAAGTGTTGTGGCGTTCGCAATATGGTTTGCGGGTGGCCTATGTGCCGCGTGGCCCAGTTTGGTCGGCTGATCAGGCCGCTAATCGGTTGTTGTTGCAAAGCTTAGAGCGTTTGGCTCGCAAACGTTGGGCAGCCTTTTTGCGCTTGGAGCCAAATTTGCTCGATGCTGGAGCCGCTGATCAACTGCATTCTGAGTTGTTGCTGGCGGGCTACGAGCAATCGCGGAGTATGCAGCCAAGCGCCTCAATTCACCTCGATCTCCAGCCAGAGTTGGCGAGCTTGCAAGCCCAATGTAGCAAAGGCCATCGCGCCGATGTGCGCCGCGCTGAGCGACAGGGCGTAAGCATTCGAGTTGGCACAACCGAAGCCGATCTCGATCAGTTTTATGCGATTATGCAAGCGACCAGCCAACGCGCTAATTTTGGCATTCACAGCCGCGAGTATTATGCGCAGGCTTGGCGCTTGTTTGGCGGTGATCAGGCTGATGGCGCGGCACGTTTGCTAATTGCTGAGCGCGAAGGTCGGGTGATTGGCAGCTTTTTGGTGTTTGCCCAAGGCACTGAAGCGCAATATATGTATAGCGGCACCAATGAAGAAGGCTTGAAATTTGCCGCCAGCCATGCTTTGCAATGGGCGGCGATTACTTGGGCGAAGCAACGTGGCTGCACGCTCTACGATTTTTGGGGTATTCCCGAGGCCTTTTTAGCGCTTGAAGCCACGACTGACCCAGCGGAACGTGAACGCTTGGATCAAGCGGCCCAAGCGACGGGCATGGCGGGAGTCTATCGCTTTAAAAAAGGCTGGGGCGGTCAACCAGTCCGCTATCTGCCAGCCTATGATCGCGTTTTCTTGCGTCCGGCGTATTGGCTTTGGCAGCGTCGCCGCTCTGAATAGGAACAATCAATGAAATCGTTCGCTGAACTTTTGCTGCATGTTACCCATCAAGCTTCTGGCGATCACCACGTTGCAATTAGCAATGTAGCTTACGATTCGCGCAAAGTTACACCTGGAGCGCTGTTTGTGGCGATCAAAGGGGTACATGTTGATGGTCATCGTTATATTGCAACGGCCTTGGAGCAAGGCGCGGTGGCAGTGGTCTATGATGATCCTCATCAAGCGCCGCCTGCCACTATTCCCTCGGCTTTGGTTGCCGATGCCAAGGTTGCGCTTTCGCCGATTGCCGCCGCCTTTTACGATTACCCCGCCCAGCAATTAGAAGTGGTAGGCATTACCGGCTCAAAGGGCAAAACCACCACCACCTTTTTAACCGCAGCCGCCCTAGAAGCTAGCGGCGAGTTGGTGGGCTTTATGAGCACTGTCGATTTTAAAATTGGCCAGCGCCAATGGGCCAACAAAACCCGCCAATCGACCCCCGAAGCCTTGGAAATTCAGGCCATGTTGCGCGAGATGGTCGAGGCTGGTTGTCGCTATGCTGTGGTCGAAAGCACGTCGCATGGCCTCTCGCCCCGTTGGAATCGGCTGGGCGATTGTGCCTATGATGTGGCCTTGATTACCAACGTTACCCACGAACACCTTGATTATCATGGCACCGTTGAGCAATATCGTGCTGATAAAGCTCAATTATTTCAGTTGCTCGCCACTAGCCCCAGCCAAAAATCGATTCTTGGCCAACCAACGCCAGTCGAAAAAGTCGCAATCGTTAATGCCGATGATCCCCATGCGGCCCAATTTCGGGCAGCGGCTGGCGAGCAAGTGCGGCATTTGAGCTATGCAATTCATGCTGAGGCTGATCTTCGGGCTACCGAAATTGTCTCAACTAGCAAGGGCTTGCGGTTTACCGCAATTACGCCGCAAGGTAACTTTGCGCTCAATTTGCAATTGGTTGGCACATTTTATGTTTACAACGTGTTAGCAGCGCTCAGTGTCTGTTTGGCGCGAGGCGTTGATCTGGCGGCGGCGATTCAGCGGCTTGAGGCAATTCCAGGCATCAACGGTCGCATGGAGCAAGTTGAGCTTGGCCAGCCATTTAGTGTGCTAGTCGATTATGCCCATAACCCCGATTCGTTTGAGCAAGTGATGAGTATGCTGCGGCCATTGACCCAAGGCCGTTTGATTGCGGTATTTGGTTCAGCAGGCGAGCGCGATCTTGCCAAGCGCCCGATTCAAGGCCAAATTGCGGCCAAATGGTGCGATCTGCTCTATCTGACCGATGAAGATCCCCGAGCCGAGGATTCGCTACAGATTTTGCAGGAAATTGCTGCTGGCGCAAAGGCTGAGGGCAAAATTATCGATCAAAATTGCTGGCTGATTCCCGATCGGCGAACGGCCATCGAGCAAGCGCTGGCAACCGCCCAAGCTGGCGATGTGGTGCTGTTGCTAGGCAAAGGCCACGAAGGCAACATCATTTATGCCAGCGGCGATATCGAATGGAACGAGCATGCCGAGGCTGAACGCGCATTGCAAGGCTTGGGCTACATCAAACGATAAATTCGTTTGAGCCGATCGAGTTCGGTGTGGGTCACTTCTGTCAGGAACGGCTTAAGATCCTGAACTGGTAAAAGGGCGTGATAGCCACGGCGTAAAAAGCGATGCAACTCGCCCATACCCATTAATTTGGCAAAGGTTTTGGTATTGTTGAGGGCAGCGCCAAGCAGGCTAATTTTTGATAAACGATGCACTCGCCGTAGTGATTCGTTAATGAGCTCGATTTGGCGCACCCTTGGCTCAAAACTGTTGACCCGATAATAGGCCTCTTCGTATTGAGCCTCGGTAAACGGAATCGTGAAGTTATTATGTTCAAGCCAATCAGCGACTTGTTGATCAAGCCTGACCGTCAAGTTCAGCAAATCGAGGGTTACCTCAATATCTTCGATGCTCAGGCCAGGAGCCAAGTGAATAAATTGGTGCAAACGACGGGCTTGGGTATCGCGAGCATGAAAATCATAAGGCCCATACATATCTTCAAGGAAAAATTGGGCTAAACCATGATATTGCGGCTCGGCGAGGAGATATTTGTAATCGCGTTCCAAGCGTTTGACCTGAAAAGTTTGGAGATAGGCATAATACTTGGTTGATGGCATATAGCGAAGCACCGTTGCTTGAATTCTGTCATAGCAACCATTGTAGCACGCTGTGTCATTGGATCGAAATATACTTTTTTGCTGGACAAAGGGTACGCCGAACGAAACCACAAAGAGCACTAAGATCGCGAAGGTTATATTTTAGTCACCAATATATTTGACTATCTAATCCTACACCCTTCGTGCCCTTCGTGGATCAAAACCTAATCACCTAGCCACTGAATCCTGACCCCTATTTTTGCCTTTTATTGGCTTCGTCGCCAGCCGATCAATGCGCCAACTCCGGCTAACACACCAATCCCAACTAATACCCAAGCTATGTTGCTCGGTTGCTTGGCTGGCGGCTCGGTTGTTTGCGGTGGGTTGGCGATTGGTACAACATCAAATGTTGCGGTTGGCATGGGTTTGGGTGCGTTTGGTTCAGCGGTTTGGCCTGCTGGTAAAATGGTAGCGGTGGCCATTCCAGCCATACTGTAATTGGTTAGTGTACCAACCAAATCAGCCAATGCTTGAGTTTGTTCTTGGCTGTGCTCGTGATAACGCACCTGATCTTGCTCCACCTTGAGTGCTCCATAATCGCCAAAACTAATGGTTTGCCAAACAGCTGAACCATCGAATTGATTTGGACCTAAAAACAAAACCCATTTGCTGCCTTCAGCAAAATGATTGCCTGATCCTAGCTCTGACCTACAGGACGGATCTATACCAATTGTATAGTTGAGTACGCTTAATGGTTCATTGGCGACCGAGCCTTTGATCGCTGTATCGATGGTGAAAAAAGCCTGATCGCCGTCGATATTGCTGACCGTAGCAACGACCACCAGATCAGCTTGTTGGGTCAAGCTATCAAGGGTTGGCTCGATCATCGAGCAAGCAGCGGCAGGAGTTGCAGGCAGCAGCACGATTAATATGATCAAACATCCCCAAATCCAACGCATACAGATTACTCCTTAGGCACGACGACTGCGTTGCCAGCCAATCAATGCGCCGATGGCGGCAACCACACCTACGCCAACCAAAACCCACGGCAGCCAGCTTGGAGCAGCAGCAGTTGGTGCAATAGTTGGTGCAACATCAACTTGGGCAACTGGGTTGGCATTCGGATCGGTATCGATCAACTCAGGGGCTGGGGCCGGCAAAATTTGTGGCTCAACTGCTGGTGCTGCTGCCCCGCCGCCAGGTAGTGGATCGACCAATTCGTTGGGGGCGAGGCTGGCATAATTGCTCAAGGTTTCGACCATATCAGGTAATGAAATTTGCTGCGGCGTGCCTTGTTCGGTATAGCTGACTTGATCTTGCTCAACTTTGAGCGCCCCATAATCGCCGAAACTAGCCGTTTGCCAAGTGATATCAGGGTCGAGTGTGGTTGGCACAAGGAACAATACCCAGCGGCTGCCTTCAGCAAAGCGCTCGCCATCGCCCAAGGTTGGTTGGCAATCGGCTCCATTGTTAATTTGATGATTGAGCACATCGAGATCATTTTGCGGCAAATTCCCTTTGATCGGAGCCTCGACGCTAAATGTTGCTTGGCTGCCTTCAATCTTGGTAACGGTGGCGATAACCACCAGTTCAGATTGTTGGGTTACGCTATCGAGAGTCGGTTCGATCATTTTACAGGCGGCGGCTGGCGAGATTTGCCAGAGAGCTAGACAGGTCGCGAAAAAACCAAACATCCAACGCATGACACACTCCATTCAAATAAAACTAGCTTAATTTGTTGCATAGTAAAGGTTTGCTTAAAGCCATAACGTTGGCTGGGCCTAAGAAGTTCCTTAGTGCTCGTGCGATTGACATGCCCTCACCCCGCCCCCTCTCCCACGGCAGCGGGCGAGGGGCGATCCCGTGATCATGATCAAGGGTTTCCCCCTCGCCTCGCGTGCGGGAGAGGGGGCTAGGGGGTGAGGGAAGATCAACTTGGATGGGTGGTCGCAAGCGTTGCGGCATGTGGTATCATTGATGCTAGATAAATCGCGCAGTGCTACTTTTGGAGGCAACCCGTGGCGGCGTTTCATGGCTTCTCAACTGAGAATCTCGTGCCGCTACCGGCAGAATTCTTTAGCGATGTTCTCCCTTCAATCAGCAACTTGGCTGAACTCAAAGTAACCCTGCATGTCTTTTGGTTGGTTAGCCAGCAACGTGGCCGCGCCAAACGCGTTTCGTGGGATGCACTGAGCAGCGATAGTGCCCTGGCGCAATCGTTGCGGGCCGTCTCGCAGTTGCGCCCAACTAGCGATGTTTTAGAAGAAGCCTTGGGTTTGGCGGTTGAGCGGGGCACATTACTGCACTTAATCAGCCCCGAACCTGGCCGCGTGGTTAGTTGGTATTTGGTCAATACCCAAGCCAATCGGCATTGGGTCGAGCGCCAAGCAGGCCAGCGTGTGCTTGCACCCGAGGCTAGCCCGACGGCGCAGCCAACCATTTTTGGGCTTTACGAACAAAATATTGGCCTGCTCACGCCACTGCTGATTGAGCAATTGCACGAGGCTAGTGCCAAATATCCCGCTGTATGGCTCGAAGAAGCCATTGCCAAAGCGGTTGAAGCCAATGTGCGCAATTGGCGCTACATTCGGCGCATTCTAGAACGGTGGGAAACCGATGGAAAAGAATCTACGTCGCATCGATCCGAGCAGCTTTTCGATCTCAGCAAATATACCACGGGCAAATATGCCGCCCTCTTCGGAAGAAGCGGCGATTCCGATGGAGGAGACTTGTCCGATTTGTAAGGGCGCTGGCTATTTCTGCATGGATGTGCCGATTAACGACCCGAACTTTGGCCATTTGATTACCTGCCAATGTAAACTTGCCGAAAAAGAAGGCCGCCAACGTGATAAACTATGGCAACAAAGTAATTTGCAGGCCTTTGAAACCAAAAACTTTGATACCTTTAACTCGCATATCGTTGGGGTTAACGAATCCTTTGCCCGAGCCAAGGCGTTTGCTCAAGCACCTAAAGGTTGGTTGCTTTTAGTTGGAGGGTATGGCTGTGGCAAAACCCATCTTGCAGCTGCCATCGCCAACGAAGCAGTGCGCCGCGAGTATCAGACGATCTTTATGGTCGTGCCCGATTTGCTCGATTACTTGCGCTCGACCTTTGGCCCAAACTCCGAAGTAGCCTACGATGAGCGTTTCGACAAGATTCGCAGTATTCAACTCTTGGTACTTGATGATTTGGGTGCAGAAAGTTCAACTGCTTGGGCACGCGAAAAATTGTTCCAAATTATCAATCACCGTTATAATAATCACTTACCAACGGTTTTTACAACTAATGTCGATTTAGATAAGCTTGATCCACGGATTGCCTCTCGTTTATTAGATGTGGAACTCTGTAGACAAACCGTAATCCAAGCGAAAGACTATCGACAAACAACACGTAACAATAACATTCGATACAAGTAAGATCGCCAACGGGCCGAGTGACATTTCGTCAGTCCAAGTATCTGGCTGTTGATCTGCTACTCATCCAACGAAGTTCTTCATCCTTGTGTCTGTGGGGGTTCGGATGGCAGGGAACCAAGCAATTTTTGACCGTGCGTTAGAACAATATCAGCTTGCCTCACGTGCTGGCGATTGGAACAAAGCTTTAACCGAAGCTGCTCGGGCCATGACCGAATTTCCGACTCACGAGCAGGCTCGGATTGCTGTCGCCACCGCGTTGTTTCATACCAATAAGCTTCCACAAGCGCTGCAATTGTGGCAGGAGTTGCTCAAGCGCAATCCTGATAATCCGATTTTTACCGAATATATTGCCAAGATTTATCGCGCCCAAGGCGATACCGACCAAGCGATCGAGTTGTTTATGCAATTGGCTGAACGCTTGATCGCCCAAAAATTGCCTTTGAAGGCAGTGCGAGCTTATCGCGATATTTTGGATATTCACCCCAGCCACGAAGAAGCCCGCGTGCGCTTGGCGATGGTACTGGCTGAATCGGGCGATAAGCCTGGCGCAATCCGTGAATATTTGCATTTGGGTCAGCAATTTTATGATGCTGAACAATACGATGCTGCTGATGAAGCCGCCGTCGAAGCCCTCAATGTTGACCCTGCTAGCCTCTCGGCCCAAGAATTCAAGAAGAAAGTTGATTTGGCACGGCAGGCCTTAATCACTGCTGCCACAGGCGATCAATTGCCCGATCAAGGTCGTTTGCAAACCAAAGAACAAATCGAACGCGCGGTCAATGAGGCGATTGAGTATCAAAATAATGGGTTGCTGGAGCAAGCCGCCCAAATGTATGAACGGGTGGTTGAAGTGCTGCCCGAACGCGCCGACATGCAGTATAGCTTGGGCTTGATTTACGATGAGCTTGAGCGGCATAAAGATGCCTTGCGGGTGCTCGAAATTGCCAGCCATAACGATGAATACGCCCTCTCTGCCCACTTTGCAATTGGTACGATCTACCAAAAGCTGGGCCAAATGGAACGTGCTGCCCAAGAGTTTGAGCAAGCGATTCGCTATGTCGATTTGCAATCGATCGGCAAAGAAGAAGCCAACGATTTGATCGATATGTACGAAGCGACCTCGGCGATTTATCTTGAACTAGGCGATGTGGCGCGGGCAGCCTCGTTGTATTCAACCTTGGCAGGCTTTTTGCAGGGCAAACGTTGGGGCGCGGAACAAGCGGCGCAATACAATGCCAAGGCTAAAGAGCTGACCGACCGCAGCATGATGTCGAAATTGCGCATGCTTGGCACGGGTATTTTGAATGCGCCGCCACCTGAAGAGGCTGTGCCTGAACCACAGACCGAAACTTGGGGCAAGATGCCCTCGATCACCGATTTCCTCAGTCCCAAAAGTCGCGTCGAAGCCAGCCCAGTCGATGATATGGCCAGCCTTGAGGCCTTGCTTAGCGCTAATACCGGCCCAGCACCCCAAACGATGCTTACCGATATTGATCCGCTTGATGTGCTGGCCGCCAATTTGCCACCTGCTGGCGAAGTACATTTTGCGCCGCTCACGCCAATTGATACCGAAGGCCGTAGCGAGCGGATTCAGCGTTTGGTTGAGGCCAGCGAATCGTTTGCCGAGCAAAATTTCTTGTATGCGGCGCTTGATGCCTGTCATGAAATTATTCGCTACGATCTGGAGTTTTATGCTATTCACCTGCGGATGGCTGAAATTCTCGAACGTTTGGGGCGTATGGATCAAGCGCTCGCCAAACTCAATTTGTTGATCGAAACCTACAAAGCGCGGGGCGAAACCCACAAGGCGATTGGGGTCTATCACAAACTGATCGATCTTTCGGCTGATAGCACGATCATTCGGGCTGAATTGGCTGAGGTGCTACGCAAACAAGGCCGTAGCGATGAGGCCGCTGAGCAGTTGGCCTATGTTGCCAACCAACAATTCCGCCAAGGCCAAACCGTCAAAGCCTTGGAGCAATTTCGCAAGTTGTTGGAATGGGCACCTGATAGCGTCAATTTACGTGCTCAATATGGCCAAGTGTTGCTCAAACTCGAACGTTGGGAAGCAGCCTTGGAAGAATTCCGCCGAGTTATCGTGCAAAAACCCGATGATTTGGTGGTGATGGCCCAAGCCAATATTGCCCTGGCCATGATGGGCGAATTCCCCGATGCGATTTGGGATTCAGTCGCAGCCTTGATTCAAAAGCTGGCTAGCAATCCGCAACAGCTTAACGATGTGCAAGCCGAATATCGCGCCGTCACCCTGATTACTGATCGGGCGATTATTCAGTTTCTCTTGGGCTTGATTCAGCAATCAACCAAGCAACATCCGGCGGCGATGCACTCATTCAATCAAGCGCTCGAATTGCTCGAAATTGATGCTGATCCCTTGGTTCCGCCAGTGCTGGTCTATCAAGCGATTGCCGATAGCTACATTGCCGAGGGTAATGCTGCTGGCTCAATCGAACAGTTGCGCAAAATCGAGGCGATTTTGGTGACTGGCACTGTGCCAGCCATGAGCACCAAGCATGCCTTTGCCCAACCCTTCAACGAGGGTGAGTTGCAACGGCGTTTGGCCGAAGCCTATGCCGCTAATGAGAATTTCGAAGGCGCAATTCAGGCCTTGCAACGGGTCAAGCAATTGTTGCCCTACGACCGCCAAGCTTACACCAAATTGGCTGATATCTACTTCCGCCAAGGCCGCCTAAACGAAGCCTTGACCCAACTTGATGAGTTGGCAACTTACTACGAAAGCCAAAGCCAGCTTGACCGTGCCTTGGAGATTTTGGCCACGGGCTTGCAATTAGCACCCAAGAATATCCCAATCAAATCGCGCCATGCCCAGCTGATGATGCGGCGCGGCTATCTTGATGAGGGCTTGGTAGGCTTGGATGAATTGGCTGAGTTGCAGCGCAAACAAGGCTTGGTCAAGGATGCAGTGGCGAGCATTCAGCAAGTCGCTGATGTGTATTGGACGTTGGGCAAGGTTGATAAAGCTGCCGAGATGTACAACCGAATTGTGCAGATCGCGCCCAACGACACCGAAGCTCGTCAACACTTGGTCAGCTTTAACATTCTTTCGTTGCGCACCAAGGATGCAATTATCCAGTTGCGTGAAATTGCACGGCTCTCAATTCAGCAACGCAACTACGAAGAAGCGATTGCTTCCTATCACCAAGTGATTGCGCTCGATCAAAAAGATGCCGATGCCTACGAGCAATTGGCCGATGTGCTGATGCGAGCACAAGAGTATGGTCAGGCCGTGCGTACCTATAAACAATTGGCGAAATTGTTGCCCGATGATGATCGGGTCGAAGCTTTGCAAAGCGCCGCCCAACGCATGCTTGATCAGCAACAGGTGGCCAAAGGCTAGCATTCTCCTAAACTTCGCAAAATTCAAAGCAGCGCTGAAGCCTTGTGCTCGGCGCTGTTTTGGTTAATGGTTTGAGACAATCAAGGAGCAGGTTGGCTATGCAAGCGCCGCTTAATCGTGAAACCGTGCATTTTTGGCAAGATCGGGTGCTGAATAACTTGGAGTTGTTGCATGCCCACTATATTACCCAGCGTTTTGCTCCGCATAGCCATGAAGAATTTGCGATTGGGGTGATTGAGGCTGGTGGCCAGGCCTTTACCTATCAGCGGCGCTCGGAGTGGCTTATGCCTGCTGGCAGTATTGCGGTGATTAATCCGCAGGTGGTGCATACTGGCCATGCGGCTACGCCCCAAGGCTGGGTCTATCGTATGTTTTATCCACCAGCGCAAATCTTGCAGCAAGCTGCTAGTCAATTAGCTGGGCGCAATCAAGCAACCCCATTTTTTCCTCAGCCAGTGATTCATGATCCATTTTTGATGCAGCGCCTGCTTCAACTTCATCAATTGTTGGAAGACCCCAGCACCACTGCGCTCGAACGCGAATCGCGCTTGCTCTGGACGATGGCACAACTCATTATTCGCCATGCTCAAAGCAAACCAGCGCTTAGCGCCCAGCAACTGCACCCCAAAGCGGTAACGACGATTCGTGAATATTTGGCGGTGCACTATGCTGATTCAATTTCGCTTGAGCAACTGGCCCAATTGGTCAATTTAAGTCCGTTTCATACACTGCGGATGTTTCGTCAAGCAACTGGTTTGCCACCCCATGGCTACCTCATTCAATTGCGAATCAATCAAGCGAAACAGCTGTTACATACGCAGTTGCCCTTGGCCGAGGTAGCCGTGCAAACCGGATTTAGCGACCAAAGTCATTTGAACCGTCATTTCAAGCGGGTTTTAGGCGTTACACCACTGCAATATCGTCGCCAAGGCTAAATTAGCAAGATCATCCAAGCAATTAATCTTGGATCAAGCTATGCTCAATTAAATCGTAGTTTACAAGCTTTGGAGCAGCGCCATGCACTCAATTTCTGCTACCTTTCGCGCTGGAATTCGCGCGTTTTTGCCGATTGCCGTGGGGATTATCCCATTTGCCTTGATTTCGGGCATTGCCGCGATGAGTGTTGGTTTATCGATTCCCCAAGCTATTGCCATGTCGATGATTGTGTTTGCTGGCTCGGCTCAGTTGGTGGCGATGCAGCTCTTGGCTGAGCATACCCCGATGCTCTTGATCATCCTGACGACCGTGATTATTAACTTGCGCTTTGTGATGTATAGCGCCTCATTGGCTGACCACTTTGCTCAATTGAAGCAGCGCTGGAAGTGGCTTAGTGCCTATTTGCTGACCGATCAGGCTTATGCTTTGGCGATTAGCCTATATCAGCGCAAGCCCCATATGCACTACAAACCATGGTTTTACCTTGGCGCGGCAATCAGTATGTGGATTACTTGGCAAATTGGGGCGGTAGTTGGGATGCTCGTTGGCCAGCAATTTCCGGCTAGTTGGCAACTCGATTTTACAATTCCACTGACCTTTATTGCCTTGGCCATGCCTGCGATCAAAAATCGACGCTTGGCGGCGGTGGCCCTTTGCGCCGCGATTATGGCGGGAGCCACGGTCATGCTGCCCTATAAATTGGGCTTGGTGTTGAGTGTATTGGCGGGGGTTGGGCTTGGTTTGTATCTTGAGGGGCGGCAGGCATGATGATTTTACTGCTGATTATTGGCATGGGCTGCGTGACATTTTTGCTGCGGCTCTCGTTTATTAGCGTTGCGGGTAAAACCAGCATGCCTCAATGGTTGCAACGCTGTTTGCAATTTGTGCCGATTGCCGTGCTGATGGCAATTATTGTGCCTGATTTAATCTATCAACAGCATCGTTATCAATTGCTCAACAATAATGAGCGCTTGATTGCGGGCTTGGTAGCGGCCTTGGTTGCTTGGAAAACCAATAATGTGCTGCTGACGATTGGAACTGGCATGGGTTTGTTGTGGCTGTTGCAAAGCTTGTAGCATTTCCCTCGCTCCCTTCTCTCACGATGGTGGCAGCTAGCTTCCAAGGCTGGGTTTTAAGATCCCTCATCCCCAACCCTTCTCCCACTGCGGCGGGAGAAGGGAGGCCCAACCGTCATAATGTGGTGGTTCCCCCTCGCTCGCTTGGCGGGAGAGGGGGTCAGGGGGTGAGGGCATGAACATCTACGGCGAATTCCACCCAACCACTGTTAAAAACCCACTCTTGGAAGGATGGCTAGGAGGTGAGGGACTCTCAGCGATCGGTTGGTGGTGGTAGTTGGTCGCTTGTGCCCTGCATATTGCTGACTTGCACCCAGCCAACAATATTCGAGCTACCACGCACAAAACCCTCGTACCAGCCATCACGCTGGCGAAATGGCATAAAACGTTGATCTTCTTCCAGCGTATGTAACACCCGCGACTCAGCATCGGGTGCTGAATGCACGGTCACGTCGGCAGTTTTGGGGCGCTGAATCGCATATTCAATTACCCGCAGCGCTTCTAAATCATTGGGATCGCGCACTTCGAGGTAGCGCAGCAAGCCATTGGCGATGCTCTGAGCAATTACATCTGATTGATTGAGCATAAACGCCCGATCCGTGGGATTAGTCAAAAAGCCCATTTCAACGATCACGGCTGGGGTGGTTGGGGCGATGGCATTGCGATGTCGCCGCCAACTAAAGGCATAGTAGCCGCGCATATTGGCGGTAATCGCCGAATCTTGAGGCATATCAGTGCCAGCGGCATATTCGCTAACTAAACTATCGAGCAATAATAAACTGGCTTCAGAGGCTCGCCATGGGGTGGCCATTTTGAAGCCGCGACTGCTGGTGCTGGTCGAACCATCGGCATGAATCGAGATAAAAGCATCGGCTTTGTAGGCGACTGGCACGGTCGCAGGCAACAGATCGACCGTAATCCCCTCGGCTTCAAGCAAGGCTTTTACTTGCTCAGCAACTGGCAAGTTCACATCCGATTCGGTAATCCCATTGACAAATGCCCCAGTTGAAGTGCGAAATTTAGCCAAATCATCAGGTAAATCTTCGGTTTGCCAATGGCCAACTTGAATTCCGACCCGTGGTGGTTGGGGCACGGGTGTTTCAGTTGGCGGGGCTGGGGTCGCACTTGGTGCTGGAGTCGCTGTCGGCACAACCCTGGTCGGGGCACTGGTGGCGATCGCGATTTGCTGCACCGCAGCAGGTTTGGGAGCTTCAACAAGCATAGCAGCATCGCTACAGCCTACAACGAACAAAGTGCCAACAATCAAAGACCAGCGTTTCATCGGGTGGTTCCTTGTATGGGTAGGGGTTGGTTGTTGGGGGTCGGGGATTAGTTATCTGTATATTGCATGAGCCATGTTTTTAACCATCATCTGCCTTAACGTCTATAAAACCTTCCGAACCCCGAACCCTGACTCCCGATCCCCAATAATTAAAAGATTAACATGGCTTTGCACTTAATTGCTTGACACAAAGATTAAGGTTGAGCATATATTTGATGATAATTGGCTAAGGATTCTCCCATGCAGACAATCCAAACATTGGTGGTTGAAGATCATCCGGCATTGCGGGCGGCGATGGTTGCTGGGTTGCAGGCTACCAAAGAGATAACCGTGATTGGCGAGGCTGGTAGCGGCGAGGATGCAATTGAATGGTGTGCTCAACATACGCCGCAAGCTATTTTGATGGATGTGGCCTTGGCCAGTGAACTTAATGGCATTCAAGCAGCAGTGATTATTCGCCGTGAGCATCCGCGGATTCCAGTGGTGTTTTATTCGATCCAAGATGATGATGCCTATTATCGCGATTTCCAGCGTTCGGGCATTCTAAGTCACTATGCGTATGTGCGCAAAAGCAATTATTTACTACCAGCGATGGTTGCCCCACTGCTGCGCGATGCCTTTCAAGGTCGGGCTTTTATCGACCCCGATATTGCTAGTCGGGTGCAAGAAGTTCGCCACCGTGATGAGCAATCGGCGCTTGATTTGCTTGAGCCTGCCGAGCGCGAAGTGATGACCTTGGTGGCCCATGGCTTTACCAACGATCAAATTGCCCAGCGCTTGGGTTTTCGTGATGCCCGTGCAGTCAGCCGCATCAATGGCCAAATTTACACGGCCTGGGGTTTGAATGAAAATACAACCGATGAAAAAGTAGCGCGTACTCGGGCAACGATTATTTTTCACGAGCGCCAACTGATTGTCTGGGATGAAGAAGGACGCGGGCGGGCCTATATGCCCGATGGTCAGTGGCAAGCACGCTGGAACGATTAAGCAAATTGCCAATTTGTTGCATATAATGTGCTATACATACGAGTTTACCCATGTGATGGGAGATTAAGATGCTTGATCAATCTGTTGTTGAAGAGCAGCCCAGCGTCGGGCAGCTTGACCGGCTGCGGGCGTATTGGGTGCGTCGCGATACGATTGTTTGGAATATTCATGCGCTCCCCAATGCTCGCTATGAGTTGCATTATTCGCTTGATGGTTCGTTGGAGCTAACGCCGCAGGGAATTCAGCATGGCACGGTTTTGCCGCTCGAACGTGATCCCTTGGGCTTAGATTCGACGTTGGCAGCGGCTTTTCCGCATTTGCAGGGCTTGCCAGTCTTGCGCCTCGCCCCTGAACACCACGACTTGGTTGCCACAATCTTGCGTGGCCAAGTGGCGGTGCAGGCCTATCACGCTGATGATCAGAGTTTGATCGATGCGACGGCGTTGCAAATTCCTGGGGTGCTTGATGATTTGTATCATTACACTGGCGAGCTTGGGGTGAGTTTCGATGAGCAGAAACGCCCGATTTTGCGCTTGTGGGCACCAACCGCTCGCTCAGTTAGTCTGTTGCTCTACGCTGATTCGGCTAAGGGAACTCGCGCGATTCGCAGTGGGATGATGTTTGACCCTCAGACTGGAGTTTGGAGCATCGTTGGCAAGCCCAGTTGGAAGAACCAGTTTTATCGATTTTTGGTCGATGTGTTTGTGCCGAGCACTGGCCAATTTGAGCAAAATAGCGTCACTGATCCCTATTCGCTGAGTTTATCGACCAATAGCCAACATTCGCAAATTGTTGATCTGCAAAGCCAACGCCTTAAACCCAAAGGTTGGAGCAAACTCGCCAAGCCCAGCCTAACCCAGCCCACCGATATTGTGCTCTACGAACTGCATGTGCGTGATTTTTCGATCACCGATTCGAGTGTGTCAGCTGAGTTACGTGGCACCTATAAAGCCTTTAGCCAAGTTGAATCGAATGGCATGCAACATTTGCAGCGACTGGCTAAGGCCGGGGTGAGCCATGTGCACTTGCTGCCAGTCTTTGATATTGCCACCATTGAAGAACATCGGCCTGATCGCACGCGGATTGATTTTGACTATTTAGCCAGTTTGCCTGCTGATTCGACTGAGCAGCAAGCCTATCTTTTTCCAATTCGCGATCGTGATGGCTTCAATTGGGGCTATGACCCTCGCCATTACACCACGCCCGAAGGCTCGTATAGCACCGATCCTGATGGTTCAACGCGAATCTACGAGTTTCGCGAGATGGTTCAAGCGCTGAATCAGATTGGGCTGCGGGTGGTGATGGATGTGGTTTACAATCATACCCATTCGAGTGGTCAAGCCAGTTGCGCCGTGCTCGACCGAATTGTGCCAGGCTACTATCATCGCTTGGATGCTGATGGCAATGTTTGCAACAGCACCTGCTGCGCCAACACCGCTAGCGAACAGCATATGATGGAAAAATTAATGCTCGATTCGCTGCGCACATGGGCCGTCGATTATAAAGTTGATGGCTTTCGCTTCGATTTGATGGGCCATCATCTGAAGCGTAATATGTTGGCGATTCGCGCCATGCTCGATAGTTTGACGTTGGCTGAGCATGGCGTTGATGGTAAAGCGATCTATGTGTATGGCGAGGGCTGGAATTTTGGCGAAGTTGCCGACGGTGCACGCGGCGAAAATGCCTCGCAATATGCCATGGCTGGTACGGGCATTGGCACCTTCAGCGATCGTCTGCGCGATGCGGCGCGGGGTGGCGGCCCCTTTGTTGGTTTTCAAGTGCAGGGCTTTGCCACAGGCTTGCTTGATCGGCCTAATGTGTACGAACAGCGGGCGTTTGTTGAGCGCCATTATCAAGTTGCGGTGCTCAGCGATGTGGTGCGGCTGAGTTTGGCGGGCAATTTGGCTGAGTATCCAATCCTCAGTTGCGAAGGCCAACAAACTTTGGGCGGCCACTTGTATATCAATGGCAAACCAGCAGCCTATGGTTTACGTCCTGATGATCATATTGCCTATGTTTCAGCCCACGATAATGAAACCTTATTTGATGGAGTGCAAGTCAAAGCCCCGCTCGAATCGCCAATCGCCGAGCGGGTGCGTATGCACAATTTGGCCTTGAGTTTAGTGGCCTTAGCCCAAGGAATTCCATTTTTTCATGCTGGCGATGAGTTGCTGCGCTCGAAATCGCTGGATCGCAACAGCTACAACTCCAGCGATTGGTTTAATCGCATCGATTGGACGGGCCAGCAGAATACTTGGGGTTCGGGCTTGCCGCCCTCGGCGGATAACCATGAACATTGGGCCACGGTCGGGCCGTTGTTAGCCAACCCTGCACTCAAGCCAACCCCTGAGGATATGGCATTTAGCTATGCGCATTTTCAAACGATGCTACAAATTCGGCGTAGCTCAGGCTTGTTTCGGTTGAACAGTGCTGAATTGATCAAGCAAAAAGTCTGGTTTCCCAATACTGGGCCTGATCAAGTGGTTGGTTTGGTGCTGATGGTGCTTGATGATGGTGTAGGCGAGCAGTGCGATCAGCAATTTAGCCGCATTGTGGTGGCTTTCAATGGCTCGCACCATGATTTAAGTTATAGCGATGCCAGTTTTGGTCATTACAATTTGCAACTGCACCCCTTACTGGCAAATGGCTATGATCCAGTGCTGGCGCAGGCGAGCTTTGATCGCAACCTTGGCAGCATCAGCGTGCCGGGGTTTAGCTGTGTGGTGTGGGTCGAATATCGCTAATTAAACCAAAGGCGGCGCAACACGTTCAAGCGTTGCGCCGCCTTTTCGATTTAATCCGATTAATTGGTGGCATCAAGCTCGGTTTTGAGCGCTTCTTCGACGACTTGTGGATTGGCTTGACCTTTGGTTGCCCGCATCACCTGACCAACCAAGAACTTGATCGCTGGCAATTTGCCACTCTTGTAGTCGGCGACCACTTTGGGATTAGCGGCGATCGCATCGCGGGCAGCTTGGGTCAAAACGCTGCTATCGCTAATTTGGCGCAAGCCTTTGGCGTTGATAATCGCAGTTGGCGTTTCGCCAGTCCGATACATTTCTTCAAAGACTTGCTTGGCGACAGTGCTGCCGATTTCGCCTTTGGCAACCACGTCGATCAAACTGGTGAGGTTGGCAGGCGTAACCCGTTTGGCGACCTCGGCGAGGGTTTCTGCGCCATCTTTGATCAAACGGAATAACTCGCCGGTAATCCAGTTGGCAACGGGCTTTGCATTGGCTGCGCCAGCGGTGGCCACGATGGTTTCAAAATAGTCGGCGGTTTCACGTTCGCCGCTCAACAAGGCGGCATCCTGCTTGGATAAGCCAAATTCGCTAAGATATCGAGCAAATTTGGCATCGGGCAATTCAGGCAACTCGGCGCGGCGCTCAGCAACCCACTCGCGGCTCAACTCCAGCGGCGGCAAATCTGGCTCAGGGAAGTAGCGATAATCGTGGGCATGTTCCTTGGAGCGTTGGCTCAAGGTGATCCCTGCGGCATCGTCCCAACCACGAGTTTCTTGAATAATCGTGCCACCTTCGCGCAAAACTTTTTCTTGGCGTTCCAGTTCATAGACCAAAGCCCGCTCAAGATTGCGGAACGAGTTCATATTTTTGATCTCGACCTTGGTGCCAAATTCTTTTTGGCCTTCAGGGCGAATTGAAACATTGGCATCAACCCGCAACGCGCCTTCTTCGAGGTTGCCGCTGTTGACCCCCAAAAAGACCAAAATTTGGCGCAATTTGGTGGCATACAAGCGGGCTTCTTCGGGCGTGGTCATATCAGGCTCGCTGACGATTTCGAGCAACGGCACGCCAGAGCGATTGTAATCGACCAGCGAGTGGGTTTCATCGCCATGTTGCAACATGCCCGTATCTTCTTCGAGGTGGGCACGGGTGATGCCAACTCGCTTGGTTTCGCCATTGCCAAGGGTAATTTCTAGCTCACCATTGATACAAATTGGCTTATCGTACATGGTAATTTGCCATGCTTTGGGCAAATCGGGGTAGGTATACGATTTACGTGAAAACTCGCAATACTCAGGAATTTCGCAATTGAGCGCCAAACCAAGCAGCGCCGCCTTGCGAATTGCTTCCTGATTGACAACTGGCAAGGTGCCAGGTAAGCCAATGCTGACTTCATCGATACAGCTATTGGCGGGAGCGCTGGCATAGGCCGCGTTACAACCGCTGAACATTTTCGATTTGGTAAGAATTTGGGCATGCACTTCTAGCCCAATCGTGGCAGTATATTTCATAGCAACTCCGAGGCAACAGCACAATCTCCCGCTGATTGTGCCCGATCATGGCTGATTATGCAAGCTGTTATAGCGTTGCCAGCAGATGCATCGCTGTATATTCTTGTTCGGCGATTTGGTTCATCAGCCGACTGGCCTTTTGAATTGCCCCAAGATCGTGCTGTTTGCCCGCTTGATCGAGCAAATTTGCGACTTCTTGCCAGTTCTCGCTAATCGTGGTGAAAGTTGGTTCAGCTTGACGTAACTGTGGAGCAGCGATGATTGTACTGGCCTCGGCCAAAAAATCACGATACAGCTTGCGAAACAGCGAGCCGCCCGTTCCGGCTCGTTCCATTAACAGGGCGGTGGTGCAAAAATCATACTCAATATTGGCGCTTGCTTCAAACCATGGCTGTAAGGCGGCGCTCGCTTTACGAATGCCTTTGTAGTTTACGTTGGTAATTGGTGGGTTGAGATAGGCTTGGGCATTATTGATGATTGCTTGGCGCACTGCTTGAGCCAAATCGTAACTGCCCTGTGGTTTTAGGGTATAAGCCATGCTTTTTGAGGCCATCGAGCCTTTGGCCGCCCGCGCTTGGGCCAAACTTGCTAATGATGTTTGCACAATGCTACCCTGTTGATGGGTATCAACCAAATAAGCGTGATCGTGATCATAGCCATAGATCGCCACATAATGACCAGCAAAATGAATTGGATTGCTAAAATATTCGAGATAAAAACAATCAAGTTTCAAGCCAACGACTTGACCTTGATCAAGCAAATCTTTGACGATCGCCCAAGCCTTGGTTGACGAGCTGGTTTCTTGGCGCTCAAGTTTGAGGTTGAGTTGTTTGGCAAGGGTTTCGGTTAGTTGATCGGGCTTGACGCGTCCGCCGATAAAGGGCATCGGCATTGAGTTCATGTGCCAAAAGATGAAACTTAGGCCTTCGCCCAATCCAAACAGCAACGGCTCAGAAAGCTCGATGCCTTGTTGATAGAGCAAGGTTCCGCTGGTGGTAGTTTCACAATGTTGGCCAATAAATGGTTTGATTGCCAGCATAAATCCTCGTTATTTTTAGGGTTTATCGGGTTATTAGTACATTTTGTAGATTTATGGTGATCACCACCCTTCCGTCCCGCCTCAAGGTGGGAGACGCGGGGGCTTTAATCCCCCTGCACCCCCTCAATCACAATCAGGGTCGTCATCCATCCAGCGATGAACCAGCCTATCTGTGGTTCGCAACAGAAACCTACCCTTGAAAGCTCTACCGCCGAGCGAGGTGAAGGGTTGGGGGTGAGAGGAATTCCTAGGCGGCTTTGCCAAGCATACTACCTAATTCACGCAGTTTTTGCGGCGTAAATAGGCCAAGATTTGGCACATACTGGGCTGTGCCTTCGCGCCAACCACGCAGCGCTAAGCTAATTTCAACAGGATTACGGCATTCCAAAATTTCTAAAAGCTCGGTTTCGGCCACAAATCCAGCTTGATCGAAGCGCAACGCTAGGCGACTCCAGCGATCTAATGGTGCTTGGGCTGGGGTAAGTTGTTCGAGTTGCGCAAGCACCGTCAGCATATCGGGCGTGGTTTGATACATAACTTTGGCAACCTGGCAATTGCGCAAGAGGTTTTGATAGCTTTTGGCAATTACGACCAAGACCTTCGGTTGACCAACCAAGCGCTGCGCCAAACTCGCTGCCATCGCTTCGGTCGCAGGCACAAAGATCGGAATACGTTCGCTGCCGCGTTGGGCAATGAAATCGGGGACAAGTAACCGATGAGCCAAACTAAATGGCACAGGATCACGTCGAATGCGCCAGCCTGCATTTTGGCTTTTGCTAACCAAGCGGCTCCAGGCTTGACTAAATTGCTGTTCAAGCGTGGTTTCCCAGCTATCGCCAAGGTTGTCTGGTTGCTGACGAGCAGTGCCACCAAGCACCGTCAACTCGCGTTTTGCCAGCTTGATTAGGCTATTTTTGCCCTGCATATGCACCTGAATTAGGCCTTCACTGGCCGCATTGGGATGGGCCGCTAGTAGACGCAAGGCACAACGGGCAATTCGGCGGCCTGTGCGCGTCCAATTGCCTAGCGCATCCTTGGCTCCATGCAAGGTCAGGGTTACGAACGTCGCTATGCAATCTTCTGGTTCGCTTAATTCGTAGCGCAGGTTATAGCGTTGGGCTAAATTATGGGCTGAAACGGCCAAGGCATTAATATCGCCATCAAGCCGTAGTTGCAACGAACGACAGTTGCGCAAACCAGTTTCGAGCGAATGAAAATTGTATAAAGCCACGATTGCGCTTGGTTCTGGGCGTTCGGCGCTGCGCACCAACAATGCTTCTTGCTCATCATCAAGGTAGAGCACCCGCTCAAATTGGCTGGGCGTTAATCCCAATTCAGCGGCTAGTTGGCTTACCGCAGGCCAGCGTTCGCTTGGCAAAATGAAGCCATGAGTTTGATTGGCATGGGCATACAGCAAGGCCCGAAAATCGGCTGAATTGCGTAAGCCGCGTTCAACCAATTGGGCATAGGTAGGTTGATCGAGCACTTCGGCTAGTTGCGGTTGATGCCAGCGATAGGTTTGGCTTAAACAGGCTACCAAGCCGCGTGCCAACTTGGGATCGCCAAAAAACTCCAGCAAGGTAGCGGCTTCAAATTCACGCCGCGCACGGCCAAGCATCTGCTCGTAATAGCCAATCGCATAGTCAATCGCTGCCAAATAGCGATCATCGCGCAATTGATGCGGGTAGAGTTGGCGGCCAAGCTCACCGGTGCGGCTGGTATATTTGAAATCGGCTGGTGTAAATGACATAATGATTCCGATACTCTAAAGATTCGGCGGTTGATCCACGAAGGACACGAAGAGCACGAAGGGTTGAAACCGCGAAGAACACGAAGAACACGAAGGATGTTTTTAGTCACGAATTGCCCTAATGATCCTTCTGATCTCTAACCGTAGATTCATCCTTCATCCTTCCATCGCTCTGCGGCTCTCCGTTAAAGCCTTGATCCACGAAGAGCACGAAGATACGTTTTTAGCCACAGATTGTTTTGATTATTCTGTTATGCTCAAAACCGAGGTTTATCCCAAGGGTTATGTTCTATGCTCTTTGTTCTATGTTCTACTTCGCCTGCAGATTATGGGCGGCCACGGCTTTTTTACGACGGCGGGCGGTTTGAACTTCGCTGGTATTGCGCGTGACCAACTCGTAAAGCAAGGCTTCATCGGGCTTTTTGCGCAGCACCCGCCCCAAACGCTGAATATATTCGCGGGCCGTGGCTGAACCACTGACCACAATCGCGACATTGGCATCGGGAACATCAACGCCCTCGTTCAGCACCCGCCCCGTCACCAACTTGGAATAGCGTCCAGACCGAAAGCCATCCAAAATTGATTTACGTTCATCAGCAGCTGTGCGATAGGTAATGCTGGGTATGGCAAACTGACGGCTGATCGTATTGACCAAGGCGTTGTATTCCGAAAAGATGATGATTTTATCGTTGGGATGTTGGCTGAGCAGTTGGCCAACATGCTCAAGCTTTTTCTCGGCGTTGAGCGCAATCATTCGCGCTTGATGCTGAGCTTGGAGCGCATTGCGAGCTTGGGGGTCGCTACCAGAACGGCGAATGAGTTCGCCGAAGAAATCGCCGCCGCTGGCCAATTTATGCCGATGTTTGGCCAAAAACCAGCGCCATGTGGTCATCAAGGTTTCGTAGCGCACCAACTCATCGGCAGTTAGATCGACCAAAATCCGTTTTTCGCGAAACTTGGCGATATGGCCTTCTTCGGCTAAATCGGCAGGCGCACGCTGATAAACCACTTTGCCAACCAAGCGATCAAGCGCGGTATGCGAGCCATCGCTGCGTTCGGGTGTGGCGGTTAAGCCTAGGCGATAGGGCGTGCGGCTGCGCAGGGCAATCGTGCTATAGGCTGGTGAAGGCAAATGATGCACTTCATCACAAATGAGCAAGCCCAAATTTTCAAGTGGTGCATCGGGCATGGCCGCCGAAGCATAGGTAATCACGGTGATTGGTCGCCATTCACGCTGGCCATCACCAACCACGCCGACTAATTTTGGATCGAGCGCGAGGGTTTGGACCACGGTGTCGCGCCATTGATAGAGTAATTCAATCGTTGGCACGACAATCAGCGTGCGCAGCCCAAGCTTGGCAATTGCCAACATCGCTGTGATCGTTTTGCCTGCTCCAGTGGGCAGCACAATCACCCCGTGTCCTTCGTTGGCCGTCCAAGCAGCGACGGCCTCGGTTTGATAGGGACGCGGGGCGAATTGTAATTTGGCTTTGAAGCCGCCTTGTAAACGGGCATCAACCTCTGGCAAATCCTCGTCGGGTTCATCAAGCAGGCTTGCATCGAGCAAACTTGCCTCGTCGAGCAGCCATTGTTCTTGCTCTGGCTGCTCGGCTTGGGTGGCAGGTCGGGTCATGCATCCTCCTAGGCGGCTTTTTGCCCATACTCCCATAAGGTTGGTTGGGTGTAGATGATGTTGCTTTTGCGGGCACTGTGAGCAGCATTGGCTGGCGGTGGCGGATCATCGGGAAACATATTCGAGACAATCAGATCGGCGCGTTGTGGCCCAACCCCCCAGATCGCGGTCAAACGTTGGTAGGCAGCTTCACGTAGCAAGGTTGCTAGCTCGACATCGCCTAGCTCTTGGCTAATGCGTTCGGCCAAAATTGGCCCAATGCCCGCGATTTTCAGCAAGCGTTGTTGGCTGGGTGGCAGCAAGGCACACAAATCGTCGTAAAAATCGAGTTGGCCTTGGGCAGCTAGCACGGTGATTTTGCGCGTGAGGCTGGCCCCAAGTTTGTTGATGCCTAAGGCTTTGCCAGCTAAGGCGCGTTCGGTGAGGGAATGGCGCAGGCGGAGAATGGCGCGAGCTACTTCGCGATAGCGCCGCACCCGATAGGGATTGGCGTTTTGGCGCTTCAGCAACGTGGCAATGTTAAACAGAATTTGGGCAATTGCGCGATTGTTCATGGCTATCACCAAAGCTTTCTACTGGTTCAAACGTACTGTGTCTGTGATGAAACATCTGTGCTAATTGTACTACATTTAAGCGAAATCGCAAGCGTGATTATGTTGATTTGGGCGTTTCATAGAGTTTGTTAACCTAGCCCTAGCATAGCATTTGGTTGTGTCAAAAACGATCACACATTGATTTTGGTCTGAATTTGAATCTGTAAATCACTGGCGTTAATGCCATTAAACTGCTGACGTGGAATCGTCACCGCAGCGTAACCAGTTGCATCGAAACGCCGTTCAATCGCAAAATTAGGTGTGGCAATATTGACCGTTTGGGCATAGGCCGCCTCGCAATGAATCACCAAAGCCCAATCGCCGTTGGCAAGCTCTTGGGCTTCGAGATCGTAGAGATAATCCGGCATTGCTGGTTCCTTTCATGAATTTGGTTCATTTTTTGCAACGCCGCCGATTGTACCAGAATTTGCTGGATTGATGTTGAGATTTTCCCTCACCCCCAACCCCTCTCCCACTGCGGTAGGCGAGGGGCGTTTGGTTTCGTGAGTCCCCCTCGCCTCGCGGGCGGGAGAGGGGCTAGGGGTGAGGGACTGCCAATCGACTACAAAATCTACCCTTGAAGGGAGTGAGCGTTTTAATTGATCAATGCGCCTAAATTGAGCAAGCTGGCCTGCTCGGCTGCATTTAAACCAATGGCTTGGTTGATGATCAGCCCTTGATAAGGACGATCGCTGTGCAGTTTTTTGAGCAATTTACCAGTGGCGAGTTGCCAGATGGCGATTGCCCCTTGTTGATCGCCAGTAATCAGCATGTGGCCATCGCTACTGAGGCAGATGCTATCGACGGCTGCTTGATGCTCAAACCGCTGAACCAATTGTTGGTTTTGCCAATCCCAAATCAGGGCTAGCGAGCCAGCCGCAATCACAATCCAGCGCCCATCAGCCGACCATTGCACCGCTTTGAGCAAGCCAGGTTTATGCAAGAGCACAATTTCATAGCACTGGTTGCTCAGATCCCAAATGCGCACCTGTTGATCGGCTCCAGCACTGACCAAATGGCGTTGATCGGGGCTGAAGGCTAGGCTGATAATGCCCGCGCTATGCCCCGCCAACAAGCTTAAACAACTATGTTCAGCTACGCCCCAAATCCGAATCGTGCGATCAGCGCTGCCAGTTGCCAATAAACTGCCGTTCTGGCTCCAAGCGAGGGTGGTAACTAAATCATCGTGACAGCCAAAGACTTGGACAATCTGACCATGAGGCATCGACCAAACATGAACAGTATGATCTTCGCTGCAACTTGCCAACATGCTGCCATCAGGGCGAAAGGCGATCGCCCGAATCAAAGCTTGGTGACCAGTCAAGATCGTTGCTAATTGCAAACGTTGGCAATCCCAGAGTTGAATTACTTGCTCTTGGCTGATTGCCAGTAGTTGGCTGGCTTGATGATAGGCTAATTCGCGGCCATTGTTGGTTGCTTGCGGTAGATTCAGGCGATAGAATGGCTCGGCTAGTTGCCATAATGTGACGGCTTGAGCCTCACCAGCGTTAAATAATAAATCAGCGTTGTTGCTCAAAGCCAAACTGCGTACACCGCCGCGATAGCCTTGGAGTGTATGCAGCAAGCGGCCACTAGCTTGCTCCCAGATGCGCAAACTTTGATCGCTACTGACCGAGTAGAGCCGTGAACCATCGCGATTGTAGTGTAAAGCCCGTACCCAATGGGCATGGCCGTAGAGCATATGCGTCAGGTGAGCGGTTTCTACCTGCCAGATCCGAATACATTGATCAAGGCCAGCGGTGGCGAGATTAGCTCCATCAGGGCTAAATTGCAGATCAAACACGCGATCTTCGTTGGGCAAACTGGTGATTAACTGGTTGGCTTGTAAATCCCACAAGTAGACATCGCCATCTAGTCCAGTGCCCGCTAAAATCGTTGGATTGGGGCTAAACGCTAGAATTTCGATTGGCTCGTGATGGGTCGTGATAGTGGTCTGATAATTTAACTGTGGGCCGTGCCAAAGTTTAATCTGACGATCAAGCCCTGCCGTTGCTAAGTATTGACCATTGGCACTTAGCCCGATGCTGCTTAAACCGTCGGCATGCGCATTAAAACGATGCAAACACTTGCCACTGAGCCGATCCCACAGGCGAACCTCACCATCAAGGCTGGCACTGATTAATTGTTGACTTTGGGGCGCAATCGCCACGCCAATTACTGGTCGGGTATGGCCTGCTAAAATACGTGGGTTCTGGCCTTGACTGGTCTCCCACAGCCGAATGAGTCCATCGTTACCAGCGCTGATCAAGTAGCGCCCATCGCCGCTAAAACAGATTGCCCGAATGCCATCGTGGTTACTGGGTACTTGCCAAAGTTTTTTCAGATCTAAGTTTTGCCAAACAATCAATTGATCATCAGCGGTTGCTACGGCCAAAAAACGATCAGCTGGATCGCGGGCTAGGGCAATCAATGCGCCAAATTGTTCGCTAAACACACTGCGCGAAAGGTCGCTATGGCTCAAATCAAGCTGTTTGGGGTTGATGCCACGTAGGTTGGCGTGCCACAGCGGTTTATGCCGAAAATCAAATTGGCTCAAATCGGCCTTGAGTTCAACCAATAAATTAAAAATATTACCTGGCGCATAGCCCATTTCCAATGCGCTCAAGGGCTGCATGGTTTGCAATAATTGACGTAGGCTTGCCAGCAAACGCTCTTGACCAAGCTCAACGAAAATCCGGTGCAGCAATGGCCGCAAAATTGCCCGACTTTGGTGTTCGCGAATGCTATCCAAGCTGTTGGCTTTGATCAAGGCATGGCGATAGAGCAAACCCTGCGTCCCATCGAGTAATTCTTGGGCAATTTGGTCGATCAAACGGTCGGTTGTATATTCGAGCACCACATTATGCAACATAAACCCATCTTGATGCCGCTCCACCAACGAACGGCGCAGCAACGATTCAAGGGTTTCGAGCAGCATATGTTGATATTTTGAACGCACCAGGTCATGCTTAAGCTCAGCTAATTTGACCGTGTGGCGTTCGATTGCGAGCCAATACAATAATTCTTGCTCTTGGTCGGATAAACGTTCAAATTGCTGAGCCAAAATTGTGCGCACATCGCCAAAAATTAATTCTTCGTGCTGCAAAAATTCAGCAATTTGGCCAAAAAACATGGTTTTGATCACTTGGGCAACTAATTTTAAGGCCAAAGGATTGCCAGTATAGTGCTTGATGAGCTCCTGCCACAGTTGCGGCGTGCCATACAACTCTTGATTATCGAGCAACATTTGAGCATCATCGCGCATAAGTCCCGTCAAAACCATCGAACGGGTATGCACACCTTCGAGTCGATTGAATTCATAGGGTTTTTCGCGGCTCGTCAGAATCAAACAGCTTTCGTGGGAACGCTCGCTGATTGCTTGAAACAGTTGGGCATATTGCTCATAGCCCTCGCGGTAGCGGCCAGCTGGATATTGCGGCTGCAAAATAGCCTCGATATTGTCGAGAATTAACAAGCAGCGGGTGGTACGCAAATAATCGATCAACACACTTAGGCGGTGCTCAAATTGACTTGGATAGGCCGAATTGGGACTGGGCATAATCCGGTGCAAACATTCCAACAGAAAATCATTGGCCTGTTGACCTTGTTGCAGCGAACGCCAGACGATCACCTTAAAATCATCTTGGGCTTGTTGGGCAACGCGGGTGGCAAGGCTGGTTTTGCCCATACCGCCCAACCCAATAATCGCCACCAAACGGCAACGATCGAGCTGTAACCATTTAACAAGGGTAGCAGTTTCGTCCTCGCGACCGACAAAATTCTGTACATCGGGCGCATCGCCCCAATCGTGCAAAACGCCCATCAATGGACCAGTTTTAGCCTGCTCCTGCTTTTGCTGCTGCACTTCAGCCAAGTAAGCTGCGGCCAAATTTGTTAACTCAGGCCACGTTGCCAGCGGCGTGTGGTCAATCGCATACTCAGTTAATGCATATTGAATCGTGGCTAATAATTGCTGCTCGGCCAACCCACGCTGATAGGGCGGCAGATCCAACTGCTCGATCACCAACTGCGCGAGGGCGGCGATATAGCCCAGCGGACACAAAATTTGGTCATTTTCATAGCGCATAATTGTGGTATGCGCCAAGCCAAAGTGGCGGGCGGCCCGATTTTTTGAACGAAAAACCCATGAACGCAAATCGCCGAGAAATGCGCCAAGCCCTTCGGTTGCATGAAAAACAGGCAACGATAAAACAACGTTTGTCATGACAAACCCCATGATGCGCAGGAAAAATATCAAGTTCGGTACGAACGAATTATGCCTGAATCATAGAGGCAAGCCCGTAGAACTTCAAGAGCCACGAAGATAGTGCCAAAGTACTATTTTTAACGGTGGTTTAATGGATAAAGGCAGAAATCAGAAGGCAGAAGGCAAAAGGCAAAAGAAGAACAGCGGACAGCGATGTAATGGTTCATACCATTAACAACCAATTCTCGTGCCCTCACCCCCTAGCCCCCTCTCCCGCCCAGCAGGCGAGGGGGAACCGCTCCAGGAGTGCTCCCCTCGCCCGCCGCCGTGGGAGAGGGGCTGGGGGTGAGGGCACAGGAGAACAGTTGCCAACCTAATAAACCATTACACATAGAACATAGAACAACGAACAGAAGGGGGAAGGATGAGAGATGAAATTCAATGCAGCGGCGCAGAGCATGCAAGGTTTTTGGCTATGGGCCATGGGCTGGGAGAACATAATCGTGAAAATCTTGGCCAATCTGTGACTGAAAATGCGTGTTCGGGCAATCCAATAGTCCAAACCATGCATATTTGGCTCAAAATTGCAGGTAAAAGATTTAGACACGAGCAACAAGATTTGATACTATCTCATTGAGCGATCAATCACTGCCTGTACGCAGCCATATGTCAACTTGAGAGTTTTCGATAACAGTGTACAATTGGGGTGATAGCGAACCAGTAACTCCCCCAACTCCAAGTTCATGCCACCACGAGATTGCGCGTGGGCGGTTTGAGTGGAGTTGACTCTGATTTAGTAGTATTGGAAAGGCCAATCGTTCGACTTGGTGGCGGATGTTCGCGGTGCCAACGACGATTTGGAGAACACGGTCTTAGCAAGGAGGCATGGATGCCCAATCGTTCGCCTGCCAAGGCTCTGCTGCGCCCTACGGCAACCCTGTTGCTTGGAAGCGTTGTACTGGCAGCGTGCGGTCAGAAGACCCCTCAGACGACCCTGAACCCAGCAAGCGAGAGCACCCGCGCAATTTACAATCTCTCGGAATTGTTGTTTTGGTTGGGCGTTGTGGTCTTTTTGATCGTACAAACCTGGTTGATCGTTTCGATCATCAAGTATCGGCAAAAAGATAGTTCGCAGATTCCCACACAGATCCATGGCAATACGAAGGTTGAAATTGCTTGGACAATCGTGCCAGCAATTATTGCGATTGTCATTTTCGTCTTTACCTTCGACACGATTCGCAAAATCGAGTTTATGCCCGACGAAGCCGCTGGCAATACCTTAAATGTTAAGGTTATCGGCCATCAGTGGTGGTGGGAGTTCCAGTATCCTGATATTAAGGATGCCAGCGGTAAGCCTTTGGTCACTGCTAACGAGCTATGGATTCCATCAGGAAGCTATATCGACGTGAAAATGACCTCGGTTGACGTAATCCACGACTTCTGGATTCCTGGCTTGGCTGGCAAGCGCGACGTGATGCCCAATCGCGAGAGTGGCTTGTGGTTTAAAGCCGATGACGTGGCCGATGGTTCGCCAGCAGTATTTTGGGGTCAATGCGCCGAATACTGTGGTGGCCAACATGCTTATATGAAAATGCGCGTGGTTGTGGCCAGCCCTGCCGACTTCCAAAAATGGTCAAGCGAGCAAAGCCAAGTGGCGGTTAACACCACCTTGCCCGAATCGTTTACCAAAAATTGTATCGGTTGTCACGTGGTGCGTGGCACCAACGCCGCTGGTATTACCGGCCCCGACTTGACCCACTTCGGTGGCCGCATGACGATTGCCGCTGGCACGACCGATAACACCCGTGAACATCTCTATGCCTGGTTAGACGACCCTGATGCAGTCAAACGTGGCAACATTATGACCACCGCGATCAAGGCCGATACCCTGACCGAAGCAGAAATTACCGAGTTAGTCGATTATCTGGAAAGCCTCAATCCTGGCACCAGTGTTAAAGGTCAGCAGTAGGAGGGCCGTATGGCAACTGACGTAAGTACCCTCCATCACGCCCCAGCTAAGCAACGGCGGGGTTGGTTGGAATGGATCACCACTGTCGATCATAAAAAAATTGGCATCATGTATGCTGTGACTGCCTTTTTATTCTTTGTGATCGGTGGGCTTGAGGCGTTGCTCATCCGTTTGCAGCTTGGTACGCCCCAAAATACGCTGCTGACACCCGAAGCTTATAACCAAGTCTTTACGATGCACGGCACAACCATGGTGTTTATGGCGATTATGCCTGTCAACGCTGGGTTTATGAACTATTTTGTGCCCTTGATGATTGGCGCAGGCGATATGGCCTACCCGCGCATGAACGCCATGAGCTATTGGCTCTTGTTGTTCGGCGGGATTGTCATGTATTCCAGCTTTGTGTTCGGCGGCGGCGCTCCCGATGCTGGCTGGTTTGCTTATGCTCCACTCACCTCAACCACCTACTCGGTTACCCGAGGGATGGATTATTGGGTGCTAGGTTTGCAGCTGCTGGGGGTTTCCTCGCTGGCTGGCTCGGTCAACATCATCGTAACAATCATCAGGCTACGAGCACCTGGCATGCGCTTTAATCGGATGCCGCTGTTCGTTTGGATGAGCTTCGTTACCTCATTCTTGTTGATTTTTGCCTTGCCAAGCATCACGGTTGGGATCACCTTGCTGTTCTTTGACCGCAACTTTGGTACCAACTTCTTCTTGCCTGCTGCTGGCGGCGACCCACTGTTGTGGCAACATTTGTTCTGGTTCTTCGGTCACCCCGAAGTGTACATTATGATTCTGCCCGCCTTCGGTGTGGTTTCAGAAATGTTGCCAGTTTTCTCACGCAAGCCGATTTTCGGTTACGAGTTTGTGGCCTACTCTGGGGTTGCAATCGGGGTGTTGGGCTTCACCGTGTGGGCACACCACATGTTTGCCACCAACTTGGGCGTGATTGCCGACACCTTCTTTGCTGCCGCTTCGATGTTGATTTCTGTCCCGACGGGGGTCAAAATCTTCAACTGGCTAGCAACCTTGTGGCGCGGTGAGTTGCGCTTCAAAACCCCAATGCTGTTCAGCCTTGGCTTTATCGCCATGTTCGTGATCGGCGGGATTTCCGGGGTTTCGTTGGCGGCTGCGCCGTTCGACTTACAAGTTACCGATAGCTACTTTGTGGTTGCTCACTTCCACTATGTGCTGTTTGGTGGCGCTGTCTTTGCCTTGTTTGGTGCATCATACTATTGGTTCCCCAAAATTACTGGCAAGATGATGAGCGAACGCATCGGCAAATGGCACTTCTGGATTTTAATGCTGGGCTTTAATTTGACCTTCTTCCCGCAACATATGCTTGGGCTGCAAGGTATGCCACGGCGGGTCTGGACGTATCAACAAAACCAAGGCTGGGATTTCTACAACTTGCTTTCAACGATTGGGGCATTTTGTATCGCCTTGGGTACGTTGGTCTTTATCGTCAACTTTATTATCAGCTTGCGCAAGGGCGCTCCTGCGGGCAACGACCCATGGGATGCCGCAACCCTGGAATGGGCGACCACCTCGCCACCACCAGCCCACAACTTCGATGTGGAATACATTGTGCATAGCCGTCGCCCCTTGTGGGATAACAAATATAGCGGCGAAGGTCGAGGCATGACGATCAATTATGATTTCCATCCCCACTTGCCACCGCCATCGTTTGCCCCAATCATCTTCTCGTTTGGCTTGTTTGTGCTAGCTTATGGCATGCTCAACCTCGCCTCTGCGCCATTGATTGGGATTCCATTGATCTTGGTGGCCTTGGCAATTGCCTTCGTTGGCATGAACCGCTGGGTCGGCGAAATTGCCCAAGATCCGGTGCTGTAAACAACCTTGCTCGGTGTCGATTGCATGATCGGCATCGAGCCCAGTTATTTGGGAGAATCTATGGCACAGGCAGTCGTGCGCGATATCGATAAAAATGATCCTGGGCGTGGCCTCGATTTACGCAAACTGGGCATGTGGACGTTCCTTGGCTCAGAAGTCTTTTTCTTCGGAGCTTTGGTGGTTACTCACCTCTCAATGCGCGGGGTTGTAGCACCATCATCAAGCAAAGCCAATTATGATGTTGCGGCAGTTCGTAATTTGTTTGGCGATAATGTGCTGACCTCGATTCTAGCCTTCATCTTGTTGACCAGTAGTTTGACAATGGTGTTGGCACTGGATGGGGTTAAAACCAACAACCAAAAGCGTTTCCGCTTCTGGTTGGGAGCAACCATCGCCTGTGGTTTGGTCTTCTTGGGTGGTCAGGTTTACGAGTTCTATCACATTGTCCACGAAGGTGTGACGATTAAAAATATGATGTTTGGCTCGACTTTCTTCTTTGTAACCGGCTTCCACGGAACCCACGTTGCAGTTGGGGTGGTTTGGCTCACATCATTATTGGTTTCGGCAATTCGCCACCCTGAGCGCTACAATGCTGGCAATTATATGGCTGTCGAGCTAGGCGGCTTGTATTGGCACTTTGTAGACTTAGTGTGGGTCTTGATCTTTACGGTGATCTATCTGATCTAACCATTATTTATCCAAGGAGTACATAATGGCCCACGGTCATGATGAACACGCCCCAACCGAACACGAAGCTCATCACAGCCATGCTAAGTTGTATGTGATCATCTTCTTTGTCTTGTTGGTGATGACGGGGATTGAAATTGCCCTACCGATCATCAACAAAGCTGAGATTATGGCCAAACAATTAGAAGTCGCATTGTTGCTTGGATTGATGACAATCAAAGGCGCAATTGTGATGATGTTCTATATGCACCTTAAAGGCGATCGCCGCATGTTTGGGACGCTGTTTGTCTTCCCAATTGTGTGTGTGCTGTTGATGATGTTGGGCTTCTTTGCCCTGTTCCAACCAGAATTATGGTAAGCAAATGAATGACTGGACGCTTGATTGGCCGCTGCTTTTTGGCTTAATCGCCGCAACAGTTGGCTATCTCTGGGCAGTTGGCCCAGCTCGCAAGCGCCTAGGCGGGCCAGCAGCCTTCCCAGTCGGGAAGGCTGTTGCCTTCTTAAGCGGCTTGTTGGCGCTTGGTTTGTCGATCATGTCGCCAATTGGCATTTGGGCTGATCGCTATCTTTTTACCATGCACATGGTTCAACATATGATTTTGACCATGTTTTGTGCCCCAATGTTGTTAATTGGCATCCCCGAATGGCTACTGCGGCCTTTGGTGCAATTGCCATGGGTTTATAGTATTGTGCGTTTTGCCGTCAACCCAATCGTGGCATTTAGTGCCTTTAATATTTCCTTCAATGGCTGGCACTTTCCCCAATTCTACGATTTGGCCTTGCGCAACGAACTGGTGCACATTCTCGAACATCAAATGATGATGGGCAGCGCAATTTTATTGTGGGCACCATCGCTAATTCCGTTGCCCGAATTACGCTCGTCGTATCCGGTGCAGATGCTCTATTACTTTGTGAATTCAATTATCCCAACGATTTTGGGTGCCTTGATCACCTTTGCTGATAGCGTGTTGTACCCAACCTACGAGCTAGCGCCACGGATTTGGGGCATCAGCGCGATTGCCGATCAACAAATTGGTGCGTTGATTATGTGGATTCCTGGTGGCTCGATTTTTATCCTAGCAATCACCATCGCTTTCTTCAAATGGATGAACCGCGAGGATGAAGAACAAAGCCTACCGAGCATTGCCGACCAAAAAGCGGCGGCTCGCCAGTAAGTTTGGGCGAATGCGGCTAAGCGATTGCTTGTTTAGCCGCATTGATTGTTAATACTTCAATTTCAATACATACATTCTTCGATCAGGCCGATTCCCATCTGAAAACGTAACCGCACCCTCGTAGATAATTTCATAATGCTCTGGTGGAATACTATTAATAAATCTGCTTTTGCCCATTTCCCCGCTATACCATGAATCAATAATATAGCGAATATCCTGGTGTTGAATATAGTTCCATAGCACATTTTCGTTTGCTAAGCCACGTGTAAATAAAATATTCTGGCGTAAAACCTCATCGACAAACGCTGGGCTGTTTGCTAAGCCATCTAAATTAATCGTCGAACCATTTTCATAAAAATAGCCAACAATCCCTGCATTCCACGAACCAATAGTCGTATTTGGCGCTAATGCTTGGTTGGCCCAACTAGTGGCTTTGAGTGCTTCATCCTGCCAAATATACGAGAAAAATCGATAGGTTCCACGATAATGTTCACTGGTTTTTTGCGGTAATAGCTCCTGTGGAAAACGACTCAATGGGCTTAATAAAAATATGCCAATTGCTAGCAACATTATGTATTGCACTGGCTTAATGATGGGTTTGATTTGGCTTAATTGTTGCCAACCAATGATACTTGCTACCACTAATAAACCCAATACCAAGCTAAACCAAAATAATTCTGGTACTGGATACCAAATCGTAAAGCTGAGGTAACGTTGAAAAAATAGCCAATTAACCACGCTATTTGCTAAGGCAATGATGCCACAATAGCTTAATAATTTGATTAGTTGTTGATTGATGGTAATGCTTCGTTGCCATAATCCACCTAAAAATCCAATTAATCCAAGCCCAATACTCAGCAAAAGAACTTGATTGAGCGTTGAAACAAGCGTTATTGACGAGAATTTTTGATCAAAATAAATATCTGTAACTTTTTGGGGCACAATTTGACTAAGATATTGCCAGAAGAAATTCGCCCGCGGAACATCTAAAAATTCAGGATGCTGTAAGAGTAATTGTTCCTGTGAGCTAAGCATGCCACCCAGCTCAACGCCAGTTTGTTGATTAAGCCAATAGACGATTGAAGGTTTAGAAATAACTGTCTTTAAGCTGCCACTATTGGGAAAAAGCGTACCAAATGCAGCATAGCTATAGCCAAACCATAGACTTAATACTAAACTAAAGGTTGCTAAATAGAATCCAATCTGGGATTTTTGCTGACGATTATGATAGAGCCGATAGAGCAGAATTGGCCCAACAAACATCAGATTGTTGATCCGAACCAGCATAAAGCTAGCATCGATTAACCCATACAGGCTTGATTGTTGGCGATTTTTAAAATGGATATTGAGAAGGCTTAAAGCAATCAGTGCATATAAAAAAACTGAGAGTGAATTTTCTTTACCTGAAGCAAATATACGTAATAAGTAGATATTGCTAACCCAAACAAACCATGGAATAAATGTTAGTAGCCGTTGCCTGATCAATAACTTGCTGATTTTGTAGATAATTAAGCCAGTTAAGAGATAGAACAGGCATCCCACTAGAAGCGAAAGCTTGAAAAATAGAATTTTACTTGATATAAAAAAAGCCATTATGGTTAGTAAAACCATCCATAATGGCTGAAAGCCGTATGTTTCATTCAAACCGTCAAAGGTATAAAATCCATAGGCTTTGAAATTCCAGGCCGGTAGGAAATAATAAAACGAATCATCTTGAGGTTGAGTAAAGGCTAAATAAGCCACATCAGAATTGAAGATAAATAGTGCATAGCATAGAAATATACAAAATGTTCCAAATACAATAATATACCGATCTTTGATTGATGTTAATTTAAATGTGCCCATACAAGCCTTTGCATAAAAATCCATTAGATGTTTCAATGCATTGAAACATCTAATGGATTGATCTTAAATGGTACGAGTTTTGGCTTATTATAGGCAATTTTAAGTGAAACTCAAATTTGTTTATGGGCACGAATCAAGCACGATGTAAAGCGTTCAGCCAATTGTTGGCCTTGCAAATCGCTTAATCCGGCTAATTCCTCGGGCAACTTGCCGCCAATATCCTCGAAGCTATAGCGATGGGTTACCTCGAAACTAATCGCTTGAAAGCCTGCTTGCGCCAAAAATTGTTGATATTGTTCACGCGTTGGCGCACCCGCTACACAACCAGCCCAGTTCATGGCCGCGCGTAAACTGGCTTCAGGCAAAGGAAAATCAGCCAAACTGCCGTCGATCACAATATCGGAGATCGCCATATAGCCGCCAACTTTGAGCACACGATAGGCCTCGCGCAAGGCCATGCCCTTATCGGGAGCGAGGTTAATCACGCAATTGGAGATAATTACATCGACTTGCTCATTCTCAAGTGGCAGTTGCTCAATATCGCCTTTCAAAAAAGCCACATTCTCAATCTGGGCTTTATGCGCATTCTGGCGGGCCAAATCGAGCATGGCATCGGTCATATCAACTCCATAGACAAAGCCGCTTGGTCCAACTTGTTTGGCAGCAAGCAACACATCCAAACCGCCACCAGAGCCAAGATCAAGCACGACCTGGCCTAGTTGCAAGGCGGCCCGCACAACTGGATTGCCACAACCACGGGTGCTGTTGACGGCGGTTGCGGGCAAATCGGCGGTTGTTGTATCACGGTAGAGCGTGCTGCTTAGCGAAATATCATGGCTGCTGCAACAACTAGTTTTTGGCTGCTCCTGCTGCACTTGCTCAGCCCATTCACCATAATAGGCTTGGACGCTGGCTTTAATCGATTGATCGTTCATGATTCACTTCTCCATTGAAAAAATTCAATCTTGCTAGCAAAAAAATTAAACTAAGTGTTTGACCATCAAGGTCGCGCTGCTGCAAATGCTGCCCCACTGCACCGAGGCATGCAAGCGCGAATCGGCTTCGGCTCGCTCGATTGGCTGGTAGCCGTGGGCGGCAAAAAATTTGGCGGCGCTGGTAGTCAAAAGATAGAGTGTTTGCAAGCCAAGTTGTCGGGCTTGTTGCTCCAAAGCATCCAACAAAGCCGCGCCTAAGCCTTGGTTTTGTTGATCTGGTCTAACTGCGACTGAGCGCAATAAGCCAAGCTCGCCGTAGATTTCAAGTGCGCCACCAGCTTGTAGCTTGCCGTCTTGCCACCAGCCATAAGCTTGGGCCGTGGCTAAACCTTCGTTACCCAACCCGACTGTGCTCAATAAATGCTCGAATGTTGGCTGTTGATCTGAAGTGATTAATTCAAGTTGCATAGGCCATCCTATTGAAAAAATTCAATTCAAAAGCTAAAAAAAAGCTAGCCTGAGGCTAGCGATTCCAAGTATCCAAGTGGCGGTTGATGCGGGCTTTGAGGCTGGCAAGGCGTTCGCGTTCAACCCGATAATAGGCCCACGGCCCACGCCGTTCGCAACTGACCAAGCCAGCTTCGCGCAGCAACTTAAGATGATACGAGACAGTTGGCTGCTTGACCGCGACCGCTGCCTCCAGATCGCAGACGCAAACATCGTCAGTTGAGTTGGTCAGCAGCGTCAGCAATTGCACCCGTACCGGATGTGCGAACACCTGAAAATCGGCGCTAATCGCCTCGGCTTCAGTTTCGTTCAAGCCAGCGCTGGCGGGCGCACAACAGCCAGTAGTTTGGGCAATCAGTTCAATAATGCCAGTCATAATTCAGCCTCCACTAGCACTATAGCACACTTATCGAATTAATTCAATATTGAAATCCATCGTAAGACTGATTTACATAGTTATTCAATATTTTATTATTCAATTATCCAATTATTGAATAAATTAGTGAGAAATAATATGCAACTTCAATCATCAGCGGTCACTGATAGCCTTAACACGCTGCAATTGCTCAATCGGGCAGCGACAATTCGTGGGGCTTCAGCTTGGGTTCAACGGACGGCGCAGGCACTTAGCGCCAAGCAATTGGCCGATAATCAATTGGTGGCAAGCTTGGGCTTTGGTTTATTACCGCAAAACCCTAGCCAACCCATGGATGATTTTTTGGCCGAACTAGGCAGCAGCGAGCCAAATCAATGGGTCGCTCAACTCCAACAACACCTGCTCGAACTGAGCGCGAGCGCTGGGCCGCTCACCAGCGAACGGCTGTGGCAGGCCTTGCGCAATGCTGGCATTTATAGCGAACTTGCGACCCAACAAGAACTTTTGGCGGCGATGCAACAACCAGATCAATTGTTGGCGCGGGTTTGCCAACACCTTGAGCATATGTGGCAACTTTGCTTGCAAGCTGAGTGGCAACAAGCCCAAACTGCAATCAGCCAACTCAATCGCCAGCTCCAAGCCCAAGTTCCCAATGAAGCCGCACTCAAAGGTTTTCGCCAAAGCTTGGGCTATGCAGTTAATCAAGAGTGGCAGCAATTGCAGGGACAACGCCAAATTGTACTGTTTGCCGCGACCCAAAATGGCAGCCTAACCACGTTTTTGGCTGATCGCCAGCGTTTGTGGGTTGGCATTGGTTTTGGCATCAGTAACGAGCTTCAGCCACGGGTGGTGAGTCGCAACGAGTTATTATTTCGCTTGCAAGCGCTAGCCGATGCCGCGCGGATTCAAATTATGGAGCTTTTGGCGCAGGGCGAATTGTCGGCTCAAGCAATTATTAGCCAAACCCAACTACCGCAATCGAGCGTTTCGCGCCATTTGAATATTTTGCGCAATGCTGGCTTTGTGCAGGAGCGGCGGGCGGGCGGCGCAACCAAGAGCTATCGCTTGGTCACAAGCCACATCGGGGCAACCTTGGCGGCGCTTGAGCAAACGCTCAATCAACCAAGCGCAAGCCCAAGTAGCTCAGCTCAATCAGCATCAGCAGTGCCAACCAGCATTCAACGCTTTTTCAATCGTGAAGGGCGCATGGTTACTTGGCCTAGCAAACACATCGATCGGATTCCGATTTTGGAGTATTTTGCCCAGCAATTTGAGTTTGGCCGTGAATATAGCGAACGCGAAATTAACGAGCTGCTCAAGCCGCACACTGGCAGCGATGTAGCCAACCTGCGCCGCTACTTGATCGATGTCAAACTGTTCGAGCGCGATGGGACTGGCTCGCGCTATTGGCGCAAAAAGGAAGAGTAGAGTGTTAACCGCGAAGAGCGCGAAGAGCGCTAAGTAATGTTAATATCTAACTCCTTCGTGTTCTTCGTGTTCTTCGTGGTGAAAAAATAAATTTGGAATCGATTGTTGTCTTTTATGCGCTATGTTCTGTTGACCTCTTGATTACTTCTTGCGAAATAGAAAAATATATTCGTGCTTGAAGATATAAAAGCCGCCGACCAAGGCGCGATAGCGCCATAGCTCTTTTTGATGGCGCTTGCCAGTGGTATCTTCAAAATTTTTGACGATGATGCTTTTGAGTTGAAAGCCTTGCTGCTGTACAACTTCCATGGTGCGAAATCCAAGAGCCACCCACTCGCCATGCATATATTTATCGCCGATAATTACCGCCAGATGCCGACCGCGTTGCAAAACAGGCTTAACCTGAGCCACCGCCGCCGCCATTTGGCCCAGAAAATCCTCGACTGAAGGTGCATTGGATAAATCGCGTTCATCGTCGCTGAAGTTGATAATATCGAAATAGGGCGGGTGCATAATCGCCAACTGTACATGGCACTGACCATAATCTGCTAAAAGTGCTTGCCAATTGATTGTAGTGCAATCGCCATGGACTGAACGCGCCACAATCGCCAGCGGATTTGGCTCGCGCTCGACGGCTTGGTTGGCATACTCGACCATATGCGGCTGTAACTCAACGCCCAGCACATTGCGACCCAAGCGTTGGGCTTCGATTAACGTTGTGCCTGAGCCTGCAAAGGTATCAATTACCCAATCGCCCTGTTTGGTATAACGCCGCATCAGCTGATTGGGAATTTGCGGTACAAAATTGCCCCAATAGCCCGCCGAATGCACTCCCGAGCCATCGCGGCGATCGATCATCCACAGGCTATCAGTGTTAATATCGTCGTATTCCTTCCAACGATTGAGGTTAATATCGTTGATCGCGGTGGTGCGCACGGTGGCAATGCTCCGAGCCAGCCGCTCGATATAGTAATGCGCTCGTTCGAGGGTCTGGGCCTCGCTAATTTGCTGCAACTCACCAAGCAAAAAAGCATAATCAAACGCGACACTCTCAGCCTGATCAGCGATCCCATCGGCATAATCGGCTAAGTGCGAGGTCGTAGCAAGAATACTAGCGCGGAGTGCGACGAGGGCTGTGAGATCACGCCAACCAGCCAGAAGATTGAGCAAACGTGGTTTGCGAAACCAAAGCAACCGATCCATGCAATCACCCATGAACAATTCTCAAGCGGGGCTGGTTTGTGCAACCAACCCCGACAAACGTTTACTGTGCGAGACGCTTATTTTACAACGAATAGAGTTCGCCGTATTTGGTGCGGAGATAGCGAATATACGGCTCAATGCTGAGGTCTTGGCCTGTAACCTTGCGGATCAAGGTTGGTACGCTATATTTGCGGCCATGAACGTACATATTCGATTTCAGCCAATTGTGCAGGTTGGCAAATTGGCCTTGGCTAATTTCAGTTGGTATATTGGGATTGGCTCGCACAGCAGCATCAAAAACTTGAGCGCTGAGGATATTGCCCAACGTGTAGCCTTGGAACGAGCCACCGATAATCCCACCATACCAGTGGACATCTTGCAGCACACCATCGCGATTATCGGGTGCGGTAATGCCCAAATCGCTGCGATAGCGTTCGTGCCAAGCTTCAGGCAAATCGCGAATTGCCAATTTACCTTCGAGCAAGGCCAATTCCAAATCGAAGCGAATCATAACGTGCAAGTTGTAGGTCACTTCGTCTGAATCGGTGCGAATCAACGAGCGCTGCACTTTGTTAATCGCCCGATAGAAGGTATCTAAATCGACCTTGCCCAGTTGATTGGGGAAAGCGGCCTGAGCTTTGGGATAGGCATATTGCCAGAAGGCGCGGCTGCGACCAACCACATTTTCCCACAAGCGTGATTGTGATTCGTGGGTTCCTGCCGAAGCTCCGCTTGCCAATGGGGTATTTTCGTAGGCTGGATTTACGCCCAACTCATAGACGGCATGGCCAGTTTCGTGAATTGTGCTAAACAGGCCATCGCTCAAATCGTTTTCACGGAAGCGGGTGGTGATCCGCACATCACCAATCGAGAACTTGGTCATGAAGGGATGGTGGGTTTTATCTTGGCGACCGCGCTCGAAGTCGTAGCCAATTTCGCGAATGAGGCTTTCACCAAAGGCCAATTGCTCAGCTTCGGGGTAGTGTTGCAACAAACAGCTATCGTCAGCGGCAGGTTGCTCGGTGATGGTTTTGACCAATGGCACGAGTTGTTCGCGCAAGGGTCCAAAAATCTCACGAATTTTTGCCACCGTCATGCCTTGATCAGCCATATCGATCAGTGGATCGGCAATATGTTCGCTGGGGCCGAAAAATTCAGCATAGCGGCGGCTGAGGTCAAGGGTTTTTTCGAGTAATGGGGCGACTGAAGCGAAGTCGTTGTTGGGGCGAGCTTGGGTCCAGGCGGTATAGGTTTTGGCGACGTGCGAATACAATTCAGCAATAAACTCGCTGGGCACGCGCACCGCTTGGTCATAATCGCGCTTGGTCACCAAGACCAAGGCTGCGTCGTCCGATTCAGGATCTTGTTGTTCGGCCCACGGCACGAGCTGTTCAAGCAAGCGACCAACTTCGGGCGCGGTGGAATGCTCGTGGGCTAAGCGGCTGAGCGTGGCCATTTGGCGACCACGAGCTTCGGCCCCGCCAGCGGGCATGTAGGTGCTTTGATCCCAATTTAACACAGCGCTAGCATACGATAAATCTTGAGCAACCCCAATTTTTTCCTTCAAATCAGCTAATTGTTCTTGCATTCTGTTCTCCTACACAGGTGGTACGCTTGTGCAACGGCGCACACTCGCTCAGTCATTATAATTCAATTCAGCGCTAGCTGAGAACCAGTTTGACGCATTGCAGCGATCATCTGGAGCGCCCTCAACCTTGTGAGTAGTCAAGTATCTAGAATGGGTGAATGCCTGAGCAGCTAAAATGAGCAACTATTTAGCCCTAGCCGGCAAATCTAATGATCTGAGCCAAGAATTGAGCGTAGTTGCAGTTGATTCAAATAGGCCAAACGTATGATACCCCTTGGTACTATTAGGGGGTGCGAACTCATCCCTTGATGGTAGCGAAACTGCCTAGGTAACCCATAAATCAAGTCCTATAGTCCTGTTATTTCTAGTTGCGCGAAGCGACCGAGTATGTCATACTCAAGAATAACCATTTTTCCCAACGGGTCTTTCACTATGCAACGATCACTACCATCTGCAAAACAGCTTGGCGTAGCTGCCTTTGCAACGTTGATTTTAGGCATTATCTTGCTCTATGCAGGAGCCTTAACCATCGCACCACTGGCTTTGCTCGGTTTTGTCGTGTTATCAATAGTGGCAATGGTATCGCTCACCGCCCACGACATAGAAGATACCATTCGAAAGAAAGGGCGTTCTGAATGAGTTTGCTACCCGCCGCCATCGACGATAACGAACTATCTCCTGCCCGCAAAACCTTGCTTGATCGCATCCATTTGGTGTGGATATTTGTCAATGGCTCAACTGCATTAAGCTTGTTTTTCCTCTTTCTCTTCAATTTCTTTAGCGGCAACAGTGCTTGGGTCCAAATGTTGATCTTATCGATCTCATCGATTGGCTCAACGGGGATTTTGTGGTATACCAATAGCAAGCCTGTTCAATGGCGTTTATGGGCAGCCTTGATTAGCTCGATGGTCGCATTACTTGAAATTGCACTTTTCTTCCAAAATGGCTATTTGATTGCAATTTCGGTCACGAGTGTGGTCAGTATCTATGCAGTTACCGCTGATCGCCACGAATTAATCACATGGTCGGCAGTGATTGGCGTGATTTTTACGATTATTTTTGCGATTTTGAATGGAGTTGAACAAACTCCGCCAAAATGGCTGAATGATTTACACCTCAACCTGCTAATTTCAAAAGTGTTGGTTCCGGCCTTTATTGGCGGCGGGATTGTGATGATTGCCTTGTTGCTGCTTGGTTTGAGCAACACGCTGCGTCAATCACTCAACGAGGCCAATGAGCGCCGCCGAATTGCCGAAGAAGCTCAAGCAGCCCAAGCTAAAACTTTGGCTCAGGTCGAGCGTCAAGCAGCTGAACAAGCTCGTTTGCTTGAATTGGTGCGCGACCTCGAAACGCCAGTTATTCCAGTGCTCGATGGTGTGTTGGTGTTGCCAATCGTTGGTCACCTCGAAAGCAAACGGCTGGAAAATTTGACCGAATTGCTGCTGAATCGAGTTTCACAAGAGCGTGCCCACACGGTGTTGCTGGATATCACAGCGGTTTCAGTGGTTGATACGGCTACTGCTCAGCACTTAATTCAACTAGCCCGCGCAATTCGTTTGCTGGGCGCTGAATGTGTGATTACCGGGATTCGCGCTCATGTTGCGAGCACCTTGGTGGCACTGGGGATTACTTGGGAAGGCCTGCGCACCGCTGGCTCGTTGCGTGATGGAATTGCCAAAATTATCGCTGAAAAGAATATTGCAATTTAGGAATTTGGCTTGTGGTTTTTGATGATACTGATTTAACGCCCAACCGGATTGAAATGGCTCGTCGCGCTGCGACGGGTCATTTTATTGATCTGACCAGTAGTAACCCAACGCAGCAAGATTTGCTTTTTCCGCCCGATGTGCTGGAGCAAGCCGCCCAAAAATATTGGTCACAACGGTGCTACGAGCCAAATCCACGCGGTTTGGAGCCAACTCGGCAGGCAATTATTGATTATTATGCTCAGCGCAGGCCAGCTTTGGCGCTAACGCTTGATGATATTTTTATTACTGCCAGCACCAGCGAGGCCTATAGTTTGTTGTTCTCGTTGCTCACCGCACCAGGCGATAATATTCTTGGGCCAAATGTCACCTATCCATTGTTTGAATATTTGGCCGATTTGCATCACGTTGAGTTGCGTACCTACGAGCTTGATCCTGCTAACAATTGGGTGATCGATCAGGCTTCGTTGCTGGCCGCTGCTGATCAGAACACACGGGCGATTTTATTAATTTCACCGCATAATCCAACTGGGGCAATTATTAGCGAGCCAATCGCCGCATTAAATCAACTAGGAATTCCATTGATTTGCGATGAAGTGTTTGCGCCGTTTGCGTTGGCCAAATCGCATGTGCCAGCATTAGGCGGGCTGCATCCCGACGTACCCGTATTTCAATTGAATGGCATTTCTAAGCTCTTAGCCTTGCCCGACCTCAAACTAGGCTGGATTGCGCTGAATCAAGCGGCTCAAGGCTATGCAGAGCGTTTAGAACTGATCAACGATACCTTTTTGAGTTGTAGCACATTAATTCAGACGATGCTGCCCGATTTGTTGCATGCTGCGCCGCCGTTTATCGATCAGATGCTTGAGCGAGTGCGAGCGAATATTGCCTATGCCCGTGAGCATTTAGCCCAGCACCCACGCTTGATTTGGAGCGAGCCAGATGGTGGCTATTATTTATTTTTGCAAGTACGCGATGAATTCGATGATGAAGCCTTGGTCGTGCGTTTGATCGAACAAGGGGTGTTGGTGCATCCAGGCTTCTTTTTCGATTGGATCGATGATTGTCGGATTATGCTCTCGGCCTTGACCGAACCGCACCAATGGCAAGCAGGTATCCAAAAATTGGCTCAGATTCTTACAATTTGACAAGCAATCAATCTTCGGCTATAATCAGCTGCGCTGTCGGAATACGGCAGGTTTACAAAAAAAGCGGGTAGGTACCAGAGTGGCCAAATGGGGCGGACTGTAAATCCGCTGGCTTACGCCTACGGGGGTTCGAATCCCTCCCTGCCCACCAATTTGTTTTCCATGTCACAGACAATGCCCTTGTAGCTCAGTTGGCAGAGCACACCCTTGGTAAGGGTGAGGTCACGGATTCGAGTTCCGTCAAGGGCTCCATACCTATGCTGGAAAACGATCCGACACTTTGTGCGGGTCGTTTTCATTGAAACTTACAAAACCCCATTTGGGATTGTAGGAGGACTAACACTCAATGGCTAAGCAAAAGTTCGAGCGGAACAAGCCCCACATCAACATTGGGACGATCGGGCACGTTGACCACGGCAAGACGACCTTGACCGCTGCCATCACCAAAACCATGGCACTGCGTGGCCGCGCTGAATTCCGCGCCTTCGACCAAATCGACAATGCTCCCGAAGAACGCGCTCGTGGGATTACGATTTCGATTTCACACGTCGAGTATGAAACCGAAAATCGCCACTACGCCCACGTGGACTGCCCCGGCCACGCCGACTATATCAAGAACATGATCACCGGTGCTGCCCAAATGGACGGCGCAATCTTGGTGGTGTCAGCGCCCGACGGCCCGATGCCCCAAACCCGCGAACACATCCTCTTGGCTGGCCAAGTCGAAGTGCCTGCGATGGTGGTCTTCTTGAACAAAGTTGACATGATGGACGACCCTGAGTTGCTCGAACTGGTTGAAATGGAATTGCGCGAGTTGCTGTCAAAATACGGCTTCCCGGGCGACGAAATTCCGATCGTGCGTGGCTCAGCCAAAGGCGCATTGGATAGCGCATCAACCGATGCAAGCCAACCCGAGTATCAATCGATCCAAGAATTGATGCAAGCGGTTGACGATTATATCCCAACGCCAGAACGCGCCATCGACAAACCATTCTTGATGCCGATTGAAGACGTGTTCTCGATCAAAGGCCGTGGCACCGTGGTGACCGGTCGGATCGAACGCGGGATCGTCAAGGTTGGCGATACGATTGAAATCATCGGGATGGGACCAGACGTGCGCACGACGGCAGTAACCGGCGTGGAAATGTTCAAGAAGTTGCTGGACGAAGGTCGCGCAGGCGACAACGTTGGGGCACTCTTGCGCGGGATTGAACGAACGGACGTGGAACGCGGTCAAGTCTTGGCAAAACCAGGCTCGATCAAACCACACACCAAGTTCAAGGCCGAGGTCTACGTGTTGAAGAAAGAAGAAGGTGGCCGCCACAGCCCATTCTTCAGTGGCTATCGCCCCCAATTCTACGTTCGGACGACGGACGTGACGGGTGCGATTGGCTTGCCCGAAGGCGTGGAAATGGTGATGCCAGGCGACAACATCCAAATGACGGTGGAGTTGATCGTTCCGGTAGCTATCGAACAAGGCTTGAAGTTTGCGATTCGTGAAGGTGGCCGCACCGTGGGTGCTGGCATCGTGACCGAAATTATCGCCTAAACTATTGCTTTGAATCAGCACAAACGCGATCAGCCATTTGGTCTGATCGCGTTTGTGCCTCAACCTGCGTTATCAGCAGGCCAAGTATGACAAACGGGGGCAACCCCGCATTATTATGTTTGGCCCTGATTTACATCTACAGAGGGTTCTCATGGCAAAGAAAGAAAACCGCATCGTAATCACTTTGGCTTGTACCGAGTGTGGCGATCGCAACTACACAACGACCAAAAATCGCAAAAACGACACAAATCGTTTAGAATTGATGAAATACTGCCCCCGTTTGCGCAAACGCACGTTGCACCGCGAAACGAAGTAGTATTAGAATTGCGCACACGCGGTCGCGCCTAGCGCCCCGCAGCATTTCTATTTCATCAGGAGGTTGTGGTGGCCGTGGCAACAGAAGAAAAAGAAGATTACAAACCGAATCCAATCGCCCAATTTTTCCGCGATGCGTTTTCGGAAATGCGTAAGGTCGTTTGGCCAAGCCGCGAGGAAACTCAACGCTTAACGCTGGTCGTTATTGGCATTTCGTTGTTGGTTGGGTCGATTCTAGCAGTCTTCGACTTGCTATTTGAAACGCTGGTGCGGCTGATCCAATAATTACCCGCCGACTGCGAGGCTCAGAATGTCTGACAACGAAGAAGAAAAATCCACTACTCCCGAAGGTGTCCATTGGTACGTAATTCATACCTATTCAGGCTATGAAAACAAAGTGATGCAAAATCTCCGTCATCGGATTGAATCGATGGACATGCGGAACCAAATTTTCCGTGTGGTCGTGCCAACCGAAGAAGAGATTGAAATCAAAAATGGGCAACGTCGGACTGTTCAAAAAAAGGTGTTTCCTGGCTATGTGCTCGTTCAAATGGCCATGACCGACGATTCGTGGTATGTGGTGCGTAATACACCAGGTGTCACCTCGTTTGTGGGCATGGGAACTAAGCCATCACCATTGGCCGATGAAGAAGTACGCTTTATTCTGAAGCAAATGGAAGAAGAAGCACCCAAAGTTAAGGTCAACTACGAAATTGGCCAAACTGTCAAAATTACCGATGGCCCCTTCACCGACTTTGAAGGTGTGGTCGATGAGATTGACGAAGAACGTGGGCGCGTGCGCGTGCTTGTCTCGTTCTTTGGCCGTGAAGCTCCAGTTGAACTTGATTTCTTACAAGTTATTCGCGTTATAGAATAAACACCCGCGACACCTAGTTCGCGAAGGAGTCCTCTGTGGCAAAGAAAGTAACCGCAGTCGTTAAGTTGCAATTGCCTGCTGGTAAAGCAACGCCTGCACCACCCGTTGGTCCTGCACTTGGTGCAACTGGTATCAACATTATGGCGTTTTGTAAAGATTACAACGAAAAAACGTCAGCTCAAGTTGGTACAATTATTCCAGTTGAAATTACGGTTTATTCAGACCGCTCTTTCACCTATATTCTCAAAACCCCACCTGCTGCCGACTTGTTGCGCAAGGCTGCTGGCATTCAGCGTGGTAGCGGTAAAACTGGTACCCAAGGTGCTGGCTCAATCACCCGCGCTCAATTACGCCAATTGGCTGAAACCAAAATGCCTGATTTGAACGCCAATGATATCGAAGCCGCCGAAAAAATTATTGCTGGTACCGCTCGCTCAATGGGTATCGCGATCAAAGACTAAGTGAAAGGCAAAAGGCAAATATCAAAAGGCAAAATTTGCCGATAATTGCTGTTGCTCACTTATTCACCCACATTTACCTAAAGAGTAAGCCAAAATTTAAATTAAACGTAGCTATGTTTAATGTTGATTTTTGACTTCTGACTTTTGATTTGATGTTGTGGCAGAAGCTTACGCTTCGTAAAGACCACAAGGAGCTAATTGTTCATGGCAAAGCAACACGGTAAAAAATACCTGGCTGCTGCGGCAAAAGTAGAAGCAGATCGCTTGTACACGCCCGAAGAAGCTGCGGCTTTGGTCAAAGAAACATCGTTCACCAATTTTGATGCAACCGTTGAACTCCACGTGCGCTTGGGTATCGATCCTCGCCACGCCGACCAAACGGTGCGGAGCACTGCTTCGTTGCCCCACGGCACTGGTAAGAGTGTGCGCGTGTTGGTTTTCGCTCAAGGCGATACCGAAAACATCGCTCGCAATGCTGGCGCTGAAATCGTCGGCGGCGATGAGTTGATCCAACGCATCGAAAAAGAAAACTTCATCGATTTCGACGTAGCCGTTGCTACCCCCGACATGATGGGTAAGGTCGGTCGCTTGGGCCGGATTCTCGGTCGCCGTGGCTTGATGCCAAACCCCAAGAGCGGTACGGTTGTGCCTCCTGGCGATTTGCCCCAAGCGATCAAGGCTTTGCAAGGCGGTCGCGTCGAATTCCGCAACGATAAAACTGGTTTGTTGCACGTTGCCATCGGCAAAATCAGCTTCACCCCTGATCAAATCCGCGAAAACTTGGTAGTGTTGTTGGATGCGATCAAGGCTGCTAAGCCAAGTGGTTCAAAAGGTGTTTACATCAAGAGCCTTACCCTGACCAGCACTATGGGTCCTGGGATTCCGCTCGATGTGAATGTTGCTCAAGCAACTGCCTAATTGTTACCAGCGATCAGCGGGAATGGCTACTGCCGTTCCCGCTGATGGTGTTTTAGCCCTCAGTTTCGTGAATCAGTACGCTGCAACAGGTCAACGCGCCCTCAGCCTTCGTCAACTCGCTGTTATCCACCAAAATTAATTGATAGCCCCGCTGGCGTAAGCGTTCAGCAGTTGCCGAATAGGCCTGATCGTAGAGTAAACGCCCATAGTGCAGTTGCACCACATTCGCCGCAAATTCTTCACGCGGGTCAACTTCGATTACCTGATATTCAGCAAATACTTGCGGTTCGACCCACTGTGGGTTGAGCAAGACGGTATTGCTATCAACTGCACAAACAGCAGTTTTCAGATGCAAACATTGGCCTAATTCAACCCCTTGGACACGATAGCCAAAAGCCTTGGTTACTGCCTGCACCTGCTCGACCGCTGCCTGATTGCTGCGGCTCGAAAGCCCAATCCAAATCGTTTTGCCCAAAACTACTACATCGCCGCCATCGAGGGTAGCTGGTTCGCTCAGCCATGCTAGTTGGCGGTAATTTTGCAATACGGCGGCCATAGCTGCCAACTCTGGGCGGCGTGATGCAGCGCCAGGCCGCGTAATGATCGCCAGCTCTGGCAAGACCAAGGCCGTATCTTCTACAAACACTGAATCGGCCAAATCTTCGGCTACACTGAGTTCGACAACCTGATAGCCGTTGGCCGCCAGCGTGGTGCAATAGCTGGCATGTTGGCTCTGAGCGCGGCTAAAATCAATTGGCTGACGTTCAAGATGGGTCAATTCACACTGTTGAATCGCCGGACTAACCGGACGCACAATTGCGGTTGGCATAGAAATTGCTATCCTCCTTGGCTACTTCTAAAGATCCACGTATGTACCACAGGCAGTCGTTCTACGATGGTTTACCGTATAATAACAATAGCATTTGCATGTTTGCCAGCATCATGTGTTGGCCAAGCACCAACCTATGGAGGGGTTGCGCCATGGAATTTCGAATGGGTATGTCGCCGGAGGCGCTAGCACAACAAGCCATGTCAACCAAAGCCTCGCCCGCTTTGATTGCACTTAACAATATGCTGGTGCTTTCAACCCACGAATTGCAACAATTGATCCAACAAGAGCTTGAGGAGAATCCCGCTTTAGAAAATGTTGACCTAGAGCCAGATGAAACCTGCTCGCGTTGTGGCCGCCCCTTGATTGAGATGCTCTGTTTATACTGCGTTCATGAAGATCAGCGCTTGGCCGAGGCTGAACGTGGCGATTATACCGCTGCTGGCGAAGACGATGAATTTGATCCATTGATGATGGTGGCGACTCCCGCTCAACTTAGTGAGGTGTTGCTACGCGATTTACGCGCTTCGTTGCCTGAGCAAGATTATTTTATCGCTGAATATTTGGTTGGCTGTTTGGATGACCAAGGCTTTCTCGATGCCAATACCGGCGATATTGCGGCAACCCTGACGATCGATGAAGAACGGGTGATTGCAGTCTTGCTCAAATTGCAAGATATTGCTCCAGTTGGAGTTGGGGCGCGTGATGTGCAAGAATGTTTGTTGTTGCAGTTGCGCCGTTTGGATGAAGAAGATGTGCGCCATCCCTATGTTGAACGAGTGATCACCGAGTTTTGGAATGATTTGGCTGAGCACCGCTATGGGGCAATTGCCCAGGCGCTCAATGCCGAATACGATGCTGTGGTTGAAGTGCGCGAGTTTATTCGTGAACATTTGCGCCCCTATCCGTTGGCGCTCAGTGGCGAAGGCTCAGCCCGCACCAACTATATTATGCCCGATGTGATTATTCGTGAGAACGAGGGCAAACTCGAGGCCGAAGTGCTGATGTCGGATCGCAGCTTTTTGCGGATTAATCCGCTATATCAATCGTTGGTCAAACGTGGGCGCGAAGCTGAGGCTGAAATGTCTTCCGAAGATCGCGATCATCTTAGTCAGTATGTGGCACGTGCTCAAATGTTCCTGACCAATATTCGCCAACGCCGCGAAACTATCCGTCGGATTAGTGAATTTTTGATTGAAACTCAAGAAGATTTCTTGCGCCAAGGCGTGCGGTTCTTGCGGCCAATGACCCGCGCTGAAGTGGCTGATGGCATTGGTGTCCACGAATCGACCGTGAGCCGTGCGACCGCCAATAAATATGTCCAATTGCCCAATCGCTCGGTAATTCCGTTTAGCCATTTCTTCACGGCCTCGTTGAATGTCAAGGATGTGCTGCTAGAATTGGTGCAAAATGAAGTGCGACCACTCACCGACCAAGAATTAGTCGAATTGTTGGCTGAACGTGGCTTTGAGGTGGCGCGGCGCACGATTGCCAAATATCGTAATCAATTGAATATTTTGCCCTCAACCTTGCGCTAAGCAGCGGTTTGAGGAAAGGGTGTGGGATGCAGCGTTGGCGACATTGGCTCGAATGGTTGGTGCTCGGCGGATTAAGTGTATTAATCGCCCGTTTGATGTTGCTGTTGTTCGCGGCTAATCCTGAACAGCCATTTACCCAAATTGTGCTGTGGTTGAGCCAAGGCTTGGTTTGGCCGTTGGCATGGCTTGATCAAACGCAACCAACGACAGGCGTGCGTTTCGAGCGTGGCACGTTCTTGCTTATTATGTTTGGGCTGGTCGGGATGAGCATTTGGCAATTGCGCCAAGCACGGAGAACTAACCATGGAATGGAGTAGCTTCTTTCGGATTGTCGGTTGGACGATCGCCATTGCTGGGGGCTTGGGCTTGGCGGGCCTAGCCTTGATTTGGTATCGACTCAAAAGCCTGAATGTGCCTGATGGCGCTTCCTATCGCGAAACGATGCTGCGGGTGCCGCTCAGCTTGGTGATTGTGCTTGACCTGCTGGATTTGGCGTTTGATGTGTTTGCCGCGCCAATTTCGTGGATTGTGCTGAGCCATTTCAATTTGCAAGGCTTGCGGCGAGTGAGCGTGGTCGAGGCTTTGATTCCAGGCACGCAAGTTATTCCATGGATGACTGTGAGTTGGTTTGCGGTACGCTTGTTTGACCGTTATGCCCAGCCCGACGAAAGAGTTGAGCCATGAGCAATGAGGCCACTTTGAAGATTAGCCTAATTATGAATCCGGCTTCGGGTACGTCTGAGCAAGGTGCTTTGCTACTCGAAACCCTTGCGCCAATGAGTGGCGTGACCATCTTAACGACCGATGCTGCTGGTGAAGGCGAACGTTTGGCGCGGCAAGCAGTGGCAGATGGAGCTGAATTGGTCGTAGCGGCTGGCGGCGATGGCACGATCAACGAGGTTGTTAAAGGCTTGATCGAAGCTGAACGACGGGTTCCATTGGGTATTATTCCGCTGGGCACTGGCAACGATTTGGCACGTACTTTGGCCTTGCCAACCGATCCCTTGGAAGCTTGGAAATTGATTTTGGTTGGCGAACGCCGCAAGCTTGACGTAATCGAGATTCGCACGCCGCGCGAATTGCATTATGCCTTGAATGTATCGGCGGGCGGGTTTAGCGGCCAACTCAACGAAGCCATGTCGAGTGAAGTTAAATCGGCATGGGGGCCGTTGGCTTATTTGCGGGGAGCCTTGGGCGTTTTACCTGATTTGACCAGCTATCGAACAACGATTCAATACGATGATCAAGCGCCTGAGCAAGTTGATGCGCTGAATATTATTATTGCCAATGGCCGAACCGCAGCGGCTGGAGTGCAAGTTGCTCCGTTGGCCAACCCCGAAGATGGCCTGCTCGATGTAGTGATTGTGCACTATGGCTCGATTATGCAATTGGCGGGAGCAGCGGCACGCTTATTGGTCAATGGCAATTATCTAAATAGCGAGTTGGTCGAGTTGCGGCGAGCCAAAAAAGTGCAAGTTATCTCTGATCCAGAAATTTGGTTCAACGCCGATGGCGAATTAATTACCAACGAGCCAATTGTGTTTGAAGTGCTGCCTCAAGCCTTGGAAGTGGTGGTCGGTGCTGAGTATCAAGCAGTCATTGAGGATGTAACGACAGGCAGCTAGGGTTGATCCACAAAGGACACGAAGGGCACGAAGCATGGGGCTATGGGCTATAGGTTATCGAAAGTCGTGGAGATATTCAAATTATTCCGCTAGCCAATAGCCTTCTGCCGATAGCCATGGTCTCTGTATTGACAAGGAGTTTTACCATGAGTGACGATTTACGTGATGAACTGCGCGATTTAGCGGGGTATCGCAACGACGAAAGTGATATTCTGGGTGTTTTCAATGCTGATGAAATTGAAAACACCCAAGATTTTACCGTGACTGATATTGAACAAGGCGAAACCGAAGCCTATGCCGATTTGAGCGAACCACTTGAATCGCTTGATGAATTGACCAGTGAAAATCTGCGCGAAGGCGAAACCGACGATGTGATTGAGGCAATCCAAGAAGGCTTAAGTTATGTGCCACCAATCGACGACCCCTTAGATTTTGACGATGCTGACTAAGAACGAGGCTATCGGCTTTGGGTTATCGACGCTCCTCGAGCTATCCAACCTTATTCTGATAGCCTAGAGCCTTACTCCCTCTGCGTGAAATTGTTGATTGATAGAGTGGCCAACTGATCTTCTGAGTCCCGACCCCTGACCCCTGATGTCCAAACCTCGATTCCATGTGCTGATTCCCTCGCATTCATCCTTCTGCCTGTTATCTGCGTATTGCCAAGAGGATATGCTGATGAGATCATACTTAAAAAACATTGAGTAGCAAGAATTTCAATGGCATAATAAAAACTACGTGATCGTTAGCTGGGGGATTGGTGGTTAAAATAAGGATGAATTGCCCATGGATGTTTTTGCAACACGGCGCTTTAATTTTTCGGCTTCGCATCGCTATTGGCGCGAAGAATGGAGCCTAGAACAAAATGAGGCGGTGTTCGGCAAATGTACCAATCGCTATGGTCATGGTCACAACTACGAGTTATTTGTGACGGTTGCTGGGGCGGTTGACCCGATCACTGGGATGGTTATGAATATGGTTGAGTTAAAGCGCCTCGTAACAATGGTGTTAGACCAGTTTGATCATAAACATCTGAATGAGGATACCCCCTACTTTCGTGAAGTGATTCCGACAACCGAAAATCTGGTACGGGTTTTGTGGGGCTTGATCGAGCCGCAATTGCCTAAAGGAGTACGTTTAGCCAAATTACGTTTGTATGAAAATAGCGATTTGTATGCTGAATATTTTGGGCGGCAACAGCAGGCGACATTTAATCGGCGCTATGAATTTTCGGCGGCGCATCGCTTGCATGCCCAAAGCTTAACTGATGAAGCGAATCGTGAAATCTATGGAAAGTGTAATAATCCCAATGGTCATGGTCATAATTATCAACTAGAGGTTACGGTTGATGGCCTGATTGATGCCCAAACCGGCATGGTGATTGATTTGGTGGATATGGATCGGCGCGTGCAGAGTGTGCTTGACAACTGGGATCATCGTCATCTTGATTATCAGGTTGCCGAATTTGCCGAACAGCCCTCGACTGCTGAAAATATTGTGGTGGTGCTGTGGCAACGCCTCGAAGCCTTATTTGGCTCGCAATTAAAGCATTTGCGGCTGTGGGAAACCGCCAATAATGTGTTTGATTACCCGCTCAGCCAGCATTGAGCAGCGGCAACCCTGAATCGTGGATGAGGTTCTGGAACTACTAATGCAAAGGATGGATCAGATGACGCTTATTTACTCTGGCAATGGACTCAATGGCAACTCAGCACCAGCAGTGCGCGAAGATATGGAAGCCGCCGTGCGAACCATTCTCGAAGGTCTCGGCGAGGATGTTGATCGTGAGGGCTTGCAACGCACCCCGCATCGGGTTGCCAAAATGTTTGGCGAGCTGACCGCTGGTTATCATACTGATCCGGTGGCGTTGATTAACGATGCCATTTTTACGGTCGAATATAACGAAATGGTCTTGGTGCGTGATATTGAATTTTCGTCGCTGTGCGAACATCATATGTTGCCATTTTGGGGCAAAGCCCACGTTGCCTATGTGCCAAATGGCAAAGTGCTTGGGCTTTCGAAAATTCCACGGATTGTTGATATGTTTGCCAAACGTTTGCAAGTGCAAGAACGCCTAACCCGCGAAATCGCCGATTTTGTGGCGCAAACGATCGATGCAAGCGGCGTAGCAGTGGTGGTACAGGGTGCGCATATGTGCTCAATGATTCGTGGCGTTAAAAAGGCCAACGCTCGCATGGTCACGCAATCGTTGCAAGGTGTGTTTAAAACCGATCCGCAAATTCGCGCTGAATTTATGGGTCATATCACGGCGAATTTTTCCGATGACTAAAACAATGGTGATTACTGGAGCTGGCCGTGGGATTGGCCGGGCAATTGCCTTGGCCTGTGCCGCCAACAACCAACTGGTTTTGCTCGCTCGCAGCGCAGCTGAATTGCAAGCAGTTGCCATTGAAATCCAATCGGCTGGTGGAACGGCGCAGGTTGTGGTTGGCAATGCTAGCGATCCAGCGATTGTGCAACAGGCAATTGATCTGGCGCAGCAAGCGGGCCAAGGTCACATCGATGGGCTGATTTTGGCGGCGGGGGTGGCTCACGTGGCCCACGTTGGCGCGTTAAGTTTACAGCAATGGCAACAATCGTTGGATGTTAATTTAACTGCCAGCTTTTTGGCATGTCAAGCAGCATTGCCCTATCTCAAGGCTGGCAGCCAAATTATTGCGATTTCGTCGATTGCTGGCAAAAGTGGCTTTCCAGGTTGGGCGGCCTATTCAGCAAGCAAATTTGGCTTGATGGGCTTTTTGCAGGCTTTACGCGAAGAACTGCGCCCGCAGGGAGTACGAGTGACGGCAGTCGTTTCGGCGGCGGTTGATACTGCCTTGTGGAACGACGTGGCAGGCAGTTGGAACCGCCAAAATATGTTGCAAGCCAGCGAAGTTGCCAACGCGGTTGCCCATATTTTGAGCCAACCAAGCCATGTACTGATCGACGAGATCAGTATTGGCCATGTGGTCGGTAAATTGTAAGCAACAAAAAACCGAGGCGGTAAATGCCGCCTCGGCTTACTCTGGAAGCCCCAGATTGAGAATGGTCGAGCATCAAACTGAAAGGCTGCGATGTGCGATGGTAGTGCGATGTCGAGTGCAATGAGCTAGGACGATGCGACAACGTGCTGGAATGTCGTGCTGCAATGTAGTAGTGCGATGAGTGCTGCAACGAGTTTGGTTGGTGCGACGATGTGCGATGATGTGTACTACGACGATGCTAGGTTGCTGGGCAACTACGATGTTCAGTTCGATTACTCTGGATGTATCATACCAAGCTTATTCCACTGATTCAATCAAGCGACAGTCCATAGCTTGATAGCACCCCACTTCCCCCGTATGTGTCATCAAAAATTTTTAATAAATCACCCATTTAAGCTTCAATTCCAACATTCTACTAAATAAGTCGAATGTTTTCGTCATTTTAGCAGCTTATAGCCTGCAATTTCGTCATTCGCCTTAATAATCCGCCTAAACACAGGGGGGATGTAGCCATAAAGTACTATTGTAGTGCGTAGGGATTAGATTTTGGATGTCGAGGTTGAATTATTTTTTTGATCCACGAAGGACACGAAGGGCACAAAACATGTTTAGCCACAGTTTGCCCAGATTGATTTGATTATTCTGCTATGGACAATGCTTGACCCTAAATGCCAACAATTCTCTGAGCATCCATAGTTCAAGCCAATAGCCCAATTCCTATGTTCTATGGAGCTTTTGACAGTAGTGGCACAGACTTGTATCCTTAGGTGAAACAAAGTTTTGCACCAAAACCTATAAGGAGTTAAGTTAAATGAGTAAGCCAACGATTGTTGTCCTTGAGGGCGATCAAACGGGGCAAGAACTGCTTGAAGAAAGTCTGCGCGTCCTTGATCCTGCGGTGACGGGCGTTGATATAGAGCTAAAGCGCTACGATTTGAGCCTCGAATCGCGCCGAGCGACCAATAATCAAATTGTGTTGGAAGCAGCTCAAGCCATGAAGGAAGCTGGTTTTGGCTTGAAAGCCGCTACAATCACTCCTGAAAAAGCTGGCGATGTTGGTAGCCCTAACGCTATTCTGCGCGAACAAATCAATGGTACGGTGATTGTACGAACGGGCCGCCGGATTCCAGGCGTGCGCCCAGTTGGTGGTGCGTATGCGCCAATCTCGGTCATTCGCATGGCGGTTGACGATGCCTATGGTGCCAAAGAATGGCGCGAAGGCGAAGGCGATAATGAAGTTGCTTATCGCACCGAGAAAATCACCCGTGGCACGTGCCGCGCCGTTTCAGAATATGCCTTTATGCATGCTCGTCGCATGAAAGCCAAAGTTTTCGGTGGCCCCAAATATACGGTTAGCCCAATTTATGAAGGCATGCTTAAGGAAGAAATGGATGCAGCCGCCAAGCGCTATGCCGATGTACGCTACGAACCACAGTTGATCGATGCGACCTATGCTTTGCTCTTGACCAACTCGGGCGATCCAATGGTGATTCCTGCGCTCAACCGCGACGGCGACTGCTTGAGCGACTTGGTATTGCAAATGTTCGGCACGATTGCTGGCGCAGAATCATTGCTCTTGGCCTTCGACAAAGATTTCAAAGTTAATGTTGTGATGGCTGAAGCACCCCACGGCACGGCTCCCAGCTTGGAAGGCAAGAATGTTGCTAATCCAATGGCGATGATTTTGGCTTCGGCAGCCTTGCTTGATTATATTGATACACCGCAAGCCAACATGGCAGCCCGCGCGATCAGCGAAGCTACCTTGGAAGCTGTCTACGACGGCGTGCGTACTGCCGATTTGGGTGGCCACACCACCACCAGCGATTTCACCGACGAAGTGATTCGCCGCGTAAAAACCAAAATGGAAGTTTGGCCATCGCTCGGTAACTAAATCTAAACCGCTCGCTGCAAGAAATTGTGGCCAACTTGCACATTAGAAAGCACACTGCAACGGCGGAGTGTGCTTTTGTATTATTCGGGAATCAGGTGTTGGGGGTCGGGGATCGGGTTTGATCCACGAAGGACACGAAGAGCACGAAGCATTATTGTTTAGCCACGAATTACACGAACTACACCAAAATATGCCGCTAGCCAATCGATCTAATTTTGATTTTTGACCTTTGCCTTTTGCCTTTCAGAGGAATTGCCATGGCCAACAGCATTAGCGATTTTTTTGGCTCGAACAATGCTGGTTTTGGTGATGTGAATATTGATGCGGTGATTGCGGGCAATAACAATCAAATTAACAAATATTTGCAATTGCCAACCCAAACCGACCCTTTGCCAGCCGCTTTGGCTCGCTTAGCAACCTTGCCTTTGTGCGACGTGAGGTCGCGTAAGAAACTGCTCTACGGTGCAAACACCGGATGGAGCCTGCTGTTCCACCAGCAGTACCCTACTCGGTACTGCGGGACGGTAACGTCCCGTGGAAAGCCCGAGGACAACGTATCCACGACCGACTGGTCGGGACAAGGGCTGTAAAGCGCTTGTCAATCTGCAAGCATCATCAGCGGATAGGAACTAGGGTTGAATGGTATGGTCAACACACGTGAATGCTCGATTAAACGTCGTAAGGTTGTAGGAGCCAAAGATGCTGACAGGCTTTCACCAAAATGGTACTGGTGGCGAGTATAGGGACTGAAGGCTTCCCTATCGTGGATAATCAACGCCCCCGGCGAATAGAGCAGACCTACCCCATTCTGTTTCTCACGCGGAACACGGTAAGCCCGTCATCCTCCCAAAAGGGTAGAACACCGTAAGGTTGACCAACGGGATGGCGGGTATAGGACAGCGGAAAAAGCGAATGCCGTTCCGTAATCGAACGGATAGGCGGTGAAACATCCCGCCACGCGAAAGCGGGCAGACTTCCGCTTTGGGTCTCTCCTCACGAGAGCTATTGTCGAACTGATTTAGGAGGACAAGCAAATGATGGCAGAAACCTCTGCTGGTGCGGCCTCCCGCAGTGAGGTCGAGTGGCATGCCATTAACTGGCAACACGTGAACCAAACTGTGCGTCGGCTGCAATCCCGTATCGTGAAGGCAACACAGGCGGGACGCTATGGCAAGGTGAAAGCTTTGCAACGGCTCCTGACCCACTCGTTCAGCGGCAAAGCCCTTGCCGTGCGACGAGTGACGGAAAACCAAGGCAAACGGACACCGGGAGTGGATCAGGTCATCTGGGACACCCCCGAAAAGAAAGCAACGGCCATCCGATCGTTGCGACGACGTGGCTATCAGCCGCGTCCGTTGCGACGCATCTACATTCCAAAGAAGCATGGAAAACGACGACCCCTTGGCATCCCAACGATGCACGACCGAGCCATGCAGGCACTCCACCTGCTTGCGCTTGCTCCCATCGCGGAAACAACCGCTGACCCAAACTCCTATGGATTTCGGTCAGAACGGGCACCAGCAGATGCCATTGGGCAATGCTTTGTTGCACTCGCGAAACGGAAGGCACCAACGTGGATTCTGGAAGGCGACATCCGATCATGCTTCGACCGAATTAGCCACGACTGGCTTTTGGCTCATGTCCCAATGGATAAAGCCATCCTTCAGAAATGGTTAAAGGCCGGGTACATGGAAGGAACAACGCTCTACCCCACCGAGCACGGCACACCGCAGGGCGGGATTATCTCGCCAGTATTAGCCAATCTCGCGCTGGATGGCCTCGAACGAATCCTCTTGGAGCATTGCCCCAGAAGGACAGTTCGCGGTATTGCCGCAAAAGTCAATCTTGTGCGGTATGCGGATGACTTCATTATCACAGGCAGATCGCGAGAACTGCTCGAACAGACAGTCAAACCGCTGGTAGAAGCATTCCTCAAGGAACGAGGTCTGGAACTCGCACCGGAGAAAACGCGGATCACGACCATTGAGGAAGGCTTTGATTTTCTTGGACAGAATGTACGCAAGTACAAGGGGATACTGCTGATTAAGCCCTCAACGGCGAGTCAACGGACATTCCTCGCCACAATCCGAGCCACGATCAAAGCCAATATGGCCTTGGATGCCGAGAAGTTGATCCGGCTGCTCAATCCCATCATCTCGGGATGGACAGCCTATCACCATCATGTTGTCTCAAAGGCTGTGTTTCAATCTATGGGCCATGCAATTTATCAAGCGCTATGGCGCTGGGCAAAACGAAGACATGCCAACAAACCAAAACGCTGGATCAAAGAGAAATACTTCCGACCAGTCAATGGAAATCAGTGGGTGTTTTCGGGAGATAGTGCAGGTCGCCCAATACGTTTAGTTGCCGCAGGATACGTGCCGATTAAACGGCATGTCAAAATCCGAGCAGCGGCTAATCCATACGACCCAGCGTGGGAGATGTATTTTGAAACCCGACTTGGGGTAAAGATAGCATCAACCCTCAAGGGACGACGACAACTCCTGCACTTGTGGAAACGACAAAACGGAATTTGCCCCTGTTGCCAAGAACCGATCACAATGCTGACGGGATGGCACAACCATCACGTCATTCGGCGGATCGACGGCGGAACAGACACGGCGGAAAACCGTATGTTAGTCCACCCCACATGCCATACGCAAATCCATAGCCAGAGGTTAACCGAAGTGAAACCGTGTCTCGAAAGAGGCAAGTGAGAGGCTTGAGCCGGATGCGGGGAAACTCGCACGTCCGGTTCTTAGGGGGCGGGAGTGTAGTAATACGCTCCTGCTACCCGACAGATCATTTGCCTGAACGCAGCCAATTGCCACCACATTCGGTTATGCCCTATCAACCACTGAGCGATTTTGTAGGGCGTGAGGCCCAACTATATCAATTGGCTCAAGCAATGTTGCGCTCCGACCCAACCCTGATTACACCAACTGCTCTTGCCACAGGTATGGGCGGGATTGGCAAAAGTAGCCTAGCCCTAGAATTTGCCCATCGTTATGGTAGCTATTTTGCGGGCGGGGTATTTTGGCTGTATGCCGCTACCAACGAAACCCTCCAAGCCAGCCTTGATCGTTGTTGGGATAGCCTGAAACCAGACGAGTGGCGTTATGAAGTTAAGCCTGAAACGCGGCTGCGGGTGGTGCGTGAATTATTTAATCAACCTATACCACGCTTGTTGATTTTCGATAATTGTGAAGATCCAGCCTTGCTCACGGCCTATCGTCCCCAGGCTAGCAGTGGTTGCCAACTGTTGGTTACTAGTCGGCGCAGCCAATGGCAAGGCACAAATTTAATTACACTTGATACCTTGCCGCCGCTTGAAAGCCGCCAATTGCTACAACAACTAGCTGCTCAGCCAAATATCAACAACTATCTCAGCGATACCGATGCTGATCAGTTGGCTGAATTGGTGGGGCATTTGCCTTTAGCTTTGCATTTAGTTGGCTCAAGCTTGAAATTTTATTTTCGCAAGCCTGCGGCTGAGTATATTGCAGCGCTGCAAAACCAACGGATTGCCAGCTTGCAAGCGATGGTTAAGCCAACCAGTAAGCTCCATCAAAATACAATTAATAATTTTTGGAGCGTGCGCGATACAGTTGAAGTGAGTTATGGGTTGTTGCCTGCCGAATTAGGCCAAGCCTGTCGGCGTTTATTGTTGATGATGGCCTATTGTGCGCCGAATGTGGTTATTCCATGGGAGTTATTGCAAGCTGCTAGCGGCTACGATGATGATAGCCTGACCGAATATCTATGGGAATTAACCCAAGCGGGCTTTTTCAATGACCCAACTCAACCGCGTTTACATCCGCTGATGGCTGATGTAATTATTGATCTTGATGCGGCGAATGAGCCTGAAAATTATAGATCGCTTGAACAAGCATTGATAATGCTCAGCAACCGTTATCATGATCAATGGGCAATGCGGGAAATTGAAATGTTGCTGCCCCATCTTGAATATTCGGATCGCCAAGCGAGCCAACATCCAGATTATGCTGGCGAATTAGGCTATCAAGCAGGACTTTGTTTATATCGTCAAGGTAAGTATGTTGATGCAGAACACATTTATCGAGAAGTTTTATCAACCCAAAACCAACTATTTGAAACAGAAAATCCAATCATTCTTAATACAAAACATGCCCTGGCTGATGTACTTGGCGATCAAGGGTTACTTCAAGAGGCTGAACAACTTTTTAACGAAGTATATAGGTTACGTAAAAAAGTTTTAGGCCAATATCATCCCCATACCCTTAAAAGTAAAAAAGAATATGCAACTGCCATGTTTTTGCGAGGAAATTATGCTGATGCAGAACAAATTCTGCGCGAGATATTAACGATTCAAGAACAGAGTCTAGGAAAAGAACATTGGGATAGCTTATTGACAAAACATAATTTAGCTTCAATTCGCAGTAAACAGGGATATTATGCCTTAGCAGAGCGGATGTATCGTGAAATATTGAAGGATCAAGAGCAAATATTTGGTGTAAATCATCCTGATACTCTAGCAACCAAGCGTCAAATTGCTAACAACGTAGGTTATCAGGGTCGATATGCCGAGACCGAACGTATCTATCGGGAAGTTCTGCCAATCTATGAGCTTATTTTAGGCTTGAACCATCCATATACGTTAACAACAAAACATGGAATCGCCTGGGCATTAAATGGACAAGGGCTTTATAAACAGGCTGAATATATGTACCGTGAGGTATTACTCATCTGTGAACAAACGCTTCGGATTAATCATCCTGAGATTATTACTACTAAACATAATATTGCTTGGATATTGAGTAAACAGCAACATTATCTTGAAGCAGAAGTAATCTATCGCGAAGTGCTAGAAATTCGTGAGCAAAGCTTAGGAACTAATCATCCTGACAGTTTATCAACAAAATATAACTTGGCAGCTACACTGTATCATCAATCTTGCTATCGTGAAGCAGAATTATTATTTGATCAAGTATTGAGCATCCGTGAAAAGGTTTTGGGAACTCAACATGCAAGTACACAGGCAACGCAAGAGTGGCTTGAACTGGTGCGCAGTAAATTGTGTTGAGGCTATCAGCTAGAGACTTTTGGCTATCGGAATCATTCTCATTCTACAAAACGTTCCGATAGCCCATAGCCCATAGCCCCATTTCTATGTTCTATGCTCTATGTTCTTTGTTCTAACTAAAACTACTCCAACCCACAAAAACCAGCCAATCATGCCGATACCGAAGAGCGTGCCAACTGCGGCGATCGCTGGAACCGTCATTGCGATGCCCGATGCGCCAATCAGCAGGCCAAGATAATTGAGTGCTTTAGGTAGGCGTTTAGTTTGCAAGGCTGCAATACTGATTAAGCTGACCCAAACGCCGCCAGGCAACTCGATTGCCCCACCTAATCCACTCGCCACCGCCGAAATTGCCGTCGAGACAGCGAGGGTTTGCTCAGGGTTCTGCTGCTGAAGATCGGCAATAATTTTGATATTGTTGACCAACAACATACCACTAGAAAGAATCGTGGTCGCCCAAATGATCCCCATAGCTGTGGTTACCTGGATCAACAGCGGATGTGCTTGCTGCAGCCGGTGATGCAAGGCAATTGCCAGCGGAACCATCCAAACTCCAGCGACCAAATAAATAATCAGATACCACAGGGCCATCAAGTTTTGATGTTCGATCAAAAAGCTGATCTTTTCAGCTTGGCTGGCTTCGAGAAAAGGGGCTAAAAGGGTGAAGACTATGCCAATGCCGATAATATAGGCAAACCCATTGATCAAGGCGGCAATGCCACCCCATTTTTGTGTGCTATGCATCGCTTACTCCAACTAGAGGCTAGCTTTCTGCGGTTGAGCATACAAAACAAGGGCTGGTGGTAAGGAGACACCAAAGTGTTGTTGTGGGGTGTTTATCGTCGGCGAGGGGGCGAGAGTTTCCACAAATTGATCCACGAAGGACACGAAGCGCACGAAGGCTGAAACCACGAAGAGCGCGAAGGCCGCTAAGAACGTCAAGCTCAATGCGCATAGCATATCCCTTCATCCTTCATCCCTCATCCTTCATATTTTTGTATCTCTGCGCCTCTGGGTTAAAAACGATCCTCAAACGAAATATTCAATCAATAATTCATCGAATATCTCAGCAATATACGTCATAATATCTAAGGGGTTATTCAATGATTTCATCATTACACCATTGCTCAATTGAGCCATATACTTTGTTTGCTAGTTCATAATCTAGTTTAATATCAAAGAAACGGCGTTGTAATTCGCGATTACTCGCATGAGGGAAGCGTTTGCGCAACCCATAGAAAGCTAGCCGATCACGGGTTTGATTGAGTTGCTCAACCAAACGTAATTTCTCAATAATGCTCATTGACCGTAGGATGTTAATTTGGATTTCCTCGGCTTTTGCGCTGGTATCAAGGGAAAGTTGGCTCATAACCTACCATCCTTTTGAAGTATGGCTATACTATTGGTTTTGATAAGTGATTCAGCAAAACTCTGCGAAGCGTAGTATCGCTACGCTTCGCAGGTATTGATTGATAATTACTTTGCGCCGAGGGCTTGCAAGGTGTCGTTCAACAAATTGATACCTTCATCAACTTGATCTTTGGTCAGCACCAATGGCGGGCAGAAGCGGATGGTCGATTTGCCACAGGTCAGCAGCAACATACCACGGCGGAACGATTCTTCCATCACAGCGTTGGATAGATCGCCATGCGGATCTTTGTTGACGTTATCTTTGATGAATTCCATGCCGATCATCAAACCACGGCCCCGTACATCGCCGATACATTCGTAGCGATCTTCGAGTTCGTGCAGCCGTTGTTTGAAGTAGCCACCAACTTCGTTGGCGTTAGCCATCAATTCTTCTTCGGCGAGGCACAAGGTTTCGTAGACGGCTCGCATGGCCAAGGCGTTGCCACCATAGGTATTGCCGTGTGCGCCTGGTTTCCAAACGCTGCTAATTTCTTTGCGGGCGACCATCGCGCCCACTGGCACGCCTGAGCCAATGCCTTTGGCGCTGGTGATGATGTCGGGCACAATGCCTTCATATTCAACTGCCCACATTTTGCCAGTTCGGCCAACACCGCTTTGCACTTCATCGGCGATCAACAAAATGCCGTGGCGATCGCAGAGATCGCGCAAACCTTGCCAGAAGCCTGGGGCTGGCACAACATAGCCGCCTTCACCTTGAATTGGCTCGGCGATAATTGCCGCTACATCGTCGGCAGGGGTGGTGGTGGTAAACAAGGTCTTTTCGATAAAATCCAAGCAGATTTCGGCAACGCGCTCTGGCTCAACGCCCCAAGGTGTGCGATAGGGGTTGGGATAGAAGGCGTGGAATACACCAGGCATCAAGGGGAAAAAACCTTTGCGTTGGTAGGGCTTCGAGGCGGTGATCGATAAGCTACCATATGAGCGGCCATGGAACGAGCTATAGAAGCCGATGACATTTTGGCGTTTGGTGTAATATCGCGCCAATTTGATTGCTGCTTCAACTGATTCAGTGCCGCTATTGGCGAAAAATACTTGCCACTCGCCAGAGCCAGGCATCAACGACGTGATTTTTTCGGCAGCCTTGACCATTGGCTCATTATAAAAATCAGTTCCAGCCATATGGATAAACTTGGATACCTGATCTTGTAGGGCTTGCACCAGCCGCGGGTGGCTATGACCCGTTGAAACCACCGCAATCCCCGCATTCAAATCGAGATAGCGATTACCATCAACATCCCACACTTCACAACCAAGGCCACGATCCATCACAAAAGGATAGACCCGCCCACTACATGGGGCCATTACCGCCGTATCGCGATCAACTAGGGCAGTTGCGCGGGGGCCAGGAATCGTCGTCAGCAGATCAGTCACGGGGAACTCCTTAAACAGGTTGATAGGCGACATTGCCAAAATACCCACCGTTGGCACAGTGATAGGTATTCCTACCCATTCTATCCGAGCCATTCTAGTGCGTCAAAGGTAAATCAAAAGTCAAAAGGCAGAAGTCAAAAGGCAAAATAGGGGTCAGGGGCTAGGGGTCGGGGATTGGGCTTCTAACGCAGAGTAGGGTCTAGGCTAGTGGAAGATTTTTTAAATTTCCAAGGATCTCCCAAGCCAATAGCCATATCTTCGTGTCCTTCGTGTCCTTCGTGGATCAACAACGTTTTGACGAAACATCCAAAGCCTGCTATAATCTCGCTTCGGTACAAGAAATACCACCGTAGACAGCAGGTGCGTTCGCGCTTAATGATGCCAAGCATCGCCCGCCGAGGTAGCTGATAGATTATTGCAATCTTCCACACATTTGTGTGCTACTGCCTCTGCGTGTCGTTACACTCAGGGCTTTTTTATTTGCCTGTGAAAGGAGGTGAACGGAATGCCAACACAAGCTAAGGTTGCAACCGTTGCCGAATTAACCGATCGCCTAAACCGCGCTCAAATGCTTTTAGTTGCCGACTATCGCGGCTTGACAGTTGCCGAATTGAACGAACTTCGCAAGAAGGTTCGTGAAAAAGGTGGCGAGGTGATTATTGCAAAAAACACCTTGACCCGCTTGGCAGCACGCGAAGCAGGTAAAACTGAAATTGAAGAATTCTTGGGTGGCCCAACCGCACTGGCATTTTCATACGATGATATTCCAGGCGTGGCGAAGGCAATTGATGATTTCTTCAAAGCATCGAAGAAAGATATTAAGGTCAAAGGCGGGATCGTCGGTACCTCAAAAATCACTGGCGCAGATGTCGAACGGGTGGCCAAAATGCCAACCCGTGACGAAAGCTTGGCCAAGATCTTGGGCGGTATCAATGCTCCAGCAAGCCGAATTGTCGGTGGCTTGAAGGGTGTTATGCGCAATATTGCCTACATCCTCGGGGCACACGCACAAAAAGGTGCTGAAGGCTAATCGCATTCGTTCGGCGAATCGCCTAGCCTTTTCGCCAAATCAACTTTGAAATCCCTATTTTATTGCTTTGGAGGCAATTACACTCATGGCTTCAGAAAAAGTAACTGCATTGTTGGAAGAACTCAAAGGCTTGACCTTGGTTGAAGCTGCTGAATTGGCTAAGGAAATGGAAGAAGTATTCGGCGTTTCAGCTGCTGCTCCAGTAATGGTTGCTGGCGTTGCTGCTGCTGGCGATGCTCCAGCCGCTGCTGCTGAAGAACAAACCGAATTCACCGTTATCTTGAAGGGCGCTCCAGCCGACAAGAAAATCGCGATCATCAAAGCCGTTCGCGAAGTTGTCGCTGGCTTGGGCTTGAAAGAAGCCAAAGATTTGGTCGAAGGCGCTCCAAAACCAGTCAAAGAAGGTGTCAGCAAAGAAGAAGCCGAAGCTGCCAAGGCTGCTTTGGCCGCTGCTGGTGCAGAAATCGAAATCAAGTAAGTTTTTACTTGGCTTTCAGCCGACGTTTGGGGTTTAGCCCTCAAACGTCGGTTTTTTTGTTAATTTCAGGCTTGTCGCCCGCCATTCTGCCAAAATTGGATTAAACTGAGGAGAAGGCTTTTTTTCAGTTGTGAGTTGCCATGCTTGTTGTTGTTCAACTTATCAAAACGCGTTGGACAGTGCCCCTCGGCCAACGTCCGCCGCAGTTGTGTCAAGGCACACCTGAACGTTTAAGTGTTATGCCGCTCCCTCCCAATGGTTTTGTCCAAGGCGCTGTGCTGCATCACGCCGAATTCGATGAAACCAATGCTTATACCCGCCCAACGCGGGCTAATTTGCGTACCTATAGCGATTTGCGCCATTTGTACCATAATGGTTTGGGCTTGCGCCTCAATACGATCCCCCAGCTTGAGGTGCTGTTGCGCTTGCCTGAACAAACAATTTCAACAAGTTTGATGCAGTTGGCAATTGGCGAATGGGGCCAGCTGAGTTATAAAACCCGTTTTGGCTTGGAACGTGAGGCCACTTACACCAAATATGTCTTCAATATCACCTACCGCGCCTATCTTGACCCATTTGTGTTTATGCGCGGCAGCCCACAGCATACCATTCACTTGCCGTTGGAGCAGACCCCATGAGCCTTAAGTATCTCTTGATCGGGGCATTAACTCGCGATCGTACAGCAACTGGCTGGCAGCAAGGTGGTACTGGCACATTTGCAGCGCGAGCACTAGCCGCTTGGGGGGTTGCAACCACGATCATCACGCCAGCCCACGCCAAGCTAATTTTCGATTTGCCAAGCACCAGCACGCTCGTGCGTTTGCCTAGCCGCGCCACTGCCACCTTTGAAAATCGCTATCAGGGTGATGCTCGCACGCAATGGCTGCATGCCGCGCCAACCCAATTGGATTGGGCGAATCTTGCGCCATATTGGCAACAAGCCAGCTTAGTGCATCTTGCGCCCTTGGCCCAAGAATTAACCACAATTCCGCCGCGCAAGCTTTTTCCGCAGGCCTTGATTGGCTTGACGGCTCAGGGTTGGCTCAGGCATTGGGATAGTTCAGGCCGAATCCAACCAAAACGTTGGCAACCAACCCCAACTGAGCTAGCCCAAATTGATGCGTTGGTGGTGAGCGATGAGGATGTTGCTGGCGATGTGCAGCTCGTTGCTGATTGGGCGCAACACTGTGGTTTGGTCGCAATGACCCAAGGCTCACGCGGCGCAACGATTTGGGTTAATGCTGAGGTTCAGCATGTCGCGGCTTATCCAGCGCAAGTGAGCGACCCAACCGGAGCGGGCGATGTGTGGGCGGCAGCTTGGTTTTGGCGCATTCAGCAGGGGAGTTCGGCCTTGCAAGCCGCTGATTGGGCTTGCCAACAAGCTGCCTTGCAAATTAGTGGCCAATTGATTTAAAACCCCTCACCCCAACCCCTCGCCCACTGCGGCGGGTGAGGGGCTTTTGATTTGGTGGTTCCCCCTCGCCTCGCTGGGCGGGAGAGAGGGCAGGTCTTTCCCTTCTAACCAATGTTTTAGTAGTTCATCGATGAATTGAATGATGACCACTTTATGCCCTTGAGGGGGTGCAGGGGGATTAAAGCCCCCTGCGTTTCCCGCCTTGAGGCGGGAGGGAAGGGTGGTGAGATTAATGCATCGTTATATCCAATGATTTGGTTAATAACCTACCCTTGGAAGGATCGGGATAGCAAATGCGGAACGCTAGCGCAGCACAATCACTTCGACTTCAACTTGCACATCGCGGGGCAAACGCGCCACTTGCACGGTCGAGCGAGCTGGCGGGTTTTCAGGAAAGTATTCGCCATAGACGGCATTAACGGCGGCGAAGTCGTTCATATCGGCCAAGAAAATCGTGGTTTTGACCACTTTTTCGAAGCTGGTGTTGGCTGCCGTCAGCACTGCCCGAATGTTTTCCATCACGCGGCGGGTTTGGGCGGTTACGTCGCCCTCGATCACTTGGCCAGTTGCTGGGTCAAGCGGAATTTGGCCTGAGCAGAACAACAATCCATCAATGGCGATTGCTTGTGAGTATGGGCCGATGGCGGCGGGAGCGTTGGGCGTGCTGATAACTTCACGGGTCATTGAAAACTCCTTGATAGTTGCTTATTCAATTGAAATTGCTTGAAAATGTTCAAGTTGAGGTTGACCACGGGAGAGTGTGATCGCAATAGCATCGATGCGATAATCGCCGAGCCATGGGGTTTGGGCGGCATCGAGGGCTTGCAGGTAGGCTTGCAGCAACCGCGCTAAACGTTGGCGTTTTTTGAGGGTCAATGATTCGGCGGCGCTGCCATGGGCTGTGCCTCGGCGCGTGCGTACTTCAATAATCACCAAGGTTGCTTGATCATAGGCGATCAGATCGATCTCACCCCAACGACAATGCCAACCACTAGCGATCAGTTGATAACCTAATTGTTGCAGATACTCAGCGGCATATTGCTCGCCCCAACGCCCAAGTGCTTTGCGATCGTCGGCCATGCTTGCTCCCCCTAAAATAGCAAGCGGACACGCGCCGTTGCGTGTCCTCAATGGTCAGTATCGATTAGCCGCGTTTGACGGCGAAGGCGCTCCAGCCAGCGAATTTGGCTTGGCTATCGAGTTCTTCTTCGATCCGCAGCAATTGGTTGTATTTGGCTACGCGGTCGGTACGGGCTGGTGCCCCTGTTTTGATTTGACCAGCGTTGGTGGCAACCACCAAATCGGCTACCGTTACATCTTCGCTTTCGCCTGAGCGGTGGCTGACAATTGCCGTCCAACCAGCACGTTGGGCCATTTGAATTGCGTCGAGGGTTTCGGTCAAGGTGCCAATTTGGTTAAGCTTGATCAAAATACTGTTCGCTGAGTTTTCTTTGATCGCACGGTTGAGCCGTTCGACGTTGGTTACCAACAAATCGTCGCCGACCAACTGCACACGATCGCCGATACGTTGGCGCAACGACGACCAAGCACCCCAATCGTCTTCGTGCAAACCGTCTTCGATTGAAATGATTGGGTATTTGTTGACCAGATTTTCCCAGTAGCCCACCATTTCTTCGGAGCTAAGTTTGCGGCCTTCGCGGGCCAAGTTGTAGATGCCATTTTCGTAGATTTCGCTACATGCTGGGTCGAGCGCTAACATGACATCTTTGCCTGGGGTGTAGCCAGCCTTTTGGATCGCTTCGACGATTACTTCGAGAGCGGCTTCATTTGATGGCAACGATGGCGCAAAACCACCTTCATCGCCAGTATTGGTGGCCAAGCCACGGTCGTGCAACACATTCTTGAGCGTGTGGTAAATTTCTGCACCCCAGCGTAGAGCTTCGCGGAACGATGGAGCGCCGACTGGCATCACCATAAATTCTTGGAAGTCGGTGCTATCTTGGGCGTGCTTGCCACCATTCAAGATGTTCATCATTGGGACTGGCAAGGTATGACCGAAAACCCCGCCAAGGTAGCGATAGAGCGGCAAACCAACTGACAATGCGCCAGCTTTGGCAGTGGCCAATGAAACCCCTAAGATTGCATTAGCGCCAAGTTTACCTTTATTTTTAGTGCCATCAAGCTCAATCAAGGTCTTGTCAAGCGTAATTTGATCAAGTGCCTCTAAGCCTTCGATGGCTTCAGCAATATCTTCATTGACATGCTTTACAGCTTTGAGCACGCCTTTACCGCCGTAGCGGCTTTTGTCGCCGTCGCGCAGTTCGACTGCTTCGTGTGCGCCAGTTGAAGCGCCCGAAGGAACAATTGCGCGGGCAAGCGTGCCATCTTCCAAACCGATTTCAACTTCAACGGTCGGGTTACCTCGACTATCGAGAACTTCGCGACCGCGAACGTGCGTAATGAGTGCCATATTGAGAAGCCTCCTCAAGGGACACGAATGTTTATGCCCCATCATACCACGCTCTGTCCATTCGCTGGGTAGCGGTTTCGCGACCTATCGAGCATAAATTCAAAAGGCAAAAGGCAGAAATCATAATGGACATTAGAACATAGAGCAAAGAACATCGAACATAGGGAATAATGCTATAGGCTATAGGAACATGTCTTAGCCCATAGCCAAACGCCAATAGCCAAATCTTCGTGCCCTTCGTGTCCTTCGTGGATCAAAAAATAAGCTTTGTACCCTTTGCGGTTTCGGCTATGCTGAATCCTGACCCCTCGCCCCTGTTGCCTAGGCTACAACAACGGTTTCAACCCCATCCAAAAAGCCGTTAAGATCGGTGATGCGCACCCGCCCAACGTGTGGAGCAGCCAATGAGGCGGCTTTGACAACCGAGGTATAGGTGGCATCGAATGCGCCTTGTTTAATATAGCGTTCGCATTGTCGTCCTGAAATACCACTAATGCGCCGCCCGCTGGCATAAACCCCTGGCGTTTGCACAATGTAGGTTAATTGATCAGCGGCTAGCGCCGAGGCGATCATCTGGGCTGCCGTGTCGGCGTTGAGCAATTTCACCGCACCTGTGGCACTTTCCATCGCCAGCGGAGCTAAAACTGGCAACCAAGCCTGCTCTAGCAAATAGTGCAACACCTCAAAGCGCACGATTGGCTCATCGCTTTTGGGCAACAAATACATCAATTCTAAATCCGAGCCACATAAGCCGATTGCTTGTAAATGATGTTGGGTCAGCGCAGCAACCAAACGCGGATTGATCCCGCCACGCAACGCCATGGCCGCAATTTCAGCCGCCGCCGGATGATTCGTGCCGCCAATAGCATTTAAGACGCGCGGCAAAATGCTGCCACCACCATGAATTAAAACCACTTGATCGTCGATGCTGCTTAAGGCGCTAATTAATGTTTGCAGTGAATCAGCGTGATCTACTTCGTAGCCGCTAATTTTGATTACGTGCGTCATTGCTGTTGTCCCCATCTGTGTTGTGCTCAATTGTAACGAGGGGGGCTAGCAAACAATAGGATTAAAGATGACGAAGCGGTGACAGTTTATGTTGGCAATTGCGCTAATGCTTGCAACACATGGGTTCGCTCAGGAAAGCCATTGGTTGAGCCTTTGATTGCGATTTTGCTAGCAGCCACGTATTGCCCAAAACTCAGAGCTTGGCGTGGAGTTAAATCGCTAGCCAAACCAGCAATAAAGCCAGCACAAAATGCATCGCCTGCCCCTGTTTTATCAACAACTGACCCAAGCTCAAAGGCTGGCTGATACTCGATTGTGTTGGTTGCTCGCACGCCGAGGGTTGCGCCATGATTGCCATGGGTTGCTACCACGATGTCAATCTCAAATTGTTGCCATAGGCGGCGCATGAATTCATGGCTATGCATGGCCAGTTGCTCGGTGCTAAGGATAATAATCGAAGCAGCTTGCAGAAAATCACGGTGATATTCGTCAATATCAACCAAGGCTTGTACATCGACAATGACCGTGCTGCCTGCGTCACGGGCGGCTTGGGCAACGTAACGACACCAGTTTTGAGTTGAGCAATAGACCCACTGGCTTTGTTCAAATAGCGTGGGTAACGCCGCTTCGGGGTAACGATAACGATGCACTGCTTTGGGGTCGTTGATGCACTGACGATTCCCAGCAGCATCAATTAATACAACTGTGCGCGAGGTCGTTGGCCAATCGGGGCGAATGGAGTTGGTGGCTAAACCTTTGGCTTGTGCTAGTTGCTGCACTAGCTCGGCCATGCGATCTTGGCCGACCACGCTGCCAAAATGAACCTGATGCCCCAGCGCAGTTAAGCCAACCGCAACATTGGCCGCTGCTCCGCCAATCGCATCGCTAATGCCGTCGAAGCTAAACAGTGTATCGCCTTCATGCAGTGGAAATTGCCCAATCGAAACACTAGTATCAAGATTAAGATCGCCAAAAACAACAATCGATTGCTCCATTGTATTCGCCTCAAACTCAATAGTTTAGTGGCTGTTTGGGGCTAGCGCGGGTGGGCGATAATCCATGGGGCTTCGTACCAACCGACTTCATGGTTGGGTTGGTCGCGCCATTGCTGCAAAATATGCTGATGGAATGGGGCTAAAGCTGGGTATTGATCAGGCGCAAACCAACCCATTTGATCAACCTCGCGTGAGGCTTGGAATGTTCCACCAACCAGCTTGCCACACACTACAAACTCAAATTTTGGGCGATCACGAGTAACGCCAATTAATGCCAAGCGTTCAGCGCGAACGTGCAAGCCCGATTCTTCGTGTACTTCGCGTTCGAGGGTTTCGAGCGGCGATTCACCTTTGCTCATCCAGCCGCCAGGCATGCCCCACGGATGCGAGCGGCGATAGGTGTGATGGAATAATAATAACCGCCCCTGCTCGTCGGTGATAATGCCTGCCACGCCCAGCAGAAAGTGCGGGTTGATCAGATTGGCCGCGAGCCAGTGCAAGCGTGGTGGTAAGCGAAAGCGTTTTAATAATGGGAAAATAAAGCTTGGTAATTCCATAATTGCCTTTACTGCAAATTTACATAATTTAAGTGTTGGATAGATTATTGTTATGATAATCGACACTTTCAGGATCGATTAGATGGTTTGGATGGGAGTGTAATGTAGAAAAATCGATTCTAATTGCTCCATAATCTAATAAAGCATGGTGATTAGGGCAAACACATAATACATTTTCTACAATATCTTCGCCTTGATGAACTCCACCTAATGGCCGAATATGATGACATTCAGCATAAAATTTATCTTGACCAATTTGGAGCCTGATGCCACAGATTTGGCAAGCATAGTTATAAATATATTTTACCCACGAACTAACTTTGGTATCTCGCTGAATACGATCAATAGTATTAATTGTTCTGCGCGTTAACCGATTTCCTGCTGGCTTATTGTTAACTTTAATGCGGCTAATAGTTTCAATTGGTAAATTTTTACTTAACTTAATATATTCTTTTATTGAGGCAATACCTTGTGGTACTCTAACATCTTTGCGTATGCGAAGAGATGGCGAATTAAAAAATTCGTCATCTGTTTCAAAGAGAATATACCCATGGGCATCAAAAAGCACACCAGGAAATTTCTTAAGTTGGTGATACCAATTTCCATCTTTATGATAGAGGGCATGTTTAGCTCCAATACCCCAAAAGTTGTTTAAGAAATTCCCTGTAACAGGTTTGATTTCTTTTTTAATCATAGCCATCCTTCGAAATAGTACGATAGGATTCGTGAATTCTATAAATATACATTAAGATTTAACCCTAAAATAGCGAATATCATCCCTTAATTTGTAAAAAGTAGAACATCCTAGTTGACAGAACATATGTATTTTTCTATAATAAAGACTAGAACGTCTATTCGTGTATGGCTGAATACCCACAGCCTCGTCGGCCCTGAAAGGAAGGCGCTTCAATGAGCGGATTATCGCAACGCCAACAACGGATCTATGATTACATCAAGCAATTTATTCGCACAAATGGCTATGCTCCGGCGATTCGCGATATTCAACGCGAGTTAAGTATTTCATCAACCTCGGTGGTTGCATATAACTTACGCGCCCTCGAAAGCAAAGGCCATATCCGCCGCGAAGGTAATATCTCGCGAGCTATCGAATTGATCAATGCTGAGCAACCACTGCCAACCGTGCTTGGTGGCCAACGCGTGCCAGTGCTGGGCGTAATTGCCGCTGGTCAGCCTATTCCAGTGCCCAACGATTCGGCCAACTCCGACGATTCGGTGTTAGTGCCCGAGGAAATTGTTGGCAACGATAAGCTGGGCGATGTGTATGCCTTGCGAGTCAAAGGCTATTCGATGGTCGATGCCTTGATTGCCGATGGCGATATTGTGCTCTTGCGCTATCAGGCAACCGCCGAAAATGGCGAGATGGTTGCAGCCCGCATTCGCGATGAAAACGAAGTTACTTTGAAACGGATCTACTGGGAAGGTGACCGCGTGCGGTTGCAACCAGCCAACGTTACCATGGAAGCAATGTACTATCCATCAACCAATGTGGAAGTGCAAGGCCGTGTGGTTGGGGTGATTCGTAACCTCGGCTAAAAGCTGAACTTCACGTGATAAACCCAAGGGACGGAATTATTTCCGTCCCTTTTTGTTGCTGCGTTGGTTGATCTTCTCTTGGGTTTCGATCAATTTGGCTTGTTGTTCTTGCAGTTTGTGCTGTTCTTGGGCTTTTTGTAATGCAGCCTCGCCTAATTTGATGCCAACGTTTTTCATCTCTTGGTCGTAGGCTCGTTTGCCCCGCCACAACAAAAACGGAATCAACACAGGCCACCATGGCCGCAAATCTTGGAATTTCTGGCGATAAGCCTCAACTTGGGCGCGAACTTTGGTGATATTGCTGAAGGTGGATAAGATTTTTTGTTTGACCATCACGCATACTCCCGACTAAAGCTAGTTGCATTATAGCTGAGATCGCTAAGGCTTGGCAGTTTTGATACCAAGCCTTGGCAACTACCACCATTTAATTAGCTTCGCCCAAACCTTCGTAGGCAGCGACGGCTAAGCCTGCCCCGACGCTGGTAAATGGATCTTGCTCACGCAGCCGATCTTCGGTAAAGCGGTCGGCTAATAATTTGATAAAACGCGGAATCCGCGAAGAACCGCCGGTGCGCAACACTACATCAATTTGCTCGTGGCTCAAGCCAGCCGCGCGAACCGTGCGATCAACACAATCACCGATGGCACGAGCTTCGGGGCCAACGAGGCGCTCAAATTCAAAGCGTGGCAGCAAATGATCAAAATCAATATCTTTAACATGCATGCTAATTTCAACTTGGCGTTCGCTGGAAAGCCGCCGTTTAGCCTCTTCCGCATGCTCATACAGCACCAACCCATAATTTTCGCGGACTAATGAGCGCAAGGCCTTGAGTTCTTTGGGCTTATCACTGGTGCGCACCGATTCTTCGATGATGTCGAGCATTTTGGGTGTGTGCATTTCGAGAATATTTTGCCAATTGTCGAGGTGCTCCATCAAAGCAGCGGGCAAGGGCAATTTGCGTGGGCCAAGTCGAGCGCCATCACCAAAATATTGGCGTAAGGCTCCCGTAACAATTTTGCTATCGAGCACATCGCCGCCAATTGGCACACCATCGGTCGCTAGCACTTGGCGTTTGGCCCCATCAATTGCCATTACGGTTACGTCGAGCGTCCCGCCGCCAAAGTCGAAGACGATAATATTGCGGCGTTCGCGTTGACTGGCAGCAAAGGCATGGGCTGCCGCGACAGGTTCGGGCATAAAACTCACATTTGGCAAATCGGCCAATTCGCAGGCCTCACGCATCCGCCGAATCGCCAACGCATCGCCTTCCGCTGTGCTGGCATAGTGCACAGGCCGCCCAACTGTAATCGCGCTAATTTTCTCGCCAGTGAAACGTTCGATCTCACGGCGAATTGCCCGTAGGATTTTGGCGATCAATTCTTCGAGGGTCGTTTCTTGGCCAAACACATTGGTTTTGATGTAGGATGGATCGCGCAGCATGGTTTTGATCGATTGAAATAAACGGCCTGGTGGGTTGCTATCGACCAAGCCTTCGACGGCCTGCGTGATTGTGCCAACCCCTGCATAGGTGTTGGTAACTGTGCCAAGATAGCGTCGCTCGTAGACGATTTCGCGGCCAACGTTGCCCTCAGTAAAGGCATTAATTGCCGCGCGGCCAATCCGTTGCTGGCCTTCGGGCGTGATAAATAAGGCAGTGCGTAACACATTGGGATTTGCCGCTACGGAGTCTAGCGGAACCAAGCTTACGTTTGCGCCGTCGTAAATTGCTGCGGTCGTATTAGTTGTTCCGAAATCTAAGCCTACCCGCATTGCAATGCCTCCTAATTAAGCTGGATGAGTTGCACGGCGAAATGCCGCCCAAACCCAAAACTGGGGGGCGGCTGGTGCAGAACATTGATTGTAACAAAGCATTTTGCTACCCATGATCGGTCTTAGGACGGATGTTGCTTGGGCAATGTTGAGTTTTTTCAAAACGCTGCTTGGCTTGATCCACTCGTCATCAGGGAATTATCGATATCAATGAATTTTGAAGCTTTGACATGATCACCACCCCTCCGCCCCGCCTCAAGGCGGGGAACGCAGGGTGTTTTCATCCCCCTGCACCCCCTAAAATGACAATTTAGCAAGGGCAAGCTATTGCTAGTCGAGCAACGAACTGTGGTTGATAAATAAAATCTAGCCTAAATTCCATCGTTGGTTGGTTGCAGGCTTGCCAGCCCTCGATTAAGCTAGGCCTAGTATTGTTCGCTGAGGAGCTTTCGCGTATGAGCCTCGCTCTCATTTCACACGATCATTATCTCGACCACGATCAGCCTGAGCACCCCGAAAATGCCAATCGGCTACGGGCGATTCATGCCATGCTGGCAGCTGATTATGAATTGCAACAGCACTTAACCCCGCTTGCACCACGCCATGCAACTGCTGCTGAAATCGAGGCGGTGCATGTGCCAAGCCATTTGCCAACCCTACAACGGATGGCCCAATTTGGCGATTGGGCTGATGCTGAAACCTATATTTTGCCAGATTCGGTCGAGATTGCCCAACTTGCTGCTGGCGGCGCGATTGTCGCGACTGATGCAGTGCTCAGTGGTCGGCATGCCAATAGTTTTGCTTTGGTTCGCCCACCAGGCCATCATGCGACCGCCGACCAAGCTATGGGATTTTGCTTGTTCAATAATGCGGCGATTGCGGCGGCCTTTGCTCAACGTGAATATGGCCTCAAACGAGTGGCAATTTTGGATTGGGACGTGCATCATGGCAACGGAACCCAAGATATTTTCTACCAAAACCCCGATGTGCTCTACATCTCGACCCATGGCTGGCCGCTTTGGCCCAACTCAGGTCATTGGAAGGAGATGGGCGCGAACGCTGGATTGGGCACGACCCTTAACTTGCCATTACGCCCATTAACTGGCGATATGGGTTTTCATCTGGTGTTTGAACAAGCGATTGCCCCAGCTATTCGGCGCTTCAAGCCTGAGTTATTGATCATCTCGGCGGGCTATGATGCGCATATTTACGACCCATTGGGGAATTTGGCACTCTCCACTGGCGGTTATGCCCAGCTATCGTCGATCGTGTATAATTTAGCCGCCGAGTGCTGCGATGGACGCTTGGTGGGCTTGCTTGAGGGTGGTTACAACCTCGAAGCCCTCGCTCAAAGCCTCACTGCAACGCTGCAAACATGGGTTTCTGGTCAGCCTGCCCCGATTTTCAATCAAGAAGTCAGTCATACCCCAGAACCCGATGTTACCTGGCTGATCGAGCATCTCCGCCGCGAACATCCGCTTTTGAAGGGATGAATTATGAGGGCAGAAGGCAGAAGGCAGAAGGCAAAAATCAAAATAGGGATGAAGAACATAGAGCATAGAGGTACTGGATTCTAGGGTTAACCACGGCGTGATTCCCTCACCCCCTTGCCCCCTCTCCCGCCCAGCAGGCGAGGGGGAATCACGCTCGGAGTGCTCCCCTCGCCCGCCGCAGTGGGAGAGGGGCTGGGGGTGAGGGACGGTTAGAACTGGTTGTTCATCCTATGAACCATTACACATAAGAATATAGAACATAGGGATCGCGGATCGGGGGCTGGGCTTGGGAATAGGCTATTGACGCTTGGCTATCGGAACGTTTTGGAATTTCAAACTAGCCCATAGCCCATCCCAGACCGATCCCCAACCCCCGATCCCCGACCCGCAATACATACAAGGACACTTATGATTGCAGTGATCAATTATGGAGCTGGCAACTTGCCCAATGCAGTGCGAGCCTTGGAATATGTTCAAGCCCCGATCGAAGTGGTGACTGATCCAGCGGCAGTACGGGCGGCGCAGGCAGTGGTTTTGCCTGGCGTTGGCGCAACCGCCGATACCATGCGCTCGTTGCGTGAAATGGGCATGGATTCAGCAATTCGCGAGGTGATTGCTCGCGGAACGCCATTTTTGGGCATTTGTGTGGGTATGCAAGTGCTGGCCGAGCAAAGCGAAGAATTTGGCTTGCACGAATGCCTTGGCTTAGTGCCAGGCACGATTCGCCGCTTCGATCAAGGCTTGAAAGTACCACAAATTGGCTGGAACGGCGTGCAGCACGATGGCAGCGCCTTGTGGGATGGGATTCCCAACGGAGCTGAATTTTATTTTGTGCATTCCTATTATTTAGCAACTGACGATGTAGCTTTGGTCACTGGCCGTACCGAGTATGGTCTGAATTTTCCGGCAGCGATTGCCCGCGATAATATTACTGCTGTCCAGTTTCACCCCGAAAAAAGCGGCCAATGGGGGCTAAAATTGCTGGGGAATTGGGTTGAATTGGCACTGAGTCGGGGTTCAGGGGTCGGGGATCGGGCGTAACATTCAAGCAATCTCAATATTATAGAGCTATAACAAGGCGATGATAGAGCGCAGCAGGATCGTATAAAACTGGGCTGGTTTGGCAAACATAGCCGATCCCCAACCCCCAAAACCCGATCCCCAATGACTTTTAGGAGAACCATGCAACTTATACCAGCAATCGATTTGCGCGATGGCCGTTGTGTGCGGCTGGTGCAAGGTGATTTTGAACAAACCACCGTCTATGGCGATGATCCGGTGGCGGTCGCGCAGCAGTGGGAAGCAGCCGGCGCTGCCCGTATTCACATTGTTGATCTTGATGGAGCCAAAGCTGGTCGCCCAACTCAAACCAGCACGATTGCTGCAATCACCAAAGCGGTCAGTGTGCCTGTGCAACTTGGTGGTGGCTTGCGCGATGCCGCCAGTATTGCCGCCGCTTTTGAGCTTGGCGTGAGCGATGTGATTTTGGGCACGGTAGCGGTGCGCAACCCTGAATTGGTGGCCGAATTGGTGCGCCAATATGGTAAGGCGATTACGATTGGTATCGATGCCCGCAATGGGGTCGTGGCGACCGAAGGCTGGCTGGCGAGCAGCCGTCAACGCGCAACTGAACTAGCTGAACAAATGGGTCAACTCGGAGTTGCGCGGATCATCTATACTGATATTAGCCGTGATGGCACCTTGAGCGAACCAAATTATGCTCAAACTGCCGCCTTGGTAACCCCCAATGGCCCAGCAATTATCGCTTCTGGCGGCATCGCCCGCGTTGAACATTTGGCGCGTTTGGCTGAACTGGGCATTAGCGGGGCAATTATTGGCACGGCACTTTATACAGGCCATATCGATCTGGCCTCGGCAATTCAAACGATTGAACACGGAGGCTAAACGTGTCGTCATCGAAACAAGATATTACTGCTCGTTATGAAGAGGAGCGTTTACGCGCCCAAGAGCAATCGCAATTGCTCTATCTCCAGAATCAAATCGATGAATTACGTCGTCAAATCAAAGACGTAAACGGCAAGTACGCGTGGTCAACCGAGCAATCGCGTAAATCTGAGGCGGTCGTGGCTCAATTGCAAGGCATGATCGAGCGTCAAGCCCAAGAGCAAGCCCAAACCTTGGAAAGCTATCGCCGCGAATTGACCACCTTGCGCAAGGAAATTGCTAACAGCACTGTGCGCATGGACGATAGCGTCAAGCCAATTCGTGATATTCAGCTTTCGTTGGCCCAACAGCAAGAGCATCGCAAACAAGATTTGCAAACATCACAAAGCTGGTTTGCCCGAATTGAATTGATGGAACAGCGCATGAGCGATTTTGAGGCGCGGATGCGTGAGCAAACTGAGCATTATCGTTCGTTGGGCGGCCAGATCGAGCATTTGCGGGCTGCCGATGCTGAAACTGTGCAAGATATGCGCAAACTTAGCGAAGATGTGCAAATTGAAAAGCAACAAATGCGTCGCCAAGCCGTCGAAACCCAACAAATGGTGATCGATATTGGCGAAGGTATTCGCGAGTTGCGTTCGCGCTTTGAGCGGCTTGAGGATTTGCAAAAAGGTTTGGAAGCCCAAATCGAACCATTGCCTGAGCAAATTGAGGTTGTACGTGCCCAACTGCCCGATATGATCGCCGAAATCAAGCGGATCGAGCGGGTCAGTACCGAGCGCTTCTTGATGAACCAAGAACGCTTGGAAGAATTACGCGGTCAACATAACGAGCAGCTTGATGAATTGCGCAGTGCTGATGAAACCCATCTTCGCCAAATTATGGGTTCGTTGGAGCGGATTGATACCTGGTGTCATGAGTATGAATCGAAGCTCAGCCGTACCCAAAACCGCCTCGAAGATGCCCAAATTTCCAATTTGAGCCGCATGCAAGATTTTGAGCGGCGCGAAGTGCAAGCGCTGAGCGATATGTTGGCGGCAATTCAAGGCCGTTTGCAAATTGCCCAAAGCGAAATTTTGGAACGTGGAAGCGAGATCTAAGCATGCTGACACGGCGAATTATTCCTTGTTTGGATGTGAAGGCTGGGCGTGTAGTCAAGGGCATCAGCTTTCTCAACCATCGCGATGCTGGTGATCCAGTGCAATTAGCAGCCTTCTACAACGAATCGGGCGCTGATGAATTGGTGTTTTACGATATTACCGCTTCATCCGATGAGCGCAATATTATGGTCGAAGTGGTTGAGAATGTGGCACGGCAGGTCTTTATTCCGCTAACGGTTGGTGGTGGCATTCGCACGGTCGATGATATGTATCGAATGTTGCGGGCTGGCGCGGATAAAGTTTCGATCAATACCGCTGCGGTGCTCAACCCGCAATTAATCGAAGATGGAGCCAAGCGTTTCGGCTCACAGTGCATTGTGCTTTCGATGGATGCGCGTCGGATCAACGAGCCAGGCCAACCCAGCCAATGGAATGTTTTCACCCATACTGGGCGCGATCCACGGCCAACCGGCTTGGATGCAATTGAATGGGCCAAACGAGTGGTCGATTTGGGTGCTGGCGAGTTGGTGATCAACAGCATGGATGCCGATGGTACTGGCGCGGGCTACGATAACGAATTATTATCGGCGATTAGCCAGCAAGTTGGCGTGCCTGTGATTGCCTCTGGTGGTGCTGGCAAGCCCGAACATTTGCTCGCCGCATTGCACGAAGGCAAAGCCGATGCCGTCTTGGCTGCCTCGATCTTCCACTTTGGCACCTACACGGTCGAAGCCGTCAAAGAATATTTGGCCAATCAAGGCATTCCAATGCGCCGCACGCCGAGGCCTGTATGATCATTAGCATTCGTTTATTTGCTGGCTTGCGTGAAGCACTCAATCAATCAAGTCTGAATTTGGATGTGGCTGAGACTGCGACAGTTGGCACAGCGCTGGCGCAATTAGCTGAATTGCATCCCAAATTGCCTTTAACTGGCTTAGCGTATGCGATCAATCGCCAATATGTGACGCTTGAGGCGACGCTTCAGCCCAACGACGAACTGGCCTTGATTCCGCCAGTGAGTGGGGGCTAGAGTGCAAGCATTTTTGGTAACCGAGGCAGTTTTGCAACCCGAGCCGTTGCGCCAGTTGGTCAGCGACCCCGGCCATGGGGCGATTGTGCTGTTTGAAGGCGTGGCTCGCAATAACTTTGGTGGGCGAGCTACGGCCTACTTGGAGTACGAAGCCTATCCCGAGATGGCTGAGCAGCAACTAGTCTTGTTGGCGCGGCAAGCCCAAGTCCAATTTGGCATTGGCAAGGTCGCGATTCACCATCGGGTTGGCGTGTTGCAAATTGGCGAAACTGCCGTGCTGATTGCAATTGGCTCGGCCCATCGTGGCGCGGCATTTGCTGCGGTGGCTTGGCTGATGGATCAAATCAAGGTGGTTGTGCCAATTTGGAAATGTGAGCACTGGACCGATGGTTCGCAAGAATGGGTGGGTCAGCGTTGAAGCACTAAGGTGAGCTATGCGATTGCTCGAAAAACTAGCACGATGGTGGTGGCGTTGGCTTCTAACAACAATTAGTTTGTTGGGCACGGCGCTGCTTGGCGTAATCGTGGCGAGTATCGCTGGCTGGGTTCCGCAACCAAGTGTTTTGCGCTTAACGCCGTTGGCTGGTAGCCGCGAATTGCCGCCAGCCACGGCCTTGGAATTTAATTTCAATCTGCCGATGGATCGTTCGAGCGTCGAGGATGCTTTGGTGATTACGCCGCCGGTGCGTGGACGTTGGCATTGGGAAGGCCGCGCCCGTGCCCGTTGGCAGCCTGAATTTGGCTGGACACCAGGCACAACCGTGACGGTGCAATTACGCCCAACCGCCCAATCGATGTTGCGCCAAACCCTGGCAACAACCGTGACAACCCAATTTACCGCCGCTCCTGCCCCGCTGTTAGTGTTTCGCTCACCGCTACCCAATGCGATTATTGCCCCCAATACCCCGATTTTGTTGCGTTTCAATCGGGCGATGATCGATTATGCCAGCCAAACTGAGCGGGGCTTAGCTGAATTAAGCATCGAGCCAAATGCTGCTAGCCAAGTGCGTTGGCTCGATGATCGTAGCGTTTTGGTGCAGGCGCAATGGCAGATTGGTCAGCACTATCAACTCAAGCTGCAAGATCTCAACGATCTGCTGGGAATTCCGGTTCAGACCACCGAATGGCAAGTGCAGGTGAGCGAGCCAAACCTGATTGCTCCGCCAACGACCCAAACCCTTCAGGCTGATCAAGCCTTGGAATGGGCCTTTGAGGGTTTGCTTGATCAAACCACAACCCAACAATTGATCAAACGAATTCAATTTACTCCCGCTGTGAGCACAACCTGGCAGGTGCAATATCAGCCTGATCCCCAACCACAAACCATCATTCAAGCCTTGCCTGAGGCAGCTTGGCCAGCTCAAACGCTGACTACCAGCCTACAACTCAGCCAGCCAATCACCCAAGTTTGGCAAATTCAACCCAACTTGCAATTAATTGGCTCAGTGCCAGGCCGTGGTGGCAGTTTAGCCGTTGATGATCCGCTGCGCTTGCTGTTCAACCAAACGCCTGAGCGCCAGCAACTTGTCGAGCAACTATTTATCGAGCCTGAAGTTGCGAATGTGGCGATTAACATCAACAATCAGCAGGCCTTGATTAGTGCTGCATGGCAACCAAGCACAGTTTACACGCTGACCTTGGCTGGCTCTGCCCCGCTGACCTTTCGCACCCAAACCCAAGCGCAGCCACTGCAAATTGAAGGTGCGGCTTATTCGTTGTTGTTGCCGGAAACTACCGCCGAATTGCGGTTGAGTGGGCGCGAAAATAGCCGACTCACGGCGAATCTGTATGCGGTTGATCGGGCGGTTTTGGCGGCGGCTTTGCAACAACCGCAAACCCCGCTTAATCCTCAGCGTTATAATTTGCAACCGCAACAGCAATGGCAAATTGCCGCTGGCCCTGAACGAACCATTAGCATTACCCCAACTCAAGCGGCGTTATTACTGCAAGTGCAAGCTCCCAATGCCGAACTTGTGCAACATGTGTTGATTTGGACTCCCTATCGAGCGCAATTGTTGGCGACACCTGAGCAAGCCCAAGCGTGGATTGTTGATCTGGTCAATCGCCAACCAGTCGCCGCCGCAAATTTGAGCATTTTGGCGGGTGCAAATCAACTTGCCACAGGCCAGAGCGATTCGCAAGGGCTTTGGCAAAGCTCAATTCAGGGCAGTAGCGGGCGTTTGGTCTTGCTTGGCGGCGAGCCGCAAGCGCCGATTGTGGCTGAAACGATTATTCGACCACAACGCCAAGCACCAAGTTTGAGTAGCCAATTGCTGCTTGACCGCCAGAGCTACCTAGCCAACCAACAACTGACGATTATCGGCAGCAGCGAGTTTGCTGCGGATGGGATGACTACGCCAACCCTAACCTTGGCAGTGCTTGATCCTAGTGGCCAAGCGATTGCGCCCGAACAAACCTTGGTGCTAAGCCAAAGTCTCTGGATAACCAAGGTGCAACTGGCCGCCGATGTTCAACCTGGTTTGTATGAAGTGCGGCTGCGCTATGCCAACCAAGTGATTGCGAGCCAAAATTTTGTGGTCAATCAGCCCGATTTGGCCTATCGCGTAGTTTTACCCGAATTGCAAGCGACCAATGCGATCGTGTCAGCTGAAATCATCAGCGATTTACCGAGCCAACATGGCCTGTGGCGCTTGCTTGATCAGCGTAATCGCCAAGTGAATGCTGGCAGTTGGCATAGCAACGCCGCTGGAATTGCCCAGTTCGATTATCAACAGAGCCAAACGTTGTTGGGCGATTATGTGCTCGAAATTCAGCTTGGTGAGCAAGTTAGCTATCATCCCAGCCAAATTCACTATCCTGCGCAATTAGCTGCCAAGGCTGAGCAACAGTTGCTCAATCCCAATCAACCAGCCACGATCAACTTCCAGCTGCGCGATCAACAGGGTATGGCTTTGAGCAATCGTGCTTTGCAAATCGAAGTTCAAGGCGCAATTAGCAGCACCCAAAGTTTGCGTACCAATGCTGCTGGCGAAGTTGTTTGGCGCACCAATGGTTTGCGGGCGGGCCTGTGGCTGATTCGTGCCAGTAGCCCAGATGCGGCCAGCGTGGAAGTGCCTTTGTGGGTGTTGGGGGCCAAGAGCGATCAATTGATTGGTCGGAGCCAAAGTAGCTTGGTCGAAACAACTGAACTCGCGCTTGCCCCGCTGACCAATCTGGCGGCTACTAATGTGTTGGTTAGTTGGTTTGAAGGTAGCAGCATTCGCCAGCAGATTCAGCCTTGGGTTGCGGGCCAGAGCATCGCGATTACGCCCAGTCTGAGCAATACTCAGCAATTAGAGGTAGCTTTGGCTTGGCTTGATGCTGAGCAGTTAATCAGTAGCAGCAGCCAAATTCCCTTCCAAGCAGTTGCGCCACTCGATTTGACGATGGTTGTGAGCGGTTCGCAATTGGTGCTGGCAACCCAACGCGCTGGTCGTCCTGTTGCCAGCATGGTTGGCTTGAGTTTTCAGTCAATCCAAACGTCAGCTAGCCAACAACGGCTTGTGCGCACAGCCAGCAATGGCCAAGCAGTGCTCGATTTACAAGGATTTGGCGAGGGTTGGCGGATTCAGGCCTTAGCCAGTGATGGCTTGAATAGCGCCGAAGCCACGACGTTGTATGCAGCAAATCCCTTGATCGATGCCCAAATGCTGTTGCCCGAACGCTTGATTGTGGGCGATCAACTGAGCGTGACCGCTCGCTTGAATTTGCTAGCGACTCGCGGTGGGATTCCTAGCGTTAGCCTGAGCGTCGATTCGGCTTATCTTGCGGCCTTGGCTGAGCCAACCACGGGCAATAGTGGCCGAATTTATACCACAACTCAAGCCTTGGTTGCCGCCAACCTTGGTACGACCACGCTCACCGCAACCATTGAAGTTAATCAGCAAACCCAAATTATCACCAAAGCCCTGACGATTCAGCCACCAAGCCAAGTGCGTTTGCAACAAAGCCGTTTGTTGACCGAAGCGACCGATATTACTTGGCAAGTGCCGACGGCCAACCAAGCAGCCTCAATTAATATTGTGATTGCTAGTTTAGCCCAAGCCAGCCAAGCCTTGCCTAGCCAATTGCCGGGCGATGATCCCCTGACGTTGGCTGGGCGAATTGCGCTATCCCGCTATGCAGCGCAGCCTGCGCAGGCCGAGATTGAATTATTGGCCAAGCAGCAACTTACCAATGGCAGCTGGAGTTGGGATGCGCAAGCGGGCGATTTGCAATTGACTGCCTTGATTGTGCAACTGATTGCGACCGAGCAACGTTCGCCCCAACTGCGCCAACTCGAAGATCAAGCCGCTCGTTGGTTAGCCTTGGTTAGTCCACTTGATCCCGATTTGCGCAGCGAAATGCTGTTGGCCTTGGCGCACAGCGGCAAAACAGTTGAAGCTCAAATCACCAGCTTGCTCAAAAATCGCCAATTAACCACTGCCCAACGCTTGCGCTTGATCTATGCCTTGGTGCTGCTCGATTCGCCTCAAGCCGATCAATATTTGCTTGAAGTGAGCCAGATGTTGGCTCAACCCCTAACGCCAAGTGCTTGGATGAGTCGCACCCGCCAAGCGGCGCTGATCGGCTTGATTTTTGAGCGCAGCCAACCAAGTTCAGCCTTACGTGCCCAAGTGCTCAAACTGATCGCCGAGGGCTGGAATGGCACGACATGGGAAGATTTGCCAAGTAGCGTAGCGGTATTTCAGCTAACCCAACAAGATTTTCCAACCCGTGGGGATTATCGTTTGGGCTTGAATGGCGCAGCCTTGAGCGATTATGATCAAGCTAGCAGCCTAATGTTGCCAATTACCAACCAACTTAACGTGCAGATCGAGCCGAATGGCCCAATCTTGTTGGCGAGTCAAGCTAGCTGGCAAAACCCTGCTACCCAAGCCTACTTGCTCCATTCCAGCAGCGAAGATCAATTGGCTTATGGTGAGCAATGGTTGTGGCAAGGCTATTTGGTGCTTGAACAAGATCTGTCATTGTTACAACTACGTTTGGCTGCGCCGAGTGGTGTGGAGTGGCAGCTTGGTTCAGCTACAGGCTTGAATTGGCATGATGGTCTGTTCAGTGCCGCCAACGTTCGGGCTGGCATTTACCCCATTCAACTATTGGGCGTAGCTCGCCACAAGGGCCAATTTGCTTGGCCAGCGCCCCAATTAACCAGTGGCGGCCAGATCGTTGAGCTTAAACAAACCGCGCCGCCAGTGCTAATTCGCTGATGGTACAATAGACATATCTTTATTTTCAGAATTAAGGCACATCAATGCGTATTCCAGAAGCAATTCAATGGATTGAACAATCGGGCAATGTTTTAGCCCAAGCCAAAATAACTCACATGCTTGAGGCAACTCCAGCAGATGACGAACTCCTTGATCAATTAGCCGCTTTGCAAAATGATGATGGTGGTTTTCCGCTGAATGGCGTGACTGGCCGTCCGAGCACACTCAACGATAGCTGCAACATTATTCGCCATTTTGTCGAACTTGAGGCTAGCGATCATCCGGCAGTAGCTGCGGCCAGCCGTTTTATTCTCGATGCCCAATCGCCGCGTGGCTGGTGGCGTGAAAACAGCAATTTAGCGATCTATAGCCCGCCCTTGTGGATGGATAGCGAGTCGGATGCAGCGCTGATCTATACGACTGCTGTTTGTTCGGCCAGCCTAGCCTTGTTGGATAACCCCGAAGTTAATGTGGCGGCGGATAAAGCCAATACATGGTTGCTCGGCCAAATTGCCAATAACGGCTTGTTGCCAGGCTTTCGAGTTGAGGCAACTGGTTGGGCTATGTTGGCAGCCGTTTTGTTGGGTCACCGCGAAAGTCGGCCAGTCAAGCGCATGTTGGGCGGCTTAGGCGATTTGCTTTCGACCGATTGGGATGCGCCAAGCCTTGCCGTAATGTTGAATGCAGCGGGCATTGCACGGATTCCACGGATGACCCGCGCCGTGACGCAGGCAATTAATTTGCTACGCAATTTGCAACAACCAAGTGGCGCGTGGCTCAACGAAAATGGTTTGCCCGATCCCTTGCTAACAGCCTGGATTGTGCGGATTGTACGGCGCTTCGGCTTACGGTGACGGCTCCCCGCACCCCCTATAAAAGTAATAATTAGGTGGGATTCTCATCTAGTTTGTTCTGCCCTCACCCCCTAGCCCCCTCTCCCGCCGAGCGAGCGAGGGGGAACCACTCAACCAAACGCCCCTCGCCCGCCGCCGTGGGAGAGGGGTTGGGGTGAGGGTATATACCTCCTGCTTATTTCGTTAAAACCTCTAATACCTCCAGCGAGTGGGGCAGTTTGGCGTGATCGTCCTAAAGGACTAGGGGCGACAGATCGAAAGATCATTTTGCGAATTTTGCAATTTTGGCATAATCGTGATTAATCGCTGCGAATTGCTGCAACTATTTTTTGCGGGTCAGCGTCTCAAGCAACAGAAGCCACGCTGATGGCAAGGAGTTGTATACTGTGGCCGAACCAACTACAGAAATTTTATATCGCGCTCAACGCAATGACCCCGAAGCAATGGGAGCATTGATTGTTAGCCAACAACATTATATTTACAACATCGCCATGAGCGTGATGCGCCAGCCCGAAGATGCCGCTGACCTAACCCAAGATGCTTGTATCAAGCTGTTGCGGGTGATTGGCCAGTATAATGGCGAAAGTCGTTTTACCACTTGGCTCTATCGTTTGGTGATCAACCTTGGGCGTGACGAGCTGCGCAAACGTGGCCGCCGTGCTCCAGAGATGCCACCAATGACCGATGACGATGGTGAAACCGTTGATCCATTATCGAGCATTGCCGATGATAACCGTTGGGCCGACCCGCAAGAAGTGGCAACCAACCACGAGTTGCGGGCCGAGGTAACCCAAGCCTTGGATAAACTGGAAGATCATTATCGTTTAGCATTAACGCTCTACTATTTTGACGATTTGCGGTACAATGATATTGCTGAAATTTTGGAAGTACCGCTGAATACGGTCAAAAGCTATATTCGCCGTGGTAAAGAGCGGCTTGCCTTGCTCTTAGGTGCCAATCAATCGGAAGCAATTTTGCCCGCCAAACGTGAACCTGTTACCGATGAACGGCCAAACCGCGGTCGCTTTGCATTTGCCCTAGGCTGGCGCTGAGGTGTGTCATGAAGCGTTGTGAACATCGTACCAACTATGATCTGCGTGAAGAAGCGCTTGATCCACAACTTACAGACCATCTTGCTGAATGTGAAAGCTGTGCGCAACGTGCTCGCCGCGCCGAAGCCTTCGATACTGTCGTGCGCTCAGCGATGATTACCAGTGTTCCCGATGATCTGACTGCCAAGCTCTTGGCCTTGGTGCCAGGTTTGATGCCACCAATGTTGGTGCGCAGCAAGCACTGGAAGTTGCAACGCCGCGCCTTCGTTGGCCTCAGTGGCTTTGCCAGCATCTTGGCGCTTGGTTTGCTGATCTACGGGGTGTATCTCTTGGCAAACACGGTTGGGGTTGGCGATTGGCTGGCGACTGCTAGCACGTGGCCTGGGGTTGCCATCGATTGGCTCTATCGGCATATTCCATCATCGCGCTCGTTTGTCGCCGCAATGATTGCCGTGCGCCAACCATTGCAATGGATGATTCTGTTGCTGCTGATTTGGCAAGTTTGGGAACGCATGCCTCTACCCAATAATCGACAAACCGCCTAAAAGCGTAACCCGCAAGTCAACTGGCTTGCGGGTTTTTTGATTTGGGGCTACGATGATCAACCGTTTATGGAATAGCTTGCTTGATCTCGTTTACCCGCCACGCTGCTATAGCTGTGGCAAGGCTGGCACGCAATTTTGCCCCGCTTGCTTTGCCGAATGTATTCCGCTGACTCCACCCCAACGACCGCAACCTTTAGCCGCCAATTCACCACTGGAACGCGCTTTGGGTATTTATCCGTTTCAAGGCAGTCTACGCGCTGCAATCCATGCCTTTAAATATCAAAATGCCCATCCCTTAGCCCAAATTTTGGCTCCATTGTTGTTTGATTTTTGTGCGTGGAACGATGTTGTGTTGATGCCTGTGCCATTGCATGGCGTGCGCAAACGTGAACGTGGCTATAATCAAGCTGAATTATTGGCGCGTCATTTGGCCAAAGCTTGGCAATTACCACTGAGCACCGATTTGCAACGGGTACGCGCTACCGAGCATCAAGTTGGGCAGCAAGCGCAGGCTCGTGCCAGCAATGTCGCCGGAGCATTTGCATGGCGTGGTCAACAGCCTGCCCCAAACCATGTATTGCTGATCGACGATGTGCTTACTACTGGCTCGACCTTTGAAGCTTGTGCTAGTGCATTAATTGCTGCTGGTAGTACAGCGGTCGAAGGTCTAGCGCTAGCCAAAGCGGTTATCAAGCCTGCGCCACCGCTTGATTCGCCTGAATAACGCTGGCCCAACGCAATAGTCGCTCGACTGCTCCTGCTGGTTGTTCAGGCAGATAGACATCGGCAATTGTCATGGCCCATTGTTGCAACTGCGGTCGGCGTTCAGCCTCAGGCCGCAACACACGGGTTGCACCTGCATAGGTTTTGGCGGCCCGTTGCCGTAATGTTGCGGCACTTACCCCATGATCAAGATAATCGTTGAATGCACTGCGCAGTTGTTCAATTGCCATATCGGTAAATTGAGCTGGGTGTTGCAAATTGTAGCTGGCAACAATCAAAAAGTGCTGAGCATGCAAGGCTGGGTCGTTATATTCCCAGGCGATTAATGCCCCTAATTGCTCCCAACAGTTGAAGCCTTCAACTAATGGAGCGCCGCATTCAAGGCAAAATTCAGTGGTTGGCATGGCTTACCTCATTCGGTATAATTAATCCTCAGCATACCTGCATTGAGTCGCAGCAAGATCTGCCGAACGAATGATTTTAGCGAGAGGGGTTGCCCATGCAGCGCGAAGTGACAACAACCTACCTTGAGATGTTGGCTATCAGCGAGCTTAAGCCAAGTTCACGCGATGAGCCAGCTTTTGGTTTTGCCCAAGTTCAGCGGATCAGCCCTGAACTCAATCGCTTTTTGTATACGGCGGTGGGTGGGCAGTGGTATTGGCTTGATCGGCTCGGCTGGTCGTATCAACAATGGCTCGATTATTTGCGCCAGCCTACAATTCAAACATGGCTCGGCACATATCAAGGTATTCCGATTGGCTATTGTGAGTTGGTGCAAGAGGCCGATGGTTCAGCCCAAATTGGCTATTTTGGCTTGTTGCCGCAATGGTATGGCCAAGGCTTGGGCGGGCTTTTACTCACTAAGGTTATTCAACAGGCTTGGCAATTAACCAGCTCGCGGGTTTGGCTGCATACTTGTACGCTCGATGGCCCAACGGCCTTAGCCAACTACCAAGCCCGTGGTTTTAAGCTCTATGATCAAAAAACTGAAGTAGTTGAGTTACCAAGCCAAGCAGCTGGGCCATGGCTTGGTGCATATTCCAATTCCATTTAAATATTGAGAGGATTAAGGTTATGATTAAACCATTTCGTTGGCTTAGTGTTGGGGTCGTGTGTGGGATTTTGATCGGCTGTGCTACAACTGTGCAACCAACTGCTACACCAGAGCCAACCACAGTACCAACTGCCATCAATAACCCACAGGAAGCGTGGCAACAATGGCCAACTGTATTAACTGATTCGTTTCGCGATAACCGCCATAAATGGATGGTTGGGCCGTTACAATCTGGTGATCTAACTGGGGAATTTGCTATTGGGCCAGATTTATATCAAATGGAAATGGACTTGAATGAAATATCAATTTTTCCTTCATTGATGCCAGAGTATCGTGTTGATCGTGAAAAAGGCTTTTATGTAAGCGTTGAAGCGAAATCAATGGTGAAGCTGAACAGTAGCTATGGTTTAGTATTTTTATCACAAAGAAAAAATAATGCAAAAATAGTTATAGATATTAATGAATACTATTTTGAAATCACTGGTAATTACTATCGATTACTTTATTACGAACAGAATAATTGGAATGAGATAATTGCTTCAACAAACTTACCAAAGAAATCGGAACATGGATTTGATCGTTTAGGAGTTTTAGTACAAGGTGAGACAGTTACATTACTTTTTAATGATACCTACCTGACTGATATTGAGGTTGATGATTTGTTCAAATCGGGTCTGTTTGGTCTAGTCTGTGGTGCTTATCAACCTAAAGTAAGCCAAATTTGCGAATTCGATAACCTTGAAGTGCGTATGCCTGAGTAGTTGACAGCTATGCTAGAGTAACGAGGATTTTGTTTGGAGGTTGCTTTAATGGCTGATCACGCTGCGTTGATGATTTTAATTGCTGGGCCCTATCGTTCTGGCACTGGCGACGATCCAGCTAAAATTGCGGCCAATGTTCATTTGATGGAATCGTATGTGTTGCCATTGTTCAACGCTGGTCATTTGCCAGTGCTTGGCGAGTGGTTGGCGCTGCCAATGGTTGATTTGGCTGGCTCTAAACGGATTGGCGATGAGATCTTTAATGCGGTTTTTCACCCAATTGCTGAGCGCTTGGTGATTCGTTGCGATGCGGTGTTGCGGGTTGGTGGCCCTTCAGCAGGCGCTGATCAGATGCTTGAACTGGCCAAAGCTCATGGTCGCCAATGTTTCGAGCGTTTGCAAGATATCCCTAACTGTAGCGAGCTGATCGATCCCCAAGAATATTAGGAATACTGCTCGATGAGTGCAAATAGCGAATGGCCTGAATTAAACGCTCAATCCAATGCTGTTTGGGAAACGAACGCTGAGCATTGGGATAACTCAATGGGTCAGGATGGCAATCGGTTTCATTTGCAATTGGTACGGCCTGCAATGCTGAGTTTATTGGAATTGCAAGCGGCGCAACGTGTGCTTGACATTGGTTGTGGGAACGGTCTCTTTGCGCGACATTTGGCTGAATTGGGGGCAATGGTGCTGGCAGTCGATGCTAGCACCAGCCTAATCGAACGTGCCAAGCAGTATCCAAACCCGGCTACGCTTGAATATCAGGTTGTTGATGCTACTAATTTGGCCCAATTATTGGCGTTAGGTGCTAGCAGTTTTGATGCTTTAGTTTCGACGATGGTGCTGATGGATTTGCCCACGATTGAGCCGTTATTTCAAGCAGCAGCCAAATTGCTCAAATCGCAAGGCCGTTTTGTGCTGGCGACAGTCCATCCATGTTTTCAAACCCCGCACAACCGCAAAATTGTCGAGCAATTTGAGAATGCGCAAGGCGAGGTCGAAACCCATTCACGGCTACAAATTGGCAATTATCTCACGCCAACGGTGCATCAAGGGGTTGGGGTAGCTGGTCAGCCAAGTGCCCAATTCAATTTTCATCGGTCGCTCACAAGCTTACTGGGCATTGCATTTGCAGCAGGATTTGTGGTTGATGGATTGCTAGAGCCGCGCTATCCAACAGGTACAACCAGCACCCACCCATTTTCATGGGCCAATTTTAGCGAAATTCCGCCAGTTTTGGTACTGCGTTTGCGCCTCGCTAATTGACTACCAATTTAATGAATGTCGAATGTCCAAAATCGCATTATAATAATGATTATCTATTGCGCAAAAGGAGCGTCATGATGATGAATATTGAAGATTTTTTTGAATTTCGTGCGGATGGGGCAATTCGGATTCGCGGGCATCGGATTGATCTTGCCCATATTTTGCCCTATTATCATGATGGATACAGTCCTGAGATGATCGGCCTAGAATTTCCATCATTACCCTTAACAACGATTTATGCTGCGATTCTATATTACCTTAGTAACCAAGTTCGCGTTGATGCTTATATGGAAACCTATTTTGCCTCGGCTCAAGCGGCAATTACAGCCCATGAAGCTCAAGCAACTTCACCAGTTTCCCAACGCTTGGTGATGCGGCGTAATCAAGCAGCATAAACATACTCCTCTCTCAAAATTTCTCTGATCCTATTCAATAGCTTATATTTTCTAAACTGGTCCAATTTCTCGATCAAACCAACGGCAACAAATCGCGTAAATCGTGCAGAATTGGACAATCGGCTTTGGGAATGCGCTTGTGACGGTCGATTAACGCCGCTTGCATGCCAACTGCGCGTGCGCCCAATACATCAGCATAATAACTATCGCCAATATGAATAATCTGATCAGCGGCAACGCCAGATCGCTTGATTGCCAGTTGATAGAGGTCGGTCATGGGTTTGGCATAGCCAGCATCCGCCGAAATAACCGCAAAATCGAAGTAAGGCAACAGTTTGTTGTAAGTCAGAATTGGCCGTAAACTGCTGGCCCAATCCGAGACAATCCCAATGCGGATGCCTTTAGCATGCAAACTATCGAGGGTTTCGCGCACATCGTTGAAGGGAACCCAATTTTCGGGCTGCTCATAGTGCGCAATCAAACGATCGCCAAGCCGTGCGTGATCCAGCGAGGGATCGATTTGATCGAATAGATGTTGATAGAATTCGAGCCAAAGCGTGCGAATTGTGGCATCGGAACTCCAATCGTTATTATCGAGCGAATGATAACGCTGATGATACCAACGATTGGTGGCCTTGCGGGCATCGCGAATCAAATTAGGTTCAACCTGCAAACCTAATTCTTGCAGCACCTCGCCAATTAAATCGTGAGCATCAACCCGCTCATCGAGCAACGTAAAGCCTACATCAAAACAGACTACCGGAAAACGCAGCATCGCAACCTCAATTTAATAAATAACAGGGACACGGAAATGTCCGTGTCCCTGAGAGTCGGTTGGCTTCGCTCAGAACTAACCGAAGAAATCGACGTTCTTTTGGGTGTATGAGGCCCATTGTTCGGGTACACTGTCGCTTGAGAAAATTGCGCTGACTGGGCATTCTGGTTCACAAGCGCCACAATCGATACATTCGTCGGGGTTGATATAGTATTGGTCTTCACCTTCATAGATACAGTCAACTGGGCAAACTTTGACACAGGCTGAATCTTTGGTGCCGACACATGGTTCTGCAATTACGTAGGCCATTGTTGATACTCCTTCGCGCTGAGGCGTAAACTTCATACTTGTTTTCTATAGTTAGTGTAGCAAGCTCCTCGCCATGCTTCTGTAACTTTAGTCACATAATGAGAATGATTCTAATAAAGACGGTAAAATCAGGCTTTTTAGTCTATATTCAAGCTATTCCGATCTTTATTTATCTTCCCCCTTCGTGCTCTTCGCGTTCTTCGTGGTTGCGTGCTCACGAAACCCTTGACCCTTCATGATCTCTGTGATTGCTCGTCGCCCGATCCCCGACCCCCAACAACCAACCCCTAACTTCTACTAACTAGCCTCGTATCTAGGGAACCCACTTGCCTCAATATGCTACAATAGCCCAATTATGTAATTGTTCCTGCAATGAGGGTAGTGCATGTCAACCTATGTCATCGACGGACAGGAACTGCATATCCGCGATAATCGCCGTAATGCCCCCGTCGCCTTATTAATTCATGGCTGGTCGAGTTCATGGTTTACTTGGACTCCCCTGTTGCAAGCTCTGGGCACACGCTATTCGTATATGGCGGTCGATTTGCCTGGCTATGGGCGGTCGCCTGCGCCCAAACACCCAATTACCATCGATTGGTATGCCGATTTGATGGCCAAATTGATCGAGGAAGCCAGCGATCGGCCTGTCGTGGTGCTTGGGCATTCGATGGGCGGCCAAATTGCCATGACTTTAGCCCTGCGCCACCCGATGCTGGTCGAACGTTTGATTTTGCTCAATCCAGTGGTCAGCGGGCGACTATCAACCTTTATCAATTTGTTTGTGGCTCCGCATATTTTGCTCGAACGCACGCGATTGGGCGGCAAAATTTTGAGTTATCTCGAAAATACGCCGTTAAGCTATATCAATCAATTGATGAAGCCGATTCTCTTTGCTGAACGCGCCGCAATTTCGCAGCAAGATTATGATCGGATTCGCGCTGATGCGCGGCGGCCAGGCCAAGGCAGAGTTCGCGCCGCTTGCTACGAAGCGATGAAAATGGGCGATCTGCGTGGCAAACTCAAGCAAATTCAGCCGCCAGCTCAAGTGATTTGGGGTGCTGAGGATAATACTGTGCCGTTGCGTGATGCTGGTGCGGTAGCCGACGAATGGCCGCAAGCTGATTTGCGCTTGATTCCAAATGCTGGGCATTGGCCGCATTTTGAGCAATATGAAACCACGATGCGCTATATTGCCTCATTTTTGGGCTTGCCAATTTTGCCAAGCCTGCCAAACGATCAAGTACAACAGCAGCGTGATCTTGATGTTGGAGAAATTGCCCAGTTCCTCTCGAATACTGAGTTAGGCCAAGATTTAAGTGAATCGCAGCGCTTACGGGTGGCGGGCTTGTGTCATCAACATCATTTTGCCCCGCAAGATGTCTTGGCGCTCGAAGATTCGAGCGGCGATGAATTATTTATTGTGCAAGATGGCCAAGTTGATGTCTTGGTGCGAATCAGCAATGAACTTGGGATCGAGGAATCGCGGCGGGTTAATGTGCTAATGGCGGGCCAAATCGCTGGCGAAATGGCCTTGATTCAAGGCAAAGGTGGCCGCCGTACCGCCGATTTACGCGCTGGCAAGTCGGGCGCAACCGTGCTGTCGATCGATAGCCGCTATCTGTTTGCTTTGTTTGAAGATGATGCCTCGTTGGGCCTGAAGTTGATGCAAAATCTGGCTCGCTCGTTGGTGCAACGGTTGCGGGTGCAAAATTGGCAATTGCAACTAGCTGAACAACGCGCCGAAGTTCATCGCTAAACAACCGCAAAATCATGACTTTTGGCTTGAACGCTACTGTTTTACCGGTGGCGTTTTTCGTGTACCATTTGCCATGAACCACAAATTGTAGGGTGTTGTGTATGAATCGTCAACGAATGATTGGGCTGGGTGGCCTGCTTGGGCTAGCACTATTGATCTTAATCCTGCCAAACAGCCGTTTTTGGTTTGCGGCGCTGGTTTGTGCGTTGGCTCCAGGCTACGTGCTCGAGCGCTGGCTGGATTTGGATTTAGCGCCATTGGTGCGACCAAGCCTATGGATTGGGCTAAGCCTGGCAGTTTGGCCGTTGGGCTATTTATGGCTGACCACGCTTGGTTTATCGCTGAGCACTGGTATGATCACGTTGATTGCCTTTGGCCTGCTGGCTGGCGTAGGTTGGCGTTTATGGCGCGAGGGCGAGCGACCTTGGGCCTTGCCAGCGCCAGTGCCAATTCTTGGATTGGCGTTATTAATTGTGACCTTCGCGATTAGCACTAGAATTAGCCATATTCGCAACGTAGCTTTTCCTCCGTGGGTCGATTCGCTGCACCATGCCACGATTATGCGAGTGATTGCTGAAAGCGGCCAAGTGCCCTACTCGTTGCGCCCCTACATGCCAGTTGATAATTTTGGCTATCACTGGGGCTTTCACGCCACGGCAGCCACGATCTACAATCTGAGTGGCATGAGCATTCCCCAATTTATGCTGTGGTATGGTCAATTCTTGGGTGTGTTGGTGGTGATTTCGGTTGGCAGCGCGACGATTGGCCTAACCAAAAGCCCGATTGCTGGCCTAGCCGCCGCCACCATGACGGGCTTTATCTCGATTATGCCCGCTTATTACCTGAGTTGGGGCCGTTACACCTTGCTTTCGGGTTTGGCGATGGTTCCAGTGGTGTTGCTGTTGGCGTGGGTTGCGCTTGATCGACCTGATCGCAAAGGCCTTATTTTGCTAACGCTCGTGGTTGGTGGGCTACTGCCAACTCACTTTGTGGCGGCTGGCTTTGCGTTGTTATGGTGTGTCGCAGTTTGGTTGGGCCGCGATGTTTGGACCGAGCAGCGTTGGCAAATCTTGGGCAAGCAAGCGGCATCAGTCGGCATGGCGATTTTGTTGATGTCGCCATGGCTGGCCCTATTGATTCGTGAAATTCAGCCTGCTGGCAGTGGCACACCCAAGCAATTGATTGGCGGCGGCTACAACACCTATGAAGCTGCCAAAGGCTTGTATTGGACGTGGAATAACCTTTTGCTCTTCTTAGTAGGTTTGTTGGCGGCTTGGATTGGCTTGTTTCAACACTGGCGTTTAGTGTTGATCAGCTTTTTATGGGCTAGCCTTGTCATGCTGTTTGCTAATCCAGTGGTAATTGGCTTGCCCTACCTCTCGTTTTTCAACAACAACATTGTGGCCTTAGCAATCTTTTTGCCGATTAGTTTGTGGTTTGGCTTTGGGGTTGCTTCATTAGACCAAGGCTTGAGCAAACATCTCAAACAGGGAGTAGCCCGAGGTTGGCGGGCGATTCGCACCGCAATTTTGGCAATAACCGTGCTGATTTCGGCTACCAAAATGCACAGCGTAATCAACGATGGTACGATTATCGCCAAAGCTGATGATTTAACTGCCCTGAATTGGATTGTGCAGCGCATTCCCAAAAATGCGCGGTTTGCGATTAATACCGAAGGTTGGTTGTATAACGTGGCCCGTGGCAGCGATGGTGGCTGGTGGATTTTGCCCTATGCTGGCTTGCAAGTGAGCACACCGCCAGTTGTCTACAACCAAGGTACAGCTGAGTATATTGCGGCGGTTGAGGCTGAAACCAGTTGGTTGCGCAATGCCAACGAAAAAAGTGCTGCTGAATTGGCTCAGTGGATGCGTGAACATAACTATGATTACGCCTATGCTACCACCAATGGCAAAATCTTCAATCAAGCCAAATTAGCCAATACAGCTGAATTTGAGCTGGTCTATGAAAATGCAAGTGTGGCGATTTATCTGCGGAGATAGTTGGGGCTAGCGCCAAGCCTAGCCCCATCGATGCGGCTCAGGCAGCGGGAATCGCTGAGTAGGGCAAAAGGTCGTAGCGTTCTTGTAAGCGGTCGATATACATCATTTGATAGAGCACTGCATCTTCAATGTGATCGTGGCGTTGGCGAAGTTGCTCCAACTCCTGATGCTTGCTCGGATCGGGCGTATCGCATACGTGTTGTTCTAAATCGGCGACAGCATGTTCAAGATCATCGAGTTCCCACACAAGATCTTGCAGTTTGCTGCGCTCATCCTTGAGTTGACGCAAAAGTTGGGTATGGGCAGCAGGCAATCGCATATGCATCGGAAAAACCTCTTGGGATAGTGAAATAGCCAGTGCGTAAAGCTAAGAAAGTGCAATAGGTTACTTAACAACCATGCTACTGCTATCATATCATGTTCCGACAAGAGACTTTGGTATGATTCGCGGGCCGACAATGGGGGATGCCGCTGCAAAGGGATGGGAGCGTTCCCTCACCCTAACCTCTTGCCCACTGTTGCATGATAGGACGATTCCCCCTCGCCTGCTGGTTGGGAGAGGGGGCTAGGGGGTGAGGGCGTAAATGTGATTATTTAGCCATTTCGCCTTCACCGATCCGACCACCGTAACGGCGTTCGCGATTGCCAAAATTGCTGACGGCCTCGCGAAACTGGTCGGGGCCAAAATCGGGCCACAGCAGCGGGGTCATATAATATTCGCTATAGGCGGCCTGCCAAATCAAAAAGTTGCTTAAGCGTTGCTCGCCACTGGTGCGCACAATCAAATCGGGGTCGGGAATGCCCGATGTATACAAGTGCCCAGCGATCATCTCATCGCTAATATCCTCAGGATTGATCCCCTTAGCCACGATTTCGCGCACTGCATTGACGATATCGGCGCGACCACCATAGTTGAAGGCTACCGAGAGCGTCAAGGCGGTATTATTGGCAGTCATGGTAATGGCATTTTGAATTTTCTTGGCGAGCGCCGAATCGACCCCTTCGAGCGTGCCCAGCAAGTGCAAGCGTACCCCTTCAGCATGCAACTCGCGCAACTCACGATCAAGATATTCGGCCATAATGCGCATTAATCCGCGCACTTCCCACGATGGGCGCTTCCAATTTTCGGTTGAAAAGGCATAAATCGTGAGATAGGGAATGCCTAGGGAGATAGCCTCGCGCACAATTCGTTTGATATTACCAGTTCCAGCATGATGCCCTGCCAGACGGGGGAGTCCACGGCCTTGTGCCCAACGGCCATTGCCATCCATTATTATTGCGACATGTCGAGGTGCGACAGTAGTTTCAAGTTGTTGTACGGTCATAGATCTAAAGACCTCATCAATTTAAGCGTTTGTCTAGCATTCGTTGTAGGGTAACGAATATACTACCATTGTTGCAAGCACTCGCGTGCAATTTATGCGAAACTAGCCTTGATCGACGATTTTAGGCAAGTGAGGGCATTGCGATGTTGCTGAAAGGGCTTATTTTGGGGTTTTCGATTGCCGCACCAGTTGGGCCGATTGGGGTGTTGTGCATTCGACGTAGTTTAATTCATGGACGGTTGGCGGGCTTTTTATCAGGCTTGGGAGCGGCAACTGCCGATGGTTTGTATGGCATGTTGGCAGCGTTTGGTTTGGCGGCAGCCCTCAACAAACTTGACCAAGATTCGGGCTGGTTGCTGGGATTACGGATTATCAGCGGCCTATTTCTCGGCTATTTGGCGATCAAGACCATGCTAAGTCGTCCGGCGACCGAAGCAGCGCATGCCAAAGCCGATAATTTATGGGCGATGTATGCCTCGACGCTCTTCTTGACCTTGACCAACCCTTTGACGATTTTATCGTTTGCGACAGTTTTTGCTGGCTTGGGAATTACGGCCTATGGCTGGGATAGCGTGTGGTTGGTGCTGGGCGTGACCACGGGTTCGGCTTTATGGTGGTTGTTGTTGAGTGGCAGCGTGAGCTTATTGCGTGAGCGAGTGCAAGCCTATAGCGTTTGGATCAATCGAATTTCTGGCTTGATTATTTTAGGCTTTGCGATTGCGGTATTGCTGGGATAAAGCAGTTAAATCAAAAGCGGGTGTTGGTTTGCGCCAACACCCGCGATTTCAAAACTATTGTTTACCCATTTTTGCTTTCAAAGCGGCCAATTCATCTTCGACAGCAGTATCGCGTTCGAGGTCGGCAAAGCGAGTTTCGAGCGAGCTACCTTCAAGTTTCGACATAGCATCGGCTTGAGCCAAGCGATCATCGACCCGTTCTTCCATTTGGGATAATTTATCCATCGCATTGAGGTTGCCCAAGCCTTGAACCGTGCGTTGAATCGCTTCTTGGGTTTCGGCGCGATTCTTCTTGGCGATAATCAATTCTTTCTTGGCTTTGGCTTCCGACAAGCGTGATTCAAGACTGACCAAGGCTTTTTGCAGTTGCTCAACTTGTTCGTCTTGTTGTTCGTATTGTTGGCGATAGGTATCAGCCATTTTTTGAGCATTGGCTTTGCGGCCTAAGGCAGCTTTAGCCAATTCATCGTCACTTGCGCGAACCGCAGCTTCAGCCTTGGATTGCCATTGATCAGCTTCGGTTTGGAATGTCACCATTTTGTTGTGCAATTTGGTTTCATCGGCCATGGCGGATGCAACAGCGGTTTTGGCTTCGTACAGTTGTTCTTGCAATTGCCGCATGTACTCGTTGACCATTTTTTCAGGGTCTTCGGCCTTATCCAACATCGCATTGAGATTAGCGCTAACCAGGTCGCGAACACGGCTCAACAACGACATAGGAATTCCTCCTTAGCTAAACACAAAGACTGTGTGAACTTCATTCTAGCACACCGCGCTGGCGGTTCTCAAGTGGTACGAAGCGCTTTTCCAAAAAGTTACAAAGGCTTTTTGGATGGTGTGCCAACCGTGCGTGGATAGGTCAATGGGGTTGAAGCTACTTTGTCTACGACAACAAGTGAACGGACAGGTTCAGCTGGAATGGTGACGTTATAGACCGCCCGTAATTGACCTCCAAGAATGGTTATGGCCTGCTCAGCATCTTGCACTTCTGGCTCAATCTCAAAACCTTTGGGTGCAAGCCACATGCCACCAACTTGGCACAAGGGTAGACAATACTCGGCGAGGGTCGCCAAATTGGCAACAGCCCGAGCGGTAACCAGCGCAAAATGCTCGCGCCAGCGCCGTTCGCGGCCCACAACCTCGGCCCGTTCGACCTCAACCAACACCCGCTCAAGCTGTAATTCTTGGGCCACATGGCGCAAAAATTCGGCCTTCTTGCTGATCGATTCGATCAGCAATACTTCGGTTTCGGGCCATAAAATCGCTAAAGGAATACCTGGCAAGCCCGCGCCTGAGCCAATATCGGCCAAACTGGCGGGAGCTTGCTCGCAGGTCGTCGCTAACGAAAACGAATCCAACAGGTGGCGGCGGGTTGCTTCGGGCAAGGTCGAGGGCGCAACCAAATTCATGCGCTCACTCCATTGCGTCAGCAACGCCACGTAGTGCTCCAAGCGGTCGATTTGGCTGGTGCTAAGGGTTAGTTGCCACTCAGCCAAGGTGGTTTGTAATAGTTCACGATCGATCATTTTTGTTTTGATAACCTATAGTGCATTTCAGCTTGCTCATATAAGCCTAGATTATCATAAACCCGCCCAATTGCTGCATGGAGTTGTTGCGGACGACGGCTGGTTGGCAAGGCTGCCTTCCATTGTTTAACTGCTGCAGCAGGAAAATCGCGGTCGCTATACATCTGGCCAAGCCGTTCGCGATCAAGCTTGCGTTCGGGCGTAAGAAAATTCTCGAAGGAATGACCACACTCGCAGATCCAGTTTTCGCGCACATCGAGCACATGCCCACAATTGGGGCAATCGAAGGTTTGCTCAGTGCCACAATTGCTACATTCACCAGTGCTTTGGGTCGGTGTGCCACAAAATGCGCAGGGCGCTTCGAGATTTTGCGGCGGCTTGGGCACATTCGTTGGCATATTGCCAAGCACCGGAGCTGGCTCAGGCGTTACTTCAGTGACCATTGGGGCAAAACCAAAGCCAGCCATTGGCTGATCAAGCTCGATTGGCACTGGCTCGAACATGGCCGCAGGTGGCTCTTCGAAACTAGCCATGCTGCTGATAGGCGCTGCTGGCGTTGGGGTTGGGGCGACTGGTGGCGGTGCTGGTGGCGGTGCTGGTGGCGGTGCTGGTGGCGGTGCTGGTGGCTCAAACGTCGAAAGAAAATCGGCAGCTTCGCTTTGGGCTAATTCTTCCAGCCCGCGTCGTGCCGCAGTATTATTGGGATTGATCGAAAGCACAAGTTGTAAGCAGTCGCGCTTTTGGGTGCGGGTTTCGACGACTCCACTGAGCCAAAGCCAAGCGGACTCGTTTTTGGAATCGGTAAGGAGTACTTTTTGGAGATGCTGGCGAGCTAGCTCACGCTGGCCTGCTCGCACAGCAGCGATGCCTTTGGCAAGTTCATCATCGATTGTCATAACGGTAATCCATCGCTAAAGAGACATTCATTGGCTATTTTCAAGGATACACCGATTTTGACATAGATTTGGCTTGATGCAAGTAAAGATTGGCTAAGGAATTAGGATTGAGCCACTTGGCGGTGAAACTCGGCCTCTTGGTTGCGACCAATCTTATCGTAGGCTTGGGCCAATTTTCGGTGCAACATCACCACATGCGAGCCATCTTTGAGTGCTCGATCCCATTGGCGAGCAGCAGGTTCCCAGCGCTCCATCAAGGCATAGCGCTGGCCTAGCCCTTCGTGATCGATGCCATCGGGAAAGAAAATGTAGTGACGTAACCCTTCGCCGCATGGGCAGCGAGTGGTTTCCCATAAGTTTATTGTACTATCACATGAGGGGCAGGTGAGGATGATATTTTCGCCACAAACTTGGCAATCGAGCTTGCTACTATCGGTATTCGCTTGGCAAAATGGGCATTGAATCAGGTTGCTGCTGGCAGCGGCGATCGCCACAATTGGCGTTGGCTCAGGCATTGACGGGGCTGGTTTGTTTTGCACTTCAAGGGCCGCAATGCCGCGTTGCGCGGCTTCGTTGCTTGGGTTGATCAACAAAACCCGTACAAGGCAATCGCGGCGTTGTTCAGGCGTATCGACAATCGCACTCATCCAGAGCCACGCTAGTTCGTTCCGTGCATTTAGCGCAATCACTTGGGTCAGGAAATCACGGGCTGCTGCACGTTGGCCTGCTTTGGCGGCAGTAATACCTTCAGCCAATAAATGCGTTTCATGCACGGACGACATAGGAACTCCTTCTATCTATAATCTAACGTGGTTCGAGTGCGATCCATTCTTGCACTGGGCTAGCCACGTCGCTGCTTGGTTGATGGTGTTGTAATTCCCCAGCGTGGAATGATGATCGAATGAATGGCCCAGCAAAGGTTGCTCGAAAGCCCAATTGCTGGCCATGGTCGCGATACAAGCCATAACGCTCGGGAGGAATATATTCGCTCACTGCCACATGGTTCAGTGATGGTTGTAAATATTGGCCAATCGTGACCAGTTCAACCCCAACATGCTTGAGATCATCCATAGTTTGGTAGATTTCGTCGGTTGTTTCGCCTAAACCCACCATAAACCCCGATTTAGTTGTAATCTGCGGGGCAAACTCACGACTACGAGCTAATAATTCGAGCGATCGATCATAATCGCCTTGGGGCCGCACACTCTTAAACACGCTACGAACAGTTTCGATATTGTGATTGAGCACATGTGGTTCGGCATCCAATACCGTTTTGAGCGCTTCGGCCTCGCCTTTGAAATCAGGAATCAAGACCTCAACTTCGGCTTCGGGTAAGCGTTGACGAATCGCGCTGATGGTGCGGGCAAAGTGGCGAGCGCCGCCATCCTTGACATCATCGCGAGCAACGGCGGTAACTACCACATACTTCAAGCCCAAGCGAGCAGCGGCTTCGGCGACATTGCTCGGCTCGCGTGGATCAAGCGGAAAAGGCTTGCCAGTCGTGACATCGCAATAATGGCAACGTCGAGTACAACGATCGCCGCCGATCATAAATGTAGCAGTGCCATGGCCAAAGCATTCGGCAATGTTGGGGCACGATGCTTCTTCACACACAGTATTCAGATTCAAATCACGCAGTAATTGACGGACATTACGCAACTCTGGTGAAAGCACAGGTTTGCGTAACCACTCTGGTTTACGCTGACGATGCGGTGTTGATGGCATACCAACCTCACGTTAAGCAGCACATGCAGCATTGCAAGTGACGGCAGACGAATGTGGTACCAGCTTGCCTTTAAGCCAGCGATAACCCTCACTCGCTATTGTAAAAAATTATTTAAGCCATTGCGATAACCCAAAAGCACCACTTTAGGCCAGCGGTGATCCTGCCCATATGGGGGACATTGCAACGAATTCTAGGGCAGACTAAAGCCAAAAAGGGTAGGATTAAGCTTGGCAATTTGCGCCAAGTATAGCACGAAGTTGGTGTATTCAACTAAGCGGCTGTGCTATAATTTAACGAGATGCGGCAAGCAAGGAATATGGAACTTCATGGCCAAACAACGTACAATTTTCGTCTGCCAACAATGTGATGCGCAGTTTCCCCGTTGGATGGGTCGTTGTACCGAATGTGGTTCGTGGGATAGCTTGGTTGAACAGGTTATCGCAAAATCAGCAGGTACGACAGGCGGTAGTACTCGTTCACCTATTGGAGTGAGCGAACCATTACGCCTGCCCGATATTCAACTTGGCGATGTTCAACGCTTGCCAGTTCGTGGCAGCGAATTTGCTCGCGTGCTTGGTGGCGGGATTGTGCCAGGCTCGTTGGTGCTGATTGGCGGCGATCCTGGGATTGGTAAATCGACGCTCTTGCTCGAACAAAGTGCTGCTTTGGCGGAAACTGCTGGCGATGTGTTGTATATCTCAGCGGAAGAATCGCAGCAGCAGATTAAGCTCCGCGCCACCCGTTTGGGCTTATCGGCGCAGCGTTTATATATTTTGGCCGAAACCAGTCTTGATACGGCGATTGCCACAATTGAACGCATGAAGCCAGTTTTGGTGATCGTCGATTCGATTCAGACCGTGTATAGTGAGAGTGTGACCTCGGCGGCAGGCAGTGTTTCGCAGGTGCGCGAAGGTGCGCTACGGCTTCAGCGAGTTGCAAAACAACACAATATTTCAATTATGCTGGTTGGCCATGTGACCAAAGAAGGCGCGATTGCTGGGCCACGGGTGCTTGAGCATATTGTTGATGTGGTGTTGTACCTTGAGGGCGAACGGTTTCATCAATATCGCTTATTGCGCAGCGTCAAAAATCGCTTTGGCTCAACCAATGAAGTTGGGGTTTTCGAGATGAATCAAGGTGGCATGGTCGAGGTGACCAATCCATCGCAGATTTTCTTGGCCGAGCGTAGCACCAACTCGCCTGGCTCAGCGGTAGCAGTGATGTTAGAAGGCACGCGACCCTTGTTATTGGAAGTGCAAGCCCTGACCAGCCATACTGCCAATGCCCAACCGCGACGAACGGCCAACGGCTTTGATCAAAATCGCTTGGCGATGATCATTGCGGTGCTCTCAAAACGGGTTGGTGTGCCATTGTTCAATCAGGATATTTATGTTAATGTGGTAGGCGGTTTGAAAGTGACCGAGCCAGCGATCGATCTAGCGGTGGCTACGGCAATAACTTCATCATTTCGCAACCAGCGGGTTGAACCAAATACCGTTTTAATTGGTGAAATTGGGCTTTCGGGCGAGTTGCGTTCGGTAAGTCAGCTTGATCGACGTTTGAATGAAGCCGCCAAGCTGGGTTTTCATAATGCAATCGTGCCGCAGATCGATGCCTTACCGCAGATCGATGCGTTTCAGGTTACTGGCATTCGTTCATTGATTGAAGCAGTGCGAGCTGCTTTAATTGGTGCGCCGCGACCATCACCTGGTGAGCCGCCAACGGCAAAGGCAACAACTGATACTAATGATGATTAAGCGTGAATTGTGGATGTGCTCACGAGGAGATTTATGACGATTTCGGAAAAAAAGGCTGTGGCTGTAAACAGAAATCGCTTACTTAGCATTGATTTTTGGGTGCGCATTTTGGGGATGGTCGTGCTTGGCTATATTGGCTGGTATTTTGGCTCTAGCTCGGCCAGCAATCCACGAACAAGCGATGAAACCTTAGCCATGCAGCTACTCACACTTTCGGGGGCTGGCTTGGGTTTATTGATATCCCATCGGATAACCTTATACCCAATTCGCAATATCAACCAACGCTTGCGTCGTAGCACGGCTCAAGAGTTGATTGCCTTGGCGCTGGGATCATTATTGGGTGTGATGCTCGCAGCATTATTATCCATCCCCCTAAGCCAACTACCTGGTCTTTTAGGCAGCTATTCGCCGGCACTTGCCAGTTTCTTTATTATCTACTTTTGTGTTGTAGCCTTCGAGTATCACAAGAAAAATCTGGTTAATTTTGGGGTTTCGCTGCAAACACCCAAAGTTCGCGCAGTTAAAGAAGCTGTCCCAATGCGTCGAACCTGTTTGGTTGATACAAGCGCCATTATTGATGGTCGAGTTTTGGCGGTTGTACGCAGTGGGTTTCTTGATGGGATTTTGGTTGTGCCGCGCTTTGTGCTCAACGAATTGCAATTATTGGCCGATTCGAGCGATGATATGAAGCGGATGCGCGGTCGCCGTGGCTTGGATATGCTCGAAGAAATTCGCAAAGATGATCAATTGCGGCTCGAAATGCCCAACGATGATATTGCCAATGCGCGTGGCGTTGACCAGAAGTTGGTGACCTTGGCGCTGCAAGATGGTCATGCCTTGATTACCAACGATAAGAATTTGAGCCAAGTTGCTGAATTACAAGGCGTGCAGGTACTCAATTTAAATGTGCTTTCCGATGCGGTACGCCCACCCGTTGGGGCTGGCGAAATGTTGGTTGTGAAAGTGCGTGAAGAAGGCCGCGAGCGCGAACAAGGCATTGGCTACCTCGAAGATGGCACTATGGTAGTCGTCGAAGATGCCCGCGAACGGATCGGTGATGAAGTTCGGGTGATCGTCAGCCGGGTCTGGACGAACGATCGTGGTCGCATGGTCTTTGGGCGAATTATGGGCAGTGCTGGAGCATTTTACGGGGGCAAAAACGATGCGGGCAATTATCCAGCGCGTAGCTAATGCCAGCGTTACCGTTGCTGAGCAGATTGTCGGCCAAATTGAGACTGGCTTGTTGGTGTTGCTGGCAGTGAGTCCTAGCGATACTAGCGACGATTTGCAAAAACTTGCTGATAAGATCCTCAATTTGCGGATTTTTCCTGATGCCCACGATCGTTTTGATCGCTCGTTGATTGATTGCCAAGGCCAATTACTGGTGGTTTCACAATTTACGTTGTATGCCGACACGCGCAAGGGTCGCAGGCCATCGTTTACTGGGGCGGCGGCTCCAGCGTTGGCTGAGCCAATGGTTGACCAATTTATTGCCTATTGTCGTGGACAAGGCATTACGACGGCGAGTGGTCAATTTGGCGCAGCGATGCAGGTTCAACTGATTAATGATGGCCCAGTCACGATTATTTTGGATACAGCGGAGTGGCAGCATGGCCGAGGTTGATGATTCTGAGCAGGTGTTGGTGCAATTGGCGCAGAGCTTGCATCGCCATCGCCTGAGCGGAGTCGCACAGTTGTTTCTACGCTCGGGCCATGTTGCTAGCATTGTTTTGAGCCAACTGTGTTTATTTGGTCAAACCTTCGTGCCAAGCCCGCTACGACAGCGCCTCGCAAGCTATGCGAACGCCTTAGAAACCGAGGCCAGTTGGCAACGGTTAATTGAGCATCTGAACGCCCTGGAAAGTTGACAAAGGATTAACGATGGGCTACACTCAGCGCAATTACGCCTATCTGCCTACTTGCTACAAGCTGTGTCAGTTGTGAGGGCCAACCCGTGTCTCCCTTTGAGATTCTCGTCGTGTCACTCATCTTAACCCTAGCAATTGCCTTGCCCTTTGTCTATGCACGGCTAGTTACTGGTGGACGTAAGATTAACCGCCGCCCGCTTCCCCCCATTGATCTGATTAATAGTGCGTTGGCACGTTCTGCTGAAACCGGTCAACCGATCCATGTTTCACCAGGCAGTGGTTCGCTTGATGGCTCCACGATTAACCCAGAAACGTTGGCTGGCTTAGTATTGGCGCAGCGCATCACCGATATTGCAGCACGGCGTGGGGCTGGAATTGCAGCTTCAAGCGGTGACCCAATTGCCCATTTGGCCTTGCGTGGTACTATTCGGCGTGCCTATCGCGATGCTGGCTACAGCGAAGATTATCGGCCTGAGCTGATTCAGCTGTTGGCTGCTAACGACCCCATCGCGTTTTCAGCTGGGCTCAGTAATCGGATTACCAGCGAACCCATGGAGGCGAGTATCACGGTTGGTTCATTTGAACAAGGCTATTTGTTGTTTGCGGAGCCAGGCCGTGCCCATAACATTTTGCAAATCGCTGGAACCACCGATCAGCAAGCCCTGACCGCAGCATTATTGACTGCCAATGGTACCTTATTGGGTGAGGAAATCTATGCTGCTGAGGCCTATATTACCCCAACACCCTTAGGATTTGCCCGCATCTTAACCCATGATGTCCTCCGTTCGGTCATTATTGGGGTCATTATTCTTGGGATTATTTTGGTTTCTTTAGGCCAATTAGCAATCTTGCCACAAGATTTTCCATTGCTGCCTAGATAAAGGATGGGTGGGATGCGTCGAATTGACCTGCTCCGCAATCCAAAGCGCTTAATTCCTATTTTGATCGGCAGCGTTGCCGGTATTTTCGTTTTAATCGATCGCCTTTTTCCGGGGATTGATAGTATTAACAATGGCAGTCAAATTTTGCTCAGTTGGGCAACGGTTATTGCTGCTTTTGCGCTGATTGCTGGTTCAATCAATGTTATTATTCATCATATTAAACGTTTAGCATCAACCGATCCCAAACGCTGGTATAGTATTGCGCTGCTGTTGGGGGTGATTATCCCGCCTGCGTTGGCCGTCTATGGCTATACGACCCAAGGCCGAGCCAATGTCTTGGAATTAGGGTTATTTCAAGATGTTATTCGCTGGGTTTATGCTCCAATCAGTATTAGCCTCTTGGCCTTGCTGACATTTTTTGCTTTAACTGCGGCGATCCACGCCTTTGGTGCTGGGCAGCGCGAAGCAATTATCGTGGTGAGCGTGGCCTTGGTATTTTTGCTCTTGCAGTTGCCATTGTTGGCAGGTTTGCCGTACTTGGGTGAAACCGTAGGCTGGATTCAACGCTACATTGTGATGGCGGGTCTGCGCGGTCTCATTTTTGGCTCGGCGATTGGTGCTATTGTTGCAAGTATTCGCATCTTACTCGGGATTGATCTCCCGTATTTGGATCGCTAGGAGGCGGCCTCAATGAATTGTCCTCGCTGTGGCACGCCCAATACTCCTGATCGCCAATTTTGTGGGCAATGTCAAGCGCCATTGGCTGTAACGCCAAGCGCTAGCAATGATCTACCACCATGGTTGCAAGATCTCGATCAGCAACAAACAGTTGTGCCTGCTAAACGTGGCACATCGAGCCTACCACCGTGGTTGCAAGAAGCAAGCCCACCGCCGCCAGTTGCTGCGAATGCCGAGAGCTTGCCGCCTTGGTTACAAGAATCGGCAGCGCCAATCCCCGCGCCGAATGTTGCACCAGCACCCGCCAATAGCGAAGAGCTTCCACCATGGCTCCGTGATTTGCAAGCAACTGCTCCTGCCTTGCCTGCTGACGAACCATTGCCAAATGCTCCACGCTCCGAACAACCCTTGCCTAATTGGTTATCCGATTTGCAGTCAGGTTCAACTCCGCCGCCACCCACACCAGTGGTCAACGCTGATGTGCCGTCGTGGTTGCAAGGCTCGGTCGAGACAACCCCACCAGCGCCTAAGCCCAGTGCCAACGCTGATGTGCCATCGTGGTTGCAAGAGCCAGCGTTGCCCGCCGCTCCCGCCCCAACGCCAGTAGCGCCAAGCGCTGATGTGCCGTCGTGGTTGCAAGGCTCGGTCGAGACCGCCCCACCAGCGCCTAAGCCCAGTGCCAACGCCGATGTGCCATCGTGGTTGCAAGAGCCAGCGTTGCCCGCCGCTCCTGCCCCAACGCCAGTAGCGCCAAGCGCTGATGTGCCGTCGTGGTTGCAAGAACCAGCATTGCCCGCCGACCCTGCCCCAACACCAGCAGCACCAAGTGCTGATGTGCCGTCGTGGTTGCAAGGCTCGGTCGAGACGACCCCACCAGCTCCCAAGCCCAGTGCCAACGCCGATGAAGAGCCTATGCCAGCATGGTTGCAGCAGTTGCGACCGAGTGAACCAGCACCACCACCAGGTATTGCCTCGTTTGTGGAAGATAATGAAGAACCTGTGATTGCGCGACGTGGTGGGACTGGCAATTTGCCCGATTGGCTCAAAGATTTCGATACCGAGCCACCTGTGGTGCAATTATCAGATGTCGATCTCGATGCAGCTGGGCCAAGCGATGATGTGCCACCTTGGCTCAAGCCTGCAACAGCTCCATTAACTTCGCCAGCAGCCCCAGCGGCAAGTAGCGGAGTGCCAGCGTGGATGCAAGCCGATTCCGCCCCACCAGCACCGCCAGCGGCTCCGGCAGCAAGCGCAGGGGATGATGTGCCGTCGTGGTTGCGCGGGGATTTAGATGTCGTGCCGCCAGCGGCTCCGGCAGCGAGTGGCGATGTGCCGTCGTGGTTGCAAGCTGAATCAGCACCACCAGCGGTTCCAGCAGCAAGTGCAGGCGACGATGTGCCAGCGTGGTTGCGCGGGGATTTAGATGTCGCGCCGCCAGCGGCTCCGGCAGCGAGTGGCGATGTGCCGTCGTGGTTGCAAGCTGAATCAGCACCACCAGCGGCTCCAGCAACAAGTGCAGGTGACGATGTGCCAGCGTGGTTGCGCGGGGATTTAGATGTCGCGCCGCTAGTGGCTCCAGCTGTGAGTGCAGGGGATGATGTGCCAGCGTGGATGCAAGCCGATTCCGCCCCACTAGCCCCGCCAGCAGCAAGCACAGGCGACGATGTGCCAGCATGGTTGCGCGAGGATTTGGATGTCGCAGCGCCAGCCGCCCCAGCAGCAAGTGGCGATGTGCCCGCGTGGATGCAAGCCGACGCAGCGCCGCCAGCCCCGCCAGCAGCAAGCGCAGGCGACGATGTACCAGCATGGTTACGCGGGGATTTGGATGTCGCAGCTCCGCCAGCAGCTCCGGCTGCGAGTGCAGGGGATGATGTGCCAGCGTGGTTACGCGGGGATTTAGATGTCGCGCCAGCCGCCCCAGCAGCAAGTGGCGATGTGCCCGCGTGGATGCAAGCCGACGCAGCGCCGCCAGTCCCGCCAGCAGCAAGCGCAGGCGACGATGTGCCAGCGTGGTTACGCGGGGATTTAGATGTCGCAGCACCGCCAGCGGCTCCGGCTGCGAGTGCAGGGGATGATGTGCCAGCGTGGTTACGCGGGGATTTAGATGTCGCAGCACCGCCAGCGGCTCCGGCTGTGAGTGCAGGGGATGATGTGCCAGCGTGGTTACGCGGGGATTTAGATGTCGCAGCACCGCCAGCGGCTCCGGCTGCGAGTGCAGGGGATGATGTGCCAGCGTGGTTACGCGGGGAGTTGGATGTCGCAGCGCCAGCAGCAAGTGGCGATGTGCCCGCATGGTTGCAAGCCGACGTAGCGCCGCCAGCCGCTCCGACTGCAAGTGGTGGTGATATGCCTGCGTGGCTGCAAGCGGATGCAGGTGAAACTGTGCGGCTTGATTCCGCAGATGCTAGCGCTGATGTTCCGGCATGGCTCAAAGCTGATTTAGAAGCTGCACCACCAGCAGCTCCAGCGGCGAGTGGCGATATTCCATCATGGTTGCAAGCGGATGCAGGTGAAACTGTGCGGCTTGATTCCGCAGATGCTAGCGCTGATGTTCCGGCGTGGCTCAAAGCTGATTTAGAAGCTGCACCGCCAGCCGCTTCGGCAGCGAGTGGTGGCGATATTCCATCATGGCTGCAAGCGGATGCAGGTGAATTGCCCCAAGTTAGCCCGACTGTGCGGCTTGATCCTGAGGATTCCAGCGATAATGTTCCGGCATGGCTCAAAGCTGACTTGGAAACGGCCTCACCAGCGGCTCCTGCGCCTATTGATACTCCCAATTGGTTGCATGAAGATGCTCCAACGGTAAAACTCGACAATCAAGCTGCCGGTATTCCTGCATGGTTACAAGAAGATCTGCCAACCGTTAAATTGGATAGCCCTGCAGGGAATATTCCGGCTTGGCTACAAGATGATGTAACGCCGATTGCGCCAGCTCCAGTCAAACCTGAGCCTGTTGCGCCTGCGACTCCAAGCTACGATCCAGAGGGTGCAAATGTCCCGGCATGGTTGCGAGACGACTTAGATATTGAGATTCCAGCGAGCAAGCCCACCGTAGCCCCAATTATTCCGAGCAGTACCTCGCCTTCATGGCTATTGGATGATGAGCCAACCCAAGCGACTCAAGATGATACCTTGTTGGGTAGCGTTGATTTGCCTGCGTGGTTACGCCAAACGGTTAAGTTAGAGGAACCCAGCCTAGTTGTTGAACAAGAAGCTGCTTCGGCTGTGGCTGAATCAGCCGATTGGTTACGGGTGTTGGGTGAGCCAGAACCTGCGATTGCCGCAACCAGCCCAACCACTCGCCGTTTGATTGATAGTGAACCGCCAGCCTTGCTTAGCCGAACGCCCGAGCGGGTTTCGGCAATGCATTTGTTGCAAGATTTGGTGACCAAGCCGTTACCTGAGCCAGTCGAAGCACCACCTGTAGCGCTTGCGCCTTGGTGGCAGCGCATTGGCACTCAGCGGATTGTCGCCAGTTTGATGATTATAAGTTTGCTGGTTGGCTTGCTTGTGCCCAATCTCTTGGCGATCAATACTCAAGCTTTAACCATTGGCGGCAATACCAGTGATCTCTACAACTATGTGGAAACACTCAACCCCGAAAGCCGCGTGCTGATTGCCTACGAAGGTGATTTACGCCATAACGCTGAGCTTGGGCCGTTGGAACACGCAATTTCCCAACATCTGATCGAGCGTAAAGTGCCGATGTTATTGCTTTCGACTGATACTGAAGGGAGTTTGCTGGCAAGCCAACGTGCTGCCCAATTTCCAGTGATCGATGCTAACACAGGCTATACTGGCGAAGGTGCTGAATACTTGAATCTTGGTTGGGTCAAAGGCAATGAACTTGGAATTGCCCAACTTGGCAGTAATTTGCGTGGCGCAATTGCCAACCTTTTGCTCAATCGCGAAGGTGCTGATGTTAATTTGTTGCGAATTATGTCGAAATTGAATTCCAACAATCAGCTTGATCGCCCACGGATTACCACGACCAAAGACCTTGATTTGTTGATTGTGGTTGCTGATGAGCCAGGCGATGTCCAGCGCTGGATGGAGCAATTCTGGGCGCGTGAACCAGCCCTGCCAGTTGCCATTTTAACCACCAATGAAGTCTTACCCCAAATCCAACCCTATGTTGATGTTAATGTTAACGGCACGCCCGCCGCAATTTATACGGCAGCAGGCTTGGTTGGCGAACAACAATATATGGCTTTACGTTCGAATAACACCAATACTAATACCAATGGCCCGATCACAGCCCTGAGTTTAGGGATGATCACCACGGTTGTGGTGGTGTTAGTCGGTGGGTTGCTTCAGTTGCAACGGCGTATCCGTGGAAAGAGGAATAGCTAGTGACAACGCTTGGCCCTTGGATCGCCTTTGGCTTGACCTTAATTGTGCTCAGCCGTGCGTTTGGCGAAAATCCACTATTTCGATTCAGCCAATATTTGTTTGTTGGTTTGGCGCTTGGCTATACGCTCACGGTGGTGGTCACAACGATTTTTATTGTGCCAAGCGGCGATATGCTCGATAACCCCGATAGCGTTGGTACCGCCTTATTTATTGTTCCTGTGCTGATTGGGGTACTGTTGTTGACCCGTTTACGGACGCAGCAATTCTCGTGGCTGGCTAACATTCCGTTATCGCTGTTGTTTGGGGTAGCCGCCGCAGTTGCAATTGCTGGCACGCTCCTAGGCACACTCCTGCCACAGTTACAAGCCTCGTTCTTTTCAGTCACAAGTTTTACCGATGGTAGTAATTTGGGTGCGGCAATCGGTAAGTTGGTTTTGGTGATTGGCATTGTGCTTGTGTTGCTGTCGTTTCGGTTTAGTAAGGCGGCCACGCCTGAAGCTGCTGATCATACGGAAACCTTAAAACCAAGCTTGGTCGCAAAATTTGGCCGAATGTGGCTTTTGCTCAGTTTGGGGGCGGTCTTTGCCGCTACGCTGATCACCTATCAATCAGCCTTGATTGATCGAATTCAGTTTTTGCTGCGGCAAATAATAGGCGTGATCTCTTAGGGGTTGCGAAAGGATTGATATGACGACCGCTGATCCTGCTGCACTGCTTGTCGTTGATATTGGCACGTTATTTACTCACGTGGCGCTGCTCGAACTGGTTGCAGGCGAGTACCGTTTGTTGGGTCGTGCCCAAGCGCTCTCAACCCTGGAGCCACCAATTGCCGATGCATGGCATGGTATTTTGGCCGCGATTCGCGAAATTGAGCAATTAACATTCCGTGCGATTGCCCATGTCGATGGTTTGATGACCCCCCATCGTGCTGATGGTTCAGGTGTTGATGGTATGGTGGTAACTACTAGCGCTGCTGGTACGTTGCCAATTGTTTTGGCTGCCATTTCCAACGATACCACTGGCGCTAGTTTGCGACGGGTTGCCCGTTCGAGCTATACCACGGTGCTCGATATGGTCACGCTTGATGAATATGGTGACCCCGATTTAGCCGAAGGCGAAAGTTGGATCGATTATCAATTGGCCAATTTGGTGCGCTTGCCTGCTGCAACCGTGCTGCTGGCTGGTGGAATCGATGGCGGCAACTCGGCTCCGCTTGAGCGTTTGGCCCACATGCTGGGCTTTACCGTCTTACGGCTTGAACAAATTAATTCGCGTGAGTTCGCCCATGTAATTTTTGCGGGCAATACCGCTGCCTACCCTGGCATCGAGGAGGCTCTTTCCACGATTGCGCCAATTACTGCTACTGCGAATGTGTTGCCTGCGATTGGGGTTGAACAATTGATGCCAGCTCGCTTGGAATTAATTCGTTCGTACAATGATCGCGTCTTGCCAAAACTGCCAAGTTTCAACCGCATGCGAGCCATGAGCAGCGATATGATTCGTTGTACCAGCGATGGTTTTGGTCCATTGGTGCGCTTTATCGCTAAACATCATGGCCGGAATACCTTGATTGTTGATATTGGTGCGATGACGAGCGCTGGCTATGCTTCCGACGGAACTCAATTGCACCTGACCGTCGAGACCAATTGTGGCACGGCCTATGGCATTGCGGGCTTGGTCGATAAGGTAGGAGTGACCAATATCACCCGTTGGCTGCCGTTTGAAATGAGCGATTCGGCTTTACGCGAACATATGCTCAATCGGCTGATTCGTCCGCAAATTGTGCCGATTGACCGCGAAAGTTTGTTGATTGAGCAAGCTTTGGTGCGCGAAGCCCTGCGCGTTGTCTCGAACGATTTGTTTGATGAACAGCCTCAATTAGCCAGCGATTTGATTATTGCAACTGGTGGAGCGCTGACCCACACCATGCATCCGGCTCAAGCCTTGCTAAGCATCGTTGATGGGCTGGATTTTGGGCGCTTGCAACAATATCGTGATCGCAGTTTGCTGATTAGCGATATTTACCTTGATCGTGATGGTTTGCTCGCCTTGTGTGGCGCGACTGCTTGGAAATATCCTGATGCAAGTTTTTGTTTGCTCGAACAAGATGTATTGCGTAATGGTGCTTTAGCCAGCTATCTGGCGATCAATAGTTCATTGCGTTTGGGCGATTTGGTGGCGGAAGTCGAGCTTGTGCCCGTCAGCGGCGCTCCGATCATCATGCAAATTCATCATGGTGAGATTCGGCGCTTACCATTGGCGCTGGGTAAACGTGCTACCCTGCGTTTGCGCCCAACCAAACAAGTGCAAATTGGGGCAAATTTACCAGGCGAAGTCGTCGAAACTGGCTTGGCTGCGATTACCGGTAGCGCATTGGGCTTGGTAATTGATGCCCGCCCACGACCTTTGGCTCAACGCAATAGCGATATCCCAAGCCGCAATCAACAATGGCAATGGCTCAATCAATTGGGCGTGGTCGATGGGCTTAATCCTTATGCGCCGCAGTATGATGATCAACCGCTGCCGTTTGAAATGGCTCCTGCGCTCACCCGCATTCCCGATCCAGCACCAGCGCCAGCCCAAATGCTACCTGAACGCGAAGAACCCAATGCGATTCCCGATTGGCTGCGCGAAGAAGGCGAGAACGCCAACGATCTGACCATGCCGCCACCAAGCGATTTTGGGGTTGAAGAACCCTTACCCGATTGGCTGGGCGGGATGGATGTGCCGGTCAGCAGTGATCCAGTGCTCGATTTGGGTGAACGCCGACCATCGCAACCAATCGCTCCTGCCGACTTTAGCGCCCTGCGCAACGAGTTGGAAGAACAAAATAAACCCAAACGTGGCTTCTTCCGCCGCAAGTAAATCAATGCTGATCCGACTAACCTTATGTTTGGTTGGTCGGATTGGCTTAATCCCGCCAAAAATCCCCCACAGAATCGGCACTTTTCCCACAAAAGGGTTTGACAGCGTTTGATAGCGCGTGGTATGCTCATCGATAGTTCAGAGTTTGGCGATCAAACGGATATTGGGCTTTAAGCTCATTCTAAAGCGCTATGATCGCTACGATCAAAACCTTTTTTGTAGCCATTTTTCCTCGATATAGCTTAGAAGGAGCAAGCCATGCACAAACGCCTTACGCGGGTACTGGGAACCATTTTCTGTGTACTTGGCTTGGGTTTGGCGCTATTTGGCTTTGATGGCGCATGGCGTGCCTATGGTCAAACCGCAGGGCCAACCCCAACCCCCGATTTTGACCTGCCGATTACCAAAGCTGTTAGCCCAAGCAATGCCTTGCCCGGCGATACGGTGACGTTTTCAATTAATGTTACCAACGATCAGCCGCAAACCCAAACCAATGTCGTGATTACCGATAGCGTGGTTAATTTCTTGGAAGTAGTTGGTGCAAGCAGTAGCAAAGGCACTGCTAGCTTTAGCGGCCAAGAAGTTCGCGCCGATGTTGGTACATTGGCCAGTGGCGAATCGGTACGTTTGACGATTACCACGCGGGTACGGGTTGGCACAGCGCCTGGCACAATCGGCCAAAATGTGGCGTTTGTCAATACGGCCAGTGGTTCAAGCTCCTCAAGCAATGTGGTTACAGTGACGATTGGCGGTGAAGGTACGCCTACGCCCAGCCCAACACCAGTGCCAGCAGGCTCAAAATTGGTGGTTGAAAAGTCGGCTAGCCCAGCTAGTGGCAAAGTTGGCGATTTAATTACCTTCAAAATTGTGGTGCGCAATACTGGTGGCTCAACTGCCCCAAACGTCGTAGTCAACGACCGTATTCTCGATTTCTTGGAAGTTGTTAGCGTGCAAACCAGCAAAGGCAGCGCCGCAACCACAGGCCAAGACGTGAAGGTTACGGTTGGCGATTTGGCAGCTGGCGAAAGCGTCACCATTGCCATCACCACCAAGATTCGAGCTGGCACGGTCAGCGGTCAACAAGGTATCAACATCGCCGAAGCAGTCGCCAGCGATGGCAGCGGTGGTTCATCAAGCATTCCTAGCAATCCTGTGGCAATCGCGGTTGATCGTAATCCACCAGCAGGTTTGCCTGATACTAGCGCCCCCAACCAAGCTTCGTGGATTTTCTGGCTTGGCTTGGGCATGGCGATTACTGGCGGTTTGTTGTTGATGGTTAGTCGCCGCCGGCGCGTTGCTTAATCGATGAATATCATCCGTCGTTATATAACTGGTCTCCGTCGCTGGCTCTGGCTTTTAGTGCTAGGGCCAGTTGTCGCTGCTGGCGCGGCTTATGGCATTAGCAGCCAACAAACACCGCGTTATGCCAGCAGCACTCGTGTGATTGTCGGCCAAACCCTCAAAAATAGTAATCCCGATTATGGCAGTTTGGTGGCAAGTGAGCGCTTGGTAGCAACCTATGCCCAAATCGCCCAAAGCCGCACAACCATGCAGGCAGTTGAGCAGCGCTTAAATTTGAGCGATATGGCAAGTTCAGCGATCATCACTACCCGCCCAGTCCAAGAAACTGAGTTTTTGGATATTGCGGTTGAGGCCAATGATCCGCAACAGGCTGCCGATATTGCCAATGCAATTGCTGACCAATTGATTTTGACTAGTCCGGCAGGGCCACAGAGCGCTGAAGCCAAATTGCTTGATGAAGTCAATCGCCAAATTGCTACGCTCAACGAGGAAATTACCCGTACCGATGAGGAAATTAAAACCCTCAAGGCCGAAATTGAGCAAATTGGGGCCGATAAACCTGCTGCTGAATCGTTGATTGCGAACTTGCAACTCAAACAACAGAGCCAAAATCAAAATCGCCAAACCCTCAGCACGCTCTACAGCACGGCGCTGGGCAATCGCGCCAACTCGATCAGCGTGGTCGAGGCTGCCACGGTCAATCCAACCCCAATTGCACCACGGCCAATTCGCAGCGCAATTTTGGCGGGGATTTTGGGCTTTGCCTTGGTATTTGGTTTGGCCTTGTTGATCGAATATTTTGATGATAGCGTGCAAACGCCCGATGAAGGCGTTGATCTCGTTAATGCGCCGTTGCTGGCAGCGATTGTCAAGCAAGAAACTAAGGTGACCAAAGCCTCGCAACGCTTGGTTTCGCGACTTGATCCGCGTTCACCAACCGCTGAAACCTTTCGCACCTTGCGCACGAATTTGCAGTTTTCGAATGTTGATACCAAAGCTCGCACATTGATTGTCACCAGCAGCCAGCCTGAAGAAGGCAAAAGCACAGTCGCTGCTAACTTGGCATGGGTGCTGGCGCAAGCAGGCCAAAAAGTCGTCTTGATCGATGCTGATTTGCGCAAGCCCATGATGCACCGCGTGTTTGAGGTGAGCAGCGAATATGGCCTGACCAATTTGCTGACCAATAATGAAGACCCAACGATCCGTGAGCGCACGGTGCTATCGGTTGCCGAAAATTTGTGGCTCATTCCTAGCGGGCCTTTGCCTCCTAACCCCTCGGAATTGCTCAGCAGCAAACGCATGGAAATGCTGATTTGGCTGTTGCAGCAAGAATACGATTGGATTTTGTTCGATACACCGCCAATTTTGACCGTAACCGACCCAATCGCACTGATTCCACGGGTTGATGGTGTAGTGTTGGTGGCCGAGGCCAAGCGCACCCGCCGCGATATGCTGGCAAAATGTCGGGCTGCGGTGCAAACCGTCGGCGGGCGGGTGATTGGCTTGGTCTTTAACAAGCTTGATCCGCGCTCCGAGGGCTATGGCGTTTACTATACCTACTACTACGATCAACACCATACTTCCAATCGTGGTCGCCGCTTTTGGAATCGCAAAGATGATCATCAGCCAGTGCCGAGTATGAGCGAGCCAGCCCCGTTGGATCTGCATGATCCTGCGCTTGATCGTTCGGAAGCCGCCTATGAGATGGCCAGCCATGAGCGCAGCAAGTAAGCCACCAACAACCAATCGAAGTTTGGGGAAACGCCGCTTGCGGCGTTTTTTCCTGTTTGGCCTGGCTTTGCTGGGGTTGTGGCTGGGGCTGATAGCTTGGTTTAGCTATCAGCTCGCTGATCAACGCCAAAGCCTACACACCTTAATGCAAACCCGACCATTGCAAAGCAGCCAAGCCCAAGCGTTTTGCAGTGAACTTGATTCAACTCACAGCAATATGGTGTGGCTGCGCCGATTGAGTTTGCCGTTACACCCCATTTTGCGCCAGAGCGATACCTGGCTGGGTGCGCTGCCCGCCGCCAGTGATGCTGCGCAACAAGGGGCAGAGTTGGCCCAAGGTTATTGTCAACAATTCAATCCGCTGATTGCTATACTCGATTTACCAGCCAACCAACGAACCAAGGCGCTGCTTGATTGGCTGAGTGCTAACCCGCCAAATTGGCTTGAGTTACAAACTGAGCTGAGTCAATTGCAGCAAACCTGGCAAACTGTGCCCAGCAACATCCAAACAGCACCATTTTTTCGCAACTATCAAACCCAATTAGCCCAGTTCGATCAGCAATTAACCTCAGCCCAAACTACGCTTGGCTTGCTTGAACAAGCTTGGCCCTTGGTCGAGGCTGGTTGGGGCTGGCAAAAGCCGCTACGCTTGCTGATTGCTGGTCAAAATCCGTTGGAGTTGCGGCCAAGTGGCGGCTTTATTGGCAGTATTGCGACGCTTACAATCGAGCAAGGCCAAATTCGCACTATGGCCTACTTCAATAGTGCCGATTTTGCAGCAGTTGCGCCGACTGGCTCGGCCATGCCCAAGCCCTACAACGATTATTTACGAGCCTCAATTTGGACGCTCCGCGATGCCAACTGGTGGCCCGATTGGCCGACCTCGGCTCAAAGTTTGCAAACATTTTGGCAATTAAACCAACAGCCTGAGGTTGATGCAGTTATCGCCCTCGATCTATATGCCTTACAGGGTTTGATTCAGGTTTTAGCGCCGTTGGAGATCGCAGGTTACGGCCAAATCAGCCAAGCTGAGAGCCTTGAGCAAATTTTCGGGCTGTACGATGGGCGCAGCGTCACTGGCGATAAACAATTTTTGGCCGCCTTGTTCAACAGCACCTTGGAAACTGCCCGCCATGCCAGTTTTAGCCAATGGCTGGGAATTGGCGCAAGTTTGCAGCAAGCCTTGCAGCAACGCCATCTCAGTATCTATTTTAACGATCAACCAAGCCAAGCTTTGATGCTCGCGAATGGTTGGGCTGGCACGATGCCAGCGCTTGAACACGATGTCTTGGCCTTAGTTGATGCTGATCTATCCTACAGCGACGGCCAGAATTTTATTGAACAACGGATGCAGCTTGAGGTGCAACTTGATGCCCAAGCCCGACCACTGACGAACACCCTCACTATCACGTATACCAACCGCTACGACGATTGGCGAGCCGATTTGAGCAAACACGCGGTTTATGGCTATTGCTACAACGTTAAATTGGCAGTGCAACAACGTATTCCAGGCTGTTATGGCGATTATGCTCGTGCTTATTTGCCAATTAATGCGATTCCCTTGAGCTTGGATGGTGCAGACACGCCGCCGGATCTCACGCAGGAAGGCCAATTTACCAGCGTTGGTTGGTATATGCTGCTCTACCCAGGTCAAACTCGCACAATTCGCCTGCGCTATTTGCCAAATATTCAAAGCCAGCCTTATCAATTAACGTGGTTCAAACAGGCTGGAACCTTGGGCCATCCGATCACCTTAATCATCAATCAAGCCAATCTGCAAGCGCAATGGCATGGCTCGTTGCGCCACGATCGCCAACTGCGGTTTGAGGCTGGCACAATTCAAGCGTCAGCCAGCGATTCACCAGCACCCGAGCCACAACAATCAGCTGAGCAGGCTTGGCAACTGTGGCAACAAGGCCAAACCAGCGTCGCGCTCGACCTCTGGCAAAGCAGCAACACGCTTGATCGCGCTTTGGATTGGGTGGTGGCGCTGCGTTGGACAGACGATCCAGGAACTGCTAACCAATTCTTGAGCCAACTCCAGCCATTGCTGCCTAATTCTGGTCGGGCGGCGTTTTTGGCGGGCTGGCTCGCCGAATTGAATGACGATCAGCCCACAGCCCTGCAAGCCTATCAAACTGCCTTGGAGCATGAGCCAACTAGTCAAGCGGCGCGTTTGGCCTTGGCCTTGCTCCAACTCCAGCTTGGCGATGCTCAGGCCGCTCAAACCACTTTGCAACAGCTGGAAAATCCTCGTTTGGCCTTGCAGCGCTTGGCCTTTGATCAACGTATGGCTGGCGATTTGGCGCAGGCTGAGCGCTATTATCAGCTGCTTTTGACCCTCGACCCGCGTGATCGCGAAGTATGGGAAGAGCGGTATTGGCTGCGACGTTATGCCAACGATCAGCCCGATTGGCAGGCCGTCGAACAATTGGCGAATCAAGCAATTGGCATATTTGCCAATGATGCCCAATGGCTCAGCCGCCGCGCCGAGAGCTACGAGCGCCAAAATCTGCCGCAACAGGCGATTGCCGATTGGCAGCAAGTTACCACGATTTCGCCGACCAATAGTTTGGCTTGGTATTATTTGGGCTTGCAACAACGGGCGCTTGGCGATTGGTCGGCTGCTCAATCCTCACTTGAAACGCTGATTGCGCTTGATCCACAGGCTGATTATTATTTGGTGCTGGGCGATACCTTGCGCGAATTGCAATTATTCGATGCTGCGCGTGAAGCCTATGCCAATGCTGCCAAGCTTGAGCCTGAACACCCTGGTTTGGCCGAGCGCTTACGTTTGCTGGAAGCTAGCCCGTGAGCCGTCGCCTACTCAAAGATACTGCGCTGTATGCCCTAACTGGGGTGGCAACCAAAATGATCGGGGCATTATTGCTGCCCTTGATCACGCGCTTGCTTAGCCCTGAACTCTATGGCAGCGTCGATTTGATTAGCCTTGTCGGTTTGTTTGCGATTGAGTTGGTGACGCTCGGTAGCGATTTTGCCTTAGCCCTGTATTTTCATGAAGCCACGATTGAGCGGCGACGTTTGGTTGGCTCGCTCTGGGTAGCACGGCTACTTTTGGGCTTGCTGATCGCATTGATTGGCCATTTGCTTGCGCCATATTTGGCCTGGCAATTGCTGCAACGCAGCGATGCCCAAACAATTTTGGCCTTGCGGCTTGGTTTGTGGGGGCAACTCGCCAACGGCATCATCGGTTTGTGGTTCACAACCCTGCGTCAAGAGAGCAAAGCACTGCGTTTATTTGGCCTGACGGTGCTGCGAGTAGCCTCGACCGCGTTACTGACAATTGGCTGGATGTTGCAGAGTAGCCAGCGGTTGAGTGCCTATTTTGGGGCGATGCTGCTAGTTGATAGTTTGCTGGCGCTCGGCTTGACCCTGCAAATGCGTCGGCAACTGGGCTGGCCTGATTGGCGCTTACTAAAAACGTTGTTGGGCAAAGGTTTAGGTTTTTTGCCACGCTCGATCTATTTCGTAGCGATGACCTTGATCAATCGCCAGATTTTGCTGCACTTTGGCTCGTTGGAGCAAATTGGCCAGTATGCAGCGGCAACCAAAATTAGCTTTATCGTATGGATTGTGATTAGCGCTGCCAATCAGGCTTGGTTGCCCTATAGCCTGTCGATTGCTAGCACGCCGACCGCCAACGCCAATTATCGCCAATATCTCACCAGCTATACGATGTTGATGGGTGCTGCCACGACTGGCTTAGGCTTATTTGCCCCTGAATTGTTGCGACTGTTGACCACAGGCGATTATCTGCCCGCAGCGCCAGCGGTTGGTTGGTATGCGCTGAATTTAATGGCGATTGGCTTGTTGACGGTGGCGGCAACCGGCCTGACGATCACCAAAGCGACCGCTGTTTTAGGCCAAACCAGTTTATTGACCGCTGGGTTAAATGTTGGCTTAGCGATTGTGCTTGTGCCATGGCTGGGCTTGGTTGGGGCGGCAATTGCGGCGGCAGGCGATCAACTGATCGCGGCGTGGTTGGTGTATCGCGCGGCTCAAAAGCGCTATCCGATTGATTTTGATGGTAAGGCGGTGATCGGTTGGCTGAGCCTGACGATTGCCTGCGTGGCCTTGGCTAGTTGGTTGCCATTGACCTTGAGCTGGCCATTAATTGGGCTGAAATTGCTGATTGTTGGCGTGTGGTTGGGCTGCGTTTGGCGTTGGGGTCAGCCCAAAATGCTGCTCTCAGTACTTAAACGATAACTTACAACTCCATTCGCCCTTGGGTTTCAATTTTTGGATAAAAGACTCCTATAATTACAAAAGGGTTAGGGGCTACAAAATGATATTGTAGGGTTGTGCCTAAAAATAGATGAATATCATTCTGCTGTACGAAGGTATCGAAATATTTCTGGCGTACAAGTTTATTAGCCTCATTTTCATCTCCATTACAAGTTTTTAGACAATTCCAATATAAAGCACCTAGTTCCCAGTCTTCGATCATTAGTTTACGTGGATTTTGATCTCCATGCGTTCGGAATTTATAAAAGTATTTATAAGGGAGCTTGCGAATAACTTTGCGCTCACGACCTTGCCCTTTATCATCCATATCAAATAAACTAAATTGTAGCATTTGATTACGCCATGACTCTTTCCAATCTCGCTCAGTCGGCTCAATAACAAAATCGATAATTTCACTAGGCTTTACTGTAGCTAATGAAGTATTCTTAGTTTTTAAATCACCTAATAGATCAGTCATTGAAGTATAAACATTACGCAAGGCATACTGTTTGCGTAAAATCCAATTATTCGTTGTTGGAATGTTTTCTCCAATATCTAATTGAGAAGTTGGCCGATAGCTTTCTGGACGATGGTCTTGGGTGTTCTTTATTAAATCAACAGTAACCCAATGCCATTTTTGATATTGTTGATGATAAGGTAGTCCACGAAATGGAACTGGATAAACTCTAATCCATGATCCATCTTCAAGAAATCCAGCAGTGCATACTAATTCATCATATTTGTGAGAAGGTAAGGGGTATGTTTTAACCGAAATTAATACTTTTGTGTTAGGAAGTATATCAGGCTGTTTCATCGATATAACTCCATTAATTGAGGCAATACTTTATATGAGAACTATACCATAATTGGTAATATATAAACAAAATGCCTTAGAACTTCTAAGGCATTTTTGATTCTACCACTCAATCAAATCCATTTCGGCGGTTGGTAAGCCATAGTGCTGGCGAAAGAAATCGAAAAATTCAGCAACACGGCTAAAGCCATCACCTTGGGCGAGCTGGCGAATTTGCTCGGCAGAAAGTTGCTCACCATCGAGCCAGACCTGATCGCTGTCAATGATGATTGGGCGCACTTGGCGACAGGTAGCGGTGGTTAATTTGCGACAAGCACGGGTACGCATGCCCGTGTACATATACAACGGATCGCCTGGTCGCGAGGGATTGCGCCGCCGTGGCCGAATGGTTGAGCGCTTGATGCCTTGCTCGACTGCCGTTGCAAAGCGTTCTTTAAAATTGTAGGCAGGCATTGAGCACTCCTTGTAACCCAATAATATCTCGTATAGTTTAAATTATATCGAGATACTATCTCAATCTTGTGCAAAAGTGAGCAGTAATTATTAGGTACTTCGGTTGTGGCCTCGTCCGGTTTCATGGGCATAGGCCCATGGCTGAAGATCGGGTGGCTCGATTCCCAAGGATGTCAGAATTGCACAAATTTGCTCGCGGTGGATGTTGCTATGATGCAGCGCTTGGGCAATCAAGGCTCCGCCATGAATTTCATAATCGCCTGTGACGAGGGTCACTATTTGCTCAGCATCGAATGGCATAGTGAGGAATTCGGCCCAATTGGAGGCAGCCTCTTCAGCCCATACCTGTAGCCGGGCAAAATCGCTGGTCTCTTCGCGATTGATCAGCCAATCAGGAGCTTTGCCTGAAAGGTGTTGTAGATAGCGAGCATCGGCGCGGATGATATGATTGAAGGTGGCGATGATATCGCCGTAGCTACCAACCACGGTTGTAGCGAGTTGCTCTGCGGAAAGATCGCTACATGTTTGCAATAACAACGCGGTTGCCCAGCGATTGTGCTCAAACGAATCGAACAGAACTCCGTGCATATGATCTCCTCTGATCAAAAGATTGATTAGCACGAATGTACTGTAAATAGCGGTTTGTGTCAACGCCAATGCTTGAGCATGATTTAATTGGCAGCATGAGTTGTGGAGAGGTGCGGAGTGTGATTATTGAAGTTTGGTGCGTTGGGCGAGGAGTTGTTGGCGCATGATGTGTTGCTTGAGGCTGGTCGCTGAGCGTGGTTTGGCATGGCGTGTCAGCTTAACACTGCCGATCAGCAGGCCAGTACCAAGCACCAGTTGCAAACACCCAAAAATCAGATCAACCATCGCTGCCTCAATAAAAACAATTTAGTCGGAATAAACTGTAGAATCAAGTATAGCCGATGGCTGATCTGCTTGTCAAATTATTCAATGTGTTTAAAGCTGAGGTCAATCGATTGCGCATGCAGATGTTTGATTGCTAGAGTGGCTGGATGAGTGCGCAACAAATGTGCAAATTGCTCAAGCTCCTCAGGATGCAAACACCACTGATTGCCGTGATTTAAACTATTTAATTTCAAATTGGAAATATAGCGAAAGGTCAGCGAAAGCTGCTTGACCGAATCGTCGATCCATTCGCCGTCATCATCGACATAGGTTTTTTCGACCACCAAATGGCGGGTCAAATTATAGCGAAAGCTTGGGTTCAAGCCGTTTGGTTCAAGCCCCCATTGAAACAGCAACATATCACCATCATTGGCCAGATCACAATCGTCAATCCGAATTTCGCGATAGAATCCAAGCATAAGGTTGATCGCATCTTCAATGGCAAGGTATTCAAGCACTTTATCCGATTGTTCTAGCCACAAGTTAAAGCGGTCTAGCACATGTTTTGCTTGCATTCCACGTTCCTATTCTAGCTCTATGATTACGATCCTTGCATGATGCTGTATTGTAAACTATTTATATGCACGCGGTAGAACACCCCGCCCCAAGACCCAAGCCGTGGGTTCCCCGCGCGGGATGCATGCGTGCCAGTTCTGACGAAGAGTTAACGAGCGCATACGATTTCGACGATTACGGGAGATGGTGTAATCCTTGCGAACGCCCTACCTTCCTCATTCGGTGGAGCCGCACCCTCGACTGGAGCAACGGTGCGAGGGCATACTAGTCATCCTCGAGGACTAATAACGCTCCGACGGTACATGGGAGCCATGCACAAATTCGCCCCAAGTCATCAAGCGGCACATTCTTAATCGTGTTATTGAGGAGGCGTTCAACAGCGCTCCGACTTGCACCAGATTCTGCGGTGATCACTCGTATCCCCAACGTGCGATTTTCTTTGACTTCTTTTTGTGCCACAAGGACACGGAGGTAGCTTTTGACTTTCATGGCAATAGCTTAATATAGTTAAATATATTATGCAACTACTACGATAATAGTGTTTTTAATTCAAATATATTGATTATTGAACAACATAGTGGTATAGTGTCAATACGTAAAAGGAAGTCTGCTCATGCGAACGCTGACCCGTTGCTATAAATATCGTCTTCAACCCTCACCTACCCACGTCGAAACCTTGGTCCAGTGGGCGGGTTGTCGGCGCTTCGTCTGGAACTGGGCGCTAGGTCAGAAAACAGACCATTATCGTGCAACAGGTCAACGGCTAAGTTACTCGCAACTGGCGGCAGCGTTGGTTGATCTGAAACGTCAGCCCAAAACGGCTTTTTTGCGCGAGTGTCATTCGCAGCCCCTGCAACAAGCGCTGATAGATTTAGAAACGGCCTTTACCAACTTTTTTGCCAAACGCGCCAAATACCCTCGTTTCAAAGCCCGCAAAGTCACTCTGCACAGTCTCCGCTTCCCGCAAGGTGTGGCAGTAGTCAATGAACGCACCATTAGCGTACCAAAAATCGGGCATATGCAGGCAATCATTCATCGACCGCTGCTGGGAATCGTGAAGGGTGCAACGATTAAACAAGATACCACAGGCGCATGGTGGGTGGTGTTTGTCTGTCATACTGAGCGCCCTGATGTGCTGCTCACGACTGATCGGCCTGTAGGCATTGATGTGGGACTTGAATCCTTCACCACGCTGTCAACAGGCGAGAAAACTGCACCACCCAAATTCTACCGCCGAAGCCAGAAGAAACTTGCCCGTGCTCAACGCAAACTCTCTCGCGCACAAAAGGGCAGCAACAACCGCTTGAAAGCACGCAAGCGGGTTGCTCGTATTCACAAGAAAATCAGCAACCAACGCGCCGATTGGCTCCATAAACAGGCGTTGGGGATGGTTCAACGATTCGATGTGGTGTGCATCGAAGACCTGAATATTAAAGGCCTCGCGAGAACCAAGCTGGCCAAATCATTCAGTGATGCCGCCCTGAGTACCTTCATGCAACGATTGCAGGAAAAAGCCGAATGGCACGGGCGGCGGGTGATTAAGGTCGGGCGGTTCTATGCCTCATCAAAAACCTGTCACCACTGCCATATCAAAACCGCGTTGACGTTGGCGGATCGTGTGTGGACATGTCACGCCTGTGGCACGACCCATGATCGTGATGGCAACGCCGCGATCAACATCGTGCACGAAGGGCTACGACTGCTTGCCGTTGGGACGGCGGAAAGCCAAAACGCTGCTCGAGATGGTGTAAACCCAGCGAAACGCTGGTAGCCGTCGTTGAAGGCAGAAGCCACGCCCCTCGTGGGCGTGGTAGTTCACTGTATCTTTTTCACCACCCCTCCGCCCCGCCTCAAGGCGGGGAACGCAGGGTGTTTTCATCCCCCTGCACCCCCTCAATGGCAATTAGTGATGTTCAGATGTTCGCCGATGAAATTAGGACTGCGTAGTTGGCAGTGTAACTATCCAGATTGCTGCCCCCTCGCCCGCCGCTGTGGGACAGGGGTTGGGGGTGAGGGAACACAAGGTTTTTCATTCCCCCTAAATGGCAATTGGTGCTGCTCAGGCGTTCGCCGATGAAATTGTGCATGAGTGATGCGAGAGGAAAAGATCGCATCACTCATGCAAAAACCCCTGACGTGAACCGCCAGAGGTTGGGAGTGGGCCAACAATGCTATTCAAAGTAGCGAACGGCCTGTTGTGCACCAGTAAACTCGACCCAGTTTTGTTCAGTTTTGCCAACGTATTGACAGTGTTCAAAATAAACGCAATAGCGACCATCCTCAACTTTCTCGACATCTTTATAGGTGGCAAGATATAATTTATTAATATTGCTTGAATCATCACGATAATAGATCAAGACTCGATCGATTTTACGGTTTCCTGCCATGTCCCAATTACCACTGGTTCCAGTTCCGTCGTTATTGAAGGTTAATAAGTGACCACGGGTAAACAATACCAATAATTGTTCGCCTGGTTGAACAAAATCGCGTGCATGCATAGGGCTACCTCATTGCATCACTATCACCATTCTAACGATAGTGTTACGATTTACTATAGATAACTCGAAGGCTTTGGTCAAGGATTAATTTGCATTGAGTTGTTGGGTATTTTCTGGCGTAAAATCACAATTCCTAAGCTGGCCATCCACCCTAGCCACAGCAAACTCCCCACCAATCCGGCCCAATCGATCACGGGAATCGTGGGCAGAACTGTCGCTAAAAGCTCGGTTTGGGCAAGGCTGTAAATGAGCGCCGCCAACCAGCCCAACCACGCCAGCCACTTGGGAAATTGCTCCAAGCGATAGATGATTGTACTTAGCAGCAGCATCCAAATAATCATAAAGAGCTGGCCGCTGTGCTCGCCCAACACTACGCCGCCATATTGATGCACAACTTGAAACAGCGTTACAAGGCTCGCTTTGGTCTCGGTCGAGGTCAGCGGATCAAGATAGGCTTGGGCGATGATTGGCACAACAAAGACCCAGCGCAATAGCCCAACCACCTGCACCACAAAGCCAATCACCCCAATCGTGCTGGCGGTTTCGATCAACGGCACGGCGCTAAATTCGGGCAAGCGTTTGAGCATAATGCTGGCGAATAGTAAGGGCAAGCCAACCCAAGCAAATGCCAGCCAGGTATAAATCAGACCGCTCCCACCAGCCGCAAATTGAGTTAATACTTGCTCAACTGGCGCACGCAAAATATCAGGATAATCGAAATTGCTGATCAGCAGCGCATAAGGAATGTTGACCAAAATTGCCCCAAGAATAAAGCCCCAGCCCGTAAGTTGACGTAAGCGTTGCATCGACATGGCTCGCTCCTTTAAATGATGTAGGGTTGCAATACGCGCAGCATCAAGCTCACGCCACTATTAATTGTGCTTGGTTCGATTGATTGTTGTTGGATTTCGAGATTGTTAAGCCAAAATTCGCTAATTAACCAACAAATTTGCATCAGTTGATCAAGCGTCTTGGCTTCGATTGGCCGCATAATCCCCGCCGCAATGAATTGCTCGACCAATTGCTGAAAGCCGCTAAAACCACGTTGACGCGTGCTTAGAAAGCTGGCATGCAAAGCCAAATCTTGGCGCAGCAGGGCCACCAATTCGCGGTAAACAAAACGGTAGCGCCAAATAATCTGGTAGTTGGTTTCGACGAGGTTGGTTAAATCGCTCAATTGAGGTGTGTGATCGTTGGGTAAGCTTAGCTCTGTATCCCAGGCAGCATACAGTTGTTCAAACAAGGCCTGAATAATCGCGGCTTTGTTGCGAAAATGGTAGTACAAGTTGCCTGGGCTGATGCTGCACGCCTCGGCAATATGGTTGGTGCTGACTTCCGCCGTGCCTTTTTGGTTGAACAGCTCAAGCGCTGTGCTCAGAATTAAATCGCGTTTGCTCATTGGCTTAACCTGAAATAGAGTAAATACTCTAATCAATTTAGAGTATTTACTCTATTTTGTCAAGCATGAATAGAGTGCAAGTTTGAGGGTTATAGATTTTTCATTGAATTATTGCTTCTATAGATGCAGATCACCACCCTTCCGTCCCGCCTCAAGGCGGGAAACGCAGGGTGTTTTCATTCCCCTGCACCCCCTCAATGGCAATTGGTGGTGGTCAAGCGTTCGCCGATGAAATTAGAATCGCGTGGTTGGCAGTGTAACTATCCAGATTGGTGCTCCCCTCGCCCGCCGCAGTGGGCGAGGGGTCGGGGGTGAGGGAACGCAGGGTGTTTTCATCCCCCTGCACCCCCTCAATGGCAATTGGTGGTGGTCAAGCGTTCGCCGATGAAATTAGAATCGCGTGGTTGGCAGTGTAACTATCCAGATTGGTGCTCCCCTCGCCCGCCGCAGTGGGAGAGGGGTAGGGGGTGAGGGACTTATACTTTAATTCTCGCCCGCTTCGCCTGCCATAATTACGGCGATAGGTTTCATACGGGCGAGGGGTTTGATCAAATCGGCCTCAATTTGCAATTCCATCACTCGTTCGATGTCTTTGTAGGCCAATGGCGATTCATCGATGCTCCAGCCTTCGACATGCACGCCGTGAGCTTTGATGACTTTTTTGGCTTCACTTGGGCTGATGGTGGCCCGCGCTTTGGAGCGGCTTAACAAGCGGCCAGCTCCATGCGAGGCACTATGCAAGGCTTCGGGGTTGCCCAAACCTTCAACCACATACGAGGCCGATGCCATACTGCCTGGAATGACTCCCCGCACGCCAACCCCCGCAGGTGTTGCACCCTTGCGATGCACAATCAAATCGCCTTCGCGCCAAGCAAAATTATGGTGATTTTGGATGGTGGTGATTGGTTGGAGTTTGGTGCGTTGGGCAAATAAGCGGTGGATCACTTCATGATTGGCTTGGGCAAAGGCTCCGGCTAATTCCATTGCGGCCCAATATTCTTGGCCTGCCTCACTATCCAAATTGAGCCATTCGTACATTTTGGGCACATGGGCTTGGCGTGCAGTTTCTTGCACGGCGATATTGCTATAGTGCTTGGCAATCGCATAACCAACTCCGCGCGAGCCGCTATGGGTCAGCAAGCCAACAAATTGGCGCGGCAAATCGTTTTCGCCAATGCGTTCGCCAACGACGATATTGGCAAAGTGGTTGCCGCCGCCGCTTGTGCCAAGTTGCGCGATGGCTTTTTCGCGCAAGCTGCGGGTTTGAGCGGTGATATTCCAGTGTTTGATGCCTAAAATTGGATGATCTGGCCCGCGTTTGCGACTTGCGCCTGAGCCAAACACCGTCACGTCAGCCAAATCACGGAATAATTGTTCACGCTGGCGTTGGATTTCCATGGGTGCTTCAGCAAAAATCGTGAGATGCATACGGCAGCCGATATCGACCCCAACCATCATGGGCGAGACGGCGTTGTGAGCGGCAAAAACCCCGCCAATCGGCAAGGCAAAGCCCGGGTGAGCGTCGGGCATCAACGCTCCTTGGGCGGCAATTGGCAGGCGCAAGGCCAACAGCAATTGCTCCAAAGCGGCGGCTTCAATATCAACCCCAATTTGGCCATAAGCCTTGTAGGGTTGTGGTTGCTCGTTGATCCGAGCTAATTCGGTGGGCTTGCCAAATTCGGCCTCGACTTGGGCCACAATTTGCAAATCCTTGGAGCCGCTTTTTTTCAAGGCGGCGGCATACTTGGCAATGGCCGTGAAGCGTTTATCGCCACGCCATGGCTTGAGCAAAACGTTGAGTTTCATAAATGTGAGGCTCAGTTCTAGGCCAGCGCGTTAGGCTACCGGCTATTATTCAATCTACAACCACTATACTGAAAAGCGGCATGCTCAAGCATCAGGCCGAATGTTGACCTAAGCTCAGTCTAAATCCTGAGCGCCAGCCAGCCCATAGCCTTGGTTAGTGGGTTTTGCCATAGCGCAAACGCAGCATAGCATTGAGGTATTCGATGAAAACGGGGATGTCAAAGGGTTTGGAGAGGTAGGCATCTGCGCCAGCATCGGCTCCACGTTGAAAATCAACCTGTTCAGAGCGCACGGTCAGCATCATCACTGGAATGCTATAGCTCATTTTGATCCGGCGGCAAACTTCGGTGCCTTCGAGCATGGGCATATTCACATCAAGAATCACTGCATCGGGGCGTTGGCTAGCAACTTTTTGCAATGCTTCCAATCCGTCACGCGCAATCGAAACCCGATGGCCTTCCAGTGCTAAAACCTGTTGAACTAAACGAATAATATCTTGATTGTCATCAACCAATAAAATGTGCATACGGCCTCCAAAAAGTGCAATGGAGCCATTATACTCAGCATGTCCCCCACGATGGTGATGAAGTATCCCCCAAAAGTCCTGTTTTTGGCTGTGACACAGGTTTGGTTGTAACAGGTGGTTCGAGATAATGGCTTTGCTGTTTGAGTTGATCAGCAGCTTTGGCATAGCCGCCGTTGTTGCCATCGATAAAATGCACTTGGCGGCCCATCCGTTCAAACACGATACAGGTCATCAAGGCACTATCGGAAACATGCAGGCCATAGTTGAGCCGCCCAGCCGCCCGTTCAGCATTCAGAAATTGTTCAAGCTGCTGGCGTTGCTCAGGAGTTCCGGCAATCACCATGCGCAGCATTGCATCGTATTTGCGATAATCGGTGCTGGCTTGCAAAATCTGTGGGTATTCGGCCCAATCGGTTAATTCGGTTTTAGCTCCAGTTGCCAACAGCAATTTGCCCAGCACATTCAGCCACCAAATATTATTGAGATAGCGCAATTGTTGCAGTTTGCTGGTACCACCACGCAAGCGGGCTTCACCCCACAGATCTTGAATCCGTAAGGTTAGGCTTAGTTGTTGTACATCGACGGGGTGATGCGAATCGTCAGCGCCGTAGATAGCCTCAATCTGCTCAATAACTTGGCGATTGATTGCATTACGTTGAGTAGTGGTGTTGGCCTCGGCCCGAACTAAGAGCGAAACCGTTTCGCCGTAACGGCTGGGAATTTCTTGCCAGCGACATTCGAGGCCATCGAGCAAGCCTGGTTGATCGCTCGACTGGGCGGCTAGCAAATATTTCGCACCGGCCACGGGATCTTTGATCGTTTGTTCGACGAAGGTCAAACCATCACCATTGATCATCGCTTGGGCATAATTGTCCGAGGCGGCGAATTTGGCAATTTCCAGCTGATAGCGATGGGCATAAACTTCACTGACTGGCATAATACCCACCCGCAAATGCAAATTGTAGATCGATTCGCTCAAATGTTGGACTGCTTGCAAGGCAGGTTTGGCTTGCTCGACTAACCATGGTGGCAATAACACGGTTGCGCCATCGCCGCCGAACACAAACGGGATATCGAGATTGGGCTGCAAATTGAGTAAGGCTACAATCGTGCTAGCGCCAATAAAATTCACATCTTTGTAGCGCCCCTCGCCAATCGCCTTGGTCGATTGCTCAATATCACTCACCACAATAACCCAATCGTCAGGGACGCGATGGTAGCAATTGGCATCGGTAATTTGGACAAAATCGGTGATAATGGGTAAGGTTGCATAGAAGTTGTGCGCCATCGATAACCTCGATTATGAAAGGGTTTCCAACTGGATTTGGCCGTTCGCTAAAGCATCATATTACATAATAAACATTACAATAGAGTTTACGCAATCTAAGCCAATTGGATGGATTGTTGAGCAAGGAGTTTTCTGGCATGCGTCGGATATTGTTAATTTTCGTCGGATGGAGCTTAGTCGCCTGTGGTGGCACGACCAACAATCCCAGTGCAACGGCGGTTGCTAGCCTTGAGCCAACTTCCCAAGCGCTGGTGGCAAGTGTTGTGCCAACAAATACAATTGTGGCAACGCCTGCTGCTACGCCAACTCGTTTGCCCACCCAAACCGTTGCCCCCGAAGTTACTAGCAAGCCAGTTGAGCTTGATACGCCAACCCTGAACGACCAAAATGCGCCGCCCACCGCTGCGCCGCAGCCAACCGCCGATGCCAGCAATGCTCCGAGCCAGCCTGTACGGATTGTGATCGACGCGATTGGGCTGGATCTTGCGCCTGTTTCAGTGGGCTTGGATCAACGCAATGTGCCAATTGTGCCCAAACACGATGCAGGCTGGTATAACCTGAGTGCCCAGCCGGGCCAAGGCGAAAATGTGGTGTTTTGGGGCCATGTGCTGCGCTGGAAGGATGCGCCGAATGTTCCAGCTCCCTTTGCGCGGGTCAAAGATGTGGCAATCGATGAGACAATCACGGTTTATAGTGCTGATGGGAGTGAATATCGCTATCGGGTGACCGAACAAGTCTGGGTCACACCTGATCAAGTTCAATATATTTTGCCCGTTGGCTCCGAGCGGCTAACCCTGGTTTCGTGCATTGGCGATCAAGTGATTGTTGAAGGCAATTTAGAAATGAGCCATCGCTTGATTACGATCGCCGAGCCACTTCGCTGAGGTTGTGCCAATGTCCGAAAGCCTGCCAAATTTGCATGTGCCAGCAGTTCAAACGTTAGGTGAGCGTTATAGCAAATTGCGTTTGTGGTGGTATATGTTTGCGGTCTTGTTCGTCGGCGATTTTTTTGGGCTGATGGCCATTGTCGCGATTAACGATCTCAACGATAGTGTGCGTTCGCCAGTAATCTGGCAATTGGGCATGCAACGGCTGAGTATTGTGAGTATTGGCGTGGCCAGCTTAATTTTTGCAAGTTTTGGCTGGCTGATTGGCTGGATTTTGCGGAAAGTAGCGATTTGTCAGGTTCGCTGGGTGGTTTTGGCCGTGTTTGTGGGTTATTGGTCTGCATACATTCTTTTCAATTGGCCGCCAAGTTTACTCTGGCTGACCAATAGCCCGCATACAACCTACTATCGACATATGCTGAGTGCGATGCTTACGGCAATTGGCTGTGTAGCTGGGCCGATCGCGCTGGTGATGCGACCAAGCAGCTGGGCTGTAGTCTGGCTTTTGAGTCAGTTGGGGCTAGGTTTTGTAATTGCCAGCATTAGCCATTGGTTGGTGCTCAACAACTTTGATGGCTTTGCGATAACCTTCTTCATCATTTCCATTCTTGCGATCTATCCACTCGTTTTGAGTATTTGGTTTAGCTATTATTTACGTCGCCAAATCGTGCCCTTTTAGCCGCCATTTGGGTCTATAATTGGAAAACTATGAAACAATCTGTACCTGCATCTGCCCGCAAATTATTAGATAGTCGTTGGCTCAAAGTTGGAATTGGGGTCAAGCGTTGGCTGGCGCTCATGCTGTTTGGCCTGATGTTCTCGGCACTGGGCTTGGCTTTTGGCCTGCGCGAACTCTATACCACGGTTGAGTTACCAGCGATTTTCTATTATTTGACCCTACAATTTTGGCCGCGCACCATTCGCATGATCATTTTGTGTTTGGTAGGAATTTCGGCTACTGGCTTTGCTTTTCGCCATCTTAATCGGGTGTTGCTCAGCGCCGCCTTGCCGCGTAACACCGCCCCGATCGATTTGGCTGAAACCTTGATTGGCCGTAGCCGCACTCGGCATGGCCCCAAAGTCGTGGCCCTTGGCGGCGGTCACGGCCTTTCGACCTTGCTCAGTGGCCTCAAACAATATACCGATAATATTACGGCGATTGTGGCGGTTGCCGATGATGGTGGCTCTTCAGGCCGCATTCGCCAAGAATTTGGCATTCTACCGCCAGGCGATATTCGGCGTTGTTTGGCAGCCTTGGCCGAAGCTGAACCCTTGATGACCCGTTTGTTTGAGCATCGTTTTCAGGCTGGCAGCCTCGAAGGCCATACCTTTGGCAATTTATTTATTACCGCGCTGGCCGAGGTCACTGGCTCGTTTGGCGAAGGCGTGCGCGAGGCCAATCGCGTTTTGGCGGTGCGCGGCCAAATTGTGCCAGCTACACTTGATGATGTAGTGCTGTGGGCCGAATTGGAAAATGGCGAGCATATCAGCGGTGAATCGCGCATCGCCAAAAGTGGCCAGCGGATTAAACGGGTGTATCTCCAGCCCCATGGTGCGCTGGCGGTACGCGCCGCAATCAAAGCGATCGAAGAGGCCGATTTGATTATTGTTGGGCCTGGTAGTTTGTACACGAGCCTGCTTTCGAGCTTGATGATCAGCGAAATCAACCAAGCGATGCGCGAGGCGGTGCAGGCAGTGCGCGTTTATGTTTGCAATGTGGCGACTGAGCCAGGCGAAACCGACCATTTTGGCGTGCGCGACCACTTGCAGGCATTGGTTGAGCATGTTGGCCCCGATGTGTTCGATGTGGCCTTGGCCAATAGCGACGATCGCCAAAACCATCGTTTTGCGCCCGAATGGCAAGGTCGCACCACAATTGTGCCACTCGATCAAACCCAAGATTTGCCAATTCGCGTGCGCACCGCCAACGTGATCAATCCAGCCAATCCACTGCGCCACGATCCAGTACGCTTGGCGCGGGAGTTGATGCGGGTGCTCGAAAAAGAACGCCAAATGGGCCGCTTGTGACAACTATTGACACATTGTTATGCTAGGGTCGGAGTTAGAGGTCAGGGGGCTAGGGTTCAGGAAGTACGCAACCGCGAAGAACACGAAGCGAGGGAGCAGGGATCGGTTGTTGGGGGTCGGGGATTGGAAATACCAATCGATATGTTCATTAAACAACCTTTGCGAACCACCAAATGTGCTTGAGGGGGTGCAGGGGGATTAAAGCCCCCTGCGTCTCCCGCCTTGAGGCGGGACGGAAGGGTGAAGCCATAATGATTAAATATTTGATCAAGCCAACTACCAGAGGAGCACCGCATGCCACTCGATTTTAATCAAGTTGGCCAACAAATTAAGCAAATGGGCGGCGATTTGCGCCAAACTGCCAATCACCATGATCAATTGGTTGCTCATGCATGGGCCAAATTAGAGGAACAAAGCCCACGTTGGGAGCATTGGGCACGCCATGCTGAAGAGAATTATTTGCGTAGCCCATGGCTTTTAGCAGCTCCAGCTGAGCCGATTATCAACCGCTATCAACTACCAAAATTTCCACCAAATTATTGTTTAGCCGCAGTCGATGGCTCGCAGATCGATCTTGATCGCCATTGGGCGGTCGAGTGCTATTTGATTAATCTCGGCTTGGTGACGATTCAATATGGTCAACAGCCTTATTCTAAATTGCATTCAGTGCCAGCTTTGCACTACAACGATCAGGAATTGTTGCTGCGCGATAAGGATGGCCGTAGTTATAAAATGGCTGGCGCTTTGGTCCATGCCGAACGCGATACCCGTGAAGGCATTGCGCTGGCTCGTTTAGCCCAAGAAATTCTAGAACAGAGCACCACGCCTTTAGTTGCGATGCAAGATGGCACGCTGATTCGTTGGTCGTTGAGTGGGCTTGATCCATGGGTGCGAGCACATTTTTTGCAGCGCTATCTTGATGAAGGTTTGGCGGCGTTACGCGCTGCTGATGTGCCGACCTGCTCCTACATTAGCCACCCCAAAGCCCCCGAAGTAACTGGAATTGCCCGTTTAATCGTCAATCCAACCCTGAACAATACCAACAAAGCTGAAGGTCTTGTTGATCCGTATCCTGGGATCAACGATACCAAATTGTTTGGCAATGGTTGGTTGGGCGATGGCGAACGCAGTGCGCTTTTCAAAAGCCTCTCTAAAATCAACGTAGAAGAGTATCGCGACCATGCGATTTATTTCTTCTATTTAAATGTTGGCTCTGAATTAGCGCGGATCGAAATGCCCGAATGGGTGGCGCAACGCCCCGAATGGGTTGATTTGATTCACGCAGTAGCGTATGATCAAGCTCATCGTGGTGGTGGCTATCCGGTGGCGTTAGCGCGGGCACATGAGCAAGCCGTGGTGCGCGAAAGCGATCGTCGGGTATTTCGCCAGATGATCGAGCAAGCGCTGTGGCATGCCCGTTTGAACAATGGCTCATCATTAAAACAAGATGCCAAAGCCCAAGTGCGGGTTTAACTCTTTTAGCTATAGCCTATCCTCGATAGCCTATACCCAACGCATATGACAGAACAACGAATTGGCGAAGTGATCGAAGCAAGCTCAACCCAATGGACAACTGGAGCCTATGAATTATTGAATGCGCCGCCATTTGGCTCGTTGATCAAGGCTGGTTGCCATGATAACGATTTATGCATTTATGGCTTAGTCTATGATATTCGCACTGGCAGCCGTGATCTTGGTGGCAAGGCCATGGTGCGTGGCGGGCGGCGCTACGATGGTAGCGAGTTCTACGACGGCCAAATTTATAGCGAACACCCTGATCTGGCGGCGGTGCTACAAACCGAGTGGAGTGCTTTGGTGATTGGCTACGAGCGGGCAGGCCGGATTATTCACTATCTGCCGCCGCAACCGCCAACCGTGCACTACAGCGTACATCTATGCGATGATGACACAGTAGAGCGTTTTACCCAGCATTGCGATTTTTTTCGCATGGTGTTGCATGCCAATTTGCCGATTGCTGATGAATTGCTGGGCACGGCGATTCGCCATGCGGCGGCACTACAAGCCAATCGGCGCGAATATGAATTATATGCAGGCCGCGAATTAGCGCGGTTGCTGCGTGATGATTATGATCGGTTGCGGGTGTTGGTGCGAATGTTGACTAGTTAGGAGCCTACTATGCCAAACTTGATTGTCAATGGTCGTGAGTATCGCAGTGTTGATGAAATGCCCGCCGAGGATCGCCAACTCTATCAACAAACGCTGAGCTTATTGGGCGATCACGATGGCGATGGCGTGCCCGATATTTTCAATCAAACTGGCAAGGTTCAATCAGTCAATCTCAATCAACAGCAGATCAATCTGACCAATGGAGCCAACGATCAACTCAAGCAAGTGTTTGTTGATCGTGATGGCAATGGCATTCCCGATATTCTTGAAGGCCAAACCAACCTTGGTAATGCCCAAAGTAATTTTGGCAACCCCCAAGCGACAACCAGTTCAACCACTTGGAAAACTGCTGCCCCAACCGCCGATCCGCTTGGTAGTTCGCCCTTGCCATGGAACCAACCACAACAAAGCAATGGTTTTATGCTTGGTTTAGTGGTTGGTGGAGTTGTCATTGGGGCAGCGTTATTGATTTGGTTGTTGGTGATGTAGGCTGCTTTTCTGGAAAAGCTAGCCTCAGATTGAACCCCATATAACGCATCCTAACTCCTCTGCTCTTTGTGCGCTAGGCTAGGCTGCTGATTCCAAGCAGCCTAGCGCTGTATGGAAGTTATTGCATAAACGCTGAAACATCCAACGTCATCACATAATCACTGGGGCCAAGATCAGCTGGTTTACGCCAAATGACGGCGATCTGCTTGCCATCGGGTGACCATGCAGGCCATTGATAATTTCCAACCGTAGTCGTGAGTTGATGCCACTCAGCTTTCGTAGGATTTACCAACCAGACCTGATTATCGAATCCATCGAAGTAGCCCAGAACGACCAGCCATTGACCATCGGGCGACCATTGCAACCCTGAAACATTGCGAATATTCGTGCCGATTTCGCGCCGATTCCCACCATCACTATCCATCAAATAGAGTGTTGAGCGCACTCCACCTAAGGTTGCCATGGAATCGGCTGCATGCGGTGAACCAGCATAGGCAATGGTCGTACCATCGGGTGACCATGCAAAGTATTGACAGATAGCCACCCCTGCATCAAGCGGTTGATGACCTGCCTCCGCCGACCACCAAAAGAGCCGTGACTGAAGATAGCCGCCATCGGAGAGCATCGCGCGTTGCATATCAGGAGCAAGGCTAAACCGCAGATGTTGGCTGAGATCTTGGGGTAAAGCAGGTTGTAAAAGTGGGGTAAGATCATTGGTTGTTGGATCGAATTGCCATACACCAAACTCACGTTCGGAAATGCCCGTCTCAAGATTTGGATTCCAGTTATAGCGCCGCAGGCCAAGTTTGCCATTAGGAAGGCGTTGGGGGAAATAATATGAAGTCATAACAAATGCTTGTTCAAGTGGAATTGATAATGATTCACCAAGGTTTCCTTGTTGATCAATCCAATACAAATTCTCAACAGGATTGTTGGCTGTTCGTGCTTGTAGCACTAGACCTTGATCAAGCCAAGCTAGCCCTGAATAAATTCCCGCAGGGACGGCTAATTGGGTTGGTGTAATCGGTGTAGTTGGGATCTGAGTCATAGGTGTTTGCATAGTACATCCACTAGCTATTAATAAAAAAGCTGTAAACATAAAAAGTTGTTTCATTTGGCAAGTGTTCCATCGCTTAAGGTATACGATCCATCATGGTTCATTCGAGTTCCGGCGGCCTGGATCAAGCGGCCATCAATCGATAAAAGTTGCCATACGCCACAAACTGAGGAATAAGATCGCCGGCAGTTGTTCCAGGAGCCGGAACTCCAGCCCGTAGATTTGCTGCATCCGAGCCATAGGTTACCCCTAATTGCTCTGCCATAGCCCAACATGGGATAAGTTTTTCTTGTTCTAGTCCACTTGCCTGTTGAAAAAAGAACTCTTTCCATGCAGATGCTGCCCCAGCACAATCATTGAATCCAGCTGGAATTGGACTTCCCTCATTCTGAAATAAGAAAAATCCATTCTGAATAGCCTCTAAAACCCCAGCATCGGCCCATGAAGCCCATGTACCTGGCCCCATATGTCCAAGCGCTGATGATTCATCAAAAAATGCAATAATATCTTGAATGTTATGGAAGGAATTGGGATAGCCTGTCGCTCTAGGGCTTCAACCCATTGAATCCGTTCGCTAGCCGTCAGCATTTCAAATTCATCTAAGGTTAGGTCGAAACGAATAAGCTTGCCATCAGAGCATCGAAGACGGCCCGCCAGGCAGGTTGGCTGAGCCTAGCCGTGGAGCAGGCGGAGCCGTGCGCAGGCCAATGGTTGTGCCAAGGGCTGCTCCCAAGCCCGCTGCGACTGCCTCAGTAGCAATATCGCCAAAATTGCCCTTGAAAAGTGCGGCAGCCGCTTCTTCGGCACTACGCATTCCTGTATGAATGGCCATGGCAACGTCGCGAGCAGTTTCAAGAGCTTCACGTAAACGCTCAAGCGCCGGATCAACTTCAGCCTGAAATTCATGGAAAAAGGCTGTCGCGGCTATGCCACTCCAATCGTTGCGCAATTGGCCAACTGTAGCCCGTAGCTGTTGACGTAGGCTAACGACTGCCTCAGCCTTGGTTCGAAAACGCTGGGCAACTTGAAGAAGGTGGTTGTATTCCACCTGAATAATCGGGGCTGGCATAGTTCCTCCCGTACCAAAAATTGTTGTTTGGATGATTCTCTCAGTTAAAAAGGGGGATAAAAAGTACGATCCCTCATCCGTCGTTGCGTAGTATAGGTGATCGGCTGATTAAAAACCTCACCCAAAAAGGGGGGATTTGGGCTTTAATCAACAACCATCCCCAAATTGCTGAGGATGGTTGCTGAATCAACTTAATTTAGTTGTGGAAGCGCACGACGTTGAAGGGCAAATCATCAAGGCCGCGCAAAATCAGGGTTTCGTTGGCCAAATCGCTGGGGAGAATTTCGGCCACACCTGGCGCTTCGAGCACTTGCTGGGTTACTACCAACTCGGCATAATTGGCACTTGATTGTACGCGGGCAGCGGCATTGACGGTTGTGCCAAAGTAATCAAGCCGATCGTTCAAGGTTACGGCCAGTGTTGGGCCAGCATGCACGCCAACTTTGAGCGTTAAGCGTTCATCATCGCCTAATTCACGGTCGATATTAAATTGCTCAATGGCCGCCAAGGCATTTTGGCCAGCCTTGACTGCCGCCGCGCCATCAACGAACACCGCCATAATGGCATCGCCAATGGTTTTGACCACCGCACCACCAGCTTGATCGACCACAGCAAACAAGATGTTGAAGTGTTCGCGCACCAAGCTGTAGGCCCGTGGATCGCCTTTGCGAGCATATAAGGCGGTTGAGCCACCAAGATCGGTGAACATCAAGGCAGCCCATTTGATTTGGAAGCTTTCGCCATCGGGCAATGGTTCATCGATAAACAAATCGCGGAAGGCTTGCACGGTCAGCAATTCATGCGAGGTTGTTACGCCTAAACGTTGATCAATTGCTTCGCGCCATGTGTCGTTGTCGATGCCTGCTGGCAAACTGCGCACCTGCGCTGCCACCGTGAAGGTCACATGAATGCCTTCATCGAGCTTGGCGGGGAAATTATCGCGGCACATCGCACAATATTGTTGCGAATGGGCTTGGGTTAATTTATCAAAAGCATGGGCTTGATAGCCACAATAAATACAACGTGCTTCCCAATTCAAGTCGAATAAGCCAACACGCACTGCTGCGGCCATCAATTGTAAGCCCGCCCGCCGCGAAAGCCCCAACTCTTCGGCCAAGTACGCTGGATTAAAGCGATAGAGCATCGCCCCTGGTGCTGTATCCAATATGCTGGTGAGGGCCGTGCGAACCGTTGCGGCTACGCCATAGTTAGCCAATTCTGCGACCAACGCGCTACTTGATGTTGAATGTTGTTCTTCGTTCAAAGCCATACCATAGCCTCCTAGATACCTATAAAATTGTAGCACTGTCTGGTCGCAATGGGCAGCCCAAATCGAAATATTTGCTAAACGCTGCGTACTGCCCCGCGCGATTCGATGTAGCTCAACGATTGATGGCGGAAGTAGGTATCATATAAATCGGCATAATGCCCGCCTTGCTGCATCAGCTGATCGTGGTTGCCTTCTTCGATAATTTGGCCTTGATTCAACACAATAATTCGATCCGCCGAGCGCACGGTCGAAAGGCGGTGGGCAATCAAAATTGCCGTCGAGCGCGAAAGAATCAAATCCATGGCTTGCTGAATTTGGGTTTCAGTAAATGGGTCGATGCTGGCAGTTGCTTCATCGAGAATAAAAATCGCTGGTTGCGCCGCCAAGACCCGCGTCAAAGCTACCAGCTGGCGTTGCCCAAGCGAAAGTTTATTGCCGCGCTCGCCAACTTGCGATTGCAAGCCTTGGGGCAAGGTTTCCAGCCATTCGCCGCCGCCAATTTGGTTGGCAACTGCTTCAAGCTCGGCATCGCTCAGTTGGGGCGCTGCATAGCGAATGTTATCGGCAACTGTGCCATCAAACAAAAATGGAGTTTGGGTCACAATTCCCAATTGCTGACGATAGCTGCGCAAATCCAAGCTGCGAATATCATGGCTATCGACCGTAATCTTGCCTGATTGAAACTCATAGAAACGGGTGATCAATTTGGCGATACTCGATTTGCCAGCGCCCGTATGCCCAACTAAGGCGATGCTCTCGCCTGGAGCAATATTGAGGCTAAAATCGTTCAGCACCGGCTCTTTGCGCCCATAGCGAAACTCAACATGATCGAACACAATTTCGCCGCGCAGGCGTTTGGTGGTTTGCTGATCGTGTTGTTTGACGCTATGTTCGGCATCAATCAAGGCAAAAATGCGCTCAGCCGCCGCCAAGCCAGCTTGAAATTGGCTCCAAAAAGCCGAGATATTCAGCAATGGAAACCAAAACAGATCAACCGAGCGCACAAAGACATACCAAGCTGCCAAACTAATTGTGAGATCGATCACCGACAAGCCGCCCCAATAAATTAAGGCCGCCGTGCCAAAGCCTGAAACAATGTTCAAGGTTGGGAACACATTCGAGAGCACAAAACCACGTCGTAGGTTAACTCCATACGATTGTTGGTTGATCTCGCTGAATTCACCATAAATGCGGGCTTCTTGGCGAAAATTCTTGGCGATGCTAATCCCCGTTACCGCTTCTTGAATTGAGCTATTGACCTCGCCCAGCACCTGAAAGCCTTTGCGGGTGACGAAACGCGCCAAACGCCGAAAGCCTAAAGCCAAGCCAATCACAATCGGGGTGAAGCCAATAATCCCCAAGCTGAGCGGCACTGAAACGCTGAGCAAATAGACTAACAGCGCAATCACCGTTAGCACTTGGCTGACAATTTCGATGATCAAGCGTGAAACTTGGGCAAATTCTTGGGTATCTGAGGTGATGCGGCTAATAATTCGACCTGACCGCAGTTCATCAAAAAACGAGAGATCATGGCTAATGGCTGCGTTAAAGGCATCATTGCGTAAAGCACTAATCACATCGGCCACAATTTGAGCGGTCATGCGTTGGCGCAACCAGCCCATGGCCCATTGCAGCACTCCAAAAACCACCCCACCACTGGCAAGCAACCAGATAAAATTCCAATCGGGGTTGGCTTCACCAATCCGCTGAACGGCTTGAGCGACCAAAAATGGCGGAATTGTATTGAGCAAGCCCAAGCCACAAATCAGGGCTATCGTCCAAAATGCGGTGCGCCGATGAGCACGAAAATAGCTCAACATGCGCCCCATTAATTCGCGGTCGCCATACTGACGATCATAATTTTCGGTATCTAATCCTGCAAACATAAGCACCCTTTTGGAAAGTCAAAAGTCAAAAGTCAAAGGTCAAAGGTCAAAATAGGATAGTTGGAATAGGCCAACATTTTGTAAATTAACAAACGTTTTGTTTTTTGACTTCTGCCTTCATAATTTGGCAAAGATTGCCCGATAGGCTTCGGATTGCTGCATGAGATCTTCGTGCGTGCCAACGGCGCTAATTGTGCCTTTGCGAATCACGATGATCAGGTCGGCCCAGCGAATTTGTGAAAGCCGATGGGTAATCAAAATCGTGGTGCGGTCTTGCGAGGCTTGTTCAATCGCTTGTTGAATCCGATCTTCAGTCGCGCTGTCGATCGCGCTGGTCGAATCATCAAGCACCAAAATTGTGGGATCGGTCAAGAAGGCCCGCGCCAAAGCTAGGCGTTGGCGTTGCCCACCGGAAAGCGTCACGCCACGTTCGCCGATGATCGTATCGTAGCCATCGGCGAGTCGCCCGATAAAATCGTGGGCTTGCGCCGCTTTGGCGGCTTCGATAATTTGCTCACGGGTAGCGTTGGGCACACCAAAGCCAATATTATCGGCAATTGAGCGCGAAAACAGGAAAATATCTTGCTCGATGATTGAGATTTGGCGACGCAAGGCTGCTAAATTCCAATCGCGTACATCAACGCCATCAATCAAAATGCGACCTTCGCGGGTATCGTAGGTGCGGTTGAGCAATTTGGTAAGCGTTGTTTTGCCAGCGCCAGTTTGGCCAACTAAGGCTACTGTTTGGCCAGGTGCAATTCGAAAACTGACTTTTTGCACGGCATCAACATCGCTATGATAGCCAAAGGCCACGTTTTCAAAGATAATTTCGCCGCGCATTGGCTCGGCATAGCCTTGGGCATTTTCGTCAAGCTCGGTTTCTGTGGTAATTAATTCCAAAATACGCCGTCCGCCTGCGAGGCCGCTCGAAAGCTGCGAGTAGGCAAATTGGGCGGTGAAGGTTGGGAAGCCAAACAACAGCAACAAGCCATTGAATGAAACGACATCACCAACATTAATCAGGCCATTGCGAAACAGAATCAGGCTATGGATAAAGCCCAAGCCTTGACCTAAACCAAGCAATAAGACTGGTAAAAAGACCGCTTCCACATTGCCTTGAGCCACAAATGCGTTGCGCCATTTGCTGACGGCAGTTCGAAATCGGTTGCGCTCACGCTCTTCTTGGGCGGTGGCTTTGACCGTTTCTACGCCGTCGATTGCCTCGGCCAAGGTGGCGTTGAGTTCACCAAAACTTTGGCGCACCGCCGTGGTGACAGGCTTGAGTTGACGTAAATAATGCCAAACCAACAACCCATAAAACACCAAATACAGAATTGGCACAACCAACAGTTGGGGGTGGGGCGAGGCGATCAGCGGCATAATTAAAAACATTGCCGAACCAACTACCAAGTTGACCCCAGGATTGAGCATCAAGTTCATTTCGCGCACATCATTGGTGGCGCGGGCCATCACATCACCCGTTGGTTGGCTATCGTGGAAGGCCATACTTTTGCCCAATAAACTGGTGTAGAGTTCATCGCGCACATCGCGTTCGAGCCGTTGGCCGATCACTTCTGAGGAGAAATTGCGCAATAGCTGGACAAATGCCCTCAAAAATTGCCCGCCAACAATCAGCAAAGCTGCCCACCACAAGCCATTTTTATCGCCAGCCTTAACTGCTTCGAAGGCTTGGCCCGTGACGACTGGCACTTGAGCGGCGAATAATGCGTTGCCAAATGCCCCAATAAATAGCCCAATAATCCACCAAAGATTGCGCCGCGCATGCGACCAAACCCAGCGCAACGGCGTTGAACGATTGATCTTCCACGATCGTTCAACCACAAATTCACTATTCGAAAGCGCCATGAAATCCCTTTCCAGTTGGAAGCGTCTGCTGGATATTTTACCATTGAAACACCGTTGCTACCGCCATACTTATGACCGATTGCACATAAGCAGATAGATTTTGGAGATCGGTTGTTGGGGATTGGGGATCGGGTTTTGATCCACGAAGCGCACGAAGGACACAAAGGGTAACGCAGAGGTGCAGGGCAACAATGGCTATCGGAGTATTTTGGGGCGGTTCAAACAATAGCCTACTCCCTTCGTGCCCTTCGTGTTCTTCGTGGATCGGTATTTCGGCGGATTGACAAGCAAACACAGGCTGAATAGAATAGCCAACAATTGAAAACAACGTTGACGCGGAAGAGTATGCAAAAGCGCACTTGTCCAGAGAGTTATCCATTAGCTGCGAGGATAATCAAGCTGTCTTTGCTGAATGGCCCGCTGAGTTGCTCACCGAATCTGGGTTGCTACCTGGTAGTAGGCTGAGCCGTGATTGCCTCCGTTAGCGGGCTGCGAGCGCGTAACCATTGTGATGGTTGCGAATTCGGGTGGTACCGCGAGAATCAAGCCGTCTCTCGTCCCGTATGTGGATTCGAGAGACGGCCTTGTTTTAGTTAGACGGAGTGTTGCCATTATGGGTTCGTTACCACGGGTTTTTTCGGGCATTCAACCATCAGGCAATTTGCACCTTGGCAACTATTTGGGGGCGATTCATACCTGGGTGCAAGAGCAAAATCAATACGATAATTTCTTCTGTATTGTCGATCTGCATGCGATCACCGTGCCACAAGATCCAGCCGAGTTGCGCAAAAATGTGCGCGATTTGGCCGCGCTGTATCTGGCCGCAGGCATTAGCCTTGAGCATGCCACGATTTTTGTCCAATCGCATGTGCCAGCTCACGTTGAGCTAGGCTGGATTTTAAATTGTCAAACGCCCTTGGGCTGGTTGAATCGCATGACCCAATTTAAGGATAAATCGCAAAAGCAAGAAACCGTAGCGGCTGGCTTGATGAATTATCCAACGCTGATGGCTGCTGATATTTTGCTCTACGACACCCAAGTTGTGCCAGTGGGCGACGATCAACGTCAGCATATTGAGCTAACTCGCGATATTGCCGAGCGTTTTAATCATCTTTATGGCGAAACCTTTGTCATCCCCGAGGCCTTGATTCGGCCTGTGGCGGCGCGGGTGATGGGCCTCGACGACCCAACCCAGAAGATGAGCAAGAGCAACAAAGCAGCCAATCATTCAATTCCTTTGTTGGGCGATTTGAAGGCAACGCGCAAGGCCATGATGCGGGCAGTCACCGATTCGGGCAGCGAAATCAAATTCGACGAAACCCGACCTGGGGTCAACAATCTTTTGGGGATTTATCAAGCCTTGACTGGCAAAGACAAAGCCACGATTGAGGCTGAATTTGAAGGCCAAGGCTATGGCAAACTCAAAGGTGCAGTTGCCGATGTGGTGATCGCTACCTTGGAGCCATTGCAACAACGCTACAATCAACTCACCGCTGATCCAGCTGAACTCGATGGGATTCTCAAACGTGGCGCTGAACGCGCTGCCGAAGTTGCTAACGCTACCTTGTTACGGGCTTATCAACAACTTGGGCTGCGCTAATTCTTAACGAGGTCAGTTTTTGATCCACGAAGGACACGAAGAGCACGAAGACTGCTTTTTAGCCACAGATTGGCACAGATTGGCACAGATTTTTGTGATTATGCTTCTGTGGATCGCGACCTAAATTTAAACAGCAGGCTATAGCTTAGATCCTATAGCCTGCTGTTCATCCTTCATCCCTCATCCTTCATATTTTTATGGCAGCCACTCCATAATTGAGCCATTGACGAAAGGTGCGGCGGCTTGGCCCGAGCCAATTTCATAGATAAACGTGCCTTGGCCAATCGTTTCGTAGGTGACATAACGTCCATCGGGTGACCACTTGCCCCACACCCGAACTTCGTAGGAACCGCCGCTGCTTGGTGGCGCAACTAATTCTTTATCGCCAGTATCGGCATTGATCAGCAGCAACGAGCCATCGTTATAATTATCGAGCATATACCAATTGGCATCGGGCGAAATTCCGCTCAGATAAAAATCGCCAATTTTTTGCAATGTTTCAACCTCGCCCGTGGCTGGGTCGAGCAAACAAACCCCACGATCAAAGTTTGAACGATCGCAAAAATCGTCGTAGATGATTTTGCTATCCTTGGTCCACCATGCATCAGAAGTAAACACATCGGCAAGTTTGGCGAGATTGCTGCCATCAGCATTAATCACATTGAATTCGATACCATCCTGACCAGCAGCAAACAAAATCGTTTGATTATCAGGCGACCAACTCAACGGATCAAAATCGATCAAGCCGGTGGTTGTCAGTTGTTTTTCGTTATTACTGGCCAGATCATAAACATATAGATTTTGATCTTCCTTGGTTTCAAAATCGATATCGCTGGTGATAAAGGCAAATTTGCTGCTATCAGGCGACCAGCTCAAGCTTTGGGGAGCCATATTCTGCAATTCAATCACGCTGCGGCTATTACTGCCATCACCATCGGCTAAATAAATGTTGGTTTTTGCGCCGTCGCGTACAAAAAAGGCCATAGTTTTGCCATCAGGCGACCAACTCAGTAAATCGTTGTAATAGGCTTGTCCGCCAAGATCAAGCGGGCTGACTGAGCCAGTGCTCATGGTTTGGCGCACCAATTCAAAGCTATCATCAAGATAAATCAGCTCGCCAGTGAGATCAGTTGGGGCGCTACCACCAGCCGCTTGAGTTGGCAAATCGTTGGATTCATTGGTTGGCGTTGGTTGATCGGCCGGATCACTTTGGCCTTGAGTTGGCTCAACAGTTGGCTCGCTGGTTGGCTCAACCAGTGGATCGCCAGCTGCTTGTTCGGTTGGCTCGGCGATTTTGGTTGGAATCGGAGTCCAGGTTGGGCCAGTCGCAACATTGCCACTTTCGCCATTGTTTGAATCGTTGTTGCCGAGGAAATAATAAGCCCCTGCGCCGCCGCCAATCAACAGCAAGGCCAAGCCACCACCAATCAACCAATGCCCAAGGTTCTTCGATTTTGCAGTAGGTTGGGCATAGTTGGGTGGGGTCGGCGGGGTATATTGAGGTAACGGAAAATTGGGTTGGGTTGATGGCCCTTGCCCAAAGCCACCAACATTGCTGGTTGAGCTAGGGCTTTGGTAGTTGTTGACGACTTGGGTTGGTGGATCATTTAGCGGTTGCGTGCCGCTCCGCCGTGGCGCATACGGCGAATCATCATGATCGCTGCTGCTTGGTAAGGGCTGCGAACCGAAAACCGCGCTGCCCAACACTTGGGTTGATTGACCTGCGGCGGGCTGCCGCGAGCCACATTCAGAACAATAGACCGAGCCATCGGCAAGCGCGGCTCGACAAACGACACACGATTGAGCCATAACTACTCCTTACACATTGGCTTCGCTCGAAGCCATTCCGCTACATTTGCACTCCCAATACATCTGCAACGGTGAAAATATCTTTATCGCCACGCCCCGACAGATTGACCAAAATAATGCTTTCTTTGCTCATGGTTGGGGCTAAACGTACAGCTTCGGCAATCGCATGCGACGATTCTAAGGCTGGGATAATGCCTTCAGTTCGACAGAGCATTTGAAAACCATTCAAGGCCTCTTCGTCGGTGGCATAGGTATAGAAAGCCCGTTCCTCGTCGTGGAGCCAAGCGTGCTCTGGGCCTACAGCAGCATAATCGAGACCAGCAGAAATGCTATGGGTATTGGCAATTTGGCCATCGCTATTTTGCAGCACATACGAACGGGTGCCTTGGAAAACGCCCAAGCGCCCGCCTGCAAACCGCGCTGCATGGCGACCAAGCTCAATTCCATGACCACCAGCTTCAACTCCTCGCAAATCAACATGTTCATCGTTGATAAAGGCGTGGAACATCCCGATTGCGTTCGAGCCACCCCCAACGCAAGCAATAATCGTGTTGGGCAATTTGCCAGTTGCTGCTAAAATTTGCTCGCGGGCTTCAATTCCGATGATGCTTTGAAATTCGCGTACCATCAATGGATAAGGGTGTGGGCCAAGCGCCGAGCCAAGCAAATAGTACGAATCGGGGTTGCTGACCCAATCGCGCATGGCTTCGTTAACTGCATCTTTGAGGGTTTTCGAGCCAGTGCTGACTCCACGCACATCGGCTCCCAGCAAGCGCATACGAAAGACATTGGGCTTTTGGCGCTCCATATCTTCGGTGCCCATATAGACCACACATTGCAGCCCAAGCAGGGCACAAACGGCAGCGGTAGCAACGCCATGCTGGCCAGCGCCAGTTTCAGCGATGATCCGCTGTTTGCCCATGCGTTTGGCCAACAAGCCTTGCCCTAAGGCATTATTGATTTTATGTGCGCCAGTGTGGGTCAGGTCTTCGCGTTTGAGCCAAATTTGAGCACCACCCAATTCCTCGGTCAAGCGGCGGGCATAGGTGAGGGCAGTTGGTCGGCCCGTATAGGTCTGGTGCAAATGTTGGAGTTCAGCCTGAAACTCAGGGTCGGTGCGAATCCGAAAAAAGGCTTCGGTTAATTCTTCGATCGCGGCCATCAAGGTTTCTGGCACATAGCGTCCACCGAAATCCCCATAGCGGCCATTTAATTCATCAAGAACAGCGTGATCGGTCATAATTGTTCCTTTAGCGTGCTTGAATAAAATCTTCAGCAACCCAACCTTGGCCAATTGCCGATTCGATCAGCCACCAAGTGTAATCATCGCCTTGGCGTGGCCCATCGATGATCGTAATCAGCTCGCCTGGATCAAGCGCCCCAATCGGCTCACCTTGAATACTGGGATCAGGCCGGATGCGCACTTGTTCGAGGGTGATCGCCTCGCCACCAATTTCAATCACCAATTGGGTTGGGGTTGGTGGGGCAGGAGTGGCAATCGCAAAAGGTGGAAAGGTTGGCGAAGCAGTCACCGGAGTTACCGTCACCATCACAACTAGCGGAGTTGGTGGCGTGCTCAAAACGCCGCGATCGCGCAAAAACCAACCACCAGCCAGCCCCACCAGCAACAGCGCCGGAATCAAGAAAAAGAGAAAATTTGGCTTTGGTTTGGGTGGGCCATTCACAATTTCATCATAGCCACGTTTATAATCGTGGTAGGTGTGATAAAACAATTGATTCAGCGTGCCATTTTCCGCATCACGCCGCCCCTGATCATAATATGGCGAAGGCATATCAACACTCCATAAAAGCCATGTTTGACCTTAGTATCATTCTCTGGCGATTTTGTCAATCAACGAAGGCTGCTAGTGGCTTGAACGAGCGTCGATGTAAGCCCGATGGGCCGTGGGCTGCCAAGGCTCGTTGATGCTGGGCTGTGCCATAGCCTTTATGCGCGGCCCAGCCATAACGCGGGTCACGTTGGTCGTATTCGTGCATCAAGTTATCGCGATAGACTTTGGCGATAATTGAGGCCGCTGCCACCGAAATGCTGATTGCATCGCCTTTGGGCAGCGAGCGTTGCAATAATGGCAATTCGGGCAATTTAACCCAATCGATCACTAATCCATCGGGCAAGCTTGGCAGGCTTAAAACCGCATGCATCATAGCCCATTTGGTAGCTTCGGCAATCCCAAATAAATCGATCAGATGGGCCGAAACCACGCCGAGGCCAATCCCGCTGGCCAAGTGGCGAATCTGTTGGGCCATCGCCTGACGAGCTTCGGCACTCAAGGTTTTCGAATCGTTGATGCCTGCCAAGGCCACAGGGTCGTTGAGCAAATGGGTTGGGAAGCTGACGGCTGCGGCGACAACTGGGCCAGCCCAGCAGCCTCGACCAACTTCATCGACTCCTGCGACGATTCGCGCACCGTTGCGCCAAAGTTGTTGTTCTTCGTGAATTCCAATTGTCATAGGTTGGTTGTTGGGGGCTGGGGATTGGGGGCTGGGTTGAGTCAGACCCTAATCCAGTCTAATATCAATTAATTGGTTAGCTTTTTCGGCGATGAAGATTTGGACTTGCGAGCGCCCAACCTGTTTGATGTGAGTGTTGACGCGAAAGCCTGCTTCTTGCAAACGCTGGATGCGTGGGTCAAGTTGGCTGGTTGGCGCTTCAGGGTTGCTGTGTCGCCCAAACACTAGCCGATAGATTAACCCGATGATCATGGCATACAGGCTATTGGGAATACTGCCGCCATCGACAATATACAATTTGCCATCGCTGGTCAGTACCCGTTGCAATTCGGCCAAGGTACGTCGATCAAATAAATAAGGCGCTGGAAAGGTCGAAAGCACCGCCGACCAACTGGCATCAGCATAGGGCAAGGCTTGGGCAACTGCCCGAACCAGCGTGGCTTGGGGCGCTCGGCGGCGGCTCAAACCCAACATTTGGCGTGATTCATCAAGGCCAATTGTAAGGCTTGGTTGATCTTGGCGAGCTTGTTGGACATAGCCCGTGCCACAGCCAAGCTCCAGCAAGTGCTGATCAGCAACGTCAGGCAATGCTGCCAGCACCCATTGGCTCCAATAGCCCTGCGACATCAGCCACGCGACCAAATCATAGGTAAAGGCAGCTTCATGATAAAAGCGCTCAAAGGCCCAAATGACCAACGCTTGCATTCGTTGCAGCATCGCCAATGCTCCCAAAAATACAAACGCGAGTGCAGGCTTGGCCCACACCCGCGCAGGGTTTTGCAGCTATAACGAAAACGATTAACCGCGGCGTTCTTTGATCCGAGCGGCTTTACCAGTGCGACCGCGCAGGTAGTACAGGTTGGCTTGGCGAACTTTACCAGTCCGTACCAATTTCACGCCGTCGATCCGTGGTGAGTGCAGCAAGAATGTCCGCTCAACACCAATACCGTGTGAGGCAATCCGGCGCACGGTGAAGTTTTCGTTGACACCCATGCGGCGGCGGCGAATCACGACACCTTCAAAGTCTTGAATCCGTTCGCGGGTACCTTCAACAACTTTGACGCTAACGCGAACCGTGTCGCCAACGCGGAATTCTGGCACATCTTTGCGCAGATATTCGTTTTCAATTTCGTGAATAACGGGAGCCTGTTGCATTGCTCTGCCTTTATTTCTAGTGCGTAGAGCCGTATCTCTCGGCGCTGATTAATCGCTAAAGTTCATTGGCATACAGCGGATACGGTCGCTGGACAAACAACAAGCGTGTGAACTTCACACGCCGTTTCTTTTCGTGCCAATCAATTGACCGCGCGATTATAGCATAGCTGGTTAGTTATGGCAACTGCACAGATCACACAGCAATGCTATACTTTACCAATTCTCAGCCCAGTTAATCTAGGATCAAAGCTATGCGTGCACTGTTGTTAGGCTTGTTGGCCTCGCTCTTTTTTGCTTCGACCTTTGTGCTCAATCGCTTGATGGAGTTGGCGGGAGGCCATTGGCTGTGGAGTGCCAGCCTGCGTTATTTGTTTATGCTGGTTCCGTTATTGGCGATTGTGGTATGGCGCGGCAAGCTCGGTTTGGTGTTGCAAGAGTTGCGTCAACAGCCTTGGCAATGGCTATGCTGGAGCACGATTGGCTTTGGTTTATTTTATGCGCCGCTCTGTTTTGCCGCCAAATATGCTCCAGCGTGGTTGGTTGCCAGCACTTGGCAGATCACCATTATTGCTGGAGCCTTGGTTGCGCCGTTGTTGCAAACCAAAGCTGCCCCCAGCCAACCTGCTTGGCATTGGCGCAGTTTAGCGATTTCGAGCCTGATTTTGTTGGGTGTGGCAGTGATTCAATTGCAACATGCAGCGGCGATTGGCTGGCGTGAAGTTCTTTTGGGCTTTGTGCCAGTTGTCATCGCCGCATTTGCCTATCCGCTGGGCAATCGCGCCATGATGCAACTCTGTGGCCAGCGCTTGGCAACCTTTGAACGCGTGCTGGGCATGACAATTGCCAGCCTACCGTTTTGGCTGATTTTGGCAGGCGTGGCGGCAACCACGGTTGGTTGGCCGAGCACAAGCCAAATCTTCCAATCGTTGTTGGTTGCGCTATTGGCAGGCGTAATCGCAACCGTGCTATTTTTCAAAGCGACTGATTTAGCTCAGCACCATCAAGGCCAATTGGCGGCAGTTGAGGCAACCCAAGCAGGCGAAGTCGTCTTTGCCTTGGTTGGCGAGATTGTGCTTTTGCATAGCCCTGCGCCAACAGCACTGACATTGGCAGGCCTTGGCGTGATTATTTTAGGCATGATTTTGCACAGTTGGTTCAGTCACTAACGCCATTTAATATCCATTTAGCTTTGCTATGCTACTTCTATTACGATTTAGAAGGAGCAAGGCTATGCTACGGCGCTTATTATTGGCTGGAATGGTGCTGCTGTTGGTTGGTTGCCAAGAGCCACTAGCGCAACTTGATTGCTTTCGTCCACTCATAAATACCCCAACCACCCAACTGCCAACAGGTCAACGTTTGGTGATGATTGATCGGATTCTGGCGATTGAACCAGCCCCGACTAAACCAATCACCTTACAATTTGCCTTAGTGAATAATCCATCGACCCAATTTAGTTTCAATTTCAATCAAAAAAATAACCATGTTAAGTTTGTTGATCTAGAAAACTTTTTTGGCATTAAGCCTATTGCAACGCTTGAATGCCAAGATAGTTTTGCGCCACAGCATTATTCATTTGTATTAGAAGTTATTGCCAGCACTAAAACCTATACTCAACCATTTGATGTTGAATACAAAGCCGATATTAACGACTTTAATTATTATGGTTTTCAATTTACGCAATCAATAGATGGAATATTAATGACTGTAACTATTATTGGCATTGGATTAATCTTTTTATCGATCATGTATGGTGTGATTTTGGTTATTCTATTTAGAAATAAATTATATACCAAAAAATTAGTAGTAGCCATATTATTAAGTAAATTATTTTTAATAATAGTTATTTTTCATATTGATTTTTATAATTTCAATCAAAAACCGCCGCTTTATTGCTACTCAATGATTATAGTTGCTAATGAAACATATCAACCATTAGGCGAAGGCATAAAAATGTTTCCTAATGCGATTCAAAGCCAAACTACTGATCTTGAATTTTACCCAATGTATACCGATCTCTATAATGATAGTGAACGCTACATATATAACAATGATATATATAGGTATCGATTTTACCTCAAACATATGCCAGCCCTGCATTCTGTTCCCACCTATCCTAATTGTGAGCGAGAGTTTGATTTTACCTATATTGATATGTATAAGTTTAAGCAAAACAACGAAGTTAGCACTATTCCAATAATCATTAAGCCATTTTATAAAGATCAACTTGATAATAATGCCGATTTTATTCTTGCCTATGATTTTGCGGGAGCAATATTAACCTTATCAATCCTTGCAATTCCAATGCTGCTGTTTATCCGCTCGCAGCGCTAACGATTGGCTCAATTGTGCTACTGAAATTGGCTTGAGCATCTGCTACACTAGAGCCACCGGATTATTTCAGGCTGCGAAAGGATCGCTGCAATGAGCAAGCCGATTAATCTCCACGAGTATGAGCAACAGGCAATGACGCTGTTGGATGGCCCAACCTGCGATTATTATGCAGGTGGCTGCGAGGATGAAGTGACTTTGCGAGCGAATCTGCTTTCGTTTGAGCAGGTACGTTTGCGCCCACGCTTTTTGGTCGATGTGCGTGAAGTCTCAACCGCTACAACTCTGCTAGGCAAGCCGCTTGATTCGCCAATTTTGGTTGCACCATCGGCCTACCATGGCTTGGCCCATGCTGAGGGCGAATGTGAAACTGCACGCGGTGTGGCTCAAGCTGGCTCAATTTTCACCGTAAGCACGCTCGCCACCCGCTCGTTGGAAGAAGTTGCGGCTGCCGCCGAATGCCCGCTCTGGTTTCAATTGTATGTCTATCGTGATCGCAGCGTGTCGGAGCGTTTGATTGCTCGCGCCGAAGCTGCTGGCTATCAAGCTTTGATGTTGACGATTGATCGCCCGTGGCTTGGGCGGCGCGAGCGTGAGTTACGCAGTGGTTTTGGCGTGCCTGCTCATCTGAGTATGGCCAATTTTCGCGATGTGCCTGCCGCTCAGAACTATCGGCGTGCTGGCCCGAATGCCTTGCCCGACCCCAAAGCCGATATGTTCGATGCTGGGTTAACTTGGGAATCGATCGCTTGGTTGCGCTCAGTGACCAGTTTGCCCATCATCGTCAAAGGGATTTTGACCGCTGAGGATGCGCTGTTGGCGGCAGAGGCAGGCGCGGCGGCGATCGTGGTGTCAAATCATGGTGGCCGCCAAATTGATGGTACAGTTACCACGCTTGAAGCCTTGCCCGAAGTTGTCGCAGCATTGGCGCAAAGCCCGTGCGAAATTTATATCGATGGCGGGATTCGCCGCGGCAGCGATGCGCTTAAAGCCTTGGCCTTAGGAGCGCAGGCAATTATGCTTGGGCGGCCAGTCTTATGGGGCTTGGCAGTGGCGGGTAGTGCTGGGGTTGCCGATGTGCTGACGACCATGCAGCGTGAATTGCAACGCTCGATGGCGCTATGTGGCCGCCCCAATTTAGCCAGCATCGATCGCAGCTTAGTGCGACCAAGCGGCATGGTTTTCTAAAATAGAGGGGTCAGGGGCTAGTGTTCAGTCCATACGACAGGAGTCCTTCGTGGCCTTCGTGGATCAAAACCTGGCCATGACCCCTGACCCTTCGATCGCAATGGTATAATTCATGATTACTAGGAGGTCGTACTCATGAATGGTTTTGTGATTGGTTTGACCCTAACGATGATCGTTGGTGGCTTGGTCTTGATAATTGGGCCAATCTATTTGCGCCGCCGTTGGGATAATGAGACCCAGCGCAATTGGGAGCACGATGAATTTGATCGTAAGGTCAAGCGCTATAACGACGATATCGCCAATCGTCAGCGCGATTATGATATTGTCAATGTGCTGAGTGGCCGCGAAACGCCGACCGTGGTTGATCGCTATCGTGATAAAGATTGAGCCTGAATTGAGCGTGGCGTGATTGATTTTCAACAGGTTTGCTATTACTATCCCCAAGCCACTGCGCCAGCACTCGATCGCTGTACCTTGCAGATTGCCGAAGGCGAGTTTGTATTGGTTTGTGGTGCTTCAGGCAGCGGCAAATCAAGCCTGCTTCGCGCGATCAACGGCTTAATTCCGCATTTTCATGGTGGCACATGGCAAGGCCAATTAAAAGTCTGTGGCCGTGATACCCGCCGCAACTCGCCGCGCGATTTGGCTGAATTGGTCGGTTTTGTGTTTCAAGACCCCGATGCTCAGTTTGTGGTCGAAATTGTCGAGGATGAACTGGCTTTTGCCATGGAAAACGCTGGTTTGCCGCAAGCGATTATGCGCCGCCGAATTGAAGAAGCGCTCGATCAGCTTGAAATTGCCCATTTGCGCCATCGTTCATTGACTAGCTTGTCTGGCGGCGAACGCCAGCGCGTGGCAATTGCTGCTGCATTAACCGTTCAGCCGCAAATTTTGGTGCTCGATGAACCAACCTCACAGCTCGACCCCCACACTGCTGAAGAAGTATTGACTGCCCTGCAAAAGCTCAACGCCGATTTGGGCTTGACGATTGTGCTCTCGGAGCATCGTTTAGAGCGGGTGGTGCAATATGTCGATCGAATTATCTGGATGCATGCGGGCAAAATTGGCTTAGCCGATACACCACAGGTAGTTTTGGCCCAGATGCCATTTGCCCCGCCATTGGTCGAAGTTGCCCGCCATTTCAATTGGCAGCCCTTGCCGCTGACGATCAAGCAAGGTCGTGCTGCCGCGCGTCAACAGCTAATTACACCCCAAGCCCAACCAAAGCCGGTTACCACAGTTGGCCCAGAACTCTTGCGCTCCGAAGCGTTAGATGCCAGTTATGCCGATCAACCTGCCCTGCAAGGCGTAAATGTGCGTTTGTACGCTGGCGAAATTGTGGCAATTATGGGTCGTAACGGCTCCGGCAAAACCACCTTATTGCGCCATTTGGTGGGCTTGCAACAACCAATTCGTGGGCGGGTGCTACTACAACAACAGCCGATCACCAATCGCCCAGTTGAGCAATTGGCCCAGCAGATTGGCTTTGTGCCGCAAAACCCAAGTGATATTCTGTTTCACCCCAGTTTGGAGCAAGAATTAGCGTGGACGCTTACCAACCATGGTCAAGCGGCTGATCCAGCGCAGATTGAACAAACCTTGCAACGCTTGAATTTGCTGCATCTGCGTGAGCGTCACCCGCGTGATCTTTCGGGTGGCGAGGCTCAACGAGCTGCCTTTGCTGCAATTGTGGTGGCTCGCCCGCAAATTCTCTTGCTCGATGAACCAACTCGGGGCTTGGATTACGCTGCCAAACAGCAATTAGCCAATTTTCTACAAAGCTTGGCCAGCGAGCAACATGGCATCATCGTGGTAACCCACGATGTGGAATTTGTGGCGTTGTGTGCCCAACGAGTGGTCCTGTTGGGCGAAGGCGAGGTCGTGGTTGAAGGCACGCCCCAAGTGGTTTTGGGTGATTCACTGCTGTTTTCAACCCAGGTTGGCAAGCTATTCCCCAAATTTGGCTGGCTGAGCGTGGCCGATGTACTGGCTGGCACGTAACAATAATTAAAAACCCTCTGCGATCAACAAACAGAGGGTTTTGTGCTCAATCAAATTAACAGATTTAGCTTTGATTGACTTTAGCTTTGAGCGCTGCCAATTCTGATTCGAGCGAGGTTTCTTGCTCCAAATTGCGAAATTTATTTTCCAACGAATCGCCTTCTAATTTGGCCATGGCTTCAGCTTTGTACAACCGATCATCAATTCGTTCTTCCATTGCTCCCAAGCGATCGCCCAATTCGCCACTGCCTTGCATATTTTGCAGCGCACGAGTGGCGGCTTCTTGCGAATCGGCACGGCTAGTTTTAGCTTTGATCAAATCGCGTTTGGCGCGAGCTTCATTAATTTGCAGTTCCAAACGGCTGATCGAATTCCGAAAATCTTTAACTTGGGCATTTTGAGTTTCCGATTGGGTTGCATATTCGCTGGCGGCAGCGCTGAAGTGGCGCTTGCGTTCCAAAGCTGAACGAGCCAATTCTTCGTCGCCACGTTCAAGCGCATTGACAGCTTTGCGTTCCCAATCCTCGGCTTGCTTACGGTTTTCATCGCGCTTTTGCTCCATACGTGTGGCCTGACCCATGGCCATAGCCGTTGCACGTTTGGCCTCGCCATATTGCGCCTCAAGCTGGCGAATATACTCATCGGCCATGGTTACGGGGTTTTCAGCGCGATCAAACAAGGCGTGCAACCAAGCGCGGATAAGGTCTTTGATTCGTTTCCACATAGCGTTTTGCTCCTACTGACTACTGTTGGGTAGTACGGGCCAGCCTTTGGAATGTTGCTTAAGCATACCTGATCTGCAAGAGCAAACGCAAGGATCAACCATTGCATTGTGCCCGTTGGCATCTATAATGCTTATATATGCCTGCGTGACAACCGCTTGCTAAAGGAGTTGAACCATGGCCGACAAGGAAAAGAAGGGTTTGTTTGGTAATTTGGCTGATCAAATGAAGGATGCAATTGAGCAAAGCCGCGAGAGTGCCGAAGCCAAGCCCACTGCCCCAGCCCCTGGTAACGTGATTGGCCAAATGATGGAGCGCTTGCACGATATTCAAGAGAAACAGGAAGAAGCAGCCTCATCATCAGTCTCCAATGCAGTAAATGTGATCAAAGATGCTCAAGAAGCAGCCAAAGAAGCTCGTGAAAAGGCCGAAGCTCAGTCGGCTGCAACCAACAATGCGGTTGCAGATGCGTTGCGTCAAGCTCAAGAAGCTGCCAAAGCCCAAGAAGTCGCTAAAGCCGAGGCTGCCAAAGCCGAAGCAGCTAAGGCTGAAGCTGCCGCTGAACAACGCTACACGGTTCAAGGTGGTGATACCTTGGGCAAAATTTCAGCCCGCTTCTATGGCGATGCAGCTCAATGGCGACGAATTTATGAAGCCAATCGGGCAATTATTGGCAATAATCCCGATGTGATTAGCGTTGGCCAAGAATTTGTGATTCCCGATGCAAGCACCCCACTACCAGTTCAACGCACCTATACTGTGCGGTCTGGTGACACCATGCGAGCGATTGCCCAACGCTTTTATGGCGATGAAATGCAGTGGAAACGAATTTATCAAGCCAATCGCGACCGCATTCCCAACCCTGATGTAATTCACGTCGGCCAAGAATTTATCATCCCCGAATAGCACCTAAGGTAATCAGGCTATAGGCTATAGGCTATGGGCTTTTGGTATTCCGACCAATTTCCGATAGCCCATAGCCTATGGTTAAAGCTTGATCCACGAAGGACACGAAGCACACGAAGGTTTCGTAGCGTATGGGCTGACCCCTAGCCCCTGAACCCTAATCTCTGTTCTTTGCGCCGCTGCGTTAAACCTGCCTACGATCCCTCGACCCTTCCCTCCCATTTCATCCTTCATCCCTCATCCCTCATCCTTTTCTCAATGTTCTATAATGTGCTCAGCAATTATTTGAGCGCGAGTATCACCCTAGCAATGCATATTCTTCATGTCTATAAAGATTATTTTCCAGTGCTTGGTGGCATGGAAAACCATATTCGGGTAGTGGCTGAGGGCTTGGCTGAACGCGGCCATCAAGTTACGGTGGCAGTCAGCAATACCTACCCAAAAACCGAAATCGAGCGCCGTAATGGTGTAGCGATTATTAAAGCAGCCCAATGGTTGCGCAAGGCATCAACCCCGATTAGCCCGATGAGTTTGCCATTAAGTTGGCGTGTACCCGCCGATATTATCCATTTGCATCATCCCTTCCCACCTGGCGATTTGCTGTATTGGCTGCGTGGTGGCAAGGCTAAATTGGTGATTACTTATCAAAGCGATATTGTGCGCCAACGCCGTTTGTTGCAACTCTATCGACCATTGCTTACCCGTACTTTGAACGCCGCCGATCGAATTATCGCGGCCAGCCCGCAGTATATCCAAACCTCGCCATGGTTGGCTCCTCATGCCGCCAAATGCCGCGTAATTCCCTTGAGCGTCGATACCGAGCGCTTCAATCAACTTGATCATGCGGCGATTCAGGCGTTGCGTGAGCAGGTTGCAGCACCCATGGTGTTGTTTGTTGGGCGCTTCCGCCATTACAAAGGCCTGCACTTTTTGCTCGAAGCCTTGCCAAAAATTCCCAAGGCCAAATTGGTGTTGGTCGGCATTGGCCCTGAGGAAGCTCGTTTGCGCGAGTTGGCGCAACGCTTGGGTGTTGGCGAACGTATTATATGGGCTGGCGAAGTCCCGGATCAAGCCTTACCAAATTACTATGCCGCTGCCGATGTATTTGTGCTACCATCTCATTTACGAGCAGAAGCATTTGGCATCGTGCAACTCGAAGCATTAGCCGCTGGAATTCCAATTGTCAGCACTGAGTTGGGCACTGGCACAAGTTTTGTCAACGCCCACGGCCAAACTGGGTTTGTTGTGCCACCAGCCGATCCGGCGGCACTGGCGCGGGCAATCACTGTGCTGTTGGAAAATCCAGGCTTGCGGGCGCAATTTGGAGCTAACGGTCGTCAACGCGCGAGCAGCACGTTCAGTCCACAGCGCATGCTCGATCAGATTGAAGAACTTTATCGTGAGATTGTGAGTTAGGTATGTTGCTTCAAGCAGGAACCGAATTGTTGGGGCGTTATCACATCGTGCGGGCAATCGGCCAAGGCGGTATGAGCGCTGTCTATGCAGCGTTTGATCGCCAATTGAATACGCCTGTCGCGATTAAACACTTTCGCAATCACGATCCTGCTTTGCACGCCAGCCTCGACCGCGAAGCCCAAATTTTGGCGCGGTTGCAACACTCCGCCTTGCCCCGCGTCTATGATATTCGCCGCGAGAACGATGATGCCTATTTAATCATGGATTTGATCGAGGGCGAAACCCTTGGCACGTTGCTAAGCCAACGCGGCAGCGGCTTCGAGCCTGCAACCGTGGTGGCGTGGGCAGCAACCTTGGCCGAGCCATTGAGCTACCTGCATCAACAAACGCCGCCCGTGATTCATCGCGATATCAAGCCGCATAATGTGATGCGTACACCTGCTGGCAAATTGATTTTGCTCGATTTTGGCTTGGCCAAACAATGGTCAACCGGCCAGCAAAGCGTGATTGCCTATACCCTGCCCTATGCTTCGTTGGAGCAGATTCAGGGCACGAACACGCTGGATCAACGCAGCGATGTCTATGGCTTTGGCGCAACGCTCTATCATTTGCTAACCAATCGCGAGCCAGTTGATGCCTTGACTCGGGCCAGTGCCCAAATTTATGCCAACCCTGACCCGTTGCCCTTGCCAAGTAGCCTAAATAACACAGTTACGCCAGCGCTTGATCGGGTGCTGATGGATAGTTTGGCGTTACGCGCTGATGCCCGCCCAGCAAGCATTAGTGCGGTCGTCAGTTTATTGCAAGCAGCGCAATCAGCAACAGTCAGCGTGCCCTTGATTGCGGCTAACAGTGCTGGGCAGCCGACAATTCGGGTTGATTCGCAGTTGCCTGATGGGGTGAGTTATGCCACGCCACGGCGCTTCGAGCCACGTCCGGCTCCGGCTTCAACTCCGGCTGCTCCACCGCGTCCACGCCGCTCGATCTCGCGCTGGAGTGCGGCTGAGCAGATGAGTCGCGCCCAATGGAGTATGCCCAATTATCAGCAACTGTACCAAGACCGCGAAGATCCTAAGCCATTTAGCCCGCTTAATAATCCGCAATGGATGATTGCTCAAGATGCAACCAAGAGCAGAATTAACGCAGCACTTGACGATGATGACGACGTGATCAGCCCAAGCCAGGTTATGAATGTATTGTTTTTTCTGCTGATTATCATTTTTATTGGAGCATGTCAATATTTGGGTTAGGGAGCAGTTATGAGTTTAGGGGTTGGTTCAGTTTTACTTGGGCGCTACCAAATTTTGCGCTTAATTGGCCAAGGTGGTATGGGCACGGTCTATGCCGCCTTCGATCAACAGCTTAATCATCAGGTCGCAATCAAATATTTTCGTGGTCAGGATGCCACGTTTCAGAGCAATTTGCAGCGCGAAGCCCAAATTTTGGCCCGTTTGCGCCATCCATCATTGCCACGAGTTTACGATTTACAGCGAGTTGGCGATGCCGCCTTTTTGATCATGGATTTGATCGAAGGTGAGAATCTTGATACGTTGCTATTCCAACGTGGCGCTGCTTTTGAGCCAGATGTGGTGCTGGCGTGGGCCAAGGCACTTGCTCCAGCGCTCAGCTATTTGCATTATCAAACGCCGCCTGTCATTCATCGTGATATTAAACCGCAAAATATTATTCGTACCCCCGATGGCCAATTGATCTTGGTCGATTTTGGCTTGGCTAAACAATGGGCTTCCTCAAACCAAAGTGTCGTGGCCTATACCTTGGCTTACGCCGCCTTAGAGCAAATTCAAGCCACCAGCCCAGTCAATCAGCGCAGCGATGTCTATAGTTTTGCTGCAACCCTTTATCATTTGTTGACCAATTGCGAGCCAGCCGATGCGCTCACTCGCGCCAGCAGCTTGATTAATGGCCAGCCAGATCCGTTGGTCAATCCAGTTAATTTAAATCCAGCGGTTTCGCCTGCAATGGCAGCAGTTTTAGCCCAAGCCATGGCGTTGCCAGCCCACGAACGGCCTGCGAGCATCGATCAATTTATCCAGCAATTGCAACAAAGTTTTTACAATCAGCCAAGCCTGATGAGCAGCGCCGGCCAACCAACAATCGTCCAACGCCCAGCAGTTGCGACAATCGTCTTGCCGACAGCGACCAAGCCTGCACTATCAGCCCAGCAAATCTTGCAACCGCAAGTGCCACCCCAACAGATCACCTATCAAGAAAAAAGTGAATCATCCCTCAATTTAGAGCAGCTATGGACATTTTTGATGGTACTGTTATTTCTTGTTGGCTTGATGGTTTGGATAACCAATGCTATGAATTAGTTCGTCATAATCCACATAGTGATAATCTGCGCTGAGCAAGATTTTGTGGTATGCTTGGCGTATTTGAGCTTTAAAATCAAAGGAGTCGCTTCCGTGGCTGATTACAGCGCCTATATTGAAAAAAGTTTTCGTGAACATATTGCGATGGCCGAGCGCGTCTTGGCCGAACAATCAGCAACGATTAATACCATGGCTAATGTGTTGATCGCGTGTTATCAACAGGGCCACAAGGCTATTTTTTGTGGCAATGGTGGCAGCGCCGCCGATGCTCAACACTTGGCCGCCGAATTTGTCGGGCGCTATTTGATCGATCGCCGCCCTATTCCGGCCTTGGCCTTGCATACCGATACTTCAACCTTAACCGCTGTGGGCAACGATTATGGCTATGATCAGGTGTTTTCGCGCCAAGTCAAAGCCCATATGAACCCAGGGGATGTCTTGGTTTGTCTGACCACCAGTGGCAATTCAGTCAATGTGATCAAGGCTGCCGAAGTTGCTCGTGAACTGGGCAACCCCGTTCTGGCCTTGCTTGGTGGCGATGGTGGCAAGATTTTGCCATTGTGCGATCATGCTTTGGTTGTGCCATTCAAGTTGCCCTATTTGGTGCAAGAAATTTCGATGGTCGTCGGCCATTTGTTATGCGACCTGACTGAACAAGCTTTATTTGCCAAATAACGAGCTTGATCGACGCAATGGCGCAGAGATTGTGATGATCTCTGCGTTTTTTAATTAAATTTTATAGTTGAGATAGACCAATGAGCCAACCAGCCGTGTTTATTGATCGTGATGGTACGATCAATGTTGAAGTTAATTATCTGCATCAGCCCGAATTGGTTCAGCTTGAGCAAACTGTTGGTCAAGCGATCGCTCGTTTGAATCAAGCTGGATTTTTGGTGTTGGTCGTGACCAATCAATCAGGAATTGCTCGTGGCTATTATCGCGCTGAGGATATGCATTTGGTCCATCAGCGGATTAGTGAATTGTTACAGCCCTTTAATGCCCATATTGATGCTTGGTATTATTGCCCGCATCATCCTGAGGTAACGGGCGATTGTGCTTGTCGCAAACCCAATTTGGGTATGTTCGAGCAAGCTCAAGCCGAATTCGCGATCGATCTCAGTCGTTCGTGGATGATTGGCGATAAGCTGCTCGATGTGCAAGCAGGCATCAATTTGGGCGTACCCGCAATTATGGTGGCAACTGGCTACGGCACACAGCATCAACACGATTTGCCTGAGCATGCTATGCTGGTCGCAAATCTTAATGCTGCTGTCGATTTGATTGTGCAGGAGTAAGTATGCAACCCCAAGCACCGCAACCACTTCAACCACCACCAGTTCAAATCGTACCACCATGGATGATCTCAGCCACCTTCGATTTGCCAGGCTTCCGAGTTGTGCAAAATCGTGGGATTGTACGGGGCATTGTGGTACGTTCGCGCTCGGTTTTTGGCACAATTGGCGCATCATTTCAAACCCTGGTTGGCGGCAATATTACCATTTGGTCGAAGCTATGTGAGCAAACTCGCATGGAAGCCTTCGAAATTATGTCGTTGCATGCCGCCGAAATTGGGGCAAACGCGATTATTGCGATGCGCTACGATGCCACCGAAATTAGCACTGGCGTGACTGAAGTGCTGGCCTATGGTAGTGCCGTAATTGTTGAACCAATTCGTTAAGCCAAAATCAGCCAAGCTATTGCTCATGCTAGCTTGGCTTTTTTGTAAATAATTGCTTAAGCGTATTCCAAAGCAGCTCGGCTCCCACAAAGATGAAAAATGGCACAGCCCATATCCCATTAACGAACAACCATGTAGACCGCCAAATAAAGCGGTGGTCGGCCATCAAGCTCTCAACGCTGCTGCCAACATACAGACGCGGGGCATTTTCGATTGCGCTATAGCCATGAGTATCAAGGTTTTTGGTGATCGCGGTCTGTTGTGGATTTTGATTGGTTGGTTTTGAGATCAGCGCTGCCTTGATTGGTTGCTGCCACTCTTCACATTCATATTCAAAATAGCCACCACAGACGGCCCATGCTGGAACTGGCTGGTCGGGCTGCCAATCGGGGCTGGTCAGCGGCGCAACGCTAATCGCATGCCAGGTTGTGCTTGAGCGGCGAGCATCGCTGGTAGTGTAAGCAAAGGTTACACCATATTCATGTTGCACAACTGCTTGCTCCAACGTGAAGATCATGGCTTCGGGATGTTGGCTGATTTGCTCAGCCCGAATGTTGTCAATTTGAACTTGACCATAATACAGGCGTTCGCTACTTGTACCAATCGCTGTGCCGATCAGCGTGCCAATATTCAACAAACAGATCACGCCCAACAGTGTATGATTGATCCAGCGATGGCTGAGGCGAACAAACAGGAAAATACTGGCGATTCCAGCAATAACACCGAGTAGATAGGACGCTGACTCGCCCAGCCAAAAACCAATTGCCCCACCCAGAACTGCACACCACAAACCAAACAGTATCCCTACTATCAACGTGCGCCCAAAGTTTAGCCATTGAATTTTCATCATTTGTTCCTTATCTATTTATTGCGCAACCAACGCCATGTAAAGCGTACACAACCGATCAGCACAATTGGCACGGCCCAGACCAAAACCATGATGATCCACACGAATAGCCATTGCCAGCGTTTGGCGGTGTTGAAGCTATTCGAGCCTGAGCCAACTTCTAGCATTGAAGCGTTGTTTAGCTCTACATAATCGTATGTGGCAAGGTTTGTGAGCTTGGCAACGGTGTATTTATCAAGGTACAGTTCTTCGGGCAACGCGCCATTACGAATCGGCTCATCCCAATCGTAGCAAGCGATGTTGTAATCGGCATTGCAAGCGGCCCAAGCAGGCACAGGGTCACCATATTGCCAATCGCTGGTGGTCAGTGGCGCAAGACTGTAGTAACTGTAGGTGATGCGTGAGCTTTTGCGATCTTTGCTGGCAACTTTGTGGACGGTGGCATAGTTGGTTTGTACCACAGCATCATTGAAGTAAAAGATTGCACCATTTGGATAATAGGGGATTTCGGCAGCAGTAATGTTGTTGATAGTTTCTTTGCCAGCGGTATAGCGCATATAGCGCCAGCCCATGCCTGCAAACATCAAAATAACCACATGCCAGATAATAATCATGCCTGCGAAACTACTACTAATACGGCCATCAGTAGCGCCAGCCCAATAGGCACTAATGCCCAGCCAAGCGATGCCAAGCAGCGCAAATGACCATGGCGGTGGCGTAAGAAACCCCAGAATTCCGCCGATAACCACGCATAAAACGCTGTTGTAAAACCCTGCCGCTAGATGAAAGCCTAAACTGCGCCATGAATCAAACATGCTCTGGCTCCTTTCGCTGCATTGCTGTGTGCTAGGTACGCAGCTAGCTAGCAAGGGTTTTAGTGTACTAGGCGATCACTGGTTGGGGGAATAGCACAAAAACACCGTTGGAATGGCTCCAACGGTGTTTTGTTGATTGAACTTTTGGGCTATTGCTTAGACGTTTTCCTCGTCTTCGTCGGTGCCTAAGAGTTCGCTCAGGGTTGGTTTACGACCTTCTTCAGCTTGCAAACGAGCCATGGCTTGGGCAAACAAGTCATCCTTTGGTCCATTGCCACTGTCGATGTTGGTGACAGCGTTCAAGGCTTCGTCGAATGAGCGTGGTGGCGCGGGCTTGGGTTCGCTCATCACTGCTGGCGCAGGCGTTGCTGCTGGAACTTCGCGATCAGCGGGAGTGCTGGTGATTTGGGCAACCCGCAAGGCGGCTTCTTCAGCCAATTTGCGCCGTTGCTCCATCCCCGTACCAGCTGGAATCAGCTTGCCGATAACCACGTTTTCTTTCAAGCCACGCAGGTAATCGATCTTGCCATTGACGGCAGCTTCAGTCAGCACGCGCGTGGTTTCTTGGAACGAGGCCGCCGACAAGAATGAGTCGGTTGACAACGAGGCCTTGGTAATCCCCAACAAAACTGGCACTGCCAATGCTGGGTCACCACCTTGGCTCACAATCGAAGCATTGATCCGATTGAGTTCGTGGAGTTCGACCAATTCGCCTGGCAAGAGTTCAGTATCGCCTGGCTCTTCGATGCGTACCCGTCGCAACATTTGGCGCACAATCACTTCAATGTGCTTATCGTTGATCCCCACACCTTGCGAACGATAGACCTTTTGGGCTTCGTTGGTCAGGTATTCTTGAACTGCTTCGCGACCACGCAATTGCAGCATTTCTTGAGGGTCAGATGAGCCTTCGGTCATTTGTTGGCCAACTTGCACCAAATCGCCATCTTTGACCCGCAAACGAGCAGCGTGGGCAATCACTTCTTCATGTTCTTCGATGTCTTTGGCTTGAATTACCAAGCGATCATCGTCAACATAGACGTTGCCAGCTAGGCCTGCGACCAATGGTGCACGACCATCGCCATCGACATTGCTTTCGGCCAAGAGGTTGCCAATTTCGACAGCATCGCCGTTTTTGACCACCACGCGGTAATCTTTGGGCAACATTTGCTCGTCGGTATAGACTTCCTCAGAGACGATCCGCAAGCGCCGAATGCCTTCTTCTTCGCGCACAATCTGGACACGGCCAGCAATCTGAGCCAGCACCGCTTTCCCTTTCGGAATCCGGGCTTCGAAGATTTCTTGCACCCGTGGCAAACCTTGGGTGATGTCGGTATCAGTTGCCACACCACCAGTGTGGAACGTCCGCAGGGTCAGCTGCGTCCCTGGCTCACCAATCGATTGCGCCGCGATAATCCCGACAGCTTCGCCAATTTCGACCATCTTGCCAGTGGCAAGGTTGCGGCCATAGCACTTGCGACAAATGCCATAATCGGCGTTACAGGTCAGTACCGAACGGACATAAATGCCAAATTCAGCTTGAGCCTCTTTGTCCAACGATTTCAGCACATTCGCAATGTGCTTGCCATCGTCTTCTAAGATTTCGCTATCGGTATCGAAAATGACTTCACCAGTCACGGGATTAGTGACCGGAGCCACCGTCACGCGGCCAACGATCCGATCTTCGACCGAGGCCAAAATATCGCGACTGACCCGAATCCACATACCTTCGGTTGTGCCACAATCTTCGATCGTCACGATCACATCTTGGGCCACGTCCACCAAACGGCGGGTCAAGTAACCAGCGTCGGCTGTCCGCAAGGCGGTATCAGCCAAACCTTTCCGACCACCGTGGGTTGAGATGAAGTACTCGATAACGCTCAAGCCTTCGCGGAAGTTGGCGGTAATCGGCAATTCGATAATCCGTCCGGTTGGGTCAGTGGTCAAGCCCCGCATCCCCGCCATCTGGCGAATTTGCTCGACGTTACCACGCGCACCCGAGGTTGACATCATCGAAACTGGCCCGAATGGATTCAATGAGCGTTGAACTTCAACCTTGATTTGGTTGGTAGCATCGAGCCACGCCGTAACCACTTCACGATAGCGCTCGTCGTCGGTAATCAAACCACGACGTTGCATCTTTTCGATGTCTTGCACTTTCTTGTAGGTTTCTTGCACAATTGCATCTTTGGTATCAGGCACTTCTACGTCCGAAGCCGAGAAGGTCATCCCGCCCAAGGTCGCGTGCTTGAAGCCCAAGGCCTTGATCCGGTCGGCCAAACGCGCCGTCCGTTCTGAGGCATAGAAACGCAACAGCGATTCTTCCGAGGTTTCAGGGCCGAAACGTTCAATTAATTCTTGATACACGTCGGCGATGATGTTCTCGCGCTGTGAGTGGAAGCGATAGCAGTCGGCGATCAAGGCTTTCAATCCCGATTTGCCAACCAAGAAGTTGCGATAGTGCAATGGTGAGCGATAGCCGTTTTCGCCAGCTTTTGGCTCGCCTTGGTAGCGCAACGCATTGTTGAAGATGATCCGCCCAACGCTGGTTTCGATCAAAACGCGTGGCGTAACGCCATCCAACGATGGCAATTCCTTTTCACGCAAATCGCTGCCTGGCAGAATGTAATCTTCGATCACAATCCAAACAGGTGCTTGAATATGTACAACACCATTGGTGTAGGCCAACAAAGCTTCGTCAATTGACCCAAAGCGCTTGCCGCCACCCTTAGCCCCAGGTCGAACTTGGGTCAGGTAGAAACAACCCAACACGATGTCTTGCGATGGCGTAATAATTGGGTCGCCAGTTGCCGGTGACAACAGGTTGTAGGTTGAAATCATACGACGACGGGCTTCTTCTTGGGCTTTGCGCGACAATGGTACGTGCACAGCCATTTGGTCGCCGTCAAAGTCGGCGTTGAATGCGGCACACACCAAGGGGTGCAATTGAATCGCCGAGCCTTCGATCAGCTTGGCTTCAAAGGCTTGAATCGACAAACGGTGCAGCGAAGGCGCACGGTTCAGCAATACCAAGTAGTCTTTGATGACTTCTTCGAGCACATCCCACACTTCGGGGCGAACCCGCTCAACGAAGCGCTTGGCTGATTTGATGTTGTGGGCAAAGCCTTTATCGACCAAGCGGCGCATGACGAATGGCTTGAACAATTCCAAGGCCATTTTCTTGGGCAAACCACATTGGTGCAATTGCAGGGTTGGTCCGACCACAATCACCGAACGGCCTGAGTAGTCAACCCGCTTACCCAAGAGGTTTTGGCGGAAGCGGCCTTGCTTGCCTTTGAGCATATCGCTCAGGCTCTTAAGGCGATGCTTGCCCTTGCCACTGACTGGGCGGCCACGGCGACCGTTGTCGATCAAGGCATCAACCGCTTCTTGCAACATACGTTTTTCGTTGCGCACGATGATTTCAGGAGCGTTCAACTCCATCAAGCGCTTGAGCCGGTTGTTGCGGTTGATCACCCGTCGATACAGGTCGTTCAAGTCAGAGGTCGCAAACCGACCACCATCAAGCTGGACCATCGGGCGCAAATCTGGTGGAATCACTGGCAAGACGGTCATAATCATCCATTCAGGACGATTGCCGCTCTTGCGGAATGCTTCAACCACGCGCAGCCGTTTGGTGGCTTTCTTGCGGCGTTGACCCGATGAGCTTTGGACTTCGGCTTGCATTTGGTTCGACAATTCGTCGAGATCAACCATCGATACGATGTCGCGCACCGCGCCAGCACCCATATCAGCCTTGAAGGTGTAGGGCGCTAAATCACGCAGAATCCGATATTCGTTTTCCGAAATAATCCGGTGCAACTGAATATCATCCAAGCGATCAAGCTTGTCTTTTTCTTCTTTGTTGAGATCTTCAAGCTGTTTGATCAAGGCCGTGGTTAGCCGTTCTTGTTCAGCATCAGCCACCGATTGGCGTTGATCACGCTCGCCGTCGGCCAACAAGCGCACGTTTTCAATCTCGTATTCGCGGCGTTGTTCAAGCTTTTCGCGCTCTTGATCGATCAGTTGTTCGAGCTGTTCCAAGCTGCGTTCGCGCACTGGCTCGTTTTCTTCGAGCAGCACCGTGCCACGATAAACAATATCTTCATCGGCTAGTGCGTCGATGCCGATCAGTTCTTCGAGGTGTTCGCGCAATGCATTGGCTTCATCTTCGATTTCTTGGCGTTGGCGGGCAAATTGTTCATGCGTTCGCTCCAACGTGCCTTCCATGGCATTATCCATCGCCGCAAGGTCTTTGCTTAAACGGGTTGCCTTTTCGCCACGTTGTTCGATAATTTTTTCTTCGAGATCTTTGCGCCGCACGCCAAAGTCGGTCTTCATTTGCTCACGTACATTGCCCAATGCCAGATCATCGACATCGGTGATAATATACGAGGCAAAATAAAGCACTCGCTCAAGATTACGTGGCGAGATATCTAAAAGTAAACCCAAACGCGATGGTGTGCCTTTAACAAACCAAATATGCGATACAGGCGAGGCAAGTTTGATATGACCCATGCGATCGCGTCGCACTTTGGATCGGGTGACTTCTACGCCACATTTATCGCATACAATGCCCTTATAACGCACACGTTTGTACTTCCCACAGTAACATTCCCAATCGCGGGTAGGTCCGAAGATTTTTTCACAGAACAAGCCATCGCGTTCAGGACGCAGAGTTCTATAATTAATCGTCTCTGGTTTGGTTACTTCACCGTGCGACCAGCTCAGGATATCTTCTGGTGAAGCGAGACTGATACGAATTGCATTGAATTCATTGATTTCGAGCATGGTTGAACGCTCCTCGGTTAAGGAAGATAGTTTGCAAAATGCAAGCGCATCTTCTCGGTAATTGTTCCCCGCTCAGGCGACTTCTTTGGTTGCCATTGCTCAAATTGCTGCGCGATAGCAGCCTTACGTGCTAGCATCAGGCTATTATTATGATACAGCCATATTGCTAAACACTTAGCACGAATTGTGCTCCACTTGATGTAATAATTATTGCGATTATGGCTAATATTTGGTGCTGGAATTCCAGTCATTAATTCAATACATCTACCTGTTTCCAGCAGTAACTGCTGAGAACCAGAGTAAATTTGAATGACAGGCCGATCTCCATTCCAAACTAAGGTACCGTCACCATCAATAAACCCACGAATAAAATCCACGAGATATTCGGTTGGTACATTAGGAAAGCCTATAACATGCGATTTATTTGGAATTCCCCCAAGATTGAGTAGATCGTGATACAAGCCTTGATTGCAAATAACCATTTCGTGACAGGTTGATTCTTTACGTACTTGACGCAAAGCTGTTGTCGCACCCATAGCATCGGCAATTGCTTGTAAGTGTTCTATATCAATACTAGCGATCTGAACAAAATGACCACCAGTGTTGGAATGAATTCGCATATATCCATCAGCCCACCAATAGCCTAGAACATAGGCCATGGTTGGTGACCATGTGCGAAAGAAAGGATTGCTAGCAGCAGGTCGAGCCATGGTTAGCACCGTGCGATAGAGAGGCGGTAGTTCACGTCATTGGGAACTACCGCGAGAGCAATGGATCGCAACCGAAGTTTAGAGTTCGCCTTTTTCCATCCCCGACAGGTTGATGCCGTCGAGTGAGATTAAGTCATCGGCTTCGCTATCGGTTAGCTCAACCGGGCGTTCATCAGCGGTCAACACATCGACCGACAGACCAAGCGATTGCAACTCTTTGATCAAGACCTTGAACGATTCAGGTACGCCGGCTTCGTTGATTGGATCGCCCTTGACGATCGCCTCATACGTTTTGACCCGACCAACCACGTCGTCGGACTTGACCGTGAGCATTTCTTGGAGAATGTAAGCAGCGCCATAGGCTTCGAGCGCCCAAACTTCCATTTCACCAAAGCGCTGACCACCGAACTGAGCCTTACCGCCGAGTGGCTGTTGAGTCACCAAGCTGTAAGGGCCAGTTGAGCGAGCGTGGATCTTATCTTCCACCAAGTGCGCCAACTTGAGCATATATTTGTAACCGACGGTCACTGGATTATCGAATTTCTCGCCAGTGCGGCCATCGTAGAGATCGATCTTGGCATCGGATGGCAGGCCTGATTCAGCGAGAGCTTTGATAATATCCTCATCGCGTGCGCCGTCGAAGACTGGCGTGGCGATACGGAAGCCCAAGCGTGAAGCAGCCCAACCCAAGTGAGTTTCCAAAATCTGGCCGATGTTCATGCGGCTTGGCACCGCCAACGGATTCAAGACGATATCAACAGGCGTGCCATCGGGTAAGAATGGCATATCTTCGATTGGCAGCACGCGGCTGACCACGCCTTTATTGCCGTGGCGGCCTGCCATCTTATCGCCTGGGCTGATTTTGCGCTTTTGACAGAGCATCACCCGCACCGTTTGATTGACACCGACAGGCATTTCAGTTGTTTCGTCGCGGGTAAAGACCTTGACATCAATGACTTTACCTTTGACCCCGTTGGGAACGCGCAAGCTACTATCTTTAACTTCGCGGGCCTTTTCACCGAAGATAGCTCGCAAGAGCCGTTCTTCAGCGGTCAGGTCAGTTTCGCCCTTGGGTGTGATTTTGCCAACCAAAATATCGTTTGGCTGAACATCAGCACCAACATAGATAATCCCGCGTTCGTCCAAGTTTTTAAGGCTATCTTGGCCGACGTTAGGAATATCGCGGGTAATTTCTTCGGGGCCAAGTTTGGTATCGCGAGCTTCGACTTCATATTTTTCAATGTGAATCGAAGTGAAAATATCTTCGCGTACCAAGCGTTCGCTAACCAAAATCGCGTCTTCGAAGTTCCCACCTTCCCAAGGCATGTAGGCCACGAGAATATTTTGGCCAAGCGCTAGCTCGCCATTTTGGGTCGAAGAACTATCGGCAATTACCTCGCCAGCCCGAATTTTATCGCCAATAAAGACGCTTGGGCGTTGGTTGATACAGGTATCTTGGTTCGAGCGCAAGAACTTGAGCAATGGATAGGTGCGTTCAGTGCCATCGTTTTCGCGAACCAAAATGCGTTCGCTATTCGATGAAAGCACCACAGCATCGGCACGAGCCACAACCACCTGACCTGAGTCGCGGGCGGCTTTGTGCTCCATGCCAGTACCGATAATTGGCGCATCAGGGCGCAACAACGGCACAGCTTGGCGCTGCATGTTCGAACCCATCAAGGCACGGTTTGCGTCGTCGTGTTCCAAGAACGGAATCAACGCGGTTGAAACACTGACCACCTGCTTGGGCGAAACGTCCATATAATCGACCGAGGCGATTGGAGCTTGGACGAAATCTTCAGCATGGCGGCATGAAACCGTTGGGTCGATAAAGCGGAAGCGTTCGTCAAGCAAAGCGTTAGCTTGGGCAATGATGAACTTATCTTCTTCATCGGCTGGCAAATAGTCGGTTTCATTGGTGACAACTGGGTGAATTTTGATTGCACGTAAGGGCAAATCGGCAATTTTGGTTGCCAAGGCGCGGTCAATTTCTGAACCAGCTTCGGCAATCAAATCGCCAGTCGCTGGGTTGACAATATCTTCACGCAGCAATTGTCCATTGAGCACACCGATCGCAATGATTTTGGCTAATTCAGCATCGACCCGTGCCCCAGCGCGAGCGATCAACTCGCCAGTGCTGAGGTGGCGCACATCGCGGGTAGTCATGCCACGTTCAAGCCAGAGCGGGGCATTATCAACTTCGCGATAGACACGGCGATAGGGCGTTTCAAGGAAGCCCATTTCGTTAACCCGTGCAAAGGTTGACATCGTACCGATCAGACCGATGTTTGGACCTTCAGGCGTTTCAACCGGGCAGATCCGGCCATAGTGCGAGTGGTGAACGTCGCGAACCTCAAAGCCTGCACGGTCGCGGCTCAGACCACCAGGGCCAAGCGCTGAAAGGCGGCGTTTGTGGGTCAACTCAGCCAATGGATTGGTTTGATCCATGAACTGGGAAAGTTGCGAACCGCCGAAGAACTCGCGCATAGCGGCAACCACAGGCCGGATATTGATCAAGCCATTGGGAGTTGCAGCTTCTGGTTCTTGCAACGACATGCGTTCTTTGATCACCCGTTCCATACGCAGCAAACCGACGCGGAATTGGGTTTGAATCAATTCGCCGACAGTCCGCACGCGGCGGTTACCGAGGTGGTCAATATCATCGGGGTTGCCAATCCCATTATTGAGATCGATCAAGCGCTCGACGATTTTGAACAAATCGGCTTTGCTGAGCACGCGCATGGTTAGGCTGGGAATTTCTTGGCCTTCGAAGAGGCGGCTTTTTTCCCACAGATTGCGATTTAATTTATAGCGACCGACTTTGCCCAAGTCGTAGCGGCGGGCGTTGAACAGCAAGGTTTCCAATAACGAACGGGCGTTATCGACAGTTGCTGGATCGCCTGGGCGCAAGCGCTTGTACAATTCCATAATCGCTTCTTTGGCATTGGTTGATGGATCTTTATCCAAGGTTGAAGCGATATATTGGTGGTCGCGGTTAACATCGACATTGGCGAATAAGGCGATAACGTCTTCATTCAGCCCACATTGATCGAGTGGTTTATCGCCAAATAAGCCGAGCACCGCGCGGATCAAGATCGTGACTGGCAACTTACGTTTGCGGTCAACCTTGACCGAAAGCACATCGCGCTTATTCGTTTCAAACTCCAGCCAAGCACCACGGTTGGGGATCAACTTAGCACTGTGGAGCGAACGACCGCTGGTTGGCTCTTTTTCTTCCTTGAAATACACGCCAGGTGAGCGAATCAACTGCGACACAACAACCCGTTCTGCGCCGTTGATCACAAACGTCCCATTATTGGTCATCAATGGGAAGTCACCAAGGAAGATATCGCTTTCCTTGATTTCACCGGTAGTTTTGACCTTCAAGCGCACGCGAACCCGCAGGGGGGCGGCGTAGGTCATATCACGTTCACGGCACTCAAATTCGTTATAGCGGGGTTCGCCGAACTCATAATCGCTAAACGAAAGCTCTAGGTTTTTGCCCGTGAAATCGTCGATGGGATTAATTTCATCGAACAATTCACGTAGCCCTTCACGTTGAAACCAGCGAAACGAATCGATCTGGGTTTCGATCAACTTCGGTAATTCAATCGCATCGGTAATGCGAGCAAAACTCCGACGTGATGCGATCATCGCACGACCTTGGTCATCGCGGAAGATACTGGACGTGATCAGCGGTGGCAGGATAACAGTTGACTGAACTTGCGGCATCAGCTTCGCTCCCTAGCCCCGCAAAAGCACAAAATGCTCACCTCCAAACACCCGTAGTCAAAAATGCGACTTGTGGTTGTCCGGCTGCGAGTTTGACTGCTTTTGGCGGCAGCGCAACGAAAAATACGCCCAATGGCGTGGTATTGGTTTAAGTTCTTGGCGTGGATCGAAAGCCTCGTCCAAACACTACGAAAAGCTATTTTTGCAAAAGGAGATTATAGCACCAACGGTTGGAGGTGTCAAGAGACAATACGAGGTTTAAACTTGCGGGCATTATACTCTCGCGCTCGGTAGAAGTCAACCCCTTTTTTTAGAAATTCGCACAAATGTTTTGAATTCTAAAAAAGGGGTTGGTTTTTTAGGCGTTGGCAAGCCATTCACGGGCAAATTGGGCATCGCGGCCAATCTGGGCCACCAGTTGTTCGATGCCAGCAAATTTTTGTTCGCCGCGAATATGTTGTAAAAAGCTAACTCGCAACGGGCGACCATAAATATCTTCGTTGAAATCAAATAAATGAGCTTCAACTGCGCGACCAAGCACGCCAAAAGTTGGCCGCACGCCGATGTTGGTCACAGCGCCAAAACTACGCCGATCATCAAGCAACTGAACCTTGCAAACATAAACACCATCAGCGGGCAACGTATGATTACTGGCAATTTGCACATTGGCGGTTGGAAAGCCAATCTTGCGCCCACGCTGATCGCCTGGTATAACCGTGCCTTGCAAGCTAAATGCCCGCCCAAGATAATGATTGGCAGTTTGGACATCGCCAGCAGCTAAACTAGTGCGAATCGCAGTTGAGCTAACAATCTCGCCATCAAGCGTCCAGTAGGGAATTGGCTCGACCGTAAATCCCAACTCTTGGCCAAACTCCTGCAAAACCGGAATTGTGCCAGTGCCGCGATGACCAAGCTTGAAATCTGGGCCAACCCACAATTCACGAACTGGCACATGATTCAAGAGCAATTGTAAAAAAGCCTTGGGGCTAAGCTGCGAGGTAGCATGGGTGAACGGCAACACCGCCAGCAAATCGATGCCTAGCTCTTGCATTAATGCTGCTCGCTCATTGATTGTGGTTAAGTAGCGAATCTCACGCTCAGGCCGCAAAATCTCATCAGGATGCGGATCGAAGGTCAAGACCGCGCTATGGCAATTGTGCTGGCGAGCGCGTTCGACCAAACGGCGCAGGAGTTGTTGATGGGCTTGATGCACGCCATCAAATTTGCCAATAGTTAAGAGCGTTGGAGTTTGATAGTGCACGCTGGCAAGTTCAGCAAAATGCATGGCCTGGTTCCAATTCATAAAGTTGCCAATATCGCCTCACAAGATACCATTGTCATTGGTAAATAGCAAAGGTTGCGAGGGATCAGGGGGTTAGGGATCAGGGGCTAGGATGTTTTAACCCAGAGGCGCAGAGTTGGCGAAGGATGAAGGATGAAGGATGCGGGGATGAAAATAGGTGAGTTTGGGTAAGGTTTTAGGGGTAAGGATTGTCAGCGATCCCTCACCCCCTAGCCCCCGCTCCCGCACGCGAGGCGAGGGGGAACCGTCCATCATGATGATAGGGAACGCCCCTCGCCCGCCGCAGTGGGCGAGGGGTTGGGGGTGAGGGACTATACCTTCAATTTCCTTAATAATAGTTGTAAGAATAAGTTTATGCTTTGGATTTATGGCGCAACAACATACCACCAAGCGTAATCAGCCAAAATTGCCAAAGGCTGCCGCTGACCGTCAACATTGGCCCAGCACTAATACCGTAGAGTTCGATTAGCGAAACCAACACACTGGCGGCGGCGATCAGCCCGCTATAGCCCAGCCAGCGCGGCAATGTTGTTTGGCGTAGAATCGTCAAGGCTACGCCCGCCGTCCATAAACCACCAAACAAGGCCACGCCAATTTGCTCGCCAACACCGCCAGCATAATTATTGAAACTAGTGTAAATCACTTCGATGGTGGCGCGTAGGTTAGGATCGCTGGTGGCGCTATATTGTTCGGCAAGGGTTGGCATCATCAACAACCAGCGCCCAATCCCCAGCAATTTGGCAAAGCCTGCCAACATACCCAAGCCAGCCGTAACCCGCATCAAGGCGCTTTCGCTCGCCAGAATTTGCCATAGTAGCAAAGCGATCGGAATAAGCATAGTTGCCGAAAGGAAATAGGCCGTATAGCCGAGTGCAACTGCCGAGCGTTCTTGTAGAATCAAGGGCAACGATTGCGAAGCTGGATTATCGAGACTGGCAGGCCAATCGATTGCGCTGCTGAGCACCAAAAAGGCAACTAGAAACACGCTAAATTGAGCGAAAAGTAATCCGGCTGCCCAGCGATAGGTGCTGGTCATGCTTCGTTCAGTTTGGTTGGTTGTAGGATAGGCTTTGGTGGCGATCATCTTAATTCCTTTCATTATCTCGTAGTTTGATTGGTAGTTGTAATTCAATTACCGCTGGCTCTTGAATGCCGCCTTGAGCATTGTGGGCTGGCCCTGAACGATGAAATTCGCGCAGTGGCCCAATCATTTCGTAGTTGTGCAAGCCAACCCAGCCCAACAGCGCCAAAGCGGCGGCGTGAATTTCGCTAAAACTGCCTTCGAAAGCGAGGGTTGCGGCCAATTCGAGGCTAGGCAGGGTTTGAAACTTGATGTTGCTATCGGGCAATTGAGCCATATTGTGCTCGGCCAAACTGACTGCTACTTCGACTCCAATATCGGTTTCGATAAACTCCTCGTTGTGATAGATCGTAATTTCTTGGGCAAGGATTGGAATGCGCTGCTGTTGCACTTGTTGATACAGCGATGCATAAAGCCGATGACAGTAATAACCCATTTGATCAAGGCTTGGTACAATCGCTCGCATGCTGACAATCGGCTCAGCAGCGGTCGATTTGAGCATCATGGCATAGGGCCATGGCTCTTGTTCATGTTCAATTTGGGCCAAGCGAGCACTGACTTCGGCTAGTTGGGCTTGCTTTTTGGCCAGTTCAGCAGTTAAGCGGGCTTCTTGCAGGCGCAACATCCCACGCAGTTGATCAGCCGAAAGATCATCGTGGTTCAATAATTCGCCGATTTGTTGGAGACTTAGCCCCAGGCCATTGAGTGCCACAATGCGATGCAGCCGTGGCAATTGCTCAACTGAGTAGTAACGATAGCCAGTCCATTGATCAATTTGGTTGGGAATGAGCAAGCCTAATTTGTCGTAATGGCGTAGCATCCGCACCGAAACTTGAGCCAAACGCGAAAATTCACCAATCTTGAACATAGCAACCATCCTTGTAAATCTGATGTCGTTGATGCTACACCCTATCACAGTGGCAGAGTCAAGCAGCAATTTTTAAAATAGATTTACAGTGTAAGGAGTTTGAATTATGGCAATCACTATCGATCGGCTGGGGGTTGGCGACGAGGCGATTATTCAACAATTGGCTTTGGATGATGCGCTATTTGGGCTTGAACCTGAAACTGATGAACCACTGACCGCGCTTGATGATCAAGCGGCACGCCAATTTTTGGCCAATCCAGCGGTGTTATATTGGGTCGCGCGTGAGGCTGAAATCATTACGGGCTTTTTGTACTGTGTGGTTGTGCCGTTGCGCTCAGGCGAAGGTAGTGAGGTCTTGCTCTACGAAATTGGCGTGCATCACCACTGGCGGCGTAAAGGCATCGGTCAAGCCCTCTTGCAAACAATGGAAGCATGGATGCGCGAACAGACGATAAGCGCGGTTTGGGTGCTAGCTGATAATCCTGAAGCCGCAAGTTTTTATCAGGCCTGCGGCTTTGAGGTTGAGCATGAGCAACCCACATACTTGGTTAAGAACGTAAAGTCTGGGGAGCGGTTGTTGGGGAGCGGGGATCGGAATTTCACGCAGAATGAATAATATTGGCCACGAAGAAACACAAAGAATAGTTCTTCGTGCTCTTCGTGGCCTTCGTGGATCAAAGCTTATTGCCTGCGGGCACGATTTTTGGCGGCGCGGAGCCGTTCGAGTGGATCTTCGGCTTCATCAACGGCTTTGGTTGGATTGTTTGGTGTACTTGGTAATGGCGTAGTTGCTGGGTTTTCTTTGGGCTTAACTTCGCGCTCGCTCTTATCGCTGAACATTTGCTGGCGGGCACGCCCCTTGGCTCCCTGCAAACTGTTCATTGTGGCAGTTGGGGCGGCAGCAATCGTTTGGCGCTCTTTGCGAGCTGCTTGCAAGGCGGCAAAATCTTTGCGGCGCAAGTTGAGGCGGCGAATTGCGATATCAAGCAACAGCAACACCAAAGCTGCAAACAACAAGCCCAAATCAATAGGCGTAGCGCGGCGCACTGCATCCAGCGTATGATCAAACGCTTGCATTGGTTGGCTCAAGCTGCGGCCCGCAGTGGCTTTGGCCAAAGTGCTCAGCAATTCAGGGTTAGATTGGCCTTGGCGATATTCTGGCGAGTAGGGAACAATCAAGCCCAAGGTGCGGGCAAAGGCTGGCTTGCCGTTTGCATCATTGCCGATCACCTGAATCAAATAGGTGCCAGCAATTGGGCTAGCCACCCGTGCGCGATATTGGCCAGGCCCAACTTCAGCCAAGGTTGCATCAATCGCCTCGCCAGTTGGCCCGATCAAACGAGCATTGACGTTCATCGCAGTTTGTGGATTGCCCTTCTCGTCGTTGGCAACAATATCAATTTGCACGTCGCTGCCAATTAACGAGGCCTCACCACTGACATTATCGTTGCTGATACGTGGCAAAAGCCAACCAACCAACTGCGCCGTGAAGCGTGGAAATTCTTCCCATGTGACCCAGTTTGAGGCCCATTTGCCCTTGAGATCGCTCGTCCAAGCGATGCTCCGGCCAAGCCCATATTGCCATTGGGCCAAAATGGGAGAGCCATCGCTGGCAGTCAAAATAACTTGAGCGTTATCTTTTTCGACTGTGCCGTTATAGCCCAACAAGCTTGGCAAGCCTTCTTGCAAATCGGCCAGCACCGGGCTATCGCCAGCATAAGCCGGGGTAAATTGTTCTTCAACGATATAAGTGCCAACCGCCTGAATCGTTTCTTGCAAGAAGATTTGCGGCACTTCTTCCATCACGCGGGCTGGATAATAACGTCCACCACCCAGCTCAGCATAGCGTTGCAAAGCGTTATCCGAGCCATTACCTGCTGCAACCACCGAGAGCGTAATGCCATCTTTGTTCATATTTTCGGCGATTGATCCGATATCGGTAGCATGGCCCCAACCATCGGTCAGCAAAATCGCATGTTTGATTTTAGCATCGCTCTGGCGCAATTGCTCATAGGCAGCGTTCATGCCACTAACCACGTTAGTTTGGCCGCTTGGTGGCACAGGAGCCAAAGCCGCGACAACATCATCTTGGCTGGGCACTTTATCGAGTTCAATCGTCCAATGCGCCGAATCATCAAAGGTCACGACACCCAATTTATCGTCTTTGCCCAGCACCGCAGCGGCTTGAGCCACCGCTTCTTTGGCAATATCGATTTTGCGCGTGCCACCACCTTCACGCGCCGCCATATCGCCACCGTTACAGTGACAAGCATCCATACTGCCCGATTTGTCGATGATAAACACCAAAGCAATATCAGGGCGTTGTTGGCGATTGCGCACATCCATATTGACGGGCAAGGCTTCTTCGATGGGGGTGGCCGTGTAGCCACCCACGCCAAAACTTTGGCGACCGCCGATCATTGCCAAGCCACGCCCAAGGTCGCCAACATACGAGCGTAATAATTTTTGGGTATCTTGATCGATATCGCGCGACGGCACATTCAGCAACAAGACTGCTTCATAATCGCTCAATGCTGCTAAATCGGTGGGCAAGCCAGTGGCTGGAACAACGACTGGTACAAGGTTGGCAGCTTCGAGTGCTGGCTTGAGCGCACTTGCATCGCCGACTTCGCCTTCAACCAGCAGCACCTTGGGCGGGCCACCAATTTGCACCAACGAAGCCGCCACATTATTTTGGGCACGCGTATCGCTGGTTGGCACAACTTGGGCACTATAGCGATGGAAGCCTTGATCGTTGACAACGAGCGTTGTGGTAAAGCTACTCGTGCCAACTGGTAGATTGATCGCTTCTTCCAGTACAATTTGCTCATCGGCTCGCCAGCGCAATTGGGCTGATTGGGCGGTATTACTTTCAATCGTGGCGATCAACTGAATTTCTTGGCCTGAACGGGCGGCTGATGGTGCCCGAAAGGCACTAATTGCCACTTCGGGGTTGCCTTGGCCAATGCCTGTTGGCACAATATCAATTGGCACATTGCGGCGTTGCGCCAGTGGGATCATCTCCAAGGCGCGGCCACTGTTCTCGCCACCATCAGAGAGCAACACCAAACGTTTTTGGGTATCGGCGGGAAACAGCGCCAAACCAAGCTGAATTGCTTCGCTAATATCGGTACGCGCAGCAATTGGCACCGATTGAATTGTGCCTAAGCGCTGAATTTCAGAGGGAACCCGCTCAACCAAAGCGTTTTCGCCAAACACCACGACGGCAGCTTTATCGCCTTCTTGCATGGTTTCGAGCGCTTGGGCAATAAATTGCTCGTTGTTAGAGCGTTGGCCCGGGGCAATTGAGTCGGAGCTATCGAGCAAAAATACCGTGGTTAGGTTTTGAACTGGTTGGCGTACTTGGGTTCCGGCAAGGCTGCCGATCAAACACAGCAGCAATAGCGTGCGTAAGCCCAAGGCCCACCAACGGCGTTGGCCTGTGCGACCACGGTTATTGAGCCAGCCCAACAGCCAGACCAGTGGCAGCGCCAGCAAAAACCAGAGATATTCTGGTCGGACGAACGATAGCATAACTTCATCCTAGCAAGGCCAAATGCCAATGGCATCGGGAACCTCTCCATGAACAGCTTGCGCCAGCAAACGCCGAACTGTTGAACGTTTCGATTTAGACTTCAACTGAATAGCATGAACGCTAAATCATCAGATTGGGTTCCCTCACCCCATTTTTCGTGTGAAACCCTTGCGCTAAACTCCCCTCTCCCGCCGCAGTGGGAGAGGGGTTGGGGGTGAGGGAATTCTTTATGCCGCGCTGCGCCGCGCATTCCACCACAGTTTGAGCCGTGTGAAGGCGCTGCGTTGAGCAAAAACCCATTCGATCAACACAAAAATTAATGCGGCCAAAGCTAACCAACGCCACCACTCTTCACGGCCTGCTTTGGCTTGGGTGGTTTCACTTGAGCCAACTTGACCACCACCAATTTGGGCAACATCGAGCACCTGAACTGGGGTGATTTTGGCTTCGCTTTCGCGATAGGCATTGACCACGTAGCGCTGGGTTTTACTGACCACGCCATCGCGTAGCAATTCGACGCTGTAAATGCCAGCTTGGTTCATCAAACTGCCATCAAAACTAATCAAGCCATTGTTTGGCGTGGCTTCGTGGGTTTCGCCATCGGGCTGAATCAAGCGCACGCCGCTAATATCATTGGTTACTGCAAAGGCTAATTCTTGATCAGGCGGCAAAATCGCTGAATCGCCACCAGTGCCAGGTGCTAAATAGCCCACCAAATTGGCAATCAACAAGGGAAATGAAATATTCAACGGCAAATCGGAATCATGGGTGTCGAAGCCGAGCACTGCAATTCGTCGCCCATCAACTTCGCCTGCAATTAGCAACGGGCCAGCCGCACTATCGATCACCGTATGCGCCCAAGGGGCATTTTCGATCCGTGCCGATTTCAAAATATTGACTTCGCCAAGCTCAACATTGCGCAACAATGGATCATCGGTTGGCGCTGGGCGGGGCACTGGTCGATCCAAACTTCCAGTCACTGAGAAATATTCGGTTGAGCGATAGGGCGCGATAAACAGCAAATTACCAGCGGGTAATGGCTCTGGTAAACTGGCATCGAGTACCGTCAACAAGGCTGTATCAGTAAAGGTGGCAGTTTCAGTCAGATAGGCGGAAACTTGTACCCGTGGCATCAATCCCAAGGCTGTAGCCAGAAAACGATTGCCTGGCGTGACAAAACGCACCGGAATTGCATCGCTTGATGGGCGAATTGCCCAAGCCACATCGTCGCTGGGCAGGCTATCACTCCCATCAAGTCGTGCCTCAACCGTGGTGGCGGTGGCTGGCACATCGATATTGACGGTTTGATCTTGGCCCGGCAAAATTTCGAGATCATAGGCATTGAACAAGGTGCCATCGAGGTTTACCAACAAACGCCGTGTAACCCGCTCTTGGCCTTCGTTGGTAACGCGGGCAAAAAAGGTCAACGTGCCTGGCGCTAGTTCGTTCAAGGCAATTGCCGCGATCGCTTGATTGTTGTTGCTCGTGCCAACTGGGAAATAGCGAATTTTGGCGGGCAAGGTGGCGCTCATTGGCACGGTTACCTGACCATCGGTCAAAATTGCCACTTCCGACTCTTCTTCGCGAGCCGCCAATGCCCCAGCCAAACTCAAGGCTTGCGACATATCCGAGCCGCCGCCCAAGCGCAATTCAATGCCTTCGATTGCATCGCGAATTTCACGGCGATCAGTGGTGGCAGCAGCCGGCACATCAAGCTCGCCGCCAATTGCCATAATTGTGGCGCGTGCGCCATCGGGCAACTGATCGACCAAGCGAATTGCTTCAGCTTTAGCGGCCTCAAGCCGATTGGCGGCAACATCGGTTGCGCCCATCGAAGCCGAGCGATCGATAATTACAATGAGATTTTGCCCACTAACCCCAACGGTTGGACTGAACGGTCGGGCCAGTGCAAACGCCAAAAGCAGGGCAATGAGCAATTGCAGCCAGAGCAACCAATTATGGCGGAGGCGTTGCCACGGCGCGTTGGCCTCAACATCGCGAACCAATTGATTCCATAAAAAGGTTGACGAAACCGTGCGTTCCTCGCGGCGGAGGCGCAAGATGTACATGGCCACAATTCCTGCGAGAACCGTGCCGCCTGCGATAAACATTAATGGTGCAATAAATCCCATACAATCTACTCACTCTGCTAGCTGTGCGTCAGCATGATATTGGGCGAATTGTTGCAACGCTATCTGCTGATCGGCTGGCGATTTAAATGCTCGCTTGGGTATAACAACTACTCGATTGTTGTGAGTAACCAAAATAATATGTTCGGCCTCATCTAAAATAGCCTGAATAAAGAGCCATTTAAATTCAACACTCGAAAATGCGTTTATTTGCTGCACATAGGTCGGATAAACTGTTAATCTGACTGGCGATTCAAAATTGGCTTTTTCAAGCTGATAACTTTTTTTGAAATAATCTAAAGTGAATTCGCGCATGTCGCGATTGGTATAAATTACCCAAATTCCAATTAAGATTAAGCCGAATACAATCAACCATACTGATAGTCGATCGAATTGAAACAATGCAGCAACGAAAAATGCTAACATACCTATACCTAAAACATAGAGTAATAGCACATAATAGCGATTTAAATTAAGTGCTTCTTGATATTTTGGTATATGCTTAAAGATTGATAAATTAGCTTCCTGATAATCGTTAAAATTAAGTTGATAATTTAATTCAGTTGGTTGCATCGAATAACTTTCAAGCTGAAATATATAATTTAACGAACAATTTGCCGTTCGCGTAGCACTGAAACCAGCAATGATTCCAAAGGCAAGCTGGTATCAACAAAAATATAGTTGATGCCACGAGTTGTACAAAAATGCTCAACTTCTTCGCGCCATGCCTGCAAACGTTCAACATAACGCTGCAATAAATCGAGATCAGCGCTGACATCGAGCGATTCGCCACCCTCAACATCGAGCAATTTCAAATCGCCCTCGAATGGCGGGTTCAGCTCATCAGGCGAGAGCACATGCAGCACGGTAATTTCAAATGGGCGGCGGCCAAGCGTGCGCAAGGCTTCTTCCCAATCGGGCGTGAGCAAATCGCTGCATAACAACAATGGCCCAGCTACCCGCGCCGTTTGAATATAGCGGCGGCTGGCTTGCAACAAACTAGTATTGCCGTTGCCTTTGAGTCGATTCAGCAAATTGAATAATGGCGGCACGCCTGCCCGCCCACGCCCTGCCGGAATCCGCTGCTCGTTGCCACCGCCAAAACTGGTGACTTGCGCCCGATCAAGGCTGGCTAAGGCGATATAGCCTAACGCGCCCGCTGCCTGAGCGGCATAGCGCAACTTGTTTGGCTCGCCCCAATCCATCGAAGCACTGGTATCGATCAGCAGGTGCAGGGTAATTTCTTCTTCGGCTACAAACAGCTTGAGAAAGAATTTCTCCAAACGCGCATATAAATTCCAGTCGATCTGGCGAAAATCATCGCCAGGCGTGTAGGGCTTGAAGTCGGCATATTCAACCGATGAGCCACGGCGGGGCGAACGGCGTTCGCCCTGCATCTGGCCAGCAATATTGCGGCGCGTCAGCAGCGCCAAACGATCCAATTGTTTTAAGAATTGTGGTTCAAATAGCGCTGCTTGTTCGCTCATTGCAACATCTCCACACTCAACCAACGATTATTGATTTTGGTTTGCCAAGGCAATTGCGGCATCGAAACCTGCGAGTGGGTAAGCCCCAGGAATGATGTAGTTGCCGATAAAGAAGGCTGGCGTGCCAGTTGCTTGGGCGGCCACGGCTTCAGCAGTTTCAGCATTGACTTTGGCCAAAACTTCTGGGTCGGCTTGGCATTTGGCAAAGGCTGCCGTATCTAAATCCAATTCTTCGGCATACTTGAGCATCACGGTTGGCGCGAGATTGGGATCAACGCCCCATTCGCTGGCCCGTACAAACAACATGTCGTACATTTCCCAGAACTTGTTTTGATCCATAGCGCAGAAGCTGGCAACTCCGGCGGCTGGTGCAGACGTATGGCTTTCCACAGCGATATAGTTGCGGAATACGTAACGAACCATGCCCGTATCAATATATTTGGCCTTCAGTTCAGGGAAAACCGACACATGATGGCGTTGGCAGAAGGGGCATTGGAAATCGCTATATTCAACAATTGTTACAGGCGCGTTAGGATCGCCCATTGAGCGTTGATCGTCAGCCGGAATTTGAGCTGGTTTTGCTAACGGAATAAATTCGCTGGCAATGCCCAACGGATCTTGGGTTGCTGGCGGAGCTGGGGTTGATGGCACAATCGTTGGACGAATGCTGACTTGGCGGCTACTATCGGATGCGTAGCTACCGCAACTGGCCAGAGCAAGGGCTAACACGATTAGGGCAATACGGCGGGTCATGCTTCTTCCTTAATTGATTCCAAAATGCTATTGACAATACTTTCGCTGTTAACTCCCTCAGCTTGACCCTCAAACGACAAGATAATTCGGTGGCGCAGGGTTGGCGTGGCCATTTCGCGCAAATCGCGGAAGGCGACGTTGGTGCGGCCATCGAGTAAGGCCGCAATTTTGCCTGCCAAAATCAAAGCCTGCATCCCACGAGGGCTGGAGCCATAGCTCACATAGCGCTTAACTTGCTCGGGGGCAAGTGGGCTATCAGGGTGCGTTGCGCTGATAATTCGCGCAGCATAGCTCAAGACGTGGGTCGCCACTGGCACCGAACGCGCCATCTGTTGCAACTGAATCAAGGTAGCGCCATTAATCACCTTTTGTGGCTTCGCTTGATCAGTTCCTGTGGTGCGTTGCGCAATTTCTACTAACTCTTGCGGTGATGGAAACGGCACATTGATTTTGAAGAAGAAACGGTCGAGTTGTGCTTCAGGTAATGGATAGGTGCCTTCCATTTCAAGCGGGTTTTGGGTTGCTAGCACAAAGAATGGCTCTTCGAGCTTGTAACTGGTGCGGGCAACACTGACCGTATGTTCTTGCATGGCTTCGAGTAGCGCCGATTGGGTTTTGGGTGTAGCACGGTTAATTTCATCGGCTAGCACCAAGTTGGAGAAAATCGGCCCACGTTGGAAGCGAAACTCTTTTTGACCTTGCTCATCTTCGGCGATAATCGTTGTGCCGATGATATCAGCAGGCATCAAGTCGGGGGTAAACTGAATTCGGCTAAATTGGCAATCGACCGCTTCGGAAAGCGTGCGAATCAAGGTTGTTTTGGCCAAACCTGGCACACCTTCAAGCAACGCATTACCACCAGCGATCAAGGTAATTAATGTTTGGCGGATCAAGGCGCGTTGCCCGACAATCACCTTGCCAATTTCAGCCTCAATGGCAGCAGCAGTGCGCCGGAACATTTCAGCATCGCGTTCAGTGTATTGCATCCAAACTCCTTATCAACAAAAGGCTATAGGTCTCTGAATCATACCTGATTCAAGCAAGAACCTATAGCCTTGAACCTAAAACTCTTGCTCTTCGCTACGTGAGTTGTGTCGTGGCATAAACGAGCAAAGCAATTGTGGTGAGCAAAAAGCCCATCCAGCCGAGCGCAGTAACAGCAAACGAAATCGTCATTGCACGTTGGCTGATGTTGAAACGTCGCGTTGCGACCAACAGTGTCCACATACCGCCTGCGAGGAGGCTAAGAAACACTAACTCAAGGGCTAGAAACATAGAATCCTCTTACTGTTCCAATTGGTTAAAGTAGTCGCGGATAAAGTTTTTCAATTGTGGTGGGATGTATCCGCTATCCACCGCCCGCCCTGCCGATTCTTGGTAGTCCGAGCCAGCTTGATTATAGGGCACTTGTGAGCCATTGGCGATGCCTGGGCCAGTGCTGCCGCTCGGTTGGCTGGGCGCGTTACCGCTGCCATTGGGCTGGCCACTCACACTACTTGGGTCATTGGCAGCGCCTGGTTTCCATGGTTGGTAGACAAGGCCTTTATCGTTGCCAGTGCCAGGGAAGTCGCGATCGTTGCGGCCTGTGCCATTGCCACTGCCATTGCTGTTGCCTGAGCCAAGATTGTTGGATTGGCTGCCACCGCCGCCGCCAGCACCATTGCCCTGACCTTGACCCTGGCCCTGACCTTGGCCTTGACCTTGGCCTTGACCCTGACCTTGACCTTGGCCTTGCTGACCTTGCTGACCTTGCTGGCCTTGCTGACCCTGCTGACCCTGCTGACCCTGCTGACCCTGCTGACCCTGCTGACCTTGTTGACCAGCTTGTTGATTTTGTTGGCCTTGTTGACCAGCTTGGGCCGCTTGGTCACGGCTATTTTGCACTTCGCTCAAAGCCTGCTCAACGCCTTGTTGATCTTGCAATTGCTCAGCGCTTTGGCTGGCTTGGTTGCTGGCTCGTTGCAAGGCTGAGCGAGCATCGGCAAGATTGCCGTTGCGTAAAGCGCTAGCAGCATCGCGCAACGATTGAGCCAATTCAGGATTCGTTGCCGCAGTTTGGTTGGCTTGTTGCTCAAGCGCATTCGCCAATTGCTCACGCTGCTCAGGAGTCATCTTTTCAGCATCTTGGGCTGCTTGTTCCAACTCTTTGGCGGCATCGCTGGCTTCAGGGCGTTGCTCTTGACTGGCTCCACGTTGGTTTTTCAAAGCTTGGGCCAATTCTTGCAACGAAGCCTGACGAGCGCTAGCGCGTGAATCCAAGCGCTTTTGCAATTGTTGCTCGGTGCGCGAGATTTTCGCCAAAGCATCTTCGCGTGAGCCTGTATTTTCGCGCAAATCTTTGGATAACTCAGCCAATTGGCGATCCAATTCGACGCGTTCTTCGGGTGAAAGCGTTTCGTCTTTGGCAATTTCTTCGCGGGTTTGGTCGATACGGTCGGCGATTCGTTCGAGATCGGTTTTGACCGCTTCGCGTTCAGCCAAAACATTGCTTTGGGCATTCGGCAATACCGCCGAAGTAATGCCCAGCACAAGGAACATTGTTGCCAAACCCCACCACAAGCGATGTTTGCGTGGTGGTGCAACCCGAATATCCTTGGCATTGGCGTTGCGGGCTTTCTCAAGCGCATCATTATATTGAACATCGTCGAGTGGCCCGCGATCATCGCGTTTGTGCAATTCGAGTGCAGTCGAGAGCCGTTCGCGCAAATCGAGCTCGAGATCGCTGCGTTGGGCGATGCGGTTGCTCGATTGGGGGCGCAACGCGACGACCAGTAAGGCAACGAGCCAAACCGCGAAGGGCACTAACGACCACAATGTCCAGTTAGGAATTGGGAAGAGCCGACCAGCACCTTGGATTAAGGCAAAGCCAAGCGCCGGTAGCCAAAATGTACGACTCAGCCATTGCAATGTATCGGCAAGGCGTAAGCGCCGCCCGAAGGGGCGTAGCAGGTGAACAATCTCAGTTGGTTGTGCCATACCTAATCTCCTTCGCCGCATTATACACGACTCATGTGCTGAGCGAGATTAATATTTGGCGACAGTGCGTTTAACTGCCGCTGACAATTGCATATAAAAAGGGTATCGACAGAAGCATCACAACGAATAAAGCGGCTGAAATTTTGTCTGACAATCGTTCCATTGGGAACCCCCTTTGTGTTTGCGTATCAATATAACGTCAACCATGCACAGATTGTTCCACGCCCTATCCTAGAAGATTGCCAACACATTGAGAATGATGTAAAGCTGATGAATCTGTGAAGCAAGGTATAATAGCGGCGTTTGGTTTCAATTTGTGATGAAAGGGCGTTCCGTGAAGCGTATTCTTCTTTCAATGTTGGTTGCGGTAACATTAATTGGCTGTGGCGAGATTGCTCGCCCCGAAAACCCGACTGCTGTTCCAACCTCAGCCACCACTGGCGTAGATATTTCAGATGTTTCGGCAGTTATTCCAGCGCTGCCCAATGGTTTAGAAGTGAAGCAAACTGCCAGCGGCTTGCGCTATGTGGATATTGTGGTGGGGAGTGGCCCTGAGGTGACGGCTGGCTCAACCGCTGAGGTTTTTTACACTGGCTACCTTAAATCCGATGGCTCACAATTCGATTCAAATGTTGGTGGTCAGCCATATGCGGTCGAAGGTGTTGGCGGAGCCATGGTTATCACTGGCTGGAATGAAGGTTTGGTTGGCATCAAGCAAGGTGGCAAGCGCCGCTTGATTATTCCTTCGGCCTTGGCTTATGGCGAGCAAGGTCAGGGGACGATTCCAGCTAACGCCGATTTGGTGTTTGATGTTGAAGTTATGACGGTTCGGTAAAGAACATAGAACATAGATTAATGGTTCATCAGATTGACAATCTATTGTTCCCTCACCCCCTAGCCCCCTCGCCCGCCCAGCAGGCGAGGGGGAATCGCTTCGGGAGTGCGCCCCTCGCCCGCCGCCGTGTGAGAGGGGCTGGGGGTGAGGGCATGCTGGGCGTTGTTAACGTTATAAACCATTACACCTGGCCCCTCATCCCTGACCTCTAATCCCTAGCGTTGCTCTATACTCTTTTGTGAACGCCGATGAAACACATCGATGACTAATACTAAGACTAATGAAATTGCCCCTAGTAGCAAGGCTGCACTATAAGCTCCGGCATATTGGCGATCATCGAGCGCCCGAAAGATGTAGACCGTGGCAGTTTCGGTGCGTCCTTGAATTCCACCGCTGATCACCAGCACCGCCCCAAATTCGCCCAAGGCGCGGGCACAGGTCAGGCCTAAACCATATAAAAAAGCCCAACGCAAGGCTGGAAATGTGACTAAGCGGAAGGTTTGCCAGCCACTGGCACCCAAGGTTGCAGCAGCCTCTTCCTGTTTGCGCCCAAATGCCTCAAGCACAGGCATCAACTCGCGCACCATAAACGGCAAGGTTACAAACAAGGTCGCCAAAATCATTCCAGGCAAAGCAAAGGCAATTTGCCAATCAAGCGCCTCGGTTAGTGGCTTGAGCACACCATTACGCCCAAACAGCACAATTAAGGTGAAACCAACGATCACTGGCGACATAGCGAATGGCAAATCGAGCAATCGATTAACCAAGGCTTTTCCGACAAATTGATGACGCACCAGTACCCAAGCCACTAGCGTGCCAAAGATGCCATGAATTGACACTACTACCAAACAGATGATCAAGGTTAGGCCAAATGAGCGTAACACATGGGGATGTTGCAAGGCCTCTAGCACTGCCGGAGCGCCTTCGCGAAACGCACCAAACACAATTGCACCCAGCGGGGCGATGATCAAAATGCCCATGTAGCCTACGACAATGCTGATCAACAGCCATTTGCGCCAATTCATGCTTGCACCTCCCGCCGCCGACTGAGCCAATCGACCAAGCTCATCGTGCCAAGCGCAATTGCCAACATCACCAACGACATCGCGCTAGCATCGCGTTGGCTGCCCGATTCAATCTCGCCATAAACATAGACAGCGGCAGTTTGTGAGCGCAGCGGAATATTGCCAGCAACCACGACAATCGCACCAAATTCGCCAATGGCTCGCGCAAAACTCAGCAATGTGCCCGAAACCAAGGCTGGCAACAAGGCTGGCAGAGTCACGCGCCAAAAAATTTGCCAAGCAGGTGCGCCAAGCGTTGCCGCTGCCTCTTCGCTCGAACGATCAAGGTTGATCAAGACTGGCTGAACCGAGCGCACCACGAATGGAAATGAGGTAAACAGCAAGGCCAAAATGATGCCAGAGGGCGCAAAAATCACTTGCCAACCCAACTGTTGATTGAGCCAGCCGCCGATTGCCGCTTGTGGCCCATACAAAATCACCAGCATCACGCCCGTGACCAAGGTGGGGATAGCAAACGGCAAATCAACGACTGCATTCAATAAGGTTTTGCCCGGAAACTCATAACGCACCAAAACGAATGCTGTCAATAAGCCCATTACTGCATTGATCAACGACATCACGAGGCCAGTCCAAATCGTCAACCAAATTGCGTGGCGGGCAATTGGCGAGCTAACCACGCTGACGATCGATTCAACGCCAGCGCCCAATCCATCGACGACGACTACAATTAACGGCAATACCAAAAACACTGCCAAATAGGTTAAGGCAGCGCCACGGATACTCCAACGGCCCCACGGTAAACGTGGGGCCGTGCGTTCAATTGTTTGAGTCGTCATTGTTGTACCTGCGCTAGCACTTTGGCATAGACACCGTCATCGCCAAAGTATTCAGGCGTGGCTTTGCTCCAACCACCAAATTCGTTGATTGTAAACAAATCGTTGATGGCGGGATAGCGCTCAGCAGTGGCTTTGGCAACATCGGCATCGACCGAGCGTAAGCCAAATTCAGCAAAGACTTCTTGGGCTTCACGGCTATGCAAGAAGTTAATAAAAGCTTCGACTGCTTGACGATTGCCATGTTTTTCAACTGATTTATCGATTAGGGCAATTGGGTTTTCGATCAAAATCGTGGAAGTTGGGATGACCATTTGATAGGTTTGGCCGCCTTTTTGGCCAACCAAAATTTCATTTTCATAGGTGATTGCCACATCGCCAACGCCTTTTTCAAAGTTGGTGATACTTTCACGCGCACCCTTATCAAACACCACGACATTTTTAAGCACACTCGCTAAAAAGGCTTGGGCTGCTGCTTCGTCGTTGGCGGGTACGCCTGTAATCTGACCACGTTTGGCGGCCCCATACAACGCTAAAATATTCCATTGTGCGCCGCCGCTGGTGCGTGGATCGGGAGTCAAAATTTGTACTCCAGGCTTGGCTAAATCAGCCCAATCTTGAATACCTTTGGGATTGCCTTCGCGTACCGCAAACACCACAATTGAGGTACTAACCATGCCCGAATGCGTGCCAGCTTTCCAATCGTGAGTGATCAGGCCTGCATCGGTGATCCGATTAATATCAGCTTCGAGCGAAAGCGCCGCGATATCAGCCTCGAAGCCTTCAACGATTGCCCGTGATTGCGCACCTGAACCTTGATATGATTCTTCAAATTTGACTTCACCGCCAGTATCGGCCTTCCATTTGGCTTGAAACAGCGGAATCAACTTGGCATAGGCTTCGCGTGGCGTGGTGTACGCGCCCAAGGTGATGGTGGTAACCGTGGCATTGCTGGTGGTAGTTTGGCTGGCCTCGCCACAAGCAGCCAATAATCCGACCAATAACAAGCTTAATAAACTGAAATGCAAGCGTTTCATGCCACTGTCTCCAAAACATTCAAAGCCAGCCGTTCAGGCATTGGCTGAAGATAACTAGAACGAATAATTAACACTGGCACGCTGATTTGGCTCAACAACGGGCCAACCACGCTGCCAAGGTCGTAATTGCTGCTGTAGGCTCCGAGTGGCGCACCCACAATCACCAGATCATAGCCCCCGCGTTTGATCTCGGCGTTGATGGTTTGGGCTACATTGCCGACCAGCACTTTGGTTTCGGTCACAACTTCATGGCGGCGTAAGCTTGCCGCGCTGGTTTGTAAAAAGCGCTCTAGGCGTTCAATGTCGTTGCTGTGGCTGGCGACTGATACGAGAGTGGCACTGGCCCCAACCGACCCTAACAAACGCCCAGCAAAGGCCACATCTTCTTTGCTCGGCTCGCCATCGCTAACGCAAATTAAGGCTTTGTTACAGGGTTTAGCGCTTGGTGGCACGAGCAATACATGTTGTTGAGCCACGCTCAACAGCTGAGTTGCATCGCGCTCGGCGTTGCGTGCCTCAGTGCCGAGCACAACAATATCGCATGGCTCGTGTTCAGTTTCTTTGCGCACAGTTTCAATTAAGCTAGCCGTCGATAAACGGGTTTGGAGATGCGGCAAGCCTGCCCCAAGTTGTTCGCGCACCGCTTGAATACGGGCACGCAAACTTGCTTCGCTGCCATCACGCGCAACCACGGTAGCTCGCGCATGGGCTAGCCGAGCCAAATTACCGCCAATATTCAAGGCAGTTTCCGCCACGGGCTGATTATCGGCGAGCATCAGCACATTCAGGCCACGTTGACTGAGTGCATGCAACCGCCGCACGCCGATCCACAATTGGTCGCCACTTTGAATTGGCAAATTACGCGCTTCGTCGGGGTTGCGCAGGGCATCGATCAAAATGGCTTGCTCGCCAAAAGGCCGTACTGGCGCAATCGAATGCACATCGGGCAAGGCTGGCAAACGTAGGCGAATTCGTTCGAATGCTCCCACAAACGTTTGGGTTTCGACCGTCGCTTGACCTAAAGCTGGGCAACGTAAAGCGGCCTCGGTTCTGGCCAGCACCACATCTTCAGGTCGAATAACCACTTGCACAGCTGGATGATGCTCGGCTGGGCTGGATGTTTGCAACGGAAACGTCATTGAACCAACTTGCACCCCGATATCATTGCATTGACCAAGCAGCACGTTGGCGCTACCAAGGAAGGTCGCAACAAATTCGGTTTGTGGGCGTTGATACAGCTCATTGGGCGTGCCAACTTCGAGCAAACGCCCCATATTCATCACGCCCAAACGATCGGCCAGTTCAAAGGCTTCTTCTTGATCATGGGTCACAAAAATCGTTGTGATGCCTAATTCACGCTGAATGCTGCGCAAATTACGCCGTAAATCGGTGCGAATTTTGGCATCGAGTGCCCCAAACGGCTCATCGAGCAATAAAACTGCTGGATTATGCGCCAAGGCGCGGGCTAAAGCGACCCGTTGTTGTTGACCGCCCGAAAGTTGGCGCGGCAAACGCTTGCCCAAGCCAGCTAAACCAACCAAATCCAATAATTGATCGCGGCGTTCAGTGCGTTGTTTGCGCTCAACCTTGCGAATCCGCAAGGCAAACTCAACGTTCTCGTCCACGGTCATATGTTCAAACAACGCATAATTTTGAAAAACAAAGCCCACATCACGGGCCTGAGGGTTCAAATCAGTTACATCACGGCCATGCAGCACAATTCGGCCAGTATCGACTGGAGCCAAGCCCGCGATCATGCGTAAAATCGTGCTTTTGCCGCTACCGCTCGGCCCTAGCAGCACAAAAAACTCACCATCGTGAATTTGTAGCGCCACCCGATTAACCACCGTATGATGTTCATAGCGTTTGGTCAGTTGATCAAGCACAATCGACATCGCACCCTCCTTATGGTTCCAAGCATGTTCCAGCTATGTTCCAATTCGGTTCCAAATTGGCTAACTGGCTTGTCGTTGGGCTAGTTACCTGCCTGATCGGGCAACCAAGCACATCCGTGGGTGATGCTGCTCAGCGGGTTCGCCGTACCGCGTGGGCGTTCCAATTCGATCAACCATATAGTGTATCTAGCTACCCTTATCATCACACTTGGCAATTCCAAAGCCTGTTCCAAAGCAGCATAATTTTTCCTCCATTACGATGATTTGAACGCCCCTCGCCCGCCGCAGTGGGAGAGGGGCTAGCTTACAAGGGTAGGTTTTGACAATGTTTGGGAGGCATTCACCATCGATGTTCATGCCCTCACCCCCTTGCTCCCTCTCCCGCCGAGCGAGCGAGGGGGAATCCAACGGTCATGAAGCTTGGAACGCCCCTCGCCCGCCGCAGTGGGAGAGGGGTTGGGGGTGAGGGCATGCAAAGCTTTTGCTGATTCAAATTTTTTGTGCTATTGTTTGAACAATTACAGATAACAACCGCTAGGGGAGCCATGTGGCTGAGATTTCGCAACGGCGAAAGACCCTCTGAACCTGATCTCGTTAGCACGAGCGAAGGAAAGCGGCGTGGTTTGATCCCGCCGTGCGCGGGATTTTGCATGCTGGCCCCTAGCCAATGTTCAAGGAGTTTATTTCGTGAAACGTTGGTTACTGAGTTTTTTAACAATTGGTTCGTTGGTTTTGACTGGCTGTGGTGCGGCGGCTACGCCAACCGCTGAAACCGCGATTCAGCCTACTCCGGCCACCACGGCTGCCGCTGATGTTACGCCTGCAGCAACCCAAGCCACCCAAGCGCCGACCGATAGCGGCCAGTTTGCCGGCCAAACCTTGGTGGTGGTTTCGCACGATAGTTTTGCAATCAGCAGCGAAGTTATCTCAGGCTTTGAGCAAATGACTGGCGCGACCGTCCAAATTCTAGAATCGGGCGATGCTGGCGAGGCGCTCAATAAGAGCATTTTGGCCAAAGGCGCACCCTTGGGCGATGTGTTGTATGGGGTCGATAATACCTTTTTGAGTCGGGCGCTTGATGCTGATATTTTCGAGGCCTACGCTGCCAAGAATCTCGAGCAAATTCCTGCTGAATTGAAGCTCGATAGCCAAAATCGGGTTTCGCCCGTTGATGTTGGCTATGTCACGATCAATTACGATAAAGCTGCCTTGGCCGAGGCTGGCCTGAGCTTGCCAACCGATTTGCGCGATTTAACCAAGCCTGAGTGGAAAGGCAAGTTGGTGGTTGAAAATCCGGCAACGTCATCGCCTGGCTTATCATTTATGTTGGCGACGATTGCCCACTTTGGCGAGAGCAGCGATTATACCTGGCGCAACTTCTGGAGCGACCTGCGAGCCAATGAGATCAAAGTGGCTAGCGGTTGGGAAGAAGCCTACTATGGCGATTTTAGCGGAGCCAGTGATGGTCAATATCCGTTGGTCGTCAGCTATGCGACCAGCCCTGCTGCCGAAGTTATCTTTGCGACAACGCCCTTGACCGATGCACCGACTGGCAATTTGTTGTTACCTGGTGGCGCATTCCAGCAAATTGAATTTGTGGGCTTGCTAAAAGATGCCAAAAACCCTGAATTGGGCAAAGCTTGGATTGACTATATGCTGAGCGACACCTTCCAGAGCGATATTGGCGGACAGATGTTTGTGTACCCAGCCCTGCCTAGCGCTAAAGTGCCAGCTGAATTTACTCAATATGCCCAAGTGCCTAGCAATGTAACGACGCTTGCGCCAGCCGAGATTGCTGCCAACCGCGAGCGCTGGCTCAACGAATGGCAAGAAACCGTCCTACGCTAAACCAAAACATCCCCTGCAACTTTAATTAAGTGTTGCAGGGGATGTTTATGAGCAAAAATGCAGTTTAGTCGCCAGTGGTTTTGACTGCTGGCCAATCGCCAACCATCAACCCGCCAACAACTCCAATTAATGCACCGAAGCCACCACCGAGCAAATATTCGCCAGTGACCGTGGCCAAACCCAAGCCGATCAACACACAGAAGGCAACCCCCGCAACAATTCGCTTGAGCCGACCAAGCATAGTCAGCGAAATAATCGAATTTGCGGTGATCAAATCGTTGCCATTGCTGGCGGGAGCAGCTGGTTTTGGGGCAACAGGTGCAGCCGGAGCAGCAGCAGGCGTGGCGGCAACCACAGGTGCAGCAGCAGGAGTTGGGGTTGCAGCAACAGCGACTGGGGCAACAGGTGCATCGCTTGCAGCAGCTTTTTTGGCAGCCCGAATTGCTTCCAACCGAGCCTTTTTATCATCCGACATATTAGCGCCAACCGCAGCGCTGGCTGGAGCCTCGGTTGTTGCCGCTACGACCGGCGCAGCAGGTGCAGGTGCAGGCTCTTCGCCCGCAGCAGCCTTTTTGGCGGCATTGGCTGCGCGAATCGCATCGAGCCGCGCCTTTTTTTCATCGCTTGTATCAGCCATGTGCGTCCCTCAGATAGCAAAGATTAAATTGATCGACATTATTCCGATAGCACGGTATTCCCAATCGCAAACAAGCCAGTAATCCTCAACTCAATGAGTTAAGGCTTCCAACTCGCGCTGTATTGTATCATGCTTGGTTGGTCTTGGTGCAGCAATTTGGCGAGGAAAATGAGTTCCGTTGAGCCAGCCGTGCCGTTCCACCCAAGAGCACGGCTGACCTTTTCGGATTGAGAGGAAACGCACCTGTAGTATGCCGCCAACAGATGAGTATTAGGTGAGGATGATGTCAATAAGCGATTAACGTTAATCGCCATTTGTTTAACCAAATTCTCACCATCTGAGCTATACTTGGGCGGTTGTGGTTCGTCAAAGGAGACATTCAATGGGCTTGGTCGAAAGTATTATGAATTTCAGCGAAGGTCGGCGCACCGAAGTTGTGCACGCCATTCGTGATGCAATTACGGCTGTTGCCGGCGTGCAATTGCTCGATGTTCAATCCGACGCTGATCATAATCGCACGGTGATTAGTTTTGCGGGCGAGGCTGAAGCAGTTGGCGAAGCTGCTTTCCAAGCAACCCGCACCGCCCAAGGCTTAATTAATTTGGATACCCATCGCGGCGAACACCCACGCATCGGCGCGACCGATGTCTTGCCATTTGTGCCACTTGGCCAAACCACGATGAAACAGTGTGTGGCCTTGGCTCGCAAAGTTGGCAAGCGCATTGGTGATGAATTGGGGATTGCGGTTTATTTGTATGAAGAGGCTGCGACCCGCCCCGAACGTCAAAATTTGGCCGATGTGCGTAAGGGCGAATATGAGGCTTGGCGCAAAGCCATTGGGGTTGATCCGGCGCGGGAGCCAGATTTTGGCCCAGCCGTGGCGACACCTGCAGGCGCAACCGTGGTTGGGGCACGCCAGCCATTGATTGCCTACAACATCTATTTAAATACCACCGATGTAGAAATTGCCAAAAAAATCGCTAAATCGATTCGCTATCTTGGCGGTGGCTTGCGCTATGTCAAAGCTTTGGGCTTGTTGGTCGATGGTCGCGCTCAAATCTCGATGAACTTGGTTAATTTCCGTGGAACGCCAATTCATCGAGTGCAGGAGTTAGTACGCGCCGAGGCCATGCGCTATGGCGTGACGATTACTGAGGGCGAAGTTATTGGGCTTGTGCCGCAAGATGCGCTGGTTGATGCTGCTGAGCATTATCTGCAACTCAATCGTTTTCGCCGCGACCAAGTGCTTGAATCGAAGTTGGCCGCGCCAAGTGCTGGCGATGACTGGTTGCCAACCAACACGTTCCAAGCCTTTGCAGCTGGGACACCAACGCCTGGTGGTGGTTCGGCGGCGGCCTTAGCTGGGGCTTTGGCTGGCTCGTTGGGCCAAATGGTGGCTAATTTAACCGTCAGCCGCAAAAAATATGCAGCGGTCAAGCCCAGCATGCAAGCGGCCTTGGAGCGCTTGAGCGAAGCAACCACCAGCTTGGGCAAATTGGCTTTGTCCGATAGTGCCGCATTTAACGCCATCAGCGTCACGCGTAAATTGCCTGAAGAGCAGGCTGACCGAGCGCAACAATTGGCGGCGGCGATTGTGCATGCCTGTGAAGTTCCCTTGCAAGTGGCCCAACAAGCTGCCAGTTTGTTTGATGATTTATATCTGTTGGCGACCCAAGGCAACGTCAATGCCCGCACCGATGCCCAAGTCGGCGGCTATTTGGCCTATGCCGCCGTCAATGGGGCTGGCTTAAATGTGTTGGTCAATCTTGGCGATTTAAGCGATGCTCAATTGCGTGAACAATTCAGCGCGGCGGTTGCCAAGCTGCGCCAACAAGCTGAGCAAGGCTTGCAAAAACTGACGACACTCTAGGCAGGGTTATGCTACAATGAGCACATAGATCAACTTCTGCGTATCGCGAGGAGATTTTTCAATGGCTCGTTGGCTTCTGATTGTCGTTGGCTTAGCTGCTTTGGTGCGCGTCATCGACTTACAACGTAAACTTGATGCCGCCCGCTCACGTGGCGATATGTACCGCGACATCTCAGCCCGCCTTGATCGTCAATTGGCGGATTTGCAAAAGCAAGCGTAAGCTTAAATGGCATGGTTCGTTGGATTAGCAACGATTCCATCCCTCACCCCCTAGCCCCCTCTCCCGCACACGAGGCGAGGGGGAACCACTGTGTCGAACTCCCTTCTCCTGCTTGGTGGGAGAAGGGTTGGGGATGAGGGAACACAGGCAGAGCGTAATTCAATCCACCATGCCACCTTCGTTCTTGGCAATTATCAGCCGCTCAATAATCCTTGTTTGGATTGTTGAGCGGCTGGTGGTTTAATCGGTCTTGCGGCGGAGCTATCAGTCGGCCATCAGGCGCTCGTCAGATCGGCATACTGGCTTAGCATGGAGTTATTAAGTACGCTGCCTCTGGAAACACAAGCCCATGGAGGTCGCCATGCTGACGACACTATTTTTTGTTGCGCTCCTGCTTGTGGCATTAGCCGCATTGCCGTATGTCTCACGCTCAACGCCAGTGGTCGAGGATGATTCCGACGAGCCACAATTACGTATGAAGCCGACGCGCCAACGCTAAGGCGCTCTCACGGTCGGTCACTTCGCCAGCCGCTTGAGCTTCACGAATTGCCTCAAGCAACAGCCCAATCTGTGGGCCGGCTGCTAAACCTAGCTCTTGCATCAGCGTGTGTCCATCGAGTAAGGGCACACGTTTTTGTTCGGCCTCAGCATCCCAATAAAACCCAAGCATCGCATCTGTCCAAGCGGCTTGGTAGGCCCAATGATGTTCTTGGAGCAACGGCCCGCGCGTCGCCATATGGTCGGCCAAGGCGTGCAGTAAGGTATCGACGGCGCTTTCTTTTAAATCGCGAAAGAAGCGATAGGCCGCTTTGGCCGTGGTTTCAGGCTGCGAGTAAAGCTGACCAGGCCGCATATGCCCCGCAATCACCTTGCACATATACTCAATCTCTTGGTTGCTAAATCGCAGCCGCTGATACACTGCTCGGGCAATGTCTGCCCCAATCGTTTGATGTTCATGAAACGAGACGCTGCCATCGGGCTTATCAACTCGTGTCGCTGGCTTCGCACAATCGTGCAGCAGAATCGCCATTTTCCAGAGGGCGCGATTGCTGGCAGTGTGGCCAATTGGCTGTTGCATTTGGGCAACAACCTGCTCGGCCCATTGCAGTTGCAGGGTCAAGTTGGGTAGCATGCGCAAGGTTGCGGGTTGCTGAAAAAAGGCTGGTGGATGCCAATCGTCGGCAAGTGCTGGCGGTGCTGGTGGCACTGGCTGTTGATCATGTTCCAACTGGGCAAGCAGCCATTCGCCAGCAGTAATCGTTTCGAGCGAATGCTCCCACACATCCAAAAAATGAATATTGGGCTGGGTGTGGTGGTACATTGGGCGAATCTCAGGAATTAAGCTTGGCAAAAGATTAACCCGATCTAAATAACGCAGCCAGCTAGCACTCCAACGAGTGGCTAAAATTGCCAATAGCTCAACTCGTACCCGTTCAACCGCCACTTGGTTGATCAATTCGGCGTGGGCTATGATCGCCTGATCGGTTGCTGGATCAAGTTGCCAGCCGAGTTGAGCAGCGATCCGCACCGCTCGCAGCATACGCAATGGATCGTTGGCTAGGGCATTGGCTTGCACCATGCGCAGCGTACCAGTCGCAATATCGTTCAATCCAGCATGAGGATCGATGATTTGGCCAAGTTGCGCTTGCTCGTAAAGCGGCGCGGCCATGGCATTAATCGTAAAATCGCGGTCGGTCAAATCGCTGGTTAAATCAGCAGCCCGCAAATGAGCAAGATCAAGATACTTGCCATCGGCCAAGACCACCCGCCCAATATCACGCTCAGCATCGAGCACCACCAAACTGGCGTTGAGTTGCTTGGCAAGGCTTTGGGCTAAGCCAATCGCTGGTTGATTGACCACCAAATCGACATCATGCAACGGGCGGCCAATCACTAAATCGCGCAATGTACCGCCGACGACCCAGGCTGGTTGAGAACCTAAAAGGTGTTTAAGCACGCTCAAGGCTTGGCGTAAACTAAGATAGGCCGAGCTTTGGGGCAACTGAATATGACTAATCTTCATACAAAACTCACGTTGGGCAGCTATGCTCTATAATTGTGGGATAATTGAACCCACCAATGGCGAAAGGACGAAAGGCAATGAGTTTGACCGTAACGCAAACCGCGCTTGATGGCGTTGTCATTATTAAACCAAGCGTGTTTGCCGATGAACGCGGCTTCTTCCTTGAAACATACCATCAGATCAAGTTTGCTGACCTCGGTCTGCCTACCGATTTTGTGCAAGATAATCACTCCCGTTCCAAGCAAGGGGTACTGCGCGGGCTGCATTATCAAGATGAGCGCCAGCCAATGGCAAAACTTGTGCGTTGTAGTGTTGGTAGCATTTTTGATGTTGCTGTTGATTTGCGCGTTGGCTCGCCGACCTTTGGCAAATGGGTTGGAGTTGAGCTAAGCGCCGATAACTTTTTACAATTTCTGATTCCTTCGGGCTTTGGCCATGGCTTTGTGGTGCTTTCGGAGTTTGCCGAGGTGCAATATCGTTGTACAGGGTTGTATGCGCCCGAAACCGAGGGTGCGGTGCGCTGGAATGACCCACAAATTGGGATTGAGTGGCCAATCAGTGAGCCAACGCTCTCAGGTCGTGATCAAGCGGCAATGAGCCTCGCCGACTATCTTGAGAATCCTGCGTTTCGTTATCGTGGCTAGACGTTCCCTCACCCTCAACCCCTCTCCCACGGCGGCGGGAGAGGGGAGTTCCAGTCGTCAATGATGGCGGGTTCCCCCTCGCCTCGCGTGCGGGAGAGGGGACTAGGGGGTGAGGGCATGAACATCGACGGCGATTCCACCGTACCTTTGTTAAAAACCTACCCTTGTAATGCTCGATGGTCGGGGGACTCAAATTTAGGTTTGCTCGACCAATTCGTGCACCAATTTGCGCACCAATTCTGGGTCAACGTGTGATTCAACTTGCGCATGGCCGATGCGGGTTGGCAATACCCAACGCACGCTGCCTTTGGCACGTTTCTTATCTAAGTTCAAAGCTGCCAAAGTCGCCTCGATATCCAAATCACGCGGCAGGGCGGTTGGTAATTCGAGTGCTTGCAACAAAGCCCGTTGACGCTCGGCCTCGGCGCTAGACCACATGCCAAGTTGCACTGCCAGATTGGCAGCAAAGGTCATGCCAATCGCTACTGCTTCGCCATGCACATAGCGTTTGTATTGGGTCGCGGCCTCGACGGCTTGGCCCAAGGTATGGCCATAATTGAGCAACATGCGTTCGCCAGTTTCGCGTTCGTCGCGATTGACCACGCCAATTTTGACCGCCGCCGAGCGTACCAACAGATCGCTGGTTATTTTGGCGGGCACATCATTGAGGCTTGCCCCTGCTTGCTCCAAATCAGCGAACAACTGCGCATCAGCAATCACGCCATGTTTGACGGCTTCGGCCCAGCCTGCTGCCCGCTCGCGACGCGGCAAACTGCTCAATACTGCATCATCAATTAACACCAAACGTGGCGGATGAAACGCACCGATCAAATTTTTGCCCCGTGGATGATTAATGCCTGTTTTGCCACCAATGCTGCTATCGATCATCGCCAAAATTGTGGTTGGCAATTGCACGACCGCGATGCCGCGCAAAATTGAGGCCGCGATAAAGCCCGCTAAATCGCCAACCACGCCGCCGCCCAACGCCAACACCGTATCGCCACGCTGCACGCCATTTTCGAGCAGCCATGTATATAATTCGCCTGCTTGCTGCCATGATTTGCTAGCCTCTTGCGCCGGAATATCGTAGCGTTGGCAGCTGAAACCGGAGTTTTCTAAGGCTTGAATCAAGGTTGGCGCATACATCGGCCCAACATGACTGTCGCTGATTAGCCAGCATGTGCCAGTGAGGCCAAGATTGGCTAATTCATTGGGTAGGGCTGCCAGTGCGCCGCTTTTGACATAATAACGACTGTTGAATGAGCTAAACACTTCGCTGACCTGCGGTTTGCCCACTAAACCCCAAGCCCGAATGAGTTGTTCGACCACAATTTGTGGAGCCAAGCCATCGGTCTGGATCGTCCAGTTGGCAAGGGTGCTGTAAAGTGGCAAACGCTCGGCGAGCTGAATCACCAGTTGTTCATTAATATCGCTCGCCAGCAATGGCCGAGGATTGGCTTGATCGGCAGTTAAACGTTTAACCAAGGTGCTGATGGCGCTGGTGAGATAGACACACCAAGCCTGTTCACGCAGCAATTGCCGATTAATTTCGCGCAAAACGATGCCGCCACCACAGGCGATGACGGCTTGATCTGTTTGTAGTGCTTGGACCAAAGCGGCGGTTTCGCGCTCACGAAAGCCTGCTTCGCCCTCTTGGCTAAAAATGTCGCTAATACTTTTTTCAGCGCGTTCGATAATCAGTTGATCTAAATCGATAAAACGCCAGCCGAGCGCTTGGGCTAAACCTACGCCAACCGTACTTTTGCCTGCGCCGCTTGGGCCAATTAATGCAATCGATTGCCCAGATGGTTGCATGTTTGTGTCCTTCCATTACCAATAATGCCAAACTTGGCATCCCATCTGTGGCGAATGGTAGCACCTTTGGCGATGCTCAGGCAAATTGTTGGATCAAAAGTTGAGCAGTGGTCATTGCATTAGCCTGATCATCACCGCCAGTTGCCACAACTAGCAAAAGAATCAAGAGTATAATAACTACCAACAACATAAAAAAAATCACACCACGATCCATAATGCAACCTCCTTGGGAGTGTGAAACAGCCGCGCCTGCGGTTGCTATGCGGGTTTGTTTGCTGCTAGCACAATGATGCCTGATTCGCCTAGGAGTCTCTAGATGTGCAGATTACGAGTGCATTACGTAGGTATCGCAATATGCTGAGGAATTTCTGAGATGGCTATAACAACTGTGCGCGAGGCATTAATTGAGGCAGCTAGCTCTTTGATCAGCGCTTCGCTGACCCCGCAACTCGATGCCCGCGTGCTGCTGGGCCATGTGCTTGGTCTTACGCAGACCCAAATCTTGGCGGCCTTCAACGATCAGCTCTCGACTGAGCAGGTTGAGCAATTTCAGGGCTTAATTGAACGGCGTAGCGCCTTAGAACCAATCGCCTATCTGATTGGCTCGCGTGAGTTTTATGGCTTAATGTTTAACGTTGATCGGCGGGTTTTGGTGCCACGGCCTGATACTGAGATTTTGGTGGAGCAGGCATTAACCTGGATCAAACAGCAGCAACGCCCGTTGGTGGTGGCCGATATTGGCACGGGCAGCGGTTGTATTGCGGTGGCGGTGACCAAACATGCACCCACGATTAAAATGTATGCAGTTGATCTTTCGCCCGCTGCCTTGGCCGTGGCTCAAAGTAATGTGGAGCGCCATGGCTTGCAGCAACAGATTGAGCTGATTCATGGCGATGGTGTCAGTCAATTGCCAGAGCCAATTGATTTGCTTTTGAGCAACCCACCCTATACCTTGCTCGACGAAATTGAGCCTGGAGTACGGTTGCACGAGCCAACCCTCGCACTCGATGGTGGCCCCGATGGGCTTGATTGCTATCGCCAATTATTGCCAGCAACGGCGGCAATTTTGCGCCAAGGCCTGCCGAGCGCAGCGCTGTTTGAGATTGGGGCTTGGCAAGGGTCAGAGGTTATTGCCCTTGCGCAAGCCAGTTTTCCGCAGGCCAAGATTCAACTTGTACGCGATTTAGCTGCCCGTGATCGGGTGGTGCAAATTGAGCAGGTCTAGCGTGCTCCAAAGTTGACTGTCCAATAAATTTGGTATTCTGAATTGGGATTACGGGCGATCCCAACCCCAATTTCGCTGACATCGGCATATAGAATGTTGGCGCGATGACCTGGACTTTGCATCCAAGCATCGATAATTGCTTGAGCATCGGTATAGCCAGCCGCTAAATTTTCGGCCCAAGCTCGCCATGAGTAGCCTACCCGTTGCATGCGCTGGCCTGCGTTCGAGCCATCGCTGCCAGTGTGCTCGAAAAAGTTGTTGCGAGCCATATCGTCGCTATGAATTTGGGCAGCTTGGTTGAGGGTTGGGTTGATCGTCAAGCTGCTTAATCCAGCTTGGTTGCGTTGACGATTGATCGCATCAACCAAGGCTGTGATTTCGCTCGGATAGCTGGGGGTGGGCTGGGCTTTGAGTTCGGCTCCCAAACGGCCAAGCAGCACACCTTTTGCGCCATGATCTTCCAGCCGAGCGCGTTCAAACCACTGAGTCATCACCCAATCGCCATCGGGGTTTTGTTCGAGGAGTGGCTCGGTCAGCGGCAAGCCTAGCAAACTCAACGACTGTTCATAGGCATTCAACGAGCCATCAAGCAAGCCATGATTCAGCCAATAGCTCAAAAATGGTTCGCAAACTGAGCGCCCAGTTTCGTTAAATACTAAACAGCCTTGGGTGCTTGGGTTGGTTTTGGGAGCATTGCGCCAGTTGCCGTGGTTGCGTTCGTAGATTTCGGCTCCCAAACGGCCAAGCAGCACATCATAGGGCGCGGCCAATTCAGGGTGTAGCTCAAAGCGTTGGCGTTCAAAATATTGAGTTGTAAATGTGCCATTAGCAGTTGTTTCGCTTTGAGCAGGCGAGAGAGGATAGCCAAACACTGCCAAACCACCATTTTGTTGCCAATAGCTCAAAAAACGCCCACTAATACAATTGCTAATGCCTGGCACATCGGCAAAACACAGGCTGGTTTGGGCAGCAGCAGGTTTGGGGCTAAAACTCAAACTGCCGATAACCAAGATCATCATCAATAGAAAACGTAGGCGCATAGGTGCTCCTTGGTGCGAAGGTCGCCGTCAGTAGCTTTATTGTACCGAGGCCTGGCCTGAATCAACGCGGTACTTTCTGGCTAAAAGCGGCTAGCACAAACTGCTACCGCTAGTCCTAGTACGATTGGCAGATTTAGCCTAGGCTAGACCTTTGTTTTTACAGCGGTTTTGCGGCATACTCGACAAACAACCAAACTACGGGAGATCAGGTTATGCAACGCATTGGCTTTCCAACCTTCACTACACCATTGATTGGCCGCGATGCCGATGTTGCAGCGCTAGTAACACGTTTGCGCCAATCGCCAACCCGTTTTACCACTTTGCTCGGCCCAAGTGGCACTGGCAAAACCCGCCTGAGCATTCAAATTGCTGATCGTTTGCACGCTGAGTTTCGTGATGGCGTGGCCTTTATTTCGTTAGCAACCCTCGACGACCCCGATTTGGTGATTCCAACAATTGCCCGCACATTTGGCTTGGCTGAACGCGGCAGTTTGGTGTATGAAGAAGCTTTAGTGCAATTTTTACGCGAACGTCAATACTTAATTGTGCTCGATAATATGGAGCAAGTGATCGAGGCTGCGCCGCATGTGATTGGCTTGCTCAGCCAAACCGAGCATGTGCGAGTGCTGGTAACCAGCCAACAAGCTGCTAATGATCCCCAAGAAGAAGTTATTCCAATTCCACCATTGGCGATTCCGCTAGGCGGTGGCTCAGTCCAAATCGAAACTATCAGCATGAGTCCAGCGGTGGCACTCTTTTTGGATCGGATTCGGCGCGTGCGACCCGAATTTATGCTTGATCCCAATAATGCGTTGCATATTGTCGAGATTTGTCGGCGTTTGCGCGGCTTGCCCTTGGCGATTGAGTTGGTAGCAGCGCATAGCGATAAACTACGCCCCGCCGATTTGCTCTTGTTGTTGCGCAATTATCTGCCTGCTGAGCAAAATGTGGGAGCCGCGCCAGCCCCCGAACAAGTGTTACACCCCGTTTTGGATTGGTGTATTTCGTATAGTATTCCGGCGATTCGCTGGTTGTTGCCGCGCTTGGGGGTCTTTCAAGGCGAATGGACGCTGAACCAAGTTCAATTATTGGCCAACGAAGCGCCTAACACAATTGATATTGCCAAAACGCTCGAAGCTATGGTTGCCAAAGGCCTGCTGCTGAGCAACGCCGCCTCAGAAGAACCAACCTATAGCATGCTCGATACAATTCGCCAATATGCGGCCCGCCAACTCAAGCGCAATGCCCAACTCGACCATGCTTGTCACGAGCTGCATGCGAAGGCTTTTCAACAATTGGCAATCGATATTGATACTGGCATTCGCCAAGGTCAAGGCATGGTCTGGAGCAAATGTCTGAATCAAGCGATGCCCAATGTGCGCAGTGCTTTGCAATGGCTATATCAACAACAACGCTACAGCGAGATTGCCCGCTTAATTTCGAGCATGGTATTGCCGTTGTTTCAACAAGGCTACATTCGCGAAGGATTAAGCTGGATCGCCCGCATTGGGGCACATGCTGCTAGCTTCGAGCCGGAAATTCAACTGCATTTTGGCTATGCCAATGGGCTGCTTTCCTATGCAATCAGCGATTATCCCTCGGCCTTGCAGGCCTATGGTGCGGCGCTGACCCATGCCAAAACCCTCGGCGATTTGGATTATCAAGCGCGTTTGTTGAACAATCAAGGCATGATTTACGCCGAGCAAACCAATTATGAGGCGGCCCGCCAAGCCTATGAAGCGGCCTTAACGATTCGCCAACAACAATCCAATGTTTGGGGCGAGGCGATTATTTTGAACAATCTTGGCTCAGTCACCCAATTTCAAGCTGAACACCAAGCCGCTCGTGAGTATTTCCAAGCAAGTTTGGCAATTTACCAGCAAATGGGTGACCAAATGAGCCAAGCAGTCTCGTTTCAAAATATTGCTGGCACCCATTTGAATATGCACGAATATGCCGAGGCTGAGCACTTATATCGTGAGAGCATCGCGATTCATCGCCAAAACGAAGAATCGCCACCATTAATTATGGCCTTGTATGGGTTGGGTTTGGCCTTGCTGCGCCAGAATGCTGATGAACGACGTGAATCGGGCGAAGTGCTGCATCAAGCAGTCACGATGGCGGCGCGACTGAATGTCCAACGTTCATTGGCGATTGCTTTCGAAGGCTTTGCTGAATGGTTGGCGACTAGTAACCCTGAGCATGCGGCCTATTTGGTCGGCGGTGCGGCCAGTTTGCGTAATGCCTGCGATGTTGGCTACTCAGCAGTTAGTTGGCGCGACATAACCAGCTTGCGCGAACAGCTTGATCGCAACTTGGGTCAGGCTGAGCGGCAAGCCGCCGAAGCCACAGGCGAAGCCTTGAGCCAAGCCGAATTGCTGCTGCTGGTTTCTCAAGCCTGATTTGGCTCTAAATCGAGCAGCCAACAGCGTAACAGCGTGGCTAATTGTTCGCGCTGCTCGCTACTCAAACTGGCAATCAAGCGTTGTTCGTTGGCTAGATGCGCCTCGACGGCTCGATTGATCAGATCTAAACCCTCAGCTGTCAGCTGCACCAACAGGCTACGCCGATCGTGCGGATCGGGAATGCGCTCGATCAAGCCACGATCGGCCAAGCGATCAAGCCGATTGGTCATGGCTCCTGATGAGAGCATCAAGGTATTGAACAAGGCGGTTGGGCTACGCTGATAGGGCGCTCCTGACCGCCGCAAACTTGCCAGCACATCAAATTCCCCGCGTTGTAAGCCAAATTGGCCGAATATCCGCGCCAAATCACGGCTCAAATGTTGTTCCAATCGCGCAATCCGCCCAATCAAGCCCATCGGCGTAGCATCAAGTTCTGGTCGTTCGCGCTGCCACTCAGCAATAAAACTATCAACTTGGTCGTGCATAGATTATCTCGATATAAAGATACTTGGCATGAAGATAGATTATATCTTGATGTCAAGATACATTGTCAATACCATCAGCATAGCATATCTGGGTGCTGGTGAAATCTAGCGAAGTTTGTGTTGATCGGCTAATGATGGAATATGCTCTTTGATTACCCGAATCGGCGGCTGGAGGATTGGATTTTAGCGCTAGTGGGGGATGATTGGCTATAGTGTGTAGGCTGGTTGGTTATCTCGAATGCTGCATCCAAATCACTGCCTTTCATTTCCCTGTTTTGGTGAGCCAGCGGCGCACCAATTAATGTTGCAACGTTGGCAACGAGGTCGGTAAAACTGGCCGGAAGTTCGAGCACATCGCAGCCAGCTGCTTGCCTTGAATAAAGGCATGATCAACCGTCGTAACCAGAACGGGGATCTGCACCGTATTCGGATCAAAATGGAGTAATTTAAGTAATGGCCAGCCTGGGGCGGATGCTTGAAGGCCTACATCGAGAATAATTAAACTCGGTTGACTATCCCGTAACTGTTGATAGGTCAGGTCGGTGGTCAGGTAGGTGGTTGTAGCATAGCCTGCTTCGAGCAAGAATTCCTGTAATAAATCCAATAACGCCACATCATTATTGACAACGGCAATCGTTTGGGGCACCATAGGATGCTTCTTTATTATGGACTCGCGCTTACGGGCATTAACGGCATGATAGATCTAAGCTTGATGCGTATGGGGAATTTACTTTTAGTTCCTGATGTGGTAACTCCACGGATAGTCCACATGGCTCTCATTGTGTATCACGTTCGTTATGACGCTTCGGGTTCGGGGTTATCTGTATCGACCAATCCATGACGGATGGCCTCGCGAGCTCGTTCCGACAATCGTTGATATGTCGCCCGAATCTGGTCTAACTCGTCCTCTTCCAACTCCTCCAGATCAAGAAGCGCATTATGAGCACCCTGCGTTGCACGGATCAATTCATCAAGCTTGATTTGAATGGCTTCTGAATCGCGCGTCTGTGTATTTTGAATCAGAAAGACCATAAGAAAGGTAATAATCGTTGTGCTCGTATTAATCACCAACTGCCATGTATCGCTCCAGCCAAACAGTGGTCCACTAATCATCCACAGGAAGATCACCCCGACCGCAAGACCAAACGTCCTTGGTCGTCCCGTGATATGGGCAGTCCACTTGGAGACTTGGGTAAACCGTGACTTCGTTTTGACGCTGTACATACCATATCCTTTCTATGGTACCGATGGCGGGGATGGGATAAAGACCGGCATCTCACACCAGCCGTCCTCAAAAAACCATAGGCACGTTACGTGATCTTCGGCACAAAGACATCAACTCCCAGAACTACGATTGCTGGACATCCTTGCATTGCACACCACTAAGTCGTCAATGTGGAAGCGAATAAAGCCAACCCGAGCACCTAGGCGCTTCACCTACAACGCCTCAATAATGCGGCGAACGCATAGATTCGGAAAATGTGACTCTTCATCTTCCCAGGCACGATCTAGACAGCTGTCCCAAAGATCGCTCCAACGCCAGCCGTTAATGCCATCGCAAGCGCACCCCAAAACGCCACCCGCATGGCACCGACAATAATGGACGAACCACCGGTATAGGCAGCCAATATTCCCAGCAGCGTGAGGAATATGAGTGAGGTTCCCGTTACCAAAACAACGAGATAGGAATTAGCCGCAAGCACGGCGGTCATCAGCGGGAGTATCGCGCCAACGGCAAAGGCAGCCGCCGACGCAAGCGCTGCTTGGATGGGACGGGCACTCATGGTTTCGGAGATCCCAAGTTCATCACGGGCGTGGGCCGCGAGTGCATCCTTCAGCATCAATTGCTCGGCGACTTGCTCAGCGAGGGATGCGTCAAGGCCACGGCGACCATAGATGGCTGCCAGTTCCGCACGTTCGGCGTGGGCATCCACGGCGAGTTCCATGCGCTCACGGTCAATATCCGCTCGTTCCGTATCTGCCTGGGAACTGACCGATACATATTCGCCTGCGGCCATGGACATTGCCCCTGCAACCAAGCCAGCAATGCCGGCCACGACCACCGACTGATGGGATGCATTTGATGCGGCCATCCCAACCACCAGACTGGCAGTTGAGACAATCCCATCGTTTGCGCCTAAGACTGATGCACGCAGCCAGCCGATATGCTGGGTTCGATGCTGTTCTCGATGTGACGTGACCATGGTGACTCCTTTGGAATCCAGGGAGCGGGTGAACCCCGTGTCTCTGATTCTCAGCGCAATACGCTCAGTGTGCCTTCCGCTTCACCAAGTCAGGAGCAGGTTGCACCAAGCAGTGGATCAGTATGTTGATCGATCATGGTGTATGCCTATGCCCGCTCGATCAGCGATGAGCAGCGCCTTGCACGACACACATCGATCCGATTACATGCAGAGCAGACGCGATGAACTACTGTCAGCCTTTGCACGGTTACACACTGACAGGCTGGATGCCAAAGCGTGCTGCGACCTCGGGGGTAATCAATCCTCGGAGCGCATAGCCAAGTCCGGTGATGATGAGGCCGAGGATGAAGAACCCGAGGCCGAGGGCCATCGCACCGTAGGATGCGCCGAGCGCCATTGCCGACAAACTGAGTGAGGTCACGAGACCCGCCGCAGTGAGTTGAGTCGTGCGTGCTTGGTTTGCCACAGGCTGACCCTTCGCATCCTTCAATGCCGCATCAACGGTATTCGTGCCAGATGGGTCGCCGCTGGCAACGGCAAAACGACCCATCTGGGCATAGGATAATCCATTGGAGCTGTCAGCGGCATGATGCTGAATAAGTGCGGCCATGCTGAGCGCAGTTGCGATCCCGGTTACTGGGGCATTCGGGATCGAGGCATCCGCTGGGGTTGTAATCTGTTGGGAACGGAGTTGCTCAGCGACGAACCTATTGATAAAGATGCCAGCGCCTGTGGTGACCAATCCACCACAGGTAAAAAGAACGCCGATCACCATAACGAGCGTTGGAAAGAGTCGTATCGTTTTCATCCCGACCTCCTCGCTGCAATGCAGCGGTCATCGTGGTCCGATTGCTGTGGTACTTGTAGGCTCCCCGCAGGTCGAATTATGACTCCACCGTCGTTTGCGCCATGGTGATTGACTCCATGTGATGGACGGTCAAGAGCATCGTGCTCGCGATCTCGGCCCGCACACTATGCGCAATGGCGGGATTGAGGAACAGGATCTGTCCCGCATCCAAGCGATGATCATTCCCTGCGATCTGGATGCTCAACCTGCCGTTCAGTACCTGAATACTGACGATTCCTTGGGCAACATGATCGGGAAGTTCACCGCCCGCATCAAAGACAAATAAGACGAGCGTGACTGGGGCTTGACGGAACAGGGTTATCTGCCGATGCCCGTGGATCGCGGGATGCACCTCATTCACGAGGTGATCGACAGCATCGGCAAGATGCAGAATCTGATTGTTGCCGATACCGCGTGTGATGGGATGGTCGCGGAGCCGAGGTGCTCCGTTGGGGACGGGAATAGGGTCGATCATAGTAACTCCTTGGATACGGATACGTGCCAATAGGCAGAGCATCGGACAGCCCTCCGTATCGATTGCGATAGCCTACGTGCGACAGCAGTCTCCGTGGTTTCGGACACAAGCAGATCGGTGAGCGTTGGATTAAGCAGGGTATGACGACGGATGCGGGTGGGTGACTCTCCAAGAGCACGGAGGGGCATGTGGGAGCCATGGGTTGTCGGATACCAGCTGAGCGATTGTCTATTCAATCGTGCCATATCATGGCACTGTATCGTTGTCTTCCTGAAATGCTGACGGCACGAGGAGGCAGAATCCACCTTCGGTATTCCAGACATCTCGATCACCACGATCGTTTCCTGACAACCCATCTTGGGTGGATGATACTACCGCTTCATCGTGACAAACCGCAGCATGTGAAGTATTAGTAGCAGGACTACTGATATTGTTTTGGTTATACGGTAGGATATACCATGGTGGTTGTTTCATCGAGAATTCCTTTCTGGGAGGCATCGGTGATCAACATCTGCTATCCTTATGCATATAGTCTTGTTCTATGGGGACGGCCATGCTTTGAGGGGGACTTGTTCTGATAATCATCGCAGCGTTAATCCCCGCAGCAATCAGTGGCTCAGTAATTCCTGCCGCCGTCGTATCATGATGAATCCAAATGATTCCGTCCCGATATTCTAGGTGCAGTAAACAATGATGGATACGATGGTGACCGTTCCATCCAATAACAATGACGAGATAGCGATGCTGATAAGGGTCAAAAATGGTTTGGAAACTATAGTTTCCATAGGCATACGGAATGCAGGTTTGTTCCGTTAAGACCAGTTCAAGGATTGTGCAGGGGCTTGTGCAGGTATCCATTGAATTGACTCCTCTTGGGTTGCATCAACCACAATAAACCGCATCTGATAAGCCGAACGTAAGAGATCCCTCAGCGGTGCGACTAACAAGGCCGTAAATAGAGCTCGATCAAGCGCACAGTAGAGCGTACACATCGGGTCAAGTCGTCCAAGAATTGCTTGTGTCACTAAGGCTTGCCCCAAGAAGCATGTCAATGGTGGTACGCTACTGTCATCGTGCGGAGGGTAGATCGCAATCGCGATAGAACTATGGCTGTTGCTATTTGCCGCAAGATCAAGTTGGCTTTCGATCCCATACCAGAGCATACGTAATGGTTGATGGGTGATTAACCATCCCTGCCGTTCTAAGGCTGGAATCAAGATGGAAGACATGGTTGTATGAGACAACATCTTTCTCATCTCCTGCATGGAATGGGGCACACTTCGCCTTTCGGTAGGTAACCTATATTGAATTGATTACCCTTGGATTTATGGTGGATCGCTTGTCGGTATGATTCGAGCCAGCGGCGCACCAATTAATGTTGCAACTTTGGCAACGAGGTCGGTAAAACTGGCCGGAAGTTCGAGCACATCGCAGCCAGCTGCTTGTAAAAAGGCTTGCTTACCTTGTATAAAAGCATGATCAACCGTCGTAACCAGAACGGGGATCTGCACCGTATTTGGATCAAAATGGAGTAATTTAAGTAATGGCCAGCCTGGAGCGGATGCTTGAAGGCCTACATCGAGAATAATTAAACTCGGTTGACTATCCCGTAACTGTTGATAGGTCAGGTCGGTGGTCAGGTAGGTGGTTGTAGCATAGCCTGCTTCGAGCAAGAGTTCCTGTAATAAATCTAATAATGCCAAATCATTATTAACAACAGCAATCGTTTGGGGCACCATAGGATGCTCCTTTATTATGGACTAGCGTAGGCAGCAATTGTCTGCGCATTGTGATCGATGCGGAAATTCCGCAGCCGATCATGGTTTCCGCTTGCATTGGGCCAGCCCAACGCAAGCGGGATGGATTAGGCATACGACTCCGGTTGACTCTCGGCGGTGCGCGTAGAGGATGGGTCAACCAGCCTCAGTCGCATTGGTCGGAGGGTCGTAACCCGCAGCGACGAATGACACGTCGCACAGATCACGATGCTGCCGCAATGCAAGACCCCCGAGAGTCCTTGTTTAGCACGACAGACGGGACAGGCAACCACGGTTATGCGCGCATAGGTGCTCATACCGTGCGCTTTGGCGCATCATCGATCCATGGATCAAGGCGCTCACCGGTTTGTGGATTATAGTGTTGTGGCCCAGCCTCGACGGCGAGTGGCATGGTTGTTGGTGGTGGCATCGCAGCATCAATTGGAATCAATGGTCGTTGGACAGGAGTGGCCTGCCCACGCTCGCGGAGGTTCGTATAGTAGGTCTCGATCTGGCGTGGAAAGGCAAACAAGCCAACCACCAGCATCCCACTGGCCAAGGCAGCCAATAGGAGCATCCATAGAGGCAAGGCTGGTGTTTGCCAATCGAAGAGGTGAATCGAAATCGCCGTTGTGTTTTGGAAGCCGATTGCTGCAAAGAGCAAGATTAAGATTCCAGTAATGATGCCAAGAATGGCTTTCATGAGGAGGACTCCTTTGCCCATGGTCGCACTGTGCTGCATGCTGAGGAGCTGGATATTGATCCAACCATTCCAACAACGCAGGAACAGGAATTCCACGGCAATAGTAGATCCATTCAGGAGCAGTTCCTGAATAGGTGGTAGGTGGTGCAGCCATCGATGACGATGGAGACACGCAACCCATAGATGTGGGTTATCACCATATAAGAGAAGGGGAACTCGGTGTGATAGGATAACCAACGGTTATCGATGGGGGAGTGGCCGAGTTGAGGAGCACGATGCGCTTGAAGTGATACACAAGAGCATCTACGTATCACTATAGCACGCTTTCCATAATAAACAAGCTGCTGTTATCGTTTCGCCTCAACAATCATGTCTGAACCCGCTGCCTTGATATCGATCCCTCACCCCTTGGGATAGGGACTTTACAGAGCTATCTATCGAGCGTACTCTTTCGGATGTAGCCGCATGCTTCCTATGTCATCGCCACCTGATGACTTATTCTTCCCACACTTTTCTTCAGTTGTTGGTGTGATTCGCCCAATCTCTATGGGTGGGATCACGACCCGCAAAGCTCTACGATGCTCACCAGATGCACCACCGAAAACCCTTGCCCAACCAAGTACTGATAGATAGCAGCGAAGGTCAGCTGTTTGAGGCCATCTGCTGTGCTTGGATTAGCGAATGGGTTATAGGTGTATCTTGGTTATGGAGGAACTTCCCTATGCGTATCATCCATCGTTCAGAACAAACCATCCAAACGGCGCATCATTATGCTGAACGTGCAGCGCATCATGGAGATGCTGTATTTGATGGGGTAAGCATTCCGCCTGAGATTAGCGCACGAAACTGGGCTTTGGAAGGAACCGTGCATAGTACCAAGATTGTGACCAATCAGCTTGATAGCACACGTTATTTCCTAGGACCACAAGTCTGTATTACCCATGATGATAATCGTCGGACAACGTGGGCTGCCCATGTCGAACATGCACAGGCTGATCAAGCCCATGGACAGTTGATTTTGAGTCAATTTATTGGCCCAAACCCTGCCGCAGCGGCGGCCTCGCTCAGCCCTGCAATGCGCTACGTTCCACAACTTGAGCGGACCATCATCGCGGAGGGTGAGATTTGGCGCTATCATCTTACCTTGAACAAATTTACTGGAACCATTGTTACGACGTGGATTACGCGCAGCGCTAAAGGTCTCCAATTGTGGCTCGATGGAACATTGGTTAATACCGAATCGTCAGAAGTTGATTTCCCCTTTTTCGGCTTGAGCCAAGTTGCGGTTGGGCATGTTGCGACCGCCCCGCCACCATTCGGTTTGTTGAGTTATAAATGCCGTAATACCGGTCGCCTGTTTATTCGACGGTATGTTGATGGCCAACTGGGACCAGAAGTTGGCCTTGATGTTGGTGAAATCCGTGGCGGACTCTCATTTGGCATTAGTGGTAAACAGATTCTGGCACGGGTCGATCGGATTACTGCAGGTGGATTAGTTCCAACCCTGCTACGATCAGCGGATGGCGGAAAATCGTTTGATAAGCCCCATGCGATTGATCTTGGTGGCTATGACCAAGATTTTAAGCTTATCCCTGGCTATACCGAACCAATCGTTGATAAAGGCGGCGCGTTTCATGTGCCGATCATCCTCAGTAATGGGCGTGAATCGGTTGCGCTTAATTATATTCCTGAACATGAGACGATTGTCGAAGCCATTCGCGTGACTGGTGGCAACCCATTGGGCAAACTCGCGGTATTTCCAAGCACGGTTGGCAGTAAAACCTCCTTTGGCAATGGCACGAGCGATGGTCATGGCCTAATTATGATTCTTGCGACTGAAGGCCGACTATTTACCAGTAATTCTTCGGCTGGCGGAATCTATTTTCCCGAAGCTGTTCTGCTGAATCATGAAATGCCCTTAATTGCCGGATTCGCTGCATCGGAATGCTATAGCAGTGGCTTAAAACCCAACATTGTCAGTATGGACTATATCTATCTTGAAGCGAATTCAATTGGTCAGGTAGCTTCCCCAACGCTCCATTATGAAACATGGGATATGCCGCTGCCGTTGCCCCAAGCCACGGCGAAAAGTAAGGGAGCATCAGTGGCTATCACGATCCAGTCTGATGCTGATGTTGAGCCAGGTAAGGTGGTCTTTAACTTTGATGACCCATCGATTGTGATTACCAATAGCACAATCACAAGCCTGCGCACTGCCACCCTTGAAACGAATACCCCCAAGCTTTCAGGAAAAAAGGTCTCTTTTGATATTCTGACCCTTTTTCATCGGCATTATGGTGAGGCGATGATTGATTAATCAGCCAGTTTGGCCTCTATTCGTGGCATAATTACCAGCACGAAGCGATTCCAATCAGCGTCTGTCGTTGTGTTTATCATGCGATAGTGCTATACTAGGTAGGTGAAGTATATCAATTGTATTTCACCTACCTACCTCTTAACTCGGCCATATCCCCCACTCGATAACTATTTTGGTTATCCTATCATTCCGAGTTTTCACTCTTCAGATGAATGTTAATGATTGTCGGTGTGTTGAACACCATCATTGTTGCTGGCGAAAACGCTACCATACCATAATGGTCGCTTGCTCGCTGCAATTGTTGGTGATAGCCACTCACAAAAATCCCGCATGGTGACGCGCAGTTGCATCGGCATGTACTTAAAGGGATACGTCATCAAGCTCCGAGTCATCCACATATGGATGGCTTGGAATTAATTGTTGTTGTATGCACCCCTGTTGCTGTATGCACGTTCAATCAACCCGCTGGCTGCGCCGCGAGATAGGATATTTTGATGAAGCCGAATGGGATGCAGATCTTATTCATTGACCATGATGGGCATGGCATACCCATTATTGCGTCGATCATCACGGCAATTCAAACCGTCCAGTATCGCCTGATTGCGGTCTCCGACCTCCACCATGGCCTGAGTATGCTGGCAACTCGCCGGATCGATGCTATCTTGGTGCGACTGTCACTGACGGATAATACCGGCATGATCATCCAAACGCTGTCTGATCATGCATCAACCTATCCACTCATTCTCTCCTCCCCAAATACCGATGATCACACCTTGATCCCTATGCTGCACGGCGGGGTTCATGCCACGCTGTTTGACGATGAACTTACGCCAGCACTGTTTCAGCGGACACTCGACTATGGGTTTGCCCGCGTCGCTCAATTAGCGGCAGAAGATCATGTCCAAACGCTCACCAGCACGCTGGCAGTGGCGCTTGATACAACCCATCAGATTGAACATCATCTGGCAATTGCGATTCATGAACTCCAAACGCCCATCAGTATTTTGCTCGGCTATATTGATCTATTTGAGCGACGAGTTGCGACATGGGGTGGAATTCCCCTACGCGAACGGCAAATGATTAATACGATGCGGATGCAAGCGATTCATGTAGGACGATTGGTTCCAACGTTGCTTGATAGCACGCTGATGACGCACGAGCTTGGGCCGATTCAGCGGCGTTCGCTTGAACTGAGTGCGGTGCTGCGAACGGTCGTTGGAGCAATGCAAGGCATGCGAGCCTCGCATCTGTTGGTGTTGCGGGTGCCCGATGCAGCTGTATGGATTGAGGGCGATTATGGGCGCTTAGTTCAAATTTTTCAGAATCTCTTGCTCAATGCCCTGCACTATAGCGGCATGCATAGTGAAATTACCATCACCCTCGCTGCTGATGGGCAGATCACCATTCAGGATTATGGGGTCGGGATCTCCGCTGATGCCCTTGTGCAAATTGCGCGTCCATTTTTTGACACTGCTGATCCCCATGGAGCGGCACGGATTGGTCAAGGACTTGGCTTGGCCATTGTGCAAGAACTCATCCAGCAACACGAGGGCAGCATCACGATCGCCAGCACGGTAGATCATGGAACAACCATCACCATCCAATTTCCCTGGAGTGTTCGGCCAACCCGTCTACCGGAACATCCTGCATCAATGCCGGTGAACTATCCCACCATTACTGATATTCAAGGGAGCACGCTATGAAAAAACGTTCTGTTCTGCTCTGGCTAAGCCTGATTGGTGGGCTGATGCTACTGGGTAGTGCTAGCCCACAACCACAGGTGACGATTGGTGGTCTGACCATTCCCGTGTGGCAGATGCTCATGGCGATCGTTCTCACCATGCTGAGTGGATTAGTGCTGCGGTTCATAGCTCACCAATATCATGAGTATCGCACACTCTACAACCACCCCCCCACCCATTGGAATCAATGGCCAGACGATCCGCTGCCATCGAAACCGAGCATTCGCTAACCCAACGACTATTTCGGAAGGAGGCGTTATGGTGGCCTGTTCTACCACCACGATCATTGAAACAGTGCTGATCGCAACGCTATGTCCTGACACGACGGGAACATGTGCCGTACAAACTGTGTTTGACCGCGAGCAACAGCATTATATGGTGGTGGTTGCTGGTTGGCACGGACAGCATCGGATTCATCGTTGTCTTGTGCATATCGCCTATCACGATGAGCGGGTTTGGATTCATTGTGATCATACAATCCATGGGATTCCTGAGCGCTTAATCGCCGCAGGGATTCCTGCCACCCGCATTTTGCAGGTTTTTCCGCTGGCTGGCCTACGCATGCCCTAGCCGCCCATGGCGCTCCGATCATTCAAGAAAGGGGCTATCGATGGATAGTCATTGGTTTACACCCGATCATCAGCACTATTTTCAGGTAGGGATTGATTCCTATCCGCATCCCGTTCCCGTTACCAATGCCCTACGTTGTCTGTTGTTTGGGTTTAGTCAGCAGGATCATCCGCTGGTGATCCATCCCCTGACCTTTGCTGAACCAAATCATTTTGGTACCTTCACGCAGCGCTGGATGAGTCCTCAGATGCAAGGGAATGCCATCGCAGGCTGGACAGGCTTTATGGCTTTACGCTATCTGTTGGGCTACTTTAGCCAGTGGGTGCTGCTCCCACCTGCTATTCGCTATCAGGCTTGGCATCCGACCGCCCGCACGGTTACGCCACCAGTTCAGGTGATTGCCGCCATTCGGGCCTGGGATGTGGGCTGGGAACATCAGCTTGATAACCTTTTGCCACGGATTGAAACATTGCGCCACCCACAATATGCCGCTCTGGCAGGGTGATTGCTTCCCGTTAGTATAGGAGGTGTGGCATGCCGACACCGATTCGCTCAATCTTAATCATTGGAAATTATGCTCCGCGCCAGTGTGGCATAGCAACCTATACCACCGATTTACGCATGGCCTTGCTTGACGCGTATCCGCAGAGCAGGATCGACGTGATGGCCATGAATGATACTCCCGCAGGCTATGACTACCCCGATTCAGTCGTCTTTACGATTGATCAGGATGACCCCTATGCCTATTATCAAGCTGCCGATTTTATCCGCTTGAGTTCGTATGACCTTGTGTGTATTCAGCACGAATATGGGATTTTTGGTGGTGCTTCGGGGCGGAATCTGCTCTTGCTCATTCGTGCTATCACGATTCCGATTGTAACCACCTTACACACGGTGTTACGCGAACCAACCGCCGATCAACATACGATTCTGTGGGAGCTTGCGCAACGATCACAACGGATTATCGTGATGAGTTCGCATGCGGTCGATTTAATGCATACAATCTATGGTATTCCATTGGCTCAGATTGATTGTATTCCGCATGGCATTCCTGATCTGCCGTTTCGCGATGGCTATGAGGATAAACAACACGCGAATCTGATTGGGAAGCAGGTTTTGCTTACCTTCGGCTTGCTTTCGCCAAATAAAGGGATTGAAGATGTCTTACATGCGTTGCCATTGCTGATCAAACAGCATCCGCATGTGCTGTATCTGATTGTTGGCGCAACCCATCCAACCGTTCGTCAAACCTTTGGCGAGGCCTATCGGGAGATGCTTCAGGCCTTAGTCGAGCAACTTGGAATTCAAGCGCATGTGCGGTTTCACGACCAATTTGTGAGTTCCAGCGCTTTAGCAATTTATATGGGTGCGGCTGATATTTATATTACGCCCTATCATACCCAAGAACAAAGCGTCTCGGGTACTTTAGCCTATGCGATTGGGGCAGGCAAGGCGATTGTCTCGACACCCTATTGGTATGCAACCGAACTCTTGGCCCATGGTGGTGGCATGCTGGTTCCGTTTCATGATCCAGCGCTGCTCGCTGAGCAGGTTAACACGCTTTTAGCCGAACCCCAGCTGCGTCAAACCATCCGCGAACGCGCCTATCAACGCGGGCGCACGATGCTCTGGTCGGTTGTTGCCACGCACTATATGCACAGTTTTATGCAGGCACGAACGCACCCCCTCCATCCCGTGCTAGTGCTGGCGAATCAACCAATCAAGTCCGATTCGCCGATCATCCCGCCGTTATGTCTTGATCATCTGATCGCCATGACTGACGATATGGGCTTGATCCAACATGCGATCTTGAATATTCCGAATCATCACGAAGGCTATGCGACCGATGATAATGCGCGAGCCTTGATTGCCACGATGCTGCTCGATCCTATCCAAGAACCACAGGCCCAGCGCTTGGCAATGCGCTATTTAGCGTTTCTCTGGTATGCCTTTAATCCAGCGACCCAACGGTTTCGCAACTTTATGGGGGCAAATCGGCAGTGGTTAGAGGCGACAGGCTCGGAAGATGCCCATGCTCGCAGTATCTGGGCACTTGGCACGGTGCTTGAACAGAGCCATGATCCGGGCTTGTGCGGCGTTGCGCAACGACTCCTCCGTTTTGCGCTTCCAGCGGTGGCTCAGCTGACTCACCCACGGCCATGGGCCTTAGCATTGTTGGGTTTCGCTGCCTATCGTCAACGCTTTCCTGGTGATCGCACGGTTATGGCCAGCCAATTGCACCTCGCTGAACAATTATTGTCCCGCTTTCAAGCGGCGCATCAGCCTGATTGGGAATGGTTTGATGATCATCTGACCTATGATAATGCGGTTCTGCCGCATGCATTGATTGTCAGCGGTCAAACCCTTCAGCGCCCAGATATGGTTGAGGCTGGGTTAACGGCCTTGACCTGGCTCTGTGCGATTCAGCGGCCTGAGGCTGACCATTTCAAGCCCATTGGCTCGAATGGGTTTTTCCAGCGTGGGCAAGCTCCAGCCCACTATGATCAACAGCCAATTGAGGCTCAGGCAACCGTGCTGGCAGCCTGTGCCGCCTTTGAAAGCACAGGCGATTCAGGCTGGTACGATGAAGCCCAGCATGCCTTTTATTGGTTTCTCGGCCACAACGATGCAGGCGTAGCCCTTTACGACCCGCGCACTGGTGGCTGTGCTGATGGGCTGGAAATTGATCGGATTAATCAAAATCAGGGGGCTGAATCAACCCTCGCATTTTTAATTGGCCGATTGACGATGCAGACGATCACGCCACCAATCAGGCGCGGAACAGCGGAAAACACGTCAGCCAGCGTCACCCGACCACCGCGCATTCGAGCGGATTTGATTCCGCCACGTGATCCCAATCCATCAAGACCATTGTAGTGTCTCTTGGCGAGGCAGTCTGGAATACATGATGATGCAACCTAATCGACTCGATCTCTTCGCACGCCATCCAGCCAACCCGATTTTACAAGCAAGCGATTGGCCGTACCCGATTAATAGCGTGTTTAACCCTGGTGCAACCGTGCTCGCCGATGGGACGACCTTGTTATTATGCCGCGTTGAAGATCGGCGTGGCCATTCGCATTTTTGTGCAGCTCGCTCGGCCAATGGGCTTGATCATTGGCAAATTGATGCCCACCCAACCTTTGCCCCCGATCCACAGCAGTATCCCGAAGAACGCTGGGGGATTGAAGATCCACGCATTACCTATCTTGAGGAATTAGCGGCCTATGGGGTTGTATATACCTCCTATGCGACTGGTGGGCCTGGGGTTTCCTTGGCAACCACCACCGATTTCAAGACCTTTACCCGCTATGGGGTCGTGATGCAGCCCGAAAATAAAGATGCGGCGCTCTTTCCAGTGCGGATTAACGGCTTATGGGCGATGATCCATCGCCCAATTGGCGCACAAGGGTCGCATATTTGGATGTCGCTCTCACCGGATTTGCGCCATTGGGGCCAACACCAATGTATGCTTGAGGCTCGTAAAGGCGGATGGTGGGATGCTAATAAAATTGGGTTGTCGCCACCGCCGATCGCCACCGAGGAAGGCTGGTTGATGATCTATCATGGCGTTCGGATGACTCCTGGTGGGTGTCTCTATCGGCTTGGCGTAGCCCTGTTCGATACCGAACATCCTGAGCGCTGTCTGCGGCGTGGCGAACCATGGGTCTTGAGTCCGCACACGGAGTATGAACGCCATGGTGATGTCCCCAATGTGATTTTCCCCTGTGGCGTGACCGTCCTGCCGGATGGCGATACCCTCCATGTCTATTATGGAGCCGCCGATAGCTGCGTTGCGGTTGCGATTGGAAGTATTCGCCAGATTCTTGATTGGCTGACGATCTATGGAGTGGCGACGTAAGCCTAGGCCGCTGGATTGCTTGAAGGCTGGTTGGGCAACTGAACCGCGAACATGGTATCAAGCTAATTGGAAGAAGATCGAGTTTCAGTCGTTCTCCTAGGCACTCAGCCAAAAACTATTAACCTCGTCGTGCATGAAACTGTCTCGACATAAAGATGCTTGACATGAAGATAAATTTCTTATATCTTCATGTCAAGCTAAATTGTCAATCCCATCACTATTGTCATTAGATAGTGCTGATGGGATTTAGCGAAGGCGGCGGCGATGCAACGATTGTGGAATATGCTGTTAACGGCGATTGCTCCAATTTTGTGGGGCACAACCTATGTCATTACCACCGAGTGGCTGCCAGCCAACCGTCCGTTGTTGGTCGGCGTAATGCGGGCCTTGCCGATTGGCTTGATCTTTTTGGCCTTGGGGCGGCAATTGCCCAAAGGCATTTGGTGGTGGCGCTCGTTGGTGCTGGGCGCGTTGAATATTGGCTTCTTCTTCCCCTTATTATTTATTGCCGCCTACCGCTTGCCTGGTGGTATCGCCGCTACGTTGGGCGCATTGCAACCATTTATCGTGGCGTTTTGGGGCTGGGTGGTGCTCAAAGAGCGAGTCACTTCGCGCTTGCTGTTGATGGCGGGTTTAGGTGTGCTTGGGGTTGGCATGATGCTGCTCAATCCACAGGCTCAACTTGATGCTTGGGGCATGCTGGCAGCTTTTGGTGGCGCGATGCTCTATGGCGTGGGCATTACATTAAACAAACATTGGGGACGACCAGTGCCCTTATTGACCTATACCGCTTGGCAATTGGTGGTTGGCGGCCTGATGATTGTGCCAATTGCCCTGTTGATTGAAGGCCTACCGCCCGCCTTTACAACCAGCAATTGGCTGGGTTTTGGCTTGATTGGCCTCGTCAACACGGGCGTGGCTTATCTCTTTTGGTTTCGCGGCATCGAGCGCCTAAAAACATCCACCATGTCGTTTTTGATTTTGCTTAGCCCAGTTTCAGCGACCGTGCTAGGCTGGCTGGTACTCGATCAACGCCTGAGTTGGTTGCAAATGCTGGGCGCTTTGGTGGTACTGGCTAGCATCGTATTAAGCCAACTGCCGAGCCGCCAGCCCACCCCGCGTTTGCAGGTGCAACCAGCAGCTGACTCTGCCCTCACCCCCTAGCCCCCTAGCCCGCCTAGCGAGCGAGGGGGAATCCAACGGTCATGAAGCTTGGAATACCCCTCGCCCGCCGACGTGGGAGAGGGGATGGGCGTGAGGGAACTAAACCACCCGACCTTTGGCAATCGTCTGGTCAGCAATTCGCAGCACAAATTTTGAGCCTCTTGGCAAAGCTTTGATATGCTCTTTAATCCCATGCAGATCGAGATGACCACGTACAGGTTGTCCGATTGTGACCGTTTGGCCTTCTTCAAGGATCAGCAAACGTTCGGTACCATTCAACTCATAATTCTCACCCTCGAAAAGCCTGCCATAGATAAAGCCATAATGCATATGGGTGGCCTTTTGAAACTGTTCCAGTTGCTTGGCTGCAATCGTTAAGTTTGCTATAAACGATCGCCCCTTATGTTCAAGCAGCTGAATGCCTTGACCTTTGGCCAAAATGGGGTTATTTATTGTTGGAAATGTTGCATTGCTAGCGTAGTTTTCAGTAATCATCCATTGATGTTGTTCTGTAAACCAAGGCTGATTGTTGATTTCGGATTGATTCAGAGTAATGGCCGTGATTTCAAATGGCACGGGAATATGCTTCGGCTTGGTAGCGATTGATGTGTGCCCCGCTGCGAGTTTGATGTAGCCGTTGTGCAGATCATACTCATTCAAATGCTTGCCATAGAATAATGAATAGACTTGGCTTGGGTTATTGGCTGGCATTGCTAGGAATGTTACTTCAACTGGTAAATCATACTTTGATTTTGCGCGAACAGCCTGCTCTAAATTGGTAATTTGAGTCACATGACCTGTACCATCAAGCCGTTGTGCTGAACGAAGCCAAAACGGTGTTCCGACTGTTAGTTGCCCTAACTGATATTGTGGGCTGAGAAACCAGAGACAAGCTTGAACGGTCTCGCCTGGCATGACATGGCGATCTTCATCGAGCAGCATCGTAAAGCACCATGCCTGTTTATCATCGACTCCATAATACAATTCAGCGCGATAGTAGTAGTGCGCAAAGTGGGTTCGACTGGGGTTCTGGTCAAAGGTAATTTCAACCCCAATATGGTGATCGATATTCGTACTCATCTAGCTCTCCTTTTGTTTGCATTAGGTTTATAGTATAGCTGTAATGGTTTATCGCATTAACAACCGCCAGCGTTCCCTCACCCCCTGACCTTTCAAGGATAGGTTTTTAACAATGATTGCGCATCACCACCCTTCCGTCCCGCCTCAAGGCGGGAGACGCAGGGGGCTTTAATCCCCCTGCACCCCCTCAAGGGCAATCAGGGGCAGTTATTCATCCACCGATGAACCACGGGATTGGTGGTTCAAACCGGAAAACGGTTAAAAACCTACCCTTGTAAGCACCCCCTGACCCCCTCTCCCGCCCGCGAGGCGAGAGGGAACCGCTCCTGGAGTGCTCCCCTCGCCCGCCGCCGTGGGAGAGGGGCTGGGGGTGAGGGAAAGAACCATGGTTGCCAACCTCATGAACCATTACATATACCGACTTGAGCGCCATTGGGGTCTGTCGCAAGACCTACTTGCTCGTGCCATTTCTGGTACAATAGACGCACAGTTGAGCGACTAGATCAGAACATAGAGCTAGTTTCTATGTTCTTTGTTTTGATGGTTATGCAAGCAAATCAGCATATTATTGAACTTGGCAAAACCTTGGCTGCCGAAGAAAAGGCCGGCTGCGACGATACTGCAACCGACCACGGCATCAGCATATTTCTGCGCGAATGGCAGGCCCAACATCCCCAAGCCTTGCATGAACCAGTTGTGCAGGGCGTGCTTGATGCCCTCGATGGCTACTCCGAGTTGAGCCATGCCGAACGTGAGGCTCGTTTGAGTGTTGCGCTTGATCGGCTGCGCAATTTGTTTCGCAAACAGCCCAAAGCTCCGGCTGAACCCGTGGGTGCTGTGCCGCCAATCGATACCTTGCTGAAAACTTTGCAAGGCATTGGCCCAAGTACTGCCCGTTCATTTGCCAAACTCGGGGTGCATACGCTCGAAGATTTGCTCTATCACGTGCCGCATCGCTACGACGATTTCAGCAAACGCAAGCAGATTTGTGATTTGGTGGTGGGCGAAACTGATACGGTGATTGTAACCGTCGATGCAATTAAAAGCTTCAATGCCAAAGGTCGCCAAGGTGTGGAAATTACCGTCGGCGACGATACTGGCGTGCTCAAGGCTTCGTGGTTTCGTGGTACGTGGATGGCCAAGCAGTTTCGCGAAGGCATGCGGATTGTGCTCAGTGGCAAAGTCAGCATGTTCCGCGAAATGAAATCGATGAGCAACCCACAGTGGGAGCCATTTGTTGAAGACGATTTGGTGCATACAGGTCGCCTTGTGCCCGTCCACCCACTGACCAAAGGCTTGCAAGATCGCAATGCCCGTCAAGTTATTAAACGGGTCGTTGATGCAGTGACCCCAACCTTGTCCGACCCGTTGCCGATTGAACTCCGCGAACGAGCTGGATTATTGCCCTTGGGCGTTGCCATCAGCCAAATACATTTCCCTGATAGTTGGGCAATGGTGCAACGCGCCCGCCAACGCTTGGGCTTTGATGAATTTTTGTACATTCAATTGGGCGTATTACAGCGCAAACGGCTGTATCAAGGCGTGCAAGGCCAGCCAATTGCCTTTAATCAAGCGATTCATGATGCCTACCTGAGCAGTTTGCCCTTTGCTTTGACCAACGCCCAAACTCGGACATTTAACGAAATTTGCCGTGATTTGGAGCGGCCAGTGCCCATGACACGGCTGGTGCAGGGCGATGTTGGTTCGGGCAAAACGGCGGTGGCGGCGGCAGCTTTGGTGCAGGCAGTCGCAGCGGGTTTTCAAGGGGCGATGATGGCTCCGACTGAAATTTTGGCCGAGCAACATTATCGCGGGCTGAAAAAACTGCTTGCCAATGTTAAAATTCCAGGCCGTGAAACCAATAGCAATGGCGATTGGCGCGATGAACTTGATCAAGAAAAACGTAATCGCCTCGCCCAAATTAAGCAATTATTGATGCTGGCCGACGAGCCAGAACCCGAGCCAGGTGGCATTCGGGTTGCGCTGCTAACTGGTAGCCTCAAAGCTCGCCAACGCCGCGAAGCGCTCAAACTGATCGCCGATGGCGAAGTTGATATCATCATTGGAACCCATGCCCTGATTCAAGCCAATGTTGATTATCAAGCGCTCGGCTTGGCAGTGGTCGATGAGCAACATCGCTTTGGGGTTGAGCAGCGCGAGGCACTCAAACGCAAGGGCTTCAATCCACATCTTTTGGTGATGACCGCCACGCCAATTCCGCGCTCGTTGGCCTTGACGATTTACGGCGATCTTGATGTTTCAGTGATCGACGAGCGCCCGCCAGGCCGCCAGCCAATTCGCACCAAATGGATCAGCTCGGGCGAACGCAGCAAAGCCTACAAACATATGCGCAAGGAGATTGCGGCTGGCCGTCAAGCCTTTGTAATTTGCCCGTTAGTTGAGGAAAGCGAAAAACTCGAAGATGTAAAATCGGCGATTGTTGAGCAAGAGCATTTGCAACACGAGATTTTCCCTGATCTCAAGGTAGGCTTGATTCATGGCCGTATGACTTCGAGCGAAAAAGACACAATTATGGCCCAGTTTCGCGACCGCGAATTCGATATTTTGGTGGCGACGGCGGTGGTTGAAGTTGGGATTGATATTCCCAATGCCACGACGATTATGATCGAAGGTGCTGAGCGTTTTGGTTTGGCCCAATTGCACCAATTTCGCGGGCGGGTTGGGCGGGGCAGCCATCAATCGTTCTGCGTTTTGGTCAGCGATAAAGAAGATAACGATGTAACCGTGGCGCGGCTTTCGTCGATGGAAGAGAGCGAAGATGGCTTCCGTTTGGCTGAAATTGACCTTGAATTGCGTGGGCCAGGTGAGTTTTTTGGTATTCGCCAGAGCGGCACGCCTGATCTTAAAGTTGCCCAGTTGACCGATACGCGCTTGCTGCATGCGGCGCGGATTGAAGCTGAGCGAATATTGAAACTTGATCCTGAATTGGAATTACCTGAACATGCCAAAGTCCGCGAAAAACTCCAAGCTTTTTGGGCGGGCATGGAAACTCAAAGCAACTAATTTGTGGCGAATTTGCAACATTGCGTGACTAAAACACGAAAAACCCTCTTGACAGAGAGTGATTGCTGCGGTACTATATATTCAAACCTTCTCCTCTCTCTTCTCTCCCACAAGCGGCTCCATTATGCGAGCCGTTTGTGGTTTTAGAACATTTTTTTATTTTACCTCAATAGCAAACCCATTCTCACTTTGCCCTAAAAAATTTTTACTTTGTATCCAACGGTAGCGAAACTGCAACGTTCTGCCACTTTAAGAAGTGGTATGCTCAAAGCCTAAATCAACATCAAGAGGGTTTCGATTGTTTGCTCATTTGAGCACAGCGCTCAGCTAGGCTTGCCGTTCGGCCACGACGGCGCTATAATCGACAAACAATCAACCTCACATTGATTCCGTCGTCGTTTCAAGTAACTCCAAAGGAGGAGTCTCTATGAAAGAGTACGGTCCGGATCGTATCCACACAATTGGCCTCTTTGGCCATGGCGGTGCTGGCAAAACTACCCTCGCTGAAGCCCTACTTTTCGCCAGCAAAGCTCTCCCACGGATGGGTCGCGTCGAAGATGGCTCGACGGTTAGCGATTACGACCCCGATGAAGTCAAGCGCCATGCCTCAATTAACCTCTCGGTGATTCCGATCGAATGGAATGGCAACAAGTTCAATTTTATCGATGTGCCTGGCTATGCCGATTTCCGGGGTGAAGCCGCTGCGGCGCTCCGTGTGATCGATGGGATGGTGCTGGTGCTCGATGCGGCTGGCGGGGTGGAAGTTGGCGCAGAATTACTTTGGCAAATGGCTCGTGAGGCGAATATCCCACGGGTCGTTTTTATTAACAAGCTTGATCGCGAAAATGCCAATTTCCAGCGGACTGTCGAACAAGCCAAGGGTCTGTTGAGCGAGGCAATCACGCCTGTGCATATGCCAATCGGCAGCGGAGCCAACTTCAAGGGCATCGTGTCGCTACGCAAACGCAAAGCATGGCTGCATCACAATGGCAAAGATGGCGCGTATGAAATTGCCGAAATTCCCGCCGAAATTCGCCAAGAAGCGCTGCAAATGGCCGATGGCTTGATCGAAAAAATCGCCATGACCAACGACCACCTGATCGAAGAATATTTAGAAGGTGGAGCCGATGCCCTGAGTGCCGAGGAAATTCGCCAAGGCTTTCAAGCGGCAATCAATGCGCATACGATTATGCCGCTGTTTATTGGCTCGGCCACCACGCTTTCGGGCATTCCCCAGTTGCTCGATGGGATTCTCGATGCGATTCCTTCGGCGGCCAATCGCTTGACGACCGCCCACGATTTGCGCAACGATGATGATTATTTCCTTGAAGGCAAGGCTGATGAGCCACTGAGCGCTTTAGTGTTCAAAACCTTGGTTGACCAATATGTTGGGCGCTTGAGTTTCTTCCGCGTGTTTAGCGGCGAAATTCATTCCAACTCAGTGGTGCGTAATGCTCGTACAGGCCGCGAAGAGCGGATTGGCCAGCTCTTTCAGATGCGCGGCAAGGAGCAAACGCCTGTCTCCTCGGTGAGCGCTGGCGATTTGGGAGCTGTGGCCAAACTCGCTGATACGCTCAGCGGCGACACGCTTTACAATCCTGAAAACCCTTTACGTTTACGCAGTGTTAGCTACCCCGAAGCTGCTTTTACCGCCAAAGTTACGCCTCATTCCAAAAACGACCTCGATAAGTTGGGCAATGCATTGCATCGGATCGTCGAAGAAGACCCCACCTTGCACCTCGGACGCGACATCCAAACTGGCGAAACCTTGCTTGCTGGTTTGAGCGAAACCCACCTGAATTTTGTGGCCGAGCGAGTCAAACGCAAATTCGATGTGCATTTTGATTTGGCAATACCTAGCGTGCCCTATCGCGAACGCATCAGCAGCACCGCTACTGCCACCTATCGCCACAAAAAACAAACAGGTGGGGCTGGGCAATTTGCCGAAATTTCGCTGCGGCTCGAACCATTGCCAACTGACCCGAATCGTGCTGATCCATTGGAATTTGTCAGCGAGATTGTGGGGGGCGTGGTTTCACGGTCGTTCTGGCCAGCGATTGAAAAGGGTATCCGTGAATCGATGGCCTTGGGCGTGCTTTCTGGCCATCCAGTGATCGACGTGAAAGCAGCGATTTACGATGGCAAGGAACATCCCGTCGATAGCAAAGAAATTGCCTTCAAAACCGCTGGTAAATTTGCCTTCCGCGAGGCCGCGCGTAAAGCCAACCCAGTTATTATCGAGCCAATTTATGCCTTGAAAATCAATGTGCCCGATGAATATGTTGGCGATATTCTAAGCGATTTGAATGGCAACAAACGTGGGCGAGTGCAAGGTATGGAGCAAATCGGCCATAGTCGCACCTTGATCACAGCCCACGTGCCATTAGCTGAATGCCAGCGTTATGCTACCGATTTGCGCTCAATTACCCAAGGCCGTGGCGATTTTGTGATGCGGCTTGATCACTATGATGATGTGCCACATAGCGTTGCCCAAACGATCATTGCCAACTCCAAACAGCAACACGACGATGATGAGTAGGGTTGATAAGGATGAATTATGAAGGATGAGGGATGAAATAGTGATCCACGAAGGACACGAAGGAATACCAAGCAGAAGCCTGCCTTCGTGTCCTTCGTGTCCTTTGTGGTTAAAACTAGCCCCCAACCCCCAACAACTGATTCCCAGATTAACGCAAAAAAGCCCAAAATAGGGCTTTCGTTGCAGAGAATTGCTAAAAATGGCGCAGCTTATTGCACAGTGGTGCGCGTGCCGATGCCGTTAGCAATGTTAAATCGGCGAACCAACCGTGATTTACGGCGGGCAGCTTGGTTTTTGTGAATGATGCCTTTAGCGGCTGCTTGATCAAGCGCCTTCAACGCTGCTGCCAATGATTCTTTGCTAGCTTCGTTTTTGGCATTGACGCTTTGGGCTGATTTTTTGACCAAGGTTTTGAGTGCTGAGCGCACCATGACGTTGCGGTTATGGCGGCGAGCATTTGTCCGAATACGTTTGCGGGCGGAAGCTGTATTAGCCAACGTGACCTCCTCGAAGGTTTGGTATCATAAGAAAACGCCGAGGCCACGCAGCCTGCGGCTAATTTGGTTTCGCGACGATGGATTATACCAGAAAGAATCAAAATGAGCAACGAGTCCTTATCGACGACTCCCGCGCCAGCCCCAAGCCCGTTACGTAAACGCTCGATGAGTGCCCTGTTGAATAGCGCAATTGTGATGTTGGGCTATTTATTGAGCCGTGTGATTGGCATTGTGCGTCAAACGGTCTTATCAAGCTATTTTGGCACAAATATCGTTAGCGATATCTATACCACAGCCTTTCAAATTCCCGATTTGTTGTACTTGGTGATTATTGGTGGAGCCTTGGGCACGGCCTTTATTCCAATTTTTATCGAAGCCTATACGAAGGAAACCCATGAACGCGCTTGGCAAGTGGCAAATTTGGTGATCAACGCCGCATTGACTGTGCTGAGTGTGGTATCGTTGGCAATTTTGTTGCTGGCCGACCCGCTGCTGCGTTGGCTCAACCCAACCTATACGCCTGAACAACTGGGCTTGGCGATTTACTTGGTGCGCTTGTTTATGCTCTCGCCGTTGTTGCTTGGTTTGGGTGGTTTGGCAATGGCGACGCTGAATGCGCTTGACCATTTCACCCTGCCAGCCTTGGTTCCGGTGATTTATAACGTGGCGATTATTGCCGGAATTGTGCTGATCGGGCCGTTGCTGGTGCGCTTTGGTTGGGTGCAGCACTCGATCAGTGTGGTTGAGCATAATGGTCAACCAGTTTCAATCGAAGGAGCCGCCTGGGGCGTGGTGTTGGGGGCGTTGCTTTATTTAGTTTGTCAATTGCCAGTGCTCTATCGCTCAGGTTTTCGCTATCGTGTGCTGTTCAACTGGCGCGATGCCGCCTTGCGCCGGATTGGCCTGCTGATGGGGCCACGAGTGTTTGGACAAGCAGCGATGCAAATCAACACAATTGCGATTTTTAGTTTTGCCAAATTATTTGGTGATGGCCGCGCCACAGCGTTGAGCAATGCCCTGACGTTAATGTTGCTGCCGCATGGAATTTTTGCCCTCAGCTTGGCCACCGTGATGTTTCCGCAACTTAGCCGTTTAGATGCTGCTGGCGATCACGAGGGCTTTAATCAAACCACCCGCAACACTTTGGGCACAGTCTTATGGGCAATTATTCCTGCTGCTGCTGGCTTGATCATGCTGGCCACGCCGATTGTGCAGGTGCTATTTCAACGCGGCAACTTCGATAGCCAATCGACCTTGTGGGTGGTGCAGGCCTTGATGATGTATGCCACCGCCTTGCCAGCCTTTGGCGCTGCCGAAATTCTGATTCGTGGCTTTTATGCCCGTCAAGAAACCACGATCCCAGTGGTGATTGGGGTGGTGACCGTAGCGTTGAATATTGGTCTGTGTTGGCTATTGACCCAATTTAGCACCAGCCATATTGGTTTGGCAGGTGCATTTAGCATCACCAACAACCTCGAATTACTGCTGTTGCTGGTGATGTGGCGGCGACGCAATGGCAATCTTGATGCGACTGGTCAACTCCGCCGCTCCTTGCTGATTACGCTGGTGAGTTCGTTGGCAATGGTGTTGGTGTTGCAAGCGCCAGTCTTGGCCTTGCTGCTTGTTGGCCTGCTGATGCTGAATTATGCTTGGCGGCGTTGGGGGCGGCAGCGCTGGCCGCAGGCTGGTCAAGCGCCGATTTGGTTGGGTTTAGCACTGGCTACGTTGGCAGGCTTGGGCTTAGGCTGGCAATTGCAATTATTCGATTTGGCGACATGGCTGCAAATTGCGCCGCAAGCTCAGAGTTTATGGCGTTTGCTTGGCTCGTTGGTTTTCAATGGCTTACTGGCAATTGCCGTTTATTTTGGGTGTTCAAGTGTTTTGGGTGCGTCGGAAGCCGCAGTTTGGCAACGACGGATTTTGGGCCGTTTGAAACGCCGCTAAATCTACTGTGACCTAATTCACACTCCCATTGCTCAATCGGTGACAGAAATTGACACATTCGCCAATTATAGTGCCTACATCAACAGATAAATATGTATGGAGGAACGTAATCATGGCGAATCGACGGATTTCAACGATTGTGATGGCAGTTTTGGGTGTTTTGATGCTGGTTGGTTTATTCTTACCTTATCTGAAAAGTACCACAACCGATTTTTCAATCAGCGTTTTCCAGACCTTTGGTAGCGATCTTAAAGGGCTTGTTCCAGAAGATAGCAAAACACTCTATATGATTATTGCGGCAGCGGTGGCAGTTGGTGGTTTATTTGCCTTATTGAGTCTTACTGGCAAGAAAGTTTTTGGAGTATTCAGTATTATCGTTAGTTTTCTGATTGCGGCATTTCATGGTTTATTGACGGCTGGTTTGTCGGGAGAACGTGATGTTGTGCAAGGTTTAGGGTTTTGGTTGCTCTTAGGGGTTAGTTTAGCGCTATTTATTACAAGTATTGTATTTGTAGCCCGCAAACCCAAACTTGCCTAATTCGTAGTTCGAAGCGCGGCGGCAGTTCCACCTAACTGCCGCCGTTTTGTATTTAACTATTCGATTTGGCAAATGGCAGATACATTCGGAAATTGAGGTTTGGTACAACCGTTGGTGTACGGCTGGGGGTTATTGTCGCGGTTGGGGTGCGACTAGGCGTTATCGTGATGGTAGCTGGTGTGCCAGTCGAGGTACGGGTTGGGGTGTTGCTTGGAGTTGCGGTTGCAGTCCGCGTTGCTGTCGCAGTTGGGGTGCGCGTAATCGTCGGTGTGATAGTTGGGGTTGCCGTGCCGCCAGTGCCACTTTGGGCCATTTCATATAAATTGGGAAAATTGCCCGTGAGTAATAACATGCTCAGCAAGCGCCAAGCATTGGGATAATAGCTGTTGGGCGTATCTTTGGTGGCGAGCACCGCATTGTATGCTTGTTGCGGTGTGGTTTTGAGGCTGGCAGTTGCCGCACCACAATTGACTGCTTGCGGAGCTGGAGCCGCCCAAATTGCCGCCGCTGCGTTGGCGACGAAGAATACGCCACGATAATTATCAACTGATGTGCCGTCAAGCCGATAGCGAGCTTGAATGTTGTCAATGCCCACGCTGCTGAAAAAACCACCAATTTCGTTCATGGTTTCGCGTGAGTTGCTGGTGTTGTACCACGCTTTGTCGATCGCGATGCGCCATGCAAACCGCGCTGCATCGTAGCTCCACCACGCCGATTCTTCTGGTTGCCACGATACATATTGCACATCGCCGTCATATTGATTCCAATTGGGCACAAGTTTCGAGCAATTGCCTGCTTTGGCTTGCACCAAATTGGTGATAGCGTAGTTACGGGTGTTGACGGCGGCCCATTCAGTATTTTTGTTGGTGAATTTGCCAAAGACCGTGCTATAGCCAGGTGAAAAATAAGAAAGATTAACAATACCTTGAGTATATTCGGTCGCGGTTGACCATGAATCACCTGGCAGTAGTTCGTTGCCTTGGTTATTGGGCAAGCCGGCGGGTGGGTTGCTGCCAGCATGATCAACTTCATAGGTATAAATATTGTTGATCATGGTGCTGGCAAGCGTGCAATAATTCAGGCCATTGCTGCTAGCGGGCCAAACTCCTTGTTGCACTTTGATACAGGCATTGACCAGTCCCATGGCAATATCTTCATCGCCATCGGTTGCTGCGCCGCTGCCATTAATTTGGCCTGGATTGCCGATGTGCCAATGCATCAGGCCGCGGCTGGTAAAATAATCACGAGTGAAAAGCCACAAACCGTCGAAGGTTGCTTGATCATCGAATAATGAGGCGAAAAGCAAGCCATAGCCTTGGCCCTCAGAGACCGTGGTGCTATTGCTAACTCCGCCGAGTACCCGCAAACGTCCGCCACCACCAGCGTTGTTGCTGGTAATTTGAGCACTTTTCCATTCATTCCAAGCTTGAGTGAGATCGGTCACATTGTAGTTAATGCCCGAAGCTTGATTATAGGGAAAGCTAAATGCTTGCGGATTGGCGCTGGCCGATTGCTGACGGGGCAAGCTAAGGCCGAGACCAACCAACATAACCAAAATAAGCCAACGCGAGTGCAATGCTTGCTTCATCGAGGTTGCTCCTACACACAAAAACAAGGATGCAGGCAAAACTGCATCCTTGCAATAAACCGACGGCTAGTATACCAACAATTCTATGGCGCAACGCTACAAGCTGTGCCATTCAGGCTAAAACTGGTTGGTTTGGGGTTGCTGCCATTGTAGCTGGCTTGGAAGCCAAAGCTGGCAGTGCCGCCACTACCAATATAGCCATTCCAGCCTACGTTATTGACGCTGACTGCTTGGCCAGTTTGGCTCACAGTTCCATTCCAGAGATTGTTAATTTGTTGATTGCCTGCGAAATTCCAGCGCACATTCCAATTGTTGATTGCTGTGCCGTTGTTGCGAATGCTTACATCGGCGGTAAAACCACTACCCCAATCGTTGCTGATGCTGTAGGTAATTTGGCATGCCCCAGCAATTGGCGTATTGGTTGGTGGCACGCTGGTCGGAACCGTGGTTGGAATCGGGGTCAGGGTTGGAATTGGGGTCAAAATCGGTGTGATTGTGACAGGGGTGTTGGTTGGCCGTGGTGTGCTGGTTGGCGGCACGGTTGTGTTGGTTGGTGGCACGTTGGTTGGAACCGCCGTGTTAGTTGGTGGCACACTGGTTGGCACAGGCGTGTTGGTTGGCGTAACACCGTTGGCCAATTCATAAATATTGGGGAAATTGCCAGTCAACAACAACATGCTCATCAAACGCCAAGCATTGACATAATATGAATTTGGCGAATCTTTGGTGGTCAACACCATATTGTAGGCTTGTTGCGGGCTGGTTTTGAGCGTGCCCGTTGCCGCGCCACAATTGATAGCTTGCGGTGCAGGAGCGGCCCAAATTGCGGCAGCAGCATTGGCGACGAAGAACACACCACGATAATTATCAACTGATGTGCCGTTCATCCGATAGCGAGCCTGCACATTTTCGATGCCCACGCTACTGAAGAACCCCCCAACTTCGTTCATGGTTTCGCGTGAGCTGGCGGTGTTGTACCAAGCTTTATCGACGGCAACGCGCCATGCAAAGCGAGCAGCGTCATAGCTCCACCAAGCATATTCTTCGGGCTGCCACGAAACTAATTGGGCATCACCATCATATTGGTTCCAGTTGGGCACAAGCTTCGAGCAGTTGCCTGGCCGCGATTGAGCGAGGTTGGTAATTTCATAATTGCGGGTGTTGACGGCTTCCCATTCGCTGGTCTTGCCCGTGAATTTACCAAATACCGTGAAATAGCCAGGCGAGAAATACGAGAGATTGACGATGCCTTCGGGATAATCGCGGGCCAAATTCCAACCATCGCCGGGCAATAATTCGTTGCCTGGGTTGCTGGGCAAGCCAGCGACTGGCGATGAGCCTGGGTGATCAACTTCATAGGTGTAAATATTGTTGATCATGGTGGTGGCAAGGCTACAATAATCTAAGCCATTGCTGCTATTTGGCCAAACGCCCTTGCGTACTTTGACACAGGCATTGACGAGGCCGAGAGCAATATCTTCATCGCCATCGGTAGCGGCGTAGCTGCCGCGCAATTGGCCAGGATTGCCAATGTGCCAGTGCATCAAGCCGTTGGGGTCAAGGTGATCGCGGGTGAACAACCACAACCCATCGAGGGTGGTTTGGTCGTCGAATAGCGAGGCAAACAAAATGCCATAGCCTTGGCCTTCGGAAACCGTCGATGAGCTATCGACCCCACCCATCACCCGTAGCCGATTACCGCCACCAGCGTTGTTGGCGGTGATCATGTTGCTTTTCCACTCGTTCCAAGCCTGCGTGAGATCGGTCACATTGTAGTTAATGCCCGAAGCTTGATTGTATGGGAATAATAATGGGCTAACACTATTGCCTTGGGCGGCTTTGGATTGCCACCATGGCACGGTCAGTAGCGTGAGCAACGCCACCATCAGCAACATTTTGCGATGCTTTAACATCAAACAACCTCCAAAAGAACAATTGAGAAAAAAGAGGGCAGGCAATCAATTACTGCCGCCCTCAGTCTACTATTTATTAATATATTTAATGGATAGCCTAAAAGTCCCAAGTTAATATTTATTAAGCGATGCTCGCCAGCCGGCGCAAGCGAGCATCGTGGGAGCTTACTGGAACAAGCGATCGTATTCGGCGTAAGCCATTGCGATATCGGCCTGGGCCCAGAAGCGGTGGTAGGTGAAGGTTGGAGCAGGGCCACCGTTTAGGTAGGCTTGCACGGCTGGGAAGGCTGGATCATCTTCGTACTTGGTGCGAATGCTCAAGAAGGTTGATGAATTGTTGATTGGATCACCATTGGCCATGGTGCCAGTCCAGCCGTTTGGCACTGACACTGGATCATCGAAGCGGTTGTAATCGCGGCGGGTTTCGGGGTTCGCAACACCCTTATCATCGCGGTATTCTGACCACATACGGTCGATCAATTCTTTGGCCATGGTTTGTGAAGCGACATGTTGAGTGCCATAGCGCTTGGTTGCAGCGCTGTAGTACATCAAGGTTTTGGCATAGGCGGCGGCAACACCAACGTCTTGGGTCTTATCGACGACCGTGACGTGCAAGTTGGTGTTAGCGGCTGGATTGCTGGCGTTCCAGGTAGCTGGTTGGCCGCTCCAAGCCAAGGTTGATGGAATTTCATAGCTGCCATTGCTGGTCAAGGTGGTGTTGGCCAAAGCCCAGGTTACCCACTTATCGAGCACGTTCTTGGCTTTGACATCGCCTGAAGCGTAGTAATATTCAGCGACCCGTTCCATCGACCAAGCTTGGAAACCAAACCAGGTGTTGCTAGCGGGATCGTGATAGACTGGTTTTTCGTCGTAGGCCATATTGTAGAAGGTGCTGGTTCCGGCTGGGGCTGCTTCGTAGCGGCCATTCCAGCTATTGGTAGCACCACCAGCGATGGCACCTTCGCTTGATTGCAACCAAGTATAGAACTCGATTTGGCGGGTCAAGCTGGTGTTCCAGTCGCGAGCGCCGTTGGTTGAAGCTGGCTTGAAGGCTGGTTGGCTGCCCAAAATCCAGGCTGCCATTGGGTTTTGGTAGCCAAAGTGATTGTGGCTGCTGCCGATGCGCCATGCCCAGCCACCACCATTGCCAATCGAACCACCCCAAGCGTAGTACCACGACAATAGGTAGTGAGCGCTGCTGTAGCCTGAACCAGCTGGACATGAAGTTGAAGTACAGCCAATTTGCTTGAAGTACTTATCGAAGAAGGCGTAGCGCAAGTAGTCGCCCATCTTGGCGGCCTTGGTTACCAAACCATTGACGATTGGTGAGCCACCTTGTTCGTCGGCCCATACTTTGGCCCAGTAAATCGCTTGGACAGCACGGGCATCAGCATCGGGGGCGTTGGTGTAGCGCCATTGGCGGGCATAGCTCGCATCGCCAGTGAACAAGTTCAAGAAGCCGAAGGGGCCGCCATCGTTGAAACTTTCCCACGATGGATGGGGCACGGTTTCCCAAACTGATTCTTGAGCGCCACGTTGGAAGGTGTTGATATATGATGGTTTGCTGGTGCCATCGCCACGGCGGCCATAGCCATACCAGTTATCAACGTCGAGCAACCAGTGCATGCCATAGACATCGCTGGTGCCATAAGCCGAGCGCAATTCAGCGGCGATTGGGTCTTGGCCAACTGAAACGTTGGTTTGCAATTGTGATGGATATTGGCTGGGTAATTCCCATTCGCCAGCATAGGTGGCTGGGCTATTGGCATTATACGAACCACTGCTTGGTTGATCTTGGCTGGTTGGAATGATGTACATTTCCATGTTGCGCCAAGCATCGGCCAATGGTTGCCAATTGCCAGTTGCCTCACCGTACATCGCTTCGAGCCACAACCAATAGCTATAGGCTTCGGAAGTGGTTTCGTGGCCATAATCCGGAGCTTCGACAATCAAGGTTTCGATTGAGTGGTAGGGCACACCTTCAGGGCTGAAATAGCCATTAGCTGGGTTCTTCAACTCAGCATACATTTCCAAGAAGCGTTGATCGTAGGTATCATCGCCTGGTTGGGTTGGGGTGCTGGTTGGTGGCACAACCGTTGGGGTATTGGTGGGCCGTGGCGTGCTGGTTGGGCCGTTGGTCGCGGTTGGCGGCACAGCCGTATTAGTTGGGCGAGTTGTGCTAGTTGGTGGCACAGCCGTATTAGTTGGTGGTACGGTTGTGTTAGTTGCCCGTGGTGTATTGGTTGGTACAACTACCGTGTTGGTTGGGCGGGTGGTTGCGGTTGGTGGAGTGGTTGCGGTTGGGTTCGGATTCGTTTCACCACAAACCACACCATTTAATGTAAACACCGTTGGGATTGCATTAGCACCGCTGTAGGTTCCTTGGAAGCCAAAGTTGACTGCACCACCACTGCTGATCGTGCCGTTCCAGCCTGCGTTACGCACGCTTACTTGGTTGCCAGTTTGGGTTACAATCCCACTCCAGAGGTTGGTAATTTGCTGATTGCCAGCGAAACTCCAGCCAACCGTCCAGCTACTGATGGCTGCACCATTATTTTGAATATTAACATCGCCGAGGAAGCCACTGCCCCAATCGTTGGGAATGCGATAGGTGACCACACAACTGGCAGCGGCGGCGGTTGGCTTGGCATTCTGGGTGGTCAACAGGCCACCAATCATCGTTAGCAGCGCTAACAGCATCGCCCCTCGGGCGTAATAGTGCCGAGACATACATACTCCTTGGGTAAATGAAAAGTTCAGAGACAATACGAAGCGAACCTCTGCCCAATCGACGGCAGAGCTATCTATTTCCATACAACTGGTTTAGCGAATTCAGGGCAATGGTTGGATCAAACAGCGCGGATTGTTCAATCGAACCATTGCCGAGGCTTGGCTAATTCGTTGGTTATGGCACAATCGTACAAGCTGCCCCATTCAGGCTGAAGCTTGCAGGAATGCTATTGGTTCCGTTGTTGGTTGCTTGGAAGCCGAAGTTGACGGAGCCACCATTGGCAAGGCTCCCATTCCAGCCAGCGTTGCTGACGCTCACGTTTTGGCCGGTTTGGCTCACCACCCCACTCCAGAGGTTGGTGATTTGTTGGCTGCCTGCGAAGCTCCAAGTCAAGTTCCAACTATTGATCGCTGCGCCGCCGTTGGTGATTGTGACATCGCCGAGGAAGCCGCTGCCCCAATCGTTGGGAACGCGATATTTGACTTGGCATGCCCCAGCCACTGGCGTGTTCGTTGGCAACGGTGTGTTTGTTGGCAAGGCCGTGGGTGTATTGGTCGGGCGGATGGTTGGGGTTGCGCTTGGGCCAACAGTTGGGGTTGCCGTGTTGGTTGGGCGAATAGTTGGGGTTGCGCTTGGCCCCGTGGTTGGGGTTGCGGTGTTGGTTGGGCGCACGGTTGGCGTAGCCGTGTTGGTTGGCAAGCTGGTTGCGGTTGGGGTTACGTTGCTGCCACCAGGCTCATCGCCAAAGACCTTCACGCCATTGTCATACACCGGAATCCGGCGGGTTTTGACCCGATCGGTGCTGGTGCCAACGCCGTTGAACGACCAGTCATTGGTATTGTCCCATTGTTGGGCATTGGTGTTGGTTGGCAACGAAAGTCGGAATTGCACTTCTTTGCGTGATTCAGATTGACCACCTGGGTAGACATTGACTCCGTTGAAGCCAATTTCGACATAGTAAATTGTGCCAGCCCATTGCTTCAAGCTAGAAACGCCTGAGCCTTGGGTATAGGCTGTGCTAACCGTAACGTCGCTCAAGCCATAGCCAGCGGCAAACACTTCGCTCAAATCGACAAAGTAGCGATAGCTGAGTTTGGTGCTGTTGCGGGCCGGCCAAGCACTTTGGTTGTGCAATACGCCGCTAATTTCGATGAAGCGTGGGCCTGAAGCATTAACTTTGGCTTCCACGAAAAATTCATCTTCAGGCGTTTCGATTGGTGGGAAGCTGGCGAGTGGTGCGCCGCCAAATTCACTATACATCCGTGCCAAGGCGCTAGTAAAACCTGCGTTGTAGTCGGTCGCCACTTCGTTGGCCACATAATCGTTGCGGCTATCGGTGTAAGCATCGCCCGAACCTTTGGCTGGGCCGCCAACCAAAGCCCCATATAAAATGTGGCGTTGATTGACTGGATTGCTCAATGAATCTGTCCATGAGCCGTGGGCGGTGCGATGGTGGACATTGACTGGTGAATTATTGCCGAAGCCAACCACATAGCTGCTGTTGCGAGGATTGCTGCCCAGCATATAGTTGATTTGGCTGACCGCAAAGTCGTGGTAGCGAGCTTTTTTGGTAGCATCGGTGATGTAATCGCTGTAGACAAAGGCGGCAAATGAGGTGTTGGCCGAGTAGCGCAAGGCTCCCCAGGTATCCAACTGTGCTAGGCCACCTGGCGAATAGGTAACACGTTGGCCGTTATAGCCGACTGTCCAATAATCCAACCAGCGTTCGGTATCGTCTTTGTATTGTTGTTTGCCGGTCAATTTGGCTAGCAACAAATAACAGCCATAGGATTTATCATCCCATGCGATGCTCCAACGATACGATTTGATTGTGCTTTGGGGTTCGGTGCTGAGATTGGCATAATATTGCTCGGCCTTGCTCAGGTAGCTGGCTTCGCCCGTAGCGCGATAGAGCCAAATTGCGCCCCAAACCAACTCATCGTTGTAACCGCTCCACGAGTTGTAGAACGAGGTAGCGTCGGTGATACAGTCGCTATATTTGCCGCGCACCGTGTCGGCAAACGTGTAGAGTTGGCGAGCATGGCTTAGGAGCGTATCAGCATAAGCAGGGTCGGTTGGGCGAAAGACCATCGACGAGGCAGCCATGGCAGCGGCGGTTTCGCCTGCCAAATCTGAGCCACCACAAGTTGCATCAATTTTGTACGATGGTCGTGGGCCTGCTTGGTCGTCGAGGTGAATAATTTCAGCTGGTCCCCAGAAGGCGTGGTCTTTGCCGCCATTGCCAACTTGTCCATAAAGCACATTTGGCGAGGGATGGGCATTGATGAAGTAGTTGTTGACGAAGCGCAAATTGTTCAGCAATTCGTCGAGTTGGCCGCTTTGGGCATAGGCATCGCGATATTCGACCGCGCCCCACGCCAGCATTGTGGCCGAAGCCGCCATTGGAAAGCCAAATTTGACGTGATCGCCTGCGTCGAACCAGCCGCCGCTGAGATTGAGACCAACATCAGCGCCATCGGTAAGCACCGAATCGCCGCGCCATGAAACGCGATTCCAGCTTGGTTTTGGCCCAGCTTGTTGAGCTTCGTAGAAGAAAAAGGACTTTTGCAGCGCCTCGCCATAGCGATAGAGTGGCTCGGCGGCTTTGGTGGGGGTGGTTGGGCTAATAATTAACCCTGCAATCAGCAAACAAGCAACGAATCCGGCGATAATCCGCCAGCGTCGGCTCGAACGTTCGAGCGGTGTACTCATCATTGGATACTCCTTCCTGCATTGAAGGCATTTTGTTTGCATTGGCTGGTGTGCTGCTTGGCACATCAGGACGGCCATGGTCACTGTGGTTGCGGTCAGGTTGGCTTGATTTAACATTGAGACCGCTCCCAATGCCATGAAATCAAGCGCTTGCTGCGAGGCTAGGAGAGAGGAGAGTGATGCAGTAGTGGAATGAGATCGCTCCCAAGCACAGTTTGTTATGAAAGTAAAAATATCCTAAATGATTCATTGCGACTTGTCAAGCGTAAATTTTAAAAAGTTTTTAGATTTGGATTTAGGCTCTTCTGAAGCGCTAAAAAGCTACTACATACCTATTAAGAGAGCTAGAGCGTGTTTTCAGAAAACACCTGCTTGACAAAATACATAAGATCTTTTATTCTCTCCCTAAGACTTCTGAGACCGGTTCCAAAGTAATTTAAATCAGTTTGTGGGGTTTCGCCGTGGAACAACTCACGATTCGCCAAATAGCCCAACTTGCCAATGTTTCACGCTCGACCGTTTCGCGGGTAATCAACAATCATCCCAGCGTGCGGCCCGAAGTGCGACAACGGGTGTTGGAAGTTATTCGCGAACAAGACTATGTTCCGCAGGCAGCCGCTCGTAGTCTGGCAAGCCGCCGAACCAATGTGGTGACCCTGTTGATCCCACGCAGCTCGGCAATTATCTTCACTGACCCATTCTTCCCATTAATCATCCAAGGAATTACCGAAACCTGTTCTGAGCGGGATTATTCGGTGATGCTTTCGATGGTGACTGGCACCCAAGAACGGGATTTCTATCAGCGGGTATTACGCAGTCGGATGACCGACGGTCTGTTGATGCTTTCGAGCGATATTGATGACCCAGTGTTACCCTTGCTGATTAACGACCAAATGCCGTTGGTCTTAATCGGCGAACACCCGTATATGCAGCCAATGTATACCGTTGACGTGGCAAATCGGGCCGGGGCAGTGCTAGCAGTCAGCCATTTATTGCAACTTGGCCATCGACGGATTGGGGCGATTACAGGCCTACTGCAGATGAAAACCGCCATTGATCGCCGTGACGGCTATAAGCAAGCGTTATTGCAAGCAGGCGTTGCCATCGAGCATTCGTTGATGATCGAGGGCGAATTTACCCAAGAGGGTGGCTATGCTGCAATGCGCCAATTGCTCAGCCTTGAACAGCGACCAAGCGCTGTCTTTGTGGCCAGCGACACCATGGCATTAGGAGCCTTACGGGCTATTTACGAGGCCGGGTTACATGCTCCCCACGATATTTCGCTGATCGGCTTTGATGATGTGCCAGGCGCGGCCTATACAACCCCCGCCCTGACGACGATTCACCAACCAATTCAGAAGCTTGGTAGTACCGCCGCCACGATGTTGCTTGACCATCTCGAAGGGCGACCACCGCTCCAGCAACACATCCGTCTCTCACCTTCGTTAGTCTTACGCCAATCGTGCGGGCCACGGGTCGCCTAAACAGCACCCACGGATTCACTAGATCGCATGGTCTGTCGAACACGGGAGTTTTTGGGAGCGATCCCAAATGAGTTCGAATGGACACTGATGTTCAACCCACTCAACGCCGGAATCAAGGAGGATTCGTATGCAACGCTCACGCCGTCCGTTTATTACTTGGCTAAGCCTCTTAACTCTGATTTCAATGATCTTGGTTGCTTGTGGTGGAGCTGAGACCGCTCCCACTGCAACCACTGCTCCAGCTGCTACCGCTACGACTGCGGCTCAAGTTGAACCAACTGCTGCTGATGCTCCAACCGAAGTTGCCGCAACCGCTGAACCAGCAACCGCTGAGCCAGCTGGTGGCGATGTTGTTACCTTGAAGCTGTGGCACATGCCTAACGGTGCTGCTCCAGCCGATGCCATCCAAGCTGAAATCGATGCCTTCGAAAAAGCTAACCCCGGCATTAACGTTGAGCCAGAAATGCTCGACTGGGGTGCAGCTTTCCAACGCATCCAAACCTCGGTTCAAGGTGGTGAAGGCCCATGTATTACCCAATTGGGTACGACCTGGAACCCAACCTTTGCGGCAATGGGTGGCTTACGCCCATTCACCGAAGAAGAAATCACCGCTATGGGTGGCAGCGATAGCTTCGTCGCCGCTTCATGGGCAACCTCACAATTGCAAGGTATGGAAGGTACATTCTCGATTCCATGGTTTGCTGATGTTCGCGCCTTGGCCTATCGCAAAGACTTGTTGGAAAAAGCTGGCTTGAAGCCAGAAGAAGCCTTCAAGGATTGGGCCAGCTTCAAAACGACCTTGGCTACCATCCAAGAACAAAATCCTGACGTTGCTGGGATCGCTTTCCCAGGCCGCAACGACTGGAACGTTTGGCAAAATAGCTCAATGTGGATTTGGAACAGCGGTGGCGATTTGTTGAGCAGCGATCTCAGCGAAGCAACCTTCAACTCAGAAGCAGCTGTGGCTGGGGTTTCAGAATTTGCTAACCTCTACAGCAGCAAATTGACCGTTACCAATACCTTGGAATTGAACTCAGCCCAAGTTGATGCCAGCTTTGGCGATGGCCGCACCTTTAGCGCAATCACTGGCCCATGGTTGATCAGCAACGCTCGCACTGCTGCCGACGCTGGTGGCTGGGCTAACCGCACCGTGGCCGATAACTTGGCCTACGCCGAATTCCCAGCTGGCCCTGGTGGCTCATACACCTTCGTTGGTGGTAGCAACTTGGCCATCTTGAAGAGCTGCGAAAACGCCGATGCCGCTGTCAAGTTCGTGCAATTCTTGGCTGCTAACGAATCACAATTGCGCTATAGCCAAGCCATCGGGATGTTGCCAGCAACCAAGACCGCTCAAGCCGATGCTAGCATCGCCAGCGATGCCTTGTACAGCGTCTTCATCGCCGCTGCTGCTAAGGGCAAAACCTCAGCTCCAATCGCTGAATGGGGTCAAGTCGAGAGCGTTCTCAACGAACAACTTGGTTCACTCTGGGACGATGTAGCAACCGCTGGCGGTCCAGTTAGCGCTGAAGTCGTCAAGACCCGCTTGGATCAAGCTGCTCAAACTGTCAACGAATTGTTGGGTAACTAATCGGACGAGTGACGTGGCGCAGGGTGTTTGCTCACTGCGCCACGCCCACCACTGCATCCACGCAATGGAGCGACGTTTATGGCTCTGGCACCAAAAAAAAATAAACTCTCACTCTGGCAACGGATTCGGCAAAACAGCCTAGCATATAAATTTATCGCTCCAACCTTTGTGGCGATGATGATTGTGCACTTGATTCCGATTGTCCAAGGGTTGTATCTTTCACTCCTCGATGTTCGCCTTACAACCTTAACCCTCTATCTCAAAGCACCATTTGTTGGGCTAAAATACTACATCGAAGTCTTCAACGCGATCTTTGGCATTGGTGAAGCTGGCGCAAGCTCGCGGGTAACAGGCCTAATTAATGCTGCCTCAAATACATTAGTCTATACCATTTGGACCAATATTGGCACACTCGGCTTGGGCTTGATTCTGGCCATGCTGCTGAATCGTGAATTCCGCTGGCGTGGGATTGCCCGCACCCTCGTGTTGTTGCCGTGGGTTGTGCCAACCTTCGTGACTGGGACAATCTTCAACTTTATTTGGCTCGAACAAGGTGGCCTTGCCAATAAAATCTTGCTTGGCTTGAATATCGTTGATACCCCAGTAACTTGGTTGATTGGCCCGAATTCCTTGTATGCTTTGGTGATTGCCACGGTTTGGCGTGGTTTACCCTTCACCACAATTATGTTCCTCGCGGCAATTCAGGTGATTCCAACCGACCTCTATGAAGCAGCTTCGCTCGATGGAGCTAACGGCTGGCAGCGCTTTCGCCATATTACCTTGCCGTTGATTAAGCCAATTGCCGGAACCCAAGTGTTGTTTGGCTTGATTAACGGTTTCTATGGTGGCTATAATATTGCCGTGCAAATGTTCGGCGGTGGTACCGGTTTCGCAGGCGAATACGCCGACTTGCTCGTACCAGCAATTACTCGCCAAACATGGGAACGTCACTTATATGGATTTGGTTCGGCAGCCTCAGTGATTCTGATGGGCATGCTGTTGGTCTTTGTTGGCATTTGGTATCGTGCATTCCGCGATAGCTTGCGGGCTGAATAAGGAGGCCGTTTATGGGTGTTTCGCTCAGTAAAAAGGCCGAATCGGCCCGACCTGCACGCGCAACGATCAATTACAAAGCATGGTTACTTGATCGTGGTGGCGATATCCTATTGCTGGTGATCATTGCCTTGATGTTGTTGCCAATTATCTTCTTGGTGGTTGGCTCATTCAAATCGCGTGAAGAGTTCGCAGTTGGCAGTAATTTCTTTCCAAGCGACTGGCGATTTGAAAATTATAGCGAGATGTGGACACGGGTTAAGTTTGGTACATATTTCAGCAATAGCTTAATTATTTGTGGCATTACCACCTTGGTTGTCACGATTTTGGCATCGATGTCGGGCTATGCCTTGGCACGATTCCGCTTCCCGGGTGCTGGCGGGTTGAGTATGGCGATTTTGGGAACCCAATTAGTGCCTGGCACGCTGTTCCTGATTCCGTTGTATATGACCTTCCTTTGGATGAAAAATAACCTTGGAATTCCTTTGATTGGCACCAATTTTGGCGCGATTGTGCTGTATGTTGGGTTCTTTTTGCCAATCTCGCTCTGGATTCAGCGCAGTTTCTTTGCGACGATTCCGATAGATTTGGAAGAACAGGCCATGGTCGATGGGGCAACTCGCTTCCAAGCTTTTGTCTATATCGTTATGCCATTGGCAGGCCCAGGCGTGATTTCAACCGCGATCTTTGTGTTCTTGACTGCATGGGACGAATTGTTGTTCGCATGGGTCTTGAATGTTCAAACGATTCCGGTCGGGATTCGCCAATTTACGGGGGTGGCTGGCTCGCAAAATCGCTACGAGTTGCTTTCGGCAGCCTCGGTGGTGATTATTCTGCCAGTTGCTGCGATGTTCTTCCTATTGCAAAAGCGTTTTATCGCTGGCCTCACTGCTGGCGCAGTCAAATAGATTTATTTTCTCAACAACCAGAACAAAGGCGTGTAGACTTTGGCGTTGCTGAGGTCTGCACGCCGATTTGTATCTGTATCGATCAGTGTTTGGGCACAGCACCCAAACATAGGAGCACAGGATCATGACCGAACAACGCCACCATTCCTCAATTCCTCTCGCTGCGTGGCAACGCCCACTTGGCCTCGATTATCCGAATGCGGCGATTGCCGCCCACGATCATGGGCCGATTATTGACGATGGAGTCTTTCATGGTTTGCCAATTGGTGGCATGGGTAGCGGGGCGATTGGCCGCAACTTTCGCGGCGATTGGTCACGCTGGCATTTAGAGGTTGGCAAGCACGTACATCGCAGCGTTTGGCCGAATCAATGGAGTGTTTTCTGGCAAACCGCCAGTCAACAAGCCGCCCAAGTTTTATGCACGACCCAACCAGATACCGATGAATTGAGTAGCTGGAACTGGAATTATCCAGTTGGCGCTGGCAATTATCATGCACTTTTCCCCCGCGCTTGGTTCGATTATCAACACCCCGATTGGCCACTGGAATTGGTTCAAGAGCAATTTTCGCCTGTTTTGGCGGGTAATCTCAAGGAAAGCAGCTTTCCCGTTGGCGTGTTTACCTGGCGCGTAACCAATCGTGGCAGCGAAACCGTGCGTTTGGGATTGATGCTGACATGGGAACATACCCGTGCGGTCGAAGCTGCTGGCTTAAGCTTGCAACGCCAACACAGCGCTTGGAACGACGGTAACACCAGCGGCGTAACCTTGACCCAAACCAGCGATCAAGCCTTGAGCAGCCATAATGGCACTTGGGCTTTGGCGGTGCAAGCCCCCGAATCGGCCAGCGTCAGTCAATGGACATGCTGGGATGTTGCGCAAGATGCTGCCGCGCTCTGGCAAGATTTTGCCAGTGACGGCCAATTAGCCGACTATCCAACCAGCCAAAAAGTTGCTGCCGATCAACGCAGCGCAACGGCAATTGCCGTCACCCTCGAATTAGCGCCTGGTGCTAGCGCCGTGATTCCCTTCAGCCTCGCTTGGGATTTTCCAATTGTCGAGTTTGCTGATCAAAGCCGCTGGTACAAGCGCTATACCCGTTTTTGGGGCACGAACGGCGATCAAGCTCAAGCCTTGGCGGTTGCTAGTTTGACCAATGCTGATGCTTGGCGTACAGCAATTGAAGCATGGCAAAACCCCATTCTTGCTGATGATCAACGGCCATTTTGGTATAAATCTGCTCTTTTTAACGAACTCTATTATTTGGTTGATGGTGGTACGTTGTGGGTTGATCGGGCGGTTGGCGGGCCGGAGCCTGCGGCTGATGATGTGGGCTTGTTCAGCTACCTCGAATGCTACGACTACCCGTTCTATGGCACGCTCGATGTGTCGTTCTACAGCTCGTGGAGCATCTTGGCCTTGTGGCCAGAGCTTGAACGCGGCGAGATTTTGGCCTTCTCCAAAACGGTTAACGATGCTGATGATACCGTTGTCACAATTGTGGCAACTCAAGTCCCAGCAATTCGCAAGGCCGCTGGCGCATTGCCGCATGATCTTGGTGCGCCCAAAGAGCAACCATTAATCAAAACCAATGCCTACGACTTCCAAGATATCAATAACTGGAAAGATCTCAACCTCAAGTATATTTTGCGAATCTATCGTGATGTGAGCTTGTGGAACGATCAGGCCATGCTGGAAGCAACTTGGGACACAATTCCAACTGCTTTAGAATATGTGCATCAATTCGATAGTGATGGCGATGGCTTGCTCGACCATAGTGGAGCCGACCAAACCTACGATACCTGGGCCATGAGCGGCGCGGCCAGCTATTCGGCAAGCTTGCTGATTTGTGCCTTGGAAGCTGCGATTCGCCTAGCCCAACGCATGGGCGACCATGCCCAAGCCGATGCTTGGAGTGAATGGCTGGCCGCGGCTCGCCAAAGTTTTGAAACTAAGCTTTGGAATGGTACTTACTTCCGCTATCACACCGCTGATACTGATTTGCGCGAAGTGATTATGGCCGATCAATTGGTGGGCCAATGGTATGCAGGCGCAATTGGCTTGCCAGCGGTTGCTCCACGCGAGATGATTCGCTCGGCCTTGCAAACGGTCTATCGCTTCAACGTCATGCAATATGCCAACGGCGCATTGGGTGCAGTCAACGGCATGCATCCAGATGGCACGGTTGATACCAGCTCCAACCAAGCCAGCGAAGTTTGGAGCGGCACGACCTATGCGATTGCGGCCATGATGCTGCAAGAAGGGCTTGATCTTGAAGGCTGGCAAACCGCTTGGGGAGCCTATAACGCCACCTATAATGAACTTGGATTGTGGTTTCGCACACCGGAAGCATGGGGCATCGAACGAACTTTCCGTGCCAGCATGTACATGCGACCACAATCAATCTGGGCGATTGAGCATGCCTTAGCGGTGCGTGCTAAAAACGCCTGATCAGCGGACAAGCCTAGCTTGTCGGATCTCCTCGCGTCGCCTTGACGCAACCATGCCTCAAAACCACGCTGGATTCTGGCCCAGCGTGGTTTCGTTCTACCAACTTTCGACCAAATCCTTGGCTTCTTTCAAGCTCAGTTTGGTTGCTTCACGCACCATTTTGATCGCCTGAATTTTATTGCCTTGCTGGGCAACAATTTGGGCTTCACGCAAGAGATCTTCGGGAAGTTGCAGCACTGGTGGCTCAACCACGACTGGGCTAAGCGGGCTTTGGCCACGCTCGATTGCTTCGACATAATCTTTGGCTTCTTTTAGGCCAAGGCTCGTTTGGAGCCGAACGTGTTTGATGGCCTCAAGCTTTTTGCCTTGGCTTAGCAACAGCTGAATTTGAGCTTGATCAAGTTTGGCTGAATCGAAACTTGGTGTTTGCGTTGGTTTGATTGGTGGTTGATTGAAGTTGATCATGCTGCTGGGGCGTTCGGAGCGTTTACTCCAACTCCACAGCATTAAGCCCATCACGACTGCGATTGAAATCCATAAAATTGCACTTGACATCGTGTTGATCCTTTTAATTAAGTTAATTAAGCCCTTGCTCAAAAGTGTACTGTAAGCTCTCCAGAATCGCTAGCGATCAAAGAGCGCTTTTGATCCACACAGAGTACGAAGAGCACAAAGATGGCTTTTTAGCCACGAATTACACGAATTGCACGAATGATGTTTAAAATCCCTGTATGTTTTATGCTCTATGTTCTATGTTCTTTTCAGCAGCAAGACGTGGTGTGAGCAGCAAAAATTTCTATTAAACAGCGAAGAATGCGAAAACTGTTTTAGCCACAGATTAGCACAGATTATTATGATTACGCTTCAATGCTTATTGGCTGATGCTTAACCCCTGACCGCTCATAGCCTCTGCGCCGCTGCGTTAAATGCTGATCCTCGATCACCGAATATATGTCTGTTCTAGGCGCTATGTTCTTTGCTCTACGGATCAGGCTTATAATAATTGTATGCTTTGATTGATTTAGGAGACAACCTATGCAAATCACCATTACCTTTTGCATGTATTGAAACTACACCCCGCGTGCTGTCAGTTTGGCAGCCCAACTGTTGGAAATCCATCGGCAAGCGATTCAGCAACTGAGCCTGATTCCGGCCAAAGGTGGTTGTTTTGAAGTTGAAGTTAATGGGCAACTGCTCTATAGCAAACTGCAAACCGAACGCCACGCCGAAGCTGGCGAAGTTGAAGGATTAATCGCCGCCTATCTCGACCAACAAGCCTAAAACGCTGCTGCCAGCCCATGTACGGCGTGCAGTGGGCTGGCACATTCCACATAGCCAAATCCGCATGCTATAATCGCAGCCACAACATACTAATCAAGGAGTCTCCCGTGTTGGTTTTGATCACAGGTTCCAGTGGGCAGATTGGCACCAATTTGGCGCTACGCCTTCTCGCAGATGGCCATGAAGTGTTTGGGGTTGATCAACGGGTCAACACGTGGACAAAAGCCTTTGAGTATGTGATTCAGGATCTTGGCGCACCCTACCGCGATTTCCAAGGCGGAATCGGCGGCGTGCCCTATCCTAAGCCTGATGTTGTGGTGCATTTGGCGGCCAATGCCAAAGTCCACGAACTAGTAACCTACCCCCATCGAGCGTTGGAAAATGTGATGACCACCTACAACGTATTGGAATACTGTCGCCATCAACAAGTTCCAATCATTTTTAGCTCATCACGCGAAGTCTATGGTGATATTCATCGCTACTTAACCGAAGAAGCCCAAGCCGATTTCGTCTATACCGAAAGCCCCTATTCGGCCTCAAAAATCAGCGGCGAAGCATTTATCTATTCCTATGCCCGATGTTACAACTTGCCCTATTTGGTTTTTCGTTTCTCGAATGTCTATGGGCGCTACGATAACGACATCGAACGCATGGAGCGGGTAATTCCCTTGTTCATTCGCCGCATGCGCGACGGCCAACCTGTGACCGTCTTTGGGCGTGAAAAAACCCTCGATTTCACCTATGTCGATGATTGTGTCGATGGGATTGTGCGCGGAATCGAGCGAATTGTCAGTGGCCAAGTTGCCAATCAGACCTTTAATTTAGCCTATGGTGAAGGCAATACCTTGGTTCGTATGGCCGAATTGATCGCCGAGGCTCTGCAAATTGAAGCAACGATTAACGTGCAACCGTCAAAACTCGCTGGTGAAGTAACCTACTATGTGGCCAACATCGGGCGAGCACGCCAACTCTTGGGTTACACGCCCCAAGTTGCTTTAGCCGATGGTTTACGGCGAGCAGTCGCGTGGAACATTGCGTGGGACGAGGAACAGCGGCGATGACTGAACGATCACGGCAACGCGGCCATCAACAGCTCCAAACTATGCGCAGCAAACGGATTCAGGCGCGACTGCTAGCGCTCTCACGGGTCATGAACGATATTATGAATGTTGATGATCCAGCGCGATTGATCACTGCTGCCAGTGCCAAATTGCGCCAGGTTTTAGCTGTTGATGCCATTGCAGTGTGGTTTTATAGTCCTACTTCACATCGTTACCTACTAAGCCACTTCAATAATGCCAACCACGAAGATTTTAGTGCAGATGATCGCGAGGCCTTAAGTGCTTTGCAAGTGCGCAGCGGCGAGGCGTTGGCTGGGCGTGTGGTCAGTGAAGGCCATGCGATCAGCGCCCGCAACGCCGACGAATATCGCAGCATGTTTGGCGCATTGGGTCGCCGCCGCGAGGCCTTATTCAATCGCTGGCGAGCGCTCCTGCCAATTTCATTTCAAGTAACCGGTTTCACGCTGGGCGGCAATGGGCGACCCAGCGGCGTGATTGAGCTTTTCAGTAGCAAGCCCAGCATCAATGCTAACTCGGCTGCTTGGCTACAACCAACCCTTGATCAGCTTGGTTCGTTGTTGCAGTTAGTGCGTCAACAGGCCGATGCCCGTAGCCAGCGCCGCCGTTTGGCCGCCCTCGATGCCGTCGTTACCGCGATTAGCACCTCTTCCGACTTGCCCGACCTCTTAAATGTGGCGCTGTTGGTGGTGATTGAGGTAGTCAGCGCCAATGGTGGGGCAATTTGTTTGGCCTCGCCTGGTGGCCGTAGCATGACTTTAGCCGCGCAACATCAACTCCCGCAACGCGAGGCTTTGCTCCTTGGTTCGAGCCAAGCCAACAGCGTGTTGGAAGATGTCGTTTACTACGGCCAGCCAACCTTGCGACCCGTGATCAGCACCAGCGATCTTGGCGAGGATATTATGGGTCGCGCTGCCATGCCTTTGCTGGCTGGGGGCACAATCGTCGGGGTTTTGGTGTTATATGGCAATTACCAAACGCTCTCGAATAATATCGATTGGCCTTCGCTGGTTTCGATGGGTTCGCAAATTGGCATCGCGATTGCCAATACCCGTTTATACGAAGAAAGCCAACGCGAACGCCAACGGCTGGGCACGGTGATCGAATCGATCGCTGATGGCGTGGCAATTTGTAATGGCGTTGGCGAATTAATTCTGGCCAACGAAACCGCAGCGGGCTTGGTGGAAATTTCAATTCTGCCCACCTTAGCCACCAGCAGCGAATCGGGCGCACGCTACCTTGATGGCACGTTTGTCGAAGCTGATATGCTGCCATTTGCCCGCGCTTTGGCTGGTGAAGTGTTCCGCGATTATCGTTTAATTGTGCCAGGCAGCCAAGACCAAGATGTGGTGCTGAGCTTCAGCGGTGCACCGTTGCGCCGTTCAGTATTAATTGATAGTACTGAAACATCGTTTGATGGTGCAGTAATCGTGTTTCGCGATATTACCGAGCAACGCCGTTTGGAAGAGGCCAAGGATGAGTTTTTAGCGGTTGCTGCTCACGAACTGCGCTCACCACTGGCGGCAATCAAAGGCTACAGCGATTTGTTGCTGCGCCGCGAGTTGAAGCAAGCCAGCGAAGGCCGTGATTTGCGCGGCTTTATCACCTTGAGCCAGCAAGTCAATATTATGGTGCAGTTGGTCGATAATTTGCTTGATGTTTCACGAATTGATGCCGAGCGCTATACGATTCAGCTTGATGCGGTTGATTTGGGGATCTTGCTTGATTCAGTTGTGACCCATGCTCGCCAAACCGCCAACAATCATACCTTACATTTTGAGCAACTCAACCAGAGCGTCGTCTATGGCGATTCGCTAAAATTGCGCCAAGTTGCTACCAATTTTCTGACTAATGCAATTCGCTATAGCCCGCAACAAACCAACATTTGGGTGCAAGTGTTTAGCGATGAACAATTTGGCTATGTCCAAGTTGATGATCAAGGGCCAGGCATTCCACAAGGCCAACGCGAACGTTTGTTTGAACGCTACTACAGAGTGCCGGGGATTCGCCGTACCGGATCGAGCACCGAAGGTTTGGGTTTAGGCTTGTATTTATGTCGCGAAATTATTACACTGCACAATGGGCGAATTTGGGTTGATAGCGCTCCGAGCGGCGGCGCACGCTTTTGCATCGCCATTCCGCGCTTTATCCCTGAAAAACATGAAACCAACACAACCCAAACCACCCTCGATCTCGATGCCTTTTTATTCTCGCCCCAACCAGGCCGGAGGAATGATGAATAGTAGTGTGATTGCAGTATTACGTCGCGTCGATATTTTTGCTGGGCTAAACGATCTCGAGTTAAGCCAAATTGCCCAATTGTGCAAAGTTGCCAAGGCCAAAAAAGGCCAAATCATCTTCCGCGAAGATAGTGACGGCGACGATTTGTATGTGGTTCACGATGGTGCGGTGGAAATTCAAGTCCAAACCCGTGGCTCCGACGGCCAACATCGTTTATCAACGATCAACACCGCTTACGAAGGGCAAGCTTTTGGCGAAATTGCCATGCTGGGCGGTGGCAGCCGTTCGGCTACAGCGGTTGCCAGCATGAATCCAACCACCTTGTTAGTGATCAACGGCCCAGAACTTTCGACGCTCTGCGACACCAACACCGCGATTGGCTATCGCATTATGCGTAACTTTATCAACGATATGATCTACAAGCTGCGCTCGGCCTCGTTGCTGCTGCGCGGCCATATCAAATGGCAAGATAATCAACTGAGCCAGATTGATTAGTCCATGTTGATAGTTTGCAATCCTTTCGCCCCTTCGTCGGAGGGAAATACGGGAGGTGTTGCTTTTCAAGGGTAGATTTGATCACCACCCTTCCGTCCCGCCTCAAGGCGGGAGACGCAGGGGGATTAAAGCCCCCTGCACCCCCTAAAAGTACAATTAGTGATAGCCTGTGGTTGATTGATAAACTTCAAACTAAGCGTTAATTCCTTATTCTTAGTGCTCTTCGCGTTCTTCGAGGTTTCGATTACTTCATGCTCTTCGTGTCCTTCGTGCCCTTCGTGGATCAAATCTTGTGGTACGCAACTTGCGATAGTGCTCAGTAGATTGCAATAGCCTGCTAGTGAAGGAGTTTTGTATGGCTACTGAGAAAAATGTGCATCAAACTGAGCGCTTGCTTTCGGTAGCAAGCGGCAGTGCGTTGGTTGCATTTGGAATTATGCGTCGCCATTTGCCAGTAAGCTTGGCGGCGATTGCTGGTGGTGCGCCGCTCTTGTGGCGCGGCTTGACTGGCCATTGCCCAGTCTATAGTGCGCTCAATATCAATACAGCTGAACCAACGACCCAAGCCATGTGGAGCAAGCCTACTGCCCCAGCAACGCCACGGATTCCAATTCCTACCAACCATACCAATGCCGATCAGGCTGGCGTAGACCAAGCCAAGGCGATCAGCGTTGAACAGACAATTACGGTTGATCAGCCAGTCGCCGAGGTGTTTCGCTTTTGGGGCAATTTTGAAAACTTGCCTAAATTTATGCATTACCTCAATAGCGTCAAGATGTTTCAAAATGGCACGAGCCACTGGGAAGCCAAGGCTCCGCTGGGCTTGAGCATTTCGTGGGATGCAGAAATTGCTGATGCCAAACTGAATGAATATATCGCTTGGCGTTCATTGCCCAACTCAACGTTGCCCAATCAAGGTCGAGTTGAATTTAATGCCTTGAGCGATGAACAAACTGAAGTGCGCGTGCAGCTCGATTATCAACCACCAGCAGGCACGGTTGGTGAGGCTGTCGCCAAATTGTTTGGCAACGATCCCCAAAAGGCGATTGCCGAAGATCTTGAACGGTTCCGCAAGGTAATTGAGGATGAAGAAGAACGCACGGCGGTCAAGGCCAATGCGGTTGGCGAAAAGCCCAATGCTAACAATCCTGAATATAGCGATAAGCTCAAGGTTGAGGCCAAAACTAACAAAGAAGAATCGCTTGAGAATGAAGATAAAGCGGTCGATACCAGTTTTCCTGCCAGTGATCCGCCAGCAACCTGGTAGTAATTTGACTATCTGAGGCGTTAAGAGCAGTGGCTATGCTCGTAGCCCTTGCCTTGCAATACGGGAGCAACCTGTTGGTTGCTCCCGATCAATTTAACTAAGCTTTTTTTCGTAAATGCGATAGGTTTTATAGCGCCGCCCGCCTAAACCAGCAATCGTATTGTTCATCACATCGTTATTTTCAAGAATCCACGACATTTCGGCGGTATGATAGCCGCGCTTGAGGCCTGCATTGCGCACTTCACGATAAAAAACTGCATCGATCCCGCGTCGTCGATATTCGGGCAAAACCCCCATAATCAACACCCGCATTTGGTCGATTTCGCGTTTGCGCCGCAACATCGTGAGCCAGCCAAATGGCAATAAGCGTCCATCACTGTAGCGCAACGGAATATTAATATCGGGCACAGCGATCAGTAAGCCTACCATGCGCCCCTGATCTTCGGCCACAATCATCACTTCGGGGTCGAGAAAAGGCTTGAAGCTATAGGCTAAATGGCGAAATTCAGCCAAGGTCATATGAATTGCGCCCCAATTGTTGGCCCAAGCCTGATTATAAACGTGCCAGCCCGCCTCAACTTCTTCGGCAAAACGTCGCATATTCAGTTTGCGAAAAGTTAAGCCAGTTTGGGCTTGGGCTAAGGCTGCCACCCGCTCGATTTTCGCCCCACGCCCTTTTTCGGCATAGCTGCGCTGATCGACGATCCAGGCATATAAATCGATCGCCTTGCCAAAACCTTGATGCTCGATATATTCAACATAACGGGCTGGATTATAGGTCATCATCATCACAGGGGCTAGCTCAAAGCCTTCGATCAGCAAGCCACATTCATCATTAATCGAGAAGTTCATAGGGCCACGAATCGCTTTATAGCCGCGATCACGCACCCAAGCACAGGCAGTTTGCAGCAGTGTAGCGGCAGCTTCGGGGTCATCGAGCACCTCGAAAAAACCAAAAAAACCAATGTGCTCGTTGTGAGTGCGATTATGCAGAAAATTGATGTGGGCCGAGATTGTGCCAACAATTTCCGTGCCGCGCTGCGCCAGAAACAATTGCACATCGCCATGGGCAAAAAAACCGCCATGTTTGGGGTTAAAAAAGCGTTCGCGTTCGATTAACAAGGGCGGAACCCACAACGGATCGGGGTTTGCGCCACGATAAACCTTCCACGGAAAATGAATAAATTGTTGCCGCTGGCGGGCATTACGCACTGGTACAATCTGCAACGGCAGCATTAATCAACCTCAAATGAACTTAAATCAAGCTCCCCTCGCCCGCCACAGTGAGAGGGGTTGGGGGTGAGGGAAAAGCCTAGGCTTTACGCCGTTTTGGCCGGACTAAATCATAGGAATGGGCGATCAGCGCCAAACATTCCTCATCGGGCACGCTGCCATCAAGCACAATTGTGTTCCAATGGCGCTTATTTAAATGATAGCCAGCCGTAATCGCTGGATATTGTTCGCGCAACATCTCAGCCCGATCAGGATCGCATTTCAGGCTAATTTGGGCTGGCTCACTGCGAACAAGTAGGGCAAACATTTTGCCGCGCTCATCGCCAATTTTAAACACCAAGGGTTCAATCCCAAATGGATAATCTTCAATTACGTCGTCAAGGCTCAGGCAATAGCTGCGAGCTTGGGCATAATCAACGTGGTTGCTCATTGGCTGGCTCCTTTGCTTGATCTTTACTTTTCTTGGGGGCTTCGCCATTGACGGCGTTCATGGCTTTGGTCACGCCATCACTCAAGCACAATTCGCAGGCCTCAACCGCCCGATCGTAGAGTTTTGGCAAGGTTTCGCGTTCGGCAGCATTCCAATTGCCGAGCACAAAATTAATCACTTCCCAACCTTCAGGTGGGCGGCCAATGCCAAAGCGCAAGCGGGCAAATTTTTGAGTTCCCAGCAATTGAATAATCGAATTCATGCCACGCTGACCACCAGAACTACCTTGATTGCGCAGCTTGATCGTGCCAAAAGGCAGATCTAAATCGTCGTAAACCACCAATAATTCGCTGGCTGGGTCGATTTTGTACCAATTTACGAGGCCGACGACTGATTTGCCACTATCGTTCATAAAGGTTTGCGGGCGAGCCAAGGCCACGCGTTGGCCATTGACCAAGCCCTCAGCAATGCGGGCATCGGAGCGCTTGCCATCGAAACTTAAATGATGGCGACGGGCAAACTCGGCTACACATTGAAAGCCCACATTATGCCGATTATTCAGATATTTCTCACCTGGATTGCCCAGCCCAACAATTAAAAACATGACATCCCCACGACAGGTTTGGTTAAAATCGCGATATACTACAGGCAATGCGCCGCCAATGGCGCAGGCTGAAGCATTGTACCATAGGGAAGTATGCGCATTCTACGATTTCTGTTTGTGGCACTAGCGCTGCTGGTGCTCCTGCCCAACCGCGCTTTCGCGGATAATCCAAACGAGCAAGTGTTGATCGACGAAGTTCGCGGAGCGTATCGGGTTGTCGCCACCCTTGCCCCAAATCCACCAGCAGTTGGTGAGGCGCTGTTGCGGGTTGTGATTACCGATGCGACCTCGGGCCAACCTTCGCCGCTTAATTTGGTGCAGCTCTATGCCGCGCCCGATAGCATTGGCCGCGAAGAATTATTTACCATGCTGCCGGAAAATCAAGATCGTAACGCAGGCCGCTATACCAGCGACCGACTGCGCTTTACGATTAGCGATCAATGGACAATGCGCTTAGTGCTGGGCGCTCCTGAAGGCGAGATGGTTTTTACCACCAAAGTCCAAGTCGATTCAGTGTTTAAGGAGATCGGCGAAGCAGCAGTGATTGCCGTGCCTGCAACCTTGGTCGGTTTGGCGGTGGTCTTTATCGGCTATAAAATTTGGCGCAAAAAACGCCAAGCAGCCAACTAAATCAAGGCCAATTTTTGGTGGCGCTAGGCTACTCAATACCAATTAAGTACGTCTTAGCGTCGCCACATTGAGTTAATTCCATGCAACTAACACCAGAAAATTATCATGAGCAGTTGATCGCGTTGGCGTTAACTGACGATTTTGTGCGCCTGACCATGAGTGGTGCTGCCCGTGCCACCGATCTACGTTGGCAACGGGTGGTGGTGCGGCCTGTGCAATTGAAACAAGGCCGCGCTTGGCAAGCAGCCTATTTTGACCAGCGTCAAAATATCACCAAAAATTACGCAATCGAGCAAGCCAGCAGCGCCCTCGGTGAGATTATTGCGATTCCGCTGAGCAATATTACGCTGGAAACCACCAGCGAACGCATCCAAATCCAACGGAGCAAAAAGGGCAAAGTGATTATTAGTCGAGTCCGCAATCAAGCGGCGGCTCCAGATTTGCGCCATAACCACGTTAAAGCCTTGCCTTTGCCCAGCGATAGCCCTGATGCCTATTTACAAAAAACGGGCATTATGACCAACGATGGGGTGATTCGTGCCAGCATGAGCAAAAAATACACCCAAATCAATGAATTTTTGCGGGTGTTCGATGAGCTTGATCTCAAACCCAGCCCTGAGCAACCGTTGCGAATTCTTGATGCTGGCTGTGGCTCGGCCTATTTGACCTTTGCGGCCTATCACTATTTGGTCAACATTCGTGGCTTAGCGGCGGTGGTGATTGGGGTTGATTCAAACGAATATTTAATTGCTAAATGTCGCGCTCAAGCAGAAGAATTGGGCTACACCGATATGCAATTTATCGCCATGCCCTTAGCCGATTGGCAGCCTGAGCAGCAGCCAGATGTGGTGTTTTCGTTGCATGCCTGCGATACCGCCACCGACGATGCCTTGGCTTTGGCGATTCGCAGCCAAGCCCAAGCAATTTTGAGTGTGCCTTGTTGCCATAAACATCTGACGCATCAAATTCAAGCCGAGGTGCTCAACTCCATGTTGCGCCATGGCAGCATTCGCCAGCGCACCGCCGATTTAGTGACCGACAGCCTGCGGGCGCAACTGTTGCGGATCAATGGCTATCGTAGCGAGATTATTGAGTTTGTTGATGCAGAGCAGACTGGCAAGAATTTAATGATTCGGGCTATTCGTAGCAAAAAACCTGATTCCAAAGCCGTGGCCGAATATCAGGCACTTAAGCAATTTTGGGGTGTTACGCCCTATTTAGAGCAGTTGTTGGGATCAGGCAACTGATCCCTTTTTTGATCCACAAAGGACACAAAGAACGCGAAACCACGAAGGACACGAAGATCGCGAAGGATTATTTTTTAGCCACGAATTGCCCAGATTGTTTTGATTATTCTTCTAGATCCAAAAACCTCACATTCTCTGCGCCTCTGCGTTAAACCTGCCTCTAGGCTCTATCTTCTATATTCTCAACTTCATCCCTCGTTCTTTTTGCCTTCTGCCTTCTGCCTTTTGATTTTCTCCCTGTTAACCATCTCTTACACAAAACTAACACTCCATCTATATTGTTCTAGTGGATGATCGGCTATACTCCATACACAGGTCGGGCAGTAAACGCCGCCTGTTCCAACAAACATACAAACACATTAGACATATCAATAAACACATTTTTGGAGGATTAACCGCTATGGCAAAGATTGTAGGGATCGACTTGGGGACAACCAACTCGGTAGTCGCTGTTATGGAAGGTGGCGATCCAGCGGTTATTGCAAACGTTGAAGGTGGTCGCACCACACCATCAGTTGTGGCCTTCTCGAAAAACGGCGAACGATTGGTTGGGCAAACTGCCAAGCGGCAAGCAACCGTCAACCCCGAAAATACTATTTTCTCAATCAAGCGCTTTATGGGCTTGGAGTTTGATAAAGCAACCCAAGAACGCAGCACGGTTCCATACGAAATTGTCAATGGCCCACGCGGCGATGCTCGGGTACGCGTACCACGCACTGGCAAGGATTACACACCCCAAGAAATTTCAGCTATGACCTTGCAAAAGCTCAAAAACGATGCTGAACAATATTTGGGCGAGCCTGTGCGCCAAGCGGTCATTACCGTGCCAGCCTATTTCAACGATGCTCAACGCCAAGCAACCAAAGATGCTGGTCAAATTGCTGGGTTGGAAGTATTGCGGATTATCAACGAGCCAACCGCTGCGGCTTTGGCCTATGGTCTCGATAAAAAGAACGACGAAACGATCTTGGTCTTCGACCTTGGTGGCGGTACATTCGACGTTTCAGTGCTCGAAGTTGGCGATGGCGTGATTCAGGTCAAGGCAACCAATGGCGATACTCACCTTGGCGGCGATGACTACGACCATCGGATTGTTAAATGGTTGATCGACGAGTATAAAAAAGATCAAGGCATTGACCTGACCAGCGATAAGCAAGCCTTACAACGCTTGAAAGAAGCTGCTGAAAAAGCCAAGATGGAACTCTCGACGACCATGGAAACCGAAATCAACCTGCCCTTTATTACGGCAGATGCCAGCGGACCCAAGCACTTGGTCACCAACTTGACCCGCTCGAAGTTCGAGCAATTGACCGCTGATTTGACCGAACGGCTCAAAGGGCCATTTACCCAAGCGCTCAAAGATGCTGGCTTGAAGGCCACCCAAATTGATGAAGTGGTCTTGGTCGGTGGTTCAACCCGGATGCCAGTGGTGCAAGAATTAGTGCGCAAACTGACCGGCAAAGATCCACATAAGGGTGTGAACCCAGACGAAGTGGTGGCAATCGGCGCAGCAATTCAAGCTGGTGTGCTTGGCGGCGAAGTCAAAGATGTGCTCTTACTTGACGTAACGCCATTGTCGTTGGGCGTGGAAACCCTTGGTGGGATCATGACCAAGTTGATTGATCGCAACACCACCATCCCAACCCGCAAATCGGAAGTATTTAGCACGGCGGCTGATGGCCAAACTGCGGTTGATATTCACGTTTTGCAGGGCGAACGCGAGATGGCTGGCGACAACATGACCTTGGCTCGCTTCCAATTGCAAGGGATTACGCCTGCGCCACGTGGTGTGCCACAAATCGAAGTGACCTTTGATATTGATGCAAACGGCATTATCAACGTTTCGGCCAAAGATAAAGCCACCAACAAAGAGCAAAAGATCACGATTACCGCTAGCACCAACCTGAGCAAAGACGATGTGCAAAAAATGGTGCGTGATGCTGAATCGAATGCTTCAGCCGACCAAGCTCGTCGTGCCAAGATTGAGCTGAAAAACCAAGCTGATAACATTGCCTATCAAGCTGAAAAAACGCTCAACGACCTCGGCGATAAGGTTGACCCAAGCGCCAAGAGCCAAGCCGAAGCCCAAATTGCCGACTTGCGCTCGAAGATTGCTGCCGAGGATGATGCTGGGATTCAATCTGCAATGGCTACCTTGCAACAAACCTTGATGAGCATTGGCGAAGCCCAGTACAGCGACCAAGCTGCTGCTGCTGGTGCACCTGCCAACGCCAAGGCCGCTGATGATGGCGTAGTCGATGGTGAGTTCACCGTCGAGTAAACCGCGCTCGCTTCGCTCAAACCACCTCTATGCTAGGTCATAGGGGTGGTTTTTTGGTTAATCAGGGTAGGCAAGTTAACACCTTTTGGGCTAAAATTCAGTCTTGCGATGGAGCCAAAAAATTGGTATGCTATTTACACTATCGACCAGATGACATTTTGAAACCAAGGAGGGTGCATATGGCTGCTGTAATTGTGTTCTCAAACGGGGAGCTCTAAGTAGCTGGGGCACGATAGCCTAATTTAAATCGGCCCTGGGGCAGGCTCCCCGTAGCGCTCGTCGTTGCGGAATCAATTTCTATTGAGGAGTATGCTGTCGCCATGAAAGGCCAAACACGCAATTATTTGAATGAAGAGTGGTTGGAAGACCAAGAAACTGAAGAAATAGCTGAGCGCCGCGAACGCAAAAATGATGATCGCCCACCGCCCAATCCGCGCCAACAAAAGGCCAAAGAATGGGGGCGGGCAATGGCGAAATATCATCGTCAGCGCAAAAAAGAAGGTCGCCAATAATGCCAACAGCCCGCTGCATAGATTGCAGCGGGCTTTGTTGTGGATGCTTGGTTATTTATTGATGGAGCCATAATTGGTGGGTGAGTTTGTTCACATCCGCATCAGCAATTGCGTAAAACAAACGTCCGTCACCACCATCGACCCCACTAAACCCATCGGTAAACATATGTTGATCTCCACCAGGATCAAGGGTGATAACTGAACCCGAGGTGCTCAGCGTATTCTGAAACAAAGACCCAAGGATATTTTCTCGGAGTAAGACCAAATCGCCACCGCCCATATCAAAGATTTGGACACCATTACTTGATCCAGTTGATAATGAGCCACTTGCATCCAATGAGATTTGATTCGTGAACGGATCAACATTCCACATTTCAATCACCGTTGTCCCATCAGATTTATAGCGGGCAGTGAGGAGCCGTTGACTTGAAAAGGCTACATCGAAGCCCTCGATTGATGTGCCATAGACAACGCCTGAAAGAAAATTGATCGAACCACTTGCATCTTGATCTACGTTCCAGACGCGAATGTTCATAAGATCGTTACTATTCTTATGGACGGTTGCAAACTGCCAGAGATTGGTTGTATTTCTGATCATCGCGATCTCATCGCCGATCTGAAGTCCTCCGTCCACAAAATCAAGCCATGTAAAGGTAACTGTGTTGTTATTGTTGCGTACAACTTTCCACGAATCTAACCGCATTGTGCCGTCTTGTCGGCGGACGATCGTCACAAACTGTCCTCTGTTCAGCGAACCGACGCGAGCAATTTGCACATCTGAGACAAAGGATAAATCGGGAATCGAGGGAATATGATCATTGAGCCGATCAATCGTTCGACCATTCGTTCCGGTCGTAACATCGTAGGCAATGAACTTCAGGCTCCTGTCGTTCATCTCCACAGCCGCAACCACGAGACCTGAGCTACCAACGCGATCAATTGCGACATCGTTCATTGCCCCGCCATCTTCGATATCGGCCCCAAGTTTTGTGTTGGTAGTGGTATTGACGTAATAAGCACTGACCCGCAGATTGCCATCATCTTTGCGCACAGCGCTGACAAAGGTCTGAACTCCAGCAATATCATCGAAGTCACCAATTGCTGTGGCCATCCCGTAGTCCATCACATTTACCGTGTCCTTCACATCAACAGTGTTGTAATCGGTAAATTTATTGGTCAACGTCCCACTTGCAAAGGCGGGAGTACTTAATCCAACGACGAGCAATCCAGCGGCAACCGCTTTTACTATTTGTCGAGCAACCATCGTTCCATCCTCCAATAAGAGATTCACTCTTAATTTGATGGATATAGCATAGCAGCGCGACCCATGGCAAAAGTCTCATTTCACGATTAAAAAGTCTCATCCTCCGACTCCAGCCACTAGCGACAGTATTGACGCAACCACAGAACGCCGTTGCGTAACTAAATAAAAGCCCGCTGCACGAGTTGCAGCGGGCTTTGTTGTGGATGCTTGGGTTTGCTAGTTGAAGATTTCGCGTAAGGCGACATAGTTGTCGATGACTGAAGGCGTTACGCGGCGCACCGTATTGACATATGAATTCAGATTCGAACAGGTGAAACATTCTTCGGTGATAATCACTGCTGACACAACCGGAATATCTTTGCCGTGGTGGGCGCTGTATTCATAATGATAAACTGGGCTGCCACTATGACCAGCGCTGGCATCACATTTCACATCGTAGCGCCGTGACCAACCATCACCATCAAGGTTCTTGAACCAACGTGCCCCACAATTGCCAGGATCACCATACATTCGAGCAACTTGACAGCCAGCTGGAGCATTGCCACGAGTCGCTCCGTCGCCATTACAGTTAGGGTAACCACGATTATAGCTGGTTGTATTCTTCAAATAGGTCGCTGTACGTGGAGCAACGCCCATCCATGAAGTGGTATCGCCCAAACGATCAGGTACAACGATCATCCCAATGTCCCAGCGAGTGCGATTGTTTTGGTTTGGATCGCGCCATTCTTCAAAGGTCCAATACCATGATTCCACTGGTGGCTGTGGATTGGGCATGATCACGGTTGAGTTATACGGTGCTGAGCCTGTGCCCGTGCCATTCCGGCCAGGCGTAACTTTGGTGGTAAACCAAACATTGGTTGCTTCACGATTGATACAGTGGGCGGCGGTAATCAAGTGACGTGGCCCTACAAAAGTCCCGGTACAGTTGGAATCTTGGTTGCCGCTCACCCGTGAAAATTGGCTGATTGTGCGTAATGGAAATTGGGTATGGTTGGTTTTTAATTCACGATTATCGTCGCCATTGCTCCAGCCAAACGGTGTGAACACTTCGGTTTGCTTGCTGCGTTGTGGTGGCGGTGGTGCATCAATATCGCCAGTGTAATCGGTGGGTATTTTGCCATTGAGCAAATCGTTGCGCTCGTAGCAATCGCGAATTGTGCCGACTGTGCTGGCTTGCATCACCACCCGAAATTCGTTCAAAGTTAATGTGTTGAACACGCGGAAGGTGGCAGTTGAAGCAGGCACTGGCTCGCGTTCGTATGGCTCATCGTCGCCAACTTCGGTAGGGAGCACTGGCATAGTTGGCGCTTCATCAGTCAACACGCCAGTGGTGATAAATTCGACCGTCAATGTGCGATTGACTCGTTGAACGCCGCTGGGTGGATTGACCTGGCTAAGTTTGGTTTTGAGCGCGGCCAGTTGGAATGGATCGCCACTCAAACATGGTTGGGCACTGCCGCTCGTCTGGGCCGAAATTGAACTAGTGGTGATTGAAAAACTACTGGCTATTAATCCGACCGTTCCTAACAGGCTCAGCGTCGAGCGCCAAAGTTGGCGAGTTTGTCGTTGCATTGCTACACTCCTTCTTGATTCCGATGGCTGTAGCATAGCAGCCCGCCGCTGAGCAAAAGTCTCATTTCGCGATCAAAAAGTCTCATTCTCCAATTGGCAACACCAAGCCATCATAGGCTAATTGAACATGCTTGGGTAGCGTGGCATGCTCAGTGTTGTAATCAAGGCTATGGCTCATATGCACAAAAAAGGCCTGTTCTGGCTGAATTCGTGCTACCGCAGCCAGTGCTTGCTCAACCGTAAAGTGCAATGGATGCGGTTCATGGCGCAGCGCTCCGATAATTAAGCTCTTTACGCCATGCAACATCTCAAATGTTGGCTCTGGAATATGGCTCACGTCAGTCATATAGGTCAAATCGCCAATTCGAAAGCCTAAAATCTGCCAATCACCATGATCAATCGGCAAGGGAATAATCGGCACATCGCCAATCTGTAACGCTGAGCCATCAAGCAGATTCAAGCCCAAGCTCGGGCGAGTTGAAGCCGATTCGCCGCTGGCAAAGGCATAATCATATTGGTAGCGAATGCGATCGAGGGTAAATTGGTTGGCATACAGCGGTAACATTCGTTGGGTATGCAAGGTAAATGGCCGCAAATCGTCGATGCCACCAATATGGTCTTGATGCGGATGAGTGACTAAAACTGCATCGAGCTGCTGCAAATTATGGCGCAAGCCTTGAAGCCGCAAATCTGGGCCAGGATCGATCAAAATGGTTGTGGTTGGGCTTTGAATCAAGGCAGCGGTGCGGGTGCGCTGGTTGCGTGGCTCAGTTGATGTACAGACTACGCAGTCGCAGGCCAACATTGGCACGCCCATCGAGCCACCACACCCCAGAATTGTCAATTGCATCAAACCATCTCCTTGTGCTAGTTGGGTTGCAATGCTCAGCGCATTTTAGCATGGCCTCGCCCAGTTTGCCGTTACAATGGAGTGAGCTTTGTTGATGTTTGGAGGTTGGTATGAGCGCAGTAGTTGAGTTAAGCCGCGCCGAAATTGTGACAATTTGTGCTGTGGTTAGTGCAGCAAGTATTATGGGGGTTGCTCCAGCCCAAAATCCTGCTGAGCACGCTCAATTATTACAGCTTGGCGAAGCCGCACTGCGCCAACGCCAGCTTGCTCAATCCGACCAAGATGGAATGTTGATGATCGCCCGTGATCCGCTGGCCTTGGTCGCAACCTGTGCTTACCCCCAGCGCAGTTTGATCATCCATCATGTGCAACATAATGGGTCGGTGCTGCAAGCATTTGGGCATAAACACGCCGATTCAGTGGTTTTCCACGAGGTGCTCAATTCCGATATGCAGCGTTTGCAGGCCTTTGGTTCGTTGGCACAACTAGCAAATTACAGCCTTGATTGGTGTGGCTACGCGGGAAGTGCTGAGTTAAGTGTGCGCTGGCATATTCAAAGCACGGTTTTGGCCGAAGCCCGTAGTTTGGTTGAACAAAGCGAGGAACAAGCTGCCCTACGAGCCTTGGGCAATTCGGGTGTTTCGGCTGAAGCAGCCATCCGTTTGATCGAGTTGTTGAGCCAACCACATACCACCACGATTTTCAATGCAGTGGTCTATCAAGGTCAGCAGGTGTTGAGCCGTGAATATAGTTTATTGCAGGCAGGCCAACACACCTTACTCATGACCCAAACTAACATTGAGCAAGATCTCTATCAACTTGAAACGACCAGTCGCGAACGCTTGGCCAATTTGTTGATTCAATCGTTAGCATAGTTTAGAAGGGCTTGGCGTGAATTCGCAGCAATCAAATCAGCTTATCCAAGGCGAAATGCTCGATGTTATCGGCTCAATCGCGCCTCAATCGATCAATCTGTTGTATCTTGACCCGCCATTTGCTGCTGGTCGGGTGTTTGCCGATAGCGCTGGAGCTTTTGATGATCGTTGGCAAGGTGGCTTAACTGAATATTTGGCTTGGCTTGAGCAACGTTTGGTGGCTGCTCGCCGAATTGTGGCTGAGCATGGCTCGTTATTTTTGCACCTTGATCGGCGGGCGGTGCATTATGCCAAAGTGCTGCTTGACCAAACGTGGGGTTTCGAGTGCTTTCGCAACGAAATTATTTGGCATTACACAGGCGGCGGGCGAGCACGACGCAGTTTTTCGCATAAACACGATACAATTTTGTGGTATAGCAAACATCCGCAACACTGGACATTTAATCTCCAAGCAATGCGTCAACCGTATAAAGCCAGCAGTGGTTTTGCCAAGGCCGGCATTCGTTCGGCGGCTGGCAAGCGTTATTTGCCGCATCCCGATGGCACGCCCGTCGATGATGTTTGGGATATTCCGATGCTCAACCCCATGGCTGCTGAACGTTTGGGCTACCCCACCCAAAAGCCCGAACGCTTGCTGGAGCGAATTATTCTCGCAGCAAGCAATTCAGGCGATCTGGTAGCTGATCTCTGTTGTGGCTCAGGCACGACGGCGGCAGTGGCTCAGCGCCTAGGGCGATGCTGGATTGCAGCAGATCAATCGGCTGATGCCTTGGCTTTGGTGCGTGGTCGCTTGCGCCAACAAGCTGCCGAATGGCAAGAGACGCTTATCCAACCTCAGCCAGCTTCGTTTGCTGCCAAGCGCTAAGCGCCGTCGCAGCCACTGCTGAATCCCAATGGTGATCAATCGCTTGATCGATTAAGCCTTGCAGATTGGGGCTAAGGCTGCTTGGTTGTGCTCGCAAATGGTCGAGCGCATTGGCCAAAGCCACGATTTGGGCACTACGGGCTGGATATTTGCTGCCACGTGGAAAACCTGTGCCATCAATCCGTTCGTGATGCTCAGCCACTAAGGGAATGAGCAAATGCAGCGTGGGATAAGCATGTAAAACATCAAGGCTTTCGTTGACATGCTGTTGATAGAGCGCAACTTCCCAATGTGGGCTACCTGGCGGTGGGCAAAACAGCAAGCTTCGTGGCATGCGGGTTTTGCCACAATCATGCAACAGTGCTGCCAACCAAATCTGCTGCCGTTCATAGGTTGGTACACCCAAACTATGGCTCATATGCCAAGCCATGTGGCCAACCCGCAGCGAATGTTGATATAGTTCATGCGAATGGCGAGCGATCGAATTTAAGATCAAATGTGCGTCGTAGGGTAATTCGGGTGAGTTTGGCATCAGGGCTGCAATGTCACGCGGGATGGAGTGCCAAAATTCAGGAAAGCTTGTTGTGTCCATGCCGCGTTCTCCTCTTCAATTAAAGCATCCCTTTGCTTGATTCGATGTTGCCCCATTGCCAAGCGGTGTTGAGTGGCGCGGTTTGCAGTTGGTGTGTCATCGTAATACCTTCGATATCGCCCCATTGCCAAGCGGTGTTGAGTGGCGCGGTTTGCAGTTGTTGGGTGACGGTAATGCCTTCGATGTCGCCCCATTGCCAAGCAGTATTGAGTGGGGCAGTTTGCAGTTGTTGGGTGACGGTAATGCCTTCGATATCGCCCCATTGCCAAGCAGTGTTGGCGGCGGCTGGTGTACCAAATTGGGGTGTTTGGCTGCTTGTGAGGGCAGTGTAAACAAAACTGACAAAAATCAGGCCGAAGGTTACGAAGGCGAGAGCGATGCGGCGGCTAATCGTTGATGAATTGTACACTGGGAGCCTCCTAAGCTGTATCAATTTTGGTCTGGATACAGCTTCGCTTTCGCAGTGCGACAACTCCGTGAATGGCATGCGACAGGTATGCGACAATTATTAAGTTGTTATTGAGTTGTTAGGTTTTTGTTGACTACTAAAAATTAAAAAAATCAGCCATGGTGCAGCGAACTACACACATGACTGATCGATTTAAGCCGAATAATTTTAATTTATTGGCGGTTTAGTTGCCTCTGCCGTAATAACACCAGCATTGGCCATAAACAGCAACTTGCTGCCACAAACGCCGCTGGGAGTCCCATGCGACTAGCGATTAAGCCAATGATCGGGCCGCCCAGAATCTGGCCAAAGGCATCAGCTTGGCTATTGATCGAAATAATTGTCGCACGGCTGCGACTTTCAATCAGCCGATTGAGCCAAGCACTATACAGCGGCTGAATGCTTTGACGTAGCATGCGAATGAGCATAATCCAAAATAAGGCTATAGCAAATTGTTGGGTGAGCGCTAAACCAAGCAAGCCTGCTGCCAACAAGCCATATTGCCAGCGTAACAGCCAAATACTGCGCTCGGTGGTGTTGCTGGCTAAGCGTTTGATCACGATAACTGCCACCAAACTAGCCAAGGTTCCCAGTGCGGCGATTGCACCAAACCAGCTAACTGGCTGGAGATCAAGCCATGTTGGTAGGCCAATATTGTTGAGCAAGTGCGCTTCCCACAGCCGATCGTAGCCTTCAGAAGCGGCTCCGGCGATGGCACTCATCACCATAATACTCAATAATACTGGTTGTCCTCGTACCGCTTGCCAACCATGGCCGAGGGTTGCGCCGAAGCGGCCCCAACTTTGGCGTTCAGCAGCTGGCGCTGGGCTAAACTGGGTTTCTGGCATAAACCAGCGAATGCTGATCGCTAAACCAACCAAAGCGAGGCCACCACCAACGATTGGCCAAACCAAGCCAATAGTTGCCAACGCCACCCCCAGCCCGATGCCAAGCAAACTGGCGATGCTGTTGAGTTGGGCGGCCTTGAGAAACAACGCTTCAACCACTTCAACTCCGAGTTCATCGGTGATCCAAGCTTCGGTCGCGCCGCTCATGAGGGTATAACCCAAGGCCCAAACAACTTGCGCTAACAAACTGCCAACAAAACTGCCCAGCCAAACCTCGCTGAGCGCTCCCAAGCCCAAAAAGGCTACTCCCAACACGACCGACAATCGCCGACTATAGACATCGGCAACCACACCCGTGGGAATTTCTAAGGCGAAGGCGGCAGCCTCAAGCATTGTGCCAACTAAAACCAATTGCAATGGATCAAGCTGGAGCACTTGAATTCGATAGAGCATTGAGGCGGTAAAAATACAACTTAAGAGCAGTCGAGTACCAAACGATAAAACCAAATAGCTAAAACGCGCTTGCGGTTGCACATGCAACTCCTGCTAAAAAAATTCAGCCCAGCTGGCTGAGCCGCAGCGCGATTACTCCCATTGACCATTAATTGACCTTTCGGGGCTATCCTTGCTGTTGCTCAACCCGAACAATGCCAGCAGCAGTTGATAGTGTTTGCATAAATTGCCTCCAAATCAAAACAATAGCTGGTTTATACCAAGTTTTGGCGGGCTTGGCCTCGGTCTTAGGGCACATCTCCAACACAACGCTAACGTAGCAAGCTTCTCGTGGTAGGCATGGCTATGCTACAATCGGCCTAGCGGTTTAAGCCCAATTAAGCGTTTTATAAGGAGTAGCGACCTATGGCTGAGCAACACGATGTTGCCAATGAGCGCGAACAGTTTCAATTCCAGGCTGAAATCCAACAAGTTTTGCATATTCTGATTCACTCGCTGTATACCCACCGCGAGATTTTTGTGCGCGAATTAATCTCGAATGCTTCCGATGCCTTGAATCGGGTGCAATTTGAGATGTTGACCAACCAAGATGTGCGCGACCCCGAGCTTGAATTGGCGATCACGTTGGAAGCCGATAAAGATGCGCGGATCATTCGGATCAGCGATACGGGTATCGGCATGACCCGCGATGATATGATCAAGAATTTGGGCACGGTGGCGCAATCTGGCGCGAAAGCCTTTTTGCAAAAGTTGGGCGAAGCCAACCCAACCAACAGCAGCGAAATTATTGGTCAATTTGGCGTAGGCTTCTACTCGGTGTTTATGGCTGCCGATGAAGTGCGGGTCACCTCGCTGTCGTATCAGCCCGATGCAACTGCTTGGCGCTGGACATCGCGCGGCGAAGCAACCTACACCTTGGAAGCAGCCGAACGCAGCGAACGCGGCACGACGATCGAAATTGTGCTCAAAGAAGATGCCGAAGAATATGCCGAACGCTGGAAACTTGACCAAATTGTGCGCCAACACTCCAATTTTGTGGCCTTCCCAATTTATTCGGCTGAGGGCGACGAAAAGAAAGTGCTCAACCAACGCACGGCGCTTTGGCGCAAGCAGCCACGCGAAGTCACCCAAGAAGAATATAACGATTTCTATCGCCAAACCACGATGGATTTCAACGAGCCATTGAGCACAATTCACATTAGTACCGATGCTCCGGTCGATTTGCACGCAATTTTGTTCTTGCCCGCCAAACGTGAGCAAGGCATGATGCGCCAAATTCCTGATCCAGGTTTGAAACTTTATTCGCGCAAGGTGCTGATCCAAGAGCGCAACGAAGAATTGTTGCCCAAACATCTGCGCTTTGTCCAAGGTGTGGTCGATTCGGAAGATTTGCCGTTGAATGTCTCGCGTGAAACCGTGCAAAGCAGCGGCACATTACGCCAAATTGCCAAAATTGTGACCAACAAAATTACCAAAGAAATTGAAACCTTGGCCGAAAACGATGCCGAAAAGTTTGCTGACTTCTGGCGTGAATTTGGGCCATATTTCAAAGAAGGCTTGGTTACCGATCCTGGCACGCGCAGCCAAATTGAGCCACTATTGCGCTTCCACTCGACCAGCGGCGAGGGCTTGACCAAGCTCAGCGAGTATGTTGAGCGCATGAAGGAAGGCCAAGAAGATATTTATTATGTGATTGCCGACAACGTGGAAACTGCCCGCCGTTCGCCACATCTCGATTATTTCAACGAACGCGGCTACGAAGTGCTGTTGATGCATGAAACGATTGATAGCTTTGTCATCTCCAGTTTGCGCGATTTCCAAGGCAAAAAATTGCGCTCAGTCGATGATGCCGATATTGCGGGCGACGATGTTGAGCTAGAAGGCTCGCTCTCAGCAGCAACGCTTGGCCAACTGGGCGACCGCATCAAAGAATTATTGGGCGAGCAAATCAGCGAAGTGCGTGGCTCGAAGTTGCTGCGCAGCAACCCTGTGCGTTTGGCCGCGCCTAGCGACGATTTTGGCCGCGATATGGATCGCATTCGGCGTATGATGGGTCAAGAATATAGCGTTCCTAGCCGAATTCTAGAACTCAACCCACGCCACGCGATTGTGCACAACTTGGCCGCCTTGCTCGATGAGCCAGATCAAGCCGAATTGTTCGAGGTTGCGGTGCAACAATTGTATGGCACGGCTTTGTTGGGCGAAGGCTTACACCCCAACCCCAGCGAGTTGATCAGCGGTGTCCATGCCTTGATCGCTGCCGCTACCAAAAAACAATAAGTCTGAATGCCCTCACCCCAACCCCTCTCCCACTGCGGTGGGAGAGGGGCTTTTTGTTAAATCCCCAACTTGCGACTGATTACGCCCCAAATCATTGTGATTATGCTGGCTATGATCAACTCTGATCGCAGACGAGGTGAACGATGAGTGATGAGTTTGTGGCGTTTCCCAAAATTGCGCGGCTTTCGCGCCAAGTGATTGTGACCGAGAAAATTGATGGTACGAATGCTTGTATTGCAATCGACGAACAAGGCCAAATACGCGCTGGCAGCCGTAGTCAATGGCTAACTGTGGAGCACGATAATTATGGCTTTGCCGTGTGGGTTGCCGCCAACCACAATGCTTTACTTGAATTAGGCGTTGGCACGCACCATGGCGAGTGGTTTGGCCACCGAATTGGTAAGCGCCAATATGGCTTGAATGAACGGCGTTTTGCCTTGTTCAATACTTCGCGTTGGAATGCCGAGAATCGCCCTGCTTGCTGTGAGGTTGTGCCAGTGCTCTACGATGGCGTATTTGATACTGCCAAGATTGATGCATTCTTAGAAGATTTACGGCTCAATGGTAGCCGCATGGTTGCGGGATTCATGCAGCCTGAGGGTGTGATTATCTATCATACTGCTGCCAATATTTTTTTCAAAAAGACCATGCCCAACGATGGAGCCAAAGGTAAAACCTAAATATTACTAAAACAACAGCCTAAAATACTGCAAAAGCCACAGGATAGTTGCGTATCTGGCGGCTTTTTGCAGTTAAATTCTAAAGAAATACTTAAGATTTTAATTGACTCTTTAAAAATGTATACTATTATCGCTGGTGGGAATGTTCCTATATTTGCTCTGGACTCTTGGACATTCGCACGCGTAGCCATCGCATTCTCGCCTCGTTCTTACCACGATCAATACCCAATGCTGAGTGTCCTCAATCAAAGGAGATTGTCGCCATGTGGTCGAACCTGAGCCGTTCGCGGTCGTTGTTGACCATTGCGCTCCTTGGGGTCTTGCTTGGTTCACTGAGTTTGTTACCAACGCACACCACCAAGGCCGCGATTACCGCCTATCAAGCCGCCGATCCAAATCTCGCCCCGTATGCCCAAAATGTGCTCGATCGTTTTGTCCAATACAAAGGTCAGTATTGGCTAGGTGGTCAGCAAGAAGTTCACTGGGATAATTCGCGCAAAGATGAAATGTCGAACGCAGTTTTTGCCCGCACCAATCCACAACGCTACCCCGCGCTGCGTGGCTGGGATTTCCCGATCGGCGGCGCACTGCCCAACGATGGCCAATGGATGATCGACGCGATCATCAGCGATTGGACCAATGCCAACGTTATTCCAACCATCAGCCAACACTGGACACCGCTTGCCAGCCAAGGCACTAACCATCAAGATATGTTCACGGTGGTTGATATTGATCGGATGTTTGTTGATGGCACGACTGAACGCACTAATTATCTGATTTGGCTCGATAATATTGCTGATGATTTGCAACAGCTCGAAGATGCCAACGTGCCAGTGCTATGGCGACCCTACCACGAAGCTGGTGGTGGTTGGTTCTGGTGGGATAAAGATAATGGAGCCACCAATTATCGCCGCCTTTGGGATGATATGTTTACCTATTTGGTAACCACCCGTGGCCTGCACAACCTGATCTGGGTTTGGACACCTGGGGTAAAAGGAGTCAGCACGGCTTGGTATCCCGCTGGCCAAGCCGATATTTTGGGCAGCGATGTATATAACGAAACTTCGGGCAATTACGTGAGTTGGTATGAAGATCTTGGGCGTTTCTCGCAAACCAAGATTAAAGCCCTCAGCGAAACCGACTACATGATGGACCCTGCTCTGTTGAGCAGTGCGCCATTTGCCTACTTTATGATTTGGCACACCGATATGTTTTATCGCAATACCGATAGCCGCATTCAAAGCACCTATGCGCATTGGGCAACCCTGAATCGAACCAATGTTGGCCAGATTTGGAATGGTACTCTTGGGATCGCTCCCACAGCAACGCCTGGTACACCAACGCCTACGCCAATTCCTGGGATCGTGGTCAGCGATTTTGAAGATGGCACGCTGCAGGGCTGGACTGGCACAAACCTGGTTTCAGGGCCAACTGTCAACAACGAATGGGCCGCCAATGGTCAACGTTCGATCAAAGCTCAAGTTAATTTAGCCGCTACGCCTGCCGATATTCGGCTCGCACAAGCACTGGATTTAACTGGTCAATCACGCATCCAAATTCGCCTGAGTGCCCAAAATGTTGGGAGCGGTCTCAGTGCTAAGCTCTACATCAAGACGGGAAGCGCCTGGAATTGGAAAGATAGCGGAACTGTGCTGATCGATTCGGGCATCAGCTTGCTGACAATTGAATTAGCGGGTGTGCCTGATATCAACCAAGTGCGCGAGTTGGGGGTTGAATTCAACGCACTCACGGGGAATAGTGGCACAGCAACGATCTACGCCGACTATCTGACCGTGGGTGTGGTCAATAGCAACCAACCAACCCCAACCACGGGGCCAACGGCGACTGCAACGCGCACGCCAACCCAAGCGCCAACGGCTACGCCAACCAATATTCCAACCGCAACGCGCACGCCAACCCAAGGCCCAACCGCGACTGCAACCACCATTCCAACCGTCACGCCAACGAATATTCCAACCGCAACGCGCACGCCAACCCAAGTGCCAACTGCTACGCCAACCAGCACTGGCGGCGCTTGTAAGGTTGATTTCAAGGTGACAAGCCAATGGGGCGTAGGCTTTATCGCCGATGTTACCGTAACCAATTTGCAGCCAAGCGCCTTAAATGACTGGAATGTGAAATTCAACTTCCCCAGTGGCCAAACCATCAGCAACCTATGGAATGGCACACTCAGCCAGACTGGTAGCGCAGTTACCGTCACGAATGCTGGCTGGAATGGCTATCTTGCAGGTAATGGTGGCACAGCCAACTTTGGTTTCCAAGGTGTTGGTAGTGTTCCAATCTTGCCAAGCAACAGCTTCCAACTCAATGGCGTAACCTGCCAATAAACTCAATCGCAACGGCATAACGACGATCTCAGCAATGGGATCGTCGTTGGTATTTAAGCACCTAGGTGCTAGCTCGAAGCTGGTATGATGAAACAACTGGCTTATAGGTAGCATCCATGATTTTTATTCTGCAATCGATCGCGCTGGCGATTTCAATTTTCAATGCAATTATCTGTTTGTGGTTGGGCATGACTGTGGCGCTCGATGGTGGGCGTGAACGTGGCCCGCGTTTGGCAGCGGCTGGTTTATTGATGGCTGGCGTGTTCTTTTTGATTCACGCGGCGATTATTGGGCGCGGCCCACCAGTGGTTGATGTGGGCTTGCCCTTTTGGTGGCGGGTGATCAGTGTGGTTTCGTTGCTTGCGCCCTATGCCTGGTATGCCACGATGATCTGGTATACCGGGGTGAGCGGTAAGAGCCTGCGGATTCATAAATTGCTGCTATTTACCATGGGCATTTTTATTGGAATTTTGGGCTTGGTGCTGACCGCAATTTACCCTTTACCCCAAGAAGCGCGAATTTTGGCCCTGAAAATTGTGCCAGCTTGGTTGGTTGCCAATTTGCCGTTTATTGTGGCAGGCTATCTTTTGGCTTTGATTATGTGTTTTAGCTTGCCGATTCATGCCTTATTGACTGGTCCAGGGCGGCGCAACAACTTGCCGCATCAAGCATGGCTGCGGGTGCGCTCGTGGCTGATTCGCACCTCGTTGCTGGGGTTGCTCGCTGGAATTGTGGCATTAATCGGCGCGGTGATCGTTTTTTCGCAAGGTGCAGTGGGCCGCACTCCTGAGGTCGCTTGGCTGGCCGATCGCGCAATCGAACTCTTTTTTCAGCTTGATGTGATGGTGCTCATCGTGGTGGCTGCGGCGTTGGGGGCTGCTGGTCAGGCGATGGGAGCCTACGCTGCCTTTACCGATCGCCCCTTGCCCCAATGGAATCGCATCGATCAATGGCGTTGGTTGGTGGCGATTGCTGGCGGTTTTGCCTTGATGGTTGGGGTCAGCTCAGCGCTGCAAGTGGCCTCGATCTACATTGTGTTGTTTGCCACAACCTTGGCTTCGCTGGCCTATGGCCTGTTGAGTTGGCGCTATCGGGTTGAGCACGAGGCTTTTATGGAGCGTTTGCGCCCGTTCGTTGGCAGTTTGCACTTTCAAGATCGTTTGTTGGATGGCGGGGCTAGCCTTTCGGCTTCGGTCGAAGGCTTGGTTGAGGCGGTCAGTCGTGATGTGCTGCGGGCGGAACGAGCGTGTTTGTTGCTGCGCGATGCCGTGCCTGGCCTGCCCAACGTAATTAGCTATCACTGGGGCCAAACCCCAATTCCATTACTTGAACAATTGCCAATTTCCAACGAACGGCGAACGTCGGGCATTCGGCTTGAGGCGCAAAGTGGGGCCGAGTGGGCTGTGCCCTTGTGGGATGGGCGGGGTTTGGCCGGAGCGTTGGTGCTTGGTTCGCCCCAAGCTGGCGCGGTGTATAGCGAAGAATTGATGGAAGTTGCGGCGGCCTGCTGTGCCCGTTTGACCGATGCGCTGGCTGGCGAACGGGCGGCGCGAATGTTGGGTGATGTGTTGCGCCAACGAATTGCTGAAGTCAAAGTCTTGGGTAGCCAAGGGCGACGCACCTTGCACGACGATGTATTGCCGCAAATTCATGCCGCATTGATTCATCTCAGCGCGGTTTCGGCCAACGATCCCATGGCGCAACAAACAATTCAGGCCTTATCCGAGGCCCATACCAAGCTTTCGGCGTTGATTCGCTCGTTGCCGCCCGCCACTCCCCATCGTTTGGCCCAAGGTGGTTTAGCCCAAACCTTGCACGATATGGTTTTAGTTGATTTTGGCAATGCCTTTGATCAGGTCAGTTATACCGTTGCGCCTGCGGCAGAAGCCCGTTTGGCTGATACGCCGCAATTTATCGGCGAAGTGATTAGCTATGCCTTGCAAGAAACTCTGCGTAATGCCGCCCGCCATGCTCGTGGCAACGATCCACGCCGCACATTGCAGATGCGGGTACAAATTGATTGGCAACATGGTTTAGTTGTCGATATTTGTGACGACGGTGTGGGCATGCAACCGCATCAATCGAGTTCATCGGGCAGTGGTAGCGGCTTGCGTCTACATCGCGGCTTGTTGATGGTGATTGGTGGCAGCCTGAATATTGCTACACCAGGGCAGGGTGGCACGCATATTCACATTCAAGTGCCTGAAGAATTATGGAACTTGCCAGTGCTCGAACCCGAAGAAATTGCCTAAAATAAGTAGGTTCCAACCTGCAATCGCCAATAGTCAATCCCAATCAGCGACTTAAGTCATAGCTAGTCGTGCTATAATCGTTCTAAATAGTACAACAAGATTGCTCAATGGTGCGCGACACTCGCATCATTGTTATAGGAGCGCATAGCACCATGGGCTTGTTTGGGAAACGGGCGGATGCGCCAACACAAGAGGCAGTCTTGGCTGCCCTTGCAACGGTGCAAGAGCCAGAACTCGGCGGCAATTTAGTTGCCCGCAAAATGATCAAAGAGCTTAACATTGATGGCGGACGAGTCGTTGTTTTGATCGATCTCACCACGCCAGCATGTCCATTCAAGGAACAACTGGCCAACGATGTGCGAGCAGCTTTGGCTCAAGTGCCAGGCGTGAGCGAAATCGAGGTCGATTTTACCGCGACCGTGCGGTCATACAATGGCATTCCTGATAAAGCCCGCGTGCCTGGGGTAAGCCATATTTTGGCGGTAGCTTCAGGTAAAGGCGGCGTAGGTAAATCGACGGTTGCCGTCAACTTGGCCGTTGCTTTGGCCCAAGAAGGCGCAAACGTTGGCTTGCTCGATGCCGATATTTATGGGCCAAGCGCTCCCTTGATGACTGGCGCACGCGGCAAACCAGGCATTACGCAAAATCAAAAAATTGCCCCACTCGAAGCTCATGGCATCAAAATTATTTCGGTCGGCTATTTTGTTGATGATAGCCAGCCCTTGGTTTGGCGTGGGCCGATGATTTCATCGATGTTGCGTCAATTTTTGTTCGAGGTTGATTGGGGTCAGCTTGATTATTTGATCGTCGATTTGCCACCTGGCACTGGCGATATTCAACTCACCTTGGCCCAATCAATTCCACTTTCTGGCTCGGTTGTGGTAACGACACCACAAGATGTAGCCCTTGCTGATGCGATTAAAGGCGTTGAGATGTTCCGCAAGTTGAATGTACCCATCTTGGGGATTGTCGAGAACATGAGCTATTTTATCGCGCCCGATACTGGCAAGCGCTACGACATTTTTGGCCATGGTGGAGCACGAACCGCGAGCAGCAAATTGGGTGTACCATTCTTAGGTGAAATACCCTTGGGCATGCCAATTCGCGAAGGTGGCGATACTGGCCAGCCAGCGGTAACCCAAAGCGCCAAAGATGCCTATGCTGATTCGTTCCGCGATGTTGCTCGCACTTTAGCAGGCCGCATCAGTATTGAAACCATGGTGGCGGCCTAGCGCCTTGCCACTGGCAACGCTTCAATGACGCATGGCTGCTGCTATGCGTCATTGTTGTCTGAAAGAGCAAGCCGATGATGCCGATTGAATTGTTGGAAAAACCTCAAACCCTGCAAACGCGCAGCAATGCCCCCGCCCACGATGCCCACGGGCGGCGGATTAATTATCTGCGGATTTCATTAACCGACCGCTGCAATTTTCGCTGCTTCTATTGTATGCCTGAATGGGGCATGCAGTTTGCCCCCAAGCCCGAACTGCTCACCAATGCTGAGTTGATTCGCTTGGTGCGCATTATGGCCCAAACTGGCTTTGAAAAGATTCGCTTGACTGGTGGCGAGCCAACCTTGCGCCGCGATTTGGTTGGGTTGGTCGAGGCGATTGCCAATACCCCAGGAATTAGCGAAGTTTCGATGACCACCAATGCCTTATTATTGGCCCCAATCGCCCAGCAATTGGCCGATGCAGGCCTCAAGCGAGTTAATATCAGCATCGATTCACTCAACCCCGAAAGCTTCCGCAAAATCACGCGTGGCGGCGATTTGACGCGAGTTTGGGCTGGAATCGAAGCCGCCGAGCAGGCTGGGCTGACTCCATTAAAACTCAATTGTGTGGTTGTGCGCGGAGTCAACGATCACGAAGTGCTTGATTTGGCGCGGCTGACGATCGATAAACCTTGGCAAATGCGCTTTATCGAAGTCATGCCGTTGGTTGGCGTGGCTGAGGTGGCTGATAACGGGGTTGTGCCGAGCAACCAACTAATTGCGCAAATTGAGGCTGAATTTGGCCTCGATTTTCTTGGTTGGTATGGAGCTGATCCTGCCCGCACCTATCAAATTCCTGGAGCACAAGGCAAACTTGGCTTTATTAGCTCAATTAGTGACCCGTTTTGTGCTACTTGCAACCGCATGCGTCTTACCGCCGATGGCAAATTACACCTGTGTTTGCTGCGTGATAATGAGCTTGATCTGCGAGCTGCACTCCGGGGCAGCGGCAGCGACGAAGAGCTAGAAGCCTTGATCCGCCATGCCGTCTGGATCAAACCATGGGGCCATGGGCTGCCGGATGGAGTTAAGCCGACCGTGCGCGGCATGTCAGAACTCGGTGGTTAAAGTAGGTTAAAAATTCGCTAGTAAAGCAACCACAACGCTGCTATAATGCCATCCTACGATCGGTAGTAGGTGAAATCGATCGTAGGATGGCTCGTTTTTAGCTTGAAAAGCTTTCCATCGACCATACAGATACAGGCCTTAGCATAAATCTCAATTGCGAATAGAATCGGCTCAAGACATACTAACCAAGCCGCATCCTGACAATTCATCACATCAAAGGCATTCGTTATGGCTCGCAACATCATGCTCAATCATAGTATTCGCTTGTATGGTCATTTTATTCAGCAACAGCTTCCCCCAAGTAATTATAAAGAATTTTCGCGTTGGGGTATTGACGAACAAAATATTTATCGCTCAGAATATCTTCAAATGAGCAGTTTGACTCAAATGTGTACCATGTTTACCTATTTGTATCATTCAGCAATTGCTGATCGCCAAAAATGGAATATACTTTGTGAATCGTTTGGCACAATGCTGATCTATCAAATCTATGAAGTTATTTCAGATAATATTTCGATGGGTTTAGGCTTAGCGATTAATCCCGATTATCAGCAAAAAAATCAGTTGATTCGTTATTTCAATACAGCAATGGTTGAATCACTTGATAACGGTATTATTATGCTCGATCATCAACGGATTAAAGCGTTATCAAAAAATATCTCATTAATCGAACAACATATATCGCTCACCCGCAACCAAGATCTGTTTGATAAATATTGTGCGCATAAAAACATTCGATTAGATACCATCGAAGAGCCTGAGATTTGGGTCGCACTCTATGCGAATATTGCTAGTTGCTTAGATTTCATCAATCAAATTAAGCAACCATCTGCCCGTACATTAATCAAAAATAGTGTTATAAGTCGTTATACGGCGATTAATCGCTTAAATAATGCTGAATATACCAGCATCAATCAACTTATTCAGCTGCAAATCGATACCATGTTAGTTATTCCAACTTTAGAATATTGTATTAATCTGTGGAGCGAAGTCTATCTCGACGATCAAGCGCTCCGCGATGATATTGCTGAAAATCCATATTTGCGCCAATATATCACTACGGCGACGCTGTTGGTGCGACTGCTAAACGATGTTGGTTCGATTTTGCTGCAATTAAGTCATCAGCAGATTGCCCAGTATTTCAGCCAATTATTGCTCGAATCGCCACCGCTGAAGCACGAAGCTTGGTACGATTGGTTTAATCGGGTTGCCTCGCATCCCATGTTTTTCCGTTTGCATAAAGATGTTGTGTTTAACGAAGTGAATATTTTGTTGTATGCGATTGAGCCGACGATGGACCCCAGCACGGTTATTGATCAAATGATTCATAATACCCAGCATGCCGCCCAACTGTACCAAGCGACAATGGCACTTTTTGAACAACAATTTGGGCTGCTCAGTCAAACAAGCCATTATCGTATACCGCTCGATATTGCCAGCCGCATCGTCACATTTCACCAAGCACTGTATGCCAACGACTATACGCAGCCAGAGGGCGAATATGCCGTTTAGTTAATCTTTTGAGCTGGTGGAGAATCTATGCCAAACCCATTATGCATCAGCGCCAACGAATTGGTCTGCACCGATCAATCGACAACCTTCGAGTATGTTTGCCATTTTGAAAACAACCGCGAATGGTGGTTGCCAGTCACCCATACCCAACATCTCAGCGGCGAAGGCGTTGGCGCAATTTATGAGGAGCACGCCAAGGTTGCGGGCATTCCCATGAAAATGCAGTTGAAGGTGTATCACTACAACCCACCACAGCAAATCAAATTCACGATTACGTCGGCATTGATGCTATCGGATATGGATTATCGGTTTTTAGTTGAGTCAGCAGGCACCCGCATCATCATTAGCACAGCAATTAATTTCAAATGGTTTTTACGCCCATTCGCCCCGCTCATGCGTTCAGCCTTGATCAAAGAAGCCAGCCAACATTTAGGCGTACTCAAAAGCGTTTTGGCCCAAAAATTCAGCCAAGCAAGCAACAAATAAGCTCAATTGCTGCTGAAGTTGCAGCAACTTTATGGTATGCTATACAAAACTTAGACGCTGAGGTCAACAATGTTGCTCAGCGTTTTTTGTTGTTGAAAGGATAACAGCGCAATGGCGCGGACTGATCAATCGAACGAATCGGAAGTTTTAGCAGGCAGTAGTCGAGTTTTACGCTTCGCCTATTGTGTGCTGGCAATCTCGGCTGGCGCTCGTGCCTTGTTCCAAGTTGCCACCAAATTCAATCAAGCACCACTGGCCTATGGCTTGACAACCGTAGCAGCATTAATTTACTGGGTCGCTTTCTTGGGATTTGGGCGACGCTCACCCCAAGCTTGGCGCATAACCTTGGGCGTATGTGCAATTGAACTTTTAGGCGTGATCACGGTTGGCATTTTGACCTTGATCGAACGCGATTGGTTTCCGAAAGATACTGTTTGGAGCGATTTTGGGATTGGCTATGGCTTTACGCCATTATTATTGCCAATCGCTGGGCTGTGGTTATTGTTACGCCAAGAAACCCGCCAAGCCTATGGGGTCGCCAATAAACTCTGAACAGCAGCAACAACGGCAGGCCATTCCCGACTCGCTGGATCGATTAACTCAAAGTGATGGGCATTTGGCAGCGGCACCAAACGCGCCTCATCACCAGCAGCCAGCGCTTGTTCAACATAGCTTTGGCTAATCGCAAAGGGCACAGGCCCATCATCAGTTCCATGCAACACAATTTGCGGCACCTGCAAGGGCAATAAGGCAGCAGGCGAAGCATCATGGTAGCGTTCGGGATAGGTTTCCGGCGAGCCACCCAATAATTCCTGCACTGCTTGCTGGCTCAAACGGCGTTGATCAGCCATAGCCAAATCGGCTACACCCGCTAAGCTCACAACTCCTTTTAATCCCAGCGGTTGAGCTTGCCACAACGGGCTGGTCGCGGCCAGTTTAGGCCGCGCCGCCAACCATAAAGCTAAATGGCCACCAGCCGAATGACCCAAACTAATAACCTGTTGCGGATCAATTGGGTAGTGCTGGGCCAAATTGGGCACAAAATCGGCAGCTTGAGCAACATCTAAAAAGGTATTTGGCCAGCCACCCGCATTGCCAACCCGCCGATATTCAATATTCCAAGTAGCATAGCCCAAGGCCGTCAAGGCCGCACAGACATGGCCAATATGCTCAAGATCATAGCGTGCGCGCCAAAACCCCCCATGGACAACGACGACCACTGGGAATGGCCCGATTCCTGGCGGTACGCGTAAATCAGCAAATTGCAGCGGCTCAGCTCCATACCAAATCCGCTGATCAGCAGGCGGCGCGGCCTGGGCCAAAATCGAATCACTCATCGTTTGTTCCTAATTATTAAAAAATACATAGTTGTTAATAAAGTTTTAAAGGCGAATAGGACTGTTGGCCTATGGTCAATCCAGCGCTAGCATAGCACGATCAACCCATTATTTCCATGGAACTGCCACGTTTGCAGTCAAGAGGAGTGTCTAGTATGGTTCTTCGAAGGATGATGTTTGTTTTGCTGGTTATTTTTAGCTTGAGCACTGTTTCGGCAACGTCGCTGGAAACTCCCTCTGCTGAGCCACTCGACGCAGCAAGCCCCGCTAGCCCAGCCGCCACCAATGCCTACACCATGCGAGCTGGATTCCCTGCAACCAAGCCGAATGGTTCATATTTTTCATCACCAACCGTCGTTGATCTATTTAAAGATGGTTCGCCCGAGATTCTTTCAGCAGATGCAACTGGTTGTATTTGGGGTTACAACATTTATGGTCAATTGTTGCCTGGCTTTCCCTGGATGACTGGCGGTGCGTGTGCCAATACCCCGCGGATCAATGGTTCGTTGGTGGTCGCTGACATTAACGAAGATGGCTTATTGGAAATTGTGGTTGGCACACGCGGCAAAGGCACAAGCGTTGGTCAGCGCGGCAAGGTCATTGTTTATCAACGCAATGGAGCCATTTTGAGCGGTTGGCCCAAAGAAATGGAATGGGCCTACATCACCAACGGCAACTTCCCCGAGGTGGTGCATGTCGCTGTTGACGATATTATTGGTGATAGCAAACTTGAGGTGATTGCGACTACCACGAATGAGGCGGGTAGTAATACTGATTATGCACCCAATGTGCATGCGTGGTATTACACGGGGAATGTCGTTACTGGCTACCCCAAAAGCTCCGATAAAGGCTCGGGCATTTGGGGCCACCCCGCCTTGGCCGACCTCGACAATAACGGCAAATCGGAGATCTTCGTTGGCCGCGATGAACTCTATTTCTATCGCTATAAAAACGATGGAACCCAATATGCAGGCTGGCCAATTCAGACCTATACCCATGTCAACCAAACGACTTGGAATGTTCACGATTATATTGAGTTTACCCGCTCTGGCCCAGCTATCGCCGATTTAGATAATGATGGCAGTTACGAGGTGATTGCAGCAGGTAAAGTGCGGACTCCAGACGGCGATCCGCATAACAACTACGACCCGCAAAGTGCTAGTGCGGTTTTCGTAACTGAGCCAGATGGTACTCGCCGCCCTGGCTGGACTGATGCCAAACGCGCTGGCGCACCGTTGGATGTCAACTTTACCCCCAATAATCCGATTGTTGTCGCCGATTTGGATGGCAATGGTGAAAAGGAATTTGTAGTTACCTTCGATGATGGTACAATTCGCGCCTATCGCGAAAACGGCACGCAAATCTGGTCGTATTTCTATGCTGAGGAACCAGTCCAAGGTGCGCCAACCCGCAAAGTATTTGGTAGCGAAGTCGTCATTGCCGATGTTACGGGTGACCGCAAGCTAGATATTGTCTTTGGTACGTATTCATTCGACCGACTTTATGCGGGGATTGTCGGGTTGTATGCCCTCGATGCCCGCAATGGAGCCTTGCATTCGGGCTTTCCACTGAGTTTGCCCAATGAAGGCACGGCTAGCGATAACAGTGCTGGCTCGCAGAAAGGGATTCAAGCCGCCCCAACTATCTCCGATATCGATAATAACTGCTATGTCGAAATTTTGGCCCACAGTCGGGCGGGCAATATTTATGTTTGGGAAACCCTAGGCCGCAATTTGCCTGAATTAATGCCTTGGCCGATGAGCCGCCAGAACTTACAGCGCACTGCGTGGGTGCAAAATCCACCTGAACCACGCCAACACGTATTTGCCCCCGAGCAAATTCAAGGCGGTGATTTCAATGTCTATTTGCCAATGACCCGCATGGGTTGCGATTTCTAGAGTTGTTGCCAAAGCAGGGATGGTTGCGGCCATCCCTGTTTTGTTAATTATTGCAATGGCAGATTAGGATCAATCTTGTAGCTCTGAACAATCCGCACAAGATCTGGTTGCAAGGCCTCAAATTGCTCCAACGGCACTAAAATCTGAATGATGCTAAGATAGTTGCCATCACGCCGCACATAGCCATCGCCACTCATCGCCAGCAAACTTTGCTGATCAATAAAACTATACGAAACATAGGTGTTGCCATCGGCTTGCAACACTGGCTGATCGATATTAAACTCCGACGATTGCCCGACAATTTGGCTAATAAAATCGTTCAAAAACTCAGCTTGGTCGCCAATTAAATTCTGGCTATCATCAACCACTAACAATTGAATAAACGCTTGCTCAGCGGGATCAACCCAAAAGAGCAAATTATTGCCAGCATCAACGCTATCACGCATTTGCCAATCGTCAGGTATGTCGATTGAAAAGGCTTGGGTGGGATTGGTATAGGTTTTCAAGCCTTTAATTTCGATAAAAGCTGTGCTATTACCTGGAATATTGCCCAAATCGGCTACGGTTGGGGTTACCCGTGGGAGTGGCGTAAACGTCGGGGGAATCGTGGGTGTAAGGGTTGGCTGAACCAAGGTTGGCTCAGGGGTTGCCGTGCTTACTTGAGCAACCACCTGTGTTGCTGGAATTGGCGTTGCCGTTGCGCCACCACAGGCAACTAAGCCACAAATAAATAGAAAATAACTAATCAACCGCATAGATGCTCCTTCGACCAAATCGGTCGGCTCAATGACGGTCTAGAGTGTACTCGATTTTAGCTTAGGCAAATTCGCCGCGCTGCCAAAGCGCCCATTGTTGCAATTCTTCATAATAATCAGCAACACAGGCAATCCCCGCTTGAATTCCATCATCAAGGTGCAGTAAATCGGCCATACTCATGCGATTTACATCGGGGCTGAAGAGTAGATCAGGCGGGGTTTCGCGCAAACGTTGCAAAGTAATTTGATGCACCATAATCCCAATTGCTCGCTCAGCTAAGGCCAATTGCGTGAGCGGAACCCAGCGTCGCCACGAAAAGAGGCTGCTTTGGGCGGCATTATTTACCTCAAATTGATCGAATTCACCAATCAAATTAACTGCAATCACCCGTTCGGCTCCAAGTTGACGAGTGATGTCAATTGGCAAATTATTACGGATGCCACCATCGGCCAAAATATATTTCTCGATGCGGCGGGGCGGAAACACCCCAGGCACTGCCGCACTCGCCAAGGCAGCCTCAACCAACGAGCCACGTTGCAATACCACCTCATGCCCAGTCACCAAATCAACCGCCACTGCCGCATAGGGTATCGGCAAATCTTCGATCAGTTGATCGCCCAATAATTCGCTGAGCACGCCAGCCAATTTTTCCGAGCCAATCAAGCCCCAACTTGCTGGATCAAGGCTGAGAATTCGGCGCAACGGCGTGGCACGAAAAGCCTGCTCAATCGTCGTCGCATTGTAGCCTGCCGCCACCACGGCCCCAATAATGGCCCCAATGCTGGTTCCAGCCACCATATTTGCTTGGATGCCAACCCGTTCTAATTCATGGAGCACGCCAATATGGGCACTGCCCTTGCCACCCCCGCCACCAAGACATAAACCAATCGTCCGTTGCATGGCCCAACTCCTTGATTGAATGACGCGCTGCGTTAGAGTATAACACGGTATAGGAGTCAGGGACTCTTACAAGGATAGGTTTTAAGTTCCCTCACCCCCTAGCCCCCTCGCCCACTGCGGCGGGCGAGGGGGCTAGGGGGTGAGGGCATGCCAATCGGCGGTACATCCCACCCAACGATTGTTAAAAACCTACCCTTGAAAGGGTCAGGGATTGAGAGTCGGGGTTTAGGGGATCAGGCAATTGGCATTGAAGCGTAATCATAATAATCTGTGCTAATCTGTGGCAAAAACAGCCTTCGTGTCCTTTGTGCCCTTCGTGGATCAAACAGTAATTTTGCGTCCTCGATCCCCAGCTCACCTCTATGTTCTATGCTCTATATTCTATGTTCTGATTAATCATCGTCATCATTGCCTTTGCCTGGACCTTTGGGCTTTTTCGTTTCTTTGACCGCAATCACCAACGTAATTTGGCTATTTTCGGCGATTGGGCTGCCAGCAGCTGGCTCTTGGCTTAAAATCCGATCTTTGGCTTGTTCGTTGGCTTCTTCGATAAAATTAATTTTTAGCTTTAACTGGCGTGCTTGCTGCTCGGCCTCACCACGTTTTAGCCCGACAAAATTGGGCATACTTGGCAGCGGTTGGCTGGCGATGGTGGGTTCTGGAGCTTGGGTGCTGATTGCCTCGGCCACGATTGTTGCCGTTGCTTCAGCTATTGGCACAAGCGTAGCGCTGGGTTGAGCAACAGTCGTCGCATTGCCGCTAGCGCCGGGTTGTTGGGTATCGCCACTGAGTTTGGCAAAGGCCACGGCAACCAGCACCACAAAGACCAACGCTGCCAAGGTTAGGCCAATTTGTTTTTTGGCAACAGGTTTGGGATTGGCAAGCAAGGCTTTGGTTGGCGTTGGCTGAGGCTTGGCCTGCACTAAGGCTGCGGTTTTAGGCGGCACACGCACCGCCGTGGTTTCCATGTTGTGAATCGAAACAGTTGAGCGTTGGCGCACTGGCATGGCAATCGTGGCCGAATTTGCGCCTTGTTGAATGCTCTCGATCTCGCCAGCAAAGGCTTGAGCTGAAGCAAAACGCTGGCTTGGCACTCGTTCAGTCGCACGCTTGATCAGATTCTCAATCGCGGTGGCGGTGCCTGGCAAGGCTTGGCGTAAGGCGGGCACACCTTCATTCAAATGGCGCTGCACAATCGCCCACGCCGAATCGCCATCAAGCGGCACGCGCCCAGTCAAAAGCTCATACAACATGATTCCCAAGGCATAAATATCGCTGGCTTCGGTGGTTGCCCCACCCTCAGCCCGTTCAGGTGCGATATATTGGGGCGTGCCATACACCTGCTCAGCATTGATTGTGCCGATCGCTTGCACAATTCCAAAATCGAGCAAAATGGCATGGCCATCGGCATTGATGCGGATATTTTGGGGCTTTACATCGCAATGGACATAGCCTTGTTGATGAATCGCGGCTAAGGCTAGGGCAATTTCACGCGTCCATGTCAGCGCTTGGGGCGCGGCAACGGGCAACAATTGATCAAGGCTTTGGCCTTCGATCAGCTCTTGCACAAAAAACGGCCCGCTACTTGGATCATAGCCAACATCGAAAATTCGCGCAATATGGGCGTGGCTCAATTGGGCGGCGGTTTGGGCTTCGGCACTAAATTGCTGGCTCAAGCTAGGATTATTGGCAAACTCAGGCCGTAAAAGCTTCAAAGCCACATCGCGCTTGAGCAACAAATCACGGGCACGATAGACCGTCGCCATGCCACCTTGGCCAAGCGTTGCTAAAATCTGATAGCGATTTACCAGCGTTTGATTCATTGCAGCATCCTTATGGTTTGAGCCAATCTCGCGGGTATAATAGCAGAATTAAAAAAATTGAGAGGCGTAAGCTACGCCTCTCAACACAATTCGCTTGGTTTATTTTTAGACGGTTTCTGGTTCGCCCAAGATTTTGTTGGTCAGGTATAAGGCCAAACGGGTGGCCAAGGTTCCTAAGGCCAAGCTCAACAAACCATAAACAATCCGGCGTTTCAAATCATCATCCATTAATTATTCCTCCTAAATCGAAAAGCGCTGCTACGCCCTAGTATAGCATTTTTAGTCGCGGCGACCGCCAAAAACCCGAAATGCAAAGTAGGCAAAGGTCAAAATCGATTGGGCCGCAGATGCAACATAGGTCCAAGCAGCAGCATTCAACACCTTGGAAACCGCTGCTTGATCTTGGGGGCTAACCAAGCCATTGGCGATCAGCATTTTTTTGGCGCGGCTTGAAGCGTTGAATTCAACAGGCAAGGTTACCAAGGTGAAAAGCACAGCGCCAGCAAACAGCACCAAGCCAATCAAGGCCATGGTAAAGCCAATGCCGCCACTGCGTGAAGCAGCACCAAACATCAAGCCTAACATCACCAGCCAAGTACCGATATTGCTGCCAATATTAGCAATGCCAACGATTGAGCTACGCAAACGTAACATAGCATAGCCTTCGCGGTCTTGCAGGGCGTGGCCCAATTCATGGGCAACCACCGCCATCGCTGCTACCGAAGGGTTGACCGACGATTGCGAAATATTGATCGACTTGTCGGCGGGGTTGTAGAAATCGGTTAGCTGGCCAGCAACTTGATTGACCCGCACATAGTTTAGGCCTTCAGCGTTCATCAAACGTTGAGCCACCGCAAAGCCATTCATGTTGTGCATATTGGCCACATTGGCATATTTGCTAAATGTCGATTTGACATACCACTGTGCCCAGAAAGCAAACAACATACCAGGGATGGCAAAAACGAAATACAAAGGGTCGAAGATCATCGGTATCCTCCAAGGCGATGCTTGTTCAATGTCCCTGTCCTCATGGACAGAAAATTCTAACATTAAGTATAGCAAGCTCTGGACCTAGGCGTGTTAGCATGACATTAATACGCACACCCAAAAATAGCTGTAATGATTCATTGGGTTGGCAATAAACTCTATGCCCTCACCCCCTAGCCCCCTCTCCCGCCCGCGAGGCGAGGGGGAATCGCACTCGGAGTGCCCCCCTCGCCCGCCGCAGTGGGAGAGGGGTTGGGGTGAGGGTACAGGAAAATTGGTTGTTAACCTCATAAGCCATTACACATAGAACCTAGAAGGAGTTTGCATGAATGGTGGAGGCTGGCGAGGGTTTGTTCGCGCCAATGAGGACGAACAACCCACCATCAGCCGCATGTTGTTGCAGCGCGTATGGGGTTATGCCAGACCCTATCGCAGCGGCATCATTGTGGTCTTAATTACAATTTTCATCGGAACCTTGTTGGATCGGATTACACCGTTGTTGGTGCGCCATTTGATCGATGTGGCGATTCCAGAGCGCAATCTAGGGCGGCTGAATCTTGTAGCCGTCGGCTTGGTTGCAATTCCCTTGATCGGCGGTTTGCTGGATATTTTGCAGCGTCGCCATTCATCGTTGGTTGGCGAGGGAATTATTTTTGATTTGCGGCGGGCCTTGTATAGCCATATGCAGCGCATGAGCTTGCGTTTTTTCACCAGCACCAAATCGGGCGAGTTGGTTTCGCGGCTCAATAACGATGTGGTTGGTTCGCAACGGGCGGTTACTGGCACGCTGATCACGTTAATCACGAATGTCATTACCGTTAGCATCACGCTGTTTATTATGTTGACGATCGAATGGCGTTTAACCTTGTTAGCCCTGCTGGTTTTGCCCTTGTTTATGCTGCCAGCCCGCCGTGTTGGTCGCATTGTGCGCAACTTGACCCGCTCGCAAATGCAGGCTAACGGCGAAATGAATGGCTTGATGGGCGAAACCTTGAATGTCAGCGGCGCGTTATTGGTCAAGATTTTTGGGCGGCGCAACGATGAAGTCGCCAAATTTAGCCAACATGCTGGCGAAGTGCGCGACCTAGGCATTCGTACCGCCTTGGTTATGCGCTCATTTTTTGTGATGGTTGGTTTGGTCAGCGCAGTTGGCGTAACCTCAGTTTATTGGTTTGGCGGCTATCTCGCAATCACCTCGGATAATTTTAGCACTGGCGATATTATTGCCTTAGCCTTATATTTGCCTGGTTTGTATGGCGCAATTTCTACGTTGGTCAATACGCGAGTCGAATTGGCTTCATCATTGGTTTCATTCGAGCGGGTGTTTGAAATTCTCGATTTACCGCTAGAAATTGTTGATGCTGAGCAGCCTCAAATACTGCAAACTATTCGCGGCGAAGTGCAATTTGAGCATGTTTGGTTTCGCTATCAGGCCGATGAGATCAATAGTCTCAGCTCGCGCGATGGTCAAGAAACCACTGTTATCAGTCCAATTACAACCCGTGAATGGGCCTTGAGCGATATTGATTTTACCGCTAAGCCAGGCCAATTAGTGGCATTGGTCGGGCCATCGGGCGCGGGCAAAACCAGCCTAACCTACCTGTTGCCACGTTTATACGACCCCAGTCGTGGCCGCGTGTTGATTGATGGAATTGATGTGCGCGAGTTGGAGCTTGATAGCCTTGGTCAAGCGATTGGCATGGTCACCCAAGAAACCTTTCTCTTTCACGAGAGCTTGCGGGCTAATTTGCGCTATGCCAAACCCGATGCCACTGATGCTGAATTAGAGGCCGCCTGTCGCGCTGCCAATATCCACGATTTGATCGCCAGCCTGCCCAATGGCTATGATACGGTGGTTGGCGAACGTGGTTATCGCTTCTCAGGTGGCGAAAAACAACGGATTGCGATCGCCCGTGTGATTCTCAAAAACCCGCGGATTTTGGTGCTTGACGAGGCCACCTCGGCGCTCGATTCACGCTCGGAAGCATTAATTCAGGCTGCACTCCAACCATTGCTCAAAGATCGCACCAGCATTGTGATTGCCCACCGACTTTCAACGATTCTGGCGGCTGACTTGATTTTGGTCGTCGATCAAGGGCGGGTGCTCGAACGTGGCACACATAGCGAGTTGCTAGCCCAAGCTGGTTTGTACGCCCAACTCTATCAAACCCAATTTAAGGAGCGGGAACAAGCCTTAGAACAGAGAGCATAGAACATAGTTGTGGTTCCCCCTCGCCTCGCGTGCGGGAGAGGGGGCTAGGGGGTGAGGGAATGCTAGCCATTGTTAACGCGACAAACCATTACAGATAGAGCATAGAACATAGAGCTTTTTTACCGCAGAGGCCATAGGGCTATCGGCTGAAGGCCCTAGGCTATTGGAACCGGGGGATATTTCAAAAGCCCATAGCCTAAAGCCTAAAGCCATATCAGCCTTCATGCCCTTCGTGGATCGAAAACTCCGCCAATATCTATTACACTATAGCCATTGTTTTGAGCAAGGAGGCTTGAACGCTATGATGAAGGCTGGATTTTTTCGCCACCATGGTGGGCTAGAAGTTTTAGAATATGGCGATCTGGCTGAACCCGTGGCTGGGCCAGATGAAGTTTTAGTGCGAGTGCGGGCTGCCGCCTTGAACCACCTTGATCTGTTTGTGCGCGAGGGCTTGCCTGGCCTGAATTTGCCCATGCCGCATATTGGTGGCTGCGATATTGCGGGCGAAATTGCGGCAATTGGCGAGGGCGTGACTGGTTGGCGCGAAGGCCAGCGCGTGGTCGTCAACCCTAATATCTGGTGTGGCGCTTGCGAATATTGCATTGCTGGCGAAGAAACCTTGTGCGATCGTTATGGCGTGATCGGTGAGCACCAAACTGGTGGTTTGGCTCAATATATCGCGGTGCCAGCTCGCAATCTCTACGCCATTCCTGCTGATTATGCGTTTGAGCAAGCTGCCGCTGTGCCGCTGGTTTGGATGACCGCTTGGCGAGCATTGATCGGTCAAGCACAGTTGCGGGCCGGCCAAAGCGTGCTGATTTTGGGAGCTGGTGGTGGTGTGGCCAGTGCTGCAATTCAAATTGCCCGTTATGCTGGAGCAACCGTCTATGCTGCCTCGCGTTCGCCCGAAAAACTGGCCCGTGCCCAAGAACTAGGGGCCGATTACGTGGTACGATCAGATGGCGATTGGGGCCGCGAACTGTGGAAACAAACCAATAAGCGCGGAGTTGACGTAGTGTTGGAGAATGTGGGAGCCGCCACATGGGAAAGCTCGTTACGCAGCGTTGCTAAAGGCGGCACGGTCGTAACCTATGGAGCAACTACCGGACCAATCGTCAATATCGATATTCGTAAACTTTTTTGGCGACAATTTAACCTGATTGGCTCGACCATGGCCAATAATCGAGAATTTAATACGATTATGCGCTTGGTATTTTGGGAACGCCGTTTTCAACCATTGATCGACAAGGTGTTTCCACTCAGCGAAATTCAGGCAGCTCAACGCTATCTCGAATCAGCCGAGCAATTTGGTAAAGTCGTGATCACAATTCCCTAGAATACAGCCCGACCCACACAAACCAGCAATGGGGTCAAGGCTTGGAGTAATTAATTCATGCCAATCACAATTGAACATGTTCGCGTTTTAGAAGGCCCAAATATCTATTACCCTCAGGCTGGGGTCGCTGCAAGCTTGCAAGTTAGCCACGATCTGCGCGATGAACTTGGTCGTCAGCTCAAAACTTGGGCGCAGGCAGTTGGCTTAATCATTGGCTATCTGCGCATGAAAATCGAGCCGATTGACGACCAATGGCTATTAAGCCTGAGTTTTACCTGCAATCATCCCCAACTTGGTGCGGCTATCTTGCAGCATGCGGTCGAAGATATACTGGCCGGCGAACGCCAAGACGAAGATTGGAACCACGACGATGCCTTGTTTGATCTGCGTCGTCAGCGCATGCGGATTGATCCGGTGTTGCCGTTGTTGCAATTACGGGCCGAAGCTCAAGGGCGGGTTCTGCCTGTGATCGCGGTTGGTGATGGCATGCTCCAAATCGGCACCGGCAGTGGTGGTTGGCAGTTTGATCCGGCGCAGCTAAGCCTTGGCTTTGCGATCAACCCGCCATGGGAGCAAATTCGTAGCGTGCCTTTGATTGCGATTGGTGGGGTTGGGGCTGAAATTGCCGCAGCCCAGATTGCCCAAGGATTAACTGCGGCTGGTTGGCAACAGGTTATGCATATTGTTAAGGGCGATTTTGCTAGCGTGCGCCAAGCATTTCTCCAGCCCAAGGCTGAAATCTTTGTGATTGCTTTGGATCATAGCGATGCTGTCGAGCGTGGTTTAGCCTTTAATCGCTGCACGATGGGGGTGGTACTTGGCATTAGCGATTTGCCTGAAACTCAGGCTTTGGCGGCGGGGTTGCCAGCCCTAACTGCCGATGAACTAGGCAATACCATTTTGCTGGCCGATGATCAACGGACTGCTGGCTTGGCGCGACGCACCGCAGCCCCAGTTGTGCAACTACAACGTACCCACGAACCAGCCAGTATTCAACAACCCTTATTAGCGTTGGTGGTCAATCAATTGCAACAATTGCTCGACGCTGGAGCATTTGATTAATTTGGGTTAACGATTTCCACAAATTCTAGGAGGTGGAGTATGCCAAAGATTACCGTCGGTTCGCAAGCTGCGTTTGAGGTTGCTAGTGGCACACGCTTAGTCAATGCTCTTGAAGATCATGGTGTGGATATTTTACATCGCTGTGGCGGCAATGCCCGTTGCACAACCTGTCGAGTTGAGTTTCAGACTGGCGAACCCCAAGCGATCACCAAGGCTGAATCGTTTAAATTGGCCGAGGCCAAGCTCACTGGGGTGCGTTTGGCATGCCAAATTCTCTGCGAACACGATATGCAGCTTCAACCTTTACAAACCTTGAGCGCATCGGGCTTGCCCGACCCTGGGCCACGCCCGTCCGATGAACTCACCCCAGCCCCTGAATGGCTGAATCGTTAATTGAAGCCAATTGCACCAAGGATCTCCATGCTGAGATGCTTGGTTGAATAGGAATCCGATGAACTTTCCGTTGCTGCGCGAATTTGGCTCAACTGGTTTGCAGGTTTCAGCGCTAGGCTTTGGCGCTGGCCATATTGGTGGAAACGAATTAACTGAAGCTGAAGCAGCCAAGTTGCTGCATGGCTTGCTCGATTTAGGGATTAACTTAATTGATACAGCACGCGGCTATGGCCTTTCCGAAGAGCGGATCGGGCGACATCTCCAGCAACGTCGTCATGAGTTTGTGCTTTCAACCAAAATTGGCTATGGCATCGAGGGCTACGACGATTGGACCAGCCCAATCATCACTGCCGGAATTGATGCAGCGCTGCAACGCATGCACACCGATTATTTGGATATTGTGCATTTTCATTCTTGCCCGGTCGAGACCTTACGAGCAGGCGAGGTGATTGAGGCACTTGAGCGGGCGGTTCAAGCAGGTAAAGTACGGGTTGCCGCCTATTCTGGCGATAATGCACCCTTAGCTTGGGCGGTGCAGTCAGGCCATTTTGGTGCGATTGAATGCTCGGTGAACCTCGCCGATCAACGGGTGATCAGCCAAGTATTGCCCCAAACCCAACAACGCCAAATTGGTGTAATTGCCAAACGCCCAGTGGCCAACGTCGCGTGGCGTTTTGCCCAACGGCCAGTTGGCGATTATGCTGAAGTGTATTGGGAACGACTCCAAGCCATGCAGCTTGATTTCGACCCTGAACGACTTTTGGATATTGCCTTGCGGTTTACCGCCTATACCCCAGGTGTCCATAGCTGTATTGTTGGTTCGCGCAGCCTCGAACATATGCAGCATAATTTAGCATTATTGCAACAAGGCCCACTTGAACCCCAACTCTATGCCTATCTCTCCAGCCAATTTCAGACGAACGATCAAGGTTGGGTTGGTCAGATCTAAGCCATCAGCAAGCATCATGCATGGTGGTGCTTGCTACTCTAGCAGTAGAAACGGGACTTTTCGACTATAGCTTGGTGTTGGCAAAGCTGCCACAATAAGCTTGAGAGTAGACGACCATTTCAAATCCACAGTTCAGTGTTTGGGGAATTTGCCCTGATGTTGCTTGCAGTTGCAACTTTGGCCTGTTTCGGGTACAACAGCAACCAGTTAATCAACAATCAAGGACAACATCATGGGCAAATTAATTACTATTGTGGGCAACGCTGGCATTGGCAAAACCACCCTCACCAAGCTACTCTGCCGTGATCAGCGTTTTTTCGCAGCCTTAGAGAGCCACGTCGAACGACCATTCCAACAACTATTTGCCCAAAATCTGCAACGCTATGCCTTAGCCAACCAATTCGATTACCTCTTACTCCGTGCTGAACAAGAGCGATTCATTCGGGCGCAATCTGGTATTGGAGTCCAAGATGGCGGCCTTGATGAAGATTTTTGGGTTTTTACCCAGCATTTTCAGCATCAAGGCTATTTGAGTGCTGCCGAGTTTGAGTTATGCCAACGTCTATATACTGAATTGCGAGCTGGGCTTGGTCAGCCCGATTTGATCATCAAGCTCGATGCCCCCTTGGATGTGATTATTCAGCGTTACGAGCAGCGCAATCGCCCATTGGAAATAGCGCAGCGCGACGATTTAGCCCAACTTGGCACATTGCTTGATCGCTGGACTGCGACCATTACCACCCCTTTGCTCAGCCTCGATTGGAGCAGCAGCGCTTTACCGACGATTGAACAGCAACAACAACTCATTGAGACTATTCTAAAACAGCTCCGTATAGTACACTAAGCAAACTAGTTAGGGTTAGATGTAGATTTTGGAGGTTGTATGCGATTACGGATTGGTTTAATCATCACGCTTTTGTTGATGATCACCGTTGGAAAAACCCTGCAAAACCCCAGGGATGTAGCCCAAGCCCTGTCCCAAACCCCTGATCAAACCACAATTCCGCAAGGATTTTCCCGCATCCAAGAGCAAGAATTTAACGACTTACCACTCAATGCCAATCTGTTGGTTGGCAGCAGTTTGGTGGTGCGCGGCTCAATTCAGCAAACTGATGTTGATTATTTTGCGCTTGATTTAACCGCTGGTCAGCGTTTAGCAATGGCCACCATTACTAGCGCCAGCGTCGCCTCCAGCGATACAACCATCCATCTCTATGCTTTCGATGGCGTAAATAGTGATCTGATCGAAACCGATTTGAGCGATGGCATTCTGAGCAACAGTTCCTCGGTGATCAGTTCTCAGCCAATTACGCTGACCGGAACCTACCTGATTAAAGTTGAAGGTGGCACTGCAACCACGGTTATTCAGCCCTACGACTTATATGTGCGAGTGCTGAGCGAAACTGCCAGCGAACAAGAACCTAACGACGAAGTTGCCCAAACCATCGATGCTCAAGCGGCAATCAGCGGGGTAGTTTCAACCACCAACGATCTTGATCGCTATCAATTTAATGTTAATCCTGGCGACACAATTTTTGCCACCGTTGATTTTGATCCAGAGCGTGATGGCATAACTTGGAATGGCTTTCTCGATATTGGCATGATCAACAATACCTATCTTCGGGCTAACGATAGTAATAGTGTTTCACCCAACGCTGAAGCCAATGTGATCACCGTTCAACAAGCTGGCACTTACGAAATTCGCATTGGCTCACTACTTGAGATCGGTGTGGATGCTAGTTATTTGGCGCAAGTTACGATTATTCCCGCCGCTATTCAGGCCAACTGCCAAACCGTGATGAGTTCAGGTGCACCACAGAATATTGGCCCACAAGCTGGAATAATTCAATCGACATTAACCGTCACCCAAGCAGCCAACATTGCCGATATTGATGTATTGCTCAATTTAGAGCATAGCTTCATGCCCGATTTGGATGTAACCCTGACTGCCCCCGATGGTAATGTGATTAACCTCTTCACCGATATTGGCAATGTGCAGCAACCTACCGTTAATCTCGTGATTGATCAACAAGCTGCCTTACCACTTGGCACGTATAACGTTTTGAGTGGCACGCATTTTGGTCCGAAATGGAATAGCAGCCTCGATTGGTTGGCTGGACAACAAGCCCAAGGCCAATGGATACTGACGATTTATGATGATACCGACCAAAATGCTGGTGTATTAAATGGTTGGGGCTTGCGGATTTGTGGCATGCCCACGCCAAGCGATTGTCCAGTCGGGATGTCGCGCAGCGTGCTTTATAGCAGCCAATTTGAGGCCGATAATGGCGGGCTTACTCCAGGCCCATTTGACCAAGAATGGGTTTGGGGTAATCGTAATAGCCCACCAATTGTTGGTGCGTATAGCGGCGAAAATAGCTGGAATACCAATTTAACCGGAAATTATCCTAATAGTACCCGCATGCAATTGCTATCACCGCAAATTGACTTAACCAATGTTACGGGGCCAATTTATGCAAGTTGGTATCAACGCTATCAGCTTGATAATAGTGTTAACGATTTTTATCAGGTAACGGCCCATAAGCCCCAAGTTGAACAGATTCTCTTTCGCCATCAAAGTGCTGCAATGCAAATTAACCTCGGAAATCCTTTGGTTACGCTTGATCAAAGTACAGGTTGGGGACTTCAACGCCATGATCTAAGCGATTTTGCTGGCACTTCACTCTATTTAACCTGGGATTTCGGTAGTGATGAGGTAGCAAGTTTTGCTGGGATTGCGCTTGATGATGTGGAAATTACTGGTTGTATTGATCCAGCTCAAATCACGCCAACGAATACGCCAACGCCAAGCAACACGCCAACCCTAACATCAACTCCTAGCAATACGCCAACGCCAAGCAATACGCCAACGGCGACCGCAACACCAACCCAAACCTTAACGCCAACTGAAACGCCAACGCCAAGCAATACGCCAACGGCGACCGCAACGCCGACCCAGACCGAAACGCCAACCGCGACTGAAACACCAAGTATCACCCCAACGAGTACACCAAGTGTAACGGCAGATCCAAGCTTAATCCCGGTCTATCTGCCTTTAGTCAGTAAAGATAATTAAACCAATTGCGCCAGTCTGGGGATGCCTAGGCTGGCGCAATGCCCCTAAATTCACCCTTGCAATTGGTTAAAAAGTAGCCTATCCTAACTCAATCCCACCTTCATTATTGCCCCAGCAAAAGCCTTGTTTTAGGAGGTTTGCATGCGTCTACGGATTGGGTTTATCGGCCTCATGATCGCTTTACTTGGGTTAACTGGTAGTTTACGGGCTTTCAAGCCAGTTCAAGCTGCCCCAAGTAATCCAACTACCGCTCAAATTGCTCAAGCGAATGTCCCGCAGGGGGCAGTCCGCGTTAAAGAACAGGAAAGCAACAATACGACTGCCACCGCCAACGCGATCATGTCCAGCAGTACCCTAATTCGCGGGAATATCTGGAATGGTGATGTTGACTTCTATAGCATTGAATTAGCCGCTGGCGATCGCCTGACCGCTGCAACCATGAGCGCGGCTTCAGCCTCTGGCAACAACGATACGGTATTAACCTTTTTTGCGCCTGATGGTACAACCGTGATTGAAACCGATGATAACGATGGCTCACTTGGCGGCAATGCCTCGGTGATTAGTTCGGCTCCGGTGACCCAAACCGCTACCTACTATCTGCGGTTAAGTAGTACTAGTACCAACCAAGTTCGCTACTACGACTTCTATGTGCGGGTGTTGAGCGAAGCCGCCACTGCTGAAACAGAGCCAAATGATCTTTTGACAACCGCCCAAGTGTTGCCTACCAGCGGCACAATTTCGGGGGTCTTATCGGCTACAACCGACCTCGATTACTACCAGCTTAACTTGAATGCTGGTGATACGATCTTTACCAGCCTCGACCTCAACCCTGAGCGCGATGGCATTGTTTGGAACGGACGACTTGGGATCGGCGCGTTTAATGGCTTTACTTTAGTTGTTGATGATACCAGTGTAGTCTCACCAAATGCTGAAGCCCATTTTATGACCGTCAAGACGAGTGGTACCTACTATGTGCTGGCCTCAACGACGGCTGCAAGTATTCCGGCTGAAGCAACCTATTTGTTGGGTGTCACAGTGTTCCCTGCCGAGCAGCAAGCCAATTGTACAACCTACACCAGCGCTGATGTTGCCAAGACCATCCCAACGACTACCAGCTTTATTACCTCAACCTTGACTGTTCCCGACAACTTTATCATCGCTGATCTTGATGTCAGTATCGAACTGACTCATACCAATATGCCCGACCTCGATGTTCAACTCCAAGGGCCAGATGGCAATGTTGGAGGGCTATTTACCGATATTAGCAATAATACCCAGACCACGATGAATATCGATCTTGATGATGAAGCCGCAATTCCAATTGGACTTTTCGCGATTGTCTCGGGCATCCGTTATATTCCAGAGTTGAATTATCGCCTCGATTGGTTCGATGGTGGGCGATCGGCTGGCACCTGGACTCTCTTGATTCACGATGATACTGCTGCCAACGGTGGAACATTGCAAAATTGGAGCATCACGCTGTGTGCCGCGCCACCAGCAAGCTGCCCCGATGGTATGAGCATGAGCACAATCACGAGCACTGATTTTGAAGCCAATGATGGTGGCTTTACCCATAGCGGAACTGCTGATTCATGGGAATATGGCGCACCAAGCGCTGCTCCATTGATCGGTAGCTATAGTGGGGCTAATAGCTGGAAGACCAACCTTGACGGAACTTATTCGGTCAGTAGTATTGCCAATCTCTTCTCGCCATCAATTAGTATTCCCAATGTGACTGGCCCTGTCTACATCCAATGGCAACAACGCTACCAGATGGAAAGTGCTAATTTTGATCATTACACGGCCTCGGTTGGTACAGGCGTTGTGACCAAAACCTTGTATGAATTTGATGCAGCAACCATGACCAATGCAGTTGGTAACCCAAGCGTAACCTTCCAAGAAAGCACAGTTTGGAGTCGCCAGCTCTACGATATTAGCGAGTTCAAGGGTCAATCAATCCAGGCCTTGTATCACCTAGATACTGATAGTTCGGTTCAATTGGGTGGTATCGCGATCGACGATTTCCAAATTATGGCCTGTGACGGTGTGGCAGCAACCGCGACCCCAACCGAAGCACCAACCGCTACCAGCACACCAACCAACACGCCAACTAACACACCAACCAACACGCCAACTAACACGCCAACCAATACACCGATTATCACGATTACCCCAAGCAATACGCCGACGGCTACGGTTACCCCAAGTAACACGCCAACCGTTACCCCAAGCGTGACCGCTGGGCCAACCATGATTCCGGTTTATATGCCATTAGTCGGTAAAGACCAATAGATCAGCCCTTGCCTAATAATGCAGCCCGTGGCTTAACCACGGGCTGTACTCGTTAACAGCACCAAACTGCCCCTTGTGTTTGCTCACCCTATAGCCTACGCTAACTCAAGCCCCGCTCATCGCTTCGATAAAACCTTGATTGTAGGAGGTTCGTATGCGTTTACGGATTGGGTTTATCGGTCTTATGATCGCCCTGCTCGGATTAACGGGCGGCTTGCGTAGTTTAACCAGCGTTCAAGCAGTACCCAACGCCCCTCAAAATCTCGCAGCCCACCAACTTAATACTCCTCAAGGATTTGCGCGGATTAGCGAACAAGAATCAAACGATACTCCTGCCATGGCCCAGCCAATCATTGGCGATTCAGCCGTCATTCGCGGCTATATCACTGCCAATGATAGCGATTTCTTGGCAATTCCACTTACTAGCGTCCAACGGGTGGTCGCAGCAACTATGACCTCGGCTTCAGCCACAAATATTGTCGATTCGATCCTGACTCTCTATCAACCTGATGGGACAACTGTCTTGGAGCTTGATAATGACGATGGGATTTTTGGCGTGAGTTCTTCGGTTATCAGCTCAGCGATTATCACGACTACTGCAACCTACTATCTCAAGGTCACCGCCAACAATACGACGAATAAAATTTATTATTACGATTTATATGTACGGATTTTAACCAGCGAACCAATTGTCGAACAAGAGCCAAATGAGCCAGCTCAAATGCTGCCAGCAGCTGGGATTGTCAGTGGGATTATTAGCCAAACTGGCGATATTGATCGTTTTCAGCTGGCCTTGAATCCAGGCGATACGTTGTTTACAACCCTCGATATAGACCCCGAACGTGATGGCATTAGCTGGAATGGGCGGGTAACGATCGGGCCATTTGGGCCAAATATCATCACAATCAACGATGGCAATGCGGTTTCGCCCAATGCCGAATCGGCCCAATTAACCGTTAAAGAAGCTGGTAATTATATAATCAGCGTCGATAACCTATCAGCAATTAATAATTCGACCTACATCCTACAAGTGCTGATCATCCCAGCCGAAGAGCAAGCCAATTGTCAGACCTATATGAGCACCGATGTCAATAAAACAATTCCACCTGATCCTGGTATGATCACGTCGGGATTAAATATTCCTGACAATCTCTTGATTGGCGATTTAGACTTGATTATTCAGCTTGATCATACCTTTATACCTGATCTCGATGCGCAATTGACTACGCCTGATGGGAATATCCTTGGGCTATTCAGCGATATTGGAATCACGACTAGTGCCCCAGCGAGCATGAACCTGATTATTGATGATGAAGCAGCCTTACCATCATTTCAAGCGCTTAGCGTCAATGGATTGATCAACTTGCCTGAGGCAGCCTATCGGATGAGTTGGTTTGATGGCCAACGTACCCAAGGCAATTGGACATTAACGCTCTATGATGATGCAACTGGCGATGGGGGCACATTACTCAATTGGGGCTTGCAGGTTTGCGCTGCGCTGCCACCCGCCGATTGTCCTGATGGCACGGTTAGCAGCACCATCTACAGCACCGATTTTGAAGCAAATGATGGGGGCTTTACCCATAGCGGAACCACTGATCCATGGCAATATGGTCAACCAAACTCAGCGCCAATTGTGGGCAGTTATAGTGGGAGCAATAGTTGGAAAACCAATTTAACTGGCAATTATCCCGCTTTAATGAATGCCAACCTAACGTCGCCGGCCATTGATCTTAGCGGTGTAGTTGGGCCAATTCAGGTGCAATGGCAACAACGCTATCAAATCGAATCAGCAGCATTTGATAATTATGCAGCACAGATTGTTGGTAGTAGCAACCAAGTACTCTTTCAGCATCGCGATGGCGTAATGCGTGAATCAGTTGGCAATCCGCTGGTTACGGTTCAAGCAAGCACTGGTTGGAGCCGCCAACTGCATGATATTAGTAGCTTTGTGGGTCAGTCGATTCAACTGCAATTCCATATGGATACTGATTCCAGCGTTGAACTGGCGGGTGTCGCCATTGATGATGTGCTGGTAACTGGTTGTGTTGTGCTCCCTACGGCCACCCCAACCGAAACGCCAACTAACACACCGACCAATACCCCCACCGAAACCCCAACCAATACGCCGACGGTTACGGTTACGCCAAGTAATACACCAATCGTTACCCCAAGCGTGACGGCTGGGCCAACGACGATTCCAGTTTATCTGCCGTTGGTTAGTAAAGGCGAATAAATGTATCGCGTCGCTAAAATCGCAGCCCGTGGTTAATCCACGGGCTGCCCGTATTAACAGCACTAAACTCACCCTTGTATTTGGATGTTGTCGCGCCTATGCTAGCCCAATCCCCGCTCATTGCTTCGATAAAACCTTGATTGTAGGAGGCTTGTATGCGTTTCAGGATTGGGTTTATCGGCCTTATGCTTGTCGTACTTGGGTTAACTGGTAGTTTGCGGGCTTTCAAGCCAGTTCAAGCCGCCCTCAGTAATCCAAATACCTCACGAATTGTTCAAACGCATGTGCCGCAAGGTGCAGCTCGGATCAATGAACAAGAAAGTAATAATACACTTGCAACGGCTAACCCGATCATGGCGAGTAGGGCGATCATTCGTGGGATTATCTGGAGTGGTGATGTTGATATGTATCGGATTGAATTAGCAGCAGGCGACCGATTGAATGTCGCGACCATGACTTCCGCTGCAACCCATAGCAGCACTGACACCGTACTAAGCCTGTATGCACTCGATGGAACAAGCCTCATTGAATTAGACGATGACGATGGAACATTTGGTAGTCTTTCATCAGTCATTAGCTCAGTTCCGGTCACCATAACAGGTACATATTATATTCGTATCAATGCGTTCTTGGCTACCGCCCAAGTTCGTTACTACGATTTGTATGTACGCATCTTTAGCGAAGCCACCACTGCTGAGCAAGAACCAAATGATGTTGTTGGCACAGCCCAAGTGTTGCCAGCCAGCGGCGCTGTTGAAGGTAGTTTATCCGCCACGACTGATGTTGATCTGTTTAAATGCTGGCGATACGATTTTTACGAGTATCGACTTTAACCCTGAACGTGATAGCACAAATTGGAATGGAAGCCTCGGTATTGGACTATTTAACGGTCTTATTTTATTCGCTGATGATAACAGTACTTCGGCTCCGCCGAATGCTGAGGCTCATTTTATGACCGTTAAAAATAGTGGAACCTATTATGTTGTTGTTTCAACAAGTGCGAGCAGTATTCCGGCTGAGGCAACCTATCTATTAAATGTTACGACCTTTCCTGCCGAGCAACAAGCGAACTGCACAACCTACACCAGCACCGATGTTGCCAAAACGATTCCAACCACCACCAGTTTTATCACCTCAACTTTGAGCGTTCCAGATAACTTTATCATTGCCGATCTTGATCTAAGCATTCAATTGACCCATAACAACATGCCCGACCTCGATGTCCAGTTGCAAGGGCCAGATGGTAATGTTGGTGGGCTATTTACCGATATTGGATCAAATCTTGTGACGATGATGGATCTTGACCTTGATGATGAAACAGGGATCACGATTAACAGCTTTGCGGCTGTAGCTGGGATGAAGTATATTCCTGAATCTGTCTATCGCCTCAATTGGTTTGACGGTGGTCGCTCAGCCGGCACTTGGACGCTGTTGATTCACGATGATCTCGCTAGCAATGGTGGTACACTCCAAAACTGGAGTATTACGCTGTGTGCCGCCCCTCCCGCGAGCTGCCCCGATGGTATGAGCATGAGCACAATCACGAGCACCGATTTTGAGGACAATAATGGTGGTTTTACTCACAACGGAACCGGCGATACATGGGAGTATGGTGCACCAATCGCCGAACCACTGATCGGCAGTTACAGCGGGGTTAATAGTTGGAAAACTAATTTGGATGGAACCTATAGTGCTAGCAGTGTTGCCGATCTCTTCTCACCATCAATCAGTATTCCGAATGTGGCTGGCCCAGTCTATTTGCAATGGCACCAACGCTATCAGATGGATACGGCTGGATCTGATCGCTATAGCGCATCAATTGGTGCTGGGGCTGTGACCAAAACCCTGTATGAGTTTGAGTCAGCCGTAATGACCAATCCAGTTGGCAATCCAAGCGTGACCTTCCAAGAAAGCACAGTTTGGAGTCGTCAGTTACACGAAATTAGCGAGTTCAAGGGTCAATCGGTTCGGGTTCAATATCACCTTGATAGTAATGCTACAACGAATTTGGGTGGCGTTGCAATCGACGATTTTCAAATTATGACATGTGATGAGGTGATCGCAACCCCAACCAACACCCCAACTGCAACTCCAACCAACACCCCAACTGCAACTCCAACCGCAACCCCAACCGCAACCCCAACCGCAACCCCAACCAACACCCCAACCAATACGCCAACGGTTACGGTTACGCCAAGTAATACGCCAACCGTTACCCCAAACGTGACGGCTGGGCCAACGACGATTCCGGTCTATCTGCCACTAGTCGTTAGAGGCGAATAGGCTTCATCATTGGTTACCCAAATAGCCCATGGTCAATCCACGGGCTATTTTTTTTGCCTACCCATAAACCTATGAAGATTTGATGGAGTATAAGCTAAACCCTGAATGAGCAAAAGCGGCATTTGACTTGGATTTTCTAAACCACCATTTAGCCTGCATTAGCCTGCTTTTTAGCTAAACATTGCTACAATACAAGCAGCAAAACAAGCTCTCTGCAACCAGGAGTCGTTATGAGTAATCCCAAACGTACCGTCGGCATCGGCGGATTGATTATTGCCGCCCTCGCACTTTCAGGGGTTGGTGGTGGTTTAGTCGGTGGTGTCGCAGGCTATCGCTTAGCCCAAGTTGATCAAACGGCAACGGCAGTGGCGGTCACGCCAACCAGCGCCACCCAACAAACGACCGATAATCTGACTGCGCAACCAGTTGTTGCCAGCACGAATGATGCAGTTGTCCAAACCGTTGCCAAGGCCTCACCAGCAGTCGTAAAAATTATTAGTACGGTGGTTGGCGGTCAGGCCAGCGGTTCAGGCGCAATTATCAATGAAGATGGCTATATCATCACCAATAATCATGTGGTCGAAGGTCAAAGTCGCTTGCAAGTAATTTATTCTGATGGAACCAGCCACAATGCCGAGTTGATCGGCACTGATGCTTTTTCGGATATCGCCGTGATTCGGGTGCTCGATGCCGTGCCAGCCACAATTTCCTTAGGCGATTCGGATAGTTTGCAGCCTGGCGAAACGGTCGTGGCCATTGGCAGTCCGCTTGGTAAATTCCAAAATAGTGTGACGGTTGGAGTGGTCAGCGCTCTTGACCGCACAATTGATAGCATGGAAGGCCTAATTCAAACTGACGCAGCGATTAACCATGGCAATAGTGGCGGCCCACTGATCAACCTCAAAGGCGAAATTGTTGGGATCAATACGTTGGTTGTGCGCGGTGATATTGGTAGTATCGATGAAGCTCAAGGCCTAGGTTTTGCTGTCCCATCAAATATTGTGCGCGAAGTCAGCGATGCTTTGATTGCCAATGGCCAAGTTATTCGACCATATATAGGCATTCGCTACGAATTGCTTTCGCCCGAAACCGCCGAACTGGGGATTGCCAATGATAAAGGTGCTTTCGTGACCAATGTTGATGAAGGTACACCTGCTCGGCGAGCTGGCATTAGCCGTGGCGATATTATTCTCGCAGTCAACGGCGAAGAAATTACTCAACGCCACTCATTGCAGCGCCTGCTGTTGCAATATAAACCAGGCGATACCGTAACGGTCACAATCGAGCGTAATGACCAACAACAGGAAGTGCAAATTACCCTCGCTGAACGCCCATAATCGCCTAATAAACCCAGCTCGCTTCAAGCCCTTCGTTCCCAAAACGAGGGGCTTTTTGGTTGTGGCACGCTGCTTGCCCTTTACACAGCGTTTAGAATACAAACGAAACTTAGCCTGAAGGAGTGTTGAAATGCGTCGTTGGTTTTTAGCTCTGTGTCTTTTGGTGGTGCTGGCGGGCTGCTCAGGCAGCAGTATCGCCACCCAAGTCTCGGATACAGTCCAACAATTAAGTGAAACCTCAGTGCAAGATTTGGTTGATCGTTTGTCGGGGATCGAAGAGGCGGTACGTAACAACGATTGGGAGCAAACCCGTGCTTTATTTAGCACAGTTGAAAATGGCTGGAATGCGCTACGCGTGCCAGTTGAAGCCGCCTTTCCCGAGATTGCCAGCAATATTCAAGCTCAAATCGATCAACTGAGCCAAGCCTTGAGCGTTGAACTCCCAAGCTCTGAAGACGTTCGAGCAGGCTTATCCAATTTGCGCGATCAATTAGTGGCTTTATTGCAAGCACTTTAGAGCTACTTTTTGCTGTAAATTGTGGTATGCTTTTTGAGGTTTCCAACGTAGAGGAATGTGTGTGGGTGAATTTCAGCAGGCCTTGGAGTATGCGCTTGAGCCGCGCAATTTGGCGCGATTAAGTGCCGCGCTCAATCGCCATGGGCAGCTTGTTGCTAGCGCGATGGCGATTGCGCTGCTACTAGGCTTGCCCTTTGGCTGGTGGAGCAGCCGCTCACGCCTGATTAGCGCCATTGCGATCAATACCACCAATGGGCTGCGGGTCATTCCCAGCCTTGCCATCCTCTTTTTGTTTGTCGCAATCCCAGGCTTTGGCTTGAGTATTCGTTCGGCAATTATTGCCCTAACAATCTTGGCTTTGCCACCAATTTTGATCAATACCAATACGGCTTTTCGCACGCTCAACCCAGCTGTGCGCGAAGCCGCCAAGGCCATGGGTATGCCAGCATGGCTCCAACTATGGCGGGTCGAGTTGCCTTTAGCTGCGCCTGTCATTCTTTCGGGCATCCGCATCGCTTTGGTTGAGGTGATTGCCAGCGCCACCTTGGCTGCCTTTATTGGAGCTGGCGGGCTAGGCAGTTTTATCACTTTAGGATTTAGTATGAGCCGCGTCGATATTTTGCTTGTTGGCGCTATTCCGGTGGCTTTGCTCGCAATTCTGGCCGAAATCGTCATGGCCGGGCTGTTGCGATGGGTGCAACCACCACAGTTTTAAGCTTGTTGGATAGGAGGATTCATGCGACGTTTCATCCAGCTAACCGTGTTGCTCACGCTCTTGATGACCATTTTAGCCGCTTGTGGCGATGATGCAGCCAGCAGCACGACAGCTCCCAGTAGCGACCCAAATCCCGCCCCAAGTAGCAATCAAGTAATTCGGATTGCCTCGAAGAATTTTACCGAACAGTTTATTGTGGGCGAAATGTATGCCCTCTTGTTGGAACAAGCAGGCTACAAAGTTGAGCGCAAAATTGGCTTAGGCGCAACCGATGTAGCCCAAGCTGCCATGGAAAAAGGCGAGATCGATATTTATCCTGAGTACACTGGCACTGGCTTGTTGACTGTACTCAAATTGCCAACCCAAACCGATCCCAAAGCGGTCTATGAAACGGTCAAAAAAGGCTATGCCGAGAAATATCAAATTGCATGGCTCGACCCTGCGCCAATGAATAATACCCAAGCCTTGGCCATGACCAAAGAAGGTGCTCAGAAATTTGGCATCATCACAATCTCCGACATGGCCGCCAAAGCCGGCGAACTGCGCATGATCGGCCCACCCGAGTTCCAAGAACGAGAAGATGGCTTGCCTGGCATTCAAGCCAAGTATGGCAACTTCGAACTCAAGGAATATGTACCAGTCGATCCAGGCCTCAAATACAAGGGCTTGGTCGAAGGCAATGCCGATGTGGTGGTGGCCTTTGGCACGGACGGCGAAATTGCCAATTATGGCTTGGTCGTGCTCAAAGATGATCGCAACATGTTCCCGCCCTACCAAATCGCTCCGTTGGTGCGCCAAAGCGTTTTGGATGCTAACCCCAAATTGGCTGAATTGCTGAATGCCTTGGCTCCCAAACTTGACGATGCGACCATGCAACAGCTCAATTTTGAAGTCAGCGGCAATAATCGCAAATACGAAGATGTGGCCAAAGAGTTCCTAACCACCCAAGGTTTGTTGAAATAGCGTTCGAGCATAACGTCAATCCATCTCCCTGCCCCTGCGTTACAAGGGTAGGTTTCTGCTGCGAACCACGGATAGACTGGTTCATCGGTGAATGGATGAGGACTCTGATTGCCCTTGAGGGGGTGCAGGGGGATTAAAGCCCCCTGCGTCTCCCGCCTTGAGGCGGGACGAAGGGTGGTGATCGATGAGGCTTGTTAATAACCTATGGAATGAGTCGAGGGTGAGGGAAATGTACAGGGAGTTATCGGCGTGAGCACAATCGAGTTTCGCAATGTTCGTAAAATCTACCCCAAGGCCGCAACCGCCGCGCTCGCCGATATTTCTCTGACAATCAATCGCGGTGAATTTGTGATTTTGCTTGGGCCTTCGGGCTGCGGCAAAACCACGCTCATGAAAATGATCAATCGCTTGATCGAGCCAAGTAGCGGCACAATTTTGCTCGATGGAGTCGATATTCAGTCGATTAATGCCACGAAATTGCGCCAGCAAATTGGCTATGTGATTCAGCAAGTTGGGCTTTTTCCGCATATGACGGTCGCTGAGAATATCGCAGTTGTCCCCAAATTGCTTGGCTGGCCCAAAGCCAAAATCCAAAGCCGCATCGACGAATTACTCCAGCTCATTCAGCTTGATCCTGCCCAATTTCGCCAGCGCTACCCGGCCCAAATTTCCGGTGGGCAAGCCCAGCGCGTTGGTTTGGCCCGTGCTTTGGCCGCTGATCCTGGGGTGATGTTGATGGATGAACCATTTGGCGCGATCGATGCGATCACCCGCACGGCCTTGCAAGATGAGATGCTGCGCATTCAGCAGCAATTGCAGAAAACTATCGTTTTTGTGACTCACGATGTTGAAGAAGCGCTTCGCTTAGCTGATAAAATTGCAATTCTGCACGAAGGCACGATCGTTCAATACGATACTCCGCTCAATTTATTGCGTAATCCCGCTAATCACTATGTCGCTGAGTTACTGGGAGCCGATGATTTGGTGCGCCGTTTGAGTTTAATTCAGGTGCGCCATGTGCTTCAACCACTGCCTGCAAGCTATGATTCCTCGTTAGCAAGCATCGAAAGTAGCCGCAACCTGCGCGATGGGCTGAATCAACTCCTCGCCAGCAGCGACGAACAATTGTTGGTCGTTGAACACAATCAACCAATTGGTATGCTCTCATTAGCCGCAATTCATGCCTATTTGCACCCTGAGGTCATCCATGAACGACATCGTTGATGGACTCCGATATCTATTAACTGAACGGGCTGAGGTTTGGCAATTGCTTGGCCAGCATGTAACGATCAGCCTGATCGCGCTCTTGATCGCTAGCTTGATTGCCTTGCCGCTGGGGGTATTGGTGGTGCGGGTTGGTTGGCTGGCTGGTGGTGTGATGGCCGTGTTGAGTGTGCTCTATACAATTCCTAGTTTGGCAATGCTGATTATGCTGATTGCAGTGTTTGGCCTGAGCAAAACCACCGTGATCGTGACGCTGGTGATCTATGCCCAAGTGATTTTGGTGCGCAACATTGTGGTTGGCTTGAAGAGCATTGATCGCTCGGTGCTTGAAGCGGCGCGAGGTTTGGGCATGAATGCTTGGCAAATTTGGTGGCAAGTCGAATTGCCTTTAGCTTTGCCAATTATGTTGGCCGGCCTGCGGATTGCCGCCATGATGTGTATTGCGATTAGTTCAATTGCTGCAATGATTGGTGTTGGTGGATTGGGGCAGTTATTGTTTCAAGGCATCACCTTTGATCGGGCTGATATGATTTGGGCGGGCACAATCAGCATTGCCAGCTTGGCCTTGGTTTGTTATGGATTATTGGCTTTGGTGGAGCAACGATTTAGCCCAAAAATATAATTGGAGCCGCGACCAGCTTGCAATAGCCATTGCAACATATCGCTAGCTCCAATTATAGCCAAACCATACGATAGCTACTAGCAGCGCCGAAGCGCAATTAAGCTGTCTAGAACCAGCTTTTTTGAACCACATACTTCTGATAAAACTCAGCATCAGAAGCGACTAAATAAAGTACTGTTTGCACCAAACAGATTATTCCGGTTAAGGCATAGCCCAAAAGCCCAATCCCAAAACAGGATAACGGCAGAAACACTACGTTCGACAAGAGCAAAATTAACCCCATCTGACTATTGCCCAGATAAAACCCGTGAATCCCTAATGGCCCCAAGAAAAAGGCTAATAAGGCTGCGACAACTTTGTTTTTCTCAGTGTAGGCATAGCCTTGAGGCACTTGATATTGATATTGATTGGGCTGTTGGTAAGGGGCGATTGGTTGTTGATAGTTGGCTTGATACATTGGTGGTGGCTGAACTGGCTGGCTATATTGTTGATAGCCTGGTTGGGCAGGAGTAGAATTTTGTTGATAGGCCACAGTTTGAGCGCCATGGACTGGACTGCCTTGCAACGAACCTCCACAATTGGTACAAAACATCACATCAGGATGGGTTTGGGTGTTACAGGTTGGGCAAATTTTATAAAATGGTTGAGTCATAACGCATTCCTTAGTGCCAATAACAGCACAGTTAAATCATATTTTTTGTGTCATCATAGCTAGCTTTAAGACGTTTTTAAAAGATCTTTTGTTTCAACCATAGTCTAGCAATTGGGGTTTAGCTTGCCATCAGTCGCAAGATGCAGCTTAAATCGGTCGAGTGCCGATGGCAATTGGGTGTCAATTGCGCAAAAATAGCATATCAAATTTTGGCATGGAGTACAATCATGACTATTTACTTTTACGCGGTTTCAGCAGAATTTGGTTGCTTCTCGAACTTTTCGGCCCATGGATTTAAGCTCGATGGCCACTACTGGCCCACCAGTGAGCATTATTTTCAAGCCCAAAAATTTACTGGCACTGACTATGCTACAACCATTCGGCTAGCTAAATCGCCAGCAATTGCCGCCCGACTGGGACGCAGCCGCAAACAACCATTACGCCGCGATTGGGAAGCGATCAAAGATGCGGTGATGCGACGCGCCTTGTTGGCAAAATTCCGTAGCCACGCTGAGATTCGGGCAATTTTGCTCGCAACCGACGATCAGCCGCTGGTCGAGAATGCACCCAATGATTATTATTGGGGCTGTGGAATTGATGGCTCAGGCAAAAATATGCTTGGTCAATTGTTAGTCGAAATTCGCCAAACCCTACGTGATGAGGACGTTGCATGAGCCATGCCCGCTTTTCTATTGAGCAGTTACATCATTTTCAATGTGGCGCATGTAGCGGTTGGTGGAGCATCGCCGATGCTCCGCCCCGCGATCATTGGTTTTGCCCATGGTGTGGCACTCAATTGATCAATGCTGGGCCACTGCCGCCGCTCAACTCCAGCCCCGAAGCACCAGAAGGCCCAGAAAACAACCCGCTACTCAATGATGGCCTAGCAATCGATTGAGCATTTGCTGGGGCAGCAAGCACGAGTTGGCAAGCAGCGCTGAATCTTGTACGATGGCGCAAGCAGTTTTTTGAAGGAGCCGTCCATGCTAAACCCGGCCGATCAACTTTTACTCAAAAGCCTCTGCAACGATCTGGTTGCCGTCGAAGCTCAAATCAGCGAACTTGAAACGCAACGAGAAAGCTTGCGTGCTCGAATTTCAGAACTCGTCGAGCAAATGGGCGGTAAAATTCAGCTACGTGGCTTTGGTACATTGCAAATCTCCAATCCCAGCGTGATTGTTTCTTACGATCGCAAGGGCATCGAGCAGTTGGTTCAGCAATTAGCAGAGGCTGGTAATTTTGCGCTGGTTGATGCAATTCAAACGTCGCGCAAGGAATCGATGCGTAGCGGCGGCCTGCGCATTATGCGTGAAAAAGCCTAAATTATGCGCTTAACTCGCCGTTTATTGCTCAAAAGTGTATTAATTAGTGTGATTTGCGGTGTAGCGCTGCTGCAATTATATCGTCAGCGTGTGCCACCAGCCTTTAATTTGCCTGCCGCTGCTAGTGTGCGAACCCAGCACCCAATCGTTGGCGTTCATACCCGCTTGATGGGCTTGGATGAACCAACGATTCGCCGAACCTTGCAGCAGGTACGCGAAATGGGCGCAACCACGATTATTGATTTGTTTCCGTGGGCCGTGATTCAGCCACGTTCAGCCAATAGCTACGAGTGGACGGGCAGCGATATGCTGATTGCCCATGCCCAACGCCAAGGTCTGACCGTAATCGCTCGTTTGGATTTTGTGCCAGCTTGGGCACGTCCTGCCAACACCAGTGATCGCTATCTCGACCCTGATCACTATGCGGCCTACGCTGATTTTGTGGTGGCGTTTGCCCAACGCTATGTGCCGCAAGGCGTGCAGGTATTGCAAATTTGGAACGAGCCAAATCTACGCTTTGAATGGGGCGATCGTGCGCCTGATCCGGTGGCCTATGCTAATTTGTTGAAAGTTGTCTATCCGCGGGTCAAAGCAGTTGCCCCCGAAGCGCTCATTACCTTGGCTGGGCTTGCCCCAGGTGGCCCAACTGGCCTGATCGATCCGCAAACACTGAGCGTCAATGATTTGACCTTTCTTAAATTGTGTTTAGCTGAAAAACCGCCCTTTGATGCAGTTTCGGTGCATGCCTATGGCTCGATTAATCCCGCTGAGCAAGCGCCAGATCTCACAATTACTAACTTTCGGCGCACTGAATTAATTTACGATTTGGTGCTAGCGGCGGGCTACGAGGTACCGTTTTATATCACCGAGGGCGGCTGGAACGATCACGCCCGTTGGCCAAACGCCGTGTCACCACCAATCCGTGTGCAAAATACGCTTGCTGCGTATGCTTGGGCTGAGCAACACTGGCCATGGATGCACACTGTGGGCTTTTGGCAATTTTCATTACCCAATCTTACCTACACCTATGCCGATAACTACACCTTTGTCGCGCCCGATGGCACACCCAAGGCGATTTATTATGCAGTGCAAGCATTTACCCAACAACCCTAGAAATTCTTCCTTATAGCAATAATACTTTTAATCTATCTTCAATTGTATTGCAATCCAAATGGTCAAATTTAGGGGGTGCAGGGGGATGAAAACACCCTGCGTTTCCCTCCAGCGGAGGGACGGAAGGGTGGCGAAATAAAATCTAGGCTTATAAATAGATGTCGATAACAGCGCTTAAATTGCTTGACATAGCCTCAAGATTTCTTTATACTCGACTGGTAAGTGGTCTGACCAGTTGGTGAATATGAGCGAATTACAACGACCAGCATCGTATTGCGAACAACAATTGATCAAACGAATTATTGGTGGTAGTTATGCCGCAGGTAGCAGCCTGCCCAGCGAACGTGAGCTAGCAGTCCAGTTGGGAGTCACGCGGCCAACCCTGCGCGAAGCGATTCAACGCTTGGCTCGCGATGGCTGGCTTGTCGTGCAACAAGGCAAGCCGACAATGGTTTGCAATATTTGGCATGATGGCGGCTTGGGCGTATTGCGCAGTTTGGTGCAATATAGCACTGAGCTGCCAGCCCAAATTGTGCCGCAACTACTAGCGGTGCGCCTCGATTTAGCGCCAAGTTACACCGCCATGGCGATCGAACATCACGCCGAAGCGATTGCGGCCTTATTACAAACCGCCCTGCCATTGGCTGATAACGCGGCGGCCTACGCTCAATTCGATTGGCAATTACAGCATCAATTAACGATCGCTTCGACAAACCCAATTTATACCTTGATTTTAAATGGCTTTCGTGGCTTCTACCAAATGATGGCCTTGGATTATTTTGAGCTAGCGCAGGCCCGCGAACATTCGGCGGCCTTTTATCGCACCCTGTTACAAGCTGCCCAAACTCGCGATGCCGATTTAGCTCGCCAAGCCAGCCAATTCGCCATGCAGCAGAGCATCGAAGTTTGGCAATTGTTAGCCGCGAATATCAATAATACACAAAGGGGATAATATGCGCCGTTGGAATGGTTGGGGCGACGAGAGCAAAGAGTATCCGGTTAAAGCCGGCATTTTAGGCTTGCTCAAGCAATTAATTGGTGCTGGCACGGCTCCCAGTGATGTTCGTTTGGCCGAGATTGTTGCCCAAGTTCCAGCATCACGCTTGCCACACCACGAATTGATCAGCACCGATCCTGAGTTGCGGATTCGCCATGCTCGTGGTCAGAGTTTCGCCGATTTGGTGGCTACCCGCAGCGGCGAGCTAGGCCAAATTCCCGATGGCGTGGCGTTTCCCCAATCCAGCCAAGCAGTTCGCGAATTGATCGATTGGGCTAGCGACAACAATGTTAGCCTGATTCCCTATGGCGGTGGAACCAGCGTTGCGGGGCATATTAATCCCGTTGCTGGCGAGCGACCCATTTTAACTGTCAGCCTTGCCAAACTTAATCGGCTGATGGAAATCAATCCAACTGCGCGGCTAGCTCGCTTTGGCGCTGGAATCAAAGGTCCAGATCTCGAAGCCCAATTACGGGCTTTGGGCTTTACGCTGGGCCATTTTCCCCAATCGTTTGAGCTTTCGACGCTGGGCGGCTGGATTGCAACCCGCTCTAGTGGCCAGCAATCGCTTGGTTTTGGGCGGATTGAACAACTTTGGGCAGGCGGGCGGGTTGAAACACCCCGAGGCTCGTTAGAATTAGCGCCCTTTCCGGCTTCGGCGGCTGGCCCTGACCTGCGTGAAATGCTGCTTGGCTCAGAAGGTCGTTATGGCATTATCACCGAAGTCACTGTGCGAATCCGCCCAATTCCTGAGCTTGATGTAGTCCATGCGATCTTTTTTGCAAATTGGGAGCAAGCCCAAACTGCCGCGCGAACAATCGCCCAAGCCAACCTACCATTGGGCATGTTGCGGCTTAGCACGCCCACCGAAACCATGACCAACCTTGCCTTGGCTGGCCATGAGCGGGTGATTGGTTTGCTCGAAGGCTTTTTGAAATTGCGTGGGGTTGGCAGCGAAAAATGTCTGCTGTTGGTTGGCTTTATTGGCAGCCAAGCTCAAGTGAAGCTCAGTCGTCAAGCGGTGTTGAGCTTGATGCGTCGGCATGGCGGCGTTCACATCGGCCAAAGCTTTGGCAAAGCTTGGCAGGCTGGGCGCTTTCGTGCGCCGTATCTACGCAATCGGCTGTGGGAGTTGGGCTATGGCGTGGATACGGTCGAAACCGCCACGACATGGGAGAATGTTACGCCATTGTTGAATAGATTGGAACATAGCTTGCGCCATGGATTAGCGGCTGAGCACGAACAGGTGCATGTGTTCACCCATCTTTCACATTTTTACCCAACTGGCTCAAGCATCTACACAACCTATGCTTTTCGGCTAGGCAACGATGCGCAGGCAACTTTAGCCCGTTGGCACGCCTTGAAAACCGCTGCAAGCCAAGCAATTGTGGCCGCAGGCGGCACGATTAGCCATCAACATGGCGTGGGGCTTGATCATCGCCCCTATCTCGAAGCTGAAAAAGGCCGCTTAGGAATTGGCGCATTACAACAACTTGGCCAGCATTTCGACCCGCAGGGCTTGCTCAATCCCGCCAAATTATACGAGGATGGCCAATGAATCCGCAGTTGCAATGGAACGCTGCTTGGCGCGAAACCACTTGGCAAGTGCTCGATCAAGCGTGGGATGTGATTATTATTGGCGGTGGAATTACCGGCGCAGGTTTGGTGCGCGAAGCCACGCGCTCAGGCCTCAAAGCGTTGTTGCTTGAAGCCCGCGATTTTGCTTGGGGAACCTCAAGCCGCTCATCAAAATTAGTGCATGGCGGTTTGCGCTATTTGGCTCAGGGCCAAGTGCGGGTTACCTATGATTCGGTGGTTGAGCGCGAACAGCTTTTAAATGAAGCACCTGGTTTAGTTGCCCCATTGGGCTTTTTAATTGGCCTGCCGCAGGGCAAACCAATCAAGCGCTGGGTGTATCAGGCTGGCTTATTGGCCTACGATGCGCTTGCTCGTCGCCGCGAACAGCATTATCTGAGCATGGCCAATTTGCGGTTACAAGCGCCCTACCTTGCTGATGCCAACTTAGCGGCTGGCTTGCGCTACAGCGATGCCCAAACCGATGATGCCCGTTTGGTCTTGCGAATTTTGCGTGAAGCAACCGCCGCTGGAGCCTCGGTATTAAATTATGCAGCGGTTGAGCAATTAGTTCGTGCAAACGAGCAAGTGGTCGGGGTGGTTGTGCGCGATCAGCTCAGCCAACGCCAGCAAACCCTGACGGCCAAAGCGATCGTGAATGCGACGGGTGCTTGGGTCGATCAACTGCGCCAGCAGATTCAAGCGCCAGCCAAAATGCGCCCGTTGCGGGGCAGCCATTTGGTATTTAGTCAAGCCCAATTACCACTCGCCCAAGCGATCAATTTGGAGCATCCTCGTGATCAGCGGCCAGTCTTTTTTGTGCCATGGGAAGGCGTGAGCATCGTCGGCACAACTGATCTTGATCATGAGCAAGATTTATGGCAAGAGCCAAGTATCAGCCCGGCTGAAGTTGCCTATTTGCTTGAAGCTGCCCAAGCCGCTTTTCCAAGTTTGGATTTGAGTTTGAGCGATGTAATTTCGACCTGGAGTGGCGTGCGACCAGTGGTCGATACGGGAGCCAGCGATCCATCCAAAGAATCACGGGATTATGTGCTATGGCAAGAGCAAGGCTTATTGACGGTCACAGGTGGTAAATTAACCACCTTTCGCTTGATTGCGCTCGAAGCCTTGAAACTTTTACGCCAACGCTTGCCTCAGATTAAACGTTGGCCGAACGCCCCGCGATTGAATCCTGCGCCCAGTAGTTTGGCTGGCACACTAGCCCCACGCATCAAACAACGCTTGTTAGGGCGTTATGCTGCCGAAGCACCCTTGATGCTGCAAGAATTACCCAACCATGAGTTTTGTTCAATCGCCGACTTGCCAAGTTTGTGGGCCGAAATCCGTTGGGCAGCACGATATGAAGCCGTGACCAATTTAGGTGATTTGCTGTTGCGGCGCAGCCGTTTAGGCCTCTTGTTGCCCCATGGCGCAGCGGAATATCAGGCTCAAATTCAAGCAATTTGCACTGAAGAATTGGGCTGGGATGCGCAGCACTGGCAAACCGAGTGGCAGCAGTATCAACAGTTAATTGCCCAACACTATAGCTTGCCAGCTTAAGCTCGTTAACACTTCTCTAATTTGACAATCTCGCCGAGATAGCTATAATTAAATCAAACCTTCTCCTCTCTCTTCTCTCCCACAAGCGGCTCCATTATGCGAGCCGTTTGTGGTTTTAGAACCATAACCCTCGATACTTGGTTTTCAGCAAGAACAAAATCTCATTACTAACCACCAGCCATAACAACCGCACGCATCCGCGTCGCATCGCGTATTGGCGGCGCTCCAAAAAGGCGTTTGTAGGCACGGGTAAAGTATGCGGCATCATCATAGCCTACCCGAGCACCTACACTTGCTGCATCAAGATCTTCGCTCAATAATAAGCGCCGAGCCTCTTGTAGACGCAACTGCTGCTGATACTGACCTGGACTCATCGCGGTCACCGCCTTAAAGTGGCTGTGGAACCCAGAGACACTCATTCCTACTGCCTGTGCTAGATCAGGAATCCTAAGCGGCTGATGAAAATCACGCTGAATTTGGGCAAGCGCACCCATGATCCGATGTTCCGCTCCTCCGATGATTGCAATCTGACGCAGCCGCATACCTTGTTCGCTCATCAAGAGCCGATAAACCAGTTCCCGCATAATCAGCGGCCCCAAAACCTGCGCGTCGCGAGAGCTATTGAATAACCGGACAAGCCGTACCACCACATCCATAAATTCTCCATCCAGCGAACTTACTGCAAGTGCTCGCACCGATGCTTGACTTGCTACCGGCGTTACTCCCACCTCGGCCATAACCGAGCTAATAAGAGCTGGGGACAGTGCAAACCGAAGACTCAGATATGGTGCTTCTGGCGTGGCCTCCGTAATTTGACCAACGACGGGCAGCGCCGCCGTGGTGAGCAAGTAGTGGGCTGGATCATAGTGATACTGGTCGGCAGCTAATAGCACCATCTTCCGCCCTTGAACAATCACGCAAAAGGCAGGAACAGTTACCCCATGAATTGGCTCCGTTGGGCCAGAAACACGGTAGACATGTACTCCAGGCAGCGGTTCAATCATTCCATCGGATGGAAGAATGTGGGCGATCCGTGTGCTGATCTCAGCGTAGTTGGCAGCCCTATGCTGGCGCTCCCAAGCAGTTTGGTGTTCTTGAGTCATCGGCATAATTACACCTCGCTGTGTGGCTTCTATCTTTTAGGTATAGTCTGGAGAATTGTCCAATAATTGACGACAATCATCATACCATATGCAGCTTGTATACGCCTATACTTAGTTATGGCACGAAGTAGGCTGATCCAGCGCTCTAGAGAATCGGACAAGTAGGCGCGATTCGTGCTTTTTCAATAGCTAAGGAGTATCGCTTATGACAATCATCCCAACAGTGAGCTTAAATGCGGGTATTGCAATGCCGATCCTCGGGTTTGGTGTGTTTCAGATTACCGATGCAGCGGAATGCGAACGCGCCGTTAGTGATGCGATTCAGACGGGCTATCGGCTAATTGACACTGCTGCCGTCTATGGCAATGAAGCAGCGGTTGGAGCCGCGATCGCCCGAAGTGGTGTGGCCCGCGAAGATCTATTCGTGACAACCAAGCTGTGGATTCAGGACACGGGCTACGAGCAGACCAAAGCTGCTTTTGAGCGTTCGCTCCAACGCTTAGGCCTCGATTATCTCGACCTGTATTTGATTCACCAACCATACGGAGATATTTATGGTGCGTGGCGGGCTATGGAAGAGTTATATCAGGCAGGCCGGATTCGCGCCATTGGGGTCAGCAATTTTCACCCCGATCGGGTAATGGATTTGATCGTTCATAACCAAGTTCCGCCTGCGGTCAACCAGATTGAAACGCATCCATTCCAGCAGCAAATCGATACTCAACAGTTCTTACAGCAGCAGGGTGTACAGATTGAGTCGTGGGGGCCATTTGCTGAAGGTAAACATGCTATTTTCCAGAATGAGCTACTAGCAGGTATTGCCGCTACCCATCAAAAAACTGTTGCACAGGTGATTCTGCGCTGGTTAACTCAACGTGGGGTTGTGGCAATTCCCAAATCGGTACGCAAAGAACGCATGGAAGAAAACTTCAACGTGTTCGATATTACCCTTAGCCCAGAAGAAATGGCGGCGATTAGCACATTGGATACAAAAACTAGCAGCTTCTTTGACCACCGCGACCCAGCCGTCGTGAAGATGTTAGGTGAAGCAAACCGCCCAACCTAGAATACTAATCACATCCAACATCCTCACAGCATTTGGTGGCAACTGCACCAGAATATTCGATCTGCTCGTCTACAAGTGGCTCCATTATGCGAGCCGTTTGTGGTTTTAGGCGATTTTCCTCAAGCACGAACCAAAAAAGTAATCAAATTCATGTTCCTTGACGCTAGCTATAGATTGTGATATTTATAACATAGTCACTAGACGAACAGTTTTCGTTTAGGGCTGGCGTATGAGGGGGTGCTCATGGATATTAGCATCATCAGTTATGGTTCGCGCGGCGATGTTCAACCATTTGTAGCGATTGCACGGGCATTACGCCATGTAGGGCATCAAGTTCAACTGATTGGCCCAGCCAATTTTGCTGCGCTAAGCCACGATGCAGGCGTGCCGTTCGTTTCGGTTGGAGTTGATATTCAAGCCTATTTACGTGAACGCATCGCTAGCTTATCTGGCTCGCGCAATGTGATAGGGCTGCTCAAAAGCCTGCGTAACGAACTAAACGAATTGATTGAAGGAATTGCCCAAGAAACATTGCAAGCCTGTCAAGGAACCGATCTGATTCTTGGGACTGGCCCCCAGACTGCTAGTTTTGCTGAACGACTGGGGGTTCCATTTATTGAAGCAGTGCTCCAACCGCTAACCCCCACCCGCGCCTATCCCTCGCCAATTGCCCCGGCGTGGCTCCAACTTGGCGGATTCGCCAACTATCTCACGCATCTTGGTTTTGAGCAGATTTTTTGGCAGATCTTTCGGCCTACGGTTAATCGAGTTCGCAGCCATGTGCTTGGCTTACCATCCTATGGCTTTACCAGCCCGTTTGGCAAAATCCGCGAGCAGGTTCCGTTGCGGCTACACGCCTATAGTGACTATGTTATGCCAAGGCCAAACGATTGGGCCAAGCAACATCAGGTCACAGGCTTTTGGTTTCTGCCAGCACCAGCCGATTGGTCGCCACCAGCTGAGCTATGCGCCTTTCTGGCAGCTGGGCCGGCTCCAATTTATATCGGCTTTGGCAGTATGATGGGCGGTGATCCACAACAATTAACCAGCATTGTGAAAGAAGCCTTAGCTCGCTCTGGCCAACGGGGAATTTTGGCTGGCGGTTGGGGTGCATTAGCCGAAACCTCAGCGCCAAGCGATCACTTATGCTTTGTTGAAAGCGTGCCGCATCAATGGCTTTTCCCGCAAACAGCGGCAATTGTGCATCATGGCGGTGCTGGCACCACTGGCGCAGCCTTACGCAGTGGCCGACCGTCAATCGTTGTGCCCTTTGCCTTCGATCAGACTTTCTGGGGGCGACGGGTGGCTGAGCTAGGCGTGGGCACTGCACCCATCGCACGTTCGCAAATCACGGTCGATCGGCTGACAGCAGCGATCAATCAGGTAACAACCCAAACCGCAATTCGTGAACAAGCAGCCCAGCTTGGCAGCCAAATTCAGCAAGAATACGGCACAGCCCAAGCGATTGACCATATTCATCGCGTATTTCGCCATTAATGTGGCAATAGTTGGGCTGTTGTGAGCAGGTTGAAGCAATAAAGGCTATTGGCTCGCGGAATCCATGGTGATAGGTTGATGATTGATCGAAAGCCAATAGCTAATAGCCTATTTATTTTTGCGCACACCTGTGAAGCCGAGCGCACCTGGGCCAATGTGAGTGCCCACGACCGCGCCAATTTCGGCCAACACAATTCGATCGGCGGGGAAAATCTCGTTGAGGCTTTGGGCAAATTCGCGGGCTTCAGCTTCGTTACGCGAATACAGCACCGCTAATTCTTCAAACGGAGCCATGCTGCGAGCTTCTTCGATCAAGCGGGCCACAGCTTTTTTCTTGCTGCGCACTTGCTCGAACGGTTTTACCTCGCCATCACGCACATCGATAATCGGCTTAACATTGAGCAAGGTACCAAGTAAAGCGCGGGTTTTGCCAATGCGGCCACCTTTTTCGAGGTAGCGCAAGGTATCCAAGGCTGCCAACAAGCGGGTGCGCTCGACGATACTATGCACTAAGGCCACAATTTCGTCAGCCGATTTGCCTTCTTTGGCGGCGCGAGCAGCTAATAAGGCAGCCCAACCTTGCGACATAGTGGTGCTTTGCACATCGATCACCCGAATATCAAAATCGGGCAATAATTCGGCTGCTTGCTGGGCTGAGCGAATTGTGCCGCTCAATTTGCCAGCAATATGAATCGAGATAATTGGCTCATCGTTGCCAATTGCCCGATACAATTGCTCGAACGCACCAACTGAGGGCTGCGAGGTTGTCGGCAAATTATTGCTTTCAACCAGGCGGGCATAAAATTGATCATGGGTAATTTCCACGCCATCGGCAAACGATTCGGCATCGAAATTAACCGTCAATGGAATCACATGAATGTCGTTTTCTGCTGCCAAACCAGCGGGAATATCAGCAGTGCTGTCGGTTACAATAATCGCCACTTGGCCTCCTTCTGGCATTATTCCAGCCACATTCTTACGAGCAACATTCGGCCAATTGGCAAAGCATTGCTCGTTTAGGGAATAGCTACCCCACGCAGCCGTATAATAGCCGAAAATGGCGCTGCGTGGGGTGTTGCTTTTGGTTTATTCAAGGGTTGATTGCTGGGCAGATTCGGCGCTGGGCTATTCCATGCCTTCGTAGACCACCACACCCATGGCATTTGGCCCAAGGTGCGCCCCAAGTGCCGGCCCATATTCCACAATCATAACTTGATCACGCGGATAGATTGGATCGATCTTTTCGAGCAATTTCTCAACATCATCGGGCGTGGTGCTATGCATAATTGCTACTTGTTCGACCTTGGGGAAATCTTCAATAAAGGTAAATAAGCCTTCGATCGCTTTGGCTCGGGTGCGGGTGCGATCGTAGGGCACAATTTCACCATCATCAAGAATCAACAACGGCTTGATCCGTTGCATTGAGCCAAGCATGGCTGAGGCTTGGGATAACCGTCCGCTGCGTTCGAGATAATCAATTGAATCAACAAAAAACACCACATGAGTCAATTGAATAGTTTGCATGACAACGCGATGCACTTCATCAATTGAGGCTCCGTCGAGCGCTGCCCGCGCTGCGGCGATTGCCACCATGCCCAAGCCCAGCGAAGTCGAGGTACTATCAATCACCTCAACGCGGGTCAGCGAAGCTGGCAATTTATCGCGGGCAATCGTCGCCGATTTAACCACGCCACCGAATCGATTCGACAAGTGAATTGAAAATACCCCGTCATATTCACGGGAAAATTGACGATAATACTGTTCAAACACTCCTGGTGCTGGTGCGGTCGTATAAGGATACGGCCCACCCTCGGCCATCCGCCGATAAAACTGCTCGTTGCTAATGTCGATTCCAGCTCGCAACGTCTGATCACCAAAATGCACATAGATAGGAATAACGGTGATATTCAGCTCTTGTGCAAGTGCTGGTGGAATATCAGCAGTGCTATCGGTAATAATCTTTACTCGCGCCATAACCCAACATATCTCCATCGCGCCGTCAGAAACGGGGCTGTGTATCACTCCGCAGAGAGAATGTAATCATAAAATGGTTGTCCGCCGTTTTGCACCTCAACATCAAGCGCCGGGTAGGTCGCATTGATTTTGTGGGCTAGTGCTTCAGCCTGTTCCGCCGAACATTGTTCGCCATAATAGATGGTAACGATCTCATGATCGTCTAAATCCATCCGTGCTAGAATGCGATCAATCACTTCGTCGGGCTGATCGCCAGATTCAACCAGTGCGCCATTGAGCAAGCCAATCGTTTGGCCGTCGCGCACTTCAACATCATTAACCGTAGCATCGCGCACGGCGGTGGTAATTTCTGCCGTGGTAATATCTTTGATCGCGCGGCTCATGGCCTGCACATTATCGCTTGCGCCAACCGCATAATTAAAGGCAAACATTGCCGCCATACCTTGAGGCACGGTTTTGGTTGGAATCACATGCACAACTTTATTGGTTACTTGTTGGGCTTGTTGCGCTGCCAAAATCACGTTGCTATTATTGGGCAACACGATCACCTCTGGCTGTGGCAACTTATCGATCGCCGTGACCAAATCTTGAATCGAAGGATTCATGGTTTGACCGCCAGTGACCACCTCGCCCACATTTAATGATTCGAACAGCACACGGAAGCCTTGACCTGGTGCAACTGCGACCACCCCAACATCGCTGACTGGCTCGTCGAGCTTGACGCGGGCTGGTTGGCTGGCTTGTTGCGCTTGGGCCGCATGCAGATCGCTGCGCTGTTTATCCATATTGGTGATTTCGATTGCCCCAAGGCTGCCCCATTGCACGGCATAATTGAGCGCATCGCCAGGCCGCAACGTGTGCAAGTGCACCTTGACCAAGCGCTCATCGCCGACCGCCACCACCGATGTGCCCATTTCGGCAATCGTGTTGCGCACATCTTCGTAAGGGATATTTTCGCCTTGGATCATAAAGTTGGTGCAATAGCCAAAATCATCATCGCTATGAATGTCGTCAAACGCCATCGCCAACTGATCGACGGGTGCAACTCGTTGTTCGAGTTGTTCGCCACGGGCAAAAGCGCGTGCGCCTTCAAAGAGCAGATACAAGCCCTCGCCGCCAGCATCAACTACGCCAGCATCACGTAACATTTTCATGAGGTTGGGCGTATTATCGACCGAAACTCGCGCACCTTTAACAATTAAATCCAGTACTTCATGCCAATTCATTTCGGGCTGAAATCCGGCGCGAGCGGCTTCGCTGGTTTCGCGAATAACGGTAAGCATCGTGCCCTCGACTGGCTTGATCACCGCTTTGTAGGCAGTGGTAGCGGCTTGTTCGAGCGCAGTTACCAGAATTTCAGGCGTACAAACCTGCTGGCCGACCATGCCTTGCGAAAGCCCGCGCAGAATTTGCGAAAGAATCACGCCCGAGTTACCACGAGCGCCCATCAAAGCCCCGCGATAGACCCGTTCCGCCACCACGGCGACCGAGGCATCATTCTGAACATCCTTGAGGGCGGCTGTCAGCGTAAGGTTCATGTTGGTTCCGGTATCGCCATCGGGCACAGGAAACACATTTAGGGCGTTGACAGTCGCCACATTCTGGCTAAACCATGCGGCGGCTGCGCGGAATACCGCCAACAGCCGCGTGCCATCAATTTGATTCTTCGGTGCGCTGTCCACGCAGACCTCCCATTACGCCAAAACGTCGCCAGCGGCTGGGCTGGCCTTCGGTTGCATCTTTTGGTTCTTTATCAGCTTGTTCGATCCGCAAGCCTTGGACATGCACATTGACTGTGATATTGGCCTCGCCGAGTGCATGCACCACTGCATATTGGACACTTTCCATAATATTACGGGCAACTGTGGCAATCCGTGTGCCATACTCGATGATCACAAACAGATCGACCGTAATTGCCTCGGTACTCACTTGAACGTCAATCCCTTTATATTGATCTTCTGGTCGCAAAACATGGGCGACACTATCGCGTAAGTTGCGCGGGGCCATGCCCACAACACCGTAGCACCGTACTACCGCCCCGGCTACCACAGTAGCAATGGCGCGAGAATGTACTTCGATGCGTCCAGCGTCATTTTGGCGCACATTCGCGAGACTTGTTTTCTCGTTCACTCGAACAGTCCTCGCAACTAGATGGTTCGATGGTCGGCGCTCACGAGCGTCCGGTTTTGATGAGAATAGCGCGGAACCAACCGCGCTACTGCTTTATGATACCCGATTATGCAAGAGCTAGCATATGCCATAATTGGCTGCTGCCCATGGCCAAACTACCATTGCTACTGAACGATTGCTGGTTGGAATGCCAGCTGCAAGCAGCATGCTCTGAACGAATTAAAAAAGTTGCATCAGAGCGCGTCCTATGGTATAGTCAGCGGGTACAGCCACCAAGGGTGGCTCTTTTTAAGTCTAAACTACGGAGGTCCGCCCATGGCAGTCTGCCAAATGACGGGGAAAAAGCGCTCCTTCGGCCACAATGTGAGCCACGCTAAAAACCGTACCAACCGCTCATGGAAACCAAATATCCAATGGGCTATGGTTGAAGTTAATGGCCAAATGAAGCGAATGAAAGTTAGCACCCGCTATATTCGCACCATGTACAAAGATCGCTAATGACTTTTTCACCGCAGAGGTGCGTTGCGGCAAGTAACCTCGGTTTTGACCGCAACGCATTATAGCGGATAGCTATACCCTTTGCAATAGTTTTTAACCATTATTTCACCTCTCTTTTTGATACCTAACACACACTATAATCCTACAATGCATACTATAGTCCCATTGTACACTAGCACTTTACTCCTAACCTATGAAGAAACTTTGAACATCTTTAAACTACCCCTTTTGGCTTATTGATCTTGACGAATCTCTTGCTATACTATACTTGTTATACTGTAACTGTAAGAATTACAGTTCGTGGCGTGGTTTTTGCTTAGCACAATCCAACTGGTAAGCAGCCCGTCGCAATCCACCTGCACATCCATGTTTACCAGACGTAACGTAGTAGATTGCATAGAGAATCCTGCGGGTTCAATAGATAGCTTTCGTGCGCCGCCAGCAGCGAAAGCCATAGTGGGCGTAGCCCAGCGAGCGTGGACGATGACAAAGTATGAAACGATGAATGTAGCAAAAAACCAACCGGAACTCGAAGATGCCCCCGAGGGCTGGGAGCTTGAGCCGGGTTTTAATGATGAAGACGTAGAATTAGCAATTGTAAACCTACGCCGCAAAAAAACGCTCTATTCCGAGGCTGTCGAAGATTCAGTCCAGATGTATTTGCGTGAAATCGGCGAGGTTGAGTTGCTCACCGCCGAGGAAGAAATTACGCTGGCCAAGCAAATTGAAACTGGCCGCAAAGCGGAACATCAGTTGCAAACCGAGCAGTATGCAACCTGGGATGAACGTACCGCCCTCGAACGCCGCGTCGATTTTGGTAATGAAGGCCGTCGCAAGCTGACCCAAGCCAATTTGCGCTTGGTCGTGAGCGTCGCCAAAAAATATATTGGCAATCACATGTCGTTCATGGATTTGATCCAAGAAGGCAATATTGGTTTGATGCGGGCAGTTGAGAAGTTCGATTATCGCAAGGGTAATCGCTTTTCAACCTATGCTACGTGGTGGATTCGCCAAGCAGTTACCCGTGCGATCGCTGAGCAAAGCCGCACCATCCGCTTGCCAGTCCACTTGAGCGAATCAATCGCCCAAATGCGCCGCGTCGCTTACCAGCTTGAGCAAGCTTTGCAACGTGAAGCAACGCCCGATGAATTGGCTGATGCCTTGGGTGTAAGTTTGCGCAAGGTCAAGCGTATGCTGAATGCTTCGGTACAGCCAGTGTCGCTTGAGCAACCAATTGGCAAAGAAGGCCAAGGCCGCGTTGGCGAATTTTTGGCCGACGATACCGATGAAGCACCGCTTGAGCAGGCCACCCGCATGATGTTGCAAGATGAATTGGCCGATGCGCTCTCGCAATTGCCCGACCGCGAACGCCAAATCTTGTTGTTGCGCTATGGTTTGGCCGATGGCAAACGCCGCACGCTCGAAGAAGTTGGCGCTGAATTCGGGATTACTCGCGAACGCACCCGCCAAATCGAGGCTGAAGCGATGCGTCACTTGCGCCAACCCAATGTTGGTCAACACTTGCGAGCTTACCTTGATTAATTGCTAAGCTCTGTTGGTTCAATCGCCCTCGCTGCCGTTTTGGTGGCGAGGGCTTTTTGATCCACGAAGGCCACAAAGGACACGAAGGGGAAATGTCTATTAACTATAGGGGTATTAGTTCATTGGGCTGGTAATCAATTGTATGCCCTCACTCCCTAGCCCTCTCTCCCGCAGGCGAGGCGAGGGGCTGGGGGCTTTCAAGGGTAGGTTTTCAACAATCATTGGGTAGGATGCACCGTCGCTGTTCATGCCCTCACCCCCTAGCCCCCTCTCCCGCAGGCGAGGCGAGGGGGAAACCCTTGATCATGATACTGGATATCCCCTCGCCCGCCGCTGTGGGAGAGGGGTTGGGGTGAGGGAACGATTAACCTCGTGAACCAAAAGCTATAACCAATCTCCAATAGCCTCGTGCCTTTACTCCTCTTCATTAAATTCTAATCCCTAATCCCTTGATAGTGATCCAACCGATCCCGCAGGGCGTTACCAAGCAAGTTGAGCCATAGCACAGTTGTGGCAATGCACAGGCCAGGAATAATCATTAGCCGTGGTTCGCGTTGAAAAAATGCCCGTGATTCGTTGATTAAATTGCCCCATTCAGGGGTTGGTGGGTTGAGTCCAAAGCCAATAAACGACAAGGCCGAAAGATTCAATATCACGCTGCCAAAGTTGGTGGTGGCAATCACGACCATCGACCCAAACAGGTTGGGCAGTACATGACGCAACAAAATCGCCAGCGGTTTTACGCCAATTGCCTGCGCACCTTCGATGTACGGCATTGCTAATTCTTTGAGAATCAAGGCGCGATACATGCGGGCATACCACGTCCAGTTGGTCAAAATCAGCGCCAACAATAAATTGCTAAACGAACGCGACAGGATTGCGCTCAAGGCGAGGGCTAGTAACACTGGTGGAATTGCTTGGAAGGTTTCGGTAATCCGACTCAGCAAATAATCGAGCCAACGCGGCCCCACGGCACAGCATGCCCCCAATACTAAGCCCAAACAGCTTGTGCCAATGCAGACGAAGCCTGCTCCAAACAACGACCAACGCCCGCCAATCAACATTCGGGCGAGCACATCACGGCCAAATTGATCGCTGCCAAGGGGATGGCTCAACGATGGCGGGGCTAAACGCTGCCCAATATTCTGCGCCAGCGGATCAACCTGCCAGAGCCATGGGCCAACGATCACCGCTATCAGCATAAACAACAATCCGCCAGCGGCAAATTTGCCGCTGCGGCTTAGTTGTGGCTTGGCACGTTGCTCGGGCTGCTCAATTATTGGCGTTTTGGCGGAGCCGTGGGTCAAGCGCTGCCATGCCGAGGTCAGCGCACCAGTTAGCGATAACATAAATTCCCCCTGCGATCAAGACTGACAAGCCCAAAACTGGCATATCGCCGACCAAGGCTGCCTCAACCGCCATCCGCCCAACCCCAGGATAGGCAAATACTGTTTCAATAATTACCGTGCCAGTTAGCAAAAAGGCCAATTCTAGGCTGATTGGGGTGATCAAACTGGCCGCAATGTTGGGAAGCGCATGCCCAAAGAGCAAACCATATTCGGAGCGCCCTTTGGCTCGAGCCGTCACGATATACTGTTGATTTAGCACGTCGAGGGTGGTTGCGCGTACCAAACGTGAGGTTAGCGCTATATTCGGCAAGGCTAAAACGATGGCTGGCAGCAGCATGCCTTTAAATGTGGCGCTGCCGAGGGCTGGTAACCAACGCAATTTGGCCGCAAACACCAAAATCAACACCAGCGCAATCCAAAAGCCAGGAATTGCCGCGCCAATCACGGCCAAAAATTGCGCCGCATGATCCAACAAACTATGGCGCTTGATCGCGCTGATCAATCCCAAAGGAATGGCAATGCTCAGCGAAACTGTTAGCACCAAGCCCGCCATCAGTAAGGTGGCGGGCAACCGTTCGCGATACATCGACCAAACTGGTTTGCCCGAACGATAGCTGACCCCAAAATCGCCCTGCACCACCGCGCCAAGCCAGCTGACATATTGGCTGAGCAGCGGACGATCAAGCCCTAGCTCACGTCGTTTGGCTGCAACAGCTTCGGCGGGTGGTGCATCAAGGCCGCTGGCGCTCAACAACATTCGCGCTGGATCACCTGGAGCCATATGGATGATCAGAAATGCCAGCATGCTGACCATCCATAAGACCATTAGCCCACTGAGCAAGCGCCCCGCAGATTGCCGCAATAGCGTGCTCATTGATTGAGTTTCAATTCCTTGGTAATCAAATAGACATCGTTGGGATTGGGCACATAGCCACTGATGCTGCCCTTGCGATAGGCGCTGATCAGTGGTGGACTGGCCAAATAAAGATTGGTTGGATCGTTTTTGACTTCGGTTTGAATCCGTTTGGCAATCGCAATGCGTTTGATTGGGTCTTGCTCAGCGCGGAGTTCAGCGAAGGCGCTTTCAATTGCTGGATTCTTATAGCCAGCATAATTGTAGGCTGCGTCTTCAACCAAGGTGATGCCGACTGTATATTGGGGGTCGCCCGAGGTGCCAATCGAATACATGCTGGCTTGGAAATTGCCTTTTTCCAGCACTTCGCCAATATCAGCAACTTCGTTGACTTCAACTTTGATGCCCAAGGTTTGGAGTTGAGCTTGAATCGCAATTGCCATCAAGGTTAATTCGGCGCGGCCAGGGTAGCTATGCAACGTAAAGGCCAGCGGCTGACCATCTTTGCTGCGCATACCATCGCTGCCCACCACCCAACCCGCTTGATCAAGCAAACTCGCCGCTTGGGCTGGGTCAAAAATTTGGGCCTCAACTAGTTCAATTCCGACTGTTGCAGGATAAAGATTGGTAGCAACTGCGCCTTGTCCATCAAGCGTTGCTTGCAACAAGGCTTGACGCTCAATCGCGAGGGCCATGGCTTGGCGCACCAAGCGATCATCAAATGGTGGATGGGCACTATCCAACATAACATAATGCATGCGAGTGCCAGCCACACTCTGAATCTCAATATCGGCGGGCAATCCACGGGCAATATCGGGCGAAACATTGGTCAGGAGATCCAAATCGCCGCTTTGTAAGGCCAAGGCACGGGCGTTAGCATCGGGAATTTTCTTGACGCTGATTTTTTGCAGCCCTGCCTGACCATCCCAATAATTAGCAAAGCGTTCGAGTACCAACTCTTGATCTTTTTCAAGGCTGATTGGCTGATACATGCCCGTCAAAATCGAAATGCCATTGACCGCAGGTTTATGAATAACGAAATTCCAATTGGCCAGGCTGTAGGGAATGCTGCCCTCGGCTTGGCTGGTGGTTAACGTCAGGGTGTAATCATCAACTACATTAACGTTGGTATCGGCAGGAATGAAATTTTTGGCTCCACTGAGGTTTTGCCAACTGCTATTGAATGAATTAAGCACATCGCTGGCCTTGAGTTCGCTGCCATCGTGAAAGCGAATGCCTTGGCGCAACTTGATTTGCCAAGTCGTTGGATCAAGCGCGGTAACGTTTTCAGCTAACCATGGTTCAAGCTGATTGCTGGGCGTAAAACGCATCAAGGTTTCGCCAGCGCCGTAGGTTAGCATATTGTAGCCATTCGAACCTTGGGCTACATCGAGGCTGGTTGGCAAATTGATGCCTGTGCCGATGCGTAATTCTCCATTTGGATCGCTGGTTGAAGTCGTTGCTTGAGGTGTTTCGCTGGCTGTGCCACATGCCACCAGCATTTGTATCATGAGAATCAGCCCTAAAAGCTGAGTTAAACGCCGCATTGCTAGACCTTTCTATCTAATTATTGATATCAAGTATCAACAAAGCGGCAATTGTAGACGGCTGATCGCTGTTTGTCAAATAATTGTCGAGCCACCCCAGAGCTTGATCAGCTGTTGATGATAGCGTTTGAGCAAGGCTTGCAACCGTTTTGGGGCATAGCGTTGCAAGCGAAATAGCCAGCGATCACTGGCACTCAGCACAATTTCGGTTTCGCCCGCCAAATAGCGCTGGATAATCTGTTCGCCAACTTTATTGGCCTCAGCGAGTGGGAAGCGTTGGCCAGTTTGTTGGGCCATGGCTGTGGTCATGGCGGTTTTGGTGGCTGGGGGGTAGACCCGCACAATCTTGATCGTGGTTTCGGCTGTCAGTGCCAAGCCCCAAGCCTCAAGCGCAGCTTTGCTCAGGCTATACAAGCTGGCTCCAGGCATGGCCACGCGGCTAACCGTGCTGCCAACAATCAATACTGTTTTAGGCAGTAGTTGTCGGGTGAGCCAAATTGGGTGCAGCAAATTGGCATTGAGGGTTGCAAGGATGGCTGATTCTGGTAGCTGATCAAACGCACCGCCCGCTAGCACTGCCGCATTGTGAATCAATAGATCGAGCTGAACATAACGTTGGGTGATTTGAGCAGCGAGGGCGGCAACCGCTTCATGATCGCTCAAATCACAGACGATCGGCCAAGCTTGACCACCAAGTTGGGTAACCAAGCTGGCCGTTTGCAGCAGTGGTTCGCGGCGGCGACCAACTAAAATAATGGTTGCGCCACGTTTGGCCAAGGCCAAGGCCATGGCCTGACCAATGCCCGTGCCTGCCCCAGTAATCAACCCAACCATCGCGATTTCCTAGTTAGTAAATCAACGCCACAGCACCCAAGGTAATTCCAGCGCCAGAGCCAAGCAGCACCAAGCGGTTGCCACGCTGAATTCGGCCAGCCGCAACCGCTTCAGCCAAGGCTAAGGGCACGGATACCGAAACGCAATTGCCTCGGGTAGCGAGATTGCTAATTACTTGATCGGGCTGAAAGCCCAAGCGTGCTTGCACTTGCTCGATCGCATGGCGGTTGGCTTGATGGGGAATAACTGCATCAATTTCACTATTTTGCCAACCTAGCTCAGCCAAAAATCGTTCAACAAACTGCTGCATTTCGCGCAAGACAAAGCGAAACGCCAACGGCCCCTGCATCATAAACCAATTCATGTCGGGCGTGGTATCTGCCGCGTTGGGATGCTGGGCCGTGCCGCCGCCGCGCACCTGAATCAAATCGCTGCCATTGCTCCAGGTGGCAAATTGGCTATGTTGCAGGCTGCTGCTGCCATCGCCGCGCTCCAACACGACTGCCGCTGCTGCATCGCCAAATAGCGCTGTCGATTCCCATTCATGTGGATTGAGCGAAACTGAAGCCCGTTCGCTGCTGACTAACAGCACTCGTTGATACACGCCACTATTAATTAATGGCGCTAACAATTGCAATGCCAGCATAAAACTCATACAGGTTGCATTCAAATCGAAGCAGGCGCTACGGCCCACTGGTGCTTGCAAGGCGTTTTGCAATAAGGCCGCCGTGCATGGGATGGCTTGATGCATTCCAGCCGAAGCCACCACGATTAAATCGATGCTATCAAGCGCATAATTGGCGTTGGCTAGTGCTTGCTGGGCGGCTTGGGTGGCCATGGTCAAGGCAGTTTCAGCTCCAGCGTAACGGCGCTCACGAATGCCCGTGATTCGCTCAATTAAGCCTGGATCAACGCCAAAGCGCTCGGCTAGCTCGCTGGTGGTAACAATGGTGGCTGGTAAGTACGCGCCGATTCCGGCGATGCGCAGAGGAAACTGCATAACACTACCTCGTGTAATTTCAAAATCGTTGTTTTAACCAAGCTATGGCCTTGGTTACGCCTTGCTCTTGGGCTAATTGGGTCGCAAGTTGTTGCGCCGCCGCCTGATAATCATCGCGCTCAATCAAGCTACACAGCAGAGTAGCGAGCTGTGCAACTTGCAATTGGTTGGCTGGCACAGGCGCTGGCCCCGCTTTGAGATCATACACCCGCTGGCCCCAAAAATATTGGTCGCCCAAAAATGGTGTGACCAAGGCGGGCTTGCCTGCACCTAAGGCTGTAGCGGTTACGCCCGCCCCGCCATGATGCACAACTGCCGCTACCCGCTCAAATAACCAAGCATACGCTAGGCCATTGATCGCTAAACAGTTGGCTGGCAACTTGCCCTGAGCTAAATCGCCCCAGCCTTGGTTGATGATCATGCGTACTTTGGCTTTTTGGCTGGCGGTAATTAGCAATTGGCTTAATTGATTGCCGCGCTTTTGACCATGCAACATGCTGCCAAAACTAATGGTGATTGGCGCTGGGCCTGCTGCCAGAAATTGCTGTAATGCCGTTGGTGCTTGCCAATCTGCCGCTGGGGGCAGTGACCAATAGCCAGTGATCGCGCCATCGTCAAACCAAGTTGCTGGCGGCGGAGCAACCAACGCGCTATAGGCATACAAGGTTGGTGGCTGAAAATTGCGACTCCGTTGCCAAAGCTGGCCAATGCTTAGGCTTGGGCGTTGCAAAATCTGCTGCCGTGCTTGATTGAAGGCCATGCGCAAGACTTGCCATTGCAATTGCTCGGCCACGCGATAGCTCATGCGGCGATAACTGGCCCAAGCCAGTTGCGGCGCAAAATGATGGGCGGTTTGGCTGCTAGCAGCATAAGGGTGCAGGTGTACCAACACTACGGGAATGTGCAAATGCTCGGCTAGATGCAGCGCAGGCCACATCCCCAAACTGGAAACGATCAAACAATCGGCAGTTTGGCAGGCCGCTAGTGCATCAGCGATTAATTGACGAATAATCGGTGGTGTTTGTTGAAGAAATTGTTTGATGATTGCGCTGCGACCTGCTGCCAAGCCCGCCGCCATTTGTTCAGGGTTGAGCAAGGCCGAAATTGAGCCAACCAACGGGGCAAAACGGCAGCCATAGCTTTCAACCAAGCTACGATAATCATGAGCTGCGGCGATAACGACCTGATGACCCTCAGTTTGCAACCCAAGCGCCAAGGCGATAAACGGCTGCACATCGCCGCGCGAACCAAGCGCCAAGATACAATAGTTCATTGGCGAATTACCCGACGACGTTTATTGACCAAGCCATACTCGATTGGCGCAAAACCAATGCTCAGTTGGCAATTCGTACAACCATAATCCGCCAGATGCAGTTTAATTTGCTGCTCAACTGCTGCTCCAACCGTCGCCGTATCAGCCGCCGTCGCCAGCATCAAGGTGATCGTAAGTTGATCGTCGTGGGTTTGGGTGATTTGATATTCTTGGATGGCCGAATGCGCCAAGAGTATAGCGCGGCGCAAACTATCAGGAAAAATCGCTTGGCGCTGGCCGTGGCAGGTAAAATAACAGAGATCATCACGCCGCCCCTCGATTTGCTCAATCACCGCAAAGGCGCTGCCACAGCGACACGGCTGCGCACTCAACCGCAACACATCATTTAAACGATAGCGAATAATCGGCTGAGTGCGTCGCCATAAATCGGTGATATACGGCGTAACGCGGCCTTGCCCTAAATCCTCAAAATCAACCGCCACAATATCTTCTTGGAGGTGCAAATTGCCGTGAGCGCACGAAATACCCAGTAAACCTTCGGTTGCTTGGTAGATTTGCTCAATTGGAATGCCAAAGTAGTTGCTGAGTTGTTGCTGTTCGTCGCTAGCCAAGGCATCGGCGACACTAATAATTCGTTCAGGCCGATGAGTCAATTGGCCGTTTTGGGCCGCTGCTAGCAATTGCAGCAACAAGGCTGGTGGAGCTACGATAATCGTCGGTCGATAGTCGTTGAGCACTTGAATGTGGCCTGCTAAGGCTTGGGTCAAGTCGAAATAGCGAAATTGAATCAGCCGCCCGCCCAGCTGTTGATAGAGATTGCTGTTGGCGCGTAAAAAAAAGGCGATTTTGGTGGGCTTGATTTGGTGTAACGTGCGACCTAAAATCGTGCCCGCCCACAGCAATTGCTCGGCGGCACTCACCAAAAATAAGCCGCGATGCCCCGATGTGCCCGACGAAAGCCCGACCGTCAGATTGCCCAAACGTGGCACAAAATCACGTTGTTGCTCGGCTTGTTGGGCCAAATCGAAGGCCGCTGCGGTTGGCACTTGCAAGGTGTTGAATTCACGAAAATTGGCCATCATCAAGCCTTTATCGACGGCTGGCAAATTGCGCCAATCATTAAGGTCATGGCCCTGCCAATGCTGGCGATAGAAGGCTGAATGTTGGGCAACCCAAGCAATCAATTGGCGTGCTTTGGTAGCTTGAAAGGCTGGTAAGCGCTCGGCATTCAGCCGTTGCCACCGCCAACGTGCCTGCCCAAAATGGTAGCCCATAGTCAACACATCGCTGATGCTCACGCCGTCGCAACCTCGTTGGCATAGATTTCTGGGCAATGGCAGGGCACAATCAACACCTCGGGGTAGGCTTGGGCGAAGGCGCTCAAACGGGCCAACGTTGTGGCCATGGCCTTGGCATCGTCGATCATAAAATAGATGATTGGGTGGGGCAGCACTTGCCCGCGAATTGCCCGCGAATGCCAAGCGCCATCTGCTGCCAACAAGATTGGGCGCGAATTGGCGATATACATACCGATTTGGCCTCGTGCATGGCCAGGCAATTCGACCAGCCGTAACAAGCCATCGCCAAATAAATCGTGGGTGTTGCCCAAAGCAAATAGTGGTTGGTCGCGAAATTCATGAATTAAATGCAGCCGTTGATGCCAACCTTGGGGAAACAAATGGGGAATAATCCCCCGTCGCAAGGCGTTAATCCCTTGAACTTGGCTGACCAATTCAAACGCCGTGGCTGACATGTAAATTTGGGCTTGCGGAAAATCGGCCAAAGCGGCTACATGGTCGGCGTGAGCATGCGAAAGCACAATCCAACCAATATCTGCTGCGCTCAAGCCATACTGTGGTAATTGATTGACTACTTCTAATTCAGGCGATAATTGCAAGGGCGTGGCCTGGCGATAGAGCGACCACGGCAACTGTTGGGTTGCGCTGATCATCGCTTGGCTATACCCGACATCAAACAAGCCCCAGCCATGTTTGGGATGCTCAATCAAGGCCACAAGCGCATGGCAATCGAGCATGCGGCGACTGCCATCGCGTAGCACATGAAATTCGGGCACGCGGCAAATTCCAGTATCCAGCAATCTGACTTGCATTAGTTAAACCCCCTTGGTTGGTTGTTTAAGCGCGGCGATGGTGCGTTGAATCCCCGTTTCAAGGCTGATCAATGGCTGATAACCCAAATCGTGTTGGGCTGCAACCAAGGAGTGAGTTTGGCTGCGGGCCAGCGCCAAGACGCTATAACGCGTTAGTAATGGCTCACGCCGTGTTAGCAAGCTGATACTTTCCATGATTCGTGCCACGGCTAAGGCTAGCGACAAGGGCATTGGCCGCAACTGGCTAGGCAAACCCAACTCAGCCAGTACCCGCCGAATCACCGCCCAGAGCTGGGGATGTTCGCCATTGGTGATTGTATAACACTTGCCAAGCGCTGCTGGAGCCGTTAACGCCAACTCAATTGCATGCACTACATTGGCAACATAGGTCAAATCAACCAAATTTTGTCCGTTGCCAAATTGACGTAAGCGGCCAGCGCGGGCTGCGGCGATAATTCGTGGCAACAAGGCTTGGTCGCCCTCGCCAAAAATTGCCTTAGGCCGCAAAATCACGCTGGGCGTGGAATGCTTGAGCACCAATTGTTCTGCTTGCTGTTTGCTGGCCGAATACAGCGAAATAGGCCGCGCTGGATAGGGCATTGTATCGAGCAAATCAAACTGATCGCGGCCATTGGAAAGAACGCTTGGTGATGAAATAAACACCAAGCGTCCGACCTTCTGTGCAGCACAACCAGCTAGTACATTGGCTGTACCATCAACGTTAATGGTTTGAAAATCGCTGCGACTGCCCCAAGGAGCCGAAAGTGCCGCGCTATGCACTACCACATCGCAACTAGCACAGGCCGCAATCAACGTAGCGCGATCGCGCAGATCGGCCTTGATTGGCTGAATGCCAGCGGCTAGTAGTTGTGGAACATGCTCCCAGCGGCGGCCCAAACCCAGCACCGTATGCCCAGCTTTTTGCAGAGCCAACGCGGTGTGCGCACCCAAAAAACCAGTAGCGCCTGTGACTAAGATTTGCATTCTAGCCTACGTTCCAAATTGGCGGTCGCCAGCATCGCCCAAGCCTGGCACGATATAGCCTTGCTCGTTCAATCGCTCGTCAAGCGCCGCCAAATGAATCTCCACGTCGGGGTGAGCAGTTTGCAAGCGTTCTACCCCTTCAGGTGCGGCGATTAACCCCAAGAATTTAATTTTAGCTGCGCCCCAAGCCTTCAAAATATCGACCGCAGCAACAGCCGAGCCGCCAGTTGCCAACATGGGGTCGAGAATCAAACAGACATCAATATCTGGCTGAGCTGGCAATTTGTTGTAATAGGTGACTGGCTCAAGCGTGTTGTGGTCGCGATAGAGACCCAAATGCCATACATGGGCGGTTGGCAAAAGGTCGATAACTGGCTCGACCATGCCCAAGCCAGCGCGTAAAATCGGAATCAAGCCGATGCGAGCACCGATGGCATGACCTTGCATGGTTGAGAGCGGTGTTTGAATTGTATAGGGCGCGAGTGGCATATCTGCCGTTGCTTCATAGACCAAAAATTGCGAAATTTCCCGCACCAATTCGCGAAATTTCTTTGGTTCGCTTTCTACCCGGCGTAGTAAAGCCAATTTATGTAATACCAATGGATGTGACGATACATGCAAGCCCATAACACAACCTCATACTAAAAAACAGCAGATCGTGGTTATTGTATCCCATCTTGACAAACCCCTCTTAGGCGTGGTTAAATCAACCCGTCACATTGCACCTTCACTCCTCTCTGTGGAAACGTCTTCTAGTACTTCCATCCCAACCCTAGCCTTACCCCTGCATAGCAATAAAGAGTATTGGCATATCATAGACGGATACATCCAATTGCGACCATAATAGGGTTGTCATTTTTCTAACGTCGATGCTTGCAATAAGGCCCATTAGAAAATATTTTTTGTTCCATTTATATCAAATATTGACATTATTTGGACAAAACCTCGACAACATCGACTAGTTGCACTGTACACAAAGGAGACGGCTATGGCGCTCGAAGGTAATTTTGCTGATATGCCATTAATTGACTTGATGCATGTATTTCATCATGGGCGCAAAACCGGTCGTCTTTTGATTGCGAATGCTCCATTCAAAGCGATGTTGTGGTTTTTCGATGGTGCGATCATCAATGCAGGGGTGGTAACCCAAAATGCCCACGAACGAGTTGCGTGTGGCGAACAAGCCGTGTTTGATATGTTGGCCTGGGATGATGCCCAATTTGTCTTTTTGCCACCCAACCCACAAGAGACGGTGTCGGTGCAAATTCAACATTCGATCGATTGGCTGATTATCGAAGGCTTGCGCCGTCGTGATCAACCGCAACGGTTGGCAGGTACAACCAAACTCCAACCAACTTCACGCCTACGCTTAGTGCCAATGTTGCGGCAAGCCAGCGATATTACCCTAACCATCGAAGATTGGCGCATTTTGAGCCAGTTGGTGCAAGAATTAAGTGTGGCCGAACTCGTCGAAGCCACAGGCTGGAATTACGATCAAACCCTCAAAGTGCTGCATCGTTTGATCGCCTTGAATTTGGTGGAGGTGTGTAGCGAGATTGTTGTTTCTCAGCGTTCGCTTAGCCCAGTTTTGATGGCGCCTAACCACGAACATATGGTTGAGAATCGGGTGCGTGGGTTGGTTCAAGCAATCAAAGCGCGGCTGCGTCGCACCAGCGCCAGTGCGTAGGAGTGACAATGGTCAATTATAAAATTGTGATCACGGGAGCATACGCGGCGGGCAAATCGCAATTTATTCGTACCGTCAGCGAAATCGATGTGGTCGATACCGATGTTCCCGTGACCCATGCCGAGGAGAAAGAACTCAAACACCATACAACCGTTGGTTTGGATTTCGGCACCTTGAGCATTGATGCCGAACAACGCTTGCTCTTATTTGGCACGCCAGGTCAAGAACGTTTTGATTTTATGTGGGAAATTTTAGCCGAAGGTTGTTTGGGCTATATTGTTTTAGTTGATAGTTGCCGACCTGCCCATTTTAACGAGACGATTGTGGTGTTGGAACGTTTTGCGGAGATGACCCCTGTGCCATTTGTGGTTGCCGCCACAAAACAAGATTTACCTGGGGCATTGCCGCCAATGTATATTCGCCGCCGCTTGGGACTACCAACCGATATTCCGATCCTCGCTTGCGTTGCCACCGATTACCCCTCAGTGAGCGATGTGATCAGTACCTTGCTTGATCGAATCGACGTTTTAGCCCAAGATTCATCCTCCTCCTCTGAAAATAACAAGGAGCATTCTCATGGCTAGTCGTTCGGAACAAATTAATACTATTTTAGGCCAACTTGTCACAAATAACGGTAATGATATTAACGGGGCTGCATTGATTAGCTCCGATGGGATTTTAATTGGCTCACGGATGTCGGCGGATGTGAATGCCGACCGCATGGGCGCAATTGCCGCAACCATGATGGGGGTTACCACCCGCGTGGTCAACGATTTGAAAATTGGTAAAGCCAATGAGGCAATTGTGAATGCCGAAAGTGGCTATCTCTTGGTTATGCCGGTGGCCGCTCAGATGATTCTAGCAATCATTCTGCGCCAACACGCCAATTTGGGCATGATTCGGATTGAAGCTCGTGAAACAGGTCGTGCCATCGCCGAACTGATGACCGCTTAATTCAAGGAGGTAGCTCATGGCAGATCGTCAAAGTTGGAGCGTGAAGGGAACCGCAATTCTGACCGAGTTGGTAAAAATGATGGATGTTTCGGCTGCTGAATCGCAATTACTCGGCAGTTTGCACGATGGCGCTAAAGCACAAACCACCGCCTTCACCGATGCTTTTTACAAACGTTTGTTGGGCCACGCCGCCACTGCCGAATATCTCGATGGGGTGTCGGTCGAACGCTTAACGGGTATGCTTGGTATGTGGTTTAGTGATCTGTTTCGCGGCAATTATGATGAAGCCTATGCTCAACAACGTTTGAAAATTGGCGAAATTCATGTGCGGATTGGCTTGCCTGTGCGTTATCCTTTGGCTATGCTCGATGTGATTATGCCATTTGGTGAGCAAGTTGCTGCCACCAGTAGCGACCCTGCCAAGGCTATAACGGCATTTCGCAAAGTATTAGCCCTCGATGTTGCCCTCTTTAATCAAGCCTACGAAGATAATCAATTGTCGCACTTGGCCGATTTAGTCGGTGGTGAGCGCTTAGCCCGTTTGCTACTGGCTGGTCAATAAGGTTGGTTGGGCTTTCCTCAATTGCGCTGTTGCAACGCCCGAATATTCGTCAGACAACCTGCAAAATCCCAAATTAAATCGTCGTGATCGAGGCGTAAGCGCTGTTCGCCAATGCTTACCTCTATCTGATTGAGCAGTGGGATAAGTACAAATGTGCCCTGTGGCGGCGTGTTACCATCGTGTAAGCGCCGCCGCACCACGTTCATGCCCTCGCTGATTAATTGTTGGCTCAGTTGTTCAAGCAAGCTATCACCGAGCCAGAGATCGTTGATCTGTTTGGCATGAATCAGCTGTTGCCAGTTGGTGCTGATGAAGGTAATGCGCCGAAAGCGCTGGGCCATAATTGGCTGGGGCAATGCTTGCAAGGCTCCAACTTCGAGCCGCCAATAACGTTCGTGGGCACGCGGATGCTCAGGTTGCTCAGGGATGAGTTGGCTGCGCGTGGCTTGGCTGACATGCTCAATTGGCGCATACCAGCGAATTTGACCGCCTTCGTCGCCAAAGGCTTTGGTTTGATACCATGCCAACATGCCAGCAGCCATCCGGCGCGGAGCATGAGCCAGCGGAACACGATACCAGTGCTCGTGTTGAATTCGCTGCCAATCGGCGTGGTTATTCAAAACGGCGACTAAAACAGGTGTGTTGGCCTCAGGCATATGTTACTCCACATCAGAAATCTCAGGTGCAAAGCGTTGCAAATCGTTGCGTGCCCGTTCAATTGCCAAATCTCCAGCTTTAACCTCAAGCATCAGATCATATTCGCGCTGATACGGCAGTCGCAGCAGGCTGATCAATTCAAATGGATTGGCTAAATCGCTGTGTTCATGCCATGTTGGCAATAGCAATTGTTGGCGCTGCCCAAGCCGAATTTCGGTTCGTGGTGAGCTAAAATGCACTTTGGGCTTGCGCTGAACTGGCCAAGTCGCTAAGGCATAATTTAAGGCTTCAGTATCATTCAACTGGGCTGGATTGTAGAGTTGATGATGCAGCCAATCGAAAATCACGGGAATGCTGGTTTGCGCATGAATATGCAATGCATCGAGTAAACTCCAGACCCGCCCATCGGCTTCAAGCGCTAAAACATTGATTACCGCTGGCTCAAGTTGTTGCAAGCTGGTGACGCTTTGGGCTAAGGCACTCGCGCGATCCCCATATTGCGCCCCAATATGCACCACAATCACCGGATCATCACAGCCCAAATTAATTAAATAGGCTGCGGCGCTAGTGAGATAAGTTAGCGCATATTGGCGAATTAGGGGATCGTGGCTGTTGAGCAGCACATTGCTTGGAGCATGATAGGTTAGGCGAATCTGGGCTTGTTGGGCATAATTGCCGATTAATTGGAATTGCTCGGCGGCTTCTGGCCATGTGTTGAGCAATTCGTAAGGCCAAGCAGGCAAACGATAACAATGAATCTGTTGTTGTTCGAGATAGCGCAGAACATCGTAAAGATACAAGACCCATTGGCTTAGCTGCTGCTGATTGGGTGCTTGTAAATCAGGGCGTTTGAGAATCCGGCCACTCAGGCCTAGATAACGCATGGGTAACTCCACAAAGGCTAGTTTGGGCGAAGACTTCCAGCCTTTGTGGAATGGATGCTATGCAGAACATAGCTGGTAAATCTATTCACTCACTGTATTAGATACAAACCATGGCGATTTTTCGCATGCAAGCATGGGCAATTTGCGAAATTGGCCGAAAGTTGCATAATTATTCTTTGGATTATGCGCCTAACTAGGAGCGGGTGATGGTCACAACTACCCAGCGATTTCAATTGTTGGCCTTCGATTTAGATGGAACGTTGGTCGATTCGGCTCAAGGGATTGTGGATACTGTGAATCAAGTGCTGGCTGAGCATGGTTTTGCAACTGCGGCCTATAGCCAGATGGCTCCATGGATTGGCTTGCCCTTGCAGGTATTTTGGGAGCGCTTGACTGATTTTCAGCCTGAAAACTATGGAATTTTGACTGAGCGTTATCGCACAATTTACCGTGAAATTGCGATTCCAAGCAGCCGCTTATTTGCAGGCGTGGCCGAAACGATCGATCAACTTAAATCAGCAGGCTATCGTTTGACGATTGCCAGCTCAAAAATTACGCCAGTGAGCAGCGCAGTGCTGCAACAAGTTGGCTTGTTTGGCTATTTTGATTTGCTGATGGGCAACGATTCGGTCAGCCAACCCAAGCCCCATGCCGAAATGCTGGCTAAAACCTTGGCCCATTTTGGGCTGAATGCGACCCAAGCCTTGATGATTGGCGATACCATCCATGACATTACGCTTGGTCACAACGCCCAAGTTGCTAGTTTGGCAGTTACGACTGGCACCCATGATCTGGCAACATTAACTGCCGCCCAGCCACTGGCCATTTTGAATCAGCTCCATGAACTGCCTGCTTGGTTGGCGCAACCAGCCTGAATGGTACAATAACAACATCTCAACTTCTGGAGGATTGTATGCCACAATATAAAAATCGTATGTATCGCAAGGAATGGCTCTCGGAACGCCGTAAATTGGCGCGAGCGTTGGAAGGCCTCGAACAAAATTGGGATCTTGAGGCCGAAGGCATTGTCTTACCAACTGACGATGATGGTGCTACCTTGACGGTTGAGCAATTGCGCGAACGAATTGCCGACCTTGATGGCAAGCTTGAGCGCTATCCCAACCCACAAAAGTAATTAAGGTGCCCTCACCCCAATCCCTCTCCCGCACGCGAGGCGAGGGGGGAACCACTAAACCAAACGCCCTCGCCCGCCGCAGTGGGAGAGGGGTTGGGGGTGAACTTTCAAAGGTAGGTTTTCAACAATCATTGGGTAGGATGCATCGTCGATGGTCATGCCCTCACCCCTAGCCCCCTCTCCCGCACGCGAGGGGGAACCGATAAACCAAACGCCCCTCGCCCTCCGCAGTGGGAGAGGGGTTGGGGTGAGGGCATGAATAAACCTTTAATAAAAACTACTTGCGTTCGGCCAATCACAGCCGTATCATGGTTTATGGCGGCGACTGTTGATCGATGGGATGAACAGCGGCGACCAAACTAAGGAGTAATCAACGATGATTCGTACCCTCGTGCATGCCAAAATTCACCGTGCAACCGTAACTGGTGCAGACCTCAATTATGTTGGTTCGATAACCATTGATGAGGATCTGTTGGAAGCAGCTGGAATTTGGCCGTTTGAACGGGTTCAGGTAGTCGATGTCAATAATGGAGCACGCCTCGAAACCTATGCAATCGTGGGCGAACGTGGCTCAGGCACGATTCAACTCAACGGTGCGGCGGCGCACTTAGTCAATGTTGGCGATTTGGTGATCATCATGGCGTATGCCCAAGTTGATGCCAAACCCGAAGAGTGGGAGCCAACCGTGGTGTTTGTGAATGAACAAAACGCGATTACCGAGGTTAAGGCTTTGTTGCCTGTTGGTGGTCGCTAGTTGTTGTGAGGAGTGTGCCATGGATTGGGTTTTGCGACCCATCCATGGCCTTTTTTTATGACTCTACTTGCTGTTGCTGATGCTCAAGCGGCGATTCTTGAGCGAATGACCACCCTCGCCAGCGAATCGATCGATCTAAATGAGGCATTGGGGCGCGTGCTGGCCGCGCCAATGTATGCCGACCGCGATGCACCACCCTTTGCCAATTCGGCCATGGATGGCTATGCGGTATTGGTCACTGATTTGAACAATGCCAGTGCTGACAATTCGGTGGCGTTGCAGATTATCGAGCGGGTGGCGGCGGGCGCTGTGCCGCAACACCAATTGCGGGCTGGTAGCGCGATTCGGATTATGACCGGGGCGCAAGTTCCTGCCAATGCCGAGGCAGTTGTGCCATTTGAAGAAACCGATGAAGGCCAAGCCAATGCCCAAACTGAGGTTGTACGCATGTTCCAGCCAACCCAGCATGGTAATAATATTCGGCCTGCTGGCGAGGATATGCAGGCTGGTAGCTTGGTTTTAGCGGCTGGTCAGATGTTGAACGCTGGCAGCATTGGGGTTTTGGCAACAATTGGCGCAGCGCAAGTACCAGTTTTTCGCCAACCACGGGTAGCCATTATTGCCACTGGCGATGAGTTGGTTGATGTTGGCGTTGAGCCAAAGGCTGGCCAAATTCGTAACTCGAATGGCTATGCTAACGCCGCCCAAGTGCGTGAAGCTGGGGCAATTCCAATTATGTTGCCGATTGTGCCCGATAATGCTGATGCCTTGCGAGCAACTTTAGCGCAAGCTGTAGCCCAAGTCGATGTATTATTGACTTCTGGCGGTGTATCGGTTGGTGATTACGATTTGGTCAAGCAAATTTTGAACGAAGTGGGCAAATTAGAATTTTGGCGGGTGCGGATGCGCCCAGGCAAGCCCTTGGCTTTTGGCTCGATCAATGGCAAACCAATTTTTGGCTTGCCTGGCAATCCAGTTTCGGCCATGGTTTGTTTTGAGTTATTTGTACGGCCAGCGTTACGGAAGATCGGCGGATATCAACAATTGCTCCGTCCAAGCGTTTGGGCGAAGTTACTTGATGCCGATTTGGAAAGTAACGAGCGTCGCCAATATCTGCGGGTGATCGTTAAAAGCAGCGCCACTGGCTTAACCGCTGAATTAACTGGGGCACAAGGTTCGGGCTTGGTTAGCTCGATGGCGAGTGCTAATGGTTTATTGATTGTGCCCGAAGCAGGTCATGGCATTAATCGTGGTGCAATGGCCGAAGTTGTGTTATTTGGGGAACTGCACTAGTTGAGGGAGCGTAGCGCATGCCGTTTGAGTCGTTTCAAGATCTGATAACAATGCTGGTGGTTATTCTCGTGCTCCAAGTGAGCTTGGCATTGTTGTTAATTGGCGTGCGCAAATGGCGACCAACGCGCTATCAACGCTATCCGCGCATTAGCCTGCCACCAACCAGCGACGAGCGCCATCAATTTCAGTTGTATATGTCGGGCGAAGAGCTGTTTCCGGCCATGCTGCAAGCGATTGAATCGGCGCAGCGCTTGATTTTGCTCGAAACCTTTATTTTCAAAGGCGATGATTTAGGCCATAAATTTCGTGAAGCCTTATTGCGCAAAGCTCGCAGCGGCGTGGCCGTCTATGTGATTATCGATGGGTTTGCCAATTTGGTGGTCCCACGCAAATTCAAAAATTTTCCGCCGGAAATTCAACTGTTGAGCTACCCAGCTTTTCCGCGTTTATCGCAGATTTTCGATATTGGTTCGTATGCGCGTGACCATCGCAAACTGTTGGTCGTTGATAACGAAGTGGCCTTTATTGGGGGCTACAATTTGGGTGAATTGTATCGCACTGAGTGGCGCGATACTCATGTGCAGGTGCGTGGCCCGATTGTCAGCAATTTGGCCGAAATGTTTGCTTCGCAATGGAACCGTTATCGCCGCCGCCTAACGCGCTTGCACATCGACCTCGAGTTGGAATGGCAATCGACAGTGCGGGTACAGCGCAACGACGCTGGCCGCTTGGTTTTTCCAATTCGTTCGATGTATCTTGATGCAATTGAACGAGCTGAACGGTTTGTTTACATTAGCAACGCCTATTTTATTCCCGATCGGGCGATTTTAGAGGCCTTGGTGCTGACCGCACGGCGCGGAGTTGATGTGCGCATTTTGGTTCCAGCTGAATCGAACCATGTGTTGGCCGATTGGCTGGCGCGGCATTATTTTGAATTTTGCCTGCGCCATGGGATTAAAATTTTTCTCTACGAAAATGCCATGATTCACGCCAAAACCGCTACGATCGATGGAATTTGGTCAACGGTTGGCACGGCCAATCTTGATCGGCTGAGTTTAGCGGGCAACCATGAAATCAATCTAGAAATTTATAACGCCGCCTTTGCTGAACGGATGCAAGAAATTTTTGCCTGCGATATGGCTAATGCCCGTGAATTAACCTTGGCCGAATGGATTAAGCGCCCATGGTATACCAAGGCCGCCGAGTTGGTGCTCTCGCCATTATGGCCAATTTTGTAGAAATGGAGCAAGCATGCTCAAACGCAACGAATCTTTAGCCTTTGGCCGCCCATTTTTGATTACGGTGATTGCAATTGGCTATGTTTTGACGGCGATGTTGGAAGTTGCAGTCGCCTTGTATGGGCGAGTGCCAGCATTCCTTGAACAATTTATTTTGTCTGATGATCCGCTTTTGTTGATTGTGACCGCATGTTTTCAAGTAATGATGGGTTTGGCGCTCTTTCAAGGCTGGCGGGTGATGTGGTGGGTGGTGATTGGCAGCGCCTATCTTTCAATTGGCAGCTATATTTTGGATGGGATGTTGGGTGAACGTTGGGCTTGGGGCGGGATGTTGTGGAATGTGGTTGTGCTGGCCTATATGAATTCGCGCGATGTGCAGGCCTTTTTCGGGCGCGAAGTCTATTATTGAGTTTGCAAAGCTTGAGCGATTAAGTGCTCATCAGTTTCATGTTGCTGCAAAAAATCGCTCAAATGCGGGCTTTGTCGCCAGCGCAAGGCCATGGGCGCGACCGCTTTGATATCGTTGGGGGTAGCACGAACCCGATCATCAGCCGCCGCCCGTGCTCGCGCCGCCTCAAGCAACACAATTTCCGCACGATGTGAAGGGATTGCCAATTGGGTAATGACCTGCATGGCATAGCGTTCAGCAGTTTTGGTTAAATGAACTTTAGGCAACAATTCACGAGCTTTGAGCACATCGAGGCGTAATTGAGTGGTTGCTTGGGCGTAGGCCATGCGAAAAGCTGTGCGATCTTGGCGAAAGGCGATCGCGCGACGATAAATTTCTAAGCGTTCGCGGGCATTTGGCAGTGGCCCAACCCAAACCCGCAAGCCCAACCGATCCAAAATTTGCGGGCGCAGCCGACCCTCTTCGGGATTCATTGAGCCAATTAAGATCAAGCGACTCTGATAAAGCTTGACCATTGCCCCACGGCGCACAAAGGTTTGGCCTTGCGCCGCAGCATCGAGAATCGCATCGACGACGGCGTGATCAAGCAAATTAATCTCATCAACATACAGCAAATTATGATTTGCCCGCGCCAAAACCCCTTCTTCGAGCACCACCCGCTGTTGTTCGATTGCGACCCGCTCGTTTAAACCACCAACCACATCCTCTAGCCGAGCATTGAGCGGCAGCTCGATCAAGCGCATCAGATCATCTTTGAGCCGTGACTCACCGCGTGCCAAAAAATCAAGGCAGGTTGGGCAAAGGTCGCTCTCGTCATCAGGGGGGCAATTATTCTCGCAGCGCGACCGTTTGACCAAGGGCATAATATCGAGCAAGCCACGCACGGCGGTGGTTTTGCCAACGCCATAGGGGCCACTTAACAAAACCCCACCCACCGCTGGATTGACCAAGGCCAAGGTAAGCGCTGTTTTAAGCTCACGCTGGCCGACAATTCCGAGCAATGGATAGGGCAAAAGCTCATTCATGGGGCGTTTTATTTCTCGCTAACGCTGCGGGTAGCCGCAAAAATTTCGAGAATTTCAGTGATGGCCTGTTCGCGTTCGCCCTCGTTGGGTGAGCGAATTGCATTGGTCACGCAGGTTGAGAGATGGCGTTCGAGCACCAGGGCATCGACTTTTTCGAGGGCACGCCGGATGGCCAAGGTTTGGCGCAGCACATCGATACAATAGGCATCCTCTTCGAGCATCCGTTGAACACCACGGACGTGGCCTTCGATGCTTTTGAGTCGCCGAACTAAAGCTTCAGTTTGTTCATCGATCATGAACTTGACCTACTATGCCGCTTCTGCCGCAGCGCGGGCCTCATTGACTGGCCGTTTTAAGAAGGCGTGAAGCACCTTGTTAAATTGGGCTGGCTCGTCGAGGAACGGAAAGTGGCGACTTTCAGGCATTACAAACACTTGGGTGTTGGCCATATCGCGCTGCAAGAAAATATCGGCCTGATTGGGATTAACAATATCGTCGCGAGCACCATGAATAATCAGGGTTGGAATCGTCAATTGCTCAAGTTCAGGCCGCAAATCGGTGCGCATCATCGAGCCAACTGCGCGGCGCAAACTCTCTTCGGTGGGCTTCACGCTATCGTCGAGAATTTCGCCATAGGCCGTATCGTTGACATTGCCTAAGAACCAGCGAAACAAAAATTTGGTGACAACTGGCACTCGCGCCATCGCTCGCGAAACATACTGATTATCGGTGAGTTTGAGCAAGCCTGAAAGCGATGTACCAACGATCGGAGCACCAATCGCCGCAACTCGGCTAATCCGATTGGGGTGGCGGATTGCAGTTTTGAGCGCGACCATGCCGCCCATGGAGTGGCCAACCAGTGGAACCTTATCGATGCCCATCGCATCGAGAAATCGAATCACTTGATCAGAGAAATTGGTAATGCTAATGCTCTTGGCAGTACTCGTTTTATCTGAATCACCAAAACCCCAAAAATCGAACGAATATGTGCGGAAATCTTTGGAGACGAATTCCATCGTCGGCATCCAGTATCGCCACGAACCGAGCCAGCCGTGGAGAAATAGGACTGGACGACCACGCCCAAAGGTCTCGTAATGCACAACTTGGTCATCAATGACGATTACGCTCATGGTGATGCTCTCACGTTGCAGACTGCTGTCAACCAAACTATACCATACCGCCTAAAGCTCGGCAACGCGGTATTGCCAGCAACAATTGGTTCATGGTTGAGTGGTCGCTGTAGTGTACCCGTGATAGCACGTTTATGTCAATTCTCAAAAGTAGGATCTACAAGGGGGACTTCTGGGTCAAATGCTGGGTTGGGTTTGTCGGGTAAAATGGCAGCCTGTGGTATTGCCCCAAAGGTGAGTTGTATGTCAGATTTTCGTGCTCAGATTCAGCATTATATTCGTGAACAGGCTTTGCCAATCGATAAATATAGCCATCAGCCGCGTTTGTATCAATTAATTTCGATGATCGGCCAAGGCCTGAGCTATGATGATGATGTGGTGTATGCCGCCGCTTGGTTGCATGACTTAGGCGTGTTTATCGGCCATCGCCCGACTGATCCTGATGCATTGGCGGCTTGGGATAATGTGGCCTATGCCTTGGAAAAGGTACCAGCCTTATTGCAGCAATGGCAGTTTCCGCCTGAGAAAATTGAGGTAGTGTTGACAGCAATTTCCCAACATAGCCCGCAGCAAACGCCAACGAGTATTGAAGCAACTTTATTGCGTGATGCTGATATGTTGGAGCAACTAGGGGCGGTAGCAATCTTGCGAATTGTCAGCAAAGTTGGGCGCGATACTCGTTATCCAACCTTTGGCCAAGCTTTGGCGACCTTAGAACATAATCTGGAGCATTTGCCGAGCCAGCTACGTTTGGCCAATTCGCAACAATTAGCCCAAGCGCGAATTGCAGTGTTGGGCCAATTTATTACGGCTGCCCAAGCCGAATCGCAAGGGCAGCCGTGGTGATTTAGGGCTGTTTGAAGGATTTGAGCCAATAGACCATAGCGGAGGCCAAGCCAACACCCAGCACTAAGGCGATGCTAAACCAGAGCAATAATGATGGTTCAGACTCGGCCATCGCGATAGGCACAGGCTGAGCGGTTGGTGTTTGCTCCTTGAGCACTGGTTGCTCCAAATCGAGCGTACCGGGCGATGAAGGATTGTTTTGATCGATCAGTGGGTTATTCAAGGGACTACCAGCCAACGCAGTGGCTTGCTCAGCGCTCATGCGAGCCATACCAGCGGTATCGCTGATTGGGATGGAGCTATAGGCCATGGGTGTTGGATAACCCTCAATCATCGCTGGGGCTGCACCACCAACCATCGGCTCAGGTGTTTGATCCAGTACTGCCATTGTATCTTCGGCAGTAGTTGGTTGGCTCGGATCGGCTGGGCCGCTGCCACTACCACTGCCCATCGGTGGGGCTTCAGCACTCGTGTTATTGTTCTCAATTGCCATGCGATCTGAAACCCCATTGGCAGCTTCGGGGTTTGCCATATCAGCAACTGGAGCCATGGTCATTGATTGTCCAGATTGATTGGTGAGTTGCAAGCCAACCGTGAGCATTAAGGCGAATGCCCCAACCACACCGACCCAACGTATCCAACCGCCGAGCCAGAAGCTGCGTTTTGGTGCATGGATTGCTGGATCAAGGGTGAAACTGCGAGGTGGACGCACAGGCGGGAGTTCTTGCAACAATGCCTGCATCGAGCGCAACTCGGCAAATTCCACAGCTAAACCATGGTCGTGCTCAAGCTGTTGATCCAGTTGAGCTTGCTCGGCGGCGCTAAGCTGACCATCAAGGGCTGCCGAAAGAAGTTCTTGTTGTTGTTCAGATATTGGTGTCATTGCATACCCACTTGTGTAGTCATATCACGCTTAACGTTCGGCAGTTGGCAAAAGTTCCCGACTTTTAAGATAATCGCGTAACTTTGCCCGTGCACGACTGAGCCGCGATTTGACCGTCCCCAGTTGGGTATCAGTAGCCGCCGCGATTTCTTCGTAGGCAAAGCCTTGAATATCACACATAATTAAGACTGCGCGTTGATCTTCGGGCAAGGTTGCTAATCCTGCTTGAATCGCTGCTTGCAACTCGCGATTGATCATATGCTGATCGAGCGGCAACGATTGATCCTCGAATTGCTCGCCTGGACTATCATCATCGCCAGCGAGCAATTGATCCATCGAGGTGGTACGGCGGCGTTTTTGCGCTCGCAACACATCGTAGCAAGCGTTGGTGGCGATGCGCAGCAGCCAAGCGGCAAACGAGCCTTCGCGAAAACGCTTGATCGCCTTAAATGCTGAGATAAAGGTATCTTGAGCTACATCGGCGGCGCTATCGCTATCGCCAAGCATACGATAAGCCAAGCCATAGACTCGTCCTTCGTACATACGCACTAATTGATTGAAGGCTTCAACGTCGCCATCCTTGGCGGCGCTAACCCATTGTCGTTCTGCATCGGTCATGCAGGCCATTCCCCCACGCCCATAACGGGTTCTGCTCCAAAAGGTGGTCGGAAGCAATAGCCCATATCATAGCATATCAACTGCTCATTCGTTAGTATCAGGACCCAAGGGTTTGCGCAAAAGGTCAAGGAATAGTTGAGCGGCGTTGGTAATATGGCGGTCGCGATGATGCACGACGTTATAAACGCGGCGGGTTGGCACATTGGCTAAATGAATTTGACGCAAACGCCCAGCCGCCACTTCGCGGCGCACGGCCATAGCTGGCACTAAGGCGATGCCCAAGCCAACCTCAACCGAACGCTTGATCGCCTCTAAATTTCCTAGCACAATTGGTTGTTTAGGGCGAATTTGCTGAGCATTGAGCAATTCGCTGACGCTGGCTTGCAAGGCGGAGCCTTCCTCGCGCAAGAGCATGCGTCGCCCGTGTAAGGCCTCGATGTTAATTTGTTTTAAGCGTGCCCATGGGTCATCAGGGCTGACAATCACGACCAATTCAGTCGTCAAAAACGGCATAATGATCAATTGGGTATGGACAATTGGCGAGCCAACCAAGGCCAATTCAAACTCGCCCGAAATGACTTGAGCCAGCAATTGTTCCGTGTTGCCTGTGCCAATATGCACCACAAACGCAGGGTGTTCCCAGTTGAAGCGTTGCAGCAAATCGGGCAGGGCATAGGTTGCCAAGGTATTGCCAACGCCCAAGAGCAAGGTACGTTCACTTTGACCAGCCGCAGCCCGCACTGCTTGCTCGGCAATCCGTTCGAGGGCGATCATTTGCTCGGCATGCGGCAAGAGCGCCCGCCCAGCCGCTGTTAGCTCAATTCCACGACTTAGCCGCTCAAACAAACTAACGCCTAATTCGCGCTCAAGCGTTTGAATTTGCTGGCTCACGGTTGGTTGAGTTAGGTCAAGTTGCTCGGCAGCGCGGGTAAAATTGCGACTTTGCGCCGCTGCCACAAACATCCGTAATTTTTGTAAATCCAACATAGGTGTTCTCGCTGTGGTGATTGTGGCCTGCACTGTAGCATAAGTTTGCGCCGATCAAAAATCGCAGCACCTTAACGATGCTGCGATAGACACTTGGTTGGTTATTAATAATTAGGGATGAATATACTTGCGTTCTTTGGTGACTAAGAGGCCATCGCCAGCATTGACCTCGACCTTGAGCATAATTTCATCGCCAGTTTTATAGGTATCAGGAATGTTAAAGCTGGCACGATATTGGCCAGAAACCTCTTGCGCGACCTCAGTATAAAAGCCACCAAGTTGTTCTTTGGAGGGGGTTTGGTAAATCATGGCTTTGGTATCGCGTTGCAAATCTTCCAACAATTGACCATCAAACTCTGGGCTGGTGAGACCAATGATGTAGGTGGGAATGTTGGCTTTTGTGGCCTTCGCTACGATGCTGTCGTAGTTATCGCCTTTGCTGGCGGTATCCGCGCCATCGGAAATCAAGACGATGAAGGTTTGACCTTTGGCACGACGCAGTTGGGTATAGCTGATGGCCAAGGCATCGTAAATTGCGGTTTGACCTTCGGGTTTAAGCTCGCTGATACTTTGGCGTACTGCCCCAATATCGTTGGTGAGCGAATGGTCAACCGTTACCAGCGTCCCAAAGTGAATCAAGCCAACATTGGCGTTGGAAGGCAGGTGATCGATAAAGTCAAGCGCAGCAATTTTGGCGGCATCGAGGCCACCATCGGTTAAACCCTCTTTGCTTGGCCCCATGCTCCCACTGGTATCGATCACCAACATAATGTTTAATGGATCTTGGACGCGTGAGAGATTGACCCACGAAAAGCCTTCAATCTGATTGTTATTTTCAAAGACTTTGACATTTTGCCGCGGCACGTCGGTGACTACCCCCGTGGGCCGCATAATACTCAAATACATATCGATTTCGGGATGGCGAGTATCATCAATCCGATTAACTTCAACTCCGTCGATATCTCCCAGCATGGCTAAGCCGTTGCTAGAAGTACCTGGCTGGAAATCACCAGTGCCTTGCTCAATTTGCGCCTGACCAAACTCGGTATCGGTCACTTTATCTTGACGGGATAAACCATAGATCACCAACCACATAATCGCAGCGGTTGTGATCGCGCCTGCTAGCCAAGCCCATTGCGAGGGCTTCTTTTTGGCGACTGGCGTAACTTTGCCCGACAACCAATCTTGAATTTGCTGACCAAGGGCTTGGGCGCTTGGGCGTTGGCTGGGGTTGGCAACAGTGGCGCGTTGCAAAATGCTCCGTAAATTGCCATCGATTGCTGGCAGCATTGCCAAGGGATTTCCCTGGGGCGCAAATTGCCCGCTAATCATCCAGGCAATCAATGCCCCAATGTAATAGCTATCAGTTTGTGGGCTGGCTGGTTCATTGATTGGCAAGAGTTGGGCGGGAACTGGCCCAGCTTGTTGGCCTGCCCGTGGATCAATTTTTGGCACAATCGTGCCTTGCGAACCAAGATCAAGCAGGCTTGGCCCATACAAATTACTAGTTGTGAGGGCAGTTCGTTGGCGATGATTAAATTCAGCGGTTTCGATCAAGCCCAAGGCATATTGGGCGGCAACTGGTGCTGGTAAACTTCCAGCAGTATCCAATAGCTGTTGCAACGATAAGGCTTGCACATCTAAGATAGCTACTTCGCTACCAGCTTGGTTGGCAATTTGCACAACCATTTGTTGTTTGCGCAAGGCCTCAGGAATGCGGCTTTCCCACCAAATCAGGTATGGGATGCCTGCTTTCTTGGCCATAAAAAAACGGCGATGGGTCGATTGTTTGCCGCACGGGCCAATCATTTCAAATGGCGAGGGCAGGGAGGGATAGGTTAACGCAGACATTGCCTCTACACTTTCTACATCAGGGTTAATTATCAGGTTTCACACAATGGGAGATTTTTTCTCAAAAGCGATTATATCATGCCATGCAAGTGGCTAGCTATGCGATAATACAGCTATGAAGAAATTTAAACGCCCAAAAATTGTAACGCTGGCGGTACGATTGACTATCACCATGGTCGCGGTGAGTGTCGTGCCGTTGGCATTAATTGCATTAATCATTCTGCTGGGAGTACGCATTAGCGAAGCTGATCGTCGCAGCCTAGAATTGAACAATCAGCTTGAATTATATGTGGCTTTTGCTGAGCAACTGATTGCCAGCGATGGCGATTTGCAATCAGCCAGCAATATTTTGTTGAGTCGGCCAGTTGGTAGTGGTGATGGTGCGATTCGGGTGTTTGGCAGTGCTGGCCAGATTTTTGGAGCCAATGGCTCAAACTCGGCTTTTCCCAGCCGTGCTGCAGCCAGCCAATTTGTGACCAGCATTCCAACCGTGTTTGTGGCCGAGACCCGTGGTCGGCGTTATGTGGCTGGTCAAGTGCGTTGGCAGCAAAAAGTTGTGGGGGTGATTGAGGTTTCACAAAGCGTCGAAGACGAAGATCGCTTATTGCGGGTGTTGATACGTTTTGTGTTTATCTCGATTGGTTTGGCTTTTGCGGCAGCCTTTTTAGGCTCTTCGTTGGTCGCTCGTTGGTTGGCTCGCATGATTGGCCAATTGCGTGAAACAGCTGAGCAAGTGGCCGATGGCGATTTGACTGAACGAGCGCTTGAACGCGGCCCCGCCGAATTTGTGCAATTGGCACGTTCAATCAACACCATGACCGACCAATTAGCCGAGCGGTTATCGCGGATCGAGCAGCAATCTGAGGCTCAGCGGCGTTTTTATCGTGATGTTTCGCATGAATTGCGCACGCCCATGATGGCTTTGGGTGGCTACTTGGAAAATATCGAGGATGCCGAGAACGCCGATGAACAAGCTCAATCGATTCGCGCAATGCAAGCCGAAATTGCCCGTTTGGCCCGTTTAGCTGATGAACTTTTGCGCAGCGATGCCCAACCAAGCCTGACGCTTGGCCCCAAACAAACCCTTGATCTTGGCGCGATGATTCACGAATTGGTGCAGAATTTGAGTGGGCGGGCGCAACGGAGCGGGGTTGAATTATTGGCCCAAGTTCCGCCACGCCCAATTGTGGTCGAGGCTGATCATGACCGTTTAAAGCAGGCTTTATTAAATTTGTTTGATAATGCTTTGCGAGCTACCCCACCTAGCGGCCAAATTAGCATGCGCGTTAGTTTGACCGCCGAGCAAGTGGTGATTGATGTGCAAGATACTGGCGAAGGGATTCCGCCTGCCTTGCGCGAGGCGATTTGGGAGCGGGGCGTGCGTGGTGCTGAAGGTGGCTCAGGCTTAGGCTTAGCCATTGTCCGCACGATTTTGCGTGCTCATGGCGGCGAAGCTGCGCTAATTCCCAGCGAGCAAGGTGCCCATATTCAGTTACGCCTGCCAATCTAATGCTTTGGATACACAACCTTGATGTCATCAGTGTCCAGCCAAATAGCTCGAGTGAACCAAATAAGCGCTAAGCATGCTGACAGATATCAGCCATAAATCATGGTTTGCCAACGTGGAATTGATTGAATCGCCGTTGCAACCCGATATAGAGCATAACTCCTCAATAAAAAAGCTTGGCTTTACTGTAGCAAGCCTGATGAGGGTGCTATTGCAGGTTTGTGGCAATTTCGTAGCATAAACAGAGCAGTGATAGCAAGAGGCAACCCGATTAATGCGCCAGTTTGAGTATGAACAATTAATCAGTGCTGCCGATTGCCAATATTGCTATCAGGCGATGCTTGAGCGTTATCCGCTTCAGCGTGTAACCATCAACGGCCACACGTGGGAGTTTTGTGATACTGGCGGCGATTTGCCTGCACTGTTGATTTTGCCTGGTGGTTTGGCTCGTGCCGATTTAGCCTTTCGTTGGCTGTCCCGTTGCCATCAACGCTTTCGGGTGATTAGTTTGACCTATCCCAACACGATTCTTAAGCTCGCTGATTTGGCCAAAAATCTACTAGCCCTATTTGGGCATTTGCAAATTGAGGCGGCTTGGATTGTGGCTGGCTCGTATAGCGGCTTGATCGCCCAGGCGGTTTTGCATTATTGCCCACAGCTGGCCTTGGGTTTGCTGCTTTCGGATACAGGTGTGCCGCGCCGAACCCGCTGGATTTGGCTGACCCTGCTCCAACCGTTGGTCGCGATCTTGCCGTTGGGCTTGGTGCGGCGCTTGTTTTGGCAGGGCACACAGCAATTTTTGCAGCCAATGGCCGATAGCTTGCGGCCATTTTGGGCCGAGCGCTTGCACCACAATATTCAACAGTTGCAGCGCTACGATTATCTGTGCTTGTTGAACTGGTGGCGTGAGCTGGATTGGCATTTGGGTGCGGCTCGCTGGCATGGCAAGTTGGCAATAATTGTGGCTGAACATGATGGTTTGTTTGGGCAGCGCGATCAGCAGTTGTTGCGGCAATATTATCCAGCTGCCAGCTACCAACTCATGGCTCACGCCCAACATTGTGCTTCGTTAGCGCAAATTGATCACTATATTGATTGGGCTTTGGCTTGGATTGAGGTTGCCTGATGCGTTGGTTGGCTTGGTGGTATCTGCTTGATCGCTGTTGGCGTTGGCTGGTGATTCGACGGTTTTTTGCCAAGCACCAACCACCAGCACCCAAACATTGGCCGAGCATTGATTTGATTCAACCGTTAACCCATGGGGTGTTTGATTTAGCCAAAACCTTGCAACAGCGGCTCGATTTGCGCTATGCGGGCCAACTTCAACATTATTGGGTGATCGATCAAGCAGATAATCAAACATTGGCAGTGTGTTCTGCTTTACAGAAAAAACATCCTGAGCAGCACATCACGATTATTCAAGTTGCGCCAGATTGGGGCCAACGTGCTTCGAAGTTAGTGAAATTGCAAGCTGTGCTGGCCCAAGCCAACTCCGAGATCGTATGGTTTGTTGATGATGATGTTAGCTTACCGCTTGATGGCTTGAGCCAAGGCCTACCCTATTTGTTCCAGCCGCAGGTTGGGGCGATTTTTGGCTTGGCCTGCTATGTGAATTGGCATAATTTCCCGTCGGCTTTGATGAGCAATTTTGTCAATGCCAATGCCTTGCCCAGCTATATCGGTTTGGCGGCTTTAACCGAGCCATACACAATTACTGGGCATCAATTTGCTTTGCAACGCAGCGTGTTTGAACAAATTGGCGGGCTGAGTGGCATGTACGGGCGGATTGACGACGATCATGAGTTGGCGCGGCGGGTGCAAGCCCATGGTCTGCGCAATTTGCAAATGCCATTAATCTATCAGGTAGATAATTATTTTGTGAATTTACCAGCCTATTTTCAGCAGATGCAGCGTTGGTTTACGATTCCCCGCGTGCTGATGCTGCCGCATCTCAGCCAATACGACCAGTTTGTGACCATTTTGAGCAGCCTTGCCCAGCCGATTCCCACGATTTTGGCCTTGGCAAGCATGCGCCAGCCAAAACTACGGCCTTGGCTCGTGGCATGTTTATTGGCGCAGTTGAGCTTGCAGGGTTGGCAAATTCGGCGCTATTGCCAAACCAAAGTGCCGTGGTGGGCTTGGCCCTTGAGTATCATTGGTACGTTGATCGATCCCTTGCTGATGCTTTGGGGTTTGCTGGGCGATGATACGATTGTTTGGCGCGGTGAGCGGATTCGGCTGCGGCATTCGGCCTCGGCTCAATGGTTGGGCAAGGAGCAAGATCATGATTAAACGAATATGGATAGTGTTGTGTGGCTTGATGCTTGGCCAGCGCTGCTGGAAATGGTGGCAAGTATGGCGCTTTTTTGGCAAGCCTACTCCTACTGCTCAACACGAGCCTGCGACCACCTTGGTGAGTTTGCTCCAGCCAATTTTGAGCGGCGACCCGCATTTGGCCATATGTTTACGCGCCAATTTGAATGCGCCAAGCAGCTATAAGCGCGAATGGCTATGGTTAATTGATGATGATGATCGGATCGCTCAACAGCTTTGCTATGGATTGCAAGCAGAATATGCCGAGCAAACGATTCGGATTATCAGTTTGCCAGCCCCAGCTGAGCGGGTTAATCCCAAAACCTTCAAGCTAATTGCGGGATTACAACAAGCCCAAGGCCAAATTATTTGCGTGCTCGACGATGATACCAGCCTGCCAGCCTATGGCTTGGAACAATGTTTGCCATGGCTCGATCAAGCGGGAGTAGGCTTGGCCTTTGGCTTGCCCTACTATCGCTCGTTCGATAATACTTGGTCGAGTTTGGTGGCATTGTTTGTTAATAGCAATAGTTTGCTGACCTATGTACCCTATAGCCAAGTTAGCGAGCCATTTACGATCAATGGAATGTTCTATGCCATGCGCCGCGACGTTTTGGAGCAATTGCATGGTTTTGTTGGCTTAGAGCATATTTTGGCTGACGATTTTGCGGTGGCGCAACGGGTGCAACAGGCAGGCCTGCGCTTGCAGCAAACCAGCATGCGCCATGCAATTCGTACTACCGTGACCAATGCCCAACGCTATCGCAGCCTGATCCAACGCTGGTTTATCTTCCCACGTGAATCGCTGCTACGCCATTTGAATCGGCGCGAACGCAGCTTGCTGTTTTGTTTGGCGATTGTGCCCACGCTGTTTCCATTGGTTTTGGCGATCGTGAGCGTCTTGCGACCAAGCCAACGTCAACGCTGGTTTGCTGCAACGTATACTTTGCTTGGCCTGATCAGTTTTATTCAGATTGATCAAGCCTACCTAGAGCAAGCCACGCCACGGCGCTATTGGCTGTTTGTACCATTTTTAGAATTGCTCATTCCAGTGCAATTGATTCAAGCCTTGCTTGCGCCTCAGCGCATTGTTTGGCGCGGCCATGTGATGGATGTGGAAAAAGGCGGCGCATTTCGCTTTGTGCAACGCAGGGATGATGGTTCGGCGAATGGGTTCTAGGATTCAGTTTTTAGCCACGAATTACACAAATTACCCGAATAATTGGCTGAGTGTTAATCGCTCAAACTTCAACCTTCGTGCTCTTTGTGTTCTTCGTGGTTAAATCAAGTCTATCACCTACTTATCAATGATGTTCAAGGCTCAAGTTAATATCAGCAGGCGTGAGATACAATTGAGCTTTGCCTTGGCTCAGGCTGGCGATCGCTTCTTGGCGACGCAAAATATTGAAAATCGCCAACTTTTCGCTGATCGGCAATTCGGCTCCCAGCCCTTGAATAAAGGCATGCACCCGTTCGGCTTCGGCTAAACCTTGGGTTTCGGCTTCGGCTTGGGCGATGCGGCGTTGCAATTCCAACAAACGGCTGCGGGTTTCTTGGGCCACAATCTCACCTTCGAGCTGTTTGACCTTGATTTCGTTCTCGCTCTCTTGTTTTTGTAGCCGATTGAGCCGATTGGTGGTTTCTTGAATAATTTCTTGCAGCACGCGCTGGGTATTGGCATCTTTGCAGGTAATTGAGCGCACTTCGACCGAGTGTAATTTCACGCCACGTTCAGCATAAAAACCATCTTCTGGCACAATCACTGCATCACGCACGATGCTGTTGAAATTGGCCAAAAAGCGTTCAAGGCTGGTTTGCGAAACTGCTTGGATAATTGCACTGCGGGCGTGGGCGCAAATATCGCCTGGCGCATCGTCGGTGCTAACAATCATGGCCTCAACATCGGCCAACTGCCAGAAAAAAGTAATATCGATCATAATTTCGACATTATCTTGGGTACGGGCCTCGAAGGCATACCACATAAATTTTGGCCGAATATCTAAATGGGTAATCACCAAATTACGTTTATCTTTGTGCAAGCCCGACGACCAGCGAAAGGTTACCAAATCGGTATAGGGTTCGAGGAAGAATGAACGATCGCGTTGGCTGCCGCGTCGAAACTGATAGCGCCCATCACGATCCTTAATCACCACAACTTCATGATTTTCCAGCAAAATCCGTTGGCGATGCTCGATCACCTCTTGTTCGGCGGTGGGAATAAAAACTTGGGGTGTCGTGATCAGATTTAATTGGCCATCGGTGGTGCTGCGTACCAACACCGCATGATGTTCATCAATATTGTAGCCAGCCTCGATATTGCCAATTTGGCTTTCGTTGGGCTGGAGATAAATGCTTTGTTCGCCGCGCTCAACCCGCAATTGCCCCGTGCTGCGATCCAAAATTCGTACATATTGGTTTTTCTTGAGCGGCAGCGCCTGTTGAGTTGTGCCAATTTCTTCGTAGGCAGTTGGAAAAAACAGTTGGGGGCCGCGCTCAAGCCGTTCTTGGCCAGTCAGCGAATCGGTCACATAGACATATTCGGTTGGCCCAAGCACCAAACCGCTGCGCCGCGTGATCCGCTCGAATGGTCGGGCGGTATAGCGACGTGGCCCGTTGACTGTCCAGCGGCGGCTCAGACTTTCAACCAATAATTGCTCATCGGCCTGAATGTAGTAGATCCAAGGAATAATCATGGTGTCCTCCACTGCGATGCTAACCCTAGCATACACCGTGGCTGCGACAAATGCTATGACATGGTACACAGGGCTGAAGGCTATAGGCGATCGCAATACCCCATTGAATCCTAAACCCTCTACTATCTAACCTTTTGATGTTTGCCTTCTGATGTAGCTCTTCATCCTTCATCCCTCATAATTCATCCTTTCAACGCTTCGATACTGCCAACCAGCAAGGGCACGCTATCATTGATAAAATGTTCGAGGTTTTGGCAGCGGTCGCTATACAGCCAGCGGGCAACCAAAGCATAGACCGACCAACTCAGCATGGTTGCTAATAATTGGCGTTGCATGGCTGGCACGTTGCGCAGCGGCCCATAATGATCAAGCCAAGTTTGAATATGCTGCTCCAGCATGCGTTTGATCTGATTTTCGGCCAGCGAATCGAAAAAGCGATGATATTGATTGCATTGACCATGGATCATCGCCCAGTGGTCGGCGATCGCCCAGAGCAAAGCTTGCATATAGCGCGTCGGCGTATCAGGATAATGCTGCATGCGTCGATCAAGATACAGCATAAAGCCATCACGAATTAGCTCATCGACCAAGGCATATTTATCGCTGAAATGGGCATAAAAGGTTGCACGATTGATCGTTGCTGCTTCGGCAATCTCATTGACCGTGACTTCCTCGAAGGTATGGGTGCGCAAGAGTTGAATCAAAGCATCAAGAATTAATTTACGGGTGCGCTTGGTGCGCGGGTCAACTTTAACCACGTTTCCCAACATTTTGGCTCCTTTGTTGCCTAAACAACAAATTTTGGTTTTTGCTGGTTGACACTATACCACGGCTTCTTTATGCTATTCAACAGATGTCAATTAAACAACGAGTGTTGTTTAGATCTAAAAATACATTAGCGAGGTTTTCAATCATGGCAAATACCCAAGGTTTGGTAGCGATCACAGGTGCGGCTGGGCAATTAGGGCGGTTGGTTTTGCAGCAAGTGCTCGAAAAAGTTGCAGCAAATCAAGTTGTGGCAATCACCCGTGATCCCGCCAAATTGGCCGATGTCGCTGCTCAAGGGGTTAAAGTCGTCGCTGGCGATTTCAGCGATCCCGCTGGTCTGACTGCTGCTTTGGCTGGAGTCGAGCGCGTCTTGATGATCAGTATCGATGTGGTTGGCGGCGAACGTGTGCGCTTGCAAACAGATGCGGTCAAAGCAATCGCTGCGGCTGGCGTGAAGCATTTGGTTTATACCTCGGCAATCAATCCTGCCGAAGCCCCAATGGAATTTATTCGCGAACACGCTGCGACCGAGCAAGCGATTGTGGCGAGCGGTTTGAGCTATAGTTTCTTGCGCAACAACTTCTATTTTGAAACGATCACCGATAAAATCAAAGGCGCTTTGGCTGGTGGCGTAATCGCTGCCGCTGCTGGCGATGCTGCTGCTGGCTTAGTTGCCCGCGCCGATTGTGCTGCCGCCGCCGCTGCCGCCTTGGTCAGCGATAACACCGCCTCAGAAGTGTATAACATCACTGGCCCGGTGAGTTTGACCCATAAAGCAATCGCTGAAACTGTGGCCGAATTTGCAGGCCGCGAAGTCGCCTACTATCCAATTGATGCTGCCAGCGCTCAACAACAACTTGAGCAATTTGGGCTGCCCGCCCAAATCGCTGGTTTTGTCGTCGCGATCGACCACGATTTGATCGGCTCAGGTGCGTTGGATCTTGTGACCAACGACGTTGAGCGCTTGACTGGCAAGCCAGCCCAATCGTTGGCCGAGTATCTCAATGCCAATCGCGAGTTGTTTAGCTAATTCCCTCACCCCAACCCCTCTCCCACTGCGGCGGGAGAGGGGCTTTTGGTTTCGTGGTTTCCCCTCGCCTGCGGGAGAGGGAGTGTGGGGGGTGGGCATGCACAGTCCCTATTTGCTGGTCGTAGGATTATGAATTGGCAAACCAACCACATTGCCCCACTCGGTCCACGAGCCGTCGTAATTGCGCACATTTTTGTAGCCCAGCAATTCGTGCAGCACAAACCAGGTTAATGATGAGCGTTCGCCAATTCGGCAATACACCACGGTATCGCTTTCGGGCGTAACCCCAACCTCGCCATACAATTGGCGAATTTCATCGGCGCTTTTGAACGTGCCATCATCGTTGACTGCTTTGGCCCACGGCACATTGACTGCGCCTGGAATATGGCCACCGCGCACAGCACCTTCTTGGGGATATTCGGGCATGTGCAATTTTTTGCCAGTGTATTCATCAGGCGAGCGCACATCGACCAAGCTATGGCCAGCTGGCAATTCAATTGCAGTTTGGCGCGGATTTGGCCGACCAATATGCGCCAGAACATCATCACGGAAGGCGCGAATTTCAGGCTTTGGTTGGCCCACGACATAGTTGGTTGGCTCGAAGCTTGGCACAACGCGGGTCAATTCACGGCCTTCGTCGATCCATTTTTTGCGGCCACCATTCATAATCTTGAGCTTTTCGTGGCCGAGCAATTGGAAAACCCAATAGGCATAGCAAGCCCACCAATTATTTTTATCACCATAAAATACAATCGTCGTGTCGTTGCTAATGCCAAAACGGCTAAGCAACGCAGCAAAATCGTCGCCATCAATATAATCGCGAATCCGTACATCATTTAAATCATCTTGCCAATTGATTTTGACCGCGTTGGCGATATGGCCCATTTCATACAGCAAAATATCTTCATCCGACTCAACCAAGCGCACATTGGGATCATTCAAATGTTCGGCAACCCAATCCGTGCTCACCAACACCTCAGAATTTACATAATCGCTCATTGATTGCTCCTTTATCGAGATTAATACTTAAGCTTCAAGCAAAATTTGATCGCCTTCAATTTTAAGGCTATAGACCTTCAATGGTTCGGTCGCAGGCAACGAGCGCGGGCGGCCACTAGCTAAATCAAAACGTGCACCATGCAACGGACATTCGATTGTGCAATCATCAACATCCAACTCGCCTTCGTGCAATTCGGCATAAGCATGGGTGCAAATGTTGCTGGTGGCGAAATACTGCGTGCCACAGCGAAAAATCCCGACTTGCTCGCCAGCAAAATCAATTTGAATCGCTGGCGTGTCGGCCAAATCGTGCAGCGTTGCAACAACGTGAAAGCTCATCATTATTCCTTAATTTATTAACTAAATTGATTAACAATGATCTGACATAGAAAACGCCGAGGACGCAGTGGTTGCGCCTCGGCGTTGGTAGGCCAAGCCTAGCCGACCGAACCTTCCATTTCCATTTGGATCAAGCGGTTCAATTCGACCGCATATTCCATGGGCAATTCGCGGGTGAATGGCTCCATAAAGCCCAGCACAATCATCGAAAGTGCTTCGGCTTCGTCGAGGCCACGGCTCATCAGATAGAACAATTGCTCTTCGCCGATTTTGCCGACGGTTGCTTCGTGGGCGACGGTTGCTGAATCTTCCTCGATCTCGATATAAGGAATCGTATCCGAGGCTGAGCGATTGTCGAGAATCAAGGCATCACAGACCACGTTGATTTTGGCATTGTGTGCACCGCGCATAACCTTGGCCAAACCACGATAGGTCGTGCGACCGCCGTTCTTTGAGACTGATTTGTTGGTGATGCGGCTGGTGGTGTCGGGAGCGCCGTGCACCATCTTGGCCCCAGCGTCTTGATGTTGGCCTTCGCCAGCATAAGCGACTGAGAGCACCTCGCCCTTTGCGCCGCGACCCATCATGTAGACCGCAGGATACTTCATGGTCAACTTCGAGCCAATGTTGCCATCGACCCATTCCATTGAAGCATCTTCGTAGGCTACGGCGCGTTTGGTCACCAAATTAAAGATATTATTGGCCCAGTTTTGAATCGTGGTGTAGCGGCATTTGCCACCTTTTTTGATGATGATTTCCACAACCGCTGAGTGCAGTGAGTTAGTGCTGTAGACTGGCGCGGTACAACCTTCGATATAGTGAACTTCAGCGCCTTCGTCAACGATAATCAAGGTGCGTTCGAACTGGCCCATGTTTTCAGCGTTGATGCGGAAATAGGCTTGCAATGGAATATCGACCTTGACACCCTTGGGTACATACACGAACGAGCCACCCGACCAAACTGCTGTGTTCAAGGCAGCAAATTTGTTATCGGCTGAAGGAATGATCGTGCCGAAATATTCCTTGAACAATTCTGGATACTCTTTCAAACCAGTATCGGTATCAAGAAAGATCACGCCCAGTTTTTCCCACTCTTCGCGCAACGAGTGGTAAACAACTTCTGATTCGTATTGAGCGCCAACGCCAGCCAAGAACTTGCGTTCGGCTTCAGGAATACCCAATTTTTCAAAGGTATTCTTGATACTTTCTGGCACATCGTCCCAGTTATTTTCGGCGCGTTCGCCAGGTCGCACATAATAGTGAATATCTTGGAAATCCAGCTCAGCTAAGCGAGGATTGGCCCAGACTCCACTAACAGGCAATGGCTTCTTGTGGAAAATTTCCAGCGCCTTCAAGCGGCGTTGCAACATCCATTCAGGTTCGCCCTTCATTTCCGAGATCGTGCGTACAATATCGGCATTCAGACCTTTTGAAGATTTGAATGTGTAGTTCTCTTCGTCGCGAAAGCCGTACTTCGAGTAATCAAACTCGATCTCGTTTTGTGCAGGGTTGGACATGCCCTGAGCCTCCTATAGTGTGATCACGAATAAGTGATGAGATTACTTGATTCAGAATCTTGCAATTCTGTTTCTAAATGCTGCCATTCATTAGCAGAAAATTCAGCTAGTGTCGTAGCAATTGATTGTTGATAATGCTGCTCACGCCATCGTTCTATCAGTGCATAGATTACCCATAGAACAAGTGCTACTCCAGCCAATCTACCAAAGCGAACGATGGTAATTAATGCTGAGTGCGGAGCAAGATGGCTCAAAGGCTATCCTCATCGTCGTCAACCAGATTGACCCCGTAGAGTCCAGCTTTGAGTGTTTTGAGCGAGAGCAAGGCACACTTGAGCCGCACGGGTCCAATCGGTATCCCCAATAAATCGAGGATGGTTTGTTTATCAAAGGCTTTGGCTTCATCAACGCTTTTGCCAGCAAGTTCTTCGCTGAGCATCGAGGCTGAAGCTTGGCTGATCGCGCAGCCTTTGCCTTTAAATTTTACATCAACAATCCGCTCGTTCTCGACTAGCAAATAAATGCTGAGTTGATCGCCGCACAACGGGTTATGCTCGTGTTGCACAATCGTTGCTTGTTCGATCTCGCCGTAATTTCGCGGATGGCGATAATGATCTAATATATTTTCACGATATAAATCGTCCACAAGGCCTCACAGTTGGAAGGTATCGCGAGCCAAAACCAAGGCTTCGGCCAAACGATCAATTTCTTCCTCAAGCGTGTATAGGTAGAATGATGCGCGTACCGTTGCTGGCACGCCAAAAATATCGTGCAATGGATGGGTGCAATGATGCCCAGCCCGCACTGCAATCCCTTGGGTATCGAGAATCGCTGCCACATCGTGGGCATGCACACCTGCAAGGGTAAAGCTCAACAAGCCACCGCGCTCGGCAGCAGGTGGACCAAAAATGGTCAACCCATCGATGGCGCTGAGTTTATCCCAAGCGTAGTGGGTCAATTGGCGTTCGCGCTCGTGAATCGCCTGCATCCCAAGTTCATTCAAGAAGTCAATCGCCGCGCCAAGGCCAATCGCCTCGGCAATCGCTGGCGTGCCTGCCTCGAATTTCCATGGGAGATCGTTCCATGAGCTTTCGCGTAGCCCGACCCGTTTGATCATATCGCCGCCACCCATAAACGGCGGCATGGCTTCAAGCAATTCGCGCCGCGCCCACAGCACCCCAATCCCAGTTGGACCGCACATTTTATGCCCCGAAAAGGCCAAGAAATCGCAGCCAAGTGCTTGAACATTGACGGGAATATGTGGCACACTTTGCGCCCCATCCAGCAGCACCAAGGCTCCAACCTGTTTGGCCGCCGCAATCACCCGTTCAACTGGATTGATCGTGCCCAACACATTCGACATGTGGGTCATGGCGACCAATTTGGTGCGTTCAGTCAATAGTTGATCAAGGTGGCTGAGATCAAGTCGGCCTTGATCATCAAGCTCGATAAAATCAAGCTCTACACCAGTTTGGGCTGCTAGCAATTGCCATGGCACTAAATTTGAATGATGCTCGCTGACTGTGAGCAAAATTCGATCGCCCGCTTGCAAATTAGCACGGCCCCAGCTTTGGGCAACCAAGTTAATCGCTTCGGTCGCGTTGCGAGTAAAAATAATTTCTTTGGTCGATTTTGCGCCGATAAAGCGGCCAATCGTGCGGCGCGTGCCTTCATAGGCTTCGGTGGCGGCTTCGCTAATCTGATACACACCTCGATGAACATTCGCATTAATCGTGCGATAATAGCGATCCATCGCATCAAGCACTGCTAGCGGCTTTTGGGCAGTTGCGGTGCTATCCAAATAGGCTAGGCGATGGCCGTTAATCGATTGATCCAAGAGCGGGAATTGCTCGCGAATGGCCTGAATATCAAGGGTTGTTTGTACAGACATAACTCACCAATATCCGATTCCATAAAGGAAACCATGAATTGTTTATTTGATCCACGAAGGACACGAATGTTTGGATTTGGTATTTCTACCAAGCTTTATAGGCAATTAATAAAAAATTGCTTATTTATCCACGAAGGACACGAAGAGCACGAATGTTTGGCTCTTGTGATCTGTAAAAATTCATGGGCAATTAACGAGTTGATAGTAACGTCAACGAACTAAGCGTTTCCATTCCAACTTGCCAAGACTACCAAAATTAATCAATAGACCAACCCGAAACTGGGTTGCTTTGAGATAATTAATCAGTTGCGCTTCTTCGAGAGTTGTCAAACGATTTAGCGCTTTTAGCTCAACAATAATTTGGTTGTAACAAATAAAATCAGCAATATAGGTTTTTGGAGTAATTGCTGTTTATAACGAATTGCCAAAGGTGTTTGGGCTGCAAACTGAATTTGGCGTTGTGCCAACTCTAATGCAAGTGCTTCTTGATAAACAGCCTCTAAAAAGCCACTACCCAACTCGCGATGCACTTCAATCGCCGCCCCAACCACCGCGAACACTTCGTCTGCCAAAAGAATCGTTGCCATCCACGCCTCCCAAAAATAGTTAGTTCGTCGCTGTAACTAGATACATAAACTAACTATTTTTGGGATCACACAAAAAACATCCTTCGTGTCCTTCGTGCCCTTCGTGGATCAAATCGTTAGACTTTTTCGGCGACGATGGTTTCGACCCGTTCGCGGACAGCTTCATCAGGAATCATATCGATGATTTCGCCGACAAAGCCCAACACGATCGTGCGCTTGGCTTCGGCAAACGGCAAACCGCGTGATTGCAGATAGAACAACTGCTCTTCGTCGATTTGGCCGCTGGTTGAGCCGTGGCCTGCCTTAACTTCATTGGCATCAATCTCCAAGCCTGGAATTGAATCCGAGCGTGAATTTTTGCTCAAGTGCAAGGCATTTTCGCGCAAGTCGGAGTTGGTTCCTTGTCCAGTGGCAGGGATTTTGACCATGCCATCGAAAACGGCATAGGCTTCATCATCAACCACGGTTTTGAAGTTGATTTGGCCTTCGGTATTCAAGCCAATGTGATTGAGCTTGGGCGCAACCAGCAAGTTTTGCTTGCCATTGCCATACAACAAGCCATTCCAATTGACGCTTGAGCCGTTGCCGCTCAAATTGGCTTCCAAGGTTACGTGCTGCACAGCGCTACCAACCACCACGTTGAGCCATTCGGCTTGGGCATCGCGGTTGATACGAATTTGTTGGCTGCCCAACAGATAGACATTGCTGTTCAAGGTTTGCACGCTGCTGAAGCCAACTTGGCCACCATCGCCAACCTCAATTTCAGCCCCGGTCAAGACCACTGCGCTACCGGCAAAATCAGCTGAGCTAATTTCTTCGATCACGTTGATCGAGCTATGGCGCTCGGTGACGATTAATGTGCGGGGGGCGACAACCGTGCCAGCATTGCTGAGGTGATAGCGAATCCGCACCAACTCTTCAACCGCAACATCTTTGGCAACGTGAATAAAAATCCCGCCGTTGACCAAAGCATTATTGAGCGCTGAAAATGGATCGCGGCTGGTTTGGACGGCGCTGCCAAGCACTCGTTGCACCAATTCGGCGTGGCTTTGAATCGCTTCGGCTAAAGGCAGAATCGTCACGCCTTCCGCGCCAGCAAAATCAACTGAAACTTCGGCCTCAGCCAGCGTGTAATCAGCGATATTGAAGCCCTTCAAATTGGTTCGTCGCCAATCTGGTTGCTCAGCGGTTTCGAATGCTTCCCAAGCTTCGCGACGGCGGCTGGTCAGCCAGCTTGGCTCGTTGCGACTGGCCAACAAAGCCTCAAATTGCGCCAGATCAAAGGTAGATTGCAAATTAGCTGGCATTGCCGAACACTTCCTCTCGAATGAAATCGTAACCTTTTTCTTCGAGTTCTAAGGCCATGTCGGGGCCGCCTTCGCGCACAATTTGGCCGTTCATCAAAACGTGCACATAATCGGGCTTGATGTAGTTGAGCAAGCGTTGGTAGTGGGTAATCACCAACACGCCTAATTCAGGTTTTTCAGCTTTAACTTTGTTGACACCTTCGGCCACAATCTTCAAAGCGTCGATATCAAGGCCTGAGTCGGTTTCGTCCATGATTGCCATAGCTGGCTGCAACATGGCCATTTGCAAAATTTCGAGGCGTTTCTTTTCACCGCCTGAGAAACCTTCGTTCAAATAGCGGCGGGCAAAGTCAGGAGCCATTTCCAACATATCCATTCGGGCTTTGATCACTTTGCGATATTCAGCCATTGGAATGGCGGTTGATTTGGGATCAACGCCTTCTTGAGCGCGATGGGCATTCAAGGCTGCTCGCAAGAAATTGGCAACAGTTACGCCAGCTACCGCCACTGGATATTGGAAGGCCAAGAATAAGCCCAATTTTGAACGATCATTTGGTTCGAGATCAAGCACATCTTGGCCTTTGTACCAAACTTCGCCTTCGGTCACTTCATAGCGTGGGTGACCAGCGAGGGTGTATGCCAAGGTTGACTTGCCTGAGCCATTTGGCCCCATGATGGCGTGAATTTTGCCTTCTTCGATGGTGAGATTAATGCCTTTAAGAATTTCTTTGCCATCGACCGCAACGTGCAAGTTGCGAATGACCAAATTGTTGGCGCTCATGACACTCCTATTCAAGATTGCTATTCAACACAACAGCATGGCATGCCCCCTGCATCGCCAGCCGCCAAAGAACTTAGTTATGCTTCTCGATCCCAATCTCATCGGCTTTGATCACAAAGTGACAGCCGTTATGACCTTCGACCATGCGCCGTTGAATTTCAACTTCATGGCCGAGCGCAGTTTCCATCATTTGACGTTCCATGCTACACAGGCTATCGTGAGTTTGGGCTACCTCAAAATAGGGGCAGGCATACTCACTCACCACCCATCCACCGCCAGGCGATTCGGCTACATTGATCGACATCCCTTTGCGGTTCATCGTGTAGACGAATTGCATCAAACGCTCACGCAAAGCCACGTTGGCTGGATGATCGCCCGTGTAGAGCGTTGCCAAGCGTGTGCCCACCCGACTGAGCAATTGAGCCATACCTTCTGGACCTTCGGTCGCCAAAATTTCTTCCAGCAACACATTCAAAAGCACATCGTAGCCCTTAGGAAAGAGCGATTGGGCCTTAGCAGTCAGGGTATAGCGGTAGGAAGGGCGGCCTGGTCCTTGGCGAATTTTGGTTGGTGCAATGAGGCCTTGGTTGGTGAGATGGGTTAGTTGCTCGCGCACCGCAGTTGTGCTCACAGCCAGCGCATCTTCCAATTCCTTGACAGTCGCTGAACCTTTACGCTGAATGTAGCTCACAATATCGCCGGCGGGCGTTCCTTCTCGGATACCAAACACGGTCATAGATACCTCGCATTATGCCTTTGACCATACCGTCGCATAGTTATTGAGAATGATTATAAATCGAGAATCATTTTCTGTCAATAAAATCGGAAAAAACCGCGTTTATTCTAGTATGGTACGATTTTGCGGTAAAAAGCGGCTGTTTTAGGCGAATTTTCAAGCCATGCCAAGTAAGCCAAGGCCTTTTTTAGCCTAAGCTCGCAGGAAATGCCAAAATGAGCAGTTGATTAAGCGGCTAATAATTCTTGATGCAGGCGTTGTAGTTGCGCCAAAGTCCGTTGAGTACGGGGGTGTTGTTCGCCAAAACGGGCGAGATCGCCTTGCAAACGAACTTCGACGGTTTGGAGATTGCGGCGGCGATTGAGCCAGCGTTGGTAATGGGCAGTGGCTTGGCGATATACAGCTTGGGCTTGGGCCAAAATTGCGTTGCCATACATCGCGCCCAGCAAACACCACAAATGTTTATCGCTGGCCAAGGGGCGGGCATTGGCTGGATTGGTGCGCCATGCCTTGAGCAAACGTGTATTGGCATTGACAGCACTCCGAATTTGCTCAGCCTCGCTTGATGAATAGCGTTCAGCAAACCATTGCAATACTGCTTCAATTCCAGTTATTGGATGCATCACAGACCTCCTAGCCAATGTTGGATTTGAGCATAGCAGCAAGTTGTGACAACAACTGTCACAATCTTTTGTCACAATCTTCATTCAGGGGTATAGTTGCGCTCAATCGAAGGTCACTGTTGAAAGGATTATGCTCATGGTTTGGTTGAGGGTCGCCCTAGTTGGGCTGTTGGTAGCGATCGTGCTGGGGAGCATACCCCAAGCCCAAGCTGCTGATCAAGGCTCTACAGAACATATTTTTGGTGAAGGCGAGGGTGATCCAGCAGGTGCATTTCAGGTTCTGCGGCTGCATCCTATCCCAACCTCAATGAATTTTGGCGATGCGGTGCGTGGGGTCGCCAGTGGTGATAGTTGGTTAGTTGGGGTTGGCCAAAAAACCTTTTTTTCGCTTGATGCAGGCAATCATTGGCAGCAACTCGATCCATTGACGCTGTTTCCGGCGGCGGCAGGCGGCCTATGTTGCCAACAAGCTTTTGCCTATGATTATGGCCGTGATTTATTTATTTGGTTGTTGCAGTATGCACCTGATGCCCAGCGTGGGCTTGTGCGCATTGGCTACACCGATAGTGCTGGCTTGGCCGAACAAGCATGGGAATGGTACGACGTGCCCGCCGCCCAAGGCTTTACTTGGGTTGACCCACAACTTGAACTCAGCGCTAACCAAATTTGGCTGGCGATGGAGCGGCAGGCAGTCGGCGGGGCCATTGATAGTACATGGGTCAGCCAGATTCAAACTGATACGCTTGAAGACGATTTACCCTTTATTCGGAGTTATTCCTCAAGCACTGAGCGGGCTTGGCACTTGGTGCGGGGTGCTAAAGATATGATGTATTTTGCAACCCACATCAATCAAACCAGCCTACGGGTGTATGCTTGGGATGAGAACCAACCAATTCCAACTAGTAGCGATCTCAATGTTGCTGAATGGACAGCTGGCGCACGCATTTGCCCAACGCCAGATCAGCGCAATTGGTGTAGCGATGATGATGGGCGAATCCGCGCAGGTTGGGTGGCTAAGGGCACTGTTGGTTTTATGTGGAATGCAGTTTCCAGCAATACCATTACCTTTCCCTATATTGATGCGGTGCGAATGTATGAACGTGATCTGAGCTTATTACCATTCAGTTTAGCGCGGCCATTTATTTTCAATGCCCAAAACGGCTTCTCGCTGCCGAGTGTGGCAGTCAATGGGCGTGATGATGTAGCGGTAAGTTTTTATCACAGCAGTACCAAACAATATCCGACGCTTTCGAGCAGCATTTTTGATGATTTTACTGCGCCACCACCAGGCTGGGCCTATTACAACGTACAAGGGAGCAGCACCACGCCAAGCCAACAGCACTGGGTTGGTCAACTCGACACCCAAGTATTCAGCCCAACAAACCTTGGCTGGAGCGTGACTGGTGCGCGTTTGAACGGCTGTGATGAGGCACGTTGTTTACAACCATTCATTGCGATTTTCAGCCGCGAGCGAGATCGTCCAGCGATTGAACGCTGGCTTAGCCCAGTGCGCTATGAACTTTTCACCCCATTTGTTCAAATGAACTAAACAACAAAAAACCACTGGTTTTTCAACCAGTGGTTTGATTTGGTGCCACCTTCCGGGCTCGAACCGGAGACCCTACAATTTTCAGTCGTATGCTCTACCAACTGAGCTAAAGTGGCATTGGTGGGTGATGAGGGACTCGAACCCCCGACCTACTCGGTGTAAACGAGACGCTCTACCAACTGAGCTAATCACCCATCTGATTGAATAACGATTTTGGTGCCCAGAGTGGGACTTGAACCCACACGAGATTGCTCCCACTACCCCCTCAAAGTAGCGCGTCTGCCAATTCCGCCACCTGGGCAGGTGGTTTGCAACATTTGGTTTGTGTTGCATTTCGTTATTCAATTGTTTAGTGCCGTGGTATTATAATCAGCTTTGGCTTTCTTGTCAAATTTTATATTCCCTGCGCCAAATCTGCTCAATTAACTCGCAACGTTGCTTCAATTTCAGGCTTGATTATTGAAGATTTCCATCCATGGCTCGGCTGAGACAATTGGGATAAAACCAACTTGAGCATACAAGCCATGGGCATTTCTGGTTGCTAACAGCCAACGGCGTAAGCCTTGCAAATCAGGGTGAGCCAGCACGGTTTGCACCAACCATTTGCCAAGGCCATGACCACGATGTTCAGCCAAAATATAAACATCGGCCAGATAGGCAAATACTGCATAGTCAGTCACTACACGAGCTAAACCTATTTGCTGTTGATTGTAATACACCCCGAAGCAAAATGAATGAGTTAGTGAACGCACAATTGTTGTCGGTTGGCGTTGAGCTGCCCAATACGTTTCATGTAAAGCAGCAATGATCGCCGTATGATCAAGCCGAGCTGAATCAGTGCTGATTGTATAGTCACCCTTTTGCCATTCCATAGTCATGCTCCCAAATAAAAACAGCCCCAGTTACAAAACTGAGGCTGTTGACATAAAAATCTTTAAGGAGCGCAACTTGGTTTGGCGTTCAGCCATGGACTGAAGGTCAAATTGACCCCAACCGCATCGCCGGTGCCAGCGCCATTCTGCTCAGGATGATATGGGCCTGAGGCATCGCCCCACCAGTTGTTGCGGGCATCAAAGCCAACATCGCCAGTTAGGCCATAGTTTTTGTGGCTTTGGAAGCTATTGCCGCTAATCAAAATCCGTGAACCATCTAAGGTTGGGTCAGTTGATTTGATTTGCAGGCCATAGGCTCCGCCGCTAAAGCTATTGCACTGAAACACAGCATTCAATGATTGATTGAATTGGGCGCGAACGTTCGTACCGCTACTACCACGGAAACTGTTCTTCTCCAAGACAATTTCCACATCATCGGCGGTTGCGCTCAAACTCACGCCAGTTGCGCCATCGGTGGCTGTATTGTTAATCACATTACTGAATAAGCGCAGGCTCTTGCCGCCACGCACTTCGGCGCTGATTGGAGCAAAGCCAACTACGCGGCTGCGTTGCATATCAAAGTTGCCACCGCTAATATAGATGCGGCCTTTGTTCTCTTCAAAGACGCTATCTTGGATGACCGTATTGCCACCAAGGGCTGAAATCAACACGCCTTCGGAGCCACCGCCGCGCATATCAACCCAATTCAGATTTGCTTGGCCACCATTATTAACCACGATCGATTTCCAGAAACTGTTGCCGCTCTTGCGGAAACGAGCTGCATTAGCAGTCAATGTTCCATCAACCACCAACGATGTATTGGCATCGAGCAATACTTCCACACCATCATCAATCGTCAAGCTTGCGCCTTTGGCGATGATCGTATCGCGGCGAATTCTGACTGGGCTTTGAGCCAATGTCCAGCGCGTATTGCCACGAATCAGATCGTAAGGCAATGGTGTCGGCGTTGGCGTATTGGTTGGGGTCGCGGTTGGCCCTTCGGTTGGCGTGGTGGTTGGGGTTTCAAACGGCTCCTCGGTTGCACTGGGAGTTTCTTCAAATGGATCTTCGGTTGGCTTTGGATCTTCGCCCTCCTCGGTTGGGAAGGGTAATTCATCGGTTGCCACCGGAATATTGGTTGGGGCTGGAGTTGCACTATTTGAACTTGGCGTAGGATAACCGCCCGAACTTTGGGTTGGCGCAGCCGTGCCACGATTGCCCGTACTACTGGTTGGGAATGGTGGAATCGTCGTGCCACCAACTGGCAAGGTTGGAAACGGATCAACCGTCGAAGTTGGCCCTTGACCAACTGGCGGAGGATACGCACCCTCATTGGTTGGCGTTGCCCGATTAGGCGCTGGCGGCCCGACCACACCCGCCACATCGGTGGGTGTTGGGCGTAGATTGGCAACTTCGGTGCTGGTTGCCACGGTTGGCGTAATTGAACCATCAGCTGGAGCTAAAGTTGCCTGAGCCAAACTTGTCGGACTAGCCGCACCAGAGGGCGATTCGATCGTCGATTGCGAATTGAGACCAAAAATTGCAGCTAAAACAAAGAACGTACCAGCCAACAAGACGGTCTGGTATTGACGAATTTTTTGCATCGCACGACTTGAACGTAGGGCGGTGAGCAACCTTGCTCGTTGAGTTGGTGGGCCACTTGGTGGCAAGTTTTGCATCTCCATAGTGCGGCATGGTAGCACAGCCTGAGCCATCGTGCAATGAAGATTCGCTGAGAAATAGGGGGGTACTTTTGGCCTAAGTTGCCCGTTGATTATGTCTATGGTACACTCAGACCCTACAAGATTTAACCATCAGTTAAAGCAGCATTGACATGCGGTTTATCTTCTTTATGCAGCATGACATTTCAGAACTGAAGGTTCCCGCGTTGGTTAGCCGTCACAGTTGTTCTGGGCGGCGTTTCTACATGAATCGTGGAGGATTCTGTGCAATTTAAGGGTTTACGACTCCTAACAGCGTTAACGATGCTGTTCACGTTGATTGGTACTTCGTTGTCCGCAACATACACCACTCCAACCAGTGCTGTATCAACCTCCCTTGTCATTAGTCAATTCCAAACCGCTGGCGGTACTGCCGATGATGAATTTATCGAAATTCACAATATCAGTGCCAATCCAGTCGATTTGAATGGGCATCGCGTCGTTTATCGTGCTGCTGCTGGGGTAACTGATGTTTCAATTGCCAGTTGGACAAGCTCGGTTGTAATTCCTGCTGGTGGTTTCTATCTCTTAGGCCGTGCGAACTCATATGATGGTACGGTTACCGCTGATACAACCTTTGGTAGCGGTATTTCTGGTACGGGTGGGGGCTTCGCTATCCGTAACGGTGATTTGAATACTGGCACAATCATCGATTCAGTTGGCTTTGGTAGTGCGACGAATGCCTTTGTTGAAGGCACGGTTGTAGCTGCTCCGAGCGCCAACAATAGTGCTCAACGCAATAATTCAAGTTGTACTGATACCGACAATAATGCTGCCGATTTCAGTTTGTTGACTCCTTCAGCTCCTCGCAATAGCAGCAGTCCAGTTGCAACCTGTGGTGGTTTGCCAACCGATAATCCACCAACTGTTGCCAGCACTGTGCCAGCCAATAATGCCAACAATGTGGCCTTGAATGCGAACGTCACCCTTACGTTCAGCGAGCCAGTCACCACGACGGGCACTTGGTACACCATTAGCTGTACCAGTGGCGCTCGCACCGCCAGTGTTACTGGTGGCCCAACCAGCTATGTGCTTGATCCCAGCAGCGATTTTGCTGCCAGCGATGCTTGTACGGTAACGGTTGTTGCCAGCCAAGTAACCGACCGCGATGGTAGCGTTGATGCTATGGCCCAAGACTATAGCTTCAACTTCAATGTTTCGAGCGGTGTCGCCTGTTCAGGTGGCACGGTTACCCCAATCGGCCAAGTGCAAGGCACTGGCGAAACCAGCCCAGCAAACGGTACGGTTGTTACCGTTCAAGGGACGGTGGTAGCCGATTTTGAAGGTGCTCAGCCTGCTTTGCGTGGCTTCTACCTGCAAGATGCTGGCGATAGCAACGCTGCAACTTCCGATGGTATTTTTGTATTCAACGGCGGCGCTGATCAAGTTGCGCTTGGTCAAGTGGTGCGCGTAACTGGTACGGCTGGCGAAAACCAAGGCCAAACCCAATTGAGCGGAAGCTTGACGGTTGAGCTTTGTGGCACAACCAACACGGTTACCCCAACCCAAGTTACCTTGCCATTTGCCTCAACCACCGATGCCGAGCGCTTTGAAGGTATGTTGGTTCAATTCAACCAAAAGCTGGTTGTTTCAGAGCACTACTTGTTGGCTCGCTTCGGCCAAGTAACCTTATCGCTCAACGAACGCTTGGCACAACCAACCAACGTGGTTTCACCAGGCGCTCCAGCCTTGGCATTGCAAGCACAAAATAACTTGCACAAAATCATCCTCGATGATCCATTCAACAACCAAAATGCCGACCCAATTCTGTTTGGTCGTGGTGGCACTGGTTTGAGCGCCGCCAATACCCTTCGCGCTAGCGATAGCATCACTGGGTTGCAAGGTGTGATGACCTACACGTGGGGTGGTAATAGCGCTAGCCCCAACAGCTACCGCGTGCGCGTAACCCAATCGCCAAACTTCGTAGCCGAAAACCAACGCCCAACCTCGCTTGAGCTTGATGGCTCATTACGGGTTGCGGGAATCAACGTGTTGAACTATTTCAACACCTTTGGCAATGGCAACTGTACTGGCGGGGTTGGTGGTGCTGCTACCGATTGTCGTGGTGCTGAAAATACCACCGAATTCCAACGCCAAAAAGATAAAACCATTGCTGCGATCATCATGACTCAAGCTGATGTGATTGGCTTGATGGAAATTGAAAATGATGGCTTCGGCAGCAATAGCGCAATCCAAGATTTGGTTAATGGCTTGAACGCAGCCACTGCACCTGGTACCTATGCCTTGGTGGATGTCGATACACGCACAGGCCAAACCAATCCATTAGGTACTGATGCAATTAAGGTTGCCTTACTCTACAAGCCTGGCAAGGTTAGCTTGGCTGGTACAACCGCCGTACTCAATACTGGGGCATTCGGCGATTTCACCACCAGCAGCGGCACAACTGGCCGTAATCGCCCAGCTTTGACTCAATCGTTTACCGAAACCAGCAGCGGCGAAACCTTCACCGTGGTGGTCAATCACCTTAAGTCGAAGGGTAGTGCTTGTACCGATAACGTCAGCCCAGTGCCAAGCGACCCCGATTTGGGCGATGGTCAAGGCAACTGTAACCTGACCCGCAAAACTGCTGCCCAAGAATTAGTGGCTTGGTTGAATACCGACCCAACCAATGTTGATGATAGCGATTATCTGATCATTGGCGACTTGAACTCATACGCCATGGAAGATCCAATCACCGCTATTCGCAACGCTGGCTATGTCAATATTCCCAAAACCTTGCTTGGCGACGAAGCCTACTCATACATTTTCGATGGCCAAACTGGTTCGCTTGACCATGCCTTGGCTAGCACTTCGTTGTTCAGCCAAGTTGCTGATGTTCAAGAATTGCACATCAATGCCGATGAACCAATCGCCTTGGATTACAACACCAACTTCAAGAGCGCTGGGCAAATCGTCAGCTTGTACAATAACGATGCCTATCGTGCTTCCGACCACGATCCAATTGTGGTTGGTTTAGCCTTAGGCGCGGCTCCAACCGCCAACTTCAGCACTTCAACCAAAACCGTTAGCAGCACCAGCGTCGAACAAGGCGAGGTCTTCACTTACACCTTGACGATTCGCAACACGGGTGCAGCTGAAGGCAGCTTTAGCTTGAGCGACCTGATCAACAGCAATCTCGAAATTGTTGGCGTGACTGGCGGCTTGACGGTCAATGACCAAACCGCCAGCGTCAATAGCAGCCTCGCACCAAGCAGTAACAAAACCTATACCATCGCTGTGCGCAGCGTGGGCAATTTCGTGGGTAGCGTTGGCAACACCGCTGTCCTCAACAGCAATATTAACTTGACCGCCGATAGCGTGACAGTCAATGCAACGACAACCCCAAGCTTCACTGTGTACATGCCATTAGTCACCAAAAACTAATTTGGCTGAACTCGAAGCGCCCAACACCAGCAATTGGTGTTGGGCGCTTTTTTGGTTAATCAGCCTAAAGCCGCTGGTCGGGCTTGATTGCATTTTTATAATGAAGCAGATTGAAGTACATTGGAGCAGCAGCCAGCCATGCAGTATGCAGACCGTAGCGAGTCAATCAGCGAATATCTCAAGCGCTGCCCATTCCACAATACCATCACAATAACGAATCGATTAACGTCCGATGGCGATCGGATTATCACAATCCTCAACAATCACACGATCGCGATCGAAATTTATTTGGCAAAATCAAATTATTGCCTAATTAATGCAGGTTTAGGATTCAATGTTGATGATATCTACTGGCCCAATTTCCCTGCAATTTCGGTGCTTGAGTATTTAGTTAATGGCCATCTGGTTGAAAAACAGCGCATGCTTGGTTCAACCTGTGTTGGCGTGAGTAGTTATGTGGCAATCAACACTGACATTATCTACAGTAATCGAACATTCTGCCTGCTTGGCGAGCTGCTGCATGTGTTTACAAAGGCAACGCGCTTCGTTCAATATCCAAAACTTGTGGATTCAAAATCAGTTATAGATCAACCGTTACCCTAACGCTCAATAGGCCAAATTGGGGCTTGCATGTGCTCATTGCAGGCTGTAAGCTAGCAGCATCATAGCGAATCAATTTGGAGAGAGAGATGCTGGCTTTTTGGCATACCTATCAACGGGTCAAACATGGCAGTTGGAGCTTGGTTTTGGGCTTGGCTTTGGTAGCTTGCTCAATTCCAGTCAATTACTCCTCGGATAATCCACCAACTAGCCCACCAGCCGAACTTCAAATCGCAGCAGGATTCACAATTACCCCCATTATTACTGGCCTTGATCAGCCAACTGGACTAGCCTTTGATCCCCAAGGGCGTTTGTATATTGCCCAACGCTCAGGCACTGTGCTGATCAGCGACGGAACCAACCCACCCCGCGAGTACGCAACTGATTTCAATAAGCCCTTGAGTTTGCATTGGTATGAGCAGGCGTTGTATGTGGTTGAGCAAGGCCAAATTCAGCGCTTGAGCGACGGCAATAGCGATGGGATCGTCGATCAGCAAACGGTTTTATTGAGCGATCTGCCTGATCAAATTGAGGCGGCCACGCTGGTTTCCGATGCGCAGGGTTGGCTCTATCTCGGTGTAGGAACACGTGCTGATCATACGGCAACCGCCGGAATTCAAGAGGGTTATATTCGGCGTTTTCGCGCCGATGGCAGCGAATCGAGCGTGTATGCAACTGGTTTACGCATGCCGTTTGGCCTAGCCTTCGACCCACAGCAACAGCTTTATGCCACCGATAACGGGCGCGAAGGCCTTGGCGATGATCTTCCTCCCGATGAGGTAAATCGAATCACGGCTGGAGCCGATTATGGTTGGCCGCGCTGTTGGGGCCAGCGCCAGCCCGATGCTGATGGCGGCGGTGATGCGGCCAACTGTTCGACCACCAACGAGCCAGTTGCGTTGTTGCCTGCCCATAGCGGTGTAACCGGAATTGTCTTCTATCAGGGCACAGCGTTTCCCGCCAGATATCACGGCGATGCCTTCATTGGCTTATCCGGTTCATGGTATAGCCAAGAATTACGGGGCCATAGCATCGTCCGCATGGATGCCGAAACACAGCAGATTGAGTCATTCGCCAGTGGTTTTGGCCGACCTGTTGGTTTAGCGATTAGCCCGCAAGGCCAATTGTTGGTCGCTGATTATGACCGTGGCACCATCGTAATGATTGCCGCCCCACCTTAACAATAGCAAGAAAGTAGCTGGCAGATGGCACATATTATTAGCATTGCCTGTGGTGTAACTCCATGGGCCTTCAGAATTTCAACAACAACTGCATGGGTATGGGGTAGCCTGCTGGTGGTAGCGACAATTTGGGCCAAAGCAATGGGCTTAATGTTCTACGATTGGTTCGCTGATCGCTCGGCATGGCTTGATGGCATTCGTTTAACTATCGGCAATCTGCTTGTTATTTGGTTGAGCTATGTCGTTTTCCGCTCACCCGACGCGATTTATACCAGTTTCATCGGGATTATTCTCTTGGATTATCTCACCATGAGCTGGATTATCAAACAACGCGCGGCCAAAGCGATTAATCGTGATCCAATTGGCCAGCTCCAAGTTATTGATCATACGCCAAAGATGTATGAATCGCCAACAAAAATTGCTGTGATGATTAACTTGTTTGCAATTGCGGCGGCAATTCTTAGTAGTTTACTCTTGTTCTTCGTCAGCGTATTTGTATTGAGCTAAATGAGCGCAAGGAGTAGCTATGCAACAGCTCGTTCTGGCCTGTGGCTACAATCCATTCGGCTATGTGATTTTCTTCTTCATCATGGTCATTCCATTTAGCCTGACTTTAGGCATCAAATGGTTTTTTCTGGCGCAAACGCTACGCGCATCCCACCGTTCGTTATTTCTCCATAGCTTAGGATTAACCTTTATCGTAGGATTGGTGATTGGCTTCGTTTTCATCTCTGCTTATATTCTACCAACTTCTTTATTTGTAATAGAAATCGGGGGTTTCTATTCGTATCAATTTTTTATTTGGGCCATCGTTTGCATTGTCGATACGTTCTTGATTGAACGCTGGTTGCTCAAACCGAAAGCCCAAGCAATCAGCCTAACCGACGATCAGCAATTACAGGTTGAGGCAGCAGCGATTAAATATCAGCCATCCTGGGTCGCTGCCCTCCTTTCGAATACATTAATTGCGATCGTCGTCGCTTTGTTTTTTCAAATGATCGATTAACTAGCAGTGAGGCCGCCATGCAGCAGATTTTGATTGCTTGTGGCTCCAATCAATTAGGTCAAATTTTTGCCTTAGTTGGGGTATTAGTTCTATTTTTTATAAATTTAGGCATCAAATGGTTTTTTCTGGCAAAAACTCGGCGTTCGGCACGCCGTTCATTGTTTATCGATAGCTTTGGGTTAATGTTTATGACGGGAGTGGTGACGGTCTTTGTTTTCATTTCTGCTTATATTCTGCCAACCTTTTTATTTGTGATCGAAATTGGATTTTTCTATTCCTATCAAATTTTCATTTGGGCAATCGTTTGCATTGTCGATACGTTCTTGATTGAACGCTGGTTGCTCAAACCGAAAGCCCAAGCAATCAGCCTAAATGACGATCAGCAATTACAAGTCGAAGCTGTGCCTATGAGCTATCAACCTGCGTGGGCCGTAGCGCTCCAATCGAATACATTAATTGTGATCTTAGTTGCTTTGTTTTTTCAAATGATCGATTCGATGAACTAGTAATGGGGCGGCTATGCAGCAGATCGTTATTGCCTGTGGAATTAATCCAATCGGCGCACTGATTGAGTTAGTATTTTGGATTATCGGGATTATCATGGCCATTTGGTTTATGGTGGTGTTTAAAGCTTGGGCCTTTCCCCGCAGTCAATGGTTCAATCGACGAGCACCAATGCTTAAAAGTTTTATCATGTTGATGACTGGGGCAACGGTCGTAATCCTGGTTATGACAGGCATATATTTCCTTGCGCCTGCGATCTTTAACTATCGCTGGGGATTTGTCCGCCAATATCATGTGATTCTCCTACTGGCGATTTGTGTTCACGATGCGTTGGCGATGAACTATTGGCTCAATCAAAGCTATGCCCAAACCCTAAGCCTTGATCCAAACCAACAAATGCAGGTCGATCCCGCTTGCAGCCATTGGTATCAACCGTGGGTGATTGCCTTTAGCACCAACCTATTACTTTTTCTCTGTTTGATGCCGGTGTTTCGCTTAACCAATTGAGTATCCAGTGTATTGCTTATGAATTAACCAACCATGCCTCGCCCAAGTAAACTGATATCTTGCTGATATTGCTGAGAGTTGCTTGAAAAAGGGAACACAATTGGCCTGCTATCCGTTATGATAGGAACAGCCGAATCGATTTTAGTGTGTGGAGCATGGTATGCGCTGGATACGCTGGTGTTGGCTGCTGTTGCTGATAGCCCTACCGATCAGTGCAGCATCGAGCCAAGAGCAATCAAATAATGGGCTAGTTTGGCAGGTTGAGCCAGTTTTTGGCACAGTTTATCGCGCTGGTGAGTGGATGGCTTTGCGGGTTAAGGTCAGCAATACTGGCGTTGATCGCATGGTCGAAATTCATATTGGCAACTACAATGTTGAGCTTGATGTGCCAGGTGGCTCGCAAAAAGAAACTTTGGTCTATGGCCAATTTGATCAGGCCTTTCGGGTGCCAATGGCCATGTATTTAAATGGTGAGAAGCGCGAAACCGCTACGCTGCAACTACGTTCCACCGATCGCCCAATGGTCGCAACCTTGCTGGAACAGCCACTACCCCAATTAACCAAAGTGGTATTAGTTGCCACTGATAGCCAACAATTGCCCAACGTTCAGATTGGCCTTGATATGCTGAGTGGGATTGTGCTCAATCAGCGTTCATGGGGCGAACTCACTCCTGAGCAACAGCAAGCGATCAAGCAATGGGTCAATAACGGCGGGGTGTTGGTCGCTGAGCCAAATCTGCTCGAAGATTTACCAGCCGAACTCCAACCAGCTCAAGCTACTGGCCAGCAAACGATTGCCACCACAACCCTAAGTCAAGTGTTTGGTCAACCATTTAATGTGCCAAACTTGGATGTTGCCCTACTTCAGCCCAATCAACAAGCAGCGACCAGCCTCAAACAAGAGCAAACGCCGCTGTTGGTTAAGCGCTCGGTTGGCCGTGGCTTCGTGATTGCCAGCGCCTTTAATTTTGATCAAGCTGAAATTACGGCGTGGCGGGGCTATGAAAACCTACTGGCGTCGCTCTTCCCCCAGCAACAAGATCTAGGCTGGATGGGTGCTGGTAGCAGTGAAAGTATGTTACGTGATAGTGCCGCGCCTGCCTTGCTGAACAATTTGCCAGCCCTCGATTTGCCGCCACTGCAAACGCTGTTAATTCTTTTGGGAATTTATATTGTTTTGGCCGGGCCAGTCACTTATCTTGTGTTACGGCGGCTTGATCGCATGGCCTTAGCTTGGCTGACGATTCCGACATTAACCTTAATTTTTGCCGTGCTAGCCTATGGAATTGGCTCGAAACAACGGGGCACTGATATTTTGGTTCACGATGTGGCCTTGATTTACCCTGACGAGCAAGCGAATGCCACGGTCTTAGGCTATGCGGGTATTTTCTCGCCAGTACGCGAAGACTATCAAGTTACAATCAACCATGGCGCATACCCTCGCCCATTGTTGGTTAACCCCAATCTGGGCACTAATGGTGGCATTAACGCCACCAGAGCGCTCTACAGTCATCAGCCAGGCGATGTGCGTAATCTCACGATCAATCAATGGTCGATGGAAATGTTTGCCTACGAACGTGATATCAGCGATGCGCCGCATGTGCAAATCGAAATCAGCCTGCAAGGTAAAAAAATTATTGGCAAGGTCAAAAATACCAGCACCTATACGTTGAGTGATGCGGCGTTTATTATGTTGGGCAATGCTCAAAAGTTTGGCACAATCGAGCCAGGCGCTGAAAAATCGATCGAATTGCAAATCAACAATAATCCCTCGATGTCTGGGGCAAGTTATTTGTTGTTTCAAAAAGAGCTTGATGAAGGCTATCAGACTGAATTTGGCCCGCCACGTGAGCTTTTGGCCAAAACCCAGGCGCTCGATATTGCCCTTCCTACCACCTATGGCAGTATCGATCGGAATGCAGTATTTGTAGCATTTGTCGATTTCAATCAAGCAGTAATCGACTTGCCGGAAAAACGCTTTGCTGCGACCCAACGTAGTCTGCTCATTCAATATCCGCAACTGCGCTATAGCCAAAATGCCGTTGAACTGACCAATAATTGGTTTAGCTATATCTTAGAAGACGACCCAAATATGGGCATGGGTTCAACCTGCACAACCAGTGCTCGTGGTGCTGGCACCAACATCTCACAAAAAACTGGCATTATTCAACTTAGCCTACCCACAACATTTAGCTCAATCGAAGCCCAGTCGTTACGGCTCTTGCCAACGATCGATGGTGGCATGGTTGCGCCCAACAAATTAACCTACGAACTATACAACTGGGCTACTAGTCAATGGGATGTCGTTGAATTCAAAAATGGAGCGATTGATCTGACCACCAGCCCCAGCACCTATTTGCAACAAGGCAACTTGCGCACCCGCTACACCCTCGATCCAACGGTTGATACCACGGCAGGGCTATGGGGTTGCTTCTCGGTTGGGCCAGTGCTTTCGGGAGTTGTCAAATGAGCGAATTAGCGATCCAAACTGTTGATTTGTTGCGGCGCTATGGCAAATACACTGCTGTCAACAAGCTTAATTTGAAGATCACACTTGGTAGCATTTTTGGATTTCTTGGCCCAAATGGTGCTGGCAAAACCACAACCCTGCGCATGCTAGCAGGCTTGTTGGAGCCAAGCAGCGGTCAGGTATTTTTGCATGGCCAACTAATTCAAAAAACCAGCACAGCTGCCGCAATCGTCGGCTATATGCCTGATTTCTTCGGGGTTTACGATGATCTGCGGGTCTGGGAATATCTCGATTTCTATGCCCGTTGCCATGGCATTGAGCCAGCCAAGCGCAAAAGCACGGTCGATGGCCTGCTCGATTTGGTTGATCTCAGCGAAAAACGCAATGCCTTTGTGCAACACCTAAGCCGTGGCATGCAACAGCGTTTATGTTTGGCCCATGCCTTGGTGCACGACCCCAAAATTTTATTGCTCGACGAGCCGGCCAGCGGCCTCGACCCCCAAGCGCGGGTTGAGTTGCGCGAATTGCTGCGCACCCTGCGCGATATGGGCAAAACAATTATTCTTAGCTCGCATATCTTGAATGAGCTTGAAGATATTTGTACCGATTTTGGCATTATGGCCCGTGGTGAATTGCTGGCTCAGGGTTCGCTTGAAACCTTACGCCAACGGAGCCGTCCGGCCCTGCAAATTAAAGTGCTCGATGATCTTGATCGCGCGATGCGCTTGATTGCTGCTCAATCGGGAGTTTTGCGGGTACTCGAACCAGCCGAAGCCACGCCCATGCTGATCGAGGTGGAATTTGATGGCGATGAGCAGCAAGCCTCACAATTATTGCTCAATCTAGCGCGGGCCGAGCTACCAATTGCCGATTTTCATCGTGAGGACGATTCGCTAGAACGGCTGTTTTTGCAGCTTGTCAACAACCATGGTCTGGAGGAACGAGTATGAGCAATCGTGCAGTCAGCCGTCGTTGGAGCTTACAACCCAACCCAATCGTGGTCAAAGAGTTACGTTCGCGCATGCGCGGTGGCCGAGCGTTTATCTTGCTCACCGGCTTTTTGCTTGGCTTAGGTTTGGTTGGCTATGCTTTGTTTTTGCGAGCAACCAGCGGCCAAGCAGCGGGCATGCCGATCTTTAGCGCCCAAATTGGCCAAACCTTGTTTGCAGGTTTAGCCTTTATGTTGCTGTTTTTGGTGATTTTAATTGCCCCAGCAGTAACAGTTGGCGCTATCAGCAGCGAACGCGAACGGCTAACCTATGAAATGTTGATCGCCACGAATCTGCCATCACATCGCTTGCTGTGGGGCAAATTGATCTCAGCGCTTTCGTATATTGCGCTCTTGTTGCTGGCGGCGATTCCACTGGGCAGTATCGTCTTTTTATTTGGCGGGATTACGCTGCGTCATGTGCTGCAAGCAGCCGCAATTATTGTGTTAAGCGCGATCACCAGCGCCATGCTTGGCATTTGGGCTTCGGCCATGACTGGTAAAACCGGACGGGCAGCAGTAGTCAGTTATGTGATTATTGGCTTGGTGTTAGGTGGATTTTTGGCTGGAGCTGAAATCTGGACTAACCGCTCGACTGAACCTGTGCCCACTGGCCTCTTAGCCCCCAACCCGATCAGCGCCTTGGCTTCAAGCATTGGCACTTTGTCGGGGCCAAGCAATGGCGGGATGATTACCACAATGCGAGCGTTTGAAGCAGTGCCAATGGCGGCTGGCGGCGGTTGGTGGCCTGGAATGAATTCGTTTAGTGGGGGCTTGAATTTCCCAGGCTGGCAAACCTTTTCAATTGGAATTTACCCAGCCACCGATCAATTTGGCCCTGATGGCATGCCAATTATTGCCGAGCCACGTTCGGTTTGGCGCACGACCTTGATTATTTTGATTATGACATGCTTGGTGTTCTTCTGGATGGCGCTGCATGCGGTCAAACCACGTCGTCGCTGGTGGCCAACTTGGGGCGATTTGGCGATGCTGTCGGTCACCTCGTTGAGTTTGCTTGGCCTTGGCTATTGGATTGGCTGGTGGTTTTAGCAATCGTGTTCAGCAATCGTTGGTAGTATTCTCGTCTCGCTGATAACAAAGGCGGTTGCAAGTTTGCTTGCAACCGCCTTTGACGATTAGGATTATGGCTGATCAAGCCAACGCTTATTCGAACGCTTCCCAGTGTTCGGGTGACCGCCACAGGCTTGAAAGAATCAGCTCGCGAATCGAGAGAAATTCTTTTGGCAAGCGGTCGTAAAGTTTGATAAACAATTCTTCGTGCGAAAGAATTTCCTTATTCCAATCGTCGCGATCAACCGACATCAACTCGTGAAATTGGTCTTCGCTGAAGTTGAGGCCACTCCAATCAAGGTCTTGGTAGCGTGGCATCCAGCCGATTGGGCTTTCGATGGCGACTGCGTGGCCGTGAGCACGTTCGACCACCCATTTGAGCACCCGCATATTTTCGCCGAAGCCTGGCCACAAGAACTTGCCATTTTTGTCTTTACGGAACCAGTTGACACTGAAGATCCGTGGTGGGTTTGGAATGGTGCGGCCAAACTGCAACCAGTGGTTGAAGTAGTCGGCCATATGGTAGCCCACGAATGGAAGCATTGCCATTGGGTCGCGGCGTACTTCGCCAACTGCCGACATTGCTGCTGCCGTGGTTTCCGATCCCATGGTTGCTGCTTGATAGACCCCATATGTCCAGTTGAAGGCTTGGTAGACCAATGGCATCAAGGTGCTACGGCGACCACCAAAGATAAAGGCTTCAATCGGCACGCCTTGGGGGTCTTCCCAAGCTGGGTCGATGCTTGGACATTGGCTGGCTGGTGCGGTAAAGCGGGCATTAGCGTGAGCTGCTTTACGGCCACAATCAGGAGTCCATTCTTGGCCCGTCCAGTCGATTGCCTTGGCTGGTGGGGTTTTGGTCATACCTTCCCACCAAATATCACCTTCAGGCGTGAGCGCAACGTTGGTAAAGATCGTATTTTTGCTCAAGGCAGCCATTGCGTTTGGATTGGTGTCCTCGGACGTGCCTGGAGCTACGCCAAAATAGCCGCTTTCTGGATTGATTGCATACAATTTGCCATCTTTGCCAGGTTTAATCCAAGCAATGTCATCGCCAACCGTAGTTACCTTCCAGCCATCCATTGCGGTTGGTGGAATCAGCATTGCAAAGTTGGTTTTGCCACAAGCACTGGGGAAGGCAGCAGCCACATAGGTTTTTTCACCAACTGGCGATTCAACCCCAAGCACCAACATATGTTCAGCCAACCAACCTTCGTCGCGAGCCATATTCGAGGCAATCCGCAGGGCGAAGCATTTCTTGCCAAGCAAAGCATTGCCACCATACCCGCTACCATACGACCAAATCGAACGTTCTTCGGGGAAGTGCACGATATATTTTTCTTTTTCGTTACACGGCCACGAAACATCGGCTTGGCCTGGTTGCAGTGGTGCACCAACCGAGTGCAAACAAGGAATAAAGTGACCTGTTTCGCCCAACACTGCATAGACATCGCTGCTCATGCGGGTCATAATCTTCATATTGACCACAACATAGGGCGAGTCGGTCAATTCAACCCCAATGTGGGCGATTGGCGAGCCAAGTGGCCCCATGCTGAATGGTACGACGTACATGGTGCGGCCACGCATTGAGCCATCGAACAAGCCGTTCAGTTTTTCCTTCATTTCCTTGGGATGCATCCAGTTATTGGTTGGGCCTGCATCGCCTTTGCTCAAGCTACAAATGAACGTGCGATCTTCGACGCGAGCAACGTCGGAAGGATTTGAACGGGCTAAATAGCTATTGGGGCGTAATTCGGGATTCAATGGAACGAAGGTTCCAGACTCAACCAAGCGCCCACACATCAATGCATATTCTTCGTCAGAACCATCACACCAATACACATCGTCGGGCTTGCACAAGGCAACCATTTCTTCGACCCAACGTTTGAGTTCTTGATTGCGTACATAGGCTGGTGCGTTCATAATACTGATTCCTCCAATGCTTCGCGATGTCGGGTTTTCTGTGAACCCCCTGCACGCCATCGCGAACCTGTCTATAGAATACCAGCCCACTGCTAAACTTAAGGAAAAACTTCACAACTTAAGACAGAGGGATGACAACAAAATCAAAAGGCAGAAGTCAAAAGGCAAAAAGAACCAAGCATATAATGAAGATAATTGTGGCAATCAACAATGCTTCTCAACAGGCTAGCGCAACAATTATTGGCCTCACCCCCTAGCTCCATTTTCGCTCAGTGAGCGAGAGGAACTGTTCTAGCATGAGGACTGAAACTCCCCTCGCCCGCCGCAGTGGGAGAGGGGTTGGGGGTGAGGGGTCTAAAACCTACTCTAAATAAGGATGAGGGATGAGGGGGTAGCAAGCAGGCGATTCAAGGCTAGTGGTATGATTGAGGGAACGAAATTTGGTTCAAATCACTAGTTGAAAGAAGAGGTTTGTTGATGGAAGAGCGTTCACAACGGGCCAAGATTGGTGGTTCAGGTCGGCGTTGGCAGGTGTTTCCTGTGCTTGGTGGGGTTGGTTTGTTGGTTACGATGTTGTTGGTGACTCAAACACCTGAGCCACCTGCACCATTGCCAACTGCTACGGTTGTGGCAGAAGCCGTAGTTACGCCCAGTATTTCAACCCAACCAACCCCACAGAATCCAATTTCCTCGTTGCCAGCGGTCGATTTGGCTGGCCAGCAATTACTATTCATTGATCCAAATAATCAGATTAAGCTGTGGGATGGCGTTGGCCTCGTGCAATCGCGCGGGACGGTTGAGCGGCTATATGGTTCAAGTGGTTGGGGATTAACCGTTGATCAGCATCGCGATGTGCTGTTTATTCGTGGCTTCGATTGGCTTGAGGCTCGTTCGTTGCGCGATAATCGGCGCTTGTGGCAACTGCCAATTACCGCTTATGCCAATAATACTGAAACCACGATCTTGGATGTCGTGAGCGATCCGTTTAATCAATTGGTCTGGTTGGTCGAAAAACAGCGTACAACCGATGCTTTTCAGCCTGCAACGGTGCGCGTGCGTGGCCTCGATAGCCGCAGCGGCCTGGAGTTACGCCGTTATCAAACGCCGCTCGTCAACGATCCGCCCCACGTTTTGCCAATCGTGAATGGCCCTTGGCTGTTGGCCGATGGTCAATTATTGCCATTTGACCCAGCTAGCGAGGCGTTTGGCAAACCATTGATGAGCAGGCTGGAGTTTGTTCAAGTTGCGCCCGATGGCAAGCAAGCCTTGGTTTTTGGCGCGAACTCGCTCATTGAAATTGATCTGCTAACTCAACAAACGCTTAAGCAAACCGAATTAGCCACCGCGCCTAAAATTAATTCGATTGAGCACATCATCGCTTCACCTAACTTTAATTATGTATTAATTATTGGTACAGTCTTTGAAGAAACAGATTTCTCTCAGCACATTTTTGTGTATGATCGTGATGGTATCCAGGTTGGCAGTTGGCAGCGCAAATTATTAGCCGAGCGCACCCATATCGTTGATACTGATGTTAGCAATCACATTCGATTTCTCGATGATCAACGTTTAGTGCTGCTGCATCGCACCGGAATGTTGGAAATCATTAATTTGGCAACTGATTCAATGCAATTGATCAGTCTACGCGAAAAGCCTGATCTTTTTGAACGGCTAGAGCATCTGGCTGGCTTTGAATTAATGCCTAAACTAGAATTACTGCCCTTGGTCGAAAATCCTGAGTTGGAATATTTGGAAGCTCCAGGGTTTGCCAGCGCACCACTTACACCAACAACTGCTCCAAAACCGTTTGGCTTGACTTCGATTGATGGTCAAATCACCCAGCTTTGGGATGATGGTAGCAGCAAAACGATCAATCAATTAGTCCGCACATTGATCCCGTATTTAATCAGGCGCAATAATGCTCCACCGTTGTTTATTGATCTGATTGATACCGATTTAGTGCTGATTGATCCGGTCAACCAAACCACCCACAGCATTGCTTTGGAGCCAATTGAAGCCAAAAGCTTGGATGATTTGGAGGGGATTAGTGCGTCGAATAGCGCAAGTATTGTAATCTGCTATAGCTATCATCTTGATTCTAGTGCCGATTCACGGGTCAATCGTTGTCGTGAGCTGAATTTGCAAACTGGCCAAACCAGCCTGTTTGCTGAACTGCCTGCCGCCACCGATCTTATTCCAATCTACTGGGATGGTCGCCAATTGACAATTGTTGGCAAAACCTATCGTGAAGCGAAGCGATCGTTTGACTATTTGGTGTGGCAAACCTTGGCTGATGATCGTTCGCAAGGCCAAATGCTTTTGCAACCGCTTGATGTACAGCAGCTTTGGTATATGGTTGGCTCACCCACGGTTATCTATCAAAATATGCTTGGCAATATTGTGAGTTATCAGCTCTTGGATCAAAATCCTGCCTTATTGATTCAACGGAGTGCTGACCACGATATAGATGTGGATCTAGCACCCAATGGCCAGAGGGTTGTCTTGATTGAGCGTGAATACCCGCTCAACCATGGCACATTAACCATGTTCGATACTGCCACCGGAGCCGAATTATGGCGCGATGACACAACCCGCGATCACGTTGGATTGTGGTCGGGGGATAGTCAGTTCTACCTAACCCGAACCTATCAAGCAGTTAATTCAAGCCTTAATACCTACACCCATCAAGGCAAACAAGGCCATTCGTTGCTCGTTGCCCAAGGCATCGGTGAATTTGTACCCGATTGGTTGGGGCAGCAGGTTGTATTGCGCATCTACGATGAACTCTTTTTGTTGGAGCGGGTCAACGAACATTGGCTACCCTTGAGCAAATTTCCTAACTTTCAAACAGTCTTTTCGTCGCGCTCTTGGCCAAAGATTGTCTATGTTTATCCACAACCTTAACGATTAGCGAGAGTGCGACCATGATGCAGAAGGTTTATCGCAGGCTTGGGTTGTTGCTATGCTTGGGGGTGTTGAGCACCTGCCAAGCCCAACAGCCCACCCCAACCGTGATTACTCAAGCTAGCCCAACCATGCCACCAGCAGTAGCCCAAGCCAGCCCAACCCAACCAAGCGCCACCCCAACCCCGCTACCCTTGCGTGTGCCCACCAATGAACGGGTGTTGGTGCAATTGAAAAAACCTGAATTTGGCTTAGATATTAACTATTTTTGGATAGAACCAAGTGGCGAATTAACCGCTGTTGGTGCCGAATATCCTTATAAATTTATCAGTATCTTTGCTGAACAGCAACTTGCAATTACCCATTTGGCCCATTTTATTCAGCTTTTTGATTTGACAACCAATCAATAGAGCAACCAGTCTCTGCTACCGAAATCCTACTCCCTGAAACTGAGCGTTACCCACTAGCGATGTTCGCCAAGGGAAGGGTTTCATATTCGACTCTCTGGAGCGATCAACAAGTTGATCTGCTTGAGAATATGGATGTAGTCGTCAATCGGCCTTATTTACCAGCTTTAGTCTTGTATATGCGCTACAATCCAGACCCTCAGCCTCATGAGCTATGGTTGTATGATCCACAAATGCAGACCCATACTCAAATTGAGTATACGAACCCAGATTATGTATTCAATGGGATGAGTCAAGCTTTGATCGATCCCAATTTGTAACAAGTGCTGATTATCCGAGTGCCCCATGAATCGCCCCGTTTGTTGCGCTTAGATTTAGTCACCAATCAGCTTTCTGCATTTGAAACAACGTTCCAGCCGAATGATTACCGACGGATTGAGCCGCTGGCCTGGCATGGACAAACACTCTATGTCTTGTTTCATGATCAACCAAATGGCTCCGCTACGCTCCAGCCAGTGTTAGCCAAGCTAACGCTTAACCAACAAGCTAAAATCGAGATTTTAGCCGAATTAGCCGATTGGCCTGATTATTGGGTCAGTGCCAACCAACAAGCCCTCGTTTATCGCCAAAGCCAAACGGCCACTGAACAAACGCTGGTCTGGTGGAATTTAACCGATCAAACCTCACGCACGCTCACATTGCCGTTGGTATCGCACGCTGCCCTAGCCTTGGCTCCCGATGGCTCGGCCTTGGCGATGGTCACGCTTGACCCAACCCAGCAGGTGGCCGAATTGCGCCGCTACGACTATGCCAGCCAAACTTGGCAGACACTTGATCAACAGGCAAGCGGTCAGATTGTCACCACCAATCCTGTTGTTGGTTGGTCGGCGGATAGTCAACATTTGTGGTGGCAACGAAGTTTGCCACAGCCGTTGCTTGCCAAGGAGTATCGCGTGTACACAGCAACCGGAGCGTTGCAATCGACTGACGAATTGCCATTGCATCACCAGGCGGTGGTGAGTGCGGATGCTGAAACTCTCGTTTTAGTTGGGGTGGCGGGCACAATGCTTCAAGAACGCCAACATGGGCGCATAACCGCCCAGTTTCCTTTGCCCGTTGATCTCTTGGAGCAAAAGGTGCTAGCTGGAGTCAATCGCTAAAAGCCAGACCCCAGCTTGGTTGTTACCAAACTGGGGTTTTCGATTAAGTTGCTGCTTAGTACTCATTGGCAGCTAGAGTTTCGCCCCACGGCATTGGTTGGTTGCAGTCACAAAACTCATATCCTTGTGTGTACCCAATCAGTCTTGGGGCTGATGGGTACTCAGTCATGCGATGGGCTAGCTTTGGGGCCAAGCGGCTTAAACTGAGCCTGTGCTTACATCCATGCCAACGAGGAGACCACGGTGTCAGTTATTGATGTTCGTAATTTGGGCAAAACCTACCGCACCATTGAAAAAGAAGGCGGAGTCAAAGGGGCGATCAAGGCGCTCTTTCGGCCTCAATATCGCGAAAAAGTGGCAGTTCACGATTTGAATTTTCAAATCGATGCTGGCGAAATTGTCGGCTATATTGGAGTCAATGGCGCTGGCAAATCGACCACAATCAAAATGTTGACGGGAATTCTCTACCCTACGACTGGCGCTGTTACAGTTTTGGGTCACGATCCGCAGCGTGAGCGGGTGGCTAATGCGCGTAATATTGGGGTCGTGTTTGGTCAGCGTAGCCAGTTATGGTGGGATTTAGCGCTGATCGAATCACTCAATTTGGTTGCCAATATTTATGAAGTCGAGCCAAGCCGCTATAAGCAATTGCTCAGCCATTTCAGCGAGGTCTTAGAGCTTGACGAAATTTTAAAAACGCCGATTCGCTCGATGTCGCTCGGCCAGAAAATGCGAGCCGAACTAGCGGCAGCCTTCATTCACGAACCCAAAATTGTGTATCTTGATGAGCCGACGATCGGGCTTGATGTCATGGTCAAACAGCGGATTCGCGAATTTATTAAAGATTACAACCAAACGCATAATACGACGGTGATGCTTACGACCCACGATTTAGGTGATATCGAGCAGCTTTGTTCGCGGGTGATCATCATTGATGCTGGCAGCAAAGTCTACGATGGGCCGTTGCATGCCATCAAGCAACAATTTGGCAAATATCGCACAATTACCTTTGAAACCAACCAACCAATTACCAATGTGCAATTGCCACCAGCCTGCGAGCAATTAAGTTTGAGCGAATATAGCCTTGAATTGAAGTTTGATCGCAGCCAATTAAGTGCCAGCCAAGTAGCCACAGCCTTGATGCAGCAAATAGATGTGGCCGATTTTACCTTGAATGAGCCTGATCTTGAGAGTATCATCAAACATTTATATCAAAACCCCACAGCCTATAACGAGGTAGCAGTTAATGAATAAACTTGCTTATCGTTTGCGCATCTATCGCAGTGTGGTTGGCATGAATATTAAAGAAATGCTAGCCTATAATTTATGGTTTTGGTCGCAGCTTGGGGCGCATCTCTTCCTCACAATTGTGTATGTTTCGTTTTGGAAGGCACTGTATAGCGAACGCGAAACCATCGCAGGCCTAACCATGCAACAAACCTTAACCTATATCATCTTGGCCCGCATGATTGCGCCATTGGTACAATGGGGCTATACCCAAGAATTTGGCTATTGGATTCGTGAAGGCACCATTTCTAGCGAATTATTGCGACCAGTTGATTTTCAAGAACGCATTTTTATTGGACATCTAACCAGAACGTTTGTTGCCTTAGCGCAACAACTTTTAGTAACCGGCAGCTTTGCAGTTTTAGTGTTTGATATTCGCTTACCAACTGATCCATTAATTTGGCTAAGTTTTCTGATTTCGTTATTACTTGGCTGTAGTATTTTATTCTGCTTTGATTGGATTTTTGGCTGTGTCGCTTTTTATTCAACCGAAGTTTGGGGTTTACAAGTCGTGCGAGGCTCTATTTTGATGCTGTTTAGTGGCGTACTTTTGCCATTAACCATGTTGCCTTCAGGTTTACAAACCCTTGCCCAATGGATGCCCTTTGCTCAAAGTGTGTCGATTCCGGTATCGTTATTGAGCGGCATTACGCCACTGGATCAGCTTGGATCGATTTGGTTGCAACAATTAGCTTGGCTAGCGGTCATGTTAATGCTTTCCCGCTTGATGTTCAACTTCAGCGTGCGCAAAATAACCGTACAAGGTGGCTGATAATGCTGCGTTATAGCAAAATCTATTGGTATTTCGTCGTTCAGCGTTTCAAAATTTTGATGGAATATCGGCTGAATTTTTTTATTGGCTCGATTTCAACCGTGCTATTTCAAGGTGCGAGCATTATTGCAATGTGGGCAGTTTTGCGCCAAGTTCCAAGCATCCAAGGCTGGACACTTGAGCAAATTCTACTAATTTACGGCTTGTTGACCTTATCCAAAGGCATCAATCATTTGTTTGCTGATAATCTTTGGGTGATTGGGCGCGATTATATTCGACCTGGCCAATTTGATCGTTTTTTGGTGCGGCCAATTAATCCATTATTCCATTTATTAGCCGATCGAATTTGTCATGATGCGATTGGTGATTTTATTGTCGGCTTTGGCTTGGTTGGTTATGCAATGGTCAAGTTACAATTACCAATTACCCTGGCAAGCATTAGTTTTATCATATTAATGGTTATCAGTGGGGGCATTATTTTTATTGCGCTGAATTTAATCACTGCGGCAACTGCTTTTTGGATTATGGATTCAATTCCGGTAACCAATCTAGTGTTCAGCACCAATGAATTTGCGCAATATCCGCTAACCTTTTATCATCGCTCAGTCGGCATTTTATTGACATGGCTGTTACCATATGGCTTTGCCTCGTATTATCCGGCCAGCTATTTACTCGGCCACTCGATTGGCTGGATGGCATGGCTGGCTCCGCTGATAGCGCTCGTGAGTATCACCATTGCCTATCGCTTTTGGGTATTTGGCCTCAAACACTACGGCAGCACTGGCTCGTGAGAATTGCTCTACGGGTTGGTATTCTACCTTCAATCGCTAAAAAGCAAGACCCCAGCTTGATAATAACCAAGCTGGGGTCTCCAATTAAGCTGCTACTTGGTGATCATTGGTAGATAGAGATTCGAGCCACGGCACTGGTTGGTTTCAGTTACGAAGCTGATATCATCGATACTAAAGCGCACAATGTTGGCAGTTGAGTTATTGACTGAATCGAAGCGCAAGACATGCTCGCCGGCACTCAGATCGGTCAACGGAATCGTGACTTTGGCATAGCCATTGTCATATTCGGTATTTGCGTCGCTAACCCGGAAAATTTCCTCACCATCAAGGCTAAGCTTGACGTAATCTTGAATTCCCCGACCGTTATGCGCGTAAATCGAGAGGTAGAATTCCAGCGTTGCATCGCCTGCGGTTGTCGTGAAGGTTTGTTGGGCAAAGGCTGTTTCGGTCGTGCCTGAGCGTGCGCCAAAGCGCAACCAACTTGTGCCAGTCCGTGGTGCGCCAGCACAACCAGGCAATGAACACAATGGCGGCGAAACATCGCTAAATGAGTTTGAGAAGGCTTGCCAATTGGTGCCAAGCTCGAAGCCACCATTAATCAGGCTTTGGCCAGCTGGCTCAACCTCGATATTAAATACTTGACTGGCTGTCAGGTTGCCGCTATCGCGCACAGTTACGGTAATCGGGTAGGTGCCAACTGCGCTGCTACAGGCACAATTCACGTTAGCCTTCAAGATCCCAGCTTGGTTGCTGATGCTAACGTTCATGCCTGTTGGTGCGCCAGCGGTACTGACTGTCAACGCACCCGCCAAATCAAGATCATCCGAGGCAGTGCCAATGGTCGCGCTGGTTTGCTTGCCTTGTTGCACCAATACGTCGCTGCTAAGGAACAAACTTGGCGCGGCTGGTGCGGCTGGGCCATTACAGGTGTAAATTTCAAAGTCGTCGATCGACCAGGTAACTGAGCGATTTGGCGTTGGGGTATCGCCAAGCGCGACCTTGAATCGGAAGCGGATCGATTGCCCAGCCAAGCTGGCTAAGTTCAAGCGGCTGGCGTTATAGCCATTGCTGTTGCCAACATAGGCTTGCTCGCCGCCAAACGCGCCATCTTCGGCGATATTAGTTGGGCCGTTGAAGCTAAACAAACCAGCAGCTGACTGCCAAGTACTACCATTGTTGGTGCTATATTCCACCACGCCCGCATCGATTGGCGCATAGAAATCATAGGCATGGCGGAAGTAGGCAAAGCCATTGGCGGGAACCGTGACACTCGCATTTTGGGTAAAGGCCGATTCTTCAACCGCCTGATTCCACCCATACACACCGTTATAGTTGGTTGCTGAGCCACTACCGCTAGTTGCATATGTCCCAACGAGTGGCGCTGGATTGGTAGTCCAAGTTTCGGTGCTGCCACTCAAGGCGCTTGCACTCCAACGATTATTGGGCAAGGCCTCAAAATCTTCGTTGAAAACGGTCGTTTGGGTTTGGCCAGGGCTACAAGCAGCAATATCAGGGGCTGGCGCGTTGGTTGGCTGAAGATCCATTTCGGTTGCCAAAATGGTTTTATTGACTTCAACACAATCGGCGGCGGTAATCCCATGGCTGCCTGTCAGGCTGGTACAGGCTTGGCGCAAGGCCGAAGCAAGGTCGGCATAATCGCTGCCCGAAGTTAACGAGCTAATTTGGGTTTCATAGAATAAATGGGCAGTTTTGGTGATGCCAATTGAGGCGATGGTTTGGCCGTTGAACGTATCGCCATCGCTTAAAAGATAGGCAGCCTTATTGGCGACACCACTGTTACTGTGCACCCCACCACTATCAAGCAGATTAGGATCGAGCACATACAATTCGCTCAACATGCGGTCGGGCTGATCACCTTGGGTTGGGTCTTGCATATTGCGAATCCCGCCCAAATCCTCGCCCATAATCCAGCGGGTAGTTTCGTCATCGTCGGCGCTACCATTGGTTTGATCCATAAATTCGCCGAAGATATCCGACATGGCTTCGTTGATTGCACCTGATTGGAAGTAGTAGAACAGGTTCGAGGTATATTCGGTTACCCCGTGCGACAATTCGTGGGCAACCACATCGTCGGCAGCAGCAAAGCCTTGGCCATAGGTCATTTGGCGACCATTCCAGAAGGCGTTGCCATACGGGCAGCCCGCGCCAGGTGGGCAGTGCTTGACCAGTGAGATCAAGTTCATGCCGTTGTTGTCGATGCTGTTACGGCCAAAGAACAAGTTGAAGAAGTCGTAGGTATCACCCGAATAATCGTAAGCGGCATCGATATCAGCATCGTTGCTAGCGGCTGAGCCTTCGGTGCGCACATATTCGCTTGGTTGATCACAGTTGTTATTGGGATTATCGTCGTTATCGACCACGTTGTTATCGTTACAAACGAAGCGATTTTTAGCAAAGCCAATTTGATTGAAGGCTAAGCTAATTTCGCCTGACTGGGCGTTAACGAACACATATTCGCGAATCGGGTTGCTGCTGGTTGATTCAACCGTAACAAACCAAACCAGGCTGCTTTTTTGTAAGCCTGTGCCACCCAACAAAGCTGGGTTATAAATTGCTAATTCGCTTTTGCTCACGTTCAACGCTGCCAAATTGACATCGTATTTGGTGGCAACATAGGTTTGGGCGGTATTAATCGCCTTGGCTTGGTCAATTTTGGGGTTGGTGTTTAAATTGAGATTTGGCAACACTTCGCCGTTGATGCTCAGTAATTCACCAGCCTGATTGACTTGAACTTGCAATTCGCCAGCAATGACTGGCACGCCTTGGTAGCGCTGTTTATAACGCACAACCTGGCGACCATCTTGGGTGGTGCTAGTTTTGGCAACGGTGGCATCGCTGGCTTGAGCTAAGCCGAACAAATTGCCATATTCAGCCAAATAGGCATTGGCAATGTTGAGCGTATCAGCGCGATTCAAGCCTACTGGTTGATCGAGGGTTGTGCCAGCGGCTGCGCCAATCCAGCGCACATAGCCAGTTTGGCTGTGGCGAGCAACATTGGCTCCTTGGCTGAGCAAGCGATTGATGGGCGAATTGGTGGTGGGCGTTTGGGCATTGCTCCGGCTTAACGGCAGCATGCTCACAACAATTAATACTGCTAGCAAACGCAGCATTCGCATCGAACGCATAAATCTTTCCTTACACACTAAACGAATAACGCTCAGCATCACGCTATAAGGAAGAGTTGCCAGACCCCTCCCGATGCTGCCTAATCCTCGCTCACCAGAGTTTCTCTCCGACCCGCGTTGCCAACCTCCCAAAAGCACTAGATGATCATATCAGCAATAGCGTTTGGCGATTATAGCGCATTCTGGCCAAAATGTGCATAGATCTTAAGATCGAGTTATCTCAAAAATTGGGCCAATTTTTGAGATTTTGTCGCAATTAGTTGTTGCTTTGGCGAAATGTTAGAGCGATGTAAGAGCTAGCGCTGCCCCGTTGCTTGCTCTATCGCGGCGTGTTACAATATTCAGCGGCGTGCGGCGAGCACGCCACTCTTATAACTTACCGAGTTAGCACTCCTCGGCCAAGAGTGCTAAAGCGAGGTGAGCGATGCATCTTGAACTCAATGAGCGGCGACGACGGGTTCTTAAGGCGGTTATTCAACAATACATCGATACGGCAACGCCAGTAGCCTCGCAAGACCTTGCTAGGAGTTTGGGGGTTAGTTCGGCGACTGTCCGCAACGAAATGGCGGCGTTAGAAGATGCTGGCCTGTTGACGCATTTGCATACCTCGGCTGGGCGTTTGCCAACTGATGCTGGCTATCGCTTTTTTGTCGAAAATTTGATGGATCGGGCGGCGCTTTCGACCCAAGAACAGCGCATGATCCAACATCAGTTTTATCAAATCCGCTCGGAATTGAACCAATGGATTCATTTGGCAGCAGCGGTTTTGGCTCGCACCGCCCAAACGGCGGCGGTGGTTACGCCCCCGCGAGCCTACGAGAGCCGCTTCAAACATATCGAGTTAATTTCAATCAACGATGCCTTGGTCTTGTTGGTGTTGGTGTTGCACGAAGGCTCGGTCAAGCAGCAAACGCTGCCTGCCGACCCCAATACGACCCAAGAGCAACTAAGCCGCATCGCCGGACGAATTAATGAGTTGTGTCATGAAGCCTCAGCCAAGGCGATTGCCAACATCGCTCACAATCAGTCAACCAACCAGCCGCCGCTTAGCAGTTTTGAAGTGCTGGTGATCGAGAGCGTGGCGCGGGCCATGCAACAATTCGAGGAGCATGTCAACGAATTAATTCATCACGATGGCCTGCTAGAGATGTTGCATCAACCAGAATTTGGCCAGGTGACGCGGGTACGCGAGGTGCTTTCGATCCTTGAAGGCGGCACCATGCTTGAGTCGTTGATTCCCCAAGCCTTGGCTTCGGATGGCGTGCAAGTGATCATCGGTGGTGAACATAGCCGCGATGAACTGCGCGACTATAGCGTGATTTTGTCGCGTTACGGGGTCAATGGCGATGTTGCTGGTGTGGTAGGGGTTTTAGGGCCGCGTCGCATGGCCTATCCACGTTCCATCTCCAGCGTGCGTTATATTGCTGGCGTGATGAGCGATTTGATGGGCGATTTATATGGCGAACGCAAAATAGAACCATCAGAATAGTGCTAGACGCTAGGCTGTGATCATACAAGTTTGATCTTTACGGAGGTACGGAGTTCTCATGACGGAAGAAGTGCAAGCACAATCAACTGACGATACCAATCCTCAAGGCGATGCCGAAAGCCTGAACGAACGGATCGCCACGCTCGAACGCGAAGTTGAAGAACACAAAACCAACTGGATGCGAGCAATTGCTGATTTCAAAAATTACAAACGCCGCACCGAAAGCGAACGCGAGGAGTTGATTCGCAATGCTAGCGCTGGTTTGATGTTGAAATTGCTTCCAGTGCTCGATGACCTGCTCTTGGCGATGGGTCAAATTCCCGCTGAAATTGAAAACAATCAGTGGATTGGCGGCGTTAAACAAGTACAACGTAAATTTGAAACGGTGCTTGAAGGCGCTGGCCTGCAACCAATTCCTGCCGTTGATGAAGAATTTGATCCGAATATTCACGAAGCAATTATGTTTGAAGAAGGCGACGAAGCGCAATCAAACAAAGTTGTGGCCGAATTACGCCGTGGCTATAAGCTTGGCGAACGGGTCTTGCGTCCAACGGTCGTCAAAGTCGGCAAGTAGGAGCAACTAGTCAAAGCATCGTTTTAAGTGGCATTGCTGCCGTGATTGGCCGTCGCTTAGCGATGCTTTGTCGCTGTCTGTGGAGCACGAGCTATATGGGTAAAGTGATCGGTATTGACCTTGGAACAACCAATTCAGTGGTTGCGGTCATGGAAGGTGGCGAGGCGGTGGTGATTCCTAACGCCGAAGGCGCTCGCACCACTCCTTCAATTGTTGCCTTGAGCAAAAACGGTGAACGCACGGTTGGCTTGGTTGCCAAGCGCCAATCGGTCACCAATCCCGAAAATACAATTTATTCGGTCAAGCGCTTTATTGGTCGTAAATTGGATCATCCCAGCGTCCAACGCGATAAAGATTTGATTCCCTACCGCATGACCAGCGCTCCCAATGGCGATGCGCGGGTCTTGATGGGCGGTCGCGATTATTCGCCGCAAGAAGTTTCGGCCATGATTTTGCAAAAACTCAAAGCCGATGCCGAAGCCTATTTGGGTGAGCCTGTCAGCCAAGCGGTGATTACGGTTCCGGCCTATTTCGATGATTCGCAGCGCCAAGCGACCAAAGATGCTGGCAAAATTGCTGGCCTTGAAGTATTGCGAATTATCAACGAGCCAACCGCCAGCGCCTTGGCGTATGGCTTGGAGCGCAACAGTAACGAATTAATTGTCGTCTATGACCTTGGTGGTGGTACGTTCGATGTTTCCATTTTGGAGCTTGGCGAGGGTGTGTTTGAGGTTCGGGCGACCAACGGCGATACCCACCTCGGCGGCGATGATTTTGATCAAAAGATTATCGATTGGCTAGCCAGCGAGTTTCAACGCGAAAATAATATCGATCTGCGTAGCGACCGTATGGCACTGCAACGTTTGAAAGAAGCTTCGGAAAAAGCTAAGCAAGAACTTTCGAGCGTGTTGCAAACCGATATTTCGCTGCCATTTATCAGTGCCGATGCCAGTGGCCCCAAACACTTGAACACCACTCTGACCCGTGCCAAACTTGAGCAACTGACCGCTGATTTGGTCGAACGCACGCTCAAGCCAATCAAACTGGCCTTGCAAGATGCTGGTTTGAAGCCAGGCGAAGTTGATGAAGTGATTTTGGTTGGTGGCCAAACCCGCATGCCCGCAGTGCAGGCTGCGGTTAAAAAATTCTTTGGCAAAGAGCCACACAAGGGTGTAAACCCTGATGAAGTGGTGGCGATTGGGGCTGCAATTCAGGCTGGCGTGCTGGCTGGTGATGTTACCGACGTGTTGTTGCTTGACGTAACGCCATTGACCTTGGGGATCGAAACCTATGGCGGCGTGATGACACCATTAATTGATCGCAACACCACGATTCCAACCAAGCGCTCACAAATTTTCTCAACTGCCAGCGACAACCAAAACAGCGTTGAAATTCATGTGTTGCAAGGCGAACGGGCTGAAGCTCGACATAACAAATCCTTGGCGCGTTTTACCCTCGATGGCATTCCAGCCGCGCCGCGTGGCGTGCCGCAAATTGAAGTTATTTTTGATATTGATGCCAACGGGATTGTCAACGTCAGCGCAACCGATAAAGCTACCAACAAAGAGCAAAAAATCACGATCACGCCATCATCGGGCTTGAATGATGATGAAATTTCAGCCATGATTCGCGATGCCGAAGATCATGCCGATAGCGATGCTCGCCGCCGTGATCAGATTGCGACCCGCAACAAAGCCGATGGCGTGATCTACGCTGCTGATCGGATGTTGCGCGAAGCTGATGATAACGTTGATTACACTGCCCGCAACACGGTCGAAGATCGGATTGCAGCGCTACGGGCGGTGCTTGATGGCGATGATATGGAAGCGATCAACAATCGTACCGCTGAATTGAGCGTGGCAATGCAACGACTCAAACCAGCGCCCGATTTTGGCATCGAGCCAGAAACGCCGAGCCAAGACCACGGCTCCGCCGACGAGGTGGAACTGTAAGCGAAAGTCAAAAATCTAAAATCAAAAGTCAGAAATCAAAGGGCGAAATACTCCAAAGATTTCGAAAAGACCATCGATTCTGACTTTTGACCTTTGGCTTTTGGCTTTTGACCTTTGACTTTTGACTTTTATCATAGGGATATGTATGGCAACCGAGGCAAAGCGCGATTACTACGAGGTTTTGGGTGTGGGCAAAAGTGCCTCGCCTGACGAGATCAAGAAGGCCTACCGCAAGTTGGCCATGCAATATCACCCCGACCGCAACCCAGGCAACGTCGAGGCTGAGAATAAATTCAAAGAAGCGACCGAAGCCTACGAAGTGCTTTCCAACGACCAAAAGCGCCGCATGTATGATCAATTTGGTCATGCTGGCAGCAGCGGTCAAGGCTTTGATCCGTTTGCCGGTTTTGGTGGCGCTGGCGGCGATCCATTCAGCACAATTTTTGATGCCTTTTTTGGCCAAGGTGCACGCGGTGGTAGCCGTGGTGGCACTCGCCAAGGAGCCGATTTACGCGCCGACCTCGTAATTAGCTTTGAAGAGGCTATTTTCGGCACCGAAAAAGAGCTTGATTATCGTCGGCTCGAATCGTGTGGACCTTGTGGTGGTAATGGCGCAGAGCCTGGTACCGAACCAACTCGCTGCCCCAAATGCCAAGGTTCGGGCGAAATGCGCGTCCGCACTTTCCTCAACATGGTCACGGTAACCACCTGTGATCAATGTAATGGTCGCGGCGTGATTATTCCCATCCCATGCAAAACCTGCCGTGGTGAAGGCCGCGTTCGTGAGACCGTCAAGCGCAAACTAACCGTGCCAGCAGGCGTTGACGATGGCATGCGGATTCGGATTGGCGGCGCTGGTGATAGTGGGCCAAGTGGTGGCTCAGCTGGCGATTTATATGTCAACTTGCGAGTACAACCACACGATTTCTTTGTGCGCGAAGATAACAATATTCTGTTGCAGCTGCCAATTAATCTGGTGCAAGCCGCTTTGGGAGCGCAACTCAATGTGCCAACTGTTGATGGCGATGAGCCATTGAATGTACCAGCGGGCACACAGGATGGCACAGTCTTTACTTTGCGCGGCAAAGGCGTGCCCTACATTGATTCATCGGGGCGAAATTTGGGCCGCCGAGGTGATCAGATGGTTGTGGTCAAAGTGCGTGTGCCAACCAAACTCAACGACGAGCAACGCGAACTTTTCCAAAAACTTGGCGAAACCATGGGTATGGACCATTTCGAGCAAAAAGAGCGCGGCTTCTGGAGCAAAATCTTCGGGAGTTAAGCCATGTTGGTTAATGGGGTAGGGTTGGCTAACTAGCTACCTACCCTTTGCACCTTTGGTTTAACCACTTTTTCACCCATTGTTACTACTTGCGATTAAATTCATGGGCAAAAAGTCGATTTTGCCTCTTGTAACTCGTGAGTACTTTTGGTACAATGGTTGCGTTGACATGGTTTGGTTCCTCACATTACCTCGGACTGAGTGGATATGCAATCTCTTCCCTGAGCTTCGTGACTCCAACCTGAAACAATTGGATACATTACCATAGTTGGAGAAACAAGCTAATGAGCTTTACCGACAAGACGTTGAACTGCCGCGATTGTGGCAACGAGTTCGTATTTACTGCTGGCGAACAAGAATTTTACTCACAAAAAGGCTTTGACAACGAGCCAACTCGCTGTTCAAACTGCCGCCAAGCCCGCAAGCAAAATCGCGGTGGCGGTGGCTACGAAAGCTCAAGCCGTGGCGGTGGCGGTGGTGGTTATAGCCGCAACAGCTATGGCTCAGATCGTGGCGGTTACAGTTCAGATCGTGGCGGTTACAGTTCAGATCGTGGTCAACGCGAAATGCACACCACCACTTGTTCATCATGTGGCGGCCCTGCACAAGTGCCATTCGTACCACGTGGCGACAAACCAGTCTACTGCCGTGACTGTTTCCAAAGCCAACAATCATCATCACGCTCGAACCGCTGGTAAGATTCTTGGGGAATCAATCCTCATTCTTATAAGCAAAACCGCTGCTCTTACCAAAGAGCGGCGGTTTTTTTGTGATCCTCACAACTTCAAGATAGTTCTTTAGTACGGATCACGGAGTAGTACTAGTGCTATCCTCGATTAGCTGCGTTATACTATAGCCCATACTATTTAACACTTTTTAGCCTGATTCTTAGAACAATAAAGCCTGTTTGTAATGGTTTATCGTATGAACAACGGCCAGCGCTCCCTCACCCCCAGCCCCCCCTCTCCCGTACGCGAGGCGAGGGGGAACCGCTCCAGCAGTGCTCCCCTCGCCCGCCTCCGTGGGAGAGGGGCTGGGGGTGAGGGAACGGAAACATGGTTGCCAACCCAATGAACCATTACACCTATTGGCTAGCTTTGTACAACCTCTTCCAACGGAGGTACTGGCATGCGTCGTGTTTGGTGGGGTGTGGCTGGTTTAGCTCTCATCGGAATGATCACAGTTTTGATTTGGTGGCTAGCAAAACCGCTTGAAACAACCTTGGAACGTGCCCAACGCACAGGCATGATCCGGATTGGCTATGCCCCCGAAGCGCCTTTCTCGTATCGCGATGCTACTGGCACTGTGGTTGGCGAAGAGGCAGTGGTGATTACTTGGGTGATGCAGCGCCTAGGAGTTTCTCAGCTGGAATGGGTGCAAACCGAATGGGCCGATTTAATTCCTGGCTTACAAGCTGGGCGTTTTGACTTGATTGCCAGTGGAATGTTTATTACCTGTGAGCGAGCCGAACTCCTTGCGTTTAGCCAACCAACCTTTGCCCTCAGTCCAGCTATGCTCGTCGCTAAAACTAACCCATTGGGCATTCAGAGTTTTGCCGATTTTCAGCGGCCAGATCGGCGTTTGGCGGTGATGCGTGGTGCACGTGAGGCCGAAATTGCCCAAGCCCTGGGGATTGCGCCAGAACAATTATTATTTGTGCCCGATGTGCAAACAGGCTTGGCGGCAGTGCTGGCAGGCCGTGCCGATGCCTTAGCCTTGACCGATATCAGCATTGATTTGTTGGTATTACAAGCGCCAGATCAAGTTGAACGAGCCATGCCGTTTGTGCCACCAATTATTGATGGAAATTTAAGTATTGGCTATGGAGCCTTTGCGATGCGTCATAAGGATGCACATTTGCGCACAGCAATTGATCAACAGTTGATTGGATTTATTGGCAGTGACGAACATTATGGCTTAATTGCGCCGTTTGGGTTTTCGCGCGAGCAATTGCCCAATCGTTCAACCGCCAGTCTGCTCCAAGGTTGTGAGAATGGCTCATGAAGCGTTTTGCTTGGTTGCGGCGCAAAGAATTACGCCCATTAATCGCTTTATTGAGTGTGGCTTTAGTTTCGATTGCCCTGTTGCAATGGAATTATTACCAAATGCGCTCGATGATTCAATCGCAAATCACGGCGTTTAATGGGATGACTCAAGCCCGTTTGAATATGAAACGTGGCTATTTGATTGCTGAGCAGGTATTAAATGGCAACCAAACCCTGCTGCCCCAAGATGCAATTGCCTATCTTGATCAGGCGATTTTGGCGGTTGATGATTGGCAGCAAGGTAAAAATCCCGTTGTAGTCTTTGATCAATTGTTGCCGCCAGATCCACCAACGCAGCAAGCGCTCACTGACTATCGCCAGCATTTGGTCAGCTTTCGAGCCTTATTATTGCAACATCTCAATCGCCCACAAGAGCAAGCCCAAACCACGATTGATCGCCGAATTGCCTTCTCAGAGTTGGAATCTGAAGCTGAGCAGTTGGAAAATCGTTTATACCTTGATTTGGAATTATCAATTAAACGGCAGGCCGAGCGCTATTCGTTGATGTTGGTTGGCTGGCTGATTTTCTTGGTGATTATTGCGGGAGTTGTCTATCGTTTGTTGGGTTTGCAGCGCTTGGCGGTGGCTCAATTGGCCGCCAGCGAAAAACAATTTCGAGCGCAATATCGTGGCATTCCAATTCCAACCTATACATGGCGTTGTATTGACGACGATTTTATTCTCGAAGGTTTTAACGATGCAGCGATGATTATTACCCAAGGAGCAATTACCAAATTTGTCAATCAATCAGCTAGAATTGTCTATCGCAATGAGCCAGAGATTTTACACCATTTTGAGCGTTGTCAACGTGAAAAAATAACACTTCATCAAGAAATTCGCTATGAGTTTAAATTAATCAATCAAGTTAAAGATTTGTATGTGAGCTATGTGTTTATCGAACCAGATTTTATTATGGTGCATACCGAAGATCGAACTGATCGCAATCAGTTGCAAATGCAATTAATTCGTGCCCAGAAAATGGAAAGTATTGGGCGCTTGGCTGGTGGGGTAGCTCACGATTTCAATAATTTGTTAACTGCAATTAGCGGTTATACAACCTTGGCGATTGATAGTGCTCAGCAAGGCTTTCCGGTGGTCGAAGAATTAACTGAAATTCAACATGCCACTGATCGAGCAGCAATGCTTACCAGTCAATTATTAACCTTTGCACGTAAGCAGCAAATCCAACCAAAAATTGTCAATATCAACGATTTAATTATGTCGATGGAGAAATTGATTAGACGAGTTTTACCAGAATCAATTCAATGGCGAACTGTACTTAATGTTAATATTGATTTAGTTTTGGCTGATATCGGCCAGATTGAGCAAGTATTATTGAATTTAGTAGTCAATGCGCGTGATGCTATGCCTCAGGGTGGAAATTTGCTGGTTGAAACAAATAATGTTGCAGTTGATGCAAATTATGCACGAACTCATATTGATGTACCAATTGGCAATTATGTTTTATTCGCGGTGAGCGATACCGGCATCGGCATGACCCAAGAAGTCCAGAGTCGGGCATTTGAGCCATTTTTTACCACTAAAAGCGATCACGAAGGTACTGGTTTGGGTTTAGCCACCTGTTATGGCATTATCAAGCAACATGGCGGCCATATTGGTTTGTATAGCGAAGTTAATCATGGCACGACGATTAAAATTTATTTGCCACGTTCAGAGCAAGCTCAACTCGATGATGCTCCAAGCCTCATCCAAAACTTACCTCGTGGCACGGAAACGATTTTGGTGAGCGAGGATGAGCCGCAGGTACGGGCGGTTTTGGTGCGGATGCTCCAAGGCTTGGGCTATAGCGTGCTCGAAGCACTGCATGGCTCCGAGGCCTTGGCCTTGCTCCAAGCCCAGGCGCTTGGCACAATTCAGCTCTTAATTACTGATATGGTTATGCCACAAATGGGTGGTTTTGAGCTGAGCCAACGGGTTGCTGAGCTTGATCCTCAGCTCAAAATTTTGTTTATTTCGGGCTACTCCGAGCATAGTTTGGCGCAACATCAGCAATTAGCCCAACAGCCTTTGTTGCTGAGCAAGCCATTTTCACTGGCTACTTTGGCGCAAACAGTCCGCAAGGTGCTGGATGATTAGAGCGAATTAAGCCACAGATTGACACAGATGGTTAGGATTTGTTTTTGCATACTAACGATTCAATAGTTGTACCTACAAGCGGTTTTGCCACGAATTGCACGAATTACACGAACTAATTTAAGCCTAAAACCCAATAAAATAATCCACAAATTGAAATTTAGGGGGTGCAGGGGGATGAAAACACCCTGCGTTCCCCGCCTTGAGGCGGGGCGGAGGGGTGGTGATCACGAATGAATATTAAAAACTACTACTGTAAGCTAGAACGGAGGGAGAGTGATCCTCAATCTACGCATAAAACCCCTAAAGACTACATGAAATAAAAGCAGAATTGGCAACTAGCCCAGCTCAAGGTATGCTTAACCAAAAGCAATTTTAGAGGTAGCTGACCAATGAAAAAATACAAACTAGTGCTGTTTGATTTTGATGGAACCTTGGCCGATTCAATTCCTTGGTTGGTCAAGGCGATCAACGGCGTGGCCGAGAAATATAAGTTTCGCCAACTTACGCCCAAGGAATTTACCGAGTTGCGCGGCCAAAACCCCCGCGAGGTGATGAAATATATGCAGGTGGCTTGGTGGAAAGTGCCATTAATTGCCCGCCATATGCGCCAACTGGCCGCCCAGAATATTCGCCATATTCAGCTTTTCGATGGCATGGAATTGATTTTGGCTCAATTGGATGCTGCTGATGTGCGTTTGGGCGTGGTCAGCAGTAATAGCGAAGAGAATGTACGCCATGTGTTGGGTGATGCCTTGGCCAATGTGGTTGAGTTTTACGAATGTAGCGTGCCAATTTTTCGCAAACGTGCCCGTTTTGAGCGAATTGTGCGCAAAGCTAACCTTGAGCGCGAAAAAATTCTATGCGTTGGCGATGAGATTCGCGATGCTGAGGCGGCCAAGCAAGCTCAATTGGCCTTTGGTGCGGTGGGCTGGGGCATGAGCCGCATTCAAGATTTTGCCCCCTATGCGCCGCGCGAAGTGTTTTTTCAGGTTTCCGATATTGCCACCCGCCTGATCGATTGAATTGCTGATCGAGCAACCAGATTTTTCGGTTTTTTGGGGGTACAATACATGTGGTTCAGTACTGAACGGTATTGATTGTGTGTTTTGGAGGAAGCTCGATGAGCCTCGGTTCTCTAACATTTCGGCTTGGTGGTGATCTCGAAATTCGGCGGTTGGGCTTTGGTGCGATGCGCATCACAGGCGATGGAATTTGGGGCGAACCAAGCGATCGCGAACAATCTAAGGCGGTATTACGCCGCGCTGTCGAACTTGGCGTGAATTTTATTGATACTGCTGATTCATATGGCCCCGATGTCAGCGAATGTTTGATCGGCGAAGCCTTGCACCCCTACTCAGCTGATATGGTGATTGCAACCAAAGGTGGCTTGCTGCGCGGCGGCCCGAATATTTGGTATTCCAACGGGCGGCCTGAACATTTGCGCATTTCGCTGGAAAAAAGCTTGCGCCAATTAAAACTGGAACGGATTGACCTTTACCAATTGCATCGAATTGATGCCCAAGTGCCTTTGGAAGAATCGTTGGGGGCGCTGAGCGATCTACGCAACGAAGGCAAAATTCGTCATATTGGCCTGAGCGAAGTTAATAACGAACAATTGGCCCAAGCGCAAAAAGTCGTGCCGATTGTTTCGGTGCAAAATCGTTATAGCATTGGCGACCACGAATGGGAAAGCATGGTCGATGCCTGCGAAGCCCAAAATATCGCTTTTATTCCATGGTTCCCGTTGGCGGCTGGCCGATTAACTGCGCCTGGTGGCACGCTTGATCAAATTGCCAAAAAATACGAAGCTAGCGTTGGCCAAATTGCCTTGGCATGGTTGCTCAAACGCTCGCCAGTGATTTTGCCAATCCCTGGAACATCCAAAGTTAAGCATCTCGAAGAAAATATGGGTGCTGAAAAAATCGCCCTGAGCGACGAAGATTTCCAAACCCTGCGCGAGTTGCAAGCCTAAGTAACATCAAAAGGCAAAAGTCAGAAGTCAAAAGATGGAATATGGCTACTGGCTATGGACTATCGGAACATTTTGTAGAATTGCCTTTTGTCTTCCCTCACCTCCTAGCCCGAACGCGAGGCGAGGGGGAACTTTCCCATTATGAAGGAAGGGTGGAACGCCCCTCGCCCACCGCCGTGGGCGAGAGGTTGGGGGTGAGGGAACGAGACCTGTCTGTTAATCTAATTATTCCATATAGCCCATAGCCACATTTCGTGCTCTTCGTGTTCTTCGTGGATCAACGTTAAAAACAAAAAGGGTAGCGAGGCTACCCCAATCAACCACCACATATCACTTCCACACACTAAAATTCACACGTCGCACCCCTCGCTGAGTATTGTAGCAACTTCCTACGCAACTGCCTAGCACCTAAGTGTAACAATCAGGTAACAATTGGCTGATAAACGCCTGATGTTGCTCTGAGACTTGTTTTTTTGGCTAAAATAGCGCTATGCAACAGTTTGGAGGTTTGGGCTATGAGTCGCATCCTGATTGTCGATGATGATCCAGCGATTTTGAGTGGGGTCAGCACCTTGTTGGAGCAAGCAGGCTATGAGATTGCTCAGGCGGCTAGTTTGGCTCAAGCTCGTTCGCATTTGCAGGCATTTAATCCCCCAAGCTTGGTGATTCTCGATTTGATGCTGCCTGATGGTGATGGCTTTGAGTTGTGTCGCCAAATTCGCCAAGGTGGCCAATATCTGCCAATTCTGATGCTTTCAGCCCGCGATGAATTACAGGATCGGGTTGAAGGCTTGACGGTTGGCGCTGATGATTATCTGACCAAGCCGTTTGCACCTGCCGAATTAGTGGCTCGGGTGCGGGCGATTTTGCGCTTGGCGCAACACCAACGTGAGACGATTGGCTCATTCGAATGCGGCAAATTGCGCTTCGATTGCGAATTACAACGCGCTTGGTGGGATGAGCAATTACTCGAATTAACGCCTAAAGAAAGCGGAGTTTTGTTACAGCTGATGCGTCAGCCGAGCCATGTTTGGGGGCGTTTGGCCTTGCTCCAAACCGTTTGGGGCACAAATTTCTTGGGCGATTCGCGGATTGTTGATGTGTGTGTGCAACGCTTACGTGCTAAAATCAACCAACTTGATGCGAATGCCGACCCGATTCAGACCGTGCGTGGTTTTGGCTATCGGTTAAAGTGTGAGCCATGATTGTTCTACCGCTCAAATCGTTGCTTTTTGGAATTTTATTGCTACTGTGGCTGGTTGCCAGCTTTGCTTGGTGGCTTGGTCAGCGTGGCAAACGCCCCATTATCCAACATAGCGCCGATCCATTATTGCGCCAACAAATTGCTCAGCATCGCGCCTTTATTGGCACGCTTTCGCATGAATTACGCACACCATTAACCGCTCTTTTGGCGCATACCGCAATTGTGCACAACCAACAAAGCGAGCCAGCCGTGCGCGAACATTCGTTGCTCACCTTGGAGCGTGAAGCTCAACGTATGGCTCGCTTGGTACGCGATTTGTTGGAATTGCACCGTTTGGAATTAAGCGATGAATTGCCCTTGGTTCCGGTGAATGTGGCGTTGTTGGCCGAAGAAGCGATTGCCAGCGTGTGGGTGATGGCCGATGAAGCCCAAATTGAACTGCAATTCGAGGCTGACCCAACCCATCAGCGAGTTTTGGCGCATCCTGATCGCTTAAAACAAGTCTGGCTCAATTTGTTGATGAATTGTTTGCGCTATTGTCGTGCAGGCGATCTGGTGATTGTGCGGGTGCTGGCGAGTGAGCAAGGGTTACGTTGTAGCATTGAAGATAGTGGGCCTGGGATTGCTGCCACTGATTTGCCGCATGTGACCGAGCCACTCTATCGCGGGGTCTTGGATAACGAAGGCAGCGGCTTGGGCTTGAGCCTAGTCAAACAGATTTTGGCGCGGCATCATAGCACCCTCCAGATTGAAAGTAGCACCAACCCGCCAACTGGCACACATATATGGTGGATCTTGCCCTATGACTAAATTGCGGTGGCTTAGCCTGCTCATTCTTGGTTCGATCATCTACTGGCTTTTGCCAATCGACGGCAATTTAGTGCTTCAGACCAACCAACAAGCTGGTTGGCCCCAAATTTGGTTTGAACGCGATACCCAAGATCAACAATGGATTTATGTGCGCGATAATCAGCCATGGGTTTATGTCGCTTTGACGCTTGATGGCACGAGTTTACAGCGTGATCAGCAATTTGCGGCTGGTAGTGAGCCATGGACTTGGCGTTGGAGCAGCACTAGCAATACTTTAACCCAAGCCGATATTCGCTTTTATCACGATTGCGATCGTGGTTGCCAAGAACGTGGCAGTCTGATGATTGGTCAGCCTGAGCCAACCGCTACTCCGCGCCAAAGTAGCCTGCTTGGCGCAATGTTTGCCAACCCCGATCGCGATTGGCATGGTCGGGCGGCGTGGTCGGTAGATTTGGTGTATGCGCTGCGAGCCGATGAGAGCCAATGGAGTGTTGATGCCCTAGCTTCGCGGGTGGCGGCGGCACATAAGGCTGGATTGCGGGTGATTATCCGCGTTGCCTATGATCAAGGCCAAAGTTTGCCACCAAATAATGATGAAACGGCCTTGGCGATCTTTTTGCGCTTTTGCCAGCGCTTGGCCCACGATCAACGTTTGCAGGCAGTCTATGGTTATAGCATTGGCAATGGTTACAATAGCTTGGGTGAAAATAGCCTCAGCCAAGAACCGCTGACTCCTGCGTGGGTAGCACGAATCTTAGTTGGGTATGGCGTTGCAACCGAACGCCACGATAATGTGATTGAAACCATGCGCGGTTTGAATCCCCAATTGAAACTGCTGGTTGGGCCAGTGCGGCCTTGGAGCAACGAGGCAGATGGCGCTTGGGCCGACCCGTTGAATCAGCCATGGCTTAATTATTTTAATAGTTTATTGGTCTTGCTTGATCAAACGATTCGGAGCAAGCATCAACAGCAAATTAATGTTGCCCCCGATGGCTTTGCGCTGAGTACGGCTGGTTGGCCTGAGCGTAGTGCCGATCCCGCTCAAGAGCCATTGAATGATCTGTATTTGAGTCAATCTGGCAAGGCCCAACGTGGTTTTCGAGTCTATCGCGATTGGCTGACGATTATCAATCGCTACCCGAGCACCGCCAATCGTCCGGTTTATATCACCGCCACCAATACATTTCACCCAGAGCAAGCACGCACGCCGCTGGAAAATTACCCCAAAGGTTGGCTCAGCAATGCCTTGGCTGAAGTCAGCAGCAACCCACAGGTGCAAGCCTTATGTTGGTTTGTTGATCAGCCGTTTGGTCAACAATGGTACGAATGGAGCCTGAGCGAACCTCAAGGCAAACTGCATGAAGCCGCTCAGGAGTTTGATCAACTGTTGCGCTAGGGTTGTGGCTCGATGCTGATCTGCGTTAGTACCGAGTTAGCAATAAAGCATTGCTCATGGGCTTGATGATGAAATTGCTCAATTTGTTCGCTGCTAGGAGCTGGTTCGGCCCAAATGATGTTTGGGCGGAGCGTAACTTTGGTCATGGCGATTTTGCCAGTGCTATTTTTGCCCATTTTGCCGCTGGCCTGATCCTGATAGTGCTCGACGACCAAGCCAGCCTCGGCCACAATTGATAAAAACCATAACATATGACAGCTTGATAGGGCGGCGATAAATGCTTCCTCTGGATCAACCGCTTGCTCGTCGGAATAGGGCAATGGCACGACGTGCGGTGATGACGAGCCTTTTACAACTTGACCACCATCAAAAATCCAACGATGAGCGCGGCTATACTTGCCATCGCTAAATGTTGCCGCTTGCCGTTCCCATTCAATCGTTACCGTGTATTTAGCCATACGTTACTCCTGAACTCTTGATAAGGATGAAGGATGAATTATGTGAAACCGCAAAGATCGCGAAACTTAGCTCCATGATTGCTTAACGATATTCCAAGCTGCCAACGAACCTAACATTCGTGTCCTTCGTGTCCTTCGTGGTTAACAATGATCTTCATCCCTCATCCTTCATAATTCATCCTTTGGTTTTTCCCCCACATGGTTACCCTATCGCGGCCATTGTGGAATGTTAATAACTCTGGTACTGTTTTTAATAACGCTTTTATTTTGGAGATGCTGGCATATGTCCTTAGGATCAGGATCACAGCTGAACAATGCTGAACGAACCGAGACATTGCAAGAGCTTGGGCTGCTTGATGTTTCTTTCGACCCAGCTTTTGATCGTTTGACCCGCTTAGCAAGCAAGGTTTTGCAAGCACCAGTGTCGTTACTTTCGCTCGTTGAACATCATCGGCAATATTTTAAAAGCCATATTGGGTTGGCTGAGCCATGGGCCGAGCGCCGCGAAACCCCATTAACCCATTCGTTTTGCCAACATGTGGTCAGCAATGGTCAAGAATTAATTGTGACCGATGCCCGCGAACATCCCTTAGTTCACGATAATTTGGCTATCCCCGATTTGGGCGTGATTAGCTATGCAGGTATGCCGATTCGCAGCGGTGGCCATGTACTTGGCTCGTTCTGTGTGATCGATGGCAAGCCCCGGGTTTGGACGGCTGATGAACTGGATATTCTGCATGAATTTGCTGAATTGTTGATGACCGAACTCAAACTACGCCAAGAAATTCGTATCCACCAACAGGATATTCGCGAGCGGGAGCGCTTGCAAAACGAGTTGATCGGCTTGCAACAAGCCTTGCTCGATGAGCTTTCAACCCCGCTGATTCCTTTAAATGATCAGGTATTGGTCGTTCCATTGATTGGAGCGCTCGATCAGCAGCGTGCGCAACGGATGACCGAGGCGCTATTAACTGGTGTCGGTAAATATCGCGCTGATTTTGTGATTCTCGATATTACTGGTGTGCCCGTGCTCGATACCTATGTGGCATCGTTGTTGGTGCAAACCTCGCAAGCAATTCAACTGCTCGGTGCGCGAATGGTATTAACGGGTTTGCGCCCCGAAATTGCCCAAACCATCGTCAGCGTTGGCCTCGATTTGCGTAGCGTTGTGACCTATAGCACGCTGCAACAGGGCATCGAATATACCTTTCGGCGTAAATAAGTTTGTTATTTTTACAATGGCGGAGTTTAACGCTCCGCCATTTCGCACTTAAGCAGTTTTGCGCTTGAATTTGCGTTGCAATGCTGCACCGAAAAATTGCAGCGCATCAAGTTTGAGACACCACAATAAGCCCAAATAGATCAAGCTACTGCCGCCGCCTGCCACGAGCAATAACACAAGCGCATTGAATTTGCTTGGCGTTGTCGGCAACAATTGTAGAATGCCCCAACAACTAGCGGCCATTACCAAGGCAGCGCTGGCAATTTTCGCGCTCGCTTGGAGCATGGCCTGACCATCAAACACCCGCAAACGCCGATGGGCAACCACCGCCATCACCAAGGCATGAACGGTTAATTGCGCCACATTGCCAGCAATCAAGCCATACATCCCCCAAGCGCGATAGCTCAAACCAGCTACCAAAAAATAGCTAGCAATTGCTGGTGCTTGCACTAAATTGGGCAACAAGGTGTGTTTACGGGCATAAAAGGCGAAAATTAACGGCTGATCGATTGCGGCGGCCAGCATGCTTGGCAAATAAGCCAATAATACCAAGGCGGTGATCCGCGTGTTTTCGGCGGTAAATTTGCCACCTTCAAACAAAATTCGTACCACTGATTCGCCAAGCAAGCCAAAAATCACCAACATTGGCACAATTAAGAGCAGCACCACTTTTAACCCAATGCCCAAAATGCGCCGAAAACCAGCCTCATCGCCATCGCTGTTGAGCCGCGATAAGGTTGGCAAAATCGCAATCGAGATTGCCGCTGCCACCAAGCCCAGCGCAAATTGAATAAAGGTCGTGGCGCTACGCATATAGGCCGCCGATTGTTGATCGATGCTGCCTGCAAGCTGACGATCGATCAGCGTTCCCACAAATGAAAAGCTAATGCCAAGCGCAACTGGTGCATACAGCAAGCCAATTCGTCGCACGCCTGGATGCCGCCAGCGCAACATCGGGCGTAGCCGCGCACCGCGTAGGGCTGGCAGTTGTAGGGTTACTTGGGCCAATGCCCCTGCGACCATGGCCCAACCCAATACCCGCGCATCCTGCGGCCAAAACCAAATCAGCACAATCAAGGCCAAATTAAAGACCGTTGAGGTAAACGCTGGTAATGAGAAGCGGCGTTGCGCTTGTAATAAGCCTGTCAGCACGCCCGACAAACACATAAAAACCACCGCAATCACCATCGAGTGCAGCATTGATACGCCAAGACTGAGCATGGTTGGGCTGGCCACGATTTTGGCAGCTAGCACCTGATTGATCGGCTCGGCAAAGATCCAGACCAAGCCACCAAGCAGGCCAAGCACCAGCGCCAGCATGGTCAAAATGGTGTTGATAATCTGCCAAAGATCGCCATCATCGTGCTGATCGATGTAATCAGTTAGGACTGGAACCAGCGCCGCGCTGACCAAACCGCCAACCAAAAAATCGTAGAGTTGGGTTGGTACAGCACTGAGCAACGAGTAGAGGCTGGTTTCGGCTCCCACCCCAAAATTGTGGTTAATAACTTTATCGCGGACAAGGCCAAGAATGCGGCTGGCAAAATTGCCAACCATTAATAACAAAGCGGCTAGCGCGATACTGCGGCCAGCCGTTGTTTGGGTTTTCGTTTCAAGTTTGGTGTTCATGCAAAAAGTGTCGTTTCTGGCTGATCGTTCAATCCGAACGAAGGATACACGCGATGGAGATAGACCGTATTAAACCAATCGGCTTGGTCAAGGAATTGTTGCCAATCGTGGCGCTGGGTTGCGTGGGCTTCCAAAGCCGCCCGTTTGGTATCGGCATACTCGCTCACATCGATAATTGTGGTGGCTGGCAATGGGTCGGGATATTCATTGCTGCTGGCGGCGTTGACTGAGCGCGGGCTATTTGGGGCAACGCTTTGATAATACAAGCGCGGCTGCTCAATCGTTGGGTGCAAAGCCAAATATTGGGCAAAAGCTTGGGTTGTGGCCATACTAATCGCAATATGGTCGGGGTGACCATAAATTCCATCAGGCCCAAAGGTCAGCACGATGGCTGGTTGCTCAGCATTCAACACTTCTACAATCTTATCGCGCAACTCGGTGGCGTTGGCCAACGCTAAACCACCATCGGGATAATCCCAGACGATGCTTCGATCAACCCCAATTGCTTGGCAGGCTTGATGCAGTTCTTCCAAACGCACTGATCCTAAGTTCTCAGGATTGATTGCTAGTTCAGGGCTAATTTGGCCTAGTTCGCCATGGGTTGCGGTAATAATGACCGTGCGATAGCCAGCAGCATGGGCTTGGGCCAGCACCCCAACAGGGCCAAATGCTTCATCATCGGGGTGCGCCCAAACAGAGAGGATGGTTGGCATGGTTGCGGTTCCTCGGCTAAACAGGCTCGATCAAATGCAGATCAAACACGCGTAGGAAAATTCGAATAAGCCGTTGTTGCACATCGTTGAAGGCTGGCACAACGGGCAATAATTCGGCCAACGAGGTTACGCCATAATCGTGAATACCACAGGGCACGATTGCGGTAAAATCAGCCAAGTTGGTGGTGACATTCAAGGCAAAGCCATGCGACGTAACGCCACGGGTATTCGAGCGCACCCCAATCGCGGCAATTTTGCGGTCGCCCACCCATACGCCAGTATAACCAGGAAAGCGTCGCGCACTTAGCCCATATTCAGCCAGCAGTTCGATGATCACTGCTTCGAGCATGCGCAAGTATTGATGCAAATCGCGGCCATGATCGCGAATTTGCAAAATGGGGTAGCCGACTAGCTGGCCTGGCCCATGGTAGGTAATATCGCCCCCGCGATCAACTTCGATCAAGGCTGCGCCACGTTGTTGCAGGGTTTCGGGGCTGACCAAAAGATGCTCATAGCCGCCCGAGCGCCCAATCGTGTAAGTGGCAGGATGCTCCAACAATACCAAGGTATCGGGAATCGTTTCAGCGCTGCGTTGGCTGACTAATTCGCGTTGCAATTCCCAAGCGGCGTTGTAATCGAGCATCCCAAGGATTTGCACCTTTAATAAACGTTGGGTTTGCTGGATTGTCATAGTGGCATCAAGCTAATCATCTCGCCGCCGAAGGGTGAGGCTTGGGTCAAGCGACTGCCATAACTGGCGGGTTGGCTATCAGCCCAATCGACATAATCAGCGTTGTATTGACCATTAAAATAGACATGCACCACTTGGTTATGAGTCACACGGCTCATTGCATCCCAGACTTCGTTATCATCGTGCGAATGGGCCACTAACATCGCTCGCTCAGGCATAAACTCATCTTCTTCAGGTGGAATGACTAAACCGAGCCATTGATTGGGATATTGAGCTTCGATGATTTCGATTGTTTCGGTGCGCCCACGACTTTCCATCGCGGTATATGGGCAGCCACAATTACAACTCACGCCACATTCAGCAGTGCCACATTTGCCGGTAGACACCCGCCCGCCATGGTCGGCAGTGGTTAATTGAATCAAAACAGGCATAGCTTAAACTCACAATTTGAGAACAAACGCTCAGCCAGCATGATAGCACAATCGGGTTATTCTGGCCCAAATCGCTAGCAATTGATGAATTTCTGCTATACTAGCACGCTAGCTACGACAACAGAAAGGTTGATCTATGGTTGGACGTGAACTTTATCGGTTGTTGCAATGCCCAACGTGTAACTCACGGGATTTGGCGGTCTATGCTGAGCATGTCTTATGTGCTGGCTGCCGCAATCAATATCCCATTCACAAGGGCTATATTGATTTAATGCCGCGACAAACCGAATTTGATTATATTTCAAAATATGTTTCCGAAGAAGAAAGCATGGGCGAGGAGCTTGATTATCGTGAGATGGCTCCCCCATTATTGGCAGCAGGCGTGCGTCATCGCCAAATTCGGCGCATGCTCGAGCTTAAGCCAACCGATATTGTGTTTGATAATGCCTGTGGCAATGGTCGTTTTGGCTTATGGAACGCCGATGCCGTTGGCTTGCTGGTTGGCAGCGATCCAGCGGTGCTGTTCGCCGACCAAGCTTTAGCCGAGATGGAATTGGCGCAAGCTGATTCGCGGCGTTTGCCATTTGTCGATGGCGCGTTCGATAAATCGCTCTCGGTCGATGTGCTCGAACACTTTCCCCGCGATGTCATCCACGATTATTTGGTCGAGACGGCGCGGGTCTTGAAAGTTGGCGGACGGGTGGCGATCTTCTCGAATACCCGTGAAATGTCGCCAATTCAGCCAATTATCAATATCTCCAAGCGCTTGGGCAAATTCTTTGTCAAGCAAGGGGTCTACGATTTCGAGCGCGAAGCACGACGTAAATCCGACCACATCAAAGATCTCAAAACCTGGGACGATGTTGAGGCGGCTTTGGTAGAAGCAGGCTTGAAGCCTGTCAAAGTCGTATTTTGGAATAGCGTGTTTACCTCGTTTGTTGAGCATGTGCTGATGAAACTGGGTGAATCGTTGATTGCCAAGCGTAAAACTGCCAAAGCTGCCAGCGCAACCGTGTTGACCGACGAGGCCGTGAACGCTTCGGCTGGTGCACAGCGCGAAATTGTCGCTCGCCGCGCGATGCGTCGCCACCTTACCCCAACTTCGCCAATTTACTGGGCACTCTATACCATCACGTTACTGATGGAATTAGATTTGTGGTTGTTTGGCTGGATGCGCACTGGCCCCTATTTTGTGCTGGCTGAGAAGGTCGAAGGCCGTTATGTGCCAGCGCCCTTACCCGCCGAAGAGTAAAATTCAGCCCTGCTGCTCAGTCGAGTAGCAGGGCTTTTTTATTTTGTGCCTTTATTTATCTTCTTGTAGGTATGGGTATTTCAGGTTTACAAATGAACACAACCATGTATTTTAGAATATATAAGTATGTATTTTATGTGAATTGATTTATTAAATTTAGATCTTATAAATTATCAAAGCTTTACTATTATGCCTAAAATGTATATTGCATAATAAAGAGATATATGCTCTCATCTGTTTTGAGAGATATTCAACCGTGCTTCTTCTCTATCCTATCTCACAATTAATTCTAAATATACAGTGATATAGCTATCCTAGCATATGTTGCTTTACATTAGATCTAAGAACTCTCTATTTTGTATTTAATTATTTTTAATGATTAAATATTTTTCTTCGTTAGATTATATATTTTATAACTCGATTTAAATAATAATTTCATTAAATATCATATCTTTTTAATACGTGTAATATTAAAAAGAGTGATGCTATGATTTTTCGCCATTCTTGTAAAGGAGAGATTTCCATGTTCAAAAAACTCAGCCTGATCGCATCAGTGGTACTTATGCTCATTGTGACACAATTTACGCCAGTCGAAGCACAAGAGCAATCACGCCAAATGGTTTTGGTGGCGGTTGATGTAAGTGCTATGTGTAGCGAATCGATTGATTCCGCCAAGAATCATCCATGCGAAAAGGGAAGCAGTATCAGTGTCTATAGCATGCCTCTAGAGGACGCACAAAAACAAGGATACGGCGAATATGTCTTTATTACCGGGGATACTACGTTGGATCGGCTTGCTTCTAAACAACTTGCTGATACACTCCATTTACAACTTACCAATGATAAACAAAAAGCTCCTGCTAATACCCAAGCTTGTGGATCATATTATAAGAGTATTTCGCGCTCATTTACCATGGGCGGAGGGGTCTACAAACTTGATACATCGGTTCAGTACAAAGTTAATCCTACTTGCCAAGTATCAGAAGAAACATATCGTGTAAAAACCTCAAAGACCCACTATGAATTACTTACATGGTCGATCAATTTCCCCAATGTCAATGTTTATAATTCAATCCAATCTCAGCCAGGTTTAACCTGGACATCATATGCCTATAATGTTTGGATGAACTCAGGATTCCAACTTTCTGCCGAAACGTATTTTCCTGGGGAAACACACTGGGAATATTATACGTTGTACCAATAGATCCAAGAATATAAATTACCACTTGTAAGTAATGTCGATCATCCCTCGTGGTGAACACATCAATCAAAGCCCGAGGGATGATCAAAGAAAGTAGGTTATGCAACGTTTGATCGTAGCTATGCTGCTGTTGGTGATCCTCATCGGTTGTCGCCAACAACAAACAACCCAGCCGCTTACTCCTTCGCCAATCAATAGTATTGATTCACGGAAGATTGAGGCAATCATTCTTAAGCCATTTCAGAATGAGCAGATTCAGAATCTTCAAATGTATCCAGTGGCAGGGCTTAACGAGGGAATGCTGTTTGTGTATCAGCTCGATTCAGCAAGAGGCAAAGCAATTGGTTTGTTGACTGGAGTTGAAACTTTAGGCGAATTCTCAATCCGTAGCCAGTCCCTTGATATTCTTGGGCCTCAGAAGCCGTATGGTTTTTATCTGAGCAATGATGGTGGACAACCAAATTACATTGGCTATGGCTATATTCAACATCCAGAAACGATTAAGCAACTGCGAATTATATTGAGCGATGGTAACAGCTTGGTTGTTACTGGGAATACGATTACTGGCTTGGTCATGCCCAAACATAATCCGCCAATTCGACTAGAAGTTGTGGGAATAGATGGCACGATCATTGAACAGAATCCAATCACGCTTCCCACTCCTTGAAATGTTTAGCCACCCCAAACCTCGTTTTCGTGGCGCACGATCATGCTAATTGGCAAAATGGTATTTTCGCTGCTAGGAGTTTTGCCTTCGATCAGCTCGATCAACACATTGGCGGCGGTTGCACCAAGATCGTACATTGGTTGGTGCAACGAGGTCATGCTGGGGTTGAGGCTGGCGGCAGTTGGCACATCATCAAAACAGACCACGGTTATATCATCAGGCACGCGCAGCCCTTGGGTATGCAAGGTTTGTAATACGCCTGTGGCCATCACGGCGCTGCTGACAAACAGGGCGCTTGGCCGTGGTTGCAAGGCTAGTAATTGCTCAATTGCCGCTTGGCCGCCTTGTTCAGTCTCATTTCCAGTGGCAATCAATGCTGGGTGAATTGGCAAACCTGCCTCGCGATAGGCCTGTTGATAGCCCTCAATCTGATCGTGGGTGGCCAGTGCATGCAACGAGCCAACGATCATGCCAACCGATTGATGGCCAAGTTTCAGCAGATGATGCACTGCTTGGTAGCTACCCGCAAAATGGTCAATATCGACGCTGACAATATGATGCAGCAAGGGATGTTTGCCCACCAGCACCATCGGCACGCGGTCGGCGATCAGTTGCGGTAACAATGGATCATTGATTGTATTGGGAATCACGATTCGGCCATCGACGCTGCGACCATTCAGTAATTTAGTCGCTGGATCATCGGCCCGATTGGCGCTATCCAACGAGACCATTAATACATAGCCCTTGGCATTACAAGCCTCGGTCATGCCCTGAAGCAGGTGCGAAAAGGTCGGGTTACGAAAGATTGTGGCAGTAGTGCGCGAAATAAAGACCGCAATTACTTTGGGGCGTTGGCCTGCCAAGGTTCGCGCTGCTGCATGCGGGGTGTAATGATGCTCCTGCATCACGGCGAGCACTCGTTCGCGCACTTCGGCCCGTACATGCGGCTGATTGTTCAGCACCCGCGAAACCGTTGCAATCGAGACATGCGCCAATTCTGCAATTTGTTCAATCGTCAATGATGCCATAACGCGACCTACTAATTCCCTTCTGGACCAAGTGGCTGATAGGTTTGTTGGCGCAGTTTGTTCAGCAACCAAAAAGCTGCGCCACAGAGCAATAATTCTGAAATAGCTTCGGCGGCCCAAATGCCATTTAGGCCAAATAGCTGTGAGCCAAGCAATAAAATGGGCAGTTTAATGCCAATAATGCTGCCAACTAGCAGCAATAGGGCTTGTTTGGCCCAGCCTGCCGCTTGTAAGGCCGCCGCGCTGACCAGCGAAATTCCGGTTAATGGATAGGCCAGTGCTAACAAACGCAAGGCAGTTTGGCCTTCGGCAATCAAGGCTTGGTCATGCGAGAGCAGCGAAATCAAGCCACTAGGAATGATCAAGCATATGCTGCTAATCAGTAGGCCATAGCCAACCGCTGCTCGCAGCGAAAGCTTAATTGTTTGCCATACGCGCTGAAGATTGCGCTGCCCAAGATTATAGCCGACAATTGGCTGCATGCCTTGAATAATTCCAGTTTGCGGTGTCATCAAGCCGCTGTACAAGCTGCCAACAATCGCAAAAACGCTCAAAGCACTAGTGCCGCCAAGCGTTCGCAACAGATTATTGGTCACAATTGCCATAATGCTAGCGCTGAGATTTTTAATCAGCGAGGGCGAGCCAATCAGCAAAATTTCGCGCATAATCGCCCAATCGGGCTTAAAGTAGCTCAGTCGTATGTTATATGAGCGTTGTTTGCGAAAAAAGAAAAAATAGATGCTCATGCCAGCTGAAGCAGCCTGCCCAAGCACCGTCGCAATGGCTGCACCTGTCATACCCAGCGGAAAAACAATCACCAACAACCACCAAAATCCAATCGTCAGGCTAACCGGAATGATCCAGATCGCGGTTGAAAAGCCGGTATTGCCGTCGGCGCGGATAATTGCCGAGTAGCCTGTGCTAGTAATTGCGCCCAAAAAGATGATGCGACCATAGTCGATGGCGTAGGGCGCAATGCTTTCGGTCGCGCCCAACAAATAGACAATTGGCTCAATTGCCAACGTGCCAATCACGCTGATAATGAGTGCCGCCGCCCAAAAAATAATGAAGGTATTGGCAACAACTCGCGCTGCTCGATCGGGCTGATGTGCTCCCAAGGCGCGTGAAACAACTGAAGCTCCGCCAGCACCAACCGTAGTTGAAACTGCTCCCAAGGCCAAGAGCACCGGCGCGATAATTGCAGCACCCGCCGCCGCTAAACCATTAATTCCAATCGAAAGTACATAGGTATTGGTGATGCTATAAATTGTATAGACCAACAGCGAGATGGTGGTTTGCGACGACATCGCTAATAGCAACTTGCCGATGGGAGCGGTTCCTAATTTTTCAATGCTAGCTGTTGCCATACAATCTAATCAGCCTTGAGCCAATCCATGGTTGCGCCGAGCAGTTGACGGGCAATTGTGCGTACAAAATCGGTATCGTAATTGCGATAGTAGCATTCGATCGCCATCACCAGCGCCAAATATAACGAATACAGTTGATTGCGCTGTTCTTCCGCAGGCGTAAAAGCTATTTTGCCATAGCCCTGCATAAAATTGCTCAGGCTTTCGCCCGAGAATGGCCGAAATTGGGCTTCCATCAAGGGATCGCCCCATAGCGCCCGCTCAAAATCGATGATCCCAACAATCTTGTCATGCTCCACAAAAAAGTTGGCGTTCCAAGCATCCCAATGTACCAGATAAGGCGTGGTAACTTCATCAAGCGCAGCGGCATGCTTCAACACCGCCGCGCGAATTTCAGCATAGCTATATTCAAGTTCAACGTTTTTACGCTGACCATCAGCCAACAAGGCATCGATTAACGTGATAAATGTGGCTTTCCAGCTATCGCCGCGTAGTTTGGGGTTGCCTTCGTAGCCAAAATAGCTGCCGCTAAATTGATTGATTTCGTGGATAATCGCCCCGATGTGCTGATCAACCTTGGCTTGGACTGCTGGCTCAAGCGCTGCCCGCACATGTTCGAGATTATCGCCAGCAATTTTTTGCATAAAAAAGTAAGGCGAATCGCACATGCTCAAGCTTTCGTCAAAAAAATAAATTGTTGGCACAGGAATCGCTGGATTTTGCTGGACCAAGCGCATGGTCGCGACTTCGGTCTGCATAATATTGCGCTCGTAGCTCAGCACATCGGCATCAGGTAGTGGCGCAATTTTGAGCACAACTTCGCGGCCATCGGCTAAACTGATGGCGTAGGCAGCATTAAACCAACCATCTTTGAGTTCTTGAATTGCTTGTTCGTGGGGGGCAAGCTGCATGCCTTCGAAGGCATGGGCTACCATGGTAGCAATTTGCTCGCGGGTTTTGGCATTTTTGGTGGTGCTATACATTGGCTGCCTTTCACAACGCTGCTAACGCTGAAAACCTCCAACCCAGCCGCCCCGATCGGGAGAACCAAAGCGACTGGGTTGGAAGTTCAAGGAGAGTATGCTTCGAACACGCGAGGTAAGCGCATCCAGGTCGTTGGCGCAGTGTTTGCCGTACTTTGCCCGACGACCTTTCTGAGGAGAAACGCTCAAGCAACGGCAGTGTTTCTGAAACGTTACAGAAGTATACCATAGCAGTTAATGCGATGCAATAGACTTATTGCAATGATTTTATTAACGTGGCATGGCTGCTGCTTTAGCCTAAATTGCCCAAAATAGTTGAGGTTGATATGAATTTTCGTGAATATCGGATTGCTGCGCCGAATGTGCGCTCGTTATGTTGGCATGACCAGAGCTTGGTCGATTGGGTAGCTGGTGGCACGCGCTATCAGTTGGATGGCCCGATTAAACGTTCATCAACGGTCTATCCGTTTGGCTTTGATGCGGCGGTGCAATCGGCTTCAGGTGAGGTCGTGGTAATTTATCAGCGCTTAGGAACCAAGGGTTTAGTGCTTAACAATGGCCAAATTGTGCGCGAAATTAACCGCAGCTACTACTACGCCGACAGCTATGAGTATCCCATCGCGATTCTTCAACATGCCGATTTGAATGAAGTATTGGTGCATTGCCCCGAAAAATACAATCAACTTGAGCTTGAAGATGTTGTCACAAATCGACGACTGAATGAAGCCGAACGCAAGCCAGTCGAGATTTTTCATTCGCGATTAAGTGTTAGCCCCAAAGGCAAATGGTTGGTGAGCGCTGGTTGGCAGTGGCAACCGACCCATACCGTGGCAATTTACAACGTTGATGAGATCTGGGCACAACCGCAAATCCTCGATACTGAAGGTTTTTGTCCGTCAATTCAAGTCGATATTAGCTCGGTCAGCTTTTTAGATGAACAAACCCTGCTGATTATCACCGATGAATTTGCTAACCTGAGTGCCGATTTGGTTGATACGCTGGTACAACGACGCGGCGCACATAGCATCGGCTACTACGATCTGCTCAATCGCCAATTTCGCGCCACCGTCGAGGCCGAGGAGATTGTGGGCACAGCTATGGCGCTGAGCGAACGCTATGTGGTTGGTTTTTACGATCATCCAAAATTGTTCGATTGTACCACGGGCAAGGTTGTGCAGCGCTGGCCCGATTTAGCCACAGGCCGTCAAACCCATAGCATGATCGGCAGGCTTGATCAATCCATCCCGCCAATCGCCTTTGATCAAGCTAACCAACGTTTTGCGGTGGCCGATGCCAAGGGCATTACGGTGATTGAATTGAGTTTATAGGGCTAATAACAGCAGTTCTCGCCCTCAGTTAACTACATTCTCCATCAATCGATGGTTAATACAAGGAGATTCTTCTTATACTATAGTGGGCAACGAGATTATTGAGGGTTAGTAATGCACTATCGAGAATATCGAATTTCAGCGGTTGGTGTGCGTTCGCTTTGTTGGGACAAACAGAAACTGATTGATTGGGTGACTGGAACAATCTATCAACTTAATGGAACTGCTGACCGATTTCATCGTGGCTATGGTCAAACATTTGACGCGGCGGTGCAATCGACATCTGGTGATTTAGCAGTTATTTACCAGCGCCTTGGCACAGCGGGAATGCTGATTGATCGGCATAAGCCACTACGAACGTTAACGCGTGATAAATACCATGCTACTATTTATGAATATCCCGTTGGGTTTCTTCACGATGCTCAAGGGCGTGAATTGTTGATCCATTGCCCTGAACGTTATCTCAAACTTGAAATTGAAGAGGCCCGCACCGGGCGTTCAGCAGCCTCGTTGAATAAAACCCTCATTGAGCGCTTAAGGTTATGGTTTGCCGAAACGGATGATCGTAATCCGATGGATATATTTCACTCGCGCTTAATCCAAAGCCCTGGTGGTCGGTGGTTGTTGAATGCTGGTTGGATTTGGCATCCGTATGATACCTTCGTGCTGTATGAAGTAGCCGATGTATTAGCCGATCCCCGTATGCTTGATTCGAATCACTTTGAATTTGCCTATCCAATAGTTGCTGAGATTAGTGCCGCAGCGTTTCTTGATGATCAAACCTTAATCCTTGTTAACAGCGAATATCCGGAAGATGATGAAGAATCTCCTAAGTATCACGAAGATCCGCTGTTCCATAGTGGCCCTTATAGCATTGGTAGCTACGATCTGATTAATCGTCGCTATCGTTCGGTTGTCAAAGCTGAGGAAATTGTTGGCACCATGATGCCATTAAGCGAGCGCTATTTAATTGGTTTTTACAAGCACCCAAAATTATTCGATTGTACGACTGGTAAGATTATTCAGCGCTGGCCACAGCTTAATACAGGCACGCAAACCAGTAGTTTATTAATGAAGCCAGAGTTGATTCCCCCACCGTTTGCCTTTGATCAAGCTAACTAACGTTTTGCGGTGGCCGATGCCAAGGGGATTACGGTGATTGAGCTTAGCGATCAATTGTGAGTGGTACAATAGCCGCTGCTGATGTGTGATTGGGGTTGGCAATGCGGCGACAAAAACCATTGGATTGGGCAACACTTGGGCCAATTGCGGTGCTGTTGGGCTTGTTATTGTTGATTGTGAATCAGCTTAATCAACCCAAAAATCAGTATGCTCCGTTGAGTGCCTATTTTAATGATGCTGCGGCGAGTGTGCCGCAAAGCCAACTTACCCCCTTGCCGCCCACAACGTTACAAGCGATTGAGCAAAGCAACGCCGCTGGCAGCTCCAACCAAATCGATTTGGTACTCGAAGCTGAGCTGTATCAAGACCAAAGTAACGAGTTAGCCAGCGAATTGCAAATTGCCCTCGATTATGTTCAAGAACGTACCAATATCCGTTTGGCCGAACGGGTTACGGTGGTGATCAGCCAAGATGCCCAATGTGGCTTCCATGGCGTAACCTACTCCGATGTGCGAGTGATTTATATCTATAGTTGTGCTGGGGTGGCACGCAGCCGTGTGGTGAATATTGCTGCTCATGAATTTGTCCATCAATTAGAGCAGGATCGCTATGGCGCTGCCCATTTGAGCACCGACTTGGTGCTTTCTGAGGGTTTTGCAACTTGGGGCGCTGGCCGTTATTGGCTGGGCAGTGCCAGCGATTTTACGAGCTTTGCCCGCGATTATCAGGCCAACGGGCAAGCCTTACCCTTGGCAACCCACTATGCTGGCGTTGGCATCGATGGTATGAACGTGCTCTATTATCAATGGGCGAGTTTTGTCGATTATTTGATTAATAACTATGGCCGTGAAGCCTTCGATCAATTGTATATTTCGGGTGGCGAACGTCAACCTGGCGCAGCCAATTACGCAGCAATCTACAATCGCTCGTTTGGTTTGCTTGAGGCTGAATGGCGGCAAACGCTGGATTAGGCCGTGCTACAATGGCCCAAGCAATTGTGCAAAGGAGAGTCTATGCATCCGCCGTTTGGTCCGAATTTGCTTGAGTTAGGCCCGATTGTAATTCGTATGTATGCGATTGCAATTTTGAGTGGCGCTATGCTGGGGGGCTGGCTCGGCGCTCATCGTGCCCGCGCCCGTGGCTATAATCCCAATATCGTTTGGGATTGGTTGATCGTTGGCTTGATTTTGGGCGTTGCCGGCGGGCGAATTTGGTATGTGGCTTCATCGTGGCCGCAATATCGTGATGGCCCATTTATCGATATGATCAACACTACAAAGGGCGGCTTGGCCATTCACGGAGCGATCGTTGGCGCAGTATTGACGGTGATCATCGCCGCCTGGCGCACCAAAACCAATGCTTTGACCTGGATGGATGTCTTGGCTCCATGTTTGAGTGTTGGTCAAGCGATTGGGCGCTGGGGCAACTTTTTCAATAACGAAGCCTACGGCGGCCCAGTTAGCAACGGTTTGCCCTGGAATTTGGATATTCCAGCTCAATATCGGATTCGTGGCACTGAACAATATGATGCCTCAACCCGTTTTCATCCCACCTTTTTATACGAATCGCTTTGGAATTTAGGCGTGTTGTTTTCGATTGTCTTTATCGAACGCCGCTTTCGTGGGCGCTTACGCAACGGCGATTCATTGCTGATTTATGGTGTGCTCTATTCGATTGGCCGCTTTTGGATCGAAGATCTGCGGGTTGATAAGCTCTGTACTGGCGGCGTTGGTGGCGCGATTTGTAACGATAGCCTCTCGACCGCCCGTTTGACCAGCATTGTGTTGATTGTTGGTTGTAGCGCCTTGTTTGTGTTGCGCCGAGTGTTGCAGCGCAATCCACCAGCCAGCAGCTACCAACAATGGGATGAACCATGGCAACCAGAGCCTGAAACCGCCAAAGCCGCCGCTTAATCACGATCAGGAGCTTGGGGAATTGACCTCAAGCTCTTTTTTCGCAACAATCCAGCTCTAACCCACGTATGTTTTGCAAGATTTTTAATCCCCATTGGCCGTTTCCTGCGATGTTCTTTTTGAGAAAGGGTCTGCTATGTTTGGAGTTCTGCGTGGGTGCTCGCCGCACCTCGATCAACCGACCCATGCCGCGTGGTGGAGCCACATTTGTGGTATGTGCCTAACCTTGCGCGACCAGCATGGCCAAGTTGCTCGCATTACCACCAATTACGATGCTGCTTTGCTTTCGGCGTTGTACGAAGCTCAACGCGCTGAGCAAGGCTCCCGCCGCACGAGTGTTTGCGCGTTACGTGGTTTTCGGGCGCTCGATGTGGTCGCTGCTGATAATCATGGTTCACGCTATGCTGCCGCCGTAAGTTTGCTGATGGCCGCAATTCGGCTGCGCGATAATGTGGCCGATCGCGATGGTTGGGCTGGTAAAGTGCCCTTGGTTGCTAACACGGTTGCTAAACGTTGGGATAAAAAAGCTGAGCAAACCGCCCGTGAGTTGGGCTTCGAGCCAGCTTTATTGCGCCAACAAGCCGTCGCTCAGGCTGAAGTCGAGGCCTTGGTCAATGCCGATTTTTGCACCTATTCGGCTCCGACTGAAGCTGCGGTGGGTGCGGCGTTTCGGCATACGGCGATTTTGGCCAACCAACCGAGCAATGCCGAGCCACTTGAGCAAATGGGCCGTATGTATGGCCGCATGATGTTGCTGCTCGATAGCTACAACGATGTGGCTGAAGATCAAGCCCGTGGCCATTTCAATGCCTTGTGTGCCACGCCCCAAGCCGAATTGCGCACGGTTGCCCATAAAATCTTCAACGATGCTTTTGCCAATTTGCGCCAACAATGGCAACGTTTGAGCTTGCTGCAAGCACATTTGGTTGAAGTGTTGTTGCTGAATATGTTGCCAGCAATTGGCTCGAAAGCCTTTGGCGCATGCAAACGCCATAGTTTGGCTTGTGCCACGGTCTTGCCAGTTGCGGCGGCTTTATTACCAGCCATGGCCAGCGATTACGATGACGATCCTTCACGGCGCGACCCCAACCGCGCTTATACTGGGCCAACCCGCGCCCTCAAGCCCCACGAAAACCCTGAATATCAAGGTCAATATCCACAACAGCCGCCCTATCAAGGCCAATATCCGCAACAACCATATCAAGGCTATCCACCACAATCCAATCCAAATGATCCCTCGATGTTGCCGCCTGGCTCGTTGCCGCCAGCTAGTTCACACCCGGTTCCGCCGCCAGGCCATTATCAAGATCGTAAGCGCGATGTAGCGATGGGCGCAGCCTTATGCTGTTGTCAGAGTCGTAGCCGTCGTCACCACCACTCGCATCGTTCACGTATCGTGTGTTGTGACGATGATTGCTGCGATTGTTGCCAATGCACCTGCTGCTGTTGCGATGCCACCGATGCCTGCGAAGGCGATGGTTGTAGTTGCTGCGAATGTGGGGGCTGTGGTGAATGTGGCAGTTGCTGCGAATGTGGCGATTGCTGTAGCTGTGATTGTTAACATAAGCAACCCCGCCAAGCAGCCTAGTCGCTTGGCGGGGTTGCATTGTTTATCTGTAGTTTTTAGGCGCGGGCAGTGATTTGGCGGCCAGTCAAGCGTGGGCTGAGCAAGTTGTCAAGCGCCAATGAGCCTGAGCCAAGCAGCACCAAAGCCACGCTAGCAGCGATCAACGCCAACACATATTCGTAGCCACCTTCGCGTGATGAGAAGCCAGCATCCAAGTGCACGGTAACCAAAGCCACAACCATAGCGATTGCTTCAGCCACTGCAACATAACGAGTAAACAAGCCGAGCATCAACATAATCCCGCCGATCAATTCCGTTGCAATCAACAAAATTGCCATAAAGGTTGGCGCTGGAATTCCAAGGCTAGTCAAGAAGCCAGCGGTTCCCTCAATCCCGCCATTGAATTTATCCAAACCGTGCATAAAGAAAATAAAACCAACGACAATCCGCAAAATGGCGATGCCAAAACCTGGCTTATCGAGTAATTTATTGATGCTTGCCATGACCGTTTGCTCCTTTCAAGCAGTGGTTGATTAGACTGCGCTCACTATAAAGCTAGATAGTCCGAAACAACGTCCTTGCTCACGTCCCAAAGGTCAATAAAAGATTAATAAACGATGAAGTAGCGATGAAGATTGGGCAAAATGGTTAATTTTTTGCAGGTTAAATGCTAGTTTGAGCAGCTAAAATTCGCACGGCTTTAAATCAAAGCCCCTCGCCTGCCGCAGCGGGAGAGGGGTTGGGGTGAGGGGGCGTTAAAACCTACTCTTGCGAGAGGGGTTGGGGTGAGGGCATTTCATTATTTATTTGGCGGTTGCACTTTGGCGTTTGACGGCAACCTCAGTTTTGCGATGCTGCAAGTGCTCGGCAATCACATAAGAGCCAATCACAAATGCGCCAGCTGCAACTTGGGCCGCAATGCCTTCCCACGTCGCATAGAAACCCAGCCACATATTGGCCCAGTAGGGGATTTCGAGGCTACGAATTGGGTGCAGCGGCATCCAGCCAACCAACTGCATAATGTGCATGGTGTTGCCAACCATAATCAACAAGACCGCGCCAATCATCACCCCAGTCACGATCAGCATCTTCTTATGGGGCAATTTGGCTTGCAGTCCAAAGACCAGCACACCAACCAAGGCTGTGCCACCAAGCCCCATAGCCACGCCGGCTAACACCACTTGGGTGCTGGCTTCAAGCACGAGCGCTTGCAAAAAGAGCACAGTTTCAACGCCTTCACGGTAGATGCTGGTAAAGCCCAAGGTGATCAAACCGAGCCAAAGCCCAGCCTTGCCACCAATAATTCGGCGCTTTTGGGCATGAAAATTGGCCATCCAGCCAGTCCAGTAGACTTTGTGGAAAAACCAGTTGGTGATTAACAACAGCACGGCGATGGCAATTAATGAAACAATCGCTTCGATCTTTTCTTGATCGCCACGCCGAATCAGTTCGGTGATCAAGCCCCGCGCCAGCACCCACGTCAATACCGTTGCTAACATGGCGAGGGTTGCACCGATCCAAATTGGTTTGCGATAGCCACGTTGTTCGCCAATTTTGAGGCTTGCCAACAACGAAGCCAAAATTAACACCGCCTCTAAGCCTTCGCGAAACACAATCACGGCGGCGCTAGTTGCTACCGCTTCGGGCGTGCTAGAGCCGCCAAGCGCATCTTGGGCTAAATCCAATTGTTTATCCAAGGCTTGGCGGCTAGCGCGAATATCGCTGAGCGAAGCTTTTTGGCGAATCAACTCAGCTAGGCCAGTAAATTCATCTTTGCCATACCAAAACAGGTTTTCAATTGGCGCTTTATATTCAGGAGCAAACACAATCAAACGCGCTTCTGGGCCAGATTCCAACACAGCGTAGGCTTCCAAACGGGCCGATTCGGCGAGATCATATTGGTCGCCAGCCACCGCATTTTCCATCTGATCAAGCATTGAAGCGATTACATCGAAATCGCCTTCGAGGCTGGATTTCTGCCACTCGGCGGGCATAATTTCGGCCAAGGTTGTGGTGATATGATCGACTTTGGCTTGAACCGCATCTGGCTCGGCCACACTCGTCCGTTGAGCTGCAGCGGTCAGCATCGTTTCCAGCTCGCGTAGATCGCTGGCGACTTGTTGAGTTTTGGTCGAATCAATTGCGATCAAAAGGCTTTCGAGGTCGCTAAAGGCAGCGGCTGCGCCATTGCGAAAGGTCGTTGCTTCTTGAATTTCGAGATCCAGCGTAACTTGGCCGTTGCGCACGCCTCGTTCATATTCTACTGGCACTAAGCTTAAGAAACGGCGCATCTGGCCAGCGCGGCGTACTTGCTCCGATGGGCTAAGGGGAGCCGCCCGAAAACCGCTCAGCGAGCCTTCAAAGCTGCCGATTGCCGCTTCAAGCTGGTTGTTGCTGAGTGCTGCTTGACGTAAGTTTTCAGCATTAACCAAAGCTGCATCGACCTTCTCAGGGTGCTGGCTACGATAGGCTGGCTCTAAAATAGCAAAATAGCCTTGAATCGCCGCACCAGCCTCAGCTTGTTGAATTAAATTGCCTTTTTGGGCAGCGCTGCGTAGAGTGCGCAAACTCTCGTTAAGCTTGGCCTGATAGGTATCCAACAAATCGGCATCAAGGGCAGTTCGCGCATCGGCGGCGCTGTAGGCTGCTTGTTTCCATTGCTCGATTGCCCGAGCAGCATCGCCGTTGGGGCGCGAAAAACGGGTGGCATTGCGAAATTCGCGAACGGGCAGCCATTGCAGTGCTTGCTCAGGTTTGCCAGTATCGATCGCTTGACCAACAATTCCATAACTGGCCTTGAGCAAATGCGTCCAGAGCAAAGCCCGTTGTTGGGCAAATCCGGCCACATCTTGTTTTTCCAAGGCTTGGGCTAAATCGGTCCAACGTGTGGCGATTTCCGCTGCTTGTTGGGGCGCTAAATTGGTCAAATCTTTAGCCAAGGCCTGATCGTACAAGGCTTGGGCTTGGTTAAGCAGGCTTTGGGCTTGAGCAGGATCATTGGTGAGAATTAATTGGGCTTGCACCAGCAGCGAACGCACCGATTCGCTGGCTTGGGCTGGTGATGGTTCGGCTGCCATGGCCGACCATGGCAATAAAGAGACGACCAACGCCAGCAAAAAACGACGCAACCACATACAAGCTCCTAAAAATGTGATTTGCTGCTGCTCACGTTGGGCAACAGCATAGTAAACCGACAAAGGACGTGACCTGCATGCCAACAGTTCACGCCCTTTGCTCCTTAAGTTGCTTGATGGAGGGACGCACACCCAGCTCCATCAACCTTGCTCTGTCGCAACTTCTTGCTCATTGATAGCATAGATATACCTGTGGTGTAGCCAGCATATCTATTGTACGAGGATTTGTTAATCCGTTCGCGAACCTATTTTATACTGAGAATAAGCAGCTTATTCGCTGATTTTAATATTCAAACGAGCAGCAATTTGGCTGACTTGACCTGTAATTGCATCAGCACGATTTTGGGCTTCAGCACCAAGCAAATCGGATTCTTCAGCCGTAAAGTGTTGGCCAGCTTGTTCTTTTTTATAGACATCGGCCACAAAATCGCGTAATGCTTGCAAATTGGTTTTGATTTGGCGATCTTGGTCGGCATCGAGCGCGGCAACTTTAGGGCTGAGGCTATCGTACACCACCTGCAAACTGCCCAAAATATCGCCAATATCGGCCAATCGTGAGATAGCCACAAAATCGCGTTGGGTGCTGCTATCGCCAGCCACAAAGCGTGAGTTCTTCCATGAATCGAAATATTCGTTCATGGTTGGCACCATCACGACCAAGGCGCTAAATGCATCGGTGTCGGTTGGTTCCCAAGCCTTGGCAGCGGTATCAAGCTCGGTTGCAGTGGCTTTGAGCTTTTGGGCAGCGGCCAACAGCACATTGGCTTCGGGCAACGATTCGCCAAATTCTACCGTGCCGTTGCCATTGATATCAGCTTCAACATCGGTAACGCGGAAGGCATCGTAAGTGCCCCAGAGCGTGCTTTCGGTTACGCCAAACAAATTACCAGGTTTGGCAATCGTGCGGCCATCAGCTAACGTCAAATCATAATTGACCACGCTATCGCCGCCTTCTTCTGCCGAAGCACCAGCATCAAGCGTCACATCGAAATCGGCCAAACTGCTTACGCCTGCAACGATCCCTTCCATTTGCTCGTAGGTAGGGCTGGATTTCAACCAAGCGGCTTTGGCATCGTTTAATGCAGTGCCAACCTCGGCTTGTTTGCTACTCCAGAGGGTCGCATAATCAAAATTGGCAGCTTTCGCCAAATCATAATAACGCTGACTTGCGGTCTCCAAAGCGGTGCTGCTATTGATCAAATCGCCAGTTTTGCCCAAAAGATAGGTCTTGATTGCCCCAAGTTCGCCAGCAGCAGGTGCTTGGGTCGGTTGAGTGGTAGGAGCAGTTTCAGCGCCACAGCCAGCGAGAACTGCCACAAGGGTTAATGCACAAAGCCAACGATACATGAGCCAGAAACCTCCAAATGCCAAAGCTTGTAGTTAAATCGGTTAATACTGAAAAAACAGTTTTTATTGCGATTGGCAGAGTATACGTCGCGCTAATACTTCTGTCAAACGAGAATGATTCTTAGATTTAGCTGATTAAATGGGGTTAAATACGCTTCAAGCTATCGGCTAGACAATGGTACAATTTGTGATAATACAGCGCTGTTAACAATAGTATAGATGCCCTCACCCCCTAGCCCCCTAGCCCGCCGAGCGAGCGAGGGGGAACCACTAAGTGAAACGCCCCTCGCCCGCCGCAGTGGGAGAGGGGTTGGGGTGAGGGCAGGCACTACATTGCAAACCGAATAAACTATTATCCATACGCTGTAGCTATTCTAGTTTGAGAAAGGAACAATTGAATGCTAAGTGACATAGCCAGCGAGCTAGGAATTGTCTTGGTATTGCTGGTTGCCAACGGGGTTTTTGCTGCATCGGAGCTAGCCATGGTTTCGGCGCGGCGTTCTCGCTTAGAACAACAAGCCGCCGATGGCGATCTTCGGGCAAAGAAAGCCCTGCAACTCGCCGACCAACCTGATCGTTTATTAGCCACGGTTCAAGTTGGCATCACATTAATTGGTACGTTTGCAGCAGCTTTTGGGGGTGCTAACATTAGCAAGCCCTTTGCCGAATACCTAAAAACGGTTCCTGCGCTCGCTCCCTATGCCGATTCAATTGCATTTACGGTGGTTGTATTGCTCATCACCTATCTTTCGTTGATTATTGGTGAGCTTGTGCCCAAACGCTTAGCATTGCTGCATGCCGATGCGATTGCCCGTAATTTAGCGCCGCTGCTGGCTTGGCTTTCGTGGCTAACCCGGCCAATTGTCTGGGTCTTGACCACCTCATCGACAGTGATTCTGACGTTAATTGGCCAAAACAAAAAACCCGATTCTAGCGTAACCGAAGATGATATTTTGTATATGACTCGCGAAGGTCGGGCTGGCGGCACGGTCGCCTTGCACGAAGAGGCCTTGATCTCACGGGTATTTGATTTTTCGGATCGTACAGCCCGCATGTTGATGACCCCACGGCCTGATGTTGTAGCGGTCAGTGCTAACACTCCCTTGGACGAAATTACGCGGATTGCGGTTGAACATGGCTATTCACGCATGCCAGTTTACGAAGGTGATTCGCTAGATCGAGCAATTGGGACGATCTATATTAAAGATGTGTTGCCTTCAATGTTGGGCAACGATCAACGCCAATTGCGTGAATTGGTGCGCCCGCCAACGTATGTATTGGAGCACGAACCAGTTTCCAAGATGTTGACCCTGTTTCGGCGCACTGGCTCACACATGGCCTTGGTTGTCGATGAATATGGCCAAATTGCTGGAATTTTAACCCTCGAAGATGTGCTTGAAGAATTGGTTGGCGATATTCGCGATGAATATGACTCCAACGAAGAACAAACCATGGTCAAACGTGATGATGGCTCATGGCTGATCGACGGCTCGGAATCATACGAAGTGATTGCAACCCGCTTGAGTATTCCAATTAATGATGATAACGACTTTGTGACGATTGCTGGCTATGTGTTGAACGAACTGCATCGGTTGCCCAACGTTGGCGATCATGTAACTTGGGATGAATACGATGTCGAAGTGATCGATATGGATGGTCGGCGGATTGATAAGGTGTTGATCAAAAAACGCGCCTAAACTGCTGAATCGACAATCGAGCAATGACGAAGCTCCTTGGAGTTTCGTCATTGTTGTTAATCGGCCTAGATTTGAGGTGTTATGCTTGATTTAGCCAGTGCTTTAGCCCAATTTCCCATATTAGAAACCGAGCGTTTAGTATTACGCCAGCCAGTGCAGGCTGATCGGGACGCAGTTTTTGCGATTATGGCTGATCCGCAGGTGTTGCGCTATTTTGGCCAATTGCCAATGGAATCACCAGAGCAAGCTGAACGGCGTTTGCACAACATCAGCCAATCATTTGAGCAAAAAATTGGCGTGCGCTGGGCGATAACCCTGCGTGAAACTGGTGAATGGCTTGGCTCGGGTGGTTTTTGGCGTTTTATGAACGAGCATGCCCGAGCCGAAATTGGCTACGAATTGGCCGCAGCGTGGTGGGGCAAAGGTATTATGGTCGAGGCGTTGCAAGCCATGCTGCAATTTGGCTTTACAACCCTCAAATTGCATAGCATCGAGGCGCAGATTCATCCACTTAATCATGGTTCGCGGCGGGTGCTCGAAAAACTTGGCTTTCACCAAGAAGGGCTGCTGCGCGAAAACTACTTCGATTTAGTTGAGCAACGCTTTACCGATACCGCAGTGTTTGGCTTGCTAGGGGCTGATTGGCGCTTACAGCATGGTTTAAAAGATTAAGCTCAGTTAAACCAAAGCTTTGACTTTTTATCTCCGCTACGGTAGCATAACCTGCGATTGAAACCCATGGAGGTTCTTACAGATGCGCAAACAAATTTTGGCTAGTCTCTTAGTTTTGGCAATCTTGGCTGGTTGTTCAACCACAGGTTCGGCTCCAACCACCGCTCCGGTGGTCAGCCAACCAACCAGTGCTGCTCCAGCGGCAACTCCAGCAACCTACCCAACCCCAGCCGAGGGCAATGTGGTCGTCGAACCAACCTTGGAGCCAGCCCAATACCCAGTGCCACAAGCCTATCCGGCTCCAACTCCCTAGGTTGCACGGGCTTGGTGGTAGTGATATACTGTAACCAGAATGAAGTACACAGACCGAAACGTGGGTGTCCCCCACGTTTCTTCTTGTCAGCAATGTTAACCAACGCAGGGTGGCTCGATCAAAGCAGGTATTATGCTGATGCCTGACCCACTGCACCCCCTAAGCGAGGCTAGATATGAAAAGTGATTTTTACGCAGCTATTTCACAGATTGCCGCTGAACGTGGCATTCCCCGCGAGTCGGTGCAGGATGTTGTCGAACAAGCCTTAATTTCTGCCTATCGGCGCTATTTGGGCAGTAATCCACCACCAGTTGACGTTAAGATTGAATTAGAGCCAAATACTGGGCGGATTCGGGTTTACGCTGAAAAGCAAGTCGTCGATGAAGTGATGGATGATCGCTTCGAAATCGATATTGAAGATGCCCGTAACGTTCGCGCCGATGTTGAAATTGGCGAAACGGTTTATGTGGAAAGCACGCCCGACGATTTTGGGCGGATTGCCGCCCAAACCGCCAAACAGGTGGTATTGCAACGGATCAAAGAAGTTGAACGCGACCATATCTATGGCGAATACTTTGATCGCGAAGGCGAAATTGTCACTGCCACCGTGCAGCGCACCGCCAAAGGCAACGTAATTTTAGAAGTTGGGCGAGCCGAAGCGATTTTGCCCCAAAAAGAGCAAATTAGCCACGACAACTATCGCCATGGCCAACGCCTCAAAGTCTATTTGATGGAAGCTCGCCGTGATGATCCGCGTGGCCCGCGCTTGGTCGCCTCGCGCACCCACAAAGATTTGATCAAACGCTTATTTGAAATGGAAGTGCCCGAAATCTACAACGGCACGGTTGAAATTAAATCGATCGCCCGTGAACCAGGTTTACGCTCGAAAGTCGCCGTCCATGCCCGTCAAGAAGGCATCGATCCGGTTGGCTCGTGCGTGGGGATGCGCGGGATTCGGATTCAAAATATTGTGAATGAACTGAACGGCGAGAAAATCGACGTGGTGCAATGGGGTGCTGATATGCGGGTATTTATTGCCAACGCCCTCAGCCCAGCCCAAGTCGTCGAAGTTCATCTTGATGAAGGCGAAAAAACGGCCACGGTGGTCGTGCCAGATAAACAATTGTCGTTGGCAATTGGCAAGGAGGGCCAAAACGTTCGTTTGGCAGCCAAACTGGTTGGCTGGCGCATCGACATCAAGAGCGCATCTTCACTCTTAGAGGAAGAACGGGCTGCTGCTGAAGCGCGTGAGGCTGCCGCGTCGGAACAAATGCTGCAAGAAGCAGCGCTCTCAACCGCCAAAGTTGAAACCCGCAAGGTGCGGGTCGATTCCTTGGTCACCTATCAAGGGCGACAATATGGCCCCTTGCCAGTTGAACTAATTGGCGAAGAAGTAGCGTTGCGAGCCGCCGCCCAAAAACTCAATATTTATTTCAATGACAAGCTGATTGCTAGCTATATCATCGATGATGAGGCTGGTGACAGCGACGAGACGGATACCGAGGCATAGCCTATGGCTGCTCAAAAGCAGTCGCCGCGCCCACGCCATGTGCCACAGCGCATGTGTGTTGCTTGTCGGCGTACCGAGAGTAAACGTCAGTTGGTACGTCTTGTGCGCTTGGCCGACCAAAGTGTTGTGGTCGATCCAAGCGGCAAGCAAGCGGGCCGTGGTGCATATCTCTGTGCTGAACGCCCATGTTGGACGAATGCGCTGAAACGCGGGGCTTTAGAACGAGCCTTGCGCGTTGAATTGAGCGCGATTGATCAGCAGGCACTCCAAACGATTGCTGATCAATTTCCCGATGCTGAACCAGCGGTGGAGGCTGCGATGAACTAAGCCGCATCACTGCCTTCGCCTCTGGCTTCGGCTTCCCAAACCTCAACACCCCCTTGGTGTTGGGTATTAGGAGGACCATAGATGCCAGTTTCTCAAAAAAATACTCGCGATGGCGTAAGTGATCGCGCAAACAATCGCAAATCTGGCCGTGAAGGCTTCTCCGCTAGTAGCGGCGGCAGCGGTGGTAACCGTGGCGGCGGCGGTGGTGGCGGTGGCAACCGTGGCGGTGGTGGCGGTAGCGGTGGTAACCGCAATCGGCCTCAATCGCCTGGTGGTGCTCGTCCTGCCCGTAGCGGCGAAGACGATCGTAACCGCTCTGGTGGCGGCGGCGGTGGCGGTGGTGGCAACCGCAATAATAACCAAAGCCGTGGTGGCGGCGGCCCAGGTGGCAATCGTGGTGGCGGCGGTGGCGGCGGTGGCGTTCCACCTCGTGGTAGCGGTGGCGTTCCACCCCGGGGCAGCGGTGGCCGTGGCCAAAACAACAATCAGCAAGGCGGTCGTGGCCGTGGTACGCCAATTATGGCTCGCCCAGTTGCTCCCGCCCGCCCACGTGGCCCAGTTGAGCTTGGGCCGGTCATGACGGTGCGTGAGTTATCCGAAGCACTCAGTGTTGGCGCAGCCGATATTATCAAAGAAATGCTCAAGCAAGGCATTTTGGCGAATATTAATCAGCAGCTTGATTATGAAACTGCCGCCGTGATTGCCGCCGAGTTTGATATCGAAACCTCTGAGCATGTGCCAGAACGGATGGCTGGCTTGGTTGATGATATTGGCGATGCGTTGCGGGCTGAAACAGCTGAAAATCTCAAAACCCGCCCACCAGTCGTCACGATCATGGGTCACGTTGACCACGGTAAGACCAAATTGCTCGATGCTGTGCGCTCAACCCGCGTGGCGGAAGGCGAAGCTGGCGGGATTACCCAGCACATTGGCGCGTATCAGGTTGAAATCCATGGCCGCAAAATTTCGTTCTTGGATACGCCTGGTCACGAAGCGTTTACCGCAATGCGGGCACGGGGAGCCACGGTTACCGATATTGTTATTTTGGTGGTAGCTGCCGACGACGGTGTGATGCCGCAAACGGCTGAGGCAATTGCCCACGTCAAAGCGGCTGGTGTGCCAATGATCGTGGCAATCAACAAAATCGATGTGCCTGGAGCCAATCCCGACCGCGTGCGCCAACAACTTGCTGGCGAAGGTGTAACTACCGAATCGTGGGGCGGCGATGTGCCCGATGTCGAAATTTCGGCCAAGCACAAGAAAAATATCGATGGCCTGTTGGATATGGTCTTGTTGGTCGCCGATTTGCAAGAATTGAAGGCCAACCCAGACAAACCAGCAATCGGTACAATCGTTGAAGCTGAGCTTGATAAAGGCCGTGGCCCAGTCGCAACCGTGCTGATTCAAAACGGCACGCTGCGCCAAGATGATATTGTGGTGGTCGGGGCAACCCACGGCAAGATTCGCGCAATGTTTACCGACATTGGCCGCCGGATTCGCATCGCTGAGCCAGCCACACCAGTCTCGATCATTGGGCTTTCAGAAGTGCCACAGGCTGGCGATATTTTGCAAGTGCTCGATGATCCACGGATTGCCCGCGAGGTCGCAACGGTACGCCAACGCCAACGCCAAATGGAGCATATGGCCAATCAGCTTGGCAAAGCTACCACGCTTGATGAAGTGTACAAACAAATTCAAGCAGGCAAAATCAAAGATCTCAATATTATTCTCAAGGCTGACGTGCAAGGCTCAATTGGGGCAATCGAACACTCATTGGCTCAGTTGAACGAGAAACAAAGCGAGATCCAAATCAAGATTTTGCACCGTGGTACTGGCACAATCAGCGAATCGGACGTGAGCTTGGCCGTGGCTTCGCACGCGATTATCATTGGCTTTAATGCTCGGCCCGATGCTGCTGCACGCCGCAGCGCTGAAGCCAACGGGATTGATATTCGCTTCTACAACATCATTTACCAATTGATCGAAGACCTCAACAAGGCCATGATCGGGATGCTCGATCCTGAGATCAAAGAAGTAACCGATGGCTTTGCTGAAGTGCGCAATACCTTCCGCTTGCCATCACGCGAAGTTGTGGCTGGCTTGATGATGATCGACGGTAAAGTTACCCGTAACTCATTGGTACGGGTCTTGCGCTCAGGGGTCGTGCTGCACGATGGCCGAATTGGCTCGCTGCGCCGTTTCAAAGACGATGTGCGCGAAGTGCTTTCAGGCTATGAATGTGGGATTCAGATCGATGGCTTCAACGACATCGAAACTGGCGATACCATGGAATTCTATCGCAAGGAAAAGATTATTCGTACCTCGTAAGCTGAATTAAATTCTAGCGTGGAGACAAATAGATCTGTTGGCGACAGCAGATATATTTGTCTCCATTCTGCATTATCACTACCGTGGGAGTGACTGTTATGGCAAAAAACAAACGAGTTGAACAAGTTGCTGAAGAAATCAAAACGATTTTGAGCAACGCGATTCAATTTGAAATTCAAGATCCGCGCTTGGGGTTTGTAACCCTCACCAGCGTCAATGTTAGCCCAGATTTGTATCATGCCAATATTAATGTGAGCGTGATGGGCGATGATACAGCCCGTAAAGATTCGCTAGCAACGCTTGATCGAGCCAAGGGCTTTTTACGGCGTGAGCTTGGTCAACAAATGAAACTGCGAGCCGTGCCTGAGCTACATTTCCATCTTGACGTGACGATTGATACCCGTCAATATATGGACACGCTGTTTAACCAAGTCGATGAGGAACGGCGGGTTAATCCACCCAAACTAGACGACGAATAAGGATACCACGATGCTGTATACCACTATTCAACAAGCGGCTCCAGCCTTGCGTGAAGCCATGACCGCCGCACGCCACATTTTGGTTACCTCGCATATCAATCCTGATGGCGATGCAGTTGGTTCGAGCATCGGGATCACCCGTATCCTACGGGCGATGGGCTGTCGGGTAACCATGGTTTTGCCAACCGATCTGCCAAGTTTGGCGGTGGTGTTGCCCGATGCTCCCGAAGTTGGGGTCTATAGCCAGGGCGCAAGCTTGCCCGACGATGTTGATTTAGTGGTGTTAGTCGATACTGGCAGCATCTCGCGAATTGAACCGATTTTCAGTGCTGAACGCGCTTATTTGGCCCAGCGCCCGTTATTGGTGATCGATCATCATGCTACGAACAGCGGCGAAGGTTTTTTAAATTTAGTCATGACCGAAGCAGCGGCAACCTGCGAAATTTTGGGGTTGCTGGCCCATGCTTGGAATCAAGCGATTGATGCTGAAACTGCCACCGCGCTGTTGATGGGCTTGGTGACTGATACCCAAAGTTTCCAGACAGCGCATACTAGCCCGCGCACGTTGCGGGTGGCTGCCGATTTGTTGGCAGTTGGTGGGCGCTTGAATGATGTGATGCGTTCGATGATGTATGGCAAGCCATTTGCCCATGCCAAAGCGTTGGGCTTAGCGATGGAGCGCATGCACGACGAAGGCGATATCATCTGGACTGAATTTACCCAAGCCATGCAACAAGGTACCGGGGCTGACGATGAGGCAGGCGATGAAATTACCGCTTATCTTAGCCGTGTGGCCACCGCCAAAGCCTATGTATTATTTAAAGAGCGGCGTGATGGCACGGTCAAAATCAGCTTGCGCTCCAAACCTGGCATCGATGTTGGCAGCGTGGCCCATGCCTTGGGTGGTGGTGGCCATCGCGAGGCAGCTGGCGCAACCTTGCAAATGGGCTTGGCCGAGGCTCGCGATTTGGTGTTAGGTGAATTACGGGCTGCCTTAGCCTAAATCAATAGAAAGGTTGTTGGCTCGTTAATCAACGGGGCATTGTTAGCTATGCTGCATGGATTTTTAAACATTGATAAACCTCAAGGCATAACCTCGACCGATGTGGTGCGGGTGGTCAAACGTAATGCGCGTCAAAAACGCGTTGGTCATGGCGGCACGCTTGATCCCATGGCAACGGGCGTGCTGCCGATTGCTTTGGGCAACGCCACGCGCTTGCTCGAATATCTGCTTGAGGAAGAGCGAAAAGCCTATACTGCAACCCTTCGACTGGGCATTACCACTGATAGCGATGATGTTGAGGGCGCAGTGATCGCCGAAGCACCGATTCCGCCACTTGATCCAGCCTTGATTGAAAGCGTGCTCAGCCAATTTCGCGGCGCGATCAACCAAGTTCCGCCGCAATATGCAGCAATTCGCGTCGATGGTAAGCGCATGTATGAATATGCCCGCGAAGGCAAGCATATCGAGTTGCCCGCCCGCCCAATCACCATTGAGCAACTTGATCTCTTGGCATGGGATGCCCAGCAATTAACGATTGCCGTTGATTGCAGCAAAGGCACCTATATTCGAGCGATTGCCCGTGATATTGGGGCATTGCTCGGTTGTGGTGCGCATTTAACTGCCTTACGCCGTACCCGCGCTGGAGCCTTTGATCTGAGCAACAGCATTGGCTTGGCCGAGCTTGATCAACAACCTGAGGTTTTTGCCGCAGCTTTATTGCCACCGCAGGCAGCAATTGCCAACTGGCCATTAATTAATTTGGCTGATGCGATTGTGGCGGATGTGCGCATGGGTCGAGTTGTGCAGGTTGATAGCCAAGCCGAACGGGTTGGGTTGCTCGATCAAGCAGGCCAATTGGTAGCGATTGCCGTATTGCGTGAAGCTGGCTATCAGCCAATCAAGGTCTTTGCCGCCGAGGAATAAAAGCTGAGGCTATGGGCTTTTGGCGCTAGGGATTTATGGTCTATCCCAAACAAACTTCCGCTTGCCCAGAGCCTTCAGCCTAGAGCCTTATGCTCTGCTTTGTTAATAACGAACCCTTGAACTTCTAATGCGTCGCGTATGGTAAATAAACGAAATTGGCAGGCACGACTTTGAATGTGCGGGTGACACTTTGGCCTTGAAACGAACCACAATCATACTCAACATGCCAATTCCAAGCTTCTAAGGCATCGGCGGGGAGTGCTTGGGTTTGGGTATAGCTATAGGTAAATGACGATGGTGGTGGGCCAGAACCCATAGTGCCATTGAAAATATAGTTGCGATCGCCTGGGCCATTGAGGTAGATTTTGTGACCACAACGTGGGCCTTGCCAATTAAACGTCCATGAATTTGGGGCAATAGGTTGTGCCAAAACGGCATTATCGGCTGGTGATTGTAAAACTGATTCTGGCGGCGGAGTTGCAGTTGGCCCACCGCTGGCTTGCACAAGCTTGGTTGATGTTGCTGAATTAGCATTACCAGGATCAACCACAATACCGACGACGAACAGTCCGATCAGCCCTATCAAAAGCATAGAACCTAAGCGTTTGATCCAATCCATACCATCCTCCTAAACCATAGCCTCAGCTGTATCAATAACAGCTAATATGCTATAGATTGATGGTAGTTTTTTCGGGTGCAATACACAATAGCCGATCATGGCTAGATTTACGCAGGATATGAGGATTATCAAGCTGAAATTTAAATCTGACCTCTGATTCACTAGAACCTGACCCCTCGTACCTCTGTGTCTTTGGCTTAAAATCCAAATCTTCGCCCCCAACCCTTGAATGATCTTCAAATAGTGAAAAAAAAAGTGTTGTGTGTATCTAAATCTAGTGAAGCATATTCATCCTAGATTTGGAGGCTTTTATGCCGGTTGTTGGAACTGCTCCCGTAAAGCCGTGCCCTCAATGTCAATTTCGTAATAAGTCTAGCGCAACATGTTGCCAAAAGTGTGGGCAAAATTTGGCTGCTGCACAAGCGCCTCAATCATATCAGCCAATCGCTCGCCCTACGGTTATCCCATCCGTTAATACAAGCATGGCAACTCCAACAACCAAGCCAATTGCCCCAACATCAATCCAGCTTTCGCCAAACTCGGCTAGGAGTATGCTTCAGCCAAATCGCCAGCAATTATTGGCACAGCTGCAAATGTTTGCTTATGGCCTGATTGGCTTAGGAGCAGTCATTCTGGTTGGGTTAATCTTTGGTCTCTTTGTTAAAGGAGGCCTGAGCGGCGATTTAGGGGGTATTTTAGGTGGTGGGGTTGAGATTGGAGGCAGTGCTATCCATCTTTTGCTGTTATTACTTGCAACTTTATTTGAGGCGGGATTATCCAATGGAGGGATTATCGCCTTCGTTGTAATTATTATCATCCTGCTATTGCCTGCATATGCAATTTTTGCTATTACAACTGGCTCAAAAATCGCTAAGGCAATTATATTAAATCAAATGCCCTATTCTATAAAAAATCTTCAAATATTTAGCGGAATAATGATCGGATTTTTTGGATTGATCTATGCATTAACTAATATTCAATTTAAGATGAATAGTAATGGGTTAGGAGGCTTTGGCGCGGAGGCTGGAATTGGTTTAGGATGGGGATTTACATTAAGTCTTTTCATAATGTTAGGAATATTTATTGGCTGTATTTGGTATAAAAATATAGCATTAAAACTTTTAGTTAACCCATAAAGGAGCAATTATGGAATACGGATTAGAAAGCCCAATCAACTACGAACAAAAATGTCTGTGCATTCTAGTTGTTGATACATCAGGATCGATGCAAGGCAGGCCTATTGATGAATTGAATCAAGGTTTACAAGTATTTCATCAAGATATTAGCAATAGTTTTTCAACTGCCCAACGACTAGAAATCTGCCTTGTTGAATTCAATAGTCAAGCTGATTGTATTGTTGAGCCTAGCTTAGTCGATCAATTTCATATGCCGATTTTGGCTGTTGCTGGCACAACCAAGTTGGTTGATGGGGTTAGGCTAGCGATTCATAAAGTCCAGGAACGCAAAAGCTGGTATCGTTCAACCGGACAACCCTATTATCGGCCTTGGATTATTTTAATGACTGATGGTGAGCCAGATAGCGATCAAGATGTGGCTGGCTTGGCGCGTGAGATTCAGCATGGGGTCAACAATAAACAATTTGTCTTTTTTCCAATTGGGGTACAAGGGGCTGATATGCGTATGTTGCAACAGATTAGCACCCCTGATCGTCCTCCGATGCTGTTGCAAGGTTTACGCTTTGAAGCATTTTTTGACTGGTTAAGTGCAAGCCTATCAATGGTTGCCAGTTCAACTGATGGTCAAGTTATTCAGTTACCATCAACAAGCGGTTGGGGAATTCTTCCCGTATCCTAAAATTGGTTGAGGTTAGTCGGCCAAAACTGACTAACCTCTTTTTTAAGGATGATCTGATGAAACAGAATCAACGACCGCTTATTTTTGGGTTATTTACGCTGCTCCTGCTGAGTAGTATGCTGATTGGCTTGCTCTTGATTCGGTTATCTACAACGAAGCAGCAAGCAACTGTGCCGAACCAGCAAGCAGCTACAACGAAACAGCAAGCAACCGCAACAAAGCAGCAACCAATTGCCAATTCACGTTCAATGACCATCACTCAATCAATCCTGCTTGCTACGCTTGAAGCGATCCCAGCCCCGATACCGACAATCGCGCCAATCTCTAATTCTGACCTAGCTAAGCTCGACCTTGCCAAACCAACACCTGTTCTTCGAGCCGCAAATAATACTAAGAATGACCTAATCACAGGCTTTTTATGGTTGAGTGTGCTCATACTTGGCGGATATTTTTTATGGTCACGGTGGTTGGGTTCGCTTCAACTCTTGCCACAAGATCATCCTCGGCCTACGCAGTCTAGGCCGAAATCATTGGCCACGCCGCCAATTAATCCTGTCCAGCCAAAGCCCAGCCCAGCTATTGTTCCTATGCCTGCCAGCAGCCCTAGACCAACAGCTGAGCCTAGGAGACGTAATGCTAACTATCAATTACATATATTTCAAGATTCGGTCATCGGGCTGAGCCATACTCAACACGGCTTGCCATGTCAAGATAGCTCAGCTCATAGAGCGCTGGATAATGGCTGGGGAGTTGCAGTAGTGGCTGATGGGTTGGGCAGTCGTAAATTATCAGATCGTGGCTCGCAATTTGTGGTTAAACACACCTGTGAAAAACTATTTGATCTATTGCACCACTATGCTTGGCATAAAACCAACCAATTACCCACAGAGCAGCAATGGCAGGGCTATGTGAAGGCTGCTTTTTATGATGTTTATAAGGAATTACTCCAGGAAGCTAAAGTAAACGATCAATCGATTCATGAGTATGCCTGCACATTAATCAGTGTTATTTATAGCCCAATTGGCATTTTGGTGGCTCATGTAGGTGATGGTCGGGCTGGTTATAGCGATCGGTATGGTCAATGGCATTCGATGATTACGCCCCATAAGGGTGAAGAAGCCAATGAGGTGATGCCGTTTACTGCCGATCAAGTCTGGAAAAATCCTCAAGAGCTGATCGAATGTCGGGTGATTCAAGAACCTATTTGTGGGTTTGTCTTGATGTCTGATGGATGCGAGAAACATACCTTCCAGTGTAGTCAATTTGATCAAGCGAATGAGCGTTGGCACGACCCAAATCAACCACATCAACAATTTTTTGATCGGTTACAACAACTATTTCGTGAACAAAAACAAAAAGGTTGTAAAGCTGAAGAATTAAAAAAGATGTTTAAAGATATTCTATTGCGAGGGACTACAGGTTTTGCAAATGAGTCAGATGATAAAACCATGATTCTTGGTTTGTGGATCTAGGCATGATATAAGGATTTTAATGATGACTTTTAGCTATCGAACCAAACAGCATATCCATGTTCAACTTGATCAGCTGAATCCGCTTGGTAAGGGTGGCGAAGGTAGTGTCTATTCTGTTATCAATACGCCGAACTACCCTAATCACTGTGCAAAAATTTTTCATCCTAACCGATTAACTGCTGATTTAGAGCGAAAAATTAACTTTATGGTCGATAATCAACCTTCAACTCTCATAAGTACAAATTATCGGATTGCTTGGCCGATTGCTTCGTTATATCACAATAAAAAATTCTATGGTTTTATTATGCCAAAAGCATTTGATAAAAGTATTGGCCTTGAGCGTGTAACTCAACCTCAGATTAGCCTCAAAGGTATTGATACTCAATGGATTAAATATCAGCGCAATGATAAACAAGGGATGATTAATTGTTTTAAAGTTTGTGTAAATATTGCCTTCATTGTTAACCTTATTCATCAAATGAAAAAATATACCTTTGTTGATCTAAAACCTCAAAATATTTTAGTTAACCTCAATGGTTTTGTATCGATTACCGATATTGATTCGATGCAAGTGTATGATCCTCAGAAAAATCTGTATTATAAATCTGTAGTTTCTACTGCTGAATACTCGCCACCTGAATATCAAAGCTACTTGAAAAAAGGAGGAAATATCACACAAGAATGGGATAATTTTTCGATGGCAGTAATTTTTTATCAATTAATGACCGGGGTTCACCCGTTTGCCGCAACATTTGGTGGTAAATTTAGTAATTCAACAACAATTGATGATCATATTAGCCAAAGCTTATTTGTATTTGGAGATAATCGGCAGACAATAACGAAATTGCCACCATTACATACATATTATCAGCAAATTCCATTGAATATTCAACAATTATTTTTACGAGCATTTGATAAACCAGTCAGCCAGCGCCCAACTGCCGAAGAGTGGGGGCAGAATCTATTTGAGTTAGTTTCTAAGGATTCGCATTTGATCGCATCGAACACAGCAGTTGCGGCGCTGGCATTACCAGTAAAATCAGCCTTGAAGCCGGCTGCTCAATCAACAACTGGCCATGTTCAGATGTTCCAATTAACGAAGGCTTCCACTCATAGTCAGGGGTCTCAATCAACGAAAGCTCCACATAAGAGTTATGCTTGGGTTGGTTGGCTGATTGTGCTCGTTTGTATTATTGTGGTGATTGCTGTTGCCAACGCCTAAAGGCCAATAATGCCGCGCCGACGCAAAAAGGGCAAGATACTTTGTTCAAGTGGGCGATCGGTGCGGATGCCAGCATAGGTTGCGCCATAGCGTTGACATACTTGTTCGTGCATGCGTACCCAACGAACTAATTTTTCGCGATAGGCTTTGTGCGTTTGTTGATCAAGCTCAAGCGCCAGTACTTGGCCAGTTTCGCTATCCTCGAATTCGACTGGGCCAGTCAGGGTCGGCTTAATTTCTTCGGGGTGCAGTAGATGCAAGACGACAACTTGCCAAACTGGTGGAGCGGCAGCCCGCAGCAATGGCTCTAAATCGCTTGTCCATAAATCTGAAATAATTAAAAGCATGCCGCCAGCACTGCGCCGAACTGCTTGAATAACTGGGGTGAATGAGGTTTGTTCAGCCCAGTTCAAATTGCTTAAATAACGCAGCATATCAGGGCCACGCGCCCGACTGACCATCGGCCCAAATGGCTTGATTAATTTGCTGGTGAAGGGCCAAATTGTGGTTTGATCGTTTGAGGTTAGGCCGAGGTAGCCCAGCATTGCCGCTAATCGCAAGGCATAACGGCCTTTGTGCAACTCACCATGGCCCCAATCCAACGAGGCTGAGCAATCCAAGGCGATGGTTACATTAATATCTTGCTCGGTTTCGCCCAGTTTGAGATGCAAATCTTCGTGACGGGCATAGGCAAACCAATCAACGTGGCGCAGATCATCGCCTGGGCTATAGGCGCGATGGTCGCTAAATGTTGGTGCGGGCAAGCGGCGGCGTGAGGCATGTTCGCCACTCAAACCACCACGCAAGTTACGGCGCGAACGCAAGGCCAAGCGCTCGATCCGCGCTAAAAATTCTGGGTTGAATAGATCGCCGCTAGCGCCCGAAGTAGTCTTGAATCGCATCGCGTAGCTCCGCTGGAATATTGGCTGGATCGTTAATATTGTCAGGAACGCTGCCACCACTGCTCTCAGGATTTCCGCCGCCAGTACCTTCACCACCTGGCAGAGTGATTGAGATATCGCCGCCAGTGCCAGCGGTGGTTTCGCCAGTTGGTGGGGCTTCAGGCAAATCGAGATCAGGGCCAAGTGGATCAGCGGGGGGCGATGAACGACTGCCAGTAGCTGAATTATTGCCAGCACCATTATTATTGGGCTGGCCAGTTTCAGGTTGTCCAGTCTGGCCTTGTTGCTGGTCGCTGCCTGCCTGAGGATCGTTGCTGGTTTGGCCTTGTTGCTGGTCTCCATTGCCAAAATCGGCTTGAGCATTATCAAGTTGATCAGTTAGTTGGGCCAAATCTTCGAGTGCATCGGCAGCATTTTGAGGATTCCCACGCAATTGGTCGGCATTGTTGCGCAAACGCTCGGCCACTTCAGGCTGATCTTGCAACTGCTCGGCAGCTTGCTCAAGCCCATCGGCTATTTCGTTGCGGGTTTGGGGCGATAACTGATCGGCTTGATCGGCTAGCTTGGCCAGCTCCTCGCTGGCTTGTTGCACATCGCCACGGCGTAGCGCATCGGCGGCAGCGCGGGTTGCGCCATTATCGCTCAAGCCATCGGCTAAAGCATCGGCTATTTCTTGGCCTTCGGGGCCAAGCTCGGGCTGTTGATCAGGTTGGCTGCCAACTGGCTGATTGGGATCGGCAGCTGGATCTTGCTCGGCGGCAGGCTGCTGGGGTGGCTCGGTGGTCGCCAAACTTGCCAATTCGCTCAATGGCTCGGTGGTGGCAGCGGGCAAACCGGCGTTGATTTGACCAAGCACAAACAGTCCAGTTGCCAACAGCGCGGCTAAGCCTAAACTTTGCCATTCAAGCGCAATTGGGGCAAGCACACGGCTGGTTGCATCGCGGGCGACACTGGGCAAACGTCGATTCGCCCGTTCAAGATTGACAGCATGAAAACCATCACGCTGATTTTGAAACTCGCTGGCAGTGCTCAGTTGGGCATTTAATTGATATTGTTGATCAAGTAATTGTGCTAAGTGAGCAGGTGAGAGAATCGACTTCCAAGCATAAACCACGCCCAACGCTGCAACGAGAATCACGATTAAACTTAGAATTGGCCATGAAAGCGGCCAAGCTAGCCAGTTTCGGCCAATTAAGCCAAGGCACAGCACGCCAAGCGTCATCCATGCGGCGCGAATCAGCAGGCGCTGGCGGTGATAGCGCTGGAGTTCTGTATGTAATTCAGTCAGTTGTTGATTAATATTCATTGTGTGCTCCTAGCCTTGGCACGCTGGTGAATAGCTGCATGCGCTGAAGCGTGGGAAGTGCAACCAATCAATTGCTTTTAGGAGTGTACCATAGAATGACAATGGATCGGCCTCTGCTATAATTGACAGTTGGAACTGATACACCACCGCAGGAGGATTTGTGACTCAAGCACATACACTCGATGAACGGGCCATCAATACAATCCGCATGTTGTCGGTTGATGGTGTGCAAGCGGCTAATTCGGGCCACCCAGGTTTACCAATGGGGGCAGCGGCCATGGCTTATGTGCTCTGGACGCGCCACCTCAAACATAATCCGGCTAATCCAGATTGGGCTGATCGCGACCGCTTTGTGCTGTCGGCGGGCCATGGCTCAATGCTGTTGTATAGTTTGTTGCATCTCACGGGCTATGATCTTTCGCTCGATGATTTGAAGAATTTCCGCCAATGGCATAGTAAAACCGCTGGTCACCCAGAATATGGTTATGCCGCCGGCATCGAAACCACAACTGGGCCACTTGGCCAAGGATTTGCCACGGGCGTGGGTATGGCGATTGCTGCCCGTCACTTAGCAGGCACGTTCAATCAGCCTGAACTCGAAATCGTCAAGCATCATATTTATGCGATTGTCTCCGATGGCGATTTGGAAGAGGGGATTAGCGCCGAAGCTGCTTCGTTGGCAGGTCACCTCAAATTGGGCGAACTTATCTATCTGTATGATGATAACGAAATTTCGATTGAAGGCGATACCTCAATTGCCTTTACCGAAGATGTGCCAGCCCGTTTCCGCGCCTATGGCTGGCATGTCCAAGAGATCGACGGGCTTGATCCTGAGCAAGTTGATGCAGCCTTGCATGCTGCCAAAGCGGTGACCGATCAGCCATCGTTGATTGTGGCTCACACCGTGATTGGCTTTGGCTCGCCCAATCGGGCTGGCACGGCCAAAGCTCACGGCTCGCCGCTCGGCCCCGATGAAGTTAAATTGACCAAGGAAGCGCTTGGTTGGCCGCTCGAACCAACCTTCTACATTCCTGAAGAAGTCTTGGCCCACTTCCGCCAAGCCTTGGATCATGGTGCGGCGGCAGAGCAAGCCTGGAACGAATTGCTCGAACGCTACACGGCGGCGCATCCTGAAAAAGCTGCTGATTTCAAGCAACGCATGTCGGGTGAATTGCCAGCAGGTTGGGATAGTACCTTGCCAGTTTGGCCAGCTGATGCCAAAGGCGTGGCAACCCGCAAATCATCAGAAACTGCCTTGAATGCCTTGGCCGAGCAAATTCCAGCGCTCATTGGCGGCTCAGCTGATTTGGCCGAATCGACCTTTACCTTGATCGAGCATGCTCAATCGTTCCAAGCCGATACGCCGCAAGGCCGCAATATGCACTGGGGGATTCGTGAGCATGCTATGGTTGCTGCCGTCAACGGGATGGCGTTGCATGGCGGCACGATTCCTTACGGCGCAACCTTCTTGGTTTTCAGCGATTATTGCCGTGCCTCGATTCGCTTGGCAGCCTTGATGGGCATTCGCACGATTCAAGTCTTTACTCACGATAGCATTGGGGTTGGCGAAGACGGCCCAACCCACCAACCAATCGAACACATTCCATCGTTGCGGATTATCCCCAATTTGAATGTGATGCGGCCTGGTGATGCCAACGAAACCAGCCAAGCTTGGCGCGTAGCAGTCAGCCATAAAGGCCCAACCTTGCTGGCCTTGACCCGCCAAAACTTACCAACGCTTGATCGCACCCGCTATGCCTCGGCTGAGGGTGTGGCTCAAGGTGGCTATGTCTTGGCTGATAGCGCTGGTCAACCAGAATTAATCATCATTGCAACTGGCTCGGAATTGCAACATGCCGTGGCGGCCTACGAGCAATTGAGTGGCGAAGGAGTCAAGGTACGGGTGGTCAGTATGCCATCAACCTTGCTGTTCGACGCTCAGTCAGTGGAATATCGCGAGAGCGTACTGCCCAAGGCTGTGACCAAACGGATTGCGATTGAAGCTGCGCATCCCGTGACCTGGTATAAATATGTTGGGACTGAGGGCGATATTATTGGGATTGATCACTTCGGTGCTTCAGCGCCAATTAATATTTTGATGAAGGAATTTGGCTTTACCGCCGAAAACCTGATTGCTCGTGCCAAGGCCTTGTTGGCCAAATAATTAATCGATCGATCAAACGGATAACGCGAAGGACGAGTTGCTCGTGCTTCGCGTTATGCTGTGGAAAGGCAAATGATTATGAAAATTGCGGTCGGAACCGATCATGGTGGTTTGATTTTGAAGCAAGCAGTAATTGAAGAAGTGCAACGGCTGGGCCATGAAGTGCTCGATTTTGGCACCGATTCGCCTGCTTCGGTCGATTATCCCGATTTTGCTGCGGCTGTGGGTAATGCTGTAGTAAGTGGCCAAGCTGAACGTGGCATTGCGATTTGCGGTAGTGGCGTTGGCGTGACGGTCGCCGCCAATAAAATTAAAGGGGTGCGAGCCTGTTTGTGCCACGACACCTATTCGGCGCATCAAGGGGTTGAGCACGACGATCTGAATGTATTGTGTTTGGGCGGGCGGGTGATTGGCCCAGCCTTGGCTGGCGAAATTGTCCAAGCATTTTTGAGCGCAACGTTTCACAATGAAGCTCGCTTTACTCGGCGCTTGGATAAAGTGATTGCCTTAGAAAACCAATAAATTACGGCTAAAACAAAGCCCCGTGCTTATTACAAGCACGGGGCTTTTGAATTTAGGTGATTAGTTTAGTTCTTGGTGATTGCTGGCAAGAAGACCAACGATGGGCCTTCTGGCTCAGCTTCGGCAACACAAGCCTTAACACTGACGTTATCGATCTTCCAGCCATCAGGGCGGCCAACCGAATCGTCGGATGCAAGGCGGAAGCGGAACATCACGCTTTGGCCGTTGTAAGCATTCAAATCAACCACGCTCTTCAACCAATCTTGGGGGTCTCCACACCAAGCTTGGCTACCATTGAGTGGGTTGGTTGATGCATTAATTGCACCGTTATACGGGTCGGTTAACAAGGCTGAGTTTGGAATTTGGTTCCAAGCTGAGCCACCATCAGTTGAAACTTCAACCAATGCACCGTCATAACAGCCACCAGCATTGCGATCTTCGATGGTTTGCGAGTTCCAGAATTGCAACGTTGGAGTCAACCCTTCGGTCAAGCTGATAGCTGGAGTCGTAATCCATTGATCAGATGTCGAGTCAGGGTCAATTGCCTTGATGCCGTTGCCACCGTTATAGCCGAACGCGCCATGGGCCCAGGTATCACCAGTGCCGCCGTGAGTCCAGCTTGGGTCGCTATCAAAGGTTTCGTTGAAGGCAACCACAGTTTCGGTGCCAATTGGACAATCGCCTGGCGCAGCTTCGGTGGTGAAACTGAAGATGCTGCTATTGGCGCTGACTCCACAAGCATTGGCAGCACGGACGCGCCAGTAGTGCTTGGTGTTGGTGCTCAATGGAGCGCTGGTCAAGCTGGTCAACTCAGTGGTTGCGGTGTAAACCAAGTTGCTGAAGCTGGCATCGCTAGCAACTTCCAGCACGTAGTTGGTTGCACCAGCAGCGCTTGACCAACTGAATGCAGGGGTTTCGCTAACGTTGGTCGCATTATTAGCAGGAGCCGTCAAGCTTGGGGCAGCACTTGGCAAACCGCCTGAGATACTAAGATCGAGGTCGGTGGTGCGGCTAATCGTCGTGCTATCGCCACGGATAACCACGCTATAATCGCCTGCCATTGCTGTGCTGAGGTTGCCAATCGTGAGTTGGCTACTTAAGGTTGGCGAAATAACTGGATTTGGCGTAAAGCTGGCAGTTGCCCCAGCAGGCAAGTTGCTGGCCGAGAGGGTTACTGGCTCGCTGAAGCCTTGAACCCAACCGAGGTTAACCGTTGTTTGGGCTGAAACAGGCGCACAAACTGCCACGCTCGCAGGGTTGACGTTCATAGTGAAGGCTGGCGTTCCACCTGTGCCATCAAGCACTAATGAGCCTGAGTTAGTTGGATCAAGCCAATCTTTCAAGCGACTTGTGCTTGAGCCGCCACCGTTCCACGAAACCGAAATCCGGCCATACCAGTCGTCGCGGTCGTTACCACAGGCGGCATAACCACCATGGAGCTGACCAACGATCCGGTGATTGGGATCATACAATGGTGAGCCTGATGAACCACCTTCAGTTGTCCCCAGATCCCAGTCGATGACCCGAATGTGGGTGCCGCCGCCTGGGACGGTTGTGCCAAGGTAATCGGTGGTTTGGGTTGCTTGGTTTTCGAAGCTGATGCGTTTTTCTTCAACGCCAGGGTGGTGAATCGCCACAACACTGGGGAAGTCGCCACTTTGGGCATTCCAACCAGACCAGAATGGGGCATATTCGGTTGGAACTTCGTCATCAAGTTCAATCAAGGCAAAGTCGGATGCGGCATAGTTGGCCAGTAAAGTTGCCCCAGTCATCGTGGTGTTGGGCTTGGGCAATGGCGTGCCGTTCTCGGCTGAGCCAACCGTGCGACACAGGGTTGATTCGTAATTCCAATAGGTTACGACCGTTGCTGCGTTTTCTGCGGTGATGCCACAGTGATTCGCGGTTAGGAAGTAGGGTTTTTGGTCGTTGGCCGTGGTGTTGATCAATGCACCACTACACATATCCAAGCCATTGCGGGTATAAGCGGCAACTGAGTTAATTTCGGCCCGCCAGTCATCACCCTCAGGACAGACCACATCGACGTTACACGAGCCAGATTTATCGACCAACAGATCGCGGGGAATACCGAAGCCACTGAAGCCACGGTTAATTGCGCTCAAGGTCAAATCGGCAAGGGCAAACTCGCCACTATCGGCGCTGTATTCGATAACCATTTGATCGCCAGCGACGATTGGAGTCCATAATTGGCCGTGCTCTTCGTTATCAGCAGCACTGTATGGCCCAAGAATTGAGCGATAATCAGGGCTATAGAGAAACAATTGGCCACTCTTGGGGAGGTTGTAGCTGGTAAAGCCTACGTTGATCGACAAGGCCTTTGGTGCGTCGATGCGTAAACGAGCGACGGTACGATTGCCAACAATTTCGATTGAAGCCACTTGCTTGATGTCAAGCGTGGTTTGGTAATCTTTGGCGAAACGCGTTGGCAAATTACTTGGGCGCTTAGCGGCATCAGCACGTTCTTTGGCAAGGTCAAGTTCTGGCACAGCAATCTGGGCTACTGTGTTCAAATCCTTCAAGCCTTGCGCCAATGCTAATGGACGGTCGGAAGTGCTGGCTTGATTTTGCGCAGCGGTGAACGGCACCTTAGCCCCGATGACCGATAATAAAACGGTAATCGCAAGTAAGGCAAATACCCAACGGGATCGAACCATGCCATAACCTCCTGAGGCGTGTTCCACACAACATTGAGGGGAATTTGGAGAGGATTTTGTGAATGAGTCTACTATAAAAATAATTAGATGATTTGTCAAATTTATTAACTATTGTCTTATCGCGATAAGTCGATATATGTTTGGATGACATGAAGTAGGCGTAATGTCCGATATTAGCTAGCTAGATGGGGATTTATTATGGCGATAGAATGATTAAATATCTGATTTAGGCCACAAAAAAACAGCATTCTGGAAATAATGTAGTTTTGTCAGAATGCTGTTTTTATAAACATTAGCCTGCCACGACAGGGTTACGAAGAATACCAATGCCCTCAACTTCGGTTTCGAGCAAATCGCCTGGGCGTAAAAATTCTTGGGGAGTACGCGCAAAACCTACGCCAGCCGGTGTGCCAGTTGCAATAATATCGCCTGGCTCAAGGGTCATGCCTTGGGAAAGCACATGAATTAATGTAGGAATATTAAAAATAAGATCGTTGGTATTAGACTCCTGTTTGATCTCGCCGTTGACGCGTAGCCGAACCACCAAATTATGCGGGTCGGTCAACTCATCGCTGGTGATGATCCACGGCCCCATTGGGCATGAGCCATCGAGCGCTTTGCCTTTGAAAAATTGCTGATGGCGCATTTGTAAATCTCGCGCCGAAACATCGTTAATCACCGTATAGCCCCAAACATGCTCCATGGCTTGCTCGTGGCTGATGTTTTTGCCAGCTTTGCCGATCACCACACCCAATTCAACTTCCCAATCAATCCGTTCGGAAACTGCTGGATCAATCACAATTTCGCCAGTTGGGCTGTTGATGGCGGTTGGTGGTTTGGTGAAAAATACCGGATGCTCGGGCATTTTGACTTCTAGCCCTTTGGCTTGCAACGATTCACGAGCGTGGGCTGCATAATTAAGGCCCACACAAAACACATTTTTCAATGGGCGGGGCAAGGGAGCCAACAATTGATCCATATTTAATTGGATGCCTGCACGGCTTTGATAGTCGGGCAAGGCCGCCTTGATTGTGTCCAAGCCAGCATCGCCTGCTTCGATTAAGGCTTGGAGCGATTGATAGCCATCGAGCAACATCACCCGATCGCCAAGCACAATGCCTGGACGTGGCCCAACCGCAGTTTTGAGGGTTACAAATCGCATGGTTTCTCCGCAACATCGCCATGATAACGGTTTCACATTATCGTTTGGCAAAAAAACTATAGTTGCATTATAACGATATTCGTTTCTGGTGATGCTACGCTTCAGGATTGAACTTAACGACCAGCAAGGTTAAATCGTCGATTGGTGGTGTGCCGCTTTGAAAAGCGCGAACATCACCAAGGATGGCATCGGCCAACCCATGGGCAGGCAGGCGACCATAGGCTTGCACCGCTGAAATCAAGCGTTCACGGCCATAGGTATCGCCAGCGAAGTTGCGGGCATCGCACAAGCCATCGGTATAAAACACCAAGGCATCACCTGGCTCTAAATCGGTATGCATCTCTTCGAAAAAAGCTTCTTCAGTGATGCCAACTGGCATGCCGCCGCCCTCAAGCATGGTCACGCGGCCTTGTTTGGAGCGATAATGTAATGGCCAATCGTGGCCAGCCCGTACATAGGTAAAGCGCCGTCGTGCAATATCCAAATGCGAATAAACCATGGTAATCACGGCAGCATCAAGGTTTGTTGCCCGAATCAGTTGGTTGAAACGCTCAACCAAAGCCAACGGATGGCGCTGATCCATCCCCAGCAACAAACCTTTGGCCATGGCCATAACCAAAGCAGCTCCAGCGCCCTTATCGCAAACATCGGCCATCACAATCGAGAGCATATGCTCGCTCAGTTGGCGCACCTCATAGAAATCACCGCTCATCTCATAGGCAGGAAAGGTGGCGGCAGCAATCACCACGCCATGCAGATTAGGAAAGATGGTCGGCACAAGTCGGCGCTGTAATTCGCGGCCTAACTCCAATTCGCGGGCGGCGCGAGCACGGCGTAGAGCTTCAGCTTGGGCTTGCTCCAACGCGGTGTAAGCATCAGTCAGTAGCCGATTTTTATGGCGTAAATCTTCTAAGCGCCGTTCATCGGAGCGCCGTACATGAGCCGCGACCCGCCGCAACATATTGTAGGCAATGGCGGGGTAAGTGTGTAATAAGGTTTCAAAGGCGGCAATTGGGATCTCTAAAACTTCACTTTGCACCACCGCGATTGCCCCAGCGGCGCGGGTTCCATCAGGCTCCAATAAACTTAGCTCGCCAAAAAATGCCCCAACCCCCAACAACCCAAGGGTCGTTTCCTCAGAACTACCTTGCTCAAGCACCAGCCGCAAGGTTCCGCTGACTACCACATAACAAGCATCGCCACGATCACGCTGGTGAAACAACCAGGCATCGGCTGGCAACGCACGAATTCGCGCCTGACTATCGAGCATTTGCAAGCCTTCGAGCGAAAGATCGGCAAATAGTGGGACTCGACGTAGGAACTCCATTTGGGACATACCCACCTCCTAGCAACGACCAAAATGCAGCATAGCACGCTCGCTATGCTGATGCAAGATAGGCCTGATTGCGGCGATTAAGTTGGTATAGGCGCTGGCTGCGGTACAATACAGCTACGACTGCTTAGTGATGGAGGAAGCCCATGCCTCGTCAGCTTTTAACCTATGTTGATGCTTGCCTACCCGATCTGCTGGATGAAATGCGTCAATGGATCGAAATTGAATCGTTTACCCGTGATATTACGGCGGTTTCTTGGATGGTCAACGTGGTTGGCGAGCGTTTGAGTAAGCTTGGTGCAAGTGTGCGCAAATATAATGGCAAGCCCCAAGCCGACCATTTGTTGGCAAGTTGGCCAGGCGAGGGCGAACCATTGCTAATTGTGGGCCATGTTGATACCGTTTATCCGCCAGGCACGATTGATCAATTTCCGTTCCGCATCGATGGCGATGTGGTGCGTGGGCCTGGAGTCAGCGATATGAAGGGCTGTATTTTGCTGACTTGCGCCGCCTTGCAAGCCTTACGCCACTTTAGCCGCTGGACCAGCCGCCCCTTGAAATTTTTAATTACGACCGATGAAGAGATTGGTAGCCCAACCTCCCGACGGTATATTGAAGAACAGGCTCGCGGTTGTCGCGCAGCCTTGATTATCGAATCAGCAGAAGAGGGTGGTTGGCTCAAAACATGGCGCAAAAGTGTCAGTATGTATGACTTAACAATTACTGGCAAGCCCTCGCATGCGGGGGTAGCCCCGGAGCTTGGCATTAGCGCGATTCACGAATTAAGCTACCAAATTGGCCAGATTTTGCCCTTGGCGCGGCCTGAAATTGGCACAACGATCAATATTGGCAAAATTAATGGTGGTACTGCCACCAATGTTGTAGCCGCCGAGGCCCATTGCACGATCGATGTGCGGGCATTAAAAGTTGGCGAGGCGGAACGGGTTGATCAAGCGCTGCATCAATTAGTGCCCCATTTGGCTGGCGCAAAATTAACTTTAGAAGGTGGCGTAAATCGCCCAGCCATGGAACAAACGCCTGCCACAATGGCATTATATGCTGCTGCCGAGCAAATTGCCAATCAATTGGATTTGCCGATTAAAGCTAGTGGCACTGGCGGCGGTTCGGATGGCAATTTCACGTCGGCGATCGGTGTGCCAACCCTCGATGGGCTTGGTGGCTGGGGCAGTGATTCGCATAGCTTCGATGAATGGCTTTCGATCAGCCAATTTGCCCCACGGGCTGCCTTGCTGGCTCGTTTGATTGAGACATTGTAGGCATTGGGGATCGGTTACTGGGGGTTGGGGATCGGAGCGAGGGATCTGGATTCAGGGAGTTCCAGCGTTGATTCCCCCTCGCCCGCCCAGCGGGCGAGGGGGCTAGCTTACAAGGGTAGGTTTTACGACCCCTCACCCCCAACCCCTCTCCCACTGCGGCGGGAGAGGGGCGATCAAATAATCATGGTGGTGCGATTCCCCCTCGCCTCGCGGGCGGGAGAGGGGGTTAGGGGGTGAGGGCATGCCAATTGACGATCCATCCCACTCAAGCATTGTTAACAACCTACCCTTGTAAGGAGGGGGCGAGGGGGTGAGGGAAAGAAATGATCCACTCTGCGCCTCTGCGTTAAAGCTTGCTCCTTACTCAGCGGCGACTTTGACCCAGCCAGTGCGTTGGATTAACAGCTCATACAATGGCTTTGGTAAGCTACAAATCACATCGCCATCTTTGGCGGGCAAGGCTTGGCGTAAATCACTGCGGCCTGCTTTAACCTTATTTGGCCAGTCTGGCTCCCACAAAGCGACCCGTCCAAGTGCCACGAGTTCGGCTCCATCGTGCAAGGGTAATTCGGCTTGTTCAGGCGTTTCGATGCTGCCGACTGCCATTAAGGGAACCCGCCCAGCCAATTTTTCAATGACTAAAGGGCTCAGTCGTTGGGTTGATTCGGGGTTGCGCATCGAGCCAGCCGCATAATTCCATAAAGAAATGTGCAAGTAATCCAAGCGGCAATCGGCTAAACGATCAACCAAAACTAAGGTATCTTCAATCGTAATGCCTGGATTTTCGATCTCCTCTGGCGAGAAGCGATAGCCCACAATAAACTGATCGCCAACGGCTTCGCGCACCGCTTTGGCTAAAGTAATTGGGTAGCGCAAGCGTCGTTCCAAGTCGCCACCCCATTCGTCGTCGCGGCGGTTGGAATGCGGCGAGAAAAATTGTTGAATCAAATAGGTATTTGCGCCGTGAATTTCAACGCCATCGAAGCCTGCGACTGCTGCCCGTTTGGCGGCTGCCACAAAATCGGCGATGCTTTTTTCGACTTCAGCAGCGCTCATTGCCCGAGGTTCGAGGGAGCCTTGGCGTTCGGCGGCAACGGCTGAGGCTGAGCGTGGCGCTGGCTCGATCAACACCTTGGGGTCGGCCATGCGCCCGCCATCGTGAATTTGCAGAATGGCGATTGCGCCTTCGGCCTTGATGGCGCTAGCTGCTTGACGTAATGAATCGAGCTTGTCGTCATTATCGCAGCCCCATTGATTGATAAAGGCTTGGCCAGCCCTATCAACGTAACAAGCAGCGGTGATAACGGTTCCAAAGCCGCCAGCGGCACGGCGTTGCAATAAAGCCACTTCACCTGGGCTAATTTGGCCTTCAGGCGTGCCCGAATAGGTGGTCATGGGGGCGAGAACGAGACGATTGGGCAGGGTAACACCGCTAACAGGCAGCGTATATGGCTCGAACAATGACATAAATTCCTCGTAACACAATATATTGAATTACGCAGATATGCGTATCCCAATATATTGTGCCACAAGTCGATTTTGAAAACGGGCAGACTAGAGAAGAATTAACACAAATCTTATAGAAGGGCCATGGGGTTACGAGCTAGCAACGAGACCTTCGATGCCAACCCAAAAGTTATCTTTGCGAACATAAGGCCGTGAAACCACCCGCACCCCTTCAACATCTTCGTTGAAAATTTGGGTAGCATTGACCAGCACGACATTTGGACGTTCGCCGAAACGATCTTCATAGGCAAAAATCGCTTCGGCAATTTTGAAGCGCAATTCTTTACGCGGATGATCATCAAACCAAGCTAAATACACGGTCGGCCTCCTCTAGCGTTCAACGCACCACGCATTTAAGCGTACATCTTGGAAAATGTTGTAAACCTGATCGTTGGTGCAACGCACCCGAAAATAGTGGCGTGGTGGTCGTGCCCAACGCGCCTCTTTGCTCCAAACTCGTTCAATCTTAGCGACCTGATGGCTGATACCCCGCCATAAAAAGGCCATCGGCAAATAATTATGGCGTTTATGGGTTAATTGAATTGGCTCAATCTGCATCTCGGTTACCCTTCGTGTTGTACTCAATCGTTGCAAGGCTCCAAGCATGGCGGCTGGTAAAAGTCTAGAATCAAGCTTGAATCAAGCTTTTAAGCAATGGTGCGCACCGTGGATTACAAGCAGCAACTTGGAGAATTTGTGCTTCGAGTATACACGAACATATGTTCTATGTCAATTAAATTGAGCCTGACTAGGGAAATGTAGCGGGAATTTCTAGAGCTGAATTCGTGGAACCAAATCCCAATCGATACGGCCTTGACCAGTTCGTAGATCAGCCGGAATCAAGCTGGCGCAGTCTTGAATGTATTCGCGAATACGGCGAATATCGAGGTTGTGCTGGTTGGTTTCAAAGGGAGCTAGCATATCGTAGGCGCTGGCCAGCAATTGGCGTGGGCTATCGACAATTCCCAAACGCAATTGGTTGAGCGCTACTGACAGCCGAATCAGGCCACGATAAAGATCGTTGCGGCTGGGAAACCACAATTCTTCCAATTGCAAAACCCCATCAACAAAACGCTCCTCGTTGAAGGCGGTGATAAAGCCTTGCCAATGCTCCTGCTCATTCATGGGCTGCTACCTCAATCACAATCCCGCCGAAACGCGCTTCTCGGGCGGTGCAGCGCTGTCCGTTGATCCAACACTGATCAGAAGGATAGTCCGATTGATCATCACGATAGCTACCAGCGCAGCCAGTGCCTAAGAAACCCGTGTTGAAAAACTCAACCTGACGGCCATGCTGATCAACCGCCAATGCCCGACAATCGACGCAAACATAGCGCGGATAGCGGGGCATTGGCTGAACGGGCTGATTACAAATTGGGCAAATTTGCGAACTAGCGGGCGTATTGTTGTTCATATTCTGGCTGGCGCAATGGTTGGCTGTTGATGCGGGTGTTGGCTGGAGCTGCGCAGTAAGGGCAAACCTGCCAGGTCATATCGATCACCCGATCGCAGTTGCCACAGTTGCGACGCAAATGGGTTTGGCAATGTGGGCACAGAATAAAATCGGCCTGAATGCTGCGTTGGCAATTTGGGCAAACATGCTCATCCTCAATATCGCGACGCATAAAGGTTTCTTCTAATTCGCGCTCGTATTTTTGGCTGAGCGTTTCGCGAGGGCGCACCAACATATATAACAACAACCCAGCAAATGGCAAAAAGAAGGCCATTGAGGTTGAAAGCACTTGCACCAAAATATCGTTGGAGCGGCTAGCAATATCGCGGTAGCTCCATACCAGCGAGGCAACCCATAAGAGCACCAAATAGCCCCCAACAATCATGCCAACAATTGGCAAGATGCTTTTAAGTTCTGCAATAATTTCTGTCATGTTCCTATGCTTTCCTGAAGAAGGCCTCGGCTGTTTGAGGCGATTGCATGGGTTTAGAATACTGGCAATTAATTTGCCACGATTGGGATATTGTACCATATCAAACCAACGCCTAAGCGCATCTCAGCCTGATGCTCGACTGAGATGCAGCTTATACGGCGGGTTTTAGCTCAAGGTTTTAATCGTGGTGAGATGTGGCTGGACTGCCAAAAGCAGTTGCTCGGTGAGGCTTTCGCGCTCAATTCCTGCATCAAACACCTGCCAACGTTGTGGATCAGCGGCGATCATCTCAAGGTAGCCACTGCGCACTCGTTCATGGTAGGCAATTTCGCGGGCATCAAGCCGATTCCAATGTTCGTTTTGGCTGGGGCTTGGTTGGGGCAGGTGGGGCAAGGGCAAGGCTAATTGGCTTGATTCACGAAAATCGTCGCGCTGTTTACGTTTGCGCTGCAAGCCTTGCTCAACGGGCAAATCCAAAAAGAAGGTCAGATCAGGTTGTAAGCCGCCCGTTGCAAAGCGGGTGATTTCGCGTAGCTCGGTTAAGTTACGGCCCAAGCCATAGCCTTGGTGGGCAAAGGTCGAATCGGCGTAGCGATCGCACAAAACAATGCCGCCCAGTTTCAGATAGGGCAAGATCACCTCGCCAACTAACTGAGCTCGAGCGGCAGCAAACAAAAGCGTTTCAGTTGTCGGCTCCATCGCCGTCCATTGACCATCGAGCACAAGCCGCCGCACAGCATCGCTAATTGGCGTTCCGCCTGGCTCACGAGTTAAGATGACTGGATAGCCAGCCTGTTGTAGATAATCCTTGAGGTAGCGGGCTTGGGTGCTCTTCCCGCTACCTTCTGGGCCTTCAAAGGTAATGAACAAGCTCATGGTTCCCCTACAGTCCAACAAGTTGAGGCCACGTTGCCGATTTTAGCGAAAGATCCGAATGCGGCGACGTGGTTCTTTGCCAGTACTTTCTGATTGTAGATTGTACCGCTCAACAATCTGATGTTGCAACCTACGCACATAGGAACTTTGCGGACTCAGTTCGATACTTTCGGTTGAGCCATCCATGACTTGACTGATTGCTTCTTCAACCTCTTCCATGGCCTCGCTCAGCGGGTCGCTAGGACTGATGCTGATTTCGAAGGCCGAGCCGAGGCATTCTTCCATTTGGGTTTGGGTATTCGAGCGTAGCACATACACTGGAATTCCACGTTCTTCGGCATCACGCAGCCGAGTTGGGTGCTGACGATAGTAATTTTTCAGCGTAATCACCATCGTGGCTTGTTCCATTTCGCGCACCAAACTAGCAGTAATGCCCAAACGATCTAAGGCTTTTTCCAAGCGATTGCGGCTAACCCCAAAGGCAAAAATCTTGGCTGGCGCATTTTTACCAGGCTTTTTAACCAGCACGCTTGGTTCTTCGGTTTTTGGGCTAGTGCTGCCATTCAGTGCCAAGCTATAGCGTTCGCGCTCTTCGCGTTGGGCTTCACGCCGTTCGCTTTTACGCCGCCAGTCGCGTTCGCCATGGTCACGATCACGGTCGCGTTCACGGCTGCGATAGCCGCCACGCCGCGTGAGCATGGTGCTAGCTTCGCTATCAAGCCGTTCTGGGCGGCCTTCGTGCACCACAATTTCGCCTTGCTCGTCCTTGGTGCGTTGTTCGGCGGTTGGCTCATTGCCCTGCAAAATCGAATCGACGGCTGAAGCGACTTCTTGATAAATCGTTACATCGTCCCAGCTTTGAATTTCGACCAACACATCGAAGGTTGGCGGCGCTTTGCGTTCGAGCACGGTTTTTTGGGTTCCCCGCCGTCGAGCTTCTTCATCGCCCAAGGTTACTGCCTGAATCCCGCCGATCAGATCGGAGAGAGTTGGGTTGAGCATCAGGTTTTCCAAGGTATTCCCGTGAGCCGTACCAACCAATTGCACCCCACGTTCGGCGATGGTGCGAGCAGCTTGAGCTTCCAACTCCGTCCCAATTTCATCGATCACAATGACTTGGGGCATGTGGTTTTCGACCGCTTCGATCATCACATTGTGCTGTTCGGCTGGCCGAGCTACTTGCATTCGCCGAGCGCGACCAATCCCTGGGTGAGGAATATCGCCATCGCCAGCGATTTCGTTCGAGGTATCGACGATCACCACCCGCTTGAGAAAGTCGTCGGCCAAGACGCGGGCGACTTCGCGCAGCATGGTGGTTTTACCTGTCCCAGGCTTGCCCAGAATCAAGATCGATTTACCAGCCTCGACCAAATCGCGCACGATTTCGATTGTGCCATAAACGGCGCGGCCAACCCGACAGGTCAGACCGATCACCACCCCAGAGCGGTTGCGAATGGCTGAAATGCGGTGCAGCGTGCGCTGAATCCCAGCGCGATTATCTTCACCAAATTGACCAATCCGCTCGGTCACATAATCGAGATCTTCGCGCGAGACCTCAGTTTCGCTAAGGAAACTTGATTGGTCGTGGCGAAAACGCGCCTCGGGCAAGCGCCCCAAATCCATGACAATTTCTATAACTTGATCTTTCTGTTCATGGGTTGCCAACGGCTCGGCCAAACGTGGCGGCAAGGTTGACAGCAACAGATCGATATTATGGGTAATTTCGCGACGATCTAACATAGTTGCATCCCTCTCAAACACACGCCGGGGTGTGTTAGATACACGGTTCGGATTGAACCGACGATGACAGCGACGGATTGACGACGCTTTCTCGCGTTCCTTCGATCACAGGCCGCAACAATGGATTGCGTAGTGGCACTGTGAGTTCCTTGACCGTCAGGCGTTGATCTCCAATATGTTCAAAGCCGATTTCCTCCAAGTTGTGATGCAACTCGCCATGATATTCTGGCAAAAGGAGATAGACGACACCTTGATGGGCATTGGCCAATTGGCTCATTCCAAATCGAATAACCGACGAGGCTAAGCGTTGCTCAGCAGGATCGATCAGAAGGCTCATAACTGCGGCGTGTGGGCCAAGCCACACATGCAAGGCCGCCCGTAAAATATCATCTCGGCCATCGCGCCCAAGCACCCATGAGCGCTGACGAACCCCATGACGGGCAACGACCGGCAATTGCCACGATCGTGATGTTCGTCCTTCATATCGTACAACAGTTGCTGGGGTGATCGCCTCATACAATCGTTGGATTGCATGCGGGTCGCGACGCTGTTGTGGGCGTAACACAATAATTGAGCTACCTTCGGCAACATCGGGAGTTAAAGTCCGCCAAACCTGCCGCGTCGCATAACTTTGAAAGCCAAGTTGGCGAAAAACTTCTAAATGTGGTGAGTTCGAGGCCAACGGTGCGAAGATACGCTCGATATTGCGCGAACCCATGCGCACCACAAATGCTTCTAACAAACGATACCAAACATCGGGGTCGGTTGGTTGGCGCATGCCACGCCGAAACGGTTGCGATGCCAGATACACCAAATCGGCATCAGCACTATTTAAACGATACCAGCCTTGGACATAGCCACGCAGGCCACGCTCATGATAAACCAAGGTATGGCGATCCTGGGCAAAAGGCATTAAACAGCGTAACGCAAAGCCCAACGGTCGATGGTTGCCCGCCAGCACATGCTCGCTGCCCAACAACATATAGGTGTACGGCGTGCGCCGCAACTCAAGACTATCTACCAAGCGAACAGGTCGAATCAAGCCAGATTCTCCATTGCATGAGCTGTATGCCCGATTCCGCTGTGCCACATTGCACACTGGTATCATCGCACAATTTAGGCCAGAAAAAAACTAGCAGAGTATTAATAAGTGTGAAGGATGAAGGATGAAATCAAAAGGCAATAGGCAATAGCCAACGACTTGATGAAGAACTATAGGATGAAGGCTCTGGGCTATCGGAACATGATAGTGGAATTGTAATGATGGCAATAGCCAATAGCTGTAATGGTTATTCGGTTGGCAACCATGACCTCATGCCCTCACCCCCAGCCCCTCGCACACTGCGGCGGGCGAGGGGTGCACTCCTAGAGCGGTTCCCCCTCGCCTCGTGTGCGGGAGAGGGGGTGAGGGAACACTGGCGGTTATTAATGCTATAAACCATTACAAATAGCCAATAAGCCTTACCCTTCGTAGATGAAACTATCAATACTCTTTCAAGTCAACAATTGGTTTAATGTTTGCTGGAGTTGCTGATGTTGTTGATCATCAATGATTAAGCTCAGATCAACGCCTGCAAGTTGGAAAACCGCTTGCGCTGGTTGATTAAAATGAATGTGCAGATGGCCTAATTCAAGTTCCCAGCGTTCGATACAGCGATAATCAGTTGCGCCGTTGGGCAAGCACACACAATACCCATCCAAATCACTAGCTTCGGCTTCGAAGTCATCTTGATCAAAACTACGCTGGATCGTTAGATATTCAGCTGGCTGATCAGTCTTATCGGCCAATCCCAAAATCAATAAATTCTCATCGGCGAGCTGCTCAATTGCTATAACCCTTGCGGTAAAATGCCACATTTCCATGCCAAAACTCCACTATGTTGTTAGGGTAACTATAAGGGATGAAATCAAAAGGCAACAATATGAGTTAACACGGAGGAAATATGGCTACAGGCTGAAGGCTCTGGACTATCGGAACATGGCGTGGAATTACAATGCTGCCAAAAGCCAAAAGCCAATAGCCATTCTTCCTTCGTGCCCTTTGTGGATCAAATTGTCAACGTTTTATGCTGTTTGTACGCTTGCCGATCCCCGATCCCCAACAACCGAAGCCCAAGGCCCGAAAAAAACCTTGCCTTTTGCATGCTGCTTCTGTATAATTTTCATATCGGTTTCACGCTGTCCGCCCTTCCTCGGGAATCCTCTTTTGGCAAAAGGACGACTCATTATGGACGAGCAAACACAACCGGGCATGGATCAATCTGATGTGCTTCCCAGCACAGGATTGAACGCGACCCCACAGGCCGATTATTCTGGCGATGATGATCGTGCCCTGCTGGAGGAGTATCTCCGTGATCCAGCCCACGATTATCGCAATCTCAAGTATGGTGATTCGGTCGATGGCACGATTGTTCGCGTTGATCGCGACGAGGTGTTGGTCGATATTGGCTCCAAGTCGGAAGGCGTGGTGCCAGGCCGCGAGATGACCAGTCTGTCGTCGGAAGAACGCGCCGAACTCAAGGTTGGCGATGTCTTGCTTGTTACAGTCGTTCAAACCGAAGACGCTGAAGGGCGTATCGTGTTGTCGATAGATAAAGCACGCCAAGAAAAGAGTTGGCGAGCCTTGCAAGTCAACCATGAGGCTGGCGATGTGATTCACGCCGCCGTGACCAACTATAACAAGGGTGGTCTGTTGGTTAATTTAAGTGGGGTGCGTGGCTTTGTGCCATCATCACAGGTCAGCAGCGTCAGCCGTGGCTCCGATGTCCAAAAACAATCGGATATGGCAAAACTGGTCGGCCAAACCTTGCCACTGAAAATTATCGAAATCAATCGTTCGCGCAATCGGCTGATTCTATCCGAGCGCCAAGCCGTCCAAGAGGTTCGCGATTCGCGCAAGGATCAACTGCTTGAAAAACTGGAACCAGGCGCAGTTCGCACTGGCCGCGTAACCAGTTTGTGCGATTTCGGCGCGTTTGTCGATATTGGCGGAGCAGACGGTTTGGTTCACCTTTCCGAGCTTTCTTGGAGCCGCGTCAAACATCCCGAGGAAGTGCTGAAAGTTGGCGATGCAGTCAGCGTCTATATTTTAAGCGTCGATGAAGATAAAAAACGCATCGCGCTGAGTATCAAGCGCACCCAAGCTGAGCCTTGGACAACCGTTACCGACCGCTACCAAATTGGCCAAAGCGTTTCAGGGGTTGTTACTCAATTGACCGCCTTTGGCGCGTTTGTCCGGCTTGAAGATGGCATCGAAGGTCTGATCCACATCTCAGAAATGAGTGATGAACGGATTCAGCACCCACGCGATGTGATTAATGAAGGCGATAGCGTTTCAGCCCGCATTATTCGGATCGACCCAACGCGCAAGCGGATTGGCTTGAGTACCCGCAGTGGCAGCGCTGAAGCAACCGCTGAAGCAACTGCTGAAACAGCAACCGAAGAACCAAGCGCTGCAGCCGAAGACGAAGAATAACGGAATGGGAGCGGAGAAGGTGCTGGGTCTGTGAAAACCCTGCTGGTTCCCCTGCTGCAACGGTCATGTCCGTTTCAAGCAAAACGCTAACTCAAACGGGCATGACTGATCTGAAGATAGTGATACAATTAATGCACGACGCTTCCGATGCGGCACACCCATTGCCAAAGAATGAAGCCGAGATGCTGCCCCAGTTTCGAGAGCATTTCCGACCAGCAATGTCCGCCTATCGGCACTCAGCAGCATCGACTATTTGTCATAGATAACACGCCGAGGCCCAATCTTACTCATCCTAAGGTTGCCTCGCTTTGGAGCAAACATATGGGTGCATACGACAAAATGAGCCGCCGCGCTAAGCAAGTGATGAGCTTTGCCCAAGAAGAGGCGCGAGCGTTTAATCATCCTTACATCGGCACCGAGCATTTATTGCTGGGCTTGATTTTGGAAGGTGAAGGGGTCGCCGCTCGTGTGTTGGCTGAACTTGGTGTGACCATCACAAAAGCCCGCAATGCTGTTGAATTTATTGTTGGCCACGGCGATGGTCCACGCTCGACTGCCGAGATTGATTTAACCGCCCGCGCCAAAAAAGTTTTTGAGTATGCAATCGATGAAGCTCGCAAACTCAACCATACCTATATCAGCACCGAACATATTTTGCTGGGTTTGGTGCGCAATGCCGAAGGTGTTGCAACGGGTGTGCTCGAAATTATGAATGTTGGGCTGGATCAGGTTCGCACCCAAGTGATGCGCATGATGCGTCAAGGGGTTGGCGGCAGCAGCACGCCTAGCCCAAGCGCTGGGGGCGAACGCCAAGCCAAACAAAGCAAAACGCCCTATCTCGATGCGCTTTCAACCGATTTGACCGAGTTGGCCGAAGCTGGCCGACTTGATCCAGTGGTTGGTCGCAAAGATGAAATTGAGCGCGTGATTCAGATTTTGTCACGCCGCACCAAAAATAATCCGGCCCTGATTGGCGAGCCTGGGGTTGGTAAAACTGCGATCGCTGAGGGTTTGGCGCAACGAATTGTCGCTGATGATGTTCCAGATTCACTCAAAGGCAAGCGTTTGGTAACGCTTGATATGGGGGCTTTGGTGGCTGGAACCAAATATCGCGGCCAATTCGAGGAACGCCTCAAACGGGTCGTTGACGAAATTAAAGAAAGCCGTTGTATTTTATTTATCGATGAATTCCACACGATTATTGGCGCTGGTGGAGCCGAAGGCACACTCGATGCCGCCAATATTTTGAAACCAGCCCTTTCACGCGGCGAATTGCAATGTATTGGCGCAACGACGCTTGATGAGTTCCGCAAATATATCGAAAAAGATGCAGCACTCGAACGGCGTTTTCAACCAGTGATGGTCGATGAACCAACCATTGAAGAAACGATCGAGATTTTGCGCGGCATCAAAACTCGCTACGAAGATTTCCATCAATTGCAAATTGAGGACGAAGCGATTACTGCCGCTGCCGTGCTAAGTGCTCGCTATGTGCCCGATCGTTTCTTGCCTGATAAAGCGATTGACTTGATCGACGAAGCCTCCTCGCGGGTGCGCATGTATCGCTCAGCCACGCCATCGGCCTTACGCGATGCCTTGCGTGGGCTTGATGCGATTCGCAAAGAAAAAGATGCAGCCTTGGAAGAAGGCCAATTCGAAGTCGTGCAAGATCTACGGGTTCGCGAAGAGCGTATGCTCCAGCGCATCACCGATCTTGAAGACGAAGAAGAAAAGACCCGTGGCTCGGAGCAACGCAAAGGCAAGCCGTATGTAACCCAAGAAGATATTGCCGAAGTTGTGGCAATGTGGACAGGGATTCCCGTCATGCGCTTGGCCAGCGAAGAAACCGAACGACTCATGAAGATGGAAGACTATTTGCATGAGCGGGTAATCGGCCAAGAGGAACCAATTTCGACGATTGCTCGGGCTGTGCGGCGTGCCCGCGCTGGCCTGAAAGATCCTAAGCGCCCAATTGGCTCGTTCATTTTCTTGGGCCCAACTGGGGTTGGTAAAACCTTGCTGGCCAAGGCCTTGGCTGAGTTTATGTTTGGCTCAGAAGATGCCTTGATCAAAATCGATATGTCGGAGTTCCAAGAGCGTTTCAATACCTCGCGCTTGGTTGGCTCGCCTCCAGGTTATGTTGGCTATGGTGAGGGCGGTCAATTGACTGACGCTGTACGCCGTCGCCCCTATAGCGTGGTGCTGTTCGACGAAATCGAAAAAGCTCACCCCGATACCTTCAACTTGTTGTTGCAAGTGTTGGAAGATGGCAACTTGACCGATGGCAAGGGCCGACGCGTCGATTTCCGCAATACCGTGATTATCATGACTTCGAATGTTGGCACCGAACAAATTCGGCGTGGTTCGCGGATTGGCTTCGGTGGCAATCGCAACACGATCGATGTTGAGGATACCCGCAAGAAGGTTGATGATGAACTGAAGCGCATGTTCCGACCAGAGTTTCTCAACCGGATCGATGGAACAATCATTTTCCATCCATTGACCGATATCGAGATTCGCAACATTGCCCGCTTGGAAGTCAATCGCGTGCGCAAGCAATTGGTCGATCATCAAATTGATCTGTTGGTAACTGATGAAACCCTTGATCTGTTGGCCAAACGTGGTTACGATCCAACCTACGGCGCTCGTCCATTGCGCCGCGTCATCACCAATATGATCGAAGATGGCTTGGCTGAAGGCTTGCTACAAGGTCGCTTCAAAGACGGCGATAAGATTCATATCGAGCTTGAGGATAACGAAGTGGTGTTACGTTCAGAGCGTGAAGCTGCCGAGTTGGAAAATCCCAGTGTCGAGCCTGAAGCCGAATTAGTCTAAACCTCAAAAAAACGCCCTGATCGCAATGATCAGGGCGTTTTTGCATTTCCTCGCCAATTGTTGTTATTGGGCGACTGCGGTAGCAACCAAATCCAAGGTCAACAAAACTTCATCTTCGGCCTTGAGCATGCCACCGATGTCAGGAGCATCAACGTTAAAGCTGCTCATATTGAATTTGGTGGTAGCCTTGCCGGTCAAGGTATCGCCATTCAAGGTTGCAGTGACATCGAAGGTCAATGGGTTGGTTGTATCGTGAATCGTCATATCGCCAGTGATTTGGAAACTGAATTCAACGCCTTCTTTGAGATCGCTGGGCAAATTGCTAATGACCCCGTTCTTGAAAACAGCATTAGGATATTTCGACGATTCGAGCCATTCGCGGCGAATCGCATTATCACGGCGTTCGCTATCTGATTGCAATTGGCTGATATCAACCACAATTTCGCCAACTTGTGAGTTGGCTGGAGTTGCAGTATCGATCAACAGCTCGCCAGCGATCGCTTTGGTCACGCCAACTGCATCAACGATTTTGTTATCTTGCAAGAAGGTTTCGCGCACTTGGTAGCTAGCACTTGATTGACTGGCATCAATGCGATAGATTTTTGCACCAGCAGCGGCTGGTTGTGAAGCATCTGTAGTTGGTTCGGTGCCAGTCGTGGCAGTAGCAGCAGCAGTGTTATCACTGGCGGTGGTGGCAGTGGCTGGAGCAGCCGCAGTCGTCGGAGCCGTCGTTGGCAAGACCAAGGTTGCAGCCACTGGCGTGCTCGTAGATACTTCTACATCTGATGTGAGCCATAAGGTATAGGCAATTGCGCCAATCACAGCGATGGCGATAACACCACCAATAATTAAACCAAATTTCTTCATTGAACAATCCTTTCATGAGTTTAAAATGATGCAACAACTCGATCTTTTGTGGGAAACTGGCGATGCAGCCCAAGCCTTACAACAACGTTTTGGCTGGGATGCGGCCAGTGCCAGCGCGTGGGTGTCCGCACTGCTCCACGAGCACTATGGCCTCGACGATATCCAAATTGTGCGTTGGAGCATTAGTGCTGGCAATGCAATAATTTGGCTCAAGCACGATCAGGAGTGTTGGATTTTCAAAATAAGTGCTGATCGTGACCGCCATAGGCAAATCGAACAAAGTGTTGAGCTTCAACACTGGCTTTCAGTACAACAAATGTCTGTCCCGTTGATCGTCCCAACCACGGCTGAGCAACGGGTGCTTAAGATTAACGAACGATGTGTATATCTCCAACGGTGGCTTGATGGAACACCTCCTAACCCTGATTCTAGCCAGCAGTTATGGAGAATTGGTGAAGAAACTGCCAAGCTTCAGCGAATATTGAGTGCTTACCCACAGGCTGGGCAACTTCCACAGGTGCTTTTGCCGCTCGAACAGGTGTGTATGGGCTTGGCAGCATGGCTTGGCAATACTGCGGATGCTGCGCCGTTGCAACAAGAATTGGCGCAACTTGCCCAACAAGGGCTAGAGCATCTGCCAAGTGGTGTTTGCCATAACGATATTCGAGCCGCCAATCTACTTTTCAATGGCGATCAATTGCAAGCTGTACTGGATTTTGAAGAAGTTGGTTGGCGCTGCTTGGTGCTTGAGTTGGCCTGGACGGCAGTTCATGGCCTGACCATGTATCGTAATTGGCAACCCTGCACGGCATCCCAACAACAGGCGATTATCGCTGGCTATCAATCAATTCGGCCATTGACCGAAGCCGAGTTGGCGATTTTACCAAGTTTGTGCCGTTTACAAAGCCTTTACTTGTTATGTTCGCAGGGGGCAACGGCGGCGGATGCAATACAACGGTTAAAGGAAATTAACTTTCATTCAATATCCCCCCTAAATCACCCCTAAAACCCCAGTATGTGGGATGGTGTTTTATAGTACTTGATGTATACTAAAGTCAAACCTTCTCCTCTCTCTTCTCTCCCACAAGCGGCTCCATTATGCGAGCCGTTTGTGGTTTTAGGCATTTTCTTCACTCTGTAAAATCAGCGTGCTATAATCGCATAGAGGCAATGTCGCCTTTTTGCAATACGAAGGAGCACACTTGTGGATTATGGCTTTGCAACCCGCGCGATTCATGCAGGGCAAGACCCTGAATCAGTAACTGGCGCTGTGATTGTGCCAATTTATCAAACTTCGACCTATGCCCAACGCGGAGTTGGCGATCATACTGGCTATGAATATTCACGTACCGATAATCCAACCCGCACTGCCTTGCAAACGTGTTTAGCCGCTCTGGAAGAGGCCAAACATGCCTTGGTGTTTGCTTCGGGATTGGGGGCTTCAACCACCTTGATGCTTATGCTTAAGGCTGGCGATCATGTGATTTGTGGCGATGATGTTTATGGTGGCACCTATCGGCTGTTCCAACGGGTGATGACTGAGCATGGCCTGAGCTTTGATTTTGTCGATATGGCTGATCCTGAGGCGGTTCGAGCGGCAATCAAGCCTAATACTCGCTTGATTTGGCTGGAAACCCCAACCAACCCGCTATTAAAGCTCGCGCCGATTGCTGCTATTACCAAAGTTGCCCGTGAACATGGCATTTGGACGATTGTTGATAACACCTTTGCTTCGCCCTACAACCAACGCCCAATTACCTTAGGTGCGGATATGGTGCTGCACAGCACAACCAAATATATCGGCGGCCATAGCGATGTGGTTGGCGGGGCGATTATGACCTCGAACGATGAGCTGTATGAAAAATTGAAGTTCTTGCAAAATGCCGCTGGCGCTGTACCAGGCCCATTCGATTGCTGGTTGGTCTTGCGCGGAGTCAAAACTCTGAGCATTCGCATGCGCGAGCACGAACGCAACGCTTTGGCAATTGCTCAATTCCTAACCGAGCATCCAGCAGTTGAAAAAGTGATTTATCCAGGCTTGCCGTCGCATCCTCAGCACAACTTGGCGCGTGAGCAAATGCGCGGCTTTGGCGGGATGATCTCAATCTTGCTGAAGGGCGGGGCGGAAGTTGCTAACGCCATGGTCAGCAAAACCAAGCTCTTTACCTTAGCTGAAAGCTTGGGCGGGATTGAATCGCTGATTGAAGTGCCAGCTGGCATGACCCATATGAGCGTTGCTGGCTCGAAACTTGAAGTACCCGCCAATTTAGTGCGGCTTTCGGTTGGAATCGAAGATATTAATGATTTATTGCGCGACCTTGAGCAAGCACTTGCGTAGTACTTATGGTTAAGCCGCTATAGCCATGGCTTGGATTAGGCTATGGCTGTCTCGCTCGCTAATCCAAGCTCGGTTCTTTCTTGTTGGAGGTTGGCTATGAAACAACGTCGCTGGGGCATACTTATGCTCTGGGTGCTCAGTTTAATGCTGTTTGCTGCGCCTAGTTTTGCCCAAGATGCGCGGGTGGTGATCGATAATAATGGGGTTGATGTTGATGAAAGTCGGATCAATACGGCGGCTCGTCAATTAACCGATAAAGGCGCGTTGGTGGTGGTGGTACTCACTGATAGCACCAATGGTCAAACTGAAACTGCCTATTTGGATAGCCGCCTGAAATCGCTTGGGATTGGCAATAGCTCAAAAGCTGGCGATCGCCCAAGCAATGTCTTGATCTATTATGTTTCATTCGACCCACGCTATAGCTCGATTTTGCCAGGTATCGACTACAATCAAGCTTTGACCACTGGCAATCAATCGGATTCGATTCGTAATAATCAACTGAATGCTGGACTAAAGGTCAACGACCCCACTCGTGGTTTGGTTGATGCCATGACTGCAACTGCGCGAGTGATTAATGATCCAGCTGGAGCCGCTTCGAGCAGCTCACAAAGCAGCAGTAGCAGCAGCGGGCTTGGCTCAAGCTTAGTTTGGGTGATTGTGATTATCGCCTTAGTCGCGATTGGCTTTTTTGTGGTGCCTGGCCTGCTCAAGCGCCGTTCTAACCAAGCCGCCGATTTAGGTGCACAAGCCAATACTCGTGCTCGCTTTGACCAAGCCAAACGCAATGCTGGGGTTGGAATTGCCGACCTTGGTCAGGCAATGCGCGATGCTGCTGAAAAACAGCGTTTCGATAAAATTAGCTATCCATCAACCCAAGCCAACGAATTAGAACGACGGCATCGGGCGGTTGAAAGTAGCTTTACCCAGCTCAAAGTGCAGTTTGACGATATTAACGATCGAATCGGCGATTTGCCAAGTCCATCGGTGACCGATTTAGAGGGCGCGGCTGGTGGCTACGATGGCATTACCAACCAAGTACGCCAAATTACCAGCGAATTGCAAGCAATGGATGCTTTGCGCAAGGAGCTTGATACGATCAATGCTCAAGCGCCAGGCGAGGTTGACCGCGCAAAAAAATGGTAACCGACGCTGCCGACTTGTTGCAACGAATCGGTGGACAACAGGCGCAAGCCCAAGTTGCCACAATTCAACAACAAGTGGCGCAGGCCGCCGCAGCCTTAGCATCACAACATGCTAACGATGCGCGGCAATCTGCAAGTGCAGCGTCGGAACAATTGATCAAACTTCAGCCATTGCTTGATCGGCTAAAAAGCGCCGAAGCCCAACTCAATGCCGCCGAAGACAGTTTGGCTGGGTTAAGCGGCAAACGCGCTAGTGGCGTGAAACAGTTGGTTGCCGAAGGTCAGCAAGTTTTGCAAAATGCTGCGGTTCAAATTAACGAAACTGATGCCAGTGATTTGGTCGATGAGGCTGAGCGAATTGCCCAACGCGCCTATAAACTTGGCCCAGATTTCGCTAACACTCAGCAATCGTTCAACCAACGCCTCGAAGCGGTTAATGCCCGTGGCTTGGAATTGAACAATCGCCTCGAAGCTAGCCGCAACGAGTTTAGCGAAGTCAATCAATATGCTCCCGAATCGTGGAGTGATATTCGCGGCAATGGCAGCGAGGCAGCTTCAGCTGTGGCTCAAGCCCACCAACTTTGGCAAACTGCCCAAGCCAAAATTGCCCCCGATCAAGATGATTGGGCTGGTGGTTTGGAAGATTTGGAAACTGCCGAAGGTCGCTTGGTCTATGCAGATACCTTGTTGAGCGCGATTAGCCAGCGCTTGGCCGATTTACGCGAAGCCCAAAAAAGCGCAACCCATCAAATTGAAGATGCCAAGCGCGATATTAAGCTTGGTTGGGGCTATGTGCGTAACAACGATGCCGATGTTGGCAAAGTGCCCGAAAAAGCCTTGAATCAAGCCGAAGCCTTGATTCAAAACGTTGAAAGCCAATTGGCGCGTGAAAAACCCAATTGGATCAGCGTCTTGCAACAGGTTACTCAAGCTCGCCAATATGCCGACCAAGCTTTGGCTGGCGCTCGTTCTGAAGTTGAAACAATGAACGCCAAGCGTGCTCAAGCCAAAGATTTGGCCAAAGCAGCCCAAGCTGAGCTAGGCAAGTTGCAAAATTTTGCTCAATTGCACCCAGTTGAGGCCACGCCTGAGCATCGTAAAAAAATCGATAGCTTGGGTCGCACGCTGAGCGAAGCCGATACCTCGTTGCTTTCTGCCGATCGCAATGAAGAAGAAGCCCGCGCTGGAGCGTTGGATGCGGCAATTGCTGGCTATAACACGGTTATTAGCCAAGCAGCTCCGTTGTATAGCGCCATGTACGAAACCTTCCAATCGCTGGAAGTCTTGCGGCGCGAAGCTTCAGAGGCGTTTCAAGTTGCCCAACAATCACTCAACAATGCCAATCAGTGGTATAACCAATATGGTCATGTGCTGCCAGCTAACTCGAATGGGCGCAGTTTGCTGACCCAAGCCCAACAAACGCTGCGGCAATATAACCCCAATGCCAATGCTGAGGAACTTAAAAAGATTGCGGCAAGTGCCCGTGAAGCCAATGGTTATGCCCATCAAGCAGCCCAAATTATTCAAGGTGCTGCCCAAACCTACCAACAAAGCCATCCCCAACAGTATGGCGGCCAATATCCAAGTGGCCAATATTCGGGCCAGCGCCGCGATCGCGATAACGATTTTGGCGATTTGCTGACGGGGATGTTTATCGGCTCTATGATGAATAGTGGCGGTAATCATCACCATGGTGGCGGTTGGGGCAGTGGTGGCGGTGGCGGCTGGAGCGGCGGCGGTAGCTCCAATAGCTCTAGCAGCGACTCCGGTGATTCTGGTGGCGGCTGGGGCGGCATGTTCAGCGGCGGTTCCGGCGATTCCGGCGGCGATTGGGGCGGCGATAGCAGCTCCGGCGATTCCGGTGGTAGCTGGTAGATACTTCAAGAGTGCTGCACTCAATTATTGAGTGCAGCGCTTTTTGCTATGAGAATAAGGCTCGCAGATATACAAAAGCCACAAAAAGGATTGGTATGAGCGGTAGCCCGATGGTAAACCAGCGCATAAATGCTAAAGTGCGGGTAAAGTTCATTAAGCTATACAACAATAAGAGCGCCGCCAACCAACTGCTCCCCGAGAGCGCCATCCATGAAATACCACGACAGATTGCTTCGCGATCAACTCCACAGGCTCCACCAAAAATCAACACTACCAGCATGATAGAGAAACTGGTATTCAGTATATTGAGAATAACCGAAAATCTCCATTCAAATTTGGGCTTTTTGGGGTTGTTTGGCACATGATAGTCAGGTTGGGCCATAAATATCCTTTTTAATTTCAATAATTAACTGCATTTATCCCAAAAATGGTGCAATATAAATCCCAAGCATTGGCAACAGTGGTAAGCCAAGCGTGATCCAGCGCAGTCGTTTCGGGGTTTGATTAAACCGATAAATTCCAATCAACAAGAGGATCATTGAGCTAAGCAAGCTGGGGATGAATAACCCCATAAAACTAAAAACATTGCATTCGCTGCGGCTACAGTTAAGCATCACAATAATCGCATAGCCAAATAGCCCAACACTGGCGAGATTGAAAAAGCACAACAGTTTTATGCCAAATGTACTACGTGGCTGGTTGTTGGGCACATGATAATTTGGCTCTTGCATCTTAAACGCTCAATTATAAAAAAATCAGCGTAAGTTTACCTTAAATTGGGCTTAGGGTAAGCCGAAAGCGTGGGTTGAAGCATACCCTCTCCTATTCGATCGAGTCGAGTTGATCTAAAAATAATGGTAAGAATAATAGCATCAATAAACTCATCAGCCAATTAGGGTAGCGAATAAAAATATAGAAGTAAAACAGCTGGGTTTCGCGACCGAAAAACAAGCCAATATATTCGCTCAGCGAGTAGTTAGCCGCGAAAAATGGATACCAACTGAGGCAGTGTAAACTACTTAATATGATTGGCGTTATCAGCCATAAGCCGAGATTGCCGATAAAATTTGCCGCAAACCATTTACGCCAATTGTAGATGATTATTGCCACAATTGGGCTGCCAATTAACCCCATGAAGAAACCATAAATGAGGCCAATGATTGCTGCCACCAAACCAACAAAAATATCAAATCCTACACCAAGCCCAAACCCATAGATACCGCCAATAATCGTGCCTAAGCGGATGCCATAGCCAAAACAATCATCGATCAATTGATCAAGGCTGGGTTTAGGAACATCACTCTGTTGACGATTCATCTGAGATACTCCCGATTAAAGCCGATGTTTCGCTTAAACGGAAGTATCTCGCGGCCATGTTACAGTGCTTTTACAAGCCATAGCTTATGGAGTTTGACTTTTTTCAAGGATGATTGGTAGCCCGATCACCAGCGTGACGATAATGATCAAACTAGGCCATGTTACAAACCGACTCAATTGATTGGATACAGTTACGTTTGCCAAAAGTTGATAGAAATATTCACTCAAGTTAGCTTGCTGAGAAAGTAGGCTATAGCCGACCAAGCTATAGATTGAAACAATACTCAAGGGGGCAAACCAATACAGATGGTATAAGCCTAGATTGTGGGTCTGAAACAATTGCTGCCAACAATAAATCACGATTGCTAAGATCATGCTCCCAACAACTCCAACGATGCCACCAATAATCCCAGCCACAAGCAGACCATAGATTGCGGTGAAATAATAGCCATAGATTGCACCAATCGAAACACCCAGCCCAGGCCCACGTTGAATACATGCATCAAAAATGCTTGCGAATGATGATTGAATGTTGGGGTTGTTGGGAACGTGATACATAGCTCAGACTCCTTAGTGAACTGAAAATCTTCGCTCGCAAGTAGTATCGCCAAGCCTTGTTACACCAGCGTTACAACAGTGATTTGTGCCGCTGGATGGCTAAATTTGCAAAATCAAAAGAGCTGTGCTATACTTTCAAACGTTGCTGAAACGCAACGCAAACTCAACGCGACTCCGTAGCTCAGTGGATAGAGCGTTTCCCTGCGGAGGAAAAGGTCGGGCGTTCGACTCGCCCCGGAGTCGCCACTTCTTTACAATCAAAACCCCACTAGGGAAGGTGGCAGAGTCCGGTTGAATGTACCGCCCTCGAAATGCGGCAAGGTGTAAAAACCTTCGTGGGTTCGAATCCCACCCTTCCCGCCACCAACATGGCAGCACTCGAAAGTGCTTTTTTTATTTAATGCAGGCTGTATTTCAAAATGCGACTCCGTAGCTCAGTGGATAGAGCGTTTCCCTGCGGAGGAAAAGGTCGGGCGTTCGACTCGCCCCGGAGTCGCCACACTTAAACAAAGCACCCTAGGGTGTTTTTTTGTTTAACTGGCTTTGCGCCATAAACGCCAACCATTGCTAGCCAATACCAAAAAGATTGCATATAGCAGCGCGACCAAGAGTGTGCCCTTAACGCTATACAGCCAAATCGCAATCACATCGACCGTAATCCAATAATACCAACATTCGATTCGGCGTTGGGCCATCAAAATCGTCGCCGTAAAGCTCATCACGGTGGTCAACGAATCGATCAAAACATAGGTTGCGGGTGCAGGAAAATAGGCAGGCAGCCATTGATCAAGATTGCCAATAATAAACGCTAAAATCAGCGTGCCAACCACAGTAATACCCAAGGCCAGCAGATTATAGTTGCGCGAACTGTAACGCGGTTTGGCGGCTTGCTCTTTCGGCTTCGACCAATGCCACCAGCCGTAAATGCCAGTAAAAAAGTAGTAAACTTGCTCAAACGTGTCGGCATAGAGTTGAATTTGGTAGAACAACACGAAGAAGAGCACTACGCCGATTAAGCCAATTGGCCAATTGCTGATGCGCCCACGCCCAACCAGCCACACCGACCACAAATTGAAGATCGTACCAGCTAATTCGAGATAGCTCATGGGGTAGCCAAAGAGCGTAAAGGCAATCGTATTAATATCGAAGAAACTCGCAAGATCCATAAAACACCTCAGGCTGGGTTGGCAAGCAGATTGTGATAAAGCTGATGGCGTTGTAATAAGCTTTGCACTTGGGCGATGCGCTGCTCAAGCGGGCCGCTAATTAAATAATAGGGTTGGCGACGTTGCTGCAATTGGGCGAAAAGTTGTTTTTGAAAGATCGTGCGCTGAACTTCGCCCGAGCGATCCCATGTATCGTCGTAGGGAATATCGCTATCGCAAACCAATACCAAATCGTAGCGCTGTTGGGCTTGGTCGGCCAGTTGGGCCAAACGTGGCTCCGCCCTGCCATGATAGCTCAGCGCAAAATGGTAGGTGGTTAAGGCATTGGTATCCACAAAAAGATAACGGTTGCTTTCCAGCAGGCGCTGTTCTTCGCGCTCACGATGGCCCTCGGCAATTTCGACCAATTGCTGGGGCGTGAGCCGCCGATTGCTCTGATGTTGCTCCCAATATTCACGGCCATATTCGGGCATCCATTGGGTGTTAAATGTTTCGGCCAGCGTGGCGGTGAGGGTGGTTTTGCCAGTTGAGGGCGCACCAAGCAGCACGATTTTCATAATCAAATCGCGGTAAACTCGGGGATGTAAAAACTCACGATAGCGATAGGGATCGCTGCGAATTTGGGTGGCCGAGATCGGCACTTGGTTGCGCGGTGGATCAACTTGGCGATTGATTGCGCCCAGCGCTTGGCTCATATGCTCACCATAAAATTCGCTCGAATAAAAATGGCTGATATTGCTAATGCCAAGCTGCTGGATTACATAATCTTCGTGGAGTTGCTGAATCTCGCGGGTATTGCCAATTACGCTTGGCCCATCCCACGCCTCAATCACTTGGGCTTGGGGGTAAAGCTCACGCAGCCAAGCGCTTCGAACTGGCAATGGCACGCTGGTTTGCTCGGGGCTATCGTAAATGATAATTTGCAACTCAGCCACTTCGCTGAGCGCTGTTTCAATCATCAGTTGATGGCCTTTGTGCAAGGGGGCAAATTTGCCGAGGGTCAAACCACGCATAGATGTTCCTAAACTTCAGGCTGAGTAAATTCGCTATCAATTGTTTGATCATTGTTTGATTGATGCACATGCAGCACGATTGTATTGCTCTTGTTGCTATCAAGTGCTTGCAATACCCGCAAATTCATCAAGGCTGGGTTGCGCTCAAGCATGCGAGCAGCATTGGCTAAACTGCGTAGAACTGCTTGCTCACCACGCGCTTGTTCAAGTGCAGCGGCAGTTTCGCGTTGGACTTTGGCTTGTTGCAAGGCAGCCCGTTTCAACTCGGCAGGCAAACTAAAATCTTTGATTTGAATTGTTTGAATGCTTGCGCCCAGTTCGTTGGCCTTGGGTTGTACCAGCGCCAAAATTTGCGGAGCAATCATGCTGCGATCAGCCAAGAGTTGATCGAGGGTATAGCCAGCGATCACCTCGCGCAAGGCCACCTGTAACTCATTATAAACAACTGTTTGGGCACTGATATGGCTATGCGTCCAACGATCAGGCTGGTCGATTTGGAAATTAGCCAGCAAATTGAGCTTAACACTGATCAAATCGGCGCTGAACATTTCTTGGCCGCTCAAACTAAGTGAACTTGGCCGCACATCGATCTTGGAGATCTGATAAGCATTACGTAGAAAGCGGTATTTGCCAGGCTCAAGCACCCGTTGAAACTTGCCATGTTTATAAAGCAAGCCACGTTCATGCTCATAAATTATGCTAGCTGGAAAGAAACGGATTGCAGTGATCGTGATAATAATTAATAGCAGAATGATTAAACCCAAAACATCATCACCCATACGATCTACCTCTCAAAAATGATGTTACACGCCGCCCCACATACCACAATCGGCGGAAAGCCCGTAGCTTTGCAGAGCCTTTTGCGGGTACAATAGTGGATAAGCGTGTAACGGGTCAGGAATCGAACCTGCTGTTCCAAAGTGATAAGCCAGAGTGGCAATTGCTTGGCTGCTACGCGACCAACAAGCCTAAGCTCATCAGCCTAAGCATAACAAAGAGTTGAGCATAAAAAAAGCCCCAATCTACCGAGGTAGACTAGGGCTTGCGATGGATTATTGGTCAGGCGTTGGCTTATTGCAGAGTTACATCGTCCACGAAGAACGAGGTGGTCAAGCTGCTATCGGTAGTGCCAACGAATTGGACACGCACGGTTTGGCCAGCGTAGGCTGAGAGGCTAATCGTGTCAAGCGTCCAAGTGTTCTTGGTGCTCGCGTTGCTCCAGGTGCGCAAGGTGGTGATCAAGCTGCCGCTGCTGTTGTAGAGGCGAACATACAAGCGGTCGTAGACAGTGCTGCCACTTTCTTGGGTGCTCATGTACCAGTAGTAGCGCAACACACCATTTGATGGAACCGTCACGCTTTGATAGATGTTATCGGTGCCGCTGTTGTAGCCACCCAAGAAGGCGCTATACGAGCCGCTGCGTGGGCGAGTGGTTGAGATGATATTGCTTGGTGATTGAACCCAGCTAGCGCTGCTTTCGAAGCCACCATTTTGCAAGCTACCACCTGGCACTGGCGTGCTGGTTGGCACTGGAGTACCTGGTACTGGCGTGCTGGTTGGCACTGGAGTACCTGGCACTGGCGTGCTGGTTGGGGTTACCGTACCGACATAGCTGTTGATCCAGCTGGTGTAGTTGGAAACTTTGGTGTACACGCCATACTTATTGGCGCGGGCACAACCATCGCCCCAGCTCACAACACCGCTGAGTTTCCATGAGCCGCTGCTTTGAGCGACGAATGGACCACCGCTATCGCCTTGGCATGAGTCTTTGCCGCCAGCAGCGTAGCCAGCACACACCATGTTGCCAGTGATTTGGCCGTTGTAGGCGTTTGAGGCGTTACAGGTAGCGGTTGAAACCACAGGCACTTGCACTTTGTACAAGACGTTTGGTGATGAACCACCTTCGGTCAACGCGCCCCAACCAGTGACGGTTGAAACAACGCCAGCGTTGTACAAGGCGCTATCAGCGCTGGTGGCGAACGGAATCACGGCAACGCGGCTGTTGAGGGTTACAGCGCTGCTGAGTTTCAACAAAGCAATGTCGTTGTCGTAGGTTGATGAATTGTAGCTTGGGTGAACAACTGCTTGAGCAATTGTGCGGCTTTGTTCGGTGCCTTCGTTGGTCGTCCAGTTATGGTCGCCCATCACCACGCTGAGTGATGATACCGAGAAGCCTTGAACACAGTGCGCAGCAGTCAAAACCCATTGGGGAGCAATCAACGAGCCACCACAATGTAGGCTGCCGTTACGAGCTATCCGAGCTTGCCAGGGGAATTCACCAGCAGTAGCCGCCGAGCCACCGACAATTTTATCTGGTGGGGGCAATTGTTCGGAACCAGGTTGCTTTTCGTCAACAACAGGGAGCGGATAAACTTCGACTTTTTTGTTGTCTTTGGCTGAGGCAGCGTAGCCGCCTAACAATACTGATGTGCTCAACACCGTTGCAATGACCGCAGACCGTACCCGACGAATTGTCCAGCGTCCAGATCGTTCCATGATAGCTCCTTATGCACAGACCAAACGATGTTGTGTTATTGAGCCAAAGCCGTGTCCCAGCAAAGCCGGTTTGCTCAAGAAGTAAAAACTTCTTAACACACAACCTACTATAATTGACGAAATTGTTTGAATCAACTAGATTGTTTGTTAGATTGTTTGATGATTACGGCCTTTTTATGACGTGGCTCAAGCAATAACACTGCCGGAGAAGCGCGAAGGCGCACACCTCAACATCGTCGTTGCCTATCATCAACCTATCAATTGTTGAACCCTCGTGGCCGGCTCAGCCATAGGGGTTCACCGAGGTACTGCCTGTGGGACGCAAATCCAAGCAAGGTACGTCGTACCTTCGTCTACTCCGCGAAGAACGTGGGATTTCACTAACCGAGATGGTCGGGCTGGTCGGCTATACCAAAGGCTATATTTCAGCTGTCGAGACGGGGGTTTCTAAGCCAACCAGTTCATTTTTGCATGCCTACGAGCGGGCCTTGGGTTTGGACGAGGGCAGTTTGGCCGCCAGCGCCGAACAAGCAATTAGCCAAGTGCTCACCACTGCCCAAGCAGGCTTGATGCCTGAACCACCGAAACTTGACCCGACGTTATTGCCGATTGCCAATAAAGGCGCAGTTTTAGAGGGTGTCCAATCAATTCTGTTGCAGGCGATCGCCATGGTGACCGCCGCCGCCAAGCAAAGCCCATGGCCTGGGGCCGAAATTGTCGTGACTTTTCAAAGTGAGCATGACCCATTGACCGTATTTCCTGAATTGGCGGTGCCATGGCGAGCAGCTTTACGCCAAGCCCTACACGCTGGCTGGAATGTGGTGCATCTCTGGCGTTTACGGATTGAAAATCAACATCGCTTCGAATTAATTGCCCGAATGCTCTCGATGCTCGGCTATCGTGGCAAATATCAGCCCTATCTTTTCCCCAATCATGTGCTGCCTGGTGCACCTGCCGATGTGATTATTGTGCCTGGACAAGGGGCTTTATGGCTGTTTGGCAGTCGTCAATCCAGACATGTTGATAGTGGCTTTTTCTTTCCCCCTGATAGCCCGCATTATCCATTGATTAGCCAATTTGCTACCACCATGCGTTCGCAAACCCAACCACTGCTCGAGGTCTATCCCGAACGCTCGTTAGATTTCAAAGCCTTGGCCTTGCAATTTGAGGTTGAGGATGGCGCTCAATTGTTGTTAAAAGAAGGCCTGAGTTTTCAATCGATGCCAATTGCAATTCGCAACGCTTGTATTCAACGGATTTTGCAAGCGCCCTTAGTGCGTTCGCTGCAAGAACAGACCCATTTGGAAGTGTGGTGTCAGCAACTGTTAGATCATCATCGCCAACGTGTCCATTTATTTGAGCAATTTCTGCAAGATCGCCAGCACGAGGCGCGTCATGTTGTTACCAAAACCGCAATTTTGCGTTTATTGAGCCATGGCGAATTGCCTGCCGATGATTGGCTGCGCGATCAGCCGCAAAGTCAATTGACAGTAGCCGAGGCTTTGGCCTGGTTGCGCCATGTGATCTGGCTCTTGCAGGTGTACCCAAATTATCAATTGGCGATTGTTGATGCGATTGATCCAGCTTATTTTCCCGTAGCTTGGAAGGTCGAAGGTCGTCAAACCTTGATTTTGGAATCGTGGCAAGCAGCCGATACTGAAGATGGTCGCGAAAACGTCAATATTATTATTCATGATCGGACAATTGCCCAATCATTCCGTGAACATTTTTTCAACTACTGGGAGCGTTTGAGTAATCGCGAACGCAACAAAGATTGTGTGATCGATTGGTTGCAGAGCCAAGTGATGCAGCCTGTCAAACTATAATCGCGTTTGTCTTCAATGGAGTAGCGTTCTTGGGTTGGTTGAAGAATTGCTTGTACTAAGGAGCCAACCATGGCGAATCAATGGAATCCGAATATGTCGCCCTATCGGCAAGATCGTTCCTCGTGTATGCCAGTATTACTAATTATTTTTGTGCTAACGCTCGGAATTGGTGGTGGAATCTATTTTTTCGTCAATAATGTGATGAGCGATGCCTTTGAATCGAGCATTACCCAAGTCTCATCGCAAATGGAAACAGCAGTGGTTGGTAGTAGTGCGAATGAACCAGCGATTGCCGGCTCGGTGCTCTATAGTTCAACCCAATTAGCCTATGATCGCAATGGCGACGAGCGTAACGAACTTTTAGTGCAACTTTCAAACAATAGCCAATATTCAATGGCCTTGCTTGATGGTGCTGATGGCAAACCAATTTGGCAAACTGAACTTGGCAGCGAATCCTATGAGCTGATCGCGCTTGATCAATATGTTGCAGTGATTAAAGAACGTGATTTTCGCTTATTTAATAGTCAAGATGGCACATTTGGCTGGCAAACCCGCTTAACTGATCGGCTCCAAAGCAGCCCACCGATGCTATTTATTGCTGATGATCTATTGGTAATTCAGACTTACGATAATATTTTGACGGCCTATGAATTGAAAACAGGCAGCCAACGATGGCAAAAACCCTTGGAAGCGAGCTATGCCAGTGATTTGGTGCGGCTTGGCGATGAATTATGTGGAACCGAGCGTGATGCTGAATCGCTAGAGTTTGTCGTTTGCTACGCCTTGAAAACTGGCGAACAGCGCCAAGCCATCCAATTGAATAACGATTGGACTGAACAAGTGGAATGGATTGCTGATCCGTTAAGCAACGATGGAATTTTGCGCTTGCAAAGTGACCCTGAGCCAATTACGCTCTCAGCGATTGGGCTTGATCAGCAGCAGCGCTGGAGTGTTGAGCTAGATGAGGCGTTTTACTATAGTTTTCGTGGTAGTGAGCAACGCTTTGCCAATAGTAGTGATCATATAGCGATTGGGGCTGAACAGCATATCGCGATTATTACCGCTGAACGCAAGGTAGTTATGTATAGTTTGACCGATTATGCGCTGACTCCGTTGGGTTTTGATAATGATGTTTTATATGTTTCGGCAGTCAAGCAGCGCGGCACAAATACAGTCAGCATTTTAGCGATCAATGCCCAAACCGCCGAACTCATTTGGCGGCTTGACGATTTGGGCGAGTCGCATGAGTGGAGTGGTAGCGGTAAAATTCAAGGGGTTGTTGTGCCTGGCGAGGGTATGATTTTTGGCTGGCTTGACCCCGAAATTGATGATTTGGTGCGGGTGCAATTGCTCAAACGCCAAGATGGCACGGTTGGTTGGTCGTTTCAACAACAGATGTTTATTGGTCAAGTACCTGTATTAACTCGAACCGGCAATGCCTTGCTAATTCAAACCAGCGATGGCTTAACGATGACCAATTTACGGACTGGCGAAAGTTTGTGGACGCTGACGCGCTAAAAACCAAAAAGCCCCTTGAGTTCGTTCAAGGGGCTTTGACTTGGCTTACTGCGGGTGGGCAAAATTGTGTAGCACTTGGACTAATGCATTAAGATCGAGATTGCGCACATAGAGCGAACCTTCAGCTTCGGGCACAAGTAACCATTGTTGTTGCTCACCACAAACCAAGGTAAAAGCCTGTTGCACGCTACTTTCTGGCTTATTTTGAAGCAATGCTAAGGCACTGATCGAACGCAATTGCTCAAAACTTTGGCCAAATGCTTCAGCCACATTGGCAGTTAAACCGCCAGCTTGCAATTGCTCAACCACCTGTTCGCGTTTGATTGTACGCATGCTGGCGATGCTTCGAAACACTGCTTCGCTCAAGCTTCCCGTTAACGTTTCGGCAACTTCAACTTCGGCTGGCTCAATAATATCCAGCGCTGCTTGCACAATCTCGCGCGTGTGGGGTAGGGCAATCAGTTGGTGAATACCGCCTTGTCCGCGATGAAAAAGGTATTGCTGTTTAGCATGATGAATATAGTTTGCCTGTTGTTTTTGGCCAGCAGGCTGATGCAAAATCACCCAAGTTTGGCTGGGTTGGCTAATAATGCTCAGCCACTCGGCCACCATCGGCTCCAAAACAGGCTGGTCATCGGTTAATTCGAGCAGGCCGTGGGCGATCAGGCTCCGTTCGGCGGCTCCTAATAAATATTGTTGATATTGCTCAGGCAAATCGCCAAAGACTTGATTGGCCAAATCGTCAAAGCCCAGCGGCAAGGGCAAATCGGCCACAATCAAACAAACAAATAATTCCTCTTGGCTTAACGAAAAGCCGCGTAATTCACTCATTTGGATACTCCATGGATTAGTTTGAAAATGCGATTATACCAGTACTCCAACTACGGCTAGCGTTGTTGGTGATAGGCTCGCTTGTTAATCCTAAACGGCTGAATCTGCGTAAATCGTGATACAATGCACAAAGATTGGCGAGCAGCATCTGCAATGGAGCGTTATTGTGTCAACAAAAATACCTACTACTTTTGGTGATTTACGCGAATGGATCGCCTTTTTGGAAAAACGCGGCGAATTGAAACGGATCAAAACGCCGGTTTCGGCTGATCTTGAAATCACTGAAATTACTGATCGCGTTTCTAAAATGAAGCAAGGTCAAGGAAATGTCGCTTTACTCTTTGAAAATGTGATTGGCTCAGATCTGCCAGTTTTGATCAATGGAGTGGGCACTGAGCAACGCATGGCTTGGGCCTTGGGCTTAGAAAAACTCGACGATCTGCGGGCACGCTTGGCGAGTGTGGTTAAGCCTGAAGTTCCCGAGGGGGTTTTCGACAAGCTTAAAAAAGTCAGCGAGCTTTCAGAAATTGTGCGCTATCGGCCTAAAACGGTTGCCAGCGCTCCCTGCCAAGATATTGTCTGGACGGGCGACCAGATTGATTTGAATAAATTGCCAATTTTAAAATGCTGGCCCGATGATGGTGGCCGCTACGTCACCCTAACCACAGTCATTTCACGCGATCCCTACAAAGGCATTCGCAATGTGGGGATGTATCGGGTGCAGGTTTACGATGAAAAAACCGTCGGCATGCACTGGCAAATTCACAAAGGTGGCACTGAACATCAACGCGAGGCGCTGCGCAAAGGTGGGGTGAAATTGCCGGTTGCCGTAGCAATTGGCGGCGATTATGCCACGATCTACTCGGGCTCGGCTCCACTGCCACCAGGCATCGATGAAATTATGTTGGCTGGTTGGTTGCGGCGCGAACGGGTTGAGATGGTCAAATGCAAAACGATCGATCTCGAAGTGCCCGCCAATGCCGAAATTATTCTCGAAGGTTATGTTGACCCCAGCGAAAGTCGGCTTGAAGGGCCATTCGGCGATCATACTGGCTACTATTCGCTGGCCGATCAATATCCCGTGATGCACCTGACCGCCATCACCATGCGCAAGGATGCGATTTATCCGACGACGATTGTGGGTTATCCACCGCAAGAAGATTATTGGCTTGGCAAAGCGACTGAGCGCTTGTTCTTGCCATTGATGCAGTTGGTCGTGCCTGAGGTGATCGATGTCAATATGCCTGCCGAAGGGACGTTCCATAATCTATTGGTGGTCAGCATCAAGAAAAAATACCCCGGCCAAGTGCGCAAAGTGATGTATGGCCTGTGGGGCTTGATGCTCATGTCGTTGACCAAATTTATTATTGTGGTCGATGAAGATATTGATGTACAGGATATGAACCAAGTCTTGTTTCATGTCACATCGAATGTTGATCCGCAGCGCGATACGGTGATTGTGGAAGGGCCACTTGATGCGCTCGACCACTCGGCAGATCATTTTGCTTATGGCCACAAAATGGGGATTGATGCTACCCGCAAGCGCCAAGATATCGATCGGTTTCCGCGTGAATGGCCTCAAGACATTCGCATGACCCAATCGATTGTGGATCGGGTGACCAAACGCTGGCGTGAATATGGCTTCTAGTTAATCGATTGCCTTGATCAAACAGCGCTGACCAATGTTGGTTGGCGCTGTTTTTTTATTAGGTGTGACAACGTTTGATCGAAACAATTGTCGCATGGCTGTCGCATGGCCTTCGCTAAGCTGTCGCTGTGTCAATTGAGCGAGACACAGCTAGACAATGGTGGAGGCCAGAATGAACTCGCATACCCAATATTTGACGCTTGTCGCAACCGTCGCAACGACCCAAGCTTGGAATTTAACCCCAGAACAACACCAGCACATAGCAACATTACTTGCCCACTATAGTCAACATGCGACAAACGCTCCATTAACTGACATAACGATCAACCTTTGGCATGATTATGCGACAGTTCAAGCGGCGCTTGATCCACTCCATCCTGAGCATGAAGCAGTCTGCCACCAAGTGTATCAATATATTCTGCACTGTTTGAAACAACGCCATGTATTAGGTGTTGATGATCTTTATCTTGATGATCGCTCACCGGATGTATGCGCCTATGCTGATGTGATCCAAAAGCTTGGTCAATTTCGCTTTGAAGCACGACTGAGCACCTATATTTATCAGATAACGCGGCGAGCTGTGTTGCAATGGCGACGGGCTACTAATGCCTTAAAACGTGGTGGAATGGGCTTTAATCAGCAACCAAATGATGCGACGAGCCGATCAATCCAACAAATTGTCTATTTAAGCCAAAGCCACCTTGAGCAAGATAGCTTGGTCGCGCCAGATCCATCAGTTGATGATCTAGTGGTGTTGCGTCAACTGAAACGCGAAGTGCTCAAAGTTGTCGTTACAATGGATGATGACCCGCTGTATGCGGTTGCGCAGCGTTTATGGAATGAACTCTTGTTTGAGCAAACCAATATTTCGGCCTTAGCCCAAGCAGAGGGCTTAACGGTCAATGAATTATTTAATTTGCGGGCACGCTTGGGGCGGCGCTGTCGTGGCGTGGTTGAAAGTTGGCGCGAGGGTTTCGGTGAGTGAAATTTAACCTAGATCGCTCCTACACTTTATGGTAAGATAGTCAACAATTATTGAATAGATAAGCCAGTGGCAACGGCGCTGCTGGCTTTTAGCTAGTTCAAAATCAAGGAGTATGGCCCCATGAGCAACGAGCGCGAACCGGTGTTGTTGAGTGCTGCCCGCACGCCAATTGGCAAGTTTGGCGGGAGCCTCGCTGATTTAACTGCGCCTCAACTCGGTGCGATCGCAATTAAGGCCGCATTGGAGCGAGCTGGAATCAACGGCGATGTGGTTGATGAAGTGATTATGGGTAATGTCGTTGGGGCGGGCTTGGGTCAAGCACCTGCGCGACAAGCAGCTTTGGGTGCTGGTGTGCCCGATAGCGTGAGCGCCCTAACAATTAATAAGGTTTGTGGTTCGGGCTTAAAGGCCGTGATGTTGGCCGCCAGCATGATCAAAGCTGGTGATGCTGAGCTGATTGTGGCTGGTGGCATGGAAAACATGTCGCGAGCGCCCTACCTTTTGCCTCAAGCCCGCTTTGGCTATCGGCTTGGCAACGGTGAAATTCAAGATGCCGTAGTGCATGATGGCTTGTGGTGTGCGGTTGAGCATCATCATATGGGCAACTCAGCTGAGTGGGTCGCCGATGCTTGCAATGTTAGTCGCGAAATGCAAGATGAATTTGCCTACAATTCACATCGCAAAGCAGCAGCAGCGATTGCTCGTGGCGCGTTCAAAAACGAAATTGTGCCTGTTGAACTCAAGAGCCGCAAAGGCACAACCATTTTTGATACCGACGAGCCAGTTCGTGCCGATAGCACGGTTGAAGCCTTGGCCAAATTAAAGCCAGCCTTCAAAGCTGATGGCTCTGTTACTGCTGGCAATGCACCTGGCATTACCGATGGCGCTTCGGCTTTGGTGGTCGCAAGCATGGCCAAAGCCCAACAACTGGGAGCCAAGCCGCTGGCCCGCATTACTGGCTATGCCCAGGCTGGCGTGAAACCACTCGAAATCTTTACAGCTCCAGCCTTTGCTGTGCGCCGCTTGCTTGAAGTAACCAACACCAGCTTGGCCGATTACGATTTGTATGAATTCAATGAAGCCTTTGCCGCCCAAGCGCTTGCCAACGGCCACGACCTCAAGATCGATTGGGATCGCTTGAATGTCAATGGTGGAGCGGTCGCTTTGGGTCACCCGATTGGGGCTAGCGGCGCACGCGTATTGACGACGCTGGTGTATGCCTTGCAAGAACGTGGTGGCAAGCGTGGCCTCGCGACCCTCTGTTTAGGTGGTGGCGAAGCCGTTGCCTTGGCAATTGAATTGATTTAAGCCAGAGCGGAGAAGGTGATGACGGCACCAAACAACCAACATAAGGAGGAACAATGGGTACTGTTGAGTTGATCTCTACTTTGGATGAAGGCGTTCGTGAAGGTCGAATTGCGCCCTACTTGGCCGATTTTATTGCAGCGCAAGCCCTGAATGTTTCAGCCGACGAAGTTGGCTTTAGCGAATGGGGCAGCCCCGACCACGACGTACTATCCTGCGATGGAGCAACCACCGAAGCCCTTTCCCGTCATCAATAAAAAAGAGCGTGCGGCGCGACCAAATTGGTCGCGCCGCACGCTGCGATTGAGCCTAAAAAGTTTGTGAACCTTATCATTTGCAATTTTATTACGAGTGTGCTATACTCTCACGCGTTGGGCCGGTAGCTCAGTGGTAGAGCATCGGACTTTTAATCCGCTGGTCGTGGGTTCGATCCCCACCCGGCTCACCAAGCGGGATTGTTGCAAACTTCCTACGAGTTCCAGAAATGGTTCTCGTGGTTGGTAGGCGACAATCCCTTTTTTTGTGCCCCAAACGGCTGCAATGAGTGATTGTAAGGCTACGCGCTTCTCGGCTAATGCCCTCTTCTGCTTAAATGTCCAACTAATTGATTCTAATAAATCTAAGGCTTGCTCCATGTTAAAGGATGCAGCTGGTTTTTGGCGTGGTGCTTGGGCTTGAGCCAACAACGCTGATTTGCGCTGCTCATATTCATCAGCCCGGATGTGATCATTGAGAAACAGGCGCTTGAGTGCGGCAAGCTCGGCTTCAATGTTGGGGGCTTCGGGGGCTGGTTGTTGGTGTGCGTCCCACTGTTGCTGAGCAACCCGAAGAATATCGCGCTTCCAATCGCTGGGAAACGCCAAGGCATCAAGCACGGCAATCATATGCTGATCAAGCACATCGTTGCGCACCATGGCCATGGGGCATTGGTTGTAGCGGTGTTGGCTGCACTCATAGTACACAACGTTGGTTGTGCGCTTGTAGTGTTGCCACATGCGGCTGCCACATTGCTCACAATACAAAATTTCACTGAGCAGCCCACGGCCTTGGCTCACAGGAGTCCAGCCGCGCTTTTGGCCGCGCCGATCAAGCAAAACTTGTACCGCGTCCCATGTTTGTTGATCAATCAGCGCTTCATGTTGGCCAGCATAGGTTTGGCCTTTGTAGCTCACCTTGCCAATATAGGCTTGGTTGCGTAGCATCGATGCAACGTTGTCTTTGGTGTAGGGAACATAGCGCCCTTGTTGAGTGTTCCAAACTCGCGCACCACGTTGGTTCATGGCATCGGCGACGGTGCTGAAGCTATACAGTCCTGTGGCATAGAGTGTAAACAGCATGCGTTGATGCTCGGCATCGGCTGAAGGAACCAGCACCCCGTGCTCATTGCGTTGGTAGCCCGTTGGCACGGGGCCAGGTAATTTGCCTGATTCCGCAGCTGCACGGCGGGCACGTGCAACCCGTTCGCCTGTTAGTCGGCTATAGAGTTCGGCCCCAGCTCCTAACATCGTCAGATTGAAGCGGCCAGCAGCGGTATCCATCTCAATTGGCTCGGTAATTGAAATGAGTTGAATCCCCAGCGCGTGGAATTCATCAACCACCCGCAGCTGGAGCGAAGTGTTACGGGCGCAGCGGTCGAGCTTCCAAACTAACACAACATCAAAGCATCGTGGTTTCCGAGCGGCATCTTCACGAAGCTGCATAAACGCGGGACGATCAGCATTGCGGCCACTCTTGCCAGCATCTTGATAGACCTGCACAACGTGCCAACCATGGCGTTGGGCATAGGCCTGACAATCACGCTCTTGGCTTGCAAGGCTGCTGTTTTCAGCTTGTTCACGGGTGGAAACCCGTGTATAGATAACGGCTCGCATGAATAATCCCTTCTACGCTGCTTTCGATTGAGGCGGTTGTGCAGATGATTGATCCGCTTCTTGGTCTTTGTCAAGCATCAATGCAACCAACAAGGCTGCAAAGGCTTGAACAACGCTTTCACGTTGCCCATCGGCGTGGCCCCGTTCAATTGGTGTTGGTAGTGCTTGCATTGCGACCTTCCCATAATGGAATCAGAATCGTTCGTGCGCGGACGGTATGATCAGAGAAATCAATATAGCCACGCCGTTTCAGTTCGAGTAAGGAGCGGCGACAAGGGCCGTATGGGATACCAACAGCCGTAGCCAATTCTTGAATCGATGCTTGCGGTTGCTGACTTACAGCGGCCCAGACTTTACGGACAAGATCAGTATTCATTCGGCTCATGCGGCTTTACCTCGTCGCTTGGCTAGATTCAATCGTCGATAATCGGCAATGCCCGTGAAATCCAAGTGTTCAACCAGCGCAACATCAGCCAAACGGCTCGCGATACGCCCATCAAAGCGCTTCAAATCTTCGTTGGTGGTAAACACCGTTGGTAGCTCGCGGTTGTAGCGGTGATTGATCAGCTGAAAGTGTTTTTCTTTGGCCCAGCTAGTAAGGTGCTCAGTACCAGCATCATCAAGCACCAGTAAGGGAACATTGCGAATGCGGTCAAAGCGCTGTTGAAACGATTCGCCTTGTTGGCCATCAAAGGTTTCGCGTAAGGCATCGAACAAATCAGGCACTACGAAAAACATGGCGCTCTTGCCGCTGGCAACGACAGCATGAGCAATCGCAGCGGCTAGGTGGCTCTTGCCACAACCATATGGCCCCGAAAGTAATAACCAGCCTTTGGGGTCACTTGCATAATCCATGCAGGCCTGAGCCAGCGGTGCTACCTGTGGCAAGCTCACAAAGGTTTCAAATGTTTTTTTGGCGACAAGGCTTAAGTCGCCATGCTTCTGTAGTATGGTTGGTTTGCGACAGTCGCAAGGAATATACTCAATCGCCTTGCGGGTTTTATCATCGCTATAGCGATAGCCGAGCACGCCACTATCTTGACAGCGCTCACAGGTGATCGTTTCTTCACGTTCCCAAACAGCATTGGTCATTGTGTCCCCCCAGCAGCTTCAACCAGCCTGTTGGCCAATGGCCCCCAGCGCTTGTAGATCATTTCAGTCCAATCATCGTATTGGGCTTGAATTCGGCCATTCACCAGTTGGGCATATTGCAAGGCATCACGTTGATTTGAGGTCAGGCCTTGCCATTGATCGAGTCCAATCCATGCAGGCCGCCGATCATCGTTGGCTGGTTCGGTGTGCGGTGGTGATGGTTCTGGCTCAGGAGTGAGGCGATGGTGAACGCCTGCTTTGAGGTCAAGGGCGATTTGGGCGGCGGGGTAGTTTGGCCCAACATGGTCAAGATAGGCTTGAATTATTTCAAGCGGCTCATGGGCATGTTTTTTTGCCGTCCAAACTTGCCGATCCCGAAGTAGTCGATAGGTTTCAGTATCCGTTGGTTTTTTTGGCTGCGCAGCAGGAGTATTATTATTATTTCTTATTAATTGATTCTTGTTAATTAAACCATGCGACACTGGTGTCGCCTCTGACACGACACTGGTGTCGCCTCTGACGCGATCCTGATGTCGTGTCTGACACGACACTGGTGTCGTCTCTTCGACACTGGTGTCGCGTTGCTGAGATTCAAACAGTTCGTAAATATTGCCATGGCGGGTTTGAATTGAGGCTAACCAGCCATAAGTTTCAAGTTCTTTAAGCCAGCGCTGGATTGTCCGAATATGGGGTACTTTGTCATCTTCAGCACATGCTTGGGCTAGGTCTTTTTGTTGGGGCCATGCAGCTTCCTCGTTTCCTGCATAGGATGCAAGAATACCCCACAGTAATCGCGCACTACGTGATAATCGCGAATCACGCAAGATGGTATGGGGGATTGCAGTCCACCCATTGCGCCATCGCACCTGAATACGATCAGATTGTGGTGCCATACAACGCCTACTTTCCATCATCAGAAGAATCGGTTGCACGTTTCGCCACAAGTTGACGAATAGTGTGCAACACACCCTGTTGCTTACGCCGGCTCTGCTCGGCATGCCTGAGTTCATCGAGCGATTCACGGCTCATGCTGTTAGCTCGCAGAGCTATATGCTTATGGGCATCACCAATTTCATTGTTGAGGGCGGTTGCATCTTCGACCAGGCCAATCAGTTCATCTTGCTTAGTTTTGCCCATCGTTATCCAACCCAACAATTTGGCCACGGATAAAACCCGCAGCCTCGGCCTCAGTTTCGATTCGTTGTAAGCGTGACCGAATCCACCAAGCTACTAAATCAGCCGAGCCAGCCAGGCCAGCAATCGCCCAAAAACCGATAATCGTTGCTGGTTGGTTGAGTAATAGCGCCCAGATGGTGAGCACAATGCCAATACAGGCGGTGCCTACCGTATAGGCCTGCGGTCGTGATAAGCGCCAATGGCGATGCCAAAGCAATCCATGAATGGCAACCATCAACACGGCACAGGCAAGACCTGCTATGATGGCTGTCAAAATTGTGTAAAGCATCTTGCCCTCGAATCCTTAAACAGGGATTGAAACAGAAATACGTTGTCACAAATCCGACGATGACTAGTAGGATGGTGTAGTGGATTCTGCGGTTTGATTCCGTTCAGCATCGTCGGCCAAGGCACGGAGTAGCTGGGGATGATTTAGTAGCCATAAGATGCCCTTTGGTAAATCACCGTTTGCATAACGCCACCTAGTGGCTTGGGATAAATTTTGTAACGGTATTTCTTTTAAGCATTCTCGGAATTTTTCGAGGTGTGGTTTAGGTGGAATTGTCATCCTAACCCCATTTCATATACGATATTCATATATGAAATATTATAGAAATAACTTGAGTTTGTCAAATTTGAAATTCAAATATGATTATTTCATTTTTGAATTAGGCACGATATACTAGGGACTATGAGTATGATTGCAACAGGCGCATATCTTTGGACACTACGAGAAGCCATTGGCTTATCGCGTGATGACGTTGCCCATGAGGCTGGAACTAACAATGTTCAAATAATGAGGATAGAAAAAGGAGAGATTGATACAAGAGGATCATTGTTATTATCAGTTGTTAGAGCAGTTAAGGGGAATGCCGAGCATATTGCCCAGTTATTACTTGATGCTAGTGCTACTGAAGAAGATGGACGCAATCTAGCCATTTCTTGGATTAATCGAGAAACAACATCTGCAATAGATGAATTTATTGCAGATGTAAAAAAGGATAATAAAGTTTCTGAGGCGCTGAAACTTATTCAGCAGCTGGAGGCGCTTGATCCTTCTTCCCTTGATCGGTTGTTAGGTTATGGACAAAGTTTGCTTGATCGGAATCGCTAAGACGTTCGCGTAGATACGCTAAGATTTGCTTTACCAAAGAATCTTTTTCTTCAACTAGCAGGATTAATAAAAGGAGACAGGCTGTTCCAGTAAAAAAAACTCGTTGATCTAACATTTCAAAAAGGGTGGATGACATAAATATTATGAGGCACGCCCAAGTTCCATTGTTTATCTTTTTCATCTCTTATCCCTATACATAGGCAAACGTATGAGGGAGTATACCATTTTTTATCGTCCCCGAACATGAAAATTTGATGACAACGAATCTAGGTAGTGCCTTTGTGGCGCTAGAAACAATACCTAGCATAGTAATGCAGTTAATGAAATCCATACATTTATGGGAGTACCATGAAGGAGGTAGTTAAAATCCCCCTCGATGAGAAGTACATTCTGTGATATGCTCTGTACTCGATAGTACCATTCACTCTTGATGCTTTGTGGAGGTTAGCATGGTTGGCGCAGTCATTGATCTATTCTGTGGAGTTGGTGGGCTAACCCACGGGCTTATTCTTGAAGGTTTTGGCGTACTGGCAGGGATTGATAACGATCCTTCTTGTAAGTATGCCTATGAGCAAAATAATAGAACTCGTTTTATTGAAAAGTCTATTACTGAAGTTGATGGCAGAGAGTTAAATGCCCTCTATCCCAATAATCAACATAAAATCTTAGTAGGCTGTGCCCCATGCCAAGATTTTTCTCAATATACGAAGAAGAGTCGTACTGGAACAAAGTGGCAATTACTCACAGAATTTTCGCGCCTTATTAGAGAGATCGAGCCTGATATTATATCAATGGAAAATGTTCCTGAGGTTCGAACATTCAATAGAGGGGAAGTTTTTAACAATTTTATTCAAGCACTTGAACAATTAGGGTATCACGTTTCGCATAGCGTGGTGCATTGTCCTGATTATGGAATTCCGCAGCAACGTGACCGACTAGTCTTATTTGCTGCTAAACAGGGCGTTATTAAGATTATACCCCCAACCCACACTCCTGAGAACTATCGAACTGTACGTGAAGTTATTGGTTCTCTGCCACCAATTACTGCTGGCGGACACTGGGAGGGTGATAGCATGCATGCAGCCAGCAGACTAGAAGATATAAACCTTCGACGTATTCAGCATTCTGTGCCTGGTGGTACTTGGGCCGATTGGCCGGAAGAATTGATTGCAGAATGTCATAAAAAGGAAAGCGGTGAGAGTTATGGGAGCGTCTATGGTCGAATGGAATGGGATAAAGTAGCACCTACCATCACTACACAATGCAATGGGTATGGTAATGGTCGCTTTGGTCATCCAGAGCAGGATCGCGCTATTTCGCTCCGTGAGGCTGCCTTACTTCAGACATTTCCGCGAAGTTATCAATTTGCCCCTGAAGGCCAACTGAAATTTAAGACAGTTAGTCGTCAAATAGGGAATGCTGTTCCGGTCGCACTAGGTCGTGTTATTGCAAAAAGTATTAAGCGTTTTTTGGAGGGTTTACATGAGCGACAGCGGGTACGAATTATCATTTAGTCTTAATACATTGAATCACTTAAGCGAAGGTCTTTATAGTAATATTCCTGCGGTTTTATCTGAATTAGTTGCTAATGCTTGGGATGCCGATGCAACTGAGGTATCTATTAATATACGACAAGATGAAATAGTCATTCAAGATAATGGTATAGGAATGTCAATTGAGGATGCTAATACTAAGTTCTTACGAATTGGGCATCAAAAGAGAGAAGATTCAGCCAACACTATAAGTGGACGGCATGTTATGGGCAGGAAAGGGATCGGTATACTGGCAATATTTGGTATAGCCAATATTGCTGAGGTTTATTCTTGTAAGGATGGAGTACCCCATGGATTTATAATTCGTAAAGGCGATATAGAAAGAGGGATAAGTAGCGATGTAACGTTGTATAGGCCATCACCGGTTCCTCAAGATGATTTATCTATTGAATCAGGAACAAAGATTATATTACGAGAAATAAAATCTTCTATTGTAAATGCGGAGAAAACTCTAAGAACTGATCTTGCCCGGAGATTTACAATTATTAATAATAATTGTAATTTTTCTGTAATTATTAATAATATACCAATTAGTGATAATGATCGTGATTATTTAAATAAAGTACAATTTCTTTGGTATCTTGGTGAAGAAAGTAGTAAATATGCTGATTTTTTTACTAAGCTAAAGAAATCATTTGAAATTACGAATCTAGTAGATGGAATGTCAGGTATAACTGTTAAGGGTTGGATTGGTACTGTATATCGTCCAAGTAATATTCCAACGAGCCACCGTACCATCTCTATTTTTGCTCATGGTAAAATGATTCAAGAAGATATTTTAATAGATATAACTGATGCGGGTGTATATCGACAATATATCATTGGTGAAATTGAAGCAGATTTTATGGATAGCGATGATGAAGATGACATTATTACCAGTAATAGACAAAGAATAAAGCAAACTGATCCTAGATATCTCAAGCTACTACAGTATGTCAAGGCAGATATTATGCGAGTTATTGCATCAATGTGGACTAACTTGCGAAAGGAATACCCATCTAAGCCAAAAAAAGAGGAAGTTAATGATAGTTCATCATCAAAAGATGCCAATTCTTCTGAACAAGAGAATACAAATGCTAGTAGTGATTCATCAAACACTACCGATGCTAGTAGTGATTCATCAAACACTACCGATGCTAGTAGTGAGACGAATGATGGTGATGTGGAAGATAATTCTTTTTTTGATGATGATATTCCTGAACCTAGCCCTCCACCTAAACAAGAAATTACTACTGCATTTAGAGAGATGAAGAATCTTGTTAAGAATAGTAATATTCCCGATCAAATGAAAAATATTATTTTATATGATATTCAACAAGCAGCCTATGCTTATAAAGGAACATCATTTAAAGCTTGTATTGTAATGTTGGGAGCTATTCTAGAAGGTGTTATGCTTGGAACAATCCAGAGGACGGATGTACTAGAATACTTGATTACTTTACAGACAGTACCAAAGCCATTAAGTGATTTAGGCCCTAGAAATCCTAAATTTGCTGATCGTACAGTGCTAGCCCAGTATATAGGGACTACCTTTTCATTTCAGGACTGTAAGGAAATAATAGAGCTATGTGTACAAGGTACTAATAAACTAGGTGTCGATATACTTCAAACGGTTAGAAATTCTATACATCCAGGTTCAGTATTAAAAGATATGAAACAACTAGCAAGGTTCAATCATCAAAGCGCTGTTGGTTACATTGCCAAACTACATGAAATTATTAATTTAGTGATTCTATGGAATCCTCCATCTATTCCATAGGGATAGTTAAGGGGTAAAAAAGCACCGTGGGCTGCTTGGCTCCACGGTGCTTTTTTATTTTTACCTCTTGAATACCCCTTGATGACCACAATAACTTGCAGCATTAAGTTCTGCTTCATTTAGCTGTAGGGAGAATATCGACTACGCTGTTTGATCATAGCCGTGGGCGTGCTCGAGCTGTTTGGCTAATGTTTGGGCTGGTGTTGGCTATCCTACTGTATTCTCCTCAAATACCGTCGTATTGTGCCTATCCATTCATAAGAAATCAGCCAAAAATCTTAATTCACTCCATCATGATCCAAAAAATGGGTCTGAATTGCACCTAACTTAGTTGAAGGAAACGCTTTGTTTAGGAGACGCTATGTCATACCCACAACCCTCTATGCCACCTTATATGCAACCAGTACCACCAAACAAGCCAGGCTGGCGGAAAAATATCAAATGGATTGCAATTGGCAGTGTCGTGTTTGTGTGTTCATGTTTGGGACTCGCCTATAACCAAGGCTCAAAGCTACAGGCCGAGCAGACGGCTACGGCTATTGTAGTTGCTAATGTTACCGCAACCGCCCAGCAAAGCAATACGAATGCAACCAGTGAGGCGGTTGCGATTGCGGCGACCGTCGAGCAGGATAATGCCAATGCTACGAAGGAAGCTATTGCAATTGCGGCGACCCAGACTGAAGAGGCTCGGCCAACCAATACTCCAGTGCCAACCAATACACCGCTTCCGCCAACGGCAACGCCATTCGTAGCAGAGATTGGCCAAAGTAATCCGATTGGCCAATGGGAAATTACCATCCTCGATATCAGCATTGCGAATGATTTTAGCGAAGCGGCAACTGGTAAGTGGCTGGTTGTCCATGGGACGATAACCAACAAGGGCGATGACCACCTGATTGGTAAGCAAGAATTGAAGGTACGAACAGATACCAAAACAATTGAATTAGACCGGAATGCTTCCAACCAAGCGGCAAAACGCCTCAATGTTACCTCGATCGGCGATTTAGGCGGGAAGATGATTAAGCGTGGTGAACGCGAAGAATGGGCAATTGCTTTCGATATTCCCCAAGACAGCAATGAGTTATGGTTTACGCTTGAAGGGACTGATGCCGTGAAGTTTGGGGCGATTGGTGAGACGGCAGAATTACCAACGGTAACACCACGTCCAACTGCTACGGCGGTTCCTGATCTTGCCACCGAGGCGGGTGCTATTGATGTCTGTAAGCAGGCAGTCAAGCAACGCCTTACCCATCCCTCAACCGCTGATTTCCCATGGTTCGATTATCAAACCGTGCAGGAAGGCGATCTAACTTGGTATGTCCAATCGACAGTCAAAGCGAAGAACTCGTTTAATCTGGAAGTGGAATTTGTATGGGTTTGTAAAGTAACTTATGAAGGCAATAGCCGATGGAATATTGATGATGTACAAATGGCTGAACAATAGACCATCCTAGATTAATCCCTTGCACCATGGAGCCAGTCGGCCCATGGTGCTTTTTTATGGTCTAAATCCTATTGTTGCCTTGGATACTACTCCAGCAAATTCCGAAAATTTCGGAATTTGTGTTTCATATCTGTAATTCATTATTGACATCATTTCAAATATGATTTATATTTCAGATATGAATTTCAGGAGTGAAATATATGCAACCTCAAGAAACCACACGTCGAGAATTGACCACCCTAAGCCATGCCGCTGTTGGAATTACATTGTGGCTTGAGCACAACAACCATGGCTGGAGCGCATTTCTCTCAACCCCCAAAATGACCATTCAACACATTGGCAGTCGATATTACGAATTTTTTGTTGATGAGCTAATCCAACACGCGATTAACTACGCCGACGAAGTAGCCGAAGAGTTTAACCCAACCCCAGCTGCACCAGCTGCCCCACTCAAGCCTGCTAAGAAAAAACCAACCCGCAAACAACCAAAGCAGCCTGTGTGCTATTGCCAATGCTGTAGCCCAACCCAAGGCGCAACAGGTGTTACCTATTGCCTGAAGGACAAAGAGTACGTTGCCCACAATGGTGGCGAGTTGATCGGCTACTTCCCAACCAGCGATGCTGCTAGTAGCAAATTGAACAAGCTGCGTTATGAAATTTTATCGCGGGAGTTTCCAGAGCAGCCAGCGCACAAGTTTTTTGAGCCACTTGAAGATGAACTAACACGCGAGCCTGCTGCATCTTCAGCATCGGCTATTCCCCAAGCCCCAAGCTATTTCGTGATTGGTCAATTGGTTGGCCAACTACGCCAACTCTATGCTGGAAAAAAAGTTCAGCTTAATGCCATCAACAAAGCCTTTAGCGAATTGGCCGTGCCTGGCTGGTCGTGGGATGGCTCAAGCCTCACCATTCGTAGCCGCTCTAATCCTTCCATTTTGTATCACGTCAATGGCGATACCTGCCAATGTACTGCCTTTGCCAAAGGTGCGACGTGTTGGCATCGAGCAGCCTACAAGATCCTCTTGCAAGCAGCAGCGGCCCCAAATCATTATCAGAAAGCCGCCTAGGCCTGAGCAGTCCTACCTGCTCACCATCGCGACTGCATCACTGTGTGCAGTGCCGCATGCGTAAGCGGCAACCAAGCACCAACCACTTAAAACAGGAGGATGAATGGAATTCGAAATTATTGATTGCAACGGCACATCGTGGGAATTGTTTTTTGGGGATAGCAATTGGGGCAAACTCTTTTTCCAAGGCCAGTTCATTCAAAACTTTGATAACGAAGTTGATGCCATCGCCTACGTTGAAAACCAAACGGGCAGCCCAATTCAATCAAGCCAGCGCGTGGACAACTGGCGGATACAACTCTAACCAAGCCGCCATGGCCTGAGCAATCCTACCTGCTCACCAGCGCCAACGTGGCGCAACTCGGTATGTATCAATCAACGCTCACCCGCTGTTGTGCGGAACAGCGGCAATGTTCGCAAGTAAAACTACCTTAACAAGTAAATACGCAGTCGTGGCATATCGTGCGCAGCCAGCGCGGGATGGCTTGCCTCAAGGATAGAAGGCTATGGGCGATGACCCCACCTCGGCATAAGCGCCGCGTCCTTACTAGCAGCACCACGATCAACGGGTAGGAAATCACGTAGGCCTACCCACAATTAATTCAATTATCAGCGCGAGGTTTGATCATGAGCCAAGCAGAAATTTTGGCCGCTATTGCCGCCGAACGACAGACACAAGATAGTTTCAATCCCCTAGCGGTGGATGCTGATACCGATTGACAATATACCAATTTTCAAATCAATTATCAAAATCGCCTTGATTGAAGATATGGAGCCAGCAATGATCGAAAGTCTTATCCCCATGCTCGGCATAGTTGCCAGCGCGATAGCAATAGCACTTCTAACCAAGCACCCTAAGCAACAATTAATCAGTAGTGCTAGTGCTGTAGTTTTTTGGTTTGCCGTATGGTGTGTTTTGGTTGGGCCAGAATATCTGTTGTTTGTAGCTTATTTGGTTTGGCTGGTTGTGTTGGCCGTGGTGATTGTGATGGCTATCAATATGGCCCGGGCGCTGCTGCGAACATTTCAAAAGGAAGCACACAAGCGACCTGAGCCAACGACACACTATCCACCCATAACCCAAGGTGACATTGACCAAGGGATTAACCAGATTCGCTAGTGCGATGGCTGCCCAGCTGGGCAGCCATTCGTTTTGAGGAGATCATCAATGGAAGTAGAAGTAACCGTCAAAGGCATCATCGTGTTTGATGAAGCTGGAGTCTATGGCGAATATGAAGAGGTAGAGATTGAAACCAAAGCGGTTTGGATACCTGGCTTTGGGCTACTGGTCAATGCAAATATTGGTATTGGCGGACACTATCCTCTGCTGCATTGTGCTGGTTTTGATAGCACTACCCATGCTGAGGCTGTTCGCACGGCGGTTGCCTACAGCGATGCCGTAATTCACCATCTGACCAAGCATGAGGCGATGGTCAAAACCATTGATACCTATATGAGTGCCAAGAAAGCCTTTTACGCTCAGGGTGGAACGAATGCCAAACTTGAAGGCGCATTCCTTGATAGCCAAGAGCCACTTGATCAAGTTTGGGCAACCTTCACGTTTACCCCTGAGGCCTATGAATGAGCAACTACAAAATCATCATGAATTATGGCGATACCGAAGTTTCGCTAGCGATTGGCCGCCTTGATCAAGATGAAGCCTTGATCATTCAACGGCAACTAACCAGTGCTGTTCGCTCGGTATTTGATGATATTCCGGTAGTTGGTTTGCGTTGCATGCCCAATTATCGAGTGGAGTTTATTTCAATCCCCTAACGGCGGATTAGAGCGTGTCTAGCAAAACAAAGGAGCATACCTAATGGCTGCATGGATTTATACCGCCGATGGCGAATTCGAGAGCCTAGCCGAAGCCATTGAAGCCTATAAGGAACGGGTACGAAAACAAGAGCAAGAGGAACATCGGGCTGCGTTGCAGGCAGCCCAGCATGATCCTGGCGTTCAAAGTTGGATAGAACTAGCGAACAATGAAGCAGCGCTACAAAGTGTTGCCAAACACATCCTGCCAATAAAACCTATCACTACTGCCTAGTAGTTTGTTTTAATCCCTGAACAGGATACCTCATTATGACACAACCATTCACCACTATCAAACCCAAGCTTGAAGCCCCGTTCCCCATGGATATTATTGAGATAAAGCCCACTGTTGTCACGAAGGATAAGACCCGCGCTTTAGCTATTGCCTATGCCGAAGTCCGAGCCTATCAGGACAGGCTTGATGCTGTGGTTGGTGGTGAATGGGCTGTGACCTATCGCCCCTTAGGGCCAGGTGCGGTTATTTGCCAGCTGACCCTAGTTGGCATCACTCGTGAAGATGTTGGGGAAGCCGAGCAAACTGACCCGAATAAAGCGACGGTTGCCGTTGCCCAAGCGTTCAAACGCGCCTGCTCGGCATTCGGGCTGGGCCGCTATCTGTACAGCATGCCAAAAGTATGGGCCGAATACGATCAGGAAAAAAAGTGCTTTGTGTACCCTGATCGCATTATTGCCCATATGTATAAGCAGATTGGGATAAAGGTATGAACCTAGTCAATCTTGCAGGCACACAACTTCAGGTGCAGGAATATTTGCGGGCAGGCCAACTAGAGGCGGCCCGCAATATTTTAATCAATCGCAATATAAGCCCCCAGTTAATAGCGAAATGGCTAACGCCTGAGCAGCAAGAGGCACTGGGGTTTATTTCGCCGGAATTGATGGCCGAGCTACAAACTGATAATCAAGCATAAGTAAAGGAAGCAAATCATGGCAGCGGATACCAAGATCATCATCGTTGAAGGACAAGAGTTTCGGGTACCGAGCGCAATGGAGATTGATGCAATTCGTTCCCATCTTGCCACCACATACCCTTCAGTAACATCGGCAATCATCACCAAGGGCAAACGCACAATTGAGGGTGAAGAGTACGAAACCATCGAGTTCGTCAAAAAAGTTGGCACAAAAGGCCTTGATTTAGTTGCAGCCTTGGAAGAGATCCCCCCTGCTTGGGATCTCTTCGATCTCTTCAGCACCAAACCACCAGTACCTATAGAGAAGTTACTAGCTGGTGGTTTGACCTTTGGCGAAGCCATGCTCATGAATTTGGATACTGAGCTAAGCAAACGATTTGAAAAAAAATATAACCGCGAGGAATCAGCACTATGCCTGCACTTAGCCGAATTGCCCGCAAGCGCCGATCAAGATCTGCCATTGGGTTGGTAAAGGTTAGCTCTTTGACCCCTGCGGGCTTTAGTGATGAAACCATCATTAAAGAATGGAATGATGTACTGCATGGGGTTCGGCTAATGCAGCGTTACGATCCTAGTTATTATGAACAGATTCGCGATGAACCATTGACGTTGGTAAAGGGTAAGTCTTGTTTTATCAGAATGGCATATCTGGTTGAAGATCTTGTTTCCACAACCATGAATTTTCAAGATTATATGGAGTGGAGACAAGAGGACTTCGATCCCTATGATGATGCCGATGATATTGCCAATGATGATCCTGCCCTCTCGGAAAGCTATAGTCTTGATCTGCGATTTGAGATTGCCGGGCAATGGCTTGATGAAACCCCTTTAGCCGTTTTTGGTTTACCGATTCATGCTGGTGAAGCTGGAGATATGTTTCATCTTGCAATGTGGCTTACGCGGTATCCATTTCATACTACACCCTACGATGTTATGCGGTTCGATGGTGATCGCTATTTCGTGAAAGATAAAGAAATTTTTCAAGCGCTGAAAACATTTGACCCTTTGCCTGAGCATATTCATATCCATGGATTAATTCAAGAATTAAATCGCAAAAAGATCTATGGGTTTGAGCTTGGAACCTTGATTCAATATGCATTGCGCATTACTGGTGATGTGTTTGCCGATGTTTCTATGGCAGAACTGGAAGTTGGTGGATGGGATGACGGCATAGATTGGGCTAACCCTGATATGGTCGCCTCAGTCCAAGATCGTCAACGTCGAGCCGATGCGCTGTGCAGCCAATTCCATGACTTTGCAGCATGGCTTGATCGCAACAATGAATATGCGATCGATATTTTGCTCAATATTTATGGAGCCGCTGCGGTCGTACTGGCTAATGATACCCAACGCCCAGCAACCTTAATGGAGTTAGTCAATGCCAACGATGAAGTACCCCAGACCATATAAGCGAGAAATCGTGTTTGATAAAAGCCCGAAGCTTCAGCTAGATTTCTTCGATAATGCGGTGATTATGACCCGCCGTGAGCCATCTGGTTGGTCATCATACCCAGTCGATGTTAGTGAGGTTGCAAAGGTATTAAGCGGTATCCCCCAATCATCGGGATTGCTCCCTCAAAATACCTTAGGCTATGGAAGCTATAAAGGCAGTTCCTTCTACTGCATGTATATTCCACCAAAATCCATCACGATAGAGCTTGCCAATAATGATCGGTTAACGATTCCCATTCCACCGCTCGTTTGGCGTGGTTGGAAACAAAACTATCAGATTTGGGCATTAGCCACTGAAGCCTATCCTTTAGCGTCAACACCCTTATTTATGGCTCCCTTCCCTAATGTGTACCCGAATGCGATGATTTGCTGGGGTGATAGTGATGATCGTTTGCCTGCTGGCCCAAGCACGATGCAGGCAATGCTTGACCTCTTTTTGATAGGCAGTCGTTTCAATACCCATTTGGTTGGTGGTAAGAGCATGCGTTCATCTGGCAATATTATCAATCTGTACCATAGGATTAAAGGTAAGGCTATGTATCCACTTCATGATTTATGTGCTACTGATTTAGTTCTTGAAAACGTGTTGGAAGGGGGATTTGCATGATCCCAAACCTTCACCGCTACCATATTGTTACTGAAGCGGAACCATATCCCCCTAATCAGCCAGGCTTGACGTGGCTGATCGCAGCGAACGGCATCTTCAAAAGTGGCTGCGATCGCCATCAGCGCTTGATTATTCAAGTCTCCGAGCAGCGCATTGATCTACCTGGCATGGTCGCGATTATGCCGATGATTCACTGGTTCAATTATCCCAAACGCTTACCATCTGCTTGGTTATCAATGCTGCTTGCAGATGCCCAAAAGGCTTCTATTATCACCAATGGAGTAGCACGACCAATCGAGAAACAATACTTTGTAGTTAATAAAGATGATCGGCTGAAGCTGATTATTGCTCCCCAACAAGCTAGTGCCTTGAGGGTGCATTATCAAATGCCGTCGGCACCAATCTTTGTTGATATTCATAGCCATCATGGTATGCCTGCTTACTTTTCGGCCACCGATGATGCTGATGATACAGGCCTCTCAATTTCATGTGTGATCGGCAACATCTATAGCAACCCTGAAATCATTTGTCGATTAAACATCTATGGCCAACATCAAGTTGTGCCTATTACCACCATTTTTGATGGTTGTGGCCCTTTTGCCGATGTGGGACAACGAGAGGGGGATCGCTATGCAAATGCTCAGTTTTGAGCCTATTGCCCCGTTTGTAATAGGAAACCAGTCACGCTTTCATATCACTATTGTTGGGGCTGGTGGTACTGGCTCTTATATCGTGCAAACTGTGGCTCGGTTAATGGCGCATGCCAATGAGAAGGGTTCCCCCAAAATCGATGTAACGCTGGTTGATGGCGATACAATTGAAGCAAAAAATATTGGTCGTCAACTCTTTGCCCCAGCCGAAATAGGCCGAAATAAAGCACAATCATTGGCTACTCGGTTCAACCAAGCCCTAGGCCTCAAAATACAAGCTATACCCACAATGATCGATCAATATTCGCTTCCGCATGTTGATCGCTATCAATGGCATCAATCGGCTGCGCTTGATAAGCGGCCCTACTCAATTGTTGTGGGCGCTGTCGATAATGCCGAAGCACGCAAGGTTATTCATGATGGTTTAGCTAAATATGTCTTTAACCTATGGATTGATAGTGGCAACCACGAGCATGGGGGACAAGTGCTTGTAGGCAACTGCGTAGCACCGCATAAGCTAAAAGGAAGCTTTGCCCTTGAGGGAATGGTGCAATCATTACCAGCACCATCGTTGATGGCACCATCGCTGATAACACCACCAGAGCCACTGCCTGAATCGCAGCAGCTTGATTGTGCAACCGCGATGGAGAATAACCGCCAATCCTTACTTATTAATCAGCAAATGGCCTCAATTGTTGGCCAATACTTACATCAAATCATCTTTACCCAACGCTTGACCACTTTTGAAACAATTGTCGATATGAGCACACTCACGATGCGAAGCACCCCAATCACGGTTTCTAATGTGGCTCAATGTCTTGGGGTAACGTCTGCATTTTTAAAAGGAATTAACGCATGACCACACAACTAACCTTATTCGATTACAACGCGCTGGATACTGAAACCCGCGTTATCGTTCAGCAAAAAGCGGTCGAAATTCGGGATCGAATGCGCAGCGCTGCGCAGGCCGTCATCGAGATTGGTGAGCGGCTGATCGATGTGAAAGAACGCTTGGGCCATGGCAAGTTTGGGCAATGGCTTGATGCAGAATTCCAATGGTCAGCTGATACCGCCCGTAACTATATGAATGTTGCTGAGCGGTTTGGTCAAAATCCGAAAATTTCGGAATTTGCACCATCGGCCTTATATTTGTTGGCAGCCCCATCAACACCAGAGGATGCCAGAACTGAAGCGATCAATCTAGCCGAGCAGGGCCAAAAGATTACCCATGCAGTAGCAAAGCAAATTGTAACCACCCACAAAGAGCAAGCAGCGCCAAAGCCCAAGCCAGCAGCTGCACCAGCAGTGCCAAAACCTGAACCTAAGCTTGAGATCCCCCCAATGCTCATCATTGGCGATAAGACGGTTCCTAGTGCTGAATTCACAGGCACGCCAACACCAAACACAATTGATGATAGTGAGAGCGAAGAGCTAGCCAGCCAGCCACTGGTTGAAACGCCATCTGAACAACCAGACTTACCACCAATGCTTACCATTGGCCAACCAAGCCCAGCGGCTGCCGTTGAAATCGATACGAAGCCCTTGGCTTATGCAATCGTGGTGCAGGAGTTGGCGCGGCAAATGGTTACACTTGCCAACCAGCGCGTGAAGTTATTAGAAGATCAAATTGAGGCCCAAGGGAAAGAGGTTATTCAACCATTCATTGATACAGAGCAGATGGCTGAAGCAGCTGCATCATTTATTGGAACGCCTGCATTCAAGTCACAAGCTGGCTTGTTGGCCTTTGGGGTGAAGGTTAACCTTCGGGATTTCTAAACAAGCCTGCCTGCTGTCTGAAACAGCAGGCAGGCTTGACATTTGTGCTAGGATTTAAAAGATTTACATATTTGGGTATTTCTATGATGCAACCACTTACAAATATCAGTAAAGCTGTAGATAGGATTATTGAATCACTTCCACAATTACAGCCTGTTTTGGAATCAACGACTTATAGACTTGGTGATGACTCTATTATCATTCGAAATAAGTATCCAGAATATCGAAACCAATTAAAATTACATAAAGATTTACTATCTAATATAATATTGGAAGAGTTAGATAATAAGGAATTTAATTTTATTATAGATGAATCTGATATTAATTTTATTGAATTCGATAGAATTTCTTCAAAAAGATCAGTATCTAAAAATATAAATCATAATTTTAATATAGAAAATAATATAAATTTAAATTTCTATACTTCTCAATCAATAGATGTAATAGATTCTGGTATATCACAATATTTAGATGATTTTAAAAAAAGAATGGTGTGGCCTCACTACAAAATAATAAGAAAAAAAGAAAATTCATCAAAAATAGTTTACGAAATATCATTCATTTCGATTGGTGAATTGGGGTTTATCACAGATATGACGGGAAAGATCTATTTAAGGAAAATAGGCGGAGGTGGATTTAACATCAAATATATAAATCCATTCCATATAAAAGATAATATAGATAAGTTAGTTGAATTTCACCTCGAGGAATTTGATAAAATAAAGAAATGGCATAACTTTGAAATAGATATTCTTGAATCATCTATAGATTCTTCAAGAAATATTATAGTTATTTCTAGAGAGATATTTGAATATATTGAATATAGCTTAAAAGAAGATGAAATAATTGAAGATAATGATTTATATAGAATTAATAGAAATAATGAATATTACGTAAACCTTGATAGAATAAAAGAACTATCAAAAATTCAATCAAAAGATTTTGATATTACTAAACTAGTGAAATTATGTTTAGAATTAAATATATCATTTTCAAATGAGTGTTATTTTGCAGCTATATTTATTCTTAGGGCTATTATAGATCATATACCACCAATATTTGGACATATTAATTTTGATAATGTAGTAAGTAACTATAAAGGTAATTCTGGCAAAAAAATATTAAATCATCTTTTGGTTACGTTAAAAAATACTGCTCATATAAATATCCATAAACCTATTTCTAGGAAAGAAATTATTCCAAATCGACAACAAGTTGATTTTAAAAGTGAGATAGACTTTCTATTATCAGAGATAATACAAGAACTGTCATAGTGAGAAGGCAGTCATACATCAAGTATGACCGCCTTCTCATATTTAAACCGCTAGTTGAGCCGGCAATACATCCAACTAGGGCAAGGGCAATTCCACCACCACCTCAACCGTATCTGTGACTGGCAGATACTTCATTTCGCCGACGGTAAAGCTCCGCAACTCTGGCGATGCCAGGAGCAGTGGCAGATTGCTAATCGTGATCGTATCGTTGTGCTGAATTAAATCCAGAATGTATTGTGGTTACCTGCTCCAGCTAGAGGTGTAATGTACCCAAACTGGTAATTATGATTGTTTTGGACACAATTGCAGACCATCTTAATTACCATTCATATCGTGTTCATATCGTATTCAAACCGCATTCAGATGGTATACAAACCGCCAAAAAAAGAATAGCCCATCAGAAAGGCCTAAACTGGCCGTTTGGTCGTGCCGACATTCTTTAACAGGCTGCATCGCCACCGTTTTCATCCTGAGGAGGTTGTTCATGGCTTCATCACTCGCGATTGGCCTCAATCCCATCGAGTTACACATCCTGTTGCTCGTCGCTCGGTTGGGCCGCTTGCTTTCACGTCACCTTCGCACAGCGTGGGGCCATCCGTTTACGGTGACGATTCAAACGGTTAATCGCACCTTGGCCAAGCTCGTCGATGCCAAACTGCTCACCTATTGCGAACACTTTCAATCGCATGGCTATGACCCACGTGGTGCGCTGGGCTGGACACGCCATGGCCGCTTATATAGCCTCACGCCCCTCGGCTGGGAGATCGTCAAACAGGCTTTTCCGATGCTTGAAGAAGGCAGTGAGCGGCTGGCTCCCACGATGTTCAATCCCCAACATCAAGCGGAACACCAGATTGAATATGCCGAGGTCATCACCAGTTTGATTCAGTCATTACCCTACGTGCCTGGCATTGTCGGGATGAGCAGTTATATCGAAATGGACTTAGGGCCAACCGCACGGCCACGCGCCGACGGCATTGTCGTGGTGCGCCGCTGGGCCGATGCAACGCAGACCGATCGTGAGCGCTCGTCGCTCTATCCATGGCTGGGGGTTAGCCAACAAGCAGGCCAGATCGATCAACTGTATGCCATTGAGATTGATCGGGGAACCGAGGAACTGAGCATTATTACGGGTAAGGCCCACTCCTATGGGGAGTTATATCGCTCGAAGTATTGGGAAGGGCGCTATCAATGGCCGCTGATTGCCTTTACCGTGCCGAGCGAACGCCGCAAACGGGCTGTGCTCGATGCGTGGGAAATCGGCTGGCCCGGCAGTCAGCTGCTGATTGCCACTATCGACGAGGTGCGTGAGTCAGGTATTCTCACGCCGATCTGGACAACCCAGTACACCAAGGATGGGCAACGTATCCAGCAGCCACATCGGTTTTTGAAGGTAAAGTGGTTTGAGAAGATTGTGGCGTAGGTACAATATTATAATGCGTATAACCTACATACTTATAATACTGTTAAACCCTCATCCTCCTCTCTTCCATAAGCGACCCCTAGTGGGTCGTTTGTGGTTTTCGGAATACGCGACAGTAGTATAAATGTTCTAATTTGGGTGATCTGAAGATTCTTGATTATCGATCTTTGTTTCTAGAGTTAGTTTTTTCTTGTAATATGTGGTGTTCTCGGCTTAGCACAATTTATTTACTTGGCATAACAAAATGGTATCGTGATGTAAGTATATGTTTGGCAACAAAAGATCAACTGGAAGTCATATGATTATAGTTATGAATACACTATTTGAAGATTTTTTTAGACACTTCATTCTATTATACGATTTTAACTCTTCTTTTTTTGATTTCATATGTCATTTGAATCATTTTGATTGGATATCAGCTAGTCTTTATCTTTTCTAATGCTAATTTAAGACTGTCATTATAAGGCTTTCTAATGATAAATTAACCATAATATCAAATTGAAACCATTACTTATATAAAGCCTAGGATGGAATTTTGCGAACAGACAATATGCTATACTGTTCTAGATTAGGCCCCCTCCCGCTAGGAAGCATCGAGGGGGCTTCTCTTATGATGTATGTTGTGTACCACATTTTATCCTCAATTCCTCTACGGGCATCAAAATGTGATGTACAAGTAAAGGTTTCTGTGCTGTCCTTCATAACCTTCCTTTTTCTACATGCATGGCTTTGGCCGCATTAACGTGGGTTACATCAGCAGTCCTATCGATTCTTGATATGGAGGGTTCTTTATGTATGCTCAGCGTGTGGCTAATTTTGTTCAGGAATATCAACGATATATCAATAATTCAGCGAATGAAGAGGAGCTTCGGAGCGGGTTTTATCTGGCTGCTACTAATGCTTTGGGTATTCCAAATTTTACCCTAGAACGAGGCCGGCAGGATATCCGCCGGAATCGTGTCATTCTAGAGTTTAAGAATAAAGGCCTATTTCGAGGTCAATCCACCAGCCTTAAATTTAAAGAGGCGCAGGATCAACTCATTAATAGGTATATCCCTCAGCAATCGCTTCGTGATGGGAGAAGGCCCTCAGATTATATTGGCGTGTGTTTTGATGGAGAACATCTTGCCTTTACCTTTGTTGAACCAGATCAAACGGTTCGGGTCACGAAACTATTGCCATTTGATGAACATAGTGCTGGGGCTTTGGTTATGGCGCTTGACGTTGATGATCGGCGTGAACTAACCCCACAAAATGTTATTGATGATTTTGGTCCATCTTCCTTTATTGCGCGACAGACCCTACAAGCATTATGGCATCACTTAAATGTATCTCTTGATATGGGTGTCAAGCGGATACACATGCTCTTTACCGAATGGAAAAGTCTTTTCCAACAAGGAACAAGCATTGGTACACGAGGGCGACAGAAACTTCAGGCGTATCTTCAGTCAGTGGGTTTACCTGAATCTGCTGATATCACCCGTCTCCTTTTTGTCCTTCATACCTATCATGCACTTTTTTTCAAATTGCTTGCGGCTGAGGTTGTGCTGACAAATGCTATTATCCCGGGTATGACCCAAACCGATTTTTGTTTTTCTACCGCAGGACTTCCTGATCGATCCCTTATTAAGTTGTTGGTAGATGATATCGAGGAATCAAAAGTATTTCGCCGTGTCAACATCCTCAATTTTGTTGAGGGGACTTTTTTTACCTGGTATACACATGAGGCTCCCGCAGGATTGATTGAAGCAATTCGACAGATTATGCAGCGGCTTAACCTTTATCGGCTAAGCGATCTTCAACTGGAACGAACACGCGATATTGTGAAGTATGTTTACGAGCAAATAGTTCCTGAACCGCTTCGTCATAGTCTGGGGGAATATTTCACGCCAGAATGGCTGGTTGAGTTTACTCTTGATCGTGTTGGATATCAAGGCTCCCAAATTTTGGATCAGAAGATTCTCGATCCATGCTGCGGCTCAGGCAATTTCCTTATTCATGCTATTGAGCGCTATAAACAGGCGGCTCACGCCCAAGGATGGGATGATTCTGCTATTCTTCATGGCATTACCAATCACATCTTTGGATTTGACCTAAACCCTCTTGCCATGTTAACTGCACGGGTTAACTATCTTATTGCGATTTCGGATCTCTTGAAAACTTCATCTGCGGTTGAAATCCCTGTATATCAAGCCGATGCCGTTTACATTCCAAAGCCCCGACCTGATGATCCGACTATTTATCGCTATGATATTTCAACCCGTCTAACAGGGTGTCCTATACTCGCCCTAGATATCCCTGTATCCCTAATTCACAAACAACATTTGTTTGCACGAGTGCTTGAGGAGATGGAAGAGTCGATAAATGAGCACCAGCATACCTCTGCATTTATTACACATCTTAAGAGAAATCCTGAATTCTGTAGAGTAGAGGATCATCTTGACTGGATTCCATATCTGGAAAAAATGTTTAATGACATCCAGTTTCTTGAATCACGCTCATGGAATCGGATATGGTGTCGGATTGCGCGAAATTACTTTGCCTCCGTTGCAATAGGGTCTTGCGATATCGTTGCTGGTAATCCACCCTGGGTTCGTTGGTCTGAATTACCCCAGCTTTATGCGGAGAAAATTAAACCGATTTGTGATGAATATGGAATTTTCTCTGATGAACGTTTTTTTGGGGGGAATGAGCTTGATATATCGGGGATGATAACCTATACCGTTATTGACCAGTGGTTGGATGAGGGTGGTAAGCTGGCCTTTATTCTTCCACAAAATCACCTGCAATCTCAGTCATCTGGTGGATTTCGTCAGTTTCAGATTCGCGAAACCCCGTTAGAGGTTTTACAGGTTGATGATTTTAGCGAGGTTAAACCATTCCGCCGCGTAGGTAATCGTCCCGCAGTGATAACCATCTACAAGGGGCGAGCTACAACCTATCCTGTTCCCTATAACATATGGAAACGTATAACCCCAACAACTATCTCTGAAAATGTAAGCTATGCGACTGCGGCTGAGAATCTTCTATCGATACCTCATGAAGCTTATGCATTAGAGGACGCAGGAAAACGTTGGAGTATTCTTCCGCTAGGACGATTTCCTCTCCTTTCCATGTTGAATGGTGAGGACAGGTCAATTGAAGGCCGTAAGGGTATTGTTACCGATTTGAATGGGGCATACTTTATTCGAATTCTTGGCCATGGTTATCGGACTGGAACTCTTCGTTTTAAAACTTCTCCAGATCAGGGTCAAAAACCTGTACCAGAGCGAACATATGAGATTGAGGCTGACCTTGTATATCCTCTGATAAAAGGGGCAAAAAATGTTCAACCATTTTATGCCACCACAAGCGAGTTAGCCGTAATTGTTCCTAATAAGGGGATTAATTCATCCTCTATGCCATCCATGTCTCGACTGACTTATCAGGGGTATCCACTAGCAGCACGTTATTTCCAGTCTCTGAATCGCGATGTGCTCATTGATGGTGTTGGCCTACTCGATCAACGATCAACTTGGCGAACCCGAATGCGGCCATTTTTGGAAAAACAATATGCCGATAATCTTGCCGATATACCCTTTTATGCAATCTATAACGTAGGAGACTATACATTTGCTCCCTATAAGGTTGTATGGGCAGAAATGTCTGGAAGTCTTAAGGCGGCAGTGATTTCTGATGGTCTTGTACCCTATATTGAGCAGCGAAAGATTATTATCCCTGATCATAAAATATACTTTGCATCCTTTTCGAGTGAAAAATATGCTCACTTTATTTGTGCGCTACTCAATTCATCAATTATACGTGAATTTGTGGATAGCTTCACTATAAAATTGCAGGTTGGAACAATATTTAAGCATCTTCGATTGCCTAAGTTTGATTTAGAAAATGCCGAACATCTATCACTCGTTGACTTATCCATTACGGCACATAACACTATGAATAAAACAAATGGCAGTGGTAATATTGAAGCATTTATAGAACAAATTGATATCATTGCTGTAAGATTATTAGCTAAATTTGCTGCCACTATTACCGATCAACTACAACAAGAAGGGTTTAATTTAGAATTTTAATATAGAACGATTTTTTATAAACAGAAACAGGTCATAGCAATTGACTGGTTATAACCTGTTTCTGTTTATTTTTTCTTAGGAGAATTCTATCCTCCATGTTTTTACGGCTTGCTTTGCCAGTTCTTTTTGGCGTCTAATAATATCTGCAGGAAGCCATGTGCTATATTGTGTAAGCATATGAGTGTAATAAATTTGTGTTTCCTTGCTATAGAGATTAGTATTTTTGTAAATAAATCCTTTTGCTCCTGATTTCTTATTTGGCGTTGTTGAAACGAGCGCTTGGTTACCAAGTTTATAGATATATTTCCGTAAATCGTCACCTGCCTGTGTTATTGTATCAATCCATTCATTTGATGGATTCTGTGGTAAAATATGCTCCAAATTAACCTTTCTCGGATCATTAGAAACCTGTGAGCTTCCTCCGTTAAAATTTTTTTCTAACTCTATAAGTAAATAACGTGATTTCTTTGCATCACTTAGAACCTTAGTACTGAACGCCTCCTCAAACTCTTCGTCTGTAGGATATATCGATCTGAATTCTCTGCATACTTTTATACTTTTATTTAGCTCACCAGAATGGATCTTTTTCGGAATATCAGAATAGTAGTTTGAAATAACACCTGTCCGTAATTCTCCAATTAAATTATATCGTACTGCCATAACGACCAAAGCATAGGTTAATTTCCTAAACTCAGTTGGATTAAATTTTTGTACTGCTGCTAATAAAACTGGCATAACCTGCTGTGCATCAAGAATATCAAGTACTTCTAAGTTATCTCTAGTTTGTTTTTCATGGTCATTCCAATAATCATCATTTGGATTTCCAAACGCCGCATATAATCTGGCCGATGTCCTCAAACTTCGTGCGAATTCTACCGCTTGGATGGGAGTATTTACTTGTTTTCTCATCAATCTAAATAATTGTGGTTTTGATGTTCGTCCATGGATCGATGTCCAATAATGGTGGATAAATCGATCACTCGGATCGCTATGAAGAAGATTATCGCGTAAAATAGACCATTCATTTTGTACTGAAGGAAGATACATACCTGATTTTTCAAATATATGATTTTTTAACAGTTCCATAGTTGTTAATCCCAGCCCTCGATCATTGAGTGTTTCGAAAATAGTATAGGCATCCGCTTCATCTGATACCTTTAATATTAATACATATATATGTTTTTGTATAATATTATGTATAGATAGGAGCGCATCTGAACTAAATTCTGTACCAGAAAATTCCTTTTGCCTCTCGATCAGCAAACTATAAATCTGTTTGATTGCTTTTCCAAGAAGATGATTCGTATCTTTCTTAGGGAGATTTTTGATGTTTTCTTCTATTTCTTCAATATTTGATTCAGAAACAATGTATTTTTGAAAAAAAGGATTATTAATTTCATTCATTTGAAATTTAGAGTTTATAGTTAATGTATTTATATCTATTTTTCCAAAATATTCCCTATTAAACCATTCGTTTCGTTGGGTATCACTATTTATTCGATAAATATTTCTTATACAGCTTAATATAATATATATAGCAGTAATTCTTTGCTGACCATCAATTATCTCATAATAACCATCCTTCTTCTTGAAAACCATTGATCCTAGAAAGTACTCTGGCTGAGGTAATTCAATAATTGCTGTAATATCATCCCATAACAGCTTAATCTCATCTTCCGTCCAAGCAAAACTTCGTTGAAAGACTGGTACTTTTAAAGCTTCAACCTTGTTGATAAAATCCCCAATAGGCGCTGTCTCGCTTTCGATATAGGTATTTCCCATATACGATCTCCTTCTGAACTATTAGGTCATAATTCTGTCTATGTCGTAAAGCACTCGGGAATTTCCCAAGTGCTCCTTTCATCCTACTGCGTGATCGTCTTGAAAAAGGCTTTGATTTCCTGATCAATCTCCTCGTCCGTCATCAATGCCGCCAGCGCAGCTCCATCGCGACTCTTGTTGAAGCGTAGGCCATAGACCCGAAAGACCGCATCGAGCAGGACATCCCCTTGAACGAGATTCATCTTTTCGGTTGGCCACCGTGCCTCGATGGCAGATGCTTCCTCTTGGGCAATGGCTGGGAATTGAGCCTTTGCATCGCTGAGTAGGGCTGTCAGCCGATCCAATTCCTGTATACTACGACTAACGAGATCGCCTGCCTTTGGCTTTTTGGGGAACAATACCTCGCGATCAAAGCGCAGAGCTGGCAGGCGTGCAGCGATACGCTTCTCAATGACCTGCTGTTTGCATGTTTCCACACAGGTAGTGATCTGCTGCTGGATCATTTCTTCTGTAATGCCTTCCGTTGTTGCTTGCAGTCCTGATATTTGGCCTTTGTCACGTAAGAACTGGGCAATGGCGCGTGGCACAAAGAGATAGTTTTCGATTTCCCGTTTGTTGAGTACCCTTACATTCGATTTCCCCGATAAGGGTTGTTTAATACGATCAATCTGCTGTTGATCCCGCTCGTCACGATCAATTAAGAACCACGTCTGAATCTGTTTTTTACTCAAGAAATCAAGGGTTGCTTCAGCAGCATAATAGGTTTGATTGAAAACGCCTTCCATGGTGACAAAGCCAATATTGTGTTGGCTTAAATTCACGCCAAGCGTCGCAGTCCATGTCCGTAGTATCTCCTCATCAAGCTTGCCCTCAACGAAAATAAGCTTGTCGTACATAAATAGCGAGCTGAGACGTAAACCGAGTTCTTGTGGAATAAGACTGGCAGCCTCTTCAGTATTGAGTGCTCGCACGGTGGTTGATTCGTTTTTTGATACGAGATACACATTTTTGACATCACCGGTGTCAATAAAGTTGGTGGAATGGGTTGTCATAAAGATCTGGCACTCGGCGCTAATCTCCTTGAGGTAGCGCATGAGATTCATTTCAAGGGACGGATGCAGGTGCAATTCTGGTTCTTCGATTAATACCACCTTTGGTCGATGAATCTCATAATCAAAGATGATTCGCAAGGCTTCCTTAACCCCATAGCCATTCACTTGGATAAGGAAGTTATCAACATCCAAAACGGGATCGCTATTATCATCTTCGACAAAGGCATCAATAGTAATACCTAATACCATATTTGCTATGGTTTGGATTCGTTGCAATGTAGCCTTGCTTGCTTTTTTCTTTTTTAATTCTAAGAACACGTTTGCGTCATTAATATCTAATTCCGGCCTTCGCTCTTTAATATGATGAAAATGGTTCGATATTCTTTGTACTATTTCTTTTAGGGATAAAATTAATTTTTCTAAATCGATATTACTGTGCTTAGTTGTATTCAATATTCCTTCTATTACAGATAATTCATCATTATTGTTTGATTTAATTCTCTCTTCTATTAGATTATCGAGTAATTCTTGATTTTTTGCTCCTTTCTTTATGTCATTAAAGTGTTCTCTATTATTTGATTTGATAATATTATTTAACATTGAAATTGCTTGCTCAAATCCTGATTTATTTTTTTCTTTTATTTCATTTAATATTAATGTTTCGGAGGATATGTAATTTAGTATAATATGATATTGTACTAAATTAGATAAATTATTATTGATTATATCTAGTAATTCATGATTACTTTTGTCACCTTCCAAGGTTATATTTTTTAATATTTTTGCATTAACTTTTGATTTTTTGTCTAATAAATTTACTATAGTAATACTTAATTTTGTGTATGTATTTTTTGTATTATTTTCAGGCTTATATATTTTTAAGTTATCTATGTCTGATTGAGAAATATTGAACTTTATGCTGATTTCGATTATTGAATCTTCACTATTATTGAAAAAATTTATTGTATCTTTGGAATCTTCAATAAATGTGAATAGTTTGCCTCGCTCCATAAACTCGAAAAACGTCGTAATCGCCAAGAGGATATTCGACTTCCCCGCATTATTCTTGCCAATCAGGACATTGATATCCCCACAGCCGTTCAGCTGGGCGTGTTCAATACTGCGAAAGTTCTTGATGATCACGTCGGTTATCTTCATACACCCTCCTGCTAGCCTGTGCTGCTTCAGTGCTGGGACAAACGGTGCTGTGTATCATACCACAGCCATGCAGCAAAACCGACCAAAGCCCCTTTTTACTCGTTGTATCGCTATAGTGTGTTTGACTGTGAATTTGCTGGATGCCGCTGCGTACTGATTCGCTACTTGCGATTTGATTAACAATCGAAACAGGTTTATGGTAGCAGCTACAGTAAAATCTTTAGATAGTTTTAATGATGTATTCCTTTTAGATGAAAAAACGCTAGTTTCTGGTAAGCATCGAGCACGTGGGAATTTCTTTCCCACGTGCTCGATGGTTTTAGGCTTGTGCTAACCACAGATCCAGCTGCTTAATCGGCGCTTCCGGCGTAACGCTCACCTCACCTGTCATCAGATTCACCGAGGTTTCAGCCAGCGTATAGCTGCGCTTGTTGATCGCGCCGGATAAATCACCAATGGTAATCACATCGCCACGACTGAGTAGATCGAGTGGCTCGCGCACATTGTACTCGTTGCGCACGGCGCGGACGTTCAGACTGGCGCGAACGGTCGGTGCTGCATCGGTCAAGGCGACGCTGCGCAACGTGGCCGCCTCGGTGCTATCCGTGGTTTCGCTGGCAATGGTGCGCTGGCGAACGATGCCTAAGGCATAGCGCTCGCTGGCGTGTTCCGCGAAGGCGGTATAGAGCGGTTGGTTACTGGCGTTCTTGTAGGCAACCCTGATTTGGTTGGTTGCTTCGCCCAGCGCTTTCTCCAGTTCAATCGAGCCATCGACGAGGGCAAAGGTGCGGCCTGTTTCCTTGGGACCATAGTAGAGGTATTGGGCATCATCGACATAGGTCACATACTGCGCCTGATCGGCCAACTCCTGTACCACGCTCAAGCCGGATGCAGCCGACCATGCGGCTTCCAAACAATCGCGGCTACTCTTGATAATCCGCGCACTGCTCTGCTTGATCCCGCTACCCGGGTTGGTTGTGAGGTTGCGGCTCAAGACATCTTCGACAATCTCTTTATCGGTCACGACAATCCCGCGCACAGTCACGCCAAGGACGTGGGTCTTGGTAAAGGCGGCTTGGAATTGGGTGGCATTGACCGCCAAGACTACGACACTCTCGCTATTCACCCCACCGCTTTCGATGGTCAGGCGTTGACCAACCGCGATATTGAGGGTACTCGCCACGGGCACGAAGGCCGTGCCAATGGCAATTGCACCGCTGGTGGTCGTGTTGACCATGTTCGTGGTGACCGTGGCCACGCGCAGGTTGCTGATCTTCAGGTAATCATCGCCTGTTTCCCCGATATAGGTGGCGAGGGCGGCGTTGTAATACATCGCAACACTGACGAGGGGCCGCGCCGCGAAGGTGAAGCACAGCGATCCGGTTTGGGCTGTGCCATTACCCAGGGCAATCGTGGTCGCTCCGGTTTGGCTGCTGTAATCGCGCTCGGCAGCGAGGAAGGTTGCCAGCCAATTGGTGGGGCCTTTCGAGCGCCAATCGAATTGGATAACTTGGAATCCGGTGGTGTTCAGATTCGCCGGAATGAAGAGCGACTGACGACCAATCCCCTTGGCGTTGCTAAATTGTTCATTCTTGCGCGGCGACAAACTGATCGTGCCATCATCGTGGCGCATCTCCCAGCGCTCGGGCGTGGACGAGGCGGTTTCGACAGGCAGCCAACCATCCAGTTTCGTGACTGACCACCAGCCATCGTACTCCAAGTCGTCGAGCGTCACAATTAGATTGTGGCATTCAATGGCTAAGCCCTGATCAATCAGGCGTAGGGTGACGGTGCGATAGCGCAGGGTTTTGCCATCGCTGCGCTGCACCACGGCGGTTAATAATCGCGCTTGGGCATACAGCGTTTTGGCGATAAACGGCACAAGCCGCACGCTGACAGTTAAGCCGTTGGTGCTCAGGGTTGCGTCGGTGACCTGGCGATCAAAGCGGGCCAGTTGCACATTGGTGAAGGGATCATAAAGCGAAATCGCGTACTGCATTGACATTGACCCCTCCTACAGTGGGATAATCGCGCCATTGAGGCGTGATGCTTGAACGGTCATGGTGCGGGCGCTGGCGGCATTCTCGGTGGTGGCACTCCAGGCATTGCCATTGACCGCAAACAGATTGACATCGAGCTGGAGATCCTTCGTCAATGCCAAGGGATTGCTATCGGTGGGCACGGCTTGGGTTACACCCGCATTCGTCCACGTCAGACTGGCATCGGGGTTGCTCAGATAACGGGCATCGACGGTGATCGTCGTGGCCGTGCTGGGCAATGGCAGCGACGCGAAGGGAATCACACTCCAGCCGCCTGCATCGGCGGCAATGGTCAGGATGGCATTGATATAGATCGCTCCGGCGTTGGTCAGGTTGGTCAGCTTCAGTTGGTGGCCCGTGATTAAATAGGGTGCGCTGGTTTGGCCAAGTGGCACAATGATTGGGGTAGCACTATCGACAAGGGTGGCACGGCCTTCGATTAATGCGCCATTACTGCGCACCACGGGCGTGATTAAAAAGGGTGCGGTCGTTTTGAGCATGGCCCACTGAATAATCGAACGGCTATTGAGCGGCCCAATATCGGTCAGCACCCCGTTGGGCGAATAGGATGGCGTGACGCTGGGAAAGTTGTAGAAACAGAGGAGGTTATCAGTGGCATAGACCCCCGATGCTTGAATTTGGCGTGACCAACCAAACTGGGTTGGACTAGGCGCAAACAACCACGCCGCCGATTTGACCATCTTGCCGCGTGGAGCCACGGCAATCAGGCCATTGATGGTTGTTCCATTGGTGGCTGCGGCCACATTCAAGGTGAGGTTGGTGGGGCTTTCCAGCGGGGCCGCGCTGCCGCTGAAATTCGGCTGATGGATGTTGGCGATATTGGCGCTGGCACTGGTGCTGCTATTTGTACTGGCTGTGGCGCAGCGCAGCGGGCGGCAGAGAAACATGACGGGCACATTGAGAATCCACCAAACATCATTATCTTGGATCAGCGTGGGCGATGTGCCGACCATGGGCGTATCGCCTGCGCGGCCCATCACCAGCATATCGCTATGCACGGTGTTGTCACTGGGCTTGGTACGCCACACCACGGCGCTGCTATAGCCTTCCTCGTAAAAGCGCTCGGCATCGTCGAGTAACACCATCAGCGCGTGGTAGGCGGCCCACGCCTGATCTTCATTCGTGCCACCAAAGATATTCACGGCAAACGATTGCACGCTGGGTTGAAACTGTTCGCCATTGGAGATCAAACGGCGGTCGCGCTGTGGAACCTGTGGCTGCCACGAGCCATCGACAAGCCAATAGCAGGTGGTTCCTTCGGTTGGGTTTACGCCAGCAGGCATGAAGTCAATCACGACGCTGCCATTGCGGAGTAGTTGCATTGTTGTCATACAAGCCGCCTCCTTTGGGCGGTGGGTGTGGTTGGGTTAATGGTCGTGTGTGCAGGATTGTTTCAGCCCTGCACACGGTCAATCGTTATTTGCCAAAGGGATTGGTTTTCTTCTGAATATTTGCCTTTTCGACATAGTTCTTGATGGCCTTTTCAGCGCCACGAATGGCCGCCGCTTCGACCGCTGCGGGATTCATGGCTTCACGGGCATCAACGGCAATCTCATAGGTGTAATAGTTGACAATGGTTGTCCCACTCGCTCCCTCCATGCCGCGTGCGCCGACCATACCGCCTTGGGGTACGACCATGCGAGCCGTCATGCCCTTGGTTTCTTCGGCGGTGAAGACCTCCGCGCCGCGTGGAATGTTGCTAATGCCTGGCGGCAACAGCGCAAAGTCGCCGCCGCGTGTGCGCATGGCTTCGATGCCCTTCCACGGCTCGGAGGCAAAGGCCAAACCGCCAGCCCAATTCTTCACCCCGTCGGCTAAGTAGGGAATCAGTGGAATGCCACCGAAGCCCAAGGCGGAGCCAACGGTATTCGCGCCTTCAATGAGTTTGTTGACGGCGGTGATCATCAGGTTGAGCGGAGATTTAATGCCACTGAGGATGCCGCGAAAGGCTTCCACAATCCCGTTGGTAATTTCATCCCACACCGCAGCACTGGCATCCTTAATCCATTGCCACGCCACCGCAACCCCGTTTTTGAATTGCTCCAAAAAGCCGTCAAGGTTGTCGAGCACACCGCCAAACATCGTGCGGAAGTAGTCGCTGATGCCATCCCACGCGGTGCGAATGCCCGTGCCAATGAGATCCCACGCGACCACCAAGAGGTTCCAGACAACCTCCAGCGCCCCCTTCACGATGTCGATGATGCCATTCCAGAGTCCGGCAAAGACATCCTTGATTGCCGTCCATGCGCCTGACCAATCCCCGTGAATCACGGCAGTGACGGTTTTGATCACGCCTTGAATCACGCTCATGGCGGCTTCGACGATGCCCTTGATGATGCTCCATGCCCCACTGAGCAGGCCCGTGATCTGGTCTTTGTGGTCGCTGAGGAAGGTGGCGATGCCGTGGAAGAATGGAATAATCGCACCATCAATCACATCCAGTGCGCCATCAATGACGACCTGAATAGTTTCCCACGCCATCGTCAGCACACCTTTGATTTCTTCGCCGTGCTGCTCAAGGAAGCTTCGGATTGCGTCGAGTGCGGTTTGAATCACCGTGCCAACCGCGCCCAGCACCGTGCTCACAATGCCCTCAATCCGGCCCCACGCATCACGCAGGAAGGTCACGATCTGCTCGCCGTTCTCGCGGAACCAACTGGTAATTAGCCCAAAGGCGGTTTGTACGGTGGTCTGTACCGCATTGAAAACCTCTCCGGTGATGGTGCGGATATTGGCGAAATTGGTTTGCCACGCCAATCCCAGCGCGGCGGCTCCGGCTACCAGTAAGCCCATCGGTGACACGAGTGCGGCGACCGCTCCCGCCAAGCCCGTGAACAGTGACACCAGGCCCATACCCGTGAAGAGGGTGGCAATGCCCATGAATGCGCCTTTGACCGATTCAATAAACGGTGCAGCTTGGCTGAAAGCGTTGCGAATCCGGTCGATCAAGGATGGCACAGGCGCGGTGGCATTGGCCATTTCGACTTGGCGATCCTTCAAATCAGCATAGCGATCGGCGGCTACCTCGGCTCCGGTTGCCGCATCCTGCATGGATTGATTGGTTTCGTCCGCGCCATCCTTAACCTTGGTGAATGGTGGAACGAGCGCACCGACACCTTTGGCCGCACCCTTGGCCGCGCCGCCCACACCTTTCATTTTCTCGGCTGAAGCCTCTAACTCTTTTTGTTGCTGGGCTTCGAGCTGCGAGATTTGAGTTTTGATGCGCCAATATTCGGATTGGTCAGCGTTGGTATTGGCCAATTCACCTTGGAGGATTGCCAGCTTGCCCGCAGTATCCGCTGTGGCATACTGATAATCGCGTTCGGCTTTGGCGGCTTCGTCCTGTTTCCGCTTGACCTCCTCCAGCTCGCGCTGGCGCTGTTTCTCGGCCTTATTGATCTCCTGTTGAATATCGTTGTATTCGGCGCTGCCCTCGGCGTATTGGCCCTGCTCTTGGCGCAAGCGAGCTAACTGATCCTCGGTGGACATGAGGCTTAACTCATAGTCGCGTTGCTCTTTGGCCAGTTTATTGAGTTCCGCCTGACGTTTCTGCTCTTCCTGATTAATCTGCCCTTGCAGTCGCCAATACTCGGCATCGGTTGTGGCATAGGCGGCCTGCTTGTCCTTGAGCATCTGTAAGCGATCGGCAGTTCCGGCAATACTGAAGCTGTATTCCCACTGCGCACGGGCCGCCGCTTCAGCTTTCTTGGCGGCATCGTCCATGGGCGATTTGCCGCCGCCACCCCCGCCGCCCGTGGCTTTGGGCTTTTTGACTTCCTGCTCGGCGGCTTTGGCTTGTTCCTCGCGGATTTTCTGGCGCAGCTTCAGGGCGGCTAGCTCCAGTTTGGCCTGCTCGCGGTCACTATCCTTGCCACCCGTACTATTAATCAGCGCCAAGAGCTGCTTTTCTTGGGCTGCTTCCTTGACCCGCTGCTGGGCATCTTCAATCGATTGCAGTTCGGTTTCGAGATAGGCCAGTAGCCCATCGGTTGGCAGCCGCGCATCATTCCAACCATCCATCCAGACTTGCGCCGTATCGCGGCCCCAGGTGTCGATATTGGGAAGCAGCTTGGGTGGAGAATGCGGCTCAAGCCAATAGGTCACGAGGTCGCCAATGTAGCCAAGGCTATCGACGACCGCACCAGCACCACCCATAATCCCGTTGGCTAGCTGGGTGGCAATGTTGCTACCCCATTGCACCGCGCTGCTGGCAAGGTCAATGAACAGACCAAAGGCTTCGCTCGCCGTGCTGGCGAAGTCAAGGAAATACGGGCCAACCATCTGGACGGCTGTACCAATCCGCTCAAACGCTCCCACAACCACGGCGCTGATGCGGGGCATGGCTTCGGCCAACCAATCGGCAAAGGCTTGGACGGTGGGTGCTAATGCATTCCCAATATTCGTTTGCAACACGGCAAATTGGGCACGAATCCCGTCAAAGGCTCGCACTAAGCCTTGATCCATTTGGTTATAGGCGGCCTCGGTGGCTCCGGCGCTGTTTTGCATCGCATCGAGCGCCCCCGTGAACATCTCGGTGCCGCGTCCGGTCAGGGTCAGCGCCGCGCTACCCGCTTCGACAGAGCTAAATAAGTCATTGATGCCCACGCCACTGGCATTGGCGTGCTGCTCCAGCAGTTGCAGCGCTTGCTGAACGTTGCCACCGCTCTCAATAAAGGATTTAAACGAGGTGCCAGAAAGTTGCTGGAATAGCTCAGAGACTTCGCCACCTGATTGCGATAACTCCACAAACAACTGGCGCAACATCGTGGTGGTTTGGGCGGTAGGCACACCTTGCGAGGTCATAGCGGCAATCGCGGCAGAGACATCGCTGAACGATACGCCCAAGCTCGCGGCAATCGGGTTGACGTTGTAGAGCGTGCTCGCCAGTTCGGCAAACGTGGTTTTGCCATAGGCCACGGCGGTAAACATCTGGTCGCTGGCATCTTGCACGCTCAGCACGTCCGCGCCGTAGGCATTGACTACACTGGTCAGGCCGTCCACCGTGGTTTGGGTATCGGTTACGCCGCCGATAGCCGCTTTCTGCGCGGTTTCGAGGAAGGAAAACACATTGTCTTTGGGCACGCCCGAGGACAAGGCTTCATAGAGCGCGGGGATCACTTTCTCGGGCAACGCTCCAAATTCCACCGCAAAGTCTTTGACCTGCTCACCCATCTGCTGCATGGCCTGTTGGGAAATACCCGGCAGCAACGTGAACACGCTATTCATCTGCTGTTGGAAGCCCGCGAACGCGTTGACCCCCGTGACCGCCAGTCCTGCTAAGGCTGCGCCTGCGGCAGCCACCGCGCCCGCAATGGCGGTGGTCAGTGCGGTACTCAGACTTTCGGCTAACGACTGCGCGAAGCCCTTGGCTTTGGTTTCGGCGTTGCTGATCGAGCGATCAAGCTCGGCATCATCCGCGCCGATTTTAATGATTGCTCGCCCTAATTCTTCATCGGCCATGGCCGCCACCTCTGCTGATGGAATAGAACGCCCACGCGCCCATCCCACGATTGCGATTGTCGAATCGTGAAAAGCGGGCGCGTGGGCAATCCATCGCGGCGGCTTTGTTTCCTATGAAGCGGCGCAGCGGCGCGGGTTACATAGGACTAGTCGTTGGTTTTCGGTTGCGCTTTGCGACGACCAGGCTTAATTTTGTAGGTGTCAATCGCTTTAGCAATGGCTATCAACGCGCGATGGATGGCGATCCACATCGTGGTATCTGCATCCATAGGGTGTACTCCAGTGAATTTATGGCCGGACCGATCGGGCTTTCATGTTTGCGATAAGCTGGGAGGCGCTGACATAGTTCACCTCGGATCGGGTGCTGGCTGGCTGATTGGCTTTCTTTCGCTTGCTCGTACCCTTGCCCTTGCCCTTGGTATCATCGCCAAACAACATCGTGCCCACCTTGGTGGCAATCAGCATGGCCTGCTGCTCGCGTTCGTTGTGCATCCGGCGTAAGTACGAGGGCAGCAGCTCCAGCACGGTTTCTTCATACAGCTCGTGGGGTGGAATGCCATAGACGGCATACATTACTTCCACCACATCATCGGTATGGGTGGATTCATTTAGCCAATGCTTGAAAAACCCGCTGCCAAGACTTGTAACTTTTTTATCGGGACAGCCGCATTGGCAATGCACAGAAAGGCATCAATAATTTCCTCATCAAGAATTTCGTCATCGATGCTTTTTGGAATTGCACCACTCGCATAGGCAATAATCAGTGATAAAGCATCTTCCAGCAGACCATCAACCGATTCCAGCATCGTGACGATATAGGCCGTCAAGGCTTCGCCGGATTGTTTACCCTCTTCATTGGTTGCGGGCGGCTTACTCATCTGGTCAACTTGTGGCATCACCTTTTTGGCGACATCAATCAACTTCTTTTTGAAGTCTTGATTTTGACGAAACGGCAACTTACGAATTTCTTTGACCTCGCCGCCGATGGTCAGGGAAAGCATGACAGCCATGGGTGTGTATCCTTTGCGCTTAAAAATGTCAATCAAACCAAACCCTCTCACTCTCCCAATCCCTTAGGACGCGGCTTCAACCACGCGGACTAATTGAAATAACCGCTCGCCTTTGGTTTTGGATAAATCCTCCAAGGCTGACAGCTTCAACGGAATACCCGTCCAATCTTCTTTGCTAAATTCCAACTCGCCGCCTTCTTCACTGGTCGCTTTCCAGATGAAGCCACGCACGGGGAACACATTCCCTTCTTCATCCTCTTGCTCGGCTTCAAAGCCCCACATGCGAATGGGCAACTGGGCCGCGCCGCCGATTTTGAAGGTTTCTTTGCCGACTTGGCCCACGCCTGAGGCGACCACGGTATTGGTTCCCCCCCATGTACTGGGCAATCCGGCGAAATCCAGTTGCGCCATGGTCGTTTCGGCGGTTAATTCTTCGCTGACCTTTTTGCGCTTGACCGCGCCCAAAGCTTCTTGGATTTCGGGTGCTTTGGTTTCGTAGCTGTAGGCCACGACCAGTGGGGCACTCGTTAGGCCGTACTGTACCCAGCCTACGGGCCACGCGGCTCCAACGGCTAAGCTATCAGCAGGCAGGGTTGTACCCACCGGAGCGTATAACAGCTTGGCATTACTCATCGTTACAGCAGCAACATCGGTTGGCATTCCAACCTCCTTTGTAGTGAAATCGGTCGAATCTAATAGTTCTTGATATGGGCTGTCCACCCCGACAAGGCGAACAGCCACAAGGTTGTTTGGGTGCGGAGCAGGCGCGGCATGGCGCTGCTATCGGGCCGTAGCCGCGTCACCCCATTACCCCGATCCATCCACGCATCACAGCAGGTGCGCCACAGGTCGATGCACACGCCTTCGTCCGTGCCATACAGTTGCACATACAGCGATGGACTCAGGATTGTGCGGGTGTAATCGAAGCCACCGCCGCGAATGACAAACAGAATCGCGGGGCCGACATCCGGCGTGTAGCCCTGCGGCAAATCCGGTCCGACCCATACGCGATTGCTTACCAGTGCGGTCACGGTGGGTGTGCTCATGGCGGTGATGATGGCAGCAATTGGGTCAACCATTACAACCCTCGCTTGCGGCGCACGACCTGCACGATGCCGCCAAAGTCAGCCTTGACCTGATCGAGTGCGGGAAACAAAAAGGGCGCTCGCAGTTCGATGTAAATCGCATAATTGGCGGCGCAGCCCACGGCGCTGGTGTTATCGCCCATGGCAGGCAACCCAGCGGATGTGCGTTGGACCACATCGCCATGCTTATCGGGCAGGTCTGTCGTCGAGCTATCGACCCCTTGCCCATCGACCAACACGGCGTGGATACTGTTGAGCGCAAAGCCGGTATCAATGCTGTTATTGGCCATCATGTTTTGTTTGGCATACCCTTCACCTGCCAACGCCGCCTCATTCAACAGGTCGCGGGTTGCGCCGTCGATCCGCACCCGAAAGCGCTTGGCAAAGGATTGGTACTGGGCTACGCCTTTTTTGGCCATGATTAGACCTCCTCGCGGGTGACGGTCGCTAATTCCACCACGATGGCCGTGCCAAGCGTGGCCGGATCGCCCACCACCTCAAACGTTAGCGCGGGGGTAAGCACCTGCCCATTGCGGTGGGTGATGCGCACGCGCCATGACGCACGAATCACGGTTCCGGCAGGCAAGCGCAGGGTTGGCTTGGTGATCACGACCGCCGTGCTGTCTAAAACTTCCTCGCTGGCAACGCCGTTGGCCGTGCTGGGATTGAACCCACAGGCCGACGACCCTGCGTCGGTGTAGGTGATCACGGGTTTGTTATTGCGGCCTGCGCTGGTCTGTGGCTCCATGAGCACACATTGGTCGCGCATCGCGTCCGTGTGCGTGGCCTGCATCACCGTGAATTCAGTGGGTCGCATCGGTAACATACGGCTTCCTTCTTCCTTACCAGCGGCTAAAGGTATCGAGCGTGCCACTCATGGGCGCTTCTTCGACAACAACAGGTTGATTGGTGACAAACTCGGCTTCGAGCTGCTTAAGCATGCGCACGGCGTGGTCGTGCATAGCCTTCCGGTCAAATTTCCCGCCATCGGCTTCGAAATTAATCGCGGTCACGGTCGCATTGACCACACTGCGCCACACTTCAATGATGGCGACGGTTTCCAGGAGCGGATCATTGGCTGATGCTGCGACATTTGGTAGATTCAACCGTCGTAAGGTTCTTCGTAAGGCGGCGTTGTAGCCTGCGTTGCTCACATCCGTCCAGTTAAGCACGGTCGCGGTTTCCAGCAGTTCTTCCTGCATCACCGCTTTGATACTGCCATCGGTGTGTGCCATTTAGGCCGCCTTGTACTCACGCAATTTCTTGATTGTGGCCTCGCCAATCCCATCGATGGCGCTCAACGTGGCATCATCGGCGGCGACGGCATCGCCATAGGTGGTATAGCCCGCTGCGGCCAAGCTTGCGGCTGCCTTGCTACCCACAACGCTAACCAACTCCACTGATGGCTCGGCGGGTGCTTGGCCGCCATCGGTGGTTGGCGTGCCTGCGTCGCCGTCGGCATTCGGCGTGGCAGGCTGTTCGACCCGCTGTACTGGCTCGGCGGCCACAGGCTCAATCGACTGTACGTCAGTGGTCGCGTTGGCCGCAACCAAAATATTCGCGATGGACTCATCGAGCGTATGTACGCCAGGCAGATAGGTTGTCCCGAGGTGCATCCACGAATCAGTTAAGGTGACCTTGACCTTGGTTGACATGCGTGTCCTCCTTTGAACGCATTGAATGATTGAAAACTTCTCCGCTCGCCTAGATGTTTTTAAGTACCGCTACCGCTTCTGGCTCCGCCAAAATTGGAAAGCTTGTTTGCCATGCCTGACCTTCGATGCGTGGTGGCTTATCGGTCTTGAATTCGGTATTAATCACCCGCCCTGGCTCGCTATGCCCTGCTGGCTTCCCAATAGCGGTATAGCCCAAGGTATCGGTGATCAAGGTTTGCTCCCCATCGGGAATATCCAGTTCTTCATTGCGGCCCGTGAGCGCGACTAAGACAAAGGCTTGTTCGTGCAAAAAGCGCACGTCACCGTTTTGCGTGTTATAGCGCAAGTCATAGCGCTCAATCGGCGGTAAGCCATCCATTTGCAAGGCCATATTGACCCCCATCAGGCTGGCGCGACCCGCCACGAGTTCTAAAGCGCCACCGTTATTCGCAACAAAGTGACTGGTGCGGGCGGCTACCTTGGGATTGCGAGCCAGCTTGGTCAGCACAGGTGTGCCTGCAAACATCCGGCCCACGGTGTAGCCCTTGGACTGCAACAGATCGGCCATGGCATAAATATCTTGGAACGGGTCATAGGTTGGGTCGGCCCAATCGTCGGCCACGTTGACGCGGTGGCCTGCGGGATTGGTCAAGGCCACGGGTTCCCGAAAGGCGTTATCGCCTTCAATGATCACACTGGCATCGACAATCGCTTGCCAGCGCCATGCTTCGTTGACTTCGATCAAGGCAAGGTTGAGCGTGGTTTCAGCCCAATTGGTCAGCGCGGCAATGGCATCCATTGAGGCGTTGCGGCCTAAGTAGCGCAAGAGGATGTCATAGTCGCGCCCACTCAATTCACGAGCAATATCACTGTTGGCCAACTTGACATCGAACGTGCCGATCAGGTCGCCGCCCTTCTTTTGGGCGGGGCCATAGCGCGTACCGCCATTCGCCACAATGGTGCGATAGCGGATCGATTCCTCGGTATATTGGTTTTCTTCGACCATGCGCTCAGGCAGCAACTCCGCGCCAAGGTAGCGTCGTTGGGGCCGCCCGAACTGGGCCAACACATTGCGCATGAGGCGGGTGAGCGTGCCATCTGCACGGGCTTGATTCAATAAACTAGCAATATCCATCGGACAAAACTCCTAAACAGTATTGATGATTGAATGAATGACGAGGCCTTCGCCCTGCTTAGGCTCTGCCGACCGTGCATTGATAGTGGCTGCGCACAAAGGCCTTGAGTGTGCTGCTCAACCCTGCCCAGCCAGGTACAAAGGTTTCTTTCACGATGCTGTTGTAGCGATACAAATCAGCATCATTGTTTTTGGTGGCATCGCTGATATCGAACGCCAAGAAATAGATTTCTTCATCGGCATCGGCAGCGGGGCCAAAAGCCGTGCCTGCATCACGCTCGGCCCAGGTGCGGCCAATCAGCGTGCCCGATACGATGGTCACGGGCTTCGTGCCACTGCCGTTATACGTGGCTTTATCGCCGCTGGAAAGGGCCACGGGCAACGCTTCAACGGCAATACTGGTTGCGCCAGCGGCAGCAGCAGCGGTCGAATAGGCATACTTGCCAGCGCCAAAGCGCAGCATCGTATTTGCCGGAATGGGATTCGCCAAGGCGGTGACGGAGATACTGGTCGCACTGACCAAGGCATTGGCCGACAGGGTGATGATTGCGCCATCGGTTGCTAAGAATTGACTCGCATCAACCTTGGCTCCGCCTGGCATTAAGTGCTCGCGGTCTAAGAAATCGCCTGCCCAAATTGGGCTGGTAAGTTGATTAACGGTACCGATTACTCCAGCCATGATTAACCTCGCTTCGGAAGGCTATAGCCCATCCGTTGATTGTGAGTGGTGATTGGGTCGTCTTTTTTGGGATTGCCACCACCTTGATGGACAAAGCCCGTCCCCCGCCGTGCAGGGTTGCTATCGATCGTGAGAGCGGGCATGAATTCACCCCAGTGTTTCTCGGCATAGGCATCGAGTGGGGTTTCCCCGTCGCCATCCTTGACGGTGATGGTGGTCTTGTCGCCCTCGGTTTTGGTGATAAACGTGACATTGCCCGCTAAGCGCTCCAGCACGCTCGGCTTCCACTGCATCGCCTCAGCAACCGTGCGCATGGTGGCTTGTGTGCGCAACGTGGCCAGCTCGGTTTGGGCTTGCTCACGCTCGGTCAAGCGGGTGCGCAATTCATCGAGCTGCCCAAGCGCTTGATAGTCCCGCCAGCGCTGCACATCGTCACCACTGAGCACCACGGCCCCATCAGGAACACGCTCGCGCAGCTGGCGATTCTGGTCGCGGTACTGATAGTTTTCCTGCATCAGCAGCATCAACGCAGCATCAGGGCTGCCTTGGCGAGCGATCAGATTGGCAATTTGGCCTGCAATATCGGGTTGGTTGCCGCCACTAGCGGGAGGGTTAGCCGGTGGATTCGCAGGCGGGTTGGCTGGTGGTGGATTGCCACCGTTGCCACTGCCGGAACCACCGCCACCGTTATCAGCAGTAAACAATTTAACTGAGCGAAAAAAGCGAACCATTGTTGATTACTCCTCTATGATTGCAATTGGCGTAAGGCATTGACCGTCGTGACCTGCGCGTTTGCGCCCCAGATGCCACCGCTATGCACCGTCGCCAAATCTTCAAATTGAAATGCGCCCCGTTGCCACAAGGCGTAGCGCCCTGGGCCAAGCATATCGCGCTGTGTTTTTGCACTCTGCTCCAGAAACCATTGCTTGCCCGTTGGGATCGCCAGCGGCTCGCGGCCTCTTAAAATTGGCAGTAATGTACATCTGCACTGAGGATGCAACGGCATCATCACGTTGGTCGGATAGACCGTGCCATCGAGCGCCAAACAGGCCAGACAGGTACGCCGCGTGCCGCGATGCGCATGTAAGCGGCGGCTAAGCCACTCGTTTGATACTGCTGCAACGCAGCCACGCGTGATGCTCGAATCGACTGATCACGGGTTACTAACAAGGCATGATTGAGACTGGTTGCTAAGCCATCATTGACCATCATTCGCGCCGTGATGCGCGGGTTTTTGCCCAATGCAAGGCCACTCAACAGGGCATCGGTCATGGCTTGCGCCGTTTCCGGATAGGCGTTACTCAGCAAGAGCGCCAAGGGATTGTCAGCCCGTGCCAGCGCGGCAATGTTTTCAAATGCGCCGCTGTTCAACTGCGTGAATGACCCTTGAATCGCGCCGGAATAGCGCAACCACGCCGTGGCCTGCTCCGCGCCCATACTGGCAAAACTCAACTGCTGTGCCTGAATGATCGCGGCGGCATCCGCGTTGTATTTCGCCAGTTCGCGCTGGAGCTGCACCAACAACGCTTGGTAGCGCTCGTTCGCATACAACTGCGACTCGCTGACCGTTTGCCCATCGGCCTTAGCCTGGCTCATTTGAAACGCCAAGGCTTCCATTTCCGCCTTCAAGGCCGCTTCGACCGTGCGCCAGCGTTTGGTCAGATCGTCCATCGCGCTCGCGTTCTGGGCCTGAAGCTCAGCACGGAATTGATTGGCAATGGCAACCGCGTCGATCATTGCGGCTGCTCCAATCCGGTGCTGGCAGCGCCACTATCGAGCCGTGCTTGCTGCATCGCCAAGGCTGCACCTAAGCTTCGGGCGCTGCGAGCCTGCTTTTCTTCCTGCTCGGCAGCAATGCGGGCTTTCTCGGCATCCACATCTTCAACCTCTATTAAGCTCAAGAACAGGTCGTGACTGATCGCCCCTTTTTCGTAGGCGGCTAATAAGAAGTTGCGTTCCTCGCTGCTCAAGCTGCCCAGCCACAACCGTGGCGTGACATCCGCCCGCAAGGAATCAAAGGCTTGGGCACGCCCCGCAAAGTGGGCCGCTAAGGCTAAGGCCGCTTCGAGCACCCAGCGCACCAGTTGCTTCAACGCTGTAGCTGTTGGCCCTAGGGACATCGCAAAATCCAACAATGCTTGTTTGCGACTTTCGCCACTCGCTACTGCGTCACCACTCAACAGCGCATGCAGTTGCTTGCACTCCTTGAGCATCCGGCTATAGATTGCTGCGTCGGTGTCAATGAACGTGCCCACGGGAACGGGATCACGCCATTGCACCGATGGGGTGGTGTAGCCCGTGATGCGCTCAATCTGTCCATCTTTTTCGCGCATCGGCAGCCCGACCAAATTGGTGGTTTTGCCCGGCCCGATGTCATACGGGCGATACACACGCGTTTTTTTGCCCGGGTTGGTTGGATCATCGACCTCATCAAAGGGCATTTGGGCATTGGTCATCACGCGCTCAACAAATCCGCTAATCACGATGTTGTGTTGGAGCATCGTCAACGTCATATTGAGCGCCTTCTGCATTTGCTGCATCGGTAACCCGATCAAGGGTTTGCAGGTGATTTCGATCATCAGTAAGTGACCCATGAGCGGCAGCCGCGTTTCTCCGGTAACGGCTTCGCCTTCGAGTGTGCGCATCACGGTATCGAGGCCATCAAGAAAGGTCACTTCAGCCACTTCCTGTTTCGCGTCGTTGGTGTAGACATACACACCACAGGCCTGCATCGTGGCCGTGTCGCGGCTCACGCCAGCCTGCTCGGGTGAAAGTCCATCCAACCAAATGAGATTCAAGGCATCGGCCAAACTGGGCTGGCGCTGAATCACGCCGCCTTCGACAACGGCAGGGGGCACAAATAACCGCAGGACGGCGCGGCCATGCACCACGGCGGTGGCAATGCTTTCTTGTAGGATACCCAGCACATTCCGTTGATCCCACCAGCTCGTCATGGCGGCTTCCGCTTCATCGAGCAATGCTTGCTCTTGGGTATTCGGCTGTTCCTCCTCCAGTAATGGACGACGCAGGGCATAGCTCCATTGAGGTTCCCGCCCGACTGCACCATTCGCATGCCGCTCAATCACCTCGGCAATGACATTGCTGGAAACAAACTCGCGTTGAATACGCGTCATCACCTCGGTCGCGCCCTTATCGGTTGATGCTGGAGCGGGGCCAGTCCACGCCGCGCCACCTTGCCAGTGATCGCCATCGCGAAACAGCACCGCGCTTTTGACCGCTTCCGGCGTGGTTGGCAAGCGTTTTTTGGCGGCTTCAACCGACAAATTGTCAAAGGCTGTTGGCATCGATACCCCTTGTTTAGTAGCTATCCCACGAGCCAGCAATGGCTTCGTCTTCGACTTCCGTTGGTTGACTGGCAACCATGAGAGCGATGGCCCATGCCATCACGAAATCATCGTGATAGCCTGCGGGTGCGCCTGTCCCGCCGTTCTTCAAAATCCGATAAATCGCTAGTTCATTCAGCGCCGTTTGATTGCGAATTTTTACCAACACATCGCGCAGTGCCGTTGCTAACAGGTCAATCATTTGTGGCTTGGTCTGGGCGTTGGTCAGCCAGCCTGCTCGCCCATCAAGGCCATACACGATGCGCGTGAATCCGGCCAGCTTCATCGTCGTCAGTACCGCGTGGCCGTGATTGTTCCGTTCGACCGCAACCGTGGCCCCGTACCCATCCGACAACGCCATCAAGATGCGAGCGTATTCATCCGGTTCCCACTTGCCGTGGACGCTGACCATTTCCTCCCATGACACTGCGTCGATTAGGGTGGCAGCGCAGAAGTCGCCGTGCTCCAGCCCTTCGGCTACGTCCGCTGCCAGAATGTAGCGCCGTCCTTGTTGCGGCAATTGATACATCGTTACGCCGTCAAGCTTGTCCAGCGCATCGGGTAACGATTCCGCTGCTAAACCGTCACTCGGTGTCTGCTGAAGCAACCACGGCATTTTGAACCGTGTGCGCCCTGACACCAAAAAGGCTTCTTGCGCGGTTGAGGGATATTCCTGCCGAACCATATCAAGGTCGGTATACTCCTCAAGCTGCTCTTGATACCACTGGGCATCACGGGTTGGTCGCGCCCACCATGGCAGAAAAATAGTTTTGAACCGATTCTTGGCACTGAGTGCCTTGACCCATAATTGATGAAACAGATTGCCAATCCCGTTGGCTGTGGAGAGAACAATCAGTTGGCCGCCGCCGTCAATCGTGGGCTTGAGCGCGGTATACAACTGCTTAGCCCAAATCAAGAATCCGGCTTCGTCCAAAATCACGAGCGATGCAGTGAACGAACGCCCTGCCCCTTTGGTCGCGGGCAGTGATTTAACCCGACTGCCATTCGCCCATTCCAGTTCGGTCGTGTTGTCCGTCACCAGCGCTGGCGAGGCTTCGCGCATCCAATCGGGTAAGCGTTCATACAACCGTTTGACCCGATGAAGCATCTCGTCCGCTTCGCCTTGACCTTTACTGAAGATCAGCACCACCTTGCCCGGTTGGAACAGGCAGAGCCACAGGGCATAGGCACAACACAACCAGCTAATACCCAACTGCCGCGCCTTCAAGATCAGAATTAGACGCTGAAGCAGAAGCGTCCACAGGACTTCAATCTGCGCAGGCCAGAGCGTAAACGGCATATCGCCGCTGCCATCACCAAGACCCTGCGCGTCGTCTATTCGTCCGTAGTTGTGGGTGAAGTAGGCAGGGTCGGCATGGCACTTTGCCAATTCGACAGCTTTCGACATTGTTCCTCACGCCACTGTTTTAATTCATCAGCTGCTTGCGCCATCGCCGGACTATCAATCGGAATTGGCGCACCGCCCCTACCCGTATGCTCAGCGCGATCAACCCACATTGCGTGATACTTGCCTAGTGTGATCAACGCACCTTGTGCGTCGTACAATTCAATCGATTCCCCCTTAGGGCCGACCGAGTATTTTTTGATAAGGTGCATCACGCCACGGTGCTCGGCTTTGACTAAGCTGAGATAGGTCGCCGGACGCATGGCCTTTTCTTCAACCTCCTCTAAAACAATCTCTTTTGAGCTACCTTTCTTATCAACACTGACTAAAATGCGCCGTTTGATGACTGTTCGCTCTTCTTCGCCAATAAAAAAGAAATCATCCATCGAGGTGCGAGCCTGCTGTGCGAGCCGTCCCACAATCTCGGTCTTACTAATAATGTCGTCGGCGCGGCGTGCAATCTCGGCCTTAATGTTAGGTTTTGTCAGGTTTTCTGATCCGATGCTCCGCGCTGAGCGTTCCGCATACCCAGCCCGAATTGCCGCTTTCGTGGCATTGAAATCCACGAGATATTCATCGACAAAGCGCCGTTGTCGCGTGGTCAATGGTTTTTCTGCTTCGGGATTGGTCATATTGGCCTGCCTCGGGTTGGGATTAAGACTTTGAGACAATGACCCATTACTCGATTAATTAAGGATTAATTGGGTCTTGTCGCCGCTAGCGCGGCGGGTAGTAATATTGTTGGCTTTCATCACTGGGTTCTTGGTCAATGATGCTGAAAAATCGCCACAAATCGACATTGATGTAGATCAAAAAGCCATACACAAAGCCGATATAGCTCAACGCACACCACAGCATGGGTTATTCGGATTCCTGCGTCTTTTTATACTTTTCGGCCATCACAAGATCACGAAGCAATGTTTCACTAAACGGCAAGCCGTATTGGGTAAGATAGCCACTGGCAACTTGTACCGCCTTTGCCAACAGATCTTCAGCTTTAAGGCCGTGGGCTTCAGCAGCACGAAGGCCAGCTTTGACAGCCCCATACAGTGCGTCGCGCTGCTCGGCCCCAAGGTTTGCATCAGCCCACGTGTGCAAAGCTTCGGCGGCTTTTGGGGCAATTGATTTCAAAAATCCAATAACAAATGAGAGAACGGCAACGATCATCAAGGCCAGCAACGTTTGGGTGAGGGTCATAGCGATGCTCCTGTGTTAAGTGGTGATAGGTATTCGTCGATGGGGTCAAGCCCGTTGTGTTGTTCATCCGTTCGAGGGCTAGTGGTTGGGCGATCAAGGCCAGCCCGACGCGGCTTTTTCGGCAAGGGGATTTGATGGTGATGGCAGGTGTCTTCGAGGGCTTGAATATAGAGCTGCGCATCCATCAGCGCATAGGCATCAATTGTCCAGCGCTCACGAGCATTGATCACTTCACGGCGTAGAGCACTCATGGCTAGATCGAATTGCGCACTGAGCGCGGCTAGTTCTCGCTTGGCTGCATCACGTACTGCATGAAGTTCGGCCTTGAGGCTTACATTTTCGCGCACGACCGAAAGATAACCCCGCGCAAACATCCATGCACCAACCATCACCACAATGGTGAGTCCAATCAGCCAAACAACAGCCCCGATTAACAAACTATCCATAAAGCACCATTCAAGCTAAAAAACAAAGCTCGCGCTAGTTCTCAAGGAACTAACACGAGCCGCTTCTTCGTGAGCGTGATACCAGCGACAATCATCAAGCCAGCCATCACGAACGGATATGCAAATGTATCAAGAATTTAGCACACTTGTTTTCAATCGTCAAGTAGTTTGCCTAACGATCCCTAGTCGTTGTTTTTTGCGTCGCTGCCGTTTTGGCGCATACCAAATCGTTTGGTTCTTGCATGCGCCACAGGTGATTGGGGTTGTGGTTGTGATGCAGGCAATCCCACAGATTAATGCAAAACCATCATGCGGAATGAAACCCAACGGCGTACCACAGTGGGAACAATAAAAGATTTGAAATTTCATGACTTTATCCCACATATCCCACATATCCCACATTTTTCAAATTCCGAAAATTTCGGAATTTGGTGTCAGTTCCCTTTTTGTAGTGGTGAAACTGGTGTCACTGTAGGATTGGCTAGTGTCATTGGTCGATGAACAAACCGAACGCCATCTAAAAACACATTATCAAGCTGAAGGCGTAATCCGGCTTGATTCTGGTTGAACTTCAATGGTACGCCGCTGATCTGGCAATAGACGATCGCGCTGCGCAACATCTCCAGCGCTTCGGTTGGTGTCACTGGTTTGTACCGCTGATTGGTTTGGTTGGTTGGTGTCACTTTCTTTTTCTTGGGCTTGGGTTTGGGCTGCTCGGTTTCGTCCGTAGATGTGTTTGTTGACGGCATATTGGGCCTTCCGTTCATCATCAAGCTGGTCAAAGGTGCCACCATACCGCGATGGTCGATAATCCCCGCTGCCTTTGCGCCACTGCCAATACTTGCCCCGTTCTTTGATTTCTCTGCGCCACTCCAAAATGTTGAATTCATCGAAGAGCAGCGGTAATTGTTCAAAATCATTGGTGTCAGTTGCAAAATCATTAGTGTCAGCCGATTCATTGGCTAGTGTCAGTGGGAGATCGGCCAACGATTGGGGTGTGATGCAGCTGGTGTCAGGCTGCACCACATCGGTATCAATCGTTGGCGCTAATCGTTTTTTGGTTGATCAGCATACCCTTCGTTGTTGGTATAAATAATGGGCGTGGTATCAAAAGGTAGTTCCTGCTGTGGTTCAATGTGATCATGGGTTTGGCTATGAAGTGACTCGGTTTGATCATGGTTTGAACCATTCAATGGCAGGCCGACGATTTGGCGGGTAATTTGAAGTGCTGAATTGTATGCCCCCTGCTCGGCAACCTTGGCAATATCGCTCGCCTGTAATGCCATCATCAGCGATTGCTTGACTTGGGCAATTTGCTTCATCGCAAATTCATGCTCGGCACTCACTCGCGCATACTCCGCCTCACGCATCAAAGCCCGTTTTGAGGTTTCAAGCAACCGATCCGACTGCCGATCCTTTTGTCCATCATCGGCCAGATAGACCAAGCCCCAGCCGATAATCGTGATAGCTGGGCCAATGAAGGGGATCGCTAATTGCCACATGGTGAAAAAGCTAGATAGCTCAAGCTTCTTAATAAGCTGATAGCTGGTGGTAGCATTGATTGCCAGCACCGCAACATCAACCAGCCAAAACAGGATACCCACAATGAATTGAGTGCCAGGCGCTAACCAATAGTGCAATGCGAGTGGAATCAAGCAGGCACTAATGAAGGTTCCCAAAATCCCAATGCCGACGAGGGCTTGCATCAAGGGCGATTCGCTAATATCGCCCAAGGCGAAGCCTACTAGCACTTCCATCATGACAATGGATAGAACATAGGCCAGCCCGCTACCAAAGATGATCAACGATTTAATGGATTGGCGGTTATGTTGCTCTAACATAGAATGCCCCTAATATGCTACGTTTCTGACCAGTGGGGTTCGATACGCAGTCCATATTTGGGGCATGGTGAAGTTACGGGTTGGTGGTTGGCTGCCCACCCGGCTCACCAACCAGAGTTGTTGCTGAAAAGCGACAACTCTTTTTTTGTGCCCAAATTTAAGCTTTGCTGGCCTGCATACCAAGAAACATGTGGAGGTGGGCGGCGTGCTCTTGGACATGGCGCAGATTGTAGAGCAACAACTCGCCAAATGGCACTTGGCCCCATGGAAAGCTACAGTTACGCAAGGCTTGCTCAGCTGAGAGATTCGTGATCGTGGTTTGGCAGGCTTGGCGGCAATGAGCCAAATATTCGAGCAACTCAGCGCGAGTATAGGTGCGCGGAAGGCTTTCGTTGGCCTGCATTTCTACCAAATCAAATGGCGCTGGTGGCATAAAACCTTCTTCAGCTCCAGTCAGATAGAGATCAAGCCAAAAGAGTGTGTGATAGGCCAGATACCAGAAGCGCGAAAAGCCCGCCGCAACCCATTGATTTGGCTCGTCTGGCCATAATTGTCGTTCCCACAGGTGCTCAGGGCACGTGTTAAGCGCCTGTTCAAGGTTGGTAATCGTCGTGTCGAACTGTCGCCAGAGCATCGCTTGGTTAATAATCATTCAACAAAGCTCCCGATTGCTAAAACGCCAGCAACGACTCGCTAAAAGTGAGCCGCTGAGGCGTGAAACATGAATTATCAAGCGTGGTGATAGCTTGCAATAAACGCTAGTATTCTTCGGGCAAGGCTTCGCCAGTTTCGAGCAAGGTTTTCAAGTTGCTCAGAATCCATGTCCAGCCACCGCTGTTGAGCCCTTGGTAGGTAGCGGTTTCGCCTTGGAAATCTTCGTGCACAACTGTTACTTTGGTAATGCCACCAGGCATTGCTTCTAGCTCCCACGTTACTTTGGTTGGCGCATCTTCGTTCATCGGTGGCCAGAGCGAGTGGTAGGTATGGACTAAGCGATTGGGGGCATCGACCTCAACCACTTGGCCTTCAACAATCGCTGCTCCATTGCTGCGCTGGTAGTTGAAGGCTGAACCAACCGCTAAATTGGTGTCAACTGTGCAGCCATAATAGTAGCGCGTGGTGAACTCTGGCTTGATGATTGCCTCCCAGACTTGTTGTTGTGAGGCTCGGATAATGGTTTGATAGACCAACTTCGGCTTTGCTGCTGTGGTCATGCTACTTCCTCCTTCAAGCACCATTTTGAGATCAACTAAGGCCATCGCTCGCGCTGCGGCATATTTGTTGATCCAACGGTCGGAAATAAGCTGAATTGGGACGGGATTGAGATAGTGCAAGCGTTCGCGGCCAACTTTACGGGTGACAATCAGGCTAGCTTCTTCAAGCACCCGCAAATGTTTCATTACCCCAAAACGGGTCATCGGTAGTGCCGCTTCTAACTCCTTGAGCGTGCGGCCATCGCGTTCAAACAGCAGATCAAGCAACTGCCGCCGTGATGGGTCCGCCAAAGCACGAAAGATAAGTTCTTGTTCCATAGGTTTATTATATGTGACTAAATGGTCACATGTCAAGAGCTTTTTGAAACATTTGTTTGCAAAAGCTGAAATTGGTGCTGGCGAGGAGGGAATGATTTGCCGATCGCGTTACAATTGAAGTGCTAGCAGGATCGATTGCTTGATGGAGAACCCAATGGCTAAATTGCACCCTGAGCTAACCCCTGAATTACAGGCATTTATCGCGCAACAACCACTATTTTTTGTGGCGAGTGCTCCCTTGGCTGCCGATGGCCATGTCAATCTTTCGCCCAAAGGCTTGGATTGCTTGCGCATTCACTCGCCACAACAGGTTGCTTACTTGGATTTAACTGGCAGTGGCAATGAAACCTCAGCGCATATGTTGGAAAATGGTCGGATTACCTTGATGTTTTGTGCTTTTGTGGGAGCACCACGGATTTTGCGTTTGTATGGCCGTGGGCGGGTGATTCTGCCAACGATGGCTGAATGGGAACCCGAGCTAGCGCAGTTTCCGCACTATCCATGCATTCGCCAAATTGTGTTGGTTGCGGTCGAGCGGGTGCAAACATCGTGTGGTTTTGGCGTGCCCTTGATGGAGTTGGTTGGGCAGCGCGATACAGCCTTACGTTGGGCTGAGGCCAAGGGCGAACAAGGCCTAGCAACGTATCGCTCCGAGAAAAATCTCGCAAGTATTGATGGCTTGCCAACGCACTTGGCGAGTGAGGCTGGTTAATCCAGTACCAACGGAGGGAGCCACATACCAAGTGATGTGGCTCCCTTTATTGCTAGGAATGTTGCTCAATAAATTCGCTTACTTTGGTAAACCATTGTTTGGTCAGTAGATCCTTTTCGCGCATGACAACCCGTGCCATTTTAATGATGGTTTCGGCAGCCTCAAGTTTCTGGGGAATACCTTGTAATTCTTCCCATTGTTGAATATAGCGGCTAATTTGGCTGACAAATTGATTGGGACGCAAACGGTTAAAATCAGCCAAAAATTGCTCTAAGGCATCTTGTTTGGGGTCGCGTGGTGGTGAGGCCAACTTCAATCGACCATAACCACTAGAGGTTTTAGCTCCAACACCATATTCCAGCAAGGCTTTTTCCAGAATTGCAAACGCTGCTGTGACCCACGCTTGATCGCCACCGATGGCAAATAAATAGCTGCCTGTTGCACTCAGGAAGGCCACCGGATTGGGCGAATCGAAGTCGGTGGGCGCTTGTAAATTGCCTTGCTGATAGGTCATATGATGCGGAGTCATCACATCAATCGCGAGCGGTTGGCTGCTATTGGGAATATACAAGGCATCAAAGAAGGTCAGATAGCCAGCGCTTTCAGGATGCCCAAACATCGTTTGGTAGGCATTCAACGGCTTTTCAGCTTGGGTTTCTGAACCTTTAGTCCAATCGTCGCCAAGCTGTTGCCGTGCATAGGCAGCTACCAAGCCTTTGATCGCGCTGCCTGGAATATAGGGCACACCATAGGTATGATGCAAGCAAATCGAGGTTTCGATTGGGCTGGTATTACCTAAACCGACAATCATGCGCCCTTGAACTTCGGCCTTGCGAAAAGTTGCTCCAGCCTGCTCAAGGTTCGCTGCCCAACGATTATAAAAATGTGTATACAGGGCTGGTATTTGTAGGCCTGCCACTTGTTCAACCAAGCTAGCTTTGGCTTTGCTCTCATCATCAGCGCTGCCTTCGGTTAAAAATCGATTGAGCCATAAGCCCGCGTGGGTATTTGGGGCAGGTTTGATCTGGGCTAGTGCTGTTCTACGCATTATTTTCCCCGCTATCTGACTCTGTGGCCTCACTCGCCTCCAAATCAAGGATCGATTGGGCAAAGCGTTTGAACCAAACCAACACTGCTAGTGTTTGCCGCGTCAAGCGCATATATTCGGTGATTTGGGCAGTGCGGCTCTGGTCAAGTAATTCTTGGGTATTTTGGTAGCCTAAAACATCGGCCAAATCTTCAAGAAACTGTTTTTGTTCGGCTTTTTTGCGGGTGCTGGCAAAATGCAATGCTTGGACAAGCCCAGCACTCCGAATCATGATTGGTAAGGTAAATGCTAAATTTCCATAGCGTGTGCGTATATCTTTTGATTCACCGCTATAGGCGTTGGCCTTGGCATAAACCTTGGTTGCATAACGTTGCTCAAGGGTTTGACGTTGGCTCATTGACATTAGCGATCTCCTTGCGCTATAGTAAGTTGACATAAACCACAGCCAACTGTTGCATTCCCACCTAATTGGATGATTCCCTGATTGGCTACTTCGATAATTGCAGTTATGACTTGATCGCGATTGGCACTGCGTTTTTGGTCGTTGATCGCGACAATTCCGGCCAAAATTGTTTCAGCAGGTAGGGCTTCTTCATACCAAAGCCCGCCTTTGGTTACAACCTTGGTATTGTCATCAAGCCGAATGCGAGCGGTAATTTCGGTTGCGGTGGTCACCAAGAAATTAAAAATCTCATCGGGTACAATACATAGTCGTTCTTGAAGAATCGTTTGCCAATCGGGTTTATCAGGAAACAATTGCTTAGCCAGCCAGCCAGCCCAAGCATCAGCTCCTGGTGTTGCTTCAAGGTCAAGATCTTCAAGATAGACTTTTTGTTGGTAGCTTAATACGCTATTTTGGCTAATTAAGGCTAGCTCACTGCGTTTAATTTCTGGCAGCCAAAGATTGCTGGTTTGGGCCTCACGGGCAAATCGGCTGAGTACATACGGCGAGGTTACCCAAGCAAACGTGCCATACAAACTGCGAATTGGCAAAAGTAGCAAGCGCTGATCAGCAAAAATTGCATCGCCAGCTTGCTCAACATCCCCAAACAGCTGCTTTTTAAGGCTTTCTGAGGCTGGTGAAACATCGCGAATCACGCCTTTGATTGATGAACCTGGGATATAAGGCAGATTGGTGGCTTTTTCACGGGCAATTGGCAAGTCAATCACATCGACGCTTTGACCAGTGCCCGCATGAATTGGCGAAAGTGCATGCACAAAAATCACATGAGTTTGCATTCTTATTCCTCTATTGTTTCAAGAAAGCTGGTAATAATACTGGGATTGGTAAGCATAGGGCGGCGCTGTTTATCAACGATTGTTCTAGCCTGACTCTCTGATACATCAATGATTACTGCGGCAGCAGTGATTCGGCGGTTTTTGATAATTGCCTGCCGACCATCGAGGGTGCTGCCTTCAAACACTGCGATTAATCCAAAAAGCTGACCAGTTGAGGCAACTGGTTTGAGCAACATTGGGCTGGCAAAACGGTCACCTTTTTGTTGGCTGAATTCATGGTTTGCCTGGAGCCGCAATTCTGAGTCGCCTGGATCATCACTATCTTTGAAATGGAAAATAATCGGTAAGCCAAATTCTCCACGCGGGAAGGCATCGATCGTACTGAGTGGTTGTTCATGAAGTCTTGAACGTTGACGAGTTAATCGTCGCAGCGCATCTGGCTCGGGCCAACGGCTACGACCTGGGCGGTTTGGCTGATTGCCATCATTGCGCTGTTGACGAAATTCCTTATAACATCTGAGCAAATCGGCCCAAATATTCAATGCCGTTTGATTGGGCTTGGGCTTGATCAGGCGTAATTGCATAGTTGGTGCAAGATGCGGTACCCCATTTGGCCAATAGCTACGGTTGCCAATAATCGCCCTGATGTGTTGTTGTAATTCGGCTTTATTGGCAAATGCAAAGCGATGATTGGCTTTGTCAAGCGCTTGCAACACCCCAAAACCACGTCGGGTACGTGCCCCAATGCCGCCAAAGGTTTGCCAAGCCCACAACACTTTTTCCAATTCTTCACGTTGTTCGGCAGATTTTAAGTGAATCGTTAATTTAAATTCAATGCCTTCGCGCACACTGGCATTTTGCTTATCTTGCAAGGGAAAGGCGGAATAGCCGTAGGGCGAGTTCATGGCCGAAATTTTGACTTCTTGCCCATTTTTGGCGATTACTCGGAATTGGCTGCCACTATTGATTACCTCTATCTCAACCTGGACTGCTGATGCGCCGCTTGATTGACTATCGGCAGCCTTGCCAAAGAGTGCCGACTCACGGGCAAACATATCTGCTAATAATGCATCATGCGATTGAGGCTGATGACTACCGCCAAAACAGGCTCGCCACCAAAAACGTAGTTGGCCGCGAATACTACTTGGGCGAATCAGAAAATTGGAATCATTTTCACCCGCCTTAACCCCGCCACCCATCAAAGGCGTAATTAAACGATAATTGCGGATGATGGGTTCAATTGGAGGCTTGTGATTTTCAATTTTTTTTACATCTGGACAGTTAACTGAAGATTCAGCTGAGGGTTTACGATTAAACATCATGCTAGCTCCTGTAAATAGCCATCATTCCATATGCCCAACACTGCCAATCCAAAGCCATCTTTGGCAGCTTGCTCGCTGCTACTGATGTTGCTAAACCAGAGTTGGCGTGCCCATTGCTCAATCTCAGCATCGCTGCCAGTAAGCTCAACAAACAGCACAGTGCCGGCGGCAGCAAGGCGGCGGGTTGCTTTTGGGCGTTGGAGGCGTAAATCCCAACCTGAAACATATTCGGGCCGAGGGTTTACCACGGCTTTAATAGTGGCTGTCATCGGCAAGCCAAAAGTTGGTAAATGTTTGGGATAAAAGCCTGCATCCCAAATGGCTGGTGTGAGCAGGATAATCCGACAATGTTTGGTTTGGACAATCGCGGCTAGAATGCTTGGCTCAATTGTTTCAATGCCAGCGGCAGTACCACTTGGAACTCGATACCATTCAACTAACCTACGTTCAGCACCTAAACTGGCAACTGCCGGATCGATTGGCGTGCTGCTCCATAAACCTAGGCCATAGCCAGCCTCAAGCGATTGAAAACTCAGGCCTTGGGTTTGGAATAATTGGCCATCCTCAGCGATTTGGGTGCTTGGCTTAATCCCTACATGCGTTCGGGTATCGCCCTCTAAGTCGAGCATTTGGCCAGCAGCTCGCTGCTGCTCAAGATCGAATGGCTGGATCGGTGGATTGATTAACCATGGTAAAAACAGCCTTTCCCAATTCCAAAAGCGTGGTAGGTTTGCGGGGGCTTTGCCTTTGGTGTGCTGTTGACTCCCAACTAAGCTAAACCTTGGTTGATCAGGCTGCTGCCCAAGCACAAGATCAGTTTGCTCAGTCGGGAAATAGCGTGGGTCGAGTGGTTGTAAGCGATAACAGGTAACATTTGCCCCATCCTGACGAATCAAGGCATCGGCAGGGATTGCAACAAATGGAATCAACAAATCAACGGTTTCTTTGAGCAGAATCGGGCCACGTACCTGCATCGCTAAGAGATTGGTATATTCAGGATCGCTTAATTTGGCGGAAAAATTGTAGTTGGCTTTCACTCCAGCCCGTGCCCGAAAGCCGCCAACCGTGACCGACGGTGGTGGGAAACTGAGGCTTTTGGCGCGGGCACCTGGCTGGTTTTCAAATGGGCGACCATCGGCAATTACCAAGGAGTTGAATGGCTGAATTAGCCAGAGATCAAGTGTCATAATTGAGGTACTCCTTGGGGCTGAGTCTTTTCAAATAAGGCCTGAACATTGGCTAACTCCCGTGCCACTAAATTCATGGCGATAAAATCGCGCAGATATTGGTCTGCTTGATCTGAGTTTGATGAATGACTCGAACAATAGCCAATAATGTTTTGGAGCAGATTAATCACATCAGCAGCCAAAAATGTAGCTTCGCCTGCAGACTGAATTTGTTTGCGCTTCAAAATTCGCAGCGTTTCATGTTCAATAATCTTGAGCGTTTGTTGAAGTTCTGTTCGATCATTGATAAGCCCAAAGTCAAAGCGCTTGAGTAGCTCATCAAGCTCAAAAATAAAGCCATCAGGAATTGTTTGTTGGCAATGCAGCTCAACTAATTTGGTTAAGTGTTGATAAAATTCTGTATCCCACTGACCAACAATGGTTTTATCGGAGCCATTACGTTTGCTCAAAATAATTGCTAAGGCATTACGCGGCTTTTTGGCTAGCTTCTCGGCCTTCCGCGCCAATTGAATTGAATCCTGCAAGGCTTCAAGATGATGCACAATTGCCACCCCAACCGAGAGTGTTGGTGTGCTAACAGCCTGTTGCTCGGCTAGTGGTTGCATATATTCGATAAAGAGATCGCTGATTTTTTTGGTAGCTGCTAAAAGTGTATGTAATGGAAGAAGCGCTAGTACATCATCGCCACCAGCATAAATGACTGCTGCTTGGTAATCATTTTCTAGAATTTGAGCTGCATCTTTAGCAAATGTTGTAACAACCTTGGATAAATCGCGATGAATTTGTACATCGCTAATCGAATCAATTAAATTGCCCATTTTATCGCCATCGGCAGCAATAATCGCATAATAGGGATTTGGGCGTTGTTTGGCATAAGCAGTTATAAAATCTTCCAAATAGCCGCGTGCTTGCTTAATAATTACAGTATTCAAATCAGTATTGGCGAAATCTTCCCCTAAGCGCGACTCAAAAACCAATGAACCATCAAAAAAATCGCGGTTAGTATTTTCGCTTGGAAAGAGGGCAATTCGATCAAAGCGCTGAACTCGTGGTAAATATTCAGTGATGCGATAGCCTGTGCTACGTAGATTATTGATATAGCGTTCCCAACCTTGGCGAGCTAAAGTGCTTTGATTAACATGTTCAGCAAATGCCAGCGCAGCCATATGCGAAGTACTTGGGAATCCGTCTAAACCTTTTGGATAGGCTTGGTCTAAATCTTGTGGTTTGAGCATACGCTTGAGTAAATCGACGGCTGAGAGATTTTCGCCCGATTTTGCTCCATTGGCTATTAGCGTGTGCCAGCCATCGAGCGACGATTTATCCGAGCGCTTCATATTTTGGGGGTCTTGTTGCCAATCAATTAAGCCAAAGTTGCGGGTATTTTTACGTGCTGCATAGAGCTGGTAAAGCTTTTTGCGTTGTTGCGCATAGTGCTGGTCATCCGGTAAATCAACATATACATACTGAAACTCAAATAAATCTTTTAATTGTTTAATAAGCTGCTGTTCACGCTGCTCTTCCGACAGGCCTTCGAGCCAATTGATCTGTTTAGTTTTCAGCAGAATGTTTACGAATTGGTCAATTTCTTGATCAAAGGCTGCCTTTGCGTGGGTAATGGCTGCTTGGGCATCGGGCACGATCACCAAAATTTGGTTACTATAGCTGATTCGTTCAGTACTTGGATCGCTATTTTCGGCTTCGGGCGAGGGCAAACTATCGCCAGTTGGAAAGATCAAGCCTTCGCGTGGCAGGGTTTGGGCGACCTTTTTGGCAAGATGACTGAGCACCCACGAACCAAACCAGACATCGCGGGTGCGCCGAGCCTGCTCGATAAATTCCTGAACTGGCCCTAGGGCGATCAACAACAGCGATCGATTCATTGCAACACTCCTCTAGGTAAACGGGGAACTCTGCGCTATTATAACAATGCAACTCCATGTTAGGCAAGAGTGGTTTTTGGTTTAGTTCGAGGTGCTTGTACGATGGATGATCTAGAAGATCGCTTACAGGAAATTAAAGATAGGCGGCGCGTTCACAGAAATACTCTTCGTAAGCTTGAACCTCAAAAAAGCAGGCTTGGAGTAAATATAGATATACAGCTAGAAAATTTCTTAATACAACAAAAAGAAGCCGATTCAATGTTATGAATTTATCAATGATCGAGCTGAATATATTCCTTCGTGCTTGATTAAACAAAATTAAAGCTTAGCCCGCAAATCAAACCATGATCTGCGGGCTGTTGGTTTACTTGGGGCTAATTGTCCAATCGCCATCGGCCTGCACATCCCACAAGCATGGGCCTTCAGAGAATTTGACAATCGCAGAGCCATCAACTGTGCCAATCTCGTTTTGGGCGTAATCCATACCGCCTTGGCAAGTGACTTGCACGATAAAATTGCTATCGCCATTGTGGGTGAAATTGAATGGAATTGGCCCTTCTTGGTTGGGCATAAATAGGCCGCTGACCAGATCACCAGTGCCGCTCAGGCCATCGGCGGCGGTAGCTTCCAAGCCAATTGGCACAATTTCGGCTGTCCACTCGCCATCGGCATCAATCTCCAAAAAGCTGCTGCTATCGCCATACAACACTCGCGAACCAGCATAACGCCCAATTTCGTTGACCAAATAGCTTTCATCGCCCTCAGCGTTATAGGCTTTGACGATAAAGTTGCGTCGCCCAGTATGGGTCAATTTAATAATGCTAACTGCGCTGGGTGGCATAAATGCATCAGTCACAGTTTGGCCAACGCCGCTCAGCACAACTGGCTCAGGAATTGGCGTGGCCGTCGCGGTTGGCCGTGGCGTGCGAGTTGGCTTGGGCTTAGCGGTTGGACGAGGTGTGTTAGTTGGCCGTGGCGTGCGCGTCGGTTTGGCCGTTGGCTCATCGGTTGGCTCGGCTTGGGCTACTTGGGCCACACTTGCCGCCGATTCGATTTGTTGCCCAGTCGTTTGACCACAAGCCAGCAATAGCAAACCGATCAGCATAAAACCAAGAAAACGTTGCATCGATGAACTCCTTCAATACTTCAACTGATTGTTGGAGTTACTTTAGCAACACCCTAGGGCACAAATGTGGATTTAATCGTTACGATAGACAAATTGATTATGCCAGTTAAGCGCAATCGGATTAGGATACAAGTGCGCTTGGTTGGGCAATTGGATTGATTGGCGGGTGAAGGCGAGCAGCGTTTGGTTAGCAGGTGGTTGATCATCGACAAGCGGTGAAATTTGTATTTTATAGCTTGGTGTAATCGTTAATAAACCTTGATCGAATACCCAATGATGCAATCCACACAATGCAACCCCATTGCGCGGATCATCGTTATAACTCCGACTCCACGGAATGATATGAGCCGCCTCGGCTGCACTCCGCCCTTCGGGGGTAATAACTCTTATGCCACAAATGGCACAGCAATAATCATAACTAGGCACGACAATTTGGCGAAATGCGCTGGAACGTACTTCAACTTGGTATGGCGCGTCGGTTGCTGGAATTTCGCGAAACATGCGCTGGCTTTGCTCAATTAACAGTTTGCTATAGTCGAAAATTTCAGTATTGATTTGGGCAATCATGCCGAGGGCAGTCCATAATTCCGGCGTAAAATACTGTTGAATCAAGCTTTGGCGAAGTTGTGTGCGGGCAAATGGCTGTTGTAACAACTCAAATAATGCTTGATCAAGCGTTGCCCCAAGCACAAGTTGATTTAATTGATTGATTGTTTTGATATCTTTTGTTGCTGCCAATCGTTGCTGCATACCTGGTTGGGCTTGCAAATGCCAAAATCCCTCACTTTTAAGGTAGAAAAATGGCTGAATCGGATTGGCAAACTTTGTTGAATCAAAAATAATGCGCCAATATCGGTCAAAGGTTTCAAGCAAAAACTCCGAATACTCGATAAAATTATGCGTGAGTGTACCAACCGAAATCAGATCGCTAACCGCAAGTAGCATCAATGGTTTATAGGGCGCACGAAAATGGGTGCTTTCAGGCCAAGCTTGTGATGGCGATAGCTTAAGTTTTTCGAAGGCTCGCTGATATTGTGCAAGCATACATACTCCCAAAGCTCTAAAATCTCTATTTAAGGAATTACTATGCAGATTGAAGTGCAAATTGTCAATGCTTTTATTGATGGCGATGCAGGCGGTAATCCGGCTGGGGTGGTGTTGCAGGCTGATGGTTTGAGTGCCGCGCAGAAATTGGCCGTGGCTCAGCAGGTTGGTTTATCTGAAACCGCCTTTGTGAGCAAATCGGATGTGGCGACGATTAAGCTAGAATTTTTTACCCCAACTCGCCAAATTGCCCATTGCGGCCATGCCACGATTGCTACATTTAGTCTGTTGCGGCAACTCAACCGCGTGCCAACTGGTCAGCTTGCCAAAGAAACCATCGATGGTTTGCGCGAAATTATTGTGGCCGATGATCAGGCCTTTATGCAGCAGCTGGCTCCGCGCTATCAAGCATTTGCGCTCACTGATCCAATCGCCCAACAGGCTTTGCGGTCGCTCAACATCCCCAGCGGCGATTTACTGAGGGGCACTGTACCAACCTTGGTCAATACTGGCAATAGCTTTTTGATTATTGGGCTGGCGAGTGAGCAAACGCTGGCAGAATTGCAACCCGATTTTGGGCAGATTCAGCAAATCAGTGAGCAACTCGATTTGATTGGCTACTATCTCTTTACGCCTGCCACCAAACAAGCTGGCCGCTCGGCTGGCACGCGCATGTTCGCGCCACGCTATGGCATTCGTGAGGAAGCTGGCACGGGCATGGCAGCTGGCCCATTGGCTTGTTATTTGTACGATCAACTTGGCTTACAACAAACCAGCTTTTTAATCGAGCAAGGTTGGCTAATGCAACCATCCTCGCCCAGCGTCATCGAGGTGCAACTCAGCTTGGTTGATGGGGCAATTCAGAGCTTGTTGGCTGGTGGTCGGGCTAAAGTCATGCAAACATTGCAGGTTGAGCTATAGCAACTATTATTCAAGTAATTTTTTGAGTAATGCCTGCTGTTCTTCATACATTGCAATCGCTTGGCGAATTAACGCATCAGCATAGCCCTGTAAAATCTGTGTAAATAAAATTAGTAGCAAAACTATGGTTGCGATTGCGGTTGCCAGTGGATGAACTTTTTGAACGATAACTGGCCCAAGCGTGATTAGAATTGTAATAATAATTAATGTTGAGGCAGTTTTAGTTCCTACAATTGAAGCTTCCAGTGCGGTAATATCCTTAAGGGTTGTCAGTTGATATGGTTGAATGTTTGTTTGCTGAAAATGCTTGATGATTAAAAAGAGAATGTAGGCTTTCTTGTCTGTATAAAGTATGGTTTCAAAGAACGTAAAGAAGGATAATAATCCAATGGAAATGATACTTGCAGCTATCATTTTAACCAAGAACAATCCATTCATTGAAATACTAACTATAAGTATAAATAAAAAAAGAACTATTCCTATCAAGAAATTCTTTTGTAAATACTGACGCATCACAATTCTGCTAACAATTGAGTAGCTATTATTAATCGAATAATCATCGATTCGTTTTCGAATGTATTTATCTGAAATATCTTTCATAAAATACCTAAAAGCTAGTTGGATTCAAGCGGGGAATGCGAATTCAGCCTGTGTGCTGAACCACGCTTTGCAGCGAGATTAGTATACAAGCAATTGCAGTATTGAGGGAGTTAATGGTGGCTTGAGTTTTGAGGATGTTGCCCTACCACAGCATCACAATCACAATTACGATGATGCAACTGACCGCCACCAGCCAAGGCCAATTGCGGCGTTGATGGTATTCGGGCGAGGCTAAATACACTTGTTGGGCATGAGCAAAAACTGGTCGCGCATCAACTTGCAATAATTCACAATATTGCAGTAGCAAAGGCTTAATGTGCTTAAGCGGAATTTGCATAAATGCGCCTTGTTCGATTGCCTGCAAATAATCCCAGCGGATGCCTGTACGCCGTTCGGCAGCATACAAACTAATGCCTGCTTTTTGACGAGCCTCACGCAACAACGCCGCTCCGCTTGGTGGTCGAGTTGGCTGTGGTTCAGCAGGCTCAACCGTCAAACTTGGCAACCGTGGAGCTGGCTCAAGCAAGGCTTGGCGTTGAATTAAGCGTTGCACCCGGGCTATCAGTTGAGCTTGGCTAAATGGTTTGGTCAAATAATCATCAGCACCTAAATTGAGGCCACGTACTACATCATCATCGCTAGCTTTGGCAGTCAGCATCAAAATCGGCACATTGCTTTCGGCCCGCAATTGTTGGCACAACTCCCAGCCGCTTAAATCAGGCAACATCACATCCAACAATACAATTTGGAAGCAATCGCTGGCCCATAAACGCAGCCCAGTCATGCCCGTGTTGGCGAGTATAGCTTGCCAGCCAGCCTCGCGCAAATGCATCAGCAACAAACGCCCAATCGCTGGATCATCTTCGACAACTAAAATGTGGGTTGTGCCATTCACGCCGCCTCCTGCAATAGCGGCAGATCGAGTAAGACGGCCAAGGCCCAAGCGCTACTAGCAGGGTCGGCGCTTTCGGCCAATTGACTTAGCGTAAGCATGGTCGTTGGCTCGTTGCGCCAAGCTCGCAAGCCGTCGATTGCCCGCCGTCGCAAGCTCAAGGGGGCGGTTTGATCGGCAGCTAAAGTTTCAACCTCAGCCAATACTGGCGTATAACGAGCTTGACATAAACTACTGAGAGCCAGGCTGCGAATGGCCAGCGCTTCACGATCATTGTGCAATAATTCGGCCAATTGTTGTAATGTAGCTTCATCGGCAGTTTCGGCTAGTGCTTGAGCTACCCGCAAGCGTAAAGGCAAGGGGTTGTGAGGCCGCAAAAACTCCAAGCTATCGAGCGGGTTTTTGGCGGCTGCCAACAAAATTTCCAGCGCCAACAATCGCGTGCCAATCGAGCCTGTGGTCGCCAATTCGCGCACCAAACCAAGATGAATCGCGCCTTCAAGTTCTAACAACACGCGCAAGGCATGCAGCCGAATCCGTGTGCTTTTGCCGCCAGCTTGAGCCAAACGATTGAGCAAAGCAATCGCGGTGGGTTCTTGCAACAAACGTAAGCCATCCATCGCGGGAATTGCCAAACTAGGGCTGTCGTGCTGAGCGTATCGCAAAAACAGCGCAATCGATTCGCGATCGGCCACCCGACCCAAGCAACGTAACGCCGCCGCTGCGACCTCCAAGGTTGGCCGAGGGTCGCGCAGAATCTGACGCACCGTGTTCAAACTAGCCTCAGAAACTGGCGCAACCAAACAATCCATCGCGGCCACATGCAAGGCTGGTTCGGCATGGTTCGAGGTTAATAATGCTAACATCAGGCCTTCGCTATGCGCCATATGCAGTTTATGAAAACTATGTACCGCATCAACCCGCAAACTCAACGGCGTATGATCATCAACGATCATCGTTTCGAGCAACGGAGCAAGATGGTTATCGCCACTTAAGGCGGTTAGCATCGCGCTACGGGTTTGCGGATCAAGCTGGTTGTTGATTAACATTTGGTGCAAACTCGGCTTGGCTTGAGCTTGTTGGCTCAAGGTATTGGCGGCAACCCAGCGTAACAACGGTTGGCCAGCGCCAATCGTTTGAGCCAATTCATATTCGGCATCGCAATTGGCTAATTGAGCTGCAACCACTGGCGCAACCGTCAAACTATAGCGATCAGGATTGCCAGTCAGGGCTTCATACAGCACCGAACGCGCTGCCGAACCGCCGATTGTGCTCAGGGCTTGAGCAGCCGCAGCCCGTAAATTATGTACCTCGCGGGCGACCAACTCGGCCAAACTGGTTGGTTCATCGGCGCTGGTGTTGCCAACCGCCAAGGCTTCGGCCCAACGCCATTGCAAGGCTGGCGAAAAGCTGGCGATCGGCCATTGAATTGGCGGCTCGTGCAAATAGCCCATTGGCAGCTCGTGTTGCCATGCTAGCTCTAATTGCTGAGGTAATTCACCGATTACAATTGTGCGCAAAGCCCAAATGCCACTCTCATCGCGGCGTGTGCCAAGGCCGACAATTGCTGCCTGTAAAGCTTGCAAATCATGGCGTTCGTTTTCAACAATGCCTGCTAAAACCGCCTGCGATTCATCATTTTTGAGCTTGGCAAGGGTGCTGATCGCCGCAGTTCGCACCATAAACGCCGATTGGTCGCAGGCTAGGCCAAGCAAACGTTGCATAAATAATGGCTGGGTTTGCGGATCGCTGCGATAAATAATCCCACTGCGCAGGGCATTGCCAAGTTGGGGTTGCTCAAGCAGCCGAATTAGCCGTTCGCTGGTTTCGTTTTGGCGTTGCATAATTGCTTGCGCCGCCTCTAAGCGAGCTGCCAAGGGCAATTGTGAGGTAACAACCCGCAACAATAAGGGATTCGCGCCGTTGCTTTCAAAGCGCAGTAATTCGTGCAACGCTTCATGGCGAGCCGTCCAGTGCACATCATCGCCCAAAACCAAGCGCCCCAACGCCCGAACGGCCAAACTAGGAGTTGCCTGCAACAAGGCTTGACGGGCTGCCGCTCGTAAAGGCGCACTCGCCGCAGTACAGGCGTTCAACAAGGCTGGGGCAGTACGCTCGGTGGCACAACCTTGCAGCGCCAGCGAAGCATGCAAATGTACAACCTGATCAAGCTGATGATCATCGAGCAAAGCGCTGGCGGTTGCCACAACGAACCGTGCTCCATTTGGCTCGCAATGCAGATAGAAAATCATGCGACCCGCGTGCAGTTGCTCTTGCAAGTAGCAACGCCCAGCATGACTATTTTGAGCCAGCAAATAATTGACCAATAACTGGCCCCAATCGTCGTGCTGGCGTTGGGCCAAACTGATTAATCGCGGCGTTAGTTGCACATCGTGCATGGCAAAAAGTTGTTGGGCGGCACTTTGGCGGGTGTTATAGCTCAGGCGGCTATCGCTCAACATATCTAATAAGTAATCGAGCGCTAAATGGCTGGGCAAACTACGCACAACTTGCAAAGCCCAGGCCTCACCCTCGGAGCCATTGCTCAGTTGCTCAGCGATTGTGGCGCTAACCACGCTTTCCATACTCTCCAGCAAATGCCAAATCTGCTCGGTATAGGCTGGCTCATGGCGGGCCACATGCACCAAAGCCCGAATAATCGCGGCGCTCCAGCCAGCAATTGGCACATGATGCTCGCGCAAACAGCGTCCAAGCAGCCGCACTCGTTGGCTGGTTAGCGGGCGATTGCCTCGAATGGCGTTGTAGAGTGGCGCGGGATCAGCCAACAAACCCGCTGTCAAAGGCAATAATTCATGCCACAGTGGGTTATCCAAATCGAAATCGTGCCAAGCATGATGTGCCGCCAAATGCAGGGCTGCGCAAAACAGGGCAAATAATGGTGAACGGAAACGTACTAATCCGCGCTGATCAACCTGCACCAAACCATTCAGGGCTACCAAGCTTGGTTGCAGCCAATACACCGCTTTGATCTGTTCGCCTTGGAGCCAAGCATAGCCCAAGCCCGCCAATGCCGTGCGAACTTTGGGCAAATCGGCTCCGGCAATTGGGCGCAGCGCTCGATCAACGGCGGCGGCGTACATGCGCACGCGATTGGCCGAAAAACCATGGGTTGGGTAGGTTGCGGCCAAAATTGCGACATCGGCAAAGCGCTCAGCCACCAACCGCCCGCGACCATCATTTAAAAGTGGTGGTAGTAGCAGGGCTGGTTCTTCGTTGGGCAATAATTGGCGTAGCCATTGCTCCAAAATCGTCGCATCGGGCGCTTGAACTTGCCAAGTGGCCCAACCAGCCCAGTTTGGGTTGGTAGCATGGTCGGTGGCAACGGCGGCCAGCGCTGGATAACGCTCAGTCAAATCAAACAACCAATTGCGCCAATGCTCAGCGATATGCGGCTGGGCTTCCTCAAGATCATCAAGCAGTAACATCCATTTGCCCGCCGCCAAGCCGCGCTCGATGCCCATTCGGTCGTTGGCAAAGCCAGCTTCGGCCAAGGTGCGAGCCAGCGTCGCATCGGGCGATTCGGTAGCACTGGGCACATGCAGCAAAATCGGAAACAAGCCTGGTAAGCGTTCTTGGGTGGCGCACCATTGCAAGAGCATGTTGATTAAGACAAATGAGCGCCCGCTACCCAAGCCACCGACCAAGCGAATCCGCTGATTAAGTTGGAGGGCTTGCCAGAGATTGGCTTGGTGTCCGTTAGCAGGGATGGGACTCAGTTGCAGCACCAAACTACCGATGGTTGGCAACACCCGGGCCGGAAAACGCTCGGCCCAACGCGCCTGCACATACCGCGCATAACTACGCTGGCGTTGCGCACGCCGCAGCCGAGGTAACAACAATCGATCAAATGGTGCAATCGCCATAACATGCCACTCCTTGCTTGGATAGTTCTAGGGTACTCGTTTGGAGCGGCTGGCTCAATTAATATAAATTACAGTTCGGTGACACTCGGCCATTTAAGGCCATTTTTTAGGCCTTACCATCTTGTCAAAGCCTGTAGCCTCGGCGCACAATAGCAGCGGAGGTTTTGACAATGCTACGTCTTTTTTCAGCGATCCAACTTGGTACACTCGAATTAACCAATCGCTTGGTCGCCACGCCTAGCCCAAGTCGGTTTAGCCATGGCGGTGGTTTTCTCAATCGCAGCCTGATTGTCGAATACGGGCGTTGGAGCAGTTATGGCATTGGCTTGATCATCAGCGAGCCAGTCTTAGTGCAAGCTAACTCCAATCTGCCCCGCCCAGCCTTGAGCGCCGATGCTCATATTCAAGCATTTCGTAATTTGAACCAATGCTTGCACGAATATCAAAGCCATTGCTTGCCATTGTTGAGCTTGGTCAGCCAACCTGAATCGCAACTGCAACCGAGCAACTGGCCTACTTTACGTGAACAGATGGTGTTGGCGGCTTGGCGAGCCTATGCTGCTGGCAGCCCAGGGATTGTGATCGATGCCAATGCAGGCTCGCTTTTTCATCAGCTGCGGGTGAGCAAACAAGTGCCGCCAACCTCGCGCAGCCAATTGTTGCTTGAAATCATCGAGGCAATTCGCGGCTGGCTTGGGCGGCAGTTTGTGGTTGGAGTGCGGTTGGTGGTCGATGATTTAGTGCCCGATGGCGTGAGTTTGCAAGAAAGCCGCGTTTTGGCCCATGAATTAGTGGCCGCCGGAGTCGATTTACTCGATTTGGTGGTTGGGCGCTCGGTCGCACCAATTGCCCAATTTCCTGGCTGGCAAATTCCCTTGGTGGCAGGCATTCGCAGCATTGTGGATGTACCATTGATTGCCCATGGAATGTTGGGCGACCCGTGGATTGCCGAGGAAATGTTGCGCGAAGGCTGTGCTGATTTGGTGGGGCTTGAAGCGGCAATTTCGGCTACACCGCATTGGCCAATTTGGGCACGCCAACAACTTGAGCGCGAAGCCGAGGCGGCATGACGAGTGCCAGCCTGCGCCATGGTATAATAGCCAAACCATGGCGCTGAAAGAAGGATCGAAGATATGGCAAAAACAATCTTCATCATGGATGATGATCTCGCACTCCAGATGGTGATGGAGATCGCCCTGCGCGAGGTCGGCTATGAAGTCGTGCTGGCGAATAATGGGGTCGAGGGCATTGCCCAACTAGAAACCCTAAAACCTGATCTGATTATTTCAGACATTATGATGCCCGAGATGGATGGGGTTGAGGCATTCAATCAAATTCGCGAGCGGATACAGGATGAAGGCATTCCTATGGTGATCGTAACGGCGCTTAATCGTAAGCCATGGTTCAGCGACCTTGAAGAAGAGGGCGCTGTTATTTTACAAAAGCCGTTCGAGGTCGATACATTCATCGACTTAATCAACACTATGGTGAGTGATTAGTGTTCTTTTTGCGCCGACCAATGCGACCATGCTCGTCGCGATGGTCTCGTTTTTCGTTGTAATTTCGGCATTCTGCTCCTATTCCCCTTGTGGTCGAGCCGACCCAAGGGGCTTTTGCTGCCCAAAAAAGCCCCAATTGGCGAAATTGCTCGTTTTCTCATCCAAAATTCTTTTGATTTTTGGCGCTGAATATGATAGCGTAGCAAGCGACGAACAACCAACCGCCCTATGGAGGCTTTGCGATGAGTGATCGCCCAAATGAAGATAAGAAATTGCACGACCCAAAAGCTACTGTGCAGTTAACCGCTGACGATTTGGCCGCCATGCGGGCCGAATTGCAACAAGAAAAAGATAAAGCGAATCAATTTGCAACTGCCCGTTTGAGCGAGGCTGATATCGCTCCTGCTACCAACAAGAAGTTGGAAAATCCTTATGCCACGGTGCAATTGAACCCTGAGGAGATGGCTGCACTACGTGCCGAAGCTCAACGGGTCAAGGCTGAAGCTCAAGCTGCTCAGGCAGCCCAAGCTGCACCAGTCGCACCAGCACCAGATAATATTAGCTCAATGCGCGGCGGGGCGGTTGCTAACACGCCACCAGCACCAGCAGCACCCCAGTCGTTCCCTGATCAAACGGTGATTATGAGTCCTGGCCAAGCGCGGGCGCAGTATGGCAATGCCCCAGTTGATCAATCGTATGCGCCACCAGCACAGCAGCAATATGCACCGCCAGCGCAGCAGCAACAATATGCACCACCAGCGCAACAACAGCAATATGCGCCGCCACCGCAGCAATACGCGCCACCAGCACAGCAGCAATATGCACCGCCACCGCAACCAGGCTATGGCCAGAACTACCAAAATGTCCAGCAAACCTATAATCCACCAGCGCAAACTGGCTTTTCAGCGCCACCAGCACCGCTCAATACCAATGAGAACTTTTTTCAAAAGTATGGGGTGTATTTGCTGATTGGGTTTGGGGCAATGTTAATCGTTGCAGCAATTTTGTTATTAGTGATTGGCTAATTGTTGGGAGCGAGCAGTAGATCACTGCTCGCTTTTTTAGGGTTTGCATGATTGAGCTTTTGCATACGATTGAGGCTAGTGTGCAGCAGGTCGCTGCCGAAGCCTGTAGCTTGATTCAGGTTCCGCCATTTGTCGCCATGCTTCACCCCGATGATCCTGCGCCATGGTTTAATTATGCGATGCCGATTGCTGGCTTGGAGACGGCTGCTGCCAATTTGCCAGCTTTGCGCCAGGTTTTTCACGCCCAACAACGCCAACTGCGCTTTGAATGGACGCGTGAGTTATGGCCAGAGTTGGAAGCGATTTTGCGGGATGCTGGAATCAAGGTCGATCATATTAATCCCCAGATGATTTGCCTGCCTGAGCAATTCAAGCCTTATCATAACCCCGCTGTTAGCCTGCGGATGCTAACAACTGCCGATGATTTAGCTCATTATCGCCAAGTGACGCGGCTGGGTTTTGGCGATTATTCAGCGATTAGCCAAGCCGATGTTGATAGTTTGCACGATGCTTTGACTGATGGTTGGCGCTATGCCATGGCCACGATCGAGGGCGAATTAGCGGCGGTTGGCGGCTATAAACCAACTAGCCTTGGTGTCGTTGAATTAGTGGCGATTGCAACCTTGCCCGCTTGGCGGCGACGGGGAGCAGCCGCAAGCCTGACCAGTTTTTTGGTGGCTGACCATTTTGCCAATGCTGGCAAATTAGCCTTTTTATTTGCCGCCGATGCGATTGCCCAAGCAACCTATGCCAAAATTGGCTTTCAACAAATTGCCACCCACTTGGCAGCAACCGAGGAGTAAGCCTTACAGGGGTAGGTTTTTGATATCGTTTTAGCATTTGCTTGGTCTTTTTGTGCCCTCACCCCCTAACCCGCCGAGCGAGGCGAGGGGGAACCACTGTATTATGACGGTTGGATCTCCCCTCGCCCGCCGCAGTGGGAGAGGGGTTGGGGGTGAGGGCATGCTGGCGGACTTTTAAAACCTACCCCTGTAAAGAGGAGTAAACTCATGCGTCGTTGGCTTTATATTGGTTTGGCTGTGCTTTTGATTGGCTGTGGCCAAGCCTTGAAAGCGACCAGCAGCGAGGTTGCTCCAAGCACTAAGCCTGCCGCCGCGCCAACGATTGATTTAACTGCCCTGATCACATGGCAGCCAGTGCCAGCCTATACCCCACAAATTCCCACGCCAACTAATATTCCAATTCCCACGCCAATTCCCGATGCTTGGCCAAATGAGCAGGCTTTGGCGCTGCGCCCCGAATTTGCGGGCGATGCTACTCATTCAACCATGCCACGATATGCAATGCAGATTACGCTTGAGCCAAATGTAGGTCGTTATAGCGGCAGCCAAATTATTACCTACACCAATACGACTGGCGCTAGTATCAATAGTTTGGTGCTGCGTTCGTATAATAATTTTCCGCCCGATGCCCAAGGCGATGGCGGCGATACCACGCTTGAAGTTACTAAGGCTTGGAGCAATGGCAACGAATTGAATCTTGCTCGTGAAGCCGAAAATACCGCTTTTCGGCTTAATCTCGCCACAAGCCTAGCACCCAATCAGCAGGTTGTAATCAGCACCCAATTTGCTGGCACAATCAAGGCTTGGCCCGATGGCTCGTATCCCTTGCTTTCGGCCTATCCGATGCTAGCGGTTTGGGATGCAGCAGCCAACGATTGGCGCATGGATGTAACGCGCTTTCCTGATCGGGTGTTTGCTGAAACTGCACTCTATCGGGTGCAACTCAAGCTACCTGCCGAATATCAAGTCATTGGAGCGGGAACGCTGCTGGAGCAAAATGCTGATCGCACCAGCCGCACCTATGTTAGTGGGCCAGTGCGGGAGTGGGCCGCCGCGCTTGGTCAATTTTCGGTCAGTACAAGCAGCATTGATGGAATTGACGTTAATGCCTATGGCCCCGATTATCTTGATTTGGCGCGGGTGCGCGAGATGGCAATTGGCGCTTTGACTAGTTATCAAGCCAAAATCGGCGCGTATCCCTACCGCAAACTCGATCTGCATGTGATGCCATGGGATAGCGGCGGCGGCATCGAGTATCCAGCTTACACGATTATTTTGGTGAACGATGGGATCAATCGTGATGCTGATTATGTGGTGTTCCATGAAGTAGCCCATCAGTGGTGGTATGGGTTGTTGGGCAACGATGTCTATCGTGAGGCTTGGCTGGATGAGGCCATGGCTAGCTACTTGACCTATGTGGCAACTCAGGACGTGCTTGGTCAAGCTGCCGCCGATAGCTATTACAGCGGCGAAATCGAGCGTTTGGCGCTCAGTAATCAAGCCAATGGCAATTGGCCAGCAGGCTTGGCGATCAATCAATATCCATCATTTAATAGCTACTATCGCGCAGTCTATGGCAAAGGCGCGGCGATGTTGCATCAGTTACGCATCAAGCTTGGCGATCAAAGCTTCTTCCAAGGTTTAGCCCAACTCAACGACCAAAAGCGCTATCAGATTATCACCCGTAGCGATTTCCAAAGCGTTATGGAGCAAAGCAGCGGCCAAGCCCTAGGCGAGTGGCTGGATGGCTGGCTCAACTGGTGAGATTGACTCGCCCTGTGAGCGTTCGCTGGTTTGCTCCAATAAATCGACTTGCATGCCTTCGCGGGCTACAAAGGCCAATGGATAGACCGCTTGAGCATCGGCCTCGATCTGGTCGATTTGGCTATCGGTGTGGGCTGGCTCGTGGTGAAACAGGGCAACGTGCTTAATATTGGCGGCTTGGGCTAATTCAATCGCCATGGCCCAAGTGCTATGGCCCCAACCTTGGCGGCTGGCCTTGGGGTTGGCATATTCAGCAGGCGTATAGTGGGCATCGTGGATAATTAATTCGCTGTTGCGGGCAAAATTGGCCAAGCGTTGATCGGTGCCAATATACGATTCGATATCGGTAGCATAGATTGCGCTGACCGCATTGTGCTCAACTCGATAGCACATCGAACCGCCGCGTGGATGGCCTAATGAATGATAACTACGAATTTCAACTGAGCCAGTTGGGCAAAGCTCATCAGCGTCGGCGGCCACGCGCAACGGCGTAGCAGCATCGGCATTCCACCACAAACGCTCGCCACCTTCAATTAATAAGGTGCGGCGGCGGGCCAAAAGGCCGGGTCGTTCGGCCAGCATCGAGTGCGATGAAGCGCTGGCCAACAATTCCCAAACCCGATCTTGATAGAGATTCCACGGGGCCACGATATAGATCATCTGATCTTCGCGATACAGCGGCGCAAAATGTGGCAAACCCTGAATATGATCATGATGATAGTGCGAGAGCAAAATTAAAATTGGGCGTGGATTGGGCTGCTGAACTAATTGCTGCCCAAGCTCGACAATCCCTGTGCCAGCATCAAAAATCAATTGCTGGCCGGCCACCCGCATTTCAACACACGAAGTATTGCCACCTGTTTTAATAAAATCAGCGCCAGTGCTGGGATGACTGCCGCGCACTCCCCAAAATTGGGTTACAAATTCCTGCGTCATGAGTGCCCTCGATGTTGCAATGCTTACTCGTCACGTAATTCTACGATAGGGGTATTAATTAAGAGATGTTCATGCACAATTCGGTTAATCGCTGTGCTATTAAGCTGGCAATAGACCACCCGCCCGGGCTGAATGATTGCATTTGGCCCACGTTCACAGCGACCAAGGCAGTTGCTCAGACGTAGTTCAACGGTTGCGGTTAAATTGGCAGCAGCTAGTGCTTGCTCAAAGGCTTGTTGCACATGGCCCAATTGGCTGCCACAGTGCAATCCATGACAAAGATAAATGCGATACGTTGATTGCTGATTCATTCAGTTTGCTATGCACCCGTTCTCGTATGGGTATGATAGGTCAGCGCCTAGCTGCTGTCAACAGGGATATCAGCCATTTTTGGTGCCAAGCAAGTTTTTTTAATTTTGGCTCAACCCCAGCCTCATACTATTGCAGCCCGTTAATTGTTTGGTTTTTGTAATGATTTATTCTCTTGCCAAAGCTAATCGTGCCCTCACCCCAACCCCTCTCCCACTGCGGCAGGCGAGGGGCATTCCAATCGTCATGATGATATGAGTTCCCACTCGCCTCGTGTGCGGGAGCCAGGGGGTGAGGGTATGCAAACCTAGCAACATTCGGTTAAAAAAGCAAGCTCTCGGGTTGATGTTGCACCGAGAGCTTGCTATTGGTTATTGATGATTGACTGGCAGTTGTAAAGTGAAGATGCTGCCAACCCCCACGGTGCTTTCTAGCGAAACTGTGCCATTGTGGGCTTCAGCAACGTGTTTGGCGATCACCAAGCCCAAGCCGGCCCCGCCAATACTTGCGAGTGTATCATCGAGCCGCACAAATGGCTCGAAAATTCGTTCGAAGTCGTCTTCAGGAATGCCCACGCCATTGTCGCGAATTGAAACCCGCACCAATTGATCATCTTGATAGACCGAAACTTGAATTACCCCACCTTGGGCGGTGTATTGGGTTGCATTTTCGAGCAAGTGCCGCACAGCATTATCCACACCATGCACATCCATATGAATCATCAACGGTGTTTGAATGCCGCTGACATAAATGTTGCGCACCAAGGTTTGGTTTTTTTCCAAGAAGGTTGGCTGCATATCGTTACAAATCGATTGAACTAAGCCGCGTAAATCGGCTTGGGCAAAATCCATTTGGTTCGAGCGCACTTGTTGCAGGTAAATCAAATCGTTGATATGGCGTAATAGGCGGGTGCTATTGCGCTTCATCAACTCGAGGGCTTCACGTTGACCATCACTGACTGGGCCAAGCGCCTGCATGTTGAGCAAATCAATATAGCCATGAATCACGGTCAGCGGGGTGCGTAGCTCGTGCGAAATTGTCGCCAAGAAATCGTTTTTTGCTTGATCAAGCCGTGTCAAGCGATTATTGGCGGTTTCCAACTCGCGTACATGCGATTCCAAGCGCCCGACCAGTTGTTGGCTATATTCGCGCATCACGCTCGGCGCTTCGGCAGTTTCTAAAACTTCGCGTGTGCCACCGATATAGCTGGCGACCAAATCGGGCAAGGCCCGTGGATCGATTGGCTTAGAAATATAGCCATCACAGCCAGCCGCCAAAGCTCGTTCGCGATCGCCTGGAGTGGTATTGGCAGTTAAAGCTACAATTGGCACCGAAGCCAGTTGCGGCGTGGCTTTGAATTTGGTGGTTAATTCATAGCCATTCAAGCCAGGCAAATTAATATCCATCAAAATCAGATCAGGGCGATCAGTTTGGGCCGATTTCCAACCTTCGTTGCCGTCATTGGCGATGATAATCTGATAGCCACGAGTTGCGAGAACGCGTCGTACTAAACGTTGATTATCGTGATTATCCTCAATGTACAGAACCCGAGTCGAACCTGCCATGACGGTTATTTCCTTCTAACTAGGTGATTGTTGTTCAATCGGCGCTGGGATGCTGGCGGTGGCGATCGCAAATGAGAAGGTGCTACCAACCCCAACTTTGCTATCGACCCATAAATCACCATCGTGCAAATCGACCAACCTGCGGGTAATCGAAAGCCCCAAGCCCGACCCCAAAATGCCGCGTGCCCCAGCATGCACTTGCTGAAACTCTTGGAACAGCTTGCCCAAGGCTTCGGCATCCATGCCGATCCCCGTATCTTGGACGCTGATTACAATCCAATCGCCGGGCAATAAATAGTGTGAGCCAATTGGCGTAGCTTCTTGGACTACCCGCCGAATTGCCCGCACCACAATTTGGCCACGGTCGGTAAATTTTACCGCATTTGAAATCAGGTTAATCACAATTTGGCGCAAACGGGTTGGATCAACATCCATTCGTGGCAAATCGGGCGCAATATCGATGCGCATGGTAACTGGCTTGGAATTCAGACCATGCATAATATCGACTGCCGATTGCACGACTGGCAGCACTGCCGTTGCCTCACGATGCAGGGCAAATTTGCCAGCTTCGATCCGCGCCATATCCAAAATATCGTTGATCAGATCGAGCAAGTAGCGGCCATTTTTGTTGATGGTTTCAAGGTCTTCGCGCTGTTCTTCAACCAACAAGGGCGAAAGTTCATCGAGCAACACGGTTGAGAAGCCAATGATTGCGTTCAGTGGCGTGCGTAATTCGTGTGAAATGCTGGCCAAAAACTGCGATTTCAGGCGATCAGCGGCTTGAGCACGGTCGAGAGCTTCGCGCAACTCGCCAGTGCGTTGGGCCACCAAATCTTCCAAGTTTTGGAATGAGAAGGCGTTTTCAATTGTCAAGCCGACCATATCAGCAAAGTTGAGCAGTAACGCTGCATCTTGCACCGTAACCAAACGCCCTTGCTCATAGTAATCGGCAGAAATCAAGCCCAATACTTTTTCGCGGCCCAAAATTGGCGCTTGTACATACGAATCGCCGCCCGAAATAAACTGCTTGGCTTGAATTACCTGCGGATGTTCCCAAGGATTATCGACGATCACCGCTTGGCGCGATTTGATTACGCTGGCTTCAATCGTATCGCTATCGATTGTAATTGGCTCGGACAGCGCTGCCCGCATAAAATCGTATTCAAGCTCGTAGTTGTTGGGTCCAAATGAGGCCGAAACTACCTCGATCACCTCATCACGCAGCAGATACAGCACCGCCCGATCAAACCCTAAGCGTTGACATAATAATTGCGGAATATGATCAAGCACGGTATTTAATGAACGCAAGCGTTTGAGTTCATTGCTGGTTTCATTGATCGCGGCCATCTGTTGGGCATTAACTTCTAAGGCATCGACTTTTTCGCGTAACGCTGTAGTCATCTGATTGAACGAAAGGCTCAAGCGGCCAATTTCATCATTGCCATGGACGACCAACTCTTGATCAAGCTGGCCTGAGGCGATTCGTTGTGCGCCAACTTCAAGGTCGCGCAATGGTCGAATGATCGTTCGCGCCAAGCCTGTGGCCAAAATAATAATTAAGCCTGAGGTGATCAACAAAACTGCCAAGAAATTGCGACGTAGCTGCTCTTGCTCGCGTTCGATTGCCAAACTCGCATCGCGGGCTGGGCTAATCACATCGTCGATTGGCAGCACCAAGGCCACGACCCAGCCAACCGTGCGCATCGGCGAATAGGCCAGATAGCGGTCGCCACCATCGAGTTGCAGGCGGGTCACGCCAGCCATATCATTGCGAATATTTTCGCGTAATGAGACAAAATTTGGGTCGTTGCTCTCAAATAAATTCTGTTTCTTAAAGGTTTCGTCCCAACGGGTATTGCCAGCCTCAAGCTCAGGCCGAATCAAAATATTGCCATCGTGATCCATCACAAAAGCATAGCCCGAACTGCCTGCATCGATCCGCAACACATCCGATTGAATCGTGGTCAGCAGCAAATCCATGCCAATCACGCCAATCAACTGATTGTTGACTTTGACCGGAGCCGAGACCGTGATATTGAGCTGGTTGGTGACGGCATCGACATAGGTTCCGACCCAAGTTGGGCCAGTAGCTTTTTCGGCGGCTTGATACCAAGGACGTTTACGGGCATCAAAACCATCGGGCAATACGCTAACGACCCGCACATCATCGAGCACCATCACACCTTCTTTGGTGGCCAAATAGCCCAAAGAAATCAGCGGATTCAGATCGACGTTGCTTTGGAGTGCGCCAGTAATTTGGCGAGCACGAGCCACGGTCAGCCGCAGTTGATCAGGGGGAATCAGGGTTGGGCCACTGCCTGCCAGCCAAAAGGGGTCGGGGCGAGTGTCGGCCAGCCGATCAAGTGGGCGGCTGAAGGCCTGTTGGGTGATATTAACCATGGTTTGGACTTGGCGCTGCACACTCAACAAAGCCTGATCATATAGCTCAGCTTTGTCGATTGCGCGACTCATCAGCATGTTTTCAGCTTGAATTAAGAGGGTGTTTTCGCTTTGTTTGACGGCGGCCAAGCGGGCTTGGGAAATCCCATTCAAGCTCAACCAGCCCACAATAATCAAGGCTGGCAGCGAAACCCCTAATGCCAGCAACAAAACCCGCGCTTGAACCCCAAACCGAACATTTCGTGGTTGTGATGTCATAGGCCAACGCCCCGTGTATTGCTGGAAGTTGAGTCAGATCTGTAGGTAGGTTTAATGTCCCCTAGTGTAGCATAAAATAGTTGATTGGGGATCGGATGAATAAAGGATGAAGGATGAAATTGTTTTGATCCACGAAGGACGCGAAGGACACGAAGCACGGAACCGCGAAGGACGCGAAGCACGCGAAGGTTGAGTTTTTAGCCACGAATTCCACGAATTGCACGAACATTTTTTAGCCACAGATTACACAGATTTATTTAATTATCCTGCTCTGCGCAATGCCTGAACCCTAGCCCCTGACCCCTGCTCCCTACTATTTTGCCTTTTGATTTTTGATTCTATTAGTTCTTTTTGCCTTCTGCCTTTTGCCTTTTGATTTTATCGGTGGTTGTTTGCACTTTTCTTGTATACTTTGATCTAATTCTCTGGTGCTTTGGGAGGCACGCATGAGCGAACACCAGTCTGAGCAGGATGTGGGCGTGGATAGTCCAGCTACGCCATCACTGCTTCAACGGAATCGTTGGTTGCGGCGATTGATGAAATTTGGCTTTGTGGTGGTTGGCCTGTTTTTCTTTATTTTAGCTTTGCGCTTATTAAGTAAAGGTGCAGGTGGCTTGGGGCCATTTTTAACCAAAACCTTGGGGATTGAAAATGCCCTGAATACCTTGGGCTTTGGGTGGCTCTTTGCCTATGGGGTATTGAGTGGCTCGCCCGTGGCCGGAATTGCGCTTTCTTTTTTAGATAGCAAAGTAATCGATCCACTTCAGGCTTTTACGATGATTACTGGCTCACGGCTGGGTGCATCGTTTATTGTCTTGGTGATTGGCTTTATCTACTTTTTGCGGGGCCGTGAAAAAGCCGCCTCGCTTTCAATTGGCGTGTTGGCGCTTAGCGTTACAGCTACCACCTATCTGCCAGCATTGGCGATTGGCTATTGGCTCTTGACTGATAGCGGGCTGGATCAGGTGCGGATCGCCTTGCCATCGGCAATTTTCGATTTCGTCGAGCAGGTGTTTGATCCGATTGTGGCTTGGCTGATTCGCACGATTGATAGTGGGATTGTGAATATATTTGGGACAACTCCCGCGACAACTGGGGTTTTACCGGCAACGAGTGTGGTAATTTTTGTGGTTGGGGTCGGCACATTGCTGTTTGCCTTTAACCTTTTGGATAAAGCATTGCCGCAGGTTGATGCTGAACATAATGCATTTGGGCGGGTTGGTGGCTTGATCTATCGACCGTGGGCGATGTTTTTGCTGGGAGCGTTCGTTACCTCGTTGACCTTATCGGTTTCGGTTTCGCTCTCGATCTTGGTGCCACTTTCGGCTCGCGGCTTTATTCGGCGCGAAAATACCTTGCCCTACATTATGGGAGCCAACATCACCACCTTTATTGATACCCTGATTGCCTCATTGTTGATCAAAGATCCATTTGCTTTTACAGTAGTGCTGGCTGAAATTATCAGCATTACAGTAATTTCATTAATTATTCTCGTTTTTCTCTATCGCCCATATGAGCGGCTAATTTTGCGCTTGCTTGATCGGGTAGTCAACGATACGCCGATGTTGGTTACCTTTATGGTGGTGATGGTCGTGACCCCGATTCTGCTGTTATTTATCTAGGATCAACCTATGAAGCCTTTTAATTTGATGATTTACCTTGATGGTTCCTCGGCAGCGCGACGCATGGTGGCCTATCTTGCGCCATTAGCCCGTAAATCGCATGTCAAAACGACCTTTTTGGTCGATGAAGCCCATCAAGATGAAGCCGAAATGTATTTTTTCAACGCTGAGCAATTATTGCAAAGCGATCAAGCGCCGACCCGCACGATTCGCGGAGCCACGCCAGAACGGGCGATTGTGCTCGAAACTCGTGCTAGCCAACCAGATTTGGTGGCGTTTGGGCCGTTGCGCAAGGAAGGTTGGCGACGATGGCTGGGTCAATCGGCGATTGGTTCGTTGGCTCGGCGTTTAACCTGCTCGATGTTATTGATGCAAGGTCGCCCGAATGAGCTGCGCCGCGCCTTGGTTTGCGCTGCTGGTGGCCCGGCTACGCTACACGATGCCCAAATGACGGCCTCAATTATCGAACCCCTTGGCGGCCAAGTAACAATTTTGCATATTGTGTCGCAACTATCGCTGACCTACAAGCCCGAGGAGCGCGACCCTGAGCGGCTCGCCGATTTGGTGATGGAAAAGCAGGGCGAGGTGGCGCGTAATATTGCTGCCGCCAAAACCATTTTGACCGATCGCGGCATTACCACCACCGTGCGGATTCGCGCTGGCATGGTGCTTGAAGAAATTCAAGAGGAACTCAAAACGGGCGGTTACGATCTCTTGGTGATAGGTGCGCATCGGGCGCGAACGCCACTTGATCGGGTCTTGCTCGAAGATGTTAGCGCTGAGATCTTGTTTAATAGTCCAATTCCTGTTTTACTTGTCCAAAATACCAGCGATTTCTAAACCGCAATCAAGGAGTTTGCTATGGCCGTCTTGCTACTCGATAACTACGATTCCTTTACCTATAATTTGTATCAATATTTCTGCGAACTTGGCGCAGAGGTGGTGGTCAAGCGCAACGATGAAATTGAAGTCGATGATATTCGCCACATGGAAGCCATTGACCGGATTGTAATTTCGCCTGGACCATGTACGCCTGCCGAAGCCGGCATTAGCGTGCCGCTGATTCGCGAATTGTGTATGGAATACCCAATTTTAGGCGTTTGTCTGGGACATCAATCGATTGGGGCCGCCTTTGGCGGGCGAGTGATTCGCGCTCCCCAATTGCGCCACGGCAAAACCTCACCGATCACTCACTTGAATGTTGGGATTTTCGCTGGTGTGCCTTCACCCTTCACCGCCACCCGCTATCACTCATTGATTGTCGAGGAATCCAGCTTGCCTAGTGATCTTGAGGCTACCGCTTGGAGTGATGATGGCTTGATTATGGGTTTGCGCCACCGCACCTTGCCAATCGAAGGCGTGCAATTCCACCCCGAATCGATTATGACTGAGCATGGCAAAGTGTTACTTGCTAACTTCTTGAGCATTGCTAAACCAGAGTTGGCCGAGGTTAGGGGTTAGGGGTTAGGGATCAGGGGTCAGAGGTCAGGAATGGATTCCGTGAATCTGTGGCTAAAAACAGCTTTGCGTTTTTTGCGTCCTTCGCGGTTCCGTGCTTCGTGTCCTTCGTGTCCTTCGCGGATCAAAACATTGAGTTGAGATTAATAGATTTCGAGTGATATGCAACAATTAACATTAAAACCTGAAGAAGTGCCCGCCAATTTGGCCGAATGGCTGCGAGCTAGCCAACAAACCACCATTTTATTGGCGGTTGAGCTTGATGCCGATGGCTATCTGTCGTTGCAAGCCTTGCCGGAGGTAGATCCGCAGCTTGTGCCACGGGTGCGCAAAGCCATGGCACAATATGCCGAAACCTTGCGGAGGCTGCTGTGACCCATTATTTGGGCCTGACCGATGCCTTTATGCTCCAAGCCATGGTGATTCAGCACATCGGTGGAATTCATGGCATTACTGAACAGGGCTTTGAAAAATTAGCCACCGCCTTGGCTGCGCCCCAACAAACCATGTTTGGCGAGGATCTGTATCCCGATACGTTTAGCAAGGCCGCTGCTTTATTCGATGCGTTGATTCATGGTCATTGTTTTAGCGATGGCAATAAACGCACGGCCTTATTGGCGATGATTGAATTTCTGGCTCGGAATGGCTATGCCTTCAATACGCCCGACGACGATAGCCTTTACGATTGGATTTTGCTGGTGGCAGCAGAACGAGGCATGGATCGTGAACAACAGGCCGCTTGGATCGCACAACGTTGTGAGCAATTATGAGTGAAGAAGTTCCATTGCACTATATTACCCTTGAAGAAGCGCTGCATATTCGCGATGCGATTGCCGAAGCGCATGGCGAAAGCTTCGATGTTTTGCGCTTTCAACAATTACTCTCGGCCTTAGCTACGCCTTTTCAATCGATGTTTGGCGAGGAGCTTTTTCCAACGCTATGTGCCAAAGCGGGCATGCTGCTGGCTGGGCTAATTCGCAATCATCCATTTTGGGATGGCAACAAGCGCATCGCAATGGCGATTACGGCGCGATTTCTAGCCTTGAATGGCTATCAACTGACGGTTGATGCCGCCGAAGCTGATCAATTTACTACCGCCTTGGCCATGCATCGCCAAGATTATGAAACTGCCAGTAGTTGGCTAGCCCAACATTCGCGGCCAATTGGCGAAAATCGTAGCTAAAAAGCCAAAACGGCTGTGGTATAATGGGCCACAAATAGCCCACCGTAAACCACACAACCATAGAAAGAATAGCCAAATGGCCATCGCTGACGATCACGCACAATCAGAGCGAAGTGATGCTGTTTTGTTGGAGGCAATTACCACCAACAACGATATGCTGGCGCTCCAACAATTGTTTGATCGCTATCGCCAGCAATTGTTCCAGACTGCATTGGGGATTACCCGCGATCAACAATTGGCCGAAGAGGTCTTGCAAGATTGTTTTTATCGGTTGTATCGCCATGCTAAAAAGCTTGATGGCAGTATGCCACTGGCCCCTTGGCTCTATCGCGTAACGGTGAATTTGTGCTATAGCCGCATCAAGCGCCAACGCCCATGGTACGAGCCATTTCATCAATTGGCTGAGCGCTTGCGGGCTAGCTCTCGTTCTGCGCCCGATGTGGTCGCTGAACGCCGCGAGATGCAAGATGTGGTGCGCCAAACCTTAGAGCGCCTTTCACCCCAGCATCGCGCAGTTTTAGTCTTACATTATTTTCATGATTATTCCCTGACGGAGATTGCCGAAATTCTAGAATGCCCTGAGGGAACGATTAAATCGCGGCTGTTTTATGCCCGTAAAATTCTCAAAGAGCAGCTCTACCAAGCTGCAATCGAGGGCGAACCACTGATTGACGGAATTTCCTTCTAAGATAGTTAGTGCCGAGGAAGATTCAACCATGTCTATCTCCGTCCCACGCATTACACCACGACTATTAATGTCCGGTGATCCATTATTTAGCTTGGTGCGGTTGATTAGCCTTGGCTTGATTTTGGTCGTCGGCGCTCGCATCGATCAACACACGGTTATTCCGCCAACCACCCCATTTGGCCTAATTTGGTGGGCCTATGCGATCTATGGTTTAGTGATGGCTGGCTCGGCTTTTGTGCCCCGCTTTCGCAACTTGCCCTCGTGGATCTTTATTGTTGATTTTGGCTTTATTGCGCTCTTTGCCTTGTTTAGCGGTCTGCCCCCCGCCTTGTTGGTAGCGTTGATTATGTTGCCAACTGTGTGGGCTTCAACCAATCGTTCGCCTGCCCAAGCAGTTGGTACGGGTGTGGGCGCAGCGATTGTCTATGCTGGCATTACGCTATATCGGCGCTTTGGCGATGCTGGCAATGTTGGCAGCGAAGAGATGTTTGTTAGCATTGCAGTCAACTGTACAGCTTTGATTTTAGTTTCGTGGTTGGTCAGCACGCTTTCTGGTCAGTCCAGCGAGATCAATCGCGAACATGTGATTGCCGCACGGCGTGATGTCGATAGTGCTCAGCGTGATGCCGAAGCGTATCGCGACCGCATGCGAGCACTCTACGAAGTTGCCTATAAACTTAGTACTACCATGAATTTTCAAACGGTGCTTGATGCCACCGTGACCGAATCGATTCGTTTGATCAATGGCCGCAGTAGCGTGGTGCTGTTACCAACTGGCGAGCCAGATGAATTGTATGTTGCTGCTGGCGTTGGAGTTGGCTCTGGTGATCTCAATTTGCGGATTGCGATTGAGCCAACTGGAATTATGGCCTCGATTCTGGCCTCAGGCACGCCGCGCATTTTGAACGATTTGCGCCAATCACATGCCTTGAGCAGCGTACCATCGATGCAAAACTGTGCGTGTGTTTGTTGTGTGCCGCTGAGCGCAGGCCGCCGCAACTATGGCATCGTGGTCGTCGGGGTTGATCGTAACGAAATCAATGAAGATGAATTGGGTATGGTTTCGGCCTTGGCCAATTACGCAATTATTGCCATGCTCAATGCCCAATTGGTTGGCGAATTACGCGATGAACGCACCAAACTGATTAGCAAAGAAGAAGAAGTGCGCCAACAACTTGCCCGCGATTTGCACGATGGCCCCGCTCAATCAGTGGCCGCCATCACCATGAATATTGAATTTGTCAAGCGTTTATTGGAGCGCGAACCAAGCCGCGTGATGCAAGAGCTGACCAAAATGGGCGAATTAGCCCGCCGCACCACCTATGATATTCGCACGCTTTTGTTCGAGTTGCGCCCCTTGACTCTGGATAGCCAAGGCCTCGTTGCGACCCTGCGCGAATATGTAACCCGCTTCAAAGATGGCACGACCCAGGTAATCCTCGAAGAAACCGTCGGCGAGTTGCGGCTTGATGCCAAACGTGAAGGCACCTTGTTCAATATTATTCAAGAAGCTAGCAACAATGCCATGAAACATGCCCAAGCCAAACACATCTGGATTCGGCTAACCCGCCAAGGCGATGAGTTGATGGCGACAGTGCAGGATGATGGCAAAGGCTTCGATTTGCAAGCAGTTCGGGCTAACTACAGCAAACGTGGCTCGTTTGGCCTCTTAAATATTGATGAACGGGCACGCATGGTTGGCGGGAGTGCCGAAATGACCTCAGCAGTTGGCGCTGGTACAACCGTTCGGGTTATTGTACCGCTTGATGCCAGTAGTATTTAGATAATGAATCTACTGACCCCGCGACGAGTGCTCGTCGCGGGGTTTTATAGTTAATTGCCTTCATCCCAACCCCGCTCTCACTGCGGCGGGCGAGGGTAAGTTTCCGCTGCGAACCACTAAGCCGCTGGTTCATCGATAGATGGCTAACTGCCCTTGATTGCCCTTGAGGGGGTGCAGGGGGATTAAAGCCCCCGACGTTTCCCGCCTTGAGGCGGGACGGAAGGGTGGTGATCACGGATGATGGGATGGTTAACAACCTACCCTTAAAAGGAAGGGATTAGGGAATGAGGGCATGCTGACGAACTATCGATAAAAATGCACATAAACCGCTATTGGTTGTACACTAAGCAGCAGATGATTTAGCTGGAGCAAGCGTCGATGCTGCAAACATATCAAGATGCCATGGATTGGATCTACAGTTTCCTCGATAGCGAGAAGAAGTTACCCAAAAATCCGACCGAATTTAATTTGCCCCGGGTCAAGGCGATGCTGGAGTTGTTGGGTAATCCACAGTTGCGCTATCCGGCGGTGATTGTGGCTGGCACGAAGGGCAAAGGTTCAACGTGTGCCTTTTTAGAGTCGATTATCCGCCAGAGTGGCCTAAAAGTTGGCTTTTTTAGCTCGCCGCACCTACACTCCTACCGCGAACGCATGCAAATCAATCGTGAGCTAATTAGCCAAAGCCAGCTTGTCGATTTGATTAATCAGGTGCGACCGCTACTGGAGCCACTTGACCCCGAAGTTGGTTCACCAACCACCTATGAAATTGGGGTGGTTTTGGGTTTGTACTACTTTGCTACGCAGGCAATCGAGTTGGCAGTACTTGAAATTGGCTTGGGTGGGCGCTATGATGCGATTAACACTGTTAACCCTGTGCTCAGCGTAATTGCTTCGATCAGCTATGATCACACGGCGATTTTAGGCGATACACTAGCCAAAATTGCCTATGAAAAGGCTGGAATCATCAAGCAGCATGTGCCAGTAATTAGCACTGTGCAGCAAGCCGAGGCGGCTGAGGTGATCGCTCAGGTTGCTGCTGAGCAAGCGGCTCCGTTATTTATTGCAGGGATGGCGGGATTGCAGGAGCAAGCCTCAGGGGTGGTTGCTGAATATCCACTGGTGATTGTGCCTGAACAACTGGGCTTGAAGGGTGAGTTTCAGATGCAAAATGCCCAACTTGCCACCAGCGCCGCATTGCTCTTGCGCGAACTCGGTTTCCCCATTAGCGATGATGCTATTCGCCAAGGTTTGGCAACAACCCAATGGCCTGCTCGGTTTGAGCAAATTGCCAACGAACCGTTGACGCTTGTCGATGGAGCGCATAACGGCGATTCGGCGCGGGTGCTGCTGCAAGCGCTCAAACAGAATTATTCAAACCGACCGCTGACCTTAGTTTTAGGCACATCAAGCGACAAAGATATTCAAGCAATTATTCAGCAACTCAGCAATTCGGCAACCCACCTGATCACAACCTGTTCGCGGCATCCACGGGCTTTAGCACCCGAAAAACTGGCTGAATTGATTCAGCAGCATGTTAATCGCCCGGTTCATCAGACCAACAGCGTGGCCGAGGCCTTAACGCTGGCCCAACAACTCACATCCGCCGCTGGCCTCATTTGCGTAACTGGATCGCTGTTTGTGGCTGCCGAAGCGCGTGAAACCCATGGCTTAGCCCAGCCCGATTAGCCGATCGTAAACTGACTCGTAATGCCAAATCGCGACACTAGCAACAGCAGAGCAGCCCTCGCGATGCGGCATGGAGCAACGAGCATTGGAGTTTGTATGCATATTCTACTTGTTGAAGACCATGAAATGAATCGCGATATGTTGAAGCGCCGCCTTGAACGTCGCGATTTTCAGGTTTCGGTGGCCGTCGATGGTCAAGAAGCGATCGATTTGGTTGAAAGCTTAATGCCCGATATCATCTTGATGGACATGAGTTTGCCAAATGTTGATGGCTGGACGGCAACTCGCATCATCAAAGCCAACCCAGCAGTCAATCAGATTCCGATTATTGGTTTAACTGCCCATGCTATGGCCGGTGATCGAGAGCGCTGTTTGGAAGCAGGCTGCAACGAATATGAGATTAAGCCAGTTGACTTTACTAGCCTGGTTAGTAAGATTCAGGCCTTAGTCGAGGATACGCCACTATGACCGCAACCCAACCTCGTATTCTCGTTGTTGACGATAGCGAAGATAACCGCTATTTGCTGCAACGCCAACTATTGCGGCGCAATTATGGAGTAGTGCTTGCTGAGAATGGTCAGCAAGCACTTGATTATGTTCAAAGCCATACGATCGATCTCATACTGCTGGATATTATGATGCCTGTGATGAATGGCTTTGAGGTCTTACAAAATCTCAAACAGAACGAACAATTACGTCATATTCCAGTGATTATTGTTTCGGCGGCTGATGATATGGAAAACGTGGTCAAGGGCATTCAAATGGGTGCTGAGGATTATTTGGCAAAGCCATTTAATACGACCTTGCTGCGAGCACGGATCGAAGCTTCGTTGGAAAAAAAGCGTCTGCACGACCAAGAACAGGCCTATCTACAAGCGATCGCCTTAGAACAAGCCCAATCCAACCGCCTCTTGCGCAATATTCTGCCGCAAACCATCGCCGACCAACTCAAAGACCAACAAGCCAATATCGCCGAATATTTTAGCAGTGTCAGCGTACTTTTCGCTGATATTGTTGGTTTTACCGAGTTATCGGGCCATATCAATGCCAAAGAACTGGTAGCCTGGCTCAATCGTTTGTTCTCACGGTTCGATCAGATGACGCTTGATGTTGGCTTGGAGAAGATCAAAACCATCGGCGATGCCTATATGGTTGCCGCAGGCTTGCCGATTGCCCAGCCCGACCATGCCGAACGTTTGGCGCTCTTCGCCACCTCAATGTTGGCAGAGATTGAGCAAATTACGATGCCCAACGGCAAGCCGTTACAAATGCGAATTGGCATTCATAGCGGGCCAGTTGTTGCAGGCGTGATTGGCACAATCAAATTTAGCTACGATCTGTGGGGCGATACCGTTAATATTGCCAGCCGTATGGAAAGTAGTGCTCATCCCAACACGATTCAGGTTAGCGCCGAAACCTATGCTTTGTTGCAAGATCATGAGCATTTTAGTTTGCAGCCACGCCATGGGGTCGAAATGAAACATCTCGGCACACGCACGACCTATATTCTTAATCGCCATCGGCATCATTAAGCTTAGGAATTGTTATGCACTGGCAAATTCCATCGTATACCTTTCCCACCTTGATTGCGAGCAGCGTTTCGTTTGCAATCGCAATTATTGTCTCACGTCGCCGCTTTGTTTCACAGATGTGGCCGTTTGCTATTTTAGCTTTCACTGTTGCTTTTTGGACATTGGGCTATGCATGGGAATTGGTCAGTGTTGATTTAGCGACTAAAGTTATTTTTGCTAAAACTCAATATTTAGGCATTGCTACGCCACCAGTCGCTTGGGTGGCGTATGCTTTATATTACACCGGACAAGAGCGTTTTGTCACTAAGCGTAGTTTTTTATATGCCATGATTATTCCTGCAATTACCATTGTTTTAGTCTGGACGAATGAATGGCATCATTTGATTTGGACAAAAACTGAAATTGCGATGTATGGCGAATATACGATGCTCCAAACTTATTATGGACCATGGTTTTGGGTGCATACGGCTTATTCATATGTGTTTATGGCGGCTGGTACGTTAATTTTGCTGCAAGCATTAGTACTTTCTTCATCGCTTTATCAAAATCAAATTATTGCCTTAATTTTAAGTGCAATCGCGCCATGGGTCACCAATGCGTTTCATATTTTAGGCTATCGGCCATTTCCCTATCTTGATTTAACCCCGTTTGGCTTTGTGATTAGCACCGTTGCCTTGGCGTGGGGGGCTTTGCGCTATCGTTTGTTCGATACGATTCCAATTGCGCGGCATATTTTGATGGAAAATCTCAGTGAGGGCGTGATTTTTCTCGATGCTAAGCGCCGCGTGATGGATATGAACGCCACGGCTGGCAAGTTGTTGGATATTCGGCCCGACCAGCAAATTGGTCAATCGGCCATCGTCAGCATTTTAGAACGTTTGGATGCACCGCAATCGGATGATTCTGATGAGCATTTGCGTTGGGAATATACGCTCCATCGCGATGAGAAAAAATTAGTGCTCGATGTGCAATTATCGCCACTGAGCGATCGCAATCGCTATCTTGGCCATTTGCTGTTGCTACGCGATATTACTGAGCGCCATCAGTACGAAGATTTGCTGCGCTCGCAACGTAATTTGTTTGCCGGCTTGGTTGAAGTGGCCCGCGCCACCAGCGCTCAGATTGATCTCGACCAGACCTTGCAAAGCACCTTGGATGTGGCGCTCCACCTAACCACAGCCGAGCAAGGCAGTATTTTTCTGCTCGACCAACATCAAATGGTGACTCATAGCATTTTGGCCCGCGAAAAAGCCACGCGCATCGAACAGCAAAATTTGGTTGGGCGGGTGATGCGCCAAGGCTTGGCAGGCTGGATCGTCGCCCACAATCAAATTGCCTTGATCAAAGACACCCACACTGATGATCGTTGGTTGCATTTGCCAAACGCACCCTACAATGCGCGTTCGGTGTTGGCCTTGCCGATTTTTGGCACGGCTGGAATTTTGGGTATTTTGATGCTGTTGCATTCAGAGGTTGATCATTTTCGCCAGGAGCATTCCGAGTTGATGGAAGCGGCTACCGCTCAAATTTCGTTTGCAATTGGCAACGCCCATGTGTACCAAACCCAGCAACAACTGACTCGCGAGCTAAGCCGCGCCAAGGATGCTGCCGAGGCTGCTAGCCAAACCAAAAGCCAATTTTTGGCCAATATGAGCCACGAATTACGCACCCCGCTTACCGCGATTATTGGCTATGCCGATGTGATGCGCGAAGATTTACTCGATTCCAACGACCAAATTTATTTAGCCGACTTGGATCGGATTCGCTCAGCCGGAGCGCATTTGTTGGGCTTAATCAACGATGTGCTTGATCTCTCGAAAATTGAGGCAGGCAAAATGCCAGTCTATTGGGAGCAAACCCGCGTCAGCATTCTATTAAATGATGTGATTACGACGGTGCGCCCACAGATTGACCGCAACCATAATAGCCTGATGATCGACCAGACCTACCATAACCTGATGTTTTGGACCGATATTTCTAAGTTGCGGCGGGTGTTGATTAATTTGTTGGGCAATGCGGCCAAATTCACTGACCATGGCACGATTTCGCTCTCGCTTTTTCTTGATGAAACCGATGAGCCTGCTTGTTTGCAAATACGGGTTTGCGATACAGGCATTGGGATGACGGCTGAGCAAGTTGCCAATTTGTTTCAAAATTTTAGCCAAGCCGATGCCTCAACAACGCGTAAATATGGCGGCACTGGGCTTGGCTTGGCGATTAGTCGTAATCTGTGCAAATTAATGGGCGGCGATATTGAAGTGACCAGCGAGTTAGGCCATGGCTCAACTTTTATTGTCAAGTTGCCATGGGTCGAGCAACCATTTAGCGATCAGCGTGAAGTTGGTTCCGACGGACCACCCTACCTGTTTTGATCACGATGGCGACTGGATTTGTGCCAAACTTATAGCCGATATGGCGTTCGTCGGGCAGGTTGAGCAAGGCCAGATCAGCTTGCATGCCAACTGCTAAGCTACCAACGCGCTCATGCTGGCGAATTGCAAACGCTGAATTAACCGTGGCCGCGTTCAAGGCCTCGGCTGGAGTCAGCCGTAAATAGCGACAAGCAATGGCAATTGCCATCGGCATCGATTCACAAGGGCTGGTGCCTGGATTACAATCGGTGGCTAGGGCCAAAATTCCGTTCGCTTCGATTAAACTGCGAGCTGGGCTGAATTGACTCTTGCCCAGACCAAACGGCGTGCCAGGCAACGAAACGCCCACGGTTTCTGAATTTGCCAAGATCGCGATATGTTCGGGCGGCGTGGCGACCAAGTGATCAACCGAGATTGCCCCTAGTTCGACCGCTAGCGGCGTGCCACCCAACGGCTCAAACTCATCGACATGCAATTTCAAGCGAAAGCCCAATGCTTTGGCCTTAACCAAAATACGTTGGCTTTGGGCAACTGAAAAGGCTCCATTTTCGCAGAAAATGTCGCAAGCCAAGGGTTCTTGCCAGATTGTTTGCTGTTGCCACCAAGCTGCTACTGCAGGCAACATCTCATCAACCACCAAATCTACAAACGCTTCTGGATTGTCGCGATATTCGGCGGGAATGGCGTGTGCCCCCATAAAGGTCGGCACGATGCCAATTGGATGAGTTTGGGCTAGCTCAGCGATCGCTTCGAGCATGGTTAATTCGGTAGCGGTATCAAGCCCATAGCCACTTTTGATTTCGACGGTAGTTGTGCCATGGGCCAATAATTGATCAAGCCGTGGGCGGGTTTGGGCAACTAATTCGGCTTTACTGGCTGCTCGTGTGGCATGAACTGTTGACATAATTCCTCCACCAGCCGCCATTAATTCGCTATAGCTTGCGCCTTTGATTCGTAATTCGAACTCATGGGCGCGATCGCCTGCATAACAAGCGTGGGTGTGGGGATCGACAAAGCCTGGGATTGCCAAATAACCACCTGCATCGATTGTTTGATCGGCAGTCCAAGCGCTAAGCTCGGCCTGACTGCCAAGTGCCACGATGTTGCCTGCTTGGACAGCAACAACAGCTTGGTCGATAGCGGTTAATTGGGCCAGCTGTTGGCCGCGTAAAGGTGCTTGCGGGCCAGTAACCAAGCGACCTATATTGGTAATTAATTGATCAGCGTGGGGCATAACTCCTCCTTGAGTTAACTGCGAGCAACGATAACCGCTGTATCCTACCACAGCTGAAAAGGTCGGCTTATCTGCTATAATAGCCTTACCAATAAGGAGGATACACGGTCATGACAATCAATCGCCGTTCGACGCGGGCGCGTCGGCGACCACCAATTCGCAATATCAAAACATCATCAGCAGCCGGCATGAACCCAGATGTGGAATATATCTACATTCGCCATGATCTGATTCGGATCATTTTGATGGGTGGTGGGTTGTTGGCACTTATGGTCGTGCTAGCTGTATTAAATGTGTTCTAGCCGACACATTATTGGCTTGCTGCTGGCACGGCCTACGCCGTGCTTCTTTTTTGAGCAGCGCCTATGCTTGAGGTTGCTATGAGCGATGAACGTTTAGCCAGTAAAGCAGCACGTTTACGCTGGATTGAACGCAAACTCTATAATAATCCCCAAGGCTTGCGGGTGATGGATTTGGCCGAGGCTACGGGCATGGATCGGCGCACCATCTACCGCGATTTGGGTGCGCTTGAAGACATGGGCGTGCCAATGTGGCAATTTGAGGGCAAATTTGGGATTAATCGCGAAGATTATCTCTCAACAGTGCGCTTAAATTTAAATCAAACAATTTCGCTGTTTTTTGCTGCCCGTTTGCTGGCCCACCATAGCGATGAGCAAAACCCGCATGTGGTGGCGGCGCTTGAGAAAATTGCGGCCTCGCTGCCCGATGAAACAATTGCTAAACATTTGAGCAATGTTGCCGCCCAAATTCAACTGCGCCCAACCCGCCGCGAATATATTTTGGTGCTCGAAACCTTCACTCGCGCTTGGGCTGATCGGCGTATGGTTAAATTTTCGTATTGGGCCTCGAACCGTGAGGAGCCTGAGGAGCGCACGGTTGCGCCGTATGTGCTCGAAGTGTCGCGGTTTGAACCAGCCTCATATGTGATTGGCCACGACCCATTACGCAATGCTTTGCGCACATTTAAGCTCGAACGAGTCCAACGCGCCGAAATTCTTGATCTCGAATATGTGATTCCCGCGGATTTCGACCCATACTCCATGCTGGCCGATAGCTGGGGCATCATGGACGAGGGCAATACTGTCACGGTGCGCTTACGATTTAGCGCAGTTGTGGCCCGTCGCGTCAAAGAAAGCACGTGGCATCGGTCGCAAGAAGTGATCGATTTGCCCGATGGTGGCTGTGAGCTTTCGATGAAACTCGCTGGTACGCGTGAAATGCGTTCATGGGTGCTGGGCTGGGGTGCTGATGTTGAGGTATTGGCTCCAGCTGATCTACGCGCTGAAGTTGCCGAGCACGCTCAACGGATGGTTCAGCAATATCAATAGTTAATTGGGCCAATTTGAATCAATCAACAACCCCTGATCTCGCGATTGAGATGAGGGGTTTGTTTGTTAATGTCATCAATCGCTCACCCGCCGTTAAGCGATATTTTCGGCTTGGCAACTCAACACGCGGTACAATAGCACAGAATGCGGAGTATCAGGCATTGATTTAAGGATGAGTGCATGCAGCATGTGGTGATTGTTGGCGGCGGTTTAGGTGGTTTGGCAGCAGCCTTGCGGCTACGGGCGGCTGGTGTCGCCGTAACTTTATTTGAAAAAAACACGGCCCTTGGTGGCAAAATGGCCCAAGTTGTGCAACATGGCTTTCGCTTTGATACAGGACCATCGCTGTTTACGATGCCATGGGTGGTGGAAGAATTGCTCGCCAGTGTTGGGCGTGATCTCGCCAGCGAACTGACAATTAAGCCGGTTGATCCAACCTGCCGTTATCAATGGCCTGATGGCACACGCCTCGATGCTTGGAGCGATCTGCCCAAGCTTTTGAAAGAAATTGAACGCCTCGAACCAGCCGATGTTGCAGGCTTTTTGGGCTTTATGGCATTTAGCGCCCAGATTTATCAAGCAGCGGCTGAGCCATTTTTGCTTGAGCCATTTCAGGGCTTGCGCACAATGCTGCAACCACGTTTACTGCGCGATGTTTGGAAAATTGCCCCCTTGAAAACTGTTGATCAAGCGGTGCGCCACTATTTCAAACACCCCTATCTGCGCCAGTTGTTCAATCGCTATGCTACCTATAATGGCTCCTCGCCCTATCGTTCGCCCGCGACGTTTTGTATTATTCCTTATGTTGAAATCGCCCAAGGCGGCTGGTATATCGACGGTGGTATGTATCAATTGGCGGCGACGCTAGGCCGAATTGCTGGCGAAATGGGTGTCGATATTCAGTTAAATAGTTTGGTTAGCGAAGTTATTGTAACCAACAAAACCGCTACTGGTGTGCGTTTGAGCGATGGCCGCACGATTAATGCCGATTATGTGATTGTGAATGCTGATGCGATGTATGCGCTTGATCAGCTGATTCCAACCACCAAAGCGCCAACCCACGAATTGGCGTGCTCAGGTTTTGTGTTGCTGTTGGGGGTTAATCGCGATTACGCTCAATTGCAGCATCACAACATTTTCTTTAGCGGCGATTATGCCGCCGAATTTCGGGCAATTTTTGAGCATGGTGTGCCAGCAGTTGACCCGACAATCTATATCGCTGCAACCTGCCGCTCGAACCCTGAGCATGCCCCGCCTGGAATGCTGAATTTATTTGTGCTGGTCAATGCCCCAGTCACAGGTCGGGTGAATTGGCAACGCGAGGCGGCGGCCTATCGTGATTTAGTGGTGCGCCGTTTGGAGCAGCATGGCTTGGTTGGGCTGAATCAAGCGATTATCAGCGAAACTATGCTCACGCCTGCTGATCTGGCGAGCATGACCAATGCCCAGCGTGGCTCGTTGTATGGCCCTGCCTCGCATGGCTTACAGGCAGCCTTTTTGCGGCCAGCCAATCAGCCAGCAGGCTTGCAGAATTTGGCCCTTGTTGGTGGGGCGACCCATCCTGGTGGTGGAATTCCGCTGGTGTTGTTGTCGGGCAAAGCTGGGGCACGCTGGGCATTGCAAAGATTAGGAGTTGCTGAGAAGCCCAAACTTGGGACTATTTTCTGATAGTCAGGTTGGTCAAAGATCGCTACGATGCGACTGTGGTAGCAGTTTGCTTGCCAAAATACAGCTGTTGGATGAAAGGAATAATGTTATGAGTAATACCCCCAAACCGCGCCAAGGCCGCCAGCGAGTACGCGAAAAGCGCTCGTTGTTGCCATTCTATTTGATGCTCGGCTTGGTTGGCATTGTTGGATTAACCTTTGTGTTTATTCAGGCCTTACAAACTCCGGTTGCTCCGCCCAGTGCCAGCATCCCGATTCGTCCTGTGATCAACGCAGCCATTGGTCAAACCTCGGAAGGCTATTGGTATAAGGGCGATCCCAATGCTCCAATCAAGGTGATTGAATTTGCTGATTTTGAATGTCCAGGCTGTCGCCAGCTTGAAGTTGATCTAGCAAATGCCAATTTTGATGCTGAATATATTGAAACTGGCAAAGTTCAATGGATTTATCGTGAATTTCCCTTGCGTAGCATTCATAAATCGGCCCAATATACAGCTGAAGTAAGCCGCTGTGCTGGCGACCAAGGTGTCTATTGGCCGGTGCATATGGCACTTTATGATAGCCAATTGCAATGGACAAACTTAGACAACCCTAATCCACTCATCCTTGATGCAGCGGTCAAGGCTGGCGCTAACCTCGATAAATTGGAAGATTGTATGGATGCTGAAACGCATACAGCAGCCATCAATGCTTCCTACGATTCGGCCAAAAGCTTAGGCCTCGATCAAACGCCGACCGTTTTTATTAATGATGATCGGATTAATTTCGTGGGTGATTTTTATACCGACTTAAAGCTCGCAATTGATGCGAAATTAGGTGTTACTCCCTAGGAGGCGTGTAATGGACGACCGTCCGTATTGGCCGCGTATGGCCATGGCTTTTTTGGCGCTTGGTGGCCTGATTAATTCAAGTTATCTAACCATTCACCGTTTGCGACCAACCCAAAGCGCCCCGCTGGTGTGTGGTGTGGTTGGCAATTGTGAAGCTGTGCAAGCCAGCAAATATAGTGTTTTTCCCCCAACCAATGGCATTCCGGTGGCCTATATTGGCTTTGTGGGCTTTTTGTTGTTGGTGGTGCTGAGCGTGCTGAGTTTGCAGCGGTCGCAGATTGGGCGATTTAGTTTGCCAACGATCAACTTGGTGTTGGCAAGCGGTGGACTGGCATTTTCGGCCTATCTGACGGCAATTGAGGCTTGGGTGCTGCACGAATGGTGTCAGTGGTGCATTATCTCGGCGGTGGTGGCAGTGCTCTTTTGGGCTTTAGCAGGGTTCGATTGGTGGCAAGCCCGCCGATCAGTTGATTCTGAATCGCTCGAACCTGCCAACGCGACTGCGGTATAATACAGATTATTATTCAAGTAAGGACCAGCGTTTATGGCGCATTTTGAATCGATCTTTAGTGTGCGATTGTGTCACCCTGAAGATGCTCCTTTGCTCGCTCCGTTGATTTCGGCTTTGGCTACTGAAGAAGGCGTAACGCCGCCCGAACCCGAAGCCTTGGAAGAGATTATTCGGGCGATGCTGACTACTGGCTTTAGCGATTTTGTGATTGCTGAGCGTGGCCCCAACGAAGATGAAGTTGTGGGTTGTATTCAGATTAATTATCGGCTTTCGACTTGGGCTGCCGCGCCCTATGCCTATTTAGAAGATTTTTACCTTGTGCCCGAAGCGCGTGCCCAAGGGATTGGCACCAAATTGCTCGATTACGCCTGTCAGCGGGCCGAGGGCAAAGGCTGCCAAAATGTACAACTTGATGTCCGTGAGGCCAACAAAGGCGCAATGCGTTTGTATGCCCGCTATGGCTTCAAAGTGACCAACAGCATGATTTGGAAACGCGATAAGCCAGAGTGTGAGCACGATTACAGTGCCGAAATCAACGAATTGGTCGATCATTTACGCGGCAATGAGGAAACGGAGGCAGCCTAGTGTGGAGCATGCGCATCGGTAATGTCAGTGGTATCCCGATTAAATTGCATCTTAGCTGGCTGATTTTGGCTGGTCTGAGCATCTATAGCTTTGAGCAGATGTTTACGCTCAATGGGCAATCGGGCTTACCGCTAGCCTTGCTTGGCACATTACTGTTGTTGTGCTCAATTGTGCTGCATGAAGTTGGCCATGCCCTAATGGCTCGGCGGTTAGGCTTGCGAGTAACAGCAATCACGCTGTTTTTAACTGGCGGCCTAACCGAGCTGGCCGATGATGTTGATTTGCCGCAAAGCGAATTTAAAATTGCCTTGGTTGGCCCATTAGTCAATGTTGGCTTGGCAATTGTGGCGTTCGTTGGGGCGTGGTTTTCCCAAGGGGTTTGGGCTAGTTTTTGGGCGACCTTGGCGATTGTCAATGGTTTGTTGGCAGTGTTTAATTTGCTGCCCTGTCATCCACTCGATGGCGGGCGTGTGTTACGCTCGATCTTCTGGTTTTTGAATGATGATTTGTTGCGGGGCACGCTCCAAGCCAGCATGGTTGGGCGCTATCTTGGCAACGGCTTGATGATCATCGGGCTAGTAGCCTTGTTTAGTAATGCCTTGACTGGCAGTTTGCTCTTGCTGATGGGCTGGATGACCAATCGGGCTGCGGTCAGCAATTTTGTGCAAACCACCCTAAACTACACCCTCAGCCGAGCTTTGGTTGGCGAAGTGATGACCCGTAGTTTTCGGACAGTTTCGCCGCATTTAACCCTCGATTTATTTGCTGGCCAATATTTGCTGGGCCAAGCCGAGCCTGCTTTTCCGGTCGTACACTCCGAACGTTTGATCGGCATGATCAGCGTGCAACATCTGTATCGCTATGCGATGGGCGAATGGCGTAGCGTCTCGGTTGGCGATGCCATGACTCCCAAGGCTGATTTGCCACGGCTCAATGTTGGCGATAGTATGCAAACTGCCTACTACACGATGCTTGGTCAGCGGTACGATAGCCTACCCGTGACCGATGGCGATGCGGTGGTGGGGATTGTGCGCCATCGTGATGTGGTAGCGTTTGTGCAAAGCGCCCTCAAAATCAACGTTTAAAGCATCTGCCGCTTTACGCATTTCAAACTGTAACCAAAAGCTGTATCTAGCGTTATAGAGATACAGCTTTTGCTGATTAACTGCATCGATTGAGAGAGGAACCCCTATGCTGCGGCGTACTTTTTGGGTGATCATTGTTGGCATTCTGCTGGTTTTATTAAATTTCAAAATTAATGGTATCGAGCTTTTGCCCAATTGGCTCGGCCTACTGCTGATATTTGGGGCGTTGCTGCGCTTGCAACAAGCGTATGTCTATTTCAAACGTGCTACATGGCTCAGTTTTTTCGCGCTTGGACAATCAATTCCTTGGTTCGAGAGTCCTACCACATTACCTGATGATCCATGGTATCAGTATGGCTTTGTTCTGAGCTACTTTTTTTATGGTATCTATCTATGGATGATCGGTGAAATATGTTATGCGCTGGTTCGCTATCAACGTTTGGCCGAGCCTGAGCGGAGCAATCGCCCGCTGGTGCTAAGCTATTTGGCGCTGATGAGCCACCTGATTTTTCTGCTCTTGCTGTGGATCTGGCCTGCGTTAGGCGTGAGTCTGCTGACCATGGTGGCATTGGGAATTGGATTTATCGCCTATGCTGTAGTGTTTTTTCAATGGCAACGCTATACGAAACGACTCAATAGCATTGATTTTGGCATTCAGCATACCCCGCGCTTCGCTGCTTGGCTCAAAGTCACAATCGTCATCTTGTTAATTGTGCCATTGCTGGGATTAAGTAGTACCTGGATCAATCCGACCAATCCTTTAGTAGCGAATGAACCAACCGCAACCGCGATCTATCGTCAAAAATTCTCTAGATCATATGTTCTGCCTAAAAATCCTATTGCCTATAGCCCCGATGGTTCAATGCTGGCTTTAATTGATAAAGAAATCGTTGAACTGCCTGAGGAATTACAAAATAATTATGACTTTACTATAACTAAATTATATCTACTTGATACAGCAGATTATTCAAAACAACGAGTGATTACGCTGGGTGATAATGTTTTTGTAACAAATATGACTTGGAATCATACGGGAAGCCAGATTTTTGTTAGCCTAGGACGAGATAGTAGTACTATCAATTATATTATTGATCCAATCAAGGCGGATATTAAGTTTAGCAAAGAAGGGAAATATATTGGATTTTTGAATTCTGCTCGTTGGAGTGCTGATGATCGGATCATAACTCTATTAGCTAATTCAGTTTGGGAGTTTAATGCGATTACTGGGGAAATGCAGATAATTTCACGACCTATTTATAATCCAAGTCTTAAAGCCGACTTAAGCCCTGACTCACAGTATATAGTTTATCGTGATGAACTACAGGATAGCCTTGATATTTATCGCTCACCAGATTGGATTGCATATACAAATCTTCAGAAAAATATTGAATATGTCTATAATCTGAGTTGGAGTAACGACCAAAAACTAATTGCAGTAGCCAAAAGTAATGATGAGATCCAAGTGTGGGATGCTGCTTCTGGCCAATCAATCCATAGTTTATTAATCACCTATCAAGATGATCGTTGGTGGAATGCTAAAACCTATGCAACATTTGCTCAAAGTGTTACATTTAGCCTAGATAGCACCCTTATTGCAGGGGGTAGTCATGATGGTAACATGATGCTTTGGCAAGTGGATGATGGGCGACGTTTGCTCAGATTTGATCAGCAGCAATCAGGTATCATCGCCATCGCAATCAAACCGCATAACCAGCACATGGCTTCGATTGATGAAGATGGAAACTTATTAATTTGGGACATCATGAAAGTAGTACAATGAGCGATTTCGAATGGCCGCCAGAGCTTGACACCACGATTGATGGTTTGGCCCAAGGCGGCGATGGAGTTGGCCGCTATGCTGGCCGACCGGTGTTTGTGGCGGCGGCTTTGCCTGGCGAACAGGTGAGGGTGCGCCTCACCGAGCGCCGTAATGGCTGGGCACGCGGGGTTTTACTGGAGCCACCAAGCAATCCGGCAGCTGAACGGGTTACTCCGGCGTGTCCGGTTTATCAACGCTGTGGTGGCTGCGATTGGCAATATCAGATGATTGAAAGCCAGCGCCAAGCCAAACAAACGATTTTGGCTGAGCAATTGCGCTTTGTGGCCCAAACCGATCACGCCGAAGTTGCGGCCACGGCGGCAGGCGAACCATGGCATTATCGTTCGGTTGCGCGGGTGCATGTCGATGGTCAACGAGTGGGGTTTTATGCCGCTGGTGGTCGCCAGATTGTCGAATTTGATCAGTGCTTGATCATTGATCCGCGCTTGAATGCGACGATTGAACGATTAAAACCACTGTTGCCTTTGATAGGCTTGCGCGAAATTAGCCTGCGCCTGAGCACCACCGATGGCACAATCCACGGTCATTTGATTGGGCAAGGCCAAAGTGCTTGGCGTAGTTGGGCACGGCGTTGGATGTCAGCAGATGCCACGATTGCTGGAGTTTCTTCGGCGACCCGCGAGGGCTGGATGGCCTTGGCGGGAGCCGAATACTTGTATGAGCAATTGGGCGATGTACGTTTGCGAATTGCCCCAACCAGCTTTTTTCAAGCTAATGTTGAGCGAGCGCGGGCAGTGTTGCAGCAAATCGAGTGCTTCTTGCCGTTGAATAACACCACCCGTTTACTTGATGGCTTTTGTGGCGTTGGTACGTTTTTGTTGCCTTTGGCACATAACATTGGCCATGGCTGGGGCATTGAGGAACATCCGGCGGCAATTCGCGATGCTCAGGCGAGTGCTAAAGCCAATCAACTTAGTAATGTGACCCTGAAAACCGGCAAGGTTGAGGCGATTTTGCCGCAGCTCAAGCAACAATTTGATTTAGCGATTGTTGATCCGCCACGGCGTGGAGTCGAGCCAGCTGCCCTCAATGCCCTGATTGCTGCCCAACCAACTATGATTGCCTATGTGTCCTGTCATCCTGGCACCTTGGCTCGCGATATTAAGCTTTTGCAGGCTGGCGGTTATACCATTCAGCATGCTCAGCCCCACGATTTCTTTCCGCAAACCAGCCATGTTGAGAGTTTGGTTTTGCTCAGTAAGGCTTGATGAGCCTTCGCCCGATCCCTACCAAACGCCCCTCGCCCGCCGCAGTGGGAGAGGGGTTGGGGTGAGGGAGCCTAAAACCGACCCTTGTATGCTCCTAAACCCCAACTTGCACAATAGCCTGCTATCCGTAATAATGCAGCTTTCACCCTACTCCAGTTGATGGAAGGACACCCAATGCCTTCGCCAGTGCCAGATGGACACGTTCGCGGTGCGTTGCTGCCAATTGGTGGCGCAATGGATTTGCAGCGCAGACGGTTAATTTTATTACGCTTTTTTGAGCTTGCAGGCGGCTCCAACGCTCGTATTGTGGTTATTCCGACTGCTTCGGAATTGCCCGATGGGGGCCGCGAATACCTTGAGGTGTTTGGTAAATTAGGCGTTGCCAGCGTCGAATTATTGCCAGTTCGCGAACGGATCAATGCCAATGATCCAGCGGCAACCGAAATTATTGCCCAAGCGACTGGAATTTTTATGACAGGTGGCAATCAATTGAAGCTTACGGCGGTGCTTGGTGGCACGCCGGTTGCCACAGCTATTCGGCGAGCTAACGCGCGGGGGGTTCCGGTGGCGGGCACGAGTGCGGGCGCTTCGGCGATGAGTGCCCATATGATCGCCTATGGGGCCAAAGGGCTGGTGCCACGCTATGGCATGGTGCAATTTGGGCCAGGGCTTGGGCTAACCAATCGGGTTGTGCTTGATCAACACTTTGGCGCTCGCCATCGGCTGGGGCGTTTGATCGCGGCGGTCAGCTTTAATCCATATCTGATTGGGTTGGGTCTTGATGAAAATACCGCCGCCGAGATCGACGATGATCATCTGATGCAGGTGATTGGTGAAGGCTCGGTGACGGTGGTTGATGGCGCTGGCATTACATACAGCAATATTCATCAGCTCAAAGTTGGCCAAAAAGAGGCGATCGTCGGCGTGAAATTGCATGTGCTAACTCATGGCTGGTCGTATGATCTGATCAAACGTGAAGTAATTCCGCCAGTGGTGATGCCTGCGTTGCCAGTTGCCCCTAGCCTTGAACAGCCAGCCGCCGATCCAGAAATTTAACCAGTCTCTTGCCGCGCTGGCTGCTCGTGGTACAATACGGCGCAACGTGGCTCAGCGCTGCGCCACCCACTCGCATTTCCCCAAATTCTAGCCTACCCATTGCCACTATTCTGTGGAGGTTTCCCGATGAAAATTCTCGACACGCGCGTCTATCGTGGGCCTAACTATTGGTTGTATAAGCCAGCCATCAACATGACCGTTGATCTTGAAGAGCTTGAGGCTTATCCGACCCATTTGTTGGGTGATTTTGTTGATCGCTTGTTGGCGCTCGTGCCCAGCCTCGATGATCATCATTGTTCGTTGGGGCGACCAGGTGGCTTTGTGGAGCGGCTGCGCGATGGCACATGGCTGGGCCATGTGATGGAGCATTTGTCGCTTGAGTTGCAGTGTTTGGCCGGAACCTATGTGACCCAAGGCAAAACCCGTGGCACAGGCCAAGATGGCCAGTATTTTGTGATTTTTCAGTATGGCCAAGAGGATGTCGGGATCGAGGCGGCTAATCTGGCGTTGCGTTTGATTCAGTTTTTGCTGCCTGAACACTTGCCCTCAGCTATGCCCGCTGCCGAACGAGCCACCTTTGATCTGGTGCGCGAGAAAGAAGATTTGGCGCGGATGGCGGTGCGTTTGGCCTTTGGCCCCTCAACTGCCTCCTTGGTCAAGGCTGCCGAGGAGCGTGGGATTCCATGGTTGCGCTTGAATGAGCATTCATTGGTGCAATTTGGCCATGGCAAATATCAAAAACGCATTCAGGCTACGATTACCTCGCAAACCAGCCATATCGGGGTCGAAGTGGCCCAAGATAAGCAATTGACCAATAAATTGCTAGAAGATGCTGGATTGCCTGTGCCTCGTCAGCGGGTGGTGCGCTCGGCTGAGGGTGCGGTGCAAGCTGCGCGACGGTTGCGCTACCCTTTGGTCGTCAAGCCCTTGGATGCCTCGCATGGCCGTGGCATCTCGATTGGCCTGACTACTGAAGAAGAAGTTCAAGTTGCCTTCGCCCAAGCCCAAGAATATCGCTCATATGTGATTGTTGAAGAACTTGTGCCAGGCAGTGATCATCGGGTTTTGGTGATTAATGGCGAGGTCGTGGCAGTTTCCGAGCGCGTGCCTGGCCATGTGGTTGGCGATGGGCAACATACAGTGGCTGAATTGGTCGAAATCGTCAATAGCGATCCACGGCGTGGGGTTGGTCACGAAAATGTATTGACTAAACTGGAGATCGATCATCAAGCTGAGCGCTGCATGGAAAAAGCTGGAGTCAGCTTAGAAACCGTGCTCGAAGCAGGCCAAGTGCTGTATTTGCGCTCAACCGGCAACCTCTCGACTGGTGGCACAGCGATCGATCGCACCGATATGATTCACTATGAAAATGCCCAAATTGCGATTCGCGCCGCCAAAATTGTGGGCTTGGATGTGGCGGGGATCGATTTTATTATTCCTGATATTAGCCGTCCGGTCAGCGAGGTTGGTGGCGGGATTGTTGAAGTTAATGCAGCGCCTGGCTTTCGCATGCACGTTGCGCCATCCGAGGGCACGCCGCGCGATGCAGCAGGCCCAGTGATCGATATGCTGTTTCCGGCAGGCACGCCAAGCCGCATTCCGCTGGCAGCATTAACTGGCACCAACGGCAAAACCACCACCGCTCGCATGACCGCGCATATTCTCAAGATGGCGGGCTATCACGTTGGCATGACCAGCACCGATGGGATTTATATCGACGGCGAGCGGGTGTTGCGCGGCGATATGACTGGCCCCAAATCGGCCCGCATGGTGTTGCGCGACCCGACAGTTGATGCCGCTGTGTTGGAAACCGCGCGTGGTGGCATTTTGCGCGAAGGTTTGGGCTACGATGAAGTTGATGTTGGCGCGATTCTCAATATCAGTGCCGATCACCTTGGCCTACGGGGCATCGATACGCTCGAAGAGATGGCCAAAGTTAAATCGCTGATCATCGAAGTGATTAAGCGTGATGGCTGGGCCGTGTTGAATGCCGATGATCCTCTGGTGGCAAAATTGGTAGCGCGAACGCGGGCCAAGCCCTTCTACTTCAGCTTTGATCCGGCTAATCCCTTGGTGCGTGAGCAAGTTCAAGTTGGCGGGCGGGCGATTGTGGTCGAAAAAGGGGTTAACGGCGATATGGTGACGCTCTACGATAAAGGCCGCCATATTCCGCTGTTGTGGACGCATCTAATTCCGGCAACCTTGGAAGGTCGGGCCAAATTCAATGTTGCCAATGCTCTGGCGGCGGCAGCGCTGGCCTATAGTTTAGGCATTAGCATCGAAAATATTCGCCAAGGCTTGCGCACCTTTACCACCTCGTTCTATCAAACGCCTGGACGCTTGAATGTCTTTGATGAACATCCTTTCCGCGTAATTTTGGATTATGGGCATAATCCGGCAGCTGTCAGCAACTTGATCGATGTGGTGCGTCAATTGCCACGCGAGGGCAAAGCGATCTGTGTGATTTCGGTGCCTGGCGATCGGCGTGAGGTTGATGCGCGTGAGATTGGGCGCTTGCTGGGGGCAGGGGTTTTCGATCAGATCATCATCAAAGAAGACACCAGTTTGCGAGGCCGCAAAGAGGGCGAAATGCCTGGCTATATTCGCGAAGGTTTAGCTGAGGCGGGTTTTGCTGAGAGCAATATTCATTATACTCGTCACGAGCGCGAGGCGATTGCCATGGCCTTAGATGGCGCACAGCGTGGCGATTTGGTGATGGTATTTGCCGATGAGCCAACCGAGGCTTGGAAACAGATTATTTATTGGGGCAAGCCGCGCGATGCTCAAAGCAAAGTTGGTGGCGTGATTTAGCACCTCGCCGCGTTTGATCCACGTAGGACACGAAGCGCACGAAGAATGAAACCGCGAAGATCGCGAAGATCGCGAAGGTTGATTGAGTGGTTCACTGAGATGGGTTCGTCGTTCAAATATTACAACACTCAACCATTCGTGTTCTTCGTGTTCTTCGCGGTTAAATTTCATCCCTTATCTCTTGCTATGCGCCGCTGCGTTAAATTGCGATCGCGATTTTGCCTTTTGATGTTTGACTTCTGCCTTGTTCCTATGTTCTCTTCGGTTCTTTTTGGGGTGCGACGCGTAGGGTTTGCTCAGCGGTATAGCGCACTAAACCAGGTGGGCCGCCTTTGATTTTGCGCACATGTTTGCGTAAGGCAATATCGACTTCAACTGCGCCATCGTTGCGAGCCGATGAATAGTAGGCCGCCAGTTGCGCCGCTTGCTCAAGGGTACGCGGCGGCACATTCGCCGATTGCATACGAATAATCACATGGCCGCCAGTTCGTTCACGGGCATGCAACCAATAATCCTCGGGCTGACCAAGTTTGAAGGTTACTTCATCGTTTTGGTCAGCGGTACGACCAACGAAAATTGTCCAGCCATCGGGCGAAATTACCCGCAACGGGCCACGCCCAACGCTAGAATTGGGCTTGCTTTTGGCTTTGCCAATCGTTTGGCGCAGCCAGCCACCAGCAATCAACTCACGCTCAAATTGCTCAATTTCAGCAAAACTCTCGGCCAAACTCAACAGATCGTTGGTTTGTTGCAAATATTCGGCTTGAGCCTCGGTTTGCTCCAAGAGTTGTGGCACATCCTCTAATGCACCTTTGGCTTTGTCGTACTCGCGAAATTTTGCTTGAGCATTCTCGACCGCCGATAATGTTGGATCAAGCGTGATCACGCCTTGGTCAAGCAGCAATTCGCTTTGTCCAGGTTTGATCGCATAAATATAGCCAAAAATCATCTCACCTTCCCAGCGCAAACGCTCAAGTTGCTCAACCCGCGCCAACTGAGTGCGTAATTGATCAGCTTTGGTTTTGATGCGGCGCTGAGCTTCAGCCACCCGTTCGAGCAAGGCTTCACGCCGTTGAGCGTGCGCTGTCACCTGATCAAGCTCAGCAAAGGCGGTTGCCAAGGCCTCGTTCATGCTGGGGAAGGTTTCAGTATGCGCTTGGTGCTGCAAATTAAAGGCAGCAATCCCAATTGGCGTGCCATCAGCATTGCGGGCAAGGGTTGGCTCGCTCCTGCTAAGGCTGGTAAGTTGGCGCAAAAGCTGGGCAATCTGTGCAAAATCTAGTTCTGGCGTAATTTCGACGCTGGTTGCGCCGACTGCCCGCCAAGCAATTTCACGGCCAGTTTGCGGCGAGATGCCACTATATTCGGTCACCAAGGCTTTGGCCAAATCGCCACCTAAGGCCGCAATTTGTTCAGCGGTTGCTTGGAGCGGGTCAGATTTGCCTTGGCTGGGCGGCGCTTCGTACATGCCACGTGGCATGATTGGGCGTTGCGAACGTTGCGGGTTATAGTGACGAATACTTTCCAAGACCAAGCCATTATCATCGACCAAAATAATATTTGATGAATGACCGATAATTTCTAGTACCAACTCACTATAACGCGGCGTAAGCATCACCTCATCGTCGTCATCATCGTCAGGCTCAAGTTCCTTGCGAGGAATCGGCATCTTGGCTATACTGAGCGAAATAACCCGTTCCAATGGCGCAGATTCGATTTTGGTAATCCGTCCACCACGAACATATTTACGCAATAATAGCAACAAAGGCGAATCGGCATTCGGATCACGAGTTAGCTTGGTTGGGGTAGTATGCATGCGGGCAAATTTAGGATTGGCCGAAAGCAATAACTGATGGCGCTGGCCATCAGCATAGACTTCAAAACCTACACTATCAGGATTTGGCAAAACCACCTGTTGAATTTTGCCGCCAACCAAGATCTGTAATTCAGCGACAATCGCTGCAACAACTAGCGCATCAATGTGCATAGACGATTCTCCTTCAATGGCTCAATCGTACTCAAGCATTGGCAGAACGTCAATAATTCCCTTAGTTTAGGAGGCATTGTGTCACACCCAGAACTCAACCCGATTTTGCACAACCAAGCTCCTGTGCCATTACTGGTCATTATTTCAGGCCCATCAGGGGTTGGCAAAGATACGGTGTTGATGCGAATGCGCGAATTTGGCATGCCCTTTCATTTTGTGGTCACCACTACCAGCCGTGGCCAACGCCCAGGTGAATTAGAGGGCTTTGATTATAATTTTGTTTCCAAAGCCGAGTTTGAGACCATGATCGCCCAAAACGACCTTTTGGAGCATGCGGTCGTTTATGGCGAATACAAGGGCATTCCCAAATCGCAGGTACGCGATGCCTTGGCGAGCGGCAAAGATGTAATTTTGCGGATCGATGTGCAGGGCGCGGCCACCATGCGCAAATTAGTGCCCGATGCGGTGTTGATTTTCATCGTGCCACCTTCAAGCGCCGAATTGGCCAACCGCTTACGCCTACGCCGCACCGAATCAGCAGAGGGCTTAGAACGGCGCATGGCCTTGGCCGAAGAAGAAATGGGTCGCGTCGATGAATTTGATTATGTGGTGATGAACCCCGAATCGCGGCCTGACGAAGCCGCCAGCATGATTCAAGCGATCATTCGCGCCGAAAAATCACGCATCCGCCCCCGCCGCATTAAACTGTAGCCTCTCAAATGGGCTTAATTGGCCAAAGCATGGCTGATTAAGCCCATTTCCTCAGCATTTTTTCATCAAACGAGTACTTTCGTGCAAACGAAAAACCCCCTATAATACTTGTTAATCTATGCTCCACCGCAGGGTTGCATTGGAGTGTCTGTGTGGCTCCGAGGATTGAACAACATGACCACTGCATTGGTTACCGCCTCAACGTCGAGCTTGCCAATGGAGCTTATTCAGCGCTATGGCATTGAATTAATTCCATTTACCATTCAATTTGTCGATGGCAATCTGCGTGAAAGCGAAGATGTCTCGCTCGATGAGTTTTATCGCCGTTTAGTTCATGAAGATGTGATTCCTACAACTGCTCCCTCATCGGCAGGGCAGTTTATTAATTATTTTCGCCAACATCCCGCTGATGATATTATCGTGATTCATGTTGGGGCAATGCTCAGCCAAAGTTATGCCAATGCCATGCAAGCCGCATCACGGGTGCAAGGCCGCATGATCTACAACATTGATTCGCGCCAATTTGCCCTAGGTACAGGTTTATTGGTGCTCGAAGCAGCCGAAGCTTTGGCTCACGGGGCGAGTGCTGCTTCGATCGTTTCGCAAATCGAGCATCAAATTCCCAATATCTTGACTGTTGCCTCACTCGAAACGGTGCGCTATTTGCGGCTCAGTGGGCGCTTGGGGCGCATCGGGGCCATGGCCGCCTCACTTTTGGGCATCTACCCAATTTTAGGGCTGGATCGCAAAGGCCAAGCCGAAATGGTCGGTCGTGCCCGCTCCCGCGAAGATTCCTTGACCATGATGATTCAGCAAGCCCTAGCGTTTGTTGGCAAAGGCAAAGTTCGGCGCATGGGTATTTTGCACACCAATGCTTTAGCCGAAGCTCAAGCCTTTGCCCAGCAAGTTTCAGCTCATTTTCCAGATGTGCCATTGTTGATCTCCGATGCAGGCCCAGTTTTGGCGGTTCATGGCGGGCCAGGCGCGTTGGGTATTTCGGTCTTGCGAGAAGAAGCTTAAGTTATGCATTTGTTTCGTCGCGTTCCGAGCATTCACGATTTGGCGATGAGGCCACTGGTTGAGAGCGATCTACCGCCGCTGATGGGCTTGCTTGAGCAAACTCCATGGGCTTCGCTTTCGATTCCCCACGATGAGTTTCGCTTAACCCTCAACGATCAACTCAGTATTGTTTTGGAATATAACGGCAAATTGTGGGGCTGCGTGCTGATGGGCTATGCGGTCGGCCCAATTGCTTGGATTCGAGCACTGATTGTGCATCATTCGTTGCGCCCAGCCGAGGCGGTCACTGAATTTTTACATGCTGCCGAGGGTTATGCCAAGGCGCATGGTGTTGAGCGCTTGTTGATTATGAGCGACGAACGCGATGCCAGTTGGCTGTTGCCGTGGGTGCTGCGCGAGGGCTATCAGCCCCAGCTTGATGTGGTGGGCTACGAAAAACGTGCGATGAACATTCCAGCTTGGGGCAATACCGGGGCTTGGATTCGCCCAGCGACGACCGACGATGTGCCGATGATTGCCAAGATCGATGCCGCCGCTTTTGCTGACGAATGGGTCAAAAATAGCACGATTTTGGCTGGAGTTTTCCCTGTTGCCCCCTTCTATATCGTAGCCGAGCTTAACCAGACCATTGTTGGCTATGCCTTTGCAACCGTGCATCATGGCGGCATGATGGCTCATTTAGTACGGATCGCGGTTGATCCGGCACTGCAAGGCCAAGCGATTGGCGTGCGGCTTTTAGCTGAATTAGTCGATTGGTGCAGTTTGAACGGTGTGCAATTGCTCTCGCTGAATACCCAAAACACCAACCAACATGCCCAACGGCTCTACGAGTGGTTTGGGTTTATGCGCAATGGCGAACGCCAAACCGTTTTGGTCAAAGATTTGTAGCACCGAATCAGTTTTCGGGAGGATCTTGAAATGAAACATGTGCAAGAGATAGCCCAACGCGTCGCTGCCAATGTCGAAAAAGTGATCATCGGCAAACGCGCGGCGGTCGATTTAACCTTGATCGCCCTGCTGTGTCGCGGCCATGTGCTGTTGGAAGATGTGCCAGGCGTGGGCAAAACCACCCTCGCCAAGGCAATTGCTCGCAGCATCGGCTGTAGCTTCAAGCGCATTCAATTCACCCCCGACCTGCTACCAACCGATGTGAGCGGAGTTTCGATCTACAATCAAAAATCAGGTGAGTTTGAATTTCGGCCTGGGCCAATTATTGCCAACTTAGTGCTGGCCGATGAAATTAACCGCGCTACACCCAAAACTCAATCGGCCTTGCTCGAGAGCATGGAAGAAGGTCAATTGACCGTCGATGGCATTACCCGCGCTTTGCCTCAGCCATTTATTGTGCTTGCAACCCAAAATCCCATTGAATATGAAGGTACGTTTCCGCTACCCGAAGCGCAACTCGACCGCTTTCTGCTGCGAATTACCCTCGGCTATCCGGCCAAAGCCGATGAATTAGCAATTTTGGAGAGCCAACGCAAAGCCCACCCAATCGATGCGCTAGCTCAAGTCGTCAGCATCGAAGAGCTGCAACATATGCAATCCGAGATTCGCGATGTCTATGTCGATGAGCAAATCAAAGAATATATTGTGGCAATTACTACCGCCACCCGCAACAACAGCGATGTGTACCTTGGGGCTAGCCCGCGTGGCTCGTTAGCCTTGTATCGCACCGCCCAAGCTTTATCTGCCTTGCAAGGCCGTGATTATGTGATTCCTGACGACATCAAAGTGCTGGTCAAGCCAGTATTGGCCCATCGCATGATCATCAGCCCAGCAGCGCGGATTCGCAATATTCATGCTGATGAGTTGATGCAACAAATTTTGAGTCAAGTGCCCGTACCAGGCGCACGCGCTGGGCGACGATATGAGCGGCAGCAGCCGGCGGCTGCACATTAGGGGCGGCATATGCGGGCATTAGGCATTTTGGGCTTGGCCGTGGTGCTATTTCTGACCGGCCTTTCGAGTAATATTTCTTTCTTTTATTACTTAACCTATACCCTGCTGGGCTTATTGGTTGTGGCCTATGCTTGGGCGTGGAGCAATCTCGAAGGGCTGGAGATCGAGCGCGAATCGAGCACTACTCGCGCCCAAGTTGGCGAAACTGTGCGCGAACGAATTACGATCTACAATACGTGGCCCGTGCCCAAACTCTGGGTCGAAGTGCGCGATCACTCCGATTTACCTTCGCATGGCTCGGGCTTTGTGAGCTATATTCCAGGCCGCGAAAAACGGCGCTGGATGGTGCGCACACCCTGTACCTTGCGCGGTAAATGGCGCTTGGGGCCAGTTTCGGTGCGCAGCGGCGATCCCTTCGGTATCTTCCAATTGCATAAAATGGTCGATCTAACCCATGATCTGTTGGTATATCCTGCCACTGTCGATTTACCAAAATTCGAGCTACCAACCGCTGAGTTAATCGGCGGGCAAGATGTGCGTTCACGCACCTTTCACGTTACGCCGAATGTTTCGACTGTGCGCCAATATGTGCCAGGCGATAGCTTCAACCGCATTCACTGGCGTTCGACAGCGCGAACTGGCAATCTCATGGTCAAGGAATTTGAGCTTGATCCATCAGCAGATGTTTGGATCATTTTGGATATGGAAGAACGTTTTCACCATGGCCAGCCGGATGCAGCGATTCCAGCGATTATCAAAACCTTGCAAGGCAAAATCGCAATTCCCAACACCACCGAGGAATATAGCATTACCTTGGCAGCTTCGTTGGCACGGCATCTGTTGCGGATCAATCGCAGCGTGGGCTTATTGACCTACGGCGCACAACGCGAAATTATCCTGCCTGAACGCGAAGCTCGCCAGCTTTACAAAATTTTAGAGCCATTGGCGATGCTACATGCCACCAGCAATACCTCATTAGCCGAATTATTGGCCGCTGAAAGCCAACGCTTTGGGCGTAACTCCTCGCTGCTGATCATCACCGCCGCGCTCGATGAACGTTGGGTGGCGGCAGTTCAGCGTTTGGTCTATCGTGGCGCACGCGCTTCAATTATGTTTCTCGATGGTAAATCGTTTGGCGGCTGGCGTGACCCTGAGCCAACCTTTGCCCGCTTGGCCGAGTTACGCGTGCCAGTCTATCGCATTCATGCTGGCGATGGTTTAGATCGCGCACTGGCCGAGCCAGCTATTCGCCCAATGGGTCGGAGCTAAGCAATGACACAAACCCAACCAACCGTCGAGTTACGTCCGGCCAATGCGAATGATCTGGCAATTTTGGGTGAGCTGTTGCTCGATTTGTATGATGCTGAATTGCCCGATTCGTTGCGTGGAGCCGATAGCCAGCGCCAAGCTTTGTTGCGCTACACCTTGCATGCCAACGATTTTTCCGGAGTGCGGGGGCGTTATTTGGCGCTCAATCAAGCTGGCGAGATTGTGGGCATGGCGGGAATTCAATTTCCCAACGAGCCAGCCCCCGATCGGGTGCCGCGTGGCACGCTGAATATGGCGATACAACTCATTGGCCTGAAACATACCTTGCACCTGTTGAGCACCGTTGCGGCCTCGATGCTTATGCCACCGCCCAAATTCAACCCCAAGTATGCCTATATTCATGGCATTGTCGTGCGCGAGCAACAGCGCAACCAAGGCTATGGCGCGGCAATTATGCAGGCAGTTGAACAACAATTAGTGGCGCGTAAAGTAGCAGGAGCGCAACTACAAGTGATTGTCGATAACCAGCAAGCCGCCAAATTATACGAGCGGCTCGGCTATCGCACGGTCTATCGTTCGCCCCAGTGGCTCGATCGTGTGACGATTCCGAATGTATTGATGCAAAAGCCGTTGGTAACAAACTAAGATCAAGAAAACTCACGCTCCAATCGTTTGAGAAAGAGGCTGACGATGTACGAGGTTGCTCATGCACGCTCACAACGGCTGCACATTCCGATCGTTACATGGCTTTATTGGATTGGCGTGCATATCCCAGCACTGGTATTGTATGCCCTAGTACTACCCTATTTTTACCAAGATCATCCTGATGGTGGCGAATTATTTGTTTTCGGCTTGCTGATTGTCATCATGCTAAGCGCTATTGGAAGCATGAGCTATGGTCAGGCTTGGATTTTAAAACGGACAATCGATCCAAACTCGTTCAAACACTGGTTTAGGGCAACAATTGCAGCATATTGTGCAGTGAGTATTGCGAAATATATGCTGAGTATCGATCATCTTCTCTTTTCGATGTTTCGTACTTCTAATACGAGCAACCCCTTCGTCCACTGGATAGAACCGCAATTAATCTCAGTTGCAATTACATGTTTGGTGATTAGCAGTGTTCAAGCCTGGATTTTACGCAAAGCTGGCTATCGCATGCTGCATTGGATTCCAACGATGCTGCTTAGTTGGGTCGTCGTATCACTAACCATCGCCTCGTTTAATAGTTTGTACGCTGAAGCTTTCTCTGGATCAACGGTGCTCGTCATGGGTTGCGCTAGTCTACTGAATGGTTTAGGTTTGTTTTTGATTCAATCTAGAAACCCAAACTCCCTTTAACGAGCCACAATCGCCTTGAGCAATAGTTGCAAGGCTGCTTGCAATTGTTCGGTCAAACGCTGGGGCATTGGCTCTAGCAGCCAGAGCACGGTCGAGCCTTCGTAGAGCGCTGCCAAATGCCAAGCAACTTGTTCGGGGTCGATTGAACTGAATTCGCCGCGCTCAAGACCTTGCTGAATTAACTCTGCCAAACTGGCCCGATAGCGCTGAAAATAGCTTGCCAAGAAGCTTTGAACGTTGTTATTGCGAGCCGAAAGTGCATACAATTCTTGCGCTAAGGGCACAAGGCTTTGTAATTCTTCCAAGGCGGCAGCCAAGTTGGTGGTGAGTTGGCTCAAGCGATGGGCCGTCGATTCAGGTGCTTGCAACAGCGCTTGCACTTCCAACAGTGGTTGATTGAATAGTTGCTCCAACAACGCGAGGATGATTGCATCTTTGCTCTCAAAATACCAATACAAGACCCCTTTGCTCATGCCAACGGCCTTGGCTAGCATATCCATGCTAGTTTGATCGATGCCATGCTGGGCAAACAAGCGGGTTGCTGCTTCGATAATCTGCGCCGTGCGTTCAACTCGGACATCGCGCCGTGGAGACATGCCAATTCCTCATCAACAAAAAAAGCCAATCGTAGCAGCCTCAGCATACCACGATTGGCCTTGCATCCATTCATGTTAGATTTCGATTGTTAAGCCTTCGTAGGCGGCAGTGGTGTTGGCAAAAATCGCCTGCGAAGCCTGCTCCAACTCACGAATCATTGCATCGTTGTAGCGTGGCTCGTGATGGAACAAGACGAGGCGTTTGGCCTGCGCAGCCATGGCCACAGCACACGCCATCTGCGGCGTAGAGTGGCCCCAACCTTGGGTTGCGTTATAACCGGCATGGCCGAGATAATGCGCTTCACTATATTGAGCATCGTGGATCAACAAGTCGGTTTGGTTGGCAAACGCTGCCAAGCGCTGATCAGTATTGACATAGCCTTCGGTGTCGGTCGCATAGACCACACTCTTGCCCTGCCATTGCACCCGATAGATAAACACACCTTCGGGGTGCGCATACGAACGCATGGCCCGAATCTGCACCACATCAGGATCATCAGTAATTTGATCGTGGTAGAAATTCTTGACCGTCACCGTATCTTGATTGGCATCAAACAGCAATACATCGGTCTCGGTCATGTTGCGCATAAACTTCAGTGAGTTCATTTCGCCCAACGACACCGGAAAACTTGGTGGCAACATTGAATGTGCCAAAGTTTCTTCAAGATCACGCTCGAATACCCGTGGCCCAAAAATATTCAAAATACTTGAGCCAACATAGGCTGGAGTAAAGAATGGAAAGCCTTGGGTATGATCATGGTGCATATGGCTAAATAGCAAGGTTGCCCGTACTGGTCCACCACGCTCTTTGGCTCGTCGCAACAGATCATTACCGAGGCGCACAATTCCCGTCCCCGCATCGAGAATAATCGTATGCCCATTGGCCTCGACTTCGACACATGGTGTATTGCCGCCAAACCCCACAGTATCCGACCCGGGAACCGGATAGCTACCCCGAACACCCCAAAATGTGACCCGCATTGTCCCAGCCATAGACCACACTCCCGCTATAACGAAACGCCACTCCACTCGCGCAGCAATTCCGTCAAGAGGCGCACCCCATAGCCGGTTGCTCCTTTAGGGTTGTATTCCTTGGGTTGATCTTCAGTCCATGCCACGCCGGCAATATCCAAATGGACCCATGGATAATCGCCAACGAAATGGCTCAAGAACGCCCCAGCGGTAATCGCCCCACCGTTGCGGCCACCAGTATTTTTGATGTCGGCAACATCGGAACGCACTTGACGGCGGTATTCATCCCACAATGGCAGTTCCCAAACCCGATCGCCTGAACCTTCGGCAGCTTGCTGCACCCGTTGCAACAAAGCTGGATTGTTGGTCATTGCGCCTGCGGCATATGAGCCAAGCGCCACGACACACGCGCCAGTCAGGGTTGCAAGGTCGATAATTGCATCGGGATTGTATTTTTGGGCATAGGAAAGGGCATCGGCCAAGACCAAACGGCCTTCGGCATCGGTGTTGAGCACTTCGATCGTTACGCCATTCATGGCTTTGAGAATATCGCCTGGTTTGTAGGCATTGCTGCCAGGCATATTTTCGGTTGCGGCCACCAAGGCTACGACGTGAATTGGCAATTTCAAACGACCTACCGCTTCCATCGTGCCAATCACTGCGCCAGCGCCTTGCATGTCCATTTTCATTTTGTCCATGTTATCGGCTGGCTTGATCGAAATCCCGCCTGTATCGAAGGTAATGCCTTTGCCGACCAAACAAATCGTTGGTTTGCCTGGCTCAGCTTGGCCATGCTCCAAAACGATGAACTTGGCTGGCTCGGCAGCACCCTTGGCAACCCCAATTAACGCACCCATACCCAACTCTTTTTGTTGGTCGTGGTCGAGCACCAAACAGGTCATGCCATAATCACGGGCGATCGTTTGAGCGGCTTCGGCCAAGTAGGTTGGCGTTGCCACGATTGGCGGATTGTTGCCCAAATCGCGGGCAAGATTGACTCCATGAGCCAACGCAATGCCCCATTTCGAGCCAAATTCGGCGGCTTCAAGCTCAGCTTCGGCAACCAACGTCACCTGTTCTAAAGCAACGGCTGGCACAAAATCGTCGGGCAAAGTTTTAAAGCCATCAAAGCGATAAGCACCCAACAATGCGCCTTCGCTCAAAGCCTCGGCGCTACGGCTAACACCCAAAACTTCGCTTCCAAGCAAAGGCAGGCTATAGCTCGTCAGGCCCAAATCGCGTACTCGTTGGGCCAGAATTGCCCCGATGACGCGAGCACGCTCAGCGTTCCATAATTCGCGCTTGCCCAAACCAACCAACAGCACCCGGCGGCTGGCGAAGGCGGGAATACCTGTCGCTTGTGCGCCAAGATAGAGCACAGTGGTTTTTTTGTACTTACCTGACCAATCACTCGCTTCAATTAAACCAGCAACGCTGGCAGGCAGTTCCTCATTCGCCCATGTACCAACAACAACAATGGCATCGGCTTGTTGAGCAACATCGCCTTGTATTACACGAATCTGCATTGGAGTCCTTCCGGTTTCTAGAGGTTGACAAGAGCTTGCACAGTTGCTTGGTATTGTAACGGTTTCAATTTGCCGCTGTCAATGATTGATATTGATTGGGAATCGGTTGGTGGGGATCGGTTCTTAACGCAGAGGCGCAGAGACAAAGGATGAGGGATGAGGGATGAAGTGCAAAAGGCAGAAGTCAAACATCAACAAGGAAAAAAGGTTATGAGCAAGAGATTATGCATTGAGCAGAAACAATAATCACACAAATCTGTGCAATCTGTGGCTAAGACTTAACCTTCGTGGATCAAAAAACTCCCGATCCCCAGCCCCTGATCCCTATCCTATGTTCTTTGCTCTATGTTCTTATTTTCAACAAAATCAACTATCATAGAGCCAACCGACAATCCTGTGTACAAGGAGAACTGTCTCATGACTTCATCGCGCATTGTGCGTGCACCACGCGGCTCAGAATTATCGTGCAAAGGGTGGGCGCAAGAAGCAGCGTTGCGAATGCTGATGAATAATCTTGATCCTGATGTGGCCGAAGATCCGCAAAATTTGATTGTCTACGGCGGCACGGGGAAGGCTGCCCGCAATTGGCAATGCTTCGATGCGATTGTGCGTTCGTTGCAAGAACTCAACGATGATGAAACCTTGTTGGTGCAATCGGGCAAACCTGTTGCTGTATTTCGTAGCCATCGCGATGCTCCACGGGTGCTGATTGCCAATTCGATGCTCGTGCCACATTGGGCCACATGGGAGAACTTCCGCGAATTGGAGCAGGCTGGCTTGACGATGTATGGCCAAATGACCGCTGGCTCGTGGATTTATATTGGTACACAAGGAATTTTGCAAGGCACTTATGAGACACTGGCCGCCATTGCCCGCCAACATTTTGGTGGCTCGTTGCGCGGTCGTTGGACGCTCACCGCTGGCCTTGGCGGTATGGGCGGCGCACAACCTTTGGCCGTCACCATGAACGATGGCGTGGCCTTGGTGGTTGAAGTTGATCGCCAGCGCATGCAGCGCCGCTTGGATACGCGCTATCTCGACGTGGCGGTTGATACGCTTGAAGAAGCCATGACCTTGGTTGATGAAGCGGTGCGCGACGGCAAAGCACTTTCGGTTGGTTTATTGGGCAACGCCGCCGAAGTCTTTGGCGAATTGTATAAGCGTGGTGTGCGCCCCGATATTGTGACCGACCAAACCAGTGCCCACGACCCGCTTGAGGGCTATGTGCCAGCTGGCATGAGCCTTGAGCAGGCACTCGAATTGCGTCAACGCGACCCCGAAGAATATGTCAAGCATTCAACTGCTTCAATGGTTGAGCATGTTAAAGCTATGGTTGCCTTCGCTGATGCTGGCTCGATCGTGTTTGATTATGGCAATAATTTGCGTGGTGTAGCTAAGGCTGCTGGTTATGATCGAGCATTTGCCTATCCTGGCTTTGTGCCTGCCTATATTCGCCCATTGTTCTGCGAAGGCAAAGGGCCATTCCGTTGGGCAGCGCTTTCGGGCGACCCCGCTGATATTGCCAAAACCGATGAAGCCTTGCTCGAATTGTTCCCAGAGGATCAAGCATTGCATCGCTGGATTCGCGCCGCTCAAGAGCGGGTTCAATTCCAAGGTTTGCCCGCCCGCATTTGCTGGCTCGGCTATGGCGAACGGGCCAAGGCTGGCGCGTTATTCAACAAATTGGTGCGTGATGGCGTTGTGAGTGCGCCAATCGTGATTGGACGCGACCACCTCGATTGTGGTTCAGTCGCTTCGCCCAACCGCGAAACCGAAGCTATGCGCGATGGCTCCGATGCAATTGGCGATTGGCCCATTTTGAATGCGATGATCAATGCGGTCAATGGTGCAACCTGGGTCAGCGTGCATCATGGCGGCGGCGTTGGCATCGGCTATTCGCTGCATGCTGGCATGGTGATTGTGGCTGATGGCACTGCTGAAGCCGATCACCGCCTAGAGCGGGTGCTCACCAGCGATCCGGGCATGGGCGTGGTGCGTCACGTTGATGCAGGCTACGATGAAGCAATTGCCGTAGCCCAAGAGCGCAACGTGCATATTCCAATGCTGAAACAATAGCTCATCGAGTGGTAGTGTTGGAGTCAACACTACCACTTAAATCCCCCCAAATTTTGGCACAGCCTATGCTAAGATGATCAAACCTTAGATTTAAGCCTGAACCACGCCGTTCACTTCTGGCATGCGCCATCCACATTTATGCCCACGACTGGCTACTTTTACTACTTTTTAATGAATATCCGTGCAACTAGCTATAATTTCTAGCAAGTTCATGATATATCTATGCATAGATTGGCTAAATCCACTCCAAAATTTTGGCCTATTTTGCATCAATACTAATTAACAGTGTTGGTGAGGTGGCATGGTATTGCGACACATTTGATCTAAGCGCTCCATGGGCTGAGTACCTGTGCCAGCGTAACGATTTCCATTGGAGTGCATCCCATGAGTAATCCACGAATCTTGATTCTTGATCATACGCCTACAAGTACTCAAGACCTCAGCACTCAATTGATGGCGGCTGGTTGCAGCGTTATGGCCCATCTGAGCACATGGGAAGCCGCCGCCTGCCTGCTTGGCGAGCAGAGTGTTGATCTGGTCTTGGCAACGCTGCATTTTGTGCCTCAAATCAATCAGCAACCCTGCCCAGTTCCGGTGGTCTATCTGAGCCAAACCAATGAGCAAGCCACCCAAATACCCAATCAACCCACCGCGATCGATATTTTAACCTTGCCAATTAGCACCGAAAGCCTTGTGCTCACGCTTAAAACGATCATCGAGCGCAGCAATTTGACCCAGCGGCTTAGCCGCGTTGAGGTGTGGATGCAAACGATGTTGGCCAATGTCAGCGATGGCGTGGTGGCAATCGATCAGCATGGCAAAATTCAGTGGATTAATTCTGCCGCCGAGCACATGACTGGCTGGGATTATCGTAGTGCGCTCCAGCAGGATTTTAATCAAGTGGTGGTAATTCGCAGCAGTCTCAACGATCAACGCATCGATGTCATTGCGGCGGCCTTACGCAACGAGCCAGTGTTTGCCTTGCCCTTTGAGCGTTATTTGCATGCTCGCGATGGCCATGCAACCTCAATTACTGAACATGTTACGCCATTGCTCAATAACGACGGCCAAAATAATGGAGCAATCGTGATTTTGCGCGATCATACAGCCCAATTACAAATGGAAGAGGCGCTGTATTATCAATCGCTGCACGATTCATTAACTGGCTTGCCCAATCGCCGTTCATTTCAATTACATTTATCACGGGCTTTAGAATACCAACGCCATCATCATGATTATAGCTTTGCGATCATTTTGCTCGATATCGATGAATTTAAAATGGTTAATGATGGCTTGGGTTATCACATCGGCGATACGATGCTGACCGAAATTGCCCAACGTTTACGTCGTGCCCTCTATTTACCAGGCGATGTGGTAGCACGCTTCGATGGCGATGAATTTGCAATCTTTTTTGATCGGCTGCCCGATTTGCCTGCGGCCTTCAACGCCGCCCAACGCATCCGCCAACTCTTTGAAGATCCATTTATGATTGAAAATGGTCAGGAAATTTTCTGTAATGTCAGCATTGGCTTGGAATTAATCACCAGCGAAGTGCCGATTGAAACCGTGATGCGAAACGCTGACCTGGCACTGTATCGGGCCAAACATACAGGTCGCGGCGGCATCGAAATTTTCGATCAAACCTTGTATGCCAATTTTAGCACCCGTTTGCACAACGAAACAGCGTTACGCCTAGCCTTGCAACGCCAAGAATTTCGGTTGTTTGCCCAGCCAATTATCGATTTTGAGCATAGCCATTGCACAGGCTTTGAAATTTTGATTCGTTGGGCACACCCCGATGGGCGTTTGCGCTCGCCTGGCCAATTTTTGGATATTGCCGAGGAAACTGGCTTAATTATTCCATTGGGCTGGTGGATGCTGGAAGTTGCAGCCGAGCAGCTTGAGCGGTGGCAAGCAGACTCAATGATGCAGCATATGACCTTGGCGATTAATCTCTCGCCGCGTCAATTATTGCATAGCCAGCTTTTGCCAACGCTTAAATCAATATTCGAGCGCTATCAATTTCCACGTCAACAATTGCATTTAGAAATTACCGAAGGTGCATTATTAAATACCGAACGAGCTGAACCAATTTTGAATGCCTTGCGTCATTTTGGCTTACATTTACATATTGATGATTTTGGCACTGGCTATTCGTCATTAACCTATTTACATCGTTTTCCGTTGAATACAATCAAAATTGACCGTTCGTTTATTCAAGCAGCGCTCGAAGATCAACGGAGTTTAGCGATTGTGCGCACAATTATCAATTTGGCCCAAACCATGCAATTGGCCACGATTGCCGAGGGCATCGAAACCGCTGAGCATATTCAAGTGCTGCGTGAACTTGGCTGTCAAGCAGGCCAAGGCTACTTCTTCTCGCCGCCCGTTCCACTCGAACAGGCGGCGGACTTCGCATGTTCGTTGAATTAGGCTTGGCTGGCCTCGACCATTACATTGGCAACGAGCGTATAGGCAGCAACCCATGCTGCTTGCACTTCGTCATTCCACTGCTCGCCCAGCTGTTGCGATAAGGCCCAAATCAGCGCCGCGCCAACTGTTTGATAGTGTTCGGGCTTGACCCCATAATCCACATGACGACGACCAAGCTCTTGCACCGCAGGCAAAACCGCTTCAGGCTTTTTGAGATTGTTGACGACCAAGACCAACGATTGTAACAATTTCTTCTTTTGCTCGCTCATATCTTCGGGGAACAAAGGCCGAAAATCGGGAGCCAACATGAACAACTGTCCATAAAAGGCTTCGACCAATTGCTGTGGATTGCGGCCAACCTCGGCAAAGGTTTGCTGCACAAGCTCAATCGCCGCAGGAGTTATATGGAGACATTCGTCATCCTTTCAGTATATTTTTGGTGCTCCAAGGACGTTGCCTAGCCTACCAACCGCAAGCCCATGCTGACAATCGGGTTGCTAGTGCAGATCAAATCAGGCATTCAACCGATTGGCTTTTGTTACCAAATCCTTATACTCAGAGCTTTTTCAGCCAGCCAAAATAGCGCTATAATTGTCCACATTATGAACAACTTTACTTACACCCTTGAACATAGCGATGGTGAGGCGCGGGCAGGCCAATTCAGCACGCCGCATGGCACCATTCAAACGCCTGTCTTTATGCCGGTTGGCACCCAAGCCACGGTGAAAACGCTTGATCCCTTGGAAGTCGAGGCGATCGGCTCACAAATTATCTTATCGAATACCTATCATTTATATTTGCGCCCAAGCGCCGATTTGGTGGCTGAAATGGGCGGCTTGCATCGTTTTATGCAATGGCCTAAGCCAATTCTGACCGATTCGGGAGGCTTTCAGGTGTTTAGCTTGGGGCCGCATAGCAAAATTGATGAAGATGGCGTAACCTTCAAATCGCATATCGATGGCTCGAAACATCGCTTTACCCCCGAAAGCGCGATTGGCATTCAAGAAAAATTGGGCGCTGATATTATTATGGCCTTTGATGAATGTGCCCCCCAACCCACGACCCATGCCTATACCAAAGCTGCCATGGAGCGCACTCATCGTTGGTTATTACGCTGTATTGCCGCCAAAACCCGTGCGGATCAAGCGCTATTTGGGATTGTGCAGGGTGGGGTTGAGGCCGATTTGCGCCGCGAAAGCGCGAGCTTTATCGCCCAACAAGATGTGCCTGGCATCGGTATTGGTGGCCTGAGCGTTGGCGAACCCAAAGAGCAAATGTATGGCATGCTCGAAGAAACTACGCCCTTGCTACCGCGCAACAAGCCGCGCTACCTGATGGGTGTTGGTTCACCCGAAGATTTGCTCGAAGGCGTGGCGCGTGGGGTCGATATGTTTGATTGCGTGTTGCCAACTCGTTTGGGGCGTAATGGAGCCTTATTCATTCCCGAAGGGCGCTTGAATATTGGCAACGCCAAATATGCCCGCGAAGATGCGCCAATTGATGCAACGTGCGATTGCTCGACCTGCCAACGTTTTAGCCGCGCCTATCTGCGCCACTTGTTCCGTACCGAGGAAGTGCTTGGGCTACGCTTGGCAACGCTGCATAATCTGCGTTTTTTAATTCGGCTGATGGAACAAGCACGTGAGGCAATTCTGCAAGATCGCTATCAAAGCTTTATGGACGATTGGCTCAGCCGCTTTCAAACCATCCCGCATGCTGTGCGCGAAGCCAGCCGTGCAGCCCGATTAAACTCATTACGCACCCAAGGGGACAAGGCATGAGCGGCGTGACCGTTCGTTCAACCGAAGAATATACCCGCATCGCTTGGCGCTTGATCATTTTGAGCTTTCTGGCGTTTTGTTTTGTGATCGCAAGTAGTTGCTATTTGGCCTGGCGGGTCAAGGCGTTTGCCCGTACTCAGCCAGCTGAGCCAGGTATCCTCGACACCTATGTCAGTGGGATTGAAATTATTCGGGCTGGCTTAGTCCAGCCTGAGCTACCCACGCCACCCAAAACAATTATTTATGAAGGCGATCGCATTAATGTCAGCAGCAAAGCGCCAGCTGGTATCGCCGCCACGATCACCTTATTCGATGGCAGCAAACTCGATTTGTGGGCTGGTACAAGCGTGGTTTTTGAAAAAGTCCAGACGACGCGGTTTAGCTCGCGCAACCAAGAAGTAGCCTTGCGCTTGGACTCGGGCTTGGTGCGCTTGCGCTTGGCCTCGGTCGCCTCGCAACAATATCAAGATGTGCATTTTAGTGTGTTCGTGCAGCAGGCTGGTTATAGTGTGGAACAGGCGTTGCTCAAACCAGGTGGCACCTATCGCGTGCGGTTGCTTGATGCCAAGGCACCAACCACCAGCGCTAGCGAACGTGAACGGCTTAAACAAACCACGATCAGCGAATATGTGGTTGAACAAGGTGGCATCACGCTGGCCTATAGCAGCCAAAACCGTAGCATCGACAACCAACAAAAGCTCGAAATTGCCCAAGGCCGCTTATCGCAACCACAGCCTGCCGAATGGCAATTGGCCCGTGATAGCAACTTTACCGAGTTTACCGCCCAAGAATATAACAATAATGCGACTGTGCCAGTTTCGGTCACCGATATTGTGCGGGCTGACACTTGGCGCGTGTTTGGCTCGTTGTATTCGCCTGAAGCCGAGGAAGATGGCTATTTTTATGTGGTGGGCGGCTGTGCCCAACGTAGCACTGAGCAGCCGAATAATTGCTTGCGCCCGTTGATCAATGTGGCTCAATTTCATCGTGACATTAGCGAAGGCATTGATCATACCAAGAGCTTTCGCACTGGCATCACCCAAACAATTGACCTTGATACAACCTCGTATAGCAAGCTTGAATTGAGCTTTACTGGGCGAATTTATGAGCAATCGCTCAATCGGGCGGGCGATATTGGCGAAGAATGTGCTTTGGCGATTGCAGTTTTCTACTACAACCCTGCCAACCAACTTGGCTCAACCACCTATTGCTTTTACGCCCGCGACGATGCTGGCCCAGGCAGCATCTCGAACAAAGAATATATTCGTTCGATCAAGTTGCCCTATCGCCAATGGACTGATCAAACCCTCGAACTCAAAGACGATCTTGGCAATATGCGGCGCATCTCGCACCTTGAAATTTACGCCAACGGCCACGATTATATCTCCGAAATTACCAACATTCGGCTGATTGCTAAATAAGTATTCCCTCACCCCCAACCCCTCTCCCACGGCGGCGGGCGAGGGGCGTTCCCATGGTTATGATGGCAAAAGCGGGTAAGAGACCGCAGCCCCTAATCGACCGCAAGTTCTTCAGGCGTAATAAAGAAATCGACAGCGCCGCTGCCAATTTCATAATATGCCCCAATGACGGCAATTGTGCCAGCCGCCTCGAAGGCTTGAACTACCGAATTTTGGCGCAAACGGGCGACTTGGGCACGAACATGCTGGGTTACGGCCTCGCGCATGCGAGCTTTCTCATCGCGAATCGCTGGCAGTCGCTCACAAACAGGTCGAATTTGTTCGATCAAGTAGCGAATATTGGCCGATTCTTTGGCGATCTGCTCGTCGCTAGCTAGTGCTGCCTTGACGGCACCACAACCTTCATGGCCCATTACTACAATCAATTTGCACTTAAGATGCGAGATCGCATATTCAATACTGCCTTGGGTCGCCGGATCGACAATCTGGCCTGCAACGCGTACCACAAACAAATCGCCCAAATTACGGTCAAAAATCATCTGCGGCGGCACACGGCTATCCGAGCAGCCCAGAATGACTGCAAATGGCGTTTGGCTGATAATTTGCGAACGGCGTTGATTGACACTGACCACCGTGCGTTGGGTTTCGCCGCTAAAAAAGCGTTCGTTGCCCTGTTTCAAGGCCTCGATCGCGGCGGCGGGTGTATCGACCTCAGGCCCGCGCAGGTTGGCGATATCTTCCATTGAAGCTCGCCCGCGAATTGCATCAAGCAGGCGGCGATCAATATTCTCATCAGCAAACTCTGGCATAATGCTCCTTGTAAGTAGGGTTCAGGGGCTAGTTGATTTTTGAAACCACGAAGAACACGAAGCGCATAACGTTTAGGTTTCAGCCACAGATTAGCACAGATGAATGTGATTATTCTACTATTCTCCCTGACTGCCTCTGAACCATGACATTTGATCCCCGATCTCCAAAAACCGAACCCCATTTCTGCCAATCAACCGTTGTTATAGACCGTTTCGGCTGGTGGATAACAAATGACTTCGAGCACATTCCCATTTGGATCGCGGAGATAAAAGCCCTTTGTGCCATCACGATGGCGATCGATCGGCTGGTTATGCTGGATTGCGAGGGCGTTTAATTGCGTTTCATCGACCCGAACTGCCACATGGGGTGGGTGTTGATAGGCCATAACCAAGGCTAATTTCCCTTGACCAATCCGCAAAAAAGCCCATGTATCATCAGCATATAACACCTGCGCCCCACATTGCGCAACATACCAAGCAGTCGATTCGGCAATATTATTGACCACAACCGCTACATGATCCATTTCCATGTGCAAGCTCCTTGTTAGCGTAACTTCTGATAGTGCTGGGCTAATTGTCGCCCAATTGCCTGCCAATCATACTGTTGGGCGATCAATTGCCGGCCTGCTTCGCCGAGTTGTTCGGCCAAACGTGGCGAGTTCAAAATGCGCACAAGCGCTGCGGCAAAGGTTTGCGGCGTTTCGGCAAACAGCGCATGCTCTTCGTGTTTCAGCGGCAAGCCTTCAGCCGCCAACGTTGTGGTGACTAAGGGCAAGCCTGTCGCCAAGCCCTCTAAAATTTTGATGCGCACGCCGCTGCCCCAAAAAATTGGCGCTGCCACCACCTGGCTTTGCCGATACACGGCCTGTAAATCATCAATTGTGCCAGGCACTTGAATTGTAGCACTCGCAAGTTGTTGAATTTCAGGGGTTGGGCTGCGCCCTGCTAGCATCAAGCGTGCTTCAGGCAGTTGAGCTTGCACCAATGGCCAAACCTCCCGTGCTAACCACAAGGCTCCTTCAACATTTGGCGGGTGAAAATAGTTACCGACAAACAGCACCTGCTGTGGTGCTTGGGACTGGCGACATAATGGCCATTGGCTTAAATCAACCCCTGCTGGCACAGTGACAACGTTGAGTTTTGGTTGCCAACGATTCAAGGTTTGTTGATCGGTTGTGCTCAAGGTAACCAGCAAATCGCACTGGCGCAAGGCTCGCTGCTCATATAGCCATAAGCTGAGTAAACCAGCTAAGCGGCGGGCACGTAGTTTCCAATGGTGTTCACGTTGTAAACGTCGCCATTGTGCCACAAACCCAACTTGATGTATGGTACAGATAATTGCTTTTAGCCCCAAACGGCGGGCAAATGGCGCATACTGAGCCATGGTTGTGCCTTCAAGTTGCAACAAATCAGGCAGATTGCGCATCCAGCGTTGTTGTAAATAATCGCACATGGGTTGCGAAAATTCCAAATGCACCGCTGGTGGATCGATGCCTTTTCGCGCTGGCTTGGTTGGGGTAAACGCCCGTAGATCACGACACCATTGCGGCAATGGCCCCCAATCGACGGCTTCAGGTTGGGTGGCTAAACAATAACTATCGACAGTATAATAATGACTTAATTGCTGTACGGCATTCAAACTATAGTTTTTTGAACCAGCATGGGCTGGATACACTGGAGTGGGGGTTAGTACACTGAGGCTTGCAGGTTGCATCAATTGACCTACCGAAGCTAGAGAACCACTGGCCCAAGTATAGCAGACGAATCACAATCAGCAGCGAATATTGATTCACGACGTTAAATATTGCACCATCGCAACAATCCCTCAAACTCCAGGCTCTTGAAATTACAAAGGAGCAACGATGAAAATCGCATTTCTATCGGCGCAATGGGCCAATTTAGGCTTATTCTCGTATGCTGTGCCCGATCAATTATTGCAGCCCTATTTGCCAACTGGCTTAGAGCTTGATCGGCGTGATGGTTCGGCGTTTGTTAGTTTGGTGGTGTTTGATTTTCTCCAAACCAAGGTTTTGGGCCTAGCTTGGCCGGGCTTTCGCAACTTTGCCGAGATGAATTTGCGCTTTTATGTCCGTCGTGGTCAGCAACGTGGCGTGGTTTTTGTGCGCGAGATTGTGCCGCAATGGCTGGTTGCTACCTTGGCCAACGTCATTTATAACGAGCCATATGTGGCCGCGCCGTTACAGAGCCATACCCAACAGAGTGCCAGCCACATCACGGTTGAGCACAATCTCTACTGGCAAGGCCAAACCAATTTGGTCAAACTGACCGCTAGCAAACAGCTATATCACCCAGCCGCTGATAGCACCGAACATTTTTTCAAGGAGCACGAGTGGGGCTTTGGGCGTAAACGCAATGGTCAGCCAATCATTTATCGGGTTGAGCATCCGGAGTGGGATGTGTATCCAGTGGAGCGCTATCAACTGCAATTTGATTGGGGCGCGATTTATGGCCCGCAATGGGCTTGGTTGGCCCAGGAAACGCCCTATTCAGTCGTCTTAGCCAAAGGCTCTGCCGTCAAGGTGTTTCCGCATCAACGCATGCCCAATGGCTAAACATCCTAGGCTGCTGGTAACGCTGGCCGAGTTGTGGCGTAATGGGGGGTAATCATTAATCAGAGTTTGGAGAAGAACGATGCAAACAACTATTTCTTGGCGAATTACTTGGATTCTATTGGGCTTATTTGTTGCGATTGTTGGATTGGCGGCTTATCCACTGCTCCAACATCAACCGCAAAGCCAAGTATTTCGCCGAACAACCCGCGTGCAAATTGACAGTAGCTTGGCGGCTGAAGCTGTTATGTGGGGAATGGATGCGTATTTATTTCCCGATTATGGTGGTGTGGTTACCCATACGACGACGATCAATAATGTTACAACCACCAGAACCTTCACGCGGCAACAGGATTATTATGGAGTTGTCTTTCACAATACCTTGCAGGCTGGACGAGAATATGTAGCCTTGGTAGGGCAACCGATCGAACAGGGTGGCATCAAACGCATTAATTTTTATCGAATTGAATATGCTATTGGTGAAGAACAGCTTCAATTTTTGCCGTACCCCTATCGAGGAGTTAAGATTTACACTGGCCTTGAAGTTGGCTATGAGGTTTGTCACTACAACCAACCAACCTGTGAGCCGATCGTTATGACCGATTTCTTAACCGCCGAGCCATCTCCAGCCCGTAAGAAGGCGCTAAGCCACAAGTTTTTCAGCGAAGAGGTCATTCGGCATATGCGCCATGATTTTACAAGCGCATTGATTAATGCTGGGCCTGGCTCGTTTTTTGAGCAGGATGAATGGTTAGGTGCATTGCCTGTCCGTTAAAACTGTACGCTTATGCTCCAACCCAGTGGGATCGTAGAGCGCGTAGGGCTATTATCAACAACCCTTGGAATGCCCCTGACCACCACCCCTCGTCCACCGTAGTGGGCGAGGGGTGGTGGTCAGGGGCATGGTTCTTCCTATACTTGCTAAGCTATCGCTTCGTACTCATTCCAATCAGCAAACGGATCATCGATTTGCCACGTTGCGGCAGGTTGCTGCCATTCGTGATCGCTAACCAAACAGGCATCTAACGTTTGCTGTAACCATTGTTGATCAAAATCTTGGCCGATAAAGACGAGTTCCTGCCGACGGTCGCCGACCTGCTCATCCCACAAGGCTTCAATTTCGGTGCGTTCCTCGGCAGTTTCCGGCCATTCGCTCTGATCGCTATCAGCCCACCATTGTCCAGCTGGCTCGACCCGGCAATTTTGGCCCGCCTGCGAAAGCAAGCCAGCCGTCTCGGGCTGCGAAATTACCCAAAAGAAGCCTTTGGCGCGAATTACGCCAGGCCAATCATTATTGACAAAATCCCAAAAACGCTGAGCGACAAATGGCCGTCGAGCGCGATATACCCAGCTGCGAATGCCATATTCCTCGGTTTCGGGCGTATGTTCGCCGCGCAATTCGGCCAACCAACCAGGTGCAGCGCTTGCTTGATCAAAATCAAACAAGCCTGTATTCAGAATTTCGTTGAGTGGCACTTGACCATGTTGTGCATGAAAAATCTTGGCTTGCGGATTGAGTTTATTTAGCAATTCATGCAAATGGATTAATTGTTCGGCACTAACCAAATCAGTTTTATTAATGATTAACACATTGCAAAACTCAATCTGATCGATCAATAAATCGACCAAAGTCCGCTCATCGGCCTCGTCGATCGCCAAATCACGATCGCGTAAATCGTGAGCAGCATTGAAATCGTGTAAGAAATTGAGTGCATCAACCACGGTTACCATCGTATCGAGCTTGGCAATTTCGCCCAAACTGAGGCCCGATTCATCCTCGAAAGTAAAGGTTTCGGCGACGGGCAACGGCTCCGAAATACCAGTCGATTCGATCAGCAGATAATCGAATCGGCCAGCACGAGCTAGCTTACTAACCTCAAGCAACAAATCTTCACGCAAGGTACAGCAAATACAACCATTGCTGAGCTCGATCAATTGTTCTTCGACCCGATTGAGTGCAAGTTCGCCTTGACCAACCAACCGCGCATCGATATTAACTTCGCTCATATCATTGACGATGACGGCGACCCGCAAGCCCTCGCGGTTGGCCAAAATATGATTTAATAAGGTGGTTTTCCCTGCACCAAGAAAACCAGAAAGTACAGTTACGGGAAGCGGCAACTTCGACATTTGGCTTTAATCCTTGCTATTTATTGATACTATATATCATTATAATCGATTTTTGCATTCGTCAAGCAGCGTTTGACAAAACGGCCAAAGCGGAGTATACTTCAGCACTGTTGAACGGCAAAATCGTCTGAAACAAACAACTATATAATCCCTGATAGCTCAGTTGGTAGAGCAATTGACTGTTAATCAATGGGTCCTAGGTTCGAGTCCTAGTCAGGGAGCCACTTCTTTTTACAATTGATATTCCCTGATAGCTCAGTTGGTAGAGCGGTTGACTGTTAATCAGCATGTCCTAGGTTCGAGTCCTAGTCAGGGAGCCACAACCGACAAGCGTCCATCTGAGTAATCACATGGGCGTTTGTCAATTAAGCACAAAAAATAAAGCACTGCTTTCAAAACAGTCGCTTGGTATCAATACAATCAGGGGTAACTACCGTATTCCTGATCTGGATAACTGGCAGCGGTCGCATGAATGGCTACCATTCATACAACGATCTCAGCATGCCAAGAATCTTGTCCCCTTTATTTATTCAATTGGTAAGGTGCGTTGCTCTTATAGGGGTAACTAGCTTATCGTGGTAAGACTGAAGAGGGTTGCCAAACACTAACAACAGTTTTTACCACAAATAGAACTAGCTCATCTTACAGCAGCCTAAAAACCTGCAAGATGAGCTAGTTCTATTTTAGATTCTGAATTTTCCTCGGAATCGTCGAAAATCAGTAGATCCTGAATAGCGATGCCCAACGCTTTGCACAACTTTGCTACTGTATCGGTAGTAATGTTGGTGGTTGGATGGTTCTTAATATTCGAAATCCTGGCTGATGTTAGACCTGTCCGTTCTGACAGATCTTTCACTGAGATTTTGCGTCTCCACATGATCTCATCCAGATTATTACGAATCATAATGACCCCCTATCGAGATATTACGATTCTAACGTATATAATAACATCTGTCAAAAAATCTCACGTAGATAGTATATGGTTAAAATATTATTTTATATAATATGATTTTATCACAAAAATAATCTAGAATCTTGTTGAAGTAATAGGTTCTGTCTGATAATTCAATCTCATACCGTATATCATCATAAGAACCTCGCATTAATAGGCTGATTGGGCAGTATTCTTGGTGATTTTCATGTCCATAATGGTGTTCTAATACTTCATCTGAAGGCTTCCGAAATTATCGGACAGAGCCTAACACACTGAAAATTAGCTTGGAAGGTCATCAAGGGGTTTCACAGGTTCATCAGGTTGATTTCTAGTTTGCTGCTCTATCTCTCTAAAATTTTTTTCTACTATATGAAGATTTCTATTTATATCAGAGCGTGCAGAGATAACTTTATCTACAAATTCATATGGGTTGATTCCTTTAAATGTATCGGGGGATACACCATGGTATTTGCGAATTTCTATATCTTCTGCGAGCTCATTAAGTTTTGGAATATTTTGAGAAACCCAATCTTCTAAATGAATCAAAATATTCTTTATGTTATTAAAAGCATTCGATACTTCTATATCGTATATAAAAGAAGCACCCATTTTTTGCATATTGATACGAGTTTCTATAATAGCTCGCAATAATAACAAAGGATCTTCAGATGAGACAAGTTTATTAAAAGCTTTTCTGTCAAATAGAATTAATAAATTTCTTATTTTTTCTGCATCATTAATAATTTGAGTATTTTTAATGTGATTCATCTCATATAAAGTTTTTTTTGTTTCTGCTATTAGCTTAGAAACCTCAGCAGATTGTAAATTTCTAATATCATAGGCATCGATTATAGTTTTTTCCGTTTCTATATTGAGCTTTGCTATTTCTGCATCCATTCTTTTACGATCATTATCAAGTTTTTGTTGTTCAATCATTATCTTTTCTTTATCTGACTTAAACGTTCTTTTTGCTATTATCATTGTTATAATGGTACCAAAAACAGCTACAATCCCAGCAATTAAAGCAGCTTGTACTTCAGGTGAAGTTGTCATTATAGCTCCATATTTCTCAAATGTATATCCAGATATTGATTTATAGGATATACCTGCAACAGATGATAGTAAATTATTTACTTTCATCCAAAACTTTACTAGATTCTGTCTAATAATTCCTGAAGCCTTCTAGAAAAGACCAAAACATCGCGATAAACATAAAAAATCACCAAGAATACTATCTCTATCAACATATTAATGCAGCTTTTATGACAGTATATGATGTGAGCTTGAATTATCAGACAGAACCCAGAGCCTAAAGTTAGATTGGATAATAAGCCTATTCGGAACATCGCAAGAAAAGTCACTCCTATCGCAAACCTGTGTGACTACTAGCGCTATTGCGATACAATCTTTCAGTACTCTATCCTTCCTCTATTGCATTCTTCGTTCTGGGTTCGCGCACGAAAACCTCACCAGGCTCGATGCCTAATGCTTCGCAAATACTATCAAGGGTTTTTAAGTCTATTCTGTTTATTCTACCTTTATATAAACCATATGCTGTTGGATAAGATAGATGGGTTTCATCAGCAAATCGTTGTATATTCCACCCTCGTGCATCAACGATCTCTCCAATACGCAAATAAATCATAGCTATCTCCTGAACTTGTGTGTTTATTAGTTATCTTGACTGTGTGAAATATACCATATTTATACATAATCAATAAATCTAGCTTTATAGGTTATTGACATCTTATAAAGCTAGATTTATAATATTATATAAATAATCAAGGAGTTAGAACCATGGCACACACAAAAGCGGTCACCTACAACTTCAAGAATCGGGATTTCGATGCGTCCGTGAATGGCGAGTACATTGGCTCATTCCCCACCGATCTGGATGCACGAATGGCCTGTAATCGTTTAGTGTTGGAATTGATTGAGTTAGATAACCGAGCGGTTGAGGACGCTGAAGAAGCAATGGCCATTGGCGTGGTTGAACCAGTTGCCGAAGCGAGCGCTGAGGTTCCGTTGTTCGAAGTCGTCGATTTGATTCCTATGCCTGCGGTTACTGCCACGACCTATGCCAACACCCCTATTGATGCGCTGGCTCGCACCATGGTCATTTTGAGCCGCAACTGGCAACGGGCGATTCGCGCAGGTCGCTACGCTGATGCCGAACGGATCGAGGCCCATGAACAGGCGGTTCGCAGTCAATTCCGCTCCCTCTCCAGCCCTTCGCTACCACCTGTACCTGTTGTTCAGCAGCGTCCAACGACCAGCCGCCGGATTAACTATTAAACCCTTCACTGCTCGCAAAAGCAGCAAAGGGCCTCACATGACCGAGGTACAGATTCGAAGCCTTGCCTCGGCCACGAAAGGATGATACCTGATGACACCAACCCATGTCAATCACGACCGCTGCCAGCGCTTGGCGCGTGCCAGCGCGATCGTGCAACTGGCGACCATTATTCAGGAAGAAGAAGGCCTCGACGACAACACCGCCTACATATTGGCCGAGCAAGAACTGGATGCCATTGCTGCGACCGAAGCGGCATGGAGCGATCAGCAACCTGTTGCCATGCTGCGTATCTTGCCAACGGCGTGGGGGGTCGTATTGGTTCGCAACGGCTCGCGTTTGGTGGTACATCGTACCGATATTCCGGCGGTGCTGGAATCCTTGACCCGTTGGGCTGCTTCATCCTATTAATAGATATAGAGGATTATCGTTATGGCTGATACGACACCATCACCATCGAGCATCAAAGTGGAGCACCAGATTCACTTCACGCTTGATGGCTTTCCCTGCACCACCTCGGTAGCAGGTGCGACCGCCGATCAACTCAAGGTGGTGATTGATCGCCTGAAAGCGATCGGCGCACAACCACCCACGACACACCCAGCTCACCCAACCCAACCAGTCGCCGCCGTTGCACCACCCAGCGTTCCCGCTCAACGCCTCTGCCCAACGCATGGAACACCCTTACAACTGCGCCAAGGCACGCGACGCGGTGGCAAGCCCTACAAATTTTGGAGCTGCAACCATACCGATGCGGATGGCAACTGGTGTGATCATACCGAGAAGCCATAAGGGAACTCCATGTACCTTCATCCAAAAACCATCACTTCAGTACAGCTAGGTCTCAATGCGCAGTCCCTGAACTCTGGCAGCGATCATCTGTACTAGGGGTTACCGCCGAAACGCCAACGAGGGGCCATACGTTCTAGTATGGCCCATCGCATTCGCTTCAATGAGGCAGATAGGGTCTGTCGTTGTTCCATCAGGCATATGCACGCGCACGGCTAGTCATGCATTCAAGCTCAGCTGTGCACGCATTCCGCGCCGCAGCTCCACGCTAGTCGCTGCCGGACACCAAACACGCGGTTGCCCACCAGTAGTCGTACAGTGGGCGGACTTCGACCGCTGCGAAGCCAGCCGCACGTACCAACTCCGCCCACTCCACAATTGGCTGCTCATAGGTTGTGCGAGCCGCCGTCTGGTCGAAGTATCCCATAAGGACTGGCATCAGAAAGCCTTGGGCAACCAGTCCGCCGTCGTCGGCATACTCGGCCAGTCCACGCTGGTAGCGGCCTAGGATATCGCGGACTCGCGCCGGGTCGTACATACTGGCAAACTCCGGCACGTCGAACTCGACGATTAGCAGGCGTTGGCCCAGGTCCCGCAACCGGCGCAGCAGCTCCGGTCGCTCCTCTGGCGGGATTGAGTGCAAGCTGTAGGTGGCTTGGATGATCGTCCAGCTGCTACTCTCCTGACGCGCAAACTCCTGCGCGGTGACGGCGAAGGCCTCGATGGGCCGTCCGCTGGCCCCTAAGCGCTCGCGTAGTTCAGCCAGCAGCGCCGCTGACGGCTCGACTACTCCCAAGCGGTCGATGTTTGGGGTCAGGGCTGGGATCAGGGCGTGGCCGTTGCCAGCACCGATATCCAGCACATCCAGCCGCTCGTACTCGCCATAGGCCGCGTGCAGGGCCGCGCTCGTCGCTGCATAGAGCGGGATGTTGCCGCCGCCGCCGATGAAGGCCGCGAAAGCTTCGCCGCTGACGTAAACATTGTGCTTGCCTTGGCTGGCCACCCGACCCAGATAGGCTGCCGCCTCGGTAAATACCCGCTCGTCTGGCGCACCCGCTGCCGCCCGGCTGGCGAAATCGGCGGCACGGGCTACGTCCTGATGGCCAAACGCCAGCAGCGCGGCGTAGAACAGATCGAGCGGATCAGTGCCAACTGGCTGATCGGCGCGGTAGCCATGCTCGCGGTATGCTTCCCAAAGCTGCTCAAGACTCACTATTGCGTCCTCCAAAACACACGATACACTGTTTGCTGCCCAAGCCACTGATCAGCCGCCGTCAACTCGGAAAAATGCGGTGTCGGTGGCATCGCGGGCGTTGATGTTGGGGGGATAGTTGCCCATCGATACCCTCAACGAGATATGGATGCGACCACCAGTATGGAGTGTGGGTGATTTCCTGTCAACGCGTGTGCATATGCCTGGTGAAATAGCGAGTGTCCTCAGCACCGATGGTCGCTGCCATAGTTCGGTAGTCCGCGCGTTCAAGCCCAACCGTATGGAAGGAATAGTGTTTGGATGAAGTTACTTTTAAGTTCTCTACGCTGATCGCGAAACTGATAGTATGGTTATCGCGATTGATTGATCGATGATGGATGACCAGCCAGCAGTTCAAATCAGGCTGTTGGCGGATGTTTTTTTAGCGCGAAACGGTTATGATAATGCACATTATACAAACCGCTGGAGAGTCGAGCATGCACGATGATTTTTCACTCGCATTAACCACCCTTGCCGCAACTACCCCAACCGCAATCCAATCAACGACTAATCCCTTCATTGCCTATATCGCCAGTCTGCAAAGTACCAATAGTCAACGCACGATGGAGAAGCAGCTGCATCGTTTGGCAACAATGATGGGCTTTGCCGATGCGCATGCAGTTCCGTGGTCGCAGCTGCGGGTTGAACATACCCAAGCCTTGTGGGCCAAGCTCGCCAGCAGTAAATCAGCAGCCACTGCCAACCTGATACTCTCGGCCTTGCGCGGGGTGCTGAAGATGGCGTGGCGCATGGGCTTAATGACTGGGGAAGATTACACACGAGCGGTTGATCTCAAAACGGTCAAAGGGAACGCACCTGATGCCGCAGCGGGCCGATCGCTCACCGCTGCCGAACTCCGCGCCTTATTTGCCGCGTGTGCCGCTGATTCATCACCCATTGGGCGGCGTGATGCAGCGATTCTAGCATTGGCCTATGCTGGTGGTGGTTTGCGTCGGGCCGAGATCGTCAATCTCGATCTGTCAGACTTCAATCCTGAAACGGCGATGCTGACGATTCGCGGGAAGGGCAATAAAGTGCGGACGGCGTATGTGCGTGGTGGCGCTCGTGAGGCGCTCGACGAGTGGTTGGCGGTGCGTGGCGACGAAGCTGGGCCACTGTTTTGGCGGTTACAAGCTGGCGGTGTGGCAGGCCAAATGTACGAGCGTCTCAGTGATCAGGCGATTTATATTTTATGTCAGCGGCGTGGCAAAGAGGCCAATGTACGGCATTTCAGCCCGCACGATATTCGACGAACCTTTATCAGTGATCAACTGGATGCGGGAACCGATGTCTTGACCGTGGCTCGGCTGGCTGGCCATAGCAATGCCAACACCACCAGCCGCTACGATCGTCGGGGTGAACGGGCCAAACAAGCAGCAGCTGATGCTCTGCATGTGCCGTTTATTTCGCAACAGGAGTTGTAACATTGCTTCGATCATGGCGTATCACTTGACGAATATTCAAGAGTCATTACACTAGAGATCTATCATCACTGAGAGATGCTATCTCACGTTTATCACACACTTTTGAGGGAGGTAACTATGGTATCGTACCATCGTGTCCGTATGCTCTTCGCATTGATCCTGCTTTTCAGTTTATGCAGCACCGCTCCTGCGTCTTCTAGCCAAGCAACATCCCAAGCACTTTCCCATGCCGTTATTGATGCTAGCGGGGTTCTTGATAACTGGCAATCACTTGCCATAGGGTCAGATGGATTAGGCTTAATTGCGTATTGGGATGAAACAGCTAAAGTACTCAAGGTTGCCCATTGTAATGATGTCGCTTGCCGCACCGCAACTATTACTCCTCTTGTTACAACGACTACCGAGTTCGGGAGTATTGAACTTACCATTGGAAGGGATGGTTTAGGGAAAATTATCTATAACGTGGGCGGGCAAATATTCTTAGCCTTTTGCCAAAATATTAGTTGTACGAGTATTCAGACTAAACCTATTCACAGTGGTGGAAATAGCCAGCTTCTTATAGGAAGTGATAGTAACCCAATCATTTTTAGTACGACTGGTTCTAGTCCTGACAATTATCAGATCAAGGTATCACATTGTGATGATCCACAATGTCAAGCTATCACTACAACAAAACTCACCGATACCTTAAAAACATCTTCTCCTTTAGTTGCTGCTATCGGTAGTGATGGATTTCCACTTATTTTATACTATGATAATGATCTGCTTCAACACATGCTTATTCACTGTTCCGATGTCGCTTGCCAACAAACAACGACTTCAGCGCTTCCTATAGCTACCTATCAAGCAAACACCGATAGTGATATGACCATAGGTAGTGATGGATTTCCAATCATTACCTATAAAACTATTCAATTTGATCAATTAGGTATCATTCACTGTGAAAATATTCTTTGTACCACCTATACAAATGTGTATCATGATGATTTTTGGCTGGGTACCCATCCATCAGTTATTATCAATAGTGATGGATTACCGCTCGTGAGTTACTCTGTTGATCGTAATCAACGCAGGGATCTTTATATTTCCCGTTGTCTTGACCTTGCCTGTAACGATATAACGACCCATATTTTAGATAAAACAACGTGGATAGGGACGCAAGATATGGCGCTCGGAAATGATGGCTTGGTGTTGATCGCCTATCATGATCTCTCTCGAGCACAATTACGCGTTATCCACTGTAAAGATATTGCCTGTAGTGAAGATGGGGTTAATCTTTTTGCTCAGTATGCACCGATGCTGATGCAAACACCAACATCGATGGTTGTTCCGATCAATGCAACAGCTATTCCTGATCAAGCAGTCACCACCCTTGGCCAAGTCTTCTTTACGACGTCGATTTCAATTCCTCAGCCCATTCCTAGCGGTGGGAGATATGTTCTTGCGGGGAATGCACAAGGTACAGCACCAAGCATTGTGGATGATAAAGTGGTTCTCAAAGCAGGAAACCAAACGATTTTTGAATTTGAGTATGGTGGTACGGGAACTCCTAATCCTACTTTAGTTGAGGTTCCGAATGCCATTATTGAATCACATATTGGACAAACCATTACTATAGAATTCCGTGATGTGTATGGTGGACGAATCCAAGCTTCAACGATGTATCTGGTTTGGATTCCCTAGCTAAATACTATCGTTATCACATAACTAATGACCCCATACTTTTTTAGGTATGGGGTCATTAGTTATTTTTGCATGTGCCGTTTGTTTCGCAACAGGATTTGTCATATCTCCTTGAAGTTAGATAGAGCGATCGCAACGCAAACAACACTTTACTGGATTGCCATGGGGCGTTATTTGCTTGTTGAGAAATCGTTTTATTGGTGTATATTTTTCTACTTGTATCTAGCTTGTTCATCATTCTATGATAAGAGCCAATCTAACAGTTGGGCAACTGGAGTCCTAATCCTCAGAACGAACAAGTAATGGCCCGTAGCTCGAAGAAACTCGCTGGCCGTATGCTTGATGGTCGAACTTGGGATGAGGTTCCTGATTTGCATCTCATTCATCAATAGCTATGATCAAAAAGAACCAGAAGCATCACTTCTGGTTCTTTTTGATCATAGCTATTGCCGTTGAATAGTCTAATATGGACGATTCAAAATACTTATGCGGGTATATCGATTTTGTTCATTGATGCTTGCATTGGAAGGACTATAGAGATTTAGGGCAAAAAACTCTGTCCCTTCAGTCACATCCCCTGTTGTTATCGGAATAGAAACCACCTTTTCCGTTTGTCCAGCCGAGAAAATAACACTCCCTTGGGTATTGATATAGTCGTCGATGCTATCGCATTGATTGATATTACAGCCTACGGCTGATAACGAGGTGGTTTTATATGCGACCGATACATCATACGATACGGCTGTTGATAGCTTAATTTTGACTTGTAAGGTATTTCCTTCGCGAACCGTATAGGTATTTTGTTCAATCGAGAGTGCTGTTTCTGTATCTAATGCAGGATTGAACGTGAGTGCATCAAGATTCGTGGTATTGAGAATTTGGTTATTCGAATTTGGAATCGTCATCACATGAATCGTATGGAATTTCTTGCCATTGGCATCGATATCAAAATTAATCCATTTCTGGTGTACTTGATTCTGACTTTCCTGATCAATAATGCCAATCTCTTCACCATCAACGGTAATAACAACTTTATCGTAGTTTGGTGATTGGGTGTAGTAATAGGTGAATGATTGAGCAGGTGTAATTACCCACCATCCTCGACCAGAACTCATTTCTAGTAAGGTATTTTGGATTGCCCCTGTTGCTCCATTGATTCCTGATAATGCACCTTGATACATCAGAATGGTTGTTGTGTTATCGAGCCACGATGGTGTAACGATATTTGTGGGCAAGATATCAACAATAAAAGCATCGATATTGAAATATCCGCTCGCTCCATTTGCTAATTTAATATCGATTGTATGATTACCGGCTGAGAGTGTCCATGATTGGCTAACTTGCGACTTACTATAGAGCGAGTTTTGATTAATAATCTCAACCAACTTATTGTCGATAAAAACTTCAGCCTTGCCAAAAGCTGGCCCAGTTTCATACATATACGTTATTGTGTTGCCATTGAATGCAAATTGAACACTACTTCCAACAGTGCCTTTGTGATAGCCACCCAGATAGGGATAGGTTCCTGTATTTAGTACATTTTCCCATGTACCTTGGTAGGTAAGTGACAGTGAATTATCGTTATACGAGGTGCCTGTGTAATACGGGGGATCAACAGCAACAGCTGCGCTCATTTTTTGGGGCAATAAGATAACGATGGCGAACAGAATGATCGCATAGCGAATAGATCGCATGGGTAGAACCCTCCTACTAACTAAAGTCTCAACACCCACAGTATACGATACTCTATGAAATTTGTTGCAGCAAACCATTGCTTGACAAGCGCACATGGGTGCTGGTATAGTATTCGTACCGTAAGGACGGATGACCGCCTACGATGTGTCGCACACATCGGGGCGTTTTTTATTTCCCCACCGAGGAGGGGATATGCTTCCAGAGACGCTACGCACCATCTATGGCGATCCGGATGCGGATGCAACGGAATTTGGCACCAAGTACTTTGTGTGGGGAACCCCGCCCGATCCGAACGCAGCATTACCCAGCACATCTACGCAGCGACGGCTGTTCGGCGCACGCTTTACCTATCGGATTCGCCCTGGCGAAAGCAATCACGAATTTGAAGCCCGCGTTGATGCGCTGGCCCTGAAATTCCTGAGCGGCAGCGGCACGCTGTATATTGAAGGCGAAATGACCTTTAGTCGCCATCGCTATACCGAAGCCGCCCTGACCCTGTATCATGCGCCCATTGTGGCTCCCATCGATGTGCCCAAAGTCCTTCGTCGTCCATCCGCTGCGGCCTAGAGCGCCACCGGAGCAACAATCGAATCATTCGGATAGTCAGTAGTTACGAGACGCGGCTATCAACCCTCAGCTGAGGGTTGGTGGCCGCTTTTTTTATGCCCGTTGGAGGAACCACCTATGACCGAAGGAGACTTGCTCAAAGTGTATGGCCCCAGCCTCTTTCTGGTGGGGTGGTTCCTCTACCGCGAAGTCTGGCCACTGCTCAAAGAACGCCTGCGTCCTGACCTTGTGGCTCAACGCCGCAAGGCTGAAAGCCAAGCCGAAGCCAAGGTCTTGACCGCCTTTATCGACAATACCGTTGCCATGACGGGGCTGAAGCACACACTGGAGGTGGTGTCGGACGAAATGGGCCGTCTGCGCGAAGGGCAAGAAGTCCATACTCAGTTGTTGGCCGAGATGTTTGGCTTTTTCCGGCAGCCGCGCCCTAGTCCCAATCCCAGCACGCGGCCACGCCCCAGCAAAAAAGGAGAGACCGTATGACCACCGCTGTTTCCGCCAGTTTGTTGAGTACTCTTGTGCAGCTGTTGCTCGCCGTGCTTGTGCCGTTGGCGCTCGCCGTCGCCGCGCGGATCGGTCGCCGCATCGCCCGGGCGTTGGAAGATAAAGCCACGGCGCTGCTCAGTCGCGAAGAGCGGGACACCCTCTATAGCGCGATCAAGGTCGGCCTGCGGGTGGCCCAAAGCTATGGCATTACGCCGGATGGGGTGCGCCACCAGATTGAAGCCAAGGGCGTGGAGGCCGCAAGTCGCTATCTGACCGAGCTGGGCCTACGCTTTGATCCGAAGTTCCTCATTGACCTGTTACATGCCGAATATCAGAAGCATTTTGGAGCACCCACGTCATGACCTTCGTGATCGATCTGCGCTGGCGCAAACATCACCGCCCCGTTGGCACGGGCTGGGACTATCGCCCCAAAGGCATCAAGCCCAGTTCTGCCGTGATTCACACGACCAATGGCAATCGCGGCAGCAGTTTTGAAGCTGAAGCCGACTACTTGGAAGCCAGTAGCGGGGTGGGTGCGCATTATTTGGTTGGCCAACGCGGCCAGATTGCCGAGATTCTGCCGCCGATCTATCGGGCCTGGCATGCCGGAGCCGCTAAGGACGACTGGATCAATAGTCGCTCGATTGGCATCGAATGCCATCACGCGGTTGGTGAGGCATGGACTCACGAGCAACGCGCGGCCCTCGCATGGCTCTGCCAACGCCTGATGGCCGACTGGTCAATTGTCCTCGGCGCGATCGAAACCCATCGCTTTGTGGCTTTGCCTGCGGGACGCAAGCCCGATCCTTCCGACTGGACGGATCGCAGCTTCTATGACTGGCGAGCGGCCCTGATCGCTCCGGTCCAACCAGCCGGAACCTATCCGGTGGCGCTTGAACTCAAAGTGGCATGGCAAAGCAGTGGTGGTCTGTGGCATCCGTCGCAATTTGCGCCGGGCTATGCCCTGACTCCCTTCTTTCGCCATCCTGATGGCCATCAGTATCAACTCTTCGAGCGCAGCGGCGCACGCTTTACACCGCAGGGCACGATCGAATGGTTGTTTACCGAAGAAGTGGAACGTTTGAAACAGTGGTGGCGAACCCACCCATAATGTCGCTTCGGCGACGATCAGCGGCGGTGCGGCTGCGCCGTGGGCGGGGCTAGAGCAGCAATGTGACTGTGTTCCCCCGCCCCACCGCAAACTTTTCAAGGAGATCGCATGCCACGTCGCCTTCCGGCTGACCAAATCACGCTGTTTTGGCAGGCCTATGATGCCAGTGGCAATGCAAGTGCAGCGGGGCGGATTGCGGGCCTGAGTAAAGACCAAGCCCATCGCCTGCTCAAGAAACGCGGGGAGCGTCCAGTGGCCACGGTCACACGAGCGCAACTCGAAGCGGTGCTTGAGCAGGTTGAGACGCTGGCGACCGAGGTGCAGGCCGTGCGCCAACGGCTTGTGCGGTTGGTCGCCTTGTTGCCAGCACCACCCATTTCGAATCACTAATCCATTCATACCGAATCATTTCGAATCATTGTCGCATCACCCTGAGGCTGCCATGGGACGCAAAAGCACGATTACCGATGAGCTTGCCAACCAGCTGCTCGCCGCTGCCAAAGCGGGATCGAGCCAACGCCAGATCGCGCGGGACTTCGGCTTGTCGGTCAGCACCGTGCAGCGCTTTTTCGAATCACTGCCGACGGCGACCGCGCCGACGCTCATGCAACATGCGGCGGTCGTCGAACGGGCTGGCTCGTCCCTCTGGGATAGTCGTGCGGCGCTCAGTGACAACTACCAACGGGTGCTCGATCTGGTGAACAAGCTCGAAACGGGCATTGTCGAAGTTGATGGTGAGTACACCAGTCGCACGCCGATTGCCGTGCATGTGGCGGCGCTGCGCGAAGTGCGCGAACACATCAAAACCAGTTTGGCCATTCTCAAGTTGTTGGTTGATGTCGATGAAGTGCGCCGCTTCCAACAAGCGGTGCTGACAGCGATTGGAGAGGCCGATGAATCGACCAAGCAACGGATTCTCGCCACCCTCCAAGCGCGACACGCTCTGGAGTTCCCTGTTTTCCGATCTTAGCCTTGCCGTTGGCGGGAAACGCACGGTGTTGCCCTATGCCCATGATCCGGTGGCCTATGCGCGGGAGGTGTTAGGGGAAGTTTGGTGGACGAAGCAGGAACTGATCGCGCGGTCGTTGCTCACGCCGCCGTATCGCACGTTGGTCAAAGCGTGTCATAAGGTTGGCAAAACCCACCTTGGCGGCGGCTTAGTCAACTGGTGGTACGACAGTTTTGACCCGGGACTGGTGCTGACAACCGCCCCCACCGATCGCCAAGTGCGTGACCTGCTTTGGAAGGAAGTGCGCATGCAGCGGCGCGGACGCGCGGGCTTTACTGGCCCTAAGTCGCCGCGCTTGGAGAGTACGCCCGACCATTTCGCCCATGGCTTCACGGCCAAAGATGGTGATTCGTTTCAAGGCCATCACTCGCCGCATACCCTGTTCATCTTTGATGAAGCGGTTGGCGTGGCCAGTGTGTTTTGGGAAACCGCAGAGTCGATGTTCAACGAGGGCGGCGCATGGCTGGCGATTTTCAATCCGACCGATACCAGCTCGCAAGCCTATGCTGAGGAATTGAGTGGGGGTTGGCATGTCATTTCGATGAGCGTGCTCGAGCATCCTAACATTCTGGCCGAATTGCAGGGCTTGCCGCCGCCGTTTCCCTCGGCGATTCGCCTGAGCCGCGTCGATACCTTGCTCAAAAAGTGGTGTCGCGCACTCAGCCCCGAAGAACCAAAACGCGCCACCGATATTCACTGGCGGGATGCCTGGTATCGGCCTGGACCGATCGCCGAAGCGCGGTTGTTGGGCCGTTGGCCATCCCAAGCGACCAACAATGTTTGGAGCGATGGCGCGTTTCAGGTGGCAGAAAGCCTGCTGTTGCCTGCGAGTGATGAACCGTGCGAGCTGGGCTGTGATGTCGCCCGCTATGGCGATGACTTTACCGAGATTCATGTGCGCCGTGGCGGCCACAGTCTCTATCACGAAGCGGCCAATGGCTGGAGCACGGTCGAAACCGCAGGGCGCTTGAAGCAATTGGCCAACGAATATGGGCGACGATGTGGGGTTGATGGTCGCGCCGTTGCGGTCAAAATCGACGATGACGGCATCGGCGGCGGCGTGGTCGATCTCGCCGACGGCTATACCTTCCTCGGAGTCAGTGGGGCACGCACGGCCTACGATCCCGAGAAGTATCCCAATCGCCGTAGCGAATTATGGTTCAGTGTGGCCGAACGGGCGATGGAGCAACGTCTGAGCTTCGTTGCGCTCGATGCGGAAACCCGCCGCGAGCTGCGTCGCCAAGCGATGGCTCCCACGTGGAAGCAAGATAGTCAGGGACGGCGGGTCGTCGAGCCAAAAGCCGACACCAAGAAACGGATTAAGCGCAGTCCCGATGGCATGGATGCGGTCAATTTGGCCTATGCCCCCGCCCCGATCGTCAGTTTTGGCCCAAGTCTTTGGTAAGAAAGCAGCAGGAATGGGTATGTTTCCACCAACCGCCACCAGTAGCATCATTAGTCAGCACCTGCATGGGCAACGCGTGGCTGATGATTTTCAGCGCTTGCAGCAGTTTCGCGCGGCGTGGGAAGCCTATCGCAAACAGGATACGCCCCCGCTGCCAATCGAAGCCGGACGACCCAACGACAACGTGCGGGTCAATCTGATTAAGCTGATTGTCCAGACCTCAGTCTCGTTCTTGTTTGGCGATCAGGTGGCGTTTAGCGTGCCTGATGCCCCGCCTGACGACCCACGCATCCAGTATCTTGATCGTATCTGGAATGCGGCCAAAAAGATGACGTGGCTCTACAAACAAGGCATCAACGGGGGCTTGTGTGGCCACATCTTTGCGCGGATCTATCCAGAGCAGCCGCTGCCGCGCATCGTGATTCTCGATCCGGCGACCGTGACCGTGCGCTGGGCGGCGGACGATCTGGATCGGGTGGAATGCTACCTGATTGACTACAGTGCCTACGAATGGCAGGGCAATCGTGAAGTGCTCGTGAGTATCCGCCAACGCATCGAGCGCACTGATACCGGCTGGCGCATTCTTGACCAACGCAGCCAGCCCGATAAACAGGCCTTTGATACCCTGCATGAAGCGCCATGGCCCTATCCGTTCCCGCCGATCGTCGATAGTCAAAACCTCGCCGCGCCGAATGAATACTGGGGCGAGGCCGATATCACGCCCGACCTGATTGCCCTGGTCAATGCGGGCGATTTCACCTTATCCAATCAACAACGGATTGTGCGCTTCTATGCCCAGCCGCTCACCGTGGCCAAGGGGATGGACCCTGCGCAGCTCAAGCATGGGCGCGACCGCACGGTCTTTATTCCGCCCAATGCCGACCTGAGCATTGTCGAGATGCAGAGCGAGTTGGCGGCCAGTCTTGACCACCACAGCCGGATCAAGAGCAGTATTCACGAGGTAGCCCAAACACCAGAGATTGCGACGGGCAAGGTCGAGGATCTGGGCAACCTGAGCGGCTTAGCCTTGCAAATCCTCTATGGCCCCTTACTGCAAAAGACCGTGCAAAAACGCATGCTCTATGGCGATTTCCTGAGCGAACTCAATCGCCGCTTGCTGATGATTGGCGGCTTTCCCGAGACCACGACCACGGTGGTATGGGATTCGATGCTGCCCACCGACCCACAGGCCGAACGCGTCGTCGCACAGGCCGATCGCACGCTCGGCGTAAGTGAAGCCACGCTGTTGACCCAACTGGGCTATGACCCCGCCCATGAACGCGAGCAGCGGCAGGCCGAAACGCCGCCCGACCACGACCCCATGACATCCAAAGGAGATGCTGATGATTCGAATCCTGATGCCGCAGCGCCGACTGAACGCCGATGATGGCGGGGGCAGTGGTGGTGATCCCACGCCACCTGCTGCGCCGCCAAGTCCTACGCCGACCGTGCCCGTTGTCCCGCCCACACCGCCAGCAGCACCACCCGCCGCTGTGCCACCTGCTGCGCCGCCTGCTGCGGATGCCGGAATACCGGACTTGCAGGCACGCTTGGCCACGTTGGAAACCCAACTCGAAGCCGATCGGGCGGCGTTGCGCAGCGAGCGCGGCGCTCGATTGATTGAGCAAACCGCTGCGGCCCATGGCCTCGATGCGGGGTTACTGGGGCGCTTGGTTACGCCGGAGTTTGATGAGCAGGGCCAGCCCAAGCCGCTCGATGCCGCGATTGCCAGCTTGCTTACGACCTATCCCTACTTGGCCAAGCCAGCTGCTGGTGGAACGGCTGCGCCTGCTCCGGTCGGAACCAGTCCAGCCAATCCGGCGCGGACACCAGCCCTGACCAAGGCGGCGATTGAACGCATGACTCCCGAGCAAATCAATACCAACTGGGATGCAATCCAAGCCTACTTAGCTCGCCAAGGCTAAGCATTATCCGCACGCATGGCGTGCCAGAAAGGAACCACGATGGCGCTGACTAATTTCATTCCAGTGGTCTGGAGTGCGCGGATTCTCTCGAATCTGCATCGTGCCCATGTTTACGGGCAAGCAGGCGTGGTCAATCGCGAGTATGAGGGCGAGATTCGCGATGCAGGCGATACCGTCAAGATTAACAGCATTGGCCCGGTCACGATTGGCAATTACACCAAGAATACCAACATTGGCGACCCTGAAACCTTGACGGATGCCCAAATGACCTTGCTGATCAACCAAGCCAAATACTTCAACTTCCAAGTTGATGATATCGATCGCGCTCAACAAAAACCCAGCGTGATGGATGAGGCCATGAAAGAAGCCAGCTATGGCCTGCGCGATGTCAGCGATGGCTTTATCGCCTCGCTCTATACGGGCGTGGCCGCTGGCAATGTGATTGGCAACGACACCACGCCTGTCACGCCCACCAGTGCCAATGCCTACGATTACTTGGTGGATTTGGGCACGCTGCTCGATGAGGCGAATGTGCCATCCGAAGGCCGCTGGACGATCGTGCCGCCATGGTTTCACGGCTTATTGCTCAAAGATGATCGCTTCGTCGGCGTTGGCTCGGCAAGCAGCGATCAGGTGTTGCGCAATGGTCAGATTGGTTCTGCTGCGGGGTTTAGCGTGTTGAAGTCGAATAGCGTGCCCAACGTGGCGGGAGCCAAATACAAGATTATGGCAGGTCACCCCATGGCAATCTCGTTTGCCGAGCAAATCGTCAAGGTCGAAGGCTATCGTCCGGAAAAGCGCTTTGCCGATGCGGTGAAAGGCTTGCATGTCTATGGCGCGAAGGTCGTGCGGCCCACCGCCTTTGCCGTGATGACCGCCAATCGGAGTTAGAACAGATGGGCGATTGCCGAGTAAGGAGCGCTATATGTGGGTGTTGAATACCGAAACGGGTGTGACGTGGGAAGTCGATGGCGAGCTGGCCGATCGCCTCGCCGCTGATCCCGCTTATCGCGTCGTCGATGCGCCGCTGGATGAGGCTGATGCAAAGCCAGCCAAGAAAGCCCCAACCAAGGAAGGATAAGCCACCATGCTGTATGTGAGCGTTGCCGAAGTCCAAGCCCAGTCTGAGGATCTGCCTGCCGATCCTGCGCTGCTGGAACCCTATGTGGTGCGGGCCTCGGATATTGTGCGCTCGGCCCTTCGCGCCTTGCTGCACGATCCGACCTTTGAGTTTGTGCCCAATCCGGTGGCCACGATGCGCGTGGTCACCGGATTGCCGCTGCCGACCTTGACGCTCGCAGCCCATGTGATTGGCAGTATTAGCCTGATTGAGCAACGGCTGCACGGCGCATGGCAGCCGCTGGCGGCGACGGCGTGGCTCGAAGATGCATGCGGGGTGCTGCATGCGGACGCGGTGTGGGATGGCTATTGGGCCACGAGCTGGACGGATCATGCGCTGTATCGGATTACGGCCATTTGGGGTTATGGGGCCGTGCCGCCTGCGGTCGTCGATGTGGCGCTGCAGCTGACCATTAATCTCTATCGCTCGCGCACCACGGGCGGCATGATCGATAGCGTTGGCGTGCATGGGCAGGGCATGACGCGGGTGGTAGCAGGCTTGACCAAGCAACAACTGGCGATTTTGGAGAGTGTGGTTGCGCCATGGCGAGCCTAAGAACCGTGGCTATGGCGCTCCAACGCGGTGTGCCACCCCCATGGCGGGCCGAGGTGCTGCAACGGGTGGTGCTCACGGTCAAAAGCGCGATCGAGCAAGCGACTCCGATCAAAGAGGGGCATCTCAAGGCCAATACGCGCCACGAAATCCTGAGCACGGGGGCCAAAGGCCGAATTTATAACCGCACGCCCTATGCCGTGTTTGTCCATGCGGGTACGAAGCCGCATGTGATTCTGCCCAAATTCACCTCGCGCGAAGCGGCTCGCACGATCGGGGGCGGTGCGGCGCTGCTGGCGTTCCAAATTGGTGGCCGCTGGGTGCGCACGCGGATGGTTCGCCACCCGGGCACACGCGCGAATCCGTTCATGCGGCGCGGCCTGACCGACGCGCGGCCCAGTCTGTCCTTGCTGCTGAAGCTGGCTGCTGCCGACTTAATGAGTGAGTTACGAGGTCGCCCATGACCATCACCTATCAGGCCATCATTGACCAGCTGCACCTACGTTTCGCCCTGCTGCCGAGCTTGGTCCGGCTGAATGCCAGTGGCCAGAATGTCGCGTTGCTAACCGAAGAACCCAAGACGATCAGCCAGTGCCCGACGCTCTACAGTTTGCTCGAGCACGTCACCTATGCCCCCAGTACGCCTGTGGCGATCAGCGAGGTCGTGATTCTCTCGCGCCTCGTGGTGGCCGATGCTGGCAGCGATCGCTGTGAAGCGGCGGTGATGCCCTATGTCTTTGACCTGCCAGCCACGATCAACGGTTCCTCAGAAGGGCGACGCTTAGGCAACTGGATCGCCCTGCGACGAGGGATTGCGACGGTCGAACGGGCGGAAGCGGTGTGGGTCGCGATTGGTGGCAAGAACCTGTACCGAGCGCTCGATCTGTATACAAGGATTACCCTGCAATGATCTATTTTACCTACGTGGCCACGCCTGATGACGGCTTTTTGCCGGGCATTCCGTTGGCCAACCTGACCGCAACCCACGGCGAACAGATGGCCGATTGGCAGCTGCGCAGTGTGGCCGCAGCGGCGATGTACCAGCCAACGCCTGCGGGTCTGGCGTATCTGGCGGAACGCTTGCCCGAACCCGATCCAGCGCCTGAGATTCCGAGCGAACCAGAACCACCAGCGGAGCCAGAGCCACCTGCTGACCCTGGGCCACCCGCTGACCCTGAACCCGAACCACCGATTGACCCTGAGCCAACGCCGACGGCGACCAGTGTGCGCCGCCGAGGAGGTGCTGCATGACCATTGCCCAACAAATTGCCTTTGAATATTTCGCGATGGCGCGGGAAGCCACGGCGGGCACGCCTGCCAGTGCGCCCACCCACTATGTCACTGCCAAAGGCCAAGTTGATCCCGAAATTGCCCACGACGAGCCGGAAGAATCGCGCGGCACGTTGGCCAAGATCTATCGCTCTGCCGTGGTCAATCGCCAATCCAAATGGAAAGCCAGCGGTGGCCTTGATCTCGATCTCATCCCCTTTCTGCTCCAGATGATGCACAACGGAGCGCTCACTACGCCAACGACTCCAGCGGGGGCAACGCTGGGGCGCTTGTGGGAAGCCACCCGCGTGATGACCAGTGCCAATACCAAATTTGCGACGCTCTGGTTTGGCGATCCGAATGTGCAAACCTTTCGCGCCGCGTTTGGTGGGCTGAACAATCTCAAACTGACCAGCAATGTCGTGGGCAATGCGGCCACCAAGCTCGATCTCGATGGCTTTGCCCAATTTATGGAAGCCGTCACCACGCCTGCATTGCCTGCCCAAACCGCTGGCGATCTAGTAATTCCCAGTGACTTAGAGTGCTGGATTGACCAAGGCAGCGATGCGATTGGCACAACCCCCGCGACCTTTCGTGTGATTCAGGTCGAGCACACCTTTCAACCGGGGTTAGAACCCGATAAGTCGGCCAGTGGCCCCAGTGGCAACCGCACGTGGAATCGGGTCAATGTGGGGGTGAGTTCGCCCCAAACCATCCTCACGCTCTACTTTGATGACCTGACCGATTACGACCGCTGGCGCAACGGCGTGCGCTGTAAGGTGCGCGTGCGCCATAACGGCTCGTTCATCGAGACCGTGGCGGGGAATCCGAGCTATCGCTATCTCGAAGTCGATGGCTATGGGGTGCTCAAAGCGATGACGTGGGGCGCACAGAAGAACGCTCGCACGATCAAACTCACCTTGGATCACGCCTATGAACCCACGATTGGTAGCGATCTGCGCATCGCCTGCCAAAACACCAAAACCACGGTATAAGCCACGGTTTTCGCGCAACGTTGATAGATGTTCACTTGTGAAAAGGATGCCTGTATGAGCCGTTTTACCCCAACCACCACCATTGACCTGACCGATGCGGAGGACACGATCACCATGCGCACGGGCTTGACCTATGGCCAACGCGCCGATTATGCCGATGCCTTGATGCAGATTGAGGGTGAGTATGTCACGACCTATCGCCGCCAGTTGCTGATGCTCGAAGCCACAATCGAGGATTGGTCAGGCCCATCGTTTGATGCCATGCCGCTCACCCGCACCAGCATTGCGGCGCTCGATGCGCGTGATCCGCTGGTACAACGGGCCGTGGCCCATGCGGAGGCGGTGATCTACCCAAAGGCCGCACCATTAACGGACGACACCAGCAGTACAGCTTCAGCCACGCCGAGCAGCTCTACTGGGGTTGGTACGCCCAGCTAAGTGGCGCAGTGGCCACGCGGATCGGTGATTACGATGCTGAGGTGGCCTTAGCCATGCGCTTTGGCTGGACGTATGAGCAAATTCGCCAGCAACCCGCTGGCTTTATTGATGAATTAATCGCGCGTGCCAATGCGGAAAGCGACTGGCAAGCCGAGGAGCAGGGCCGTGGCGGAAGAAACGCTTGAACTGATTCTCTCCCTCCGCGATGAGGCCACCAGCAAACTTGCCGCTGCTGGTGGCCAGCTTGCGTCCCTGAGCGAGCAATCGACCCGCGCCGCTGCGACGGTGCAAACGCTGGCGGATAAATACCGCTTGGCGGGGCAATCCCAAGACCTCGTGGCCAAGTCGATCACCGACCTCACGGGCAAACAAGCCAAACTCGAAAGCACGATCGAGGCAACCACCCGGGCGCTGGAGCAGGAACGCGCCAAAGCCGATAGCAATGCCACGACTATCGCCACGTTGGAGCGCTCACTCGATAAATTGCAACAGCAGGCACGATCGACGAGTGATGCGATTGAACGCAAGGTGATCAGTATCGAGAAGGCCAGTGTCAGTATGCGCCAGCTGGAGCAGCGCACGCTGAGCGCCGCCGATGCCATGCGCCGCGAAGACACTGCCATGACTGAATCGAAAGGCTCGCTTGGTGGTCTCACCGATGGGCTGATGGGCGTGGCTAAAGCCTATGTTGGGGTGGAGGCGGTACGCAAGGTGGTGCAGTGGGGCAAGGAAGGAGCGGCGATCGAAGGGGTTGAGGAAGCCTTCGACAACCTTGCGCGGAAGTCGGGTACGTCGAGCACTGCCTATCTGGCAGCGCTGAAGCAGGCCAGTGCAGGCACAATCAGCGAAACCAATCTGATGATTGGGGCCAATAAGGCGGTATTGCTGGCAGGCGATCGCTTGGCCAAGGATGTGCCGAAGCTCTTGGAGATTGCCCGTGCAGCCAGCAAAGCGACAGGCGAAGATATCAACTTCATGTTTGATTCGCTGGTCACGGGTCTCGCGCGAAACTCGAAGATGATCATCGACAACTTGGGGATCACGGTCGATGTGGCCAAGGCCAATCAGGACTATGCCGCGTCACTGGGCAAAACCGTGATGGCCCTGACCGATCAAGAGAAGGCGCTGGCCTTCCAACAGGCGGTGATGCAGAGTGGCCAGCAGATGATCAACGATGTCGGCGTGGATGTCGATTCGAATGCGGCCAAAATCGCTCGTGCCGAAGCCCATTTGCAAAACTTTAGCAACAGCCTGAAGGTGCTGGCAGGCAATATCGTGGGCTTCTTTGCCGAAGGCATTGATGTGCTCGATCGCCTGACCAGTCAAAACTTTACCCTTGCGCAGCGGCTCGATGAGGTGGATTACAAAGCGATTCAATCGGGAAAGAGCTTTGCCACCTATCGCCAAATCTTGACCGACCTCGATGCCACGGAGGGCATGGTCACCGAGGGCCAATATCACTTGGCCGAAGCCTTTCTCAACACGGGCATGGATGCGCAGGCGGCGATGGATCGGGTGCGGGGCTTAGGTGATGCGTTTGTGCGCAAAGCTGAGGCTGCCGGACTCTCCACCACCGCGATTGCCGAGCTGGCGACGCGGGCTGATACCTTGTCCGACAAAAGCGAACGGGCACGCGGGGCGGTCGAAGCCACGACCTTTGCCTTCAGTGCCGGATCGATTGATGCGACCCTCTACCAGCAGGCGCTCAATGAGATTGAGCAACAGGTGGTGCAGGATGAAATTGAACTGACCCGCTTGGAAGGGGCAACCCTGCTCGTTGCCAGTGCCACCCGCGAAGCCACGGTCAGCACGGATGACTTTACCGCAGCGGTCGATGTCCATACCGAGAGCCTGTACGCCAAAATCGATGCCACGATCGAAGCCAGTATGGAGCAAGAAACCCTTGCGCTCTTGACCCAAAACGCACGACTGGCTGCCGATGATCATATTGGCGCATTAGCCGCCGAAACCAGTAGCCTCTACGATCTCGCCGCTGCGGCCCAAACCGCAGGCGATGCGCTGGCCTATAAAGCCCTGATGGAAGGGGTCGCGCAGCTGCCACGCAATACCACCGCTTCGCGCAATGATCTCCGCGCTGAGGGCATCGACCCGCGTGATCAGCGTCAATACAAAGATGCGGTGGCCGATCGGGCACAAGATCTGGTCAATCCGGCAGGCGCAGCGGCGCGGCAACGCGAGGCCGAACGCCAAGCGGGAGAGTTCAATCGCCGCAATGCCGAACGGGTGCGCACGGCTCGCAATCCGACCCGCCGAAGTGGTGGCGGGAGTGGGAGTGGCAGCCGTGGTCAATCCGCCAGCCAACGCGAAGCCGAGCAACGGATCAAACAGGCCGAGCAGACCGAAGCCAAGATTGCCAAGGCCAAAGAGGATTTTCAGGAGAAGGCCGAACGGTTGACCCGTGATCACTATGCCACGGTGCGCAAAATCGAGGATGACTATCACCGCAAAGCCTTGGCGGCGGAGCAGTCCTTCAATCGCCAGAAGTTTGCCGATCAAGCCGATTTCCTCGAATCCGTGGCCAGCATGCACAAAGACGATCGGGCCGAGGCGCTGCGCAAGCAAACCGAGGCATGGGATAAAGCCCAAGCGATGGCGCAGGCAGGTCGCGCCAAAGAGGCCGATGCCTATCTCAAAGCCGCCGAAGAAGAAATTGAAGCCGATCAGCAACGCACCGATCGCATGCGCCAGCTGCGCCAACAGTTGGCCGACGACACGGCGGACTTGACCGCTGCCGATCGCGCGGATCTAGAAGAGCAGCTGCGGCTGTTAGATAAAGCCGATCAGATTAAGGACGACCTTGCGGCCAAGCGCCTGAGCGACTTGGAAACCGCCAACGATAGCCTGAAAGCCGAACGCGATGAGGCCTTGGCCAGCGAGAACGCCGACTATAGCGAGGCACAGGCCAAGCTGCGCGATGACTTTGCCGACACCATGCGCGGAATTCTGGACAAACAAACCGAGCAGTTACAGGCGCATCAAACGTGGGCTGATGCCACAATCGCGCTCTATGGCCTTGTGGCCAGCGCCGCGAGCAATGCCGCGAACGCTGTTGGCCAAGCACCGAGTGGCACTGCCGCGCCTGGTGAGGATGCAGATTTTACCATCCACAATAAGGTGGAAGCCAGCTATGCCCTTGGCACGGGGGATATGGGGTTGACTCGCGATATGGTGGTGCAGGCCCATGCCCGCGAAATTATTGTTGATCCGACTCGCTCCGATGGCATTCGCAAAGCAGGTGGGATTGACTATCTGCTCAAACTCAGTGAAACCGAACGGGTCAATCGGTCGCGTGCCGATCGCCTGCCCACCGTCACGCCTACGCCCTTAGTGCAGCCAGCCCCGCGTGACTATCCCCCGACCGTTGCCGCAGCGGGGCCAACCAACGTGGCCATTCAGGCAGGCGGCTTGACCCTTGCCCAAATCGAAGCGCTCTTACGCCGGATTCTGGCCCAAAACAACCAAGGGATGGGCCAACAAAGCCAGGTCCGGCAGCGCATGAAATCCACCACGCTGATCCGGTAAGTGAGTGACAAGAGGTACATATATCTAGATATATGTACCTCTTGTCGGAATAGAAAAGGACGAATCGTATGCCAACGACCCAACGCACCTGTTCATTGATTGCCGGAACCGATACCTTTACGATTGGCGACCCCAGCGCGGGAGCCGATGCCACCTTTGTCTTGGGCGGCGGAGCGATTCCTAGCACCCACGATGATCGTCCGGTGGAAACCCAGTGGCTGATCAATATTGTGGGCAGCACGGCAGCGGATGCCATGAGTCGGCTGCAAAAACTAGGGCGGATTCTGACCGCCGCGACCTATTACCGCACGGCTCCCGAGCAGTATGACAGCCTTCGGCCACGGGTGCTGTTTCAACCCTTTGGCAGTAATCGCAGCACGCCGCTCGTGCGCAGCCTGCTCGATGCGACCGTGCCCGATGTGCCTGCTGGACTGATCGATACCGATTTGCAAGCGATTCCGCCCGGCATTAACGGGGTGGCGATCAGCTTTCAGTCAGGCGGCTGGTGGTTGCCGAGCGAGATCAGTGACTATGATCGGGTCACCTCAGCCAGTGTGGCCAATGGCAGCGTGATGAGCCTGAACTTTGGCGCAACCCTGCATGCGACTGCCTCGCCTGCTCGCGTGACCGTGGCGGGCAACTATCCCCCAACCAGCAGTGGCTTCTTGAACATGCCGCTCTCGGCGTTGCTGGTGAGTAAACAAGGCGGGATTCAGGTGGTGGCGGGCAGTAGCTGGAGCACCGATGCCACGTGGGCCAGTAACAACCAGTCGGCCCAAAAAGCTCGCGATACCTTTGTCTTACGGGGAACCCTGAGTGCTGGTGTGACGAGCACGACTCCGCAGCATACGGGTGGCTTTAGCGTGAGTGGGCGGCAAACGGTGGTGACCAAGATTGCCGTGCGCACCGCTGGCGTGAGTGTGCGGATTGCGGCCATCCTCGACAATCTGGAGAATGGTCAAAGCCTCGTCTCGCCCGAAGAGGTCGTCAGTGGCGGCAGCACGACCAACCCGCAACTGGTGATCTTCCGCGAGATTGCGATTAATAGCGTCAGCACCCGCTTGCGCTATCGGGTGACCGCCAGCGCCGCCGCGACCGTCGATATTGAAACCAGCTACCTCGTCGATACCACCCGCCCTGAGCATGGCGTGCGCATCCTTGAACCCTTCACCTTAAATAGCAGTCCTACCGGCTTTGTCTTGGACTTCCAACCCACCTATCGCCCACGGGTGGCGATTACGGGCAAGTTTGTTGGTGCACGGGGTCGCTTGCCCGTACAGGTTCCTGCCCAAACCGTAGCGGGAGCCGATGCCAATCTTGATGCGGTCTATGTCGGAACCTATAGCACCAACTGGCGGATTGTCGATGCAGCCAGCGCCGTGACCAATTATGTGCTGACCCTTGACCGCTATCGGGCCTACCGGATGCCAGAGTAAGCGAGGCAATAATGCTTGATCCCCAATTCCAAATTCTCATACAGGATCTGACGAGTAGCCAAATGCTGGATGTCTCCGATCGGGTGACCGCCGCCACGTGGCGCTATACCGAGCAGGGCTGTGGTGATCTCAGTGTCACCATGCCCTGCACCATGCCGGAAGCCTATTGGTTCAAAACGCTGCCGTTTGTCTATGTCAAAGTCTTCAATCGCTGCTCGAAGCGCATCTGGTGGGGCCGCGCCGCTGGCGACGATGTGACGATTATCCGCACGGCGGATGGGGCTGTCTCAATCCAGATCTTGGCCTTGGGCCTCGTCAAAGCGCTCGAAGATATTCCCCACACGGGCTGGTGGAGTAGCACGCGCTATGGTGATTGGCAGGACGTGCCCAGCGACCTGATTCCGAGCCGCACGCCCGAGCGCTTCAGCTTCGAAACCGAGCGGCGCTTGCGGATTGCCCCATCGGGCGGCAATGGCTTTACCACCAGCAGTATTGGCATGCTCTCGATTGCGCAGCCCGCTGCGGCGAGTGTCCAGTGGCAAACCATCGAGGCGAGCTACACCCTGAAAGCGCCTGCTGGATGGCGAGCCAGCCTCAGCCGCTACGATGGCACAACCTTTTTATCCTCGCTTTGGACGCTTGATGGCGTTGGCATCGGCGCGACCGGAATTACCACCCAAAGCGGCACGCTGAGCTTCCTGAGTGGCGTGGGCTGTTCGCGCTTGGGCTTCAATCTGTTTTGTACCCGTGCAGCCACGAATCTGCATACCGCAGCGATTACGGCAGGTACGCGCACGGTCACGCCTGGCACGATGGCGGGGATCGCGGTCAATGCCAAGTTGGCGATTGGCGGCGCGGATCCGGAGGAAGTCGTCGTGACGGCCACGACTGCGACGACCTTTACTGCCGTGTTTCGCAATGCGCACCTTGGCAGCGATCTGGTCGAGCCGCTATGGGATGGGAATGATGGCGATATTGAGTTGGTGATTACTAATGTGCGGGTCAAAGCTGTCACCACAGCAACCGTCACGCTGGATCAATTGGCCAAGTATGCCTTGAGTGAGGTATTGGCGGTCAATCCATGGGCGGTCTTTAATAGCGATGGCAAAGTGCAAAGTCCGCTCGTCGATATCGCCAATCTGGTGGCAGAAGATCTGCCGTGGGCGACGATCTTGAGTGAGCAGGTGCAGCTGGGGGATACCAGTAACCGTCCATGGGTCTGGGGTGTTGATGAAGATGGGGTACTGTTTGTGCGGCCACGCCAGTCAGGGCGGGTATGGTATGTGAGTACCGAGCAATGCAGCTATACCCAAGGCGGCAATAGCGATGGACGCTGGACGAGTGGCTATGGGGTGTATGAGGATGAGCAGGGCCAACGCCAGCGCACGCCCATCCAAACCGATGCCCAAGCCTTGGCCAATAGCGGATTGATTCGGCGCACGGCGCTGATGGTTGATAGTGGGACGCTCGCCGTGGCCACGCAACGAACCAGTGTATTTCTGAGTGATGCCGCCAAAGGCGAAGCCGCTGCCAGTCTGACCTGTGCGGTGCTGGAAACCGTGGATGGCATGGTCTATCCAGCGACCGAAGCGCGACCGGGTGACATGCTGCTGTTTCGTGATGTGCTGCCCACCAGTAGCGCGGTGGCCAATCGCCTGAATGGCTTTGTGTTGTCCGAAGTGCAGGTCGATGGCTTCAATTTGGCGGCAGTGCATCTTGTGCCCGAGGAGCCACTGCCACAGCTGGAGATGGTGACCGCCAAGGTGGGTATCCAGTAAACAAACAGGCTTTACAAGCAAAAACGCCTGTGATCAGGATGCTGATCACAGGCGTTTTTTATGATTGTTATTATTATACTGCCGAGGATTGCGTTCATGCTGAGATAATTTCAAATATTCAAAATGCTTGAGATGGGATAAGTTCTAATCTCTTGGCGAGGATTGAGATCTTTCGAATCCAGCTTTCCGTGCAGAAGGCATAGTCGCTCCAACCAACTTGTAGTCTGCAAAGAGGATTCAGTCTATTTGAACCCCCCAAAGACGAAAACTTACCTAAGGCTGGTCAAGGGTATTTATTTGTAATGCCCAAAGAGGATTCAGGTGATTCGGAGGTGGTAGAAGCCATACAAGGTGATAATCTATCCAATATTGTAATCCCCCAACGAGGATATCCAGACTATACACAATTCGCTGGGCTGACGCAAGCTCACTAAAACCACAAACGGTTCGCAAATCAGAGTTGCTTGTGGGAGAGATGAGAGAAAAAGGTTTGAATTTAGCATAGCATTTTTTGTGATCTCGTGTGCAATGGTATGTAGTGGAGCATTTAGTTACACATAATTCAGTGAGAAAAGCCGCGCCTTCATAATTGCGGCAACTAGCTATTATACTTGTAGTGAAAAATTGTGCGTATCGCCTAAGAACGAGGGCCAAGACTTGCGGGGTATGAAGCTTGTCACGACAATTTAAAGATAACTACAAAACAAGACCAAAAACATCGTATTTAGATGTTTTTGGTCTTGTTTTTACTCTTGGCCTACATCTAAAACGATAGGTGCAATTTCACTTAGTTTTCTTCTAAGTACATTGGCTTGTACACGATTTGCCATATCAATACCTTTAATGTCGGTATGTGCTTGATTCGGACCATTTTCCTCATCCTTATTTATAGGTGTATGAACAACGGTTAGTTCAGTTATTGCACGTACTAGGGCAACTGACATTTTAACCACAGCATACAAATTTATTGGAAGGTCTTTTGTTGATGTGGCACGTGCACGTGTTTCTTGAGGAGTAGAATAGTTGTCCCAATCAGTTGATAAACCATCTCCTTGAGGCTTAAATGCCCCATATCCTGGATTTCCATTTTGAATAAAACTTTTATGTACTCTCATATACAGAAAGTCTTTATCTGGAATAGATTCTGATGCATAACGCTCATTAGCTAGCTCATCAGCCATACCAATAACCATAAACCACCCTCACTTAAGTCAAATGATCCGCTAAGAGAGTTGTCAGCAGCATTATCACCAGAGTATGTTACTAAATCATCAGTTGCGTCAACATTTATTAGAAGATGTTTATTTGAATGTTTCCATGATATATCAATACTACCATCTGGGCCAAGGCCAATTATAGGAGTAGGTATCTTTTGATTATTCATGGCAAAATATTGTTTTACCATATCCAAAAGTAAATTGACTGCCTTAATCCATGTATCTTCTTTATATCCAACGCTACCCTCTTCATCCCAATTATCTTCCAGCTCAAGCATAAACCTTGATTTCTCAATAGCCTGATGTATATGGTCAAAGTGATCTTTATCTTTATTAAGCCATCTTAAAACTTGTTTACTAATAGATGGAGTTTCATGAAGTTGCCGATGCTCATAATTATAAGGTTCAGTTTCAATTGTTCGTTTCTGGCTAGGGTCATAATAGATATATATTACCTCCTCATTTACTAATTTAGGAATACGAGCAACTGCATTGTTATCATGGTTAGCTTGAAAAACAAATGGTTCAAGAGTTCTGAGCCATGACGCTGCTTCGGGAGGATTGATTTTTATACTAGGATTAGGTAGAAGATCCATAGGCTGCCAAGAAAATACTTTAGGTTTTTTATTAGTAGTAGCCATATCGTTTCTCCTATGATGGATTCGAGTCAAGAATATGTATATTGACAGATTCCAATTTTTCTTGAAGATTATTTGATTTTTCTATTAATAAATCTAACTGATAACGTAATTTAAGTACATCGTATATATCAAATGTGAAGTTTATATCTTTTTGTTCGTCGTTATTTTCATATGTTAACTTTAACCTATAGAGAATAACATTTGACAATAGTTCCTGATTATCATCATTAAAAATAGGACGCAAATCTAAAAATGTATGAGTATCTACAATACATCGTTCACTATCAGATGCTACTTTGTAAGCAGATGCCACTATACCTAATGGACTATAGAGTGTTAGTAGTCTCTCTAGTCGTTGGCCTAGATTTTGTATTACAGCATCTGATATTTCCGGATTTCGCTGTACAAATGCGTTAATAATGCTTGGGACTAATTTATCAGTAGAAGTCGGTATTTGGCTCTTTACTCCATATAAACTTATGATTGTACGAATGATCCGTTCTGCATCAATATGGGGATATTTGAATTTCTCGCTTACGGCAGCAGCAAAGGATCTAGGATGATAGCGAACAGGAGTTTGGGTTATCGACTCAATCAGGAAAGCGAATTCCTCGTCTGTTAACGAAGCTATACTCGAAATGGTCGGATACTCTTCGTCAGGAATATTCATGACAAAAGATAATGCCATATTGACCTCATACCTTACTACAAACTTGTAATTATGATAAGAATTATAGTACATTTAGATTAAAGAATGATGAGTTCATGCCATAATATCTTACAGTATAATTAGATTATATATCACTTTCCTCCATTGTAGCCTATTCTACTTATTGATTCCACATGTTGAACAGTCCTAATGCCTTTTGCTTTTCACACGACCGCACCTTTGCGTGAAGCGCGGTTCGTATCTTTATGCGATGATTTGCTCAAACCACCCCGCCCGTAAAAAGCGATGGATCTGCTGAATCCGTTGGCCGTGTTTCGTATACTGGGCTGTCCAGATTGGTGTGAGAATACCCGATTCACGAACATCGTCGATGGTGGCAATCAGGAGTTGACTGCCGGGCCAGCCGATTTCCCACGCATCGAGCACGGCGCGTTTCCGGCGTTCGCTCGGCACCGTAAAGGCAATCAGCGGCCAACTATACCGCCCTTCCCAATACTTCGAGCGATACAACTCCCCATAGGAATGCGCCTTGCCTGTGATGATACTCAGTTCCTCGGTTCCCCGATCGATCTCGATGGCATAGAGTTGATCGATCTGACCTGTTTGCTTTCCAATCCCAAGCCACGGATATAACGACGAGCGCTCGCAATCGGGCTGCGTCGCATCGATCCAGCGGCGTACCACGACGATGCCGTCTGCGCGTGGCCGTGCGGTTGGGCCTAAGTCCATCTCGATATAGCTACTCATGCCGACAATACCAGGCACATACGGCAGCGACTGAATCAGACTGGTGATGACTTCCGCATATTCAATTTGATGTTCCGCTTGATGTTGGGGATTGAACATCGTTGGAGCGAGCCGCTCACTGCCTTCCTCGAGCATCGGAAAGGCCTGTTTGATCATCTCCCAGCCGAAGGGTGTGAGACTGTATAAACGGCCATGGCGCGTCCAGCCGATCGCACCACGCGGATCATAGCCATGCGATTGAAAGTGTTCGCAATAAGTCAGCAGCTTGGCATCGACGAGCTTGGCCAACGTGCGATTGATGGTCTGAATTGTCACGGTAAACGGATGGCCCCACGCTGTGCGCAGGTGGCGAGACAGCAATCGACCAAGCCGAGCAACGAGGACGAGAACGTGCAGCTCAGTGGGATTAAGGCCAACGGTGGTATGGGTGGTCATTCAATCACTCCTCACGCGATAATTGGTTGCTGCAAAATAGGTATTCTCAGGAAGGGGTTGATACGGTGAGGCTGCGCTCTAAAAAGGCTGCATCTTTCTTCGCTTCTTCAATCTGGCGATCTTGGAGATAGGCACGCAAGACAATCTGTGTCGATGAGCTAAGAAATGCACCGTAGTAAATGCGTGCGCTAATAAAGCCGCCCACCAAAACCAAACCAATGAACATAACTATACCCATGGTCATACTCATACCTGAAGTTGGTTGTTTCGTTATACTAAAGAGTAAGAGGAATTTGTCGATTTGAGTAAATATGGAAGGATTCATAGAAATAACAATACCTAAAAGCGCTAGGACGGCTACTGCAAAACTAAGAATAGTTGTGTGATGAATACGACTCTCTCGTCGTTGATGGAGCAGTTCAAGGGCATTTGTTAATTTTGAAAGGGGCTGTTTATCAAAGGTATCTTTCAATGTCTGAACTAATTGTATCTGAATAGCCTCAAATGATGGTATCCATTGAGATTCTGAATATGGCAGTTCTAGGAAGATAACAAAGAACGTTCTATTTACTATGTGTCCAAACATAATCCATGCAAAAAAAGTAAAGAAGAGGCTATAAAGAATTGAGTTTGCGAGGTTTGTAATTATATTGAACTCCCCATATTTATGTAAGATGATATAAATAGAAAATAAACTGCATATAAAGTATACCTTGATTAATATTAATATAGATATTGAACCTAAATTAAATCTTTTCTTTAGATAAATTATTAAATTATAGAATGGTATAGCTAGTATAGATAGTATTATAAGTGTAAAGATAATAGGATAATTTATTTCTTGCCAATTCATATTTCTACTTAAACTAAATATTATTCCTAGAGAAACGATCGTATAAATGATTGCATATAATTTAAAGAAAATACTTCGATTTTTTACCTCAGCTAACCAATCCTGATACATACTCGTTACGGACTGATCAACTTTTTGCTGAATATCAATACAGAGTTCTAGGGTATTTCCTGATGTATCCATAGCTGTTCAACCCTTTCATCAAAAGACGAGCTATGCCTTGTACGGTTGACTGTAATGCAACGTTGCGAATATGTGATATAACGCAGGTTTATGCCGAAGCATATACAAATGGTGGCTGCGCAGCCTGTTAAAGAATGTCGGCACGACTAAATGGCCAATTTAGCCCATTCTAATGCGCTATTTTTTGCTTGGCGATTTGTAAGCCATCTGAACGCGATATGAACATGGTTTGAACACGATATGAATGGGCTTGTATGCCGCAACCATGCCGATCACTAAATGGCCGTGGCTTGCTTGATGTGGCAGCCACGGCCTCGAATACTCGATTAAAGTCCACTGAGCCAGTGTTCATCGGTTCGTACTGGTTCAGGAATAGCGTGTTGCCACTCATGCAAGCGTTCTGCAAGCAGGGTATCACCTTCGCCGCGATATTCCCGCCATGACTTCGCCCCTTGGATCGAAAAGGCATGAATAAGCACGGGGATATGCGGCAAGACGAGCGCTGGCGGAACGGCCATCAGCGCGACCGTCCAGAGCTGGTGTGCGTCGCCCTTGGCATCGACGACCGTTTCCGCAAGCAAGGTTTCGAGCGGCGTGCTTTGAGGTACACGCAGATACAACCCAAGAAACGGGCAGACCAACACGCTACACAGTGCGCCACACAGATAGCGCGGTGGCTGCTGAACGCGAATTAGTGCGGCATCCAGTTGCTGAAAGAGCGTCATCGTCGCCTGTTGCAGCAAGGGGGCGAGATGGTGCGGCTCGGTGCTGGGTGGGGTCACGGTAATTTGCACAGTATGCTGGCCGTGCTTGGGCAGATCAAGGGTTTCGGTCAAGGTAATGGTTATTGGTGTCGTGGTCATAAAAAAGATTCCTTTCGCTATTAAGCACCAAGATCAAGCACCTGCTTGACCTGGCGAATTTGGCTGAGACGGCGCGTGCGTTTGCCACCCAAGCTGTCAATAATTTCGTTGCCACTTTTGCCTGCAAGAATGAGCTTGGTAATCAGGATGACATCGGTCAGGGTGGCCTCGTCGATCAGGCTCTCATCGCTAGTTCCCATGGTTCCAAGCGGGGAATCACCCACTGCATCGCCCATGGAATCGGGAACTCGCCAGAGGCGTGCTGTGTCAATCGGGCGGGTGGACAACATCCACGCAGGTTCGCGATCGCACCAAAACCATTGACAATTCCATTCAATCGCCGCAGGCCATGGGGCAACCACGGGCGACTTCATTTTCTCCAAGGCCCGATCACCAATCGCAATCCACAGTAGGTTATCGAGTGCTTCGCTATCGCCTTCAATGCCCAGCGGTTTGACCAACGTGGTTTGGGTCACGAGGATAAGATGCATGCGATACTTGGCCGCTTGGCGTAACATTTCGCCGACAAAGCGCTGGGCAACAGGCACTTTGGGTTTGGCAGCCGAGCCATCTTCGCCATGCACCTTGCTCATCACATCGGGGGCTTCTTCCAACACCACCGTAATCGGATCAAAACTATCTGCACCTGTGGCCGCAGCGGCTTTGCGTCGCCCCAGCTCAGCAAGTAACGCTTTCATCACACGGTTGATTGCGGGATAGTCGTAGACTTGTGGCAAGCCGCCGTAGTCATTCGGTCGCGCATGCGAGTTGAGAATCACCAGCTGGTGACCATCGACGGCGCGAAGATAGGTCAGGGCCATACTCAGTACCGACTTGCCTTGGCGCGAAGGGCCAGCGATGCCAATATGCGGGCGCTTGGCTAAGGTATCGAGCAGCATAGGCCATGAATAGGTTGGCAAACTGGTGGTCGTGGGTTCCAGTGGGGCTTCACTACGCGGACGATCCACCACCGCTGGCCGCGCCGGACTCGCAGCACGGGCGGGTGCGGTAGGCGCAGCGGCAGGGCGACGTTCGCTGGCAGGGGTGCGTGCATGCCACCAGAGGAACGTGCCAACAAAACTACAGGCAAACAGAAAAATCAACGGATAGAGCCACGGCGAATTAATATCCATGCGGATGCTCCTGTACAGTGCGGCCAAAGGCGAGATATTCGGGCCACCGCGCTGAGACCACCCCGAGTGCCAAGCCAGCACCCCACGCGAGGGCCAGCGCTGGCAGGCCGGAAGCCAGTTTGTAGGCGATGGGGTAAAACAACCATTCACACCATTTATAAGCCGTAATCATGGCATCGGGAGCCAGAAAACAGCCATAGCCCCACGCAGTCCGGCGCAAGGTATAGAGTTGGCCAAGGAAGAGAAACAGCGCGACCCCTAGCCCTGCGAGGATGCCGCGATAATCACGAATCCCCCACAGCCAGTGCTGAAAATCGCTCAGGGTCGAAACGGTGGTGACAATGCTATTGCCCCAGCCGAGCGTGCAGGCAAGGCCTTTGATGAGTTTGCGGCTGGGGTCAAGGCGGTGCAGATCAAATAACACATCGGATGTTGTCATCGTGTTCTCCTTTGATATACTAGCGCTGCATCACTTTGGTGTTCTCCGGTGATGCACGCCGCCGATGCTGATTTCATCGGCGGTTTGTGTTTCAAAACGATGTTGGTGGTTCCTACACATCTTGGTACTCGGGATCAGGCGGAAGATCGAGCGTCGTGGGCGGCGGAACTGGGATATGTTCAACAGGTGGTGTACTGGTGTGCAACGATTGTTCAACAGGCGGTGTACTGGCGTGCAACACAGGTTCAACATTGGGGGAACGTGGGTGCAACGATTGTTCAACAGGTTTCATCAGTACCGCGAGCAAGGTGTCCCGCACGGCGTGATCATCAAGGCGGGCAACGCTGGCTAAGGCATCGGCGGTGAATACTTGGATGTTTTTGCCACAGGTGTGCAGGCCAATAATCACGAGGGCGCGGAGCACGGCGGATTCGTTGCCAAGACTGGCAATCATCGCACTCAGCACGCCGGAGCTGCGGGTCGTCAGGCGTTCATCAAAGCTCATTGGCCAAACTCCTCGTAGCGTCGCGCACGGCGGGCATAGCCACGGGCGATGGCGGTTTGTGGATTGGGAGCAACGATCGTTTGGCGGAAGCGCTGGTGAATCGCCTGAACCAGCATGGGCATTTCTGCGCCACCGCCCGCCACGATAATCGCCGCCAGTTTCGCGCCGCTGCCCCACGCTCGCACAAGGGCATCGGCGACCTGTTGCCCATTGGCCAGCCATGGGCGATCCCATCCGGTTGGCAGATCGCATTCTTCACCCGCGACCCGTACATAGCCTGCCCGCACCGCGTGATCAACTTCGTGTAAGGTCAGATCAAGGTTGTAACGCCCGCTAATCTTAGTCTGGAGTTGCTGGAGTGGACTGGCGCTACCGAGTTCGAAGCTCATCGCACTTTCGGGCACAACATTCATCGCTTGCACAATGCAGGCATCCACGGTGTTGTGGCCCAAGTCGATCACCCCAACCCGACTCAGCTCATAGCCACTGGTAGTAATCGCCCCACTCGGGTCAAGCAACACGCCATACAACGCGCCAAGGGGTTCACTAATCACGCGAATGCCCGTTTTGAGGGTTGTACCGTGGTAGTACTGGGTGGCGACCGCATCCCGCAGCCGCGACCCCAAGGCCACGGCCAACTCTCGTTCGCCGGACCAGGCAGCGGGGAGTCCGGTCACACATGCACCACCACAGGGCTGCTTGAGGCGCTGTAACGCTCCTTTGACCAGTGCGGGGATAATGTGGCGATCGTAGAGCCGTTGTTGCGAGCGGAGCGATAAGGGAGCCGGATGCAATAGGGCATCATCACCTGTCCACCACAGCGTGCCGTGAACATCTACGGTGGGCACATCGTGCAGATTGCCATCGGTGCTACTGGCGGGAGCCACCAGTGCTGGGAAAATAATCGTTTCTTCGTGATCACCAGTATTGATTGTATATTTGACATAACCATGGCCGATATTGGCTCCATGGACAATCGTTGTCATAAAAGGCTCCTCGGCGATGGATGACACCCACCCATCGCCGCTAAATATCAGGAGAAAACATTCAGGTCTTAGGCAACCGATTGAATCGGGCTAGGGGCGAGGTCGCTCGTCCACCATCGATCAAGATGGGTGGCAATCCACGCCCGTAAATCCATACCACACTGCACGACCATCGTGCCAAAATCGTGCGGGTCAGGCCGCATGCGGGCAACCTCTTTGCCTTTGAAGATATCGAGCCAATAGGCAGCGGCCTTATCGCCTGCCTGATCGGCATCGGTGGCGATGAAGAGTGGTTGACAGAGGCTGTATTGGACGAGCCAGCGAAAGCTGCGCCCTTGGGTTGTGCCAATCGCCGCGACCCCGCTGAGTGGCTGCCCATGGCGTTCGAATTGGCCGAGCGCCTGTTGGGCGACCAACGCATCAATCGGGCCTTCCACCAGAATGCCGGGGCGACCTGCGCGGAAGGTATCAATGCCATAGGGCACGTTGCTGCTGCCAGCAATCGTCACGTATTTCATTCCCTCGTCGCGTGGGGTGGTTTGGCGAATCGAGAGCTTCCAGAGCTGTCCATCACAGAACCATGGGATGACGTAGCCCGCAGGCAACCACACGCCGTCTTTCGTTGGGTCTGTCAGTCCCCACTTGTGCAGCGGACGGTAGAGCGGCTTGGGGTTATAGCCAATCGCGGCAGAGCGGAGCGTGTGATCGGTTAGGCCGCGTTGGTGTAAGTAGGTGCGTGGCGAGGGCTGGCTCTCCCCATCCTTCCACAACATATCAACCGCGTAGCCAAGAAAACTCAGGGCAGCTTGTTGCCAGAGCGCTGCGGGTGGCTCACAGGCAGTCGGTGGCTCAGGGTCAGGGACGACTCTCGTCGATGGCCGTGATTGCTCGATCGTCAACCCCAGTGTGGCAAAAGCCCCTTTGATCAATTCTGGCCATTCTGGATGATCGTTGCTGGGGATAAAGCCCTGATCGCGCAGGAATACAAAATCAATATCCGAAGCCCACGGCTGGCCATCGCGACAACTGCGACACCACCAGCGGCCACCACGATCCCCATGCGGTTGGACTCGAAAGCGATCCTTCCCACCACACAAGGGGCAGGCTCCAGCCCATTCACCGCCATTGGTTGCGGCCACTTTGCGCAGGGCGGTGCGCTGGCCAACCAAGGAAAGAAAATCATCGCCCGAAAGATGCTCAATCATTGAACCCTCCCACGAGAAGTGTCACGAAGCGTCACAGAAGTGTCACGCAGCCAAAATCAACGATTTAGGGCTTTCCAATGGGATAAATCGGAGAAGTGTCACAGTGTCACAAGTGTCACAGTATTCTGGCCATTTTGGGAGCTTTGCAGGTCTCGCGTACATGTTCCTTATTAAATTGGACATGTCCCCTTGTGACACTGTGACACTTCTCAAGGAAGCGTCTCCCTGAGTGGGTTTCTAGCGTCACAAACGATGTGTGACGCTTCTGTGACACTGTGACACTTCTCATGCGCTATACCTCCAGAGTTGCATGGTGCGCCCATTGGCAGATTTGGTTTCAAGTACATCAATTTGGCCTGCGAGGCGTAAGACTTCCAAGACTTCGGTGATCTCTTTTTTGGACTGATGAGTCTGGCGACACAAATCGCGCACCGTCAATCCAGAAAGGGATGATCGTAGGATGGCAAGGATGGTATCGCCCAGTTTGGTTTCTTCACTCTGAATCCCATCGCTCCAAATCCGATGCAAGTCATTGCGCCAGCGCTCGACGATGCTGATCGCCCGTTTGAGATGATCGAGCTGCATCATCACGGGTAACTCAGGGCAATCCATCGCGGCCAGAATCATGGCCACCCGCAACACATGCCCCGGGAAACGGGCATAGCTGGCATACAAGGTATCGGGTAAGCCGTTATTGGGCAGGTCAAACCGGACGGCCTTGTCATAGCGCTTCCAGAGACTCATGACCCCGGACGCGAGGCGGATGGCACTGGGGGGATGCTCGTTATAGATCCGCACAAAGCGCTTGATATTCTCCTCGGGCACATCATCGATCAGTTCAGCGTCAGGCTTGGGAAACAGCAAATCAAGCTGTTTCAGGCCATCGAGTAGCGCCGGGGGCATAGTGAGTTCATCAGGGAACTCAGCATAGATTGGGTCGTGCTCAGGAATCAGAATTGCGAAGCGACTCCATAAGCCTTCATCCCATAGCTTTTCGCTGCGCAGATGTTCCTCAATGTTTTTCGGTGTGGTTGCGCCAAGGAATGAAAGACTGGCATCACGGATGGTTGTTCGGCCATGGGTGATCGTTTCGTGGGCCAAGTACTCGGGATTATCAAACAGCTTGAGTAAGAGCGAGAGCAGCTCGGCCATATACTCTTTTTTCATATCGCTGAAGAGAAATCCAGCTTCATCAAGCAGCCATGCCCGTTGAGCGGCTTGGGCGCGAGCGAGTAGCCATTGCTCCCGGTCGTAATCACTGTAGCTGTCCAGCTTGTCGGGAATGACGGTCGAAAACTGCTGGAGCAGCGATTGAGGGGTGCTTTTGTCGGGTAACAGCAAATGGCCAAGACCTGCGCGACGCAACACCCGCTCGACGACCTTCATCGCTGTCGATTTGGCATAACGCCCAGGAGGAGCCACAAACAGCGCATAGACATTGGGGTAGTACTGGGTTTCGCCAATTTGCAAATACAGCCGCCGCGCGATCGCGGTCGCCGCCAAAAAGAGGCCTGCCGCTTCATGAAAAATCGCGGGCGTGACCGGACTGGCATAACTGGCGTAGTTGATATAGGTATCGAGCCAGTGGCCACATGCGCCGTGCTGGCGGATGGCTTTGCTCAAGTCACTCGGTAAGGGTGGCATCGTGCGCAAAGCTGTGGGTGGCGCGGGGTCAACCACCAGCGCCGCAACGCGACTATCAACCCGCATCGCGGTTTCCAGCGCGGTTTGGACGGCAGCAGCGCCGCCCTGTTCAAAGGCATACACCAAACTTTGGATCATTGATAACCATTCGCCCCAGTCTCGGCTCAGGTCAAGGGTTTGGCCTGCGAGCAATTGCTGGATGGCGGTGCGCACTTGCGCGTATAACGGTGTCGTCATTGATCTATCCTCGGTGCTGCGGGAGGATGCTCACCACAGCACACTACTATCTCTATTGATGGGCAGGGAATGAGGATGCTGCCCCAATCGCACAATGGCCATTGGGGCAACTGGGTTTTACGACTCGGGCGTTTTCTCTTCGCCGTGGGCTGCATCAATCAAGAGGCGCTGAATTCGTTCCTGATTGGCCTCGATCTCTGCGAGCAGCAGGGCGATCTTGGTCAGGATGAGTTCGACGGCTTCGGGATTGTTCAAGTGATAGCGCTGATGCACCACTTGGTTGAGCAACTCTTTGGCTCGGATAGCTTGCTTCGACGATTGCGCGGCGTTCGCCAGCGCTTCGAGTCGATGTTCGTTCACCACGTTCGGCCAACGCAGTCGTCGCCGTGGCATCCACATCCCTTTCTTGGTGGTCGCCATTCACGAGGTCAAAGACAACCGCACGGGTTTGTTGGCGACGTTTGATCATGCGCCAGACTTGCCACGTAATAATGACCCCACCACCAATGCCAAAGCTGGCGATGATCTGGTGCTCATACTGGGGCCAGCTGGCGTTCGGCGTAAGGCGGATGGCGATCCCTGCGGCTGTCACGCACAGCAGGGTTCCGACAACCACTTCAATCCACGTCCAATCTGGCTCCAAATAGTGCTTGTAGCGTTCAAGCACCACGGCATACAGCATCGTGGCCATGGCCAAACCAATTCCAACATCGATGGGCATAGATCCCCCTATCAGCACGTTTTTTGTCAAAAACGTGCTGACTTTCTGTACACTTTTTCCCTTGTTTCTACCGGGATAGGTGGGCATACTGGAGGCTTATAAGCATGACTCCACCTTCTCGAGGAGGTTCACGCCTTGCCGATTTTGGGTCGCCTCATGGGATGAGAGTTGTGCATAGTGCAGAGACATTTGAATCGTTTCATGGCCCATCAACACCCGCAGACTTTCTGCATCAAGGCCTTTCTTGATCAGTTCGCGGGCGAAGGTGGCACGAAAGGAGTGGATCAAACGCCGCACATCATTGCGGATCTCCGCGTCGGAAGCTACGCGATCGAAGCTCTGGTGTACGCCGCTAATCGTCAGGGTTTTTTGCTGGCGATGGCTGACAAACAGCGCAGGGTTCGTATCCGTCCGACTGGCGATGTAGGTTCGAAGGACTTCTTGGGTCACGGATGAAATCCAGATATACCGATCCTTGCTGCCTTTGCCAAGAATCATGGCGCAGCCTTCCGAGTCAAAGCTGGTCCGGCGGAGTTGAATCAGTTCACTGACCCGAACGCCGGTATCCAGTAAGACACAGAGCATGGCTTTTTCACGAAGCTCGGCAACCAGCAGGAGGCGCTTAATTTGATCCATCGTGTAGTGGGCAGGTAAGCGCTTTGGTAATCGGGGTTTGAGTTTATCGGTCTTAACGGGTTGAATATAGCCTTCTTCAGCAAGCCAGCGCACGAGGACCAGGGCATCGTTGAGATAACTATAGTGACTGGTAATGCTGATGTTTTGTTGGGCTAAATACGCACTGTAGGCCCGCAATAACGCACGAGTGAGCACCTGATTCGGTTGCTCGAGCACCCAAGTACCAAACCGTCCTAACCGGATGCGGTAGGTAGTGATGGTAGCAGGGCTGCGGCGTTCGGCGATTTTGGCGGACAAATATTCTTCGATCCATTGCGTAATCATTAATCATGACCTCGATCTATCGCGGTATCCCAATGGGATAGCGTGTGCGTTCGCAGATACTCGACTCGAGGCCGCGCGGAGCGGAAAGAGTATGTGATGGGATACCCCCGCAGGTGGTGCTAAAGGGGTATCTCATGACAGGTCTTCAGACACACCGCGTTAAGGGGTGCTTGCACAACCAGCAATGGCGGTCGCCATTTTTTGGGTATAGCAAAGCAACCTACACGTTTGGTATTGGCAAAGGGCTGTGGCGAGGGTTACCGTTCCAAATTGGCGGCAACACAAAGCCAACCGTCATTCACCAATAGGTGTGAGGAAGACAGGAAACACACTGAGTCAAGGTCATGGGTATATCAAACTCAACCATCGTAACCTTGCATTGTGTCGATGGCGAGCGATGGCCGTCAATCTCCGAACGGCCATCTTTTATGAATTGGTTAAAGCCGGAGCGCATTGAATTATGAAGGCCGCAAGCGGCGTTCGTAAATAAAGAAGTCGGTGAGCAGGACTCCCAGACGACCTATGGTAAAGCTCCATGGATTCAATGATCCTGAATGCCCATGAAGCGTGGTGATAAGCAGCGTGTCATAGCATCTGTCCTGCTTATCCAGCAGGTGGCGTGTCGTAGCATCAACCACCTGTTATTGGGTTTCTAGCAACGAGCGCATGCCAGATCCAATGGGAAGACTATTGATTTAATAAAGCACCCGATATCAATAGTCCTGTTGGTAAGCTCGAATGTGTCGAGTCAAGTTAGGCATCAGCGTACCATATCCTACTCCAGCAGAACGTTAACGCTGTGTAAGAAAATGCTGGTTGGGGCGGCAGTGCATTGCAGCAATGTGGTGTTGCTGGTAAGCAAACGAATACAAAACCTCCTTCAAAGCAGCCTGTCGAAACAGGGTGCTTGCTTCGCATTTTAGGCGAACCTGTTAATCAATGGGTCCTAGGTTCGAGTCCTAGTCAGGGAGCCACTTCTTTTTACAATTGATAATCCCTGATAGCTCAGTTGGTAGAGCGGTTGACTGTTAATCAGCATGTCCTAGGTTCGAGTCCTAGTCAGGGAGCCACAACCAACAAACGTCCATTGAGCAATCACATGGGCGTTTGTCGATTAAGTACAAAAAACTGTACTCACGATAACCCTAAAAATAACTATTGCCATAGCGCTGACCCAACTCTCAGACCTTCATTCGTCTGTTGAAATTGGGTCAGTGCTCCTTTTTTAGCCGAAAAATTCAACGGGTCTTTTGCAATTTTCGAAATATTGAATACGATCATCTAGACCATTTATGCTTAATTGTAGAGTTCTTGGATTATCCCAAGAAAGGATGTTATGAAGCAGGCTGTTGGTGATTCATCGATTTCTTCGCCACCCCACCATGTCGATCCATCAACAAGCCGTCAGCGCTGGCTTGGGATTGCGGCTATGCTGCTTTCGGCGATCGCCTTTGGCTGGCTGGGTGTGTTTGCGCGGTTGGCCTACGCCGATGGTGCTGAGCCGATCACGGTGTTATGTTTACGATTCAGTATTGCCGCCGTGGTCATGTTTGGTATTTTGCGCGTTCGTGGTGAACGGCTGCCACGTGGAAAGCTGCTGATCGGCTTGATCCTCCTAGGCGGGATTGGCTATGTGGCTCAATCGTTGGCCTATTTTGTTGCGCTTACCATGGCCTCGGCGGGCTTAGTTGCTGTGTTGCTCTATCTCTATCCTGGCTTGGTTACCATAATATCGGTTGTGTTTTTTAAGGAACGACTGACCCCTCGGATAATGCTGGCGCTGGTGTTGGCACTGGCAGGCTCAGCGTTGGCAATTGGCCCAATTGGTGGTGGCAAACCGCTCGGCATCATTTTCGCCATCAGCGGGGCGGTGATCTACGCTATTTACATTACGGCGGGTAGCCGAGTTACCGCGCAGGCCGGAGCGATTCCTTCATCGACGGTGATTATGAGTGCGGCAGCGGTGGTGTATCTTGGAATTGTGCTTGCCCGTGGCCCGGTCTGGCCAGCAAGTATAGATGGCTGGCTAGCAATTATTGGCATTGCGCTGATTTCTACCGTGCTGGCGATTGTGATGTTTTTTATTGGACTTGAACGGATTGGCCCAACTGCTGGCTCAACGATCTCAGCATTGGAACCCTTGGTATCGGTAGGAGCAGCAGTCGTCGTCTTACATGAACCAATTAGCCTCTGGCAACTTGGCGGTGGCCTGCTGATCCTCGCGGCAGTCGTTTTGCTAGCACGCAATGCGTGAGCATGCCTGAACGACTTACAAGCCACCTATCAGTTTTTGATGGGTGGTTTTTTGGTTAATTCAGCAATCTGCCCGATTGACAATCAACCCGCGCCTGAATATAGTTGACAGTCAGCAGCCTTCAAGCCTTAGGGTAAATGTATGCAGCAAATTGAAACCTTATATCTACCAGATTCAGTCAAAAGCAGCTATCAAAATGTTGAAAACCAGCCACTTACTCAACTCGATAGCCTCTCACGGGTCAATATTTTAGTTGGTGCAAATAATTCAGGTAAAAGCCGTTTTATGTGCTTGCTAACTGAAACAGCCAATTTTTCAATTCGAATAAGAGATGTCGATTTTATCAATCGTACTATAGAAAATGCTATTGATAAAATTATCAATATTTATACTTTCATAGGACACCCACAAATTAGCAGATATGATACTTCATTTCTTACACAATTAAAATCAAAGCTAATAACTAAAAATAATACAAATACAAATAATAACTATCAAAACATTTTTGACGTATTTAATCATTTATCAGAATACAAATCAATATACGAGCAACTTAAAGAAATCAAAAATATTTCAAAAGAAATAGTTGAAATATTAAAATCTACTCAATTAAATCTAACAAAGAATATCTATATTCCAACCCTTCGCGGCTTACGACCGCTCAATAATGCTTATAATGATTTTTATAAACAGCAAACCCTTGAAAGCTATTTTAAAGATGCTGAACATAAACCTGAAGTTTTTACGGGCTTAGGACTTTATACAGAACTACGAAGCTATCTCCTTGGTGATAATGCAAAACGAAAGAAAATTAAAGAGTATCAAGAGTTTATTTCACGTAGCTTGTTTGAAGGCCAAGAAGTTACTCTAATTCCCAGTGAAGAACAAAAGATTGTGGTGGTTAAAATTGGCAATGAGCTTGAGCGCCCAATCCATGAGCTTGGCGATGGGATTCAATCGGCAATTATTTTGACCTTTTTGCCATTTGTGAGTCTTGAGAATTGCATTTTCTTTATCGAGGAGCCGGAGCTTTTTCTGCACCCAAGTATGCAGCGCAAAATTCTGGAGTTCTATCATTCATTAGGTCGCCATCTATTCTTTATGACTACCCATTCTAATCATTTGCTAGATATTACAATTGATATTCCTGAGATTTCAATCTATAGCTTTCGAAAATCGATCACCAGCAGCGACGATGACCAAACACCGCAATTCGTTGTTGAGAATGTTGATAACAATCAGAGCAGCTCCTTAGAATTGTTAGGAGTACGAAATTCATCAGTCTTGTTGGTCAATGCCACAATTTGGGTTGAAGGGATAACCGACCGTTGGTATTTGCGTGAAATGCTCCAAATGTATATGAAAACTTTGCCAAATCCAAAACCCAAGCTCGAAGAAGATATTCATTATGCTTTTGTCGAATATGGTGGTGGTAATATTACCAATTTTTCCTTTTTTGAAGAACAGGATAACGAAAAATTGATAAATATCAAAAATTTATGTGCAAAAGCTATCTTAGTTATTGATCATGATGGAGAATCTAAAAAGAATCGAAAACAACAACTAAAAGATAAATTAGGAACAGATTTAATTATCTTGCCTTGTCGTGAAATTGAAAATAGCCTACCACCGGAAGTTATTCGTTCAGTCGTAATTGAATATGAGACATCTACTCAAAAACCAAACCCCGAAATAAATTCTTTTGCATATACAGATTACCAAAATGAATCGTTAGGGGATTTTATTGAAAATTATGTAATAAAAGGTGAGAAGCATCGTCGAGGTTCTTATAAAGCTGATTCAGGAACCATTACCGATAAACTTGGTTTTTGCAAAAGAGCACTTAAGTATATTAATCCATTAACCGATGCAGAACTAGCAAAATTAGACACAGAGGAACGTCAATTGAGGCATTTAGAGTTATTTAAGGCTCTACCAGAATCAACTCAACAGATAATTATAAAAATCTATGACTTTATTGCAAAGCTGAATCCTAGCTAAAGGCCTAAGCATGCAGCAACCGACTTGGCACATTAATACGCATCAACAAACATGGCAAGTGGTTTGGTATGCCGCCGATGCCGAGCCAACAGGCAAGGCCCATGGCTCGGCAGGCATTTGCCTTACTCCTGAGCAACACGTTATCGTGGTGAGCCAAAATGGCCTCGATTGGGATGTGCCTGCGGGACGCAGTGAAATTGGTGAATCGTGGGACGCAACTTTGCGGCGTGAAGTTGCTGAGGAAGCTTGTGCAAGCGTTCAATCTGCCGAGTTATTGGGCTTTTGCCAAAGCCAATGCCTGACGGGAGTTGAGCAAGACTTAGTGCTGGTGCGAAGTTTTTGGCTAGCCCAAGTTCAAATCCAGCCATGGCAACCCCAATTTGAAATTCGCCAACGCCGCATGATTGCACTTGCTGAAATTTGGGACTACCTGCCACCGAGCTTTGTGCCAGTCTATCGCCATGTGTTGCAGGTAGCCCTGCTACTCAGGCGATAATTCCAATCCACGAAGAGAGTAGGCTATGGGCTATAGGCTATAGGCTGAAACACCCCAAAATGTTCCGCTAGCCAAAAGCCTTTACCCTATAGCCATTTTTCTCTGCGCCTCTGCTTGATAGTATCACTCTCCAACTCTATGCTCTACATTTATCATGCTTTCTTTTGCCTTTTGATTTTTGACTTCCGCCTTAAAAAACGCCCCTCACCTAAAATATCTAGGCAAGGGGCGTTTTTGATTGTGATCAGCTTAATTTAGCTGGCGATCACGTCTTGGCGAATAAATGGCATCAATGCAATTGTCAGCACTTCATCCATGGTTTCGACCGGAATCAATTGCAGATCTTGGCGCACTTTTTCAGGCAGATCAACAATATCTTTGGCGTTTTCCTTGGGTAAGATAAAAGTTTTGATGCCTGCACGATGAGCGGCCAATGTTTTTTCTTTCAAGCCACCAATCGGCAAGACCCGCCCGCGCAAGGTGACTTCGCCTGTCATTGCCACATCGCGGCGCACCGCTCGGCCAGTCATCGCGGAGATCAACGCAATCGTCAATGTAATCCCAGCCGATGGGCCATCTTTGGGCACTGCACCCTCGGGCACGTGAATATGGATCGAATGCTCGTCGAAGTAATTTGGCTCGATGCCCAACTCTTTGGCGCGATATCGCACATACGACATGGCTGCTTGGGCCGATTCCTTCATCACATCGCCCAATTGACCAGTGAGGCGCAATTCGCCTTTGCCAGTCAATGGCAAAACTTCGAAGGAAAGAATATCGCCGCCCGTTGGTGTCCAAGCAACTCCAGTCGCGACCCCAATTTGATCGGAAACTTCGGCCATTCCAAAGCTGAAATGTTCAGGTCCAAGGTAGATTGGCACATCAGCAGCGTCAATCAAGAACTTGGTTGGCTCGGCTTTTTTGGCCTTCTTACGGCGCTTCTTGCCTTCTTGTGGTGCTTCTTCATCCTGCGATTCAGCTACCTTACGGGCAATTTTGCGACACAAGGCCGCAACTTCGCGCTCAAGGTTACGCACACCAGCTTCGCGGGTATATTCGCGAATCAACTTCAAGATCGCAGCATCGGTTAATTCCAACTGGCTGCTTTCGAGTCCATGGAACTCGCGTTGCTTGGGCAGCAAGAAGCCTTGAGCAATCGCTAGTTTTTCGTCCTCGGTATAGCCGCCAATCTCGATAATTTCCATCCGGTCGCGCAGCGGCGCTGGAATTGGCTCAAGTTGGTTAGCGGTTGCCACAAACACCACTTGGCTCAAATCAAATGGAATTTCCAAATAGTGATCTGAGAACGTGTTGTTTTGCTCAGGATCAAGCACTTCTAGCAATGCCGAAGTTGGGTCACCACGGAAATCATTGCCAATTTTATCGATTTCATCAAGCATAAAGACTGCTTGACGCGATTTGGCGGTTTTCATGCCTTGAATAATCCGGCCTGGCATGGCTCCGATGTAAGTTCGGCGGTGACCGCGAATTTCGGCCTCGTCGTGTACCCCACCCAGCGACTGGCGCACGAATGGACGATCCAAGGCCCGAGCAATCGAGCGACCAAGGCTGGTTTTACCCACGCCTGGCGGGCCGACGAAGCACAAAATTGGCGAACGCATTTTGCTACCAGCGAGCTTGCGCACCGCCAGATATTCCAAAATTCGCTCTTTGACTTTTTCCAAGCCATAATGATCTTCATCAAGCACTTGGCGCGATTGCACCAGCGAAATCGCGGCGACTTGATCGGCATTCCACGGCAAAGCGATAATCCAATCAAGGTAGGTACGAATCACGCCAGCTTCGGGCGAATTCATGCCTTGTTGAGCGAGGCGCTTAATTTCGTGCAAGGCTTGATCTTTGACATATTGCGGCGCGTTGAGTTCGTTGACTTTGCGGCGCAATTCATCAATTGGATCATCGCCATCGTCATCTTCGCCTAGTTCACGGCGAATCACCCGCATTTGTTCGCGTAAGAAATACTCTTTTTGGCCTTGATCGAGCACTTCTTTGGTGTCGGATTGAATTTTGGCGCGGAGCCGCAACAGCTCTAATTGACGGGCCAAAATCACTTGCACCCGATTCAAACGAGCCAATGGCTCCATTTCATTCAACAATTCCAAGCGATCTTGGAATGAGAAGGCTGGGCCATAAGTCACCAAATCGGCCAAATGGCCAGGTGTCGTGATTCGGTGCACAAAGGCAACTGCTTCTTGAGGAATTTCGCCTAAATAATCGACAAATTCAGTAATTTGTTGTTTGACCGTATCCATCAATGCATCGACTTCGATGCCTTTGGGTTCCTGATCGGGCAAGTAGCGGCAAGCTACCCGATAGAAGGGATCGCTCTGAACACAATCAACAATCTCAGCGCGGGTAATCCCTTCGAGCACAATTTTTACCGTGCCATCGGGCAATTGGGAGAAATCTTCCAAGCGTGCGACCACGCCAACTTTGGGTAGTTGTTGGGGTTCGTGGCCCTTATAAGCTTCAATTTCAGCCTCAGAAACAAAGATCAACAAAACATGTTGATCGTCTTCCATGGCTTGTTCCATGGCCCGATAAGACTTGCCCTGCCCAACCTGGAGCGGCACAGTCATGTGCGGCATGATCACAATTTCGCCCAATACCACCAACGGTAAAGTGCGCTCGGTACCTGTACGAGGGCGGTCTTTTTCTCGGGTCATATCAAAAATCCCTCATTTCGTTGTGGCAGAATGGCCACACAGAGTGGGTTAAAAGCATCATAATACGTCTTTATAGTATACGCTAACTTATCTTAACGGCAAGCATCGATTGTCCTATTTTGGCATAATCTTGCTAATTTTAATACTCTGTTAGCACAGATCCGGCACTTTCGTTGGTTTCAAATTGCAATTGATACAAACGAGCGTATGTGCCCGCTTGAGCCAAAAGTTCGCTATGACTACCAAGTTCGGTCACTTTGCCGGCTTCAATCACGGCAATTCGTGTAGCATTTTTGACCGTTGAAAGCCGATGGGCAATTACAAACGTGGTGCGACCTTGCATCAAGCGTTCTAAGGCTTCTTGCACCAAACCTTCCGATTCGCTATCCATTGCCGATGTTGCTTCATCGAGAATTAAAATACGTGGGTTTTTGAGCAAAGCTCGGGCAATTGCAACCCGCTGGCGTTGCCCACCAGATAGTTTAATCCCGCGCTCCCCAACGATCGATTCATAGCCACCCTCGAAATTGCTGATAAATTCGTGAGCGTTGGCAGCTTTGGCGGCTTCAATCACCGCTTCCATCGGCGCATCAAGGTTGCCATAACGAATATTATCGGCAATCGTACCACTAAATAATAACGTTTCTTGCGGCACAATTCCAATTTGTGAACGTAACGAGGGCAAATCGACATCGCGAATATCAAAACCATCAACCGTAATCCGCCCCGCTGTTACATCGTAAAAACGCGGAATAAGATTAACCAAGGTTGATTTGCCTGAACCACTCGGCCCGACAATCGCCATGACTTCGCCTGGCTCAACTTTGAGATTGATGTTGCTCAAAACTGGAGTTGCAGCCTCGCCATAGTTAAATGATACATCCTCTAAATAAATTTCGCCTTCAATTGGCGGTAAGTTGATTGCATTGGTTTTGCTGGCGATTTCGGGAGCAGTATCCAAAATGCCGAATACGCGGGCAGTCGAACCAAGTGCTTCTTGCAATTGGCTATATAAACTGGTAAACGTGCCCAACGAGCCAGCAATCACGGCGGCATACAACAAGAAGGCGATTAAATCGCCAAGTTGCATTGTGCCATTTAATACTTGGCGACCGCCAAACCAAAGCACGAACACCAACGCGCCAAAGCCCGAAAACGAGACAATTGGCACAAACTGAGCACGGGTTTTGGTGCGGCGCATCGAGGCCGAAAAAGCATGCTCAATCGCTCCGCTAAATCGCTCAACTTCGTATGGTTCACGGGCAAATGATTGGACGATGCGCACGCCCGAGATGGTTTCTTCCAGCACCGATGAAGCTTCAGCCATGCGATCTTGGACTTCGGTGGACATATTGCGAATTCGGCGGCCATAGATGATCGCCAGTACAATCAACAGGGGAATCAGCAATAGGGTAATCGCAGTCAATTGCCAACTGAGATTAATCATCATAATGAAACTACCGATAAAGGTAATGCCATTTTGTAGAAACGCGGCAACCGCATTTGTACCGATACCCTGAATCACCGTGACATCGTTGGTGACTCGTGAAGTCAATTCGCCGACGCGGCGTTCGCTGAAAAAGGCCAATGATAGCCGTTGTAAATGCGAATAAACCTCAATTCGCAGGTCGGCGACTGCTCGTTCACCAACGTAGGTCAAAAAATAGCCTTGAATATAGTTAAACACCATTTGCGCGATGAATACGCCCATCAAGCCGATCGCCACTTTATCTAAGGCGGCGGTGCTTGAAGCATCTTTGACCGTTTCGACCAAATTGCGAATCGCCAATGGCATAACTAGGCCAATGCCACTTGAAATCGCCAAACACAACAGCGCCAAGCTTAATCGCCAACGATAGGGATAGACATATTGAAACATGCGCCGCAATTCTAAATGGCGCAAATTTCCCAACTGTTTCGGTGCTTGTGCCAGCATCACATCCATCCTTCAGCCAACAATACCCTCGTTGGCACGTATATACGTGCTTGCCCAGCAACCAGCAAGCGCTGTATGATCAATCAATCGGTTACTGATGATTGTACGTGGCTGATGGGTGATGTCAATCGCTGTGTTGGTTAGCAGATGTTACCACCAGCCGTTATTCGGTTCGGCGCGGGCGATATTGGAGCGCTTCGGCTAAATGCGCAGGCTGTATTTGCTCAAGATTAGCTAAATCGGCGATGGTTCGGGCCAATTTAAGCACGCGATGATAACTACGGGCTGAAAGTTGTAATTGTCGCATGGCGGCTTTCATCAAGCTTTGGCTCGCCGAATCTAGCTCGCAGGCATGGCGTAATTGAGCTGGCCCCATATCGCTATTGGTCAACATAGGATGTTTGCCAAAGCGTTCGGCTTGGCGTTGACGAGCTAAAACCACGCGATCACGAATTTGCTCCGATGGTTCGCTACTACGCACACTCGCAAGTTTTTCATACTCAAGGCGTGGCACTTCAATATGAATATCAATCCGATCGAGCAATGGCCCTGAGATACGTTTTTGATAGCGGGCAATTGCAGCTGGTGGGCAAACGCATTGGCGGGTGGGGTCGCTATAGTAGCCACATGGACAAGGGTTCATGGCTCCTATTAGCACAAAGTTTGCCGGGAATGTCAAAGTTCCAGCAGCCCGACTGAGCACCACGGTATGATCTTCGAGTGGTTGACGCAGCACTTCGAGCACTTGTTGGCTAAATTCTGGCATTTCGTCGAGAAACAGCACCCCGCGATGGGCTAGCGAAATCTCGCCTGGCTGGGGGGTGCGACCACCACCAACTAAGCCAGCATTGGAAATTGTGTGGTGCGGCGCACGAAATGGCCGAGTGCGAATAAAGGGCATATCGCTGGGCAACAAGCCTTTAACTGAATAAATTTTGGTCACATCTAAGGCTTCGTCGAGGCTGAGCGGTGGCAAAATTGAAGGTACGCAGCGGGCTAGTAAGGTTTTGCCAGAGCCAGGCGGGCCGCTCATCAACACATTATGCCCGCCAGCCGCGGCAACTTCTAAAGCGCGTTTAACGTGTTCTTGGCCTTTGACATCGGCAAAATCGACGTTGTAGCTTAGGCTTTCGGCGGCTGGCGGCTGGCCTTCGTAGGCTTCGATGTAGCGCTCGCCGTTGAGGTGCGCGGCAATATCAACGATTGAACGCACTGGAATAATCGTGATGCCGCTGAGCAAGGCTGCTTCGGCTGCATCGCAATGGGGCACATAGGCGGTTTGCAAGCCTTCGCGCCGCGCAATCGTGACCATTGGTAAGATGCCATCGGTGTGTCGAACCGCGCCATCAAGCGATAGTTCGCCTACAAACAAGGCTTGGCTTACATCGGCAGCAATTTGGCCTGAAGCCAACAAAATGCCGACAGCAATTGGCAAATCGTAGGCTGGGCCAGCTTTGCGTAAATCGGCTGGAGCCAAATTAACGGTGAGCCGCGAATCGGGAAACGAGCCGCCGCTGTTGCGTACCGCCGCTCGTACTCGCTCTTTGGCCTCTTGCACAGCAGTATCAGGTAAGCCGACAATTGTGAATGATGGCAGGCCACGACTGAGATCAACTTCGACTTCAACTAACGCGCCATCTAAACCTACCACGGCGCAACTCCAAACTTTCGCCAACATAATGACACCCCCATAACAAGCTGCTATCGGGAGTTAGAGCCACATGTTGGCGATTTTTGGCATGGAGTCGATGAAATTGAGGGAAATTGCCGAAATTTAGTTGACAGCAACCCAATCGAGCTTGACCAATTTATCGGCGACGCTGTTCATATCGGCACACCGACAGGCTGGTTGGCGTTGTACAACAATTTGCCAGGCACGACAAACGGTTTGCACTGGCCAGCAATCTTGGCTTGGTACTTGATGCGCAGCACTGACATGGTTGATAATTTCTTCAGCAACCATGTAGGCATCGTTATCGTTGATGCCTTCAGCTTCGCGAACAATCACGGCTAATTGGACTATATGGCTTGCTAATTTGAGCAAGACCCCACGGCTTTTAACACGTTCGGTTTGCATGTTCTGCGATCCTTTGGCACGAAGGATTGATAGGACGTTTATGGCAAATACCACGAATGGTATGCGTAAAAATCAATAAAAATAGCGGTACGGAATGGTATCACGTACAGCTAGGCACAAATCCAACCCATTTGCTCAAGTAGTCGAATGCAAAGTAGAGCGTTGCTAAAGAGCATCATTATCTCTAAATCTTTCTCTTATTGATAGTAAAACATTCGCAGCCGAATTTCAATAGATTTTTGAGCAAATTATTATCCAAATAATAAATCGTTAATAAAATTTGATTATCCCAAGGCCAATAACTATTTGCACTAGCATTTGATAAATAGCACAATAGTTCTGATTATTATTGATAAGGAGATCAATTCATGGCCGAATTTGCTGCTGACTTAATTCAAACCTTACGCCAAACCCAATCGTTGGTGGTGTTAACAGGCTCGGGAATTTCGGCTCCCAGCGGAATCCCGACCTATCGTAGTGCTGCCGCCGATGCCCGTTGGACGGCCTATGATCCTGATAAAGTTGCGACCTTCGCGGGCTTTGAGCGTGATCCGGTTGGAGTTTTTCAGGTGTATCAAGCCATGAAACGCCAGTGTGAGGCAGCTCAACCAAATGCTGGGCATTATGCCTTGGCGCAGTTGGAGCAATTGGGTACACAATTTAAGCTGTTTACCCAAAATATTGATAGTTTGCATCAACGAGCTGGCTCAAGCCAGGTTTACGAGGTGCATGGCAGTTTGGCTCGCACGATCTGTTCGCGTGAGGGCAACTTGGTTGAAACCTGGAATGCTGAGCAGCCAATTTGCCCGGCTTGTGGTGCGCCGCTGCGGCCTGATATTGTTTGGTTTGGTGAATTGTTGGATGCTGGAATTTTGCAAGCGGCCAAAGCGGCGTTTGATAGCAGCGATGTGGCTTTGGTGATTGGCACTTCGGCGATTGTTGAGCCAATTGCTTCGTTGCCGCATCGAGCCTTGCGGCGCAAAAAAACCGTAATTGAAATTAATCCTGATATCCCGTTGCGAGGGATTGCGACGTTTTCACTGGCAGGCAGTGCCGATGAGCTGTTGCCACAATTGATTAAGGAGGTTTGGAAGCTTTAAATGCCCTCACCCCAACCCCTCTCCCGCTGCGGCAGGCGAGGGGCATTGCTTAGGTTGTTAGCCTAAGCTGTTCTGCGCTTTGTGTCCTTCGCGGTTTCGTTTGTTCCGATCTCCAAATGTTGGTTATTGTTGCCACCAGCGCACAATTGGCCCTAAAATTTGATCAAAACGGCGATTGACTGAGGCTGTGCCTTGCAAAATTGGCCGAAACTGAGCAAGATTTTGTTGATTCCAATCATCACGTAGTTGATCGGCGGCACGAGTTAGGTTGGTTGCTAGTTGTGGTTGCAGCTGTTCGCGAGTGGTATCAGCATCAACCCAAGTTGGCTCGCCGCATCGAATCAGGGCAACTGGCCGTTGTTCGCCAGCAAATTCGTAGCGCAAGGCGATTGGCAAGCACCACAAATTGCCTGTGCGGGTGGCGATATCGGCGACCCCACGAAAAAGTTGGAGCGGACGGCGATCTGGCGGTATAATCTGACCCTGCGGAAAGATCCAAACTAAAGATTGTTTTTGTTGGAGCAGGCTGCTGGCGTAGCGAATTGAGCGCAAGGCTTCGCGTGGCTCTTGGCGATTAACTGAGAAACAGCCACACCAACGAAAGAAGAAATAGCGGGCCAACTGAGCTTCTTCCATCATTAAATAGTGGTGGCGTGGGTAGACTGTGCGAAATAATTCGAACGCCAGATGCCCATCCCACCAACTTGTATGGGTTACATAGGCCAAAATCGGCTCGCGGTTGCGCAGAATGTCAGCGGTTGACCCAACATTCAGCAATACTTGATCAAAGGTTTTGCGTAATGCAGGCCGGATCAAGGCCCGATAGACCAACCAAGCACCCAAACGATTCGGTTGAGCTGGCAAACGTGGTTGATTCTTGCTAGGGCTTGGTGGCATAATTAAGGTCTCATGCTAGTGACAATCTGTCCAAATAGTAGCATAGCTAAAGGAGCTTGGAATGGCTAGCGAACGGGTGATCGTGATTGGAGCCGTCGCCGCCGGAACGAGTGCTGCCGCCAAAGCCAAACGCACCAATCCCGATTTGGATATTTGTGTGTATGGCCGAGAAGCCCATGTTTCTTACTCTGCTTGTGGGTTGCCCTATTTGATTAGCGGGGCAGTTGCTGATTATCAGGCGTTAATCGCCCGCACTCCAGCCCAATTTGCCCGCGATGGCGTGACCGTCAAAACCGAACATGAAGTGATTGATCTTGATGTAGCGGCGGGGCGGGTGACCGTGCGCGATTTGGCTACCAATAGTACGTTCCACGATCATTTTGATCGTTTGGTGCTGGCAACTGGCGCGAGAGTCAATTGTCCACCAGTACGAGGGATTGAACTACAGGGGGTCTTTCGGTTACGCTCAATGCATGATGGTTTGGCGATTCAAACCTACATCAGCGAACAGCAACCCAAGCATGCTGTCGTGGTTGGTGCTGGCTATATTGGGCTAGAAATGGCCGAGGCCTTGCTCGATCGTGGGATTGGCGTAACCTTGGTCAATCGCAGCAAAACCGTGTTAAGCTCACTCGATCACGATATGAGCAGCCAGATTATCTCCCGACTTGAAGCTGCGGGCGTGCAATTGGCGCTTGGTTGTGGCTTGGAAGGCCTTGAAGGTAAGCACGATCGAGTGACCCATGTGGTCGCTGGAGGTCGCGATATTCCCGCCGAATTGGTGATTATCGCGACTGGGGTACAGCCGAATAGCGAATTGGCGCAAAGCTGTGGTGCTGAGCTTGGCGAGCATGGCGCAATCAAAATCGACCAATTAGGCCGTACTAGCGTCGATAGGGTGTATGCCGCTGGCGATTGCAGTACCGTTGATCATCGAATTCTCAATAAGCCCGTGTATTTACCACTGGGCACGACTGCCAATAAACAAGGGCGGACGCTTGGAGCCTATCTCGCAGGCCACGAACGCCCATTTCGCGGAGTTGTGGGCACAGCAGTCACCAAATTTGCTGATTTACATATTGCCGCAACTGGATTAAGTGTTGAGCAAGCTCTCCACCATGGCTACCACGTTCGTAGCAAAATCATCCATTCAACCGATCATGCGGGGTACTACCCCAATGCTCGGCCAATTACGGTTAAGTTGGTTGCCGACGCAGCTGACGGCACATTGTTGGGTGGCCAAATTATTGGCTTCGACGATGTAGCAAAGCGGGTTGATGTGGTAGCGGTGGCACTCGCGGGAAGAATGACGGTAGATGAGTTTGCTTGGCAAGACCTGAGTTATGCACCCCCATTTTCATCGGTGTGGGACCCACTGTTGGTTGCTGCCCAAGCATTGGCTAAAGGCTAAGCTTGAAAGGACATTCTGTGAGCATCGAAACGCTTTTTGCCCATGCCCGTGCTGCCATAAGCACTGGCCGGAAGGAGGAGGGGCGCAGCTTATTGATTTCAATTATTCATGAAAACCCCGATTTTGCGCCAGCTTGGCTCTGGCTCAGCGGGGTTTTGGAGGAGCCAGAAAAACGCCGTGATTGTTTGCAACGGGTGCTTGAGCTTGAGCCAACCAATGAAGCGGCGCTCATGGGCTTAGAGTTTTTGCGCTTGCAAGTCGTTGTTGATCAAACGCCACCAGCTCCGCCGGTTGAAAAATCAGTCGCAGTGGTCAAGCGTTTGGGCGAATATTTGGTTGAGCAAAAGTTTATTAAGCAAATCCAACTTGATGCAGCTTTAAGCGAGCAAGCCCAAGAAGCGCGTTATGGCCGCATCGTGCCACTCGGCGATATTTTGTTGCGGCGACGGTGGCTCACCACCCAAGCGCTTGGCAAGGTTCTAGAAGTGCAAAAAATGGCGCGTGCTCAGGGTGGCCATGCCAGCACGATCAACCGATTGGGTGAACATTTGATTGAGCAAGGCCTGATTACGCGGACCCAACTTAATCAAGTCATTGCCCGTCAAGCCGATTTGAAGGTACGCGGCCAGAATTTCCAGGTTGGCGAGTTGTTGGTGCTTTCGGGCATGCTCTCGCGTGATCAATTGCAACAAGCAATCAATGAGCAACAACATACCTTCATGAACGAGTTACCCCAACGCTAGCTTGGCCGGGGTCGCAGCATTATTTTGATTCTTCGCTTCCAACGCGACCCAAAAGCTCGTTATAATACGACAGCATGGTGCAAACCATGCTGTTTGTTCATTCAGCGCAAGCATCTGGGCCTCGGCTGAGATGGTTGTGAGGCAGCGATCCAGATGAATTTGCTTGTGCCATTGGGTTTAATTGGCTTAATCGCCTTGCCGATCATCGTGGTGTTGCATATGGTGCGCCAGCGCCGCCAACGGCTGAGGATTCCGACGATTCGGCTGTGGGCGGCATTAACGCCACCACCTGAGCGCCAACAACGCAAATTGCCCCTAACCTTGCTGTTGGCTTTGCATTTGCTGGTTGCTGCTTGTTTAGCCTTGAGTTTAGCCCAACCAGCTTGGATTTTTGGAGCCGCTGCACCACGCCACCTCGTAATTATTCTTGATACCACCTCTAGTATGGCGGCCAATCGCTCATTTACTCAAGCTCAACAACAAACCGAGGATTTGATTAACGATTTGGGGCGTGATGATAGCCTGGCGCTGGTTGAGCTGAATCACGAAGCGCGTTTGCTTGGCTATGGCGGCTATGCTGAACGCCAACAATTGCGCCAAATTGTGGCCGAGCTGGCTCCCGCTGGTAATAATGCCAACTTGGCTCAATCGCTGAGCATTGCCAATGCCACCCTCGCCAACGATCGCCAAAACCAACTGATTGTACTAAGCGATGGCGCATTGCCCGCCAACAGCACGCCGTTATCGGTTGCCGCCGAATTAGAATGGCGGATGTTGGGCGAAAGCACCGCCAACAGTGGCATTGTCAATTTTGCGAGCCGCCGTTTGCCCAACCAGCGCAACGCCCTGTATGCCCGTGTGACCAATTTTAGCGATCTGCCTGCGGCCCGAACCTTGACTCTTTTGGTTGATGGTGAAATTGAATCGGAGCAAAATTTGGTCATTCAGCCTGGTGGCAGCGAGGAGCGCACGTGGGAAGTAGCCAATGGCGAGTTGGCTGAATTACAACTTAGCCCTAACGATGGTTATGCGCTTGATGATCGGGCGGTGCTTGCGCTCAGTCGCTCTGGCTCATTGCGAGTTCATTTGGCCACATTAACTCCCTCGCCACTTGAACGAATGCTGCGCAGTTTGCCCAATATTGAGCTAAGCGTTGGCCCAAGCGTCAGCAATCAACGGGTGGATTTGACTGTGTTGAATGGAGTTTTACCGCAGCAATTGCCAACCAGCGCCTTGTTGATTGTCAATCCGCCGAGCGACCCACGCTTGCCAACCCAAGATAGTGTGCTAGGTGAGCAGGCTAGCAGCGCGGTCTTGGATGCCGATTTTGCTGGCATCGACCTTTCAAGTGTGCAATGGGGTGGTCGTCGCCCGATCAAGCGTGAAGATATTCCCGCAGGCTTGAGCAGTGTGATCGAAACTGATACGCAAGCGCCCTTGGTGCTGCGTGGCACATGGCAAGAGCGAGCAACCATCGTTTGGCTGTTTAATTTAGATAATGCGAACCTTAGCGCAAAATTGGCATTTCCTTTGTTGACAGCGGCCAGCATCGCCAACTTAACGGGTGGATCATTGCCTGAGCAACTGGCGGCGGGCAGTTTTGCCCCCAATACGCCGCTAACCCGCCCTGATAGCGAGGCCCAAGCGCTTGATCAGCGCCTGAATCAAGCAGGTTTGTATCGGGTCGTTGGGAGTAATCGTGGCGGGATTGCGGTCAACTTTGGCGATCCACAGGAGTCAAATCTGCAACAACAAACCCAGCCAACGATTAGCCAAAGCCCGCAACCTGAGGGTGATCGCTTGCCGCCCCAAGGTACGCCATTATGGCCGATGCTGGTTGGTTTGGCCTTGGTCGGATTGATTTTTGAATGGTGGTATAGCTTTCGATCGTAGTATTTGCTTGAAGGAGTAGCCCAATGACCGATAATCGTCAGCGCTTCAGCAATCGGGTAGCTGATTATGTGCAATTTCGCCCAAATTACCCTAGCGAAATATTCGTGCCCTTGCAACAACACCATGGCTTTGGCCAAAACTCAGTTGTGGCCGATGTTGGGGCAGGCACAGGGATTTGGAGCGAGCAACTACTCCAGCATGGGGCAACTGTCTATGCGATTGAACCCAACGCACCGATGCGCGAAGCCAGCTTGCAACTTACCGAGCGTTATCCTACATTTCAAGCGGTTGATAGCAGCGCCGAAACCACAGGCTTGGCCGATCAGAGCGTCAATTGGATTACGGCGGCTCAAGCATTTCACTGGTTTGAGCCACAGGCGACGCGCAGCGAATGGCAACGAATTTTACAACCTGAGGGCTGGGTAGGCTTAATTTGGAACCAACGTTCGCTTGATGGCACAGCATTTTTGCAGCAATACGAAGCGCTATTACACCAATTTGGCAGCGATTACGCCAGCGTCAAACATACCAACATCGAACCACAACGCATCGCCGATTTCTTTGGCAACCAACCAGCATGCTACACCGCCCAAAACGCCCAATATTTTGATCAAGCTGGTTTGTTGGGTCGGGCCTTTTCCTCGTCGTACACGCCCACGCCTGAGCAACCCACCTATCATCCGCTACGCCAAGGGCTGATTGAGGCTTGGCAACAGCATCAGGTTGAAGGCAAAGTAGCCTTTTTATATACAACAACGGTGTATGTCGGGCAGTTTAGCTAGATGTAACGGTTCATACTGCCCTTACCCCCTAGCCCCTTTATTCAAGGTTATGTTTTTAACAATGATTGGGTGGGAGTACCGCCGATTGCCATGCCCTCACCCCCTTAGCCCCCTCTCCCGCAGAGCGAGGAGAGGGGGAACCCATTCAGCATGAACGGTGGAACTCCCCTCGCCCGCCGCAGTGGGAGAGGGGTTGGGGTGAGGGAATTCACCTAATCAGTTACAGTTTAGGAATCCGTCGGGTGCGGGCAACTTGACGAATTGCATCTAAATTACAAATCTCGCCTACTTCGAATGTTGGTGATGTGGCATTGTGGACGGGGCGCATATTGATGATTGGCATAAAATAGCCAGAACGCCCATGCAACTCAGCGATGATGGCCAAAGCCAGTGGAGCCAAGCCTGGCGGATTGATAATAATTGGGATGGTTTGCCAATCGGCGGTTTTTAAGCCAACGCTTTCAATCAAATCGTAAGCCACCTCAGCCAAAGGCCGCATGCGGCTCACTTGGGTATCAACAAAGCGAATTTCGGGTGTTTCATCGACAATCGCTACAATTTGAGCAAACTGTTTATCAGTCAATGGATGCGCAAAGTTAATCAAAAGCATAGGGTTTCCTTTGTTAAATTCCACTCGAATAGTATCACTTAATAATATTTAATATCTTTAACTCGGACTCTTCATCAATAGTAGAGCCATTAAAATTAACTGAAAGAATTTGCACATTTGATGCATCTGCAAGGGCTAATTGAGATTTCCCAGGTTGTTCTGTAATAATTAGAATCTTATTTGAATAAATACCTAAGTGTAAACCCGTTGTATTAAGTTGTCTTATACCTTCAATTTTTTTACCTTTTTCTCCGAATTTCACTTCAATAATACCAAAATGATTACCCTTACGATAAATTACATCTAAATCTATCTGTCCTGAGAAAGAGCGTACAGCTGATAATATTTCAATATTATTCTTTTCCAGAATACCTATAACTGCTTGTTCAAAAGGTTCTTTTACTTTCTCGATAGACCAATTTTCTAAGCCTAAATGAACATCTAGCCAATCTTCTAGTGCTATACAAGGTGGTATAGAATCTTCTTTTATGAGATGGAATTCAAAATCTTTCCAAGCATATGTATGCAACTTACTTTTGCCTGCTTCGCTCTCAAGATAAACCACAGGAAAGTTATATTTTCGTGCTACCTGGGCAGCGGCAAATGACATCGGTTTTGTTCCACCAGTAACATTAAAGTAAATCTCATTACCTGCGCTGAAATTAGAAATACCTTCCTCTATCTGTCGGGTAATCTTTGAGATATCATAAGAATCCGTACATATAATTTCAGTTTCAATATTTTTAGATCTTAGAAGCGCCGCAGTATTATTAGCTTGTTTGACTGTTCCACCAGTATAAATAAGCAATGCTAAATCTGGTTTAAGGTGATAGATAGGAATAAGGTTCGGCAAAGGTTGGGCACCAACTAGCGATAAAAGAATTTTCATCGATGACTCCTTGAGTGAAAATAAAAATTAATGAAGAACCTTTTTAACTCATCAAAAGCGCTCTTATTTTTTATTCAAACGTTGAAGTAGGGCTTCGATTTGTTGCTCGTTCTTACACATTTCCCCAAGTTTCATTCGGCCATAACCACTAGATGTTTTTGCGCCAATACCCATATGCGTCAGGCCATTGGCTAGCAACGTGCGGGCGGCATCACGCCAACCTTCTACTCCACTGAGTGCTACCAAATAGTGGCCAGTTGCGCTGAGAAATGGAATAATCGTTGGGCTATCCCAATCGGCTGGCGGCATACTTTGCTCTTGATTCCTGTTGGAAAAAGCTTGCTTTTTGCTCTGCGCTTGACCATCTGTGGAAGAGACTTTTTTCTTGCCTTGATAATAGTCACGATGATGCACGGTAATCACATCGGAATATAAAGGGCCATCTGGTTTTGGGGTATCAGGAGGAATATACAAGGCATCGTAAAAGCTGACGCAACCACTTAGCTCGGTTGTGCCAAATAATTCGCGATGAAATTTGCCACCCTTAGCCCAATCGTTGATAGGAGCTGCATTGGCTGGGCTTTGGCCAAGGCGTTGGTGGGCGAAGCTCGATGCCAAACCCTTTAATGCGCTACCTGGGATGTAGGGCATGCCATAGGTGCGTTGCAAGGCAATTGAGTTTTCGAGCACACTTTCGGCTCCCAGCCCCACGACCATGCGACCCTTGACTTCCGCCTTCAGCAAACAAATATCGGGAATTTCCTTTAATGTGTTCAACCAGCGGGCAAAAAATTGTTGATACAGTTTAGAGCTATGCATTTGGTGCGCAATTTTGGTAACATCGGCAAAATGCTGGGGTAATGAATTAATTGATTGCTCTGCGTTAGTTAATTGCTTGGATTGGGTGGGCAAATAGCGATCAAGCCATAAACCTGCATTACAATCACTAGGCCTATCTTTTGTTGAAATATGCTCATATTTAATATCTAAACGACTACTTCTCATACTTCAGCTCCCTGCTCGTCATCAAGTTGATCAGTCGGATCAACATCAAGTACACTTTGAGCAAAGCGCTTATACCATAAAAGTGCATCAAGCACCTGTTGGGTTATGTACATATAATTTGATAGGTGTTGTTGGATACTATATTGAACAAGATCATTTGTATCTATGTTTATTGTTTTTGCAAGATGGCTTAGGAATAAACTAAATTCATCTTCTTTGCCAGTTTTCTTTTTCTTACTCCGTGAACTAATAAATGCCAATGCTTGAGTTAAACCAGCAGTTCTAATTAATATAGGCAATTTATGTGCTATGACCCCGTAGCGTTTGCGATTTTTTTTGTACAACAGTGCGAGTGTATCACCTGATTTAACATCCAGCTTTGGATATTTTTCTAGAACTTCTTCAATATGAGCATACGCTGAAGCAGCATATTGTTGATCACGAGTTTGAAAGACTGAATTACTCATGCTACTGCTCCTATTTCACAATCACGCGACAAATTCCGCGCCCGACGGTGGCCTTGCCTCCAAGCTGAATTGGTTTTTGCCACAGGCGTGGTAGCTCAGTCGTAATGCTTTGAATTAAGTCTGTTTTTGAGGCTGGCGGGGCAATCAACATCAAGCCAGCCAAAATCGATTCGGCTGGCAAAGCTTCTTCATACCAAAGTTGACCATCAGCAACTGTTTTGGTCTCATCGTTGAGCCGAATGCGGGCGGTTATTTCGGTGGCAGTATTCAAAAGGAAACTAAATACATCATCATTGACGATGCAGAAACGCTCAACAAACATCGTTTGCCACTCTGGTGAATCGCCAAAAATACGTTTTTTCAGCCAATCAGCCCATTGGGTTACTAGCTCAGCTTGATCCGCTTGAGATTCAAAATCTAAATCCTCTAGATAAATATCCTTGCGCTTTGCTGATTTTGGTAAGTTTGATTTAAGTGCTGATCCAGCAACGACAAAACATTGATCCACATCAGGGTTTTCGATCCAGCTTGGTGGGGTGTTTTCAGTAAAAAGATTTTTGATTTCGCGGGCAAGGCGATTGAGAATATACGGCGAAGTGACCCATGCGAAGGTGCCATACAAGCTACGCACTGGCATGCACAACAAGCGCAGATCGGAAAATTGAACAAAACCTGCATTACCAGTGGCGTTATCTGATGCAGTTCCAAAGATTTCATCTTTACGAGCGCCAGTGTAGCCATCGCGCAACGGGCCTTTGAGCGATGAGCCAGGCAAATAGGGCAAATTAGTGGCCTTTTCGCGAGCAATCGGCAAATCGATAACTCCAGCGCCTTGGCCAGTGCCAGCATGAAGTGGTGAAAGCGCATGCACAAAAACGAGTTTAGTAGTCATTATCGTAGCTCCTTCGCAAGATAGGCTAAAAATGCTTTAAGAATATCGGTTCCTTGATTCAGTAGTGAACCTGACGCTTTATTAGCTTCAATTTGCTTGATTTGTTGTGCTTCATTAGGTGTCAAGAGATGTTGAAAATCTTCGGTTTGATCGTTAGGATTGAGCAATGGAGTTCCACCCTTTTTCAGTTGTAATTGATTAGGGACTTGGGTTTTGCTCAAAATAAGTGCAATTCCAACATAACTTTCATCAGCACATTGAATAATCTTAATAATCAAAGGGCTAGAAAAGCGCTCAAAACCTTTGGGCACTAGCGTTGTATCATAAGGATCTCTAGGAGCATTAGGATTTTTTTTATCTTTACGATTGATAAAATGGAATATTATTGGTAATCCAAAGGCTGCCCGTGGGAATTTGTCAACCTTAATAATAGCTTCTTGATGATCATTAGATTGCTCCCCCGTGATTTCTCGAATAAAATCTGGCTCAGGCCAATGATTTCTACCAAATTTTTTGCCATACTGATTTCGTTGATGGCGAAATTTTTGTAACGTATTTATCATATTATTCCAAATACGTATACCATTTAAGCCTTTTGATGAGCAGAAAAATTTACTCTCGTTAATACTTTCTACAATATTAGGAATATCATTAATCCAATTAAAACCTCTTTTTGAAATATCTTCTGTATAATTTTTAATGTTTTGTTTTAACCATTGCGCAACTGATTCTGCATTTTGTGGTTTATTATCACTATCACACTGAGTGATCGAACCAAATCCACGTCGGGTACGACCACCGACTCCACCAAACATTTCCCATGCCCACAGTGCAGCCTGAATTTCCAGCTTATGATGCTGATAGTAGGTAATTTTTAATCTAAAAATAATCTTATTACGAATAGGATTGATAGGAGTTTTAGGTCCATATTTTCTTATAGCGTTCATTTCTGGTTTTAATGGAAAAGATGCATATGCAGGCGCAGTACTAGATATAGGCTCTGGGTTATAATTTCCTATAGCATTCTTTTTCATAACATATGGATATTTTTCTTCTCCATCAGAACTTATCTCAACAGAGATTTGAATAGGAATGATATTTTTTAATTTATTATTTTCTTGATTTTTATCATCTACCAGATTGCCAGAATCTTCATCCTCTCTTTCTTTTTCAGAAGAGAATGAAGTATTGGCACTACCCCAAATCTGAGCCTCTTTTGCCCGTAAATCATCAATTGAGCGATAGCCGCCGCCGCGAATAGCTCGCCACCAAAAGCGCAATTGACCGCGAATGCCACTGGCGCGAATTGGCGTAATTGGGTCATTCACCCCAGCCTTAACGCCGCCACCAAATAATGGGGTGATCAACCTATAGCTGCGGGTTTCGGTGATATAGGTGTGTTCGCCAACGGTAAATGCGCTAGGGTTCTTCCCAGCTTTATAGCTTGGATGCTCGTATGCTATTTTTAGTGGTGAGAATTTAGGTTTACGATTCATTTGGTACTCCCTTGATTTTAGCCAACTTCCCATCCCACGCGCCGAGCACTGCTAATCCAAAGCCATCGCGGCGATCTTGCTCAGCATCGCTAATACAATGCATCCAATAGTTGCGAACCCACGCTTCAATTGCAGCCGAATTTTCCTTTTCAGGGAATGTAAGGAAAAAGACCGTGCCAGCGGGAGCTAGGCGGCGGGTTGGTTTCGGCTTATGAATTGCTAAATCCCAGCCTGAAATACCTTGAGCACGCTTGATCGCGATTGCTGCAAGCTTTGGCTGGACACCTCGGGGATCTTCGAATAGCCAAGTTGGGCGATAGCCCTTTGCAAACATCGCTGGGGTGAGCAGAATTACACGGCAGGCGTTGGCTTTTACGATTGCATCGAGAATAGCTTGATCGCATGCTGGCAACTGACGCTCAGTTGGCTCCCAACGCGCCAAACGGCGTTCGCCGCCCAAAGGTGCAATGCTTGGCTGTGGAATAGTTAAACCAGTTGTATCGCGGTAATCGGCGTGCACATATAATGCCAAACGTCGTGCTTCTGCTAATCGTTGATCATTGGCTTGGGTAAAGCTCAAGCCACGGGTTTGAAATAGACGACCATCTTCGGCTTGTTGGCTATCAGGTTTAATTTCAACATGCGTCCGTTGATCAATTGGCAAGCCTTGAATTCCCAAGTCAGTGCTTTTTTGTACTGCGGCAGTTTGAGTTTGATCAATCAATCCTGCTGGATCTTGCAACCATTGCAAAAAACGCTTCCAATACCAAAAGTGCGGTTGCTCTTTGGCGGGCTTACGCGGATCGGGTTCAACTAAACCAACCAAGCCAAGCTCGTTAAAATCACTGACGAGCTTCGCAGGAGCCTGAATTGGGATTAAACGGCGGAGCCAAGGCACAGACTCGGATGGTTTATCTTCGATTTTTGATTCAGGCTCAAACAACAGTGCATCGGCGGGTGCAGGGCATAAGAATTCAGCTTCAGCATTGGCTTCATTTGGCTCTAACAACTCAACTAATACTGGCCCATAAATTTGAATTGGCTGTAATTTATTTCCCTGATGTCGGTTGTCATCGGAGTTACGAGTAAATTGGAGTTTTGAAGCATAGGCGGTTTGGGAGCGAATAACCCCAGCCAAAACCGATGGTGGTGGAAACGACTGAGTATAGGCGCGTGCTCCAGGTGTATTGTTAAATGGTCGGCCATCGCGCACAATCAACGGGTCACGTGGCTCAATCAGCCACGCTTGCTGAGTTGTAATTTCAGCATTGGCTGGTTGATCCGCGCTTGCCTCAGGTTGAATTGAATTGTTGGACACACTTATCAATTCATCTACTTGATCATTGATTGGGGCTACTAAATTTTGCGCAATGACTTGGGTATTGCTACTATTTTGCTTTTTGGCTTGTTGCTTTTGCTTAGAACGTTCGCGGCGTGTATTCATCACAATCCTCCGAAAACTTGTTGAATTAATTACCATTGGCGAGCTTTTGTGCGTCGGCAATAAATTCTGCAATAATTACTTCATCTGCAAATTGTTGGATCATTATGTGGGCTTGGGTCAGCGTTTCTGGAACCAAATCGTTAATCATAGCTAATAATTCTGTAGCAATCGCCGACGAGACCTTTATTCCGTTGCTTGTATGCTTGCGCTCGATGATTCGTTTGGCTTCGGCGTGAAAAATGTTGGCGGGCAAGTCTTTTAGGCGAATAGATAAATCGTGCAGTTCAAAGGCAAAACCAAGGGGGATTTGATCGGTTTGATGCCATTCAATTAATTTTTTAAGTCGATTGTAAAATGAATATTTGCTTTCAATCCATGAGCCAACGATAATTCGATCTGCACCGCCACGTTTGCTGAGGTTGATTGCCAGCGCATTTTTGCCTACAAAGCCTTTGGCTTTTTTCTCAGCAGCGCGTGCCAAATCTAAGGCATCGGATAATGGCTCAAGGTGATGGACAATTGCAATGCCAACCGAGAGCGTTGGCGAACGATCTGTTTTATCTTTAAAGTTACTTAAAAGCGTTTGAAACCTTTTAGCCAACGCATCGGCACATTCCAATGCAGTATGCAACGGTAAAAATGCTAAAACATCATCGCCGCCCGAATAGACTAAGGCTCCTTGATGTTTTGCGACGATGGTTGCAACAGATCGCTCTTCAGAATCATTCAAAGGATTGATGTCACGTTTATTATCTGCAAATTTTGCTAAGGCTTTTGATATTTCCTGATGTTTTTCAATTACCTCTTGGTTATTAATCACACTACCCATCGCATCGCCATCAGCATGGAGGATTGCATAGTAGGGAATGGGACGTTTTTTAACACCTAAAGCGGTATAGAATGCTTCCAATGCGTTTTGAGCATCGGATAGATCATTACCTTCTAATGTGTCGTTAAATCGCTCAGCAAATAAGAGTGATCCATCTATATTACCGAAATTCTTTTGTGATTTTGGGGTTCTTTCATTGTCAATATATTTTATCAGAGTGGAATTTGTATTGAAAAAATTAATGTATCTATTCCATGGATCAATAAGACTGATATTGGCATTTGCCTCATCATATTTATTTAAAAAGTTGAACATCGGAATTGCCGCCATATGTGAGGTACTTGGAAACCTTGAATCGATACCTTTTTGACCATGCCGTTTGAGCATATCAACGCCTGATAAACGTTCACCGACGTTGATGCCATAATCACGATAGAGCCTAGCCACGATTTTGGCGTATTCTGGCGAGGTATTCGCCATCCCAGCAGGGGGATAGTATTTTTCATCAATTACCGATTCACGTTCGCCATCGATTGAGGATTTTGGCGCGTTTGTGCCCCACGTCACCTCGCTAAAATTACGGGTATTTTTGCGGGCTGCCATTAAGTGCTCAAGCTGCTCGCGAGTTTTCGCATAATCAGTCCCTAAGGGCAGGGCAACCCAATTGAATTCAACCAATGCGGCGATTTGATCAGCAGCTTGTTCATCGTAGAACGTTCCTTTAACTTGATCAAATGCGCCATCACGAATCTGATTTAAACGTTGCTCCAAGGCTTGTTTAGCTGTGTCAGCAATCTTTTTAATATCGCCCTCTACCTTGGCCAAAATTTTGTTAGGCACATTGAAGGCACTTTCTGGCGCTAAATCTTGGGCTGGATTGGTTGGATAAGGAAAGATCAAATTGCCTTTAGCTTGATAAATGCTTTTTGCCGCTGCTTTGGCTAATTCGCTGAGTAGCCACGAACCAAACCAGAGGTCGCGGGTGCGACGAGCACTGGCGATGAAATCTTGAACTGGGCCAATCGCGATTAGTAATAAATGAGACATTACAACTCCCCAAAGAACTAACTGGCAACAGAGAGTGGTATAGTTGGCGTGGCTTGGTGGAATGGTAGGAGCTATGTCCTATCCTACCAAGGATTGTCAATCACAGCCTGTACTAGGTATAGATGCAATCTCGAGTGATTTTTTGTATCCAATGTGAGTATTTTTTGCTTAATTGTTGATTAATGGTTGCCACAACCCTTTGACTTTTGGCGTATCAATCGTTGATAATACAGGCTACGCAATCATGTAGCGGCGGGGGAAACTGTGTTTGCTGATTTGCTGCCTGATGGCACGATCCTTCAAGGACAACACGATCAATATCGGATTCTCGGCATCATCGGGCGCGGGGGCATGGGCGCGGTCTATCGCGGCGAGCGCCTCAGCGATGGCTCGACCTGGGCGATTAAAGAGATGCGCCCGCCAATCGAGGCCGCTCCCGAGGAAATTGCCGAAAATCGCAAGCTCTTTGACCAAGAAGCGCAATTATTGCAAACGCTCGATCATCCCAACTTGCCCAAAGTCGTCGATTCATTTGAGCAGGCTGGTCGCCCCACGCTGGTGATGGAGTTTGTCCAAGGCAAAACGCTCGAAGATAAGCAGCGTGAAATGAATGCGCCATTTTTTCAACGTGATGTGCTGAATTGGGGTGTGCAGATTGCCCGCGTACTCAATTATTTGCATAGCCAAAATCCACCAATTATTTTTCGTGATATGAAGCCGCCAAATGTGATGCTCACGCCTGAAGGTATTATTAAGCTGATCGATTTTGGCGTGGCGCGAACCTACAAAACCAATAAAAGTAAAGATACAGTAGCCATGGGGTCGGCGGGCTATGCGCCACCGGAGCAATATGGCAAGGGCCAAACCGATGCACGAGCCGATATTTATGCTTTGGGCGCAACCCTGCTGCATATGCTGACCAATCTGCCACCTGTGCCGCTGCAGACTCCTAAAGATGGCTCGTTGATTAAGCACAATCAATCGGTTACGCCAGAGATGGAGCAGGTAATTATTCGGTCAATGGCGATGGATCGCGAAAAACGCTTTCAGACCATGGCTTCGTTTGAGCAAGCGTTGTTGGCGGTTGATCGTGGGGTGATTGTGCCCGATAAGCGCGATGATCCCACCATGATGTCGATGCCCGCACCAGTTCTTAATAATCCCAATCCGAACCCAAATCCTGCGCCAGCTTGGGGTAATCCGAATCCCAATCCAAACCCTGCGCCAGCTTGGGGCAATCCCAATCCAGCACCAGCCTGGGGCAATAATCCGCCGAATTACCAACAACCAGTGCCCCAGCCTGCGCCACCATCGTGGGCACCGCCAGTTCAAACCCCTGCTTGGTCACCGCCGCCCCAAGCTAATGGCCCAATTTGCGATCAATGTGGCCGTATGAATAAACCCAATGCGCGGTTTTGCGCTGGTTGTGGTGCGGCAATCAAACGGGCTGTGCCCAAGCTGGTCATTACCTCGCCCCGCGCGGTGTGGGAATTGGCATTAACTCATTTTCCTTGCCGGATTGGGCGGCGTGATCCGGCGCAAAATCATCATCCTGAGATCGATTTGGCTGAGCATGATCGGGGCGTGGCCTCGCGCCGCCATGCCGTGATCGAACAACAGGGTGACCATCATTTATTAATTGATTTGGGCAGCATCAATGGCACAAGCATCAATGGCGTGCCGATGACTGCCTATCAACCGCACCATCTGCGGCCTGGCGACCGGATTCGGATTGGTGATGTTGAAATGGTTTTTAGTATCGAGTAGTTATGAAACGTAAATTATGGCTTGGGGCTGGCCTGAGTGCCGCCGCCAGTGCACTTGCTGGCATCGCGGCCTATGCCGCCCATCGTTTAAGTGGCCCAACTGCCGCGCTCAAACGTGAAACGCTGTTTGCTTTTACGCCGTTTGAAACCGGGGTTGATTGGGAAGAAGTTCGGTTTAATTCGGTCGATGGCTTGCAAATTCGAGCATGGTGGCTTGGCCGCCCTGAAAGCAAGCGGGTCGTGATTGGCTGCCATGGTCATCGGGGCCGCAAAGACGAGTTGCTTGGCATTGGTTCAGGCTTGTGGCGAGCAGGCATGAATGTGCTAATTTTCGATTTTCGCGGGCGTGGCGAGAGCGATGATTCAATTTGTTCGTTGGCCTATCACGAGGTTGGCGATTTGCATGGCGCGATCAAGTATGTTGAAGCACGCTTGCCCGAAGCGCAAATTGGGGTGATTGGCTATTCAATGGGTGCGGCGGTCAGCCTGTTAGGCAGCGCCGATCAGCCAGCGGTTAAGGCTGTCGTTGCTGATAGTAGCTTTGCCGAAATGGCCAATTTGGTTGATTTTGCTTTGGCCAATCGGCGTTTGCCGCCTCGCCCATTGCGAGCTTTAGCCGACCAGATTACTGCCCAACGTTATGGCTATCGCTTCGAGGCCGTGCGGCCAATCGAGGCCTTGATTCGCTATGGGCAACGGCCATTGCTGGTTATTCATTGCACTGGTGATACGGTGATTCCCGTGGTTGATGCCTATGATTTGTATGCCGCCGCCCAAGGCCCGAAAGAACTGTGGATTGTTGAAGACATGCCTCATTGCGGAGCGTATTTCGCTGATCGCCCAGCCTATGTTAAACGAGTCGCCGAGTTTTTCGAGCGCTATTTGTGACGAGGTGCTAGGTTTCAGGGGCTAGGGGCCAGAAATTGAGGAATTTAGCATTACTTTTTCTGACCCCTGACAACTAGCCCCTGACCCCTTGCTCACTACTGCATCAATGGTACGCGCAGATAATCATTGGGAATAAACAAACTGCCTTGGGTGATGCCCTGCGGCGCTGCCTTGCGTAATTGCTCGGCCAAAACACTGCTGGGTTGTTGGCCGAGCAAGGTGCGATCAAAGGCTGCAATAATTGCCGCTACTTGTTCAGCCGTTTCGTGCACAAATTCCAAGCGATAATGCACAATACCAGCAGCTCGCCAAGCATCAAGATGCTCCACAGCCGTTTGTGCTTCAGCACCAAACACCGTATTGCGACAGCCAACATCAGCCATTACTGGATGCGCCCGCCCATTCAGATCGCGTAACTCGACCCGATGCTTCTCGCAGGGATGGCCACAATCTTTGAAGCTCGTACCATTTGAGAGGAAGCGGCAAAACACACAATGCTCGGTGTGGAATACAGGCAAATGTTGATAGGCGATCACTTCAACCGCTGCACTGCCCAATTGCTCAGCCAAGGCCGCAACTTGGGCCGCATTCAAATCGTGGGTCGGCGTAATCCGCTCTAAGCCTAATTCGAGCAGGGTGTTGGCGGTAATGCTATTGGCGGCGTTCAGACTAAAATCGCCAATCAAGGCTGGGTGTTGCTCTTGGCGCAAGGCTTCGAGTAAGCCCGTTGAACGTACTACAATTTCGCAGCCAAGCTTGAGCAAAAAGTGAATAATTCGTTGTTCGCTAGGTTTGAGCACCCGTGGGCTAGCCACGCGCACCGTAATTCCATGAGCTTGGACTAACTCGACTGCTGGCTTCAAGCCATACAATTCCAAATAATCGAGGGTGATGCTGTCCGGTTTGGCGGCGATGGCAGCTTGTAATTGCTCAGGCGTGCGTACCAAAATATGCAATTGAGGCGTATTGCTGAGGCTTGGAGTTGCTTGAACAGTTTGCTGTGCTTGGGCCAAAACCTCAAGTGGCGCTTGAATCTGGCGCGTTGGCGTGGCGGCTTGCAAGGCACTAAGTTGTTCGATTGCTTGGCGGCGCAGGTTATTCAGCAACGAGCTGGGCACAAACGGCTGGCCACTACTATCAACATTCATTTCGGCCAAACTGTAGGCGGTATTACCCAAACGGCTAGCTTGATCAAACAGAAATTCGTTGGTCAAGGCGCGGTTCTGCGAGCGTGGCAATGGCTCAGGCGATTGCACGGTTACGCTGAATTGAGGATAATTGCTGACCGTCCAGGTTAATTGTAAAGGCTGGCCTTCGTGGGCTACAACATGCACCTGCAAAGGTTGTTTGGCGACAGGCGCGGCGGCCTCTAAAAACGGCTTGGCAGCGCGATCAAGCTCAGGATCGTGGCTACGCCAAATCAAATCGCCAATGCGAATGCGGTTAGGCTTGATTGCTTGCGGACCGAAACGTAGCTCAATTTCGCCAGTTGGCAAGGCTTCGATGCCATAAATTCGCCCACCTTCTTCACGTTCTTCAGGGCTGCGCCAGTTGGCGGCATCAAAGACCACGCCATCGCCAGCCTTGAGCGGGGCGATGGCGTGATTTTCGTGGGGCTTGAGCACAATCCGTTCGCCATAGATATCGCTGACAGTACCGATCAATACGCCACGGTGACGCGGTGCACGGCCATTGACTACGGTTTGATGATTGGTTCCGCCGATGAAAAATGTGCCTAAGCCACGCGAATAGACTTGCTCTAATTGCAACTCTTCGGCGGGTGTAATGCTCAAGGGCAAGCCAGCCCAAGCCTCATCAACCGCCTTGCGATAGGCGCTGGTAGTCAAGGCCACATAATCGGCATCTTTGTAGCGGCCTTCGATTTTCAGCGACGAAATACCCAATTTGATAATATCGTGCATCAAGGGCACAGCATACAAATCGCCTGGCGAGAGCAAATACCGTGCATCGGCCAAGGGTTTGTGCTTGCCATCAACCAATAATTGGTAGGGCAACCGACAGGCTTGAGCGCATTGGCCGCGGTTGGCACTACGCCCGCCCCATGCTTCCGAGGAGAAACATTGGCCCGAATACGAGACGCACAAGGCTCCATGGACAAACATTTCTAGCTCGCAATCGGTGGCTTGGCGAATTGCGGCAATTTCAGCCAGCGATAATTCACGGGCCAAAACTACCCGATTGGCTCCGAAACGACGCGCTAATTCAACCCCTTCTGCGCTGGTGATGCTCATTTGAGTGCTGCCATGCACTTCCATTTCGGGGGCGATTTGGCGGGCAAGCTGAGCGATGCCAATATCTTGCACAATCACCGCATCGGCTCCAGCCTCGGCAATTGCTGCCAACGAGCGGGTGGCTTCGCGCAATTCGTGTTCAAACACCAAGGTATTGAAGGTCACAAAGCCGCGCACACCACGTTGATGCAGGGTACGCATTACGTCGGGCAACTCGCTGAGCGTAAAACCCACCTTGGCGCGGGCGGTAAAATGCTTCAAACCAAAATAAACCGCATCTGCACCTGCTTCGATTGCGGCATGCAACTGCGGCCAATAGCCCGCTGGACTCATCACTTCGGGCTTGGAAAAACGGCGTTGTTCGCTCATGAAGTTCCTACATCTATTGTGGTAGCAATTGGGATTGCATGGGATTAATCATCGTTGGGATTAAGCTTAACACATTTTAGCCAATTGGTTATTTTATGATCTTCTCGCTGACCTCTAATATCGGTTTCCTAGCTCTTTGATTCGCCACCCTTCCGTCCCTCCGCCGGAGGGAAACGCAGTGGGTTTTCATCCCCCTGCACCCCCTAAAGTTCAATTTTTGATTTTCAGTGGTTGCCTGATGAACCTAAAACTGAGTGATTCCCGATCCCCAGCCTGCGTGCTTTTTGCGTTCTTCGCGGTTCCTGTTCCCTAATCCCTGACCCCTGCTATCTGAACCCCGAACCCTGATTTCAAATGTGCCCATGATTGTGCATCAAGCATGGCCCAACTTCTGCTACAATAGAAGTGGGAACCGTGTGTTGATGCGTGCAAAGTCGCATCCTTGAGATCAAAAGGAGTCCATACAATGGCTTTTGAACTGCCAGCGTTGCCCTATGCAACCGATGCCTTAGAAAAAGCAATCGATGCGCAAACCATGGAAATTCACCATGGCAAGCACCACGCTGCCTATGTGAATAACCTCAACGCTGCCTTGGAAAAATATCCCGAATTGCAAAGCAAATCATTGCACGAGTTGATCAGCGATTTGAACAGCTTGCCCGAAGATATTCGCACCGCTGTGCGCAATAACGGCGGCGGCCATGCCAACCACAGTTTGTTCTGGAACATCCTCAGCCCAAACGGCGGCGGCGAACCAACCGGCAAACTTGGCGATGAAATCAACGCGACCTTTGGCTCACTCGATGCCTTCAAGGAACAATTTGCCAAGGCTGCAACCACTCGCTTCGGCTCAGGCTGGGCTTGGTTGATTCGCACTAGCGAAGGTAAATTGGCCGTAACCAGCACCGCCAACCAAGACTCACCAGTCATGGAAGGCCAAACTCCCTTGTTGGGCTTGGATGTTTGGGAACACGCCTACTACTTGCGCTACCAAAATCGCCGCCCCGACTACATCAAAACGTGGTGGGAAGTGTTGGATTGGAACAAAGTTGCTGAAAACGATAAGTAAGCCTGATTAACCACAGGTTTGAGCACGGGTGGTTGTTGCCATCCGTGCTTTTGAGTTAAGGAGGATACAAATGGCGTTTTGGTTGCTCAAAACTGAGCCAAATGAGTTTAGTTGGGAGGATTTGCTGCGCGATGGTTCGACGGTTTGGAATGGCGTAACCAACGCCCAAGCCTTGATTAATCTGCGTGCCATGCAGCTTGATGACCAATGTTTGATCTATCACAGTGGCGATGTACGGGCTGCTGTGGGCATTGCGCGGGTTAGTCGCACCGCCTACCCCGACCCCAACAGCGAAAACCCCAAGCATGTAGTGGTCGAGATTGAGCCAGTTGGCCCGCTTGCTCAGCCAGTAAGTTTAGCCCAAATCAAAGCCGAACCCAGCTTGGCCGATTGGGCCTTGGTGCGTCAATCGCGGCTTTCGGTTGTGCCATGCAACCCTGAACAATGGGCTTGGATTATCGCCCAAGCTTGATCCTAAAATGCCGTTGCCAGGTTGGGAACAATCTAGCTAGCTAGCACGTTAGGCTAGTGCAATTGCAAACAACGAGAACGTTCTCCCGTGGAAATCTGGCAATGGAGCTAAAATACATGATCCGTCAATCAATTCTTGGTTTGGGCCTTGGGCTGTGCGCGAGTCTCTTGATCGCTTGTGGCGCGAATCAACCAACCGCCGTGCCTGCGGCCAATATGGTTAATCCGGCTTCGGCATTTTGTACGCAAAACGGGGGCACGCTGAATATTCGCCAAGACGCAGCTGGCAATCAAACGGGTTTTTGTGGCTTTCCCGATGGCAGCGAATGTGAAGAATGGGCCTTTCAGCGTGGCGAATGTCGCCCAACCAGCCAAAATCAAGCAGGCAGCGATGCCAGCGTCAAGCGGCTGACCATGCAAGATAACAATAGCAAAATTACCCTAAAAAAAGGCGAGATCATCGAAATTGTGCTGGCAAGCAACCCCAGCACGGGCTTTGCTTGGAGCACTGGCCCTGATGCTGGCAAACTGTTGCAGCAACAAGGCGCAGCGCAATTTCAATCCTCAGATCCGAATCCAAAACCAGGCTCTGGCGGCACTGAAACCTTCTATTTCCAAGCGGTCGAAGTTGGTTCAGGCAGTTTTGCCTTGGCGTACCAGCGTGGCTTTGAGAATGCTGACCCCAACCAACTCTTTTTAATTGAGGTTGAGGTTACCGAATAACCAAACTTGCCAAGCAAACCCTTCTCTCGCTCCTAGGAGAAGGGTTTTACTTTGGTTTGGTGGTGATAATTGCGGCTACCCGCAAGACCTGATTACTGGTACTTGTGTTGATGATTGCAATCTCCAGCTGTGGATTTGAACGCAGGCGCTTATCAATCTCTTGGTTGAGGGTTGAGCTAAGCATATTTTCAATGATCGAGCCTGGGATGCTCAGCCGACCATTTTCACCTAGACCAACATGTTCGGTTGTTACCACCAACTTGCCATCGATCGCGGCAATTTGGGTACGGGCTTGAATATCTTGCACGCCAACCAAGGGCAATGGGTAGCCTAGCGTGACAGTCATTGCCACCCCGCCCTTGGGATGATTGCCCAAAATCACTTGGGGATTTTGAAAATCAGGGTTGGTCGCAATCGCTTGTTCGATATAGCTATGATCAATATCGACGCTGATATCAGGTCGTTCGTCGGGTACTGGCGACGGCGTGCGAGCCTCATTCGTGCCGCCAAAAATCCACAAAGCGATAATCCCGATGAGCGGCAAGATCAAGCCTGTACTTAGAACGCCCAGAATAAAACTCCACCATGATTTAACCCAGCGCCGCCGTGGTTTGGCTAGTTTGGCTTGCGGCAATGGTCCAGTTGCGGCACTTGGCTGATTAATTTTTGCACCACAGGCAGTACAATGCTGAGCTGTATCCCGAATGTTGGCTTGGCACGCGCTACAAATCATGCTTCCTCCTGCACGGATTGCGCCAGAATAGTTAGCGGGCGAGATAGACGGCCACAATCACCGCTGCAATTACAAGGCGGTAAATAATAAACGGCAAAAACGAGTTGGTACGAACATAGCGCAGCAAAAAGCCAACCGCTAATGCTCCCACCACAAATGAGACGCTAATTCCCAGCCAAAAGGGTGCAGTCAATTGCGAGCTATCAATATCGCGCAATTTAAGCACACCTGCCCCAAAGGTAATGGGAATTGCCATCAAAAACGAGAAACGTGCGGCAGTTTCGCGGGTAAAACCCAAGGCACGCCCCATCGTCATGGTACTGCCAGAGCGCGAAACGCCAGGAATTAATGCCAATGCTTGAGCGCAACCAACCAACAAGGCATGTTTCCAAGTCAAGTCGCTCAGCTCATAACGGCGCGGGGCAAAGCGATCAGCAATATAGAGCACAACGCCCATAATGCTCATTGTGCCAGCAATCACCAAATATTTATCAAGAAAATACTCTTCCGCCAAACTATCTAAGAGCAAACCGACAATCCCAGCTGGAATTGATGCCAGCACGATAAACCAAAACATGCGGCCTTGTTGGCTGCGTGGTTGATGCATATGCATAATTAAATTCAGCCAATCGCGCCAAAAAAACAACAGCAAAGCAATTAATGTGCCCATATGCAGCGCAACATCAAAGGTTTGGGTTTGAAAAAAGGGATCTTGCCAATCAAAAAACCATGGCACAACAATTAAATGTGCCGATGACGAAATTGGTAACGGCTCGCCCAAGCCTTGGACAATGCCCTTGCCGGCGGCAATTTGATACTGGCCTGTTAATAAAAAGGCCGTCACCAGTGTCAAAAGCAGCACAATCCCCAAAGGAATCCAAAGTTGTAAGGCCTCGCGACGTGGCGATAAGTCGGTTTGTTCGAGTGATGTCTGAGCCATACCTCATCCTTGAAATGTTCAAATTAACGATCATCGAACCGATGATCAGCGTTTGCATTATACGCAGGATGCAGCGGATGGCAATTGAAGCAGTGTGGGGTACAAATAGGCGCTTGAGGTATGAATGCTAGGCAGCAGCGATTAATGCCGCATATTTGTTTGGCTGCTGCCCAATGAGCGGTAATACTTGTTAATCAGCAAAAAAAGCTTGAATACAGTCGATTACCTGATCAACTTCGGCATCGCTGAGTTCAGGGTAGCATGGCAACGACAGAATTTCATTGCTTAAAGCTTCGGTGATCGGCAAGCTCACATCTTGGTAGCGCTCGGCCCAAGCTGGCTGTTGATGGTCGGCGATTGGGTAATGCACATCGCTGCCGATACCTGCTGCTTGTAAATGTTGGCGCAGGGCATTGCGTTGATCGGCGGCGACGCGCACCACATACAAATGCTGGACATGCTGAGCAGTATTAAGTTGTGGGCATTGCAGCGGAGTTGCGGCTAAACCAGCGTTATAACGAGCAGCAAGGGCTTGGCGACGGGCATTTTGGGCATCAAGATGAGCTAATTTGACGCGCAAAATGGCTGCTTGAAGTTCATCGAGGCGGCTGTTGGTGCCTTTTTCGATGGTTACTTGATATTTGCTGGACCAGCCATAGGTGCGCAATTGTTTGATTTGGGCGGCTAAGGCATCGTCGTTGGTGATAATGGCCCCGCCATCGCCCAACGCTCCTAAATTTTTGGTTGGGTAGAACGAAAATGTGGCTAAAGCGCCGAATGTGCCGACGTGTTGGCCTTGGTAGCGTGCCCCGTGGGCTTGGGCACAATCTTCGAGCACTGGCAATTGGTGGTCGGCGGCAATCGCCAAAATCGCCGAAAGATCGGCAACCTGACCATACAAATGTACCGGCACAATGACTTTGGTGCGTGGGGTAATCGCAGCCGCTAATTGACTGGGATCAAGCGTATAGCTCACAGGATCAACATCAACATAGCGTGGAGTTGCGCCAACGGTATGGGTGGCGAAGGTGGTGTAACTGCCAGCGTTGGCTACGGTCAGCACTTCGTCGCCAGCTTGCAAGCCCAAGGCCCGTAGCCCTAAAATCAAGGCATCGGTGCCAGTTGCCAGGCTAATGCAATGGCGTGCGCCACAATATTCTGCCCATTCAGCTTCAAAGGCGCGAACTTCTGGGCCCAAAACAAACCAACCGCTGCGCAACACCCGGGTGCTGGCTGCTTCGATCTCCTCGGCCATGGTGGCGACATGTCGCCCAAGGTCGTTAAATGCGATCGACATTACTCTGCTCCAAAAAGAACAGCCTCGCTACTGCGAGGCTGCGAATTAACAGCGATAGGCCAACTTTAACCGAGAGCAGGCTGGTTCGTCAAGCGGTGCGGCTGCGGCTTTCGCGACTTTCATCATAGCCTAGTTTGATCCAGCCTTGTTGAATAGCGTGAATAACGGCCATCGTGCGATCGTTGACTTGGAGCTTGCTAAGAATTGAGGTGATGTGGTTTTTGACGGTTTGGCCGCTGATCGACAGCTGATTGGCGATTTCTTTGTTGGAAAGGCCACGGGCAATACAATCGAGAATTTCAATTTCGCGGCTGGTCAATGGCGCAAACATCGACGAGGTATCTTCGCTGTTGTTAGCCACGTTAGAAAGCTCGCGGAATTGGTTGAGCACGCGGGTGGCCACATGCGGCTTTGACATGACGCTTTCGTTGATCACATAGCGGCCATGGGCAACATCGCGAATCATGCCCACCAGCTGCGTGGGATCGATTTCCTTGGAAGCGTAAGCAGCAGCGCCAGCCTTGATGGCGTTGAACAATTGCTCATCATCGTCGTGAATACTCAACACAATGATGCCCATGCGTGGAGCTCGGCGTTTGAGCACGCGAGCAACTTCCAAGCCATTCAAGCCTGGCAAATTAATATCTAGCAACACAACATTAGGGCTGAGGGTTTCAGTGAGCTTAATGGCCTCAGCGCCATTTTCAGCTTGGCCGATCACCTCGATATCTTTTTCTTGGCCGAGGCTCCAGCAGATGCCTTGGCGAAAAAGTGGATGATCATCAATGATAAGAACGCGAATTAGCTCCATGGGTATCTCCTTCTGGATGAGCTTAGATCGTAATCCGAATAGTAACTTCAGTGCCAGCCCCGGGGCGTGAAGCAATTGCAAAATCTCCGCCAAGTAAGGCGACTCGTTCGCGCATACTGGTCAATCCCCAACTCTCTTTGCCAGAGCGCCGCACAACTTCTCGTGGATCAAAGCCCGGGCCATCGTCGCGGATGGTGACGATCAGCAGGTTGCCTTGCAACATACTGCGGATCAAAACATTGGCATTGCGAGCATGTTTATGGATATTTTGCAATGCTTCTTGTGTTACCCGATAGAGCACAATCTCAGCTTCAGCCGGAAGGCGGTTTGGCCAGTGGAGCAGGTCAATCGTAACTTTGACCTTCGTGGTTTGTTGGTATTTTTGAACATAGTCAGCGAGGGCAGTAGGGAAGCCTTGGTCGAGCGCGCCCGGCCGTAAATCGGCGATAAAGCCACGAACTTCGTGCAAGCCTTGGCGGGCAGCGCTGCGTAGTTCGTGCAAAAATGGCTCGATCTGCGGCGAATTGCTTTGATGCAAATTCATAGCATGTTCGAGGCCCATCAGTACGTTCGCTAAAACTTGGGCTGGCCCATCGTGTACTTCACGGGCCAGGCGTAAGCGTTCGTCTTCACGGCCTTGGATAATTTGACCACGTAAGGCCAAGGCCCAAGGGTCATTTTGTTGGCCTATTGTGGTTGTGCCACTGAGGCTGGTGCTGCTCATTTCGATCTGGCGAATTAATTGTTCGAGCCGCTTGAGGGCTTCGGCGGTGGCACTGGTTTCAGCATCGAGGTTGGCCATTTTGCTGCGTAGCTCGGCCTCTTGTTGGCGCAACCGCCCGACCGCTGGCGTTCCAAGTTGCTCGGCGAAGGTGCGCTGAACCGCTAACTCATCGGCAGTTCGATACATCTGACGACCTTGTTGGGCAATTGCCGTATGGCGCTCGCGCAGTTGGGCGGCCTCACCTCGCAAGGCCTGCAAGGCATTTGCCAATTGGGTCTGTGCTTGTGCAAGTAACGCTGCTGCATCGGCCACAAGGACTTCCTTCCTACATGGTGCTAGTTCTGAGATCTGAAGTATAGCACGCTGTACGGGTGATGCAACAGCCGATTGGCGATAGGAATAGGGGTGATCTTAATCGGTGGATGGGGTCAAAAGTTAACAATAATTAATCGCTCGGTTTTTTGGTGTAGTCTAGCCTATTAACCATCAATAGTTCCAGCCGACGGAATAGCCTGCTTTTCAGGGCGAATCTATTCCGTCGGATGCTAGAGATGCTGATTAGGGGGTTAGATAGATTAATTGGCGCTTTAACCGCTATACCACATCGACAACCCAGGTAATCCCAAAACGATCGGTAAGCATGCCAAATAGCTGTGACCAAGGCGTTTGGGTAATCGGCTCGATGATTGTTGCCTGCTCAGCCAGTTTGGCCCACAACTCCATAACCTCGTTAACCTGTTGCCCACGGAGCGAGATAAAGAATGATGCTTGAGTCAGCGTTAGCCCATGGGCGCGGGAAGTCACGGTTTGTAGTGCGGGTAGCTGCTCTGTGGTTGGAACATCGTAGGCCATCAGCCGGAAACCGCTGGCCGTCGTTACTTGTCCCCACATAATCGTATCAGCGATCGGCGTGTCTTTTGGTGCACCAACGTCAGCGTAAGTGGTAAGCACAAGCTCCCCTTCGAACACAGCCTGATAAAACTCAAGCGCTTGACGGGCATTGCCATGAAAGTTGAGATGAGGGGTAACAGCGATCGTCATAATTTGCTCCTTGGTCATTCACGACTGTCACTATTTGCTGTGTCAGTCATTCATAAATTGATCTTACTCCGTGAGTATAATGTATAATGCGGTCAGAATTAGACCTAATTAATTCAAGGAACTCTAAATCGATGTATAGCCCAACAACCCGTTTGTTAACCATCCTTGAGCTCTTACAATCGCATCAGCGAATGCGCGGTGCTGAACTTGCCAGCCGCCTCGAAATTAGCCAACGCACCGTGCGTCGCTATGTGGTGATGCTCCAAGATATGGGAATTCCGGTCGAGGCTGAACGCGGCCCTGATGGTGCTTACTATCTTGGGCGCGGCTATACCATCCCACCCCTGATGATTAATCCGACTGAGGCATTGGCGCTGGTACTGGGATTGCGCATGATTCACGCTTTGCAATTTCCTGTTGATGCGACCGCAATTGAGGGTGCGATCGCCAAACTCGAACGGGTTATGCCAACAATTCTGCTTGATCAGGTACGGGCTTTTCAAGAGGCGATTACGTTTCATGTTGCTCCACCGCCTGCCCTCTTGCAGCCAAGCATCGTCGCCAGCTTAAGTGTGGCGGTGCATACGCGCCAGCAGGTATGGCTGAGCTATCAAACATACAATGGGGATGCATCGGTACGGGTGTTTGATCCCTATGGCATCGTCTATTATCAAGGGTATTGGTACAGCGTTGGCTATTGCCACCAACGCAATGATCTGCGCACGTTTCGCATTGATCGCATTCAAGAGCTAAAGTTGCTTAATCAGTCATTTGAGCGTCCCCAAGATTTCGATGCGTTACACCATATGCACACCACGTTGGCCACCATGGCAGGGCCATATGCGGTTGAGATTGTTTTTGCAGCAACCATGGAACAGGTGCGCCATGTGCTGCCACCCGCAGCCGGAACCTTTGAGCAAAGTGAGGTTGGGATTATTTGGCGGCGGGAAACCTACGAATTAACCTCGATTGCCCACCGCTTGTTACAAATCGATCTGCCAGCTACTATTCGCCAACCCTCTGAATTAAAGGCGATGATGCATCAGCTGGCAGCGAAGGCGCTAGGAATGACGCTTAATCAACATCCATAGATGGACATCATTTAACAGAAAAATGTGCCCATCTACTAAACAAAGCGCGGCTAGCGCATCGTGATGACGACCTTGCCTTTTACGCGGCCTGTTTCAACGTAGTCCAAGGCCTCTTTGGTTGCTTCAAAGGCAAAGCTCCGATCCACAACGGGGTGGATAATTCCAGCGTCGATCAACGAACTAAGTTCGCTTAGCTGCTCGCTGTGCGCCCGCATAAACAGAAATGAATAGCGTACTTGCCGTTGTTTAGCTTTTTTGCGAATGCGATAGCTCAAAAAGCGCAAAAGCATGCGAATAGGCCACTTCGCGCCAATTTCTTGCGCAAACGTGGGATCAGGCGGCCCTGAAATCGAGATTAGCGTTCCGCCAGGCTTTAACACGCGAAGCGATTTTTCGACGATCGCTCCCTCTTGACTATTCAAGACTACATCATAGTCCTTCAGGATTGTTTCGAAATCCTCGGTCTTGTAATCAATCACAATATCGGCCCCAAGGCGCTTCACAAAATCGAAATTTGCCTTGCTCGTGGTTGTTGCGACAATCGCTCCCACATGTTTGGCCAGCTGAATTGCAATTGTCCCAACTCCGCCAGAACCGGCCTGGATGAAGATTTTTTGGCCTTTTTTGAGCTGTGCTTGCTCAATCAAGGCTTGCCAAGCGGTTAGGCCAACCAACGGGAAGGAAGCTGCTTCGGCCATGCTCAGTTTTTTGGGCTTGATCGCGACATCAGCTTCGTTGATTGCAATGAATTCGGCAAAGGTTCCAATGCGGTCGGCAGCTGGCCGAGCATAGACCTCATCGCCTAGCTTGAATCGCTGTACCTTTGCTCCGACCTTAACCACAACCCCAGCGACATCATTGCCCAAAATAAGTGGGAAGCGATATGGCAAGATAGCTTTGAACTCGCCATCCCTGATTTTGTTATCCAACGGGTTAACGCCAGCGGCGTGGATCTGAATCAATAAATCAGTATCCCGCAGTTCTGGAATTGGCAGATCGCCAGCCCGCACACGATCCTTGTTTCCATAGCGCTCGATGAAGAAGGCTTTCATCATAATGTGTTGCTCCTATTGTTGTATTTGGTGCTGCTGATGGGAATTTCGTTTCCTATCAGCGTGCTGCCGTTCGCAGTTCACGAGCCTAGGCAGCGGTCTTGTCACCGCTGAACAGACGGCGTTTGAATGCCTCAAATACTGCTTCGGGGAGCACACGCTGGAGCATCAGGGCGATGGTTCCATCCACGCCAACGGGATAGCGCAGACGGGGTTTGCTAGTTGCGGCCTGCAGGATTACGCGAGCCACCGTGCCAGGCTCCAGCCCCTGCTTAGCATTTGTGGCGAGGCTTTGCTGCGCACGCTGACGACCAAGGGTATAGTCATTAATCAGGGTAGTCGGCGGCTGGGTGACAATCGGGGTATTCACATAGCTTGGCTCGACTAGTGAGACGCTCACGCCAAACTGCCGAACCTCGGCGCTAAGAGATTCGCTCAGGCCTTCTAGGGCAAATTTGCTCGCACTATACAGGCCACCATATGGAGGCGCGATGTGCCCGACAATTGAGCTAACATTGATAATGCGTCCGCTGCCTTGTTGTCGCATAATCGGCATTACCGCCTTGATCATGCGAATAACACCGAACAGATTGGTGTCGAACTGAGCTTGCGCATCGGCAATGCTACTCTCCTCAACCGCACCAAACTGCACATAACCTGCATTATTGATGAGGATGTCAAGTCGTCCAGTCTGGCCTAGCAGCGATTGAACTGCGGCATGCACCGAGTCGTCCGAGCGGACATCCAGCGGTAGCCAAGTAAATGAGTGCTTGTTCGAAATCGGGTTGCGGCTCGTGCCGAAGACCCGAAAGCCATGGGCTGCTAGCAGTTCCGCTGTTGCTTGCCCAATCCCCGATGATGCGCCTGTGATGAGCACGACCTTTTGTTGCGATGTCATTAATCTGTTCCTTTACGAATGGTTATGTTTGAATAATCGTTCAAACATGAAGTCAAAAAAATTTAGTTGAAAATCGATAAAGCTGTTTTCACGATATCGTCGAGCATTCCCCGCTGTTGTTGGCTCCGCGCTAGCACGCGCAGGCTGACAAAGGTTGCTACCAAGAAATGCGCCAATTGATGGGGATCGTGTTGCCACGAGAGCTCACCTGCAACCTGCGCTTTGATCAGCAGTCGATAGAGTGCTTCTTCGAACTCATTCAATGCCGACTGGATAATCCCGTTAACCGCATGATCATGTGGAGCTATTTCTAAGGATGCATTAACCAAAAAACAGCCACGCCGCGCTGGGTCGTGCAGCAAAGCATCAACCTGGGCTTGGAAAAGCTGGCCTAATACAACTTGGAGTGAGCCAGTTTGCGCCAAAATAGTCATAGTTTGGGCTTTAATAGCGGCAGTATACTGATTAAGCGCCGCTAGGTACAGCGCATGTTTATCGCCAAACGTTCCATAGAGGCTACCGCGCCCGATTCCCGTAACTTGGACGAGATCTTCGATTGATAGCCCTTCGTACCCACGTTCCCAAAAGGCGTTCATGGCTTTTTCGAGAACCCGTTGAGGCTCAAATGCTTTCTTGCCTGCCATAAGTCGTCTCATACTCCTGCTTACAGCGAAGTATAGCATATGTTGGAACGATAAGTCAATGATCATAAATGGAAGTGCTAGACCAGATCGTGCTCATTCAATTGTGCTAAGAATAGAGGTGCAGTCGTTTTAACCTCAAACGCTTGCGAGTAGCGATCAACGAGGGCCAGCTTGCCTGTCGGCTTGGGTTATCCAAGGCGAATCCCCTCTAGGGGTTGAGTGTCAAGGGTTTTCAGCTGGTTATCAGTGCTAAATAGCGCATTCCAACGATTGAGATGGCTTGATCGGGGTGCTACAATAGGATGACAATGCTGCTGCACAAGAGGCTGAATTCATGGTTTGTCCACGCTGTTCAACCGAATTAAAAACTGGGGCACGCTTTTGCCCCAAGTGTGGTGCTGGTCTACCCCGTTGGACTGGCCGCCTTGCCAATGGCGATGTATTGATTGATCGCTATGTGGTGGTACGCCCGTTGGCCCGTGGTGGCATGGGGGCAGTCTATTTGGCAACCGATCGGCGGCTTGGTGATGCTCCAGTCGCACTCAAAGAGATGACGGGTTTGCATCAACCAGGCGATACCGATGCTTGGGAACGCGCCGTTGGCGAGTTTCGGCGCGAGGCTTCGCTCTTGGCACGCTTGAGCCACCCCAATTTGCCGCGCGTGATCGACCAATTTCGCCATGACGAGAATGAATTTTTGGTGATGGAATATGTCGAGGGCCAAACGCTCCGCGCCGAAATGGAAGGGCGTGCTGAGCCATTGGCCTTGGAAACGGTGATCGATTGGATGCGCCAATTGACCAACGTGCTGCAATACTTGCATAATCAAAATCCACCGATTATCTATCGCGATCTCAAGCCGCCGAATATTATGCTGCGCCCCGATGGCCGAATTGCCCTAATCGATTTTGGTATCGCTCGTTTGTTCAAACATGGCCAAGAAGGCGATACGGTGATTTATGGCACGCCTGGCTATGCGCCGCCTGAGCAATATGGTTTCGGCCAAACCGATCATCGCTCGGATATTTATAGTTTGGCGATGGTGATTCACGAATTGTTGACCCGTTTTGAGCCAGCCAAACGTGAAAGTACCCGTCCGCCATTGGCGCATAATTTGCGTAATACTGTGCCACCTGCCTTGAGTGAGGTGCTGCATCGAGCTATGCATCCTGATCCTGCTGATCGTTATCAATCGATGCGCGATTTTCAAATGGCAGTCGATAATTCATTAAATCAAAATCAGGTTGCCGCCTTGCCCGATGCCACGGTGCTACATCAAGCGACGATTGCCAAACCCAAAGCTGCAAATTGGTGGTGGCTGGCGCTGGCCTTGGTTGGCCTTGGCTTAATTGGCTTCTTGCTGGCCCGCACCTTTGGCGTGTTTTCGCCGGAAGTTCAGCCAACCAGCGTGGCCCAAATTACGCCTAGCCTAGCTGAGCCGACTCCGATCGAAGCCACAGCTGTGCCGATCGTGATTGGGCCAGCTCCTCCGGGGATGCTGGCGATTCCTGGTGGCACATTTGTGATTGGCAGCGATGCTGGCTCACCTAACGAGCAGCCAGTTGGTCGCGGCTATCTGCCAACCTTTTATATTGATCGCACTGAGGTGACGGTAGCAGCCTATCGTGCTTGTGTCGAGCAACAACGCTGTAGCGAGCCAGTTGATCGTAGTTCGCTGACGGTCGCTGATTATTACGATAACGCCCAATATGCTGAATATCCGATGATTAATGTTTCGTGGCAACAAGCGTTGACCTATTGCCAAGCCCAAAATAAACGCTTACCTAGCGAGGCCGAGTGGGAGCGGGCGGCGCGGGGCGCTGAAGGCCGTATCTATCCATGGGGCGACCAGTGGGATGCCAGTTTGCTGAATGCTTGGGGCGCTGGAGTTGCTGGCGATACCCAAGCAGTTGGCAGTTATCCCAATGGCGCTACACCTGAAGGCGTTTTAGATTTAGCAGGCAATGTTTGGGAATGGACGAGCAGCCTTGATTTGCCTTACCCCTATAATGCTGCTGATGGCCGTGAAGTGCCAACCCAACCTGGCTCGCGAATTGTGCGCGGCAGTTTTAGTGGCACGAATCCTGAGAATGCTCGCGCGGCGGTGCGCGAACGGCGCGACCCTGAATTGCCCTTGAATATTATTGGCTTTCGCTGTGTGACCAACGATTTTTATGTGCCCGAAGGCATGGATTTTATTGCGGGCGGGCGCTGGACGATGGGTGCAACCGCCGAAGATTTGGCGCATTACAAAGAAGTCTATGACTGGCAAGGCTTGCAAAACGAAGAACCAGCAACCCCAATTTCGACCACGGCCTTTTATCTTGATCGTACCGAAGTGACCAACCAAGCCTATGCTGAATTTATCAATGCGACTGATCGTGCCGCCCCGACCAATTCATTTGATCCGGTTGGGCTTTCGTTGTGGCTGCCAGATCGCACCGTGCCAATTTCGCTGAGCCAACATCCAGTTGTCAATGTAACCTGGGATGATGCCCGCAGCTATTGCGAATGGCGTGGTAAGCGATTGCCGACCGAAGCCGAATGGGAACGAGCGGCGCGTGGCGATCAGCGCACGATTTTCCCATGGGGCGATCAAGCTGATGCGAGTTTGCTTAACAACAAGGATTTTGGGCCAGGCCGAACTATGCCCGTTGGCACATTGCCAAACGCTGGCCCCTATGGCACACTAGATCTTGCAGGCAACGTGTGGGAATGGACGCAATCGCTGTATATTCCCTATCCGTATCATCCCAATGATGGGCGCGAGTTGCCGACTGGAGCAGGTTCGCGGGTGTTGCGCGGTGGTTCGTGGTTCGATGATCTGATGTCGGCACATACCACAGGCCGCAATTCGTTCCGCCCCGACCTTGCCAATATCAATGTTGGGTTTCGGTGTGCACAGGATGTTGCACCATAAGCTAGATGTGTTAGGAATGCATGAACATTATCAATTTAGAAACTATTTCCAAAGCCTATGGCCCTAAAGTGTTGTTTGAAAATATTTCCTTGGGCTTAGCAAGCGGCGATCGAATTGGCTTAATCGGGGTCAATGGCAGTGGTAAATCGACCTTATTAAAAATTGCTGCTGGTTTAGAACAACCAGATACTGGCCGCGTAACTTTGCGTAAAGATTGTCGCATTGGCTATTTGGCTCAAGATCCGCCGATGGATGCTAACCAAACGGTGTTGGAATATGTGTATGCGGCGGCAGGCGAAGGCGCAACCTTACTTAGCCAATATACGCTCGCTAGCGTGCAGCTTGAGCAAGACCCGAACGATGCTAAAACGCTGGCCGCTGTTGCCGAATTGAGCGAACGGCTGACCACGCTTGATGCTTGGGATACTGAGTTGAGCGCTCGCACGGTGCTTTCGCGACTTGGCATTACCACTCTTGATGCCCAACTTGGCACGCTCTCTGGCGGCCAACGCAAGCGCGTGGCGATGGCGCGGGTGCTGATCGAAAAGCCCGATTTGCTGATTCTCGATGAGCCAACCAACCATATCGACCCAACCACCGTAGCTTGGCTGGAGGGTTATTTAGCCAATTTACAAGGCGCGTTACTGTTGATCACCCACGATCGCTACTTTTTGGATCGGGTGGTGACGGCGATTGTTGAGCTTGAAGATCATCAACTCTTCTCCTACCCTGGTAATTACGAGCGCTTTGTGGTCGAGCGGATTGAGCGCGAACGCCAACGTGCCAAGGCCGAGCTTGACCATCGCAACGAGGTGCGCCGCGAATTGGCTTGGTTGCGTCAAGGTGCGCAAGCCCGAACCACCAAACAACAAGCCCGCGTCGATCGCGCCAATGCCTTGATCAACCAAGAGCGTCGTCAAGAACGTGGCACGTTAGATCTTGAATCGACAGGCCGACGGATTGGCAAAAAGCTGATCGAAATGCATGGCCTGAATAAGCAAATTGCTGGCAAAACCTTGTTGAGCAATTTTGAATATCAGCTTACTCGCGACGATCGGCTGGGAATTATCGGCCCCAACGGGGTTGGTAAATCGACCTTGCTCAATTTGATCGCAGGCCGTTTACAACCCGATAGTGGCGAATTAGTGGTTGGCGAAACTATCCACGTGGCCTATTACGATCAAAGTAGCAGCGATCTTAACCCCAACCAACGCTTGATCGATTATGTCAGTGATGGCGCTGAGTTGGTGCAAACAGGCGAGGGTTTGCGCACCGCCAGCCAAATGCTTGAGCGCTTTTTGTTCCCCAATAATCAGCACTGGGATTATATCCACAGCTTATCGGGGGGCGAACGCCGCCGCCTTTATTTATTGCGAACCCTGATGCGCAATCCCAATGTGTTGCTGCTCGACGAACCCAGCAACGATCTTGATGTGCAAACCATTGCGATTCTGGAAGAATACATTGAGCAATTTAATGGCGCAGTGATTATCGTCTCGCACGATCGGGCTTTTCTCGATAACACGGTTGATCATTTGCTGATTTTCGAGGGCGATGGCAAGGTTCGTCACTTTCCAGGCGATTACTCGGCCTATCGTGAAGTCTACGAACGTGAGCAAGCAACCCTCAAGGCTGTAACCAAACCGTCAACTCAAGAGCGGCCACGCGAGCAAAAACCGCGTAAACTGAGCTTCAAAGAGCAACGCGAATTAAGCGAACTCGAAAAAACTATCGCCAACTTGGAAGCCCGCCAAAACGAATTGAATGCAGCATTGAATAACGCAGGTAGCGATTATCAAGCCTATACCCGGTTGCACACCGAACTTGAGCAGGTCAGCCAAACCCTAGAACAAAGCTACGAACGCTGGATGGAACTTTCTGAGCTAGCGTCGGCTTCGTAATTTTCAGCGCATGGATGGAGCACAGGAATGCAAGCAACACCCGAACTAATTTTGATTGTGGATGATCAAACCACCAATGTGATGGTGTTACAGCGGATGTTAGAACGCGCTGGTTATGCTACTGCCTGTGCTCGCAGCGGCTTCGAAGCCTTGACCATGCTCGAACAACAAGTTCCCGATTTGATTTTGCTTGACGTAATGATGCCGGAGATGGATGGCTATCAAACGCTTCAGGCGATTCGTGAACGTAATCATCTGCCATTTATTCCAATTATCTTTGTTTCGGCCAAGCAAACCACCGCCGATACGGTAACTGGTTTGGATTTGGGCGCTGATGATTACGTTACCAAGCCCGTCAATCGTGATGAATTGCTGGCTCGTATGCGGGTGCTGTTGCGTTTGAAGCATACGCGACGGGCGCTCCATCGTGAACAAGAACGTTTGCGCTTTCTCTATCGGGTTTCGCAAACCTTGCATCGCTCGTTGGATATTGATCAAGTGCTGCCCGAAGCCTTGAATGCGATCAACGAGCTGTTGGGAGCCAGCCGTGGTAGCGTCTTGCTACTTGATGATCAAAATCGGGTTTGGCGGCGAATTCTGTTTCGACCGCATTTGCCGCCTGCCGAGGCTGAACAAGCGATTCAGGCGGTGTTGCGTGAAGGTTTGGCCTCGTATGCCTTGCGCACTGGCGAAGTCCAAATCGTCGAAGATGCCCAAAACGATCCCCGCTGGAAGCATTTTTATGATGATCGCGAGGAAATTGGCTCGGCGCTGGCCTTGCCATTGCATAATTATGCCCAAAATACGATTATCGGCGTATTTATCTTGGTGCATCCCCAACGCAACTTCTTCCGCACCGAGCTAGAAACCCTGATCAAAGCCTTGACTGATCAATTAAGCGTGGCCTTGACCAATGCGGCGGTTTACACTCGTTTGCGCGAAGCTGAAGATAGCCGCGATAGTTTTATTCAGATGCTGACCCATGACTTACGCGCACCTTTGGCGGGCATGGTTGGCTGCTTCGATGCCTTGATGACCACCCAACTTGACGATGATGGCAAATTGTTTGTCGAGCTTGGCTTTCGAGCCGGAGCTGCCCAACAACGCCTGATCGACGATTTGCTTGATGTTTACAAGGCTGAGGCAGGCCGCTTGATGCTTAGCAAGGAAACCACCAGCTTGCAACGTTTGGGTGAATTGCTGAGCGAGCAAGTATTGGGAATTACGGTTGAACAACAACTGAGCTTTGAGCTTGATCTGCCAGCCGAGCCATTGGTGGTGCTTGATGAGCATAAAATGGTGCGCGTATTGGCCAATCTGGTCAGCAACGGCATCAAATGGACAAGGCCAGGTGGTACAATTCGCGTGGTTGGAACGATTGATCAAGCGCAGCAACTGATTACCCTAAACGTCAGCGATACGGGGCAGGGGATTGCTGCCGAAGATATTCCACATATTTTCGATAAATTTTATCAAGGTCGTACTACCGCCCAATCGCGGGGCACTGGTTTAGGCTTGACCTTTTGTAATTTAGCAGTTGGTGCTCATGGCGGCACAATTAGCGTGGATAGCCAAGTAGGCAAGGGGACGACGGTCACCGTGCAACTACCTTGGAAGGAGTAAACTCTAATGCCAGCACGATGGCGTATTCTTGTAGTTGATGATGACACGATTATTCGCCGCACGCTCGTGAGCAATTTGCTTAACGATGGGTTTGAAGTAATGGCGGCAGAATCAGGCCAATCGGCCTTGACCATGGTCGAAAGTTCATGGCCTGATCTGGCGATTCTCGATTTGATGATGCCTGGTATGACTGGCTTTGAACTATCCGACCGTTTGCGGCGCTATGTGGAAATTCCGGTAATTATGCTGACCTCGATTTCTGATGAGGCTACGACCGTGCGCGGCCTTGAGCAGCATGCCGATGATTATATGACTAAGCCCTATCGCTACCCTGAATTGCGAGCGCGGGTCAACAAACTGCTGACCAAATCGTATGAAGGTGGCTTGCATCCAGGCGAGTTGGTGGTGATTGACGAAGATCTTTCGGTCAATTTTGGTCAGCATATTCTGTTGCGCAAGGGCGAGGCCATTCCGTTGGAGCCGATTGAGCTACGAGTGTTGTATTTGCTGCTCCAAACGCCAACCGTGGCGGTGGCAACCACAACCCTGTTACGTAAAGCGTGGGGTTTGGGCGAAGAGGGCGATCAATCCTCGTTGTGGGTGCGAATTCGCTCGTTGCGCACCAAACTTGAGGACAATCCATCGAAGCCGATCTACTTAAAAACTGTGCGTGGCGTGGGCTACGTGTTTGACGTACAACCACGGCGCGGCTTGTAATCTTACTCGTAAACTTACATTCTTATAGTGGTGGTGATGGTTGCCCAAATGATCCATCGCTATAAGGATGTTAAGTATGCTAAAGACTGTTTTGCTGGTTGATCCCGACTGGATCACCCGAACGCTTATGAAATATCATCTTCATCGGGCAGGCTATACAGTCTACGAAGCCGATTCCTGCACCCTCGCGGCTCAATTGAACGAGCAATATCAGCCAGAATTTATCATCCTTGATGAAGCGATTACCATTGAACACAGCAATGCCCTCAATTGCCGCGATCATCAGAATTATATTTTGCTGACCGATCTGCCCCAACCCCGAACCACTGGCCGCTTGAGTTTAGCCAAGCCAATTACTGGCCATAATTTAATTAGCCAATTACAAGCCTATCAGGCCTAGGCGCTAGGGATTTAACGCTAGGAATCGGAGATCACGTTGATCCACGAAGAGCACGAAGGACACGAAGAACTGAAACCACGAAGAACGCGAAGATCGCGAAGGTTGAGTGTTTCGCCACGAATTGCCTGAAACATGTATAGCCCATAGTCAATAGCCTATATAGCCCCTTCTCTTTGCTTTCATCCCTCATCCCTCATCCTTCATCCTTATAAATTACTTGCTTTAGTACGCTTGACAGTTGGGCTACCTTGCGACTATGCTAAGCTACGATTTGCTGCTTTAGAACGCGCCATTTGTGATGATTCAATGCTTGGTTGCTGCTCAATTGAGCCACACAACCATTATTGAATCATGCGGGAGCCTATTGTGAGCCAAGTTGAGGATCAATTGGCGCAATTTGTGGTTTTTATCCTCGATCAAGAACGGTTTGCTTTGCCAGTTGAGCAGGCGCGTGGCATCGAACGTTGGCGTAATCCAACTCGCATTCCAGGCACTGCGACGGCAATTATGGGTATTATCAATCAACGTGGGGTGCTGCTGACGGTGGTTGATATGCGGGTGGTTTTAGGCATGAAGCCAATTACCCCAACTCGGCGTAGTCGTTTTTTGCTCGTTCACGAACAGATTGATTGTGCAATTGCGGTTGATCAGGTGATCGATATGTTGACCTTGGATGTGGGTTTGGCCGAGCCAACTCCCCATCGTGGAACGGTCGCGAGCCGAGGTTTGCTGCCAACGCCATTTGGGTTTGCAACTTGGCTTGATCTTAATGCTCTACTTGGGTCGATCAATGGTTAATCCAGTCATTGTCAGCGATCTTTATCCAGTTAATGTTGGCGATCAAACGGTCTTGATTCGCCAAACCGCCTTGGTTGGTGTGGATTATGTTGCCAATAGCGGGCAACCAATTAGCAGCGTGGTTCAGCAAACCAATCCAATCGATGTCATTGATCTAAATCAGTGGCTCCAGCAGCCAATTGGCCAACAAGCCAATCGCTTAGCCTTATTTGTGGTTGGGCAAACAGCCATGGGCGTGGTAGTCGATCAATTGGGCGACCCGATTAGCACAGCCTTGAGCCTGCAACCACTGCCAAGCCTAGTTTCCGATAGTTTGCTCGACCCCAGCATTTTGGGCATTATTATGCTCGATGAACGCCCATGCCTCATGCTTGATCTTGAACTGTTTGTGCTGGTACACGCCAAGCGCTAGACCAGTGCCAAGGAGTCTGCTCATGGCGAATTTAGGTTCGCTTTTCTCGCTCGATTTTACGAATTTGGCTGATCGCCGCCGCGTGATTATGCGGATTGTTGCCTTGGCTGCCTTGGTTGTGCCTTTTTTAGTGGTCTTGGTGGCGTGGATTTACGAACGCAATAATCCGCAATTGTGGGATGCGCTTGGGGTTTTGTTTGTCTCGATGGGCGCGGTTTGGTTGATTGCCTTGTTCAGCTTGCGCATGATTAATCAAGGCCAAGATCAAATTGTTACCTATGTTTTAATTGGCACAATTTCGTTGTCAGCCTTGGCTTGTGCCGTGCGTTATGGCGGCATCGATCAAAGCCTGATTGTCTCGCTGTTGCTGGTGATGCTGTTTATTGTCGGTTTGGTCGCAACATGGCGCGAAATTGTCTCGTATGGCGTTACGATTACTTTGGCTTATGGCCTGTTATTACTGTTCAAGAGCAACCTTGAATCATTTCAAGTGACAACCCTGACCGCTGCCAATAACGCCGGGGTCTATGGGGTTGGTGCGGTGCTGTTTTTTGTTGGCTTGGCTACCACGATTGTGCTGACCACGATTTTTAGCCGTGCTTTGGCTGAATATTCGCAAAAAAGCGAGCAATGGACAGCCGATTTGATGCGGGCCAATGAACAATTGATCGAGAAAAATATTCAGCAGATCGAGCTTGGCACTGATCTTTCGTTTGCCGCCACCGAGTTATCGGCAGCCTCGCAGCAACAAGCTTCGGGGGCAACTGAGCAAGCCTCGGCTGTGGCAGAAGTTTCATCAACCATCGAAGAATTGGGCTTTACCGCGCGACAAATTGCTAGCGCCTCGGATCAAGTCAGCATAGCCGCCCAACAAACCTTGACCTCGTTGGCCATGGGTCAGCAATCGGTTGATGAAGCAATTCAAGGCATGGAGCGGATCAAGCAGCGGGTGCAAGAGGTTTCTTCGCGGGTTTTGAGTTTGGGCGAACGTTCGCATCATATTAGCGAAATTATTGCCTTGATCGATGATGTTTCCGATGAAACCCACCTGCTGGCCTTGAATGCGGCGATCGAAGCGGCTGGAGCTGGCGAGCATGGTCGGCGATTTGCCGTGGTTGCCGCCGAAGTCAAGAGCTTGGCCAATCGCACGTTGGCCGCCTCGCGCGAAGTCAAAGATGTGATTGCCGAAATTCAGGCTGCGACCAACGCCTCAGTGCTAGCCACCGAAGAGAGCGTCAAAGAAGTCGAACAAGGGGTCAGTTTGGCCCATCGTGCTGGCCAAGAGATGGATTCAATTGTGGTGTTGGGCGAACATACCGCTCAATTAGCCCAAGAAATTAGCCTAGCAACCGCTCAACAACAAACTGCATCGGAGCAAGTTGTTGAAACCATGCGTGAAATTGCCGAAGTCTCACGTCAAACGGCGGCTGGTTCGCGCCAAACTGCCGATGCCGCATCCAAACTCACCGCGATTGCAAATCGCTTGCATTCGTTGGTCAACATCGAGGCACATACACGCTAAGCGAGGAGCTATCGCATGGGCGGTTTTGATTTATCAGCATTTTTTGGCCAGTTTCGCGAAGAAACTGAAGAGAATGTGCGGGCCTTGACCACAGGCTTATTGGCCTTGGAGTCAAACCCAGGCGATCGCGAAGCGATTGATACGATTTTTCGGGCGGCGCATACGATCAAAGGTTCGGCGCGTATGCTGGGTCAAGTCGATATGGGGCGGTTGGCGCATACCATGGAAAGTTTGCTTTCGGCCTTGCGCAGTGGCATGCTAGCCATGAATTCGAGCATTAACGATGTGCTACTGGCCAGTGTTGATGTATTGCTGGTGTTGAATTCCCAAGTCAACGAGCCACCGCCAACCGACCCCAACGTTGATCGTTTGGTTGAGCAACTGAATGCCTTGGCTGCTGGCGAAAGCTTGCCTGCTGCGCCGATTGTCGCGCCAGTAACCGAACCAGAACCAGAGCCTGAGCCAGTAGTGCTTGAGCAACCCAAGCCCGAACCAGCGGTTGCTAAGCCAGCCGCGCCTGCCAAACCCAAAAAATCAGCCTCAGCCGAAGCCCCCAAGTCGGTGAGTAGCACCCGTTCAACCGTGCGTGTGCCAATTTCGCGCTTAGATCGTTTGTTGAATACCGCTGGCGAGTTGGTCGTAACCCGCCAATTGCACCTTGAGCATGTCGCTGATCTTGAGGCTTTGGATAAATTGCTGACCAAAAGTGAGCGCCTGAGCCAACAATTGAGCGAACGCTTGACGGGTCAACGGGTGACCTTTCAGCAACGGCGCGAGGCCAGCGAATTAGCCAGCCAATTGCAAAATCTGGCCCAATCGACCCGCAATCAGTTGCGTTTGCTAACCGAGCGTTGGAGCAGCCATAGCGCCGCCAGTGAGGCCTTGGTCGATGAACTTGAGGCTGAGGTGATGGCGACCCGTTTGCAACCAGTCGCTGGTTTGTTTGCACCAATTCCTCGGGCCGTGCGCGAGCTGGCTCGTTCGTTGGGCAAAGAAGTTAACTTAATCACCGAAGGCGAAACCACCGAGGCCGATCGCAAAGTGATTGAGTTAATGGCTGATCCGTTGGTGCATTTGGTGCGCAACGCGCTTGATCATGGCATCGAAAGCCCCGATGAGCGGGTGAAAGCCCACAAGCCTGCCGAAGCAAGCTTGCGTTTAGAAGCTCGCTCGTTGGGCGGCACGATTGAAATTATTATTAGCGACGATGGCCGTGGCATCGATCCAGCGGTGATTCGGGCAACTGCAATTAAACGCGGAATTATCGAGGCTGATACAGCGGCTCGCTTGCGTGATGAAGAAGCTTTGGAGTTGATCTGGCAGCCTGGTTTTTCCACCAGCGCAATCATCACCGATGTTTCAGGCCGTGGCGTTGGCATGGACGTGGTACGGGCAGCAGTGACCGAGGTTGGTGGGCGGGTCGATGTGCATTCGGTGCTTGGCCAAGGCACGACCTTCACGCTGATTTTGCCAATTACCTTGCTAACCACCCGCGTGTTGTTGTTTGATGTGGCTGGCACAACCTATGCCTTGCCTTCGACTGCTTGTCTAGGTGGGCGGCGGGTTGCTGGCGGGCAAATTCAGACCGTCGAAGGGCGACCAACCGTGCGGGTTGATGAGCGCAGCGTGAGCATTGTAGCGCTTGCGCCCTTGCTTGAGCAGCGTGGCCCCTTGCCGCAACCATCGGATATTTCCAATTTGGTGATTTTGGGGCCAGCTAATCGCCCATTGGCCTTGTTGGTCGATAAATTGGTCGATGAACGTGAGGTGGTGGTTAAATCGTTGGGCGCATTGTTGCATGAACAACGTTTGTGTACTGGCGCGATTGCCCTGCCTGATGGGCGTTTGGTGTTAGTGCTCAATCCCTTGGCGATTGCGGCGCGGGCACGTGAATGGGGCAAACCAGTTGCCTTGCCAGCGCCAACCAAGCTCCAGCCTGCCAAATTATTGGTCGCGGAAGATTCATTTACCACCCGCGAACTGCTCCGATCCATGCTGCAATCGGCGGGCTATGTGGTTGAAACGGCGATTAACGGCCAAGATGCGCTTGACAAGCTCAATCACAATTCCTACGATCTGCTGGTAAGCGATGTTGAAATGCCGTTGCTAACTGGCTTTGAGCTAACCCGCCGTGTGCGTGCCCATGACCGTTTGCGCCAACTGCCAATTATCATTATCACCAGCTTGGCCCGCGATAGCGATCGGCGTGAAGGCTTGTTGGCTGGTGCGCAAGCCTATATCGTCAAAAGCCAGTTTGATCAAAGCAACTTGCTCGAAACGATTCATCAATTACTTGGCCGCTAAAATAGCGCAGCCCTGAAGGCCTATATTCCCCTGCGAGGAGTTTTTCAATGAGTGAACGCATCTTAGTTGTTGACGATAGCAAACTGGTTACCGATATTGTCAAAATGCGGCTGGAAATGTATGGCTATGCTGTCGATTTGGCCTACAGCGGCGAGGAAGCGCTGCAAAAAATCGGCGATCTCACGCCTGATTTGGTGGTGTTGGATGTGCAGATGCCTGGAATTGATGGCTATGAGGTTTGCCGTCAGTTACGCGCCAATCCCTTGTTTGAAGAGCTGCCAATTATCATGCTAACTTCGATGGATGATAAACGGGCTGGCTTTGAAGCTGGGGTTGACGATTATCTCAACAAAGATCTTGATTTGCTCGATTTGCCCAATCGGGTCAAACTGTTGTTGGGTATGTAATGATGACAGGGCCGCTTGCACCAATTCGAGTGTTAGTTGTCGATGATTCGGCGGTTTCGCGCCGAGTCATCAGCACTATTTTAGCCAGTGATCCCGCGATTCAAGTGGTTGGCGAGGCCCGTGATGGCCGTGAGGCGGTGCAATTGGTGGCAGCATTGCAACCCGATATTATCACGATGGATGTGCGCATGCCGGTGATGGATGGTTTGCAGGCCACCGAAGAAATTATGGCCTATCATCCTACGCCGATTTTGGTGATTACTTCATCATTGACCCGCCATGATCGTAATTTAACCTTTCAAATGCTCAATGCTGGGGCTTTGGAAGTTTGGGAGAAACCAACCGACCTGACCCTAGCCCAAGGCGAGGCCAATCGCATGCGGCTGTTGGAGCGGGTCAAGGTACTCTCGCGAGTTAAAGTGCTGACCCATTTGCGCGGGCGACGGCGCAAATCACCAACAACCGAAACTAATATTCCCTTATTATTGGCTTCGGCTAGCCCGCCAAGCCAACGTTGGCTAATTGTGGTTGGGGCTTCGACTGGCGGCCCACGAGTGTTATACAAACTCCTGCATAGCCTGCCTGCGAGCATCCCCGCAAGCATTATCATTGTGCAGCACATCGCTGAGGGATTTGTTGGTACAATGGTAGACTGGTTGGACAATCATTCGCCCTTGACGGTGGAATTGGCTCAACATCGTGGCAGCTTGAAAAATGGTCATGTCTATGTTGCGCCCGATACCCATCATTTGAGGGTTGATGCTACCTGGACGGTGCATTTGGAAACCGAACCCGATAATTTGCTCTATCCATCAGTCGATGTGACCATGCAATCAGCTGCCAAAGTGTTGCCCAAACAAACGATCGGGGTGCTGTTGACTGGCATGGGGCGCGATGGAGCGCAAGGATTGTTGGCTTTACGCCGCTCTGGCGCTCGCACGATCGCTCAGGATCGAGCCACCAGCGCAATTTGGGGCATGCCACGGGCGGCAGAGGAAGCTGGGGCTGCCATGGAATTTTTAGCTGCTGATCTGATTGCACCGCGTTTGGTGGCGTTGCTCAGCGAAACTGAACGTCGATGAGCGAGTTGAGCACTGAACAATGGATGATCATCCGCGATTATCTGGCTCAACGGGCTGGCTTATATCTCGATGATAGTCGTATGCGCCAAGGTCGTATGCTTGTTCAGGAGCGTTATCGGCAATTACAAATTAGCCCCGCTGCCTATACATTGCGAATTCAAGACCCCACTAATGGCGGCGAGTTGCAATGGTTGGCTGAACGCTTAGCTAACCATGAAACCCAATTTTTTCGCAACCCAGCCCATTTTCGAGCGTTGCGTGAGCATATTCTGCCTGAATTGCAGCGTTCGCGTTCGCCCTTGCGACCATTACGCTGTTGGAGTGCTGGCTGCTCAACTGGCGAGGAACCCTATAGCATGGCCATGGTGGCCTTGCAGCAATGGGGCAATCCGCCGAGCCGCCCAATTTCGATTTGGGCCACCGATTTGAGCAATGTGCCCTTGGAGCGAGCGATTGCCGCCGAGTATCGTGGCCGTTCGCTAACAAATGTGCAAGCCGACTACAGACAATGGTTTGAGCAGCAGGCCAACGGAGCGTTGCGTGTCAGCGAAGCCGTGCGATCCTTGGTACAATTTGAGCAGCACAATTTGCTGGATGCCCTGCCACATTGGGCCTATCAACTTGATGTGGTATTTTGCCAGAATGTCACGATCTATTTTCAGCTGGAAACATGTCGCCAATTGATCGAACGGATTTATGCGGCGATGGCGGTTGGTGGCTATCTGCTCTTGGGCTTTTCCGAGTCGCTGTGGGGCATTTTTGATCGCTTTGAAACGGTCGAGGTGGCTGGGGCATTCATCTATCGCAAAGGCGATGGTCAGCCTAAACCACGCCCCAACTTGAGCGAAGGACCAATCACCAAGCCGCTGAATAAGCCAGCCGAGCCAGTACCAGCGCGGCCACGCCCAAGTACGCGGCCATTAGCGCCAGCCAGCCCAATTAAGCCGCCCGATGTGACGAGCTTGTTGGATGAAGCACGGAAATTGCGCGGCCAAGGCCAGCAGCGACGTGGATTAAGCCTGTTGGCGAGTATTGCGCCCAACCAGCGCCAGCCAGCAATTTTGGCTTTAGCCGCGCAATTGCACGCCGATCTTGGGCAGCATGAGCAAGCGGCGGCTGAGGCGCGGCGGGCATTAGAGCTTGATGTGCTGCAAGATGCTGCCTATGTCGTGCTGGGCATGATTGAACTCAATCAAGGCGCATGGGATAAAGCGATTAATTATCTTGAGCGAGCCAGCTATTTAGTGCCCGATTCGCCAACGATTGCCTTTCATTTAGCTGAAAGTTATCGCCATCAAGGGCGAGCAACCGCCGCCTTACGTTATTATCAACATGCCTTGCGCAAATTGGCGCAGCATTCAAGTAGTACGGTTATTGATGGAATTGCCGTGGGGTGGCTGCGTTCTGCTTGTGAACGCTGGATTGGCGGATTAGAAGCCAGCCAAGGAACATTCTAAAACTATGCAAAAAGCACAATCAGCAATCTATAGTTCACTGCTCAGTCACCGCGCCCAAGGTCGTGTGGCGGTTCTGCTTGAGCCACCAGTACCAACCCCGCCCGTAGCGCCTGAACCCGACCAACGCCAAGCTGAACTGGAACAAGATTTGCAATTGGCGCGAGATTTGCAACAGGGCTTGATGCTCGAAACCGTGCCGCGCCTGCCTGGCTGGGAAATGAGCGCGGTCTCATTGCCAGCGCGTGAGCTTGGCGGCGACCTCTATGATTTTTTGGCGGTCAACGGCTCGCAGGGAATTATGATTGGCGATGTGAGCGGCAAGGGCTTACCTGCGGCGTTGCGGATGGCGGTAGCACGAACCGTGTTTCGGGCTGAAGTCCGGCGCGGCCAATCGCCAGGCCAAACCCTAGCGGCAGTCAATAATATTTTGATCGAAGAAATGCCCCAAGGCATGGTTACGATGCTCTATGCCTTAATCGACCCGCAAACGGGCATGATGCACTTGGCGAATGCTGGTCACAATTATCTGATTGTGATCAATAATCAAGTGATTGAAATCGAAACGTCAGGTGTGCCACTTGGGGTTATGGAAATTGATTGTTATAGTGAATCCATCTTACAACTGAACTATGGCGATTCAGTCATGTTGTACACTGATGGTATTGTTGAAGCGACCAACGAACACCAAGTATTGTATGGCTACCCGCGTTTTCAAAGCCTGTTACAAGCAGTTGGCCATCTCAAGCCTCGCGCCTTGATGGCCCGCGTGCTGAGCGAAGTTCGCGCATGGACCCAAGGCCAGCTTAAACACGATGATGTGACGATGGTGCTAGTCCGGCGGCGCTTGGCCAATTTGCTTGATGAAATGCATAGCATTGTGGCCGATGTGGTTGGGCCAATCACTGCTGACGAGTGGTGGCAAGCCTTGAGCTTGGTTGGTACAACCCGCACACCCGACCAATGTTTAGAGTTATTGCGCCCGCTGAATGAAATGGTATCCAGCCAATTTGGCCGTGGGATTGCCCGCGAACTCCAAGCGCAATTGCGCCCAGTGATCGAAGAATATCGCTTGCTCCAATCCACCAAAGGATCGTCCTAAGGGAACTGTTATGACTACCAATGTTGACACTTTGAATGTAATGCCGCTGGACCTCGATACCTTTGCTGGGAGCGAGCGTTTTATGGCTGGGACGCGCTTGGGTGCTGCGTTTGGGCGCGGGATCAAAGCCTATTTGGCCGCCAATTATCCTGATGCAATCGAGCATTTCAAAACTGCATTAATCGCTGCCTATGTTGAAGGCGATGAGAAATCGCAAATCTACGATCGCGAGCGGGCGATTATCTATCTGTATATTGGCAATGCCTGTGCTTTTCAAGATGATTGGCCGACGGCTCAGCGTGAGTATTTGGAATCGGTACAAACCGACCCGCAATTGGCCGAAGCCCACTACAATTTGGGTGTTGCTTTCGGCGCGATGCGCCAAATTGATCGGGCAATTGGCGCATTCAAGGAAGCGCTTGAACATAATAATGGCTTGTACGAGGCCCATTTTGCACTTGGCCGTGCTTATCAAATGCTCGATGATGCTGGCCGCGCCTATATTCACTTTACTTCAGCCCGTGAATTGCGGCCTTACGCTGGCGAGCCTTTGTATTACATGGGTTTGATGCACCAAGCCCATGGTGCTCACGAATTGGCACAGCGCTGTTTTGCCGAGGCGCTGCGAGTTGAGCCAACCTTTATCTCGCCTAGCGTTGGCCCCGATGAAGTGCTGGTTAGCAAATCGGAGCAAGAGGTTGCCAATTGGTACTATCGTTTGAGTGACGACCTTAAATCCCAAGGCTATGATGAAGATGCCAAGCGGATTTACGAGGCTTTGCTGAAATGGCGACCAACCGAGCATCGTGCCCGCTATTTGTTGGGCAATTTGTTGGCGCGGGCGCGACGTTGGGAATTGGCTTTGCAAGAATATGGCCGAATTCCACCGCAAGATCGCTACTATGTTGATGCGCGACTGCGGATCAGTGCAATTTTGCGTTTTCAGGGCAAGCATCGCGAGGCCTATAACCATTTGTATAGTACCGCCAAGTTGCGGCCCAACGATGGTCAAGTGTTCTTGCAAATGGGCAAATTGCTCTATGATTTAGAGAAACATCATGCTGCGATGCGTGCTTTTGAACGCGCGGTCCAACTTTTGCCCAAAGACCCTAATGCCTACTATTTGTTAGGGTTTATGTACACGGTGTTGGGCCATGAAAGTTGGGCCTTGGCGGCTTGGCGCAAAGCAGTGGAGTTAGCGCCGCATGCCCATTCATTGCGCTACGATTTGGGCTATATGTACACCCGCCGTCGCCGCTACGATTTGGCTTCGCGCGAATTTAGCCATGTACTGATGCATTGGCCCGATGATATTGAAACCACCTTTATGCTGGGCACATGTTATAAAGAAATGTTAGAACCAGCCCAAGCCATACCGTTATTTGAAAAAGTGCTGCGCCGCAACCCACGTCATACCCAAGCACTCTACTATTTGGGGGCATGCTATCTGCAAGTTGGCAACAGTTCTTTGGGTAAGGCCTACCTGCGCCGCTACGAACATCTGATCAACCAACAGGAACAATTACCACAAAAGGGCCGCGCAATGGCTCGTGGAGGTTCGCGATGAATCGGATTCACCTCAATATTCCATCGGATTTGGTCTTTGAGCGGGTTGTGCGAGCTAGTGCTGCCGAACTCGGTAGCACAATGGGCTTTCCACGTGAGCGCGTCGAAGATTTGAAACTGGCGGTGAGCGAAGCAGTAACCAATGCTATCGAGCATGGTGGTGGCGGCGGCGTGGCTGGTTCGGTCGAAGTGATTTTCTCGTTGCATGCCGATCAATTAGAAGTTGAAATTATTGATCATGGCAAAGGCATCGAGCATTTCAACACTGAACGGCGGGTGGTCGAGGAAGATAATCTCGAAGCAGGCATGCTGCGCGGCTTCGGCTCCTATCTCATCAGCGAGTTAGTTGATCAATACGAAGTGCAAAGTTCGGGCACAGGCACAAGTTTGCGCCTACGGATTTTCAAAGCGAAGTAAGGGTCAGGGGCTAGGGTTGATCTACGAAGGGCACGAAGCTCGCGGGATCAGGTTTCATGGCTGAGAGTGTTTTATCTGGCCCCTGACCCCTAGTCCCTAGCTGTAATGGTAATGACCAGTCTGCCCTCACCCCCTGACCCTCTCCTTTCAAGGATAGGTAGTTAACCATGATTTGGGTGGGATTTACTGCCGATTAGCATGCCCTCACCCCCTAGCTCCCTCTCTCGCCCAGCAGGCGAGGGGTTGGGGGTGAGGGAACGTTGATTTCAAAAAGCCTATAGTCTTTGGATTAAATGCCGATCCCCAGCCCCTAGTCCCTGAAACCTAGCCCCTGACCTCTCATCAGAAATCTGTCATCAAAAATTCATGCGGCTTGGTTGCCAAAAATCGTCTGCTCAACTATGATCATAGCAGAGTTGGCCGCGTTGACCAACCTAGGAGATCTATTATGAGCGATGTACAAGCGGTAATTCGACGAGAAGAGTGGGATGATGTCGTGCTGTTGCATATTCTGACCAACAGCGTCGATGCGGTCTCGGCAGCAACGATCGAGCATGCCTGTACCCAGATGAAACCAATCACTGTTTTAGATTTTGCCGATGTGGCGTTTATCAACTCAGCTGGCATTTCGGTGTTGCTGAAGTTTGTGGTTGCTGCTCGCAAGAATGGCTATAAAGTCTTTTGTTTACACGTCAGCCCGCACCATCAAAAAATCTTTAAGATGGTCGAGATGACGCGCTTTATGCCAGTAATCGAAGAACAAGATTTGGCGGCCTATACCAACGCCCAACAATCATCAATCTCCAATTCTTAACGTCCTTCTTCGTTCTTGTTGCGCGATGAGCGCTGGGTTAAATAGCAAGCGCAGGCAATCATTACTGCCTGCGCTCTAGCGTTTAATCGCAATGATTAGGCGGCTTCAATTTCAGCGTCGGGCTGCATCGAAATCACAAATTCGCCATCGCGGCCAATTGCGACGTGTTCAGGGCCAAGGCCAGTTGGCAGCAGTTTGGCTTGTTGAACGGCTCGTTCGAGGGCGCGTTTATTGTTGAAGCCCATGGCATCGAGCACTGGATTGGCGACAAACCGACCATGTTTGAGTGGCGTGTAGAGTTTGGTGCGTTCCAATGAGGCTTTCAGTTCCTCGGCATTGGGCAAAATATGCAGCGCTGGCATGTTGAAGCCATTCAGCACGCGAAACACCATATCCAGCGTTTCATACGGCAAATAGCGCTTGTAAATATCGATCACTCGCAGAAACATACCGTGGTGGGCAATCTCATCAACCCCAACGATTTTGAAGGCGGCAGCTGCGCCAATTTGCTTGCCACGTTTGCGCTCTTCTTCGGTGGTTTGTTCGGGCAAGCCATATTCGCTGCGAATCCGTTTGCGCAGTTCTTCATAATTAAAATAGGTAGCGCGTTCTTGGACCATCGCATAGGCCGCGACCCCCAAGGGCGTGTCAAAGCCAGGATGATTTTCATACATCGTCCAGCGATGCTCGGCAACTTGATCGCGATAGGTTTCTAGTTGCTCTTTGGTGCGGCGGCCTGAGTGTAACAGTACCAATTCCCAAGCCTCGGCGTGCTTGGATTCTTCAGCGCCCCATTGCAATTGAATATTACGCCGTTCGCGCTTGCCATGGACGATGTTGATGGTATCCTCGACATAATCGCCGACATAATCTTCAACGCCCAAGAAACTTTCAACCAAGGTCACGGTATCTTCGCTGAGCATGTGACCATATTGTTCCATCTCGCGCAGTGGCAAATCATCCCATGGTAACCAATTGCGGGTTTTGACGGCTTTGCGAAAATATTCGATATAGGCTAATTTTACTTCTTCGGCGATTGCGCGTTCGCGAGCTTCGCGCGTCCATGGGCCATTGATAACTAGCGGGGTTACTGGGGTTTGCTGTTCGTGTAACACAGAGCCACTCCTTGAATTTTAGGCACACTAAAGAAACCCCGCCGAGACGGGGCAGCCATGTTAGCGGCTTAATACGTCCGTTGTAGTCGGGTTCCTGTCCACAACAACAAAGGGCCGAAAATGAGATAGAAGCTGCTGAAACTGATCACGGAGGGTAGGCCGATTAATGTTAGGCCGGTGCTACCACTCCAAAAGAGCCATTGGCCGATGGTTTGTTTGGGCAGCCAAATCCCTACGACTGAGAGAATCGAGCAGATCGCCGCTGTTCCGCCAAGAATGAAGGCCAGTAGATTGCCATCAAACCATGGAAAGACAAACGAAAGCACAATCGCGATGCTGGCAATCACGGTGGCAATAATCATCATGGTGCGATGTTTGGCGGCCTCACGTTTGGCCGAGCGATGGATGCGCTTTAATTTGCGCCCAAATTGATCGGCCTGAAATGGCAAACCTAAGCGTAAAATCTGATCATCGGCGGTTGGGTCAGCGGCAGCATCGTCGTAGTGCGAGCGTAATTCGCGCAAAATCGCTTCACGTTCGGCAAGGCTGAGCGCTGCTAATTCTTGTTCGAGTTCAGCAAAATAGCTATCATTGGGACGGTGCATCGGAGACCACCTTTGAAACTGCGGCACTAAATCGACTCCATTGGGCACGGCGTTCGTCTAGGACAGCCTGACCAGCCGCTGTTATGCGATAGTAGCGGCGATCAACACCATCTTCGCGCCGTTGCCAAAAGCCTTCGATCATCCCTTCTTTTTCCAACCGATGGAGCGCCGGATATAACGACCCCTCTTTGAGATCAATTACATCGTCGGTGAGCGCACGAATTTCCTTCGCGATCAGGTAGCCATACATTGGGCCTTGCTCGACGAGCGCCATTAGCATCAAACCGAGGCTACCTTTAAGAAGTTCACGTTCAAACATAGGCTACCTTGCGATAAAGGATACTTTGTAATACAAGGTATAGAATAATAGATCTGAAGGCTGCTTGTCAAACATGCAAATTTGGCCCATGATTAACCATAATCAATCCAATTGGTTCGGTAGGCATGGCCCATTGTGTGCTACAGTATTACCAGCCATGCTTTGACTTAGAGGAGCACGCTATGACTCGTGTTGATTGGTTCGTTTTCGGCTTTTTAGCGGTGTTTGCTGTTCTTGTGTTGTTTGTTTTTCGCAAGCGCTGGCAAGGTGCTTTGGGCTGGCTAACGCTAGCAAGTGCCTTTGTGAGCGGCTTGGTCTATACCCGCAACGCTGAAGGCCTGTTTGGTTCGGTGGTGATCGCGGTTGCTGCCGTGATAGGAGTTGGCTTGGTTGGCTTTGATTATTATCGCTTTGAACGCCCCAAGCGCCGTGCTCGGCTTGAAGCTGATGATCCATTAACCCCACCATCGCCCTTTAAAATTCGCCGTCGCCCAACCCTGATGCAACGTCGGCGTTTCCAGCGTGAGGTCCGCCATTAATGAAAACAATCAGGTTAGGAGTGCTTGGAGCGGGTTTGGCGGTCAAACATTTGCATCTACCAGCGCTCAAAGCATTACCAAATTGCTTTGAAATTGTTAGCATTTGCGATCATAATTGGGCCAATGCTGAGGCGCTGGCAGGCTTGCTCGATCTCCACCCAACGATCACTGATTCGTGGGTGGATTTCTTTGCCGATTCCCAAATCGAGGCGGTATTAATTTCGTTGCCAATTCAGCGTAATGCCGAGGCAATTCAAGCAGCGGTCGCGGCAGGCAAACATGTAATTTGCGAAAAACCCTTGGCCGCCAATTTGCCGCAGGCCGAAGCGTTGGTCGCAGCCTGTCAACATGCTCCAGTCAAAATTTTGATCGCCGAAAATTTTCACTATCGCGATGATCTCAAACAAGCCCGCGCTTGGATGGATGCTGGGGCAATTGGCGATTTAGTATTAATTGAACTTCGCGCCACCTTCTGGAGCGATCCCGATCAAGGCTTTGGGGCAACGCCTTGGCGACATGATCATCAATATCGTGGCGCAGTCTTGGCCGATGCCGGGGTGCATCAAGCTGCTTTATTGCGCGAACTAGGCGGGCCAATCGAAAGTGCCCATGCTTTCATTAAGGATGTGCATCCCGTGCTCCGTGGCCCAGACACGATGGTGCTGAATCTGCGTTTTGCCTCAGGCGTGCTTGGTTCGTTGTGTTTTTCGGGCGCAGTGAAAACCGAAAATCCCTGTTTTGATTGGACGGTCGTGCATGGAACCCACGGTAGTATTACCATCCGTGGCGATCAGACGACATTATATCGGGCTGATGGTACAATAGAGCACTATCAAGCTCAAGATTTGCGTGGCTATATCAGCGAGTTTCGCAATTTTTATGCGGCAATTGTTGAAAACGAGCCAATTGTGGCTAGTTTGGCTACTGCGCTGGCCGATTGGCGTTTGATCATGCGGGCCATCGATGCTGCTGAAAGTAATAGTGTGCAGCAAATCGACCCAATTGTGCCCTTGGCAAGCTTGAATGATCTTCCGAACTAAAACAAGGATTTCGATACAATGACTGAACAATGGCCTGATGATGCCGAACAAATTGGCAATTTAGTATTTGTGCCCAACCGCGACTACCCCTATCCTTTTAAAGTAGCAGTACCACCACGCTTTTGGATGGAAGAGCAAACTGGCGTTTTAGAAGCTGCCGTTGATGCTTATATGAATGGCGAACGGCTTGATGAAGCCCAATTAACTGCATTAAAACTCTATTTGACCCAATATGTAGAGCGAGCCGTGATGGCCCACGATGCTAATCGCCAAAAATATGTTGGGCTGATCAAAAAAATGCGCACCATCCACGATATCGAATCGATCGCCGACGAGCTAGCCGAATTTGGCGCAGAAGTCTTTTAGGAAAGGCAAAAGTCAGAAGTCAAAAGGAAAACGTTTCTGGTCTATTAGGTAATGGTTGATCGGGTTAACAGGAATTTTCATGCCCTCACCCCCTAGCCCCCTCTCCCGCACGCGAGCGAGGGGGAACCACCAAACCAAAAGTCCCTCTCCCGCCGCCGTGGGAGAGGGGTTGGGGTGAGGGCTTATAAACCTGACTGTTTTGACTTTTGCCCTTTGACTTTTGCCTTTATTTACGGGGTTACTACCAATGCGGGTGATTACTGGCAGTGCCAAAGGGCGACAATTAAAAGGCCCGCCAGATATTGGCACGCGCCCGATGCTTGATCGGGTCAAAGAATCGTTATTTGGCATTTTAGAGGGCTTTAATGCTTTTGAAGGCCGTGCCCTCGATTTATTTGCGGGCACTGGCTCGTTGGGGATCGAATGCTTATCGCGCGGCGCTGAATGGGCCGATTTTGTTGAGGCGCGTAGCCATGTTGCTGCTGTGACCAAAGACAACCTAAAAACCACCAAATTGGCTGAGCGAGCCAAAGTTTGGAACGTTTCGGTCGATAAATTTCTGCAAATCATCGACGAAAAAACAAAATATGCTATAATCCTGCTCGATCCGCCATATGCTATGGAAGGTATACCCGACCTTGTGGTGCGGGTTGCTGAACACGGCATTTTAGATCCAAATGGCGTTTTAGTTTTAGGCCATTGGCCAAAGCTGGTGATGCCGCCCCAACTTGGGCCACTGAGTTTGCTAAAGCATCGGCGTATCGGCGATTCCTGCTTCTCAATTTATGAATTGAGCCCAGCGTTACCGCCGCAATCGGAGTAATCACCTGTGACTATTGCTGTCTACCCTGCAAGCTTCGACCCAATTACCAATGGACATCTTGATGTTGCGGCTCGCGCATCACGTTTGTTCGATGAATTGGTCTTAGCGGTAGCTCATCGTCCGTACAAAAAGTTGCTTTTTACGACTGAGCAACGGATTGCCATGATTCGCGAATCGGTAGCGCACCTGCCCAATGTGCGGGTGGATGCTTTTTCGAGTTTAGTTGTGGAGTATGCGCTTGAGATTGGTGCAACCGTGTTGGTACGAGGCTTACGGGCTGCAACCGATTTTGAGCACGAATTTCAAATGGCGCATATCAATCATCACTTAGCTCCCACGCTTGATACGGTCTGTTTGATGGCTGATCAACGCTTTACGTTGCTTAGCTCAAGCGCGGTACGCGAAATTGCGGCCTATGGCGGCGATGTTAGCTCTTTTGTGCCAGCTCATATTGCCCTTGCGCTCAAGCAAGCCTATCAAACGCATGAGGAGTCACGCGCATGAGCGAACAATCCCAATGGGGAGAACAGCCCAGTGAACATCAGGAAGCAACCAGCGTGGAGCCAGTCGGGCAACACCAGCGCCCCCCAGAATATGCTGAGGCCGAGTTTGAGCGCCTGATTAACGAGTTGGAAGAGGTTTTAGCGAGTGGTGGCCGTGTGCCCTTGACCAGCCGATTAATGATCGACGAAAAGCAAGTCTTCGACATTATCGACCGGATGCGGGTTGCGGTTCCCAATGAATTACGCCAAGCACGCCAGATTGTGCGCGAACGCGACCAACTGATCGAGGCGACCAAAAAGAAAATTGCGATCACGCTCTCGGAACAGGGCATGCTTGAAATTGCCCAGCGTGAACGCAGCCGAATTATCGCCGAAGCCGAATCAGAAGCCGCCAAAGTGCGCTCTGAAGCCGATGAATATGCCCGACAAGTGTTATTAAACCTTGAAGAACATATTGGCAAATCGCTGACGATTATTCAAAATGGCCTCGATGAACTGGGCGTAGTTTGACAGAGCGCGTTCTCGCGCCTATAATGTCACGTCGCTTGCGGGTTGAATTCCAGCAGGAGGTCACTGTATGTCATCCGAACTCCAATTCAATGTTTCCCAACTATTGCAAGAATATGTTGGGGCGACCCGCCAGTATACTTATGAAAACGAACAGCTTGATTTAGGTGATGGTAGCCGCCTGAGGATCACCGAAGGCGATGTCAAACTGACCCGCACCAAAAATGGGGTCTTAGTAGATGCTGCGATGAGCGGCAACGTCACTTTAGAATGCGTGCGATGCTTAAGCGATTTCAGCCAACCTGTTGAGTTCGATTTCGCCGAGGAATATTTCGCGACGGTTCATGCAACGACGGGCGCACCGTTGCCAGAACCAGAAGAGCCTGATGTGTTCAAAATTAACGGCAACCATTTGCTTGATCTTGGCGATGCTGCCCGTGAATACACGCTCATCAACTTACCAATCGCGCCGATTTGTCGCCCCGATTGTCGTGGTTTGTCGTTCGATGGCCAAAACCTCAACGATAACCCAGAAGCCGATAATTTGGACGATCAAGTGATCGATGAGCGCCTTGCCGCGCTCAAACAATTGCTGAAAGGAGCCTAGTTTCTCATGGGCGCATTGCCACGTCGTAAAATTACCCGCGAACAACGCGGGCACCGCCGCCAACATCTTGCTTTGACCGCACCTTCATTGTCGGCTTGTCCAAACTGTGGTGGCTATCGCCGCCCACATCGCGTTTGCTTGAACTGCGGCACCTACAAAGGTCGCCAATACCTCAAGAAGGACAATGCTGAAGCATAAGCCATGGTTGGCAGCGAAGCAGCGAAAGGGTCGAGACCTATGGTTCTCGTCCCTTTCGCATTTTAGGCGCGTTATTGTGCAGTGCAGCATGAAACGGCTTCACCACGGGAGTGTTTTGCAATGAATGCAGCTATTACTGGTTGGGGGCGCTACGCTCCCGATCGTGTGCTTACAAACCAAGAACTTGAACAAATTGTCGATACCAATGATGAATGGATTCAATCGCGGACTGGCATTCAGCGCCGCCATATTGTTGCTGAAGGTCAAGCCACCTCGGATATGTCGGCTCGTGCCGCGCGGATTGCCCTCGATAAGGCGGGAGTAAAACCCGAAGAGCTTGATTTAATTGTCGTAGCGACTACTTCGCCCGATTTGCTGTTGCCCTCAACTGCCGCCTTAGTTCAAACCAAACTCGGCGCGATCAACGCTGGCGTGATGGATATGAATGCTGCTTGCTGTGGCTTTTTATATGCGCTAAGCGCCGTTACAGCCATGATTCGTGGCGGTGGTGTGGGTAAAGTACTACTCTGCGGAGCAGAAACCATCTCGCCATTTTTAAATTGGCAAGATCGCAACACCTGCGTGATTTTTGGCGATGCTGCTGGTGCTGTCATTCTTGAAGCGACCGAGCAAGAGCGTGGTTTGCAATCCTACAAACTTGGGGCGATCCCCGATACCGCCGAATTATTGTGGATCAAAGCTGGCGCGACGCTCTACCCTGCAACTCACGAGCGACTTGATCAGTCTGAACAGTATATTCAGATGAATGGCTCGGAAGTGTTTAAGCATGCGGTGCGCTCGATGGTCGATAGTTCGTTACATGTGTTGAACCAAGTTGGTAAAACGCCCGCCGATGTGCAACTGGTTGTTCCGCATCAAGCCAATTTACGCATTATCGAAGCCGTCGCCAAACGCCTGAATGTGTCGATGGATCAGGTTTTTGTCAATATTCAAGAATATGGCAATACCTCAGCCGCCACTTTGCCCGTAGCGATCGCTGAAGCCGCCGATGCTGGCCGCATGCAGCCTGGCGATACGATCTTGCTGACCGCGTTTGGTGGCGGCCTGACCTGGGCTTCGGGTGTGTTGGTGTGGGGCGGGAAGTAGAACATAGATGTAATGGTTTATAGTTTAACAACGGCCAGCATGCCCTCACCCCCTCTCCCGCACGCGAGGCGAGGGGGAACCGCTCTCGGAGTGCTCCCCTCGCCCGCTCTGTGGGAGAGGGGCTGGGGGTGAGGGAACGTGACAATTGGTTGTTAACGCTATGAACCATTACACATAGAACATAGAACATAGAGTTGGGGATCGGGAATTGGGTGTTGGGTATTAAGCTATAGCCTTACGATGCAACGAAATAATTAGTGAAATTCGTGTAATTCGTGGCTAAAACCTGACCCCTGATCCCTCTTAATAATAGAAAGATAACCAATGACAATCGGATTGCTTTTTCCTGGACAAGGCTCGCAGAAAGTTGGCATGGGCCGCGAGGTCTATGAACAATCGCCTGCGGCCCGCGCAATTTTTGCTGAAGCCAATGCTGTGCTTGGTTTTGATCTAGCGGGTTTGTGCTTTGATGGGCCTGAAGCTGATTTAACTGCGACTGAAAATACCCAGCCTGCCTTGCTGACGGTCAGCGTGGCCTTGTTGGCGGCAATTGCTGAGGCTGGCGTGGATCTGCATCCAAGCATTGTGGCTGGCCATTCATTGGGCGAATATAGCGCCTTGGTGGCCGCCAAAGCCCTCGATTTTGCTACAGCCCTGCGTTTGGTGCGCCAACGCGGCGAGTTGATGGCTCAAGCCAGCGAAGGCGCAATGGCCGCCGTTATTGGGCTGGATCTTGGGCCACTCGAAGCAATTTGCGCCAATGTTAGTAAGTTGGGCGCATGTGTCGTGGCCAATCAAAATGCCCACGGCCAGTTGGTGATTAGCGGGGCCAGTGCGGCGGTTGCGGCGGCTAGTGAACAAGCCAAAGCAGCAGGAGCCAAGAAAATCATGCCTTTGAATGTGAGTGCCGCGTTTCACTCACCCTTGATGGCGGCAACCGCTGCTGGTTTAGCGCCAGCAATTGCGGCGGCAGCAATGAGCGCAGCCCACGTGCCATTGATTGCCAACAGCACAGCGCAGCCAATTCAGCGTGCCGAGGATCTTCGCGCTGAACTTATTGCCCAAATTACCGCACCAGTTCGCTGGATTGCCACAATTGAGCAAGCTGCGGCCATGGGCGTGCAAATTGTGATTGAAATTGGCGCAGGGAGTGTGCTTACAGGCTTGGTCAAGCGGATCGATCCCAATTTGCAACGCCTGAATATTGCTAACTTTGATGACATAGCTAAGATTGCCGAGTACAATAACGCCCAGTAGTATAAGCTTTCAAGGGTAGAATGAATCGTCGATTGGCATGCCCTCACCCCCTAACCCCCTCTCCCGCCCAGCGAGCGAGGGGGAACCATCCTGGCATGAAGCCTAGAACTCCCCTCTCCCGCCGCAGTGGGAGAGGGGCTGGGGGTGAGGGCATGGAGCGTATCCTTGAAAACCTACCCTTGAAAGAGTAATGTAAGTGGGTGAGGCAGCTGCTATGCGGGGAATGCAAGACCATGTGGCGATTGTCACCGGAGCATCGCGCGGGATTGGCCGCGCAATTGCTTTGGAGCTAGCCAGTTGGGGCGTTAAAGTCGTTGTTAATTATCAATCAAGTGCCGCCAAAGCTGAGGCAGTGGTTGCCGAAATTCAAGCCGCTGGGGGAGTGGCGATGGCAATTCAGGCCGACGTAACCGATCAGCAAGCGGTTGAAACCATGGTTACTCAAACCTTGGCTGAGTGGGGTACGATTCAGATTTTGATCAATAATGCAGGCATCACCCGCGATAATCTCTTTCAGCGCTTGAAAGACGAAGAGTGGGACGATGTGATCAAGGCTGATCTGACCTCGGCATTTTTATGCACGCAGGCGGTGTTGCCAGCGATGCGAGCTAATAGTTATGGCCGAATCGTCAGCATTGCTTCGTTGGCGGGCTTGGCGGGCAATGTTGGTCAAACCAACTATGCAGCGGCCAAAATGGGCTTGGTTGGTTTTTCCAAGGCTGTGGCACGCGAAGTCACTTCTGATGGAATTGTGGTGAATGTGGTTGCACCTGGCTATATCGACACCGATTTTATCGACCATATTCCGCAATGGCTGCGAACCTGGGCGCTTGATGTGATTCCGCTCAAACGCTTTGGCAAAGTTGAAGAAGTTGCGCCAGCGGTGGCCTTTCTGGCATCGCCTGCTGCATCGTATATTATTGGCCATGTGCTGACGATTGACGGCGGCTGGGTCATGCCATAGGGGTGCAGAATGAGTATTAACGATCAAGTGGCGATTGTCACAGGTGGCACTGGTGCGGTTGGGCGCGAAGTGGTTTCGGGGTTGATTCAACGCGGCGCACGGGTGGTTTTTTGCTATCGTCAGCGCGATGATTTGGCTGAAGAGATGTGCGATACGATTGCTGATGAGCAACGTTTGATCGCCATTAAGGCCGATGTGCGCGATGCTGAAGCCATGAATAGCCTGGTTGAAGTGGCTGTGCGGCGCTGGGAACGGCTCGATATGCTGATCACTGCCCATTCTGCGGTTAACAATGCTCCGGTGGCCGACATGACCCTTGAGCAATGGAACGATGTAATGGATGTGATGCTGCGCGGCGTGACACGGATTACCCGCGCAGTTTTGCGGCCAATGCAAAAAGCCCGTTATGGGCGAATTATCACAATTACTGGCTATCAGCCCTTAGCTGGTGGCCTAACCCAAGCCAACTATGCTGCCGCACTTGGTGGGATTATCGGCTTTTCTAAATCGTTGGCGCGTGAGGTTGCACCATGGGGCATTACGGTGAATAGCGTTGCCCCTGGGCTGATCTCACGGCCCCATATGTCGAGTTTTGATCCAAGTTATATCCCATGGGCCACCAATATTGTGCCGTTGAAACGCTTAGGCGCACCTGCCGAAATTACCCCAGCAATTTTTATGCTGGCCAATCCAGAGGCGGGCTATATTACGGGCCAAGTGCTGCCAGTCGATGGCGGTTGGCGCATGGTTTAGTCTTGAAGGAGCAATCATGCAACTAGATTTAACTGGTCGTGTCGCAATTGTGACTGGAGCTTCACGCGGGATCGGTCGGGCAATCGCCGAGGCTTTGGCTGCCAGCGGCGCTGCAGTGGTGGTCAATTATCGTGGCAGCGAAGCAGCAGCGGCTGAAGTGGTCGAGGCGATTACAGCTAAGGGTGGCAAGGCACTGGCAGTACAAGCCGATGTGGCTGATCCTGCTAGCCACGAAATTTTGCTCAAAGCCACGACCGAAGCATTTGGCCGCGTCGATATTCTGGTCAATAATGCTGGCATTACCCGTGATAACCTGTTGTTGCGCATGAAAGAGAGCGAAGTTGATGATGTATTACAAACCAACTTGCGCGGGGTGATGTTGCTGACCAAGGCTGTGCTACGCCCAATGATGAAAAATAAATGGGGTCGTGTGATCACGATTAGCTCAGTTATCGGTCTAACGGGCAATGCAGGCCAAGCCAACTATGCCGCTGCCAAAGCAGGCTTGATCGGCTTTAGCAAGTCGGTGGCCCAAGAAATGGCTTCACGCGGGATTACCGCCAACGCAATTTGCCCAGGCTTTATTGAAACCGATATGACCCGCAACGCCATGTCCGAAGAATTGATCAACAAAGCCTTGGATCGGATTCCTTTGGCACGTATGGGTCAACCTGCTGAAATTGCCAACGCGGTGGTCTTCTTGGCTTCCGATGCTGCGGGCTACATCACTGGCCAAACCTTGGCAGTCGATGGCGGCATGACCATGTATTAGGCGGCAGCGTTGGAACGCTTGCTCGAACGCTTTAGCTGAGGAACCAACATGTTACGCAAAATTTTAATTGCCAATCGTGGTGAAATTGCGGTGCGAATTATTCGTGCTTGCCACGAGCTAGGCATCAAAGCAGTTGCCGCCTATTCCGAGGCCGATCGCGATTCGCTGGCGGTGCGTATGGCCGATGAGGCGATTTGTATTGGCCCGCCACCACCTGCCAAATCCTATTTGAATGCGCCAGCCTTGATTAGCGCTGCGCTGATTAGCGATTGCGATGGGATTCACCCAGGTTATGGCTTTTTGTCGGAAAACCCCTATTTTGCTGAAAGCTGCCGTGAGTGTGGTCTGACTTTTATTGGCCCTTCAGCCGATTCGATTCAGCGCATGGGCGATAAAGCGCTGGCCAAGCAAGCCATGAAGTTGGCTGGCCTGCCGCTTGTGCCTGGCACCGAAAACCCCTTGACCAGCGTTGAAGAAGCTCAAAGCCTTGCTGATGGTATTGGCTACCCGGTTTTGCTCAAAGCTGTGGCTGGCGGTGGCGGGCGGGGCATGCGCGTGGTCAATCAGCCTGATGAATTGGCCCGAGCTTTTAATACTGCCCGCGCTGAGGCCGAAGCTGCCTTTGGCCGTGGCGATTTGTATATGGAAAAATACTTGCCAGTGGTGCGCCACGTTGAAATTCAGATTTTGGCTGATCAACATGGCCATGCAATTCACCTTGGCGAGCGTGATTGCTCGTTGCAACGTCGCCACCAAAAAGTGGTGGAAGAAGGCCCATCGCCTGCCTTGACCCCAGAATTACGCCAGAAAATGGGCGAAGCCGCCTTGCATGGCGTGCGCGAAATTGGCTACTACAACGCTGGCACAATGGAATTTTTACTCGATCATCAGGGAAATTTCTATTTTATGGAAATGAACACCCGTTTGCAGGTTGAGCACCCTGTGACTGAATGGCTGACCGGACTTGATCTGGTTAAGTGGCAAATTCGGATTGCTTCCGGCGAACGCTTGACGCTCACTCAGGATGACATTAAAATACGCGGGCATGCGATTGAATGTCGGATTAATGCCGAAGATGCCGACCGTGATTTTATGCCTGCTGGCGGGACTGTCGATCTCTACTTGCCGCCAGGTGGCCCAGGGGTACGGGTCGATTCGCATCTTTATTCAGGTTATCGCACTCCTACCAACTACGATTCGATGCTTGCCAAAGTGATCGTCTGGGGGGAAACGCGGCTTGAGGCAATTGAACGTATGCGGCGAGCATTAAGCGAATGTGTGATCAATGGCATTACGACCACCTTGCCATTTCAACTGCGCATGATGAACGAGCCAGCTTTTGTGAGCGGCGATGTTGCAACGCACACCTTGGCTGATATTTTAAATCAACAGGCTGCCAAAGAAGCGACAGCGTAGGGCAGTCTTGGAGAAAACTGTGAATCAACCATTTGGAACTGTGACAATTGCCCCCGATGTGCTTTCAGCGATTGTCTCGCTGACGGCGCAGGATGTTGCTGGCGTTGCGCGGTTGGGCAGTGTGCCTGGCCAACAACGCGTCGGTAGCATGTTGGGGAGCGGAACTGCTAATGCTGATGGTGTGGCAATCCGTGTTGTCGATGATAGCGTCAGTGCCGATTGCTACCTGATCGCCCAACCCGATGTCAACTTGCTTGATCTCGGCGCTCGTGTTCAATCGGCGGTAACCGAAGCATTAAACGAAATGGTCGGCATGCCGGTCAGTGCGGTTAATGTCTATATTCAGGATGTCGAGCAGAACCGTGGGTAGCCTTCGCCACCGAGTGCGTGCTGCGGCACTTCAGGCACTCTTTGAACTTGATCAAACCACCCACGACCTTGATTCGGTTGTTGCACGCATCAGTGATGATGAAATGTTCAGCGCAGAAGGTCGTGATTTTTTTGCCCGAATTGTCAATGGTGCATGGGTTAATCGTCAAGAGATTGATGATTTAATTGCCAAAATTGCCCCATCTTGGCCTGTCCACCAAATGCCTGGGGTGGATATTGCGGTGCTGCGCATCGCTTTGTTTGAAATTCTCTACGATGCGGCGGCGGATAAAGCTCCGGTTAAAGCCGTGATTAATGAAGCGGTCGAGCTTGCAAAACATTTCGGCAGCGATAATTCGGGCCGTTTTGTCAATGGTGTGCTCAGTACCGTGGTCAATAAACCTGAATCCGAGGAATAACTCGGTAATCCCTTTGATTGCCTCGGACTTATCCTTATCTATACGGAGAATCCAACAATGTCAGACTTAAACGAACGCTTGAAGAAATTGGTTGCTGAACAATTGGGCGTAGAAGAAGACAAAATTGTGCCAAGCGCCACCTTCTTGGACGATCTTAACGCCGACTCACTCGATTTGGTCGAGTTGGTCATGTCGCTCGAAGAAGAATTCGGCGTAGAAATTACCGACGAAGAAGCTGAAAAGTTGCGCACTGTCGGCGATGCTGAAGCCTTTATTAAAGCAAACATCCAAGAGTAATTTGTATGCGAACAGTGGACAATGCTGCAAGGTGTTCAGCCTTGTGTGGCATTGTCCATTTGTTATTTGTAATGGTTGGCATCCCTCACCCCCTCGCCTTACAAGGGTGGGTTGTTAGCAATGATTGGGTGGGATTCACCATCGATTGACATGCCCTCACCCCCTAGCCCCCTCTCCCGCCCTGCGAGGAGAGGGGGAAGCGCTCCATCATGAAGGGTAGAACGCCCCTCGCCCGCCGCAGTGGGAGAGGGGGCTAGGGGGTGAGGGAACGTTAAAACCTACCCTTGTAAGGATATGTCGAGGGTGAGGGGACGCAACGATAAACCATTGCAGTTATTTGTTGGGCTTTTGGTTAACACTGCTTAAAGCGTTGCCCCAAGCCTGTAGCCAGTGGTCAGACGCTTATGACAATTTTTGGGATTGGCCCGTTTGAATTTGTAATCATCTTGGTGATTGCCCTGGTGGTGGTCGGCCCTGAGCGCTTGCCTGAAATGTTGTTTCAGATTGGCCAGTGGATCAGCAAAGGCCGTAAGATGATCAGCGATCTGCGCAATCAGGCTCGTAACGAGCTGGGCGATGATTATGAATCGGTCGAAAAAATGGCCCGCCAAATTCGCGAACTCGACCCGCGCCGCCAAATTCAAGAGCTTGGGCGCTCGATTCTCTCCGATGATGATCGGGCGATGATTGTCGATCTTGGCTTAGATCCCAAAACGACGGCTGCGGCCAATGTGATCGACCCAACCCCCAAACCCCCAGCAGCACGGCCTGAGATTGCCCGCCAAGCGCGAATGATGCTCGATGACGATTTGCTAGATCAGCCGCTAGACCAAGCATTGCGTGCGCCAGCCGCCGAGGAGCAAACCAATGGCTAAATCAACAACCGCGATTGATGGCACCATGACCTTGCTCGACCACTTGCGCGAGTTGCGTTCACGGCTCACCAAGGTCTCGATTGCCGTATTAATTGGCATGTTTGGTGGTTTTTACATTGTCAACAGCACTGGCTTTATTAAATATGTGATTTTGAGCTTTGCTGGCGAGCAGGGCGTGCAAACAACCCAAGTTGCCGAAACGTTTACCACCTACCTTAGTACAGCGCTGACGCTGGGCATTGCGGCAGCCATGCCCGTGATTATTTATCAACTCTTGGCCTTTTTAGCGCCTGGCCTGACCCGCACTGAACGCAAATGGATTTTTATCGGTTTGCCCATGGTGATTTTCTGCTTTTTGGGTGGCTTAGCTTTTGGTTGGTTTGTAACAGCTCCAGCGGCAATTAAATTTTTGATCAACTTTGGCATCGAGAATGCTGGTAATTTGATTGAAAATAAGCCGCGCCTCGATGATTTTCTTTCGATTCTCACCCGCCTGCTGCTGATCAATGGCATTGTCTTTGAATTGCCGATGATCATGTTTACCCTGACCAAACTTGGCATTTTAAATCCACGCAAGCTCGGGCGCTATCGCCGCTATGTTGTGCTGATCACGGTCGTCGCTGCGGCAATTCTGACCCCAACTGGTGACCCTGCCAACTTAGCTTTTTTGGCGGTTCCCATGTATCTCTTGTTTGAATTTGGCTTGTTGCTGGGGCGTTTGGCTCAGCCCAAGCCCGCAAATTAGAGCCGTCCTCACGCCTGAACCCCTCCGTTCAAGGGTCGGTTTTAACGCTCCCTCACCCCCAGCCCCTCTCCCACTGCGGCGGGTGAGGGGCGTTCAAACCTTCTGGTTCCTCCTCGCCTGCTGGGCGGGAGAGGGGGCTAGGGGCTGCTTACAAGGGTCGGTTTTAACGTTCCCTCACCCCCAACCCCTCTCCCACTGCGGCGGGCGAGGGGCGATCCAATGATCATGATCAAGGGTTTCCCCCTCGCCTCGCGTGCGGGAGAGCTTACAAGGGTAGGTTTTCACTGCAAACCACGGATGGGCTGGTTCATCGGTAGATGAATGCCTGCCGATCCATGCTCTTGAGGGGGTGCAGGGGGATTAAAGCCCCCTGCGTTTCCCGCCTTGAGGCGGGACGGAAGGGTGGTGATCTACAATGATTGTTAAAACCCAATCTTTGAAAGGTTTAGGTTGTGGATGAGGTCATGATATGCCTAAACATGTACAATCAAACGCCCAATTTCACTAAGTAGGGTCAAGATGGCGATTGCCAGCGTGAGCCGACAAACCCGAATCACATAGCGTTCGAAACGGGTAATTTCTTCATCACGCGCCACGCCTTTGAGATTAACATCCTCGCGCAAGGCCTGCCAAATCCAGTCGGTGGGCATACGCACCACCAAGGGCGTGAGCGCCGACCAAACCACATAGCCCACCGCCAGAATCACCAGCGGTTGCAGATGTTGCAGAAACGAAACCAGAATGAACGAAAGCAAGGTTGTCCAGACGAACATCAACAAGGCTTTGATGTAGCGCAACACCAAGCGCCGCAAACACAAGGCATAGCGGACAACTGAAATTTCAGTTCGCGCTACCTCTTCGATCAACGTGCGATCCAAAAAGCCCGATAAACCCAAAGCCGTGTTAAAGCGATCGATCGCCTGCTGACTGACTTGACTTTGATTAACTCCTTGGCTGGCAAGCTGGGCTGGATCACGGCTGGGCGGCACGATCAAGCCCGCGCTTTGCTGATAGACATGATCATAAAAAGCGGCTTCGTGGCGCTCGAAAGGCAAAATAAACTCCAGCAAATCGGAATTATATTGATGCTGAATTACCAGGCGTTTGACTGCTGGCGCTTCGTCGGTGGAGAAGGCCAAGCCCGAAAGAATAAAGCGCGGGTTAAACAATTTGTGGGTAAAGCCTGGGCTTTGGTTGGCAAAATAGAAATAGACAATATCCTTGAGCAACAGCAAAAAAGCATACAGCGGGATGCCCAAGGTGGCGATAAACGGAATAAACAGCAAGATATACAAGCCCAAATCGGCGGTTGCCGACCATGAAAATTGGCCCGCCTGCCAGAGATTGTACAATTGCTCAATCTGGGTCAGCACGATTTTGTTGATATCGCTGATCGCATCGCGAAAAAACACTGGCAACAAAATCAACAAGCCAGCCCCATTCAAAAACACCCCAGCAATCCGGTGCATGGTCGAGATGCGCACCTCGGCGCGTTGCAGAAATGCCCGCATCGCTTGCCGTTCATCGCTACTTGGTTGATAGGAATCCATTGGATCTGACCCTTTAATTCAAAAAGCCCCTAGCATTGCTGCTAGAGGCTGGTTCGTGTGTTGAGCGAAAGCTACTCCGCGCCTTCTTCGGTTGGCAGCGAGGTTGAAATATCGTAAATCAAAATCTGAACATCCAAATCGTGTTCGGTTAACAAGGCGATTGAACGTTCGCGAGTGGCATCACGAATCGCGTCTTCGTGGTCAGCCGGGGCATACACCCGAATCGCTAACTCATCGCTGCCTCGTTTTTTATAGCGTAACACGGCATCGGGCGAAACTCCCAAGACCAAGTTGGTCAATTCGGTTTTGGCTTCGTCAAGCGTCATTGAACATCCTCCTGACTAATCGAACTATACAGAGGCAGAGGAAAGCGCAGCAGCAGCAGTGCTGATTCGGGCGAGCGTCACAGCTTTACCTAAAACCGCCAAGGTTTCGAATAGGCCTGGCGAGGTCGTGCGCCCACTGATGGCAACGCGAATAGGCATAAACACTTGGGGAATTTTCAGCCCAAGTTGATTGACAAAATCATGCAAGAGCTTGTCTAAACTGGGGGCATCCCAAGTTTCGACAGCCTCAAAACTAGCTTTGACTTGGCCCAGTATCTCAACCGTTTGCGCCGGATCGCCCTTCTTTGGCACAAGCAAGGCTGGGTCGTAGCCTTGTGGGTCTACAAAGAAGAAATCGAGCAATTCTGGCGCTTCACTGAGCAATTTTAGGCGATCTTGCACCAATGGCAAATATTCGGTAATTTTGGCCAATTCGGCAGCAGTTGGTTCGGCGCTGATCAAGCCTGCCTTGCTGAGATAGGGTGCAACCCGTTGCGCCAACTCAGCAGGAGCCATGTTGCGCAGATAAACCCCATTGAAATGCAAAAGCTTATCGCGATCAAACACCCCGCCCGATGGCCGAATCCGATTCAGATCAAAGCGCTCGATCAACTCTTCAAGGGTCATAAACTCTGTTTTATCATCGTATGACCAGCCGATCAAGGCCAAATAGTTGATAATGGCTTCGGGCACAAAGCCTAAATCGATATACTCGGTGACCGATGTATCGCCGTGGCGTTTGGAAAGCTTCTTGCCATCGCTGCCCAAGACTTGCGGCACATGCACCCAAACTGGTTGCTCCCAACCGAAGGCCTCGTAAATTTGATGATGAATTGGCCAGGTTGGAATCCACTCATCAGCCCGCAGCACATGGGTGATCCCCATCAAGTGATCATCGACCATGGCAGCGAGGGCATAGGTTGGGAAGCCATCGGTTTTCAACAACACTGGGTCGGGCATTTTCAAGGCAGCATTATCAAAGACGATTTGGCCGCGCACAAGATCCTGAACGACGGTTTGGCCAGTCGTTTTGAGGCTTAGCCGCACGTTATAGTCAGCGCCTGCGGCTTCACGAGCGGCATCGTCGATGCCTGGCAAATTGCGAAACACCAAGAGCTTTGGCTCGCCGCGAGCTTCACGTTCGGCATTGATCGCCGCAATTTCGTCGGCAGTAGCATACGAACGATAGGCCACACCTTTATCGATCAAGGCTTGGGCGTGAGCTTGGTAAATTTCCAAGCGTTCGGATTGTTTATAGGGTGCGTGAGGACCGCCAACAATTGGACCTTCATCCCACATTAGGCCGATCGCTTGCAACGAACTGGTTAATTGCTCTTCTGCGCCTTCGACAAAGCGCTTGCGATCGGTATCTTCAATCCGTAATAAAAATTGGCCGCCAGTGTGGCGAGCCCACAACCAGCTAAATAACACGGTACGTAAACTACCGATATGCAGATAGCCCGTCGGACTTGGCGCAAAGCGCGTGCGGGCTGGTGTTGGACGATCCGACATAATACCTCCTTGCGTCGCGATTATACCATAGCCATTGCTGGCGGTGATATTGGCGCGGAACCCTTCTCGCGTTAAACAGCTACGCCACGTTGACAAGTAGCAACTCGTGAACGTGGCGCAACCTTGACCATGGAGCAAACTTTAGCCAACCGCCTCGGCAATTTCATCGAAGGTAAATGGAGAACCAGCGCGGCGAGCTTCATCATTTAACATTGGCTCTAAGATCCGTTGCAAGGCCATCACGTGCGAGCATGTATTCCAGTGGGCGAAAAATTCACAATCGCAATGCCATTCGCCGCTTGCCAACAACTGGACTTGATGATTGTTGCCACCACGGAAGGTAGCGCTAAACTGTTGAATTGCAATTCGTTCAGGTTCTTGGGCGTACCGTTTGGCTTTGTCGATCTTGCTAATCATATCGGAGTACATTGGACGATCCTCCATTATATAGCGAAAAACGCCGTGAGCCGTTCCCACGCCGTAGCGTTGGCACAAAAAACGACACAGGCTGATGCCTCTGCCGTGCTATCGTTAACCCAATTGTCGAATCCAATTCGCATGTGGGTGGGCCTTTCCGTTACAGGAGCCTCTTGCTGTGTATTATAACAGTGCCTGAGAGTGCGTCAAGGAACATTTGGTGAATCTTTGTGAGCATTTGGTTAGCAATTTACCACCAGATGGGCTATCTAAAACGAGGCTAAATTTTTGAGACCAAGCCCGACCCCTTATGCTATAATTCACCCATAAGAATGCCAACAAACAGATGCTTTTATGGAGGAAATCGATGCCTATTCGGCGCTGGACACGTCCGCTAGCGGGCGTTTTATTGGCAAGCACATTGGTTGCTTGCGGTGGTACTGCTGATGACAACGTGGGGGTGTTTAAAGGTGTCCCCGATGTCGTTGTTGCTGGCTCAGTAAGCAATGATTTGACCATTGACAGTGCCGAAGGTGGTACTTTGGCGTTTGCCAAAACCGAGTTAACCGCTGGTACGGGCGAAATCAAAGTAACCTTTAACAATAAGGGTGCTGTACCGCATAACTGGGTGTTGGTCAGCCCAGGCGAAGAAGATAAAACCGTGACCGATGCTTCAACTGATGCAAACTTTGAAGCCAAAAATGCTTTGGCGCATACCCCAACAATCAATGGCGGTGAAAGCAATCAAGTGACATTTAATATCGCTGAAGCTGGAACCTACAGTTTTATTTGTACCTATCCTGGCCACTATGCTGGTGGGATGAAGGGTACATTTAAGGTTGTTGCTGCTGGCGGTGGCGGGGCTGCACCTGCAGGCGGCGGCTCTGGCTTGACCGTTGATAGCGCTGCGGCTGGTGATTTGAAATTTGTCGAAACTGAATTAAGCGCCAACGCTGGTGAAGTAACGGTGACCTTCAATAATGCTGGGGCTATTCCGCATAATCTGGTGATTGTAAAACAAGGTGAGGAACAAAAAGCTGCTGATTCGGCTGTAACCAATGCTCCTGATTTTGTGCCAGCGCCTGATACAGCAATTGCTTCAACCAAAACCATCAATGGTGGCGAAAGCGATAGTGTCACTGCAAACCTAGAACCAGGTACCTACAGTTATATCTGTGCTTATCCTGGCCACTATGCTGGTGGGATGAAGGGCACGCTCGTCGTCAAATAAGCCCCTGAGCTTAACTAAAACCGCGCTGGATCACTGCGATTCAGCGCGGTTTTTTTGGCAAGATAGCCATTCGCTTAAGCCAACGAGCACCAATAAAGCTAGCATTATACCTGCCTGAACCCCAAGCACGTGGTTGATGGTTTGATGGAATAAGCCTAAGGCCACTATTTGCATGCTGCCAGCCCCAAGTATCAGCCAAACCCCAGCCAGCCGTTGTTGGGCCAATTGATAGCTTACCAGCAGATTGACCAAGGCATAGCCACTGGCAATTGCTGCATAGCGCCAAAGCACACTCACAATCGGCAAATAGGCCGAGCCAAACAGCGCTTGCACAATCAAATCTGGCATTGCCCAACATGCTAGGCTAAACACGATTCCGATGATTGTGGTGATTCCAAGACTTTGCCAAAAAGCCTCACGTTGCTGAATTGTCGATTGATCGGCGCGGAGCAGCTTGGCAAAAAATAGGGTGGCAACTGTACTACTTACAAATAAGCCAATTCGGCCAATTAATGCTAGGGCTGCGTATTGCCCCGCAATCTGGCTTGAGAACCACAAGGTAACCAGCACGATATCGCTATTGAGCAATAAACCTTGACCAGCCAAGCATAGTCCAATTGGCCACAAGCTTGGAGTTTGGTGGCTTACTCCATCAACCTGAGTTACTGTCGGTTTGGAGCGGCTAAACCACCATGCGCCCAATAGAGAACTGGTTAGGGCCACACTAGCCTCGGTTACGCCCAAGCTAAGGCTAACCACGATCATTGCACCAATCAATCGAATAAGCATTTCAAGCAGGGCATTTAGCGCGAGCCGCCCAAACGCCGCTTGACTTTGCATAATTCCCCGTTCAACCCCAAGTGCATAATAACTACCTAAGCCTAGGCCTAGAACAAGCAATGGTGTTGGGCTAGTATGAAACTTGCTTTGCCAAAATGCGGCTAAACCAGTGCATACCCCTGCACTAGCTGCCCCAATACCCCAAGCGATTTGGCGTAATCGACGCAACGTAGCATGATTGTTGGGACGAACACTCGCATTAGCCGCATAGATTTGGAACATGCTGCTGAGTAAGGTTGCGAGTGCAAAGCAGGTGACGATTAAATTGACTTCAGCATAGACCTGTGGCCCTAACCCACGCCCTAGCACGATTGCAAAGCCATAATTACCAAGATTGACCAAGAGCATACTGGCAACTAACCAGAATCCTAGCGCCTGTTTGAGCCGTTGAAGCAGTGGCAGATGGGCAATTGAAAACGTGGATCGTTGAAGAACACCCATAATAACGTTCTCGCATAAAAATATCGCTAGCTTAACTATAGGTAAATAAAATCTAAAAACCAATAAGTGAATAGTCACCAATAGCTCTGGCTACCAATGGGCGAATGGGTGATGCCGGATGGACTATCTTAACCTAGACTTGAGGCTACCTTGGGGGAGTACGTGGCTGCAACTATGCGGGTGAAGCGGCGCAATTAACAATCTAACCACTGGCTTAGGCAAACCAGTGGTTGGATTGAGGCGATTTAGATTTTGGGGTCTTAGGCAATGAACTTGGGTAACGCCCACGCCAATGATTGATTTGAATCGACATAATATCGCGCAGAAATTGATACGCATCGCGAATGGGATGAACTTTCGAACCAGCAATATCAACCCAATCAACTGGAATTTCAATTGTTTGATAGCCAAAAATATCGGCAATCACCAATAATTCGAGATCGAAGGCAAAGCTATTAATCGTTTGCACTTGGGCAAGGTGTTTAGCAACGGTGCGATGAAACAGCTTGAAGCCACATTGACTATCGTGAATATTCAATTTTAGCCCATGTTCAACGATCACGCGCAGCCCTGCACTCATCATACAGCGGCCTAAACTGCGTTGTTTGGTTTGAAGCAATTGCTTGGCACGTGAGCCAATCGCGATGTCATAACTGCCTAACTCCAACAACGGCAGCATGGTATCCAGCTCAGTGATTGGTGTGGCGTTATCAGCATCGGTGAACAAAATAAAATTGCCTCTAGCCGCGATAATGCCTGCCCGAACCGCATGACCTTTGCCATAGTTGCGCGTGCTCTTGATGATAGTGAGGTTGGGGTAGCGCTGAGCTTCAACTAAACTGATGGTTTGATCGCTGGAGCCATCATCGCTGACGATTAATTCCCACGAGCGACCTAGGCTATTCAAGTAGTCGATGATTGTATTGATCGTTGGGATAATCCGTTTTTGTTCGTTGAAACAGGGGATAATCACTGAAAGATCGGGGTCTTGCCCGCTGGCTGTTTGGGCGTTGGTTGGCGTTGGCTGAAGCATGGTGGCAATCCCGTTAATAATTAAAAGTTGCGTGTTGGCAGCATAGATCTGATAGCCCTTGGATGATATGGTCTATCAGTCCGCCCTGGGATAGCCCGTTTTGCAAGCTCCTATAATGATTCGTAGCGTTGTGCTTGGGCAACTAGGGGATGACTTTGTGCTAGCCTGTGGGTTAGGCTTGTTGATATCGCTTGTAGACCGGGGAATTTAAAACCCATCCAATCAAGGTGCTGACTGGATGGGTTGTGTTTGCTTAAACTGTGCGGCTAGCTTGCTGACCAAGGATTTCGGTTTCGTTCCATGGGCGCATCGTGCCACCTGGAATATGGCCACAAATGCCGCCTTTGATCACTTGACCAGGCACTTCATGGCCTAGCAAGCTTTCAATCAATTTGGCACATGAAACCAATTTTGGAATATCGAGGCCAGTATTGATGCCCATTTCGTGGAGCATATGTACGGTGTCTTCGGTGCAAATATTGCCTGGTGCACCTGGCGCAAAAGGACAACCGCCGATCCCGCCGATGCTCGCATCGATTCGATCAATCCCAACTTCGAGGGCCGCCAAAACATTGGCCAAACCTGCGCCACGAGCGCTATGCGGGTGCAAACGTAAGGGTGCTTGGGGAAAGCGCTCACGCAATGCTCGCACCACCGCTTGTACCAAGCGAGGATGCGCCATGCCCGTGGTATCACCAAGCGTAATTTGGCTGGCTCCGAGGGCCAAGAGCCGTTCAGTCATGGTTACAACCCGCTCGATCGGTACATCGTTTTCAAAGGGACAGCCAAACACCACCGAAAGTACCGCCTCAAATTCAATCGAAGCTTCTTTGAGCGCTAAGGCAATATCGGCGGCAGCAGCCAGCGATTCGTTGATGCTCATGCGCACATTGCTTTGATTATGGCTCTCGGAAGCGCTCAAAAAGACCTGCACCGAATCGGCGCGGGCCTCGATCGCCCGTTGTGCCCCACGTAAATTGGGCGCAATCGCGCTATAAATCACATCGGGGCGGCGCTCAATTCGCGCGAATACCTCGGCGGTATCGGCCATTTGTGGCACATAGCGCGGGTTGACAAACGAACCAACTTCAATTTGGCGCAAGCCGGAATTATTGAGGGCATTGATTAACAGGATTTTTTGCTCGGTGGTGAGGATACGATCCTCATTTTGCAAGCCATCGCGGGGGCCAACTTCGCGGATGCTGACAGTGCTGGGCAGGTTAGTTAAGGGAATCATCATCGACTCCTTGGCTATGTGCTAGCGGGCGTTGGAGTACAACACCCGCTGAACACGAGCGCTAATCGCCATTGATTAGCGTTTTGGATAAATAACAATTTTTCGATGCTCACCTTCGCCAGCACTTTCGGTATAGACTGACGGATCGTCGCGCAGCGCCATATGAATGATGCGGCGCTCGAATGAACTCATTGGCTCAAGTGGCATTGGGCGACCTGATTGGCGCACCCGTTCAGCCATGCGCAGCGCCAAGCCCTCAAGCGAATCTTGGCGACGTTGGCGATATTGGCCAATATCGATCACCACTTGCGACCAGCGCCCAGTTTGGCGATGAATCAAGACATTTAGCAGATATTGCAATGAGCGCAAGGTTTCGCCACGGCGGCCAATCATCAGGCCCGTGGTTTCTTCATCGACACCCTCGATATGCAAGGTTAGCGTATCTTCTTCATCATCGGAGCCTTTAGCCTTCTGTACAACTGGCGTTACAAAGGCATCGATGTTCATGCGGGTGAGCAACGCCTCGAGCAACTGGCGAGCGAGCGCCACAGTTTGCTCATCGGTGCTGGCTACACGGCGGCGACGACGTTTGGGTTGCTCCTCATCGTCCTCATCGCCATATTCAGCGAGCAACTCATCCTCATCATCATCGACGCTGACGCGGACAAGGGCTGAATCAGCGGTTTGCGCTAAAACCTCGATCAGAGCTTCATCTTCATCTTTGCCGAGTTGGGCGAGGGCTTGAGCCACGGCCTCGGCCACGCTTGCTGCGCGTACTTCAACTTTTTGCAACGCCATGTCCTACACGTTCCTCCGAATTATAAGCCGAGACTAGCGCCGTTTTTTCGGCTTGCCAAGCTGCGCCTTAACATCTTCAATTGCTTGTTCGGCTGCGATGTCGCTGCTACCACTATCGGCGGTAGCTCCTGCGGCGCTGACATCAACAACTGGTTCTAATTTCCCGAGCGCGGCCCAAAAATCGCGGCGCTGGGGTTGATCACTGGGGGTTTCTGGTTCTTCAATCGTGATTGTAGCCGATTCTGGCAATGGTTGGTGCAAGAAACCAGTTTTTTCGGGCAAAAATGGCAAATATTTGGATAACAAGCCAAAGCCCGAGGTGAAATATTGTTGCACCAATTGAATCAACGACCCCGTGACCGAGTAGAGGGTGGCCCCTGCTGGGAATTGGAAATAGATAAAGCCAAAGATAAATGGCATAAACATCATCACTTTGTTCATTGAGGCTTGCTGTGGGTCGGGGTTCCGTTGCATTGCCATCAAGGTTGTGATGAATTGGAGCGCGATCGCCAAAATTGGTAAGATAAAGTAGGGGTCGTGGGCACTGTTGACCGTCACGTTATTTTCAATCAAAGGCGTTAAGCGGGGCAACCACAAAAACTGCACTTGCTCAGCGGTTGCCGGAACTGAAGTACCAAATAATTGAATCGCTTGCCAAACCCCAAACAAAATTGGCAATGAAATCAAGAGCGGTAAACAACCACCAACCGGGTTGGCTCCATGCTCACGATAGAGCTTCATGGTTTCTTGGGTGAGTTTTTCGCGATCCTTGCTATATTTACGTTGCAATTCGCGCAATTTTGGCTGGATCACCATAATTTTGCGTTGCGAACGTAATTGCTTCAGCGTGAGCGGCAACATGCCCAAACGAACTAAAATCGTAAAGGCGATAATTGCCCACCCCAAGTTGCCAAACAGATGGAACAGCCATTCGAGAAATGGTAAAAAGATTGGACCAAGAAAATTCATAGCCGTGTATTCCTACGTTGTTATAGCAAAAAACCCTGTGCCAACTTATGGAACAGGGTCTTCACCACCCTGTGCCCATGGATGGCAACGGGCGATCCGTTTCAGTGTCAACCATGTACCTTTGAATGCCCCATATTTCGCGATAGCTTGATAGCCATAGTGGGAACAGGTTGGCGTATAGATACAACTTGGTGGTGTATATCGCGAAAAACGCTGGTACAAGCGAATTAGTGCCAATAAGATCTTACCCATGGCGATCTTCCTGTGATGGTTGTTCACGATCATGCCATAGCTGCGCTTGTTGCAGTAAACGCGAAACGGCCTGCTGAATCTGCTCCCAGGCCGCTGTGCGAAATCCCGCTCGTACAATAAATATCACATCCCAACCTGGGCGAATTTGATCGTAGACCAAACGTGTTGCTTCGCGCACTTGCCGTTTGTAGCGATTGCGTTCGACGGCTGTGCCCAGCGACTTGCGAACGACAATGCCACAACGAACGCGATTGGCTCGCGCTGGTGCGACGCTCAAGACCAAGAGTGGGTGTGACCATGTACGACCGCCTTCGCGAACGCGGCGAAAATCGCGTGGCGAGCGAAGGCGCTGTGAACGTTGCATTGTTTAGCGATGACCGCCTGGGCCTGCTGGTCGGCGTTTGTCGCTAACAGTTAACTTCCAGCGGCCACGTTGACGACGTGCTTTCAAAACGGCGCGGCCTGTGCGAGTTTGCATGCGCTCCAAGAAACCGTGAACACGGCGGCGCTTGATGCGTTTTGGTTGCCAAGTTCGTTTTGGCATTGTGCGAATCCTCCGGTGTCAGACGAAACAAAAGCGCGTGCTCGCGCTTCTGTATAGATAAGACAAAATTGATAGCACGCCGCCATGGACGCGCTGTAGCTTATCTATTATAGCCTGACCGTCCGAACCATGTCAAATTGTATCATTCTATGCCTAACAATTAAATATTGCTAAATAGCTAGGTCTGCGATTTGCTGAATCAGGTAGAATAGCTGTGCGTTGATTTTGTAACCTATTCGGAGTGCAATGATGCAAGTTCCGCTAACCCAACTAAGCGATCATATCGCCATGATCGATAATGGCCTGCTGACAACCGATGGTTTTGGGGCAACCTATGTGATACAAGGCGATCAGGTTGCCTTGATCGAAACTGGCACATCATTAACTGCTGAAGCAACTTTGGCTGGTTTGCAACAATTGGGGATTGCGCCCGAAGCCGTTGAACACATCCTCTTAACGCATGTGCATATGGATCACAGCGGCGGTGCGGGAATTTTGGCGCAACATTTGCCCAATGCCAAGGTTTATTTACATTCAATGACCGCCGAGCATTTGATAGAGCCAAGCCGTTTGATGCGTAGCGTCGAACGGGCGGTTGGTCAGATGTGGCATGTCTATGGCACGATGCTGCCGATTGCTGCCGAACGCATGCTTGCCGCTGAGCATTTGAAGCTGAATCTTGGTAAGGGGATTGTCTTGCAGGCCGTGCCAACGCCTGGCCACTCGCCCGATCATCTGGCATTTTGGGAAGCGCACTCAGGCACAATGTGGGCTGGCGATTCAATTGGCATTTTGATGAGCACGTTTAATCTGAATATGCCCGTTACTCCGCCACCAGCCTTCAATTTGGCTGATCAACTGCAAGCCTTCCAAACCTTGGCGCAGTATCCAATTCGCCAATTGTTGCCTTCGCACTTTGGCCCAACTGTGGCAGCACCAGCCTTGGCAATTGAAGAAATGCACCAACGCTTAGTCAAGATCGTGCGCGATGTGCGTGATCATCTGCATCTGACAGAATTGCCAGTTGAGGCGATTGTTGAACGAGCGCTACCAACCAACGAGCCAGTTTCGCCAGCGCTGAATTTGGTGTTGTGGGGCAATTTGTCGATGAGCGTGCGTGGCTTGAAACTATTTTTCGAACGTAACCCGCAGGCTGTCGAATTAATTTAAATGTTGAAACGCAGGATCAGCCTGATCCTGCGTTTTTAATTAATCGTTCAAGCTCAAAATCGTATTCGAAATTTGCTCGCCCAAATCGCGGCGGCGTTGCAAGAGTTGGGTCGTGAGGTCGGGCTGGGTCAAACGTAGCCACGAAGCGGCGGTGGCTTCGCGCACTGCCCGCCAACGTTCGCTCCAGCGTAGGGCAATAAAACCAAATAATGGAGCTAGCACAAGCACAATCACGCCAGCCTGCCAGATTGTTAATAACCCGATGATCAGACTGCTAATAATCCAGCCAATTGGTTGCAGCACGATGCCTGCGATCAACTTAAGCGTGCTCAGTAGCTCTAATTCTTTGGTCATGCGGGTGGCGATAATGCCGCTAAGTCGATACATCGGGTAACTGAGCACAATGCCGCAGGCTGCTGGAATAAAGGCGAGGGCTGTCCACAGAAATTTGCGCCAAAAGCGCCAACGGGTCGCCAAGGGCAATTGCGGCGACCAAGGATCAGCGATGCCCAGAAGCCGCAAAGTACGGGCATAGCGTTGTGCTTTGGCGGCAAGCGTCGCCAATTGCACGCGTTCGGTGGGCGTGAGCGAGGTGTAGGCTTCGCGGCCACTGGGGCGTTTACGCCGCAAACGATCGACTGTCCAGCCAACCATCACTGGCAGACCACGCAATAATTCGGCATTGCCAGCCTGAAACACCACGCCACCCAAATGCTCGGCCATGCGAGCGGTCAAACTGGCAACTGCCTGTTCGCGTTCGGCCTCGGCATGCTGAAATTCGGCTACATGGATTGGTTTGCCAACTAATAAGAGCACCGAAGAACGAAAAATATGCTTATCTTCATACCATAAGCCAATTGGCACGATGTTGAGATCAAGTTGCCAATTGTGCTCGGCCTCGGCTCCGAGCGCAATCCGCGCTGCGCCTGAGCGTAGTGGCAACAAATACGCCTCGGAGTGTGATGTGCCTTCGGGAAACAAGGCTAAATAGCGGTTATCAGCTAATAATTGGCGACAACGAGCAAAGGTTTGTTCATTTTGATCGCGGGTATTCGAGCCTTCGGCGGCATCGCGTTGGCGATAGATCGGCAATGCGCCAAAGCTTTGCATCATCCACCGGCCAATTGGGTTGTTGAAAAAAGTGTTTTTGGCCAAAAATGCTACAGGCTGACCGAGAATTAACATCAATAAGAGCGGGTCGAGCAATCCATTGGGGTGATTGAGCACAAACATCACCCGCCCACGTGGCAACTGCTCCAAGCCTTCGACGGCGATCCGAGGGTAGTACAAACGTAAGAGCCGAAATACCAGCCAACGTACAAAACGCCCCATGAAAATACCCCCAAATTTCTGTGATACGATAGCTGCAAAGGAGGCAGTTATGGATACCACCGAACTACGCGAATTGCTTGCTAGTTTGCCCCCAGCCCTGATCCAAGCGCTTGAAAGTGGTGATGTGCTGGCAGTTGAATCCGCTTTTGCTGCGCTATCGGCTGAGCAGCAAAGCTTGGTTGCCCAGCAACTTGAGCAGTTTCAGCAACTCCAGATTGAGCAAGCCCTAGACCGCTATGCTGAGGCCCCAACCCTTGAGCAATTGATCGAACAACTGCCCGCTGATTTGCGCGAAGCAGTGCTGAATAATGATCAAGCCCAAATTCAGGCCTTGTACGATCGGCTCGAACGCCATGAACAAGACCAACTCGGTGAGTTATTGCTCAGCATTCAAATGCTGGTAGTACAACAGAGTGATGCTGGCGGCGGAATGGATATCGAAGATTTTGCAAGTTTGCTTGATGCTATTGTAGCAGCAACTGATGATCCTGCGCTACCACGCGCCGAATTACGCCTGACCTTGGCAGACCTTGAGAGCCTTGGTTGGCAACTCAGCGCGGCAGTTGAGCAGATTTGGGCTGGCGAACGTGATTCCCAACGTTTACTTAATGGCCTTGATGATCGTGATCGTGATTTGATTAACTATATTCTCGCGACGCTCAAGCACTAATATACTCAACATAACCAACAGTTGATTGTACCCAAAGATACATTGGCTGTTGTAACCGAGGTCTTGATTTAACTGTAAGAATGCGTTGCAGCGCTGACCTATTGCTAATATCCAAGATCTTTATATAATGATGGTCAATCCAACACCCGTACTCTGGAGGAATCCCGTATGAGTTCAACGTACAGCGATGAGTTTCAACGCCTGATCGATCAAGCCACCTCGGATGAAGCCTTCCGCCAAGAACTGTTGGATAGTAGTAATATTGCTGAAACCCTCAAAAATCATGGCTTTAACTTAACCGATGACGAATTGCAACAGGTCGAAGCATCTGCCTCTAATTTTCAAGGCTTAGGTATCTCTGCTAGAGGTACTTGGTTATGATTAATGAATCTTGGTAGCCATATTTTATTGAGCCACAATCTCTGTTGTGGCTCTTTTGACTTATGATATTTCAATCGAACAATGATCTGAGCTCACAAAACCTTGAAACATTGACAGATTCGCAACGAAAAGCTGTCTTTCTTAAGCGACTTATAAAAATAATTATTGGAGTTCATTGCTTTTTTGGTAGCTTGATTCTTATTGTTTTTTTATTCAATCCGGATCGAAATATTATTGGATCTATTTTATCACTTGCAATAAATTCGGGTGTATATTACTTAATTTATACGGTGGTTAAGGATAAAAATTCAGCTTTTAGTTATTACTTTTTTTGTATTTATACAAATTCATTGTTTTTAGTCCTTGTGCTAGTAAATTATGATGATAGTGTCAACGAAACTTTATTTTCATATATGTTGGGTATTTGTATTATGTTCTTTGTGTTCTTCACAGATTATAAAAAGTCTTTGATATCAGCATTTGTTAATACAGCATTTATTCTCTATATTGCATATCAACCTAGTTTACAATGGATCGCCCATACACTTCCTATTTTAAGCTTTTTTATTATTATTACTGCCGTAGCGTGGATTTATCAACGGACACTTGATAATTCGATGATCTCGTTACAAGCGGCTCGTCAGCAATTGATGCAAGATACCCTGATTCGCCAAGAGTTAGCGATTGCCCGTAATTTGCAGCAAGAACTCTACCCCAAACCGCAACACTACAGCGAATGCCTCGATATTGGTGCTTCGGTGCAGCCAGCGCTCGAAACTAGCGGCGATTTGTATGATCTGATTCGCCTGAACGACGATGAGATTGCAATTATTGTGGGTGATGCAACTGGCAAGAGTGTTGCCGCCGCCATGGTAATGGCGATGACCCGCTCGATTATTCGCAGTGAAGCCCGCCGTTCACGCAATCCAGGCCATGTTTTGCGCCATGTCAACGCCATTTTGCATGCCGATGATGCGGTCAATCAGATGATGACGGTCTGGTATGGAGTGCTGAATTTGCGCCATCATCAATTACGCTTTGCCAATGCTGGCCACCCCTTTCCGTTGTTGCGGCGCAATGGAGTGGTGCAAGAGCTAGAGGCTTTTGGCACGCCGCTGCGTTCGATTCGCAATTTCCCCTATGCCGAGCAAACCATCCAATTGCAAGCCAATGATCGCTTGGTGGTCTATACCGATGGCGTGATTGAAACTATGAACGAAGACCGTGAATTATATAGTTTTGATCGTTGGTGCGCCGCTGTGCGTGATATTGAAGCTGAAAATACGGCTGGCTTGATCGATGCCTACTGTGCGGCGGTTGATGAGTTTCGGGGAGCCGCCCGCCAAGCTGATGACTTGACTTTGGTGGTCGTCGATATCATCAAAGATCCTAGCGAAGTGGTAACCCTTCCCGTTGCCGATACCACAGCTGTTGTTGTAACCGCTGATCAATAATCTCTAGATCTGGCCGTACCCCCAAGACCTTTTGCACATACCATGCACTAAATGTTGTTTGATCGTCGTTGCTGAGCAATTGACCATTGGGCGGTTGTTGTTGCAATAAGGCGATCGCTTGATCGCGGCTTTGGGTTTGATTGTGTAGCGAAAATTGCCAACCGAAGGGTAATGCGATCAAACTCAACACTGGCGCTAGCCACATCCAACGTTCTATGGATTTATAGTGTGCCAACCCCACAACGCCCATGCCCAGCAACCAACCAGCCAACAAATGGATTGGCAAGAGATAGACTTGGGCATCAGCGCCGCCATAACTGATGGCCCAAAGCAACGTAACTCCGGCCCAGCCAATCAACATCGAGCGTTGAGCAACCATGATTTTTGTCCAGCCAAAGCCGATTAGCAATGGCCCGACAATCCACCAATAGCTGGCTAGCAAATCGCGGAATGCCAAAACAAGCCGTTGAATTTGCTCGCTCAGTGGTACGGCTCCAACTAAATAACGATATTCGCTGGCGCTGATATGGGCAATTGCCCCCTCAACGCTGCGCCAATCGCCCCAACTTGCTTGAGGAACCGCCGCGCCACGCCATGGCAACACCAAATAACAACCGAGACCAAGCCCAACCATCAGCCAACATAGCCCAATTTGCCGCCAGCTAATCGACCATTTGGCTTTGAACCAAAACCAGCCGAAGCCAACCAGCCATGCGGCAACTGGCAGTTGCACGCTCAAACCCAAGCCTAAAACCAAGCCGAGCGCCGCCAATGTGCTGGTTTGTTGCCAACGTTGCCAGCGCAAACTGAGCCAGAGCAATAAAGCTTGAAACAAATTTGCCAAGGCATAAACTTCGACTACCAGCGCTTGTTGCCAAATTCGTTGACTTAGCCCAACGCCTAATCCAGCAGCCAACATGGCGCTCCAACGGATTTTGGCTGGTTGCTCGCTGGCGCTTAATCCAACGCTCGCAGCGACCACGCCAGCACTCAAGGCCGTAGCGATGGCGCTCAGCCACGCTAAACGCTGAGCTGGCTCGCCGCCAAACCAGTTGAGCGCAATTTGCCCAAACAGCAAATAAGTGGGCATACCTGGCGGATGCGGCACTGCGCCAAACCAGAGTGCCGTCGCCAACTCGCCACTATCGCTGCTGCCATAGGCTGTACTAATGGTTGGGCTGCTCATCAAGCAATAGAGTGGTAATAAACACCCAACGATTAGCCAAGGAATTGCCCGATCCATCCATTGGTTGGCTGGCTGCGTGATATAGTGTGACGATTGTTTTGCAGTTTGAGGATTCATCGATCTATGCTTCCTGTTGTGATTGGGCTGCTTTTAGGGCTAGCCTCATTGATTTTATTGGTGCGTGATGCCTTGTTGCTCAACAAGATTCCCAAGATTGAGCCACGACCAAGCCCTGAACCTATGCCCAGCGTTGCTGTGTTGGTGCCAGCCCGCAATGAAGCGCAAAATATTGGCCATGTGTTGCGTGGCATGGCTCAGCAAACCCGTAGTGATTGGCAACTAACCATTCTTGATGATCATTCAACTGATGCCACGGCTGCGATTGTAGCCGATGTTGCGGCGCAGGATCAACGGGTACATTTGCTGCAAGGCCAGGCATTGCCCGCTGGCTGGACAGGTAAGTGCTGGGCATGTTGGCAATTGGCCGAGGCTAGCACTAGCGAATGGTTGCTGTTTCTTGATGCTGATACCAAGCCGCAGCCTGAGATGTTGCAACAAGCCCTAGCCTATGCCGAGGCCGAAAAACTCGATCTGCTGACGTTTTTGCCCTTCTCGGAGCTAGGCAGTTTTTGGGAGCAAACTTTGCTGCCAGCCTTTTTCTCAATCATTCAGGCGGCCTATCCGGTCAGCAAAGTTAATACGCCTGGTTCGGGCGTGGTGCTGGCGAATGGTCAATTTATTTTGGTGCGACGCAGCGCTTACCAACGAGCAGGCGGCCATGCGGCAGTGCGTGATCGAGTGCTTGAGGATGTTGAGTTAGCCCAAGCGATTGTGCGGGCTGGCGGGGTGATGCGGGCGGTGTACGCTGGTGAGTTGTTGCGCGTGCGAATGTACACCAAGGGCAGCGAAGTTCGCGAGGGCTTGGTCAAAAATGCGATTGCGGGCTTACGTAATGGTGGCGTGCGTTCTTCATGGGCTGGTTTGCGCCAGATTTTGGTTGGAGTTGTGCCATTCGGGCTGGGTTTGCTAAGCCTATGGGCTTGGCTGCGGCGCTGGACATTCTGGCCAAAAATCTTATTGAGTGCGATGGCGGTGCTGCTCAATGGCTTTGCTTTGTGGAGTTGGGGCCGTTTTATGCAGCAATTGTATGGCTTATCGCGCCGTCACGCCCTGCTTTTTCCCTTGGGGATTGTCTGCTATATGCTGCTGGCGGCTGAAGCGGCTTGGCGGATCTGGTCGGGGCGCGGGGTGACGTGGAAAGGCCGCACCTACAAAGAGTAATTAAGCTAAAACTAATTGATTGACGACATGTTCCCAGCGAATGTTGGCAACCATCGCTGGTCCATTGCTGCCAAGTTGGGCTGCTAAATCGGCAGAAGCCCACAATGCGTCGAGGCGGGCGGCCATGGCCCGCGGTTCGGCTGGCGCAACAAAGCCGGTTGTGCCATCGTGAATAAATTCTAAAACTGTGCCCGAATCTTGGGCGGTCAGCACTGGCTTGGCCGCCTCAAGCGCTTCGATCGTGGCAAAGCCAAAATCCTCGTCGATCGGGGCATAGAACACGGCGCGGGCATCGGCATATACATCGATCAGCGTTTGATCATCCATCCAGCCGCGAAACTCAACCCGTTGTTCAAGCCCAAGTTGCTTGGTTAGCCCTTGGAGTTCTACCAAAGCTGGGCCGCGCCCGCCGATAATCGCCTTAACTGGTTGTTCGGTATGCGTTAGGGCATGCAGCAATAAATCGAGTCGTTTGGCGGGGTCAAGCCGCGAAATGCTGAGAATATACGGTTCGTAGCGGCCTTGACGTAAGCGCCCGCTATAAATCGACGGTGGATACAGCGGGGTGCTGGCGAGTCCATTGAAGCGTTGCAAGCGTTGGCTGACAATTTTGGAGATGCTAAAGCGGCGTTTGGCTTCGGCTAAGGCTTGTTGATCGAGCCGCGTCAGGCTGCGAGCGAGTTGATCATCATCAGGTTGACTGCCCCAATCGCTCCAGTTTGTGCCGCGCCAATCGTAGAGTTGCCGATGTTGATGTACCAACCAAACGACTTTTTTGGGGTGGGCCACCGCATATGAAGGAAATTTGGTACATATTACTTGATCGACTGGTCGATCTTCAACCTGGCTGAGATCGAGCATGCGCCAGGCCAAAGCGCTATTGAGCAACTCGCGATGTGGTGTGCGAGTAAAGGGCAAGGCGACTAAATCGGCTTCATGGCCTGCCTTGCGCAAGGCTTGCAGGAGGCCTTCGGCTAACAACTCGGCTCCACCACGGGCAAAAGGCACTTGGGCTGTACAAACAAGAATCCGTTTCATTGGCTCTCAGGGTTAAGCAATCAGCCGCCATTATACTTTAGATTTGCTGGAGCGCCGCTTGAACCCGTAAGGCTAGCTGGGTCAGAATAATTGAGGTTGCGCCCCAAATTTTATGCTCACCATAAGGATAATGCGGCACTTGCAGAGTCATGCCACGAATAATCCGTTCTTCAGTTTGTACGGCATCGGCGGCCCAAAGCTGCTGCAAAGGTAAATGTACCACATCGGCAACTTCATTCGGGTTTGGCGCTAAATCAGGCGCATGATCAAGCCAAGCGACAATTGGCGTGATTAAAAAATTGCTGACCGGAACATACAATTCGCTCAAGCGCCCGATGATTGTGGGTTGATGGGTTTGCAAGCCAACCTCTTCGTGGGCTTCGCGCAGCGCGGCGGCCTCAGGGCTGGCATCAGTTGGGTCGATCGAGCCGCCAGGCAGCGAAATTTCGCCAGTATGGCTGCGCAAATTGCCGCTGCGCACGGTTAATAGCACAAACAACTGCTCAGCTTGCGGATAGAGCAAAGCCAACACTGCGCTATGGCGTGGCGTAATATGGGCTGGGGGTAATAAATCGCGACTGGGATTGCCGTTGCCGAGGATTGGTAAAAGCCGTGAACGAGCCTCATTATCGTGTTGCAAGTTGACAAGTTGCGCTTGGAGAGCCGCCACGAACGCTAGATTTGGCATACATCTCATTCCACTAAACGAACAAAGACGTAGGTTGCTCCTACGTCTTTGTTATTATACCGTGAGTTGATCGAGTTAGATCAAAGCTTTTTCGGTGGCGATGTCGAAGATATGCATTTTTTCCATATCATAGACTGCGCGAATTGGCTGGCCTGGGCGGGCCGAGGTACGTGGGTCGAAGCGCCCGATGATCGAGTGTTGGCCGCTTTGCAGGTAGGCGTAGATTTCGCTACCCATTGGTTCGGTCACATCGACAGTGGTTTCAACCACGGCATCGCCGTTAATGCCTGGTGGCAAGAGTGCGGCATCGTGGACATCTTCGGGGCGCACGCCAAGCTCAACTTCTTTGCCAACATGCGATTCGATATGGGCACGGCGGCTATTGGGAATTGGCACCGAGAAGCTGCCGCCGTCGAAGAACAAACGGCCATCGCCCTTGGTCAAGGTTCCTTTGATGAAGTTCATCGAGGGCGAACCAATGAAGCCTGCCACAAATTTGTTGACGGGATGATCGTATAAGGTTTGAGGACTATCAAGTTGTTGCATGATCCCATCGCGCATCACTGCAATCCGTGAACCCATGGTCATGGCTTCGGTTTGGTCGTGGGTCACATAGATAAAGGTGGTTTTGAGCCGTTGGTGCAATTTGCTAATTTCAGCCCGGGTTTGCACCCGCAACTTAGCATCCAAGTTCGAGAGTGGTTCGTCCATCAAGAAGACGGCTGGATCGCGCACGATTGCTCGGCCCAAAGCCACCCGTTGGCGTTGGCCGCCCGAAAGTTGGCGGGGCTTGCGATCAAGCAAGTGACCAATCGCCATCATTTCGGCGGCTTCTTCGACGCGGCGCTTGATTTCGGGCTTGGGCACTTTGCGTAGCTTCAAGCCGAACGCCATGTTATCAAACACCGTCATGTGAGGATACAAAGCGTAGCTTTGGAACACCATGGCAATATCGCGATCTTTGGGCGCAACGTTGTTGACCACGCGATCCCCGATCATAATTTGGCCGCCAGTAATTTCTTCGAGACCAGCCAAACAGCGCAAAGCGGTCGATTTACCACAGCCTGAAGGGCCAACCAAGACCAAAAATTCTTGATCAGGAATATCGATGTTGAGATCTTTGAGAACGTGCACATCACCAAAGATTTTATCAACGTGATCAAACGTAATTGAAGCCATCGAGATCCTCCTTGAAACCTAATGAACCAATCACCAAGCTTGGGTTGAGCCATGTACGGTGAGCAATGGCGCTCCCATCAAGCTGTTGTAGGAGTTTTCGCACCAAGGTATGTGCCCAAAGTTCGGTTGGCCAGCGAAAGCCCGAGATGCCGCGTTGGGTATTGCTATGGCTAACGATCAGTGGTACTTTGGCATGATCGACCATCACCACCCCGGTTGCCAGTTGATTGCCACAGACGATCAAGCCATCATAGTCGTTTTCGCTGGCGGCAAGTGCTTCGTAAGCAGCAACCCCATCGTGAAAACGATTGTCGGCTGGCTCGACGACCAACGCTGGATCAAAGGCGATGCCTGCGCGGCGTAAAGCGCGTCGATAACCCAGATACCAACGGGCCGAGCCTGGAATGCTGCGCGGTAGCGTAATCAGGCCGATCCGTTGCATCCCCGCATGGGTCAAGGTTTCAACCGCGCGTTGTGCAGCAAAGGCTGCGTCACACAAGACGGCTGGTTGCTCAAACGGGGGGGCTAATGCCCAAATTTGGGGCAATTGTGGGTCGAGTACTGTGCCAAAACTAATCCAACCATCGGCCAAATCGCCACGGGCTTGGCTATCGGCAGGTTGTAGTAAGAGACTATAGCCTGCGCTAGTTGCAGCATTGGTTGCTTCGAGCAGCCAGGTGGCCAAATCGAGTTCACATAATAGATTAGCTTGGGGTAACAGTACGCCAATAGTTAAGGTGCGTTGACGTTGCAGATTACGGCCTTGACGATGGGGTTGATAGCCGAGTTTGGCAACTGCGGCTAGCACTTTGTTGCGCGTGGCTTCGCTGACCGGCATGCTGTCGTTCAAAACATACGACACCGTGGCAACTGAAACCCCTGCTAATTGCGCAACATCCTTGATCGTTGCCATCGTTGGCCTCATCTATTTAAACGTTTAAATAGAGTATACTGCACTTATTTATCCTTGACAAGTTGCGATTAAAAGGGGGTTGTATGGCGCTTGGGCAACAACTGGTGCATCCTGATTGTTTGGCATTTGTTGCGGTGGTTGAAGAATTATTAGCGCGTCGTCAACAAGGCCTCGTGCCGCAAAATCGCTGGCAACTCGCCGATGATCCATGGGGGCCACGCGCTTGGAATCGTACCGAGTTGGAAGATATGGTTTATAGCAGCTACAAGCAGATGCGCAAAGGCCGCATCACCCGCCCGCCACGCCGCGAGGTGGTGATGGATATTGCCGATTATCTGAATTGCACAATCGAGGAGCGCAATCGTTTATTGATTGCCGCCGATGGTTCGCCGATTATGCCCTACCTGACTGGCGCGGCGCTCACGCCAATTCTTGAGATTACAATTGAAATTGTGCAACAACTGAGCATGCCGGCGTTTGTAATCAATCGTGATTGGCAGATGCACTATTTCAACGAGCATTTGCTGAATTTGTTTGGGGTTACGCCTGAAATGTTGGCGGCGATTGATCCTACTCAGTTGAATGTGCTAGGCCTGTTGTGTAACCCCGATTTGCCCTTATACCCGCAGTTGATTCAAAATCGCGCTTCATGGCAATTTATGGTGCGCAAAACGATTTATGGCTTTAAACAGGCCAATGTGCTATGCCAATATGAGCCATGGTATCAACAATTGGTCGCTGAGTTGTTACAACTGCCTGAATTTGCCAGCCAATGGCCGACGGTTAGCCTCGATAAACCGCTGGTTACGCCGAATATGGGGCTTGAATCGCCAACAATTGTGCTAGAGGCATTAATTCCGCATACCAAGCCAATGCCCAAACGGGCTTGGCTGCGACCATTGTTGATGTCGGCGGGCTATTTTCAATTTGATTTTCCGCAAATTGTGGCTTTTTTGCCCGCCAACGCCGAGAGCCAAGCGATTTATGCAGAAATTGGCGTGCCGCTGGGGATTAATCATAGTAACTAAGTTACTCGGCCCTCACCCCCTGACCCCCTCCTTTCAAGGGTAGGTTTTTAATAAGCATGGGTGATCACCACCCTTCCGTCCCGCCTCAAGGCGGGAGACGCAGGGGGCTTTAATCCCCCTGTACCCCCTCAAGGGCAATCAGGGCTGGCATCCATGCATTGATGAACCAGCCTATCCGTGGTTCGTCGATGCACCCTACCCTTGGAAGCTCGCTCCCGCTCTCACCCAGCAGGCGAGGGGGAATCATTCCATCACGAACGGTGGATCGCCCCTCGCCCGCCGCCGTGGGAGAGGGGTCGGGGGTGAGGGATCAACCTACTCTTGTAAGCTGACCCCCTCTCCCGCCCAGCGAGGCGAGGGGGAAACCTTCATCATGAACGTTGACTCCCCTCGCCCACGGCGGTGGGCGAGGGGCTGGGGGTGAGGGCATCTACCATACTCTCAAAGGACATTTTGTACCTTGTGGTTGGAATAGAATCCATTCAGATAACTCGCCGCGAGCAAACTCGCTTAGCAATGTTGAGGATGGATTGTCATGCCAACGAAAACAATTGTCTTGATTCACGGTCTGTTTGTGTCGAAGCATTCTTGGCAGCCGTGGGTTGAATATTACCAAGCGAAGGGCTATACGGTGTTAACGCCAGCTTGGCCAGGCCGCGATCAAAGTGTCGCCGAATTAAAGCAACGGTCCAATGATCCAGCTTTAGCTCAGCATACATTAAAAGAAAGCATCGATTATCATGTGAAATTTATTCAGAGTTTGCCCGAAAAACCAATTGTGATTGGCCACTCGATGGGTGGCTTGATTACCCAAATTTTGGCTAATCGCCAGTTGATTAGCGCTGGCGTAGCGATCGATTCGGCTCCGCCGCAGGGCGTAATCAGCACCAAATGGTCGTTTATCAAATCGGCCTTGCCCATGCTGAATCCGTTTCGTTCGACCAGCAAGCCTTTTATGATGCCGTTTGAGCATTTTCAATATAGCTTTGTCAATGGCATGCCCTTGGCCGAGCAACAAGCGATTTATCAAAACCAAGTTGTACCCGAATCGCTGCATAACTTGCGTCAATCGTTGACCAGCGTTAGTCGGGTAGATTTCAAGGCTGAGCATGCCCCGCTGCTGCTGATTGCTGGCGAAATTGACCATATTATTCCGGCTTCGCTGAATTACAGCAATTATCGCAAATATCGCAATAGCAAATCGCTGACCGATTTCAAGCAATTTGCTGGGCGCAATCACTACATTGTCGGCCAACCAAACTGGCAAGAAGTTGCTGAATATGCCTTGAATTGGGTCGAAACTAAGGCTTTGGCCAGTCAATCGGTTGCTCAGTAATTGAGTAGCTGCTGCTTAACCGTGGTCTTGCCGCAACGAGGCCACGGTTTTTGGCGGCCAAATTCGGGCCGATGAATCAACATAAGCATGATGAATGGTGGTAAGCTAAGGGTTAATCAATCGAGATGAGGTTGCGATGATTGAACAACGACCCTTAGCCGAACTTGCCAACGATCGTCGTTTTCCGCCTGATCCCCAATTTGGCTTGGTGTATGCTGCTTTGCAGGCTGGCAACTCGCAGGGTTGCTATTGGCAGGCCAATACATGGAGCAGTTGCTGGGATCAAGCAAACAATGTGTTGTATTTGGCGAGCGATCGTCGGCTTGATCAGGCTGAATTTAACCAACACTGGCTGCAAACGGTGGTTCCGGCGATGCCTGCCCGTCAAGTGATCAAACTGCGCTTGCTTGGTAATGCTCAACTTGAATTAGACCATGTGCTCAAGCCCTATCAATCCCAACCAAGCAGCAGCTACTTTTTTGCTGATCACGGCCATGCAATCAATCAACCACAACTGCCCAGCCAATTTGAGTTAAAGCAACTTGATCCTGAAGTATTACAATTACCAAGCGCTCAGCCAATTATCCAAGAAATTCGTTGGATGTGGCCAAGCCTTGAGCGCTTTCTAACCAACGGTTTGGGCTTAGCAATTCAGGTCGAGCAAACGTTGGTGGCCTGGTGTACTGCTGAGTATGTTAGTTCGCAACGCTGTGGTTTAGGCATCGAAACCTTAGAAGCCTACCAACAACAAGGTTTGGGCTATGCTTTGGCAACCGCAATGATCGTGGCATGTCGCCAACGTGGTTTGCAAGTGCATTGGGAATGTTCGAGCAAAAATCTTGCTTCGTATCGTTTGGCGCAAAAACTCGGCTTGCAACCACAAGCAGGTTTGATCAACTATGGCTTGGTTTGGCTCTAGTTGGTTTGTTGCAAGGTTTGCAACACGCTAGACCATTCGGGGTAGCGATAAATTGGGTTGGCCACATGGTGATAGACAATCTGACCAGCCCGATTGATCGCTGCTGCACCGCCTAGCCGTCGCATTGAGCCAGCCCCATTCAACAACTCCATGCCGCCGACCAAGAGCTTGGCTTGGCGAATGAGCACCTGTGGCGAGAGCACTTGCAGCCACGAGCCTTCAACAATCTCAAAATAATCGTAGACCTGTAAACTTTGATCAACATAAATTGGGAAGGGAATGTTATACATCGAGCGAAAACGCGATACTAGCTCAACATTGCCCATCATCAGCACCACAATCTGCCAGCCAGCATCCTTGAAGGCTTGGTCGTAATCACGCAGATTCAACAAGGTTTGGCGGCAAATACCACAACCAATATTACGCATAAAAAAGATCAAGATTGGCTTTTCCTGCCAAAGACTTTCAAAGCCAACCCGCTCACCAGTTTCATTCAACACCCATAAATCAGTCATTGGGTTGCTTGCTACTGCTGTCATCTTACCCATCCAATCGCGCTGTAAATTCACTATTGTAGGCTACGTGCGCTTGGCGGTATAAGGATGTATGTTTAGGCGGCGCGTTGCAGTGGTGGCTCCACATAGGTCAATACTTCATCCCAAGTTGGGTAACGATAAATTGGGTTGGCAACATGATGAAAGCTAATTTCGGCCTGCGGATTGAGCAACACAATGCCCCCAAGGCGGCGAATCGATTCGGCAGTTAAATTGACTGATGAAGGAATGCCCTTGAAGGCCAACAGCATCTGACGGGCTAAAACATGGGGGCCAGCAACCGTCCAAAGTGAGCCTTGGCCAATTTCAAAGGCCTCGTAAACGTGCTGTTTGGGGTCGGAATAGACAGGGAATGGCAACCGATTGAGCTGACGAAAGCCATGGGCCATTTTGGCATCGCCCATAATAATTACGGCAATTTCGCAGTGGGCATGGTGAAAGCGTTGTTGATATTCGCGTAAACGGTAGAGCTGTTGGCGACACAGGCCACAACCAACATGGCGCATTAACATTAACAAAAGTGAACGTTGTTGATAGCGTTGCAGCAAATCAACCGGATGATCGGTTTCATCCACCACCATTAAATTGCGCTCAACAATTTGGCCCTGCATAACACACCCATCCTTGCTAAAAAGAAAACTGCATCGACCTCTATTCGCTTAAACAAACGTAGGTAGATGCAGCCTTTTTTAAAGATTGGATGAGGATTCGTTTTGGGCGCGTTGTTCGGCAATTTTGCGCAGCCCACTAGCGGCTCGCCAAATAACTGATACTAAGGCCAGCGTGATCAGCAGCCAGATGCCCCAAATCACAACGCTAGAACTACTTTGACGGGCAACAAAGGCCAATAATGGCAGCACGCACATTGTTGGCGAAAACAGCATGGCCAAGGCAATCGAACGTCGGAGTTTGCGTTCTTCAGGGCTTAAATTGGCACGATTGAGCGAACGTGGCTGCTGATCTGGTGACTGCATGAAACATCCTTATGCTACTTAGTTGCTGGACAGCTCGTGGCTGAGCCAGTTGGTTGGGCTGCTTGCGGATCACGCTTGAAAATCAGGCTTTGTTGATCGGCATAAACCTCGCGCCAAGCTGAATTGGCTTGGACTGCGCTGATCAATTGTTGGCCGTTTCCGCGATCCACTAATATTGTATCAATTGAATCTTGAGTTAGCAGCCGTTCCCAATCGCGGCCTGCCATAATACAACTATAGGCTTGCCAATGTTCGGTTGGGTATAAGCTAACTCGCGGATCGATAAATACAGGCAATTGCTCACCAGCTTGCCAGATTAAATAGCTGCCATAGCCAAGATCATGGAAGTAGGCTTGGCTTGGTGGATTGGCCTGTAAAAACTCGACTGCTTGAATTGGGGTAGCAGCACTCGCTAATGTTGCTTGCGGCAAATTGCCAGTTGCACCCTGCAAAGCCGCTGGTAAAGGCAGCCAAATACGAATAATTGGTTGCATAAGCAGCCCAATCAAACCAATCGTGATTGTTAATCCGGCAATCCATATCGGTGCGCTGGGGTTACGTTTAATCAGGCGTAAGCGGCCACGGCGCACAATTGCCTCGGCAATAATTGGGCCTGCCACACTACCAAACCAAAATTGATAACGCATGCTGAGTAAACTAAAGGCTGCCATGATTGCCGTTATGATCAGATCGGCGCTGCGCATGCGCTGCCAAACTACCGATAACATCATGGCTGCAATTAAACCAACCGCCAAGCTCACTTGAGCCATCGGAGTAGCAAAATTCAGCAGTGGTGAGCCTGATTGAGTTTGTAAAGCTTCGGGAACTATGCTGGTTAATTGTTGCCATGCGGCGATCCAGCCATTCCAGCCATGCGGGTTGATAAAACTCGCGATGGTCGTCGTTGCCGTGGCGATTTGCAGCGCTCGGGCAGTTGCATAAATTGGTGCTTCATCATGGTCGCGCCGTCGATCGATGATTGCGCCTACAGCGGCTGTTGCAACCAGGATTGGCCCAAAGATGAAACTTTCATGCAGGTTGACCCAAAGTAATTGGATGATCGGGAGCAACCAGAGATATTTCGTTGTCCAGCGCTCGGCAGCAACTTCGCTAACAATCACAAAACTAGCGATAAACAACGGCCATACAAACATCGCAGGCTGAACTTGCCAATGATTGAAACTTACCAGCACACTCAACAACAAACCGAGCATGGCGGCCCGCCCATTGGCTTTTACCCGTCGCCAGGTATGCCAGAGCAATAAAGCATAACTGCCGATTAATAAAAGGCTGCGGATTTGTAAAATTGCAACTAAACCACCAAGCTGATAGATCCACGAAAAGAGGAATTGGCTGAGCCAGTTTTGGTAGAAAAAAGCTGTATTGGCTTGGGTGGCGGAAAAAACGCCAACAGTGGGGATTCTGCCACTTGTGCGAATCAGATCGCCAATTTTGAGCTGCCACCAAAAATCCTCTGGGGCAACCAGCCATAAGCTACCAACTGCCATTGCTAGTGCAAAAAAGAGCAAAGCCCACCAGATTGGTGCAGACCATTTGATGCGTTGGATATGCTGCTCCTTTCCTTGATCTTGAATGCTAGCCCGATTTTAACATAGTTTGTTAAATGCCAAACACTGCCTGAAACTCAAGCAGTGTTTGGCAAATTGATGATTCGATGAATTAGGCTTTAAGGCTTGCTATCAGTTGATCGACCAGCACTTCTTGCCGTACTAACTCGCGGCGAAGCTGAATCTCAGCTTGGGCAGTTTGTAATGCCCGTTCACGAGCTTGGGTCGCCAGTTCTGGCTCACCACAGCGCTTGGCTAGGGCAAGCCGTTCTGTCCAACGCTGCGATTCATGGGCGTAGCGTTCGGCTTGACGACGTGTGCGATCACGTTCAACTGCTAATTGGAGATAGGCCTGTTTAAGCTTGTTCATCACCGCCTGCCTTTTTCAAACGCCGTACCACGCGCATCCGACGGGCTGGCTGAGCTGCTTGCTCGGCAACTGGGGCCGGCGTAGGTGCTGGCGTTGGCGCTGGCGTATTGCGGGCTGAAATTGGCCCGCGTTCAACCATTTTGTCGCGTGGAGCTGATGCGCGATCATCGAAACCACGACGGTCATCGCGGCCACGGTTATCGAAACCACGACGGTCGTCGCGACCACGGTTGTCAAAACCACGGCGATCAAACGAGCCTTGGTTGCTTGGGCGGCGACCGCCAAAGGTGTTTTTAGGGCGATCATCGCCACGATGGGCGCGATCAAGCGCCAAGCCACGTTCGCCACGTGGTCGATCATCAAAAAATTCTTCGCGACGATTGGTACGATCGAAGCCACTTGCATCGCGACGTGGGCCACGTTCGCCGAAACCGCCACCTTCACGGCGTGGGCCACGTTCGCCGAAACCGCCGCCTTCACGGCGCGGACCACGGTCACCAAAACCGCCACCTTCACGGCGCGGGCCGCGTTCGCCAAAGCCGCCACCTTCACGGCGCGGACTGCGTTCGCCAAAGCCGCCACCATCGCGGCGCGGACTGCGTTCGCCAAAACCGCCACCTTCACGGCGTGGGCCGCGTTCGCCAAAACCGCCACCTTCACGGCGTGGACCACGTTCGCCAAAACCGCCACCTTCACGGCGTGGGCCACGGTCACCGAAATCGCGGCGTGGGCCGTCGCCTTCACGGCGCGGGCCGCGTTCGCCAAAGCCACCTTCACGGCGTGGACCACGGTCACCAAAATCGCCACCTTCACGACGTGAGCCACGGTCACCAAAATCGCCATCGCGACGAGGACTACGGTCACCAAAATCGCGGCGCGGGCCGTCACCATCGCGGCGCGGACCGCGTTCGCCGAAACCACCACCTTCACGACGTGGGCCACGGTCACCAAAATCGCCACCTTCACGACGTGGGCCACGGTCGCCAAAATCGCGGCGCGGGCCGTCACCATCGCGGCGCGGGCCGCGTTCACCAAAGCCACCGCCATCGCGGCGTGGACCACGTTCGCCGAAACCAGCTTCGCGGCGTGGACCACGGTCGCCAAAATCGCCAGCTTCACGGCGCGGACCGCGTTCGCTAAATCCACCTTCGCGGCGGGGGCCACGGTCGTCGCTAGGGCTGCCGCCATCACGGCGGGGGCCACGGTCGCTAAATCCACCTTCGCGGCGAGGTTCTGGGCGACGGCGTGGGCGATCGGTGGAGCGTTCTTCTTCGATTGAGAAATCTTCAAATGACATTGTATTTTCCTGTGAAGTAAAGTGAGGCGCTCGTTGTAAGCGCGGTTCAACATCAGCCCGACGTTCTACCAACTGTCCAGACCGATCAATCCGCCGAACTTGACGGCGTGGTTTGCCACCCTCGGCGTTTTCTTGTGGGCGTACTGGTGTCCATGCTTTGCTTTGCTTGCCGTGCATACGCAAACGATCAATTTCGGTGGGTGTTAATGCTCGCCATTGGCCTGCTTGTAATTCACCTAAAGTTAGTGGGCCTTCGCGCAACCGGATCAAGCGGCGGACTTCTAAGCCTAATGCTTCGGCAACCCGCCGAATTTGGCGGTTGCGACCTTCGTGAATAACCACCCGAACCCAAGTTCCATCGGCGGTTTCATTTAACAATTCGATCCATGCAGGTGCTGTTTTGCCATCGTCAAGCTCAACCCCATTGCGCCACTCGCGCAATTGCTCAACTGATGGTGTTTGGTTTAACAAGGCCTGATATTCTTTTTCGACTTCGAACGATGGGTGGGTCAAACGGAACGTGAGATCACCATCATCGGTCAGCAACAATAGCCCTTCGCTATCGTAATCGAGGCGGCCTACGGGAAATAAACGATTGTGCGATTTGACTAAATCGGCGACGGTTTGGCGGCCTTCAGGGTCATGCAACGTGGTCATGACGCTGCTTGGTTTGTGCAATAAGACGTAATGAAGCTCGGTTGGAGGTGTAATTTGTTCGCCATCAACTCGAATGTCATCTTTATCGGGGTCGATCTGGGTTCCTAATTCGCGTTGAACTCGTCCATTAACCGATACGCGCCCAGCCAACATCAACTCTTCGCAAGCCCGACGTGAATCTACGCCGGCCCGCGCCAAAAACTTATGTAAACGTTCCATTATTACTCCACAGGTCGTGGTTCTACTGTTGGGGTCGTCAGTGCATGCTTGAATGATCGGGAGTACAGCGGACATCCGAACGATAATACGTGCATCAAGCGACGAGGTTCTTCACAGTGGTAGTGCCTCCTAACGGCACCTTTGGCCAATTATAACATAGCTTTAATCAAAATAAGCAAGTGTTAAGCAAAATGCTTAAAAAAGCACTGCTGGCGCATATCCATAGCAGATTATGCGCCAGCAGTTCGTTATTCAATGCTTAATTAGTTTTTGCTGATTACAGGCAAAAATAATTGATATTCTGGCTCAAGTACGAACATGCCACCACCATGATAGCTCAAGCCTACAATCTCTCCACCATGCAGCGCTGGTAGAATCCATGAATCGCGAGCTAGCAGGGTTTCGGCTACAACTTGAGGGTTGCTCGGTTGGCTGATATCGATTTGGCGAATGCTACCATTTTCACCAATATACGCATTATCGCCCGCCACAACGATGCCATCAATCAAGCGATCGCCAAGGCGGCCTGCTGGGATTGGTTGGCTGGGGTTGCTGATATCGACAATTTCTAAGCCGCTAGTCGTCGCCAAATACACATACTCATCCTGAATCGCTAAATCCATGGCGAACCAATTTTCAGCATATTGGCCGATCATCTGAATGTTATCAGGATTGCTAACATCGAGAATCCGCAGGCCGCCTTCGTTGTCGGCCACATACACGGTTTGATCGATCACGGCTAATTGGGCGACTTTGCTGGTGTAGAACTGACTATGCTCAACTGGATTGGCCAAATCGCTGAGATCGAAAATCCGTACACTGCCACCAACGCCTTGATCGTTGATCGATTCGCCAACATAGACCATCGGGCCATTGACCGCAATTGCTGCTGGAAAGCCAGCGGTTGCAAAGAAACTGACTTGAGTTGGTTCGGTTGGGTCGCTGACATCGATCACATAAATTCCGTGGCTCCAATCGACCATATATACCAACGAGCCTTGGACGGCAATATCGGTGACGGCGTTGCGATCGGTGGTTAAATCGAAGCGGCCAATCACGCTTGGTTGTTGGGGATTGCGCACATCAACAATGCACAAACCACGGCCCCAATCGGCCACATAGGCATAATCGCCAACCACTTGCAAGGCTACATTTTCCTTGCAGCCAGGGGTTTCAGTCGCACTGATGCGCGTGGGAGCTTGGCGAGTGCTCCAATCGAAGACATTAATTTGGCCTGAACGAGTCAGCACATAGCCAAGGTTTTGTTGGGCAATTAAGGCTGTTGGCCAGCCAAGCACCGTTTCGGAGCTGGCAGCAATTTCGGTCGGCGTGATTGGGTTGGTAATATCCCACGTGTGTAAGGCATAATCTAGCCCAATCATTGTGAGTGTGTTGCCACTTGCGGTTAGTTGTAATCCAGCAACATCATCGGTTTGGTTGATAATGTTTGGGTTGCTGCCATTGCTGATATCAACCACCCGCAGGCCCATTTGAGTATTGACATACGCATAATTAGCGGCAATTTCGATATCTAAAATATCGCCAAGCACGATCGAACCTTTGAGCGTTGGAGTCATGGGTGTGCTCAAATCGACGATATTCAAGCTATCGAAGCCCGAAAGCCACGATTGAATATTGAGATACACATGATCGCCTTGAACCGTTGCGGCGGCAATGCCATATTGATTAAGTTGATTGACCAATTGTGGTTGGCTAGGATTGCTCAAATCGAACACCTGCAAGCCATCATCAACTTGCACATAGACATAATCTTGATAGCTGAAAACACTCATGGCCGATAATTCAAGCGGGTAAAAACTTACAAGCGTTGGTGTTAATGGAGTGGCTAAGGAAAATGTAGCCAAGCCATGTTCACGGCCATAGCCCAAGGCGGCGTACAAATAGCCCTCGCCTAAGGCCAAATCTTGCACGGTGGCGGGTAAAAGGCTGCTTTGGTTGGCTAGATTTGGCTGATTGGGATTGTGCAAATCGTAGGTTACGACCCGTGGACCGATGCCAACATAAGCAGCTTGTTCGGCAACGACCATGGTTGAGCTATCACCGCCAAGTTGACCACGAATTGCCAATTGGCTTGGGCTTGACTGAGGGCTTTGGGCGGCCAGCGGGGTGGCATGCTGGCTAGCGATTGCTCCAACGGCCAGCATCAGCAGCAAACTACAACGAAAAAAACGACGAACCACTCGTACCTCCAAAGGCAATATGTCCCGAATACTGCGTCAAGAATGAGGATCTGGTGTTAACCGCAACCAAATTCCCCTCGTGCTTCGCTCAAAACAGCGTGAACCTGCAAGGCATATCAAAGAAACCGCATATGCCAATAGAGCAATAACGTCAGTGATTGAAATAAGTTCCCCTTTTTCGCGTTGAGGCGGATGAAATCGGCCAAAATTGCTGCGCTATGGGCTGTAGTGGACAAGCGGCAAGGCCTAGAGTATGATGCGACCTACACACGAGCTATCGAGCTTGGAGGGTCGCTGATGTACGAAGAAGTTGCGCGGATTGCTCTGGGTGCAGGAACTGAGGCAGTCCTCTCGCGCATCCAACCGCTTGCTTCTGAATTTGCCCAACCGCTTGAGGAGCTTTACCACCGATGGGGTGAAGATCCGGCGGTCGCTTGGCGTTGGTCGTTTGATATGCACCTACGCCTGGTTGGGTTGCGCTTTAGCCAAGATGTTTGGTACTTGGCCCAAGTGCAGGGACGGCCTGTGAGCGCGATGTTGCTCTGCCGTTCAAAATTCTGTCCACAATTGGGTTCGATTCATCGGGTTTATACAGCTGAGCCATATCGTCGCCGCGGCTTGGCTAGTAAATTGTTGAAGTTGGCGATTAACGATTTTGAGTCCAGCGGCGGCCAAGCGCTGATTATTAGCACTGAACATAATGATAGTGCCATGTCGTTCTATGAGCAGTATCATTTTGTGACGATTAATGAGAGCGAAAGTAGCCGCACTGGCAATCGGATTGCATGGCGCATTAGTGATGGTGATTCGCCCGAAAATTTCCTTAAGCAGTTGTTTGCTCCGAGCACAGCGGTTTTTATGCGCTCCTCGGATCGGGCTGATGTGCCGTTGTTGTTATCATTATTCAATGCGCCGGATAATCGGATTGTGCGCCATTATGGCTTACAAATGTTGGGCGATGCCAATATTGGAGCCGACGATTTCTTTCCAGCTTTCGAGCAGCAAGAGGGTGATGTGGCGGTTTTGACTGGCCTGACGGCGGCCAGCGGCGCGATTGTTGGTTGGGGTAGCATTATGCCACCAGTTTACCCATGGCCCAACCCCTACTACCAACAACATCAGCTTTTGGTCGATTGCTACTTGGCGGCAGGACATATGGATCAAGCCTCGGTGTTGTTGAATGAAATGCTGCGCCAATTGCCATCGAACCATTTTGCCAACCAATTGATCGGACATGTGCCGCTTGATCATCCGGCGTTACCGGCAGCCTACGAGCAAGCTGGTTTCGAGCGAGTTGGCTTTATTCCACGAGCCTATATTGATCCGCGCAGTAATCAAGGCACTGATATAGCGCTGTATCTCCGCGAGCGATAATTCATGCGATTCGTGATTTGTGTTCTTGTTTGTATTCTCTTGTCAAGTTGTGGGGCGGCTAATTCGGCGACGGTAACCCCGCCAGCTGCGGTTGCCCCCAAGCTTGGCGATATTTCGCTGATTATCTCGCGGGGTGGGGATTTGTGGCGTTTCGATTTGCCCGCTAAACAGTGGACGCAATTAACCAACGAAGCGCCCAATGCCTACTCAACCTTCCCTAGTATTGCTCCCGATGGCAAAAGCGTGGTCTATTCGTATCGGCCACCTGTGCCAACTCCTAGTGCCGAGCAACCCTTTGTTGTGCCCGTTAATCATGCCAACCAAATTGCGGTTGATGGCGGAGCCAGTAAATCGTTGTTTGTGCCCGATGGCGGCAAGCGCGATGGTCTGCAAATTTACGATTCACTCGATACGCCAGTTTGGTCGCCTGATGGCAAAACCTTGTATGGGGTGTATCAAACCTTGCGTTTTGATAACGATGGGGTCTTTTTGCAATCAGGCAGCTCGATTGTAGCGATTGATCTTGCTAGTGGTGTGCAACAAACTCTCGTCATGACCGGAACATTTCCATCGGTGTCGCCTGATGGCCGCCAATTGGCCTTCGTGCGTACCCGCGACGGCATTTACCCAACCTTATACCTCTACGATTTACAAACTAAGCAAGAGCGGGTGCTGTTTGATCAGCCCAACTTGGTGAGTGCCTTAGAAGCACCAATCTGGTCGGCGGATGGCAAAACAATTTATATCGCGGCCAGCCCTTTGACAATTGGCCAACATCAACCAAACTGGGTCGATTGGTTTGTCACGCCAGCATCTGCCCATGGTTTGGGCTGGCAAGTGTGGTCGGTTGATCTGGCGACAGGTCAAGGCAAGCCGGTCAATAGCGAAATCTTCGAAGATCCTCGGATCGTCGTTGATGGTTCGCTGTTGTATGTTTGGACGTTCTCAGGCCTTTGGCAGATGGATTTGGTCGGTAATCCTCCAGTTTTAATCGAAGAGCCAGGCGATATCGGCGGTATGACGCGGGTTCCCTAGTTAGAGCGTAGAGCTTAGAACATAGAGACGATAGGCTAGGGTTTTACGCAGAGGCGCAGAGAGAGGGATGAAGGTAACAAATCAGAAGGCAAAAGCCTACAGAACCGAAGCATGAGGCGCAAGCCTTGGCTAAGCAGGAATCTCATCTGGATAATCTGTGCCAATCTGTGGCTAAAAAACCTTTACTGATCCCTAACGACTGACTCCTGATCCCTCGTTGCTACTTTGCCCCAGCTAAATTCAGCAACACGCCTTCTAAAGCCAATTGCGGGCTAACATTCTCGCGAATTTGGGTTACTGCATCGTTAATGCCCTTGAGCGTTTTATGAATTGCCGTTAATGGCAAGCGTGATAACGCCTGTAAATCTTCAACTCGATCAATATTAATCAGGCCTTGCTGCGTGCCAGCGGCAATCAATAACACATCGCGCCACCAAACTTGCCATAATTCAAGCATGGCAAACAGCTCATCACGCTCACGATTGGCTTTGCTCCAGCCTTCTGCCCATTTGAAGCGCTCAACCAGCGGTTTGCTTGGCAACTCGATCAAACTCTCAAGTTGTTCGGCGCGAGCTTGCAACAAGTCGGGCGATTGGGCAACTGCTGCGGCCCAGCCGATGCGACCTGCGCTCCATGCAGCCACAATCGCCGCATCATCGGGGGCAATCTGCCAGTGTTCGATTAATGCTTGGGTCACTTGTTGGCGTGGCACTGGGCGTAATTTGAGTACATGGCAACGTGAGGTGATTGTCGGCAACAAATCGCCAGCACTATTGGCCACCAAAATCAAGGTGGCAAACGGTGGTGGCTCTTCAAGCGTTTTGAGCAAAGCGTTGGCGGCTTGTTCGGTCATGGTTTCAGCATCGTGCATAATAAAGACCCGCCGTCGCCCTTCGTAAGGCCGTAGGGCAATATCAGCCTGCCATTCGCGCACGGTGTCGATACCCAAACGGGTTTTGACGCTTTCGCTGGCCTTTTGTTGGGCGGCCTGTTCAGCCAAGCCCACAATCCGCACATCAGGAAAATTGCCTTTAGCAATCCGCTTACAAGCTCGGCAGTTGCCACAAACATCACCATTATTGGCTTCGCAGTTGAGCGCTTGAGCCATGCGCAAGGCAAGCGTCGCTTTGCCAATGTTGGGTAAACCTGTCAGCAAATAGGCATGGCTGGCTGCATTACGGGCAATTGCCAAGCGTAATAATTCGACTGCCCACTCATTTCCGATGATATTCCATGCTCCCACCGCTGTACGCTCCAATCCATCCAACGATTGATCTATTTGAGCCATGATACCAAGAAAATAACCTAGTACCAAATAGCTGAATGTGAGGTAAATAGATGCCAACGATTAGCCGTATGCAAGCAACTCAAATTGACCAAGCCGCCGCCTTTATGGCCCAATTTCAACACGATCCCAGCACCCATTTAGGGTTTGCCGGCCCGCAAGCCGAACAAATTGCCCAAACATGGCGTGAGCTTGAGTTTCCGATTGAGCAGCAATTTGCCTTAGCCTTCGAGGCGGACCAGTTAATCGGCTTGATTGGCTTGGAACAAATTTCTGATACAGGCCGCGCTTTTTTGTGGGGGCCGATTGCCTTGGGCGAACATCGCTTTGAACTGGCCGATGCCTTACTCGCTGAATTATTGCCAGAACTCCAAGCGCATGTCACCATGATCGATATTTTTTGCAATTTGCAAAATCAATTTGTGCGTGATTGGGCTGCGCGTCAGCAATTTTACCAGCGCAATACCCACGCAATTTTAAGTTACAAACGTTCACAATTAACTGAACATGTAACGACTGGTGATGTTGAAATATTGCCCGCCGAATTACATGCTGCCTTCTGCGAATTGCATGACCAACTTTTTCCTCAAACCTACTACAGTGGGAGCCAAATTCTGGAACGAATCAATCATGATCGCCAGGTGTTTATTATACGTGATGGTGAACAACTACTTGGTTATATTTATACCGAACGTCAACCAGAGTTTGCCGAAGCAGGGATTGAATTTGTCGGTGTTACGCCTGCTGCCCGTGGCCGAGGTATTGCAATCAAGATTATGCAGCATTGTTTAGCTTGGATTTTCAGTGTAGAAACGATTCAAGAACTAGAATTAGTCGTTGATCAAGATAATCCTAATGCGCTTAAAGTCTATGAACGCGTTGGCTTCACGTTATTACACGAGATGATTAGCTTACGTCGTGATGTTATAGCCCAATAATCAAACAATCCAATGAATATTTAAACATAGCGTGTTATTACACGCTATTTTATTATTTAAGCGCCAATTCTTGCTATTAATATCGATGAATCGTATATCAAATAGCATCGAGGCAATAGGTATACACATAACGAAAACGATTTTAATCTATCGAGCTAGATACGTAACGGTGTATTAATTATTTTTACAAATTGGGCTATAATAGAATACGCATTGAGAGGAACATGCTGTATACTTTGATTCTCCTTTCTCAACGATGCGTAGAGGAGTCTTTATGCAACGACGTATGTTGTTACATCATCCGGCCCGCGACCATTGGTTGGTGATCGCTGCGACGGATTCGCAACCATGTACTGCCGTATCGGAACCCCTCCACCCTGATCAACTTGGCTTCCCCTTGGCTACGTTTCCATTGCACCCTCTTGAACAACACACCGAGCCATTCGATTTGAGCGAATATGTCTGTATTCGGACGAATCGTGAGGAAAGCACTGCCAACGAAATCGCCGACATGCTCAATAGTGCAATTATGATGGAGCTTGATCAAACTGCCGTAACGCTTGGGTTTAGCGAAGGCGATCAGTTTTTCAAACAGCAGCCCCAGCGTTATGTCCAAGAGATTGCGCATTGGCTTAATACTCCACCATCCAACTTAAACCTCGAATATTTATTGATTGATCAGACTGAAACCCAAGCACTTTTTCAAATTCGTGACCCAACCACGCGGCAAGTTTGGCGTTTGACGCGAACGATGCCAGGGGTAGATGCCAAACCCGATGGTGTTGGTTGGGGTTGGTCGGCCTAAATTAAATTGTTCCAGCGTCGCTCAACTCGCGCTGGAACATCTATCCTATAACTGTACTTTCTTAGAGCTGCTTGTAATGGTTCATTGGATTGGCAATCATTTGTAAGCCCGCACCCTCTGACAGCCTCGCCCTAGCTTGATGCATATGAGAACCGCCTACCATTGCACCCCTCGCCCGCCGCAGTAGAAGCTGGGCGAGGGTGAGGGGACGAAATACACTGCTACCCTAATTGTTTGCGCTGAGCAAAACTACGGTATACTATAGTCAGGAAATACTACTCCATGTAGGAGAACCTGTGTATGGTCTTAGTTGTCGATGATTCGCCGTTTATTCGTGCGTTTGTGGCAGCAGCCCTAGCACGGATCGATGTGGCAACCTGCGAGGCCGAGAGCGTGAGGGCGGCACGTGCCATCTGTCATGAACGAGCATTAGAAGCAGTGGTAGTGGATTTTGAGTTGCCCGACGAGCCTGGCGTGGCCTTATGTCGCGAGATGCAACGGCTAAGTAATGTGCCCGTTGTGCTGATGAGTGGGCATAGTGAAGCTGATGTGCGTGCTCAATTCCCCTTGCATCAACAACCCTACTTCCTTGCCAAACCCTTTACCCTCAATCAGATCCAAGGGCTGATTCAACAAATCATCGGCGTTGCCTGCTAAGCTATTCTTTGGTATAATGCGCGGCGCACGGGTGGGTCGCATAGTTGGTCGAGTGCGCGGCACTGGAAATGCCGTAGGGTGTCAAAGCTCTCGAGGGTTCGAATCCCTCTCCACCCGCCAAATCACACGCTATGAAGTTTCATGGCGTGTTGTTGTTTTAGCTGAGGATCAGTTGTCGGGGGCGAGGGCCAGACGGTTTTGATCCACAAAGCGCACGAAGACTGATTTTTTCGCCATGAAATCCACGAATTGCACGAAAAATACCCTGATAGCCCAGCGCCTAGAGCCAATCGCCCAGTTGCCTAGCCTTTGCTCTCTGTTCTTCAACCTTCATCCCGCATCCTTCATCCTTACCCAGATTGAGCGTGGTACAATTCAAGGCGCGTCCTGAGGGCGTGTTTTGGCTCACCTGAGGTTGGAAATGAACGAAATTGAAACGCTCGATTTTGAAATTCGGGCTTTGATGAAGGCGGGTGTTCGCCCGATTGACCCCGATGACGATAGTTTGTTTAATGATTTAGCCTTGCGCACGTTTCGCTATCAATGGCAGCATAATCTGGTGTATCAGCGCTATTGTGAACGCCGCATGCTCAGCCCTGAGCGGGTAAAGCATTGGTCTGAGATTCCGGCAGTGCCAACCACGGCCTTCAAACATCTGCCATTAACCACCTTTCCGCCTGAAGAAGCCCAGGCGATTTATCGCACCAGCGGTACAACTCAAGGCAGCGAACAACGCGGCACGCACTATATTCGCGATCGCTCGTTGTATGAAGCGTCGTTACGCCCAAATTTAGCCTATCATCTGTTTCCCGATGCTAAACGCCTGCCAATCTATGTGCTTTTTTGGCATCCCAATGAGCTAGCACAATCGTCGCTAGCCCATATGATCAGCGATGCGGTTGAGCAGCATGGCACAGCTGAAAGCCGCTATGTGTTTAGCGCGGCTGGTTTGGATTCAGCCAGCCTCGCCGAGTCGCTTGATGCAGCGGTTGCCAATAATACTCCAGTTTGTTTGATGGGCGTAATGTATACCTTCGTCTATTTTTTGGATTGGTGTGCCGAGCATGGTAAGCGTTGGCAATTGCCCAAAGGCAGTCGTTTGATGGATACGGGCGGCTCTAAAGGCAAAGTTCGCGAAATTGCCCGCAATGATCTTTATGCGCTCTATAGCGAAGTTTTGGGAATTCCATCGACCATGTGTGTCAACGAATATGGTATGACCGAGTTGGGCAGCCAATTCTACGATTGCTCGTTACACTCGGCCTACCTGCGCGAATGGCAGCCACGCCATAAAGTGATTGTGCCCTGGGTTCGCACCCAGATCGTCGATCCAACCACCTTTGTGCCATTGCCCGCTGGCCAAACTGGGCTATTACGCCACCTTGATTTGGCCAACCTCTATTCGGTGCTCGCGTTGCAAACCGAAGATTTAGGCGTGGTTGTGGCTGATGGGTTTGAGGTGCTTGGTCGAGCCAGCGGCGCAGAATTGCGCGGTTGTTCGCTGGCGGTTGAAGATGTTCTCGCCGCTCGCCGTAACGGCAACGGCTAATCTAGTGATAAGGAGCCAGTAGCCGCTTGGCTATAGACTCGCCTATGAAACGCTCTCCACTTTTGACCATTTTTTTGATCGCGTTTGTTGGAACCATGAGCTATGGTGTGGTGATTCCGATCACGCCGTTTTATGCGCAGGAGTTTGGGGCTTCCGAGGTTCAGGTGGGCATGATTGTAGGCAGCTATGCCTTGATGCAATTTATCTTTGCCCCGATCCTTGGCCAATTATCCGACCGCTATGGTCGTCGCCCACTGCTGATTTTAAGTTTGATTGGCACGGTTTGTAGTTTGTTGCTATTTGGTTTTGCCAATAGCCTGATTTGGCTGTTCGTCGGGCGCATGTTCGATGGCGCAACTGGCGGTAACATCTCGATTGCCCAAGCCTATGTTAGCGATATCACCACCGACAAAGATCGTGCTCGCGGGATGGGCATGGTTGGGGCGGCACTTGGCTTAGGCTTTATCGCTGGCCCAGCCATCGGCGCGTTGCTCAGCAAAGATGGCAATTATCAGTTGCCAATTTTCGTAGCCGCAGGCATTGCAGTGCTCAGCCTGATTTTAACGATTGTGGTATTGCCTGAGCCAGAGCGCCATGCACCTCAACAAGGCCGTACTTTTAACCCAATGAAACTGCTGGCGGCAGTTCGCAAGCCCAATGTTGGCCGTTTGCTCAGTATTACCTTGTTGATCAACTTGGCATTTGTGGCCTTTGAAACAACTTTTGCCTTGTTTGCGGCGCGACGGTTGGAGTTTGGCTCGCATCAAACAGGCTATACTTTGGCCGGGGTTGGGATTGTGGTCGCGATTGTGCAAGGCGGCTTAATTCGCCGTTTGGCGGCGCGGTTTGGCGAAGCAACCCTGATTGTGTCTGGCTCGTTGCTGCTCGCGCTTTCGTTGGCGGGCTTGGGCTTTATTCAAAATGTGTGGCATTTGGTGGCAATTTGTATTGTGCTGGCAGTTGGCGAGGGCTTGCTCACGCCATCGCTTTCGTCGTTGGTCAGCCGCAATTCACCTGCTAGCGAGCGCGGCGAGAATATGGGCTTGTATCAGTCGATGAGCAGTTTGGCGCGGATTTTTGCCCCGCTCTATGCCACCTGGATGCTCTCGAACGTTGGCGAAGCCTCGCCCTACCTGATGGGCAGCGTGTTGGTTGTGGCAGGCGCATTAATTGCGGTTGGCTTGCCTAGCCCTGAACCGCAAGCCCAGCCAGCGCATTAGGCATAAATCGATGAATCAACATCGAAAATAAGTCCTTCGTTGGCCAGTTCTAGGGTTGGATCAAGTTGGTTCAACAAACGGCGCTCATAGACAATCCAGCGATTTTTACCTGTTTCCTTGGCCTCGTAGAGTGCTAAATCGGCAGCAGTCAGCAATTGGGCTTCGTTGAAGCCATGCATTCCACAGACCGCAATCCCAATGCTGACTGTATGCTGAATCACCTGATCATTCCAGACGGTTGGCTGTTGCTGAATAGCTTGACGTAAGCGTTCAGCCATCAGTGTTGCCTGCTGAATCGTGTCGGCATCAACAATTAATAGAAACTCTTCACCACCCCAGCGCCCAATCAGATCATTAATACGCACTTGTTCGCTCAGCACCAAGGCAATATGGCGTAACACGGAATCGCCCGCGTGGTGACCATAGCGATCATTAATCTGCTTAAAACAATCAATATCGAGCATGATTACCGCAAAACCCTGCTGGTTGCGCCGCCATTTGGCAATTGCCTGCTCTAAATATTCGTTGATTGCGCGGCGATTGGCGATGCCAGTTAAGACATCAATACTGGCTAAGGCCGATAAATCACATTGCATGCGTTGGGTAATCATTACCGCAAAGCCACCAGTCCACAGCAACGAAAGCAGCAAAATCAACACGCTATAGCCTAATTTCAACGTCGTCAGGCTAGGCCAGCGTTGGCTATACCAAAAATAGGCCAATCCCAAAACAACAAATGCCATTTTGAGGGTCAAGGCTAAAGCCAACAAACGGCTAGCACTTTGATACGGGATGGTACGCTGGAAAAACACCTGGAGCGCAGTATAGGCCATGCCAGCACTCCCGATCAGCATCGCCAAATTGATAATTAAGCCTGAATCGGCAAACAACCATGCGCACAGACTGAGCATGCTAGCAACGATTAGCCAGCAGATCGCATAAATTTTGGCTGAGCTGGCGGCTCCAATGAAGCGTAAAATGCCACTGCTTAGCCCAAACAAGCCACTGAGAATCAGAATATAACTACTTGTGATTGCTACGATTGAGGTTTGAGGCAATAACGCCAAGGCTAAAAAGCCCAAACCCAAGCCAATTGTGCCAATCAAGAAGCAGCGAATCCCTTGATAGCGCCGCACAAAGACTAAAAAAGCCCCAATCACCAATGCTTGGAGCAACAAGCCAATTCCGACAATTAAGGCAACTGTTGGCTGGTCAAGCGCCATGCCACTACCTCCGCAAGTTGGGTCAATAGCCAAAACTAACGCACTCATCGCGGTTGGCTGCGGAGTTAGCAGGAGTTGCCAAAGCCAGGACCACAATATGAAGCGTCTTTGAATCTTTGCCAAACGTCTGGAGTGAATTGTGAGCTGGGTATATCACAAACCAATCAATGTATTTTTGGATATACCCACAATACCACCGATTGTAGGTTTTCTAAAGTAGCAATTTGGTAGCCAAACCAACCGCTGATTTGGCTAGTATCAAGACGGATTTGCCAGCTTATTCTTGCCAATTGAGCGTGCGTTGCACTGCTTTGTTCCATTGTGCATACAAGCTATCACGCTGATCGCTGCTCATTTGCGGCTCCCAACGCTTGCTTTCGCTCCAGTTGGCGCGTAATTCAGCTGGATTCGCCCAGTAGCCAACAGCCAAACCAGCGGCGTAGGCAGCCCCCAAGGCGGTGGTTTCGGCAACTTTGGGCCGCACAACTGGTACACCCAAAATATCAGCCTGAAACTGCATAAGCAATTCATTCGCCACCATTCCGCCATCAACTTTGAGCGCCGTCAACTCAACCCCTGAATCTTGGGCCATGGCGCTGACGACTTCGCGGGTTTGGTAGGCAGTGGCTTCAAGCGCCGCTCGCGCGATATGAGCTTTATTGGCATAGCGCGTTAGCCCAACCAACACGCCTCGCGCATCGGAGCGCCAATGCGGGGCAAACAAGCCCGAAAAGGCTGGCACCAGATATACGCCACCGTTATCGGCTACGCTGGCAGCCAACGGTTCGACCTCAGCCGCACTGTGGATAATCCCCAAATTGTCGCGTAGCCATTGCACCAACGAGCCAGTTACTGCGATTGAGCCTTCTAAGGCCCACGTTGGCTGCTTGCCAAAATGATAGGCTGGCGTGGTAATTAAGCCATGGCGCGATTGCACCAAGCGCTCACCAGTATTGAGCAGCATAAAATTGCCAGTGCCATAGGTATTTTTGGCCTCGCCAACTTCAAAGCATACTTGCCCAACCGTTGCAGCTTGTTGATCACCCAAAATTCCTGCTAATGGCACGCCATCGAGTTGGCCGCGACATGTCCCATACACCTCGCTTGAGGAGCGCACATTTGGCAACATGCTGCGCGGAATGCGAAAAATCTCCAATAATTCAGCATCCCAATCGCCAGTCGTGAGGTTGAGCAGCAAGGTACGTGAGGCATTCGTTGTGTCGGTGATGTGCAATCCACCATGGGGGCCACCCGTCAACCACCAAGCAACAAAACAATCGATCGTGCCAAACAACAAATCGCCTGCTTCAGCCGCTGCTTGCGCACCCTCAACCTGATCAAGCAGCCAACGAATTTTGGTGGCTGAAAAATAGGTCGCCAAGGGCAATCCAGTTTGCGCCCGAAAACGATCTTGTCCACCGTCAGCAGCAAATTGGCGCACCAGCGCATCAGTGCGGGTATCTTGCCAAACTAAAGCATTGTAGATTGCCTTGCCGGTGTGGCGATCCCAAATGACGGTTGTTTCACGCTGATTGGTAATGCCCAGCGCCGCCAGATCGCTTTTTTCGATGTTGGCAGCCGCTAGTGCTCCTGCGATCACGCCCTGGGTTCGTTGCCAAATCTCGGCGGGATTATGCTCGACCCAGCCTGGCTGCGGGAAAATCTGGGTATGCTCACGTTGATCAACGCCGACAACATTGCCATTATGGTCGAAAACCATACAGCGCGTGCTGGTTGTACCTTGGTCGAGTGCCGCAATATACTGCATACAAGCTTACCTCATTGTAATGTGTGGGTTAGGGGTCAGGGATAAGGGATCTGGATTTTGATCCACGAAGGACACGAAGATCACGAAGGTAGTAGGCTATGGGCTTTTGTTTGCTCTAAAATATTCCGATAGCCCATAGCCCATTGCCATTAATCCTCTGCGCTAAATGCTGATCCCCATCCCTCAACCACTGATCCCCTTTTGCTTTTGACTTCTGCCTTTTGACTTTCATATGTCATCGCTTTGTAACCTTAACCGATTGAATCCATGGTTGGCAAGCCTTAGGCTAAACCTCACAGCTATCGTTTTAGGAGGGACGGCATATGGCCTTAGCAACCTTTCGACTTAACTTCCTCCCGCGCCTCCGTGATGGTCGGCAGATTCGGCGTTATCGTCACCACTTGCTTGAGGGCGAGAGTTTGGTTGGTTCCCAACCATTGCTGCCCCATTTGCAACGTTTGCCGCTGCAATTTCAACAAGTTGAGGGCGGCCCATCGATGACCTTGCGCGATGCCCTGCGCGAAACGCCGCGTTTGGCCTTGATCGAGCCTGGTTCGCGGTCGTTGGCAATGCGCCAATTGTGTTTGCAATGGGCACGCGGCGCTCAATTACCAACCGCCTATTTGCCGTTGCTCTACCAGGTGCAACAGCCGCTAAGCCGCCTAACTCAGCCGTTGCATTTGCTGCACCAAGAGATTGAGAAGCTTGGCTTTGCCATGACTGAATTGGCTGTTAAACGTGGCTTAGCCGCTGGTTTATGGTTGTTATTGATCGAAGGCTGGGATCAACTCAATCAAAGCGATCAACAACGTTGGTCACATTGGGTCAGCAGTTGGCTCGAACGCTATCCAGCGTTATCGATGATGCTTTCAACCAGCAAACCGCAAACAATTCCCCATCAATTTGCCTTGTGGCATAGCGTGCAATGGCGTTTCTAGGGCTGCTGTTTTTGGATCGTTTTTAGGGCTTGTTCAGCCCGAGCTACGGCCTCGGCATCAAGTTGCTCGGCATAGCGGGCTTGGGTATAGATAGCTGTTAGTTCTGCAATCGCTGGCTCGTTAGTTGGCTGTTGTTGCGCATACCCACGCCCATATTCGTGAGCTGTTTGATGCTTGCTGCGTGGTTGGCCATGATCTTCGCCCAGCTCCAAAAATTGAGTATAAATTCGCCGCACTTTTTGTACCTGGGGATCGTTGGTATCAAGCTTCCATGGTTTTTTGCGCCGAAAACGCTCCAAAATTTGCTCACGCAGGCTATCGAACGACCAAATCGATTGTTCGATGACGACTTCGCCTTGGGCAATCGGCTTAGTTTCAAAATCGCGCAGCCAGTGTACCACTCGATAAATCAGCCAAGCAATCATCATGATCAGAATAATTGCCACCCCAATATTGAGCAGATCGCCGAGCCACGAGCTGATTTGGCTGGTTTCTTCAGGCATTAATGTTGAAGGATCAACCGCTTCAGGCATGCTTGGCTCGATTGGTGGGCGTTGATTGGGCTTGAATGAGGGAATCAGCCAGCCAACCAACCACGATAAAGCAACAGCTAAACCGCCAGCAATCAGCACCAAACCATCCATAAATGCGCCGAAAATTAGGCCTAAGATGCTGCGTTGACCGTCGGCAACCCCAAACAACAGCAAGGGAATCGCTACGAGTGCCAAGGTAAATAGGCTGCTCCAACCCAACATCGGCGGGGTTTGCAACTCAGCTTGGTTGCTTTGATCAAGCATAATCGCAAATAAACATGCCGCTACAAACGCCAAGGCTTGAATAATAAAAAGTTGCAGCAAACCTGGCTGTTCTAATGCGCCACGAGTCATAACTGGGCCAAGCGCCACAAACGCCACCAATACGCCCAGTCCCCGCCAAAAGAGCTGTTGCAACCAATCGTGATTCCATTGATCTGAATTGATCGCCCGCGACATCAAAAAGCCCACCCCAAACCCACTCAAGACCAATTCTTGGCCACTGCGTTCGCTGCGAATCCAGAGCCAGCCAACCATGGCGATGCCAATCGCAGCGGCAGCAGTAATGATCGCGCCGCGCTGACGCAAACGCATTCGCAAACTGACCATGGTAATCGTGCCAAACACGAAAATTGGCCAGCGCCAAACCGCACTTGGCTGCTCGCCAGCGCTATCAAGGCTATTCAGTACAACGCTGATCAAGCTGCTATAGGCGATGCATGCGCTGAGCAAAACGATTAATTTGGCGCTCTGACGATTGATCATGGCTCCCTCTGGTGACTATGAATCAACTTAACTCCAGCAACTTTTGGTGCATGCTGGCCTAAATAGAGCCAAACGGGGGCATAGCCATATTCGCGTAAACGGGCCAAGGCGCTGCGATGAGCCGGCGTATCCACCGCACTAATCAGCAAAACCGTCGCGCCTAGCGGTAAGCGTGATTGTTCACGCCCAATAAATTTGGCAATTTCTAGCCGCGAGTAGAGCGACATTTGGGCCAATACTTCCAAGATGGCGCTGGCCTGTTTGGGGCTACGATTGGGCGGCAGCTGAATGGCCGTGTTGCCCTCAACCAGCGCGGCATTCGACCATAAACCAATCGCATGGCCAGCTTTGTGTAAAGCGCTACAAACCGTTGCCGCCATACTAATTAAACGTTCGCCCTGAAATTTATTCACCCCAAGATAGGATGGCACAATCGTTTCGATATCAAGAATACACATCACGGTCAGCGCCGTAACTGGCTCATAAATGCGAGTTTGTAATTGGCCGCGCCGCGCTGTCGCCGTCCAGTGAATGCTTTTGAGCGGGTCGCTTTGGGTATAATCGCGGATACCAATCGGCACAACAGGGTCGGTCAATAAGCGCTGCGAGGCGCGAATCGTGCCCAATAACTCGCGTAACGGCAAGCCTAATTCTGGCTCAGTTAACAAGCGAGGGTAGACGATCAAGCGATCAATCTCATTAATTGTTGCGCGACTAATACTCAGCCCAAGCGGATCGCTAGCACTCAAATTGGCTGGGCCAAAACGGTGCAAACCGCGCTGTGGGCACAAAATTGTATATTGGCGGGTTACTTGCTGATAACTGCTGATGCCAAATGCCCGCGCTAGCACCCGATAATTGGGGCTAGCAGCAGGTTGGGTTTCAATCTGCTCAAGCGTGATGCCTACTGGAACCAAATCGTGCAAATTAACAAATGGCAAGGGCAAAAATTTGCGATTGCGCAGGGTAATGCTAAGGGTTGTGCGGTTGTCGGGGAACAGATGGGTATGGCCTAGTTCACGTTGATAATCAACATGCTTAAACATGCGCCATTCCCATAATTCGACCGCGAGCAAGGCCATAATCCCCAGCATCGCGACCAACGGCAACAACGTTACATCGCTTAGCAAGCCAATGATCAAGAGCAAGACCAAAACAAATAAGCCTGCTCGTCGCCCTTTCATGCCCGTTCCTCAACTGGAGTTGCAATGCTTTTGACAATATCGGCTAGAATTTTTTCAGGGCTGCGTTGTGCCAACCGCGCTTCAGCATTCAAAATCAGCCGATGGGCTAGCACACTGGGCACAAGTTGCTTTACATCATCAGGCAGCACAAAATCGCGGCCATGAACTAATGCCCAAGCTTGAGCGGCGCGAGTTAAGGCCAACGAGCCACGCGGACTAGCACCCAACTCAATTTCGCTATGCTCGCGGGTTGCTCGCACAATCGCAATTGCATAATTACGCACTGCATCGCTCAGATGCACAGTGCGCACTGCCTGAATTGCCGCCAACAGCTGGCTTTGATCGCTCACAGCTTGCATCGCCATCCATGGATCGCCTTGATTAAAGCGTTGGATAATCGCATGTTCTTCGGCTTCGCTGGGATAACCCAAATTAACTCGCAGCAAAAAGCGGTCGAGTTGGGCTTCGGGCAAGGGAAAAGTGCCTTCTAATTCGATCGGGTTTTGGGTGGCGAGCACCAAAAATGGCCGCGTTAATTGATGAGTTTCGCCATCAATCGTAATCGTGGCTTCGGCCATAGCTTCGAGCAAGGCCGATTGCGTGCGCGGCGTAGCGCGGTTAATTTCATCGGCCAACACAATGTTGGCAAACAACGGTCCGGCTCGAAACTGAAATTCACTCAATTTTTGATTATAAAAATTCAGGCCAGTTACATCGCTGGGCAACAAGTCGGGAGTAAATTGCACTCGCCGAAATTGGCAATCAAGGCTTTGGGCTAGCGCTCGAATCAGGGTGGTTTTGCCCACGCCTGGCACATCTTCCAGTAGCACATGGCCTTCGCACAACAGCGCGGTTAGTAATAAATCGACGCTCGTTTGCTTGCCAACCACCACCTGCCCAACTTGCCGACGTAACTGTTCAGCCCATGCTTGAATGTTTAATCCCGTCATGATTTCCCTCAAACCACACAATTAATCATCTTCGACGACTGGCAGGGCTACGGTAAAAGTGCTACCGCGACCTTCGCTGCTGGCAACCCAAACCACACCGCCATGACCTTCGACCAAGTGTTTGACAATTGCCAAACCCAAGCCTGTGCCACCAACCCCGCGCGTCCGCGCCCGATCAACTTTATAGAAACGCTCGAAAATTCGCGGAATCGCCTCGGCTGGAATGCCCGCGCCAGTATCGTGAATTGCCATAATCACCCAACGATTGCTTGGCTCAAGCATGCGGCTAAGATGATGGCCCAGTTCGCTACGCGAACGCAAGCCAGCTTCAATTGTAATCGTGCCGCCAGCATCAGTCCATTTAACTGCATTATGCAACAAATTGAGCAGCACTTGGCTAATTCGGTCGCGATCAACATAGACTTCGGGCAGATCAGGGGCAATTGTCACCGCCACTCGCAGATCTTTGCGCTTGGCTTGCGGCTGAATCCGATCATTAGCCCGTTCAACAATATCTTCGACTGGAGTTGGCTGCAATTGCAAGGCCGTGCGCCCAGATTCGATCTGCGAAAGTTCGTGCAATTCATCAACCAACTGCATCACCGCATCCAGCTCGGTATCGACTTGGCCCAGCATGCGTTGGGCTAATTCGGGTGGTGGCTGGGTTGCTAAAGTTTCAACCAAGAGTTTGATTGAGGCTAGTGGTGTGCGTAATTCGTGCGAAACGTTGGCCACCAAATCGCGCCGCGCCCGCTCCAGCAAACTCAGTTGGGTTAAATCGCGGGCTAGAATTAACGCGCCGCTTTCAGGCAATGGCTCACACCAAATCCGAATTGTACGATTCGAGAGCACTGGTTGCAAGGTTACTTGCTGCGGGTCGCGTCGCCTAATCGATTGCTCGATCATGGTATCGGCCTGATAATCGCGTACCAACGTAATCACGCTATGATTGACAACCGCATTGGCACTAACCCCAAATAATTTAGCCGCAACATCGTTACAATAACGAATGGTGCGGCCATCATTGACGACAATCACGCCTGCATCAAGCGCGGCGCTGAGCGTGCGAAACAACTGATTAAATGGATCGGCTGATGGGGTTGGGGCAACCACAGGCCGATTGCGTAAATAGGCCAGTTCACGGCGGAGATTGCGTTGACCACGCCAACCCCAAAGCAACGCGATCATCGTTGTCAACGCCAACAACACAATCCAAGTCATTAGTTTTTGCGCTCGCTACGGCTAAGTTGATCATTAAAACGATAGCCAATCCCACGCACAGTTTGAATATAAATTGGGTTGCTGGGGTCTACTTCAACTTTCTCACGCAGCCAACGCACATGCACATCGACCGTGCGCGAATCGCCTGGAAAATCGTAACCCCAAACTCGTTCGAGCAGCAAATCGCGCGAAAGCGCCATGCCACGGTTGCGCATCAAACACACCAACAAGTCGAATTCCTTCTGAGCGAGCGTAATTTCGTTGTTATCACGAAACACCCGACGACTGCCAGTATCGACCTTAAGATTGGCGGCGGTCAGCAATTCGCGTTCAACTCCGGTTGGTTGGCGGTCGGTACGACGCAAAATCGCTCGAACGCGGGCCAGTAATTCACCAAGGCTAAATGGCTTAATCACATAATCATCAGCGCCCAATTCCAAGCCAGCGATCCGATCAACTTCATCTTGGCGGGCAGTCAGCATCATAATCGGGATATTGGTTTCACGCCGTAAAATTCGACAGACTGAAAAGCCGTCGAGTTTGGGCAACATCACATCTAAAATCAGCAAATCGGGCTGTTCGGCGCGGGCTAAATCCAGCCCGGTAACTCCATCGGAAGCAGAAAGCACGGTGTAGCCTTCGCGTTCAAGGTTGTAACGGAGCGTATCGGCGAGCAGGGCTTCATCTTCTACAAGCAATATTGTGGACATAGATTGTCAGCACCATTGGGTATATACAATCAGCAAGGGGCGAATGCCCGCTGCTATTGTACCATTATCGTAAGTATGAGATATGCAGATTGATCCACGAAGGACACGAAGGACACAAAGGGGATATGACTATTGGCGCTAGGCTATCGGAACAATTTGTGAAATGACAATGATTTCGAAAAGCCAAAAGCCTATAGCCTACTCTCTTCGTGCGCTTCGTGTCCTTCGTGGATCAAAACGTTAGCTCTGCTCCGTCATTTATTTAGCTTTTGGGAAACCACGGCAAGAAGGCGCTGGTTTTAGCAATGTAATCGGCATACTGCGGCTTAGTTTTGATCATTGTGCGTTCTAACAGCAGCACACCTGAAATTCGAATAATCAGCCAGGTCATAAGCAAGGCACCGATAATTTGCCAATAGCTACCAGCGGCAATCGCAAAGAGCGCATAACCCCACCACACCGTCGCATCGCCAAAATAATTGGGGTGGCGGGTGTAGCGCCATAAGCCAGAGCGCATAACGTGGCCTTTGTTGGCCGGATTGGCCTTGAACCGTGCCATCTGCCAATCGCCAATCGCCTCAAAACCAAAGCCAATCAGCCAAACCCCAATTGCTAGATAATCGAGCCAATTCCAGCTTTTTGGGCCGATTTGGGCACCAAGTAAGGTCAACGAGATCAGCAACGCCAATACGCCTTGCAGCAAAAACACTTGGAAAAAGCTAAACCACCAATAGCGTTCAGCTCCATAGCGCTGACGAAACTCAACATAACGATAATCTTCAGGCTTGCCCCAATTACGCCAACCAATGTAAATTGATAAACGCAAGCCCCAAATTGTCACCAAACTGCTGATGATCAAACGGCGTTGAGCATCGCCCTGAGCTTGGCTAAAATACCACCAGGTCAAGGCCACAAAACACATGCCCCAACAGATATCCACAATGCTGGCATTGGTAATTTTGACACTCCACAACCACGCCAAGGTTAATGGAATCATTACCACCGCCAGACCCCAACCCCAGATTTGCCAAAAACTCATGCGAAACTCCCAGCGCTAACGCACCCAAATATCATAACCAGCCAAATGCACTCGTAAACGATAGGGCGCAACTTGCAACATAGCATCAAAGCCGATTGGGCGCACGGCTCCATAGGTCACAATGACCTTTGGTGGCTGGCTGCGCAGTTGCTGCAAGGTCTGGTCGAGGGCATTGGGCAAAATCGCTAAGGGGTAATCGTAGGGAAATCGGCTTGGCACAGCGTAATCGCCATACAAATAAATTTCTGGCTCAGCCGCCCAAACCCAGACGCTGGCCTGCTGGCCCACATTGCTATCGATCCATTCGACAACTTTGGGCGCGAGCGCAAAGAATTCACGGCCATCAACGCCATAGAGTTGTTCAATTTGGGCTTCGGGTGTTTTATTATACAACGGCCAGAGGCTGGCTAATGGCTGAATCGCTAGCAAAAACGCGATCACAACAATCGAAAAATCTTTGTATTGTTGCAAAAATCCCAGCCGAACTTTGGCCAAGCCGCCTGCAAAGACAGCCAAAGCGGGCACAAGCGCCTGATAATAATGCGGATAAGCGCGTAAACTTACAAAGGCGCTGGCAATCAAGCCGATGCTCCATAAGCCAGCCAGAGTTAAACTCGGCCCGTAGCGCCGCCGTCGCCAAGCCATGGTTGCGCCCACAATCCCCGCCACTAGCAGCAACAGGAGCGAGCGCCAAATCGGCCAAAGCTGGCTGATTGTGGCATCGGTTTGGTCGAGGTAAGCCGTGTTATACGTCCAAAGTGCTTCAACAAATTGGCTCCAACCACCAGCTAAGGCAAAATAGAGCAAAGTTGGAATCAACACCAGCGCCAAGCCGTCGATCACCAAAATTGCGCGGCCAAGCCGTTCGTTGACATCGCCTTTGAAGGCAATCGTGGTAATAATTAGCGCTGGCAAAATTAACAAAGCCACAGGTTTGGATAATAATGCTAAGGCTGCTGCCACGCCCGCCAACATCCACCAAGCTTTTTGTTGGCTATCAAGCGCTTTGAGGCCAAAAAGCAAGGCCAAGCAACTGGGCAAGAGCATAATTGCTTCGCTGTTGAAGGTCACGCCCTGCAAGAAAACTGCGCTATTCCAGCTGGCGACTAAAATTGCGGTGAGCACGCCCGCCGCTTCGGAGCGCCACAAACGCCGACCTGCTCGCCACATCACTAAAGTTGTGGCTTCCAGCCAGAGCGTCGCCCAAACCCGAATTGTTTGAATTGGCTCAGTGCCTAACAAAACTGGCGGAGCATAGGCAGCATAAACAAACGGTGGTTTATGATCAAATCGATCGCGGTAGGGAATTGCCCCATCAGCCCAATCGCGGGCAATGACGGCATAGGCAGCCTCGTCGCGCTCCAGTGGCAGTTGATGCAGTGGCATTCGTAAAATTACAATCAAGCCACAAACTGCCCCAATCACTGCCCACAAGGCTAAGCGTCGCCGCCGAAAACGTCGCAACATGCCTAAATTCCCCCACACCAAAATGCTGTTGTGCGCCATAATACTGGCAAATTGGCAAAAAGCCTAGCAAAAAAATAGCCCAGCCAAGCAGATTACTGCATGCTGAGCCAAATTCGGTCAATTAAACTTGGAGTTTAACCGAGATACAGCGCCATTACCAAGAAATGGCAAACGCTGCCGCCCATCACAAAGCCATGCCAAATTGCGTGGTTGTAGGGCAATTTTTCCCAGCGATAAAAGACCACGCCAGCAGTGTAGGTCAGACCACCAGCCACCAACAAGGCAAAGGCTCCAGTCGGCAAGCTCGCCACTAAATCATCCCAGGCCATCACCGATAACCAGCCCATGCCAACATACATCAAGGTTGAAAGCAATTCAAAACGTTTGATAAAAAACATTTTAAAGCAGATTCCGGCGAAGGCACAGCCCCAAATTAAGCCAAAGAGCGTCCAAGCCAAGCTACTTTGCATGCTCACCAACAAAATCGGGGTGTAGGTGCCAGCAATCAATAAATAAATAGCGCAGTGGTCGAAAATTTTCAATAAATATTTGGCGCGAGGGTTGCGAATGCTGTGGTAGAGCGTCGAAGCCAAATACATACAAATTAGGCTGACTCCATAGACCGTAAAGCTAGCAATTCGCCATGGATCGCCCGTGTTAATCGCCATAATCAGCAAAATCGCCAAGCCAGCCACGCTCAAGGCAACCCCAATCCCATGGGTAATTGCATTGGCTAATTCTTCGGCGGCGGAATATTCGGAGTAGTGGACGTTGCGTTCTTCAATTGCTTTTGCCATATGACCTCCAGCTAAGCTATGTTTTTGCTGGTTGCTATTATACCTTGTAATGCAAGGTACTTTGCAGTGAAAGGTATAGTTCTTTTGGGCTAGCCACAGTGGCGATCTTTGCTATACTTGGCGTGCAGCGTTGCACCACGAGAGCGAAGATTCCTGTAGTTCGAGGTATTTGCCATGGCCAATTTGCCAAGCTACGATTTTGCCGATTTAATCAAAGCTGACCATGATGCTGAATTTGTTTTGACATGTTTCGCTGAAGTATTACAAGAATTAGGCGAGGCTGAACTCGCTGCCTATCTTGGGTTGCCCACAACCGCCTCAATTAACCAAACAATTACGCCTGAACGAGCGATTCAAGCGGCATCGCTCAGCTTTCAATTGCTGAATATGGTCGAGGAAAATGCCGCTGCCCAACAACGCCGCATCCGCGAAGCTGCCGAAGGCTTTAATGCTGAAGTTGGGCTTTGGGGCAATACCTTGCAAAGCCTGAGCCAAGCTGGCTTCAGCGCCGAGCAGATTGGCGCTGCCTTAGGCCAGATTTATGTTGAACCAGTCCTGACCGCCCACCCCACCGAGGCCAAACGGGCGACCATGCTTGAGCATTATCGACGTTTATATTTGCTGTTGGTCAAGCGCGAAAACCCCATTTGGACTCCGCTGGAGCAACAGGCGCTGCGCGATGAGATTAAAGTTGAGCTTGAGCGGCTTTGGCGCACTGGTGAGATTTTCCTTGAAAAGCCGAGCGTCGCCGATGAATTGCGCAATATTTTGCATTATTTGCGTCATGTGTTTCCCGCCAGTTTGGTAACGCTCGATTTGCGTTTGCAACAGGCTTGGCAATTGCAAGGCTTTGATCGGCGGTTGTTACCAACAACCGAGCAATTACCGCATGTGCAGTTTGGTACATGGGTTGGCGGCGATCGCGATGGACATCCCTTGGTTACGGCGGCGGTCACGCGCTTTGCTTTGCAGGAGTTGCGCCGCAATGCGCTTGAGGTTTTGCACGAACAATTAGTTCAACTAGTGATCAAATTAAGCTTATCTGATCGCTTGCAACCACCGCACGCCGCCTTGCTTGAAGCCCTCGATGCTAGTGCGGCTGCGTTGGGCCAACGGGGGCAAATGGCCTTGGCACGGAATCCCGAGGAGCCATGGCGACAATGGATCAACTTAATCATAGCGCGATTGCCCGAATCAGGCCAACTACGCCAGCCTTGGCAGTATCGCAGTAGCAGCGAAACTGTGGCTGACCTGCAATTTTTGGCCGAGCAACTGCATGCTGTTGGCGCACAACGGCTTGTTTTGAATGATCTTCAGCCTGTGATTCGCAGTGTGCAAACTTTGGGCTTTCACAGCGCCGTGCTCGATATTCGCCAAAACAGCAAATTCCACGATTTGGCGGTAGAACAATTGCTGCAAGCTGCTGGATTCAGCGATTATCAATTTAGTAGTTGGCCCGAGGAACAACGGCTCGAATTGCTCAATCGCGAGTTGCAAAGTGCCCGCCCATTTGCCCACCCTAGCCTTGAGTTGGGCAACGAAGCGAGCGCTGTGCGCGATTGCTATCGTGTGTTGGCCGATGAAATTGCCCAGCATGGCACGGCAGGCCTTGGCTCGTTGATTATCAGCATGACCCGCAGCCTCTCGGATTTGCTGGTGGTGTATTTGTTGGCACGTGAAGCTAGCTTGTTATACGTTACTGAGGCTGGTTTGGCGTGTGTGCTGCCAGTTGTGCCATTATTCGAAACGATCGAAGATTTGGAAATTAGCCCTGGTATTCTCGATGCGTTTTTGGCGCATCCGGTCAGCCAAGCGAGCCGAGCGTTGCGCCAAACTAGCGTGCAACAGGTGATGGTTGGCTATAGCGATAGCAACAAAGATGGCGGCATTTTGGCCAGTTTGTGGAGCTTGTATCGGTCGCAAGGCACGCTAGCAGCGGTCGGAGCCAAGCATCATGTGCGAGTACGTTTCTTCCACGGTCGTGGCGGCACAATCAGCCGTGGCGCTGGTCCAACCCACCGTTTCTTGAACGCGCTACCAGCAGCGGCCTTGGCAGGCGATTTGCGCATGACCGAGCAAGGCGAAACCATCGCCCAAAAATATGCCAACCATATCACGGCGGTCTATAATTTAGAATTAATGGTGGCGGGCGTAACCGAAGCCACTTTGCTTGGCTCGCAGCGTGATCAAACGCCCCACAGCCTTGCCCCAATCATGGATGTACTGACTGCCTACAGCCGCCAACGCTACGAAACCTTGATTCAAACACCTGGTTTTATTCAGTTTTTTGGTCAAGCCACGCCGATTGATGTGATTGAGCAAGGCAAAATCGGCTCACGCCCTGCCCGCCGCACTGGCCAACGCACCCTTGGCGATTTGCGGGCAATTCCATGGGTATTTAGCTGGAGCCAAGCCCGCTTTTTTCTTTCTGGTTGGTATGGGGTTGGCAGCAGCTTGGCATGGCTCGCCGAGCAACATCCTGAACAGTTTGACCAACTCAAACAAGCGGCCTTTGAATGGTATCCGTTGAAATATTTATTAACCAATGTCAGCACCAGCATGCTCTCGGCTGATCTGGCAACCATGCAAGCCTATAGCCAGTTGGTCGAAGATCCAAGCGTGCGCCAGCCGATTATGGCGGCCATTGAGGCTGAGTTTAAGCAAACCCAACAGCAACTAGAGCTGATTTTTGGCGGGAGTTTGGCCGAACGTCGCCCACGGATTTATCGTATGTTGCAAGGTCGTCAGTCACGATTAAGCCAATTGCATCAGCAACAAATCAATTTGCTGCATACATGGCGCAGCCTGCCCAGCGAGCAAATTCCAGAGCGTGAGCGATTGCTAACCCAGTTGTTGCTCACGGTCAATGCGATTGCTAGCGGCCTACGCACGACTGGCTAAAAATCATGGTTCGTAAAATTCCCTCACCCCCTTACAAGGGTAGGTTGTTACCAATCCATTGATCACCACCCTTCCGTCCCGCCTCAAGGCGGGAAACGCAGGGGGCTTTAATCCCCCTGCACCCCCTCAAGGACATTTGGCGGTGAACAGACATCTACCGATGAACCAAAGAATTGGTGGTGCGCAGTTAAGTTCGCCCCTTCTCCCGCCGCAGTGGGAGAGGGGTCGGGGATGAGGGATTTTAACTAATGTTTCAGGCTGGCTTCGCCGTGAAACCGCTCTAAAGCGGCCCGTTCGAGCGCTTCGCGATGGTCAGGGTGAGCAATATCGATCAAGGCTTTAGCGCGTTCGCGCAAGGTTTTGCCATACAAATAAGCTACGCCATATTCAGTGACGATATATTGAACGTGGGCACGAGTGGTCACGACGCTAGCGCCTTCGTGCAGCACTGGCACAATCCGCGATTCGCCACGACGGGTAGCTGAAGGCAGGGCAATAATTGGCTTGCCGCCCTCGGAGAGCGCTGCTCCGCGCATAAAGTCCATTTGGCCGCCCACCCCTGAATACTGGAACGTGCCAATTGAATCAGCACAGACTTGGCCCGTCAGATCCACTTCAATCGCACTGTTGATTGCCGTAACATTGGGGTTGCGCCGAATCACGCTGGTATCGTTGATGTAGGTGATGTCGAGCATGGCGATCTGCGGGTTATCATCGACGAAATCATACAATCGCCGCGTGCCCATCATAAAACCACCAACGATTTTGCCGGGGTGGGTTTTCTTCATGCGTCCGTTGATGATGCCGCGTTCAACCAAATCGATAATCCCATCGGAAAACATTTCGGTGTGAATGCCCAAATTTTTGTGGGTGGTTAATGAAGCTAGCACGGCATCAGGAATCGCCCCGATACCCATTTGCAAGGTTGCGCCATCGCTGACCAAGCCCGCAATATGGCGGCCAATCGCCCGTTCAACATCACTCAAAACGGCTGGCGCATGTTCATAAATTGGCTCATCGACCTCAACCGCAAAGTTAATCCGATTGATATGAATGTGGCCATCGCCATGGGTGCGGGGCATATGCGGGTTGATTTGGGCAATTACACATTGAGCAACTTCGACGGCTGCTCGGGTGACATCGACCGAAACGCCCAACGAGCAAAACCCATGTTGATCAGGTGGCGAAACTTGAATTAATGCCATATCAAGCGGCAAAATTCCCCGCCGGAACAAGCCTGGAACTTCGCTCAAAAAGACCGGAACATAATCAGCTTCACCAGTTACCACGGCGCTCCGAATATTCGAGCCAATAAATAACGCGCGGGTATGAAAACTTTCGCGATATTTGGGATCGGTATATGGTGCTGGCCCTTCGGTATGAATATGCACCAATTCGACGCTGCGTAATTCATCGGCGCGAGCAACCAAAGCCGCAATTAATTGTTGAGGTGCTGCGGCAACACTATGAATAAACACACGATCGTGTGATTTAATCGCTTGAACAGCTTCGTTCGCTGAAACGTAACGCATACTAAGCCCCCTAAATCGTTGGTTGGTGTAGCCTCGGCTACATCTCTATTGTGACCGATTTCTTGCCAGCACGAAGTGAAAAGAGCCATGAAATGGGTTAAGGTTTAGCAACATCAAACGATTCAAAATTGTGGCTAGATTTGACACAGACACCCGTTATAATACATCTGTTCGATTAAATTGGAGGATGCATGCATGGCCGTGTCAGAGCAGACGGTTGCCCGCGCCGCAAGCTTGCGCGATGAATTGAATCTATACAATCATCATTATTATACGCTTGATGCACCGCTGGTCAGCGATGCTCAATACGATAGTTTATTAAATGAATTGCGGGCGATTGAGGCCGAATATCCCGAATTACGCACCCCCGATTCGCCGACCCAACGGGTTGGTAGTGCTCCGTTGAGCAAATTTCCCAAAGTGCAGCACCCTGTGCCAATGTTGAGCCTTGGCAATGCCTTTAATGCCGATGATTTGGCCGCGTGGCGACGACGCGCTGAACAAATTATTGGTACGCAGCCGATGAGCTATACCGTTGAGCCAAAAATTGATGGCTTGGCCGTGGCATTAACCTATATTAATGGGGTATTTAGCGTTGGCGCAACCCGTGGCAACGGCGAAATTGGCGAGGATATTACCGCCAACCTACGCACAATTCGCGATGTGCCCTTGCGGCTGCAACCAATCGACGGCCAAGCCTTGCCCGAACGCATCGAAGTGCGTGGCGAGGTCTATTTGCCTATCGAATCGTTTAATCAATTGAATGAACGCCAAGCCCATGCTGGCGAAAAAGTCTTTGCCAATCCACGCAATGCTGCCGCTGGATCGTTGCGTCAGCTCGATTCAACGATTACTGCTAGCCGTCCGTTGCGCTTTTTTGCCTACGCTGTCGGCCCTTTCAGCGGCGTTGAACTCAAAAGCCAAGCCCAAACCCTTGATACCTTGCGCACTTATGGGTTTAGCGTTAATCCCGATACGCGGCTTTTTGCTGATTTTGAGGCGGTAATCGAATATTGCCACGAGTGGATGAGCCGCCGTGAATCGCTAAGCTACGAAGTTGATGGCGTGGTAGTTAAAATTAATGATTTTGCCATGCAACGTGAATTGGGCGTGGTTGGTCGTGATCCACGCTGGGCGATTGCCTATAAATTTCCAGCTCGCGAAGAAACCACCACCTTGCTCAATATTGTGATCAATGTTGGTCGCACTGGTAAATTGATTCCCAATGCTGTGCTCGAACCTGTCAGTTTGGGCGGCACGACGGTGCAGCATGCCTCGTTGCACAACGCCGATTACATCATCAGCCGCGATATTCGCATTGGCGATCGGGTTGTGGTCAAACGGGCTGGCGATGTGATTCCCTATGTGATTGGGCCAATCGTTGAGGCTCGCACTGGCGACGAGCGAGTTTGGCCAGCGCCAACTCATTGTCCAACTTGTGGTCAGCCAGTCGAGCAAATTGGCGATGAAGTTGATATTTATTGCGTCAATAATACTTGTCCTGCGCGTTTGATTCGTTCAATCGAACATTGGGTCAGCCGTGGCGCGATGGATATTGTGGGCATGGGCGAGCGCCAAGCCAGCCAATTTGTCGAAATGGGCTTGATCAAATCGATTCCTGATATTTATCGTTTGACGGTTGATAGCTTTGGGGGGCGTGAAGGCTATGGCGAACGGCGCGTCGCTAATTTGCTGAATGCGATCGAAGAATCCAAGCGACGCCCGCTTGATCGTGTCATCACCGCTTTGGGGATTAACGGAGTTGGAACGGTGGCGGCGGCGGATTTAGCCCGCTATTTCCGTTCATTGCCAGCCTTAGCCCAAGCCACGATTGAGCAATTGACCGCGATTGAGGGGATTGGTGGCAGCACCGCCCAAAGCGTGGTCGATTTCTTCAATACGCCAGCCAACCAACAATTAATCGCCGAATTATTGGCTTTAGGCCTCAAAGCCGAGCCTAGCGAAGTTGCTGAATTGCAGAGTGATCGTTTGGCGGGCAAAAGTTTTGTGATCACTGGAACCTTGCCTGGCATTAGCCGCGAAGCCGCTCAAGCCTTGATCGAAGCCCATGGCGGCAAGGTTGGCGGTAGCGTCAGCAAGAAAACTGATTATTTGCTGGCAGGCGAGGCAGCTGGCTCGAAATTGACCAAAGCCCAAAGTTTAGGCGTAAAAGTGCTGAGCATGGATGAGTTGCATGCGCTACTGGTCGATGAATAGAGCCTGAGCTTTGGTTGATCCACGAAGAGCACGAAGTTACACGAAGGGCGTAAAGGCTGAAACCGCGAAGAACGCGACGATCGCGAAGGATGTTAAGTTTTAGGCTGGCATCCTTCAGCTTAATTTTAGCCACAGATTAGCACAGATTGATGATATTATGTTTCTTTTTAGAAGAATCATTTATAATTATTAAGGATTTTTAGTATAATTGTTATTTGATTGTTCTTGATTTTTTCGTTGTCTGGGGCCTCGGCGAATGGAACGACGTTTTTTAGTATAATTAGTATTTGATTGTTCTTGATTGCCATCAATGTCATTGAACATACTCAGATTGGAATCGTTAATTGTAGTATCGGTGAAATTTATATTAGGCATACTCGTATTAGATTGGTGAATTGTTTTTTTATTAAAGTTTATAATATAATATTTTTCGTAGCTACTGTCAATATTTAAAGATAGTACTTTTATGACTTTATCAATGAATTTCTTGTCTTCATGGATTATTATTGATGATAAATTTGATCCTGCACTGGAAATAATTAATAATCCATACTTATTAGGCATAGAAGCCCAATAGAAAATTAATCCAAATAATGATAATACAAGTAATGAATTTATTATTGTAGATATAGATTCTGTGTCATTTCTGCCAAAATCACTGAAAAAAATATCTTTGTTGATAAGGAGTAAAATCATAATAATTAGACACCACATCCAAGGGAATTTATTAATGATCTTAGCTGTTGAAAAGCCTGCAATATTAGGTATTTGGTATACAGTATTCCCAAATATAAGCCTTTTTCCTTGAATTTGAATAATATCGGTACGGATTTCTTGAACCGTATTTTTCTTGAGTATTAACGATTCATTTGAGTTCGTATTGGTTTGAGTACTACTAGGAGTAAAGTTTGCCTGAGGATACATAGAAACTCCATCCAAACTCAGATTATAAAATTAACTTATCCTAACAAAGGATTATTGCTAAGTCAATATAGTATTTCTAATATCAAAGCCCTAAAAAAAGGCTATCGACCATTGAAATATTCCAATAGCCAATAGCCAATAGCCCTACTTCTTCGTGCCCTTCGTGTCCTTCGTGGTTAAAAACTAACGATCAATCCTTATACGGATCAAACTCGTTTTCACCAGCCATTGCTACGCCCAGCGGCTGCAAGGTATGTACAATCTTGATTGTATTGGCGTGGTGGTTGAGCACCTCAGGCAATCGTTTGTAGCAATGGGGCGATTCATCAGTGCCTGCGCCACGTAATTCAACCCCTTGCTGTTGAATCCACTCATTCATCATCTCGCGCGAAATTTTGCCAGGTGCAATCACTTTGCCCGTGCGATAATTAATTTTGCCGCGAGCAGCGGTGCGGCTCATCACCCGACCAGCGCCATGCACGGTTGAATGCAAGGCAGTTTGGGCTTCGGGCGAGTCAACGCCTTCTAAAATAACCGAAATATCGCCCATGGAGCCGCCAACAAAGCCACGCTGACCAGGAAAGGCGGGCGTTGCACCCTTGCGGACTACCCACAAATCCACGCCGTTGTGAGTTTCGCGCCAAGCAAAATTATGGTGATTATGCACTTCTTCAAGGATAGTTGCGCCTAAAATGCGGGCAACCTCAGCACAAACCCAATCGCGGCCAGCGTAGGCATAGCGCCCAGCCAAGGCCATACAACTCAAATATTGCTCGCCCAAATCCGAGGCAGTTGGCAAAATCAACGGCGCAACATCCATGCCATCTTTGGCCCCGCCTGCCTCTAAAAAATAGGTCGCGGTTTTGTGGCCTAAGCCTCGCGAGCCAAAGTGCACGCCAATCCATGTCCGATCAAGCTCATCAGCGAATAAATCGACATAATGATTGCCTGAGCCAATTGTGCCAAGCTGATTGCGGGCAGTTTGTTTCAAGCTTTTGACCGCTGGAACTTGCCAAGCTGGGTCGTCAAACAAGTCGTGATCAACGCTTTGGCGGTTGTTCAGGCCAACCCCAAACGACAACGAACGCCAGATGTCGTCCATAATCGGCTTGATTTTAGCGCGAACTTCGCTGGCTGGCAGATCGAGCAAGACGGCTTTGTTGCCGCAAGCGATATCGTAGCCAACGCCGGAAGGACTAATTGCATCACGATAAGCGACTACGCCGCCAATTGGCACCGCATAGCCCTTATGATGATCTGCCATCAACGCCACTGCATCGGCCTCAAGCGCACAGGTTTTAATCTGGCTCAAGGCTCCTTGATCGATTGGATCGCCCCAGATTGGAATGTTCTCAACGTACTGCACGAATCTGCTCTCCTATCGCTTAAAACAAAATTGGGCTATAGCATAGCATAGCCCAGTTTAACATTTGCTCGTTCGTAGGGATGATTATTTTAGGCGGCAACGATAAAGCGCAATTCAGTTTGCCATGGATCGTGCACAACCAGCCCATCGACTTGCTCTTGAACCGCGACTTCAGCCACTTGCAAGCGCTGACGCACGATTTCAAGCGCCGCTTGGTTGGGCATAATAATTTCAAAATAGCCTAAACCTGCGGCATCGTTGGGTTGCTGTGGGCCGTTTTGGCTTTGCCACACATTCAAGCCGAGATGGTGATGATAGCCACCTGCGCTGACAAATAGTGCCCCGGGATAATGGGCCACAATATCAAACCCCAACACCCCGTGATAAAATTCTTCGGCTTGGCGCAAATTACCTACTTGTAAATGCATATGGCCAATCTTCGTGCCAGCAGGAATGCCTGCCCAAGCGGGTGCAGTCGGGGTTATTTCGGCCAAAACTCCATACAGATCAAGCGATTCGGTGACCATGTGCACTTCGCCATTCGCTCCCCAGCGCCATTCGTTGCGCGGTCGATCACGGTAAATTTCTAAGCCATTGCCATCGGGATCATCGAGATACAAAGCTTCGCTGACCGCATGATCCGAAGCGCCAAAGCGATAGCGCACCGCTAACAAACGCTGCAACACATAGGCCAAATCGAGGCGGGTTGGCAAGAGAATTGCGGCGTGATACAAGCCAGTGGTATGGCTCGGGTGGCGCTTTAAGCCAGCTTCAACATCCAAACGTAGCACAACCTGATTGGGCGAACCCAACAAAATTGTTGATTCAGTTTGTTCTAAAACCTGAAAACCAAGTAAATCGCGATAAAACACTAATGAGCGGCCAGCATCGGCGACACGCAGGGTAGTTACGCCGAGCGTTGTAGCGGCATCGATGGATTGTGGCGTAATCGTGCGAAATGTAGCCATAAAAATAAAGTCCTTTCGAGCAATCAGTACAGCGTTGTTACTGTCAAGCTGTACCCATTCTACGCCCGATTTGTCCTTAATGTTGTCCCCTGATTTATCCTTGTTTGCGTCACAATTCGGCTTGATGCGCTTGATTTGGCTCGATCGGCTGAATGAGCACCAAGCCTTGTTCATCAATGTTAACCATGATTGGGATCTGTGGTGGTGGTATCGCCTGCCATTGAAGATAACGCCCGAGCAGCCAGAATGTTGCTGCTCCAACGATCAAGGCCAAAACAATCATGCCGCCACCTAAAGAATAATTGAAACAGAGCCAGAGCATGGTCACGCGTATCACTCCAAGCGCAAAGCATAGCCAAGCCGTGCGTGCAACCATTTTTTGGCGAGCAAACATCCAGCCAAATGGGGCATAAACCAGCAAGAGCTGCATTGGCCAGTGGTAGGCAAACACAATTGAGCCAGCCGCAAAATCGCTGCCCACTAAACTCAAAAGGTAGCCATAATCCCACCAGAGCATACAAGGAATCAGGTAGAGCAGGCTGACAAATGGCTCGATCAGGTTGAGCAATACCGGTCGTAACGTTCGGCGCAAATCAGGGCGTTGGCGATATAGCCCAATTGCCTGCCTCAAAAGCAGGCCAGCATAGCCAGTCAGCCCAAAAATCCCTGCAAATAAAGCGATTAAGCCTAGATAGTCCATCGGGTTTACTCATTTAATAGATAGCGCAATCATTCTATTCCATGATTGTTGAAATTTGGCTTGTTTCTGGATTGACTGATCCAATCGCCAGTTGTTGGTTGTGAATGGTTACTGCTTGGCTTGGGTGTTGCAAAATGGTTTTTGCATGGTCATACATTTTGCGATAAACATACATGCTTAGCCCAAATACTCCAAATAAAAGTGGGAAATAGGTAGCCTCTTGTACCGCAATGAGTGCAATATAGACACCATAGATGCGTAATAATCCATATTTTAAGCTTAATCGGGCAGTTTGGCGGGTTATATGACGGCCCAGCAAACCAAACATTGGCACAATCACTAAAGAAAGCAGCATTGGCCAATAGAAGCTTAAGCAAAACAGTAACATCTCAATATTACTTTGACCTAGCGATCCAGTTAAAAATCCCCATTGCCACAAGGTTTCTGAGATAGTCCAAAGGGATCGATAAAAATCATCACCTGTAATCAAAGTGAGACTAACTAACCAACAACTTGTTGTGATTGGTTCAAGCAAATTGATGTTGATTAACCACCAAGAACCCTTTGCGTGACTGCTAGGCATCTTTTGAATACGACCAAGCAAGACCAGCAGCCATAGATTCATCACGACGATTAAAATGCCAACTATGCCAAACGTAATTAATGATATGTATATGCCCCATCCGCCAACACTTACCGATAGTAAATGCATAACCTTGTCTCCTTAACGATTAAAAAACGCTAATAACATGGTGACATGGCTAAATGGCGAAAAAGTGGCGCTTGATTGCGGAAATTGTTCTTCAAATGGATGTAAATTGGATTGAGCACAATAAAAAACCACTCCTGTTTGCAGAAGTGGTTAAGTTTGGTGTCAGCGTACATTAATGCTCAAATAGGTTGTTCAAAAGCAGGCCAGTATAGCGATTTAGCCCAAAAATCCCTGCAAACAAACCTAGAGAGAACGTGGGGTTTACTCAATCGATGGAACAATCGCTTGAATCGCAAGGCCATGCTGATCGAACACAACGGCAAGTGACGATTGGGCCATTAATGATTTGTAATAGCTATTAATCAGCCGCAACGACCAGATGCTTAAGCCAATCGCAATCAAAATCGTCGCTCCAACCATAATGAAATTGAAGCACAACCAGACCATGACTAAGCGCATTGCTCCCGTCCAGAGGCTGCGGATAGCAGTTGCCCGCACTTGCGCTTGAGGGATAAATAATAAGGCGATTACTGGAATTCCAATCAGCAACAGGGCCATTGGCCAGTAGTAGGTAAAAAAGCTTGAGGTTGCTGCCAAAGGCTCGCCAACTGAACCAATCAGCGACTCGAAATCGAAGTATATTAATTGAATCAGCAGCCAAACCCCCATGATAAAGGGTTCGGCTAAATTAACCAGCAGTAGCCAAGCTGAAGTGCGCAAATCTGAGCGCTGTTGAGCTAATTGCACCACCCGATTAAAAATGATGCCCACATGAATATAGAAACCCAAAACACATAAACCTAGCACAAGTAAAATCATAATGCTCATCGCCTACTCCTTGTGATGATTGGCAACTCTAATCTTGCTCAATTTAGTTTAATCATCTTAGCAGGCTAGGTTATGTTAAATCAATACCTCTTATGGTCTAGCTGAAGTATCAATCTGCATCTAATTGCTTGGTCATGGCACAACAAAAAACCACCCCTGCAAACAGGAGTGGTTTGGGTTTGGTGGGCGGTACTGGACTCGAACCAGTGACCTCGTCGGTGTGAACGACGCGCTCTAACCAACTGAGCTAACAGCCCATTGCCTTCAAGGCACTGCCGAGTATAGCATAGGCCTTGGCTTTGCGCAAATTGTGGCGTTGAGGAAGTGTTGATCCACGAAGGACACGAAGCGCACGAAGGAGACGAAACCACGAAGAACGCGAAGAGCACGAAGGGTGAGGGGCAGGAGTCAGTGACTAGGTAATTCAAATCTGACTCCTGATCGCTGGCCCCTGACCCCTAAATCCGCTCTGCGTTACATGGCGCTCTCGATTTGCCTTTTGATTTTTGCCTTCTGACTTGAGCCTATGCTCTATGTTCTTCCTCGTGGTCTGCAATTTGCTCAAATAAACCTAGCGATTGTGGTTTATTAGAAGGAATTGTGACGATGTTGAAACCAATTTTTGGGATAGCGCGAGTGCTGATTGCTGCGCAGGTTGGCTCGTATCTTGGCGATACGCCCAAGCATGGTGCTGGTACGCCCAAGGGTTTGGCGCTTGGCCCAGTTAACGTGACGCTTTCGAATGTGGCTCCAGCAGCGGTCGTAGGCCTGCTCTGTGGCAATTCGATGATCTATTCGTTGCTGACAAGCTATGCCTTGAGCAGCATTATTGGCGATAAATTTGAGGAAAAGGTTTTGCAGCAAATTGGGCAATAAACAATGCGCCCAAGTTTCAAGGCTTGGGCGCTGGCTTGATTACTTACTTTGGGGTGCTTCGACTGCCAAGACATAGCCAGTGCCACGCACGGTCAAAATATAGCGTGGATTTGATGGATCTGGCTCGATCTTTTGGCGCAAGTGGTAGATATGCGGTTTGAGCAATTCGGCGGCTTCGCTGCTTTCGGCCTCGTAGCCTTGGGCACAACGTAACAAATTGGCGTAGCTCATCACCAATCCTGCTTGCTGAGCCAAACAACTCAACAAACGAAATTCGGTTGGCGTGAGATTCAGGGTTTGGTCGCCAAGCCGCGCCATTTGTCGCCATAAGCCAATTTCTAGCTCACCGACGCGAATCCATTGATCGCCAGCTGGCTGTTGAGTTGGGGTTTCGCTTGGCTCTTGTTGTTTGCCACCAAGCTCGCTAACCACCGTTTGTAGCGTATTCATGAGGCTTTTTTTATGCCGTTGATCGGCTTGAGCCTCAAGCGCACTCTTGACTCGCGCCAGCACATCTTGCGGGCTAGAAGTTTTGAGCATATAGTCGAACACACCCAAATGAATGCCTTCGATCGCGCTATCGAGCGAGCCATGGCCGGTCAAAATCAAAATTGCTGCATCGGGATAGCGTTCGCGTACCCGTTGCGCCACGGTAATGCCATCAACGCCAGGCAAGCGCAAATCCAAAAGAAACAAATCGAAAGGCCGTTGGGCAATGCGGTCGAGTGCTTCCTCTCCGCTATCGGCAGTTTGCACATCGTAGCCCCGTCGCCGCAGTAAATCGCCGAGGGTGGCGCGAATGGGAAATTCATCATCAACTAATAAAATCGAAGCTTGACTCATCGAAGAATACTCCTAGTTAGGTTGGTAGGGTAGCACAACACGGAAGGTCGAGCCAACCCCAACGGTGCTGTCAACCTCGATTTGGCCACCATGCTGGGTCACAATATGGGCACTAATCGGCAAACCAAGACCGGTTCCATTGGGTTTGTTGGTAAAAAATGGCTCAAACAGGTGTGCCCGAATATCATCAGGAATGCCTGTTCCCGTATCGCAAATTTCTATTGTAACAAAGCTGGTGGCAGCTTCGGTTGTGACGGTTAATGTACCACCGTTGGTCATCGCATCCAATGCGTTCAACACCAAGTTCAAAAAGACTTGGCGTAGTTGGTCGGCGTTGCAAACCACCGCTGGCAAATGGATATCAGGCGTAAATGTGATCATGGTGTTGTTATGGCGGGCGTGCAAGCCAGCTAGCGCTAAGGTTTCTTCGATCACGGCGTTCAGATCGGTGGGAGCCATCTCGCCGCGCATCGGGCGATAAAAATCACGCATGCGTTCGATAATTCCGGCGATGCGGGTTAATTGATCGCGGGCTAATTGCATCACAGTTGATTCGCGCACTTCTTCGGGCAAATCTTCTTCGAGCAATAGCAAGGCATTGCGGGCCGCATACAGCGGATTGTTAATTTCGTGGGCAATCGAGGCTGAAAGCTGGCCTACCGCTGCCAAGCGTGCGCCTTGTAACAAGGCGGCTTCAGCGGCACTGACCCGTTGGGTTAAGCGATGTTCATGCTCTTTGGCAAGTTTCTTTTGCTCGGTCACATCGCGTACCACTGCAATAATTAACAATTGATCAGCGGTTTTCAATGGGCTAAGGCTAATTTCGGTGTAAAACTCAGTGCCATCACTGCGCCGCGCCAATAAATCTGAGCCAATGCCCATTGGGCGGGTGCGTGGCTCGCGGGTGTAATTACTGCGATAGGCCACATGCACGCCACGCACGCGCTCGGGAATCAACAATTCGATTGGTTGACCAACCATCGATTCACGATCATAACCAAAAATAGCCTCGGCTTGGGCATTGACCACGCTAATAATGCCGTGGGCATTGACAATCACCACGCCATCAGGAGCCGCCTCTAACAAACTTTGAAAAAGCGGCTCGGCTGGTTGGGTTGCCAATTGATGGCGTAATAACTCAACTTCACGTTTAAGGCTAGCATTTTCTGTTTCAAGCTGTTCACGACTCAGCATACCAAAAACTCCCTTGAATGATTGGCAATCATAGCATATTTGCAGGCGAGGGGTCAGGGTTGATCCACGAAGGCCACGAAGGGCGCGAGGGTTGAAACCACGAAGGGCACGAAGATCGCGAAGCTTTATTTTTAGCCACAGATTGACCCAGATTTATATGATTATGCTTCAATTTCCATCCCCTGAATCCTGACCCCTGAATCCTGACCCCTGAATCCTCTGCGTCTCTGTGTTAAATACCGATGCTCTATTCAGTCTCAGCTTTTTGACTTTTGACTTTTGACTTTTGACTTGCTCTCCGTTCCTGCTTGCCACGCGCCAAATGCTGCTTGATCAACCCTTCAACTTCGCTGCGATCAGCGGTGATTTGGGCTTGAATTGCACGGCGCGTGGCGAGGGTTTGCTTGAGATTGCGGCCATGCCAGAGCCAAATATTCAGCATTGCCAGATTGCGCTGGCGCAAACTTACAATCGCCGTTTTGGCCAGCATGCGCAGGCTATAGCCCAAAACCGCCGACCATGGCCGTAACTTTAGGTAGCAATACAAGCCATTTTTGCTGCTTTCGACCAGCCAGCGCTGGCCGCCGCCGCTACCGCCACGCTCGTGTACCACCAGCGCCTCGAAATCTTCGAGCACCTGCCAACCTAACAACCACGCTCGCCAGCACAATTCAGTATCTTCCCAATACAAGAAAATAGCTGGATCGAAACCGCCAATCGCTTGCCATGCACTACGCCGCAAAAGCATTGCACAGCCTGGCACAGCCGCCGTGATCGCCACACCTTGACGGGTTGGCAGCGCTTGATTGGGATACAAGGTGGTTGGGCAGATAATCGCTGCTTGGGGATTGGTTGCTAGATGTTGGCGCAAAAGAGTTAGCCAATTGGGCGTTATTTGTACATCGGGATTGAACAATAAAAAATACTCGCCAGTCGCTGCCGCCATACCTTGATTACAGGCCGCACCAAAGCCTTGATTATGCTGATTGGCAATCAGCTGAACATGCGGATACTGCTGACGCACCAACTCGGCAGACCCATCGCTCGAAGCATTATCAACCACAATTAATTGATAATTGTCGTCGTTGGTCATGGCGAGGCTGGCAAAACAAGCGGGCAATAGGGCGGCGCTGTTATAGCTCACGATGATAATCGAAATTTGGCCTGGAATCATGCGGGTTTCTCAAATAAACGGCGATAGACTGCCGCTGTTTGGTTGGCAATCTGGCCCCAATCAAGCGCTTGAACTGTTTGGAGCGCATTTTGGCGCAAAGCTTGTCGGTCGGGATGAGCAGCGGCTCGTTGCAACGCGGCCCTTAGACTAGCCGCATTATTGACCTCAAACAAAAAGCCATTCTCTCCATCGCGAATCAATTCGCGGACTGGCGGCAAATCAGGCGCAACGACAGGTGCTGCATACGAAAGTGCTGCCAGCAACATGCCTGAGGTCAAGGTTTTGCGATAGGGCAACACTACCACATCGGCGGCGGCAAACCAAGCAGGCAAGAGAGAATCGGCAATAAACTGGGGCCGTAGCGTGATGCTGGGGTTGGTTGCCTGTTGTTGCAATTGCTCAGCATAGCGTTGATCTTTGGCCGCGCCCACGATCAGCAAACGGCCAAGCTCGGCTGACCACGCTTCAAGCAACAATTCCACACCTTTGTAGGGTCGCAATGTGCCAAGATTGAGCGCAACAAAGCCTTCGGGCGTTAGTTGCAAATGCTTACGGGCTGCCGCTTGCTCCCAAGCTTCGCCATAGACACCAATATACGAGCCATGGGCAATTACTTGGGTTTTTGTAGCAACCTGATAACGTTGATCGAGCAGTTGGGCAGCGGGCTGCGAATGTACAATAATTTGCCCAGCCGCCTGCGCCATCGCCTGATAACAACGCTGCGCCCATTGAGGGTAACGCAATTCATGCGGCTCCAAGTTGTGAGCCGTCCAAACCAATTTTGCCTCACGCAAAGCCAGCAAACGCAATAGCGCAATAAAGCTTATGCTGCGCAATGCCGTTGCCGCTTGGTTAGGCTGCTGGGTTAGTTCATCGAAAAAATGCCAATGCAACACCCGCTGACCGCCATGCAACAAGCCATGACGCAAGGTTTGGGCAAACGGCTGACGTGCAATCTGCACATCAGGCCAGGCGGCAAATGGCGCATACAACAAATCAAGATATGGGTTGGTTGCCAGTAAACGCGGAATCGGATAGATCGTGATACTCATAATTTTGCGTTGGCCGCCAAACGCGACCAACGCCCTGCAAAATAATGCTATGGTGTGGGAATTCCACGATAGCTGTTGGTTCCGCCGCCAGTCGTGAAATACAACGTGCCATTAATCTCGCCAATAATGCCCGAATAACGGGTTGCTGGCAAGTTGTTAGGCATTTGTGCCCAAGTATTCGTGGCCGGATCATACACATAAATCGTGTTATGTTTGGTTCCGTTGGTAGTTTGGCCAGCAAAGACGAAAATTTTACCGCCAAGCGCCAAGGTCGAATGGCTAATATGGTTCAAGGCCAACGGAATATCGGCCATTTGTTCCCACATGTTGGTGGCAGGATCATAACGATGCACATCGTTATCGACGGTTAAACTACCATCGTGGCCATGCTGACCGCCAATATAGTAGAGTTTGCCATCAAGCACCACTCCGCCAGCATGTTGACGTGGATTGGGCAACTCGGCATAGGTTAATTGGTTGGTTTGAGTCACCCAACCAGTCGCCAAATCATTCAAATCGAGCACAAAATGCGTGCCTACATCAACCTGTTTGTAGTAGGTTCCGCCAACATAATGCAACTTTCGATCAAGATAATACAGCTGGCCCGCCGCCCGTTGGATTGGAATCACAGGCAAGTTGGTGTAGGTATTGGTGGCGGTGTCGTAATAGCGCGAAACTCGTGAGCCAAAAATCTGGCCAACTCCATCAAAATCTTCAATATAGCCACCAACCAAGAAGATCTTTTGACCATCGGTAGCTGTGCCAACGTGGGTCAAACCCCGTTCCAAGGGCGCAATCGCTGTCCAGGTATTGGCCACTGGATCATACACGTTCGACAAGCGCGAGGGTGTATCGCCCGATAAGCCAGGCTGGCCGAAGCCACCAAAGACATACAATTTGCCGCCAACCACTGCTCCTTGAGCTTCAACCGCCGCAAAAGGATAGCTAAATGGCGTTGGCACAGCTGTAGACCAAACGATCCGCGTGAAGTTGGGCGGTGTGGTTGGGGTCGCCGTGCCAACGATGGTGGTTGGGGTGGTGGTTGGCGGGCGTGGTGTTGCCGTCGCCGTGTTGGTTGGTGTACTGGTTGGGGTTGACGTGCTCGTCGGGGTAGCGGTATTGGTTGATGTGCTGGTTGCAGTTGGCACATCAGTTGGGGTGCTGGTTGCAGTTGGCACATCGGTTGGAGTGCTGGTTGCGGTTGGCACATCAGTTGGAGTGCTGGTCGCAGTTGGCACATCAGTTGGGGTACTGGTTGCAGTTGGCACATCAGTTGGCGTATTGGTTGCCAACGGTGTATCGGTTGGCGTTGTGCTTGATGTGGCAGTTGGCGAGAGCATCGCGCTGGTTGCGGTTGCCGCAGTTGTCGGTAATGGCGTAATCTCACTGGAGTTCTTCAAAGCCAGTGGCAAAAATGTACAATCGCTTACCACACAATCAGGCTCATTCAAAAACCCTGTCGTGCGAGCCATGCTCAAGCCAACGCTTGCCAGCAGCAGCGTCAGGCTGATTGAGATTAATATCCATCGTCGGCGCTGCATTCACATTCCTCCATATAGGTTGGGGGGCGCTGGTTGGGTATCAGGGAGCGGACGGTTAGAGCCACAAAGCGCACGAAGGCACACGAAGGCCAAATCCATGAAGATCACGAAGAAGAATGAGGCTATTGGCTGTGGGCTATTGGCTTTTGGTTTTGAAGTCATTGTCATTCCAAATATTGTCCGCTAGCCCAGCAACAATAGCCATTCATCCTTTGCTTCTCTGTGTTAAAACTCAATCCTCTGTTTCATCCTTCATTCCTCAGCCTTCATACTTACCTTCTCGCTTTCAGCCAGCAAATACTCGACGCGGGCGATCACCATATCGATGGCAATCGCATTCAAGCCGCCGCGTGGAATAATAATATCGGCATAGCGCTTGGTTGGCTCGACAAATTCAAGGTGCATCGGGCGCACGGTGTTGGTATATTGCTCGATCACCGATTCGATTGAGCGGCCCCGTTCGGCAATATCACGTTTGAGGCGACGAATAAAGCGCAAATCGGCATCAGCATCAACATAGATTTTTACATCCATACATTGGCGCAACACAGCTTCGGCGAAAATCAAAATGCCTTCGACCAAAATAACCGGACGCGGCTGTACATGCATCACCTCAGGCCGACGGCTATAGTGCGTAAAATCATAAATTGGCACTTCAATCGTTGTGCCATTGCACAAAGCCTCGATATGTTGCGCCAGCAAATTGCTATCGAGCGAGTTAGGGTGATCGAAATTGACTCGCAAGCGTTCTTCAAACGAAAGCTCAGCAAAATCACGATAATAGGAATCGTGCTGTAAAAATGCAATTCGTGATGGCCCGACGCGACTAAGAATCGCTTGGGAAACGGTAGTTTTGCCTGATCCAGTTCCGCCAGCGACCCCAATCACAATTGGTCGTTGCTCTGCGCTCACGCCGTTTGTCCTCCATTGTTCGCAAAAGGGGAGCAAAGAACAACTAGTTCTTTGCCCCCATCTGCGCCTATTGTACCTGATTATGCTGGTTTTGTATGTTGTTTATCATGCTTGATTATGGATGGTATAGGCTCAATTGTATGTTTAACGAAACGGTTTAAATATTTGCAATCGGGATTGGCTTATTGAGATAGCAGTTTGGGTCGCAATCTGATTCGCTTGCTGCATGGGTATTTCAGTTTCAATCAAATTAACAGAATTGCCCTCAGAAGTTGGAGTCAGTGGCCTTTTTGGTTATTACAATACCACTAGCTTGGATAATGTTTTGTTTAAAACCTAGCCTAAATTAAGTTGCCGAAGCAGCTGTTTGATACTTGGGAGAATCGTATCGTTCCACAAGCCAATAAATGCCTGAACAATAGCGGTCATGCTATTATCACCAATTGCCATAACCTCGGCGAAATTAAGGTTTCCTTGACGATAATTTGCATACAACTCTATTCCAATCATCCCAACAAGCAATAGTACAAGTATTGAGAATCGGATAGGATAGTGCCGAAATGCCAGCCAAATTAGGATTGCACTTAAAATACCGCTAGTAATTGCAGTCGGTAAGGCTCCAGCAGCCAGCGGAAATTGCTGGCTTAATAGGGCATAGATAGTGAGTAGGCTAAAAAACAGACAACAATGGTATGCAAAATTGGTTTAAGCAATAGACCAAGCAGTAAAAAGGCTATATCGATTAATCCTGATAGATCGTTAGATTCTTGCGAAACCAGCACAATTCTAGATCGCCCACGCTCATAATCAGGATTCAGAAGATCATTGATTGTGGGTGGACTATCATAATACTGATCACGAACACCACGCCGATAATCAGATTTGGGCATGATGGCTCCTCATAGTATCTAAAAACGCTCGATCCAATAAGCTTTTGTTAATTAAGAGTCATTCAGGCGATTAAATTTCATGTCCAATGTTGAGAATCTCTCTAACATCGTTCAAAGGTATTAACCTAATCTAGGCTTGACATGGCCTAAACGCTCTACTACTGTAGAGCCACGCTGCAATCATCCCAAGAAAATTAGCGCTGAGGAGTTTGCACTATGGGTATTCGTGGCTTATTTGTGGGAATCAATAGTTATAGCGAGCGGCCACTCAAGGGCTGTGTCAACGATGTAACTGCAGTTCGTGAGTTATTCAGAACCCAACACGCTGCTGCCGATGATCAACTGCGTTTGGTTACCGATGCTGCTGCTACGCGCCAAGCGATTATTGATAATTTGGGCTGGCTCGCCGAACCACTTAACGATGGTCAACCCGAAATTCGAATTTTTCACTATGCTGGCCATGGGGTGCAACACCCTGATCAAAATGGCGATGAACCCGATGGTGCTGATGAATGCCTTGCGCCAATTGATTATCCTAGCGCTGGCTTGCTGAGCGATGACCATTTAGCTGAACTGTACCAAGGTTTTTTGGGCACAACGCGGCTCATTTTGTTGATGGATTGCTGTCATTCGGGCACGATCAGCAAAGACCCTTTTTCCGATATTCGGTATCGCACCTTAACTCCCGCCAAAGTGGTTTACGATGAAATTCGTGCCAAGAAACAGGCCTATCAACAACAACAGGTCGATAACGTAGCGCAACAAATTCTTGATCTGCAACAACGGAGCGCCGACCCCAGCGAAATTGCCAAGTTTGCAGGCGAGTTGGTCAGTTCGCTGCAAAAACAGAGTTTTGGTCAACGTCCACAGCACGAAAACACCATTTTGATTTCAGCCTGCAAGGCCGAGCAAGTTGCCGCCGATGCCAATTTTGGCGGAACCTACCATGGTGCCATGACCTTCTTTTTGAAAAATATTCTCAGCGAAAATCCTCAAATTAGCTATGCCAACTTGGGCGAACAGCTCCGCCGCAGCCTCTACGACAATAAGTTTCAACAAATTCCTCAACTTGAGTGCCCAAATAGTCTAATTAACCAGCCCTTCCTACGTTAATTAACTAAGCAGCCAATTGCTAGGCGATTGGCTGCCCTCATCGATCACGCTGCACTGAGGAGCTTGTATGAGTTCAGATCATGCTCACGATTGTCCATGTGCTGATCCTATCACCCAATTACGCCAGCTCTTTGTCAACAAAACTATGGGCACGCGGATTAACGCCGGACAAGATCCGGTTCGACGGGCGGTGTTTCTTAAGCCGCACGGTGGGGCCAAAGCCACGTGGTGGGTTCGCCCCCATTTGCCAGCTGAGCTACGGGTTGGCTTGTTGGCCTACGATCAGCTGGCGGCTTGGCTGCGCTTTTCCAGCGATACCGTGCCGTTTGCCAGCGACCTTGGCACAACCTTGGGGGTAGGTATCAAGCTGTTTGGCGTACATGGTCGTAAGTTATTAACTGGTGAAGAAGCTGCATTAACTCACGATTTGGTCTTGCAAAATTATCCAGTCTTTTTTGTCGATACCGCCAAGGATATGTGCGAATTTACCTACGAAGGCTTGGTGGGTGATGGCTATGATGCATATCTCGCCAAACACCCCAAAACCCGCAAAATTCTCGATCTCATGCAGCAAAATCTGGCTAGTGTCTTCGATGCAGTCTATTGGAGCGGCTTGCCCTATGCATTTGGCCAAGGCCGTTACGTCAAATATCGCTTAGCGCTTGAAGCACTCAATCCACAGCCACCCGGCAACCCACAGCTCAACCCCAACTTTTTGCACGATGATCTGCGTAGTCGCTTGTTGGCCGGCCCAATTGATTTGCACTTTAGCATTCAACTGCGCACCAACCCTAAACTGATGCCGTTGGATGCAGCAACCGTCGAATGGTCAAGCGAGCTAGCGCCGCCGCTGCATGTGGCAACCCTAACTCTGCCCCAACAAGATATTGATGCACCTGGCCAAGCCGCCTACGTCGAAAATCTGGCCTTCAATCCTTGGCACGCGCTGCCCGAACACGCTCCAGTTGGCAGCATCAGTGAAGCTCGCAAAGTGGTCTATCAAGCTTCGGCGGAGTTGCGTCGCCAACGCAATGGCATTCCGATTGTGGAGCCACGTCAACCTCGTCACGATTTAACCTAGCGCATAAGGGGTTTCTGCTGCAAACCATGGAATCCATGGTTTATCGGTGGATGGTTGCCCACCATTTCATGAACTTTAGGGGGTGCAGGGGGATTAAAGCACCCTGCGTTTCCCGCCTAGAGGCGGGACGGAAGGGTGGTGATCCTTGATGGTTAATAACCGACCCCTGAAAGAAGATTGCTAGGGGTGGGGAAACAATGGTGTTTGTTACTGCAATAAACCAGTACATCTAAATATTAATTAAAAGGTTTACAAGGAGATATGATTATGGCTGGTGCTGAGATTGTCAGCGTCGCAATTTATCCTCCGGTTGGCTTTGCCCGCGTCGGAAATAGCCCAAATGAATTTTTTTATGGCCCCGAAGTGCTGGGTGCGCCCCAAGTTGACCCCGATTTGTTTCGCGATCCTAGTGGCGCGATCAAACGCCAAGCGGCGCGGTTTCGAGTTTATGGCTTGAATGCCGCTGGTGAGGTGATTTGCGAGTTAAACCAAACCAATCCTGATCTGCAAGAAATTGTCTGGACAGCGCAGCTCGCCAATCAAAAAGCCGCGTGGTATGAATTTATCCAAGCGCTGGATATTCCGGCCTCTGCTGATGGCAAAATTGTTAGCAAGCGCCGCAATGCCGATGTAACCGAGCGCGATCAATTGACGATCGATGGTGGCACACGCAGCATTTGTGGTTTGAATGTTAACCCTCAGGGCCAAGAGGCGATCTATGCCTTTGATCAGGGCACATTCTTTGGTAAGCACGTTTATTTGGGCGAATTGCGCACCGACGAACAGGGCAATTTGATTGTGCTGGGCGGGCGTGGTCACTCAGCTTCGGCCCATGGCAAGCCCTTAACCACCTTTGCCGATAACGATGATTGGCATGATGATACTGCCGATGGCCCGATTGAGGCCGTGGTCAAATTGAGTGATGGACGTGTTTTGCAGGCGACTCATGCGTGGGTGATTGTTGCGCCGCCTGATTATGCGCCAGGCACAAATTCGATTATGACAGGCTACGATTTGCTGTTTGAAGTGGCGATGCAGCTTGATCCGACGCTTGCGCCAGCTAAGCCCCGTTTTAGCAGCGAAATTTACCCGTTGCTCTCACGTTTTAGCCAATTGCAATGGGTTAATGCTGGCTTTGCGCGGAGTTTTGGTTGGGGCAGCCCCAGCGATTTCAATAATCCTGAGTTGATCGCTCGTTTGGGCGATCCTAGTGCTGCGAGCGAACCATTGCGCCAAGCGGTTTTGGCTCAAATGCGCAATCCCAGCAATCCCTATATCGATCCCGAAGGCTTGCCATTGTTTTATGGCGATGCGATTACGCTCAACACCAAAACCACCGATCCCCAAGAGTGGCAAGCAATTTTGCCCAGCCAATATCGTTGGCTAGAGCAATGGGCCAATGGCGATTTTATTGCCGATGGTTTGCCCGTGGTCAGGCCGTGGGCGCAGCTTGATCCTGCTGAACAGGCCTACAACCTAACGCGGGCGGCGCTTGATGCAACCTTGGGCGGGCCGTTTCACCCGGGCTGCGAATTCACTTGGCCGCTACGCCATACCTCGATGTATGCAGCACCATTTCGGCTCAAACGTCGTACTAGCCCTGAGCCAGATTGGGGCGATACGCTCGATGCGGCTACCGCCTTAGCACCCGATGGGATGTTGTATGCCAGCGATGCGGGCGCGATCACCCGTTGGATGGCCGTGCCTTGGCAAACCGATACCTCAAGCTGTCTCTCGGCCTATATGGGCTATGCCGGAACCTATCTGCCAACTTTTTGGCCCGCTCGTGTGCCCAACGATGTGCTTAGCCAAGAGAGCTACCAGATTATTATGAACCCTGATGCTACGCCTGAAGAGCGTGCCCAAGCCTTCGCGCCGACGGCCCGCCGCAAGTGGCTGCGCGGCATGGTCTACACCGAGAGCATTCCACCAGGCCACATTCCAACCGTGCCAGCAATTACTAAATTTACCAACGAATGGGATACCGTGGGCATTATCATCGCCCAAACTGGGCCTGAACATAGCGCTAGCTTCCCGCAAACGCTTTGGGTTGAAACAGGCCGACACGTTGAATCCGAGGCTCCCCAATTAACCCGTAGCCTAGCCGCCGAGCCAGAAACTGATCTAGTTGATAGCGACCTCAATTGGCCGCAACAACGCCTCAAGCGAGGACGCAAAAATGCCGCCGAAGCCAATAACGATTGATTGTTTGATCGTTGGCGGCGGAATTGCTGGCTGCGCCTGTGCCGTGCATCTCGCACGGCATGGGTGGCAGGTGCTTGTGCTCGAACGCCCGCCTGTGCGGCCACAGCGCTTTGGCGAAAGTTTAGCGCCTGCCGCTCGTCCGTTGGTGCACGAGCTTGGGCTCGATCTTGATCGGGAGCATTCGATTTGCCCGGGCAATCTAGCAGCTTGGGGATCAGATGCGATCTATCATCATGATTTTTTGGCAACGCCCTATGGTCATGGCTGGCATCTCAATCGACCTCACTTTGAGCAGCAGCTCCGCCAGCGCTGCCTTGAATTGGGCGTAACGTTCAGTTCAGTGTCAATCGGCTACCTCGAACGCCAGCCTGAGCGCTGGATTATTGGCGTTGGAGAGCAATTATTTCAAACGCGCTGGCTGATTGAATCCACTGGCCGAGCACGTTGGCTAGCACGGCGATTGGGCGCACAAACCCAGATTGATGGACCCAAACAGCTTGGTTTGGTGGCGATGCTGGAGCCACAAGCCCAACCATGGCCTGATCAGCGGAGTTTGGTTGAGGCGGTGGCTGATGGTTGGTGGTATGTGGCGCGAGTGCCGCAATCCCAAATGGCAACAATTTTTATTGGTCAACCAACCGCTGCCCAACGCCAAAAGCTTGCTCTGGCCGAGGGTTGGTGGCAAGCGCTCAAGCGTAGCACCTGGGCCAAACAATGGCTCGATCAACATCAGCTTTGTGCCCAACCGTATTGGGTCGATGCCAGCAGCAGCCGTTTGGATCGCTGCTATGGCAATGGTTGGTTGGCGATCGGTGACGCGGCCATGAGCTATGATCCGCTGGCGGCGCATGGGATTACGGTTGGATTAACTAGCGCTCGCGATGCCGCCCAATCTTTAATCGCTGCCAACCAAGGCTCAGTGGCTGCGCTGCATGGCTATGGCCACCAGCTAGAGCAGGCTTGGCAAGCCTATCGCCAACTGCGCCAGCAGATCTATGCCCAAGAACAGCGCTGGCCCAATCGCCCATTTTGGCAACCACGCTAGCAAAAAACCTGAATTATGCTAAGATGCAGCAATCAAATTTTTGGCTGCTGCATGGAGTCAAAAGCACCCACACACTCTACCCATCAATTGCTCCATCAACCACAGCAGCATGCTTCAATCTGCTACGTTTGCTAGAGAATCAAACGTTAGTAGCCACAATTGTTGTGTGAGTTGAATTCCATTTGGTATGGAAGGAGCTACGATGGGCCACGATCATGCGCTGGTTATCGGCGCAAGCATTAGCGGTTTAGCAACCGCGCAGATCCTCAGCCACTATTTTGCTCAAGTAACGATTATCGAACGTGATAGTTTGCCCGACTCGATTGAGGTTCGATCTGGTTTGCCGCAAGCTCGCCACCTACATCTGTTGTTGATGCGCGGAGCGCGTGAGCTTGAAACGCTCTTTCCTGGCATTGGGCAGGAACTCGTGGCTCACGGCGCACAGTCGGTCGATTTGATGAATGATTATCGCTATTTGATGGCTGGTGGCTGGGCCAAACCGCATCAATCAACCCATCGCACAATTTCGGCTAGCCGCCCGCTCTACGATTGGGTGCTGTTACAGCGCTTGCGCCAAAACCCCAAGATTCGGATCGAAACCCAAACTGATGTGCTTGGCTTGGTTGGGGATTTGCGCCATGTGCGGGGCATCAACACCAAGCGCCGTGATACTGGGGTTGAGCAACAATTTTTAGCTGAACTCTTGGTTGATTGCAGCGGGCGTTCATCCAAGCTTGATCAATGGCTGCAAGCGCTGGGTTGCCAAGCAGTGCCCGAAACTGTGATTGCCTCGAATGTAGGCTATTGCTCGCGGCTCTATGCCAAGCCCGAAGGCTGGAATGAATGGAAGGGCTTATTTGTGCGCCAGCGACCGTTGGTTAATCCACGCGGCGCGATTTTAACTGAGATCGAGGGTAATCGCTGGATGGTGACCTGTGGTGGATTCAACGAGGCCAAGCCACCACTTGATGAGAGCGAATGGCTGAATTGGCTCAACCAATTGCGCTCGCCAATTTTGTATGAATTATTGAGTAAGGCTCAGCCAATTAGCCCATTGGTGGGCTTTGGCCGCACCGAGAATCGCCAACGCCACTATGAGCGAATTAGCTTGCCTGCGGGAGTAGTGGCATTGGGTGATGCCGTTTGTGCCTTTAATCCAATTTATGGGCAAGGCATTAGCAATGCCACCTTGGGCGCGATCTTGCTGAGCCAGCATTTAAAAGAACAAGATCGGGCTTCAGCAGCGTGGGGTCAGCGCTTCCAACAAGCACTCGCTAAAAGCAATCAATTCCCTTGGAGCATTGCGGTGGGCGAAGATGCCCGCTATAACACCAGCGTTAAGCGTTCGTTTGGCGCAACCCTGCTACGCAACTACTTCGACCAAATTAACCTAGCATCAAGCAGTAATCCAGTTGTGCTCAACCGCTTCACGCCGATTGTGCATATGACTGGTAATCCCAGTGGTTTACTGCACCCAGCGATGATCTGGAATGTTATCAAAGGTCGCTTGCGATCAGCAACTCCCAACCCAACGCCCTCGATCCCTAGCATTCTCAGCGCTAGCCAAGGAGCTTAACCATGCTGCAAGATCATGCAATTGTGATTGGAGCCAGTATTAGTGGCCTGATTACCGCCCACATGCTGAGCCACCATTATGGCCGAGTTAGTGTGCTTGAACGCGATAGCTTGCCCGAGGCTGGCGATTTTCGGGCGGGTGTGCCGCAAGGTCGCCATGTGCATTTGCTGCTCATTCGCGGTGCACGCGAGCTGGAAACGCTCTTTCCAGGCATCAACCAAGAACTGCAAGATCTTGGGGCGCAAGCCGTCGATATGATCAACGATTGTCGCTATTACCTCAAAAATGGCTGGACAGTGCCTCAGCCAACCGATTTGAAAACGCTCTCGGCAACTCGCCCTTTATTTGATTGGGCAATTCGGCGGCGCTTATTGCAAAACCCCAAGATTCAGTTTTTAGCCCAACACGATGCCCTGAATCTGATTGGCAATAGCCGTCATATTCAAGGGGTGCAGGTGCGCAATCGCCAAGATGGTAGCGAACAGAGCTTGCATGCTGATCTGGTTGTCGATACCAGCGGGCGTAATTCCAAATTGGCGGAATGGTTGGTCGAGCTTGGTTGTGGCAAGGTAAGCGAAACCGTGCTTGATGCCAAACTTGGCTATACGTCGCGGCTCTATGCCAAACCCGAAGGTTGGAACGAATGGAAAGGCCTGTTTGTGATGCAACAGCCACCGACCATTCCCAAAGGTGCGATTTTGCTCGAAGTTGAGGGCAATCGCTGGATTGTGACTGGCGGCGGGGTCAATCATGCCAAACCACCAACCGATGAAGACGGTTTTATGCAATGGCTGCGCGAATTGCCATCGCCAATTTTGGCCGATTTATTGAGTAAATCGCAGCCGCTTAGCCCAACCAGTGGCTATGGGCGTACCGAAAATCGCCAACGCCACTACGATCGTATGCAACTGCCAGCCGGAGTAATTGCCTTAGGCGATGCCGTTTGTGCCTTTAATCCGGTGTATGGGCAAGGTATTAGCACCGCCACCTTGGGGGCAATCTTGCTTGGTACCCATTTAAAAGAGCAAGATCGTGGCTCGGCAGCATGGGGCCAGCGTTTCCAACAAGCCTTAGCCAAGAACAATCAATTTCCTTGGGAAATGGCGAGCGGCGAGGATTCGCGTTACGATTCATCGTTCAAACGCCCATTTTTCAGCAAGCTGATTGCACCCTATTTTGATCAAATTAATCAGGCCAGCTTGAATAGCAACGTGGTGTTTAGCGAGTTTATCAAAACAATTCATATGATCGGCAATCCGAATGCATTGTTTCATCCACGGGTATTTATTCCCGTGCTGCTGAGCAAAATTCGGCCTAAATATTCCGATGCAGTGCCAAACTTGCCCTTGCAGGTCAACGTATAGCATAGGCAACTGAATCAAGCCCTGCTATACTACTAGAATAGGCAGGAGTACATTTCAGATTTGGGAGGTGTGCTATGAGACGAGACCATGCGATTGTGATCGGGTCCAGCATCGGTGGATTATTGAGCGCCCGTGTGTTGAGCGAGGTGTATACCAAAGTGACGATTTTGGAGCGCGATACACTGCCCGATGGGGTGCAATTTCGCGCGGGCGTGCCGCAAGGTCGTCAATTACACTTACTACTGATGCGCGGCTTACTCGAATTAGAAAAACTGTTCCCCAAATTGCGCGAAGATATGAAGGCGCTTGGCGGCAACGAGCTGGATCTGATGAACGATTGTCGCTATTTATTTGCAGCGGGTTGGGCCGAACCACGACCCTCGGATTATCGCAGCATCATCGCCACCCGCCCCTTGTTCGATGCAGCGATTCTTGGGCGGATTCGCCAAATTCCCAATATTGAAATTCAAACGCGCCAAGAAGTGACGGATTTGCTCTTTCACGGGCGGCAAGTTGTCGGGGTCAAGCTGCGCAATCGTGATACTGGTGAGCAGCATGAACTCAACGCCAACTTGGTTGTCGATGCAGCAGGCCGTCCATCCAAGCTGCCCGAATGGCTGGAACAGCATCAATTTGGGCGCGTCAAAGAGACCATTTACAAATCGGATGTGGGCTATGCCACCAGAATGTACACTGCGCCAGCCGATTGGCAAGGCTGGCCAGCGATCTTTGTGATGCCGATGCCGCCGCATATTCGCCATGGCGCGACCTTCCTTAAAGTTGAAAACGATCAATGGCTCTTGACAATTGGCGGAGTTGGCAGCCAACGCCCACCAACCGATAGCGCCGAGTTTGAAGCTTGGTTGGCACGGATGCGCACACCATTGATTGCTGAAATTACCCAAAAATTTACGCCTGCCAGCCAAGTGTATGGTTATGCCAAAACCGAAAATCGTTGGGTTCATTACGAACGACTACCAGTAATGCCCGCTGGCCTGATTGCCATTGCCGACAGCGTGTGTGCCTTGAATCCAATTTATGGCCAAGGCATTACCAATACTGCCATGAGCGTTCAGGTTTTAGCCAAGCATCTGCAACGCGAGGGCATTGGCAGCGCCCCCTGGGCCTTGATCTTCCAAAAAGCCTTGGCTCGCCGCAACAAATCGGGCTGGCTCACCACCATAAGCGAGGATTCACGGCTGGCTGATACGCCGACCTATCGCCCAATTTTGCCAATTCGCGTGCTGCAATGGTATAGCGATAAAGTGAATTTAGCAGCGGCAGGCAATCGCGCTGCTACCAACGCGATGGTTGGCGCGATTCATATGATCGGCTCAGCTGCGAGCTTATTTACGCCCAACGTATTGATTGCCGCCTCGCGCTTTTTCCGTTCGCAACCACCAAGTAGCGTGCCAGCAGCGCCCGATAAATAACCAACTATGCGCCTTGATCACGGTTGATTGAGGCGTAGCATAGCTTCTGTGGCCTGATTCTTGCCTTAACCTAGGCATAGAATAGTGGTGTAACAGGAGGTATGCAACGGATGAGTCAGCATTTAAATGGTAAACGGGTAGCGATTATTGCAACTGATGGCTTTGAGCAGAGCGAGCTTGAAGAACCCAAAGCGGCCTTAGAGCAAGCCGGAGCCAAAACCCATGTCATTTCGCTCAAGGCTGGCACGATTCGCGGCTGGAAAGAGCAAGATTGGGGCAGCGAGGTTGCTGTCGATTACACGCTTGAACAAGTCAACCCTGCTGATTATGATGGGTTGTTGTTGCCTGGTGGCGTGATGAACCCCGATAAACTGCGGCGCGAAACCAGCGTTTTGAATTTTGTACGAGCCATGGCTGAAGCTGGCAAGCCAATTGCCGCCATTTGCCATGGCCCATGGACGCTGATCGATGCTGGAATCGCCAAAGGCCGCATGCTCACATCGTACCCAACCTTGCAAAACGACCTGAAAAATGCTGGAGCCGAGTGGGTTGATCGCGAAGTCGTGGTCGATAATGGCCTGGTGACTAGCCGCAATCCCCAAGATATTCCGGCCTTCAATCGCAAATTTATTGAAGAATTAGGCGAAGGTTTACATAAACAAGTTGGCTAATAACCTGCATGGTTAACAATGGCCCCATAGCTTTATCCTAGGCTGCGGGGCCATTTCATTTAAGCAATTGTTGGAATTGGATCGTTGCTCCAAATCGCTGGCATGCGCTCACGGTGCGGATCAATCAGATCCATAGTATCAATTTCGGCTTGGCTGAAATATCCCACTTCGGTGGTTTCGTTGCTTAGCCCAAGTTCGCCGCTAATCAAGCTCACCTCAAAATTCATGCTAATCACATGATATTGATTGCCATCGGCGTAGCGCACCATGCGATGTGGGTTGCTATAGACTCCCAGCAAGCGCACAACTTGCACCGTCAGCCCAGTTTCCTCAAACACCTCGCGAACGCAGGCCTCGCTAACCGATTCGCCAGCATCGACCGCTCCGCCAGGCAAACACCAGCGTCCGTTATCGGTGCGGCGGGTCAATAAAAGCTTGCTGCGCGTCGCATCGAAGAGGGTTGCCGAGCAACCAAGCATCAAGCGGCCTTGGGCAGCGATGCGATCGCCATACAGATATTGGGCCATTGTTCACTCCTCTAAGTTGCTAACAAACCTAGTGAGTATAGATCGCCGCCAAATTAAAAACAAGCGCCCTGCCCGCAGGCAGAGCGCTTGGTTGATACCGCAGGGTTCTCGTTGATTAATGTTTGTAGGAATGTTTCATCCCACAACCATGCGATTTATGATTGCTGAAAATAACGAGTAGTACGATGCCCCACCACCAATTAGTGATTGCCAGAATTGGAATCCCAATTAGCCACACTGCTGCTTGGTGTGATTGGCGCGATACAAGCACCCCAAAGCCCATCATAATCAGCTGCCAACTTTCAATTGCAACATTGCTAAACATAAGCAAGCCGAGCACAAGCAAGCCAAGCACGACCAACCCATCATTTGACGATTTGCCTGAGCGTTCTCGCTGGACGATTGGCTGGGCGACAGGCATTGGTGGCACAACTGGCTCAAGCTTGGGCGTAACCGGAATTGATTGCACAGCAGGCCCAGACTCACGGCGTAAATCTATTGTCTTGCCGAGGGCTGGCTGAACTGGCTTGCGCTGATTGGCGGTTTCAAGCCGAATACCACAATAGACACAAAATACCGCTGCTGTTTCGTTGTGACGGCCACATGCTGCACAATCCATGACCTTATGTTCCTTTCGCCTTGCCAAAAGAACTATGCAAGGCACTGCTTTTGATTGAATATCAATCCTTCTGGAACACAGTACGCAGCGTGGTTCAGCAAGGTTGCAAGTAATTAAACAAATTCATATTCAATTGCAAATGGATAACCCTCGGCATGGCCGCTGATCGCCAGTTTGCCATGGCCGCGCAAACCTGCTAATTCGCCGGTAGCTGAGCCAGCTACAACCTCAATCTGATCAAAAACATCGACCTGATTGGCAGTGCCGATATGTTGCAACACAAAACTACCAGTTTTACCCGCCAGCGTGCCAACAAAACGCTGTAGGCCAACATAACTGGCATCGCCAACTTCAGGGTAAGCCATTAAATATTCAACCGTGCTTTCGCCAGCTAAATCGCCTTCATAGCGATAGCGCACATGGGCACGAGTCATTTTGCCTTCGCCTGCTTGCTCATGAAACGATTTTTCATCCCATTCTAAAATGCTAAATATTGCCTTCGCAGTTGTGCTCATTCTATTCTCCAAGTAAAACGTTTGTGCTAATACTATAACCAAGCTTAAGCCAAATGTAAAGCAGGAAAAAAGGATGCGTGATGCGGGATGAACATTTGCGTTAATTCAAATACCTATGGGTTATCGACGATTGGTTATCGGAACATGGTATGAAAGTTGAAATGATCCTCCAATCCCAAAGCCTATAGCTGTAGTGGTTTATAGCATTAACAACCGCCAGCGTTCCCTCACCCCCTCACCCCCTCACCCCCTCTCCCACGGCGGCGGGCGAGGGGAGTACTCCCAGAGCGGTTCCCCCTCGCCTCGCGTGCGGGAGAGGGGGTGAGGGGGTGAGGGAATGAACCATGGTTGCCAACCGAATGAACCATTACACCTATAGCCCATAGCCCTCCAGATCTCTGCGTTAAATGCTAGCTCGCATTTCCTCCCTCATAATTCATCCTTCATCCTTACTTCATGGCCTGAATTATGCTAAACTAGCAGGCTCGCTCATATGTGTCTGAGTAGCCAAAAGCGCCTATGTTATAATGCAGTACATTCATATGCCGAGGAGGATGTGTGAGCCGCTTCAGCGATGTCACCAACATTTGGTCAACCATAAAAGAAATTGATGTGCGCGATATTCGCGATCAGGCCGATTTGCCCTGTCGGATTGCGCTACTTGGCCATGCGACCTTCGGGCGCGATTTGATTATGCGCTTGTTGACGCTTGGCGCTCAACGTTTTCCCGCCCGTACTCCGCAAGTCAGCATCATCGATTTACCCTTGGGCCGCGAACAGGCTACCGATCTCAACCGCGTCGATTTGATTGTACTCACGCTCGATGCTAGCCAAGCCTTGAGTTACGATGAGTTTCTGGCCTACGAAAAATTGGCGATTCTGCCAGTGCCACTGTTGATCGCCGTTTGGGGTACGAATCTCCCTAAAAGCTCCGAAAGCACCCACCAAGCTGATCTGCAAGCATCGCCAGCGGTGTTGCTCGACCCACAAGCCGAGCCGGCAACCCAGCGCAAAATGCTGGCCAAAGCGGTGCTCGAACTCGTACCAGAAGCGTTGCATATTGCGGCTGCTCGGCGCTACCCAGGCTTGCGCAGCGAAGTTACCAATAATTTGATTAGCAGCGTTTCGCTGAGCAATGCGACTTTTGCTTTTACCTCGGGCATTCCCGAGATGATTCCCGTGCTGAATTTGCCATTGAACGCCGCCGATATGCTGGTATTGACCAAGAATCAGGCGCTGTTGGCCTATCGCGTGGCCTTGGCTATGGGTGCTGAAGGCGATTTTAGTGCCATGATTCGTGAATTGCTGCCCGTGGTTGGCGGTGGTTTCCTCTGGCGACAACTGGCACGCCAATTGGTCGGTCTGATTCCAGGCATTGGCTTATTGCCCAAAGTTGCGGTGGCCTATGCAGGCACGTTTGTGACTGGGATTGCGGCATGGCGCTGGTATGAACGTGGCGAGTTGGTCAGCAAAGCCGAATTACAAAGCCTCGTCAAAGCAGCCTTAGAAGAAGGCCGACAACGAGCCAAGGCGCTGATTGGTAATCGTAAGGCTGACGATGATCCCACTGCATCAGCCAAACCCAGTTTTCGCCAACGGATCGGCGCAGTGCTGAACCCAAAAAACTGGTTCAAGGCGCTGCGTGCCCGCCTGCGACGCAAACCCAAATCGATCCAAAAAACAACTGAGCCAACCGATCAATCCAACTCTGCTGCTTAACCATTGAGGATTATTATTCGTGGAAACCTTTGTCATTGAGGGCGGTCATCGCCTGAATGGGACGATTACGCCTGCCGGAAACAAAAACGCCGCCTTGCCGTTGTTAGCGGCCTGCTTGCTCAGCGACCAACCAATTATTCTGCGCAATATGCCCGATATTGCCGATGTGCGAGTCAAGGTACAGTTATTGCAGTCATTGGGCATCGAATGTAGCTGGCTCGAAGAGAATGTGCTGCGGGTTCATGCTGCCACGATCAATACCTCAGAGCCAGATACTGCGCTTGCGCGGCGAATTCGGACCTCGATTTTGCTCGCAGGGCCGTTGTTGGTGCGCACTGGGCGGGCAGTTTTAGCGCGGCCAGGCGGCGATTCGATTGGCCATCGGCGTTTGGATACGCACTTTTTGGCCCTCACTGCCTTGGGTGCTGAAGTTGAAGTGACCAAACAAGCCTATGAACTCAAAGCCGATGGTTTGGTTGGCACGGATATTTTCCTTGATGAAATGAGCGTAACTGGGACTGAACAGGCGATCATGGCGGCTGTGTTGGCTTCTGGCACGACCACAATTGTCAACGCCGCTTCTGAGCCACATGTCCAAGATCTGTGTCGTTGTTTATTTGCCATGGGCGCTAAAATCACGGGCATCGGCACCAATAGCTTGCAAATTCAAGGGGTTTCGCGGCTGAATGGCACTGAATATACACTCGGCCCCGATTTTATGGAGGTTGGTTCGTTCATCGGCTTGGCAGCAGTGACGGGGAGTAACATTCGCATCGCCAACGCACGCCCCGAAGAACATCGCATGACGCGGATTATGTTTGGGCGTTTGGGTGTGACCTGGCAAGACGAAGGCCCAGATATTGTGATTCCTGCTGAGCAAGAGCTACGGGTGCGCGACGATTTGCACGGCGTTGTGCCCAAAATCGACGATATGCCATGGCCTGGCTTCCCCCCCGATCTGATGAGCATTGCCTTGGTGATTGCGACTCAAGCCCAAGGCACGGTGTTGATTCACGAAAAGATGTTTGATGGACGCTTATTCTTTGTTGATAAATTGCTGAGTATGGGCGCACGGGTGATTTTGTGCGATCCACATCGGGCGGTGGTGGTTGGCCCAGCTAAACTGTATGGCGAACGCCTGACCAGCCCCGATATTCGCGCTGGTATGGCCTTGGTCATTGCCGCTTTATGCGCCAAAGGCACGAGTATTATTTCGAATATTGCCCAAATTGATCGGGGCTACCAACGGATTGAACAGCGGCTGGCTGCGCTTGGAGCGCGGATCGAACGCCGTCCTGCTGAATAATGGCCTGTAAGGAGGGTCGGTGTGACCAAAGCTACCGAACAACGACATATTTTAATTGCTGATGACGATCCAGGGATTCGTGGTCTGTTATGCGAGGTCTTTGATGAAGAGGGCTATCTGACCGAACCTGCCGAGCATGGCGGCGAAGTTTTAGCCAAAATGACCAAGAAACATCCCTATGATCTGTTGATTATGGATGTGCGCATGCCTGGCCAAGATGGTTTAACCATTCTTGAGCAATTGCGCAAAAATGGCATCACCACCCCAGTGATTATGATGACGGCCCATGGTACTTCATCAACCGCGATTCGGGCGATTCAAATTGGTGCCTACGATTACGTCATCAAGCCGTTTGATGTTGAAGAAGTAACTTTGGTCGTCAAACGCTTGTTTGATCATCAGCAATTGGCCTCAAAAGTGCGCGAACTCGAAGCCAAAAGTTTTGATCCTCGTGACAAAATGATTGGCAATAGCCCAGCCATGCAGGAGATTTATAAGCAAATTGGGCGAGTTGCTCACACCGACGCGACCGTTTTGATTACGGGCGAAACTGGCACAGGTAAGGAAGTTTTGGCCAACCTGATTCACGTGAATTCAGCACGGCGTAACGGGCCAATGGTTAAAGTCAATTGTGCCGCCTTGCCAGAATCGTTGCTCGAAAGTGAATTGTTTGGCCATGAAAAAGGCGCGTTTACTGGGGCGGTCGCTCAGCGCAAGGGTCGCTTTGAATTAGCCCATAAAGGCTCGATCTTCCTTGATGAAATTGGCGAAATGACCCTCGCTACCCAGAAAAAGTTGCTGCGCATTCTGCAAGAACGCGAATTTGAGCGGGTTGGTGGCACAACCACCGTGCGAGTTGATGTGCGAGTGATTGCGGCGACTAACCGTGATCTTGAAGCTGACGTGCGAGCTGGCACCTTTCGCGAAGATTTGTACTATCGTTTGAATGTGATCACGTTGCATTTACCAGCCCTGCGCCAACGAATTGGCGATATTCCCTTATTGGCTGAATTTTTCTTGGATAAATATCGTTACGCGCCCTCATCACCACCAGCTCGCATCTCTGAAGAGGCCATGGAGCGCCTGAATAACTACGATTGGCCAGGCAATGTGCGCCAACTTGAGCATGAGATCGAGCGAGCGGTGATTTTGTCTCGCGGCAATGTGATTACCAGTGAGCATATGTCGTTGGTTCCATCATCGCGCTCGGCCTTGCAAGTTGATATTGCTGCCCGTTTGCGCGAAAAATCGACGCTCGAGGAACTGCTGGCCGATGTTGAACGCTTGGCGTTGCAAGAAGCGCTGGTTCAGCACGACGATGATCTCAAGGTGGCTGCTCGTAGCCTTGGCCTGAGCGAAGCTGAGTTCCAAAAGCGCCAAAAGAAGTATAGTTAGTTGTGGGGCTATAGGCTATTTGTAATGGTTCATGCCCTCACCCCCAGTCCCTCTCCCACGGCGACGGGCGAAGGGGATCACTCCTAGAGCAATTCCCCCTCGCCTCGCGTGCGGGAGAGGGGGCTGGGGGGTGAGGGCATGGACTTCATTGCCAACCTAATGAGCCATTACATCTTTTGGATTGGGAACTTATTAGAAAATCCAAAAAATGTTCCGTTAGTCAAAAGCCTTCAGCCTATAGCCGCATCCCCTAGTTTTACTCGCCCTTAAATTCGGCGGCGCGGCGGGCGATTGCTGCTTGCACACCCTCGCTAAAATCGGCGGTGCGAATCAATTGGCTTTGCGCCCAACCTTCGAGCAACAAGCCCCGATCGACATCAAACATGCCATCAATCACTCGTTTGGCCATGCCAACGGCCAATGGCGCTGCCAAAATCAGCTCATCGGCAAACGCTTGTACCACGGTATTTAAATCATCAGCATCAGCCAATTGATTGACAACTCCCCAGCGCTCGGCATCGGTGGCGCTGAAGGTTCGGCCTGTCATAATCAATTCTTTGGCGCGACCAACCCCGACCAAACGGGTTAAACGGGTTGTACCGCCAACATCGGGCACAATGCCCAAGCGAGTTTCAGGCAAGGCCAATTTCGTGCCTTGAGCAGCAATCCGAAAATCGCAGGCTAAGGCGATTTCCAAGCCCAAACCAAGGCACATGCCATGCAAGGCAGCGATAGTAGGAATTTCCAAACGTTCGAGGCGAGTGGTCAAGGCTTGCCAATCGTCGGTGATCGTGCGCATTTGGCGCAACCAGTGCTCACCATAACGATTGGGCAAATCCATCAAATCGCCAAGATCGATGCCTGCCGAAAAGACCGAGCCTGCTCCGCTCAACACAACTACCCGCACGCCCGAGGCACTGGCAGCCTGATCGATCGCCGCGCGTAAATCCTGGCCAACTTGCCAACTAATCGCATTGCGCTTTTCGGGCCGATTGAGGGTAATGCGAAAAATCGCGCCAGTTTGTTCAGTTGTGACTAAACCACTCACAGCATGCTCCTTTGCACAAAAAAAGACGCTGCATCGTTGATGCAACGTCGATTGTACCGCTTATGCTTCAGCTGTGGCGTGGCGATTGCCGCCGTAAAAGGCAATTTTATCCTTAATATGTTCGTAATTGGGCTTGACGATTGTGTAAACCCAGCCGACATCCGCCACTACACCTGCATCGGTCACCAAATCAATCCAGAAACATGTGCCTTTATGTGGGCAAACATAGGTGCGTTCAGTCACCCGCAAATTGTGCATATCGACTGCTGCTTGGTCAAAATACCAATTGCCTTCGAGCCGAAAAACCGATTGCGTTTCAATTCCTTTGGCCAAGGTCGCATTATCATGTTTCGCTTTAATGCTAATTTCCCGTAACATGGATCGCCCTCCGTTGATAACAGAAAAATCGTACCACGAAAAAGCCGCTAAATCAGGCCCAAGATCGAGCGCGAGGCGAAATCGTGGTATGATTTTGGCAGCTACGACGCGCCATGCATTTCCGGCGCGTTAATCATCTTTAGTGCATACCAACCTAGGATTAGCAATTATGGCAAAGATTATGGTCGCCATGAGTGGCGGCGTGGATAGTTCGCTCACCGCAGTTTTGCTCAAAGAACAAGGTCATGATGTGACTGGCGTGACCATGCACCTGTGGGAAGGCGATGATAATGGAATCATGGAAAGTCAATGTTGCTCGGTCGAAATGACTGCTGGAGCACGGCGCGTCTGTGCTCAATACGACATTCCCTACTATGTGTTTAATTATCAAAAAGATTTTCGCAAGCATGTGATCGATTATTTTTTGCGTGAATATTCGAGCGGAGCCACCCCCAACCCCTGCTTAGCCTGCAACCGTGATCTTAAATTTCGGGTGCTGCTCGAACGGGCTGAACTTTTGGGCTTTGATGGCTTAGCTACTGGCCATTTTGTGCAGATTACGGGTGGCGGCGAACAGCCTTACGATCTGCGACGCGGCATTGATATCAATAAAGATCAATCGTATGTGTTGTATATGCTGAGCCAACGCGAATTGGGCCGTTTGCACTTTCCATTGGGTGGTTTTACCAAGCCCCAAGTGCGCCAGATGGCTCGTGAACGTGGCTTAGTAACCGCCGACAAGCCCGAAAGCATGGATATTTGTTTCATTCCCGATAACAACTATCGGCGCTTTTTGAACGAAGAACGGCCTGAAATTATGCAACCAGGACCGATTGTTAATCGCCATGGCACAGTGCTTGGTCAACATAAAGGCTTGCCGCAATATACGATTGGCCAGCGCAAAGGCTTGGGAATTGCCGCAGGCTCGCCCTTATTTGTGATTGAAATCGACACGGTACGTAATTTGCTGATTGTTGGTGACGCAGATGAACTTGAACGTCGCGATTTCGTGATCGACGATGTGCGCAGCGTTTATGGCCAGATCGAAGCCGGAATCTATGCGGTGCAAATCCGCGCTCATGGCGAGGCCGTGCCAGCTACCATCACCCCCCGCGAGGATGGCACACTGCACATTCGCTATGACCAACCACAACGTTCGGTGACTCCAGGCCAAGCTGCCGTGCTCTATCGTGATGATCGAGTCTTTGGTGGTGGTCGGATCAGTACGGAGCGCTATTCGTGAGCGAGCTAGAGCCAGCAGCATTAATTATTGCGCTGCTTGCCAGCGTTTACGGAGCTTTGGCGCATCTCTTTTGGGGCCAGCGTTGGCGACATTTGCCACTTTTTTTAGGCACGGCGCTAATTGGCTGTCTGATGAGCTATGCCTTTAATTTGCATTTTATTGGGGCTGGGCCAGTCCCAGCAGGCGTACCATTGGTTGAATCGACGATCGCCGCATGGATTATGTTAATCCTAGCAACCCGACTGCGCGTTTAACCCCTAGGAATGCAAAAAAGGCGACAATATTCCTGTGGTGAAAGTGTGGCATATTTCTAGGCAATATGCTATAATCGCCGCGATCAAATCCCTCTTTGTAAAGCATTAAATGTACCTTTCGACGTTTTGATTGGTCGTGTCGGTACGCTGGAGGATTGCTTGAAGAAGTTTGCCATCATCGGGGGCATCGTCCTCCTTGTCCTTGGGATTGGTCTTCCGATTTTGTTGATATCGATGGGCTGGCTGAACGAAGCCCGCGATCTTGCGATTATCCTCTTGGCAATTTTCCAACTCTTCTCTGTCACCTTAATGATTATTTTGGTGGGCGTGTTGGTGGTGATGGTCAACGAGTTACGCAACTTGGCCAAGGAAAAAATCTCGCCCAAGGTCGAAGATGTGCTGGAACGGGTCAAAGACATTACCGAAAATGCCAAATCGACGACCACAACTGCCAAGCAAACCGCTTCGTATGTGGCTGAAGGCGTGGTTTCGCCAGTGATCAAGGCTGCCAGCTTGTTAGCAGGGGTCAAAGCGGGAGCCAAGTCGTTGGCGCGACGGCAAGCGCGTGGCACATTGCCCAACGATCGCAACCAAAATAACTAGGCTGCCCTCTTGTCAAACGACAAGGGCTAGTGGTACGATACACAGACCAACCCATCCTCCTATGTGGTGAACGCTATGGCTGAACGGTTTCCGTATGGTGGACAAGCAGTAATGGAAGGCGTGATGATGCGCGGTTTGCACCGGGCTAGTGTCGCTGTCCGTTCACCTGCCGGCCAGATCGTCATTCGCGACCGTGAACTGAATTTGGAGCGGCGGGTCTTTTGGAGTCGGTTACCACTGCTGCGGGGCATTCAGCTTTTGGGCGATGCCTTAGTGATTGGGATGTGGGCCTTGATGTTCTCGGCCAGTGTGACCGACGATCAAGCCGAGCAACCCTTGAGCAAAGGGCAAACAGCGCTGCTGGTAACCACCTCGGTCGGCATATCGATCGCCTTATTTTTCGTTTTGCCCTTGCTGGTGGCTTCGGGAATTGCCAATTGGGCTAATCTCGGCATCTACAGTCGCGAAACGATTGAAGGCATCACGCGCTTGCTCATTTTTGTTGGCTACTTGGTACTTGTCGGGCGAACCGCCGAAATCCGCCGAGTTTTCGGGTATCATGGCGCTGAGCACAAAGCTGTTTCGGCCTACGAAGCTGGTTGTCCATTGACCGTTGAGCATGTTCGACCGTTCACAACCATCCACCCGCGCTGTGGCACAACCTTATTACTAATTGTGGTGGTGCTCAGCATTCCTGTATTTGCATTGCTTGGCACGTTTCCCTTTTGGCTACGTTTGCTAAGTCGAATCATCCTAGTGCCGTTTGTGGCGGCGCTTGCCTACGAGCTTATGCGGCTAACCGCAAGCAAGGCAACCAACCCGATTGTGCGTGGTTTGATGACACCAGCATTGGCGCTGCAACGCTTGACCACCCGCGAACCCGATGATGCCATGCTTGAGGTAGCAATCGCTGCCCTGGCGCGGGTCTTGGCCGCCGATGGTCAAACGGTTGAAAGTCAGCCAATCGCGGTCGATATTCGGCCTGCACTTACGTCCTAACATCGTACATCCAGAGTGAGGGCATCTGTATGGCTCTTGTTGGTAATTTGCGCGACTTTGCACTCGCTGATTTTCTTTATCTGATCGATCGCGGGTACAAAACTGGCAGTTTACAACTGAACCGTCAAAGTGCCGCAGCAACGCTCTACTTTGAAAAGGGAAAACTGCTCTACGCCGCGCAAACGCAAGAACGCGAATCGCTCGGCGAAATGTTGCAGCGCACGGGGAAACTCACGCCGCAACAAGCGCAGCAGGCGGTGCAACTGCAGCAAACTGATGGCAATCAATCGCTTGGAACGGTGCTGATCGATAGCGATATTCTTACGCGCGAAGATCTGCAACGCCATATCCAAACCCACATAGAAGAGACGGTGTACAGTCTGTTTGGCTGGCCCGATGGTGAGTTTTGCTTCAATGCCGGGGTGAAGCTCGACCGTGATGATGTCCAATCGCTGGTACCGCTTGGGGTGGAAAACCTCATTATGGAGGGTGTACGCCGCGTCGATGAATGGGGCCGCATCAAGGATCATATTCCCAATACCGATATGATCGCTCGCTTTGTCGATCAGCCACTCGAAAAGGCCAAAAGCATCAACTTAACGCCCGATGAATGGCGGATTTTTGCCCGCATCAACGGCAAAGATTCGATCAAAGAAGTGATTAGTCGGACTGGCTTGAGTGAATTTGATGTGAGCCGCATTGTATACGGCTTCATTTCGGCAGGCTTGGTTGAGGTAACCCGACCTCGCCCTCCTGTCCCAGCGACGGGACGCGCTGGTGCTGGTGCCGCTGCAGGAGCACCAAAACGCAGCCTCGTCTCACGGATCATCAATCGTATTAGGGGAATGTAGAAAGGCGGCGCTGCGCTGGAACACTCCCACACTCCCACCGGCAACCTAGCTCCGTCTTAGGAGGACGTATGCAGACTGTCAAAATGGTTATCAGTGGCGCGGTTAACGCTGGTAAAACACAGTTCATTCGTGCCATTAGTGAAATCGAGGTGGTTTCGACCGAACGGAAGGCCTCCGACGATACCAAGTTGCTCAAAGGCGAAACCACCGTTGCAATGGACTTTGGCCGCATTACCATTAGTGATGATTTGGTGTTGCACTTGTTTGGCACACCCGGCCAAAAACGCTTCGACTTTATGTGGGAAATCTTGTCCGAGGGGATGCTCGGCTTGATTGTGTTGGTCGATAGCACCCGGCCTGAAACGTTCCGTGAAACAAATCGGATTATCGATTTCTTCACTTCGCAACGTGATGCGCCGTATGTCGTCGCTGCCAATAAGCAAGACCACGAGAACGCTTGGGCACCTGATGAGTTGCGGCTCGCCTTGCGGTTGCCAGCCCATGTTAAAATTGTTCCCTGTGTGGCAACCCAAAAGGATTCGGTTAAAAATGTGCTGCTAGAATTGCTCTACGTTATTATGCAGCGCTCGACCGACTAAAGGCGATTCTTCACGCTTCATTGCTCTTTTTCGCCATGCCGTACTCTGTCTCAGAGTGCGGCTTTTCGCCATTGTGGAGCGAGGTTTCGATGCAGCTTAATTTGCCAATTCTCGACCAATTGCAAGGCCGTCGTTCCATCTTGATTGCAGGCATGGGCGGCGGTTTTGATATTTTCTGTGGTTTGCCGATTTTTCTGCAATTACGCCAACTAGGCTTTAATGTGCATTTGGCCAATTTTAGTTTTAGCGATCTTGAAGCCGCTAGCAATCTACAGTATCTTGGCGATACGGTCTATGGTGTGCCGAGCCTGCCGCGTGACCCTGAGTTCGTGCCCAGTCATAGCCCAATTGATGCTACCCAAGTGGCGTTGTTTCAGCGCTACAGTCCGTTTATCTATTTTCCTGAGTTGTATTTGGCCGAGTGGTTTCGCCAAACTTATGGCGAGCCGCTGACGGTTTGGGCTTTTTTGCGCAGCGGGGTTAAGCCACTCTTGGCTAGCTATCGCCGCTTGGTCCAGCATCTCTCAATCGATGCAATTATCTTGATTGATGGTGGGGTTGATGCGTTGGTGCAGGGCGACGAGGCCGAAATTGGCACGTTGGTTGAAGATACAATTTCCTTAGCTGCGGTCAATCAGTTGAACGAGGTTCCAACCAAAATTGTGACCTGCATTGGCTTGGGCGCTGAACGCGATATGCATTATCCACATATTTTTCAGAATATTGCCAGCTTGGCTGAATCCGAAATTTTGCTAGGTACGTGTAGCCTGATCAAACAGATGCCAGTTTATCAAGCCTACGCTGCGGCGGTGCATTGGACGCAATCGCGAATTTATCAAGACCCTAGCGTGATCAACAGCTCAATTATTTCAGCGGTCGAGGGCTATTTTGGCAATTATCATCTGACCAGCAAAACTGAGGGCAGCAAGCTCGATATCAATCCATTGATGAGTATCTATTGGTTTTTTGATTTGGTGGGCTTGGCTGAGCAGCATTTGTTGCTAGAGCCGCTGTTGGAGACTGAACATTTACGCGAGGTAGTGCAGTGGGTGCATACGCTGCGGGCAAATTTGCCAATTCGCCCGCGCTTACGTTAACTATTTTGCCTCACCCCCTAGCCCCTCTCCCGCACGCGAGCGAGGGGGAACCGCTCCAGTATGACGATTGGAACGCCCCTCTCCCGCCGCGGTGTTTAAGGGCGGACAGGGACGCACACCATGGGTTCACACAACGACCTCGGGTTGGTATACTGGGTGGTGACGAAACCAAACCCATCCCAAAACCGAGGTCGTATGCCGAGTATACCAGCCCTTGCCCACTGGATCAACACCATCCTGCGCACCGCCGTGCCCACCCTCTCGCCCTGGACTGCCCGTCGGCTCACCGATTGGCTCGTCAGCATCCTGCTCATGCCGTCCATCACCACGCGCGTCGTGGCCTGGGGCTGTGCCCTTGGACTGTCCACCGCTGCCCACGCCGCCAGTCACGAACGCCGACTGCGCCGCACCTATCGGGATTCCCAGCTGTCGTGGTCGCTCCATCGCGCCATCCTCGCCACCACCCTCCACATCGCACCCACTGAATCCGTCACCGTCATCATCGATGAAACCACCCACACCGACCGCTGGACCCTGCTCACCGCCGCCCTCTGGTATCACGGTCGCGCCATTCCGCTTGCCTGGGTGCTCCATCCCGGCTATACCCGCCGCGCCACCGCCTTCTGGACCGATGTTGCCACCCTGCTGGAGCGCGTGCAGCAGGTGCTGCCCAATGCCATGTCCGTCGTCGTCGTGGCCGACCGTGCTTTTGGCTGCCCCGCCTTCACCGATCAGGTCGCGGCCTACGGCTGGGGCTGGGTCGTGCGCGTCCAAGGCCATACCCGCATCCAACTGCGGGGGCACACCGAAACCATGATCCGCACGCTGGTCACGCGAGGCCATCGCGTGGTGCGGCGGGGTCATGCCTTCAAGAAGGCGGGCTGGCGAACGGTGACAGTGGTGGCCGCATGGGAGGCGACGTGTCACGAGCCGTTACTGCTGGTGAGCAATCTGGAGGGCATTGGGGCGATTCGGCAGGCGTATGGGCGGCGCTCTGCGATTGAGGCCCTGTTTCGCGATTGGAAAACGGCGGGCTGGCAATGGGAGGCGAGCCAGTCGCGGAGCCAGACGACGCAGGAGGCCTTGGTGCTGGGCATGGCGATCGCGACGGTGCTGGTGCTGCTGGTCGGGACGGCGGAGGCGCAGGCGGTGCTGGCCGAACGCGGGGATCGCCCCAGCCCGCGCCGCCCATGGGCGGCACGAGAAAGTCTGTTTCGGTTGGGGCGGTATGGGGTGCTGCGCTGGCTGTGGACGGGAACGCAGCCAGCGCTGGGAGCGCGACTATCGTTGGCGGGAACGGCGCTGCACGAACGGTGGGCCACGACGGTGACGCGGGGTGGTCGGCTCGGGACGGCCATCCCCTAACACTGATGAATACCCATTCCCCAACCTGTCCGCCCTTAAACGCCGCGGTGGGAGAGGGGTTGGGGTGAGGGAATGCTTATTGTTTCTCAGCTCGTTTGGCGGCTTCCCAGAGCGTGTCGGCTTCGCTTAGGCTGAGTTGACTAAGTTGGCGGCCTTGGGCTTGGGCGGCCTGCTCCACCGCCACGAAACGGCGGCGGAATTTGGTGATCGTGCCGCGTAAGGCGCTTTCTGAATCAATTTTGAGCCAACGAGCAAGATTGGTTAGGGCAAAAAGCACATCACCAAACTCAGCGGCTTGTTCTTCAGGGCTAGTGGCGGCTTGCAATTCAGCAATTTCTTCATGGACTTTGGCCCAAACTCCGCTAACATCGGGCCAGTCGAAGCCAACTTTGGCGGCTTTTTTGCCAATGAGTTGGGCGGTTGCCAGCGGCGGCAGGGTTTTGGCAATCCCATCGAGCGCACTCTCACGTTGGCTGCCTTTTTCCTGATGCTCGGTTGCCTTAATCGCATCCCAGTTGCGTAATACTTCGTCGGCATCGCTAACCTCGGTTGTGCCAAAAATATGCGGATGGCGGCGAATGAGCTTGCTGTTAATCGCTGTATAGACCTGATCAAGGTTGAAGCGGCCTGCTTGGCGACCAAACTCGGCATGAAAGACAATTTGCAATAATAAATCGCCCAATTCTTCTTTGAGATTAGGCCAATCTTCGGCATCAAGGGCTTCGAGCGTTTCATGGGTTTCTTCGAGCAAAAATTCACGTAAACTCGCATGCGTTTGTTTGCGATCCCATGGGCAGCCGTGTGGCCCCGCCAAACGCGCCATAATCCATTCTAAAGTGCTTGGGCTTGCCACATCGGTTTCGATGCTGAGTGCTGGCAGATACCAAGCTTGAGCACTACTAGCAGTGGCGAGGGTTTGTTGGCTCAGGCCAGTTTCATTTAAGTTATGCACAGGATGTTCGGCAGGGTAGCGCCGCAATAAACTGGCTCGAACCGTTGCTAGCTTGCTTACATCGATTTCAGTAATGATCAGGGCTTGAGTGGCTTGAAACGGTAGTGGGCTGACGAAGCTTGGGTATTCGGCAATATTTTGTAATTCGCACCAAGCCCGATCAGCGCCCTCGGCAGGAGCCGGAATTGGGGCTAGTAATTTATGAGCGGGCACAACTTGAAAGCCTTGGCTCAAATCAAGTGGCAATTGCGTAAGAAGTTGGCTTAACATCATTGCTCCTTAAATAAAGAGCGACAGGATGAGCGATGCATCCTGTCGTAACGCCCATTGGCATTGCTCTGATTATTGATCTTGGAAAACGGTGACTGATTCAGGGAAGGGCACTTCCTCGGCGCGCACGTAATTTTTGATCAAATCATTTTTGCGATATTCTTCGACTTTGCTTTGGATATAGGCATTGCCTTCGGGTGAGTCCATTAATTCTTGGAATGTGCCAAAGCTAATCGCATTGCGGCTTTCGGTAATTTTGATGATGTGATAGCCGAATTGCGTTTTCACTGGTTCGCTCAATTGACCAATTTCGAGCGTATTCAGCGCCGCCGCAAATTCGGGCACAAAGCCGGCATATTGCTCTTGGGTGTACCAGCCAAGGTCGCCGCCGTTGCTGCCGCTGCCAGGGTCTGCCGAGTATTGTTGGGCGAGGATTGAGAAATCTTCGCCCGTTTTTAGTTGAGCTAGCACCTGGTTGGCTTGCTCAAGTGCCACACTTTCGCTGACCGTATCGCTTGAAAGCAAAATATGGAACAGGTGGAATTGGGGGGTTGCGCTGGGGACTTCGAGCTTTTGGGCATAGCTTTCGTAGGTCAAAATTTGGGCCACATAGGCTCGCATACTTTCAACCGTACCAAAGCGATTTTCTTTGGCAAAAGCTTCGTAATCGGCATAGGTTGGTTTTTCCTTGCCAACTGCCTGATCGATCATCATAGTAGTTTGTTCAGCTGAAACGCTATCGATGCCCGCCCCAAGCTTGGCGCTTTCTTCTAAAATCACTTTTTGTAAAATCATTTGATCTAAAAGTTGTTGGCGGGTGGTATTGGCATCAAGGCCACTGGCATTTTGGTTGATAATATTGGAATTTAAATCCAAAAAGGTGGTAAATTCTGCTTCGGTGATCGAGGAATTACCAACCTCAACCAAGACTTTGGATTGGCTGGTAGTAATTTCACTACCACAGCCTGCTAGGATTGCGATTACCAAACAGAGCAGCAACCACTGGGCGTGTCGTCGCATGAGCGAAAGTCCTCCACATTCTTGAAATGCTAAATTATATATCTCATTGATACCGCAGCCATGGCCGCTTGTCAAACGCCAAGCGAGACAGTCGTAGTTCGACTGCCTCGCCTAAGCTGGTTAAGTAGGTTGATTTAGACGTATTCTGGTTGACCTGGTACTGGGAAGGCCGCGCACAATTCACGAACTTCGCCAGCAATTTTGGCTTGCAGGCTCTTGTTGCCCAATTCACGCACGATTTGGCCGACCCAAACCGCAATTTGGCGCATTTCGTTTGGCCCAAAGCCGCGAGTCGTCGCAGCAGGCGTACCAAAGCGCAAGCCGCTGGCTGTCATTGGTGGCTTGGGATCGAAGGGAATGGCGTTTTTGTTGACGGTGATACCAGCGTGGTCAAGGGCTTTTTCTGCGTCTTTGCCTGTGGCATTCACTGGAGTCAAATCGACCAGCAATAGGTGATTATCGGTGCCGCCGCTGACGATTCGCAAGCCTTCGTTGGTCAAGGCTTCGGCCAAAACCTTGGCATTTTCGACGACCCGTCGCATATAGTCGCGATATTCGGGTTGCAAGGCTTCGCCAAATGCCACGGCCTTCGCCGCGATTACATGCATCAATGGCCCACCTTGCACGCCTGGAAATACGGTTTTATCGATATTTTTGCCATGCTCAGCACTGCACATAATCATGCCGCCACGCGGGCCGCGCAGGGTTTTGTGGGTGGTGGTGGTGACATATTGAGCTACGCCGATCGGCGATGGGTGTAAACCTGCGGCGACAAGGCCTGCAATGTGGGCAATATCGGCCATCAAAATCGCCCCAACATTATCGGCGATCGTGCGCAGCAAATCGAAATTGATGTTGCGAGGATAGGCACTGGCTCCACAGATAATCATCTTAGGCTGGGTTTTGTGGGCAATCTCGGCAACTTCTTCATAATCGATCTGTTCGGTTTCGCGATCAACGCCATAGCCGTGGATCTCATACGATTTGCCCGAGAAGTTGAGTGGATGGCCATGGGTTAAGTGGCCGCCATGCGCCAAACTCATGCCCAAGACGCGATCGCCATGCTCAAGCGTGGCCAGTTGCACCGCCATATTGGCTTGCGCTCCCGAGTGGGGTTGCACGTTGACATGTTCAGCACCAAAGAGTTGCTTGGCGCGTTTGATCGCCAAATCTTCGGCGACATCAACAAACTCGCAGCCGCCATAGTAGCGTTTGCGCGGATAACCCTCAGCATATTTATTGGTCAACACCGAACCTTGGGCAGCTAATACAGCACTGCTGACATAGTTTTCAGAGGCGATCAACTCAATCCCATGGCGTTGGCGTTCAGCTTCAGAGTCGATAGCTTGCGCCAAATCGGGATCTTGTTGGCGCAATACATCCATTAACGACATGCGTACACTCCTTGTCTACGTGGAAACATCCTTGCAGCCGGTTGGGCGTGGTGCGACGATGCGAAATTGACCCGCTCCCTATGATACACGGTTTGGGCCTTGTGTGTTGCGAGCTTGAATCAAATCGGCGACGGTGCTGCGTAGGGTTTGCATCTCGAAGGGCTTGCCGAGCACGCTATCAACACCTCGCGCCGCAGCGTAATCAGCATCATGTTGGTAGCCCCAGCCAGTAATTAAAATCGCGATGATATTTGGGCGGCGTTGTCGCGCTTGTTCAAGCACATCCCAGCCGTTCATCCCAGGCATTCCCAAATCGGAAATAATTAGATCAAAGGCTTGTTCGTCGATCCAGCGCAAAGCTTCTTCACCAGAGCCAGCCAAGGTCACTTCATGCTGATCGTGGCGCAATACTTTGGCCACGATATTGCGTACTGCTGGCTCATCATCAACCACCAAAATACGCTGGGCCGCAGTTTTGGGCACAATCGCAACGGGGCGGGGTTTTGGTTGGGGTGCATGATGAATTGGCAGTAACACCACGAAGCGAGCGCCATGCGGATACACATCTTCAGTCAATAATTTGCCACGATGGCGTTGCACAATGCTTAATGCCACTGCCAAGCCCATGCCTGTGCCCTCGCCAATTGGCTTGGTCGAGAAAAATGGCTCGAAAATACGGGTGCGATCTTCGGGGGCGATGCCTGGGCCGTTATCAGCAATCGTAAAGTACGACCACTCGCCAGTTGTGCCAGTGCTGATCGTAATTGTGCCGCCTTGGGGCAAGACATCAATTGCATTGACCACTAAATTAACGCAGACTTCGCGTAATTCGGCGGCGCTACCCTGAACATGGGCGGCAGCCAAATGGGTGCTAATATCGAGCTTAATCCCACGTTGCTGGGTTTTATCACGCCACGAAGGGCGGGTAAATTCGAGCGCAATATTAACCACATCACGCAAATCAACAATATCGTCGTAGATTGTTTCGGAGGCCCGCGCAAACTCTTGAATCCGGCGCACCGTGACCGCCCCATCTTTGGCGGCACGTTCGATTACTTGCAGGGCATCGCGACGATCGGCATCATCTTCGTGAATCAGCAAAAATTGGGCATTACCTAAAATTGAAGCTAAGAGATTGTTGAAATCGTGGGCAACGCCACTGGCAAGTTGACCCAAAGCCCGCAGCTTTTCCGAATTGATCAAGGTTTCGCGAGTGTTTTCTAGCTCGTCAAGCACGCTGCGCAACTGGTAATACGATTGCTCGGCATCGGTGCGTAGCAAATGCTCTTGCTCATAACGCCGGGCTGTATGAATTGCTTGAGAAATTTGTTGGGCAATCGAGGCCGCTAGATGACTTTCCTCAGGATTCCAAACCCGCACATTGCCACGGCTGTACATTTGCAACCAACCACTAAACCGCCCATCAACCATCAGTGGTTGAGCAAAGAGTGATGACAAACCCTCGGCGCTAGCTGGATCGCCGCCAATCAGCGAAACACGCCGAATATCGCTAATATACAAGGGTGTTGGTGGCTTGAAGCGCGAAATCCAATAATTCACTGTATCGGTGTTCATCTCCAGCGAATCGAGATAGCGCTCGGAAAAACCTGCGTGGGCCACGACTTGCATGGCGCTGCCATCGTTGTGCCACATCAGCACCGCAGCGGCGGCAACTTTAAACACATCGATTACTTTTTCGACCACATTGCCACATAAAGCATGTAAATTGAGTTCGCCGCTGATCGCTCGAATAATTTCTTGTAAGGCTTCTAATTCGCGGCGGCGTTGGCGTTCGGCCTCGTAGAGCTGCATTTGGCGCAAAGCTAAGGCCAATTGATCGGCTACATCGTTGATTAAGCGCAAATCGTCAAGCGTCCAGAGGAAGGGGCGCTGCACTTTGTAGACGCAAACAAAGCCCAGCCATTGGCCGTTGGCGACCAAGGGAACCCAAGCCAAGGCATGAATATTCAAGGCCAGCAGCCGTTCGCGCAATTCAGGGTCATTGCTATCGTGATATTCGTCGATCGTCAGCGAGCGCTTTTGCTGAAAAGCTTGCAGCATTTCGCTATGCAACAAAGCCTCGGCAGCCGTCAGATGATCGGGTAGCAGCAAGGTAGTGTAGGTTCCATGGAAGCGCAAGCGTTGCTCTTGCTCATACAAAGCCACGGTGCAGAAATCGGCCCGTAAACCCAAACCGAGGGTTGCTAATACATCCTGCCAGACCTCGCGCAAATTCATGGTTTGGCGAATATGGCTGACGATGCGGGCAAACAGCACATTGCGTTCATTGGCCACATACATCGAGCGAAACAGCCGATTATGCTCTAAAATGTAGCCTAAGCGTGCGCCAAACTCTTGCAAGGCCAGCAAATCATTAGCTTCAAACGGTGTGGCAGGAATTAAGTGTAACAAACCAAGATTGGCTTGATTGCCCGGTACATGAATATCGATGCCATGCTGCCCTGCTAGCAACATTTTGGCCGAGTTATGGCTTGATTGCTGGCCGATTTGCTCGTAATAGCTGGGGCTAAGCGGCTGAATTCCACGCTGAGTTGGCACATGGGCTGCATTGATATGGGTTAATAAGCCCAAACCTTGTTCATCGTATAAATACAATGCAGCGCCTTGCAACGGCAAAAAACGCCAAATTAATTCAATAATCTGTTGTGGCTCAGCTAATACATCAAGATGTTTCAAAATATGCAGATTGATTTTTTCGATGATTTGGGTGCATTGATCTTCGCGATAATGTTGACGATGGCTAGGAAGTGTGCCCAAGGCTAGCGCCAATTGCTGGGCGATCATCTCGATAATTGGCTGTAAAAGGCTTAGTTTATGCTCAGGCTGTGGGCTTTGAATATCGATTAATCCCAGTAATTGAGCATTGCGCAGAATTGGCACGCTGAGTTGGCACATTCCATCAGGGGTTGGCGCAGGAGTGATTATGCTGCGTTGCTGTTGCCAAACCGCCGACCAAGCCGCTCCAGCGCTGTAGACCAAACGTGGTGCTTGCTGATAGCTTGGGTCTTCTAAAGGGCCAAGGGCGCTGGCAACTGCCACAAAACTATCGTGTTGAATGAGGGCGATGGTGACCCGCGGCGTTTGCAAATAGTGGCTGATCAGTGCGCAAATGCGTTGAATCAACAATTCGGCATTGTGTAGGCAAAAATGTTCTTGAGCGGTTTTTGTTAACAACTCAAGTTGCTCATGCCAAATGGTTGACACCGCGCGATCACCATCGTACATAGCGGCTATCCTTTCGTCGAAGGTCTTACCATTGCGGTTTGCGCTTGTTTAAAAATGCAGCTAGGCCAGTTTGGCCCTCGGCGCTGGTACGAGCTTGGGCGATCGCCTCAATGGCGTAGCGTTTGGCGGCGCTGCGCTCCATTTCCCAGATCGCTTGAACTAACTTTTTGGCTTGAGCCATGGCTTGCGGGCCGCCGCTGAGCATCCGTTCTACCAAATAGCCAACCGTTTGATCAAGCTCATCTTCGCTGGTAATTGCGTGGATCAGGCCAATTTCGAAGGCGCGTTCGGCACTGAAACGCTCGCCTGAAATGAACAAGGCGCGGCTCTGGCTGACTCCAATTTTGGGCACGACATATTGGGCAATTACTGCTGGAATCAAGCCTAATTTGACTTCGGTAAAGCCAAATTTTGCTTGCTCGACCGCTACCGCTAAATCGCAACAAGCCACCAAGCCAGCGCCACCGCCGAGGGCTGCACCATTGATCCGCCCGATGACTGGTTGCGGCATGCTATTGAGCAAATCGAACATGGCATCAAGATTTTCAGCATCGGCAATATTTTGCTCTGCCGTGTAACTGGCGCTGGCTTGCATCCAGCTTAAATCGCCACCGGCTGAGAACGAAGGCCCGTTGCCCGTTAAAATGACCACCCGCGTCGAGCTATCGGTAGCGATCGCAGTCAGCGCTTGGCGTAATTCGCCAATCAGTTCGGGATTAAAGGCATTGTGCAATTCTGGCCGATTAAGACTAACCGTGGTAACGGCGGCCTGCTGGCTGATGCTGATCAGTTGATATGACACAAAACTACTCCGACTGGCCCAACCGCGTTGTTGGGCCAGATTGACATTGGCCTAGGGATAAGCCATGCGTAAATTATCAAATTCGGTTAAGGTATCACCATTATCAAAGGTGCTTGCGCCGAAGCCCACCGCGCCGTTGGCATAGGTATCATCGTTGTAGGTGGCAACTTTTTCACCATTCAAATAGAAGGTAAAGTTCGAGCCAACCGCCACCACGCGCAGCCGATTGGTTGCGCCAATCCCATCATTGGCAACTGAGCTGAATTTCCAATCGACGAGGTTAGTCCATTCTTCGGTTTGTTTGTCGTAGCGACGGAAGGCAATATTGCCTTGACCATCGATTTGGTAGACATACAAACTGCCTGAAGCAGCGCCATCGATTTGCTCACGTAGCACAAGGCCGGCTGCATTGGTTGGGTCGCCGCTGACCATTTTTACATCAATTTGGGCATCAACATCGCTATATGTTTCGTTGGTCGATGTCCAGATGATGCGTTCATTGACATACACATGAATTTGGTAGGCATCTTCGACATAGGCATATTTGCCCGATTTGCTGGCAGTTTCTTGATCGGGCCAAGCTTCATCGGTGGTCGAAAAATCGTCTTCCAAGAAGGCTAAGCCACCAGTGCTCGGCTCTTCAGTTGGTGGAATTGGCTCCTCGGTTGCTTCTGCCGCTGGGGTGCGGGTTGGGCGTGCAGTGGCGGTGGCGACGCTGGTCGCATTGCCTGCGACGACTTTATTATTTGGATCGTCATTATCGCCATCCATCAAAAAGGCTACGCCTGCCCCGATCAGCACCAGAATCCCCACGACAATCCCGATTACAATTCCGGTGTTATTGCTGCGTTTGGTCGGTACGCTGGCATTGGGATAGGCCGCGCCATAATTTGGTTGTTGATAGTTGGCGGGCGTGTACGGTTGCTGATTGCCATAATTTTGTTGCGGTGGTGGTGGGTAGCTACCAGCTTGACCATGATTTTGTTGTGGTGGCGGTGGATAACTACCGCCTTGACCGTAATTTTGTTGCGGTGGTGGTGGGTAGCTGCCAGCTTGACCATAATTTTGCTGTGGTGGATAGCTACCGCCTTGACCATAATTTTGTTGTGGTGGCGGTGGATAGCTACCAGCTTGACCATAATTTTGTTCTGGTGGTGGAAAACTGCCGCCCTGACCATCGTAGCGCGGCAAGGCTTGAGTTGGCCCTTCGGCAGCCGTTGGCGCAGCGTTGAGCCGGGTTCCACACTCAGAACAAAACGGATTTACATCATCTACACTTGCCCGACAATTAGGACATTCACGAAGCGCCATACGGTTTACCTCCTAAGTTAGGCCGAGGGTACTAATTCAACGGTTTCGAGGGCATGGCTAATGGTTGCGACTACCCGTTGTTCAACGGCATTGCGAGCTTGCCCGATTGCATTTTGAATTGCTAACGCATCAGATTTGCCATGAGCAACAATCGCAATTCCATTAACGCCCAATAATGGTGCGCCGCCATGGCTGCGATAATCCATGCGTTTGCGTAAGGCCAAAAGTGGTGCAACGGCCATACTCGCAGGCAATGTCAAGCCAGTTAGACCAGCGATTAATGCTCGCCAACGACCTTTGCCTGGCAGAGTCAATGCTACTAAGGCTGGCAGCAAGCCTAGGACCAGATTTTTGCGCCATTCGGCTTTGATGTTATTGCTGGCGGCGGTGGTGATCATTTTAAAGACCCCTTCGCCGAATTTGAGCACCAAATTACCAACAAAACCATCGGCCACCACCACATCGGCGCTGCCATTGATTAACATATCTTTGGGTTCGACGTTACCAATAAAGGTCAAATCGCTGCGTTGCTGTAACAGTACATGGGTGTCTTGTACCAGTTTATCACCCTTATTGGCCTCTTCGCCATTCGCCAAAAGGCCGATTCGTGGCATGGCAATATTGACGATTTTTTGAGCATATACATTGCCCATTTGGGCAAATTGCACCAAATATTCAGGCTTACAATCGGTGGTTGCGCCCGAATCGAGCAATAAAGCATGGCCATGGACAGTTGGAAAATGAGTGACCAAACAAGGTCGTTCAATCCCACGAATGCGTCCAAGAATGAACAACGCTCCAGCCATGGTTGCGCCGCTATGGCCAGCCGAAACAAACGCATCGGCTTCGCCATCGCGCACCAAACGCAGGCCGATCGCAACTGAAGAGTTGCGTTTGCGGCGAATCGCTTGGGCCGGATGCTCGGTCATTTCGATCATTTCAGGTGCATTAACCACTGGTAAATCGAGGTTGCTGGTATCGTGTTTGGCGAGTTCAGCCCGAATTGAAGCCTCATCGCCAACGAGAATAATTTGGTCGCCCCAAGTGCGGGCAGCGGCAATTGCGCCTGCTACTGTCGCTTGAGGGGCGTGGTCGCCACCGCTGGCATCCAAAACAATACGCACAGATAATCCTCCAAACAAAACAGTTGACCTCATCGGGCATCATAAATCGAGTGATGAGGTCAAGCTGCTACTGGTATCTTAATGGGTTTTTGGTTGAACTGCAATACGCTAATTACGGCCTAGGAGCGTAGTTCTAGGCGCTGGGGTTCGATGTATCGTCGATTGGCATGCCCTCATCCCTGACCTTTCAAGGGTAGGTTTTCAACAACCATTGGGTAGGATGCACCGTCGCTGTTCATGCCCTCACCCCCTAGCCCCCTCTCCCGCCCGCGAGGCGAGGGGGAAACCCTTGATCATAGTCACTGGAACGCCCCTCGCCCGCCGCAGTGGGAGAGGGGTTGGGGGTGAGGGATCTTAAAGCCTATCCTTGTAAGCATCCCCTGACCCCCTCTCCCGCCGAGCGAGGGGGAAGCATCCCAGCACGACGTTTGGAATGCCCCACTCCTGCCGCAGTGAGAGCGGGGTTGAGCGTAGTTCTAGGCGCTGGGGCGACGTTTGGGCCGACGAGCCAAGAGCCAGATCGAACCCATGGTTACGCCAATCACCAACAGTGTGCCGATGCGCAAGGGGCCACGACGCAAATTGGCAGTCGCTTCTTCTTCGGATGAGCGATTGCCTTTGGCCGCATCGTATTGCTGGCGACGCACCGTGTGCAAGGTCGCAGTTTCGCAATCGTATGGCTCGGCGCGATAGGTCAAATCGATGTTGTTGGAAAGTGGTGGCAGATCAGGGCTATAACCAAAGGTTGGATCAAACAGCATCTCTTCAGGTGAAATTTCAGCATACAACCGCGTCAAGAAGGCATATTTGCTGGTCAATTCCTTCAGCAGGCTATCTTGAGGGTTGAGAAATTTGCTTTGTTGGGCGTACTCGGTCAAAAAGCCTTTGCCCGCTACGCTTGCCAACACGCCGCTGCGCAATTCTTTATAATTATTCGAGCCATCGTAGGCCGTCAGCGCCAAATCGTTTTCGCGCATGGTAAAGCGTTCAGTATTGGTTGGAATTGCCTGAGCTTCACCAAAAATCCAGACCGTAATTGGAGTTTTGGGTTCGCTGCTCAAGGCTGCTAAGCGCAACGGCAGCATTGGGGTTGTGCCCGTGAAGCTGATCGCGACCGGTTGAATATCGTTGGTATCAGCGCCAGGCTTAAGTTTCATGGCGATCAACGGCATGCCAGCTTCGGTATAGGGTTTTAGGGCAGCTTCTAAACCAGCTGGAGTTTGATAGCCGTTGGTTTTGAGCCATGTTTCAAGCGCCGCTGGATCACGATCCTCAATTACGCTGTAGTCGTAGGGGCCGACTTGACCTTGTTGCAACACATTTGGTGCTTGACCAGCGCCATCGGGTGCTGCTCCAACGATCGCCGGAAAACATTCAGGTGGCGAAGGGAAGGTCACCCGTGGATCGGTCAGAGTATGTAATTCAGCAAACGTGCTAGCTTCAATCACATCGACCTTGGGATTACTGGGCACTGGCAAGATCCAAGCAAACTCAGCGGGATCGCCAACATAGTTAATTTGAATATAGGCGGTGGTTTGGTTGGCTTGGCCATCGACAGCAAAAATCACGTTGAGGCCAGCTTGGCGAATCTGATCGTCGGCGGGAATCAACGCTCCACAAGCGGCAGCAATTGAGGGCAAAGTAAAGCTTAAAATGCTACACAGCGCAAAGACTGTGGCGAAACGGCGCATGGAAATCCTCCTTGAAATGTATGCAAGCTCAATCATAACACGCCGCGTTGCATGCTGTTATTCCTTCCAAGGCCTGATCCTTGTGATGGACATTGTTGTTAATATTGCTGCATTGTGGCGAATGCCATGGCTGATTAATCGATGAGTGCAACTGTGATTTGCCAAAGGAGTGTGTCATGGAAATTCGTGCTTTAGTTGCTGATGAGCGCTTGCTCGACCAAGCCGCTGAGCTGTTGGTGCTAGCCTTTGCTGAGCATTGGCCCGAAGCTTGGCCGACTCTTGACGATGCGCGTGAAGAAATGCAAGAGGCGCTATTGCCCGAACGAGTTGGTTTTATGGCACTGATCGAGGGTCAAGTGGTTGGTTGGATTGGCGGCCAACCAAATTACGATGGCAATGTCTGGGAATTGCACCCCTTGGCAGTTCACCCCGATTACCAAGGCCATGGCATTGGTCGCGCTTTGGTTCAAGCCTTAGAGGCTGAATGTAGTGCCCGTGGTGGCCTGACCTTGATGTTGGGCACTGATGATGAAGCCTTTTTGACCTCAGCCAGCGGCATCGATGTTTTCCCCAACCCGCTGCAACACCTCGCCACAATTCAGAATCGCCGCCGCCACCCCTTTGAATTTTACCAACACTGTGGATTTAGCATCGTTGGCATGATTCCCGATGCCAATGGTTTGGGCAAGCCCGATATTCTGATGGCCAAGCGTTTGGTTGCTTGGCCAAGCCATTTTCCAACAGGAGGCTTAGAGTGAATTATTGGTATGGTAACGCCGTCGAGGACGATATTCCAGTTTTAGCGCCATTGTTGGGCCAAGCTTTGCATTTCAATATGACCCGTGAAGCGTTGGTCGAGTGGATGCAGAAGCGTGGGGTTGGCTTATATCGGGCCTTTAAAGTTGATGGGACAATCGCCGCAGGCTTGGGGATTTTGCCGATGGGTCAGTGGTTTGGTGGCAAAGCCCAGCCAACCGCTGGGATTACGGTGGTTGGGGTTGGCCCCGAATGGCGTGGGCGCAAAGTTGGCGGCCTGATGATGGAAGCCATGTTGCGTGAGCAATACGAGCAAGATGTGGCGATTTCAACGCTCTATCCAGCTACAACTCAATTTTATCGCACGCTTGGCTACGAGCGGGCTGGCAGTCGCATCTTGTATCAATTGAACCCTAGTTTGATCAAGCCCAAGCGTGATCATGGTGTGACACTGCGGCAAGTGCTCGAAACTGATTATGCGCCGTTTGCCGCGATTTACGATCCTTGGGCGGCGAGCCAAGCTGGGGTACTCGAACGCTCGCAATTGATGTGGGAACGGGTGATGGTTTCGCCTCGCGCTGAACGTTTGCGCTACATTTTGAGCGACCAAGCTGGCCAAGCGGTGGGCTATGTGGTCTATGAGCAGGCTGGTCAGTTCGAAGATGTAAAAGTGATCGATTGGGTGGCAACCACGGGCGCGGCCTTAGATGCACTGCTGGATTTTTGGGCTGGTCATCGCTCATTAGTTAGCAAAATTGTCTTGCCTGGTGCGCCGATCGACCCATTGCTGTTTCGCTATCATGAACAAGGTATTGAATATAACTGGCATTTAGATTGGATGCTGCGGATTATCAATGCGCCGCTTGCCATCCAACGCCGTGGTTTCCCGCGCTGGCTGAATTGCGAAATTGCCCTCGATTTAATTGACCCACGCTTGGATTGGAACCATGGCCGTTGGGTGTTGCAACTCCGTGATGGGGTTGGCAGATTAGAGCGTGGCGGCAATGGCGCAGTTTCGCTGCATGTACGTGATCTGGCAGCCTTGTATAGTGGCTACCTTGCGCCGCACGATTTGCGTTTGGCTGGCAGTTTGCAGGCCGATGCTGAGCAATTAGGCCTGTTGGCGGCAATTTTTGCTAGCCCACGCCCATGGATGAGCGATATGTTCTAAAAAACAGCAAGGCCACTGGAAACTCCAGTGGCCTTGCTGCTGTGGTATGTGTGCTAAGGAGTGATAGCGCTGAACTTATTGCATTGGCTCAAATACAAATGATTGACAATCGTTGTTGGTTGGATTGACTTGCTGCAATTGCACGCCGCTGGCTGCATCGCACCATGGAATATCAACCGCTAACCCACTGTGGCGAGCTGTAATGGTTGAATAGCCATTGCCAAGATTATTGATGCGCCATTGTTGGTTGGCACCGCCGACCCATTCCCATTGATGGATTTTGGCTCCATCGCTGGTCGAGGCGGCACTTACATCCATTACCTTGCCGGTGGCGCGTGAGACGAAGCGCACAAAACCATTGTCGGTCGAAATCAATTGCCATTGTTGATTGTAGCCGTTGTGGCAATCCCATTGCAGAATGACCGTGCCATTAGCGGGGTTGCCACCCTCGGCAACATCGATACACTTGTTGGTTGCTCGGTTGCGCACCCGATAGTAGGTTGCGCCAGGTGCTTGCTTCAACAAGAACTTATTGTTGGCCGAGTTCCATTTGGTTGCCAAGTAGCTGCCTGCTGGCGGATTGGTGTGGAAATAATCGTCGTGGTTACAATCGAAGCGGCCATATTGGCTGGCACCACAGCGATTTTGCATTGGTGGCGTGCCTGGGCCGTCAACGTAGCACATAATATCTTCATCATCGATACAGTGACCATAGGCGGTGCTATTGGGAGCCGAGCGTTGGACTGCACCCATCGTGTGCATATGTTCGTGAGCAGCGGTTGCGCCGTTCCAGCAGCCGTTATCCATACGTGCAAAGCCAGGGCCGAAGTTATTGGCGTTATTTTGGTCGGGGCGATCATCGAGCATGTAGAAGGCTACGCCACACAAAATGTTGTTATCGACGAAGGTCAAATATTTGCGGTCGGCGCGATTGTGGCCGAGGGCTTTCAAAGCATTGGCAGTTTTGTCGATTGAATCGTCGCCATCGGCTGGCACGACCACATTCATCACGTAAATTTCACAATTGTTGGTGACGAAGTTGACCGCGCGGAAGCCGCCAGTTTCTTGGGCACTAGTTTGATAGATCCGATCCATATCCGATGACCATTGGCGAATCGAACCAACAAATTGGTTGAAACGATCAGGTCGGTCGGAAGCCCGCACATACATCACTTGGGTGCGGTTACCAGCGTGGCCATCGCCGTTACAGACGATCATTGGGTTGATTGCGGCCTTTTCGAGCGGCAAGGTTTCGTCTTTAACCGATTTGCCTTTGGCGATTGGGTCGGGGCCGTGGCTACAGAAGATTTGGTCGCCAACTTTAACTTCATACATGCCAGCACACGGACCAGTTTTCGCTGGAGTCAAGCCATCGTAGATCATGCCGCGTTCGGGGTCGTTGACGGGCAGGGTATCGTCAGCCTGTTCAACCGCGCCGTCTTTGCGCGATTGAGCTTGGGTTGAGGGAAGAGAACTACCAAAAAGAACAAGTAACGCAAAAATCCACATAAACCGTGAGGGTTTCATACAATTCCTCCATGAACTGTAACTACAAGTCTGGCTAATCTTCGATAATCTCGCCGCTGAGATTCCTAGGTTTTGCGCTTGGCCTCCTTGCTGAAACTTATTCCAGTGAATAAATTAATATTCCTAACTATTACGCCATAGCCCGCAGCAAAAGTCAATATTTCCTTAATAACATGACTAGAATAAGTCATAGCGCCATGATTAGGCTAAACTTGTAGCACTATGGGTAGCGGAGATCGGTTGTTGGCCTGAAATGTAACCGCGAAGAGCGCGAAGAACGCCCAGTTTAGATTGTTCCAATGCCTGAATTGCCGATAGATGTATAAGAACCATCGTATTGACCTTCGAGTTCTTCGTGGTGGAAAACTTAAAAATGCAGGTAAGCTGCCACAAACTTGCTGCTTTTTTGCAACACCAGCCACCCACCACCTGCTAGACTGAGGGCGATTCATTGAGTGGATTGAGTATTACCATGTATCTCGCACCGCAAACTATCAAACGAACCAATCACTTACTCACGAATCAAAATTTGCTTGGTTGGCTATTACGAAGCTGCATGCATTGGTATGTGCCAGCAAGCCTTGCATTGATTTGGCTTTTATCGCCCCGCTGGGTGATTGGTAGTCCGCTTCAGTCAATCATTAATCAATCAATTCAGCCATTTAATCGAAATGGTGTGGGGTTTGCTGATATTCCACTGCTACGCTATGTCCTGATCCTGACATTTGCGATTGGCATTCTTAGTTGGTGTGGTGGATTGTTTGAACGCTCAAGGCTGCTTGGTGGGATATTCATCATACTACTTGGAATTAGCTGGTTTATTGCTGAGATAATCATCATTAATGGATCTGCTCCATTAATCTGGTCAGTTAGCTTTGGCGAACTTGAACGCTATCGGCTTTTTAGCGAACACATAATCCTGACGGGAATCGTAGCACTAGCCCTCATGATTCCAATTGTGCTAAGTCAATGGTTTGTCCGTCGTCCTATCTTCCTTTGGGTTTTTGACTATGGGGCATTATGGATAACCTTGATGGCTCTATGTATGATCAAGTATGGAGCCATAAGTTCTATGTTTTATTGAGAAAGATCATCATGTATCTCGCACCGCAGGCGACATTTCGACCTCATCAACGCTGGCATTGGCTAATTCTTGGGTGGTTTATTCCAGCACTGATTGCCTTGCCATGGTTGGCTGGCCCATTGTGGATGACTCCTAGCCGAAGTGTTGCCCTTAATCGGCTCTTTGAGTTACCAAGTTTCCATACTCAAGATTTTGCGCCGCTGCGTATCGTGTTTTTGATTTTTATGGGATTCAATGCATTGCTCTATCTTCGGTTCATCAAGCCGTCGTCAAAGGGTATGGTCGGGTTACTCATTGGGATTGGAATTACCTACATTGTGTATCAAGGGTGTATGCTTGTCCGAGCAAACTATCAATTCTGGGCTATCTCGATCAATGATCTTGATAAATATAGCATTCGGGTAGGCCATCTCCTTGCAGGGATAGGAATTGGATGCGTGTTAACCTCTGTCCGTTTAACCGTGACAGGCTTTAGTTGGAAACAAATTCCGAGTATTATCCTTGGATGGATAGCGAGTACCGTTTGTGGTATAACCCTTTATACGCTTATGTTTGGCGTGATTATCCAAGGCTTTTAAGATTGTTTAGCTGGCCTAAACTCCATATACTTCACCCCAAACCTCGTCAATGCAAGCAGCTTTGACGAGGTTTGGCTTTTTAATAAGCATAATTTGTACTTAACCTGCTCCAAACTTGCTACTTTTTTGCAACACTAGCCACCCACCACCTGCTAGACTGAGGGCGATTCATAGAGTAGGAGGATTACCATGTATCTCGCGCCTGCTGCCGATACCCCAAGCACACTGTCGTGGTGGCAACGTTTCATTCTCGGCTGGTATTTGCCCGCGAGCTTTGCATTGATCTGGCTGAGTGGGCCATTGTGGCGTGGCAAAAAATCAACAAATGAGTGGCTTTACGCCGTTTCCAATCGCCAAATTTCTATTAGTGGGCGTTATGATCTTTTGCACCAACTCTTTTTTGCTGGACTATTCATCTATCTTGGCTACTTGCTCCTGCATCGGCCCCAAAAGCATGCACTCCTGTTTAGTTTGACCGTAGCAAGCTTGATTGGTGGTTATCTTGCGCATAAAGCCTTGATAGGCAGCCCACTTCGGGTTGGCATGATTATTTGGGAACTCGATTTTGATGAATTGGGTGCGTATAATGTGCGTTTTGGCTATGTTCTAGCAAGTAGTGTGGTTAGTTGTAGCGTAGTTGCTTTTCAAAGCTATCTTTATCCAGCTTTGGCAAGCAATTGGCTAAATGTAACCCTTACATGGTTTCGGGTTTTGATTACCTTGATTGCATTCTATAGCATCTATGCAGGCTCTTATTATGTCTGATGGCTATGGCAAGCTGACGCAGAGGGATTTGAGGGGTCAGGATTCAGGGATCAGAGGTCAGGGGCCAGCTTGAAAATATCATCTTTCTGACCTCTGATCCCTGAATCCCTTCGTGTTCTTCGTGGATCAAAACGGTGTTAGCGTTCAATTCGGGGCAGATAGGCGCGGAAGAGGTCTGGGCCAGCCACAATCGGGCCGCGCTCGTTGCCGTTGGCATCGCGGAACCAAACGTAGACCCGCCGCGCGGTGATTGGATTCCACTGCCATTGACGTTCGATGCTGAACTGCTCCCATTGCTTGAAGCTAGGGCTGGGGTAGGCACTCAAGGCCATTGCCAACGGTTGATTAGCATCGGTTGCCGAAAGCACCAAGGTTGCACCCAAATCATTAATATCGCGAATATTGACGCTGGCTTGGGGCGGATGATCGATGCTGATTGTTTGGCTGAGCGTGGTGGTATTGCCCATGCGATCAGTTAGCCGCACGCTGATGGTGTAGCTACCTTCAACGTTAGGTAACGTCCAGCGATAGGCGCGATAATAGGTCATCGGTGCAGCGTAAATGCCGTTGATGCCAAGCTGAGCTTTGATTACGCCACCACCATTATCGAGCGCTGGAGTTAAGATCAGTAGATCGTGTTGATCGGTGCTGGTGCTGCTGGCCGCGAGGGCTTGTTCGCTGGTGGCCAGCCGATAAATTTCATCAGCAGCTAATTGGCGTTTGTAGCTCAGCAATTCGTCAATTGCCACATTGCTGATGCCAGCGCCAATTGTCCAGCGGCCTACATTTAAATCTTCGCCAACTTCGCTGGGCAAGCTGACTTTGCTCGCCTCATTGACCAACATCCCATTGATCAACAAACGCTTATTGCCAGTCGTTTGATCCCAACTAATTGCGAAGTGATGCCAACCTGCGTTGAGTGTATCGGGCACGCTCAAACTATGCTCTTGACCTGCTTGATCGACCGTCCAAAATGTCCAGATCGCTTGCTCAGTTTGTTCGTGGCGTAGCGCCAAGGTGTTGCGATAGATTTTATCGGGATCAACTGGGTTTTGCGAGGCGGCCAGCAAATAATGGCGGCCTGTACGTGAGCTAGGCCATGTTTTGGGTACATTCACCCATAATGCCAACGTACCTTGATTGAGGGTAAGCGTTGGGCTAGCTGGATAGGTCAATGCGCCATCGCCCACCTTGACTGCCTGACCAAACTTACCACTGCTATAGCTAAGTTGATCGCTAGCGGCCATTGGGCCAACCGCTGGTAAGGGGTTGTTTTCGAAATGAGCGACCAAGGCCAAATCTTCAGCTGGATTAATCGTCAACAAGGCGCTGGGTGGCGTGGTATCGGTCGGGGCTGGGCCATCAGGTCGGCTCCAAGGCACGCTATCATTCCAAAGCCAAACACTGGCTTCGCATTTGACATAATTGGTGCATGGATCAGCGCCAGGGCCATACCAACCATAGGGATCAACTTGATTGCCATTGTGTCGAACTTCGAAATGCAAGTGAGGAGCGCCCGTGGTAAAACCGGTTGCCCCACTCCAGCCGAGCAATTCGCCGCGCTCGACCCAACGTGGTTTAGCGGCATCGATAAAGCCCTTGAAGCTTGGGGCAAAATCATCAAGATGCCAATAGACCGTTTCATAGCCAGCGGCCTCGCCAGCATGTTGAATCAGCACGCCCAAGCCGCGGGTTGTGCGAGCATAGGCCCAGCCAGGCGCGGCGGCTACAATCGGCGTACCATAGGGCAAATCAGGAAAATAATAATCATGGCCATCGTGGCTATTGTAGGAAAGCCCACTTTTGCCTTGATAATTGATCATCACGTCGTTGCCATCGCCGCCGCTATCGACCATGGGATAGGTATGATCAAAATGTGATGAATGCACCATACGAGCACCCTGCTCCCATGGAATGCTCAAAAAGCCTGTGCTAACTGGCGGCGTGCTGGGAGCGACAACTGGCTCGTTTTGAAATAGATCGTGGTAAACCTTGCTATAGCGGGCGACTAATTGCTGCCATGTCGCTTGATCGCGCTCGAACGCTAAAAAACGCTTAACCGTCAGCGCATGCGGATCATCATTGGGATTGAGTTTTTGTTGCGTGCCATCGCTGAAATTCAGTACCAACGCACTATCATAGGGGCCAAGCCCAACCCGAATCTCCTTCGCGGCCCAATCGATTTGGCTCAAAAAGCCTTTGGGGCCAGCTAAAAATGGCTGTTCGGTGGCGGTGGTTGGCAAGGTTGGGTTGCTAATCAGTTGCGAGGTGGTTTCCAACAAGGCCAATACAATTCGCGCCTCGATATTGTAATAGGCCGCCATGCCCTCGATGATCTGGCTGGCTGGCTGACCATCGATATCAAGCTTGGCAAGGCTGCTGTTTTGGCGTTGCAAAAAGCCTTGCACCCCACCATCAAGCGATGATAGCCCATGCGTGGGCTGTTGGCTGGGTTGCGGTTGTTGCGGGCTGGCGTGCACCACGAAGGGCAGCGTTGCGCCGCCAAGCATCATTATTAATAAGCCAAGGATCAAAGAACGCTGCATAGTTAATTCCAAAACTCTCATCTACATCGTTTGCCAGCCGTATGGTAGCATGCCCCCCAAGCAGCGTCAATTAAAATTAGCTGATACATTGGTCCTGTTATTCGGTTTGGTCCAGCCCACCATGTGGTTTTGGTGGGCTGGCCTGCTGCTTAAACCGCTGGCTTTTGATGCCAAGCACAGCTACAGGTTGGGGTAGTTTTTTCGCCAATTGGTGGCAACACATGGTAGAACATGGCGACCATCATCGGCAAAAACACCACGATGTTGTAGAACAGGTGTAGCTCCATGCGGGCATAGAACAGTTGCAAAATGCTGGTGCGGGTTGGTGAGCCAAAGAAGGTTGTGCCTAGCAAGGCCTGCAACAGCAATAGGAAATGTTCAAAGTGATGCCAAACTTGCAATCCTAAGGCGATATTCCACCAAATGCGTGAGCGCCCTTGGAAGGCTGGCCGCAGCACAATCAAGCCCACCAGCATCACAATCGCATAGCTGTAATGCAGCCATTCCGAGCTAATTAGCCATGGAAAGAACATTCCAAGTACGCCATTGGCTTCGGAAAGCTTCCAATTCAGCGAATAGACTTGGAAGGCTTGGCTGAGATGTTCGGCCCAGTGAGCGGCCACAATCACCAAAAAAGCGTAGCTAGCGCGTTTATGCCAACGTCCGTTGAGCAATTCCATCAGGCGGCTGAAACTGAAATTCCCGCGATTGCTGGTCATGGTTGTTGGTTGATGCATGCGATCTTCCTCCTTTTATTGATAATATCGTTGCAGTGCCGCGCGTAAGGCTGCTGGAAATGGCTCAGGCTGGAGTTCATTGCCTGCCCGTCGCATACAGGCAATGCCCTGTTCACCTTGCGCCACCAGCGTGCGGCTATCAGCGTTTTGGCGAAAATAACGAAAGCTCATCAAGGCACGATTTTGCAGTAGCTCCTTGAGTCGCATTTCGATCACCACATCATCAAAGGCAAACAGCTCAGAGTGATATTCGCAACTGACCGAAGTCGTAACTAGGGCTAAATCATGGGCAAGGGCTTGTACAAGTTCAGGCGTATGATCGCGCAGAAACATTTCGCGACAACGCCCTTGCCATAACACATAGTTGGCGTAATAAACATTACCAACCAAATTGGTTTCTTCAAATCCAACGATATGCCGGTATTCATAGGCCTCGTGCATGGCTTAGGCTCCTACCAACAGACTAACCACGACTGGCAGCTCGGTATCGCGCACATTGAGTTGCTGCGATACAATTCGATACTGACCAGTCTGCAATACCAACCAATTATTTGCGGCTTGTGGTTCCAAACGCAATGGGCTATCAAAAGCTGCGCCAACTTTGCTCAAACATTCCAAGGCTGTCCAAATCTGGGTTGCCGCTTGGTCAAGCGTCCAGCCAGTTTGCTGTTGAATGAGCTTGGCCAGTTGCATGCGCTCAGCGCCAAGCAGATCAAGCCATTGCTCAACGCTGCGTGGGCTAATCGGCTCAAGATCACAGCTAATCGGTTCTTTGGCGGCAACCGCCAGCGTCAATTGGCCATAATGGCTGGCCGAAACCACATAATCTGCTACCTCAGGTTTGCCATCGCTGCGCCGTTGAATTGGCTGACGTTGGCCGATGGCCCGTTGCAGTGCCAAATCGCTGCGTTGTTGGCGTTCGAGTGCGGGATCTGTTTCGACGGCAATGGTCAAACTGGTATGCGGCAAGACTTGGCGCACTTGACGCTCCAGATATGCGCCAAGCAAGCTGGCGGGCCATGCGTCTTTGTAGCCGCTGCCCTCGACGAGCTGCAAACGCAAGCCCTGCCATTCTTCTACGACATTGCCCTGTTGATCGACAGCAATCACATCGTAGGTGAACATGTTGCCATCCCAAGCGCGTTCTTGGGCATAAATCGTCCAATCGCTAGGCTGGCTGGGGCTTTGGCAGCTAATCCGTTCGACCGCGACTGGCAAGACTTGGGCATAAGGCACACACACTTGCAAGGCATGAATCAAGGCATCGCGCATGCCAGCATCGCCTAAAACGCTGCGTTGGGGCAGATAGCGCCCAAACCATGGCTCGTTGCGCGTCGCCAAGTTGGCAATGCAGTGCCGCGCCGTCAGATAGCGATAGTTTTGCAAGCGTTGGAAGCGGCCTTGATGGAACAGCAATGGCTCATAAATATCAGCAACAGGGTCAAGCGTGAGTACTGGCCAGTCAATTTGGTTAGGTGCAGCACCGAAGTTGGCAGGCTGATCGAATCGCGCAATCGCGCTAAAGTGATCGACTTGGAACAAGGTTTCTTGGCTGCGAATCGCCAATTTGACCACGCCCTTGGCAACTTGTAAACTACAAATCCGAATTGTCAGCAGCTCGTTAGCAGGCACAACAATTGGCCGTTGGAGCGCAACCTGCTCAAATGTTGGAATCTGCTGTGAGCCAGTTAAGGCCATGGCAACTTGGGCCATGGCTTCAAGACCAATCACCGTTGGGAAGAGTTGTTCGCCGTGATAGCTATGATCAACCACATATGGATCGTTGGCTGATGAGAGTTGGGCTTCAACAATCAATTCAATCTGCGGATAATACAAACATTGGCGCTCAAGGAAGCGCAGGAATGGCAGCTCGGGCTGAATCGTTTGCAAGGTTGGCAATTCGCCATAGCGTCCAGTGACGACCACATGGCTGCTAGCGATTGGGTTAGCCAGCAAACGCAACAACAAATTGATCCCAGTATCGGGTGGAATTGGGCTGATGCCAGCTTGGAGCAATTGATCGACTCCGCCAAGCCGCACGCCCATGCCAACATCCGACCAAATCGACCATTCGATGCTGAGCCAACGACAATTGGGATAATCGTGTTGGCCTTGCTCAATGATTCGGCGCATTTGCTCGTTGGCCACGGCATAATCAGCATCGCCAGCCAAGCCCATGCGCCCGATGATCGAGCCGAAGCCGACCACAAAGCGCAATTGTTGCTGATCCAGCGCCGCTAAAACGTTGTTTAGACCTTGGACTTTGGGCGTTAACGTTGCCTCGAAACTAGCGCGATCAAGGTTACGAATCAAACTGGGCACGTTGCGGGCAGCGCCATGCAGGACCATCGTCACGATGCCTAATTGAGCTTGAATGGTATTCATTGCCTGCTGTACGCTGGCTGCATCGCCCACATCGACCGCCCAATAACCAACCGTGATGCCTGCGGCTTGCATGCGCTCCAAGTTTTGGGCTAATTCTTGGTCGTTGCTGGGCTGCGAACGCCCCAACAAAGCCAACTTGGCTCCGCTAGCTTTGGCGATTGCATAAACACTTTCGGCGGTGATGCCCTTGCCACCACCTGTCGCCAAAATCACGTCATCGGGGCCGAGCGGTAATTCGCTATCCTCGCCAAGGTGCAGTAATTGCAAGATTGGGCTAGTGCGCCGCCCGTTGTGCTCATAGTGAGCTTCGAGATAGCCAGTGCTGGCCAGCGCTTCGGCCACGATCCAATCGCAAGCCTGGGGGGCATCGATTGGCACATGCACCGCTGCGACCGCTAATTGTGGATTTTCCAAGGCCAAGGTGCGAGCAAAACCCGCCAAGCCCTCGCCATGCTGCACCAATACAAAATGCTGGGGGTTGCTTTGGCTCAAGGCAAATCGGGCGGCCTCAAGCAAGCGCTCAATCGTCGCCGCATCAACGGTTTCGCCAACGCAAACTACCACGCCTTGGCCAACTTGCTGTTGAAAGGCACTGCTCAGCGCATGCGCTAAAGCATAATTTGGCTCGTGGAACAATTGCCATTGGCTAGCCAAGCGGCTAATTTTGGGCGCGGGCACTGGTTGCTCAACTAACGTGATCACGAAACTTTCAACCCACGGCGCAATGCCTGGGTAGCCTGGGGTAACGCTGGGTGTATTGGCACTGTTTTGCAATTCGCTGATGGCTTGGGCCAATTGGCCAACTGTGGCATTGGCATAGCTGGTTGGAGCCAACGGCGGTTGTAAGCCCAAAAGGCGGGCTGCCTCGCTAACAATCTGGCCAACAGTCAACGAATTAAGGTGCAAATCGCCAAGCACATGGTCGCTGTCGTTGATCGAGGCTAGTGGTAACTCGCTGCGAGCAGCCACCAACTCGCGTACAATTTGCAAGGGATCAGTCGCATTGCTGGTGGTTGGGCTGGCAAGCTGGGCGCTAGGGCTGATGGTGAGGCTCAAACTTGGCTGATGATCATCAAGTTGGGCTGGAGCCGTTTCGCAAGGGTTGGTCAAAAAGCTTGGTTCATGGCGCAGATCAAATGGGCGGCTGAAACGGGTTTGGGCTAGATAGCTCAAATCCAACGGGCTGCCCAGCACAAAGGCTGCCGCAAGGCTCTTGAATAAGCCAGCTAGCGAATTGCTTTCAACCTCCAAGGAAACTGCGGGCACGCCGATGCATTCGCTAGCCAGGCGGCTCAAAATCGTGCCTGGGCCAACTTCGATCAGCAAATCGCACTCGCTTAGCCCATCAATCGCCTCAACAAAGCGCACCGGATCAGTCAATTGTTGGCTGAGCAAGCTGCCAAGCTCAACCTGAGCACTGAGTTTTGTGCCAGTGATGGTGGAATAGACGGTACTTTGCAATGGCTGAGCGCTGAGGTTTGCGACATGCGCTTGGAGTACTGGAATCGCTGGCTGCATCATGGGTGAATGAAAGGCATGGGAAACTGCCAAGTTGGTGGCGGCTAAACCTTGCTGCTGCGCCCGTTCAACGAGGGTGTTCATGGCCTCGCGGCTGCCTGCAATTACGGTTTGTTGTGGCCCGTTATAGCCAGCAATTACCGCCTGATCGCCGTTGATCAGGCTTTTGATCGTGCTTGGATCTGCGCCGATGCTGGCCATGCCGCCATTAGCTTGACCATAATTAGCCATAGCGTGGCCTCGTGCTTGCGCCAACTCGATTAAGCTGGCTTGGTCGTAGGCTCCGGCCCAGTGCAAGGCGCTTAATTCGCCCAAACTATGGCCAACAGCAGCGCTGGCGTGGAGCTTAAACTGCTTGAGCAGATGCAAACCAGCCAAGCTTGCCCGCACAATATTGGGTTGGGCGTTGGCGGTGTTAATTTGCTCGGCTTGGCTGAGTTGGGCTTGGCTCAAAAATCGATTCAACTCGGCAAAGCGCTGAAATACGGCGCTTTTGGGGTTGGCTTGGGGCGCACCTTGGCCTGGAAAAAGCAAGCCCAGCGTTGGTTGTTTTTTGCCAATTCCAATAAAAATCTGTTGTTTGAAATCAAGCTGTTGATTGACTCCCGCTTCAAGCTGAGCGATCAACAGATCAAGTTTGGCTGCCAGTTGGCGTGGATTGTTGGCAATCACGGCGGCGCGGGCCAAACCTGTGGAGTTGGTTTGGGCATAGTGGCTCGCCAAATCGCCGAGTTCGGCGTAGGAAAGTTGCTCGGCGCGTTGGCGCAATTGCTGCAATTCAGTCAGCAAGGCTTGACGATCAGCTTTGGCAACCACAATTAATTCGAGATCTTGGCTGTGGTTTTGACCAATAAACGGCTGCCAATTGTACGCTGGTTTGGCTTGCTCAGCTTGTTCGAGTACGATATGGGCGTTGATGCCGCCAAAGCCCATGCTGCTCACACCTGCACGACGCGGGGTTTGTTCAGGCCATGCTTCGGGCGTAGCAAGTACACGCAAGGTTTCCAAGGCACTGTGTGGTTGTTCGCAGCCAGTGGTTGGCGGCAAAATTGCGCTATGCACTGCCAGCGTGGCTTTGATGAAACCTGCAATGCCCGCTGCTGCTTTGGTATGACCAATATTGGCTTTGATCGAACCAACGGCGGCGATTGGTAAATTAGGATTTTGCACGTCAAGGCGGGCTTTGGCGATCGCTTGCAATTCAGTTGCATCGCCAACTGCCGTGCCCGTGCCATGGCCCTCAAAATAGCCCACTTGGTCAATATTGAAGCCAGTGCGCCGATAAGCACGTTTGAGCATTAGCACTTGGCCAGCAACTTCGGGCCGAGTGATCCCGCCGCTGCCATCCGACGAAATGCCCCAGCCGCGAATCACGGCGTAGATCGGGCGTTGCTCGGCGTAGGCATCTTCGGCTCGCATCAAGGTGACAAAGCCACAGCCCTCGCCTGGCCAAAATCCAGCTGAGCGTTGATCGTAAATGCGCATTAAATCGGTTGCCAAGGCTCCGGCGCGGGCAAACCCAACCAACTCAAATGGATCAAGGCTGAGATCGACCCCGCCAGCCAAGGCTACATCAACTTCGCCACTGGCGAGCGCAGTGCAGGCGGTGGTTATGGCTAATAATGATGATGAACATGCGCCATCAACGCTATAGCCGCCGCCCATCAGATCAAAATGGTTGCAAATTCGGCCTGCAATCGTGTTGGATAAACCGCCCGCCAAGGTTTCAGCATCGACAATCGGGAATGGTGCTTTGTAGTTTTGTTCGAGTTGCTGCAAAAATTGGCCACGTTGCTCGCTCGACCAGCCTTCTGCGGCCAAGCCTGCCGCGACCACCCGCCGTACAAACGGCCAGCGCAAGCGCAAGGTATTGGCACGTGAAAACTCGCCAGTTAATGTATTGCCAAGGTACACTCCGGTGCTTTCACGTGGCAAGCCTTGACCATCGGCAAAACCTGCATCACGCAAGGCTTGGTCGGCAACATCGAGCGCTAACCAATGAGCCATATCGGCGGAGCGAAAGCTATGGCCAGGCACGCGAAAACGCACCCGATCAAATTCATAATCACGCAAAACGGCGGCATATTCAACGTAGGTGCTGTCGAGAGCTGCCGGATCGGACGAAATATAATCGAGATTGTTCAGGCGTTGGTCGGGCATGCGCCGAAAAGCGCGGCGTTTGGCAAGGGCCATTTCCCAAAGAGCCTTGGGTGAATCGGCATCGGGGTAGCGACATGCCACCCCGACGATGGCAATAGCGTGGCTCATGCTTCTGCTCCTGAGGCTAGGTTGGGTTGATTTTGGGTTGCTGCCAGGCGTTTGGTGTTCCAAGCGTGGTAGTGCAAATAGGCTCCACGCACAATACACACCAAGGTCAGGGCAATAAACAGCGTGTAGGGAATGTGCAAAATGATCAATAGGCGATACACTGCTGCGACGCTCGCGCCAAAGGCGAATTGCATCCAACCACGGCTGGGCGTTGTACCTGGATCGGTGATCATATAGAAGGTAAAGAGGGCAAAGGCTAAACTGCTCATCGGCAAGAGCGAGGCATTCAAACTATGTCCAGTCACGAACATGGCAAATAGCCCTTGCAAGACAAACCCGCCAACCCAGCCGATAATTAATGGTAGGCGTTTGGTGAAATTGATGTTCAAAAACGAGCCGCTGATGATAATCACCAAAGGCAGCAACAAATCGGCTACGCCATACAGATTTTCGGTAAAGTGGTAAGCCGGAGCGCTCGCCACCGACGTAAATAGCAGCAAGGTCACGGTAATGCCAAAATTTGATGGGTTGAGAAAGTGGCGATAGCCCTTACCTAGCGGCGCACGCAACAAAATTTTGGAGCAAATTGCCACGGCAGCAGCAAAAATAATTGGAGTAACCCGCTGATTCGAATACAGCAACATACTAATTGCCAAGCCCGAAATGTGGGCTGGCAACAGAAAATCAACCAATTTGCCAAAACCACCCATGAAATTGGGCTGCTGCTTTTGCTGGCGAGCCAGCATCACTTCAAACACAATTTCAAGGCTATAGGTGGTTGCTAAGGCCGCCAATACATACGACCATGGCTGCTCAAAGCCAAAAATCGTGCGACCAAGAATATTCAGCAAGCTGATGGCGATGGCAAAACGGCGCAAGGCCATAATTCGAATATCAGGAACGGCAGTTTGCATACAAAAACTCCTTGCGCAATTATTGGCCAAGTATCAAGGTATGGTTGCCTGGTGTGAGTTGGACGACGCTGGTTTGAACACTGCCATCGCGGCCACGCCAGCGCACCGTTACTTCAAGTTGGGTTTGTGGATCAAGTGCCCCTAAGCCAAAGTGCAAATCGTAGCTGCGTTTGCCTGAATGTCCATTGCCGCCATCAACTTGGCTGCTAACCGTGCGACCATCGGGCAATTTGACCGTGACATGCGCTCCAATTGCCGGAATCGCCGCGCTGGTTGGTTGAAAGCCTGTAATATTGCTGGCCTTGCCATCGCTGGCGATCCGCAGGCGTAAACCAAGCGCTTGATTGCTGCTTTGGCTGGTGTTATGGTAGAAGATCGAATCTTCCCATTGGTTGGCTGAGGCAAAATCAAGCTTACCATCGCCATCAACATCGCCAACTGCAATGCCACGGCTGACGGTTGGCGCAAAGCCTAGGGTTTTGGCAAGGTCGTAGTAGCGGCCATCGGCGGCTTGGCTAAAAAATGGGTTAATTTGATGGCCCGCGATATCATCGCCAGCACTGAAGCGCGGCCAACTGGCGGGGTCGGCGAGCAATTGATCGTTGCCTGTTGCCAATTCTTGCAGTTCGGGCCAACGATTGATTGTGCCTTTGACAAAGCCGGTTGCTTGCAAAATTTCGTCGCGCTGGTCGTTATTGAAATCGGCTAGCTTAATATCCCAAGCCCAGCCACTGCGCCCAAAGCCTAGTTGCTCGCTTTGGTCGGTGTAATTGGGCAATTCACTTTGATCGAGTTTGGCGCTGGGATCGCTGACATAGGCAAAATTGCTTTCGTGCAAACCAAACGGTGTGGTGATGTTACTCACAAAAATATCGGGGTGCTGATCGCTATTAATATCGCTGAAATCAACGCCCATGCCCTTGAACGAATCGTGTCCAATCACTTTGGATGTGGGAATCGTGAAGCCCCCGCTGCCCTCAGCCAGTTCTAATTTGATCGTGCCAGGCGTTGAGCGGTTGATTAAAAAACGATCGGGGCCGAAGTCGTTGCCAATGTAGAGTTCTGGCAACAGATCATTGTTGAAATCGTAGGTTCCTAGTGCTAACGTCCAGCCGTGGTTCAACTCGCCGCTCAGCACATCGGGCACAGCCACAAATGGCGCTTGTTCGGTGCTGGTTTGCTGCCAAAGGAAAAAGTGCTTATCGCCGCCGTTGAATGCACGTGACATCGAGGCTTGCATGGTTTGCTTGCGGCTGGATTTGGCATCGAGAATCGCCGCACCATCAGGAAAATAATTGGCAAACAGCAAATCCTGATGGCCATCGCCGTCGAAATCGCTGACCAAGCCAGTGTTGGTAAACCAGCGCTCGCCTGTGGTTACAAGCTCTTGGGCGACATAGCTTTGGCTGCTGAGATCGACATTTGCTCCCTGATATTGTTGGACAAAGATAATTGGCGTGCGCCCCCAGTAATACACAATCAAATCGAGCATGCCATCTTCGTTGATATCGCTGGGCAAACAACCCATCGGAGCCATTGTGCTGGCATCGTATTTAAGGCTGTTTGGATCAAGCGCAAAAGCTGGATAACGCGCGTTGCTGGTTTGGGCTGGTTGTACTACCACTTGATCAATTCGGGTATCGACGTAACAAATATCGTTGGATAAGCCATCGTTATCGAGATCGTTGAGGGCAATCGCCGCCCCAACCGACGAGATCCAAGCATCGATATGGGCCAAACTTGGATTAACTGGGCGGATGAAGCGCTGGGTATGGCCCGCCAATGCGGCAAGGGGCTGCTGCGCAAAGCCAAAACTTTGGCTCAAATCGGCTTGCTCAGCCTGTGAAAGCGTTGGTGGTTGGGCCACGATAAACGTGCCAACTAGCACCGCGACCGCCAGCAACTGGGTTTGGTATTTCAACAAGGTCTGTTTCATACGGCGATGGCCTCTTTCTTCAAGTAACAAGCCCGAATCAACTCTTGCCAATGGTGGTATGAGTCAATTGATCCATTTTGATTGACCCTGAGAAGTTGTTGATCAGTAATAGCCGCCGCTTCAGCCACGCTTTGCTGGCATAAAATCTGGCAGGCCAACTCGCTATGCTCAGGGACGTACCCAGCATGAAGACGTGTTTTGGCGGCAAAACTTACCCCCTGAGTAATCGCGGTGCTATAGGTTGCACCCAATTCGGCGATGGCATGCAAGGCTTCGGGGTTGTTGCTGCCAGCGTAGGTACAAGCTAAGCCAACTCCGGCCCAGAGGTTAATCTGGCGCTCTTGGGCAAAACGGCTGATCACATTGGCAATCATGCGTGGGTTGGAGCTGGTGACAAACCACAAACTACGGCCCAGCCCTTGGTCAAAAATCGCCAGTTGTTTGGCATCGAATTTTTGGGGGTAGTGCTGCTGGATGAACGATTCGTGCCAAGCGAAATAGCCTTGATGAAAGCCATAGCCATCGAGTACCAACCAACGCAAGATCGGGTCAAGCGCTTGCACCACCTTTGGCAGTGTCCAGCGCATCCGTGCAACGGCCCAACCAACCCCAACATGAATAACATAGCGTTGATGCTGGCCTTCGTTGGCTAAAAACGCTTGGACGCGTTGGCCTTTCCATGGTGTAATTTGATCAAGGATTGCCAAGCCCATACCTGTACCTTCGAAGCCAAAACCTTGTAATTGGGGGTCGATCTGCTCAAGTTGCCGTTTGAGTTGACCTAAGCCTTGGTTATCGAGTGCAGCGTGATAGCCATGTAAAAATGTTTTGCCGATTGTTTCAAGCCGTGCTTGATTTTGCCGATCGCCGATGGGAAACCCGCGCCGCGCAAATGTCGCTTCGAGGGGAGAGAGACGCAGTGGGTACGTCAAGACACGGTTAAGCAACATAGAGCCTGCCTTCCTTGTACTGAGATTGTCTACCCTGTTGTTGATGATATGGCTATAAGGGGGAGTGTTTAGCTACAATCTGTCAGATAAGGCCTATACTGTCATAGGACTATTGTGCTATATTCCGGTGATGAGTATTGCGACTAGCGAGCACAACAATAGCGTATTACCAAGGGCTAAATCGTTGTGATGCAATGATATTCTCAAGGCTTGGTTATAGGATATTGACGATACTTGTGGCTTGAGTGATGGATGAGAATGTTTGGAATGGCGCTAGAGTACCATAATTGCCTAGGATTGATCAACTATCTAGACAGATCAAAAAAGCCCACTGGCATTGATTGCGACAGCAGGCTGATGATGCAGGTTATTGGGTAGAGGTACATCCATTGCCGCCGCAACGCGGATCAGCACGATTAATTGAGACACCACAACACCACCAAATCTCGAACGATCTAAAGTACAATCCCTAGTTGTTCTTATGCTACGAATATGTTAAGCTTCGGCTTGAAGATCCTTGTACAGGATTATTTCGCAACATAATAGAGCAAGGAGGATAATTTTTAACAGCAACTTAGGCGCATAATGGCTTAAATGAACCAGCAAAACCCTAACTCAACCACAATCCTCACATACCATCCACAACCCTTTTACCCATTGCTGGAACATTTCCGCCATCAAGAACACAATCTACTGTGGTAACAACAACTTGGCTTTGGGCATATAACATCTCGATCTCCTCGCTACCCACTGTTACCACCCAATACCGCTCCATCTATCAGGGTAATTTTTAATTCGTTGCATCCAACGTGTGATTCACGATAGCCATAGCCGCTAAGACTGGCAGTTTCGGTGTCGAAACCGCTAGTCCGATCAGTCATTGTTTAGATCTCGATTCATCTCAAGGTGATTTAGATCTTGACTGTTTGCGTATCTAAAAGTTTCCTTATAGGAGGTGCTGTGCGTATGATTAGGAGCTTGTGGCAAAAATATCACGGACGTTTGATCGTTAGCCTTATCCTATTGATCTGCTTTGGCTTAGCCCGAGAACCACAGTTATCGGCAGCAGAACGCAGCGAATTAGCCAAATCGTTTCAATTTACCCCCGCAATCCTGCCAACATTAAGTGGTTATCCCCAATCGACTATTCGGACGGTCAATCCGAGCCTGGCCCATATTAGCGCTTGGATCTCATCGGTTGGAGCGGCAATCGCCATCAACGATCTTGATGCTGATGGGTTATCCAATGATATTTGCTATGTTGACCCACGCATTGATCAAGTGATTGTTACTCCCGTATCTCAGGCCAATTTGCGCTACCTGCCATTTGCGCTTAATCCCAGCCCACGGCCCTATAACCCAACCACGATGGCCCCAATGGGATGTTTACCGGGTGATTTCAACGAAGATGGTGTGCTTGATCTCTTGGTTTATTACTGGGGACGCACACCACTGCTGTTTTTCCAACAACCAACCGATGGTTCGCTTACCGCTGAGCGATTCGTTGTCGAAGAACTCATGAGCCAGTCCGAACGTTGGTATACCAGTGCAGGGTTACTTGCCGATTTCGATGGCGATGGCCATCAAGATTTAATTCTAGGAAATTATTTTCCCGATGGAGCGCAGATCTTAGATGAAAACTCGAGCAAGGCTGAGTCGATGCAGGCCTCAATGTCGCGAGCGTTCAACGGAGGAAACAAACACTTCTTGCGCTGGACTGCTCGTCCTGATCAACCATTTGGGGTGCAGTTTATGCCGGTTGAGCAGGTGCTCGAACGCGAACTTAATCATGGCTGGACATTTGCACTCGGTGCTGCTGACCTCAACGGCGACCTGTTACCAGAACTCTATATTGCTAACGATTTCGGCCCTGATCGGTTACTGCTTAATCAATCAACGCCTGGCAAGCTAAAGTTTTCATTACTGGAAGGCCAAGCGGGGTTTAATATCCCAAGCTCAAAAAGGGTCGGCCATGACTCGTTCAAGGGCATGGGTGTTGAATTCAGCGATCTCAACGGCGATGCTATTCCAGATATTCTTGTCAGCAACATTACGACCAATTATGGATTGCATGAGAGTAACTTTGCCTTTCTCAGCACTGGAGATCAAACAGGTTTTACCCAAGGCCTTGCCCCTTACCGCGATCATAGCGAGGCTTTGGGTTTAGCTCGCAGCGGCTGGGGATGGGATATTCGGGTGGCGGATTTTAATAACGATACCAGTCTTGAGATAGTGCAGGCAACCGGATTTGTTAAAGGAACGGTTAATAATTGGCCTGAACTCCAAGAATTAGCAACTGGTAATGATGCCTTATTGGCTGATCCTGCTAGTTGGCCCAGCTTTCAAGCTGGCGATGATATTGCTGGGCATCAAATTAATCCTTTTTTTGTTCGTGATGCCACTGGCCGCTATCACAATCTTGCCGCCGAGCTTAATTTGGATACTCCTCATGTAACCCGTGGCATTGCTACTGCCGATGTTGATGGTGATGGACGCTTAGATTTTGCCTTAGCCAATCAATGGGAATCATCGTGGTTCTATCACAATACAAGCCCGATTAACACCAAAGCGTTGGGCCTTCGCCTACGCCTACCGCTCGACGTTAATCAGCCTTTGGCCGTGTTATCAGGGTATCAGAGCGATCCGACCCCAAGTTTGGCGGCAATTGGCGCAAGCGCCACGATCACCCTTCCCGATGGTCGTACCTTGGTTGCCCAAGTTGATGGTGGTAATGGACACTCCGGCAAACGCAGCTATGATCTGCATTTCGGTTTAGGTGAGCTGAAGGGTGATAGTCAGATTAATGTCGAAATTACCTGGCGAACAAGGGATGGGGAGATTGTAAAAACGCGCCAATTACTCAAACCTGGAAATTATACGATATTGCTCGGCTCGACGAATTGATGCTCTTGCAGCGTTGCTGATTACCAAGCCTCAGAATCAGCAAGGGTAGCGCTAACCTGCGTACAATAGAGGCTCGTTAGATAGGTGTGTGTGAGTATGATCGATCCAAAACCAGATGTGCGGGTGATGGCACTCCGTCGCTTTGCGATTGCCATTACCGTTTTGAACATTTTAGGCCGGACTGTCTTTGGTTTTGAACAGCCATGGTCATATGTTGTGGCCGCACTAGCCACGACCTATGGAATGGAACTATTGCTTGAGTGGTTGGCTGCCCGTGATGAATCACGGCCTGTTCGTTATGGCGGTGGTTGGCGTTGTATAGTCGATTTTCTGCTATCTGCGCATATTACTGGGCTTGCAATTAGTATGCTTGTCTATGCCAACCAGCGGATTTGGCCAATTGTTTTTGCTTCAGCTGTGGCAATTGGCTCTAAAACCCTGTTTCGGGCACCGCATGCCCGCGGCGAACGCCACTTTCTCAACCCATCTAACTTTGGAATTTCAGTGGCATTAGTCTTGTTTCCTGCGGTAAGTATTGTCCCGCCATATCATTTTACCGAAAATATCTATGGCATAGCCGATCTCCTAATACCGGTCATCATCGTCATTTCTGGCTCATTCCTGAATATTCATTTTACGAAACGCTTGCCGCTGATTCTTGGCTGGATTGGCGGGTTCGTCCTGCAAGCAGCCTTAGGAACGATCATCAGTGGACATTTATTTGGGCCGGCATTGCTCCCGATGACGAGTGTCGCCTTTACCCTCTTTACCTTCTATATGATCACCGATCCTGGGACAACCCCTAGTAAACCGTGGCATCAGTGCCTCTTTGGGGTTGCGGTAGCGCTGGTTTATCGCTTATTAATGATGGCAAATGTGGTGTTTGATCTATTCTTTGCGCTTTCGATTGTCTGTATTATGCGGGGAATCTGGCTCCATTATCAGGCTTGGGCTGCCAAACGCAGTTCTATCCAGATCGCAACGTCGAACCTAGCTCCTAGAGTAGAAGCCTAATCTGCTGCTCGTCATTTGAGGAGGTCGCGATGTCCTTGGAATCGGGATTAATCAACGAGGTAAAGGGGAAGCTTGCTGATCAACGAGGAACGCTATCGAGTATTCGCCAGCCATCAAGACCAGACCAGTGGCATGATCACGATCAAACAACCCATTATAGCGCGGCGGTTGAGCGGGTTATTGGCGTAATGCGGGGCCAATCCCATGAATTATTACGGCTGGAACAATTAGCTGATATTGCAAACCTTAGCCCTTTCCATTTTAATCGTATCTTCCGCCAAACGGTTGGGCTGCCACCTGGTAAATTTTTATCAACCCTGCGGCTTGATCGGGCCAAGCGTTTATTGCTTACCACCGATTTAAGTATTACTACAATTTGTTTCGAGGCAGGCTATAGTAGTTTAGGCACGTTTACGACCCAGTTCACCCAGGTTGTTGGGGTTTCACCGCGACGCTTGCGCTTGCTCAGGGCCACATTTGAAACTCCGCGCTTGGATCGTTTACACCACCAATATGTTCATGAAACCAAACCTGATCAACAAGCATTGACGGTGCATGGGAGCATCATTGCCCCAGAAAGCTTTAGTGGCTCGATTTTTATCGGTCTCTACCCAATTGCAGCGCCTTTAGGCCAGCCTGTTAGTTGTGTTTTTCTTAATGCACTTGGCGATTTTCAACTCAAGGCTGAAAAGCCAGGCCGATACCATCTATTTGCAGGAGCTATACCTTGGTCGAATGACCCCTTGGCCTATCTCTTACCTTGTGAACAGACGGCTTGGTTTGCTAGAACCGCCAGTGTTATTATGCTCCGTTCAGATACGTTTACGAGCTGTGGCGTAATGAGTCTACGCCGTCGCCGCCCAACTGATCCCCCACTGCTGACGATACCCTCAGCCCTGACAACCTAAAATCTGCATGCACTCTTCCATTTGAGGTCTCATGGAAGAGTGCCCCCCTTCTTTGACAAAAAATGCGCAATCTAGAAGAAGTAATTAGCCCAAACGTTGCGTATGCTAGCGTCAAGCAATCCAATCACCCTACCAATCCTTCTCGCATTCCACATTCCATTCATCCAAACCACGTACATACCTTTTCTGATCAATCCATATTGCTAAAAACACTTGGCAAATTCACAAACCCAATGGCTAGCGTTAATCCATGCGTGGGTTGATGCAGGCCTCAGGGTGCTGAACGTTGGTGGCTCTAAACAAAAGGAGTTGCATGATGAAGCCACTCGAACTCATTCAGGCCATTCGAATGATTAAACGCCAAGCCCTTGCGCAATCGACCCAACTTGCCCAACTAAGGCAAGCTTTGATTGCCTTTGTCTCGGAGCCAGCCAATCGCCAAGTTAATCTTACGAATACTAGTTGTGGATTGTATACGCGGATCTTGCTTAATTCCTTTGATGATGATTTTCAAATTGTGGTTGTGTTGTGGGGACCCCAAAGTGCCAGCCCAATTCATGATCATAATGGAACTGTTGGGGCGGTTGCTGCCTTAGCTGGACATACCATCGAAGCAAAATATCAGATTCTCCGCACCGAAGCTCAGCGTGCATGGCTCCAAAAGCAAGAAACAAGCGTATTAGAGGCCACCTATGTAACCCCGATCTTACCTGATGAAACGAGCCAACTCCACGATATGGTCAACGCAACTGATACCTGGGCAGCAACAGTTCATATTTATCTTACGCCGATCACCGATTTTTATATTTACGAGCCCCAGCCTGATGGAACATATATCATGGTCGAGCGCAAACTCTGGTTCGATGGTGATAATGCTTGGCAAACTTGGCAGACTCCACTTCAGCAAGAAGTCTTGGGATCAGGCTCCTAGCGAAGGAACTATAGCGTATGACGTATGGCCCACCAGCGCACACAAGTTTTGATCATTCAAGCATTACGCATCAACAACAGGCCGTTCGGCAGGTCGTTGAAACGATGCGGCAGAATTTCTGGAATCCTATGTCGCTGAATGATATGGCTGAAATGGCTAACTTCAGTCCATGTTATTTCAACCAAGTATTTCGTTCGATTGTGGGAATTCCGCCCAGCCGCTATTTGACGGCACTCCGGATAGATGCCGCCAAACGTCTTTTGATCGATACGACCCTGCGGGTGATCGATATTTGCTACGAGGTTGGCTATAACAGCCTCGGAACCTTTAGTTCACGTTTTACCGAGTTGGTAGGTATTTCACCGCAAGGGTTTCGCGAGTTAGCCGATCAAGACAATTGGCGCTTGTTTCAGGCGTTTCTCCAAGCCCAAAAACGAGCATTACCAAGCGTATTTCATTCACACAAACAAATCGCTATGGGTTCGGTTTATGCCCCTCAAGCAACCCAAACACCCGTTGCGATTAAAACCAAGCGGCCAGCAACACCCACCCTAATTGGCTTGTATCCCTTACCAATGCCTCAAGGCAAGCCGATTGCCTATACGATTGCGCCTGCATCCCGCTTATATATGCTTCCACCCGTTGCCGATGGCCGTTATTACGTTTTTGCAACAGCATTCGAGTGGTCGCAAGACCCTCGATCGTTTTTATTACTCGATTGGCAACGAGAAGATCTTTTGGTTGGCATGGGTGATCGGCCCTTATGGGTTCGTAATGGTCGCTATCAAAACCATATTGATCTCAATCTGCGCCCAATGCAGCCAACTGATCCGCCCCTTCTTAGCGCATTGTTTTATTTTATGGTACTTGCTCAGCAACAGCTTGAGCTTTTTGTCCAAAGGAGTTAGTCCATGACCTCAAGTGCAACTGAAAAAGCCTTGTTAGAACCAGCCGACGATGTTCCAGTGATCCGAGGATTGCCGAATATCCAAACAAACCAGTACACAATCTCCGTCCTTACTGCCGATGCCTCTTCAAAAGCTTTAACCACGATTCAAAAACAAATTGTTTCGGCGATCCATGTGCATAGTTTGACCCAACTCCCAGCGTTGCATAAGGTTGTCGATACCATGTTTATTGTAACGGCCCATGCCCCGACGACCCTTAAGCGCGGCGATGTATTGGCCGTCGATCAACGTTCTAATCGGATTTCGCTGCTCCGTGATGGCCAAAGCCGCCCATATTTAGATATTTCTAGCGCCTATCAGGCACATCTTTGGGATGTCGCGGTCAATTCAGATCGCAGTCGGGTGTATGTTTCGATGAGTGGTATGCGTGGCCCTACGGCCTCACACGTTGGGGTTGCCGGAACCAGCGCCGTTCTTGAGATTGATGCTCAAAGCGGCAATTTGCTGCGAGCTTTTACGGCCTATGATGAGGTCTCAGGCCTGCCTTACCAAGATCAGATGCTTGATTTGGCTGGTTTAGTGATCACTCCTGATGATACACAAGTGCTTGCCTGCGATTTTAACAATTGGCAAGGCAATGGCAAGGTCATCGCGATCAATCTTCAGACTGGCACGATTTCAGTGCTTGCCGATGAGCTTGATCAGCCCTCGACGCTAAGTGTTGATGGCCCAGATCATGTGTTGGTTGCGAATACCCGTCAACCGCATGGCAAAGCTAGTGGCGGCCAGATTATTCGGATCAATACCCGAACTGGCACAAAAGAGATCGTTGGCGAAATCTCGGGGGTTGATGCCTCGCTGGTTGGAGTTGTACGGCTACCTGATGGTTCATTCGCAGGCACGATGAGCGAAGGCACCCAAGAAAAATGTATGGTTTTTCATATGGAGGCCGGCAGCAGCCAGCATCGGATTATCTGGCATCCTCAGCCTGGCTTTCTTGGCTCGGGAATTTCAGTTCAGGACGATACATTATGGGTTGCTGAAACGCTGCGTGGACGAGCGTACCAGCTTGATTTTAACGGCAATATTAAGCAATTTGTTCAAGTATACGCCGGAGTTGACCAAGATAACCTTGAGTTTATGTTCCGCGGCTTTGATACGCTCGAGAGCGTTCAAGTTGTGGCCTAAGTCTGTGCCTATGAAGCCTTGCATGGGCGGTTTGGGAGGATTTGATCATGGCTGATTCTCAGTCGGTACCACCAATTGAACTTGTGACCTATATCAATGTTGTACCCGCACGCGTCTATGAGACCCTGACAACGGGTGCAGGATGGGACGCGTGGTTTACCCAAGGAACAACAATCGACCCTCGGCCTGGAGGCAAGATTCACTTGCGTTGGCAGAATTTTGGGGCTGGCCGTTGGACTGCCGAAGATGGCGGCCCGGTACTTGAGGCCTTACCTGCCCAACGCTTTGTATTTCAGTGGTCGCCAAGTGGTGAGCCAACAACCGTAGCCTTTACATTAAAGCCGCTTGGCACTGGAACGTTCGTCCATTTGGTCGAACAAGGCTACAAGCAAACGACCTCATCACTTCAAGCATGTTTAGGCTGTGCTACTGGCTGGGGTGAGGCGCTCACGCTTTTGAAATTTTACCTTGAACACGGCATCACCTATGGAACAGTTCCTCCAGCAGCTGCCGAACTCGTAGCAATTCAAGCTGAAGGTTAAAGTAAAAAAACGTTAAAAGATCGAAAGATCGAAGAACACAAGCAGATACCGATAGCGCATACTAAGGGTAGGCGCAAGCAGCAATACGGGAATTCTCCAACCGCCTATAGGTTCTCAATGGCTAACTTAAGGAGTTCTCAGATGTTGAAACAACAAATGGCAACCGGATCAAACACGTCGGATTTGAACAACCTGATCGTTAATCAATCCTTCCAAGATATTGCGGAACGCTTCCGCTTTGGTGCACCTCCGGTCTCCCACCTGGCCAATTTTGATGCCCGTAGTGATGCTGAATTGCTGAAGGCTGCTGCTGATCATCCTAGTGCCTTGGAGCGCGAACGCGCACTCTGGGAATATGCTCATCGTAATCAAAAGGCTGCTTTAGCTGTTTTGAGCAATCACCTTAACATTGAAAGTGACCCATCAGTCCGCTGGAATTTGCTCTGGTTGATGGTTAAGGTCGGCGAAGATGCAGCCGTACCAGCGTTAACTGCTGCCTTGAGTGATCCCCATAGCGAAGTCCGTGACTGGGCGACCTTGTTTCTCGAAGAATTAACAGGTCAAGAATATCCGATGGTCTACAACGAAGTTCAATATGAAAATGATCGCACCTTCGACCAAACCTTGCCATTGCAAATTGCAGGCTTTGCCGATGTGAATGTTCCTGGCATGGGTTGGGTACAGGCCCGGCTCTCACCTCAATGGTTTTCATCAATCCTTGGTCGGGTATTAGCTTGTACCAATAGCTCAAGCTTTATGAGCGATCTAGTGATTGAGAAAGAACTGTTGAACTACCATGAAGATGGCAGCAACCACTACGAAACCTTTATGTTCCGTGGCGCTTCCTACCCTATCACCGATACCGTAACCCAGCACATCTATGAATCGAACACGATGCGCCCATTCTATCAATCGGGCAAAGTTAAAGTTGGGGCACCGATTGTTACTCCTGTATCGTTGGCTCGTGCTGCTGGTACCGAGCGCCTACGCCCTGGCAAACTCAAAGAAATGAACATGCATGCCTCAGATGGAGTCGAGGGCGCACGTGGCGAACGCTTGCGCGAAGTTGGGATTGTGCGCAGTGTGCGTGGTCGTTTCTGGGGCTGGGCCCACACTGATCTTAATCGCTACCTTGAAACGGGGATTATTGCCCCTGGTAGCGTGCAGTTGGTAAGCACCGCTGATCCCGTCGTTGGCAAGATGGCTAACACCGTGATCTACGGAACTTTCCGTGGTAAGCTCGGCGATCTAACTGGCGATGGCAAACTCAATGTGAATTTGATTCCTTGTCATGGCACCATCAATGGCGAACTTGACCTGAACTGTGATGGCATTGCTGACGAAGATCCTCGGATTCCTCGCGCATAAGGCAGTCACACAGTTTCTGCCGAAATGTGGTTGGGGGCTGTAATATGCCTCCAACCACATCTGCTTGTTGATGGTATGTGTACAAGTGAGGAGCATATGAGTCAATCAATCGTCCATGAAGCCAGCCCCGCAACCAAACAGGCTTGGAAGCCAACTCTGCTGATCGCGTTGTTGGCTGGGCAGTTCATTGCATTTGGTCTGGTATTAGGTGTGCAGGGTGTGATCTTAGCCGAAGTTATGCTTGCACTAGCCTTGACCGAAGGTATTTTTGGGACTGTCCAGCTTGCCCTGCCAGTCGTAGGGTTTCTGGTATTGATGTTTAACAGTCAGCTCTATCTACGACTTGGGAATAAATGGCAATCCATTTTGAGTTTATTGCTTTTAGTCAGTGCCATGCTTGTGTTGGCGACAATTGCCAATCTTTGGGGTTTAATCCTTGGCCTGATTCTTTCAGGAGCCGGATTTGCTATGCTCGATGCGGCGACCAATAGTGCCAGTATGGATTTTGAGCAGGCTAGTGGTCGGCATATTTTGAATGTTATGCATGGCTTATCAAGTGGCGGAGTGATGGTAGGGGCGTTTATCACCGGATTTGCCCTCGAATCTGGTTGGTCGTATCAAGCAGTTGCCATAGCTTCGGCAGCGATTTGTTGTTCCCCGATTATCCTTGCGACATTTCCCGCCCGCTACCCAACTGCCAGCCAAGCCCAAACTGAATCAGCTGATTCAGCAGACGGGAGCTTCCACAAAAAGCCTTTATTTATTGCCCTCGCAAGTATTTGTTTTTTAGGCAGCGCCTCGGAAGCCATCGCTGTCGTTTGGACAGTCATTTATTTACTTGGGTTAGAAGCCTCAATTGCGCTGAGCGGAACCGTTTTTGCCCTGTTTAATGGAGCAATGCTGCTTGGTCGTTTTATTAATGCACCAATTGTTGCTCGCTTGGGGAGTCGGGTTTCCTTGCTGATTTCTGGAATCGGGATGCTGATTGCGGCGGCGCTCTTGCTGCTCTTTAATACGATTCCTGTATCGATTGTGGCTTTTATTATTTTGGGCTTGGCAGTAGCTGGTATTCAACCAACGGCGCTCAGTGCTGCGGCTCCGTTATCACCCAATAATAGTGGAGCTGTCGCTGCGCCAATTATGATGTCGGCCTATGGGGCACTGCTGATCGCTCCTTTGATCTATGGTTGGATTGCCGAATTTACGGCCTTACGCCCTGCAATGCTGCTCGTTGGCTTGTTTGGCTTGATTACCTGCTGGCTCACCATCAGCATTGTTGGTCGCCATACAGCTAGCACGTAGGATTGAGCGTCGTTTGCAGCCTTTGATTTGTGTGCGGTGGTACTATGGCGAATACGTTTGAACGGCTTAACCCCAACATTCAGCATATTATGTTGTTGGCCCAAGAAGAAGCTCGGAGCCTTAACCATAGTTTTTTAGGCCCAGAGCATTTACTATTGGGGCTATTGCGGCAAAAAGAGGGTCTTGCGGTGCAGATATTGCACGAATTAGGGGTTTTCTACCCCCAAACTCGGCAGATTATTCAGACCATGATTACCCCGCATGCCCGTGATGAACAAACCTTACTTCCTGCCTACCTCCCGCTGGCCCCTCATACAAAAACCCTTTTGGATACTGCGGCACGGGAAGCTGATCAACTTAATCAACAGCAGATTGGGCCTGAACAGCTTCTTTTAGCTTTAGCCCGCGAGGCTAAGGGCTTTGTTCCCTATATTTTGGCACGTTTAGGCCTGCATGGCAGCATTGTCTGCGATAGCTTGCACGCAGCCTTGCAGGCCAAAGCCACCGAGGTAGCTCCTGCGCATGCCGCCGATACTTCACTCCTAGCAAAATTAGGAATTAATCTGACGGAAGAAGCTCGCAATGGCCGACTAGACCCGGTGATTGGACGCAGCGCCGAGATTGAACGGACTATCCAAATTTTACGGCGACGCACCAAAAATAACGTTGTCTTAATTGGTGAGCCAGGGGTTGGTAAGACGGCAATTGTTGAAGGTTTAGCGCAGCAATTGGCTCATGGCGCAATCCCATCGTTTCAAAAAACCTCGGTTTGGTCGCTTGATGTTGGCTCACTTTTGGCGGGCGCGATTTATCGTGGGCAATTTGAGGAGCGCCTTAAAAGCGTCATCGACCAAATTAGCGACCACGATGCGATTCTTTTCATTGATGAATTACATATGATCGTCGGGGCTGGCGCAAGCGAAAATACCGTTGATGCAGCGAATATGTTAAAGCCAGCTTTAGCTCGTGGCAAACTGCGGGTCATTGGTGCAACAACCTTTGATGAATATAGCCAGCATATCGAGAAAGATAGTGCTCTCAAACGGCGATTTCAGCCAATTGTCGTGCAGGAGCCAGGGATCGAGGAAACGGTAACAATTTTACAGGGTATTCGTCCGAAATACGAAGCCCATCATGAGCTTAGCTTGAGCGACGAGGCTTTGTATACTGCGGCACGACTGGCTGCCCAATATATTCCTGATCTCTATTTGCCTGGCAAGGCGATTGATCTTCTGGATGAAGCGGCGAGTCGAGTTTGGTATTATCGGCAACGCCAACTGGTAGCCCACGATGCGGCTTCCAGTGCTGAAGCGCCTACCACTGTTGTTTGTGGGCGTGATGTGGCGCAAGTGCTTGCCATCCAAACAGGGATACCCTTAGCTCAACTTTTTTCCGATGGTCTCAACCGTATCGAAGATATTGAGCAGATTCTGAGTCAGCGGGTTATTGGTCAAGCCCAGGCAATTCGGGGGGTAACCAAAGCCATCCAACGCGCTTTTGCCGGACTTAAAACGAAGCAAGATCTGATCGGGGCTTTATTGTTCTTAGGGCCGTCAGGGGTCGGCAAAACCGAGTTGAGCAAAGTCTTGGCGGAATATCTGCTTGGCAGTAACAAGGCACTTATCCGAATGGATATGAGCGAATATGCTGAGGCCCATAGTGTCAGCCGCTTGATTGGTGCTCCGCCTGGCTATATTGGCTACGATCAGGGCGGTCAATTATCCGAATCCGTTCGTCGCCGTCCGTATAGCGTTGTCTTGCTTGATAATATTGATTATGCCCATCCTGATGTGATCAATATATTCATTCAAATCCTCGAAGAAGGCTCTATAACTGATGCGCGTGGGCGTTATGTTGATTTTCGAAATGTGTTGTTGTTGTGCACCGCAAACGTGGGTACTGAACTCTTTAAGCGCCAAACGGGGCTTGGTTTTAGAGCTGAGCTCCCTGAAATTGACCAAGTAGCCCGCTATGAGCACTTGAAACAACAAGCACTTGACAAAATCAAAACCTCGCTGAGCCTCGATTTTCTCCATCGACTGAATGATGTGATTCTTTTTCAACCGCTCCAAGCTGAACACCTTGAAGTATTGGCGGGACTCTTCTTACAAGATGTTCGCCAGATGGTGCTAGCCCATGAAATTCGGCTCGACCTAACCTCAAATGCGCATACCTATTTGACGGATCATGGCTACGATCTTGAGCGTGGGGTTCGACGCTTACGCCACCTCATCCAAACCCATATCGTTGATCCAATTAGCAATGGATTGCTCCATGGTAAATATCGGGCGGGTGATGAACTACTGATCGACTGTGATTTGAGTGGCAACTTTACCCTGTTGGTTGCTCAGCGCACAACGTCGGTTGTCGCATAAAGGAAAAGCTATGACAGAAACACCATATTCAACCCACGTAGCAGGTTCGGCTAGTGGCAGCACTGATACAACGCAGCGCCAAGCATGGATTATTGTGCTAATCGCAGCCTTGGTTGGCCTCGGGCTAGCGATTGTCTGGAGCTTCGAGGTGGCTGACCATGTACTTGGGGCAAATATTGCCAATACCATCGTTGGAGCCGATGCAAAAGAACTCGTCTTGGATTCTAGCTCGTTACTATCGGGGGTAATCTTTTCGATTGCTGCAGGTCTGGCTGCAACCTTCACCGCTTGTAACTGTGTCGTATTTAGCTGCATTGCACCATTAACCGCTGGTAAAAGCACTATGAGTCTTTGGAGAACTCTAGGCTGGATGACTTTGGGTATTCTGCTGATCACCGGAAGCTATGGCATCATCGGGACACTCCTTGGCGAAAAACTGCCAATCCTTAATAACGCTACCTTGCCAATTGGTAAAGGTTACCCGATTCGTTTAGCGCAATCAAGCTTTATTTTTGTCGGTTTAGGGGTCATTTTTGTTTGGTGGGGTTTGCACACTTTGCAGATTCTGCCAAACCCGCTGGCTAAGCTATTTGCCCGCAATCCATGGTTTAAGCCCTTTGGTTTAGGTCTCCTCATCGGCTGTTTTACGATAGGCCGACCCTTTGGATTGTTTCGCAAAGCCTTCAGCAATGCGATTGTCGCTGGCGATCCATTCTTTGGTGGCTTGGCAATAGCGTTACAAGGGTTAAGTAATATTTTAATTATGGTGCTGGTTTTGTTGGGGCTTATCTATGCGACAGGTGGTCGTTTTGAGCGCTGGCTCAGTGCCAACCCAAGCCGAATTACCCGTTTTACTGCCATCTCAGTGATTGTCGGTGGCATATTTTTTATTGCCTACTGGGGATTGCGGGTTCCAAGCTACTATGAAATTGGATGGTTTCCGCATATGAGCTATCGTTAGCGAGCGTTGTTAACGAATTAATCGAAGCTTTACCGCAGAATTGATTGTTTCTAGCGAATTTAAACTACTTTCAAGCAATGGAAAATATTCTGCTGGAATTGTTGCTAGATTAATCCGAAATGCCCACTGATGATGTTCTTGAATAAATTCCAAGGGAACCCAGATAGCTGCTGGTGCGAACATCAATAGGCATTGATTACTTTCACGTCGTACTTTCGTAAATACTCGAGCACGGCTGTATGCTTGGTTATGAGTTAGGCGTTGAACTGCCATATGAACAGTAGCTCGCGAGATATTGACGGTATAGGAACTTAAGAATTTTGTAACTTGGGTATAGCTAAGCCCTAGCAGGAAAAGCACTCCGCTGAGGTGATACAACCCACGACTTAATGTGGCCCCTCGCACCATTGTCAGCGGGGTTGTGCGAAAGGTTGAACCACAAAGCGTACATTTGTAGCGATATAAGGTTAGGGTTGCAGCAATCTGTCCAGTTGGATTGCGCACATCGTACACTGTTTTTTGGATCTTCTGATGACGGCGAAATGAATTCGACGGACATCCGACTGATGGGCATACCTTCGGTACAAGGTTTGCATATGAAGTGACTAATGAGCCTTGAATAAACAAACATCGCATAAGCAGTATTCGTCACACAGTCTATAGAATTCTTCTGTAGAGGCAGAATTTCTTGGCTTATTATTACAATAGTATACTTTTTTTATTTTATTAAATAAAGTACTTAAATTAAGAATTTGATAAGTATTTTAGTTGTAATATAATGTCTTTCACTCTAATGTGTGAGGGTTTTTTGTTATGAATATTGATATTATTTTTATAATTAATATTATTGATAGATAAAAATAAAAGAAGGATTTTATTATACTCAGAAGTGTGTGGTATTCAAATATGAGGTCAAAGACGACTCAAATAAGGATTATGCTGGCTGGCATTGCTGTGAATACTGAAGGATCGCAACCATCCGTAGGATAGGATACTAAACGCATACCACTATCTATACAGATCAAAAAAGCCCGCTGACGTTAATCGTGTCAGCGGGCTAAATCAGTGGCTTATTCTTATTTGGTTTCGATCAAGCTGGTTCCGGTCATGGCGGCGGCCTTTTGCAAGCCCAGCAAATCAAGGATGGTTGGGGCCAGATCGGCCAAACGGCCACCAGCCCGCAGGCTGATCTGTTCGCGGGTTAGGCCTGTAGCTGGGTCGGCGACCAAAATACATGGCACAAGATTGGTGGTGTGGGCCGTGTGGGGGCCGCCTGTTTGCGGATCAATCATCTGCTCAGCATTGCCATGGTCGGCGATCAAGATGGCTGCACCACCTTGGGCAACCACTGCTGGCACAACTTGGCCCAAGCAACGATCAACAGTTTCGCAGGCTTTTACCACCGCCGGAATCACCCCAGTATGGCCGACCATATCAGGGTTGGCAAAGTTGACCACCAAGAAATCGTAGATTTGGCTGTTGACCGCATCGAGCAATTTGGCAGCTACTTCTTCTGCGCTCATTTCGGGCTGAAGATCGTAGGTGGCGACTTTGGGCGAGGCCGCCATCACCCGATCCTCGCCAGCAAAAGGTTCCTCGCGCCGCCCATTCAAGAAGAACGTGACATGCGGGTATTTTTCGGTTTCGGCGCTGTGATATTGGCGCTTGCCAGCATCGGCGATCACTTTGGCTAATGGCTCAGTGATGTAATGCGGCGGATAGGCAATCGCATACGGGAAGGTCGCATCATACTGTGTCATCGTGACATAATGCAGATTTGATACTTGCTCAGGCCGTTGCCAAATGGTGGTCGGCAATTGCAAGCCTTGTTCGGCTTGATTGGCATACCATTCTTGGATCATGGTGTTGAGATCGGACTGCATCAAGGCACGGGTAATTTGGCGTACCCGATCGGCGCGGAAATTGAAACAAATCACTACATCGCCAGTGCTGATCCGGGGTAAGGCCACGCCTGCGCTATCGGTGATGACCGTTGCTTCGATAAATTCATCGCCGCGAGCATCGCGCAAATACGCTTGCTCGATCGCGCTGATTGGATCGCTGGCAGTGTGGCCAACGCCTTCGACCATGGCAGCATAGGCAGCGCCGACGCGCTCCCAGCGCTTATCGCGATCCATGGCATAATAGCGGCCAATCACGCTTGCCACTTGGCCTACGCCGATTTGGCTGATCGTTTGTTGCAACTCTCGCATATACCCAAGGCCACTTTGCGGCAAGGTATCGCGGCCATCCATAAAAGCATGAATGTAGGTGTGATTGACCCCTTGCTGAGCCATCAATTGCAACAAGCCTGCGAGGTGAATATCATAGGCATGCACGCCGCCACGGCCAATCAGACCGATCAAGTGCATATTTGTGCCACGTTCTTTGACGATTTGGACAGCTTCGAGAAACGCTGGATTCTCAAAAAACTCACCAGATTTGATCGATTCACTGATGCGGGTGGAATCTTGATAGACTACCAAGCCAGCGCCGATATTCAAGTGGCCGACTTCACTGTTGCCAATTTGACCTTCGGGCAAGCCAACATCAAGGCCAGAGGCATGCAGTTGGGTGGTTGGGCAGGTTGCCATCCAATGATTAACATTGGGAGTGTTGGCTAAACTAACGCCGTTGCCCGGGCCAGCCGGAGCCAAACCCCAACCATCCATTATGGCTAACAACACAGGACGCGGTGTTGTCATGATTACTCCTTGTAAACGTTAACATGTTGGCTCTATTTAACGAGAAAAGTGCCAAAAGTGCAAGTAGCAAAGGCTTCACCTACAATGAGCATAATAGGGACGAGGTTGTAAGAGTCAACAGTCAGGGGCTAGGGTTCAGTTGGCGCGGAACCACGAAGAACGCGAAGAGCACGAAGGCCATCCAACATAATTCACAGATTTTTAGGTTCATCAAACAACCATTGCCAACCACTTCATGCCATTTAGGGGGTGCAGGGGGATGAAAACCCCTTGCGTTTCCCTCCGGCGGAGGGACGGAAGGGTGGCGAAACAGAATTTCTAATGAATTGAATTTAGCACACCAATTGGAATATTGCTCTATGGCCTGATTCTACAACGCATGATATGATCGGGATACGCTTAGTGTGAGAATTAGATATGCCAAATCCGTCTGAAACTGATGTAGCCTTGACGGTGATCAAACGTTTGCGCTGGCTGTGGCTTGGCTCGGCCTTGGTTTTATTGGTCGGTGTGGGCTTTTTATTGTGGGTTGGCACGGCCAAACAGCCATTTTCATTAGCAGTGGTATTGTTATTTGCCGCTTGGTCGCTGATTTGGCTGTTGTTGAGTGCTTGGCTCTATCGTCAAATTGCCCAACATCTGAATCGCACGATCTTGCCTGTGGTGCGCGATCATCCTTTGTTGAACGAGCAAATTAGCCAAGCCAAAGCGGCCTTGTTGGCGGCGCAAGATCAATATTCTTCCCATACCGCCCAGTTGATCGACTCGATTTTGCCCTTGGGTGTGCAGTTGGTTAGCGAAGATGATGTTGAGCATTTGTTTCATACGATCGTAACGACCGCCAAACAACTGGCCTCAGCAGATGCTTGTACCTTGTATTTGCGCACCTCAACCCAAACCCTGCGTCCAGTTACCATGCAAACTGATTCGTTGAAGATTAATTTGAGTGCTTTCGATCAGCAATTGCCAATTCCGGCTTTGGCGTTGTACGATAATCAAGGCCAGCCGATTGTGCGCACCATTACTGCGGCCACGGTGCATCGCGGGGTTTCGCATAACGTGATCGATGTCTATGGCAGCGATTCATATGATTTTTCTGGCCCGCAAGCCTTTGATATGGCCATGAACTATCATTCAATGTCGTTGCTGACTGTGCCGCTGAAAGATAGCACGACTGAGGTGATCGGCGTTTTGCAATTGATCAACTGTATTGATCGAGCGCAACATACAATTGTGCCATTCAGCCCTGAAGTGCAGCAAAAAGTTGAAGTGTTGGCTAGCCTTGTCGCCGCCGCCTTGGTGGTCAATGATAAGCAATTACCCGATGTTTAGCGCAAAGAACATAGCCCATAGTAGTTGGTGCGCAGTTATTGGCGATTGGAGATTGGCCGGATTCAATGAGTGTACGCTATCGACTATCGGAATATGTTGAGGTGGCTGATTAATTCCGATAGTCGATAGCCTATATATCCTTCGTGCGCTTCGTGTCCTTCGTGGATCAAAATTTATGTTCTAGGATCTATGTTCTTGCTTGATCCCAGTGCAGCCACTTAATGTCAATCGGCTGTTGACCTAAGCCACATGCTTGAATCCGTTGTGGTTGGTTGGGCAAGAGATCAAGCAGATTATCGCTCCAATTGATTTCAGCCTCCGTTTGTAGCCAAACCCCTTTGGCTGGGTGTTGGCTGCTAATTTCTAGCCAATCGTCGGCCATGCGGGTGACGCTAATTTGGGGATCATAGGCTGGGAGATATTTGAATGGCTCGGGCCATGCGCTGGCTCTTGCCACAACCACACCATCAACCAGCACTTGCATGCCAACTACGCTTTGTTCGGGCAAGTTTAGGTTTGGGCTGGGAATTGGGTTGGCTTGATTGGCGGCTAATTCATATTCAATGTTTTGCTCAAAAAGTAATCTGCCATGCAAATCGTAGCCAGTCAATTGAATCGTTGCTGATTTTGATTCAATTGTGCCATTGACCACCCAAGCCTCGATTGTTGCGCCATTGCGCTGTAATCCGGCGCTGATGGGGGCTAGCTCGCGGCCAATGCTATAGATGGCGGGTTTTTTGCGCAAAGCTGAATCGATAATGGCCCAGCTAATCACTGGCCAACAATCGTTAAGTTGCCACACTAAAGCGCCTGCCACTGCATAACGGCCTGCGCCACCCCAACGTCGCCTCCAGCCACGATAGGCTGCCGCCAAAGCCTCGGCCTGCATCAATTGGGTGGCATACACATACGATTCGAGGGTGTTTTCAAATCGTAAGGTATCGTTGAGATACACCGCCAAACGGCGTGCGCCACCCTCCGATTTGTTGTGGTGCTCGACCGTGCGGCTTTGGGGATAGCGCTCGTGCTCAGGAATGACGCTCAGCAAGGTTGGCAACGCTGCGCACGATTCCATGCCAAACTCGCTGACAAAACGCCCTTCGTACTTGGGGTAATCTTGGTAGGGAGCCATCGCGCTATGCCAAACATCCCAGGTATGGCGGTCGCCACGGGTTTTATCATAGACATCGGCTCCGCCATACGGGCTGCCAGGCCAATAAATTGTGGTCGGATCGTAACTGGCACAGACCTTGGGCAACAAGCGTTCGTAAATTTCGCGGGCCGGAAAGCTGGTTTTGGTAAAATCGCCTTGGAAACTGTGATCATAGGCGTTGAAGGTTTGGGCAATTTGGTAATCTTCGTTGTTGCCACACCACAGCACAATCGAGGGATGATGGCGCAAGCGCTGAACTTGGGCGATTGCTTCGGCCTCGACGCTGGCCAAAAATGCAGGATGAGCTGGATACATGCCGCAGGCAAACATAAAATCTTGCCAAACCAACAAGCCTAGCTGATCGCAAAGATCATAAAAATGGTCAACTTCGTAGATTCCGCCGCCCCAAATCCGAATCATCAGCATATGGCTATCAACCGCTGCCTGCAACAAGCGGCGATAGTGCTCGTTGCTTACACGATTGGTCAGTAGATCAGCGGGAATCCAATTGGCTCCGCCGCTAAACATTGGCACATTGTTGATTTCAAACAAAAATGTTTCGCCTGCTTCATCGAGCAATGGCTCTTGCACCAAACGCACGCGCCGCACGCCAAGCTGTAATTCTTGTTGATCGAGCACCGTTTGATTAGCAAAGACCTTGACTGCCAAGCGATAGCGATGTTGCTGACCATAGCCATGCGGCCACCATAAGCTGGGCTGATCAACCGTGATTGAATGCTGGATATTGCCAGCAACAACCAATTGTTGGTGTTCAGCGATTAACTCGCCTGCTGGGTTCCATAATTGAATTAATACCGCAGTATCGGCCTGTACATCCGCAACGGTTGCAGTTACCGCAAAAATCGCAGTGCTACAATCATCAGCTACACTGATTGGACAAGCCAAATCGCTCAAACGAGTTGCGCCCAATTCGAGGGTGACGGGCAGCCACGGGCCAGCCGTCAACAGGGCTGGACCCCAATCCCAGCCATAATGATATTGGGCTTTGCGCAGATACAAGCGGCTGGGATCGCCGTTCCACACACCAAGTTGTCCCATTTCGGCTTGCAAGGCATGGCCATGCTTCAACGCCGAGCGAAATTCGATCAGCAATTGATTTGCGCCAACGTGGATTTGGTTACTGACCACCACCCGTTGCGGCACGAACATATTGTCGCTGTTTAATATTTCTTGGCCATTGATCCAAACCGTGGCGATCGTATCCAAGCCTGCGAAGTGCAAGGCGGCTGGTTGGTTGGCTTGCTCAGCGGTTAATTCAAAATCGCAACGATAGAGCCAATCGACCTCAGCTACCCATTGCACCGCCAGCTCATTCAAGCCATCGAAGGGATCGGGAATGCGCTCGGCGGCGATCAAGGCTTCGTAAATTGTGCCAGGCACAGGCGCGGCAATCCAGCCTTCGCTACTCGTACTATCAGCGAGCACAGTGCGTTGTGGATCACGTTGTTTGGCCTGCCATGCCTGCTGCAATGCGAGCTTTTGCATGAATTATTGATGCTTTCTCTGCCACCAATTTGGTTGTGGCAAGCTAGATTCGTTGGGGTTGGTTGTTGGGGACTAGGGATCGGGCTTAAATCAAGAATTTAGTTGTAATGATGGATATGGCTAGCAACTGCCAGCATGCCCTCACCCCCTGCCCCCCTCGAGGGGGAATCGCGCTCGAAGTGCTCCCCTCGCCCGCCACAGTGGGAGAGGGGCTGGGGGTGAGGGCACGTTAACCCAATGACCCATTTCATTTAGTTGCTAGCCTTTTATCTGATCCCCGACCACCAACCGCCGACCCCCAGTCCTACACATACGCCCGAAGCAATTCGGCGCTTGGTTCAGGGTAGAGTTGATATTGGCCTAATTGCGCAGGCACGATCACCGACATGCCATGGCTAAGATCAAGGCTGCCTGCGCCCCAAACCAAACTACAAGCGCCATTGATCACCGTCCAACAATCGAAACTGGTTACCGAGGTGCTCAGTGCTTGGATGCGATTGAGTTGCCAGTGCTCTAAGCTGAAAAATGGACAGCGTACCAGCAAACTGACATCAGCATTCAACTTGGTCGGTGTTACTAAAGCCGGCGCAGTTGCCGCAAAATCCAACACCTCGAACGCTTGCTCAAGATGCAGTTGGCGCGGCAAGCCTGTGGCAGCATCACGCCGATCGTAATCGTAGACCCGATAGGTCAGATCGGATTTTTGCTGAATTTCGAACAGCACCACCCCAGGATTGATCGCATGAATCGTTTTGGCTGGCACAAATACCAAATCGCCTGCTTGCACCGCGACTTGACGTAATAATTCAGGCAGTGTATTGGTGGCTAAGGCCGCTTCGCAGGCTTGGCGATTGGTTGCCTCGCGGAAGCCATGCACAACCTCGGCTCCGTTTTCAGCTTCGAGAATGTACCAAGCCTCGGTTTTGCCGTGAAAACCCGACGCGGCCTCGCGGCTGTGGGCGTACTCATCGTCGGGATGCACCTGCACCGAGAGCGGTTGGGCGGCGGCGATGAATTTCAACAACAACGGAAAATCGTTGCCATAGCGTTCGCTGGTGGTTGTGCCAACCAAGGCGGCCCCAAATTGGCTGGTAACTTGGGCTAAACTTTGGCCAGCCAACGCGCCATTGACGATCAGATTTTGATCGTAGACTTGCCAAATTTCGCCTAGCTTGCTTTGCTCGGCTTCAGGCAAGTGCAGCCAGCGAGCCAATTGGGGACCACCCCAAATTGGCTCGACATAGCGTGCTTGGGTCAGCAACGGATAGAGCTCGATCACGCTCATGCAGTGCGTTCCTCGTTGCCCCACAGTTTGGTGAGGAATTTCAGTTTTTCCAAGGTTTGGAAGTTTTCGCCGCCTTCATGGCGGTTGAATTGCCAAACCGTGATCTCTTTTGGCCCTGCATAATGGTTGTAAGCGGCAAAAACGGTCGATGGCGGACAAACATCATCCATTAAGCCAACCGAGAAAAGAGTAGGGCAGGTGGCACGAGCAGCGAATTGCATGCCATCGAAATAATCTAAGGTATTGAATACTTGCTCGATTTTGGTGCGATGGCGGGCGCAATATTGGGCCACTTCGGCGTATGGGTAGGTATCGACCATGGTGGTGGCGCGGCGATAGTGACACAAAAATGGCACATCGGGTAGTACCGCCGCAACATCTGGTTGTAAGCCAGCCGCTGCCAGCGAGATGCCGCCGCCTTGACTGCCACCTGCCAAAGCCACTTTGCCAGCATCCACCAAGGGATGCGAACGAGCGGCCTCGATTGCCCGCACCGCATCGGTGAACAAGCGGCGGTAGTAGTAGTTTTGCGGGTTGAGCACGCCGCGGGTCATAAAACCAGGAATTTGGGGATTGCCCCCCTCAATTTCGGTGTCGGGCGTGTCACCAGTGCGCCAATTCGAGCCTTGGCCGCGATTATCCATGGCGAAGACGGCATAGCCTGCGGTTGGCCATAACAGCCAATCGATCGCCAAACCACGCCCGCCGCCATAGCCAATATATTCAACCACACAGGGAATTGGCTTGGTGGTATTGCGTGGCAGCAAGAACCAACCCTTGATTGGCTGCCCACCATAGCCGTTGAAGGTCACATCGTAGGCTTCGATCAAGGGCAATCCCATATCGTAAGGCTCAAAGTTGGCGTTTAATGGATATTGGCGGGCATCGGCTAAAGTGGTTTGCCAAAATTGGTCAAAATCGGCTGGCTCGTTGCGATCAGGGCGATATTCGCGCAGTTGTTCTAAGGGCATATCAAAATGCATGGCAGTTACCCTCGCATCTGAACACTCACGTTGTGTTCAGCTAAACGTTCGATCATTTCAAAACAAACGCGGGCATGGTGATACGGGCATTCCCATGGGCCAACTTTTGGAATCGCTCCCAACGGTTGGTTTTGAGCATCAAGAATTTTGAACCAATCACCATGATCGTGGTCGATAAAATAGCGTTGAATAAAATTCCAACTATCGTAGGCGGCTTGAGCAAACTCAGGTTTGCCAGTGGCCTGATAGGCGTTGTAGAAGCCAACAACGGCTTCAGCTTGGGGCCACCAATGGCGTTCCAAATTAATCGAGCCATCGGGAGCGCGTTCGTGAATAATGCTGCCATCGGCGTGGCGGCCATTGCGATAGACCGCATCGGCCATGCCAATCGCTAAAGTTTCGGCCTTGGCAATTAAGTGTTCATCGCCCAACACATGGGCTGCTTCCATCAATAACCAACTGCCTTCGATATCGTGGCCATACGAAATACCATGTTCGTGGTGGTTCCATTGGTCATCGAAAAATAGATGAAAGCGGCCTTGCACAGGGTCGATAATATGTTCGCAGCAGGCCTCGATCAGGCTGGCCAATTGCTGGCGCACATCGGCCACATCCCAAACTCGCAGCAAGTTGGCATAGGCCTCCATCATATGCAACATGGTGTTCATGGTTTTGCGGGCTTCTGGCTCAAGCTTGCTCAGGCGGCTATCGCCCAAGGGTTGCCAAACCCGATCACAGCCCTCGATATAGCCACCATAAACCGCATCAAAGGCATGATTTTCGATCAAGTGAAACAGGGTTTGCGCCAATTCCAAGGCGCTCTGATCGCCTGTAGCTCGAACATACTCGGCCAACCCGTAGATGGCGAACGATTGAGCATAGGTTTGTTTATGGTCGGCCAAAGGCTGGCCGTTGGCATCGATCGACCAATACAATCCGCCATAAGTTTGATCCCAAAAAGCCTGTTTGAGGTAGGCATAGGCATACTCAGCCACCGCCAAATCGCGGGGATCGCCGAGCATGCGATAGGCACAGGCAAACGTCCAGAGAATCCGACCACATAATACGGCTGAGCGAGGAAACTCATTATGGATTGTCAGATCGTTGGTTAAGCCGCCATAAAAGCCACCGTGCTCATGATCAAGCGTGTGGTTTGCCCAAAATGGCAAAATATTGCCCAACACTTCATCGCGAAACTGCGCTTGCCACATTTCGCGCAAGCCATGATCAAAGCCGCCATCTACGAGATTCGCCATTATTGTATTCCTTCTGGCGCTTCGGGTATACGGGCAGCGAGGAGCAAATCGAGTAAATCACGGTCAACGGAGTAGCCATCAACATCTTCGTAGCGAGCATGTGGTCGGCCATGATTAATAATTCCAAATGCTCCTTCAAACTCCCAGAGACCGAAGCCCCAACCAAATTCTTGATAAACGCTGAGCAGATCGCGGAACCAACGCAAAGCAACATCATTGGGGGTACGGTTGTAGCAGCCAAATTCACCAATATGGATGGCGACGTTCCGCGCTTGTACGTCGCGCCATGGTTGGTAGAATTCAACTAAGCCGGCCCGATCCCAATAATGGTTGTGCCAGGTTACAGGGTAGGTTGGTGCCGCTAAACCTTCGTGACCATCCCACCAACTCGCTTGATAGTGGCTCACCGCCATTGGCTGATAGCCGCGCCCGCTGTGGGTTACGCCCAAATCAGCGAGTTCGGGCATCGCCAAGTGCCCACCACCAAGTCCATCGATCACAATCGTCCGTTGTGGGTCGATTGCGCGAATTGCTGCGACCGTCCGTTGCATGATCGCCGCATGGTTGAGTCGCGTCAAGCCATACTGATCGACGTTGGGCGGTTCGTTGAGCAAATCGAAGCTTAATTGGCTAGCCGGAATACCCTTGTAGCGTTGGGCGAAATACTCCCACAGCCACACGAAGCCTGCCTGAGCTTCGGCATCTAGCCATAAATTATGTCGTTCGAGATCGTTCCCATTGATACAATATCCAGGCGCTCGATGCAAATTAAGGCTGACATGCAGGCCATATTCACGACATGCTGAGATATAACGGTCAATATACCCGATGATCGTCTCATCGGGATTGGTATAGTGCCAATCACGAGTCCAAAACCAATAATTGGTTGGAATCCGAATGAAATTAAAGCCTTGTTTGGCGATCCAGGTTAAGGCTTTATGGTCTGGCTCGGCTGGCAACTTGCCTGGAACATAATGATACATCCATTGTAAATTGAAGCCATAATGTGGCATGAAACCATCCTTCGGGCTATTTTTTGCCAATAAAAAGCCACATAGGCCGCTGAGCGCCACTATCACGCACGCCATTGATTGATAATTGTGCAACTGATAGCGACGACCCAACACCTACATGGCCAATGTTTGCCCCGCAATAAGGTTTATTGCTTGACTAATTTCAAGGCTAAATCGTAGTTGAAGCTTGGAACTGCAATACTGGATTGGTTAGCTTCAAGGGTTACCGTCGTTGGTTGCGACCATGTGCCAGTTTGCGGGTCGTACCAGGTTGCTTGGTAGTTTCCGGCTTCTAGCCCATTCAACTTAAGCGTCAAATCGGCGTAAGTCGGCGGTACATATTCCCATGTATCGTTAAATTCACGTTTTTTGAGCGCTTCTTCATAGGCTTTGGTTAATGCTTCAGGCTCATATTCGTTGCTGCGCACCCAGACTAACGCCTGCGATTTCGTTTGTAAGGCTAAGGCCCGCGCCTTCAACGGCGAAATTTGAGCCACAACTGGGTTGTAGATCGTGAGATCTTGGTCTTTGAAAAATTCGGCCAACTTGCTGTATTCGCTCCACAAGTTGTCGGGATCGACCAAGGTGTCCCACCACCAATACATGCCGCTGCCAGCAAAGCCACTGAATGGTGCAGCCCACAAGCCTTGATGAAACTGCCAAACATCCCGATTGATTACCTCGTCGCGCCCAGTGCCAGCATAGCCAAGTTCGCTGACCAAGGCTGGTTTTTGTGGTGCTGCCGCATTCAACTCACGGATCACCAAGGGGAAGGCTTGTCCTAAATCGCGGCCTGTATAATCGTGGTGTTGGGTGAAGTTGATCTCTGGTTGTACCCACATCGAGGTACTGGTATTGCTGGCATAGCTGGTTGAAACCAAATGTTGATAGGGATCAAACTGCGCCAAATGACGGGTCATTTCGCTGATCCATGGTTGCATCAAAGCATCATTAATTGGTGTCCAGTTGGCTTCGTTCCACCATTCCCATGCGAATAGGCTAGGCGAATGTGCCCAACGAGCCGCAATGTAACGCACTCGATGCTTGAACACTTCACGCGATTGAATATCGGTGGCAAACAAGCGTGGCTCGGCAATTGGCCCGCCATTCGCAGCGTTATACGGATTACTAGCCCACTCTGAATCAGTGCTGGTACTAAATGCGCCATGGTTGATAAGGGTTAACATAATTGTGATGTTGCGCTGTTCGGCCAATTTGAAAATTTGGTCAAGCATCCATGCTTGTTGCATGCGTTTGGAATAATCGCCTAAACCGGTATCTTGCCATTCGATGCCAAACGACCACGAGGCCATCCAAATTCGCGCAATATTGCCACCGTTTTTGCTTAATTGATCAAACCAGTGTTCATATTCGCGCAAAATGCCCGTGCCTTGTTGGGTTGACCAGCCCAAATTGAGGCCGATTGGCATAAAGAAGGTGCCATCTTGGCGAGCGAAATAGCGCGGATTGCTGGTGTTGATCCGTACAAAGCCTGGCGATTGCTTATTCGCTGAAACTTCAATCGTGATCACGTCGCTGCTCAGCGCTGGCTTGGCTAGCTCGGCCTTGACTTGCCATGCACCTGGTTCGCTCGGCGTGAAACGCACCCGCCACTCAGGGTTGCCTTTGGGTTGCAGCGAAAGTTGATCAAAATCTTGATACCAAAAGGCTGGCACACGATAGATTTGGCCGGTTGCTGAGATAAAACTCACCATCAGATCGATTTGATTTGGATCGTAAGGATTGGCGACGGTGATAGTGGTATCAATCGCCAACTCAATCGTGCCAAAAACCGCAGCATTGCCGGTTAGGGTACGTAAGCTAAGCGTTTGGTTGCCGCCCGATTCGCCAACTTGGGTACAGGCCGCAATCAACAGCAGCAGAACCAACCATAGATGTAAGCGATAGAGCCATCGACGCATAATTCCCCCTGTACAACTTCAAATCCCGCAGTGGCGCAATTACTCCCCTATGGTTGTAAATTGCGATTCATGATCTCCGCTGCTTGATCTAAAGCATCTTGGGGATCAGCATTGTTGTAGACGACTTCTTGCAATAATTTTTGGACATCGGTGGTGCTTTCTTCCCAGCCGACGCACTTGGGCGGGCCTGCCGATTGCTCCAACAAGCCACGGAAGCCAGCTTCGATATGGGTTGGCAATTTGGCGGCGCTGAGCAAGGGCAAACTTGGCGGCACATAATAGTTACTGGCACTTTGTGCATAGGCCGATTGGGCGGCAACCGCTTCTTCGGTATACAAAAAGCGAATAAATTCGGCAGCCAGATCTTTGTTCTGCGAAGCTTCCATCACGCCGATGACCCGCCCTCCAAGGAACGCAACACTTTGGCCTTTGGGGCTTTTGGGCAGCGGAGCCAAGGCCCATTTGCCCGCCAACTCAGGCCGATTGAATTCCAGTGCTGCAACCGTCCAAGTGCCAGCATAGCTCACTAGATAATCGCCGCTTTCGAGGCCGCCTTCAATATCCAAGGCAGTATCGGTGGGAATTTGATATTTGGTGTAGAGATCGCGGAAGTAGGTCAGAGCTTGTAAGCCAGCCGCCGAGTTGATTGTGGCTTTGGAGCAATCGTCGTTATATAAACTGCCACCAGCTGAATATAAAAAGGTAAAGTAGCTGATCCAGCCAGCGTTATCCCAGCCAATCGCAAAGCCTTTTTTATTGATCGTGCGGGCTTTTTCTAGCACTTTGGTCAGTTCAGTCCAGTTTTGGGGAGCTTGTTGCATGCCGACTAAATCGCGCAGCAAATCAGTGCGATAGAACATCCCCATCAATGCCACATCGAGTTGTAATGCATAGACCTCGCCTGTATCCAAGAACAATGAATCTTGGAGTTGCGGCAACATCTTTTGCTTAACATCGCTTACCACATCGGGATAGGCCTTTTGCAGATCGATCATGCCACCCAATTTGCCAAACTCGATGCCCCATGACATACCGCCAGCCATCAGATCTGGCCCGCGATCGGCGGCGATGGCCTCAAGAATTTGGGTATGAGCATCGCTCCAGGGCAAGGCTTGAACTTTAATCAAGACCCCAGGATTTTTCTGCACAAAGATATCTGCTGCTGCTTGAATTGAAAGTGCCTCGACCTCTGAGCCAGTTGACCAAATAACCAAGGCCTTATCTGCCGAGTTGGCGAGGGCTGGCACGGCGGTTGGCGGTGTATCGGTGGGCAAGCTGGTTGGGTTGATTTGGGTTGGTGGCGTGGCTGCTTGACCACAGGCAGCCAAGATCAGCAGAACGATCAAACTGAATCCAAGGCTACGAACTGTGCGGGGTGGCTGAGATGGCTTACGGTGCATAACGCTGACCTCCCTTGGCCTATACATGCATCGATGCAGGTTGTTTGGGTGTTGGTAGGCTGTGCATCGATAACCCTTCCCAAACATCGTTAAGTATATATGTTAGTGCAAGTCTAGCGCTATCCCTTGGGCCAGCATCAATCTTCCTATTACGAGGTAGGTACGTTAGGTGAACAACCTACCTCGTTTGGAACGCCGCCCTCGACCACATGGCCTAGTACTAGAACATTCTAGATCTCTGAATTCGCTTTAAGGAAGCTCAGCACTTCATCAACTTGGGCAAAGGCAATGCCGGTAACGGTATCAGCACAGCCATAATAAATGGCAATTCGGCCTGTGGCAGCGTCGGTCAAGGCCGCACATGGGAAGGCCACGTTTGGCACATCGCCAACACATTCATACAAGGTTTGGGGCGCAAGCAGATAGGGCGCGGTGCGATAAATCACTTTCCAAGGCTGCTCCAAATCGAGCAAGGCGGCCCCAAAACTATAGACAAAGCCATTGCACGAAGTCAATACGCCGTGATAGAACAACAACCAACCTTCGGTTGTTTCGATGGGGGTTGGGCCTGCGCCGATTTTGGTGCTTTGCCAGCCGCCTTTTGTGCCCATCACAAAGCGATGTTTGCCCCAGTGTTCCATATCGGGGCTTTCGCTGTAGTAAATATCGCCAAATGGCGTGTGACCGTTATCGCTGGGGCGACTGACCATGGCATATTTGCCATTGATGCGGCGTGGGAAGAGCACCCCATTGCGATTAAACGGCAAGAAGGCATTTTCTAACTGATGGAATGTTTCAAAATCGTAGGTATAGGCTACGCCGATGGTTGGGCCATGATAGCCATTACACCAGGTGACATAATAGCGATCTTCGATCCAACAGACCCGCGGGTCATAGCGATATTCAAAGGCCGTAACTTCGGGATCACCCGAAAATTCCAACGGCTTGGGATCGATCTCCCAATTGACGGCATCTTTGCTAAAGCCACGATGAATGTTCATCACGCGGCGTTTATCATCGCAGCGAAACACGCCGGCAAAGCCATCTTTGAAGGGCACAACAGCACTGTTGAAGATACTATTTGAGGTAGGAATGGCATCACGCGGAATCACCGGATTGCCGCTGTAGCGCCAAACAACATCTGAATTGCCGACCGGACGTTCTTCCCATGGAATTGAGGGGAGCGCACTTCCAAGGATGGTTGTGGATTGAAGCGTCGCTGCTTCCATAGCTGATACTCCTACAAGGCAACCTACTTTGGTGGTTGCAAACGTTGAACTGATTGGCGTTCAAGCAGCCGTGGCCGCAGCGAGACTGTCGCCGGAGCCTGGTCTGGGTATTCGGCTCGATTGGCTAACAATTGCACCGCAAAGCGCCCCATGCTGACTTTATCGACATGCATTGTGGTAAGCGCTGGCGCAACATGCTGAGCCAGATCAATATTATCGAAACCAATAATTGATAAATCTTGGGGAATTTGGCGATGCAACGCCCGCGCGGCTTGGGTTGCACCAATCGCCATCATATCGTTGGCACAAAACAGCGCGGTAATTTGCGGATGGCGCTGCAACAGAATGCTCGATGTATCGCTGCCTTCGTGCATTGTGAGCAAGCAATCACCAAAATACTGATCATGAATGCCATGATCGGTTAAGGCTTGAATATAGCCTTTGCGCCGTTCGGCAATGCTAGGGTAGGCCTCTTTGGTTGTCCCAATCAGGCCAATATGACGATGCCCGTAGCTAATCAGATAGCTGACTGCTTCATAGGCTGCGCGGAAGTTATCTGAAACAACTGAATCGTAGACATGTTCGTGTGAGTAGCCATCGACCAAAACCGCCGGAATGCCCTCACGTTGCAAAAGCTTGGTGATGGTTGCATCGGCGAATGCGCCAACTAACAATACCCCATCAAGGTGATCTTCCGAGAGCAAACGGGGCATCTCTTGAGGATGATTATCCATATCAACTGGCACAGTGGCATACATTAAGTTAATATGCATTTTGCGACAGGCGGCCTCGATACCTGCGACAATCGGGGCATAAAACGGGTTGGTCAGTGGGCTATCGTCGCCAATTGAGGCCTTAACAATTACGCCTGCGTTGTGCAACGATTGCGAAACCAACTTCTCATGATTCAAGCGCTTGCGATAACCAAGATCACGGGCAATATCCAACACGCGGCGGCGTGTCTCGTCGTTAATCCCAGGCTTGTCGCGTAATACTAATGAAACTGTTGCCAACGAGACACCGCTTTGCCGCGCAATGTCTTCCATCGTGATCCGCTGTGTCATACATGTTCTCCTAGTCACCTTTGAATAGGCTCTCATGATGCCATAAAATAACGCTTTGGTTATCAAGCAACTTTATTGAAAAATTTAGAATAGTTTCAGCAACTCAATCTAGGTCATGTTCGGGCTTAGATTGCGATCTGTTTCGGCCATAACCCAACTGCTACTGTAAAATTCTGTAAATTTTATCTAAAATTTTAGTAGAATTTCACTAAATATAGCGTATTGCAATCTAAATGTCAAGCTTAAATTTTAGCAATTAGATCGAAGCTTTGCCTGGAGTTTTAGCGGGCTTTGCCTGGATATTTTAGATTATCAAGTTCGGGGTTGGGCCAAAAATCGGGTGCATGACAAGCAGCAAAAGCACGTTACAATATGAGCAAGAGCAAATGCTGCTCGTTGCGTTATCCAAGGGGTTTTCATGGATACAATTACACTCTTTGAAGCGCCCAAAGCTGCACCGGTGGCCCCGCGCCGCCCCGCATGGCTCAAAGCTCGCGCTCCGATAGGGGAAAACTACGAGGATGTGCATGGCCTCATGCGCGAACTCGATTTGCATACGGTCTGCGAAGAAGCCCATTGCCCTAATATTGGCGAATGTTGGAATCATCGCACTGCGACTTTTTTACTCCTCGGCGATACCTGTACCCGCGGTTGTCGCTATTGCGCGATTGGCAAAGGCAAGCCGAAACCAATTGACGAACAAGAACCACAGCGCATCGCCGCTGCGGTCGCTCACCTCAAACTCAAACATGTGGTGCTAACCTCGGTTAATCGCGATGATCAAGCTGATGGCGGAGCGCATATTTTTGCCGAATCGATTGACTTGATTCGTCAGCAATTGCCCGAATGTAAAATCGAGGTGCTGATTCCCGATTTTGATGGCAATTGGGAAGCCTTGCGGATTGTGATGGATGCTCGTCCCGATGTGTTGAATCACAATATCGAAACCGTGCCACGCTTGTTCCGCAAATTCCGGCCACGGGCGAACTTCTACCAAAGCCTCGAATTATTGCGTTTGGCTCGCGACCTTCAGCCGAGCATTGTAACCAAAAGTGGCTTGATGGTTGGTGCTGGCGAAACCGATGAAGAGGTGCTGACGGTGATGGATGCCCTTCGCCGATCCGATGTGGATGTGATGACAATTGGCCAATATCTCTCGCCATCGGGCGATCACTGGCCGATTGATCGGTATGTGCCACCCGAAACCTTTACATGGTTCCGCGAGCAAGGCTTAGCGCGTGGTTTCCGCCACGTCGAATCCGGCCCGATGGTGCGCTCGTCGTATCACGCCCACGAGCACGTTGCAGGGTTGTAGGCGTTGGGGGTTGGGGATCGGTTGTTGGGGATCGGGTATTAATACCTGATCCCCATTCTTATGCCACAAAGAACAGGCAGAATGGTTTAGTCGTTATTCCCTCACCCCCCGCCCCTCGCCCACTGCGGCGGGCGAGGGGAGCTTAACCCTGTTTAAGATCCACCAAGAACCTGAACAATGCTCTGAATCAGCCTTCGTGAAACTTCGCGTTCTTCGTGGTTAAAGAAGCTTATTGATTAATAGTTGTTTGCAGACGCTCGTTTTTGGCTTGCGATTCGGCGGCCATGGTTTGTTTGTATTCAATCAATTTGGCTTGTAAGGCAGCATCGGCGGTGGCCAAAATTTGAATTGCCAATAAACCTGCGTTTTTGGCTTGGCCAATTGCGACGGTCGCAACCGGCACGCCGCCTGGCATTTGCACAATCGACATCAAAGCATCAACGCCTTGCAAGTGGCCGATTGGCACAGGCACACCAATCACTGGCAAGGGCGTGTAAGCCGCTAACATACCTGGCAAGTGAGCTGCTCCGCCTGCCCCAGCGATGATCACTTTGAGGCCGCGTTCATGGGCGGTTTGGCCATATTCGGCCATCAAGGCAGGCGTGCGGTGCGCCGAAACCACCCGCATTTCATAACCAATGCCAAATTCTTGGCAAATAGTGGCGGCTGCTTGCATGGTCGTTAAATCCGAATCACTGCCCATCACAATTCCAACAACGGCTGACATAATGCTCCTTTGGCGAGAAATTAAAAATGCCAAGCGTTGATCGAGGTGCGTCATTGCAACGCTCGATTGGCTTGACATGTGGGTTGGTTTGCTCAATTATACGGGTTCAGCTAAAACCCGCTCTAGCTGATCGACGGCGGCTTGGGCACGCGCTTCGACTTCGCTTGGTTCGGCTCCTACAGCGGTGATATGGCCAATTTTACGGCCTGGCTTGGCGCTGCGTTTGTCGTACCAATGCACATGCACCTGTGGTTTGAGCGCCGTTTGAATCAAGCTGCTTTCAAGTGGTCGTGTGGTTGGCGCGAGCACATTGACCATCACGGCACTTTGGTGGCGCAACTGAGGATCACCCAACGGCCAGCCCAGCGCAGCACGAATCGTATTTTCAAATTGTGAACAATAACAACCCTCAATTGAATAGTGACCAGTGTTGTGTGGACGGGGCGCTAGCTCATTGACCAAAATTTGGCCCTTGCTGGTCAGAAACATTTCAACCGCCAAGATGCCTAAGCCACCAAGCGCTGCTGCCGTCGCTTGAGCAACCTCGCTGGCCTGTTGTTGAATTGCTGCTGAGAAGGGTGCTGGTGCACGCACCACCCGACAAACGCCGCTCGGTTGGTAGGTTTCAATCACTGGATAGACGCATTGTTCGCCGCTGACCGAGCGAATAATCAAGGTTGCCAACTCGGCTTCGAAGGGAACCCATGCCTCAACAAACACTGGATTTTCGGGAAAACCCAAGGAGCTACAAGCGCTGGCAATCTCTTCGGCGCTGCGGATTTTGGCCGTGCCACGGCCATCGTAGCCGTTGCGCCGCGTTTTCAGCATCAACGGGAAACCATGTTCAGCCCCAAAGGCCGCCACATCGTCCAACGATTCGATTAAGGCCAAGGCTGGTACAGGCAGGCCTGCGGCTGCCAATGTTAATTTTTGTTGCGCTTTATCCTCAATCAAGCCCAGCGTTGCCTGATCGGGGACAAGTTGCACGCCTTTGCTGGCAAGGTAGGCCAATTTTTCCGAGCCAATAAACTCGTTTTCCAGCACTACCACATCAACCGCTTGAGCAAATTGATCAAGCAAGGCTCGATCACTCCACTCGCCAACCACCGCTTTGCTGACCAATGCCGCTGGCTCATCGTTGCGGTTGGCCAAAACCACGGTTTCAATTCCCAAGGGAATCGCCGCTTGCACCAACATCCGCGCCAATTGGCCGCCACCAAGAATTCCTAAACGTTTTGTCATAATGCCTTAATGAGCTATAAGTTAATAGTCTAGATTTAACCATGAAGAGCACGAAGCTTTTGATTATAGGTGTAATGATTCATACGGTTCGTAAGGATCGTTATGCCCTCACCCCCTAGCCCCCTCTCCCGCCCAGCGAGGCGAGGGGGAATCATTCAGCTGTTTACTCCCCTCTCCCACCGCAGTGGGAGAGGGGCTAGGGGTGAGGGCACGCTGGCCATTGTTAAATCCAATGAACTGTTAGAGCTATGCTCTATGTTCTATGCTCTATGTTCTTTCTCCCCGACCCCTAAGACCTAGCCCCTGACCCCTCGTTTAATAAAAATCAGCAAAGCCCTCGCGATCGAGCCGTTCGAGCATGGCCTGAATTTTGGCTTGTGATTGAGGATATTCAGCAAATAATTGGGCTAAACTGCGCAAGCCATTGCGAAAACGTGGGCTATCATCGCCACGCAATTTGGGCAACAATTTTTGCTTAATTTGCAAATCGAGGGCTGTATTGAGTGGCATAATCCCCTCGGCTCCTTCCAAATAGCGCCCAATCTCTTCGACCGTGCGATAGCCAAATGGATGCCCAAGGCTGGCCAAGATTGGCTGTAATTCAAGCAATAATTGCCAAGCAGTTGGATTGAACGGGCGGCGATAGCTGGCTCGCCATGCCGCTAAATCGACCTCGGTCAGTTCAATTACATTTGCACGATCAAGCAGTTTGTCGCTGAGCGTAAAGGTGCTTTCATCAACATTAACCGTGCCGATGATATGCACATTTAATGGTAAACGCAGCGGATTACGCACGCTCTCGCCATCAACCGTTTGGGCAACTTCTTGGGGAATACCCAAATCGATCAGGTGTTCGGCAGTTTCAAGCGCACTCAATATCGGCGCTAAATAATATTCAGGCCGCGCCAAATTCAGCTCATCAAGGCAGAGAAAATAGGGATTGGCTGGATCGGCGCTGGCTCGCAGCAATAACCGCAACGTAGGCGTTGGCTGGAACGTTTGAGTTAAGGCATTGAAATAGCCCAGCAAATCGCGAGCATTATGCCAATCGGGCTGCACCGCCACCGCCAAATAATAGGGATTATCGCTGTGTGGCGCGATTTGATGCACTGCATCGGCATAGACACGAGTCAAACGGGTTTTGCCCGTGCCCGAAATCCCAGGCAAAATCACCAAGGGCTTGGTTTGCAGCGCAATGTGGTACGAACGCAACACTGCATCGGGATAGATAAAGCCCCGTTGGCGAATGCTAGCGCTAATTTCTTCGATGCTTGGGCTATTGAAACCCGTGGCATACCTTGGGCGGGCTTCGCGAATATGGCTTGGTGGTAATTCCCACTCCTCTTCGGCAATTTCCATAATTGCTTCATTGAGTGGCAGCAAGGCCAACATATGGTTGATCAATTGCTGATTAAATTGTTGGCTATCGTCGAGTGCTTGTTGCCAAGGGTAACTCCAACCTGCCCAAAGATAATTGCTACTGCGATTGGCCAGATAATCATCGAGCCACAGTTGTTGTTCAGCATGGTCGCCACGGGTATAGCGCACATCGGGTAAACTACGAATTAACGGCTCCCACAGCACGCGCCCCCGATCCCACACCGCAGCTAACTCACGCTTGCGCTTATTCCACAATTGAATGCCAACCAAAATTCGTTCTTCGCTGCCGCTAACTCCAAGGTAAATATGGCAGCCACGTGGTGGCCGATCGATCACTACATGATAATCGTCGATTGGATCACGTTGGCGGCCACGATTGACCGCTCTAACGGTTTTAGCACTAACTTCGTACAAGCCCCAAGTATTGGGAAATTGGCGGGTTGCAGCGATATCAAGCTGCTCGCTGAGCGCCACCAGAATTGGGTGTAACTGCTCTTGAACGGCATTCCAACGCTCGTTTACACCTTCAACATGGAGCGCTTGTAGGGCAGCGCCATTCCATTGAATTGGCTCAGGTTGGCTCACAACTAGGCTTCCTTATCGCGGCGTTTGAGCAACCAAGCCGTGATTGCCAAACAGGCCATGGTGTAGCCAATCAAAATAAACCACGTCAGGAAAATATAGCCAGCACTATCATCGTAGCCCACGGTTGGGAACACCTCGCAGGTGTTTGGCCCAGGCATTTGGCCAGCGCGACATTTGCCTGGGTCGAACGGCTCGCCCAAACCGCCGATTGAGCCATAGGCCTGCATTGCCCAACGACTGCCAACCAAGAATGAAACTGGAGCTAGCGCCGCAGGCAAGGGCAGCAAAGCCAAGGCAAACACAATCTGCGGAATCAGCGCAAATGGAATGATGCTCATGGCTTTATCCGATGAGCTAGCCGAGGCCGAAATTAACAAGCCAACGCCTAAACCTGTGAGCGATGTGAGGAAGGTTGTGACCAAAAAGCCACCCCAAACCCCAAATGGCACTTCCAGCCCAAGGTCAAAATCGACCTTTGTACCCAGAATGACCATCAAAATAATGCTTTGGATGAGACATAAGCCAGCTAGCACCAGCACTTTGGAACCCAAATAGGGCACGATTTTAAGGTTGGCCAAGCGTTCACGCCGGTAAATTGGGCCTTCCTTGGTGATTTCGCGGGCTGAATTTAAAATGCCAAACCACACTGCGATCGCGCCCAACAAGAACGGTACCATGCGAGCATCAGCCGAATTGGGGCGGCGGAAGGCATCTTCTTTGGCAACCAACAGCAAAATCATGCCAATAATCGGCGCTTGCAATAACATAATTGCAAGGTTGCGTTTATCGGCGGCGATCAGACGCATATAACGTTTGGTCATAATCCCAAATTGGCGCATGGCCGAAACGGGCGGCGGTTTGGGTCGGCCAGCCGGAGCTGCCGAGGTGGGAATCGAGACGCTGACTTGGTTGGGATAGGCTCCAGGCACCGCAGCTTGGGGAATTGGCGCTTGCGGCGGGGTCATAACTGGCACTTGCGGCGCACGTTGCAGCCGTTCCCAAACATATTTGCGATAGGCCTCGGAGTTGCGGAAACGAATTTCCCACAGCTCAGAGAGTCGTGGCGCTTGGCGCACCTGATTATTGTGTTGCCGCCAAGTCTCAAATTCTTGCTTCAACTCGGTTGTTGTTAAAGGATGATTGGGGTCGGCATCGCCCTCAAGTTTGGTGTAGATATCGGCAAAATCACCCGAGGTTACATTGAAGAAGGTCAAGGCCTCGCTGGGTGGCCCAAACCAAACCATTCGCCCATCGGCCATAAACACCACATGATCGCATTGGGTGATGTTGGCGGTGGCGTGCGTTACCAAGACAATTGTGCGCCCTGAATCAGCCAATTGGCGCAAGGTATACATCATCTTCTTTTCGAGGCCCGGGTCAAGCCCCGAGGTTGGCTCATCAAGAAAGAATAGGCTAGGGTCGGCCAACAGCTCAGAACTGATCGACACCCGTTTGCGCTGCCCACCAGAAAGTTGATTAACCTGCTTGCCACGATGAGCGCTCATCTCAACATCTTTGAGCACCCGATCGATCCGCGCTTCGATTTCGCTGCTAGCAGTGTCGGCGGGCAAACGGAGCTTGGCGGTATAGCGCAAGGCCACATCAACCGGCAAGCTACTGTGTAAAATATCATCTTGCGGCACATAGCCCAAAATGGCGCGGTAGGCATCGAAGTTGGCATAATAATCGTCGCCATTGACCAACACCGCGCCTTTGTTAGCGCGATTGTAGCCCGAAAGCGCCCCCATCAGGGTTGATTTACCAGCGCCTGAACCACCAACCAAAGCAATAAATTCGCGTGGCTCGATCACCAACGAAACATTATTGAGAATAACCCGATTGCCGCCAACCAAGCGTACCAATGAATGGGCATCAATCCGCAACGCGCCGCGTTGATCAAATTGATCAAGCGAATTGCCGTCGTAGACCAGCTTGAAAGGCCCAATTTGAATCACATCGCCGCGATTCAGTCGCGTTGCCGTGATGCGATTACCATTGACAAACGTGCCGTTGGTGCTGCCAAGATCGCGAACCTCGTGGCCACCTTGGATGGCGCGAATTTCGGCGTGGTTACGCGATACTTGAGGATTGGGCAAATTGAGCGCTGATCCTTCGCGGCCAATCGTTACGGCAGGCTTATTGCTCAAATCGAATCGACTAACATGGCCAGCCTCGGCGGGCGGCGTGGCAACCTTTTGATTACGATAGGTGAGGGTGACAAAGTTACCAGTAACCGGATCGCCAATCCGCACCGAATCGCCATCGTTAAAACTATGGCGGGGCACACGTTGACTTTGAAAGAGCAAGCCATTGGTGCTACCAAGATCGATAATAACGTGGCGTTGGCCATCGGGCTCGATCCGCGCATGGTTCGACGACACAAAGCGTGACGACGCAATAATATCGTTATCGGGCTTGCGGCCAAACGTGACTGGTTGATTGGCTAATGGAATTTGGCGGGGTGCCTGACCAGTTTCTTGCACCTCTAAAAATGCCATCGATGAATGCAGGATGGTTGTGGCCCCACCGCCTGATGCGGGGTTAGCTTGGTTGGGTGCGGCCTGTTGCGGTTTACCACAACTTGGGCAAAACTTCGTATTAGGCTGAATGGCAGCACCGCAGTGGATACAGCGTGTCATCATTCCCCCTTAAATGCCAAGCTTCATGCAACGAAATTAGCGCTATCTAGTGGCATGGATGAAGGGCTGTGCTATAATCGCAGCATGTGAGCAGACTCAAACACGCGCATTATAGCATACTGCTCCAGACCACAACCGTTCCTGCCGAATGGGAGGTTGCTCGAATGAGCCTTGCAACGCCTACTGGCGCTCCATGCCCTCGCTGTCAGCGCCTTGTTGATGAAACGGCCCGTTTTTGCCGTTATTGTGGCTTTCCGCTGCGTTCAGTCGCAACGCAGCCAGTATCAACAACGCCCGAGCCAGCTACGGCAGCCGAGCCGATCGACTATGAAGAAGTTGTTTTACCCGCACCGCGTCGCATTCAGCTTGAAGGCGAGAAGATCAGCCTGCGAGCCTTGGAACAGATGGTGCATGCTGGCGTTGAATGGTGGCAGATGCGCTTGCAAACTGGTGAAGCAACCCGTGAAGAGGCAATCAGTAGTATTGAAGAGTTGCGGAAAGCCCTTGGAAGCGTTAGTCATCAGTTGGCTCAAGGCCGTGAAACTATTCGCATTACCACCACGTTAACGCCCGCCCGCCGCTTTCCGCTGGGCTGCTCGCGCTGCGGCAAGGGCAATCGGGTGAATGCACGTTATTGCATTGCCTGTGGTAATCCATTGGTGGCTAATGCAGAAAAGGTCCAGCCTATGTCCCAAACACTTCGCTATACTGTTGGTCTGCTTTCCGATGTTGGTACTCGCCGTTCAGTCAACCAAGATTCTGCCTTGGTCGAGCAGTTTCGCTTGCGTGATGGCACGCCTGTGATCTGTTGTTTGGTGGCTGATGGCATGGGTGGTGCTCAAGGCGGCGAACGAGCCAGCGCCTTGGCTAGTCAAACAATTGTGAATCATCTGCGCGATTATAGCCGCAATGTTGATCGCAGCTTTGATGGCTGGCGCGATGTTGTGCGAGCTGCAATCGCTGCGGCCAATAGCACGATCTTTCGCGAAGCTGAAGTTAAATCAACCTTACGTGGTATGGGCACGACGGTGGTCGTGGCCTTGGTGATTGGTGAAAAAGCTTGGATTGGCAGCGTTGGTGATTCGCGAGTCTACCTATTTAATCGTAAAGGGGTCAGTGAACACACTCAACAAATCGCCCAAATCACAGTAGATCACACCATGGTGGCCCGCTTAGTTGACATTGGCGAGCTAACGTCTGAACAAGCCCGTACTCACCCGCGTCGCCATGTGCTTTATCGCTCGGTCGGCGTAGAAGCCACGGTCGAATCGGACATGACTGAGCAGCCGCTTGAGGCTGGCGATTGGCTGTTGCTCTGCTCCGATGGCTTGATCAACGAGCTTTCGGATGAAGAATTGCGTGATGCAGTCTTTGAAGCCTCATCGCCACAAGCATGCTGTGGCAGCCTGATTGCTATTGCCAATAGTCGTGGAGCACGCGATAATGTGACCGTGGTGTTATTGTCGGCAGAAGAACGCACCGACCAGCAGCACTAGTGGCCTGTGGCTGAAACTAATTAAAGATTGTCTGCGTCTTATGCTGTGACGGCCTTACGCCAGCGATCACATCCTGATCGTTTTGTCACGATTCTGGGCGCTTTTTAGCGCAACATCGTGCTATAATCGCGCTGAGTTGCTGATACGAAGGATTTTCTCCATGAGCGATTTGTTATCTGAAGAAAACTCTAAAACAGGTGCATTGCCCCCCGAGTTGATTTTGGGCTATCGCTATTTGCTCAAACAACGGCTTGGCCAGGGCGGCATGGGGGCAGTTTATTTGGCCTATGATCAGCGTCTTGATATTGATTGCGCGATCAAGGAAATGAGTACCGCCCTACTTAAAACCGAAGAGGAGCGTGAACGCGCCCGCAAATCGTTTCATGAAGAAGCAAAATTGCTGGCACGTTTGAATCATCCTAATCTGCCGCGCGTGACCGACCACTTTAGCGACCACGGGCGGGAGTATTTGGTGATGGAGTTTGTGCCAGGCGAAACCTTGGCGACGATTTTGCGCAATAGTCCGCCGCCATGGCCAGTTGCCGATGTGGTGGCTTTTGCCGAACCACTAACCGAGGTGCTGCACTATTTGCATAGCCGCACCCCACCAATTATTTTCCGCGATTTGAAGCCAGCCAATATTATGCGCACCCCTGAAGGTCAAGTAAAGCTGATCGACTTTGGGATTGCGCGGTTGTTTAAGCCTGGTCAATCGCAAGATACCCAAGCCTTTGGCACGATGGGCTACTCAGCGCCCGAGCAATATGGCACTGGCCAAACTGATGCTCGCTCCGATGTCTATGCCTTGGGCGTGTTGCTGCATCAATTAATGACTGGCCATGATCCAATTGCCCAGCCATTTAATGTACCGTTGGCGCATACGATTAATGCCGCTGTACCCGAAGCCATTAGTTCGGTGCTGATGACGGCGATGAGCCATGATCCGCAAACGCGCTTTGCCTCGATGGTGGCCTTGCGCCGAGCCTTATCCAATGCTTCGCAACACAGTGCTGATGTGTATGTGGCCCAGCGCCCTGGCACTGCGGCCTTGCCAAATGTTGGCTATGCTCCGTCAGCCCAAATGCGGCCAACCTCGCAGCCGTATGGCCCGCCGAGTTCACAACCCTATGGCCAAACTGGTTCGCAACCCTATGGCAAACCTAGCTCACAGCCATATGGGCAGCCCAGTTCACAACCCTATGGCCAAACTAGCTCGCAACCCTATGGGCCGCCAGTGGCGCAGCCGTATGCCCAGCCCTATAGCCCGCCGCCACCGCCAACCTATGCCCAACCATTTAGCCCACCAGCCCCGCCGATGCATCCAGCGACGCATCATTTACAGGCTGCCAGCGTGCCCAAGGCTAAAACTACGGGCGTGGCTCAAACTGCCCAAATTATGGGCTTTTTGAGCTTGCTCTTGACGATTAGCGGCTTTTTCTACGAAGATATGGGGCGAGATGCCGGCATCTTTATGGGCTTTTTTGGTGGCTTTGCCGGGTTTGTCTCGCTGATTGTTAGCATCGTGGCCATTAGTTTAAAAGCTACCCGCGAATCAATCAAAGGCCGCTCGCAATCAGTACGTGGTCTGATTTTTGCCACGGTTGCAATGGTTTTAGCCTGTGTTGTTTTTGCGATAATTGGCGCGGCAAATCAATACTAATATTTGTAGATTCTTGTGTGCTCCCTTGTTGAAGGAGGAAATATGAAGTGTCCAAGCTGTGGACATACGAATGATGGTGGCAACCGTTTTTGTGAATATTGTGGTGCACGACTCGATCCGTCGATGAATCAAGAAGCAACCCAAATCGGGGCAGTTCCCAATTTACATACGGATCAAAGTTACGATGCGCCAACCATGTTTGTTCCAGCCGATCAGGCTCCTCCTGCGCCACCAGCCCAAGCGGAGCCAGCAGTCGCCAGTGCGCCAGCCGCAAGCTCGCTCAACTGCGCTGAATGTGGCTATATCAATCAACCAGGCGACCGCTATTGCGATCAGTGTGGAGCCTCACTCGATGCCGCTCCTGTCGCTGTTGTTCCAGTGACTACGCCTGCGCCAGTTGCCAGTGAAGCGCTTACGCCGCCCGATGGTGTGCCAGCCGTACCAGTCGCCGAGCCACATTTGGCTGAATTAACCAATGTTGCGCCAGCTGAGGAGTTGCCAACCGTGCCGATTGATGATCAACAGCCAGTTTCGACTCCTGTGGCCGAAGCCGAACCAGTTGCGCCAGCCATTGAAGAACCAGTGGTTGCACCTGTAGCCGAGGCTGAACCAGTGGTGCCTGCGGTTGAAGAACCAATTTCAACCCCTGTGGCCGAGGCCGAACCAGTGGTTGCTCCGGTAGCTGAAGCCGCCCCAGCAGTTGACGAAGAAGTCGTAGCAGCCGAACGCACTGCTTTATCAGCAGCGGTGATTGAGCAAGAAGATAATCTGGTGATGTTCGAGCAAATGGCTAATCGGTATGCTGGCCGCGCCTTGCCTGCGCATATCGCCGCTGGCATCGAAGAAACCAAGGCTAGTCTGGCCGAAGCACAAGCTAATTTGGCGGCGTTTGATCAAGCCCAAGTTGTAGCCAAAGCTGCTGCTGAAGCCGCTGCTCAGGCTGCCGCCGACGCTGCGGCTGCGGCTGCTGCTCAGCCCGATCCAGAAGAGGTAGCTCGTTTAGAAGCAGCAATCACCGAACATCAAGATAACTTGGCGATGTTTGAGCAGATGTCAGCTCGTTATGCTGGCCGTGCTTTGCCAGCCCATATCGCTGCTGGCTTGGAAGAAAGCAAACATGCCTTGGCTGAGGCCGAAGCTGAATTAGCCGCCTTGCTTGGTGGTGCACCCGCTGCACCTGCTGCTGCGCCAATTCCTTCAGCTCCGGTCAATACCTATGATGCGCCAACGGTTGCTGCGGCTGCCCCAGCTGAACCAGCGCCAGCTCCGGTTGTGCCTGCCGAACCAGTGCCAGCTCCAGTAGTTGAGGCTGTGCCAGCATGGGCTGCCCCAACGCCTGCCGAGCCAGTCGCTGCTCCGATTGCTCCACCAGCGCAAGTTACCCCGCATTTGGTGGTTGCTGGCAGCCAAGTGGTGCTCAACTTGCCAACCGATAAGCAAATTTATGTGATTGGCCGTGAAGATCCGATTAGCGGGATTTATCCTGAGGTCGATTTGACCAATCATGGCGGCGAAGGCGGTGGGGTCAGCCGTCAGCATGCCCGCTTGCACAATACTGGCGGCAATTGGACCTTGGAAGATTTGAATAGCACCAACTATTCCAAAGTCAACGGCCAAAAATTGGCTCCGCATGCGCCAGCTCCGGTCAACCATGGCGATCAACTGCAATTTGGCAAAGTTGTTGTGACTTTGCATTTGCATTAATCTGTAAGTTTACGACCCGCGCTTATCGTTGCTGATAGGCGCGGGTTCTTTGTAGTTGGAGTATTTAATGCTGAATCCAGCTCAATTTCAAGTGTTGACCTTTGATTGTTATGGCACATTGATCGATTGGGAAACTGGTTTGTGGGCGGCGCTTGAGCCAATTTTTGCTCGCTACAATATCAACATCGAGCAAGAAGCGGCTTTGCAATTGTATGGCGAGCTAGAAAGTGCGCTCGAAGCAGGCCCATATTTGGCCTATAAAACGGTGGTAGCAACCGTATTAGGGCAACTTGGTCAGCGCTTGGGCTTCACGCCAACCGCCGAAGAATGTGCTGAATTTGGCTTGTCGGTCAAGCAATGGCCAGCTTTTACCGACTCGCCAGCAGCCTTGCAACGCTTGCAACAACGCTATAAATTGGCGATCATCTCAAATGTTGATGATGATTTGTTTGCGGCTTCGGAGCAACGCTTGGGCCTGAAATTCGATTGGATTATTACGGCGCAACAGGTGCAATCGTACAAGCCGTCGTTGAATAATTTTCAGCGAGCCTTTGAACGTTTAGCCTTGCCGCAAAGCGCAATTTTGCATGTGGCCCAAAGTTTGTTTCACGATATTGTGCCAGCCAATCAACTTGGCTTGAACACGGTTTGGGTCAATCGTCGCCATTCTAACCCTGGTTTTGGGGCAACGCCTGCCGCCGAAGCCCAGCCCGATTTGGTTGTGCCAAGTTTGGCCGCCTTGGCTGATGCCTTGGGTTGCTAAATCTGCTGCCAGCACTATTGGTGCTGATAGTGCTGGCGTTTTGATTAAGCTTGATTTGGCGTTGCCAAAAGTGCTATCGATGCAGTTAAATCTTCGCTGATGTAGGCATTAATTCGTGGATAGGGGAATTTTTCTGATTCAGTGATATAAATTGAGCGAAAGCCAAAAAATTGACTAGTAAAATAGGTTAACGAAGTATCATACTCTTTGTATAAATTAGCCTCAACTTGCTTCCAGATCAGATTGAAATCAGCAAATTGGCTTAAATAGTTGATTTTTGCACGATACCATGTTTCAAGTTCAAAACCTTTGGTTGCTTGGCGAAAATTATAAATATAACTACGAGCCATTAATTCCCACTGAATAATATCGACACTGAATAAACGTTTGAATCCGTAACGTGGATCAAACATTAAATTGAGAATATTGCGATCATCCACAGGAATGCTGGCGAACCCACTCATATAGTGTTCAAATAAACGATTCATCAGCGAATTGACTTCCAAAATATCCCATACATGATTCAGAATAAAGCCTGGAATAGTGAGATTATGTACGATGCTACGGTAGCGTTCGAGATGCTGTTCTAAAGCAGCTCCGCTAAGAATCTCTGGATCAGGTTTGTAGCCCGCTGCACTTAGCAAAATATTACGTTCGCTAATATTACATTCCAACAAGGTTGCCACACCACGCACAATCACCTCAGGTACAGTAATTTTGGCGCGTTTCTCCAACAAACGCTTATAGGTCGGAAACTCTAGCCAAATCGCTTGTTGAGAGAATGGCGAAGCGCTTAATTTAGGCCGTTTGCGATCACGAATGGCATCTTCTAAATCGCGTTTATGCAAAATCCGAATTCGCTCAGCCGCCTCGATAAAAGCATCATTGGCATTAAGTTGGGGTGCTTGCTCGGTCATAGTTTTCCTTTTTCAAGGACGCTTACCCTTAGATTCATGCGGTAGCAGCCTAAAAATAACGCTGCTATTATAGCAAATCTACGCTATTTGGATGTTGTTGGATATATCATTTTTTTGAAGAAATTGATTATTGATTGAGATTCTGCGCCTAGTGATTGCTGGGTTGGTCGTGATTCTTTGCGGGGTGCAAGTGTGGCTGGTGTTATCAAAGCGTTGTGGGGAGTAATAGTCGATTGAGGTAGTATGAGCAAGCTCTATCATGCTTGACGGAGCTTGCAATGACAGATCGAGGATTTTGGCGTTTAATCGTAAAAGGCTGGGGCTTGTTTGAGCGTTTGCCACTGCTCATTGTCGTGACCAAAAATCACCAGTTTAATCTGCTCTCGTTCAACCAGATCAAGCAATTTAATTGTGCTGGCGTGGGTCGCCTCGGCATCGGGGTTGTTATCAGCGGCTGGCTGCTCACGAGTAAAGCCAGTTGCGAAAGGTACTGCATCAATTGGCAATAAAACTGGCCCCGTTTTGGGTAGCCGCACCAGCACCGATTGATGGCCTGGCACGTGTCCGCTCGTTTCAATCAGTTCCAACCCAGGCAGCAGTTGGCTATCACCATCGATGAGCTGAATTCGCTCGCTTGGTTGATCCCATTGCGGGCGGTTGGCGGCAAAGCGTGGGTTGCTCGCCGCATCCAGATGATGAACGCGCTGCACAATGTAGGTTGCTTTGGTGAATAATCCATGTCGGCCTGCGTGATCAAAATCATAATGGGTCGAAATGATCGTATCAATATCGTCTGGGGTTAAACCAAGATTGGCCAACTGCACGACCACATCCTGCCCATTTTCGAAATCCGCGCCTTCTGCTGGAATCACCTCTGGTAGCCCAGTATCGATCAGAATATTCTTGCCATCGCCAGTTTGTACCAGATAGCAGACGATCGGAATCGCATATTCTGGCATCGTGCCAACCTGCATCAAATATAAACGCTGGGGCATTTGTTGGCTCATCATCGTTTCCTTTTCGAACATAGGTCAATCGTAATTCTATTCAAATTAGACCAAATGTTCTATTGTTTGTCAATCCCAAAGCGTGGTCTTGAGCAAGCGAATTGGTTGAATTGACGAATTTGGCGCAAACTCGGTATAGTAAAGCAAGCGCTGTGATGCACCCTCACCCCTTAGCCCCTGCTCCCTGCCAGCAGGCAATGGGGAAACCTCCGGCATGAGGCTTAGAACTCCCCTCGCCCGCCGCAGTGGGAGAGGGGTTGGGGGTGAGGGAACTACAGGCGATAAGCTAATTATAATGAGCGTTTGCTGCTGAGGGTCATAATCGTGCCTTGGGCAACTGCAACCAAGGTTTCATTTTGCTCGTCTTGGCAATAAACCAAACATTGGCAAACGGCCTGACGACTGCCGCTGCTCAAAACACTGGCACGAGCAATCAGTTCTTGGTCTTGAGCTGGTTTGACATAATTGATTTTGTATTCAGCAGTGACGACTTCCAAGCCCAAAACCGAGCCACCAGCAAAGGTAATGGCGTTATCGGCGGCATAGCTGAGCACGCCACCATGGACAAAGCCAAATTGTTGGGTTAGCTCAGGGTTAATCTTCAAGCGTAATTCGGCGTAGCCTTGGCGAAATTCGCTAATTTGGGCTTTGAGCAACTGGCTGAAAGGCTGACTAGCTAAAATCTGCTGACCGATAGCGGTTAGATCATCACTCATTTGAACCTCACACAGAATAAGGATTTGGCGATGGCTGAGCATGTGCCGACAATTTTGGTGGTTGAAGATGCTGTCGATTTGGCCGAAGTGTTGGTGCGCGAACTGAGCAACTTGGGTTATCAGGTCTGGCATGCTGCTGATGGCCGAACAGCTCTAAGTTTACACCAGCAACATCAACCAGATTTAGTGATTTTAGATTGGATGTTGCCGCAACTTGATGGTTTAGAGGTGTTGCGCACGATTCGCCAAACCAAATCGACCCCGGTGCTGATGTTAACAGCGCGTAGCGAAGAAACCGATTTGGTGGTGGGCTTGGAATTGGGTGCTGATGATTATTTGACCAAACCATTTGGCATGCGCGAACTGATTGCCAGAGTACGAGCCTTGTTGCGCCGCGATCAGCGGATTCAGCAGTTGTTGCAGGCCGATGCCCAACCAGCGACCGAGGTCTTGCGCTATGGCGATTTGGTGCTTGACCCGCATTTGCACATTGTTGCCTTGCGTCAGCAGGAGCTTGATTTGACCCCAACTGAGTTTGCAATTCTCGATTTGTTGTTGCGTAACCCAGGCCGAGCCTTTAGCCGCAATTACTTGCTCGATACGATTTGGGGTCAAAGTTATGTTGGCGGCGATCGCTCGGTCGATAATGCCATGCTGCGGTTGCGCAAAAAATTGGCCGATTTTGGCGATGCAATCGAGACGGTTTGGGGCTTGGGCTATCGTTTGCAGGCGGAAGCACCACGATGATGAAGTTTTGGTTGCGCTGGTATGGGCAGGCGGAGCTTTGGCGAGCGTTTGCCATAATGCTGCTGTTCGATGGCTTGTGCTTAGCAATCTTGCTCGCGATTATTTACCTCTTGCCAGTTGAAGTTTTTGTGTTGATGACTGGTGGTTTCTTTGTTTTAGGCGTTGGCACGGTGATTTTTGGCTTGAGTTTGGTGTTGTCTGAGGGTGGTTTTTGGCGACAACTGCTGCTTGATCTTGGGGCATTTGGGCTGGCGATGATTTGCCTCGTGGGGCTGGGCGGCCTGATTTCGTGGCATGAACTTTCCCGGATTATGAGTCCTTGGAATGATGGTGATTTTGCTCAGTCGTTCCCAGATATGCTGATTTTCTTTGCGCTGCATGGCATCACATTTTTGGGCACACGCTTTTTGATGCGCGTCTGGCGCTGGTGGAATCGCTTGCGCAAACGCTCATTGCTTTGGACATTAACTCACGATCAATTGACGATTGTGTTTGTGCTGATGCTGATTTTTGGCATGGGCATGGTACTGCTTTCGATCCAGTTGCGCAGCGAAGAATTAAGCCAATCGAATGATGCTGTGGTGTTTTTGATTGAACATGTGGTGCAATATTCGTTGCTCGGCTCAATTTATGGCGTGCTCATGGTGATCGGCTTATTTGTGTTTCTGCCAGTGGCTATGCTGCTTTCATACATGTTGGTGCGGCGCATTATGCAGCGCATCGCCGCCCTTGCTAACGCTACCACGGCCTTGCGGGAAGGCGATTATAGTTCGCGAATTGTGGTCAATGGTACTGATGAGATTGCCCAACTCCAAGCCAATTTCAATGCAATGGCTGAGCAATTGTCCACTACCGTCAATGCCCTGAAAACCGAGCGCGATCGGGTGGCGGCATTGCTTGATGATCGGCGAGCCTTAGTTGCCAGCGTTTCGCACGAATTACGCACGCCGGTTGCCACCCTGCGCGGCTACCTAGAATCGAGCTTGCAAACCGAACAAGCCTTAGCACCGCAAGTTCAGCGCGATTTACTCGTGATGGAGCGCGAAACGTTGCGTTTGCAACAACTAATCGAAGATCTCTTTTTGCTTTCGGCGAGTGAGGTTGGTCGTTTGACCCTCAAGCTTGAAGCGCATGCTGTAGCTCCCTTAATCAATCGCATCGTACAAACAGTACAGCCGTTGGCTTGGCGACAATCGCGGGTTGAAGTGCTGGCCGATTGTGCTGCTGAGCTTGATCAAGCCCTGATTGATCCCCAACGCTTTGAGCAGATTTTGCGTAACTTGCTGCATAATGCCTTGCGCTACACTCCGCCTGGTGGTTTGGTGGTGGTACAAGCGCTTAATCAGGCTAACTCGATTGATATTTATGTTCGTGATACTGGCAGCGGCATCGACCCCACCGAACTTAGCGCAATTTGGCAGCGTTTTTATCGTGCCAACAATCGCGCCAACGAACAATATCAAGGTGCAGGCTTAGGCTTGGCGTTGGTCAAAGAACTTACTGAATCGATGGCTGGTTCGGTAGCAGTTGAAAGCCAGCTTGGCGTTGGCACCAGCTTTTGTATTTGTTTCCCCAAAGCCTAAATCGTATTTCCTCAATCCAACCCCTCTCTTTACAAGGATAGGGTTTACCAACCATTAATCACCACCCTTCCGTCCCGCCTCGAGGCGGGAAACGCAGGGGGTTTTCATCCCCCTGCACCCCCTCAAGTGCGATTTGTGGAGAGCAATCTTCCACCGATGAACCACGGAATTGGTGGTTCAATGCGGAACGCGATTGAAACCTACCCTTGTCAGCTCCCTATAAGTGGCGGGTGAGCGGCCTTTGGTATTTTAGGGCTGAATATTCTCCTATCTAGGTAAGAATTTAAGTGGATGATTGAGATAATATCCACTTGTCTGCGACAATTTTGCGACAACTTCGTGATACGGCGGTAACACTTGCCGCCTATGCTAAAGCCCATCACAAGGAGGCTTTATGCACCGTTTATCGATTGCCACAATCAGCATCGCCAGCCGTCGTGCCATGCTGCATAGCTTAATCAATCCAAACCCTGCTTATGAATTAATTGCTGATATTACTCATGCTGAGGCGCTGCAATTGCTGCCCAATCTTCAGCCAGATATTGTGGTGCTTGATGCCGCGATGTTGAATATTAATCCCTTGGTTGCGCTCAAAAGCTTGACCCAATGGCCAAATTGCCCAGCAATCGTTGTTTTGACCAGCGGTGTTGGCTATGAACAACGGCTTTGGCACGATTTGGGGGCGCAGGCGATTGCCCGGCTCGAACAGCCCGAAACGATTGAGCAAGCCTTGGCTCAAATCGCCCGCCAAGCACAAGTTCAAGCGGCCTAAACAATGAGGGATCAGGGACGAGGGATCAGAATTCAGGGATCAGTTAAGTTTGATCCACGAAGCACACGAAGATTGATGAGGCTATTGGCTATTGGCCTGCCCTCACCCCCTAGCCCCCTCTCCCGTCGAGCGAGGCGAGGGGGAAGCCTTCTATCATGAAGCGTGGAACTCCCCTCGCCCGCCGCAGTGGGAGAGGGGTCGGGGGTGAGGGAGCTTAAAACCTACCCTTGTAAGCTACCCCCTCTCCCGCCATACCACCATGAAGGTTTGAACTCCCCTCGCCCGCCGCAGTGGGCGAGGGGTCGGGGGTGAGGGAACGTAAAGCCTCAGATGCTCTGTGTTCTACATAAAGGAATGTACATGCTTGCGACACATTCAAATACCGCGCCAGTCGCTCTGATGCGCGATGTTGTGCATACAGTGCAACTTGGCACAACCACCTTGACGATTCTGAATGGAATTTCGTTGGAAATTGCCCGTGGCTCGTGGGTGGCTTTGACTGGCCCATCTGGCTCAGGCAAATCGACCTTGCTAGGCATTTTGGCAGGCTTGGATACACCGAGCAAAGGCCATGTACGCCTAAACGATGTTGATATTACCAACATGGGCGAGCCGCAATTGGCGCGTTTGCGCAACCAAATGATTGGGGTGGTCTTTCAATCGTTCAATTTGATTCCAACCATGACCGCCCAAGAAAATGTTGAAGCACCTTTATTTGTGCATCGTAATCGCAGCGATATTAGCCAACGCGCCAAGGCCATGCTCGAATTGGTTGGCCTCGACGATCGGCGCGATCATCGGCCAGCCCAACTCTCGGGCGGCCAGCAACAGCGGGTGGCGATTGCCCGCGCCTTGGTTACCACGCCGCAATTGCTGATTGCCGATGAGCCAACTGGCAACCTTGATAGCACCACCAGCCAGCAAATTCTTGAATTATTTGCCGATTTACGCCGCCAACTCAACATTACAATTGTGATGGTGACCCATGATCCTGATGTGGCTGCGCGGGCTGATCGCCAATTGTATCTTGTTGATGGCCAGATTCGCCACGATAGCGCGAGGGTTTAATCATGGGTTTGGGTTTTACCTTTAATTATGCTTGGCGCTCGTTACGCTTGGGTGGTCAGCGCACGCTGTTGGCAATTATCTGTATTGGCTTTGGCGTGATGTCGCTTGGCTCGATGCAAAGTTTATCGACGGCGATCAATCAAATTTTTATTGAAAATCGGGTTAGTGTTGGCGGCGATGCCATGCTCGATTGGCCTAACGGCTCAATTGGCCCTGAACAACAAGCCCAACTTGAACAATGGAAACAAGCAGGCGTGATTGGCGGCTATGTGGTTTATTCGGCAATTCCGCCTGGGTTGCTCAAGCCTGCTGGCGGCGATCATGTGATTTTTGGTGATATTGGCTATGGGATTGATCCACAGAGCTACCCGTTGTTGGGCGAATTGCATGTGAGCCAACCCGCCAACGCCAGCATGAGCGAGTTGCTGAGCCAGCCCGATGCCTTGGTGGCTACTGAGCTTTTGGCAATTCAGCATGATCTGACGATTGGCCAAGAACTGGTGATTTTGGTTGATCAAGGGGCAACGCCGAAACGCCTGAAATTGGTTGGTTTGGTGGATCAAGTGCCGAACAAGAGCGCTGGTAGCTTATTTTTTAGCCTGGCGACGGCCCACGAAATTTACCCTGAAGCCAATTTGAACTCAGTGAGGGTGGTTTGGGGCCAGCAAGGTGTGCAAGTTGGCGTGCTAGAGCAAGCTGGTTGGTCGGTTGCCACCGTCAGTAGCGAGCCATCGGATGCCGCTGGTTTATTCAATATGACCTTGCGCGGTGCTGGCGTGTTGGGCTTGATCGTCAGCGGAATTGGCGTGGCCAATACCATGCAAGTTGTGCTTGCACGTCGCCGCAACGAAATCGCCATCCTCAAAACCTTAGGCTATCGTGGCCCACAATTGTTGTTGCTGTTTGGCTTTGAAACGGCGTTGCTTGGACTGATTGGCAGTATCTTGGGTGCTGTGGCCGCCGTATTAATTGGCGATCAACTCACCGATTTGTTTGCACGTAGCAGCGCCTACATCCTACCAACCGTCGTCGATTGGCAAATTTTGGGTGGGGCAATTGGCTTGGGCATCGCCACAACCTTGATCTTTGGCATGGTGGCGATTGTAAAAGCCAATGCGGTACGACCTGGCTCGTTGCTACGTTCTGGCCCGATCGAAGTTAACCCGACGACCCGCCGCGCCATGGTTGGGTTGTATACAGCCCTAGGGGCCATGTTTGCCGTGGTTGCTAGCATTAGCATGGGTTCGTTTGTTGCGGGCATGCTCTTGTTTGCGGGAGCGGTGTTGGGCTTGGCGTTGCTCAATTGGCTGTTTCAAGCGATTTTGTTGTTGGTTGCCAAAACGCCGTTGCCTGGCTATTGGCTGCGTTTGGCCAGTCGCAATATGCAACGCAATGGTCAGCGGGCTGCCTTTGCAATTATCGCCTTGGCGATCGGGGTGTTTACGATTGGCTTTTCGGCAGCAGCCTTATTGACGGTCCAAAAAGAACTTGATGCCCGCGCCGATCCAAATACCAATCTCAATCGGGCGATGTGGGTGATTACTGCCCCCAGCGAGGCCTCCAAGGTTGCCCAAACCTTGCAACAGTTGCAGCAACCAACGCTTGAGCCAATTCAATTGTTGGAAGTTGAGACTTCGTTGCCCGAGCTTGAAGGCGTGAAATTTGAAACCTCGGCCCGCTCAGCCACGCAAATCGGCGATATTCAGCTGACCGAAGGCCAATGGCAGGCTGCGGCTGATCAAGTGATGTTTTCAACATGGTTTTTCAGCGAAATTCCGCTTGGCACTGAGCTAGAATTGATTGGATCGAACGGTCGATTAAACGTTCGCTTGGTTGGGCGCTACGAAAATCAAGCTAGCCAAGCATCGAGCGCCATTGTGATTGGCCCTGACGCTGTGTCGCAATTGGTTGCACAACCTGTTACGCTGATTTATGTGCTCAATCTGCCGATTAACCAATTGAGCACTGCGACCAACACGTTTAATCAGGCGATTCCCCAAGCCTTTGTTTATAACGAAGTTGAAATGTATAACACTACTCAAATGATCTATCGCTCGTTAGGCTTGTTTGTGGTGGCGGTGGCTGGCTTGGCGTTTGTGGCGGGCATGGTGCTGATCGCCAATGCCGTTGGTTTGGCATTGTTTGAACGTCGCCGCGAGATGGGCATTTTCAAGGCGGTTGGCTATAGCACTGCGCACTTATTGCGCAGCATCAGCATGGAATATAGCTTGGTCGGCTTGATTGCTGGTAGCGCTGGTATGCTGGCAGTTTGGCTTGCGATCACAGTGATTAATACGCTTGAACCCAAGGCTGGGCTTGGGCTAGATGCCTTGCCAGGTTTGCTGATTTTTGGCTTTGCAATCGGCCTAGCGCTGTTGACTGCCTTGGGGGTTGCTTGGCGACCCGCCCATCTGCGCCCGCTGCATGTGCTGCGCGACGAATAAGTTTTATGCTAAACTTAGGGTTGTGCAATATGCAATTGATTACCCCCAACTGAATGATGATTTGATTCAACGCCCACGCCTTCAAGCTCAATTGGAGGCGTGTTGGTCATGTCGCTTGACGATGGTCGTGGCGGCGGCTGGCTATGGCAAAACCACTGCGCTAGCCCAGTGGATGCAGCAAACGCTGGGTGGTGATTGGCTGTGGTATGGCCTGCACAGCCCAACCGAGGCTGATCAGCTTCAGCGTTTGTTGAGCAGCCTAACCAAAGCCCGCTTCCCTCAAATCAATCCAATCAATAGCTTGGCCGATTTGTTTGATTGCTGGGCCACCTTGGCTCCGCGCCGAATTGCCTTGGTGTTTGATGATTGTCAACATTTGCAGGCTAGTGCTTGGCGTTTGTTGAATGAATTGGCCCGTTTTGCGCCAACCAACCTGCATCTTATTTTGAGCAGCCGCCAATTGCCACAGCTTGATTGGGCTGGCTTGGCGGCACGGGGGCAGTATCGCCAATTAACTGCCGCTGAATTGCGATTTAGCCAAGCCGAATTACAGGAGCTATTGCCTACCCAAAGCCCGAGCCAACGCCAAGCAGCTTGGCAAGCAACCAATGGCTGGCCTGCCGGTTTGCGCTTGTGGCGAGCCTTGCCCTCAGGCTATCAAGGCACGGTCAGCGATTTTCTTGCCCAAGATGTGTTGGGGCAACTGCCTGAGGCGGTGCGGCGCACTGCCCAATTTGCCGCGCTCTTGCCCTTTTTTAATCAAGCGGTGCTCACAGCGATGGCCGCGCCTGATCCAGCTAGTTTGTGGCATTACAATCTTTTTGTACTGCCTGATCACGCCGAATGGTGGCGCTTTGAGCCATTTTGGTTGGAAGTGCTGCGCCAACAACCGTTGGCTGAAATCACCCAATTGTTGGCCCAAGCGGCCACATGGTTTGAGCAGCAGGGGCATCTGGCGGCAGCCTTGGATGTTTGGTGTCGTTTGGGACAATGGGCGCAGGTGGCCGAGCAGCTTAAGCACCATGGTTTGCAGCTGTTGGCTCAACATCAGCCAGTCTTGCAATGGCTCCAACAACTGCCAGCAACCGAGCGCCAAACTGCCGAATTGCTGCATCTGGATGGTCTGGCCTTGCGCGAACACGATCCTGGGTTGGCCGCCCAAACCTTGGCGCAAGCGGCTCAACGCTATCGAGCTGAGCAACGTTATGCCGAGGCTTTTCAGGTAGTTGGCGAACAATGTTTGATCTATTTTTGGCAGGGCGATGAGCAAGCCTTGATTGCGGTGGCGCGTGAAAGTTTTAGCCTCAAAAGCTTCGTTTGGTATCGCCAACGCCGTGATTTGTTGAAATTTCCCTTGCTCTTGTTTCAAATTAAGCGTGGCCGCTATATCAAGGCCTTGGCGACGGCTCAAAGTTTAGCCCAAAGCGAATTGCCCTTCTTTTGGCGTTGGGTGGCGGCCTGCGTCGTTGGCGGTTTGTATACGATTTTGACCTTGCCGAATGAGGGCATTCAATGGCTCGAAGTTTGGTTGCAACACCCCCAAGTTCAAGCCGAACCAGCTATGCGCATGAGTTTGCTCGATTTGTTGGCAACCTGCTTGATGAGCCGTGCCGCGCCCGACGATCGCATCGCTGCCCAAGATTTAGCTGATCAAGCCAGCCGTTTAAGCGAACGCTATGGCGTGCGTTTGACTCGTTTGCAAACTCGCGGGACGAAACTCGGTTTGGCCTTGTTGGAAGCTGATCGGCCAACGACTGAGCGTTTGATTCAGCAATTGCTCTTGCCCAGCGATGAGCCATTGCCCTCGATTATGCGCAATCGCTTGCTTGCACTACGCGCCTTTGCTTGGGCTAGTTTGGGCGAAATTAAGCTGGCGCAGCATGATGCAACGCTCAGCGAACGCGGCTTGATTCGCGATGATGCGCTGTATGGAGCTGATCCACGCATGTGGTTGATGTTGGCGCAAGCCTGGTTTTGCTGTGGCGAATATCAACGGGCCTTGGCGGCTTTGGAGCGTGCCAAACCGCTGATCGAGGCCGCTCAATCGCCGATTTTACGCTTGCGAGCAGGCTTGGTGCAGCTGGCTAGTCGTTGGCAACTTCAGCCTAGCCCGCAGTTAATTGCTGAAGCGACCACGATTTGGCGCGATTACTTATCCGATGGCGACCGCCATATGAACGCAACGCCGCTGCATTTAACCACGCTGTTGGTAGAATTGGGCTTGCGCACGGGAATCGCGCCACAGCGAATCGCCCAATTTTTAGCTGAGCGTGATCGAGCGGCTTTAGAAGAGATTTGTTGGAAACTGTATGCCGAGCAGCCGCAACAACAAGCCGCGCTCTTGCAACTTTTGGGCTTATATGGCTCAGCAGCCAGCCTTGAGCGTTTGCAAGAAGTGATTAAACAAGCCTCAACCCAGCAGCGCAAAATTGCCCAACACAGCTTAACTAGCATTCGCCAGCGCCCAGCCTATGCGCTGAAAATCCAGCTTTTTGGTAGTTTGCAACTTTGGCGTGGCACGGAATTGGTCGATCCTAACGAGTGGTCACGCGAGAAGGCACGCCAACTATTGGCCTTATTGGTGCTGCAACGCCCAAGAATTATCAGCCGTGAAGCCTTGATCGAGCACTTTTGGCCTGATCTTACGCCGCAAGCCGCTGATGGAGCCTTGCGCGTGACCTTGAATGCCCTGTTGCATGTGCTAGAGCCGGAACGCAGCGGCGGCGCTAATTCGGCCTTTGTCTTGAGCGAAGCAGCGGGCTTGCGTTTAAATCCACAGGCACAGATCGATACTGATTATGCTGAATTTCAAACCTTGCTCCAAACTGCCGCCAAGCAACGCCAGCAGGGAGCCATGCCCGCCGCTTTGCAAGCCTATCAAGCAGCCTTGGCCTTATATCAGGACGATTTATTAAGCGATATTGCTTACGCCGAATGGGTGCTGGATTGGCGTGAGCAAGCTTTGAGCCAATTTGTGGCTGCAACCAGCGATTATTTGGAATTATTGTTGGCTTATGGCCCGACTGCTGAGGCCATTCCCTATGCTGAGCGTTTGTTGAGCTATGACCCCTATCACGAACCAACTTACTTGCGCCTGATCGACATCTACCACATGTTGGGCAATGCTAGTGCTGCTGAGCGCATTCGAAAACGCCTCGAACGTATTTCCTTATAACACTTCACTTTTTTACACGTTTAATTAATGTATTTTAACCAAGAGCGATAGCTGATATATCGCTCTTATATCGGTTTAACTATCGTTGGCCCAATAGTTTACGCCATGGCGATATGGTGTAATAGCCCTGTCAACAACGAGGTGCGCACCCACAGCTGACAAACGCACAATTGCTTAGTCTAACAGGAGTACCACCCCATGGCAGATGTAAAGAATTTGATCGATGCTGAAGTGACCGCCGCTGAAACCGAATTGTTCGCTGATGAATTGGAAGAGCATGTAACCAACGTTGCCGCCGCCTGTGTTTCATCGTTGGGTTCGCTCAGCACCTCAGGCACGATTTGTACCGTCAGCACCTTCTGTACCGCCGCCATCGAAGCCCAATAAATTGAATTGTCATTCTTAGTTAGCGAGGATTCTCCCAATGTCAGATGTAAAGAACTTGATCGATGCTGAAGTGACCGCCGCCGAAACCGAATTGTTCGCTGATGAATTGGAAGAGCATGTAACCAACGTTGCTGCTGCCTGTGTCTCATCGTTGGGTTCGCTCAGCACCTCAGGCACGATTTGTACCGTCAGCACCTTCTGCACCGCCGCCATCGAAGCCCAATAAATTGAATTGTCATTCTTAGTTAGCGAGGATTCTCCCAATGTCAGATGTAAAGAATTTGATCGATGCTGAAGTGACCGCCGGCGAAACCGAATTGTTCGCTGATGAATTGGAAGAGCATGTAACCAATGCCGCTGCTGCCTGTGTCTCATCATTGGGTTCACTCAGCACTTCAGGCACGATTTGTACCGTCAGCACCTTCTGCACCGCCGCCATTGAAGCCCAATAAATCGGATTAGCCACTCTTAGTTAGCGAGGAATGCTCTTATGTCAGATGTAAAAAACTTGATCGACGCTGAAGTGACCGCCGCCGAAACCGAATTGTTTGCTGATGAGTTGGAAGAGCATGTAAGCAACGCCGCTGCCGCCTGTGTTTCATCGTTGGGTTCGCTCAGCACCTCAGGCACGATTTGTACCGTCAGCACCTTCTGTACCGCCGGTGTCGCTGAAAAATAGCCTGGCTCTCTTAGCTACTTTGTGAGGAATGCTCTTATGTCAGATGTAAAGAACTTGATCGATGCTGAAGTGACCGCCGCCGAAACCGAATTGTTTGCTGATGAGTTGGAAGAGCATGTAACCAACGTTGCTGCTGCTTGTGTCTCATCATTGGGTTCACTCAGCACCTCAGGCACGATTTGTACCGTCAGCACCTTCTGTACAGCTGCAATCGAAGCTCAATAGTGTGATGTAAGGGAGCCAGGCAGCAGGAAACTGCTTCTGCTGCTTGCACCTTCCCTAAGCACTGTACCAAATATGGTGGAAGTATGACTACACAGCACAGGCTCCGGCTACCGCAAGGGTCTGGAGCCTTGACTGATTAAATGGAGTATGACGATGGATGGATTTTTGCTCGCGAATGCTTCAACCTCAAACGCCGCACTCTTCGAACAACTAGCCGATTTGGGTGTATCCCTTCAGCACAAAGCCACCGCGCAACGCCCCGCCAGCTGGTTATGGATTTGCACCAACCAGGTTGAGGAAGCCGATCGCTTAATCTCGTTCGTCGCGTCCACTCCATTGCTGGTGGTAGTGCTTCAGCCATTGGTGCATACGCTGCGGCTTGGGCCATTGTTTGGCGCTGATGATTATTGCTGTGTTGATTGTTTTCAACGGTATAACGCTCTTTTTCCCACTCCCGCAACCAGCGATTATCTGATGGCGCTGCCAGCTTGGCAAACTGCTGCCCGTTGGCTCACCAATCAATTGCAACAGCTCGCCGCCCGCATTCTGGTGATTCGGGCTGATGGAACCAGTCAATTAGGCCGTTTGCCGCGTGACCCATTATGTTTGCGCTGCTCGTCCTTCCGCAACTACCCAATCGATTCCCTACAGCAACTTCATCAACCATCGGCTAACGGAGTGTAATCATGTCAAAGACGTTCTTATCAATTGATGACATTTTGACGCGGGTTGCGCCGTTGGTGAATCCGCGCACCGGAATCTTGGGCACTGCGACCGAACTACCGCGCACGCCTGGCAATCCTGCAATTCCAGTCTATAGTACCAACATTCATTGTGCCGAACTGGCTATGGCCGAGTCTCCAGCTGGCACGGGTGTATTTTTGGAACGTGAATGGGCTAAGGCTAAATCCTATTGTGAAGCACTCGAACGTTATTGCAATGTCAAGCATGCCCATCAAAACTTTATTGTGGCGACCCGCCAAGAGTTGGGTATTGAAGCAGTTGATTTAGAGTTATTTCCCCGCTGTTCTGATGCTGAATATCGCAACCCCGCCAACCCAACCACGCCGCCGAGCAACCGCCAACCCATGCGCTGGGTCGAAGGCTATTCGCTGATTTCAGGCCAGCCGATGTATGTTCCGGCGATTGGGGTCTATGTTGGGATGCATCCTGAATATGCTGGCGAAACCTTTACCACCTCGATTTCAACTGGCACGGCGCTGGCAGCCAGCTACGAACAAGCAATTGTAACTGGGATTGGCGAGGCGATCGAACGCGATGCCTTGAGTATTGCCTGGTGGCAAAAGTTGGCATTGCCCCAAGTTGATTTGCGCGAATTCCCTGATCCAGCCTTCCAAGAACGTTTGAGTCGGGTCGAAGCGGCTCAAATTCAGAGTTATTTTTTTGATGCAACCACCGATCTAGGGGTTGCGACGATCTATGCAGTCCAAGTTGCGCCCCATGGTCGGCTACGCACAATGGTGATGTCGGCCACCCGCACCAATCCATTGGCCTTGCCCAGCAAAGTGCTCGACGAATCGGCAGCCTCGCGGATTGGTATCGAGCATTCGTTGAGCCAACCGCTGCCCTTTGATCCTGCCGATTATCGCACCTTTATGCGCTTGAGTGATGGCGCTGCCTACTATGCCGATGCGGCCACCGCTCCAGCCTTTGATTTCTTGTTTGAGCAAACTCGCTGGCGCACGCTCGACCAACTGCCACGGCTCGATCATCCTGATCCTGCGGTCGAAGCCCAACGCTTGATCGATATTTTTCGGCGGGCTGGGCTGGAACTGATTGTGGTCGATTTGACCTTGCCAGCCTTGCGCGAAGTTGGTTTGTATACGATCAAAGTGGTTGCGCCGCAATTAATGCCCTTCAGTTGTAACTATAATGCCCGCTTTTTGGCTACGCCGCGCTTATATAGCGTGCCGGAGCGCATGGGCTACCCAGTTTTGGCCGAAGCTGAATTAAACCATTGGCCTCAGCCATTTGCCTAGTTTGAAAGGATTGCCCGATGGATCAACTTTATTCAACCCTTGTGGCAACCCATCAGCAATGGCTGTTTGCCCAAGGTTTACACGAAAATCGCTCAGCTCGCTTGCTTTTGGTGACCGATGCAGTGATGGCGCAGGCACTCTTGGCTCGCTTGGGGCAACTGCCCTTAGCCCAGGTGACCGTTGCCGCCTTATCCAGCGCCGATCATGGCCCAATTTCACAACAGATTCGCGAATTGACCAGCACGTTTCCAATTCAGCTGCTAGCGCGACCCTTCGCTGCTGGTGGTTTGGGCTTGCTGCTCAGTCGCTATCACGCCGCTGCATTAATCACCCAGCGGCCTTATCCGGTAGTAGCCGAAGCCCTGAATCAAGCCAGTTTACGGGCTGCCACGCCATGGACTGCGCTCAGTCTGTGGGGCGCACAAATTACCTTGGGGCCGACGATTTTGCCCAATCACACCGCCTGTTATGCCTGCTATCAAGCGCGATTACGCTCGTGCGAAACCCGCAATGATGTCTGGCAGGCGCGTGATGGCTTTTTGCGGCGGCAACAACAAGCGTTATTTCAGCCCTCGCTGGCGGCGCTCAATCAATTGGCTGCTAGCTATGGCTTGGTCGAAATCGAGCGCTTATTGCTTGGCCAACAACCACCGTTGGCGCTGGGCCGCGAAGTTCAATGGGATACATTCAATCTTGGCGTGAGCCGCAATCATGTTGAGCCATTTGAAAACTGTTCAGCCTGTGGTGGTCAGCAAAATACTACTTGGATTGGCCGTGATCAATTAGCTCAGGTGGTGGCCAAATTAAGCTTGCAAGCCCGCGAGGTGGCACTATGACCCAGGCAATTGATTTACACAGCCAACTCCAGAGCGATCCGCAGGTGCAACTTCCAACTCGCCCACGGATCTCCGATGAAATTGCCCGAGTTTGGCATAACGAACAGCTGTTGTTGTTGCTGGGCGGGCCGCAAGATGTGGTGTTGCGTGGCAAAGCGGTGCGCAATCTGCTGCCGCAACTCTTGCCCTTGCTGAATGGCCTCAACACCCGCGAAACGATTGGCGAACGCTTGGCCCAATTCAAGCCCACAACGATTGACGATAGCTTGCAGTTGTTGCATGTGCAGGGGGTGCTTGAAGAAGGCCCATTGCCGAGCAATACACTTGATCCGCAAGTTGCCCGTGCGTTCAGTCAACAACTAGCTTTTTACAGCCGCTTTGTTGACCAAACGCGGGTCTGTCGCAATCGTTATGAAGTGCTGCAACGCTTGCAAACAACGCCTTTGTTGTTGATTGGTGGCGAACGCTTGGTTGCTCCATTGCTGCATCAATTGGCGCAAGCTGGCTTAGGCCGCGCCACTTGGCTGGCCAATTCAGCTCCAACCACAACCTATGCCCTGCCACATTTGGCGCTTGATCTTCAAGTTCCGCAGGCTGATCAATTACCTGCAGCAGTTGATCATTGGTTAGCTGAGCATCACGATGGCTTGATCTGTCTGCTGACCAGCACGGCGCAGGCCGAATTAACCCAAGCGCTCAATCAACGGGCAATTCAAGCGCAAACTCGCTTTACCCGACTTTGGCTGCACCCACAGCATATTGAACTTGGCCCAACCACCTTTGCTGGTGAAGCTGGCTGTTATGCCTGTGCCGAGCAAGTTGATAGCCACGAACCTCAATTAAGCGAGCCAACCGCGCCGCTGAGCCTCAACGAGCAGTTAGCCTTGAGCCAAGCAAGTTTAGTGGTTGGCAACCTAATTTCGGGTTTGAGTCCGGTGATTACGGGCGGCGTGCGTTATGTGCTTGATCCAACGACGCTTGAATTTGTGGCGCAATCGGTGCATCGTTTGGTGTTGTGCCCAGTTTGCGGCCAGCCCAACCTCGATGCGCCCCGCGATCTGTTGGTGGGCGCGGGCCATTTCGAGAATTTGCCGCTGTGGTATCACGCCAACACCGATGAGCGCAGTTACGCGATTTTCCCCAAGGCGCATCAGCAGCATTATGCGCCAAAAAATGCGATTGCAATCGTCAGTGGAGCCAAGGGTTATACCAATAGCCAACGCTATGCCCTGGGCGAATTGCAAGGCCAATGGCAGCCTGATTCAACTGTTGATCTGAGCGTTCAACTGCCAGTTCAAACCTCGATTGCGCCCTTGGCTTGGCTGTTTGAGCAAGCATTTGTGCGCAAGCCAGCCACCCAGGTGATCGCCGCTGGCCAACGTTTTGTACCTTCGGGCGGCAATCTAGCCTCGCAAACGGTCTATTTGCTCAATCACAAGCTGAGCAATTTGGCGGCTGGCATCTATCACTTGAACCAACATGACGCTTCGTTGGAAGCAATGCGCCCACAGTTTAGCTGGGATGACGTTGCCAAAGCCTTCCCCAGTGATCCGCTGAATCAACAAACCTTGGGTTTGATTGTGCTGACGGCGGCGATTGGGCGGGTTGAAGGCAAATATGGCGCAAAATCGTATCGGATCGCGCTCTACGATTGTGGCGTTGCCGCGCAGGCAATTGAATTTTTGGCAGCTGCGGCAGGCTGGCAAATCGAGCAAATCAGCGCCTTCTACGATCAAGAGCTGCGCGATCTGCTCCAGGTCTATAGCCCAAGCGAAACCCCGTTGCTGGTGCTGCGGCTGGTTGCGCCCAATCCTGAGGTGCTGCAATGAGCGAACATTTCTTCGGTGCTGGCGTGAGTGCCAGTTCCTATATTCACGAATGGACAAGCTTGCAACGGGGCAACCCACTGCCTGAGACAAATCAGCTTGCTAGCTCATGGTGGTCAGGCCTGTTTGAAGCCAAGGCCAAAATCGCTTTGCCAGCGGCCTATCCAACCCATTTGAACTATCAACAACTGATTAATCAACGCCAAAGTTTGCGTGAATATGCTGAGCGTCCAGTGAATTTGGCTGATTTGGCGACCTTTTTGGAGCATGCCAGTCGCCCGCTCAACCCAGCCACCAAGCCCTTGAGCCTGCTTGCGCCGCTGGTGTTGAAATCCGCCGATTTGGCCTTGGGTGGCTATGTGTATAACCCCGCCGCCCATCAATTAGCCGTATTGCGTACTGCCGATCCGCTGGAGCCATTGCAACGCTATTGCTTTCAACGTGAATTTTTGCAAGCACCATTGATTGTGTTAGTGCTAACCTCGCTGCCCAGCGCGATCAACCAAGCTGGTGATCGCGGCTATCGCCAGGCCTTGCTTGATGCCGGCGCACATTTGCAGCGTTTATATGTTGCAGCTCAGCGCGTCGGCATGATCGGTTGTGCCACTGGCAGCGTGATTCAAGGCCAATTAGCCCGTTGGCTCGGCTTTGATGACTATCAAACCCAGGTTTTAATCGGTTTTGCTGCTGGCTATCCTCACAAGGAGCAAACTCATGACTAACCCAGCTTTAACTCTGAATGATTTTGCTGCGCTTGAGGCCAGCACCGACTATCGCCCGCACGTTGTTGATGATGTGCAAGTTTCGCCATTTAGCCAACAGCAAACCAACCAATATGTGGTTGGCCGCCCAGCTTCGCCATCGTTTATGCGCACCAATGTGGTTGGCGTGCGGATTTTGGAATTGCTGAATGGTCAGCGTTCAATCGAGCAGCTACAAACCGAAATGCAACAACGCTATGGCATTGAAGTCAGCATTGAAAAGATTCGCCATTTTTGCGATTTATGCGCTCGTCACCGTTTATTAGTCCATGAAACCTGGGCCAACACAACTCCTGATTCAGAAGATGCCCCACGTTTGGGCCGTCGCAGTGGTTTCTATTGGACGCTGATTCGCGGCGATAGTTTTATTGAACGGATTGTAGCTTGGCAGCGCTGGTGGTGGAATCCAGTCACTTGGTTGTTGATGCTTGGTTTGTTGGGTGTGGGCTTGACCTACATCGTAACCAAAGGCGTGATGTTGGTTTCGCCCTTGATGCTAGCCCACCCCGATGCCAGCAAGCACCTGATTTTCTGGCTGTTTGGGCTATTTCTGGTCGAGATTGCGACTCACGAATTGGCCCACGCTGTGGCTTGTCGCATGGCTGGAGCCAAGCCAGCTGGCTTTGGGATGGGCTTGCTCTGGTGGTTTATCCCGATTTTCTTTACCGATACCAGCGATATTTACCGCGTGCCGAGCAAATATCGGCGAGCTTCGGTGGCAGCGGCTGGCCCCTTAGTCGATGCGCTGTGGTTTGGGGTCGTTGCTAGTTTGCTTTGGCTTTTGCCGCGCGATAGTTTGGCCTATGAAATTGCTTTTGCCTATAGCGGCATCCCAGCCTTGCTCTGTTTGATCAACCTCAATCCATTTGTTTCGCGCATGGATGGCTATTGGATTATTACCAATTTACTGGAGCAGCCCAATTTGCGCCGCCGTACTGTGCGCAACATCGTCAACAACATACGCGGTTGGTTTGGCGCTGCGCCGATTATCGACCCGCTGAGTGAGCAACAATCAGGGCGATGGCAATGGGCCTATAACATGTATGCCTTAGTTTCATTGCTCTGGACGGTTTTCTTTATGTTCAACATCGGCTTTCATTTTGCCAGCTATGGCTTCACGATTCTGCGAATGTACGCCGCAGCACTATAAGGAGCATGGCCATGACTGATGTTTATCAATCAAGCATTGTGATCGCCGCTGATCAACCTGTCCAACCAACCTGGCAACCTGCTTCGCCCGTCTTGGTACGCTTGGCTGGAACAAGCTACAACCATTTACATAACCTAAAGTTTGAGCGCACGATTGGTCTGTTTCAAGTGATTTTGCGCCAACAACGCTGGCTCGATAACCATACCCAGGCAATTGTTGATGTGCTCTACACATTAATTGGCACAACCCAGGGTTCGCTTAAAAGCAGCTTGGTGGCCCTAAAACGCGATATTTTCAATCGCCGTTTGCCCTTGCGCAGCGATGTCGCTAGCTTGCGCAATCTGGAGCATCCAAGCTTGCGCGGGCAGGTGCTGCGGTTTCGCCGCACCTTGCAGCAATTGCAACGGGCTTGGCGCGAGGCTCGGTTGGTGTTTGAACAAGAATTACAAGCCAAACGGCGTTTGTTGCAACAAAGCTATGCCCAGCCAGCCTTTCAAAAAGCGGTGCAAGTGGCTAGCTCAACCTTGGCTAGCAGCTTGCCGCGCTATATCAACGCCGATCCCAGCCAGTTGCGCAGCCGCGAACGCAAAACCGAAGTTGGAGCCTACCAATATCTGATGCGCATGGCCGGCAAAACCAGCCCATTTAGCCATTTTGGCCCTTTGGTGCTCGGCTCGGCTGACCCAACATTGGCTCAACCGATTGTGATTGAAGGCCAAATGCCCCAAGCGCGGGCAGTCAGCCAACTGCGGCGCTCGGTGGTTGGCGCAATTCGCAATGCTTTGGTGCGCATTCCGGCAATCAAGGCTTATTTGCCCTTGCGCTTGAATCCGAGTAGTTTTGTTGATGGCGAGAGTTTAGTTTTTTCGCGCTTGCGCCAACAACTTGATGACCCCAACCAATATTTTGCTTCATGGCAACGCCGTGGTAAACGTTCGCTCTTGCTCGATAGTGTGTTAGCAGTTTTTGCCAACCAACAGCAATTGAGCTACGCCGAATTGTTGGAGCTTTTGCAAACCCAACATCCTGAGCTAAGCTCTGCCAAACTTGCCCAAACGATCAATCAATTGCTCACCAGCGGCCTGCTCTTTTACAATTTGGATTTGCCCTCAGATTATCGTGATCCAGTGCTGGTGTTGATTGAGCAATTAGCCGATGTTCCCTCGGCTGAGGCTGGGCAAATTCGTGAATTATTACAACGTTTGGCTGAATCGGCGCAAGCCTATGCCCAAGCCACGGTTGCTCAACGTTGGCAGCTTGAGCAAAGCATGCGCCAAATCGTCGATCAGATCTTGGCCTTTGCGCCCGAATTGAAGCAAACCAGCAGCCAACTTGGTCCGCTAATCGTTGAAGATGTAGTTTGGGATGACGTAGCGGTGCATTTGGGGCAGCCATTATTGGCAAGCTTGGCTAGCGATTTGGCTCCAGTTTTGGAGTGTGGTTTTCAGCGCGACGGGCGTGGCCCAGCCCAAAGTTGGCTGCTCGATATTTTCACCCATGCCTTTGGCGAAGGCGGCCAAACCGACACTATTCTAGGCTTTGCGCCTGAATATAATCGGCTCTCGGCCAATTCTGGCGAGCTGCCAATGCCGCGCATTAACGCTATTCAACAACGTCAACGCCGTTATGGCCAGTTTTTGCACCAAGCGCTTGATGCTGAGCGCGAAGCCCGAGAATGTGTGCTTGATCCCCATGCATTTTGGCAACTTGCCGCCGATTTTGGTCAACATAATCACTATGGCTCAACCAGTATTCAATTTCAGGTGGCCGCCAGTAGCCAAACAGCGCTTGAGCAAGGCGATTATTTGGTGGTGTTGAATTACACTTTGCCGGGCTTTGGGCGCTTCTTGACGCGCTATTTGAGCTTATTGCCTGCGCCAAGCTGGCAAACCTATGTGCAATCGGCATGGCAACCATTGCATAACGACGCTCAAGCCGTGCCAGCCGAAATTGTTTCGGTGCTCGAACATAATGCCCAAGTTCATGTGCCATTTACGGCAAATGTGATTGTGCCGCCCGACGAGCCAAGCTATCGTTCGCAAGCGATTCAGCATGGCGTTGGCGATTTGAGCCTTGCCCACGATCCGGTTGCTGATCAATTACGAGTTTATCACCGCCACGCTGATGGCAGCCAACAAGAGCTTTTGCCCTTGTATATGGGCTTTTTGCATATGGTTTCGCTACCAATTTTGCAACGGGTGCTGGCCCAACTCAGCCCAAGCAGCTATCACATGGAGCAATTGCGACCGCGTGAGCAAACCTTGGTTTCGCGCAAGCAACCAACCAATGCCATCAGCCATACGCCACGCTTACGCATTGGCCGCTTGGTCTTGCAACGTGAAAGCTGGAATGTGCCAACTGCCGCGATTCCTAGCAGCGTCGCCAACGACGAATTTATGAGCTTTTTCAATTGGTATAGCTGGGCGGAACAAGCAGGCCTGCCGAGCGAAGTGTTTGTACGCATCCAACGGCCACTTAGCAGCAAACATCTCAATATGTGGACCAACCACAAACCACTGGCGCTCGATTTCGAAAATTATTTCAGCATTCAGATGTTGCGCCATGTGATTGCTGATGATCAGGTTAGCTTGACGCTTGAAGAAATGCTGCCCAGCCCGCAGCAGCAGTGGTTTGATCTTGATCAACAACCCTATGTGATTGAATTTCAGGTTGAGTTTAATCGGGGAGGCAGCATATGAGTTTGGCAGTGCTGAATGGCAAAATCTACTATAGCCCGCAGAATATCAGCGAGCCATATGATCCGAGAGCTGATCGATTGATTGCTGAAGCATGGACTCCGCTGTTCGATCAATTGCACGAACAGATTGAGTTGATTACCTGGTTGCGCTTTGCTGAAGGCGGCTATCAGCTGCGTATCGCCTGTTTTGCTGATGAGCACGTTTTGCGCGAGTTTGCGATTCCGCTGATTCGTGAGCGCTTTACGGCCTATTTTGCCCAAAATCCTGATTTGTGTGGCGATGCCCAGCCACTTTCGGCCCAGGCTGCGATTCTCAACCGCAAATTGGGGCTGGATACCGATGTACAGGCCTTGGCTCAGCCTGGCACAATTCAACTTGAAATCAGCCATGATCTCGCGATTGGGCGCGATCACGATTCGCTGGAAGATTTGCAACACTACTATGCGCTGCAAACCGTGATTGCGCGGGCGACGCTCGATGTCATTCCGCATACAACTGATTTGGTGGCCCGCAAAATCTTCATTCGGATCTTTTTGGATGAACTGTTGCACGCTGGATTTTTGCAAAGCTACGAAATTAGCCAGCTGCTTGAGCGCTTGCGCCAAACCTGGGTTGATTATTTTGAATTTCCAGTTGAGTTTATTTTGCAATCGGATGCGTTGGTGGCCCAATCGCTCGAACGACATTGGCGGTTTCATCAACAGCCGTTGGCCCAACGCCTCAGTTTATTGCCTGAAGCGTTGCATGAAGTTGTGCAGAATGGGTTGGCGGGTTTACAACGCTATGCAGGGCCAGTGATCAAGCGCAATCAACAACAAGAATTGGCTCGTTCGAGCTACGCTGCGCTTTCATCGCTGTTTCATCTGACCCATAACCGCCTGAGCGTGAGTATCGCCGAAGAAGCGCATTTGTGTAGTTTGTTGCTCTCGTTGGAACGCCAGCGCCAACAACAACCTGATCAAACCCTACAACAACTGCTGGTGAACCAATATTAAGCTGAAATTTGCGCTGGAAAGGGGAATCTAATGCCGAATCCAAGCCAATGGCACTATCGCCAAGTATTTCTACAACCACCGAATACGCCAACCCCAACCAAGCCTGATCTGCGCCAGGTCTGCGATCGCATGCTGCTCGATTGGGAAAAAACCTTTGGTGAGCACGGCAGCTTGCAGCCACATATTGATCGCTGGTTTTTTATTCGCTACGGCGAGGGCGGCTATCATGTGCGGTTGCGCTACCAAAGCCCGCCTGAACAGCGCACAACTACAATTGATCCCTTGCTCGATGCTGAGTTGTTGCGCTTTTTTCAAGAGCATGCCGCGACAGTCGGTTTGGCGCAAACGCCACAGGCAATTGATGAACTGTATGCAGCAGGCTACTTGCGCGATCTGACCTACGAGCCAGAATATGCCAAATATGCTGGCACACTGGGTATGACTTTGGCCGAGCAGCATTTTGCCTATTCCAGTGCGATTTGCCTGCGGGTCTTGCAGGCCAGTGCAGCGAGTGGTGTGGCTCGCTCGTTTTGGGTGCTTGAATTAGTGCACGATCTGCTGGAGCAATTTAGCCCTGATCCGTATGTCCAAGCCTTGATTGTGCGCAGCTACCTCGATTATTGGATTGCTCAGGTGGTGGGTGATCGGGCGGCCTTTATTCAAGGTTTGGAGCAGCATTACGAACGCCAAGCTCCAGTAATTCGCCAGCGTTTGGGTAGCTTACGCCACAACCAGCAGTATCCATTATTTGCTGATTGGCGCGAACATTTGCGCAACCATTTTGCCGATTTGCAGCTGGCAGAGACTAAGCAACAGCTGCAATCGAGCGTAACAGCGCATTTTCAGCGCTATCAAGCTGAACTACCAGCCATTTTGGCCGAATATCCACTGACAGGCTTACTCTTTGTGCCCAATTATCTGCATTTGGTGCAAAATCGCTTGGGCTTGAGCGTGATGCAAGAGCTGCAATTGCTGTATATGCTGTATCGCGTGCAAATTGCTGAACTTGATGTTGCTCCAACCAGTGTGCCGTTGATTCTAGAGCCACGCTAGAACCTATATCGCTTTTAGTATCGCTTAGCCTCTCGTTTTACGGGAGGCTACATTGTTTAATTAAGCTAGCTGAATACCCTATTGAAGGAGGATGCGATGGCTCCAGTATTGGTCGTAGAACATCTGCAAAAACACTATGGCAACCATAAAGCAGTCAAAGATGTTTCATTCAGTGTTGAGGCTGGGGAGATTTTTGGGATTGTTGGCCCGAACGGGGCCGGAAAAACGTCATCGGTGGAATGTATTATTGGCCTACGCCCGGCAACTGCTGGCACGATTCAGCTTTTGGGTCGCGATTTGAAGCAGCATGGCTCATATATTCGCAGCAAAATTGGCGTGCAACTGCAACAAGCAACTCTGCCTGATCGCCTGACCGTGGCCGAAGCGTTGCAATTGTTTGGCTCATTTTATCCCCAAGCGCGGCCTTGGCAAAAAGTGATCGAAGAATGGGGCTTGGCCGAGCAAGCCAAAACCGCCTTTGCCAATCTTTCTGGCGGCCAAAAGCAACGCTTGTTTATTGCGCTTAGCCTAATCCACGACCCTGAAATTGTTTTTCTTGATGAATTGACGACTGGTCTCGATCCCCAAGCGCGGCGGATTACCTGGAATTTAATTCAAGATGTGCGCAAGCGTGGCAAAACCGTGATGTTAGTAACTCACTTTATGGAAGAAGTTGAGCGTTTATGCGACCGAATTGCCGTGATTGATCAAGGCACAGTGATTGCGCTCGATACGCCAGATCGTATGATTGCGGCCTATCAACATGATTTGCGCCAACAACCAGTGCCCAGCCGCGACTTGCCGCACCCCGAACGAGTAACTTTTGAAGATGTCTTTTTACGTTTGATCGGCCAGCCCGCCCATTAATTGCGTTTAACAGTTGATTGGCATGCCCTCACCCCCTGACCCCCTCTCCCGCACGCGAGGCGAGGGGGAACCCGCCCAGCAAGATGATTGGAACTCCCCTCGCCCGCCGCAGTGGGAGAGGGGCTGGGGTTGAGGGAACCCAATTACCTATTCAGGAGGAAGTATGCACGCTTTTTGGCAAATTGTACGAACTGAATTGCGCTTGATGGGGCGTGATCTGACCAACCTCAGTTTTATTGTCTTTTTTCCAGCGGTGATGGCCTTGGTTTTGGGATTACAAATGCCGGCTGGACCGAGCCAAACCGCCAATGCCTTGATGATGTTGGCGTTTGGCCCGATGATTTTTGGCATTATGGCGTTTCCGATGAGCTTGGTGAATTATCGTGAGCGTGGTATGTTGCGGCGCTTACAAATCACCCCAATCTCGCCGTTGCGCTATTTGTTGGCTCAAGCCTTGGTTGGCTTGTTGTTGGTATTGCTGGGTGGCTTGGTTGTTTTAATACTCAGCGTGGTAGTTTTAAAATTGCCGTTGCCTGCCAATCCACTTGGCTTGATTGCCAGCTTTTTGGTTGGATCAATCGCCTTTTCGGCCTTGGGAGCTTTGCTTGGCAGCCGGATTCGCAATACCCGCAGCATCCAAGTTGTGAGCATTTTGGTGTTTGGGGCAATGGCGGTGGTGCTGGTTTCGAGCACGACCGGCCAATCGGGCCTGCTTCAACAGATTGGCGCTTGGATACCTGCACGCCATTTGGTGCAATTAATCGAAGCAAATTGGTTGGGATCAAGTTTCAATATTTGGCCGAGTTTGGCCGTATTGGCGCTGTTGACCGTGGTCAGCCTTGGCTCGGCAACCAAATTATTTCGCTGGGAATAGACCATTAGCAAGCCCTAAACCCATTCCGATGCTAATCAGCTAGGAATGGGTTTTTGGTTGTTTAGCAAGATTGTTAAGTAACTTGAAATTGATTCTTGACAATTCTGTTTAACTATGTTATAAATAGCGCATACAAATAAATATCACTTGCGTAACTCATCCAGAGGGGTGGAGGGATCGGCCCTATGAAACCCCGGCAACCGCAGGCAGCAATGCTTGGACTGGTGCTAAGTCCGACAGAATCATTCTGGAAGATGAGGGGCGGCGCACAAACCTATCTTTCGATGGTTACTTACAGCCTCTCATCAACTGATGAGAGGTTTTTTGGTTCGTAGGCACTGAAGCCTATCGCAATGGCGCGAATCGGAACAACCGTAGCATTCGAAGATTATAAACAAGGAGTCCTGATCATGGCTGACGAAGTGAAATTCAACCGATTCGAAACCTTAGCGCTCCATGGTGGTCAAAAACCCGATCCAACCACTGGTTCGCGGGCTGTGCCAATTTACCAAACCACCTCGTATGCCTTTCGGGATACCGACCATGCTGCGGCGTTGTTCTCATTGGCCGAGCCTGGTAACATTTATACGCGGATTATGAACCCCACCAATGATGTGTTTGAGCAACGCTTGGCTTTGCTCGAAGGTGGGATTGGCGCTCTGGCACTGGCATCAGGCCAAGCCGCCGAAACCTTTGCAATTTTGAATGTCGCTGAAGCTGGCGATAACATTGTTTCAGCAACCAACTTGTATGGTGGCACTTACAACTTGTTCCACCACACCTTACCACGTTGGGGCGTGCAAACCCGCTTTGTTGATGCTAGCGATCCCGAAAACTTCCGCGCTGCGGTTGACGAACGCACCAAAGCTTTCTACTTGGAAAGCATTGGCAATCCTAAGTTGCAAATCCCTGATTTTGAAAAGATTGCCCAAATTGCCCATGAAGTTGGCGTGCCGTTGATTGTCGATAACACGGCTGCAACCCCATTCTTGTTGCGGCCAATCGAGCACGGCGCAGACATCGTTGTGCACTCAGCAACCAAATTTATTGGTGGCCACGGCACGACGATTGGTGGGGTGATTGTTGATGCAGGCAAGTTCGATTGGGCTGCCAGCGGTCGCTTTACCCAATACACCACGCCTGATCAATCGTATCACGGCTTGCGCTTTGCTGATTTGGGCGCACCAGCCTACATTCTCAAAGCTCGGGTGCAATTGTTGCGCGACTTTGGTTCATGTCTCAGCCCATTCAACTCGTTCTTGCTGTTGCAAGGCTTGGAAACTCTGCACTTGCGCTTGGAACGCCACGTGCAAAACGCTGCGGCTGTTGCTAAGTTCTTAACTGAACATAAGAATGTCGCATGGGTCAACTACCCAGGCTTGCCCGGCCACCCATCATATGAATTGGCGCAAAAGTATCTGCCTAAGGGTGCTGGTGCATTGGTTGGCTTCGGGCTTAAAGGTGGTTTGGCTGCTGGTCGGAGCTTTATCGACAAGTTGCAATTGTTCTCACACTTGGCCAACATTGGCGACTCGAAGTCGTTGGCAATTCACCCAGCGACTACGACCCACCAACAATTGACCGATGAAGAACGCTTGGCAACTGGTGTGACCGCCGATTACGTTCGCTTGTCAGTGGGTACTGAAGCCATCGACGATATTCTCGCCGATTTGGAACAAGCCCTTGCTTAATCGCTTAGTGTAGTGGTTTACGGGATTGTTGCTCATGCCCTCACCCCCTCTCCCGCCGAGCGAGGCGAGGAACCACCAAACCGGACTCCCCTCGCCCGCTTAGTGGGAGAGGGGCTGGGGGTGAGGGAACGCAGATATTTGGCAATCTGATGAACCATTACCAATCGTGCCAGCAGTGAGAGTGTGTTGACACTGCTGCATGTCAGGGAGTTGCGACCCTAACCGAAATTGTACGGGTGGATGCTCAACTGCTGCTGAGCATCCACAGACCAAGGAGTTCCCGATGTCGCATAATCATGATTTACTCAAGCCTTTACGCTCAGCCCATGGCGAGTTTGTTACAACCGTTCTTGCCCAGGCCAAAGCGGCAAATCCTGCACCGTTAGTTGAACAATTGGTAGCCCACAATCGCTGGGCTGTGGCACAACTCCGCGCCGTGCCGCAGCGAGCTGGAGCAATGCCCCCTGCTTCTGGCACCATGATCGATGTTAGTGGAATGCTAGCCGAATTGGCTGCGAGCTGTGCAGATTTGGGGGCGGCTGTCCGCGATTTACCAGCGGAAGCAGTTGAGTGCGGTTCAAGCATGGTCGATGCGATCATCGGGTACTATCACGAACAAACCGCCCGCTTGCGCCAAGGAGGTACGCGGCTATGACCGATACCGTCACCTTGGGCGATGTGCCGACCGTTACCCAACCTGCTTGGGGACGGTCGGTTGGCTTTGTAACGCCGCAAGTGCAGATCTTCACTGAGCCGTTTCGCACCGCGAGCGGCGCTTTGATTCCAGCACCATGGCAACTAAGCTATGAAACCTATGGCAAACTCAATGCCGATCGCTCAAATGTGATTTTGCTGTGCCATGCGCTTTCGGGCGATGCTCATGCTGCTGGTCGTTATAGTGTTCACGATAGCAAAGCTGGTTGGTGCGAACCCTTTATTGGCCCTGGCCGTGCCTTTGATACCGACCGCTATTTTGTAATTTGCTCGAATATTTTGGGCGGTTGTGGTGGCTCAACTGGGCCATCATCACTGCACCCACACACCGGAACCCACTGGGGTAGCCGTTTTCCAGTTTTGACGATTGGCGATATGGTGGCAGCCCAAGTGCGTTTGCTTGATGCCTTGGGAATTGAACGCTTACTGGCGGTTGCTGGTGGCTCACTTGGTGGCATGCAAGCGCTCGAATGGGCTGCAAGCTGGGGCGATCGGGTGCGAGGTGTGATTGCCTTAGCGACCACGGCGCGTTCCTCGGCAATGGCCATGGCCTTGAGTGCTGCTGGTCGTCAGGCGATTGTTAGTGATCCCGATTGGCGCGGCGGCGATTATTATGGTACGGCTGGCCCAGTCAATGGCTTAGCTACAGCCCGCCGGATCGGCCATATTAGCTATTTAAGTGCTGAAGCCTTAGAAGAAAAATTTGATCGGCGTTGGCAGCACGAAGCCTCGCCCCAATGGAGCCATCAACCTGAATTTGCGGTCGAGAGCTATCTCGATTATCAAGGGCGTGCGTTTGTGCAGCGCTTTGATGCCAATAGCTATTTGGTGATTTCGCGGGCTATGGATTATTTTGATTTGAGCCAACGAGCTGGTGGCCTGACCACAGCCTTTGCAAATACCCAAGCGCGGTTTTTTGTGGCGACATGGAGCAGCGATTGGCTCTACCCTGAGCGTGATGGCGAACTTATTCAACAAGCAGCTCAGGTAGCTGGCCGCACAGTTGTGCATTATCCCTTTCATAGCACCAAAGGCCATGATGCCTTTTTGCTTGAAGATGCTCAACTAACCCCGCCATTGATCGATTGGCTGGCCAGTTTAAGCGCCTAAAACAACCAACGCCCCGCAAGTGCGGGGCGTTTTTGCTTTGGAAATGGATAGTTACTTAGCGACTACCAAGGATGCGGACAGCCCGTTCGCGTAATTTATCGGCCAATTGGGTCGCATTCGGGCGACCAACCAACAAACGAATTGACTCCTCGAATGCGCTGATTGCGGCATGAACTTGCTCGTTGGAAGCATTATTGGCGGTTGGCTCGATGCCAACTCGACGATAGGCCTCGGAGAGCAAGACGCTTGCTGAATTGCCTAAGGCTCCACGGGCCATCTCCTCGAATTGAGGAAACAACGACTCAGCCAGATTCAGCTCTTTTTTTTCGATTAAGCCATTGCGCAACAAATTTGCCACGATTTCGCACGAGCGAAACCAACCTAAACCAGTGCGTTCAGCGATCAAAGCAACAGTATTTTTGCCATTGATCATCGTCAGCACGCGCCATTCATCGGCAGCGAGATTAATATCCCGCGAGCCGGTATCGGGATTTTGCACCAAGCGCAGGACGATATTAGTATTGGGCACAAACTGCTCAATTTCGGCCCAGCGATCTTGGCGATCGATCCCTTCCATAATGATCATCTCGTTGGATGAAGTAATTGTTGGCGGTGGCACAGCTTGTTCATAAAAGCGGAACTGACCTTCGTGGAACGTGAAGAAGGTCAGGGCAGCCTCGAGCGGCTCCAAATTGCCAAGCGTTGCACCAGTAATCCGGCCATCACGAAAATACAGGTAGCCCTCAACCGATTCATCGCCTTGGAGCGCCTGAACATGAGTTGCGCCTGTTTTTTTACTCAAGTCAACGAGTTGAATCAGGTCGGAGATACTCAGATCTCGCAAATTACCTTCAAGTGCCATACGGTGACCCTACGGACAATAACTGGCAGGCGAGGCTGCCAGTTGAGACATGGTTTAGAGTTTGCTAATCACGAGTTTGCTAATGGCTTTGAGTGTATCGAATACACCTACGCCAGTGGTTGCGACGGCCTCATAGCGTTGCCAGCCTAAAGGATTCAAATATTTATCCATGACTGGAGTTGGCAATGCGCCGGGCATATCACGTTTATTATATTGCAACACGATGGGGAATTCGCTGAACTTCTTGTTTTGGCGAGTGATATTACGCGCTAACTCTTGCAAACTTTTGATATCTTCTTGGAGCTTATCACGTTGCGAGTCGGCGACGAAAACCACCCCATCGGCCCCATTCAGCACGGCGACGCGGGTGCGTTCGTACAAAATTTGGCCAGGAACCGTGTACAAATGGAAACGGGTTGAGAAACCGCGCACCTTACCAAGGTCGAGCGGTAGAAAGTCAAAAAAGAGCGTGCGTTCGGTCTCGGTTGCAATCGACAATAGATCGCCTTTTGCTTCGCGGGGTACTTGGCTGTGAATATACTGCAAATTAGTCGTTTTGCCACACATACCGGGGCCATAATAGACAATTTTACAGTGAATTTCGCGAACCCCTACGTTGATAATCGCCATAGGTCCTCTCAAAACATAGTCTGAAGCGTATGCTAAAAAACCCCAGACAGCAACCGACTAGGAAGGGTATATGCCAGCCTAGTCGCGGAAAAGCAAATCAATCGTATCTTCCATGGAAGTACGGAAATTGCTCCCCAACACTTCATCTCGCGATTTGTGTTGTTTCCGCACGCGCTCCAAGACGGAGGCGAGTTCTTCGGTCGCCTTTTTGGTCAAGACCTTCACCAGCCCAATGTGCGTACCCTTATTGAAAATAATGGTCAAAATCCATTGGTCATCGATCAAGGCGATAAAGAGATTTTCGCGCACGCCTTGTTGCAAGAGCATGCGGAAATCCTTTTCACGCAACAGTTTCGCGATCTGTTGAGATGAGGCGAACGATCCGGCGATCAACGCGCCCAAGGCCGTGGTATCTTGGCGATTGCCATCACCCGAAGCGGCAATAACCTGGCCACTTTTGTCGAGCAGCAACGCATAGTTACCGCCAGTATCTTCCACAAGGCGCGTTAAACATTCGTCAATATGGGCGACTTCCTCTGGCGGAACAATTAAACTAGCTAGTTGTGGGTCCATACGTGCCACCTATCCATGGTCTGGAGTGCGAAGTATTTTCCAAGCAAAGACGAGCGATTACGGCTCATTATAGCACAGGACGTTCCAATATAACATGCTTTCTTGACGATTTTGCCAAAAATAGCCTGCTAAGCTGCTTAGATCGCGGCCAAGGCTGCATCTAAGTTGGCACGATGGGCTTGAGCCATATAGCGTAACTTGCCTAACAGTTCGCGTGAACTGGTTAGCACGACCAGCATAGCATCGCTGCTGACTGGTTCGAGTAGGATCAAGCCTTGATCGTATTCGAGCACAGTTTGCACCGAGCCACCTTTGTTGATTTCCCGACCGAGCGCCTCAGCCATGGCCAAGCCATTCGATGCTACCGCGCAGATCGCGTCAACATCAACCCCAGAACGCGCTGAGCTTTCAATTAAAAGACCATCGGTTCCTGCAACCGCAGCGAGTTCTACGTTTTCCAGCGTGCGAAATTGATTTAGCACATCACGCAGTGTCTTGCTCATGGAGGTGTGCTCTCCTTCGAACTACGAGAATGAAGAATCCGAGGATCGTCGCCGTAATCGTGCCGTTGGTCGCGCTCGCAACCGTTTGAGGCGGCTGCGGGCTTCTTTCGGCGGTCGCCCCGTTCGGATATTGCGCAGCGAATCAATTGTGGCAACTATCGCACGATCCGCCCAGCCATAAATCGTTGGCCGACTTTTGCTCAGCTCGTGAGCAAGTTGCGTGACGTTGGTTTTGTATTCAGGGTCGAAGGTGGCAAGGTTGATCCGCGCCGAGGCGATAATTTGGTGTATCTCCTCGTCGGTGAGTTGATAATCATTGATCAGTTTGCTGGCACGTTTACCCGCTCGATCAAATTGCATGCCATTGCTCCTTTGGATTGCCGATGGAGCGCTCCTCTTCATGGTACAGACCCAACGTTGTGCTTTGGACGAATTGTGGTGGCTCATCTTAGCATAGGATAGACAGGGTGTCTAGAGGAGTTTGTAAATAGTAATACCTAGGACTTTTGGGGCATAGGCCAGCTTGTAATCAATCTAACGCGCTATTTTAGCCCTCTCACCCAGCGTAAGTCTTGACACTTTTTAATTAAGATCTCCCCCATCATTAACCATTAGTTGAGCACATTAACGCACGAAGTCATGCTGAACTGCGCCCAAAGTACTATGGGGATCATGGACAAAGCGTGGTATTATCGCTGCCATGAGATGATCAGGCTCGATCATGGAGGATCTTGCCTGACATTTATTGTGTTTAGCCTCTTTGTCCTTTTTTATTCTACTAGCTTTTGTCGTTGTTAAACTTCGCGGAGGATGCGTTTTTATGGTCTTTTTCGCTCGTTCAAGGGATTTGTTGCCCCGCTTGCTGAGCGGGTTGCTGCTGCTGACCTTGATCATTACGGGGTTGTTGGTGCAGTCGCAGGCCCAAGCTCAAACTGCTCAACCACAGGCTGTTGCCACTAGTGCCACAACGACGATGTTTAGTTGGCAAGATGGCGCAACCGTGCCGCAACCACGTTTTGAATCGCAAGGGGTCTTTGTCAATGGCAAGTTGTATGTAATTGGTGGCTTTATTAGTTGTTGTACCCAAATTAATGCTACCGATTTGGTCGATGTTTATGATTTGGCCAGTAATACGTGGCAACGGATCGCCAGTATTCCCGAGGCGATTAGCCATGCCCCAGTTGTTGCCGATGGCACCAATATCTATGTGCTCGGCGGGTATTTGGGCAATAACCCAGGTGGTAGCACCAACCATGTGTGGAAGTTGAATACAGTTACTAATACATGGACGCGTGGTATCGACTTGCCCGTTGCTCGCGGTGGCGCTGGTGCAGCGATTGTTAATCGTAAAATTTATTTCTTCGGTGGGGCTGTGCGTACCGCTGGTGTGTTTGATGATACTGACTTCGGCGATCATTATATGCTCGATTTAAGCCTCGCTAACCCAACTTGGGTTTCACGCGCTGCCATGCCCAACCCACGTAACCATACTGCTGCTGGGGTGGTCGATGGCAAAATTTACGCCGTTGGTGGCCAGCATGGCAAAGCCGAAGAATCGGCCAATCAGGCCGAGGTTGATCGCTATGATCCCGCAACCAATACGTGGACGCGGGTTGCCGATATGCCCATTCCCAAAGGCCATACTTCTTCATCAACCTTTGGCTATCGTGGCCGTTTATTGGTGATTGGTGGCTCGATCAATGGTGGTACCAGCGGCCTTGCTTCGGCTGATGTGCTGATGTACGACCCCAAAAGCGATGTTTGGATGAAGTTGGTTTCGTTGCCAGCCTATCGTAAAACCCCAGTTGCCGATGTTTGGAATAACAAACTTGTGGTGACGACTGGCGGCGGTTATGGCCAAACGGATACCACTTGGATTGGCAATTTGCCCGATTCATGGGAATCTAACGGCACCATGCCCGTACCCTTGGGCGAGGTTGCCAGTGGGATTATCGGCAATAAAATGTATGTGGTTGGTCAAGGCAATGCTGCAACCTTGCGCTACAACTTGACGACTGGCAGCTATAGCTCAACCACCACTTTGGCTCAACGGGCCTTGCGTGGCAATCACCATGCCGCCGAAGTAATAAACGGTAAATTCTACTTATTTGGTGGCCTCGATAATAACAGTGATGGCAAAGTCCAAATCTATGATCCTGTGTCCAACACCTGGGCCATGGGCGCGGATATGCCGTTTGCCGCTGGGGCTAGCTCCTCAGCCGTGATCAATGGCTATGCCTATGTTGCTGGCGGGATTATCAATGGCAGTACAACCACCCGTGTAGCCCGCTATGATCCAGTCGCGAATACTTGGACTGAAGTTGCCGCCATGCCGCGCGGGCGCAATCACGCTGCTTCGGCGACTGATGGTAGCAAATTGTATGTCTTTGGTGGGCGTGGGCCAGGTAGTGGCGATGGCAATAATGTTGCCAATGGCTTTGATACTGTCCAAATTTACGATCCTGTTGCTAATTCATGGCGCTCAAGCATGACCGATACAACGATTGCGCCGTTGCCGCAAGCCCGTGGTGGGATGGGCAAAGCGGTTTATTATGACGGCGAGTTCTATATTTTTGGCGGTGAAACGCTTGATGGTGCAGGCGCGGTCACTGGCAATGTGTATGATCGGGTTGATATTTATAACCCAATTCTTAACCGCTGGCGCACTGGTTCGCCTATGCCGACCGCCCGCCATGGCATCTTCCCTGTGATTAACGGCGGACGAATTTATATTGCTGGGGGTGGCACGGTTTCGGGCTTTAGCCAAACCAACATCACCGAAATTTATAATCCAGGGATTGCTGCCGACGAAAATGCCCACCTTGAAAGCAATGGTCAAGTTGGCTTCGATTCCGAGCAAGTCCACGGCAATACCGCGCGTGGTCAGTGGTCGTGGCAAACTCGCAATGATGTTGATCGGCCTGGCTTCAGCGGCAACAACTACTTGGCGGTCTTGCCCAATACTGGCACCCTTTCGGATACCAATTACACCACGATGGCTCCACAACTGGATTATCGCGTGAAGTTCACCACGCCTGGTACCTATTATGTGTGGCTGCGTGGCTGGGCCGATAGTGGCGGCGATAATTCGGTGCACCTTGGCCTGAATGGTCAGCAATCAAGCTCATCGGATAAGATGACCTTGCCAATTTTCAGCGCTTGGCGTTGGTTCCGCGATACAACCGATGGTGTGCCTTCAACTATCACTATTCCAAGTGCTGGAGTATACACGCTGAATTTGTGGATGCGTGAGGATGGTTTCCGTGTTGATCGCTTGTATCTGACGACTGATGTTAATTTTGTGCCAAGCGATGCCCAATTAACCCCAATTCCGACGACTGCACCAACCGCGACGGTGAGCAATCCGACCGCGACCAATACCGCGACGGCAACCAATACACCAACCAACACACCAACCACCGTGCCGCCAACGGCGACCGATACCGCTACGGCGACCGAGGTTCCAACTAATACGCCAACCGCCACGACGGTTCCGCCAACGGCAACCGATACTCCGACTTCAACCAATACGCCTGAACCGTCAACCACCGAGCCAGCGACCAACACGCCGACTCCGACGATTACGGTGACGGCAACCAATACAACCACGGCTGTGCCGACAACAGCAGTGCCGACAACAGCATTGCCAACCACGGCTGTGCCAACGGTAACTGAGACGCAAACTCCGACCGCAACTGTCACAGTAGGCACGATTACGCCAAGTGAAACGCCAACCGCGACAGTCCCGACCAGCGAAACACATCAAGTCTATCTACCTTGGGCTTCTAAATAAGCAAAAAGCCCTGTGCGGTAACTCCGCACAGGGCTTTTGTTTTTCAAGGCTTATTTATTAACTTCGAGTTCTTTGGCTGGACCAACATGCACGCTAATTTTGCGTGGCTTGACTTCTTCGGCCTTGGGAACGTCGAGTCGTAGAATGCCATGTTCCAAGGTGGCGCTAATTTGGTCGCCCTTGACCAACATTGGCAAGTTGATCGAACGGCTGAAACGGCCATAGCGACGTTCGGTGCGATGGGCGGTGGTGCCTTCGCTTAATTTTTCGCTGCGAACTTCACCGCTGATCGTTAATACATTTTCTTGTAATGTAATATCAAGATCTTCAGCTTTGAGACCAGGCACGGCAGCTTCAACGATATAGCTGTTGGCATTTTCCAAAACGTTCATATCAACACTCAAACCGCTGCGCATTGCAGCCGATGGCGCAACAAAGCTTTCTTCGAACAAACGGCTCATTGCATCGCGCAAGCTAAGAGCTTCTTCAACTGGTGACCAACGATTGATAGTTGCCATTGTGGTATTCTCCTTGCAATAAAGATTTTGTTTTTGCTGTCGATGTCGTCTGCATCAATCAATTTCGTAACTGTTTGTATAATACTCTGGCAGTGTTAGAACAACATCTATGGAGCGTTAGAGCCATGTTAGAGCCTCAGGATCTGCGATTACGCCAACGTGATTATTTATTGCGTTTGATGCGGGCAATGGCTGCCCAGCTTGATGCTGAGCCGTTGCTCAATCTGGTGATCGCCCAAGCAGTCGAGTTGTTGGCGGGTAATTATGGCTTGATCGCCTTGTACAATCCCAATCAGCGGCTCGAAATTCGCGCCGCCTATGGGCTTACGCCTAGTTTGTGGTCGGCCTTCGATGAAATTTTGCATGTGTTGGAAAGTGAAGGCCCACAATCAAGCCACATGTCGAATGAATTAAGCAGGCTGGCGAATGCGTTGAATGTGCCATTACGCCAAGTTGTGGCGTTGCCAATGGTTACTGGCGATCAGCAATTGGGCATGATGTTGGTGTTGCGGGCGGCACTCAACGTGGGTTTTACTGCTGATGATCGTCAATTGCTCAGCGCATTTGTCGATTTTGCGGCGATTGCGGTCAACAATTCGCAACTCTACGCCGAAGCAATTGCTGAACGTGGGCGGCTCGATGCCATTATTGAATCAAGCGCCGATGGCATGATGATGCTCGACACCCGTTGGCGAATCACCCGCTTCAACGCGGCCATGGAGCGCTTGACTGGTTGGTCGCGTGAAGAGGCTTTGGGGCGACCATGCGCCGAAGTGTTGGCAATTCACAATCAGCAAGGAGTCAATATTTGCTTAACTGCCTGTCCGTTGCAACTCTTCCCTGACAATGATCATCCTTCGGTTGAGGGTTGGGTGACCCATCGTGATGGTCACGAGATTTATGTTGGCTCATCGTATAGTGTGGTGCGCGAACCAACTGGCCGTTTTGGTGGGGCAATTGCCAATATTCGCGATATTACCAAGCAAAAACGCGATGAGCAGCAACAATCAACCTTTATTTCGGTGATGTCGCATGAATTAAAAACCCCAGTTGCGATTATTAAAGGCTATGCCAGCACGCTTAGTCGCACCGATGTAAAGCTCAATAAAGCTACTAAAGCCGAAATGTTAACTGGCATCGAAGAGGAAGCTGATCGCTTGGCCCGCTTGATTGGCGATTTGCTGGAAGTTTCGCGCATGCAGGCGGGTGGCTTGCGGTTGCACCCAGCGCCCTTTGATCTCAGTGAGTTGGCAGCTGATGTGGTGGCCGCCTTTGCCGCGACGGTTGATCAGCGCTTTGAATTTCAACTGCGTTTCGAGCCAAAACTGCCGCATGTCTATGCCGATCAAGAGCGGATTCGCATGGTGCTCTCCAATTTGATTTCAAATGCGATCAAATATTCGCCAGAAGGTGGCGTGATTCGCTTGGGTGGTTGGCCGGAGAATGGTCATGTGCTCAGTTATGTAACTGACGAAGGCATTGGCATCGCCCAAGAGGAACTACCCAAATTGTTTACGCCATTTTATCGGGTTGATAATCGCTTGGCACGTGAAACTCAAGGTGCTGGCTTGGGTTTGTATCTGACGAAATCGATTATTGAGGCTCATGGTGGCCGCATGTGGGCCGATAGCACGGTGGGAAAAGGCTCGCGCTTCTATTGGACATTGCCAATTGCCCCGCCCAGCTTGCCAGATGTTGAGCCAAGCATGATTTTGGCCAATGGGGAATAGTTAAATTAATCTTGATCAATGTGATCTAAAATGCAAAGGCCGCGTCACTCGACGCGGCCTTGCTTATTTTAGCTGGGAGCGAGTTTAGCGTATAACGAAGGGAGTGAAAATGCTGTAGCGCTCGATTTGTGCATCGGTTGGGCCGATCATGCTCAAATTATTGTTGGCATCGACTTCAACCAACCAATAGTAATAATGCACATTTGGCTCAGCGTTGGTGTCAAGCCATTGATAGTTGGTTTGCGCACCCAAGGCTGGAATCAAGTTCTCAGTCACTTGGACGGCGGTCGCTGGGTCATCACTGGTGCTCCGATAGATATGGAAGCCTTGGGTTTCCAATTCTTGGCTAGTGCTCCAGCGCACTTGAATATCATCGACCCGTACCAAGGCCGTGAAGCCAACCACAGTTACCGCAGTTGGATTGACCAAATCGCTATCGCTGGCGTTCAATGGTTGGAACACATTGTTCAAGGTATCGTTGAAGGTCAAGGTAACATTGTTGACCACCGGAACCGTGGTGATCGGATCGTTGACGGTTACCTGAACGTTGAGTGTGCCAACTTCGCCTGGGCGAACTATTTGGGTAATATTGAAGGTCACCACACCAGCAGCATGATTACATGTACCAGTGAATGGCAGATTAATCGCACAACTGACAAAGGTCGTGTCGGGTGGTAAATTGTCGGTTAAGGTAACGTTGGTTGCACTACCTGGCGTGGCCGTGCTGTTGGAAGTATTGGTAAAGGCGATGGTGTAATTCAGCGTATCGCCTGGTAAGACCAAGGTAACGCCATCGGTTTTGCTCAAGGCCATGACTGGCGTTGGTGGCTGTTCGTAGTAGGCTGGTGTGCCAGTTTGGCCTTCTTGAATAAACTGATTGTGATTGCTGGTACAGGTTACGATCCGCCACCAGCCTGAAACTGGGTTATTGATCGTATCGCCGACGCGGGTGGCTAAGGTTGCGCCAGTGCCATTCCAAATTTGGTCGTTGCTAAGGCTGCCCACGATGCCACCGCTATTGCCCATAGGCGTGTAGCTCGCATCACCAGGCGCATAATAACGCACCCGACGGACATTATCGATATCAAAATTATTAAAGCTAACGCTGGGCTGACCAGGAGTAACATATTCATACAAGGTTAAACATGTGGCGACAACATCTGCTGCACCAGCGTCGTGTTGGAACGAAGCCTGACGCATCCCAAGGGTAATTTCATCGCCAGTACCAGCTACACCATCGAAATTATCGGTGTTGGCTGGTGGCGCGTTATTGGGATCAGCGTCGTTATCGCGGCCAACCCGCAAGCGCCAACCATTTTCGTCGTTGCCGGAAGTGGCTGAACGCAAAACATACGTACCACAAGTGACAGGTGCGGCAATTGTGTAGAAGCGCAACCATGCCTCAGGCGTGCCAGCAGGCACAAAGGTTTGTTGAATCAAACTACCAGCCGCACCTGGGCCAGGCGTTGCTGGAACAACAATCGGCGTGCCAGCAGCATAGAACTCAAATTGCGTATTATCGTACACCCCACCACGAATCTCGTCGCTGAGGGGGGCATTACTATTCATTTCAGGGCTAAAGATATCGATATGGACTGGCTCAGTGCTCGGCCAAGCACATGGAATATCAACCGTAAAGTAATGATAACCATTACCTGCACCTGCCAGACTATTGGTGTACCAATCACCGTTATTCAAGGTATTGGTAGGCCCATTGGTTTGGAGGTACACCGATGCGCCTGTTGGCGGGATTTCGACGGCTTTGGTTGGTGTGACTAACACTCCCAGCAAAGCCACAAGGCTGAGTAGTGCGAGGCGTTGATAGCGAAAGTGCTGCCGACCCATAAAAACTCCTTGGCGGGTGAAAAAGAACGAAATGTGCTATGACCACATTAACGACATTTGAAAAATAATAGGTATGGTTGAGTAAAGGCCGTAATAAGTCTAGCGTATTGTATGCAATCAATAGTCCTTTTGCCATCCCCCACGAGAGGCAACTTGAGGCGTAATTATAGGACTAAATTCCCACTAAAGCCACTATGCCTAGATAGTTACTCAATAATTTGACTGGTCACCCGCAGTTCGTAGACGCTTAGACGGAAATCATCTGCCACAATGGTGTGAATTAAGCGCTCGACATTGGCTATTGTGCTTGGGACAGGCGCAGTTTTTTCGAGAAATAATTGCACAAACACACTTGCCCCATCAGGGTGATAGCCCAATACTACTTCGAGATCAACCACGTTGGGCTGATTCAAAATGCCTCGTTCTAGACGACGGCGCAACTCACGTAGATCCCACGCTGGTTGGCGTGGGTCGAGTTCGGGAGCCGAGCCAGCTTCGTTGGGTTGGCTGTGAGGGGCATTGGGGTAAGGCTGAGTTTTGACCTTACTTTTGAGCGTCAAGATTGCCACGCCCAAACGCTCTTCAACTTCTTCACGAATGCTTTGGTGCAGATAGGCCAAGGTATCATTTAAATGCGCGGTTGGGTGCAATTCAAGCTCAGTGTAAATTGCCACACCCTCGCCATAACCTTGAACTTGGGCTTTGCCGCTGCGTACATCGAGAGCCTGCCCAAGTGCTTGATCAACAGCCCGCTGAATGGTTTGCAAATCGAGTTGGGCATAACCTGAGCCAGTATTGCGCACGGGTACATATTGACTTTGGCGAATAAACATCTGGGCCAACGCCAACCCAAGCAGCAACAAGCCCCCAATGCCTGCCACAATCCGCGTGGTTGTACTATAAATTAACGCTTGAGCACGCAAATATTGGAGCGAACGCAAGGCCAAATCAAAGCTTTGCAGCGGCAGGAGAGCAATCGTGATTGCCAAGACGGCTAAGGCTAAGGCAATTATTGTCATCGCTAAACGGTTAAATCCTTGCATGTGCGCTTACTCGGCTACTACAATCGCGGCAATTTCCAGCGAGGCTTCCTTGCCCTTGAGCGCCAATGCACCCATCGGCTGAATCAGGCTTTGTAAATCGCCCAAATCTTCGGCAAGTGTGTCGGGGCCAAGATAAATTGTGTTGGCCGGAGCCGCGCCACATAAACGGGCTGCTACATTGGTTACATCGCCAATCACGCTATAGTCGTAGCGCTCGTGGGCCCCAACATTGCCCACCACGCCAATGCCGGTGTTGATCCCAGCGCCAAACGAGGCTTGTGCGGGCAAGGCTTGGGCCGCAGCTGAACGATTAAAGGCCACAATTGCCTCTAATGCTGCCACTGCACCACGAATGGCTCGTTGCGCATGGTCGGGCTGGGCGACTGGCGCGTTGAAAATTGCCATAGCTTGATCGCCTGCGTATTGGTTGAGCGTGCCACCATGGCCAATTAATGCCTTGGCAATCAGATTCAGGTAGGTATTGATAATTTGCATCATAGCTTCTGGTGGCAAGCGCTCGGATAAATTGGTAAAGCCGCGCATATCCATAAAAACAATGCTGACTTCGCGGCGCTCGCCGCCAAGCTGCAATTGACCACGCTCGGCAGCCTTTAATAGCTCGCTGAGCACGCTGGGCGGGGTGCGTTTGGCAAAAAGTTCGAGCACTTGGGTGTGATCTTGGCGTTGAAGATTGTTTTGCACTAACAGCATCACCAAGCCAGTTAAGCCAATTGCCAACAATGGGCTTGCCAAGTCGATGCGCAGCAATTGCTGTTGCAAGGCACTGACTGCGCTAATCACCATCACGCTTGCCCCTATCACCATGCCACTAAATAGCAGCCATGGCCGCCGAATCATGGCGATTAATGTGAGGGCTAGCACTAAACCAAGCGTAATGAATCGCCGACTGCTAGAGCTTTGTTCACGCAGCGCATTGGCGTTTAAAATTGTGCCAATCGCATTGGCATGAATTTCAACTCCATCCATTAATGCACTGGTGGGGGTGGTGTAGCGGTCGCCAAGTGCCGCAGCAGTCGAGCCAATCAGCACGATTTTATCATTGAATAGGGCTGGATCAACCTCGCCGTTGAGCACTGCCAGCAAACTCACTTGCGGATAGGTGTGGTTGGACCCAGCATAATTTAACATAAAGCTAGAATTATTGACCGGAATTACCACACCATTAGTGAGGGTTGTGGCCGTGGGTTCAATCTGCAAACCTGCTGGGAGATGCCACCATGCTTGAGCACTGGCTAGCGCAATCGCCGGATAGAGCGCAGTTTGATCATAATGAGTTTGAATGCGCCGCACCACCCCATCGGAGTCGGCAATGATATCGCTATGGGCCAAAACCACTCTGCCAGTGACCAATTGCGACGCTGGCTCAATAATCTGGTTGGTCTGGTTATCGCGCGAAACTGCCAAAATTGGGTGCTCTAAGGGTTCGAGCGCTTGGGTAAACGCTTGATCTCCAGCCGGATTGGCCCCGGTAAATAGCATATCAAAGACGATCACCCGTGCAGCGTGCAGCTTGTCCAACAACCGCGCATAGATGCTACGATCCCACTCGGTCAGCCGCCCAAAGCCTGTCTCGTTGCTGAGCGCTTGATCGTCGATGGCGACGATAATAATCGCTGGTTGCGGGCTATAGCTGGCAAGTTGGCGTACCAATAGATCGGCAGCTGAGCGATCGAGTTGTCTGCGCCAGCCCCAGCTATCGCTCAGCAAGAGGGCTAGCAAACATGCCAGCCCGGTTGCACTAAACCAGATTCCACGGCGAATTTGTTGCGAACGTAGCACCAAACTGCTCCTATGGCTGCGGAATAATCAAAGTTAAACCAATCGGAATCTCATCACGATCACGAATGATCGGGTTGGCGTTGACCAAAGCATCAGGGGTGATTCCAAAGCGTTGGGCGATGCCATTGATTGTATCGCCAGCTTGGGTAATGTAAAGCTGTGGTGTGGCCGTTGGCGTTGCGCTTGGCGTTGCAGTTGGCGTGGCCGTGGTCGTCGCCGTTGGCGTTGGCGTGTTGGTTGGGGTATTGGTTGGCGTGGCCGTCGCCGTTGGTGTTGGCGTGTTGGTTGGGGTATTGGTTGGCGAGATTTGGGGCTGAACCACCAATGGTTTGGATTGCTCGGCCAATAATTGTTCGCCAGCCCGCACAAACACCGTTTGACCATCCATCGCCACTTGCACATTGCCCTTGTCGGTGGCATAAAAGGTGGTAGTATTATTGCGCGATTCGACAGTGAACTCTGTGCCACGGACTGAAGCTGCTGAGGATGGCGTTTCAACTTCGAACTGATCATTTGGCCCAAGCAACCGTTTGACTCCATTGAGCGTGCGGCCAAACCAAACTTTAAGCCGAATTTGTTGGCCGCCATTTTGGCTATCCATGGTTTCAAGGGTTAGGCGAGCGTTGGCTTGCAAGGTAGTAGTTTGGCCATCGAAATAAGTAATTAATGCCCGACCGGTTTCAGTTTGAATTGTATCGCCTGGCTCTAAAATGGTTACATCGCCAGCGTTTAAGCGGCGTTCAGCGCCAGTACGAAGGTTGTTGATCACGGCTGTGCCATCGAAAATTTGCACACTGGCATTATGGGGCACGCTAGGAGCCGATGTGGCTAAGGTGGCGTAGGTAACAAAAAATAAAAGAGCAGTTGCCACAATTAATGCAAAAATTTGCGCCCGACTCCATTGCCATTGCCAAATTCGGCGTTTGGTTTTAGGGGCTTTGCGCCGATCACGGGTTGGCTGAAGCTGGCGAACTTGCTCCAGCTGTTGTTCAAGCGCTTGATTGATGACCTGTTGTTGACTATAGCTAAGCTGTTGTTCAGGCAAGGCCTGATTAATCGCCTGCTGCAGCTGCTGCTTGGTTGATGCCATAAAATTCCTCTGCCCCAGCAAGCTTGAGCCGTTGCTGGCCTTGCTGTAATAGTTGTTCAGTGGCGCGTTGGGTGCGACCAAGAATTTCAGCAATCATCGCAACCGATTCATTGTGGCGCAGCTGGAGCAACAGTGCCAAGTGCATGGCTTCGGGCAAATGTTGTAGCTCGCTAATCAGGCTAGCAGTTTGCGGCGTATGGCCATAATCGCGCCAATGATCAAGAATCACATGGCAGCTGATGGTGTAGAGCCATAAACGCAGACCTAGCCGTTGATCAACACTGTGGATGGTGCGAATTGCGGTGGCCCAAACCTTGTTAACAATGTTTTGGGCGAGATCAGCCTGATACACTGCACCCCAAGCCAAGTTGTAAAGCTCGCCTGACCACTGTTCGGCCAGCATGCGCCACGTTTGTTGATCGCCACGTTGTAATAAGGCGATGATTGCTGAATCGTTTGCTGGTTGAGCCATTGGCTGATACCCATCACTTTCGCACAAACTGAACAAAAAGAATCACGTCGCGCATTTGTGCTGACGTGATCGTAGAAGAATGACATTACGGGATTGCTAACTAGCCTTCGCGAGCACGCCGCACCGCAGCATTAAAGCCAGCTTCATCGCGATTGATTAGCTTGCGATTTTCGCTGGTTTCCTCAAATTTAGGGCAGCGTACCGCCAAATATGGGGCGGTATGCGGATCAACGCCCATCACACATGGCACATGTAAGCCAACCCGAAAATGGCTACAATCGCGGCAATCGCGGGCGCGGCGGGGATCGCCACCAGTTTCATTGTAGTGTTCGGCCAGTGCCCCAATGCTCTCGTAGAGCAACTGCACTTGGCGGCGCAAATCTTCGAGCGCCAAATTAAAGGCATTATCGCGGTCGTTGGGGCGTGGGCGGCGAATTAAGCCATCGTCTGGTTGGCGTGGTGGGGGCGTTGGGCGTGACGCATCATTACTACTCATGGGTTCCTCCTTGGGCGCTTGCGGCGATGCTTTATCGCGCCCCAACCAATTATCCAACATGCCATGCTCCTTCGGCAATAGGCTCGCACTGGTGATTAATCAGTATTTTAGCACTCACCAACAAGGGGTAAACTTGGGAAGGATGAAGGATGAGGGATGAAGGATGAATAACGATCAATCATCCTGAGATAAATCTGTAAATTCTGTGGCTAAACATTAAAAGCACAAAGGACGCGAAGCATGATCTTCGTGTCCTTCGTGCTCTTCGTGGTCAATTTACTGATCCCAATCCCAAAAGCCTAGAGCCAATAGCCAATAGTCAAAAAACTCTGACCCCTGATCCCTAGCCCCTGACCCCTCGATTACAACGGCATATTGCCATGTTTGCGTGGTGGCAGGCTTTGGCGTTTGGTACGCGATAAATGCAGCGCTTTGATTAAGGCTGGGCGGGTTTCGCGTGGCTCGATCACCGAATCGATATAGCCGCGTTCGGCAGCAATATAGGGATTGGCAAACCGCTCTTCGTAATTGTGAATCAACTCAGCGTTGGTTGCCACAGGATCGGTCGATTCAGCAATTTCTTTGCGGAAGATGATCGATACTGCGCCGCTTGCCCCCATCACGGCGATTTCGGCGGTAGGCCATGCAAAGTTGAAATCAGCGCGAATATGCTTCGAGGCCATCACATCGTAGGCTCCACCATAGGCCTTGCGCGTGATCACGGTCAGTTTTGGTACAGTCGCTTCACAATAGGCATACAGCAGTTTTGCGCCGTGGCGAATAATGCCACCATACTCCTGATGCGTGCCCGGCAAGAAGCCTGGGACATCAACAAAGGTGATCAACGGAATATTGAAGGCATCGCAGAAGCGCACAAAGCGTGCACCCTTAACCGATGAATCAATATCCAAGGTTCCGGCCAAGGCGGCAGGCTGATTGCCCACAATACCCACGGGCATGCCATCAAGCCGCGCAAAACCAATTACCAAGTTGGGCGCATAATGCGGCTGAACTTCGAAGAAAAAGCCATCATCAACGATCAATTCGATCACGGCTTTCATATCGTAGGGTTTTTTAGGCTGATCGGGAATAATGCTTTGCAAGGCATCATCCATGCGGTTGGGATCGTCGGTTGGCTCGATGATCGGTGCATCATCCATATTATTCAGCGGCAGGAACGAAAGTAGCGTGCGCAATTGCTCGAAACATTCATCCTCATCATCGGCAGCAAAATGCGCCACGCCCGATTTGCTGTTGTGGGTCATCGCACCGCCCAATTGTTCTTGGGTCACTTCCTCGCCAGTCACGGTTTTAATCACATCTGGTCCGGTGATGAACATTTGCGATGTGCCCTTGACCATCAGAATGAAGTCGGTCATGGCAGGTGAGTAGACCGCACCGCCAGCACATGGTCCGGCGATAATCGAAAGCTGGGGAATTACGCCCGAAGCCACAACGTTGCGATAGAAAATTTCGGCGTAACCACCTAGCGCGACCACGCCCTCTTGAATGCGTGCGCCGCCGCTATCGTTGATGCCAATCAGCGGCACGCCCATGCGCATCGCCAAATCCATCACTTTGACGATTTTTTCGGCGAATACTTCACCCAACGAACCACCAAGCACGGTGAAATCTTGCGAAAACACACAAACTTGGCGACCATCAATCGTGCCATGGCCCGTGATCACGCCGTCGCCAAGAATCCGTTTGTGCTCTAAGCCAAAAGCGGTTGAGCGGTGAACGGCCAAGGCATCGAGTTCGACAAACGAATCGGGGTCAAGCAAGCGTTCGATCCGCTCACGCGCGGTCAATTTGCCACGGGCATGTTGCTTTTCGGCGGCCTTGGGATCGGTGGTTGCTGCTTGTTCACGCCGTCGCCGCAACTCAGCGATTTTTTCTGCTGTTGTCGTCATTGACATATCTCCCACAGAATAGCGCTAGCCGTAGCAGGCAAGAGTGCCAGCGGAAATTACTACGGCTAGGGCGGAATTTAGGCAACTGTTTGGGCTAAATTGTTAATTACTTCAACTAAAATCCGTCGTTCAGCTTGTTTGATTCGTTCGTGCAAACTGTCTTGATCATCGTCGGGCAAGACCGCAACTTCAACTTGCGCCAAAACGGGGCCAACATCAACGATTGGCGTAATTTGATGCACCGTGCAACCAGTAACTGGCACGCCCAGCGCCAAGGCATCGCGTACTGCATGCGCCCCGCGAATCGCCGGAATTTGGCGGCCATCGCTGAGCGTATAGCATTCGCCGCCATCGTGGGGCAACAAAGCTGGGTGCTGATTGATAATATTCGGTGTCCAGCGTTCAACAAACGAGGCTGGCATTACCCGCATCCAGCCTGCCATCACAACTAAATCGGGTTTGAAAGCGGCCAGTAATTCGCTAATTTGGGCGGCCCATTGCTCGCGGCTGGCTTTTTTTGCCAATGGCACACAGATCACTGGAATCCGTGCTTCCAAGGTGCGACTAATCGCTTGGGCTTTGGGTTGGTCGCAAATCACCACCTTGATTGTGGCGTTGAGTTGGTGCGATTTTTGAGCATCGATCAAGGCTTGTAAATTGGAGCCACTGCCCGATACCATCACGGCAAGCCGCATCATTCTGCTAACCCCCGTGCGGCGATATCGCTGCGTTGATATTTGCCAGCAAATTCGACCAATTCGGTTGCGGCGTAGGCTTTATCGCGGGCTTCGCGCAATGTTGGCGCAACTGCGGTGATGCCCAAAACCCGCCCGCCTGCGGTTACCAACTCACCTTGAGCATTGGTGGCCGTGCCCGCTTGAAACGCTAGCACATCGCTGGGCAAACGATCTAAACCAGTGATCACGTCGCCGGTGCGTGGTTTGGCGGGATAGCCTGCCGCCGAAAGCACCACACAGACCGCCGCGCCGTCGTGCCATTCGATTGTGACATCGGCCAAATTGCTGGTGGCAACCTTGTGCAGCAGTTCGAGCAAATCGCTTTTGAGCAAGGGCAGCAAGGCTTGGGTTTCGGGGTCGCCAAAGCGGGCATTAAATTCGATGACTTTTACGCCGTTGGGGGTGAGCATCAAACCAGCATATAACACCCCACGATAGGGAATTTGGCGAGCGGCCATGGTGCGCAGCACTGGCGTGAAAATCACATCAACCAAGGCTTGCGCTTCGGCATAGGGCAAAATTGGGGCTGGCGCATATGATCCCATGCCGCCGGTATTACCGCCAGTGTCGTTATCGCCGATGCGCTTGTGGTCTTGAGCGGCGATCAGCGGAATCGCCCGTTCGCCATCGCATAAGGCCAATAACGAAACTTCGGGGCCAGTTAGTTTTTCTTCAAGCACCAAGCGCGTGCCAGCATTGGTCGCGGCCAATTCGCGAATGGCGCTGATTGTGGCGGCAACATCGCCATCTTCGGGCACGATCACACCCTTGCCAGCGGCCAAACCATCAGCTTTAACCACCCAAGCCTGTTGATCGGCTTCAACAAAGGCGATTGCAGCGGCGGAGTTATCGAAGGTATGGGCAGCAGCGGTTGGCACGCCCGCCTCAAGCATAATCATTTTGGCGAAGGCTTTGCTGCCCTCAAGTTGGGCGGCCTCAGACGAAGGCCCAAACATGGCCAAATCGACAGCCTCGCAGACCTCGCCTAAGCCTGCGACCAAGGGCGCTTCTGGCCCGACAACCACCAAATCTATCTGTTCGCGGGTGGCTAAACCCACAATGCCAGCAGCATCGTCTGCGGCTAAATCGACGTTTGTACCAAGCGTTGCCGTGCCGGGATTACCAGGGACGATCCACAGGTGTTCGCATAATGGCGATTGGGCGATTTTCCATGCTAGGGCATGTTCACGCCCGCCGGCTCCAACAAGTAATACTCGCATTGCGTTGCTATCCTCAATAGGCTCGTAACGGGTTCAAGCCCTATTATAATCCGAGAACAGCCAGTTGCGGATCAGGCCTAAACACGCTGTTCGAGGCTTTCGAGCAAGCCCCGTTCGCGGGCAATGTAGGCTGCTGCACTCCGCGTCGAAACGCCCAATTTACGATAAATCGCCCGCAAATGATTGTTCACGGTAAATGGGCTAAGCACCAATTCTAGGGCAATTTCGCTATTGCTTTTGCCTTGGGCAATCAAGGTCAATAATTCATGTTCGCGTTTGGTCAACAGCGGGGTTGGCGTTTGCGGGGTCGGTTGACGTAACGTTACCATATCCAATTCTAGCTGTTGGCCTTGCTCCCAATCGTGGTGATATTGCGGTTCGCCCAACAATTTTTTGGCTTCATCCAAGACCTGTTGTTGAATGCGTTGCTCGGTGGCTGGCATAGGCTCGCCACTTTGCAAGCGTAAACTAGCAGCGCGACTGCTCAATTGCACCGCCCACGACCAATGGTGTTGAGCTTGGGCGACCCGCGCCAAGGCTTCGAGTGAACTCGCGATCATCGGCAAGAGTTGATGTTGGCGGCGTAGGCTGAAGCTTTCGTATAAGGCAGTTAATGCTTGATCGTGCTGTTGGCGGGCCAAAGCGATTAATCCTAATTGATGCAAGCCCTCGGCGCGATGCCATGGATCGTGCAATTGCTCAGCGATTGCAATGCTGGCTTCGATAAAATGTTGAGCTTGATCATAATCTTGTTGGGCGGCGGCGACGATGCCACAATGATTGAGCGCAAAGGCATCGCCCCACAAATGACCCAAGCGCGCAAAAAGCTGATGAGCACGAGCAAACAACAGCGCAGCGCGTTTCCATTGACCTTGCTGAATACACGCCCGCCCCAAATGATCAAGCGACCAAGCCAATTCATTATGATCATCAAGCTGCTCGAAAATTTGCACACTTTCCTCGTAGAGCGTGATTGCTTGGGCATAATCGCCGCGATGATAGGCAATTTCGCCAACGCCATGCAGGGCCAAGCCAATGCTCATGGGAATTTGCAAATCGCGGGCGAGGCTCAACGCCTGCTCAAAAATTGTTTCGGCTTGGGCAAATAAGCCTTGATTGAGAATAAACCAGCCCGCCGTGGAAAGCGTTTCGACCCGTGCGCCTGAGCGGATGTTACTGCTAGCCTCAAGCATGCGCCCTATCCACCAAACATCGCCATGACGACGGCGATAGGTGATCCACAGATTAATTGATGGAAAGAGTTCAATTGATTCAACCACGGCATGATCAAGCGTCCATTGGAGAGCTGCATAAATATTGCCTTGCTCGGCATCAAGTTGACGTAACCAAAGCGCTTGTTGCTGATCGCGCAAATGCGGCGCGGCTTGGGCGACCATCTGCAAATAATAACTGGCATGGCGTTGGCAGATCGTTTGAAAATCCTCGCGTAGCACTGCTTGCTCACGGGCAAATTCAGCGATGGTATGTAACATGGTAAAGCGAGTTTGGCCATCGTGGGTGGTTTGCTCGACTACCAAACTTTTATTGACCAAGGCTAAAACGGTTGCTACGACATTAGCCTGACCTGCGCAAATTTGCTCAACGGCAGCCATCGTCCAGCTACTAACGAGTACACTGAGATAACAAAAAACCGTTTGTTCCTCAGGAGTCAAACGTTGGTAGCTCCAATCGATGCATTGGCGCAACGTTTGCTGGCGGTTGGGCAAATCGCGTGCGCCGCCAACTGGCACATCGAGGCTATAACTGAAGCGGGTTAATAATTCTTGCGGGGTAAAAACCTTGGTATAGGCCGCAACCAACTCAATCGCCAAGGGCAAGCCATCGAGGCGCTGACAAATTGTGGCAATACTTTGGGCATCATTGGCATTTAGTGGAATGTGGGGGCGAGCAGCTTTGGCTCGTTCAATAAATAAGCGGGTTGCGCTAAATTCACTTAATTGCTCGATTGCCATGGGTTGGCTGCTGGGTGGCAGGCTGAGCGGTGGCACTGGCAAGCGATATTCGCCCTGCACATTTAATACTTCGCGGCTGGTCACCAACAAGGTTAATTTGGGAGCCAAGGCCAACAGCTGCACCAACAAGGCGGCAACATCGATCACCTGCTCCAAATTATCTAAAATCAGCAATAATTCTTGGTCGGCTAGCCACGCCCCAACGCTGGCCAAGAGCGACTGATTGCCCAGCCGACTGAGGTTGAAGGCTTGGGCTAGGGTTGGTAGCACCAGATCAACATCATAGACATGGGCCAAACTGACAAATAACGCGCCATCGGCAAATTGCTCGCAGACTGTGCGGCCTGCTTCGAGTGCTAAGCGCGTCTTGCCCGCGCCACCAGGCCCAACCAAGGTAACAAGACGAATTGTGGGATCGGGCAAAAGCTGCTCAAGTTGCGCCATTTCTTGGATGCGGCCAAGCAGCGGTGTAACTGGTAATGGAATATGGCGTGGAATTCCCATCGGCTTAATCCTATCAGTGATGCACAACACACCTCACAACTCTATTATAGTGCAAGCCTGCCGCAGAACATAGCGGATCGGGGAAAGGATGAAGGATGAAGGATGAGGGATGAAGGGCATAGATGTAATGGTTTATCAGATGAACAACGGCCAGCATGCCCTCACCCCCTGACCACCTCTCCCGCCTAGCAGGCGAGGGGGAACCCATCCCAAGAGCGCCCCTCGCCCGCCGCAGTGGGAGAGGGGCTGGGGGTGAGGGTAACTCATAGCCTATAGCCTCATCTTCGTGTGCTTCGTGTGCTTCGTGGTTTCCGTTTCCCTCCTTCGTGTGCTTCGTGTCCTTCGTGGATCAACACATCCATACCACTTTCTCGTACTAGAGTATGATTGATCTTTTTGAAACTAGGCGTACAATTAGTTAGTTCAGCTAACTAATTGAAATTGTAAGGATGTGCAACGTGCAAGCACAAATGGGAAAACCCCAAGCACAGCGTGGTCAGAAAGCTGGCGGTGGGTCGGGGGGGCTTGGTCGTGCGATCGCCTACCTTGGTGCTCAGCGTAAATCGGCGATTCTGGCCTATGTGGCCTTGGCACTCGCAACCTTAGCCCAATTGGCAGTGCCGCAATTGGTGCAAAACATGATCGATGCGGTAACCAGCGGCTCAATTGCGCGAATTATTTTCAAGCAAGTGCCTGAGCCTATGCAAGCTGCCGCTGCCCAACAAGCGGGCACGACTATCGAACAATTGCGGCTTGATCAAACCAATGCTGAATCGTTGTTGATTAATGCGGCGTTGATTATTGTGGCTTTTGCGTTTATGCGTGGAATTTTCTCGTTTGTGCAAGCCTATATGGCTGAAAAAACCTCGCAAGGTGTGGCGTTTGATCTGCGCAATCAGATTTTTGCGCGGGTGCAACGCCTTTCATTCTCCTACTACGATCAAAATCAAACAGGCCAATTGATGATTCGCGCTACCGATGATGTGGAAAAAGTGCGAACCTTCATTGCCCAAGGTTTGATTTTAACTGCTCAAGCGTTGTTGCTCTTGGTTGGCGCGTTGGTGATTTTGTTCTTCACCAATTGGAAGCTTTCATTAGTGGTTGTACCCTTGTTGCCCGTCGCCATGGTCATGTTTATGATCTTTGGCAAGGTCAGTCAGCCTTTGTTTGGGGTGGTGCAACGCAAACTTTCGGCGCTTAACACGATTTTGCAAGAAAACCTAGCGGGGATCAAAGTTGTCAAGGCGTTTACCCGCGAGCCATATGAATCGCAACGCTTTGATCTGGCGGCAACCGATTTGATGTCGCAACAACTGCGAATTAGCAAAGTCTTTTCGTTTTTGTTTCCGGTAATCTTTTTGGTGGCCCAACTTGGCCAAGCGGGAATTCTCTATTTCGGCGGTCGCCAAATTTTGGGCGGCACGCTTGATTTAGGTGAATATCAAAAATTTAGCTTGTACTTGGTCTATGTGTTTTTTCCCTTGGGTCAGCTTGGCTTTATTATCTCGCTGATGGCGCAGGCTGGGGCTTCGGCCTCGCGGATTTTCGAAATTCTCGATGCCAAGAGCGAAATTACCGACAAACCTGATGCCCAAGAATTGCCTGCCATTCAAGGTAATGTTGAATTTCGCAATGTAACCTTCCGCTACTTTGGTAGCAGCGATCCAGTGCTTCGTGATGTGAGTTTCGAGGCCAAACCAGGCCAAACCATCGCCTTGCTCGGCGCAACTGGTAGCGGCAAATCGACGATCATCAACTTGCTGCCACGCTTTTACGATGTCAGCGAAGGCGCAGTCTTGATCGATGGTCATGATTTGCGCGATGTCAAACTTGATAGCTTGCGCTCGCAGATTGGGATTGTGCTGCAAGAAACCAATCTGTTTAGTGGTTCAATTCGCGATAACATCGCTTTCGGGCGGCCTGAGGCGACATTTGAAGAAGTTGAGGCAGCCGCTAAAGCTGCATCAGCTCACGATTTTATTATGACTTTCCCGCAAGGCTACGATACCTCGGTTGGCGAACGTGGTGCAACCTTGTCTGGTGGTCAAAAGCAACGGATCGCAATTGCCCGCGCTTTGTTGCTCAATCCACGGCTCTTAATTTTGGATGATTCGACCAGCAGCGTTGACTTGATGACTGAATATCGGATTCAAAAGGCGCTTGATCAATTGATGCAAGGCCGCACCAGCGTGGTAATTGCCCAACGGATTAGCACCGTTTTGAATGCCGACCAAATTTTGGTGCTCGAAAAAGGCCAAGTCGTGGCGCGTGGCAACCATGAAGAATTAATGGAAAGTAGCGCCATCTACGCCGAAATTTACAATTCACAACTGGTCGGCGATGCCGACATTGCAGCGCTTGAAAGCTCAAGCGTTGAGGAGGCTTAGCGCTATGATGGGTGGATTAGGCGGTCCCCGCCACTTACTCGAAGCCGAAGCTCAGAAGCCCCAACGCTTAGGTGCGACGCTGGCTCGCTTTGGGTTTTACTTTCGCAAAAAATGGTTTGGCTTTGCCTTTGCCATTCTATTAATTGTTATCGGCACATGGGGTCAGGTGCTTACTCCCGATTTGATCGGCCAATCGATCGATTGCTATTTGCTGCCCAACCCCAGCGCCTGCTGGTTTGATACGATCAACAGCGAGATTAGCAATGCTGATCGTTTGAGTGGACTTGGCTCGTTGGTGCTGTTGTTGTGTGGCTTGTTCATTGGCACATCGATTTTGCAGGGCTTGGCCTTTTATGCCATGAACTGGTCGGGCCAGCATGCCCTGCGCCAAATGCGCGAAGATCTATTTGCTCAGATTCATCGCTTGTCGTTGGGTTTTTACTCACGCAATGAAGCTGGCAACATTATGAGCCGCATCACCAGCGATACCGATACGATTCAGCAGATGCTGGGCTTTGCCTTGCTCAACGTGCTTGGCGGCATTTTGCTGATCGGCTGGGTTGCCATCAAGATGTTGCAAGAAAATGTGCCGTATGCTTTGCTGAGCTTGAGCGTTGTGCCGTTTATGGCGATTGCAACCTTCTATTTTTCAAGCCAAGCTCGCAAAGCCTTCCGCAAAACTCGTCAACAGATGGGTAGCGTCAACGCTGGCTTGCAAGAAAGCATCGCAGGAGCGCGGGAAGTACAAGCGTTCAATCGCGAAGAAGAAAGCATCGCCCAATTTGTGCGTACCAACGCCGCCAATCGCGATGCCAACGTGCGGGCCGCCACTTTTACCAGTGCGCTCAACCCAGTGCTCGAAGCCTTGGGTTATGTGGCGATTGCGATTGTTGTGGTGGTTGGCGGGCTTTCAGTGTTGCGCGATCAACCATTATTTGGCTCGACCGCAATTTCCTTGGGCTTGGTATTTGCCTTTTTGCAATATGTCCAACGCTTCAACCAACCAATTCAGCAAATTGCTGTGATGTGGACCAACGTGCAAAATGCGATTGCTGGCGGCGAACGGATTTTCAATTTGCTCGATGAAGCTCCCGATGTGACCGACAAGCCCGATGCTCGCGAAATGCCGGCGATTGTGGGCAAAGTTGAGTTGGTTGATGCTAAAGCTGAGTACAAAAAGGGCGAACCCGTGTTGCGCGGTGTCAGTTTTACGGCTGAGCCAGGCCAAACAATTGCGATTGTGGGGCCGACTGGAGCTGGTAAAACCACAATCATCAACTTGCTGCCACGTTTTTATGATGTCACTGGTGGCGCAGTTAAGATTGATGGAATCGATGTGCGCGATGTAACAGCTGCTAGCTTGCGCCGCCAAATTGGTATCGTGCTACAAGATTCGTTCTTGTTCTCCGATACGGTGATCAACAATATTCGCTATGGGCGGCTCGATGCCAGCGATGAAGAAGTGATTGCAGCGGCTAAATTAGCCTCGGCTCACGATTTTATCGAGCGTTTGAGTGATGGTTACCAAACGGTGCTCGGCGAGCGTGGTGGTGGTTTGAGCCAAGGCCAACGTCAATTAATTTCGATTGCCCGTGCTGCGCTGGCCAATCCACGTATTTTGATTTTGGATGAAGCGACTTCGAGTGTTGATACTCGTACCGAGCGCTTGATTCAGCAGGCCTTTGATAGCTTGTTGCAAGGCCGAACCAGCTTTGTGATTGCCCACCGTTTGAGTACAATTCGCAACGCCGATTTGGTGTTGATGCTCAAAGATGGTGCAGTGATCGAGCGTGGCACACATACCGAACTCTTGGCGCAACGGGGCGCATACTACGATTTGTATATGAGCCAATTTCGGCGCGAAGAGGAAGTAGCAGTTTAGAAAAGCGGTTTGTTGTTGATCCACGAAGGATACGAAGGGCACGAAGAATGTATTCTTCAATAATTCAGCTCTTTGTATCCTTCGTGGTTTTGTGCTTAAAGCAGAAGTGCGGAATTGAAAATAAAGGGCACAAAGTACACGAAACAGAATTTTTCGTGCTCTTCGTGCCCTTCGTGGATCAAAAGCTTATTTGGCTAAAAGCTCCAAAACCTCACGTGCAAGTGCACAGGCTTGGCCGCGATGGCTGATGCGGTTTTTTTCCTCAGGGTCAAGCTCTGCCAAATGCTTATCATAATCCAAAAGGTAAAACACCGGATCATAGCCAAAACCACCAACACCGCGAGGCTCCTCGGCAATTACCCCAGGCAGAATACCCTCAACCACCTCGGTTGGTTGGCCGGGCCAAGCAATTGCAATTACACAGACGAAACGGGCAATTCGGTCGTGGAATGGCTTGCCTTTGAGTTCTTCTAGTACCCGAGCGTAAGCCCGATGTGGGTTATTTAGGTCGGGCAAGGCCCAGCGGGCGGTGTAGATGCCAGGTTTGCCATCAAGGGCTGCGACTTCCAGCCCTGAATCGTCGGCCAAGGTTGGCAAGCCACTGATTTGGGCATAGGTTTCGGCCTTCAAACGGGCATTTTCAACAAAGGTTGTGCCCGTTTCCTCAACCTCATAATCGATGCCTGCATCGGCCAAGGTTAGCAATTCAAAGGGCAAGCCACTGAAAATTGCCCGCAGTTCACCGACTTTATGGGCATTATTTGAACCAATTAATAGCTTTTGCATACATCCTTACCCTAGGAACGGACATTTTGATGTTGTAAGACATAACGATGCACCGCGACGGCGACTCCGCCGAAACGCGCCGAAGGTGCAACCCAATCGGCGGCCTCGATGGCCTGCTGCATACTGCCAGTTAGTGAAACCCCAACGCCAGCCCAGCGCAACATCCCGACATCAGCATCAGCATCGCCAATTGCTAGCACCTCGCTTTGCTGAATACTCCATGCCTGACAGAGATGTTCCAAGGCCCGTTCTTTGGTGGCCTCGGCATGCGAAATAACTGCTGAATAAACTTCACCAGTGCTGCGCAAATAGCGAAATTGCTTTAATTGTGAATTACGCCCCAAAATCTCTTCAACTGCGCGGGTTGCCAGCTCGCCATGGCATAAAATACGGGTGGGAGCCAGCCGCACAATCAATTCAAGTGATGATACAGGCGTACAAACGGTACGCGAGCCGACTAAATTGCTGGCTTGGGCCGTGACAAAGTTAGTTTCATCAATCGTGAAAACCACTGGTAAACTGCGTTTATCGGCCATGGCCGCGATGCGCTGAGCCAACTCCAAATCGATGGTGTGATGGGCAATTTCGCGCCCACGTTCATCCCAAATACGCGCGCCATTATGGCAAACCAGCGCAGTTGGAATATGCAAACGCTGGGCAACTTCTTGGGCAGCTTCACGACGGCGGGCAGTGGCTAAAACCACGCGAATCCCTTGACGAGCAGCCAAGGCCAACGCCTCGATATTGGTCGGGGGCAATTGGCCGCGGTCATCAAGCAGGGTAAGGTCAATATCGGTTGCAATCATTCGAATTGGCATAAGCCCTACCGTAGATAGTTCATGCGAGCATTCGCATCAACCATCGATTACACCGGCCACACACGCTGGCCAAAACGCTCGATGTGATAGCCGTGTGTTTCCAACATGTCAATGATAGATTGGCCATGCGCTTCATCGCGCACTTCGAGAATCATCTCTATTCCCACCCGATCAAGCGGGAGTTGCCACACTGCCCGCCGATGGCTAATATCGATCACATTCGCCCCAGCCTGGGCAATCGCATTAACTAAGGGAGCGAGATTTCCCGGACGATCAGGAACACTAGTCCGAACGCGTAAATAGCGACCTTGTTTGACCAAAACTTGCTCAATAATTCGAGCAAGGAAGTTGCCATCGATATTGCCACCGCTGAGCACTACCAACGTTGGCTCATTTGGTCGCAAGCGAATTGCGCCTTCAAGCAAGGCGGCCACGCCAACTGCTCCTGCTCCCTCGACCACCATGCGGCTATATTGCAAAATATGCACTAAGCCCCGCGCTGCTGCATCGTCATCAACCGTTACAATATCATCAACTAATTGATTGATAATCGGCAAGGTCAATTCGCCTGGGCGTTTGACCGCAATTCCATCACAGATGGTCGCGGCATGGGGCACAGCAATTGGCTTGCCTGCTTGCTGCGAGGCGATCATCGATGGGCAGCCTGCTGCCTGCACCCCAATCAATCGCACATTGGGGCGCAGCGAACGCAAGGCCAGGGCAATCCCTGCCATCATCCCGCCACCGCCGATTGGTACGACGACCGTGCCGCCTTGGTCGGGCAGTTGGTCGGCAATTTCTAAGCCGAGCGTGCCTTGGCCAGCAATTGTAAAGGGATCGTCGAAGGCATGGACATAGGTTGCGCCAGTTTGGGCTTGCAGTTCGCGGGCATACGACCCAGCATCATCAAACGAAGCTCCATGCAAAATAACCTCTGCACCCATACGTTGGGCCGACGTAATTTTGGCCAATGGGGCAAATTCCGGCATCACGACGGTAGCTTTAATGCCATTCAATTGAGCAGCGAGGGCCACGCCTTGGGCATGGTTGCCTGCCGAATGGGTAATTACGCCACGGGCTTTTTCTTCATCGGAGAGCGAATTGATTTTGGTATACGCTCCACGCACTTTGAACGAACCAGCACGTTGAGTATTTTCGGCTTTGTAAATAATTTGGCCACCAAGCTCTTGGCTCAGTTGTTCAGCTGGCAAGAGCGGCGTTTGGGTGATAATCGAGCCTAAAACATGGGCTGCGGCATAAATGTCATCAATCGTTGGCATAGACTTTTCTACCATGGTGAGTTCAAATCCTCCACAATGAGGATTGACCCGCATCGTTGCGAGTCAATGGGGCTATTGTACCATAGCCACTTTGGATTTTTGGCTAGTTGGTAAACGATTGAATAACGGTTAGACGTTGAGAAAGTAATAGTACTCGGCCAGATCTCGTTGCCAGCCATGCTGCTCGTAGAGCCGTTGAGCGCTTGTATTGCTCGCTTCGGTTTCTAATACGAGTCCTTTACTATTGGTGCTAACGGCCCAATCACGAGCCACATTCAGCAAGCCTGAAGCCACACCTTGGCCACGGGCATGTTCTGCCACAAACAGATCGTTTAAAATCCATAAGCGCTGCATTGAAACCGATGAAAAACTAGGGTACAGTTGGCAGAAGCCTAAACCAGCCTCAGGAGTTTGCGCCAAAAAGATGATCGATTCGTTATTGCTCAGCCTTTGGTGTAAAAATGCGCGGGCGGCAGCAAGATCGCTTGTTTGACGATAAAATTGGCGGTAGCCATCAAATAATGGTACAAGGCGCTCAAGTTCATCCAAACTCGCTTGGATAATTTGCATCGCAACTCCTTCGTGCGGCTGCACACAATTAATATCCGACTATGGTAGCTAGTATCGTACCATAATTCGGCCTAGAATAGCGCATTAATTGGCATGTCACAGATCGAGTTCCTGTTTCGTCTAGGTTAGGTCTGTTTGATTTTTGATCGATAGTAGCCTTTAATGCTTAAGTATTTTAGTGAGGAGCTAAGTGCTATGAAACCAATTATTTTTGAAATTACCGGGGAGATCGAAGCCCCCGCCGAACTGGTGTATCAAATTATTGCTGATTATCGCGATGGGCATCCACATATTGTGCCGAAGAAATATTTTAAAAGCCTGACAGTTGAGCAAGGCGGCATTGGCAAGGGCACGATTTTTGTCACTGAAACCGAAGCCTTTGGTCGCAAGCAAACCATGCGTATGCACGTGACCGAGCCAAGCCCAGGCAGTGTGTTGGTCGAAACTGATTATGATTTGGGGATTATCACCACGTTTACGGTTACGCCCGATGGTGAAAATCGCTCGAAGCTAACTTTGCACACTCGATCTGAGCCAAAACCCGGCCTGATGGGTTTGATCGAGCGCTTTTTATCACCTGGATTGTTACGCAAGATGTATTTGGCCGAATTTGAGACCTTCAATCAATACCTGCGCAGCAATCAATATCGTGCCCAAAGTACCTAACGATTGAGTACATACCCTCACCCCCAACCCCTCTCCCACTGCGGCGGGCGAGGGGCTTTCCAAACTTCATGATCGAGGGATTTCCCTCACCTCGCGTGCGGGAGCAGGGCAGGGGCAGGGGATGCAGGCATGTCATGGGTTGCCAACTCAACGATCCATGACAAGTAGTTCAAGGCTTAAGATGCTGTAATTTTTGCGGGTTGAGCATAATATAAATCCCAGCAATCTGTTGATCAAGCATATCTAAGATTAACGTGCCGCTGGCCTGCCCATCGACCAGTGCTACAAACCCAGCTTGACCATTGATCAGGCGTGGCTCAAATATGCTATTGGCAGGCAATTTGGGCAATACGCCGAGCAAGAAACGCCCAACTGCCGTCGGCCCATAAATTGGGTTCCGCGCTGCTTGGACTACGCCGCCGCCATCGCTGCGCAATACAACATCCTCGGTAAGCAAACTCATCAAGCCATTTAAATCGCCAGTTGCACAACTTTGTAAAAATTGTTCGCTCAGCCGTTGCTGCACGCTTGGCTCAACCTTGAAGCGTGGACGAGCTTGGGCCACATGGTCGGCGGCCCGATGGCCAAGTTGGCGACAGGCCGCTGGAGTTTTGCCCACAATCTCGGCAATTTCGCTATATTCGTAGCCAAAAACTTTGTGTAGCAAGAAAACTGCGCGTTCAGCTGGCGAAAGCCGTTCAAGCAGCACCAAAAATGCGGTTGATAACGATTCGAGTTGTTCTACGTTACTGCTAGGCGCGGCGATAATTAATGGTTCTGGCAACCATTCGCCGATGTATTGCTCACGTTGATGGCGTGCCGTGTTAAGCTGATCAAGGCACCAGCGCGTTGCCACGGTTGCCAGCCAAGCCCGTGGGTTTTCAACTTGCTCGGCATGGCTTTGCCAGCGCAAAAAGGTCTCTTGCAAACAATCTTCGGCATCCATCACGCTGCCAAGCATGCGATAGGCAATGCCAAACACGTAGCCGCGATAGCTTTCGAATAGCTCAACATGGTTCATGCCAAAGCTCCTACGCTGCGCATCTGGCTTTGAGTGGCTGGTTGCAGCAGCTGTTTGGCTGCGGTGTAGCCGCTGGCAAAGCTGGCATCGGCCAATTGACCCTCGATTCCGACCCAATCGCCCGCCAAATAAACGTTCGGGCAATCATTCAAAACCACGGGTGTTCGCCCCGCCAAGCCGCCAAATTGCACCTGCGGTGTATCATAGCTAACGGTGATCGACGGCAAAAATTGGTTGGTAACCAGTTGATCACGCCAGCCAGCCTGATATTGATCCAATAATTGTTCTAATTCGGCGCGGGTTTGCTTGGGATCATAGGTTTGGCGCGGGTCGAGATATTTCATCACATGAATTAATGCTTGACCTTGAGTGGCAAGTTTGGCATAGCTAGAGTGGGCAACCGCATAATAAGGCCGATCAACGCCGAGCAAAAAGCGTCGCTGTGGTTGGGGCAATTGGCGCAAGCCCACATCCAAACAAGCGGCGGTAATCGGCAACAACCGTTGATAGTGGCGCTGAAAGTGCTGGCTTGTGCCGATTAATTCGTTGGCTGCCTGCGGCGTAACCGCCAAAACCACTGCTTCGGCTTGAATATTCGTCCCATCAGCTAGTTGAATTGTCACCCCTGCATGGCTTGGCTGGATTGCTTGAACCCGTTGGCTGGTGCGTAGTTCAACGCCTGTTTGCCGCGCTTTGTTGATCAACGATTCAACGATCACTTGCCAACCATGATCAACATATAACACTCCAGCCAAGCCAGTTTTGATATTTTCGAGGGTGGCAGCAGCACTTTGCAGGTCGTTAGCAGCGCCATAGGTGGTCAAACGCCCAAACATCGCCAACAATTGGCGAGCGCGTGGCTCATCGGCTTGCTGCGCGATCCATTGGGCAAAGCTGCGATCGGCATAATGCGTTGGGTTGGTGAATGGAAGTTTGGCAAAGCTACGCAAAAATTGCCATTTGGCGCGGCGATTGAGCAACGATGTACTGAGTGCTGCTTTAATTGATTTGGTTGGATAAAGCTGTTGCTCAGCCAACAGCACGTCGGGTGCGATCGGCTTCGAGCCAAATGGCAACACGTTTAATTCGCGTAGCACGCGTGCTCCAGCACCCTTCAAATATAAAGCATGCGGGCCAAAATTAATCTCAAAGCCATGCTCACGATTAGTTCGAGCACGCCCGCCCAAGTGCTTAGCCCGCTCCAAAATGATCACCTGTTTGCCTGCCCGCGCCAGATAATTTGCCGCCGTCAGGCCTGCCAACCCACCGCCAATCACCACCACCGGTTTTTGCGTATGCATCGTTAACTCCAGTTTGTAAAAAACATTCTAGAGCTATGACGATTGAGTAGCCTGCAATGTGACATGCAAGCTATTTGATTTTAGCCATCTTTTTTGGGTTGATAGGCAGTTGGGTTGGCATTGACCACTCGTTCGCGAAAATCGGCAGCGGTAGCCTGAATTTGGGTTTGCCAAGCGTTGGGATTGCGGCGCAATTTACGGCGTTGCCAACGATTTGCCAAAACAACCAATGGAACCAGCAGGCTAATCCATGAACGTTTGATGCCCAGTTGTTGCGAAAGTTGGCGACCATGAAAATGGTGAGTCAGCGCGGTTACCAAGGCAAACGAAAATTTAAACGAACGCTTGATCAACGGTTGCACCAATTCACTCACTGCTTGGATCATAGCGGCGGTCAAACGGCGTGAGTTAGCATTGGGCGGCTGCATACTACCATCAACCCATGCCAACAAACCTGCTGCCGAGGCTTGATCGACGACATGCTGGTAAATGCTGGGGTCAATTCCTAGTAAATAGCCAATATAGCGCCACAGATGATACAAATCGCTTAATTCAGCGGCAGTGAAATCGATACCAAAACGTGCCAGCGCGGTAAATGGCACATAGGTAAAATCGAGCCACGTTCGTACCATTTCAAGCTGATTAATCGGCAAGCCCGTTTTGGTTTGATCCCAGCCGCGTTTGAGCATGGCGCTGCGGATTTGGGCATGCAACAAGCGTACTTGCAAACTATGCACGTAGCCCAAGCCGCCGCGTTGCAGTTGCTGTGGAATGGCGATCGCCATGCCCCACGTGCCCGTTTCGATGATCCGTTTGGTCGCCATATGCTCAAGATCGCCTGTTTGCACCAACAGATCGGCGATGGTCGGAGCGCTGTAGGTATGCACCAACGAACCTGGGCCGAGCGCCAAGGTTAGCCAAAGCACGCCGATTGAGCAATAGGCTTGTGCTCCGCGTTCAAGCCGTGAAACTTCAACCCAAGCGGGCAAGCTTTCGGCGGCAGCAACAAAGGCGCGAATTGCCGGAAAATCGCCCTCAATCTGAGCCAGCCCTTCAACCAAGCCGGTTTGTAGCACTTGGCGGGCAGTTCGCCCACATTGAGCAAATTCAGCAATCACTGCATCGGCTAATGGATCGCCCTGATAGGTGGCTTGGACGAGTTGTTCGAAGCTGGCTTGACCAAAGGTGGCTTGAAGTTTGGCATGGTTGATAACGCTCGCAGGGGCTTGCATGGACGACCTCTTGGCTAAAAATCAAAAAGCACGTACTGGCAAACCAGCACGTGCTCAATAGTAAAGCCTATTTCAATTCGCGTGACGAGAAGCCCAAAATCCGGCGGGCAATGATCAAGCGGTTGATTTGGCCAGTGCCTTCAAAAATGTCGTTGATCTTGGCATCGCGCATCCACTTTTCAGCTAGCAGTTCGCGCGTGTAGCCTAATGGCCCCAAGAGTTCAACCGCTTTTTGGGTGATGACGGTTGCAGCTTCGCCAGCTTTGACTTTGCAGGCTGAGGCTTCGACGGTGTTGGCTTCACCCGAATCCATCATCCAAGCGGCTTTGAGGGTGAGCAACCACGCTGCTTTGTGCTGGGCTTCTAATTCCAACACATCACGTTCGATCGCGCTCATCTCATTAACTGGCACATCGTCGCGGATTGGGATGCCAGCAAGGCTAAGTTGTTCGCGCAACAATTCCAAGGCGGCGCGGGCGATCCCCAAGGCTGAAGCAGCCACGGCTGGGCGGGTGGCATCGAAGGTTTTCATCGCACCTTTGAAGCCCTTGGGCGCGTCAGCGCTGGCAGCTGTTGCCTCGGCCTTCGGAATTTCGGGGTTGCCGAGCACGTTATCAAATGGAATGCGGCAATCGGTGAATACAACTGCGGCGGTATCGCTGGCGCGAATCCCCATCTTGTGCTCAAGCTTGGTTACTTGCATGCCTGGTGTGCCAGCTTCGACCACAAAAGCCTTCATTCCAGCGCGACCCAATTTGGGATCGACCGTCGCCCAAACCACCACCAAACCTTGTGATTCTTCGAGCGACAAACGACCGCCAGTACAATAAATCTTTTCGCCGTTTAAGATCCACGAATCACCATCGCGCACGGCGGTGGTGCGAATTGCCGAGGTATCCGAGCCAGCTTGTGGCTCGGTCATCGCCATCGAACCCCAAACCGGAGTTTCGCTCTCGCCGAAGCGTGCCAAGAAGCGATTTTTTTGGTCGTTGGTGCCAGCAGCGGCGACGGCAGCTCCACCCAACGCGCCGCCTGGAGTGGTCAGATACATACCTGCATCGCCCCACGAAAGCGCCTCGATCAAATGCACCATGCGCACATTGCCTGTTTTGGGCTTTTTGGGTTTGCTGGGGTCGGTTGCAGTTTCCGGTTTATCAACAGCACCAAACATTGGATTTTGGCGCATAATTGGCCACATCGCATTGATATAATCCCATGGAATATCGTGTTCGTGCTCATCGAAATGGCGTGAAACAGGCCGCATCATTTGTTCGGCAACCATCTGCGCCATTTGGCGTTGGGTATCAATGCTTTCGGATAATTTAAAATCAATCGCCATGAGAACCCCCATGTATTAAGGCAGAAATCAAAAGTCAAAAGTCAAAATATCAAGTTAAATGTTAGAAAGCAAAAATTAGAATACTATAGAAATTTAAGCTAGAAATAATCTAATAGGTATTTATGAGCTATATTACTTTCTACCTTTATAACGTTTCGTTTCTGATTTTTTTGCCTTTTGCCTTTTGCCTTTTGCCTTTTGCCTTTTGCCTTTACTTAGACCATTGCCAAGCCGTCGAAGGTGCTGAAGCCACGAGCGTTGCGCAGCCATAATTCGACTGGAAACTCACGAATATAGCCGTGACCGCCAAGAATTTGCAAGGCGCGGTCGCAAACCATCAAGACCGTTTTGTCGGCGTTGTGTTTGGCCATCAGCGCATCGCGAGTGACTTCTTGGTTATTATCGAGCTTCCAAGCCGCTTCCCAAACCATCAAGCGTGCGCCATCAATTTCGACCAGCATTTCGGCCAACATAAAGGCAATTGATTGGCGTTGACCGATCGCTTCGCCAAACGTTTGGCGATTACGGGCATAATCAAGGGCATATTCGTAGGCTCCACGGGCAACTCCAACCGCCAAAGCAGCCAAGCCAACCTGTGAACGCGCATATAAACGTCCGAAATCGATGCCAGCTTCGCCGCCAAGTTTGGCATCGGCGGCAACTTTCACGTTGTCGAGGGTGATGCGAGCGACTTCAAGCGCCCGTACACCCATCAATTTTTCACGCTCACCAACAGTTAGGCCAGTGGTTTTCGTGGGCACAATAAAAGCTTGGGTTTGGCCATCTTCAGCAGCATAAATCAAGAAATGTTCGGCGCTGTTGGCCAGTGGCACATAGCTTTTGACCCCGTTTAACACATAGCCATCGCCATCGCGGGTGGCCGTGGTTTGCAATTTGCGTGGGTTGAATTGTAGGCGGGGTTCGATCAAGGCTGAGGTGGCGTTGACGAAGCTTTCTTCGCTAAATTGAGGCAACAGCGCTTCGCGTTGGGCTTCAGTGCCAGCCGCCAAAATTGCGAATGCAAAGCTAGCAGGAGCGCTCAAGGCCAAAGCACTAGCCAAATCGCCCCAAGCCAACTCTTCGAGTGCCAACGCACCAGTTACCGCCGAAAATTCACCAAAACCGCCGTATTGCTCAGGAATCGACGAACCGACCAAGCCTAATTCCCAGCCTTTGCTCAGAATATCGGCGGGCAATTCGCCATTTTCGTCGGCCTCGCGAAAAATCGAGCGCAGACGATCCTTGGCAAAACGTTTAAGCGTATCAACAATCAGGGCTTGTTCTTCAGATGGAGAGAAGGAAATCATCGTTGCTCCCTCAGAGTGCAAATCAAAAGTCAAAAGTCAAAAGGTAGAATTTTTGCCTTCTGCCTTTTGACTTTTGAGCTAATTACATGAGTGTGCCGAGCTTCATGAGGAAATTCATGTCGCCTTTGAATTTGAGTTTGCCAGTCATAAAGGCCATTTGGCTATTGAGTTCGCCCTTGAGGATTTTGGCGTAATCTTCGGCCTTCATCATGAGGGTGACTTCAGGGGTATCAACGCCGTTGAAGGTGGTAGTTGAATAGGCCACGCTGCCATCGGCTTTGGTCAATTCAAGGTTGAATTTGCCCTTGAGATTTTGCAATTTTTCCATGCGGCTGGCGCTCATTTTGGCTGGGCTAACCAAGGCATCTGCCGAGGCAGTTTCTTCGGTAATTACCCCACGCCAGGTTGGCTCGTCGAGGGTCACGGTCAATAATGGATTTTCCACCGTGCCATTGACTACTTCGCCGCGGCCAGCGCTATAGCTCACCGCGTAGGCCGTCCCATCAACCAAATACTGAATTGCATAGGTCGCATCTTCCAAGCCACCACTTTGGCTTGCCAATTGTTCCGGCAGGGCGGTCGCAATGTAATCACTAACGGTTATCGTGCTGAGGTCTGCCATCGAAGGTGCTCCTTTGCAATTGACGCAGATGAATTTGAGAGGTTTTTGTTTGCTTGATTTGAAGTATATCATTAGTTTATGACATACTGCGTCATGATTATAGCGAGGTTTTAACAATGCTGCAATGTTGCACCAAATTTCACAAGGGGCAGGTTTTGGCAAGGACTAAATCAAGCTGCTGCTGCGGCTTTTTGATCAAGCAGTTGTTGCCGCAGTGCTTGAAAATGCTCAAGCCATGGACTGGTTGATTCTTGTGCTTCAAGCTGCTCAAGCAACTGATCGGTAATTGCCAAGGCTGGTTCGGGCTGCTGATTGTGGCTCAAACTGGTAATGTAGTTAAAAGCCACATGATAGACAAAAGGATCATCGGTAGGATAATGTTCGGTTAAATGAGGATACATTTGCTCTAATAGTTGACAGGCTTCGGCATGTTGCTCTGTCTCATCAAGCACTACAGCGAAGAAATGGCCAACCCTTAAATAATACTTGTTATTCTTGCCATATTTACTGATAATTTCGTCTAATAAATTACGATATTGTTCGATTGCCAGTTCAGGATTATCCATAACTGCATATTGGGTAAATGCTAAACGCTCTTTTAAATAATATTCAAACTTTGTTTGATCAGCAAAATAGATTTTTTGTAGCTCCTGCAAACGTTGATACTGTAACAATGCTTCAGATGATTTTCGCTCGATGAGAAAATTGGCAAAATCTATTAAGCTAAAAAATAAAACCTCTCCTTTAAGATCATCAGCTGAGGTTAAATCATCGAAGCTATGAATAATTTGGCGATAATAGGTTTCGGCCTCGGCATAGCGTTCGCTGGCAGTCATACATTGCGCTAAGCTTTGGATGGTACTCAGGGTATTATCGTGATCAGCACCAAGTAAAGCAGTTTGTTTGGCTAAAATATCTCTGAGGTGCTGTTCGGCTTTGCTGATTTCACCTTGTTCGAGCAACATAACTGCGTAATGTTGCAAGGCCACTAAGAAATTGGCCTGATTGGCTGGGTCGAATTTTTGATAATAGTGCATAATGCGCTGGTAAATTGCCTCGGCCTCAGCGTATTTTTGGGCTTGAATCAGCTTAATTGCCTGATTTTGTTGGGCGAAAATAAATAAAATATGGGTGTCGCCAACCGTATAATCCAAATTTTCACGCATCACCCGATCAGGGTCAGGCTCAAGTGCTGCATAGCGGGTCTGCTCTTCAATTCTCAAATGCCGATATTGTTGATAAAACCACCAGCCGCCGATTAACGTAACCACAAGCAGAATAATCCAGCCACTCCAGTGCATAAACGTCTCTCTAAGGCTTAATCATCAACGCCCGCTATTCAGTAATTGAGTAGCGGGCGCGTTGAGCTAAGCAGCAAGGCCAAGCTTATTTCAAGGTTGCGTGTAATTCAATGGTTGGAACTGCTGCCAAGGCTTTTGAGATTGGGCAATTTACTTTGGCCTTTTCAGCAAATTCGGCAAACGCCGCAGCATCGATGTTTGGCACATCGGCTTCGGTGTGCAATTCGATTTTGGTGATGCTAAAGCCAGCATCGCCACGTTCGATATGAACCTTGGCAACCGTGTGAACGCTCTTTGGCTCGAAGCCACCGCGACCGAGATCGGCAGTCAATGCCATCGAAAAACAACCAGCGTGGGCGGCTGCAATCAATTCTTCGGGGTTGGTGCCAGTGCCATCTTCAAAGCGTGAAGGAAATGAGTAGCTACCTTCCACTGCGCCACTGCCAGTTTTGACCGAGCCTGCGCCTTCGCGTAAAGAGCCAGTCCATGTTGCTTCAGCCGAACGTACTGCCATAGGAATCATCCTCCATAACTTAATCGTGGCTCTATGGTAACAGAATTTTGCTATTGTGTGCGATGTTTGGGTATAATCGTGTTTGGTATGCCCTCACCTCCTAGCCCCCTCGCCCGCCGAGCGTGGCGAGGGGGAACGCTCCCCTCTCCCGCCGTCGTGGGAGAGGGGTCGGGGGTGAGGGCACCCAATCGATTAATAATTTGATAAACCATGACCCATAGCACCGTAGGGAAATCCATGTTAATTGATACCCACACTCATGTTCATAGCGATCAGTTTGATGATGATCGAGCGGCAGTGTTTGAGCGTGCCCAAGCCGCTGACGTAACTCGCATGATCAACATTGGCTACGATTTGCCCTCGTCACGCGCCAGTGTTGCCTTAGCTCAATGCCAGCCCATGGTCTGGGCTAGCGTGGGCATTCAGCCGCATTATGCCTTGAATACTGGCGAGGCTGAATTAGCCCAAATTCGCCAGTTATTGGCTGAGCCGCGAGTGGTGGCCTTGGGCGAAATTGGGCTTGATTATTACCATGATCGTGCGCCCCACGATATTCAAGAGCAGTTGTTTCGCCAACAACTAGCGATGGCCCGCGAACTGGATTTTCCGGTCGTCATCCATAGCCGCGATGCTGTTACCGATACAGTACGGATTTTGGATTCGGCGGCACGCGGCCAAGCTGGGGTGATGCACTCATTTAGTGGTGATTGGACTTACGCCGAAGCTTGTTTGGATGTTGGGTTTTATCTTTCATTCTCTGGTCCTGTGACCTTCAAAAAAGCTGTTGAGTTGCAGGATGTGGTTCAGCGTGTGCCGCTTGATCGCATATTAATTGAAACTGATGCCCCGTATCTAACACCTCACCCATATCGTGGCAAACGCAATGAGCCAAGCTATGTGGCGTATGTGGCCGAAGCAATTGCGCGGTTGCGTGATTTGAGCCTTGCTGAAGTTGCGACGATCACCACGGCCAATGCTGAACGCTTATTTCGGCGGTTGCTCGCCTAAACCAATGCTCATCAACTGCTAACCCAGCAGCGCCGAGAGCCATTTTAAAATAGAAGTAGCCTGCCTGCTAGATTGAGGAATCCCCTATGCTGCAACGAATTCGCGCTTTTGTTCAACCAGGCTATGGGTTATTAACCTGGACGCTTGCCAGCCTGATGGCCTTGTTGGTTGTGACCAATGTGGTCGAATCGGAATGGGTCGAAGGTTTTGAACGCATGCGGATTGTGGCACTCGGCGGCTTGATTGTGGCAGCCTTGTTTGCGCGGTGGCAAGCCTTGCCCTCGTTTTTGGCCCATGTACTTAGTTTTTTCATGGGCTTGGCATGGTCAATTCGCTTTTTACCGCTTGATGAACGGCTCGATAGCCAAGTTGATCGCTGGACGGATATGCTGATTCGGGGGATTGCAGCAATTCGCGCGGTTAAAACTGGCGAGCAAATTGAAGATTATTATCTCTTTTCGTTGGCAGGCCTACTACTGGCTTGGATTTTTGCCTATAGCACGATTTGGCTGCTGTTTCGTTGGAACTGGAATTGGCGTTTGGTGCTGCTGAATGGTAGCCTGTTGATGGCCAATTTGACCTATGCGATTCCCAAACCAATTGCCTCGTTCTGGCTGTTTTTACTGGTTGCCCTGCTCTTTTTGGTCACGCAGACCTATGCCCAACGCCAAAATGGCTGGGATGCTGGCTTGCTTGAGCAACAAGAATGGCTTTCGCTGCGCTATTTGTGGGCGGGAGTTTTAGCCTGTTTTAGTTTGGTGTTTATGGCGGCCTTGATGCCTGCCAATATTACCAATGCCCAATTGCGGATTTTTGGCGAAAATCTGAGCCGCCCGATCGATTTCTTTCTGCCTGATAATGGGGCTGAACGCGCCGATCGTGGGCCGCAAGGTGTGGGGAATGTGGTCGTGCCCAATGGTAGTGGGGCTAGTTTTTCCAATAATACGGTCAACCTTGGCGGGGCACGCTCAGCCACCAACGAAGTCGTGCTTGAAGTCAAAGCACCATCAGCCGAGTATTGGCGCTCGAATGCTTGGGATTTATACACAGGCAAAGGTTGGCAAAACACCACTGGCGAGTTGGCTTGGCAAGTGCGCCAAACTCCAACCCGCCGCGAAGCCTTGACCCCAATTAATCCCGAAGATACGCTGACCCAGCTTGATACAACTGGTCGTGTGCCATTCACCCAAACGATTAAATTGATGCAAACCCGTGGCGATCAGCAATTGCCTGCCGCAACCTCGCCGCTGACTTGGAGCGTGCCAGTCTTGGTGCAACACTCATTTATCGTTTCGGATACCGAAAATACCTTGCCCAACTTTGCCGATAGTGCGATCTATTTCAATCAAGGCCCAGCCAACGAAGGCTTTGAATACAGCGTAGTTTCGTTGATCAGCAATATTGATAAGCAAAGTTTGCGTGGAGCAGCGACCGATTATCCGGCTTGGTTGCAGCGCTATGTTCAGTTGCCCGATACGCAATCGATGCGCAATATTGCTGGTTTATCGCGCCAATTAACGACTGCGGCAGGAGCTGAAACCGCCTATGATAAAGCGGTGGCAATCGAACGTTATTTGCGCGAATTTCCCTATGATGATCAAATTCCTGCGCCGCCTGCTGATGCCGACCCGATCGAGAATTTCTTGTTCAATCTACGGCGGGGCTACTGCGATTATTTTGCTGGCTCGATGGTGCTGATGTTGCGGGCGCAAGGGATTCCAGCGCGTTGGGTTCAGGGCTATGCCACCGGCGATTATGATGCTGATCGCCAAGTCTATGTCGTGCGTGATACGATTGCCCATAGCTGGCCCGAAGTCTATTTTATGGGCTATGGCTGGATTCGCTTCGAGCCAACCCCAGCGGGCTATGTAACTGTGCCAATTCGGCCTGATGGCCCACCCCAAGCCATAGATAACAGCGAAAACCCTGATGATATTGGGCCAAATGCGGGGATTGTTGATCAACCAACTACCAATTTTGATGCCCTGCAAGATTTGCGCGAAAACTTCCAAACCACGCCAATTCCAACGGTCGAACCTCAAGCGTTGCCAGCTGAAGATGTAGCGGCGCAGGTTGTCGAAAGCAGCCCATTCTGGCGTTGGCTGGCCATTATTTGTGGAGTGATTGGCTTAATTATTTTGTTGCTATGGTTGCTGTTGCAACGTGAATTTCGTGGTTTGCGACCTGCGGCACGGGCCTATGGGTTTATTGGCTTATTGGCGCGTTGGGCTGGTTTAGAGCAGCGACCCGAACGCACACCCCAAGAGTTTGCCTGCGATTTGGCCAAAGAAATGCCTGGCCAGCGCCGAACTCTGCGGCGCTTGGCCGATGCCTATAGTGCTGAGCAATATGGCAGCCAAGTGCGGCTTGACCCTGAGGAAATTGAAAATGATCGAGCTATGGTCAGTCGCACGCTTTGGCCGCGCTCGATCAGCCGTGGTTGGCGCTCGATTTTGCAACAAATCTTGCATCCGCGCTGGCGACGCTAGCTGGCCCAAATCTTGCTTTACTTAGTTTTGGCACAACCCGTAGCCGTGGCAGATCACTCGCGGGGGTGAGCTACCACGGCATTAACTAGACATAGGATCACAATTTATTCACCTATATGGGTGTTGTGCCAGTACCTGCCGCACTATACAATAGTACTCATATGATACCAAAGTACTTGTATCAGTGTGTGTGGGGACGCTAGCAGAACAGTAGGAGGCCGACCGTGACCAAACGCATTTTAATTGCCGAAGATGATACAGCGATTGCAATGACCCTAATGATTGGTCTGCGAAGTATCCCTGATGTTGAAGTAGTTCGGGCCTATCATGGCGAAGAAGCTTTGAATATATGGCTGCACGAGCCGTGTGATATTCTTTTGACTGATCATCATATGCGTGAAATGTCTGGTTTGGATCTGATTCGAGCGCTGCGTTCCCAAGGCGCAACCCAACCCATGCTGATGATCACTGCGTATGATAGCGTAAAATTGCAACGTGAAGCCCGTGAGGCTGGGGCAACTGAATTGATTGCTAAGCCCTTTTTTATTGATCAACTGATTGACAAAGTTTCTGAAAAATTGCTTGATGTCTCGGTGGTTAATCACGCCTAAATGGTGGTTTAGCTAGCTCAACGCTCTATAATCCTGTGTGGAGGACACGGCCTACCTGAAATTTTAAGTAGGCCGTGTTCGGATTTTTAGGGTTGTTTCATGGCTACTGGCAAGTAGACCATTGATGTACTTGGGGTAGCTGTTACGCTTGGGGTAACCGTTGCGGTTGCCGTTGGCGTAATGGTTGGGGTTGCCGTGGCATCGCTGGTTGGCGTGACCGTGGCATTGCTGGCGGTTACCGTGAAGTTGGCGTTGCCAATATCAAAGAAAACATTGCCAGCACATTGCACTTTGATCCGACCAGTTGTGGTAGCAACGTTTGGTACGGTGATGCTCTCGCTGCCATCATTAGGCGTGTTGCTCAGCACTGGGCTAAAGCTCGTACCACCATTGCTTGAGAACAAAATATTGACATTGCTACAATTGACTGGTGCAGCAGTCGTGTTGGCAACATTCCAAGTAACGCTTTGGCTGCTGAAGCCAGCCCAGGTTACGGCGGTGTTTGGCGCGGTTACTTGGAAGGGGCCAGCAGTATTGACGGTTGTAACTCGTGCTGTATCCAAGCCATAACCACCGCCACCAGCCCGATTATCACGGACGGTTAGGCGGAAATTCATGGTGCGATTGGTCGTTGCCATCGATTCACCAATCGTCGTCGAGTTGTTCAAAATATTGGTCAAGCGTGGGAAGCTACGGCTGGTCGAAGTGGTTGAATCGAAACTACGGAAAATTGGGCGATTGCCGTTATCAGTATTCGGTGGCGATGCTGAACCTAAATCGTATTGCTCCCAATTGTAAGTCAGGCTATCGCCGTTCACATCGTTGCCGCTGCCAGTTAATTCAAACGGCGTATTGGCAGGAATCGTGAAATCTGCGCCAGCGTTAGCGGTTGGTGGCGTGTTGCCAGTGGCCGCCGTGGTACCACAGCTTGCGCCAGCACCAGTTGTAATAAAGGCGCTCATTTCTTCCAAGCTTTTCACATGGAAATATGGATCACTGTTGGGTTGCAGATTTTCCGAGCCACAAATCCCAGCATAGGCCATAATGGTTGAGCCGCTGCCTGGTTCGTAGGCGGCTGGGCCTTCACGATTGCCACCGCCACAGGCGTTAGTTGTACCGTTGAAGGTGTGGTTACCTGCGAATTGGTGACCAACTTCGTGGGCGACATAATCAATGTCAAAAGGATCGCCAACCGGAGCTGGTGAACCCGTCACACCTTCAGCTTTTGAGCCTGAGACACAGACTGAGCCAAGTGCGGCAACCCCGCCACCACCAGTGCTGAATACGTGACCAATATCATAATTGGCGTTACCAATCACGCTGGTGAGGTTAGTTTGATTCTCGCCCAGCATCTCAAAGCCATCGTCGTTGGTGTAGGGGTCAGTGCCGCCATTGGTATACACAATTAAGTTATTGTTGGCAACCAACACCATACGTACCGAGATATCGCGTTCGTAAACGGTATTAACGCGATTGACGCTAGTTACGATTGCTGCCATTGCTCCATTGACCGTGCCACCATGAAAACTGGTGTATTCGCCTGTAGCAGCCATGGCGAGGCGATAGGTGCGCAAGGTTTCGCCAATGCTATAGCGCTCAGGGAATGGGTTGGTGATGGGAGTTTCGCCAACATAATCGGTCTTGCCTTTGCTGGCGAGTTTGCTGGGGTCGGCCACAAAATTACGGCTATCATAGACAATATAATTGCCAGTATCGTTGCGGCTGTAGGGGTCGATAAAATAGCGCCCTTCCGGAGCCAAGATCAAACCATGAAAGCCGCTTGGCGTAAGATCAAGCCGTGCAACCATTTCGGGGTCGTCGTAGCCTTGTGCCAAGTAGGTGCGCAATTCAGGGAACTTTGCCGCCAGCGCAGGCTCCATAATTGGCGATTCGACCACCCGAAATTGGCGAAATTGGCCGCTTGGCAGCGGTAAGCTCAACAAAAATGCTGATTGCTGTACCTGCACAGCACTTTCCAAGGGTGCTTGATCTAAACGCTGGCTCAAACCTGCGAGGTCGAGGCTGACCGTGCGGTAGACCAACGGCACGATATCACGTTGGCCTTTTTGCTGAATCCGTTGTTCAGCAACGTCTTGCCATAGCCCATCGGACGACGATGCCGCGCTGGATGGTGTGAGGCTACTAGCCGCAAACACACTCAACAAGGCGATAGCGAGCGCCAACCCGATAGCGATCAACGAACGTTTGGTTTGCATAATCCATCCTTTTCCGCTAAACACAGCGTGGTTCATTATAGCGGTTGGCTACGATTAAGGAAAAGGTGAATTACATCACACCTTATTCAACCAAAACAAAAAAATAGCCCTCGGAGTTCTGAAAATTATAGCGCTGATCATCAAGCTCAACGCTGGTCAGCACATCGTTATACACGTGAATCAGATAATCATCGCCGTCATACTGACACAATGGGCAAGTTTCGGCAATTGCAGACACAACGACATGCGTCATACCAGGTTTGCCATCGTTAGCACGACGATAACGATGATTCCAACGCAATTGGTCATTGAGTTTATACTCGTGTTGCCAATTTTCGGCATATTTAAATTGCAACACTAGCGGAATTTCGACCCCACAACTCAAACATGGTGCTTGCAAATGTAATGTGTTAAATGCACCCATAGTTTATACTCCCTTCGGTTAATCAATAACTTCTCTTTGATTTAGGTACAATTATTTTAAGTAATTTTTTAGAATTACCTGCATTCATTAAGAAAATTTTAAGACGATCGCCTTATACTTGCTGGCAGCGTGAAGCAATCACGCGGGCTATTTTCTTCAGTGGAAGGAGCATGGATGCTGCGCAGGTTAACATGGCGTTGGTTGGGTTTGCTCAGTTTGGCCTTAGGTTTGCTGATTCAAGCACCTGTTTCGGCGCAAACTCGCAATCAGCAACGAGCTAATTTAACGGTAACGGTCACCAATATTGATGGCAAGCCCTTGAGTAATGCCAGCGTTTCGGTAGCGAGCTTAGGCCTAACAACGACTACCAACGAAGCAGGCATCGCGCATTTTACAGTATCAACCAACGATAGCCAAGTGATTGAGGTGGCGGTTGAGTCACAGGGCCATCGTGCTTGGCGCTTACGTAATGCCCAGTTAATTCCTAATGATACGCTGTTGGTTGATGCGCCCCTTTCGCTTGCCGCCAAAGCTGTTGATCAACAACCTGAAATTATTGAGGTTCAGGCCCATCGGTTAACCACCAACGCGCCCCAAGAAGCTAACCTGAATGACGCTGAATTGAATCAAATAATGGCTGGCACAAATACCACGCCGCCAAGCACGATTCGGGTCTATCGCGTCAGCCTTGGCCGAATTGATACAGTTAATTTCAAAACCTATGTTAAGCACGTACTGCCCAATGAATGGGTGGCGGGCTGGCGCACTGAATCGTTGCGTTCGGGCGCGATGGCTTCGAAAACCTATGCCTGGTATCGCACGATGTACCCCAAATATCCGGGCAAAGGCTATGATACCAAGGATACGACTGCCGACCAAGTGTACAATCCCAATGTCTCATATGCTAGCACCAACGCCGCAGTTGATGATACCTGGAACTATCGCTTGATCAAAAATAATGCGATTTTCCAAAGCCAATATTGTGCTGGCTCCTACAATGGCAGCCGCACGTCGGGCCAGTGCAGCCAAAATCATGGTTGGACGGTTGGCTTGTATATGAGCCAATGGGGCTCGAAATATCTGGCCGATAATGGCTCAAGCTGGCGTTCAATCCTAACGTTCTACTACGATAACGTCACAATTGGCACGATCTCTGGTGGCACAACGCCTAGTTTGCCAGCATGGCCAAGCTTGCGCAACGGCAGTTCGGGCAACGATGTTAAGGCTGCTCAGTATTTATTGCGTTCGCATGGCTATTCGCTGACTGCTGACGGCGCATTTGGCGCAGGCACCGAACAAGCAGTGCGCAGCTTCCAAAGTGCCAATGGCTTAACCGCTGATGGAATTATTGGCCCGCAAACCTATGCCAAACTGATCAAAACCGTGCAAAATGGTAGCAGCGGCGATGCGGTTCGGGCAATTCAGACCCTGCTTGGTGTAACGGTTGATGGGGCATTTGGCGCAGGCACCGAACAAGCAGTGCTCAATCTGCAAGCAACTTATGACCTGACCCGCGATGGAATTGTTGGGCCAGTTACTTGGCAAGCAGCTTTTGGGAAGTAAACACAACGTCTAATCAGGTTCAAGCCTTTGCTTGTTTATGCCCTCACCCCAACCCCTCGCCCACAAAACGGGCGAGGGGCTTTTCGTTGGGTGCTTCCCCCTCTCCCGCTTGCGGGATGAGGGGGCGAGGGGGCGAGGGATAACAATCAAAGTGCCATGTTCGGCTTTGACTTATCGCGTCATGCCAAGTATGCTATGGGCAGTTTTACACCCAGAGAGTCTAACAAGGACAACGCTGTGAGTATTGAAACCACCAGCCTCATTAGCGAGTTAGAGGCGATTCATGCCACCCGCGAAATCGCGCTCAAATCGGCTCGCGAACTGATTCGCCAATGTGCCAACACGATTCGGGCGGTGCATCGCCACGAATGGGCTTTGGCCGAACCACTTTTGCAAGCAACGGCAGCAGCAGCTCAAAGCCTACGCGAACGCCTTCAGGATTATCCGGCCTTGCTCTATGCAGGCTATACCCAAGATGCCTTTAAAGAATATGCCGAAGCGGCATTAACCTTGGCCTTGGTGCGCGGCGAAACTCTGCCAACCCATCATGCCTTGGGCGTTGAAGCCGCAGCCTATCTCAATGGTTTGGCCGAGGCCGCCAGCGAATTGCGGCGCTATATTCTCGATGGCTTGCGCCATGGCAAGGTCGATAGCGGCGAACGCTTGCTCGACCAGATGGATGAGATCTATAGCTTTTTGGTGACGGTCGATTTCCCCGATGCCGTCACCAGTGGCTTGCGCCGCACAACCGACGCGCTGCGAGCTGTACTCGAACGCACCCGTGGCGATCTAACCAGCGCTGTGCGCCAAGAACAATTGGTTGCCGCCCTCGCCCGCTTTGAACAGCATATGGGGCTGCCCCCCGCTGCGCTACAGGAGTCAACGCCCGATGAAACAGACAGTTAGTCATGCCAAGCGCCTGCGCGGGGCAATTAGCGTCCCAGGTGATAAATCGATCTCGCATCGCTCGGTGTTATTTAATGCTTTAGCCGAGGGCAACGCCGAAATTACGGGGTTCTTGCCAGGCGCTGATTGTCTTTCGTCAATCGCTTGTTTGCGCCAAATGGGCGTTGAAATTGAACACAGCGACGATAAGGTACGGGTGTTCGGGCGGGGTTTGCGTGGCCTGCGTGAGCCAAGCGACGTTTTAGATTGTGGTAATTCGGGTACAACGCTCCGTTTGTTGGCAGGTTTATTGGCTGGTCAGCCATTTTTGAGCGTGCTAACTGGCGATGCGTCGTTGCGTTCACGCCCTCAGAAACGCATTGTTGAACCATTACGCCAACTAGGAGCCAAGCTCGATGGCCGCGATAACGGCAACCGTGCACCCTTGGTGATTCGTGGCACAACCATTCATGGTGGCAACTATGAATTGCCGATCGCCAGTGCTCAAGTTAAATCGGCCTTGCTCTTGGCTGGTTTAACTGGCGATGCGCCAATGCGTTTATCGGGCAAAATCGTTAGCCGCGACCATACCGAGCGCATGTTGATCGCCATGGGAATTGATCTCACCGTTAAAGATGATGAGATTGTGCTCTATCCACCGAGCCATCCGGTTTTCCCCTATCCGCTTTCGTTGCATGTTCCAGGCGATCCTTCGTCGGCAACCTTTTGGTGGGTAGCCGCAGCGATTCACCCCGATGCCGAAATTACCACCTTGGGCGTTGGATTAAACCCCAGTCGCACTGGAGCGCTCGATGTGCTCAAGGCCATGGGCGCTGATATTACGATCAGCAATGAGCGCAATGAAGGTGCAGAGCCTGTTGGCGATGTAACCGTGCGTGGCGGTGGCTTACGAGGCACACGCATCGATGGCGATTTAATTCCGCGTTTGATCGATGAAATTCCGGTGCTGGCGGTGGCGGCAGCCTGTGCAGTTGGCGAAACCGTGGTTGCCGATGCCGAAGAACTGCGGGCCAAAGAAACCGATCGGGTAGCCACAGTGGTTAGCGAACTAACAGCCATGGGTGCGACCCTCGAAGCCACACCCGATGGCATGATCATCGCTGGTGGTGGCGAACTCCAAGGCGCTCACGTTCAATCGCATGGTGATCATCGCATCGCGATGGCCTTGGCGGTGGCTGGCTTAGTGGCCGAAGGCGAAACGATTATCGACGAAGCTGAAGCCGTGACCGTCTCGTACCCAACATTCTGGCAGCATTACGCGCAGATCAAAGAAGCCTGATCGCGCCGATAGCCCAACAAGGAGGTTGTGCATGTTTCGTTCAGATCTGCTCAAAGACAAAGTGATCATCATCACTGGTGGGGGTTCGGGCTTGGGGCGTTCAATGGGTGAGCGCTTCCTGGAGTTGGGGGCAAAGTTGGCAATTACCAGCCGCAATGCCGAAAAATTAAGCACTGTGGCCAACGAAATGATGGCAGCCAAAGGCGGCGAGGTCTTTACCGTGCCCTGCGATGTGCGCGACCCCGAAGCAGTTGACCAGATGATCGAGGCCGTTTGGAACCATTTCGGGACAGTCGATATTTTGGTCAACAATGCTGCTGGCAACTTTATCAGCCCAACCGAGAAGCTTTCACATCGCGCAGTTGATGCTGTTTTGGGGATTGTGCTGCATGGCACGTTCTACTGCACCTTGGCTTTAGGCAAAAAGTGGATCGAAGCTGGACGTGGTGGTCAATGTTTGAACATCGTTACAACCTATGCTTGGTCGGGTAGTGGCTTTGTTGTGCCATCGGCGGCAGCCAAAGCTGGGGTTTTGGCCCTGACCCGCTCGTTGGCGGTCGAATGGGCACGCTATGGTATTCGCATGAATGCAATCGCACCTGGCCCCTTCCCCACTCAAGGCGCGTGGGAACGACTTGCCCCAACCCCCGAATTGGCCGAACAAGCACTCAATCGCGTGCCTTTACGCCGTGTTGGCGAACATATTGAGCTGGCCAATTTGGCCGCCTATATGTTGGCCGACGAAGCAGGCTATATCAACGGCGAATGCATCACGATTGATGGCGGCGAGTGGCTGTATGGCGCTGGCCAATTCTCAGGGCTTGATCGTTTGCCCAACGAAATGTGGGATATGCTCTCCAAAATGACCAAGAAAAGCGGCAGCTAAGTGATAGATCATCGGGCATAAAAGTCAGGCTATCGACTATATGTAATGGTTTATTGCCGGAACAACGGCCATCATGCCCTCACCCCTCCCTTTCCCGCACTCCCAACGCAGTTCCCTGCGTCCCTCTCCCATCGGATGGGAGAGGGGTCGGGCTTACAAGGGTGGGTTTTAGCCCCCTCACCCCAACCCCTCTCCCATCCGATGGGAGAGGGGCTTTAATGGCGTGGTTTTGGCATGATTTGTGGTGAAAACGGGTGCTCCCCCTCGCCCGCGTTTTCGTGGGAGAGGGGGTTTGGGGGGTGAGGGAACGCTCCACAGCAGACCAATCGTAAAAAACCTACCCTTGTAAGCAGTCCAGAATCCTAATCCCCAATGCGCTCTATTCATAACTGCATCCCGTAGTTCGCATAATTGCTGCTTTGGTTCTCTGCACCTCGGCGTTAAACCCTAGCCCCGATGTTCGTTGCTCTATGTTCGTTGCTCTGTGTTAAGACTTGAACCTCTTTTTTTGCCTTTTGCCTTCTGATTTTTGCCTTTCACTTCCCCCTTGACATTTTCTGAATCGCTAGTATATTTATGACTGGTAAGTCATTAAAATACTGATGAGTCGAAAAGCCATCAGTAGAATGGTTAGAAGCAGGCAATCTATGGCAGCGAATCAACCAAGCGATCATGCTAGTTCGGTGGTACGTCCGTTGAAAGAACGCCAGCGTGAACAACGCGAGGCCATGATTTTGGCCGCAGCCCACGCGGTGTTCATTGCCAAAGGCTATCACGACGCTTCGATTGACGAGATTGCAGGCCAAGTTGGCATTTCCAAGGGCGCGATCTATCAACATTTTGCCAGTAAAGAGGATTTAGTTGAGGCCTTGATTGCCCAACAGATCAGCGATTTTCTGGGCATTTTGGATCGCCTACTCGCAGAAACAACCTCGGTTTGCACTCGGCTTGAACAGATTCTGTCCCACGCTTATGGTGGCTTGCAGGGCAAACACAGTGGTGTGTTGCTCGAATTGCACCATCGAATCGGCTTGCCCAATGCCGTGATTGAAAAACGTCCTCAGCTTCAATCGCGCGTTGAACAAGCCATGAGCCGCCTCAGTCGCTTATTTGATGAGGGCAAAGCGACTGGCGAACTCAATCCATGCATTCCAACGCCAATTATGGTGGCCACCTTTATTGGTTTGTTGTCATTGCGTGGTTACGAGCAATTAATCGCAAGCGCCCAATTCAGCCCTGCCGACTTGATTCCCCATATTAGCCAGATCTTCTTTCGCGGCATTGTCGCACCAACTGGAAGTTAAGTTAATTGATAGCAAGGAATCATACAACAATGACACAATCACAAGTGCACATATATGCCGATGATCCAACGGCGCAGATTTTTCAGTCCAGCGCAATTGAAAATCCGTATCCGTTGTTTGCCCAAATGCGGGCCAAAGCGGCGGTGCTGGCGGTTCCCTCGCCCTATGAATTTGTCAAAGCCGATGCGTGGCTGGTAACGCGCTATGCCGAAGCAGTCCAAGTATTAAAGGATAGCCGCTTCACGGTCGATGCAACGATCCTCAACCCTGAGGCTGGCGTATTTGGCCAAACTGCCTCGGAAGGAGCCGAAGATCGCAGCTTCTTGGGCGCAAAATCGATGGTTAGCGCCGATGGAGCCGAACACTCGCGCTTACGCAGTTTGGTGGCCAAAGCCTTTACCCCGCGCTATATCGAACAGCTGCGCCCACGCATCCAAGAGCTTGCCGATGAATTGCTTGATCAGGTGCAGGCTCACGGCACGATGGATTTGGTGCAAGATTACGCCTATCCTTTGCCAATTAACGTTATCTCCGAAATGCTGGGCGTACCAACCCATGAACGCGACCAGATGCGCGAATGGTCGGACGCATTGACCAGCCATAGCCCTGAAAGCCAAGGCCAGTTGCGCGAATTTGCCATGTATGTGCAAAAGCTGATCGCTGATAAACGCCGCAATCCGCAAGCTGATCTGATTAGTAAATTGGTCGAGTTGGAAGCCACAGGCGATGCCCTCAGCGAATCAGAATTATTGGCAACCGCAGGCTTGTTAATTTTTGCGGGCCACGAAACCACCTCGAATTTAATCAGCATTGGCTCGTTGATGTTGCTTGATCATCCTGAGCAACGCGCTCGCTTGCAAGCCGATCCCAGCCTTATTCCAACAGCCGTCGAAGAATTATTGCGCTTCAATGGGCCAATCTTTAGCCCTGCCCCACGTTTTGCGCTCGAAGATGTGGAGATCGCAGGTCAGCCGATTCGCCGTGGCGATTTGGTGTTGGTGGCGCTTGGCTCGGCCAACCACGATCAAAGCGTTTTCAACGATCCTGAATCATTGGATGTGGCGCGTGAAATTAGCCGCCAACTCGCTTTTGGCCATGGCGTGCACTTCTGTTTGGGTGCGCCGCTCGCTCGCTTAGAAGCTGAAATCGCTTTCACCAGCTTATTGAAACGCATGCCCAACTTACAGTTAGCTGTGCCACGCGAACACATTCAGTGGCGCGATAACGTGAATTTACGGGGTCTCAAAGCCCTCCCTGTGATCTTCTAGATCACTTTTTCGATCAACCATTCATTCTTACCACAGGAGTCGATCAATGCGTTTACACGACAACGTTGTCATCATTACCGGAGCCGCCTCAGGGATGGGCCTTGCGATGGCTACCCGCTTTGCTGCCGAAGGAGCTAAATTAGTACTTGGCGATTGGAATGCTCAGCGGCTCGAAGCAGCCGTCGCCACGATTCAAGCCAGCGGGGCCGCCGTGGTGGGTGCACAAGGGAACATTGCCGATCAAGCGACTGCCGAGGCCTTAGTTGATTTAGCCATCAGCAGCTACGGCCAACTCGATGTGCTCTGCAACAACGCCGGGGTTATGGATTCGATGCAAGGAGTCGCCGAAGTTTCCGATGATATGTGGCGACGAGTCTTGGGCATCAATCTCGAAGGCCCGATGTTTACTAGTCGGCGGGCACTCAAATATATGTTGGAGCGTGGCAGCGGCGTGATTGTTAATGTTGCTTCGACGGCAGGAATTCATGGTGGTTCAGCTGGCGCAGCCTACACCGCCTCGAAACATGCCTTGGTTGGCCTAACCCGTAACACCGCATGGATTTACGCCAAACGCAACATTCGCTGTAACGCAATTTGCCCAGGCGGCACGATCACCAACATCGTCGAATCGATGGATCGCAACGCGATTGCTCCAGCCGATGCTGCTCGCGTTGGCGAGTTTACTGCGCTGGCTCCGGCCTACCTCGAACCCTCGGATATTGCCAATTTGGCCTTATTCTTGGCTTCGGATGAGTCGCGGCATATCAATGGGGCAATTATTCCAGCCGATGCTGGTTGGGCCGCCGTTTAGCTAGATTATTCGCTTGGATTCAGCCCCACGCCCAACGCCTTGGACGTGGGGTTTTCGTATTGATCAGGCAATGAGTTCTGATGCCGAAACGCTATTTGCTGGTACAATGAGTGCCGATGAACAATCTAGCTATGTTGCGTGAGGTTTAGAGTGCTGCGCTTGATTAAACGCAGCTTAGTTGCCCGCTTAGTGGCAATGTTTTGTTTGGTCGCCACTTTGGCTGTAAGTCTCTTAGGCTTAACGGCCTATTGGCTTGGTCGGGGGGCAATTGAGCAATCGGTGATCGAACGCTTGAGCATCGCAACCTCGCTCAAAGAGCAAGAAATCGAGCGTTGGATCGATGATCAGCGCAAAGAGGTGCAATTGTTAGCAGGCTTGCCGCTTGTTCGTACCAACGCCAATATGTTGGCCAACTCCAAACTGGTTAGCCCTGAAGCCAATAGTGCCTACGATACGCTCGCAACCTATCTGCGCTCAGTCGTCAAAAATCAAACCAAATTTGATGAGATTTTTGTCTTGAATCAAGTGGGCCGTGTCATTTTCTCAACCGATCCCATTCGCGAGGGCAGTGTGGTGAGCGGCGTTGATTATGTGAATGTTGCTCAATTTGGCTTGTATATCGAGAATATCTACCCCAATGATTTAGATATTCCAACCATGACGATTGCCAGTCCATTATTTGACCAAGATAATAATGTCTATGCCGTTTTAGCGGCCCACATCAATCTCTCGCGGCTCGACGATATTTTGGTGCAGCGGGTTGGCATAGGGCGCACGAGCGAAACCTATTTGGTCGATAGCAAGCAGCGCTTTGTTTCGAGCAAACGCTTTGGGCGGCCTGGCATGCCCAGCCTGGTTGATTCATATGGCATTCAGCAAGCCTTAGCCAAGCAAAATGGCAATGCTAAATATCAAAATTATGCTGGCGACGATGTGGTTGGGGTCTATCGTTGGCTCGAAGGGCGCGATCTGATTCTGCTGAGCGAGGTTAGCCAAACTGAGGCCTTTGCGCCTGCCCGCGAACTGAGTATCATCATTGTGGCGATTGGCTTGGTTTTGGAGGGGTTGGCGGTTGTGGCGGTGCTTATGCTTATGCGGCGCGTGGTGTTGCCGATTGCCCAATTAACCGAAGCGGCAGCCCATGTGGCCGAAGGCAATTTGCAAACTGCCGATTTGCCCTCACGAGATGATGAATTGGGCTTGTTGATTCGTAGTTTTACTCGTATGACCGCGCAGTTACGTACCAACCGTGAGCAACTTGAAGAGCAAGTTACCCTCCGTACCAACGAGTTACGCTTGGCCTATCAGCAATTGGTACAGGTAACCGATCAACTGCAAGAGAAAAACGATTATCTGCAACAAGGCCTCAGCTTGGCCCACGACATTCAGCTTGGCTTGCTCTCGCAACGCCCACCGTGGCCACCAGATCTGCTGCGAGCGAATGCCCGATCGTTGCCTTCAGCCGAAGTCGGCGGCGATTTCTATAGCTTTGTCGAGTTGGGCAATGGGCGGGTTGGCGTGGCGATCGGCGATATCTCGGGCAAGGGTGTTGGCGCTGCCTTGATGATGGCGTTGGTTTCAAGCACCTTGGAAGAACGCGCTCGCGAAGGCAGTCAGCCAGCAGTATTATTGCAAACGCTCAATAGTTTGTTGATCGATCGACTAAAATCTAACCATATGAATGCTGCCATCTTGTATGCTATTTATGACCATGCGACTGAAACCTTGCATCTTGCCAATGCTGGCATGGTTATGCCCTATTTGCTACGAGCAGGCACGCTTGAAGAAATTGATGTGGTTGGCTTGCCAATTGGCTCACGCTCCGATATCCAGTATCAAGAACGCATGATTCAGCTGAAACCTGATGATCATGTGGTGTTTGTGAGCGACGGCGTGGTTGAGGCACGTAATCTCGCCAACCACATGCTGGGCTTTGAGTTGCTCGAAACAATTCTGGCAGGCTATCGCCAATGGCCCGCGATCGAGCCATATCATGAGTATCTGTTCAAACAAATTAGCAATTTTATGCAAGATCGTAGTCCCGTTGATGATCTGACAATCGTCTGGTTACAAAAATGAAATTTGACCTTCCCCTTATTCCTCTCATCGCTGTCAACGCGAGCGCGAGGCTACGCTTAGCTTAGCCGAATCTCGATCAATGGTGGATACTCGAGCGTTGCATGCACCGTACAATGCTGGGCGGCGCGTAACACCGCAGCCTGGCGAGCTTCAGAGACGCTGGCTGGTAATGCAACCGCAAGCTCATAGCGATCGATGCGCCGTGGATCACTGCCGAAACTCCAACGAATCACCACTGTAGTGCCAGTTAAATCAAGCTCAGCAGTTTGGGCATAGCGCTCCATCACCGCAGCGGTGCAGCCAACTAAGGCGGCTGCCTGCAATTGTACCGGATTGAGATCGGCGGGATAGCTCAATGGCTGGTTATTAAAAATGAGATCAAGTTGCTGCGATTGTGTAACTGAAATTTGCATAAAGAACCTTTTTCAAATAGTCGAATCTGTGTGAGGGATCAATGAACCTTGTTCGTAGCTTAACATTAATTGGAATACTTGGCTGTTTAACTGGCTGTATGCGTACAACTGCTGAGCCAACCAGTCAACCAACGAGCCTGCCATCAAGCGTCCCGCTTGCCACTCCAACCGTGGGCGAAGCCCCGCAACGCTTGGCTTTTGTTGCCAATCAGATCAACCGAGGAACGATCATGATCTCGGGGCTTGATGCTAACCCACCGCAACTACTCAACCCTGATTTTCCGCTAGCCATAGATCCAACGTGGTCGCCTGATGGTAACGAACTGGCGTTTGTGGTGCAAGATAGCGATGGCTTCAATATGTATATCAGTTCTGCTGATGGCAGTAATTTATTCCAAGTAACCAATCAACCAGGTGACGATCAAAGCCCCAGTTGGTCGCCTGATGGCCAACAATTGGCGTTTCAATCCAATCGCTCGGGCAATGACGAATTGTATCTGATCAATCGTGATGGCAGTAATCTTAGACAACTCACCAACGATCCTGCCCGAGATTGGCAACCAAGTTGGTCGCCTGATGGAAGTTTGATTGCTTTTACTTCAGATCGTGGGGCGCAAACTCCTGATGGTTGGAATGATCAATTGTATGTAATTCAGCCTGATGGTCAAGGCTTGAAGTATTTAACCGAAGGCTTTGGCCGCGCTCGCCATCCTGCGTGGTCGCCTGATAGTCAACAGCTTGTCTATGTCGTTGGTGGTGGTGATGTAGGCAGTAACTCGATTTATACCGTCAATCGCGATGGCAGCGATCCGACGTTGCTGTATGCCAATGCCTTCGACCCTCAATGGCTTGATCAGCGAATGTTGTTTACCACCTATGATGAGCAAACATTTCATACTGCGCTGCGTATATTGGATTTGAATACCTTAGAAGTGAGCGTGCCGATCACAATGGCGGATACAGATCTCATCCAACCAGTTTTGAATCGCTGATCCTGATCGAACGTCGTTTAACCACGTTTTTAGGTAAGAAGGGAAGAATCATATGCAGCCCGTTCGTTGTGCAAGCTGTCAATCCAATAAAATAATTCCTACTGCAAGCATCCACGAAATGGAAAAACGCTATGAACGCCTTATGGTGACAGTCTATACAAATCCTAAGGCTGTTTTCGCCAAAGGTGGAGTGGATACATGGGTAAGCTGTGCAGTTTGTGGCGATTGTGGCCATATGATGCTTTACGCTGAAGATCCACAAGCCTTGTGGCAAGCCTATCAATCGCAGCAAACGCGCTAAAATGCTGATCGCCGTAGGAATATAGCAGCACTGGCTTAGCGCCCCTCATCTCGAAAGCGGGATGAGGGGCTAACTGTATTGTTACTCAACAACCTATTGCGTCGATGGATTAAGCACGTTGATAGCTGGCAACTTGCTGGCGAAATGAATCGGGAATTGGCACCGAACGTTGAGTTTTGTAATCAAACCAGATTAATTCGGTCGAGCCTTGGGTCACAATTTCGTTGCCCCGCTTAATCGTATAAATCATGGTAAAGCTTTTATGCCCAATCCGCGAGACATCGACGCTGCCTTGGAGTTGATCGCCAAAAAACACAGGCTTGAGAAAGCGCACTGAAATTTCGCCTAAAATAAACGGCACTTCAGCCAAATGCGCTACGCCCAACAATTCGAGCGCAAAGTGTAAACGCAAGGTCTCAAAATAAGTCAAATAGACCGCATTATTGACATGCCCAAGCCCATCCAAATCGCGAAAACGAACTTCTAGTGGATACTGAAACGACATCGATGTCCTCCAACCATCCAAAGTACACACAGATATAGGCATATTGTAACAAATTTCTCAAAATTTCGGTGTTGTTGATAACCTTGTCGCCAGCCAATCTTTGTGATATTCTGCACATAAGCCTGCAACGACGTTTGAGCAATTGTATGGGGCGCTTGATCTGGCAAGGTTGCAGCAATACAAGGGGGTTTTAGCATGAGCGATAATCCATTTCTTGACCGATTTCGTGAGCAAAGCCGCACTTCAGGCAAAATAAAGCCACAAGCACCCGCTTCCGACCCGAACGCCGACAGCGACAAACCTAAAAAAAGCCCATCGCTCACCGCTCAACGCGCAGGATCGATCGCCGAGCAACGCATTCAGGCGGCCATGGAAGATGGCATGTTTGATAATTTGCCAGGCGAAGGCCAACCAATCGATTTAAATGATGATATGTATATTCCTGCCGAGCTGCGCATGGCCTTTCGGGTGATGAAAGGCAGTCAACAAGGTGCGCCATGGGTTGCCTTGCAACACGATTATAATAATCATATCAATCGCTATCAGATTTGGTTGCGTAATAATCGTGAGACATGGGCCGTTACCAGCATTAATGAGCAAGAACGGTTGCGCCGAGAGTTACAAGTTTGGGTGCGTGATTTGAATACAATCATTCATCAACTTAATGCCATCGTGCCAAACGACAGCCTCCGCGTTGGTTTGGTGGTCTATGAGCGCGAATTGCGAGCCTTAGAAAGCGCCTTATAACTATGTTTAATGGGAAACAGCGCTATGCTTTATTATCAATTGTTGCAGCATGCGTAACGATTGGTTTGAAGTTTGGCGCTTATCTTTTGACCGGATCAATCGGGCTTTTTTCGGATGCGGCGGAATCGGTTGTCAACCTGATTGCAGCGATTATGGCTTTATGGATGCTGACGATTGCTATGCGTCCCCCCGATCATGACCATGCCTTTGGCCACTCCAAGGCTGAATATTTTGCCAGCGGCTTAGAGGGCATGTTAATTATGTTGGCTGCTGGCAGCATCATCTGGACAGCTTGGCCACGCGTGTTAAATCCAACTCCAATAACGCGACTTGACCTTGGTTTAGGGCTTTCGATCTTTGCCACCGCGATCAACGGCGGTGTGGCGTGGATCATTATGCGAGCAGGCAAACGCTTACGCTCGATCACCTTGCAAGCCGATGCCCACCACCTATTTACTGATGTTTGGACGACGATTGGCGTAATTGGCGGAATTTTACTGACCAAATTATCGGGCTGGCTGGTGCTTGATCCGCTAATTGCGATCGCAGTTGCCCTCCACATTATCTGGATTGGCTTTCGGATTTTGCGTGAATCGGGCTATGGTTTGCTTGATAGTGCCTTGCCCGATGAAGATCAAGCGGTGATTGAAGATATTCTGTCGCGCTATCGCCAACGTGGCTTGCAATTCCATGCTTTGCGCACGCGGGTTGCTGGGCCGCGCCGTTTCATTTCATTGCATGTGCTAGTACCAGGCTCGTGGAGTGTCCAAAAAGGCCATGATGTCTGCGAAACGATTGAATTGGCAATTGCCGCCGCCCTACCCGATAGCCATGCGATCACCCACCTTGAGCCACTCGAAGATCCCGCCGCCTGGGACGACGAAGGCCTTGATCGGGTCAATCACGAGCCAATCAGTTAGTTTGTAGGTAGAGGATAATGCAGGTTTTAACAACGGCTGGATGCGATTCGCAGCCGATGCGCATGCCCTCACCCCCTAGCCCCCTCTCCCGCCCAGCAGGCGAGGGGGAACTATACAATCATGATGGTTGGAACTCCCCTCGCCCGCCGCCGTGGGAGAGGGGTTGGGGTGAGGGAACGCTCTATTTGCAAAAAAAACGAGTCTGTGGTAGTATATCCCCGTTGTCGCGAGGCAAGCAAAAACGCGGGCTCGTGGTGTAGCGGCCTAACATGCCACTCTGTCACAGTGGAGATCGGGGGTTCGAATCCCCTCGGGCCCGCCAATTGAACTGCTAGCGCAACAACAACCTGATCGGGGCTCGTGGTGTAGCGGCCTAACATGCCACTCTGTCACAGTGGAGATCGGGGGTTCGAATCCCCTCGGGCCCGCCAGACGATACGGACGTAGAACACTCTACGTCCGTATTTTGTTTTAGCATTGCGAGGATGCTGTGCTCCGCACAAAAATCCGTTTTATTGCAAGTTTGTGGCTTATGGCTGGGCTAATTGGCATTGCTGCGCTGGTTAATCTGCTGTGGCAGCCATTTTCATGGGCCTTGCTGTTGCAAACCATTGTCCATAGCTGCGTTGCCGGATTAATCGCGACCTATGGTTTGGCGGTTCGATCAACCCCAAACCACCATCATCGCTATCGCCGGAGCCTTGGCGATATGCTGGGCTTGCGCTTTAGCTGGATGCCTTGGCATGTTGCGCGTTTGGCCTATGGCTTGGTCTTAGTTGGCTGTGTGGCGGGGCTTGGGGTCGTTCTACTGGTTCTAATCGGCTAAAAACTATGGCTCAATCTTGGTTCATAAGATTGATGGTTGATGATACAATACTGCTATGCGACGGATACCACTGATTTACCAGATTTTAATCGGCAATAGTGCAATAGTTTGTTTGGGCGCAATCGCTGGCACGGCGATCACACGCCGCTTAGCAACGACCGAAGGCTTGACCTTAACGGTTGTTTTTTCGTTGATCGGGGTTGTGCTGAGTGTTGCAGTCAATTATGCAGTTTTGCGCGTAGCACTACGCCCGCTCACCAATCTGCAAATTGCCGCCGAGCGCGTGACCGACGGCGATTTGAGCGTGCGTGTGCCCCAGCCCAGTGCTGGCGATACCCAAATTGCCCAACTTTCGCAAGCTTTCAATGCAATGCTTGACCAAGTTGAGGATGACACTCGCGCCATCGAGCGTTCACGCGCCTTGACCGAGCGCCTAACCCAGCAAGTGATCAACGCGCAAGAAGAAGAACGGCGGCGGATCGCCCGTGAATTGCACGACGATACGGCGCAAGCCTTGGCAACCTTGGTGATCTATGCTGAAACTGCCGCGCAAAATCCCCAAGCCCAAGCGGTGCGCGAACGGCTGATTGGCTTGCGCGATTTGGCTGGTACGACCCTCGAAGGCGTGCGCACGATCATCGCCGATTTACGTCCATCGCAGCTTGATGACCTTGGTTTGGCCGCCGCCGTGCGTGCTCAAGCCGCCGAACGTTTAGCCCATCGCGGAATTCGGGTTGATGTGCAAGTTCGTGGCGAGGAGCGCCGCCTCCCATCAGCCGTCGAAACCGCGCTCTATCGCATGCTGCAAGAAGCATTTAGCAATATTGTGAAACATGCCCAAGCCTCGTATGTCGAGGTCGATATCGACCTAACTAATCCCAAAATTGTACGAGCGCGGGTTGAAGATAATGGCGTTGGCTTTGACCCCAATACAATTAACCCTGAACGTGATGGCCGTGGAGTTGGCATGTTTGGGATGTATGAGCGGGTCAATCTTCTCGGTGGAACGATGGCGATCGATAGTGCACCTAGCATTGGCACTGAATTAACGATCACAGTTCCCTTGGAGCCAGCAACCCAAGCCAGCGCCGCCTAAAGGATTGTGCTATGGCAATTGCCGAAATAACAATTTTATTGGCCGATGACCACGCTGTGATGCGTGATGGTGTGCGCATGGTTTTGGAAGCTCAGCCCGATTTTCGGGTGATTGGCACTGCCAACGATGGAACAGAGGCGGTTGATCTGGCTGATGCCCTGCATCCCGATTTAGCAGTGTTGGATATTGCGATGCCTGGCATGAATGGCTTGGCCGCCGCCCGCGAGATTCGTAGTCGCTCGCCCGAAACCAAAGTGATTTTTTTGAGTATGCACGAAGGCGAGGAATATCTCAAGGAAGCTTTGCGAGCTGGCGCAACTGGCTATGTGCTCAAACGTGCTGCTGCGACCGAGCTAGTTTCAGCGATCCGCGCTGTGCAACGTGGCGATTCATACCTCGACCCCGCTTTGATTGCCAAACTCAACCAGTTGGGTGATAGCGATACCGTCAAGCTAGCCGATCTCACTGATCGCGAATTAGAGGTTTTGAAATTGGTTGCTGAGGGCTTGACCAATCGTCAAATTGCCGCCCAATTAGTCATTAGCGTAAAAACTGTGCAAAGCCATCGCACCAATATTATGGAAAAGCTTGATTTGCATGATCGCACCGATCTGGTTAAGTATGCAATTCGCCGTGGCATGATCGAACCCTAAACCTACGCCGAGAGATGAGAGATTAAGGTTGCCCACCAGCAGCACTAGTAACTTGACATATCGATACTCTAGTGCTATTGTAGCGCCGACATAACGGCTTTAAGTGAAATTTAACTTCTGCATCAACCACCCATCCTTCACACTCCATACCTGATGCCCAACCTTGCTGAATTGCTCCGCGCAGAGCATTCAAAAACCAAGCTGTTATGCCAAACATCCCCAATCTGGCTTCCGTTAATCGAGGAGGTGTATGGATTTTCGCTTGGAAGGATATCCCCGTTAATCTCCCCATCGAATGTTCGCTGTCTAGGGCACACACAATTTGGGTTGAATTTGTTGTTGCAATGAAGGAGCAACACGATGTCAAACACACCCATGCCATCACAGCATTCCACCGTTGTCTCGCAATCCACAATTTGGAAGGTCATCATTGCATCGGCTTTGGGTACCATGATTGAATGGTACGATTTCTACATTTTTGGCAGTCTTGCTGCGGTCATTGCGACAAATTTCTATCAGTCGGGCAACGAAACGGCGGCCTTGCTGGAAACCTTTGCCACCTTTGGGGCGGGCTTTGCGGCGCGACCGTTCGGGGCACTGGTGTTTGGGCGCATTGGCGATATTGTTGGGCGCAAATATGCCTTTTTGGTCACGTTGCTGATCATGGGCGGCGCAACCACGGTCATTGGGATTTTGCCCACCTATGCCTCAATTGGCATCCTCGCCCCGATCATTTTGGTGATTATTCGGATCATCCAAGGTTTGGCGCTTGGTGGTGAATATGGCGGTGCGGCGGTCTATGTCGCTGAACATGTTCCCGACCATAAGCGCGGTTTTTACACCAGTTTTATTCAAATTACCGCCACGCTTGGCTTATTTATCTCGTTGCTGGTAATTTTGATTGTACGAACCTCGATGAGCAAGGCAGCCTTTGATAGCTGGGGCTGGCGGATTCCCTTCTTGCTCTCAATTGTCTTGGTGGGTGTTTCAGTCTACATTCGCTCGAAGATGAGTGAATCGCCGTTGTTTACCAAACTCAAACATGCAGGCAAAACCTCGAAAGCTCCGCTTAAAGATAGTTTTGGCAATCGGCGCAATTGGAAAGTGATTTTGACGGTGTTGTTTGGAGCCGCTGCGGGTCAAGCAGTAATCTGGTATACCGCTCAATTTTACGTGAACTCGTGGCTCAAAACCCAAGCCAAAGTGCCAGCTAACACCGTTGATACAATCGTGGCGATTGCTTTGTTCTTAGGCATGCCGTTTTTCGTCGTCATGGGAGCGCTTTCAGATAAATGGGGGCGCAAAACGGTGATGATGGCAGGCAATTTAATCGGTGCAATTGCGATTTATCCCGCCTTTATGGCCCTGAAAGCGGCGGCTGGTCCAATTACTCCGGCGGTTCTCGATGAAGCTGGAAAGGTTATCACGCCTGCGGTCGCCAACAATCCTAACACCGTTCTACTCACCTTGATCATTTTTGGGTTGGTGTTGTGTGTTTGTATGGTGTATGGCCCGATTGCGGCCTTTTTGGTGGAATCGTTTCCTGCCAAAATTCGCTATACCTCGGTTTCACTGCCCTATCATGTTGGCAACGGCTACTTTGGCGGTTGGTTGCCCTTTATCGCCACAGCAGTGGTTAGTAGTACCGGCAATATCTATGCTGGCCTATGGTTTCCAATTGCCATCGCTTTGTTGACCTTTGTGGTTGGGATGGTCTTGCTCAAGGAAACCAAGGATAATTCGCTGCATGAAGAGGCTAGCGATAACCCAATGGCGACTGAAATGGATTTAATTGCCCAATCATAATTATTGGAATAGCTTTTTCTCTTTCGCATGCCCATTTCCAACGGGCAATCACTCGATCGAACGCCCTTCTCCCACCAAGTGGGAGAAGGGTTGATACTGCAAGTCTCCCTAGTGAGCAACTTTGGCATTCAGTGGAACCGGGACCATTACTGTGCCTTGGGCAAAGTTGCGAATTAATACCCGCGCCTCTTCTGGTGGTAATGCTTTGGAATACCACCAGCCTTGACCAAAATCGCAACCCATTTCGATCAACATCTGGGCAGTTTGGGCATCTTCCACGCCCTCAGCGACCACGGCACAACCCAACGATCGTGCCATCAAGCTAATTAACTGGGCGATTGAGTGCTTGCTGGCTCCGCTTTCGGGCTGAATAAACGTCCGATCAATCTTTAAAACATCGATTGGGGCACTATGCAACAAACTGAGCGAGGCATAACCAGTGCCAAAATCATCGATATGCACTTGCACGCCCAAATCATGCAATTCGTGCATCACTTCGACCGCACGATTACTTTGCATCATCACGCCTTCTGTAATTTCGGCGCACAAATGCCGTGCAGGCATGCCAGTTTCAGCTAAAATGCTTTGAACTTGCTGAATCAGATTGGCTTGGAAAAATTGGCGATGGGTAAAATTAACGCTCAATTCCAAGGGTGGATGAAACTGAAATTCGTTTTGCCAAGCACAAATTTGTTGGCACGATTCGCGTAACAACTTCCAGCCAATTTGGGCTAAAATCCCAGTTTCTTCGGCAATGGCAAAAAACGAGGCTGGGCCAATCACGCCTTGAGTTGGGTGATTCCAACGCAACAACGCCTCAAAGCCCGATAACTCGCCCGTGGCTAGTTTGATAATTGGCTGATAGTGCAAGCACAATTCGTCACGCTCAACTGCGCGGCGTAATTCGACCTCAAGTTGCAATGTACGCAAGGCCTCAACATGCATCTCTTCGTCAAAGACGGCGCGACAACCACGACCTTGCGATTTAGCCCGATACATCGCGCTATCCACATCGCGCAACACTTCGTGATAATGCTTGTAATGATCGTCAATCACCACAATTCCAATGCTGGCTGCGGTAAACACTTTATAGCCATCAATATGATATGGCTCGGCAACCACACTTAATAAACGATCGGTAACTCGTAGAACATCATGGATATCATTAACGCCATCAAGCAAAATGGTAAATTCATCGCCGCCCAGCCGTGCTACTAAATCATGGGAGCGAATACAACGCTCTAAGCGTTGACCAACTTGAATTAATAATTTGTCGCCAACAATATGGCCTAAACTATCATTGATAATCTTGAATCGATCAAGATCGATAAATAGTACGGCATGATGATGGTGTAAATGATAATGATCAAGAATATATTGCAAACGATTGATAAAAACATTCCGATTGGCCAAGCCAGTTAGGGCATCGTGCAAGGCTTGATGGCGAATATGCTCCTCAGCTGCATCAAGATCGCGCATATCACGCAGCACTAAGACAATTCCAGCAATCGCTTCATCTTCTTCGCGAATTTGCGAAATACTTGGCGCAACCACAAATTTAGCTTGATCGTTCACCAGAATCTGGCGTGGTAATAACATATGATGATTAGCTTGTTGGATTAAATAGGGCAAATCAAATTGATAGGTTATTTTGGTTTCGCGATCAAGGAGCTGAACTACATCGCCTATAAATTGGCCAATTAATGCATCATTCGGTCGATTTAACAAGCTACTGGCGGTCGGATTGGCAAATTTAATCAAGCCATAGATATCTGTTGTAATAATTGCATCATCAACGCTGTTTAAGGTGCTTGAATATAAACGTTCCATGCGCCGCAAGCGCTGATCCACGCGATGGCGATACAAACCCATTTCGATGGCACTCAGCAAATCACGATCTTCAAATGGTTTGACCAAGTAGGCATACGGTTCGGTTGCCTTGGCGCGACTCAAGGTTTCCGAGTCAGAGTAGGCGGTAAGATAAATAATCGGCAAGCCATAACGTTTTTGAATCTGTTCGGCAGTGCTGATGCCATCAAGTTGGCCTTGCAAGTGAATGTCCATCACGATCAAATCGGGGCATTGTTCGGCAATAAATTCGAGCGCGGCCTCACCGCAACTAAAACTGCCAATCACGTTATAGCCCGCCGCCTTGAGTGCTTGCGCCATATCCAAGGCCACAATTACTTCATCTTCAACAATGACAATGCTTGCTTTACTCATATGCTGGTCCTTTATTTACGTGGAATTGTTAACTTAAACACAGTGCCATCCGTTGAAAGCTGCTGAATCGAGGCACCAAGTTGGCGAATCAGGGCATGCACTAATTCAAGCCCCATCGAGTTGGATGGTTGACGATCAGTTGGCATCCCAATGCCGTCATCGCCAATTTCTAGCTCTACAAACTGCTGATCATAGCTGCCCTTCAACCAAATCAGGCCGGTCTCTTGGGCGACAAAGGCATGTTTGAAACTATTCGTCAGAAGTTCATTGATAATTAATCCTAGCTGAATCGTTGTATCAGTATTCAGATTGACTGGCTCAATCTGGATATTAATTGAAAGTGTTGGGCGATTCGTATGCGAACGGCGGAAAAATTGCACAAGGTGTTTGATATATTCGGCTAAATCGATATACCGTAAATCTGATGAACGATACAATTGTTCATGGACTAATGCCATTGCATGAATGCGGCTTTGGCTTTCGAGAAAACGATCGCGGGTATTTGGATCGCTAATTTGGCGAGCTTGTAAATTGAGCAAGCTTGAAACAATTTGCAAATTGTTCTTGACTCGATGATGAATTTCTTGCAAGAGCACCATTTTTTCTTCCAATGATGCTTGCAATTGTTCACGATGCGAATAGAGCTCGCTGACATCTTGCAATGCCGATAGAATTGAGCTGGCATACCCAGTTTCATCAGTTTGAAATACGGTATCATAGCCAATAATCCAGCGCCATTGGCCATCGCGATGCTTAATGCGAAAGCGATTTTGAATAATTGTACCTGGCTTGGACGTATATAAACTTGGCAAATAAGCATCAATTTGGATCAAATCATCAGGATGAATTAAGCTACGTAAATCCATTTCTTGCATTTCGAGCATTTCGTTTGTCCCATACCCAAGCATTGATTCTAATGAGCGATTAATATAGGTTATTTGATTGAGCTTTACATCATATTTATAGACAATACAGGGAATCGAAGCATTAATTTGCTCAACAAGATGCTTACTTTCTTCCAACGATTGCTGAAGATTACGACTTGCGGTGATATCTTCGAGCACAAAACAAAAACGTTGGCCGATTGGTGAAGCGGTGTTAACCGGGCCAATTGTCGCAGTATAGATAATGTTCGAATCGAATGGATCGTTATAGTCAAAGCGTTCTGGCTGACCTTTCGTTCGGCTACGTTGAAAATATTGAATCCAACGATCAATATCTGCTTGAGGTATTCCAAGCTGGCTCATCGTCATTTCAGCATAGCTAGCTGCAAGTTGCCATTGCTTAACCGTCATTGTATTAGCAGTCAGCAAGACTAAATCAGCCTCAGGCGTAATTTCAACCACCCCCATCATTACGGGAGTGCTAGCATAAAAACTACGCAATAAGGCTTGGCTCTCGACTAAGGCCTCTTCGGTTTTACGTCGCCGATCGAGTTCACGATTAAGCTGTACATTCTTATTTGATAACTCATTTGTGCGTTCTTCAACCTGTTCTTCTAAACGACGAACCATCAGCATTAATGCCTGCTCTTGTTCACGCAACTCAGCATATAAACGAGTTTGTTCGAGTGCTTCAACAAAACGGGTGCCAATATCACGCGCAATCTCAAGATCTTCTTGCATAAATGGCAAATTGATGTGAGTACGCAATAAACTTAATATGCCAACTGGATGTTCGTTCCAATAGAGACCAACCATTAGCACACTGTGTAATTTATATTCACCTAATAGCGGTTGAAATTCGCTTGCTTCAAGTAGCAATTGATGCTCATAGATGTTTAATGCTAAGGGTTGATTAGAAATAAGCACTTGATAGCGTAACGAATCAGGTGCGAGTTGATCAGCCCATTCTGCCGACATTCGATAGAGTTGGGTACGATAATCGGTTTGTTGATGATGAAAAATCTCTTGCTGAATCTGGCTGGGTTGGCTCATACTCAGGATTTGAATCATACAGCCATCGCTAAAATGCTGGCACAAATGCTTACTCAACGCCATGAGCATGCGATCCAAATTCAAGCCAGTGTGAGCCAAAATATGCGACGATTCGCTCATCATCTGCATGCGCTGGTAGGCTTGCACCTCGTATTCGCGGGCATAGCGAGCATCCAAATGCAGGCTGAGATTGGCAATTGCTTGCGCTACCATGACATACAGCGGATGTTCGCTGGGTGGGCTAGCCTCGGCTACTTCGAGCACAACAATGCCCCACAAACGACCATAGGCTCGCAAAGGAATCAGCCACACAGGTTCGTTCGTGCTAGGCAGCGGTAAACCAAATTCAGTTGGTTTAGCCAAGCGTTGAGGAGCCAAAAGCGCCTGCGGAGCACTGAAATAATACTGTTCCAGCCAGGCCAAACGGGTTGCTTGAGCTAAAAGTTGATAGCGGTCTGCTTGGCCGAGCACAAAACCTTGCAGCAATGTTTTCGGATCGGTGGGAATAAATAGCAGCCAAGTGGTCAGATGAGTCAGCCAAGGTTTAAAATAGTGGGGCAGGCTTTCGCCACCTAAACTTTCATTGGCAACCAAGGTTACAAACTGATTGAGCGCCAATTGCCAAGGCGTAGCTGGTTGGCCTAGGGCGATAGTTGGCACAGCATCGGCATCAGATTGTTGCAGAAAACTCATGCAGCTACCACCTTTCATAATCGGCCAATTGCGCAAGGCAGATCATAGCAAGGCTTCACAGGTTCGTCAGGATGACTAGCGCCTTATTTGGAGGGTAGACATCTGGTCTACCCTGCTTCACCATGGTTCTACCACTCACCCCGTACAAATGGGATCAACACAGCATTCACCTCATTGGGCGCTTCTTGTTGTACCCAATGGCTCACATCGCTCAGGTAGCGGATGCGTAAATCGGTCACATAACGTTCAGTGCCGTAGGTCAATTCTTGGCCCAGTGCCGTATCAGCAGTGCCCCAAATTAACAACGTTGGAACATGAATATGATGGGTCGATAATTGACGGAGATAGCGCGAGCCTTGGCGGATATAGGCTCGATACCAATTAATCATCGCTCGTAATGCCCCGGGCCGGCCCCAAGCCTGATGATAGACCTGAATATCTTCAGCGCTAAATACCCCAGGCCGTTGCACCGCGCCAGTTAAGGCTTTGGTCAGCACTTGAAAGTTGTTGCGTTTGGCCGACCACTCAGGCAAATGGGGTATTTGAAAGGCAAACATATACCACGAACGCAGCATTTGGCGCGGGTTGGTCAAAAGACCTTTGGCCATGAGCAGCGGATGCGGCACATTCATAATGACCAAGCGTTCAAGATAGCCATGATAGCGCATGGCAAACATCCACGCTACGGCTGCGCCCCAATCGTGGCCGACAATTGTCGCTCGCTCAAAGCCCAAATGCTCGATGAGCGCCCGTACATCATCAATTAATAGATCAATTGTGTAGTGCTGCCACAACGCTGGCTTATCCGAGATGTTGTAGCCACGTTGATCGAGTGCAACGACCGTGTGGGTTTCGGCCAAAGCTGGAATTTGATGCCGCCACGAATACCAAAATTCGGGAAAGCCATGCAATAGCACCACCAACGGCCCGCTACCAGCTCGTACATAATGCAAATTAAGCCCATTGATCAAGGCTGTTGCATGTTCAAGTTCCATTAATCATCCTCTTTTTTCAATAATGATTCGCGGGCATTGGCGGCTTTGGCTGCGAGCAAACGCAAGGCATATTCGGTTTCTGAGTCGTTATGCAAGTGGGCAGGCTTCATCAACAGACCAGCCATTTGCTGCAAATGCGCCAATTCGGCTGGGTTTTTGGCTTCAATCGCTTGGGCAATTGCTTGACGCAAGTGTTGTTGAATAAACTCAATAGTTAACATGATTAAGCTCCTTTCACAGCCTGCGCTAAATGAGCAAAGCGTTGGGCATTGGCTGAATCATCGGCCTGCTGGGCTAGATCGGCCAAAAATTCACATAAACGCTGCATCTGGCGCAACTCAATCTGGCCCCCATCAAGCGTTTTACGGGCAATCAAGGCCTCGGCATACTCGTAAATAGCATCAATCGATAAAGCCATCATCAACCTCCATAAAAATTGGGCTTATAGAGTTGCCTAAAAAGTATCACTATGGAAGAACGATTCAATGATTTTCTTCCATAATCGACCTTTTAGGGGGTGCAGGGGGATGAAAACCTCCTGCGTTTCCCGCCTTGAGGCGGGACGGAAGGGTGGTGATCTTGCTGAAATGAGGATTGTGAAAATCTATCAACCCTATCCATAAATACAGATAGATTGTTAATTGAGGATTGCTGCCATCATTGAAACTTCTGTGTTAGACTGTGCAACAGTTGCTCATAGCATAGCGTAGCATACAGCAGGAAATGGTGCTGAGCCTAAGGAACCATAGATATGAGTATAGCAACCGAGCGAACGTTGTGTCCAATCTGTGGCACCGATAATCGCAATGATGCCAAATTCTGCCAACAATGTGGCAATAATATAGTTTTGAACAATCGCTATCGCATCACCCGTGCCATCAAAGAGGGCGGCATGGGCGCGGTGTATGCTGCTACCGATCAAAGTGGTAAACGCTACGCGCTTAAATCATTGATCGATCGGTTTAACGATAAGGCCGAACGTGATGAAGCGATTGAACGATTTAAAGAAGAAGCTTCGATTCTGCGTGAATTGCAGCATCCGCAAATTCCCCATGTGTATGGCGATTTCTTGCATGGTGGGCGCTACTACCTCGCGATGGATTTTGTCGAGGGCGACGATTTAGAAGATTTGCAGCGTCACCAAGCCAACGAGCAATTCGATGAACCAACCGTGTTGCACTGGGCCGAGCAAATTGCCAATGTACTTGATTATCTGCACGAACGGCGTTTGATCTATCGCGATGTCAAACCATCCAATATTATGATCGAACGTAAAACTGGCAATGTTAAAGTTGTTGATTTTGGGATTGCCAAATTGTTTCAGCCCAACGAGCGCGGCACGTTAATTGGTACGCCTGGCTATTCGCCGCCTGAGCAATATCAAGGCCAAGCCACGCCGCAATCGGATATTTACGCCTTGGGCGCGACTTTGCATCATTTATTAACAGGCCGCGATCCACGTGATGAAGCGCCGTTTTCCTTTCCACCAGTGCGCCAGCTTGCGCCCAAGGTTTCGGCGGCCACTGAGCAGGCTATCAGCAAAGCCTTGGAAATGGAAATTAGCAAGCGTTGGAAAAGTGCCGCAGCGTTCCGTGCCGCCTTGCCATTAGAATCATTGCACAAACCCAAACCAAAGCCCAAGCCTCAACCGCAAGCAACGGTGATTCTGGAGCAAAAACCGCAAAAACCAGCGATGGCCGCTAGCGTTGGGGCGATTCCGCAACCGCAAAAGGCTGCGCCAACCAGTAGCACCAAGCCCAAACCCAAGCCCAAAAGCCAGCCTTTGCCTGCCAAACCTAAACCAGCCGCCAAGCCGCAAAAGCGCTTTCGGCCATGGATTCCCCTACTAACAATTATAATTGTCGGGGTGTTGTTGGCGCTCGGCATTCCAGGCATGGATCAAAAGATTTTGAATTTGTTCAACTCAAGCACTACTACCAGCGTTACGCCAATTCCACAGGCGGCAACCACCCGCTGGGTTGAGCGCAATATTGTAGTGAGTGTTGCTGAAGGCACAAACGATACCGAGATTGCCAATCAACTGAAACAGCAATATCGCCAAGCAATAGTTGCCGAATTTGGCAATACTGCTAAAATCAACGAGGCATTGATGACCTTTGTGGGTGGAAATCCCCGCAATATCGGCACTGATGCTAGTGGTATCCGCTACGAAGTAACAATTCGCGCCTCGGTTGCCATTCCTAAGCCCTAATCCGCACGAGGAAGTTGCAGACATTTATGCTAAAGCCCCTCTACATTTCGCCGCTCGGCAAGGGCGGCGTTGATATTGGCATTCAAAATATCACCCGTTCGATGCAACGAGCTGGCCATCAACCAAGTTTACGCCGTTTATCGCACTTATTTAATTTTGCCCCGATGGCCGCGAAATTGGCGCTGGGCCGCAATTGGTGGCAAGGCCATGATCTGGTTCAGGCGCGTTCACGCTGCGCATGGGCGTTACGCGCACCTGGTTTGCCATTGGTGACGACGGTGCATCACATCGTGACCGACCCATTGCTTCAGCCCTATAGCTCACCGCAACAACGCTTGTTTTATCGCTTGGTTGAAAAAACCTACGATGGCTTATCGGTACGCTTGGCTGATGAAGTGATTTGTGTCAGCCGTTACACGCAGGAGCAAACCCGCCTGACCTACGGCGACCGCCCGACCACCGTGATTTACGATGGGATTGATACCGAAGTTTTTACCCCAGCCCCAGATTTTCAGCGCACCAACGATTTGCCTGAGCATCCCGCACCGATTCGTTTGCTGTTTGTTGGCAATCGCACGCGGCGCAAAGGCTTTGATCTGCTGCCAAAAATTATGGATCAACTGGGGCCGCAGTATGTGCTGTATTACACCGAGTCGTTTCAAGGGGTGCAGGCAGCGCCGCCGCATCCGCAGATGGTGCGGATTGGCACGCCCGACCGTGATGGTTTGATTGCGGCCTATCGTTCCTGTGATGTATTGTTGTTTCCGGCGCGAGTTGAAGGCTTTGGAATTGTTGCAGCCGAGGCGGGAGCTTGTGGCAAGCCTGTCATTACCACCAACGCCTCAGCGCTGCCCGAAGTGGTTAATCATGGCGAAACGGGGCTGCTCTGCGAATTGGATAATGTCCAAGCCTTTGTTCAAGCCATCCAAGAGTTGGGCGAAGATCCAGCACGGCGTTTGCAGATGGGCCAAGCCGCCCGCGAACGCGTGGCCAGCAATTTTGGCTACGATGTCTTGGCGCGAGAACTAGCGGCGGTTTACCGTCGCGCCTTATTTGGCACTGCCTAGTTAAGCGTATGAATCAAGGGTTTCGCTCTTATTGCAAAACCCTTGATTTAGATTTCATCACTGAATTATTTCAAGCCATTAATTGCCTTTTTAGGGGGTGCAGGGGGATTAAAGCCCCCGGCGTTTCCCGCCTTGAGGCGGGACGGAAGGGTGGTGATTGGTTAAGCATCGTGCATAACTTTAGAATTTCTATACCTTAATGAATGATCGATTTTATTTGTTTGGGGCAAACCATGCGCGAGTTTTATCACGCGATAAATACCAAATAATTACCATACTAATTATTATCGAAATAGTTTGTGCTAGTTCTGGCTCATAATCAAATAAAAATCGTGAACTCCAATATAAAACCACAATAATTAATTCTAAGATAACCGCAAGGTTTCTCATTTTTTCACGAAAACCAAATAGCCCTTGGACGATTTTGATATGTAAAAATGTAAAAGCCCCACTAACTAGCACCATAAAGCCATATGGCAGCAAATAGCCTGGCTGCAGATCAAGAAATCTCAGTACAAAAATCAACATCATCCCGCCCGCAAAGGTCGCTCGTGCTGCAAATATAAAACCAATCAACATAATTCCCAATGGTTTTTTGCCATATTTTACTTGCTGAATCTGTTGCATACTTACTATTCCTCGTTGTTTTTATCAATATTCAAGCACTAATTTATTTCTGGCTGAAATACCTCCATTATTTCCGGTTGCTGCAAATAATGAATAATGAGATAACTTATTGCTATCACCGCAGCATCAATCCAAAAGTACCAATTGGATTGAGCCAGACTGAACCCAGCCAACCCAATCACTGTCCAATCCCACCAAATTGTGGCATTTCGTGCGAAAGGGTATTTTTTGAGTAGGCCTACTCCGAGCAAGCTATGAATTGTGATGGCAACACCAATCGCTCCGATAAATACCAACGCCAACCAATGATCTGTTTGAAGCCAATGTTGTAGCAAATCTACGCCTGTACTACCCCCACTTAGCGGGTCAACTATGCCTGATCCTTGTTGTAAGGCCCAAAATAGGGCATAGCAACCAAAGAGTGCAGTGGCAAATTGGTAGCCAGCAATCAGTTTGATTGGTAAGGGATTTGGCTTTAATGATGGGACAAAATAGCCTCGTAGCATGGTTCTCACTCCTCTGGCTTATAGCTTTATTAGGCTTCGTAGAAATAATCTAAAGTTTCAGTTCGGCGTAAATACCAGATAACTGCAATGCTGATGCCGATTGAAACCAAATCTGATAATGCAAGGCTTCCTGTTAGCAGATCAAAGGCTGAAAGCGCCAAGGCCAGAAATTCAAGGAAAACCCCTAGTCGGCGGGCACGCTCACGTTGTTTGAAAATGCCCCAAGTAACCCGCGCATAAAGCACGGTTATGCCAGCATAGGCCAATACCAGCAGTAATGGGATGAAGAAGTCTGGCCCAAACCATGTTTTCAACTCGAACCCAAGCAAGATGGTTAATCCGGCCATCAGCAATGTGCCTAAGCCATATCGCACACCAACGAGCTTGAGTCCAAGCGGGGCGGGCAATTTGGTTTGCTGTTTATTAACGGGAACCGTATACATATTCTCTCCCTTTCAGATTAATTGTTCGCAGGTTGATACGCACGATCTGCTTAATGGTTGCACAACGCTACAAGCTTTTGGCGGGTGAGATACCACAGGCAAACCCAGCTTACGACCCAATCAATCAGCCCAAACCACGACATGTTCCATAACCAACCAATGATCCGTAGCACTTCAAGTATCACCGCAGTTCGGCGGGCTTCGGATTTGCGCTTGATCAGTCCATTGCCAACCCAAGCCAGCAGCCAAGCAATCGTGCCAAACAACCCGCCCATAAACAGCCATAGCCCTAAATCAAAGGCTGCACTGTTCTTGATGAGCGGGTAGACCGTTGTTGCCGCGCTGAGGTAATAGCGCCAACCAATTAACTTAAGTCCCAAAGGCGTTGGGCTAAAAAGTGATGCTGAATGATCTAGTTGCATCGTGTTTATCCTCTCTCATACAATAAGTCGTAATTCAATACGCCGCCGATCGGCATGTTGTTGGCAGATCGGCGGCTTAAGGTTAAGCAATCGGGCGTAAATAGTGCACGCTGAATAGGTTTTGGGGGTCTGTCCAAACCTCGGCTACCGCAAGTTGGGCTTGGGCTGCCAAAGCGGCAAATTCTTGCAGATGATATTTGTAGGAGCATTCAGTCCAAATTGGCTCGCCACGGCGAAAGTCAATTTGCTGATCGCCAATCCACACCGTTTGATCATGCAAACTGACTAAGTGCATTTCGATTCGGCCTTGAATTGGGTTGTAGCAGGCATAATGGCGAAAGTTGGCTAGCGCGAAATTGGCATCAAGCTCACGATTAATTCGCGCCAGCAGATTGAGATTAAATGCTGCAGTCACTCCGGCTGTATCGTTGTAGGCTGCATGCAACAGGCTCGGATCTTTTTTGAGATCAACGCCAAGCAGCACGCCACCATCAGGCAAGCACAGCTCCCGCATCATTGTTAAAAAGCTCAACGCTTCGTCAGGGTGAAAATTGCCAATTGTCGAGCCTGGGTAAAACACCACTGTGCGACCAACTGAGCGTTGAGCCTGGGGCAAACTCAAGGGCTGAGTGTAATCAGCACATATTGGCAAAATTTCGATTGCTGGATAGCGCTCGGCTAAATCTTGGCTGGCGGCGAGCAAATGTTCGCGTGAAATATCAATTGGCAGATAGGCCGCTGGTGCTTCAAGTTGATCGAGCAGCAAACGGGTTTTGCGGCTGGCTCCGCTGCCATATTCAACTAACCGGACATCAGGCCCAACCCAGTGGCGAATTGCAGGCATGGCTTGCTGCAAAATTGCCAGCTCAGTACGGGTTGGGTAATATTCGGCTAATTCACAAATGGCATCAAAAATCTGCGAGCCTTCAGCATCGTAGAAAAATTTACAGGGCAAGGTTTTGATTGGTTGACGCAAGCCCTCAAGCACTTCGCTGCGGAAGCAGGCTATGGTGGGGGCGGCATCAAGCAAGCGTACTTTGGCTACTTGTTGAGTTTCGCTCATGCTTCACCATCTGCTGCCAAGCGCAAGCCACTAAATTGCCAACGGGCATCGGGTGGGAAGAAATTGCGATAGGTCAGGCGGGCATGGGAGCGCGAGGTGGCACATGAAGCGCCGCGCAAAACATATTGCCCCGACATAAATTTGCCATTGTATTCGCCTAGTGCGCCTGCTGCTGGCTGAAACCCAGGATATGGCGAGTAGGCACTTTGGGTCCATTGCCAAACTTCGCCAAACATTTGTTGGGGCAAAGTGCTATTATCGAGATTGAGCGCTGTTGGGTGATAGCGGCCTGCATCAGCGTATGATCCATCGAGCGGCACGGTTTGGGCTGCCAACTCCCATTCGGCTTCGGTGGGCAAGCGCTTGCCCGCCCAACGGGCAAAAGCATCGGCTTCATAATAGCTGAGATGACAAACAGGCTCGGCTAGATCAAGCGGTCGCAAACCACCAAGCGTCATCTGCTGCCACACCCCATCGAGTTGCTCCCAATACAGCGGCGCAGTCCAGCCAGCATCTTCGCGGGTGTACCAGCCTGATGAGAGCCACAAATCTTGGCGGGCATAGCCAGCATCTTCGATAAACGCCAAATATTCACCGTTGGTGACAAGCCGTGAGGCCAATTTGAAACTGTGTACAAATTGGCGATGACGCGGCGATTCATTATCGAAGGCAAAACTTTGACCTTCATAGCCAAGCCAAACAATGCCTTCGGGATAGCTGAGCCAACGCAATGGTGCGGCAGGCTGTTGGTTGCTTGGGGCAAATTCACGGTAGGCTGGGCGCAAGGGGTTTTCTGAAAAAACATGCTTGAGGTCAGTCAACATTAATTCTTGATGCTGCTGCTCGTGATGAATCCCCAAATCGAGAATTGGCTCCCAACGGGCAAAGGTTTCGGCATCCATCGCAATCAACAAGGCCAACATCTGCTGATCAACATAGGCACGGTAGCGGTAGGTTTCCTCGACGGTTGGCCGCGAAATCAAGCCACGTTTGGGGCGACAATGGCGTTTGCCGAGCGTTACATAATACGAATTAAAGAGGTAAGCATATTGAGGGTGTAAGGTTTGGTAGTTGGGCACGGCTTGGGTCAGTACAAACGTTTCAAAAAACCAACTGGTATGGGCAAGATGCCACTTGGTTGGGCTAACATCAGGCATCGACTGAATCACATAATCTTCGGTTACAAGCGGCTCACAAAGATACTCCGAGAATTGGCGCACTGTCTGATAGTGTTCAATCAAACGAGCTTGGCGGGCTTGCACAGGCATCGCTGAAAGCGACGAATCCATCAGTGTCTCCATCGACTGCATCCTTTGCTATTGCCCCAAAGTACACACACTCAAGGGCGGCGGGTGACGAACAGAGGTCAGTTGGTCGATAACCAACATGAGGCAACTCTTGGTGTCGCGACGCGATAAAAGGTGGGATGAGTGCCAAATAAACGGCGTTGTTATGGCAGCCGGCAATGCCATGACAAATGGACGAAGGCAGTGTAGCATAACCCAAGTCGCTTGAACATAGCAAAATCCGCAAATTTGTTCAAGCATTCTTTAAGGAGTTTTAATATGCAATATGAGCTTGTTGTGCGCGTTGAGGCTGGGCAATATCGGGCAATTTGCCCGCAAATTGTTGGAGTGGTCGGCTATGGTGCAAGCCCAGGAGCCGCTTTGGATGCAGCCCTGCTGGCTTTGCAACAGTATTGTATTCAGCATCACTTGCCCGTGCCACAGTTGGATGTAACGCGGGCAAGCCTTAAAACCAGCAGTGGTCGCGCTTAGCCTAAGGTTGTAATCGCTGGCACACGGTTGAACATCCAAAACGATAATGGTAAGCCCAAGCCAAAACTAAAGCCAGCGATTGCCCAAGCCGTTGCTAGCCAAATGCCGCTAAACCACCAACCAACCACAATAAAGTAGATCGCCCGAATGATAAAGGATTGTTGAGGGCGACTGTGGCCAACGACCACCTGTCCATTTGAGAGCACCACCATTTGGGCATTGGCGGGATTTGGGCGCAAGGTCATCATTTGAGGCAGCCGATTGAGCAACATCAGGCCTAGTGGCAAGCCTATAATGCTGACAATCAAGAACCATGCTACACCAGTGACTAATGCTCCCAACCACAAACCGACAAAAATAAACCACAAGCCGCGAATCAAGCAGCCAGGCCCAGCGTTGCCATTGTTGATGATCACGGTTGGCGGTGGATAACTCATTGGATTCCCTTTCTAACTCTAGATGCTTGAGCGTAGCATACCCCATACACTGTTCACATATGTGGGCTATGTACTTGAACTAGATCGGATTTTGATTAATCATTGATGAGTTTTAGGAATTGTTCATGATTTGTCGATAGTTTGTACATCCATCAAAAGCTCACTCGCGTAAAACAAGACAATAGCGCTATAACGAGTTGAGATAGGCCAGGGTTAACCAATTTCGCTGAAGATTGTTGTTTTTTGGAGGATTCTAAAATGGTACGACGTTTGATGTTGATGACATTGGCTTTGTTGGCAGTTGTCGGGTTGAGTACACCACAGGCAAGCAAAGCCGCCACGATGAATTATGTTCGAGTTATGCACGCCTCGCCCGATGCACCAGCAGTCGATATTTTTGTCGATGGCAAAGCCGTATTAACCAGTGTGCCATTCTTTGCATTGAGTGGCCAATTAGCCTTACCAGATGGCACATATACAATTGATATTGCTCCAGCTGGCGCAGGTGTTGCAGCATCGGTCTTTGAAACCAAATTAACGCTTGAAGGTGGCTATACTGGCACAGTTGCCGCAGTTGGCAGCTTGGGTTTAGGTAATTTTGATGTCAAATTGTATGAAGATAATTATTCGATGACTGGCGCTGGGATGAGCCGCGTGCGGGTTATTCACGGCTCGCCCGATGCACCAGCAGTCGATATCAAAATTGCTGGCACGCAAAATGTTGTGGTCAAAGGGGCTAAATTCGGCGATGCAGCAACTTTAGAAGTTCCAGCAGGCACCTATAGCTTTGATATCAGCCCAGCTGGCAGCTCAACCGTGTTGTTTACCACGCCAGCCTTGCGCTTCGAATCAGGTTGGGGCTATAGCTTGGTCGCCAGCGGTTTCGCTAGCAAAAATTTCTGGGTTCAATCACGGGTCGATATGGTGAAATAAGCTGAATTGATTGAATCAGCCGTGCGGTGATCTTATCCATCACCACACGGCTGATTTTTTATTGTTCCAAAGTGCTCAAATCGCCTTCGGGCAAGCCTAGGGCACGGGCTTTGAGGACGCGGCGCATAATTTTGCCTGAGCGGGTTTTAGGCAAACTTGGCACAAATTGTACTGCCTCAGGGCGGGCAATTGGCCCCATCACTTTGCCAACGTGGGCAATCAGCGCATCCTCAAGATCTTGGTTGGCTTCGTAGCCATTCTTCAAAATCACAAAGGTATGAATCGCATTGCCTTTGACTTCGTGAGGCAAGCCGATTGCGGCAGCTTCGGCAACTGATGGATGCGAAACCAAAGCCGACTCAACTTCAGCCGTGCCCAACCGATAGCCTGAAACCTTGATTACATCGTCGATCCGACCAATTACCCAGAAATAGCCGTCTTCGTCTTTGCGGGCTGAATCGCCAGCGGTGTACACACCTGGAATTCGGCTCCAATATTGTTCGATATAGCGCTCAGGGTTGTTATAAATCGTGCGCAACATCGAAGGCCATGGATTGCGGATAATCAACAAACCATCTTCATCATCGCTGGCATGCTCACCCTGATCGTTGACCACATCGGCATCGATGCCAAACGAGGCACGAGTGCCTGAGCCTGGCTTGAGTGGCGTGGTTGGATTAGGCGTGATCATCATGCTGCCGGTTTCAGTTTGCCACCAAGTATCCATAATTGGGCAATTGTTGCGGCCAATCACCCGATGATACCAGCGCCATGCTTCGGGGTTAATTGGTTCGCCGACTGAGCCAAGCAAGCGCAACGAGCCAAGATCATGGCGATTAGGCCAGGCTTCGCCAAAGCGCATCAAGCCGCGAATTGCGGTGGGAGCAGTGTAGAGCACGGTTACGCCATAGCGCTCGACAATATTCCACCAGCGGTTGGGGAAGGGGAAGGTTGGTGCGCCTTCATACATCACTTGGGTTGCGCCGAGCATCAAGGGACCATAGACAATGTAGGAGTGGCCCGTGACCCAGCCTGGATCGGCGGCACACCAATACACATCATCTTCTTTGATATCAAGATTAAAGTGCAAGGTCGTCGCAACCCCAACTTGATAGCCACCATGGGTATGCACTAAACCTTTAGGAGCGCCAGTCGTGCCCGAAGTGTAGAGCATATATAAAGGATGTTCAGCATCAAGTTGCTCGGTTTCGCACTTGGTCGAAGCGATTGGCAAGGCCATCAATTCTTCATACCACAAGTCGCGGCCTTGTTGCATTTCGACTTCGTGGCCTGTGCGCTTGACTACAATCACAATTTCGACCACTGGTGAATGCTTAATCGCATCGTCGGTGATCTTTTTCAGCTCAACGACTTTGCCATTCATATAACCGCCGTCAGCCGTAATCACTACCCGCGATTGGGCATCTTGGATGCGAGTTTGCAGCGCTTCGACACTAAAACCACCATAGACCACGCTGTGCATCGCGCCAATTTTGGCACAAGCCAACATCGCAATCACAATTTCGGGAACCCGTGGCAAATAGATCGTCACGGTATCGCCCTTTTTGACCCCCATCGATTTGAGCACATTGGCAAATTTATTGACTCGTTTGAACAATTGCCAATAGCTATAGGTCTTGTTATCGCCCTTTTCACTTTCCCAAATCAAGGCCAGCTTATTCTTGCGCCAAGTTTTGACATGGCGATCAAGCGCATTGTGCACAATGTTGATCTTGCCATCGTTAAACCATTGGTAGAACGGTGCTTTGCTATCGTCGAGCACCTTGCTAAATGGCATATACCAATCGACCATCCGAGTTGCCATGTCGGCCCAGAAATCCTGATAATGCTCAATCGACCATTGACGCATGGCTTCGACATCGGCGAAACCTTTTTCACGAGCGTAGGCCAGCACGTTCGAGTTTTCAACCAAGGCAGCAGGTGGGTAGTAGAATGCTGATTCAGCGTCGTTGCTTGCCGAAAATTGACCAACAGTGGTTGGTGCAGCATGCTCAGTCATTGAGATGCCTCCTAATTAGTACTCACAAGCGGCGGGACAAGTGCGAGGTCTGGCCCAATTGTAGCGTTGATGCTTGGTTTATGTCAAAATCGCTGCTGCTTAATCAAGCAAAAAACGTTCAATCACTTGATTGCCAACCATTCGGCCACGGGGGGTAAACCGAATGGCGTTGGTGGTTTGTTCGAGCAAGCCTTGCCCAACCAATTGTTCGATTATCGGCTGATACTGCGCAAGCAAATCGTGGCCTGTCCGTTGTTGAAAGTGGGCAAAGCCTAAACCACAATTGAGCCGCAATCCCATCATAATTGTTTCAAAATCGCGGTCTTGTGGCTCGCATACTTGGATATCGATTAACGGTGCTTGACCATGTTCAACCTGCTGAGCAAAAGGCTCTAAGATCCGTTGATCGACCCAGCGCCAGCCCCGCCAATGGCTATGTGCACCAGCCCCAACTCCCAAATAATCGGCGTTGAGCCAATAGGCCACATTGTGGCGCGATGCATAGGCCGGCAAACGCTCGCTTGGGTTAAACGCTGAGTTCTGCGTTTTGGCCCAATTGGAAATCTCATAATGGCCATAACCAGCCGCCCCTAAAATTTCCATCGCAGCTTCATACATTTCGCCAGTCGCATCGTCGTTGGGAATGCTGACCCGACCAGCAGTTACTTGGGCGGCTAGCGGTGTGCTTGGCTCGACAATTAATGAATACAGCGCAAAATGCTCAGCATCCCAACCTACAATTTCGTTGAGCATCGCTCGCCATTGAGCAGTATCTTGGCCTGGTAAGCCAAACATAAAATCAAGATTGATATTTTCGAAGCCAACTTTACGAGCTGCTTGATACGAGGCATAGGCCTCGCTGGCGGTATGAATCCGCCCCAACACCCGCAAGGTTGGGTCATGCAAGGTTTGCACGCCCATACTTAGGCGATTAATCCCCATCGACCGCATTGCCCGTAGATAATTGTGGTCGAGCACCGTGCCTGGGTTGGCTTCGCTGGTTACTTCGGCCTGCGCCAGCGGAATAATTTGGCCGATTGTTTGCATCAACTGTTCAAGTAAGTGCAATGGTAGCGCAGTTGGCGTGCCGCCGCCCAGAAACACCGTCGCGGGCAAATCGGCCTGTTGTAACGGCCCAACAAGATCGTGTAATTGATAGCTTGCCCACGGAATCGGCCCATCCGCGACCTGCGGCCATGTTGGGTCAGCGATTGTCTCGCCGCTCGCCATGCGCTTGAGATGCAGGCACAGCGCATCAATATAGCGCTGCATAAAATCTTCGCGATTGGCAAAGGTATTGAAATCGCAATAGGCACAACGGGTTTGGCAAAATGGTATATGAACGTAAAGATGTTTGATTGCATGTGTTGTCATGGCTCTATTGTAGTGCGATTTTTGGCTTTACGCCATGCTGTTTTTGAACATCTATGACAAGGGCTTGGCAAGCGATTAACTCGTAGTACACTAGCTAGGTGTTTGCTGTGGCGACATACCAAAACCTGCAATTAACCCAGAGAGGAATATCTATGGCTGCATCAGAAGCAGATAGTTTGCCGAAAGCTCGTCCATCGCAACGGCTCAATCGACGCAAAATTGCCAGCATTATTATGGCTTGGATGGCGCTGTGCTGGCTGATTATTGGTAGCGTGTTTTATAGTGTCGTGCCTGGTGGCTGGCTCAGCATTCTAGGCTTGATGCTCTTGAGTTACATTCCATTGCTTTTTGTAGCACGTTCGTTTGGTGGGCCAGTTGCACCATCGGCGCATATCCGCTTGTGGGGCTTTCGGCCATTTTGGTATAGCCAATTGCTCTTGCCATTGATGGCAATCGGTGGCCTAATTGGCTTGATTATTGGCTTGCCTTTCCACAGCAGTGGGTTGTTGGGTCGTGGCTTGGCCGGTGGCATCGGGTTACTCTATTTGACGGGCATTGGTTTGGCTTATTTTGGCTCACGCCGCTTGGCTGTGCGCGAATTGACCGCTAATTTGCCCCAATTGCCCAACGAGCTAGCTGGCTTGAAAATTGTCCAGATCTCGGATACCCACGTTGGGCCGCATACCTCGCGCCGCCACTTGCGCAACGTCGTCGCGGCAATCGAAGCCGCCAAGCCTGACCTGATTGTCATGACTGGCGATCAAGTTGATGATTATGTTGATGACGTTGAACCATTTGCCGCAGCCTTCGGCCAACTCTCAGCCCCCTTAGGCGTGGTTGCCATCGCTGGCAATCACGATGTCTATGCTGGTTGGGATGGCGTGCGGGCTGGATTAGAAGCCATGGGCATCAAGGTTTTGGTCAATCAAGCGACGGCATTTAATTATCGTGGCGTGCGTTGGTGGCTGGCAGGCACTGGCGATCCGGCAGGAACCTACGTGGCCCAAGGTCGGGAAATTGTGGCCCCTGATATTCCCAAAACCTTGGCTGATGTTCCAGCCAATGAGTTTCATGTGGTTTTAGCCCACAACCCAGCGCTCTGGCCCGCTTTGGCCCAACGCAACGTGCCACTAACCTTGAGCGGCCATACCCACTACGGCCAATTTGCCATTCCCAAACTTGGCTGGAGCATGGCTTCGGCCTTTTTGGAGCATGCCATGGGTCACTATCAGCTTGAGCAATCGCTACTCTACATCAACCCCGGCACGAACTATTGGGGCATTCCCTTCCGGCTCGGCACCAAGCCCGAAGTCACAGTAATTACATTACAACCCAGCCAAACCGCATCCATCGTTGGGTAAATGGCCCCCACTTCAACATAGTTAAACAAAAAGACACTCGGTTTTGCCGAGTGTCTTGGTGACGCATACGGGATTCGAACCCGTGATCTTCACCTTGAAAGGGTGACGTCCTAGGCCGCTAGACGAATGCGCCATGCAACGTTGTGTATTATATCCAGCAGCCAGTTTTTGTCAAATTGTTAGCTCGCAGCAATTTCCAGTGTTTCGGCACTGGCTTGATTTTGGTTGCCAGCCGTCGCTACACTTGGGCTAATTTGCCAGTGATAATCAGCATCTAGCACGGCGGTAATCGTATCATAGCCCGATGGGAACACCAGCTGTTGCGGCTTGGTAGTTGTAGTGATGGTTACACCGTTCTCAACCACGGTATAGCCAAATACAATCCAATAATCAATCTTTGGGGTAAACGTTGCGGTCACGTTTGGTTCGGAAGCAACTACAAAAACTGGGCTACCAGCAAAACTCACGCCTATTTGCACCGCATTTGCTCCGACCGTGCTATCTTGCACAATCACCAACGAGCCTGTTATCTCAGCTTTAGTTTGGTCTTTGAAGGTATAAGCATCGTCGATTTGGGTCAGGGTCACTTGGTTGTTTTGGCTCTCATCGGCAGGCCAAAGCTGAATCAGGTTGGTCGTAATGCCAATGTTATCAACTGGAGCCACATTTTGCACCCAAGTAAATCCATACGATTGATCGTTCCAACTAAAGCTTGCTTGGGTTGTAGGATGAACTGGCTGGTTGATAAAGCGATAGGCCGCCAACTCAGCAAGATCGGGATTTTGGGTATAGACCATCATCGAGCCAAAGATCGGCGATTCGTTGACCATCACCAACGTCAATTGATTGTTGCTCATCGTTCCTCCTAATTGCAAACTGTCAACACCCTAGCCATAAAAGGTCAAGCCAAGCCAGTTTGTTGACAGTCAGGCGACCAAGAGTAACGAATTACAATTCGACAATCGATAGTCGGTCGAGCGCGAACATGCGCTGAGCATTGCGCAAATAGCAGTAGGCGTGCAAAATGTGACGTTTACCCTCGACTGTCAAGCCCATCGGCAGCACGCGCCGCTCAACCGGATCACCGCCAGCAGTGCGATAGGAGATCATCAACGATTGGCGGCTAGTCATCGCCGTCGAAATTTCTTGAATCAAAGGGCTTTCTTCGTCGCCAGGCAACAGGCCGCGCTGTGCTCGCAGCAAATCGGCCAAGGTATGCACCCCTTTGCGATACAAAATATCGAGCAAGTGCTCAAAAACTGGGCGTAAGGCCACAACGTCGCTCATCGCACGATGCGAAGGTGCTTTTTCACCCAAATTGGTTGCGAGCGAGGTCAAATTGTAGCGGCGTGCAGTGATGTAGCGCCGCGCCAACGCCAATGTATCGATGACAGGTGTTTCAAGAGGTGGTAAATCAATTCGGCTTAATTCGCTGGTCAAAAAGCCAATATCAAAATAGGCGTTATGCGCAACTAAAACTGCCTCATGAAATAATTTATTGACTTTAGGCCAAATTTCGCCAAATGATGGTGCATTGGCAACCATTTCGGCACTAATACCGTTTACCGCAAACGCAGCGGGATCAATTTCGCGTTGTGGATTTACCAAAAACTCACAGCGATCAATAATCTCGCGACCTTGAATGCGCATTGCCGCCATTTCACAAATGCGATGCCCAATTTGAACATCTAAGCCAGTGCTTTCCATATCGAACAACACAAACGGAATGGTGTGCAACGGACGATCAAGGAGAGTATACATGCGTGCTTCATTTCTAGTTCCCAACGTGGGAAACATTTAACAACATCGCTCGACAATCCGGGCAAAGAGCTTGCAAGGTTTGTCGTTACTGATTGTCAGTCTAACACGCCTATGTGTCAATATTTGTCATTGTTAAGAGCTGTTTTAGCTATCGTTGTCGCTAATATCGGCAACCAGGGCTTTGGCGGCTTGTTGCAAATGGCTTGGCGCTACCAACATTTGTAAGCCACGTTGACCAGCACTCAAGCTAATTCGTGCATGCTGAAAGGCACTAAAATCGAGGACAACTGGCATTGCGCGGCGTGTACCCAAAGGCGAAACCCCACCTTTGAGATAGCCAGTCAAGCGGGTTAATTCCTCGATTGGAGCCATCTCAACCCGTTTATCGCCAAGCGCATCGGCCAATTTCTTGAGGCTTAGCCGATGATCACTTGGCACAACCGCCAAAACATAGCCTTTTTTCTCACCTTTGGCCAATAAAGTTTTAAACAACATATTTAATGGTAAGCTGAGCTTTTCGGCGGCTTCCTCGGCAGTAAATTCGGTTGCCTCAAAACTCAACAATTCAAAATCGCTAGTCACGCGACACATCACATCAGTCGCCCGCGTTCGAGTTCCCATGATTGGCCTCCATCAATAAACAGACTTAATTATAATCAGCCAATCGCCCAACATCTACCCATCGTTAGACTTATTTTGCTGCCAATAATCTATGCTAAAATGCTACTATGTATGCGATTGAGGAGAAACCATGTTCAGACCAAAATCACCACTCAAGCCATCCAAACAAGGCATCAATGCAATGTTGCTGATAGGCGGGGTTGGCGCAAGTTTCCTGTTGATCACTACCTTGATTATTGCCCTTTCAACCAAAGAACTTGATGCTTTTCTCTTTTGGTTTAATCTAGCAGGCTTTGCGGTTTTGGTTGGTGCGATTCGATTGGTCATGCGGCGACCGGGCATGTATGAATTGTCGCCACCACCCACCATACCAGCCAATGTCGATCCCAGTCAGGGTTATTATGTGCCGCCAGCCTATGTCAATCATTCACCTGGGCCGTTTGTTTATGGCGCTGATAAAAAGCTAAAGCCTCGCATGCGTGAGCCAAAGCCATAAACTGATCCACGAAAGAACATGAAGGACACGAAGACGATGAGGCTATTGGCTATTGGCTGTAGGTGTCGATGTTCCAATCGATCTCGATAGCAATCCTTCGCGCTCTTCGTGTCCTTCGCGGTGAAACCATATGCTAAAACAAAATCTCCAAATTGCGTATACCGGGCCAACCGCAGCTGGCAAACGTACCAATTTGCGGGCGCTGTCAGCGCTTTTGCCAGACCACATTATTGAACCACGCCAACAGATTTGGCTGGGTACAGGCTTTGAGTTTTATTATGATCAGCTTCGCCTACGCTATGCTGATCGAATTATCACGATTAAGGCAAATCATGGGGCGATTTTGTATCAAAAACATGAATTATTGGTATTAAATGGGGCTGAGGGTGTGGTATTTGTGCTTGATTCGCAGCTCGACAAACTAGCCCAGAATATTCGTTTGCTGCGCACAAGCTGTAGCTACTTGGCACAACAAGGCAGGCTTGGGCAAATCGCCAAAGTTATTCAATTCAACAAGCGCGATCTGCATGGCATGCTCTCGTTGAGCGTGTTGCAGCGCTATTGTAATGCGATGAACTGGCCAAACATCGCCGCCAGTGCAGCCAAACAGTACCACATCGTTGAAACTTTAGAGTTGTTGGTTGGTCAATGCTGATCCACGAAGGGCACGAAGGCGCACGAAGGTGGATGAAGCGCTCGACTATTGGATTCCCTCATCCCTCGTCTTACAAGGGTAGGTTTTCAACAATGATTGGGCGGAGTTCGTCCTCGATTGGTATGCCCTTACCCCCTCGCCCGCCGCTGTGGGCGAGGGGCTGGGGTGAGGGAACGGGAACTTGTGGTCAATCCAATGAATCATTACCCATAGAACATAGAACATAAGAATGGGGATCGGTGAGCGATTGTTGGCAGTTGGTGCTGGAGTTATGAAGCTTTCAATCATTAACTGGATAAATATTAATAGCAGCCCGAGATTCAATCGAATCTCGGGCTGCTTGGCTCCATGAATTAGGCTTAGGGAATTACGCCAATCTCACTATTCCGATCGCTATCACCCCAATTACCAACAATTGGATAGTTACCGGGATCGCCATACATGAAGGAGAGATTGGCCCAACCACCATTGAGGTTGTTGGAGAGATACCACATATTGCCACGCACAACCCCAGGGGTATCATCACCATCGCCATCCCAATCGCCCACGATGAATGTATCGCCTAGCTCACCAAAGCCAAGCGAAATATCAGCCCAGCCGCCATTAAGATTATTGGAAAGATACCATGTTATGCCGCGCACAACCCCAGGGCTATCTTTGCCATCGCCGTTCCAATCGCCAACCACGGGTTTGTCGCCAGCCTCACCAAAGCCGAAGGATCGTTCGGCCCAGCCGCCATTCAGGTTGTTTGAGATATACCAAGTCGTTCCGCGAACAAGGCCAGGGGTATCTTTGCCATCGCCGTTCCAATCGCCAACCACCGGAATATCATTGGGATCACCGAATTCAAAACTGATGGTATGTGGTTCGCCATAGGTGTTTGAAAGATACCAAGTATTGCCACGTACAACCCCTGGCGTATCAATACCATCACCATTCCAATCGCCAATTACCGCTTTATCCGATTTCAAGCCATAATTAAAGGATAACTCGGCATTGCCGCTTGATAAATTGTAGCTCAGATGCCAACGCTTTGCGGGTTCGGGTTGAATGGCATCAGGGTGGCGAATAAATTTCTTATTTGTAATCCCTTGGGTGATAGTTGATTGCGGACATGGACTATACCAATTCATTTGCGACATCGTAATGCTGGTTGGGCTATTAACTTGTTCCAAAAATGCTACATGATTTATGTTTGTCCAAACCACGGCACTTTTGACGCTGGGCGTATCACTGAGTAATTGTGGATAAGAGCTGGCAGCACATTCATCCCATGTATCCGCGTTGCCAGTACAATTAGATAAATTGGCAATATTGTTGCCTGTTCGGCGGTAGCGGACCCACCACGTACAATTGCCATTGCCAACGCTGCTATTACAAGGAAAAGGATTGAATTCAGGGTCACTAACCCCACAGCAATTTTGGATTGATACAGCTAAAGGCTGGTTAGCTTGAGCAAATGCCTCTTTAACATCGTTGCTCAACGGTGATGCTTGGAATTTTTGGGCTGGAATTAGGGTGATCTGCTCAAGCCAAGCGAGGAATTCAGCCCGATTGATGCTATAGCCAATATATTCAAAAACCATAATCTGCTGATTGATCGCGATGATCAAGCGTAAATGATCGGGAGTTCCATGGGCTTGACGACTCAACTGATGTTCACTAATTAACTGCACACTGCGTTTTTGCCATTCGATAGTTTCAATCTGATATGCAGCATTAGTTCGTCGATAATCATAGCGTTTAATCCAGCCGCTACTACTTAACGCTTTCGGGTTTGCGAAACTACTGACAATTGCCAATAATGAAGGGGTTGTGCGATGGACAAATCCAATGCTGCGTTGGGCAACTTGTGAGTTTGTTTGCGGGCCATTCTCAGCAAAAATACTTGGTATCCACTGATCGAGCTGAGCAAACTCGAAACCCATCGATGGCTCAATCAAGCGATTTGGATCTGACGATTTGTTCGCATTAGCAGGCTGCATCCATAGACCAAGACTTACTAAAAGTCCTACAATTAAGCAGATCCGCCAGTGGTGGTTGCGCATACTGTCCTCCTTGTACTTCGTTTAAACCTTAATCTGGTTGAGCAGAGTATAGAGATTGCGCTATACTTGCGCTGCTAGGATCTCCTAGCTTTCGCTGGTGCATGCTAGGAATCCCTAGCATGCTTGGTGGGTTCAATTGCTAGATAGGTAAGAGTGGCGCTAACTCGATTATCAACATTGAGTTTGCTATAGATCCGATGCAAGCTGGTTTCGATTGTGCCTTCAGTTGTCTGAAGGATGTGGGCAATGGCTTTGTTGGTTTTGCCTTGAATTAGGATTTGCATCACACGGTGTTCGCTGGCAGTGAGTTGAGTGGTTGATGTTGACATAAATACTCCCTATTTAGGCTATTCTAATGACGAAAAACGATTAATTGCCTGGCCTTGAACTATTGCTATGATAGAAAAGTATTGTGCCATTTGCATCGCTAAAATTAGCGATTTTTGGCGGTTGCAGCTTGTTGAAAGGCGGTTAATGTGCGGGCGGCATGGGCTGCTTGTTGGCGCGATTTCACGCCCAATTTGCTGGCACTACTGCGCAGATGGGTTCGGACTGTCCAGATCGAAATTGATAAACGCTTGGCAATCTCTGCATCACTCCAACCCTGATCAACTAATGCCAAAACATCGTATTCACGGGCACTTAACTTATGCATACGCTCGGTCTCCCTATATCAATTGAGCCTCTTGAATTGCTAGAAGCCATATGCTGCGCAGCACAAGAACTTGTTGAAATGACTGTAACAGTAGCGGGGTTATGCGAGTTATGTTTTTTTAGCACTCAGCTTTAAATCTGGACTTTTACTGAATATTGGATACGTTTTGGCTGTATTTCTGCGGATGTGTTGGGGGAACTATGGATCATCGCTATCAAGCCTATACCTTTGCCGAATTGTTACGACTGTTCTTTGAGCGAAGCCGTGATGAACAGATAAACCAAAATGCCCTTGCCCAAAAAGTTGGCGTAGCTGTGCCAACCTTGAGCAATTGGTTCAATGGCAAATATACGCCACGCTTCAAAGATCAGGTCTTGCGGCTGGCGCAAGCACTTGGCCTGACAGCTCTTGAGGCAGATTTAATGCTTTGTTCGATTAAGCAAGCGTGGAATACCTACGGCACACCCCACGATGTGCTGCAGAAATACACAATTGTGCGCTATCGTGAAGAATTACTCTCAAGTCGGCATAGCCCCAGCGCCGCTGATGTTTCACTGGCAACGGTCTACGCGACGTGGCAACTCTATTTTCATGATCTATTTGTAGGCAATAATCAACATTGGGGGTTGGGTTATAAAGATGATGGGGTGTGTCGGGTTGAACGAACGATCACTGATGGCGCTTATCAACTTACCTTGCACAACCGTTTTCATAATGATGTGTTTATTGGCGGTGATTCCCATTGTTTTGCGCCACCAATTTATTATCTAAGTGTCTATGCTCAACGGGTAGCAGGTGAAAGCGAAAATGATGGCTTTGCACTAATTTTTGAAGAAATGAGCGATGCCAGCCATGCCATCTTTCGGATTCGTGACCAACCTCAGCTGGCTTCAGTGATTAGCACCCGTAATGGTGGCGATAGTTTTCAAATTCATCTTGATCGAAAACGTGTTCCAACAATCCGCCCTGGTGAGGTCAATCAATTAGGAATGTTGGTTATTCACAATCAGCATCGTTTTTTTGTGAATAATAGCTTGATCGGTTCTGCTGAAATTGAGCGCATTCCGTATAGCCGACTCGATGTTGGCATTATTAGTCAATCAATGGCTCCAGTTATTTGCACCTTCCAAGATTTTCGGGTCTATATTCCACCCAATATCTATGAACAACCAGAATGTGTGGAGTAGTGATAATGAGGCTCTAGGTTATCGGAGCGATGGATGGCATGTCCATAAGCCAATTGCCTAGAGCCTATTAACCTTTGTTCCCAATTGTTATGTTCTATGCTCTATGCTCTGTGTTCTAGATTAACGGCTTACGATAGGTGTTTGACACATATTCAACTTCAAAACCACATTGTTGATAAACGCGCAGCGCACCAGTTGGGTTCTCGCTATCGACTCCTAAGGCCGCCTCAGTCATGCCCATGTCACGAAAGATCGCTAAACTACGGTTGATCAAGCCTGAAGCTACCCCTTGTTTACGCCATTGCCGTCGCACGCTGATGCCTTCGGTATAGCCACGTTTGAGGTTGTACTCGGCATTTTCGTTTTGGTCGATATAGTTCAGCACCATGCCCACCACCTGATCTCCCGACCATGCTACTTGCCAAAGCTCCGGCTGGAAGAATGGCGATTGAACCCAGCGTTGAAAATCGGCTTCGGTTGGCTCGGAATAGCCCCAGTGGTCGCGGAAGGCTTCGGCATCGGCTGCCCAAACTTGGCGATAGACTTCGGGTGGGCTTGGGCGAGTTTCGATCCCTGCGGGTAGTTCTTGGCTTCCAATCGGCTGGCTCAAATCGCGTTTCATGCTGAAACCACGCCGTGCCACCTCATAGCCAAATTCTTGGTAAAGCTTGGCACTGTAGGGGTTGCGATCAAAGCCATAGGTTTGGAAGAAGGGCGTGTTGCTAGTGGGATTTTCGGCATGAATTTCGCGTAATCGTTGCTCTTGATAGGGCAAAATCGCGTGGCCAATCCCGCGATTAAGCCATTCTGGCCGAATATGGGCAATTGCGCGTAAAATCCGATTGCCGGCAGTTTCATCGTACCAACGACTAAAGGCATAGCCAATCGGCTGCTGATCGACTTCGATAATCACCAAATCTTTGGATAAATCGGCATTGGGGGTGTTACGATATTGGCGTTGAATATCCTCGGCGGTGGTGATATTGCGCTCGGCTAGCGCTTTGGATGCTGCGGTAAAAATCTCAGCCATTGCGGCAAAGTCTGTGTCATCGCGAAAAAAGCGTACTTGAAATCCATCGATTTGCGGTGGATTACTCAGGTGAATTGCTGCTTGTTGCTCAGTCATAATGTGAAGGTTGCTCCTAGGTGATTAAGTATTGCTGCTGTCAAGTATCGTTTGCTGGCCGCAGTTTGCCATCAGCCTAAGGCCGATTTACGATCTCCGCCTTGCGACTGAGCACAATTGGGTAAGTTCATTCTGATGGTATAGTTAAGCGGGAGTGGGTTGCCTCACGCTATTTTCCGAGACTTTGCAGCATGAAGGAACCGAATGAGCACTGATGTAATTAATTTAATTTTTGGCATGAAACTGCGTCAAGCCCGCCTCGAAGCCAATTTAAGCCTGACTGAATTTGCTGCACGCGCTGAATTATCGCCGTCGTATGTGACTGAGATGGAGAAGGGGCGCAAGTATCCTAAGCCCGATAAAATTGTCAAAATGGCCCAAGTGTTGGGCAAAGGCTACGATGAATTGGTCTCGATCAAGCTGAATCCGGCTCTGGCCTACCTTGAAAATATGCTTTCTTCGCCGTTGTTACGCCATTTTCCCTTCGAGGAATTTGAGCTTGATCCGAATGAGTTGGTTGGTTTATTTACCAAAGCGCCTGATAAAGCTAGCGCCTTGTTACACGCAATTTGGGAAATTGCCCGCCAATATGATATGAAGGATGAGCATTTTTTTCGGGCGGCGTTGCGTTCGTATCAAGAAATTCATGAAAATTATTTTCCCGAAATTGAGGAAGAGGCCGAAGCTTTTGCCACCAAATATCAGCTTAATCTCTTTCCGGTTGGCATCGATCAGCTCAAGCAGATTTTGCGGCAGCAATTTGGCTATCACATTGATGAAACCAGCTTGGCCGAGCACGAAATTCTCTCGCATTATCGTGCGGTCTATATCGACACGCCGCGCAAAACCTTGTTGATCAATCCGAATTTGTATGAATTGCAGCGTAAATTTATTTTGGCTCGCGAGCTTGGTTATGCAGCGCTGGGCTTGAACGAGCGTTCAGTCACCTCAACGCCTGATCAAGTGCTGTCGTTTCGCCAAGTTTCCAACGATTTCAAGGCTTCATATTTTGGTGGTGCGCTGTTGATGCCACGGCAGCCGATGATCGCTGATATTGCAACCTTGTTCAATCAAACGACGTGGAGTGCCGAGCCACTATTGGCGATGCTTAATCACTATGATGTTACGCCCGAAATGTTGCTCTATCGTTTCAGCGAGGTCATTCCAGCGGCCTTTGGCATTTCGCTACACTTTTTGCGCTTCCACAATGTTGAAGGCTCCTACAAGCTGATCAAACGAATTAACATGAATCGCTTGTTGCTACCAAGTGGAATCGGTTTACACGAACATTACTGTCGGCGTTGGCTGGCCTCGCGACTGTTAATCAATTTGGCTGATCATAATGGGCATCAGCAACCCTTGGTCGATGTGCAAATCTCAGAGTTTTTAGAAAGCCAAGATCGCTTTTTAGATTTGGGTTTTGCGCGGCCATTGGTGCTGACTCCAACTGTTGGCAGTAGTGTGGTGGTTGGTTTTCGCTTTACGCCTGAGCTAGCCAAAGTGATCAAGTTCGTCGATGATCCGGCGATTCATCGCGCGGTGATTCACGAAACCTGTCAGCGCTGCCCGATTGACGATTGTGCGGTGCGTAAATCTGTGCCAACGGTGCTATGGGGCGAGCAACTGCGCGATCGCCGCAACGCCGCAATTGCCGAAATCCGCCGAACGTTGTTGCCATAATGCTCCAAAAGACCAATTAATCCACGACAGCGCCAGCCCTCGGCGCTGTTACTATTTAACCCCGAGTCCTAGGACTTTTGACTGGATTGACATGGAATAGTGTTAGGGTTATTATTTGACTTATCGGTCATAAATTGTTTGATGGTCAAATAATGGCTGAGCGTAAGGAATTGAGCATGCCAAGCCTAGAGAAACCAACCAAGCCCGCTGGATCGTTGAAAGAGCGCCAACGCGAAGAACGCGCTCGGCTGATTTTAGAGGCAGCCCAAACCATTTTGTTGGAGCGCGGCTACCATGAAACTTCAATCGACGATATTGCAGCCCAAGTTGGCATTGCCAAAGGCACAGTCTATTTGCACTTTCCTAGCAAAGAAGATTTGATGATTGCCCTGGTGGAGCGGCAATTACAAAACTTTGTGCAAGTGATCGAAGCGGTGGCGGCCAGCACTAGCAGCGCCCGCGAACGCCTAGAAGCAATTTTGCAACGGACGTATGATCCAAGCGAAGCTCGTCGGATGCAGATTTTTCTAGAGGTGTTTGGCAGTGCTGATATGCGTTCGCGGTTTGCCGAAAAGCATGAACGCACCCAGCCGATTATCGATCATGTGCGCAATTTGCTACGCGAAATTATCGAGCAAGGCAAAGCTCAGGGCGAATTTGATCCCAACATCTCAACCAAAGTAATGATTGTGATGTATCTCAATTTGCTTTCTCCTCGCAACTACCATCATCTGACAACTGATCAAACAGTGGCGTTTGAAGAGTTGCTGCCTCAAATAATTCAAATTTTCTTCCATGGGATTTCACGGAAGTAGGCTTAAGAAAGGCGCGGAATGGAAACGGCAATTAAGCAAGCGGCTTCGGCAGCAGTTGAATTTGAACAGCCACGCTATACCAAGCGCGAAACCTTGCTCACCATGTTGAGCGTGCTCTTGGTGATGCTGTTGGCCTCGCTCGATCAAACAATTGTGGGTACGGCGATGCCCAAAGTCATTACCGATTTACACGGCTTTGATCGCTATACCTGGGTTACGACGGCCTATCTGTTGGCTTCGACAGTGATGGTGCCAATTTATGGCAAGCTTTCGGATATGTTCGGGCGTAAGCCGTTGTTTATCTTTGGCTTAATTGTCTTTTTGATTGGCTCAGGCTTGTGTGGCGCGGCCCAAAGCATGAACCAATTAATCATCTTTCGTGGTTTGCAAGGCTTAGGTGCAGCCGCCTTAATGCCAATTGCCTTGGCGATTGTTGGCGATTTGTTCACACCCCGCGAACGCGCTCGCTGGCAAGGCATCACTGGTGGGGTTTTTGGGATTTCGGCCATCCTTGGGCCAACCGCTGGTGGCTGGTTGACTGAACACGTTTCATGGCGCTGGATTTTCTACGTCAATTTGCCGTTGGGCATTATCGCGCTTTTGACTTTAGTGTTTTTGATGCCAACCCTTGGCCGCAAAGCCCAACGGGTCAAAATCGACTACATCGGCTCGATCTTGTTGGTTGCTGGTACAGTGCCGCTGTTGCTGGGCTTTACCTGGGCTGGTTCGCAATACGCTTGGCTTTCAGCTCAAGTTTTGAGCATGTTTGGGCTTTCGATTGTATTTTTGGGTGCATTCATTGCCTTTGAAGCATGGCTTGAACGTAACAATGGCCAGCCAATTATCGAGCCAAGCCTGTTCAAAAATAGCATTTTCCGCATCTCGGTGTTGATCACAATCATCTCGAATATGGCGCTGTTTGGCAATATTTTCTTCTTGCCCTTGTTTGTGCAAGGCGTAATTGGCACCTCGATTACCAATAGTGGCCTGATTATGACCCCGTTGATGCTAACTGCGATTATCTGTAGCGTGGTAGCAGGTCAAATTGTGGCAGCAACAGGTAAATACAAAATTATCGCAATTGTTGGTATGGCGATTAGCGTGTTAGGCGGCTTCCTGCTGCTGCAACTCGATATCAATTCGACCAATACTAATGTGGCGATAGATATGGTGGTGCTCGGCTTGGGTATGGGTGCGGGGATGTCGCTGTATACCTTGATTACCCAAAATGCCTTGCCCAACAAAATTGGCCAAGCCACCTCAGCTTTGACCTTCTTCCGCTCAATTGGCAGCACAATTGCCTTGGCAGCGATGGGTTCGGTGATGAATTCGGCCTATTTGCCAGCTTTCAAGGCGGCAATTCCAGCCGAAGTTGCCCAAAATGTGCCAGCCGAAAGTTTGGCAGCCTTCAACAACCCGCAAATTTTGCTCTCACCCGAAACCCAATCACTGATTCAAGCTCAGTTTGCCCAAGGCGGCCAGCAGGGCGAAGCGCTTTATAACACCTTGTTAGGCGCAGTCAAATATGGCTTAGTCGATGGCATTCATCATGTGTTTATCTTCAGTTTTGGCATTACGCTTTTGGGTTTTGTGGTGGTTTTCTTCCTCAAAGAGATCGAATTGCGTGGTGGTCGCAAAAAAGCTGAGGCCCAAATCGAACAAACTGGCGAAGCTGGAGCGGCTGGAATGGCGGCGTTTCATTAATCAGAACATAGAGCATAGAACATACGAGGTCGAGCTAGCAATAGCTCGATCCTCATTTTTTAAGGATGAATTATGAGGGATAAATTATGAAGTTTGGCTATTGGTGTTGGGCAAGCAAGAATTGAATCAAAATAATCTGTGCCAATCTGTGGCGAAAACAGCCTTCACGTTCTTCGTACTCTTCGCGGTTTCGGTTTTTAAACTCTTTGTAGATTATCTAAATAAACTAAATTATCTGCTAGCGAATATTCGCTTGACAGATAGAAAACATTGTGATATTCTTCATTCAGTGAAAATTCGCTGGCGATAAAAATTATCTACCAAGCCAATTTTTACCAGAATCCATGCACCAATCCTACGTCGATGGTGACGCACCGGAAAGGAACGACCGCATGACCGATCGGCAACATGGCGTGAAAATCAACGCCCCTATCACCCCCGCTGCGGCGGAATTGTTGACGGAACCAGCCCTACACTTCTTAGCTGCCTTGCATCGCACTTTTGACCAAACTCGCCGCGACTTATTGCTCGGACGAGTGGAACGCCAAAGCCGCCTTGATGCAGGCGAAAACCCTGATTTTCTCGCTGAAACTGCCCATATTCGTGCTAGCGACTGGCAAATTGCGCCCATCCCCGATGAGATTCGTAATCGTCGCGTGGAAATTACTGGGCCAATTGATCGCAAAATGATCATCAATGCGCTCAACTCTGGAGCCAATGTCTTCATGGCCGACTGTGAAGATGCAACCACTCCAAGCTGGGATAATTTGGTCAGCGGCCAACTTAACTTGCGCGATGCGGTCAATCGGACGATAAGCTTCACCAATGAAGCTGGCAAAGCCTATCAATTAAACGATCAGGTTGCGGTGCTGTTTGTGCGGCCTCGTGGCTGGCACTTGCTCGAAAAGCATGTCACCGTCGATGGCGAACCCTTGGCTGGTGGTCTGTTCGACTTTGGTTTGTATTTGTTCCACAATGCCAAAACCTTGCTCGAACGTGGCTCGGCTCCTTACTTCTATCTGCCAAAACTCGAAAGCCATCGCGAAGCCCGTTTGTGGAATGATGTGTTCGTGTTTGCCCAAAAGCAACTCGGCCTGCCCCATGGCTCAATCAAGGCAACGGTTTTGATTGAAACAATTTTGGCCGCCTTCGAGATGGACGAAATTCTGTATGAATTGCGCGACCACTCGGCTGGCCTCAACTGTGGCCGCTGGGATTACATCTTCAGCTGCATCAAGAAATTTGCTAAATTACAACATTTTGTGCTGGCTGATCGTGCTTTAGTGACGATGACTTCACGCTTTATGCGCTCATATTCGTTGCTGGCGATCAAAACCTGCCATCGCCGTGGTGCTCACGCAATGGGCGGGATGGCTGCTCAGATTCCGATCAAGCACGATGCCCAAGCCAATGCCGAAGCCCTCGCCAAAGTGCAAGCCGATAAAGAGCGCGAAGCTCGCGACGGCCACGACGGCACATGGGTCGCTCATCCAGGTTTGGTTCCGTTAGCTAAGGCCGCCTTTGATGCTTTGATGCCTGAAGCTAACCAAATTGGCAAGCAGCTTGATGTTGAAATTACTGCCGATGATTTACTGCGCTTCGAGCCATCAGCGCCGATTACCGAGCAAGGCCTGCGCAAAAATATCAGCGTTGGCATCCAATATATCGAAGCTTGGTTGGGTGGCTTAGGCTGCGTGCCGCTGTACAACTTAATGGAAGATGCCGCAACCGCCGAAATCTCCCGTGCTCAAGTTTGGCAATGGGTACATCAACCTAATGGCATTACCGAAGATTTTCGCAAAATCACCCTCGATTGGGTGCGCGAGTTGATCGTCGAAGAACTGGCCAAGATCGAACAAGAAGTTGGCGCAGAACGCTATCGCAACGGTCATTATGATCGGGCTAGCCAATTGTTTGATCAATTGGTTGCCAACCCAACCTTTACCGAATTTCTCACGCTTCCTGCTTACGAACAAATCGATTAATGTGAATTAATTGGCAGCTTGCAGGTGCTGGCATCAAACAACAATGACCAAAACCTGCAATTCTACGCTGGGATAGATTCTTGATTTTCATTACCTTGGCGACGTTGCCCAAGCGCTTTGAGCGATTGTAATGAATAGCCACCATTGTAATTTGACAAAGGAGTCAGCCATGAACACCACGAACGGTATCTCAACAACAGAACTGGAACGGGGTTGGGCAACGGACGCACGTTGGCAAGGGATTCAGCGCGATTACACAGCCGAAGATGTTGTGCGCTTGCGCGGTTCAGTGATTATTGAGCAAACTTTAGCTCGGATGGGTGCTGAACGCTTGTGGGATCTCCTTCACACCGAAGATTACGTGCATGCGTTGGGTGCGCTGACTGGTAATCAAGCCATGCAGATGGTCAAAGCAGGCTTGAAGGCGATTTACTTGAGTGGCTGGCAGGTTGCCGCCGATGCCAATATGGCTGGGCAAATGTATCCCGATCAAAGCTTGTATCCCGCTAACAGCGTGCCACAAGTTGTCAAACGGATCAACCAAACCTTGCAACGCTGCGACCAAATTTATCACTCAGAAGCTAAAGATGGTACCTACTGGTTCGCGCCCATCATCGCCGATGCTGAAGCTGGCTTTGGTGGCCCACTGAATGCCTTTGAAATGATGAAGGCTATGATCGAAGCTGGCGCGGCTGGGGTGCACTTCGAAGATCAATTATCATCAGAAAAGAAATGTGGCCACTTGGGCGGCAAGGTCTTGATCCCAACGAGCCACTTTATTCGCACGCTGCAAGCTGCCCGTTTGGCTGCCGACGTGATGGACGTACCAACCTTGGTCGTCGCTCGTACCGATGCCAACGGTGCATACCTCTTGACCAGCGACGTTGATCCACGTGACCGCGAGTTTTGTACAGGCGAACGCACCCCCGAAGGCTTCTTCTGTATTCGCGGTGGGATCGATTCAGCAATTGCCCGTGGCTTGGCCTATGCTCCATATGCCGACCTGATTTGGTGTGAAACCTCAACCCCAGATTTGGAAGAAGCACGGAAATTTGCTGAAGCGATCCATGCTCAATATCCAGGCAAATTGTTGGCCTACAACTGCTCGCCATCATTCAACTGGAAGCGCAACTTGGATGATGCCACGATTGCCAAGTTCCAAAGCGAACTCGGCGCGATGGGTTACAAGTTCCAATTCATCACCTTGGCGGGCTTCCACGCCTTGAACTACAGCATGTTCGATTTGGCAACCGGCTATCGCGACCAAGGCATGAGCGCCTATGTGCAATTGCAACAAGCTGAATTCAACCGCGAAAGCGAAGGCTATACCGCCGTCAAGCACCAACGCGAAGTTGGCACTGGCTACTTCGATTTGGTTGCGCAAGCAGTTTCAGGTGGCATGTCATCGACCACCGCCTTGAGCGGCTCGACCGAGCACGAACAATTTGTTGGAGCCCATTAGTAAAGTCAAAAGGCAGAAATCAAAAGGCAAAAGTAGGATTTAGGAGTCATCAGGGATTAGATAACTGTTAATGCAGAGGCGCAGAGCATCTATTGTGCTGAGCTATCGGAACATTTTGTGGTATTGCAATAATTCCGATAGCCCATAGCCTATAGCCAAATTGACCCCTGATCCCTAGCTCCTGAATCCTACAGATCTGCGACTATTGCAAAGCCAGTGAGCCGGCTTTGCGATGGTAAAACACCCTGCATTGCTCGCACCGCGCCGATCTCTCCCTGATCGCGGTGCGAGCTTTTTTGTATTTACGCTGCTTGGCGTATAATACAGCCCACGCTTGTGTTTGGAGATTTGGCAATGGCGCAGCATCGCAATGTGATTTTAATTGGCATGCCTGGATCGGGCAAAAGTACGCTGGGCATTTTATTAGCTAAAGCCTTAGTTTTTGATTTTATTGATACCGATGTGGTGATTCAAACCCGCCAGCATGGCCGCTTGATTGAGATTCTCGAACGGCTAGGCGCTGAGCAATTTTGTGCGGTCGAAAATCAATATTGCGCTGAGCTAGAGCTTGATCAATATGTGGTGGCGACTGGTGGCAGCGTGATTTATAGCCCCGATGCTATGGCCAATTTCCAGCGGCTTGGCACAATCGTCTATCTTTCAATCGCATTCGATGAACTGTTGCCACGCATCACCGATATGGATTCGCGGGGAATTGTGATGCAGCCAGGCCAAAGTTTTGCCGATTTATATGCCGAGCGCGTGCCGCTGTATCGCCAATTTGCCAATATCACCGTAGATTGCACTGGCGAAGATCATGAACACACCGTTAGCCAAATTATGGCTGCATTAAACGCCGATAATTAATCTGGCTATGCTCAACCGTAATTGTGCCATCAGCGCCAAAGAAACGCTCGCCACTGTCAGCCGGGATCGAAAGCAGATCAATCGGGGCTGAGCGTTTGATGCTGCTGGTCAATTCGCTAACCACCTGAGCTAAGGCTTCTAAATTACTATCCCATTTGGCAAACACAAAATGAGTGTGGCGATAGCGCTTGAGCAAGGTTTCCAGCTTATCCATGCCCACATGGCCAGCCTCGCCCCAAAAACTCGGCAACCCTTGGCAATCCAGTGCAATCACATCGGGCTTATAGCGCAAGCCGATTGGCGTTTCAACCCGTGCCTCAGGATAATTGGGCAAATACAACGCCCAAATTAATGCCTTCATCATCACATGTTCGCTCGATTCAACTGGGCGTTTGATCATCACCACCTGCGAACCATGGGCCTTGAATGTCCATTTGCGGCGTAGAAATAGCTCATTGCTCATGTTTGCAACTCCACATGCATCAGCACGTACAGCCTATAGTATAACGATTCTACGTTCTGAGAGTTTGAAAGGATTGATGATGGATTCGTTTTTACCATTTCTGATGTTTGTTGGTTTCTTGGGCCTAATTATCGCTTGGCATGTGTTTGAACATAAACGTTCGGTGCAATTAATTCAGCAATGGGCTGCTACCAATGGCTATCGAATTATCGCCTTGGAGCAACGATGGTTGCGGCGTGGCCCGTTCTTTTGGCGTTCTGGTAAGTATCATACCGTATTCTATGTCGATGTGATTGATCCACAAGGGATGGCACGGGCAATCTGGGTGCGTTGTGGTGGCTGGATTAGCGGCCTATTCTCCGATCAACTTGATGTGCGCTTTGATTCGTAACGAACGGTTTGGATGAACGTATTGAGAGCAAGTGTAAAGGAAGGATTGTTATGACTGTATATGTTTTAGTAACGTTGGCTGTGGTGAGTGGGGCCTTTTTGCTTGGGCGTTATCAAATTCTTAAGCGCAACGAACATATTGAAGCTTGGGCTATCGGTCAGCACTATCAAATTATCGAAATTAAGCGGCCTTGGCTCAATTTAGGGCCATTTCTCTGGCGCACTGGCGAAAACGACCAAGTGTACAAAATTGAATTACGTGATCAAACAGGCCAACAGATTGCAGGTTGGTTGCGCTATCGCGGCTATTTCTTTGGCAACTATGAAATTGATTTGGAAGTTGAATAATGCTGTATGCTATATCATCATTTATACTGGGATTGATTGCTGTCCTTGGTCTGTATCTCAGCGTTAAGCAATCGCAGGCAATTAAGCAATCAATCAAGATTTGGGCCGTAGAAAATCAGTATCAAATTACAAGCCAAAGGCGTTGCTATTTGGATTTTGGCCCGTTTGATGGCCGTGATCGCCGCCAAAATCAGGTTTTCTTGCTGGATATATTAAATGAACAAGGGGCAAAGCGCCAAGCATGGGTTTGTTGCTTTGCCCCCTACTTTGAAATTGAACAGATCGAATTTGAGGCTGTGGTGATTTAGTGCCGCTGATTGGCTCCAACCATGCGGCGGAATACACTGCCAACAAGGCTAAATGGCTGGGGTTCAGCTACGCCCAAATGGCTAGTGCTGATCTGATCGATCATCTTGATCACGCGGGCGAAGGTTTCGATTTGTTGCTGCATCAAATCAAAATCAAGTTTATCGATTACAGCGTTGCTCGGTGTGGCACATAGATAATTAGGCGCTGGAATCAGCGAAATTGTCGGAATGTTGGCTTTGTAGAATGGCTCGCCCTCGCCAAAATAAATCTCGTTAATTGGCATAATCGTGAGTACCCGCTGTTTGGTGCGCTGCAACAACGCGGTGTAATACAGTTGCTCCAACATTGGGCTGGTGGTGTAGGTTAGCTCAAGTTCAGGTTGCTGGCTTGGTTGATAATCGCTTAATGCCCGATTATCGAGCCATTCAGTACAGCCCAAATGCTCTAAGGTCACACCTGCAATTGCCCGCATTTGCTGGCCATTCCACAATTCGGGGTGCTCAGCGAGCCATGTGCTGGTAGCTTGGCCATGCTTGCCAAGTTGCGGCAATTGAAAATGGCCTGTGGCAAAAATAAAAATCAAATTCCGTTGATGCTGCTGCTGTTTGAACCAACGCACTAATGCCAGCAAGCCCAGTGCGCCATTTTCCTCAGGTGCGTTCGGCCCATCGGTATGAGTATTAATCAAAAGGCTTTCGTTGGATTGCTGACCTGGCAAAACCACATACAAGCTATCAGTTGGGCATTGCTCAGTGAGCGTTGCTTCGAGGGTGAAGCGAATCTTTTGGCCAACTGCCTGTTTGAGTTGCTGACCAACCGCAGCGTTGACCCAAAGCGCTGGGCAAGCTTGATAGCTGGTGGTGAAGGGCAAATATTGAGCATCGGCATTGGCCGCTGAGATTTTCGACCAAATGCAAATTACCCCTTTTACTCCAGCTTGTTTGGCGGCGGCTAAATTTGGGCCAGTCAAAAACGAGCCAAGGGTTGGGTTTCGCAGCAGTTTTGGCAATTTCTGGGCTTGGGCGAATTTGGTTGGGTGCAGAAATAGCATGGTTGGTAACGCCGGAACTGCCACTTCAACCAAAGCAATTTTGCCAGCAGCTTGCTGAAAATTGCCAGGGCTTTTGCCACAATCCACCAACTCGCCAATGATGCCCTCAGGCGGTGTAGAGCCTGAATATGGGTAATAAAAGCTACAGGGAATGCTCGTTTCGTTGCCAGCGCTATCGAGGAGCGCTAAACTCCAGTTTTGAGCTTGCCAACGGGTAAAATAATAGCGATCACGCTGAACCTCACAGCCCAAACTGGTTAATTCTGTCGCTAAAAATTCGATAAAGGCCTGATGAGCCTCACTGCCAGTCAGCCGTGGACCCAATTGCTCAAGATACCGATGCCAGCCGATCAGCTCTTGACTTGTGGTGATCTTCATTGATTCAACCTCACTACCACAGGATTCTCAATCAACCAGCTCAATTCTGCCACAATTTTACGCTGCCAATGCCAATCGTTGCGCAACTGTGAGACAATCAAATCGGTCAAATTCATGCGCAGCCAATAGCAGTGCAAACGTTTTTCAAAATTATCAGGAATTAAATCGTGTTGTTGGGCGAATTTGAGCCATGGCTGTAAATAGATTTCAGCTTGACCATAACAGCTTTGCTGGGCAATATCATAAACCCAATCGCCATAGCCAAAATCGGCCCAATCGAGCACGGCCACAATTGTTGGTGGCTGACACAGCACATTATCAAAGCCAAAATCACGATGAATTAAAGATCGTTCAGTGCTGATTGTGCTCAACAATTGCTCCATTAGCCGATAACCTTGCCGCAGCAACGTCCCTGTTTGATCATCACGTTTGATCCAATCATGCCAATCGAAATCAAATTTGTAATTGCCAATATCTAAAACTTCTTCAGCCCATGATTGATAGCGACCATGGCCTTGACTGTTGACCGAACCCCAGCCGGTGACTGGTCCTAGCTTAAGTTGATGCAGTTGCTGCAAACTTTTAAAGAGTGCTGGCTGAATTTGCCTGAGTTCTGCTGCTTCGAGTGAGACAATTGTTTGGCCTGCAATATGTGGGCTAATCGCGTAGGCCCAGCCATCAGCAAATTGACCATGCGCCAGAATTGCTGGAATTGGTAGTTGTTGGCCCCAATGCTGGTAGGCGTAGACATCCTTTAAAAAATCGTGGTAATGCTTGCTAATCCGCACTACATAATGCTTGGCTTGGCTGCAAAATCGATAGGCTTGGGCAAACCAACCTGCTCCGATAAACTCCACTTGGGTCAATTCAAAGCCTGAATCGGCCTCAATTGCCTGCGCTAATGCTGGATTAATCTGCATCAAACGTTCTCCAATAATTGAATAGTGCTCGACGTTGATTGTACCCCGATTGATCCACGAAGGACACGAAGCCCACGAAGGTTTTATTTTGCCACAGATTGGCACAGATTTGTTTGATTATTCTACTATGCCAAGCGCCTGATCCCCTATGTTCTTTGCTCTATGTTCTATGTTCTTTTATGCTCTGCGCCGCTGCGTTAAAATCTAGCTCCATTTTTGATTTTTGACTTCTGCCTTTTGATTTAGCCTGCATCCCTTCCCTATGTTCTATGTTCTTTGCTCTATGTTCTTCAGTGCGACTCCTAACAATCAGAGTGGACTAGCGATTGATTGTATTGATTGCTGTATGCCAACATACTTGAGTGCTAGAATGATGAAACCGATTGGATACGTGGAGAGCAGGCTTGTGGTGCGTAAGCTTGGGTTTTGGGGTTTGAACATCGGCATTTGGCTGGCTGGGATGGGCTTGCTGGGCGGCCTGTTTGGCTGGAATTTGGCGTGGCTCAAAGATTGGCAGTGGCTGGCTGAGCAAACAGGTTGGCGTTTTTGGCTGGCTCAATGGATATTTCGAGCATTGGTCTGCTTGCCCTTAGTATTTGGCTTGCTGTTATTGCTGCATCCCTTGTGGCTTGGCCGTCGTTTACTCGCTGCAACTAAAGCTAATTTAATGGTTGAACCCTCTCCCAATGCAGAAACGTTAAGTCGGCGGCGTTTTATGCTTGAAGCTGGCTTATTGGGTGGTTTGGTTGGTTATAGCAGTGTGATCGAGCCATTTAACCCAGAAATTGTTGAGCTTGAGTTACCGATTGCCAATTTGCCAAGCCGTTTCGAGGGCTTTAAAATTGTCCAATTAAGCGATTTGCATGTTTGTGCTTATACTCCCGCTGCTGATGTAGCCCGCGCTGTGGCCCTGATTAATCAACTTGATGCTGATATTGTAGCAATTACTGGTGATTTTGTTGATCAGCATGCAAAATTTGCTGATGATGCAACTGTGCCCTTGCGTCAATTACAAGCTCGCGAAGGCATTTTTTCGGTGCTCGGCAACCACGATTACTACACTGGCGATATTGATCGCATGATTTGGGCGATTAAACGGGCAGATCTTGGACTGTTGATCAATCAGCAAACGGTTATTCGGCGTGGCGCTGATCGTTTGAATTTGGTGGGCTTAGATGACCCAAAACATGATGATGGTGATGGCTGGAGCCATAGCAGCATTGATCTGACCCGCGCATTTGCTAAGCTATCGGCTGGTGATCCCTGCATCACGTTGTTGCATAACCCAATTTTTGCACCAAGTGTGGTAAAGTCGTATGGGCCACAGGTGATTCTGGCCGGGCATACCCATGGCGGCCAGATCTGGGTTCCGATCTTGACCGAAAGCGCCGTGCGTTCGCGCGATCGTTTTGTGGCTGGGCGCTATCAACTTGCCAACAGCCAGATCTATGTTAATCGTGGTTGGGGATTTACTGGGCCGCCGCTGCGGTTTGGCAAGCGCCCCGAAATTAGCGTGATTCGGTTGACTGGACAGAAGATCGGGAATAGTTTTTAAAACCAGATTGGGTAGTTTAGGAATCAGATGTTGGGAACTATTATTACGCTGATGCGCCAAGTTGGGCGCTGGACTGGATTAGCTTTGGTGATAGGCTTTGCTGCTGGTGTGGCAAGTGCCTTCTTTTTAGTCAGTTTGGCTTGGGTGACCAGCTTGCAAACCACCAATTGGTGGCTATTACTCAGTTTGCCGTTGCTTGGTGGCTTGGTGGCTTGGCTCTATCAGCGTTTTGGCACAAGCGTGGCGGCTGGCAATAATCTGATCATTGAACAACTGCATAACCCTGATTCGGCGGGAATTCCCTTGCGCATGGCTCCGTTGGTGTTGCTCGGAACCTTGTTGACCCATCTTGGTGGTGGCTCGGCTGGGCGCGAAGGGACGGCAGTGCAAATGGGCGCGAGTTTGGCAGCGCGAATCGGGCGTTGGTGGCGCTTGCCCCAAGCTGAATGGCGTTTGGTAGTAATGATGGGCATCAGCGCGGGGTTCAGCAGCGTCTTTGGTACGCCGATAGCCGGCACAATTTTCGCCATGGAAGTGCTAGCATTTGGGGTTTTGCGCTATGAAGCGTTGTTGCCATGTTTGGTGGCAGCCTTAGTTGGCGATGGAGTGGTGCGTTGGCTGAATGTTGCCCATAGCCATTATCATGTAGGCAGTGTACCCGATTTGAGCATGATCTGGGCGATTTTAGTTGGAGCAGGAATTTGCTTTGGCTTAGCCAGCAGTGCGTTTGCGATCTGGACTGAATTGGTGCAAACCTGGTCACGGCGTTGGCTGCCCAACCCAATTTTGCGGGCAGTGGCTGGTGGCGGGCTGATTGTAAGCATCAGTTTTTTGTTGAATACGCGTGATTACAATGGGCTAAGCTTGCCGTTGCTGGCGCAGGCTTTTGAGCCACGAGGCGTTGTATTTTGGGCTTTTGCACTCAAATTATTGTTAACTGGCTTGACCTTGGGCGTGGGCTTTAAAGGTGGCGAAGTAACGCCATTGTTTGTGATTGGCGCGACGCTTGGCTCAGCTTTAGCGCAATTATTTGGTGTGCCAACTGATCTGTTGGCGGCATTGGGCTTTATTGCAGTGTTTGCTGGGGCTGCTAATACCCCGATTGCCTGTGTCTTGATGGGAGTTGAATTATTTGGCTCGGCCTTGCTTGGGCCTTTGATGCTCACAACCTGCATTGCCTACGCCATTTCGGGCCATCGCGGAATCTACGCGGCGCAACGGGTTGGCTGGGCCAAACGCCAGCATTTGGCACATCAAACTAGCAAACGGCTTGATCAACTGCATATTGATTAAAAAATGAGGCCCGAACTCTAGCCTAGTGTCGGGCCTCGGCAGTGCTATTGATTTGCACACATCAATACGTTTAAACTACCACGTCAGTCCTAAGAGCGCTGGGTTTTTCCATTAAACTACGGCCCCAAAGTTTGGCGGAGCTGGCTAGATTCGAACTAGCATCCAGCGGTATATGCATGATAGTGCTTGACTTGATGTTCAACAGCGAATACTGAATCTAGAGCGATAATCTGAATTTGAGTGGCTGTGTTAGCGCCTCTGCCAATTGGGCTACCCAGCCTAAGTTGGTGGCTGGGGGAGGATTCGAACCTCCACTTTCTAACACGACGTTTGCCGATTCAGCTTGAGCTTTAGTCTCAGCTTGCGCTCTTGCGCAGTGCTATTGTAGGCTAGGTTGCAGCTTTGGGCAATCGTGCTTTAGGCTGATTCACGAGTGGCTAGGAGGCAGAGATCAGATAGGGCAATCATAAAGGTTGATTTTTAGCCACAGATTGGCACAGATGTATTTGATTATGTTTCTGATCCACGAAGGACACGAAGGACACGAAGGGGAGTTGGCTATAAGCTATGGGCAATCGGAGATTCGTTGGGAATACCAATAGCCTAGAGCCATTATTGCTCTGCGCCTCTGCGTTAAGTTTCCATCACTCAATAACTAAGCACTCATATCTTTATGTTCTATGCTCTCTTTCCTGACCCCTGACCCCTAGCCCCTGATCCCTATGCTCGATACAAATCAAACGTGCGTTGCAACATCGTTTGCAACTCAAATTGTTGTTGAATGCGTTGGCGGGCGGCTTGGCGACAGGCTTGGTTTAATGATTGATCGCTGAGCATGCGCCCGATTGCCTGCGCCAGCGCAGCACTTTGGCCTGGCTCAACCAATAGACCTTGGATTCCATCGCTGATTGCTTCGCGTGTACCATCGGTGCTGCTGGCAACAATTGCTTGCCCACTGGCCATGGCTTCGAGCAAGGCAAACGATAAGCCTTCGTACAGCGATGGCAAGACAAAAACATCAAGTGCGGCCAAAGCCGCAGGCATATTAGTTTGCTGGCCGACAAAATGCACTTGATTTGGCTTGGGTAGTTGTTGGGCAGCTTGACGTAATTCGTCAGCTAAATCGCCCTCGCCGATTAATGCGACATGCAAATTCGGCTGCGCTTGCCACAACGTTGGTAAGGCCTCGAATAAAATTTGGTGGCCTTTTTGGCGGCTCAAACGCCCAACCACGCCTAAAAGTGGCACATCGGCGGGAATTTGCCACGCTGCACGAGTTGCAGGATCGCGCGGTTGCGGCTGCCAGCGTTGGCTATCAACCGCATTATAAATGGTATGCAAACGCCGCTTGGGAAAGCCAAATTGCTCTAATAACAATTGAGCATTGCCTTGCGAAACCGCGATGCCAGCGTGTAAGGTGGCGTATTGCCAACGCCGATTGAGCAGCCGCAGATGATGGGAAAGCCAATTGAAGCGGGGAATTGGCGTGACCAACTGGAAGGTGATAACTCGGCGTGGCACTCGCGCCAAGGCCGCCCCAAGCACCAATTCTGCGGCGCGGCGCGGTGAAGGCACAACGAAATGCACAATATCAGGCTGTAATTGGCGAAAAAGTCGTGCCGCTTGATTGACTGCCTTCAGCGATAACCCATGCTCGTGCACCACATCCAAGGTTGCAATGCTCGCTCCATGGGCTTTGGCTCGATCGATCAAGGGTTGGGTGGCTGGGCGCGGCGGCAGCAACAAGCCAAGTTCAAATTGCTGTTGGTCGGCATTGAGCAACAGGGTTTCTAAATAGCCCTCGGCTCCCCCAAGGGCTGTGCTATCGGTGACGAACCAGAGTCGCCGTTTCATGCAGGCACTCGATAGATCGCTAAACGAGTTTGTTTGATGCGGTAAATCGGCAAGCGCTCAGCCAATTCGTTGACACAGCGGGTGACCCCAACACACTCAGGATGCGCATCGACCCAAGTATAATCATCCCAAACAACTACTCCACCAGGCCGCACCAATTTCAGCGCCACTTCGGTATCAGCCTTAACGAAGGGATACGAATGATCAGCATCAACCAAGACTAAATCCATTTGGCCATAATATGGGCTAAAATCGAATGGCTCTAAACCAAGCCAAAGCTGGGTGATTTTGCTGGCCTCAGGGGTATTGTGAAAGTGTTGGCCTGGCGTGAAGCTTAATTCAAACTGATAGCCATTGCGCCGCAAATACTCGTTGCGGGTCTTGACATCGAGGTCAAGCGTGTAGATTTTGGTTTCCGGGCTGCTATGCTGAGCCATCATGCGCGTGGTTGCGCCCATGTAGGTGCCAAATTCAAAAATAGTTTTGGGTTGGCTAATTTGGGTCACACCCGCCAATGATAGCAATTCAGCCAAAGGCATTTCCATGGTGTCGTCGCGCACAATCGCCGCAACTGGCACTTCGATGCTGGCCTGACGACCTTCGGGAAATAGCTCAGGTAGCGAGCGTTGGGTTAATGTATATTCGGCGTAGCGGCCATATTGCTCGAATAGGCGTTGGCGCACAGTTTTTTGATTATTGGCAACGCGCCAAGCGATATAACGTTGCAACACTGGCTTGGGGATAAATGGCCGGACTCGGCTTTTCCACGACATAGCGGTTCCTTTGATAATTAATACATGTAATGGTTAATTGGTTGGCAATGACGTGCATACCCTCACCCCCTAGCCCCCTCTCCCGCACGCGAGGCGAGGGGGAATCACTCTGGAAATACACCCCTCGCCCGCCACAGTGGGCGAGGGGTTGGGGGTGAGGGTACGGCGAAACTGGTTGCGAACCTCATAATCCATTACAAATAAAGGCTGGTAACTGCTTGCGATAATTCGGCCAGATCGACGGTAGCCGTGCCAACTTTGCCCACCACAATTCCGGCTGCTAGATTGGCCAATTGCATGGCATGCTCCAAACTGCTACCGCTAGCTAGCGCCAAGGCCAAAATTGCTACAACCGTATCACCTGCTCCAGTCACATCGTAGACGTTGCGGGCATGGGTTGGCAAAAAGACAGGGGCATGGTCGTTGCGATAGAGCGCCATGCCATCAGCGCTGCGGGTAATAATCAGCGCTGCACCTTGCAGCAAATCCAACAATTGATCAGCAGCATGGTGCAGTTGTTCAAGCGTTTGGAGGCTTAGCCCAGTCACAACTTGGGTTTCTTGCAGATTAGGCGTAATTACGCTGGCTTGGGCATAACGCTGATAATTGATGCCCTTGGGATCAACCACCACCGGAATGTTGTAATACCGTGCCTGTTGAATCACATGCTGGCAAATTCGCTCAGTCAGCACCCCCTTGGCATAATCCGAGAGAATACAAACTTGGCAATTAGCAATCTGTTGATCAACCCAAGCGCACAGTGCTGCTTCGCTCGCTTCATCAAGCGCCGTGCTGACCTCGCTATCATAGCGCAACATCTGTTGGTTATGGGCGATGATGCGGGTTTTGAGCGTGGTTGGGCGTTGAGCACTGATCAAGCCTGTGCTATCAGCAACGCCCGCCTGTTGGAGGGCAATTTTGAGCTGTTGGCCTGCCAAATCGTCGCCGATCACCCCGCCAAGCAGCACCTCGGCATTCAGTGCGGCAATACTGGCGGCAACGTTGCTAGCTCCGCCTGGCCGATAGCTGCGCGAACGCACATTGACGATTGGCACTGGCGCTTCAGGCGAAATGCGGGTCACATCGCCCCAAATATATTCATCGAGCATAACATCGCCAACAATTAAGACCCGTTGTTGGCTTAATTTGGCTAGCGTGGCAGTTAATTCATGCACAATGAATCTCCAATTCGATCAATTCATGGGCTGGGCGGGGCTTGATATAATCGATTTTCAATGGCTGGCCAACTAAGCCTAATTGTTCTTCGACCGCCGCCAAGACCATTTCTGGCGTAATTTCCTGCATACATTGGCGCTCGATTGGGCAATTCTCCCAGAGCCAGCAGGGCGCACAACTTAATGGCGTGTACAAATTGCTGTTGCAGCTATAGCCCGATTGAAACGGCGCTTCACGACCACCAAAAATAATCACCGAGCGGCAATCCACCGCCCGTGCTAAGTGCATCTGAAAGCCGACAAAGCCAATAAAGAGCTGCGCCGCTTGCAAAATTGCCGCCGATTCGCGGATGCTGGCTTTGCCCCGCAGATCGATCACATGCTCAAGTTTGGGGTCGCTGGGCATGCCAAGTTGCACAATCGTAAAGTGTTTGGCTAATTGATTGACTACAACTTGCATGCGTTCGGGATACCACTCTTTGGTGGCAATTGGGTAGCGTGCTGCCAAAATTGAGCTTTGGACTGCAATATAGGGCTTGGAAATAATGTGTTGAGTACGTTCAGTCTCAGTTAAGTGCAGATAAGGCCGCACACCCACAGGATAATCGATTCCCAAAACCGAAGCCATATTGGTAATCAGATGTTGCTGTGGTGGTAAATCGCGGGCTTGTTCTTTAATATGGGTCGTATAATTAAGCCGTTTGAATGGCAATCCATGCTGTTCAATGATTTTAAAATAATAGGGCATCACCGGAATTATTCCAGCAATATCGGGGTTATGCGCGAATAATTCAGGATTATTGGTTTGCATCCAAAGATCGGCTTCGTCATGTTCGCGCAAGGCTCGAAAAATCGCTGTGCATAACAATTGATCGCCAAGGCCACCGCCAAAGCCTAATACTCGTCGGATCGTGGGTTTGCGTAGGTGTAAGTTTAAATGCCACCAGCGCGGCAAAAATTTGCTTTGCCAATCGTAGCGCAAGCGGCGCTGAACTCGCGCTAAAAATGAGATTTGGTTTGGGTCTGCCACAACTAGGCCTCAATTTTCTCGCACACCAGTTCCCACGAATAAATATCAACATCGGGGTTTTCATGAATAAATTTGGTTTGGCCTAATTCGCGCAGCAAGCCTTTGACAAACTCTAGCGAAAAATGGGCATGCTTGTGATGAGGATTATAGGGCTGGCCAGTTTTTTGGCAATGGACGCGAAAGCGTTGTTCATCGGGGCAGAAAATCACCAAACGACCACCAACTTTTAATACGCGTAGCCATTCTTTTAGCGCCGCTTTGGTATCGTCGAAATCTTCGAGCAAATGCGATGAATAAATATAATCGATCACATTATCGGCAAACCAATATAAATGATCGGCATCGCCGCCCAATTGCACTGGATATTGACCAACCGCAGTATAAGGTTGCGGTAAATCGACCCGCACCGCCCGAGGGTTGATTGGGTCGCCACCAAAGCCTAAATCTAAGCCATAACCGACACAAAATGGGTCAAGCCGAGCGCGGCATTTGGATGTTTCGCTGGCCCAAGCCCATTTACTGGTGCGTTTAGCCTGAATTTTGGGCAAAATGGTGCGCATCGCCGAACGAGCAGCATTTTCGATCCCTAAGGCACGGCTGACAGTTTTTAATGCTGGCAAAGCCCGCAGATAATTTTTCCAAACAATTTGGCGTGTGCGAGCAATATATTTAGTCATGGTGCGAATCCTTGTTACAGGCAGCATAGAGCGCTGCTTCAACCCGATCGATCATGGTGCTCATGCGAAACTCGCGATCGACAATCTGGGTGGCTTGGTTGTGGAGTTTTTGGGCTAAGGCTGGTTGGGTAAAGAGCGTTGCAATATGGTCGGCGCAGCTTGCAGCATCGTCGCGGGCAAACACCATGCCAGTTTGTTCATGCTTGATAATTTCGGTTGTGCCGCCAGTATCCGAGGCCACTACCACCAACCCCATTGCCAGCGCCTCAACGACAGTAATGCTAAATGGCTCATCCCAACGTGATGGGAAGATCAAAATATCGTGGCTGGCGTAGATGTCGGGTAGTGCTTGGCGCGGCAATTTGCCCCGCCAAGCAACGCTTTGGCTGATACCAAGGGTTTCGGCGTAGCGCTGCATCTCGCTGGTATATTCAGCGGAAAGCCCAGCCCCAACAATCGAGAGCGTCGCTTGTTCAAAGCCATGCTTTTGTTGCACCAAGGCAAAGGCCTCAAGTAAGGTTTCCATGCCTTTGTGGCCGGAAATTTGACCAACAAACAATAAGCGCTGGCCCATGCTAGCTGATCGTTCACGGCGCACAAACAAATCGTAATCAACACCCCAGCGAATCACTTGAGCATTGGGCATGGAGCCGATGGGTTGGGTTTGCTTGAGCAAAAAGTCGCTAGCAAAAATTGCATTGGCATAGCTCAATGGCAAATGATTGCGAAAACCAGTTTTGCGCCCAAGCTTTCGGCCAAGCAGTTTGCGCCCAAGCCAACGCACAGGATGGCGCGGCATATAGTGCCATGGATCGAAAATTCCAATCCGAATTGGCCAATGATCGGAGATGAAAAAGACTGTGCGATAGCCGCGTGCTTGGAGCATACGCACTGCCGACATCGAGGCTTGGTAGAAACTCCAAACAAACACAATATCGGGTTTTAGCGCTTCGGCAAGTGCTAAAATGCGTGGCTGATTGTGGAGTTCACGTTCGTATAAACGGCGTTGGTGGGCTAAAGTAGTTTGAGCCACGGGGTGAATATCGATCGTCAGCGAACGCTCGATAAAGCCTTCGCGCACTTCGCGATCCACGCCGTAGGTGCTGGTTAGCACCGTTACATCGTGGCCTTTGGCGCGTAAACCAGCAACCACATCGCCACAACCAACCTCGTAGCCACCGATATAGTGCGGTGGAAATAAGCTGGTCAACACCAGAATCTTTAATGGTTGCATTAATCGCGATCCTCTTGGGCCGTCTCAGGCCATTGCCACTGCCCGCCAAGCCGTACATTACCGGCATAATCCAAGCGGCTCATTGAAGCTGGGGTAGTCGGGCCAGGCAAAATTTCAACCTGAGCACATCCAGGCAGGTAATCCAACGCACTACCATCACCTGAACGCACCCCAACATCAAGCAAATAGATGCCAGGTTGCAAGTTGAGCGTATCGAGGGTACTGGTGAGTTGGCCGTGCTGGCCGCGCTTAATAAGGTAGCGTGGTGCATTCAAATCGCTATCGACCGTCATTAGGCGCGTGCCTTCGAGTGAGGAAAACCCATAGCCAAACGACACGCCATAGACATCGGCATAGGCTTCGTAGTTGAAGCTGACGTTGAGCACCTCGCCATGCAAAATTGGCTCGCCGTGGTTAAAGGTCAGGTCATTAATCTTAAAGCGCTTACCATAATCATAATGGCGAGTTGCCTCGCGCAGATCGACGCGAGAGCTGCTTGAAGTGACGGTTTGCATCAAATATTCGTTGACAATTGCTGCCGAAGGGCCATCTTTGAGCACAGTGCCTTGGTTGAGCCAAACCACTCGTTGACATAAGCTGCGAATTGCCGCCATATTGTGGCTTACAAAGAGCACAGTCCGGCCATTCTGGGCAACTTCGCCCATTTTGCCCAAGCATTTCTTTTGAAATTGAGCATCGCCAACCGCCAGAACCTCATCGACAATCAGAATTTCTGGCTCAAGGTGGGCGGCCACCGCAAAGGCTAAGCGCAAATACATGCCGCTGGAATAATGTTTAACCATGGTGTCGATAAATTGCTCGACCTCAGCAAAGGCCACAATTTCATCGAACTTACGGTTAATTTCGGCGCGGCTCATGCCCAAAATCGCTCCGTTGAGATACATATTTTCGCGACCTGTGAGGTCGGGATGAAAACCCGTGCCAACTTCAAGCAGCGTGCCAACCCGCCCACGAATCAAGGCTGAGCCAGTGGTTGGCTCGGTAATCCGCGAAAGCACTTTCAATAAGGTACTTTTGCCCGCGCCGTTGTGGCCGATAATCCCAACGACTTCGCCCTGCTTAACATCGAATGAAACATCGCGCAGCGCCCAAAATTCCTTGGTCGCAGCTTGGCTGCCTTGACCACGCATGGCTGAACGCAAGCGGCGGGCTGGCGCTAACATCATATCCGACACTGTTTCGCGAAAGGTTTTTTGAAATGCATTCGCCCCAATGCGAAATTGCTTACTTAAATGCTCAACCTGAATCGCAATCTCGCTCATTGTTACACCATATCTGCAAATTGTTTTTCAATTCGGCGGAAGTATAAAGCTCCGGTAAACAGCAGGAATAAGGCAATGCCCACCGATGGCAGCATACTTGACCAACTAATTTGGCCTGTACCAAGCATCGACCAACGAAAGCCATCAATCACCCCAACCATGGGGTTCAAGCCATACAACCAGCGCCATTCTTGAGGAATCAAGCTGCTGGAGTAGGCTACCGGGCTGCCATATTGCCAAAGCTGGGCCATAAACGGAATGACATAACGAATATCGCGAAACTGCACATTTAATGCTGCTAGCCATAAACTCACGCCTAAACCAGTAATTAGCACCAGCATAATGAATAATGGCAACGCCAACATACGGATGCTTGGCGTGATGCCAAACCACAGCAGCATGCCAAACATCACTACAAAGGCAATCGCAAAATCGACTAAGCCGCCAAGCACAGTTGAAATTGGCACAGTTAATCGTGGAAAATAGACTTTTTTGATTAAGTTGGCGTTACCAACCAAGCTATTTGAGCCTTGGCTGAGTGCGTTGGCAAACAACGCCCATGGTACAAGCGCCGTAATCGAAAAAGCTTCGTAGGCAATGCCATCGGAAGGCAATTTGGCCAACCTGCCAAAAATCAGCGTAAAGACAATCATCGAAAAAACTGGTTGGATGATGGCCCAAGCTGCGCCAAGCACGGTCTGTTTGTAGCGAACTTTAACATCGCGCCAAATCAGAAAAAACAGTAATTCACGGTAGGCCCAGAGTTCGCGTAATTGCAGCGAAACCCAGCCTTTGGATGGTTCTATCCGCGTGATGGGGGTTGTTTGTAACGTCGTGGAGGCTCTTTGCACTGTTTTCTCACCACACAATGTTTGTTAACAGACCAAGCCATTATAGCATATTGGGTTTTGATTTACGAAGTGCACGAAGAGGATACGGCTCTAGGCTCTAGGTGTCATGGTTTATCGTATTAACAACCGCCAGCGTTCCCTCACCCCCTGACCCCCTCTCCCGCATGCGAGGCGAGGGGGAACCGCACCACCATGATTATTCGATCGCCCCTCGCCCGCCGCCGTGGGAGAGGGGTTGGGGTGAGGGGTTTTAAAACCTACCCTTGTAAGCTGACCCCCTCTCCCGCATGCGAGGCGAGGGGGAAAATGCAGGGTTAGAATGCCCCTCGCCCGCCGCCGTGGGAAAGAGGCTGGGGGTCAGGGTATAGTAAAAACGGGCTTGCCCAAGCAACATACTTGAGCAAGCCCACAATTTCAAGGATTTAGCGCTGAAATCGAACTAAGGTTATTTGAGTTCAAAGATAACTTGAACTTCGATGACTTGGCTTTGTTGGCCAGGTTGGATTGGTGCGCCAGCGCCGGCGGCCATATCGCGTGATTCGTAGGCCACTGGGTAAGTTACAGGAGTTGACGTTTCGCTGATAACCAACACTTCGCCAACTTGAGCGTTGCTAACGGCGGCGTATTGTTCGGCCCGCAATTGAGCATCTTTGATGGCAGCTTGGCGAGCGGCTTCCAATGATTTAGCTGGGTCGGCAACATCAAAGCTCAGGCCTGAAATGTTGTTTGCGCCAACTTCAACCACTTTATCCAATAAACCACCAGCATCGCTAACCGAAACTTTGACGCGCACGCTGTTGTTGACATCGTAGCCCTTCAAAACTGGGGTGTTGCCCGAGTAATCGTAGCTTGGCGAGATGTTAAGGTTGGTGGTTTGAATATCAGCATCGGCAATGCCAGCGGCTTTCAATTGCTCGATCAAGGCATTCATTTTGGTGTTATTTTCGCTCAAAGCGCTTTTGGCATCTGCTGCGTTGGTATTGACCCCAATCGTCACATAGGCAATATCGGGTGTTACTTTGACTTCGCCGCGACCAGTAACTGAAATTCGTTTGCGGCTCTCGGTATCGGTTTGGGCGGCACTACCACGAGGTAAAATCACCAACGAGGTAATTCCAAACCCAACAATCAACAACAGTGCCAACGACCAACCAATAATTGAGTTACGAGCGTTCATTATCCATTCCTCATACTAATAAGCAATTAAGTGAACTCTACAAGCAGTGCTCAGCTCCATCCGGCTTGGGTGATGCGCTGCTTATTTGGTTTCTATATACTCAACGCCACAGGCTTGCAATTTGTTCCCGAAAGCTTTTGATATAATTGTTTGGTGCTTCAGTAGCCACTTGTCAGCAACTTTAGGTGGAAAATTGGCTAAAATTTTGAAGGAGTTAACCATGATCGATTTGCGCAGCGATACCGTTACGAAGCCAAGTTTGGCCATGCGTGAGGCCATGCATCATGCCGAGGTTGGTGACGATGTGTTTGGTGATGATCCAACGGTCAATCAATTACAGCGCTATGCCGCCGATCTGGTTGGCAAAGAGGCGGCGATTTTTGTGCCAAGCGGCACGATGGGCAATTTGGCGGCAATTTTGGCCCATGCTGGGCGTGGTCAAGAACTGTTGCTCGGTGATGAATCGCATATTTATCATTATGAGGCGGGTGGCGCTTCAGCCTTGGGTGGCTTGGTGTTTCATCCCATCCCAACCAATGCCCAAGGCGAGCTGGATTTAGCGGCTTTGAATGCGGCAGTACGCCCAGCCTACGATGCCCATGCGGCTCAGGCAGGCCTGGTGTGTCTAGAAAATAGTCACAATCGCTGTGGTGGCACAGTGCTTTCGTTAGAATATTTGGCGCAAGTACAGCAATGGGCCAGCAGCCAAAACTTGCCAGTGCATATGGATGGCGCTCGGGTGTTCAATGCAGCGGTGGCGCTCGGCGTGCCAGCTAGCACCATCACCAAGCATGTCGATAGCGTGCAATTTTGCTTATCCAAAGGCTTGGGTGCACCAATTGGCTCGATTGTGGCTGGCTCAGGCGAGTTTATCAAAAAGGTGCATCGCTGGCGCAAAATGCTTGGCGGCGGCATGCGCCAAGTTGGCGTAGTCGCAGCGGCGGGCATGATTGCGCTCAACGAAGGCCGCGAACGCTTGATCGATGACCATGTAAATGCCAAAATGCTGGCCGAAGCACTCAGTCAATTGCCTCAAATTGAGCTTGATTTGGCTTCGGTGCAAACCAATATTATCGTTTTTGGCTTGCGTGATAGCACGTTTAGCCCTGAACAATTGGTTGAACGTTTACGCCAAGCAGGGGTTTTGATCGTGCCATTCAAAGGCCGTTTACGGGCTGTAACCCATGTTGATGTTAATCGTGAGCAATGCACCGAGGCCTCCAGCATCATCGCCGAGGTGCTGCAAAGCGCTTAATCCCGTTACAAATTTTGCACTTTCGCGCCCTGCGGCTCGTGTATCCTATAGACATCAATAATCGCATCTAGACAAGGATTTTGGGCTATGACTGAAATAGCTAACAAGCTTGCCATTGTGCGTGCAGCGATTGCACGTTATAAATATGGCGCTGTGCGGTTGCGCGGTGTCGATTGGTTTGCATGGGCCACAGCGGGCTTAGATAATGTGGTGATTTTAACGACTGAAACTGGGATTGCCGAGGTGGTGATTACTGCTGATCAGGCCTTGATCGTGACTGATTCAGTTGAAGTTGATCGCCTACGCGACCAAGGTATTCCCGCCGAATATCAACTTTGGGCAACCAGTTGGTCTACGCCATATTTGCTCAATCAAGCAGTACGCGAGTGGAGCAATGCAACCTTGGTGGCCTCAGATCGGCCAGCTCAAGGCGAGGTTGGCCTACCACCTGAATTAGTTGCGGCTAAATTGCGCTTAGTGCCCGAAGAAATTGCCCGTTATCAAGCGCTGGGTCGCACGACTACCCAGATTATGACCAAGGTACTGAGTGCTGCAAAACCAGAGTGGACAGAATTTCAATTGGCGGGAGCCGCCGCCGCCGAGCTTTGGAGCCATGGCATTCACCCAGCCTTGACCTTGGTTGGTGGCGAGCGCCGTTTGCCGTTGTATGGCCACTTGCCAGCCACCCACGAGCCAATCGGCCAACGCGCGATGTTGGTAGTTTGTGCGCGGCAAGGCGGTTTGTATGCCAATGTCAGCCGCTACATTCATTTTCGACCTGAAACTGCCGCCGAACGGGCCAGCTACGAGCAAGTGATTGCAATTGAAGCCGAGATGATCGCCGCCGCCCAAATTGGCAGTACGGTTGGCGCAGTCTACGATGCAGCCGTAGCGGCTTATACCAAGCGTGGTGTCGTCGAGCAGATGCAGCGGTTGCATCAAGGTGGCACAACTGGCTATCGTTCACGCGAAGTTGTGGCGCGGCCAGGCGAACCAACGATCATCGAAGCCAACACAGCAATGGCTTGGAATCCCAGTTTAGCTGGCGTGAAAATTGAAGATACAATTATTCGCAGCGCTACTGGAATCGAAGTTCTTTCGATTGATCCTGCTTGGCCAAGTGTGGAGTATGCAGGTTTACGCCGAGCATTACCATTAGTCATTTAGGAGCAAGCCCAATGAATCTCAGTGATACGCCCCATCGCCGCTACAACCCGCTGACTGACGAATGGGTCTTGGTTTCGCCACATCGAACTGCCCGCCCATGGCAAGGCCAGGTCGAAAAAACCATTCCCGACCAGCGCCCAGCCTTTGATCCGCAATGCTACCTTTGCCCTGGAGTAACGCGGGCCAATGGCGAGATCAACCCAGTTTATGCTAGCACCTTTGTGTTCCCTAATGATTTTGCCGCCTTGCTGCCCGATAGCCCGAATGCAGCGCTTGATGATGGCCTGTTTCAAGCCCATAGCGAACGTGGTATTTGTCGGGTGATTTGTTTCTCGCCACGTCACGATTTGACCTTGGCCGAAATGGAGATTCCCGATATTCGTTTGGTCATCGATTTGTGGGCTAGTCAATTTAGCGAGCTAGCTGCGATCGATTGGATCAAGCATGTCGAGATTTTTGAAAATCGCGGCGCAGCGATGGGGGCAAGCAATCCACACCCGCATGGCCAAATTTGGGCCAACGAAAGCATTCCAACGCTGGTCGCCACCGAACAGCGTAGCCAAAAGGCTTACTTTGCTCAACACCAACGCCCATTACTGATCGATTACGTGGAGCAAGAATTAGCGCGGGGCGAACGGGTGGTCTATGCCAACGATTACTGGGCAGCGGTCGTGCCATTTTGGGCAGTTTGGCCTTATGAAACCATGCTTTTGCCACGTCGGGCGGTGAGCACCTTGGCCGAATTAAGCGAAGCTGAACGTGATGGCCTCGCCGATTTACTCAGCCATACCCTGATTCGCTACGATAATTTGTTCCAAACCTCGTTTCCCTATACGTTTGGCTGGCACAATGCCCCCTGCGATGGCGAACAATATCCCCATCATGTGGTGCATGCCCATATTTACCCGCCATTGTTACGCTCGGCCACGGTGCGCAAATTTATGGTTGGCTACGAAATGTTGGCCCAACCACAGCGCGACTTAACCGCCGAAACCGCCGCGCAACGGCTACGCGATTTACCCAGCCTGCATTGGACTAAAGCTGAGTAGAATAGCCGCATTCGCTAAGTTCCCTCACCCACTAGCCCCCTCTCCCGCACGCGAGGCGAGGGGGGACGACTAAGAAAAAAGCCCCTCGCCCACCGCAGTGGGCGAGGGGTTGGGGTAAGGGAACTTAACAAGCAAGCTCCCGCACGCGAGGTGCGGGAACCTACTAGATCGTAATCCAGCCACCGTCATTTTCATCGGAGCGATGAGCAGCATCAAGCAAACTTTGGGTCAGCAAGCCATCGCTAAACGTGGCGGCTTGCTCCAACGCATCAAGCTGACCACGGCTGTAGGCCTTCAAGGCATGGCCAAGATAGACCGTTCCCACTGGGAAGTTACCACTAATTTCGCTTGGAATCGCTACCGTATGAGCAGGCGTGCGCTCTTGCCACTCGCCATCACGCTCGGCATGCCACAAACGAGCGCCTTCAATTTTGATCGCGCCATGTTCGCCATGAATAATCATACGATCGTTTTCGTTGAGTGCCGCCACGCCACTAATCATAATTGAGGCAAAACCACCATTCGCCAAACGCACTTGAGCCGTGGCAAAATCATCACTGGTGACAGGCAAGAGTTGATCGTCGAGTGGTCGTTCAGTTACAAAGGTGTGCAAGCTTGCGCGAATTGAGCTAAAATCGCCACACAACCAGCGCAACATATCAATTTGGTGTGAGCCAATCGCACCCCAAGCACCACCAGCTTGCTCTTTATCACTCCACCAGTTCCAAGGACGTTGCGGGTCAGCTCGCGACGAGAAGATCACGCTGCTATTGACATGGCGAATCTGGCCGATCGCACCATCATTAATCAACGCCCGCGCCATTTGAAAAATTGGTAAAAAGCGTAATTCATGATCGATCAAACTTAATTGTTCAGGATGGGCTTGGGCGGCTTCGAGCATGGTTTGGGCTTCGAGCACATTTAATGCTGTTGGTTTTTCGCACAACACATGCTTGCCAGCTTCTAAGGCCGCTACGCTGATTTCGCAATGCGTCCCTGGCGGGGTCACAATCGAAATCAAATCGGCATCGCTGCTGAGCAAATCACGCCAATGTTCAAAGGCTTCAACATTCAAAGTGGCAGCTTCACGCTGAGTTTTTTCATAATTTTGGGCGGCGATCCCCACGATTTTCAGCCCAGCCGAACGAAAGGCTGGCACCTGAACGCGAGCACCCCAACCGGTTCCAATAATTGCAATTTTCATCGAAATAAACCTCCCTTGGAGCGCAATGCAATCCTAATGTGCGGCGAGTTGGCCAAGGCTTTGCTCGATCTCCTGCCGTGGCAAGCCCAATTGCTCAAGGCTGGCATCGCTACGAGTGAGCAATTGATGATACCACGCCTGAGCATCACTGCATGCGGCTTCGGCAAATTCAGTCGCCTCAAGCCACTGCCAGAGATGATCCTCGGCATTGGGATAATCGCCGACTGCTGCATAGACGCGCCAAGCATCGTCGAGAGTTGCAGGCTCTAGCTCGTAATTGCTCAATTCGTGTAGCCCAGCTTTAGCCGCCTCACGCACTTCAGGCGGAATTTGCTGACTTGACCGCACCAAGGCTCCATAAAGCATCAAGGCTCGATCAAAACGCCGATAGGCCTCGTCAATCATGCCTTGTGCTTGGAAACACTGGCCTTCAGCAACATGCAAAGCTGCCAGCACCGCACAACGATCAAGATCAATCGTGCCCCCGAATTGAACTAACTTGAGCAAATCTTCATCGGGCAATAAATCGACAAAATGGCTATGGGTATCGAATAAATCGCGATAGGCCGTGTTGATTGTGGCTTGAGCCTCTTCGATTGAGCCAGCCTCGTGCAAACGCACAATCTTGCGCCAAATAAGGCCAAATTGTTCGATCAGGCGTAAAATGTAATCTCGCATAGCTCCTCAAAAAAGAGCGCAGCCTGTGGTTGCCCATAAACTGCGCTAACAATTTAGCCTAATTGTTTGATTAATTCATTTGGATCGTTGGTTGGCAACTTGCACGCCCGCCGCACACACACATACGCCGTGGCTTGTTGGTTGAGCAACGGTCGTTCAGCCAACAATGGAATTAGCTGCTGAGCCGCGTGATCATCGGGCTTGCAAGCAGCCACGACTTTGTTGGGCTGGTAGTTGCGATAGGTCGCTTGCAACAACGCTTTGAACGCAGGATCAGCTGGATCGCCAATTAAGGCAACTTCGCGTGGCTCAGCAAGCGCAAAATCGGCGGCAGCCAGCAAGCGCCCAAATGCCCCAGGCAGTTGGAGCAACGCACCGCTCAAATTCGCCAACACCGTTTCAGCATATTGGCGATATTCGTAGCGATCAAGCAGGGTTGCCAAACGCAGCAACACATCAACCGCCACCGAATTACCGGCAGGCGTAGCATTGTCGTAAAGGTCGCGGGGCCGTGTGATCAACTGTTCATGATCGCTGGCCGTATCGAAAAAGCTGCGTTGTTGCGCATCCCAGAAGCGCTCAGTCATGCTTTCGGCCAATTCAATCGCCACTTGCAACCAGCGCAGATCAAACGTTGCCTCGTACAAGGCCAGCATTCCATCGGCAACACAGGCATAATCTTCGAGGTAACCCTTGAATTTGGCTTGACCATCTTTATAGGAGCGATACAGTTGGCCGTTTTGATACAGCTTGCTGGTAATAAATTCAGCGTTGCGAATCGCCGCAGCGCGATAATCGGCGTTATCGAGCACATTGGCAGCAAAGGCCAAACTGCGCAGCATCATGCCATTCCACGAGGCCAAAATCTTTTCATCGCGGCCTGGGCGAATGCGGGTATTACGCTGGGCCAAGAGCGTAGCACGAATTACGGCAATCCGCTGGGCCAAATCTGCCTCGCTAATGCTCAACTCTTTGGCAACCACACTGGGATCTTGGGGCACATACAAAATCGCATGGCCCTCAAAATTGCCTTCGGGCTGAATATTCCAATACAACTGGGCAAGGGCCGCATCCTCAGGGCTGAGCAATTGCTGAATTTCAGCTAAGCTCCAAACATAAAACTTGCCCTCTTCGCCTTCGCTATCAGCATCTTCGGCAGCATAAAAACCGCCATCGGGACTCGTCATATCGCGCAAAATGTAGTTGATGCTTTCCTCAGCAATTCGGCGATAAAACGGATCGTGGGTGGCTTGGTAGGTTTCGAGATAGAGCTGGCTGAGCAAAGCATTATCGTAGAGCATTTTCTCGAAGTGCGGCACGAGCCACTGAGCATCGACCGAATATCGTGCAAAGCCACCGCCAAGCTGATCGTACATGCCACCGTTGGCCATGGCTTGCAAGGTTTGGGTCACTTGATTAAGCGCATCTTGATCCTCGCTGCGCAGCCATGTACGCAAAACCATGCCAAAAATCAAGGCTTGCGGAAATTTCGGCGCACCGCCATAGCCACCAAAGCGCGAATCGAATTGGCTCATTTGGCGTTGAGCAGCCACATTCAATTGGCTTTTGCTCAGCTTCACCTGCTCAAGATCGAAGCTCAAAATATCTTCTAAATGCTCGCGCATCTGCTCGGCGCTCTGAAACACTTCTTCGCGACGGTCGCGGTAAGCTTCGGCCACGCCATGTAGCACCTGTTGGAACGAAGGCATATTGTGGCGCGGCTCGGGGGGGAAGTAGGTCCCACCATAAAACGGTGCGCCATCAGGCGTTAAAAAGACCGTCATCGGCCAGCCGCCATGGCGAGTCATGGCTTGCACAGCGGCCATATACAGTGAATCAATATCAGGTCGTTCCTCACGATCAACCTTGATATTGACAAATAATTCGTTCATAACCGCAGCAGTCGCTGGATCTTCAAACGATTCATGAGCCATAACGTGACACCAATGGCATGCGCTATAGCCAACACTTAATAAAATTGGTTTATCATCTTGTTTGGCGCGTTGCAAAGCCTCTTCACCCCAAGCATACCAATCGACAGGGTTTTCGGCGTGTTGCAACAAGTAAGGGCTAGTTTCATGAATTAAACGATTTGCCATAGCGGCTCCTTAACTAATCTACCAGTAGTATATAGCAGGTCGTGGTGCGAGGAGATTAATGGAATACTAACTTTTTGCGCTGAATAGAGAAAGTAGGCCGTTTAAGTGTTCAATCATGGATATTTTCGATCGATCCAGATTCGCCTCCCTTCCGTCCCTCCGCCGAAGGGAGACGCAGGGTGTTTTCATCCCCCTGCACCCCCTAATATTTGTTCTGTGGATTATTACAGCACGTAAATATATACCAAGCATTATTTGTTGAGGCTAAATAAGCCGATTATTACAATCAGCTTGTGATAGTTGATGGAGATACCCTGATGGATGAAAATGCCTTGCCCGACCCAATGCTGCTAACATGGATGGGCAGTTATACCCATGCCGATTTGCACCATGTGACCCGTGCTACCCAACTGTTACATCATTTAGCGCCATTTCGCGATTTGAGCGAGGCGGCGGTGATTGGGCGCTGGTTCACATGGCTTTTGATGCTGGAACATCACACATTAACTTACCTTGATTTGAATATTGAGCAAGCCCAGCGTTATTGGCGTGGCTTACGGGCGGTCGCCGAACAGCGTTCAGCTGCGACCTCACCACTTGGTCAAGCCTTGGGAGATTTCGTGGGCAATTTGCCACGCCTGCCAGCTTTCAGCAGCAGCGATTTGATGCTGGTCAGTTTGGCAATTGGCCATACGCTCGATGGTTTGGCGTGGCGTTATAGCTGGCAACGCCAAAATAGCGAGCCAGCCGCCAGTTCGTTGTTAGATGCGATGGGGCGTTCGAGTGGCATGTATACAGCGTTGACCTTGCTCAGTGGCTTGCGTGGTTGGCGTTTATCCGAGGTATTGCAGCAGCATCCGGCGCGGCGTTGTATTAAAGTGGTCGAGGCGGTTGCCGGCACATTGCGCCTCCAACCAACCTCGGCCTTACCCGATAATTTGTGGCAAGCCCTGGAGCAAGCCTTCAATCCGCTTGAAACGCGCTGGGCTGATTATCGTCAAACCAGCGGCCTATTGTTGCAGCGCTACCAAACATGGCTCACCAGCGACCAATCTATTGCCGACGCAAACGCTGAGTGAGCGATTGATAAAAATGGGCTTGAGGATAAACATGGGCAAAACGGCAAATCTCTTGAGCACGGGTGACCTCAATCAGATCATCAGGCTCAATTGGAAACGACCATTGCCCATCAAGGCTAATAATTGTTGGATGATGGCGGGCCAGCGTCCAGGTAATTTTGGTATCTGGCGGTAGCACGAGGGCTGGCAAACTGGTTAAGTGGCCAGCCACCGTCACCAACAACAACGAATCGGAGCGTGGGTCGAGTACCGGACCTCCAGCAGCCAAAGCATAAGCGGTTGAGCCAGTTGCGGTCGAAACCAAAACCCCATCAGCACGATAGCTCGTCAATGGCATATCATCGATGGCAACCGAAACATGGACTACTCGCGCCACATCACGCCGCGACAACAACACCTCGTTCAAAGCCAGATCATTAAAAATCTCTTGGCCTTGGCGTAAAACGCGTGCTCGTACCAACGTGCGTTGATCGTACCAACCACCACCGTTGAGCAACACCTCTAAGCCTTCATAGACCGATTCTTCGGTAACTTCGGCCATAAAACTCAGGTGGCCCATCGCCACACCCAAAATCGGCATATTGTAGGTAATGCCAATGCGGGCGGCGCGGAGTACTGTGCCATCGCCACCAAGCGCCAACATTAATTGGCATGGCGCGACTTTTTCTGGCTCATCGCGGGCACTTTGCGATGTGCCAAGCCACACACTTAACCCTCGTTCGCCCAACCAAGCCGCAATTCGTTCCCCTGCTTGGGCTGTTGCAGGCGCAAGCGGATTATACAAAACGCCAATTGTGTGCATAGCGCCTCCTGTGGTGGCCATTCTGCGCTGCATCATAACACACTCACCGAGCACTGTCCTACGCTGCTAGCTATTTAGCTTGTTGGCTGATTACCCATTCAACTGCCTCGATCACCAACGCTGGTTGATCAAGATGAATGTAATGACCACTGGTTTCAGCTATATGATGTTGGCTGTTGCTCGAAAGCTGAGCTAATTCTTGTTGCAAGCTATCCCACGTCTGTTCAAATTCCGCTGGCATGGTGCTATCAGCAATCCCACGGGTTAATACCACCAACGGGAGATCCTTTAGCGATTGCGGAGCTTGGGCTTGATTCAGATCTTGGGTGATTGCTGCCAAGGCCGCATCCATCGCGCTACAGGTGCTCGTTTGGTATTGGCTAGCTGCAATCGAGGCTTGAGCTGGTTGTGGAAGTTTGGCATAGGTCGATTGCGATTGCTCAAACAGCTTTGTCAGCCGAATAATTCCGAATGGCGCTAAGGCATCACAGGCTTGCATCGACTGACGCATGATTGCAAATGGATCTTCAGCAAGCTGTGGTTGACGTTGGCGTTGTTGTTCGTGCGATGAATCGACCAGCACCAAACCAATAACTTGCTCAGGGTAGCGCTGGGCATATTCGCGCACATACAAACCACCAGCCGAATGGCCAACCAATACATATGGCGCTGATACGTTGGCTTGGCTCAGCAGTTCATGCAAGGTTTGGGCAATCGAAGCCCGATCAGCCTTGTTGGCTACCGCTGCACTCCAGCCCATGCCAACTCGATCATAGGCACAAACCCGATATTGCTCGGCTAAGGCAGGTTGGACTAAGCCCCAAACATCAGCACCATCGCCTAAGCCAGATTCGAGCACGATCGTTGGGCTGCCGCTGCCCATACAAATCAGTCGCATCGCATGGCCATTGAGCATAATTTGCTGCTCGGCTGGCAAAAATTGTTGGCGATCACGCTGGCTGGCCCAGCGCTGAAACGCCCAACCGCCGATCAGCAAACCAACAATCAACAGGCCAAGCCAAGCGAGCCAGCGCCCAATCCGTCGTAACAGCGAGCGTTTTTGTGGTTTTATATTCATTGGGTATTCCTTAGCTAGAGATATAGCGCAACTATAGCCAAGAACTAGCCAAACCACAGGGTTAATCAGGGCGAATGGCACTCAGCAATTAGAGCGATAGCAGCATCGATCTTCAGGCCGCTGAATATCTATAATTCGATTGCATAACTAAAAAAAGCCCTTCATAGGTAGATGAAGGGCTACAGCAACGATAAACGTTTATGCGATTCTACGATAGATGGGTTCCCTTCGCCTCGCGTGCGGCAGCCAAGGAATAATTCCGTTCCCTCACCCCCGACCCCTCTCCCACTGCGGCGGGAGAGGGGTGTTCCAAGCTTCATGATCGAGGGATTCCCCCTCGCCTCGCGGGCGGGAGAGGGGGCTAGGGGGTGAGGGCATGAATATCGATGACGTATTTCACCCAACCGTTGTTAAAACCTACCCTTGTGAGAGCGGGCTAGAATGAAGCGAACTAACTACCTAATTCATCGTCATCGTCGCCGTCGTCGCTATCGACATCATCGAGGCTCATTTCGTCGAGATCTTCTTCTTCTTCCTCACCCATTTCATCAACTTCATCATCGTCATCGCCATCGAAATCGTAGCGCAACGAATAATCGCGAACATACGGGCGGAAAGCTCCCATATCGCCGCTAAGCTTGCCAGGGAACGAGATTTTGGTGCGTTGTGATGGGTGTTGGAAGGTTTCACGAATCACGATCCGCACTTGACCGTTTTCGATGTGGGCGATGGCTGCGGCATATTTGTTGCCACCATCGATCAATTCAGCTAAGCGTTGCGCCAGTTTTGGCTCAATCCGCCCAATTAAAATCCCATCGCTGGTGTAGGCATTCAACAAACGGCCTTCGTGGCGCAACTCAACGATCTCGCCGCTACCCAATTGGCTTACCAAGCCTGGATTGGCCAAATTGGTCAACGTGGTAATGCCAGTTTTGCCAGTTTCGCTGACAAACAAGCGCAAATCGACCAATTCGCGGCTGCGTTGATTGGTTTTGCCTTCGCTGCTCAATAATGGAGTCAGCTTATCAATATTACGGCGGGCAATAATATTGCTTGGGGCAAGTTTTAACGTCTTTTGATAGGTTTCGAGCGCTTCAGCATAACGATTGACTTCTTGTAAGGCCTTACCTAAACGATTATAGGTTTCGGGATCTTCGGCCATTTCGATTGCTTTGCGGTTCAGCTCAATCGCTACTTCCCACTGATTGTTAGCAGCTTCGCTAATCGCTTGATCGATTAAACGATTGCGAATGCGCATCTTGTCATCTTGCTTGGACACTGGGTTCCTCCAGGTTTTAATCACACAGAACGGACGCAGCTCACACCGCATCCGCTCAAACTAATCCTAAAAAACATCGATTTGCTACACGTCGAGCTTCAAGGCTGCTAGCAGGCCAAGAAATCCAACAAAGTTATTCATTGAGTGGGCTAAAACAGCACTCCACAAATTATTGGTATAGTGGTAAACCAAGGCCAAAATCGCCCCACCAAGGAAAATCGGAATCAACAAGCCTAAATAGCCCGTTGTAACTCCAAAGGCATGCGGCAGGGCAAACAAAATGCCACTCAGCACCACGCCCCACGTAACCCCAAGCTTTTGGCGGATGGCGCGAAAAGCATAGCCACGAAAAAAGACTTCCTCTAAAAATGGCCCAATAATCACCACAAATAGCCCAAACAGGCCAATTTGCAGGTTGCTAGCATTTTTAAAAGGGCCAATCAACTGTTCTTGTTGATCAGGGTTGCTACCCAATGCTTGGGCAATCACGCCCGAGATAAGATTAGTTACTAAGAAGCTGATGCCTGCAATAAAGCCAAAACCCAAAGCTACCCCCAGCTTTTTGCCATTCAGGCCAAACCATGCTAAGGGCAATTTACGCAGAATATTGACCCGCAAGATGCTTGCTAAAGTAAAACCTAAGCCCAAGGTTGGAGCGTTCAGCAGCATAAAGGTTGGATCGGTCAGCAAGCCTTCAATATCCGATAAGCTGCTTAAGCCCTTTACAAGCATATAACCAACCATGATGATCACTTGGAACAACACGGCTAGCAAAAAGCCAAAGATCAAATCTGGCAATACCCAGTAGGCCATGGGGGTATTACTTTTGCCTTCCTCGGCTATGAGCACTGGCGGCACTTGATACCCCTGATCGACTGGATGCCAGCCAGGTTGAGCCATGGGTTGTTGCGGTTGCACAGACGGAGCAACTGGCGGTTGCGGTACACCACCGAGTGCTTTCAAAACTGCATCATTGCGTTCACGTTGTGAATCATCATTGCCATAACTCATTTATGCACCTATTGCTAGCGTTTCGCCGATCAGGTTGCCACCCAACCACCATGGGCGAGTTTCTGTGACGTGAATGTTAACCACTTTGCCATACCAATCGCCGTCGGCCTCGAAAAAGACCAATTTGTTGTTGCGATCACGGCCACGCCATTTGCCTTTGGTGAATTCCTCGACCAAAACCTCAACCTCATGCCCCAAGCATTCTTCGTTGCGCTCAGTGGCAATCCGTTCTTGCAATCGTTCAAGTGCAATCCGCCGATATTGCTTTTCACCATGTTCAACTGCCAAGGCTGGGTCAAGCTCCATATCAGCAGCTTTGGTGCCTGGGCGCGAGGAGTAGGCGGCAATATGCACTTTATCAAACCGAATGTTTTCAACCATCTCCAAGGTGCGCTCAAACATCTCGCGAGTTTCGCCCGGATGCCCAACAATAATATCAGTTGATAATGACACGTTGGGGATAATCTCGCGAATCCGTTCGATCAATTTGGTATATTTAGCCACAGTGTAACCACGCTTCATCACCTTGAGCAATTGATCGTCGCCTGCTTGAATTGGCAAATTAATATCAGGCATAACTTTGGGCAAGCGGGCAATTGTATGCAACAATTTTTCGCTCATAAAGGCTGGGTGCGAGGTCAAAAAGCGTAGGCGTACTAAACCTGGGGTTTCATGCAAATATTCCAGCAAATCAGCAAGGTCAGGCCGCCCTGGCAAATCGTGGCCATATGAATCGACAATTTGGCCCAGCAAGGTAATTTCTTTGGCTCCACGGGCACAAATTCGCCGCACTTCTTCGGCAATTTCTTCCATTGGGCGCGAACGCTCTTTACCACGGCGCAACGGAATCACACAATAGGCACACGACATATTGCAGCCATAATTAATTGGTACATGAACATTAACTGGCGGCACTTGCCAATCGGCTACAGGCAAGGCTGGTTCATCAAGTTGGTAGATTGGGTTAGGCGCTAAAGCCAAAACCTCATCAACTGCCGATGGCGAGACAAAATGATCAACCATTGGCAATTTTTTCTTGAAGATCGATTGATTATTTGGGCCGACCATACAGCCCCATAACACAATTTTGGTATCAGGCCGCTCTCGTTTGATCCGTTGAATATCGGTGATTTTGCCGATAATCTTTTCTTCAGCATTGGCTCGCACTGAGCACGAATTTAATACAATAAAATCGGCATCTTCAGCTTGCTCCGCAGGAGTATAGCCTACTCCTTGCAGTGCCGATTCAAGTCGCTCTGAATCAGAGACGTTCATTTGGCAGCCAACTGTCCATACAAAATAGCGATTTCGTTCCATAACCCTACAACCTTTATGTCGTTAATAGCAAAAGTCGCAGCATTATAGCCTATCAAGCAGGCCATCGCAACCGTCGCAAGCGTGAGATCAAGCCAATCGTGCCAACTATTGGCGTGTTTGTATTGTGCCACGATTTTGCAATTAGCCCCAGAATTAGATATTAACGAATGCTCAGAATTCCAATCCGATATGCCCCATCATCCAGCTGGCCTTCAATTGCCAATTGCAAAGGCCGTACATAGCGATTGATCGCTGGAGCAACCAATCGCAATTCATACTCACCCGCTGGCAGCTTGAATTGTTCAAATTGTTGGCGATGCTCATAGGCTTGGGCTGGCAAAAGTTGGCGTAAATCAAGGCTTGATTCGCCTTGCCAAACCACAGTCTGAGTAGCATCGCGTAATTGCCATACCAACGGCCAACGCTCATATATCGGGGCAACTCCAGCGTTTTGCCAGCTACTTTCGATCTGGAGCTGCTGGTTATCGATGGCGAGTTTGATCGTGGTTGGGGCATAGCGATAACCGGCTAATTTGCCCGCCAGCATAAAATTCTCAATATCGGCATTACTCCAATTGCTGGCTTGCTCAGGACAATTAATTGGATCACGCCAGAAATCCCACGGGCTTGCGCGATAGGGCTGGGCAAAATTGCCGTTGCTCACATACGAAATATGATATGAAATCACTTGGGTTTGGGCTGCCAAAAACTGGCCACTATAATCGCGCTCACCATATTCACCGATCATCTCGCTAAACATCGGCGCTACTTTCCAACGCTCAGCCACCAACGGGCCAATTGCTTGGCCATCAACCGTAATATCACTTTGAATGAGTTGATCAATATTACCCATTTGTTCAGGCATGCCCAAGGCATCACGGGTAATGCTCCAATAGGGTTGCTTGGTCATGGCATAGTAAAACACTGGATTATTACTCAGCGGAATTGAAATCAGAAAATGCGGGCTGAGTCGGGTATGCCAAGCATCAACCAGCCAGCGGGCCGTACTTTCGCTGGCCCACATTCCATGGCTTTTATCGGCGTTCCATGGCAAATAGCCCTCGCCATAACGGCCATAACTGCGCATCTGCACGCCCAAAATCCGCTGATCGCCCGCAAATTCGGCCACAAAGGCTGCCAACAAGGCTTCGAGGCGGTTTTGCACAAAAGGATGATTGTAATTTGGATACCAATCGCCTTCAAAGTTTGCGCCAAATTCAGGTTTCTGCAAGTAAATTGGTAAAAACGGGCCATTATTACTTGGGCCAGCACTTGCCCCCAAACCGAGCCAAACCCGCTGGCCGTTCTGCTCAGCCATATCCAGTAATTGATGAATTTCTTGCCAATCGTATTGATTTTCGTTTGGCTCAAGTTCGGCCCATGTCCAGCGATCATAGCGTTCGCGATTCGAAATCAACTCGCTAGGACAGATCATGGTTTGGCCACGCCATTGATATAGCCCACGCCCAGGATTGGCCAACTCAGCCTGTTCCAGCGGGATAACCGTAGGGGTGAATGTTTGCCAAACCAAGCTATTTTGAGGCTGCAAAAGATACCATGTCAGGCCAAATCCTGCTACAATCAATAGCACAAACAACACTCTAAACCATCGCATTGCCCAATCCTTTGTACCGATCGCGGTTATCCCATCGTTGAAGCTGATCGATCACACTACCATTGTTATGAAGGGTTTCCATGCCAACCATTCTTGCTGTTGATGACGATACCACGGTTTGCGCCTTGATTCGCCATTTCTTGGGCGCTGATTATACAATTTTAACTGCCTCAAGCGTCGGCCAAGCACTGCTGTTGCTTGAAACAAGTATCCCCGATCTTCTATTAATTGATGAATTACTACCTGATATGCGTGGCCATGAGTTTTGCCACATCCTTGAGCACAACCCGCGCCTGCGCCAAATTCCGCGCATTATGATGTCGGCCTCGACTCATTACATCGTGGCAGGCACGCCCAATGTGCTGATGTATCTTCGCAAGCCGTTTCGCCGTGAACAATTGTTGATGGCGGTGAGCGATGTGCTTGGAGAATAACAGTAAAATCAAAAGGCAGAAGGCAAAAATTAAAATCAGCTAAAGAAAGGGTTCAGGGGTCAGATTTTACTCGACTCATTGGGACTTGACTCTGACACAGTGTCAGGCTTTATGGTCAATCCATCTACTTATGGATTAATCAGGAGCAATCCAATGTCAATTCAAGCACCAATTAGTACAGCGCCGACCCAACCACAACAAGGTTGGTTTGCTCAAATACTACGCCATCGTGGAGTTCAACTCACCCTCGTTTTATGGATTTTAGGCCATGGCATTATCATCCTTTTAAGCAATGGTGCTTTGCCATTTGATCGCCCAGCCTTTGCTGAAATTCCCTTTCCGCTTCAGATACTTGCGCCAAGTGTCATGATGTTGGAAATATTTGTGCTGATGGGCTTGGGTTATATGCTGACCCGCAATCGCCCAAGCATCGATCTTGCTGCCCGCGCCCCCGAGCGTAGCCAAGCCATGCGTGAAACCCTGGGCTTGGTTGCTTATGCAGCGTTTGGTCAAGCCTTGGGCTGGGTTCTAGGGCCAATGCTCGGGTTTCAGCCATTAAGTTTCCACTTAGCAGGAACTTTAGTTGGTGGGCATAGTGGTTTATCAGTTGCTGAAGTTTGGGTCTGGGCGATCTACAATTTTGGCTTTTATGCAGTCGTACCCTATCTGTGGTTTCGCCGTCGCTATAGTGCCGTTCAGCTTAATTTGGTTTCCAGCAATCGCCGCAACGATCTCTTGGTTATCGCCGTAATCGCCATCTCAGAATCGCTGTTTGAGCTAACAACCTTGGGTACAAGCCTCAATCGCTTGAGTTTTGGGCAATTAGCCTTGGGCCTGCCACTTTCACTGTTCATTTATGGCATCGGTACAGTCTTGCCAACCATGATTTTGATCTATTCGATTCTGATTCCACGGTTTCTCAAAATTACTGGTTCGGCGATTACGACAGTGCTGCTGGGCGGCTTAAGCTATGCAATTGTGCATATAGCCGAAGGCTGGACCAACTTTAGCACTCCAACCAATGCGTTGCTTTCGATTCTATTTGTGTTGATCAATTACTTTGGTGCAGGAATGATCAAAACGGTGCTGACCTTACGCACTGGCAATGCATGGGTGCATGCGTTGGGCTATCACACGATTGCCCCACATGTGATCATTGATACGCCACATATTGTGAATATTTTTGGTATTCGCTAAGCGCAATGCTTAACCCAGCCGCGCAGGGTAATCGTGATGCTAGGCTATCGAAACAACGGTTGGTATTTCAATCTAGCTTCGATAGCCTACAGACCATCGCCCTACATGTTCTCTGCACCGCTGGGTTCTACAAAAAACAAATGACGAGCGACCAGGGGATTGTGCTCAATCCTGGATTCGTGAGGCTTCTGACCGCTAGCCCCTGATAACTAGTCCCTGATCTCCTGCCCCAACAACTTGGTCAATAAATTTGGCTCCAAACATGCTTCAACATGGTCGGCGAGCCGCTCAAAGGGATCGATTGGCTGAATCGCTGACTGAACCTGCCAACCAAGTCTGCTCAACCAAGCTTGGCGAAATTCTGTATTCGCAAAAATGCCATGAATGTAACAGCCCCAAACCTTGCCATTAGCTCGCATGCAGCCATCAGCATGGGTTGATTCAGCTTGTTGAATGCTAAAGGCTGGTTGATCAGCCAACAGTTCAGTTCGCCCCATATGAATTTCATAGCCAGCCAGTGGGTAAGCTTTGGCCCATGGTAAATTGCTGAGCGCCTGAACTTGGCGCGTTTGCTTGTGGCGCTGAAAAATCGTGGTGATTGGTAATAAGCCTAAGCCTGCCATGCTACCACCAATGCCCTCAACCGCCTCTGGATCATCAATTTGCTGGCCGAGCAACTGATAGCCGCCGCAAATTCCGACAATTGGGCCTTGAAATTGTTGAATTGCTTGATCGAAGCCTTGTTCGGTGAGCCATTGCCGGGCAGCCAGCGTGTGTTTTGTGCCTGGCAAAATTAGTGCTTGGCAATGCTGTAATTCATGCGGCTGGTTGATGTAACGTACTGCTACGCCCTGTTCTTGGGCCAACGGATCAAAATCGTCGAAGTTGGCGATTGCTGGCAGTTGAATCACCCCAATCGTTAGTGCCGCGTTGTTGGTTGTTTGATCAGGTCGTTCCAAAGCAACTGCATCTTCTTCGGGCAAGCCAAGTTGCGGCAACCATGGCACAACCCCCAAGACAGGTTTGTTGCTGCGTTGTTCGAGAATCTGAATACCATCAGTAAATAAATCGGGGTCGCCACGAAAGCGATTGACAATTAAGCCAGCAATTAATTGACGCTCCTCTGGCTCCAAGAGCATCAATGTGCCCAACATCGCCGCGAAAATTCCACCAACATCAATATCGCCGACCAACAACGTTTGGGCTTGAGCATAAGTTGCCACGCGCATATTGGTAATGTCGTGAGCCTTGAGATTCAATTCCACTGGACTACCAGCGCCCTCAGCTATCACCAAATCGTATGCTTGGCGCAACTGATCGAGGCTGTTGGTGACAATCTCCCAGAGCAGCTGTTTGCGTTGCCAATAATCAATTGCCTCAAGCGTCTGCCACGGTCGGCCTTGCACAATAATTTGGCTACGACGTTGACCTTCGGGCTTAATCAAAATTGGGTTCATCTGCACGCTGGGCGTGAGTTTGGCTGCCGCTGCTTGGACGGCAATGCTACGAGCAATTTCTTCGCCATTGGCGGTAACAGCAGCATTATTGCTCATATTTTGGGCTTTGAAGGGTGCGACGCGAATGCCACGGCGGGCAGCAATGCGGCAAAGTGCACTAACCAAGGTGCTTTTACCAACTGATGAGGCGGTTCCGACAACCATCAAAACTGGGGCTAGCATAAACTTCTCCAAGCATTCAACAAGCGTTGATTTGCCGCTGGTTGGCGCGGGGCGATCCGTACAAACTGCGGCAAACCAAATGAGCTACAATCGCGCACCAAACAAGCGTGGTTAAGCAGCGCACTACGGGTTTGCTGGGCGTTCGCCACTTCAACTAAGAAAAATGGCAAGCAGCTTGGCAAGACCTTCAAGCTAAGTTGGCTCAAACCCTGGCGTAATTGTTCGCTCCAAATCCACCATTGCTCAAGCTGTTGGGCTAGCCAATGTGGATGTTGGCAAATCGCTAGACCTGCGGCCTGAGCCAAACTATTGACGCTCCATTGCGGCTGCCAACGCTGCAAGCGAGCGATAACCGCTTGCTCAGCCACCACATAGCCCAAACGCAACCCCGCCAAGGCATAGCTTTTGGTCAACGAGTAGAGATAAATAATCTGATGATGGTTGTCGGGGGCTGGGAGCTGGGGGCTGGTTAACCTTCCCCCGTTCCCAGACTCTCGCCCGTCTTGTCGGCGAGAGGAATTCGATTCACCCAATCCCCAATCCCCAATCCCCAATCCCCAATCCCCAACAACCAAATCAGCATACGCCAAATCGAGCACCAAATAGGCTTGAACTGTGGTACACGCTGCTTGAAGTTGGGCAATCGCTTCAGCATCCAAATAGCTGCCAGTGGGATTATTGGGATTGCACAGCCAAACCAAGCGCGGGCGATGTTGCTTGATCAAATGACAACAAGCTACAATATCAATTGCAAATCCAGTTTCGCTGGTTGCTTGATAGCGCAACAATTGAGCGCCAGCCAAGCTGCTAGCATAGGCATATTCGCCAAAGGTTGGTTCAATCAACAAAACTGGATCGTTTGGTTGCAACAAGGCCCGCGCAATCAGATGAATTAACTCATTGCTACCATTACCAATCAATAGCTGTTCAAGTTCACAACAATGGCGTTTGGCCAGCGCCGCCCGCAAGGCCAACGATTGACGATCGGGGTAATGCGCCAAATCAACAGTTGCCAGCGCTTCGCGAATAAAACTCGGCGTGCCAAGCGGATTGACGTTGCTGCTGAAATCATCAATTTGGCTGGCTACAAGCCCACGTTGCTGCAATTCAGCATAATCAATTGCCCCATGAATTGGCTGCTGCATTACTTGGCCCACGCTGCTTGCAGTTGGCGAACTTCGATCGCAATGCCCGCCACAACCAGATAAACTGCGTTGGCAGCGGCGGCGATTTGCTGGTTGGCTCGCCCAATCAGGTCGCGATAGACCCGACCCAAGGCATAAGCGGGCACAATACCCATCCCAACCTCATTGGTCACCACAATCAAGTGTAAATCGTGGGCTTGCTGAGCCGCCAAGATTGCCTGAATTTCAGCTTGCACGATCGGTTCGGGCTGGGTTTCATTGGCAAGCAAGAGGTTGCTCACCAGCAAGGTGAGACAATCAAGTAACACCACACTGCCATTTGGTAGTTGTGCTAGAGTTTGGCTGACCGCCAGTGGTGCTTCGAGCGTTTGCCAATGGCTGGGGCGTTGGGCTTGATGCAAACCAATCCGGTGTTGCATTTCAGCATCGCCAGCTTGAGCGGTGGCGATATACACGACATGCTCGGCTTGTTGGCTGGCATATTGTTCGGCTCGCCAGCTTTTACCACTCCGAGCACCGCCAGTAAATAGAACTAATTGGGCCATGCTACTTCCTTGCGCTGTGGTTGAAGCATCACCAGCGGTAAATTATGGTTAGGATGCTCAATCATTTGAATTGGCACTTCATAGGCTGCTTCGATCAATTCGCTGCGCAAGACGGCGCTTGGTGCGCCAACTGCTTGCAAGCGGCCATGCGCGAGCAAGGCGATTCGGTCGGCACACAAGCTAGCTTGATTGAGATCGTGCAAGGTCAAAATGACACACACTCCATCGTTATGCGCCAAATCGCTGACCAATTGCATAATTTCTAGTTGATACTTCAAATCAAGATGGGCGGTTGGCTCATCGAGCAATAACATTTTGGGCTGCTGAGCCAAAGCTCGCGCAATAATCACCCGCCGTTGCTCGCCACCCGAAAGCTCGGCCAGACTTTGCCGCCGATACTTGGCTAAATTAAAGCGCTCAAGCAACTCTTCGACAATTGCGCGATCAGCTTTGGTCATCGGCAGTAGCCAACCACGATGCGGCGTGCGACCAAGCAACAGCATTTGCTCAACGGTTAATTCGGGGTTTAAGCCAGCTTGCTGCGGGGCAAAGGCAATTTGCTGGGCTACCAAACGCGGTTTTATGTGCCATAATGGCTGCCCATCAAGCCAGATTTGGCCCTGTTGCGGGCGTTGTAAGCGTGCCAAACAACGCAATAATGTGCTTTTGCCAGCGCCATTCGGCCCAAGCAGCGCCAAAACTTCGCCCTTGGTAGCCTGTAAATCAAGTTGCTCAAATACTGTGCGCGAGCCATAACGGCAACCAAGCTGCTTGATTGTGAGAATTGGGTTTGACATAGATTATGGCTTTCTAGGAATTATCCACGAAGGAGTCGAAACCGCGAAGGCTGTTTTTCGCCACGAATTGCACGAATGATTATTTTTTAGCCACAGATTGCACAGATTTGTTTGATGATATTCTTGCTGTCCTATAGCCTCATAACCACAAAAACTGCCCAATAGCCTATAGCCAAAAGCCCATAGCCCTCGTCTGACTTTTGCTTCATCCCTCATCCCTCATCCTTCATCTTTCTGCCTAGTCCCTGATCCCTCGCGACCGCTTGAGCAGATACAAAAAGAATGGGCCGCCGAGCATGGCGGTTAAAATGCCAACGGGTAATTCCAAGGGTGCGGCGATTGTACGAGCCGTTGTATCAGCGAGCACCAACAACATTGCCCCAACCAAGCCGCTGGCAGGAATCAAACGGGCATGGTTGGCTCCAAACAGCAAGCGAGCAATATGCGGCGCAATCAAGCCAACAAAGCCGATAATGCCACCATTGGCCACGGTTGCGGCGGTCGTGATGCTGGCGGCGGCAATCACGGCACTTCGAGTACGCCACAGCGATAAGCCCAAACTTTGGGCTACTTCATCGCCACAACTCAGGGCATCGATCCGCCGTGCTAACAGCCAAAGCCAGGCAATACCCAATACCACAAACGGCAAACTGCTGCGCAAATTATCCCAGCTACGGCCCGATAAACCGCCCAATAACCAAGCAAACACCTCATACAACGGTTGCTCATTCATCAATAACAATAACGAAACTGTAGCCGAAAGCATGGTGCTGAGCGCTGCTCCTGCCAAGAGCAAGGCCGTGCGTGGTGCTTGCCCACCAACTTCGGCAATTGTATACACCACGCCAACCGCCAACAAAGCACCAATAAAAGCACACAGGGCAACCGCACTAAACCCCAGCCATTGCCACTGAATTTGCAGCACAATCGCTAAAGTTGCGCCCAATGCCGCCCCGCCCGATGCACCAATCGCAAATGGATCAGCCAAGGGATTTTGAAATAAGCCCTGAAATGCCGCGCCCGCACTAGCCAAACCAGCGCCAATCAAGGCCGCCAAGAGCATGCGAGCCAGCCGCAAATCCCAAACAATCGTGACAGCAGTGCTGTTGGTGCTGGAATGCTGAGGCTGAATAATTGCTTGCAGCACTTCGCTGGGGCTAAATTGCACCGCACCGATGCCAAGGCTCAGCACCATCGTCAAGAGCAACAAGCCAAGTAGCCCGCCAAATGCTAGCAAATCGCGCCAATAGGGCTTGGATATTAATCGTGCCAAAACCAACCCTTCAAAACTGGAGCAAGCAGCGCCATTGCTGACGCTGCTTGGCAAACGCTGATTAAGCTCAATCAGGCTTAGTTAAACAATTCTGGATACAAGGCTTGGCTCAGTGCTTCTAAGGCATCGGCCAAGCGTGGGCCTGGCCGCGAAAGCATATCACCATTCAAAACGACGATCTTGCCCTCCTTGACTGCCTTGATTGCACCCCAGCCTGGGCGTTGGGCGATCAGATCAATCGTCAGTTTATCGCCATGCGATTCAGGCCCGATGATCACCGCTGGCTGCCGATTGACCACTTCTTCGGCGCTGATTTCGGGATACTCTTCGCTCACATCGGCAAAAATATTGGTTGCGCCAGCGAGTTCAAGCATTTGGCCGATAAAGGTTTGCGGGCCAGCGGTCATCAATGGCTCATCATAAACTTCATAGAACACGCTTAATTTATCGGCAGCCGCCAGCGTGCTGGTTTTGGCGGTTACTGCATCGATGCGGGCTTGCATCTCGGCCACAACTTGGGCCGCCTCAGTTGGATGATTCGTCGCTTGACCAATCAAATTGATGTTTTGATAGACCGCCTCGAAGGTTTCAGCTTTGATCGCGATCACCGGAATATTGGCTTGGGTGAGGGCATCGATCACGATTTGTTGGCTTTCATCGCCCGAAAACACAACATCGGGCTTGAGCGCAACGATGGTTTCAAGGCTAATCGTTTTGGCCGAGAAGCCGCCAATTTGATCGATGCTTTTGGCTGCTTCGGGATAATTGCAATATTTGGTCACGCCGACCAACGCATCGCCCGCGCCAACCGCAAACAGAATTTCGGTATTCGATGGCGCTAACGAGACGATCCGGCTGGGTGCTGCTTGTAGAGTTACTTCGCGCCCGAGGCTATCCTTGATCGTCAAAGGATAGCTGATGCTACTAGTTTCAGTTGGAGTCAATTCGGCGGTTGGTGCTACGGCAGCACTATCAGTTGTGGCGGTTGGCGGCACAGTTGTCGCTGGTAATTGGGTCACGCCATTTTCGGCAGCGTCACAAGCTACAAGGCTGCCCAACAACAAGAAAACGCTCAAAAATCGGCTAAATCGAACCTTGGTCATGTGAATTGAACCCCATTTTATAGAAGGATGAAAGAGAGAGCTATTGATCCACGAAGGACACGAAGGGCACGAAGGGTCGAGGCTATGGGCTATAGGCTATCGGAACAATTATTGGAATTTGCAATCAATCGTCTATAGTCAATAGCCTTCAGCCAATAGCCTTAAATCTCTGCGCCTCTGCGTTGACCTGTTCTGCTCCCCAAGCGCCCATCGCCAAGCCCACCACAACCAGAAACATCACGCGGCGGGCGAGCTGGCGAGCAGTTTGCATCAAGGCTGGGTCGGGCTGGGTTAAGCCATCGCCAAGGGCATAATGCCCAATTTTGATCAACTGAGTATCTAACGCCCCAGCCATGGCCGCCATTGGCCAACCAGCATTGGGCGAGGCTGTTTTGCCATGATCACGCCAAACTACCTGCCATGTTCGTTGGCGTTGGCCATGGGCAACCAGCCAAAGCAGGCCAGCGGTCAAACGTGCGGGAACTAAATTAAGTGCATCATCGCAACGGGCGGCGACTTTGCCAAGATATTCAAAGCGTTGATTTCGATAGCCCCACATCGCATCGAAGGTATTGCTCATACGATAGGCCGCCAAGCCTGGCAAGCCTGCCGCCAAATACCAAAACAACGGGGCAATCACGCTATCTGAGAGATTTTCGGCCAGCGATTCAATTGCGGCGGCGGCAACCTCGCTTGGGCTTAGCTCCGCCGTATCGCGGCTGACCAAATGCCAGCTCAACAAACGTCGTGCTTCGGCCAAATCATCGGCTACCAATGCGGTTTGCACCTCACCAACCGCTCGATCAAGCGCCCGATAGGCCAGCAAACTTTGGGCAGCCAAGGCTTGCGCCAATGGATGTTTGGGAATTCGGGCAGCTAAACCTGCGCTCAAGCCCATGCCCGCGCCGAGCCAAATTGCGCCCCAAACCAAACGATCAGCCTCGTTGCTTGGCGCGAACTGCTCGCCCCGCTTGATCCACTTGCCCATCCACACCACTGGATGCAACTGGTTGGGCAATTCGGGCAAGAGCGCATCGCAGGCCAATGCCAATAAGCCACCCAGCACTCGTTTAGCCATTGCTTGCTCGCTGAGCAACGATAAATAAACCATTACTACCATCACCATATGGTCGTTGGATATCCAAGCGATGCCAGGCGCTGACCAACCTTAAGCCTGCATTACCCAGCAAACGTTGCAATTCGGGCAAATAATAATGACGGCGCATCAATTCATAGCTGGTGCGTTGACCTGCATTGAGCACCGTCAAGCGATCGGTGCAGGTCATGGCGCGGCGATCCGGAATCACCTCGTACAACTCCAAACCTTGTTCAGTTTCAGCCCAGCGTTGGCTAGCTTCGGGCAGGGCAAACGGCCAATCGTTGATGCCAAAAATCAGCCAGCCATTGGGTTGCAGCAAATTGGCTAAATGCTGCAAACTCTGGGCATCAGCCGCTTCGCTGGGGTAGCCACAACAACTGCGGTCATACAACGAGAAAATTGCATCGAACGGCTGCTCGCGAAGTTCAATAAAATCTTGTTGGCGAAATTGGCAGGTTTGGTCACGTTGCTGGGCAAAGGCTTGGGCCGCTTGCAGCAATTCGGGTGCAATGTCGATGCTCAGCACTTGCGCAAAACCACGTTCAGCCAAGACCACGCTATGTCGCCCCCAGCCACAACCAATTTCCAAAATACTCGCCTTTGAGCCAATGCTAATCTGAGCCAACACAAAATCAAGGTCGTGCTGGGCGGCAGCATAATCGGCGTGTTGGCGTTCGGCGCTCAATGTGGCAACTTGGCGCGGCGCAAAATAGCGATACCAATCGTTGTTGTTCATAGCTGGCCTCGTTGTTGCAAATTGCTCAAACCCAACGATTGGGCGGCTTTGAGCAGATCGATATCGTGTTGTTCAGGGTCGTGCCATAAATCGCGATCAATCGCTTCGAGTAGGCGTTCAGCAATCGCTTGCCAAGCCCACGGGTTGCTATCGGCAAAAAATTGTTGCATCTCTTCATCGCGCAAATAGTGCTCAGCAATCGAGTGATACATCCAATCATCAACAACTTGAGCCGTGGCATCGTAGCCAAACAGATAATCGACGGTGGCAGCTAGCTCCAATGCGCCCTTGTAGCCATGGCGGCGCATGCTTTCGATCCATTTGGGATTAACCACCCGACTACGAAATACCCGTCGCGCTTCTTCGCGCAAATCGCGGGTTTGCGGGCGCTGTGGGTTGCTCGAATCGCCAAAGTAGCGGCGTGGGTTGCGTCCAGTCAAGGCGCGAATCGTAGCGATCATGCCGCCGTGATATTGCATATAGTCGTCGCTATCAAAAATATCGTGTTCGCGATTATCTTGATTTTTGGTGGCAACTTGAACTTCACTCAAAGCTGTGCCAAAGGCATCGGCAGCCTCAATCCCATAGTCGTCGCTGGTGTAGGCATAACCACCCCAAGCGATGTAGGCTCGGGCAAAATCTGCGTCATCTTGCCAATTTTGGCTATCAATCAAGGGCAAAATGCCTGCGCCATAACTGCCTGGCTTGCAGCCCCAAACCCGATAACGCGCTTGTTGTTGGGCAATTTCGGGCGCTAAGCCGTTTTTAATTAGCTGCTCAGTGGCCGCAAAGGCCTGCTGACGAGCAAAATTCTGATCAAGTGGTTCATCAAGTTCAATCACGGTTTGGGCGGCTTGGTCAAGCAAACTGACCAAATGTGGGAAGGCATCGCGGAAGAAGCCGCTAATTCGACAAACCACATTAATCCGTGGGCGGCCAAGCTCGGCCAAGGGAATTACTTCAACGCCCGTGATGCGGCGGTTTTCAGCTTGCCACACTGGCCGCACGCCCAATAAGGCCAGCACTTGGGCAATATCATCGCCGTAGGTGCGCATGGCGCTAGTGCCCCAAATGCTAATGCCAACGCTGCGCGGGTAGCTGCCTTCTTCCCGTTGATAGCGCCGAATCAGATCATCGGCCAAATGCTGGCCAACTTGCCACGCCGCCGCACTAGGCAACGAACGCGGATCGACAGCATAGAAATTGCGGCCTGTTGGCAGCACATGAGCCATACCGCGAGTTGGCGCTCCACTTGGCCCCGCCGGAATATAGCCACCATTCAAGCTATGCAGCAGGCTGGCAATTTCAGCTCGCGCACTTTCATGCAAGTTAGGGATAAGTTGGGTGCAGATAAATTCCAAGGGCGCGACGACCGTTTGATCCCAAGCTGCTGCGCTAGGCAATAAACTCGCTTGCAACGCCGCCGGAATTGCGCTAACTTGCCAAGCTTGCAACTCCAAGGTATGTAAAATTGTTTTGCAATGTTGTTCGATCCAAGCCGCCACATCGCCATTGCTGTAAAGCGTTTGGTCGGTCAATTGCAACGGCTGAGCTAAGCGCTCGCCCAAATTGGCTTGCAAATTATTCCAATCCAAGCCGTAGAGTTTGCCTACTGCCACTGGTAAACTGGGCACATCAAGGTTGGGTAGTTTGGTCAGGTGAAACAGCAATTCTGGCAGTTGGTCGCCTTCGGCCAAGGTTCCTAAAATGTGCAAGCCATCGCGAATTTGCGCTCCGGTTAGTTCGCACAAATAGCCTTCAATATCTTCCAGCAAGTGGGCGACTTGACGGCCTTCCATCTCGGCAAAGGCTGTGGGCGTGCCATCTTCGAGGAACGAGCCATCCCAATCGTGGGTGTGGTCGCCGTGGTTGGCCTTGAGAATAAATTGCAAATCGTCGCTGAGATTGCTGGTTTGCAGCAAGTTCCAAATTTGGCGCTGCAACAAGGGCAATTTATTGGGGTCGAGTTGCTCAACTTGATAATATTCATTGACCAACTGCGCCAATTCGGCCAACTGGCCATAGGCTCCAGCACTGGTCATCGGCGGAGTCATATGGTCGATGATCACGGCATGGCTACGGCGTTTGGCCTGATTGCCCTCGCCTGGATCATTGATGATAAACGGATAAATTACAGGCAAATCGCCAATTAAAGCATCGGGGAAGCACTCGCGGCTGAGGCCAACGCTCTTGCCCGGCAGCCATTCCAGCGTGCCATGTTTGCCCATATGCACCAGCGTATCGGCCTGCCAACCATCGCGTAGCCAGCGGTAGAGCGCATAATAGCTGTGGGGCGGCGGCAAATCGGGCATATGGTAAATTGCATTTGGGTCCATGCCATAGCCACGCGGCGGCTGCAAAGCCACAAAGATGTTGCCAAACTCTAAGCCCGCCAAGGCTAGCCCTTGCTCGGTCAGGTAGGCCGTGCCAGGCGCTTCGCCCCATTGTTTGATCATGCTGGCTTGCAAATTGGCGGGCAATTCAGCAAACCATTGTTGATATTGATCGACTGGTACATGCACCGCCTGAGCTAATTGTTGCTCAGTCAGCCAGGTTTCGTCATACGAACAACGATCGATCAAATCGAACAAGAGTTGATCGCTGCTAGCGGGCAATTTGCCAACCTGATAGCCCTCGGCTTGCATGGCGTGGAGTAGGGTTAATAATGAAGCAGGCGCATCCAAGCCGACCGCATTGCCAACCCGCGAGGCTTTGGCGCTGCTGTTGGTAAACACAAAAGCTATGCGTTTTTCAGCGTTGGGTTTGTGGCGCAAATTGACTAAGCGCCGCGTAATGCCGACCACTCGCTCAACCCGCTCAAGATCTGGCATATAGCGCACGCCGCCAGAATTGGGGTCTTGCTCCTTGAACGAGATTGGCACGGTGATAATTCGGCCATCAAATTCAGGAATCGCCACATTGATCGCTGTATCCAACGAGCTTAATCCACGACCTGCTCGTTGCCATTGCTCACGTGAGCGGCCACTCGCAATCGCTTGGATAATCGGCACATTCAGTTGTTGTAGCATATCGATTTCCGCGCCAGCGAGGGTTGGGCCTTCGGTATTAACATTGCCCAAAGCAAACGACAAACTGCAAATCAAGGCATCAATTGGCCCATCGGCTTGCAAACATTCCAAGGCGGCGGGCAGATTGTTGCTGCCGCCTTCCTTGAGCGAGTGGGTATAGACCGCCCGTGGTTGCATGCCCTGAGCTGCGATCGCCTGACAAATTGCATCAACAAAATCGGTGTTCCCGCTCAGCATGTGCGCCCGATAAAACAGCACGCCCACGGTTGGCTTATCGGCTTGCGCACTGGTTTGGCATTGGGCAGTGGCACAGCCTTCGCAGCGATTTAACGCTGGCGTGTAGATGCCATGGCGGGGTAATTCCTGTGGCGCGTCGTAGCCCCAACCGGTGAGCAATAAGTGGTCGCTCAAACAGGCCAAGGCATTGACGACATTTTCCAAGCCGCCCTGCATAAAATAGCTGCTGATTAAGTGCGCCAGCGGCACGCCAACATTCGAGAGCGCCATCAACTCAGGGTCAAGCGCCTCAAAGCCAGGCAAATACAGCACAAAGCCATTGGTTTGTTGTGTCCATTGCTGCAAGCGCTCGATGCCATGCTCAAAGCCTCGACTGCCCGTAATCAAACGCACAACCACAATTTCCGCTTGGGGCAACAAGTGATCAAATAAGCCATCAAGCGCAGTTTGATCTTCGGCCTCGCCCACGTTGGCGGTTTGCACATTGGCAAAATCGCTGGGCAATTGGCGACGCGCTTGCTCAATTAACAGGATGTCGGTATCCGCTTGGGTCAAAAATATGATGCCATTGCCAAGGCTGGGCTGGCTGGCTGGTAACGCTGGCGCTGGGCTGATTGCGGCGGGTGCTTGGCCATCCCATTTAAAGCCATTAAAGACATGGGGCTTAAGATTGGCTGGCGCAGGCAGCACCTGATCGGCCTGAATCATGGCTTCGATGTAGTCGTAGAGCGCTACCACCAACTCTGGTTGGTTGAGCGAATGAAACCAAATCGGCTGGCCATCAAACATCAACATGGCCACATTCGCCAAGGGACATGGACCCAAACAACCGCCCATATTCAGATGCACAATATTGCGCAGCTTGCGGCTTTCCCATTCATGCTGGTGAATTTCCGGCCAAACTGGGGCAAAACCACGCTCAGTAATCCCACAGCAGCAGCCATGAGCGCAGATAAACAACATGCCGCGTTTATAACCAGCGTTGACCATGCGTCCATCGATGCGCTCGACCATATTGCGTTGCAAACGTTCAGTCATCAGAAGTCAATCCCGATCTGGGCACGAATGCCTTGAGTCGTAAACGGGTGTTTAATTTCGCGCATCTCGGTTACAAGGTCGGCGTGTTCGATCAGGGCAGCAGGTGCATCGCGGCCTGTAATAATCACATGCAATAATTCAGGCTTGTTGGCCGCCAACCAAGCCACAACCTCGTTGACATCGAGCCAACCAAAAGCCATCACATAGGTAAATTCATCGAGAATGACAATCTGATATTGATTCGAGCTAATCGCGGTTTTAGCCAATTCCCAGCCATGTAAGGCTTTGGCTTTGGTCGCATCAAGATCTTTCGAGGTCCACGTGAAGCCATCGCCAGTGCCACCAAACTCAATTTCCATCTTGGCAGCCGCCCGCGATTCGCCAAACTTGGCATTTTCGTGTTTGAGAAATTGAATGACTTTAACCTTGAGATCGCGACCCCACGCCCTAGTCATGACACCCAATGCCGCTGACGTTTTGCCCTTGCCATTACCGGTATTGACGATCACAAGGCCTTTTTTGCCTTTGCGCAATTTGCGTACTTGTTCGCGATAGCGCTGTTTTTCTTCGGTTGAATGCAGTTGCGTGCCAGCAACGACGATTGGTTCCAATTGCTCAACCGCATCATCGGGTTGTAATTCAATTGGATTAAATGCTTGATCGCCGCGCACTGCTGGGGCATATTCTGGCTCTTGGCCCGCTGGATACAGCCGATGGAAAATCGCTGCCTCAACTGGCTCGCCATTGATCAAATGCTCTTGCACAATTTGTTCAACTAAATCGTGATCAAGCTGCTGATACCAAATGCCTTCGGGATAAACCACCGCAATCGGGCCGCGTTGGCAAACACCCAAACAACTGACCGTAGAGCATTTGACCCGTTCGGGATTGCGTAATTTGCGCCGATCGCCGAGTTGCTCAAGCGCATGTTGGGCTAAGGCCGCGCCGTCAGCGTCGCCATTACATTGATCACCAGTACAAATAAATAAATGGCGGCCATAGGCTCGCATCGTCAGTGGGGCATCGCTCATGCTGGCTCCGTTGGACGACACACCAGCATGCAAACAGCCAAGAAAAAACCTCTTCGGCTCATGCCAAAGAGGAAAAGAGGCGCTAAACCCAGCAGGGTCTAGCAACTCCTTCCCTGATCCGCGAGGGAAATGTTGGAGTGTCGATGAGTTTGTGGCGGGTTATCGGGCTTGAAGCGTGGGCTTCCTACCGTTGCGGGACAGCGCCAGACTTAGACTGGCTTCCCCCATTGCGCGTATGTGTCATCCGGGACAGCAACGCACCACAAACAAACTTGTAAATTGCAGTCGCGATTATACGGGCAATTCCGAGTTAAAGTCAAAAGTCAAAAGTCAGAAAGCAAAAACATTTAACGCAGAGGCGCAGAGAGAAGAAAGTATGAAGGATGAATTATGAGGGATGAACATGTTAACCGCGAAGCGCACGAAGAACGCGAAGATTGCCATTGTTTGAATTGTTTTCAAATCCAATGCAGATCGAACTCACAACCCAACATTCGTGTCCTTCGTGTTCTTCGTGGATCAATTGTTGCACTAACACTGCGGCGGATGGTCTGATGGCTTTGCCTAGCTACCCTACATCTAGAATAGTACAAAAACAGTGTATAATTCAGCATCCAAATGGTATGCATCGTGCATGATTCAGGCGGGTTGGTTCGCGCACTAAGGAGGCAGGCACTGCAATGAACACACCCACTTGGGCGGTGGAACTCGACCACGTAACCAAAGAATTTCGCGGCAGCGTAGCCGTTCGTGATATTTCGTTAAAGATCGCGGACGGTGAATTTTTTTCGCTGCTTGGCCCCTCTGGCTGTGGTAAAACCACATTGCTTCGTATGATTGCTGGCTTTGAAAACCCTAGTAGTGGCGACATTTATATTGAAGGTGTGTTGATGGGCGAAACCCCAGCCAATCGCCGCGATGTCAATACGGTTTTTCAGAGTTATGCCTTATTTCCCCATATGTCGGTGGCCGAAAACGTGGCTTTTGGCTTGCACATGAAAAACATCAACAAGGCCGATATTGCTACGCGAGTGAAGCAAGCCTTGGATATGGTGCAACTTGGTGCATTTGGTGATCGTCGTCCGAAGCAACTTTCTGGCGGTCAGCAACAACGGGTTGCCTTAGCCCGCGCCTTGATCAACGAGCCAGAAGTTTTGTTGCTCGACGAACCCTTAGCGGCGCTTGATTTGAAGCTGCGTAAAGAAATGCAATTGGAACTCAAGAGTATTCAGCAGCGCTTGGGCATTACCTTTATCTTTGTCACCCACGATCAAGAAGAAGCCTTGACTATGAGCGACCGGATTGCGGTGATGGAATTGGGCAAGGTGCTGCAAGTTGGGCAGCCTACCGAAATTTATGAACGCCCCAAAACGCGCTTTGTCGCCGATTTTATTGGCGAATGCAATTTTATTGATGGCACGGTACTGGCGGTTGAAAATGGCGCGGTAACTTTGGAGACTGACGGCGGTGTGCGGGTGGTGGGTACTGGCATGTTTCCAGTTGCTGCTGGCGATCATGCAGTGCTAGCCGTCCGGCCTGAGAAAGTTCGATTGGTTGAAGGCCAACAGCCCCAAGGTACAAATGTATTTGCTGCAATTGTTGAGCGCGTCGCCTATATTGGCTCTGATACGCGGATTATTGTGCGTTTGCCTGATGGTTCGCCGTTTGATGTATGGGAAGCCAACACCGTTTCGACGCTTGATCCAAACCAATATTATACTGCTGGCGACCCAGTGTATGTGACATGGGCCACTCAAAATAGCCTCATTCTCGAACGTTAATTAATCGTACTCTGCTCAGGTTTGTTGGTTTGGTCAACCCAAACAACATCCATGGGGGAACTATGTATAATGCACGAACTGAGCAACGCCGTGCCTGGTTGCAAGCCTCGCCTGCCCTGATTTGGCTGGGCTTCTTCTTTTTGGCTCCCTTGGTGCTCATTTTAATTTATTCATTTCAAGGCCGCGCCGACGATGGCACGGTGCTCTGGAATTGGTCGCTGGCGAACTATCAAAAGCTGTTTGCTGATGGTGCGTTTTGGCGCACGCTCTGGCTTTCGACTTGGATTGCGCTGGTGGTAACTGCGATCACCTTGGTGGTCAGTTATCCCTTGGCCTTTTTTATGGCAACCCGCAGCCCTAAAATTCGTGGTGTGTTGGTGCTTGCGGTCATGATTCCCTTTTGGACCAACTTTCTGGTGCGGATTTACGCCTGGAAAGTGCTGCTGGGCAATAATGGCGTGCTCAATCGCTTTTTAGGCCAATTTGATCTGGGGCCGTTGCAAATTATCAATAGCCCTAGTGCGGTGATTATGGCGCTAATTTATGGCGAGTTGCCGTATATGATTTTGCCTTTATATGCGGCGCTCGAACGTTTTGATTGGGTGCAACTTGAGGCGGCCCGCGATTTAGGCGCTGGGCGATTTCAAACATTTTGGCGGGTGCTCTTGCCCCAAACCTTGCCAGGCATTACGGCTGGCTCAATTTTGGTGTTTGTGCCAACGGTTGGCACTTTCGCCGTCTCAGATATTTTGGGTGGCACAAGCGTGAATATGGTTGGTAATACCTTGAGTTTGCAATTTGGTTCGGCCTCGAATTGGGCCTATGGCTCAGCGATTTCGATGATTTTTATGCTGTTACTCTTGGGCGCAATCTTGCTCTATTTCAAAGCCACACGGGAGGTGAATGATGGCGAAAATCCTGGCTGATAAGCGCATCGAAACCAAGCACGGGCGTTCGCGCCCAGTGGCCAAACGGCACATGCCTTGGGGGACATGGGCGCTAACGCTGAATGCGATTTTCGTCTACACCTTCTTGTATGTGCCGATTATTGTGCTGGTGTTGTTTTCGTTCAACGCGGCCAAAGTTGGGTCGCAATGGCAGGGCTTCACGCTGCAATGGTATAACGAGTTGTTTGCCGATGCCCGTTTGGGCGATGCCCTCTGGACAAGCCTTAAAATTGCTGGCTCTTCGACCTTGATTGCGACCACAATTGGCACCTTGGCCGCTTTGGCGCTGGAAAAACGTGGTTGGTGGGGGCGCAAAACCTTTGATACGGCACTTTATCTGCCAGTCATTATTCCTGATGTGGTGATGGCTGTCTCGCTCTTAGGGTTCTTTACCTTGGCCTTTCGCCAATTTCAGGCGCTAATCGGCTTAAATTTGGCCATGGGCTTGTGGACGGTGATTATCTCGCATGTGGCTTTTAATATTTCGTTTGTGACGGTGGTAGTTGGTACAAGTTTGGCCAATTTTGATCGGCGCTTAGAAGAAGCTGCTGCCGATTTGGGCGCAACCCCATGGCAAACTTTTTGGCGGATCAAGTTTCCCTTGATTGGGCCTGGGGTTTTGGGCGGCGCATTGCTCTCGTTCACCCTCTCGCTTGATGATTTTGTAGTGACCTTTTTCACCCGTGGCCCAGGGGTCAACACCTTGACGACCGAGGTCTATGGGCGAATCAAGAAATCGATTTCGCCGGAAATTAATGCAATTTCAAGTTTGATGTTACTTGCTTCAACGACCTTGGTTGTGACTTCGTTGTGGATGCAACGCCGTCGCCAAGGCTAATTATTGCTATTGGTGTGTTTTAAGGAGTTTGATTGATGAAACTACGTCGCTTTGGGCTGGTGCTCATGGTGTTGAGTTTGTTGGTGGCCTGTGGCGAAGCCAGCTCAACCGCTGTTCCGACAACTGCGCCTGCTGGTACGGCCACTGGCTCGAATGCTGGCTCGGTTGATCGCAGCAAATTGAGCAAAACCTTGCGAATTTATGCGTGGGGCGAGTATGTTCCCGAAGATGTGCCACAACTGTTTGAGAGTGAGTTTGGGGTCAAGGTTACGGTTGATACCTATTCATCGAACGAAGAAATGGCCGCCAAAATTCGCGCTGGCAATTCAGGCTACGATTTGATTCAACCTTCAGATTATATGGTGGCGTTGTTGGCCGAGGGCAATTATTTGGCCAAAATTGATTTGGCTAATATTCCCAACATTGCCAATATCGACCCAGCCAATATGGGTTTGTATTACGACCCAAACAATGAATTTTCAGTACCATACCTTTGGGGAACCACGGGGATTGCCTACGATAAAACCGCAGTTTCACCAGCCCCAACTAGCTGGTCGATTTTGTTTGATCCAGCGCAATTGAGCGCCTACAAAGGTCGCGTGAGCATGCTCAACGACGAGCGCGAGGTAATTGGCGCGGCTATGCTGTTCTTGGGCAAAGATCGCAATTCCAGCGATGCGGCGGATCTCGAAGCCGCCAAAAAGGTTTTGATTGAACAAAAGCCATTGCTAGCCAAATATAACAGCGATAATGTTTATCAAGATTTGGCTTCGGGCGAAGTGGTTTTGGCCCAATCGTGGAATAATTACACGGGTTTGGCCATGATCGATAATGAAAACATCGAGTGGGTGATTCCGCAAGAGGGTGGCGTGATTTGGCAAGATACCATGGCGATTGTGGCTGGCACGCCCAACCAATATACTGCCGAAGTATTCATTGATTTTATGAATCGGCCAGAAATTGCCGCCAAAGTTGCCGACTTTACTGGTGCTTTGACTCCCAACGTCAAGGGCGAACCATTGATCGGCGACGATCTCAAGGCTGTCTATCCCAAGATCAAACCGAGCGCTGAAGATCGCAAACGGCTTGATTGGTTGCGTAAAGGCCAAAATGCGACGGCCTTCTCCGATGTGTGGTCGGCGGTTAAATCGCAATAACGCAGCACAGAGAACAAGGTGGGTTCATAAGCTTGACGGTGGATTCCGTTCCCTCACCTACTCATTTAATATAGGATTGAGCCTATGATTTAGCCAGAGGACATGCGGCGCTGCATGTCCTTTGTGGTTTTAAACAGAAACAGCATTTTCTCAATCAAACAGTTGCTTTATTCGCTGCGAATTTTGGCAATCAGATTGCTGGTCGATAATCCTGTTTGATACTGAATTAGTTCGACTTTGCCGCCATAGGCTAAAACAATACGCGCCTCAGGTAAATCTTTGCCGTTGCTGGCTTGCTCGGGGTGAGCATAATCGCCGCCTTTGACATAGACATCAGGTCGTAAGGCACTGACTAATGGCTCAGCGGTTAATGATTCAAATAGCGTGACATAATCGACCGAACGCAGACCAGCTAGCACAATTCCGCGCTGAAACTCAGGCACAATTGGGCGGGTCGGGCCTTTGTAGCCACGGACTGACGCATCGCTATTCAAGCCAACAATCAACAGATCACCCAAGGCTCGGGCTGCTTGCAAGTAGGTTACATGGCCAGCATGGACTAAATCGAACGCGCCATTGGTAAAAACCACGCTCAAGCCCTGTTCGCGCCACTGCTGGCGGAGCGCCACTAAATCGGCTAAATCAGTAAATGGTGAATTCATCGAAGCCTCATACAATCTGGCCAAATTGAATTAATGCGTTTTGCAGTTCGTTGGGGCTAACTGTGGCCACGCCAATTCGTCGTACTACCAAGGCCGCCGCAGTATTAGCAAGTTGGGCGGCAATTAATGGGCTATGGCCAGCACACAAACTAAGCGTTGCGGTGGCAATAAAGGTATCGCCCGCCCCGGTTGCATCAAAAACTTCGCCAATTGGCACTGCTGGAATATGATGAATGCCTGCTGGATCAAGCAACGAAAAGCCTGCCCCGCCTCTGGTAATCACCACTGCCGCCAATTTGAGCTGATCGCGCAAGCGTTCTAAGCCTTGTTCAACCTGCTGATCATTGGTTAAACGCTGGCCAAGCCAAGCCTCAGCCTCGCCCAAATTGCACTTGAGAAAATCGGCTCCAGCGTAGGGTTCAAAGCGGCCTTGGCTATCAACTGTCAGCAAGGTTTGATATTGTTGACATAATTGTTGAATGTGTTGAATAAGCCGCTCACTAAGCCAGCCCACGCGATAATCTGAGCACAGCACAGCATCAACTTGGGGAATTAATTGGCCTAATAATTCGATCGCCTGATCTTCAAAAGCTGGGTCAACCGGCCGCCGATCAATTTTATCGAGCCGCGCGACTTGTTGGGCCACGGTCAATTGCACCGAGGCCAAAATACGGGTTTTGGTGGTGGTTGGGCGTTGCTCATCGCGCAGCAAGCCAGCGGTGCTGACCTTGCGTTTATGTAAGGCATTGGCTAATTCTTGACCAGCCTGATCAGCGCCGATTAACGCCACGATGCCAGCATTGCTGCCGAGCGCTGTAATGTTGGCGGCGGGATTGGCCGCACCACCAGGGATAATCCGCCGCTGCTCAAATTCTAAAACCGGAATTGCTGCCTCGCGCGAGAGCCGTTCGGGCTTGCCATACAAATATTCATCGAGCACAACATCGCCAACCACCAGTACGCGGCGATTGGCGAGTTGGGCCACATGTTCAACCGTGATCATGCACATTCTCAGTATTCAAAATTAGCCAACCATTTTCACCAACCAACGGGTGAAGGCTGGAAATATCCGATATGCCACCCCAAACACATGATAAATCCGTGGAATAACCCGCTGGGTGGTGGGGTTGGCCGCCACATGCAGCACGATCTCGGTGACATCGTGGGGCTTGAGCATGCCAAAGATTGAAGCAAAGCGCGACATCTTATTAAAGTCGGCTGATTCAAAAAATGGCGTGGCGATTGGCGCGGGGCAAACCAACGAACATTTGATCGGCGTGCCACGCAATTCAATTTGTAAAGCCTCAGAGGCCGCCATCAAGGCATGTTTTGAGGCTGAATAACTGCCCATGTTGTGGGTTGAAACCAAGCCTGCTACCGAAGCCACATTCACAATATGGCCACTATTTTGCTTACGCATAACAGGCAAAACCGCCCTAATACAATGCATTGCCCCAAAATAATTTACCGTGATCATGCCTTCGATATGTTTCCATTCGATCTGTTCAATCGAATCGAAGACCCCATAACCAGCATTATTGATCAGCAAATCGACCCGACCAAACGTAGCAACAGCTTGCTCGACCAAGGCTTGAACTGCCTGCGCATCACTCACATCGGTTGCAACCGCCAGTGCTTTGGCTCCGGTTTGGTTGATAGCCGCCGCCAGCTCGTTTAATTGCTCGGCTGAACGGGCAGCGAGCACCACATTGGCTCCGCCACGCGCCAAACCTTCAGCGATCAACTTGCCAATACCCGATGATGCTCCGGTGATAATGGCGGTTTTGCCCGCAAAACTCATAATTCTGCTCCTTGCTGTGCCCAATCGCGGGCAAATTGCTCTAAAGCTCGGCGTTGCCAGGGATGCAAGTGAACAATTGGGCGACGCGCCTTAACTAAATTCCATGCGCTTTCCAAATCCATGCCTTGGGCAATCAGTACGGCTGTACATAAGGTGGCCGAACGGCTCATGCCAGCGTGACAATGGATCAACACTTTATGATCGGCCTGGATGGCTTGTTGCACAAAAACCACGCCTTGTTGTAGTGCTTCAGGGCTAGGTGCTTGGCGATCCATGGTTGGCAGCCATAAGTAGCCCTGATTGCCGAGCGTGCCAAACTGATCTTGGCGCTCGGCTTGGAGATTGACTACAACCTGCACACCTTGGGCATGTAAAATTTGCCAATCGTGGAGATCGAAAAAACCGCCGAGGTAGAGTTGCTCGGTAATTTGGTTGGTACGCGGCTTAACCTTGCCACCAAGCCGCCGATAGAGCCGGCGAGTTCCCATGACTAAATGTGAGCGCAAAACATAAAACCAATGCTGCAAAACTGCCAGCATACCTCAATCCTTTATCAGTTTTTATCGGTTAGTAACGACCGCAAGCCATTGTACCACGCTGTACCAAGCTGATTAAGGCTATAATGGCCTTCGTTTTTTAGCGATAAGGGCGATTGTGGAAACAACGATTCAAATTGGCTTAGTTGGTGGTGCGCCGCTGGTGCAAGCCACTTTTTTGGAGCGGCCAAATCGTTTTTTGGTGCTGGCTCAATTGGCCGATGGCGCGATTGTTCAGGCACATTTAGCTGATCGAGGCCGTTTGTTGACCAAACTCGTGCCAGCAGCGCAGCTGGTGCTCGGCCACAAACCAGCTGAAGGCCGCAAAACTGCCTATCAAGTGGCCGGAGTGTATCAGGCCAACGAGCTAGTTTCATTAGATACAGGCTTGCCAAATCGTTTGGTTGAGGCGGCATTGCGAGCGCAAGCCCTAGCGCCGTTTGCCGAATATCGCCATGTTGAGCGTGAAGTCAAGCTTGGGGCAAGCCGCTTTGATTTTGGTTTAGCTCCGGCTCCACCCACCAAGGCCAAACGTCATGGCGGTGAGTGCCCATGGCTGGTCGAGGTGAAAAGCGTTGGCGATGCTGAGCATGGCTTGGCGTTATTTCCGGATGCGCCAACCGTGCGTGGGCGACGGCATTTGCTCGAATTGGCTGAATTGCATGAACAAGGGCGGCGCACCGCCGTAATTTTTATTGTGCAACGTGGCGATGCCCAGCGGGTTGCCGTCAACCGCCACGTTGATCCAGCCTTTGCTGAAAGCTTGGCCGCAGTCGCTGCCCGTGGCGTTGAAATTTATGCCTATCGTTGCCCCTTGAGCCTTGCTGGCATTCGCTTGGCCGAGCAATTGCCGGTTGAATTGTAGAATTTGGGGACTGGTTGTTGGGGATTGGGGTTCAGTTTTTAACGCAGAGGCGCAGAGAATATGAGGCTATTAGTTGAAGGCTCCAGGCTATTGGTTTTCCTATGAATCTCCGATAGCCAATAGCCAGCTCTTTTTTCCTGCACTTCGTGGCTAAAAAACTTCGGCCTCTGCGCCAATTGAACTCTAATGTAGCGGCGCAGAGTGAGTAAGGATTACTGCTAAACCAGAACAGGCCAGATCGGCAATTTTCGGGCAGCTGTTTGGAAAATCGTGGCGAAGCGTGGTGGGGATTGTTGCGATCAACCCGGTGCTGGAACTAGGTCATTCGCTAGGACGTTCTGCCTTCTGAGACCATCAACTCGCAAAGGATTTCTGTATGCGAAAGCTCGTGCCCATCATCCTGATCGCTATCCTGCTCAGTGGATGTACCATGCCCGCCACGACACCGCCGCGCGACCTGCCAACTACGGTCGTTACTACTGCGCCGATCCGCATGGCTGACACGATTCCATCCGCAACAGCGGTTCCCTCCGCAGTACCAGCCCCAACGCCGACGTGGGATGAATCTGAATCTGAATACGCTGGGTGTGAAACGGTGTCCGAAACGCTTCCAATCTACCCCCAGCGGCTGCTCTATCCCGACTATCGTGATCTCAGCCAGACTATCACGACGAGCGAATTGCCGCTGGTGCGACATACGACTTATCGAAGTTCCGCAGCAGCAGACACCATCTTGGCATGGTATCGCGAACAGGCTCGTGCCGCCTTCTGGAAGGAAATCAGCGTAACCACAACGACCATCAAGTATGACTATGGGGCAATTGGTATGTGTGGGCCCGTTTTTGCCATAACCATCGCTGTCACGGGCGATGCAGAGGGATCGATGGTCGCCTTCACTCGTGAATTTTCCGGCCCATTTTCTCCGCTGGACTGGCCCAGTGATTAAGGTGAGCGCTGCGTGGATGCTGGTGTGACAATGGCAACCACGCTGAAAAAGACTTTTGTAAAACGTAGGCAGCCTGATGATTGAGCGATTAGACTGCCTTCCATAGCGCGATGGCATAAGCCCGCCAGCTTACCAACTATGTTCACCTCAACCCCTATTCCGCTAGCCTAAAGCCCATAGCCGATAGCCACATTACGAGATTGGTTGCTAAAATAGCAAATTCGTTCTTGATATATTCCCATATTGGTATATAATAAATATATGGCACGTGCAGCAACAACAACTGATGTTTTCAATGCGATCGCAGAACCTGGTCGGCGGCAAATTCTTGACTTACTGGTGAATGGCGAATTATCAGTCAACGAGCTGGTAGAGCAGCTTGGGCTGGCTCAGCCACAGGTTTCCAAACGACTTCATGTCTTGCGTGAAGTTGGGTTGGTACTGGTGCGTGATGATGGGCGACAGCGTTACTATCGCTTGAATGGTCGCGCCCTCAAACCAATTCACGACTGGATTCGCCGCTATGAACAAATGTGGAATGAGCGGTTTGATGCTTTGGATGAATTGCTCGAAGAACTGAATCATGAGGAGGATTAACCATGGCAACCTTGGTAAATAAGCATTCGGCAGTCGTAACGCTGCCAACCGACACCCAAATTCAAATTAATCGTGATTTTAATGTGCCAAAAGAGCTGGTGTATCGTGCTTGGACGACTCCAGAGTTGGTTAAACGTTGGTGGTCGGCGGGCCATGGCACGGTCACAATTGCCGATATTGATCTCCAGGTTGGTGGAATGTGGCGTTGGGTAACCGTGACGGAAACGGGCTTTGAGGTGGCTTTTCATGGGGTTTATCAGCAGCTCACTCCTAATGAATTGATTGTTTGTACCGAAGTCTACGAAGCCATGCCCGATGGTGAAGCGCTCAATACGATAACTTTTAGCGACCGTGATGGTGGCTCAAGTTTGACCCTGCTGGTGCAACATAGCTGTCAAGAACATCGCGATGGTCATGTTAATTCGGGTATGGAAGCGGGCATGCAAAGTGCACTCGATATGTTGGAAAGCGCTGCCTTGGAATTGCTCGAAGCATCAACAATCAAGGCCTAAATTCAAAATCCCTACTCTAGCGAAAGGATGCGATTGATGGCAACTGTGATGAGTGCTCCATCAAAGCCAATTATATGGACAAGCCGGATTTTGCGGGGGTTGGCAGCGGCGTTTCTGCTGTTTGATGGGAGTTTCAAGCTATTTAATCCTGCGCCTGTGGCTAAATCGTTTGCGGCACTGGGCTACCCCGCTGGAATTGCCTTGAGTTTAGGGATTTTGTTGCTGGTTTGTACCGTTTTGGCGATCATTCCGCGCACAGCCGTGTTAGGAACGGTGCTGCTGACTGGCTACTTTGGTGGAGCGATTGCCAGCCATGTGCGCGTAGGCGACCCGCTCTTTTCGCTGGTGTTTCCACTGATTCTTGGCGGCATGCTGTGGGGTGGCCTATATCTGAGCGATCAACGGCTGCGAGCAATTTTTCCATTACGAGAACACGATTAATCATTGATTGAGTTCAAATGCTTGATTGGGCTGCCCTCTTTACTTGGATTGAGGGTAGCCCAACTTTTAATCATCAAGGTATTCAGTTTGATAGGCATCGAGCCAAAACTTAAGTATGTCATAAAACTGATTCTGAGCGAACGGGAACTGCTGACCGATAATTGCCAAGAGATGAAATACAAAATTAACCCGTTGATGATGTTGATATTCATCATAATCAACATATGTAAAACAAAGCTTAATGGTTAAGTTCTTTTGCGTCAGCATAACGCAACCGATGCCAACTAATCCCAACTCCGGAGCGGCAGCGTAAGGACGATCAAGAATTGCTAGCAGGGTTTTTAGTACAGTATGGGTTTGACTGACGATCAAACTAGTCTCAAAATCAATGCAAGCCTGAAGTAGATAATATTGATCGGTAAGTTCAGCGCTGAGAAACGTTTGAAGCATGCGTGCCCTTTCGGAATGGATTTAAGGCCTTCACTACTCTGATGTTAACTATACCCAACAGAAAGGGATCGGCATTTGCAATGTTTGCATCCGTTGGTAGAGATCGCTTTGCCGAAAGATACAGACCCAAGCGCTTAGAAAATCCCAAGGACTCGTTAAGTGTTGCTTTTGTATGTCTGTTTGATAGCATTGAGCACTAAAATGCTCATAAAATTTTCTATATTCCTGCATATATTGGATTAAAAATTTGCTTCGTTCATCGACTGTTCCCTCAGGCTGCCGAATGTACTTGATATAGGCTTCACTTCAGTCCACGATCGGCGTTCGATTGAGTCAAAGGCACTATTACGCAGCCAGATCGAAAACGCTGGCGCAAGCTGGCTGCATTCAGCAGGAGTAGTTTCATCACCTGAGATAGCGCAAAAAACTGCTGGATCATCACCATCATCACACCGAATATAATAGACAACATAACCTGCATGTTGAGTGAATGGAATAATCGCTCGATCGTCTAACCAAGGGATTAAGCCCTCTGCTATCAAATCTTGCACGACTTCAAGCGTCTCATCAAACCGATCGATCGAGGCATAATCGCCATCAAACCAACGCCATGTATTGGTCTTGCCAAAGGTTTGTAAAAAGGCACGATAACAGGCTGGCAAACGATATCCACGAGCTTGCTCAAGTTCAGCTATGACTGCCTCATCAACCCCGGCAACCGTCTCGACCACGTTTGCTTCTACCACAAAGCTGGCTAATTCCTGCATATAAGTTGAGTACATCTGAGATTCTCCCAATTTCTCAATCGTTGTGGTAACCCAAATTATAAAGGCAAACGAAGAGGGGCGAGGATTCAGGGGTCAGGGATCAGCGGGCAGTGGTCAACAGCTATGGGGCACAACAAAAGCATTGGTGCAATTCGTGCAATTCGTGGCGAAACACTCTATCTTCGCGTCCTTCGCGGTTGCGGCTCTCCTGCGTGCTGTTGCGTGGCCCTTGATGGTTCAGGATTGGGCCATTTGACAAGGGTGGCGAAGGGTGGTAGAATCCTCTGGCTGTCAACGAATGACCGAATGATATTGGTCACGACACACAACTAACGAACTCACCTACAGCGGTCGATTTGACACAAACGAATGGCTGTGGTAGAATCCGCAGGCTGTTGACCGACAGCACGATGTTTGCTCAACATCACACAATTTGACGAATTGCTCCGCTCCGATGCTCATCTGACATCAGCGGATTTTTTATCGCCAAAATCGCACCTTTCCAACTGATGGGTGCTGCGTCCGCAGCACATTCCATGCATCATAGTTTTTGTTTTTTTGTCACCGTCACGCGCTTCGGTAGGGATCTACCAAGCAGAGCCACCGTTCTCCGGCTCATTAAACAAGGAGAACACGCAGTGACTCCGGTCACTTGTCGGCGAGTTTGATCCTGGCTCAGGACGAACGCTGGCGGCGTGCCTAATGCATGCAAGTCGAACGCATTCTTCGGAATGAGTGGCGCACGGCTGAGGAACACGTGACTAACCTACCCCGGTGTGGGGGATAACGGGTCGAAAGACTCGCTAATCCCGCATACGATCCGCCTCGGCGGAGGAAAGCCGTAAGGCGCACTGGGCGGGGGTCGCGTCCCATTAGATAGTTGGTGTGGTAATGGCGCACCAAGTCGATGATGGGTCTCTGGTCTGAGAGGACGACCAGACAGATTGGGACTGAGACACGGCCCAAACTCCTACGGGGGGCAGCAGCAAGGAATTTTCGGCAATGGGCGCAAGCCTGACCGAGCAACGCCGCGTGGAGGATGACGGCTCTTGGGTTGTAAACTCCTTTTGGGGGGGACGATAATGACGGTACCCTCCGAATCAGGCCCGGCTAACTACGTGCCAGCAGCCGCGGTAATACGTAGGGGCCAAGCGTTGTCCGGAATTACTGGGCGTAAAGCGTGGGTAGGTGGTCGATGATGTGCCGCGTGAAAGCGCCGGAGTAATGCCGGCGAGGTCGCGGTAGACACGTTGACTAGAGGCTCGCAGAGGAACGTGGAATTCCCGGTGTAGTGGTGAAATGCGTAGATATCGGGAGGAACACCAGTGGCGCAAGCGGCGTTCTGGGCGAGACCTGACACTGAGCCACGACGGCGTGGGGAGCAAACAGGATTAGATACCCTGGTAGTCCACGCAGTAAACGATGCATACCAGGTGTGGGATGGCGTTCGCGTCGTTCCGTGCCGCAGCTTACGCGATGAGTATGCCGCCTGGGGACTACGAGCGCAAGCTTAAAACTCAAAGGAATTGACGGGGGCCCGCACAAGCAGCGGAGCGTGTGGTTTAATTCGACGCAACGCGAAGAACCTTACCTAGTCTTGACATAGCACTGCAAGCTTCGGAAATGAAGTCGCCTTCGAGGGTGTGCTACAGGTGCTGCATGGCTGTCGTCAGCTCGTGTCGTGAGATGTTGGGTTAAGTCCCGCAACGAGCGCAACCCCTGTGAGGTGTTACAAGTGTCACCTCAGACTGCCGTTGTCAACAACGGAGGAAGGCGGGGATGACGTCAAGTCCGCATGGCCCTTACGACTAGGGCGACACACACGCTACAATGGCTGGGAGAATGCGCCGCGACCTGGCAACAGGCAGCGAATCGAGAACACCAGTCACAGTTCAGATTGGGGGCTGCAACTCGCCCCCATGAAGGCGGAGTTGCTAGTAATCGCCGGTCAGCCATACGGCGGTGAATCAGTACCCGGGCCTTGTACACACCGCCCGTCACGTCATGGAAGTGGGAAACACCTGAAGTCCGTGGGCTAACCGCAAGGAGGCAGCGGCCGAGGGTGGGGCTCGTAACTGGGACGAAGTCGTAACAAGGTAGCCGTACCGGAAGGTGTGGCTGGATCACCTCCTTTCTAGGGAAACCGCTGAAGCAGCGACGATGACAAGAACGCAGAACGCATGATGCAGACGAATGGCCGCCGCGGCGGCAGCACCCATCAGTGGGCAAGCGCTTACTGAGCATTGCACCTTACCAACCATCCATAATTTTGACGACAACATCAAAAGCAAAGCAAGCATCAAGAACAGAACTGCCTGCCTGAGCCATCGGCGATTCCGCGCTGCCGAGGCGCGACGACCGATGATCAGCAGGAATGCGAGTGATGGATGCCTAGGCGCACACGACCGAAGAAGGACGGGGACTCCCGCCGAAACGGGTAGGCGAGCCGGAGTCAGGCTGCGACCCTACCATCTCCGAATGGGGCAACCCCACCACCGTGATGGGTGGTGATCCGTATCTGAATCTATAGGATACGGAAGGGCACCGGGGGAACTGAAACATCTCACGTACCCCGAGGAACAGAAACAATTCTCGTAGTAGCGGCGAGCGAACCGGGAAGAGCCTAAACGGCGCACGTGTCAAGCAGGACAGCGTTGCGTGTGCCGGGTTGCGAGACCTCCAGATTGGCATGTCCTTGCCAGTAGCAAGTTACAAACGCGAGCTTTAGGGGAATGGCCCTGGAACGGCCAACCAGAGCGGGTGAGAGTCCCGTACCCGGAAAGGCGAGCACTTGCGTGAGGGATCTCAAGTACGACGGGACACGCGAAATCCCGTCGGAAGCAGGGGTGACCACACTCCAAGGCAGAATATCGTGGGCGACCGATAGCGCAGAGTACCGTGAGGGAACGGTGAAAAGCACCCTGGCGAAGGGAGTGAAACAGATCCTGAAATTGCTCGCAGACAAACCGTGGGAGGCGTAAGCTAACCGCGTGCCTTTTGGAGTATGAACCGACGAGTTACCCTGTGTGGCAGGTTAAGGCAGCAACAGCCGGAGCCAGAGCGACAGCGAGTCTGAATAGGGCGATGGTCGCACAGGGTAGACCCGAAACCAGGTGAGCAACCCATGGTCAGACTGAAGCGACCGTAACAGGTCGTGGAAGGTCGAACTAGTGTCCGTTACAAAGGGCTTGGATGAACTGTGGGTAGCGGAGAAATTCCAATCGAACCTGGAGATAGCTGGTTCTCCCCGAAATGTATTGAGGTACAGCCGTGGAACGGGGCTGCTGGGGGTAAAGCGCTGTTGGCGTGCGGGGGGCGCGAGCCTTACCAAGCGCTGGCAAACTGGGAATACCAGCAGCCTACACCACGAGTGAGACGGTGGGTGCGAACATTCATCGTCAAGAGGGCAACAACCCAGACCCGCCGCTAAGGTCCCGAAGTATCGGCTCAGTGGGCAAGGGCGTGATCGGACGGAGACAACCAGGAGGTTGGCTTAGAAGCAGCCACCCTTGAAAGAGTGCGTAACAGCTCACTGGTTTAGTCCGGTTGCATCGACAATCCACCGGGGCTAAGTCGATCACCGAAGCGCGGGATTATCCTTTGTGGATAATGGTAGGGGAGCGTTGTGGGGGCATCGAAGCGGGCGCGGAAGCGCAACCCGTGGAGCGACCACAAGTGCGAATGTCGGTATGAGTAACGATACGAGGGGTGAGAACCCCCTCCACCGAAAGTCTAAGGGTTCCGCCGCACGGGCACTCCGCGGCGGGGAAGTCGGGCCTAAGGCGAGGGCGCGAGCCGTAGCTGATGGACACGCCGTTGATAATCGGCGACCACACCCAGAACGTTTGAACGTGACTGAGATGCTGATGGGGAATCCGAGCGACGAGACGAGCGTCGTTCACGCTGGTAGGGAGAATGATGTGGCAAATCCCATCGTTCGTTGACCGAGAAGCAAGCACGAGCGAATTCTTTCGGGAATTGGCGAGTCGGATGGACCTAGGCAGCCGCGAAAGGCTTGGGCACGGAGGACTGGGTGTGCCCGTACCGCACACCGACACAGGTAGACAGGTCGAGGAGACCAAGGTGGACGAGCGAATCCCGGTTAAGGAACTCGGCACGAATGACCCCGTAACTTCGGGAAAAGGGGTGCTCGCTTTGGTGAAGCCCATACGGGTGGAGGCTGAGGCGAGTCGCAGCAAAGAGGCCCAGGCGACTGTTTAACAAAAACACAGGTCGGTGCGAACGCGAAACAGCGGACGTATACCGGCTGACACCTGCCCAGTGCTGGAAGGTTAAGGGGAGATGTGCAAGCGTTGAACCGAAGCCCCAGTAAACGGCGGCCGTAACTATAACGGTCCTAAGGTAGCGAAATTCCTTGTCGGGTAAGTTCCGACCCGCACGAAAGGTAGAACGATCTGGGCGCTGTCTCAACCGGGAGCTCGGTGAAATTGCAAGGGCCGTGAAGATGCGGCCTACTCGCAGCAGGACAAAAAGACCCCGTGGAGCTTGACTACAGCTTGCCATCGGCGCGTGTGTGGCGCTGCGTAGGATAGGTGGGAGCCAGCGAAGCCGGACTTGCGGGTCTGGTGGAGGCGACGGTGAAATACCACTCTGCGACAGATATGCGCCTCACCCTTGGCCATGAAGCTGGCAAGGGGACGGTGGCTGGTGGGTAGTTTGACTGGGGCGGTCGCCTCCCAAAAAGTAACGGAGGCGCGCAAAGGTAGGTTCAGGCCGGATGGCAACCGGCTGGGGCGTGCAAGCGCAGAAACCTGCTTGACTGCAAGGCAAACAGGCCGCGCAGGGACGAAAGTCGGCGCTAGTGATCCCACGTGCCTGAGTGGAAAGGCCGTGGCGTAACGGATAAAAGCTACCCCGGGGATAACAGGCTGATCCCGCCCAAGAGTTCACATCGACGGCGGGGTTTGGCACCTCGATGTCGGCTCGTCGCATCCTGGGGCTGGAGTCGGTCCCAAGGGTTGGGCTGTTCGCCCATGAAAGCGGCACGCGAGCTGGGTTCAGAACGTCGTGAGACAGTTCGGTCTCTATCCGCTGTGAGCGAAGGATGATTGCGTGGGGCTGGCCCTAGTACGAGAGGACCGGGCTGGACAGACCGCTGGTGGACGAGTTGTGGGACGACCCGCAAGGCTCGGTAGCTACGTCTGGGACGGAGAACCGCTGACAGCATCTAAGTGGGAAACCGGCCACAAGATCAGTCATCCATGTGCAGAAATGTATGAGAGGCACCGTCGAGACGAGACGGGAACTGGGTTGCTGTGGAGGCCGTGTGAACGGTAGAGCAGACAACAACAGACAGCCGAGCGATCATCGGTTGCCGCGCGTCGGCAGGACGCGGGAGGGCAACGAATGGCGCAAGGCAGGCAGGACTGGGACGTGATGCGAGCTGGTGTTGAATGATGGAGTCGTCGAGGAATGGGTGGTTGGTGCGAGGGCAGACACATTGGTACGTGTCGAGGTGGTTGTGACCCACGCTGCTCCATCCCGAACCAGGCCGTGAACGCGACACACACCGAGGCTACTGCAGCACCCGCTGTGGGAACGTAGGGGGATGCGTACCGCTCCAAGCAACACCGTGAGTAAGCTCGCGGTGTTGTTGTTTTAGCAAGTATTAAAAAAGCTCCTTGGTACAAAACCAAGGAGCTTTTGCGTTTAGCTGCGGCGTTTGCGTCGCCTTGGCGAACGACGCTCGTTATTCGCCTCTGGCTTCGCTGATTCTGATTCGGTTTTCTCGACCGTAGATGGCTTGCTTGATGTTACTTGCGGCTGGTTGGGCTTGGGCTGAACTTGCTGTTGCCCTTGCTGATTGCCATTACCACCATTGCCGCGCCGTCGGCGACGATTTGGTTGCTTCGGTTCATCAGGGTCATTCGTCGAGGGCTGCCGACCGCGCGGAGTTAGTTGCTCTGGCACGCCGCCCAGCGATTGCTGACGCACTGTCGCCGGTAGTTTTGGTCGCTCAGGCGTTGGGGTCGTGTCGCCTTTGCGCTTGAAGGCATGACGTGGTTTCCGTTCACTTGGCTCGTTGCTTGGTGTTGGGGCTACGCTAGCCTCAGCGTTGGCCGCCTCCGAGCGATTAAAGCGTTTCTGGCGTTCTGCTCGGTCAAAGCGTGGCCGTTGCTCGTTCGGATTTGTACGTTGTTCGCGTGCCTCGGGGTTTGGCCGAGCTTGTTGGGCTGGCTTGGGGCGTGGTTTGGGCTTATCGCCTGAACTTTCGGGATCTTCCTCAAACGAGCGTAGTTCATCCAAGCCCCAATCTTCGTTATCCCAGTTGTTCAGCGTTGATTTAATCGTTTCGCCAACTGGGCGGTTGAAACGTTTTTGGGCAATTGGTGCGGCCTCGCCTTGTTCGAGCCGTTCGCGGGCAATCGCTCCAGCTGCGCCTGTCAGGGTTTCAAGTTGATCAGCTTTGAAATCGTGGTAATTACTTTCAATATCAACGGTAACGGTTTCGCGAATGGTATTGACAGCAACTACATAGCCAATGCCTTCGGGCGTTTTGACCTGCTCGCCACGGGTTGGCAGCTCGGCCTTAATCTCAAGATATTGCTCTTGTTCATACGAAAGGCAGCAGAGCAAGCGCCCGCAAACCCCCGAAATTTTCGAGGGATTGAGTGGCAAGTCTTGATCTTTGGCCATTTTGACCGAAACGCGGGCAAAATCGGGCAAGAAGGTTGAGCAGCACAATGGTCGGCCACATGGCCCTAATCCGCCCAGCAGTTTGGCTTCATCGCGTGCCCCAATTTGCCGTAATTCGATCCGTGCATGGAAAATTCGCGCTAGTTCGCGTACCAAATGGCGAAAATCAACCCGCTGCTGCGAGGTGAAATAGATCGTCAAACGGGTGCCATCAAAATTCCAATCGCTGCGAATCAGGCGCATCGGCAAGCGATGCACGCTAATTCGTTCGGCACAAATCCGCAATACATCATCGCGTCGCTCAGCTAGCACTCGCATGCGGTCATAATCTTCGGTGGTGGGCTGGCGAATCACTGGTTTGAGTTCGGCAATCAAATCAGAATCGGGTAGATCTTCGATCGGTGCTGCCACTTTGCCAAGCTCTAGCCCGCGTACCGTTTCAACTACTACGGCATCGCCTAGCTCTAAATGATGTTGATTTGGGTCAAAATGGTAAATTTTGCCCGAATCTTTAAACTTAACTCCAACAACCAAGGGCATAGATCTATCCTAAAAAAGTAAAAGGCAGAAGTCAAAAGGCAGAATGTTCGGTTAATACATCGAACAGAATTTTGTGGTAGTGGTAAGTATCAGGTAGCTAAGGAGTGATTTTGATTTTTGCCCTTTGACTTTTGCCTTGAATAATTATCCTTCAAAGCCTTCGCTTGGGAGGTTTTTCCCCATGACGCGGAAGACTTGGACAGTTAGGGCTTTGCCTTTGAGTTGCAATGGCCCAACTTCCTGTACTTGGTAGCTCTCACCGAGCTTGGCAATCGTGGCTTCGCTGGTGTAGACGCTGTTTGGCTCGGCTTTGCCTTCAAGCCGCGAGGCAGTATTTACGGTGTCGCCATGGACAGTATACTCTAAACGTTCGCGTGTGCCGACGAGGCCTGAAATAACCCGCCCAGTGTTGACTCCAATTCGGATGCGGAAGTGTTTGCTGGCATCAATTTTGGCCATAAGCTTTTGATGTTGTACCAGCATATCTAGCGCTGTATCGATTGCACGTTGGGCGTGATCTTCATAATACACGGGAGCGCCAAAAAGCGCCATGATGCCATCGCCAATAAATTTATCGAGTGTGCCGCCATGCTCGAAAATCACATCGGTCATGACGCTTAGATATTCGTTTAAGAGGTTTTGTAGCTCTAGCGGCGGCAAGGTTTCAGTCATCGTGGTAAAACCTTGAATATCCGAGAACAACACGCTAGCATCTTGCTCAACTGGCTTCATGAAAATTTCGCCAGTTTCGTTAATTTGCTGGGCCACGGTTCGCGCTACATCGGGCGAGAGAAAACGGGCATATTGTTGACGTAATTTTTCTTCGTTGCGAATCTGGTTGGTCAGATTGGCCCGCTCGATGCCCAGTGAGGCTTGATAGGCTACTGCCGTCAACAATTCGCGATCGCGGATGCTAAATCGCTCTAGGCCTGGGCTATCGAGGTGAATCAAGCCTAAAACGCCAGCTCTCCCAATTAAAGGGACACACAATACTGAGTGAATATTTTGGCTGATGATGCTATCCTGTGAGCCAAATTCCACCCGTGCATCGGATGTGAGCAGCGCCACGCCCTCGCGCAACACGCGCCGCGCAATCGTCGAGCTAATGGTTAGCGATTGAGTTTCGCTCGGCGCTCGGACGACCATCGGCACCAGCCCATCTTGGCGCGTCATTAGCAATAAACCACGTTCGGCGGGAACCAAACGCAGCACTTCATCCATAATCGTGTCGAGTAATTCGCCTAAATCGAGAATCATGTTGAGGCGACTGCTGACTTGATAGAAATTTTGCAAAATATCGTTAGCATCGAGATTGAGTTCGGGGAGCTTGCCCGATGAGACTGAGCGGCTGTTGCTTTGCAGCGGCACAAGCTCTTCATCGGAGATAATCACGCTGGCCGCAGCCCGATCATCAAATTTAAGCTCGAATGGCCCGATGCTAATTAAATCGTTAGCTCGCAGAGCGGCTTCCTTCACCCGTAGCCCATTGACAAATGTGCCGTTGGAACTGCCAGTATCGCGCACAAAAATATCGCGGCCCCGGGTTTCAAGCGAGGCGTGATGACGCGAAACATGCGGGTGATTCAATACAATATCGTTTTGCCGCGAACGACCAATTTGTAGGCCGCGGCTGGTAATTGGAATATTCAGCGATTGCCCATCGATGGTCGCAAGCAAACGTGCCATGAAGTTCTTTCCTACTAGGTTGTTGCCTGATCAATGTGTGTGCAGTATAGCAGATGGCGCAACCATTAGACAGCAGGAGTTTGCCAATTGTTGCTCACCCATCCTGATGATTTTGCGGCGATCTGGCAACAATAATTCGCCCTTATTCAATCATTAAAAGGTTGTAAAAATGACTCTTCTGTCAGATTATTGGTGGTGAAACGCCAACAATCAGCCTGGATTGGTTAACGGATCTCTGCCTAATTGCTGGCGAAATGCTCGGTTGCTAGGCGGGCAACGTGCTATAATCGGACTGTGGGATCAACCATAGCACAAGGAGGTGTTCAATGTCTGAACTCTGGAATAGCCTTAAGCAACAAATTGCCCAGCACAATTGGGGATTATTTGGGCCAACGAGCTATGTGCTGGGGGTTGATTTAGGCAGTTATGGCATTCGCGCGGTTGTCACTGATATTTGTGGGCAACACCTGTTCCATGCCGCCACCGAGCTTGCTCCCGAAAGCACCGCCACAACTGTGCTTGAACAAAGTTTTAGTTTGATTCACGAATTGCTTGAAACCAATAATGTGCCAAGCCAGCAACTGGTGCGGATTGGCGTGGGCTTTGGTGGCCCGGTCGATGCGCTACGTGGGGTTACGCGTCGTTCATATCGCATGGCTGGTTGGAACGATTTGAATGTTTGCGAGCAATTTGAAGCCGCTTTTGATGCTCAAACATTGATCGAAAATGATGCGAGCTTGATTGCTTTTGGCGAATATATGTTTGGCGCTGGCCGTGATGTCCAAGATTTATATTATTTGCATTTGAGCACAGGTGTTGGTAGTGGTTTGGTGCTGAATGGCCAACTGCATCGCGGCATAACCACCAGCGCAGGCGAAATCGGCCATGCCCGTTATTCCTTGAACCATCAGCGCGAAATTGAAGATTTGCTCTCGATTCGCGGCTTATTAGCCCGCGCCAATGAACTTGGCCTACAAACCGATGATCTTGATGTGTTGTTCAATGATGCCAATGCTGGAGCTAAAACGATTAGCGAAGCAGTTGAAGTGCTTGGTTTAGGCTTGGCTGGCGTGGTGCAATTGCTTGATCCAGCCTTGTTGGTGCTTGGCGGGATTGTCACGCGCAAGGGTGGTGATGCGCTGTGCAGCGCGGTCGAAACCCAAGTTAATCAATTAATTAGCCCAACGCCTCCGCGCCATATTGCAGTTGTGCACTCGTTGTTGGGAGCCGAAGCAGTGGCGATTGGTGGTTTGGCCTTGGCTTTGCAAAGCCTCAATCAATAGTTGAGTTGGCTCAAATTGAGTCTTGCAGGAAATAAATTACTTATTTCTCCACCCTTCCGTCCCTCCGCTGGAGGGAAACGCAGGGGGCTTTAATCCCCCTGCACCCCCAAATTTCAATTTGTGTATGAATCGGTAAACTTAATTTACAAGTAACCCCACTGCAAGTTTGATAGTTGCGGTGGGATTATCGTTTGGAGGGAAACGTAGGGCTTTAATCCCCCTGCACTCCCAAATTTCAATTTGTGTATGAATCGGTAAACTTAATTTACAAGTAACCCCGCTGCAAGCTTGATAGTTGCGGCGGGGTTGTTGTTGTTTATGGGTTAATTATCGCTGCGTAGCGAGCTACCTTGGGGTTTGAGCTGTGGCGCATTATCATCGTGCAGCTCGTGGCGGTCGATTGGCTGCGGCGCAGGATTGCCCGCCAGTTGTGGTGGCACAGCCTGTGGTCGCTCTTTGCCAGCGGTTGTAGCAGGCTGATCGTGGCTATGACCATGTTGCTCGGCCAAAAAGGCTTGATGGGCGGGATTTTTGGCGGCCTCAGCAGCCTCGACTGCAATATGATTGAGGACTGGAGCGACGATTTTTTCGAGGCGCTCGTGCGTCGCGGTAATTTGCTCGTTTTTACGATCAAAAGCCGCGCGTTCAGCGGCGACAACTTCAGGGCTAAAGTGGCGTTCATGCTCAGTCATACAATCCTCCTTGATTATGCTGATACTGAACAAGCAAAGACTATGCCGTGAAAAACAAGGACACAGGCATCCCTGTGTCCTTGTTGGGGAACCGAGCTAAGCGAGATTAAGCAGTCTTGCCGGCTGCGTGGCTCACTTCTTCAAGCGTGAGCTTATGAACAAGCAGGTATTCGTAGGCACTGACGGCGGCGCGAACGCCATCGCCAATCGCAATTAACACTTGTTCACCAAGAACACTGTTGCTCACATCGCCAGCGGCAAAAATACCGTGGCAGGGCGAGCTATTATATTCATCGACAATCACAAAGCCATCTTCATCGAGCACATCGACGTTGCCATTGTTCAGGAAGCCAGTATTTGGCTGAATGCCAATATCGACAAATAGCCGATCAACCGGAATATGCTGCAACGATGTGCCGCGTTCAATCACAATCTGCTTGACCGAATTGATCCCCACGACATCGCGGATGGTGGCTTGGGGAATGATTGTGACATTGGGCATGCGCCGAATGGCATCGACTAAAGGCACTTCTGGCAAATCTTCATCTGGGCTGACCCAATAGATATGGTTCGAGCCTAAGACGATTTCGGCGACCCCGCGAATTGTACGCGGAGTTACGCCATAGACCGCCACCCGTTGGCCTTGGGTTTGATGGGCAAAGGTTGTGATTGAATAGCCCAAGCCCACTCCGAACAAATGTTGAATACCTGGTAAGGGCAAGCGATTGGGAGCTGCACCGCTGGCAACTACAACCGAACGGGCATAGCGTTCGCCGTATTGTTGGGTATCAACCACAAACATGCTATTAGTTTTGCGCAGCCCGACAACCCGATCATTAATGTGGGCGACCGACGATTGGTGATTCGAAAGCTGGCTAATCAGCCGTTCCACTAGATCGTGTCCGGGCAGAACGTTGATCGTGCCGTTGACGGTACGGTTATGCGCCCAGCCAGCTTTGCCGCCGAGGTCGGCGTAAATCATCAGCGTGCGTAATTGCTTGTTTTGGGCATAAAATGCCGCAGCCAATGCCGATGGTCCGCCGCCAATGATCAAAATATCGTACACGATACTCATGGTCGCGCTCCTATTCGACGATTAGCGCTGTAACCATCCCAAACATGCCGTGTTCACTTTCGGCGTGTGACAAAATGTGGCAGTGGAAGGCCCAGACACCTGGGTCAGTACAATCGACAATTACATCCCAGCGTTCGCCTGGCGCGACGTTGAGCGTATCGCACATGTATGGTTGGGGTAAGTTCCAGCCATCTTTGGCAAAAACCAACTGGGGCAAGCCGTGCAAGTGCATTGGGTGAATCATCAAGCCTTCGTTCATATAGCGAATGCGAATTTTTTGCCCCAATTTGGCAGTCAATGGTTGGGTGGCTGGGAAGCCTTTGCCGTTGATCGTGAAACCTTGGGCGGTATCATTCAGCACCAAAATAAATTCTTTGTCCGATGCAGGATCTTTGCTCTTATCTTTTGGCTCAACGATAAATGGCCCAAGCAAGCCCATTGAAACTTGTTTGGTCGAGTTATGGTGCGAGTGATACATATGCGAGCCAGAGTTGCGCACCGTAAACTCATAGGTATAGGTTGAGCCAGGTGTGATTGGTGGCTGAGTGATAAATGGCACACCATCTTGATTGTTGGGCACATACAAACCGTGCCAGTGAACGGCGGTGCTTTCATCAAGGTTATTAGTGACCAAAATCTTCACTTTGTCGCCTTCAGTGACGCGAATTTCTGGTCCAGGCAATTGACCATTATAGGTCCAAGCTTCAAGTTTGCGGCCTGGTTCAACTTCCCACATGGTTTTTTCGCAGGTCAATTCAAAAACTTTTACATCGCCTTCCATGCGATATTCGAGGGGCTGCATGCTCAGGCCTTCGGTTTTAGCTGGGAACAGCTTAACCCCGGCTTCATGCATCTTATCCATTTCTTCCCATGCTTTTAGCCCGCTGTCGGTGGTAGGAGTTCCAGCATTGCCAGTGCTATTATGGCCACCATTGCTATGATCGGTGCCTGCGGCAGCGGTCGTGGCACTTGCTGGTGGTACGGTTGCTGGCTCAACAGTTAGCGCACTTTCGCGGCCACATGCGACCATGGTTCCTGCGGCTGCCGCCATCCCTGTCCAGCGCAAGAAGCTGCGGCGCGAGGTTGGGGCATTTAATACTTGTTCGATAGGTTGTTGTTCGTTGCGATCCATGATCGTGTGTCCCCCTAAATTACACGGTATATCGTCCTTGATATGGATGTAGTGTACTTGCCAATGCCCAGCCCAAACTATAAGATTTGTCTACCGTTCGTTGTTGTTTGGCTACTTTTGTTGTGTTTGGGGATTGGTTGTTGGGGATCGGGGGGCTGAGGTCAATATAGATCAGATGCAAGCGATCAGGATTCAAGGGTCAGGGAGATGTTAACCGCGAAGAACGCGAAGATCACAGAAGATCTATCGCTTTACACGATATGCTGCTGACCCCTGACCCCTAACAACTGCATCCTTGCTTACGACCGTTCGAATGGATCAATCATGTATGTGATGCCATAAAGGATTAACAAAATGACGATGGAACTAAACATTATTAGGCGCATGGTCGAGCGAAAACCGCGTGGGTCGGCGATAATCTGTGGAATAAGATAGATAAGTAAGCCTACGAATGCTGCAATCAATAATCCATTCACGGCTATGACCCACGCCTTATATTTGATGGTTTGGCGGCAAGCTGGGCATTTGATTTGAAACGGATTGGTGCTCATCAGGAAGGTGTTTAAACCGATTGGTGCTTGGCAGCGCGGGCATGATTTGTTAGCCATATGGTTCTCTCTCAACTAAGTGGCGATAGCGCTATCCTACCATAGACTAGCAGTTATAGGCAAATAACCATTGTTTGGGGAAAAGAATATAGAACATCGAGCAAAGAACATAGAGGCTGGGGATCGGGATTTAACGCAGAAAATAAGGATGAGCGATGAAATGAATGGCGATAGGATGAGGGCTATGGGCTATCGGAGTATGTTTCGTGTAATTCGTGCTCTTCGTGTCCTTTGTGGTTAAAGAAAATGCCCCAACACCACCCAAAATTAGGTGATGCTGGGGCATGATTCCTTCTCAAGAGGAAAAGTTTAGAGTGGTTGGCCGCGTTCGGCAGCTTGTTCGACCGCCCGTACCAAGAAGATTGGCCGTTGGCTGCTGCGAATGAGCTTGGTTGCTACGCTGCCCATCCACATGCGACTGAAGCCACTGCGTCCATGGGTTGCCATAACGATCATGCTGGCAACTGCTTCTTGGGCAATTTCGTCGATCATTTCGGCGGGTGTGCCGCTCACGACGAGATGGCGGAGACGTAGCCGTGGCGTTTGCAACGATTGTTCAAGCTGTTGCAAATATTTCTGGGCTTGATCACGGGCTTGAGCTTTTTCGCCAGCACTCCACATTGGCACAAGTCCCGATTCGATCAAACCAGGATCGTCGATGCCCGGGGTGACACTCAGCAAGACTAGTTCAGCACTATGGGCCTCGGCTAGTTGGCTGGCCAAGGGCAAAGCTTGTTCAGCAATGGCTGAGCCGTCGAGTGGCACAACAATCGTGCGCAATTCTGGCGGAATTTTAAAGGTTTCGACTTTGCGTTCATCGCCATGGATGACCAAAATTGGCACTGGCGTAGCTTGGACTAATTTTTCCGCGATGCTACCGAGTACCCAACGCCCAAGCCCACTGCGACCATGACTGGCGAGCACAATTTCGCGCACGCTATTTTGTTCGGTCGCAAATTGGACAATTGCATGAGCTGGCTCGCCATCAAGCACGGTTGTTCGTACCGCTAAGCCTTGTTGCTCATAACGAGCTTTAAGTTCATCAAGGTAGGTTTGGGCGGCTTGACGTTCGTCGGCTAACCATTGACGGCTATCAACGGCGCTTGGCACTGGCCATTCGTAAGCCGGAACCAGCGGTGGATAGCCAATCACCCGAACTAAATGCAAAACACTGCTGTTGCGGCGAGCTAAAACCACCGCATAATCCAAAGCTTGTTCCGCTAACAGTGAACCATCAAGTGGAATCAACATTTGGCGTTCCATAACCAATCCTCCTTTGGATTGGAGAGCGACATTGCTCTCAACAAGGTGATCAAGTTCACCGAGTAGGGGGGCTAACGAGCTAGGTTTTTCCAAATATGAAGTGATTGGCAAGTTGCGTAGGCGTTGCCGCATGCTTGGGGAGCTACCCGAAGCGACCACGGCAATGGCTGTTGATGGTTGCTCTTCGCAAAGTTGTTCGAGTAAGCGCAACCCATGCAGCCGATATGGCGCGGGGTCAATCACGACTAGGTTGGGGCTATGAGCCTGAACACTAGCCCAATCAGCTTGTTTAACAATATTGACTTGGACGTTCTGGCCCCAACGCCGCTGAAATCGCGCGGCAGTTGTTTGGGCTGAACCTTGATCTGGGTCAATGATCACGATTGAGTAGCTCATGGCCTGCTATCCTTGTTATCACTGTAGATAGTGTAGAACGGATAGCCTGTCAATCGGGTTAAGAGAGGATAACCAAATGGTGTTAAAATCCTTACCAATAGCAAAAGCCACGTTTCGCCATTGAATCGTGGCGGCTTGAGTGTTCAGTTTGCGGTTTAGAGCAACACGCTGTAGGCGCGTTCGATATCAACTTGGTTGTTAATATCGGTTAGGGTCTCGCTTGGAATGGCTTCATCAACCGTGAGCACCATAATTGCTGTGCCGCGTGGGCTTGAGCGACCAACGTGCATCGCCGAAATGTTGATATCAGCCGTGCCCAGCAATGTGCCAATCCGCCCGATAAAGCCAGGCCGATCTTGGTGGAAGGTGAATAACATCGAGCTGGTTGGCACCAAATCGAGCCAAAATTCGTTGATTTGGACGATGTGAGCCTCGCCACGTACCACCGTTCCGCCGAAGGTATGCACCACACCATCGCTGGTGGTCACCACCAATTGCAACAATTCGGTGTAGGTTTCAGCATCGGGGCGATGAGTTTCGTTGATGGTTAAGCCGCGTTCGCGAGCCAAGAATGGCGCATTAACCGGAGTAACCCGACCTTCTGAGCCGCCTTCGAGCAAGCCTTGCAAAACGGCTAACTTAATTGGTTCGCTGGTCAGGCCTGCCAAAGCACCGTTGTAGACAATTTGATACGATTGGGCTGGCAGATCGACCAATTGAGTGCTGAGCCGCGCTAATTTGCGGCCAAGATCGAGATATGGCCCAACGATTGCCCACTCTTCTGGCGCAACAAACGGTGCGTTGACTGCATAGCGTGGTGATCGCCCAGCCAATACATCAACAATCCCTTCGGCCACATCGGCGGCGGTCAAGGCTTGAGCTTCTTCGGTTGAAGCGCCTAAGTGCGGCAGGACAATCGCTTTGGGGTGGGTAACGATGGGGCCAGTTGGTGGCTCTTTGGCAAATACGTCGAGGGCTGCGCCGCCAAGATGGCCTGATTCCAAAGCTTCGAACAAGGCTTCTTCATCGATCACGCCACCACGGGCACAATTGATGATATAGCTGCCTTTTTTCATTTGGCTCAGGCGTTGGGCATCGAACAAATTGCGCGTAGCATCGATCAATGGAATGTGCAATGAAATAACATCAGCGCGGCTGGTTAATTCATCAAGCGTTACTGGGGTCACACCAAGTTGGGCTGCACGTTCAGCATTGATAATTGGGTCGTAGGCGATAATATTCATTTCCAAGGCGCGGGCGCGACGAGCAACTTCTGAGGCAATTCGGCCAAAGCCGACCAAGCCTAAAGTTTTGCCGCGTACTTCCCAACCGCCATATTTGCTGCGTTCCCATTTGCCATTTTGCAAGGCAGTGTGGGCTTGGGGAATGTTACGAGCAAGACCAATCATCAAACCAATCGTCAGTTCAGCGACTGCAATACTGTTTGATGCTGGAGCATTGACCACCAAAATTCCTTGCTGATTGGCGGCGGCCAAATCGATGTTGTCAACACCCGTCCCGGCGCGGCCAACAACTCGAAGTTTGGTGCCTGCGGCAAGCACTTTAGCGGTAACTTTGGTTTGCGAACGCACGATCAAGGCATCGTACTGTGGCAAAGCCTCCAACAGGGTTTCTGGTGTAAGATCAAGACGAACATCAACCTCGGCGACCTCTTTAAGCGCCGCAAGGCCTTCGGCACCAATCTTCTCCGTGACCAGGATACGATCCATGAGGTAGTTACTCCTGTGGTAGTAAACAAAAAAGGGCAGATGGACACGCTCTGCCGCTGCCAGCACTGGCTGATGGGAGTTTTGTGTATTGTATCACAAGCCACAAACCACGCTGTTGGCGCAATGTATCGGCCAATGTATCTCGCGGTGTATGTGCTACCACTTGCGCCGATTTATACTGCTTGCATCAACACAAGGAGCGAGCAATATGAACCACCCAACGATTCAAAAAGATACTGGTGCTTGGATCGCCTTTACCTGGATTTCGTTCTTCATTTCGATTGTGGCGTTGCTTTTGGGCATTTATCATGCGCCAGTCGATATTTGGGTCAAGAGCTTTTTGGCGGTTGCTGCCTTGTTTGCGATTGGTAGCACCTTCACCTTGGCCAAAACCATTCGCGATAACTCGGAAGCCAGCAAAATGATTAATCGTTATGCCGATGCCAAAACCGAGCAAATTATCTCTAATTATGAGATTCGCGCTTCAGTCTAATGAAAGTCAAAAGTCAGAGGGTAAAAGTCAAAAGGGATCAGGATTCAGCGATCAGGGGCTAGATGTTAACGCAGCGGCGCAGAGAATGGATGGCGATGGGCTATCGGCGATTGATCAATTGTTTGTTCCCTCACCCCCTAGCCCCCTCTCCCGCACGCGAGGCGAGGGGGAACTATCCCAGCATGACCAGTGGAATGCCCCTCGCCCGCCGCAGTGGGAGAGGGGTTGGGGTGAGGGAACCCAATTCGCTGTCGATTATATGAACTGTTCTACATTGTATAGATCTTCATAGCACTCGTGGTTAAAATTGGCCCCTGATCCCTAGGGTGCAAACTCCTGCTGATAAATTGCTTGAACTTTGTTCAAAACTGCGTGGGCTTGCTGCGCTGCGGGAAGTGCCGTCGGCTTACCTTTATTGATAAAACTACCACTTGGAAATTGCTGCTGATTGAAGGCAGTGTTATACAAACGTTCAGCGCCATTACTAGGATGTTTAAACAACAAGCCATGAAAAGGTCGCAGCCACCAAGGCAAGCCATTATTGGTTTTGAGCGAGCCGCGATTACCCCCAGGACAAACACTGTAGAGTTTAATGCCTTCTTTTTCTAGCTGTGGCGCAAGCGCTTGGTTCCAGAGCGAAAGTGCTAATTTGGATGTTGCATATGGCCCAAAGAGCTTTTTGAAGCTTTGCGGTCGTTCAAGTTGAGCGATCTCCAGTTTCCGAAGTGCTAACAGCACATTCGATGAGGTATTAATGATCGTTTTGTTCTGGCCGCGTAACAGCAATTCTTTCAGCTCCATGGCGATGATATACGGCACGACGCTCTGCAATTCGAAGCTCAATTCGCGCCCTTGCGGCGAAAAAACTAGTTGCTCAGTTGCCCTTCCAGCATTGTTGAACAACAAATCGAGGCTGGTTTCTTGCTGTTTAATTGTTTGTAAGGCCGCACGAAGCTGAGTAAAATCGCTGATTTCGGCTTGATAGCTGCGGAGTTTACCCGCAGTTTGGGCCGCTTGAAGAATTGGCTCGTTCGTGGGAAACTGTGAACGGATTAAACCAATCACTGCCCAGCCTTCGCCGAGCAGCCGTTTGGTCAGTTCGAGTCCAATACCTGAGTTCGCTCCGGTGATCAAGGCGGTTTTTGGTGGCGATTGGCTTGGCATAGATGCTCCATTGATTTATTTTATAGAACGCTATAAAATAAATTTACTGGATGTTTTAGCGAATGTCAAATTTTACTAGTGATCGATAGATAATTATGCAAACAACCCGACCGCGAGGCCGACCGCGTACTTTTGATCGGCAAGCAGCGCTTGATGCGGCGATGGAATTATTTTGGCGACATGGTTACGAAGGCACATCGATTGCCGATTTGACGGCGGCGATGGGCTTTACGCCGCCGACCTTGTATGCAGCTTTTGGCTCAAAAGAAGATTTGTATCGTGAGGTGATTCAGCATTTTTTACTGCGCAGCGAGCGCCAACGCATGGAAGCAGCGCTGAATCAAACCAGTGCCTATGCCATGTTGCGTTACTATTTGTATGCTGCGGCTGAAAGTTTTACCGACCCCAGCACGCCAGCGGGCTGTATGGTGGCGACGGCAGCCTTACAATGTGCGGTCGAAAATCAACCAATAGTTCAAGAAGTGGCGCGAATTCGACATCAGATGTTTATTGGGTTTGTTGAGCGGCTTGATGTTGCGAAACGGAATCAGGAATTACCTGAAACGATTGATTCGCTGGCATTAGCCAATTTCTACACCGCGATTGTGCAGGGTATGTCGGTGCAAGCAATCGATGGGGCCAGCAGCGCCGATTTGATTGCAGTGGCCGATCTTGCGCTGAGTGCATGGCCAGGTGAAAAGTCAGAAGGCAAAAGTCAAAAGGCAAAAGTACAAAGGGATCAGGATTCAGGGATCAGGGGCTAGATTTTAATGTAGTGGCGTAGAGGGGATTTAGGGATCAGGGGCTAGTAATTAGGAATCAGGATTGGTGCTTGGGCTAGCTAATTCAAATCTGATCCCTAGCCCCTGACTTCTTACCCCTCACCCTTCGTGGATCAAAACTCAATCTCTGTTCTTCAATATGCTATACTTGGGGCGTGTCTGTAGGAGACTGAACCGTGTCAACAAGTATTGCTTTTGCCCTCTTTTTTGTCTTGCTTAGCCCCATTTTGACTGCGATTTTGCTGCGGTTTCTGCGCACCCGCCTAAGTGCTTTGCCGTTCTATTCGATTGCTGGAGTGCTTTTCGGGCTGGCGGCAGTTGCAGCGATTTGGCTGGTCAGTCAGCATCAAGCCAATGTTCAGCTTGGCAGTTTGGTGCTTATCCAACAGCAAGGTATCGATTTGGAAGTGCCGCCTGAGGCCGAACCAACCGCTATGCCAACCCAAGTATTACCAACCTTGGCGGCTACTGCAACCCGTTTAGCTCCAACCGCGACAACCCGCCCAAGCGCAACACCAACCGCTGAACCAACCGCAACCACTGAAGCTACCGCTGAACCAACCGCAACCAGCGAGCCAAGCGCTACGCCAACTGCCGAACGCCGTACCTACACGGTTGAAGATGGCGACACGTTACGCTCAATTGCTGAAGCCTTTGATGTAACGATTGCTGAATTGCTCGAAGCCAATGATCTCACGCCGCAACAAGCTGATCAGCTTCAGCCAGGCGATGTGTTGATTATTCCTTAGTGAGGTTTTGTGCGCATTATTGGCTTATTGCTGGGCTTGTGCTGCTTGGTTGGTTGTGCATCCGCTGCGCCAAATCCCACAGCTAGCCCAGCTGTGGCAATTGCTACCCCAACGACTCTTAGCATAACCGCAACGGCTCATACTCCAACTCCGATTAGCTTAACCGCTACGCCGATGGCTTTGGCCTTGACGTGGCAATCCTACACAGTTTATCGGGCTGAGGCTGGCGATAGTTTGGACTCAATTGCTGAACGTGGGGCTAGCTTCCCCTTATTTATTAGCCGTTACAATCGACTGAATCGCCCAATTGGGGCGGGCCAGTTGTTGATTGTGCCACGTTTGGAAAGCGATCAGCCGAATAGTTTGCCCTCAACTCCTAGGTTGATTAGCCGTGGGTTTACCAGCCAAGCATGGGTTGGACTAAGCTGTGATCTACGTTCGGCAGCCGCACCAATCGAACCTCTATTAAAAACCCTTGCTAGCCAATCGATTACCATGACTTTTTTTCTGGATGCCGCTTGGATTGAGCAAAACCCGCAGGCTTTGCAAGAACTCGCTACGGCTGACCATGAACTGGCGAGTGGCGTGGCACTTGAGCAAATTGAGCCTGAAATAGTAGCCCAAGCGTTGAATCAAACCGAAACTGCCTTGACCAACCAACTTGGCATGGATGCCTCGGTGCGCCCCTATTTGCGAATTTGGCAGCAACCGAGTAGCCAAGCCTTGGCTGAACTTGCCGCCCAAAACGGCTATTTGCTGCTCGATAACGCCCAAGAACGCGATGCATTGGCATTGACTGAGGATGTAATTCAGCCTGAGCAAGCGGCGACGTATCGTGGGGAATTGCTTGTGCTTGATTGTGCTGACCCTGCGCTGGCCGAAGCCTTGCCGTTAATCATTGAGCGCTTGCAGCAAGCTGGTTTGCAGCTGCGCAGTATTGCGGAAGTGATGCAGCCATGAGTTTGTTGTTGGCGCTGTTGCCGTTGTTTGGCTTGGCACTCGTGGCTGATGGCTTAGTTGCCGCCAAGCGTTGGCAAGTGGCTTTGGCGTGGTTGGTTGGGTTGGCGAGTGTGCTTAGCCCGAACCTAGCGCTTTCCGCTTTAGCTTTATTACTAGTTGGCAGTTTGCTTGGCCAAACCTGGGCGCAACGCTTAAGTGGCGTTGCATCGGCGTTGGGCCTTGCTTGGCTCGGCTTAAATGCTGAAAGTTGGTCGTGGCAAGCTGCGAGTGTGGCGGTTCAGCTCAACTCAATCCATATTGGCCTGATTCTTTTAGGTGCTGCTTTGGCGTTTGGTTGCTGGCCATGGCCTGAGCAGGCAACGCCGCCTGCTAGCACATTGGCCTTAGCCAACCTTACAATTGTGTTGCGCTTGTATAGCCTTGTGCCCTTGGATTGGGCTTGGACGGCGGTCGCGGCACTAATTGGATCTGGCTCGGCGCTCTGGTTTGCTTGGCAATTGTTGCCCCCGCAAGCTTTAGAGCAACGTCGCCGTTTGGGTGCTCAAGTGCTGTGGTGTTTGGTGCTGGCTGCTAGTTTGCTAGCCAGTGAAGCCGGAATCGCGGCGACATGGGCCTTAGCCTTGGTGGCATGTTTGGCGCATCCGTTGTTGCAACAATACAGCAATGTGGCAAGCCTCGTTCCCTTGTGGATGTCGCTCTGGCTGACGGCGGCGGCTAGTTTAGCTGGCGGTTTGGCCTTATTGAGTTGGTTATGCTGGCTGATGCTCATGCTGCTGACCCTGAGCACGTTCCGCTTGCCACCCCAAATTTCGCGCTGGCAATGGCCCTTGATGGCGCTGCAACTGGCGGCTGGTTTGGGCATGCCATTCTTGCTAGAATTGTTGCTCAAGCCGGTTTGGCGCGAGCTAGGGGCAGGCTTGACGGTCTTTGGGCGGCTCGATATTGCACCGTGGACAGGCTTAGCGACGCGCAATCCTGGCTCGCAGGTGGTGGCAACCTTGCCTTCGGTGGTGCTCGCAGGTTTGTTGCTCGTTGGCATTGCCATCAGCTATTTGGCCCATCGTTGGCGCAGCCATATGACCAATGCCGACCGTGAGCCGTTGCGTGAGCAAACCGTTTGGCAATTGGTGCGGCGTGGCTTGCCATGGGGGAGCAAATCACGCGATGAGTAGCGAAGCATGGCGTTTGGGCGTGGCGGGCCAGTGGCAGCGTTTGTTGCTCTACCCTGGTGGCTTGAGTGCGCTGGTGATGGTTAGTTTAGGTTGGTTGGTTTGGCGTTGGCTGAGCCCGCGCCAAAATCCGGTTGGAACCGAGCATCCGTTTGATTGGTTGCTCGTGCCATTGCCATTGTTGGCGCTGAGCCTCTGGCCCTTTGCTGAATCGAGCGAACTGCGGGCGACGCTTGATCTGTTGAGTTATTGGTTGTTGCTCGATGCGCCGTTGCTCTGGGCGATTGGCCAAGATTGGCGTAATGGAGCCTTGGCTGGCTTACGGGCGGCGCGTTGGTTGGTTGGTTTGATTACTGGCTGGCCGCTGCTGGGCTTGGTTGGCTGGATCATTGCCAGTTTGCATGGTGGGTTATTGCCCAATGATCTGTTGATTTTGGGCGAGGGTTGGCTTGGTTGGCTGGCATTAGCACTCTGGTTGGCTGGCTTGTTGCCTTATCTCCAACTTGGTGCTTGGGAAACTGCACCAACCCAAGGGGCGTTGGCTTGGGCCTTGGGGGCACGCCGTTTGGGCCATTTGGCACTGCTGGCTTGGCTGTTGCAAGCCCAATTTAAGTTGGCTTGGCTTGGCTCAATTTGGGGGTTTGGCGCTTTGTTATTGGGTTTGTGGTTGCTGCTGCTCGGCTTGACCTCTTGGTTACGGCGCTATTCGCAGGCCCAAGTTGGGGCATGGCTGTGGAGCGGAGCACTGGTTGGATTGCTAGGCTTTGGCTTGAGCAGTTGGCTCAATCGCTAAACCCCAATATAAACTAGTTTGTTTGATGTGATAGCGTTGAATGCCTGCTGCTTGCAGCATTGATTGAATTTCGCTGCTGCGCCAGGCGCGTAGCACTGATAGCGGGCCATCATGCTTGCCAAGGCTGGTCAGCGGGCCTAATCCAACCAACCGCGCACCCCAATAGCCCAACCAACTGCGCTGAAGATCAACAATTACAATGCCACGGCGAGCCACCCGTTGTGCTTCACGCAACAGGCCAATCACTTGATCGCTGCTGCAATGATGCAGCATTTGAGCACAAAAAACAATGTCGATGCTTTGATTGGCGAATGGCAACGCTTGGCCTGCACCAATCAAGGCTTGCTGATTGCTAGCAACAATTGTGCGATTAAGATCAAGGCTGAACGTTTGTAATAATTGGCTTTGCTGCTGGCTCGCTGCTTGGAGCCAACGCCCAATTTGTCCATTGCCCGCCCCAAGATCGAGCAAACTCGTGTGGTTTTGCAAGAATGGCTGCAACAAGCGCCAACCTAAGCGATAACCGCCGCTCAAACGATAAAGCCAAGCCATTTCGGCCAAGTTAGCCGTCAATTCAGGATGCTCGGTTAATGTGTCGAGCAACTCAACTGCTTGTGAACGTTGGGGAATCCAAGCCATATTGTTCCTTGTGTGCTATCAATTAATTGCCGACCCTCGGTATAATACCGCCTGATGCATTGTTCTGGTGCATTGCTATTGATGGAATGATTATGCGTTTGCAGCGTTCTTGGCTCAGCTTTGCGATTCTTTTTGGCCTGATGGGTTTGGGCTTGGGGCTGCGACTCGCTGCGTGGCATTGGCATGAATTTCGGCCACTGGGCGGCGATGAGCGCGAATATTTGGATTTGGCAATTGCCTTGGCCCAAGGCAAAGAATACTACGATTTGCAATTTATGCGGCCACCGTTGTTTCCCTTGGGCTTAGCCGCGCTGGTTTGGCTGGTCGATGGAGATTTGCAGGGCTTGCGGCTGATTAATGCGCTGATCAGCACCGCCACGATTCCCTTGGTTTGGTGGTGGGCACGGCTGTTGCTACGCCGCAACGATTTGGCTTTGATCGCCGCTGGCTTGACTGCTGGTTCATTTACCTTGGCCTTGAATGCCACCGAATTGCTCAGCGAAACTGTCACCTTGGCAGGCTTGATGCTGGTGTTTGGTTTGTTGATGTTGGCCTTGCGCCGCCCACAATTGCGTTGGAGTATTGCCGCTGGCGTGGCGATTGCGCTGGTTAGTTTAATTCGCTCGGTGGCCTTGCCGTTGTTGCCATTAGCCTTATTGTTACTTTGGCGTAGCGATAATCCACGGCGCTGGCGGCAGATGCTCGGTTTGCTGGCCGCAACGCTGCTGACGCTTGCTCCATGGACAATTCGCAACGCCCTGACCTATGATGGCTTTATTCTGATTGATACGACTGGTCAGGAAAATCTCTGGCTGGATAACGATCCACGTGGCCGCGATCTGGTTAAAGCTGAGTTATATGCAATGGGCGATGCGCGGATTGAGCGCAGCCAATTGGCCTCACAACAAGGAATCGCGGCGATAACCCAGAACCCTGATTGGTTTTTTGCCAAGGTTGGACGCGAATTTTGGCATAGTTGGGGCTTAGAGCATAGCGACGATTTGCTGGCGCGACGAGCGATTTGGCGACCAGCTAGCGAAGTTTGGTTGCGCTTGATCTTGGGTGATGCTTGGTGGTTGTTGCTGATTGGTTTGGGCTTGGCTGGTATGTGGTCGCTGCCCTGCGAGCGTAATCTCAAGCTACTGCTCGCGGCGTGGGTTGGCTATACCGTGTTTACGGCCTGCCTGTTTCATGTGGAATATCGCTATCGTTTGCCGTTGTTGCCTGTGCTTTTGCCCGCTGCTGCTTGGCAAATCCACCAATTGCGTTGGGCTTGGCCGCGACCACGCCAATGGTTGGCGCTGGCAACTGGCGCAAGCGTGGTAGCCTTGAGTTTGAGCTATGCCAATTATCCCCAACAGGCTTGGCGTTTAGGCCAAAAACATTGGTATTTGTGGCAGGCCGAGCGACACTTAGCTGATGCAACCGCCTTGCCAGCTACCATGAACGAGCAAGCCAGTTCAGGTGTGGCGATTTTTGAGGCCCAATCAGCGGCCAGCAATGCCTTGCGCTACGATCCTGAATCAGCATTGGCCCGGGTGTTGTTGGCGCGAATCGCCTTTGTCAGCCAGCAACCCAGCGTTGGCGCAGAGCAATTGCGTTTGGCGATTGACTATTTGCCAGCCCATGCCTATGCCCATTTGTTGTTGGGCGATTATCTGCGCCAGCAAGGCCAGCTTGAGGCGGCTAAGGCTGAGTTGACCTACGAAACCAGTTCGACCGAAGATCTGCAAGCATGGTCGCGCCAACGCATGCAATTTACGCCCATCACCAGTACGCTCGATTTGGGCAATGGCCTTGATTTGGGCTTGATTGACGACTGGTATGCTGCCGAGGATGGCAGCCGCTGGTTTGGCGAGCAAGCCACAGTCTGGTTACAAGCGCCTAGCGATGCCAATTTGTTGCGCTTGCGGATTGCTAGCCAACGCCCAACCAGCTTGGCTTCACCAAACTTGAGTGTCTTCGCTAATGGGCAATTTTTAGCTGAAATCGCCATCGACTCAGCTTGGACGAACCATGAAATTGCTTTGCCAAATAGTTTGCGTAGCATACCAATAGAAATTGAATTACGTAGTAGTAGCACCTTTGTACCACACGATCTGGAGCCGACCAATCCCGATGGACGCGATTTAGGGCTGCGCGTCGATTGGATTGTTGTGGAATAGGCCTTTTAAATAGTGCACAGCGATTGATTAACTAGTCTGTAATCCAATTGGTTTAAACTGAATGGTGTCATGGTTCATTTAGGTTAGCAGTGATGATATCCCTCACCCACTCGACCTTTCCTTCCAAGGGTAGGTTTTAATAATGATTGGGTGGGATCTGGAGTCAATTTGGATGCCCTCACCCCCTAGCCCCCTCTCCCGCAGCGAGGGGGAAACCCTTGATCATCACCATTGGAATGCCCCTCTCCCGCCGCAGTGTTTAAGGGCGGACAGGTGTGCCGCATGAGGGTCCACAGAACGACCTCGGGTGGTATACTGGATGGTGCAACCCTATCCGTTAACCAACCGAGGTCGTATGCCGAGTATACCAGCCCTTGCCCAGTGGATCAACACCATCCTGCTGACCGCCGTGCCTACCCTCTCGCCCTGGACGGCCCGGCGGCTCACCGATTGGCTGCTCAGCATCCTGCTCATGCCGTCCATCACCACCCGCGTCGTGGCCTGGGGCTGTGCCCTTGGACTGTCCACCGCTGCCCGCGCCGCCAGTCACGAACGGCGATTGCGCCGCACCTATCGGGATTCCCAGCTGTCGTGGTCGCTCCATCGGGCCATCCTGACCACCACCCTGCGCTTCGCCCCTGCCGAAGCGGTCACCGTCATCATTGATGAGACCACGCATACTGACCACTGGACGCTCCTCACCGCCGCCCTCTGGTATCACGGGCGTGCCATTCCGCTTGCTTGGGTGCTCCATCCCGGCAATACCCGCCGTACCACCGCCTTCTGGATGGATACCGCCACCCTACTCGATCGCGTGCAGCAGGTATTGCCAGCCACCACGGACGTGGTTGTGGTGGCCGACCGTGCCTTTGGTTGTCCCGCCTTTACCGATCAGGTGGCGGCCCACGGCTGGGGCTGGGTCGTGCGCGTCCAAGGCCACACCCGTATGCTCCTACGGGGCCATACCGAAGTCCCGATTCGCACGCTGGTGGGTCGGGGCCAGCGGGTGGTGCGGCGGGGGCAGGCCTTCAAGAAGGCGGGCTGGCGGACGGTGACGGTGGTCGCGGAGTGGACAGCGGTGGCGCAGGAACCGTTGCTGCTGGTCAGCACTCTCGCGGGGATTGGGGCGATCCGCCACGCCTATGGGCGGCGCTCTGCGATCGAAGCGCTGTTTCGCGATTGGAAAACGGGCGGCTGGCAATGGGAGGCGAGCCAGTCGCGGAGCCAGACGACGCAGGAGGCCTTGGTGCTGGGCATGGCGATCGCGACGGTGCTGGTGCTGCTGGTCGGGACGGCGGAGGCGCAGGCGGTGCTGGCCGAACGCGGGGATCGCCCCAGCCCGCGCCGCCCATGGGCGGCACGAGAAAGTCTGTTTCGGTTGGGGCGGTATGGGGTGCTGCGCTGGCTGTGGACGGGAACGCAGCCAGCGCTGGGAGCGCGACTGTCGTTGGCGGAAACGGCGCTGCACGAACGGTGGGCCACGACGGTGACGCGGGGTGGTCGGCTCGGGACGGCCATCCCCTAACACTGATGAATATCCATTCCCCAACCTGTCCGCCCTTAAACGCCGCAGTGGGAGAGGGGTCGGGGGTGAGGGAACGTTAAAACCTATATTTCGAAGTGTTCCATCCAACTCAGCATGTGAGGTGGGAGAGGGGTCGGAGGTGAGGGACGGTTAGAACTTGTTGTTAAGCGCTGAACTATTACAATTTAAACTGAATAACAATAAAGACAAGCAGCAACATTTAAATCTTAGCATCTGAGGGCAGCAAACGATGAAGTTGATCGATTTACCCTATAGCTCACGGCGCATGCCAGCGATTGCGCGGCGTTCGATGGTGGCAACCAGTCAGCCACAGGCGGTTTTGGCTGGCTTATCGATGCTTGAACGTGGCGGTAATGCCGTCGATGCAGCGATTGCCGCCGCCGCAATGTTGACGGTCGTCGAGCCGACATCCAACGGGATTGGCAGCGATGCTTTTGCCTTGGTCTGGGATGGCCGCAAGTTGCATGGCCTCAATGGTTCAGGGCGTGCGCCGCAGGCGATCAGCCTAGAAACCATGCTCCAAACAGGCCATCAACAGATGCCAGCCTATGGTTGGCCGAGCGTAACTGTGCCTGGTACGCCGCGAGCTTGGCACGATCTGCATCAGCGTTTTGGGCGCTTAAATTTTGAAGAAGTGCTGATGCCAGCAATTAGTGCCGCCGAAGATGGCTTTGCGGTTACGCCCATAGTTTCACATTATTGGAATTTGGCTTTGCGCCGCTACGAAGCCATGACTGACCCCGCGACCAGTGCTTGGCTCAACACCTTTTCCTATCGTGGGCGTGCACCTAGTGCTGGCGATATGTGGCGTTCGCGGCGGCAATCGCGTACCTTGCGCCGCATCGCCCAAACTGGCGCTGATGATTTTTATACGGGTGAATTGGCAGGGCAAATTGTTGAATGGGCGCAGCAAACTGGCGGTTTTATCAACGTCGCCGATTTAGCCCAGCATACCAGCACTTGGATTGAGCCAATCAACACCAGCTATCGCGGCTATCAAGTCTGGGAAATTCCGCCGAATGGTCAAGGCTTGGCAGCGTTGATGGCCCTGAATATTTTAGAAGGCTTTGATCTGAGCCATACCACCCGCGATACCATTCAATCGTATCATATGCAAATCGAAGCCATGAAATTGGCCTTTGCCGATGCCTATCGCTACATTGCCGACCCTGAGCATGTTGAAGTGCCAACCAAACAATTGCTTTCTAAGCGCTATGCTGCTAGCCGCCGCAGCCTGATTGGCGAGTATGCGCTTGATCCACAGCATGGTCAGTTGCCGCAAGGTGGCACGGTCTACCTGTGTGCAGTCGATGGCGATGGCATGATGGTCAGCTTTATTCAATCGAACTATATGGGCTTTGGTTCAGGTGTGGTTGTGCCCGAAACCGGCATTGCCCTACAAAATCGTGGCGCGAACTTCTCGCTTGATCCGCAGCATCCCAATGTTTTAGCGCCCAATAAACGCCCCTTCCACACGATTATTCCTTCGTTTTTGACTCGCGATGGCGAGGCGGTTGGGCCGTTTGGGGTGATGGGCGGCGCGATGCAACCTCAAGGCCATGCCCAAATGATTTTGAACCGTGTTGATTGGCAGCTTAATCCACAAGCTAGCCTTGATGCACCGCGCTGGCAAGTTGGTGCTGGCCGTAAAGTTTATTTGGAATATGGCGTGCCCCAATTTATCGCTGAAGGCTTACGCGCCATGGGCCACGATGTCGAAATTCATGCTGAAGGTGGCATGTTTGGGCGTGGCCAAATTATCTGGCGCTTGCCCAATGGCTCATTGATCGGTGGCAGCGATATGCGGGCCGATGGCTGTGCTTTGGGCTTCTAAATCAAGCTAGTCCTAGATCTAACCTAGTTCAAACAGCTATGGCTTGGCTATAGCTGTTTTTTTGCATTCCAAAGGGCTAAAATTAAATTAATTATCAAGCCAGATCACCACCAATCACGCCAATAATCGCCCAAAGAACTAGGCCATTGATAGGACTAAATAGCATTGACGTTGGGCTAGGCCGCGTGGCAAGATTTGGCTAATCCTTACGTTTTAGCCAAATCTGTGTCTTGGGGAGTGTCGGTATGCAATTGCGCTCATTGCGGTCGTTGTTGACTGTTGATCGTGCTCGGGTCGGCTCATTATTAAGTGTTTTATTGGTAGGCTTGTTGGCTTGGATGCTGCCGCAGACCAATGCTCAGCCTGCTTTCGCTGCATCAAGCACCGTCGTGATTAGCCAAGTTTATGGGGGTGGCGGCTCTGCTACGGCTACTTACAAGAGTGATTACGTAGAATTGTTCAATTTGAGTGGTTCTGCTGTCTCTTTAAATGGCTTGTCGATTCAATATGCTTCAAGCACAGGGAACTTTAATGGTGTTTTCGCTTTACCAAATGCTACAATTCTACCTGGCAAATACTATCTCGTACAGCTATCTCTGGGTACAGGTCTAGGCGATATCCCAACTCCAGATGCAGCTTCTGGAACTAATATCGCTATGTCTGCAACTGCAGGTAAGGTTATTATTGCGAATACCACTACAGCATTAGGGTGTTCCACAAGCGCGACTTGTACTCCTGCTCAACAAGCCCAAATTATTGATCTCGTTGGTTATGGCACAGCTGCTAATTACTTCGAAGGTAGTGGGCCAACAGGTGCGCCAAGCAATACGACGAGCGTTATTCGTACCAATCCTTGTGTTGATGCCGATAATAATGCAACTGAATTTAGCGTGGGTACGCCAAACCCACGTAATACTGCCAGCCCTACGTTGAGCTGTTCAGCGGCCACCAATACACCAACGAACACGCCGACTAATACCGCGACCAACACACCAACCAGCACTCCAATTGTGCTTGGGGGCGATAATAATATCCTGTGGGATCAGCTCTATCACAGCGCCACTGCTGTAAATCCTCAACTTGAGCTTGTGCCAAACGAGAGCTACAGCTTTTTGCATAGTGCTAGTGGCACAATCGACGAAACCACGGCTGTGACGATTTCGGCATTAACTGATGCGCTTGATGTGCAAACGGTTAGCCTGCGCTACTGGGATGGAGCGAATTCGACTACAATTCCAATGACGAGGATTAAATCGTTGAGCGCTAGCTTTCGCAGCCAGCCAATCCATAGCTACGATTTGTGGCAGGCTAGCATTCCAGCTCAGCCAATCGGCACAAGCATTTTCTATCGGGTGATTGCTCAAGATGGTTCGGCCTCAGCCTATTTGAAGCACAATAATGGCCAATATGTGAATCCGCTTGGCCAACATGTGCGGGGCTTCAATGATGATCCCGATGATTATAGCTACACGGTTTTAGCGGCAAACCCAACTGCTACCCCAACGAATACCCCAACTAACACGCCAACGGATACCGCTACGCCGACGGCGACCAATACGCCAACCAATACACCAACCGATACGGCAACGCCAACGGCGAGCAACACGCCAACCAATACGCCGACCGATACGGCAACACCAACCAACACGCCAGTGGCTCCAACGGCAACCGATACCGCTACGCCAACGGCGACGAACACGCCAACCAATACGCCGACCGATACGGCAACGCCAACCAACACGCCAGTGGCTCCAACGGCAACCGATACCGCTACGCCAACGGCGAGCAACACACCAACCAATACGGCTACGCCAACGATCACGGTGACGAGAACACCGACACATACGCCAACTAATACAGCAACGCCAACGCGCACGGCGACCAACACGCCAACCAATACGGCGACATCGACGGCGACGAATACGCCAACCGTCACCAATACGCCAATTGCTCAGCAGCATAAAGTGTTCTTACCATGGGCCAGCAAATAGCCCGTTGGTAGCAGCTTAAATGTGATGTTTAATCAAGGGGTTGTGTAATGGCGAAGCACAAGAATGAGGCTGGAACGGTGTATAATGCACGTTACACAAGTCGCATAATGCGTGTTTGCTGCCTACTATCCCCAACCATAGCGACCAGCAGCTAGCATCGTGGTTGAATGTTGGTATACTATGCCTAGGTGGGTATATTTCTACCCACCTAGCTTGATCTCAAGCGCAATGCTATGGCGCTCAGCCACCCGCTGAATCGTTGAGAGCAAATGATTAAAATCGATAGGTTTCTCAACATACGCATCACACCCAACCGCCATACAGCGTTCGCGATCACCCGAGAGAGTATAGGCGGTAATCGCAATCACCGGAATCGCGCGGGTTTGTGGTGAGGCCTTGAGTTGGGCGGTTGCACCCCAACCATGCAATTCGGGCATCGACATATCCATCAGAATTAAGTCGGGCTTTAATTGCAACGCCAGCATCAAGCCTTCGATCCCAGTTTTGGCGGTGCTAATTTGAAAACCGCGCCGTTGCAAGCGAGTCGTAAGGATGGTGCGATTGTCTTGGTCGTCATCGACAATTAAAATGTGCATAGCTTGCTCCTGCTGTCAATCGGCACGATTAATTGAAATCGCTACCAATGATTGATACGCTAGTGTTGTTGTATACCATGAAGTCCTAGCTGTAAATAGTTACTTTCGGGGGATATTGCTCACCCGAAAGGTGGTTTTGAGATGGTGTATAGTTAGCCTAACCACAATTCTATGCGTTGCATTCCAATTCGCATCAAAGCCAACGATGGCATAAGGAAGTTCAGCGATGAAAGTAGCCTATCAACAATATGTGCATAAAAGTGTTCGTGGCAAAATTAGCCTTGCCTTATTGGGCATTATGCTGATTGTTGTGCTGGTTTTGTTGATTCCGCTGCGCTATATTGTCAATAGCTCAAGCCTTTTTGCTGAACAACAGGAAATGCAAGATCACCTTGAACGGGTACGACGAGCAATTAATAGTGAGCTTGCCCAGATCGATGCCTTGGTCTTGTCGATGGCAACCTGGGATGAATCATACGATTTTATCAATCAACGTACTCCCACCTATATTGAAGAAAATACCAATAACGAGATTTTTGAGCTGTATAACGTTCAGGCGATGCTCTATACCGATCAGAACGGCACAATTGTGTTCGCCAAAACCTATGACTCGCAACAACGGAAGTCGGTGGCAGTGCCATTTGAGTTTTTTGATATCAACAATTTCTATCCCCAATTACTCAATCATCCGCAGCTTGATCAAGGTACAACTAGCGTGGTGCGGGCTGGCACCAAACTATGGCTTTTGGCGGCACGACCAATTCTCACCAGCGATGCTCAAGGTCCATCGCGTGGTACGTTGATTTATGGTCGGATGGTCGATCAAGCGGTGGTTGATCGGATTAATTACCAAACCTTGTTACCAGTTGAGTTGAGTGATTATCGCTTGCTTGCGCCAACACGGCAGCAGGTTGTCAGCGAATTAGCCAATGAGCAGCGCTTAGTTTCGCGAGCTTTCAACGACGATACCCTCGAAGGCTTTGTGGTTTTTCCGTCAATCGACGGTAAACCTTTGTTGGTTGCAACGTTGGCCTTGCCCCGTACAATTTATATTCAAGGTGAACGCACCTTCTGGTTAATTGCTAGTGTGGTGGGGATTGCTGGCTGCTTGGGGTTGTTGAGCCTCTTTTGGGCTTTGCGACGCTTTATTTTCTATCCGCTAACGTCGATGGTGGGCGATTTGCGCCAGATCGATCCCAATCAGCCTGAGCAACATCAGATTAATTTTGCTAGCCCCGACGAGCTAGGCTTATTGGCTAAAACCGTCAATCAAGCGCTTGATTCGTTGGCTGTCGCCCAGCGCGAACAACTGGCGGCTGAGGCCAAACGTAGCGCCTTGCAAGCCGAAATGCTGCAAAATCAACAAAGCCAATTGCAAACCCAAGCGGCTTTGCTCGAACTCCAAGAGCAAAGTTTGGCCGAACAAGCCTTGCCGTTGATTCCAGTTTCGCGTGAGGTTTTGGCAATGCCCTTGATCGGCCAAATCGATTTCAATCGGGCTGAGCGTTTGCAAACCACGATTTTGCATGGAATTGAAACCTATCGTGCTCGCACGGTTATCCTCGATCTGACTGGGATTTCGCAGCTTGAGCAACGGGCAGCGGTTGCGCTCGGCCAAACGGCCCAAGCCGTGCAATTGCTTGGGGCACGCTTGTTGCTGACTGGGGCAAACCCATCAATTGCTGAAGAAATTGTTGCTGCCAATATCGATTTGGGCCAAATTGCGATCTATCAAACCTTGGCTGCTGGTATGCAAGCGGCTCTCCGCTAAACCTAATTTAAATTCCCACCGTCAAAAGCTGAGAATCAGCTCGCGTAATTCCGCAATGCCGCTGTAGGAGCGGGTTGGGCGCAGCAACCCAGTGCCAATCATAAACATTGGTTAACCTTCATCCATCGCTTAGCCCAACTTACTCAGAATATGCTAAAATGTACAAGCCTGCATAACCCATCTTTCAGAGCGTTGTCGAATGCGGGGGAGTATGCTCCCTCATGCAGGGATTGTATACGCTAGCTCGATCACCCCAAATGGTGGGAACGCATCTTAAAAGTAGGAGTCGATGGTTATGACTGAACTCGTTCGCGCTCAACCGGCATTTAAAGTTGATTTTGTCCCATCACTTGGGTTGGATCTGCTTTCGACAATGGGTCTGATTGGAATTGTCCACGATTTTGAAGGCTTGGATGCATGGCTGGTTGAGGCTGCTGCGAGTGTGCCCCCGCGCTTACGCCACGATATTCAGCTGGCAATGCGCATGGGCGTTTATCCCTATGTGGTGGTCGAAACCGTCTCTGACCAAATTTTACAGCCTGGTGCTGCTGGCCACGACGATTTTAATGGCTTGATTGAAGACCTCAAAGCGCTTTCACCGCAAGAATGTGCCGCGATGGTACATAAAATCGTGCAACGCACCGCCGCCAACGCTGATGTTGAATTATTGCACACGCCAGCCGAAATTATTGCCGATCAAGAGCAATTAGAAGAATTATTGGCTAAAATGCAGTTTCCGGTCGATACCGATGAGCTGATTGAATTATTGCAACAGCCAACCGAATGGCGCGATTTATTGGTCTCAACGATTCAGCGCTTTTGGGACCGGATTTATCGTGAGCAATATGAACTGCAACAAGCCCGCCGCGAACGTAATGCCCATTATCATCGCACACATCAATATAGCGTCAACTTCCGCGATTTATTTGCTGGAGTAACTGGCCGCCGCTTGCCCGACCATATTCATGAACGACTTGGCACGATTAGCACTGTACGTTTTGTTCCATCGCAATATATTGGGCCATACTTGTCGTTTCTTTTCAATGGATCATTACTCACGGTGTTTTATAATAGCAGCACCACACCAGCTGAAGGCGATGAGCAAACTGAACGCACGCAAAGCCTGTATCAGCCATTAGCAGCCTTGGCCGATAAAACGCGCTTGCAAATTATGACGTTGTTGCATGGCCGCGAATTGTATGCCCAAGAAATTGTCAATTTGCTCGATATTCATCAATCGGCGGTTTCACGCCATTTGAAGCTGATGGAAACTTCAGGTGTGCTGAATGTTCGCCGCGACAAGGGTGCAAAATATTATTCGATCAATCGCCAACGGATTGAAGAAATTTCGGCTCGCCTACGCGAATTTGTCTAAATCGACCAGCCAACGCTCCGCTACAACGGAGCGTTTTGCTTTTAAAGGAGCTTGCAATGTCGCTGCTTGATCACGTTGATTTATCGTTGGATTTGGGCAAAAAAAGCTATGAGCGCCAACTCACCGATTTGCAATTTAAAATGTTGCGCTTGCAACGCGCCGTGACCCAAATTGGGCATCGCATGGTTTTGGTGTTTGAAGGCTGGGATGCGAGCGGCAAGGGCGGTGTGATCAAACGCCTGACCGAAGCGCTCGATCCGCGTGGGTTTGTGGTGCACCCAATTGCCGCACCTACCCCCGAAGAACGTGCCCACAATTATCTTTGGCGTTTTTGGAACCGTTTGCCCCGCGATGGCCAGATAGTTTTATTTGACCGTTCATGGTATGGTCGCGTGCTGGTGGAGCGGGTTGAAGGCTTTGCGACGATGCGCGAGTGGAGCCAAGCGTATGGCGAAATCAACGATTTTGAAAGAATTTTACATAACGATCGAACGTCGGTCTTGAAATTTTTCCTGCATATTTCGAGCGACGAGCAAGAAAAGCGTTTTCGGGAGCGCGAAAATGATCCGCTGAAAACCTGGAAATTAACCGAAGAAGATTGGCGCAATCGTGAGAAATGGTCGGAATATGCGATTGCAATTGATGAAATGCTGGCGCGAACATCCAGCGAAAACGCCCCATGGCAAGTGATTGCCGCCAACGACAAACGTTGGGCACGGATTGCGATTCTCAAGGCGGTAGTCGAAATGTTGGTCGCTGATATGCCGTTTGAATTTGACGATGCTAATACCTTGGTGCTCGATCGATCGGGCGCTTATGCCTTGGTTGATGCGGGCAAACTCTCAGCCAAAGCGGTTGAAGCGGTAATTGCCGAAGAAGAGAAAGTGCGGAAGTTGCTCAAAAAGCAGCGCAAGGAAAACTAAATATCGAATTTACGCCAAGTTTGCTTCCTTGTGCTCAGCATTTTTTGCCTAAATAGCTGGCTAACCCGTACAATACAGCCCGACACATCAGATTAAGGAAGCTCTACGATGCACAATTTAGCAATTTATGGCTTTGGTGGAGTCGGGCGGGCGGTGTTGGCCCAAGCCTTGCCGCACTTCAACCTTGCCTTGGTGGCTGATCGTTCTGGGTATGTGGCGGGACCATTGAGCAATGAACGTTGGTTGGCGGTGGCGACGGCCAAAGCCCAAGGCGCAACCCTAGCTAGTTTGCCCGAGGGAAGCAGCGGTGATTGGCGAGCCGCCTTGCCCGCTGGTTGTTTGGTGGCTGATACGACCGCCGAAGCCAATGCCGCCCAGTTGGTTGAATTGGTTGGGCGTGGAATGCGTTTGGCCTTGGCCAATAAAAAACCGTTGTGCGAAGATTTAAATTTGTTTCAAGCCTTGGTTGCTGAGCGCTGCACCCGCTACGAGGCTACGGTTGGGGCTGGCTTGCCGATTGTGGTGACCACCAATTTACTGCGCGATACTGGCGATCAGGTTCAGCGCATCGAAGGCGGTTTGAGTGGTACACTGGGGTTTTTGCTCTCATCAATCGAACAAGGCCAGCCTTATTCGGCGGCTGTGCGTGAAGCTAAAGCCTTGGGCTGGACGGAACCCGACCCGCGTGATGATTTGGGCGGTGTTGACGTAGCGCGTAAAGCTTTGATTTTGGCGCGTACTTTGGGCTATCAATGGAACTTGAGCGATATTACGATTGAGCCATTGTATCCGGCTGAGTTTGCTGATTTGAGCATTGCTGAATTTATGGCGCAACTTGAGCAACTTGATCCTGGTTATGCCCAACGCCAAGCCGAAGCTGTTGCCCAAGGCCAAACCTTGCGCTATGTGGCGGCGATCACGTCTGAGGGTGCGCGAGTTGGCTTGCAAGCAGTTGCTAAAGATAGCCCGCTTGGCTCGCTCAAAGGGCCAGATAATATGGTGGCTTGGACAACCAACCGCTACCAAGAGCGCCCGTTGGTGGTACGCGGGCCTGGCGCAGGAGTCGAAGTGACCGCTTCGGCAGTCTTGTTTGATCTCTTGGCCTTCCGTTAAATAAAAACCGTGGTCAACGAAGACCACGGCTCAAACCCTCTTGATAATTGTGAACTATTGACCTGCCATATCCCGCCGCTGGAACAAGAGAATTCCTAACATAATTGAGCCAAAGATATAGGCTGCAACAACCATCAAGCTGGTGCTTAATGAAATATGTGTGCCAAAGACTCGATCAACCCCTTCAAACATCATTGTTTGCTCTTCGCCAGTGTATAACCAATTGGCTTCAAGGTTGCTGATATGGGCATTTGGTAAGATTTTGGCTGCCAAGGTTGAAAAGCTCATGGCAAGGTTGAAAATCGTATTACCAACGATCCCAAAGACAATCCCCATAATCGTCGAGCGGCCTGCCATGGTTACCAACAAGGTAATCGATGAAAAGACCACTAATTGCAATAAGACTGGAATCAACGATTTCAGCAAGGTTCCCAAGGAAAAGCTATCAAAATCAAATAACGTGCCACCTAAGATTGCCGTGCCGATCAAACCCATCAATTGCCCGAAAATCAGCGAAATAATGATCAGGCAGATCATAAATAACAAGCAGATGGCAATTTTAACGATAATGAAATCGCTGCGCCGAGCGCGGCGTGGCAAGAGCACTTTCCAGGTATCACGGCTATACTCTGAGCCGATGCTATTGCCCATAAACACCACAGCCAACATTGAGCCAATCGCACTCAAAATAATCGAAGGGAAGAGAAACCCATTTGGAAACATCATCGCGAATTGGGCTGCTGTCCACCCTGTATCCTCTTTGCCGTTGTATAAGGCAATCCCAGTTTGCGCCACAAAGGTGATCAAAATAATCGCCAAAGTGATTAGCAATAGCCCAATATTGGCGGGGCGTTTATAAGTTTTAGTCCATTCAGCCCGAAATAAATTCCACATTAGCGACCTCCTACCACAACTTCAGCCAAGGGTTGTTGGGCTGACGCGCCGCCAGTCCCAGTAATTTCTAAGAACAACGATTCGAGCGAGCGCTGGCGCACGACCACTTGAAATACATCAACATCAGCTTGCACTAATTTGCGCATGACATTTGGCACATCTTGCGGCTCCGCATTGATGTTAATCCAGTGTTGGTCGAAGCTATGAGCTTTTAATTGTGGTAGTTCTTGTAAAATCGCCATGGCGCGTTCAAATGGCGCGGCTTCGATCGCATAGCCTGGGCCGCCTTCGGTCGCCAACAGATCGCGTACCCGGCCTTGTTTGATCGTCACACCCTTTTGAATGATCGCCACATCCGAGCAAACTTGTTCAACTTCGTAGAGCAAGTGGCTTGAAAGAAAGACTGTGCGGCCTTCTTGACCCATGCGCAAAATTAAGTTACGCATTTCGACCGTGCCAGCCGGATCAAGCCCGTTGGTCGGCTCATCAAGAAACACGATTTTGGGGTCGTTGAGCAAGGTTGCGGCAACCCCAAGCCGTTGCTTCATACCCAATGAATAGGTTTTAACTTTATCTTTTTCGCGGCCACGTAAGCCCACAAACTCAATTAATTCATCATAGCGGGCTTGTGGTAAATCTTGGCCGCCTGATCGGGCTAGAACGCGCAAATTTTCTAAGCCCGACATATAGGTATAAAATGCTGGCGATTCGACAATTGCTCCAACGTAAGGCGCAATATGTTTGCGAGCATGCAAAATATCATGACCAAAAATGGTTGCCTTACCAGCAGTTGGTCGAATAAGCCCCAATAACATGCGGATTGTGGTGGTTTTACCTGCACCATTCGGGCCTAAAAAACCATAAATCGTGCCTTCAGGAATATGTAAACTTAAATTATTAACTGCTGGAATTTTTTTATAGACTTTGGTTAACCCTTCAGCAGTAATTGCGATTCCACTCATACAATGCTCCTAATCTAGCTGCGGTGTTGATACAACGTTAACAATCGATGAATTGTTGCAAGCATTTATTATTTTTGTTCGTCATCAAGTGGCACTAAGCGCTCGCGTAAAGCCATAATTGCTGCTTGAGTTCGATCTTGCAGGTGTAATTTGGATAAAATATTGCTGACATGGGTTTTGACAGTGCGCTCACCGATCACCAAATGCTCGGCAATTTCGGCGTTGCTCATGCCACGGGCAATGCACGTCAATACTTCGCGTTCGCGCTCGGTCAGGGTGTCCAAGGGCGAGCGGCGTGAGCTGGTAAGTTCAGTCATCAAGCGTGAAGCAACCATTGGATGTAAGGTGGCCTCGCCCCGTCGAGCTGCCCGAATTGCTGCCACCAAGGCATCAGGCCCAACATCTTTGAGCAAATATGAGAGTGCTCCAGCCTTGATCGCCGGAAAAATGCGCTCGTCTTCGCTATACGATGTCAGTACGATTACTTGGGTATGTGGTGAAGCTCCGCGCACTTGGCGCGTCGCTTCAACGCCATCGATTCCAGGCATGAGCAAATCCATTAGCACCACATCGGGCAAGACTTGGCTCACAACCTGCACGCCTTCTTCGCCCGAAGCGGCCTCGCCCACAATTTCAATATCTGGCTGTGTATCCAAGAAGGCACGTAAACCTACCCGTACCACGACATGATCATCAACTAAAACAACTCGAATCTGCTCTTGCATGGTGCTTTCCTTCTTGGCTATCAACGTGGCTCGACCAGTAGCCCAGTTTGGGTTCGTGGTACAACGATGCGTAGGCTTGTGCCTTGGCCTGGCGCAGCAGTTAATTCAACTGTGCCGCCAACTGCTTTGGCGCGTTCTTGAATGCTAATCAAGCCTAGCGAGTGCGAATTGCGCGGTTTATCTTGATCAAAGCCACGGCCACGATCGCGCACCTCTAAAGTGGTGCGATGGGCTTCATATTCAAGGCTTACGCTGGCGCTGTTCACGCCGCTATGCTTGGTCACATTGGCCAAGGCTTCTTGGCAAATCCGATAGAGTGCCTGCTCATGATCTAAGGGAATGCGCCGTTCGCCGTTGGTATTCAGTTCAATCTGCAAGCCTTGGCGACGCGCTGCCTCTTCGGTAAGTTGACGTAATGCTGGGACTAAACCTTGATCACCGAGCGCAGCAGGCCGAAGTGCGAAGATCAAGCCACGAGTTTCGTGCAAGGCGCGTTGGGCCATTTGGCTGAGTTGTTCAACTTGGCTACGCGCTTTATCGGGCTGGGCTGGCAATAAATTACGCGCAGCCGCCGCCAACATCGTGACGCTAAATAACTCTTGGCTAACGCTATCGTGCAAATCGCGAGCCAACCGATTACGCTCCTCGACGATTGCCAATTGGCCTGCCTGCTCAACTAAGGCAGCATTGCGATCAGCTAGTTGACGTAACATTTTGACATTTGATTCAAGCTGTTGGGCCATGCTGTCGAAGCGCCGCGCCAAATGCCCAATTTCGTCGATTGATCCATCGTTGACCCGCACGCTCAAATCGCCAGCGGCCAAACTATCGGTAGCTTGGGTGAGATGCACCAAACGGCGCACAAAATTACGGGCCACAAACCAGCCATAGACCATGCCAATTAAGGCATTGGCAATAATCGAAACAATTGAACTGGCAATAAAAATAACAAACATCAACAATGCAACAATCACTTGATTTTGGCTAAGTGGCCGCGAACGTACATACAGTGCCCCAATCACTTGGTTGGCTTGATCGCGAACTGGAGTGGCAATCACTAAATAATTCTCATACTTCCAAGTTAATTGATCGATATCGTCGCTGCCAGCAAGTGCTGCCTGCACAACCCGTCGATCATTGCCCACTATCGCATCGTTCCAGGGCTGGCCCGCCGGAGTACGGCTGGGAAATGTCCCGCCGAGCACATTACCCTGCGCATCAAGCAATAAGAGGTGGTAGCTCTCGCTAAACACATTGGTCGCTTCAGGCGAAAATACCTCAGCTGGCATCAAAATCATTTCCTGCGAAAGATCGCTGGGAGAATTATTGATAGTATTGCTAATCGCTAATTCAAGGTTATTTTGCAGAAATTGGCCGCGCAACGAACCAAAGCGATAGCGTAACAACTGTTGGATTGTGTGCTGATCGGTTGGCTCTTGCAAAACCTCGCTAAACTCAGCGGCATGATTTTGGGCGGCGCTAAGCAAGGCGGGAGCATTGAGCGGTGGAGCAGCACCCATCACTAAACCAAACGCCAAACCATTAATCAACAAAGTCAACGCTACGCTGATCCACACATACGACCATGTGAGTTTCCAGCGTAGCGTGCCAAAGCGCTGCCCAAAGCGTTGAACGAGGGTTAATTTACGATGCTGCTGCACTCGCTGCCTCTTGTCGCCAAATACTGATTGCAATCATCAAACAGCCAAGTTGAAAATCGTAGGGCTGTGGGTTATTGAAATTGGCGATCATGGTGCGTTGCCAAAAGCCTTCAGCTTTAACTTCGCCAATGATGACCCCATTGAGATACACCTGATAGCCACTTTTCCAGATTGAAGGCCGCTCGAAGCGTAAGGGTTGGTTGGCATAATGGCCTTCAAGCGTGGTTTTCCAAATACTCACGCGGGCAACCCGCATAATTTCTTGGCCATTGGCGCTCATAACAAGTGGGTAGCCCTTGCCTTTGACTCGGCTGAGGGTGTAATTTGTGTGCTCAATTTGCCATTGCGCACTATCACGCCAACCTTTAAATTCAACCGTAATTTGGTTGGCATAGGCGCTACGAATTTCAAGTTTTCTGCCAGTCCAACTACTATACTTAGCTTGAAGCATGGTATCCTCCAACGACTACAAAGCTTGAATCCTACTATAAACGAGGCTGTTGGATTATACATCCGAATCTGGGGCCAATCGGAACTGTAAAATCTGCAACTGAGCATCGTCCTTAAGTACGAGCATTAGCATGGGCTGGTTGCTGGGTTAGCATTGAGTTAACATCAAGCACAACGGTGGTTTTACAACGTATGGTGCAATTCGCCTAGCCAAAGTTTGGGTATAATGCGCAGGAATAACTACACCATGGAGTCAACCTATGGCCTATTATGTTGAAGAGCGCCCAGGTGGGCCAGCGCTAGCACCTCGTCGCCCCACAATTAATGAATTTTTTCTCTCGACCTATCAAGTTGGTCCATATGTGGGCTGCGAGTTTGGGTGTGCCTATTGCGATGGCTGGTCGTTCAGTCAGCGGCCATTTAACGAGGTTATCCGCGCTAATGTTGATTTGCCTGATCGCTTTGCCGAGCAACTGAGCGTGGTTTCACGCGGCGATCTAATTGCCTTCAGCCTTGGCGATGCCTACCAACCTGCCGAAAAAACCTATCGCCTCACCCGCCAGATGCTCCAGGCTTGCCAAGTTGCCAAGCAACCAGTGTTAATTTTGACCAAAAGCTTGGCAGTGATGGATGATTTGAGCTTGCTGCAACGCATGAATGAGCAGGGCTTGGCGATTGTGGTGATGAGCATTCCGACGATTGATCCCTTGCTCTCGGAAAAATTAGAGGGCAAAGTTGCCCCCCCCTCAGCTCGTTTGGAAGCCTTGAATACCCTCAAACGTGCAGGCATTCCAACTGGCGTGGCGATGTTGCCAGTTATTCCGTATCTGACCGACACTGATCGCCAATTGCCTTTGACCTTGAATGCGATCGCCAATGTTCAGCCCGATTTTGTGGTTTGGGAATATCTATGGCAGCCGAATGAACGCCATCGCCAACGAATTACCGATTTGCTTTCGCGCTTGGGCAATTATCCCGCCTCATATTATCGTGAATTGTATGGCAAGGATATGCAGCCGAGCCTCGAATATCGCCGTGAGATGCATCGCGATATTTTGGGGCGTTTTGAAGAGCTGAATCTTAACCCGCGAGCACCACTGGAGTTGTATCGCGAGCATTTGGCTCCCAATAATGTGGCGGCATTGATGCTCAAACATCAAGCCTTTATCGACCAAATCAAGGGTCGCGAACTATTGGCCAGCCGCCACTCGAATTTGGCCGAAGCGGTGTTCAATGGCAAAGCCGATGAGCCAGCCTTGGCGGTTAGCCCATTGTGGCCGATGTTGCGCGAAGTGCTGAATATTAGTGATACCCGCGCCCGACTCGACCAAATTCTTGAAAAAGTGCGTAACCCTGATACCCCTAACGATCCCAGTAGCGAGTGACCCAAGCAGTGGTCAGCGGTACGCATGAGGTGAAGAAAAAACCGCCTCTAGAAGCTTAAAAATACTACTCGACAAAGCTACGAACTCAGGTAGTATGTAGCTCTGAGTTCCTAATGCCAAAATCTGCCCTGACCGCAGGTTTCGGCTGATTCACGTAGGTGTCATGAGTGTTCAAATGCCCAACGTCCGATTGCCCGATTCGGCTGCCCAAGCGGCCATGTTGCCAACCGAATGGTTATTAATCGGCTTAGTTTGCGGGCTGGGAATCTGGTTGTGCTGGCGTTGGCAGCGCCGCCGCACCGCTCAGCGCATTAGCACCCAATTAGGCTTGTGGCACTGGCCGCACAGTCAACAAACGGTGATTATCGATCAGCATGCGACGATTATTGCAATCAGCCCGCTGCTGAATCAACAGCTTGGCTATCCAGCCCTCAGCCTCAACGGTCAATCATTCAAGCACCTCCTGCATCCTGATTCATCCAACTATTTTGAACAACTGCTGCATACCCAAACTACCCAAATTCACTGGCAAATGCTGCGCTGTCGCCATGCTGATGGCTCGTGGCGTGGGCTGGAGTTTTGTCGGCATCAAGTTGGCCGCTATTGGCTACTCAATTGCCGTGAAACTGAGCCTGTTGTAACTGCGCAACGAACACCGCCTGCCTGCGATTGGCTGACGGGCTTGCCCAATCGCCAGAGCTTGGTTATTCAACTACAACGCTTGATCGCCCAGCGCCAACTCGATCAACAACACTTTGCCGTCTTGTTTGTTGAAGTTGATCGATTTAGTGCGATTAACGATGCCTTGGGCTACGATGTTGGCGATCAAGTGCTGCAAACGATCGCCCAACGCCTCCAATCAACGCTTGGCCCCAATGATTTAGCTGCCCGTTTAGGTGGCGATGAATTTGTGGTTGTGCTTGGCCACGTGCAACATGCGCAACAAGCGCTTGAGCATGCTCAACGAATTCAAGAGCAATTTAGCCAGCCAATTGTGCTACGCGATAAGCCAATTTATACCACCCTCGGCATTGGTGTGACGCTCGGCGATGGCCAATCCCAGGCTGAAACTTTGCTGCGTGAGGCTGATACGGCCATGTATCAAGCCAAAACCAATGGCATTAGCCAAATCTTTTTGTTTGATCGTGCGTTGCATGCGGCGCTGGCTGAGCGTTGGCAACTGGAAATTGATTTGCGCGGAGCTTTAGAGCGCCATGAATTAATTTTGCATTATCAGCCAATTACGGCACTGCCTACCGGCCAGATGGTTGGGGTTGAGGCTTTGTTGCGCTGGCATCACCCGCAGCGCGGCATGATTCTGCCCAACGAGTTTATTCATTTGGCCGAGGAAAGTGGCTTAATTGTGCCAATTGGTTTTTGGGCTTTAGAAACTGCCTGCCTACAATTTTTGGCTTGGCAAGCTGATTATTCGCGGCCCCGCTTACAAGTGCTTTCGGTCAATCTCTCGGCGCGTCAATTGGCCAGCCCAGCCTTAGTTCAAACCTTGGGCGAGATTATTCAGCGCACTGGAATCAATCCGGCTCAGTTGGAGCTAGAAATTACCGAAAGTATGGTGATTCATGGCTTTGAATTGGCGCGGGCACAGTTGGGCGCAATCAAAAATTTGGGGGTAAAGCTGGCGATTGATGATTTTGGCACAGGGTATTCATCATTAAGCTATTTGCACCACTTCCCCTTGGATACGCTCAAAGTTGATCGCTCATTCGTCAATGCCATGAGCGATGGCAGCCGCAACGTCGAAATTGTGCGGGCAATTATCATGCTCTCGCAGCAATTGGCCATGAATGTAATTGCTGAGGGCATCGAAACAATTGAAGAAGCGGCGACCTTGCGCGATTTGGGCTGTGATTATGGTCAGGGCTATCATTTTAGCCGCCCCATGACAGCGCCCGATATTACCTCGTGGCTGCATAGCCAACCGTTGAGTCTTTGAAACCCGCATGAATTTAGCTCGTAATGGAGAGGATTATTGTTGTAGTTGAAATTAAGTGGATACTTGAGGGTATTTAAAGATGATCACCAAAGAGGGACAAAGGTTGCTCCGCATGGCCGGAATGATATACTGGATGTTGGCTCTAATCAGAGCATTCGCTTCCGAGGCTAACTGGTTTAACGCAATTCAGCACTTCTTTTTTGGCAGCTTTTTGTTATTGCTAAGCTTCCAATCGGCTGGGGTCATCAGTGAGCGCTATAAGACGTTGCCTTGGGCTTCGCTAGGCCTGAGCATTATCTTCACAGTATTGCATTTAATCAATTAGATCAACCAAACGCCCTGCTCCATTGGCACACGGAGCAGGGCGTTTTTGCGAGTTTTGAAGCCCAATTTACGACATTGCGAACAAACGATCGCCTGGCAAGCGCAAAATCCCAACCACAACCAAGACCAAAACCGCAAGTGTGCCTAAGGCCATCAAGCGATAACGGGCGGCTGGAATTTCGCCACGCTTAACTTTGACACTGACCACGTGGGCCAAGCCCAAGGCCAGTACCATCATGGTTGGGTGCTCAAAGCGCACTTGTGCTGGGTTAAGTTGGTTCCACGATTCGCGGGCAACATACAAGGCTAAGCCACCAAGCAATTGAATGTCAATTGCAATTGTGGTGTACAGCATAATTTTGCGGGCGAGATCATTCCATGGTTGTTTAGTTAGCCAACCCCACAAACCATAGCCAATGGCAACCAAGACTGCCAGCATAACAATCCAACGCCAACCTGAGTGAGCGCTCAGCAGAAACGTTTGCATGAGTCGGTGTTCCTCCAAAACAAAATTCAATCGAAAGCACTGGGCTGAATGCTATCATAGCATAGCCTAGGCTCGTCAAGTGTTGAACCATTGCCATTTATGAACGCAAAAAACCGCCCTCAGTGCTTAACACCAAGGGCGGTTGAATGGAGTACATTAGATTTTGTTGTTGCGGATCAACCAAACCCCAGCGACGACCAAACCAACTGGAATCAGCACTGGAGCGATTTCGACCAAGATGCTGCTCAGGAACAAGGCACCACCGATGACCAAGGCGCTCTTGAGCCACAAGTTACGGCGAGCTTTGATCACATCTGGGCTAACCGTGGCAACAGGGGTTGCGATGTTGTTGACCGGAATGCCTTGACCGATTGGTTGACCAGTTACTGGATCAAAGCGATATGGTTCAGCTTTGATGGCTTGGCCAGTCATTGGGTCGAAGCGAGCATTGACGCTTGGTTGTACGCCAACGCTTTGGGCCACTTGGTAGCTAACTGGTTGTTGGACGGCTTGGGTTGTTTGAGCCAAGTAGCTGACTGCGCCACGTGGCATAATAAACCACAACAATGGGTAGAGTAAAATGCTAATCCCCGTCATGACCAAGAATACAAAGGCTAAGCGAACCCAGATTGAATCGATAGCTAAGTATTCGGCAATCCCACCACAAACGCCTGCAAAACGGCGGTCGGTAGCGCTACGGGTCAAACGGTTAGAAACTTGGGTTGTCATTGTCTAGCTCCTTCAAAAGCAATTGATTGATTATCTGGTAGCTAGGACGCTAGGCTATTTTGAATTGTTGCAGTGAGTATTCAACCAGTTTCGTTATTCTTGCAGTCAAACCGATGCTGTGGTATAATCCCGCCTGTTGGCGACATAGCCAAGTGGTAAGGCAGTGGTCTGCAAAACCGCGATCCATGGGTTCGAATCCCATTGTCGCCTCCAAACGCGCAAACGCTGGTTGAATTGTTCAACCAGCGTTTGTTGTTTTTTAGTTAGCAATATTTTTGCTTATTTGCGCCAGAAGGTTGCTCCGTTGCGGCTGTAGCTCCGAGTGTTGACATTATTGCAATTGCCTTCCGTTTCGCTACCACCTTGGTTTGCTCCACGCACGCTGATTGGTCCATAGTTTGGCGCGACCGCCGTAATAATCGCAACATGACCATATTGATTGCCCATAGCTGCTTGTGAGAAAACGACTACATCACCAACTTGCGGGATTGAATATTGGCGATAGCCGTTGCGTGGAAGTACACCGTTGCTGTCATCCCACGTATGCGCATGACCATAACTACCACTTAAGCCTTTTTTGGCATAGACATATTGGGTACACTCACAAAATGCTGGAGCAGCCTGTGGTTTGGCGGCGGCCAACGGCACAGCCATCAAGCTAAACAAACTCATCAATACCAACAAGCCAACAACGAAAATTCGTGACATCATTGCATCCTTTTACTACTCACACAGCACCTTCGCCGTGCTTCTACTGTAGCCAAAGCATAACGCAAGCCGACTCCGAGGAGTTGGTTTTGTGCTCCGAATTTGCTCCAGAAATGATCCGAGCAGTGTGCAAAAAGTCATACTAGCCAGCTAGCCAGCTATGCTATAGTTGCTGCTACTACCAGTTGTCAATCTTGCTTGTTGGGAGTTTGCTATGCCTGCTTCAGGGGAAAAATTTGCCCAATTATTAACCGAGGCGCTCTATCAGATTCGCCTGCGTGAATCCAAACCGCTCCAAGTGATCCAAGATGAATTGGGCTATGCCATGGGGCGCAATGGCGGCAGTGTAATCGATTATTGGCGGCGTGGTAATCTCCCGACCAAATTAGCCGATTTGGAGCAGCTGACCCGCACGCTGCAACAACGTGGCGTGCACGATCAACGCTGGATCGAGACTTTTTTGACGGCTGGTGGTTATCCACCAACTCAAACGCTCATCCAGCCAGTGGCGGCTAGCAAAGCGCTTGATCCAAATTTGCCCAAACGCTATCGCCAATTGGTTGGCCGTGATAGCCTTGTGCGCCAAGTGTTGCAACACCTCAGTGATCGTGAAGGCTATTGGGTGATTGCAATTGATGGCATGGGCGGCATTGGCAAAACCGCGCTAGCGATGGATTTAATGCAGCGTTTTGTGGCGCAACAGCCCGAATATCGCCCAATTTGGATTAGCGCTGAGCCTCAGCAGGGCGGCGGCATTTTACCCAATCAACCCCTCACCTTCGATAGCCTGATCACCAATTTGGCGCGGCAATTGGCCTTGGCCGATGTAGCTCAGTTGAGCGTTGAAGAAAAATTTCAACGGCTGCAACAGGTGCTTAAACATCAGCCCATCCTTTTAGTGCTTGATAATTTGGAAACTTCAGGCGAACCACAGCAAGTGTTATTAGAAAAATTGCGTCCGCTGTTGCAACCAAGCAAAGTTATTTTGACCAGCCGTCAGCGCTTCAAGGGCGAAGTATTTAGCGTGCACTTGATTGGCTTGGAAGCTGAACAAGCAGCGCTGTTTATTCGCCAAGATGCTAATGAAAAGGGCGTGCAATGGCTGCAACAGGCCAGCCTCGACGATCTTCAGCCAATTATCAAGGCGACTGGTGGCTCGCCCTTGGCTATGAAATTGGTTGTCAGTCAATTGGCTTCGTTGCCATTGGATGTGGTGTTGCAGCATGTTCAAAGTGTGACCCAACTCAACCCTGGCGATGAAGATGCCTATGTGCGTTTTTATATGTTCCTGTTTCAACGTTCATGGACGCTACTGGAGCTAAGTGCCAAGCAATTATTAGTTTCACTAGCGCGATTTGTCCCCTCGAATGGCTGCGATTGGCGAGCAATGCAGCAAATTAGCGCCTTACCTGCGGCTGAATTAGCCCATAGTATTGATATGCTGTGGAAATTATCGCTACTAGAATTGAATGAAGGCGAACGTTTTGGTCAATTACGTTACTACCTGCACCCCTTAACTCAGCATTTTGTGCTTTCTGAAATTGCTCAGGTGTTGTGATATGAGCATTCTTGAACCAACCATCCAACAGCCCAATCTTGATTGGCAATTATATTATCAGCAATGTCATCAGCGATTTTTAAATTACTGGCTTAATTTTGTGCTTGAAAACCCGCGTGCTCTCGCTGCTTTTGAGCTGGATGCTGATAATATTTATAATGCTTTGGCAACCGCTTATAGCGAAAAGCATCCACAATTTTTAGCCAGCGCTGTGGCATTTAGCTATTTTATTGAATATAGCAGCGATATCGAACGTCGGCATAATTTATCTAATTGGGCAGTTGAAGCCACCCAAACCAGTAATGATCATCAAAGTGCTGCCTCGGCATTGTTGTACGCTGGCCGTTTAGCGACGTTTTCTAAATCGTATGCGGTGGCAATGCATTATTTTGAGCAAGGTTTACAACGCGCACGCCAAGCCCAATCACGCTTAATCGAAGCCAGTCTATTAAATGATTTAGGGGCGAGTGCGATTAACCAAGGCTTTTATGATCAAGCCTATGCCTATTTAGAACAGGCCTTAGAAATTGCCCAAGATCATCATGATAACGAACTAATTGCCGATATTTTGGTCAAACGTGGAGCTGCTTATTCCAATCGCGGCGCTTACGATGTAGCATTTGCCGACTTGCAAGCGGCCCTAGCCGCAGCTCGCTTAACTAATTATATTGATGTAATGGGCAAGGCCTTGGCTTTGTTGGGTGCGGTTGAAACCAATCGCGGCGATTATGCAGCAGCCAAAGCCTATTTTTCCGAAGGCTTGACGATCTGTCGCCAATTGAATATTCCTGAGCGTTTGAGTGAATTGTTGAATAATTTAGGTGTGATTTGTATGCGCCAAGGGCTTGATGATCAAGCTGAGGCCTATCTCAACGAAGCCTTTGAAATTGCTCGTAGCCAAGGCCAACAAGAGCGGATGAGCTTTTTATTGGTCTATTTGGGCAGTATTAGCAACCATAAAGGTGCATATGATCAAGCGGCACAGCAGCTTAATCAGAGCTTAGCGCTAGCCCGTCAGGTTGGCAATCAATTAATCATCGCCTTCTCGCAAGGCCATTTGAGCGAAACCTTACGTCAACAAGCCAAGTATACTGAGGCCTTGGATGTGGCTAACGCAGGCTATCCGATTGCAACCAGTCTGAATATTCCCTTAATTATTTGTCTTTATTTACATAATTTTGCTGAGCTTGGGCTGGCACAAGCTGATTATGGCTTAGCTTTGGAGAAGTTTCAGCAAGGCTACGAGCAAGCCAGCGCGATCGGCCTCAAAGAGTGGCAAGGCTTGATGGGCTATGGTTTGGCTCGTACTTATTTGGCCCAAGCCCAGCCTGAGCAAGCCTTAGCATTTGGTCGGGCTAGTTTGGCAATATTGCAGGCAATCGGCCATCGCCGCACCAACGAAGTTCAAGCATGGGTTGCCCAGCTAACGCCGCTATAATACAAGCATCAACAGCTTTGTAGGATAGGAGCTTTGCTATGCCGACGACGATTCAGGCCATCAGTGCCGAAGCGATTAATTTGCCTTTGACCGAGCCGTTTGCAATTGCCAGCGGGGCGCAAGCGGTCGCTGCCAATGTTTTAGTCAAAGTTCAGTTGGCTGATGGCACGCTTGGCTTAGGCGAGGCGGCTCCTTTTCCCGCTGTCAGCGGCGAAACCCAGACTGGCACAAGCGCTGCGATTGAGCGCTTGCAAAGCCATTTGCTGGGAGCCGATGTGCGTGGATGGCGCAAACTAGCGGCGATGCTGGATCATGCTGAACATGAGGCGGCTGCCGCTCGTTGTGGCCTTGAAATGGCCATGCTTGATGCGCTAACTCGCCATTATCACATGCCATTACACGTATTTTTTGGCGGCGTGAGTAAGCAACTTGAAACTGACATGACGATTACCGCAGGTGATGAGGTGCATGCGGCGGCCTCAGCCAAGGCCATTCTTGCCCGTGGCATCAAATCGATCAAAGTTAAAACGGCTGGGGTTGATGTGGCCTATGATTTGGCGCGACTGCGGGCCATTCATCAAGCAGCGCCCACCGCACCATTAATTGTTGATGGCAATTGCGGCTATGATGTCGAACGGGCACTAGCTTTTTGCGCTGCTTGTAAGGCCGAGTCAATTCCGATGGTGTTGTTTGAGCAACCGTTGCCGCGCGAGGATTGGGCAGGCATGGCCCAGGTTACGGCCCAATCAGGCTTTGCAGTTGCTGCTGATGAATCTGCGCGTTCAGCTCACGATGTGCTACGGATCGCCCGCGAAGGTACAGCCTCGGTGATTAACATTAAATTGATGAAGGCTGGCGTAGCTGAAGGCTTGAAGATGATTGCAATTGCCCAGGCTGCTGGCTTGGGATTGATGATTGGCGGCATGGTTGAAAGTATTTTGGCCATGAGCTTTTCGGCCAATCTGGCGGCTGGTAATGGCGGCTTCGATTTTATCGATCTTGATACGCCATTATTTATTGCCGAGCATCCCTTTATTGGTGGCTTTGCTCAAACTGGCGGAACCCTGCAATTAGCCGATGTTGCTGGCCATGGCGTGAATCTGGCCTAAGCTAACCCTCTATTCTAGCCCGATCATGGCAATTTATGCTATTTTCGGGCTAGCTTTTTGCCCCTACTTGCACTAGACTTGCTGTAACCAAACCACATTGGTGGCGTAGATAAATTGCCCATTCTAATGGGCTGAAATGCTATTTTTGCTTAACAAAACCATAACATTTTAGCATTCTGGATTTTTGGATAGAACGGAGTTGTTATGCGTAAGGCATGGGTGGTTGCAGCTGGCTTTTTTCTGATTTGTGCGTTAGTCGTGGTTGCGGTGAGCCAAGGTTGGTTGGCTTCATCAGCGCCCTTGGCAATTTTGCCCACCCGGGTGCCTGGCACGCCCGACCCAAGCCAGGCAATTAAGTTGCAATTGGTCTATAGCAGTGAAAAAGAGGTTTGGCTCAAGCAATCGGTCAATGCGTGGCAGGCAACCAATCCGACTGTCGATGGCAAGCCGATTCAAGTCGAATTGATTTCGCGTGGTTCGCAAGAGATTGTAACGCAGTTGCAGGATGGCAGTTTGCGACCAACCGCGATCAGCCCCGCTAGCACCTTACAAATTACCCAAATTAATGTCGCCCAGATCGATGCTAAAACCAATTTGGCTGCTGATGCCGAACCGATGTTGATTTCGCCATTGGTGCTAGCTGCCTACGAAGGTTCGCCCGCCGCCAGCTTGTTGAAATCGCAAGATCCCCAGCTTTGGCAAGCCTTGCACGATGGGGTTCTCATTCCCCAGCGCAGTCAAAAAATTCTATTTGCCCAAACTAGCCCGACCACTTCAAATAGCGGTTTTCAGGCCTGGATTTTGATGGCCTATGCTTACCATAATAAAGCTAGTGGCTTAACCGCTGGAGATGTTAATGATCCTAAATTTGTGGAATGGCTCCAAGGCTACGCCAAAAATGTTGAGCAATTTGCTGAAAGCACTGGTTCGTTAATGCAGAAAATGGTGCAATTTGGGCCAAGTAGCTATGGCGCAGCCGTGGTCTATGAAAGCACGGCGCTTGAGTATTTGCCCAAGGCCCAAGGCCGTTTTGGTAAATTAATCTTGGTCTATCCACCGCAAAATCTTTATAGCGACCATCCTTTGGCCATTTTGGATGCTTCATGGAGCAGCGATGATCAACGGGAAGCAGCTGGATTATTGCGCGAATTTCTACTAGCCAAGCCACAACAAACCACGGCTGTCCAACAAGGCTTTCGCCCTGTCGATCCCGATATTGCGATCGATGCCGCCGATTCGCCTTTTGTTAAATATCAAAGTTCCGGAGTGCAAATGAGCATTCCAAATTTGGCGGCTGAGCCAGATGCTGCCACAATCAAGGCAGTGCTGGATTTGTGGAACTCGTTAGCGGCCAGTGTTAAACGCTAATCAAGGAGTGTCACCAATGCGTTTTCGATTTATACTACGCTTATTATTGCTCTTCATATTTTTGAGCGCCTGTGGTCAGGCGGCTAACCCAATGCAACCAAGCCAATCCGGCCAGGCGAGCAGTGATGATCTGGTGTTGCGGTTGCTCTATGGCAGCGAAAAGCAACTCTGGATTGATGCGGTAGTGAGCGATTTTAACGCCAGCTCAGCTAAAACCGCTAGCGGCCAACGCATTCAGGTCGAAGCAGTGCCCGTTGGCTCGCTCGAAACGATCAACGGCTTACTTGATGGCTCGCAACAGGCCGATTTGTGGAGCCCAGCGAGCAGTTTATCCTTGCCATTAGCCAATCAACGTTGGAAGACGGCTAAAGGCGAATTGCTGTTTAGCGATCAAACTCCCACCTCGTTGGTGCTTAGCCCAGTTGTGATTGGCATGTGGAAGCCGATGGCTCAAGCCTTGGGCTACCCCGATAAGCAAATTGGCTGGGCGGATTTGGCCGATTTGGCGACCAGTGGCAAAACTTGGGCCGATTTTGGTCATCCAGAGTGGGGTGCATTTCAGTTTGGCCACACGCACCCTGAGTTCTCCAATAGTGGGCTTGCCACGATTGTGGCGATGGCCTATGCTGCCAATCAAAAAACCAGCGATCTGACTGTCGCTGATTTGGATAAACCCGAAACTGCCAGTTTGATCAATGCTGTCGAGCAATCAGTGATTCACTATGGCTCAAGCACAGGCTTTTTTGCCAAAACCATGTATGAGCATGGCCCTTCGTATTTGTCGGCGGCAATTTTGTATGAAAATCTCATCATCGAGTCGTATGATCAAGCGTTGTATCCCAACCTTGAGTTGCCGATGGTGGCGATTTACCCCAAGGAAGGCTCATTTTGGAGCGACCATCCCTTGGTGGTGCTGGAAACCGAGCGCATGAATGCCGACAAACGGGCTGCAGCGCAAGTATTTCAAGAGTTTTTGCTGGCTCAGCCTCAACAAGCCAAGGCCATGCAATATGGTTTTCGGCCAGCCAATGTTGATATTAGCCTCGCTGCGCCAATTGATACGGCGCATGGCGTTGACCCAAGCCAATTGCAAGTCGCCTTGCCAACGCCTTCGGCAGAGGTTTTGCAGGCCATAACTCAATTGTGGCAGCAGCACAAAAAGCAAGTTGATGTAGCGTTGATTATTGATACTTCTGGCTCAATGCGTCAAGAAAACCGTTTGCGCGAAGCCAAAACGGCGCTTGGCGATTTTATCGATATCTTTGCCGATCAAGATAATGTGCAAGTGACGATTTTTAGCACCAATGCAACCGAGCTTTCCGATCTCTCGCCGATTGGCCCCAAACGGGCCGATTTGCATACTCGCATCGATGGATTGGTGGCCGATGGCGAAACTCGTTTGTACAGCACAATTGGCGAAGTCTATACCGATATTCAGCAACAAACTGAAGTGCAGCGGATTCGCGCATTGGTGGTGTTGACTGATGGCGAAGATACGGCTAGCTCATTGAGTTTAGAGCAATTGAATGAACAAATTCGCCAAGATGAATCTGGCACGTCGATTAAAATTTTCACGATTGCCTATGGCTCTGATGCCAATCAAGAGGTTTTGCAACGAATTGCCGAAATCACTGGAGCCAAATCATATACTGGCGATCCGGCGACAATTCGTCAGGTTTATCATGAAATTGCTACATTTTTCTAGAGAAATGGATCGCGCATTATGAATTCACGCCACCCTTTACAAGTTGCCGCCACCAAACCACTGCCCTTGATTGTTTTGGCAATCGGGGTGGTTATGGCGCTAACAATTTATCCATGGTTGATTGTGGTTGCGATTATCGCCTATGCCCTGATGGTCTGGATGTTGGCGAATGATCCGAATATTTTAGTGCAAAAGCAAGAAGCGCCAAAATTGGCCAAAATTACTAGCCGCACCTTTCAATCGCATTTGGAAGCGATCGATCGCACGCGCCGCGAGATTGTGCGCTCCACCAATGTGACTGCTGGCCCGTTGCAGCGCCTGCTCCAGCCAATTGCTGATCAAGCCAATGAATTATTTCAGCAAGCTCATGGGTTAGCCGATAAAGGCCAATTGATCGAGCAATATTTGCAAACCTCGCAACCGCATGGCTTGCAACCCCAAATCGACAACCTTGATCAACGGATCGCCATGACCAAGGATAGCTATACGGTTGATCAATTGAAAGAAACGCGGGCGGCCTTGATTGATCGTCAGCAAAATGCCCAAGCTTTAGCAACCTACTATGATCGGATTACGGCTCAGTTGCAAAATATTGCGGCTAACCTTGATAATGTCTTGGCTGAAACCGTGCGTTTGCGAGCATCCGAGGCGGCTAGTGCCACTCAAACCTCGCAAGAAGTTGCCGAACGGCTAAGCAATTTGAACGCCGACATGGATGCGTTTCAGCATGTTTTAGAAGGCGCTATGTCACAAAGTGGCGTAGCCTAGGTTTATAACGAGGGAGAATTGAATGTTTATCGGAATGTATCTTGCAATCTGGTTGGCGCTGGCAGGGGCAATTTGGTGGTCGATCCGCTCCAAAAATTCAATTGGGCGCATGCAGCATTTATTGGGCATTAGCCTGATCGAGCCAATTATCACGGTAATTATGCTGATTGGGATGTATCCGGTGTTGTTAGAATGGGCTTGGCAAGAAAACATGATTAGTATTGCTAGCTATCAGTTGATCAACTCGAATGATGTGCTGAATAGCGTGCTTGCTACAGTTTCAGTTGGGCTGGCCTTGCTGCCATTGCTGTTGCTGTTTGATGAGCAAGCTGTCGTGCGTAGTGTTGCTTGGCAAGCAGGCTTGATAGGTTTATTCCGTTGGGGATGTTTGTTGGGCCTAGGCTTTCTTTTGAGTGCTGATTTGCATCCATGGATCAATACCTTCTTGGTCGTTGGCTATCTGATTATGATTGCGCTGACGATTTATCTGCTGAATGCCAAATTGCGCGGGCGCTTGGATCAAGCAGGTTCGCCGTTGCCCGTTGAAACCGAGCAATTATTTCAAGGCCAGCCGATCGTCTATGTAGACCCAAATCTGCAACCAATGATCATGATCGATCCGCCCAAGGATGAAGGTAAGTGATGGTGCTATACTAACCAGCATTACAGGATATCGACTCAACGACGCTGCGGTATACTAATCGCACGTCGTTGTTGCGTTTTAGAGGATGGTTCATGACCCCGAAATATCGTTTGTTGGCGCTTGATCTTGATGGAACCTTGCTTGATTCACGCTTAGAGCCAAGCGCCGCCACCAGAGCTGCGATTGCTGATGCCCAAGCCGCCGGAGTGCATGTCACAATTGCCACTGGCCGCATGATTCGCACCGCTCAGCCGTTTGCCGATATGTTGCAGATAACCACCCCGCTGATTACTTACCAAGGCGCACATGTGCAAACCGCCGATGGCACGGTGCTCTACGATAATCCCTTGCCCGCCGATTTGGCCGCCGAAGTGGTCGAATTGGCCTTAGCTGAGGGCTTGTATATTCAGGCCTATATCGATGATGAGCTGTGGATTGTTGAGCGTAGCCCTGAGGTTGAAGAATATTTGGGCTTTTCGCTGGTCGATATTCCGGTAAATATTGCCCCCAACTTGGTTGAAATTGTGCGCCAAAAACCTGTTACCAAGCTGGTTTGGATTACCGACCCAACTGAATTAGAGCGCACAATGCACGAATGGGGTGAACGCTGGAAAGGTCGCTTGGAGATCTTTCGTTCGCACGATCATTTTGGTGAGGCGGCGGCGATTGGTAGCTCCAAAGGTGTTGGTTTAGCCGTGCTTGCCGAACATTTGGACATTCCCCAGGCCGAAGTTGCCGCAATTGGCGATCGCGAAAACGATGCTTCGATGTTGGCGTGGGCAGGCTTTGGCATGGCTATGGGCAATGCTGATCGCTTTGCCTTAGCTGCGGCTAATTATGTGTTGCCTGCGCTCAGCGACGATGGTGCGGCCTATGGCATTCGCCATTTTGTGTTAGGCGAAGAGTAGCTGTAATGATACATAGCATTAACAACCGTTGATATTCCCCTCACCCCCAGCCCCTCTCCCACTGCCGTGGGCGAGGGGAGCACTGTTGGAGCGCTTCCCCCTCGCCTCGCGTGCGGGAGAGGGGGTCAGGGGGTGAGGGGACACAAGACATTGCCAACCCAATGAACCATTACATCTATGTTCTATGTTCTTTGTTCTAATTGAATAAGGTATAATGAGCCACGTTTAACTAGTATGGCTGGACTTTTCCCATGAAAATATTATCTGCCTTGACCTACTACGCGCCGCACTGGACGGGCTTGACCATGCATGCCCAACGGGTGGCTGAAGGACTCGCAGCTCGTGGACACCACGTCACCGTCTTAACAATCCAGCATGAGCCAACGCTGCCAACTGAAGAAATCTTGAATGGGGTGCATGTATTGCGGCTTAAGCCTGCGGCTCAAATTAGCCGTGGCATGCTCGCACTCAATTTTCCATTTGTCGCCGCCAAATTGATTCGTAGCCACGATGTGGTGCATGTGCATACGCCCCAACTTGAAGCCTTGCTGCTTTCAGGGTTATGCCGCGTGCTGAATAAGCCCTTGTTGATGAGCCATCATGGCGATTTGGTCATGCCAACTGGCTTGATTAATCGGGCGATCGAGAAGGTCATGATTGGCCAGATGGTTTTAGCAGGCAAATTGGCGCGGCGCGTTAGTGCCTATAGTCGCGATTACGCCGCAAACTCCAGCTTTTTGCAAAAATTCACCAAAAAATTGACGTATATTTACCCACCGGTTGATTTACCAACCCCCAATCCAAGCCAAGTAGCCGCTTGGAAAGCCGAACTTGGGATCAGCGATAAGCCGATTGTTGGCTTTGCTGGGCGCTTCGTTGAAGAAAAAGGCTTTGATTTCTTGCTCAAAGCTATGCCAATGATCGCCGAGGTCTTTCCTGAGGTGCGCTTTGTGTTTGCGGGCGAGCACAAAATGGTCTATGAAGATTTTTATTCCACATGTTTGCCGCTGATCGAGCAAAACCGTGAACGAATTGTGTTCCTTGGTTTGTTGCGTGATTCGCAAAAACTTGCCAATTTTTATGCAATGTGCGACTTGTTTACCTTGCCCAGCCGCACCGATTGTTTGGCGATGGTGCAGATCGAGGCTTTACTGGCGGGCACGCCGTTGGTCACCAGCGATATTCCAGGCGCACGGGTTGTCGTGCAGGAAACTGGCTTTGGGCGCTTGGTGCAAACTCAAAATCCTCGCGCCTTAGCCGATGGGATTATTGAAGTGCTGAAAAACCCTGAAACCTATAAAGTGCAACCCGCCAAAGTTGAACAAGTCTTTTCAGTCAAAACCATTCTCGATAGCTACGAGCGGACGATGGCCGAAATGTGTGGTCAGCCCGTTTCTGCCTCGGTTGTATAAGGAAGAGCGATGAACATGACCGAACAACCCTATGTCCCGCTAGCCCCACGCGATGCATCCCTGATGGATACGATGTTGCGCAACGAGGCTGATCCTGCCTATAGCCGCCGCGCCCGCCGCTTGATGCAATATCTTGATTTGCAGGATGGCGATACGGTACTGGATTGTGGCTGTGGCTATGGCTTCTATACCCAGATGATCGATAAATTGCGTGATTTGCATGTTGTGGGCTTTGATGAAGCCTTTGATCGGCTCCTAGTTGGGCAAGAACATGCCAATCGCGCAACCTTTGTACGTGGCGATGGCCAAGGCATGCCCTTTGCCAATAATAGCTTCGATAAAATTCTGCTCTCAGAAGTGCTCGAACATATTCCCGATCAACAGGCAGCCTTGCACGAATTGCGCCGCATCCTTAAGCCTGGTGGCATCTTGGCCATTTCAGTGCCGCATGCCAATTATCCGCTATGGTGGGACCCCGCCAGCTGGATCTGGACGCGGCTTGGTGGTAAGCCCTTCACCCACACCAAATTTGGTAGCATTTGGGAAAACCATGTGCGCTTGTATGAGCCAGCCGAATTGGTACGTCAAGTGCGTATGGCCGATTTCGAGGTTGAATGCTGCGAAGAAGCCACCCACTACGCTATTCCGATGACTCCTTATGTGGTGTATGGCATTGGCAAGCCTTTAATTGAATCGGGTATCTTGCCCGAAAGCTGGATGAAAAGCGCCGACCGTATGCGAGGCGACCAAAACCAAGGCAGCAAATTGAATCCGCTCAATCTTGCACGCGGCATTATCAATTATGTTGATCAACTGAATGAACGCCCAGAAACTTTAGATAAACGCAGCTTTGTGAATGTCTTTGTCAAAGCCCGCAAGCCCTTGAGTTAAGTCTGTCAGGAGATCGTGTCCATGCTACGAGGTGTCTTCCCAAGCCAGCGCCTAGGCTGGCTTTGGCTTTTAGGCTTGCTTGGAACAGCCCTAGCGCTCATGCTCAAGGTTCAAGCCCAACTTGAGTTCCGCCATTTCAATGGGGCAGTTATGCTTGGGGCAGCGGTTGCGCTCGGCATTTGGTGGTGGCTGATCAAGCGCCAACCGCCACAAGCTGATATCTTGCCTGAACTCCATGATCAGCCGTTAGATCACCTAACGTTGCGGCTTGGCATAAGCGCTGTATCCTTGCTTAGCGGTTTCGTCGCATGGAATAATCTCTTTGGCAATGAATTTAACTCACTCTCGACCTGGACATGGCTGTTTGCGATTGGCTTATGGCTGTTGGCATGGATGCCCTGGCAACGCCCACGCTTGCCCAAAGCTGATCGAGCCGAAACCCAACGGGCATGGCTGACCTTCGGCTGTTTGCTGATTGTCACCGCTTTTGGTTTATGGATTCGGCTGTATCGGCTGGATCAAATGCCATATGACATGACGGTTGACCACGGCTGGAAGATGGAAGATGTTTACACCATTTTGCAGGGTGGTCGCCCATTATTTTTGCCCAATAACACAGGTCGCGAGCCAGGCCAATTCTATTACATTGCCATGTTGATTCGCTTTTTTGGCGTGCCGTTTGGTTTTATCGCGCTCAAACTTGGCAATGTGATTATCGGCACGCTAACAATTCCGTTTATCTATTTGTTTGCGCGTGAGCTGGGCGGTCGCAAGTTGGGCATTTTGAGTGCCGCCTTGTATGCGCTAGGCAAATGGCCGCTCGAAACCACTCGCATGGGGTTGCGCTTTCCTTATGCCACCTTGCCCGCCGCGCTGGTGTTGTGGTCACTCTGGCGCTATGTGCGCTTGGGCAAACGCAGCGATGCCTTGCTGGTCGGGTTATGGATGGGCATGGGTTTATATGGCTATATCGGCGTTCGAGCAGTGCCCTTCGTCATTGCCGCCGTATTTGGCCTGATGCTGTTTGAGCGACGACGACGCAACCCCAAAGGCTGGCTCAAATTGCTCGGCCATGGCAGCCTGACGTTAATCACAACCGCCTTGATTTTCTTGCCGCTCGGCCATTTTATGCTCGATTACCCCGATGTTTTTTGGTTTCGCGTCAGCACCCGCACCAGCAACCATACCGACGATATTAGCCGCGAATTTTGCCAAACTACCAGCAGCGAACGTGAATGCGATATTAAAAAATTCGTTGCCAATAATGTTAATTTAGCGGTCGCGTTTAACTGGCGTGGCGATCGCAACGAAGTTAATAATGTGCGTTTCGATCCATTGCTTGATGTTGTCAGCGCGGCTTTGCTCTTGTTAAGTTTGCCAATCGTCGTGTGGCGGTTGTTAGTTGAACGTTCATGGCGTTGGTGGATGCTGGTCGTCGCATTGCCATTACTTGGTTTAGCCACAACGTTGAGCTTAGCATACCCAATCGAAAACCCCAGCGCAGCGCGGACTGGCGTGCTGATGCCAGTGATTTTTACCATGGCCGCTGCACCGCTAGCCTTGGCGCTTGAATGGCTAACCAAAGGCCAGCCGTTTGAGCAATGGTGGCGCGGCAAATCAGCCTTGGGTGGATTGCTGAGCATTGGCTTAACAATCTGGCTACTGGCATGGGCTGGACGCGAAAATTTCCAGCGCTACTTTGTTGATATGGCCCGCCAATACACCGGTTTTATCCCGAATAATCGTGAGGTTGCCGATGCGATTCGCTACTATCGCGATGCTCAAGGCGTACCCTACGAAAACGCCTACCTCATGCTCAACAGCTATTTCTGGAAGGAATCGCGCAATATCAGCGTGCATCTAAATGATATGCAATGGTATGTCAACAACACGATTAAGCCCGAAATGGCGCTGGTTGTGCCTGGCAATCGCCCATTAATTTACATTCTCAATCCTGACGATCAAGCCCATATTGATCAATTGCAACAGGAATATCCTAAAGGCGAGTTGCGCCGCATCAGCAGCGCCGTTGGCAAGGATTTTCTGGTGTTTCATTTACGCTAATGGCAATTACGCTCGGCACTGCTGGCCATGTTGATCATGGCAAATCAAGCCTCGTTCAAGCCCTGACAGGCATCAACCCCGATCGTTGGGAAGAAGAACAACGCCGCCAAATGACGCTTGATCTGGGCTTTGCCTGGTTCAGCACGCCCGCTGGTCATTCGGTCAATCTGGTTGATGTGCCAGGCCATGAACGGCTAATCAAAAATATGTTGGCTGGGGTAACTGGTTTTGATGGAGTGTTGTTCGTCGTTGCCGCCGATGAAGGCATGCAGCCACAAAGCCATGAACATTTACAAATTCTCAATCAATTGGGCATTGAGCATGGGCTGATCATCATTAGCAAAATTGATCTGGTTGATGCTGAATGGCTTGAATTTATCAGCGGCGACATTCAGGCGCAATTTGCCGCTACCAGCCTGGCCAATGCGCCAATCGTGCCAGTTTCGGCGCGAACTGGGGCTGGCATGGCTCAATTGCTCCAAGCGCTTGACCAATTAATCAGCCAATTGCCAGCCCGAACAATCCAGAAACAGCATCCGCACTTGCCGATCGATCGGGTGTTTAGCATCGATGGCTTTGGCACAGTCGTCACCGGAACGCTGCGCGACGGCAATTTAAGCGTGGGCATGGAAATCGAAATTTTGCCGCAACAACTGCGTGGGCGAATTCGCGGCTTGCAATCGCAGCAAATCAGTTACGTCAGCGTGCAGGCAGGCATGCGCGTGGCGGTTAATCTGAGCGGCATCGAACGCCAAAGTCTCAAGCGTGGCGATGTATTGACATTGCCTCAAACTTTTGAGCCAACCAACTTGCTTGATGTGTTGATTGAAACCACCACCGCTGCCCCAAGCTTGAGCCATAATCAGCCTCTACAACTCTATCTCGGGAGCGCCGAACTGAGTTGCACCCTCGCCTTGCTCGATTGCGACACGTTGCCAGCCAAGCAGCAAGCCTTTGGCCAATTGCGTTTACAACACCCAACCATTGCCCAACGCGGCGATCGTGGAATTTTACGGCGTGCCTCGCCAGCCGCCACAGTGGCGGGAATACGGGTGCTCGATGCGCATCCACAACGGCATCGGCGTATGCGCCCAGCTGTGATTGAACAGTTGCAACAACTAGCCAATGGCTTGCCCCATGAAATTCTGTTACAGCACATTCAACAGCAATGTTTAACCTGGCAGGAGCTGCAACAACGCAGCGGCTTCGATTCGCCAACTGCCCTAGCCGCGCTCAATATCGGCTGCAACAACGGCTTAATCAGCATCGTCTCAGCAACAATGGCGACACTCACGGCCAGCAGTTTAATTACGAGCACAGCTTATTGGAGCCAATTACAAGCCAATTTGCGCCAGATTCTGGCCGAATATCATGCCATGTGGCCGTTGCGCACAGCTATGCCCCGCGAGGAATTACGCAAACGGATGGGTTTAGCAGCCAACAGCTTTAATCAAATATTAAATGCTTTAGCTGCACAACCATGGCTAAGTGTTGAAGCTACGCAGATTAAGCTGACTGAACATCAAGCCCAACCTAGCCCCGGTCAACAAGCCCAAATCCAAGCCTTGTTGGGATTGTGGCAGAGCAACCCAGCCCTACCGCCAAGCCGTGAGCAATGGCCCAAGCTTGATCCAGAACTATGGCGCTATCTACTACAAACTGAGCAATTGATTCAGATTGGCGCAGAGGTCTATTTCTTGCCGAAGCAATACCACCAGATGCATACTTGGGTGCTAGAGCAACTTGCTGCTGGCCAAAGCATCAGTCTTGCCCAAGCCCGTGATGCTTGGCAAACCAGCCGTAAATATGCCCAAGCCATGCTCGAACACTGCGATCAACTGCGCATTACCCGCCGCGTCGGCGATCTACGGGTAGCCTATTGAGCTTAACAAAGTGTTAGAAAAGCTTGGCACGCCTAGCCCCACCCAAATGCTCGTGTTATGCTGAAGTGAATGGCGTTTGTGCCAGCGGAAAGGATGTCGAAACGTGAGGACAAAACGTTTATCAATTAAGCAACTTGGGAGTGTGCTATTGATCAGTGCCGCCGCAGGCGCTGGCGCACGCTATCTCGCCAATAAAACCCGCCAACAAGGCCAAAAAATCTACGATTATACAACCCCACAAAAACTGATCGATTGGTCGGTTGCCCGCATGATTGCCCTGCGAGTCTCGCAATGGCAAGAGCATCCCGTGATCAATCGGGCTGAGCGCCAAGCCGAATACGATCAAATGGTTGAGCGCAGCCAGCCCTTAATCGACGATTATTTGAACGTCAAGCTGCCCGAAACGCTCTCGCGGGTCAAAGTCGTTGATCGCAAAGAGTGGATCGATGCCAATTTGCGTTCATTTGAGCGCTTGTTTGAGCCAATTGAGCAACTTTATCGCCAAGCAGCTCAAAATGCAGGCCGTAATCCATCAGTCAATGCGATCAATCGGGCATTTGTCGGCGCACAAGTTGGGGCAATGGTTGGGGTTTTAGCGCGAAAAGTCCTAGGTCAATACGATCTCAGTTTGCTTTCGCCGCAAGCTGAGCCAGGTATGCTCTATTTTGTTGAGCCAAATATTGCCCGCGTGCAACAAGGTTTGGGCGTTGATGATCATGACTTCCGCTTGTGGATTACGCTGCATGAAACCACCCATGCCTATGAGTTTGAAGCCTATGGCTGGGTGCGCGACCATTTCAGCAACTTAATTCAGCGCTATTTCAACGAGCTTGGCGGCCAACTCGATGCGCTGCGCAATGGCGTTGGCAACTTCATCAACCGCATTTTCAACAATAGCAAAACCCCCAACGATGGCCATTGGATGGAGCAGCTGTTGACTCCAACCCAACGCCAAGTATTTAGCGAACTCCAAGCCTTGATGTCGTTGGTCGAAGGCTATAGCAACCACATTATGAATGCGGTTGGCCGCGAAATTCTGCCAAACTTCGAGCAGATCGAAGCTCGCATGAGCGATCGCAAAGAAAAACGCTCGATCTTCGATGAATTGTTCAATCGTATCACAGGTATGAGCCTCAAAATGCAGCAATACGAACAAGGCGAACGCTTCGTTAATGCAATTGCTGATCATGGTGGCAAGGAATTAGCTGCCCGTGTTTGGGAAGGCCCAGCAATGTTGCCAACCCTCGAAGAAATTCGCAACCCACAACTATGGATCGCCCGCGTTGGCGCATAAATAATACACGGCCCTCACCCCCTAGCCCCCTCTCCCGCCGAGCGAGCGAGGGGGAACCCCCAGATCATGACCATTGAAACTCCCCTCGCTCACCGCAGTGGGAGAGGGGTCGGGGTGAGGGGAGCCTAGAACCAACATGGAACCTTGGTTTTTGGTTAAAATACTGCTGCTCTTTTAACCAAATAGGTGCAATTCCATGAACGAATTAATCAATCAAGCCCAAGCAGCCTTACTCAGCGGCGATCTCAGCCGTGCCCGTGGTCATCTAGCTCAGGTCATTCAACAAGAACCGCTGAATGTTTTAGCATGGCTGATGCTCAGCGAAGTAGTGCACGAGCCTGAACGCCAGCGCGAATGTTTACAGCGGGTTTTGACGCTAGAACCACAAAACCAAACCGCCCAAAAACGCCTCGCCGCCCTCGATCAACCAACTACTGTAACTCAAGCCGCCCAACCGCCAACGCCCCTAAAACTGCGCCAACCACAACCAATAATTGCGCCACAAACACCGACTTCAGCCACCATGCCACCAATTTCGATTATTTCAATTGGCCTAGTCTTATTAGTTCTCTTGGTTATTGCAATCGTGGTGCTGCGCGGTTTACCTGAAACTGCTAGCGAGCAATCGCGGGTTGTGGAAGGTGTGCTTTTATTGGTTAGCTACATTCGATTCTTTTAATTGAGAGAATATATGGATACTAATACAATTCTCAAACAAGCGATTATCCAACTTAATCAAATGATTGGCCATACATTTGATGTGCTTCAACTGAGCAAGCCAATTTCTACCGCTGCTGCACTGAACCTACTTAAAATTATTTCAAAACTATCTCCATTAATTGGGAATTTGATTGAATTCAATATTGTTGAACTACTCAATAAAAACAATCAATTTAAAGACCTTGGGGCTTGGGTTCGCCAAGATCCAGGGTTTCCCGATGCAATTTTTCAAGGTCTAATTAAGCCTAGTCCAGGTTTTGAAATCAAAGCGTGGTTTCCGCTAGCTACCGAAATCACAGTACGATTTAAGGATAGCGTAAACCATTTTGATAATCAAAATATCTATATGGTGCTCATCGCTTGGGTTCCTGAATATGTAACCACTGTTGCTAGTTCAAATCACAAAATCAAGGAATGATAGTTTGCCATGCGTGAGCTGTAACAAACAATTAAAGCATGCCGCAACAAAGCCTAAGCGCAGATCAATGCCCCGATCCGTCCGATGCGTGAGTTGCTTGATCTGAAACACGCGTTCCAATAAACTGAAGGTCGTTTCGATCAAAAAGCGGCAGTTCCAATCCCCACGGGCACAAATTTTGATCGGCACGCCATCATCCTCATCAGCGCGTACCCGAAACCCACGATCACCGAGGGCGATGGTTTGGCCCTCCTGCCACGCTACCACATCGCGAAATTCCTGATCACTGACATTGGCTGGCATCCACGACCATTCGACGACCTCGCCGCGCTGATTAATCAGCCACGCCAGCTTAATACCCACGATCCAGCGGTGATTCGAGATGCCTTTCTTGCCCAGCGGCGCAGCACTGCGCCCTTCGCGCCTGGGATGCACCAGTTCGATGCCAAATGAGTCGATGATGCCGAGGATCGTGGGATCGGCCAAAAATAGGTCGGTATAGCCGTGGGCCTTAACCAGCACCCGATAGCGCCGCGATTGTTCTGGCAATGCCGGGAACAGATGGCGATAATTTGCGGATAACCACCGATAAAACGATCGATACCTGCGCCCTTTGAGCGCCAACAACAACCCGATGGTGACGACTTCACTGGGGTGCAGGTTGGCGAGCGGATGCTTTTTGACAGCACCGAGCCGATCATCGACAATACAAAATAAGCGGATGATAATCTCATCGGTACGCATGGCATGTCCTCCTGATGGGGTTGTAGCAAATCCATCATCGAGGACATGCGTGCGTTAAGCAAGTCTGTTCAGGTACACAAAGAATCGTCGTTTAACTAGCAACAGTGGTTAAATAACCCACCAAATGGCTCCCAAATTACATCATCAGGATCACTACTAGCGGCAATAATCCGTTCCATCAAATCGAGCGGCTTTTGATTAAGATGAATTACCTTGCCTTGAGGTGTCTTAATTCGTTCAGCATTGCGTAAAGCATCGCGCTGCCAAACGTTGGTAAAGCCATATGGGCAGTAAAATTTTGCCCGCATAGTAGCCCATTCTGCAGCTGTTGCAGGCCGACTGCCATCGATTGAAAAATAGGGCCGACCTGTGACAACGCCATGGCTATTGGCATAATCCACCAATAACTCAAAGCGTTCAGGCGGCGGAAAATACCACAAATGCCCTTGATTAAGGTATTTACGTGTAGCAGCATCGGCTACATCACAGGCTCGATTGGCTTCACGCAATGCTAAACCTGTGCGCCGCCACTCGTAAAGCAACCATTGTTTTAAGCTTAATCCGTTAATCTTTGGCTCAAAAATATACTGAACACATAGTTCGGTAACAACCGGAAATTGGCGTAATTGCTTGGTATTTACATTACCAGCAATATGAGCTTTGCCTTTATCCCAAATATTTGTGCCCACATAGCGCCAGCCATAACGCTCCAAAACTGGATGCACCGCAGCCCAACCAAGTTTCACTATTCCAAAACCATAGTGTTGTCCATAGCAATGCTCGCTCTGTCCAAGCTTGGATATGTGGTTCGTACCAATCGGGTAAATCTTGATGATTGGTGGGATCGCCATCGAAGCCCAATACTCCATAAGCACCATCAGAAATGATCACCGTTGGTGCATCCCACGCTTGATACAGGTTCAGACTATCACCATAATGCAAGTTAATGGTTTCATTGTGCCAAAGCGTTTGGGCTGGGGCAATAGTTAACTCAAAGTTTTTTTTGCGGCCAACTGTGCTTGGAGCAGCATGAGAAAGCACAGGCTTGGATTGGCTCAATCCTGATAGCGATTGGCGTTTTGATGGCATAATTCACTCCGATTTAGCACAAATGTAGTATAGCATAGAGCACTAGCAAATTGGAATACTACCCATTGGCAGATCAACCTCTAGCCATCGCCACAATGTGAAGCATGATACAATATCTTGAGAATTTTAGTGCTTGGAGTTGCCATGAATGCTTCGCAATTGCTTAAACAAGAACGCGCTGATGCCGTGGCATTACTTGAATCGTTAACTGAAGAACAATGGCAGGCCACGACGCTTTGCGAAGGCTGGACTGTCACGCATTTGGTGGCGCATATGGTCGCCCGTGAAACTCAACCTATCCGCTTTATCTTCGCCGAATCAACCAAAGGCAAGCTCGGTTTGCACCCCGACGACTTGATGCAACAGGCCTTGAAGCAAGGTCGGTTTGCCTTATTGCAAAAACTGCGCAATGGCCCGCCATTAGCGTTTCGCTTACCTGGCGCAGCCTTGGCTAATTTTGTTGAGCAGTGGGTACATAACGAAGATTTACGCCGTGCTGGCTTGAATAAACCCCGCGTCTCGCCGCCAGCAGTCCAAGATTTAATTTGGAAATTGCTCCATATCAATGCGCGAATGATGTTGCGCTCGTTCAAAACGCCTGGAATTATTGCGCTAGTCCGGCCCAATGGCAAGTCCTTGGCCTTTCAGGTTGGCACTGGATTTCCACGCCAAGCTAACCTCGCTGATGCAGCGGTTAAATTAATTGGTGAGCCAGGTGAGATTTTGCTGTATTTATTTGGTCGCAAAAGTGCCGCTAATGTCAGCATCGAGGGCGATCCACATTTAGTTCAGGCCTTACGCGAAGCTGTGATGGCGTTATAGGAGAGCAGCATGCAACAGCGCAAGGCCGCCCATATAATTGTAACTGGATTGATGTTGGTGCTCGGCTTGGTATTTGGCGCATTTTTTGTAGTTTGGTGTGGCCTGCTACGCTTCCTCTTTACCGAAGATGGCTGGACTGGTTGGTTTTTATTAATTATGTCTGGTTTTATTGCATGGCGAGCACTTGAAGCTGGTCGAGACGCTTGGGATGGTCTGCCTAGCGCCCCACCCAGCGCTATCGCTGCGTTGCTAGCCACCCAATTTTTAATCATCGTGATTCAAGTCCATGCTCGTTGGACAGGCCAAAGCAGCGGGATTGATTTCTTGACGATTCTGCCGCATGCAATCAGTTTTGGTTGTATTGGCTTAGTCTTCGCCTTGAATGGCCAATTTACTGGCCATCTAATTGAGTATGCTGATGCTGAATTTTTGGATGAATCAGCGCCGAGCAATGAGCATGATGATGACGATGATTTGATGTATTTGGGGGGCGCATGATTTTATTGCTCGGTGGCACAGGAACTTATTTTCTTGAGCTTGAGGCCACGCTGGGAGCTGGCAATTACCAAACGATTGAAACGCCCTACGGCACAGCTGGCTCGATCTATCAACCAGAGCGTTTTGCTGGCAAAATTGGCCTTGCTTCGCGCCACGGTTGGGGCCGTTTGGATGTTTCGCCGCCCTTCGTCAATAGTCGCGCTAATATTTGGGCCGCCAAAGAGCTGGGCTACCAAAACATTCTTAGCTGGAACGGGGTCGGGGCAATCAATCAATTATTGCAAGTACACGATTTGGTCGTGCTCAACCATGTGCTGAATGGCACCAAAACCCGCCCGATCAATTTTGCTGGCGATCTGCCCAACGCCAGTGCTTGGCAGATTGCTCAGCGGGTGTTTGATCCAGCCAGCGCCAGCGTGCTTTACCAGCAGGCGCGACGCTATCAAGCCCGCAGCTTCGATTGTGGCACCTATGCCTGTTCAGAAGGGCCACGCCTCGAAACCGCCGCCGAAATTCGGGCTTGGGCCAATTTTGGAGCCGATGTGGTGGGCATGACGCTGGTGCCAGAAGTATTATTGGCCTACGAATTAGGCATTAAATTTGCCTCGTTGGCCTATGTGACCAATTTTGCCACTGGCGTGGAACCAAGCACTGGCGCACCACGTTTCTTTGGAGTCGAAGTCGCCCAAACTTGTCTGCAAATTGTGCTAGCGACTGCCGAGCAATTGTTGGCAACTAACGAGGTGAGCACCCAATGAGCTTTACCATAACCTCACTCAATACCCCGTTTGGGCTGGCGATGTTTGCCACCAAAAGCAGCGCTGGCGGCTCCTTGGCAATTCTGCTTGATGAACCAAATCCGCATGCCGCAATTTATGCCGCTAAATCCCAAGGGGTCACTTGGATCATCGAAGCGGTCAGCATGCTGCCGTGCGATGGCTTGCTGCAACCTGATGATATCTTAATTCCAGACCAACTGGTGGATTTGACCCAGCAACGGTCATCGACCTTCTTTCGCAATCGCGGCTATGGCTTTATTGGCCAGAACTCGGTTTGGTGTCCCGATTTGCGAGCTAGTTTATTAACCGCCGCCCAAAGCATCAGCCAACGGGTGTTTAGTCGTGGTACACTGGCGGTTGGCGAGGCCGACACCACGCTTGAGGCTGCCCAAACTTGGCAAGCCCATGGCCTGAGTCGCAGCGCAGCACCAGCGGCCTACCTCGCGAAAGAATTAGAATTATGTTACGCTGTTGTCGGAATTGTCGGCACAGCCGCCAGTAAACTTGGCAATACATTAATTGCAAGCGTTGCACAACATTTGCCCACAGCACCAACCTGTGCCTGCCGCCAGACCATGCAATCTGCGCGGGATCGTGGCTTGGTTGGCGACGATTGGCGTACATGGATTGGGGAATAAACACATGACACTCGTTTTACGCAACAGCACACAAATCGAAAAAATGCGCAATGCAGGCCGTTTGGTTGCCCAAACCCATGCCATGCTGCGCGAATATGTTGTTCCTGGCGCAGTTTTGCTTGATCTCGATCAATTGGTCGAGGAATATCTGCGTGAACATGGCGCAACCCCATCGTTTAAAAATTATAAAGGCTTTCCAGCGTCAACCTGTATTTCAATTAATGATGTGATTTGCCATGGCATCCCGGATAAATCGCGCTTAAAAGATGGCGATTTGGTGGCAATCGATATTGGCGCGTTTCTCGATGGCTGGCATGGCGATTCATGCGTGACCTATCCGGTTGGCACGATCGACGCGCAAAGCCAAAAATTGATGGATGTCACCAAAGAAGCCATGTGGCGGGGCATCGCCCAAGCGCGGGCTGGCAATACGCTTGGCGATATCGGCGCGGCCATCCAAGAATATACCGAAAGTCAAGGCTTCTCCGTTGTGCGTGAATACACAGGCCATGGGATTGGCCGCAACATGCACGAAGCACCAACCGTTTTGCATTATGGCGAGTGGGGCAAAGGCTTGCGCTTACGCGCTGGCATGACCTTCACAATCGAGCCAATGGTCAATGTTGGTAGCTATGCCACGCGCTTGCTCAAAGATGGCTGGACGGTTAAAACGGTCGATGGCTCACGCTCAGCTCAATTTGAACATCAACTAGCGGTCACCGATGGTGAACCAGATATTTTAACGGTGCTTTAAACAATGGCAATCAGAATCTACAATCAATCGCAAATTAATGAAATGCGCAAAGCTGGCCAATTGGTTGCCAAAGCCCATGCGATGTTGCGCGAATATGTGGTGGCTGGAGCAGTCTTACTGGAGCTTGATCAGCGGGTCGAGCAATTTTTGCGTGATCATGGCGCAACCCCATCATTCAAAGGCCATGGCGGTTTTCCAGCCTCAACCTGTATCTCGGTCAACGATGTAGTATGTCATGGCATTCCTGATAAATCGCGGCTGAGCAATGGTGATATTGTTTCAATCGATATTGGAGCATGTTTAGATGGCTGGCATGGCGATTCGTGTGTAACCTACGCGGTAGGCAAGCTCGATTCGCAAAGCGCCAAGTTGATGAAGGTAACTGAGGAAGCGATGTGGCGTGGGATCGCCCAAGCCCGCGCCGGCAAAACCATCGGCGATATTGGCGCAGCAATGCAAGAATACACCGAAAGCCAAGGGTTTTCGGTGGTGCGCGAATACACGGGCCATGGTATTGGCCGCAAAATGCATGAAACGCCACCTGATGTTTTTAATTTTGGCGAATGGGGCAAAGGGCTAAAACTGCGAGCAGGCATGACGCTCACAATCGAACCAATTGTCAACATCGGCTCGGCCCGCACTCGCTTGCTACGCGATGGCTGGACTGCCAAAACCGCCGATGGCTCTCGTTCGGCTCAATTTGAACATCAACTAGCGATCACCACTGGTGATCCGGAAATTTTAACCAAATTATGAAATTAACCAAACGCTATCTAAGCCTTGGAATAATGGTTTTGGCGATTTTGGCGCTTGATCGCTGGGTCAAATGGTGGGCGCTCGACACGCTTACGCCCTTGGGCAATCCAGGCCATGAGCCAATTCCTGGCATTTTACGGCTGGTCTATGTTGAAAATCGCGGCGTGGCGTTTGGCTTTTTGCAAAATAACTCGCTGCTGCTTGGCATTATGGCGCTGGGCGTAATTGCTTTTATGTTGATTCGTTCACGCACATGGTTTGGCGAGGCGGGTTTGCTTGGTCAAATTTCGGTGGCAGCGATTATTGCTGGCGGATTGGGCAACGTTATCGATCGCTTTATCTATGGCTTTGTGGTCGATATGATTCATTTGATTCCGCTGCCAATTTTCCAAGTGTTTAATATTGCCGATATGGCGATTTCGTTTGGCGCAGTGGGCTTGTTTATCACCCTCTGGCGCGAAGATGCGGCCAAACGGCGCAGCGAACAAACTGCCTAGATGACCCTCACCTCAACCCCTCGCCCACTGCGGCGATCGAGGGGTGTTCCAGTCTTCATAATAGGGTAGGTCTCAATTGAGAACCACCAATACGCTGGTTCATTAGTGAATGCACCTAAACCCTAAATTGTCATTTAGGGGGTGCAGGGGGATTAAAGCCCCCTGCGTCTCCCGCCTTGAGGCGGGACGGAAGGGTGGTGAACAATACACTACCCTTATAGACTAGAGGGTGAGCGCAATCAATTTAGGCTGAATAGATTTGCACATTGTTGCGGCCAGCGGCTTTGGCTTGGTAGAGCGCATGGTCGGCTTGTTGAATCAAGCGCTCCAAGGGGATTTCAGCATGCGGGTAGCTCAGCGTCAAACCAACGCTAATCGAAGTCGTAACCGATTGCTGGTTGTCGGTTAATATTAGCTGTTCGATCGCGCTGCGCAAGCGTTCGGCCACCAACAGCGCCTCGGCATTACTCACCCGCGTCAGCATCACCACAAATTCCTCACCGCCATAACGCCCAAGCAAATCAGATTGGCGCAAGGCTGCTTGGGCCGTCGTGGCCACCAATTGCAACATTTGATCGCCAATATGATGGCCATGGCGATCGTTAATTTGCTTAAAATGATCAATATCAAACAGCAAAATGGCCAAAGCATTGCCAGCCTGCCAAGCCTGCTCCAACAAGCTTTGAGCCAAGCCCAAAAAATGGCGACGATTGTATAAGCCAGTTAAGCTATCGATCGTTGCTAATCGTTCCAATTCAATTCGTTGGCGATCACGTTCTTGCATCTCAGCCACCAATTCCTGTGTTTTTTGATAATAAAACCGTACTTGATGTTGAGCCTGAAGTACTTGATGTGTCACTTGCAATAGCCGTAACCGTTGATCTGAGCGCTCGTTAAACAGGTTTTCGCGAATCTGATGGTAGTGTTTGAAGTGGTACAAGGCCTCGGCACAAGCGTTGGTTTGTTCGTACACATCGGCTAGGGCTTTATGAGCCAAGGCTTGTTGGCTAAGATCATCGGTATCCAAGGCCAAGGCCAAACCAGCGTGAATCAAGGTTAGGGCTTGGGTGTAATCCGGTTGGGTTGCTACTAGCATACCACGCTGGATCAAGGAAAAAATCATATCTTCTTGAAAGCCAAGGCGTTGAGCTAACTCAAAACTGGCTTCAAACTCGGCCATGGCCCGTTCAGCTTGATCAAATCGCTGATAAACCACCCCTAGAATATTCAAAACCTCGACAATGCCCTGCGACCAATTCAGAGCTTGATACAATTCCAAGCTGGCATTGGCATAGATTAAAGCATCGTACAATTGACCATGTTCAAGCGCAACCCAACAGGTATTATCTAGCATCGTGGCATACAAACGTTTTTGGGCTTGAGTTTCTAAAGCTTCGGGTAAGCGCTGAAAAGCCCGTTGCAAATAATTTTCGGCCTCGATTGGTTGCTCAAGCACACGATATAAATAGGCAATATTGCTATTGAGAATTGTTTGCATCCATTCATTTTGGTGCATAATTGCAATTTCTTCAGCAATCAGATAATGCTCCAGAGCTGCATCAAGCTGCGACTGCAAGGCTAAGGTTACGCCAAGAATATTATGCAATGCTAATTTATCAACCCAATTTTCAATAAACTGATCGGGCGCATCTTGATAATAGCAAGCAGCCTGATTCTCAAAGCTAAGTAATGCATCATCAACATAATCACAATATTCGATTGCTTTATAAAAACAACCAAGTGCATCAGCATATTTTTTATGCACGCTATAAAATTTGCCGCGCCAATACCAACATTCAACTAAACCTTGATAATAAGGAGTATGGGCAAACATGCCATTACGAGCATGATGTTCGGCTTGATAATTTAATTTCCAAGCTTGCGCTAAATCGGTGTGGCGTAAATTTGCGGCCCATACATTCAATAAATCGATCGTATGGGCAGGATTTGTCGATTGTTTTAATGCGTCTTGGATTTGGAGTGTTACTACCATAGTAAACTTTCGTTGGCAAGCTTCTTGCTCTATAGATAGCTAAAATTGCGATTCAGCAATCAACCTATAATCAATAACAAAACTTTAACATAAGCATAATCTTTGTGCCATCCCCTATATGGTGCAACCCATATTTGGTGAAATCTACCGCTTAGGGTAGATTTTTTGCAACGTAGGTGATTAGTTTGCTTACGTAAGCAATTTTGTTAGGAAATTGATATAGACTGTCTACAAACGCTCTTTTTAGCTGCATACTAAATGCAGTTTAGGCTCAACACCAACGATCATACAGGAGCATCGTAGCCATGACAACTCAGCGAATCTTAGTCGTTGGTGCTGAAGCAGCACCAAAAACCCAGTTTATTCAGCAAATCTGTGACACCTGGAGCAGCCATGAGCTAGAGCTTTCGAGCATGCCAAGCTCGCAATGCATCGCCATGGATATAGGCCATTTAGACTACGCCGAACAGCGTTCAGTCTGGTATGGCATCCCCGCGAGTGCTAGCCCTGTGTTGCATGACCTCGCGCAAACCGTAACTAGCTGTATTGTGTTAATCGATTCAATCAACGATAATGCAGCTATGCTCACATTGGCCGACCAAATCCAGCCCTGGATCACTGGCCCTGTCGTTTTGCTTGTATCACAGCAATCCAACTTACCCGACCATCTCCGCAACGCCTTAGATCATTCAAGCCATCACATAGTAGACAGTTACAACATGAATAAACCAGAATCAATCCAACGGATCATGACCGCCTTGGGTGGTACACTTCCCACCGCTAGCTCTATCCAAAAAGAATATATTACTCCCAATCACTTTGATCAATCAGCTAAAGTGCAAGCGCTATTTGAGCAATTAGCCCACCATAGCACCGATCTGATTGGCGCAGCATTAATCGCTGTTAATGGCGATCTGCTGGTTTCAACCTTGCCCCAAGCGATTAATGCCGAGCAACTTGCCGCAATCGGTAGCCCATGGCTGCGGATTGCCGATAAAGTTGCGGCTAGTGCCGCCCTAGGACAAACCGAAGAAAGCATTATTCGGACGGAGCAAGGCTTGTGTCTGATTCGGCCAATTCACAACCATATTTTAATTACGCTGCTGAATCCACACGCCAATCTTGGCCTCTATTGGCTCAATCTTGCTGAAATCGAGCAGCCTTTAACTGAGTTATTGGCTGCCTGATGAACCGCTCGACAAGCGCATCCTGCTAGGAGTATCGCTAGCAGGATGCGGCATTTTTTTAGTTATTGAGTGACGTAGGGCAAAAACGAATAATATTGAGGAATAACCACAGTTGCGCTGACTGAAGGCGTAGCACTGGCCGTGATCGATGGGGTTACGCTAGGAATTGTGGTTACTGTCGCAGTTGGGGTAAGCGTATTGCTTGGCGTAGCGGTTGCGCTAGTCGTTGCTGTAGGGGTAGCGGTACGGGTAGCAGTTGGAGTCGCGGTTGGCGTGCGCGTCGCAGTTGGCGAAACCGTTCCAGGCGTGACGGTTACTACCGGCGAACCATCAACCTGCGCCTCGACAATCGCTTGAATCGCAGTTGGTACATTCGAGAGAAAATCGTAGCCAGTCATACTTTCAATATAATCGACGCTGACCCGATATTGCTCCCAAGCATTACTCCGAATTCCTTGATCATTTGGCATCCAAATCCCGATCACGCGGGTATTGGCGGCCACACGATTGGCATCATCATTCCCCACTGGCAGCACCACAATCACCTTCCACGTTACCGCAGGAATTAACACCCGACCACTAGCAATCGTGCCTTTCGTACCATAGCCACCACTAATAATGTATAACTCATTGCCAGCGCGTGCCCAGGTACGACTATCGTTTTCCAAATCGTTCCATGGGCCTTGGTTGTTGTCGGGCGCTTGAGGAATAATATTCGACATAATGAAGGTTTGATCGTTGGCTGCCCGCGAACTGGTGCGATCGCCCGATGGGGTCATATGACCACGATCATAGCCGCTACCGCTATAGTCGCTGGTCGCGACACGATACCAACCACTGGGCAAGCTGGTATCAACCGCAAAATCGCCGCGCGAAGTGCTGCCCAAATCTTGCACTTCCAAATGCCAACTGACCCATGCTGGAATTCCCGCATCGCGCTGATAGGCCAAGGCATACTGGGTACGTTCAATTAAATAATTATTTGGCACTAAAGGATCAGCTACAGCATTGCTAGGGTTGCCCAGCGTGAGGTGTAAACTATCGTTGGGAGCCGCTTGAGTAGTCGGTTGACGCAGGCCTAGCGCCAACAATCCTAAAACGAGTAAACCAAGAAGCCGACGCAGACCAGTCATGACAGCAATGTCCTTTCGCAATGAAAGTATGATGATAGCTTGCATACTGTACCATAGCTGTCTAGGCGTTAATCAACAATGCGGCCTCAGCAAAATCCCGCTTGCCTATCCCCTCACCTGCGTGGGGGATGAGGGACTACTCGAACGTTATCATATGATCATACTTGCAATTTCAGAAATTAGCTGTATCGTTACAGAAGTGAAGTAAGACCCATGCTTTGCAAGAACGAGCCGCTCTAGAAAGCGCTCGTTTTTTTGCAATCTACAGATGCAGAACCGCGGCAATGAAGCTGGCGAGGCAGGCGTAGCACTCGCCAGCTTTGTTGTATGCGCAAAATACCCAGCATGGCTTCCTTTCACTCGTTGGCATATTGTTGGAATCTATGAGGAGTCAGCGTATGGGCAGCCGTTTGGCGCTCTGGCGGTCGAATGCACGTCCCGGGGTTCGGGGTAGTTTGTACTATTTATGTTTTTGGTCAAGCGTTGGGATGTATATTCCATTCATTAATGTATATTTCACCAACCTTGGCTTAAGTGGGCAACAAATAGCCATGTTTGGGGCAATTAGCCCGCTAGCAGTGCTGTTGTTCAACCCATTGGTGGGTGCAACAGCCGATCGACGTGGCTGGCATGTGCAGTTACTCCTAAGCATGTTGGCCTTAACGGGGTTAAGCCAAATTGCCTTGGCATTTCCAACAACCTTCTTTACAATCTTGCCAGTGATGGTCGTTTTGGCAGTGGTACGCGGGCCAATTGCGCCATTGGCTGATAGCATGATCGCAGGCATGGCCGTGCGTCATCAACTGGCCTATGGCAAATTGCGGCTCTGGGGTTCAGTTGGCTATGCCGTCACCTCATTATTAGGTGGTATTTGGTGGGCCAAAACGGGCTATCCAACCATGTTTATATTGACTGGCTTGATGACTGGCTTGGTCGCGATCGTAGCCAATAGCCTTGATCATACGCCTGAATTGCGCAAAACTGCTGCCAAATCGGCGAAAGCGCCCCGTGATGCCGCTTTTATCGCAATTGTCGTGATCACTAGTTTGGTTGGGGCTGCCTTTAGCATGGTTTCAATGTTCGATGGCAACCTGATTCAACGGATCAGTGGGAGCACCATCATGCTGGGGGTTTTGCCATGTGTCATCGCCAGTACCGAAGTGCCAGTGATGCTCAACGCCGATCGGGTGATCGCTCGCTTTGGCACAGCTAAAACACTAGCCGTTTCAACCTTGATTCTTGGGCTAGGGTTTATTGGCAGCGGCATGGTGAGCGAAGCTTGGATGTTAATTCCAATTGGCATGTTTCGGGCTTGTGGATTTGGCTTGTACTCGGTGGCGATCATTCGCCTAATTACCGAGCGCATTCCAACCACCTTGCTGGCAACCGCGCAAGGCTTGATCAGTGCGATTGCTGGTGGTTTGTCGCCGTTGTTGGCTACCCAAGCGGGTGGCTATATGTTCGATATATCAGGGCCACAATTGGTCTTTATTGCATCAGGCTTGTGCATTGGCTTGGCAACCTTGGTCGTTTGGCTAGGCTTAAAACTGAATTGGTTCAAACCAATCGCGCAAACCAACGCCTAAATTCGCTATGTGATTTACTCGCAGCACCACCCATCAACGGGTGGTGCTGTTTTGATGTTAACCAAACTTGACAGCAACCACCGCATTGCGTAGAGTGGCAACTATTAATTATTAGTTAAAGGTAGGTTGTATGCTTGTTCGCACTCATGCTGTACGTTGGCTATTGTTTGTAAGTTTGTTCATGGTGATATTTGGGAGTTATGCTTGGCAGCAACAGAGCTTTGCCCAAAATCCGGCCACAATCACCAATCCATGGGCAATTCGCCAAGGCCAAGCTACCTATTACACCGCCACTGGTTTGGGCAATTGTAGTATTCCTGTGCCCAGCGATTTGCTATTTGGAGCTATGAATAACCCCGATTATGCCACCGCTGATTATTGTGGCGCGTTCGTTAAAATTACAGGGCCATTAGGATCGGTCACAGTTCAAATTACCGACCGCTGCCCTGAATGCCAAACTGGGCATATCGACCTCAGCCCGCAAGCCTTCGATCGCATCGCTAATCGAGTTACGGGCATTGTGCCAATTACTTGGCAATTAATCAGCAATCCAGCGACCACAGGCAAGGTCAGTTATCATTTTAAAGATGGTAGCAGTCAATGGTGGACGGCGGTGCAGCCCCGCAATCATCGTAATGCGATTGCCAAATTTGAATATCGCATGGGTCAGGCGGCGTATAAAGTTGCTCCACGCTTTATTTTCAATTATTTTATTGCCGAGGCTGGCATGGGTACTGGCCCCTACAGCTTTCGCACCACCGATGTGTATGGCAATATGATTGTTGATGAAAATATTGTGCTTGGTGATGATGTAATTCGCACTGGGACTCAGCAATTTCCCTATATGGCTCCGCCTGGCTCGGCCACCCCAACCCCCAGCCCAACGCCACGGCCAACCATCCCACCCGAAAGCCTAACTGAACATGTTTGGCTGCCTTATACTCGTAAATAGATAAGTGCCCTTACCCCCGACCCCTCGCCCACTGCGGCGGGCGAGGGGAGATCCAATGATCATGATCGAAGGTTTCCCCCTCGCCTGCTCGGCGGGAGAGGGGACTAGGGGGTGAGGGCATGAAAAGCCTAAAAACAGCAACGCCCAGAGCAATTGCCCTGGGCGTTGACTTAACCTCGAACCAAGAATTAGAACTTGCTCCAGAGGAATTGGTTGGTCACTTCGTGGTGGAATTGAACTTCCGAGCGCTTGATCAACGTGCCCAAGCGATGTGGACAGCGATCAGCCGAGGCAATTTTCAATTCAGCATACTTGGATTGAATTTCTTCGCCCAAGACTGAAGCGATAATTTCGCTTGCTTGGAAGGCATCAATTGCATCGTAGATGTTGTCTGGCAATACTTTTGCGCCCTTGCGAACTGAAGTATCGGCCTTTGGCCCTTCCAAACCAACTTTCAAGATCGAGTAAATCGCCATGTGTGGGTTGGCATCTGGAGCAATCGAGCGCACTTCGATCCGTGCTGAACGAGCGTTGCCCAATGGAATCCGCACCATCGAACCACGGTCGATCGCCGAAGCCTTGATTTGGTTTGGCGCTTCGTAGTGTGGGTCGAGGCGGCGATATGAGTTGACGCTGGAATTCAGCAACAAACACAGATCCAAGCCACTGGTCAAGATGCGATCAACATAGCTCCAGCCATATTCTGAGAGGCCTTCTTCGCCGTTAGCATCATAGAACAAGTTGGTATCGCCCTTGGCCAACGACATGTTGGTGTGCATCCCGCTACCATTGACACCAGTCACTGGCTTGGGCAAGAAGCTGGCGGTCAAATCGAGTTTGTAGGCCAATTGGCGACAAATCAATTTATACAGCAACACTTGGTCGGCTGCGACCGAAGCTTCGGTGTAGGAGTAGTTCATTTCGAACTGTGAAGGCGCAACTTCTGGGTGATCTTTTTCATTGGCAAAGCCCATTGCGCGTTGTGCTTCAGCAGCAGCATCGATGAACAAGCGCAGTGGATCGCCTGGCAATGAGTTGTAATAGCCGCCAGTGCTCACAAAATCGAAGTGACCAGTATCGCGATAGTGTTGCTCGGCGTTGCGGCCCTTGAACAAGAAGCCTTCAATTTCGTTAGCAACGTTACAAACAATCCCTTGTTTGGCAAATAATTCAGCGGTGTAGGCTTGCAAGCGTGAGCGGAAGTCGGCAGGATAGGCCGAACCATCGCGTTCCAACACTTGGCCGAACACCAAGACTTTACCAGGCCCAAAGATATCGGCTGGCAACCAATAGAATGCACCCCAATCGATGCCCAAGCGCAAGTCGGATTCTGATTGTTGTGAGAAGCCACGGATCGACGAGCCATCAAAGGTCAAGTTATCAGCTGATTTCAACAAGAATTTCTTGTCGTAATCGAGCATATGCAAGCGGCCTTCAAGGTCGGTGAAACAGACGGTCACGGCCTTGATGCGCTTTTCGTCATTCAAATAACGCATGCGCTCTTCTTGCAACTTGTCCAATGGCGTGCGGCCAACCCGTTGGGCTTTAGCAGCCAGGTTCAGTTCTTCCAACTCTTCGTAGGGAATTTCGAGAAAATCGCGAAGTGTCATGGTGTGTCATCCTTTGTACTAACAAAGCCATACTCGGTGTCCCGCGAGCATGGTGGTTTAGTATTGTGCTTGGGAAAGTTTTGGGATATTGCCAAGGAACGCGCGATCCATTCAACAGGTCGCATTATACGCAATCCCACCACACCAGAACTTGTGTATTCTATCCAAACTTTAAATCACGCTATTTGTACAAAGTGCACAAAAGGTTGTTAAATTGCTTGCCGCTAGCGGCCTCAGCCAGCATGCTTAAATTCCCAAAGTATGTAGCAATCTGCCTAATCAATTGCCTCAACCAAGCATGGAAAGACAATGGTAAAGATCGAGCCTTGGCCAAAGACACTTTCAACTTGAATTGAGCCATTCAATAGTTCGATAAAATGGCGACAAAGCGCCAAGCCCAAGCCAGTGCCACCATAGCGCCGCGTCGTCGAGGCATCACCTTGGGTAAATGGCTCAAACAAACGCTGCATTTGCTCATCGTTCATACCAATGCCAGTATCGCGCACCCGACATTGCACATGTTGGCTGGCTGGATCAAAGCTGACGCTGATGTTGATGCTGCCTGCTTTGGTAAATTTGGCGGCATTACTCAATAAATTCAGCAAAATCTGGCGCAACATCGAGCGATCAGTATGAATTAACGGCAGATGTTTGTTTGGCTCAAAGTAAAGGCTATTGGCATTTTTCTGAGCCATTGGGTTAATTGTGGCAATCAAATCACGTACAAGGCTGTTGAGATCGAAGGTTTCAGCAGCAACTTGATATTTGCCAGCCTCAACTTTGGCCAAATCAAGCACATCGTTGACCAAATTGAGCAATTGATGACCTGCATCATTAATTTGCGCAATATCATGGCGAAACTGCTCAACCATCGTCGGATCATCAAAATCAGTATCGTCCATCAGCAATTCGCTATAGCCAATAATTGCATTCAGTGGCGTGCGCAGCTCGTGGCTCATATTGGCCAAAAAAGTGCTTTTGGCATGATTGGCGGCTTCGGCAGCATCACGGGCATGGCGCAACGCCTCTTCGACCTGTTTGCGTGCCGTAATTTCTTGAATCGTGCCTTCGGCGTAGAGCATCGAGCCATCCTCAGCATACACCAAACGCGAGGTCTCGCTGATCCAAATCCGTTCGCCAGTGGCAGGCCGATAAACTTCCGATTCAATTTCATCATACGAGCCATTGGTTTGCAGCAGCTCACGCAAGTATTCAAAGCGCTGCGGCTCAACATACATCGTGGTTAAATCGGCCACATAATCGACCAATTCATGTTCATGGGCAAAGCCCGCCAAGCGCACCAACGCCGGATTAGCCCGTAACACCCGTCCATCGGGAGTAATGCGAAAGATGCCAATTTTGGTGGTTTCAAAAATTGTGCGATAGTCGTGCTCGGCCACCCGCAAGGCCTCAGTTAATTGATGGTGCTCAGTTACATCTTGCAACGAGCCATAAATTTTGATTGGCTGGCCAAACTCTAGCTCAACTCGCCCAGTAAAACGACCCCAGAACGAACGCCCCCGAAACGTCCGCATTTCCACACTCATATCAAACGAGCCACGCTGCTCGATCATTTGGCGAAAAATTGCCTCAAGTTGGATTAACGTGGCATTGGTATGGAAAAAATTCTGATTCTCAATCGTGGGCGTGTATTCGTGTGCTGTGGTATCCAAAATATGGTACATTTCGCGCGTCCAAAATACTTGGTTGGTGCGCAAATCGATCTCCCAGCCGCCGACGCGGGCGGTTTGTTCAGTTTGCAACAGCAAGCGCTCAAGCCGATTGCTCTCGGTAATATCGCGTACCAACCAAACCTGACGATGGCCATGGGAAGCCAACGTACATTCTAAAAGGCAACTTTGGTTCTGGCGATTCACGACAAAGCCATGGATTGTCTGGCCTAAGGTCGCTGCCGAGGTTGTTGCATACAATTGGCGCATGCTGGCGGCTTCAGGGCCATACAAGGTGCTAAACCATTGCTCAGTTGTCGCAATTTCCGCATTGCTATAGCCAATCATCGCCGTGACCGCTTGATTAAAAAAAACCTGTGAGCCTTGAAACCAAACCAAGCCAACCGGAAATTGCTCAAGCGTTACATCTTTACGGCGAGTTGCTTTAATCAAGCGGCGTTGCCATGCTCCAGCGAGTGGCCATTTCAATTTCCGAGGCATAACGATCCTCACAACACAAGTTTCAAGCCTAAGGTCTATGCTGTATTGTAGTATGAGAAAGCCCACGATCCAAGTAGTTTTAGCGGCTTTTTAAGCCAATTTAGCGGTACACTATTAATATATGACGCACTGCACAGCAACCCGCAACGACCGTGCTATAATGAGTTTCCCGCAGCACAATTCAGATCGTAGGAGGCGTTGTGGAATTAATTAAGAAATACGGCAATCGGAAGCTTTATCATACCAATGCCAAACAATATATTACCCTGCATGGCATTGCCAAGTTGATTCGGGCAGGCAGTGATGTTCGGGTCGTCGATAATGTGACTGGCGAAGATTTGACGGTGCAAACCTTATCGCAAATTTTGCTCAATAGCAAAGGCCGCCGTTCAGGCTCGCTGCCAATTCCGATTTTGTCTGATCTGATTCAAACCAGCGGCGAGACGCTCTCGCAGATGCGCCGGAATCTGTTTCAATCGCTGGGCGGGAGCCAAATTGTTGATGCCGAAATTCGCTTACGTCTCGAACATTTGCTCGATGAAGGCAAAATTAGCGAAGATGTCTGTCAACATATGGGTCAATTATTGCTGAAAGATTCGGGCCATGCCCACGCCGAAAACCTGCCTGATCGCTCTGATGTTGAACGCTTGAAAAGCCAAGTTGAGCAACTAGCCAATCTAGTTGAGCAACTGTTGCACGATAAATAATCAATCTTCGTTTCACCATTTCGTTTGCTGATTTATCGCCAATGGCAATGAGGCCACGATCAATGAAGAAATCAACCCCATCCAAACGCGCTCTTGTCCTCGCTGGTGGTGGCATCTCTGGTGCCGTTTACGAAATTGGCGCTCTCCGTGCCATCGATGATCTCCTCACAACCCTAAGCATCAACGATTTTGATATGTATGTTGGCACAAGTGCTGGCAGCCTAATTAGCTCGTGCTTGGCCAATGGCATCACCACCCGCGAGTTGTTGCGCATTCTCGAAGGTGCTTTGCCCGATGCCAAACGGCTACAACGCGACCAAATTCTGGCGCTCAATTTGCGCGGCTTGATCAAGCGTGGTCGCCGTTTGCCACGCCTGTTAGCCCAACGAGCAATCGAAACTTTGCGTCGCCCGCAAGATTTTGCCCCCCTCGATTGGGCTTGGAAGTTGCTCGAAGGCTTACCCAATGGCATTTATTCAACCAATAGCTTAGAACGTTATCTGCGCCATTTCTTGACTGAGCGCGGTAGCAACCACTTTGCTGAGTTACAGCGTGAGCTTTATATTGTAGCGACCGAGCTGGATAGCGGCGACCGCGCAGTTTTTGGCGAGGGCAACCTACGTAATGTGCCAATTTCGGCGGCGGTTGCAGCCTCTAGCGCCATGCCAATCGTTTATGAGCCAGTTCGGATCAATGGGGTTGATTATATTGATGGTGGGGTGCGCGGCACAGCCAGCCTCGATGTGGCGATTGATCGTGGAGCAAAACTGATTGTTTGTGTCAATCCACTGGTAGCCTTTGATAATCGCAAACATCAGCTTGGCAGCCGCATCGCCGATGCTGGCATTCAGGCGATTGGCAATCAGGTATTTCGCACGTTTATTCAGGCTGGCTTGCACTATCACATCAAAAAATTGCGCCAACAGCACCCTGATGTTGATATTATTTTGATCGAGCCACGCGCCGACGATGCAATTGTCTTTGCTGAACATGTGCTGCATTACGATGAGCGCATGTTGCTAGCTCGCCATGGCTACGAATCAGCTACAATTCGCCTAGCCGATAAATATCAAGATTACAAGGCGATTTTGGCCAAACACGGCGTACAGATCAGTCGCCAACGGGTTGCCAAAGAATTACATCACCTGTTTGCGAGCGATGATGCCGATACTTTGCACTCATTATTAGAGAACGATCCCAATGGCAAGCGTTTGACCCACCCCCAAAAAAGCTGGCGCACGGTCAACCTCGCCCACACCCTCGACGACCTCGATGCCCGACTCGGCAATTTGGAATAGCGAAGGTTTGCTTTGCTTACCCCAACCCCTCTCGTGACCATGAAGAGAGGGGTTGTTTTGATTCGTTAGCTAACCTAAAACTCGTGGATCAACCGTTTGATCGACCGAATCGAGAAATTCGCTAATTGTTGGCAGGGTTGATGTAGCCGCAGCTTGCCCCACAAAATGGCTCACCTGCTCGGCAGTTTGCTTGAAAAAGAGCAGTGTGGCTGGATCAGGCTGAAGCTCTTGGTTATAAGGATCTTGCATGCGCTCAGCAAACTCCAAGGCTTGTTGGGCCAATTTGGGATAATGCTCAGCCAAAATTGCCGCGAGAGTGATCATCTCTTCGCCCGATTGCTCCAAATTTTGCAATTGAGCTTGAATATCAAAAACTGGGCGCAAAAGCTCGAAAGCACGTTGGATTTGGCCTTTTTTATACCAAACTCTAGCCAATGCACTCTGCGAACCAGGAATTAAGTTGCGAGCATCGTTTTGCAGGGCTAGATTGAGTGATTCCTCCAGTGCCTCTTGGGCTAATTCCAAATCATCAATCGCACAGGCGAGCCAGCCACGAGCACTCTGACAGAGAATAATCCCAACTTGATTGCCAAGGCTACGATTGATCTGCAAGCTTTGTTGGTAGCAACGTTCAGCATCATCGAAACGACCCAAACCAGTGTAGGAGCTGGCCAAATTGCTCAAGGCCGCAGCTTCACCTGAACGATCATCCATGGCTTGCCAGCGTGCCACAACATCTTCGCCAAGCTCCACTGCTTTTTGATAGTAGCGTTGTTGATAGGCCAATGACGATAAATTATGCAAGGCGCGGGTTTCGCCAAAGGTATCGCCAACTTGCTTGAATAAGGCTTGACCACGCTCATACCATAACGTTGCATCAGCATGATCGGCAAAATATTGGGCACAAATGCCTGCGGCAATCGCTGCTTTAGCGCGAACCACAGGCTCAATTTCGTGTTCGCGCCGCCATGCTTGGCGAATCCAGACCCGCGCTTCTTGGGCATAGCCTTTGGTAAACCAAAACAACCACAACGAGCCAGCAATCCGCAAGGCTGTGGCGGGATGCTGCTCAACCGCCCAATCCAGCACCGAGCGCAAGTTGTAAATATCACTCTGCAAGCGAGCCATCCATAGCGGTTGATCGGCTCCGAGCAAGGGTTTTTCGGCACTCTCAGCCAAATGGGTAAAGTATGAGCTATACAATCGTTGCAAGTGGTTAGCTTCGCGGCGACGTTGTAAACGACCCTCGGCATAAGCATGCACCGCATCAAGCATCAGATAGCGATGATCGCCGTTGGGCAGAGTTTCAAGCTGTACCAACGATTTATCGACCAAGGTTTGTAAGCCTTCAACCACATTGATCGGTACGTCGGGAATGCCCGCGCAAATCGCTTCAGCCGATTCGAGCGTCCAACTGCCGCGAAAGATCCCCAAGCGAATAAACAACACTTGCAGCGTTGGCGAAAGCAGGCGATAGCACCAATCGAGCACTGGCCACAAAATTTCTTTGCGTTGCATGGTGCTGTTTTTGTCGATCATAGCCGCACCCAAGCGCAAGTGATGCCGCACCATGCGCACCAAATCAGAGGGCGGTAAGCTGCGACTATGGCTAGCGACAAGCTCGACGGCCAACGGCAAGCCCTGCACCAAACGACATATTTCGGCGATCGCCTGAGCTTGTGGTTGATCGACTTTGAGCATTGGCTGCAACCGTCGCAATCGTTCGCTAAACAATTGCACAGCGCCATATTGCAAAATTTCGCTGGCGCTCAAGCGAGCATCTTCGGCAGGCACGCTCAATAATGGCACCCGATAGATCGTTTCAGCAGCCACGTTCAGCGCCACTTGGCTAGTGACCAAAATGGTTAATTGCGGCACGGCTGTGACTAAGGCTTGCACATCCGAGGCAGCCTCGACTACATGATCAATATTATCGAGAATTAACAAGCTCGGTTGATGTGGAAAATGGGCGGCAATCGTGGTGAGCAATGGTTGATCGGAGGTGGGAGCGATACCGAGGCTTTCGGCAATCGTTGCTAGCACTAAACCCGCCGCCCGAATCGGCACCAACGACACAAAAAAACAGCCACCAACAAATTGGTCGGCATATAAACGGGCACAATCAACCGCCAAACGGGTTTTGCCCGCGCCGCTTGCCCCAACTAAACTAATTAACCGCTGACCTTGGGCCAATAAAGCCCCAATTTCAGCAGTTTCAGCATCACGCCCAATTAGAGCAGTGGTGTAACGTGGAAGGAGATCGGAATGTTCTGTCTGCATATTCACACCAATTGGTTTCTGCTAAAGCCATCAGCACTGATAGCTGCCATGCTCCGTTGCATGTTAGTTGTCGTGCGTAGCCCAATCGATGAGCCGTTGCATTGGTTAATCATACACGAAAATTCAATTTAAATGCAGTAATCCCTGTAGAATTGTGCTACAGGGATTGTTAGCATTGGCTTGATTAGAGTGTAATCTGCTCGATCGTGCTCAGCTGATCGGCATATCCAAGCAAGCTTTGGGCGATATAGGCTGGCACATGCTCGGCCCAGCCAAAAATAAAGCTGACATTTGGCTCATCGGGCGGGGCAACCGCGTGTGGATAGGGCGCAATCGTGATTAAAAATGCTTGAGCTTTGGGATTAACCTTGGCCAAATATTTACGCCAGACACTGACAAAACTTGTTCCACTATCGCTATCACGTGCCCATTCTTCGTTGTCAGTAATCGCAATTACTACATCGACCACCTCACGGCGCTCGTACAAGTAGGAAATTGGGGCGGAAACCGCGGTTCCACCACCAAGTTTGGCCGTAATTTGCTTTGTCAACCACATCAATTTGGTTTCGCGCCAAGTCTCCATCTGAACAATGCTGGTATTAAAAGGTAGCAGTTGGGCGGTTGGGTTGCTGCGATAGAGCGAGCCAGCGAAAATGCCTGCAACATCGACATAACGTACTTGCGACTTCGGATTGATAGAGCCGCGCATCGAGCCAGAAACATCTGGGGCAACCACGACCCGCCCAGGAATTTCGGGCATGTTGACGAAGGCCATTTCGATCATCTGCTCAAGCGTTTGCTGAATCAGCTTTTCCTGCTCGCTTAGTGGCGTGAAGGCCAACCAAGCTGCGTGCAAACGGAAGGGCAAAATCTTGGCGCGGCGCAAGGCCTCAAGGTCGCCCAAACGCCCAACCACATACTCAATCATCGCCGCATCGTGGAACACACCTGCTCGTTGTAGGCTAGCCAAATTGCGTAGCAAGGCCAAATAGGGCATTTGCTCGATCAACGTTCGCCACATGGCCAAATCTGGCTTGCCCGTACCTGTGACAATTTCGTAGGGCAGACGACCAGCCTCAACCAACGCTCGCTGCTCAGTCGGATCGCTCGTGCGCTTGAGTTGCTCGACCGCTGCGATTTGCGGCAACAGCGTGGATGCTTGCTCAGCCCAAGTTGTGCGCCAGCGCTCACGATCGATCAAATAACTGAACAAAGCATTAGTACGATCATCGATAGGTTGCGGACGCGTTAGGCGTAGCACATCGCGTAGGGTCATGCTGCCTGCATTCGTGCCACCATATTTAATTACGTGATATTCGCTCAGGTTAAGCAACCAATCATTGATTGTTTGCTTGATTGCCCGACCCATACCAGGCCGAATCTGACGCGAACGCACAATTTGCACAAAATCTTGCAAATCGCCTGGCGTTAGAATAATGCGCTTGAATATTAGGTGAAACAAGCCCAAATCGACAGTTGATAGCACAACCAAGCCGATAATTGGCTGAAGGCGCATGGTTCCTTGTTCGCGAGCATACACTAAGGCTTTTGCAGCAAAGAGTGGGTTATGGGCTAACATGGCTTGATGCAACTCCAAGGCCAAGGCATAATTGCTACCTTGCGAGGCGTAAAAGGTTGAGCCAATGGTATTGGTCAACAAAGTTTGCATATACCGTTCAGCCAAACTGCGTTGATAGGTAGGGAAGCCCTCGTGGTTAAGCCCATGTGCTGCATCAGGCGTGCGAGCAAACAGGCGGCGAACAATGTTCATGGCCACCTCCAAGTTATAAGGTAGGAAAACGACTCTTCTCAACAAAGCAACCATGGTCTAGCCCGAATCACACTTGCGGATCAAACGCTATGAATTGGTTTGGGCAACTACATCACAGCTGATTCGTCTAGACCATGGTGTCAGAATAGGTCGGGCCTAGCAGGACTCGAACCTGCGACCTAAGTAGCCCCTACTATCACCTCGTGAACGAGGAAGTTGACGCAGAAGCAGTTTGCTCTACCAACTGAGCTATAGGCCCGAAATTAAGGATGAAGGATAAGGGATGAAGGATGAAGCCAAACCCACAGATGCTGCCAATAGCTCAGCGCCTTGCTCTCTGCGCCTCTGCTTTAAACCCTTCTTCGTGCCCTTTGCGTTCTTCGCGGTTACAGCCTTCGTGGATCAATGTAGGTGAGCACAATAGGAATCGAACCTATACGTCAGGTCAACGAAGTAACTCCCACGATCACCTCAAATTGAGGAAGAGTTGTTGAAGTACTGTGCCGAAGCACATCCTGATGTTCTGCCGTTAAACTATGTGCTCACGTTTATAGTTCGGCGGTCAGGGGCTGGGGATCGGTAACGTTTTCCATCCCAACCACACGTACCAAACCTGCAAATTTCCCGATAACCACTAGCTATCAGCCTAAAACCTTCTTCGTGATCTTCGCGCTCTTCGCGGTTACAGCCTTCGTGGATCAAGATCTATTGCTAGACTACCATCGTGTTACAAGGGTTCCAAGAAGCGGCTGATTAAAGCCCGCATTCGCCACATTAACATTGGTTGGTTCCTCTGGTAGCGGCATACGACTCCTTCAATCGGTATGCTGAACGTTCAGGGCTGCTGAGGAAAAGGCGTGGAACTTCGTGGTTCAAGCGAAGTATGTCCCACAAGCACCTCAGCAAACTCTCACTTGTCTCCCACAAGCTGGCGAGGAAGCTGGCTAAATCGTAAACACTTCACCTCGCCAACTTGTTGATTCTCTCCCACAAGCGCTAACCCCTTGATGTTGCAATCGATCATTGGCTAGCGATACCTCAAGCTATTGGTTAATTCCTACTCCGCTCGTTCTCTCCCTCAAGCGGTCTTTTTGGCTTTTCCGCGCCATGGTAAACGCCATGAAGTTGGTTCGGGCGCTGTCTCAATCTGCGCCAATTCCAACACCTTACGCACATAGCGGCGCACTTCACCTTGGCAAGCATCCAAGCGCTTGGCAACTTTGGCGGCATCTTCCACCACCACAGGCACCCGCAAGGTTTGATCAAACCAAGAAACAATCCCAGTTACATCGCGCATCGTTTTGGTTGGCGCAGTTAAGCAAACCACCCGAATCAAAACATCGGAGCGTTTAATCTTAGGATGTTGAACGGTAAACATAGGGCTGGCAATATAATTGGCATAGATCAAGACTTTCGCAATCAGCAAACGATAGCGGAGGCTGTCATCAGCGACTGAACCATTGTCTACGATCCATAAATCCAACCCAGGCCGGGCGGGGTCGAGTGAACCCGCAACAATATCAATGCGGGTAGGATCTTCGAGCGTCATGAGCAAACCTCTAGCTAAAACAAAATAGTCGTCACTGCTGTGACGACCATAGCATTAGCGTGTGTCAGTACGCGTCACACTATTGGTCGCCATCCATCCTTCGTCCAACTCAGCTCGCCAGCAAAACCATAGCCTAAATCTACATTACGCAATGAGCCACAAATGTGGGCTATTGGCGCGTAATGTGTGCTTGACTGGCGTTTTGGTTGTGGATTAGTGAGTAGCCGTCGCATGGTGCTCGTCCCTTTCCTAATTTGCAATCGAACTCTGATTTGGTGATGGGCTAACTATAAGCGCTGTTAATCAGGCTTGCATCAGTCGTCGGGCGGAAATTTCTAAGCCATTAGGCTGAGGAAAGAACATATCTCTGCATTCTGACTTTTGACTTTTGATTTCTGGCAAAACGGTTGCAACTCCCCCGCTTTTAAGCCATAATAGGCACTAACGTTCAGGCTCAAAACAAACAACGCGATGTTGCGACAGGCTTTTTCTGGCTGGCGGCATCGTTTTTTAATTAATCGTAGTACAAGGAGTTGCAATGAACGTTGCTGAATTACCACCGCTGTTTGCCCCCCTACCCCAACGGATCAACCGACTCTATGAGTTGGCTTATAACCTTTGGTGGAGCTGGCAACCAGAAGCCCAAGCGCTTTACCAAACGATTGATGCAACGTTGTGGGAGCGCACAGGCCATAATCCGGTGAAATTTTTGCGTGAAGTTAGCTTGGCTAGCCTCGAACAAAAAGCCCTTGATAGCAATTATTTGGCCCAGTATGATCGGGTAACGATCAAATTTGATCATTATATGCGTGATGATCAAACGTGGTTTGCCCGCACCCATCCTGAGCTTAAAGATCAAACGATTGCCTATTTTTCGGCTGAATTTGGCATTCACGAGTCGTTGCCAATTTACTCTGGTGGCTTGGGCATTTTGTCGGGCGACCATTGTAAAGAAGCCAGCGATATTGGTTTGCCATTCGTTGGGGTTGGCTTTTTATATCCTCAAGGTTATTTTCGCCAATTTATCAATAGCGAAGGCACCCAAGAAGCGCTCTACGAACGCTTGAATTTTGCTGAGTTGCCAGCCTTGGCTGTGCGCAATAGCGATGGCAGCGAATTACGCGTGAGCGTCGATTTGCCCGGGCGCATGGTGTTTGTCAAAGTTTGGCGCTTCCAGGTTGGCCGCATCACGCTGCTGCTGATGGATACCGATGTTGACGAAAATCGCCCTGAAGATCGCGAATTGTCGGCTCGTTTGTATGGCGGCGATCAATGGCTGCGGGTCGCTCAAGAAATCATCTTGGGGATTGCTGGCGTGCGAGTGTTACGCGCTCTCAATATCAATCCAACAGTTTGGCACATGAATGAAGGTCACTCAGCATTCTTGGGCTTGGAATTGTTGCGCGAACGAGTTCAACGTGGCGAAAACCTTGAACATGCCGTCAGCGAAGTGCGCAAACGCTCAGTCTTTACCACCCATACGCCAGTGCCTGCTGGCAACGATGCCTTCCCACTCGATCTGATCGATCAATTCTTCCACAACTACTGGCCACAATTGGGCATTGATCGCGACACCTTTATGAATATTGCGTTGCAGCAACAAAGCTGGGGGCCAACCTTCAGCATGACCGTGCTCGCATTGCGCTTATCGGAATATCATAACGGCGTGAGCGAATTGCACGGCGCTGTGGCTCGTCAAATGTGGCAATTCCTGTATCCAGGCAAATCAGTTGACGAAGTGCCAATTGGCCATGTGACCAACGGCGTGCACTCGGATACGTGGTTGGCTCCAGCCATGGCCAATATGTACGACTCGGTGCTTGGCGCTGGTTGGCGCGAACGGATGGACGACCCTGCAACATGGGATCGCATCACGACGATGCCCGATGAAGTGCTTTGGGGCGTACACTCAGGCCAAAAGCACGATTTGGCTCGCTTTATTCGCGAACGCGCTTGGCAGCGCCAACGTCGTTTAGGCTACCATCGCGACGATGCAATTAGCGGCGATGTTAACCCCAACGCGTTGTTGATTGGCTTCGCACGCCGATTTGCCACCTACAAACGGGCGACCTTGATTTTCCGCGATTTGGATCGGATCAAGCGGATTTTGAACAACGCTGAGCGTCCCGTTCAAATCATTTTCGCTGGTAAATCGCACCCAGCCGATGAGCCAGGCAAGAGCTTTATTCGCGCCGTTTACAATATGGCTCGCGACCCAGAGCTGCGTGGCAAGATCTTCTTTATCGAAGAATATGATATTAACGTTGGCCGCCATTTGGTACAAAGTGTTGACGTATGGTTGAACAACCCACGCCGACCATTGGAAGCATCGGGAACCAGCGGCGAAAAAGCGGGCATGAACGGTGTGCCAAACCTAAGCGTGCTTGACGGCTGGTGGCGCGAAGCCTACAACGGCAAGAACGGTTGGGCGATTGGGCGCGAAGCTGGCTACGACGATCTTGAACAACAAGATATTGACGATGCTGAATCGTTGTATAGCTTGTTGGAAAACGAAGTTATTCCATCGTTCTATGATCGTGATGCCAATGGCTTGCCCCACAAATGGATTGCGACCATGAAGGAATCGATTCGCACGGTTGCCCCACAATTTAGCTTCCGTCGCATGCTCAAAGATTACGTAGCCCAATACTACGTGCCAGGCATGCAAGCCGAATAAGCCGCCGTTTGTAGCGTGAGCCTGTGCTACAGCAAGGCTTTTTTGGCTTTTTGACAATGTTTGTCAGTCAAACAAACGAGCAAGGTTTTGAAAAAGCGCAAAATCTTGCTCGTTTGGCATTTTTAGCCCTAAACTTCGTTCGCCTACCGATCTTTGTTATATGCAGGTGAAGCTCTAGGCTTTTGGCTATGGGCTATCGGAGATTGATAGGAAATACCAACCATTGTTCCGATAGCCAAACGCCATGTCTCCTTCGTGTCCTTCGTGGTTAAATTTCATCCTTCATCCCTCACTTTTCAGCCAGCTATCATTGACCCGCCTGCAACCGGTGTGCTAGGCTGAACAAGTGTTGTGAGTTGATGGAGGACATGCCTCATAAACAATCGTGCCCGTTGGCCGCAGCCCATGTGGCCTTGGGTGGTTAATACTCCCACTAGCTCCAACTAGTCAATCTGCTGCAAACACCGCTCGATACTGACATAAGCAAAATTACCATGGCTAGTAACGGTGGCTTTGTGCCCAATCAAGACCAATTGGCAAGAAATGTTGTCTACGGTGCCGCTTAAGTGGGTGGTGTTCTTCATGTGCAGCTGTTCAGTTGCCGTGGTTAACTGATATTGCATGGGGTACTAAATTCATGAAATTGAGCAAGGATACAGCACATCGATTGCTATCGATAGGCTTAGCGCTAGGGGTATTAACAGGTTGTGACCAAGCACTGCCATTGCCTACGACCGCGATCAATCCAACTGAAACGGTTGATGCGATTAATGCAACCCTGCATGCACAAGCAACGGCATTTGCGCAAAGCCCAACCCTTGAACCAGCTGCTGAGGCAACCTACTGGGCTGATCGGAATCGCGAATCAGAATATTATGCAGCGACTGTCGCGGCGGGTAGACCGACGCGCACCCTCAGCCCTGATTCCGCTGATATCGCAACAGCAAAGGCAAATGGCACTCTTCTTACCCCATTTTTGTCACCAGTGCCAAGAGTTATTGGGAGGCATTATGGATGTTTTGATATTCCTAATCGAACGATAACCGTCCATGATTGTTGGTTCATGGTGGATAATCTATCCCGATATGAATTGGTACTCTATACAAAAGATGCAGACCCTAGCGTATCATATATACTGGTTGAAACGCAGACGATCCAAACACAGGATGTTACTACAGCACGCTATGGTACTCCTCGCACAATAGAACCCTTATATATTCATCATACGGATGGTGCGCAGATTTATTTTGCAACCGTCGCCAATACAACCACGGTTGTTCTACGTTTCAATCTTGAAACGCGCCAATGGCTTGATCCCAATGGCACGCCAATTCCGGTCACTGCGACACCAACCAGCATCATGCCCGTGCCCGCCACGCCAACTAGTGGTGGCAGTACCAGCACACCGCGCAGCGCTAAAACCGCCCTGTTGGTCGTCGGTACTGTGACGAATACGAATGTACAGCGTGGATTCAGCAGGCACAAACCACACTAAAACCACCCTGTTTGTCGTCGGTGACGTGACCATACCTTTCGTGATCAAAACTCCCCCTTGACAATGATCTACTTTTGGCGTATTGTAATGGAAACGCTTCCATTACTTCAAATGCTCAATCAAGGCCTGAATCACCAACGTTGGCCGTCAAGTGACCGTTATTCCTGTTTGGTATTAGCCCTAAATGCCTTCCCAATGCGGGATTTTTTTATCATAATTATGGAAACGTTTTCATGAAAAATTGACGTATGATATAGGAGGATACCTCGCCGCTGCCAATCTGCCGCATCCACCCAATTTCGCTGTTAGCTTGACGTTTGGTTTAATCAATGAGGATGTACCACTATGCAACGACCATGGATTCGCTCGTTTACCTTGCTGATCGGCTTAATTTTGGCGGCATGTGGCGAGGCGACTACGCCAACCACGCCCCCGACCAACCCAACTACGGCAACTGGCGCTAGCAGTGCGGCTAGTGGCACGGTCACGTTGTGGTTTCACTCCGGTCAAGGTGCTGAACGCGATGCCTTAAACGCAACGCTCCAAGCATTTGCAGCCAAAAACTCAGCAATCAAAGTTGAAGCCATTGAATTGCCTGAAGGCGCATATAACGATCAAGTCAATGCTGCTGCCTTGGCTGGCGAATTGCCCTGCTTGCTCGATTTTGATGGCCCATTTGTCTATAACTATGCATGGTCGGGCTATTTGCAACCATTGGATAGTTTGATCGCTGCCGATGTCAAAGCCGATTTTCTGCCTTCAATCATTGAACAAGGCACTTACAACGGCAAATTGTATAGCCTTGGGCAGTTCGATTCGGGCTTAGGCTTCTATGCCAACAAGGAATTGTTGGAAAAAGCTGGGGTGCGCATTCCAACTTTAGCCCAGCCATGGACTCGCGCTGAGCTTGATGAGGCCTTGAGCGAACTTAAAGCCAATGGTTTGGAATATCCACTTGACTTGAAAATGGACTATGGCCGTGGCGAGTGGTTTAGTTATGGCTTTTCACCCTTCTTGCAATCTTTTGGCGGCGATTTGATCGATCGCTCAACGTATCAAAAAGCCAGCGGCAGCTTGAATAGCGCGGCTTCGGTCGAAGCAATGAAGTGGTTCCAAGGCCTCTTCACCAATGGCTATGTTAATCCTAAGCCTGCTGGCAGCACCGATTTTGCTGAGGGTAAAGCGGCTTTGAGTTGGGTTGGGCACTGGGCCTACCCTGATTATGCCAAAGCCTTGGGCGATAAATTGTTGGTGCTGCCTGCCGCCGATTTGGGCAAGGGTGCGAAAACGGGCATGGGTTCGTGGAATTGGGGCATTACCAGCAAGTGTGCTAATCCGGCGGCTGCCGCTGAAGTGCTTTCGTTCATCGTCTCGCCCGAAGAAGTGCTGCGCATGAGCGATGCCAATGGCGCTGTGCCAGCGCGTACTTCAGCAATTGCCAAATCCAAATTGTTTGGTGATGGCGCTCCGTTGAACCTCTATGTGCAACAATTGACCAATGGCGTTGCCATGCCGCGCCCAATTACCCCAGCCTACCCAGTCATTACCGTCGCCTTTGCCGAAGCCGTCGATAACATTGTGGCTGGAGCCGATGTGCAAGCCGAGTTGGATAAAGCGGCCCAAAAGATCGATGCCGATATTGAAGATAATCAAGGCTATCCCGTGAAGTAACTGTTGATCAACCACCAAGCCGTTGATTTCAGCGGCTTGGTGCTTCACAAGGAGTGTGTCTGATGGCTATTTCAAAATCGCAAACTGCCAGCGCCAAACCCACCACCAGCCGCCCAATGCTTAGTTGGAAACGCCGCGAACAACGGGTTGCGTGGGCATTTGTGGCTCCGGCACTGCTATTGCTCCTGATCTTTTTGATCGCGCCCTTTGGCTTGGCTTTTTATCTTTCGCTGACCGACCAACGCCTCGTGCCCAATCCCAACTTACCAACGCGCTTTGTTGGCCTCAAACATTATCTGGCAATGTGGCAAGATGCGACCTTTGTCCGTGCTTTGCTGAATAATTTCTTGTTTGTGGCGGTAGTTGTGCCAGTTCAAACCAGTTTTGCCTTATTTCTGGCAGTTTTGGTCAACCAAAAAATCAAAGCAATCAACTTTTTTCGCACAATCTACTTTATTCCAGTCGTCACAATTATGGCGATTGTGGCGGTCGTTTGGACGTTTCTTTACAATCCCGATCAGGGCATTATCAACAAATTTATTCAGACGATTAGCTTTGGTCAACTTGGCCCCTATCGCTGGCTCGAAGACCCTAAATTAGCGTTTCCGGCGATTATGTTGATGTCGATCTGGCAGGGCGTTGGCTTTCAGATGGTGATTTATCTGGCGGGCTTGCAAGAAATTCCTGGCGAATTATACGAAGCAGCTCAGTTGGATGGAGCGAGTGCTTGGCAACAGTTTCGCTTTGTCACCCTGCCTCAATTGCGCAATACCTCAATTTTTGTGGTGATCTCAACCACAATTATGGCCTTCAAGCTGTTCGATCAAGTTGAGATTATGACCAAGGGCGGCCCTAACGATGCTACTGTCACCGCTATGTTGCATATCGTCAATAGCGGGTTTCGTACCCAAAAAGTTGGCTATGCCTCGGCACTTTCGGTAGTGTTTTTCATCATTGTGTTGCTGATCTCGCTGGGCCAACGAATTTTTACCCGCTCAGAAAGGTAGGTTAATCATGCAACGTCCTGCAATTGAACCAACCAAGCGCTGGCAAAAAAGCTCACGCACATTCGGCATCTACCTGCTGATGACGGGAATCGCGCTGTTTACCCTGTTTCCCATCCTATTTATGTTGGTCACGGCGATCAAAGCTGATGAATCGCAGATTTTGCGTGAAATGAGCACATTTGCAGCGTTTTTGCCAACTGGAGAACTTTCGCTGCAAAACTTTCGCGATGTCTTTGAGCGCGTACCATTTGCCCAATATCTAATCAATTCGGTAATTATTGCCTTGTCAATTGTGATCTGTGGGCTGTTTGTCAATAGCTTGATCGCCTATGCCTTGGCCCGTATGCAATTTCGCGGCCAAAAATTGCTCTTGGCAATTGTCGTGGCATTGATTATCATTCCATTTCAGGCAGTTGCCGTGCCTTTGCTGCTGATCGTCAATCAGTTGCCATGGTTTGATGGCCGCATGACCTGGCTCGATAGCTATCATGTGCAGATCATTCCATTTATTGCCGATGCTTTTTCGATTTTCCTGTTCTACCAGTTTTTCCTAAATATTCCCAAGGATATTGAGGAAGCGGCCTTGGTCGATGGAGCCAGCCGTTTTCGGATGTATTCACAGATCATTGTGCCACTTTCACGCCCAGTTTTTGCGACCGTCGCCATTCTGCAATTTCTGACCCACTGGGGCGATTTCTTGTGGCCATTGATGGTGGTACGTGATCCAGCGGTGCGACCATTGACGGTTGGTATGCAAGCCTTTTTTGGCCAAATGCCACGCCAATGGGGCGATATTATGGCCTTCGCCACGATGGTAACGCTACCAGTGCTGATTATTTTCCTGCTGTTCCAAAAATGGTTCGTTCAATCGGTGGCCTCATCGGGGGTCAAGGGCTAAACATACTGATTGCCCTCATCCCCTAGCCCCCTCTCCCGCCGCCGTGGCAGAGGGGTTTTTCCAAGAGTAGGTTTCCATTGCGAACCACGGAATCCATGGTTCATCGGTGAATGGTTAACTACCACTGTATGTACTTTAGGGGGTGCAGGGGGATTAAAGCCCCCTGCGTCTCCCGCCTTGAGGCGGGACGGAAGGGTGGTGATCCCAAGCCACGGTTAAAACCCTTGGAAGGCCGAGGGCACGGCGATTTGATTTCATTTAGTTAATCCAACATTACAGCTTAAAAACCATCGGCAGTATGAGGAGTGTGGTTATGCAACCACTCACAGTTCAAACTATGCATTTGCCCAATCCAACCACGTTCGATGATCTGCTCGATCAACAGATTGCCAATTCGCGTGATCGCGATATTTTTCGCTTGCGCATGCAACGCCATTTTGGCGATTGTTTAGAAGCGCTAGGAGCGTTGTATGCCCAGCATCCAGCTTGGCCACAGTTGTTGGAGCAATTGCCCGAACGCTTGATTACTGCCTATGCCCAGCGCCGCGATGCCCTGAAAATTCACGATTTAGCCCGCGAAATCCAGCCCGATTGGTTTGCTGAGGCCACCATGGTTGGCGGCATTTACTATGTTGATCGCTTGGCAGGCACATTGCGCGGGGTGATTGAGCATATTGATTATTTGCAAGAATTGGGTTTGACCTATGTGCATCTGATGCCGCTATTACAGCCACGCCATGGCCCCAACGATGGCGGCTATGCGGTGCTCGATTATCGCTCGATTGATCAACGGCTTGGCAATGTGGCCGATTTTATCGAATTAAGCGATTTGCTCCGTACCAACGGCATCAGCTTATGCATTGATGTGGTGGTGAATCACACGGCCAAAGAGCATGAATGGGCAGTCAAGGCCCGTGCTGGTGATGCCCAATATTTGGATTACTATCTGAGTTTTGCCGATCGCAGTTTGCCTGATGCCTATGAGCAACATTTACCCGAAGTGTTTCCCGATTTTGCGCCTGGTAATTTTACTTGGTATGCCGAGTTGAGCGAGCATGGCCGTTGGGTTTGGACGACCTTCAACGAATTTCAATGGGATTTGAACTATACCAACCCCATGGTTTGGCTGGAGATGCTGGATATTTTGCTGTATCTCGCCAATCTAGGCGTTGATGTGCTGCGTTTGGATGCCGTGCCGTTTATGTGGAAACGCCTCGGCACGAATTGCCAAAATCAGCCCGAAGTGCTCGATTTGTTACAAGCTTGGCGAGCAGCCATGCGGATCGTCTGTCCGGCGACAATTTTCAAGGCCGAGGCGATTGTTGCCCCCGACGATTTGGTGCAATATTTGGGTTTGGGACGGCGCACAGGCAAGCTCTGTGAAATTGCCTACCATAATTCGCTGATGGTGTTGTTGTGGAGTGCCTTGGCCTCGCAACGCGCCGATCTGTTTACGCAATCGCTGTTGAACATGCCTGCAACGCCCAGCAATGCCGCTTGGATTACCTATGTGCGCTGCCACGATGATATTGGCTGGGCTGTGACCGACCACAATGCAGCTTTGGTTGGCGAAGATGGGCCATTGCATCGCCAATTTTTAAGCGCTTGGTATAGTGGCGAATTTGCTGGTAGTTTTGCGCGGGGCGAGGTGTTTCAATATAATCCACTCACCAACGATCGCCGAATTAGCGGCATGACTGCCTCGTTGGCTGGGCTAGAGCAAGCCTTGGAAACCACCGATCCAGCAGCGATTGAATTGACAATTCGCCGGATTGCGTTGCTGTATGCCGTGATTTTTAGCTTTGGTGGCATTCCGTTGATCTATATGGGCGATGAATTGGGCATGCTCAATGATCACAGCTACTTGCATGACCCTACCAAAGCCAACGATAACCGCTGGTTGCATCGCCCAGCCATGGATTGGTGCTTAGCGGCCCAACGCCATGATCCAACTACGCTTGCTGGGCGCTTATGGCAGGTATTGCGCCATTTGATTCAGGTGCGCCAACATACTCCAGCCTTGCATAGCGCAGGCCAAACCTTGCCAATCTGGACACAGCAACGCCATGTTTTAGGGGTGGTTCGAGTTCACCCATTGGGGCGAATTTTAATTCTTGGAAACCTTTCCGCCACCCCACAGCGGGTCAGTTTAGCGGTTATTCAACAAGCAGGGCTGGTTGGTCGCTTATATAATTTGTTGGATAACGATTCACTTAATATCGATACACAAAGCCATGAAATTATACTCGATGCATATCAATGTTGTTGGCTCAGCATTCAAGCCTAAACTTTTTCAAATCAAAAAATAAGCTTCCGATAACGATTGCAGTCCTGAATTGGATCAAGTATAGTTGCGCTATCCCTGTTCTTTTTTCAGAAGGAGCGCAACGATGCGAAATGTTCAATTACGCATGCTCTTGCTTGTTGGGCTATTGGTGGGCTTGAGCGCTGGGGTCTGGCTGCGCCGACCAGTGGCCTATGCCGTGCCCAGCGCAACCAACCAAACCCTACCGCCACCAGCGCGGGTCGCGGTGACAACTCGTAGTTTCAACAATGCTCGCACTGGCACAACCGCCGCCGAGCAATTACTAGCCCCAACTAATGTCATGTCCACTACTTTTGGCAAATTGTTCAGTCGCACCGTTGACGGCCAGATCTACGCTCAACCGTTGTATGTGCCCGATTTGAACATGCCTGGGGTTGGTATTCGCAACGTCGTTTTTGTGGCAACCCAGAAAAATAATGTTTATGCCTTCGATGCGGATGATCCGGCGATGAGCCAGCCATTATGGTCACTCAACCTTGGGCCATACGCGATTAGCAATTTAAAAGAATTTGGCACGCGCTACAATGGTGGCGTGTACCAAGATATCAAGCCCTACGTTGGGATTACCGGCTCGCCAGTGATCGATCCGGCCACTAACACCCTCTATGTTGTACCGTTCATCCGCTTGGGAGCCTATCAATACCAGCATCGGATGATTGCGATCAACATTTTGGATGGCTCGCTTATCCAATCAACGACGATCCAAGGCTCGGTGCCAGGCGATGGCAACGATGCGAATCCCAATGATGGAATTGTCGTATTCGATAGCCGCCAGCATTTGCAACGTTCGTCATTGCTGCTCGATGGCAATCGGGTGTACGTAGCATTTGCTGGCTATGCCGACACCGATCCCTATCATGGTTGGGTCTTTGGCTACAACAAAACGACCCTGCAACAAGAATTGATCTACAACACAACGCCGCAAAAAGAAGTTACTTCGCAGCCCAACGCCGCCAATGATGGCGAAGGTGGCATCTGGATGAGCGGGCAAGGCCTGACCAGCGATGGTCAGGGCAATTTGTATCTTTCAATTGGCAACGGTAGCTGGAACGCCAATTTGCCCAATGGCCGCGATTATGGCTCGTCGGTCAACAAATTGAATGTAACTAATCCACTCTCACCAACTGTTGAGACATGGTTTACGCCTTACGATTACAAAACCCTCAATACCAACGACACCGACCTTGGCACAACTGGCGCGGTCTTAATTCCCAATACCAATGTGATGATCGCTGGCAGCAAGGGCGGCAAAATCTATGTCTTCAATCGCAACGATATGGGCGGTTTAGGCGTTCAGCAAGGCACAACTGGCTTTGATAAAACCGTGCCCGGCAAGTTCTATCAAAGCTTCAAGCCCCATGGTGGCTCGGGCTTCCGTGGGATCTTTGGCACACCAGTGGTTTGGGCAGCTGGTGGCGCAACTGGCACACGTATGTTTGTTTGGCCAGTCAATTCGCCATTGAAGGCCTTTCAATTTAGTACCACCCAGCCATTGACTCCAAGTTTTAATACCACGCCTGTAGCCACCAGCACCTTGCAAACCGTGACGATGCCAGGTGGAGTGATGTCATTGTCGTGGGATGGCAGCAACGCCAACACCGGGATCGTTTGGGCGACCCACTCGACTGGTGGCAGCGCCAATACTACCACCCAGCCAGGGGTGATTCATGCTTATAACGCCTTGACCTTGCAAGAAACCTGGAATAGTAACCAAAACGCTACTCGCGATGCGATGGGCAATTTGGCCAAATTCAATACCCCATTAATTGCTGATGGTAAAGTCATCGTTGGTACATTCTCAGTCGATAGCATCACCAACACCGATAAATTGGTGGTGTATGGCCATTTGGCTCCGCGAATTGTGCGCGAACCAGTTGATACCACAGTTTCGTTTGGTCAAAATGCCAGCGTTCATGTCACCGCAACTGGCGCGGCAAATCTCAGTTATCAATGGTATCGTGGCACAACTGGCGATACCAGCAACCCAATCAGTGGCGCAACAATGCCAAGTTTAACCTTGACCAATGTCCAAACCAATAGCCAAGTCTGGGTGCGGGTCACTAATCAGCAAGGCAATGTAAATAGCATTACCGCTAGCGTCATGGTGACCAATATTCCAACCAACACGCCAACAATTACCCCAACACCGAGCAACACCCCGACCCCCAGCAATACCCCAACACCGAGCAACACCCCAGTTGTTAGCCAATGGAAGGTTTGGTTGCCAATGGCAATGCGAGGCCAATAATGCTGATTGATCGTCAACTAGCGGCCCAACTAGAAGCAGCCGATGCACATAATTTGCGGCAATACACCGCTGCGGTAGCCCAAGTTGTGCCTGCTAGCCAAGCAACGTGGGCGCAAATTGGCGATGCCACAGCTTGCTACACTGGCCCTGACTTACCGATTAATCGGGCGGTTGGGGCTGGCAGCCAACAGCCTTGGCAGGCACGACAATTTGGCGAGTTAGAAGATTTTTATCGGCAACGCCAATTACCAGCGAGCCTCGAACTAACCCCATTCTGCGACCCAAGCCTCCAAGGCGTGTTAGCCCAGCGCAATTACCAGATTATACGTTGGTGGAGCGTACTGGCCTTTGACATGCTGCGTTATACCCCTTTTAGCCCAAGTAGTGTACAATCGCGGATGATCGCACCTGAACAGTCCGAACTATGGGTTGAGGGCATAACGAATCATGGCCAAAGTAGCCCGATGGGCATCACGATGGCCAAGGCTGCCGCTGCCCGATCAGATAGTCAGCTTTTTGGAGCGTGGCTTGATGATCATCTGATTGGCTGTGGGGCATTGAGCATTAATGCCGAAGTTGCCACGCTATTTTCAACCTTCGTCAAGCCAGATTGGCGACGGCGCGGAGCACAAACCAGCCTGATTGCAGCGCGTTTAGCTTATGCTCATGCCCAAGGCTGTCGTTGGGCAACCGTGCTAACCATTAGCGGGAGCGATTCGCAACGGATTGTAACGCGAGCTGGTTTTGAGCTTGCCTACAATAAAGTGACGCTAGAAGAGCAACGAGGATCGTAGACAATCTATCTAGGAGGAAGCTGCACATGTATCGTGTGGAATCGGTAGCGGAACGACAAACCTTGGCCGACCTGATTCGTGGCAAATCACTGGGTCGTGATCTTGCGCTGATTATCGGGTTTAGTTTGTTTGTTGCCCTCACCGCTCAAATTGCTATTCCGTTGCCTTGGACTCCCGTGCCAATTACGGGTCAGACCTTGGGGGTGTTGCTGACGGGGGCGATTTTGGGGCCACGCCGTGGCGCTTTGGCAATTTTGCTCTATCTGGTCGAGGGCTTGGCTGGCATGCCTGTGTTTGCTGGCATGACCAGCGGTTTGGCTAAATTGCTCGGCCCAACTGGTGGGTATCTCCTGTCGTGGCCATTGGCCGCCGCTTTGGTGGGCTGGTTGGCCCAACGTGGCTGGGATCGCCGGATTCCAACCGCTTTGGCGATGTTTTGTTTTGGCAATATCTTGATCTATGCGATCGGCGCATCATGGCTGAACATCTACAAAGATACGTTTGGTCAAATCAGCGTGATGTGGGCGGGGGTTTATCCCTTCTTGCCTGGTGATGCTTTGAAGATTGTGATTGCGGCCTTGGTATTACCTGGGGCGTGGGCGCTATTCGGGCGTAACGAACGCTAAACTTGCTTGGCTAAACCACAACACGGCTGAAATTGCTTCAGCCGTGTTGGCATTTAACCGCGTCGGAACATGCCGAAGAAACTGCTTTTTGGTTGGAGCTTGTGCATTAGCATCAGCCGATATTGGCCCCAATCGCCTGGATCCCGCTCGATCCGCAAATCGTAGTGATGATTGATAAAGACAGGGCCATATTCGTTGTTGGCCGATTGGGATAAGCCGCGTTTGGTGCCTTCCTCTTTAAGTCGCTCGACGATTGGTGCAAGCTCTACGCCTTGCATCAAGATTTCACGCTTCACGTTCATCTCGATTACTCCTTGGGTATGTAGATATCATTGAATTAATAATGTCATGTGGGCTTCATCCTATCATGCTGTGCAAGAGCCATGCCATAAGCCATGTGTCCTACACAACGATAGGGCGTAGTAGAAGTATGAAGGATGAGGGATGAAGCTGAAGTTTTAACCACGAAGGACATGAAGAGTCACGAAGGGAGCTGATTAACGATTGGTTTTGTAGGAGCTAAATAGATTCAGACAGCTGTAGGCATATGATCTGGGTAATCTGTGGCTAAAAATGGCCTTGGCGTTCTTCGCGCTCTTCGCGGTTCCAATCCTCTGTACCCTCGTGGATCAAAAATCTGGCTCCTAATCCCTATGTTCTATGTTCTATGTTCTTAGCCATGTTGTTGGCCGCGCAAGGGTGGCCCAGCGGCTTGCAATTCGGAATATTCGGCATCGCTAAATACCCGCGAACGAGTTAAAAAGCGCACACCTTCAGGCGCTTCGACCGAAAAACCACTGCCACGGCCTTTGACCACATCGATGGTTAATTGGGTATGTTGCCAATATTCAAATTGCGGCCCGCTAATGTAAAATGGGCAGCCTGCAATCTCGCCAAGATACACATCGTGCTGGCCGATTCGAAATTCTTGGCGGGGATAGCACATTGGGGCACTACCATCGCAACAGCCACCCGATTGATGAAACAACAATGGGCCATGCAATTGGCTGAGTTTCGCAACCAAGGCTTCCGTTTGTTCAGTTGCTAGCACACGTTCAACCGTCATGATCCAACTCCTTGTTGAGATAAAAACACTACCGCAAGCAGCATACCTGCGGTAGTGTGACGTTTGGAAGCACCAATCAACTAAAAGAAGCCCATTGGATTGGGATCGTAGCTGACCAACAGGTTTTTAACTTGTTGATAATGGTTGAGCATCATCTTATGGTTTTCGCGGCCAATCCCCGAGTGTTTGTAGCCACCGAACGCAGCATGGGCTGGATACAAGTGGTAACAGTTGGTCCAAACACGGCCTGCTTGAATTGCCCGACCCATGCGATAGGCTGTGTTCATATCGCGAGTCCACAAACCAGCGCCCAAGCCATACAAGGTATCATTGGCAATACTCAAGGCATCGTCAAAATCATCGAACGAAGTCACCGAAACGACTGGCCCGAAAATTTCTTCTTGGAAGATTCGCATGCGGTTGTTGCCAGCAAAGATCGTCGGCTGAACATAATAGCCTTCAGCTAAATCGCCGCTAAGCTCAGCTTTGGCTCCGCCAACCAGCACTTTAGCCCCTTCGTCGCGGCCAATCGCCAAATACGACAAAATTTTCTCGAATTGATCATTGGAGGCTTGTGCCCCCACCATTGTGGCTGGATCAAGTGGATTGCCCTGAATGCAGCGTTTGGTGCGTTCGACCGCTCGCTCTAAAAACTCACCATAGATCGATTTTTGAATTAATGCCCGTGATGGACAGGTACAAACTTCGCCTTGGTTCAAGGCAAACATGGTGAAGCCTTCGAGCGCTTTATCAACAAACGAATCTTGCTTGCTCAAAACATCCTCGAAGAAGATGTTGGGCGATTTGCCACCAAGCTCTAAGGTCACAGGAATGATATTTTCTGAGGCATATTGCATAATCAAACGGCCAGTGGTGGTTTCGCCCGTAAAGGCTATTTTGGCGATCCGATTGCTGCTCGCCAACGGCTTGCCAGCTTCAATCCCAAAGCCATTGACCACATTGACCACGCCCGCTGGAATCAAATCGCCGATCAATTCCATCAAGACCAAAATTGTGCTGGGCGTTTGTTCGGCGGGCTTGAGCACCACACAATTGCCAGCAGCGAGGGCCGGAGCCAATTTCCAAGTTGCCATCAACAGCGGGAAGTTCCACGGAATAATTTGGCCCACCACGCCCAGCGGCTCATAAAAATGGTAGGCAATTGTATTTTCGTCGATTGTGGCGGCACTGCCTTCTTGCGCCCGAATTACCCCAGCAAAATAGCGGAAGTGATCGATCGCCAAGGGTAAATCAGCGGCGAGAGTTTCGCGCACAGGCTTGCCATTTTCCCATGTTTCGGCGACCGCCAGCATCTCCAAGTTGGCTTCCATGCGATCGGCAATCTTATTCAGAATATTGGCGCGTTGGGCGGGTGAGGTTGCACCCCAAGCAGCTTTGGCAGCATGGGCCGCATCGAGCGCTTTTTCGATGTCTTCGGCGGTCGAACGAGGAATTTCGCAGAACGGCTTGCCATTAACTGGGCTGATATTTTCAAAATACATGCCCTTGACTGGCTCAACAAACTCGCCATTGATGTAGTTGCCATACCGTGACTTAAAACTGACTTTACTGCCCGGCTGATTGGGATTGGTGTAGACCACAGTGTCCTCCAATAAGCATGTTTCAAGCTTGGGCCAAAATGGGTGGGGGAATGTTTCAAACCAGAGGTGAAGCGTTTCCAAACGTCGTGCCTGTATCATATCACAAAATAGAACATAGAACATAGAGCGTAGAGCATAGTGTTGAGGCTATTGATTATTGGTGTTTCCAACGAATCTCCGATAGCCCACAGCCTATAGCCTTCGTGTGCTTCGTGTCCTTCGTGGATAAAATTGGCTCCTTGTTTTTGACCTTTATGTTCTATGTTCTTTGCTCTCTGCTCTGGCCTCGGCCAAAATATGGTAAAGCTGGGCGATGGCTTCTTTGCGGCGGCGATAATATTCGCTTTTCGAGAGGTGTAATTGCTGGGCTTGGGTTTGCGGGGCGTGGAGTTGCACAAATTCGCCCTCTAGAATTGCCAAGGTTTCGAGCACATTCAATTGCATGGCCTCGCGAATCACGTTGGCAATTTTGGCTTGGGTTTGCAGACCACGTTGATAATCGTTGGCAATCTGTGGAAACAAATACTTGGCCAAATGACTCGTACCCAAACCAACCAAGCCTTGACGATGCAATTGCAACAGCGCTTTGGTCAGATCTTCTTCGTTCAACGGTGGGCTAGGTGTGGGGGCCAGCAAGCGCAAGCGCAGAATATTCAGTAAGGCTTGGCTGCCAATCGGTGATTGTTGAGCGCTTGTGGCTAGCGCTTGCTCAATGCGTTGGGCCAAATCGGGAGTAGCAGGTTTTTCGAGCACGGCATCGCAGCCAAAGGCAATGGCCGTTTGATGAACTTCACTGGCACTTAAGGCAGTCAATGCCACAATCGCCAAGGGCGGCAGGCTGCCGTTAGCAATCTGAATTTGCAATTGTAAAGCCAAATTTGCACCCGCCAACGATGAGGCAACCACTTGCTGAAGCGCAGGATCGTTGGGCATATTTAAATCTACAAGTAACAATATTTGGCTTGGCTGATAGATCGCCAAGGCCTGCTGTAATTGCTCGATAGCTTGTTTGCTGGAACGGGCCATGCTGGTTTGATAGCCAGCTGCTTGTAAATAACGCGCCGCCAACTGACGATCGACCGCCAGATCATCGACGATAATGCAATAGTTCATTGGGTAGCCTGTGGAAAATGCAGTTGAAGCGTGCAGCCTATCGCAACGTCGGGCACATGCAGCCACGCTTGGGCCTGCGTAAGCATCTGTTGCACTTGCTTCAAACCCAAGCCTTGCTTAATCGCACTAAAATCAGCCTGATTCAGCGCCGTGCGTAAGGCTTGATGCATGCCCGCCCCATCATCACGAACTTCGATTATCACGTTTTGCTCCGATCGATAGCTACTGATACGTACCTCGTGATGGCAACGGCTCAAACTATTATCGAGCAAGTTGAATAAGGCTCGCTCAAATTGCTCACGATCGGCCACAATCACGCTGCCCGCGTCAATTTCAAGTTGCACTTTGACAATTGGCTCGCTGTAGTAGGCCGCCAAACCGCTGATTGCTGGCTGCAATTGCCCCAAACAGTGCTGTACATCGATGATTTCGAGGCTTGCCCGTTGGCGACCAAGCTGCTGACGGGCTTGATCGAGCAAATTATTAAGTTGACGTTCGACTCGTTGGGTTGCGGCTAGCGCTGGCTGAATCGTGCTATGCGTGCTTGGTTGTTCAAAAGCCAAGCCTTGCAACAAGCCTTGAACGCTTTTCAAGGGCTGGCGCAAATCGTGTTTCAGCAAACTCAGTTGTTGCACATGGGTTTGTAAATCGTGAAGTTGCTGTTGCATGCTGCTCTGTTGTTGCACCAACTCAGCGGTTTGGCTATGTTGTTGGCTGGCATGCCACAAGGTTTGGCGCGAAACAAAGCCAATCGTACTGCACATCAACACAATACTCAGCACGACAATCATCACCAAAGCCCATTCATTGAGCACAATAAATTGCCCTGCAAAGCAATAATTCAGCCCAATCAGCCCGCCAATGTACGCCAACACCTGCCAAAATGGCATCACCACCGCAAAACCGGCCAACGCAAACAGCTCTACAATAATTACATTTGGCAAGTGCATCACATAGGCTAAAACCGTATTATGTGCCATTGCAAACACCATCGTAGAATGCCAAGCCCAATTAATTTGTTTACGCTGTAGCAACCACCAAACTAGTAAAGGATTGAGCAGGCTACGGGTAAGGTGTAAAACCAAAACACTACTTGGCTGCTGATGATTGGCCACCGCTACGATTAATACAAGCGTAAATGGCAAAGCCAAACCACCAGCTAACAGCATAATCCACTCGATCAAGCGGCGTTTGTTGTGCTCCAGCAGGTGTTGATAATGAACTACAATAGCAGGATCGGCATGATTTTTGGCTCGATTAATGATCGTTTTGAGCATTGTTGAACCGTCTTTTGAGGCTAGCCAGCATCGTCTGATAATCGTGATCAAACAGCCAGCCAAAGCAACAAAACAGCATCAGGCTATTCAAACCAGCACTCACTACAATTGCCAGCAACTCGAATGGCAACAAATAGGCAATGATGCTATGCAAAAAATCAATACAGCCAACGATTAACAATGCAATCAAGCCAAAACTAAGAATTTTGAATGCTCCACGCGGACGAAAATGCTGAATTAAAATCCAGCAACTAAGCACAGCAATTGCCAGATGCACTGGCCATCTATGACTGAAGATCATCAATTCACCAACGCTCAACGATTAATTGCAGCACCAAACAACTAAACAGCCCCAACCCGCAACCCAAGCCAATCCCGATAATTGGCCAGAACAGCCGTTTAGCCTCACGATCAAACTTCAACACGCTACACTCCTAAAACTAGCTCCAACTGATTCGCTCAGCGCTAGTTTAGCTGAATCGGTTATGTTTGAATCGGGCTTTTTCCCAGCTTTTTCCCAAGCTAGATGGCTAAAATGCTGGCGGGGCTAGGCACTAAATCACGGGTAACCACGCGCTCGTTTGCTCGATTAGGGGCCAAAATATCAATTGGTTCTTGTGGTTCGAGCTGATTGTCGGGGCCAGTTGTAAACCAAGGGGTGATGCGCAAGCGCCAACCATTCAAGGTTTCATCCATGTTAAAGGTAACAAGGCTTTGCAATAATGGCGAACGATCATGGTTAAGCGCATTGGTGTAGCCGCGATTTAAAATAGTTGGCTCTTGGCCGACAAGCCAGCGCCGCAAGCCCCACATTTGGTCATCAAGCTCGATTTTGCCGTTGAATTTTGCCCGCAGCTGTTGCGCTGTCGGAAATACTTCGCGCAACATCACCTGATCAACGATATCCTGTTCATCGTCACGGTAGACAAAGCGCGATTCCAAAGGAGTCATGCCGCTGGGCGTGTGCCAATGTAAATCAACTGGCTTGCTCAGATACGCGCCACCACCGCCATTGACCAGATGATGCGCAATATGTTGGGTTCCGCGCAACGTGATATAGCGGGCTTCGTAATGTTGAAAGGCATGGGTATCGCCGCCAATCACCACATGGGTTTCATAGCGCCGCAACAATTCATACAATTGGCGCATGCCAGGGTGATCGGCAAAGGCTCCATTAACATATAACGGCTCGCTGAGCACCACCGCAATAATTTTTTGTTGATTGAAGGCTGTTAGTAAACAGGTTTCCAGCCATTGCAGCTGAATGGGATCGACGCTGCCGATGCAGCCAGTATCGACGGCCAACAACACAAATGGCACTGGATCAAAGCTCAATTCAAAAAATGGTAAGCGTTGGTGAGTACGCGGCTCATTCAGGTCACCGCCAAGCCGCGTCAGGCCATAACGTTGGCGCAAACTTTGCACTTCGTTCCAGCGCAATTGCCCCCATGGATAGCCATAGCGTGCCCAAGGCCCAGTTTTGAGCGCTTTGGCCCATTGTTGCAACTGCGGATCGCGGCTTTCGACATGGGCGGCGGCATAACCAAAATTCAGCATCAAGCCCTTTAAATCGTTGTACCAATCGTGATTCCCCGCCAAACCATAGATTAATGGCGAGGTTGAACTATCGCTCGCATAAGGCCGATACAGCGTGCGTTCATAATCCATCAACTCACCAGCTGGATAGACAATATCCGAGCTAAGGATGGTAAAAGTGGGATACGCTGGATTGGCTGGGCCTTGTTGAGCCAACGCGCTCTGCTCGGGCACAATTGGCGGGGCAATCTGCGATTCGTCGCCCTCACCAGGATCGCCAATCACCGCGAAGGTAAAGCCGCGTTGCGGGTGGGCGACTGGCTCAATTTTGGCAGCTTTGGCCACATCACGCGGCGCTTTGCTACCCACAATATGCTCGATATAGGCCATACGCACCGTATCAGCCAAATCGCTTTCGGCCAATGGTGGAATCCCCCAACGTGGCATCAAGCTATATTTCAAATGAGGCAACAATGTGCGCCAGTTCGGCGGATCGATCCACGAGAAGCTGCCACTTTTGAGCAAACGTCGCGCAAGGTAGAATCCCAAATAGTACATGGTGAGCAGCACACACAGGGTTGCTAGCAATTCAACCCAATTTTTAATCGCATCGATAAAACGAGTGTCGCTATCGAGAATTCGCGCTGGAACCAGCAATAATTCTAATATGATGGCAATTCCGCTGACGGTCAGCAAGACCATACATAAAAATTGGATGACGACTAGCACGCCGCCAGTATAGCTTGAGGGTGAACGATCGCCTGCGCGTAAGCGTCGTCGTAGCTCGCGATAGAGCGTCAGCAAGCCCATAATTGCTAATGAGCTGGCAATTACCGTGCGTAGTTGAGGAAACGGCAGCAGCGCGAGGGTGAGCATGGTTGTGCTGACCGCAAAAATCTTAATCAGCAGCAAGGCCGCCCCAGCCAATTCCATCATTGTCATGGTGCGATGTGCCCAGTGTGAGGTTTCGATCCAAATTAAACTAAGCACTAAGATTGTGGTGATGATTAAATAGGTGCGAGCCGAGCTTGGCATGCCCAACGCAACCAAATATTCAGCGATTGTTCCAAACAGCATAATGCACCTCAACACACAACAATCCTTGGGGCATTTCGATTGATTCAAGTATCCCTGCTATGGCTAATGATTCCAAGCAGGGATGATTGCAATTAGCTAACAAATTAGTGGCGTTTTTGTTTGGCGAGCCGTTCGTTGCCTCGTTTAAAATTACCAGTGATTTTAGCCATCACCAGTTGGGCAGCTTCACCATCAAGGTTGGCGATGTTGGCGAGAAAGTGTTGGGCTTTGGCTCCACTCAAAATCAGCACTTGCTTGCCATACCAACTAATAAAGACTTTGCCAGCTTTACTGACGGAGTAATCGAAGGCTTCATCCTCGACGGCATTGGTTTTACGCGGGGCGGGTTCGGTCTCAAGCTCTTCCAGTTCAGGATCAATCTGTTCGCTCAACGTTGGCGACTCCTTGGCAAAAAAATTAGCGTCGGCGCACTTCAGGAGGAATTGCCGCCAGCCAGCCAAGTTCGACCACCGCCCATAAGCCCAAAAGAATCGCTTCAGCTGCATCGTGACGCAACGAGGTAGGGCGTGGGGCATCCGACCATTCGATCACGCGGCGGGCTAATTCATCGGCCACGGCTTTGGCTTGCTCTCCGGTGCGTTGCTCACGAGCATATAACAAACTCGCCCGCCAAACCTCAGCACTTGTACGGATTAGCTGTAGGTCGCGGCGGGTAGCTTCGCGCTCCCAAACATCGGCAATCGGGCCGCCGCCCTCAAGCACCAACACGCTCAAATCGCTCACTTCATTCAATTGGCCGCTACTGCCACGGCGTAAGCGCGGCAACGAACCATAATTGTGCGAACGATACCAAAGCAGTTGGCCTGCGCGGTTGTAGCACGCAAAACCAGTGCGAATGCCCAAATCAACCGCTAGTAACATTAGCGTTCTCCAAAACTATCGCCGCGTTGCGGGTTGCTTAGCTCTTGATTATAGGCTTCTAGCCCACCAATTGCCCGTTGAAAATGGCCATCGGCCTCTTGCAACCGCAAGGCAGCACGGTTGGCAATCGCCACATTGTAGTTAGTATAATATTCCAAAATATCATCGAAGGCAGCTTGTTCTAATTGCAGGCCTTGTTTATATTCGTTATGAATTTCGGCCAAAATATCAGGAGCTTTGACCCGCTCCAAATCGGTGTAGGCTTGACGCACTACATCGCGATAGATTTTGGCGGCCTCAATTTGCTCAGTTGCGACGGTTGAGGTCTCGCTAGTTGCGCGATAGGTTGTGACTGCTTGGTCAAGGCGTTGGCGAATTTCACCAACTTGGCTCAGGTAGCGCAGTAATTCAACCTGATTCATTTCCGAGGCCGCGACGACCGCCTGTTGATCGGACTGATCATTGATGGCTATATCGAGGCCTGCGGGAATTTGGGGCAAGGGCTGAGCTTTGGCAACCGAAAGCATCACTGCGGTAAAGCTAATTGCCAACATCAGTGCAACTAACGAAACCACCCGTACAACTTTACCGCTGCGCTCAGAATCGCGCCATTCTTGCCACCAAGCTTTTTCGGCAGGTGGGGCGATTTCGGCGGCCCGCTCCTCGACGGTAGGGATGCTAATTTGTTGCAAGCCACTAGGCGGTTTAGGCGTGGTAATGCTTGCAGGCTTAGTTTGCTGCTGCTGAATCCAGGCTAAACCTTTGCGGGCTTGTTGGTTCTGCGGGTTGATTTTGAGCGCCGATTGCAAACAAAATTCGACATCACGTGGCTCGTCGAGCACCCCACTAAGCCAAAGCCATGCTTGTTCGTGGCGTGGATCAAGTTGAACCGCCTTGGTCAATAAGCCTGCCGCAATCCGCCGTTGACCGCCACGGGCCGCCGCCAAGCCACGCTCATATAAGCGCTGCGCCTCAACACTATAGGTTGTAATGCCTTGTTCCATATGTATAACTCAAAGGGCAAAAGGCAGAAGTCAAAATAAACAAGCTATAGCGAGCATCGATTTTGCCCTTTGCCTTTTGACTTTTGCCTTTCTGATTAATGGCCAGGAAGATAGCGATTGATTGAGCGTTGGACGATCAAGGGATCTTGTTTCAACGATTCGCGAATATAGGTCCAGTTTTGGGGATCTTCGCTGCCCAAGCGCCAAATTGCAATGCCTGCTAAATCGTTTTCGCGCACCATCTCCATTTTGGCGGTTAGCGAACGATAATTGGAGAACCAAACCGTGCGTCCAGCATAGTTAAAAGTTGATTCCTGAATTTGCTGGCCGCCATCTTCCTCAACTAAGCGAATTTGGGGCTGATAGGTGGCTTTAATTTCTTCAACTTCAGTATAGGTGCGAGCAACCCCAAAGCCGCCATTACCTGGCCAATCGTAGGCATAAAACGAAATGCCAATTTGAATTTTGCTGGGGTCAACTTGGGTTTTGGCATATTCGGCCACCGCTTTGACCCAAAACATCGGAGCAATTGGGCCTGGCTCCGAGCCACGCCAGCTATAATCGTAGGTCATAATCCGCAGCCGATCAACCACTTTGCCCAAATCGGCATAATTTTGGTAATCGGGGCGACCAGTGTGGGCATGCACTGCAACGGTTAATAATTTATCTTCAGCATGCAACGCAGCACCCAATTCGGTCATAAAGGCGGTAAATTCATCTTCATAATCAAGCGCAAGCGATTCATAATCGATGTCGATGCCATCGTAGCCGTAGGTCCGAACCTCATCCATAATAATATTAATATGGTTTGTGCGGCTTTCGGGCGTTGCCAACACCACCGAAGCTGCTTCCAAATCTTCAATATTATGCACAGTTGGAATAATCAGCACATTATTTTCTTTGGCAATTTGCACCAATTCGGCATCGCGTGAGCCAACGTCGGCGATTAACGTGCCATCAGGTCGCACGCCATACCAAAACGGGCTGACCTCATCGAGAATATCTTTGTTGGCTTCAAAGGTTGCACGGGCCGCCTCGGCATCAAACGAGGTTGGCAGCCAAGCAGCGACGTAGCGGCCTGTTTTGGGGTGTACCCCGCGCACATCATTGGCGCTAGCAGGTAGCTCTGAGCCGCCTTGACCATCGGCAACCGTGTTGGGCAGCGGCTGCAAGGTTGGCGCAACAAAGGTAGGAACGGGCAAGGCGGTTGAGGTTGCTCGGGGCAAGAGAGCTTGGGCGGCGGCATCGGCGGCGCGACTGTGCTTGATCCGTAAATCAATAAACTGCCAGAGAAACACGATCCAGACCAAAATCCCAATTGCCAGAACCCCGCGAAAAAGATGACGAAACATAACAATTCACTCGATCAACAAACAATCCAAGAAAAAGAACACTCGCAGTATAACCGATTAAACACGGCTTTCCAAGAAAGGCTAGATTAAAGGATGAAGTATGAGGGATGAGGGATGAACAGATAAAGGCTAAAGGCAAAAGTAATGTTCATTGGAGTGACAATCAATTCCATGCTTTTACCCCATGATTGCTCCCCTTGCCCGCCGCCGTGGGAGAGGGGTTGGGGGTGAGGGAACAATTGCGGTTGCCAACCTCATAAACTATTACAAATAGCCCATAGCCCGTTCTATACTTTACATAAATTCTTGAATGATATCGTAGCTATAGCGCAAAATCACCCCAACTACGACCACCAAAAAGATCACGCGCACAAACTGACTGCCTTTGGCCATGGCCATACGCGAGCCGATGATGCCGCCCACAATATTGCAAACCGCCATCGGTACAGCCAAATGCCAGATAATTTGGCCTGCACCCAGAAATTGCACCAAAGCTGCGACGTTGGTGGTTACATTAATAATTTTGGTGGTGGCTGAGGCTTGCAAAAAATCGAAGCCTAAAATGCCCACAAAAGCAAACATCAATAAACTGCCAGTGCCAGGCCCGAAAATTCCATCATAAAAACCAATCAAGCCACAAAAAAACAAAACATAAGGAATTGGTTTGGTTGAGGCTTTGGTTTCGCGGGCAGCGCTACCAAAATCTTTGCGTTTAAAGGTATAGATTGCCATGGCGATAATCAACACCAACATGATTGGCCGAAAAAGCTCTGGCCGAATCAAGCTGACAGCTCGCGCCCCCAGCCACGAACAAATTGCCGCACTAAACATACCTGGCACGACAATTTGCCAATTGACTTTGACCCGCCGATTGTAACTGACCGCTGCCGTGGCCGTGCCCGTGACTGCGGCAAATTTATTGGTTCCCAGGATAAAGGCTGGAGCAATATCTTTTTGGGTAATCAACAAGGGTGGCAGTTGAATTAAGCCACCACCACCAGCCACCGCATCAATAAACCCCGCCAACAAGGCAAACCCGCATAACATCAACAAGGTCATGGCGCTGAATGTCCTTCTTCGAGCAATCCCGTTTGCAGATCAATTCCGACTGCTGCTCCAACCACGTGCCATAGACTTGGCACTGGCGCGATTAACTCAAGCATCGAGCCATAGCGCGGATGCGGAAATTGCAGCCAAGCAGCGTGTAATAATTGATCAGGAATGCTCAAATTGCCAAACTGAGTTACGCCACCATAGCGTTGATCGCCCACCAAGGGATGTCCAATATGTTTCGCATGCAAACGAATTTGATGGGTGCGGCCAGTGTGCAAGCGAGCCGCCAGTAAAGCCGCTGCGTTGCCAACTGCCTGCACTGTAAAACTGGTATGCGCCCGCCGCACCCGCCGATCCTTAGGCCCATACAATTGATCGATCATTGCTGCGGGGTAAACCGACCACAGCCCAAACTCGCCGCGTGAATGGCCTGTCACAACTTCTAATTTCGTCCAATCGGGTAGGCCACTGCATAGCGCCAAGTAGGTTTTCTGCACCCGACCCTCGTTGAACATGCGCTGAAAACGACTATTGAGGCTAGGATTTTTGGAGACGATCAACGCGCCTGAGGTACCATGATCCAGTCGATGGACCAGGTGAAACGGCACAGCTTCGCCATCGCGCTCAAGAAAAAAGCGTTGCAACGCGCCTTCGAGATGCCCAAAGGTATCCCACGGCGTGGCCACGCTATACCAAGCGGCTGGCTTATTGAGCACCAAAATCCATTCATCTTCAAATAAGATGTCGGCAGGAGTGACCACGGGGTTGGCATATAAACCAGCGGGCGGTGTATGCACCACCAATTCGCCTTCTGGCGGAGCCTCAGCCAACGGATCAGTAACCCGCACGCTGTTGATCCAAATCGCGCCGCGTACCATCAGGGTTTGGGCCAAGGTTGGCGAGAGGTCGAGGCGGGCCATCAGCAGTTGCCAAAGTGGCATTCCAGCATCATTAGTTTCAAGAGTTAACTTAATGGGGTACTGTGCGGCTAAATCGCACAGTACCCTTTGATCAAGCGCCGACAGCTCGGCTAGCGGGTTGAACACAATCTATCCGTTCTATTTGTTGAGCAGCACCAACGGATTATACAGCGTATGGATGCCGTCATCGGTTGCAAACCGTAAGAGCGTGATTGAGTAAGCGGGCAGCGTGACCGTGGTGGTTTCGCCGACTTCGGTCAATTCAACCGTTTGTGCATTACTAAAATCATCGTTCACATTGGTTTGCCCATTATACGTGATTGTGGTTGCATCGAGGCTAACAGCTTGGGCCACATCAATCGAGCCAGAAATTGCCGGAATGACCACACCACCAGCGCGAAGTTGGACATTGGTGGTGGTCGCTTGGCCTGTTTTGTTGATTGCCATCAGCGAGATCGTATGGCCATCGCTGCCAGCATACATGCTAATTTGGGTTTCGGCATCGGCATCGCTGGTATATTCAAGTAGGCGATTGCCGAAAAATTGCCAGAGATGGAAGGCATAATACTGCGGGCTACGAGTGTAGGTTGGCACATCGCCAATCAAACCATAATCGGTGCCATTGCTTTGCACATTGCCATTCAACAGCCAATGGTTGGCAGCCAACACATCGCCTTGAATAATTTGGCCGGTTGTATCAGCAATAAACAACATATTCAGCGCTTTGGTCATCATCGCTTGCGGATCATATGGCCAGCCAGCGCTCAAATTGTATTCGCCAATCATAATCGGAATATTGCGACCATCAGCAAAATCGGCGATCGCTTGACGAGTGCTAGCAAAAACTTCAGGCCATTGTTTTTGCGGGCGTGAAAGCATCAAATAACGGCCAAGCGCATCATTGTTTGGCACATCAACAAAGGAGTAGGGGTGAATTGCGAGGTAGTCGATCACATCGCCGCCCTCGGTCAGCACTTTGGTGGTCCAGTTGTTGAATTCGGTTGGGTTGGCTAAGCCAGTTACACCGACCATAATCGTTGGGTCAACCGCTTTCATTGCTGCACGAACTTCGAGATAGCCTTCGTGGCGATTGGGTGCTGGCAAGCCGTTGATATATTCAGCACCATCACAGGTCCAGCCAACTTCCCAGCCTTGGACACATGATCCATAGGTTTCGTTGCCAAAATCCCAATATTTGATGCCAACTGGTGCGGCATTGCCATGGCTGGCCCGCAGTTGCGCCCAATGGCCAACTGTCTGCCAATTCACACCTTTGTGATCGGTGCCAAGTGCCCGTTGATCATTGACATCGCCATTGAAGAAGGCAACCAACGCGGCAGCTTCGCCCGAAGTCACGTTGGTATTGATCGTCCAGATCGCATCGCGATCGGTTGCGCTCAGAAATTCAATAAAATCGGTTGGGGTCATGGCCCATTCATAATTACATGGCCATGCGTTGGCAATTGTGTTGCCCGTGCCCAATTCGCAGTTGATTGCCCCATGGTCTTGGCTCATCGAGCCACCTGGCAAACGAATTGTCATATTACCCAACGCGCCACTGCGGGCCAAGAAAGTTGAATTGGCCGCAGCTTCAACCCCCCACATACCATAATTGGTGCCAAGTGCATTGCGGGCACTAAAGTCAAGCACGGTTTGATCGGTATCGATCGTTACATTAACTGTGCCTGGTGGGGCAAAATCGACAATATTGAGGATAAGATCGTCGATGTAGAAGGTTGCTTGAGCCGTACCTGTGGATTCTTGCAAGTTAATCCGTGAAACTGCACTGGGATTGCCCAACTGGGCCATTGTCAATTGAACCTGCGTCCATTGGCCAGCGGGAGCGTTAACTGGCACAGCAGCAACGATATTACCGCTATCAGAGGTCGTGACCCCAGCATTAAACTGTGCGCCACCAGTACCGCCATAGACCCAAAAACTAATTCCAGTCAAGGCTTCGGCGGGAATCAGCCCAGGTGAGTGTAGCGAAAAACCGCCCCACGCCTCAAAGGTTATTGCCGTCGATTTCGTGCCGGTATGCGCTTGGGCAGTGCTATCAAACGCTGCCGCTGTGCTCCACGACCAATTTTGCCAACCAGTAGCCAAGGCTTCATCAAATACAATCGATGTGCCATTCGGAATTGCGGTATGTGCCCGCGTCGAACCGAGCCATGCGACACCCAACACCATCAGCAGCGAAAGTTGAACCAAACGTCGCATTCCAAGCCTCCTGATCATCATTGAACATAGCTAGATTATAGTGAAAGTATCTAAAGAATAAACTTAAAAAATTTAGTAATTATTCACTAAAATTAAGTTTATCTAGCAACCCTAGCCCGAAGTATAGGCTCTAAATTCGTATAGAACTTGACATTTTCTACCAAAGCTGGGGTTGAGGCTTATGCTATACTCGCAATCTAAAGCAAGGAGTTTTTGCGATGAAGCAATTGAAATGTTTGATGCTGGCAATGTTGTTAATCGTGCCAATTCGCGCTAGTACTGCCGCGAGCAGCTATTGTTTCCCCGAACTCAAGGCCCATTGCGTCGAAGCGCCATTTGACGATTATTGGCGTGATAACGGTGGTCTGCCAGTTTTTGGCTACCCAATTACGGCCAAAGAACGCTACCAAGCTCCCGATCATGGCCCAACCCTCAGCATTCAATGGACTGAACGCCAACGGTTGGAGCATCATAGCAATTTGACGGGCACGCCCTACGAAATTCAAATTGGCTTGTTGGGCAAAGAGCGCCTCGCCCAACTCAACCGCGAATTGGAACCCGCTGCCCGCCGTCCAGCCGCCGATTGTTTGTGGTTTGGTGAAACTGGACATAATGTTTGTAATCAAGATCTGGGGATGGGGTTTAAGCAATATTGGGAGAGCCATGGCACAACCACCGCCGGCTTGGATAGCTATGGGCGTTCATTACAATTGTTTGGGTTGCCGCTAACCAGCGCTCAATATGAAATTAATGCTGATGGCGACCAAGTGGTTACCCAGTGGTTTGAACGCGCTCGCTTCGAGTGGCATCCTGATAATCCCGACCAATTCAAGGTGTTATTGGGGCGTTTGGGCAGCGAATTAACTGGGCTTGAACCAGTAATTGAGCCTGAGCCAATTCCTGGGCCAAACCCGCCTGATAAGTAAAAAGAGGCGCTGGTAACGTCCAACGCCTCAGTATATTTCCTACAAACCAGTCATTTTTTCTAAATCTTCGGGGTAGCGTGCGCCTTGGATGTTCACTGAAGCGGCGGCTTGCTCGATTGCTTGTAAATCAGCCTCGTTTAGGCGAATTGCTGCCGCGCCCAGATTTTCTTCCAAGCGTTCTACGCGGCGCGTGCCTGGAATCGGCACGATCCATGGTTTTTGCGCTAGTAACCATGCCAAGGCAATTTGCGCAGTAGTGGCCTGTTTTTGCGCGGCAATCGCTTCGAGCAAATCGATCAAGGCTTGGTTGGCTTGCAGGGCTTCAGGCGAAAATCGTGGAATTCGATTACGAATATCGCCTTGGGCAAAGACGGTGCTTTGGTCGATTTTACCAGTCAAAAAGCCCTTGCCTAGTGGGCTGAATGGCACAAAGCCAATCCCCAATTCTGCCAGCGTCGGCATAATTTCAGCTTCTGGTTCGCGGGTCCACAAGGAATATTCGCTTTGCAAGGCGGCGACAGGCTGAACCGCGTGGGCACGGCGAATCGTTTGTGCGCCTGCCTCAGAAAGCCCAAAATGCTTAACTTTGCCTTGCTGAATGAGATCCTTGACTGCACCCGCAACTTCTTCAATTGGCACATTCGGATCGACGCGATGTTGATAGAACAAATCGATCGCTTCGATCCGTAGGCGTTTGAGCGATGCTTCCGCCACCCGTTTAATCTGATCAGGATGGCTGTTGACTCCCGACCAGCCTGGTTTGCCATCGGGGTGTAAGTTAAAACCAAACTTGGTAGCAATCACGACGTGGTTGCGAAATGGCTCAAGCGCCTCGCCAACCAATTCCTCGTTGATATAGGGGCCATAGACTTCGGCGGTATCGAAGAAGGTTACGCCGCGTTCAACCGCTGTATGGATTAAGTTAATTGCTGATTGTTTATCGCCGCCAGGGCCATAGCTTTGGCTCATGCCCATACAGCCCAAGCCAATTTCCGAGACAACCAAGCCAGTCGTGCCAAGCGTTCGTTGTTGCATTGCAAACTCCTTGCAGTTGAAATTTGTGCTACAACAGTATAGATCTTGAGGCTGCAATCGCTTGCCTATTTCTCTTAGCTTATTGCCCAATGCTCTAAAGTTTGTTTTTTTAGGAGTTTTTTAGCCACGAATTGGAACTATTGAGGTGATTCACGCATCCATTTGAGCATTTTATGGAAGTAGCATTTGAAGGTCACTGGCAAGCACCAGCACAAATAACGGTAATTTCTCAGCTTGAACCGGGAACCGAGCAATATAATTACGGGTATAGGCGCAACTTCTACGTACATAATTATCTAATGATTCACCAGGTTGGCGATTTATAGACCAATTTTCATAGCTTATTTCAATACCTTCTAAACTTTGCAGATAAACATCTCCACCGAGAATAGGAATTGCTAAATCTTCGATGATAACAATCGCATTCATCGCGTCTTGCTGGTCTAAGGCATATTCTTGCGTGCCTAATTCAGATAGTAATATCCCTTTTTGGGATAAAAATGCGTTATAAGCTGCTCTATTTTTCAACATAACAATCTCACAATGAAAAGAATCTGTGCTTAATTATCCTACTGTAGCATAGATTCGCCTTTTTTGGCTACAAACTGAAAGCCCTGCCCAAAGGCAAGGCTTCGTGGATGGAGAGTAATTGAACAATTAGCGGGTTTCGGTAACTTTGCGCAAACCACGTGGCTGATCAACATCAAAATCGCGGGTGTGGGCTAAATGCAAGGCCAGCAGTTGGCCAGGCACAATGTTGATAATTGGCGAGAGCCATTCAGGCAAACCAGCTGGTGTGCGCAAGGATGTGCGGCTCAAGCGCAAGGTATCGTGGTCATCGCTGATCGCCAGAATTTCTGCGCCACGCTCGCGAATAGTTTGGATGAAACTTTGCATTTCAGGCAACATCTGACCACTTGGTGCAATCACAATCACCGGAAAACCAGGTTCGAGCACTGCCACGGGGCCATGCAAAAAGTCGGCGCTGCTGTAGGGCTGCACAATCGTATAGGTTAATTCTTTGAGCTTGAGCGCCAATTCAAAGGCAGTTGAATAATTGTAGCCACGGCCAATCACCACGCATTGCTGCATGTAACGATAGCGCTGCACCACATTCGCCATATCTGGCAAGTTGCTCAGGGTGTCGCCAACAACGCGGGGCAAACGCTCTAAGGCTTGGTTCATGGCCGAATCATCGGCCAAGGCAGTGCTGAGCAGCGCAATCGCCGCGAGTTGAGCGGTATAGCTTTTGGTTGCGGCAACCGCCAATTCCTCGCCAGCGTGTAAATCGATCACAAAATCGCCAGCTTGCGCTAAGGGCGAATCGGTTTTGTTGGTGATTGCGGCGGTGAGTGCGCCTTGCTTGCGAGCTTCGGTCAGCACGGCCACGATGTCGGGGCTTTTGCCACTTTGGCTGATGCCCAGGACACAAACATTGCCCAAAACCGGCGGGCGTTGATAGATTGAGAACAGGCTGGGTGTAGCCAAGGTGACTAAGATGCCGTTGAGTGAGCCAAGCAAATATTGGGCGTAGCGAGCAGCATTATCGCTGGTGCCACGCGCGGCAATCACAATTTGGCTAATATTTCGTTCGCGAATGGCCGCCGCCAATTTGGCAACCGTCGCTTTTTCGGCCTCAAGCAGCCGTGCCAACGATTGGGGTTGCTCATAAATTTCGCGATAAAGATGGCTTTGGGTTAGCATTGACGTTGCTCCAAGGTTGTAGAACCATAGACGATGTTGCCGCCCACAAGTGTGGCGACAACCTGATAGTGCTGCTGATCAAAAATGACTAAATCAGCAGGGTTATTGATTGCAATCCGGCCATAGTGAGCTAAGCCCAACAAATTGGCCGGAATCGTGGTAAAGGCTGGCAGAATCTGCTCAAGCGGGCTGTTCGTCCACGCATGAATGTTGCGTAAAGCTTGATCCATCGCCAACACGCTGCCCGCCAAACGGCCATCGCTGCGCCGAGCCTCACCGTTGGCTACGGTCAGGGTTGTATCGCCAAGCAGATATTCGCCGTCGGGCATGCCGAGCGCAGCTTGGGCATCGCTGACAATTGCAATCCGTTGACTGGCACTGTGCCAAATATGGCGCACCAAGCCTGCATGAACGTGTACGCCATCGGGAATCAAGCCCATGGTGATCCGTTGATCGCTCAAGGCGGCTCCGGCTAAACCTGGTTCGCGATGGTGCAAGGCTGGCATGGCGTTGAACAAATGGGTTACCGCGCGAATGCCTTGATTGAAACCAGCCTCAGCTTCTTCAAATGTGGCCTCGGAATGGCCAGCACTGACCACCACTCCCCGCTCAACCAATGCTCGAATGAGTTCGTCGGCAGCATCAAGTTCAGGAGCCAAAGTTACCAAACGCACGCCATTGGCTGGCGACCAAGTTTCAATCGCCGCTAAACTGGGGTTTTGCAAATGGCTGGGATTATGCGCACCACGCTTGGCTGGGTTGAGAAACGGCCCTTCGAGATGCAACCCCAATACCCGCGAACCAGTAAAATTGCCCTGTTGCACCACCTGTTGAGCCGCCGCAACTTGACTCAGCGGTGAAGTAATGATCGTTGGCAAAAATGCTGTCACGCCATATTGCGGTAAGCCAGCAGCAACCGCACCAATCGTATGAGGATCGCTGGTGAAATCGTGGCCAAATGCCCCATTCAGTTGCAAATCGATCAAACCTGGCACAACAATCAGATCAGTCAGATCGTAGCAGGGCGCTGTAGGAGCAGCCTCAGCCACATGACCATTGGCAATCGCCAAACTACGCGCAGCACTTAGCTCTGGCGTATAGATCGTGGCATTTTCAAAACGTAGGCTGCTCATGCGTCCCCTTGCAACATCCCACGATACACCCCAGGAGTCGAATCGGGGATGACAATTGCGCCAACTGTGCGTTGATAAAACTCAACGGGGCCAGCATCGCCGACAATTGCATAGCCATAACCAAGTTGTTTCATCGCATCCAAGGCCGCAACCAGCAAGGCCGTGCCAACTCCGCGCCCACGACAATCGGGGTCAACTCCGGTTGGGCCAAAGAAATTGCGGGTAGTGGTGTCGTAGCAGGCAAAGCCCAAGAGTTTTTGCTCTTCAACGGCAATAATACAGCTAATTGGTGACTGACTGAAGGCCACTGCACACTCACTGCGCCACGCGGGATAGAAAAAGCGAGCCACCCAATCCAGCACCACATGGCGTTCAGGGGCAAGGGCGCGACGAATCGTCACGCCCGCAATGCTGGGGATAGTTGGCAGTTCATACAATTTGACCAAGAGATCAGGCATAACGCACCTCGCCATAGCTATCGCGCAAGCTTGCAAAATGTTTAAGGCTATCTTGCAAGCCACCGGGGCGATTGCGGCTCAGCCAAACTTGTTGGAAGCGTTCGATCAAGGCATCGATTTCTGGTTGCAATTTGCTAGCGGTTTCGCTTGGCTGTTGATCAAGCACCCACAAACCGCGTTGCACCGCATGGCGCAATAAATCGATCGCCCAAGCTAATTCAACTTGGCAAAGCTCGCCATCAGCGCGTTGGGGTTTGATGGTTTGCAAGTCGTTGCGCAGTTGCAGCAAAATCTCATCGGCATTATGCAAATTTTTGCGATCAAGGTTTAATTCGGCAATTGCGGCTGGGTTGGCCTGCAAAATGCGGAATAACGACGAGGTATTGTGCAATAACGGTGGTACAGCGCGATAGACATCGCCCAATTGATAGACCAAATTGCCCAAAACCTTGTTGCTATCGGCAAAAACCACCGTATCGAGCAAGGCAACCACATCAAGCTCAGCGAGCGCATTCCAAGCCCGAGCAGCGCCGATTGCCAAGCCAAGATAGCTGGTCACGAGTGGTTGCCAGTGGCCGTTATCGCCCCAATCGGTCATCAAAAAGCCTTTTGCACCATGGTTCAAGCCATGTTTGGCGGCGCTCGCGATATTTTCCAAGGCGTTGGTGGTGCGGCCTGCGACGGTGTTCCAGCTTGACGTGCCTGGGCAAACGTAGAAGGGCAAGCCCGCTTTGGCAATGGTGGCGGCTTGTTCTTCAAAGGGATGATGCGACTCGTAGCCCCAAATCAACACCTCGGCATCGCGGGGCAATTCGCTGACCAATTCTGGATAATGCAAAATAATATCGCTCCAGAATTGCATCACATAGCCGCGTGAATGGGCTTCGTGGTAGAGCTTTTGCAAAAATTCGAGATAAACCCGACCTTTGCCGCGCTCAGCAACTGCTGCTGCACTTGCCCCCAAGCCCAATTCGACCGTTTCGTCGCAGCCAACGTTGAGTGTGCGAGTGCGGAAGTTGGGCAATAGTTCGTCGAGCATGCTACGCACTAATTCGATGCTGCCTGGGTGTTCGGGAGCTAAGGTGAAGGGTTCTTCAAAATAGCCCCAATCGGGGTCGCCAGTGTCGCAGCCATCGGGGCATTCGGCCAAATCGCGATAGGCTGGTTTGGTCAGCCAACGTCGCATATGGCCAAAACAATTTTGGTTGGGCACTAATTCGATAAAGCGTTCAAGACAGAAATCATCGAGCGCCCGTACTTCCTCGGCAGTCAACGGCGAAGCATCAGCCCATACTGTGGGGTGGTTTTGGTAAGCAAACGTATGCTCAATATACAGCTGAATTTGGTTAATTTTCCAGCTAGCTAATTCGTCGATTAGCGCATAGAGCGTGGCCATGGTTGGCACTTTATCGCGGCTAATATCGAGCATAAAGCCACGCACCACAAAATCAGGGGCATCATCAATTAATAGATACGGCAATTGCTCAGCTGATTGTTGTTGAATTTGGCGCAGCGTTTGCAGGCCATAAAACAAGCCTGCCGCAGTTTGCGCCACAATCTGCACGCCATCAGCAGCAATCTGCAAACGATAGCCATCGGCATGAACGATGCTTGAATCAAGCGTTAGCAGCAAATTGGCAGCTTGCTCAACCATTTGATATTCGCCCAGTGCCGCCAAACTGGCCGTAACCCGCTGATCAAGCCCACTAGGTAGGCTAATCTGCCAGATTTTGGGTAAAGCATAGCTTCCCTCAGCACGCTGAAGGTTTTTTGGTTTTGGTAATAATTGCATAATTTGTTATCCCTTGACTGATCCGGCTAGCAACCCACGCACGAAATAGCGCTGCAATGCAAAGAACACTGCCAACGGCACGACCATCGAGACAAACGCGCCAGCAGTTAGCAAGTGCCATTTATTGCCGAGCGAGCCAGTTAATTCAGAAAGTTTGACAGTCAGAACTTTATTTGTGCCCAAGAATACCAACGAAACCAGCAGGTCATTCCAAATCCAGAGGAACTGGAAGATCGCAAATGAGGCAATCGCGGGTGTCGAAAGGGGCAGCACAATCTTCATAAAGGCAGTGAAATCGGAAGCACCGTCGATTTTGGCCGATTCAATTAAATCGGCGGGGAGCTGCGAAATATAGTTGTAGAGCAGATAAATTGCTAGCGGCAAGCCAAAACCAGTATGCGCCAGCCATAACCCAAGGAAGGTTCCGGCAATGCCAGTTTGCGTATACAAACGCAAAATTGGGATCAAAGCCACTTGCAAGGGCACAACCATCAAGCCAATCACCATGGCAAACAGCCAATCGCGGCCTGGAAATTTCATCCAAGCGAAGGCATAGGCGGCAAAAGCAGCCACCGTAATTGGCAAAATCGTGGCCGGAATAGTTACGACTAAAGTATTGACAAAGGCTTCGCCAATGCCGTTAGCGTTGATCACATCCGAATAATTCTTGAACGTCCAGACCGATTCCTCGAATGGATGTTTGAGCGCATTCCACCAGCCTGAAGTTTTAACATCGTTTTCAGGGCGGAACGAGCTAACTAACACGCCGACGGTTGGTAGTGTCCAGAGAAAGGCAATCGTAATAACTGCGAAGTGAACAAATGAACGTGAGAAAAAACGTTGGATACGCATGATTACCCTCGCTGACGGCGGGCGTTCCGCACATTAATAATCATCACTGGCAGCACGGCGATCACCAAAATCATGGTTAAGGCACTACTTAGGCCATAGTTTTGGTTGCGGAAGAACTCGGTAAACATGCGGTTGGCGATCACTTCGGTTTCGTAGTTGCCGTTGGTCATCACAAACACAATGTCGAATACCTTCAACACCGCGATCACGACCGTCGTCACCACCGTCAAAATTGTGGTTTTGAGCGAAGGAATGATAATTCGCCAGAAGATGTCGAGTTCGCCTGCGCCGTCTACCCGGGCTGCATCGATGATATCGGCAGGAATCGCCTTGAGTGCTGCTGAGAGAATCACCAGACAAAAGCCAGTTTGTAGCCAAATCATAATCACGATCAACGAAATATTATTAACGCTCTTATTGATCAGCCATGCAACTGGTTTATAGTCGAAATTGCCGATAAAAGCATTCAATAAGCCCACACCGGGCGGGTTACTGGCATACATAAAGCGCCAAATCACACCTGCGCCAACGAACGAAATAATCATTGGCAAGAAGATCATCGATTTGGCAACTGATTCATAGCGCACTTTATCGAACAGCACCGCCATAATCAAGCCACCAACCACGCTAAATGTGGTTACGCCAACAATCCAGTAGAGATTATTGCGCAGTGCGATTTGGATGGTGCGATTTTTGAAGGCAAATGTGTAGTTATCAAGGCCAACAAAGGCCTCGCTATTTTTGTCGAGCACACTATAGTAGGCCGTCATCACGGTTGGATAAACCAAGTAGATAATCAGCAAGGCCAAGGCTGGGCCAACAAAAATTATTGGGCGAATCTTCTCGCGCAGCGTCTCAGAAGGAATCAGATTGAGCAACTCGTTACAGAGCCAGTAGGCAATCCAGATCCCAAAGACCCCGACGAGCAAGGCCACCCCAACCACCAACAACCGTGGCGCTTCGGCATCTTTCATAACGCCAAGGCTCCAACGCCCGACCAAGATTGAGATTAATAACGCGAGAGGGACAAGCAGCATCTGGGCCAGCCCGACGTTGTTACGTGAGCGTGGCTCAGTGTTTGTGCTAGTTTGTGGTTGTGATGACATGCCACAACTCCTTGCTGAGGAACAGTGCTACCAAGGCACTGTGCGATTACCGAGAACAGAGTCCAGAGAACAAATGAATCTGGTCGATTCCGCTGTTCTCTGTGCTATGTTATGTTTGGCTATGGGCGATAGGCTTTTGGCTCTAGGTTTTTAGCCACAGATTACACAGATTACACGAATGATTTAATTTCATCCCTCATCTTTATCCTGACCCCGCTTCGCCTTTTGACCTTTGACTTTTGACTTCTGACTTTTCCTCCTATGCTCTATGTTCTATGTTCTACTAATGATACAACGCGAGGTAGGCATAAGCTACCTACCTCGCGCAGAGTTTCGATGCATCACATCGTCATCGAGGAAGGCTGATTAGTTTTGTGGCCAGCTTTCTTCGATGGTTTGCAACACGGTGTCGATTTCGGTATTGTTCACGTAATCGACCATACCTTTCCAGAAGGTACCTACGCCAACTTCGGCTGGCATCAAGTCAGAAGCATCAAAGCGGAATACGGTAGCTTCCTTGATGATTTCAGCTTGGCGGCGGTCGATGTCGTTACCATACCAAGCCAAATCTACACTCTTGTTTGGTGAGATAAAGCCACCAGCTTCGACCCAGCCTTTGGCTGATTCTGGGCTAGCCAAGTATTGCAACACGGCGCGAACTTCAGGGCGGTCGTTGAACATTGCGAACACGTCGCCACCACCCAACACAGGCTTGCCTTGAGCTGGATCAATTGGTGGCAAGTAGAAGAAGTTGCTGTCGGTACCAGCTTTCTTGCCTTCTGGGAAGAATGATGGAATCCAGCCAGCTTGGCGGTGCAACCAGCAGCCTGGTTTGTCGGCGTTGAACATTGGGGTTTGGGTATCGGCCACGGTGGTGGTCAAGATACCTTCGCGGCCACCGGCAACGTAGGTTTCGTTGAACCAGATTTTACCCATGACTTCAGCGGCGTTCTTGACGCTTGGGTCGGTGAATGGGATTTCGTGGCTGACCCACTTGTCGTAGGTTTCAGCGCCAGCGGTGCGCAACATGATGTCTTCCATCCAGTCGGTAGCCACCCAACCGGTCACGTTGCCGTGTTCCAAGCCGATACACCATGGAGTGTTGCCATCAGCAACCATCTTGTCGCTCAAAGCGGTCAATTCATCCCAGGTTTCTGGAATGGTGTAGCCAGCTTCTTCGAAGGCTGGAACTGGATACCAGACGATGCTCTTGGTGCTGGCGCGGAAGAAGACACCGTAGAGGGTGTTATCAACTGAGCCAAGATCGATCCATGATTGGATGTAATCTTTTTGCAAGTCTTCTGGTTTGATGAAGCTTGAGATATCGACCAACTTGTTCTTGCGAGCCAAGGTTGCCATCAAGCCTGGTTGTGAGAAACCAGCGATGTCAGGGGCGTTACCGCCTTCGGCGCGAACAGGAATCAAAGTTTCGAAATCTTTCGAGCCTTCGTACTGAACATCGATGCCAGTGCGGGCTTCGAAAGCAGCCAAGGTTTGATTGAAGGCGGTGTCTTCAGCTTCAACCCACAAACCGAAAATGCTGACTTTAGTGCCTTTGAATTCGCCAGCTTCGGCGCGGACTAATTCGGCATAGTTAGGGTTGACGGCTGGGACGCTGCCAGTGCTATCTGTAGTTTTGGTTGCGGCTGGTGCTTCGGTTGCGGCTGGTGCTTCGGTCGCGGCTGGTGCTTCGGTTGCGGCTGGAGCCGTGGTGGCTTGAGCAGCAGTGTCAGCGGTTGGTGCGGTCGTAGGCGTTGTGCTACCACCACAGGCGGCGATCAGCATGCTGATCAGCAGTAACAACAGGAAACTGCGATGTTTCATCTTGATTGTTCCTCCTAGTGTGGGGAATAGTGGGCTATGCGTGACCCATAACCCGTAGGTTTCCCCAAATCCAACCTAAATCGATGTGGTACTGGTATGGTTTTGCCGTGGGATTCTGTGCCAATCCCTTGGCGAGTTATGCCAGTTGCGTTTGCGCAACCCGCGCCAACGCTTGGCTATCGAGCAAGGCGATTCCGCCCCATGCACCAGCAGCAAAATCACGATCTAAGAGCTTAACCCGCCCCGTCGGAAGTAATGATGTTGCTAGAGAACTTTGCTGACGTAAGACATCAAGTGCTTGTTCGATTGGTGCGAAGAAGGCTGAGCCTGCGCGGCTAACACCGCCTCCAAGCACAATATGATCGCAATCGTAGGCAAGCACCATGGTATAGAGGGCTTGAGCAAGTTGTTCGCCAACCATGTGGGCAACTGCCAACGCTAAATCATCGCCAGCTTCAGCAGCGGCGTAAACTGCTGGAGTGGTTATCGAATCGAGTTGATGCAGTTGGCTATGCGGGAATGTTGAGAGCAGAGAGTGTGCATAGTTGGCAATTGCTGGCCCAGCAACGATGGCTTCAAGACAGCCATAATTGCCACAGCGACAGCGAATTGTTGATGATCCGAAGCGTGCATGGCCGATTTCGCCCGCCATTCCGTGACTACCACGGTAGACAGTACCATCAAGAATCATGCCAGCGGCTATGCCAGTGCCTATACTAACATATAACATCGAATCGATCGAACCAGCCAACCAATAGCGTTGAATGCCTAATGCTGCTGCTCGAACATCGTTTTCAATCACACAGGCCGTGCCAAAGGTTGCGTTGATGAATCCACGTAGATCAACTGCTTGCCAGCCAAGATTGACGGCGTGCCGAACAATCCCGCTCTGCGTATCGACTTGGCCTGGAATGCCAATCCCAATGCCCGCAAGGAGCCGAATGGGTAGGTCGGCTTGTTTCAAGGTTTCCCAAATCGCATCAGCAAGAGACTTGAGGGCATGGTCTGGAGTTGCGGTATCGGTTGGGCGTTGAACGCTGGCCCAAACTCGATTATCGCCATCGACAAGTAGGGTGGCAATTTTCGTCCCCCCTACATCGACTCCCAGCCGCCAGCCATTGGCGTTCCGGCGCTGTCGTTGATCCACGCAAACCCCCTATACAAGGAACTAAGTGGCTAAGCCTGTCGGGGGTGGTTTGCTGGAACTTAATCCCGAACAATGCCTAGCTCATTGGCTAGTAACAGAGCTGCTGCACCTAGGGTAACGATATCGCTGCCGAGGGTGCTCACTTGCACATCGGTGGCGGCGACCAAAGTCTGCAAAGCGTGTTGTGCTAGCGAACGGCGTAACGGTTGGAGTAAATCATTGCCAAGTTGGGCCAGCGACCCAGCAAGGATAATTGATTGAGCGTTGAGCAAACCCACTACATTTGCAATGGCGATGCCAAGATAGTAGGCAGCTTCGTCAACCAAGGCTCGGACAGTCGGATCATTCGCGGCTAAGGCCGCTTGGACCTCGGCAATCGTCCATGGCTGTGATTGTGGTTGGGTTGCATCAAGTTTTGTTAGCAGCGCACTTGTGCTGGCAACAGTTTCGAGGCAGCCATAATGGCCACAACGACAGAGAGTTCCATGAGGTTGAACCACGACGTGACCGATTTCACCCGCTCCCCAAGCATCACCACCAACAATTCGACCATTGATAAAAATGCCTGCGCCGATCCCACGCCCAACGTTGATCACCACAAGGTTTGCCGCGTTGCGCTGGCTGCCAAACGTGTGTTCAGCAATCGCCGTTACATGACTATCGTTGGCCAAATAGACCGGTAACCCATAACGCTTGCCCAACAAATCGCGGAGTGCGAGATTGTGCCAACCAAGGTTGACTGCTTGTTGGACAACTCCAGCGGTGGTGTTAATGACCCCTGGTGCGCCGATGCCAATTCCGAGAACTGGGCTGTGGGTGTTCGCTAGCAATTGATCAATCAGTTGATACAATTGTTCGAGAACATTGCCCCCATTCAGCGCGAGCGTTTGGCGTTGGCGAATTGCCCCACGTAAGTTGATGATCGTGCCCCGCAGTTCGTGTCCCGCAACATCCAAACCTATCAAGTGGCGACCATCATCCAATACGCTCAGCAATGTCGCTGGCTTTCCACCACCAGAGGGCGCTAACCCGACTTCTTGCACCAATTCTTCTTCGAGTAGGATCGCGACGTTACTCGAAACTGTGGTTGGCGTGAGGTTGGTTAAGCGTGCTACATCCACCCGACTAATCGCGCCACCGTCGTAGATGGCTTTGAAGACAAGTCGGTAGTTGTGAAGCTTGCTTTGCTCCCGACTGGCTTTCTTGGGCAGTCCCTGCATAACTTATTCCAATGAATTTACTAAGTGAGAGTATCCCACAAGCGGCTCAATTTGTCAAGCGCAGCTTTGCGAGGGGCAAAAGGCTGAGCTTTAGGTATCAGAATAGTCTGATTTTGGGAGAGTGTAATCGCTTCCATTGCAGCGTTGAGGCGACTATTTCTGAATGCGGTTCTATTTTATCCGATAAATGGGGATTGGGGATCGGTTGTTGGGGATCAGGGGCTAGCATTAAGAGCGTAGCTGTAATGGTTTATAGCATTAACAACGGCCAGCATGCCCTCACCCCCTAGCCCCCTCTCCCGCACGCGAGGAGAGGGGGAATCAACCGTGGATATCCCTCTCCCCTCGCCCGCCGCAGTGGGAGAGGGGCTGGGGGTGAGGGAGGGTGACAATGGTTGTTAACCCAATGAACCATTACAACTAGCGGCTATGGGTTAGCGGAACGTTGTGTCGAATTGTCATGATTTCCATAGCCAAACGCCAATAGCTACATCCTTCGTGCTCTTCGTGTCCTTCGTGGATCGAAAAAGGGATCGATAACAACCTCGTTACCGATCCCAACAACAAATTCCTCAATCCCCAACTGCTCGAACTACTTCACAATATAGGGCATAAATACCTTATATTGGCTGACTGGAATGCTATTAGCGGTTGAAACCAAGCTGATGCTATTGGTTGCACTGCTATCGGCAGCCGACGTTGCCGTAATAGTCACGCTATCCGTGCTATTGGCGGCAGCATTGGCCGGAATTGCCACCGACACTTGAATTGTAGTGCTTGCACCAGCCGCCAAATTAACACTGGTTTGGCTCAAGGTTGTTGGCCAAACATTGCCACTCAAGCTCAAGTTAAAGCTATCGCTGACATTGCCTGTGTTAGTGACGCTCAGCGTGTAGGTGATGGTTGAACCAACGAACCCACTCAAGGCTGCTTGCGGTGCACTAACTGCAACATCATGGACTGTCGAGCTACCAACATTCAAAACCACTGGAACCGTTTGGTCGCCGTTGATCGTGTTGGCTCCTGCGTTAACTCGTAAGCGAGTGCGATAGGTGCCATTGGCAAGGCCTGTAGCATTGGCGGTTACTTGGACGTTCGTCGAACCACGCGCTGCTACATCAATGTTGCTAGGTGTCCAACTGAGCCATGGGGCACTGCCAGCATAGGCCGCAAATTGAATTGCCAAATTATCGTGTAAACGGCCAGTGCTGTTATAGACCCACTGATAGCCATTGGCCCCAGTGCTATCTTCGATACCAACACTGACGCTATTTTGGGTATCAATGTTTTGATAATTGAGCGTAACATCGCCAGTTGTCAGATTCAGCACAAATTGGAAATCTTCGGGGCTGAAGTTGCCATTGTTTGCCCAGTGTGGCACACCACTAAATTCAACAATAAATTGATTGTTGGCACTATCGTTATAGGTAAAGACCCCGTTCGTGCCCGTCAAACCTTCAGGATCAAGGTCGTCCCACAAGGCTGCAATCACATTGTTGGGCGTTGACGTGCTTGGCACAACGCCGTTGGTCGATGTACCAGTTGAGCTACAGGTAGTGGCATTGGTTGGGCTAACAAAACCATTGCTGTTGACAATCAATTTGCTATAGGCGGTGCCATAGTAATTGAAGCTGCTTGGCAAGTTCACCACCGAACAGGTATCATCGCCCAAACTGAGGCGTGTACCTGTGCTACTAATGTCGTTCCAAGTATAGCTTGGGCCACCAGCATCGTCACTGCTCTTAACTTCATAGCCAGTTGGAGCGAGTGAGATGGCTGCATTCAAGCTTGTACCACCAGCATTGCCCACCACCAACGTGCGATCTTGGCTGCCACTGGCCACGTTGAAGGTCAATGGACTGGGCGAGGTCGTCAAGACTGCCAACTGCGCCAAACTAATATCTTGGGTTGTGAAACTATTGCTGCTAACAGTCAGGTTGTAGCTAGCAGGAGTCAAGCCTGTGCCACTGGCCTTGAGCGTGTAGCTACCAACTGGCAATTCCAAACGATAACTGCCATCAGCGCCGCTGGTCGTCGTGCTGGTAAACGTGCCAGTTGTGGCGACGACCGTTGCATTGGCAATTGGCTGATTGTTATCGCTTGCGCGGACAAACCCAACCAAGCCTTGCGGTGCAACATCGAGCCATTGAGCGCTAACCGGCCCCCAGTTGCCCGCAGCATCGCGCCCACGGAAATAGACTAAGTGGCGACCAGCATTCAAGGTTTGCGGAATGGTTGCATTGACCGCTTCTTGGGTGCTGTTGAAACTGCCATCGGTTGCGCTCAGGCTAATTGCAGTTGCCCCAGCTCGCCATGGTGGTGTATCAACATAGGCTTCGGCAGCAGCAATTGTTTGGTTGCCATTGGTTACATCATTAATCGTTGCCAGCAATTTGTAACCATTGCTCATCGATTGAGCGGTTACATTCAAAGCATCGGGACCACGTTGCAACAAATATGGTGTACGGGCAACTTTCGAGGCATACAAGAAGGCAGGCAAGTTGCGACCCCAGAAATTACCAGGAGCTTGGCCATCCAAACAGGTAAATGCTGGGAAGAAGCCGCTACATGTGCCTGATTCTGGCCCAATTTCAAAGGTATAGGCCGCTACCCCTAACTCACCATAGGCCCAATCGTCGGTTGTACCACTGGTTGGATACAGTTCGTCGGATTTTTGCGGTGTGTAGCCGTTGTAGCTGGCGAATTTCTTGCCCAAACCACGCAAATCGGCATCGTTTGGCGCAAGTTGGGCTGAGTGACCATATGGCCACAAGACCAAATCGCTATATGAGTGAATTGAGATATAGACCCCGGTTGTGGTATCTGGCGCAGGATCAGTATCACTTGGCCCACGTTGATCGGCAAATACGCCACGAATCCATTGTTGTAAGGTGGCAACTTCTGGCTCTGAAGCAGCTGAAACGCCAGGCCATGTTGCGCCACAACGATCACCATTCGGGCTATCAACTTCGCCCCAGTGGAACGATGAGTTGCGGTTGAGGTCGATCCCAATATTCACGCCGCTACAACTTGAAGTATCAACCGTGTTGCGATTTTTGCGTTGCGATAAGCTTTGCTCGGCAATCTTGCGGCCATCGGGGTTGACAAAAGGCACAATCACAATTGTGTGTTCATCAAGCAACCAATGCACATCGGGGTCGGTTTCATAGCGCGAAAGCAAATACTCGGTATAGCGCAAGGTCAATTCAGCAGTTGACATTTCACGGGCATGAATCGCCGACATTAAGAAGAAGGTTGGTTTTGGCCCAGGAATCAACGAATTGGTCAGTGTGATCCCACGCAAATCGTAGCCTGCTGGCCCACCAGCGGTCACTTTATCCCATGAAGTCCCATAGGTGAACAAATCCGTTAGGTTGGGATAGGTTGCATGCCATTGATCAAGCAAGGCATAGCCTTCTTCAACCGTGCGGAATCCACCTTGGACTGGCATGATTGAAGGTTCTTGCAACAAACGAGTTTGCTCTTGATCAATTTCAGCGACAAAGCCTTCTTGTTGCAATTTAGCCAATTCGCTTGGCGTAATCAATGCAAACAAATCGTGCTTATCGCGCATTTCCAACAAATCGAGGCCTCGCGCACTAAGTGCCAGTGAATCAGCGCGATCTTTGGCCTCAATCCGCGCCACAATCCGTTGTTCCTCGACCACAGGCTGGGCTTGGGTTCGTTGGGGCAGCGAAATCACCACCAAGCTACTCCACAAGCCAATTAACGCTAGGATTGTCCCAATTAACGACCAACGATGCCTCAGACGGTCCATACAAGCGACCTCCACACAGTGTGAGCCTAGCGCCGTGCCAGAATCTCCTTCGATTGTTACGCTAGGGAAGTTTTGGGGAATACCTGCTCTTCATTGAGGCTCTATTTTATCATTATTAAGTATTCGTAATGCAGCTTTGGCGATATGCGATTAATTGGGATTAGGAGCGACCTACGATCAGGAAACAATGAAACTGGTTTTTACCTTATACCCTACGACATTTAGCTTCTCTATTCTTGTTGACGGTTTAGCGTGGATACACAATTACTGGCACAACCTTGCCAAGCGCTAGCGGCACGGTTTGTTGGCCAGTTGTAATATCGCAAACAATCAAAAAGGCTTCTTGATTGACATAAGCAATAATACCAAGAAGGTTTGGGCTGATTAATTTGATCGAGCCAGTATGCGCAGGCAACACAATCTCGGTCAATTGCTGCTGATCAGCCATCCGAAAGACGAGTCCTCGCCGTTGATGTTGAATTGGCGAAGCTGCATCACAGGTTGGGCTATTCTCATACACTACTGCATTTGTTCTGATCCATGGAGTACGTGGGTCGCAGGTTAATGCCAAAAGATAATTGCTATCAGGTGTCCAGCGCAGCATTGTAGGATCAAATGGCAAGCTCTGTTTGGCATAATACCCAATGCATCTGGATTTACGCCAATTGCCAATTCGCCCAACGCTTGTTGCTGTTCAATCGAATATAGGCGAATGTTGCCTGGAGTTGGTGCAGCATATTCGGTGATAGTTGGGTGGTTGGGTGGTTGTGGTCGTGATTGGCGGTGTCTGATTGCGCTGATTCGTTGGTGCGGTACATGCTACCATCAGCTATAAACTGACCAATATACCGCCCAAGCTGATCCACCAAGTGATTTTCATGGGTTCAACCTTCAACTCATACGTTGATAACACTCCTACTATAGGTTGTAAATGTCGAGTGCAAATGGTAATCACCTGACAAAACCCTGAAGGCTGGGGTTTTGAGTAGAGCACTAATCATTCAATCAGCTAGCAATGCAGCAATTCCCCTCGCACCTCGCTCGCCGCTGCGAGAAAGAAGGCCAGGGGATTCGAGCACAACATTTAATCCAAATCTGTTCTATGTTGTATGTTCTTTTTTGTCATCAGCAACTCATCGTGATAGATACCTTCGTAATAAATTGCCATTGGCTCAACCCCATAGACGGCATACCCGCAACGGGTATACAGCTGAATGGCGCTCGTATTGGCCACATTCACAGCTAAGCGAATAATCTGCACCGATTGTTGCCAAGCCCAGGCTTCGGCCATGCCCAAAAGCTGACGACTGAGGCCATTGCCACGCCAATTTGGGTCGGTATAGACTCCCCAAATATCAGCTTGATGACTCGATTTTGGGTCGGTAAAGCGCCGAATACCAACCATTGCCACAAACTGCGACTCGTGTACCGCCACAAACGTTTGCTGTTTGGTTGGGTCTAAATTCGCCATGCGTTCTTGCCAATAGCGATCAGGTTCAGCGGCGTTTTGGGCGTAATCCGAGCCGAAAAAGCTGGGGTGTTGTTGAAGCGCCATTAAGCGCAAACGTCGATACGCTTGCCATTCATCAGTTTGGGCTGCTCGCAGAGTAAGATCGCCCCGTTCAGTCGATAGTTGCATTACGATTGCTCCACACTAGCAAGGAAACTGCACCATGGTACAATAAGCGCGGATTCTTTCTCTACAACTTGAGGTGGATATGCTGCTTTTGCTGATTAAATTAACCATGCTTGCAGTGATGATCGCAGGCGTTGTGGCAGTAACCCGTCAATTAAGCCAAGCTGCACGGGGCAAAACTTTGGTTCAAGCCAAACCCACGACAGCAGCAAGTGAAGGCGAGGAAGCGGCTTAATGGCATCGACCATCCTGCACCTTTCCGATTTACACGCTGGCCCACCCTTCAACCCCGAAAAAGCCCAACAAATTCTTGAGGCAGCTTGGCAAATCAAGCCAACCTTAACTGTGTTGTCTGGTGATTTTGTGCAGCGAGCCGATATTCGCAGTCAATGGCTGACGATTCGCGATTTTGTGGCCCAATTGCCTCAGCCGACAATTGCGGTGATGGGCAATCACGATGTGCCGCTTTACAATGCACTCTATCGGATGCTGCGGCCAAACTATTACTACAAAAAATATATCTCGCCGATTTTAGAGCCAGTGTGGGGCAATGATGATTTCGTGGCGGTTGGGGTCAATACTACCCGCTCGTTTACGGTCGATGGCGGCAAATTGACCGATCAGCAATTGCTGGAGCTTGAGCGAAGCTTAGCCCGCTATCCTGATAGTTTATGCAAAATCGTGGTCATGCACCACCATCCGGTCATGCCACCAGGCGAAACTCGCGATGTGATTCAGAATGCGGCGGCAGCACTTAGAACTTTTGATCGCAGCAATGTCGAGTTGGTGCTATGTGGCCATACCCATGCTTCATACATTGGCAACACCTTGGAGTTCGACCCTGATTTGCGCCAAGGTACCGTGATTGTGCAGGCTGGCACAGCAACCTCGCGGCGTGGGCGGCGTTGGTATCGTGGTAAAAATGCTTTCAATGTGTTGGAAATTGAGCATATGCGCAGTGTTATCACCCAATATCTCTATTTGGAAGATGCAGGCCGCTTCTTGCCAGTTAGCCAACATCAATTCCCACGACGTTCGGCAGGAGCCTATGCCTTACCATTAAATGAGGCAGTGCTCGAAATTGTGGAGCCAAGCCAGTAAAACCAACGAGCGCTGAATGTTCAGCGCTCGTTCTAGATTAAATCTACGGTTGGTTTGGAATTTCAAAGCCACTATTTGCCACCAACCATGTGCCATCATCTTGCTCGATCAACTCGACTAACTGATTGGCAGGATATTCAACCGTTTGGCCATCGGTCATTTGCGCCACCAAAATACCATTAACTTGCACATACGCCCGACCATCATCAATTTTTTCGAGTGTATATTGATCATCTTGATAATCGATTGATTGAATTCGTGGCATCACCTGCCGCAGCTGCCAACCAGCATCACGCCGCATATCGGGAACCATCAAGGCAATCATCCGATCAACATTCCGTTCTTCAGTTGCTGCAACAAATGCCTTGACTTGGTTGACGGGTGCGGTATCATCGCCACCACAGGCTGTGAGTGTAAGCAAAAGGCAGCCAATAAGCAACTGTTTGAAACGCATGGGGAATCCTCCAGCGTGCTGAGTGTTTGTCAGGAGGCGATTATATCATGAGCCGTCGCATTGCACTTGTTTTTTGTTTGATCTTGCTGGTCGGCACGCCAGTCTATGCCCAAAATGCCTTAACTGGCCCACCCAACGACCCCGACGCAAATAAACAATGGGTCATTCGCCAACTTGGTTTAGCGTGTGCATGGGAGCATTTGACGGGTAACTCCGATGTTACTGTGGCCGTGATCGACTCTGGCGTTGATATGAACCACCCCGATTTGGTCGATGTCTTGCGCACCGACGGCTTTGATGCTGTCGATGGCGATGATGATCCATCGGATGAGAATGGCCACGGAACCCATGTTTCAGGCATTATTGCCGCCACCATCAACAACAGTAAAGGAATTGCAGGGGTTGCCGGTGGGGGCACGCGCATTTTGCCAATTCGGGTGATGGCTGCCGATGGTTCGGGCACGAATCAAGATATTATTGCGGGCATTCGCTATGCCGTTAGCAAAAATGTCCAGATCATCAATATGAGCCTTGGCTCGATGTTACCGCTCGATAGCGAAGATATTGTTGAGGCAATCAAAGAGGCCGATGCCGCTGGCGTACTGGTGATTATCGCCGCTGGTAATTCGTTTGTGCCCTTGCCCAACTTCGCCTTTGGGGTTGAAGAATTTGCCATGGTCGTGGCCGCAACTGATCCTGATGATCGCAAAACCGATTTTTCGAACTATGGTAAGTGGATTTCGGTTTCGGCACCAGGGGCAGGCATTTACTCAACAATGCCCACCTACGATGTGTATATGACCAGTCAGTTGCCTGCTGAAGAACGCTTCAACAAAAACTACGATCAAATGAGCGGCACATCGCAAGCTACGCCAGTGGTTGCTGGCTTGGCAGCCTTGCTATTTGCCCAACACCCCGATTGGAATGCCGACCAAGTACGGGCTGAAATCGAAAAAACTGCTGATGATATTTCAGCGCAAAATCCGATTAAGCGCTATGGCCCAATCACCTATTTCGAGCCAAGCAACCTTGGCAAAGGCCGTGTCAATGCTTGCAATGCCTTGGGTGGCCCAGTTAAAGGTAGTGCTGCAGCAGTTGGCGGCCCTGAAGGAAAATCCAATTTAATCATGCTGCTTGGGTTTAGCGCGGTCATGTTGGTAGTTTTGGGCGGATTAACCGTCTTTTTAATTCGCCGTCGCAAGCACAACGCCCGCCCTGCGGCGATTCCCGCTGGTGGTTTTGCCCCACCGCCACCAATTCATTATGATCAAGCAATGGCCCAACAGCAACGCAACCTTGCCTCGCAACCAATCGTCGGATCAACGCCGCCATTGAACCAGAGTTATGCCCCACCCAGCGCGGCTCCGGCAGGCGGGCCAGCGTGGGGCAAATTAACGGTTGTCCGGGGAGCCGAATTGAACAAGTTCTATTTGCTGCGTGAAAATCAAATTTTTATTGGCCGTGAAGCCTCGCTTGCCGTGGCAATTAGCGGTGATAGCACCGTTTCACGTCGCCATACGATCATCTATCGTGATCCTCGTGGCATTGAAATTGAAGATGCAGGCAGCAGTCATGGCACCAAAATCAACGGCATTCCAGTACAAGGCCGCCAACTGGTTCGACCAGGCGATGTGATCGAAGTTGGGCAGACCCATTTACGTTTTGAGGGTTAACATTTGGAACTAGCACTTGCATTGTTGATTATGTTTCTCGGCTTGGTGAGCGTGGTAATTTTGCCAATCTTGCCAGGCGCAGCCTTGATTTGGCTTGGGGCATTATTGTATGCCTCGATGACCGATTTTGTGGTGATTGGCTGGGGCACGTTGGCCGTTTTGGGCGCGATTGCCCTGATTGCCATGACCAGTGATATTTGGGTTGGTGCGTTGGGCCAGCGCCGTGGTGGAGCCTCAATTTGGGCAACAATCTTTAGCATGATTGGTGGTATCATTGGCCTACTCATTCTGAACATTCCAGGCATGCTGATTGGCTCGATCATTGGGGCATTATTGCCAGAATGGCAACGCTGGCGCGATCGAAAATTCGTGCTCGATGTTTCATGGCGCACCATCAAAAATTGGCTCGTAAGTATTGCAATTCAGGTTTCACTCGGGCTTGTAATGGTTACGATCTTTTTGGTGCGTGTGATTACTGGTTAAGTAACCCCCGCGATTGTAACAACGTATAGCCTAACGCTGACAGAATATATGCGCCACACGGTTTGTCGCACTTGGCAAAACCAGTGGCGCATTTTAGAGCGAAATTAACCAAGTGGCGAAGGCTGTCAATCCACTTTGAAAGGACATCAACCATGAATATCAAACAGCTACTCATCGGGAAGCCGTTCCCCAGCAGTAGTGCCCAGCACGAACGGCTCGACAAAATTCGCGGATTGGCAGTCTTTGCATCCGACCCAATTAGCTCCAATGCCTATGCCACTGAAGCGATTATGCGGGTGCTGATTTTGATCAGCGCCGCAGCATTAAGTTACACCTTGCCGATTGCGATCGGGATTGCGGCCTTGGTGCTGTTGGTCGTCTTGAGCTACAACCAAACCATTCACCACTACCCAATGGGTGGCGGCGCGTATATGGTCAGTAAGGATAACCTCGGTCGCACAGCTTCATGGTTGGCAGGTGCTTCGATTCTTAGTGATTATGTGCTGACCGTGGCGGTTTCGGTTTCGGCGGGGGTTAAAGCAATTTCTTCGGCCTTCCCCGATGTCGCATTCTTTCATGAGCATCGGGTATTAATCGGAATTGGGATTATCCTTTTAATTACCTGGCTGAACTTACGTGGTGTGCGCGAAAGCGGCACGATCTTTGCCATCCCCACCTATGCCTTTGTGTTTGGGGTGTTCGTAGTGATCGCGATTGGCCTTGCCCGCTATTTTGGAATTTTCGGCGAGCCATTGCCACCACGCAGCGTCGCAACCGACGAAACCGCTCGTTCAGGCCTTGATAACTTTGGCTTGATCTGGCTGGTCTTGCGGGCCTTTGCTGGTGGTTGTACCGCCTTGACTGGGATTGAAGCAATCAGCGACGGCGTACAAGCGTTTCGTAACCCAGCGCCAAAAAATGCGATCATTACCATGCGAGCCATGGCCGTCATGGCCATGACCTTGTTTATTGGAATTAGCTTTATTGCTACCCATATTCCGATTACCCTGCTGCATGAAGGTGGCGAGAGTGTACTTTCGCAAATGACACGCACGATTGTTGGTAGTGGGTTTCTGTACTACTGGGTTCAATTTACCACCATGTTGATTTTGATCCTAGCTGCTAACACTGCTTATGCCGACTTCCCACGGATCGCGGCCTTCTTGTCGAATGACGGTTTCTTGCCGCGTTGGCTCTCGCGCTTGGGTAGCCGTTTGGTCTATAGCTCAGGCGTGATCGCGCTGGCCTTTTTGGCCTCGGCCTTGCTGGCAGCTTTCGGCGGCGAAGAACATCACCTGTTGCCATTGTATGCGATTGGGGTGTTCCTCTCGTTTACGCTTTCGCAAGCTGGCATGATTGTGATGTGGCGCAAAGTTGCCAAACTCAAGCCAGGCGAAAGCCTCGACACTGGCATCACCACTCTGCACTATGAGCCAAACTACAAGCTCAAACGAATTCCCAGCATCATTGGGGTTGGCTTGACGGCTGTGGTTTTGGTGGTGTTGACAGTTACCAAATTTACCGAAGGTGCATGGCTGATTATTGTGGCCTTGCCGTTGATCATGCTTTTGTTCCGCAAGATCAAAGCACACTATGACCATGTGGCAACCAATTTGAGCCTAACAGGCTTGAAACCAAGCGATTTGCGTTCGCCCGCTGATGTGGCGATTGTGCCAGTTGGCAGCATTCATCGTGGCTCGTTGCGTGCGATCAAATATGCCTTGAAACTAACCGACGATGTGCGCGTGGTCCAAGTTGTTGGTAGCGAAGAGGAAGAAATCAAAACCCGCAAACGCTGGGAACAGTGGGACGAAGTGCTGGGCAAGGCCAAATTGGTCTTCTTGCACACCGACTACCGCGATTATCTCACGCCATTGGTCGATTACGTCGATCAAGTCAACAACAAGGAATTTCCAGGCGATTTGATTACCGTGGTTATTCCGGAGTTTGTGCCCGATTCGACCATGGCCAAAGTGCTGCACAACCAAACTGCTGTGATGCTATTGCTGGCATTGCGCAAATATGAAGATGTGGTGGTAATCAGCGTCCCTTATCACTTGCACTATATTCCAACTGGCTCGGAAGATATTGTGGCCCAAAAACCAGCCGCCTAAAATTAATCCAAGTGCTGAAACTGTGATCACGATTGTAGATCGAAGGTAATCCACAGATTGCCCTTTAGAGGGTGCAGGGGGCTTTAATCCCCCTGCGTTTCCCTCCAGCGGAGGGACGGATTAGTAGTTCAGCTTGGCTAAACAAGTTACGAATTTCATATTCGTTAACAATCTCATTGACAAAAGTTTAGAGTGGACTATAATCAAAGCCTGTGTTCACCGCCGACATATCTGAATAGTGGCGGTTTTTTTATGCAAATGGAAACGGGTATGCGCTTTCAGCTACACCAATCCAACTTAACCAATGTCGCTTTACCGTATTGTTCGCAACAAGCACGGCACTCACCGCATTCTCCACCTAAAGCCTAATTTCACTGCAACAATAATGCTCCAATAAATACTGTTTAAGCTGCTCAGTCGAGGTGTCGTCAGCTTAAGGGTAATTTATTGCGACCTTAAATACAGAACATTTGTTCAATTAAATATGTGTAATTAACCCTCGTTTTGAGGAAACGCCAAGGAGTTTGTCCATGTTGACCCAATTGAAGGGGGTTTTAGTGGGGAATCCGTTGGAGACTGCGGCCCAATCGCATGAGCGCTTGGATAAAAAAACCGCGCTCGCAGTCTTCTCGTCTGATGCTTTATCATCAGTCGCCTATGCCACCGAAGAAATGCTTGTCCACCTTGTGCCAGCCGGCATCATTGCGTTTAGCTCATCGCTGTGGCTGGGCATCGGCATCGCTGTTTTGTTGATGATCGTGACGATCTCGTATCGCCAAACAATCACGGCCTATCCCAGCGGTGGTGGCTCGTACATCGTGGCCTCGGATAATTTAGGCACTCTTCCGGGTTTGATCGCTGGCGGTGCATTATTAATTGACTATATTCTGACTGTGGCAGTGTCGATCTCGTCGGGCGTTTCGCAGTTGATCTCATTGGTCGAGCCGTTGCGTGATTATCGAATTGAAATTTGTTTGATTGGGATTCTCATTCTGACCTTGGCCAATTTGCGTGGGATTCGCGAATCGGGGGCGATTTTCTCGCTGCCTACCTACTTTTTTATTACAGTCATTATGTTGACCCTCGGCTATGGCTTTTACAAACAATTTACAGGCGATATTCAGCCGTTAGTGCTTTCGGATAACCTGATGGGGCCACATGAACAAAGCTTCTCGCCATTTGGAACTGAGGCTATGACCGCCTTTTTGCTGATGGGCGCGTTTGCCTCGGGCTGTTCAGCATTAACCGGGGTTGAGGCAATTTCGAATGGCGTACCAGCATTTCGCAAGCCAGAGCCACACAACGCTCGCGTCACCATGGTTTGGATGGCGGGATTACTATTAGTGATGTTCGCTGGCATTACCTGGTTTGCTCACAAGTATGGCGCACGCCCGCAATTCAACGAAACCGTGATTTCGCAAATTGGGCGAGGCATTTGGGGGCGCACGACGGGCAGCGAAACGGGCTTCCCCAAAGTGATGCATGGCATGTTGCAAATCTCAACCGCCGCAATTTTGCTGGTTGCAGCCAATACCAGCTACGCCGATTTCCCACGATTGATGTCGTTGTTGGCCCGAGATGGCTTCTTGCCCCGCCAATTCTCATCATTGGGCGATCGTTTGGTCTTCTCGAATGGGATTCTTTTCTTGGCGGTTGCTGCTGCACTGTTGGTGATTGGTTTTGATGGCTCGGTTACCAACTTAATTCCCTTGTATGCGGTTGGCGTGTTTCTCTCATTCACACTCTCGCAATCGGGGATGGTGTTGCGCTGGTTGCGGCTCAAAACCAAGGGTTGGCAACTTAATTTAGTGGTGAATGCAGTTGGCGCGATCGCAACTGGGATCGTTTTGATCATCAACGGCACAACGAAATTCAAAGAAGGTGCATGGTTGGTGGTTATTTGTATTCCAATTCTCGTTTTGATTTTTACTACGATCAATCGTCATTACAAAGGCGTAGCCAAACAACTTTCATTGGAAGGGTTTAGCAAACCCGTGCCATTAGAAAATAATGTGATTGTGCTCGTATCATCATTGCATCGTGGCACGGTTAAAGCGCTTGAATATGCCAAATCAATTGCTCCAGGTAAAGTTCGCGCTTTGTATATTGAATTTGAGCATGAACACGAAAAAACTGAACGTCTACAAGAACGCTGGCAACAGTGGGAGCCAGATGTGCCCTTGGATATTGAAATATCTAAATATCGTTCATTGTTACGCCCAGTTTTACGCTATGTTGATCGGATTGAAGCTGAGCGCAATGATGATATTCTAACCATTATCTTGCCTGAATTTATTCCGGCGCGAATTTGGGAATATGCCTTACATAACCAAACCGCCTTCTTCTTGAAAGGTGCGCTGCTATTCCGACGCAATAAAATCGTGATTAGCGTGCCATATCATCTTGAACGCTAAAACTTAGCAACTCTTAATCAAAAAACGCCTGAACTGCCTGTGCAGTCGGGCGTTTTTTCTTGACAGGCAGTGATGGGCAACGTATGATTACCGCCGTCTAAACCGACACCCACCACAATCTTAGGAAGGTCAGAAGTGATGTATTTTGTGAGTCAAACCAAGCGTCGCCTAACAGCTGGTCTGTTTGGCGCTGTTGCGTTGGTGCTTGCCGCCTGTGGCAGTAGCAATCCGCCACTGACGGGAATTGTAACAGATAGCTATACCCAAAAGCCCGTTGCTGGAGTAACCATTCAAGTTGGCGAAGCAAGCGCTACGAGTGATGCTGATGGTAAATGGACGATTAATGAATGGGAAAATACCAATTCACTCTTAGTTCAAGCCAGCGATTATAGCTCAGCTACGCTTAGTTTGGCCGATAAAACTCCTGTCGATGAGCAAACTCCGGTAGAAGTTAATCTGACGATTCGTCCCAACACGATCAGCGGGGTTGTGCTTGATCAATACTCACAACAGCCTGTGGCTGGCGTGACGGTCAAGGCTGGCACGAGCCAAGCCACCAGCGGCGCTGATGGCCGCTACAAATTGACCGATGTTGCTGAAAAGGCTGAAGTGGTGATTGTGGCAACCGATTACACCAGTGCCACCGCTACCCTCGAAAAACAAACAAGCTACGATGTTTCGCTGCGCCCAACCAGCTTAACTGGGATCATCAGCGATAAATATAGCCAAAAACCAGTCAGCGGAGCCACGGTCAGCGTTGGTAGCGCCACGGCCCAAAGCGATGCTGAAGGTCGCTATACAGTTAAGAACATCGATTTGGATGCACCAGTTGTTTTCAGCGCTACCGATTACAGCAGCCAAACCTTAGAATTGCCGCAAGCCGCCTCGTTGGATGTGGTTTTGCGACCTTCGACCGTGCGTGGCTCAGTCGTCGATAGTACAACAGGCAAGCCGTTGACCAAGGGCACGGTTATCGCCATGGTCAAGCCATTTGAAGGGGCTGATGAAACCTATCCCTACACTGGCACTGCCGTTACTATGGCACGGCTGAATGCCGATGGCACCTATGAATTAACCGATGTGCCTGAAAATGCCCAAATTCAGGTGCTCTCGCCTGGGTATCGCAAGGCTTGGACGGCGCTCAGCGAAGGCAAATTTACCGCCGATCTAGAAGCTGAAGAATTTGTAGCCAAAGCAATTTATATTACCGCAGCAACTGGCTCGTCAAAAGCTTCATTAAGCGAATTGTTTGATTTGGTTGATCAAACCGAAGTTAATGCGGTGGTGATCGATATCAAGCTGGATATTGCTGGCGATGTTGGCGGAGTAGGCTATCTCTCGCAACATCCATTGGTATTGGCCGCCGAAACCTCATCCGATTATTTGGATATGGAATGGATTGTGGCCGAAGCTCGCAAGCGCGATATCTACTTAATTGGCCGCATGGCGGTAATGCGCGATAATCGTTTGGCCGATGCTCACCCCGAATGGGCCGCCCAAAGCAAGGCCACTGGCGGAGTTTGGGAAGATGACGGTGGTCTCAAGTGGCTTGATCCATTCAACCCCAACGTCACCGAGTATAATGTGGGCATTGCCAAAGAAATTGCCGCATTTGGCTTTGATGAAGTACAATTCGATTACATTCGCTTCCCATCGGATGGCAGCACCAGCAATTTGGTTTTCTCCAAGCCGATTGATCCCAAAAATAATCCGGAAGTGATGTACGAAGCAATTGGCAATGTGCTCAAACGCGCTCATGGCGATATCAATGGTTCAGGCGCATTCTTCTCAATCGACGTGTTCGGTTATGCCACATGGCGTAATATGTGGGAAATTGGCCAAAGCCTTGAAATTATGGCCGATCACACCGATTATGTCTGTGCAATGGTCTATCCTTCGCACTACGATCGCAATGAGTTGGGCTTCGATAACGCCGATGCCTACCCTTATGAGATCGTCAAGGATAGTATCGAAAAAGGCCAAAAGCGCATGGAAGGCAAATACGCAGTGCAACGACCGTGGCTTCAAGCCTTCACCGCGACATGGCTTGATCCAGTAACACCATATGGTCGCACCGAAGTTCGCGCCCAAATGCAAGCAGTCGCCGAAGTCGAAGGCACGTATGGCTGGATTCTCTGGAATGCTGCCAATTATTACGACCCCGACTGGCTCGATTAATTAACCTTCGCAAGTCGCAAAAATTAAGGGCTATGCTCCCTCACCCCTTACCCCTCTCCCATTTGGTGGGAGAGGGGCTTGATCCAGTATTCCCCCTCGTCTGCTAGGCGGGAGAGGGGGCTAGGGGGTGAGGGGATATATTTTGGTCAATCGAATGAACCATTATATTGATAGCCTATAGTCCTTAATTTCGTAGTCGTTATCGACGAGGTACCTATGCGCCGTAAGTTTTTCATGGCAGCAATTGGCTTATCGCTAGCATTCGGTGGCATTGCTTGGCAAGCCCAAGCTCAGACCAACACCGCCAGTAAGGTGCAAACTGCCACATTTGCCCAAAGCTCAGTCGCCGATTGGCAAGCTGGCACGCTCGAAGGCTTGTTGGTGACCAATAATAGCGATGGCGAGTTGCGGCTCGATCAAGCGGCTACCCAAGGTACTTTTACATCGGTTGCCCACGAAGTGCCATTCGTTTGGAATGCGGTTTCGGCCCATTGGAATTTCGAACTCCCAGTTGGCACGAGCCTCAGCCTTAAGCTGCGCACCAGCGCCAATGGCACCGAATGGCGCGAATGGCAAACCTTGAATGTGGCCCAAATTCTGGCCGAGGGCGAGCAATTGCTTGGGCCAATTGGGGTTGAGGCCGATTCACGCTGGTTGCAATATCAGGTTGATTTTACCAGCAGCAATCAGCCAGCGGCACCGAGTTTGCAAGCAATTGCTTGGCGCTTTATTGATACTAGCAACGGCCCTAAACTTACCGATCAGCTCAATCGTGCTCCAGCTGCCTTTGGTGGTACAACCTTCACTCGCCCACCGCAAGTGATTAGCCGCAATAGTTGGGGTGCATTGCCTGGCATTCCGAATTTGCTGCCTTCACGCCCACGCCGAATCGAGTTAGTCAGTTTGCCCTTGAATAACCAGGCTGATCCGCCGACGATGTTGCGAGCTTTGCAAGCCGCTGCCCAAGCTGAGGGAGCCGCCGACCTGCCCTATCAATTTGTGATCGATCAGGCTGGCAATGTCTATGCTGGGCGCAATGGTTTTCCGGCCAGCAATGGCACAATTCGCTTGGCGCTACTTGGCGATTTAACCGATGCCGCCCGCACAGGCTTGGGCCAAATTATCGCTTGGATTAGCGAAGCCTATCGTTTGCCGCAAACATTAACAGTCTTGGGCAGTTTGAATGTTGAGCAAGCTGAATCGATTCGGCGTACCGCTGACCAACTGACCGTGCGCAAACGTTTGACCTTTGTTGAAAGCAACACCCGCGATTACAACGAGCGGATTATGTTGTTCAATCCAACCAACCAAATTGCCCGCACGATCGTGACCTTCTTGCCTGGGCAAACCAATGCCGTGCGCCGCGAATATGAAATTCAGCCTGGCCAGCGAGTCAATATCATCGCCAACGAAATTTTCAGCGATACCTTTAATTTGCCCATTGAAGTCAGTTCCAATCAAGCGATTGTTGGTGATCGCACAATGTTGTTTGCCAACGATGCACTGGGCGAATCGGGCATTAGTCGTTGGAGCCGTACTTGGTATTTTGCTGAGGGCGATGGCTCGAACGATCGCAGCACCCTGTTGTGGCTTTATAATCCCCAGCCCAGCGAAGTTGTGGCTAATTTACTGATGATGCCAACCGATGGCATTACGGCTACGCGCCAAGTGCTACTGCCACCTTTTACTCGCACCCAAGTTGATTTGAGCAGCAACTATCCCAAGGCGTTTGGTTTGCGCATCGCGGCGACTGCGCCGATTGCCGCCGAACGCACCGTCTTGGTTGGTCCAACTAAGGGTGGCGGCTTCTTAACCCAAGGCGCAGTTGCCCCATCGAATACCTGGTATTTTGCCGAAGGTGCAACCCTCGATCCCTTCGTCACAACCTTGGCCTTGCTCAACCCAAATCCGGTTTCAGCGGCAATTACCACGACCTTTATGACCGAGGAAGGTTCGACCTTTACGCGGCGTTATCAAGTGCCAGCCTTGGCGCGGCTCGATGTTGATCTGCGTGAGATTGTGCCATCACCGCAAGGCGTTGGGACAATGTTGACCTCAAGTCAGCCGATTGTCGCCGAACGTACCAGCTATTTCAATGCTGGCAACAGCGCCACAAACACATTAGGGGCTGCCGAGCCAGATTATGTTTGGCATTTTGCCGAAGGCCGTACCGCCGATCCAGCAACCGAATTCTTGCTAGTGCTCAATCCCAATCAACGCCCAGCCCAAGTCAAGGTAACGCTCGGCAAAGACGATGGCACAACCCAAGTTGTCGAGTATACAATTCCACGCACTGGCCGAATTTCAGTTTTGCTTGATGCGATTGACCCAAATTTGCAATCGCATACCATCAGCGTTGAAGCCAATTTGCCGGTTGTCGCCGAACGCACAATTTTGATCGACAATACCAGCGGCGGCGGCGGCCATAGCGCCCTTGGCACGCCCGAACGTTAATCAGCAAACCAGCGGCTTGCAACTGCAATCCGCTTATCTATTTTAGAAACAAACGCTTATGCCAGAATTACCAGAAGTTGAAACCGTTCGTCGTTCGCTTGAGCAAGAGCTTGTTGGGCGGTATTTTGTGGCATTGCGCAGCCTTGGCTGGCCCAAAATTGTCGATACCCATAGCCCTGAATTGTTTGCCGAGGCTATCGCCCAACGCCAGATTCAGCAAGTTCAGCGGCGGGCCAAATATTTGCTGATCGAGCTTGATAACCACGAAACCTTGATTGTGCATCTGCGCATGACTGGCCAAATGTTGGTTGTGGCTGCCGACGAACCTGCCGATCGCCATACGCATGTGGTGGTAGCGCTGGATAATGGCCGCGAACTACGGTTTCACGACCCACGCAAATTTGGCCGTTGGAGTCTTGTTGATCGCAGTGGCGTGGCGGCGCTCAATCAACGTTTAGGACCAGAGCCGCTTGGCGACGATTTTACTTTAGATGATTTTGCGCAACGCTTGAGTCGCAAAGCTACCAAAATCAAGCCAACCTTGCTTGATCAAAGTGTCTTGGCGGGAGTTGGCAATATTTATGCTGATGAAGCGTTGTGGTTGGCCAAAATTCACCCCTTGCGCTCCGCCAATAGCCTAAACGCCAACGAAATTGCCGAGCTATTCGAGGCGATTAAAACTGTACTGCGCAACTCAATTGAGCATCGTGGCACAACCTTGGTCAATTATCGCGATGCCTATGGGGCAAGCGGCGAAAACCAATATCACCTTGAGGCTTATGGACGAACTGGCGAGCCATGCCGGCGCTGTGGCACGCCAATCGAGCGCATCGTCGTGGCCCAACGCTCTACCCATATTTGCCCAGTATGCCAAGCTTAAGAGCATAGAGCAAAGAACATAGGGGCATGTGGCTAAAGGCTATCGGCTTTTGGATCATTTGAAATGCTAGAAAATATTCCGATAGCCAATAGCCTCATAGCCTACAGCCATACTCCCTTCGTGCTCTTCGTGGTTAAAATTACCCCTTAAATCAGCTTGAGACTGGGAGTGGCATCGAGCGACCAATCCTGCTGCACGCCTGCTTGATAACGATAATAGGCGGCAGCGCCGATCATGGCGGCATTATCGGTACACAGCCAAATTGGCGGGTAGGCTACCGGAATAGGCTTGGCGGTTGCGCTCAAGCGCTCGCGTAAGGCAGTATTTGCGGCTACGCCACCAGCTAAAATAATCGTTTTGGCTTTGTATTCGCGAGCAGCAGCCACGGTTTTTTGCACCAACACATCGACTGCCGAATCTTGGAAGGCAGCGGCAAGCTGGGCGGTGAAGGCTGGGTCAACTTCAGCAAGTTTAACTTTCTCCATGCGCTCACCCAAACGATCATTGACCACGTTCAGCACAGCGGTTTTGAGGCCGCTAAAGCTCCAATCGTAGGTTCCGCGCAACCATGCTCGGGGCAATTTGAGTGCACCTGGATTAACCCCACGCGCGACTTTTTCCATTTGCGGGCCGCCTGGATAGCCCAAGCCCATAATTCGCGCTACCTTATCGAAAGCCTCGCCCACTGCATCATCGCGGGTTTGCCCAAGCAAACGATAATCACCATGATCGTTGAGCAACACCAAGGCCGTGTGGCCACCAGAAACAATCAAGGCGACACACGGAAATTCGGGGGCTTGGTAGGCTAGATCTTTGGCAGTATGCAGCCACGAAGCATAAATATGGCCTTCGAGGTGATTAACCCCGATAAACGGCAAATTGCGCGACCACGCAATCGCCTTGGCGGTGTTAATTCCAGTTAATAAAGCGCCAGCTAAGCCTGGTCCATAAGTTGTGGCAACCGCATTAATCGCGCTCCAACCGCCGGGCACTTGGGCCAGCACCGTATTAATCACGGGTGTAATCGTCAGAATATGTTGGCGCGAAGCCACTTCGGGCACAACGCCACCATAGCGTTGATGAATATCGATTTGTGAAGCGACGCTATTGGCCACAATCTCGCGGCCATCGCGAATAACGGCGGCGGCGGTTTCATCGCACGATGTTTCAATTGCTAAAATCGTAAAACCTGCGGGCATTTGCTGTGACATGAATTCCTACGTTCTATTTCACCTAGCTGTCAGTTGCGCTACATTGACGCTGTGCCGTGGCTATGGCATGATATGAGTGGTAAAAACGACAACACCCCGTTTTTGGGGTGCTGTCGTGCGTTTAGTGCTGTGAAGTGGTTTCCTCAGCGTGACTACCAACAACGACCTGGGTGTCATGGCTATCGTGATTGATCGCATCGTGATGATCATGGCCGTGGTCAGCATCATGATGATCGTGATGGCCATGACCACCAATGCTATATTCACGAACTTCACTGGCGGCTTTAACTCGCCGATCATATTCGCCATCGATGGCATCTCGAAATGCCACAAAAAACTCTTTAATGCCCATTACGGTTCTCCGTTGAATGATCTGCTGTCGCATTATACCAAAAGTGGCCGCAGGGTGTAAGAAAGATCATAATTCATGTCAAGTGTTGGTTGTTTAATTCTTCACGGCTTTACTTCATGCGCCGATTCAGTCAATCGGGTGCCAAGCCGTTTAGCTCCCCATCATATTCCGTATCGCATGCCCTATTTGCGTGGTCATGGCACCTTGCCCGAAGATTTGCAGGGCGTAACCTGGCACGATTGGTATGCTGATGCCAATGCAGCCTTGCGTGATTTACGGCGCGAGGTCGATAAAGTTATTTTGATTGGGCTTTCTATGGGTGGCCTCGTGGCCAATCACCTAGCAGCAGCTCATCGCGATGACGTTATTGGGGTGGTTAGCGTGGCCGCTGCCATGCGCTTCCACTATAAACATGCCGATCGGGCACGCTATGTTGCGCCAATGCTAGGGATGTGGGGCGATGAAAATCGCGATATGGGCGCAGGTTGGTACGATAAAGAGACAGGCCGCCAACATGGCAATTATCGGCGCTTTCCGGCTCCGGCCTTTGTTTCGCTTTGGCGCTATGCCAAAGTCGTGGAACAACAATTGCCACGAATTACTGCACCAATCTTAATCATTCATTCACATCAAGATCGTACAATTCCCACATCCGCCGCCGAAGCGATCTATCGCCAAGTTGGCTCCAGCGATAAACAATTACTGTGGTTCGATAAAAGTGGCCACGAAATGCTCCGCGATGGTGAATCGCCAGCAGTCTTAGATGCGGTTGAGCAATTCGTGCTGCATCATCGTGCCCAATATCAATCATCAACAAACAAGGAGTAGATAGCTGCATGCCTGCAAAAACCGATACACCTGAGGAATCGACCAACGGGTCAGCCAATGATCTATCGCTCGATGCTGAGCATGTTCGTAGTCAAGCTACCACACCCTTGCCAACTCGTTCACGTGCCGCAGCTAAAGCCGATGCTGCCAACGACGCGGCGTTGATGAATGATCTGTTGTTGAACAATAATTCGACTGCTGCTGCACGCCCACGCCCACGGGCCGTACCACGTGCTGACCACGAAGGATCATATGTTCGTGTGCCCAAGGCAGTCCAATCGGCGGTTGGCAGCCGACCAACCTCGCGCCCATTGCCACCCAAAACAGATCCAATCAAACGTACCTCGCGTGGAGCTGGCTGTGGTATGGTTATGCTTGGGGTCTTGCTAACGGTGGTTTTGGTCGGTGGTGGTGGGGCACTTTGGGCCTATTTAAAGGTTAAAAATGCCACAAGTGATGCCTTAGTAACCATCCCAACCCAAGCGCCAAACCTAGTCGAAAATCCTAATAATCCTAATCCTCAGCCCAATCAACCTTTGGCAACCCCCGATATTGTCAAAGATCCCTTTAATTTGTTGTTGATTGGGGTCGATTTACGTGAAAATGATACCAAAGCTCGCACTGATACCATCATTGTGTTGCATATTGATCCAACCCAAAAATGGGCCAGCATGGTTTCGATTCCGCGCGATAGTTGTGCCGAAATTCCAGGCTACGATGCCCCAGGCACATGTTCGCAGCGAATTAATGCAGCCTACGAACTGGGTTATAAAGAAGGTATCGCCCAAAATATGACGATTCCTTCAACTCAGGCAATGGCATTAACCCGCGATACCGTCGCCAATATGCTGAATATTAATATCGATTATGTTGCTCAAGTCGATTTTAAGGGCTTTCGCAAAATTGTTGATGCCGTTGGGGGCATTACAATCGATGTGCAACGCCCGCTATGGGATGCGACTTACCCAACCGATGATGACGATTATGGAGTGATTCGGCTGTTTATTCCGGCTGGCTTGCAACACATGGATGGCACAACTGCGCTGCGTTATGCCCGTTCACGCCATCAAGATGCTGATTATGGCCGCTCACGCCGCCAACAAGATGTGATTCGAGCGCTGGTTCAAACCCTCAAAGATAAAGGCTTGCTCGACCAAATTGATGCCTTGGATAGCCTTGCTGCACAACTCAAAGGCTCGTTCTATACCGACCTGCCAATCGATGACCTTGGCAATTTACGGGCTTTGGCTGGGCTTGGCAGTGATATTGCCAATGGCCGGATCAAGAGTGTCAAATGGGATACCAGCTCAGTAATCGGCTATATGGATGAGTCGCAGTATGTGCCAATTTGGGACCCTGCCAGCATCGCGGCCACGGTTGATCAATTATTGACCAGCCCAATTCCTGATACCAATAGCCCAATTGATGGTAGCTCAAACACACCTTCGGACGACAATCTAAGCATCGAAGTGATCAATGGAGCGCAAATTAGTGGTTTGGCAGGCGATGTAGCAACTCACCTCGAAAACCGTGACTATCAATTGCTCAATCCTTCAACCGCTTCAACCGTGTATGACACCACCAAAATCATCGATTTTGGCAATCATAAAGAACTGCGTGAGCAACTTGCTGCTGAATTGGGGATTAGCAGCCGCAACATTATTGTGGTAAGCAAAACCAGCCCAGCTCCCGAACAACCAAAGGGCGACGCAGCTTTAGTGTTGTTGCTTGGCCGCGACTATGATGAGGCGTGGCGCAAACCCTAAAACGATCAGCAAAAGCCCCTCTTCTAGGCTATAGCAGAGGGGCTTGGGTTAACTTGTAACAAGAGTAGTTGCTATTGACCAAACGTTAGTTGAATGTGCACAACCTCAGGGTAGGTGCCAATCCGCATTGGTGGCCCCCACGTGCCAAAACCCGATGAGACAACCACATGGGTCGAGCCACGTTGCAATGCTCCCCAATCTTCTTCATACATCATATTTGTAACGAGATTGAACGGGAAAATTTGCCCGGCATGGGTATGCCCCGAAACTTGCAGATCGGCTTCAACGGCAATCGTATCATTCAATCGATTAGGGTTATGATCCATCACCAGCAGCGGCAATGAGCGGTCTGTATTGGCGATAATATCAGCTAGGGCCATCCCTTCACCAGCAGCCCGTGGCGGGGAAGGATCATCGCGCCCAGCCAGCACCAAACTATTATCTACTACAACCCACTCATCAATCAGCAACTGAATGCCGGCTTGTTCCAACTCGGCGCGAAAGCTTGGCAATTCGGGGTCGCGCACATCGTGATTGCCCATAATTGCATAGATGCCAAGTCGAGCTTGCAGCTTGCTGAGTTCGCTAGCCATCGCTTGATCAAGAAACGGCTTAAAATCGTCATCAATCAAATCGCCTGCGATCAGAATAAGGTCTGGCTGAAGCTGATTAACCATGGTAACCAGCTCTTGAATCCGACCATTGCCATTGATCAAGCCAAGGTGATTATCGGAAACCAGCACAACCGACAACTCACGATAGCTGCCTGCTGGTTTGGCAATGTTGAGCGTATACTCGGTAACCACTGGAGTGCGGGCCCGCCACGTTCCATAGATGATGGCGGTGAGAATAATTGTAAAGATGACTGTGCCAGTCATTCTTAGGGTCGCCTGCGATCTGAGCTTCCACGCAGCGAGTAATTTGGTTTTGCGCAGGATCAAGCGCAGCAAGTCTACTAGTGCCAGCAACAGCCCGGCATAGACAAAGATTGCCCACCAGTAACTGCCAATTTGGGCCAAAATGGTACTGAGGCTCGCAGGCATAAAGCTTGCGGCAAAGCGAAGCAGAAAATAGGCGCTGGCCAACCCCGCAAATCCGATCCAATAAACCCACTTAACCCAGCCTGGCAATGCTCGCGGAACTAGCGATTGAAGCCACTGCCAAGTTCGGATGCCGATGTAGCTATTGATCCCGCCGTAGAGCAGCAAAAATAGACTAATGATAAGAATGTTCATGGGAAGATGTTCTCGACAACTAACATGATCAATGCGAATATCAAGCGAGGCATAGTAACTACCCCGATTAACTATACGGCTTAAATTGCCCAGAAGATCTCGCGATTATCGCAAAACAAAGCCTCGATGGTGCTATAATAGGCCTATTGTATCGGCAATCGGACAACTGAAGGATGACGCAAGGTTCTGCGTCGGATGGCTCACTGCATCCTGCGGTGAGCTTTTCATATATCCCAAGGAGGATAACCCCATGCCAATCGATTGGAGTGCTAAGTTCGCGTTTGAAGGGCTGACCTATGATGATGTGCTGTTGATTCCAGCCTACTCGGATGTCTTGCCTTCACAAATCGACGTTAGCACGTGGCTAACCCGCGAGATTCGTTTGAACATTCCAGTTGTCTCATCTGCGATGGATACGGTGACCGAAGATCGCATGGCAATTGCGCTGGCTCGCGAAGGTGGCCTTGGCATTATTCACAAAAATATGGCTCCTGCCCAACAAGCAGATTTGGTGCGGCGGGTCAAACGCTCAGAAAGTGGCATGATCACTGATCCCATCACTTTGCGCCCCGAACAAACCATCGGCGAAGCCTGGGAACTCATGAGCGATTACCATATTTCAGGGGTGCCGATTACCAGCGCTGCTGGCGAACTCGTCGGGATACTTACCAACCGCGATTTACGCTTTGAAACCGACCCCAGCCGCAAAATCAGCGAATTGATGACCAGCGAAGAATTGGTCACCGTGCCAGTTGGCACAACCCTCGAACAAGCCAAACAAGCCTTGCATCAACACCGGATCGAAAAGGTTTTGGTGGTTGATGAACATGGCAAACTCAATGGTCTGATCACGGTCAAGGATATTCAAAAGCAGATCGAACATCCTAACGCCACCAAAGATGCTTATGGCCGCTTGCGAGTTGGCGCTGCCGTCGGCGCTTCGACCAGCGAACTCGAGCGGGTGCGTTTGTTGGTTGAGGCTGGGGTTGATGTGATTGCGGTCGATACTGCTCATGGCCACTCCAAAGCCGTGCTCGATGCAATTGCCCGCATCAAACAACAATATCCTGAGCTGCAAATCATTGGTGGGAATGTGAGTACTGGCGAAGGTGCTCGTGCCTTGATCGAACACGGCGCTGATGCGGTTAAGGTCGGACAAGGGCCCGGATCGATTTGTACCACTCGGGTGGTATCAGGTGCGGGGATGGCCCAAGTTACAGCGGTAATGGAGTGTGTTAAAGCTGCCGAAGAAGCTGGCGTGCCAATCATTGCTGATGGTGGGATTAAGTATAGTGGTGATGTGGCCAAAGCACTGGCTGCCGGCGCACACACGGTTATGCTGGGTGGCTTATTAGCAGGAACCGACGAATCGCCAGGCGAGATGATTCTCTACCAAGGCCGCTCATTCAAATCGTATCGTGGCATGGGTTCGATTGGTGCGATGCAGCAAGGCAGTAGCGACCGCTATTTCCAAAGCAACCAGCCTGCTCGCAAGTTGGTGGCCGAAGGAATTGAAGGGATGGTTCCCTACAAAGGCGCATTGGCCGATACCATTTATCAATTGGTCGGTGGTTTGCGCTCAGGTATGGGCTATGTTGGGGCGCATAATGTTGATGAATTGCGCAAGAATGCCCGCTTCTCGCGGATTTCGCCCGCAGGTTTGGCCGAAAGCCATCCCCACGATGTAACGATCACCAACGAAGCTCCCAACTACGAGCGCCGCGGCTAGAATTCAAACCAGCCCTGCTTCCTTAAAATTGGAAGCAGGGCTGAAATGTTAACCAACCTGAGCGCTATCGTTGCCAACAGCGGCTAAGGTTTCCTTTAAATGATGGCCTTCGTGCCAGATACAGCCACCAGTTTGGGCAACTGGCGAGGCTGCTTCACCACCCCAAGGCGCAATCATTGGCGCTGCTAGTTGCTCAGGCGTGAAGCTTGCCAAGGTATTCTTGATTTGCTGGCGCACGTTTGTCCATTGCTCAAGTGCTTGTTCGTAGCTAAGCTGATTGCGTTCTGCGACGGTGCGACCATTGAAAGCATTGAGCGCTGCTTCGCCTTCCAAATCGGGCATTTCGGTCAGATAGCCTTGGCCAGCTTGATGTGCCTGCAAACCCTTCAAAAACTCTTCTTCCCAAATCGTAAGATGGCAAATAATGTTGGTCACCGTCCAAGGGCCATCAGCATAAACCACAGCATTGGGGTCGAGTGCTCCAAATTTGGCTTGGTTGGCAGCCCGATCAGCATCCAAAGCGGCGATCATCTCGGCAACAGTAGCGTTTTGCATCTGATACACACTCCTATAACAGAACGTATGTACGATTATACCTAACTAGCAGCTTGCTCAACTCAGCCTAAAGGTTGAGTTATTTCCCTTGCCATTTGGCAGCGCGTTTTTCTAAAAAGGCGCTCGTCCCTTCCTTGACATCTTCGGTAACGCAAAGTTGGCCAAAGAGGCCATTTTCGTAGGCGATGGCATCGCGCAAGCTCATTTCTGCGCCCCGATTGATTAACCGTTTGGCAAGAGCCGTCGCTAATGGGGCATTTTTGGCAACTTTGGCCGCCAATTGATGCGCTTGATCAAGCAATTCGGCAGCAGGCACGATTTTTTCAATTAAGCCAAGCCGCTGCGCTTCGCTGGCTGGAATCCGTTCGCCAGTGAGGACTAAATATTTGGCCACACCAGTGCCAGCCAAGCGTTGAACCCGCAAAGCCCCACCCCAACCAGGCACAAGCCCCAAACCAACTTCAGGCAAGCCAACCTGAGCTTGTTCGCTGGCGATTCGAATATCGCAGCCCAAGGCTAGCTCAAAGCCACCACCAAGCGCAAAACCATTAATTGCAGCGATTGTGACTTGTGGCAATTCGCCTAGTTTCCAGAGCACATCGTGCAAGGCTTCCGACATTTGGCTGCCTTGCAGCGAGCTTTCAATGCTGTTAACCTCGCTAATATCTGCGCCAGCAACAAAGGCTTTTTCGCCAGCCCCAGTAATAATTAATGCTCGCACTTGGGTATTGTTGGCTAATTGCTCGACGGCTTGGCCTAATTCGCGAATGGTTGCGCTATTCAAGGCATTCAAGGCCTTAGGCCGATTAACCGTGATAACTGCAATTTGTTCATTAATTTCAAACAGAATATTTTCAAATGACATGGAACCCCCTATGTAAAATCAGAAGGCAAAAATCAAAAGGCAGAAAGGTTATATTGTCATTGGTCTAGCGAATCAAACGGGCATATGATGTATTTTGACTTTTGCCCTTTGCCTTTTGCCTTTCATTGTGGCAGAAGGCAAAAAGGTGAATTTGCTGGCAAGTGCGTGAATCAAGCAAGCAAATGGTTTATTTTGACTTTTGCCCTTTGCCTTTTGACTTTCATTTAGTAAGAATAAAAACCTTGGCCCGATTTGCGCCCGAAATGGCCGGCGAGCACCATGCGGCGGAGCAATGGCGGCGGGGCAAAGCGTGGCTCACGGAATTCATCAAACATAATATTGGCGATCGAGTAGACCGTATCAATGCCCACAAAATCGAGCAAGGTTAATGGCCCCATCGGATGCCCACAGCCAAGCTTCATGCCTTCGTCGATGTCCTCACGGGTGGCAACGCCGCTTTCAAGCAAGCGCACGGCATCGAGCAAAAATGGTACAAGCAAGCGATTGACAATAAATCCGGTGGTATCGCTGGTGTTAATCGGGGTTTTACCCAAAGCACGGGTAAACTCATGCAGGCTGGCAATCGTTTCATCGGAGGTAGTAAGGGCACGCACGATTTCGACCAATTTCATGACCGGAACCGGATTGAAGAAGTGCAATCCAGCAAAGCGGTCGGGTCGCTTGGTTACTGCTGCCATTTCCATAATCGTTAGTGATGAGGTGTTGGAAACAAAAATTGTGCTGGGGGGACACAATTCATCGAGCGCGGTAAAAACTTCGCGTTTGGCTGGCAATTGCTCAACAATCGCCTCAATAATCAAATCGCAATCTGCCAAATCCTCGAAGCTAGTGGTGCCATACAAGCGGGCCAAGCTTGCATCGCGGTCGGCGGCACTTAGTTTGCCTTTGCTAACATCCTTTTCCAAAATAGCGTTGATGCGATCCAAGCCTTTATCTAACACAGCTTGATTAACTTCTCGCACAACCGTCATAAAACCTGCTTGGGCGGCAACTTGGGCAATGCCCGCGCCCATCAAGCCACAGCCAAGTACCCCGACTTTCGTGATCGCCATCGATCATCTCCTTGTGCTACAACAAGCAATTGATTGCTACTATTATAGCCGACTTAGAATGCAGTGCGTCAGAGATGATAAGGCTATAGGCTTATGGCGCTAGGCTATCGGAACATGGTGTGGTGTTTCAAACAATCCAAATAACCAATAGCCTCATCCTTCGTGCGCTTCGTGGATCAAAAAAACCTACTGCCCAAGCCGATGTTGCTGCATAAACTCCCAGGCTGCGTCGGCTGCATAAAAATCGCGGTTATGCGGATTTTGACGTTGTTGCAAACGTGCTGGCTCTTCAAGACTGGGCCACGTGTGTCCACCGCCATCAATTCGATAAAAGCGCACAAGGTTGTCTTGGTAGGTATTGATCGTCACAGTGCTATGATCGTCAGGGTTGATATCGGGCAAATGGCTAATGCTGGGTTGGTTGGTAATGCTCAACATGTCGAGCCACATTTGGATAGTCGCTTCGGCGGAAAGCACTTGGCCTTGCTGGCTATCGCCTGGAATATCAATTAAACCACCAGCGTATGGCATAATTGGGTCGGCAGTGCCCGCCAATAGCATCAACGGGGCAGGCGTACCCAACATTTTACACTGACTATTTTGAGCCATATACCCCGCGCTACCAACCACCGCCGCAATCCGATCAGGCAATTCGAGCGCTAGTCGTAGCGACATCATCGAGCCATTGGAGTGGCCTGTCGCATAGACCCGCGTCTGATCAATTGAATAGGTTTGAGCAAAGTGGTCGATCAACGTGCTGATAAATTGCACATCATCGCTGGTTGAAGGGTTATCCCAATCGCTGCGACAATCGTTCCAGCGCCGATTCATGCCATCAGGATAGGCCACAATAAAGCCATGTTGGTCGGCAAGTGTATTCCAGCGTTCTTGGGTGGTTAATGTCATAGCCGAATTACCAAGCCCACCGCCGCCATGCAACATAAAAACCAATGGTGCTCCGACTGGATCAAGCTTTGCTGGCAGATAATAGATAAAACTACGAGTTTCGCCTGCAACCAGCAATTCTGCTTCGTGCAACGTGCCTTTGGGCAGGCCAAGGCTATTTGGCTCAGCAACTTGGCTGGTTGAGTTCGGTGAAACGGCGACAGCTTGACGATTAGCTCGACTGCAACTAAACAAGCTAAGGCTTAACCCAAGCAAACCTAGAAAATAGCATAAACGCTGCATGTGCATTGATCACCCTCCTAGTTAAAAAGAACGAGCTTGATCGTAGCAAAGGCAGCGCTATTGCAGCATCACCCAATTAGGCGATTGGCGATCATCCTTGGTGATTAATTAGGGTAGCCAAACTAAGTACATGGTTGAGGCTTGAATTTGGCCTGCAAACCGATCGTGGAATTCGACAGTTAGCGTTTGGCCGGCCCATTGCGCAACCAATGAATTGGGAATTGTGACTAAAGTAGGGGAGGGTGCGATGCTACCAGTATATTCAAAGCGAAACACTTCTTGATTATTGAGTTTGAATACCACGGCATCATCAACCAGTGAAGGCGTTTGCCCATCAGGATCAGCACTTAGCACAAACGAACCGCCAGTTGGCACAATGCTTGGAACATTAATGGTTGTTTGATAAAATACTTGGCCTTGTTGGGCGACAGGTTGAACAGGAATGGTTTGTTGATTGATTAAGAGGCTAAACGTGGTTATAGGAGCTTGAACTAATGCCAAATATTGCGCAAAGTCTGCTTGGCCTTCTTTTGTGCAAAGAATATTGGCACAATGAACAACCCGCAGATTGGTATTAATCAAATCAAAATAAATAAATAGTCCTAAGTTGTCTGCCCCTTTTTTTATTGTGGGATGATACCCGAGGAATGTACCGAGATGTGCTGTAATCGTCGTAATCGTCGCACTACTGCATGCAATATTCTCACAATGTGCGATTCGTAAATCGTCATTATCATGCACACCAGCAATTGGCCGTATATGATAAACGATCAGAGGTAATCCATCAAATCCAATCATAATACTACTCATTGTACCACTTTCAGCGCCTATACTATCAACAAGGTTAATTGTATAATCACTACAATTAAATGTATTACATTGGGCAACTAATAAGTGATCCTGAACAATATCATAAAAACTGATAATAGGGTAGTTATTTGAATTTATGGTGATATCAAGGATATAAGAGAATATGTCTGCGGGATTTATATATATTTGTGTAGTTGTAACATCACTACAAGCTTCATTATTACAATACTTGAACTTTAATTCAACTGATAAATGATGGATCAATTTATTATATGCAATAATGACTTTATTATCACCACCTACGATCATTTTTCCTGCAAATGATCCATAAACCTCTTCATCAAGAGTTGTAATTGTTGATACACTACACGTGATATTATGGCATTGTACATATTTTAACGTCGCAATAGCATCATCTTCAGCATAGAGAATTGCCGGAAACCCATTAGCGCCAATGACAATATCCGTTTTAAAGGTAACCCACAGGGTTGAGGTTATCGTAGAGATTGTTGCTGAACTACATTCAACATTTTGGCAGTGTGCGATTTTTAATGTGCGATTGGTCAGATCCATATAAGCGATAACGCCTAAACCGTCGTTGCCAATCACGATTGATCCATATTTGCCAACGTTATATTGGCTATCAATAATCGCTCTGCTCGATTGGCTGCATTGTAAATTTTTGCAGTGGGCAACTTTTAAATCTTGATTTGTTGTGTCGTAATAGGCGATCAACCCTAGGCCGTCTTGACCAATTACAAGATCGCTCGTCTCACCAACATCACCATTGGCATCAACTAATGAGCCAATTGGTGGTGTTTGGGCCAAGGTTGCTTGATCAGCAGGTGCAAAACCAAGCGTTAGGAGCAGCAATAATGCTAGTAAACGATAGCCAGCACGGAATGATCGCATGCGCAATTCTCCTCTAGATAGAGATCATGGTAGGCAAAAATGCGGGGTCAGTAGATGAATTGGGAAACTCTCTCAATAACCTGTAACCTCGCTCTTGCTCACGATTTAGTATAGCATGATCAAAAATTCATGCTTGACAAATGTTGAACTCAATATACAATATATCTAGTATAAATTATTGGCGAGCGTTATGAGTTATTCACTGGCGTTTTCACAGGCAATTGCCATCAGCCTCTACATCACCTATAAAATCGAGGAACAAATCTACGATTTTGTGCCAACCCATGAAATCGCCGATTTTTTAGGTATTGCCAAGCCAAGCGTGGTTAAGGTTGTACAATCGCTGACCAATGCCGGCCTAATTGAAACCCGCGAGGGAGCGAAAGGCGGCGTGCGCTTAACTCGTAACAGTCAGGCGATTAATCTCTTGGATATTTTTAACGCGATCGAGCAAGCCAAACCCTTGTTTCGGCTGAATATTCACCCAACCGAGCCGAAAATCGAGGCACTAGCCGCCCGTCAACGTATGGTCGCCAGCCTGCAACGAGCCGAAGCAGCCATGAAACAAGAGTTGCAAGCGGTTACCTTAGCGGATCTTTATAGCGGTTGATTTTTTTAGAATAAACTCTCTATTCTTAGGATATAGTTTATTCTATTATACTGGTCTCTTTTTTTATCTAAAACTAGATAAACTATTTGTCTAGTTTATTATGAAAGGAATGGCAATGAGCAAGCGCGTGTTGGTTACCGGAGCGAATGGTCATTTAGGCTCAGTTTTGGCTCAAATGTTGGTGGAGCGTGGGGTTGATGTGCGGGCCAGCGTGCGCAATCGCAGCCAAATCAAGCCGCAACTGGCCTATGAGCAAGTGTATGCCGATTTGATGGATATGGATTCGCTGCAACAAGCCTTGGTTGGAGTTGATACACTCTATCAAGTAGCGGCGGTATTCAAGCATTGGTCGCGCAATCCGCAACGCGAGATCATTCAACCAAACGTTGAGGGCACACGCAATATTTTGCGAGCAGCGGCGCAGGCGGGGGTCAAACGGGTGGTGTATGTCAGTTCAATCGCGGCAGTCGATAAAAATAATCCTCAGCGCCAAATCCCAGCAGATGAAACAACCTGGAACCAATATACCTATGGTAATCCGTATTATCAATCGAAAATCGCCTCGGAACAATTGGCGTGGAAGTTGGCCAAGGAATATGGCTTGGAGATGATGGCGGGCTTGCCAGGCACGATCATCGGCGATCCCAATGGCCGTACCACACCATCGTTGGGGATTTTGGAGTTGGTGTTGAGCAATAAAATGCCACTAGATATCAATATGGATTTTAATTTTGTCGATGTGGCTGATGTTGCCGAAGGGCTGATCGCTGCTGAGCGCCAAGGTCGGGCAGGCGAACGCTATATTTTGGCGAATGATCAATCGTTACCATTGCGACGAATCTTTGAAATCGCCCAAGAGTTTAATCCCAAAATCAAAGTGCCAATGCGGGTATCTAAAGGCATTACCAATGTCGTAGCTGGCATGATGGAGTTGGTGGCGAATGTCACAGGCCGCGAACCAATGATTTTGCGCAGCCAAGTTGGGCTATATTGCGGCATAGAACAACGCTTATCAATTGCCAAAGCCAAACGTGAGTTGGGCTACAATCCTTTGCCTGCGGTCGATGCCGTCCGTAAGACTTTTCAGATTCTGGCTCGGCAAGCACCAAAGCAGGTTGCCTTGGGTCAAGTCTAGCTTGCGATCAATGTGGTGGCAGTTGTTTGGGCTGCCACCACATAGCGATTAATTAGCTATCGCGATCAACAATTGTGTTGCGTAAGATGCCGATGCGTTCGATTTCGAGTTCGACCACATCGCCAACCTCAAGCCATGGCCCTTCGCCGTGGGTGGTTTCGAGCAAACAGCCAGTGCCAACTGTGCCCGAGCCAATAATTTCACCAGGCAGCAGGGTGACATCGCGTGAAGCGTGGGCAATCAATTCGCCGAGCGTATAGTAAATATCGGCGAACGACGCACGACCACGCTCTTCACCATTGACCCGCACCACCATCGCCAAATCGTAACGCCCATCGCCCAGCGCTTTATCCTCAATTTCGTCAAGCGTGATCAGGGCTGGCCCGAATGAGGTGGCAAAATCTTTGCCCTTGGCTGGCCCCAAGCCAACGCTCATCTCGCGGGCCTGAATATCGCGGGCCGACCAATCATTCATGACCATCAAGCCAGCAATATAATATTCAGCTTCATCTGGCTCGATATCGCGACATGGCCGGCCAATAACTGCTGCAATTTCCAGTTCATAATCAAGTTGACTGGTGCGCGGCATTACCAGATCGCTATCTGGCCCAAGCACGGTGGTAGGGTTACCAAAGTAAAAGACTGGCATATCGTACCACGTGCTAGGCACGGAGCGGCCATGCTGAGCACGAATTTCACGCACATGCTGCTCGAAGGCATAAAAATCGCGAATCGTTGGTGGTTGAGGAATCGGCGCTAACAAACGCACGCTATCAGGCGGGTAAATCACGGTTTCGCCGCCTAGCGAAAGCATACTGTTGATCGCATCGGGATCATCCCATTCGATGCCATCGCCGCCACCGCCGAGCAAATCGACGACTGCTGAAACGACCTGGATTGCGGCATCGATGCCATAGCCATCGGCTTCGTGTTTGAGCATGCTCATCAGCGACCAATCGTGGGGCAAATCTTCAAAAACTAAGCCTGCTGCGGCTTGTAGATCGATGATTCCCATGGGCAACCAAGCCCCGGCTCGTGCCTCGGAGCCTTCGCCATAGCGCCGAAATGAAACAAATTTCATAAGAAGCCCTCTTTTAAATAGTAGTTCAATTATAGATGAGAGTTGAGGGTGTTAGAACATAGAATTTGGCTAGAGATCGGTTTTTAACGCAGAGACGCAGAGCAGGTGAGACTATTAGCTTTTGGATCGGTTGAAATGCTAGAAAATATTTCGATAGCCCATAGCTGTAATGGTTCATTGGGTTAACAACCAATTATCACCGTCCCTCACCCCCAACCCCTCTCCCACTGCGGCGTTTAAGGGCGGACAGGGACGCACACCATGGGTTCACACAACGACCTCGGGTTGGTATACTGGGTGGTGACGAAACCAAACCCATCCCAAAACCGAGGTCGTATGCCGAGTATACCAGCCCTTGCCCACTGGATCAACACCATCCTGCGCACCGCCGTGCCCACCCTCTCGCCCTGGACTGCCCGTCGGCTCACCGATTGGCTCGTCAGCATCCTGCTCATGCCGTCCATCACCACGCGCGTCGTGGCCTGGGGCTGTGCCCTTGGACTGTCCACCGCTGCCCACGCCGCCAGTCACGAACGCCGACTGCGCCGCACCTATCGGGATTCCCAGCTGTCGTGGTCGCTCCATCGCGCCATCCTCGCCACCACCCTCCACATCGCACCCACTGAATCCGTCACCGTCATCATCGATGAAACCACCCACACCGACCGCTGGACCCTGCTCACCGCCGCCCTCTGGTATCACGGTCGCGCCATTCCGCTTGCCTGGGTGCTCCATCCCGGCTATACCCGCCGCGCCACCGCCTTCTGGACCGATGTTGCCACCCTGCTGGAGCGCGTGCAGCAGGTGCTGCCCAATGCCATGTCCGTCGTCGTCGTGGCCGACCGTGCTTTTGGCTGCCCCGCCTTCACCGATCAGGTCGCGGCCTACGGCTGGGGCTGGGTCGTGCGCGTCCAAGGCCATACCCGCATCCAACTGCGGGGGCACACCGAAACCATGATCCGCACGCTGGTCACGCGAGGCCATCGCGTGGTGCGGCGGGGCCATGCCTTCAAGAAGGCGGGCTGGCGAACGGTGACAGTGGTGGCCGCATGGGAGGCGACGTGTCACGAGCCGTTACTGCTGGTGAGCAATCTGGAGGGCATTGGGGCGATTCGGCAGGCGTATGGGCGGCGCTCTGCGATTGAGGCCCTGTTTCGCGATTGGAAAACGGCGGGCTGGCAATGGGAGGCGAGCCAGTCGCGGAGCCAGACGACGCAGGAGGCCTTGGTGCTGGGCATGGCGATCGCGACGGTGCTGGTGCTGCTGGTCGGGACGGCGGAGGCGCAGGCGGTGCTGGCCGAACGCGGGGATCGCCCCAGCCCGCGCCGCCCATGGGCGGCACGAGAAAGTCTGTTTCGGTTGGGGCGGTATGGGGTGCTGCGCTGGCTGTGGACGGGAACGCAGCCAGCGCTGGGAGCGCGACTATCGTTGGCGGGAACGGCGCTGCACGAACGGTGGGCCACGACGGTGACGCGGGGTGGTCGGCTCGGGACGGCCATCCCCTAACACTGATGAATACCCATTCCCCAACCTGTCCGCCCTTAAACACTGCGGCGGGAGAGGGGAGCACTGCCCGAGCGGTTCCCCCTCGCCTCGTGTGCGGGAGAGGGGGCTAGGGGGTGAGGGCATTCTGACCGTTGTTAATGCGATAAACCATTACCCATTGCCAATCGCCACATGCCCTTCATGATCTTCGTGGATCGAAAACTAGTCCCTTGCCCCAACACGTCGTTTAAGTGTATGATGCTGCTAGTTTCGCACTGTAGCGCTATGGAGTTGTTGCGTATGAGTGGTTATGCCGACTTTGAATTAACGATCAACCCAAAAGATGCTGAAAACAGTTTTGTGGTGCATGGGCGTACTGCCAAAGGCATGCAAGATAGCGATAGCCTGATTTTGCCCGTTGACGATCCACGTTATCAAGCCTTTCAAACCGCCTTGGACTATAACACCCCGCTGACTGAAGATCAGGTGATTGATTTTGGGATCGTGCTCTACGAAACATTGTTGAAAGGGAAAATTTGGGCATTATTTACGGCAGCCCGTGAGACTGCTCGCTCCCAAGGTCAATCATTACGGATTAAACTTAATGTTGATGCCAACAACCCTGCTTTAGCGACAGTTGCCACGATTCCCTGGGAGTTTGCCTGCGATAGCGCAGGAATTCCACTGACAACCGATCATTCAATCTGTCGATTTTTGACTTTTCCTGAATCAGTACCAGTCTTGAGTTTGGGTCAAGAAAAATTACGGATCGCCTTAGTGGGAGCCTTGCCAGCTGAAATGGCTACTACCCATCCAGTCGATATCCAAGGTGAATTAGCGGCGATTCATCGTTCGTTAGAGCCGTTGGTTACCCAAAATCAAGTTGAAATTTATGAAGAAACTCAGTTAACTGCACCCAAACTTCAGCGGCTTGTGCGCGAATGGCGACCACATATCGTGCATTATGTCGGTCATGGCGATTTCCAAGGCACAACTGGGGCATTGATTCTCGATGATGGCAATGGCAAAAAACATCTTTCAACCGCTCGCACATTAGCAACCCTCTTGCGCAATACCTCAGTGCGCTTGGTGGTGCTGAATGCTTGTAAAACTAGCACGGTTTCCTCAACCGCCTTGCTGCGTGGAATTGCCCCAGCCCTGATGGCGGCCAATATTCCAGCGGTTGTCGCCATGCAATCATCAATTTTAGATACAGCAGGCAAGGCCTTTGCCGAAGAGTTTTATCGGGTACTCGCAACTGGTACGCCAATTGATGCTTGTGTTGCTGAAGGGCGTAAATCGATTATTGCCTATGGCTTTGGCCAGCTTGATTGGGGCTTGGCAACGCTCTATATGCGGGCTGATGATGGCGTGCTGTTCAATATTCCCACTCCATCAGTGCCAAGCAATCAGGTGGTAACTCCAACTAACGAAACTACTCCGCTCGCAAATCTAACTGGTGGCAATAGTGTTAGCAATTTGCTGGGTAACAATAACACCATTACTGGCGGTAATATCTCAATTGGCAATGTGGTTGCTGGCAATCATAATCAAACTACTATCAACCATGGTGTTGCTCAGCCAAATACTCCAAGTGCAGCCAATAATCAGCAACAAGCCCTCGCAGCGGAACGCGAATTGCTGGCACTCAAACAGAAGAATTTAAATATTACCAAACTGCAAATTGAACAATACGGGATTGGCGTGCCAGTGTATTTACAAAACCAACACGATGAGTTGGTCAAGGATATTGCGGCAATTCAACAACGGATTGCTGAATTGAGCAAATGATGGCTGAGCTTGGTTGTGTGATTATTGCTGGTGGTAAGGCGCGGCGTTTTGGCAGCGATAAACGTCGCTTGCGTTTGTGGGGCGAGCACGGCCCAACCTTGCTCGAACACACGCTGGCAGTTGCCCAAACAGTGTGCGATCAGGTTGTCATAAGCTTAAATGATCCGCTTGAGTGGCCTGAATTAAGCGTGCCATTGCTTCAAGATGCTGTACCTGATGTTGGCCCACTCGCTGGCATTGTAGCGGGCATGGGCCTACTTGCTACTGAATGGACGTTGGTCTTAGCCGCCGATTTGCCCTTGCTCTCAAGCGAATTGCTGCACAAATTAATAGCTCTGCCACGTCATGGCTTGGCAGTCGTGCCGCAACGCCAAGCTGATTCGCAACGGCATGGCGGTTGGGAACCATTGTGTGCATTGTATAAACGGGCATGTTTGCCCCACTTTGAGCAGGCGTTGGCCGCTGGGCGCTATCGATTAACCCAATTGATTGAGCAATTCCAGCCCCAAGTTTGGCCAATTGCCAGCACTAGCCCATGGTATCAAAATTTACATAATCTCAATCGCTTGGACGATTTGCATCAACTGGCAACACTTTAAGGTACTATAGGCCAAAATGCTAGTTGAGGCCTGTCATGCAGCGTGTGGCTTTTTGCACTCCAGTCAATCCAGTTGAATCGGGTATTTCGGATTATAGCGAGGAATTATTGCCCTATTTGGGGCAGTATGTTGATCTGACGTTGGTGGTTGATGCTGAGGTTCAGCCCACTAATCAACAATTGCTCGCCAAACTGCCGATTATCCGCATTGGTGATTTAGCCAAGCAGCATGCACGGCAACCTTTCGATGCAATTATCTATCATATGGGCAATAGCCCCGCCCACAGTCGTTTTTGGCAAAGTTTGCAAAGCTTGCCGGGAATTGTGGTGCTGCACGATTATGTGCTACATCATTTAATGCTGTGGCATGCCGCCAATCGCTTGAAAAATGTGGCGAGCTACCGCCAATTGATGCAGCACTATTATGCTGAACAAGGCTCAAGCATTGCCCAACGTATGGAGCGTGGCCAGCTTGGCGATGCAGTGTTCGATTTTCCACTTTCTGAGCCAGTGATTGCCCAAGCCAGCAGCCTAATTGCTCATAGCCAATATGTGCTTGAGCGGGTGCAGCCACAGCGCCCCAACTTGGCGACTTCGCTAGTGCCAATGGGTGTGCCCTTACTACCAGCCCCTGATCGTTTGGCGGCTCGGCAAGCGCTCCAATTGCCCGCTGAAATTCCGATTTGGGCTAGTTTTGGTCATATCAATCCCTACAAACGGATTGAACAGGCGCTGCAAGCTTTTGCCCAATTTCGCCGTACTTATCCCGATGCACGGTATATATTGGTTGGCAGCGTCTCGCCAAGCTACGATCTCAAGGCCTTGCTCCAACGCTTGCAGCTTGGCGAGAGCGTCCAAGTCACGGGCTATGTTGATCATGCTGATTTTAATCGCTATGTTGCTGCCGCTGATCTGTGTTTCAATGGGCGCTACCCTTCGGCTGGCGAGACTTCGGCCAGTTTGTTGCGCTTGTTGGGTGCTGGCCGCGCAGTTTTAGTCAGCGATATTGCTACCTTCAGCGAATTGCCCGCCGATGTGGTGGCTCATGTGCCCGTTGATCGCGATGAAGTTGCTTTAATTGCGGCCTATGCTCAGCGTTTATGGGCCGATGTGGCGCTACGCGAAGCCATGGAAACCAATGCCCGCCGCTATGTGACTGAAAAACATAGTTTGCCCTTGGCCGCGCGAGGCTATGCCGATCATCTGAGCCGCGTGCAGGGCTGGCCGCGTTTGGAGCCACAACGTGAGCCATTGTGGGATATTAATGCTGTCACCATCCAGCATTCAATCGCCCAAACGATTGGCCGTAAAGCCGCTCAACTTGGCTTAGTTGATGACGATGCGCCGTTGCTTGATCGTTTGGCTGCACGGCTACGAAATTTATTGACATAATCATTGTTGAATTAGTTGATCATAACGCCAATGCCAACCAATCTGGCGTTGGTGTAAGCGCCAGCCAAAACCAGCCAACAATAATAAACCCAAAGCTCCCGCAGCCAATTGCTGATGGGTCAGATTGACAATTGTGAACAGCGCTAAATTGAGCAAATAGATCGCTATTGGCAAGTTGAGTTTTGGGCTTTGGGGTAGGTTGTTGGTGCGTTGTCCAAGCATTTCTGTTGCCAAGGCTAAAATGAAAGCTAAGCCCCACCACGCTACAAAATTGGCGGTGGGAATCCCAAACATCGGGCCAGTTTCGAGCCATGTCCAATAGCGATTGACATACACCGCGACTGGCTCGATCACCAAATCAAACAGCATGGCAAGGCTGGCAGCACCTAAAACCGTTGGCCAAAAACCAACTTTTGGCATCAGCATCCGGCTTAATTCGAGTGCGCCTGGCACAACCAACAGCCAGGCAAACGGAATTGCCAATGGTACAACTCCAACAATTTCGGGCAAAAGCACACCATTATATTGATATGCGCCAAACGGCCAGCCTGTGGTAACCCCAAGATGCTCGGTGAGCCATGAGCCAACCGCAATTATAATGCTGCTGAGCCAGCCTAACTTGCCATAACGTTGAATTAACCACCACGCCGTCAGCCCACCTGGCACAACCAACATCACAGTTGCCATAAATTCGCCGCCAGCTGGCACCAGATCAAAGGCCAATAATGGCACGCTCCAAGCCCAAACAAACAAATAGCCCACCCAAACCCAATGCCCCACACGTAGACTAGCCACAAAGTTCACCCCTGAAATAGTAAAATCGTCTCTTGCGATCTTACTCTAGTGCCGCTAGGATGGATGCATTCATGTTCAAAATCTCTGCATATGCTTGATCGTTTGATAAAGGACGCACCTGCATGGCCGCCAACCCTCAGATCAGCAGCTTTCTGCCACGCTATGTCCTGCAACGGCTCATCGAAGAGCATCAACCGCGCCAGCCGCTCGCCGAAGATCAACTGGCGACGGTGTTGTTTGCCGATTTTTCTGGGTTTAGTCGCCTCAGCGAGCAATTTGCCTACGACCAAACCACCATCCTCGAATATATTTCCGATGTACTGAACGACTCATTTAGCCAATTAATCGACACCGTGATTGCCCATGGCGGCGATGTGGTGAAGTTTGCTGGCGATGCATTAATTGCAATTTGGATGGCCGACGATCTTGATCAATTAACTCAAAATACCCAGCTTGCGGCTCAATGTGGCCTAGCGATTCAAGCAAGCTTTAATAATCCTAGTGAATCTGAGCGCTTGGCGATTCGGGTGCAAATTGGGGCTGGCTCGATTTCAAGTTTTATCGTGGGTGGCGTGAATAATCATTGGGAGCAATTGATTACGGGCGAGGCGTTGTTACAAGTGCATTTGCTTGGCTCGCAAAGCTTTGCTGGTCAAGTGATCGTTTCGCCCGAAGCGCGTTCGTTAATTCGCGAATATGGGCTGGGCGAAGATTTACGTGCTCAGGCTTTTCGGCTGACTGCAATGTCCGAAAATCTGCCCTTGCCAATGATGAACCAAACACTGCCCGAATATCCAACTGAGCAGTTGACTCCGTTTATGCCTACCGCGGTGATTGCTCGCATTAATGCAGGTTTGCACGAATGGCTGGCTGAGCTACGCCATCTGAGCGTGATGTTTATTAATGTGCCAGCTTTGAGCTTTTTTACCACGTTAGAGCAAGTGCAAGCCGCAGTTAGTGCTTTGCAAACCGTTATTTTTCGCTACGAAGGCAGCATCGACAAACTATCGGTCGATGATAAAGGCGTAAGTTTGCTAGCGGCTTTTGGTTTGCCGCCACTCTCGCATCGCGATGATGCTGAACGAGCGGTGCGCTCGGCCTTAGAAGCCTCAGCCGCATTGAGCAAACTGAGTTTAACCCACACGATTGGCATTGCCACTGGCCCAGCCTTTTGCGGCGAGATTGGCAATAGCCAGCGCCGCGAATTTACCATGATTGGTGATGTCGTCAATCGGGCTGCCCGTTTGATGGAAGCTAATCTTGCACCAATTCTCTGCGATCAAACCACCGCCCAAGCTAGCCAACAACATGTGCGCTTTCAAGTACTACCGCCAATTACGATTAAAGGCAAAAGCCAGCCAATTACGATCTATCGCCCGCAACAAACCAACCATAGCCCCGACCAAATTCGGCCTCGACGCTTGATTGGGCGACGGCGCGAGCGTGGTCAAATTGAGGCGCTATTCAATCAAACCCAACCAAGCAGTCAGCATGTGGCGATCACTGGCGATAGCGGTATGGGTAAATCGGCCTTGCTGTATGAGGCCGTTGAAATTGCTCAGCATTACGAACGCCAAGCTATGTTGATTACCAGCAGCAGCCTGCGTCAATCGGCTCAGTATCCAGGCTGGCGTTTGTTGCTTGAGGCCTGTTTGGCGGTTGAGCAATGGCCGAATCAGGCGGTTCAATCTTATCAATTAATTATTCAGCGTTTGCAATTGCCTGACCAGCTCGCTAAATCGGTGCACTTGCTCCACGATGTTTTAGAGCTGCCAGGTCGCGCCGAAGCTAACACCACCGATCATGCCCAACAGGTGCAAATCATCCATGAGTTAATTGGGCATGCCCTCTATCAACTGCATGCTCAACGCCCGTTAGTCTTATGCATTGATAATTTGCAATGGTTCGATTCATTAGCCTTGGCGACGCTGGAATTATTGTTGCAGCAGCATGACGACATTATTCTGATTACAACTGCGCCGTCTGCTGTGGCATGTCTCGAACCACAACAAACCATCCATCTGCAAGCGCTTGATCCTGTGGCTTGTATCGCGGTGGTTGCTCAATCATTGGGTGTGCAGGCGATTCCTCCAAGTGTGGCTTTATTTATCAATCAGCGTGCGGCAGGCCATCCGTTGTGGAGCATCGAGCTAGCCCAAGCCTTGCGCAATGCAGGGATGATTCGAGTCAACAATGGGGTTTGCAAGCTTGATCAATTTAGCCAGTTAGAAAAACTCAATCTCCCAAGCACAATTCAGGGTGTGCTGGTCAGCCGCATCGATCAACTGCCGCCGCAACCCCAATTAACCCTCAAAATTGCTAGTGTGATCGGCCATGATTTTAGTTTGGCAGTGCTTGATGCGATTTATCCAGTGGCCCACGAGCGTGAGCATATTCCAGCTCACCTTGACTTATTGCTGCAACAAGGTTTTATTCACGAGGCTGCCGAGGGCTATCAATTTAGCCAAGCAATTATCCACGATGTGGCTTATTCATTGTTGTTGTTTGGTCAACGACGAGCCTTGCATCGAGCGATTGCTGAATGGTACACCCGCGAACATCCCCATTTGGTTGAGGCAGGCAGCAGCCTTTTGGCCCATCACTGGAGCCATGCGATCGATCCTGATGAGCCAGAAAGCCGTCAACCTGCGATCGATGCCTTACGGCGAGCAGGCGAACAAACCCTTGTGCGCTGTAGCTATCGCGAGGCGATTCCGTTTTTCGAGCGAGCCTTGCATTTGTTGGCAATTGATGATGATTTTGCCTCGCAGCAACAAATTGTGCGCATGCAATTTAATCTGAGTCAAGCCCGCTGGCGGTTGGGTGACCACAGCATGGCCTTGACCAATTTGGATGCAGCATTGGTAACCGCGCAACAAATTGGCGATGGGATTGGCGAGGCCGATGTGCTGCGCCAATTTGGCAATATTGCCTATGTCCAAGGCGACCTTTACACTGCCCAACAACATTTTCTAGCCAGCGTCGCGCGAGCACGCAAGGCCAATTATCCCAGCGGAATTATTAGTGGGGTTAGTAATGTCGGCGTGGTGGCGTTTGCACGGGGCGATTATCAGGTTGCCCGCGAAGCTTATCGTGATGGTTTAGCAATTTCGATCGAGCAAGGTCACGATTTTGGCATCGCCGTCAATCAGCTCAATTTAGGTGGTTTGGCGATTGTTGAACAAGCTTGGGATGAAGCACGCTCCTATTTGCAGCAAGCATTGAGCTTGGGCTATGCCAAACACATGACTTTAGTCTGTCTGCATAGTTTGGTGGCCTTGGCTGAATGGCGTTTAGCGACCAATCAAGCCGAGGCCAGTGCTAACTTGATTCAGATTGTGCTGCATCACGAAGCGATCGATAGCGAAATTCATGCAGCAATTGATAAACTCAAACCCAAGCTGATTCAAATTTTAGGCGAGACCCAATGGCTGATTCTGAGCCAACGCCCAACAACCCCGTTTGAACAAGTACTGCCTGCGATTATGCAAGAATTGGCTACTGAAAAAGCCTAAGGGCTATGCTACAATGACCTTATCGCACCAATCAAGATCGAACTATAACGCCAATTTGGGTCAAATTGTTAAGATCTCGTCAGCAAAAGGTCTAGGCACGATCTACCAAAGCCGTTACAATAGACGACGGTATGATCAAGAATAGAGGTATATATGCCGACGATTTTAGTGATTGAAGATATTCCCGATAATGCAGCCTTGGCCCGTCGCGTACTGAACGCCTATGGCTATTCGGTGCTTGAGGCGGCTGATGCTGCCAGTGGGCTGGATATGGCTCTAGAACAACATCCCGACCTGATTTTGCTTGATTTGGGGTTGCCTGATGCTGATGGCCAAACTGTGGCCGGCGTGTTACGTGGTACTCCCGAGACTCAAAACATCCCGATTGTGGTTTTTACCGCTTGGCCCGAAGAAACCGCCCGCCAAATGGTTCGTGCCTATGGGTGTAATGGCTTTATTCGCAAACCATTGTCAGTGATCGATTTTGCCCAAGCGATTGCCAGTTACCTTTCCTAAAAGGCTTAGCACCATATATCAAGGATGTATATGACTACAGATGGTTTTCACGATGGTTCGGCCATAGAGCTTACGCCAGCAGCCAGCTTTACCATTGATGAATTGGTCGCAATTTATAACCAAACTCGGATCGATTATATTGTGCCAATGCCAATGAATAGCCAACGGCTCGCTGAATATATTCGGTTATATGATGTTAATTTGGATGCTTCGTTTGTCGCCAAGGCCGATGGCGACATTTTAGGCCTAGCGATGCTGGGCGTGCGCCGCGACCATGCTTGGGTCACCCGTTTGGGAGTGTTGCCCAATCGACGTAAAGGTGGGATTGGTCGCGCTTTAATGATTGCCATGGTTGAAGCCGCCCGTCAACATTGGCTCAAATATGTCCAGCTTGAAGTTATTTTGAACAATACTCCCGCGCATAAACTGTTTTTGGCACTGGGCTTTGAGGAAACCAACCAGCTTTTGGTGATGCGGCGACCGCCAGGCCCAGTCAAACAGCCAGCAGTTGGCTCGATCGAATGGCTCGATTGGTCGCAATTGCAACGGCTGGTACGCCAACAACCACAAGGTGTACCGTGGACCAACCAAGCCGATTCATATGATCACATGGCCATGGTCGAAGGATGTCGGATCAATTTGGCTGATGGTGGCCGTGGTTGGTGCATTTTTCGTCGCCAACCCTTGGTGCTTTCGCATATTCGTTTGCATACCGAGGCTGGTGATCCGAATGCGGTTGGCTCAGCGCTGCTGGCCCATGTCCATCAACGCCATAGCCGCTTGGATACCCAAGCCGAGAATATTCGCTGCGATGACCCTCACTTGGTAGCCTACGAACAGCATGGCTATATTGAAGCCTTCCAGCGCATCGAAATGCTCTTAAACCTTGTAGCCAACGAACGGGTCAATAAAAATCCCCCCCAATCCGCATCATAAACGGGACTAAGGACAAATCACAATAGCAGTCAGTTTGGGGTGGAAATAGGTATAATCACAAAGCGCAGTTGTTCTAATGGTGGTTAACCTTGAACAACGCTGGTACGTTGGCCTGAATCAACACAGCACAAAAGTAACTTTTGGCACAGTATACGAGGTAGGGTTATGGCTAGTGGACTGACTGATACCGCATTGAATAGCATTCGGCTCAAGCGTATTTTACGCTTTGGGATTTTTACCATGATTATTGGTGTAATCATGGCCGTACCCTATGGCCTAGAAGCCTTGCGCCTGCCATCGTGGCAAAACTACATGAGCATCATCAGCATTGTTGTGGCCGCAATTGGTGGTTTGTGTGCCACAGTGTCTGCCAAAAAAGGCTGGTTGATTGCTGGCGCATACAGTTTAATTGTCTCAATTGCTGTTGCCACTTTTCCGAGCCAACTCTTTATTGCTGAGTTTGGCTTCATGCTCTCAATTCTGAATGTGTTCTTTGTGCTGGTGATCTCGATCCAAACCCTGCCTGAACGCCATATCTTTCCGGTTATCTTGGGCACGATTAGCCTTGGCGTGATTGCCACCTTGCTCAAAACCTTTTTGAATATTCAAGAGGTGCGGGTTTCGGGCAGCCAAGAAATCTACATGCCTTTGATGAGCATTGCGGCAATTGCCATCTTGCTTTTCTTTGTGTTTCGCGAATTTGGCACACTCTCGATTCGTAACAAAATTCTGATCTCGTTTGTCTTGGTAACAACCCTACCAATTGCGATTATTTCATTTATTACCTTGCGCTCAACCCGTGATTCGCTCACAAATCAGGCCAATAGCTTGATTTTGGTGAATGCTACTAATATTGCCAACGAAATTGATGATTTTGTTAATCGGAATATTAACCGGGTCAGTGCACTCTCGCGGATTCCTGAATTAAGCGAATATTTGTTGGCTGCCGAACAAAATACCTTGGTTCCTGATCAAGATCGCGATACGCGTAATTTGTTCCGTGCAGTTACCACCGAAAATAACGATACACTCTCGGTTGCATTGTTGAATAATCGTGGCGTGGTCTTGGTCGATACCGTGCCAACCAACGTCGGGGTAAACGATTCAGGACTTTCATATTATCAAGATGCAATTCGCACAGGCCAGAGCATTATCTCACCAGTAACCTTCGGTAATGATAACCTGCCTTCAATTTATTTCAGTACGCCCGTTCGTAACCCACAAAGCCAAGAAATTATCGGTGTGCTGCGGATTCGTTATAGCGCCAGTATCATTCAATCATTGGTAGCCCGTAGTAATGACCGCGCTGGTCAAAACTCGTTTGGGATTGTGCTTGATGAATATGGTATGCGAATTGCGCAGGGCAGCGAATTAACTCTCTTGTATAAAATTGCCGATACTTTGCAGCCTGATGAAATTAAACGCTTGCAAGATGAACGGCGTTTGCAAAATATTAATGCAGAAAATCTGCTTGTGCCATATCCTGAATTAATCGGTGCAATCAAAGCAATTGTGCTTGATCCACAAAGTAATGGCGAAGTGATTTCGATTTCGAGTACGATTCCTGAACAGGATAAACCTGGCGATCCCGATCCTGAAGGCAATGATATTTATGCCTACACCGCTACCAAAACTGTGCCATGGCGGATTCTCTACCATCAAAGCGAAGCGACCTTCTTAGCGCCAATTCGCCAATCGGAGCGCTATACAACCTTGATTGTGTTGGCGCTGTTGGTTGGGATTAGTATGATCGCTGTGTTTGCAGCGCGAATTTTGACGAATCCAATTGAGCGTTTGACTGAATTTGTTGAACGTTTCCGCCAAGGCGATTTATCAACCCGTGCCCCAGTTAGCTCGCAAGACGAAATTGGTCAATTGACGACCACCTTTAATAGTATGTCTGATCAGTTGCAAGAAACTCTGCAAGGTTTGCAACAACGCACAATCGCTTTGGAAACCTCCAACGAGGTCAGCCGCCGACTTTCAACGATTTTGAACCCCAATCAATTGGTGTTGGAAGTGGTTGAGCAGCTTAAAAATACCTTCAACTACTATCACGCCCACATTTATTTGGTTGATCAACAGACCAATGAGTTTGTGATGATGGGTGGTACGGGGCAGGCTGGCCGCACCTTGCTTGCGCGGAATCACCGTATTCCGCAAGGCCGTGGTTTGGTTGGCCGCGCTGCCAATACCAAAGATGTGGTGTTGGTGCCCGATGTCAGCCGTGAAGCTGGCTGGTTGGCCAACCCCTTGCTCCCCGAAACCAAGGCTGAAATTGCTGTGCCAATTATGCTGGGCGATGAAGTGCTTGGCGTGTTGGACGTGCAAAATGCTGAAGTTAATTCGCTAACCAATGATGATGCAACCTTGCTCCAATCGATTGCCGCCCAAGTGGCGGTTGCTTTGGAAAATGCTCAATCGTTTGAAGAAATTACCCGCACCCAAGAACTCTTGCGAATTCGTGAACGGGCGATCACCGCTAGTAACGACGGGATTGTGATTGTCGATCCACATCAGTTTGATATGCCAGTGGTGTATGTTAACCCAGCCTTCGAACGAATTACGGGTTACACACCTGAAGAAATAATTGGCAAGAATTGTCGTTTCTTGCAAGGTGATGATACTGACCAACAAGGCTTGCGTGAGTTACGCCATGCAGTGCGTGAAAAACGCGCTACACGGGTGCTCTTGCGCAACTATCGCAAAGATGGCAGTTTGTTCTGGAATGAACTCGATATCAACCCAGTATTTGATGAAAACGGTGAGTTGATCAACTTTATCGGGGTTCAACAAGATGTAAGCGAACGGGTCGAGGCCCAACGAGCCTTGCAAGAATCCTTAGGCTTCCAAAAGACCATGGTTGATAGTGCCAGCTATATGATTATCTCAACGACGGTTGATGGCCAGATTACCTCTTTCAACCGTAGTGCTGAGGTTGCACTTGGCTATAGTGCGCACGATATGGTTGGCAAGAGTCCCGCAGGCGCATTTCATGATCAAGCTGAAGTGATGCAACATACTGAAGCGTTACGAGCAAAACTCGGCTATGCAATTGAGCCGTTTGAGGCAATTGTGTATGAGGCCAAACAAGGTCAACCTTCGGTTAAGGAATGGACGTATATTGCTCAAGATGGCCGTCGCTTCCCAGTCCAGCTTTCAATTACTGCTTTGCGGGATCAACAAGGGAATGTCACTGGCTATTTGGGAATTGCCAATGATATTAGTGTCCAAAAGCAACAGGAACAAGCCTTGCGAGATAGCGAAGTCCGCTATCGTTCCTTGGCTGAGTCCTCGCGTGACGTGGTGTTTATTTTCGACCGCGAACATCGTTTGCAATATATCAATGAATTTGCGGCGGGAATCTTCAATCGCACGCCCGCTGAACTGATTGGTTTGCTTGATGAGCAAATGCTTACCCCGGCTACGGTAGAATCGCGACGGGCTGATGCCGAGATTATTTTCAGCACTGCCCAAAACCTCAATCGCGAATCGATGTTTATGGTCAATAATGAGGAAACTTGGTTCGACTTCCAATTGCTGCCAATTATGGATGATCAAACCAGCAGTCCCGAATTGATTATGAGCGTTGGCCGTAACATTACCGACCGCAAGCGCGATGAACAAGAACGCGAGCGCAACTTGGTTGAAACTGACCGCCAACGTCGGACGCTACAAGGGATTCTCGAAGCCCTGCCGGTTGGTGTAGTGGTTTACAATGCTGACTTTGAGATGCAGCTTCAAAATCAAAGTGCCCAATTGATCGTCGGTCAGCCGATTGGCGATGTGAACCCCGATGCAATTGATACAGTTGGTGAAACCTACCAACTTTTTATTCCTGGCACTGAAACCGCGTTTGATCCGAACGATATTCCAGTGTTTCGGGCAATTCGCCATGGAGAACATGCCCAAGCTGAATTTGATATTGCCCATCCCGATGGCCGCCGTTTTACGGTCTTGGCCAGCGGTGCGCCGGTGTTCAACAGCGAAGGCCAAGTTATCAGCGGGATTGCACTCTTGCAAGATATTACTGACCGTAAACTCAATGAGCAAGAACGTGAACGCCTGCTGCAAGCCACGATCGAGCAAGAACGCTTGCTCAAGGCGATTCTCGATAACATGCCGATTGGGGTTTATGTGGTCAATAGCAAGGGTGTCAGCCAGATGATCAATCGATCGACGATTGAGATTTTGGGGGTATCTGGCCAAATGGGCGCGGCGGTCTTAGACCAATCCGATTTGCCACGACCTAAGTTCTTGTATGAGGGTACTGAGAAGGAATTAGATGTCCACGATACTGGTTTGTTCAAAGCGTTATCGACTAAAAAACCATCACGCGAGTTGGTGGATGTGATGCGCTTTGATGGCAAACGGGTTTCGGTCGATTCGGTCGCTGTGCCAATGTTCGATGATCAACAACAACTGACTGGCGTTCTTTCGCTGATTCAGGATGTCACTGAACAACGCAATGCTCAACGTGAGCGTGAGCAATTATTGAGCCAAGTGGAATATCGGGCACTCGAACTAGAAACGGTGGCTCAGGTCAGTACCTCGGCGGCAGGTTTGTTGAATGTGGAAGAACTGCTGCAAACCGTGGTTGATCTGACCAAACATCGTTTCGGTCTCTACCATGCCCACATCTACCTGTATAACCCTGAGAGCCAACTCTTAGAATTAGCCTTCGGTGCTGGCGAAATTGGTCGCACCATGGTCAAGGAAGGCCGCACGATTCCATTAGATCGTGAGCAATCATTGGTGGCCCAAGCTGGGCGGGCACGGCGCTCGATTATTGAAAATGATGTGCGTTCGAACCCAAGTTTCTTGCCGCACCCGCTTTTGCCCGAAACCCGTGCTGAAATGGCGACTCCGCTGATTGCTGGTTCGATGCTGCTCGGTGTGCTCGACGTTCAATCCGACCAAAGTAACATCTTTACTGACGATGATCGCAAGATTCAAACCACCTTGGCAAGCCAAATTGCGATTGCCTTGCAAAATGCTCGCTTGTTTGCTGAACAAACCGCGACGATGCAGCGCTTGCAAGAGCTAGACCAACTTAAATCAGCCTTCTTGGCGAATATGTCGCACGAGTTGCGCACACCGCTCAATTCAATCCTTGGCTTTACCGAGGTGATTCTCGAAGGCATCAACGGGCCAATCAACGACCTGATTCATAATGACTTGAGCATTATTCATCGTAATGGTCGTCACTTGCTCAACTTGATCAACGATATTCTGGATATGGCTAAGATCGAATCGGGCAAACTCACGCTGTTCCGCGAAACCTTCGATGTGGTTGAAGTGTTGCATGAAGTGGCGAGCACGGTCGGACCATTGGCTACGCAGAAACATCTGGAGTTGCTGGTCGATATTGAGCCAAATCTCAAATTGCCAGTCTACGCCGACCGTTTCCGAATTCGCCAAGTATTATTGAATATCGTAGGCAATGCCTTGAAATTTACCGAGCAAGGTTCGGTGACAATAGGCATTGACACAACGCCAACGACCCGTATGATTAAAATCCAAGATACAGGCATTGGGATTCCGCTGGATAATCAAGATACGATTTTCATGGAATTCCATCAGGTCGATAATTCGACAACCCGTAAGGCGGGCGGTACGGGCTTAGGCTTGCCAATTAGTCGCCACCTTGTCGAAATGCACGGCGGCAAACTTTCGATGGTTAGTAGCGGCAATCCTGGTGAAGGCTCACTCTTTACCATTGAATTGCCAATCAACGCCAGCGAAGATGAAGTTAATCCTAATGCAGCGCCAGCCAATCAACCTATGTCTGTAGAATAATGGTTATGCGCATTGTGCTGCGGCATAAGCGCGTGGTAAGGGCGTTATGACAGATTTAGTTTGCCAGAACTGTGGCCATATTCAGCCATACACCTTTCGTAGCTCGAATAGCTGTGCCCAATGTGCTAATGATTGGCTTGAGACGCATTACGATTATGCCAACTTTTGCGAGTTGGTGCGTAATCAGCAACTGAGCGGCCAGACGTTATGGCGCTATAGTAGCGTTTTGCCGGTGCCGCCACCAGCTGCGCCAACCCATGTTGGTGGAACGCCCTTGTTGCATGCCCAGCGCTTTGGTGGTTTGTTGGGCTTGCCACGCTTGTATATTAAAGATGAGCGCTATAGCCCAACCAATTCGTTTAAAGATCGCCAAGCAGCTTTGGCCGTAGCCGCCTTAGTTTCGAATGATATTCGCGAATGCGTGATTGCCTCGACTGGCAATGCGGCGGTGGCCTATGCCTCGGCTTGTGCCGCAGTTGGCATCAAACTGTGGGTCTTTATGACCAGCGTGGTGCCAGAAGCAAAATTACGCGAAGCGGCCTTGTTTGGGGCTGAGGTGATCAAAGTTAGTGGCAATTATGATCAAACTAAGCAGATTGCCGCTGATTTTGCCCAAAACCGCAATATCATCTACGATCGTGGCGCTAACAGCATTCCGGCGCGGGAAGCCATGAAAACGATCAGCTACGAAATTTGCGAGCAACTTGGCTGGCAAGCGCCCGATTGGTATATTCAGGCAGTTAGTGGTGGCTTGGGGCCATTAGGGGTTTATCACGGGTTTGCCGAATTGCATGCCATGGGCTTGACCCAGCGCGTACCTCAAACCGCGATTATTCAAGCTGAAGGCTGCTCACCGATGGTGCAGGCATTTCAGGCTGGCAAATCGGTGGCTGAAAAAGTTGTACCAAATACGCGGATTGCGATTCTTTCAACAGGCGATCCTGGTAAGATCTATACGCGGCTTTGGCAACGCATCCAAACATCGGGCGGTACGATGGAAGCCGTCACCGATGAAGAGGCCTTCAGTGCAATGCGCTTATTGGCGCGAACTGAAGGTATTTCGGTGGAGCCAGCTACGGCTGTGGCATTTGCGGGCCTGCAAAAAATGGTGGCCCAAGGCCAAGTTAACCCTGAAGAATTAATTGTGGTAAATTGTACTGGGCACACCTTCCCAGTCGATAAGCATGTGCTGAACGATCAATGGCATATTGATGTACATGTCAGCGATACCCAACAATCAGCGCCCCAAGAAGGGCTTCAGGTGGCGCTGGAACAATTGAATGAAAAAGCGACAACGGTGTTGTTGATCGACGATAATCCTGATGATGCTCAATTGGTGCAGCGTATTTTAGAGCGACGCAAAGCCTACCGCGTTTATCGGGCAACCGATGGTGCCGATGGTGTGCAACAAGCAATTCAACGGCTGCCTGATGCTATTGTGATGGATTTAATGATGCCAAATATGGATGGGTTTCAGGTGATGAGTACCTTACGCCAACACCCCAAAACCCGTGATATTCCGATTATTGTGGTGAGCGCCAAGGATATTACGCCTGATGAGCGCCATCATTTAGCCACCCATACCCGTGCTGTGTATCAAAAAGGCTCACTTTCACCAGTTGCCTTTGTCGAACAGGTTGTGAGTGTCATTGAACACAAAGAGCGTGATAGTGAGGACCAATGAGTACAACCGTTGTCTTATATATCGAAGATAACCCTGATAATATGCTGTTGGTGGAGCGCCTGTTGATTGCCCGTGGTTGTCAAATGCTCAAGGCAATCAACGGCTCAACTGGCATCGAGCTGGCTTTGGCGCATAATCCGCAAATTATCTTGTTGGATATTAACTTGCCCGATATTGATGGCTATGAGGTAGCGCGTCGTCTGCGTGATGCTCCACAAACGGCCACAATTCCGATTGTGGCGGTGACGGCCAACGCGCTCAAGGGCGATGCTGAAAAGGCGATTGCGGCCGGCTGTGATGGCTATGTTTCCAAGCCGATCAATTTGCGCGATCTCTGGAATGCTATGTTGCAGTTTATCGAAGCCCCCTCGACCTAAACCTACAATCAACCAAAGATACGATAAAGCGCTAGTTGAAGCAATTCAACTAGCGCTATTTATTTAAGTTTGATTATATGGATGAAAGCTTAACCATACCATGGCTTGGATTGATTGGAACCAGTCAGCCAGAGCTTAACCTTCTCCATTAGTGACATAACGTCGAAAGGCTTGCTCACATAATCGGTCCAATCAGGGGTCATCAATTGCTTGACTTCGCCAGGGCTGCAACTAGCAGTTAATGCCACAATCGGAATATGCGCCAAGCGAGGGTCGGATTTAACGGTGCGACAGACTGCCCAGCCATCCATGCGTGGCAAGTTCAAATCAAGCAATATAAGGTCTGGTCGGCTTTTTTGAATGGCTTCCAGAGCTTCAACCCCATCACGAGCCATCTCGGTTGTATAACCAGACCGTTGGAGCATTATTCCTAAAAGCTGACGGTTGTCAGGCATATCATCAACAACTAAGATGGTTGGCATATGGGTATCTCCTAAATTTGGGCCTTCTCGTTACTCGTATCCAAACGTACTATAGCGATACAACCTTACTAGCCAATTTACAGGTAGGACTCTTGGTCGATTGTAAGTTTAGTTGGGCTGGTGGTTGTGATTAATAATCGATTCAGCTTTAATTAGTTAAAGTATATGCAAGTTCGGGCATAAGCGCCATGGTTCCTTGGTCCGTAGCCGTCGTTTAAGCAATGGGCTAGTTGGGGCGGATACGATCTCACTCCATAGGGTGAAATTGGCCTTAGGCTCGGCTTAACATATAGCTTGTATGCTAGACTAGGGTCGATTGGGATATTTGCCAATCATCAGGCTGCCTGATATACTCAATGCGTCCTCAGTGTACCGTGGGTTTGCAATCCACGCTGAAAAAACTGCGTGCATGCATTCCAAAACAAGAGCTAAATTCTGCAAATCAATGAAAGGGAGTACGGTTTGGTGGCGCGTTTAACGTGATCACACCGCCGTAAAATGCAGTATGAATGTAATTATTCCTACCGCCGGTCTTGGAACCCGCCTACGTCCACATACCCATACCCGTCCAAAGCCGTTGGTTCCGGTTGCAGGCAAAGCCGTAATTGGCCACCTGCTTGATAAGCTCAAGGTGCTACCACTCGACGACGTGGTGTTTATTACCGGGTATTTGGGTACACAAATTGAGGAATATGTTCGTAAGAACTATAACTTCAAGAGCCATTTTGTTGAACAAACTGAGCTAAAAGGCCAAGCCCATGCAATTGCTTTGGCCCGCGAGATGGTCTCTGGCCCAACCTTGATTTTATTCGTCGATACGATTTTTGAAGCAAACCTGAATGTTTTGAACCAAACTGATGCCGACGGCGTGATCTATGTAAGCGAAGTTGAAGATCCCTCGCGCTTCGGGGTGGCATTGCTCGAAGATGGGATTATTACAAAACTGGTGGAAAAACCAAGTACGCCAGTTTCCAATTTGGCCTTGATCGGCGCATACTATGTGCGTGAAGTCAAAGAATTGTTCGCAGCGATCGATGTGCTGATCGAGCAGAATATTCAAACCAAAGGCGAGTTTTATTTGGCCGATGCACTCCAACTCATGATTAGCAATGGCACGCGATTTAGTGCCGAAACTGCAACCATGTGGGAAGATTGTGGCACAGCCCCCGCCTTGTTACGCACCAATCGCTATTTATTGCAACACGAAACTGGCAACGTCGAACAACGTGATGGCGCGATCATCGTTCCACCAGTCTTTATTGGCGAGAATGTTGAGATTCGCAACTCAATTATTGGGCCATACGTCTCAGTTGCTGACCATAGCGTGATTGTCGATTCGATTGTGCGCGATTCGATTATCAATCAAGGAGCCAGCATTCAATCATCAACCTTGGAAGGCTCACTTATCGGTGAAGGAGCGCATATCAAAGGCGAATTCCAACACCTTAACGTCGGTGATTCATCAGTTATTACATTTGGTAGCACGATTCAGTAATGCATGATCAAGCAGGGAACCGGATGTCCCCACCAACCAGTTTGCAGCGTGGCACTGGCTTTCATCATCTGATCGCCGATGAATATCGGTTGATTGCTCAGGTGTTGACCTATTGCCACGCCGCTGGTTATGCCATCCCGCCTCTGTTAGTGATTGATTATGTAATTGCGCTCAAAACCAGCCCATTTGTCTTGTTGTTTGGGCCGACTGGGCAGGGTAAAACTGAATTGGCACGGCTGTTTGCTCAGGCTTTGGTGCATCCCTTTGAAGATCAATATACCTATGTGAACTTAGGGAGCAGCCTGCAAGCACCCGAAATCCAAGATCGTTTTGGTTGGATGAAATTTGTCGAGACCTTAGAGAACGCCGCTGCTCCGGCCAATGCTGGTCGTTTGTTCTTCTTATGTCTCGATAATTTGCGACCCCATGATGTGTATACCTACTTCGCCAATGTTAGCCGTGATGCCGATGGAATTACGCGCTTGGTGATGCGTGGTTATCCACCTGATAAATGGCCAGCCTTGCCCAGTAACGTGATTATCACCGGAACACTTGATGCTGAACATCCGGTTGATAGCGATCAAAGTGCCCTTTTAGCCCAAATTAACTGTGTCTATATGCAGCCGCAATGGTTGCAAAGCAATATTCGCACAGTTAAACGTCAACAACGCATGGCTCCGGTTGGCATGCAACGCTTGTTGCTTGAGCAACAGTATCGCAGTGATGAGGCTGCCACTGAGCGTTTACACGCCTTGCTCGGCCCGCATCTCGACGATATTTTGCAACCGCCTAGCGAGTTGATGGCAATTTTGTGGCAAAGTAGTTTGACCTACACCCAGACTTGGCGTAGTACCATGTTGCGGGCTGTGGCAAATAGCTTTACCATAGAGGGGCACGGACTTTTTATTCCATATGATGTACTTAACAACGCCCAGTTCGCCTATTCGTTTGTCATGGCACGCCAATTGTTGTTAAGGCTTTGGGGGCAACCGCAGCATAGCGCCGCAATCGAGGCCTTGTTGCATCGTCAACTTGCCCAACTACCAAGCACAACCTTGGTAGGGTTAACCGACTCTTTGCTCTATTAGGGTAGGAAGCTGCTTATGCCAGTTCACAACGATCTTGAAGATACTACCGTGGACATGCTGTTTCGTGATGCATTGAAGCAAGAACTAACACATTCAGCACCAAAAGTGAGCTTACCTCAACGCATGAAATCTGCCCCCAGTTATGAGCCACGCCTGCGTGGTGGCGGCCCTGGTGGCCAGCCATGCTCAAGTTTTTATTTGCTATTTTATGTGATGAATTCATCACGCGCATCATGGAGCATTATGCCAGCCTAGGCCTTGCTCAATCAACCAAGCGTTTGAAAGGGGGTGATGGGTGACACTGCAAGTTCTCACGTCGTGTTGGTTTTCGGACTCTGTGAATTAAGGAGATAGCCTTCATGCTCAAACGTCGTTTGACCCGCTTATTGGCCTTATTGGTATTGACAGTACCAACCTTGGCCGCTTGTGGCGCTGGGGATGCAACTCCAACGACTGCACCTGCCGCTGCTACCGCAACGACTGCGCCTGCTACTGGTGCTGAAGCTACCGCAACGACCGCTCCTGTTGCTGAAGCTACTGCAACAACGACCGAAGCGACCGCTGAGCCAGCCGCTACCGAGGGAAATGTCTTACGGGTTCACCAAGTTGCTTATCCAGATGTCTTTGATCCACAGAAAAGTTCGTACAGCGCCGAAATCGTGTTGCTGTCGCAAAACTACGAAGGCCTAACTCGCCTCAATGACAAACTGGAAACCGTGCCTGGTGCTGCTGAAAAATGGGAATCAAACGCTGAAGGTACCGTGTTTACCTTCACCTTGCGCCCTGACCTCAAGTACAGCGACGGTTCAGCTCTGACCTCAAAGAACTTTGCCTATGCCATCGAACGCACCTGTGACCCAGTAACCGCTGGCGAATATCAATCAATTTTGTTTGATATCACTGGTTGTGCCGATTTCGCGAGCGCAGTTGTAACCGATACTGCTCAATACGATGCAGCCAAGGCTGCTTTGGGCGTGAGCACTCCCGACGATAAAACCATCGTCATCTCAACCGTCCAAGCTGCTCCTTACTTGCCAACCATCGCTGGTTTGTGGGTGATGTATCCAGCTAAAGCCGAGTTGATCGAAAAAGGTGGCGAAAATTGGTGGAAAGATGCCAGCTTGCAAGTTGGTAACGGCCCATTCCAATTCAGCCGGATTGCTGAAGACCAACAAATTGACTTTGTGCGTAACGAAAATTACTGGAACAAAGCCAAACTTGATGGCATTAGCATGATCTACATCGACGATTCATCAGTTGCATTGGAAGCTTATCGCCAAGGTCAACTGGATATCTTCCAACCAGACCCAAGCCAAATTCCAGCCGTTCAAAGCGATGCTGATCTTGGGCCATTGTATATTTCATATCCAGGGGCGAACACCACTGGCTTGCAATTCAATACCACAACCGAACCATTCAATGATCCAAAGGTTCGTGAAGCATTTGCCTATGCGATCGATCGCGAAACCTTCTGCGAAGTGATCCGCAACGGCGACTGTTTGCCAACCCTGACTTGGATTCCTCAAGGGATTCCTGGTTATGATGCAACCGAAGATCGCTTTGCTTTCGATCCTGAAAAGGCTAAAGCTGCTTTGGCTGAATCAACCTATGGCTCAGCCGATAAGTTGCCAGAAATCACCTTTGCTTACAGCAGCAACGATACCGCTAACCAAGCTCGCCACGAGTTCTTGGCCAACACCTTCCGCGAAGTCTTGGGTGTTGAAGTTAAGTTGCAACCATTGCCAAGCAAAGATTTGAGCGCTGCCAAGAAAGATAACGCAACCTATCCTCAAATTTCATTGGGTGGCTGGATTCAAGACTATCCAGATGCTCAAAACTGGTTGAGCGTGTTCTGGAGCAGCAAAGCAACCTTTGCCCAACGCCAAGGTTACGGCAACCCTGTGGTTGACGAATTCTTGACCAAGGCCGACACCAGCACCGACGAAGCAACCCGCTTGGAAGCCTATGGCGCTGCCCAAAAGTTGATCGTTGGTGATTTGCCAACCGCTATGATGTACAACCGGGTCAACAAATACGTGATTAACCCACGAGTGAGCGGCTTCTCACAAACCGCCGCTGACGACCAATTCCCTGGCCAATGGACATCATACAGTATCGAAATCAAGTAATTGATTAGCCTTCTGGGGAGCAGCGCGGCCTGTGCTGCTCCCCATCAACTCTAGCTCCCACTCATTAATTCTTTGCAAGCACCCTGTTAAATTGCAATCAAGGCTCGCGAGGCAACACCCCGGCACGCTCTCGCGCCAATGGAGGCATGGCATGATTGGCTTTATAATTCGTCGCGTCTTGGCGATGATTCCGGTGTTGTTTCTCGTGGCACTCATTACTTTTTTTATGATGAAACAGGCCAAAGGTGGGCCATTTGATCAAGAAAAGGAAGTTGCCCCGTCAACGATTGCCCTGCTGAATCGCAAATTTGGTTTAGATAAACCCGCTTGGCTCAATTCGGCAGAATTTAGTAATCGCTTGAGTACCGAAGGTAACCCCTTTTTGGCGCTGCGTGGCTTGTTCGATAGCCAATTTGGCAACTATCTGATCAATGCCGTCCAAGGCGATTTAGGCCCCACCTATGCTTCGAAAGGCACCGAAACAGTTCAAGATAAAATCAAAGAAACGTTTCCAATTTCGTTGCGCCTTGGCATGATTTCGTTGGCCTTTGCGCTGTTGGTGGGCTTTCCCCTCGGCATTTTGGGGGCTTTGCGCCAAAATACGATCTTCGATTACTTTAGCCTGATCATCTCAACCATCGGCTTTTCGGTGCCAACCTTTGTAACTGGTTTGCTATTGCTGCTGGTTATGAGCAAGGTGTTTGATGTTGCTCCGATCAAAGATCCCTCGGTTTGGCAAGGCTTTAGTACCTCGTATATTCCACCAGCAATCATTTTGGGCTTAGGCACAATGGCTTATATTACTCGTTTGACCCGCAGTAGTGTGCTTGAGGTCAAGCGTCAAGATTATATTCGCACTGCTCGGGCTAAAGGTCTCGGTGATCGTGTGGTGATTTTGCGCCATATCTTGCGCAATAGCTTGATTCCAGTAATTACGATTCTCGGTCCAGCAGTGGCGGGCTTGGTAACTGGCTCATTTATTATCGAATCAGTTTTCCGTGTGCCGGGCATTGGCAGTGAATTTATTGGAGCAATTGGCAGCCGCGATTACTCGATGATTATGGGTTCAACCCTGTTTTTCTCATTGCTGGTGGCTTTAGGCAATATTATGGTCGATCTTTCGTATGGCTTGATTGATCCGCGGATTCGTAACAGCTAGGAGACCCGAACGTATGGCAACCGCATCGAATGTGGCAGGCAAAAGCCCTGCCCAGGCTCAAGAATTTACGCGGCCTGTTCGGAGTCTTTGGAGCGATGCTTGGTTACGTCTGCGGCGCAATCGTTTAGCAATGGCAAGTATTGTCTATTTGTTTTTGCTGGCGTTGGTAGCAATTTTCGCACCAGTCATTGCCCCGCACTCGCCTAGCCGCCCAACCTCAACCGAATTACGCGAACGAGGCACCTATCGGCAAGCTGCTTGGATTGTTGATGAGAAAAACCCTAAACGCAGTGGGGTTTGGAAATTTCCCTTAGGAACAGATTCTGCTGGCGGCGATGTGCTCAGTCGCTTAATCTATGGAACGCGGGTTTCGATGGTTGTGGGCTTCATTCCCATGATCTTTACCCTGACGATCGGGATCACGATTGGCTTGGTTTCAGGTTTTGCCGGTGGCAAACTCGATAGTTTGCTCATGCGGTTTACTGATATTGTCTTTTCGCTGCCCGATATCTTGTTCTTTATTATTGTGCAAACGGCCTTCAGTCAAACCGCCTTTGGCAAGACCTTCAATGGTTTATTGTTGATTTTCTTATCATTCTCAGCGGTCAACTGGGCTAGCGTTGCGCGTTTGGTGCGTGGCCAAGTGCTTTCTTTAAAAGAAAAAGAGTTTGTTGAAGCAGCAGAGGCGATTGGGGTTCGGCGTGGCTCAATTTTATTTCGCCATATTTTGCCCAACACGCTCGCCCCAATTATTGTGGCAGGTGCGTTTATTGTGCCAAGCGCGATTGTCACCGAAGCAACCCTGAGCTTTTTGGGGATTGGCATCCAGCCTGATACCAACCCCAATAATCCGTTCCCTACCAGCTGGGGCCAGATGATTTTGGAAGGTAAGTCGGCGATTGATTCGCAACCATGGATTCTGATCGCGTCGGCGATTGCAATTGCTTCAATTACGATTGCTTTTGTGGCTTTGGGCGATGGTTTACGTGATGCGCTTGATCCCCGCCAATAGATCAAGGCAAATTGCTCGATATCATGAGGAGCATATATGGCTGAAGCACCCTTGCTTGAGGTCAAAAACCTACAAGTTCAATTTAAAACTGCTGATGGCGTGGTCAATGCTGTCAATAATGTTTCATTCTCGGTCAATCGCGGCGAAACCTTAGGCATCGTCGGCGAATCTGGCTCAGGCAAAAGCGTGACATCACTTTCGATTATGCGCTTGATTCCCTCGCCCCCAGGCAAAATTGCTGGTGGCCAGATTTTATTTGATGGTGATAATCTTGTCGATTTTAGCGAGTCGGAGATGCGTAAAATCCGTGGCAATCGGATTTCGATGATCTTCCAAGACCCCATGACTTCGCTCAATCCGGTGCTACGGATTGGTCGGCAGATGACTGAATCGCTGCAATTGCACATGGGGATGACTCCCAAACAGGCGCGAAACCGAGCCATTGACTTGCTCTCAATGGTTGGGATTCCAGCTCCTGACAAACGGCTTGATGATTTTCCCCATCAATTTTCTGGCGGGATGCGCCAACGGGTGATGATCGCTATGGGTTTGGCTTGTAACCCTGAGCTATTGATCGCCGACGAGCCAACGACAGCACTCGATGTAACTATTCAAGCGCAAATTCTCGAATTGCTTAACCGTCTGAAGAACGAGACAGGCACGGCGATTATTTTTATCACCCACGACCTTGGCGTTGTGGCGGGCATGACCGATCGGGTGATTGTGATGTATGCTGGACGGGTGGTCGAACAGGCCTCAACCAACGAGCTGTTCCATAATCCCCGTATGCCTTACACCATCGGTTTGCTCGATTCGATTCCCCGGCTTGATGGAATCCAAACGCGCCTTACGCCAATCCCAGGGCTACCACCGGATTTGCTGGAGAAAACCGAGCGCTGCCCATTTGCACCGCGCTGCGATTTTGTGCAAGAGCAATGTTGGAGCGAAACGCCGAGTTTGCGCCAAGTTGCGCCTGAGCATACCGCTGCCTGTTTATTCGAGATAGATCGGGAACAGCGCCAAGCGATGGCCGCCAAGAAGATTGCCGAAGAACAAGCCGCCTTGGATGCTGCGCTTGAAGATGTTTTAGCCCACGAACAGGCATCGTAGAACCAGAGGAAGGCCAAATGGCAGTACAAAATGATACTCTGCTCGATATCAACGGCTTAAAAATGCACTTCCCGGTCAAATCCAACGGTTTATTACGCCGCACGATCGGGGCAGTTAAGGCAGTTGATGGCTTGAGCTTTTCAGTCAAACGCGGCGAGACGCTGGGCTTGGTCGGTGAATCAGGCTGTGGCAAATCGACAACTGGGCGGGCAATTTTGCAGTTGCATCGCCCAACCGCTGGCACGGTAAGCTTTGATGGCACGGACTTGACCAAACTCAAAGGCGAGGCCATGCGCCAAATGCGCCGTAAAGTCCAGATTATTTTCCAAGACCCCTATGCTTCGCTCAACCCGCGCATGACCGTTGGCGATATTGTGGGTGAGCCGATTCGGGTGCATGGCCTGCGCACTGGTAAAGAGGTGCGCACGCGGGTTGAGGAATTGTTGCGCGTCGTGGGTCTCAATCCTTATTTTATCAACCGCTACCCGCATGAATTTTCGGGCGGTCAACGCCAACGGATTGGGATTGCCCGTGCTTTGGCGGTCGAGCCGGATTTTATCGTCTGCGATGAGCCAGTTTCAGCGCTCGACGTGTCGATTCAAGCCCAAATTATTAATTTGCTGCAAGATTTGCAAGGCCAATTTGGCTTGACCTATCTGTTTATCGCCCATAATCTGAGCGTGGTCAAGCATATCAGCGATCGGGTGGCGGTGATGTATTTGGGCAAAATGGTTGAGTTGGCTCCCTCAAAAGAGTTGTATGCCAACCCGATGCACCCCTATACCCAAGCTTTGCTCTCAGCTGTGCCGATTCCTGATCCTGAGGTCGAAAAGCAACGCCAGCGAATTATTTTGCAAGGCGATGTGCCCAGCCCGCTTAATCCGCCGACTGGCTGTCACTTCCATACGCGCTGCCCGATTGTGATTGACAAATGCAAAGCCGAAGATCCACCCTTCCAAGATTATGGTGGCGGCCATTTTGTGGCTTGCTGGCGGGCAACTGAGTCGCAAGAACAGATGAATTTGAAGTTGCAGTAGTAATTCGAGGTCGGGGAGCAGGGGCTAGGGATTAGGGTTTATGGCTATTGGCTATTGGATTTAAGCAGTATTTGGAATACCCATGACTGTTCTGATAGCCGATAGTCGATAGCCATTGTTTCGCTGCGCCTTTGCGTTAAACCCCAACCCAAATGTATGCTGATTTAGTTCCCGACAGCTGATCCTTAGTTTTAAACAATTTCAAGCGCTTGCAGTTCAATGACTGTACCAATTGACCAAAGTGGGTCGCCAGCTTGAGCAAATTGTTGTTCAAGTGCTTTGGCATGCTCCGCCGCTACCGCAATTAACAAGCCGCCTGAAGTTTGAGGATCGTACAACAAAGCTTGATGGACTGGATCAACTGTTTTGGCATAATTAACTTGCATTTGTTGCTCAACATAAGCACGATTGGTATGCAAGCCACCAGGCATAATTCCGGCTTTGGCATACCGATAAGCTCCTGACAACAATGGCAAGGCTCGACTATTAATCTGTAGCCCAACCCCACTATTGCGAGCTAGCTCCAAGCCATGGCCCAACAAACCAAACCCAGTGATATCGGTGGCACTACGAATTGTGCCCAGCATTGCGATATGCTCAGCTGCATGGCGATTGAGTTTGAGCATGCTCTCAATTGCTGCTGCTAAATCGGCTGGATCAGCAATTTGGCGCTTGCTGGCAGTGCTAATTACGCCTGTGCCCAGCGCTTTGGTAAGGTAGAGTTGATCGCCTGGTTGAGCTTGAGCTTTACGGGTGATTAGGGCTGGATCGATTAAACCAGTCACGCATAAACCATATTTTGGCTCATTATCGATGATCGTATGGCCGCCAGCTAGCACAGCTCCGGCTTCGGCCACTTTATCTGCGCCGCCCTGCATAATAGCCTGAATGATCGCTGGGTCTAAATCGCGTGGGAATCCAGCAATTGCCAAGGCTAAAATTGGCTTGCCGCCCATGGCATAAACATCGCTTAGCGCGTTGGCGGCAGCAATCGCCCCAAAACTATAGGGATCATCAACAATCGGCGGAAAGAAATCCACCGTTTGGACGAGCGCTTGCTGTTGGTTGAGTTGATAGACCGCCGCATCATCGCTGACATCAAGGCCAACTAAAAGCTGCGGGCTGCTGGGTAAACGCAAGCTACTAATTAAATTGCTGAGAGCACCTGCCCCCATTTTAGCGGCTCAGCCAGCACAAGAAGCTAGCTCAGTCAGGCGAATTTGTTCACGATCAGCCATGAGTCTGCTCACTAAATCACATAGAAATTAAAGAATTTTAGCAATATCAGCTGTTTAACATTATACACATATTAAGAATCGCGTATAATAGGGCATCTCCAAAGGCGGCCCCTGTTTTTTCCGATGGTCCTACAGTGAGGTTCTGGCATGCACACACACAATGGACGTTGGTCGCGTTCGTTAGCGGTCGGTTTTGCGGTGTTGGCGGCGTTTGTGTTAGCGCCAATTGCTTCGATTTCGGCCCATAGCAATCATGATCATAAGATTTATGTTGCACCATTTGGCAAAGATGAGGGTGATTGTTCGAAGATTTGGCAGCCCTGTGCGACGATCGATTATGCGATTAGCCGCGGGACTGGCAAGGGTGATGAAATTCGGGTTGCTGCTGGCGATTATAGCTACGATGCTCAGGCGGTTGGCTTATTGCTGAGCCGCCAGATTCCGGTGCACGGTGGTTTTAGCGCTCGTGATAATTTCATGCAGCAGGATACCAAGGCCAATCCAACCTATATCGCTGGGATTCCTAGCCGCTACCGCGAACGCTTGGCGGCAATTGGCTTTGCGCGGGTCGAAGATCGCGATGGTCGCAATACCCCAGAACTTGAGCGGATGCAAATTCCAACTGAATTGGAAACGCCAAGTGCTGCTCAGCCTTGTACCAATGGTATGGCTGGCATCTTTGAGTGCAACGGCATCGACTTCTTGGGCAGCGTGCCGCTCTCAAGTTTTCGGGTAAATGGTAGTGGAGCCACCGATGGCAGCAACTTGTGGGGCCACGTCGATCTCAATACCGATCGCGAATATGCGATTATTGGGGTTAACAATGGCACTGGCGTAGTTGATGTGACTGATCCCACCAATCCGGTGGTGATTGGCACGGTGCCAGGTAATAATTCGCAATGGCGCGAAGTTAAGGTCTATCAATATTTCAACCAAGCCCAAAATCGCTGGAACGCCTATGCCTATCTTTCAACCGAAAATCGTACCCAAGGGTTGCAGATCGTTGATCTCAATCACTTGAGTGATCCAACGCCTTCGGTTAGTTTGGCGGCAACCTATACCGCCGATTTTGGCTCATCGCACACTGTCTATATTAAGAATGTTGATTTCAGCACCAACGTAGCGTTGCCTGGTAAAACTGCGGCGTTGTATATGAACGGGGTCGGCAAAAACGGCAGTCGCTTGAGTTCAGGTGTGTTCCGCGCCTTTGATATCAGCAATCCGTTGACTCCGCAGATTATTGATAGTGGCGTGCCGGATACCAATATTAGCTACACCCACGACGATACCAGCATGATCATTACCGATTCGCGGACTTCGGCATGTGCGCCTGGTCACCAAGCCTCGTGCGAAATAATGTTTGATTTCAGCGAATCGTCGGTCGAAATTTGGGATATTACCGATTCGGCTGCCCCATTCCATATTAGTTCACGGCCTTATTCGGGCAGTGGCTACACCCACTCAGGCTGGTATAGCGACGATAAAATGTACGTCTTTATCCAAGATGAATTGGATGAACAAAATTTTGGCCACAACACTCGTGTGCGCACGATGGATATTCATGATCTGGATAATCCAACCATCAGCGCGACGTGGGATGGCCCAACTCGGGCAATTGACCATAACGGCTACACGATTGGCAACAAATATTATATGTCGAACTATTTGCGTGGTTTGACGATTCTTGACATAACCAATCCAAATAACATCCAAGAAGCCGCTTTCTTTGATACCTATCCTGGTAGCAATTCGGCCAGTTTTGATGGAGCTTGGGGGGTTTATCCCTACTTGCCAAGCGGCACCTTGATGATCAGCGATATTTCACGCGGCTTGATTTTGGTGCGCGAACCAACTAGTACCCCTGATCAAGCGATTGCTGGCTTGGAAGCAACCAACGATGGCCCAACCGTTGCTGGCGAGGCGACCAATTTTGATGCAGCAATTCGGGCTGGTACAAACGTGACCTATGCGTGGGATTTTGGTGATGGTACAGCTGTGGTAACTTCAACCAACACCACGATGAGTCATACCTATCCAAACGTTGGTAATTATACGGTTGAGTTAACTGCCAGCAATGGTACTAATTCGCAAACAGCTACAACAACCGTGGTGGTGCAAGCGCCACCACAAACCGAATGGAAAATTTGGCTGCCCTTTGCGATTCGGGCGGAATAACGCTTAAATCCTTTGGAGATCAGCAGGCGGGGCATTTGCCCCGCCTGTTGCGTTAATTTTAGAGGGCAGTGCGTGGATGCTGTTTGTGCCAAACCCGTTTACCAAGCGCGGAGAGCGCTATTTCCACCGCAACCGTCGCTGTGCAATTGCGATCATCAAGAATTGGGTTGACTTCGACAATATCTAAGCCAATCATGCGCCCTGATTCGGCGATCAATTCGGCGGCCAAGTGGGCTTCGCGATAGGTTAAGCCGCCAGGCACGGGTGTGCCAACCCCAGGCGCAACCGCAGGATCAAGCACATCCAGATCGAAGCTAACATAAAAACCATCGCGAGCTTGGTTGGCAACGCTGATCGCCCGTACCATGGTTTCATACATGCCATAACGATCGATATATTCAGTGGCAAAGACTTGCACGCCAGCTTCGGTGAGCAGTTGACGCTCCTCGGGGTCAAGGTCGCGCACCGCAACCAATGCCACGCGATGCGGGTTAATCATAGAGTTTGCTAAGCGCTGACCACTCAAATGGATCAAGCGTTCGTCGCCGTAGCCACACAGTGCTGCCAAGGGCATGCCATGAATATTGCCCGAAGGCGAGGTGCTGGGAATATTAAAATCGCCATGGGCATCGATCCAGAGCACCCCAATATCGCGATTGTGGGCGGCTCCGCTAACCGAACCCAAACCAAGGCTATGATCGCCACCGAGCACCACTGGCACATGGCCTTGGCTACACGACTGATCAACCTCGCTAGCTAATTGAATCAAGGTATCGCGAATTGGCTCGAAATAGCGCAACGTTAAGTCGCCGACGGGCAGAGTTTCAGCGATGCTCGCCGTGAGATTGCCGCGATCAATCACGGTATGACCAAGCTCTTCTAATTGTGAACGTAAGCCTGCATAACGAATTGCACTTGGCCCCATGTCCACGCCACGCCGCCCTGCACCCAAATCGAGCGGGACACCGATAAGATCGATTAGCACAAGAACCTCCTAGTGAATGTCGCTTTCATGCACCATTGAATGAAAGCCTAGGCGTATTTTAACCGATAGCTGGCAGCTTGAGGGCAATTGCTGAGCATGTGGCTCTAGCACAGACGTAATTCTTAAAAAACCGTGCGCACAAAAAACCAACCATATGCTGTAATAGACTCATTTGATGTTCGCTATTTTTATCACGATAGGCTTGAGCAGCCATTGGTGTGTGTAGTTCTGCTGATATGTGCGCTAGGTTAAGTTAAAGGTTAAAGCTATTTAACTTTTATCACCCATGGGTCACCCATATGGTGTAGGAGCAATCATCACCGAAATAGCGCCTGAGTTTAGGCCATAATTCCCACGACAAGCATGCTGCTATGCGCTATAGTTCTTAGTTAGAGGATGAGTTATGAGCATTATGCCATTTGCGGCATGGCACCAATTGTTAAGATGTCACCACATTCCTGTTCTACGGAACCTGTCGCTTGACATGCCGCGCTGATATAGGCACGATCATAGGCGTAGCACCAGCAAGAATTTGGTAATAGCAGGTTGATCTGCGCTTAGCTCATGTTCTCGAAAGGATTTGTGATGATCAAACGACAGTTTCATGCGCGGGTGGTTGTGATGATAGTAATCTTCAGTCTGTTGGCTGGTGGATTGCTGTTGCAACCAACGATCCATGATGCAGCCGCCCAAACGCGCTCAACAGTTCAATATAGTTATAATCCTGAGCGGCAACATGTGCATTCTGGGAGCATTAGTTTTTTTCGCCAAACGATTTTTAATTCAAGTTCGGCATTAACTGGCGCTTCGTTGTTCGATAGCCCAACCGGGATGATCTTCGGCCCTGATGGGCGTTTGTATGTTAGCCAATTTAATGGGCGAATTTTTGCAATTACGCTCAACCCAACCAACCATCAAGCTACCGCCGTTCAGGTGATCGAAACAATCTACAATTATCCTAATACTAACGATGATGGTTCGCCCGCCACGGGCGTAAATGGTCGTCAGTTGATTGGGATTTTGTTTGATCCGGCTTCAACGCCATCGAATATGATTTTGTATGTTTCGCATAGCGACCCGCGCTATGGCTACAACAGCGACACAACCTCGCAAAAAATCAACACCCGCTCAGGCACAATTAGCAAATTGGTCAGCACCAATAATTTTGCCACCTCAACCGATATTATTAAGGGTTTGCCGCGCTCACGTGAAAACCACAGCACCAACAGCATTGTTTGGGGGCCAGATGGCTGGATGTATATTTCGTCGTCGAGCAATACCAACAATGGTGCGCCAAGCGCTCACTTTAGCAATTTGGCCGAATATTATCTCTCGGCGGCAATTTTGCGAGCCAATGTGCGCGATGCTGGCTTTCCTTCAGCAGGCATTGATGTCAAAAATGTCAATAATGCGGCGGCGTTAGCACCATTTGCTGGCCAATTTGAGATGTATGCGACTGGCTATCGCAATGTTTATGATTTTATTTGGCTGAATAATAAGTTTTATGCCAATGTCAATGGTGGCAATGATGGCTATGGCGATACGCCGAGCGCCGCTCAATGCCCTGGTGGGGTGGAAATTAACCCACGCTATTTGCCCGATACCCTGAAAATTGTGACCCAAGGTTCGTATGGTGGCCATCCCAACCCAGCGCGTGGCGAATGTGTTTTGAACAATGGGAATGCCCAAGGCTTGCCAACGCCACCAAACTACAATCCACCAGCCTTGACCTATGATTTCCGCCCATCCACGAATGGGATTACGGCGTATATCAGTAATGCCTTTGGCGGTGCGTTGCAAGGCAATTTGATTGTCGCAACCTATGGCCAAAATCAAGATGTCAGCCGCGTTCAGCTTGATGCCAATGGCAACCCGACTGGCATCCAAACCTTGGCAAAGTTCAACCAACCGCTTGATGTGGTGACCGATGCCAAGGGTGTGATTTATGTGGCCGAATTTGGCAGCGATGCGATTACCATCCTTGAGCCAGAAGATTTGCCCAATTGTCCGCCGCCGCCGCCCTATTCGAGCATGGTCGATAGCGATAATGATGGCTACTCGGATTTTGATGAAGATCAAAATGCAACCAATTTGTGTAGCCGAGCCAGCGTACCCAACGATTTCGATGGCGATATGATTTCCGATTTGACCGATCCCGACGACGATAACGATGGCATCCTTGATGTCAATGATCAGTTGTATTTTGATCCAGCGAATGGCAATAACACCAAATTGCCCGTTGAATTCAATTGGAATCCTGGTGATGCACCGTTGGGCAAAGTTGCTAATACGGGCTTTACTGGGGTGCAAATTACCAATGGAGTTACGCGAACTGATGAGGTTAAGATTGCAGTTGGCGCTGCTGGTGGCTTTACCAACATCATCACCACCGAAGGCACAAATGCTGGTGCGATTAATACCCAGGCCAACGCTTTGCAAATTGGCTTTGATCCCCATCGCAACTTCCGAGTTGAAACGCGGATCACTGAAATGTTCCTTGGGCGCACGCCTGAGGGCGATCAAGCGGCGGGCTTGTTCTTCGGCCCCAACCAAGATAACTATGTGAAATTGGTGGCGACGGCCAATTTGAATGGCGATGGCACAAGTGGCGACACCGGGCTGCAATTTGCCATGGAAGTGGCCGGAAACTTGCAAATCAATCCAACCAATAATAATCCAAGCATGGTATTGCCAGGAGTGAGCAATATCGACCTGCGCTTAGACGGCAATCCTGCTGCGCAGACCATGACCGCCTATTATAAAACTGATGGTGGCAACTGGACAGCAATTGGCACGATCAATGTGCCTTTGTGGTTCTTTAATACCGGAACACCAGCAGGAATTTTGGCAACTAATCATGGAACACCAAATACCATCTCATTTATTTTCGATTTCTTCCGTTTGAGTTATCGCGATATTGTGGCGCGGATCAACGGCGGTGATCGCGATTGGACGACCAACGACGGAGCTGCTTGGAGTCCTGATACAAGTGCCAACCGTCCATATTCAACTGGCGGCGGCACCTATGTCTTGATTCCAGGCGTTTCGTGTCCCCAAATCTACAACGTGACTCGTGACTTTGATCGGTTGTACTGCTCTGAACGCAACACCAGCGGCTCGGCGGTGCAATACACAATTCCGGTCAGCAGCACAGGAACGTATGCGGTGCGCTTGCACTTTGCCGAACTGTATTGGGGCACGAATGGTCGGCCTGGGCCGAACCAGCGTAAATTCAATGTTCAGCTTGAAGGCACGACTGTGTTGACCAATTTCGATATTTTCAGCGAAACTGGCGCAACCTTCCGGCCAATTACCAAGACCTTTACCACCAATATTACTGATGGTGCGGTCAATATTAGTTTGCCCACGGGCCAGCCTGGCAATGTTGATCAAGGCAAGATTTCGGCGATTGAGGTTTGGGGGCCAATTCTCAATATTGCCAATGTTACGCCAACGGTCACGCCATCGCCAACGGCAACCAATACGCCATCGCCGACGGCAACCAACACGCCAACTAATACCAATACGCCAACAATCACGAATACACCGACCAATACCAATACGCCATCGCCAACATCGACTGGCACGGTGACGGCGACCTTTACACCGACCAACACGGCCACGCCAAGTAATACGCCGACCAACACGCCAACCGAAACCGTAACGCCGAGCGCTACGGCAACCCAAGGCACGGCGACCTATCGAATTTGGCTGCCGTACACTGTCAAAAACTAAGCTCGATTTCAACGGAGCCATCACGAGCGGATGGCTCCGTATTTGCTCAAAACTCAGCGCTTAGTCATGACGTGAATTCCTTAAAAATGTTTTTTAAAACATTAAAATATAACCAAAAAGTATTAAAATTCATGCAAATGCTGGCCAAGAAAACCAAAATTTGCGATGCAAGGATTGACAAAATTAGTACCATTGTATATAACAGTACCGTACTTTTAGTCAATCTCAACTGATATACTGATCGATAACGATGTCCCGTAGCAAATGCTCTTTTTTTGATCGATCGCGATTGATGCGGTTTTTTGCGCGTTAAGCGTTGAAAGACCACCACTCGCTACGGGTCACAAGCTGTTCCAGGAGGGGTCATGACCATGAAGCGGTCTATTGTTCGTTGGTTGCATGGGGTGCTCGCAGCATTCTTGTTTAGCAACCTTTGGCTTGTGGGCGCACCACCAACCACGGTGGCGGCGGCGGTTCCGGCGGTAACTCGCCAGCCACTCACGCCAACTCAAGCTAAAGCCCTACTAGAGGCACCACGGGTAACCGATACCTTGCCGCTCAACGGCTCGACCTCGGTCAACCGTGATATTTTCATTGCAGCAAACGTGTATATTCCTAATGGCGGGCTTGACCCCCAGACCTTGACAGCAGCTTCTGTCAAATTGATTCGGGTGATTGATAGTTATGAAATCGCTGCCCGTCTAACCACCTCGGCAGCGGGCGATGTAATTATTCTCAATCCCAATGATTATCTCGACCCATTTACCCAATATCGTTTTCGGGTGAATGTTGGGGTAGCTTCAAACGATTTGCTACTTGATATTGCAGGTGAGCCGTTTGAAGCCTATGAATCGACCTTTACGACTGGGAGTGCTGGTGGCCCTGCGGCAACTGGCAACATTCGTTTTAACAAGGTTGCCACGGGCATTACCATGCCCAATGATTCTGGCTATACTTCGTTGGCAATTGGCCCTGATGGCAAGCTCTACGCTGCCACGGTCAAAGGCCAAATTGTGCGCTATACGATTAATGGCGATGGCACGCTGGATAGCGTTGGTAGCTTAACCATCCAAACGGTGCGTACCTATACTGGCACAACCCAAGATCGCATGATCATTGGTTTGGTCTTTGATCCAGCCTCAACCCCATCTAACCCAATTTTGTGGATTACCCACAGCCCCTATGCGTTGAGTGGTGGCCCTGATTGGAGCGGCAAGCTCACGCGCTTGAGTGGCGCAAATCTAACCACTGCCCAAGATTATTTGATTGGCATGCCACGTTCATCACGCGATCACCTTTCAAATAGTTTGGTGTTTGGGCCTGATGGTGCATTGTATATGACCGTGGGTAGCAATAGCGCCATGGGGCATATTGATAATGGCTGGAACTTGCGGCCAGAGCATAAACTAGGCGCTGCGGTTCTGCGGATCAATCAAACGGCCTTGGCCAGCGGCTCGTTACCATTGAATGTACAAACTGAAGATGGTGGCACGTATGACCCATTTGCCGCAAATGTGCCTGTGACGATCTATGCCTCGGGTGTACGTAATGCTTACGACTTGATTTGGCACACGAATGGCGAATTGTATACGGCAACCAATGGCTCGGCTGCTGGTGGCAATACCCCACCAACCCCCAGCAATTTGTCAAACTATGCTCCATGTCAAAACCGGATTGACGTAGCGACCAATGGAGCCTATGTTGGCCCTGATGTGCCAAAGTTAGCCTCAAGCTCGAATACCCGCATTCCTGATCAATCCGATTTTCTCTATCGGGTTGCTCAAGGCGGCTATTATGGACATCCTAACCCGCAACGTTGTGAGTGGGTGTTGAATGGCGGTAACCCAAGCTCAGCCGTCGATCCTGCTGAAGTTGCGCCAGGTGGTAGCAATGTTGGCTATCCAGTTGGCACTCAATCCGACCGCAACTATCGCGGCTTCTCATGGGACTTCGGCTTACACAAATCGCCTAACGGCACGATTGAATATAAATCAAATACCTTCAACGGCGCACTCAAAGGCAAGTTGATTGTTACGCGCTACAGCGGTAGCAAAGACTTGGTTGTGCTGACGATCGGTGCTAACAAAGAAATTATCAGCGAACAAGGTGGCCTACCTGGGATGAAAGATTTCTCAGGGCCGCTTGATGTGATTGAAAATACTGCCAACGGCAACTTATATGTTTCCGACTATTTGGCCGAAAAAATTTATTTGCTCACACCTGATATTCAGCCCGAACCACGGATTGATATCAAGCCAGCTCGCCGCGTGTTCAATTTGGCACGGCCAACCAGTGGCTCACTCGATTCAACCACGCAAACCTTTGTGATTAGCAATACTGGTCAAGCCAATTTGAGCGTGACTGGGGTGCAATTAATTGGGCCTGAAGCTGGTTCGTTTGTGATTACCAACTTGCCAAGCTTCCCCCAAACGTTAATCCCAAGTGCAACCTTGAGCTTGAATGTGGTGATGCGAGCTAATGCAGCCACAAGTTTGGGCACCAAAGGCGCAATTATCCAAATTCAAAGCAACGACCCGATTAATCCCAAGATTGACGGAGCGCTGCGTGGTTTGGTCTATGCCAATGGCACAGAGCCATCATTGCAATGGATTCTCGATACCTATGAGTTTCCAATGAATGTTGGCGATGATGATCCATCCACAACTCCCATCCACAGCGCTAATGGGACATCGTTGGTGCTTGGCCAAGAAATTGTGGCCGATTTCTTCACCCGCGCTACAACCTCGCCAATTACCTTGGAACCATTGGCAGTCTTTGCGCCAAGTGGCCCGGCTAGCACCGCCTTGACCTTGGGTTGGTATCCAGTCAAGAGTGCTGGAGCCAATCGTACAAGTATCTTCTCGGTGCTAAATACTAGTGCTCAGCGCTTGAATCCAAGCATCAATGGCAGCTTGACCCTCGATCCGGGCTATGAATTCTTCGATTTCTATACTCAATGGCCAGCCCATGCTAATCGTTTGGTCTATGGTCAAGATAGCCTAAATACCTTTGATGTGGCTAACCCTCACCATATGCGGGTTTATCCACTCAAAACTACTAATGATTCAACGGTTACGAATGCCTATGTGGTGGTCTTTGAGGAGGCAACCGCTGGCTTAGAATATCAAGATTTGGTCTTTATTGTGCGTAATGTGAGGCCAGTCCGCTTGCCAAGCATGAGCACGCCAATTCAAGTTAATTTTCAAAGTGCCTCGACCGCTGTGCCAGTTGGCTACATGCGCGATTGGGGTCAAGCCTTTGGCAATCGGAACGAAAAAGATCAAGGCGATGGCTCGTTGTATTACGGTTGGGTCAATCCCAACACGATCACCCCGATTCTGCTTGATACCAATGGCCGCTATCGCTTTGTTGCCAACATCGACAAACGTTATGATTCGTTGATGCATATGCGAGCCAACGATCTTTCTGGTGGCTTTGGTGGGGTCAAAGAACCTGGCTCATGGGAAATTGCCGTGCCAAACGGGATTTACTCGGTCACGGTTGCAGTTGGTGATCCCCAAACCCAGCAAGTGCCAGAGTTTGATCGGCATACGATCAACGTCGAAGGCGTAAATGCGATTAATAACTTTGCCTCATCAGGGGCGACTGGTGCACCAACCCGCCACTCAACTCAAACGGTAGTGGCTACGGTTACTGATAATCGTTTGACCATCGACGCTAACGGTGGGATCAACACCAAGATCAACTTTGTGACGATCACTCCTTATGTGGAGCCACCAACCCCAACTCCAACTCATACGCCAACCAACACACCAACGGCAACTAACACGCCGACGGTGACGAATACACCAACATCAACCAGCACGGCGACGGCAACCAACACCGCCACGCCATCGACCACGCCAGTGCCAACCACGCCAGTGCCAACCACGCCTGGTACTACCCAACCAACCAATACCTTTACGCCAAGCCCAACTGTTGGCCCAAGCGTAACACCAGGTACGCCAACGGCCACGGTTACCCCAACGATTACGGTCACGCCTGGTACTCCAACCGTGACGGTGACTCCAACGGTGACTGTGCCGCCAGCAACCAATCGTTTCTATATCCCAATGGTGATTTTGGGTGGGCCACAGGGTGGCTCTGGTGGTGTAACCTTTGGTTTCAAAGGTATGTATCGGCCAGCAAGTGACGGTGCTGTCAGTACCCGTCAGTATAATGACCAAAACTTTAGCTCAGCTATCGAAAGCGCCGTGCGTCAGCTCCAAACGATGATGACGCTGCAAGTGCTAGCTGGAGCATGTTTTGGCGCTGGTCAGCTGGAAATCGAAAATGTTGAATCGCATAACGTGCCGTACAACGATTGGTTGATGTTTAGCAAGATTCAAAATCCAGCTGCTCGCAGTGGCACACGCAACTACTTCCGCAATACAGGAGTGGTGCGGGTGCGTAATACTGGCACTGGCCCGTTGATTCTGAGCAGCATGACCATTACTGGCTCATGGACGTTGAGCGGCACGTTGAGCTTGCCAACGATTTTGCAGCCAAATACTTTCCGCGATATTCGCTTGGATTTCACGCCACCAAATGACCCACGTAGCAACCCACCAGGGATTGCCTATTCGGGTCAAATGTTGCTGAAAACCAATGATGCGGCTGAGCCGAATAAAATTATTGAGCTTCGTGGCTGGTGGCAAGCCCAAAACGAGGGCGACGACGAACCAAACATCCAGCAAATTATGGATTTCTTTGGTTACGACATGCGAATCGTCTATCCAGGTCAATCGTGGAATGCTGATTCAGGGGCATTGACCCAAATTGGCGAAGAAGTGATTTCACCTTACTGGACGCGCTTCGATTCGAGCAAACCAGTGCGGGTGGTGCAATTGGCTGGCTTACACCAGTGCTGTACCACCAGCACCGCCAGCGATATTGCTTGGGCGGCCAAAGGCAGCACGACCCTGCAAGAATCCAGCACCCACCATCCATCCGATGGCCAAACCTATTTGCCACGCTTGTATGATGGCAGTGATTTGTTTGATATTAATTTTAACCCAACTGGGACGTTCCAATTTATTATCTCGCAAACCGCTTGGGGTGATCCTCAATACAACAATCCAGTTGGCAAGCACTATTTGCGAGCTTGGCCATTGCGCGATCGCAACGGGGCTTTGGTTCCCAATAGTTATGTGCTCTCGATGGACTTCAACGGGATCAACTACGACTACAACGATAATGTTTATATTGTGAATAACATTCGACCTGAGTTTGTCGAAGTTGATGATTCAACTGTGGCGGCAATGCCAGGTACACCAAGCCTGAACTTGGAGTTCAATCAAAATTATCCCAATACCTTGATTGATAACACCAGCGTTGGCACGGGCTTCCCAATCAACCAACGCAATAAAAACGATAACAAGCAGATCAGCGTTGGATCGTCATATGACCCAACCCTCTTGACGATGAACACGACAGGAGCCGGCACGCTGACCTTGGTTTCGCCTGCGGGCACGCAGGATGGCACAACCAATACCCAAGTTAATGCCTTGCAACTGCCATTCAACGCGCAAGCCTCGCGCTTTGCAATTACCACGCGGATCAATGGCAGTGTGGTGGGCTTTACCAGTGCCAATCGTCAATCAGGCATCTTCTGGGGCATGGAACAAGATAATTATCTGAAATTGATGATTAGCTCGGCCAGCACCCAACCAGTGATTGTCTTTACCAACGAAACGAATGGCACGAGCGCAACCGTGGCAACCAGCCCAGCGATTGCTAGCCCCGCCAATGTTGTGGCAACCGAATTGCGCTTGAGTGGCGATCCCAAAACTGGGATTGCGACCGCTGCCTATCGGATTATCACGGCAGCTAATCCAAACCCAAGCTTTACGACGCTGGGCCAAGTGACGCTGGCCGGTGGCCGCTATCAACGTTTCTTTGATCGCAAGGTTAATGCGGGGATTGTAACCACTCACAAAACCGATACAACCTTCAACACGGTTTTCGATAAATTTGTGATTGGCCTTGACGAAACCACCGCCGCGCGGCCAGTCTTGGCGCGGGTTGATGTTGGTAGCGCCAATAGCTTCACTGATAGTGCCAGCAACGTTTGGCAGGGCGATACTGGTTTATTTGAGCCTAGCAACGCAGCTGCTGAAGGCACGGGCACGCCAGCAATCGACAATACCCTCGATGACACGCTCTATCAAACCTATCGTGGCAATGTTGGTAATGCCACTCGCACGATTACCTACAACTTGAGCGTGCCTGCCACGGTGCAAAAAGTTGATGTGCGCTTGCACTTTGCCGAACTCTTCTGGGGTGCGCCTGGTGGTGGGGCTGCTGGCCCAGGCAAACGGGTGTTTGATGTTCGCGCTGAAGGCGAAACTATCCTCGATAACTTCGATATCACTGGCTCGGTTGGGGCTGCTCGCGCTGCCGTGATTGTGCCAATCGATGGGATTACAGTCGTCGATGGTCAATTGCAACTGGCTTTTGATGCTGAAATGGATTTTGCTTCAATCTCAGCAATTGAGGTCTTTGCCAGCACGGTTAATGGCAATGTACCACCAACCGCCAATGCTGGAGCTGATCAGCAAGTCGCTGTGAATGCTAGCGTGAATTTGGCTGGCATAAGCAGCGATTATGAGAACACTACGCTGACTGGGGCTTGGACTCAGCTTGAAGGCACAGCCGTAAGCCTGTCGGGTAGCGGCAACAACCGTAGTTTTACTGCTCCGGCTAGCGCTAGTACCTTGGTTTTCCGTTTTACTGCAACCGATGCTGGCGGCGCAAGCACCAGTGACACCGTGACGATTTTAGTTGGCGATAAGCCAATCGAACAAGTCGTGGCGGTCTCGAACGGTCCATCATCACCCAACGATGCAATTACCTTCCAAGCGGTGGTGGCTTGTGGTAGCAACGTCAACTTTGCTTGGAACTTTGGCGATGGCACTCCAGTGGTCAACGAAAGCACTGGCAAGGTGCGCCACGCTTTTGCAACCAAAGGAACCTACAACGTAACTGTTACTGCTAGCAATGGCTCAAGCAGCGTTGCAACCTCGTTGCAAGTGCAAGTCTTGCCATTGTTGACCCGCTTCAATGCTGGTGGGTTTAGCAGTGTAACCACGCCTGATGCTGTGCGCTGGGCTGCCGATAGCTACTCGCAAAACGGTAGCACCTCGAACCCAGGTAGTTTGGGCGATGTCGCCAATACTGATAATGACGTGTTGTATTACGATGATCGCTTTGCCACGGGCGCAACTACTGCAACCTTGGATTATGCGATTCCCGTGCCAACCAGTGGCCAATACACCGTGCGCTTGCACTTTGCCGAAATTTTCTTTGGCGTGACGAGCGGCGTGGCTGGCGGCACTGGCAAACGGGTCTTCGATGTTAATCTCGAAGGAACTCGCGTACTCAACGACTACGACCCAACTCTTGCAGTTGGCGCTAAAGCTGCTGATACGCGCTTGTTCACGGTCAACGTGACCGATGGGGTGTTGAATATCAAGTTTGCACCTGAAGCCAGCCGCCCAACCGTGAGCGCAATCGAGGTCTTTGGGGCGCAAAACATGACCTTTGCTACTCCAACCGCCTTGCCATCGCCAACCAATACCCCAATTGGCACCTTCACGCCAACGCCTGAAGGTACCTTCTTCTTGAAGGTCAACTTCCAGCCCAACGATGCTGGTGCTGTGCCCAATGGCTATGTCAAGGATTATGGCCAAGGCTATGGCTTGCGCGTCGATCCAGGCCAAGGCTCTGGTTTAACCTATGGCTGGGTTGATAGTGCTGGCCAGCCCAAGAGCTTGATCGCTGATCCACGTCGCCGCAATTTCAATAGCGATATCCGCTTGGATACCTTGATGCACATGCAATTGACGACTGGTGGCGGTAAGTGGGAAGCCTCGATTCCAAACGGGGTCTACGATGTAACCGTGGCGGTCGGCGATGCTCAAGCTGGTGGTTCGGCAATGTCGCACAACGTTACAATTGAAGGTGTTGTGGCGATCAACCAATTCGTGCCGCCAGCCAATGCCTCGAATGGCGCGGCCAGCTTGCATCAAACCAACACCGTGCGGGTCACGGTTAGCGACGGCAAATTGACGGTTGATCCGGTTGGCGGCACTAATACTAAGATTAACTACTTAGATATTAATTGGTTTGGTTCATTGGCAACCGCTACGCCAACCAATACGGCCACGGCCACGGCTACCAATACACCAACCAATACGGCTACGGCGACGGCAACTGATACGCCAACCAATACGGCTACGGCGACAGCAACCGAAACGCCAACTAATACACCAACCAACACCAATACGCCAACGCCAAGCAACACGCCAACCAATACGGCGACCTTGGAGCCAGGTATTACGCCAACGATTACCAATACGCCAACGATTACGCCAACGCCAACTGAAACAGCTACACCAACCGCGACTGCTTCGGTTACGCCAACCGCAACGACTGGCACAGCAACCTATGTGGTCTTCTTGCCCTACACAGCGAAAGGCAACTAATCACTGAGGTTCTGCATCCGGTGGCGTGTTATGCTCCGCCGGATGTTTTTGTTTAATCGTTGAGCGCAAATATCGATTGCTGAGGGAAATGGAGATACACCGTTTGGCCAATTTCGCGGATTGCTTGGACTGTTTCTCGTGCCACAACGATTTGCTCGTTGGTTTGCAAGCGATATTCCCAGCGTTCGCCAAGGTAGCGCCGCTCGATAATCTGGGCTGCAATGGTTTGAGGTTGCGGCTGATCGTTAATCTGAATATGTTCAGGCCGAATCGCGACATGCCGAGTATTTGGGGCGAAGTTACCGTTAAATTGACCAAGGCTGCTGCAAAACGTTGGGCCTTGCATGTGCCCCACAATAATTGCCCCAACCCCCACGAATTGGGCGGCGGCGCGGTTGGGTGGTCGCTCGAATAGTTCGATCGAGTTCAAATCGGCAATAATTTCACCATTGATCAATAAGGCTGTGCGTTGCGCCAACGCCAAGGCCTCGCTCAAATCGTGAGTCACGATGATGGTGGTCATATGTAATTCGCGATGCAGCCGCGCAATCACGCCTTGCAAATTAACTCGAATTTCAGGATCAAGGCTGCTCAATGGTTCGTCGAGCAACAATACTTTGGGCTGAACTGCCAAAGCTCGCGCAAGTGCCACGCGCTGTTGCTGCCCGCCTGAAAGTTGCTGCGGCTTACGTTGCTGCATGCCGCCCAACTCAACTAATTCTAAAAGTTCAGCCACTTTTTGTTGAATTAACTTTTTGGGTTCTTTGCGGGCCTTCAAGCCAAAGCCAATGTTTTCGGCTACCGAGAGAAACGGAAATAAATAGGGCTGTTGAAACAGTAAAACAATCTCACGTTGATGGGCCGGCACAGGATTAAGCAAACGCTCCGCCAGCCGCATCTCGCCAGCATCGGCTGCTTCAATGCCTGCCAATAGTTTTAGAATCGTCGATTTGCCTGAGCCAGAAGGCCCAAGCAAGGCCAAAAATTCACCTTGGTTTAAATTTAAATTGATATTTTGGAGAATGGTCTGCTGAGCATACGATTTAGTTAATTGATCAAGTTGCAAATAACTCATGGCCGTGGCGTTGCTCCTGTTGCTGGCGAACCCAAGTAGCGAGCCACCAAGCCGAGCAACAGCAAGAGCGGCGCAATAAAAATCAGGCTTAAACTGGCGATCAGGCTATAGTTGCCGCCGCTGGCTGCCGAAAATAACAGCATTGGCAGGGTGATAATCTTGCCGCCGCCGATTAGCAAACTCAGCACATATTGGCTCCACGAAATCAAAAATGCCAATACACCAGCCACCACCAAACTTGGCAAGAGCAAAGGCAGGCTGACTCGCCAAAATACCAGCCAGGGGCTAGCGCCCAAAACCGCTGCTTGATGTTCATAATTGCGATCATAATGGGCCAAACTACTGCCCAAGGTCAGCACCACATACGGCAAAACTGGGATCAAATGCACCAACATCACCCCAAATAGCGTGCCAGCCAAGTCCAGCCGCAAAAATACAATGTTCAAGCCGATGCCTGTAGCAACGCTGGGCACGACCGTCGGCAGAAAAAACAAGCCATAGATCAGGCCACGCCCGCGAAATTGCTGCAATTCCAACACGCGTGCCGCTGGATAGCCTAGCAGTAGCGCTAAACCACTCACGCCTGTCGCGACGACCAAGCTTTGTTCAAACCCACGCCGTACCTGTGGATCGCGCAATTGCCGCAGAAATAGCTCGCTATCCCAGCGTTCGGGCCATAGCGCCGGAAAAAACCAGCCTTGGGCAAAGGCATACACCAAAAAAATTGCGATTGGCACAATTAATAGGAACGCTAAAAGCAACACCAGTTTGCGATAACTCATCAGCGCTGCTCCCGCCAACGCCAAGCCAAGCCCACCACTGCCAGAATAATTAAACTCATCAGCATGCTTACGGCCATACCCTCAGCTCGCGCTTGCAAATCGGGATTGAGAAATAGCTCCAAAGCCATTGTTGCCAGCATTTCAGGGTAGCGCACCCCAACCAAGGCTGGCACTTCGTAAGCTCCAAAAATAAAACTAAACACCAAGAAGCTCCCGCTGATCAGGCTCGGAGCCAAGAGTGGCCAAAGCACTAAGCGCAAACGCTGCCAACGATTGGCCCCCAAACTTTGAGCCACCAACAGATAAGCTCGCCCTTGTTGACGTAAGGTTGCCAAACCGATCAGCAGCAAAAATGGCACTTCCTTGGTGATATATGCCAGAATAATCCCGATGCCCCAGCGATCGCGCACCAGCACCGGAAAATCCTTGGGCTGGTCGAGCCAACCAACGGCAAAGCCGATGCGAGCCAAGATGCCACTTTGGCTCAGCATTAACAACAAGGCCATAGCCCAAACGCTATGCGGAATCGCCAAGTGCAAATTGCTAACAATGCTTAGCCCGCGATAGTGCTGTTGGCGCTCGGCGATACTGCTGAGCAGTCCCAAGCAAATGCATGCCGAGCCAAACGTGGCGGCACAACTGACCCACAACGAAAAAAGCAGGGCTGACCACCATTGGCCGCCAAGCTGTTGGCCGACCAAAACATTGCGATAGGCCGCCAAACTTAGCTCGCGTTGATCTAAAAATGGTAGCCAACCAAGGCTCTGGGCGATGCCATAGCCAAGGCTACTACCAAATAAACCAAGCATAATGATGCTTGCTGGCGCTAATCCAAGCCAGCTGCGCCATTTAGCCATTGCAACTACTTACGCAACACATTGGCATCCCAGCCCTGTTCGATCAAGCTTTGATATTCAGCGGCAATATCGCTGCGCAACGATTTTGCCAAATCGCTGGCAGGCGTTGCTGGGTCGCCCAGTTGTTGGGCGGCACTCGCCAATTTAGCTGCCAAAGCTGGATCACTGACCTTGGTTGGGTCGATGCCATAGCCCAAGCCAAAGCCATTTTCTGGCAAAATTTGGGCTGCTTGTAGTTGAGGGTCGAGAATCAAATTGGCTAATACCAAAGCTGCCGCTGGATTTGGTGCGGTGCTGGGGATGGCGACATAGTTGAAATCGCCGATCATATTATCATCGAATACAAATGCTCGCGCACTCGCTGGCACTAAATTTTCCTTGATCAACGAGCCAGCTCCGGCGATCGCTTGGGTGATTGAAAAATCAACTTCGCCATTGGCAAACAAGCTATGTAATTCGTTCTCGGTTTTGGGGTAGGTGCTGCCTTCGCGCCACAAACAGCCTTCTAAATCATTGAAATATTCCCACAACTTGGGCGACCATTGATCCCATAATTGCTGATTGAAGGCTCCGAGCCATTGTTCAGCGCCGCCGCTGATCTCAAATAAGGCTTGTTTAACAAAGCGGGTGCCTTGAAATGCGCCTGGCCCAGGTGCGATATAGCTGACTTTGCCCGGATTGGCGCAGGCATACTCCTTGAGCGCAGCATACGAACGGGGCAAATCGCTGGCTTGAAGTTTAGCCGAATCGTAAATCAACTGAAATTGGGCCGATGACCATGGGCTTTCGAGGCTTTCGACTGGCTCGCCAAAATCAAGATTAACCGCTGGATTGTTCCAGTTGACATATTGGCTGTTGGGCAGGCTTTGGCCCCAATCGCCGCGTAAGAGTTTGGCTTGTTTCAACGAAGCAAAATTCTCGCCATTGATCCAAATCAAATCGACAGCACCGCTGGTTTTGCCTGCCTCTTTTTCGCTGAGCAACTGATTGACCACATCGACAGTATCAGCGACTGGCACGCGATTGAGCGTAATATTGTAGCGTTCTTTGAGCGCTTTGCCATAAAATTCATCAACAAAACGATTGATGCTATCCGAGCCACCCCACATATACCAATTGACCGTTTGGCCGTTGGCGGCTTGCTCAATACTGGTCCAATTGCTCAGATCAAGGCTGGTGCTGCTGGGAGCACTGGTTGGCGTAGCCGTATTGCTACCACAACTGGCGATAATCAGGCTCAGAAGGCCAATTAACAAACCCAAATTCCAAATCCGTTTGCGTGCTGTTGCTTGCATAAGTGTGTGTTTACCCTCGGCTAGGCCGCTGGTTTAGCGGCTTCACGGCGCTTAAGCCAGCGCGAAATCGCGATACTGATGATAAAAATAACGATCGAGCCAGCAAAGGCCCATGGATTGAACGAAAACTCAGCTTTGGCAAAATCGCCCTCGAACGATGCCCCAAACAGCACAAAGGTTAGCGTGCCAGGAAACGATCCAAGCATGGTTGCCAACAAAAATTGCTTCCAGTTGATCCGTAAAATACCCGCCAGATAATTTACTAAATCGTAGGGCAAAAAGATCAAGCGCATCAACATAATTGTTTCAAAGCTGTTGCGGCGTAAACGCTCGATATAGCCATTTACGAGGCCGGTTTGATTTTGGTTTTGTTCGGGCTGGCCGAAAAACCGCCCAATCGTATAGGCCACCAGCGCCGAGCCATTGGCCCCAATCACGGTGTAAATCAAACCCCAAACACTGCCAAAGACACTGCCGCCAGCAAGCGTCAAAAATGTCGCTGGGAAGAAAATCAACGGGCGCAATAGGTACACGCCAATATAAATCAATACACCCACATCGCTTTTGAGCAGCTCGATTAATTGACCAACTGCCGCCGCTGGTGAAAGCTGATTGCGCCATGAATACCAGAGATAGCCGCCCACCAGCAACACCCAAAACCCCGCAGCGAGCAATTTTTGCCAATGGCGTTGCCAAAACGATTTGGTCGATGTTGATGTGCTAGTGGTCATGGCGTGGTTCCTCGCGAAGATAGCGTTTGGCCCAAAGCAAGCGCTGGCCAATCGTAACGACAACTAAGGCCGTCATCAGCTGAAATAAGCGGCTCAGGTGGTTGGGGAGCGCAATAAACAAACTGAAGAACAATACTGTTTCAGTGCCTTCGATCAAGCCACTGGGCATGGCAATGCTGGTCATGGCGGCTTGGGCTTTAGCGCCTTGTTGGCGTTTTTCTAAAATTGCTGCCAAATAGGCCCACGAAATTGCATTGACATAAAAGCTGCTGATCAGGCCAACAGCGGCCAAGGCGTTGCCAAGCGTTGGTTGTCCCGCCACCAAGCCAATTGGTAGCAACGCATAAATAATCACATCAAGCAGAATATCGATGTAGCCACCTAAATCGCTTTGCTGGTTGCTCAGCCGCGCCACTGTGCCATCAAGCCCATCGAGTAGCCGATTGAGTAGCCAACAGCCAAAGCTGACCCAATACGCTTGTTGCCAAGCGCAGATTGCTGCTGCTAAGCCGCAACCAAAGGCTGCCAAAGTGATAGTAGTTGGGTGTACACGCTGGAGCCGTTGGGCGATTGGGGCTAATAATTGCTCTTTGGGTTGGCGTAAAAACTGATCGACCATCGCCTATAGCTCCTTGTAACGATCGAAGCTATCGTAGCTTAAAGATTGAGGCTAAATTCTTAACAGTTGATGATCTATCGATTGCATGCCCTTACCCACGGCGAATGGATGACGAGTGATGGCTTGGTCACTTGCATAGTTTGCGTTCCCTCACCCCCGACCCCTCTCCCACTGCGGTGAGCGAGGGGAGTTCTAATGGTCATGACTGGTGGGTTCCCCCTCGCTCGCTCGGCGGGAGAGGGGGCTAGGGGTGAGGGTATGCTAATCAACGTTGAATTCCATCTAGCCATTGTTAATAACCGACCCTTCAAAGAGAGGGGTTGGGGGTGAGGACATGCCCTAATTAGGATTGATGCTCAGCTTGCCAGTTTTCGCGCACAGCAACGACTTGCTCTTGGTTGGCGCGGACATCGCTGGTACGATCGTTCAAGCTTGCCAGCCATGCTTGACCTTCGGGCGATGTGTACCATTGCACGGTTTCTAAAAAGCCTTGTTGGAACGAATAACGTGGCTGCCAGCCCAACTCACGCTTGATTTTGCTCAAATCCATGGCATAACGGCGGTCGTGGCCTGGGCGATCAGCCACAAATTCGACGCTATTTTCAATTGTCAACGTGCGATCTAAATATTCGCTCATAATATCGAGCATGGTTTCGACCAAGTGATAGTTGGAAAGCTCGGCCTCGCCGCCAATCCCATAGGTTTCACCAATCCGACCTTTTTGAATCACCAAAGCAATCGCTTCACAGTGATCTTGCACATGCAACCAATCGCGGATGTTACGGCCTGGAATGCCCTCGGCATCAGTATAGAGCTTCACTTTTTGGCCGGCCAGTAACAAGGCAATTGAACGGGGAATCAGCTTTTCAGGAGTTTGGAATGGGCCATAATTGTTGGTGCAGTTGGTGATGGTGATTGGGTATTTGTGGGTGTGGGCAAAGGCTCGCACCACATGATCCGAGGCTGCTTTGCTGACCGCATAAGGGCTGCTGGGATTATAGGGATAGGTTTCGTGGAATTTTTGCGGATCATCAAAGTCTAAATCGCCAAACACTTCATCGGTCGAAACATGGTGAAAATGCCCAACTCCAGCCTCGCGGGAAGCTCGTAGTAAGCTGGCAGTACCTTCGATATTCGAGCGATAAAATTGACGCTCCATTTCAAACTCACCCAACGAGCGATCAACGTGGGTTTCGGCGGCAAAGTGTACTACCAAATTGACCCCCGCCAATACCTTGAGCATGGTTGGGTAATCGCAAATATCAGCCTGCACAAATTGGCAATTGGCGCGTTCGTGGTAGCCTGCCAAATTACTCAGATGGCCAGCATAGGTCAAGGCATCAATCACCACAACCTCATCAGCAGGATTTGTATCCATCCAATATCGCACAAAGTTGGAGCCAATAAAGCCTGCCCCGCCGGTAACTGCAATGCGCATAAAAACCTTGGAACCTTTCTATCATTGGAATGCCTGAATTGTCGTCAATAGTCGCTGCATTGTGGATGATAGCGGGGTAGTTGTCAACTAATGAGTGCGCAGTTGCTAGGGGTCTCGAATCAGCCTATATTGGATTAGGAATCGGGCTATTAAAAGCAACTGCCGAGCAACCGCACGGCGTGGGTCAATACGTCCTCAGGGTAACGGGCAAAACACAGTCGAATAGCATTATGCGTTTGATTGGCCTGATTAAGGTAAAAAGCTTGGCCCGGAAAAATCACTATGCCACGCTGTAAGGCGCGTTGAAACAAGCGCATGATCGACTGATCGGCTGGCAAATGCAGCCAGCTATAAAACCCACCATCGGCGATTGTCGCATGAACTTCGGTTGGTAAATAGCATTGAATTGCCTCAAGCAGGGCATCGCGGCGTTGTTGGTAGATGCTGGTAACCCATGCCAATTGTTCGTGATATTCGCCAGCATGCAGATATTCGGCCAGAATTTGTTGGCTAAACGATTCGTTGCTACCGCTGGTAATGGTTTTCAAGCTGACAAGTTGTTGCTGAAGCAGACCATTAGCGACAATAAAGCCAATGCGTAGGCCAGGCATCAACGATTTAGAATATGAGCCAATGTAAATCACATTCGGATCAAAGGCCCGCAGGGCTGGCTGACTTGGGCCAGTTAGACCTAAATCGCTATAGGTGGCATCTTCAATGATTGGAATGGCCTGCTGATTGGCCCAATTTAACAATTGATAGCGTTGGTCGCTGGCCCAGCGCATGCCTGTTGGATTATGATAATCGGGCACAACTAAAATAAAGCGTGGATGGCTTGAGCCCGTGCGTAAAGCCGCATTTAAACTTGCCCAATCTGGCCCATTATGGGTAACTGCAAAGCCATTGAGCCGAATGCCCGCTTGTTGCAAATTAAGCAACGTTGTATGAAACGAGGGTTCTTCGATCAAACCGCTATCGCCTGTTACTGCCAGCGCTTGAGTTACCAAATTAATCGCTTCGTTCGCGCCGTTGGTGATAATCAATTGTTCAGCACTAGTTTGAATGCCATGGCGGGCGAGATCATTGGCAATCGCTTGACGTAATGGATAAAAGCCTTGGGGATGAGTGTAATTCCAAGCAGTTTGCGGGTTGCGGCGGGCGATCCGCTGTTGCAATTGGCCGAAGCGTTGGCTCGGAAACATATCTGGAGCGGGCACACCCAAGGCCAGCGAAATCATCCCCTCGGCATGATTTAAACGCCACAACTCAGCAATTAGCTGATCGTTGGCCAGCACAGGTGTGGTTAATGCTTGTGGTTTGGGTGCTTGGAGTGCTTGATCAAACAGACCTGAGCAAATATAACTGCCGCTGCCGTGCAGCGTTTGAATGATGCCGCGTGCTCGGAGTTCATCGAATGCAGTAACCACTGTTGAACGATGCAGATTTAGTTGCTCGGCCAATTGACGCGATGATGGCAGGCGTTGATCGGCTTGCAACTGACCAGCCCGCGCCAACGCCGTAATATGGTCGGCAATTTGCAAATACAACGGGCGAGTTAAGTTGGGGTTGAGCGGAATTGCCAGCATTCAAAATCCTTTTTTGATCCACGAAGTTCACGAAGTTCACGAAGGACGGAACCACGAAGGACGCGAAGAACGCGAAGGTTGTTTTGGCCACAGATTGGCACAGATTTGGAGGATTATATTCCTGTGATCAATGGCCAACAGCCTGATCCCCAACCCCCGCCAACCGATCCCCAACTTCTATGCTCTATGTTCTATGCTCTATGCTCTATGTTCTATGGCGACTCGCTCCATTGCCTGCCAAGCCAGCCCAACATCGGCGGTGGTGGTGCGCCAATTTGAGAAGGCCGCGCGAATCGCTGGTTGTCCAGCATAGACAGTCGCGGTCATAAAAACTGCTCCGCTAGCCCGTACTGCATCAAGATAAGCCTGAATTGTAGTGCTATCAGGATTGCCCGCCAAAGTGAAACAAACGACGTTCATGCGCACAGGCGCGACCAAGCGAAACAACGGTGAATCGCTGATATGGCTAGCCAGCAGTTGGGCTAAATCGCAATCGCGCTCAACCATTTCTTGATAGCCAGCCGAGCCATAGGCCATAAGCGTGAACCATGCTGGCAGTGCTCGCCAACGGCGTGAATTTTCGGGCGTGCGATGAAAAAAGCCTGGATTCTCGCCAATTGGGCTGAGGTAGGCCGCGCTATTATGAAACACCTCAACTTGCAAGGCACTATGGCGGGTGAATTGCATAGCTGAATCATACGGCACATTGAGCCATTTGTGGGCATCAATCGTCAGCGAATCGGCTTGTTCAAGCCCATGCACTAAATGAGCAAAGCGCGGCGAACAGGCGGCAAAACCACCAAAAGCCGCATCAACATGCAACCAGAAATTGAATTCCTGCTTGAGCGCGGCAATTGCCATAAGATCGTCAAAATCGACACTATTGACCGTGCCTGCATTGGCAACAACGATCGCAGGTTGGTTCGCTGACAAGGCTTGAAGTGCTTGACGTAATGCTGCGATGTCAACCGCCTCGCGTTCGGGCTGTAAGGCGATTGTTTGCAGCTGTTGACGACCCATGCCCAACATTGACATGGCCTTGTAAATGCTTGAGTGCGGTGCTCCGCTCAAAACTGGAATTGGCGCAAGCCCATATAAACCCATGCGGGCAACATCATGGTTGAGTTGTTGAGCCGCCCATTGCCGCCCAATCGCCAAGCCGACAAAATTGGCCATCGTTGCCCCAGAAACGAATGCGCCGCTAAAGCTTGTGGGCAAGCCAAAGAGTTCGCGCAACATGCTGATGGCTTCGTTTTCAACCCGAATCGCGGCGGTTTCGGTTGTGCCACTTGGATTCTGATCGAAGGTGCTGACCAGCCAATCGCCTGCCAGTGCTGCCGGAGTTGCGCCGCCAGTGACGAAGCCCCAATAGCGCGGACCAGTGCTACCAGTTAATGTATCGCTGTAGCGGGCCAAAAAATGCTCAAGCGTTTGTTCGGCTCCTAATCCAGCGCTTGGTAATTGGCTTGGTTGGTGGCTTTGCGGCGCAACTCCAACCGGACGCTGTGGCAAATCGTGGAGAAATTGTTTGGCTGTGGCAAGGGTCTGCGCTAAAATGTGGTCGATTTGAGCGGCATCGTGGGCTAAAACTGGATGCATTGGGCTACCTCAATTAATTCAGAACTAGCTTGAGCATAGCAAACTCAAGTGGCTTGGTTAAGCACCACTTTTGAGCATTTAACCCGACCAATTATGATCCACAAAGAGCACGAAGGACACGAAGAACGGAACCGCGAAGCGCACGAAGAACGCGAAGGATGATGAATTCTCAGTGTTATTAGCCTTCAGCCTTCATCCCTCAGCCTTCATCCTTCATCCTTATCAACGCTCTGTGCCTCTGGGTTAAAATCAGATCCCCAGTCCCCAACAACCGATCCCCGATCCCCATTTCGTTGCTTGACAATCACGCTGAGGTTTTGTATAGTATTCATCGAAGCGTTTCGACTATGCGTTTCGACTACACGCTTCGATAAACTAAGCTAACCGCCACAAGCGAGAACGGGGGGCATTGTGCCAACGATGGTCGATGTCGCGAAACGAGCCGGAGTTGCGCTCAGCACCGTCTCATATGCACTCAATGGAACGAGGCCGATCTCTGAAGAAACCCGCCAGCGGATTTATGCCGCGATGGAGGAGCTGGGTTACAAACCGCATGCCTTAGCTCGCGGTTTGGCCAGTAAGCGCAGCAAAATTATTGCCCTGCTTTTCCCCACGCCTGAACGTGGCTTAGGCTTAACTGAGCTTGAGTTTGTCACCAGTGCGGCGGAAGCGGCCCGCAATAAAGGCTACCACCTGGTTTTATGGTCGTTGCCCACCGATTCCAGCGAGCTACGCCAACTCTTGCAACAAGGCCTTGTCGATGGCGTGTTGGTGATGGAAGTCCACCTCAATGATCCACGGATTGAATTACTGCGCGAGCTTGAATTTCCCTTCAGCATGATTGGGCGTTGTGCCGAAAGCACTGGCATGAGCTATGTTGATATCGATTTTGATCGCACGACCCAACTCGCAGTCAATTGCCTCGCTGAGCTTGGCCACCGCCAAATTGGCTTTATCAATCATTCACACGAAGCGTTTGAGGCTGGCTACGGACCGACCGTGCGGGTGGCGCAACGCTTCAATGAGGCGATTGCTGCCGCTCAATTACACGGTGTGAGCAGCTTTTGCCACGATTCAGTTGCCGCAGGCTACGAAACCTTTAACCAACTTTTAACCGATCATCCAGCTTTAAGTGGCTTGATTGTGATGAATGAACGGGCAATTCCAGGCATTATTCAAGCTGTCAGCGAACGTGGCTGGTCAATTCCCGACGATATTTCGCTGATTTCGCTGGTTTCTTCGGCGCGGGTTGCCGAAATGACCTTGCCAACCCTGACGACTCTAGAACCACCAATCGCCGAGCTTGGGGCGTTGGGGGTCGATTTACTCATCCAACAACTCGAAGCCCAAGATCGCGAGTTGCCCCAAGCACTCTTGCCATGTCAACTAGTTGTGCGCGGCAGTACCGGTCAAGCACGGCGCACAGAACGATAGTTCACCACCGCTCACTCGTCGGCTGAAATTAACAATGACTATGGTAACGCTCCCAAGGAGGACACAGATGTCCACATCGAAGTCAACGTTCCGACTCTCTTTTATGCTACTCTTGGTTTTGCTCACCAGCATCTTGGCGGCTTGCGGCTCTGAGACCGCTACCACTGCGCCAAGCGGGAGCACCACCACTAGCAACGAGCCACGCACCATCAAACTTTGGCACTACGAAGGTGCTAACAGCGCCATGGGTATTGCTTGGGCCGAGTCAATCAAACAATTTCAAGCATCACACCCTGGCGTAACGATTCAGTTTGAAGAAAAAGGCTTCGAGCAAATTCGCCAAACCGCTGGTATGGTGCTCAACTCCGATGAAACTCCCGATATTTTGGAATACAACAAAGGGAATGCAACCGCTGGTTTGCTTTCAACCCAAGGCTTGCTGACTGATCTTTCCGAGGTGGCGACCCAACGCGGTTGGGATAAATTGCTCAGCTCCAGCTTGCAAACCACCGCCCGCTACGATGAAAAAGGCGTGATGGGTGCTGGCAAATGGTTTGGTGTGCCCAACTATGCCGAATATGTGATGGTTTATTACAACAAAGACATGTTCGCCAAAGCCAACTTGCAAGTGCCAACTACCTTGGCCGAATTTGAAGCCGTCATGGATGCCTTTGTGCAACAAGGGGTCACGCCGCTCTCGGTCGGCGCTGCTGAATATCCCGCCCAACAGATTTTCTATGAATTGGTGCTGAGCCAAGCTGATCGCGAATTCGTCAATGCCTTCCAACTCTATCAAGGCGATGTCGATTTCCGTGGCCCTGAGTTTACCTATGGCGCTGAAAAAATGGCCGAATGGGTCAGCAAAGGCTATATCAGCAAAGATGCCACCGGCATCAAAGCCGAAGATATGGGCGTGGCCTTCACCAATGGCACATTCCCAATCATGATTTCGGGCAGTTGGTGGTACGGTCGCTTCACCGACGAAATCAAGGGCTTTGAATGGGGCACCTTCTTGTTCCCAGGCAATAAATTGCACCCTGGCTCAAGCGGCAACATCTGGGCCGTGCCAACCAATGCCAAAAACAAAGATCTGGTCTACGATTTCATCGATATCACGATGAGCCAAGATATTCAGACCTTGTTGGGTAATTCTGGTGGCGTGCCAGTTAACGCCGACGTGAGCAAAATCACCAACGAAAAGAACAAAGAATTGATCCAAAACTTCGATGCAATTTCCAAGGCCGATGGCTTAGCCTTCTACCCCGACTGGCCAGCCCCAGGCTACTACGATGTTTTGGTTGCCAACGTTCAAGAGTTGATTGATGGAACCAAAACTCCCAGCGAAATGCTCGATGCAATCGCTATTCCATATCAAGAAAATCGGGCAACGTTAGGCAAATAAGGTATGACTATAGGCTGTAGCTGTAATGGTTCATTTGTAACGTGCCCTCACCCCCAACCCCTCTCCCACTGCGGCGGGCGAGGGGAGCACTGGCAGCGCGATTCCCCCTCACCTCGCGGGCGGGAGAGGGGGTTAGGGGGTGAGGGCATGCAGTTCATTGCCAATCTAATGAACTATTACAGCTAATACATAGGGTCTTATGGCTAGGATTTAGGGATCATCCAATCTAAAATCATATCGATTCTGACCCCCGACCCCTAGCCCCTGACCCCTGATCAACGTTCTAGCTTCCAATCGAAAGGTTACGGCAATGATGCTTAAACGTTCAACAAACAGCGGCTACTGGTGGTTTTTGCTACCTGGCTTGATTCTGTTTGTGATGGTTATCGCCATTCCCTTCTTGATGAATATTGGCACAAGTTTTACCAACTGGCAGGGTGTCGGCACGCCAAAATGGGCTGGGTTTGATAACTATGCCCGCTTGTTCCGTGATAGCACCTTTTGGGCATCATTCCGTAACAACTTGGCGATGCTGATTGCCATGACGATTGTGCCAACCTTGCTGGGTTTGTTGCTGGCAGCGGTGCTCTACGATTACATTGGCAATAAATTTGGCTCTGGCACGGCCAGCTTTTTTCGCGCAGCCTTTTATCTGCCGCAAATTTTGCCCGTGGCGATTGCTGGCGTGGTGTGGGCTTGGATTTTGCACCCCAACTATGGGGCGCTGAATGGCTTTCTCGAAACGCTTGGCCTCGAGAATTTGACCCGCAACTGGCTTGGCAATCGCCAAACTGCCTTGCCCAGTGTAATGATGATTATGGTTTGGTTTCAACTAGGCTATCCGCTGGTAATTTTCATGGCTGGTTTGCAACGCATCGACCCTGAAATTTATGAGGCAGCGGTGCTCGATGGCGCAAGTTGGTTTGATCGCTTTCGTTTTATCACGATTCACCTCATTCGGCCTGAGATTTTCGTCGTGCTGTTAACCACCACGATTGCCTCACTCAAAGTTTTTGGCCAAATTTATGTGCTGACCCGTGGCGGCCCAGGTAATGCCACCTTGGTTCCTTCCTATTTTGCTTATCAAAACTTCTTCGAGAAGGCCAATGTTGGCTATGGCGCAGCGATTGCCACCGTCATGACTTTGATCATCATTGTGCTGACGATCATTTTTATTCGTCGCCAATCTGCCGAGGAGCTTTAAGATGACCAGCCTACCAATTAAATCTACCCTCAAAAAACCACATCAGGCTGGTTTTGGCCGCTACTTGGTCTTGGCTGCACTGATTATTGCAGTGCTGGTGGTGCTGCTGCCCTTTGCAATTGTGGTGATCAATGCCTTCAAAACCCCGACTGATTATGCCAGCAACGGCCCGCTCAGTTGGCCAAGCGCATGGTCGATCGATGGGATCGTTGAGTTTTGGCAGCGGGTCGATTATAGCCAGAAGTTGCTCAATAGCTTGCTGATTAGCGCGAGCGTGGCGGTGATCGGCGTGCTGTTGTCGTTGCTGAATGCCTTTGCGCTTGGGATTGGCCGCATCAAAGGCCGCGTTTGGCTGTTGATTCTATTTATGGTTGCCAACACCCTGCCCCAAGAATCACTGGTTTATCCGTTGTACTACCTCTCCAAAGAATTCGATCTCTACAACACACGCTTTGTCGTGATTTTGATTTTCTCAGTGATTCAGAGCGCCTTTGGCACCTATTTGCTCTCATCGGTGTTCAGTACGTTTCCCAAAGAGATGCTCGAAGCGGCAATGTTGGATGGCTGCAACAAACTGCAACTCTTGTTTAAGATTATTGTTCCGGTCAGCCGTCCAACCCTCTCGGTGCTCTTTACCTTCTTTTTCATCTGGACATGGAACGAATTTTTCTTGCCCTTGATTTTGTTGATTAGCAACGATCGCCAAACGGTGCCGATTGCGGTGGGCGTGCTGCAAGGCCAACGCAACATGGAAGCCACCCTATCCAGTGCTTCAGCTTTGTTGGGGATTCTGCCCTGCTTTATCTTCTTCCTAATCTTCCAACGCACCCTAACCAAAGGCATCGCCGCAGGTAGTGTGAAGTGATCAGAGCATAGGAGTTGGGAATCGGTTGGCGGGGGTTGGGGATCAGGCTGTGAGCCATTGATCACAGGAATATAATCCTCCAAATCTGTGCCAATCTGTGGCCAAAACAACCTTCGCGGTTCCATTCTTCGTGTCCTTCGTGTCCTTTGTGGATCAACATAAGGATTGACCAATGAAATTTACTGATGGATATTGGATGATGCGTGAGGGCGTTAATGCGCTCTTTGCATCACAGGCCTACGATGGCCAAATAAACGACACAACTCTGACGGTCTATGCGCCAGGCAAGCGGATCAATCATCGAGGCGATACACTGAACCTAGGCACAATTACCGCCCGTTTTTCCTCGCCCATGCCCGATGTGGTGCGGGTCAAACTTACCCATTTTGAAGGCCAACGTTCACTTGGCCCCAATTTTGCAATTGCTGAATCAGCCAATGAGAGCGTGAGCACCAGCGAAGATGAGCAAGAATTTCGCTTGACCAGCGGCAAATTGAGCGTGCAAATCCCCAAAACTGGCGATTGGAGTATCAATTTTTGGGCTGAGAATCGCCGCATTACCAGCAGTGGCCGCAAAGGCATTGGCTACATTAGCATGGCCGATGCTGGCGAATTTATGCACGAGCAATTATCGCTTGGCGTTGGCGAGCAAGTGTATGGCTTGGGCGAACGCTTTACCGCCTTCGTCAAAAATGGCCAATCAGTCGATGTTTGGAATCAAGATGGTGGCACGGGCAGCGAGCAAGCCTACAAAAACGTACCATTCTATCTGACCAATCGTGGCTATGGCGTGTTCGTCAATCAGCCCGAAAACGTGGCCTTTGAAATTGCCTCGGAAAAAGTTTCGCGGGTGCAATTTAGTGTGCCAGGCCAAAGCCTCGAATATTTTGTGATCTATGGCCCAACGCCCAAGGAAATTCTGGAAAAACTGACTGCTTTGACAGGCCGCCCAGCTTTGCCGCCAGCATGGTCGTTTGGTTTATGGCTCACCACCTCGTTTACCACCTCGTATGATGAGCAAACTGTTACCAGCTTTATCCAAGGCATGGCCGACCGCGATTTACCGTTGCATGTCTTCCATTTCGATTGTTTTTGGATGCGCGAATTTCACTGGTGCGATCTTGAATGGGATTCACGCACCTTCCCCGATCCTGAGGGCATGCTCAAGCGGCTCAAAGATCGCGGCTTGAAAATTTGTGTTTGGATCAATCCATATATTGCCCAGCGTTCGGCGATGTTCCGCGAAGGTATGGAGCATGGCTACTTGGTCAAGAAGCCCAACGGCGATGTCTGGCAATCGGATATGTGGCAATCGGGCATGGGCTTGGTCGATTTCACCAACCCCGCTGCTTGCGCTTGGTATGCAGCCAAACTCAAAGGCCTGCTCGATATGGGCGTAGATTGCTTCAAAACCGACTTTGGCGAACGCATTCCCACCGATGTAGCCTATTTCGACGGTTCCGACCCCCAGCGGATGCACAACTACTACACCCATCTTTACAACAAAACCGTGTTTGATTTGTTGAAAACTGAGCGCGGCGAAAACGATGCAGTGGTGTTTGCCCGATCGGCAACTGCTGGCGGCCAACAATTCCCAGTGCACTGGGGCGGCGACTGCGAATCGACCTTCGAATCGATGGCTGAAAGTTTACGCGGCGGTTTATCGTTAGGGCTTTCAGGTTTTGGCTTCTGGAGCCACGATATTGGCGGCTTCGAGGGCATGCCACCAGTTGAAATTTACAAACGCTGGATTGCCTTTGGCATGCTTTCATCGCACAGTCGTTTGCATGGCAACCATACTTATCGCGTGCCATGGATTTACGATGAAGAAGCCGTCGATGTGCTGCGCTACTTCACCAAACTTAAATCACGTTTGATGCCCTATCTCTATGGGGCTGCTGTGACCGCTTCCACCAGTGGCATTCCAGTGATGCGGGCCATGTTGCTAGAATTCCCCAACGATCCGACCTGTGATTTCCTTGATCGTCAATATATGTTGGGCGATTCGTTGTTGGTTGCGCCAGTATTCGCCTACGACAACACGGTGACCTACTATGTGCCTGCTGGCCGCTGGACGCACATTACGACTGGTGCGGTGGTTGAAGGCCCACGTTGGGTCACTGAAACCCACGACATGCTGAGTTTGCCATTATTGGCTCGCCCCAACAGCTTGATTGCGATTGGTAACAACAGCGAGCGCCCCGATTACGACTATAGCAGCGGTGTGACCCTGAATTTATACCAATTGGGCGATGGTCAAGCGGCCTACACCATGGTTCCGGCAACCAATGGCGATATTGCCGCCTCGTGGAGTGCCCGCCGCGATGGCGACACGATCAGAATCGTGCAAGAAGGCCAAGCTAACGATTGGCAAGTGGTGTTGGTTGGCGTGCAACAAGTTGCCAGCGCCGATGGCGCTTTAGTCGAGCAACATCCGCTCGGTGTCCAACTCACCGCACTTGATCAAGCCACCAAGTTGGTGGTCAAGTTGAAGTAGGTTGTTGGGGATCAGTTGTTGGAGGTCGGGGATCAGGAGCGCTTTTATGGCTTTTGGGTAGATCCAAGCTGTATTAGTTCTCCAGTTACTCGATTTTAGGGGGTGCAGGGAGATTAAAGCCCCCTGCGTCTCCCTCCAGCGGAGGGACGGAAGGGTGGAGAATCATGGATTAACATAAGGAATTAAATCATGACACAGCATAAATTTAGCTTTGGATTATGGACAGTTGGCAATGTTGGGCGTGACCCATTTGGTGAACCAGTGCGCAAAACCCTCTCGCCAGTTGAGATTGTGCATTTGTTGGCTGAAGTTGGAGCATGGGGCGTAAATTTTCACGATAACGATTTAGTGCCGATTGATGCTAGTGCCAGCCAAAAAGCCCAAATTATTGCCGATTTCAAACAAGCACTCAAGGATACCGGCTTGGTTGTGCCGATGGCAACCACCAATTTATTCGGTCACCCAGCCTTTAAAGATGGCGCATTTACCAGCAACGATCCGGCTGTGCGGGCTTATGCCTTGCAAAAAACCATGGCAGCCATGGATTTGGGCGCTGAATTTGGCGCGAAAACCTATGTGTTTTGGGGTGGCCGTGAAGGCAGCGAAACCGATGCCTCGAAAAATCTGCTCGAAGGCTTGAAGTGGTTCCGCGAAGCGCTCAACTTCTTGTGCGACTATAGCAATGCCCAAGGCTATGGCTATCGTTTTGCCTTGGAAGCCAAGCCCAACGAACCACGCGGCGATATCTTCTTGCCTACCACCGGAGCCATGTTGGGCTTTATTCAGACCCTCGATCAGCCCGAGATGGTGGGGGTAAATCCCGAAGTTGCCCATGAAACCATGGCAGGCTTGAATTTTACCCATGCCGTGGCCCAAGCGCTTGATGCTGGCAAACTGTTCCATATCGACCTCAACGATCAAAATAGTGGTCGCTACGACCAAGATTATCGCTTTGGAGCACAAAACTACAAACAAAGCTTTTTCTTGGTGAAATTGCTGCAAGATGCTGGCTACGATGGCCCATTGCACTTCGATGCTCACGCTTACCGCAGCGAAGATCTTGAGGGAGTTAAAGATTTTGCCCGTGGTTGTATGCGTACCTACCAAATTTTGGCCGAAAAAGTTCAGCGCTTCAATGCTGATGCTGAAATTCAAGCCTTGTTAGCTCAAATCAACGCCCCAAATGCCGATGTTGAGCAATTCCGTGGTGGCTACACGCCAGAACGTGCCGCTGCGCTCAAAGCCTATCAATTTGATCGTCAAGCACTTGGCGAACGCGGCCTCGGCTACGAAAAGCTTGATCAACTAACCTTCGAGTTGTTGATGGGAGCCAGATAGAAAGGCAAAAGGCAGAAGTCAAAAGGCAAAAATATCTGTCAATAATCAGCTTTGTGCTCTTCATGGGTTCAAATTATTGATCCACGAAGAGCACGAAGGCTTCTCATCCCATTGTGTTTGCATGTCCCTAAAACCTTCATCCCTCATCCCTCTGCGTTAAAATCCTGACCCCTAGCCCCTGAATCCTGACCCCTAGCTGCTTACCCGCAAATTGCCAAGATATGCTATGCTAGAAGCTACAATGTTGTTTGCAATGGGGCAAACAACGAGCTATACAGCACACACGAGGTAGAACAAGCCATGATTGATTGGACCGAAAATTACGGGTTTTTGCTGAATGAACAGCACGATATGCTGCGTAAAACTGTGCGCGATTTTGCTGAAAAAGAAGTCGCTCCCTACATCCAAGAATGGGATCGTAAGGGCGCTGGTGAGCATGCCGGAACTGCCGAGCATATGTTGCCAATTATCAAACGCATGGGTGAACTCGGTTTTCTCGGGGTGTGTCTACCACAAAAATATGGCGGTGCAGGCTTCGATTATTTGGGGCTAGCAGTCGTTTGTGAAGAATTAGAGCGGGTTGATACATCGCTGCGGGTGATTCTCAGTGTGCATACTGGCCTCAACTCGTTGGCCGTGTTCCAATGGGGCACTGAAGAACAAAAGCAAAAATATCTTGTACCCCAAGCGACTGGCGCAAAAATTGCCGCCTATTGTCTGACTGAGCCAAATGCTGGCACCGACGTTGCTGGGATGCAATCGACCGCTGTGCTCGAAGGCGATCACTATATTCTCAACGGCGAAAAAACCTGGATCAGCCTCTCGGATTTGGCCGACCATTTCTTGGTGGTAGCCTACACCGATAAGAGCAAAAAGCAACGTGGCATGACCGCGTTTATCGTCGAACGCAGCTTTGAGGGCGTTTCAACGATGCCAATTCATGGTAAGTTGGGCGTGCGGGCTGGTAACACTGGTAGCGTCGTATTCGAAAATGTACGCGTACCCGTTGCCAATCGCTTGGGCGAAGAAGGCGAAGGCTTCAAAATTGCTATGACGGCGCTCGATAATGGCCGCTACACCGTGGCAACTGGGGCAACTGGCTTGATCCAAGCTGCCTTGGAAGCATCGGTCAAGTATGCCAAAGAGCGTGAAACCTTTGGTGTGCCGATTGGTCAACACCAATTGGTCAAGCGTATGATCAGCCATATGGTGCTGAAGTTGGAAACCGCTCGTTTGTTGTGCTATCGCGCTGGCTGGCTCAAAAACCAAGGTATTCGCAACACCCGCGAAACTACCTTGGCCAAATGGCATGCTACTGTCGAAAGCTTCAACTGTGCCAACGATGCAATTCAAATTCACGGAGCCTATGGCTTTAGCGACGAGTATCCAGTCGAACGCTATTTGCGCAATAGCCGTGGCGCGGTAATTTACGAAGGAACCCGCGAGTTGCAAGAACTGTTACAAGCGGATTTTGCGCTCTCAGAGCGAGAAAACAAGCCTTTGCGCTGTGAGCTACCAGCCTACGATGAAGAGGCTTGGAACGCCTAAACAGCCTTGGCTGTCGGAGCGAACACCACCGCGAGCAAGGTTTTTTGAGCTTGTTCGCGGTGGTCGTGTTTTTAAGGAGGAAGTATGTCGCGTTGGATTATTATCGTTGTTCTGATCTTTTCAGGTTTTTCTGCCCAATTTGTTCAACAATCGAACCCTGAGCTTTCCCCTGCTGCTGTTCCTGCTGGCTTCACCCAAACTGTGGTTGTACCCTCGAATAGCCTTGATGCTCCAACTGCCTTTACTTGGTTGCCCTCTGGTGAGATGTTGATTACTCAGCAAAATGGTCAGTTGTTGGGTTGGAATGGCACAAGCACGCGCACCGTAATGAGCCTTGGCAATCGAGTTTGTTACGATTTTGAGCGTGGTTTGCTGGGCATCGCGGTTGATCCCCAATTTACCAGTGGTCGTCCATATGTCTATGTCTACTATACCTTTAATAAATTTAACCAAACTTCGAACAATTGCCCTCGCCAAAGCCCCAGCACCAATCCGGTCAATCGAGTTTCACGCTTTACTTGGAGTAATAATGTGCTCGATATCAACTCGGAATCGGTCTTGATCGACAATATTGGCTCATATAACGGCAATCACAATGCTGGCGATCTTGGCTTTGGCAAAGATGGCAAGTTGTATATCAGCGTTGGCGATGGCGGTTGCGATTATCTCGATAGTGGCTGTGGTGGCGCAAACGATGCCTCGCGCGAACAGCACACCTTGCTTGGCAAAATTTTACGCATCAATGCTGATGGTACGATTCCTAGCGATAATCCGTTTACTGGCAGCGGCACGGCCCGTTGTAATACTGGCTCAGTGGCTAGCGGCACGATTTGCCAAGAAACTTGGGCTTGGGGTTTTCGCAATCCCTACCGTATAACCTTCGATCCCAATGCTAGCGGCGTGCGCCTGTTTGTCAACGATGTTGGCCAAAATGTGCGCGAAGAAATCGACGAAGTTGTGGCGGGCAAGGATTATGGCTGGAATTGTCGCGAAGGTACGCGGGTCAATAATTCAACGGGGCCATGTTCGCCAACGCCCGCCAATATGGTTGACCCAATTTATGAATATAGCCATGGCAACGCTGGCGCACCATTTACCAACTGTAATTCGATCACTGGTGGCGCGTTTGTGCCTGCCAATACTTTTCCTAGCAATTACAGTGGTTATATGTTTGGCGATTATGTTTGCGGCAAGATTTTTATGATTTCAGCCCAAGCGCCCTACAATTCGGTTCTAACTTTCTCAGATGATCCTGGATCAGTCACGCATATGGCGTTTGGCCCGAATGGCGGTCGCCAAGCGTTATTCTATGCGACCTATGCTAATGGTGGCGAGATTCGCCGAATTAGCTATGATGGTAGCACCAGCTTGAATTCTTCGTTTACAGCCAACCCCAGTTTTGGCGCGGCTCCCTTGGCCGTAACCTTTACCGCTAGCAATCCAAGCAGCGGCGCAAGCTATTTGTGGAATTTTGGCAATGGCACGAGCCGCGAAACTAGCACGGCCAGCACATCCTACACTTACGCCAACAATGGCACCTACACTGCAACCCTGTATTTGCGCGGCAGCAATGGCGATTTATCGAATGTGAGCCAGGCGATTGTGCGGGTTGGCGCAACTGCGCCGAACGCCAGCATCACCCAACCAAACTCAAGTGCCCAATTTGCGGTTGGCCAAACAATCCAAGTGCGGGGGCAGGCCAGCGATGCCGAACAAGGCCAATTGCCAGCCAGCGGTTTATCGTGGAAAGTAATTTTGCATCACGATACCCATACCCACCCCTATTTGACCCAACCAACCACCAATAGTTTTAGCTTTACTGCGCCAGCCCCCGAAGATTTATTGGCGGCCAGCAACAGCTATTTGGAGCTTGAGCTGACTGCGACTGACGATAGTGGCTTGAGCCATGTTGTTACCCAAACTATCCAGCCCCATAAAGTCAATGTGACCTTGGCCTCAACCCCGAATGCTAACGCCAACTTTGTGGTCAACAACGACCCGATCGAAGCTGATGATCCGTTTATTTCGTGGGAAAACTACAGCCTACGCGTGACTGCACCAGCCTATGCTGATAGCAATCGTTGGTGGCGTTTTGTGCGTTGGAGCGATAACAACACCAGCAATCCGCGCACCTTTACGACACCTGCCAGCGCTACGACTTACACCGCGGTCTACGAAGAATTTATCCCCTATCAGCTCTATTTGCCAGTTGTGCGCAAGTAAATTATTGTTCTCTCACCCCCCCCAACCCCTCGCCTACTGCGGCAGGCGAGGGGAGTTCCAATGGTCATGGTGGTTCCCCCTCTCCCGCAGGCGAGGCGAGGGGGCTAGGGGGTGAGGGCATGAACATCGACTCCAGATCCTACCCGACCATTATTAAAACCTACCCTTGAAAGGAGGGGGCTAGGGGGTGAGGAATAGTATCAACGCCCTTTGATCGCCACCATCAAAGGGCATTTGTTTATGCTGCGCCAAAAGGTGTAGAGCTGATTGGTTCAGCCTCAATTCAGCTCCAAACAGCTACACATCCAAGATACATCTTTTGCAGGCTGCCGATTGTAGGCTGAGCCAGCTATAGTTTGGCTAGTTTCAACCAAAGGAGCTAGCAATGCAAAATCCTTCTTCAACGGCTTGGTTGGGTCGGTTTCTGAGTATTTGGCTGGGCCAAGTTTTCTCATTAGTCGGAAGCCAATTAGTTCAATTTGCGATTATTTGGAATTTAACCCTGCGCACTGGTTCGGCCACAACCTTAGCTTTTGCCACATTAATGGCGATGTTGCCAGCGGTGTTGCTTTCACCGTTTATCGGCACTTGGGTTGATCGCATGAATCGCCAAGTGATTATGTTGGTTGCTGATGCATGTTCGATGTTGGTGACGATTGGCTTGGCCTTGCTCTTTTGGCGTGGGGCTGATGCAGTGTGGCATATTTACGCGGCGTTGTTATTACGTTCGATTTGTGAGCGATTCCATGCCACAGCTATGGGTGCTTCGACTGTGTTACTTGTGCCCAAAACCCATTTGGCCCGGGTTCAAGGCCTCAACCAAGCCTTGAATGGCGGTATGAATATTGTTGCCGCGCCACTGGGCGCATGGCTGATTGCCAAATTTCCCTTGCAAGTTGTTTTATCAATTGATGTAGTTACAGCCTTGTTGGCAATTTTGCCCTTGCTTTTTGTGCGTATTCCCCAGCCACAGCGTGATGCCGACCGCAAAGTTACCTTTTGGCAAGATATGCGCGAAGGTTTTAACTATGTAATTGGCTGGCGTGGCTTGTTGATAAGCTTGATTATGGTGAGCATGATCAATTTGGTGATGACTCCGATTGGCTCATTGTTGCCTTTGCTCGTGACCAAAATTTTTGGTGGCGGAGCCAGCGAATTGGGCTGGATGGAAGCTGCGCTCTCGATTGGGATTATCCTCGGCGGGGTTTTGCTGAGCGTTTGGGGCGGCTTCAAGCGGCGGATTGTTACAGCCTTGTTTGGCTTGGTGCTGCTGGGCAGTTTCACCTTGTTGATGGGAATCATGCCTAGTTCATTGATTTGGGCCGCGATTGCCATGAACGGTTTGGTTGGCCTGAGTTTGCCAATCGTTAATGGCTCGTTTGGGGCGATGATTCAAGGTGTGATTGCGCCCGAATTGCAAGGGCGGGTATTCTCGTTGGTTGCCAGCTTTGCCACGGCCATGGCTCCATTGGGCCTCTTATTAGCTGGCCCGATTGCTGATAGTTTTGGTCTGCGGGTTTGGTACATTCTTGGTGGTGTGGTGACGATAGCAATGGGCGTGTTGGGGTTTGGTTTGCGCTCAGTTATGACTATGGAAAGCCAATCGCACGAGGCTGAACCACCAATCGTCGAGGCAAGCCTAAGCCAAGCCGAAGCGTTATAGGTAAAATAAGGGATCGGATGTTAGCTCCCTCACCCCAACCCCTCTCCCACGGCGGTGGGAGAGGGGCTTTTGGTTTGGTAATTCCCCTCGCTCGCTGGGCGGGAGAGGAGGGCTAGGGGGTGAGGGCATGCCAATCGACGGTGAATTTCCATTAATCATGGTTAAAAACCGACCCTTGAAAGCAGGGATGCGGCAAGGTTATTGGCTACTTAATCAAGTTCAAATCCTTATCGCGCAAGCCAACCAAGGCCATCTCGCCTGCTTCGTTGATATGCAACTCGGCATAACGAGCCTGATTAAAACGCTCACCCGTGCCCTCTTGGAAGAAGAATGTGTTTGCTGCAAGCTGCACATCATAACCTCGCGAGCGATATTTAAGCCGTTGTTGATTTGCTGCCAAGGCTTGTTCACTTGTTTCAAAATGCGAAAATGTACCAATATTCTGCTGATCAATTGTCAGAACCACGGTGCCACGCGATGGAATGTTGCGATTATAGCCCCGTGGAAAGGTATTGTAATATAACTCCATATAATCGCCTTGCAGCAACGAGCGTGGATCAACTGGCATTAATTCGAGGTAGACCACCCGCCCTGTATTGATTATTGCTTCGCGTTGTACCACGCTGAAATTAACCAAGCCCAAACAAGCCACCAAACTGAGGATAATTAAGCCATAACGAATACTCATACAGCTTCCTTTTGATTCAATTTCAGCACCAATGCCCGAATTGCCAGCAACATCATTCCAGTGCCAAATAAGATGATTGATTTGTAGAGCAATGAAATATTAAGATTGTAGTAATACAAACTCAATGCTCCAATTAATGCCAAGCAACCAAACCCAAACATTACCGGATAGCCGCGCCAATAGCTGAGTAAAATAATTAATAGGGCAATAATGATCGCAGGTGTGTTAATACCTGCAAAGGCGATAAATAATAAGCCAAATGCAATACAACCAAGCTCAATGAACCCCAATTTATACTCAAATTCATTGATAATCATCCAAATAGTTGTGCCCAAGCAGATGATTCCGACTAGCGCTGGCAAAATAAAGAAACTGCCGCGCGAGAAGAATTCAGCCCAATTAAAGTTGATTAGCAGGCTGGAGATGGCCATAAACAGCAGCATGCCATAGGCTATTGGCGAAGCGCTTGACCAACGCTGATCTTCGTGAATTTTTGCTTCAAACCACATCAGGAGCGAAAAGCTAATGATCATAACGCTCAACAGCAGATACATATAATTGAAACTCTCGACCCAATTGTTCAGATCACCTGCAATTACATGAATAGCGGTAATAACGCCCAACGTCGAGATTAAGCGTTGGCTGAAGTCGCGATGGGCGACAAAGAGGGCTATTTCTAAGACGATCATCCCAAGCGCAGCAACTATCACAGATTCAACAATTATTGTCCAGCCAAATAGAACTAATGCCTGTCCGGTGATACTAATTGCTAAAGCGAGTTGGCGTAAAAAGGTTGATGCTTGATTGGTGCGATTGATCCCTATTGCAACGGCGCATAAACCTAATCCAACAACCAATGCGCCAAATTCATTGGTAATAATGTTGGTAATGGCCAAAAAACCAAGGAACATGAATGCTGCGAACCATGCCCCAATTCCAGCAAAAATTCGCATATACCATGGATCTTCGCTCGGTGGTTGGGCCGTAAGCACAAATGTTGGTGGCTCAAGCTCAAGGTCGGCGAACAATTGGCGTAAGCTATAACGTGCAGTGCTCATGCATGGCCTCCTAGCAGTTGTTGGCGTTGGCGAACCCAGAGAATTGAGACCACTGTTTGACCCAAAATGATCATGCCACCAAATAGGAATGTCGCTCCAGAATCATATGAAAGCCATTCGAAGAGCCAACAATCGACAAAAAAACAAATTGTACCAAGGCTTGCTAAGGCTAATAGCCCATCAAACGTTACAAAATAATGGTAAGCACCCATTAATCCTAGCATCACAAGCGCTAAGCTATACAGCAAGAATAATGCGATACTCGGTTTGTCCGATCCATAGCTGAATACCGTATCGACGAAGTTATTGCTGATTAAGCTGAGCACCCAAAGGAGGCCTAAACCAAGTACCCGATGGAGCCAATTGGTTTGGAGCCAAGCTAATTTGCGTTGGCGTAGGCCTTCAGCAAGCGCAAAAATCAGGGCATTGAAGAGCAATAAGACGAATAAATCGTTGGTGTTGCGAAAATCACTCGTTTGATCGTAGTAAAGCACAATCGTAAGGTTCCAAAGCCCCCACCACAGCAGCCATAACGGCGCAAAATTGCCAGCAATTGCCAAGCCGGTGATCACTAAAGCCCAATTCAAGAACAGGGTGTAGGCATCAGCGCCAGTTTGATAAATTTGGCCAAACAGGGCCATGAGTGCCCCAACCAAACATGCACTGACCATTAATAAAATCTTGCCTTGAATTCGTTCCAAGCCATACCACAAGGCTGCCACGATCGAAATAAGCAATGCGCCTTCAACTAGGCCCAATTTGGCGAAGCGATGCATGCTGGCCCAATTGAATGCAAAGAAGAAATAGACCCCACAAACCGCCAAGCCAGCGCCCAGCACCAGCAAGATAAGGTTGAAAAAGCGCACCCAAGCTTGGGCCGTTGGCGTAAACCCGCTTAGTTGTAAGGCGCGTTTCATCGTTGGCCGATTAAAAATTCCTTCATCAACATAATGATGGAGTATGTCGCGGGTTGGGGCTTGATCAAGTGGATCAGGAAGCTCGATCATACAAGCCTTTCTTTCTATCACTCAATAGTTCTATGCTTATTGTAAGCCTCAATGGCTACTATCGGATGTAACCAAAGGTACACTTGAAGGGTGATTCTAGGGCTGCAAGAACTGCCTAGCTGCTTGACCTTTGCCTGTTTGTAGCGTTGATTATTGAGCTATGATGCGCTATGATGAACCACGTTACCCTCCGTGTACACCAGCACTTGCCATTTTTACAGGAGCACCTGCATGTCGAAGATAATTTCAATCCACTCATTTCGGGGTGGCACGGGTAAATCGAATACGACCGCTAACCTTGCCAGCTTAATCGCGGCAACTGGTCGCCGTGTTGGCGTAATTGATACCGATATCATGTCGCCTGGTATTCACGTACTATTTGGTATGAATGAAGATGACATGAAATATTCGCTCAACGACTATCTGTGGGGCAAATGCGAAATCAAACAAGCAGCCTATGATGTCAGTTCAACCGTCAAAGGCTTGACCTCAGGTCGCATTTTCCTCATCCCTTCGAGTATCAAGGCAGGCGAAATTGCCCGCGTGCTACGTGAAGGCTACGATGTGGGTTTGCTCAATGATGGTTTTCATCGCTTGGTCGAGGAATTAAACCTCGATGTGTTGTTGATCGATACTCACCCAGGCTTGAATGAAGAAACTTTGCTCTCGATTGCGATCTCCGATTCGTTGATAATCATTTTGCGCCCCGATTCGCAAGATTATCAAGGAACTGGGGTCACGGTCGATGTTGCCCATAAGTTGGATGTGCCGCAGCTGTTTTTGTTGGTCAATAAAGTGCCAACCTCATTCAATTTTGCCGAAGTCAAGGCCCGCGTCGAAAAAACCTACAATAGCGAAGTTGCGGCGGTTCTGCCTCATTCCGATGAGATGATGACGCTGGCCAGTGCTGGCATTTTCGTCTTGCAATATCCCGACCATCCATTAAGCCAATCGCTGCGTGGAGTCGCCAATCGGTTAGTGTAATTTGTGGAATGAGGGCGAGGCAACCATGCCGAAGATTGTTTCCATCCATTCGTTTCGCCCAGGTACCGGTAAATCGCAATTAACTGCCAATATTGCAACAATTTTGGCAGCCGCCGGCCAACGGGTGGCAATTATTGATAGCGATGTCCACTCGCCCTCAATCCAGTGGCTGTTTGGTTTGCCTGAGGGCGCAATTACCCATAGCCTGAATGATTTTCTGTGGGGCAAATGTGGCATCGAATCAACCGCCGTTAATCTCAATCCAACGGTTCGCCATCCACTCAAGGGCCAAGTCTATTTAGTGCCATTTGCCACTCGCAATAGCACAATTGATTATGATATTAGCCTACTCAGCGATAGTTTTGAGTTGTTGATCAATACCTTGCGGCTTGATGTGCTGCTGATCGATACGCAGCCTGGGGTGCAATTCGCGGCGCTACCATCAATCGCCTTTTCGGATATTCAGGTGTTGGTGTTGCAGCTGCGCGAGCAAGATCTCCAAGGCACAGGCGTGGTGATCGATATTTCCGAGCAACTTGGCATTAGCGAAATGGTGCTGATTGTCAATCAAATTCCTGAGCATTATAATTTGCGCGAAGTCCAGCAAAAAATCGAGCAAATTTATCAACGCCCCGTCTTGGCTGCCTTGCCCTACGATGAATTGCTCGCCGATTACAATCAGGCAAGTTTGTTGCTTGAACGAACTTCATCGAATATTTTTGTGGTAGAACATCCCGACCATCCAATCTCCCTACTTTTGACCAATGTGGCTGCAACCTTGACCGCTTAATCGAACTCGGACATTGTTGTATTTGCGTAAAGGATGCTGGCTGCATGTTGAAACGGCTGGAACAAGGCTTAAAGTTACGTCCAAATGAATGGCGTTTGGTGCTCACGCTCATGGGCTTATTGGCGCTGAATACCTTGGTGCTTGAACTTGCCGATGTGGTCGCCATGGCGGGCTTTATTAGCAGCCTTGGCACTGAACAATTGCTGTGGCTCTGGCCAGTCGGCATGCTGCTCACGATTGTAGCTGCTGGTAGCTATGCCTTAATCGTTGATCGCACCGAGCGAGTCAGATTAATTCAACGGCTGTTGGCAGGCTTTGGGGCATGTTATCTGGCTATTTTAGGCTTATTTTGGCTCAGCGCACCCGCGTGGCTGATCTACCCAGCCTTGTCGATTTTGAACGAACAGCAATATGCAATTTTCCCGTTGGCCTTTTGGGCCTTAGCCAATGATATTTATGCCACTTCTGAGGCCAAGCGGTTGTTTCCCTTGCTGGGCGCTGGCGCAACCATCGGCAGCCTGCTGGGCAACGGCTTGGCCGCGCTGATCGCCACTTGGTTAGTTGGCAGCGATCAGCAAAATACTAGTTTGGTGCTGGGTTTGTGCGCAGTTTTATGCTTTTTGGGCATTGGCCAAGTTTGGTTGATGTTTCATAAACACCCAGTTCGGGCACGGCAAAGCAAAACTGAACGGGAATCAATTCGCGAGACCTTTAAAGTGGGAGCCGATGTGATTCGCCATGTGCCGCTATTTAGTTTGTTGGCGCTGGTGTTGTTTACCACTGGCTTGGCTTTAACAGTAGTCGAATTTCACTTTTTGCGCAGCATTGATCAAATAGCGGCAGCCGATCCGTTGCGCTTTCAACAAGTCTATGGTTCATATAAGTTAGCCTTTGTAGTGATGCTTTTGGCATTTCAATGGCTGTTGGCTGGGCGTTTGCTCAGCACAACCAGCCCCAAACAAGGTTTTATCGCCCTACCTATCGTCTTACTACTTTGTATTCTGGGGGCACTGGTTCAGCCACTGATCGGCGGGTTAATTGGTCGATTTGGGGCACGTTTAGCCCAAAGCGGCTGGGATGAACCATTACGCAAATCAGTTCAGAGTATTATTCCCGACGAGCGGCGCGGGCGCGTAAGCGTTTTTCTTGATAGCTATTGTTATTCATTCGCGACAATCGTTGGGTGTGGGGTGATTAGTGTGCTATTGTTGCCAAGCTGGCTGGGAGAGCTAGCGGCTTCGGTTAGTACCCTGATTTATCTTGGCTTTGCAGCGGTGGCAACTGCTGTCGGCCTTTGGGCCGCTTGGCGTATCCGCCATGTTTACGATAAAAGTCTGCTGAACTGGCGACTGTCGCGCTCTCGACGAAGGAGCGTTCTCGATGGCATCGAGTTCTGAGGCGCGATTAGCTCAGTTTGGTGAATTAGAACCGTTGTGGAATAAGTTGCAAGATAGTGTGCGTTGGCCGATGATTCCGCCGCTTGCCAATCGTGATGCGCCCAAGGGCATGCAATTGCGGGCAATTTTGGGGGCCGAAGCGAGTGAAATTGGGCTGGTACAAGAGCTATTTGCCACGATTTTCCCACATTTGGCCCATTATGAGCCTTTTTTGGCGATGTATGCTGAGCCATTTTCGCGCAGCCACCCCGCCACCCTCGACCATTTGTGGTTGATTGAGCAACACGGCAAGCCAGTCGGGGTGCGCATGTTCAGCTATCTCTATCGGCGCAATTTTGGGCACGGGGCATTTATTGGCATCGATCAACGGGCACGTGGCACGGGTATTGGGCGTTGGCTGGTACAAGCTACCCATCAACAATTGGCACTTGATGCCTTGTATAGTGGCAATGAGGCAGTTTTGGGTTATAGTGCCGAAGTAACGCGGGTTGAGGATGCTCAGCATGAGCTTGAACGCCAAGAACGTGAGGCTCGCCTGCGCTTTCATCTTAATAATGGGGCAGTACTGCTGCCAGTTGAGTATATTGAACCGCCAGTGATCAAAAATAGCGATGATCAAGCGGCACGGCAACTAACGATTGCCTCACAACCTATGCACTTGGTGTTTTACCCAAGCCAGCCTAGCCCATTAAATGTCGCAACTATGCGAACGATCGTTGAAGCGATTTACCATGATGTCTACTATTTGGAATCCGACAATCCTTTTGTGCAGCACGCCCTCGCGTCGTTGCGGTAAGGAACAACACCTATGACAGCCGTAGCACCCAAAAGCCGTTTTTTAAGCCTGCGTTGGCGTTTGTTGGCCATTTTTACCCTGCTGTTTTTCATTGTTTTGACTGGGGTGTTTGTCTGGTTTTTGAATTATGCCACCGATAATGCCCAAGCTGACCTCGAAGCCGATCTGATGGCGATTGCCAAAACGGCTGCCGCTGGAATCGATGGCGATGAACATAGCGCCTTGTATAGCCAAGGCCAAATTGATGACCCAACCTATCTCAAAATCAATGCCTACTTGCGTGAGGTCAAAACCACCAATCCCAAGGCTTCGGGCATTTATACCTTTGTCCAACTGCCCAATGAGCCAGATCAAGCGCGTTTTGTGGTGAGTGCGGCGATTCCGCCAGGCCAGTCGGAAACTGCCCGCGAGAAAGAATTACTGACCGAATCGACCTATGGCTGTACGATTAACCGCACTACCCGCCCTTTGATGAACGCTAATTTTACATCAGCTGGTGGCTTTTCGGCAGCTATGGCGCGTGGTTTGCGTGAACCAAGCATCGATCCCAAGCCCTCGGTTGATCAATGGGGTGAGTGGATTGCTGGGGCTGCGCCAATTTACAATGCCAAAGGCGAAACGGTTGGCGCAGTTGGGGTTGATATGTGCGTGGCCGAAGTTACCGCTGTGCGCAATCGGATTAGCCAAACCTTGATTCCAGGCTTTTTGATTGTGACGGTGCTCTTGGCGATTGCAATTTATCTGATTGCCCATCGTCTAACCAAGCCAATTATTGGCTTGACCGCTGTTGCCAAGCAAATTAGTAATGGCGACTATAGCTCAGAAGTGCCCGAAAGCACCAGCCGTTTGCGTGATGAAGTTGCCACCCTCGCCAGCGTTTTTGCTATGATGGTCGATAAAGTCCGTGAACGTGAACATAAATTGCGCCAGCAAGTGGCTGAATTGCAAATTATCGTTGATGAAGGCAAACGCAAACAGCAAGTCGATGAAATTGTTGATAGCGAATTCTTTCGTAATTTGCAAGAAAAAGCCCGTGAAGCCCGTCAACGCCGTGATCGCCGCCCGCCTGACCAAACCAGCTAACCACCAGCGGAGGCTCCAGCTATGCCAATCTATACCGTCAACGATCAATCGATTCATGTGTGGGAAGAGGGTGCAAGCGATAAACAAGTAGCCTTGTTAATTCATGGCTGGTCAAGCTCATGGTTTGCCATGTCGCCGTTGTTTCCCATTTTGTCGCGCTATCGCTGTTTGGCGGTCGATTTGCCAGGCTACGGCCAATCGCCTAAGGGTGATGATCCGGTCAGCATTGTGGCCTATACCGATCTGTTGGCCGACCTTTTGCGCCAAGTCACCGATCAACCGGCAGTGTTGATTGGCCATTCGATGGGTGGCATGATTAGCTTGACCATGAGTTTGCGTCACCCTGAGCTAATCGAGCGCATGGTCTTAATTTGCCCAACGATCAGCGGGCGTTTATCGATGTTTATCAATATGTTTCTTGGGCCGTTGGTAGTGTTGGAGCGCGTGCCTTTTGCCGATCGAGTAACTTCGCTGATTGAAACGCGTATCTGGCGAATTACCGACCGCGTGATGAAACCAGCCTCGTATGCCGAGCGCAGCGCCATTAGTAGCGAAGCCCATGAACGTATCAAGGCCGATGTGCGGCGGCCAGGTCAAGGCCAAATTCGCGCTGAATGCTACCGTGCCATGCGCGAAAACGATTTGCGTGGGCAATTGCAAAAAATTAGCCATCCTTCGCTCTATTTATGGGGCATGGAAGATAACACAGTGCCCTTGCGCGATGCCAGCAGCGTCGTCGCCGAATTGCCCGATGCCGATTTGCGGATTATTCCCAACGCTGGGCATTGGCCCCATTTTGAAGCCCTCGTTACCACTCAACGCTATGTTCGGGCATTTCTTAGCACCCCGATTAAGTTGCTCAAGGCACAATTTTAGCTGTGGAGTTGGTTTATGGATAGTTCAGCCGAACCAAGTGGCGGCCTTAGTTCCTTAGATTTTGAGCATTTATCGTTGGCCGAGCGCACCGTGATTCGGGCGATTTTGCGCCAGCGCGAGGTTGATGAAGCCAAATTAATTGAGGCACTAGCTGATTTACCCGATGCGGAGCAATTGAGCGTTGCCGAAATGGAGCAGGCGATCGCCCAGTTGCTTGAACAGCAGCATGTCTTGATTCTTGAGGGCGAGCCACGCCGCTATAAAGTCAATTTACGCCCCAAACATACCAGCAGCCTGCGTCGCCCAATTTGGGATGCCCTGCAAAGCACTCCCGGCGATGAGCAGCAACAAGCCCGCAGCGAGCGTCGCCGCCGCATCCCAAATGTGTGGGATGCCCTCGATGAACATAAGCCGCGCCGCGATCTGCCCAATTTTAGCGATCAGAGCAACGATGAGCAAGCCTAAGCGGGTGTTAATTTGGTAGGGCAGAGTAACCTGTATAAACAATTGACCATACGCCTCGCTCTAATTTAATCGGCTGCGGAGCCTTCTCTGGATTGTGCATATGTTTATCAAGTGAGCTGAGAAAGTAAATGACCTCACGACCATTATAGATTGGAGTTCCAAAAAAGATTTTTTGATGATTAATATTGAGAAATATGATCCAAAATACGCATATACTTATTGTAATCTTGACGATAACCGTGTGATTTGAATGATTTTGGGTTGTAAATGACGATTTCATTAAGCGAAAGTAAAATAACTCTAAGATTAATATAATAAATAACATATGTTGGATATAGAAATAGCGATTTGATGACCATGGTTCAAGCATAATTAGTTCTTTTTGGGAAATTAAATTACGCGTAATAGTTGGGATAATTGTTAATCCAATAATAAGAAATCCGATTACTATAAATTGTTCTACTATAGGTTTAGGAAGATAGCCTCGCCAGCGATAGATTAATCCTGTTAAAGTTAGACCAATGATTATCCCAATTGATATAGGAATATAAGGATAATGCTTAACTAAATCAATTCGTAAAATATTTCCAAAAAACCCCTCAAAAAATACTCTTTCGAATAATAATTGAAGGCTGAAAATAAAACTTTTAGGCGATAAATTCATTTGCGATTTAATTGGATGAACACTTGTAATGATATATGATAGAACGCCAAGTAGTAATATGCCATTATATATTTTATCAAGTAGCTTTGGACGAGTAAATAGAAAATAAGCACAGAATGGTATAATTATGAAGGACATACCATGGGATGCGATCATCAATAATGATATGATTGTTTGAAAAATTGTGACTAATTTTGACGAACTTACAGGAACACTAATAAGTAAAATTAGGATAAAGAGGCTATTCCATATTGAATAAACAGTATTCGTTTGCAAAATATAATCACCAAATGGTACTAATGTGATAGTTAAGCATATTAAATAGCGAATATTATCATTATCTATGAAATAGCGAAAACGACGTAAAGCAAAAATGCTATAGGCAGCAATGCTATTCAAGAAACAAAAAATTATCATTATATATGGGGATAAAGGTAGAAATGGTGCAAAAAGTGATAGATAAATAATTGAATTGGGGATAATCGATCGATATCCTGAGTATGTAAACCCAATTTGCTTAATATTGTGATTATTAAGCATACGACTAAAGAAATAGCTGTCTTCTACAACTAATCCTGGATAAAGCAAGGCATTTTTGTTGCGAATAAATATAATTGTTGTAATTGCTATTAATAGATAAAAAACTTAATGTTAAGAGAATATACCTTCATAACTCACTCTCTCATGCGTAAATACCACAATTAATACCGCTAAATCATTAAATACATAGACTTATTAGTTTATATTTCTATCCATTGGATGATTTAGAACAGGTGTTATGATTGTTGTATGTGCTGACTCTCAGGGTTCCATCAATGCTCTCTATTGATGGGGTGTATCTTAGCAATAGATAGATTATTCGTCAATGTGGAAGAAGCTGTTCGCATTGATTATTTAACCCTGAGAGCATTTAACCACGGTTTAATTTGCGTGCCAAATTGCTAAATTCAAAAACTTGTATTTATAAAATTACTACTTGACTTTTTGAAGTATAACAGCTATACTGCTTAGTATTAGAACATTTGTTTTACTGACAAAGGCACTTGACTGATGAACGCAGCTGAACAATCAACTGAGGATTTTCCTCCCAAACTAAGCCAACCAGCACTGCGAGCCTTGCACAATGCTGGCTATCACAGTTTGGGGCAATTGACCCAAGTCAGCGCCCGCGAGCTTGGCAAACTGCATGGTATGGGGCCAAAGGGCATTCGTCAGTTGCGCGAAGCGTTGGCAGCCAAGGGTTTAGCTTTTGCCGATGAAACAGCATCAACGGATTGAGTACAGTGAATTGTGTTTGTAGGTAAGGAGTTGCTACGTGAATACTCAAGTTTTTATTAATCTGGCAGTGCAAGATCTCCCCAAATCAATTGAATTTTTCAAAGCCTTGGGCTATCAACAAAATCTGCAATTTAGCGATGAAACTGCTGCCAGCATTGTGATTAGCGATACAATTTATGTGATGTTGCTGACCCATCCCAAATTCAAAGAATTTATTCCTAAAGCTGCGGCGATTAGCGATGCCCGTAGTGCAACTGAGGTGCTGGTTTCATTAACGATGGAAAGCCGCGAGGCTGTTGACCACATGTTTGATAAAGCACTGTCGCTTGGTGCTACCAGTTTTGCTGAGCCAATTGAAATGGGTGCTATGTATAGTCGCAGCATTCAAGACTTCGATGGCCATATTTGGGAATTCTTTTATATGGATATGAACGCTGCTCCACCCCAATAAGTGCGATTAAGCGGTTTGATTTTTCACAGCACCATGAATTCATGGTGCTGTTTGGATTTTTTAGGTTTTGGTTTAAACTGAGCCCAACATTCAGCGATCGGTGGGTTTATGCGCCAAATCTGGGTTGATGGAACCGTTATTCGTGGCCATGGTGTGGCTTCAGGGCAATCGAATGCATCGCCCTATCCTGCGGGCACAATCGCCATGCAACAGCCCTATTTTGCAGCATTAGGCTTGGATTTAACCGGCTTGCATTTGGCAACGATTAATTTCGATATTCAGCCTGCGCAGTGGCGTTTGCTCCAAGCCGATTATCACTTTCCAGCAGTATGTTGGACTGAATTGCACCCGCCTGAGGATTTTTCGTTTATCAGTTGTCAATTGTTGTGGCAAGATCAAGCCTATGCTGGCTATATTTACTATCCCCATCCTGCGACCAAAATTCAGCATTTTCAATCGCCGAGCATGGTGGAATTATTGCTACCATGGATTTCGACGATCAGCTATGGCGCACAAGCTCGTTTGAGCTATCGGCCTGAGCAAATTCAAATTCAAGCGGCGGCTCTGCTATAATCGCAGGCATAGCCGACCATTTTAGCAGGACATAACACTATGTTTGGACGTGAAATTCTTGGGCATCCCGCTGCTGCATTACGCCGCGAATGGATTGTAACCAATGGGGCTGGGGCATATGCAATGGGTTCGCTCTTGGCCAATGCTCCAATTCGCAAATATCATGGCTTGTTGATTGCTGCCTTAGAGCCGCCGCTTGGTCGTACCTTGTTGGTTGGTGGCTTGCAAGCCAGCGCTGAATATGGCTCAGAAACCTATGAGCTGAGTAGCTTTGAATATAGCGATGGCCGTTTAAGTGCGGGCCATTGCAACCTTGAAACATGGCAATTGGATGGCGCGATTCCAACTGCGCGGTATGCCTTGGCCGAGGCAGTGCTCAGCCAACGGATTTGGATGGAAGATGGAGCTAATACCACCTATCTGCTGCTGACTCATGAGCGTGGCAACGACCCGATTAAGCTTGAATTACGCCCCTTATTGAGCGAGCGCGATCATCACGATACAACCGTTGAAACCGATTGGCAGCCCAATTTTGCCGCCTTGACCAATGGCGTATTGATGACCACGCCTGCTGGTACGCAGTTGCGTATGCTCAGCGACCACGCGACATGGCAAACCGAGTCAGCAACATGGGTTGAAGATATTTATTATCGTGAAGAATTAGAGCGTGGCTACCCTGATACCGCACGATTGTTACAAGCAGGCCGATTTAGCGCAAGCTTACAGCCTGGTCAAAGCCTGACCTTGGTATTTTCAACTGAAACTGAACCAAGCACTGATGGCTTAGCAGCGCTGGCGCGTGAACAAGCACGCCAAGCCCAATTGCTCGAGCAGGCTCGGCTTTTGCACAAAGCTCCCGATTTTATCAAGCAACTGGTGTATGCCGCCGATCAATTTATGGTGCGGCGGGCGGTACAATTGCCCGATGGCAGCACATGGCAAGGCTGGAGCGTGATTGCTGGCTATCCATGGTTTAGCGATTGGGGCCGCGACACCATGATTTCCTTGCCTGGTTTGTTGATGGCAACTGGGCGGGCTACGTTGGCGGCTGATGTGTTGCGCACATGGAGCCATTTTTTAAGCCAAGGCATGTTGCCCAACCGCTTCCCTGATGTTGGCGCTGAGCCAGAATACAACACTGTCGATGCGACCCTATGGTTTTTTCAAGCGCTGCGCACGGTTTATCAAGCAACTGGCGATATTCAATTGGTTGCCGATTTATACCCAAAATTGGTCGAAATTATTGATTGGCATGAACGTGGTACCCGCTACTCAATCAAAGTTGCCGATGATTATCTCTTGACTGCTGGCGAACCCCATATTCAATTAACCTGGATGGATGCCAAGTTTGAGGATTGGGTGGTCACACCCCGCGAGGGCAAAGCGGTTGAAATTAATGCCTTGTGGTATAGTGCCCTACGAACTTTGGGCGAATTTGCCACTTTATTGGGCAATGATCAGGATGTTGAGCGCTTTCGCTGTGCTGCTGAACGAGTGGCGACTGCTTATCGCCGCTTTTGGTCGGCTGAGCATGGCTACCTCTACGACGTAATCGACGGCCCGCACGGCGATGATCCGGTGTTGCGACCCAACCAACTATTTGCAGTTTCGGTGGCACACTCGCCGCTTGATGATGCCACCGCCAAAGCTGTGGTTGATAGCTGCGCCCGCCATCTCTTAACCTCATATGGTTTGCGCTCGTTAGCCCCCCACGACCCACAATACCTTGGTCGCTATGGTGGCGATTTGAAAACCCGCGATGCCTCGTATCATCAAGGCATCACGTGGGGCTGGTTGATTGGGCCATTTATCAGTGCGATCAGCAAAGTCTATGGGGTTGAGCAGGCGCGTAGTTATCTGCAACCATTCGCCGATCACCTGCGCGATGCTGGAATTGGCTCGGTGAGCGAAATTTTCGATGGCGATGCGCCGATCACCCCGCGCGGCTGCCCATGGCAAGCTTGGAGCGTGGCAGAATTACTGCGTTGTAGCGTCGAACTGAATAATCGCTAAACTGCGTCTTTAGGTTGGTAGGTTTTAAGTAATCTTCGATCCCTCACCCCCAACCCCTCTCCCACTGCGGCGGGCGAGGGGCGTTCCACCGTTCATGATGAATGGGTTCTCCCTCGCTTCGTGTGCGGGAGAGGGGGTTAGGGGGTGAGGGAATGCCAATCGACGGCATATCCCACCCAACGATGCTTAATGTAAGGGGCTTTAATCCCCCTGCACCCCCTAAATTTTGATTTAGTGATCGCTAGCATACCTACAGTTCAACCCGCTATGAATGAACTACCCAAATGAAAGCCCCTCGCCCGCAGCGTGGGCGAGGGAATGCACTGAATTAGGCTCTGCCAAGCACCAAAAAACCACTATGTCGAGAGGGCCGGGCTATGCTATAATGCAGCCTGTTGCCACTGCCTGTAGGAGACCCAACCAATGACGCACTACTACCCTGATGGTGCTGCCCCGGTCGTCATGCATACGGTTGCACGCATCGAACGCCAACTACCAGTTGAAGGAGAAGTGCTGGTGCGCGTTGGTAGTCGGGTGGAGCCAGATGATATCGTGTTGCGGGCGCAATACCCACTTGATCCCCAAATTATTAATATTGCCCGTGATCTGGGAGTTTTGCCAACCCAAGTTTATTCGAAAATGAAAAAAGAAGAGGGCAATAAAGTCGCCAAGGGCGAAGTTTTGGCGCGGGCGGGGTTAATTGCTGGCTCGACGGTGGTGGCTCCAGTTGCTGGTACAATAACAACAATCGATCGTAGCACGGGCTATGTGACATTAACACCCAATGCGTTGCCAATCGAACTTAAAGCGCAAGTTCGTGGGATCGTGATGGAAGTGCCAGATTCGCGCACAGTCATTATTGAAACGCCTGCATCATATGTTCAGGGCATTTTTGGCCTTGGTGGCGAGCGGTTTGGCGTGCTGCGCTTGCTGGTGACTGATCCCAAGGAACAAGTTGATATTAGCTCGATCGATGCTCGTTCAGCCTACGCGATTTTGATTGGCGGAGCCAGCATCACCGCAGCGGCGCTCCGGCGAGCGATTGATGAACAAGTGCGCGGTGTGATCGTCGGCGGAATCGAAGAACATGAACTGCGCGATTTCCTTGGCGATGATGGCTTTGATGCTTGGCGCACAGGCTATAATACATGGCGCTTGCCAGCCCCGCCCTACAACCGTGATCCTGGTTTGACTCTGATGATCACCGAAGGCTTTGGGGTGCAGCCCATGAACGAAGCGCTATTCAAAGTTTTAGCTTCGTATGATCAACAAGAAGCCTTGATCGAAGGCGTTACCCAACTTCGTAGCCCTCAACGCCGCCCTCGGGTGGTGATTCCACTCTCACGGGTACGCAACATCGAGCAAGCTGCTGTGGTAAAAGCCAGCTTAGCAGTTGGTAGCCCAGCGCGAATTGTGGCCGGCCCACATCGTGGCACAGTTGGCACTGTGCGCAGTTTTCCGGCATTGCCACAACTCTTGCCCTCTGGTGTTCGTTCGCATGTCGTTGAAATAACCCTTAGTGATGGGAAGCAAACGCTGCTACCGGCAGCAGCTCTTGAACCCCTATCACCCTGATCCTACCAATCTAGGTTGATCGAGGAGTGTAGTTGGCCATGACCGAACGCCAACCCAACGAAGCCTCTGAGTATAGCCGCGCTCCGGCTATCCTTGTTGTTGATGATGATACGTCGATTTGCCGCTATTGCTCGAAAGCACTTCGCAATGTTGGCTATCAGGTTGTTGACACCACATCGGGTTTAGTCGCGCTTGATCATTTGCGCCATCAAGCGTTTGATTTGTTGTTGACTGATATTAAAATGCCTGAGATGAGTGGACTTGAGTTGGCTCGGCAGGCGCGGGCGTTGAATCCAGGCTTGGCGGTCATCATCATGACTGGCCAAACCACCTTGGAAACCTTGCGCGAGGCCGTTCAACAGGGCGTAACCAGTTATCTTAGCAAGCCTTTCGAAATTGAAGAAATGCGCTTGACAGTAGCTCAAGTGCTGCATCAACGGGCAATGGTGTTGCAAAAGGTCAAGCTTGAAGCGATTGTGCATCAACTTGAATTAAGCAGCGCCTTTAATCGCACATTGTCGCTCAGCGAATTGTGTGGCGAGATTGTACGGGTCACCAATAGCGAAATTGGCTGTCAATTTGGCTATTTTCTGTTGCAACAACCCGATGAATCGCCGCGTTTGTTGATGGGACAGGCGAGCCATCCTCAATTAAATGAGGCTGGCTGGCAGCTTTTGCAAGAAACCTATCAACAGCAACAGCCAATTCAAACCACGCTCAAGCTAGCCGAGGCTGACCACAACGTGATCACCTTTCCGCTGCGAGTTGGTGGAGCGATGATCGGCAGTGCCTTGTTTGATTATACTGAGGCCTTGCCCAGTGCTCAGATCGAAGGCATGATGCTGTTGCTCAATCAAGCGGCAGCAGCTCTGAATAATGCCCAACTCTTCACCCGTGTGCAAGAAGCCAATAGCCGCTTGCAAGAGCTTGATCGGCTAAAGAGTGAATTTATTTCGATTACGTCGCATGAGTTGCGCACGCCGCTGGCCGTGGTTTTAGGCTATGGCATCGTGATTCAAGAGCGTAGCGAGCCGCCAATTCGTACCTATCTTGATCGCTTGGTCGAGAGCGCTCAGCGCATGAAAGAAATTATCGACGATATGACCCATCTGCGGCGGTTGGATACCCGCCAAACCGAGCTGCAGCTGGAGCCAATTGTGCTCGATGAATTGCTCTACGAAGTGATCGATCAAATGCATGGGCTGGCCCAAAAGAAATCGCAAACACTTTCATTGGCAACCCCACCTGATGCCTTGTGCACCTTGTATGCCGATCGGGCCAAAATTGCCTTGGTGCTGATGAGTTTGCTTTCGAATGCCATGAAATTCACCCCTGCTGAGGGGATGATTACGGTACGGGCATGGTGTGAGACGGTTCAATCAGTGCCCTATGAACATGCCTATTTCAAAGGCACGCTGCAACCTGGCCCATGGGTCTTTGTCAGCGTCAGCGATTCAGGCATTGGCATTCCTGAGTCCCATCTGCAACGGATATTCGAGCGTTTTTACCAAGTAGCCCAATCACTCACCCGAGAGTATGGGGGTACTGGGGTAGGTTTAGCCCTTGTGCAAGGACTCGTTGCATTGCATAATGGTCATGTTTGGGTTCAAAGCGAAGAAGGTCGCGGCAGTACGTTTACGGTTGCACTGCCACAGCGGGGGCTTTAGCCTCACAGGTAGGAGTTTGTATGGGCTATAGGGTCTTTGTGGTAGCTGGTGATAATCCGGTGCTTCAATCGCTGAGTACGGCTGTCACAGGCGAAATTGAGCTTTCTATGTTGCAATCTTCCAACGAGGCGTTGTGGGAGTTGCAGCAAATTGCGCCCGATGTCTTGATTGCCGATTATGATTTGCCCGGGTTTAGCGGCCTGGATTTGGCTGATCTTGTGCCAAATTTTGCGCCCGACACGCGGGTGATTCTGGTGGCACGTTCGGCCAATCCTGAGGTTGCTGAACAAGCGGCGCAACGTGGAGTATTTCGCTTCATCGACCGTAATTTAACTGCGGTGTTAGTGCTTGATGCTTTAGATGAAGCCTTGCAAGCCGTCCCGCCACCGCGTCCGGTCGAGCCAGAGCCTGTTTATGAACCAGAACCTGAGCCAGAACCACAGCCTGAAGCTCCTGCTCGCTTTGCCCCGCCGCCAAGCGTTTCCAAAGCACCTGCGCCAGCGCGAATGGGTGGGCCACCGCCAGTTTCCAAAGCACCAACCCCTGTAGCACGTTCGACTGCGCCCGCCAGCGTGAGCAAAGCGCCGCCGCCAGTTAGCCCGCGGCCAACTGCGCCACCTCAGCGAACGCGCACCGCGCCGCCGCCAGTCAGCGCCCGCCCAACTCCGGTTTCACGTTCCGCGCCACCGCCGGTTAGTCCACGGCCTGCGACCCAACAACCAAACCGCCAAGCACCTGCGCCAGCGCGGCCAACCGCGCCCGCCCAACAAACCCCGCCACCTGCGCAACAAGCGCCACCACCTGCGCCAACCACGAATTTTGATGATTCGTTTGGCTCGAAACTGCGTAGTGGTGGTTCTTTGGTGCTCACTGCCGAAACTTTGGCTCCTTTGGTAGCAAAACTCAAGGATCTCGGCGTTCAGCTTGGGGCGCAATCAACGATTTTGACCGACCGTTGGGGCGTGCCCTTGGTTGAAGAAGGCCATACTTCGTTACCCTTGCCGCCATTTTTGCCTTTGTTGGCCACTAGTTTCTCAACAATGGTCGATTATACCCGTCAATTGCATAACGACCCAGGCAGCGGCCTGTATATGCACGAAGGCGATATTTACGATTTCTATATTTTTGACGTTGGCAGGCAATTTTTGCTGGTCATGGTCTTTGATAAAACCATCGCTGCCCCCAAACTTGGTACGGTCTGGCTCTATGCCAAACGAGCCGTGCGCGAATTAGCCGACGAGCTTGAGGGTTAATTGCCATTTTAACCAGGCTCGGTAGTCAATCTCAACAACTACCGAGCCTCGTTTTCAACCACTTTCACCCGCTAAGCCAGCCCATGTTAATCCTTCGGTTTATTGCCTATATTCTAGTTGCCATCGTATCCTAGGCCTAGCTAATCCGCACTTGCGACAAAGCAGTCACTGCATCTTTTGTGTTGTGAGGTATTCCACAATGACGACACACGCAGCTACCGGTGCATCGCAGATTGAGCACAGCTATGATGCTGGTTTCGCCGCCGCCCAGCAAGCCTGTACGCAGCTTGCCCCCCATTCGCCAACCTGTCTGATCGCCTTTACCACTGATGCCTATGATCAGGCCGCCGTTGTTCAAGGCATTCGTGCAGCAAGCCAACAAGCGCCATTAATCGGCTGTTGTGCTGGCGGCATTATTAGCAATGCCGGCACTTTTACCCATGGTGTGGTGCTACTCGCACTGGCTTCCGATGATCTCAAGCTGGATTTGAGCCTTGTCGCAGGGGTCAAAGCCGATCCGGGCAAGGTTGCCGATCAGTTGGCTGATCAATTAGAGGCTGTTTTAGATAACCCCACTAGTCAACAAGCTGCCTTGATCTTGGTCGATGGTTTGGCTGGCACCTTGACCGATTTTGTGCAGCATGCCACCGCTGCTTTTGGCCCGTTATGCCCGCTGGTTGGTGGCGGCGCTGGCGATAGCTTCCAATTCAAACAAACCTATCAATTTGTCAACGATCAGGTCATTAGCGATGGTGCGGCAGTCGGCCTATTGCAATCGCCAACTCCGATGGGCATTGGGGTACAACATGGCTGGGAGCCTGCTGCAAGAGGTTTGGTGGTTACACGCAGCGAAGGCACAATTATTTACGAGCTTGATGGACGGCCTGCCTTTGCAGTCTATCAAGAGCTTTTCCCCGATTTGACAGTGGAAAATTTCGGGCGCTTTGTGATCGATCATCCGATTGGCTTGCCCCAAATTAATGGCGAATTTTTGATTCGCGACCCGTTGCGCACCCATCCTGATGGCTCGATCGAATGCATTGCCAGCGTGCCCAAAAATGTGGTCGCGCATATTATGCATGGCTCGCATGAAACCTTGTTCAACGCTGCTCAACTGGCCACGAAACGGGCCTTGGCTGCGCTAAATGGGCCACCAGCAGCATTAATTATTTTCGATTGTGTTTCGCGTCTGGCAATGTTGGGCGATGCAGCCGCCACCGAAGTGCAACGCATTCGCGAAGTTGCTGGCTTGGATGTGCCAGTTGTCGGTATGTTTAGCTTTGGCGAAATTGCTGCTGCGGAAACAGGCGGAGCGCTGTTTCATAACAAAACCGTTGTTGTGTACGCTATTGGTCAGGCCTGACCATTGAACGGATGAACCTTGTATGCTCAATCGTGAAATCGAACTTGCCATCCTCTATGAAATTTCATCGCTGCCTTTAACGCTCACAACGATTGAGGCAACCTTGGATGTTGCGCTGGATAAAGTAACCAGGTTGTTTGCCTGCGAAGTTGCGGTCTGCTATGTGCTTGAATCACCATTAACCTTGGTGGCAAAGGCCTGTCGTGGGGTGCGGCTCAAGCGTGTTTTGCCAAGCATCGAGCTTGAGCAACCCCAGCAACTTGGCGATTATAGCCATGCTTGGCAGGCTGGCGAACCCTTGCCATGGCCCGCCGACCCCTTACAAAGCCAGTACCCGATGCAAGCAGCAATTGGCCTGCCAATTTGGAACGAAGGCACGTTGCTGGGTTGGATCTATGCTGGGCGTTTGAAGGGCCAAACATTCAGCACCGTCGAAGTCTCGTTATTTAATATTTTTGCCAACCGGATTGGCAGCGCCTTGGCGATTACGCTTGGGCGCTTGCGCGATCAGCAGCAACAGCGCGATTTAGCTCAAGCCAATGCCCAACTTGAGCAAACCCTAACCCGCTTGACCGATGTTTATCAGCAACAAGAACAACTATTGCAAACCATTCGCGAGCTTTCGGCTCCGTTATTGCAAATTGCCGATGCTGTGATGTTACTGCCCTTAATTGGTACAGTTGACGAAGAACGAGCCAGCCAAATCACCGCCAATGTGCTGATGACGATCAGCCAAAATCATGCGACAGTCTGTATTATTGACATTACGGGGATTGCCGCGCTGGATTATGTGGCAGCCAATAGTTTGTTGCAGTTGGCGCAATCGGCGCGTTTGCTGGGAACTCAAATTATCTTGTGTGGCATTTCGCCCGATGTCGCCCAAATTTTGGTCTCGTTGGGCATGAATTTGGCCTGCACCCGCACCACCAACGATTTACAACATGCCCTACGTTTAGCCTTCCAACTAGCTGGATCGCGTGATCATCACATGGTTGCTTAAATAATTAATGGGTGAACTCAACCCACTGAGCGCACCCATTTTGCGTCCCTCGGCCTACCGTTGCCTAATCTGGCTCCCAGACTGCCTCGCCATCCATTACCCGTTGTAATTGTTCTGGAAACCGATCATGGCGTAAAGGTTTACCAATAAACCCATCGAACCCCGAAGCGCGAACTTTAGCAACATCTTCAGCGGTATTATCAGCACTGACTGCAACCACGATGGCATTGCTTAATTTTGGATGAACCCGAATCTTTTCGAGAATGCTATATCCGTCATCACCAGGCAAATTTAAATCAAGTAAGACTAAATTAATTGGTGGAACGTCATTTTTTGCCATAAATGCGAAAAGTTGCTTGCCTGATGGTCGCACATTGCAATAACGCACGCGCGGGTCATCATTCAGCATTTCGGTAATAATCCACATGTTATCGGCGTTATCTTCGACAACCATAACAAACGCTTTTTGAATTGGGGGCATCGCTGCATCCTTTCTGTGGTACATGGAGCGCGATAATGGCGTAGCGATCTCACTCTATTGTATGCCACACTTGAAAAAAGTACAACTAGCTTGGTTACGACAGCCTTACGAATTCCATCAGACGCACTAGCGAAATTAAGCACAGCATAAAAATCATTAAGTAATTATTAAGTAATTTCAACCCAACTTGAACAACTTCTTGAACATGCGGCTTGAAGCATAACCAAATTAAGGAGATTGAATGCAGGTTGAATATGTACCAAGTTTGTTGCGCCAACGGGTATTGTATGATCCTCCGCGTGGGCCTGCCCGCTTCGAGGCCTACACCACGAGCATGCTCAATGCCCAACGTGATGGCATCGACTGGCCTTTTGTAGCACTTAACCCAATGGGCAAGCAGCATGTACCAGCCCATTATGAGGCACTGTTGGCGTTTGATGCTGAAGCTATTGCCCAACAAACCCTTGCCGAGATTCAGGCCGATTTTCCGCCGATGGATTTCGCGTTACGCATGACCTTGGTGGTCGTTGACGATCTTATGGGCGGTTGGACGCAGCAGCATTTTACCGATTGGGCTTATCGCTTTAATCTTATGCCCAATCCAAAAAATACATGGTTGCCCATCTATAGCTGGACAAGAGCATCCCTACTCCAGCCTTGATTGCACAATCAGTCCGTGCTGTGCTTTATCGTGCTGCCTATTGTTTGATCCACGGGGCCCGAAACTTGTCCGAAATGTTGCGGCAAGAAGGGGCAGTTACACGCTTTGCAGGCCAAGCTTTGCCCAACTACGACCCAGAAGAACTCAACTATATTCGCGAACTTATCGCAGAACATCACCAATCGACACATCAGCCAATCCAATTTGCGGCATTTTATGGCGATCAAATTGCTGCAATGGTTGGCTACCCTAGCCTTGGGTTGTCAGCGTATGCGGGGCTGGTAGTGGCGACCCTTGATGCACCAGCCAATCCAATCAGCTTACTAACCCCTTGACAGTACTGCTATGCTTGCGACTGTGGAAATTTTACCCTATCAATAGGGTCTGTGAGGAAACGCATTATGAAACTGGTTCGTCGTTTGGCATCAGGCTTGATGTTGTTGATGGTGATGGGTGTTTTGGCTGCTTGTGGTGGTTCAGCCGCCGAAGCCCCCGAAGTTCGGGCCGAAAAATTCTTCAGCGATTTTGCGGCTGCCTTCAATGATCCCAAGCTAAGCGAAGCTGCAACCCAAGAAAAATGGGCCGATACCCTTTCAAAATATTTCGTGCCTGAGCAACAAGCTGCCCAAAAAACCGAAATCTTAACTTCATTGCAACAATTGGGTTCGCTTGGCGCTGAATTAAACGTCAAGGTCGAAAACCTCAAAGTTGAAAAAGTTTCAGAAAGCGGCGATGATGCTGAAATCAAAATCGCCAGTGGTACGATGAGCATGTCGGTGCTGGGTCAAGAACAAAAAACCGATATGGCGACCGAAGGCTTTGGCTCATCGGGTAGCAGCACCTCAAAAATGAAAAAAGTTGATAATGTTTGGTATATCATTCCATAAGCAACCAGCTTAACCAAGCAAACGCCCCGCCGATCGTTTGATCGTGCGGGGCGTTTGTAAAAAAAGACCGGGATCTAGTGATTTGCCGACATGTTCAAGGCATCTTTGCGTTCGTTGACGAAGCGGTTTTTCAAGCCTTGAATAACCCCAGCATCGCTGGTATTTTTGAAATAGGCCAAGCGCCCATTATCGAGGGTTTTGCTACGTTCGGTGTAAATCGCATTGATAATTTGCGATTCGCTCATTTGGCTAAGATCTTTGCCACGGAGCGCATTGGTGATCACGCTTGCGCCTGGGCCATGTTGAACTGAGGTTGACCAAACAACATCGCGCATTGCTGGCGAATAGTTGTTTACATCAAAGCCAGCTGCCTTGAGCTTGTTGACTTGAGGCTGATAGTGGGTGTTTTCAATATACTGATGTTGGGCAGCAGCAAAGCCTTGTGGATCGCGAGCAGCAATTTGCTTCCACTTGGCGGTAAATTCAGCGCTCCCTGGTTTCAAGCCCTTAAATTCTTCAGCATATTGTGCACCAGCAGGGTTGCGTAAAAATTCAGCGACCCGTCCGCCATTAACAAAGACAATTTTGCCATCTTTTTTGATGGCAGTTTGGCTGGTCATTTGGTATGAGCCATATGAAGCGCCGCCAAGGTCGCCTTTGCCTGATGAAACCGTGCCTGGGCCACGGCCACCAGTTTCGTATTTTTCAGAGAGTTTACCAAGGCTTGCATTACCTGCAGCGGCTGCATTACCACCAGTTGGTTGGGCTGAGGCTGTTCCGCCACCACCACCACCGCCACCGCCGCCACCACTGGTAGCCTTGGGTTGTTGGCCAGTTGGTTGAGCTGAGGCTGCTCCGCCACCACCACCACCGCCGCCGCCACTTGCTTGAGCCGAGGCTGCACCGCCACCGCCACCACCGCCGCCGCCACTGCCACTGGCAGAAGCGCTGCTGGTGCCACCAGCCATTACGCCAACATTACTTGGGCTAGCACTGGCTGCCGCAGTATCGCCACCAGCACTTGAGGCTCCACCGCCACCAGCGCTTGAACTAGCGCTTTGGGTGCTGGCTGAGCCACCAGTTGGATCGCCTTTAAATAGATTGGCGGCCTCTTGCTCGGCTTCTTGTAAAACTTTCTTAATTTCTAAGGTTGTACTTTGGGCGGTTTGGAAAGCGTTGATCAGCCGTTGCACTGCAGGCAAAATATCAGCCTGCATTTCTTTTTGAAATGCAACCGCAGCATCACCCAACCATGTTGAGCGTAAGTCTTCAATAGTTTGTTTGAGCGTATTTTGCATTGCCGTAACACTCTCAGCATTTTTGCTAAGGCGCTGGGCAACTTGATCCATTACTTCAAAATCAGCTTGAACGATTGGTGCGGCCATGAATCCTCCAACACTAGCGTGCTAAAAGGGTGGTAATAGCCCTCGACGGTAGGCTATTGCCAAAATCTTAACCGTATCCTGCTCTGGGGAGTCATGGTAGTGTGTTGGTTGTTATACCACGAACAGCGTAATAATGACATAAAAGGTGGATTTGTGTCAAATGGCTTTTAAAATAGCTAGATAGCTTGTTTTTGGAACCAATCAGGCTGTGCTTGATATGCTTGCCCTTGATTTTGGCGACGTGTGCCACTCAATGCTTTTGAATCAGCCACGATTAAACGCCATGGGGCTGCCACAGTATGCGGATCGCTATTAATCCCAATTCGGGGAGTTTGCAAAATTGCTTGATCCGGTAAACTTGGGCCTTGCTCGAACCATAAGCCAGCTTGTTGGGAACTCAGATCAACGCCATCAAGGCTTTTATCAACCGCTAAGGCCCGACAAACCATGCCTGGCCCGCTGGCAATTCGCATGGGGTTAGCTGGATCTTTTTGGACAAGCTGGGCCATGGTTGCATTGCCGCTCAACGGCTCAATTGCCCGAATTAGTACGGCTGCGCCTTCGCCAAGGCCTTGAGTTACTACATTTAAACAATGATAGATGCCATAGATAATGTAGACGTAACTAATGCCACCAAGCGCAAACATTGATCGAGCACGAGGAGTATTGCGGCGATGGGCATGGCACGAAGGATCATCAGGGGTATAGGCTTCGGTTTCAACGATCCGCCCGCGTAATTCTTCGCCAGTTGCTAAGCGGCGCACAAGGCTACATCCTAAAAGCTCGCGGGCAACCACCAACGAATGCCGTTGATGAAATTCAGCGCTCAGAATTTTTGACATAAACGCTCACCTAATAAACAGCTCATTTGTGCGAATAGTATAACTGATTTTAGGCGATGGTACTGAGCCATGTCAACCCAGCAATGATTAAGAAGATGAGCCACGAGGGATGTTTGGCCCGCGAGCCAATCAGGGCAATGCCAAAGCAAACAATGAAGGTGATTGAACTGGTGCGTAGCAGCAAAATTTGGCTCGGATTGAGTTGGGATTGTTGGGCACAATCGAAAAAAAGCCAGGCCATGCCTAAGCCGAGTACGCTGGTGATATGCCATGTAAACCGCAAGGTTGGCAGCCGCGATTGCAGCAAGCGGTTGGGCGTAGTTTGGATTTGACGCGCTAATGGCCGCAAGATCAATTGTTCACCAAAAATGCTATGGGCTAACGCCATGAGCACCGTGAGTAATCCTGCGACCATCAAATAGCTATGCATCGTTCAAGCTCGGCTATTGCGATAACTGCGTGCGCAAGACTTGCAATGCACCCGCTTCGATTTGTTGAATCCGCTGGCGCGTGCGGCCCACCACTGCGCCAACTTCCGAGAGTGAACGGCTTTTACCATCTTTTAAGCCATAGCGCAGCGTCAACACTTCTTGCTCTTGCTCAGAAAGTTGGTTGAGCATGGCACGGGTATATTGAGCATCAATGCTGGTCAGCAGACATTCGAGTTCGTCTTCCCAATCTTCGTCGGGCAAGCTATCGCCGAGCAACATATCAGTTTCTTCATTTTTAGGGGTTGCCAGCGAGATTGGCACTTGGGCGATGCTCAGTAAATCGCAAATTTTTTCTTCAGGGACACCCAAGGCAGTGCTAATTTCGTTGGCGCTTGGTTCACGGCCTAGCGCTTGCAGTAATTTGGTTTCGATCCGCCGCACTTTAATCAACAGCTCCCAGCGATGGACTGGCAAGCGAATTAAGCGACCTTGATTGGCCAGCGAACGTGTGATCGCTTGGCGAATCCACCAGGTAGCATAGGTTGAGAAGCGCACGCCTTTGGTGGCATCAAAGCGCTCGATCGCATTCATCAGGCCAATGTTGCCCTCTTGAATTAAATCTTGGAAGGGCAGGCCAAAGCCACGATAGCGCTTGGCGATGCTGACGACCAAGCGTAAATTAGCCCGCACCAGTTGCTCGTGGGCTGGCTCTTTGAGTTTGGTTACACATTGCTCAAATAGGGCACAACTTGGGCAACGTTCAATTCGACAGGCTGGGGTTGGCTGAGCTTGACGCGCTACATGGACAATTTGGGTTAGCTTTTGCTCCTCTTCTGCTGCCAGGAGTGGAGTTTCAGCAATTTCATTAAGATAACGTTGCAGCCCATCATCAAGGGCTGGTTCGTTGCTGGCGTGCAACATCATTGGCTCACTCCTATAAATCGATGCTGTGACGGGCGTATAGCTAGTTTAATCACCTCAAAAGGGCTTGACATCAGGTCGTGACCTGATCTTTGGTGCCTAAATTGGGCTTAATTGGTTTGCCAAAGCCTCCATTTGTGGCATAGACTCTGCTATGTGGGGTTTGGAAATTATTAATCTAGAGTGGTAGCTAGTGATTTAGTTAGTCGATGAGGTTCACATATATGCAAAATGATGCCAATCCTGATGCTTCGCCAACGGTGGCTAGTTTGCCCGATGGGGTTTGGATGGGTGCACGCGATTTAGGCAATGGCGCGGTGGCGTTTGGCCTTTATGCACCATGGAAGCAGAGTGTTCATTTAATTGGCTCGTTTAACGATTGGAACCAAACCGCTGATCCATTAAATATTTCGGATCGCGGGATTTGGTGGATTATCAAAGAAGGTTTAGCAGCTGGCGAATATGCTTATCAATTTGTGATTGACGGCGAGACGATCATCGGCGACCCCTATGCCCGTGAATTGCGTTGGGCTGGTGGCGATCAGCCACAGGCGATTATTCATGTTGGCGAGCCAGCCTACGAGTGGCACGACGATGGTTTTGGCATTCGTCCGCTGAATGAATTGGTGATTTATGAATTGCATGTTGGCGATTTTAGCGAGGCTGGCACCTTCAAAGCCGTCACTGAACGAATTCCTTATCTTCAAGATTTAGGGGTGAATGCGCTTGAATTAATGCCGTTGTTTGAGTTTCCTGGCGATCGTTCGTGGGGCTATAATCCGGCCTATTTCTTTGCTCCCGAATCGACCTATGGCACGCCTGCCGATTTGCGCGAGTTGATCGATACGGCCCACCAACATGGCATTGGGGTGATTTTGGATGTAGTGTTTAATCATGTCGATCACTCTAGCCCGATTAACTATTTGTATCCCTACGATCAAAGCCCTTTCTTTAGCAGCGACGGCAACCCGTGGGGCTTCCCCGATTTGAACCATTGGAATGAAGCAGTCAAACAATTAATCAGCGATGTGCAAACCTATTGGCTCAGCGATATGCACATCGATGGCTTTCGCTACGATCACGCCGAGGGAATTGGCTTTGATGGCGAGAATGGGGTTTCGTTCTTGGGCTGGCAGGCTCGCCAAATCAAACCGCATGTCTATTTGATTGCCGAAAATCTCAAAGATTACACCACCATGGTTGATCAAACTGATATGGATTCGTCGTGGCATCGTTCGTTTCATTCGCAAATGTTTGCCAACTTGCGCGAAGGTGATTTCGAGGGCAATCAGTATGGCAATGTTGAGGCCACGCTGGGGATTATCGATTTTCGCAATGCTGGCTACAACGATAATGCCCAAGCGATCAATTATCTTGAATCGCACGATGAGCAGCGGATTGTTTACGAGGCCCAAACCAACGAAAATATCAGCCGCGAAACCGCTTATTTGAAATCGCGACTGGGCGCGATTGTGCTATTTACCGCTGCTGGTGTGCCCATGCTATATCATGGCCAAGAATTTGGCATGGATACCGAACGTACAATCGACAAAAATATGCTGAAATGGGAGTTATTGCAAACAGCTGAGGGCACTGATTTGCACGCCTTCTATCGTGGCATGATTCAATTACGTACCTCATCGAAGGCCTTGGTTGGCAATAATATCCGGCCTGTCGCCATGGATGCTGAGCGCAAATTGTTGGCCTACTATCGCTGGGCCGACGATGGCAGCGAACATGTGATTGTTGTGGTGAATTTTGGCATCACCCTGCAATACCTTGATGTGCATTTCCCGGTTGGTGGTTTATGGCACGAATGGGTCTATAACTACGATCGTGAAACCCCTGAAGGTATGGCCACAATCGAAGTGCCTGGCTCAGGTGGGAAGGTCTTTGTGTTGCGCTAAACAGGAGCACGCCCTCACCCCCTGACCCCCGCTCCCGCCCAGCGAGTGAGGGGGAACCGATGATCATGAAGGATGAATGCCCCTCGCCCGCCGCCGTGGGAGAGGGGTTGGGGTGAGGGAACGGAGATTGGTATGCCCTCACCCCCTAGTGTTACAAGGGTAGGTTTTTAATTATCATTGCGAATCACCACCCTTCCGTCCCGCCTCAAGGCGGGAGACGCAGGGGGCTTTAATCCCCCTGCACCCCCTCAAGGGCAATCAGGGCCGTCATCCATGCATCGATGAACCAGCCTTCCGTGGTTCGCCGCAGAAAGCACACCCTAGCCCCCTCGCCCGCCGCTGTGGGAGCGGGGTTGAGGCCTCATACTAGGGCGTGTTGAATCAGCGCAGCCAAACTACGGCTCCCCAAATCTTGGCTCTGGGCAAGCTGCTGCTCTAGCTGATCACATAAGCCCAACAATTGCTCAACTTTGGCCACAATTCGTTGTTGCTCAGCCAGTGGCGGCAGGGTTAAGATAAATTTCTTAATATGTTTCAAAACTAAATTTTTATTTCCTACACCAATAGTATGTTTTTTTGACTGATTTCGTCCTAGCGGTGAATTTATTAATAATTCTAAGTACCTTGGATAAGTATAGCGACTAAAATATTTGAGTAAGGCTATACTTACAAAGATACTGAATTCAATGTTGGTATCAACTATTTTTGCAATTCCCGTTGTTCCTACTTTTGTAAGTAAAATATCATTATATTGTGGATTACATCGTTTACTGAGATTAAGATGTTCCTCTTCCGTGATAAAACGGGTGTCTGAAAAATCAATAAATCCTTTGGAAATATCTTTAACAGATAAAAAGGGAACACCATTGTCTACATAAGTCGGTGTGTAATGTGTGCCATCAGTAATTAGATAACAAATATCTTCTAACCTAACCCAAACCTAGCCCTTGGGTAAGCCAAATGGTAGCTCGCTGGCGGCGATGGGCGTAAGCGCTTTTTCGGGCTTGAGTTGGCCCGCTGCAATCAGGCGTTGTTTTTCGGCTTGAATTCGTTCCAATAAAATGCTCGCTGGCTCGTCGCTGGGGTTTTGAGCCACCAAGCGGCCTTGCACGGCGAGCTGCAAAATCAATTCGCGCAATTGGCCGATTGCTTTGGGCGTGGTATGCAGATCGTCAAACTGCTCAAAAAACAACTGTTGCTCACTGCTTATGCTCAATCCGTCGTCAGCAAGCGGCTCGATTGGTTGATTCGCCAGAGTGGGCCGAGTAAAGAGGCTGGTTTGGCGCTCAGGTTGGCTTGGTTGGGCAATCTGCTGCGCATCGGCTGGTCGGGCTAGCTCGCTCAAAAGCTGCTTGATTGCGCTTTGCTGGACTTGCTGGCGCAGCGCCTCGCGGCTGGTTTGCTGCTGCTCAAGCTGATCGCACAACGCCATCAATTGCGCAACTTTGGCGACGATGCGTTGTTGTTCAGCGAGTGGTGGTAGGGGTATAGATGCCTTTTTGCCATCTAGTGTTCCTAGTCGAGGCATCTTTGTTCCATATGAATGTTGGTTTACGTAGCTAACGAAAAAGGGGCTTTTGAGGAAATTTTGTATATAGAAGGGACTCAATTCCAATTTTGGACGTAACACCACTATTTCAGTAGTACAAAATCCTGAAGTATGAGCAACAATAACTTTATTCAAATAAGGTCGCAATTTTCCATAAAGAATATCATTTTTCTGGAAGCTTGCTTTGTTACTTTTAGGCTTTCGCTCTTTTACTAGAAATTGTCCTAAAATAACAGAGGTATTTTTTTCAATATCCTCAAGTTCTAACAACCAACTATCAGGATCAAGATTGTTGGGATCATGCTTTGAACCTGCATCATAGACTACAATATCATCCAGTGATACCCATATCCATGAAGGAGGAATCTGAAATTTTGTATGTTCTTTATTTATAGATGATCTAACGTCTATATTCAACATTTGTTGCTCTTTGATTAGCGGCTTAAACATGTTATACGCTGGCTCATCGTTAGGATCTTGCTCGACCAAGCGGCCTTGCACAGCCAATTGCAAGATAAGCTCGCGAATGCGACTGATGGCTTGGGGCGTTTCAGCTAACTGATCGAGCGCGGTAATCAGTTCGTTCATGCGAGCTCCAGCAAGGCTTGCAGCGCAGCGACCAATTCGGCTTTGAGGCTGGCGCGGGTTTGGGCGGCGCTGGCAGTAGCGGCTTGGTATTCAGCCAATAATTGATAGGGGTCAGTTTGGGCATCGGCTTGACGATTGGGGTTTTTCCAATCCAAGTTGAAATTATTGGCCCGAATGTCAGCGATATCGACCTTCCAAGCAAACTGATTGGTTTGACGATTGATCCACCAAGCCCGTTCTGGTTCAAACTCCTCAAGCCGAATCGGCTTAGTTTTGGAATACGATTTATAGCCAGCGGGGTAGGGGTGCTCGTAATACCAAATCTCTTGGGTAGGCTGGCCCTTCTCAAAAAACAATAAATTGGTTTTAATTCCGGTGTACGGGTTAAAAACCCCATTGGGCAAGCGCACAATCGTATGCAAATTACAATTTTTCAGCAATTCTTCCTTGATCCGAGTTTTGATGCCTTCGCCAAAAAGCGTGCCATCGGGCAAAATAAGCGCCGCCCGACCGTTGGGCTTGAGCAAGCGCATAATCAAGACCAAGAACAAATCAGCAGTTTCGCGGGTGCGGAAGAGTTCAGGGAAGTTGTTTTCAATCCCATCTTCTTCTTGGCCGCCAAACGGTGGGTTCGTCGCGATAATATCGACTTGATCATCAACCCCATAGCTGCTGTAGGAGCGGGCCAAGGTGTTGGCGTGTTGCAAATTGGGCAGATTAATTCCATGCAAAATTAAGTTGGTGATGCCCAACAAATGCGGCAGCGGTTTTTTCTCAATCCCACGAATATTGGCTTGCAAGGTTTCCAAATCGCTAGGCGTGTGGACATCGTTACGCCGAATATACTCCACGGCTGAGACTAAAAATCCGCCAGTACCAGCGGCTGGGTCGAGCAAGCTCTCGCCTAAACGGGGCTTGAGCATTTCGATCATAAACTGCGTAACCGTGCGCGGCGTATAATATTCGCCAGCATTGCCAGCGGCTTGTAAATCGCTGAGCAACTTTTCATAGACATCGTTAAAGAGATGACGATCGGCAGAGCGATTGAAATCAATTTCATTGATTTTATTGATCACTTGGCGTAAGAGCGTGCCATTTTTCATGTAATTATAGGCATCCTCGAACACCGACTGAATCATGGCCTTGGCCTGATTGGTAGCTGCAAGATTTTTCAATTGGGGAAACAGCTGGTTATTGACAAAATTGAGCAATTCCTCGCCTGTGATGCCTTCGCGATTGATGGCCCACTGATGCCAAGCCAAGCCCTCGGGCATGGGCGAACGATAATGTGGGTCAATCAGTGCTAATTCCTGCTCGCGATCATCGAAGATTTTGAGGAAAAGCAACCAAACCAATTGACCAATCCGTTGGGCATCGCCATCGACCCCAGCATCCTTGCGCATAATATCCTGAATGCTCTTGATGGTTGTAGTGAGATTCATGCAACCCTTTTATTATGCAGCATATAAGTGCCGCACTAGCTCGTCTACGGCTTGCTGATACTGGCCGAGACTGCCAAACGCTTGAATAATTTCGCGTGGCGTGCCAAGTTGTTGAAAGCTTGGCAACTGCAATACCTGACGATCTTGAATTGTAGCTAACCCCTGATCGGCGTATTTTTCCAAGAGTGCTTGAATCACGGCCCGGGCTTTTTCGCCATATTGGGCAAAATATGAACGTTTACGCACCTGTTCGGCCCGTTCGCGGCGCGTCAGGGCTGGCTGATCAAAGGCAACATGACAAATCAGATCAAACGGATCGTACTCGTATCCCACAATTTCAGCAAGTTTATCGAACAAAATCCCTTGGGCTGCCAGCTCTTGCACAATTGCCTGTTTTTGCGCTTCGTGGCTCCATGTCTGCAAAAAGTTAGCGAGGGTGGTATAGCGTTGGCGCACGGTGTTGCGAGCAAAATGCTCGACCGATTCGGTAATTAAGCGGCCATCGCTGCTGTAGTAGCGCACCTGCTCAGCCAAAATATGCACCACTTCGCCAGAGCCTATTTGGTAGCGAATATTGGTGGTTTGGGCCTCGGCGGGTGGCGCGGCGGTTGCGGTGGGCAAGGCTTGATCAACGCCGAAGTTTTGAACCTGAACTGGATCACCGTCAAATTCCGGATCGTTAAACAGCGTTGTAACATTGCGAAAATCCATAATTGTAAAATACAATTTATTATAATCCTCGCGAATGCGGGTTCCCCGTCCAATAATTTGCTTAAACTCGGTCATCGATTCCAAGTATTGGTCGATCACAATCAACCGACAGGTTTGCACATCTACGCCAGTGGTAAGCAACTTCGAGGTTGTAACGACCACTGGATAACGGCTATCGGGCAAGATAAACATATCGAGTTGAGCTTTACCCTCAGGATTATCGCCAGTAATTTGCATGACATAACGTGCATCTTCTTGAACAAACTCATTACAATGTTGGGCGATAGCGGTGCGCATCCGGGCGGCGTGCTCAATATTTTGGCAAAAGACAATGGTTTTTTGGTAAGGGTCGTGATTGCGTAAAAACTCCGCGATTCGGGCAGCGACCAACTGAATCCGATCATCTAAAAAAACCATGCGCTCAAAATCGCGGCTATTGTAGAGCCGATCTTCAATCAATTGACCGTCGGCATCACGCTGGCCTGGCTGAGGCCGCCAACCCTCAAGATCAACATTGGTGGCCACGCGCAGCACACTATAGGGTGCAAGAAAGCCATCGGCAATTCCTTGTTTGAGTGAATAGGTATACAGTGGATCGCCAAAATAATCACTATTTGAGATGGTTTGGGTTTCTTTGGGCGTGGCAGTTAGCCCAATATGGGTTGCACTGGCAAAATAATCTAAAATCTGTCGCCAAGCTGAATCTTCGGCGGCGCTGCCTCGATGACACTCATCGATGACGATGAGATCAAAAAAAGTCGGCGAAAACTGCCGATAAATATTCTGGCTAGCCTCGCTACCGCTCATAGCCTGATAGAGCGCGAGGTAAATCTCAAATGCTGTATTAGCCTCACGATTGCTGATTTTGGTCATGGCATTGCCAAAGGGCTTAAAGTCGTTATTGCGAGCCTGATCGACCAAAATATTCCGATCGGCCAAAAAAAGAATCCGTTTTTTAACCTTGGCTTTCCACAAGCGCCAAATAATTTGAAAGGCGGTATAGGTTTTCCCAGTACCAGTTGCCATCACCAATAAAATCCGTTGTTGACCACGGGCAATTGCCTCAATCGTGCGATTGATAGCAATCATTTGATAATAGCGTGGAGCCTTGCCATAGCCATCGAGGTAATAATCTTGATTGATCAGGCTAGTCTGATTGGGAGTTAGCTGCTTCCAAACACAATAACGCCGCCACAGCTCCTCGGGCGAAGGAAACTCATCGAGCTCCAAATAGCGTTCCACTAAGCCATGGGCCGCAGTTCGATCATGCTCAATAAAACCAGTGCCATTCGAACTATACATAAAGGGCACATCAAGCAAATCGGCATAACCCAAAGCCTGTTGAATGCCAGCCCCGACTGCATGGTTGGCATCTTTTGCCTCGACCACCGCCAGCGGAATATTGGGTGCGTGATACAACACATAATCGGCAAATTTTTTGGCCGCTCGCTGAACGACCCCATTCGTGACTAAAATTTGTCCAGCAGTTAATTGAACCTCTTCACGCAGATGAAAATCGGCTGTCCAGCCAGCTTGAACCAATGCTGGAGTAATGAACTTGGTTTGAATATCACGTTCGCTTAACTCAGATCGATCCATAGTCTGCTCCCTGCCAAATGGATGGATCTGAATTGTAGCAAATTTTGGACTACTACTATTGATACCTGTTTACAATTGTGTTTCGTATTCCCTCTCCTTCCGAGCGAGCGAGGGGAAACCACGCAACGAAACGCCTCTCGCCCGCCGCCGTGGGAGCGGGGTTGAGGGTGAGGGAACGAAGATGAACCTTAAAACCTACATTACAATAAAGAACAAATGTTTTGATTTAAATCATGGATTTGCTATAATAGCTGTATTTGGGGGTAGTATGAAACTCGCATCAGCAGCAACCAAGCAGCTATTATGGCAAGCTCGCCAATATATTGATGGCACTTATGCCGAGCACGTAGAGTTACCACAGCTGGCCGAGCAAATTGGCTTCTCGCACTATCACTTTTTGCGGCTTTTTCAACGCAATTTTGCCATTACTCCTCACCAGTATTTGATTCATCGGCGGATTGAGCGAGCGCGTGAGTTGCTGGTCGCCAGCGATTTATCAGTAACCGAGGTCTGTTTTGCGGTTGGTTTTCAGAGCCTCGGCTCGTTTAGTAGCCTATTTCAACGCAGCACTGGCCATGCGCCCAGCCATTATCGCCGCCGCAACTTCCAAGGTTTCAGCCTACCTCGGCGCTTTGTACCCTCATGCTATCTCACCATTTTTGGCATTGGCTTGAGCTACAAGCACTAACTGCGCAATTTTCAAGAAGTTTTTATCCGCCGATCAGCCTATACTCGCTATATGAACAAATGTTCGTAATGATGTGTTAGGAGCAACCCAATGATTACCAAACTTTCGCACGCCACGATTTACGTGCTCGATCACGATGTGGCCTATGATTTCTATGTCAATAAATTAGGTTTTGATGTGCGTATGGATATGAAACTGGATAATGGGTTTCGTTGGTTGACGGTCGGCCCCAAAACCCAGCCTGAACTCGATTTGGTGCTGTTCGAGGTTGCAGAAGGCGGCACGATGATGAGCGCTGAAGTCGTTGGTCAAATGCGTTCAATCTTGCAAAGTGGCGTGGTTGGGCCTGGCGTTTTCCAAACTGCCGATTGTCATGCCGCGTATACCGAGCTTCAAGCGCGTGGCGTTGAATTTGTAGCCCCACCCCAAGAGCAATTTTACGGCATCGAAGCCACCTTCAAAGATCCCTTTGGCAATATATTCAGCCTAACCCAGCCCAAAATGTAAGTAATAGCTCCATGGGCAATCAGGCTATTGAACCTGCATAGCCCAATCTGCCACGAATTGGCGTTGCAGATCATTGCTTGGCGATGGATAGCGCGAGTCGCGAGTGGCTTGGCGTAGGTTTACGATCTGCGCCAAGGCTTGGGCATATTCCCAGCCTTGTTCGACGAGCAAGCAGCCAATGACTGTGCCAGTTCGGCCTAGCCCACCCCAACAATGTACATACACATTTTGTTGCTGATCAAGCGCACTTATTATTTGAGCCAGAATCGCTTGTATCTGAGGAATTGATGGAATGTGCATATCAGGGATTGGGAAATGATGGCGAACAAGCGCTGGGCTTGCTTGAATTTGGTGCAGCGCCGCGCTGTAATCGCCCAATTCCTGAGTTTCTGTTTCCTCAGTCAGATCAATAAAAACAGTGATTTTGGCCTTGCTGAAGTGCTGTAAACGCTCATGCAACGGCTCTTTTTCCAACAGCATGGGATGTTCGCCCGCCAGCAAACATCCTGGGAGCACCCAGTACGAAGCCGAAATCGGTGTAGCAGGCATAGTTGGCTCATTTATTTGGTGCCATAAACTCTTGTTGGTCATCCATAACTCGCTTATCGACTAGCCTTGGCTGCATGCAACTGGCGCAAATGTTCGGCGGTGGCAGCATTGGCTGGAAAAAATGCCTCAATCGCCAATTCTGAAACTGTCACGTCAATCGGTGTGCCAAACACCATGGTTGTGCTAAAAAAGCTGAGCATGCCATGGGCGGTGCGCAACGTGAAGGGCAAGGCAATGTCCATGCTTTCATGATAGGGCGGAATCGGCGTAGTATGAGTTTGATTGGTGGGATAGGCCGCCAATTCATGATACAGCTCATCCAAATATGTATCGGCGGTTAGCTCGATTTGGTGGCGCAAACGGGCCAATAAATGCGCTTTCCAAGCCGCTAAATTGACAATCTGTGGTGCTAAGCCCTCAGGATGCAGACTTAAGCGCAAGACATTAACTGGTGGAGTTAATAAATCTGGGGCTACGCCTGCCAGAAAATAATCAATACAATTATTGGCCATTATCATCTGCCAATGGCGATTAATGGCAATCGCTGGATATGGCTCGTGGCCGTGCAACACATGCTGAATTGCCTCGCGAGCAGGATCTAAATCACCATCATCAAGCGAACGCTCGCTGAACAACGGTGCAAACCCAGCCGCCACCAACAAAACATTTTGCTCACGGAGCGGTACTTCTAAATGCTCAGCCAAATGCAACAGCATATCGCGGCTAGGCAATGAACGCCCAGTTTCCAAGAAACTCAAGTGTTTGGTCGAAATATTGGCATCGCTGGCCAGATCAAGCTGGCTCAAGTGGCGACGCTGCCGCCAAGTACGAATCAGTGAACCAATTGCTGCTTGTTTCATAGCTGCATCTTAGCATAATTTGGGTAGTTGCCACGATTACCTCAGAGGTAATTGTGCTGCCCACCATCAGCGCCTATGCTGCATCTAGGTTCTTCAAAACCTGACGCTGTTGGGATTTGACATCAGTTACAACAAAGGAGCAATCGTATGCGTTGGTTACAACACCCTCAATTATTACGCTATGCAATTCGTTTTGATGGAATGAGCGCTGGAGTTTTGATGGCTGGCTTGCTAGGCTTGAATCAACCGCTGGCTGAATTTTTTGGTTTGCCAAGCGGCTTTTTGTGGTATGTCGGTTTGGGCTTGATTCCATGGGTCAGCTGGTTGGTGTGGCTCTCGTTTCGACCAACGATCAAGCGCGGGGCGGCTTGGTTTGTGGTGGCAGTCAATGCCTTGTGGCTGGCCCAAAGTGTTTGGCTGATTGTTGGACCTAGCTTTGATCCAACAGTTTGGGGCTATGGCTTTCTCATCGCGCAAGCTATTTTGGTGCTGCTGATTACCGAAACCGAAATTATTGCCTTGCGGCGCAAATTGGTGAATGCCTAAGCATAATCCCTCACCCCAACCCCTCGCCCACTGCGGCGGGCGAGGGGCATTCCAACGTTCATGCTGAATGGGTTCCCCCTCGCCTCGCGTGCGGGAGAGGGGGCTAGGGGGTGAGGGAAACGCTTAATTACCAGCAATCTCTAACATTCGTTCGAGTGCCAAACGGGCTTTTTGCTTGATGGCAGTTGGCACAGCGATTTGATTGACGACATTGCCCTCGACCAAATTCTCCAAAACCCAACATAATTCCTCAGGATCGATCCGATACATGGTTGAACAAAGACAGGCAAACGGCGAGACAGAGACAATCGTTTTATCAGGATTGTTGGTTTGTAAACGATTGACCAAGTTGATTTCGGTGCCAACCGCCCACATACTGCCTGCTGGAGCCTCGTTGATCGTTTTGATGATGTAGGCCGTTGAGCCAACATAATCAGCCTCGTTGGTTACGCCCAAGGTGCATTCAGGGTGTACAATCACATTAATTTCGGGGTGTTTTTCGCGCCAAGCTTTGATGTAGGCTGGGCGGAATTGGGCGTGTACCGAGCAGTGACCAGCCCACAGCAACACTTCAGCCTCGCGAATGGCCTCTGGCGTATGCCCACCATAGCGTAAATTGGGATTCCAGACCAACATTTTATCGAGCGGAATGCCGAGCTTGGCAAACGCGGTATAGCGGCCAAGGTGCTGATCAGGCAGAAACAGCATTTTGGGGCGGAGATTTTTGGCCCAGCGCACAATTGGCTCAGCGTTGGATGAGGTGCAGCAAGCCCCGCCATGTTCGCCGACAAAAGCCTTGACGGCTGCCGATGAGTTGACGTAAGTAATTGGCATTACCTGAGCCTCGGCATCACCCAAAATCTCATCAAGCTCATCCCAAACTTCTTCAAGCTGTTCGATATCGGCCATATCAGCCATCGAGCAACCAGCGGTATGGTCGGGCAGAATCACAGTTTGGTCGTCGCGCCCGAGAATATCGGCGCTTTCGGCCATAAAGTGAACGCCACAAAAGACGATATATTCGGCGGCAGTTTTGCGTGCATCAACCGAAAGCCCATAGGAATCGCCACTTAAATCGGCATGCTTGACCACATCATCACGTTGATAGTGATGGCCCAGAATCACCAAACGTTCGCCCAATTTGGCCTTAGCCGTAGCAATCCGTTGATCCAATTCCTCGATTGAAAGCCCTGCATAGTCCTCGGCACGTTCATGTGCCACGCCAATTGCTTCGGCTGCGATGACGGTCATGATGACTCTCCATTGGGTAAACATTTAGTAAGTGTCATTTTGACACTATAAATCGTGAGAAAAAGAGCGGGACGTATCAAACGCCCCTAATAATGTCATTCTAACACAATGATCAGTAGTGTCAAGATGACAATTTTGATTAGCTGGGGATCGGGGATCGTGAAATACGGCTATTGGCGCGAAGCTTTGGTTCGAAATGAATGATCCAACACCTCGTGCCATATTTGCTCTGCGCCTCGGGTAGAGGAAAGAGCGTTGATGCTGATCCTCAGATTATCAGTATTTTTGTGGATGTTCACCCCGCAAGTTCAAACTGCCTGAAAAAATAATCAGCTTTGGTATCTTAACTATATGATAGGATTTATTGCTCATAGGAGGAACGATGAAAAACATGGTTAAGCGTTTGCTATTGAGCGGATTGTTGGTGGGCATGACCTTGCTGCCAGTTTCAGCCTCGGCAGCGGGTAGTGCAGGAATTTATGCCTCGTGTAGTAATGGAGCACGAGTAAATGTTAGTGGTAGCGGCAACATCACAGTGACGTTCTATCGCTTGAATGCAAGTCCGATTGTTAAGTATATCAACCTTGGAGTTGGTATGTCCACGACCGTCTACTCAGGCACATCTGGGAGCTACTCGACGGTTTATGCCAATGGCAATAGCAGTGTCTCGGGTGCTGGCTGCTACTAAATTGAACAATTAAGAGAAGAGCGGGGTGAAGGTTGAACAATACTTGACGGCACTGTTATCCACTATATGCTATTTAACCACGAAGGGCGTGAAGGCTAAGGCACTAGGCTAATCGTAAGCATCTTCGGTATTGACAGCCAATTCGCGCTAGCCCCTGTTCCTGCCTGCGAGCCGACAGTGGTTCCCTCTCCCACTGTGGCGGGCGAGGGAACGGGAGAACTGGTTGTTAACCCCATGACCCATTACATATAGGTTAACTTGGCAAACAAAAACGCTCTTGGGCACCATGGCCAGCGGTGTACACCAAGCCACGATTGCGTAGATCGCGCAGTAGGCGAGTGGTGGTGGTGCGATTGACTCCAATTGCTGAGGCAAGTTGTTCATGGGTTAAGCGAATATCAATTAATGTGCCTTGCTCAGTTGGCTTGCCAAATTGCTCGGCTAATAATCCCAACAAGCCTAAAATGCGCTGATCGCTATAGCCATTGGCTTGCATCGATGCCCAACGCTCCATTTGGCTTAATCGGCTGCGCAGGCGTTGTAATAATGATGGATGCTCGGCAACCTGCGCCCAAGCATAAACTTGACCAACGACATCGCTATGGGCGTACAGCTGGACGCTCGATTGTTGCTCGGTGCTATACACCAACTGTTGTGGGCCGCATAAGCTGACGAGCACCTGCGAACCATCGCTATGCAACGTGGCTAAACCTACCACACCTTCATTAATTAATAAGATATGCTCGGCTGGCAGTCTGATTAATGTGCCCCGTTGATAATGGCGTTGGCGCTGTTTGACAATCGGGTCGCTCTGGCCAGCGATATAGTTGCTGCGCTGGCTAAGCACATTCAGCAACAATTGCTCGGTGCAACTATCAGTCAACACAATATCGGCGCTAGCTTTGTAGGCCGCAATCGAAAGCTCGATCTGGCCGCTCAAATTCCAGCCAATCCATGGCATATTCCAGGTTGGCAGGGTGGTGGTCAGTTGTTCAAGCTCAGTTTGGTTGTTGAAACAAGCGACAACGATGGTTTGGTGTGGTAGGGCTGGCAATTGAGCCAATTGATTCAACGGCAAGAGCATTGGAATATAGCCATGCTCCATCAATAGGTTGGTTTGAATGCTGGCGGTGCTGGTGTGATTAATTAACAAAATAAATGAGGCTGACATACTGCTGCTTCCTTTCAAAATCATGCCACAACGACTCAACTACGGTTGAGCTTTTCGGAGTTTGACATCATGAATTGAATGGTTAGGCAGAACGCGGTGGGGGCAGTTTGGGTAGCAAATCAAACGAGGCTAAACGCAGCCGTTGCTGATAGATGCGCTGGGTTTGCGGTTTGACTTGGAGCAATAAATTCAGGCCAATCAGCACCATTGCGAATAAAGCCACCAGTTGATGGCGATGCAGCGCAGTGCTCAGCATGTGATCTGAAGTGGGGCTGCTGTCCGAGGGCGTTTCGATCCGACAGACAAACATAGCTGTGCTAGGATTAGCTTGAACATGGGCGGAATTGCTGAAACTTAATTCATGGATGATACAGGCGATTGGGCAAATCAGCGCTAGTTGCAGAATAAAGTAGCAACAGCAAAACCAGCCCCAACGGCTGAGCTTGCTGCGACGGATGGGTTGTCCCAATTGTTGGCCTGCATGTGCCATGAGTTTGTTCCACCAAAACTAGTGGCATCATAGCATATTATTTAAGCTTTTGGTGCAGAATTGGCTCAATTATTAATGGTTGTAAACGAGGCCAGCAATGCCATGCCATGGCTATGGCCGCTGCACATTCAAGGCCACTCGCAATAAAAATTGCTGCTGACCACGGCCAAATACTGGCCCAAATTAGCACTGCTAGCGCGATATGCAGCAAACCGCTGGCCGACCAAACCAGCCATGGTGAGCCACGCCAGCCATTGGCATCAAGCCGTGGCAAAATCCAAAAGGCCACGCCAAAAATTAAATTCAGTAGCCAGCCCACCAGCATGGCATGAATGTGGGCGGTGCGCCAATACCAAATCCATGGCCAAACTCCAAAGGCCTTGCTCACCAATAAGATGCCACCAACGCTACCGCCAATTACCAAATAGAGCAGGGCAGCCCGAATGCTGATTTGACTAAATTTTGGCATGCTTCCCTCGCTTATTTGGCTTTGACCGCTTTGCCCTTGACCCGTGGCCAGAGCATCAGCAAAATCAACCATAATGCGCCAACTTGCAAGCTTGCTGCAACGACCACCGCCCAGCTGACGACCGTGCTCGGTTGCCATTGCAGCATTGGCTCAACCACGCTGCGCAGCCCAAGCCCAAGATTAAATGTGATATACGCAGCCCACGCGATGCGTTCGTTGCCGCGTGGCTGCTCACGGGTATGTACCGGAAACAGCCAAATCGCCACGCCCACAATCAACTGAGTAACCCAACCAACCATCAGTGCGTGATAAAACACAATTTGCAAAGCTGCTAATGGATTGGTTTTGAAGCCCCACAATTGGCTGGTGAGCATGGCGCTGCCTAAACCAAACGCCAGCACCAGCCAAACAAATGCCGTGCGAATATAGTAACGAGCAAGTGTTGGCATGATCCTGGCTCCTCGAAATTAGGCTGTTTTGCTCAAAATGGCGGTTAAATCGGCGACGATCGGCACTAGTTCAACGTGATGGGCTTGGGCAGCTTGGCTCAGGCTTAATCCGCCGCCGCAACACAAATCAAAGCCATGTTGGCGTAAAACAGCCATAACCTCGGGGTGAGCTTCGGCTAATGCGGCGAGAGTGCTTTCGGCGATCACTTCTGGGGTTATGGTTATAGTTGACATAAATTTAATGCTCCTTGCAACAATTAAGCTGGCTCTAGCATACCCGTGAGAGAACTGTTGAGCAGCGACTTTTCTCACAAGCAGCTAGCTAGGCACCATGCGAGAAAAGTCACAGCCAAACCAATTGTGAGGTTCTAAGCTAGCGCTATGTAATTACAACGGCTGGCCAACATCCAATTGCATATCGATCACTGGCGATCCCCAGCATCGATTGATGGTTCGCTTTCAAGCAAGGAGCGTCGCAATGAACCGCCGATCATTCATTATGGTAGTGATTTTTAGTCTATTGTTAGCAAGTATTGCCGCATGTAGCGATCAGGCTACACGAACGAGTAGCCTTGCCCCAACGGCTTCGGCTAAGCCCGAAAGCCAAGTTGTGAGCCAACAGGCTAGCCAACCAACCAGCCAAGAAGTGTTGGAAATTCATTCGTTTGATATGGGCTTCAAACCACAGAATCTCACAGTGCCAAGTCCTGGTGTCTATACGATTAAATTAGTTAATGATGGGGTGATTCCTCACGATATTACCTTTCCAGATGGCACAGTTATTAGTGCTAAGGCCAACGAAACAGTGACTGGCGAGGTCACAATTCCGGCTGAAGGCATGAATTTTATTTGTGCTGTGCCTGGCCACGAAGCTGCGGGCATGAAAGGCTCAATTCAAGTTGCCTCGGCTGATGCAGCCGCAGTTACCCCAACCATGATGGATGACCATAGTGGGCCTGCACCAGAGAGCGATATTGCTGCCGATGAGTCGGCTCCGGAATATATTCTGCACGATGCCAAAGCGCCAGCCGCCTTAGAAGGCACACTCCATGACATTGAATTAGTGGTTGAAGAAAAACCAATGACTGTGGCTCCAGGCTATGTCCAGCATGTTTGGACATTTGGCGGCACAGTGCCTGGCCCAGTCATTCGGGTGAAGGTTGGCGATACTGTGCGGATTCACCTCAAAAACCCTAGCTCCAACAAAGTGCCACACTCAATCGATTTTCACTCCAGCGAGGTTGCTTGGAACGACGAAATGACCTCAATCAATGTTGGCGAAGATAAGATGTATGAATGGAAAGCCAATTATGCTGGGGTTTGGATGTATCACTGTGGCACAACTCCCGCGCTGCATCATATTGCTAATGGGATGTATGGGATGGTGATTGTTGAACCTAAGGAAGGCTTGCCAGCAGTTGATCATGAATTTGCCTTGGTGCAAAGCGAATGGTATCTCGGCCCGCAAGGCGATTTGGTCAGCCTCGAAAAAGCTGCTTCAGCCGCTCCAGCCCCAGAATATGTGGTCTTCAACGGCGTTGCCAACCAATACAAAGATCATCCATTGGAAGTCAAAACTGGGGCAAGTGTGCGGGTATTTGTGCTGAATGCTGGCCCAAGCATCGATAGCTCGTTCCACGTGGTTGGTACCATTTTCAACACCGTGATCAAAGAAGGTGTGCAATTACGGCCTGAAACTGCCAATGGCTATGGTTCGCAAGCTGTCGATTTGGCTCCAGCCCAAGGGGCAATTGTCGAATTTACGACTGCTGAAGATGGCTTATATCCCATCGTGACCCACGCCTTCAACTTTGTCGGGCGCGGAGCTTTGGGCTTATTCCAAGCAGGCGATGGCGATCCCAAAAACTAAATGGCCGCCTTCACCCCTAGCCCCTTCTTTCAAGGGTAGGTTTTTAACAATCATTGGTGATCACCACCCTTCCGTCCCGCCTCAAGGCGGGAGACGCAGGGGGCTTTAATCCCCCTGCACCCCCTCAAGGACAGGTGTTGGTGAACAGGCATCCACTGATGAACCACGGGATTAGTGGTTCACAACGGAAAACGATTAAAAACCTATCCTTGAGGGACTGGGTGAGGGAACGAATGAACTGTTACAGCTACTGATCGGAGTTGGTGATGGTATTACCTGTGATTAATTTGCAACGTTGTATTGCCTGTGGTGCCTGTGAACATGTTTGCCCAACTGCCGCAGTGGCAATTGAGCAACAGCATGCGGTCTTAGTCAAACCCGAAGCCTGTACCTTTTGCGATCGCTGCGAAATTGCCTGCCCAACCGAAGCGATTAGCCGTTCGTTTGCAATTCGCTTTGCCCCAAGCAGCCAGCCATTAACTAAAGCTCAGCTTGGGCAGCTAAACCTTGGGGATCGATAATTTCGATTATGCCGCGCTCAAGCCGAATTAAGCCTTGGGCATCAAAGGCCTTCAAGGCTCGCCCGACCATCTCACGCACTGAGCCAATATGCGCGGCCATTTCAGCTTGGGTTAAAGGTGCAAGATTGGGATTTTGTTCGGCTAATGCAGCTTGTTGCAACAATAAACGCGCCAAACGCCCGTTGACCGTATGCAAGGCCAAATTTTCAATTAAGCCAACCAAATTATGCAAACGGTTCGCGAATTCGCCCAACATTGCCAAGGCTAATTCAGGGTGTTGCTGGGCGACTTGGCGGATATGTTCACGCGGAATTGCCAATAATTGGCTGGTAACTAAGGCTTCACTGGTGGCTGGGCAGCGGGCTTCACGAAACATCGGGACTGTATTAAAATGATCGTAGGCCTCAACTACGTGTAAAATATGCTCGCGGCCCTCGATTGAATGACGCACAACCTTAATTCGCCCGCTATACACCAGATACATTGCTACGGCGGGGTCGCCCTCCAGCGTGATAATCTGACCACGCTCGACGGTTTGTTCATTGGCATGGCTGCTCAGCGCAGCAATAATCGTTGGCGATAGATCGCGAGTGAAACTGACATGGGCAAATAAAACATTTCGATCCATCAGCGTATCCTCGTTGCACTAGAACTGGACTGCCACCATAGTACAAGGAATTTGCCCAATGCATGCATTACTTTCGCAATTGATTGTTGGTACCTTTCCGCCCTTGGATTTGGCTCAACTGCGCGACCAAAGCGAGCTTGATGGCCCATTGTGGAGCTACACCACCGATCAACTTAACCTCAATTTGTTGCGTTTTCGCTTTGGCGATGGCATTCCTAACCATCAAAATCACGAAGTTGATGTGCTATTAATCGTGCTCGAAGGCACGGCTATTTTGGAGATCGATTTGGTGCAACAGCCAATTGGCGTTGGCTCGATCGTCTGTGTGCCGCGTGGTGCTGCTCGTTCAATCCAAGCCACCAGCGATGAATTGATCTATTTTAGTTGCCATCAACGGCGAGCTGGCCTGTTTCCCACAATCACCAAGCATAATGCCATGTGAGAAATATCGCTGTGCAGATCGATCAATCTCCGTAAACTAGCCTTAGATTGGCTCGTTGATGGAGTGATAATGATGGCGCGGCATAGTAAATTATTTTGGCTTAGCGGCTTGGTAGCCTTGTTGCTGGCGACGATTGTGCATCTGGCTTTGACGGCGGCTGGCCCACAGCGCTGGGATGCTTGGGTGCATCTGCTGCTGTATGGCTGGATCAGCTGTAGTATTTTTGCGGTGAATTACCACACAACTCCGGTATTCAGTGGCCGCAATTTCCCCAAACCAGCGTGGTTGGAGTTGCATTGGTTGGTTTGGAGTTTGGGTGTCGTGCTGGCCAGCAGTGGCTTGGTTTGGTATAGCCAACTCAGTTATCGCTTAGGCTTGGGTTTGGAGTGGCTGGGCAGTTGGTTGTTTATGTGGAATATTATGCAACTGTTGCGTAGCCCTAAATTGCGCCCAAGCATGCCATCATCACCCTTGCAACAACAGATTGATCGACTCTCGACCCTCGCCACGAAAACCTCTGGAGCCAGTTTACCCCTAGCGCTGAGCTTAATTCTTGCTCGTGAATTTGGCTTGATTCATTCCCGTTGGCTTTTGAGCGCTGAGCATTTATTGACCCTTGGTTGGATGATGTTGATGATTATTGGCGTAGCCTGCCATGTCTTGCCGCGTTGGTCAGGCCAAGCAACCCGTGATCCGCGTTGGCTAAAAGTGGGCTTGAGCTTGCATCATCTTGGTTTGCTGAGCATTGTGCTTGGCTTGGGCGTTGATCTGCCTGCCCTCTTTGCGCTTGGAGCCAGTTTCATTTTAGTGGCCTTAGCGTGTTGTGTTTGGCTGTTGATTCCGGCCTTGGCTACTCCGCCTGTCAAGCAACCAAGCCAATTGAGCATTGTGCAGCCGCGCCGCATCGGCCCCTTGACCATGTGGTCGATTCGCGCGGCAGTCTTTTATTTGGCAGTTGGGATTGGCTTGGGCATTAGTTTTGCCTTTGATCGGGCTTTGGGTGCGCAACTTCGCCCAATCCATGTTGAATCGAATTTAGCGGGCTTTGCGACGATCCTGATTTATGGAATGGCCTATTTTATGATTCCACGCTTTATGGGGCGACCGTTGGGCTTGGCCAATATTGCTAATTGGCAGGTGTTTTTGGCGATTAGCGCGGTAGCCATTATTGATCTTGGGTGGGCTGGATTAGTGGCTGGCTTGGCTTGGGCACGCTGGTTGCTGGTGTTTGGGGCTAGTATCCATGGCTTGGCGGCACTGCTATTTAGTTTGAGCATGCTAGCGACGATCTATCAGCCTGTGCCATTGCGGCGTTTGGCGCATAAATCTTAACTCAGCTTTAATTCTTGGGCTGGCGTTGTAGCGTATAGTGGGGCTGTGTTGAATTGAGGGTTGTGCAAGAGTTCTGTGCATTGCCCCAACTAGAAGGATGTTGCGATGCCAGCCCCGATTGTGCAAATTGATTATGAGCTGATCAAGCAGGTTGCCCAGCGGTTTCAGCGCCAAACCGAGCAGGTGCAAACAATTCGCCTGCAAATTCAACAGGTTGCCGAGCCATTAATTGCTGGGGCATGGCAAGGTGCTGCGGCAACGGCCTTTGCCAACGAATATCAAACCCAACTACTGCCCACCCTACAACGCTTAATGATTGTTTTGCATACTGCCCAGCAAGTTAGCCTTGAATTGAGCGGTGTATTGCACGAAGCTGAACGTGAAGCCGCTAGCTTGTTTCGGGCCGAAGTGGTGCTTAATCAAACAACTGATCAGGCAGGCAAATACAAAGATGCCTATCTCGAAATTAGCGAAATGCGCCCAGTTGAGGGTGAATTATATTTAGCTGGCGGGGCTGATATGCGCCAAGGCATTCACCCCAGCGATGCTGATCAAGGCCAGATTGGCAATTGTTTTGTGGTAGCTTCGCTGGCGGCGGTAGCCCAAAATAACCCCGATGTGATTCGTAATGCAATTGAAGATAATGGCGATGGCACCTATACCGTTACATTTTACCAGCGCGAAGCCGATACGCGCTTTAATCGTTTAAATAATTGGTTTGATAATGGCTTTGATCCGGTGAAAATCACCGTAACTGCTGAATTTCCAGTGCTTGCTGATGGCACACAGCCCTATATCCACGAAAATCAAGAAGTGTTGGATGGCAAACGCGAATTATGGCCAGCAATTATGGAAAAAGCCTACGCCCAATTTCTGAGTCAAAGCAATAATCCAATTGATATGTATAGTACGCTCAACAAAGGTGGTAACCCTGCCGATGTGCTAGAGGCGATTACTGGTCAACGTAGCGCGATTAACGAACCTCAAAGCTACAGCATTCATCAACTAGCCACGATGCATAATAATCAACAAGCGATTATTTTTGGCACGCCTGATCCAAGCGATCCGAGCGTTAATCAACCAGCGTTTATCAATAAACAACTGCAACCGAAGCATGCCTACTATGTGAGCCATATCGATCAACAGCGCAATTGGGTGACCTTGCGCAATCCATGGTCGTGGGATGAATCACCAGTCACGGTCGATTATGCGGATCTTGAGCAGGTGTTTAATGTTGTTATAACCAATCCAATTGATTAATTGGCGGGGGTTGCATGCGTTTTTGCTGCTTATTGGGCTGGATTATCGTGTTATTGATGGGTTGTCAGGCCAAGCAAGATCCGCTGGCCGACCCAGAACAGGAAACTTCAATGTTAGCGATTGATCAAGCAACCGTGGTGACTTTACGCGAAGGCACCGATTTGCATATCGAAGGCTTGAATCTTGGTGTTTTGCAAATTTTATATGCTGCTGATCAGCCGCAGCAATCAATTGGTGTGCGCATTCGCTTTTTAACCAAGCCAGCGATTTTTAATTATCACACCCAATTAATGCTTGATCAGACGATTACGGTCGCAAATTATCAAGTGCAATTGCTGTCAATCGAGCAAAGCTCAATTCAAGTGGCCATTCGTTTAACTGCTGAACAAGCGCCTATTTTGCCAATTGAAGCCCTTGGCCAAGAACAATTATTGATTGCGCCCGCCAATAGTAGTGTTGGCGATGGCTATCTAACAATTACAATTGGTGATTATGACCCTGCGAATGGCCAAGTTGAATTGAGTTTCTGGGTTAGTAGCAGCGTGCCCGAATTAAAACAAACTGCAACACTTGGCCAAGTTATTGAATATCAAGGTTATCGGGTGCGAGTCTTGTGGCTGCCCAACGCCGCTTATCCCATGGTTGCGCTTGGCTTGCAAGCCGAATAAGTTTCGTCAATAACGAGGTTTTGTGCCATCAAAAATTGCTATTTAGGGGGATTACGGGGATTAAGGATAATTTCCGTTCCCTCACCCCAACCCCTCTCCCACTGCGGTAGGCGAGGGGCATTCCCCTTTGATGATTGAGGACAATTCCCTCTCGCTCGCCCGGCGGGAGAGGGGGCTAGGGGGTGAGGGCATGCTGGCCGCTGTTGATGCTATGAACCATTACATCTAAACGATAGTCCATAACTGGGAGAAAAGCTTAACGAAGTATCAAATCCCATAATTGATTGAGTATTCTCAACCAATCACAAAGTGTTAAGTCTGACGAGTGGGCAGAAATATGCTACAATAAGCGCTGATGTTTAACTTTGAGGTGACATAATCCACGATGGCACGCACTACTCGCGCGATTCCACAACGTACACTTTCTGCTGAAGATCGGGCTACATTTGAGCGGATGGCTGAGAGTATCCGTTCGTTGGTTGGAGTGCACATTAATCAACAGCCTGGGCGTTTTATGTTGGATACGCGGATTATGCTCGATTTGGTGCGTTTTCCGGTGATGCGTCCGACTGGTGGACGGGTGACGTGGGGCGGCTATTTTACCTATTCGCCAACCTATGCCTCATTAACCCCCGAACAACGTTGGAATTATATTGCTTGGTTGGCTGGCGATGAGAGCGGAGCGATTCAGCTCTTTCGAATTATGCGGCTCTATGCCTTGTGTGCTGAATTAACCACCACCCGCCGCGATGAAGCAATTACGGCTATGCGTCAGTTGTACGATTCGAGCACCAATGATGCGGTAGCCCAAAGCTCGATTGGCAATGTGCTAACCTTGGCCTATGCCGCTTCGCAACCTGAATTATTGGGCGAATGGCTCACGCTCTACACTCCCTCAAATGCAATTCCTGCTGATGTGTTGATTCGTTGTTTTGCCTTAGCTTCGATTGAGGCTAGTGGTCCGTTGTTATTTGATATTGCCTCGCGCTGTAATTTCAAGCTTGGCCGTGGTTTAGGTGGCAAACGTGCCGCGATTGAGCAGGCCATGCGCGATATTGCTGAACGCTGGGGCGAACGCCATCAAACTACCGTCATTCGGACTATGGTCGAGCAAACCCCAACCATGCCCGTAGCCTTAAACTACAGCGATACCTTGGTGATGTGGGTTGCCCGCGCGTTGGAGCTTTCCCAAGGCGTGTTTTTATTCGATCGCTCTGATGCAGCGAGTTTTATTCGTGGTTTAGCCGCTGCTGCGCAGGAGCAAGTGCGCTCGAACAAAAAAGGCAGCACCCCGCTCGATGGCCTTGAATTGCTCGATGGTATTCTCAAGGGCGATGGCGGTGTGGTGCAATTCGACCTTTCTGGCTCGGCTGAATATGTGATGACCGAGGAAGAAGAGGCCATCCTCGAGCAAAAATTGGCGCGAATTCAAAAAGTGCCTGGGGTCAAAATCGTCAAAAACGAGTGGGATGTCTTTTCCTACTGGAGTGGCCGCCAAAACACCTCGCCCGATGCTGTGCTGATTCGCACGCTGTCGATTAAGCAACCAAGCTCGCCAGAACCCTGGAATGCTCCAACGCCACCAACCTACGCCGTTGCTTCCTACAAAACGCTTACACCTGAACAACGCTGGTGGTATTTGGATTGGCTGGCAGGTGAAGATATTAAGCCCTTGGATGTTTTTTGGGCGGTGCGTTTCAAAGGCCTAGAGGCAGCATTTGCCCGCTTATCACCCCAAAAAGCCCAAGAACAAACCGATTCTTGGTTTGACGAACGCGATCCACGTTTGCTTAAACATAACATCGTGGGCATGCTCGAAACGATTTTCGACCAAACAACCGATGAATCGTTGATGCGGGCTGGGCTAGATTTGCTCATGCCACTGTATAGCGATTTTGGCGATGTCGAACGGGCAACCGCTGCCTTCAATCGCACCCCAATGAACCCCGACCAAGCGACGCGCCTGTTGGAATTGCTTTGGAATACGGGTGGGGTAGTCGATGGTCGTGGTTTGTTGTATGTAGCGCGAGTTGGCGGTTTCAACCATACCCCATTAACTCGCGAATGCTTCGACCAAATTGCTGAACGCGCCGAGCAATTGATCAACGAATGGGAAATGGATAACGGCCCATTGAGCGATTTGCCAATTGTTAATTTTAGCTATACCCGCTCTAAGCGGCGAGTGGTTAGCGCAGTCAGTGTTGCCGCCGATGTGGCACGCCAAGCTCAAGAAGAAATTAAAGCCCAGCGTCGTTCGGCTCCACGGACTGCCCGTATGAGCGCCGAAGAAATCGAGGCCGAACAAGCTGAATTAGCTGAATTGCCAACCAATGCTGGCGATGGCCCAGCTGAGGCGATTTATGTCCAACTGGCCAGCGATCCGCAGTTGGTTGAACTTTATTTGAGCTATGGAGCCAACGCCTTGGATCAAGGGCGACCAACTGAGGCAGTGGCCTTTTTGCGCCGTGCTGCCGAACTCGACCCACGCAGCCATGCCAGCTTGTTGTTGCCCTTGGCGCGTTTACGCCTAAGCGAAGCTGCTCACGACCCGAAGCCGAATCAGTAGAAAATAGGTTTTTACCAATGGATGAATTACGTCGCCAGCGTTATCTTGAGATTCTGGCCAGCCTGCCTGAGCCAACCTTTGAGCTTGAGCAGCTTGTCCAAGCATTGCCTGAGATTGACCAGCCTGAAGTTGAAGCTGATCTCTTGCATTTAGGCTTTGAGTTAGATGAGCATTTGATTCGAGCTGATTTTGAATCGGCATTAACTCCCAATACGCGAACTACCCGCCCGCAAATTCCGGTTGCTGCGCCGCCACGCTTGCAAGCTTTGCCACCAATTTTGGGCGAATTACGTTTTCGCCCACCAACTGATGGCGAACGCGCACGCTTGCTCAGTGGTCACGTCACGCCAGCTGATCGTTGGGCAGTGCGCGAGCAAGCCGAACATTACACGCTCAAAGGTGGCTTTGACCATCTACTTTCGCTCGAATATGCGGCGATTGATGCTAAAGAATATCAACTGCGGGCTGTGCGGCGAGTTTTGGGCGAGATGCATGGTAATGCAATTTTGGCCGATGAAGTTGGCTTGGGCAAGACGATCGAAGCAGGCTTGATCATTAAAGAATATCACTTGCGCGAAATGATTCGCACTTGTTTGATTTTAACCCCTGCCCCACTCTCTGAGCAATGGCTCGAAGAAATGCACGATAAATTTGGCATGAATTTTCATCGTTTAGGCGATGATAGTGATATTGCTCAATATCCTTTGGTGGTTGGCTCGATCGATCGGGCGAAAGGAGCCTATCGTAAAGCCTTAACCGATCGTACTTGGGATATGTTGGTGATCGATGAATGTCATATGCTCAAAAATCACCGTACTGGGCGTTATAAATTTGTCTTCAATTTAAATCGTAAGCATTGTTTATTGCTCTCAGCAACACCAGTTCAAAACGAGCTGCGCGAATTATATAATTTGATTACGGTTGCACGGCCTGGTCATCTCAAAGGACCACGCCAATTCCAAAAATTGTTTATGGAAGATCGGCGGCATGCTCGTAATGTTGAACATTTACGTGCTTTGCTTAACGAAGTGATGATTCGCAACCGACGTTCAAATACCTTGACTGAGTTGCCACCACGCCTAATTCATCATCATGAAATTGAATTAACTGATGATGAACACGATTTTCACGATGCAATGGTGCGTTTCTGCAAACATATCTATCAACGTTACGTTGAGGGTGATATTGTTTTGCAAAGCATCGATGGCAAAGTTGTAGTTTCCAAATTGGTGTTGGTGCTGATGACCTTGCTCAAGGAAATGACTTCGAGTCCTCGCGCGGTTGGACATACCTTACGTGGCGCGATGTCGGCGCGTTTGGGCAAGATGGATGCTGCTGATAACGGCGAATTAGAACGTTTGCTGAAAATCGTCGATGAGATGCAAATTCCATCCAAAGCCCGCACATTATTGAAAATTATCAAAAACGATGATAGCAAGATCATCGTGTATACCGAGTTTGTGGCAACCCTTGAATTCCTGCGCGATTTCTTGGTTGATCACGGGGTTGAATCGGTGCTCTTTCACGGCGGCTTGAGCGGAATGCAAAAACGCAATGCAGTTGAGCGTTTCCGTGATGGCAAGGCTCAAGTCTTTCTTTCAACCGAAAGTGGTGGTCAAGGGCTTAACTTACAATTTTGCCATCGCCTGGTAAATTACGATTTGCCATGGAATCCAATGCGAATCGAGCAACGGATCGGGCGGGTGCATCGTTATGGTCAGGAACGACCAGTTGAAATTTATACTTTGATTTTACGCGGCACAATCGAAGAATATATTTTACACGTGCTGACTGGTAAAATCGATATGTTCCAAACCGTGATTGGCGAAATTGATGCAATGCTTTCATTTATGCACGAACAACAAAGCCTTGAAGTGCGCATAACCGATATTATTTTGCATTCCAAGAGCTTTGATGAAATTCGTGCTCAAATGGAGCAGCTTGGCGAAGAATTGCGCAAAGCCAACGATACACTCAACGAAGCTGAAAAAACTAATGCAGCCTTGTTGGATAGTGTGTTGGGCTAGGGATCAGGGGCTAGGGGCGAGGTGTAATGGTTTATGAGATTGGCAACTGTTCTTGTTCCCTCACCCCCTGCCCCCTCCTTTCTTAACAATGATTGGGTGGGATGCGCCGTCGATTGGCGTTCCCTCGCCCGCCGCAGTGGGAGAGGGGCTGGGGGTGAGGGAACGTTACAATTGGTTGTTAATGCAATGAACCATTACAGTTAGGGGCGAGGGATCAGAAGCTATTCTGTGAGGCGGGGAGCATGAATCTGACCCCTAGCCCCTCGTTAAGGAAAATTGCCATGTTTACTGGAATTGTTGAAGAAATTGGCACGATTTTGGTCGCGAATACGGGCCTAGAGCGCGATAATACGCTGCGGATTGGCTGTACGCTGGCGACTAGCGATGCTCAATTAGGCGATAGCATTGCGGTCAACGGAGTTTGTTTGACCGTAACCGCCTTTGCAGCCGATTGGTTTGAGGTTGGTTTGGCTCCTGAAACCTTGCGCCGCACCAATTTGGGGCAACTCAAGGTTGGCAGTTCGGTCAATTTGGAGCGAGCATTGGCTGCGGGGCGGCGTATGGGCGGCCATTATGTGCAAGGCCATGTCGATGGTACTGGCGAAATTATCGCGATCGAACCCGATGGCGAATCCAAAGCGATCACGATTCGAGTGGCTCCAGCCTTGATGCGCTATATCGTCGAAAAAGGCTTTATCGCGGTCGATGGCACGAGTTTGACGATCACGCGCACCACCGATGATAGTTTTGGCTTGGCGATTATTGCCCATACTCAGGCTTGGGCGATTATCGGCCAGCAGCAGGTTGGCGATACGGTCAATATCGAAGTTGATATTTTGGCGAAATATGTTGAAAATATTGTGCGCTTTGACCGAAAAATGCTGGCCGAGTAAACCGCGCTCGAAATTAGTTGGAATAATTCGATGATGTATAACGATTATGCCCGTTACTATGATGACGGGCAACTCCATTTTAGCGTCTTGATGTTTGATTATTTGCAGCGAGTGCTGGAGCGTCATCCCGTTCCTGGCCGTTCGATGATCGATTTAGCCTGCGGTACAGGAACGCTGGCATTATTACACGCCGATTTGGGCTGGGATGTGTTGGGAATCGATGCCTCGCGTGAGATGCTGAAGGTAGCTCAACGCAAAGCCCGTGGTGATCTGACCCAACAACGCTCAATTCGTTTTCGGCGTGCTGATATGCGCGATTGGCAGGTGAGCCAGCCAGTCCAACTGGTCACTTGTTTTTACGATAGCCTCAATTATTTGCTCGAAGAAGCTGATCTGGATGCGACATTTGGCTGCGTTGCGGCAGCGCTTGAAGCTGGCGGACGCTGGATTTTCGATATTAACACGCCCTATTTTCTAGAGCATGTTTGGCAGCCAGTCGAAGTTGATGAGCGTGATGGCTATGTCCACATTATGCATTCAGAATTTGAGCCAGAACGTTGTATTTCGTGGTTGCAATTAACTGGTTTTGCCCAACGCAGTGATGGTCTGTTTGAACGATTTAGTGAGCAACATGCCGAACGCGGTTATAGCCAAGCCATATTAGAGCAACTTTTACAGGCAAACGGGTTTACAATAGAGGCCGTGTACGATTGTTTCGTGCTGACTGAACCAACCCCGATTAGTCATCGGTGGTTGTGGGTATGTACCAAACAATGAGCGTTCTCATTGTCACAAAGGAGTGGAATGTATGCCGTTGGCAAGCATCGAAGAAGCACTGCAAGATTATGCAGCCGGAAAAATGGTGATCATCGTAGACGATGAAGATCGCGAAAACGAGGGTGATCTCGCGTGTGCTGCCCAGTTTGTTACGCCACAGGCAATTAATTTTATGGCCAAAGAAGGCCGTGGGCTGATCTGTTTAGCCATTACTGGTCAGCGCCTCGACGAGTTGGAAATTCCAATGATGGTGACCTCGAATAACTCTAAGTTTGGCACCAATTTCACGGTGTCGATCGAGGCTGCTCAAGGCGTAACCACCGGAATTTCAGCCTATGATCGAGCGCATACCATCCAAACCGTGATCAATCCAAACTCCAAGCCCAGCGATATTTCGCGGCCTGGCCATGTGTTTCCTTTACGCGCTGCCGAGGGTGGCGTATTGCGGCGGGTTGGCCAAACTGAAGCCTCAGTCGATATGTCACGCTTGGCGGGTTTGTATCCTGCTGGCGTAATTTGCGAAATTATGAACGACGATGGCACGATGGCTCGGATGCCTGACCTTGAGATTTTCGCCGAAAAGCATGATCTCAAAATTATCAGCGTTGAGCAATTAATTCGCTTTCGTCGTGAGCGTGAATTTCTAGTTACGCGCACTGCTGAAGCTCGCTTACCAACGGCCTATGGCGAATTTCAAATCGTCTCATATGAGAGCAAAATCAACACACCTGATCTGCAAGCCAAGGAGGCAGTGGCCTTGATTATGGGCGATATTTCAACCGACGAGCCAGTGCTGGTGCGGGTGCACTCCGAATGTTTAACTGGCGATGCCTTTGGCTCATTGCGTTGTGATTGCGGCCCACAGCTTGAAAAAGCGATGCAACGGATTGCCCAAGAAGGCCGTGGCGTGTTGCTGTATTTGCGCCAAGAAGGCCGTGGAATTGGTCTGACCAACAAAATTCGCGCCTATATGCTGCAAGATCAGGGCTTGGATACGGTTGAAGCTAACGAGCGCCTAGGTTTCCCTGCTGATTTACGCGATTATGGCTTGGGAGCGCAAATGCTGGCCGATTTGGGTCTGCGCGATTTACGCCTACTCACCAATAATCCCAAAAAGATCATTGGTTTTGAAGGCTATGGTTTGCATGTGGTTGAACAATTGCCCTTGGAAACCGACCCTAACACTGAAAACCAAGCCTATCTGCGCACCAAGCGCGAACGCATGGGCCATACGTTATCGAATTTGAATTCGGCGGAATAGCCTTATAACCATGCCAACCGCCGTTCGCGCATGCTGACCCAACGTGCTTGACCGATCACCAAATGGTCAAGCACGTCGATATCGAGCAGTTGGCCAGCCTGAATCAGTTGCTTGGTGACCAAAATATCGTCGGGCGAGGGCGTTGGGTCGCCGCTCGGGTGATTATGCACCACAATAATTGCCGCCGCATTCAGGCGAATTGGCTCACGAAAGACCTCGGCAATCCGCACGCTAGCGCTATTTAACGAGCCAATTGTCACGTTTTCAATTTTGAGCACATGGTTTTTGGTGTTGAGAATCACTACCCGCAGATGCTCCTTATCCAGATGGCTCATTTCAACTTGCAATAATCCCACCACATCGGCTGGCGAGGTGATTTGCAAGGGCTGATTGGGCGCTGCCAGCAACAAGCGCCGCCCAATTTCAAGAGCTGCTTTGATATGCGCAGCCTTGGCCTCGCCCATGCCACGTACTCGACATAAATCGTTGAATTCGATTTTTTGCAGGCCATGCCAGCCGCCATGCTCGCGCAGCAATAATTGGGCTAGCTGAATCACATTCATTCCTTGCACGCCAACCCGTAGCAAAATCGCCAAAATCTCAGCATCAGACAGCGCTTGTGGCCCAAAGTCGCGCAGGCGTTCACGCGGCTGTTCGCTGGTAGGTAATTCTTTAACTGAAATAAAATAGTTGCTCATATGCTTAAACTCGCACTAAAATGGTTGTTAGAGTAGAGCCACAACGGTGGCAAATTTGGCATGGATATTTAGGCATTTGGCGAAATTGCCAAAAAGGTGTTGATAATGAGCAATGATCCAGCGGTTTTGGCTCGCCGAAACCATGAATTGATGATTTTGAACCAAATTGCCGAGGCGTTGAATCGGAGCACGCAGCTTGATCAGGCGTTACAAACTGTTTTAGAACTAGTGGCTGAGTTGTTGGGGTTGCACACAGGTTGGGTTTGGCTGTTACGTGAGGATCAAACGACCCATTATTTGGCCGCCGCCTATCATCTGCCGCCTGTGTTGTGCCACCCCCAAGCCTTAGAAGACGATTGTTATTGCCTGGAACGTTTTCGCGATGATGATTTGGAACGGGCTGCCAACATTAGCGTGATTCGTTGCACACGTTTGCGCCACGTTCCGCAAGGTACCGAGGTGCGTTTTCATTCGTCAATTCCGTTGATGGCCCATGGCCGCAAGCTTGGAGTGTTTAATGTGGCTAGCCCTGATTGGTGTGAATTGAGCGCTGATGATTTGCGTTTATTGCACACGGTCGGCGATTTGCTGAGCATGGCGATTGAACGTACACGCCTATTTGAACGCTCGCTCAGCTTGGGTGCGGTCGAGGAGCGTAACCGGATTGCCCGCGAAATTCACGATACTTTGGCCCAAGGCTTGACTGCGGTATTGCTACAACTTGAAACCGCCGATGCTTTATTTGAAACGGGTGCTACCGAGCGTGGCCGAGCCAAAATTCAGCAAGCGCTACAATGGACGCGCTATAATCTTGATGAGGCGCGGCGTTCGGTACTCGATCTGCGGGCGGCTCCGCTCGAAGGCCGTAGTTTGGTTGAAGCCTTGGCAACCTTGAAGCATGAGCATGACCCATTCAGCTTTGACATTCAAACGATTGGCGCGTTGCAGCCGTTGCCCTTACGGATCGAAGTTGGCTTGTTGCGAATTGTGCAAGAAGCCTTGAATAATGTGCGGCAGCATGCCCAAGCCAACGCTGTGGTGATTGAATATCACGCTACGCCGACCCAGATTGAAATTTGCGTGCATGACGATGGCTGTGGCTTTGACCCAACCTTGCCCAAGCCCCAACATTTTGGCCTGATTGGCATGAATGAGCGTACTCGGTTGCTGAGCGGCAGCCTTGAAATCAAAAGTACCCTTGGCGCAGGGACTGAGGTTTGTATTGTTGTGCCACTGGGGAGTTCCAAATGATCCGCATTTTGGTGGTTGATGATCATCCGGTGGTGCGCGAGGGCTTGGTGGCAATTCTCAGCACCCAAGCCGATTTTTCCGTGGTTGGTGAGGCTAGCGCTGGGCTGCAAGCTGTCGAATTGTGTCAGCAATTGCAACCTGATCTGGTATTGCTCGACCTTGAGTTGCCTGATCTCGATGGAGTGGCGGTGCTTGAGCGGCTTGATTTGGCGGCGACCAACCGACGCGTGTTGGTATTTACCGCGTTTGATACCGATGAACGGATTATTGGCGCGGTGCGGGCTGGTGCTCAGGGCTATTTGCTCAAAGGCGCTCCGCGTGATGAATTATTTGCAGCAATTCGCTTGATTCATGCTGGTGGCTCGACCTTGCACCCCTTGATTGCCTCGAAATTGTTGCGCCAAGTGCAGCGCGATACAACCTTGGTTGAATTAACGCCGCGTGAGCATGAAGTATTGCAACATTTAGCCCAAGGCTTTGCTAATAAGCAAATTGCCTACCAACTTAATATTACCGAGCGCACAGTTAAATTCCATCTGAATAGTATTTTTCAAAAGCTTGGGGCGCACAATCGCACCGAGGCTGTGGCGATTGCCTATGAACGCCAATTAATTTAGTAGGTTAATTCGATGACTCCAACTCGTTATCAAATTCCGGCAGCTGAGCATGAATTTGAACAAGATATCAAACATTCACGCTTTATTGCGACGGTTGTGCATGCGCCAAGCTTAGTTGAAGCCAAACAAGCGATTGCCACGATTGCCGCGCGTTATCCTGACGCAACCCATAATTGTTGGGCGTTTCAAATTGGGCTTGGCCCCCAAGCCGAAATTGGCTCATCCGATGATGGCGAGCCTGCTGGTACGGCTGGTCGCCCGATGTTGCAAGTGTTGCAAGGCAGTGGTATTGGCGATATCGCAGCAGTCGTGACCCGCTATTTTGGCGGAATCAAATTAGGCAGTGGCGGCTTGGTTCGGGCATATAGTGGAACCTTACAAAAAGCCCTGAATGATTTACCAACCAAAGAGCAAGTCATTCGTCGCACTGGTATGGTGACGATTAATTACAATCAATACGAATTATTGCGGCGTTTGCTGAATACATTTGATCCAGTGATTGAAAGTGAAGATTTTGCCAGCGATATTACCTTGATGCTGGCATTGCCTCAAGATCGCTGGCAAGAATGTGCGGCGGCTATTCGTGAATTAACCTATGCTGAAAGCGAATTAATCGCGCTTGATGATTAAATAATTGGCGTTGTATGATCCATTTCAAAGTGGATATTTTGAAATTCGCCCTGATCAGGCCGATCATCGTAGATTTCGCTGGTTGGGAGCGAACGCCAAAATTGCTCAGCTCCAGCAATTGCCGGGTTGGTATGCAAATAAATCGTGCGATACGTGCCTTCATGCAAAATCCAATCGCGGGTTAGGCTGACCAAACGGCGAGCCAAACCAGCCCGACGATGGGCTTGATCAACATAGACCCGCACAATTTGGGCGGTTGCGACGGTGCTATAACGCTCAACCAGCCATTCTGGTTTGTAGGGTGGCTTAGGGCCGCCAGTTCGCACGGCGCAGGTTCCGACAACCTCGTTGGTTGCGCGAACGACTGCCACAAACAACACTTGGCGGGGGTTATCCAAATAGGCTTCGGCTAAATTATCAACATCAGCATGCCATTTGGCGATATAGCCGTAGCCAAAATCTTGCTCAAATGTGCGCAACATCAACTGGCGTGCGCCCGCCAAATCGGCGGTGGTAGCTTCGCGCAGCGTATAAATCCCATGCTCAAGGCTCATGCCAATACCTCATCCTAGATTAATTTTACTGATATATTATATCAATAAATGACCAACTAATTTGCCAAAAAATCTAATATGCGCTATAATACCGCTCGTTGCGCCGAGGTGGCGGAATGGCAGACGCTGAGGTCTTAAACATCTCTCCTCGCAAGGGGGTGCGGGTTCGACTCCCGCCCTCGGCACCAACCACAGGCCTGTTGATCACATTGATCAGCAGGCCTGCTGTATTTAATCGCTTAACAAGCTTGAGGTTTGGTATACTAGCAACGGAGTTTTTTAGCCGAGGATCTACTATGCGCCGTTGGATTTGGCTGTTGCTGGTTGTTGGTTTCTTGCCGCGTCCTGTTGCTGCTCATAATTTGTGCTTTGTAGAGGTGAGCAACCCCTACTGTTTGGAAGAACCGTTCAGCGATTACTGGGAAGATAATGGTGGCCTGCCAGTGTTTGGCTACCCAATTGCTGCCGCTAAAGCCGAAGCAAACCCCGATACTGACATGAGCTACCATACCCAATGGCTCGAACGGAATCGTTTTGAGGTGCACCCTGAGAATGCTGGTACGGCTTACGAGGTGCTGCTTGGTTTATTAGGCAAAGAACGGTTGCAACAACTTGGGCGCGGGGTTGCCCCACGCGAGGTTGGGCCACAAACAGGTTGTTTATGGTTTGAAGAAACTGGACATAATGTTTGTGATCAGGCCAATGGACTTGGTTTCAAAAGCTACTGGCAATCGCATGGCCTTAAAATTCCTGGCTTGGATACCTATGCCCGTTCGTTGCAATTGTTTGGCTTGCCCTTGACGGGCGTTAACTTGGAAACCAACGCTAATGGCGATACGGTGCAAACCCAATGGTTTGAGCGGGCGCGGCTTGAGTGGCATCCTAACAATCCTGATCAATTTAAGGTGTTGTTGGGCTTGTTGGGCAAAGAAGTCTATACCAATCGCGGCAATCCAATTCTGCCTGTACCAACCCCAACTCCCGCCCCAATTGTCACACCCACGCCTGCACCACCACCACCATCGTTCAACGATTGCCAAGCTGATCCAACCGTCGCCAGCAATTTTCCAGTGAGAATTGTCAGCGTCGATAAACGCGCCGAAACTGTTATGATTCAAAATGTGAGCAATGCTCCAGTGGCGATTGATGGCTGGAAAATCTGTAGTATTCGTGGTAATCAGTTGCATGCAACCCTTGGTGGTAGCCTTGCTGCTGGCGAAACGCGTACGATTAATTCAACCGCAGGTGCGCCAATTTGGAGCAATACTGAAAAAGATGATGCGACCTTGTATGATGGCCAAGGCCGCTTAATTTCGTTCTTGGAAGATCGTTAGTTTAAACAACAAAAGGGCGATAGGATTCACACTATCGCCCAAAACACGCTTGATCTAGCCCATACCCACCACAAACGCGATTGCTTGATCGCCGCTATGCGAAAGGCTGACTGACCAATGGCGAATGCCTAGTTCGTTGGCTCGTTGTTGGGCTGCGCCGTGGAGCCGCAACAGTGGCTTGCCTTGGGTGTCGTTAGCAACTTCGATTTCACGCCAGGCGACGGCACATGCGGGGTGGCCAATGCCTTTGAGGCCAACACCGAGGGCTTTCGCGGCGGCTTCCTTGGCCGCCCAACGTGCCGCTAACGACTGAGCACTATCACGACAGCGCAACCATTCTGCTTCGGTCCAAACCCGACGGGCAAACCGTTGGCCCCAACGTGATACTGCTTGATTGATCCGGTCGATCTCGATTAAATCAACACCTGTTACCAGCATAAAGTATTCACTTCCTCGCTACCACGAACATGGTGGTTGTTTGTATTGTATGCTGATTTATTAAAATGGCCAAATTAATGATTAAATTCGTGGCAAAGTCACGCCAGTTTGGCCTTGATATTTGCCCGAACGATCGTCATAGGCCACGTCTGGCAACTCATCGCCCTCGAAAAACAGCACTTGGGCAATGCCTTCGTTGGCGTAGATTTTGGCAGGCAATGGCGTTGTATTGCTAATTTCGATTGTCACATAGCCTTCCCAACCTGGCTCGAAGGGCGTTACATTCGCGATCAGACCACATCTTGCATAGGTCGATTTGCCAACACAAACACAGAGCACATTGCGCGGAATGCGGAAGTATTCGATCGTGCGGCAGAGTACAAACGAGTTTGGTGGAATGATACAAACGTCAGCTTTGACATCGACAAACGAGCGTGGGTCGAAGTTTTTGGGGTCGATAATCGCCGAATTGACATTGGTGAAAATTTTAAATTCATCAGCAATTCGAATATCGTAGCCATAGGACGATAAGCCATATGAAACGACTCCACCGCGCACTTGACCATCAACAAATGGCTCGATCATGCCATGCTCTTGGGCCATGCGCTTAATCCAGCGATCAGCTTTAATTGACATACAAACTCCTTATGGTGTCGCCGTGGGCGCATTCGGATCAAGGGTTGGGCTTGGTTCGGGTGTTAATGTTGGCGTAGGGCTAGGCGTAGCGGTCGGCGTTAATGTTGGTGTAGGGCTAGGCGTAGCGGTTGGGGTTGGCGTAAGCGTCGGGGTTGCAGTTGGGTCGCTGAACATCGCCCGTACATTGGTTGTGACGTTACGGGTTTCTTCAGGGAAGATCAAGGCAATCGCGCCAGAGGCTAGCCCACAGGTTAGCAATGCAACCAAACTCAACACCAACGGCCACGAAACGCGCCGTCGATAGCGCACCGGCTGGCCGCCCAAATTGCGCAGGGTTTCAACATCGCTATGGTGCAAACGTCGGAACTCGGCCAACGCCTGATCGGGATCTTCGCTTAAAAATTGGGCATAGCGTTGCACAATCTCTTCGGCGGCAGTGCCACGCGGTAGCAAGGCATATTTCTCTTCTTCGATCGCCTGAATATAATACATTTGGATTTTGGTATCCAAATTGGCTTGAACCAGCGAGATATTGCGCAGTTTGCGGGCTTGGCGCAGGCGTTGCCCAAGCGGAATATTCAGGGTTGGCGCTTCAGCCTCAACCGCTGGTGCAGCCATAGGAGTTTCGATGACTGGCTCGGCTAGCTTGGGTGTGCGCGTATCGGCGCGTTGCAAGGCGGGTGGTGGCGCTTGGCGTAAGCGAATCGCAATCCGCGCCAGCAATTCTTCGGTGCGGTAGGGCTTGGTGATATAATCGGTCGCGCCAGCCCGCAGGCCACGGGCAATATCCTCGGCGCTGCTGCGATGCGACATCACCATGACCCGCAGGCCTAAACTCACCAATTCATCGAGCAAGGCCCAGCCTTGTTCGCGGCCCAGTTCAAGATCGAGCAAAATGAGATCGGGCTGTTGGGTACGGGCAACCTCGCGAGCGCTGGTTTCAGTCCATTCGCGCATCACCCGATAACTGGCCATCTCTAAAGTACGAGCGAGCGTGGCCGAAAACGCCCGATCCTCATCAAGCAACAGAATGAAGCTCAAAACCAGAATTCCTATCCACAAAGGCTACGCTAGGGCGTAACCAACTTGACCATGCCTAATGCAGCGATTATAGCACGTTAGATCGACTCGATCGTCAAGTTTTGGCGTTCGAGCGCGGCCATTAAGCCGCTTTGCAAATCGGCGCGAGTGGCGATTGTATCCAAGCGAATGCCCAATTGCACGATGGTTTGGGCGATTTCGTTGCTAATGCCGACTACAATTGTTTCAGTGCCAAGCAATTTAAGCGCATTGATAGCCTGCAAAATGTAGTTTGCCACCGCCGTATCCACCACCGGCACGCCGGTTAAATCCAAGATCACGGTATCGGCGTTGCTGCGCGAGCTGGCCTGCAACAAGGCGGTAATAATTTGGTCGGCTTGCATTGGGTCGATGCCACCAACCAAGGGCAATACTAAAATTCCTGGCAGAATTGGCACAACTGGCACAGCACGGGCGGCAATTTCGGCTTTGAGCAACGAATCTTGTTGGCTCATGCGATCAATTTCATCACGCCGAGCGCTAATTTGGGCTTCTAACTCGAGCGATTCGCTGACATCGTGGAAATAGCCCACGACATATTCTGGTGGCGTGGCATCGCCCACAGGCTTGAGCAAAAAGCGTGCGGCTAAATGGCGGTTGCTCGGCTGGCCATGGGCATCAACAATCACATAATCTAAAATTGGCAAGAAAACTTCTTCGCCAGCAAATGCCCGTTTCAAATCTGCTTGCAGTTCAGGGGTCGCCAAGGAAGGATCATCAAATAAATTGTAATGTTCTTGGAGTTCCAACATTTCGGCTGGGCTGAGATTGAAAATTCGGCGCAAGGCAGTATTGGTATAAATGACCTTGCCTGTTTGATCGTAAATGGCTGAACCGATTGACATAACCGACCAAGCGCTGCTGCGAATGAGTGTATTTAAGCTAGAAGCCATGGGCGCACCTCACGAACGAGCACGAATAATTTGGCCTTGGCGACGAAGGGCGGTCTGCAAGCCACTTTGTAAATCGGCGCGAGTGGTAATATCTTCCAGCCGCAGGCCCAATTGCACCAAGGTTTGGGCAATTTCGGGGCTGATGCCAACCACAATGGTGTCGGTGCCAAGCAATTTGAGCGCTTTGATGGCTTGCAGCAGATAATTGGCTACAGCCGTATCGACCACCGGAATGCCCGTAACATCGAGCAACAGCGTATCGGCGCTATGCTCTGAGGCGGCTTCGAGCAAACAATTCAAGACATATTCGGCGCGGCGTGAATCGATCGCGCCAACCAAGGGCAACACCAAAATGCCGGGCAACACTGGCACAACCGGAGCTGAACGAGCTTCGATTTCGGCTCGTAGCGCTTCTTGTTGTTGTTCGGCCTGTTGAATTTCGTGCTTGCGGCTATCGAGTTCGCGGCGCAGGGTTACTTGGGGCGTGATATCGGTAAAAAATGCCACAATATACTCGCCAGTTTTGGCTTCGACCCGTAGCGGAGCCAGATTGAGTCGCGCCACAATATGTTTGCCAGAAGGCCGCGCCTGCACATTTAGCAACTCATAATCCAACTCGCCGATGCGGGTTTTTTTGCCCTCAAAAGCTGAGGCAATGGCACTTTTGGTTAGCGGCGCTTGGAGTGAAGGGTCTCGATGCAGATTATAATGTTGTTGAGCTAGGGCAGCCTCTTCCGGCTGATATTGCAATAACTCCATTCCGGCGCGGTTGAGCAATTCGGCGCGGCCATTGCGATGATAAATCAGCGAGGCAATCGGGGCGTGAACCCAGCCATGGCTCATCTGTTGGATAAGTGTTTCTGGCAACATATGCGACCCTCAATCACTGGCATTGTTTGTAGATTATAAGCGAGGTTGGCAATGGATGAACAGCGAATGTGGTGGGAAGAATTGTTTCAAATTCACGAGTTTGCAACCTATTCCGACGTTGCCGAAAGCCTCACCAACAATGAAGTTGATTTTCTGGAAATGATTTTGAATTTAACCCCCGATATGCGAGTTTTGGATTTGGCGTGTGGCAATGGGCGGCATTTGCTGGGCTTGGCGCGGCGTGGCTATCACGTTGATGGGGTTGAATTAGCAACGCCGTTGGTTAATCAGCTTAGCGCCCAAATCACTGCTGAGCAATTGCCTGCCCGGGTGATTGCTGGTGATATGCGAAAACTTGATGATTTGGGCATGTACGATGTGGTGCTGATTATGAATAGCTCGTTGGGCTTTTTCAGCGATTTTGAGCATCAGCAATTGCTGAATGATTTGGCTGATCACCTTGTGCCGCAGGGACGGCTGGTATTGCAATGTATTAATCCCTATCAAATTAGTAGTTATATGCAGCACTATCGGCGTGGTTGGCATCAAGTTGGGCCGGGCTATGTGCTGCGCGAATCGCATTTTAGCCCAACCACAGGCACGATCGAAACTGCCTATCGCTATATCGAGCCAAATGGCGGCGAGGCTGTGCACCCGGGCGAGCGCATTCGTTTGTATACCTTCCCCGAATGGCAGCAACAGGTGCAACGGGCTGGGTTGCGCTTGCAAGCAGTGTTTGGCGATGCGGTCTTGCCAATCGTACCATTCGATGAAACCAGCCAATGGCAAATTTTGATGGCGATGAAGTAAGGGCTTGCCTACAAGGATAGGTATTTACGCGTGTGAACGACAAATGGCATAGAATTCGCGAATACTGGATGTATCAGCGCCCACCCATACAAGGAATTCTATGCTGTTGAATCCGATTCCGAGGATTTTGGTTATTTGAAGCTACCACAACAAAACGGTGATTTACCTTGCAACGGAACGTGTCAATATCGCTTTTTACGGACTGCATGGTTTGAGAAGGTTGTGTCGTAAGTGAAATATTAATACCTATCTAATGTCTATAATCCACATTCTCTGGTATACTGAAGTCAAACCTTCTCCTCTCTCTTCTCTCCCACAAGCGACCCCCAGCGGGTCGTTTGTGGTTTTAGGCTGTGAACGTGAATCATTGGGGTTCAATCTATGCCTGCATCACCTCATCAGCAGCACGCAATCCACTGAGGTAGGCTCCATGAACGGTTGAGGGATAGGTGCGTTCTGTTGCTTCTCCCGCGAAGAACAATCGTCCAGCAATCGGTTGGGCAAGGTCATCACGCAGGGCATCGGTTGCGCCAACGCCCAAAAAGGAGTACGAGCCAAATGCATAGGGGTCAGCGCCCCAGCGGGTGATTTGCCACGCCTCAGGATCAGGAATTTCCTGCCCATAGATCGTTCGCAGGACTTGCATCCCATCGGCAATAATCTCCGCATCGCTGCGTGATTCAAGCATACGAGCATACGAACCAGCATTAAAGCCGAGCAAGATCGGGCTATCGGTATAGTGATAGATATTGAGGAATTCGGCCCAACGGCCTTTTTGTTCGTCAATATAGTTAATGATCTCCGGTTCTTTGGGCCAGAACGCGGTTGGAAAGCGCAGCCATGTCTTGTTGAGCAGCCCTGATCCGAGCAAGGTTATCGCATCGGTTTTTGTGGCATCAAGTGGCGGAGTGAACTGAATACGGCCCTGCTTGAGCACACCGAGCGGAACGGTGATAATGACGTGCTCCGCTTCAAACGTAGTGGTATTGGTTGTGATCGTGATTGATTCAGCAGTGTAATTGATTGCGTTAACGGGTTGCCCAGTGTGGATCGTGAGGTCCGCCGTGAGTTGATCAAGGATTTGATCATACCCATCAAGAAAGATGACATCACCCCCAACAACTTCCCCATCGTTGTCCCAATACTGGGCTGATAATTCCTCGACATCGGCAGCATACTCATGTTCAATTGTGCTATTGATGCTGAAATTCAAGCGTGGTTGATCGATTGATTCAGCTTGTTCAACGAGAACCTGCTGCATCGCCGCTGCGAGTGACATATCATCGGTATCTTCAACCAACTCAGCCACAGCATCCAGCAGTGTGACCAACTGTTCCTCAAGCTGTTCCACAGCGGCATCGTCGAGTTCCTCGCCGTCCATGGTGTAGACCAGACTATTCTCATAATCGGTGGGTGTTCGCTCAATCCTAGCAGTATCTGCCAGATCGGTGAGGGGGTTCTGTGTAACGCCATGAATCCACGAAGCCCCTAAATCGACAGGCATATCGTTCCAGGTGCGGCTTGTCCAAATGCGCCCACCGATCCGATCACGTCCTTCGATGATCTGGACGCGATAGCCGTTTGCTTGGAGTTTGGCGGCAGCGGCTAATCCCGCGATGCCTGCGCCAATCACGATGACCTGCGGGGTGCTGTCACTCGTTACTGGGCTATTCGATGTGGTGGTTGGCTTGATGGTTGGTGTATTCGGATCATTGGGTGCACAGGCAGGCAGCCATGGACTAAGGCTGACGAGTGCTGCAAGTTTCAGGATATCGCGCCGTGTGTAGGACATACATCCTCCAAATAAAGGTGATTATATGCCTCCGCACAACCCCTAAGCGGCTTCGATTTGCGAGCCGTTTGTGTTATTAGCGGGCTTGCACCAGCTCGGCGCATCGTGTATAGTCTAGACATCCTCGTTGGGGATTACAACAGTGTACCTTTAAATGTATTGTTACCTAATAATGTATCAATATTCGAATGGCCTTAATCCTCGTTGGGGGATTACAACTCATTAGTAGGTCGTTTAGGCGTAGACAAAACCAATACCTATTAGAAAGACCTCAATCCTCTCGCGAGGATTAAAATAGAAGATGTTACCCCCGTATTACTAGTCAGGGGTTCAATTCATTGGAAAGATCTCAATCCTCTTGCGGGGATCACAAAACCCACACCATACGGCGTGGGTTTTTCTTTTGCGCAGTATCCCTCACGATGCTGGAATGGCCTATAAAGCTCAGCATACCCTTGCTAGTTGCGTTACTGGTTCGCGGCTGTGCGATGATGCAGGCGATTGTATCCTCGGTGTGGAGTGAAGCCCATGCAACCGCAAGCGTTTGTGCAGAAGTGGCGAGCCGTCCAGGTCAAAGAAAAATCAGGCTATCAGGAACATTTTTTCGATCTCTGTGCGTTGCTTGGAGCCAAAACCCCCATCCACGAAGATCCCAAAGGAACCTTTTATTTATTTGAGGCAGGCGCAACCAAGCAATCGGGCGGTCAAGGCTGGGCCGATGTCTGGCGCAAGGGCTGCTTTGCCATCGAATACAAGGGCGTTGGCGCGAATCTGACCAAAGCCTATGAGCAACTGTTGCAATATCGCGAATCGCTCCAGAATCCCCCGCTGCTGATTGTGAGCGATATGCAGCGGATTATCGTGCATACGAATTTCACCAACACCGTCAAGCGCACGGTTGAATTTACGCTCGATGATCTGCTGAATCCCGACAAGCTGGCCGACCTCAGGCAGATCTTCACGAACCCCAAAGCCTTCAAGGCGCAAACTACGACCGAGCAGGTAACGAAAGAGGCCGCTGCCGAGTTTGCCAAGCTGGCCCAGCTGCTCGCTCGCTATGAAAAAGATAAAACACCCCATGAGATTGCCCACTTCCTGATTCGGGTGCTGTTCTGTTTGTTTGCGGAAGATGTGGAGCTGTTGCCCAAAGGGATTTTTTTTCAGGTCTCGTGAAGAAGTTTGGTAATAAGGCACCAATCTTTAGTACGGCACTTCGTGATTTGTTTCATGCAATGGCTACAGGCGGCTTGTTTGGTGATGAAGAAATTCGCCACTTCAATGGCTGGTTGTTTGATAATGATACAGTGATCCCTCTGGGCAGTGAGGCGCTGGCGATTCTCCAGAAGGTCTCCAAGCTCGATTGGTCGTCGATTGAGCCTGCGATTCTGGGAACGCTGTTTGAGCGCTCGCTCGACCCAAACAAGCGCTCACAGCTTGGCGCACACTACACGAGCAAGGATGATATTTTGCTGGTGGTGGAGCCGGTGGTGATGCAGCCGCTACGCCGTGAATGGGCCGACCTCCAAGGCACGCTGAACACGCTGGATGTGGAGCGGGTGGCCGCCAGTCCTGCGCAACAAAGCACGATCACGACGAAGATGCGCACACTGATCGATGCCTTTATCTATCGCCTTCATTCGTTGAAGGTGCTTGATCCGGCCTGTGGGAGTGGAAATTTTCTGTATGTGGCCTTGAAGTCGGTGCTGGACTTAGAAAAGGAAGTGATCACGTTTGGGGCCGATGTGGGGCTGGGCTATCGCTTTCCCATGGTCAGTCCGGAACAATTCTTGGGGATTGAGGTCAATGAGTATGCCCACGAGCTAGCCCAGATCACGGTCTGGATTGGCTATATTCAATGGCTGCGCGATAACGGCTTTGGCGATCCGTCTGACCCGATTCTGAAAACACTGGCCACGATTACCAATATGGATGCGATTCTGGCATTTGATGCCAACGGGAATCCAATTGAACCTGTCTGGCCACAGGCAGATTACATTATTGGGAATCCGCCGTTTTTGGGTGGGAATAAGATTCGGCAAGAGCTGGGTGATCGCTATGTTGATGCGTTGTTTAATCGTTACGCAGATCGTGTTCCAGCATTTGCTGATCTGGTGTGTTATTGGTTTGAAAAGGCGCGAGCCATCATTGCCCAAGGCATAACCAAACGAGCGGGCTTTATTGCCACCAACTCGATTCGTGGTGGGGTAAATCGCAAAGTTTTAGAACGTATCAAAACATCTGGTGATATTTTTATGGGTTGGTCGGATCGAGAATGGATCTTAGATGGGGCTGCGGTACGGGTGTCAATGGTGGGATTTAACAAAGCCGATGAACGGGAAACTCGAACGCTCAATGGTATTGTTGTCTCAAGTATTCATGCTGATCTGACGGGTACACCCGTCGATACGACAAAGGCTATCAAGCTTTATGAGAATTTAAACATACAATTTGAGGGCACAAAGAAAGGCGCAGATTTTGATATTGATTTCCAGACTGCCAAGAGATTTCTTGCGGTTCAAAATAATCCTAATGGACAACCTAATAGTGATGTTGTAAAACCATGGGTTAATGGAAAAGCCATTGTTCAACGAGCCGCAAGTAAATGGATTATTGATTTTGGTTCTACTATGTCATTGGAAGAAGCAGCATTGTATGAGGCACCTTTTGAGTATATTAATCAAAAGGTGCGGCCAAAATATGAAAGTACGCGAAAAAATGGTGGCTCCACGAACGACATCGGCCTGAAATGCGAAAGGCATTGAGTAATTTTGAGCGATTTATTCTTACAGTCCGAGTATCAAAACATCGAATTTATGTATGGATTAACAAAGGAACGCTGCCTGATTCGGCAACTATCGCGTTTGCACGCGACGACGACTATTTTATGGGTGTGCTACACTCAAAAATTCATGAATTATGGTCACTACGTTTAGGTACATTTCTTGGTGTAGGAAATGATCCACGCTATACACCAACAACAACCTTTGAAACTTTCCCCTTCCCATGGCCGCCAGCGAAGGAACCCACGGACTCGCCGCTCGTCAACGCCATTGCCGAGGCAGCAAAAGAGTTGGTTGAGAAGCGGGATCGCTGGCTGAATCCAGCCGGAGCAACCGAGGCCGAGCTGAAAAAACGCACCTTGACCAACTTGTATAACGAGCGCCCAACGTGGCTGGATTTGGCGTACAAGAAGCTGGACAAAGCGGTCTTTGCGGCCTATGGGTGGCCTGATACCTTGACTGATGATGAAATCCTTGGGCGTTTGTTGGTGCTCAATCACGAGCGAGCAGCAGGCTAGGCAAGGAATGGTGGGCGGGGCGTGTTGATCAGGCAGCACGCTCCTGCTTAAACTGGGTGACGGTTGACAGGCTTGCTACAATGGACACAGATGCTGATAATTGCTATTCAAATTGACATAAACGATTGCGCGATATGCACCATCCAGTATTATGGTCAGGTAGAATCGCGCAAGGCTGCTCAGCGAGCAGGTCGATTTGAAAAAGTGGACACAGAGGTCTTAGAATGGACACAATCCTCTGGCGGGGATTAAAACGTTGGAGTTCCAACAGTTGGGTATGGACTGTCACTTGCTTAGAATGGACACAATCCTCTGGCGGGGATTAAAACATTATCATGCGTTGGGTTAGAAGAATCCAAACTATCTTAGAATGGACACAATCCTCTGGCGGGGATTAAAACTCTGAGACATGGACGATCCAGAAACGTGTGTTTTATGCCTTAGAATGGACACAATCCTCTGGCGGGGATTAAAACAATTTTAAACGAACTGTTGTAGGCGTTGCAGTAAGATCTTAGAATGGACACAATCCTCTGGCGGGGATTAAAACACTCGCGGTCGATGGTTAAAGCGGTCGATGGAACATGACTTAGAATGGACACAATCCTCTGGCGGGGATTAAAACGTTGGAGTTCCAACAGTTGGGTATGGACTGTCACTTGCTTAGAATGGACACAATCCTCTGGCGGGGATTAAAACATTATCATGCGTTGGGTTAGAAGAATCCAAACTATCTTAGAATGGACACAATCCTCTGGCGGGGATTAAAACTCAGGTAGAGACGACTACCTGCTCGCCGTCAAGGGCAACTTAGAATGGACACAATCCTCTGGCGCGGATTACAACTCAGTAAGATATACGTCCAAATCTAATTCGAGCTATCTTGGAATGGACACAATTTTTGCGAAGGGATAAGCAAGCCACCTCATAATTGAGGTGGTTTTTCTTTTGTCCACTATCCCTCACGATACTGGAATCACGAAAGGCAAATCAGTCGCCTTTGAGCGGCATCGTGCGGTTTGGGTAGCACACGACGCGACAACCGTAGGTTTCTGATGGAATAGCCCTATGAGCGCCCATTAAAGAGTGTTGGTCCTCCCAAATGGCTGTTAGCTCACTCTGGGAGTGACTAACTCATAAAGGGTGGTTTTAGTCATGATTTGGGCGCTAATTCGGCGTTGATTCGTCCTAAGATGGGGGTACGAAATAGCCGTCTAGGCCGCTCTAGCGATGGGATAATGGGTGCAATGCGATGTGGGATTGAGCAAACGGCTTTGGCACAAGTGAGGCAGCGGGATCAGGAACATTTGCTGGTGCGAACCCGTTATGCCATGGTATGGCACTCATCGTCTACCCCATCGCCTTGGGGGTTGACCAACGAGGGATGGGAGAATTCTTGTTAAGGAGAAGCTTATGCGTGCTTGGATCTGTCTCGCGGTGATGATCGTATTAACGGGCTGTGGTGGAGCGGCCACGCCCACGGTTTTTCCAACTAACACACCCATGGCCATGGACGAGCCGCCATTGTTTACCCCACCATCGGCCAAGCCGTATGCTGGTGGTGATGAACAAATTGATGTTTTTCTCGCTGCACTCAAAAACGTTGATACGGTTGGCACGGTCACAGACCAAGCGTTTTATCGCGTTACGGAATCAACCGTTGAAGTTTTTCAATTTTATCGCGATAGCTATGCATCGGATACGATCGAGGGTGGACCACCACAGCCTAGTGCTACGACGCTCATCATCTTTATCAAACCAAGGAGTGTGGATTACCAGATCATGGTTACCTATGTTCGTCTCGGGGCTATAGGCCACCCAGGTGGGTTATTAGGAGTAACCGTGACTCGGTAAATAACTAGATCGCACTTGGAAAATTCCCAAGTGCGCTTCTTTTTTAGCCCTGCGCCAACCAGAGATCGAGTTGCTTAATTGGTGCTTCGGGGGTAACGCTCACCTCACCTATAGGCATCAACCTTAGCCGCTCCCAGCAGTTAAGGCCAACAACCGCTGCGCTGTCGATGGCCGTTTTTGACGTTTCTGCACCCGCGCCAACCGCCCAATGATGCTCGCAAGGGTCGTGAGCACCGTCTCCAATTGCTCACGACATCCGCGACTGCTCGCCAGATCAGTCGCATAGGCCATCACGATTTGCGCCGCTTTGAACAGACTGCGTTCCGCCGTATCCCACGCACTTGCCACCAGAATCCACTGCTGGAACACCAGTCCAAGCAATTTCGCATAGATTTCGCACAAAATCCGGGCAGGTTTTTTCGTTCGCCATTCATCTACGTGGCCATGACTCTTCCACAATTTAAACAACAGCTCGATCTGCCAGCGCATTTTCAGTAAGACCATGGCCTCGGTGAGGCCGAGCTTATCTTCCGGCGCGTTCGTGATAACCACCGTCCATGCCGCCAGATCCATGGCAGCGTTGGAGACTGGGCGGCACTTGTCATGCGCCTCGTCTTGTACCCGCTGGCGACGTTGTGCCGCCACGGCATCGGGGACGCGTTGCACCAATAAGCGGGCCGCGAGTCGCTCCTTGCTTCCCACCAGCACCGTCCCTTCCCAGTGATCCGCATCCCCCAACCCCGTCACGACCTCCAGAATTGACTGTTCTTTCTGTCCTGGCAGCCGAATCCGACTGTGACTCTGGACGCGTGACAGCCAATATACCTCGGCGGCAGCAAGCTCACGAAAGATACGGATGTTGTAGAAGCCGAGGTCCGCCAGCCGAAGGCTCCCAGCAGGCAGCGGGGCACGTTGAACCGATAACACCTGATCCGAAGCTCGTCCGTCCGTGAGGTCGATCCCACACAGGGTTCCCGTGAGGAGATCGAGCTGGACACCACATTTCAAGCCTGCCGTCCCGCGTGCCGAAGCATTGCCACAGCCACGATACGTGGTCGCCAGCGCATCAGGCAGGCCGATCGTCGTGCTGTCATGAATACGCACGCTGGTGAACCGTTGGAGGATGGACACCGCCACGGGATCGGCACTGATCGCATACTCCATACTGGCCAGTAACACGTGATGGAGCAGATCGACGGTGGCCAGCGTAAAGCGGCGATCAATCGCTTGCGGTGAGACCGTCGCGCCTACCCGTGCCGCCATCTGAGCCAATTGGCCTAAACTGGCGGTTGGGTTCGCCAACCAGCCATAGACGAGGGTCTGCACCAAGGTGCTCGGCGTGAAGGTCGCTCGATCGGCCCGCTTCACATAGCCGAGGGTTGCCGCGACGGTTTCGGTGGTCGTGGTCAGTACGGTTTGCATCGCGTCACTGACGTGCGGTATGATGGACATGGGCACTCCTTGGACTCATGGTGTAGTGCAATTCCATGATGCCATAGGAGTGCCTTTGAGTGATACTGGCGATAAGGTTGATGCCTATGGGGTAACGCTCACCTCACCCGTGACCAAATTAACCGAGGTTTCAGCCAGCGTGTAGCTTCGTTTGTTGATTGCATCGAAGAAATCGCCAATGGTGATCACATTCCAACAGATTTGTCGTTCCATGTCCATGCACTTCTTCGCTGATGCCGCCGTGCTAGAGCTGATAGTGCTCATTTGACCCGTTGGGACATCTTAACGTAGCGTGGGTGGAGCATCACGGCTCATCGGCTCCCAACACGGCATACTAGGAATCGACAATCACGGTGTTTCAGACCATAATGCCATCAAAAAAGCCGCTGAATGGGGACTCTCCACGCACCAAAGAACCAATTTATAAAATCGTCTGTTGGTTGAAGGATCGCAATCGATGGTGGAAAGGCATGTATGCAAGCGTTTGATATTGCCAACGCAGGCAATTTTCTCGATGGGGGCATGAATGCCGTTCGCATAGCAATGAATGCGGCAAAAGCAGGAAAAACGTATGCATGTATTCAGTATTTTCACAACGAAACCGTAACCTACTGTATTCCTGAGTCGAGCGAATCCGTTGAACACTTGATTGCGCTGGTCGATACGATGGTTGTGGCCGACCCTGGTATCAAAACGGCTATGGTGATGAATCCACAATCGCATATGCTTTGGATGGTTGATCGAAATACGCACCATGGGTATCTCATGGAAGAATCAATCCTACAATTGTGCGCTGGCTATATCTGCTGGGAATGTGGCCATGGCCAAGCAACACCCTTCAATCGCTGCCTCATGTGCACCATGGATAATACTTGCCAGCCTTCGCCGCTGCGGTGGGTGCACACCTATCGCGATGATCGCGCAGCGTTTCAATAAAACACCTATTAGCCTAACGGCTATGTCAATAGCTCTAGGAACGTCCCTATTAAAGAGTGTTGGCCATCCTAAATGGCCTCGTAGCCCACTCTGGGAAGGGCTTGCTATCCCTTTGTGATTTGGGTGGTGTTTCGTCTTTATTTCGGCGTTGATTCGTTTAAGCGTGTTGGTAGGGCTAAATGGTCGTCTAGGCCGCTCTGGCAGCAGGATTAAGGGCTTTTGCGGTAGTGCAATGCGATTGAAGATTGATCAAACGGCTAGGGTTGTATCCGTGGTGAAGGGTTTCGTGCGTATGGAAAGAAACAACCGCATGCCACGTGGCATGCGGTGTATGGGTGTGGTTCTTTTATTTTTACAACAGCATGGTTGGATTGAGGTCGCGTATGCTCGGTCTGCCGATCCGTTGTATTCACACTCCTTCTCGGAATAAACGTATCGATGATTGGCCACTACTCCTTCAATGATTCCTCGATTCTCCTAATGATCTATCCTCAAACGTCTGAAGCGGGAGTGATGCGATAGCCATGATCGATAATCAAAATCAAGGATTGGATCGGTCATGGCTATCGGGCGAATCCCAAGATGTGATGTTGGGCTGGTATGTGCGGGATACGCATTCCGCGTGGCGTTGAGCACTGTGTGTTTCTCATCTTCCAGACGGATGACAACGGTGTATCCGGTCTGGAATTAGCAGTGGCTAGTCGCGGAACCGACAACTATTAATGTCCTCAATAACAGAAAAAGAACAAATGTTTGATATGCCGTCCTAGCTACGCGATCTCCAATTCCTCGCAATTGTTGAGGTGTGCCCCTGCCTGTTCTAGAAGAAACTGGGTATATTCGGGATTGTTCTTCAAGAATCGGACAACACTCTGTATGGCAGGGCTTTGAATATCATTCTCGATCTCGTCACGCTCAAACCTATCCTGCCCACCCGCTTCAGCTCTTACCAATTCAGCATCTTCGTTAGAAAACCAAGTGTAAGAGTTAGGCATTCCGTTCCTCCGTAAGTATATATGATTGATAGCTCTTGTTTATACAATATAGAAAAGTATTTCTTTTGTCTATAAACTTTAGTACTGTCTCTTTTTAGTATTTATCATAGAGAAAGATTGATGCATTGTCGTAAAAGGTATTCTTTCTCTATGATATTAAATATATCAATGCATTATGATTTCTTTTTGATTTTCGCAATACTTCGATTAAAGGTCATTCGAACATTGTCTTCTGAAATTCCAAGCTTAAGACCAATCTCTTTAAAGGTTAATTCATGCACTAAACGTTGAATAAAAATATACCGTTCCTTGTCTGTTAAATCATGGAGATACTCGACGATATGAAGCATGGATAATGCCTCCTCGATGGGATTAATCATGGTGTTTTCATGATATTGTTTGGAATACTCATCGTAACGAGGTTCCTTTCGATCGCGAATGGCTTTGTTTCGAAAGTAGGTACTCAACACACGTCGGGCGGTTACCCAGATAAACTTATACTGTTGAAACTTACTGTGAAAGACTAAGGGCTTGGCCTCGTTTTGCATCCGTTGCAAAATCTTCATCCCTGTAATTGAACGCAGATCCTCGGCATCAACCGAACAGCCCGTTTTTTTGAGAAAAAAAAGAAATAAGCGTTTTTGTACCAGTGCCTCGGCAAGTCTCCCATCGAGTGAACCAATCGAACTGGACGAATTGGGTGGAATAGACTCATTTGTCATGCGGTTTCTCCATGCGAACAAATGCAACAAACTATTACATCCAGCACTAAGCGATAAAGAAAGACTTCTATTCCATCCCCACTCAGATACATGAACACAGGAGTGATTCAAAAACCGAACACAACGATCCTGAATTGTGTGGGAACCTCTTTATCACTTTTGCGATGTTCGCTTTTTATTTCGCTGTGGTTTATTCATGTAAGCACGAAAGGAGCTGTCAATGAAAAAGCCATTTTATCGAATGCGTCGGCGGCCTCGCGAGGATCGGCCTTGCCCAACACAAAAAATGCGCCTATTCGCTCGGCTTCTCCGCTATGTGTACTTGATATCAATTACGGTTGCAGTCATTTTGTATGGCCCATCCGTCCTTGATTTGATACCTATCGCGGTCGCTGGCTTGGGCGGATAAGCGCGATGTGGGTGGTATTTATGCAATACATACGTACATTTTTGTTGCAGTAGCGCATAAATACCACCATCAATTTCCTGTTGGGCACAAAACATAATCTATGACGATCATCCATTGTGGGGATAAATGGTCTTTCAAATAACAATCCATAGCATTGATTGCGGCGTGATCAACACCTATCAATGTTCTGAAATGCTATAGAGGTGACACCGATGAATCTCGAAACAGGTATGTTCTATAATACAATGATTAAGACACTCAAGGCGCTCTTACGCCAGCTTTTCCCCGACATTAATTGGAGCATTGCTGATTATGAAACGGTGATTAAACGCGGGTTTATTGATGCATTTGGTCATCCCAATGGGATTGTGATTACGGGTTCATTGCCCAATCGCCCAAAACAAACAGTCCACATCTCGAACTTAGTGCTCTATGATGCAACCCCGATGTCCGAGGATATGGCTATAACGGCATCCATGGTGGGTGCGCGGATGCGGATTCTGCTTAAGGATGATTCGTCTCTGCCAATTCCTGCGCATACCCCTGCGCAGAAAGCGCACTTGGGAATTTCCCAGGTGCGCTTCGGCCTAAGCATTTGCTAACCACATATCCAGCCGCTTGATCGGCGCTTCTGGCGTAACTGACACTTCGTCAGAGATCAAGTTAACCGAGGTTTCGGCCAGCGTGTAGCTGCGCTTATTAATTGCGCCGGAAAAATCGCCAATGGTAATCACATCGCCTTGCGCACGTTGTACAATGTGCGCAAGGCCCGCACGCCTAGACTGGCGTGAAGGTAAAACACAGCGATCCGGTTTGGGCTGTGCTATTTCCCAGGGCAATCGTGGTGGCTCCGACTTGGCTGCTGTAATCGCACTCGGCAGCGAGGAACGTGGCCAGCCAATTGGTTGGGCCTTTGACTTTCCAATCGAACTGAATCACCTGAAAGCCTGCACTTTGCAGATTCGCTGGAATAAAGAGCGACTGGCAGCCAATCTCCTTGGCATTCGAGAATTGTTCGTTCTTGCGCGGGGATAAACTGATCGTGCCATCGTCGTGGCGCATCTCCCAGCGCTCGGGCGTGGACGAGGCAGTTTCCACGGGCAGCCGTCCAGTTTGGTGACCCACCACCAGCCATCGTACTGAAGGTCATCGAGCGCTGGATTAAGAGCGTCCCGAGTACCTGTACTTGGGCAGGCCAGAGCGTAAAGGGCATTGTGCATCTCCCATCCCCCAACCCTTGGGCATCGTCGATTAATCCAAAGTGGTGGGTGAAGTAGGCAGGGTCGGCATGGCATTTCGCCAATTCAACAGCATTTGACATTGTTCCTCACGCCACTGCTGCAATTCCTTGGCAGCCTGTTCCAACGCTGGGCTATCAATCACAATCGGTGCGCTCCGATCGCCTTTATGCACATGCTCTTGCTTCTGTTTGCGGCCTCCGGTTTCCTTGGCCAAGTCATCGAGCACCCCGCGATAATCACTAATCAGGGCCGAGTTATACCGATAAATCTCAACCTGCTCGGCATACTCGCCTGCCCCAATTTGTTTGACATCGCGCACCCATACATTCGGTCGCTTGTGCGGGTGATCGTCGTCAATCTCTTTAATTTGTTCTTCTAAATCCTTCGCTAACTCCTTGAGCTTGATCACCCGCTCAAAGTCGAGCGCGAGGCCTTCCTCAAACACCTCGCGGCGACGTGCAGCTAGCGCATCATTTTTTGCTTGCTCCAGCTGCGCATCGTAGGCCTTGGCACGATCCTGCCAATTGAATTCGGTTGACCACCGTTCAAGACTTCTTAAATTAGGTTTTTTACCCGACAAATCACCGTCATGTACCGATAAACGCTTGAGTGATCGGTTAATACCCATGCGCAGATAATCGTTGCAGGCCACCACGGCCTTATCTGATTCGTTGGCGTAGCGGTGGCCAATGATAAGTTGTACTGTTTCTTGCTTGGCCATTGCTCGCCGCCTTGTACTCGCTGGTTAGATCTTGATCAAGGTCACGAAAAAAGCACCACAGATCCAGATTGATATAGAACAAAAAGCCATAGACAACACTGAGCCCAACGCCACCCAAATCACAGCACGGCTTTCAGGCCATCACGCAGTAGCCCATGTAACAAAGCCCAGTTGAACCCAGCCGGATCGTCTTTTCGTGCATCGACATGGCCGTGGCCAAGCACAGGCAGAAACCCATACTTGCCCCACCACTCGCGAATCTGCCACGCAACCATGGTCATTTGCGGTAGCGGATAAGGATCAACCCCATTGCCACGATTTTCGATTTCAATATTGAGCGTGCATTCATTCAAGTTGCGCGGAACGCCCACTGGGTCACTGCCATCAGGATCGACAGGGCCAATCGTGCCGAATCCGGCGCAATAGGCGGTGTCTTCATCCTTAACCAGTTTGTGATTCATGCCCGACTTACTAATCAGCCGATGGGCACTCACACGCGGGTTGCTCGTGCGAGTCAGCCACAGCAAACTATTCGTGCCGCCTGTGTGGTGCAGCAGAATTTGCAGCGGTTGATAGCCAGCTCGTCCAACCGTGAAGTGGGTTGGGGCTGCTGGAAAATCCACGATCGAGAGATCAGGCGTGGTGAAGATGCGCGACTGGGCGAATCGGAAAAGGCTCATAGATGACCATCCTTTTCAATTCGCTCCAGGCCTTGTTCGAGGAGATCGGGGCGCTGGCTATTGTCCTTCGCTTGCTCAGCCAAGACCGACATAACCCGCTTGAGCGGAGCGGGGATAGGCACGCCGAGCTTTGCGGCATTTTCAATAATACTCAGCAGCTCAGCCAAGCAAAAGCCCAAGGCGATGCTTTCAGCGACTGGCGCGTTGCCGATAAAGCGCTCAAGGGCTGCGCCAATCATCACGAAAATAAGTTCCATGGCCTTGCGACGCATCCCCTTGCCAGACATGCTGCTATTGATTTTGGCATTTTGACCCGCCAACAGCAGGCCAGTCAGGATGTCAAAAAACATCATGAGTAACAGCGTGCCAATCGTTGCATTATTCGCAAACCAGTCTTGAAACCATTGCATAACCACCTGCCACATAATCAATCCTTCAATCAATTGATAGCTCGCAGGCGAGTATACAAAAAACACCACGCGAAACGCGGGTTGAAACTAAATCAACCCGCTCTCCGAGCGCGATGGCGCTGATACCGTTGATGGTCACAGGCACGGCACAGCCACGCATGGCGGCGCTCATTCGTGCCACCACACACTTGGCAGCGGCGGTTAATGGGGTTTGTGCGTCGTTTGTAGGGATGTTCAAGTGGGTCGATGGCAATGCGGCCTATCGACTGGTGGATGAGATCGATAAAGCAGCTGATCACCAGGTCAGGGGCATCGTAAAGCAAGCGATAGAGGTGCTGTTGTTCCGCGTCAGTTAAGTAGGTGGCATGGCGATCCCAAAGGGCATCGAAGATGTGATCGAGGGTAGACATGGGCAGCGCTCCTGATGGCACGACAAATCGTGCCGTGAGCGCGGCAGGGGCTACCCACATAGTATACCAGATTGAAGAGATTCGATATGGGTGAGTTTTGGGGTGGTGTTACTGGTTGCGTTACTGCTTTGTAACTGCATTTTCAAAAAAGCAGTTACGCTTTTTAGGGCTATCCAATCAGCTAAAAAGCCTGCTGTAACTGCGTAACTGCTTTTTCAGCGTAGCACTCACATGAGAAGAATATATTTTAGTAGTTCAATCGCATTATTCGTCCTATAAAAGCCTACAAAAAATATAATAAACAAAGACTATGTTAAAAAAGCAGTTACGCTACCAGTTACAGGCGAAAAAGCAGTTACGCCGTTTATTCCCGTTGTTCCCGTTGATCGATGGTGAGCACCACATGTACCTTGTGGCAGCATGGTCAATGGCTGAATATCGGCTGAGCTGGGGGATAGCTCAGAGCTTCGTTTCAGACGAAAGCGTTATTTCAATGCCTTCAGGGGTTAACTGGGGTGTAGGCGGCTTAGCACTACCGCAGCTCCAGAGTGCAAGCATGACCACGATGAGACCGAGACGATGCAGCATAATCCCTCCTCAAAGATAATTGAGAAGAGTATAGAGCATTGGTAAAGAGGATCAATGGTTATGTTAAAGTTATAGAGGCTACGCTACCAATCACATACAAAAAAAGATTCTAGTGAGTTAAATGAATGTAGCTCAGTAAAGTAATAGAAACTTTATTAATATAGTTGTACGACAACGTTTAAACATGTTATACTCTGGTATATTATGATGCCTATTTCTGCTTAATTTTTTATTAATTATTTACACTTAGTAATGTAGTCTCATGTAAGTAATTAAGACTGCTGTATTTCTATGCCGATTACCCTTAAGACAATAGAATTATTTGCTGGAGCTGGAGGCCTCGGGCTAGGGTTTCTTCTCGCAAATCATCCAGGTGTCAATTTTAGGCCTTTATGTGCAGTCGATTTTAACGTAGACGCATGTACTAGCTATAATATGAATATGCAATGGCTGCATCAGAATGCTCCTCATTTACAGACAACACAAGCTTCTAAGGCTTATCTGCGGAAAGTTGAATCCTTAAACGTTAATGCAGTGAAGAGGCTTTTCCAGTTACAACAAGGTGATCTCGATATTTTAATGGGTGGTCCTCCTTGTCAAGGATATTCATCTTCAAATCGCCAGGCATCAAAAGAAACACGCGATGAACTTAATAATATGGTGAAATCCTTTCTTGATCGAGTTCAAGATTTTTCACCAAAAATGTTTCTCTTAGAAAATGTCCAAGGAGTCACATGGACTGCCTCGACTGACGAAATGAGAATACCTAGTGAGCAATTATCCTTTATAGATAATGAAGAGATTGCTGATGTTAAAGACTATTTAGTTCATAGAGCACGCGAGCTGGGTTATCACATATGGTATTCGGTGCTTGATGCAGCGGATTTTGGTGTCCCTCAACATAGAAAACGATTTTTTCTTTTTGGTATTCGTACAGACTTGACAACTGACCCAAATATTCGGCTTGAAAAATTTATCAATCCTTATAGAACGAGCACACTTACAACAGTTGCCCAAGCTATTGAGGATCTTCCTGTTATTAATAATGGCGAGCATTGGAAAGGTAATAACTATAATCCGGTGGCGAATGGGTATATCACTATGATGCGTAGCTTTATGAATAATAATGTTTTATTTGACCACTTTACAACAAATCATCAAGAATATGTTCTTGAGCGTTTCAGAAATATTCCTGAAGGCGAAAATTGGAAATCTATAAAAAATATTATGAATACGTATAAAAATGTAAACAAAACCCATAGTAATATTTATAGAAGATTACAACGGAATGCCCCATCGCATACTATTAGTCATTACCGCAAAGCAATGACTATCCATCCTGTACAGAATAGAGGATTATCATTTAGAGAAGCCTGTAGATTGCAGTCTTTTCCAGACTGGTATCGATTTAGTGGAACAAGAGAAAGTGCCCAACAGCAACTAGCGAATGCAGTGCCACCTTTGCTTTCGTCAAAGGTGGCACTGGCTATCGCAGATTATTGGTTATCTCTGCCACATAATGCTCTTATGAAAGATTAAAGACAAAAGTATATTTGTCTTTTGTATCTGGAAATGTTATTGCAGGTATCCAAAAAGGTTTTCCATTCCAGTTTTCGCCAGTAACTTTGAATATAAATAAAGTTGGATATTCTCGGCTTGCTTTGGCTTTATAGCCGGGTGGTAATAAAGCACCAAATTTGTCTTTACTACCAATATTTCGATTACGGCTAACAATTAAAAGACCTCTCGTAATGTTTCCTGTCTTCATTAATTCCAGTGCAGATATAATTTTTTTGTCATTCCAAAGACTAAAAGTTCTAGGTACCGAATGGATATTATTTAATATATCTATCAGAATTTCTATATCAACCTCTTTTTCCTCGGTCTTGATACCGGTAGTTGGATAGTCTTCCAATATGGCATCAATATTTTTAGTAGTTTTATCTATATCTGACTTATTGTAATATGGATATCTTTGTAAGTAATTCTTTCCAGAAACGTAATATCCTATACTAAACTTATTTAGAACATTGTTTCTTGTTGCTCTTACCGTGTTATTTATAATAATACTGCGATAATTTTCATTAGGATATCTTTTTATTAAATCACGTAATGCTTTTTCTGATTCATAAATAACAGTAAATCTTTTTTCAATTTCTTCAGTTATAAATAGTCTTGTAACATCCATATGATTTTTTCTGTACCCATACATTCTTGCATGCTGAAGCATGGTATCCATGTTTGTTACTTTTGGTTGTCTCCCATAATATGTGACAATTAAATTTTTTATGGTGACCCCACGCGCTATTTTAGTTCCTCCAATGAAAATATTATATTTTCCTGAATATGTTGGTTGATAGGTCGTACTACTGTTAATTACACTTATATCTGTTTTTATAATAGACTCTCTTAATTCATTAATTATCGTTCCTAATGAAATACCATCCTCATATGTACTTATTATGTCAGTATATATTTTTTCTAGATAATATATATCTTCACTTGTGATATTATTATCAACATAATCTATTAATGATTTTCTAAGTACTCCTATATATTTATTTATTATTTGACTAATTTTATCATGATCTGCTTTTCTCGCACTAATATGACAAAGAAAAGAAAATCTAGTACTAGGTTCATCAACTATCTTGATAGTTGCTCCAATATAAAATGTTAGTAATGCATCTCGCAGACTATCTGGAATACTATCACCTTCTTGTTCAATCATCATATGGATATCATGCTGATCGATTCTTCGTATAATTTTTGATTTACGTTCCTCTAATTCATTTTCATCATCATTTTCATAAATCATGTCAATTTCTTGTTTCAGCGCAAAAAACTGTTCGCTTCCAACATAATCAGCCCCTGGTTCCAATAAAACAGTAAAACCAGGTCTTGATTCATGTCCAGAATCTTGAAGAAAGAGTGCTTGAGGAGTAGCTGTAACCTGTAATCTGACATGATTAGGAACTAAACGACGTATCTCTTCAATAGCACTGAACGTAGGCCCAGCCTCTATAAGAGGATTAACGCTTCTTCTTCGAGTATTAGTATCTAATCCACCCTCATCAGCTTCATCATCAATAATTAATGCTATAGGAAGGCCCATCTTGAGCTCTTCTTGAATTGTTCTAAGGGTTTGTTCTAACTTGTAAAGAATAGCAGTATTTTTTGTTGTAACTAATACTAAAACACCCTTAGGATCTTTAAGGGTTTGGGTCATCATTAGTATCTTTTGTTCCCAACTATCCTTCCCTTCCACTTCTATACTTTGTAAATCTTGTTTCAACCGCTCATCAATTGTCTGATTATAGAGTATAAGGTTATTAGAAGTAAGAATAATAAAGAGTCGATATCCATTATCTGCCGCTAATGCTATAGCTGTAGTGAAAGCAAATGTTTTACCACTTTGAATATAGCCTAGAAGCAATCCATGTCGGTTTTGACTTCCTTCTTCGGCAGAAGGTAATTCTTGAATTAATTCTAGAATATTATTAATAAGCTTATCTGCACCATTCTCACCCATTGATTTTACTAAAACTGTGCGTAGTTGCGTAATATGTTTGCCATCGGTGATAATATCGTCAAGTTCCATTATTCTAGACTCCTATATAGAAAAATATTAATCTGCTAGAAAAAATCTGAAATAACCCTTCCTCTCATATTTTAAGCACACTTGGGTTATATGTTGTCGGTCAACAGTCCAAGAATAATTAACTAAATCCGATCACCCTTCGCCAGATTACATTTCCGACAAAGCAGCTGCACATTGCCGACGGTGTTTGCTCCGCCCTTGCTGTGCGGAATGATATGATCAAACTCAAGATAAGAGGCATCGCCACACTGGGTACACTTGCCCTGATCACGTTGCCACACTGCCAGTTTTACATCTTGGGGAATATAGCGGCTTTCTTGTCCAGTTTGGGGTGCAATAAACTCTCGTTTGGCCATACGCACTAACACATCAAATACTGCTTCAGCCATGGTTGGATCTGCCACGCTATAGCGACCATTCCCACTTTTAACCGATAGTTCTAAGTAGATGCTGCCTGCCTCAGCGTTAATCCGCATGACCTTCTTCCAGTCGATGCTGCTTCCACCCGCTTGGGAAAGAAAATGCAGTTTCTTATTGGTAGCCACAAAACGCCCAGGTTGCAAGGTAGTGCCTTTGGCGGTGACTTTATGATAGCGGGCATCAGTTTCGAGATGGCAGATTTCGCCAGCATCGAGCCGAACGGTTGGTTGAATCGTTGGCAGATGACCTTGGCGCACATTACTAATGGTTTGCAAGTATTTGAGGCGCTGGAGCAGCGGTTGGGCTTGATGATCGGGGATGCGAAAGGCCTGTTGGAGTTGCTGAATATGGGCGGCTTCTTCATTCGTAATTACGCCATCGGTCGATGCAAAAGCCAGTGTGCGTTCAAGGAAGTTCAGTGCATCACCACGAATATAGTTCAGCGCCTCATCCCAGCTCAAGCCTTCTTGCTGCGAGCCTTGAATAAGGATCGTCCATTCTTGTGGCGATAAAAGCCCATCATTACAAAATTGCAGAAACGCCTGGCGAAAGCGCTGGAGTTGTTGTTGGACAACGCCGTCGCAGGGGCCGCAGCGATTGGTTTGACGATTGAAGCGTAAAGCACCCATAAGACCAGTATCTTGGTGGCAGCGCGTGCAAACTGGCATGATCGTCTCACTCCTAGAAATCCAAAATACTCTGAGGTTAGGTATAGCTATATCCACATGAGGCTACAGCTACTCTAGCGATCATGCTCGCCGCTGTCAAGAGGAGTTAGGGGGAAATCCCCCATGCGGTTTTCGATTGGTGACTAAAGGGCTTCTTGTAGGAAATATAAAGAGACTAGAGACTGGCCTTAAACACAAATACCATCCAGTTGGATGGTATTTGCATGATCTTTGGCAGGATTGCGGTTACATCTAACGAATATGCTAGACGTTTAATTGTAGAACTGGTGCTGTCGGAATTTCATCCCACGTTCGTCCATCAAGCTTTCTCCCTGATGTTTTTTTACTTCCTGGACGCATGATTGTTTCGTCATGAGGATCTGGACTCCATACATTATTAGGCTGATTTTTATAAATTGCTATGGTGTTTCTTGCGTCTCCGTAGATCAGCAGGGGTTGGTATAGGTTTTAAGTGAAGCCGTTCATGACAATCTCGACAAAGCGTAATTCCATTCGAAACAACAAAACGTAGTTCTGGATATTTGGCAAATGCTTTAATATGATGAGCCTGTAAATTACCGCCGCGACGATCACCGCATGATTGACATGTGTATTCATCGCGTGCATAAACAGCATTTCGCCAGTCACGATATTCGGGGCTACGGCGTGCATCGTTCCTATGTATCCCCCCCTTCCAATTAGGGTTTCGTTCTCCGCGAGCCGCATTAACGCGTAAAACTTGGCTAATCTTTTGTCTTACCTCTTCGCTTCGAGGAATGCCACGAAGCGGGCTAATGCGTCCTATATGCGCCTCTCTCATACGTTGTTTTGCTTCTTCTGTATGGGTATGGCCTTTAAAAGTCGAAACCCTACCTTTATGACTTTTACGAACTTTGACACGACTACATGCATGACAACGGGTTGATAAGCCATCACCACGAGTATGATCTTTATTAAACCACTCCCGTGGTTGCCATGATTTACATTTGCTGCACCATTTCAACCCTTGACTAAGATTTAATTTATACTCATCAAGTGATATACCTATTCTTTTGGCTGCTATTTTGAGTGAACCTTCTAATGTCAGTGCCATAATATAGCCTCGCTTTACTTCATGAACGTTTTTTCAAGCAATAGTAATATACTTAATTAGTTAAATTCTTTGGTACTTCCCAGTATTTTACAACAGATTCTATAATATTTGATAGTGTATATCGGGCGATTTTAATTTTAGGCTTATTAGGAAACAGAACCTCTTCAATAAGCCTCGGCCTATCGGCAGTAGAGTCAGATTTTCAACTTAGCAGTTCTGATAGCAGGAAAACCTATCTAAAATAGCGGATTAGTAGGTTTCTTTATTAATCTGTGGATAATTTCCCTATGGAATTCTCTTTCTATTTAAACCATTTATCATAGAGGAAACTTGAAAATAAAGAAATAATTATAGCTATAATTACACCAAATAATATAAAGTTTTTTATATTTTTCTTTTTGTCATATTTTTTTATGTAATCTCCCTAATAAAAATTATATCTTGGAAAGAAATAATAAAATAATTTAATCAAAGGAAATAATCCAAACATCATTATAAATGGTAGTACAAGAATAAATATCAAGCTTGAAGAACCTGTAAAAGGATTATCTATTATTGAAACCTTTTGAGATTCTATAATTAATTTACCTAAATCTGTTATTTCTTTATTATTCCATCTATTTTCAACAGCATTAATCTTTTCTCTTCCAGAAGTTATCATTTCATTAAGTAGAATATAAAAAGATAAAAAAGATATTCCTAAAGCAGAAAATGTAATTGTTGATGATATAGTTTTATCTCTCAGAGGAACTTTTGATTTGATTCTTTTAATTCTTTCTTCCAATTGTGATGTTGTTATAAATACCCAATCCCTGTCATCACCTTCAATTTGGAATGATATAGAATGATTATTTGGTTCAGATAAGTATTTTGGATTTGAAAATGACATAAATATTCTATAATTATATGTATAAGATTCATCTTTATCAGTTAAATTTAATCTAATTCTATTTATAAGAGATGAACCATCATTCTTAAATGAAAATATTGAATCTATATTTTCTATTTCACTAATAACTCCATTACCAAATAATACTTCTATATAGATTTCCGGATCGTTTGATTTGATTTTTATTTGTTGTAAACAAATATCAAGTAATCTTCTTAATTCTTGTTCATTTATAAAAAAACCGTTATCATATGATTTATTCAGTTCTGATCTCATAAATCAAAGCCTCTGTCAACTTAATTCAAAGACAACAGGTATATAAGTAATATCCTTTAAGTTAATCCAACGAGTAGGTATAGCAAAGCTGGCATTTTGCAACACCCTTGCTTGGCTAATTGTCACTAAATTGTCATACTTAATTGAGCTATCTAATGTTAAAATAGAACATGGGTTCTAAAAGAGGGTATACATATGCTTGATGAAGATATCGTTGCACTAGCAAAATGGTTTGATATTATTCTGACTTCAAGTGATGTTGCGCACGACGCTCACGAACAAGTCGTTGACCTTCAAGAAATGCCAACATACCCTCAATATCGTCAGGAGTTGCTTTCATCAAGCGCTCAAGACCCTCGTGAAAATCAGGAACAGCTTCAATGAGCGATGCAATCCGTTCAGCAATAGAACGTGATGAATCACGAAATCCAAGATCGTAACCTGCCATCTCAACAACTCTCCATAAAGGCAGGGCGAAAGATCTACTAACTTTAACTAAAGTCTCTAAGTCAGGCTTTTGAGCATCATTAATCAAGTTAGATAGGGCTGTCTTTGATATCCCTGTCTCTTCTTCGGCAACACGTAAACTCCAGTTACGTTGCTTGAGTTGCTGATCGACAAAAACGGATAGTTCAGACATATTTAATAACCCCAATTATTACAAATCGCAGTATAAATGATATATACACCGTTGACAATAGTATATACCTTTGATACAATGTCCCCTAGAAAGTACAAACGGTCTTGGAGGTGTCCATTGTCAAATCTTGCACGAACCCTTGTTCATATCCCGAAGGATGACTTGAAGGCAGTAACATTAATGGCGAAACAAATGCAAGTTTCTCGTGCCGCTATTATTCGTTGGGCTATCAGTTCATATCTCCAAAAAAATTTATCTAATTGTCCCGAAAAAGGGACAAATGTACTTAATAAAAACCAATCCGACCAACAAGCAGCTTGAATCCAATAAACCCAAGGAGTAATTCCCATGTATATCGTCTATATCGATTCGCCACCAAATCGTCCCCGCAAACATTGGGTCGGCGTGAAACGCAAATGCCAATTCCGTTTCCGCATGAGCCTGCGGATGCTGCATGACGTTCGTGAATACACCGCAGCTCACCATGCAATGTTTCACCAATTAACCTAAATCCCAAACCCAATTCACCTAGGAGCGCACAGCCATGACAGCAACAATCGCCGAACTGCAAAACCAATTACTAGAAGTCTTGCCCGAATCAGGCCGAACCGACCTCACGACCGAATCGCACGCTGCTGCTGGCGTGCAAGTCTGGATTGAACGTGATGGTGTAGGCTGGCATGCCTATCTGTCCACGCCCACGATCGAGCACCAATACATCAGCTCACGTTTCATTGAACGCAACCTCGAAAGCCTCAAAGAGCATGCCGTCTTCTGCGCTGATGAAGCCGTGCTTGACCTGACCCCGAAAGTTCCAGCCGCAGCCAAGCCCGCCAAAAAGACCCGCAAAACCAAAAAGCCGCTTTGTGCCTGCCCAAGCTGCACGAAGCAGAGCAATGCCAATGGTGTATTTCACTGCCTCAAAGGTAGGGAATACGTGATCTTTGCTGCTGGTCAATGCCTCGGTTATCGCAAGACCGAGAGCGCCGCCGATACCGTGCTGCGCGAGTATCGCTATGCCCAACTCACCAAAGCAGCCGCATGAATCACCGGAAGGCTCACGCGGCTGTAAGCCTCAATTACAGCGCCAGAGGCGTACCTGGCACCGACTTTCAATTGAGTGGAGGCTCCCATGGGCAAAAAGCTCAACCTTGAACCAATCGCCTGTGAATCATTTGGTGAGGCTCGCGACAAAGCAGCGCACATCGCCCGCTATAGCCAGTACCGCTACCTCGTTTGGGAACGCGGCGACGACCAATACTACTACGCACTGGCAACCCCACAAACCGTCAAGCAGATGATGCTTGATGCGGGAACGCAAGGGTTGATGCGAATTTACGATCGCACAGGATTCTTGAGATTGACGTGGTGGGTTGCGAATAACATCCGTCGCCAATTACTGAGAACCTGGCGTGGGTAACCAACTAAAGGCCTGAGCAGCCCTACCTGCTCACCAGCCGTTGAGCGCGGCGCACACAAAAAAAGCCTGATCGGGAGGCTACCCCAATCAGGCAAACAACCAGTACAGCGAAGGCAACAGCACCTTTAAAAGTTCATACGCAGTCGTGGCATATCGTGCGCACCCAGCGCAGGATCGCATGCCTCAAGGACACAAGGCTATGGGCGAATACCCCACCTCGGCAGATACGCCGCGTCCTTCCCAGCAGCACCACGATCAACGGGCAGGAAATCACGTAGGCCTGCCCACCCTAGCACCCACAGGAGGCGTTATAGACAGATCAATGCGCTGGAACAATCGCTCATCCCAGCGCACTCATGATTGAGCTATCAATCACCACCAAGACTACACGATGTAATAGAGAGAGACAAGGCAATACTTGATCATTTTCAGCACGAATTGAGTACCAACACCATGGCACGAAAATCAATGAGCGGCGCAGCCGAAGACATTGTGGCTGACGCACGCAATCAACTGCGGGAGGCTGATAGCGAATTAGAAACCGCGAAGAAAGTCAAAGATGAAACTGAGCGCAATCGCCTCATTGCCGAGGCGCAAATCAAAGTCAACCGCGCCGAAGCACGCTTAAGAGAGGCGATGCACCACGGGCGCGAGAAATGAGGTTCTATGGTTGCCCCCAAAGAATTCACCATGATCCGTGCATACGAACCAGTCACAGTTATTACGGCGACTGGGGTTCAAGTTGGGAATGTTGTTAGTGCAACTGCCACACAGGTAACCGTTCAAATCAATGGTCAGCGTTATACATTCAGCCGATCGAAGTCATATCGAACCCAGCTTGATCGGCTGGTAATAGATGAGGTATCACGCTGATGCTTAAATTACCGATTATCGAAACAACCAGCCCAAGCGACATGATCGCCGCAATCAAGCGCCATCGGCATGCTGAGTTGGCAATCCAACGGCTGAACTACAAGGCGCGGATGAGTGACTTCAATCGCACGCTGAACATGGAACATTACCACGATGCGCAGGCGATCAAGCCTGTTATTGAGCGTCTTGAGCAGCGTATCATCGAATTGGAGAACTAATCAATGTGGAATGTGATTGGCGAAATCGGGCAAGATACCCTGATCACGATGGGCGTGGGCTTGCCACTGGCTGAAGCGCTCGATTATCACCACCTCTTGCAGACAATGGCAATCAATGCTGCCGCAACTATGCAGATTCGCCCAAGCTTTGGGCTGATCACCTACTGGATCGAGCCAGCAGGCGAAGCGATCATTCTTGATCGTCAGCCGATGCCCGTGTTAACGAATGAAACGGCGCTTGCCCACTAAGAGCAGCGCCGTTTCCGTTTCTTCAAAGCTGAATTAATTATACCACAAAGGGGAATTATGGGATTCTTAGACGTTATCGATGATATTGACGTGCCAACCAGCGAGTTGGTTCCACTGCCCAACGTCTATTGGTTCAACAGCCAAGATGGCCGCCCAGCGATGTTCTTTACCAATAACGATTACCTTGCCGATCCACCTAAAGCTCCGTGGAAACCAAGCGACCATTTCAATGATGGAAAAGCAGCCAGCTTTGTCGATGTCACCACTAAGCCGCTCAATGTCACGGTGATCGGGCTGCGTAAAAGCCCATTTTTGGAAATCGATACCGCCAATGGGAAGCGCAAACAATTTGCCGCTCAGTGGGAGCCAGGTATGCAGTTGCTGACTGAATCACTGTGCTTTTTCGAAGGCATTGACGAGCCAGTTATTTGGAGCATGCGCGGGATGACGGGCAAGCACTTTCAAACCGAGATCGTCAACAAAGCCAAGTCAATCATTCTGAAGCAGGCTCGCCAGGCATTAGCAACATTCCACGCGGCGCGGAGGTGTTTACCGCCGAAGAAACCAAGGGCATGGCCGCTCGCATGGTTGTACCCCAAGGCGGCATGGTCGGCACGATGGCCAATGCGTTGCCAACGAATCAACCATCTGCGCCGTCGATCATCAATCAGATCACCATCGATGCGCGACAGGCCACCAATCCGGCAGCCATCAAAGCCGCCGTTGAAGAAGTCTGGAACAAGAAGATGAAAGATATTTTGGGCAGCGCCACCATCCGGCTCAAAACCAATCCATTTGGCAAATAACCAACCAAACCCTACCGCCTAAAGGAGGCGGCTTGTATGACCACAATGCAACTTCTGCGCAATGGCAGTGTCGTGATCGACTTCATGCCTAGCGTAAATCCAACCGAAGGAACCACCTGTTATTGGCTTGTTGATGGCTCGTGGCAGCCGCAGGTTCCCCAACGCGACCGCCGCTTGATCTCCAATGGCGAACAATTAATGCCCAGTGTGCAATCGTTCGCCGTGAATATCTTTGGGGGAACCAATGAAGATCAGGCGTGGGCCGCCTACCACGCGCTCATGGTCTTGCTCGATGATGCCGAACGCTTCTATGAGGAAGGCTATAGCAGTGCTGTGGTGTGGCGCACCAAGCCCAGCGACAATACCGTCCATAGCGATATGCTGGTGATGGGCCGCGCTGGCGATACGCCCATGGTCGGTACATCGCCCACGCTGATTCAAGATAACGATGTCTGGTGGATTCTCAATGTGCCCGTGACGTTTCTCTGCCGCCCGCTGCGCTGCGCAACCAGTAGCGTGAGCAGCAGCACCAGTGCCAGCGCCAATATTGCGACGATTCATCAGCCCACTTTCAGTGGCAGCGCCGCACCCATGGAAAGCCCAACCAACCTGACCTTGAACGTGGCCGCAGCCACGAATGGGGCAACCATCAATGGCCTGATTGCCGTGGCTCCACGCGGTAAAATGGTCAAATCGGCGGCGTGGTTGTTTGCGCCCAGTCCCAGCGTGGGCGGCTGGTCACGCCAAATTCAAGCATCCGGCGTGTACGCCTCCGATAATCTGGTCTGTTTCTACAACTTCCCCAGTGTCACGCCATCCTATTCGCCCAACGGGGTCTTGACCGACATTGGCGCAATGAATTGCCGATCGGTGATTCAATGGGCCATGCTGCGCACGACCGCACCATTTCTCATTACGCCCGTGGTGCGCAGCAATGGCGCACTGATCGAAGGCCGTGCCACCCTCGTCGATAGTGCTACCCCAATCATTGTGCCACTTGGCCAAACCAGTTCACCCTACCTGATTAGCGGCCATCAGCTCAAGCTGACCAACCTAACCAACGCCGGAGCGATCTATATCAATGCCATCCTGACCATTGCCGCCGATGCAGGCGGCTGGAGTGTGATTCCCTTCGCGTCGCTGCCGCTGCCCAGCACGGCCACCACGATCATCGTCGATGCGCGCTATCTGAGCAATCCCGATGCGAGTTTGACGTGGACGAATGCCGGTGTAACCCAAGCCGTTCCGACCGATAGCAATCCCTTAGTGCTCACGAAGGATCTCCAGCTGGATGTCAACATCTTTGCCGTGAATGGCAATTCATGGAGTGCCACCGCCGAAGGTTCTGCCAGTGCTCGCACGATGACCGTCCAAGCATCACGCCTCAACAGCGCGATTATCCCACTCTAGGAGGGGTTCATGCAGTACGCAATCTCACTCTATGACCCCTTCACGAACGTGCAACTGGCACGGTTTGATCGCCAGGTCACCGACGCAACCCTGAGCACCAACGGACTGACCGCCAGTGTGCGACTTGCGCCCTTTATCGCGAAAACCTTGTACGCTCAAGCGCGGCTGTTGACTGCCGTGGTACAGCGCAGCGATGGTAAAATCCTGCGCTATCGCACCGTCACCCTACGCCTGATTGATCAGGGCTTGGCGCTTGAATGCCATACCCTGATCGTGGCGCTCGATGATCTGGAGTACGATGGCTGGTGGTCAGTCACCACGCTGGATGGTTGGTTGCCCGTTGAAACCACTTCGTCCACACCCGAGCGCTGGGAGATGCGCCACGATGATGGCACGATCAGTTTGTCGCCGCGCAAGAATGAACAATTTAGCAACGCCAAGGGGATTGGTCGTCAGTCGCTCTTCATTCCGGCGAATCTGAACACCACCGGATTCCAAGTTATCCAATTCGATTGGCGCTCGAAAGGCCCCACCAATTGGCTGGCAACCTTCCTCGCTGCCGAGCGCGATTACAGCAGCCAAACCGGAGCGACCACGATTGCCCTGGGTAATGGCACAGCCCAAACCGGATCGCTGTGCTTCACCTTCGCGGCGCGGCCCCTCGTCAGTGTTGCGATGTATTACAACGCCGCCCTCGCCACCTATATCGGGGAAACAGGCGATGATTACCTGAAGATCAGCAACCTGCGCGTGGCCACGGTCACCACGAACATGGTCAACACGACCACCAGCGGTGCAATTGCCATTGGCACGGCCTTTGTGCCCGTGGCGAGTACCCTCAATATCGCGGTTGGTCAACGCCTGACCATCGAAAGCGGTGGGGTGAATAGCGAGAGTGTGGTGGTCTTGGCCGTCACCGCAACCCAATTCCAAGCCACCTTTACCAAAACCCACGTCATCGGCAGCACCGTGCGCGGAATTGTGGTCACGGATAAAGAGATTGTGGAGGATGTGTTGAGTAAGGCCCTGGCAACCAACCCAACGAGCGGGATCAAGCAGAGCAGTGCGCGGATCAGTAAGAGCAGCCGCGATTGTTTGGAAGCGGTGTGGTCAGCCGCATCCGGCTTAAGCGTGGTACAGGAGCTGGCTGCGCAGGCGCAATATGTGACGTATGTGGACGATGCGCAATACCTGTACTATGGCCCCAAGGAAGTGGGCCGCACGTTCGCCTTGGTCGATGGCTCGATTGAACTGGAGAAAGCGCTGGGTGAGGCGACCAACCAAGTGCGGGTTGGCTATAAAAACGCCAGCAACCAACCGCTCTATACCGCCTTCGCGGAACACGCCAGCGAGCGCTATGCCTTGGGCATCGTTCGCCAGCGCACGCTTGCCAGTGAAACCACCGATGCAACCGAGGCGGCCACGTTGCGCAGCGTCGCATTGACCGATGCCGCGCCCACCGTTCGCGCCAGTCTGGGCGTGCGAGCCGTGCGCAATGACTACAACGTGCGTGAGCCGCTGGATACGCTAACGCGGGGTGATGTGATTACCATTGGCGATTTGTCCGGCGCAATCAACAAACGAAGCTACACGCTGGCTGAAACCTCGGTTAATTTGGTCACGGGTGAGGTATCCGTAACGCCCGAAGCGCCGATTAAGCAGCTCGATCGGTGGCTGGCGCAGGGCTAAATAAAACAAGCGTGCAGGTGGGAACATCCCACCTGCACGCTTGTTTGTAAAATCCGGCCAAAACTACCACACCTTCAAGAGAAAATGTTTTCTTGGGTTGATTGATGGAGTGCTTTTTGCTACATCTCTTTTTTGTATAGTACAACCTCGCATATTACTCATGATATAGTAGGCATGGGTTCATTCGATTATATACATCCTGTGCGACAGGTTTGCCCATATATTCATTCACATCCCCTATGCACTTAAGCATCTAAGATGGATAAGGAATTTCTAGCCATGACTACCCACATTCTCGTGGTTGACGACGAACCCTCCATACGAGAGTTGTTCGAAGACGTTTTAGGTGATGAAGGGTATGTCGTACACACGGTTGCAACCGGACACCAAGCCTTAGCAGTCTATCAGACGATGCCTCTTGACCTTATTTTTATCGATATTATGATGCCTGAGATGGATGGCATAACCCTCTGTCGGCGCATTACCACTATTCCCGGGATGACTCAGCCTCCCATCATTCTCATGAGTGGAGGGACAACCGTGACCACGATTGATGGCCCGTATCAAGCATTTCTTGCCAAACCGTTTGACTTAACGAATCTTCTTCAGCTTATCCATACACTACTCAGTTCGGAACAATCATAATGCAACGCAGAGCACCAACCATACAGGAACAGTGGACAAATGTAGATGATTATCCCTCGTATGAACCAAACACGCACGCTGGATTGTGGTTCATCCATCACAGGATCAAATACTGAGTCAATGAGTTCGCTTAAACGATCCGCCCAAGAAGAGCTTGTCATTCGTTGGCGCTATCTGATGTATTGCCGTCTAAAGACCAGTTATTAAGCAACTCGACCCATTGAAACAGTCTCATCCATGAGCACCTGCCCGCACTTTCTGATAGAAGGATAAATATAAATCCACAATCAACTCAAAACCTTCTACAGTTATCGCCCCAGCAAGCGGCTGATTGGCCCCACCACCCATACCGCCATAGAGCGCAAACGCTCGGACTAAGGCATGATACTCATCGAGTAAATCCCCTACCACATCACGATTAACGAGGAGTAATTGCGCATAGGCTCCTCGCAAACGGTGCTCGTACCGATATCCTAAACAGAGGCTCCGAATACCAGTCCACAGGCGGGCAACTTGATGTTCATAGGTGGGCATAGCTCCCTCGCAGTCGATAGATCACCAAATAACCGCATTACCCTCAGCCGTTTGGTCAATCCTTATCGGCCTTTCACACCCATAACAAGCAGTATGGTTTCACCATACTTTTACTCTCACGCTCACTCTACCCGAGCATGTTCGAAGGCCATTTGAATAGTCCATCATTCTTTATACTGCGGCATTGTCGTTGGATACCCGAAGGAGTTGCTGGATCATCAGAAGCAGATGTCCAAGATCAAAGGGTTTCGCGAGAAAGCTACCCGCGTGGTGATCAAGGTTCAGGGCGAGTTCATTGTGGCCACTCATAACAATGATGGGAATCCCACGCGTCGCCTCGTTGCTCGCCAACAGTGATCCAATGGTACCGCCATCACCATCAGGGAGGTTGACATCCGTGAGAATTAACTGGGGTATCTGTTGCGCAAAATAGGCCATCAATGCACCTACCGAGGTAAGACTGATGACCGCATAGCCTTCATCCGCTAAAAATTCCTCTAAAACGGCAACAATGGAATGATCATCTTCAACAATGACAATGGTGGGCTGCATACGACCTCATTGGTCTCGATGGTGCATTTAAGAATCTTCTTCGGGTTCTACTATGCCATAGATGTGCTCATGAATCAAGCACTGTCTAGCTAGAGGTATAGGAATACCACACAAACGCCATGGGTCGAACTGCAAGAGCGGAGCCAACACTCTTTGAAGGGCGCTATCAGTCTAGACAGAGACGTTCCGTCATGAACCAACCGACGATTATAGGCTATTCCCAAAGGCGCATAGGAGGTTTATTGAAACGCTGCGCAATCATCACGATAGGTGTGCACCCATCGCAGCGGTGAAGGCTGACAGGTATTATCCATCGAGCATATGAGGCAGCAACGGAAGGGGGTGGCTTGACAATGGCCACATTCCCAGCAGGTATAACCAGCGCATAATCGCAAGATTGATTGTTCCATGAGATACCCATGATGCCTGTTGCGCTCAACCATCCAAAGGATGTGTGATTGTTCATTCATCACCGTGGCTGTTTTGATACCGGGGTTGGCCACGACTATCGTATCGACCAGCGCAATTAAGTGTTCAACTGATTCACTAGAATCAGGAATATAGTAGGTTAATGTTTCGTTGTACCGATACTGAATACACGCATAGGGTTTCCTTACTTTTGCCGCATTCATCGCCGTGCGAACGGCATTGATGCTCCCATCAGAGAAATCGCCTGCGTTGGCAATATCAAACGTTTGCATACGCGCCTTTCCGCCATCGATTGCGATTTGTCAACCGACCGATCATCATTGATCCCACGCGGGGATAGTGTGCATTCAGGAGTTCTTTTTTGATCGCCGTAGTGGAGTAAACATCATGATCGCCCATTCCTAGTATGCCGTGTTGGTACGTGATGAGCCGTGATGCTCCACCCACGCTACGTTAAGATCTCCCAACGGGTCAAATGAGCACTATCGGCTCTACCACGGCGGAATCAGCGAAGAAGTGCCTGGACATGGAACGACAAATCTGTTGGAATGTGATCACTGTCGGCGATTTTTCTGGTGCAATCAATAAACGCAGTTACACACTAGCAGAAACCTCAGTCAATTTAGTGACAGGCGAGGTGAGTGTTACGCCGGAAGCGCCAATTTAGCAGCTGGATCTGTGGTTGTCGCAGGGCTAAAAACCAAGGAGCACGTGAAAAATTCCCACGTGCTCCTTGGTTTTTTTGTGCTTCAATGCTGGGCATCAAGCATGGGTTGAGGGTGGTATGGTATCGGGAGTCATCGTCTGCGGATGTTCCCGTAGATCTCGCCATACATCATGGAGTTTCCACCCAGTACTCAGAAGAATTATGCTCCATGCTCCCGTCATCATCAGCCAGTGTGCATGGTGATACACGGGATAGGTTAGTGCAATTGATTGCTTAAGTGATATCGGGGTTGTTTTATTCGATTTTCGCTCGTGATAGGTATCAAGTGGGACACTCGTCGTAACCGTAATTAAGATCAGGACAACCGCACTCACCCAGAGTGCTGGTAATGCGCACGAGCGTGCGATATTCCACCACACAAGAGCGCTCATCCCAAGAATAAAACAAAAGAAGACGCTCATGATCATAAACTGGATGTGCGTCCAGAACCCAGCTTCAATAAATGACGCATCCACATGGAGTTGTGCTAGGATTGTATCAAACCACGCAAAGACTACAATCCCCACTGCAATACGCGTTACTCCAAGGAGCCAGAGTATCCACGTCCATCGGTAAGCACGTGGTTGCTGATTGGGGTCATAGGTTCCAACCCCAAGATAGAGAACACTGGCGATCAGGATTGCGATGGCTCCACCGATCATCCACTCCGGACCATCAAGCGAACGATGATAGTGTTGTGCCCATGTATTGTCAGATGGCTGCGGGATGAGCGAGATATCGAGCATTCCACGAAAACGCCCGATCGGACGGCGCGATGCAACACCAGTCAATACCAGCAATCCAGCAATCCCCGCAATAGACATCCACCCAAGTCGCCAACGCTGATGATAGGCAATGCCACTAAAGACCAGTAGCAGGAGAAAGAGGATGTGTTCACCAAAATACAGGAGGATGTTATGATCGTAATACGAGGTGGTGAGCGGAGCCATAAACTGTGTATACCGAATAAGGCCAACCTGCATACCAATAACCCCAATGACCCAGAGAAGGCCAGCACACCAACGGATAGCGATACGCCAAGAAGTAATCATACACAACCTCCTTCGTGTAGTGAGTATAGAAAGCCACTCGCTGAATGTGAATGATAGGATTATGAAATATCGAGTTGCGGGGGAACAGATGGTAAGCACTAAGGATGAGTTGATTGTGGCATTGAAGCTGCTGCAAGTATGTGCGCTATAGAGCGCATAGTTGGGTGGAAGCCGCCGATCTGCATTGACAGTGCCAGTCGGCGGCTCTTGTGTGCCCTGAGCGTGCTATACTAGCAAACCGTTGCCGCGTGCTTGCACCAGCATTCGGTAATAACTAACAAACAGGCCACCCCTGATCAGACTGTGCTATCAACTGATCAGATGTGGCCTGTTTGAGTAACAAAAGTCCATTATCTTGAAAGATAATGGACAAAAGAAAAACCCACGCCGTGTGGTGTGGGTTTTGTGATCCTCGCGAGAGGATGTGGTGAGGTGGCGGTTACGCCCGAAGCCCCGATTAAGCAACTCGACCTGTGGCTGGCACAAGCCTAAAAGAAACAAGAGCACGTGGAAAATTTCCACGTGCTCCCTCGCATAGCCACCAACCCAACCATACCTGTTCGCACCTTACCAATTGAACAGGTTCGCGATGAATTCCCAACGAGCGATAGCGGCTCCCCATGGGGCATCCACGGTACTAGCACCCATGCTGGTGTCGTTCGGCTGCGCAGGGTTGGTATACTTCCTGCTGCATCTGAGGGAACACCGAAGGAGGCTTTGCATGGACGTAAGACACTAGCTCCGCGCACGAACGACACCGCCGCACGAAACCGGATACAAGAGTGCACGACTCTTGCAGTGTGAGACAACGACGGTCATCTGCTCGGGAGGGATAGTGCTTGTCTGGCAAAGGATGTCGTGCCCATCGATGCAGGCGACAATGGGCATCGTCACCTCGATGGAACACGACCACCACAGGCACGGTTGATGAGCAGCCCCGCACCGAGGCAGGAGACCGTCCCACCCAAGGAGCGATTAATGCCCCGAAATACGTTTCCATACCGCTTTCAGCCCGTCCGCCGTGGTGATGTGATTTACCTTCCCAACGGCACGACCGTGCCGATGATCCATGGTGGGTTGGTGGTTGTGTTTGGTGACTGTGTGCTTGGCCCTTTTCGTTCCCGCCATATTGCCGAGATCGAGGCCAGTTACCATTCCCAAAAGTTGCTCTTGCCTGATGCCATTCCTGCCGTTGGTGGTAGGTTTGGTCTGATCAGCTAACCCGTCCATGTGGCATCGTCATACCCATCATACGTCATCACGGGATGGATGGGTATGACGATGCCACACTGACCTCTTGGTGTCTGGCCTGCGCATCAAGCAAGGAAATAGTTGGTGAACCTTTACATCACACCACGCCCCTGATCGAACTGTGCTGCAACCGATCAGGGACGTGGTGTTTTTTAGCGCCTCAATTTATGGATTCACTGGGCGGAGCCGCCAACTGCTGATTAATGATATCCATCAAAATATGTCGATGGGCTTCAGTCGATAAGATGCGACCCTGCAACGCCAACTGCGTCGAAGAGTTCGCCATTTGAGAGATCGTCAATGATTGCCTCGATCTGGGCCAGTGCTTCATGTTTCTGCATGATGGACTCCTTCTATAGATTCTTAGTAAGAGCCACACGAACGCGATTTCTGGCATGAATGGGGAAATATCCGCTAAAACCACAAACGGCTCGCAAATCGGAGCCGCTTGTGGGAGTGAAGAGAGAGGAGGATATGAATTTCGATAGTCCTAGTATACCCATCAGTTCGTGCCATAACGAGGCCTATCAGTCCTTAACATTCATGACACTGGTACTAGCATTGTCTAGTCTTTTTTTATGGGAGCCATCTATAGCATCATTGAATGCACACCTGCGAACTCATACACTGCTATTTTGTCGCATCGCAGCCATCCATCAGTACTGCGATCCATCGTGATCAAGCGGAATTCCAGCCAAGACTGATATTAATAGTTGCTCCATATCGGCCATGTTCAGCCAAAAGAAGCCTAAATTTGATTGCGATCTGAGGACGGTAATAACAATATGACTATGAATTGGTCGAATGCTACAAAACCCCTCTGCCGTTCGGATCAAACTTTCTTCGGTATGCCCTAATCCAACGCTCTGTGCCACCTTATCAGCAATGCGTAACCATGGCCCACTAATCGCCGTAACCTGCATCACATTCAGATGATCGGGTAACGTTGACGCAAGCACATCACCAGCACTATTCATTAAAACAGACCCAAGAACCCCTGGCGTGACATGGGCTAATTGGGTAAAGAGTGTTTGGACAACACTGGTATGATCAAATGTTGGGAGTGGAACAATATAGTCGGTAGAATCGCCCTTATCCGACGAGAGGGAACCACCTAACGCAGTCATAATTTGATGCAATGAGTTTGGTTGAGTCATAGCAGAACATCCTTGTTGCTACCGAGCAATTGCCGTATCCATTCGCGTGGTGATGGTAATCCTAGGAACTGCAACTAACGAACAACCTTACGCACATTTGAGGAATCCAATAAGTACCTATATTAATATATACACGTCTCTATAAAACTATCTCTTGCCTCATTGAATCCATATCTTTCTAACCGAATCCTAGCCAGAATGGTTGTGCGAAGTCATATAATCACCTTTATTTGGAGGATGTATGCCCTACACACGGCGCGATATCCTGAAACTTGCGGCACTCGTTAGCCTTAGTCCATGGCTGCCTGCTTGTACACCCAATGATCCGAATACACCAACCATCAAGCCAACCACTACATCGAATAGCCCAGTAACGAGTGACAGCACCCCACAGGTCATCGTAATTGGAGCGGGAATTGCTGGATTAGCCGCTGCCGCCAAACTCCAAGCAAACGGCTATCGCGTCCAGATCATCGAAGGGCGCGATCGGATCGGCGGGCGCATTTGGACAAGCCGCACCTGGAACGATATGCCTGTCGATTTAGGGGCTTCGTGGATTCATGGAGTCACACAGAATCCCCTCACCGATCTGGCAGATACTGCTAGGATTGAGCGAACACCCACCGATTATGAAAATAGTCTGGTCTATACCATGGAGGGTGATGAACTCGACGATGCCGCTGTGGAACAGCTTGAGGAGCAGTTGGTCACACTGCTGGATGCTGTGGCTGAGTTGGTTGAAGATACCGATGATATGTCACTCGCAGCGGCGATGCAGCAGGTTCTCGTTGAACAAGCTGAATCAATCGATCAACCACGCTTGAATTTCAGCATCAATAGCACGATTGAACATGAGTATGCTGCCGATGTCGAGGAATTATCAGCCCAGTATTGGGACAACGATGGGGAAGTTGTTGGGGGTGATGTGATCTTTCTTGATGGGTATGATCAAATCCTTGATCAACTCACGGCGGGCCTCACGATCCACACTGGGCAACCCGTTAACGCAATCAATTACACTGCTGAATCAATCACGATCACAACCGATACCACTACGTTTGAAGCGGAGCACGTCATTATCACCGTTCCGCTCGGTGTGCTCAAACAGGGCCGTATTCAGTTCACTCCACCGCTCGATACCATAAAAACCGATGCGATCACCTTGCTCAGATCAGGGCTGCTCAACAAGACATGGCTGCGCTTTGCAAGCGCGTTCTGGCCCAAGGAACCGGAGATCATTAACTATATTGATGAACAAAAAGGCCGTTGGGCCGAATTCCTCAACATCTATCACTATACCGATAAACCGATCTTGCTCGGCTTTAATGCTGGTTCGTATGCTCGTATGCTTGAATCACGCAGCGATGCGGAGATTATTGCCGATGGGATGCAAGTCCTGCGAACGATCTATGGGCAGGAAATTCCTGATCCTGAGGCGTGGCAAATCACCCGCTGGGGCGCTGACCCCTATGCATTTGGTTCATACTCCTTTTTGGTCGTTGGCGCAACCGATGCCCTGCGTGATGACCTTGCACAACCGATTGCTGGACGATTGTTCTTCGCGGGAGAAGCAACAGAACGCACCTATCCCTTCCATGGAGCCTACCTCAGTGGATTGCGTGCCGCCGATGAGGTGATGCAGGCATAGATTGAACTCCAATGATTAACGTTCACAGCCTAAAACCACAAACGACCCGCTGGGGTCGCTTGTGGGAGAGAAGAGAGAGGAGAAGGTTTGACTTCAGTATACCAGAAGATGTGGGTTATCACTATTAGAATGTTATTAATGCGCTCCACCCTCAGCATCGGTTGATGGTTGGGGATTGCCTGCTTGGAGCGATTTCCAACGTGTATAGTTCCCTTGAAAGGTATCTTGGCACATTGGTGCAGCCTCAAGTCCCCAAAGCAGATGTCGAATCGTTTCGGCGCGATCGCGCGTTTTATACATAATTCGTGCGTGGGGCCATGGCGCAGTTGCTGGCTCCGCCCATGCTTCAACTGTATACGCCCCTTGCCAACCAATAATACAGACTGACTCTTGATCGGGGTATGCTTCACGACGAAACGTTAAGTACATCATGCTTCTTCCAACAAGTAATGGCGTTGGATAGGGGATGACCACGAGATCGGCAAGCAGATCAAGATACATTATATAGACAGCTCGATAGGGATCATCCGGTTCGGACGTGCTTATTGAGAATGTTAATTCTTCTGTCACTGTGCGGTTTTTGGTATTTCGATATTGATGGAGTTCCATCGATGCTCCTCGCTCCTATTCAGACTATTGGCAATCAAAAGTATAGCAGCATGATGTATTGGTGGATAGCATGTCTGGTAGCTGCAGTTGCTCCATTCCTTATGCGATGATCTTCTCAAACCACGCTGCCCGTAAAAAGCGATGCGGCTGCTGCATGCGTTGGCCTTGCTTGGTGTACTGGGCTGTCCAGATCGGCGTGAGAATACCCGACTCACGCACCTCGTCGATCGTCGTAATCAGCAATTGACTGCCAGGCCAGCCGATTTCCCACGCATCGAGCACCGCCCGTTTGCGGCGTTCGCTCGGCACGGTAAAGGCAATCAGCGGCCAGTTGTAGCGCCCTTCCCAATACTTCGAGCGATACAACTCCCCATACGAATGCGCCTTCCCCGTGATAATACTCAATTCCTCAGTTCCGCGATCAATTTCAATCGCATAGAGTTGATCAATTTGCTTTGATTGTTGACCAATCCCCAGCCACGGATAGAGTGACGAGCGCTCACAGTCGGGCTGCGTTGCATCGGCCCAGCGGCGCACCACGACGATGCCATCGGCGCGTGGCCGTGCGGTTGGGCCTAAGTCCATCTCAATATAACTACTCATTCCCACAATGCCAGGCACATACGGCAAGGACTGAATCAAGCTAGTGATGACCTCGGCATATTCAATCTGGTGTTCAGCTTGATGCTGGAGATTGACCATGGTGGGAGCCAGCCGCTCACTGCCTTCTTCGAGCATCGGAAATGCCTGTTTGACGATCTCCCAGCCGAGCGGCGTGAGACTATACAAACGGCCATGGCGTGTCCAGCCCAGCGCACCACGCGGGTCATAGCCATGCGATTGAAAGTGTTCGCAATAGGTGAGCAGCTTGGCATCGACGAGCTTGGACAACGTGCGATTAACCGTCTGAATCGTCACGGTAAACGGATGACCCCACGCGGTACGCAGGTGGCGAGACAGCAAACGCCCAAGCCGAGCAACGAGCAACAGGATGTGCAACTCGATGGGATTGAGGCCAATAGCGAGCGATGAAGCCATGAACAACCTCCTCAGGATGAAAATGGTGGCTATCCAGCCTGTTAAAGAATGTCGGCACGACCAAACGGCCAGTTTAGGCCATTCTGATGGGCTATTCTTTTTTTGGCGGTTTGTGGGTGATAGGAATGCGCTCTGAATGCAGAATGAACACGGTTTGAACACTGAGAACCGAGAATAACCAAATGACCGTATTCGCCCCTCCCCGATAAACAGCCGCGTCTCTGTTGTGAGGTGCGGCTGATCTTCACTTAATGATGGCCGATAGATGTTTGTTCGCGGCGGTAGCTGTGGTAGAGCAGCAGCATGCATAGTTTCAATTGCTCGTGGTGATACTGCTCCTGCATGCGCTGGGTTCGTTTTAAGTACCGACGCTTCATCATGCGGATATTGATGGGCTGGCGTTTGATGGCGGGTGTGGATCGCGTGGGCATGACAAGCGGTTTCTGGCGACTGGTGATCACGATGACCGAAGCAACAATAGCTACCAGCGTAATAACAATGATCAGTCCTTGCATGAGGCAGCCGTCCCTTTCAGCACATCGCGCACCCCACGCACAAATTGGCGAATCATTGGCTCGGCACTCAAGGCCACCAGCGCGGCCAGCAATCCGCTCACGAGCGCAAACCACCAGCGATACCCAAACACATCATTCAACACTGTTTGGATATACCAGCCGGTTGCCGTGGCATCGAGTGAACTAACGATCACGGCACAGGTCAATCGCATGCGATCGACGTGCACGAAAAAGTAGGGTACTTGCTGATACCAGCGTAGCTCGTTTGGCACATTTACCCCGCGCCAGAGATGTTGGCCAACAAATGAAACCACCACATGACTCAAGCATCCGATCACAAACCAATCGAGCACTCCAGCATGGACCCATATGCCGTGGTATTGAAGCCAAAGACCACCGAGCACGACGGCGCTCGCCGTGGCAATCCCATTGGCAATCCATAAGACCACCCAAATCAACAGCATGCTCGCCTCCGCAATTAAACGGCTGCGGTTTACGAACTGCCAGCGGGTTTTCACCGTCGCGTTTTGGGGCAAGCCTCGCGCAACCAACACACGGTTGCGATGGTGCATATAGCCAAGTGGGCTTCGGGTTTTAAGACTCATCATTGCTCCTAAAACAGCGAAACCACATCACTCCGATGTGGTTTCGCGCAATATGCCAAGCTTTCGTTAGTTGATTGCGTTGGCATTCTCCCAAATAATTTCGTAGCCGCTTTCGCCAGCTTCGACCATCGCATACCGCTGCAAGGTATCAAAGGCTTTCGTGCCACTGGAGGTTGACGTAAAACCAAGCAAGCGGCGAAGGTCTTGTTTGGTTTTGAACTCGGTAATGTTCTTTTCGTAGAGAACTTTCAGGATTGCGTGAATATCATCAGCACTGATCGCACTCTTGCCATTGGTGGTGCGCAGAGCGGCTGATTCATCTGGTTCAGGCAACATTGCGATGGTTTCGTTGTGGCTTTCTGATGGCTCAAAACGCTCCTGCATGGCCGTTTGTCGTTGCTGTTTGCGTTGGGCTTCGAGGCGCTTGCGCTCGTTCTCAGCATCAACGCGCTCAAGGTGTTTAATATAGTCGATGGTTTGGCGCAGGCGATTCGGGGCGGTTGCGCTGGCATAGATGATCAGGGCAACGAAAGAACCAAATGTGCCCGCAATCAGATAGCCAAAGAAGCCCATGCTTGGCGGCATGTGGATGATCAAGGATGCGGTATTGAAGGTAACTTCCACGGCCAACGCAATGATGAACGCAAGCCAGTTCCAAAAGCCAATGGGTTGTTTATGCTTGAGTTGAATGCCGATGTAAGCGCTCAACCACATCAAGGCCAAGTCAATGCCCAGCACCATGGCCATGGTTGCGCAGGCCACGATAAACCACGCGAAACCAACTAAACCATGGGTGAACGCAAGCATGGTGAATGCCATATGCACAAACGAAACCGCAATGAACATGTTGTTGAGTCTACGAAAGTTGGTGATTAAATTCTGAATATCATTGTGTTCATCAGGTGGTGGTTTTTCATACTCAATCGCGCCTCGGAATTTTGTCATAGACTGGTTGCTCCTGAAGCCTAAAACGAAAAACACCGCCATTGCTGACGATGTTTTTCTCACGCTTATTCGGTTTCAACCAGAACGTGTCGTTGGAGCGGGAGACGAGCCTGTCAACGGCTTAATTCATCATACGATCATCTGTGAACGCTAGGATATTCGGCGAACAACACCACCGCAATGGGTGGTGTTGTTTGGTTTAGGAGCACCAATGGATCAACTAAATAAACACGGTCGTTGGTATTGCAGCACCTGTTGCCATGTGGCCACGACCGTTAGTGACTATAAAGCCCATAAAGCAACCCATGCGATGATTGGCGAACAGCATGACCCCACGGCCCAACCAGCCAGTTTGATTGAGCTGCCGATCGTGCGCGTCTGGCAACACGCCACCCGTTTAACCGTTGTGAAACAAAAGGGGGCCGCCTGATGCTTGCTTCCCATAATCGTCAATCGATTAAGTCGTTGATCATTTTCGGTAGCGGCTTGGCCTATGTACTTTCGATCGTGATGATGGAGGTCTTGGTTGGCTTTGCCCTCGGTGATATCAGCGATTCACTGATCATGCAAGCCTTAGTTGGTATTGGAATTCTAGGAACCTTTCTGAGTGCTTGCTTGATTCCGTTGGCATTGCACTATTGGCTGGCACCGGGAACACAATTCATTGTAGGGATTCTCTTTTGGTTGATAGATGTGGTCGTTTTGGCGATTAATGCCACCACCAGCTACCAACTAATTAAGCAGCTTGAATTATCGAGCTTTTTTACGATGTGGCAATTAGCGATTCCCTTTATTGGTCCGGCGATTACGATTATCGGCTGGGGCTTGGTCTATCTTGCCGATGATGGACAAAAGGATCGTCAGTCAGATCGCTTGCTGGAAACATCAAAACGGGCTTTGATGCGTGAGGCGGAGTATGCGCGGGTGAGTGCTGAGCATGAGTTTGCCATGAAGCAAATTGCCCAGGTGAAGCAATCGCTAATGATGGCATTACAGGCAAGCGATATTGCCAAGGTTGCCGAGCAGGGCGCGTATAACAGTGCCTTGACTATTACGCGCCAAATTGTTGGATTGCCGATTGATACCACCATTCCACCATCACGATCAGCCGAGTTGCCACCAGTGCCACCAGCATTGCAGCCTGTTGTACCACCCATGCCACCACCGCGATCAACCGAATTGCCACCATTACCAGTATCATCGGTTCCCAATCAGCAGCCCATGCAGAACGAGGATGATCATTGGACATTGCTTTTTGAGCAGCAAGCTAACCACCCAAACCCATAGTGCCAGTGATTGCCGTTGGTGGAAGTACAACACTTCCACCAATGCCACCAATGCAGGAACTGGCAGATGTCGTGTCACCATTGGTGGCAATGAGGGTTGATGATGGTGGCAACATCGGATTTCTTGATCTTCCGCTCTTAATAGATACGTTCAATCCGTTGGATTGGCGTACCGAGGTGAAAGGTAATGGGCAATATTGGCAATGGCGAAAAGGCAGCGGGAGCAACCGTAGCAGTCGCTACGGTGGAACCTTCGACCAACTCAGTGACGAGCGCAAAGCGGCCTACGAAGCGCACAAACAACGCCGTGCTGCGACAGATCAAACCGGTGAGCCAACAGGAAGCGCTGGAGATGTTGCGGAGCGCCTTGGTGTATTTACAGCTGAGCGGAGTGCAAGCGCGGTATCGGACGACCGAGGTGGGCTTACTGCTTCAGCTTGATGCGGTCTATCTCGATGGCGTGCGCTTCGCCGTGCGCGATTGCATCTGATAATGCAGCTATACATCTATTTGTATAATCTTAGGCTATCCACTAAAGTATGTGAGTGAACAGTGTATTTTAAGGAGGATTCATGAAGTCGAATCGTCGGTTTATCTACTTATTGCTTTGTTTGATATGCCTTGGTAGTCTTTCAACGCCCTCATCATTTGCGAATGATTCAGAGCCTGTTGATGATGATGTCATTGTTGATGACACGCGAGGTTGTCCCGGTACAGGTTATGCGTATGTGGCCATCGAAGAAAACCAAGGTGGACAGCGTTATTGGAGAACGTCTGATCATTATGCCGATGGATGTATTAAAAACAATCGTATCAAGATCAAGATTACAACAGGCTGCTTAACCGTTCGGATTCGGCTTCTTGAGCGGTATACGAATCCACCAGTTACGGTTGGCGTATTCGATTATCAAACACGATGTGCTATGCTTAATAAGCCATTCCAGTCATTTGGTGATCCTATTTTGCCGGGTACTCGGTATTGGCTGGAAATGTCGTATAAACCCCATGATTTACTGATTGTTCGTGATTAAGTGGCATTCATAATTCTCTTATGATGGGCTTGCGCTACTCTAGTAGCGCAATTTTATTTTTAGAACGAACTATAACAAGGTTTATGATTGAATAGTCCTTACTACTTAGGGCGGCCATTTGCTCCATTCCCCTAATAACCGTTCAAACCGTGTTCATTCTGCATTCAGAGCGCATTCCCATCACCCACAAACCGCCAAAAAAAGAATAACCCATCAGAATGGCCTAAACTGGCTGTTTGGTCGTGCCGACATTCTTTAACAGGCTGCATAGCCACCGTTTTCATCCTGAGGAGGTTGTTCATGGCATTATCGCTCTCCGTTGGCCTCAATCCCATCGAGTTACACATCCTGCTGCTCATTGCTCGCCTTGGGCGCTTGCTGTCTCGCCACCTACGCACGGCGTGGGGCCATCCGTTTACTGTGACAATTCAGACGGTCAATCGCACGTTGGTCAAGCTCGTCGATGCCAAACTGCTGACCTATTGCGAACACTTTCAATCGCATGGCTATGACCCGCGTGGTGCGTTAGGCTGGACGCGCCATGGCCGCTTATATAGTCTTACGCCGCTCGGCTGGGAGATCGTCAAACAGGCCTTTCCCATGCTCGAGGAAGGCAGCGAGCGACTGGCTCCCACGATGGTCAATCCCCAACATCAAGCCGAGCATCAAATTGAATATGCCGAAGTCATCACCAGTTTGATTCAGTCATTACCCTACGTGCCTGGCATTGTCGGGATGAGCAGTTATATCGAGATGGACTTAGGCCCAACCGCACGGCCACGCGCCGATGGGATTGTCGTAGTCCGCCGCTGGGCTGATGCGACGCAACCAGATTGTGAGCGCTCGTCACTCTATCCATGGCTGGGGATTGGTCAACAATCAAAGCAAATTGATCAACTCTATGCCATTGAGATTGATCGCGGAACCGAGGAGTTGAGTATTATAACGGGGAAAGCCCACTCGTATGGGGAGTTGTATCGCTCGAAGTATTGGGAAGGGCGGTATAGTTGGCCGCTGATTGCCTTTACGGTGCCAACCGAACGGCGCAAACGGGCCGTGCTTGATGCGTGGGAAATCGGCTGGCCTGGCAGTCAATTGCTGATTACGACGATCGACGCGGTGCGCGAGTCAGGCGTGCTTACACCGATTTGGACAGCCCAGTATACGAAACACGGGGAACGGATTCAGCAGCCGCATCGCTTTTTGCGGGCTGCATGGTTTGAAAAGATTGTGGCGTAAGAAATGGGTGGAGAATCGCATTGACTAAACCATGCGATTCATTGATATATCAAGCTGCTATACTGAAGGACGCACAGCCCACTATGAGCGAGGAAGATCGATGGAACTCCATCAATATCGAAATAGCAAAAATCGCACGATTATTGAAGAATTAACGTTCTCGGTAAACACGTCCGAACCAGATGATCCCTATCGAGCCGTCTATATCATGTATCTTGATCTGCTCGCCGATCTGGTGGCCGTCCCCTATCCAACGCCATTATTTGTTGGAAAGAGCATGACGAACTTAATATTTCGTCGCGAAGCATACCCTGATCAAGAGTCAGTCTGTATTATTGGCTGGCAAGGGTGGTATACAGTTCAAGCATGGGCAGAGCCAGCGACTGCGCCATGGCCCGACGCACGAATTATGTATAAAACACGCGATCGCGCCGAAACGATTCGGCATCTGCTTTGGGGACTTGAAGCTGCACCACTGTGCCAAGATGCTATTCAAGGGAACTATACGCGGTGGAAATCGCTCCAAGCAGGCAATCCCTAACCATCAACCGATGCTGAGGGTGGAGCACATTAATAGTCTTCTAATAGCAATAAGCCGTATGTTCTGGTATACTAACGTCAAACCTTCTCCTCTCTCTTCTCTCCCACAAGCGACCCCCAGCGGGTCGTTTGTGGTTTTAGCAGACCATTGCCAAGAGTTTATCCTTCGCGATGCCTCTGGTTATAAAGTTTATCTCAATAACTACTGCAAACCGCGCTTCACTCCGAGGCGCGGTTTTGTTTTTAGGAGCAATCAGCCAATGAGCGATATGACCGTTACCGATTTGTTTTGTAGTGCTGGTGGTAGTTCAACGGGCGTAGTCAATGCTGGGGCTACCGTGCGCATGGCACTCAACCACTGGAAACTGGTAATCGAAACCAATAATATGAACCACCCTGATACCGACCACGACTGCACCGACATTCAGGCTTGTGATCCGCGTCGCTATCCGCGCACGACAATCTTAATTGCATCTCCGGAATGCGTTAATGAGTAGGCCTACTATTGCAATATTACAGAAGCTACGACCAATGGCTGAAAATTTTGGTATTGAGTGGTCAGACCAGTTATAGACAATTAATTAGGATAATACTTTATTAAATCTTGCATGTTCGTTATTAATACAAATAAATTGGTTGAAAATCCGATAAATTGAAAAACCAAATTTAACCATATTAGTAAGTTTTTTTTGCGCCTTAAGTTCTCTATAATGAGTAAAGGAGCATAAGCTACAACAGAAAATGTTATAAATATCAAGAAAACTACTGAGGATATAGATTTTTTCGGTATAGTTGTATCTTTTATGTTATTTATTCCAATTATTCGTGATGATATATTTATATTTGATTGATTATTTATTAATATCTTAATTGTAATCTTATCCTCTGGGTTTAGTAATACAGGATCTAGTGTGATTCTTTTATTTGTTACGGATAAGGGTATTGTGAGATTTTCAGGGGAAACATCAACTATATTAGCAGAGAGGATTTGTTCTTGATTATCAATTTCTATAGTAATTGGCATTTCATAATCAGATTTTATGATTGGAATATCACCATCATTAGTTATTTCTAAGAGAATGAGCCTTACATCTTCTACGGGAGTACCATCAAATGTAATCTGTATTTTCTCTTTGGCTTCTTCATTAATACTAACGATTTGACTACTTGATATGATTGCATAACTGAGACTCTTCACGTCTTTATCAATACCACTCCATACTATTGGAACTACCATACTAAGTGCAGCAAGAATTAATCCGATAGTACCTTGAAGGTTGCTTTGTTTTTCTTCTGTCATTTGGTATCCCCTCTGATTAATTAATTTGATTCTGGTGTTTTTTACAATAACTCTCAATAATGACCTATCAAAGAATTGTAAGGATTATAATAGTTTCTCCTTTTGACTTCAAGCAATATACTATAGTATACCCAGTCAAAACCTTAAAAAATGGGAATATAGTTATGTAAATCATTCATTGAGGACGGCATCAATACTCTTTATGCAACAGAGCCGCTCTAGTCGATGATGACTAGAGCGGCTCTTCATCTAATTACCTGATTCTTCTCGTACTCGTGCAGCGATATAATTAAACTTGGTAACCGCTTCGTAATAAGGCAAGAACGGGTGAAGTACAGGGTTGAGTTTACTGCCCTGTTTCGGGTTGAATTGAACACACCATGCTTGATTCGCCGGAATATAAAAGGCAAGGAGATCACCATTAAACTCTAACAATGGTGGGGTTGGCGTTGAAACAAGTTTCAAGTTTTCTTCAAGGTTTGCGATTGCATCATGGATGTTATCGATTGCAATCCTGCCTGCTTGAATGTCCACAATGTGTTGCTTGGCGTACTCTTCAAAAGTCATAACAGCTCCTTTGTTGGATTATGACTATACCAGAGTATCACACAGAATTATAGTGAGCATACAATTCAGCTTGACGTGCATGATAGGATAAATCATCGCTTATTGATCCTGCTTCATTAATGGAGGTAGTTATGGGCAACAAGGCTTATGATCGAGCCAGAGGTTATTCTGATGCCATAAATAACAATACCACCGTTTCTTTCGTTGGATCACGCGAGTATTATGAAGGCTTCAAGGTAGGTATGTAAGGATAATAGCTTAAGTTCTACTTCATCATCCTCAGAGTCTTCTCCCTACATAGACATGAGAAGTGAATCATCATATCAATAAAGCGACTCAGGTATAAAGGGGAGCCGTCGATCGTACAGACCGCTGCGATCCGGTGGTGGTTAGTCAATGAGCCAACGATCAACGCATCAGAGATCGCCCGGCGGCTGGGCGCGAATAAGAAAAATAGATTGCGCTGGGTTCGGGAGATTAATGTACAGGAAGAAAAATAATGGAAGCTTTTTTACTATCGTTTGGCAAAGAAATTATAGCCCTCGTCTCGATAGCCCTTGGAATGTCAGCATCATTCTATGGGCAAAGTATCGTAAAAAAAGAGATTGAAATCAAAAAAAATCAAATTCAAGAGGCTGATAAAAAAGCTGAAAAAGATCCAGAAAAAATAAAACCTTCGTGGGATGCTGCACGCACCCGACTAGAATTATATTTTGATATGAATATTCGACAAGTTAATTTTATTTTCTGGTTGAGTGTTACAGTCATGATCCTTGGATTTGGTATTGTCATTTTTGGAATAACCCAAGCTATGACTTCAGAGGCAACTTTACCCGCCATTATTGCCAGCTCCGCTGGAATTATTATGGAGATTATTGGCGCTACCTTTATGGTGATGTATAAATCAACGATGGAGCATGCTGGAAGTTATACAAAAACCCTAGAGCGGATGAACTCTGTAGGGATGGCAATGCAGATCTTGGATACGATGCCCGATGATCCCGATCAGGGAGCACTCAAAAACACGACTAAAACAGAGGTAATTAAAATATTAATGCAACAGGCACATACGCCAGAGGAGCAAGCAACGTCGAAACAGCCATAAACCGATGATATAAGCAAGGAGACCTTTATGAGTGACGATAATCAATATAGCGATATTCCACATGCGGCCTTACGTTCCTATATTGAACAAAAGGGTTGGGTTCGCAGGTATCCAAATCTAACAGGTGGCAAACCGATAGGGTATGTTTACTTTGACGATCGATATATCGATGCAAATATCTTGAAATTTGTCGAGCCTCTTAATCTAGCAAATGCTATCCATTTTGCTCCAAAAGTACCAAAACAAGTTGAACAATTCATACCCAATAATCCAATGGGTTCTCTGCGTTTAAATATTCAAAATACCATCTTTTATTTTGTAATACCGAAGCAAGAACTTGAAGATTTATTCAACAAATCGGGCATGTCTGTGGCAGAGGTTATTAAATCGCACAATGAAGAAAAAATTAGAGAGATGGGAATTATATATAGTGACCATCAAGGAGTGCTTGATAGTGCTATTGGTAAGCATGTTGTTATTCCTAAGGGTGGAGGGTTTGTTGATCTAGATGGCTCCGAAATACATCTGCCTACAGTTATTCGCTAAAACTAAAATCCCAGTCAATAAATATTGGCTGGGATTTTCTTTCACTGAAACTACTTCAAATTTTCGCGCCGTGCCTCATAGCACGCTAACCGTGGGCCACGTGCTTCGGGTGATACGCGTAACTCACCACTGGCAGCATCATAGCTAGTTACGGCTTATATGACTGGCCATTAGACCTGTTGATTATTGATTATATTATCCGCAGTTTTCAAAGCATGCTTCTTTGGTTATAAGCCCTTCCAAGAACTCTGTTAATTAGTACTATGGTACGTAGTTATAGAACATATGTGATAGCTATTAGCTGTTAGGAAATTATTCTTATACTGGAGTATAACATCTGTCGGGGTATAAGGGGAAGAGCTGCATCTATTAATTAACTATCTGTACTTCTATGATAGGTCTCATATTCTTATAGTTCCACCATACTACATGTGAGGCCGCTATGCAACCTCTTGAGTTTGTGCGAAAATGGCGAGGTATTCAGGTCAACGAACGACGTGCATATTATGAGCATTTTACCGACCTCTGTTCTTTAGTTGGTGCTAAAACCCCGCTTGAGGAAGATCCCACAGGAACATTTTATACCTTTGAGGCCGGTGTTACAAAACTCAATGGTGGAAAAGGATGGGCTGATGTTTGGAAAAAAGGGTACTTTGCAATTGAATATAAAGGCAAGCATGGGAATCTTAACCGCGCTTATGATCAACTTCTCCAATATCGTGAGGCTCTATTAAATCCTCCACTCCTAATCGTCTCCGATCTTGACAGTCTCGTTATTCATACAAACTTTACCAATACAGTCAAAAAGGTAACAACACTTACTTTAGATGAAACATTAACAAGAAATGGCCTTGATACAATTCGAAGTATTTTTTATGCTCCTGATACCTTTCGATCTCCAGTCACACCAGAGCGGGTAACCGAAGAAGTTGCTGCAAAGTTCGCCCGCTTAGCCCAGCTTATTACCCGCTATGAAAAACACACTTCTCCGCAAGAAATTGCACATTTTTTAACACGATTATTATTTTGTTTATTTGCAGAAGATGTCAATTTACTTCCAAAGGATATCTTCTCTCGTTTAGTGACTCAAACACGTGGGAAATCCTCTGCGTTTGCAGCCCAACTCAGCCAGCTTTTCAATGTCATGACTACAGGAGGATGGTTCGGCATTGAGGAGATACGGCATTTTAACGGGTCGCTCTTTGATAATGCAACGGTTTTACCCATGGATAGTGAAGCACTTGATATTCTAGTGGATATCTGCTCCTATGATTGGTCATCGATTGAACCAGCAATTTTTGGAACTCTGTTTGAACGTTCACTCGATCCGGCGAAACGGAAGCAACTGGGTGCACACTATACCAGTAAAGATGATATTTTACTGTTAGTCGAACCAGTTGTTATTCAACCTTTAAGGGAAGAATGGAGTAAGCAAGAACAGGTTATCGAGGGATTAGTTACCCAGCGTAATGAAACAGTGGGTAATGATGTAACCAAAATTAATCGGCAAATTGAATTCCATATCAATACCTTCTTGCATAAACTGAGATCAATAAAAGTCCTTGATCCTGCCTGTGGAAGCGGCAATTTTCTCTATATCGCATTAAAATTGTTGCTCGATTTGGAAAAGGATGTTATTCGTTTTGGTGCTGATGCAGGCTTGCCGTTACAAATCCCACAGGTCAATCCAGAGCAATTTCTTGGGATGGAAGTTAATGCTTATGCTCATGAGTTAGCTCAAATTACGATTTGGATTGGCTATATTCAGTGGATGAAAGAAAATGGATTCGGAAATTTATCGGAACCTATCTTGAAGTCCCTCAAAACAATTCATCGTATGGATGCGATTTTAGCTTTTGATGCTGACGGGAATAGCATTGAGCCTGCCTGGCCTCAGGCGGATTACATTATTGGGAATCCACCGTTTTTGGGTGGCAATAAGATTCGGCAAGAGCTGGGTGATGGCTATGTTGACGCATTGTTTAGCCGTTATGCGGATCGTGTTCCTGCATTTGCTGATCTGGTGTGTTACTGGTTTGAAAAGGCTCGCGCAATGATTGGCAGTGACATAACTCGACGAGCTGGTTTTATTGCAACCAATTCAATTCGGGGTGGGTCGAATCGAAAAGTTTTAGAGCGTATCAAAACGTCTGGTGATATTTTTATGGGTTGGTCAGATCGCCCGTGGATTCTTAATGGAGCGGCAGTACGGGTGTCAATGGTGGGATTCGATAAAGGCGAAGAAATAATACATAGTTTGAATGGGATGATAGTTCAATCCATTAATGCAAACCTAACCCAAGACATTGATACAACTAAGGCTTTAATCCTTCCTGAAAATAAAAATATTATTTTTGGAGGAACAAAGAAAGGTGGAAAATTTGATATTACACAAGGTATATATGATGTATTGATGCAGAGTCAAAATAATCCCCATGGCCGTCCCAATAGCGATGTAATTAAGCCATGGGTCAATGGACAAGCGTTATTAGGAAAGGGAGAAAAACGATGGGTTATTGATTTTGGCGTAGATATGTCTCTGGAGGATGCAAGTCAGTATGAAAAAATATTTGAGTATATCAAAAAAGAAGTTTATCCTATTCGTATAAATAATAGGATGGAGAGCAGAAGCAAGCATTGGTGGCTTCATTCTTTTACAGCCCCATCAATGCGGCATGCAGTCGCCACTATCTCAAGATATATCGCTACGCCTCGGGTATCAAAATACCGACTTTTTGTATGGGTTGATAGCAACACAATCCCAGATGATGGGACATATATTGTTGCCCGCGACGATGACTATTTTATGGGTGTGTTGCATTCAAAAATCCATGAGTTATGGGCATTGCGGCAAGGAACATTTCTTGGGGTTGGAAACGATCCACGCTATACCCCAACCTCAACCTTTGAAACCTTTCCCTTCCCATGGCCACCAGCGAAGGAACCCAAGGATTCACCGCTGGTTAACGCCATTGCCGAGGCAGCAAAAGAGTTAGTTGAGAAGCGGGATCGGTGGCTGAATCCGGCTGGAGCAACCGAGGCCGATTTGAAAAAGCGCACGTTGACCAATCTCTATAACGAGCGGCCAACGTGGCTCGATTTGGCGCACAAAAAGCTGGACAAAGCGGTGTTTGCGGCCTATGGGTGGCCGGATACCTTGACCGATGATGAAATCCTTGGCCCTTTGCTGGTCCTCAATCACGATCGGGCGGCAGGCTAGGCGGGGAATGGTGGGGGGCGTGCGCGTTTATCAAGCAGCACGCTCCGGCTTGGTAGCAGTGCGGGTTTTACTTTTGTCCACTATCCCTCAAGATGCTGGAATTTTATCGCTAAAACACCACGACCCTGATTCGGGCTGTGCTATCAACCGACCAGGGTCGTGGTGTGAATTGTCATTTTGCTCGTGAGCCTGCGCAGTATCCTACGAGCGATTGCAGTATATCATAGCGACTTTGGGGCTTACAAGAGCCGCCGATTGGCACTGTCAAGGCTGATCGGTGGCTTTCACCCAACTTGCGCTACGAGGGCGCACACGGTTGCTTAAGCAGCTTGAGTGTCATAGGCTAGTCAACGAATTGGTTTTCGGATGTCTTACTCCGAATGATGCCTGCAAACAATAAGAGCGCTTCACGAAACTTGTCATGCTCGACTACAACGAGCTTGTGTAATCCGTCTAATGTGTGCGGTTGATTCGCGGATGTTGATATGGCTCCTATGGGTCGTGGCGATAACTCATGTATCAAGGCATTTCGCAATACTTTCAGTTCACTGGTCTTGCCTATATAAGCTATGCGTATCTTATTGAACGCGTCAAAAAAATAGCATTGGTTATCATTCCCTTTAATCTTTGTAGGGATACTTTCATCAAATAATGTTTTCCATTCACTATCTTTTTTAGGAGGTATCAGACCAAAGTATGCGGGAAGCGCATATTTTGTAAGTCGCTCCCAGGATGATGTGATTCTTATAATACAGTTTTCTAGATACGTCCATGCTCGTAATATGCCAATATTAACTTGGCTCATACTGATTATATTTACATTGGCCCCTAATTTCTTTCTTCGGTTTTTATACCTCTGCAAATCTGATAGATTCAAAAAATCATAAACACCTATATCTACCCACTGATTAAATAATGTATCAATCTGGGTTTCTGGGTACAAAAATCGCCCAAATCCCTCAAGGTTACAATTGATAAGCATAAACTGGCTGTCTATTTCCAGAGCTATTCCAACGGTTTTAATACGGTTTTTCATTTCATCATCAAATACGTGCCATGCACTAGGCCAAGACTTTTGGTATGTTATTGATTTGCGGATAACCTTATTGTTGCCATCGAGCTTGGCCGGAAGCCCATAAAGATAGAGGGCATGGAGGTTTCTTAAATTTGCACGAATGCTCTCTGGTATGTCGATCACTGACTCTTCTTGTTTATGAGTTTCATGAGAGGTTTTCGTCCATCGTACTCCTATACCCATTACGGATTCATTTTCGTTGATATTGAGATCTTCCATGATGCCCTCCCAGCATTATCCTGTCAGAACAACAATGCGGCGTTAATGATAAATATATGACATCTTCGCTTGACCTACTAGGCTGCATGAACCAATACATGCCGTTTAATACTCTATTAAGAGTGTTGGTACACTCAAATGGCCGCTAGGCCGCTCTGGCAGTGGTGCGAGGGGTGTTTGTGGTAGTGCAGTCGTAGTGAAGCTGTAGTGCAATGGTAGTGAAACGGTAGTGCAGTGCGATTGAGGGATTGACCAAACGGCTGTGGCATGATTGAATTGTGGGGAAACATTTTGTTGGGGGTGGCTATGACAAGGTACGAGCAACCTTTATTCCAGCTTCGAGACGGGGTAGGCCGTTTATGCTCTAGTGGTTCACTAGATGAGCGACTGGACGGTGCTTACGGGCATTTTGCCGCAACGTCCCTTTTCTTTACTGCAATAGATGATACAGCAATCGACACATTAGTTGCGGTGCGCGATGTCTATTCCCGTTTAGTGGAAGCATTTGCTGTTCATGGCGGGCGAGGTGGGTCTGACCATGAATCTATAAAAGGCGATTTAACACCAGCAGGTTTTGATACAATCGCGCAGTTATATCTAACTCTTTATGATACACTACGAGGCCAAGACCTCTAAACGACAAAACGACGGTCGCCGGAGCGCACACGCCGTTTTGTGGAAGCATCACTTCATATCAAGGAGTACTTGGTACTACCCCAAGTGCTCCCTTCTTTATTAGCCCTGCGCCAGCCAGAGATCGAGTTGCTTGATCGGTGCTTCGGGCGTAACACTCACCTCACCTGTCACGAGATTAACCGAGGTTTCCGCCAGTGTATAACTGCGTTTGTTGATCGCACCGGATAAATCGCCGATGGTGATCACGTCGCCCCGACTGAGCAGGTCAAGCGGCTCTCTTACGTTGTACTCATTGCGCACGGCGCGGACACCCAAGCTGGCGCGAACGGTCGGTGCAGCATCGGTTAGGGCTACACTGCGCAACGTGGCCGCTTCGGTCGCGTCGGTGGTTTCGCTGGCAATGGTGCGCTGGCGGACAATGCCTAAGGCATAGCGCTCGCTGGCGTTTTCCGCAAACGCGGTATAGAGTGGCTGGTTACTCGCGTTTTTGTAGGCAAAACGTACCTGATTGGTTGCCTCGCCCAGTGCTTTCTCTAACTCAATCGAGCCATCGACCAAGGCGAAGGTGCGGCCCACTTCTTTAGGGCCAAAGTACAGATATTGGGCATCGTCAACATAGGTGACATACTGCGCCTGATCAGCCAACTCCTGCACCACGCTTAAGCCCGATGCAGCCGACCATACGGCTTCCAAACAATCGCGACTACTCTTGCTGATCCGCGCACTGCTCTGCTTGATCCCGCTACCCGGGTTGGTTGTGAGGTTGCGGCTTAAGACATCCTCCACAATCTCTTTGTCCGTGACCACAATCCCGCGCACCGTGCTGCCCAGAACGTGGGTCTTGGTGAAGGCGGCTTGGAATTGGGTCGCGGTGACGGCCAAGACTACGACGCTCTCACTATTCGCGCCGCCGCTTTCGATGGTCAGGCGTTGGCCAACCGCGATATTGGCGGTACTCGCCACGGTCACAAAGGCTGTGCCGATGGCAATCGCGCCGCTGGTCGTGGTGTTCACCATATTGGTGGTGACGGTGGCCACGCGGAGGTTGCTGATCTTCAGGTAATCATCGCCTGTTTCGCCAATATAGGTTGCCAGCGCCGCGTTGTAATACATCGCAACACTAACCAAGGGCCGCGCCGCGAAGGTGAAGCACATGGAGCCAGTTTGGGCCGTGCCGTTGCCGAGGGCAATCGTGGTGGCTCCGGTTTGGCTGCTGTAGTCGCGCTCGGCAGCGAGGAAGGTCGCCAGCCAATTGGTTGGGCCTTTGAACCGCCAATCGAACTGAATCACCTGAAAGCCGGTAGTGTTCAGATTCGCCGGAATGAACATGGATTGACGGCCAATCCCCTTGGCGTTCGAGAATTGTTCGTTTTTGCGCGGAGACAGGCTGATCGTGCTATCGTCGTGGCGCATCTCCCAGCGCTCGGGCGTGGACGAGGCGGTTTCTACGGGCAACCAGCCATCGAGCTTGGTGACTGACCACCAGCCATCGTACTCCAAGTCATCGAGCGTGACGATCAGATTGTGGCATTCAATCGCCAAGCCCTGATCAATCAAGCGCAGGGTTACGGTGCGATAGCGCAAAACCTTGCCATCGTTGCGTTGCACCACAGCGGTCAATAATCGCGCTTGGGCATACAGCGTTTTGGCGATGAACGGCGCAAGGCGCACACTGGCGGTTAGGCCATTGGTGCTCAAGGTTGCGTCCGTGACCTGGCGATCAAACCGTGCCAGTTGCACATTGGTGAAGGGATCATAAAGCGAAATCGCGTACTGCATTGACCCCTCCTACAGTGGAATAATCGCGCCGTTGAGGCGTGATGCTTGGACGGTCATGGTGCGAGCACTGGCGGCATTTTCGGTGGTGGCACTCCAGGCATTGCCATTGACCGCAAACAAATTGACATCCAGCTGGAGATCCTTCGTCAATGCCAAGGGATTGCTATCGGTGGGCACGGCTTGGGTCACGCCTGCGCTGGTGTAGGTCAAACTGGCATCGGGATTGCTCAGATAGCGGGCATCGACGGTGATCGTGGTGGTCGTGCTCGGGAGCGGCAGCGATGCGAACGGAATCACACTCCAGCCGCCTGCATCGGCGGCAATCGTCAGGATGGCGTTGATGTAGATCGCTCCAGCGTTGGTCAGATTGGTCAGCTTGAGTTGATGACCCGTGATTAAGTAGGGTGCGCTGGTTTGGCCAAGCGGGACAATGATCGGCGTGGCACTATCGACGAGGGTCGCACGGCCTTCGATCAACGCGCCATTGCTCCGCACGACAGGCGTAATGAGGAATGGTGCGGTGGTTTTGAGCATCGCCCATTGAATCACCGAGCGGCTATTGAGCGGCCCAATATCCGTCAAGACCCCGTTCGGTGAATAGGATGGCGTGACGCTGGGAAAGTTGTAGAAACAGACCAGATTATCAGTGGCATAGACTCCTGATGCCTGAATTTGGCGTGACCAGCCAAAGACACTGGGACTGGGCGCAAACAACCACGCCGCCGATTTGACCATTTTGCCACGTGGCGCGACGGCAATCAATCCACTAATGGTTGCGCCGTTGGTCGCTGCGGCCACGTTCAGGGTGAGGTTGGTGGGGCTTTCCAGCGGGGCTGCGCTGCCGCTGAAATTCGGCTGATGAATAGTGGCAATATTGGCACTGGCGCTGGTGCTGCTGCTCACACTACTGGCGGCGCAACGCAGCGGACGACAGAGAAAGGTGACAGGCACATTCAGAATCCACCAAACATCATTGTCTTGGATCAAGGTGGGCGATGTGCCAACCATGGGCGTATCGCCTGCGCGGCCCATCACCAGCATATCGCTATGGACGGTGGTATCACTGGGCTTGGTACGCCACACGACTGCGCTACTATAGCCTTCTTCATAGAAACGCTCAGCATCATCGAGCAAGACCATCAGCGCGTGATAGGCGGCCCACGCCTGATCTTCATTGGTTCCGCCGAAGATGTTCACGGCAAACGATTGCACGCTCGGCTGAAACTGTTCGCCATTGGAGATCAGACGGCGGTCACGCTGCGGCACTTGCGGCTGCCATGAGCCATCGACGAGCCAATAACAGGTGGTTCCTTCGGTTGGGTTTACGCCAGCAGGCATGAAATCAATCACGACGCTGCCATTGCGCAAGAGTTGCATGGTTGTCATAAATCCGCCCTCCTTTGGGCGGGGGTTTGGTTGGGTTAATGGTCGTGTGTGCAGGGTTGTTTCAGCCCTGCACACGGTCAATCGTTATTTGCCATATGGATTGGTTTTGAGCAGGATATTGGCGCTACCCAAAATATCTTTCATCTTCTTGTTCCAGACTTCTTCAACGGCGGCTTTGATGGCTGCCGGATTGGTGGCCTGTCGCGCATCGATGGTGATCTGATTGATGATCGACGGCGCAGATGGTTGATTCGTTGGCAACGCATTGGACAGCGTGCCCACCATGCCGCCTTGCGGGACGACCATCCGCGCAGCCATGCCCTTGGTTTCTTCGGCGGTGAACACCTCCGCGCCGCGTGGAATATTGCTAATACCTGGTGGCAGCAGGGCAAAGTCACCACCCCGCGTGCGCATGGCTTCGATGCCTTTCCACGGCTCGGACGCAAAGGCCAAACCGCCCGCCCAGTTTTTCACGCCGTCTGCTAAGTAGGGAATCAGTGGAATACCACCGAAGCCCAAGGCGGAGCCAACGGTATTCGCGCCTTCAATGAGTTTGTTGACGGCGGTGATCATCAGGTTGAGTGGGGATTTAATGCCACTGAGGATGCCGCGAAAGGCTTCTACAATCCCGTTGGTAATTTCATCCCACACCGCAGCACTGGCATCCTTAATCCATTGCCATGCCACCGCAACCCCGTTTTTGAATTGCTCCAAAAAGCCATCAAGGTTGTCGAGCACACCGCCAAACATCGTGCGGAAGTAGTCGCTGATGCCATCCCACGCGGTGCTGATGCCCGTGCCAATGAGATCCCACGCCACCACCAAGAGGTTCCAGACGACCTCCAGTGCTCCCTTCACGATGTCGATGATGCCATTCCAGAGTCCAGCAAAGACATCCTTGATTGCCGTCCATGCGCCTGACCAATCGCCCTGAATCACGGCGCTGACGGTTTTGATCACGCCTTGAATCACGCTCATGGCGGCTTCAACGATGCCCTTGATGATGCTCCATGCGCCACTGAGCAGGCCCGTGATCTGGTCTTTGTGGTCGCTGAGGAAGGTGGCGATGCCGTGGAAGAATGGAATGATCGCACCATTGATCACATCCAGTGCGCCATCAATGACGACCTGAATGGTTTCCCACGCCATCGTCAGCACGCCTTTGATTTCTTCGCCGTGCTGCTCGAGGAAGGTTCGGATTGCGCCGAGTGCCGTTTGAATCACCGTGCCAACCGCGCCCAGCACCGTGCTGACAATGCCCTCAATCCGGCCCCACGCATTGCGGAGGAACGTCACGATCTGCTCGCCGTTCTCGCGGAACCAGCTGGTGATGATGCCCCACGCGGTTTGTACCATGGACTGAATCGATGTAAAGACCTCGGTCGTGATGGTGCGAATAGTGGCGAAATTGGTTTGCCACGCCAATCCCAGCGCTGCGGCTCCAGCTACCAGCAAGCCCATCGGTGAAACGAGTGCGGCTACCGCTCCCGCCAAACCGGAGAACAGGGACACCAGTCCCATACCCGTGAAGAGTGCCGCAATGCCCATGAATGCGCCTTTAACCGATTCAATAAACGGGGCGGCTTGGCTGAAGGCGTTGCGAATCCGGTCGATCAAGGACGGTACAGGCGCAGTGGCAGTCGCCATTTCGACTTGGCGATCCTTCAAATCAGCATAGCGATCGGCGGCTGCCTCGGCTCCGGTGGCTGCATCCTGCATGGATTGATTGGTTTCGTCCGCCCCATCCTTGACCTTGGTGAATGGTGGAACGAGCGCACCCACGCCTTTGGCTGCTCCCTTGGCGGCTCCGCCTACACCCTTCATCTTCTCGGCTGACGCTTCCAGCTCTTTTTGTTGCTGGGCTTCGAGCTGCAAAATCTGGGTTTTGATGCGCCAGTATTCGGATTGATCGGCGTTGGTATTGGCCAATTCACCTTGTAGGATTGCTAGTTTGCCAGCGGTGTCAGCGGTGGCATACTGATAATCCCGCTCGGCTTTGGCCGCTTCGTCCTGTTTGCGTTTGACTTCCTCCAGCTCGCGCTGGCGTTGTTTCTCGGCTTTGTTAATCTCCTGCTGAATGTCGTTGTATTCGGCGCTGCCCTCGGCATATTGACCCTGTTCTTGGCGCAAGCGAGCTAACTGATCCTCAGTGGACATGAGGCTTAACTCATAGTCGCGTTGCTCCTTGGCCAGTTTATTGAGTTCCGCCTGACGTTTCTGCTCTTCCTGATTAATCTGCCCTTGCAGTCGCCAATACTCGGCATCGGTCGTAGCATAGGCGGCTTGCTTGTCCTTGAGCATCTGCAAGCGATCGACAGTTCCGGCAATACTGAATGTGTATTCCCACTGCGCACGGGCCGCCGCTTCAGCGTTCTTGGCGGCATCGTCCATCGGGGATTTGCCACCGCCACCTCCGCCACCACTCGCTTTGGGCTTTTTGGTTTCTTGCTCGGCAGCTTTAGCCTGCTCCTCGCGAATCTTTTGGCGCAGCTTCAGCGCGGCCAATTCGAGCTTGGCCTGTTCGCGGTCGCTGTCTTTACCACCCGTGCTGTTGATCAGCGCCAAGAGCTGCTGTTCTTGGGCTGCTTCCTTGACCCGCTGCTGCGCATCTTCAATGGATTTCAGTTCGGTTTCGAGATAGGCCAGCAAGCCATCGGTGGGCAGCCGCGCATCATTCCAGCCATCCATCCAGACTTGGGCGGTATCGCGACCCCATGTGTCGATGTTGGGTAATAACTTTGGTGGGGAGTGCGGTTCAAGCCAGTAGGTGATAAGGTCGCCAATGTATCCCAAGCTATCGACGACCGCACCAGCACCACCCATAATCCCGTTGGCTAACTGGGTGGCAATGTTGCTGCCCCATTGCACGGCGCTTGATGCGAGGTCAATGAACAGACCAAAGGCTTCGCTCGCGGTGCTGGCAAAGTCAAGGAAATACGGGCCAACCATCTGAACCGCTGCGCCAATCCGCTCAAACGCTCCCACGACCACGGCGCTGATGCGGGGCATGGCTTCGGCCAACCAATCGGCAAAGGCTTGCACGGTGGGGGCTAACGCATTGCCAATATTCGTTTGCAGCACGGCAAACTGGGCACGAATCCCGTCAAAGGCTCGCGCTAACCCCTGATCCATTTGGGTGTAGGCGGCCTCGGTGGCTCCGGCGCTGTTCTGCATCGCATCGAGCGCCCCCGTAAACATCTCGGTGCCACGGCCTGTCAGGGTCAGTGCTGCACTACCCGCTTCAACACTACTAAATAAGTCATTGATGCCCACGCCGCTGGCATTGGCGTGCTGCTCCAGCAGTTGCAGCGCTTGTTGAACATTGCCACCACTTTCAATAAAGCTCTTGAACGACGTGCCCGATAACTGTTGGAAGAGGTCAGAAACCTCGCCACCGGATTGCGATAACTCCACAAACAACTGGCGCAACATCGTGGTGGTTTGGGCCGTGGGCACACCTTGGGAAGTCATGGCGGCGATGGCTGCCGACACGTCGCTGAAGGATACGCCCAAGCTGGCGGCAATCGGGTTGACGTTGTAGAGCGTGCTCGCCAGTTCGGCAAAGGTGGTTTTGCCATAGGCCACGGCGGTGAACATCTGATCACTCGCGTCCTGCACGCTCAGCACGTCCGCGCCGTAGGCATTGACCACGCTGGTCAAACCGTCCACGGTGGTTTGGGTATCCGTTACGCCGCCGATAGCCGCTTTCTGTGCGGTTTCAAGGAAGGAAAATACATTGTCTTTGGGCACGCCGGACGAGAGGGCTTCATAGAGCGCGGGGATCACCTTTTCAGGCAGCGCTCCAAACTCCACCGCAAAGTCTTTGACCTGCTCACCCATCTGCTGCATGGCCTGTTGGGAGATACCAGGCAAGAGAGTGAACACGCTGTTCATCTGCTCTTGGAAGCCCGCAAACGCGTTGACCCCCGTGACCGCCAGTCCTGCCAAGGCTGCGCCTGCGGCAGCCACCGCGCCTGCAATGGCGGTGGTCAGTGCGGTACTCAGACTTTCGGCTAAGGATTGCGCGAAGCCTTTGGCTTTGGTTTCGGCGTTGCTGATCGAACGATCAAGCTCGGCATCATCCGCGCCGATTTTAATAATGGCTCGCCCTAATTCTTCATCGGCCATGGCCGCCACCTCTGCTGATGGAATAGAACGCCCACGCGCCCATCCCACGATTGCGATTGTCGAATCGTGAAAAGCGGGCGCGTGGGCAATCCATCGCGGCGGCTTTGTTTCCTATGAAGCGGCGCAGCGGCGCGGGTTACATAGGACTAGTCTTTTGTTTTGGGTTGCGCTTTGCGACGACCAGGCTTGATTTTGTAGGTGTCGATCGCTTTGGCAATGGCTATCAACGCGCGATGGATGGCGATCCACATCGTGGTATCTGCATCCATAGGGGTCTCCAATGAGTTATGGCCGGACCGATCGGGCTTTCATATTGGCGATAAGCTGGGATGCGCTGACGTAGGTCACCTCGGATCGGGTGCTGGCTGGTTGGGTAGTTGAGCCTTGCTTTTGCTTTCGCTTGCTTTTACCCTTTCCCTTGGTATCATCGCCAAACAACATCGTACCCACCTTAGTGGCAATCAGCATGGCCTGCTGCTCGCGTTCGTTGTGCATGCGGCGCAGGTAGGATGGCAGCAGCTCCAGCACGGTTTCTTCATACAGCTCGTGGGGTGGAATGCTATACACGGCATACATCACTTCTACCACATCATCAGTATGGCTGGCTTCCGTTAGCCAATGCTTGAAAAACCCGCTGCCAAGACTTGTAACTTTTTTATCGGGACAGCCGCATTGGCAATGCACAGGAAGGCATCAATGATTTCGTCATCAAGAATTTCTTGATCAAGCTCGTGTGAAAGCGTGCCACTGGCATAGGCAATAATGAGCTTGAATGCTTCTTCGAGCAGGCCATCAATGGACTCAAGCATGGCAACAATATAGGCCGTCAAGGCTTCGCCAGATTGCGTGCCAGCTTCATTGGTTGCGGGCGGTTTACTCATCTGATCGACTTGTGGCATCACCTTTTTGGCGACATCAATCAACTTCTTTTTGAAGTCTTGATTTTGACGAAACGGCAGCTTACGAATTTCTTTGACCTCGCCGCCGATGGTCAGGGAAAGCATGACAGCCATGGGTGTGTATCCTTTGCAAATGTTAATCAAACCAAACCTTCTCGCGCTCTCAACCCCTTAGGACGCGGCCTCAACCACGCGGACTAATTGAAATAACCGCTCGCCCTTGGTGCGCGATAAGTCTTCCAAGGCGGACAGCTTCAGCGGGAGACCCGTCCAATCTTCTTTGCTAAATTCCAACTCGCCGCCTTCTTCCGCTGTGGCTTTCCAAATAAAGCCGCGCACCGGAAAGACATTGCCCTCCTCGTCCTCTTGTTCGGCTTCAAAGCCCCACATGCGGATGGGTAACTGGGCCGCGCCACCAATTTTGAAGGTTTCTTTGCCGACTTGGCCCACGCCCGAGGCCACCACGGTATTGGTTCCACCCCATGTACTGGGCAATCCGGCGAAATCGAGCTGGGCCATGGTCGTTTCGGCGGTTAATTCTTCGCTGACCTTTTTGCGCTTGACTGCGCCCAAGGCTTCTTGGATTTCGGGTGCTTTGGTTTCGTAGCTATAGGCCACCACCAGTGGGGCACTGGTCAAGCCGTACTGTACCCAACCTACGGGCCACGCGGCCCCAACGGCCAGGCTATCAGCAGGCAGGGTTGTGCCCACAGGCGCATAGAACAACGTGGCATTACTCATCGTTACAGCAGCAACATCGGTTGGCATTCCAACCTCCTTTGTAGTGAAATCGGTCGAAATCGATTTGATCTAATAATTCTTGATATGGGCCGTCCAGCCCGACAAGGCGAACAGCCACAAGGTTGTTTGGGTGCGGAGCAGGCGCGGCATGGCGCTGCTATCGGGTCGTAGCCGCGTCACGCCATTGCCGCGATCCATCCACGCATCACAGCAGGTGCGCCACAGGTCGATGCACACCCCTTCGTCCGTGCCATACAGCTGCACATACAGTGATGGACTGAGGATTGTGCGGGTGTAATCAAAGCCACCACCGCGAATCACACACAGAATCGCGGGGCCAGTATCCGGCGTATAGCCCTGCGGCAAATCCGGCCCCACCCACACCCGATTGCTTACCAGTGCGGTCACGGCAGGTGTGCTCATGGCGGTGATGATGGCAGCAATCAGGTCAACCATTACAAGCCTCGCTTGCGGCGCACGACCTGCACGATGCTGCCAAAATCGGCCTTGACCTGATCGAGCGCGGGAAACAAAAAGGGTGCTCGCAGTTCGATGTAGATCGCATAGGTGGCTGCGCAGCCGACCGCGCTGGTGTTGTCGCCCATGGCAGGCAATCCAGCGGATGTACGCTGCACCACATCGCCGTGCTTATCTGGCAGATCGGTCGTGGCCGCATCGACCCCTTGCCCATCGACCAATACGGCATGGATGCTATTCAAGGCAAAGCCGGTATCAATGCTGTTATTGGCCACCATATTTTGTTTGGCATGCCCTTCACCTGCCAGCGCCGCCTCGTTCAGCAGGTCGCGGGTTGCGCCATCAATGCGCACGCGAAAGCGCTTGGCAAAGGATTGGTACTGGGCTACGCCTTTCTTCGCCATGACTTAGACCTCCTCGCGGGTGACGGTGGCCAGCTCCACTACGATGGCCGTGCCAACGGTAGATGGATCGCCCACTATGTCGAATGCCAATGGACTGGTCAGTGCCTGCCCATTGCGGTGGGTGATGCGCACGCGCCATGACGCACGAATCACGGTTCCAGTAGGCAGGCGCAGGGTTGGCTTGGTGATCACGACCGCCGTGCTGTCTAAAACTTCCTCGCTGGCAACGCCGTTGGCCGTGCTGGGATTGAACCCACAGACCGCCGACCCTGCATCGGTATAGGTGATCACGGGTTTGTTGTTGCGGCCTGCGCTAGTCTGTGGCTCCATGAGCACACAGTGGTCGCGCATCGCGTCCGTGTGCGTGGCCTGCATCACCGTGAATTCGTTGGGTCGCATCGGCAACATCGGCATCTCCTACCAGCGACTAAAGGTGTCGAGCGTACCACTCATGGGCGCTTCTTCGATCACCACGGGTTGATTGGTCACAAACTCGGCTTCGAGCTGCTTAACCATGCGCACCGCATGGTCGTGCATATCCTTGCGGTTGAATGTGCCGCCATCGGCTTCGAAGTTGATCGCGGTCACGGTCGCATTGGCCACGCTGCGCCACACTTCAATGATGGCCACGGTTTCCAGGAGCGGATCATTGGTTGACGCTTCCGTGGTGGCGAGATTGAGTCGTCGTAAGGTTCTTCGTAAGGCGGCGTTGTAGCCTGCGTTACTCACATCCGTCCAGCCAAGGACGGTCGCGGTTTCCAGCAGTTCTTCCAGCATCACTGCTTTGATCGTGGCATCGGTGTGTGCCATGCTTAGGCCGCCTTGTACTCACGCAATTTCTTGATCGTCGCTTCGCCAATGCCATCGATGGCGCTCAACGTGGCATCATCGGCGGCCATGGCATCGCCATAGGTGGTATACCCCGCTGCGGCCAAGGTCGCTGCTGCCTTGCTTCCCACAATCGACTCTAGCGTTGGCTCGGCGGGTGGTTCGCCATTGGGCGTGCCTGCGTCGCCATCGTTGGATGGGGTGGGTGGTTGGACTGGCTCGGCGGCCACAGGCTCAATCGGCTGTGCGTCGGTGGTCGCTCCACGGGCAATCAACACATTGGCAATCGATTCGTCGAGCGCGTGAACACCCGGTAGATAGGTGGTTCCTAAATACATCCATGAATCGGTTAATGTGACTTGCACTTTTGGCATGAAAACACTCCTTTGAATCAATTGAATGATTGCAACCTTCTCCTTACCCCCTAGATGTTCTTCAACACGCCAATCGCTTCTGGCTCGGTAATGACGGGGAAGCTGGTCTGCCATGCTTCGCCTTCAATGCGCGGTGGCTTGTTCGACTTGAACTCGGTATGAATCACGCGGCCCGATTCGCTTTGGCCTGCGGCTCGCCCAACGGCGGTATAGCCCAAGGTATCGGTAATCAACGATTGTTCGGCATCAGGCACATCCAACTCTTCGTTGCGGCCTGTGAGGGCCACCATCACGAAGGCTTGGGCGTGCAGAAAGCGGGTATCGCCCGTTTGGGTGCGATAACGCAAGTCATAGCGCTCAATCGGGGGTAAGCCATCCATTTGCAAGGCCATATTGACCCCCATCAGGCTGGCACGACCCGCCATAAGTTCTAAAGACCCACCGTTGTTGGTCACAAAGTGACTGGTGCGCGATGCAACCTTGGCATTCCGCGCCATTTTGGTCAGCACAGGCGTGCCCGTAATGATCCGGCCCACGGTGTAGCCTTTGCTTTGCAGCAAATCAGCCATGGCGTAAATATCTTCAAAGGGGTCGTAGGCATCGTCAGCCCAATCGCCCGCCACGTTGACGCGGTGGCCTGCGGGATTGGTCAAGGCTACGGGTTTCCGAAAGGCGTTATCGCCTTCAATGATCACGCTGGCATCGACAATGGCTTGCCAGCGCCATGCTTCGTTGGTTTCGATCAAGGACAAATTGAGCGTAGTTTCGGCCCAGCTCGTGAGCGCAGCAATGGCTTCCATCGAGGCATTGCGTTCAAGGTGTCGCAACAGGATATCGTAGTCGCGGCCACTCAGCTCGCGGGCAATATCACTGTTGGCCAACTTGACATCGAACGTCCCGATCAGGTCGCCACCCTTCTTTTGGGCGGGGCCGTAACGCGTTCCCCCATTGGCCACCACGGTGCGGTAGCGAATGGAATCCTCGGTATATTGGTTTTCTTCGACCATGCGCTCGGGCAGTAACTCCGCGCCAAGGTAGCGCCGTTGTGGTCGCCCGAACTGAGCTAAGACATTGCGAGCAAGCCGGATCAGGGTTCCGTCCGCTCGCGCCTGATTGATTAAACTGGCAATATCAGCCATACCAACAAACTCCTAAACAGATTGATGATTGAATGAATAACGATGCCTTCGCCCTGCTTAGGCTCTGCCGACCGTGCATTGATAGTGGCTGCGCACAAAGGCCTTGAGCGTGCTACTCAACCCTGCCCAGCCAGGTACAAAGGTTTCTTTCACGATGCTGTTGTAGCGATACAAATCGGCATCGTTGTTTCTGCTGGCATCGCTGATATCGAACGCCAGCAAATAGATCTCTTCATCAGCATCAGCAGCCGGACCAAAGGCTGTGCCGGCATCGCGCTCGGCCCAGGTGCGACCAATCAGCGTGCCCGAGACGATGGTGACGGGCTTGGTACCACTGCCCTTGTAGGTCGCTTTATCGCCACTCGTGAGGGCCACGGGCAACGCTTCAACGGCAATACTGGTTGCGCCAGCAGCAGCGGCAGCGGTCGAATAGGCATACTTGCCAGCGGCAAAGCGCAGCAACGTATTTGCCGGAATAGGATTCACCAAGGCGGTGACGGCGATACTGGTCGCACTGACCAACGCATTGGCCGACAAGGTGACAATTGCGCCATCGGTTGCCAAGAACTGGCTTGCATCAACCGTGGCTCCGCCGGGCATTAAGTGCTCGCGGTCTAAGAAATCGCCTGCCCAAATTGGGCTGGTAAGTTGATTAACGGTACCGATTACTCCAGCCATGATTAACCTCGCTTCGGAAGGCTATAGCCCATCCGTTGATTGTGAGTGGTGATGGGGTCGTCGTTCTTGGGATTGCCTGCACCTTGGCGGACAAAGCCCGTTCCCCGCCCTGCGGGGGCTGTATCAGTTTTGAGAGCGGGCATGAATTCACCCCAGTGTTTGTCGGCATAGGCATCGAGTGGGGTTTCCACGTCGCCATCCTTGACGGTGATCGTGGTCTTGTCGCCCTCGGTTTTGGTGATAAATGTGACATTGCCTGCTAAGCGCTCCAGCACACTCGACTTCCACTGCATTGCTTCAGCAACCGTGCGAATGGTGGCTTGTGTGCGGAGATTAGTCAGCTCGGTTTGCGCTTGCTCGCGCTCGGTCAAGCGGGTGCGCAATTCATCGAGCTGACCAAGCGCTTGATAGTCCCGCCAGCGCTGCACATCGTCGCCGCTGAGCACCACGGCCCCATCAGGAACACGCTCGCGCAGCTGGCGATTCTGGTCGCGATACTGATAGTTTTCCTGCATGAGCAGCATCAGCGCAGCATCAGGGCTGCCTTGACGAGCAATCAGATTGGCAATTTGACCCGCAATATCGGGTTGATTTCCTCCGCCACTAGCGGGCGGATTAGCTGGTGGATTCGCAGGCGGGTTGGCTGGCGCTGGATTGCCACCGCCGCCACTGCCGGAACCACCGCCGCCGTTATCAGCAGCAAACAATTTGATTGAGCGAAAAAAACGAACCATCGGTAATTACTCCTCTATTGCGTGCGCTGCCAGTGATTGCTGGAGCAGCGGGAAAATAATGCGTGTCAGTGCCGTAACAACCTGCTCTTCGGCATGGATTTGCATTTCGTGCATAAACATGCCCCGCCGTTTAACAGGAATTTCGAGCAGCATGGCTTCAATCAAAGTCGTCAACGGTGCTACGAGAATATGAAGAAACTCATGTACCAAGACCCGTTTAAGTGGCTCTACTGGTTGTTGATCCCAATACTCAATCACGGCATTTGAATAACGATGATTGACGTGAGCAAGCCCCGCTGTCGTTGGCTCCTCGTCGTGTTGCTCTTTGGTCATCGGACGAACATAGATATCCCATCCTTGAAGGCTGAAGCAGTCACGCACCTGTTGTGCATAGGCTTCGACCCAAGCGGGGGGAAGTTGCCCGCTGTCACAGTCGTCTAGTGTTTCCGACGTGGCTGCCATCGCACTGACTCCCATACCTTTGGCTTTCGATTCGGTGCCGCTTCACATCCCCGTGCGGGTGGATCACCAACGCGGGATGGATGGATGCATGGATGGGTGAAGTCATCAAAAGACAGCAACCGTGTGGTCATTGGATACGGCCCGAGACTCAATGACCGAAGCGATTCGCGAAGCTGTTCCGCTTTCAACGCGAACGCTGAATCGACCTCCGCCTGTAGTGCTCGCATTGCTTGCGCGGCATCATTGAATTCCATCATTGCGCCATCCTCCGTAATGCTTCGACCGTGGTGACTTGGGTGTTTGCACCCCACACCCCACCGCTGTGGACGGTTGCTAAATCTTCAAACTGAAAGACACCCTTTTGCCATAAGGCGTAGCGCCCTGGACCAAGCATTGATCGTTGGGTTGCTGCGTCCTGTTGCAGAAACCATTGCTTGCCCGTTGGGATCGCCAGCGGCTCGCGGCCTCTTAAAATGGGCACGATAGTGCATCTGCACTGAGGGTGTAGCGGCATCATCACATTGGTTGGATAGACCGTACCATCGAGCGCCAAACATGCCAGACAGGTACGCCGCTGGCGTGCCGCGATGCGCATGTAAGCGTCGGCTAAGCCACTCGTTTGATACTGCTGCAACGCAGCCAAGCGTGCTGCTCGAATCGACTGATCACGGGTCAATAACAAGGCATGATTGAGACTGGTTGCTAAGCCGTCATTGACCATCATCCGCGCCGTGATGCGCGGATTCTTCCCTAACGCAAGGCCACTCAACAGGGCATCGGTGATGGCTTGGGCCGTTTCCGGATAGGCGTTGCTCAGCAAGAGCGCCAAGGGATTGTCAGCCCGTGCCAACGCGGCAATGTTTTCAAATGCGCCGCTGTTCAACTGCGTGAATGACCCTTGAATCGCGCCGGAATAGCGCAACCACGCCGTGGCCTGCTCCGCGCCCATACTGGCAAAACTCAACTGCTGGGCTTGCATGATGGCCGCTGCATCGGCGTTGTACTTGGCCAATTCCCGCTGGAGCTGCACCAACAACGCTTGGTAGCGCTCGTTCGCATACAGTTGCGATTCACTGACCGTTTGCCCATCAGCTTTGGTCTGACTCATTTGAAACGCCAACGCTTCCATTTCGGCCTGCAACGCCGCTTCGACCGTGCGCCAGCGTGTGGTCAGCGCGTCCATCGCACTCGCGTTCTGCGCCTGAAGCTCAGCACGGAATTGATTGGCAATGGCAACCGCGTCGATCATGCGGGCTGCTCCAATCCGGTGCTAGCAGCACCACTATCAAGTCGCGCTTGCTGCATTGCCAAGGCTGCGCCTAAACTTCGAGCGCTACGAGCCTGCTTTTCTTCCTGCTCGGCAGCAATGCGAGCCTTTTCAGCATCGACATCTTCAACATCAATCAGACTCAAGAACAGGTCGTGACTAATGGCCCCTTTTTCATAGGCGGCCAATAAAAAGTTGCGTTCCTCGCTGCTCAGGCTACCCAGCCACAACCGTGGCGTGACATCGGCGCGGAGACTATCAAAGGCTTGAGCACGACCTGCAAAATGCGCCGCCAACGCGAGGGCCGCTTCGAGCACCCAGCGCACCAGCTGCTTGAGGGCCGTGGCCGTTGGCCCAAGCGACATCGCAAAATCCAACAACGCTTGTTTGCGGCTTTCCCCACTCGCCACCGCGTCACCACTCAGCAGCGCATGCAGTTGCTTGCACTCCTTGAGCATCCGGCTATAAATCGCTGCGTCGGTATCGATGAACGTGCCAACGGGAACGGGTTCACGCCATTGCACCGATGGGGTGGTGTAACCCGTGATGCGCTCAATCTGCCCATCTTTTTCACGCATCGGCAGCCCAATTAAATTGGTGGTTTTGCCCGGCCCGATGTCATACGGGCGATACACCCGCAACTTTTTACCCGGGTTGGCCGGGTCGTCTACTTCATCAAACGGCATTTGAGCATTGGTCATGACCCGCTCAACAAAGCCACTAATCACAATGTTGTGTTGGAGCATGGTCAGGGTCATATTGAGCGCCTTCTGCATTTGTTGCATGGACAACCCGATCAAGGGCTTGCAGACGATTTCGATCATCAGCAAATGACCCATCAGCGGTAGCCGTGTTTCGCCAGTCATTGCCTCGCCTTCGAGCGTGCGCATCACGGTTTGGCCTTCATCGATAAAGGTCACTTCTGCGACTTCTTTTTTATTGTCATTCGTATAGACATAGACCCCACATGCCTGCATCGTGGCTTTATCACGGCTCACCCCTGCTTGCTCGGGCGCTAACCAATCGAGCCAAATCAGGTTCAAGGCATCGGCCAAGGTTTCTTGGACTTGAATCACGTTGTCTTCGACATAGGCGGGTGGAACAAACAAGCGGAGCACGGCGCGACCATGCACCACGGCGGTGGCAATGCTTTCTTGCAGGATACCGAGTACATTGCGCTGATCCCACCAACTCGTCATGGCGGCTTCGGCCTCATCAAGCAAACCTTGCTCTTGGGGATTGGGTTGTTCCTCCTCTAGTAGCGGACGACGCACGGCATAGCTCCACTGGGGTTCACGGCCACACACGGCATTGGCGTGGCGCTCAATCACCTCGGCAATCACGTTGCTGGAAACAAACTCGCGCTGAATGCGAGTCATGACCTCGGTCGCGCCTTTATCCGTTGACGCAGGAGCTGGACCAGTCCACGCCGCCCCACCCTGCCAGTGATCGCCATCGCGAAACAGCACCGCACTTTTGACCGCTTCCGGCGTAGTTGGCAAGCGTTTTTTGGCGACTTCGACCGAGAGATTGTCAAAGGCTGTTGGCATCGATACCTCTAGTAGCTATTCCACGAGCCAGCCATGGCTTCGTCTTCGACTTCCATTGGTTGACTGGCAACCATCAGGGCAATGGCCCATGCCATCACGAAATCATCGTGATAGCCTGCGGGTGCGCCCGTCCCGCCGTTCTTCAAAATCCGATAAATCGCCAGTTCATTCAGCGCCGTTTGATTGCGAATTGTGACCAACACATCGCGCAGTGCCGTGGCGAACAAGTCAATCATTTGCGGCTTGGTCTGCGCATTGGTGAGCCACCCTGCTCGCCCATCAAGGCCATACACGATGCGGGTGAATCCGGCCAGTTTCATCGTGGTCAATACCGCGTGACCGTGATTGTTCCGCTCAACCGCAACCGTGGCCCCGTACACGTCTGACAAATTCATGAGAATGCGAGCGTATTCGTCCGGTTCCCATTTGCCGTGGACGCTGGCCATTTCTTCCCACGACACCGCATCGATCAAGGTGGCAGCGCAGAAGTCGCCGTGCTCCAGCCCTTCGGCCACGTCCGCTGCCAGAATGTAGCGTCGTCCTTGCTGCGGCAGGTGGTAAACGGTCACGCCGTCCAGGAGCGAGAGCGATGCTGGAAGCTCATCGAGCGCAAGGCCATCGCTGGGATTTTGCTTCAGCAGCCATGGCATTTTGAATCGCGTGCGCCCTGACACCAAAAAGGCTTCTTGCGCGGTTGAGGGATATTCTTGCCGCACCATGTCCGGGTCGGTATATTCCTCAAGCTGGTTGTGATACCACGCCGCATCCCGCGTTGGTCGTGCCCACCACGGTAAAAAGATCGTGGTAAAGCGATTTTTGGCACTGATGGCCTTGAGCCACAGTTGATGAAACAGATTGCCAATCCCATTGGCCGTCGATAAGACAATCAGTTGGCCGCCGCCGTCGATCGTGGGCTTGAGCGCGGTATACAACTGGGTTGCCCAGAGCAGGAACGCGGCTTCGTCCAAAATCACCAGTGATGCCGTAAAGCTGCGACCTGCCCCTTTGGTCGCGGGGAGTGACTTGACCCGACTGCCATTGGCCCATTCCAGTTCGGTCGTGTTGTCCGTGACTAGCGCTGGCGAGGCCTCACGCATCCACTCGGGTAAGCGTTCATACAAGCGCTTGACCCGTTGCAGCATCTCATCGGCTTCGCCTTGGCCTTTGCTGAAGATCAGCACCACTTTGCCCGGTTGGAAGAGGCAGAGCCACAACGCATAGGCGCAACACAACCAACTAATGCCTAATTGCCGTGCCTTGAGAATCAAGACCAAACGCTGGATTAAGAGTGTCCAGAGCACCTGTACTTGGGCAGGCCAGAGCGTAAAGGGCATCGCGCCGCTGCCATCCCCCAACCCTTGGGCATCGTCGATTAATCCGAAGTGGTGGGTGAAGTAGGCAGGGTCGGCATGGCACTTTGCCAGTTCGACAGCATTCGACATTGTTCCTCACGCCACTGCTGCAATTCCTTGGCAGCCTGTTCCAACGCTGGACTATCAATCACAATCGGCGCACTGCGATCCCCTTTATGCACATGTTCTTGTTTCTGCTTGCGACCTCCCGTTTCCTTGGCCAAGTCATCGAGCACCCCGCGATAATCACTAATGAGGGCCGAGTTGTAGCGGTAGATTTCAACCTGCTCGGCATACTCGCCTGCCCCGATTTGTTTGACATCGCGTATCCATACATTCGGTCGCTTGTGTGGGTGATGTTCGTCAACCTCTTTAATTTGTTCTTCTAAATCCTTAGCCAACTCCTTGAGCTTGATCACCCGCTCGAAGTCAAGGCCTAAGCCGTCTTCAAACACCTCACGTCGTCGAGCGGCCAGCGCATCATTTTTTGCTTGCTCCAGCTGCGCATCATAGGCTTTCGCACGATCGGTCCAATGGAATTCGGTTGACCAGTGAGCCAGTGTTTTGAAGCGAACTGTTGGCGGTTTGTTGGCGGTTTGTTGGCGGTAGCGCTCAAGCAAGATGCGTAACGAACGCCCACTCCCAAGGCGCAGATAATCGTTGCAGGCGACTACCGCCTTATCCGATTCGGTGGCGTGACGTTGACCTGTGATAAGTTGTAGTGGTTCGTGCGTGGTCATTGCTCGCCGCCTCGGTCGTTTCGCCGCTGGCGCGGCGGATAATATTAAGCGTCTTGCGATAGGTCATCGCTGATGACGATGAAGAAACACAGAACAAAGCCGATGGAGATCAGCGCACACCAGAGCATGGATTATGCGGATTCCTGCATCTTTTTCTGCTTTTCAGCCATCACGAGATCGCGGAGCAGGGTTTCGCTGAATGGCAAGCCATACTGGGTAAGATAGCCACTAGCAACCTGCACCGCTTTGGTCAATAGATCCTCAGCCTTAAGGCCGTGGGCTTCGGCTGCTCGCAAGCCTGCTTTCACTGCTCCATAAAGCGCGGCACGTTGCTCTGCCCCAAGATTGGCAGCAGCCCAAGTGTTCAAGGCGTTTGCCGCTTTGGGGGCAGCCGATTTGAGAAAACCAACAGCGAACGAGAGGGTGGTCACAATGACCAGCGCGATGGCGGTTTGAGTTAGGGTCATACCGATGCTCCTTGTCCAAGGGGTGATAATAATTCATCAATGGGGTCAAGCCCCGTGTGTTGATCGTCGGTTCGTGGAGAGGTGGTTGGGCGATCAAGGCCTGCCCGCCGAGGCTTTTTGGGCAAGGGGATCTGATGGTGATGACAGGTGTCTTCGAGGGCTTGGATGTACAACTGGGCATCCATGAGCGCATAGGCATCGATCGTCCAGCGTTCACGGGCATTGATCACTTCACGCCGCAAGGCGCTCAGCGCCAAATCGAACTGGGCACTGAGTGCCGCCAGTTCGCGTTTAGCCGCATCACGCACGGCATGCAACTCGGCTTTCAAGCTAACGTTTTCGCGGACAACCGAGAGGTAGCCCCGCGCAAACATCCATGCCCCAACCATCACGACAATGGTGAGGCCGATCAGCCATACCACCGCACCAATCAGTAGACTATCCATAGATCCCCAACCACATCAGGAGGAAGCGAAGGCCAGGCAAGAAGGGGTTTGCACAGAAAGGAGGAAAACAAAAAGCAACAGGTTAAATTGGTCTGTGCAGACCCCTGTTGCTTGCGAGGATTATAGCACGTCTGTGCTGTTTGTCAATGAAAATAAAGCGAATTATCCCAACTTATCCCACATATCCCACATCTTTAATAAAAATGATGTTGCAATTGAAATCCTTACATAGAGCGAATCTGATAATCTTCAATTATAGGCTCTGTCTATGATTCAATGTTGTAACATACAACATGAAACTCTAAATCTTTTTTTTCGTAAAGAGGCAAAGTTAAAATGGAAGGAATTATATGGAATGGCAAAATCTTACAATACAAATTCTATTTATGATTCTAGGACTATTGAGTTTTCTATATATGATTATTGGTCTATATAAATGGGTTGTATCAGGAGGAAATAGATATAATATTTATGAATCAATAAATATTATAAGTGATAGTATAATTATATTGATTATTGTAATTTCCTCTATTATTTTAGGTTATATACTGAAAATGGAATTTAATCAAGAATGGGCTATTATGATATCACTATTGTTTATGATATTTATGATATATTTGTATAAAAAAAGGATAATTTATTTATATAAATTTGATTACAAAAAAGATGATGAAGGAAATGGGGATATATATGAATAAAATAGAATTTCATCAAGAAGCAAAAGAACTTGTTGTTAAATACAGAGAAGATTATGTAAAAGATATTATATTTCATTCGAGAAATAAAGCAATTATAGATAAAGATGAAATTGTATTAAAAAAGCATGTCCTATTTGCTATTGATAAAATTTATGCTAATAAAGAGAAAAAATGGAAAGATGAAATGCTTAATATAATAGGTGGGATTTTTCTTGGTACCGGGCTGCAAGGTTTTATTAACGAATTAGGAATACCTGAAATTCGTATACCATTACTTATTATTTATGTAATTATGCTTATTATTGGTGCAATATGTGTTTCTGTGGTAATAACATCATCTCGGCGACGCATATAAAATAATTAAGAATTATGAGATTATTAATATTTTATTTATATAGTTATACAATTGATATTATTCAGTGCGTTTGATTTCTCGTAAATAATAACTATTACCTCGCTTTTCGCAGAATACCTCCACTTTCTCACCCCACAATGGGCGAACAATATCATTCATCATTCCTGGGGGTACAATAATCTTTTGTTTTTTATTATCGGAGAATAGCAGTTGAATCGTGTTATTCGCTGATATTTCATCAGCATGTTTTAATTGCCCCACAAAGGTCTGATGTTTAGATTTATCCTTTTTCGTTGCTATATTACTCCCCGCGAGCGTACTTATTTCAGGTGGGGTTTTATCAAAAGCAACTGATAAGACCTCATTACTCCCGCTTTGAAGCGTAGTCAAACCAACCATACGTACATCTTGTCCATCAGGGGCTATTTTTTTTGCAAGAGCAACGAAATTATTATAGTAGGACTCATTAGGTATACGTTCTTTTAACGATTGAAAATCTCCTTTATTTACTAAACTAATATTCTGGATAACATCTTCGAGAACAATGCTAGAAAGATCAATCTCTGGTATATCAAAGCGTTGCTGTCTACCGAGTTGCAATGTCACTGCAAAGCTTCCCGCTCGTGGGGCTGACATGTAGACGCTATAACCCTCCTGAAGAACTTGGGCTGTTCCGCCCCTTTCTCGAAATTCTCGTTTTAGTAGGCGCTCTACAGTGCGAAAAATCATTCGTTCAATATCTTGTAGCCTACTTAAGAAGATGTCCATGAGAGTAAGCCCTGGGTAAATCTCTTGGCCAGTCATTGATACTTGAACTTGACCGGGATCAATTTTAACATCACGAATTGCAAGATGTCGTTGGAAGTGAACTTGTTCGAGTAAATCGCGCAATTCTTCCGCGATCTCATATGGAGGATTTCCTGCCAGTGCTGTAGCAATTAAACGCTCTGCTAATCGGTGTTCGTCACAGTCAAGTGCCAAGGTGGCTGCACTACGATGAAGAATGGAACGAGTAGGTTCTGTATCAAAGGGTGCTACTAATGCTGCTGCTTCTATTTCTAGGTCAAGAGCCTGTCGTGAATAGGCAATAAAACTATGGATATCTCCAGTATGTTTCGCATGAAGTGCAAGATCTGCAAAGTCCATAGCTTGCATATGGAGTTCACGTACTGATTTCATTTTCGTACAACCCTTGCTGTAGGTTGACTAAATTCAACCACAACGACATATGCAGGCATTTGCATTGAATCGGAAGGATTCGTTTGCCTCAGTTTCAATTTGACGCGATTTTCAATGTCTTTACCAGATCCTTGGCGAATACCTGAGACTTCTAAACGGGCATCATGTTTATCAAAAGGCAGTATATCATCCCCATCCTGCTTCGCCAACCAGTAATCAAACCCTGTTCCTTTTCGTGATCGATTGATAACCGTATAATCTGTTAGCTCAACAGCGAGGAGACAAGCAATGCCACAAGCGGCGTGTTCAGTTGTATACTCTTCATCAGTCCATGCTGCGAGATGACGAGGCGTAATTTCATCCCAATCTTCAATAACAAAGCTATGATCGGATTTTGTATCGCACCGTCGTTCCACCGATAGCTGTACACCCCGAGAATGACGCTGATCTTCCAAACGAATTGAGCAAGCCTCGATCAGGTAGCGTCCCATATTGGGAGTTAAGCCAGGTATCTTTGTTTCTAGATCGTTGAGCTGGAGTCTTTTCGATACTGGTTGGGTCATAAAATCCTCAGCATGATAAAAAGAAAGGCTTAATTATTAGCTACAAAATTTCTTAGGAGGGTATTGCAAAACATAGAAGGCCTTCGTTTTGATCATCAGCACCAATAAAATAATTGCCTTGTATATGAACTTTATTTTTTAATGATCGTATTTTTGATACTATATCGTGATCATTTTGATGGACAGTGAACCAGCTAACGCCATCCCCGCCATTATTGAGACGGTCTACAAATGCTCCAAAGCTTTCAACACTTTCAAAATCAACCTGTTGAATATTTTTATAGTCTTTCTCAATTACTCTAATAAAATGCTGTGGATAGGATTTTTTTAATGCTTCTAATCTTTGTTTATCCTCTTCTAGTAACAAATCGTTACTTTCGGCAGTTCGTAACTGTAACCACATAACAAACCTCCAACTTACTTTGATAAAGATATTCCACATATTTAATATAGTGGGTTGTAGTCTATCACCTCCTAACGAACGCTACAAGACAAACATTTGTGCTTAAACAAAAACACCACCCAACTGGGTGGTGCTTGCAGTCCCCTCGCGAGCCTTAGTAACCTTGAGTGGCAGAACTACGGAAACATAAATCCTCACGATTATTGATCGTAATCCCTGCTGAGGATTCAGGTCTTTCGAATCGATGAATATATTGGTTATAGAATCTGGGCAGATAACGCTTTTATCCCCCAAAGAGGATTCAGGTCTTTCGAATCTAAACCTAAACGATTCTAGTACCAACTGGACATACCGGTTTTAATCCCCCAGAGAGGATTCAGGTCTTTCGAATAGGCTATTGACGCGATGTTTATCCCTATGTGGGAAGAGTTTTAATCCCCCAGAGAGGATTCAGGTCTTTCGAATACCTTTAATTCGATTCAAACCGTCGCGTAAAACTTGGGGTTTTAATCCCCCAGAGAGGATTCAGGTCTTTCGAATACCTTTAATTCGATTCAAACCGTCGCGTAAAACTTGGGGTTTTAATCCCCCAGAGAGGAGGGCTGGGCTTAACATAGAATTGGTTCCCCTGCCCGATCCATCAGGGTCGGGGGGCGACACCGATCCGCCGTAGCGCGACACCCATGCCCCAATCGGGGTCGTTTTCGACACCAGGCGACTCTCTATCGGGTACGATACGGGTATCAGATCCAACCATCCCCAGAATAGGAGTCGCTGATGCTGGATCGCATCATACCAAACATCCTTCGTCGCTTCAAGCGCCCTGTGGCCACCGTGCCCGTGTCCGATGGTGCCCTGCTGCCTACCCATCCCCGTCGTCCCTGCCCGCTCTCCATGCCGGATCTCCCCCCGATCATTGCCGCTGATCCCACCGCTGCTGCGGCGCATCAGTGGCTCGCCCCCATTCCGTGGCATGCTTTGCCGCCGCTCAGTGACCGCCCTCGGCCTGGGCCACGCCCCGCGCCGCGTGCCCCCTTTCTCGCCGCGTTCCTCCTCAAACTCGATCTCCAATTGCCCTCCATGGGGCATTTGCGCCGCTATCTCCTGCGCCATCCCGCCCTCGTCTGGACGCTCGGCTTTCCCCTTCGGCCTGACCCTGCCGCCCCGCTCGGCTTCGATGTCGCCGCCAGTGTCCCGTCGCGTCGTCAGTTTGCCCGTGTCCTGCGAACCTTACCCACGCCCATGCTCGACTTCCTCCGCATGGCGCTCGTGCGGCGCATTCGTGATGCCCTCCCCCCCGATCACCACGCCACCTTCGCCGACACCATTGCGGGCGATACCAAGCACATTTTGGCGTGGGTCAAAGAGAACAATCCCAACCGCTTTGCCCCGGATCGCGCGAAGAAGCAGGTGCAACCCCCCGGTGATCCGGACTGTCGGCTCGGAGTCAAGCGCCGGAGTAACCAGCAGCCGACCCCCACCACCGATGGTCAATCGCCAACCCAGAGTAAGGCCGAAGCCTACTGGGGCTACGCCAGTGGCATTGTCGTCACGCGCACCCCCTTTGGCTCAATCGTGCTTGCCGAACATACCCAACCGATCAATGCGGGCGATATGACCTATTTTGACCCGCTCATGGCGCAGGTGGAGCAGACGCTCGGTCGCCGACCGCGTAATGGCGTGTGGGATGCCGCCTTCGACAGCCAACGGGTCTACACCTACTTCCACACGGCTGGCGGGATGGCGGCGGTTCCGGTGCGGAAGCCCAACCAGCCACGGCAGTTTTCGCCCGACGGCGTGCCGCTGTGTGCCGCTGGTTTGGCCATGCCGCAACAGTTTACGTATGCCATGAACACCAATGGCCCGCCACAAGAGCGGGCACGCCATCGCTGTCCGTTGCTGTACCCGACTGCCACCGGCGAGCCATGCCCAACCAATGACAAACACTTTGCGACGGGCGGGTGTGTCACGACGATCGGGACGCAAGTTGGGGCAACGCTGCGCTGGACGATCGATCGTGGGTCAGCGGCCTATAAAGCCTTGTATCGCGAACGCGCGTTGGTCGAACAGATCAACAGCCAAGCGTATGCCTTGGGGATCGAATGGCCAAAACTGCGTCGTCAAAGCGCGGTCACAGCGTGGACATCCTTAATCTATGTGGTGATTAACCTGCGCGTCGTGCATCGCCAGCAGGGAACACACGACCCGATCCACGACTAACGTGGCATGCGTCTCGTCCGTGAATCGCCAGGGGGATGGCTTGGATGGATGGACGGACGCAGCCACAGCGATCAGGGAACAGCCACAGCGGCGGATCAGGGATGATCGGTCGGCGTGATCGGCTGTCCGTGCATCAGCCAACGCCGCGCAGCAGCACACCGATGGGCTGCCGCTGCGCGGGATTGCGGGTAGCATAACGGGCGATGGGGCGGATCTGCCCACAAAAAAACCACGCAAAGCGTGGTGATCGGCCAGCGGCGGCGCGGAATGAGCGAAAAAACCTGCCAAAACCACGCAGGAATTCGTCCAGCCCTCCCAGAGAGGATTCAGGTCTTTCGAATTCTTACAGGCGAACAGGCCGCTGAATACGGTCTGCGTTTTAATCCCCCAGAGAGGATTCAGGTCTTTCGAATCTTGGCTTAGATACGGCCAAAATGTATTATTACACGGCAGTTTTAATCCCCCAGAGAGGATTCAGGTCTTTCGAATTTATTATTAACCGCATGGGTGGCTATGGGGCCATCAACCCCGTTTTAATCCCCCAGAGAGGATTCAGGTCTTTCGAATAATGAATGCGGTAGAGAAATTTCGCCCCAGAATCGATTTAGTTTTAATCCCCCAGAGAGGATTCAGGTCTTTCGAATCGATAGTTCACCCGTTCTGAGGGTACTCACCCAAAGGTTTTAATCCCCCAGAGAGGATTCAGGTCTTTCGAATGCGCTTGAGATAGCCCAGCCGCCCGCCACCAACGTTGCCAAGGTTTTAATCCCCCAGAGAGGATTCAGGTCTTTCGAATTTTGTCGTAGACAGCTACGATTTGATCGTAGTGCTCAGTTTTAATCCCCCAGAGAGGATTCAGGTCTTTCGAATAACCAAATTCCTGTGATCGAAAATGGCTTCCTGAAGGGATGTTGTTTTAATCCCCCAGAGAGGATTCAGGTCTTTCGAATATAGCCGAGACTGGCGACATCGCGGGTTCAATTATATGGGTTTTAATCCCCCAGAGAGGATTCAGGTCTTTCGAATCAACGTCAGCGGGGTGCTGGCTGTAGCTGCGGATTTGATGGTTTTAATCCCCCAGAGAGGATTCAGGTCTTTCGAATAATAAGCAAGCTGATAGTATGGTTCGTAGCGCCAAAGGTGTTTTAATCCCCCAGAGAGGATTCAGGTCTTTCGAATTAATCGCTCACTAGCCTATTGAATTGGCGGGGCCAATGTGGTTTTAATCCCCCAGAGAGGATTCAGGTCTTTCGAATCAAGAACTTGCCCAAGTTGCTCGAACGTATTTCAAGTAGGTTTTAATCCCCCAGAGAGGATTCAGGTCTTTCGAATCTTGTAAGCGTTTTGATTTGACCAGTGTTGGGCGGTTTTAATCCCCCAGAGAGGATTCAGGTCTTTCGAATATACCCCATTTTTTAGGGCTTTGCAAGGGGCTAAAATGAACGGTTTGCGCGGTCCGCTTAAATTTGTTCAATTAATGCCTATTCTGCGCTACAAATAACGGTGGAAAACTGCCTTTTAGACCATTGGAATGGGATCGCGCGGCATATACCACTTTTTTGCCAAGTATTGGCATGATCACGGTCTTGTATTCGCTGATGCTACCGAATCAGGAGGAAGCGAAGACCACGCAAGAATGGGCATGCACAGAAAAGAGGAAAACAAAAAGCAACAGGTTAAATTGGTCTATGCAGACCCCTGTTGCTTGCGAGGATTATAGTGCGTCTGTGCTGTTTGTCAACAAAAATAAGCCAACGTATCCCACATATCCCACACTCGACTAATATAATTCGTATCACCTAAACTATTGTGCTATCACAAAGCCCACCTATTTCTCTACGATCACAGATGCCTTTGTTACAGTCGGAGGCAATGGGTATTCAGTATGTCTAACTTATGGCTGTACTCCTTCTGAATCGATATGGTCGATATTTTCAAGATCATGGCGACGCTGATCCATCCAGCGTTGTCCACACACATCGTGTCGCGGTTGCATGGAGCAACGCGGGCATTGATCAAAGCCAGTGTGGGCAGTATAGCCACAGGCGTAACAGCCATGAGAGATGGTATGACTGACCCGCACCGATTCAACTGGATATCCATAACGGGTTTCGCGGGCAACGCGCCAGCAGATTGTATGGTCTTGATTAAACACATCCACTAACACGAGATCGGAGTCGGTAATCACCAGCGCATCAACAATCTCGATCAGGTGTTCTGCCGATTCCCCGAGGTCAGGCACGAGGTAAAGGACATGCTGTGGTGATGATCTGCGGCTGAGCATCGCAAAAGGTTTTCCCTCTTTGGTCGTATGGAGGTGCTCCCAGAGTGGGTTATCGTGCGTACCAGTGGCAAGGTTAAAGTACTTCATATATGGCCTCCCTTTAGATCATTGGACAAGTAGTGTGGGCCGAGGGACGGTCACGGCGGGCGATCTTATGTGGTCAATCGCATCTTGAAGCGTGGAAAAACTCTGAATCGCATTGGGTAAAGAACGGATGGATTGCAAGTCCATCGCCACATGGGGCGGAATGCCTACAAACACAGGGCGGCATCCTAAAATCAGGCTAACCTGAAGGAGATCGGCAAGTGTTGTCAATGTATCGGGATCAATTCCTGTAACTCCCGTGAGATCGATGAGTACATGCCGCAGTTGTTGCTGCTCAATCTGGCGCGGGAGCAGGGATGCTAATTGATCCATCCGAGCACTGTCGAGGTGTCCGATCAAGGGGAGCACTGCTCGCTGAGGAATAATTGGGATTACCGGAAAGGTCATTTGGCTGAGTTGCGTGGTCAGGGCTTGTCGTTCAGCACTACTCGATGCTAAGGCCGTGAGGGTGTCTCGTAACTGGGTATTGCGGGCCTCGCTTGCTGCGTGCGCTGTGCGTAATTCCTGCTGGGCGGTTTCAAGTTCTGTTGAGCGTGCTTGGAGATGCTGATAGGCCAGTTCGAGGGTGGTATCAAACCGTCGTCGTAGACTCGCGATTACGAAGATAGCTTGGATCACCATCCCACCACCGATCAGGAATAAGATAGTGCGGACGCGAGCAAAGGCGGTGCGTTGTTGATTGGCCGTCTGTTGGACGAGGATGCGCCGTTCATTGACCATCGTGCGGCTCTGAAATTCGAGGTTGATAAAGATGGTAGAGAAGGAAGAAAGATCGTTTATTTCTTGGGCAGGGACACGCTGAAACTCACGCTGAATCACGGTAAATGCTTGATATTCAATAGAGGTGTATTGCGATTCTGCTGCACTGCTATAGAAGCTATTCATGGCAGCGAGACGATTCGACACGAGATTGTGACGCAGCTGATATTCAGTAGCCAGGGTAGGATTGTTCGTCCCTCCATCGTTGGCAACGGCACGCAACCGTAAGATATCGCGTTCGAGTTGAGTTGGATTCCAGATTCCATCATCCTGCTCAAAAAAGCGGGTCGCCTGACTTAAGGTTTGAAGATTGAGGACAGTGAGTGCGAGTAAGATACCAAGAAGGCTGCTCATGCCGCCCGTCATGATTCGGTGTGGCCATGGTGATCGATTCATAGGGTGATCATTCCTTGCTGGCAGTGATGTATGGATGACCGACGGATGATACCGCTATGGAGTATGGCTCTATCAACAGAGTCACAATTTCTTAGGTAGGGCTTTCATATCAGTCTGCTCTTAAAGACACCATGAATATCAAGCGTGTATTATGACTGAGTTAAGCCTTTGATGGTTGGTTGCCCGTAAGCTGTAGAGGCTACCTCGCCATCAAAAGCTTAATCGTTGCTTAATCTGCAATGATACGGTAGGATTGACGCGAATGGTGGTAGTTTGGATCACTGATCGACCAACGAGCAAAGGCGCTCACCAACCACCGATGCGTCGCGTTGGTATCACGCCCAACGCGACGGCCTATGGGTTTGGTGGTATACCGAAATAGTTATGGTGATGGCGTTACGTTGGTAGGGAGGTGTCATATGGATCAGATAATGTGGTGGGAGTGGTATGAGGCTATGGCGACAAGACTAATGGCATTGCATTGGCAGTGTCTTGAGGATGGACTGCTCCGACAGCCGCCATCGACTACGCTGCGCACAGCAGTCACCACCTTCGCCGTAACTGTACACCAGGCGACAACCTCACTTGATACCAAGCAATGCCCCGAGTCGTTGGGTGATGCGATCACCCAACTCGCCGCGATTACCCAACGCCTTTATGAGCTAGTGACCAAAGATGAAGGGTTACCGATACGAAATGTGTAACCGCGAGGAATGAGAGCAGCCAGATTAGCTTAAACATAGTGGTTCTACGCCAATAGTTGATGTCCCCATTCAGCGGAATAGAGCAGGTAGTCTCAGTCACGAGAGCGCACCTGTGCCTCTTCCTTGACCGATTCCAAAGATACCGCTACGCTCTACCCAACTTCTTGACGATAACAATCAACTACAACATCATGGCCTGACTGCATTTCGTTCTAAGGAGAATCCCGAATGCGACGTTTCCTTATTGCTTTGGGCGTGCTCGCACTACTTGGGCTACCACGGGCGGTATCTGCTCACGACATGTGTTTTCCCTCGGACAAAACACCGTACTGCCTTCCTGATCCGTTTAGCGATTATTGGGAATTGAACGGTGGGTTGCCCGTTTTTGGCTATCCAGTGACAGCCAAGGCCGATGAACTCAATAAAGACACGGGCAAAATGCATCCAACCCAGTGGCTTGAGCGGAATCGGCTTGAATATCACAACGAAAATAAAGGAACGGCCTATGAAGTGTTGCTGGGATTGTTGGGAAAGGAACGCCTTGCCCAATTAGGTCGTAATCCTGCGAGTGAGCCGCGTGAAGCCGGGGCCAAAGCTGGGTGTTTGTGGTTTGAACAAACGGGACACAACATCTGCAATATTGAAGGTACGGTGGGCTTTAAGACCTATTGGGAAACCCATGGCTTGAAGATCAATGGCATGGACAAGTTTAGCCAATCGTTGCAACTGTTTGGACTTCCATTAACGGAACCAAAGATGGAAACCAATAGTGCAGGCGATAGGGTGTTGACGCAATGGTTTGAGCGTGCCCGCTTTGAATGGCATCCCAAGAATGGTGCTGAATATAAGGTGCTTTTAGGTTTGCTTGGCAAAGAAGTTCATGATAATGCTGGCTCACCTCCGCCAGCCACCCTTGCGATTGTTAGCCACCGCACGTATGTTGATAGTATCGACTTCCGGTGGATTGTTGGTGAAGTTGTGAATAATACAGCGAGCAATCAGCAATTTGTTAAGGTTATTGCGAATCTTTATGATGCTGGGAGTAATCTTGTTGGTACTGAGACTGGCTATACCATCCTCGATATTGTTAAGGCTGGTACGAAATCACCGTTTAGTATTCTGATTCTTGAGCCTCCAGCGAACTTTGATCATTACACGCTACAAATTGAGGCCCGTGAAACCACAACTGCACCCCTCGATACATTCGCCATCTTAAGTTTTGGCAATCGTGATTCCGAGATTGGCAATTACCGCTATGTGTATGGTGAAGTCCGCAATGATACGGGTGTTCCAGTGAAATTTACTAAGATAGCGATTACCTGTTACACCAAAGAATCAACGGTTCAACAAGTAGGGTTTGGCTACACATCGCTGCAAAATATTGCTGTTGGGCAGTCCTCTGCATTTGAAATATTGCTATCACAATGGTCAGGCGTTGAGCGCTGTGAGGCGCAAGTTCAAGCCAGAAAGCAATAACTGGAGCTATTGTTGGAAAAGCCTGCTCCTAGGAGCAGGCTTTTTTGATGCCGTGTGGATCGGTGAGCCGGAGCTGGCGGCCAGCGCTGAGCAAAAGCAACAACAAACCAACAACATTTGTTCGCGCTATGTTGTCGCTATATTGTTGCTTTGCAACTGGTGATCAGCGCTTTCGACAATAAACCGACAACGTTTGTTGTCGTTTCGTAAACCCCTATCGCAAGCAATAACAAACCAACAATAAACTAACAATATTTGTTGTCGTTTCGTAAACCCATCGACACTCACGGATGTATTCAATTGCGTTCAATTGTAAACATCGCGCTAACCACGGTGTATTCAATTGCGTTCAATTGCGTTCAATTGAACGCATCGCACCTTATCGATACTTACAATTGAACGCACCATGGTTCCACTAATCCTTTTGGGTTAATCGGGGCAAAACTATACCGTGTTCGGATTAATCATTTGGTGTATTACGTTCGCGAATGAATATATTCAAAAGCGATATTTCGTTTCTTAAATGCACTACCATTGCACTACCGTATGAAAATTGCTGATTTTTACCGTCATTTAATCCCGTTTATAAGAATCTTGTTAACATCTGACGTGACAAAGTGATTTAGGCGTAGTTCGGGCGTTTTTTGCACTTGCAAAAATAAAACGTTTCAATCATAATTTTTGCTATTGCATCGGCATTATTTGCTCACATCCTCGTTGCCGATGCACACTCATTCACCCCAGTTAGAGGTACAACACCATGGCGTGTGACCATCTTCTCCGCTCAGGGGTTTGTGGAGGGCTTGATCTTGTGGTCAATGTCCGCATAGAAACCACTGTATCCGCTGGGTCACTGCATCATGCCACGACTGCTGATGCAGATGCCCAGGTTCACCATGTTCGTGTCGGGATAGAACTGTTGGAGCAGTATTCGGTAACACACAACGATGACACCGAAGTGCTTGAATGGATCGCGAGTGTTGGACTTGATCAACAAACGCTTGATGAGGATCAATCAGTGGGGGGGCGACCAGTGGTTGATGATCAAAACCAAGCGGGTCGTGGGCAACCCGCTTGGCAGGACAGCGATCAGGCGTTCGTGGACGTTTCGACTTTCCAGCGCAAATGAGACAGGATAGCAGCACGATCATCGGGTGAGAGTTGACCCAATAAGTTCAGAAACATGCGTACCTCGGGGACGGCAGCGATGAGGACTTGGATGGTGGCATCCTCATCGGTGGGGTGAGCGTCCACGGGAATTCCACAGGCCTCAACGAGCTGGCGGAAGGGCAGGTTGAGGCTAATGGATAAGGCATTCAAGGTACGAAGATCGGGCATGACATCGGGCTTATTGATGAGATTGGAGAGGGTTGAAACGGCAATGCCAGAGCGTGTGGCAAGTTCCCGCAACGACCAGTTGCGGGAAGCCAGTTCTTGCGACAGGAGACTGGATAACCCAAGCATAAAACACCTCTCGATGGAATGTGATGGAACGGACGAAAACAAGGGATTGACAGATGTTCGATTTAGTGTACAATCCGACACATAATACACGAGGTTGAAGAAACAATCAACCGGAGACGGAACTCCACGGCAAGGTGGAGCTATTTTGGGATAAAGTGTTCGATTTGAAGAACAGTTCAAGGAATGATTATAATCATTAATCTACTGCTGTCGGATAGGTTAGTCGGATGAACGAGTTTAGAATTGCAGCTATGCTAAAACTGTATGTCGGTTTTACGTGGGAGTTCATTGTATGGAATACCAAATCAAGATTGATCAACTTCTTGGTTTATATTTTTCTGACGATGCAGACGACGCATTTCAATATATGCCAGAACATCAGCTTGATCGAGAGGAGAAAATGTCATCATCTCTTCCACAAGACGCTGAAAGTCTGGAATTGCTGAAACAATAGTTTGTAGTCGTTGGCTGTCTTCTGATTTAGCACTAGAGACATCGAAGCCACATGCAGCAATAATTCTAGCTAGCGGGATGTCAAAAGCTTGAGCTAATGTTGCAAGATTTTCTAATTTTGGTATCTGATTTGGGTTTTTGAGGATTTTAGATATGGTTGAATCAGGAATTCCTGATATTTCAGACAACTTTGTCTGATTCCACCCTCGTGCATCCATTTCAGATTTGATGAGATAAATCAAACCTGTAGTCATTATTAGGCCTTTGTTGATAGTAAATAATAATAACCATTACTTTATTTTAGAGGATAACATATGAGCCATCTACGAGACAATTCCAGTATGTGCGAAAATTTACGTTCAAAGATTATCAAATTTGTAGATTCTATACTTGAAGCACGAACTACTTCTTGTGAAGATACCCTTGAATATAAGCCTGAATTACACGTAAATCCTCAGCTTGGAGTTGTGCTAGATCTGAAACAACAGATCGTAGCTCCGGTAATGAGTTTAACAGAATCGAAATCTGTTCCTCTGGTAACTCTCCTCGAAGATCGATATCAAATCCGCAGACTGTAATCAACCGTGCTAGAGGGATATTTAATGCTTGACTTAATCGATCAAGGGTTTCTAGTTTTGGAACCGATTGAGGGTTCTTGAAGATATTACTAAGCGTTGATCGATCAATCCCTGCGCTATCCGCAAGCTGGCTATCTCGCCATCCTCTCGCAGTTAGTTGAACACGTAAGAATACTGCTAGTGTATTGGGCATTTAATTCACCAATAATTTCTTGAGAATGTTTATAAATTTATATTTTGAGGTATAGCATGAAAAAGCTGGGAGAATTGGCAGCCATGATTGATCGGATAACCAAAAACCTTATTTCCGATGGTTTTTTAGTGTTTCCAGATAAATCAGAACTGAGTTTACCTCATAACTGTCTAATTCAAGAAGATGCTCTACTACAGATTGATACTCAGGCATTGCATCCATTACCGAAATTAAGCGTTGAGCTTGAATCGTAGATGTTTCACTGAATTCGAGATCAAATCCAGCCATTTCTATAATTCGCCAGAATGGTAGCTTAAAGGTTTTTGCGAATTTAACCAGAGTTTCTAGGTCAGGAGTCACATCAGGATTATCACGAAGATTTTTTAATCCCGTATACGACACGCCAGATTTAATCGACAGTGCACGTAAACTTCCCTCGACTTCTGAGTGTTGTTTGATCTTATTTGAGAGTTGTCTCATTGTAAAAAATACCATATAGCCTTTATAGGCCTATGTTGTGGCTCGGCGGCGTGCTAATACTTCAAGATAGGCAAGCACTCCATCGATATCTTCTTTATCTAATTTCTGAAGGTGTTCTAATACAGGTTTATATTGAGGCATTACTTCCATAAGTTTGGATAATCGTTTTGTATGATCAGGATCGGTTGTATCTAAATCTAGATCATATCCAGCCATTTCTACGACACGCCAGAGAGGTATATTAAATGCTCTAGAAACTTTTGATAAAGTTTCTAAACTAGGAATAACGTTGGGATTATCAATAATATTAGCAAGGGCAGATTTGGATACTCCAGTTGTTTCCTCGAACTCACGCCAAGTCCACTCGTTATCCTTCATCTGCTTTTTAAGAAAAATGGATAATTCTGTCATTCTGACCTCGTGGACAAGCCGATAATACTTAGTATAAGGCATTGATTGTACTCTTGACAACTACAAATAACTACACTAGAATGTCCGATAGATAGTCAAAAAAACTTTCAAAAGTAAAGGAGTTCTATGAATAATTTGCAAGGTCGATTCACTGATGAACAACGTGATAAGTTAGAAAAAATATCGAAACAAGCAAAGGTTCCTATCGCAGCGGTATTACGATGGGCGGTAGAGGCCTACAATCCACCTATTTTTTTATCTACTTGTCCGATGAATAGTCAAAATGACAATGAAAAATATAACCAACCTGAACAAAACCAAGCAGCATAACTGTCCCATAGAAAGGAGCCAACGATGCGAACCATTGATACGATTCACCGTCATCTGAACAGTTTCCAAGGGTTTATTCCTACACCATCCTATCCTGTGCCTTCTCCTTGCCGACCTAGTTCGACAGCCCCGATCACCCCAGTCATCGCACGCACCAAAAAGACCCGCAAACCTAAGCGCCAACCCAGTTGCTCATGCCCTGCTTGCACGAAGGAACACACTGCGACTGGGGTATTCCGTTGCCTCAAGGGCAAGGAATACGTGATCTTTGCTGCTGGCCAATGCTTAGGTTATCGCAAGACCGAAGGCACCGCTGATACCCTGCTCCGCGACTATCGCTATACCTTTCTCACCAAGCATGCAGGCTGATTGTTGGACGGCTATCGGTTGCATGCCGTAAATGCAGCGCCAGAAGCGTAACTGGCACGGCCTGAGCAGTCCACAACCTGCTCACCAGCGCCAGTGTGGCGCAACTCGGTATGTATCGATGCTCACCCGTTGTTGTGCGGAACAGCGGCCCCGTTCGCCAGCAGGACTACCTTAACAACTGCATACGCAGTCGTGGCATATCGTGCGCACCCAGCGCGGGATTGCAGCATACCAACGAAGGCTATAGGCGATGACCCTACCTCGGCAGACACGCCGCGCCGTTGCTCATGCTGCACCACGATCACCGGGCAGGAAATCACGTAGGCCTGCCCAAAACACACGATCAAAAGTCTACTACGTCCTATGGTTTTTCGTCTCTCAGTTTGTTGATGAGGTTTCGATGATTGAATTGCTGATTTGCACCCTTGGTTGTGCCATTAGCCTGGCCACGGAACATCTTGCCTTGTGGGATCACCCATGGCGGTTACGCCCACCCATCACCTACATGATCGGCATGCTCACGATCATTGCGTGGTTTACCGTTTTTTGTCTCTTGATCGACCCGCTCTATGTCTTTTTTGGCGTGGCGCTGCTGTTGTTGTCTGGCGGGGCCGGACTGGTGGTGATTCTTGGCTATTGGCTCCGCAGGGTATTGACGGTCAAAGATCAGGCCGCGTTTACCGCTGGGCAGCTTAGTCGGTCGGTTCCATCACCAATCACGCAGGATTGGATTGATGGCCACGACCGATAAACACAAACGTTGGGCCGAGATTACGGATGCGCTCGCATTGCGCGGCAATGCTGATGATGCGTTCGTCGAAATTGCCCAACGTTCCCGCGAGCCGGTGATTTTGCAGCTGGTGCAAAAAGGGCGTGATGAGTTGGCCAAGCAACGTCAACGCCTGATCGCCCTGCGTGATGCACCGGAAAAGGAGCTGAAACAGGAATGAGTTTTCACATTGTCATCCAGTATGGGACGGTTGAAACTCCACTTCAAATTGGTCAATTAAATCAGGATGAAGCATTGATGATTCAGCGCCAACTGACCACAGTTGCGCGAGCCGTGTTCGCTGATCTGGAAGTTCAAACCCTTAATTGCTTCCCGACCTATCACATTAAGGAGTTGCCACATGACCCAATGGATTCACACCAGTGATGGATCATTTGAGAATCTTGGTGAGGCGATTGAAGCCTACCGAGAGCGCCAACGCAAGGCTGATGAAGCTGAGCAGCGAGCTGCCTACTTGGCATCAAAGAATGACCCCGAAGTGCAACAGTGGATAGAGCTAGCTCAGCGTGAAGAGGCGCTAGTACGCAGTGCACGGACACAACGTCCAAACAAAAAGCCCACGGCCTAAGGCCAATGGGCTTTTATATACCGTTCACCAGCACCGATTCATGGATCAGATGAATGGGTGCTTTTGTTTTTCAACCGTCCCCCAGTATACCATGGAGATTTTGCATGTTTCAACGGGCAACGAAATTTCGCAGCAAACTGCGGCTGGCTCTGCTCGGCGTTGCGGGGAGTGGCAAAACCTACACCGCGCTGAATATCGCCAAACACTTGGGTCGCAATATCGCCGTGATTGATACCGAGCATGGCAGTGCCAGCAAATACGCTGATGATGTGGCCAGTTTCGATGTCGTCGAACTGACCTCGTTTCACCCCAAACGCTATATCGAAGCGATCAAGGCCGCCAATTGGGTGAACTACGATGTCTTGATTATTGATAGCCTCTCGCATGCTTGGAATGGCAAAGATGGCATTTTGGAGCAGGTTGATCAGGTGGGGAAGCGCGGTGCCAACAAATTTACCGCGTGGGCCGATGCGACCCCACTCCATCAACAATTGATCGATGCCATTCTTGACTGTCGAATGCATGTGATTTGTACCATGCGGCTCAAAACCGAGTATGTCGTCGAACAAAATGAGCGCGGCAAACAAACCCCACGGAAAGTCGGATTGGCTCCCGTACAGCGCGACGGCTTGGAATACGAGTTTGATGTGGTGGCCGATCTGGATATGCACAATACGCTGATGGTCAGTAAAACGCGCTGCCCTGCCTTGCATGGTGTGAGTATCCCTCGCGCTGGAGCCGAGATTGCTACCACCCTGCTCGACTGGCTCAATCAGGGCATTGATCTCCACGCGCTCAACGAGCCTGATCCGGCATCGATCGACCCCTTGAATAACCCGACCCCATCCCTGTACAAAATCGAACGCGTCCAAGCCTGTCGTGGCTGTCGCGCATCGGTCATTTGGATTGACAATCAGCCCTACAACGCTGATGCCAATGGCCAACGCACGCCGCAGCTCCACTGGGAAACCTGTCCGAAAGCCCATCTCTTCCGCCAAACCAACCGCCTCACTGCGGCGCAAATGGCTGAGCGGGATGCGGTGTTTGATAACTAACTGGTCGTGTCTTTGAGCGCCTTACGGGGCGCTCGTCTGGTTAAAGGTGTGCTATGACAACCGGAAATGCATGGGTTGATGCGATTGCGCAGCTCCCAATCGAAGGCAATATTGTGCCGCCAGTGTGGTTTCAACAGATTACATTCGCGAATGGGAAGCCGCATGCCTGTGCGGTCATCCTGCTTTCCGATATTGTCTATTGGTATCGCCCAACGATTCTGCGCGATGAAACCACGGGCCTCGTGATTGGCAGCCGGAAGAAGTTTCGCGCGGATATGCTCCAGCGCAGTTACGACAACTTTGCCGACCAATATGGGTTTACCAAAGCCCAGGTCAAAGCAGGGATTAATGCCTTAGTGGAGTTGGGGTTAATCGTGCGCGAATTTCGCTCGGAAACGGTGAATGGGCAGCGCTTAACCAATCTGTTGTATGTTGCGCCGATTGCCCATGCGATTGCCAAGATGAGCACACCCCTCTGTGATTCCATTGATACACCTCCCCCAATAGAATCGCAGACCTCCCCCAATAGAATGGCAGAGGTGGGTGATTCTAGTGGCACACCTCCCTCAACAGAATCGCAGACAAATACAAAGACTACCCAGAGACTACCCAAAGACTTCCCATCATCATCCGCTCCTGCGGCGCGTGCTGCCAATCGTGCGCGAACAACCCGCACGGCCACCCGCCACCGCGCATCTGGCGATGCGGATAAAAATAAACATCAACAATCGGCAACCTATCGGCTGTTACGCGATCGGCAAGTCTGGTCAGCCAGCAAGTTTGCCGAGGAGCCACTGGCTCTGATTCAAGCCTATCTTGATCACGTTGGCCCTGAGTATCCAGCGGCCCAAATCGCCATTGACCTGAACGCTGGCGTGCATCAACGCCTTGGTCAACATCCTACCGCCGAGCCAACCCAACCCGCTGAACCCGTGCCCGATTGGCCAACCTGGTTACCCGCCGATCACGGCTTGCCGCCTGATATGGCTGCGTGGATGCGCGATGCCGTATGGGTGGCCGAGCGTGGCGAAATTGAAATCCCCAAGCATAACGATCGCTTTCGGCGGCGTTTCAGCTATTGGCTGACCCCGCTCGAAAGCCAGTTACGAGGATTGTATGCAACGATTTGATACCAGTATCCAAGCATCGGTAACGCCTGCTCCCGACATGCTGCCACCGGTTGTCCCATGGGAGCCGAATGAAACCTGTCCGTGTTGTAAAGGCGCTGGCTATTTTGTCTACGATGTGGCGGTTGACCATCACATGTTTGGCAAACTGCAAGCCTGTGGCTGTCTGCAACAACGCCAAATTGAGCGCCGTCGCAGCGAACTGCATGCCAAGAGCGGTCTTGCGCCGTTTCGCGGCAAAACCTTTGCCAGCTTCGATCGCACGATTGCAGGCGTTGATCACGCCGTTGGTGCGGCCCAAGCCTTTGCCGACAACCCCGACGGTTTTTTGACCTTGGTCGGCAACCCGGGCTGTGGCAAAACCCACTTAGCCCAAGCGATCGGCAATGCGCTGCAAGCCCGTGGCTTCGAAGTCGTTTGGTCAACGGCTCCCGATGCCTTGCGCCTGCTGCGCTCGACCTTCGATCAAACGAGCAACAAGCCCAAGAATAGCTTCGATGAACAATTCGAACTCTTCCGCAAAGCCCCAATGCTGCTGCTCGATGACCTTGGAGCCGAGAATGCCACCGATTGGGGCAAAGAAACCTTGTTCCAGTTGCTCAACGAGCGCTATGAATACCAACGCCCCACCGTGATCACGAGCAACCTGCACCCGAACACCGCTGAAGCGAATCGCCGCTTTGGCATGCGTTTATGCAGTCGTTTGCTCGATGCGGTTCAAGGTCAGTTGGTCGTGGTGCAAGCGGCGGATTATCGACGACGCGATCCGATGGATCGATTGGGGGCTGCCTAATGCGCCGCAAACCCGTGAGTTTTACCACCGTGCGGTTGGTGTGGGGTGCGGTGAGCCGCCGACCACTGGCAACGGTGCGTGATTTAGCCGATGAACTGCGCCTTGGCTATAGCACCGTGGCCCAAGCCTTGTTGGTGCTGCGTGATGCGGGCTATATCGAATTTACGCCCAAGCGCTGCGGCTGCCGCAAAATTATTATTCCCTTGCTGGAGGCCGCATGAGCACCCTGATCAATCTGGTGGGCACGCGGCTGGAGATTCAAGCGCAGCTGCGCAACGGTAATATCGCGGCGGCTCGCAACCTGATCACCAATCGCATGATTTCGCCATGGTTGTTGGCCACGTGGTTGACTCCAGCGCAACAAGCGCTCCTGACTGATCAATCACCGCCAATGATGAACCATTCTCTTGGAGCAGATCCGCTATATCAAGCAAACCAATTGATGTTTGCGCTCAGATGATCGTGAGGTGTTTGATGGCCCTGAATCCTGATGAGATTGATGTGACCGCTGATCCGGCATTGGTTGCGTGGCTCCACGCTGGAGCGGAATGGATTGCGGCCAATTCCTGTCCCAAGTGTTCGTCGCGCATAGTGCGCCAACGAGGAGATCAGCGAGAATGCTGCACATGTTTGTACCAGTGGACGGTCACTGGGTAGCGTGCAAGGAACGAATCATGGATTTTCGAAGCTATTATCACGCTGCCAAGCGCACGATGAACAGCACGCTGAGTCGCGAGATGCAGCTCTGTACCGCCGCGCTTGGTATCTGTGGTGAAGTGGGTGAAGCGCTGACGGCACTCGAAACCAGCATTGACACGCCCGATCAAGCGGTCATCAACGAACTTGGTGATGTGTGCTGGTATATCACGTGGAGCATGGAATTATTTGATATCAATATGCTCCATTCCTTTGTCTCCGCGCCCGAGAACGATCGGGATGTGTATTTGCTTGCTGCCCAGTTTGCCGATATCGTCAAGAAAATCGCTTGTCACCAGCACCCGATGACCGATAACCACAAAGCCACCATTATTGATATTCTCAGTCGATTGCACGCATGGGTGTGCGACGCGGCCACGTGGGAAAACGCCAGTATTTATGATGTGTATGAAGCCAATATCGCCAAGTTACAGCAGCGATTTGCCACCGAGCAGGGCTTTACCAGTGAAGAAAGTATCAGTCGTGCTGATACGGTAGCGATAGAGAGGTCAATCCCGTGACTGTTCACGTTCAGATTCAACCCCAACTGCCCACCGAGGCAGTTTTTTTTATTGAAATTGAGCCAGCCGATCCTGGCACTGACCATGGCTTGATTACTACCCTGATCGATATTCTTGCGAACTTGTGTACTATAGAGGACACAGGAGGAATGCAGCATGCGAATAGCGATCTATCGGCGTATTAGTACGGAGGAACAATCGGATTTTTCGCTGTCGGCACAAGAGGCGAAATGTTTGGCCTACATCGAGGAGCACCAGTGGACTCATATCAAGACCTACACCGACGAAGGCATTAGCGGTGCGAAAGAGTCGCGGCCCGCGCTCGATCAGCTGCGCTACGATGCTCAAAATAAGCGGTTTGATGTGATTTTGGTGCATGACCTCAGTCGGTTGGCACGCGGGATGCGGATTCAAGAAAACATCTTGCATGAATTTATGAATCTCAAAGTGCGCTTGATTGCCCTAAAAGATGGCTTTGATAGCGCGAATCCCCAGTCGATGTTGATGGCCCAGTTTATGGGCATTATCAACCAACAGTATCGGGACAATCTCCGCTGGCATACCCAAAAAGGTCTCCAAGAAAAAGCCGCGCGTGGTCACTGGGTCGGAACCGTTCCATGGGGCTATCGCGCACTCGACAAAAACACGATTGTGCCTGATGAGAGTGCCCAGTATGTTCGCCAGATTTTCAGCCTATATGCAACGGGCCAATATTCGCTGAGCGAACTGGCCGATCATATCAATGGACTGCAAACTCGCCACTGTACCCGCGATTTTATTCGGGCTGTGCTGAGCAGTCGTGCCTACTTGGGCTATGTTCATTGTGGAAAGGAGTATCAAGGCAATCACGAAGCGATTGTTACCGAGGACGTATGGCAGGCCTGCCAAGCCATTCGTAATAGTCGCAGCGGTGAGCGACGGATTATGCAAAAGCCCAAGGCGACAATCAAGGGCTTGATCATGTCGATCGTGTGTTGTGAACGCTGCGGCGCGGCAATGTGGCAGCATGTGAATAGTAATATGGGCAAAGCAACGCCGATTTACTATTACCGTTGTAGCGGCAATAGCCGCCGGACCTGTAATGCCCCACTCTCACGCATGACCAAAGTCGATCAAATGGTGTTGGATATGTTGGCCAGTTTCATGCTCGACGATGACCAAATCCAGCGGGTTATGGATGGTCTGCGCCATCGCCAGCCCACGCCACAGCCAGCCCTTGATCATGCAACGATTCAAGCCCGGATTGATCGGCTTGCCCTGGCATGGTCACATGGCAATCTTTCGGATGCGGTGTATACCCGGGAAGTGGCCAAACTCAAAGCACGATTCGACGAAAAGCCAAAACAACCCCAGTCTATTGACATTGAGAAGGCGGCAAGCTATTTGCGCAATGTTCCCATGTTGTTGAATGCGGTTGGCTTACAAGAGCAGCGACGAATTGTGCAGGAGTTATTGGTAAAAGTGGTGGTATATGAGGGAGTAATTGTTCGTATAAAGCCAACAGCGGCGTTTGCGCCGCTGTTTCCCCAACAATTTGATGTTGTATTTGGAGCGGGAGACGAGACTCGAACTCGCAACCATCTGCTTGGAAGGCAGATGCGCTACCATTGCGCTACTCCCGCGTTTGATTTGCTAGCGCCAATGATGCCCGAAGTTGCTGAATTTGTCAAGTCTGAATGAAACGAGTAGAGCTAGCCCTTCGCCAATGATAAAGGACTAGCTCTAGGTCTTATTCTGGTACGTTGAAATCGAAGCTGGCCTGATATTCTTTGCCATCAAATTCAGCAAAAACGCTCACCGCCCATGCTCCGCCCATGGTGTAAATGCCTTGGGCTCGATAGTTGCCGTTACCCTCGCCTTTAGCTAGCGGTTTGTTCTGGCCCATTGGCATCGAAGGCATATCGATATCTAAATAGACATCGGCATTATCCACCGGTTGGCCATTTTGCGTCACATTAATCACCCAGGTTTGGTCGGTGTTTTGGCTCAATGGGCTTTCCGAGATGAGTTTGAGGGTCACTCCATCAACGGTTTTTTCAACCGGAGCAGGCACTTGGCCCGCACCATTGCCGCCACAAGCAACGAGGCTGGTTAATAGCAATAAGCAAAATAAAAGTCGTTTGAACACGCTGAACACTCCTTATAAAAATAGCAAGAATGAATTGAAATTAACTTAATCGTAGTAATTCTGGTGGGGGCGCTAGGGGCGGTGCTGTCGGTTGGCTCTGCCAAATCAGTGGTTGATAGTTAGATTGTTGCCAAAGCCAGTTCAAATCTAATTCAAGGTTTTCAAGCCCATTCAGTTGCGCTACTCCTTGCTGGGCTGGATCGGGGTTTGAACTAGGTGCATGGGTGTGTAGGCTGCTGGCGGGCGGCTGCGATTCGGCCATCAAGCAAATAAACATGCCAGCATCGCGATTCAGATTCATTTCATTTGCTTGGGTCGATGCACCACAGTGCCATAAGCAACTGAGCGGATTTAGCCCACAGAATAGTACCCACAGCCAAATCAGCCAACGCTGCTGAATGCTTAAATTAATCGAAGAAATCTGCGCCGTTTGCATGCCAATCCACACGTTCAATCACTCAGGTTATCGTATCACAGGTTTTGGGGTTTTAAACACAAATTGCCCATAGTTTCGGCAACTATGAGCAATTTATGCTGGAATTTATGCTTAACCGCGTGGTTCAACTCCATCGGCCAAGCGCAAGCCAAGCTCGCGTAATTGCTTGGCATCAACCGATGATGGCGCATTCATCATCAGATCTTCGGCGCGTTGAGTTTTGGGGAAGGCAATCACATCGCGAATGTTGTCGGTATCAGCCAACAACATCACCAAGCGATCGATGCCTGGGGCCATACCGCCATGAGGTGGTGCGCCATATTCGAAGGCTTCCAACATATGCCCAAAGCGCTTTTGAATTTCTTCAGGGCTGTAGGGCAAGCGATCAAAAATGTATTGCTGAATGCTGCGATCGTGAATCCGAATTGAGCCAGAAGCCAACTCGTAGCCGTTACATACCAAGTCGTATGAGGCGGCCCGCACGCCTTCAAACTCGCCGCGCTGCATTTTTTCAACATCGGCAGGGTTGACCATACAGAATGGATGGTGAGCGGCATCCCATTCGCCACTTTCGGCATTGTATTCAAACATTGGGAAGTCGATTACCCAGGCAAAATGCATCAGATCTTTGTCGGCAAGATCGAGCCGCTTGGCCATTTCGCGCCGTACTTTATCTAACGAGGCCGCTACCACTGCTGGTTTGTCGGCAACATAGACAATTAAGTCGCCAGCTTCAGCCGCCGTTGCACTCTTTAATTGATCAAGTTGGGCTTGCTCGAAGAATTTTGCGATTGGCGAGCGCACGCTGCCATCAGCTTCGATCGCCATCCAAGCCATGCCTTTGGCTCCACCAATTTTGGCAACTTCTTGCAGATCGTCGATTTGCTTACGTGAATAGCTGCCACAGCCAGGCAAGCGAATGGCTTGAACTTTGCCGCCGCTGCTGAGTGCACCAGTAAACACGCCAAATTGGCTATCTTTGACGATTTCGCCTACGTTGACAAATTTCAAGTCGTAGCGCAAATCGGGCTTATCGGAGCCGTAATATTCAATCGCGTCGGCGTAGGTGAGCCGTGGGAAGGGCGAAACCAAGCGTTTGTGCGGCGTGACATTGGCCACCAGTTCAGTCATCAAGCGTTCGACAACATCAAGTACATCATCTTGCTCAACAAAGCTCATCTCAATGTCGAGTTGAGTGAATTCAGGCTGGCGGTCGGCGCGTAAATCTTCATCACGCATACAACGCGCAATTTGGAAATACTTGTCGATCCCCGAAACCATCAACAATTGCTTAAGTTGTTGTGGCGATTGGGGCAATGCATAAAATTCGCCTGGATGTAAGCGACTTGGCACAAGATAGTCGCGTGCGCCTTCGGGCGTGCTTTTCATCAAAATCGGGGTTTCAATTTCCCAAAAGCCCTCGCGATCCATCCAATCGCGCATAAATTTGATCGTGCGATGGCGTAACCCCAAGATATGCTGTTGGCGTTCGCGGCGCAATTCAATATAGCGATATTTCAAGCGCAGCGCTTCATCCTCGCCACCATCACGATTCACCAAGATTGGCGGAGTTTTGGCAGTGTTGAGAATCTTGGCACTTTGCACTTCGAGTTCGATCGCGCCAGTTGCCAAATTGGCATTTTCTGCGCCCTCAAGCCGTGAGCGCACCCGCCCAGTTACCTGAATCACATACTCATTTTTGATGCTATCGAGCATAGCGCGAGCTTCGGGATTCGACGAAGGATCAACAATCACTTGGGTCAAGCCATAGCGATCACGCAAATCTAAAAAGAGCACCGTGCCGTGATCACGGCGGCGATGAACCCAACCAGCTAACGTCACGGTTTGGTCGATGTGGTCGCGGCGCAACTCGCCGCAGGTGTGAGTTCGGAGCATACGACTGCTCTCCTCGCGTTTGGATACTAACAAAGCCAAAGCCACGCCTAGAAGCAGCACGTCGGTGTGCAATCAGCGTTGATAACGCGGCTAGAGCCGTTGGGCGACAACACAATGTTGCGTATTTTAACACAAGGATGCTGCTTGTGTCGCATCTGGCTTTTGTGCTATGCTTGTTGTGCCGCTCACAGCAGTTCATAAACTGCAACATTTTAATAATTACCACGTATAGAAGCTACACTAGGATGTGGAGAAAACGCCCATGAAGGTATGGACAACGTGGTACAACTTACCATTTTTAATTAGTCTTGGCCTTGGCTTGGTCTTTGCAGTGTTGCAAATCGTTGGTGGCTTCGGCGACCACGATAGCGATGCTGATATTGATAGCGATGGTCACGATTTTTTTGATGGCGCTCTCGATACCCTTGGGGTTGGCAAAGTGCCCCTGATGTTTATCCTCGTTAGTTTTTTATCGCTGTTTGGCTTGATTGGCCTCCTGCTGAATGCAGTAGCGTTTCAATTTGATAGCGTGTACCCCAGTTGGTTTTTTGCGGTGGTGTTGGTGCTGAGTTTGCCCTTGGCCTTTGTCGGAACCAGCCGTACCAGTCGCTTATTCGCTAAATTAGCTCCTGAAAATAGCCTGATCGTTGGTTTTGAGCAATTGGTTGGGCGGGTTGGGCGAGTTAGTAGCCCAACGATTAGCGTAACCTATGGCCGAGTTGAGGTGCGTGATCCCCATGGCACAGTGCACACGGTATTTGCTCAATTAGCAACTGGCGAACCATTACCAACCAATACTGAAGTCGCTTTGGTTGAATACGATCAAGCTAAGCGTTGTTTTATTGCCAAACAATTTGGTCGTTAGTTTTAGATATTGGGTTGAGTTTGAGGAATGCTCAAATGTGATGATTATAGCTTTTTGAAAGAAGGAACATGTTACGAGGGAACGTCTCTAGGATGGCTGTTTGAGTAGAGTATTGCTGCCATCCTGGGTTATAAGGAGTTATTGATAATGGAACAGATTGCAGTGTTAGTCGGGATTACCCTACTGGTCGTGATTCTGTTGGTTGTGGTGTTTTTTGCCTTGGTCAACCATTTTTATGTGAAAGCACCAGCCGACCGTACCTATGTGCGAACTGGTGGCAGCAAACCAAAGGTTGTTTTCAATGGTGGTAGCTGGGTGATTCCAGCTTTTCATGAAATTACCTGGGTTGATTTGCGCACGATGGATATTGATGTCGAGCGGACGGAAGCCAATGCGTTGCTGACGATCGACCCCCAATATGCCGATATTCGGGCAATTTTCTTTATCAAAGTTAATCCAATTGCTGAAGATATTGAACGCGCTGCCCGTACCATCGGTGGCAAAGAAGTTAATACCGATAGTGTAAAACGTTTGGTTGAAAGTAAATTGGAAGGTGCACTGCGCGACGTAGCTGCTACCTTTACCTTGATGTCATTGCACCAAGAGCGGGAAAAATTTGTTGAGCGAGTGCAAAATTTGGTGCGTAGCGATTTAGCTGAAAATGGTTTGGTGCTTGAAGCAGTTTCAATTACCACATTAAAGAGTGCTCGCCAAGGGAGTTTTGGCACTGATGATGTGTTCGGGGCGCAAGTGGCGCGGGCCAATGCCGAAGTTATTCAGCAAGCGCTCAAACAACGCAACGAAATTGATCAAATGACCCAAACTGAAATTGCCAAGCGCAATGCTACTGCTGAGCAAGAACGCAATACGATCGAGCGCCAAAAGCAACTTGAAATTGCTCGACGTAATGCTTCGACTTCGCAAGAACAAAATGATATTGAACGCTCCAGCGAATTGGAAATTACGCGGCGTAATGCTGATGTTGATCAAGAAAAATTGAATTTAGAGCGAAACCTATCGCAAGCTCGCGCCACCCAACAACGTGAAATTTTGATTCGCGAATCTGAGGAACGCACTGCTGCTGAGCGAGTGGCTTACGAACAGCAACAAGCTGCTGAATTAAGTCGGGTTGAAAAAGAACGCACGATTGCCGAAGCTGAAAAGCTTAAAGAACAAGCGGTCATGTTGGCCGAACAACGCAAGCAACAAGCGATTCAGTTGGCCGAACAAGAACGTCAGCGCGAAGTGCAGCGCAGTCAAGTTCTGCGTGAACAAGCTGTCCAAGTGGCCGACCGCGAACGCCAAGTGGCCTTGGCTCAAGAGCAAGCCAAGCTCGAACAAGCAGAAAAAGAACGTTTGGCAATTGCTGCCGAACGTGAAGTAGCCGAGCAAGGCGTGGTTACGGTGCAAGAACGTGCTGCCGCTGAACGTGAAGCGCAAATTCAAATTATCAATGCTGAACGTGATGCCAAGCGCGAAATTATCAATCGTAAAAATGAAGTTGAGCTTGAAACCTTCCGCCAAATTAAGCAGGCCGAAGCCGATGCTGAAGCCTTGAACAAAAAGGCAACCGCCGAAGCAAGTGCCGCAATCAAGATGGCCGAAGCTCGCCGTACCGAAGCCCAAGCCATGTCCGATGCGGAAATTCTGCGGGCTGAAGCAACTAAAGCAACCGTTGCTTCCCAAGGTTTGGCCGAAGCTGAAGTGATCAAGGCCAAAGCTGATGCCGCCCGTGTCGAAGCTGAGGCAATTCGTGAGCGTGGTTTGGCGGAAGCTGAAGCCGCTCGCGCCAAAGCCCTCGCCGAAGCCGAAGGTCAAAAAGCCTTGGCCGAAGCTTTGGCTGCTCACGCTGGGGTAGCCCAAGAGCTAGAACTTGAACGGATTCGCATGCACGCCCAAGTTGAAATTGGCGTGGCTCAAGCCAAAGCCATGGGCGAAGCGATGGCAGCGATGGACTTCAAGCTTTATGGTACGCCCGAAACTGCTCAACAAATTCTGCGCATGATAGGTTTGGCCGACGGCGTTGGCAGTTTGATCAACACCGCACCTGCTCCATTAAAAGAGCTTGGCAATCGTTTGATCAACCGTGTGTTGCCAGCGAATGGCAATGGCGATGCTGAAAAATCGGCTAGCAACGACAATGGCTTGAATCTGACCGCTGCCCAACCAGTGTTGCGCGAAGCAGCCTTGATTGCCAGCCAATATTTGAGTGCCGATGAGTTGCAAACTTTGACGGTTGGTGCAGCCCTCGAACAAGTCTTGGGTGTCGCTAGTGAAGAGCAACAAGCAGTGTTACATAAAGTCCAGGGTATGCTGCAATTGATGCCCCAATTGGCTGACCAACCATTGAGCAGTGTCTTGATGTTGGTGCAAAATAGCTAAGTATAGCACTCGATTGGCTGCTTGTGTTGATTCAGCACAAGCAGCCAATTGCTGTTTAAGCATTGAGTTGCTCATGTCAAGCTGTTAGAATCGCGGTAATCGGTGGTACGAAAATCGCAATACCCTTAGTAGGATTATGGTTTAGCACCAAAGGAGTTGTTGTATGTCGAAGGCTTTGACCGACCTTTTTGCCGAAATGACCCGCAATTTAGCGGATGAACGTGATTCATTGAATGCCCTTGATGGGGTTGGCGACGGCGATGCTGGCGATAATATGCTCAGCAATTTTGAAACAATCACCAATACATTGCGCCAAAATGAAGGCCAAGGCTCAGTCGATCAAGCTTTACGCGCGGCTAGCAAGGCTTTGCGCACTTCAGGCAAAGGCCCAACCGCTCCGATGTATGCCAACGGCTTAGAGCAAGCTGCCAAAGATTTAGAAGGCAAAACGTCGTTTGGGGTGAATGATATTGTGAAATTGCTCGGTGGTTTGTTGGGCGGGGTGCAAAATACGCCAGGGGTTAAACAACAGGGCGAAGGCGGGATTCTCGATGGACTGGTTCCAGGTGTGACCACCTTTATGCAAGCCCGCAATAACGGCAAATCGACGCTCGAAGCGCTGATGGATGGCTACAAGGCTTCGCAACGTGGAGCCTATGGCACAACGCAGCAAGGCTCTGGCTTTGGTCAATTCGGCAACAACGATACCTCAGGCAAGGTTGATCCAGGTGCTGCTGGAGCTAGCTCGTTGTTTGGCAGTTTGTTGCAAACCTTGCTTTCCAATGGCCTAAGTGCTGGCCGTGGCGAGCCAACCAAAACCAGCGGCTTTGAAGAATTATTTGGTGGTCAACCACAACAATCGCAACAACCCCAGCAACAACAGCCGCAAGGTGGTTATGGCGATGCGCTTGGTGGGCTTGGCGATTTGTTTGGCCAATTATTTGGTGGCGGCGGCTTATTTGGCGGCCAACCACAACAACCGCAACAACGCCCTAGCAGCCGTGGCGACGATCCGCAGCCGCGTTTGCGTGACCAAGAAGTTATTTAGTTAAAGATCAGCGGCGCATGAAATTACGCATGCGCCGCAATTTTTTTAGGCGATTGAATGACTCAATTCACTGTGCTCGCCATGTTGGGCCATGGTCGCCGCTGCATCGCGATCGCGAATAAACAACGCTACACAGGCTGAAACAAATGCCAAAATTGCTGCTGCCAAGAAGGCATACTGATAGCTTTGGGCATTTTGATTAACTGTTGTGCCGCTATGATTGAGCGCCAACACGCTGCCCAAAATGGCTACGCCCAAGGCCGAACCAAGTTGTTGTTGCATGCTGAAAATTGCTGAAGCTTGGCCAGTTGAGGCATGCGGAATTTGGGCAAAAACGGCGGCCTCAATTGGCAAAAAGAGGTAGGCCATCCCCACGCCTGTGCCAAACATCAAGGCACGTACCAACCACAAATTGGTTTCAGCATCGATTGTGCTCATCAAGCCCATCATCACGGCAACCCCTAAAACCCCGCCAAAAGTCAAGCGGCGTGGGCCAACTTTGGGGTAAAGTCGCGCTACGATTTGGCTCGATAGTACCACGCCAATCGCTTCGGGCGAGGTGGTCAAGCCCGATTCGAGCGCACTGGCTCCAACGACATTTTGCAAAAATTGGGGCATCAGAAACAGAATGCCCGTAAAGGCGGCTGAGCCAAAAATCGCTACTAAATTGCTGACGCGAAACAAGCGAATGGAGAAGAGCCGCAGATCAAGCATTGGCTTGGCTTTGGCTAATTCAACGACCACCAGCGCGGCAAGTGCGCCAACCCCAATCGCGGCACTAACCAAAATGATTGGCGAACCCCAGCCTTTGCTCGCGCCTTCGGTCAAGGTGTAGAGCAAGGCGGCAAAGCCAGCGCCCGCTAAAATAAAACCCAGCCAATCGAATGCGCCAACTTCTTCTTGGGCAGGCGCTTGCAACCAAATGACCCCGAAGATCAGCGCGGCTAAGCCAATTGGGCCATTGACGAAAAAGACCCAGTGCCACGACAGATGATCGACTAAAAATCCGCCGAGCACCGGCCCAACTGCGGGTGCTATCACCGTTGGAATAATCAGCACCCGCGAAACTTGGATGCGCTGGTGCGGCGGGAAAGTCCGAAAGAGCATGGTTGTGCCGACTGGCATTAGTGCGCCTGCTGCGATGCCTTGAGCCGCCCGAGTTAGCATCAATTGCTCAATATTTTGAGCTAAGCCACAGGCCAGCGAGGCCAACGTAAACAAACCAAGTGAGGTTAAAAAGACCCATTTGGTGTTCCAACGGTCGCCCAACCAACCCGAAGCCGGAATCACCACCGCAATACAAATTAAATAGATCACCACGATTGCGTTGATCGCGCTGCTACTCGCGCCAAAATCTTGTTGGATGGTTGCTAGTGCCACGTTGATAATTGTGCCATCCATAATGCTCATAAACAACGCCGCTACAAAGACGACGCAAACTGCAATTTTTTGATCGATCACGATCCGTTTCATGAAGCCCTCGTTTGATTGTGCTAATTCGTTGCTGGCTCGTATCTGCTGGAATGCAAGCCATCGCTTTATTGTAGCGATTATGGGAGATCGAAGAAATGGAAAAATTTTGAACAGAACATATCATTTTTTGAAGCTTTGTTCGCGATAACGGCGCGGCGAAATGCCTAGCTCTTGCTTGAAAAATTTGCTGAAATGGAAGGGATCATGAAAGCCGAGGCTTTGGGCTAATTGTTGAATTGGCATGGTGGTGAATTGCAAATAACGTTGTGCTTCGAGCAAAATTCGTTTGAGAATGATGCGTTTTGGTGGTTGGCCACTGTGCTGGCTAATAATTTGAGCCAATTGTGTTTTGCTCAGATTAAGCTGATCGGCATAATAGTGAATGTCGTGATGCTGCTGAAATGCTTGTTCGAGCAGCGCCAAAAATTGGCGATAGATGGCATAATTGGCTGATTGTGGTGGTTGATCGGCTGCTTGGCTCAGCCGTTGGCTTTGCCAAAGTAGGGTCAGCAGCAAATGGCGTAGGCTGTGGTATTTGGCTAAACAATCTTCACGTTGATATTCGTGGGCCAATAATTCAAATAAACTATCAATAATTTTGCTATCGGCAGCACTCAGTTGTAGCCCGCCATTGGCTCGAAAGCTTGGTTGCTGCTCATCAGATTGGTTGGGCAGAAAAGCCTGATCATAGCGCAAATAATAGCCATTAAGTGCCTCGGCCTGCTCAAAAACATGCACTTGGCCTTGAGCCACTAAGGCTAAAGTGTGGGCTTGCAATGGGTACGATTGCTGATCAACCCAATGCCGCCCAGTGCCAGCCTTGATCCATAACAGCTCATGAAAACTATGGCGATGTGGCAGATTAACCACGTTGGGAATGTGGTGTGGCTCTAGTTTGGCGATGAACATTGGCGCTAAGGCATTATGCTCAAGTTGAATATGCTCAATCTGGTGTTTATTTGACATAATTTATTGAACAGCCACCACGACCAAGGTAATATCGTCGTGCGGTTCGATGTTGTGGGTATAACTACGAATTGCGGTCAGAATTGCTTGGACAATTTCATGCGGGTGGTTGCTCTTGATCGTTTTGATCAGCGTGATCAAACTTTCAAAGCCCCACATTTCGCCCTTGGCGTTTTGGGCTTCAACCACGCCATCGGTATAAAACACCAGCAAATCGCCCGATTGCAAACTGACTTGCTCTTGAACATGGGGCATAGTTGGCCCCATTCCCAGCGGCAAACTGCCCTTAATTTCTAGAAACTCTACTTCGTGCTGGCGACGACGCAACGGTGCTAATTGCCCAGCATTGGCCAAGAGCATACTACTAGTTTGGGGGTTGAACAAGGCGACTTGCAAGGCCACAAAATTATTGGTTTGACGCTTGGTGCGCAACCAACGATCAAGCTCACTGAGCACGGTGGCTGGCTCTTCGTGATCATAAATTTCTGATTGAAGCACGCCCAGCGTAATGCCCATCAACATGGCCGCGCTGACGCTTTTGCCCGTAACATCGCCCACACTAAGACACAAACGACCATCGGCGGTTAAGTCGTAGCTCAGCAAATCGCCGCCAACTTCGTGAGCGGGAAAACAACCGCCAGCGATTGCTAAACCATTGATCTCAGGTGGATGATCGGGCAACAAGCCTTCTTGGATCATGCGAGCGAGCCGCAATTCTTCGGAAAGAGCGGCGTTGTGGCGCAAGGCTTGGCGGCCTTTGTCGAGTTCGTTCAGCACGCGTTCGGCTGTGTAAAATAGACCAGTCGTGCCTGCTGAAAGTAACGAACCAAGGATCGTCCAAAAAATGCTGAAGCTCAGGCGTTCGTTGGCGGGAATAAAAAATAGCCCAAAAATCACTGCATAAATAATCGTGGCAATTAGCCCACCCAAAAATGCCGCCAACGACCAAGCCCGAATTGGTGACCAGTTACGGCGTTGCGCGATTGGCATTGTCCAGCGCAGCAAAAAAAAGACTAGCGATGGCGCGGCAAGCCCAATTGAATAGCTGGAGCCAAAGGTCATGAGCACATTTTCAACGTTTAATCCCGAGGTTGCGACTGGGATAAGGATGATAAAGCCCAAAACGGTTGAGAGCATCATCGACCAGCGCAGTAAGCGGCGAAATGGCATGGGTGTATAGTTGTGGCTGGTGCGGGCGGGTTGCATGGGTTCCTCAAGCCAATCAAGCTTCAACGCGGCAAAATTGCTGGTTGCATTATACGGCACAATCCTATGCTATTATATGCTATCTAGTTATGAGATCGTTCTCAATTGCCGACGAAAGCACTCCCAATTGCATCGCACTGTAGCAGCAGCTTTCGTCTCAACAACCTTCCTTCATTTACACTGATGTATTGAGACCGATTCCAATGAAGTGAATCATGGAGGCAGCAATGAGCGCTGACCACAGCCGTACCGTGATTGGTATCCGTTCGACGAGGAGCTTTTGGGCACGAGGATTTTTCGTCTTTTGGTTGATTATTGCTTTAGGCTGCCAACAAGCGATTGTTCCAGCCACCTCTCAGATTTATGCCCAACCCCCGCAAACTGTTGGTAATTTGCTGCAAAATGGCGATTTCAGCGCTGGTTTTGCGCCATGGTGGGCCACAAGCTCGGTTGCTACTGATACTGCGAGTGGCGCATTAGTCGCAACCATCAATAATGCTGGTAGTAATCCATGGGATGCAATCGTTGGCCAAAATGGAGTTACGCTTCAATCAGGCCAAACCTACACCGTCACGTTTCGCATCCGTGCCTCAACCACTGGTACTGTGGTGATGAAACTGCAAAAAGAGGCCTCTCCCTATACCAACTATTTTAGCCAAGACGTGGCTTTGACTACTAGCGATCAAGCCCATCAATTTGTCTTTACCTCAGGCTTTGATGATGCTGGGGCTGCTTTTCAATTTCAAATGGGCGGCCAAGGCACGAATGTACTGACAATTGACGATGTGCAAGTGTTGGGCGAAACTGGCCCGGTCGAGCCATCGGGCAATTTGGTGCAAAATGGCGAGTTTGTTGGTGGCCTACCGCCTTGGTGGACTGGCGGCGATGTCAGTGTGAACACCGATGATGGCGCGTGTTTGACGATCAACACTCCTGGCACAAATCCTTGGGATGTGCAGCTTGGTCAACATACCATTGCGATTGAAGCTGGTGTGAGCTATCAGCTTAAATTTGCTGCCAAATCAACTGTGCCAGTCACTTTGCCCGTGCGTTTGCAAAAAAATGCCGAGCCATACACTGGCTATTTTTCGGCTGATCCAGTGCTCAACTCGGCCTGGACAGAATTTGTCTATAATTTTACATCGGCCTATAGCGATGCAGCTTCGTTGTTGTTCCAAATGGGTGGCATCGGAACCCCGACGATCTGTATTGATCAGGTGAGTTTGTATATGTTAGAAACCGGAATTCGGGTCAACCAAGCCAGCTATTTGCCCACGATGAGCAAAGTGGCAAGTTTGGTGCATCCTGCGACTGAGCCATTGGCTTGGCAATTGCATAACACTGCTGATGCAGTGGTGGCAAGCGGCCAAACCACGGTGTATGGCGAAGAATCAGCCTCGGCTGAACATGTGCATTTGATCGATTTTTCAAGCTACCAAACGGTTGGTGAAGGCTATTATCTGAGCATCGGCAGCGAAACGAGCTATCCATTTGCCATCGAGGCAGGTTTGTATTCGCGGATGAAATATGATGCTTTGGCCTATTTCTACCATAATCGCAGCGGGATTGCGATTACCATGCCCTATGCTGGTGGCGAGCAATGGACGCGACCAGCTGGCCACATCGGGGTTGCACCCAACCAAGGCGATACCTCGGTAACCTGTTTTACTGGCACTGACACCCAAGGTCAAAGCTGGCCCGGGTGCGATTATCAACTTGACGTTTCAAAGGGTTGGTACGACGCTGGCGACCATGGCAAATATGTGGTTAACAGTGGTATTTCGGTCTGGACGTTGCTTAATCAATATGAACGAGCGCAGCAACGTGGCCCTGCCAGCCTAGCCCAATTTGCCGATGGCACGATGAATATTCCCGAAAATAACAATGGCGTGCCCGATTTGTTGGATGAAGTGCGCTGGAATATGGAGTTTATGCTAGGAATGCAAATTCCTACGACTGCGCCAGTTTCCAAAACGGGTATGGTGCACCATAAAGTTCACGATGCGAACTGGACTGGTTTGCCAATGGCTCCACACGAAGATAGCCAAATGCGCTATTTGTATCCACCAAGTACCGCCGCAACCTTGAACTTGGCTGCGACCGCTGCCCAATGTTCACGGATTTGGCGTGAGATCGATGAAGCCTTTGCTGATCGATGTTTGGTGGCGGCTGAACGCGCTTGGCAAGCAGCCTTGGCCTACCCTAACGAAATTGCCCGCGATAACTTCAATGGCGGTGGTGGCTATGGCGATAGCACCTTGAACGATGAATGGTATTGGGCCGCCGCCGAATTGTATATCACAACTGGCTCGGCCACCTATCGCGAAGCAATTGAAGAATCGAGCTATTACTTGCGGCTTGATCTTGGTGGTGGAAGCGCCATGAACTGGGGCGGCGTGGCAAGCCTTGGCACCTTGTCGTTGGCCTTGGTTCCCAGTGATTTGAGTAGCGCGAATCGCCAAACTGCCCGTGCAGCAGTGATTGCAGCGGCTGATCAATTTGTGGCAGCGCAGCAATCCAGCGGTTATGGCATTCCATACAATCCTGGTGCGCAGTATCCTTGGGGTTCCAACTCATCAATTCTGAATAATATGATTGTAATGGGTTTGGCAGGCGACTTTACTGGAAATGCCAACTATGCCGATGCAATTAGCCAAGGCATGGATTACTTGCTGGGGCGTAATCCACTCAATCGCTCGTATATTTCGGGCTATGGCTCGGTCTCATTGACCAATCCACATCATCGCTTCTGGGCTAAGCAAATTAATCCAGAGTATCCTGGTACGCCGCCAGGTGTGGTGGCTGGGGGGCCAAATTCAAGCATTCAAGACCCTTATGCTCAAGTTGAATTAGCTGGTTGTGCGGCCTTGAAATGCTATGTTGATCATATCGATTCGTGGTCAACCAATGAAGTGACGATTAACTGGAACTCGCCGCTGGCATGGGTTGCGGCCTATCTTGATGATTATGATACAAGTTCGGTGCAGTATCTGCCGTTGATCAGTAAGTAACTCCCTCCCCCCAACCTTATAAAGATAGGTTTTAAGACCCCTCACCCCAACCCCTCTCCCACTGCGGCGGGAGAGGGGCGATCCAATGATCTCCCCCTCGCCTGCTAGGCGGGAGAGGGGGCTAGGGGGTGAGGGCATGAACATCGAGTTTTAATGTCCCCTCACCTCAACCCCTCTCCCACTGCGGTGGGAGAGGGGCTTTTTAAGTTGCGTTGTCGTATGAAAGCTAGGGTGTAGAGGGAATTTAATCGCGTTGGGCGACGATGAAAATTTGGGTTTCAGGAGTTGCGCCGTGGTGGGGCACATAATGTTGCAAGCGGGTTTCGAGAATTTGGAAGCCTGATTTGGTGATCAAGGCTTCAAGTTGGGCTTGAGGGTAGGCCGTCACAAAGACTGGCTGATCGCCGAGCACAATTTGAATATAATCGAAATCGCCTTCGACCATTGAGAGCAGCAACAAGCCCGCAGGTTTGAGCCAATGATGGAATTGTTGTAACGCATGCTCGATATCACTGCGGCGCAGCATTAGCAAGGCAAAAAACGAGACAACCGCATCAAACGAGGCTGGCTCAAAATTAACGTGATTAACACTATCGAGTACATATTGACCATTGGGCACATTTTGCCGCGCCAAATTGAGCATTGAGGCTGAAATTTCGAGACAGGTTACTGCATGGCCAGCTTTGGCCAAGGTTTGGGCGGTGGGAATGCCTGTACCACAGCCGGAATCGAGCACCTTCGAGTTTGGCTCCAACAGATCAGCCAACCATTGACTGAGATCCTGTTGATCTTGATTATTGCCAAACATCACCTCATAATCGGCCCCAATCGCGTTAAACACGGCGGCTTGTTGCTGAATATCATCCGACCACGATTGCATAATGCTCTCCTTAAACCAAGCCTGTTGGTGGGGTGTTATCCTCGTGGGGCTTTGGTTGCTGTTGTGAACGCTTCACAGGACGATCAAAGAACCTGTTTAAGATTGGCGCGGCCAAGTTGCCAACCCGCACCAACCATGAGCTTTGGGCATCGGCGGTGATGATAAAGCGGCGTTTGAGAATGCCACGGACAATCGCTTGGGCAATTCGGTCGGCATTAATTGGTTGCTGATTGCTCAGGCTGCTATCGCCATTACTGCTGGCTTGCCCAACCTCGGTTTGAATATCGCTTGGATACACCACGCTCGTCGTGATGTTATAAGCTTTTAGTTCTGGACGCAAGACTTCCATCAGCCCGCGAATCGCGAATTTGGTGGGAGTGTAGGCACTATAGCCAAATGTCCCGCCTAAACCTGCTACCGATGAAATCGCGACAATCGAGCCAACGCGGCGATTTTGCATATGGGGCACAACCGCACGAATCGCATGCAGCGTACCAAAATAATTCAAATCCATCAGATCACGAAAAACCTGATCATCAAGTTGTTGAAATGGCCCAGCTTGAACGCCACCAGCGGCAGCGATCAACACATCACATGGGCCAGCCCGTTGAATCAGATCGGCGATGGCTTGACTGACATCATGGCGAACTCGCACATCGGCGGTGGCAATTTCGATCCGCTGCCCCGCCCGATTGATCAAGGGTTGCAAGCGTTCGGCAGCCTCGACCAACCGAATCCGATTGCGAGCGATCAACGAAACCGAGGCTCCGCGGGCCAAAATGCGCTGGGCTGTGGCAAAGCCAATGCCGCTGGAGCCACCAGTGATGATCACATGTTTATTTAGGAGACGCACGATCAAATTCCTCAAACAGGTTGATTGGCATCGGCCAGCCGTTTAATCACCACTAAAGTAAGGTCATCGAAGGCTGGTAAATCGCCAGTATGCGCCGCAAGGCGACTACTAATTGTATGCAACATAGTCGCTGCATCGCAATGGGCGGTCTGATGAATTGTCTCCATCAAACGTGGCACGCCCCACTCATCCATTGTACTATCAACTGCCTCGGTTACGCCATCGGTATAACAGACCAAAACATCGCCTAATTCAATAATCGTTTCAGCTTCGCCTAAAACTGCATCATCGATTACGCCCAAGGCAATTCCAGGTGTGCGCAATTGCTCGATCTGGCCTGTAGCGGCGCGATACAGCAATGGCGGATTATGCCCAGCACAAGTGTAGCGTAAACGCCCAGTCACTGGATTAATAATTCCGTAGAAAAGCGTTACGAACATATACGATTGGCTATCGCGCATAATCCAGCGGTTGGCACGTTCGATCGCCTGTGATGGTGGTGAGCCATCGAGCGCCGCACCACGCACCAACGAGCGCGAAAGTGCCATAAACAAGGCCGCAGGCACGCCCTTATCCGAGACATCGGCAATCACAAAGCCCATCTCACCTGCCGAAGGCCCGCTGCGAAAACTCCAAAAATCGTAGAAATCGCCGCCAACTTGGCGGGCCAAATTCCAATGTGCGCCGCTATCCCAGCCCGCAAGTTGCGGCAAGCGCGATGGCAACAAGCTCATTTGAATTTCGCGGGCCACGCTAATTTCTTGTTCGATATGTTGGCGGGCAGCTTCGATTTGCGCCAGCAAGGCGCTTTCAATCGCCGCCGCAGCTTGGCCAGCAATTCCAGCGGCGATAGTAATTTGGCGTGGCAGCCAAGTTTCGTCGTGGCCGCATTGCTCAAGCAACAGCACCCCCAGCGTGGCTCCGCGTGAGTTGAGCGGTTGGGCCAGCACTGCCCCATAGCTGCTGTAGGGCACTAAGCCTGCGCTTGAAAGCTGTTCGAGATCGACCAATTCAGCAGCAAACGATTCGCCTTCAGAACGCATCCGTTCGAGCCATGGCACTTGCTCATCGGTAGCGCTTGCACCAATTGATTGGCGTTGTTCGTTGGTCAAGCCCCAGCCTTCAGCCAAAATCCAGCGATTGCTTTCACGCTGCCAAAGGAGACATAAGGCGCGTTCGCAACCAACCAACAAGGCTGGCAGGCGCACGCTGAGATAGAGCATTTCGCTGATCTCGCTGACCCAGGCAAAATTTTCGGCTGATTGCAACAAGGCGTTCAGCACCCAAGCTTCCTCTTGTTGCGATTGGAAGACCGAGGCGCTATCAATCGCGATCGCAATTTGATCGGCAAGGGTTTGCACCACGAAGAAATCATTTTCATCAAATGCGCCGTAGCTCTCGCTTTGCACATCCAACACGCCGAGCAACTGCTGTCCAACACGCATGGGCACGGCTAGTTCGGCGGCGATGCCATGTTGATCGGGCAAGAAACGTGGTTCTTCGCGCACATCATTAACCAGCATTGGTTCGCCAGTGACGGCGACATGGCCAACGATACCAAGGCCTAACGGTAAGCGTTTGCCTTGGCGTTGCCAAAATGGGCTATCGCTGGCGGTGCTGGCACGGAAGAAAAGCTGTTGATGCAATTCATCAAAGGTAAAAAGATGCACTTGCGAATAACCAAAGCTGACCCGAATGCGATGCACTACCGAAGGCAACAAACGATCTAAATCGAGAATCGCTGTAACTTGGCGGCTAACTTCGCCGATAGTGGCTAGTTGGGCAGCGCGACGACGGGCTGCTGAGTAGGCTCGTGCCTTGTCAATCGCCACCGCAGCTTGGTCGGCAATCAGCGAGAGCAAGCGTAAATCGTCGGTATCAAAAGCACGTGGTTCGCTGCTTTGAATCGAAATTGTGCCTAAAACCTCATCGCCAGTCATCAAGGGAATATAAACCCCTGAGCGTGGCGGATATTCGGCTTGATAGGTTGGCTGGGCTGGCAAGCGATCCATTTCGCTGTCGAAATCTTCGACCAACAATGAGCGACCTGTGCGCCGAATCCAACTGACGATGCCACGATCATTGGGGAGTTCGACGCGCAATGGTGGCTCATGATGGCCATCTTGCACCCGCACTTTGAGTTCAAAGAAACGGCCTTCAAATAAGCCCAAGCGAAAATTGCTGGTATCGACAACCTTGCTGGTCTCGCCATAGACCAACTGACACAGCGAATCAACGTCTAATTCGGCGCGAATGATCGCGCGGCTGATCGCATTAATTTGGCCAAGTTCAGCCACGGTGCGGCGCTGCAAACCTAATGATCGGCTGGCACGTTGTACCATCCATGCGCTGCCAACCAAGCCTGCTGCTGAGATTGCCACCAAACTAAATGGAAAATCTTCGGCCATTTGGGCACCAATTGCCGCCAGCGGCAAGGGCAAAATTTCAATTGAGAAAATATTCGGAGCGCTGACCTGCCACGTGCCCATGGTGATTTGCTTGCCATCCCAGAGCAAAGCAAAGATCAAGCGTGCGCCTTGAACCACCACGATATAACTAATGATGAGCATGATCAGTTTTGACCACAGCCCAAAATCGCTGATAAATGGCAGGACGAGCGCGATGCCCAAGGTACGTGCGCCAGCCTCAAGGGCGCGGCGGCCCCATTCTTCGTAGCGTGAGCGGGCCAAACGACTCAGCCGAATGCATAAACCCGAGGCAGCGGCTAAAACCAAAGTTGTGCTCGGCGTGCTGATCAACGCCACGGCCAAGAGCACAATGCCGGAGAGGCTAAGCGGTTGGTTCGAACGATCGCGCACTGCCAAGCCATCGAGCAACAGCAATAACGCGCCAGCTACTGGCAAGGTAGCCGAGTTGAAGATTGGCAAGCCTTGCCAAATAATGCTGGCACTTGCCAACAAAAAGAGCATGGTAGCCCAACCAAGGGCCACCATGCGATGTTTCGAGAGTCGGGTTCCACGATCAAAACTGGCTAACATGCACCTTACTCAACATCTGCCAACGCTGCAAGCGCTTCATCACGAGTGCGGTGAATGGTAAAGATTTGGGTGAATCCTGTCAGGGTAAAGACCTCGGCTACCGCTGGTTGTAATGAACACAAGCGTAGTTCGCCGTTGGAGCCTTTGAGTTCGCGAGCCAACAACAGCAAAATCCGCAGACCGCTGCTGCTTAAAAAGGTTACGCCCGTAAGATCAAGCAAGATGCGCCGCCCGCCAGTTTCGGCAGCCTCATGGACAATCGTCGCTAAGGCTGGCGCTGCCGTGGCATCAATCCGGCCTTGAACTGGCACAACCCGCACATCTTCGGGCAGTCGTGTCCCAACGATTTTACTCATGTGTAACTCGTTTTCACCAGTTTCAGGATTGTAATTGAATTGCACATCATCCATCATCCTGCCCATCAAATACATTCCGAGGCCGCCAGCCTCGCGAGTTTCGATTGATGAGGTGAGATCTGGAGGAGGAACAGTTTCAGGATCAAAAGGAACCCCGCGATCGAACAGCCGTACTACAAAACGGCTACCATCGCGTCCGCAGACCAAGCGAACATCACCGGGACGTTCAGCAGAGTAGGCGTGTTGGATGATATTGGTGGCAGCTTCATCAACTGCCAATTCAATTTCCCACGCCGTATGTTCGTTAAGCCCAGCATCAAGTGCTGCCTGATAGGCAAACTTACACAGGGCACCGAGCGAATCGAGCAGCCCTGGCAGTTTAAGTTCAGCGGTTTGCGCCATATCGTCTCACCGAAATTCGTCTAGAAGCTACCAACAGCTTCCACCAAGTCGTCATAAATTTGGAACAATGGCGTGAAGCCAGTCAAGTCGAATACTTCGCGAATTCGTTGAGGCAGATTGGCAATCCGCACATCACCACGTTCGAGTTCACTAAATTTCCATTCGCGAGCTTTTTTGCGAGCTTCGATCAACACCCGTAAACCAGGGCTGCTGATATACTCTAAGTTTTCGAGGTCGAGGACAATCCGATGGCGATTTTCCTCAAAAATCTGGTTAATCTTATCATTCAAGGCATCTTTGGTCTCTGCGGCCAAGCGCCCCGACACCGTGATAACATCAACGCGATTATAGGCTTTATGGCTAATATCCATGCATTCCTCCTGCCACCATTGTAAGCGGGTTACATTTTGGCGAATCTGTGGCCTATTATAGCACAGCGGTATTAATTTCTTAGGGAACTTTTGGCCGAGTTTTAACGTTTTGGCTGTATAACAGATACTTTTTTGGAGGATACCCAATGCGCCGCACGTTTACGATATTTGCTCTCTTAACCGTTTTGGCTGGCTGTGGTAGTGCGACTACGCCAACCGCTATGCCGACCAACGTGCCCACGGTTGATGTCGCCCAGCCTGGTGCTGCTGGCTTGGCTGGCTCAAGCTGGAATGTTTTGCAAATCAATGGTCAACCAATTAAAGGCACGCAAGCCTTGCCCTTAACGTTTGAATTGGATGGTCGTGCTTCAGGCCATAGTGGTTGTAATGGCTATTCGGGCGAGGCCAACGTTGCTGGCGAGCAGTTGACCATCGGCCCTGTCATGTCAACCAAGATGGCCTGTGCTGAAAACGAATTGCAACAACAAGAAACCACCTTGTTCCAAGCGCTCGAAAAAGTAACCAGCTATACGATTACTGGCGATAAACTGAGTTTGCTTGATGCGAGTGGTACGGTTGTGGTCGAATTGGTGCAACAAGCCTAAATTGATGCCCTCACCCCCCAACCTTACAAGGGTAGGTTTTTAACAATGGTTGGGAGGGATTCGCCGTCGATATTCATACCCTGACCTCCTGACCCCCTCGCCCGCACACGAGGCGCGGGGGAATCCCTCGATCGTGAAGCTTGGAACGCCCCTCGCCCGCCGCCGTGGGAGAGGGGTTGGGGTGAGGGAACAAAAATCTCTGCGCCTCTGGGTTATGCATTCCGACCCCTGACCCCTAAAACCTGGCTCCTGATCCCTAAAACCAATTTTGCCTCTTGACAATTCATTTCTGAACAACTATATTATTATCGAACAACGTTCGATAAAATTATTTTGATGGAATGGAAACAGGCGATGGGCAGCAAAGAACGCCGCGAACGGATCAAACAAGCCACCCGCGAGGGGATTCTCAACGGCGCACGCCAAATTGCCCAAGCCGAGGGTTGGTCGGGCTTGACTATCCGCAAGGTTGCCGAGTTGATCGAATATAGTCCGTCGATGGTTTATGAATATTTCGCTAGCAAGGAAGCAATTTTGGAAGCCTTGTTGGAAATTGGCTTTCAACAATTGACCAATGCCATGCAACAAGCCAGTGCTGCCCATGTTGATCCATATCAGCGCTTGCAGGCCATCGCGCTAGCCTATTGGCGCTTTGCCCAAGCCAATCCTGACCTCTATCAAGTGATGCATGGCATGGATGGCGTGACGGTTAACCCAGAGTTGCGCAACCAAGCGGCTTGGCCAACATGTTTATTGGTTGAGCAAGATTTGCAATCATTGTTGATCGACGAACAAGTGACGAGTCCAAATTTGCGTGAAGATAGCGAAATTCTTTGGGCTACCTTGCATGGAATTGTTAGCCTTGTGCTCAGCCAACGCCTCAGCCAAGCCGAACAGATCGAAGCCCGCATCCAACGCACAACCCAAGCCTTGTTACAGGGCTTATTAATGACCAATTCGTAATTTTTTTGAACCTTATCGAACAATGTTCGATTATTGATTATTGTACAAGGAGTATAACCATGAGTTCATTACAAGTTATTTTTGGCACAGGCCCAGCTGGTAGCACGCTTGCTGAAGAGCTTATTAGTCAAGGCCAGCGCGTTCGCTGTATCAATCGTAGTGGTAAGGCCGATCTGCCAGCAGCGGTTGAGGTCGTCGCTGGCGATTTGCTCAATCAAGGCCAAGTTAATGAGTTGTGCCAAGGTGCAAAGGTGGTTTACCACTGCGCAAACGTACATTATGCTGAACAGACCAAGATTATGCCGCAATTTCAGCAAACGATTATGCAGGCTAGCGCCGCTGCTGGCGCTCGCTTGGTGGTGCTCGATACGCTTTACGTCTATGGTTCGAGTCAAGGCCGACCAATGACTGAGGCCACGCCATTTGCGCCGCATACGCGTAAAGGTCGCATGCGAGCTGATTTAGTTGAAACCTATTTGGCAGCGCATCGGGCTGGTACGCTTGAAGTCACGCTGGGTCGAGCTGCCGATTTCTTTGGGCCGCGTGTGCTCAACTCAAGCTTAGGCGATCGGGTGTTTCCGATGCTGTTGCAGCACAAACCAGCTCAATTGTTGGGCAATATCGATTTGCCGCATAGTTTTAGCTATATCGGCGATGTCGCCCGTGGCTTGGCATTGTTGGGCCAACATCCGGCGGCGCTAGGCCAAGCTTGGCATTTGCCCGTCATGCCAGCATTAACCCAACGCGCCATGCTCCAAACAATCGGCACATTGTTGGACTACCCGGTGCGCAGCATTGCTTTGCCTAAAATGGCGATTCAGGCGTTTGGCCTGATGGATTCGTTTATGCGCGAGTTTGTTGAGATGTTCTATCAATATACTGAGCCACAAATTGTCGATGCCCAAGCGATCGAACGCCAACTTGGCTTGGCTGCCACGCCTTTGGAGCAAGCGTTGCAGACAACGATTAATTGGTATCGTGGTCAAAATCAGCAAAAAGCCGCTGCCTAAATGTGGCAACGGCCTTGAAAACAATCTGATCGTGAAATTATTGGCGGCTTTGCCATTCGCCAGCAACGCTGCGCCGGAAGTGATCAGCGGGCTTGAGTTCGTGGCCTTGCAAATAATGGCCGAACCAATCCAGAATATATTCGATTCGTGCGATGCGATGCAATGGCTCGCCGCTACGTGAAAGTTCGTGGCCTTCGCGCGGGAAGCGGACAAAACGCACAGGTTTATCCAGCACTTTGAGCGCGGTATACAGTTGCTCGGCTTGCTCGACTGGGCAGCGATGGTCCTCATCGGAATGCAAAATTAACAATGGGGTGTTAATTGAATTGACATAACGAATCGGTGAGCGTTCCATAAATTTATCGATATCAGCCCAAGGCTTGCCACCGAATTCATCTTCGCCGAAATATGGCCCAATATCCGATGTGCCGAAAAAGCTCATTAAATTGGAGATACAGCGTTGGGTATTGGCGGCGGCAAAGCGCTCGGTATGGCTGATGATCCAGTTGGTCATATAGCCGCCATACGAGCCACCAAGCACACCCATCCGTTTGCTGTCGATCCAATCCCAGGTTTCGGCCAAATCGGCAGCAGCCATGAGATCGCGATAATCATCGCCGCCAAAATCTTGGCGTACCAACGCGCGGAAGCGCTGACCATAGCCTGTGCCACCGCGTGGATTGGTGTAAATCACGCCATAGCCAGCCGCCGCCAGCACCTGAAATTCGTGCATAAAATTGTGACCATAGGCGCTATGCGGGCCACCATGAATATACAACAACGAGGGATATTGCTGGCCTTGGCTGAATCCGACAGGCTTGATCACCCAGCCTTCGATCTCCAAGCCATCGAAGCTATTGTAGGTAAAGCGTTCTGGCTCGATGGTTTGGATGCTGGTGAGTAATGCAGCATTGGGGTCGTAGAGCAGATGAATACTGCCATCAGCATCGCCCATATACAGCGCTTCGAGTTGGGTGGCAGTGCCAGCGGTGAAGGCAGTGCGCTTGTTCAACGATTGGCTGTAGCCCGAAATGCTTGGGTTATCCTCAGGCGTAAGTTCATGCATCGCGCCGTCGCTGTAGCGATAAGCACGGGTGCGGGCGGCACGGGTTGCCAAACAGTAAATGCCATTATCGCGCCAATAAGGCCGATAAGGAAAGCGCCCAATGCGTGCATCGCTGATCACGCTATTTTCAAGCCCATATTCAAAGCCAACACTGAGCAAACGGGCATCACCGCCCGCTCGACTAACACACCACAAAGCCTCATTTGATGCATTGCCCGTATGTTGATCATGGCCGATATAGGCGATTTGGCTGCCATCGGGCGACCAGGTTGGGTGATAGACCGGACCCAGCGCATTAGTTAAACAGCGCGATGTACCAGCTGCAACATTTAGTAGGTACATATCAGCTTGGCGGGTGTGTTCTAATTCGGCCCGCGAAACCGTGATAAAAGCCAACTCGCTACCATCAGGCGACCAAGCCGGATCAGCGTGATCAAAGGCTTGATCGGTGATTTGGTTTGGTTCTTGCCCTAATTCAACCAGCCAAATTTGCGCGTATTCTGGCTGTAAATAGCCCACGCCATCGAATTTGAATGGCAAGCGTTCGATAATTTTTTCGTCGCGCAGGCTTTCGACATGGGTTTGCGCTTTGGCTTTGGCTCCGCGCGAGATAAACGCCAAGGCTTGGCTATCAGGGCGCCAGTTGATTTCGGCCACACCATAACCAAGGCTGGTGAGTTGCTGGGCCTCGCCACCACGAGCCAAATCGAGCACAAACAGTTGAGCCACGCCTGCATCACGAGTTGAGATAAAGGCCAATTTACTGCCATCGGGCGACCAGCGTGGCGAGCTATCGCGACCTGAAACGCTGAACGTCATGCGTTGCGGTATGCCACCATCGGCCTGAATTAACATAATTGCTGAACGATAATCGGGCTTGCGAGTGCCACTCTTGTTGGTGGTTTCCTCGATCCAGGTTTCCACAAAGGCAATTTGCTCGCCGTTGGGCGAAATTTGGGCATCGGAGATAAAACGTAGCTCTAACAGACTCGTGGCTTGCCAGTTGCGCAACTCGGCCATGCTTGATTCCTATTCTCTATATGCAATGATTCGTTAATCTGCAAGCCCTCACCCCCTAACCCGCTCAGCAAGCGGGAGGAAGCATTTCAGCATGAATATCGAAACTCCCCTCGCCCGCCGCAGTGGGAGAGGGGCTAGGGGTGAGGGAACAAATTACATTTATATGCAATTCTGCGCATAATAGCATAGAACGATCATCCATTAAACAACAACTCAGAAGCGTAGTGCATGCTAAATGACTTATTTTAGTCATTGAATAATAGTTAGGAAAAAATTAAGATAGCAGTATATGGATTCTTTGATCGAAGGAGGTTGCTTGATTCATGCGACTAGGGGTTCATAACATTTCGGCTATCGATGTTGATTAATTACACGAGGATGTGCATGAATACACAACATTTACCTAATCGCTCAAGACGATTACCATGGCTTGCAGGAACCCTCCTAACATTATTAACTTCCAGTTTGTTCTTTTCTCCAACCCAACCTGTTGCCAACGCTGATCAAGCTGGGCTGGGCAGTTATACTACCACCTTGCCAGCAGGCGCAAAAGTTCCCGATGATTTTAATGGAAATCCTGTTTCTCCCAAACGCACTGCCAATGTCACTGGCGCTATGCCCACCAACGATTGGTGGAGTTCGCTCGGCTGGCAGCGCTTCCCTGGTAATCCCTATTCGGAAAATATGACGGCCTTGCCGTTGATTGTCAAAGCCAAAGCGACTGGCTTGGGCGTGACCTTCCCAACAATTCCGGCAATTTCAACTGGCTCGCCCAACTACATTGGTGAGTTTCACTATAACGCTTCCGAAGACCTGAACCTTGGTTTGGTGGGCTTGAATTCGCCCGATGCCAAAGTTGACGGCTACTCGGATTGGACAGTCACGGCCTATTGGAATGGTGGCGGCACGCTCCGCGCAACCTTTGGCCATGGCATGCCTTTCGTCTATTTGACCAAGAGTGGCGGCGATGCTTTGATTAGCGCGGCGGCTCCGCCAAGCGTTTGGACTGGCGCTGGCACGAATGCCCTCGGCATCACGGTCAACGGCCATCATTACGGTATTTTTGCCCCAACTGGCACAACCTGGAGCCAATCGGGGAACAATTTCCAATCAAATTTGGCTGGCAAAGATTATTATTCGGTGGCAGTATTGCCTGATAATAGCGTGGCAACCTTTAATTTCTTCAAATCCCGCGCCTATGCCTTTGTCACCAACACCACCGCCAGCTGGAGCTACGACCAAGCTTCTGCTACCTTGAATACAACCTTCAGCGCAACCACGGTTGCCAAAGAAGGCAGCAATACCAACACTGTTTTGGGCTTGTATCGCCACCACGCGATCAACTCATCGACGGCGTTGACCAACTACAGCTACACCACCGCCCGTGGTCAAATTCGCTTGCGCGATGGTAATTCGTTTACCACGGCCATGCGCTTCAATGGTGTGCTGCCAACCCTGCCAGATGCTGGCGATTACAACCGCACCACCCTCAACAATCACTTGAATGATGTTGCCTTCGAAGCTAGCCACTTTGGCGGTGCTGATACCTACTACACTGGTAAGGCGCTCTTACGGTTGGCCAACTTGATTCCGATTGCTGAACAACTGGGCAACACCAACGCCCGCAATGCGTTGATTACCGCTGTGCGCAATCGTTTGCAAGAATGGTTCACCGCTAGTGCCAACGATACCAATGGCCAGTTCTACTACAATAGCAATTGGGGTACGGTCATCGGCTATCCAGCCTCGTTCGGTTCGGATACCGAATTGAACGACCACCACTTCCACTATGGCTATTACATCTACGCTGCGGCAATCTTGGCCCAATATGATCCAAACTGGGCGCTCGATAGCAACTGGGGTTCGATGGTCAAGCTGTTGATCAACGATGCTGCCAACATCAGCACCGCCACTGATCCCCGCTTCCCACGCTTGCGCACCTTCGACATCTACGAAGGCCACTCATGGGCTTCGGGTCACGCGGGCTTTGGCGCAGGCAACAACCACGAATCATCATCAGAAGCAATGATGTTCAACAGCGCTGTGCTGTTGTGGGGTGCAAACACTGGCAATACCCAATTGCGCGACCTTGGGATCTTCATGTATACCCATGAAACCCACGCGATCGAGCAATATTGGTTCAATGTTGATAACGCTGTGTTTCCTGCTGGCTTCACCGCCAACAACAACCACCCCGCCGTCGGGATGGTTTGGGGCGATGGTGGTAGCTACGCAACTTGGTTCAGCGCCAACCCCGAAATGATCCACGGGATCAACTTCTTGCCCTTCCACGGTGGTTCGTTGTACTTAGGCCGTAATCCAGCCTATGTCAACAAAAACTACAGCCAAATGCGCAACAACATCGGCGGCGCAGAACGTTATTGGTTAGATGTTATTTGGCAATTCCAAGCGTTTGGTGATGCAGCAACCGCCGCAACCAAGTTTGATACGGTCGCCTATACCCCAGAAGAAGGCGAAACCAAGGCTCATACCTACCACTGGATTCGCAACTTGAAGCAGTTGGGTTCGATCGATACTTCGATCACCGCCAACACGCCAACCTATGCAGTTTTCAACAAAAATGGTGTACGCACCTATGTTGCTTGGAACCCAACCGCGAACCCATTGACCGTAACCTTCTCGAATGGCGTGGTGTTGAATAGCATTCCTGCACGCAGCATGGCTCGCAGCACGGGCACAACCCCACCACCAACCGCGACTCCGGTCAACCCAACCGCTACGCCAGTACTACCAACTGCTACACCAGTCAACCCAACCGCGACTCCGGTCAACCCAACCGCTACGCCAGTACTACCAACTGCTACACCAGTTGCCGGCTGTTCAGCAGTGAGCTTGGATGCCAATAGCTACTATCGGGTAACGGCTCGTCACAGTGGCAAGGCCTTGGATGTTGCGGATGTTTCAAGCGCTGATGGGGCCAATGTGCATCAATGGGGCTATGTTGGTGGCTTGAACCAACAATGGCGCTTCGAAAGCGTTGGCAGCAACTACTTCAAAGTTACCGCTCGCCATAGTGGCAAGGCGCTTGATGTTGCTGGCGGTACAACCGCAACTGGCAACGGTGTCAACATTCACCAATGGCCATATGGCAACACCACCAACCAACAATGGTGTTTGCGCGATGTTGGTAGCGGCTACTATGCGATTATTGCCCGCCACAGTGGCAAGGCACTTGATGTTGCTGATGCTTCAACCGCCGATGGTGGCAATGTCCATCAATGGGACTATGTCGGCGCAACCAACCAACAATGGCAACTCACCAAGATCGATGCTGGTGGCAACACCTTGCACGTCATCGATGGCGCTGCCCAAAATGTAGCTGGTACGTTGAGCCTGAGCGCAGGCGCAGGGGCCAACACTGACAGCATTCCATCGGCTGGCGGAGCTAACCGCGATGGTACGCCAACCAATGCCTTGGTTTATACCATCTCAGGCTTGACCCGTACCTACAACAGCCAAGCCACCCAATTCAAGTTGTTCGTCGATTCCAACACTGCCGTGGGCAACGGGGTTCAAGCCCGCATCTCCTACGACTGGACTGGCGACGGCAGCTATGATCGCACTGAAACCTACAACTACTTCCCAACTGATCCGGTTGCAGGTTTCGAGCAATATAGCCAAACCGCTGGCCTCAAGAGCAGCAGTGGTGCTTGGGCCAACCTGAGCAATGGTCGGGTACGGATTGAAATTTGGAATGCAATTGGCAATGGTACAGCGAGCGTTCGCACCAGCGCCACCAGTGACCAAGGCCAACAATCGACCATCACCTTGCCATTCAATTAACGTCCTATAACCCTTCTCCTCGTACACGGCACTCGTTCTTCAGCCAGAACGAGTGCCGTGGTTTTAATCAGATTTTGTATTTCAATTTTAATTACTTAATGCGGCTTGCAGAACAATAACAGCCTATGCTATGCTCATTTCACGCCGATTATGTTGGCAGTTGAGCCAGCAAAACCACCTCATACTATCCGTGAGAGAGTAGGATTATATGCATGTACGGCTGTGGAATCGGCTTCGTCGCTTCTCCTTAACAGATTTGTACGCATTGATGATCATCATCTTTATCGTTTGGCAATTTGGGTCGATGGCCTTTTACCAGATCTTTGGGGTTGAAACATTCATTGATTGGCAGCCCATTCCGCTTTATCCGCCGCATGTTGAGCCTGTCGTCCGTTCAGAGACTCCAACCGAACAGAGTTTGCGCTTTACCACTGCCGACTCAGTTGAAGATATTGTTGAGTGGTATGACAACGAGTTTAATCCCAAAACGCGTCGCCAATATGATCGTGTTGTTGAGGATCAGACTCCTGTAGCGCTACGGATTAAGTATCAGTTTTGCACGGGGATGGCTATCACGCTTAACGTTACTTCCGACCAGACCATCAAAGAGGTTTCGCTGGTGCAGCATAAATACTCTCCGCGTGATGGGTTTTGTTCTCCATAAACTGAATTGAGCTGTTGGAATGCTGCTAACGGCGTGGTTTAAACCATTATTCACATAAACTTCTAGTAAACATTTGTTTCAAAAAGCGTTAAAATCGCGCTATAATGGAGCAATATTTTTGCGCCGAGTACACCGCCTATGCAATGTACAGAATGTCTCAACCTCAACCCTGCCAGCGCTCGTTTTTGCTCTCAGTGTGGCCGTATGTTGGCCGACGCTCCGTTACCCCGCAGCGAACGGCGGCGGGTTACGGTGATGTTTGCCGATTTGGTGGGCTTTAGTTCGATCGCTGAGCAGTTGGATGCTGAGGCGGTGCATCGCTTAATTAATGCCTGTTTTGACCGTTTGGTGCCAATTATCGAGCATTACGGTGGGGTCGTCGATAAATTTATTGGCGATGCGATTATGGCGATTTTTGGCGCTCCCCTCGCTCACGAAGATGATCCAATTCGCGCTGTGCACGCCGCCAGTGCCATGCTCGATGCGATCGCTGAACTCAGCCAACAAGAAGGCCTTGCCCTAGGCTTACACATCGGCATCAATACTGGCGTGGTGATTGCAGGCGGCATTGGTTCGCTTGGCCGTCAGCACTATTCGGTGATTGGCGATGCAGTTAATTTGGCGGCCCGCCTGCAAGATTTAGCCAGCAACGGCGAAATTTTGGTTGGCCCCGAAACCCAACGCATGACAGCCCATGTATTTGATTTTGCGGCGCTGGGCGAAAAAGCAATCAAAGGTCGTTCTGAACAAGTGGCGGTCTTCAAACTACGCGGCCTCAATCCGCGCCCCTCATCTGGTCGTGGGATCAAGGGTTTACAAAGCCCTATGGTTGGCCGCAGCAACGAACTCGATAGCCTGTTGGCAGTAACTGATAATTTGGCTCAGCAGCGCGGACGAGTCGTGATTGCGGTTGGCGAGGCTGGCATTGGCAAAAGTCGGCTGTTGACCGAATGGCGCAACCAAAGTTTGGAGCAATTGCCCCAAGTTGTTTGGTATGAAGCCCGCTGTCTCTCCTACACCCAAGAAAGTGCCTATGCCTTGTTGCGCGATTTGGTACGTTCATTAATTGGCGTGTCGCTTAACGATGGCGAAGATGAAATGGCCGCAGCTTTGCATCAAATTGCCACGGCACTCTTGGCCGATCAAGCTGATCAGGTGATTCCGGCGCTGAGCCATTTGTTGTTGCTGCCAGCTTCACGCCGCTTCGATGAACTTAGCCCCCAAGCGTTGCAAGCACTCTATATCACCGCCGTGCGGCGTTTGGTGCTGGCTCAAGGCCAACATACCCCCGTAATTTGGTCAATTGAAGATATTCACTGGGCCGATGAGGCTTCGGTCGATGTGCTGCAAAGTTTGTTGCAATTGCACAACGACATTCCGTTGGTGATTCTAGCAACTTCGCGGCCTGATCGCGAGGTGGTTGGCTGGCGTTTGGTCGAGGCTGCCCGCGATTTGAAAGGCCTCGAATTGAATCTAGCGCCATTATCGCTCGCCAATGGCCGCGAATTGATTGCCAATTTGCTGCATTTCGATGGCCTGCCCGAGCATTTGCGCACGGCAATTCTCAACAAAGCCGATGGTAATCCCTTCTTTGTCGAAGAAGTTATTCGCACGTTGATCGATCGTGAAGCGATTATGCACGATGGCAATAGTTGGGTGGCGCTTGAGGCAATCAATCAAATCGAATTGCCTGATAGTGTGCATGGCTTATTAGCAGCACGGATCGATCGCTTGCCGACTGAGTTACGCCAACTTTTGCACATTGCGGCAGTGATTGGCCGACGTTTTGCAATTCGGGTAGTGGCCGAGGTGCTTGGCTCAACCGCCGAAAGACTTAGCAACTCAATCGACTTGTTGGTTGATCGCGAGTTGCTACGGCGCGATCGCACCAATCCCAATGGCTACTTGCGTTTTCGCCATGCCTTGGTCCATGAGGTGGTCTATAGCACAACCTTGCAAACTGAGCGTCGTCGCTTGCATGGCGTGGTTGGCGAAACCTTAGAAACGCTCTATCCTTCGCGCCGCGAGGAATTGGCAGCAGCTTTGGCCAATCACTTTATGCATGCCGAACATCCCAAGGCCTTTGAATATGCCTTGCTGGCTGGCGATGTGGCCTATCGTCAATATGCCTTGCGCGAAGCAATTCGCCATTATGAACGTGCTCACGATTTGAGCCATCAGTATGAGTTGCCCTTGGCTGTGGTGCGCGGTTTGTATCTGAATTATGCGCGAGCTACCGAGTTGGTTGGCGAGACCAAACAAGCGCTCGATTTATATAATCATGTGCTTGAACGCTGCGACAGCGAAAATGATACTGAATCGTTGACGATTGTGTTGATTGAACGGGCACGTTTGCTGATGTTGCCAAGCCTCCATCGCGACCTTGAGCGCAGTCGTAGCGATACCATGCGTGCCTTAGACTTAGCCACCCAGCAGGGCGATCGTCAATCGGAAGCCCGCTGCTATTGGCTCCTCGCCTTGATCGAAGGCCATCTCAGCCGCTTTACCGATGCTGAACCTTGGGGCGAAAAAGCCCTGAGCCTTGCGCGTGAGTTGGGTATGCGCGAGCTGCAAGCCTACTGTTTGAACGACTTCCATCGGGTGGCGATCAACCGTGGTCAGCATGAATTGGCCGAGCAAATGTTGCGTGAAGCAATTGAGTTATGGCGCTCGTTGAATAACCTGCCAATGCTAGCCGATAGCCTTTCGGGCATGGCCGATTTCTACTATTCACGCCGCGATTTAGAGCAAGCGGTGCGTTATGCGCGTGAAGCTGAACGCTTGTCCGTGATGATCGGCAATGCTTGGAATTTGGGCTTTTCGCGCTCGGTGCTTGGTGGCATTGCGCTCGAAACTGGCGATATTCAACAGGCGCTGCATATGTTCCAGTCATCGATCGAGCAATCGAGCATTTCAGGGCCGATTATGCTGAATATGTATTCGCGCACCGAATTGCTGCGTTTGTATCGCATGCTTGGCGATTATGCTTCGGCGCTGGCGGTCGTCGATGCAGCTGAGGCCTATTTGGAACAAATTAATGATCAAGCCTTATCAACCTTGCGCCAACTGACTGCTGCGTTGCGTTTGTTGATCTCGCTCGAACAAACCCAACCTGAGCCAGCCGCAATGGCCGAGGCAATGCACCAAGTATTAGCCTTTGATTTAGGCGATCAACAGGTGATTGCTGGGGTTATGCTGCGAGTGGCACATATTGAGTTGAGCCTTAAACTCAGTGAATATGCTCATGGCGAACGCTTGTTGGAGCAAGTTGTCGAGCAACTTTCATCGTTATGGTTTGGCACGTCGTTAGTCGTCAACTATCGTGCTCGGTTGGCGGCGGCGCAAGGCAAAATCAGCGAAGCGTTGCAACTGAGCGAGGGCTTGATCAACGAACAGCCTGCTGGTGATGTCCATGATTTATGGCGTTTTCATGCTTGGCGAGCTGAATGGCTTGAAACGCAGGGCCAGTCTGATCAGGCATTGACTGAACGCCAACAGGCTCAGCGTTTGATTCGCCATATTTCAAGTAATATTTTGCGCGATGAACTGCGCGATCATTTTCTAGGCATGCCCTTGGTTCAAGCGACGTTGCAAGAACCAAGCTCAAGCTTCATTATTTAGCAATTATTTGTAAAGGTTAATAGACTAAATGATTGATCGATTCCCTCTCCCCCATCTTTAAGTCGATTGGCATGCCCTCACCCCCTAGCCCCCTCTCCCGCCCAGCGAGGCGAGGGGGGACTTCCCATCATCATTGGCATGCCCCTCTCCCGCCTCAGTGGGAGAGGGGTCGGGGGTGAGGGAATCGATTATTTTATGAAGTCAACGAACCATTACAAGTATCTGGCATAAGATCGATATTTTGAGAACGGGTGTGATAGCCTTTCGCTGATCCAAATCAACCTTGTGAATTAGGAATGCGACGCAACGAGGCGTTGGCTCATGGGCTGGAATGCTGCTAGCCAACTGCCCATGCTGCGCTGTTGCACTGGTTCTCGTAGATGCTGCATGTTGCGGCAAGGAAAGGTCGGATCATGACCGCGAGCGATCAACAAATCAACGACTTGTTGACTCAAATGACGTTGGAAGAAAAAATTTCGCTGACGATCGGCCAAGATATGTGGAGCACCCACCCCGTCGAACGCTTGGGGCTTGGCTCGATTAACATGAACGATGGCCCACATGGCTTGCGCAAACCCCCCGAAAATTCCTCAATTGGCATTATCGATGCGATACCGGCAACCTGTTTTCCCACCGCTGCTGCTGTTGCCTCAACGTGGGATGTTGATTTGACCAAAGCGATTGGCGAGGCGATTGCCCAAGAATGCTTAGCCAACAATGTGCAAATTGTACTTGGGCCTGGCATCAACCTCAAACGCACGCCCTTGGGTGGCCGCAATTTCGAATATTATTCCGAAGATCCGGTTTTGGCTGGCGAGTTGGGCACGGCATTTGTCGAAGGTGTGCAAAGCCATGGCGTTGGCACATCGCTCAAACATTATGCCTGCAACAACCAAGAATTCGAGCGCATGACGATTAGCTCGGAAGTCGATCAACGTACTTTGCGCGAGTTGTATTTAGCAGCCTTTGAACGTGTGGTCAAACGAGCGCAACCTTGGACGATCATGGCGGCCTATAACAAAATCAATGGAATCTATGCGACCGAACATCGCCAACTGCTAACTGAAATTCTGCGCGAAGAATGGGGCTTTGAAGGAATTGTCGTTTCCGACTGGGGCGCAGTTAACGATAAGGCTGCCGCATTAACTGCTGGCCTCGATTTGGAAATGCCTGGCCCAGCGCTTAATCATGTTGAATTTTTGGCTGGTTTGGTACGCAAGGGAGCGCTCTCAGAAACCGTTATCGATACTGCTGCCAGTCGCATGCTCAAGATTATTCTGCGTGGCATTGCCCAACGCCAGCCCGCAGCCAGCTACGACAAAGCTGCCCATCATGCTTTGGCTCGCCGTGCTGCCAGCGAATCGATGGTGCTGCTCAAGAACGATGGTATTTTGCCGTTGCAGCCAACTGCTGGGAGCACAGTCGCGGTGATTGGCAATTTTGCCCAAAAGCCACGCTATCAGGGTGCTGGTAGCTCGGAAATTAATGCAACTCAGGTTGATACGCCACTCGAGGCCTTGCAAACGTGGCTAAAAAACCAATCGGTTGAAGTTAATTTTGCTGCTGGCTACGATCACGATGGCAATACCAACGATCAATTAATTGCTGAAGCGGTGGCAGCGGCCAAAAACGCTAGCCTGAGCTTAGTTTTGGTTGGTCTACCCGATGCCTACGAAACTGAAGGCGCTGATCGGGCACACATGAACATGCCAACTGGACATAATCAATTGCTTGAGGCAGTAGCTGCGGTTCAAGCCAACACCGTGGCAATTTTGATCAATGGCTCAGCCGTGACGATTCCATGGCTTGATCAAGTGCGTGCGGTGCTTGAAGCAGGTTTGGCAGGTCAGGCTGTCGGCAGCGCTTTGGTCGATGTGCTTTCGGGCGCGGTCAATCCCAGTGGCAAATTGGCCGAAACCTTCCCTTACGATCTTGCTGATACTCCAGCCTTTTTGAATTATCCAGGCGAGGCGGGAGTGGTGCGCTATGGTGAAAGCCTGTTTATTGGCTATCGCTACTACGATGTGCGCAAGGTCAAGCCATTATTCCCGTTTGGCTATGGCTTATCCTACACCAGTTTCCGCTATGATCAGATTGCGCTGAGTGCTGCCAGCATCGATGAAGCTACGCCCTTGACTGTCAGTGTTACCCTGACCAATACTGGCGAACGGGTTGGCAAAGAAGTTGTGCAAGTGTACGTCAAACCGAGCAATTCGGCCTATCTGCGTCCAGTTAAAGAACTACGGGCGTTTGCTAAAGTTGAATTGGCTGCTGGCGAGACGAAAACCGTTGAATTGACCCTCGTTGCCCGCGATTTCAGCCTGTATGATCAACAACGAGCGGCTTGGCGTATGGAAGGCGGCAGCTATCAGATTTTGGCTGGTGGTTGCAGCGCCGATCTGCCATTAGTGGCTGATCTGACGGTGAATGAAGACCCACGTTCAGCTCGCAAAGTGCTCACGCGCATGAGTTCCATCAAGGAATTCTTGGATGATCCGATTGGCGCTGAAATTTTGCATGCGACCGCTGGAGCTTTTATCGAAGGCCAAAGCGCTAGCACTCGCGCGATTTTCGAGCCAATTCCATTAGCCAAATTTGTTAACTTCGGCTTCTTCGAGGCCAGCCAAGTTGACGAAATTGTAGCCAAGGTCAATCAGGGCTAGCTAATTTGCAGAGGATCGGTGGTATATCACCGATCCTTTTTTGATCCACGAAGGACACGAAGGACACGAAGGACGAAACCGCCTTCTGCTGTATCAATAAATGTTGCTAGCCGCTACCTCAGGCTCTCTGTGCCTCTGCGTTAAATGCTGGCCCCTAGCATCTAACACCTGACATCTCAGCGTAGCCGAAACCAGCCATTACCAAAAACCGCAGCTTTGCCAATATGCAGTGCCGAGGCCATTAGCAACAAGGCAGTTAATTCGGGTGTAACCCGCGAAAAATCGATTGTGCCCACGACTCCACCAAACTGCATATTTTGGCCAGTTGCTGCCGAAGTGCGACCCCATTCGACCCAACGGGTGTTAGCAGCCTCAAATTGTGCCGCCCGCGCTTGGGTGAATAATCGATCAAGATCGCAATTCCAAAGTTTTGTACCATAGAGGCTATTCATTTGTTGCATCCGCCGCAGGGCTGCCCCCACAATCAGCGGTAAATCGAATTGCCGTGCCAACTGGCCCTGCTGTTTGAGCCGGGTTGGCGTGACAAATTGTAATTGCCAGCGGCTCTCAAAACGCTGGGCGTGATCAAGAAAAAATTGTGGTTGCAGTTGTGCCGCCATGCCAAACCACTGGCCATCCTTCAATAATGGAATGAATTGCTGGCGCTGGCTGGAAAAACTATCAACTTGGCTCAACTCAGCCATCGCCCGATCTTCGCCTAGACCTAAGCGGCCTAAATGCTCAAAGGCCGCAATAATTGGAATGACATAGCGTTCAGCTGAGCCAACCAAAATCAAATCGAAACTTAATCGATCGCCAACGCTAAACTGGGTTTGTTCATCGAGTGGCGGGCGCACGATAAATGGCCGTGGTGCTTCACGAACTCCAACTAATTGATTTGGCGGTGCTTCGGGGGCAAAAAGGTTGCGATAGGGGCAGGCAATTTGGCAATCACTCACATTCTCACAGGTTGGGATGCAAAAAACCTTACTGAGGGCGCGACCCCAGCCGCCGCGCAAAAGTGCGCCCTTCCAACGTGGTAAGCGGGTTTCGGCCATAAAGCGATAGGCGAAGCGTAAATGAACCAGTGGCAAATCTGGCAAAAGTTCCATGCAATCTTCCTCAATATACATTAACTGTTAATTACACCCAGCATAGCATACACGTGGCCCTGATCGATGTCTATGCTGATTTTTTAGGTATGTTGAGCGGTTTGAGGGCTAACAATTCATGATTTGGTGGCGAGCGGCGTTTAATTGACGAGCGCTCAATCATAGATATCTATACATTTTGAATGGCTTGCAAGTATTGCTTTGTGTGGTTCGCTAGCGAGGCTTCGAGGTTAGCCGATCAGTAAGAGACAATACTCAAGCAAGTTATGGCAAACGGCTTTTGGTACAAGGAGCGAATACCTATGTCAGTGCAAGAACAAGCGAAAGAATATGTTCCAGCGGGTTCCTACCAACGTACTAGCCAAAACATTAATGTAACGCTTACCGCGCTCTGTCAAAAGAATGATGGCAGCTGGGTGCAATCGCCGCCGTTGAGCTATTCGGCCAACCAAGCTGGCTCAATCACCGATTTGGCCAATATGGATGGGGTTTTGACCTTGTTCACCGATAATCCAGCCAACCATAATGTCTCGGATAATTTGGGGCCATTCGTGCCAGCAGGCTCGTATCAACGCACCAGCCAACAAGTGAGCGTTACGTTAAATGCGGTTTGCCAAAAAATTGATGGGCAATGGGTTCCCTCGCAACCCCTGAATTACACCGCCGAACAGGCTGCCAATGCCAAGGATATTGCTAATCGTGATGGTAATTTACGCCTAGAGTAAAGTGTTGATTTTCGCGCTGGTTGGCTAAACTCGCTGACCAGCGCGATTTTGTTTGATTTCTTCGATCCAACAAGCAGCGCTTTTTGGTATAGTAGTTGCAGCTTATTGCGACGAGGATACCTACCATGACGCTGTTGGAGCTTGCCCCCACCCGTGAAACTGAACCCTTATTAGGGCCAGAACGCCGCTATTTGGCCCAGTTATTGGCTCAGCATGCCCCACATGATGGGCGGTTTGATTTGGCTTTTCCTCGAACCTATGCCATCCGTGAATCAAAACCGCATCAACGCTCGCTGCCAGCACTCTATCAGCCCAGCATTTGTCTTGTAGCCCAAGGAGCCAAACAGTTGGTCTTGGGTGATCAGACCTACAATTATGATACTGAACATGTGTTGATTGTGGCTGTTGATTTGCCAGTTGCCGCCCAAATTACCCAAGCCAGCGCTGCCGAGCCATATTTGTGCTTCAAGCTGGAGTTTGATCCACAGCGCGTGGCCGAATTAGCGCTTAAAGTCTATTCGCAGGGTGTTCCTGCGCCAACTCAGCTTCGGGCAATTTCGACTGAACGCACCAATCGCCAGTTGGTACAAGCTGCGAGCCGCTTGCTTGATTTGCTCAGCCAGCCCGATGAGGTTGAATTGTTGGCTCCGTTGGTGATCGACGAGATGATTATTCGCTTGTTGCGTAGCCCATTTGGTGGTCGGCTGGCTCAAATTGGCCAAACCACTTCGCGAGTTACTCCAGTAGCGCAGGCGATTGGTTGGTTGCGCCGCCATTTTGCCCAACCTTTGCGGGTTGAGGAGCTTGCCACGCTGGCGAATATGAGTGTTTCGGCTTTTCATCTACACTTCAAGGCGGTTACCGCGCTTAGTCCAATTCAGTTTCAAAAAACCTTGCGTTTGCACGAAGCGCGGCGTTTATTAGTTGCGACAGCATTAGAGATTGGGTCAATTAGTCAGCAAGTTGGCTATGCCAGCCTCTCACAATTTAGCCGCGAATATCGACGCTACTTTGGTTGCTCACCAACTGAGGATTTGGCTCGCTTGCGGCGATCAAGTGCCTAGCCAAGTTCAGCTTGATATTGCTCGTCGCTAACATGCTCTAGCCATTCAACGACTGTGCCGTTTAGTTGCTCTTGAATCGCGATATGGGTCATGGCCGTGGTGGGGCCAGCGCCATGCCAATGTTTTTCGCCTGGGGCAAACCAAAGCACATCGCCTGGCCGAATGATCTCAATTGGGCCATCCCACCGTTGAGCCAAGCCACACCCCGCCGTGATGATCAAGGTCTGGCCAAGTGGGTGGGTATGCCAAGCGGTGCGTGCGCCTGGCTCGAACGTGACACTTGCGCCGCGTACTCGTGCTGGTTCTGATGCTTGAAAGAGCGGATCGATGCGAACTGTGCCGCTAAAATAGGCTGCCGAGCCAACTTCCGAAGGCTGCGAACCACTACGTTTAATCTCCATACTAACCTCATAGCTAAACCAATCATTGCCAGTATAGCCAAATTTCGTTTAATTGCATTGCCTGATGCTCCGCGATTGTTGCCTAAACTTCGAGCGATTTAGCAATTAATTTCCCATGGCGTGATTGGTGGATCGAGCACAACGCTCCGATCAATCCAGCGTAACAAACACCATGTTGCCCGTTCCAAGGCGGCTTGCTCATTCACCACCAGCCCATCAGCATCAACGAGTAAATTATTGACGAAAACCATGATCACCTGCTCTAAAAAGCTGCCGCCATTGAATACGTGTGGAAAATAATCATGATTTTGGATGATTTGAGTGGGAAGTGTACCCAAGGCCAGTGCCTGACCAAAATGCTGGAAGGCAGCGTTAAATGTACGATCTTGGCTGGCTGGGGCTAATTCCCATGGCTCGATAGGATAATTGCAGGCAACTGTTGGGAGCATGCTTTGAGCTACCCAAGTTGCCGCCCGAGTTAAAGCCGATTGATCTGAAGGATGCGGGGTTAAGCAATTGTTGCTGAAAACGGCAAAGCTAGCGGCAAAAACGTGGCGATTCGCCAGCAAAAATTCAGCATAATCTTCGTCGAAGATATCGGCATCGTGGTAAAAGGCTAACAGCGTGCTATTGCCAAGATAAAAGCCAAAATACCAAGCATCCTCGCGCAAATCAGCCTCGATACGATTATATTGCATAGGCAGCAATCCTAATCATCAAATGAATTCTCAGGCTCGAAAATTCGATCAGTACGATCATATAAACCTTTGTTAAATTCACAATCAAATTCAAGCGTTTTATCAATATACTTAAATAAAGCAATACTATAGGGCTGATCAAGTAAATAATAAAGCTGTTTTTGTCGCGATGTATTGGTGCGAGTCGTTTGTAAGCGCCGATCGAGATCATTCAGCAGCTGATCTTTAGTTTTATAGTCAATACAAGCATCGGCATAGCGTAATATTGTGGCAATTGCAAGGCCTACAGCTTGCAGCGGAATTGTTCGTTCAACCAGATCAGTTCCGCGATGAACATAATGATTGCGGCTTTCAAAAACTGTTTCAAGCGCATAACGAGTGGTCAATTCACTCCCCAGTATTGTTCTAATTCGTTCTTTGATTTTCTTGTATGGTGTTCGACTATGATCATTTGTTAGCAAAATTTCAAGCGTGGTAATTGCACCAAGTAATTGATCGGTATATGTTGTTGCCATGATTGCTTTGTAAAGTCGCGCAACTGCTTGACGTAACGTTATTTGGATTGGATTCTGAGCATTGCTGTGCATATATTGGAAGAGTTTATTTATTTCATTGTTGGTGCAAAATGTCTCAAATTGACTATACGACCACTCGAGAATGTCATAGTTGGCTGAACAAGTAAATGTCTCTAAGGAAATACCATTAGCCCGCGATGATAACCAATCTTCCTCGTGAATATTGTATAGAACGAAATGATCTTTCTGTCTAATGAAGTCATAAGTAAGCCCACATTGATAAACATCGTTGGGTTGAATCAATCCCATAATGCTTAAAAATCCAGCTATTTGTTGCTGACGAATTGCTGCTTGAAGCATAAAATGTTCGTTTGAATGTTCTTCGTCGAACCATTTTGTATTGAGCACGCCTGATTGGCAAATCCCAAGATAACTGCCGTGATGATCGGCAATCCTACTATCCGATTTAACTTCATCCAAATATCGTAATAAATCGGCTTGGTTGATGAGCAGGGCATCGCCAAAAAGAGGATTATTAAAGAGATTCGGATTATCACCAGTTAAATCAATGCCTGCAATTGGTCTGAATACCCACCATGCTGTGGCTGGAGGTCGTGGCAACATATTGGCTCCGATCACTGCTTATTTCGGACATTATAATAGTGTGATGCTGCACATTTGTGCTTAATATGCTGCGTATCCTGAAGAGCTAGTTGTTATGGATGGAATTTAGCTCACAAACTGACACATTTAGCCATTGTGACAACCATTGTCATCGGAGTTGTTTATACTCTAGCCATCAAACGAGCACTTTGCGTTATAGGAGAATGTTCCCTTGAACAAAGAAACATATTTACATGATGCCTTGCAATTGCCCAGCCAATCGTTTACGTATATGGTGAGCCAGCAATTAGCCGCGCATTACCCTGATCAAGGCATTCTCCAAACTGGAGATTGCGATTTTGATGTGCGCAGCTATGCTGGGGCGGGCTTGTGTGAGGTCCAGGTTCATCAACAGCCCTATCCGCAAATTAACTATTCATGGCTACGGGGCGAGGAAGGTGGTGAGATTGCTCGTTCGCTAGAAAATGCTTGGCAAACTATCACTTGGCAAGACCAGAGCTTTGATTTGCTGCTGCTTTCGTGGACAGCCTATGGTACAACCTATAGTCTGCAATGGTTGATTGGCGCTTCACAAGCAGCCGTCGAAGCGTTTTTTAGTGCAGTCTGCGATTGGAACACCGAAATTCGTGATGAAATTATGGTGTTTGATGAAGGCAGTTGGGAGAAAAGCCAAGAATTATACTATGCGATTAAAAATGCCTCTCTCGATAATTTGATTTTGCCTGGTACGCTCAAACAAGATATTTTCCGCGATTTGCAGCGCTTTTTTGAAAGCAAAGCCACCTACGAACACTATAATATTGCTTGGAAACGCGGGATTATTCTGGTTGGCCCGCCTGGCAATGGCAAAACCCACATGATTAAAGGCTTGCTGAACGCCTTGGATTACCCATGTTTGTATGTCAAAAGCTTCGATGCTCAATATTCGACCAATAACGCCAATATTCGGGCGGTGTTTGATCGGGCACGCCGCAGTGCTCCCTGTATCGTGGTGCTGGAAGATTTAGATTCGTTGATCAACGATACCAACCGAGCCTTCTTTTTGAATGAAGTTGATGGTTTTAACGCAAATCAAGGGGTTGTGTTACTGGCAACCACCAACCACCCTGAGGATATTGACCCAGCGATTATGAACCGACCCAGCCGTTTTGACCGCAAATATTACTTTAGCTTGCCCGAACTGGCCGAGCGTTTGGCCTATATTGAACAATGGAATACGGCGCTGCATAGCTCAACCCAATTAACTGAAGCTGGCATTCAGCAGGCTGCCGAAGTAACCGAAGGCTTTTCGTTTGCCTACTTGAAAGAATTGTTTGTTTCGGCTTTGATGCGCTGGATCGATATCAAAGACCAAACTGATATGGATACTGTGATTTTGGAGCAAGCTACATTCTTGCGCGAGCAAATGGTGACTGAAGATCCTGAAGCAGCCGAAGAGGAAACTGAAGACGACGAAGAATAGGCTAGCTGGTTTGCTCTCGCCTAAAAATCAACACTTCAGCTCGATCGCGGTAGCCAAGTTGACGATACAGCGGTGCGCCAAGGGCACTTGCCACCAAAACGCTGTGTTGGCAGTTTTTGGCTACCGCATCATTTAATAATTGTTGCATCAACTGACGTGCGAGGCCGCGCCGCCGAAAGCTTGGCGCGGTCACCACCGAATCCACCAGCGCGATTCCCTCTGGCCAACTTACCAAGCGGGCAACTGCTGCCAATTGCCCTTCAATGTCGATCAAATATTGGCCAAGTTGCGCATCATCAATTCGCTCAAGCGCAAATGGCTGTTTGGCAAACTCTGCATTGTTTGGCAATATGGTTGTTGCGCTGAGCCGCTGCACGTTGCTTTGTGGCTCAAATCGAACATCGCTCAGCCCACAACTCATTAATGTTTCGCGATACAACGGCTGATAGCCTAGCGGAGCCAACACACTCGCATAATCGCTAGGAGTTTGGCTGAAGATGGTGAGCCAATGGGCTAGCTGAGGGTACTGTTGGCTGATCGTGCGGCCAAAATCTGCTACGTTGGCAGGCTGACCTTGATCGAAGATCAAAAATTCATCGCTGCGCCCATTAATTACCGCACCAAAACTGACGTGGTAATGTTGGCCTAAGCACTTAAGCTGGGTTGTCGCCAAAGCCCGCGAATAGACCCAACCCCGCACAAATCCATCAACCACCTGTTCAAGCGCTAATTCCATGCTGATCCTTTGAAAAGATTGGCTGCCATGGAGCATAGTATAGGCTAAAAGCCAAGCGGGCATGATCAAACTCGATCATGCCCGCTTGGCCTGCCAGATCTCCTGAAATAGAGCTACGAATTGGCTGCGACTTTTTTGCGGCGTAAGAAGGCGATGCTTGCAGCAAAGACCACCAACGCAGCTCCGGCGATCACAGTTGCTGCGATATCAATTTGGACTGATTTGCCTTCGCTTGGAGCCATGGCCATTAAGCCGTTGAACCCAGCAATGATAAAACTAAGAATCACTGCCAACCAGCCCCAGACTTTTTTGCCAGTGAAGGCTAAGGCGCTGAGTACAAGGCTTATCCCTACCGTTCCAGCAATTAGGCTATACAGCACTTTGGCTCCCGATTCAACCAGATCGCTCTCTTCTTTGAGCACATCGATCACGCTGACGCTGATGCTGCTGTCGGTGGTGCTGGAAACGAAGGGCAGAAACAGACCAACCACCATAATTAAGCTACCAACCACCATCAGAATTGCGGCGATTGGCAGGGCTTTGGGTTTGCTGGCGAGGGCTGGGCTTGTTGCTTGCGACATGACGATTGCTCCATCAATAAAACAGTTGATGGAGCAATCATAGGCCGACCGACTAACATCCGAACGAACATGAACTAACGTTTAGACTAACATTTATTGGATTATTTTTTATTATATTTACTTTGCTGTCCTTTTCTAATACCAAAGAAGACTGTACTCATATTGTCTGCAATGTACATATTGCGTTGATTGTGTAAATAGAAGCCTTGGCTTAATAACGTGGGATCAATTGCTGTAAGGTATTGTTCGAATAAGGTGTAATGTCTATATGTACTACTTGCCTGTGATACAGGATCACCAGTCATACTACAGTCAGCATTATCACAAAATCCCCATCCCATGGTTGTGGTAATCCATTTGCCATTTCTCGTTACATCATAATCTAGGTATATACCATCAGGGAATAATTCTGGGTTAGTAACCATTGTATTGAGTGCATCGATATAACCTCTGATTATGTTAGCCATATCAGTTCCTAGTTGAAGGACAAGCATATCAATATCTACAAGTAAATTAATCCCCATAGTTTCGGTAGTACCTGCTATCTCAGCACCCTTTACTTCAAATCCGATATTTCTGTCTCTGAGCCACGCTTTTAAAGTAGTTAAGGCGCGATTGGCTTCGATCGCTGTTCTAATAACCGTTCGTGCATGTCCAGTTGGGTCGGTGTAAGTTAGTGGGTTGTTCTGGACATAGCTATAGCGATTGAGGCTTTGCGGGTTGGCTGGCCCCCACGGTGTGCCAATATCCTGTTGTTGTGCTTGACTCAAGGTAAACCATGGTGTGCTGCGTTGTTCTTGGTTAAGGCTCATGGTAAAGGCTGGGTCGGTGAAATCGGTGGTCAATGAGCGTAAACCGCTGCCATTCATCGAGCCGCTTGGGCTGCCAGGCACAACCGTATCGGCGCTGATAAAGCGACCAATCTTGGGGTCGTAGTAGCGTGCATTCATAAAGATCAAGCCCGTATCATCGCGATATTGTCCCGTATAGTTGAGTTTGGTGCTACTGGCTCCGCCTTCGCGAATATTGCCCCATGGGTCGAATTCTTGTTTGTGCTTCAGTCCACCGCTGGCGTTGGTCACGATGCTGACCGAGCCAAGCTGATCACCATGCAGATAGCTCATGGTGTTATCGCTATCACGTTGGGCCACGATGCTGCCATTGAATGTATAGAGTTTGCGAGCGTTTACGCCAAGCGTATCTTCCCATGCGCCTTCAAAGTAGATGATTGTTTGGCCGTTGGCGATGCGAGCGCTGCGTTTGCCATCAGCATCGTACACATATTGTTCTTGAACGGTATAGCTATCAACCGTTGGTTGGTTGGGGCTGGCGCTGCGATGTGGGCAGGTAATTGGTGGAATTGCCTCAGGATTACTGGCATCTGGGATGCGTTCGTTGCCATCATCGCAATCACTACCGCCACCGCTGATAGGTGCACGCACATACGATTCAACTTGCACGAGGCGGTTGGCGTAATCCCAGCTATAGCGGTTGCCGCTGCCATTAGTGCTTGTGCCTGTGTAGGTGGTGCTGAGATTGCCATTGGCATCGTAGTTGTAGTTTTTGCTGCCAATTGTGGTGGCGGCATGTGGTCGAGCGCTGCCAGCAGCCGGATACGTATAAGCGGCACCAGCTTTGCTCAATAAGTTGCCGATTGAGTCATAGCTCATGCTTTGGTCGTATGCGCCAGCGCTATCGCCAGTTGTCCAAGCGCGAGTTAGGCGATTTTGGTCGTCGTAGTTGAAATATTGAATTTGGCGGGTTTGGTTATTGCTGCCATTGTCCCATGTGCCGATGCCATTGATATTACCAACGTTATCGTACCAATAGTTGCGGGCATAGAGATTGGTGCCTTGGGCTGAAAAGATTTCGAGCGCTTCTAACAGCCGCGTTGAGTCGTCGTAACGATATTGGTTGTAGCTGCCGTTGCCATAGTTGACGCGGGTTGGCTGGTTGAGCGCATCATAGCTGGCTCCGGTCACATAACAACCACCGAGCGATGTACACAGGCTATATTCATTCCAAGCAGCGTCGTAGTTGTAAGTTACGGTTTCGTCGATTGGCTGATAACGGCGGGTTTTGACCCGATCAGCGCTATCGTAGCTGGTCAGGATATGGTGGGCTTTGGTGAGATCGGTGTTGTGACCACTGAAGATTTCGCGGCCACGAGCATCATACTCCCAGCGCTGGAAAGTCTGGATTGTGCCATTGGCCAGCACGCTTTGCATCGAGGTACGGTGGCCTTTGCCATAGTTGTAGCCAGCGGTTTGTTGCCCAACAACATCATAGAAATAATCGTTATGGCTACCATCAGGGAAGACTTGGCTGGTCAAACGGTTGAGCGCATCGTAGTTAAAGCTGACCGTTTGGCCTTTGGCATTGGTTTGGCCATTTAAGTTGCTAGCAGCATCGTAGCTATAGTTATATTGGCCCATATCAGGATCTTGGATACGCATTTTGCGACCAAGTGAGTCGTAACGCATGCTGGTGGTGTTATTTTGGGCATCGATCACCGTTATCAACCGATCAAGCGCATCGTAGCCGTAGCGCGTGTTGGTAGCGACTGACCAATTGGTGGTGAATGAACCGCCACACGCGTAGTTTGCCCAATAGCCAGTAGCGCAGTTGCCGCTAATTTCGTTGACCTCGCGCAACCGCCCAAACACATCGTAGCGATACTGCGTGCGATGACGATTTTGATCGATCACATCATCATACAAAAAGCTCGTGGTTACGCCATAATGATGCTCGACCGTTCTATTGCCAGGGCTAGTGATGACCAATGGCCGATTCAAGCCATCGAAGCTGGTCGTTGTTGCTTGATAGAGTGGATTGCTGGCTGGAACATAGCCCCAGAAATTCGTTGTATCGCTCACATAGCGCGGTTCGGATTGGCTGGTGGCTCGGCCCAAGCCATCGAAGCTGGTATCGTTGACAATGTGTTGACTGCCGTCGATGCTCTCAGCTTTGGTTTGGATCTCTTGGCCAAAGCCATTGTAGAAGTGTAAAATTGGCCGAAAGTAACTCTGACCAGCATCTTCGCGCAGGCTCACGAGGTATAAAATTGGGCGATAGCTATCATAATAATCGATATGCGCCGTTGGGAAACTGCTACTATCGCCTGGTTTGATCAAATTGGTCATACGGCCAAAGCTATCGTAGGTTGCTGAAGTGGCATTGCCATTCAGATCAAATACTTTCGTGACTGTGCCAAGTTGATAGTCGTATTCGGCTTGTTGGCTCTGGTTAAGCGGATTAGTCTCGCGAATTGGGAAGGCATGGTAGGTGTTATCGTATTCGATGGTGCTGGTACGGGCGGCAGTTCCCTTGCCTGGCACGCCATAGCTGACCACGCCATTAGTATTGATGCGGGTGCTGTAATCGGCATTATAGCTGGCCTGGCTTGTGCGATTGCCATACTGATCGTAGCCATACACCGCATCGGAGCCATATAAGGTGGTACCAGTTAAGTCGGTTTGCAGTGGCACATTAAAGTAGTGGCTTTGGCGGGTGAGTAAACCGCGTGTGCCAAGCAGATTGGTGTTAGTTGCACCATCGTAGAAATTGGCTGAAAGTGCCATATAACGGCCAGCGCCATCGGTTGTGGCAGTTTGCCATGGCCGATCAACGATGTAGCTGTTGGCATCGTCGCGGGTTGCATACCAGGCAAGTTCTTTGCGCAAAACTGTGCCAGTATCATCAGCAACTCGTTTTTCAGTTAAGTTGCCATAGGTTGGCTCATAGGTGAAGTTGGTAGTGAGGCTGCGGGCATTGGTTGTGCCTGCTTCATAGGTGCTTTCGGTGATTGCGGCAGTATAGTTGAAGGCTCGCCATAAGCCAGCCCGTTTGTAGTTGTTGCTTTGGCTGGCGTGGGTGGCATTGCCGTCGTTGCCATAGAACGGCAAGGCGACGCGGGTATAGCTATTGGCGGTGCGGCTCAAACGCGATCCGTTGAACCAGGTTTCTTGAGCAATAACCTTGCCCTTCCAGCTTTCGCTATCGCGCATGGCAATGTAGCAGCTATCGCTCACATTCACATATTGGTTGCCAGACGCAGGTGTGATAATCGCTGGCGAACAAGGAGTGGCGGCACTGCCTCCGTTGCCTTGATGGAACCATGTTTCGGTGGTGCGCAACAGTGGTGCGGCAGTTGTGTTGCCATCATACACCCGCTCGCTGACTTGGGCATGCCCGCGAAATTCGCTTTTTTCGGCGTGTGCCAAGGCAAAACGACTATCGCCATTGCCACTTTCTGGGTATTGCGCATAGACCACTGCTAAAGAATGGCCATAATCGTTCAACGCGGGATAGGCATAGCTGTAGGTGGTCAAATAGGCGCGGCTATAGGCTAAATTACTGGTGTCAGCTTGAACGACGTTGGCCACACGATAATAATTCTGGTAATACTTGGCATAATCAGTAACTCCTTGACTCCAAACATGCTCGTAATTGATGGTTAGTAGACCGCCTTGGCCGTTATCAACTTGGGTTAGGCGGTTCCAGCCTGGGGTTGGCTCAAGTGCATTGCCTTGGCTCATGCCATAGTTAAAGCTGATTGCAGGCAAGGCTTCGTTATTTTTGCCGAGCCGCTGAACATTGGCCAAGGTCAATACCCGTTGCCCATTGCTAACATCAGTGGTGAGGCTATTGGCAAAGGCTGCGTAGTTGAGCTTATAGGCTCGCATTAATTGATAGCTGGTTTGGCCAGGTGGCATGCTCAGCACTTTAATTTTGTCGATGCGATAGGCTTCGTGTGGCGTGCCAGCCTTGCCCATCACCCGCGAAGTGGTGTACTCCCAGTTCAGATCGACATTTTCAGTTGGAGCCGACCAGCGTGGACTCATGTCGAACGAGAGAGCATAGCGAGGTGTGCCCGTGCCAGGGGTTGCGCCATCGTAGCCCCAAAAGACGTTTTGCAAAAACCATGTTGGGTGAATTGGCTCGGCAGCTTGAATTGTGTCAACATAATATTGATAGACAATCGCATTGCCACTTGGATCAACCACTTTGGTCAGCAACCATTTGTAGGTTTCAAAGCGATTGGATGGGGTGTTGGTTCCCCAGCGCAGTGCTTGATTGAATTCGTAGCGTGTGCCATTCTTGGTCCAAGCCGTCCAGGTGTCGCTGCTGGCCGATTTACGTAGTTTAACAAACGTTTCATCGGTGGCATGCCATGTCCAGTTCGATTCGGCAAGATTGGTGTAATTGCCATCGAGCGGCTGGCCACGTACCATATCCGATGATTGACCATCGAAAACCAGGCTAAAGCTATCCCATTGATGGTCGCTGGAGCCTGCGCTGGTGTTGCGGCCAATCGATCCGCCGATGCCTAAATCCCAGCCTTTGCCAACTGAGCTGGCCTGCCATAATGGCCGTGCTCCGTTGCTGCCATCGGATGCAGCGCTGGAATAGCTCAGATTAACCGCTGGTTTATGCCCAGCAGCTCCAGCTGGAACCTCGATCGGCACGCTATAGCTGGCCGCACCAGTAAAGCCGCCGCCTTGAAAGCCTTGCAGGGTTGGCAAATAGGCGGTTGATGGCGAAGAACCATCGCTTAAATTGAAGGCTCCGTCGTTGGTAATCGTCGCTTTGGCCACATGATTAATTGAATCAATCGTGGTGGCGATGCTTTGCCAACTCTGGCTCGTTTGATCATAGGTAAACAAACGAAGGGTTTGCTCTTGCAATCCAAGCACTTGCAATTCTTCAGGGCTATAGTGAAATTGCAATTCAACAGGCGCAAACGATTTTTGGGCAGCCTGAATTTCAAAGCTGCTAAACCCACGGCGTTCGGGCACAAATTCGCTATAGCCGAGGGCTTTTTGACGATTGGCTGTGCTTTGATAGGGCGAATAGCTAAAGTTGGCCGAAGTGGCGCTAGCAGGTAATACCAAGCTGACCCGTTGGTCGTTGCTGTGGATGGTTTGGCCCTGAGCTTGCCAAATCTCGGCTTGTTTAGCTGAAGTTTGTGGCGCAATCAATGCGCCAGCGCTGAGCGTGGCCGGCTGTGGCAAGTTGTTGGCGTTCGCTTGCGGATTAAACAATAATGCGCCATGTTCAGGGCGACTGGTAATGCGCACGCTGCCGGTTAATGCCTGTTGGCTTTGCGGTGCTAAGCGTTTAATCTGCCATTGCCAGTGCGTTTGATCAACCAGATTGGGATTTTTTAAGGCTTGCGTTCCAGCCGGAACTGGCAACGAGACAACAATATTTTGGCCTTCGGTGGTACTCCGGTTGATCAGCGTGAGCGTAAACGGCACATTTTGGCCGATGCTGACCTGGTTGGGCAGATCAAGCTCGAAGGTTAACCCAGGAGCAGCCAATGCTTTGGTGTTTGCCAGTTGCACCGCCTGCTGCTTGGGTAGCGCATAATCGACGGCTTTACTTAATGGCAGCTCCTGCCGTTGCGGAGCAATCGCCGTTTGTTGGGCATTCGTAGTAGGAACCAGCATTTGCGCCAAGCTACATGCCAGTAGGAGCATGCTTAAACGCTTCCAACGATGATTGGGCAGAATCATTCAGACCTCACACAATAAACATTCCACAATCAACAGCAACGACTGTGATCGGTTATCGCAATAACTCCTTTGTTGATCACGAATAAACAGGTTTAGCTTAGTCAAGGCTGCTAACATTTCAGCCAACATCGGCTAACATGGTGGCGAACATTTTGCGAGGGTCACCCCATGGCGAATGCAGGGAAGGTGCATATGACTGTCGATTCAATCATTACGATTGACCAACTTGAGATTAATTTGACTGAGCAGCGAGTCAAGCGGGCGGGAGTTTATGTGCGGCTTGGGCGCAAAGAGTGGGGTTTGTTAGAACTGTTAGTGCGTAATCGTAATCACGTGCTCAGCCATCGCCAGTTGTTGCAGCATGTGTGGGGCGATAATTATGAACGTGATAGTAGCTATTTATTGCATGTAGCGATTGGCCGTTTGCGCGAGAAATTGGGCGATAAACCGCCGCGCTATATTGTGGCCGAGGCCGATTTGGGCTATCGTTTTGCCCTGTCAACGCCAAATTTGCCAAGTGTGCCAACGCCTGAGCCCAGCTCCTTGGTTGTACCATCAATCAGCTATACCAATATTCCTGCGCCATTGAATGCCTTTATTGGGCGCGAAAACGAGCAACAACGCTTGTTGCAGCTTCTCCGTCAGCCGCATATTCGCTTGATTAGCGTTTTGGGGGTTGGTGGGGTTGGCAAAACCCGTTTAGTGCTGCAAAGTGCCATGCAATGGCTGCCGATCTTTCATCATGGCGTGCATGTTGTGCATTTAGCTGCTTTGCGCGATCCTGAGCTACTAATCCAGACAATTATTCAATCATTGGCGATTAAAACGACTAGTCAATTACCATTGCTCAAACAGCTCAAAGATTTTCTGTATGATAAACAACTCTTGCTCATTCTCGATAATTTTGAGCAATTGCTTGATGCTGCGCCGATTGTGACCGATCTCTTAGCCCATGCACCGCAATTAAAGTTAATGACGACTAGCCGCGAGGCTTTGAATGTGTATGCTGAGCAACAATTTGAATTAATGCCCTTTAGCGTTGATTGTTCGCAACAGTTGATGCTGCGCCAACAACCAGCAGTTAATCTTTTTCTCAGCCGTGCTCAAGCGCTACAAGCGACTATTGCTTATAACGATGCTGAATTAGCAACGATTGCTCAAATTTGCCAACGGCTTGATGGTTTAGCCTTGGCAATTGAGCTGGCCGCCAGCCGAATCAGCTTGTTTTCATTAACAAATTTACTTGAGCGTTTAAGCCAACGCTTGAGTTTTATCAATAGTGGACCACGCGATCTACCAGCTCGCCACCAAACCTTGCAAGCAGTCATCGAATGGAGCTATGTTTTACTTACACCTCAAGAACAAGCGCTATTTGTCCAATTATCAGTGTTTGTCGGCAGCTTTGATCTACCAGCAGCTAGCGCAATTTGTGCGAGGGCTGAACAATCAGCAGTTGAATTAGTGTTATTAAGCTTGGTGCAAAAACACCTGCTTCAGTATCAGATAACCGAACAACGTTTTTATTTCTTGGAAACAATCCGTGAATATGCTCAAGATCAATTAAATCAACGAACTGATAGTCGATGCTACTATACAGCGCATACTGATTATTATCGAACGTTTGTTCAAAATTATGTGCATGAATTAACTGGCTCAGAGCAACAACACTGGATGAGTCAATTTCAAGCGAATTATCCCAATATTCGGGCTGCGCTAGCTCAAAGCCTCAAATCTGGGGCGTTTGCGAGTGCTGCTCATTTGGGTGCTGTGCTCTGGAATTTTTGGCATCGCGCTGATCTCGCCCAAGAAGGTAGTTATTGGATTAAAAAAATTCTCGATCAGCCAGCCGAATTTGATCCCAAGCATCAGATTATGATGCTACGTGGATTAAGTACTTTCATGCGTAATCAGGGAGATTTTCAATTAGCCCAGCAGTATCTTGCTCAAGGTTTAAGCATTGCACGCCAAGAACAACTTGATGAATTGGCGATGGGTTTATTGAATGGAATCGGTTTGCTCTATAAACGTGAGGGTTTATTTGAACAAGCAGGCCAAGCATTCAGTGAAGCGATTCAACTTGCCCGTACATTCGATAAAACCCGCGATATGGCGGCGATTCTCAGCAATCTTGGCGAAATTCGGCGTAGCCTCGAACAATATCAGCAAGCACAGCTCGATTTACAAGAATCATTGGGATTAGCACGCAAAGTCAATGATCATCATATGGCTGCAAATATTTTGAATAGTCTAGGCTTATTGGCCTATGATACCTGCAATTATCAACAAGCACAGCAATACTATCGACAAGGCCTAGAAATTCATCAACAATTACAAAATAAACGTGGAATTGCCCTAATTTACACGAATTTAGCCGATAGCTTAACCAAATTACTGCAATTTAGCCAAGCAAATGAATATTATGATCAAGCATTAATCCATAGTCATACCATTGCTGATCCCTATTTTATCTGTCATATAACGATTCAAAAAGCCTGGGCTTTGCGCCAACAAGCCCAAATTGCCCAAGCTCAACCATTAATTATTCAAGCATTACACTTGGCCAATCAACACAAATTTATCGCTCATAACCTACGAGCAACATTGGAGTTGACCGAATGTTATTTAGCCCAACAACAATTGCCATTAGCAGCATGGTTGGCAGGGTTTATGTACCAATTGGCCCAAGACCATCAACAGTTGCTCGATGGCAATGATCGGCGCTATCACCAAACGCGTTTGGCCGAATTGCAAGCAATACTTGCTGAACATAATGAATATTGGCAGCAAGGCTATCAAAGCTCGTTTGAACAGCTGTTGGCGGCAATTGTGGTTTAATCTGTGGCCTATGGTGTCGTCCGCAACCGCTGCTCTGAGATTTTTCCAGCTGCTTGGTTGTGGACGACCTACCCACCAATTTACTCATAGCGATTTTTCATCGCCCGTTCAATCTGGCGCTTGGCATCACGATCCGCGATCGAATCACGCTTATCGTAGAGCTTTTTACCTTGGGCTAGCCCTAGCTCTATCTTGGCTAAGCGGCCACGCAGATAAATGCGTAAAGGTACTAAAGTTAAACCCTTGGTTGCTAATTTTTGGTGGAGCTTCAAAATTTCGCGGCGGTGTAATAATAACTTGCGCGGGCGCATTGGCTCATGGTTGAATAATTCGCCAGTTTCGGCATAAGGCGCGATATGGGCATCATAGAGCCAAATCTCGCCATTTTGTACCCGCGCATACGAGCCACGCAACTGCACCTGACCGCGACGAATCGACTTAATTTCGGTGCCACGTAACACGATACCAGCTTCATAGGTTTCTTGAATAAAATAATCATGGCGAGCTTTACGATTATCGCCCATGACCTCGATTGAATCTTTACTCTCTTTAGCCACGCTTCGTTCCTCCAAAAATACCAAATCGGGTAGGACAGCCTGCCCTACCCTAGAGCGATCTGTGGGTGTGGGTTATTTCTTTTTTTCGCTGGGCAAAAAGCGCGTCAAGTTGGTGCCGCACTCAGGACATTTGCCCTTGGCTGCTCGCCGCCCATTTTCCATCTGAATTACTTCAGCATTGTCCACGGTGCGTTTTTGCTTGCATTTGACACAGTACGCTTCAACCGTCATCGGTTGTACCTCCTAGCAACTAAGGAACGAATTGAGCGTTACTATATCACGAACAATGCCAGTACACTAGCCAAAAGGCATCCCTACTACGGGTGATTTAAGGCTTGTTTAGGCACTAAAAAGGCTTGGGCTACCTTGCGGGCAGCTTCAGCGAAGCTACTACCACCACTAGCATACAACACCGAGCGCGAAACGTTGATAATGGCCTGTTCGCCTGCCGCAGCGAGCACTTCTTCGATATCGCCACCTTGGCTGCCAACCCCAGGTACCAACAACGGCAACTCAGGGTAGCGCTGATGAATCGTGGCAATTTCAGCGGGATAGGTTGCGCCAACCACTAGGCCACAATTGTGGTTGCTATTCCAGCGTTTGGCCACCAGTTCGGCAATTTTCAAAAAGAGTGGCTCGCCGTTATCCAACAATAAATTTTGCACATCGTCGCCACCAGGGTTGGAGGTACGGCACAAAATGAAACAGGTTTTATCGGCTCGTTCCAAAAATGGTTGCAGCGAATCGTAGCCCATATACGGGCTAAGCGTAATCGCATCAACGCCAAGCTCATCAAAAGCTGCGCTTGCATAAGCTTGGGCGGTCGAGCCAATATCGCCGCGCTTGGCATCGAGCAGCACTGGAATATGGCTGGGAATGCTGGCGATGGTTTGTTTTAAGGCTAGCCAGCCAGCACTGCCCAAGGCTTCGTAAAAGGCCATATTTGGTTTATAAGCACAAACCAGATCGCTGGTTGCCTCGATAATCGCTTGATTAAATTGGACAATTCCAGCGGCATCACGGGGTAAATGTTCCGGTAACCGCGCCAAATCGGGGTCAAGCCCAATACACAAGGTTGAACGATTGCTGGTCGCTGCCGCACGGAATTTCTGCATAAACATGGGTTTGCTCCCACTAAATTGCTGCCCGTGCCTTATGATACTCGGATTTTGCCAAAACTCCGCAACACATTGGTTGAACTACTGCCTGACGACTGAACCCTTAACCCTTGCTATTGCACCCGCGCCGCTGGCAATGAGCAATAAAAAGTTGTGCCCTGGTTAAGTTTTGATTCAACCCACATTTTGCCACCATGTTGGGCCATAATCGCGGCACTGATATACAATCCCAAACCTGAACCACTAGCAACTGTCGAGCCTTGGCCGCGATAAAAGCGCTCGAAAATGTAGGGCAGTTCATGCTCGGGAATGCCAATGCCCTGATCGCTCACGCTGATTACCACTGCTTGCTCCAACTCACTTTCGCTGCTAATGCTGGCGTTGCTCGGCGCTGGCGCGTGATCAGCATCCATTATACGCACTGAAATTGTGCCGCCATCGGGCGAATAGCGGATTGCGTTGATCAATAAATTGGCCAGCACTTGGCGTAAGCGTTGCTGATCGGCGGCTAATTCGTAGTGTTCAAGGCTGCTGCTCAATTGAATGGTATGGCGTTGCGATAAACCACGAGCGGCTTCGGCCTCATCGGCAACCAGTTGTACCAGATCAATACTTTGGATAAATAAGCGGAATGTCCCTTGCTCCAAGCGACTCACATCAACCATGTCTTCGATCAATTGTAATGCCTGTTGCGATTTGGTTGCGATCGTCGAAAAGGCCTTTTCGCTATAGCTTTGGTCGCCACGGCGAAGTTTGCGCATGCCCAGTTGGGTTGTGCCAATCACGGTTGTTAGGGCATTCTTGAGATCGTGGGCTACCGATGCGATAAAGTTGCTGCGTTCGTCTTCATTGATGCGGCGACGTTCAGCTTGCACAACTTCTTCGAGCAAATTCTCGTTTTTCAGCGCATAGCCGAGCCGTACCCCAATAAAATTGAGAAAATTCAGCGCATCATCATCGAAACGGGTATCTTGCAAACTGGCCAGCACAATTACGCCCAACCGTTCGTGGGTATCATGAATTGGCACAATTAAGAGTTGTTGCACGCCAAGTTGGGCCAATTCGGGCCATTGTTCATTGGTTAAGGCGAGGCGTTGGGCTTGGCCAGTTTGGTAGCATTCATGTAACAAGGCATTGCTGGCCAACGGAATATGATCAAGCCCAAGTTCGCGAATTTGCAAGGCCAAGGGTGTATCGCTCAGGCCAAGGGTCACAAATTCCTCAGTTTCAGGGCTAGGAATATACATCAAGGCCAAATCGGCATTGCCAATTTCACATAATTGTTGGGCGATAGTATGCGCCAAATCGCCCAATGATTGTTGCTGGATGATGCCCGAAATTGTGCGCAATAAGGCGATAAACTGTGAACGGCGTTGATGGCGCAGCCAAAACTGGCCGCGTTCTAAGGCTAGGGCCGCTAAATCGGCTAAAACCGTCATAAATCGCAAGGCTTCACGCAGTGGCTCGTTGTCGCTGGGTTCGGCAAAGGCTGCCAATGCACCCACAGTATGCCCATTTAAGCGAATAGGCGCACTGAGCCAGCTGCGGGCATCAGGTTTGAGCGCAAATTCAAGCGTGCGCCACAGTGGCAAGGCTTGAATTGGCTCCAACGCCACCGCCCGACCCATTGCTATAACCCGCGCCTCGGCACTAGTGGGTGCTAAAACTCGGGTGGGTAAATTGCTAGTATTGGCCTTGAGCCACAACTGCTCAGCCTCGTATAACACAATATAACCATGCTGTAAATCTAGCAATACTTGACTATTTGTGACGATCAACTGCAAAATATCGTCGAGTTCCCAGCCGGCCTCAATTGCCTCAACTACTGAATCAAACTCATTCAACGCATTACTCCTAGCCCACGTGCCAGCGGCATGGGACAGCAGATTTCAGCCAAACATTCAGATTATACGGGCTTCGCCCAACAAAATAATTAACAATCTACTTGATTCAGTGGTGATTAATCTCGCCTTCGCTGATTGTCGGGTCGAGATAGATTGTCACATCGCTTTCGCCGTGTGAGGTGTGCATATGATAGGGGAAGCCCGAGCGCCGAATCAATCGCAGCATGGCCGTATTTTCGGCCAGCACCGAGGCTTTAAGGTAGCGCAGGCCACGCACCAAGGCGACTTGAAACAACAAATCGAGCATATAACTGCCCACGCCGTGGCCTTGAAAATCGTCACGCACTAAGAGCGCAAATTCAGCCTGAATATGATCAGCGCCTGCCAAACGTGCCACCGCCACAATATGCTCTTGGCCATCCTCGTTCAGCAAGGCAATCAAGGCATCGGCATGGTCGTGATTGAGCGTGGCTAACCGCGCAGATTCTTCGATCACCCGCTCGATTGGAATGTTGATCATAATCGTGGCGAAGCGCAGCTCAAGCGTGCGTGGCGATAAACGGCCATACAATTCGACCAACAATTTGGCATCATCAGGCGTAATATGGCGAACAGCAAGCTCAACGCCCAACTTGCTCGTCCAATGAACGAGGCCAGTTTGCGGAAACGGAGTCAAGTCGGGCAGGGTGGGTTCCTCAATTGTGAGATTTAATGGTAGCATAATCGGCATTGGTTGGTGGGGTACGGGCAGCAAACATGGCTGCCATACCTAGGCAAAGGGCCGAGAATAAAAAGGGTGCGGCGATCCAATGGCTATACAAGCGTGCGCCCAAGGGTGCTGCCACAGTTGCGGTCAATGCGCCTGACGCTCCATAGATCGCCAAGGCTGTGCCGCGTTGTTGTGGTATCACACTTTCCGCAAGTAAGGCTTCCAAAGCTGGTACATAAAAACTCCATGCCAGCGCTTCAAAAGCCCAAAATGCTGCGGTGATTGCAAGTTGTGGGCTGATAGGTATTGCTAGGTAAACTAACATACTTACGCCAAGCCCAAGCTTGGCAGCCCGTCGATAGCCAATCCGATCAGCGACGCGCCCAAGGCGTGCTGGAAACAGCGCATAAATAATGCCTGGCACAATATAGGCCACAGCGACCGCCGCCACACTTGCCCCAAAACGATCAGTCAATAACGGCACGGTCATTGGAATCGAGGCACTATAGCCCGCGCTGATGCAGCTTTGCACAAGCAACAGACTGCGGATTGTTGGCTGACGTAACACACTGCGCCATATTGCTTGTATTGTACCGCGTTTTGCCGGAATTGCATGGGGCCATGAACGTAAACTGAAGATTCCTGCTACGACGACGCTACTACTAAACACGATGTAAATGCCATGAAATAGCTCGACACGGGGAATTGGATTGGGTAAATAATTGAGGCTAGTTTGCAGCCAAGTGAATTGTTGCAATTGCTGGCGAGTTTCTGCATCCCAGCCAATAAAGCCAATGCCCGCGATGATCGCCCCAACAATTGTTGCCAATGAACTGGCCATGGTCAGCCGCCCATAGCCTGAACCCCGTTGACCTTGGCTGGTTAATTGGGCAATCAACAAACTTAAACAGATAGTCGAGCCTGCTCGCCCGATCGCGAGCAATGCTTGACCAGGCATTAACCAAACACTGCTATCAGCAAAGCTCCAAATTGCAAAGCCACTCGCTAAGGCCGCCAAACTCAAACGCAGCAAAATCCCGATGATCCCACGATCGGCAAGCCAACTCAGGCTGAGCCGCGCAAATACGCCAAAGGCCGCGCCCAAACCCACCAAATTGCCAATCACCTGGGGCGAACCACCCAGCGCTTGAACGTACAAGGGCAACAAAAAATCGCCAACCCCAACATGCAGCGAGATCAGCAGTTTAATCACCAATGTCCAACCTAATGAACGCGCAAGCTTAGTTGAGGCCTGCGCGTCATTATTTGTATCAAGTTTGTTCATCAGAATCGGCTGAGGTGGCAGGCTCGTCAGGTTGGAAGGCCCACCAGATCTGCATCGCCAAATATGAGGTTGTAATTAGGAGGATTCCGCTACCAAGGGTTACCCCAATTGCCAAACTGCCGATTTCTTGGATTGGCCATGGTAGAAACCATGCTAGCAACAGGGTTAGGCTAAGCAGCAAACTGGGAATCAACAACATCAACCCCAATTGCCAAACTGGACGCAGGTTTTGCCACCAGCGATAGCCCCCAAAAAAACCAATAATTGTTAGCAAACAGAGCGCAATTGCAGCCCCGATGCCAATAACGAACCAATTCATGGTGGCCTCGCTTAGGTTTGTTTCTGAGTTGTGGTCGAAATGCGCAACAGCAAGCCAACAATCACAAAGTTCATGACCACTGATGAACCACCATAGGAAATAAATGGCAAGGTAATCCCGGTCAAGGGAATTACCCGCAAATTACCGCCCACGATGATTAAGGCTTGGACTGCCAAAATCGTGGTTAAGCCGACTGCCAACAATTGCTCAAAGCCGCGAAAGCGCCCTGGAATTGAAAGTGCAATGTGATAGCCGCGATAAATCATCAAAACATAGACAATTAAGATCCCGATTGTGCCCATCAAGCCCAATTCTTCGGCGATTCCGGTATAGGCAAAGTCGGTGTGTACAGCTGGAACATAGTGGGGCGCACCCAAACCAAGCCCACTGCCCGTTACTCCACCTGCCGAGAGCGCATATTGCGATTGCACAATCTGATAGCCCAAGTTTGCTGCGTCTGACCAAGGATCAAGCCAAATCGCCACCCGCTCTTGCACTTTGCCGATGTATTGATACATCACATATGAGCCAATGCCGAATGCGCCAAAGCTGGCCCCAACATACCAGCCATTACCCGTAGCAACATACAACATCGCAATGAAGATGCCAAATAGCAACAAGGCTGCACCCAAATCGCTTTGCTTGACGATCAAGGCCATACACAAAGCCCAAATCCCACCCATTGGCACGAGATAGGGCAAGGGTGGCAGGGTGATGCGACCTAAGCGATAGCCATGATTAACGACTTCACGGTGCTCGATTAGATATGAGGCCAAAAAGACCACCAAGATAATTTTAAGTAGCTCAGCAGGCTGGAACAGAAAGCCACCAGGCAGGCGAAACCAAACTTTAACTCCGCTATTATTCGGATCAACCCCGATGATGAAGGTTAAAATCATCAGGCCAACCCCAAGCAGCATCCAAGTCCAGCGGTGGTTTTTGAGCCATTCCATCATGCCAGTGCGAAAGAGCCGAATAAAGATCCAACGATCCCAATCGACAAATACCATCAGCACCAGCAAAATCACCCCAACCGTCACAAAGGCCGATTGTTTGGCGGCAACATCACCGTAAATATCTGGATCGAGGGTTGGGGCAACCCGGGCCGTAAATAGCAGGCCCAAACCAGAAAGCACTGCTACCAAAGGCAGCAAAATTTGGTCGGCATTGGGGTTGCGATATGAAAGCCCAGCGCTCACTACCAGATAGAGCAAAAGCGGCAGCGATGATGGCCAGAGCACACTAAATAACGATTGCAACGAACCAACATCAGCTTCCAAACGGCGTTGGCCGGTAGCAAATACCATCATGTAGCCAGCGGCAAACAGCAGCAACACGGTTATCAGCAACTGGACTTCAACTAAGCGCACGCGCCGCAAGTTGTGCAGCATATCACGCACCATATCAGACCCTCCAAATGCACCAAACTTGGGCTATTGTAGCATACTGCCCTAGGCCATCGTAACCCGATCGCGTCCGGTTTCTTTGGCAATGTACAAGCCGCGATCGGCCCGATCTAGCAGGCTGGCAACCGAGTTATCATCTTTGCTCAAACCTGTCACTCCAATGCTCACCGTTAGGTTGATGCTGGCTTGTTCATGGTTAATCACATGGTTGGCGATTGCGACCCGCAAGCGTTCAGCAATCGTCAATGCTGCTGAAACATCGGTATCAGGCAGCAAAATCGCAAATTCTTCGCCACCATAGCGCCCAAGCAAGTCCGAAGGCCGTAAATTGGCGCGGCAAAGATCGGCAACCGTGCGCAACACTAAATCACCAACCGAGTGGCCATAACTATCATTGACCCGCTTGAAGTGATCAACATCCAGCATCATCGCTGAAAGTGGATGATCGCTGCTGCATGTTAATATCCATTGGCGTTCGGCCAACTCAAAGAAATGACGACGATTGCTGACTTGGGTCAATGAATCGGTGATTGCCAGGCGTTGCACTTGACCAAATAATTGGGCATTGGCAATTGCGATTGCTGCCTGTGAGGCAAACACCATGCCCAATTCGGCCTCATGCTCCGAAATTGCATGGGGTTCATCGCGATCGATTGCCAAAAAGCCCACGATTTCACCACGTACCAGCAAGGGTAGCCCCAGCCATGAACGGGCTGGATGCTCACCATAGCCTTTGAAGCGTGGATCTTGGGTGATATCGTTGATAATTAATGGTTGGCGCAGCGTCGCTAGTTGCTTGAACAGCGGGTCATCATTAATTGAGATTTTTGTGCCGCGTACCCATAAGGTTGGGCTAGGGCTTTCAACTTGCTCAAATTTAAGCTCATTTTCCTCGCGCAGGGCGATGCAGGCTCCATAGTAGGGCAACAACGAGTTGAGCTGAATCAGCACATATCTGAGCACATCGGCTAAATCAAGCGTCGCATTCAACACGGTTGAGAGTACGCGCAGGCGTTCGGCCAAACGGCGTTGCTCACGTTCAGCATTAATGTGAATTTCAAGCTGAGTAGTGCGCGATTTTTCTAAGCCTAGGGCAATATGGGTGGTGATCGCTCGCAGAATAACTTCATCTTCCTTGGAGAAAAAGCCCCATGCCAAGCGATTATCGAGATAGACCACGCCTAAAAATCGCCCATCAAGCATCAAGGGCGCGGCCAAAACGCTGCGTAGGTTGTGAGCAGTGACACTTTCGCTGCTGGTAATTAATGCATCATCGGCTCCAGTCACAATCACTGGTTTTTGCGTGATGCGTACTCGCTCTAGCACCGTGCGGCTATAGCCTTGCAAGGTCTCGCTAACTGGATTGTTTGAGGCATCACGCGCCGCACGAAGCTGTAAATCATCGTTTTCGAGTAGGAATAGAAATGCCCGTTCTGCTCCCAAAATCCGAATTACCGAATCGAGCGCAGTCTGGGCTTGCTCATCGAGATCGTAGCTTTGTGCCCACGCTAAGCTGACCGAAAGTAGCGCATCCAACAAGCGTTGCATGCGGCTATCATCGGGGCGTAGCGCATCATCGCTGATAATGCTGGTCGTTGAATTGAGCCGTTCTGGGTCGTCAAGCTGAAACGCTACGGCGATATTGCGCATGCGCAAAACCCATTGATGATCAAAGGCAATTGTGTAAGCGCGACTGGCTTCGCGTTTAGCAGCGGCCATTTGCTGCTGCATGCCAAAAAGGTGCGCCCGAATCCGATGGGCTTCATATAAAATCCATGGCGCATCGTGCAAGTGGGCTAATTGCTCAGCCTGCCCCAGCAACTCTAGGGCTTGGGCAAAGCGGCCATCAAAGCCATGCGCTGCCGCAAAAATAACTAAAGCATGGCCGCGCAAAATTGGGGTTGTCGCAACCAACAAGGCTTGGCGTGCGGCAATCCGTAAGCGGCGAGCAGTTACCCGTTTGCGCTGTTGTAAAAACTGAGCGATGCGGATATAGCCCTGCAAAATGTACATATAACGCGAATGAAACGGCATAAACCGCGGATTATTGCGATGTTGCTGATTAAAATGGCGCAATAATTGATCGTTTTGCTGGCCTGGATCGCCCTGCTCAAGGTTAACGATCATCTGCGAGGCATCGGCTAGATTTTTCCAAGCCAAGAGCCATTGTTGACGCTCTTTGATGTCGGGCACCGGGTAGCGTTGGGCTTCAGCAGTCGAACCAAGCGTAATCAGCAAGGGCGCAGCCCATAATTCTAAAAACCAGGTTTGTTCATTGCGATGATTATGTTGCTCGAAGCGCTCAAAGGTTTCTTGAACCAATTGCCATGCTTCCAGCACATGGCCTCGTAAAAAGAGCAAGAGCACACTATCAGCGGTGGCATGGCCATAGGCCAGCGAATCGATTGTCGTTGCATATTGACGTAATGTTGTACGTAAAAGCCGTTCAGCCTGCACTTCATCGCCAATGATATGGCTAATAAAGCCTTCGTACAAGGCAACTCGCGCTTGTAACATGCGATCAGCAGTCGGGGTAGTGGCGATAGTTTTGGCTTTATTCAAGGCGCGTTTGGCTAAATGGCGCTGACCAACCATTGCCCACATGCTGGCATAGTTGCTCAATGCTCGCACACGGGCCGGACGAGTGCGCCCACGGCGTGCCCAAACCAACGAGCGCAAAAAGAGGCTGACTAACAACAACATTTGGCTATTCAGGTAGGCATACATTCCTACCGTATCATAAATTTCCAGCAAAATGATGATCCGTTGCTGCTGCTGGGGCGAGCTTGGTTGCAACCATGGCACACTACTTTTGAGCAAGCGTCCAAGTGAGCGTCCAATATCACTCAATAATCCAATCAACGAGCGATCTAAGGCTGGTTCGTTTAATGCCTCAAATGCTTGGTCGAAGTAGCGCCAAATGTCGCGTGGTTGTTGTTGCCAAGCGTGAATATGGGCAATCGCCGTGAGCAACCGCGCCTGATGATCCGGTTCGCTGGTTTGTTCGAGTGCTGCTTGTAAATGCGCCAAGGCCGTTTGATTTTGGCCCAAGCGTAGACAGAGTTGGGCAAATTGGGCATGCTGCTGCGCTTGAAATGGCAATGATTGACCTTGGGCAATTTGGTAGGCCTGCTCGAAAAAATGATAAGCCTCATCGTAGGCATAATTCTCCAGCGCCACCTGCCCAGCATTACTCAAAATTGTAAAGCCGCGAGCCAAAAATGTTGGGTCGCTGCTTTTAGCGCGGGCATAGTGATAGGCCAATTGATACATGGCTTCTGGCTCAAGCTGCTCGTGATCAAGATTTTTGGCAATTTGGGCATGGAGTTGTTGCTGTTGCTCAGGCGTAATGCCTTCGAGAAAAACTTGATAGATATTTTGGTGGGCAAAATGATAATGGCCCGAAGCGCTGCGCTCGATTAAATGGCTGCGTCCGCCAATGGTTAAGGCCTCGTAGACTTCGCTTGGTTCGCCCTGCCATAGCGCAAGTAGGCTATTACGCCGAAATTGAAAGCCCAGCACTGCCGCTAATTCGAGAATTGCCCGCACTTTGGGGCTTAGTTCATCGATTCGACTGAGCACCAAGCGCACTACATGCGAAGGTAACGCCAATTTTGTCAAACTTTGGTCGTCGATCATCCAGCACGTGTTGACCAAACGCAGCATGCCAGTATCCAACAAGGTTTGGATATATTCGCGCAAGGCAAAGGGACTGCCAACACTGCGAGCGACAATCTCGTTGATAATTTGCTGATCGACGTTGTATCCACCCAAATAGCTGGTGATAAATTGGGTGGCAGCCTGATCGGTCAGGGGATGCAGCAAAATCTCTTGGATAGGAATTGGCTGATTAAGCGTGAGCCGCTCGTAGATTTGCTGGCTATCAACGCTATCATTTAAAGAAATAATTAAAAATAGCGGAACTTGCTGAATGCGCCCGATAATCCGGCGGATGACGCTAAAACTAGCATCATCGATTGCTTGCAGATCGTCGATAAACCAGACAGCAGCGGGATGCACGCGGGTCATCCAAAGCAGCAGATCAGCCAAAATCGTATTAAAACGCTCGTAATCGGTCACCAATTCAGGTTGTTTGGTGTGGGAAAAAATTGGCTGTAAACATGGAAATGTACGCAACATCAGCTCTTGGTAGCCTTGTACGAACTGGCGTAGTTGCTCCTCGGCATGGCGGCGCTGGCTTTCGGGCATCAATTCCAAATAATGCACATATTGCTCAAATGGGCTGCGCAAGGCACTGTAGGGTAGGGCTGAATCTTTGACGCAGGTTGAGCCAAAGGTCAAACCACCAAGCGACCGTGCTCGGTGCAGCATTTCGCGGCCTAATTGGCTTTTGCCTAAACCCATCGCGCCTTTGATGGCGATGACGCTGCCATGGCCTTGGCGAGCGCTATTCCAGCCTTGACGTAAGATTGCCAACTCGGCATCACGCCCAATCAAATCATTATCGTAGAGCGCTCCAGTCCAGAGGTCATCGGCTCCAAGCCGAATTGGGCGACCAGCGGCGAGCATGAGATTTAAGCTATCAATTTGATTAATATCCGAGAGCAAGCCCTCAGCCGTTTGATAACGATCGTCAGGATCTTTGGCCAGCAGGCGAGCGACGATTTCGGCGAGGGCTGGCGAGACATGCGGAGCCATCGAACGTACATCGGGGGCGAGCACAACGGCATGTTGGCGGATCAAATCGGTAATATTTGAGGCATTGAAAGGCGGTACGCCAACCAAACATTCAAACAAGACTGCGCCAAAAGCATACAGATCGGAGCGGGCATCGACATTGCGTTTGAGATAGCCAGTTTGTTCGGGCGAACTATAGCGCAGCGTGCCCAGCACGTGAGTTTGCTCAGGGTCGAGGCTATTGTGGCTGGCAAAACCAAAATCAATTAATTTAATGTTGCCTGAGGGCTGCATCAACATATTGCGCGGCTGAATATCGCGGTGGGTAATTCCTTGGCGATGCACGGCGGCCAAAGCACTAGCTAAATCTTTGATCAGCCGAATGACTAAACTTTCAGGTAATGGCCCAAGCGCCACCAAATCGAGCAGCGTTTGGCCTTGAACCAACTCCATAATGATATAGGGCATTTCGTTGTAGTGATCGACCTCGATTACCTCGGGCAAACTGGGGTGGCGTACCAAGGCGAGGGCACTGGCTTCGCGCCGAAATGCTGCCGCTGCCATAGTTGGCGATTGATTGCCATTGAGGCGGGGAATTTTCAAGGCATAGGTTTGCCCATCGCGCACACAACGATAGACAGTGCTATGTAAGCCCCGTCCAATTTCGCCCAAGATTCGCACCTTGGGGATAGCAGGTAATTCTGATGTTGCTGGCCATGTTGATTGTGTCATATACGTTCTAGAATGCCAAACAGTGGATCATCCCACGGCACATCTACCTACCATTTCGTGTACAGTCGGCTGAGATGAAGTGTACCATGAAGCTGGATTAATTCTTGGGTATAGTCTCTAAATATGGGGATAGCTGGCGATCAGGTAAGACTGATCGCCAGTGATAGCCCAATTAGGCTTGTAATTTAGCAATAATGGCATCAGCCATTTCGGCAGTCCCAACCGCGCTTGGATCGTTGCGATCATCCTTTAGGTCGTAGGTTACATCCTTACCTTCAGCAATCACGGTTGCCACCGCTGCATTGAGCCGATCAGCGGCTTCGATTTCGCCCAAGTGGCGCAACATCAACTCGCCTGAGAGGATCAAGGCAGTTGGGTTGACTTTGTTGAGATTTTTGTATTTTGGAGCTGAGCCGTGGGTTGCTTCAAAAACTGCGCCATGTTCGCCGATGTTGCCACCTGGGGCAACCCCAAGGCCGCCAACCATGCCAGCGCACAAATCGCTCAAAATATCACCATACAAATGATAGTGCTGGCGAACCCTGTTTGTGCAGCACTGGGCTGAAACGAACCAACGATCATTGGTGGCTATGGAGCCGTGTCTGTTCACGTATCTGAGACAGAGCAGGCGGTGGACGGAGGGCCACAAAGCGCGACGTTTGGGTTTGGTGACGCGACCCACCGGTCACCCATGCCACACTCCTCAGCAGATTCAGCGCACACGCGGTCAGCACATGCTGGAGTCGCGTTTTCGCCATCCCACCATAGCGACTCTGCCGCATCCCACAGACTCGGGTTGCTTGCGACATTAGTCCCTCGACTCCCGCCCGTTTTGCATACTGCCGTTTGAAGGCATCGGTTGTTTGGGCGTGCCGCCGCTGCTGAAGGACTTCATGCTGTTCTCGGGGGCGGAGCGAAAGGCCTCGTGCTGCGGTTGCCGTATGCGTACACTGTGTTCGGACTGGACACGCTCGGCAGTCACGCGGTCGAAACGTCACGCGAATGGCAGGATTCCCGTGTCGATCCTGATGCGAAATCCATTTGGTACTTGCGTGTCCTTGGGGACAAATGACCACCTTCGCGTCCCAATCGACCTGAAATCGCGTGATATCGAAGGCGGTCGGGTCTTTCGCTTGCCAGGCACTATCGCGAGCAATTGGCCCGCACAGTGTAATCCCATAGGTGGACTGGCTGGTGAGCATCGCTGCTGCATCGGTATAGCCCGTATCAACAAGATGGGTGCTGGGAAGGAGATCATGGCGAGCAAGGCCCTCATGAATCTGGTCTAAGACTTCACCATCACGAATCGTGGATGGCGTGGTAAGCACATGCGTGATGAGGCAGGGCAGATCAGCATCGAAGGTTTCAGTCAGATGCACTTTGTATCCCGTCCATTCCATATTGCGTTTCGTGCTGTACTGCGCATCGCGATCATAGGGCGAATGAATGCGCATCCTGCTCGGTGGCATATCAGCCACTTCACGCCAGCGAACTGGTCCATTGGGGGCATGGTATTGTTGCCACCAAACGCGACGAAGGATGCATACGGCGGGATGAACGTGCAGTTCACGCGGGGCAGTCGGTGCCGCAAGGAGGGTGAGGAGTTCAAACCCATCGGCTCCAATCTGCTCGGCAAGACGTTGACGGTCGGCGGCTGCCTTCGGAAAGCGATATGCATCAGCACGTGGCCCATAGCGATCAAACCACGGCGGTGGAATCTGGCAGCGGACCCATGCGGGAGCCACGGTTGCGAGCGCATTGAGGGTGGCACGCATCGTTTCGCCAAGACATTCAATGCGACTCAGGCCACGAACTGCCGCGAGGACATGGGTCGAATCGGTGCGTTGTTGCCCGCGTGTTCGCAGTAATCCGTAATCGCGAAGGCGCTCCAGCAGGGTTTCAAAGAGGATAGACGCACCATCTCCCGCCACAAGCCGGGCGCGGAACTCGCTGAGGACGGAGGCATCAAAGCCACGATCAGCAAGCGGAAGGCCCAAGACATATTTCCAATCAATGCGCATCCGCACGGCATCGGCGGCTTGGCGATCGGGGAGATCTTCCATGAACTGGAGGATGGTGACCATGGCGAGTCGTGCTGGCGCGAGGGCCGGTTGACCAGTATGGGAAAAGAGCGTGCTGAATTGCTGATTGTCAAACAGCATGCCAAAGTGATCACGGAGGTGCATGAGTCGGTTGCCATGTGGAGCAATGGCGTGTGCCAATTCAACGGTGTCCTCAGGAATGGGATAGTCACCAAACAACGCCGCACGCATGGTCATGGATTCGGCTCCCTTTCGCACCGGTGGTGCATCCATCAACAGAGCAGATTCCATGATAGCCGAAGATCGCGGGCAAGAGACCGTACTGCACCGCACAAACAGGGTTCGCCAGCACTATCACAAATTGGGCAATACCATCACATCATAGAGTTCTGGTTTTTGCACCAACTGCATACACATATTATCGACAATCCGATCATCGAACTCGATATCGGGATACTCTTTGGCGACTTCACGGGCAACTTCTAAGAATAAGCCATCGCTGAACTTCATAATATTGGCTTTATGCACTGCCGTGACTTTTTTGCGTTTGTTGGCGCGGGCATATTCAAAGGCAAAGCGCACAATTCGCTCTGAGCCAGGCACCGACATGGGCTTGATTGAGATACCACCTGGCTCTTTGATCAAGGCATTTGGGCGTTTTTGCAGCAACCAGTTGCGCAATTCGGCTACTTCATCAGTGCCACGCTCAAACTCGATCCCAGCGTAGAGATCTTCGGTGTTTTCGCGCACAACCACAAGATCGATGTTTTCAAAGCGCGAGCGCACGCCAGGGTAGGAACGACATGGCCGAACACAGGCATAGAGGTCGAGTTCTTTACGAATCGCCACATTGACTGAGCGAAAACCTGTGCCAACGGGGGTGGTAATCGGCGCTTTTAACGCCACTTTGGTTGAACGAATTGATTCGAGCACGGAATCGGGCAATGGAGTCCCTAATTGCTCCATTACATCGACCCCTGCATCCTGAATATCCCAATCAAAAGCCACGCCTGTAGCTTCTAAGACCCGGCGTGTAGCTTCGGCAAGTTCTGGTCCTGTTCCGTCACCACGAATCAAGGTAACCCGATGAGCCATTGATTGATCCTTTCGATTCAAAAGCCCCTGCATTTGTACGGTCGAACCGTAGCAGCATTATAGCATCCTGCGGGCTGAAGCGACAAAAAAGGGATGAGCATTTGCTCATCCCTTTGATCAAGCTTGGTTTGTTAACTATTTCTGGAAGAAATCGATATTGCCTTCGCTGGCTAGCCCATCGCCACGGCCTAATGAACCGCTGGTGGTTCGCGCTTGACGCATGCTTAAGGTCGAGACACTGGTCACACTATTGCTGCGCATACGCAAGAAGGCATAGGCTTCACGGCCACTTTCACTGGTGGAATAGATTTCATAAATACCTGGATCGAAGGAATTGTTTGGCACAAAGCGAATATTGGCATAATCGATTGAGCCATTACCATCAGCATAAACGCCAATAACTTCGGTTACGAGTTCGTCATATTCGTTGAGTACACCAACCGCAACTACTTCGCCTGGAACAAACCCGCCTGCATAGAAGTTGTAAATCGTATCCTGCCGACCTTCACGAGGGTCAACCCGTGCATTATAGTCGGCGGGCAGTGGCTGCTCAGGTGCTCGGGTAACTTCAAAATAGCCAATGCTGGCATGGCCGCTGAGCCGACCTTGGGCGGTAATCGCCCAAACCCCAACTCCTTGGCTGATTGTGACATAAATACCTGATGAGGTTAACGACCCATCGATATCAGCATAGGTTGTTGAATTGGCCGGGTAGACTGTACCATCAGGTGAGGTCAACCACAAAACCACTTCTTCACCGGCGACAAAGCCAAAACCATTGAAGCCAAAGGTTGTCCCTTCAGGCCCAGAGCTTGGCGTAACGATCGCATCTTTGCTTGGTGGCAACCCAGGTGCGCCAGGAGGGGTACTGCCTGGAGGGCTGCCTGGTGGCAATGGCGTGGTTAACTCGCGGGGAGCCAACCGCCGACCTAGATCGCTGACGACAACCCGTTGCCCCGCAGGGTAATCGGGCCAAAATTCAAAGCGAGCACGCTCGAAATATTGAACGATATGCCATTTGTTATCCGAAGCGAGAATTTCATCCATTTCTTCGCTAATTGGATAGCCAAATACGCCTAAACCACCTTTGGTTTCCCAAATGGTTTTGAACCCCCACATAATCATATGGCTGGTTTCGGGGAAGTAGCGGTGGTTGGCATCGTTTTCGCGGGGCGGGATTTGCGGAAACACCCGATTAACGGTTGCTTCACGCCCCAAAAGCCCTAACTCGACTGAGCCATTGCTGGCTAACTCAAAGCGAGCACGTTCAAACCATTGAATGGTTTTGCCCTGTGCGTTGCGATATTCTTCAGTGATGGGGTAGCCAAAAATTTGTAAGCCGCCGTTGGCATTCCAGTAATCGCGGAAACCACCACCAAGGTAGTGACCGGTTTCAGCATAATAAGTTGGTGGGTCGGCAGCATTAGAAGCTTGGGGTCGGGCGACAACCAGCGTTAAAAGCATTACTAGAATGATTAATGCCATGCTGCGCCGCACGGTCGAACGTGGGAGCATACCTCCTCCTTAGGATTAATCTAAAATGAGAAACTCAAATCTGAGTATACCGATAGTTAGGGCTTTTGGCAAGTCTCGATCCGACGGTTTAGTGCTTGGGTTGCGGGATTAACCCGCTTTTGCGATCTTCCTTTAATTGCTGCAAAATCGGGCTTAGCCAGATCTTGTATGATAAAGCTTGTTTTGCTGGCTAGCCTGCTTGTATGCGACCTAGCATAGTTGCCAAGGAGTTACCATGACGGTCGATTTAGCGCCATTTCGTAGTCACTTTCCAGCGTTAACCCAGACTCACGCGGGGAAACCCTTAGTTTTTTTTGATAATCCTGGTGGAACCCAAGTGCCCCAACAAGTGATTGGCCAGATGACCGATTATTTGCGGCGTTCGGTTGCCAATACCCATGGTGCTTTTATCACCAGCCAGCGCACCGATGCCGTCATTGACGAATGTCATGCAGGGTTGGCGGCCTTGCTTGGCGGTGAGCCAGATGAAATTGTGCTGGGAGCCAACATGACTTCGCTCACATTTGCACTCAGTCGTTCACTAGCTCGCGAATGGCAAGCTGGCGATGAGATTATTCTGACCACGCTTGACCACGATGCCAACGTTACGCCATGGCTGCTGGCTGCTGAAGAACGTGGGGTTATCGTACACTTTGTGGATATTAATCCTGTTGATTGCACCCTGGTGATGAGTGACTTTGAGCGCTATCTTTCGCCGCGCACTAAATTGGTGGCCGTTGGTTGGGCCTCAAATGCCTTTGGCACAATTAATGATGTTCAAACGATTGTCAAACAAGCCCATGCTGTTGGTGCTTTGTGTTTTGTTGATGCGGTTCAGAGCGTGCCCCACATTCCATGCGATGTCAAAGCGCTTGATGCCGATTTTGTGGCATGTTCGGCCTATAAATTTTTTGGGCCGCATGTTGGGGTGCTCTGGGCCAAACGCGAACATCTAGAGCGCCTGTTTGCTTATAAAGTGCGACCTGCCCCCGAAACTTTGCCTAGTCGCTGGGAAACTGGCACGCAAAATTTTGAAGGCCAAGCGGGCATCAACGGAGCCTTGGAATATCTCGGTGGCTTAGGTGTGGGTTATATGGAGCGCTACGATCAGCTGCTTGGCGAAACGGTTGGTCAACGGGCCGTCTTGTTGTCCGCAATGCATGCGATTGCTGAAGCCGAGCAGAGCCTTGGCCAATATTTGATTCAAGCGTTGCAAACGCTTAAAGGTGTGCAATTGTATGGCATTTTGGAGCCTGAACGTGGCCATTTGCGCGTACCCACCGTGGCATTTCGCAAGGCTGGAGTTACGCCCCAAGCAATTGCCAAAACCTTTGGTAATGAGGGAATTTGTGTTTGGGATGGCCATTATTATGCCTTGCGAGCCGTCGAACGCTTAGGCTTGCTTGATCAAGGGGGGATGGTGCGGGTTGGTTTAGCCCATTACAACACGCGCACTGAGATTGATCGTATGCTGAATGTGCTTGAATCAATTTAGTGGTGAATGGGCCGCTCGCTAAAATCGCAGTCCCACACTTAATCAATGGAGTGTGGGACTGTTGCAGATCGAAAGTTAAATATGTTTGGCTTTGGTTTGTTCTTGGCGGGCTAATTCGCTGCGAACGGCAATCAATTCGCGGAAGGCTCGCAAAATCACGCTCAATTTGGCTCCGGTCGGGTTGCCTGCTACCCGTGGGCGATGGCCATTGATCGCAACTTCTTCAAAGCGAAAGCCAGCCCGTTTGGCGCGAACCAAAAATTCGGCGCTAAACGTAGCCCCACGTGATTGAACCTCAGTTTTGAGCGTATCAACGACATGGCGTTGCATCAATTTAAAGGCGCAATCAATATCGCGGGCGGTATAGCCAAACAACAAGGTGACCAGACGGCTCCAGCCCCAACCGTTTAAGCGGCGCATCAGCGGGTCGCGGCGTGGTGAGCGATAGCCAACCACCAAATCGGCTTGATCAATTTTGGCCAGCAATTTGGGTAACTCACCAAGGTCAAATTGACGATCAGCATCAGTAAAAAAGACCAAATCGGTTTTTGCGCTGGTCAAGCCTGTCCAGACCGCAGCGCCATAGCCTTGGTTCACCGCATGATCGACCAACCGAACATGCGGATAGCGGGCTTCTAGGTCACGCACAACCGCCGCAGTATTATCGCGGCTCCCATCGTTGACGACAATAACTTCATAGGCGCGGCCAAGGCTTTCGAGGGTATTGACCACTTCCTCAACCATGGCCGGAATATTTTCAGCTTCGTTATAGGCGGGTAAGGCCACCGTGATGCTTTTCACGTTGAGAACTCCCATTGTTCGCAGATAGGGTTAAGTGCAGCCCTCCACGCATGGGCTTGCAAGCAACTATTGTAGCATAAAGCCTTTAACCGCAATAAAAACGAACATATGTGTTTGCTTTTAAGGTTTTTAAAGGTATACTTAAGTTTAGGGTAACTGATAGTAGCTTTTGGGCGATTACAAAGGAGTTAAAGCGATGTGTGGACGCTATTCGATCACTGCGAATGGGCAGCAAATTGCCTTACGTTTTGGGGTGCAAGTGGCGGGCGATTGGCAAGCTCACTATAATGCAGCGCCAAGCCAGAATTTACCAGTTATTCTCAATCGTGATCCGCAAAGTGTGCAATGGTTACGTTGGGGTTTAGTGCCACATTGGGCCAAAGATCCCAGCATTGGGCATAAAATGATTAATGCTCGCGCCGAAACACTCCTAGAAAAACCTAGTTTTCGCGAGCCATTGCGCAAACGTCGCTGTTTGGTGCTAGCCGATGGCTATTATGAATGGCAGGCAACTTCCAATGGCAAGCAACCCATGCGCTTTGTGCTCGAAGATGCTCAACCATTTGCCATGGCAGGTCTGTGGGAAGAATGGAACGCTGGCACTACTCCCCTAGCCACGTTTACCGTGATTACAACCTCGGCTAATTCGATGGCGGCAGCGGTGCATAACCGCATGCCGGTGATTCTTGAGCCAGAAACCGAGCGTGATTGGCTCAATCCTAATGCTGATGTGGCTGATCTGCTGCCGTTACTAACGCCGTTTGCTGGTGAAAAAATGCAGGTTTACCCAGTTTCAACCCGCCTGAACTCGCCAAGTAACGATGACTCAAGCTTAATTGCGAGAGCTGCAATTTAAGTGGATTGAAGGCTGATTGGCGCTAAAATACTGGCCTCAGCATTTGCGTAGGACTATGGTACGGGCTATACTAGGAGCAAGCGTAATTCGCGCGATGATTTCACGGGCCTAGGAGTTGCTCCATGCAAGCACGCTGGTTTGCTTATGTGCCGCCGTATCTTGTCCCACGATTGCTTGATCAACGGGCCTCTTCTGCAACCCAAACGACCAAACATGGCCAAGCTGTGGTGCTTTTCGCCGATATCGCGGGCTTTACGCCTCTCAGCGAGGCGCTTGGTCAACACGATTCGCATGGAACTGAAACCCTAACCCGCTTATTAAATCGCTGTTTTGCCCCATTAATTGATGTGATCGAGCGCTTTGGCGGCATGATCAGCACATTTGGCGGCGATGCCATTACGGCGTTGTTTCCGATTAATCAGCCGCAACGGACTCAACGGGTCGCTGCTCGCGCTGTTCGTTGTGCCCTCGAAATGCAAAGCCTGATGGAGCAATTGGGCGCAATCGAAATTCAAGCAACCAAATGGCGTTTGACCCTCAAAATTGGGATTGCCGCAGGCCATGTGCTCTATACCACGGTCGGCGATCCGACGAAGCGCTGTGTTGCGGTGGTGGGTGGCTCGGCGTTGTTACGCTCTGCCGAGGCCGAAAATCAGGCTCGTTCTGGCGATGTGATTATTGATTATGCCTCGTTGGATTGCGAGCAGTTCAAGCGTGAAACGCTCGATCAGCGTTTTGCCAAGGTGCTTGGGCTTGAGCAAAGCGTGCGGGCGCAGCCAATTCGCTGGCCTGAACCAATCACCCCGCATCCACCTGCCCAATTCGATGCCTACTTGCACCCCACAATTGCCCAACAAGTGCGTGAAGGTCGTACCGCGTTTATCAACGAGCGCCGCTCAGTTACGCTATTGTTTGTCAATTTCGATGCCCCCGATTATGATCGTGATCCATTTGCCGCCGAACGGCTCAACCATTACTTTCGCGAAGTGCTGCGGATCGTCGAGCGCTATGATGGCTATCTGAATAAAGTTGAAATTGGCGATAAAGGTAGTAGCTTTTTGGTGCTGTTTGGTGCACCAGTTGCCCACGAAAATGATAGTGATCGGGCGGCGCACTGTGCCTTAGAGCTTCGCGCCTTACCTGAGTTTGAGGCTCGTATCGGCATCAACACAGGATTTGTCTTTTGTGGCTTGATTGGCTCGGAGCGTCGCCAAGAATATACCGTGATTGGCGATACAGTCAATTTGGCGGCGCGATTGATGCAGCAAGCTGGTCAAGGCCAAATTTTGCTGACCGAAGCTACCCAAGAAACCCTTAGCTCAACCTTTTTAACTGCGCCTTTGCCAGCCGTTCGAGTCAAAGGCCGCAGCGAATTGGTCGAGTTACACGAATTAACCGATTTACGCCAGACGGCGATTCGTGGCCAAGAGCCAATTTATGCTTTGCCAATGGTCGGGCGCAGCCAAGAGTTACAATCTGTCGGCGAATTGCTGAGTCGCATCAAGCAGGGCCATGGCCAAGTGTTGGGGATTACGGGCGAAGCTGGCATGGGCAAATCGCGGCTGGTGGCCGAAATTCGCCGGATTGCGCGGGCGCAACGAGTGGCGGTGTATAGCGGCGAGTGCCTTTCGTATGGCACAACCATTAGCTATTTGTTGTGGCATAATTTGTGGCGCTCGTTTTTTAATGTTGATCCTGAGTGGCCGCTCGATTTGCAAATGTTGCAGTTGCGGGCGCAATTAGCCCTGATCGATCAAGATTTATTAGATTGGATGCCGCTGCTGGCGAGCGCTCTACGCCTGCCGATTCCCGATCAATCCTTGACCAAATTGCTGGATATTAAGTCGCGCAAGATGCTACTAGAATCGCTGCTGGTGGATTGTTTGCGCTACCGTGCCAATGAAACGCCGTTATTACTGGTGCTCGAAGATTGCCATTGGATCGATTCGCTCTCGAACGATTTGTTGGCGCGAATTACTAAGGCGATTCGCGATGTGCCCGTGCTGATTGTGCTGGCCTATCGACCTTCCGCCGAGCGTGATCAAACGATGTGGCACGAGTTACGCCAGCTTGAACATTGGCACGAAATCGAATTACAAGAATTTACGCTCGACGAAACTGCTGAATTAGTGCGACTCAAAATCAAACAACTGCTCGGCAATCGCCAAGCACCATCAGAGCAGTTGGTTAGCAAACTGACCGATCGGGCGCAGGGCAACCCATTTTATATTGAAGAATTGATTAATTTGGTGGTTGAACGCCAGCCCGATTTGAGCGATCCCAAGGCCGTGGCTCAACTGGAGTTGCCCGATAGCTTACACCGCTTGATTATCAGCCGGATCGACCAACTTGAAGAGGCGACCAAGCATACGCTCAAAGTTGCCAGCGTGATTGGTCGTTTATTCAAAGCCAATTGGCTCTGGGGCGCGTACCCGCAATTGGGCAGTGCCGAGCAAGTTAAGCAGCAACTCAACACTCTGAGCCGCATGGATCTTACGCCACTTGATCGCGATGAGCCTGAGCTTGAATATCTGTTTAAACATGTGGTTACCCAAGAAGTTGCCTACCAAAGCTTGCCATTGGCCACGCGTGCCGCGCTCCACGAGCAGGTTGGCGATTATTTGGTTGAAACCTATGGTGTGGAAGGTGCTGCCGATTTGTTGGCGCACCACTATGGCATGAGCAATAATCTTGATAAACAGCGCAACTATTTTCGCAAGGCTGGCGATGCGGCGGCGGCACGCTATGCCACCGATGTGGCCTTGAGCTATTACGAACGCTGTTTGCCCTTGCTCGCCGCCCATGAAACCATCGATATTTTCTTTGCAATGGGCGAAATCTACAAACATACTGGGCGTTGGCACGAGGCCGATGCAATTTATCGGCGTTTGCTGAACCAAGCCCAACAGCAACAGCAACTTTCAGCGTTGGCTCGCGTCTGGTGTGAAATTGCCGATGTCCAAAGCAGTCAAGGTTTGCATAACGATGCACTGCAAAGCATTCAACCAGCCTTGGAATATGCCAAACAAGCCCATGACCAGCCGACCCATTGCAAAATTTTGATGCGCATGAGTTGGATTGCCAGCTATCAAGGCCAATTGCAGCAGGCTTGGCAAACCAGCCATGCGGCGGTGGCGATTGCCCGTGAAGCCAATGATGCCCATAGTTTGGCTTTGGCACTGAAAACTCATGGCTATATGAATGTGCTGCAAGGCCAATTTGCTCTAGCCGAGCAGCTATTTTCCGAAGGCCTCGCCTTACACCGCCAACTCGGCCAGCGCGAAGATGAAGGGCGCATGTTGAATGTGATGGGCGAGGCTGCTCGTCATCGTGGCGATTTTCAGCATGCCGTCGAGCTATATCAACAAGCCTTGGTCATTGGCCGCGAGTTGCGCAATCCTGAACGGTTAATCATGTTTTTGAGTAATTTGGGCGGCGCATTGGTGGGGCTTGGCACGTATGAAACCGCGATTGCCACCTTGAACGAGGCTTTTGAACTCGCTCGTTCGACCACGTGGTATGGGATCGCGGAAACCTATCGTTTTCGGGCTGAGGCGGCGATTGGTTTGGGCTATCCTGATGAGGCAATTCGCCATATTATCCAAGCGCATCATGCTGCTCGCGAACGCCAACAAACCCTCGAATTATGCGCGGCACTGCGGGTTTTGGGCAGTGCCTTGAGCCAATTGAATGTGCCAATCCTCTTGCCGCCAAGCTTGCCAACTACCCCACTAAACTGCTTTGAACAGGCCTTGAGCATGGCCGAAGCTAGTGGTTCGCAAGCTGAAGTTGCGGCGATTCAGCTGGCCTTGGCCGAGCATTGGCAGCGCCAACAACAACCAACCAAAGCCCAAGCGGCTTGGCAGCAAGCCTACACCATCTATGGTCAATTAGGCATGGATGCGCTGCAACAACGGGTAGCCCAGTGGTTGAGCTAGCGCAAGCAGATGTTAACTATAACAGCCGAGGTTTTGCCTCGGCTGTTGATTTTTAGCTCCAACATGCCTATTCAGTGCCATTAGTGAATAAATGTTGGCTCTCCGCTTGGTTCGCCCGTGCGACGCAGAAAAAGCGCTAACACCAAACCAACCACGGCTATTCCAGCTGCCACCACGAAGGCATTTTGGATGCCAATGGTCAAATCAGCCAATGGATTAGGCGCGATGGTTTGCCCTGGCTGAGCTTGACCAGCACTCATAATCGTGATTAATAAGGCCGTTCCAATTGCTCCGGCAACTTGCTGAAGTGTGTTGGAGATCGCTGTGCCATGGGAGTGCAAGGTTTGGGGCAATTGATTAAGTCCAGTTGTGAGAATTGGCGTGAACAAACAGGCAAGGCCTAAACTGAAGATTACATGGAGACTGAGAAGCCAGATCACTGAGGTTGTGGCATTCAAGAACGTCCACTGCCAAAGTGCCAAGACAACCAGTACCATGCCCCCGATCACGAGCATTCGTGGCCCCGATCGATCAAAGATCCGACCTACGAATAGCCCACTGAATCCCATCAATGCCCCGCCAGGCAGCAAAAAAAGCCCGGTTTGCAGGGTATTAAACTGGCGAATTTGCTGGAAATAGAAGGGCAATAGAATCGCTGAGGCAAATAATGTCACCATCACAACCATCATTAATACGACGCTCAGCGTGAACATGGGAAAGCGAAAAACGCGCAGGTCAAGCAATGGACTGGAAAGTCGGGTTTGTCGCCATGCAAACAATGCGATCCCAACTAAGCCCATTCCGATCGCTGCCAAAACAATTGGCTCGGTTAGGCTACTGCCAGGCTCGCCCGCCCGACTAAAGCCGTAGACTAGCCCGCCGAAGCCTATTGCTGCTAAGAGAATCGAGGTACGATCAAGGCTGGCTGCTTGAAGTTTGCCCACATTCACCAACCGTAGGTAGCCATAGGCCAGCACCGCTAGGGCAATTGGGATCACGAAAATAAACATAAAACGCCACGAAAGCGCTTGGATGATTAACCCTGATAGGGCTGGGCCAATCGCGGGAGCCACCGAAATCACCATACTGGCCGTGCTCATCATAGCTCCGCGCCGCTCCATCGGCACTAGCACCAAAATAACTGTCATGAGCAATGGCAGCATTAGCGCTGTGCCCGCTGCTTGGAATACCCGACCAACCAAGAGCACTTCAAATCCAGGCGCTGCTGCCGCTGCCACAGTCCCGAAGGTAAATAAACCCATGGCCGTAAGAAACAGCGTTCGCGTGCTAAACCGTTGAATCAGAAAGCCGGTTGTGGGAATCAAGACCGCCATAACTAATAGATAGGCTGTGGTCAGCCATTGCACGGTGCTTGCTTCGACTTGGAATTCGTCCTTCAAGCGGGGTAAAGCCACACCCATAATCGTTTCGTTTAGAATCACGACAAAGGTCGCAATCAACAAGGTTAAAATAATGCCTTTTTCGCGGGTGCTGGTTGCAACGGCGCTGGCATGGGTTGTCTCTACGCGCATAGAATTCCTTTTGATAACCCGCCGTAAAGCCTAGCGGATGAGCTGAATTTAATCACGATGATGAGCTACGGCATAGCGATGCAGTGCAACGCCGCCATCAAAGGTTTGCTGTTCAAGCAATTCGAGCTGAACTGGAGCATCAAGCCGATCAAAAAGCCGAATCCCTTGACCAAGGATGACGGGATTAACTTTCAGAATCAGTTGATCGATCTCGCCGATTAAGGCGCTGGCTAACGAGCCGCCGCCACACAACCAGATATTCTGCCCAGGCTCTTGTTTGAGTCTGCGCACCAAGTCAACTGGGTCATTGGCAACTAAGGTTACATCTGGGCTTGGGCTGGTGGTGATTGATTGTGACACTACATATTGCCGCAAATGGGCATACGGACTGGTAACGCCTTCGCTCAAACCAACTGCATAGGTGTGCCGACCCATCACGACGGTATCAAAATGGCGTGGCTCAGCTGTAATTCCTAGCAGCGCATGCAAATGGCTAGGGATAGTTTCAGGATATTCCTGCTGCAAATATTGCATGTGCCCACCCTGCATGGGAAAGAAATCGAAACTGCCATCCTCACGCGCAATAAATCCATCAGCCGTACAGGCGATGAAATAGATTAACTGACGCATATAGTTACGCTCCTTAGGCTATTCATCCGCTGGATAAGTAGCGTTATCTGCCACACGATGCAGACTCGCATGCTACCATCAAGCAACTCGCAAGCCATCAGTCTCGGGGTCTATACTCGCCCAACAAACCAACAGATCGATGCTCAATTGGGCATGGACATGATCGAACAGCGCTAGCTGAATTTTTGAGCTAACGCTGTTAACCACAACAGCCGAGGTTTTGCCTCGGCTGTTGGCTTTTAGCTTCAATATACTTATTCAGCTGAGCGAATTGCGATTGGCAAGAAGGTTCGCCATAGGCTTGGTGTGGGAGTATTGGTCGCTGTGCTGGTTGGAGTATTGGTTGGGCTACTCGTTGCGGTCGCGGTATTGGTCGGCGTGTTGGTTGCGGTATTCGTTGGTGTGTTGGTCGGCGTGTTCGTTGCAGTAGAAGTATTCGTCGGGGTGTTGGTTGGGGTGTTACTGGGCGTTGGAGTATCGGCAACCAACGAAGTGATCGCTAAAATCAAGCCCCCAACGAAATACATATCGCTAGTGGAGCCAGTGGTTATGCTAGCTGTGGTTTGGCCTGGGCTAGTCCATGCTGAAACATCAAAGGTATCAAGGTCAAACCCACCCATACTGTTGGCTGCTCCGGTTAGTTGTGGCAAATCGCCTGCGCTTGAAACTGGGTTGCCTAAATATGAACGAGTGCTATTCATCATATTATCGGTAGGGTTTTGCGCATTGCTAACGCTATTACCATTAAACAGCAATTGGTCACCGGCGCTTGAGTTATCTCCCTCGTAGCCCACAATCGTAAGGTTGGTTGTGCTGCTGCTGGGAATATTGAATCCACTCAATGTATTGGTAATTGAGCTGCCAATTAATACTTGATCCAGCCCATCGTGGAGAATGATCGTTCGATTGGGTTGGCTTGCATCAGCATAGACCACTACCAACCACCAAGCGGCAAAGGCGTTAGTATCATTGGTGTTAATAAACGGATTAGCGAGAATGCCACTGGCACGATAGGCTCCGGAGCCATGCGTTTGAACATAGCTGGTAACATCTGCGACCGCTTGATAAAATGAATTTGGATTGATAACTGTACTGATGGGTGTGACGTTCTGGCTATTGCCCCAATTAAATTCAAGCGTAGCACCAGTTGGTGTTACGCCACCCCAACGCGCTCCCCAATAGAGGTAGGCATGGGTTACGCTGGCCCCGACCGGAATATTGAGCATTGCACTACTGCGAGCCTGGGCATTATTGAGGCTGGTATTCGCTTCAGCTTGGCTGACAGCAGGCGAATCGGCTCGCCAATAAATGTCAACGCCTGAATCGCTCGTATTTGTACCACACGTACCAACTGCACCCACTATTGGAGCGGGAACGCCCGCCGCACAATCATGGCCTAGCGTATTGCCAATCGTGATAACCCCGCCCCGTTGGGTCAGATTGAGCCGTGGATCAATTGCTGGCACTCCTTCCATTGCTGCCGAAGGCTTGAGTAAACTGCTCGTTAGCCCAAACGTACTAAGTAGTAACAAGCCGCCAATCAGCCGAATGAATCGATTTGATGAATATTGAGTTGCTTGCATCAACGAAACTCCTATGTGCCCAATATCTGGATAGCTACTGCTAGATTATCAACGAATCGGTGATTAATTGCCATAGTGAAATCGTCGTGCTCCTGTCAATTTCACTCTTGACAGTCTCTAAAAGCGCTTTATACTCAATAATATACCGACTAGTCAGTCAATTATTGATGAGGATAGAACGATGCAGCACAAACGCCGAATTTTGATTGTAGGTGGGGGGATTGCGGGCTTGACGCTGGGTTATTGGCTGAAGCAACATGGTGAGCAACCCACGATTATCGAGCAAGCAGCCCAACGCCGCGACGAGGGCTATGGCATCGATTTTAGTGGCAGTGGCTGGGATGTGGCTCAACGTATGGGCATTTTGGCCGAACTCGAAGGCCGCCAAATTGCAGTTGAATCAATGGTGCTCAAAAATAGCCAAGGCCAAACGATTGTCAAACAACCCTTGGCTCCTTTGCGCGAAGCTTTGCCTCACCCAATGCTGCACCTGATGCGCCCTGAATTAGAGGCGGTTTTGGCCAATGCCTTGCCGAGCGATCTCCCAGTGCGTTATGCCACCACAATTGTGCGCTTAGAGCAGTATGCTGAGTATGTTGAAGTGCGCTTCAACGATGGTCGGGTTGAGCAATTTGATTTGGTGATCGGCGCTGATGGGATTCATTCGCAGGTGCGCCACATGCTGTTTGGCCCCGAAAGCCAGTTTGCCCACCCCTTGGGCTATACGTTTGCGACCTTCAAAGTGCCGCAACTTGAGAATTATGGCGCGAATGCCACGATGTTGATCGAGCCACAACGCCAAGCGACCATTTACCCCGATCGGCGTGGCGGTTTTTTGATGATGCTGGCCTATCGGAGCCAGCAAACCCAATTGCCAGCGCCTGATCAACGCAAAGCCATGCTTCAAACTGAATATCGTAATGCAGGCTGGCTCGTGCCCCAATTGATCGATTCGATCAATCAGCAAAGTGCTTTTTATTGCGATGTGATCAGCCAAATTCGCATGCCGCGTTGGTCGCAAGGGCGGGTGGCCTTGGTGGCCGATGCCGCGCATTGTTTGACATTGATTTCAGGTCAAGGCGCGGCCACAGCGATGGGCGGAGCGTATGTGCTAGCCGAAGAATTGGCCAAAACTGCTGATCATCAAGCCGCTTTCCAGGCCTATGAGCGACGCATGCGGCCTTTTGTCGAGCGCAAACAAGCTGGCGCACGAAGAGTCGCCTTGACCTTCGTGCCACGGACGTGGTTGGGCGTGCAAGTCAGCCGCTTCGTGGTACGGGCGGCCTTTACTCCAACTTTGGCCCGCTCGATTGGTAAACGGATTGGCTTTGATAGTGTTTTGGCGCTGGCTTAATCGTTCGTAGGGCTGAATCATTTTCAAAAACGTTTCAGTATGCTAAAATTTAAACAATGTCGTTATTGAGGATGAGCATCAATGAGCAAAACTGAACGTGAGAAAATGTTGGCGGGTGAATTATATTCAGCCTTTGATCCTGAATTACAGGCGCTTTCGCTACGAAGCCGCCGCTTGAGTCGCCAATTTCATGCAATTGAGCCAGGTCAGCCAGAGCAATCGCGAGCGTTGCTGGGTGAATGGTTTGGGCACATTGGCGAAAATGTTTGGATCGAGCCACCATTTTTCTGTGATTACGGGGCGCACATTCGTTTGGGCAATAATGTCTTTTTCAACGCCAATTGTGTGATTCTCGATTGTAACTACATTACGATTGGTGACAACACGATGTGTGGCCCAGCGGTGCAAATTTATGCTGCCAGTCATCCGCTGATCGCGAGTGAACGGATCAAAGGGCCGGAATTAGGCTTTCCGGTGACGATTGGCAAAAATGTTTGGATCGGCGGCGGCTCGATCATCTGCCCAGGCGTGACGATTGGCGATAACACCACGATTGGCGCTGGTAGTGTAGTGACCAAAGATATTCCGGCGAATGTCTTTGCGGCGGGCAATCCATGTCGGGTCATTCGCGAATTGACTGATCCTAGTCTTAGCGAATAGGCGTATAATACAAAAAACGGCTTTTTCAATGCCAGCGTCAGGTTGATGCTGGCGTTGTTGTCATATTAACGAAATTACATGGATGCAGCTTATGCCTGATACTCTGACCCAAGCATTGCCCGAATCATTTCAACTTGGCTCAATGCGCATTTTTCCAAACATGGTGCTGGCCCCGATGGCTGGCGTAACCGATTCAGTCTTTCGGCGGCTGGTGTTGTCGTTGGGTGGCTGTGGCTTGGTTGTTTCTGAGATGACCAATGCTGCCAGTGTTTCGCCCAAGGCCATGAAACGCCATCGCTTGCTGGATTATCTGCCCGAAGAACGGCCAATTTCGATTCAACTTTCGGGCAACGACCCCGATTTGGTGGCAACCGCCGCCCGCTTTGTTGAAGAACTTGGCCCCGATGTAATTGACATAAACTGTGGCTGCCCTTCGCCCAAAGTCACTGGTGGCGGCCATGGTTCGGCCTTGCTCAAAGATTTGCCCAAAATGCAGCAAATGCTCAAAGCCGTGTATGCAGCGATCAACATTCCGTTTACGCTCAAATTTCGGGCTGGCTGGGATGAGCAATCGCTAAATTATATTGATACCGCTAAAATTGCTGAAGATGCTGGTTGTGCCGCGATTACCTTGCATCCACGTACCAAAGTGCAAGGCTACAGCGGCGATGCCGATTGGTCGCGGGTTGCTGAAGTTGTGCAAGCAGTCTCGATTCCGGTGATTGGCTCAGGCGATGTGCGCACACCAGCCGATGCTTTGGCGCGTTTGGAGCAAACTGGGGTTGCAGCAGTGATGATTGGTCGAGCTGCCATGGCCAATCCATGGATTTTTCGCCAAATTGCTCAATTGCGGGCAGGCGAACCCATATTTGTGCCAACACCAAGCGATAAACGTGATTTGCTGGTGCGCTATGTTGATATGTGTGCTGAAACTATGGTTGAGCGCCAAGCCCTTGGCAAGCTAAAACAACTGATTGGTCAATTCAGCATTGGTTTGTATGCTAGCAACCAATTGCGCCGCGATGTACAACGTGCCAACGAAATTGAAGCCGCCAAAGCGATTATTGCCAACTTTTTTGAGCCATTTATCAGCGGCGCGGTCGAGGCGGTCGAAGTGCCCGACGAAATCGCCGTGATCAAAGAAGGTTGCGAGAACGGCGCGAATAATTAGGCCGAGGGATCAGAGGCTAGCGGTTAGGGGTCAGCGTCGTGCGATGAAGTCAAAAGGCAAAAGTCAACAACCTGTTATTGTATTCGGGCAATTCGTGGCGAGAAACAGCCCTAGCGGTTCTAAACTTCGTGGCCCTTCGTGTCCTTCGTGGATCATTGCGACAGCCCCTGACACACCGATGAGCGATACTATCAGCAGAAAGACCAATGACATGGACAATCGGCTCAGGTATAATGTGCAAGAAACCGGTGTAGCACAGCGTTGCTGTGTGTTATGCTCAATGCGAGGTGGCTCATGGAAGAACCAGAATACCGTCCTGAACTTGACCCAGAACATGAACAGGCCGCTGGCTGGCGTGGTTTCAGCACTTTAGGGCTGTTTCTTGAAGAAGATGGCTGGTTTCCGCAACGTGTCGAAGATCGTCCAGCCTATCGCATGCATTATCAAGGCGCAAATGTTGATATTCGTTGTTTGGCCCAAATTAAGCTTGAACAAGAACAATTATTAATTTATGCCTACGCTCCGATGAAAGTTCCTGAAGATAAGCGCCAGTTGGTGGCCGAATATTTGATTCGCGCTAACTATGGCTTGCATATTGGGAATTTCGAGCTTGATTTTAGCGATGGTGAAGTTCGCTTCAAGAGTAGCCTCGATTTTGAAGATGAAACGCTGACCTTTATTTGGATTCGTAACGCGATTTATCCATCGGTTCACTTGATGAATCGCTATTTCCCGGGCTTGATGATGGTGATGTATGGCGAGAAAACGCCTGCCGAAGCGATTACCGTCATCGAACAATAGCCGATTTGACCCCTTGCCCACATGGTTGAGCAAGGGGTCAGTGTTTGGCATTATGCAGCTTGGTTGGCAATATTTAGGCGTTGGTTAATTACCTCAAGCGCCTGTTGATCGGCCAACATCAGAATTTTGTCGTTGGCTTGAACCCGCGTGTTGCCGCTGGGCACAATCGTCTCACGCCCACGCCGAATTAGCACAACTAACGCGCCGCGTGGCAGTTGCAATTCCATAATGTTGCGCCCAGCTAAACGGGCATCATCAGGCACAACCACCTCGTAAACGGTACTCTCAGGGCTGATCTCAGGAATAAAATCCAAGGGCATGCTGTTGATTTGAATATCATGTGAATTGAGTTTTAGCCGATCAGCCACCCAACCAATGCTCATTCCCTGCACCGTAACTGAGGCCAGCACGACGAAGAAAATTAAATGAAACATATCGTTGGCTTGGGGAACTCCCGCTATCAATGGAAATGTTGCCAACACAATTGGCACAGCTCCGCGTAGGCCTGCCCAGCTAATCATCAAGCGTTCGCGCAACTTGAAGCGCGTCCAGCCGAGTGCCACAATCACGCTGATTGGTCGTGCAATAAACATCAAAAAGATTGCCAGCAACAGGCCTTTGCCAATTAATGGGACAAGTTGTGATGGGTAAACCAACAATCCCAAAGTTAAGAACATGGCAATTTGCATCAGCCAGGCAATCCCCTCGTGAAAGCGAATTAAACTGCGGCGGTGAATAATTGGCCGATTGCCAACCACCAAACCTGCCACATACACCGCCAAGAAGCCATTGCCATGCACCAACATGGCCGCCCCATACACCATAATCGTCATCGATAAGGTCAAGACTGGATAAAGCCCATCTTGCAGACGTAACCGATTGATCAGCCATGTGATTAGGTAGCCACCAAGCCCACCAATCACCACCCCTAAAACCATTTCGAGCACAAACTCGATGGCCAACGCGCCCACCGAATGGCCGCTACTGGTTAGATAACTCGTCAGCCCAATCGTTAAAAACACGGCGATTGGATCATTGCTGCCCGATTCTAGCTCGATCAGCGATTCAACTGGCTCAGGCAGGCGTACTCCCCGCGTGCGAAGCACATTGAACACGGCTGCGGCATCAGTTGAGGAAATAATTGCCCCCAACAATAAGCCAACAACTGGTGGCAAATCAAACAGCCAAACTGCAATTGCTGCTACCATACTGGCGCTAATCACCACTCCAATGTTGGCTAGCAATAAGCCTGGGCCAATGACTGCTCGAATTCGATGCCAATGGGTTTCAAGGCCACCCGAGAACAAAATATAAATCAGCGCGACAATCCCGACTACTTGGGCAACTGCCGCATTATCGAAATTGATATCGCCAGGGCCGTCAGAGCCAGCGAGCATGCCAATGCCCATAAACAGCACCAAGGCCGGAATCCCCCAGCGATCCGATAAGGTGCTGACAATAATGCTAATTAGCACCAAACTTCCGGCGATGACAAAAATGCTTTCTGTGCTCATTGGCCTCCTTTTGAGCACGCCTGTGCCCGAATGCTATTCTTCCCGCAACGCCAACGCTGGCGAGGTACGCCCCATTTTCCACGCTGGATACAAGCCTGCCAACAGCGCTGCCACAACTGCTACAATCAAGGCTTGCAGCAATAAGTTGGGGTCGAGAATCAGCTGCATCGTCCAGCCAAATGATCGTTTATTGATCACATAGACTAGTACGACCGCTAAAATCAAGCCGACTGGCAAGGCCAATAATCCAGCAGTTAGCCCCATTAAACCAGTTTGGCTGAGCACGCTCAACCACAATTGGCGTGGGGTCATGCCATTGGCGCGTAAAACTCCAAGTTCGCGGCTTCGTTCTAATTGTAAGGCCATTAATGCGCTTAAAATGCCGATAAAGGCAACAATTGTGGCCAATAACTGCAAAACTGCCGTGATTGCAAAGGTGCGGTCGAAAATTTCCAAGGTGCTTTGGCGCAAAGCTTGGTTCGATTGCACCTTCAAATCTTGAATTGGTGCAGCTAAAGCCTGAATTTGACTGATCGTCGTGGCACTATCAGCGTTCTCAGCCAGCCAAATCGTGATCGAATGCACCGTATCAACATCCCAATATTTGGCAAAATCACGCCGATTCATGGAGATGTAGCCTTGATCCGAGGCATAATCGTAGTACACTCCGGCGATCGTAAATTGTTGTGGGCCGCGTTCGGTTTGTAAGGTGATACTATCGCCAAGCCCTCGCCCATAACGATAGCTAAATGGCTCGGAAACCCAAACTTGGCCTTGTTCGGCAAAGCCTTGCCAAGCCTGCTCAGCATCGGTGATAAAGCTCAATGCCCGCCGACTCAAACTTGAATCTTGATAATTGGCGACGGCTAATTGAACTGGCCCAAGCTCACTTTCGACCCGTAAGTTCAGCAGGGTCGTCATCGAGGCAACACTGGGTAATTGATCGATTTGTTCGACTAAGCGTAGATCAATCGCGGTGTCAGCACGATTAGCGCTCAAACTGGGAGCCGACACAAACACATCAGCCTGCAACGATTGATCAAGCCAGCGAACGACCGTTGTGCGAAACGAGCCAATCATCGTGCCAGCGCCAACCGTGACCGAAACCGCCACCATCAAGGCAGCAATTGCTACGCCAGTGCGGCTCAAGGCGGCAACCACATCACGAGCGGCCATCTTACCAAGCAGCCCAAACATGCGGTTGAGTGGAATTTGCAACAATCGCATCATCTGCAAGGTGACAAATGGCGTGAACAAGGCACAGCCAATGATCACCCCAAACATGGCTGAAAAACTGAGGAACAAGCTGCGCGATGGAATTTGCAGCAAAGCCACGCCCAAACCTGCTAAACCCAAGCCTGCCAAGGTCAAGCGTGGCACAATCCGTTGAATTCGTTCTTCGATTGAGGAACGTCGTAGCACCGTGCGTGGCGGTGAGAACATAGCTTCAAGTGCTGGAATGCTGGCGGCAATCAAGGTTGCGCCCAAGCCCAGCCCAAAACCTTTAATTAATTGGATGTTGTCAATCGCAATGTTTTGTACATTGACGCTGAAATAGAGGTCGTTGATCGTTTGGGTGACCAGTCGCACCAAACCACGGCCAAGCACGATGCCCAATAGCACCCCGAGGATTGCCCCGATGGTGCCAATCACGGCGGCCTCGATCAGAATTTGGCTGAATAGTTCGCGCCGTGTCACGCCCAACGAGCGCAAAATGCCAAACAAACCACGCCGCTGCACCACCGAAAAAGTCATGGTGTTGTAAATCAGGAAAACCCCGACGATCAAGGCCAATAAACTGAGTGCTTGTAAATTGAGTTCAAAGGCGCGGGTCATCTGTTGCAGGGTTTCGCTGCGGGCGGCGGGGGTCGTCAGGGTCGCATCAGCAGGCAACAACGGCTTGATTTGCTCAAGGATTGCGCTGCGTTGCTCCTCAGGCAAAATCAAATCGATGCGACTAATCCGATCTGGTTGACCAACTAACTCCTGCGCGGTCGCAATATCAACTAAAATCAAATCGGCCAAAGCTTCTTGACTTAATTGATCGCCTCCAGCGATCAACCCAATAATCGTAATGTTGCGGCGCTGGCCGTCGATCCGCGTTTCAAGGGTTTGGCCGACGGTCAAAGCAAGAGTTTGGGCAGTTTGCGCCGAAATCAAGCCAGTATTTGGCTCAGTCAATAGCGCTTGCAGATCGGTTTGGTTATTGAAGAGAGTTGCCAAATATGGTCGAAACGGCTGTTCGGCAAATGGGTCGATGCCAAATAAACGAAATGAACGGCCTGGCTGATTGGGCAGACTGATTGTGCGATCAACGACTGGCGCGACCGCTGATAAGCCTAATTCAGTGCGCAACTGAGCGTATAAATCGCTGGACAAGCCATTTTGCCCCGCCAGAATTTGATCGGTGGTTTTGCCAGTGACGCTCTCGGTGGAGAGCATAAAGGCCCGTTGGGCACTGCCATTGGCTAAATCAATCGCGATCACCACCGCCACGCCCAAGGCCACGCCTAAAATTGCCAGCAAAACCTGGGCGGGGTGGCGGAGTAAATAGCGCAAACTACTGCGATAGAGCAACTTCATAGTTCAACCTCAGCCAAGCTATGTTCGACCAACTGCCCATCGACCATGCTCAACAACCGATCGGCGCGGCGAGCGACTTCGAGCGAGTGGGTGACCATCAACAGGGTTTTGCCAGCTTGGCGGCTCATCTCATCGAGCAAATTGAGCACCTCTTGGCCGGTCGTGGCATCCAAATTACCAGTTGGTTCGTCGGCAAGAATCAGCAGTGGGTCGTGAGCCAAAGCACGGGCGATCGCAATTCGTTGTTGTTCGCCGCCCGAAAGCTTATCGGGGTAAACATGGCGACGATCAAAGAGATGCACGCGGCGCAGCAATTCATAGGCGCGTTCACGTTGAGCGGCAGTTAATCGACCTGCTAATTCCAGCGGCAACAGCACATTTTCTTCGACGCTGAGGGTTGGAATCAAATTGAAAAATTGGAACACAAAGCCAATGTTTTGCCGTCGAAATAGCGTGCGTTGATGCTCGTTGAGCTGGCCCAGCTCAATGTCGTTAATTGTAATTCGGCCTGAGCTGGGCGCATCGATGCCACTTAAAATATTCAGCAAGGTCGATTTGCCCGAACCAGAACGCCCAAGCAAGGCAATCACTTCGCCCTGCTGAATTCGAGCATTGATATCGCGCAGCACCAGCCGCGCTTGGCCCGCTTCTTGAAACGATTTTGTAACATGGTCAAGATTAATTAATATTTCTGGCATATATTCCTACTTAATCAGCACCAGATGTGCTATGCTAGGGCTTAGGGAATTGAGGCATTGCGCTTAAACTGTAACACTGATTTGCGTTCATTGCCCAAATTTTCACAATGATCTTGATCGGCATGGTATAATCGCCGAGAACCACCAGCGAACAGAGGATAGTGCTCGTGTACGATTTTGAACAGCTTGACTCCTATGAACTGCTTGGCGTGACGCGAAGCGCTCCGCCAGAGGAAATCAAACGGGCGTATCGCCAAGAAATTGCCAAATATCACCCTGATCGTTGGAGCAGTGCTAGCCCCAACGAACAAGAATATGCCCGCAAACGAGCTTCAGCGATTACCGAAGCCTATAGTTTGACCCAAAAAGACAAGCCTGTTCGGCGGGCAACTCCGAGCGCAGCGGCAACTCCTGAGCCAGTTGGTAATCCTGAGCGGTTGGCTCAGCTTTACGAGCATGGCCGTAGTTTGCTCGCTGCCAATGATTTTGCTGGTGCTGCCAATATTTTTCGCCAAATTCAAAATGCTGATCCTTTTTATCGTGATAGCGCCGATTTGCTCTATCGCGCTGAATTTGCATTAAAACGCAACCAACCTGCCAAAGCCAAACGCCCAGTCAACAAAAAGGCTGTGGCGATTATTGGCGGTAGTGTTGGCGTTGCGGCCTTGATTGGTGCTGTTTGGGTTTTTGGTGGTTCAAATACCAACGCAACCAATCCAAATGTGACGGCAACTGCATTAATCGCTGTTGAGCTACCAACCGTCACGGTTGAAGGCGAGGTTGCTAGCAACCCAACTGCAACAAGTGATGAAGGGGTTGTGGTTGAACCAACGCTTGAGCCAACGCTTGAGGCGACCAGCGAACCAACAGCTGAGCCAACGCTCGAACCCAGCCCGACCAGCGAGCCGACTGTTGAGCCAACGCTCGAACCCAGCCCGACCAGCGAACCAACTGCTGCCCCAAGCAATACACCTGCTCCCTTACCAGACGATCTGAGTGGACCAATTCTTGTCACTGATAATTTGGACGGCGGGACATGGCCGGTTGGTAATGGTGGCAACTGGAATTTTGAGTTTATCAATGGTCGCTATCATATGACCATGGTCGCTGGGGTTGGCTCGGTTTGGTCGTTTGGCCCAGCTTTGCCTGCCCAAAATGTCGTTTTGGCAGTGGATGTTGAGGCGGTCAGTGGTAGTGGTGGCTTGATGATGGGCTTTATTGATGGCAATAATTACTATCGCTTTATTATTGCCGCCGATGGAACATGGGCTTTTCAACAACGCTTTGCGGCTCAGACCACGCTCTTGGCTTCTGGTTCAGGCCTCGGCCCAGGTCGCTTGGTGATTGCCCAGCGTGGTGCAGTAACCCATCTCTATTGGAATGATACCTATCTTGGAGAAGTTGTTTTGCCTGCGTTCCCGGGTGGAGCGTATGGTTTTGTGTTAGCTGGCAACAGTAGTGCCGATGTCTACTTTGATAACTTACGACTTCGTGCTTTGCCCTAGCTGCTAGAAGGTTTGCGCCGTGGTGCCATTAATTTATCAAATTGTACGGTTTGTTTGCCGTGTGCTGTTGGGGATGCGTGCTCGTCTCGTTGTCGAAGGTCAAGAGCATCTTCCGGCGACTGGTGGCTATATTTTGGCCTCGAATCATGTGAGCAATTGGGACCCTGTGGCGCTTTCCTTAGGTTCGCCTGGCCATCTGATTGGAGCGCTCGGTAAGCAAGAATTGTTTGAATTGCCGATTCTTGGGCGAATTGCCACGGCGGTTGGCGGCATTCCCGTGCGGCGGGGTGAGGCTGATCGCGAGGCTTTAGCCCGTTGTAAAGCCGTCTTGCAATCGGGTCAGCCATTAATTATTTTGCCTGAAGGCACGCGTTCGCGTTCTGGCGAGCTTTTAGAAGGCAAACATGGCATTATCGCCATGGCCCAACTGGCGAATGTGCCGATTGTGCCAGCCGCCGTGATTGGCACTAAAACGCTGGGTTGGCCATGGCGACGCTCAACGGTGATTGTGCGTTATGCTGCGCCAATTGTGGTTGATCGTAAAATTAAGGGCCACGAAGGCCGCCAACTCGCCTTGGACACGACCATGCATCAAATTGCCTCGATGCTGCCGCCAACCATGCAAGGCTTCTATAAACAAGCTTTGAGCGTCTAAATCAAACCCTCTCGCAGCATTTGCGAGAGGGTTTTTGTTGCCCTGCATTAATTATTAACTCATGTGATTCTGGTAGGCTTAGCTTAATTAATCACGTTGTGAGGATTAACGATGCGCTGGCGTTTTGGATTATTGAGCTGTTTGAGCATTATCTTGCTGAGTTGTGCCTCCCAAACCCCTGATCAACCAACCCCAACTGCCTTTGGTGATTTATCGGCAATTACCGCTGGCACAGGCTATATTCAAATATTTTCAGGCATGCCTAATCCAAGTTGGCTTTTGAATGCGAATGCTGTTGATGCGATTCAACAGGTACTCCAAACCGCTACGCCAGCTACCACCCGCCCCGAACCACCAGGTTTAGGCTATAGCGGTATGTATCTAGAGCTTATGAGCACTGGCATGCCGCTGCGATTGACGGTTTTTGGCGAAGTCATTGCCGTAGAACAAGGCGCTTCAACCCACTATTTGAACGATCCGAATCACGTTTTTGAGCGCTGGCTGCTCGAACAAGCTCGCCCACAGCTCCAACCTGCAATCTATGCCATGATCAAAAAGAACTTGCCATAATTATTTAGTGCTGATCAGTTGCAGATTGCTCAATTGCAGGCTGATTAGCCGTTGATCGCCGTTGTTGGCAATTGCGTCGCCGGTTGTCGCTGGTTCAAGTGTTTGTAATTGCACGATGGTTTGGCCCGCAGGCAGCTCAATCAGCACTTCGTATTGGCGTGGCTCAAGGCTGATCGGGATGCTTAATTGATTATGGTGCCAAGAAAGTTGTAAGCTTCGGGCAATTGCAGCCGGGGTTGCCTGCCAACGCAAACGATAAAAACCAGCCTCAGGCACGATCAAGCCCAAACTGGCTGCCTGGCCCATCCAGCGATAATTGCCAGTTGCGCTTGGCTCTAACTTGCCCCAACCATCACGTAGATTGATAATTGGCACGCCTTGAGCCTGTGGCACTTGATAGATCACCACAAAATTATCTTCGGCCAGCGGTTGCGTCACCCCTAAATTAGCCTCGACAAATTGTTTAAACTCGGCAATTTGTGCGGGGCTATAGTTGCGTGGCCCGTTTGCCTGTTGCTTGTAGCCCACGATATAGCCAAAATTCAATGTTGCTAATTGTTGTTGCCAATTGCCTGCGGTTTGTACAATTTCTGGGTGCTGGCTCAGCGTGGCTAAATCGCGGAGCACTGGCAATTGATATTGTGGCTGTGGATACAGCCGCGAGTGATAGCCACCGCTGATTGGGCGGCCATGCACGGTTTGAAACAACATGCGCTCTGCATCACGATAGGGCAAATCCTCATGAAACGGCAATTCGAGCAGGGCAGCATCGTCGGTTTTGGGCAATTGGGCTAAGCTTTGGGGCATTGGTGGTTGGCGCATGTCAAAGGGCGTTGGCAGATATTCAATCCCAATCATAACGACGATCACCAGCGCCAATGTGCGTTGCCAGATTAATTTGCTGCTGAGCCAAACCAAGCCATAGCTGCTAGCGATTGCCAAGGTTAGCATTCCTAGCACCATAAAGCGATCAGGTTGGCGAGCCAAACTAATAAATGGTAGTTGCTGAATTAAACGGTAGGGCAGCGGAATCGTCGTGGTTGTGCCCGCAAGTTTAAGCGTTGGCCCCAAGGCTAAAATTGCCAGAATTAACGTCATAATCAGCCAAGGCCGGGCTTTGGCTGTTTTCCACGTTGCTATGAGTGCCAAGCTAAGTGGCACAACCCCCAAATATAAGCGTCGATTGATTGCGCTCGGCAAGTCGCTGAAGAAGCGGCCCCAAAGGCTATGTAAGCGAGCTGGAACCACAAACGCCGCCAAATCTGCTGAAAGCCGCACCGGATCATTTTCAGGGTAGAGTTGCATATAATCGGCGCGGCTGGCCTCGATTAACATTGGCACTAATAACGGCAGAGCTGTGAGCATCCCAATTATTCCCAGCAGGCCAAATTGTATGAATAAGCGTTTGCGTTGTGGCCATTCGCTGCGCCAAAACTGCCAAAGCCCAAAGCCCAGTGTCCAAAGCAACAAAAACAAACTAAAATACCAATCAGTCCAAATGGTTAGGCCGAGAAAAAGCCCCGCCAAGCCTAACGAACGGCGATCGCCACGTTCGGCCAATCGCCAAGCATACAAAAGATAAAATGGTATCCATTGCAAACAGAAAATTTGCAGCTGGCCGTCTTCAACCACCGAGGCTACATGAAAAGGGTTCCAAGCAAAGATCACCCCTGCTGGGAGGGCGATCCAAGCAGAACCAACCCGATCATAGGCCAACTTCCAAGCGCCAAATGCTCCAACGATGAACGATAGTAGTACTAAACTGTTAAACCCAGCAATTGGCCCCCAGATCGCCGTGATCGGGGTGGCTAAGATGGTATTGATCGGTGAGAGGGTGTGATAGTACAAATTAGGAGTTTCAGGGTGAAAAAATCGATCGGTTATTAATGGATTCGTGGGCTGACTGATCGCCTGACGCATCCACCACAGGTTCCAAATATTCTGATAGGCATCTTCTAAGCCGTCTTTATGGGCTTGGCCTGGAATCTGGCTATCCCAAACTGTGATCAACGGCCAGGTTAAACCGATCGCTAAAATGCTATACAGCCCTAAAACCCAGACCCAACTTGCAACACGCCGCCCCATGTAGTGTGCCTCGATTTCCAAAATAACTGCGCGATTATACCAGAGCCAAGCTGAATTGGCATTGAACGTCACCCATGGTTGTACCATGTTCTACCCATTTAGCACTAGCTATAATAGGACTGAAATCGTTTTCATCAATGTGTATTCGTAAGGTTCTCCGTTGGTTTACAAACGTACTCTAGCGATAGAAATGGAAGTTTGCTTGATTGTGGCCTGAGAAACTGACATCAAGAGCTTGTAGAGGAATTGCTGTCATGACCTGTTATGCCAATGAATCGCTGCTGGAACTCCAATTAAAGCAACAAGTCAGCCTGCTTGAAACCGAACTTCAGCATGTTCGCAGCCATACTGCCAAACTCCAAGCCTTGATTGACCATACTGAGAGCCTGATTTGGTCGATTGATAGTAGTCAGCATTTAATTATGAGCAACCGCACCTTTCATGATTATTTGCATCAATGGTACGACCAACATATTGAGCTGGGCCAGCCAATGAGCATGTTGCATCTGCCTAAACCAATTGCTAAGCCGTGGAATGAAGCCTATCGCCGCGCGTTGCAAGGTGAGGCGTTTGCTCAAGAATTCGTGCATCACTATGCTGGGGCCACTCGTTACTATGAATTTCACTTTGCGCCAATTCTCGATGAACAGCGAGTGGTGCAAGGGGTTAATATTTCGGGCCGCGATATTAGCAGCCGCCGTTTGGCCGAAGTGATGTTGCGCAGCAGCGAGGCTCGCTATCGGGCAATTAACGAGGCCGCTCCGTATGGGGTCTTTTTCTGCGATACCCAAGGCCAATGTGTCTATGCCAACACTGCGCTCTTGCATATGCTTGAAGTTAAGCTCGAAGATGTACTGGGTGATGCTTGGATGGAATTTTTACACCCTAAAGATGCCTCAGATAGCGAGAGTTTTTGGCACAATTTGGCGCTTTCAGTCAATCAACAGCCGATTCCTAGCGTTTTGTTTGATCAAACGGTGCGTTTGCATACCAAGCTGAATCAATTAATTTGGCTGCGGTTGCGCATTTCGCCAGTAATTGAAGCTGGCGTGCTCTGTGGCTTTGTTGGCATCACTGATGATCTGAGTGCCTTGAAAAAAGCTGAAACGGCGGCCCAAGCCAAGCAGCATTTTATTCAAAAAATTGCCGATACCTTGCCATCGCAACTGTTTATTTACGATCGTGCTTCGGCCTCGTTGATCTATACCAACGAAGTGAGCCGCCAATGGTTCAAAAGCTTCAACATTGATCCTAGTGATATGAACACCATTCGGCCCCTATTCCACCCTGACGATCATGCTATCATCCGCAAAGTCCTACAAGGACGTACAGTTACTAGCAGCGATCCCCAATTAATTGTTGATTTTGAATGTCGCTTACGCTCACCAGAAGGCATCTATCGCTATTTTGCTCTACGTATGACCCCTTTTGTAATCGATGCTGATGGTACAGTTTCACAATTATTGGGCGTGGCAAGCGATATTACTGAACGTAAATTACAAGAGCAGCAAATTCGGCAATTGAACGAGCAGCTTGAACAACGTGTTATCGAACGAACCCAAGAGTTAGCTCAATCGTATCGGTTTCAGCGCACTATGATTCAACATGCACCTTCAATTATTATTTCGCTTGATGCTGGAGGCGTGGTGCGCGGCTTTAATCGCGCGGCTGAATTTGAGTTTGGCTATCAAGAAACTGAATTATTAGGCCGTCCCTTCCCGACTAAATTATTTGATCGCTCCGATTTGAGGTATCGCTGGGAGACCGAGCAACATCGTAATCGTGGCTTGTTCTATTCCGATTTGGATATTTTGCTGGCCGAGGCGCGGCGTGGTGTGGCTGAGCCTCACGAATGGCAAGCTATCCACCGTTCTGGCTCACGCTTTCCGCTTGAATTAACCATCACGCCACTGTTGCATGCCGATGTGCTCGAAGGCTTTTTGCTGATTGGCAATAATATCGCTGCCCGCAAACGCACCGAAGAAGAATTTCATTTGCTCTATCGTACAACCCGCTCGGTCAGTGAGGCCGCTGATTTTAATAGTGCGCTTGAAGTGGTGTTGCGCAACATCTGTGCAGCAATTGGCTGGGATTTGAGTGTAGCCTGGGTTCCAGATGCCAACCAAGATTTCTTGGCGCTTGCCCCGATTCGCTGGAGCAGCAACGAACGTTTTCAACATTTTTATACGTATCTTCAAAGCTTGGAATTACCGCAAGGTGCTGGTTTGGCTGGGCGGGTCTGGCAAACCAAACACTCAGCCAATTATGCGATTGAGCACGATCATTGGACTGAAGGCAATCTTAATCAACGTGGCTACGAATTAGCCCAGCAAGTTGGGCTTCAATCGGCGGTTGCTGTGCCAATTTTGGCTAATGATCAAGTTGTGGCAATTTTGGAATTTTTTCGCAGTAGTCGTGGGGTTGATCACGAACGCACCACTAATTTGATTTCAGTGATTGCCACCCAATTGGGCACGTTATTTCAACGCAAGCATGCCGAAATGCAACTGCGCCAGAGCGAAGCCAAAAATCGAGCGTTGCTAGCAGCCATGCCCGATTTGATGATTCGATTTACGCTCAAGGGCGAGATTTTAGATTATCACACCAACGATCCCTCGGATCTCTTTTTGCCCCAAGATGCCATGATTGGGGCGAATGCCCATAATCATCAGCCGCAACCGCAAATTCTGAATATTATGAGCGCTACTCAACGGGCGATTGAGACCAATAGCACCCAAAATGTTGAGTATGAACTGACCTTGCCCAAGGGGAATACCGTATTTGAGGCGCGGATTGCGCCAAGTGCTAATGATGAGGTCGTGATGGTGATTCGCAATATTACCGAGCGCAAGCGGATTGAACAAACCTTGCAGCAACAAACCGATGAATTGAGCATTGCCAATGCTGAACTAGCCAAAGCAGCACGGCTTAAAGATGAATTTTTGGCTAGTATGAGCCATGAACTGCGTACACCCTTAACTGGAATCTTAGCCTTTACTGAAGCCTTGCGCTACGACCAATATGGAGCATTAAACCAAGCTCAAGCACAAGCATTGCAACAAATTGATGAAAATAGCCGCCATTTACTCGATTTGATCAACGATATTCTTGATCTTTCCAAAATTGAAGCTGGCAAACTTACAATTAATCATCAATCAATGCTGATTGATGAAATTTGCCAAGCCAGCATTCGCATGGTGCAAAAATTAGCTCAGAATAAACAACTTGAATTATTGTATGAACCATGTGCCGCCGATGCGATGCTTTGCGCCGATTCACGTCGTTTGAAACAAATGTTGGTCAATTTATTAAGCAATGCGGTGAAGTTTACACCTGCTGGTGGCCGAATTGGTTTATCAGTCAAGTTGGATAGCCAATTCCATCAGGTTGAATTAACCGTTTGGGATACTGGGATTGGCATCAATACTCAGGATATCCCAAAATTATTTCGGCCATTTTCACAGCTTGATAGCAAACTTTCACGCCAATATGCAGGAACTGGCTTAGGTTTGGCCTTAGTGTACCATATGGCCAATTTGCATGGTGGACGAGTTGAATTACAAAGTGAAGTTGGGGTTGGTAGTCAGTTTCGCCTAGTGCTGCCATGGTATGGCAATGCTGAAATTGTTGAGCCAACCGAGCAACCGATGCTACTGGCGGTGACCGAAGATCGCACCCTGAATATGCAATTGGCGGCCTATGCCGAACAATTGGGTTTAGCGCTACGTTTTTGCAAACCATATTTCGATGTACAAGCTTACTTACAACAACCCAATCAAACGCTCATTTATGATTTACGCCAAACAAGCTTATCACAACAGCTTTTTGAGCAACTTCGCCATCAAACTGCCGCTCATCCAGTCATTTTATTCTGTGATCAAGATTTCAAGCTTGATCTGACGATTCCTGCGCATTGGCATTGCATGTATCAGCCGTTAAATCAGGCTCGTTTGTTGAATGCATTGCAATATATCGATTCGCGCTATCAGCTGCCGCAAAAATTGCCGATTAATCAAGCCAAGCAGATTCTGTTTGCTGCCGATAATTTGGCTAATAGCTTATTGATTCGCGATTTCTTGAGTGAATTTGGCTGGAATGTCAACTTAGTCTACAACCAACACGATATCTATGAAGCAATTGCCAATCAGCCAATTGATTTATTGATGCTCGATTTACAATTAGCTGGCGGTGATGCACTCCAGATGGTTAATACAATTCGACGACATAAGCGTTATTATGATCTGCCGATTATAGCTTTAAGCGCTTTAGCAATTCTTGATCAACCACAGCTTGCCGAGCAAGCCGATACAGTTTTATATAAACCACTTAATTTAGTTGAACTTGAACAATTAATTAATACCTTGTGCAACCAACAAAGGAGTCTTGATCGTGAATAATCCTGCAACAATCCTCATCATTGACGATCTCGCAGTTGCACGCGCTAGTATGAATGCTGTGCTTCAAGGTGAGGGTTATCACTTAGTTTTTGCTGAAAATGGCCTATCGGGGATTGCCCAAGCCCTCGAATTATTGCCAGATACTATTTTGCTTGACGTAATGATGCCGGATATGGATGGATTTGAAGTTTGCCGCCAAATTCGGGCTAACCCATTGCTCGCCGAAATTCCGGTGGTTATGGTGACCGCCTTGGATGATCGTGAATCGCGTTTGCAAGGCTTACGCGCTGGAGCCGACGATTTTCTGAGCAAACCAATTGATAGCCTTGAACTAAAAACCCGTTTGCAAACGATTACGCGTTTGAATCGTTATCGACGTTTGCAAGATGAGCGCCGCCAAGTCGAGCGGCTGAATCAAGAAATTATCGATGCCTATAATGCGGGCATTGAGGCTTGGTCGCGGGCTTTAGATTTGCGTGATAAAGAAACCGAGGGCCATAGCAAGCGCGTGACTGAAATGACGGTGCGCATTGCTGAGGCCTTGGGAATTACTGGCGACGATCTGACCCAAATTTGGCGTGGGGCGTTGCTACACGACATCGGTAAAATGGGTATTCCCGATGCGATTTTACATAAGCCTGGCCCATTGACTGCCGAAGAGTGGGTTATTATGCAAAAACACCCAACCTATGCCTATGAGCTGTTGCGGCCAATCCATTATTTAGAGCCAGCCTTAGATATTCCCTATTGTCACCACGAAAAATGGGATGGTAGCGGCTACCCGCGTGGGTTGCAAGGTGAGGAAATTCCTTTAGCGGCGCGAATTTTTGCCTTGGCTGATGTGTGGGATGCTTTGCGGTCCGACCGACCATACCGTGCAGGCTGGCCGGTCGAACAAATTCGTGAACATATTGCTGGTTTGGCGGGCAGCCATTTTGACCCAGCCTTAGTGCCACTGTTTCTACAATTAGTTGAAGAAGCTCCACAGCCCGTATTATTGCAACACTATGCCCCAGCTACGCTTCGCTAGGTTGGGGCTTGTGAGCTTCGTACTCGCGGTGGGCCAACTCGGAAATGAGCATATAGCGCTGAATAATGCTGGCAATCGGGGCAAGCACAGCAATTCGGCGGCTAGCTTCTTGGCTAACGCGAATAAATTCATCAACATCGGTTGCTTGCTCAAAACGGCGTTGCAAGCGTTCGGCTTCAACCTTCAACTGTTCAATGTAAAGCGGTTCTGTTCCAATCATCCCAGTAGCCCTTTCCAAACGACGACTAGCGAATTTGTGGATGGCGTGCAGTATAGATGATCCGCGAAAGATCGGCGAGTAGTGGATCAGAAACTGGTGTATCAATATAGTCGGTGTCTTGCCAAATCCACATGGCCACAATATATTCATCACCGTTGGGATCGCGCACATAGCCTGCATCGGCACGAGCATCATCGATCCAGCCGCTTTTATGGGCCACAAAACTACCTTCAGCGACACCCGCCACAATTTTGTTGGTATCTTTATTCCGACTTAAGATCTCCAACATTTCAGCGCAGCGTTCAGGGCTGAGCAAACTATCTTTGATTGCTAGCAAAACCCCTTGGCCTTGGCTACACTCGACAATCGCCAAAACGACTTGGGCCATCTCGCGTGGCGATGAACGGACATAGGGATCTGCGTCGGTGTAGGGCCGAGCACCCTCTTGACCTCGTTGGGGAATTTCTACGCCCTGGACATTTGAAAGATAATCGATCGACTCAAATGGGGCGGCCAAGGTTGTATATTCTAGGCCTAGAATATCAGTTAATGTTTGATCAAGGATGTATGCGCCTTCTAAGCTATCGCCATCGCCGATCATGGCTAGCAGATCGTTGGAAGCTTCGTTATCGCTATCACCAATCATCAGATCGATCATGGCATATTGATTTTTGGTGAAGCTTTCGCGACTAAGAAATGATTGCAGCAAAATTGGAATTTTCAGCACGCTCATGCCCGAAAAAACCGTATTGGCTTGATAATCGAACCATTGCTTGGTTTCCATATCGTAAACTGAGATGCCAACCACGCCATCCCACTCAGCCTCGCGATCGGCCAAGGCTGCCGTTAGTTGTTCGGTGCTCGCTTGCAAATTCGCCGTGACTGGACTCGTTGGAATCAACAGTGGATCAGTTTGACTCAGTTGCAAGGTTTGGGTAATTTCGGCTACCAAGGCTGTTCGATCAAGCGTCAAGCCAGGAGTCAGCACAAAGGCATAGACCACCCGATCATAGCCAACCGTGGGCGAGATAGCTAGCGCCTGCTCAATTTCGCCAAGCGTCTGATTGAGCAATTGCTGATCGAACGAGGCATTGACTGCTAAGCGAATTGGAATTTGCTTTTCAGCTAGGTCGTGAGCATCGCGTAAGGCTTGGGCAAAATCGAGCTGATAGCCAAGTTGTTGACCATCGAGTTTGATTGGCTCAAGCAAAACTGGGTTGGTCAAAGTCAAGGTGGGGTTGGGATAGGCTGCTTGCAAGGCGGCTAAGGCTTCATCCTCGCTCATACCGCCAATTTCAACACTACCAATTTTGGCGCGTTCAGGAAAAAACCATACGCTTGGTGGCATCGAGGAAACCAACGGTGGAACATCAGCCTCGGAAGTAACAGCAGCAGTGCGTTCAAGATATGAATTGGAGGGAGTGACTGCCGCGCTTGCTGGGAGATAGTAAATCGCTATTCCACAGGCAAGAACTGCCAGCATCATCACCCAAAAGAGCAAAAAAGCTTTTTTCATTGATGCATGTAGCTTGATAATATGATTTGAACGATTCGGCTAACCAGCACACAGAGAACCCACTAAGTATACCGCAGGTTCAGGTTTCGCGGATAGCGAGAGTTCGCTGTTTAAAATGAACATTTTGTGAGAATTCTTAAATCGAGTTAATCTCGCTTGGGGTGGCCTAGCCCTTGCGAAGCCTGCTACAATAGGATTAAGCAATGTTGCATCATTTTGAATGTTGCCCCGTATAGGCTGTATGGCATCGCCAAGGGAGGTACGATGAGACAGCTGCGAATCCTAGCTTTAATTGTTTGGCTAAGTTTGGTAACCCTACCAAGCTTGAGTTATGCTGCGACTGACGATGCTATGTGTGTGGCTTCGGTCAGTGGCATTATCAATCCAGCGGTTGCCGATTATCTGCAACGGAGCGTGATCCAAGCTGAACAGCAAGCATGTCAAGGTTTAGTGATTAAATTAAACACGCCTGGTGGGCTAACAACCTCAACTTGGCAAATTGGCGAGACTGTACTCAATGCCAAATTGCCAGTGATTGTCTATGTTACGCCCCAAGGTGCGAATGCTGGTTCGGCTGGAGTTTTTATTACCTATGCTGCCCATATTGCCGCAATGTCGCCCAATACCAACATTGGTGCGGCCCATCCAGTCGATGGGAGCGGCGTAGATATGGAAGGTGATCTGCGCGATAAAATTACCAACGATGCCGTTGCGCGAATCACCACTTGGGCCGAATCGAATGATCGGGATGCTGAATGGGCTGAGCAAGCAGTGCGCCAAAGTGTTTCGATTGGTAGCAACGAGGCACTTGAACTCGGTGTGATTAATCTGATTGCCCAAGATGATGCTGATTTATTGCGTCAGCTTGATGGCCGCGAAGTAACCTTGGCCAATGGTAATCAGGTGACGCTGCAAACCCAAACCAGTGCTTTCCAACCAATTGAAATGACGTGGCTCGAACGGCTTTTGCACTTCTTGGGCGACCCCACGATTGCCACAATGTTGATTAGCCTCGGTAGCTTGGGCATTTATTTCGAGGCGGCCAACCCAGGTTTAGGCGTGGGTGGTTTCTTGGGCGTAATCGCGATTTGCTTGGGCTTGTATGGCCTCAGTGTACTGCCGCTCAACACGGTTGGGGTGGTGCTGCTGATTCTGGCTTTTGTGCTATTTGGGATTGATATTTTTGCGACCGCACACGGAGCTTTGACGGTTGGTGGCCTAGCTTCATTTGTGATTGGTGCCTTGTTGCTGGTTGATCCAGCCGAAGCACCTGGGATTATCGTCTCACGCGCCTTGATTACAGGCCTTGGCCTTGGGCTGGCAAGCGTGATTGGGCTAAGCATTTGGATTATTCGCCGCAGCAAGCGCGTTGGTCGTGGAGCCAGCGGCGATCGTTTGGTTGGCACAATTGCTAAAGTTCGTTCGTCAGTTGCGCCTGAAGGCACGGTATTTGTTGAAGGAGCCTTGTGGCAAGCCCGTTCCGATGATGTATTGACCGTAGGCGATCAGGCTGAAATTGTTGGTTTAGATGGTTTAACCTTGATTGTGCGTCGAGTGGCGCATAGTGGGCGCTAATGCGCGGAGGTGATTACAATGGGTGAGTTTGGCGGAATTGCCTTAATTTTCATTGCGGTGATCTTATTTTTCTTTTTGATCTCGGCAATCAAAATTATCCCAGAATATGAAAAAGGCGTGATTTTTCGCTTAGGACGGTTGGTTGGCGTGCGCGGGCCTGGCTTATTCTTTGTGATTCCCATGCTTGAGCGTATGTTTCGGATCGACACCCGCGTGATTACGATGGACGTGCCAGCCCAAGAAGTTATTACCCGTGATAATGTGACCATTCGGGTGAATGCGGTGTTGTACTTCTTGGTGATTGATCCAGGCAAGGCGGTAGTGAATGTGATGGATTACATTCGCGCAACCATGCAAATTGCCCAAACGACCCTGCGTTCAGTTGTTGGTCAGTTTGAGCTTGATGAAATGCTTTCGCAACGTGAGCAAATCAACCATCGTTTGCAGCAAATTATCGACGAACAAACTGAGCCTTGGGGCATCAAAGTTAATATCGTTGAAATTAAAGACGTTGAATTGCCTCAATCAATGCAACGGGCGATGGCAAAACAAGCCGAAGCCGAGCGCGAAAAACGCGCCAAGATCATTCACGCCGACGGTGAATTCCAAGCTTCCAAGCGTTTGGCTGAAGCTGCCGATGTGATTTCACGCGAGCCAGTGACTTTGCAATTGCGCTATTTGCAAACCTTGACCGAAATCGCGGTCGAAAAGAATTCGACCTTGGTCTTCCCATTGCCAATTGACTTAATTCGCCCATTTATTGATCGGGCCTACAGTGGTGTTCAGAATGATCACTATTCTGAAGGTGGTAAAAAGCCAAACGAACCCCGCACGGCTGCTGAGCCACGCCGTGGCTTGTTCGACCCAATGACCGGTTTACCGCTCGAATAAATTTGACATAGTGCAGAAAACCCTGATCCTAATTGCTTTAGGATCAGGGTTTTCTGTTTAAATTGCTGCGGTCGAATCGCGGACTACCAACTCGACTGCCAGCCGTTGATAGCTGGTTGGGCTTTGGCCAGCCAGCAGTTCAATCAAGGCTTGGCCTGCTGATAAGCCTTTTTGGCGATGATCTTGGCGAATGGTGGTTAAGCTCGGCACGCTTTGACTGGCTTGAGGAATATCATCAAAGCCCACGATTGAAAGCTGTTGCGGAACCTGATAGCCCGCTTGTTGCGCTCCAGCGATTGCCCCCAACGCCAAACGATCGGTTAAACAGAGAATGGCAGTTGGACGTGGGTTGTGGGCGAGTAAAATTTGGATGGCTGCTGCACCATCGGCTTCGTTGTTATCGTTGCAATCGTAAATTGGCACGCTGCGCCAATCGATGCCTGCTGCTTCAAGTGGCTGGCGATAGCCTTGCAAGCGTAATTGGGTGACGAAAAAGGTTGGTTTGCTCTGATCATGAACGTTTATTGGCGCACTCGATGGTCGTAGATTGGTTTCGACCAAGCGATCGGTGATAATTGCAAATTGGCGATGGCCGAGGCTTAATAGATGCTCGGTGGCCATACGTGCGCCAGCCTCATCATCAACGATAATCGACGGTACATCAGGGCGGGGCGGTTGGTCAAGCAGCACTGTCGGTAGCCGACGTTTCAGAGCAGCCTGAACCAAGGGATCAGTTTCCATCATCGAATAGACAATAAAGCCATCGACCAAGGCTTGTTGAACGGTGGTGGTGTCGTCGTCGCGACCTGGCACGAGTAATAAGCCGAGACCAGCCTGTTCGAGCGTGGTAGCAATCCCTTCAAGCACCATCAACACCGCCGGATCGCGAAAGGCATAGGGCAGGCGCTCGGCAAACAGCACCCCGACCGCGCCAGCCCGTTGTTGGCGTAAACTGCGAGCAACTGGGTTTGGCCCAGGGTAACCAAGCTCGGTAGCGACTGCCAGCACTCGTTCACGCAGCTCTGCTGAAAGTTGGTCGGGTCGATTGTAGGCGTTAGAAACGGTCGAGACAGCGACCCCTAAAGCAGCGGCAACGGTGCTAATGGTGATCCGATGGGGCTTTGCGGGTTCGTGATCATGTGCCACAGATCTGCTCCTTTGGACTGATTGTCAGCCTTTATTATACATGCTATACTTCTGAATCGTTACAGAAAAAACGTTTCAGAAAGGTAATGGGTTGAATCGTGGCGCATTCTACACCTTCGCTTCGGCGGCATTCGACGCTTTTAGTTGGCTTGGCCTATGCAGCATTTATCAGTTTAGGGTTGCCCGATGGCCTAACTGGGGTTGCATGGCCATCGGTTCGCGCAGAGTTTGGTTTATCGCTTGATGCCTTGGGTGCGTTAGTTACGAGCGGCACGATTGGCTATTTGATTTCCAGTTTTAGCAGTGGGCGAGTATTGACCAAAATTGGCGTTGGTTGGCTGTTGGTCTTGAGTTGTCTGGCGACCGCTGTGAGTTTGCTGGGCTATGGTTATGCCCCAACTTGGATTTTTATGGCGAGTTTGGGTATTTTAGCAGGTTTGGGCGCAGGCGCGATTGATGCGGGCTTGAATACCTACGCTGCTGATAATTTCAACCCACGCACACTCAACTGGTTACATGCTTCGTTTGGCTTGGGCGCTGCTAGCGGCCCAGTCATTATGAGTAGCATTATTAGCGCCAATCAATCGTGGCGGGTTGGCTATGTGGTGGTCGGGATTGCACAACTATTACTAGCCAGTGCCTTTGCAATTACCCGCAAACAATGGCAAACCCAACATTCTGAGGCTGCTGTGGAACCGGTTGCAAGCGCCACAATGCTGCAAACCTTGGGTTTACCAGCGACATGGCTGAGCATTCTGCTGTTTTTCCTGTACACGGGCTTGGAATTTTGTGCAGGCCAATGGTTGTATACCCTACTCACAACCTCGCGTGGTATGCCGCCAGGCATTGCTGGGGTTTGGGTGAGTGTCTATTGGGGCAGCTTGACGGTTGGGCGGTTGCTTTCGGGCGTGATCGTTGGTCGGATCAGTGTTTTGAGTTTGTTACGTTTGAGCATGCTGGCGGCGATTATCGGCGTGGTGTTATTCTGGTTGAATGTTGCTCCTTGGCTGACCTTGATTGGGATTGCCTTGCTAGGTTTGGCACTAGCCCCAATGTTCCCTTCGTTTATTGCCTTAACGCCAGCTCGCATGGGGCCAAGCCACTCGGCTAATACGATTGGTTTTCAAATTGCTGCGGCAACCTTGGGCGGCGCTTCGATTACCAGTAGCTTTGGTTTATTGGCCGATGGCTTGGGCCTCGAAATGCTGGGAACTTATCTGTTTGTGGTGGCTTTGGCGATGGCCTTGATTTTTGAGGGCTTGAATCGACTTAAACCAGCAGAATAAACCTTTGTTGTTTTTCAATCACCAAGTATCAGCTGCTGCTTGGTGATTTTGTTGGCCGCCAAATGCACCTTAATCTGTATCGAATGATGCATTGCGGCAAGCCTTCAGCCTGCTAGAATGAGCCTATCTCGCTTGATTGCTGCGCTGGAGGTTTGCCATGATTACTGCTCAACGCCCAAGTTTTAGCCGCTTTTTGTTGATGAGCAGCCTGCTAACAGGTTTGTTGATTGTGCTCTTTGCTATGACTCGCTGGTTTGATATTCCGGCTGGCGACGTGACCGATTGGTTGGTGGGCATTGTTAGCGTTTGGTGGCTCTTGGCAATTACGGTCATTCCTTGGAATATCTATTTTGATGCTCGCACGGTGATGGCCGATGCTGAAATTTCGCAGCAACGCGGTATTGTCGTTCAAGCCAGCCAACAGCACTATGCCAAGTCGATTGCCAAAAAATCATTAGTTGGGGCAGTGTTGTTGCATCTGGTTTCGGCGGTGGCCTTATATGGCGTTGCCGCCAGCGATATTAGCAGCGTTGGCTATATTGCAGCTGGCGCTGCGATTTTGCTAACTGGGTTGCGGCCAGCCTTACGAGGCTATGAATATGTGGCCCAACGGCTAGCCACGATTCATGAGGAAGTGCGTTTTCCCCGCGATGATATTATGTTGCTCAAAGATAAAGTAGCAACACTCGAATACAAAATTGAGCAATTGAACCTTGAAGAAGCCGATTCATGGGCCAGCGAGCAGGTCAAACAGGCTGAACGTTTAGAGCGCCGCATCGAGCAATTAAACGTCGAATTGCAAAGCTTGAGCACCAATAACGAGGTAGCACATCGCCAAATTAGCCGCGAAATTGAACATGCTGTCGCCCAAATCTCGACCGATGGCCAATTTTTGGAGCATGCCCGCGAGCTAATTCGTTTCTTCAAGCAGGCCTAAAATATTGGCGAGCGATCCAACATGCTTGGATCGCTCGCCTTTTTAATTAATTGCTGCTATTGGCTGGCAATTTAGCATCGACCGCTGCCATCAAGGTTTTGGCAAAGTCGGTTTCGAAGTTAACTTGTTGACCATCGACAAATACCGTGGGCGTTTGTTGTAGTTGACGTTCTAGTGCTGCATCGTAAGCAGTGTTGATCACATCAGTATAGGTTCCGGCATCGACGCAACTTTCAATTTTTTGGCGGTCAGCGCCTGCTTGTTCGACGGCGGCCATAATTTGAGTTTTTGGCCCAAGGCTTTGCGCCCATTGAGTTTGGCTATCGAACAAGGCGTTGTGAATTGGCCAAAATAGATTTTGATCGCCAGCACAGCGGGCGATTTCAGCGGTTAGTTGGGCCGATTTGTGGATTGTTTTCAGCGGAAACTCACGGAAGATCACTTGAGCTTTGCCAGTTTCGACATACAACCCATCGAAATCGGCTTGAGCTAATTCGAGTTCCAGCGTGCGGCAGGCTGGGCATTCATAATCGGCGTAAATTTCGACTTTGACTGGGGCATCGGACTGGCCTTTGTACCAATAGTTATCAGCAGTTTTGCCAACGGGCGCGTTTAAACCAGCTTGGTTGGGCATTGGCCCAGTATTGCTGACGCTGGCGGGCTTGCTCAGCGATTGAACGAGCACAAAGCCAATTCCAAGAATGCCAATGACCCCAAGGGCGAGATAAAACATTTTGAACGAACGGGCTGGCTGGTTGCGGCGGTGGCCTTTGGCTGAACGGGTTGAGTTACTCATCATGCACATCCTCGAAAAAGCTGTAGATCTACAGCATCAACAAAATCTGAATCGAACGATGGACTCAGCTTGTTGGACGAGGAGGCGGTGCGGTGGGCAGCACAATATACGAGCAAGCCTGTTGCAGCGGAATCAGCCATTGCTGGCGTTGGCTGGCTAGGTTGCGGCTAAAGGAGGGCAGAATTAACACCATTGGAAACCAAGCGACCAACTGCACAACGGTGTTGGCAGGACTACTTGGCTCAACCGCATAGCTTGGGATCACCGAGTGTTCAGTGGTACATTCTAAGACGATTGGTTGTTCAATGACTGGAGTTTTAAGCTGTGCTTGGGCTTCGCAATTAACCACACAGCCGACTGGGCAGCCCACGCCAAGATGCAGCACCATCGCCCAACAGAGCAATTGCTGCCATAAAATGCCCAGTACACTGGTTATTTGGCGCAACTTAACCACAAGCAAACCCTAAAATCGATCAACTTACGCCGATCATACCATAGTTTGAGAATGAAAGATCAGGTTAAGCGCTGATTTTTAAGGCGATTAATTGAACGTTTAATCCCCATTAATCAAGCGTTTCATAATAACTAATTTTGCGTTTAACCGCCTCAAGATGTTGTTGCACCTCGGTTAGTTGCTGCTCAACCCGTAGTCGATGTGCTTTTAACAAGTTCAAACGATCGCGCACGGTATGGTCGCCTTGATGCAGCAATTCGGTGTAACGCCGAATATCACGAATTGGCATGCCCGTGGCTCGTAGGCATTTGATGAAATGAATCCAATTGATATGGCGTTGGGTATAGGAGCGATAGCCATTTTGCTGATTACGATCAACCAAATCGTGCAGCAAGCCTGCACGTTCGTAATATCGCAAGGTGTGGGCACTGAGGCCAGTAATTTCGGCCATCTGTTGGATGGTTAAGCTTTGTTCAACGACCTGTTGCATCACCATACATTCAACTCCTGCACAAATATCAACATCTACTGATTGTATGATATAGCTTAGAGTATGCTCTAAAGCAAGTGGCAATTGATTATGTTTATGTACAAGTCCTAATCGACCCACTGGGCCAAACATTTTTGCTCCTGCCAAAACTGCTCAAGCGTGGTGTCGGGGTCGTTGATCACCTGAATGTGCAATGGGCTAAGCCGAATGCTCAGGGGATGGCTAGCTTGGCCTTGCCATGAACCAATTGCTAAGCGCTCGTGGCCTTGGAACTGCAAGTTTTGACGTTTGAGATAGGCCAGAATTGCTGGCACTTGCAGATCGACATTATTGGTTGCTTGGGCGTGTGGGTTGTAAATCGTTTTGGCGAGTGCCAGTAGTTCAGCCAAGTCAGCGGGATTTTGCTCAAAATGAGCGGCATAACTAGCATTATAAATCGATTCGATGGCATGTTCTTGAAGCACAAATTCGCCAGCAATCTGGTAGCCAATTGCCCACTGATCGACTCCATAGCGTTGATCCCAACGGCGTTGGCGCTGCTGACGTTGTTGCGGTGTGCCCGCTCGTCCGATCCTCCGTTCAACAATCTGCCATGGCATAGGTTTGTATCCTTGAACTATGAAGCTGCTTTGCTTGGCTCGATTGTAGGGTTGGTGGGCCAATTTGGCTTCGTTCGCAGGGCCGATTAAGCTTAAATAACCGCATTTAACAAAATAATTGCTGTACGCTGTATAAACATGTTATGAATTAATCATAAAAATATTGCCGCTAGATAAATCTGACAGATTTCATTTAGGATATTACTTCTATACCATGCTTGGATAAAAAACCACCTTGCAGGAAAAGTTAAAAATTGGTATAATTCGCCACGCGATCATAGCCTACATCCCAGCTTCTGAATTAAGAGCATACTAGGGCAGAGAGAACAGCCATCCACGCCGATAACTGCTTTCAAGCGCCAATACTTGCCAATTGTGCCAGTAGCTGGCCTGCCAATGCTTACGATAGCCGATCATACGCAGAGCGGCGTAGCTAGTACAAGATTGTTGGGCTAAGGGTTCCACGCTGAATCTCCCATGCACAATATTTAAGGTGAGCAAGCCAACAGTTGGGATGTTGCTCATCGTAGCGCGAAATTGTAGGAGGAAGCATGACCTCACGAACCTCGGAGAATAGCCTATTTCGACCCTTACAACAACGCTTGTTTGCTTTGCTCTGGACGGGCCAGACGATTTCGCGTTTGGGCGATACGATGTATCAAGTGGCGCTCTCGCTTTGGGTTTTGGAAAAAACTGGCTCGGCAACGGCCATGGGCTTGGTTTTGATCTGCTCATTTGCGCCGATGATCGTGTTTTTGCTACTTGGCGGCGCAGCGGTTGATCGCTTTTCACGTGGTTGGCTGATGTTTAGCTCGGATATGTTGCGAGCCTTGATTGTGGGTGGGGTTGGAATTCTGGCCCTAACGAATACGCTGCAACTCTGGCATATTTATGCGGCGAGTATCTCCTTTGGGTTTTTTGATTCGTTCTTCCAACCAGCCTATAGCGCCTTAGTGCCCGATGTTGTGCCGGCTGAATCGCTGCCTGGAGCTAATTCACTGACAGCTCTGAGCGCCCAAATGACCTTGATTTTGGGGCCATTGATTGCCGCTTTGGTTGTTGGTTTCGGTGGATCGGCAACCGCCTTTTTATTCAACAGTGTTTCATTTTTGGTTTCGGGCTTGTGTCTGATTCCGCTGTTATCGACTGATGCCAGCCGAGCCAAGGCCAAACGCTCGAGTGGCATTTTAAAGGATGTTGGGGCTGGCTTGAAAACCGTCAGCACTAATCCATGGCTCTGGATGACGATTATTCTTTCGTCGTTAGCTAACTTGCTGCTGGCTGCTCCTGCTCAAACCGCCCTGCCAATTTTGATTAATAAATTTTTGAATTTACCCAGCGAACGATTAGGTTGGGCGCATGCCAGCATTGCGTTGGGTGCGGTTTCGGCCTCGATCTGGCTGAGCAAAGGTAATCGCTTGCGCCGCCGTGGCTTGATGGGCTATGGAGCTTTATTTCTTGCTGGTTTGGCTACGCTCTTGGTCGGGATTATTGGTTTCAATGTGAGTATGCTTGGGGGAACCATGGCCTTGGCAGCTTTGCTGGGCGTATTGGTCTTCCGCGGGATCGGGATTGCAACCTTTGGCTTGATTTGGACGCATACCATGCAAGAAATGGTTGAGCGCGAACAACTTGGGCGGGTTGCCAGCATCGACTTGCTTGGCTCAATCGCCTTATTGCCAGTTGGCTATGGGGTGGCTGGGTTAGTCGCTGACAAATTTGGTGCACCAGCCTTGTTTGCAACCTGTGGCGTGATTATGCTGGTGATGACGGTTCTGTTTAGCTTCCATCCAGTAGTCCGCAAATTAAATTAAGCCTAAATCTACAGATAAACAGCAACCACGGCTCACCGCGAGTCGTGGTTTTTTTGCGCTATAATCGCCTATATTTGCAAAAGGAGCATTCATGAATCGCCAATTAGATTCACAGGCATGTTTTGTCTGTGGCAAAAATAACCCCAGTGGCTTGCAATTGGATTTCTTTGAGGAAGAGAAAACGGTGATCACGCGATTTGTCTCAACCGCACTTCATCAAGGTTGGCCCGGTTTTGTGCATGGCGGCATTATCGCGACAATTCTTGATGAAACGCTCGGTCGAGTGGGATTTTTGATCGATGCTTGGACGATGACTGGGCGTTTTGAGGTTCGCTATCGCCAGCCAGCCCCGATTGATCAAGAAATTACCTTTACTGCCAGCATGGTGCGTGATCGCGGGCGAGCGCTTGAGGTCGAAGGTTTTGCCCAATTGCCTGATGGTACGATTGTGGCTGAGGCAACTGGTTTGTATATGCGGGTTTCGCCCGAACTGCGGGCAACGCTCTCCGAGCAAATTGCTGAAGGTTATTAATTTCGCCATATTCCCTTTTTGCTGATCAAGGGTAGGTTTTACCCACATCATCGATCAATCACCATGAATTGTTGATCACCACCCTTCCGTCCCGCCTCAAGGCGGGAGACGCAGGGGGCTTTAATCCCCCTGCAACCCCCTAAAGTACAATTTAAGAAGGGCACGAATCTAACGATCAAACTAGCATCACTTGGTTTGTAGCGGAGTGTCTTTTTAACTACCTACCCTTGGAAGGTTGAGGTGAGGGCATGCTCACGCTATAAACCGCAAAATTCCCCTCCGATCCTCACAATTTCTCCATAATTGGCTGCTATGCTAGCGCTTACTGCGGCTGTTTTGGGCTGGTTAGCGAATGGAGATTTGGCTGATGGACTATACCATTTTATTAATTGATGATGAAGCTAAACTGCGCCAAGTGATTCGGCTCTCGCTTGAGCAAGAGGGCTATCGCGTGGTTGAGGCTAGTAATGGGCGGGAAGCGCTGTATCGGGCACGGATTGAAAAGCCCGATTTGGTGGTGCTTGACCTGATGATGCCTGAGATGAATGGAACTGAATTTTTGCTGGCCTTTAGCAAAGAATCCAACACGCCAGTGATTATGCTCACAGCGCGGGTCGAAGACCACGATAAAATTATTGGCTTGGAATTGGGCGCTGACGATTACATAACCAAGCCGTTTAATATGCGTGAATTAATTGCGCGGATTCGCGCTGTGCTGCGTCGCACCCATAAACCAACGCTTGAGCCAGATCTGATTCGGGCTGGCGATTTGGTGCTCGATCGCGGGTCGGCAACGGTCTTGGTCGGTGAGCAACAACTAAGCCTAACTCGCTCCGAGCTTGAAATTTTGGCCACCTTTATGACTGCGCCTGGCCTGATTTTCTCGCGGCTCGATTTGCTTGATCGCTTATCGCTTGGCGATGCCTACGAAGGCTATGAGCGCTCAATCGATGTGCATATTCGCAATCTGCGCACTAAAATTGAGCCAGATTCACGTCAGCCACGCTATATCGAGACGGTGTATGGCATGGGCTATCGCTTTAAAAAACAATGAGGTGAGCTATGCGCCGAATCTGGCAGCTGCGCCACTCGTTGGCAACCAAGCTGATCTTGGCTTTTTTGTTGGTCGGCTTAATTGGAATTTCCTTAGTGGCGCTATTGGTGGTTGTGCGTACCCGCTCAGAGTTCAGTCGCTTTCTCTCAGAACGTGATCGCACGGCTTTGGCGAATGCGCTCGCTGAGCATTATGCAGCAACTGGCAGTTGGCAAGGCTTGAGCCAAGCGCTTGATGCCCAACCTGGATTAATTGAATTGCGCCAAAATGTGGTGTTGGTCGATGCCAACGGTGCGATCATCAATAGCCTGCAAGAATCAACCGCAACCCAAACCATGCAAGATATTTTGCGTTTTGCCGGCGAGCCAATTGTAGTCAATCAACAGACGGTTGGCTATATGCTGCCGCATCCGATGACTGTGCCAAACCCTGAATTGCCACCACCCTCGCCTGAACAAGATTTTTTGGCGCGAGTGACGTGGGCGGCAACCGCCAGCGCCAGCGCAGCAATTCTTTTGGCCTTGTTGATTGGTGCATTGCTAGCCCAAACCTTGACGCGGCCAATTCGGGCTCTGATTACTGCTACCCACAAATTGGCTGATGGGACATTTGATCATCGGGTGACGGTGCAATCGCACGATGAAGTTGGTCAATTAGCCCAATCATTTAACCAGATGAGTGCCAAATTGGCCCGTGCTAGTCAACAGCGCCAACAAATGACCGCCGATCTTGCCCACGACATTCGCACACCGTTGAGTATTTTACGCAGCTACACCGAAGGCCTGAAAGATCAACGTTTTGTTGGTTCGCCAACTATTTATAACGTGCTGCACGAAGAAGTTGAGCATTTACAACGGTTGGTCGAAGATCTGCGGGTGCTTTCGTTGGCTGATGCAGGCGAGTTAGTGCTCAATCGGCGGATGATCGATCCGCGTGCTATTTTAGAGCGGGTTGGTCTCGCTCATATTATGCAGGCTGAGGCTCAAGGCATTGCGCTAACGGTCGAAGCATCCGAGCAATTACCTTCAATTGATGTCGATACTGATCGCATGACCCAAGTGCTGAACAATTTGGTCTCGAATGCCTTGCGTTATGCCAGCGCTGGCGCGATTAGCTTGGGAGCACAGCTGCGTGGAGATCAGGTGGTGATCACGGTGCAGGATACGGGCAGTGGAATTGATGCCGCCGATCTGCCGTTTATTTTTGATCGGCTGTATCGTGCCGATAAAGCGCGGCAGCGCAACGCGAGTAGCACTTCGGGCTTGGGGTTGGCGATTGCCAAGGCGATTGTTGAAGCTCATGCAGGCACAATCAGCGTCGATTCTTGGGTGGGCAGCGGCACGACTTTTACGATTAGCCTACCAGTTGCAAACCCTCACGCGCAAATTCGCCCCAAAACTACATAGCAAATGCGAGATCTCCTAACAGTTTTATAACAATTCTTGGATAAACTCTTAATCAGAAGCTAACACTGATGGCCGACCGCTCTGGCGTTGCGGCTTGCGAAGGAACAACGATTATGCTGCAACAATTGCGTTATCAACCAACTTTAATCTGGCCAAATGAGCTAACTCTGGCCTATGAACCAGATTGCACCGAGCCACAAGCCTTGATTCAGCCAAGGTTGGCTGGCTTTCGCTCGATTAGTCTCCAACAGATGGATTCGGTGGCCTTGCTCAATCGTACCGATAGCAAATATGTATGTTCGATTCAGCAATTGGCTGCAATCTTACCCGATTTGGCAGCAGATTATCGGGTGTTGGAGATCGCTGGGCGGCGCATGCATCGCTATCATACGCTCTATTTCGATACTGCCGATTTTGCCTTGTACCGTCGGCATCACGCTGGTGGCCGCAATCGCTACAAAGTGCGTAGCCGAACCTATCTCGATACGCAGAACTATTTTCTCGAAGTTAAACATAAAGTGAATAAATATCGCACGATCAAGCATCGGCTTGCAACACCCTATGCCGTGGAAACGTTTACAGCTGCCAGTTCCAGCTTTTTACAACGCATTGTGCCATTTGAAGTGAGCTTATTGCAACCAACCTTGACCAACAATTTCAGCCGCATCACCTTGGTCAATATCGCTGAGCAAGAGCGTGTAACCTTGGATATTGGGATTGGCTTTCAAGCTGATTCGCATTCAGTTGAACTGACGGGTGTGGTGATTGCCGAAGTCAAACAAGCTGGGATAAATCGTGGTTCGCCGTTTATCCAAGGCATTCGCGGACAACATTTGCACACGATTGGCATGAGTAAATATTGCAGTGGGGCGGCGTTGCTCTATCCCGATTTACCACGCAATAGCTTTAAACCAACCCTGCGCTATCTGAATACATTGATGGAGTATGCCCAATGACAACTGATTTAACGCAATTTTTGCTGGGAGCGGGCTTTAATTTATTGGTAACGCTGCTGATTGTGCGCGGCGTATACTATCCCGTGACCCAAGATAAAAACTTTGTTTTTACCTTTATTGGCTTCAATATGATCATCTACTTTGTGCTGGGCTTTCTGACTAGCGTCGAGGTAGGCGTAGGCGTGGGCTTCGGACTATTTGCAATTTTCTCGTTGCTGCGCTATCGCACCGACGAGATTCCGATTCGCGAAATGACCTATTTGTTTATTTTGATTGCGCTGGGCGTGATGAATTCGCTGATGCATAGTGGCAGTTTGCTGCAAATTGGCATCGCTAACGCTGTGATTTTGGTGATTTTGTTTGTGCTCGAAAAAGGTTGGGGCTTTCAATTTGAAGCCAACAAGCGCGTAGCCTACGACAAAATTGAACTGATTGGGCCTGCACGTAGCGAAGAATTGTTAGCCGATTTGCGCGAACGCACCGGAATTGCCGTCAAGCGGGTTGAAATTGGCCGCATCGATTTACTGCACGATATGGCCGATTTGAAAATTTTCTACGATGAAATGCCTCGTCTGAGTGCGAAACGCCAATCAACCACCACCCGCGTGCTGCGCGATCAGCATCAACTGCCCTAAGCGATTTTTGAAACTTGGAATGTGTCACAGAGCGTCGTCACACGGCGGCGCTCTGCTTGATGTTGTAACGTTTGTGAGGTTCCCATGAAATTTTGGCGTTGGCTTTGCTTATTGGCTATTGGATTAAATTTGGCCGCTTGTGCGACTTCGACTCCCACGACCGTTGTGACTGCTGAACCGACCGCCGAGGATGCGGCAGTCACTCGGCCAGTGGGCTGGAACGAGGCATCGCATGGTGATAGCGCTGAGCCAAATTATGCAGTGGTTTTTGCCCAAAATAAGGTCAATCAATTAACCATCACGATCGATTCAGCCTCGTGGCAAGCAATGCAGGATAATATGACCGAGCTGTTGGGCGAGCCAGGCAGCCGTCAGATGGGCGGTGGTTTTCCTGGTGGCGTATTTACCGACACGGCAGGTTTGCCAATGCGGCCAGGCGGTGCGTTTACTGATACATTGGGCATGCCGATGCGACCAAATGGTGCGTTTACTGATACTGCTGGAATGCCAATGCTACCAGGTGGTGCTTTTACTGATACAAACAGAATGCCTGGTGGTTTTGGCGGCGGAATGCCCAATATGGGCAATTTTTCAATCGAAAACCCAATGTGGGTCACGGCAACATTGACCTTCGAAGGCCAAACCTGGACAAATGTGGGCGTGCGCTACAAAGGCAATTCGTCGTTGATGAGCGCTTGGAACAGCCAACAAGCCAATTTGCCCTTTAAAATTGATTTTGATGAATTTGAAAAAAGCTATCCTGAGATTGAGAACCAACGTTTTTATGGCTTCAAACAATTGGCGCTCTCGAACAATTTAGGCGATGCGACGGCCATGCGCGAAACGCTGGCCTACGATGTGTTTGAGCAAATGGGCTTGCCTGCTGCTGAAACTGCCACCTATGAAGTGTTGATTAATCATGGCGATGGGGTTGAAAGTCTGGGTTTGTATACGGCGGTTGAGGTGATCGACGATACGGCGATTGCCCGCGTATTTGGCGATGATAGCGGCAATATTTACGAGGGTGATGGCAGCGCCGCCAGCTTCGCCGCAGGCACAAAGGATGCAATCGAGGAAAGTTTTCAGAAAGAAAATAACGATACCACCGATTGGGCTGATGTTGAAGCCTTGTACGATGTATTGCATTCCAGCGAACGCACCAGTGATCCGGCGGCTTGGCGAGCCAAGTTGGAAGCGATTTTCGATGTGCCAAGTTTTCTCAAATGGCTGGGGGTTAGTACGCTGCTGGAGCATTGGGATACCTATGGAGCCATGACCCATAATTATTATCTTTACAACAACCCAGCGACTGGCAAACTAACCTGGATTTCGTGGGATCACAACTTTGTTTTGGGTGCGATGGGCGGCGGTGGTATGCGTGGCAATCAAGCCATACCAAATGTAGCGAATCCAGCTGTTGGTGCTGGTAACCAAATGCCGAATAATGCCAATGCCGGTGGCATGCGTGGGCCAGGAGGCGGCTTTGGGGGCCAAAATAATACCTTTGATAAAGCTAGCATTACCAGCGATTGGCCATTAATTCGCTATTTGCTTGATGATCCGACTTACTATGCGGCCTATATTGCGGCGTTGCGCGAAACCAGCAACCAATTTGATGCTGAAGCCTTGGTCCAAAAATATACAGCCTTGGCAGCAACGATCAGCCCAAGCGCCGCCCAAACAATCAGCCTCGACGACTATAACAGCGCAGTGACCACGTTGATGGAGCGCATTAAGACCCGTAGCGCTGATTTGAAAACCTTCCTAGCAACCCAATAGTTAAATGGATGGCCTGTGAGTTGGGATTAACTCACAGGCCTTTATTGATTTAGGCCAACAATCCGCCATCAACATTAATCGTCGCGCCAGTGATAAAAGCTGCGCCAGGACTGGCCAAAAATGCCACGGTTGCTCCAACTTCTTCAGCCTTGCCAAGCCGTTTGAGCGCAATTGCTTGAGTGATCATATCGAGCATTGGGCCATCGCCTGGTCCCATATCGGTGTCGATTGGGCCTGGCTGAATATTATTAACCGTGATGCCACGTCGTCCTAGCTCATTGGCCCATGCGCGGGTATAGCCTGCGACCGCTGCTTTGGTCGCTGAATAGTCGCCAAAACCAGGAATTGGAGCGGTATCTGCCGAGACTGAGCCAATCGAAATGATTCGTCCGCCATCTTGCAAAAGTGGGGTTGCTGCCCGCACTGCGCTGGCGACACCCTTCACATTCACGGCAAACATATGCTCAACGGCTTCCAAATCGGCGTTAGCATCATTCAATGGAGCTAATTGAATCACTCCAGCGTTATTGACCAAAATATCGAGCTTGCCAAAATGTGACACAACCTTATTGACCAAGGCGGCTACTTGGTCGCTATCGGCTTGGTCGGCTTGGAAGGCCACAGCTTTAACCCCAAGGGCTTGCAATTGCTCAACCACGGCTTCGGCTTTGCTGGCTGAGGCGACATAACTAATGGCGACATCTGCGCCTTGTTCAGCCAAGGCAACCGCGCTGGCTGCGCCAATTCCGCGTGAACCACCAGTGACCAAGGCAACTTTTCCGGCTAATGGCTTGCTCATCGAACATCCTTCTAAATTTCAATTAGAATAATATAGTACCGATTAGTACATATATTTTGTACTGATCGGTACTATATAGAGAATTCGCTGGTTTGTCAAGCCTGATTTTGATCCACGAAGAGCACGAAGGGCAGGCATGTGGCTCTAGGCTAGCGGAACGTTGTACTGAAACCACGAAGAACGAGAAGGTCACGAAGGTTAAGTTTTTTGGCTACGAATTACAGAACGGCTATAGGCTAGCGGAATACAGGTTGGCATGCCAATCAATCTCCGATAGTCAATAGCCTATAGCCGTTAATCGCTCTGCGCCTCTGGGTTAAAACCCGATCCTCGTTCCCCAACGACCAATCCCCACATGCAACCATGAATGACTATGCTGGGATACAAAGGCTAATGCAGGTAGGATTTTAGCGAACAGCTTGGCGCAGTGACTGACGGTGTTGTACGAGACAAATAATCGCAAAGACCATTTCGGTTGCGGCTCCGGCGCTTGCTGCGATAGCAGGAGCTGCTGCTAGAAATGCCAGTGCGATTGCTACTGCCGCAAGGACAAGGCCTAAAACCCAGTAGAGCCGCATGCCATAAAGCGTTGCGAATACAAGATAGCGTCCCCCGATGACCAACAGCATTGCCATAAAGAACCAGCTTGGTTTTTGCTGACCTAAACCATAGGCAAGCGGCATAGAAAAGACCAGCCAGAAAGTGCTAGCGCCCGCGAGTTGCCCAAGCGGATTGCCTTTGGTGTGCGTTCCTCGTGCGCCAAGCGCCTTGCTGATCAGAATCGATACTGGGAAGATCAGCATACCACCCAGTAGTAGTGCCCAGATTGATCGTTCGGCTGAGCCAGTAAGTGCCACACCTGCCGCAATTGACCATGCCAGTGCTGAAGCCAAAATTCCAGCAGCCCCACTATAATAGCCATCACGCATGTCTGCTTGGGCTTCAGAAATTGATTGGTCCATGCGTCCAGATCCCCTTGTGCATCATGTGCACTATAACGACCAATGCCTCGGTCGCAGGCTTCATTAAATTCTGAGCAGGTTACTCAGTCTGAATAGAATAGCAAACATTAGGCGCTAGCGTTACAATTTTAAAGATGGTATGAGTCGTTGATTGCGCTATATCTCTGCGTTTAAAACCCGATCCCCAACGACCAATCCCCATATGCAACCACGAAGAACGCGAAGGGCACGAAAGGTTAAGTTTTTGGCTACGAATTGCACGCATTGTGGTAAGGCTATCGGCTATATGTAATGATTCATTGGGTTAACAACCAATTGTAACGTGCCCTCACCCCCTAACCCGCACGCGAGGCGAGAGGGAACCGCTCTAGCAGCGCTCCCCTCGCCCGCCGCCGTGGGAGAGGGGCTGGGGGTGAGGGCATTCTGGTCGTTATCCTTTATCTGCGCTTGTGTTAAGCACCTGTTTAGCGTATGATCATTATGGTCAATAAAGATAGATTGGTTAGCGACGATGAAAGCAGTAAATGAACCAAAAGTTGGGCGGCCTCGGGCCTTTGATCGTGATGTGGCCTTGAACCAGGCCTTAGAAGTTTTTTGGAATTTGGGCTATGAGGGCGCTTCGTTGAGCGATTTGACCGAGGCGATGGGGATTAATCGCCCTAGCTTGTATGCAGCTTTTGGTAATAAAGAGAGCCTCTTTCGCGAAGTGCTGAATCGCTACTATGAATTGAGCTTGCCTTCAATTCTGGCAGCCTTAGATCACCCCCAAATTGCTATTGCGCTTGAGCAATTGCTGCGGACTAATGTGGCCCAAATTACCAACCCATTAGTGCCTGCTGGCTGTTTATTAATTCGTGGTGTGCCGGTCTGCAATTCGCAAACCGAGCCAATTCATCACGATGTAATTGAGCGGCGTTTGGGCCAAGAGCACGTTTTGAGCGAACGTTTGCAACGTGCCCAACGTGAAGGCCAGCTGCACGAATCGGTTGATCCGTTGGCGCTGGCCCGCTGCATTATGACCTTTTCCAATGGCTTATCGATTCAAAGTATCAATGGGGTAACCCAAGCTGAGCTTGATCAAGCGGCTGATTTGTTTTTGCAAGGGCTACGGGGATTGTTGGTATAACATCCTAAATGATAAAAAAATTACGTTTAGCAGCTGAGTATGCTTGCTTTCCGCTCTGGTGGGACGATGGTGTTCAGTTTGGTGAGCTTGATCCCAGCGAATTACCAATTAGCCCACAATTATAGCAAGCGTTAATCGATTGGTCTGAGCAATTTGATGCAATCTACAATCTTGATGATCCGGCTACGGCCAGCTTTGTAAGCCTTGCAGCGGAGCGGCTATTTGCCGAACAAGGCTTAGTTTTAGCCCAACAACTCCAAACTGAATTAGGCTGCGAATATCATATTTGTTATAGCTATCGCGTGTAACGTCTAAGTTGCTAACCACTTAGTATTAGGTAGCTTGTAGACCTTTAACGCCAGCGCTATTGGTATAACGATCGCCTGTTTGTAGTTTCCTGATCAATGTAGCTAATTCGGTTTGGCGTGATTCATCAACAACTAAACCTTGTAATAAAACTAACGCCTCATGTTTATCAATTTGTCCATAAAGTGCATAATAGCTGGCATATAAGCTCTGATAAATTGCTGGATGCCAATGAGGATCTGCAATTAATTGAGCATAGATTGGTGCTTTTAAATACCAAGCCGCCGTTGCTGAACTATTGAGGATACTTGCTAATAGCGCTGAATTTGGATTGTGGGTTAATCTATTCCAGATATCCTGGCAGTTATCACATAATTCGAACCAATCTGTAGTGAGATGATATTCGAGTGGGCCTGACCATGCTAGCTTGCCCTGTAACAAAATTCGGCGAACTTCGGACCAATAGAGTTCTTGGGTCGCGCCATCAAACTGTTGATACCGACTCCAATTGAGGGAAAGTAGCGTATAGCAAGGGAGATCTTCGTAGATTGAAAACAAAAGCTGTACTTTTTGGAGATTGGTTAATCCATTCGATTCATCCCAAATCAAGTCGTCAATCGTATGCGCTAGATCCGAGCTATACCAGAGTTGATTGGGGTTATTTGCCTCAGATCCAAACCAGTGAGCATCCTCAGATTCGAGGGTATACAGTTCTAGGCTAATCTGTTCGATGATCTGTTGTTTATCCATACCTTCTCCGCAAAACTCATTGAATAGCTGAAGTCTGGAGTGTTAGCCTAAAACCTCAGCTATTCAATTACTTGACTATGTTGGTTATTCCTCAGTTGCTTGATCAGCGCTTGGCCGTTCGAAAATTTGCTCAATTGCTAGCTCAAACAAGTCGGCAATTTTGAAGGCTAGCGGCAAACTTGGATCGTATTTGCCAGTTTCTAGCGCATTGATCGTTTGGCGCGATACTCCCAAGGCTTGAGCCAAATCGGCTTGCGACCATTCACGCTCGGCTCGTAACACCCGCAAACGGTTTTTCATTGGTAGCTCCGGTTGGCGAAGGCTAAACCAAAACTCCAGCAGGTTGTCAATAATGGCAGAATCCACAGCCACGAAAGTTGTGGCAAATCAACCAACACTTGGAGCAATCCATAGCCACAGGTTAGAAAGCTAGTCGCGCCTACGGCAAACGCTAGGGCTAACAACTGAATGTGGCGTTGAAATTCATCTAGGCCACTGATTGCCCGATACATTGCCTGAATGCCCAAGCCAACTGGAACCAAGGGCACGATTGCCAACAGCGCTCGCCATGGCGATTCAGGCAAGTTTGGCAACGCTAACATCACGCCCATCAGCAAGATTGGGAACAACACGAAGGCGATAATAAGTTGACGTAATGCCGATGATTTGGTGTTCATTGAAAGCTCCTTGACTTAATCACTTGACTAACCTGAGTATAGATCAGTATGTTGATTAAGTCAAGGATGCTTTACAAAAAGAAATGCTTGTTTTACAAAAAGACATTGAACATTGACATGTAGCTAGAATAAGCCAACTGTATTGCCATGTTCATCGATATCAATTTGTTGGGCAGCAGGGTTAGCGCTAAGCCCTGGCATGGTCATCATATCGCCAGCAATGGGGTAGATAAAGCCTGCTCCAATGCTGGCCCGCACTTCACGAATTGGGAAGCTATAGCCCGTTGGCGCACCTTTGAGCGCCGGATCATGGCTGATGCTCAAGTGAGTTTTGGCCATACAAATCGGCAAATTGCCAAAGCCATTGGCCTCAAGTTTGGCTAATTGTTCGCTGGCTGCTTCGCTATAACTAACTTCCGCTGCTCCGTAGATTTTGGTGGCAATTGTGGCAATCTTAGCGGTCAACGGCTGCTCAAGTTCGTATAAAAATTGGGCTTGGCCTGCTTGGTCAATTGCGGCTAGCACTTTTTCTGCCAATTCTTCGCCGCCAACCCCGCCTTGGCTAAATACCTTGCTCACCGCTACATCAAAGGCTCCGGCACTCATCGCGATTTCGCGTACCGCCTCGATTTCCGAGGGATGATCATCAGGGAACGAATTAAGCGCAACGACAACTGGCAGGCCAAATAATTGGGCATTGCGAATATGCTTTTGCAGATTGGCCCCGCCTGCATAAACCGCATCAGGATTTTCTTGCAACAAATCGGTGGGCAAATCGCGACCTGGTTTGATATTCCAGCGCCCGCTGTGAGCTTTGAGCGCACGAATTGTAGCGACCAACACCACGACCGCAGGTTTGGCATCAAAGGCGCGACATTTGATATCGAAAAACTTCTCGCCGCCCATATCCATGGCAAAACCAGCCTCGGTCACCACATAATCGGCGATCCGCAGGCCAACTTGATCGGCGACGACGCTGGCGTTGCCGTGAGCGATATTGGCAAATGGCCCGCCATGCATCAACACAGGCGTATTTTCAATTGTCTGCATCAAGGTTGGATGAATGGCATTGCGCATAATCACCGTGGCTGCACCCGCCGCCTGAATATCATCGGCAGTAATTGGTTGGCCTTGACGAGTGAACGCCACCACCATGCGCCCGATGCGTTGGCGGAGATCGCGCATCACATCGGCATGGTTTTCGCCACTGACCAAGGCTAAAATAGCCATTAATTCGCTAGCAGCAGTAATATCGAAGCCCGTTTGGCGTGGAATGCCATGTTGCGAACCGCCTTGGCCGATTGTGATCGAGCGCAAAAAGCGATCATTGACATCTAGCACTCGCCGAATCTGAATTTGCTCAGGGTCGATGCCCAGCCGATTTTTTTGATACCAACTATTGTCGGTCATGGCGGCGATTTGGTTGTGGGCTTGGGTCACGGCGTGAATATCACCAGTTAAGTGCATCAAGCTATCTTCTAAGGGGATAACTTGCGAATAGCCGCCACCTGAGCCACCACCTTTAATCCCAAAAACTGGGCCAAGCGAGCTTTGGCGCAGCGTGCAGATGGCGCGTTTGCCCAAGCGACTTAAGGCCATTCCAAGGCCGATCGTCGTGGCAGTTTTGCCCTCGCCAAGTGGTGTTGGAGTCATGGCGGTCACTAAAATCTGCTTGCCGCGAGGCCGATCATGGCTCGCATCAAGCAGATCAAGGTTAATTTTGGCACGGTAGCGGCCATACGGTTCGACAAATTGCTCAGCAATCGCTAATTCTTCGGCAATTTGGGTGATGGGGCGTGGCGTAGCCTCGGCAGCGATTTGTAAACTAGTTTTCATGAACGCTGTGTCCTTGTATGAATTGTCCGTACCGCCGTTGGTACGGTTGCTACTGCATGCAATAGCAGGCGATTAAAGCAAAGCCACCGCTTATCCCGCTGATTGGTGGCTTTGCCCTAATCATGGGTATTGTAGCGGTGTTTTGCTGGATAAATTATAGTTATTTTTATCAACAGAGGTTGACAAATCGCAACGATTTAGGCGCGACCAAACATCCGCCCGAGCACGCCGCGCACGACTTTGGGTCGTAACAAAGCTTCTGGCCCTGCCAAAAGATGCATCACATCCAAAAAGGCTTGGTAAATTTCGGTCGATTGGGCACTCAGCCAAAAAACATGATCGGTATACCATTGCAAAAAGCGAATTTTAGGGTTGCGCGAGCCTGGCATACCTTTGAAGCGCAAGGCTTCTGATTGGGTAATCAGCCATGGTACATCAATAATTTTCTGCGCTTGTTTGAAAAAGGCTTGTGCCAACGTTGCTGCTTGTTGGCCTTGGGCCGAAGCCAGCACTTGATCGAGCGTATGGGCCTCTTTACAGGCGATCGTCATCCCTTGACCAAAAACTGGATCAAGGCTGCATAAAGCATCGCCAAGCACCAAAAACCCTTGGGGAAAACGCTTTAATTTGTCATAACGTTGAAATGCTTGCTGTGGGTAGCCGAAACGCATAGCTTCGCCGGCAGGAGTTGCCTCGGCCAACGTGGTATAAATATCGGGCACTGGCAAGGTTTTGACAAACTCCAATACACCTTCGCTGGTAGGGGTTGGGTGCTGCCCAAGATAGCCAAACAACGTTACAATCCAATGTTCATCGTCGATCGGGGCAATAATTGCCCCACGTGGCGAATCGGCTGAAGGATGGCAAGCCAAACATTGCCAATTGCGCGGCGAATTGGTTTTTTTGAAGATTTGGCTGACATAGACCAAATCGATCGGCATAACTTCTTTGGGCGGGGCTGGATAGCCAGCGGCTTCGAGCCATTGGTTGGTGCGTGAACCACGGCCAGTCGTATCAACCACCAAATCGGCTGCAAGTTCGCTGGTTTGATCAGCATGCTTCAACAGCACACCTGTTACGCTGGTTTTGCTGGGATCAAACAGCAATTGCTCAACATTGGTTTGGCTGCGAAACTCAATTTTAGGATGCTGGTGGACATAGCCCCGAATGCGGCTTTCTAAGGTTACCCGCGCTTGCGGATAAAAACTAATCTTGCAGGGTTGGCGCGTTTTCCATGAACCGCCCTGAAACCATTGCACGTCACGCGACCAATTCAACTCTGGCACGCCTGCGCTATGTAAATCGTTGGTAAAGTTCGGGAAATAATGTTGCAAGACATTAAATCCGCCAGTTAATAAAATATGAACATGATTGGCTTGCGGCACGCCCTTGCGTGGTTGGGTTTCATCGCTCATGGCATCGCGCTCAACGATGGTTACCGTTTGAAAATGATTGGCTAAGGCGCGTGCTGCGACTAAGCCTGCCATACTTGCGCCGATCACGACAGCTCGTTGTCGTTGCATAACACCCTCCTAAATCGCTTGATGCTTGCTAATGCTGTTAGTTGACGAAAAAACTAACAGTTTCTTTCTTCATGCAATTCATAGAGGGCATCAATAGATCGGGAGTTAACACTGTAGGAGCGATACAAGATTTGATTTGTCGGATTGAGCATGGTCATCAACCGCGCATGGATTGATGGCCGTTGAACTAAATCAAGCGCTTGCTCAGGTACTATCTACTGAACTGCTAAACTTTCGGCGCTAGTGGTTAATTGTCCAGATTGATAGCTACAACGAAAATCGAGATTAACGCTACCCAAGGCTAGATTGGAAGATACGCCGACTAAGTGCTCAATTTTAGCCTGCACGCCAGTTTCTTCAAAAATCTCGCGAGTCAGCGCTTGGGTCAGGCTCTCACCAATTTCAACCTGCCCACCAGGAAATTCCCAACCGCCTCGCGGGCTTTGCAAAAGCAAAATTTCACCATTATGGTTAACAACACAACCAGCAACGGTTACGATATGGCGTGGTGGAATCTGGTTCATGACAACTCCTCAATTAAATCTTGTTGCATGGAGTTTGCCTGAGAGCACTGCTTCGTTCAATCGTAGCCAACTGATACCTTGCTTAGCTGTGTCTTTTATCCCCCAAGCCTGCAACCCAGATAGATGGTATACTCCCTCTATTGCTGGCTTTACGGAGATTGGCTGCATGGCTCGCTCGTTTCAAGCTCTGATTCCCCGCTTGCGGCTGCATGCTGGTTTGACGCTGCTGCTCTATGTTACAACTCACCTGCTGAACCATGCGTGGGGCATCTTTGGCCTAGCTGCCTTGGAATCGTCGCGGCGGGTCTTTTTAAGTTTTTGGCGGCATCCAGCGGTCTTTTGGGTTGTGCCAGCTAGTTTATTGATCCATGTTCTGTTGGTCAGCTATAAATTATTGACAATTACCAGTTGGCGACGCTTGCACTGGAACGAATGGCTGCAAATTGGCTTGGGCTTGATCATGCCGTTGCTGATTACCTCGCACATTTATGCCACTCGTTTTGCCACAATCTTGTATGGAATTCGCGATACCTATAGCTATGTATTGCTCAGCCAAGCGACGATTGCCGTTGATCTCTATTTGATGTTGGTGGTGGTTTGGCTGCATGGCAACCTTGGCTTAATGGCGTATCTTTGGCATAAACCATGGTTTGCCCGCATCAAACAGCCCTTGCTGATTGCCCAAATTGTGATTCCATTGTTGGCCTTGGTGGGGATTGTGGTGGCTCATCGCGAGGTGAATCAGCTTAAACAAGACCCACAATGGCTGGAGCAAGTGTGGCAATTTGCCAATCCACAGAATATTGATGTAGCAGCCGCGACTGCGGAATTTATGGGTTGGTTTGGCTCAGGCTATTTAGCTTTGCTGCTTGGCTTGGGTGGTGGGCGGGCAATCATCTTGCGTTTGCGCCGTAAGCATTATTTAATTTCGGTGGAATATAAGGGCATTGCCACAGTGACAATTGCCCCTGGAACGAGTTTGCTTGAAGCCAGCCTTGCCAATGGAATTCCCCATGCCCATAGTTGTGGTGGGCGCGGGCGTTGCTCAACCTGCCGGATCGAAATTATCGAAGGTGTGAAAGCGCTGAATCCGCCGACTGAAACCGAGTTGCGTTTGCTCAAGCGTTTTGGGGCAAGTGGCGATATTCGCTTAGCATGCCAAACCATCCCAACTGCTGCCTGCGTGGTGCGGCCATTGCTCCACCATCATGATCGTTCGCTACCAGGCGCACCAACCATGATTAGCCATGGTGCCGATAAGCAAATTGTGATTATGTTTGCCGATTTGCGCGGCTTTACGACCCTTTCCGAGGGCAAGTTGCCCTACGATACGGTCTTTATTCTGAATCAATATTTTCAATCGATGGGCCAAGTCATCGAGGCCAACGGTGGTTATCTCGATAAATTTATTGGCGATGGGATTATGGCGCTGTTTGGTTTGGATGGTACGCTCGAACAAGCTTGTCATAATGCGTTAGCTGCCGCCCAAGCTATGGCCTATCAACTTGATGTGCTCAATCAGCGCCTTGAACATGATGTCAACGAGCCATTGCGCATGGGCATTGGCATTCATTGTGGCCATGTAATTGTTGGTGATTTGGGCTATAAACGCGCTAAACATCTGACAGCGATCGGCGATGCAGTCAATATTGCCGCCCGTTTGGAAGAAGCCACCAAAACTTTGCAAACCCAATTGGTCGTTTCGCGGGCGGTGATGCAACATAGTGCCTTAGATTTACACAATTTAGCTTTGAGCGAAATTCCGATTCGTGGCCGCACCCAGCCCTTGGAAATTTACTCAATCGAGAGTGCCAAGAGCTTGGTGCTTGTGCCACTAACCTTGAATACCTAAACCTCAATCACCACGTTGCCTTTTTTGCGGCCAGTCTCAACATAGCGATGGGCCTCGACTAAATCGGCCAAGTGATAACGTCGATCGATCACGGCTTTGAGCTGGCCCGCGCCAATTAATTCGGCCAAAAATTCGATGTTGCTTGGTTTTTGATTTAGGCCAGTTGCCGCAAATTTGGCTTTTTTACCGTTGCCAAAGCTGGTCCAAAGCATATTCAGCATAATTCCCAAGGTTGGCACAGTCATAAGATAAATGCCGTTGGGCGTAAGCAACTGTTTACAACGGCCATACGAACTTTTGCCAATTGCATCGAAGACCACATCGTAGCGTTGTTGGCTTTGGGTAAAATCGCTGCTGGTGTAGTCGATCACGTAATCAGCACCGTAGTGCTTGACTAGCTCATGGTTGGCGGCGCTACACACGGCGGTAACCGTCGCGCCATAGTATTTAGCCAATTGCACTGCGTAAATGCCAACTGCCCCCGAAGCACCATTGATCAATATCTGTTGGCCTGCTTGCAGTTTGGCTGCATCACGCAGAAAAAGTAACGAGGTGCTTGCTCCATCGCAAATGGCCACAGCTTCGGCGGCGCTCACGTTGCTTGGTTGCTTGGCGATCGGCTTATCTTCGGCTAAACATAGATATTCGCCGTAGCTGCCAAAACTATTGGGACTCATGCCGAAGACTTGATCGCCAACCTTGAAGCGCTGGACTGCTGGGCCAATCGCCTCGACCGTGCCAGCAAATTCAACACCCAGAATTTGAAATTTTGGTCGGCGCAGGCCATACATCAACTTGACTACAAATGGATCGCCCTTGCGAAAGGCACAATCGGACGGTGTAACGCAAGCGGCTTGCACTCGAATTAATAATTCATTGGCTTTGGGGGCTGGTTTGCTAGCTTCGCCAAATTGTAAGACATCGGGCGAGCCATAACCTGTGCAGAGCATTGCTTTCATACGGTTTGCTCCAAGCTTTGAGCTGTGGTGGGTTGCAATTCGATCATAATTTTGCCTTTGGCATGGCCAGCTTGGAGATAACGCATTGCGGCAGGAGCTTCTTCCAGCGGGTAGCGCTGATCGATCACCGCTTTGATATCGCCGTTGGCCAGCAAAAAGCCAATTTTGGCGAGATCGGTTTGGTTGGGCTTGGCGAACAGGTTACTCAGCTGTTTTTGGCTGCCAATTGAGAGCAATTTGCCCAAGGCGATCGCCTGAAAAATCTGGCTCATTTCGCCGCCAACCATCACATAGCGACCTTGAGGCGCTAAACTGCGTTTATAGTCGAAAATTGAGCGATGACCATTGACCCCCAAAATCAGATCATACAGCTGACCATTGCGAGCAAAATCATCCTTAGCATAATCCAGCACCTGATCAGCGCCGAGCGAACGTAGCAAATCGTGCTTGGCGGCACTGGAAACAGCGGTAACGATTGCGCCAAAATGTTTAGCAAGCTGCACCGCAAATGTGCCAATTCCACCTGAAGCTCCATAAATCAAGACCTTTTGGCCTGCGGCGATGCCGCCTTGGCGCAGGCCTTGCAAGGCTGTGACCGCGGCCATGGGCGCGGCAGCAGCTTGTTCAAAACTTAGCTGCTCGGGCTTGAGCACCAGCACATGTTCGGGGGCACAAACATATTGGCCTAAGCCACCAGCTCCGCAGCCCGAAAGATCGCCAAACACCGCATCGCCGACTTTAAATTGAGTGACGTTACGCCCGACGGCTTCGATAACTCCAGCCACATCGGTGCCAGGAATACCTTTTTTGGGTTTGAATAAGCCCGTCATAAAGCGTACAGGAAAGGGTTTACCAGACATCAAGCGCCAATCGGCGGCGTTAAGGGCTGTCATATGTACTTTAATTAAAACTTGATTTTCAGCAGGGGTTGGGCGAGCTACTTCGCTGAGCCGCAACACATCGGCTGAGCCATATTCACGATAGATAATTGCTTGCATGGTAAAACTCCAGGTTGTTTGTTATTGCTCAGTTGAATCGGATTCGAGCGTGGTTGGCGGCACGGGCATAATTGAAATTAATTGCATGCCCAAATCGCGAATTTTCTTGATCAGGCCATAGAGTGCCGCTTGATCAACGATTGTGCCGACCAGTAAGGTATTGCCGTTGGCATCGAGCGCGATTTGCATGCCCTCAAACCACCCAGCCCAAGCTAGGTTAAGCTGGCCGCGCAGGCAAATTTGATATTGCATTGCTTCGTTTGCTGGTGGGTTTTGATTGGTCATAACTGTCTCAGTTTTTTGGGCACATACCGCGACAAATGTCAACGGCTCAACTGCCAACTAGCATACTCAATTGCTGTGAGCTTGGTTAGACACCAAAGTGTTGTTGTGGTTGAAGTGAAGTTTATTGGTTGAGCAAGCCTAATTCGCGGGCACGCGCCACCGCTTCGGTGCGACGCTGAACCTGAAGTTTCTCGAAAATTCGCCGATTGTGGCCTTTAACCGTATCCAAAGCGAGGTGTAATTGTTGGCAGATCGCTTGATTGGAGTGGCCTTGCGCGATTAAGCTCAATATTTCTAGCTCACGTTGGCTGAGCATTTCAGGCAAGCTTGGAGTTGTGGGATAAAGCTGGGGCATTCGTTCGGTTGTAAAATGAGCTAAGATTTGATTGACATAATTTTTTGAGGAAGTCGTTAAATTGATATGGCTCAACAGATTTTGGATTGCCTGCCCTTGATCGAGGAACACCCGCACAAAACCTTCAGGTTCAGCACTGATTAAGCTTGGTTTGAGCACTTGTTGGGCTTGGGCGTAATCTTCAAGTGCAGCCAACGCTAAACTTTGCAACACTTTAATCCATAAACTTTGATCATGCCAGCTATTGGTTTGGGCGATCGTGAGGGCTGGTTGTAACAGCGCCAAGGCTGCGCTTGGTTGCTGTTGCGCCAAAAAGACTTGGGCTTGGCTGATTGGAATCTGATGCGTTTGCGCTATTTGACTCGCTTGTTGTACTTGGCCACGCATTAATCCAATTCGTACTTGCTCGGCGGCGATTTTGGCTGGTTGGGTGGTATGGCGATGCTGGTGGGCGGCAGCGCTGGCCTGCTCTAACAATAAACTTGCTTGGTCAAGCTGATTTTGGGCAATCAACAATCGCGCTTTAATCACATAACAAGCCACCTCGCGATCGGTGTGTTGCAATAATTGAGCTGCTTGCAAGGCTCGTTGATAATGCTGCTCAGCCTGGTCGAGCTGATTCCATTGATAATAAATGCGGGCTAAACCTAGCTCGGCTCCGCAGTTAGCCGCAGGCAAGGCCAATTGACGACTAGCCTCAAGCACCTGTTGGTAGGTTGTGGCCGCGAGTTTGAGCTGATTGTTACTTTCTTGGAGATTGCCCAAGCCGATTGATGCCAACACAACCGTGACCAGATTGCCCGAGCGTTGACCGATGCTAATCGCTTGCTCATAGGCTTGTTTGGCAGCACTGCGCTTGCCTTGCAACTGATAGGCATAGCCCAATTTCCAAACCGTCGAGGTGCGAAACGAGAGATTATCAATCGCGAGATATTCCAAGGCACGTTTGGATTGAGCGATAATTTGGCTTGCATCGTTTTGGCTGAGTGCGAGCGTGCCCCGAATTGCGGCAATTCGCCCAATTAAATCGTGTAATTTAGGCGTTAATGGATGTTGATCGATGGCTTGTTCCGCCGCTTGCAGCCGTTGCTCGATGCCATTCACCTGGCCAGTTGCCAACCAAACTGCGGCTGCTGTAACCCAAAGTGATGGCCGTTGGTTGAGCACGTTGGTTGGTAACGCTTGCAACCAAGCCATAATTGGCAAGAGCGCTCCTTGAAATTGCAGCGGAACCCGTTTACCTTCGATCAAGCGTTCGGCTCGTTCGGTATCGTTGGCGGCGGCGGCATGTTCGAAGGCCTCAAGCTCAAGTTCATTTGCCTCGAACCAAATGCTGGCCTGAATATGTAATTGTTCAAGGCTGGTAGTAGCTTGTTGGGCCAAACTGCGTTGGAGCCGCTGGCGCAACAATTCGCCAAATAAATGATGATAGCGATACCAACGCCGCTCATGATCGAGCGGCACAATAAACATATTGGCCTGTTCAAGCTGTTCGAGCATCTGTTGGCCTGAATTTGTGCCATTGCTAACCAATGCATCACACAACGATCCACACATCCGATTGAGAATTGAGGTCTGCAAAAGAAATTGCTGAACTGCTGGAGTTTGCTGTTGCAAGACTTCTTCCAGCAAATAATCCATCACAAAATGATGGCTACCACTGAACGAAGCGATAAAACGACTGCGATCAGTTTGCTGTTGCATTGAAAGCGCCGCCAATTGTAAGCCAGCGATCCAGCCTTCGGTTCGGTTTTCTAAGGCTGCTACATCAGCAGGACTTAGCGCTAAACCCATCGCTTGATTAAGAAAAAGTTGGGCTTCGTCGAGGCTAAATCGTAGATCAGCGCTGCGCAGTTCGTGCAATTGGCCGCGTGCACGGAGCCGTGCCAAGGGCAAATTGGGATCTTCGCGAGTAGCAATGATCAAGCGCAACGAAGCTGGCAAGTGTTCCAGTAAAAAGCTGAGGGCTTGATCGATCGCATGGTTTTCGATCACATGATAATCGTCAAGTACCAAACTAACCGAGCTGCCAACAACGCTTAATTCGTTGATCAAGTTCGTCAGCGCTTGTTCGATAGCTGGCGGTTGGGTGTGAATTAATCTTAAACTTGCCGAACTTAATGTTGGAATCAGCGTTTGCAAGGCATGCACGAAATAACTGAAAAAGCGACTTGGGTCATTATCGCGTTCGTCGAGCGCCAACCACGCCATTGGGCGTTGGCTTGTGGCATGCCAAGCGCTGAGCAAGCTACTTTTGCCAAAACCGGCTGGAGCCGAAATCAAATTCAGGCTGGCATGACTGGCAGCATCTAAACGTTGAATTAAATGCGATCGCATCACCCCATTTGGGCGAAGCTGCGGAATGTGTAGCTTGGTGGCAAGAATTGGTATTGGCATGGCTCAATTATAGAATGGCATTTTGCTCCGTCAATCCTCTAACGAGCCACAGAGTATTAGCATTGATGAACTAGGCTGCATAATCTTTGCGATACACCAAGGCATGCGCATGAATTGCAAAACCAACAGTTTCGTATAAATTAAAGGCTGCTCCGCGATAATTATCGGTCTCGACGAAGATCTGTTCGGCTCCGAGGGCTAGCATGCGCCGGAAGTTTTCAGCAAGTAAGGCTTGGGCAACGCCCTGCTGCCGCAGATCCGCTCGCACTCCAAGCGGCTCGATTTGACCACTAGGCTGTCCACCAAAGCCTTGTTGATTGAACCAGCCGATGCAAAAGCCAGCCAAAGCGCCAGTTTGATCGACGGCTACTAAATCTAATTCAGCGCGATAGCTTGGCTGTTTGAGCGTGTTGGCTCGCCAGCCTTCGGTCATGCTGGTGCTTTCAAAAACCGCTCGATGCAAACTGGTATAGGCAGCGATTTCAGTCATTCCTGCAAGTGTCCGAATGCTAATACCTGTGGACAAAGAAACAGGGCTTGGATCTTGGTTGCCACGCCGAAATAGATATTTCGACCACGGGTCTTGTTCAACAGCACTTTGATCAGCGAACCCTTGGGACGTTAGCACTTCGCGTAATTCGTGTTGATGCTCAAAAACACTCACAAACCAGGCTGGTCGGGCATGTTTTGTACCAATTAATGATTGTGCTCGCTGATCGGCCCATTCGAGCATTGCGCGATATAAACTAAGCGGTGTATCTGGATGCCAAACCAAATCGATCATCCAAAATGGTACTTGCAACGCAGCCCAACCGACGATTTGGCCTGTGTCCGTCTGCCAAATAGCAATATTGGCGGGGTCATCAAGTGTCCACGAACTTAGGCGATAAGGCAGATCGATGCTTCGCATGTGTTGATCGGGGTTGGCACTAGCTAAGGCGAGCATTGCAGATTGGTCGTGCTCAGGCTGAAAAGCCCGCTGAATAAGGTGCATAATGAACTCCTTTGGAGTTTCTGGGCTAATTGATCTTAGAATAGATCCATTATGCTGCTATGATCGCAGGTATCGCATCATTCAAGCGACTGATCGTAAGTTCAGTATTAGGGAGTGATCGACGATGAGTTATCAAGTTTTTGACAATGGGGATGATGAGAAATATTTTCGGTGGATGGAGCAACATTTAGATGGGTTTATTTTGAATGTTGAGCGCGTTTCTAAATCATTACCTGTGGTATTGCATTGCTCGAATTGTGGCCATATTCGGCGTGGATTGGCTGAAGGTGCATTTACTGGGCGTGACCAGATTAAAATTGCGGCGTTTGTGGTTGATGAATTGATTCGATGGCGTAACAAGTATCGTCCAGATGCTACCGTTAAATACTGTAGTGACTGTAAGCCAGCAAAATCTGTTCTTGAGCAATTCTTATTTTATCCTGACGAGCTTGATTCGCAAGTTGAGCTTGATTCACGAGCTGAACTTTGGGAAGGCGCTAAAGTACAAGTTTTGGTTAATCAATATGAACGTAATGCACAGGCTCGCCAACGCGGTATTGCCCAATATGGCACACGTTGTTTGGTTTGTGAGCTTGATTTTGTCGAGCGTTATGGCCCAATTGGCGAAGGTTTCATTCATGTGCATCATATCAAGCCATTAGCCTCGATTAATGCAGGGTATCAGGTTGATCCGATTAACGATCTCCGTCCCGTTTGCCCAAATTGTCACGCCATGCTGCATCGTGGTAAAGAGCAACCGCTAACTATCGAAGAATTACGGGCTTTGCTCAAGCGTTAATCTTGGAAGTTGGGGAGTGTTTTGGGCAAAATACTCCCCAATGATATTAGCTAGCTAAAAATTGATTGATAACTGGCATTAGCAGATCGATGCGGTCGATAATGTTGAAGTGGTTGATATTCGGTAAAATTGCTAACTGCGACTGGCTGCGTTGCTCTGGATCATGGGACTGTGGTCCGCCAAGCAGTTCAAAAAATTCAATCGCATGACGGAGCGGAATGCTATCTGCATCACCTTGGACTACTAAACATGGGCTTTGGAGCTTAGCGACATCGCTGCTCCAATCAAAAGATTGCTTGCCCATTGCCCCTGTTTTGCAAACGAGTTGCACCCAATTAGCCGGATTCGGCGCATATTCCTGATAAAATTTGTAGGGTATTGATTCGACCATTGCTGCTGCCGCAACTTCATCGAGCTGGCCAATGGCCGCGCGGACTGCTGGATACCAGGCAGTATCACGGAATGTTGCGGAGATGACGATCAATTTGCCTACCAACTGCTGATGACGAATGGCAGTTTGGAGTGCAACCCCACCACCTAGCGAGAAACCTACTACATCAACCTGGCTAAAACCAAGATATTGGATTAATGCTGCGACATCATCGGCCATAGCAGCATAACTTAATGGTCGTGGTATATCATTCGTTCGGGCATGGCCTTGAAGTTCAACGCCGATCACTTGATATTGTTCAGCCAGCGCTGGTAGTAAATCTGCAAACATGCCAATTCCACCCAATCCGCCGTGCAACAAAACTAACGGCTGACCGCTGCCATGAATTTCATAGTAGAGCTGAAGATCGTGAATTGGGGCATAGCCACTTTTTACCAACATGTGCCTTACACTCCTTAAATATATCGTGAATGAACTAAGGTATTTGCTAGATTGCGGCTTCGTTCGCTGCGGGTTGGAGATTATCAGCATGACCTTCGGCAACCCGCGACCATTGCGCAATTGGACGATGCGCCAAAGGATTATCGTTCTGGAGTGTGTTTGGCAGACACATGGTGTTATCAAATGGTTGTGGCCAACCTGCTGGTACCTGTTGCCAAACTTCTTGGCGACCATACACCGTCATATCGAGCATCGCGAATGAACTGCCCATCAACTCGCAGCCACGGTCGGTAGTCCAATACGTTTCAAACACGCGATCGCCTTTCCGCAAATAACAAGCCCACATGCCAAAATGGCGACCAGCGATCAAGGTTTCCACTGAGGCTTCAGGAACGGAATACCATGGCATGGTCCAGCCCATAAATTCGCGGTAGCGGTTGCTTGGCTCGAACGGCCCTTGGCACAACACGGCCAGCGTCACATCGCGAGTATGCAGGTAGCCTAATTGGTTGGCATGGCTGATGACCATTGTGCAACCTGGGCATTGTTCAGCGGCGGTTTTGCCCTCGTGCCACATCATATAGGCGACCATCAGTTGCTGGCGACCTTCAAAAGCTTCAATTAGCGGAACCGTTCCGTTTTTGCCAACCAACGGAGTTAATGGATCAAGCTCAACCATCGGCAGGCGGCGACGCTCAGCGGCAATTGCATCAGCCTCGCGAGTATGGGCCTTCTCGCGGCTTCGCAAGCGATCAACGGTCGCTTGGAAATTTGCCCGATCAACAATATTGGGCATGGCGGAAGCGCTGTCTGTGACGAAGGCGATGGGCTGTGGTTCACTCTTGGTCATTATGCTCTCCTTGGGCTATGCAACGATCCGGTGATCAAGCTCGGTTAACCGTAGTGTTTGAATGAAATAAAACATTTGTGCGATTATTCTAGCAAATACACTTTGGAAATGCAAGTGATGGCTTCAAAAAAAGAAGTGCAAATTTAAAACGAAGATTTGTGACAGCATTTGGGCATGATCGTTGCTATAATTCTGGCTCAAAAGGCGGTACAATAACGCCGATCCGCTACAAGCATGGCTGCAAAGGAGCCTGTGTGCGTCTAGCCTTAACCATCATTATTCTGCCGATTGTGCTGCTGGCCTTGGCAAGCGCCGCGATGTTGGTCTTGCCAGCTCCCAATTTTATTTTTTTCCAGCTAGGAATTGCCGCCCAAGAATGGGCACCATGGTTTTTACTGGTCTTATTGGTTAGTCTGGGGTTGTTGTTTGGCTTTGCGCCGCCCACTGGCTTGGCTCGTTTGCTCAATCGACTAGTTGGTTTTGGAGCGATGCTGAGTTTTATTGTGATTGCTGGGATGTTGGTGCGTGGACTAATGACCGATCTGCGAGTGCGTTCGAATCAGCCGACGGTGGTTGCAGCTGGGCCTGGTACATTTCGGCTTAGCCAATTTGCCTTGGGTGATCCTGCGCCGCAAGGCCTGCTGCGTGAGCAAAACACCGTTTATGCTGAGGTTGCAGGTGAATCGTTGTTGGTTGATGTGTATGTGCCGCCGACTGCGCCAGTCAATGCTCCAGCCTTAATTGTGGTGCATGGTGGCTCATGGCGCGGTGGCACGAAAGGCGATATTCCTGCTTGGAATCGTTGGGCCGCTGGTCAAGGCTATGTGGTATTTGATGTCAGCTATCGTTTAGCGCCCCAAGCTCAGTTTCCGGCAGCAGTCAGCGATGTTAAATGTGCAATTGGCTATGTGCGCCGCAACGCCGAGCAATTCGGGATCGATCCCCAGCGCTTGGGGTTGGTTGGGCGTTCAGCCGGAGCACAATTGGTGCTGATTGCGGCCTATTCCGATGCCACAATTGCTCCAAGTTGTGATGCACCTGATACCAGCGTGCGAGCGGTGGTCAGCTATTACGCCCCGACGCGGCTTGATTATTACAATGTGATCAAGCCTGAATTAGCGCCTGGCGCGTTGGATGATTACCTTGGTGGGCCGCCCGAAGCTCATGCTGAAGCCTATCGTCAAGCTCGCCCAGCCAATTGGGTCGGTCAAAATACCCCAGCCACTTTGTTGTTGCACGGCGGGCGTGATCAATTTATTCGTCCAATTGACGCTGATCTGATGGCTGATGCCTTGGAGCAAGCTAACCGCCCATTTACCATGATTGAATTACCCTTGGCCAATCATGGCTTTGATTTCAACTTAAATGGCGTGAGTAACCAGCAAGTGCAGCCTTACGTGGCTCAATTTTTGGCCGAAGCGTTGCAATAATCAGGAGCTAGCCTATGAATGAATCTGTCTATAAACTACTCGATTTTAGCCAGCCCGTAACTTTTGAACTGCTTTTGCAACATGCTTGGCAGTTGATTGCCGATGCAGTCCATGATCGCAATGATCCAATGCATACGCCAGTTTTTGGCACAAACGACGAGCATGGCAGCGATCAGCGGGTGGTGGTGTTACGCGGCTTTGATCCGACGACGCGGCGTTTGTGGTTTCATAGCGATTTGCGTTCGCCCAAAATTGCCGTGTTGCAGCGCGATCCACGGGTCAGTTGGTTGCTCTATCATCCGACGGCGCGGTTGCAACTGCGCCTGCGCGGCTTGGCTGAAGTGCATATCAACGATACATTGGTTGATACGGCTTGGCAGAATAGCGCAGTCCTTGGGCGACGCTGCTATTGTGGGATTGCGCCAGGCCAAATTAGTGCTGAGCCAAATCATGGCCTTAACCAAGAATTGCTTGATCGTCAGCCAACCTTGGCCGAAAGTGAAGTGGGTCGCGCCAATTTTTGTGTTATTTCAAGCACAATTAGCAATTTGGATTGGTTGCAACTCCAATTTACTGGCAACTATCGTGCCCAATTTGCTTGGGCTGACGATGGTTCGTACACTTCCCAATGGGTCACACCTTAGAACGAGTATGCTATAATAACGAGCTAGTTCATTTTAGCGATGTTATGGTTGCCGCATCGCGGCAAGGAGACCGAGTTTTCTATGCGCCTAGCGTGTTTACAAGAAAATCTAAAGCGTGGTTTAGCCTTGGCAGGCCATGCTGTTGCAGGCCGCTCTAGCTTGCCTGTACTTGCAAATATTTTGTTGGCAACCGAAAGTGGTCGGCTGAAATTGGCTGGAAATAATCTCGAAATTGGCATTACCGCACTCGTCGGCGCAAAAGTCGATGAAGATGGGGCGATTACGATTCCAGCCAAATTATTATCGGATTTAGTTGGCAATTTGCCCAATGATACCGTCGAATTAGAAGTTGATCCACGGACGCAAACCTTAACTGTGACATGCCGTGGCACCAAAGCCAATATCAAAGGCATCGATGCTGATGAATTTCCGGCGATGGCTGTGCCTGGTAATGAGCCAGTGCTGGCCTATCTACCACCTGAGCTTTTGCGCAAGGTTGTTAGCCAAGTAGAGGTAGCAGCAGCGGCTGAAAATACCAATCCCAATCCAATTTTGCAAGGTGTGCTGATTCGTTTGAGTGGCACCCAAGCGACCTTTGCCGCGATTGACGGCTATCGTTTAGCGGTGCGCACGATCGAATTACCTGAACCAGCCGCTTACGATACCGAATTGGTGATTCCTTCTAGGGCTATGGCTGAACTGGGCCGCACCCTTGGCGATAGCGAAACCCCAATTGCCATGAGTATTACGTCCAATGGTGGGCAAGTTATTTTTCATAGCGATACTGTTGATTTTGTTTCGCGGGTGATCGACGGCAAGTTCCCCGATTACGAGCGCTTTGTGCCACCAGCCAGCAATACCTCAACCCGCAGCGTGATTTCAACTGCTGAATTTAGCCGCGCTGTCAAACGGATTGCACTGTTCTCGCAGGCTGCTGGCAACATCGTGACCTTGACGATGGAACGCGGCGATGGCAGCGAACCTGGGCGTTTGCTCTTGAATGCTAATGCTGCAGAAATTGGTGAATCGGTCGAGGCCATTAGCGCCTTAATTGATGGCGATGATGGCAAATTGGCCTTGAATGTGCGCTATTTGCAAGAAGCACTTGGCGCAATCGACACCGATCAAGTAGCTTTGGAAACCCAAACTCCCAACTCACCAGGCGTATTTCGGCCAATTGGCGGCGATGAATACCTGCACTTGGTGATGCCGATGCGTATTCCCTAAATTGGCAATCTATAGGATTTAAGCAAGTAGCTGTGAGGCTGCTTGCTTTTTCGTTATGCGTAAGTTGTGCTCCATGATGAGTCAGATGAGTCAAGCTCGATCTTTGGTACGAGCAGCTACCTGTTGAATTGAGCAATTGAGCTTGGCTTTTGGGCGAGTTTAATTCAGTATTATTAACCTAGGCTCAACCCGACCAACCAACTATCCTAACAGCAATCACTCCAATCATTCTAAACATTCTTTTGAAAGTAAGTGATTGTTGTAATATGTTAGGTTGAAAGGTTGTGTATGATGAATGTTGCGAAATTCTTGCCACGCTGGCAACGCTGGATTTTGCTGACCGGAATGGCCGCAGTTCTTTTGGCTAGTTGTACGAATGCTACCAGCCAACCCACCGTTACCAGTGCATTAACCGCCACTCCTGCGCCAACCAGCCTGAGTGCGGCAACTGCCGAACCAACTGCTGCCACCACTGTCACCGCAGCGCCAACTAAGGCCAGCGCAGGTGTCGAAAGCAGTAGTATCTATACCAGCACGAGTCAATTATTCTCAGTGCCGATTCCCACTAATTGGCAACTTGAGGAACAAGCTGGTATTGTGCGGCTGAACGATCCCGATCAAAAAATTACGATTGCCCTGCTGAGTGTTGAAGAAGCCGATTTGGCCAAGGCGATTGAATTAGGCTGGCAGCAAGCCGACCCAAGTTTTACGCTTACCCCCGATGATAGCCAAGAAATGCCAGCGCCAAATGGTGTGGAAAAAGCCTTAGTTGCGGCATATGACACCAAGAACACGGCTCAAACGACGATTGCCTTGGCCCAATTACATGAAGGCATGGCGTATTTGATGCTGGTGCAAGGCGAAAATACCACAATTGCCAAGCGTCAATCGCAAGTTGGCATTATTCAATCGGGCTTTACGATTTTGGCGCTCAATCAAACCACGCTTAGCGCTGATCAACGGGTCGATGTTGGGCCAGAACTGATCAGCGAATTAGAAAGCTTTATCCAAGCCGAACAAGCCGAATATAAAATTCCTGGCGTGAGTGTGGCGATTGTCCAAGATGGTCAAATTGTCTATAGCAAGGGTTTTGGCGTGCGTGATGTTGTTTCGCAAGCCCCCATGGATGCTGATACCCAGATGATGATTGGCTCAACTGGCAAGAGCTTAACGACCTTATTAATGGCAACTTTGGTCGATCAAGGCAAGCTGGATTGGGATACCCCGGTTGTCGAGTTATTGCCCAATTTCAAGGTCAAAGATCCGGAAATTACCAAGCAAATCACGGTGCGCCATTTGGTTTGTGCCTGTACTGGCGTGCCACGCCGTGATTATGAGATGATTTTCAATGCTGAGGATTTGGATGCCCAAGGCATTATCGCTTCGGTTGCTGATTTTGAGTTCTTTACCGATTTTGGCGAAGCTTTTCAATATAGCAATCAGATGGTGGCGATTGGCGGCTTTGCGGCAGCGGCGGCCAGTGGCGGCGAGCTAACGCAGCTTGATCAAACCTTTGCTCAAGCATTAACCGAACGGGTGCTCAAACCAATGGGTATGAACAGCACCACGCTTGATCAAGCAGCCGTTGAGGCCAGCCCTAACCATGCGCTGCCCCATGGCTTGGATTTGGTCAACGCAACCTACCAAACCTTGCCAATCAGCATGGAATTTGCGATCAAAGGAGTAGCTCCAGCAGGCGCAACCGAGTGGTCAACTGCCAACGATATGGGCAATTATCTGATTACCCTGCTCAATCATGGCATTACGCCTAGTGGTCAACGCTTAGTTTCCGACGAAAATTTAGCTGTGTTGTGGGAGCCGCAAATTGCCATCGATGCTAAATCGAGCTATGGGCTTGGTTGGATGATCAGCGACTACCATGGCTTGGAATTTATTGCTCACGGCGGTACGACCTTTGGTTTCTCATCAGAGTTTGCCTTTATTCCAGAGGCCAACATTGGGATTGTGGTGTTGACTAATGGCCAATACGCCAACCATATTGCTACAAGTATTAGCGACCGCTACTTTGAATTAGCCTTTGATCAGCCAAGCAAGGCTGCTGAAACCTCAGCCTACACTGCTCAAAGCATCGAACAATCGTTGGGCGAAATCGCCAAAAATATCGTGCCTGAGCTGGATTTGGCGAGCGTTGAGCCATTGTTGGGCAGCTATACCAATGCCGCCTTGGGTGATGTGAGTTTGCTACTCAGTGGCGAGGAATTGTGGCTGGATATTGGTGCAATTCAGACCCAATTCAAGCCAGTCTTGAACGAACAAGGCCAGCCAGATGGCTATCTCTCAGTAACGCCACCGTTTACTGGAATTCCCTTCAAAACCGGAGTTGATGCCAATAACCAACCAACCTTGACCATGGATCTTGGCAGCGAAACCTATCTCTTTACCCGTAAACCATAAACTAAGCCACAACCGCCCAGCTAGTAGCAGAAGCCTAGCTGGGCGATAATTGAGCTTCAGTGACCAAAATACCCTAAAAGAATTATTTACGCTTGTTTACATTACATGAATTCCACGAAGGAAGCCAGAACCGTCGAATTTGACAAACAAGCCTATCGCTGCTATACTTACGCCTCGTAACAACTGAATGAGATTTCGTCCGGAGCAGTGGCCGAGCGGTTGAAGGCGACTGTCTTGAAAATAGTTAGGGTGTCAAAGCCCTCGTGGGTTCGAATCCCACCTGCTCCTCCACCATAGATACGGGAAGGTGGCTGAGTGGACGAAAGCAACGGTTTGCTAAACCGTCGAGGGGTCACACCCTCCGAGGGTTCGAATCCCTCCCTTCCCGCCAAACAACAACGTGAGTATCCCTCACGTTGTTTTGTTTTAACTTCCGCAATTGCATGCTATAATCCTGCCCTTATTGCCTAACCATTATTAATTTTTAAGGAGGCAGGCTTGAAATCTATTCTTATGGCTCTTTTTCTGGGGTTGTTGTTGGCCCAAGTTGGCGTAGCCGCACCGCAAAGTGCGGTTGTGGCAGGCGAATTACGCGCCGACGCGACATTTAGCCACATTGGAGTCTCGTGGGCGATTAGCGGCGATACCAATCGCAATAGTACGCTAACCTTGGAATATCGTTTGGTTGGTAGCTCAACTTGGCGAGCTGCTGCTCCAGCCATGCGAGCCAATCCTAGCACGATTGTTGAGGGCGTAGCGCTCAATCGCAATTATCACGCCGCCAGCGCAATGTGGCTCAGCGATGGCGAAGAGTATGAATTACGGGCCACTTTAACCGATCCCGATGGCGGTAACACAACCCGCACGATCACCAAACGTACCCGTAGCCTTGCCGATTTTGGCCCAACTGTGCGCACACGCTTTGTGGTTCCTGGCAATGGCGGTGGTGATGGTACGCTCAATAATCCATATCAAGGCATCCAAACCGCAGTCGATAATGCTGAACCAGGCGATACCTTCACCTTGGCAGCCGGAACCTATCAGCCCTTCCAGATTCTGGCCAGCGGCACGCAAGCCCAACCAATTCGGATCAGCGGGCCGCTCAATCGCAAGGCGATTATTGATGGAGCCAATACGACCCGTGGTGTTGTCACGCTTGGCGAGAGCAATCAAACCCTTGGCTTTGTGATTTTGGAGAACTTGACGATTCAAAACGGTGCTTGGGGCATCGATGCCCAACATACGCACGATATTCTGATTAGCCGTAATGTGATTCGTGATGTTGGCTTTGGCATTTACAACCGTCGCCAAACCCATCAAGAATACAACCAAACCGTGATCGATAATGTGATTACTGGCCGCACGACCTGGCCAGGCACAGGCATTCCCAGCGAGCGTGGCCTCGATTTACGTGGTACTGGCAATGTGGTGGCCTATAACAGCGTGATGAATTTTGGTGATTGTATCTCGGTGCAGCCGTGGAATGCCCAAAGCAGCTATGGCCAAGATATTTACCATAACGAAGCGGCATTTTGTGTTGATGATGGAATTGAGATCGATTATAACCAAGCTAATACGCGAGTTTGGAATAATCGGGTGACCAATGCTCGCACTGGGGTCAGCATTCAGCCAATTTATGGCGGGCCAGCTTACATGTTTCGCAATAACTTTTTTAATATTGCTGGTGCGCCCTTCAAATTGCACAATCAACCAACTGGCTTGTTTATCGCCCACAATAGCTCGGCACGAATCGGCAATGCGCTGAGTGATGATGGTCAGCAGTGGCGCAATACCATTATTCGCAATAATTTCATGCTTGGCACACGCTATGCCTTTGAGTTTATGACGATTGCCGACGAAGGCTTTCGCGATGTCGATTACAACGGCTGGGGAACCAACCACGCCAGCGATTCGCCTTCAGCACCTGATTTTAAATGGAATAATGAACGTTATTTGCGGTTGAGCAATTTGCAACAAATTGGGGTTGAAACCCATGGCGTAACCGTGAGTTTCAATGATGTCTATAATGCCACGCTGCCAGCCTCGGTCGATGTGGCCTCGCCGATTGGCGAAGCCGATTTACGTTTGCAAAACAGCTCGGTGGCGATTAATAAAGGTGCAGTAATTGCCAACCTCAATGATCCATTTGTCACCGATGGTCAGCCCGATTTAGGTGCGTTTGAATTGGGCAAGCCGCTGCCGCACTATGGCCCACGCATCGATTATCAAATTCCAAGCAATATTCGGGTTTACCTGCCATTAGCTCGGCGTTAATCTGACACAATAACGTCCTGATCTACGAAGAATCAGGGCATTTTTACTTTTTGAGGTCTACGTGATGCAAACACCATCGAAACTGGCCTATATTCCGTTGTTTAATCTTGTGAAATGGTGGCAAGCCCTCAATATGTTGGTTGTTGGCTCTGATCGGCTTGGCGCAGCGATCGTTGAGGAGTATCGAGCAACTGCTACCCATGATTTTCTGCGCTATCTGCAACACAGTGGCTTGATCAGCGAATTACGGCATAGCTGCGCTGATCTACGCTTTTTTATTGGGCAACAGCTACCAACAGGTTTAGAAAAACCAAATCCTGATTACCATGATCTTTTGGAATTGCTTTCGACAGAGCTGGGCTATTTTTGGAATGAGCATCCGCCGCAAGCGCCTCGCCCCAATCATGCCACTCTTCCACTCTATAAATTATGGCAATGGTGGCACACGTTGACCATGATTGTGGCAGCTTTTGAGCAATTGCCTGACCAGACAGAAGCCAGCGATCAAACCTTGAATGAGCAAGGCTTGATCGATTATTTAACCCAAACTGGCTTATTTTTAGCCTGTGGCCAGATTCGCTACGATTTAAACATAGTGCTAGCGCAGCACGATTTGAGTTTTAGCAACCCATATGAACTTGATCATGCTGGCTTGTTTGGCCAAATTGCTGTCCGTTTGGGTTATGCTTGGCAGGCTCCGCAATAGGCAACTAGTTAATTACAAATCGGCACGAATCGCCCACAAATCGGGGAAGAATGGCTTGATCGTGCTGGCAAGATAGGCCGCACCGCTTGAACCACCAGTGCCTTGTTTCATGCCAATCGTGCGTTCCACCATTTTAACATGGCGATAGCGCCACTCCTGAAAGCCCTCGTCGAGGTCGATCAACCGTTCGCAGAGGTTGCTGACCAAAGGATTTTGGCGATACACCGTGATCAAGATCGTTTGAATTGCGGGTGATGCTACAAGCGATTGGGTGACATCACGCCCGATTTGCTCGCTGGGAATCGCATAGCCATTCAGCTGTAGATAGTGTAAAAAGCTATCCCACAGGCTTGGTTCTTGGTAGCGCTGTTCGAGCCGTTCATGGCTTGGTAATGCGGCAAAATGTTGCAAAATTGCTGGGCGTTTGTAGCCGAGCACAAACTCAATTTCGCGAAATTGCAATGATTGAAAACCGCTGGCCGATTCAAGCGAGCCACGAAAGGCATTGAATTGCAGGGGAGTCATGGTTTCCATCACATCGACTTGGGCCACGATAGTTTTGAGAATGGTCAAAATCCGGCGGATGCTTTGGTTGGCGCGGCCTGTATCGTTGGCTCGCAACAGATCGCACAAATAATCAAGTTCGTGCAAAATTTGCTTAAACCACAACTCATAAACCTGATGAATCACGATGAACAATAATTCATCATGTTCGGGGCCATGGCTGCGGGGCGTTTGTAAATTCAACAGTTCGTCAATTTTTAAATAACTAGCATAGGTTAAGGCCTGAGACATGGCACACTCCTTGGATGCGGCGTTTCAATTGGGGTTGCGGCGCAAGTTTAACACAGGCCTTGATCGTCGTCTACAAAAAACCACCACCTGGCAATCAACCAAGCGGTGGTTTGGGCTACAAAGCGGATTAATTCGGGTAATTGGTTACTTTCGGAGTGTAGGTGACATTTGGTTGGGTTGAGCCACCAGTATTATTAATCACGTTGCTAATGCCGCCATTGGCCCCAATTGCCACTGAAATCATGTTGTGAAAGCGAACATTGAGGTTGTTTGGTGCTTCGATGGCCCGAGCTAGCCAGATGTTAGGGTTGGTGAAAACGCTGTAAATGCCGAGTCCCCAAGCTTCGTGGCTGGTTACATTATCGGCAACTTTGTATGAGGCCCAACCGTTGACTCCCGCTGCACTGCGCCAGCTATCTTGAGTTGGCGGATCGTAGGGAATTTCCGATTGATAGAAGTAGACGCGGCCACCATTGCCTTGCCAAAGTACCTGATATTGTTGATAGTGTTCGACAAACAGGCCGTAGATCGTGACATTATTGCCATTGACGATCACTCCATTGGCACCTGTATTGCTATTCCAGGCCACGCCGTCGCCGTGGTCGGCCCGCCAAACCCAAGTATGGTCAACAATCGTGTCGTGGCTATTAATTCGGAAGCTGGTTGAGGCTTTGCCAGCGGCGGCCCCACCAACGCGGAAAATCACGTCGTGCAAGACAATTGGGTTGGCAGCATGGCTAGCATTACTGCCATTTGGCCCAACTTCCAGCAAAACTGGCGAGTTAATCAGGCCTGCATCAAACAATACGCCAGCGATCGTCACGCCATCAACATCAGCGACAGTCATCGCGGCCAAGCCCGTGGTTGGGCGCAAGGTTGCAAAGCCCAAGCCCAACACCACCGTATTGGGGTTATTCACGCGAATCGTATCATTTAATGCATAGATTCCAGGCGTAAACAATAGATGTTTGCCTGCGGCTAATTGGGCATTGATCGTTGCGGCACTATCGCTTGGTTTGGCGATAAAGAATTGGCTCATGGCGATGGTCGTGCCTGGCGTTGAGCCACCAGCCCATGTGATGCCAGTGCTGTTGGTGCGCAACGAGGGAACCCGCACGCCCCAATTGCCAGCAGCATCGACGGTGACAAATGGCTTTTCACGCACAATCGGGGTTTGGGCAATTTTGGTGTATGGTGGGTTGGGCCAACTGCCTGCTGGCGGGTTGGTCACGCCAACAAACACCATATTCCAGTTTGAGCCAGTCCAGCTGCCCCATTGGGTATTGCGCGAAATCCATTGTTGCTGGGTGCCAGAGTTGACGTTGCCATCAACTAAGACATCCGACATCCAGCCGCCGCTCGACCAACCATTATTTTGATTGAGTTTCATATTGCCGCGAATGTGCATTCGGCGGAATGGCACAGCCTGCGAGACTGCCCATTGCATCGTGCCATTCGAAGGCGTAATCGCAAGGCCTTCAGCGCCGCGCCAGAAATTACAGGTAGCATTATCGTTGCCCAAGTAGGCATTTGAATAAACATTACCGTTGATGTTGACGCTATCCGGCGATGCGCCAACGCCCAGCAATTGGGTATAAAAGCCAACCGGAATGTTCAAGCCGTTATAGGTGCCAGGTTTGAACATCAAGGTATAGCGAGCTGAGCCAAATTGGCTATTTTGCTGAATGCCATAGACATTGTTGATTTGAGCTTGAATCGAAGCAGTTGACATCGATGGATCAAACATCAATACATTCGGGCCAAAATCGGGGGTTGTGCCCGGCGGGGTGGTTGGGTTAGGCGTTGGATTTGTGCCAACCACGCCCCAATTGAAGGTTTCCCAGCCCGAAGCTGTTGGTCGGTTGGCAACCAATGGTGCGTGGGTGCCAAGATTAAGATCGCTGGAAACGAAATTATTATTGCCAATCGAGCGTAATTGCACTTGGCCTGCCGTAACATCGACCCATTGAAATTGTTCCCAACCGCTAATCGTGTTACGGTCGGCAACGAGTGGTGTGTTAGCAAAATTTTGATCAGCTGAAACAAACTTGCCAGTCGCCAACGCCCGCAGGCCAACATAGCCATTGCCAGCATCAACCACCTGAAACTGTTCCCAACCATTGGCAGTATCACGATCAGCAACCAAGGGCGAATTGGCCCCGCGATTGGCATCGGCTGAAACATATTTCCCACTTGAAATTGCCCGCAACCAAATCGTTTGTCCAAGCGGGGCGGCGGCAAATGCCGCTTGAGGAGCCGTCGTGATAAAGGTAAACAAAATGCTACAGGCTAAGCCAACTGCGGCCAATTTACGCCAAAAATGAGTATCCATTCAATTCGTTCCTCCGTGGATAGAACCCAGTTTCATCCTCGAAAACAGCTATCCGACACTGCGCTAGGCGAACTTGTGGAACGGTGACCTGCTCACGGACAAATAAACAACGATAAAAAATCGGTATCGTTTCCGGAAACGATACCGATTATATTAATGGAATTTAAAGGTTTGTCAAGCCCTTAATATTATTAATAAGTATCCAATTTAAGTTGGGGTATTAATTGCACAGCAGGCGAGGAACCGATCGAGGGCCGCTAAATCGCCTTGGATGTGCATCAAACCTTGAGCAACTGCTTGTTGCGGACTGATTGCACCTTGCAAGAGCTGCAAATAAAGCTCGATTGTCGTGTGGATAATCGCATCAGGTTGTTGGCTTGGGCCTTGCTGAATGTGTAATTGGCCATGATCAATCGTGATACTCAGCAATTCGCCATCGACATGCCATTGATAACTTGCGCGAAATTGAGCCAACTCGGGGCGAAAAAAAGTTTTGAGGGTCAAAGCATATGAGCCAATCGTCAAAATATGCACATGCTCGCTGCTTGCAGGCACAAATTGGCTGCCCCATTTGCCCAGCTCGATCAACGTTGGCTCAAGCCCACGGCCTAAATCGGTTAGGCCATAGACCGTTGATCCTGCTGGAGGAGCCAAGACTTGGCGCACGATCATGCCATGCAGTTCAAGATGTTTAAGCCGTTCAGTCAAGAGATTGGTGCTAATGCCAGGCAAGCCGTTCAGTAAATCTTTAAAGCGGCGCGGCCCAGCCACCAACTCACGAATGAGCAGAATCGTCCAACGTTCGCCGAGCAGTTCAAGGGCATAGGCTAGCCCGCAATATTGGTTGTAGCTGCGATTATTCATAAACGTGCTGCAAGTCTGCTTCAAAAAAAGAATTCTTGATTAAGTATACCTGAAATTCAGGCTTGACTTTTTGAAGTAAGGCTTATAAAATAGAAAATGTGTTCTACTGTTGTAAAGGGAATCTACGAATGGGTAAGATTGTATTAGCAATGTTTGTTTCGCTCGATGGTGTGGTCGAAAATCCAGGTTGGTCGATGCCCTATTGGTCTGATGATATTTCGGCTTTCAAAGCTGAAGAATCGGCTGAATGCACGGCGCTGCTTTTAGGCCGCGTGACCTACGAGGGTTTTGCCAAGGCTTGGCCCGAATCCAAAGATGAAGGCGCTGAACATATGAACAACTTGGTGAAATATGTGCCAACCAACACGCTTGAGCAGCCTGAGTGGAATGCGACTTTCTTGAAGGGCGATGTCATTGCGCAAATTCGCCAATTGCGCGAAGAACAAAATTTGTTGATTTATGGCAGCACGGTTTTGGCCGATAGCCTGCTTAAACACAATTTGATCGACGAATATCGCCTGTTGATCTACCCAGTCGTGGTCGGCGAAGGCCAGCGTTTATTTCATCCAGGCACAACCGCAACCCTCAAACTCGTAGAAACCCGCACTATGAGCACTGGCGTGGCGATGTTAAAATATCAACGGATTGAGCAAGCCGCAGAGTGAGGCCGTATGTGTCGCAATATTCGCCCGTTGTTTAACTTTGAGCCACCAGCCACCGAGGCCGAAATTGAAGCCGCTGCGCTGCAATTTGTGCGCAAAATTAGCGGCTTCAACCAGCCTTCGGCAGCCAATCGTGAGGCCTTTGAGGCGGCGGTTGCGGCAATTACGGCCAATACCCAAATGCTCCTAGAAGCATTGCAAACAAGCACTCCCGTCAAAGATCGCGAAGCCGAAAAAGCTAAGGCGCAGGCACGCAATGCACAGCGCTTCAGCAAATAATCATCATGTTAAGCATGCCATGTTACGTCCAGTTTTGATTAACTGGGCTTAACGGCGTGGTCGTGGCTTGCTGGTGGTTGGTGGTTTGGGCTTGGTTGGCCGACTCGTCGCTGCTGGTCGTGATGGACGGCTCGGTTTAGCGGTGGCTCTTGGGCGGCTAATTGCTGGCCGTTGGGTTGCATATGGGCGCTGGGTCGGCAGAATCGTCGGCGATGGTGCAACCATTGCTTGTTCCCAAGGCAATAGTGCTTGTTGCTGGGCCGATAGCTTGAACAAACTGGCATGCATCCAACCTTGATAATCGTTAACTCGTACCTGATACCACAATTGATCGGCACTATTCTGTTGCGCGATAATAATGATCGCAGCTTGAGCATCAACTGTGGTGATGATATCGGCATTAGTGCTTGGGTCGGCACGTAGGTTTGATACTGCACCAACTGAGCCAACCAAAGGTGTTGCTGCTGGCGGAATTGATGTTGGGCGCGGGGTATTCTGCATAATTACCGCTTGGGGAACTGAGGTTGAGACGAGCCGCAATGGGGCTTTGGTCTGCCCACAACCAACCAAAATTAATAAACCAATCCCCAGAAAAAGCTGTTGCCGCATAAAACCCTGATATCTCTAAACAGATGATTCGTGAAGGCTGTACGCCAGTTTTGTCAGAATCGTTACTAACTCAGCCTTCGTGCCCTTCGTGCTCTTCGTGGATCAAAGGCCAAGCCTAAAACAAACTTCTGCCAACAATCGTCCTAGCATTAGCCTAGATCAGGCGCTGTCAAAGGAGATGTCGATGGAAAAACCCTTAAATTATGTGATTTCGTTGCCAGAGCGCACGCTTCGAGCGAGCGCAGCCTTGGTTGGTGGCTTGGTCAACGAGGCCAGCAATGTGATCGTTCCCAAGAGTTTGCGTAATACGCGGCTCTATCAAGTGACCTTTGATCGTTTACTGCGAATTACGATTGAGTTGATTGGCGATGTGCCGAATGTTTATGCTGATCAAAAAATGAGCATCGAAGAACTGACCAAACGCAAATTAGCGGGCAATGCGGTTGAATTGGTCGGCTTTTTGAGCCTTGGTTGGTCGCCATTGTGGCTTTTAGCTGCTGCTTCGGATGTGACGAGCGGCACCAGAACTTATTTGGCAGCGTTAGTTGGCGAGTTGCAACAACGCCAATTATTGCCAGCTGAAGCTAACATCAACTCGGTCGATGCGTTGCTCGAAAGTTTGGAAGGAACCTCAGGTATTGCTGCCGATGCGGTTGATCTGCCGCCACTTGATGTTTCAGCCTTGCGAACTTCGTGGGAAACGATCAAAGCCAATGCTAATAGCTTGCCCGAACCAACTGCTTTGGCCGATACCTTTGATCAATTACGCGAAACCGCTCGCACTGAAGGTCAATCATTGTTGGATGTTTCAGCAGTCGTGGCGACTGGTGCATTACAGGCAGGCTGGAGCTTGGGCAATACGCATATTTTTGAGTATTACCGCGAAGCCTTAACTTCGATTCAAAAAGAAGGTTTGCTTGAATTTGCGCGGCGTGTAACCACTCCCTATTTTTCCCGCGCAGCCAAGCATTTTGACCCCAACGAAGAAACCTATACCGATCGCTTTTTGAATCAGTTGGATGCATCACAACCACCAGCACAGCCCCAAGCAACCGAGATACCCATCGTCAATGAAGAACCAAAGTGAGGTTCCCGCACCCCAACCCCTCTCCCGTTGAACGGGAGAGGGGCTTTTCGCTTGGTGATTTCCTCTTACTCGCTCGGCGGCAGCGGAGGCTGCGGGCAAGGAAATTGATCGTCAAGCCTCAAACGTAGCCCTATTAAATCATCCACTTTTGTATTAATTAAAGTAATAAAAAATGTATTAATAAACCATGATTTAGCGCTTGACAATGGGCTAAAACGCGGCTAGCATACATTAACTCTCTGATTGTAGGGAACCTATTTCGCTCTACGACTATGGGGTAAACGTATGCTGTCGCTGACGACTGCTCAACGTGATCTGTTGTATCTGTTGCTTACCACTGAGACTCCAATCGGGGCTGCGGCACTCGGTCAGTGTCTCCATCTCACACCACGCCAAGTTTCCTATAGTTTACGGAGTATTAAGCTGTGGTTGGCTCGTCGCCATGCCAGTTTGCGCCAAGTGCCTGGGGTTGGCATGCAGCTGATCTGCTCGGCCCAGCAACGTGAACGGCTTTATGCTGAGCTAGAATCGCATGCCAAATTTCAATTAATTCTCACGCCCGAACAACGTGGTCAGCTTTTGGCCTTAGTGCTGTTGATTACCCCCGAACCCTTGACCCTCAACCAACTCCAGCAAGATTTAGCAGTTGCTCGCACGACGGTGCTTAAAGATCTCGATGTCATGGAGATTTGGTTGGCCAGTTTTGGTTTGCAAGTGGTGCGGCGACAACATCGCGGCTGCTGGATCGAAGGCGCTGAGTTGGCGAAACGCCAAGCCTTGGCAGCCTTGTTATGGGGCGATGTGCCCTTTAGTTTGCCAATTATCAGCGTGCAAGCGGGCCTTGGCTTTGATTTTGTGTTGCAACAAGATGCAGCCCTCTTACCGATTATTCAACGGGTCAATAGCTTTTTGCAGGAGCTTGATCTGCCTAAAGCCCAACAGCAGGCGATCTGGGCCGAAGCTGCCTTGAATGCGCGGTTTAGCGATCAGGCAATTAGTTTGCTGGCTTTGGCCTTGGCTTTGCAACAGCAACGGATCAATGCTCAACAGTATCTCCATTGGCATCCCGAAACATTACATTGGCTGGAACAGCAGTTGGTTTGGTCAGTTGCTACGCAATTTGAGCAACATTATGGTTTGCAGGCCAGTGCAACGATCGATCTTGCTGAAATTGCTGGTGTAGCCTTGCAATTGGTGTGTGCTGCCCGCGAACGGCCATGGCCCAATCAGCATGAGACCGATCACGTAACCGTTCGGTTGATCAATGCACTGATTGATTTGATTGCCAGTAGCTACGATGTCGCAGAGCTTGCCAACGATCAGCTTTTGGGTGATGGTTTGGCCGCCTTGATTCCGCCAGCCTGCAATCGCCAGCGCTTTGGTTTGTGGATTCCGACCCATCAATCCAGCGAAACGCAGAGTGAACGTTATGCAACTGAGCGGCGGGTGGCCGATTTAATTGATCGCAAGCTGCTGGCAACGATTGGTGTAGCTTTGCCGATTGATGCCCGTGATGAGCTGATTTTGTTGTTGCGGGCAGCGGTGGTGCGGGCGCGGCCTGTGCAAACCCGCAATATTCTGGTGGTTTGCCCGAGCGGCATGGCCACAACTCAACTGTTGGTAGCACGGCTCAAAGCACGGTTTCCCAAACTGGGTATTTTTGAAGTGCTCTCGATGCGCGAGCTTTCGGCAGAACGTTTAGCCAATGCCGATTTGGTGATTACGACTGCGCCTTTAGCATTGGCTAGTGTGCCAATTGATGTCATCCAAGTGCATCCAATGCTGCACCCAGAAGATATTGCGGCGCTGACCCAGTGGATGGTTTAGCCTGCTAAATCATCGCATTTTGTCGTAATAGCGCAACCAAAAGACAGATTAATAAAATGGGTTTTATGGCTTGACAATGGCCTAAAACGCTTGTACGTTAATAGTACACAAACACATCGAAACCTCTGTCCATCCGGAGCTATCTCCCTCGATTGACAACCTACGATAGGATCGTCGGGCTGGTGTAGGGCACTGCCAGAACACCACGGCGAACCTCTTCTTAGCGGTGTGTGCGATACCGTGGGTGACTGTTGCGCAGATAACAACCCGGGCGTTAGCTGACGAACCACCATTCTGAATCCACGGGGCAATCAACGACGATTAACAATGACTTCAAAGGAGAAACGCCCATCATGCGACAGCATATTCAGCGCTTCGGCAGCTTCTTGGCTGCAATGGTTGTTCCCAATATCGGTGCGTTCATCGCTTGGGGCTTAATCACCGCTCTGTTCATCCCAACTGGTTGGATTCCGAACGAAACTTTTGCCAAGCTCGTTGGCCCAATGATTACTTACCTTTTGCCCACCTTGATTGGTTATACTGGCGGTAAGATGATTCACGATACCCGTGGCGGGGTGGTTGGGGCCGCCGCAACCATGGGTGTAATCGTCGGAGCCGATATTCCAATGTTTATCGGGGCCATGGTCATGGGGCCACTTGGCGGCTACCTGATGAAGAAAATTGACGAATTCCTCGAAGATCGCGTGCCAACTGGCTTTGAAATGTTGGTCAATAACTTCTCGGCAGGCTTCCTTGTGATGGGCTTGGTGCTATTGGCGAATGCGGCGATTGGCCCTGTTGTCCAAGTGTTAAGTGAGGGCTTAGGCTCTGGCGTTCAATTCCTGATCGACTCACGCTTGTTGCCTGTGGCCGATATTATTATTGAACCAGCCAAAGTACTCTTCCTCAATAACGCCATCAATCACGGGATTCTTGGCCCCTTAGGCGTGGCTGAAGTTGGCGAAAATGGTAAAGCGATTCACTTTTTGCTCGAAAGTAACCCCGGCCCTGGCTTAGGCTTGCTCTTGGCCTTCTGGTTTGCTGGCAAAGGCAACCTCAAAGAATCAGCACCAGGTGCTGCAGTAATTCACTTCCTCGGTGGGATTCACGAAATCTATTTCCCCTACATTTTGGCTCGTCCTGTGATGATTGTGGCAATGTGGGCTGGCGGGATCTTAGCCGACCTGTGGTTTGTGATTTTTGATGCAGGTTTGGTTGCTACGCCATCACCTGGCTCGATCTTTGCCTACTTGGCGGTTATTCCACGTGGCGGTCACTTTGCGGTCTTAGGTGGGGTTTTCGTCGGGATTGTTGGCTCGTTTGTGGCTGGCTCGATGTTGCTCAAACTCTTCCCGGGCGAAGAAACTGTGGCAGATGAGCAAACCAGTTCAGAAATGACTGGCACCGCTGCAACCGCCCACTAATTGCGCTTGAATCTCAACTGAAGGAGGTATGTCATGGCTCAATCAATTGCCGCTGCCGATGTTACAACGATTGTGTTTGCCTGTGAAGCAGGCATTGGCTCAAGTTTTATGGGTGTTACGGCACTCAAAAAGAAACTCAAACAAGCCAATTTGAGCATCACGGTGGTGCATAAATCGGTGCGCTCGTTGCCAACCGATGCCAAGCTGGTGTTGGTGCACAAAGGCTTAGCCGATTTTGCGCGGAAGCAAGCGCCTAATGCCGTCGTGATTGCCTTTACCCAATTCCTCAATGATCCTGTGTTTGATCAAGTGGTTCAAAGCTTGCAGGATGGCACTGATCTTGTGGAGGCCTAAAATGGCAATCTTATCGAGCGAAACGATTCGGCTAGGAGCTAGCGCTGCTAGCAAACAAGAGGCGATTCAGCAGGCCGGAGCGTTGTTAGTTGCCAGTGGTTGTGTCGCTGCCAACTATGTCGATGGTATGTTGAAACGCGAACAAGTTATCTCAACCTATCTGGGCAATGGGGTCGCAATTCCCCATGGTCAGCACGAAAATATGGCCGATGTGATTCGCACTGGCATTGCTGTGGTGCAGTTTCCCGCTGGCGTTGAGTGGGAGCCAGGCGAATTGGCCTATTTGGTGATTGGGATTGCTGCCAACGCCGATGAGCATGTGGGTGTGTTAGCAAATTTGGCCGAAGTGATCGAGGATGAGGCGATTGTGCAGCAATTGGCTCAAACTAGCGATCCATCGCAGATTCTTGAGCAATTAGGGCGAGCGCGTGAGGAAGAAGCCTACGACGAGGAAAGGCATCATGCAGGAGCTTGATTTGGTCATTCATAACTCGGCAGGCCTGCATGCGCGGCCTGCCCGAGTCTTAGTTGACCTTGCAAAACAATTCAAATCGACGATTTCGATTCGTGCTGGCGGCAAGCGGGTCAATGCCAAAAGCATGATCGCGCTGTTGACCCTCGGCGTAGTCTGTGGTCAGGCGATCCAAATCGAGATTAACGGCGAAGATGAAGCCGCCGCTGCCGAGGCGATTACAACTGCGGTGCACGAAGGTTTGGGCGAAGGTCATGGCACACCAGCCGCCAATAGCGTTAATGATGCTTTGGTTGCGGCTCGCAATGGCCATGCCAATCTCAATGGCCATGCCAAGCTTGAAACCACCGTTGCTGTGGCCGAACCGCCGCCTGCGCCAGCCCCAACTCGCGCTGAGCCACTCAAAGCTGGCGCGATCATCCAAGGGATTGCTGGCGCACCTGGCATTGCGGTTGGCACAATTTTGCGCTACGAACGTGCGCGAATCGAAATTAGCCACCGATTTAGTGGGGTGGATAACGAACTCCAGCGTTTGCAAGCGGCCTTGACCACCGCCCAACAGCAATTGGTGGCGCTGCGCGAACAGGTATTGTTACGGGCTGATGCCAGCGAAGCCGCCATTTTTGATGTTCACCGCGATATTTTGGCCGATCCTGCCTTGCTTGAGGCTGTGCATGGCTCAATTGGTGCTGGGCAAGGGGCCGAAGTCGCTTGGCAACAGGTGATCAATCAACAGGCTAACGCGATTGCTCAACTCAACGATGCCCTACTTGCCGAGCGTTCTAGCGATATTCGTGATGTAGGCGATCGGGTGCTGCGCCTTTTGGTGGGAGCCGAAGCTTCGACGCTTGATGCCCACTGGGCAAAGGCCAATCAGCCGATGATTGTCGTGGCCTATGATCTGACACCTTCAGAAACCGCTGCTTTTGATCCAGCCAAAGTGCTGGGTTTTTGCACAGCGGTAGGTGGCCCAAATGCCCACACCGCGATTTTGGCTCGTGCCTTGGGTTTACCAGCGGTGATTAGTGCTGGCCCAAGCGTCCTTGAACTTGCCACCGGAACCGAAGTAATTCTCGATGGTACGGCTGGCACCTTGTTGATCTGCCCAGCGCCTGAAGCCATTGTGGCGGCCAAAACTGCCCAGCAGCGCGAGCGTGAGCATCAAGCATGGGCTATGCGCAGCGCTAACGAGCCAGCCACAACCGTTGATGGTCAGCATATCGAAGTGGTTGCTAACATTGGTGGCCTGAGCGAAGCTCAGCAAGCCACAACTTTAGGTGCTGATGGGGTGGGTTTGTTGCGCACCGAATTTTTGTTCTTGGAGCGCACCCAAGCCCCAACCGAAGATGAGCAGTTTGCAACCTACCGCGAAATTGCCCAAGCCATGGGCGATGCCCCAGTGATTGTGCGCACCTTGGATATTGGCGGCGACAAGCCACTGCCCTATCTGGCCTTGCCTGCTGAAGAAAACCCATTTTTGGGCGAACGTGGCATTCGCTTGTGCCTAGCACACCCTGAATTGCTACAAACCCAATTACGGGCAATTTTACGTGCTGCCAGCTTTGGCCGCTTGCGAATTATGTTCCCAATGATTGCCGATGCTGGTGAGTTACGCGCTGCCAAAGCCGAAATCGAGCGGATTCGCAACGAATTGCAAGTAGCTCCAATCGAAATCGGGATTATGATCGAAGTGCCTTCAGCCGCTTTGATGACCGATATTTTGGCGGCTGAAGTTGATTTCTTCTCAATTGGCACCAACGACCTGACCCAATACACCTTAGCTATGGATCGGACGCACCCGACGCTGGCGGCTCAAGCCGATGGTTTGCATCCAGCGGTGTTGCGCCTGATTGCTCGAACGGTTGAGGCGGCCCATGCTGCTGGCAAATGGGTCGGAGTTTGCGGCGAGTTGGGCGCTGATCCGCAAGCTGTGCCAATTTTGGTGGGCCTTGGGGTTGATGAACTCAGCGTCAGCGTGCCCGCCATTCCAACTGTTAAAGCCCAAATCCGGGCATTGAACTTTGCTCAGTGCCAAACATCTGCTCGGCGGGCGTTGGTCTGTGCCACTGCCGCCGAAGTACGCCAAGGAGCGTTCGACTAATGACAACGTTTGACGACTATCGATCCCCTGATGCCCCAATTGCCGCAACCACGGTTGCTTGGAATATGTATGGGGCTGGGGTCGAACATATCGGGCGCAATGCCCAACCAGAAACCTTTGCTGTCACTGAGCCTGCCGCCGATCAACTGTTGGTGCGGGTCGATGCGGTGGGCATGTGTTTCTCCGATGTAAAACTGATTCAGCAAGGCGGTCGCCATCCCAAACTGTATAACCGCGATTTGGCGACTGAGCCAACGCGGTTGGGCCATGAAGCGGCTTTGACCGTGCTCAAAGTTGGCGCTCATTTACAAAACCAGTATCAACCAGGCCAGCGTTTGGCGATTCAGCCCGATATTTATCAAGATGGCATGAGCACCGCCTATGGCTATACCATTCCTGGTGGCTTGACTCAGTTTCACTTGATTGGCGCTGAAGTGCTGAATGCCGATGATGGAGCCTATGTTTTGCCAGTTGGCGAAGGCATGGGCTATGCTGAAACCGCTTTGACCGAGCCATGGGCTTGTGTTGAGGGTGCGTATACTCAGCGTCGGCGGCTCAACCCCAAAGAGGGTGGCACATTATGGATTATCGGGCAAACTGGCGATCAACGCAGCTACAGCTTCAGCAGCGGCTTCGATGCTCCAGCCCGCATTATTTTGACCGATGTACCGCAACAGTTGCAGCAACAATTGCAGCAAACCAGCAAAGCCCAAATTATTGTGCGCGATGGTTTGAGCGTTGACGATTATCTTGAGTTACGCAACGATCTGACCAGCAACCAAGGTTTTGATGACGTGGTTATGCTTGATCCACGCTCGGCGAGCCAAGTTAGTGCTGCTGCGGGTTTGGTGGCCCGCCGTGGCACATTCAATTTGGTTGGCCAAACTGCGCTTGATGGCTTGCCTGAAATTGATGTTGGCCGAATTCACTACGATTATATTGCTTACGTTGGCACAAACAACTCAGATATTAGCGCAGCCTATGGTGAAGCTCGCAATCGCTGCGATTTGCAGCCAAATGGCGTAGCTGTGTTTGTGGGTGCTGGTGGTCCGATGGGGCAAATGCACGTTCAACGGGCGATTGAATTGCCGAATGGCCCACGCACAATTATCGCTACCGACGTGAACGATGATCGCTTACGTGCCTTAGATCGTTTATTCCGTGGTTTGGCCGAATCACGCGGCAAACGCTTGCTGTTGATCAACCCAACTGTTGAAAACTCGTTGCATGCCACGGTCATGCTCGAAACCGACGATCTTGGTGCTGATGATGTAATTGTGAGCGTGCCTAGCGGCCCTTTGATGGGCGATGCCGCTACTTTGATGGCTCCCAACGGCATGCTGGTGTTGTTTGCAGGCGTGCCCAATGGTACCTTTGCTCCATTGAATTTGAGCAATGTCTACTTGGCTAATGCCCAATTCACTGGTACATCTGGTTCGCGAATTATCGACCAAGCCACCGTGATTCAAAAAACCGTGGCTGGTGAACTCTCGCCTAATCGCTCGGTTGCGGCGGTTGGTGGCATCGAAGCCGCGCTTGATGGGGTCAAAGCCATGATGGCCGGAACCTATGCTGGCAAAGTCGTGATCTTCCCGCAACTCAGTGGCTTGCCACTGACCGGAATTGATGAATTGCACAAAAATTTCCCCGAAGTTGCCGCCAAACTTGGCGAGGGCAATGTTTGGAATCCTGAGGCCGAACAAGCTTTAATCGAAACCTTCTGGCAGCGCTAGTTGATCATTCATCGACAATAGCCGCTCGTTGATTCGATTTAGCGAGCGGCTATTTCATTGGATCAGCCAAATGTGAGTTTTTAACAATCGTGGAAATGAGAGCAATTGACGTAGAATAGGGCCAAAGTGAGTTATGTTATACTCGCTGGATAATCGTTTGTTTGCAGGTTTAGAAATAGAGTTTATGCATTTTACAATTAATGGTCATTTGCTCTCATTTGATAGCTCTTTTCGGCAGGCTGGGGTTTCTAATCACACCCGTTTTTTGATTGAAAACTTAGCCAAGCTCGACCACGATAACCAATACACCCTATTTGTAGGGCCAAATGTGCGCCAACACCTCAATTTGCCAGCCAACTGGGAGATTGTCGAATCGCGCTTGCCCACAATTCAGCCCAAATATCGCATTCCTTGGGAGCAATTGATTGCACCCTGGTTATTAGCCAAACGCCGAGTCAATTTGTTTCATGGCTTGTTGAATATCTCGCCGTTGCTTTCGCCAGTACCAACCATCGTCACGATTCATGATTTGGCATTTATGGATGTGACTGGTTCGCATCGCAAGGCCAATCGGCGTTATTTGGCGGCAGCAACTCGCCAAGGTGTGCGTCAAGCTGCCCATCTATTTGCGGTTTCTGAGTATACCAAGGCCGCGATGGTCGATCGGCTTGGGCTTGATCCCGCTAAAATTAGCATTGCCTATAATGCGGCTGGAGCGCAGTATCACCCGCGTTCGACCGCTGAAATTCATGCTTGGAAGCAGCAAAAGCAACTGCCTGAGCAATTTCTACTGTATCTTGGCACCTTAGAGCCACGCAAAAATATTCCCAATTTGCTGCGAGCTTATGCCAAAGTTAAACACGAAATTGGCATGCCATTGTTAATTGGTGGTGGCAAAGGCTGGAATTTTGACGAAATTTTCAGTACTTACGAGCAATTACAATTGCACGATAGTGTCAGTTTCTTGGGCTATGTGCCAGGCGAGGAATTACCGTTGTGGTATAACGCCGCGACAGCCTTTATCTATCCATCGCGCTACGAAGGCTTTGGGATTCCGCCGCTTGAGGCGATGGCTTCGGGCACACCCGTGCTGACTACCAATGCCACCAGCATTCCCGAAGTCGTGGGCGATGCGGCGATTCAAGTTGACCCCGATAATCTTGAGCAGATGGCCCAAGAATTAGTGCGGATTGCCAACGATGCCAGTTTGCGCGACGATCTGCGTGAACGCGGTTTGCTGCGTGCCCAAGCCTTCTCGTGGGAGAATTTGGCCAAAGCCACGCTTGAGGTTTATCGCAAGGTTGGGGGCGAATAGAATGTTGGATTTGAACCAATGGCAAGCGCGGTTTGCAACCTGGATTGAGCAAGAGCTTGGTCAGGCTGATGTTTCGCACGATCCTGAACATATTCGGCGGGTCGTGCGCAATGCTCAATTAATTCAGGCTGAAGCGGGCGGCGATTTAGCGGTCATTATTCCGGCTGCTTGGTTACACGATTGTGTGGTTGTTTCTAAGGCCTCGCCGTTACGCAGCCAAGCCTCACGCATGGCCGCCGAACACGCAACCCAATGGCTGGCCAGCCAAGGCTATCCCGAACAGTATTTGCCAGCGATCAACCATGCGATTGCTGCTCACAGCTTCTCTGCCAACATTCAGCCAGAAACTTTAGAGGCGCAAATCGTTCAAGATGCCGATCGGCTTGATTCGCTTGGCGCGATTGGCTTAGCCCGTTGTTTGATGCTCAGTGTTGAGCTTGGCCGACGGCTCTACGATCCGCAGCAGCCAATTCCGCGCACCCGCCCAGCCGATGATCAAATTAACAGTATCGACCATTTTTATACCAAACTCTTAAAACTGCCACAAACAATGCAAACAGCCACAGGCCGTGCATTAGCAGAACAACGAACTGGTATTCTCAACCAATTCCTAGATCAATTAGCGCAAGAAGTTGGGGAATCGTAGCAATGATTCTCTCTTTGGTTTAGCTTTTGCTCGCTTAGTAGCCGTGGGTAGAACACAACACAACCCGTACTACCCACGCGTGCTAATTGAGAATTTTGATCTTCAAACGAGCCAATTCTTCAATCGGGATTCGATCAAACAAGACAAACCCATCGGCATCGGTTGTGCCGTTATTTTCATAGGTTGGCGAAACCACCATCACTTGGGTTCCAGCTTGATCAAAGGGATCGCGCTCGGGCACTTGAATGTAGCAGTGCAAAACCGCATGTTTGGGTTGCATACTCTCATACATTTCAATCGTCACATCGGGAATGCTCACCGATGATTGGCGATAGGTGCCGATCAAACGTTGACCGCGCATTTGGCCCGTATATTGCAATTGAATTTGCATATGTTTGAGCATTTCGTCGGAGAACTCAATCATAAAACGGTAGCCCACGGTTTCGGGCGCAGCGCTAGTTATCAACGAATGCTGGCGCAAGAACTTCAATGACGGCGCAGGAATGTTATCAACCAGCGAGAGCGAATTGCTGTACAACGCATAACTCGCATCCAAGGCATCAAACAACTCGGCGCGACAGCTTGCGCATGTTTCAACATGGTCGGCGACGACTTGGAGCGCGGCATCAAGTGGCGCACCGAGCGCAACAGCATGGGCATACTCAACAAGACGTTGACGCATAATCTCGTGAGATGCGGTCGGAAGTGGCGTGTTCATGGTAGTTCCTCACCAAAATAGTTATTCGTAAGCAATCCCTAGATCAGTGGCAACAGCTTGCCAGCGTGGATCGTCACGCAACCGCTTGATTGCTCGGCTGCGCAGGGTATGCACATGGCTTACGGTAGTTTCCAACGTCCGGCTAATCGCATTGTCATCAAGGCCAGTAATATATTTGAGCCACAATGCGGCTAATTGATTGTGTGAACGTGGGTGTTCACGTAGATATGCATTTAAACAGGCTGAGATTCGCTCCTTGGTTTCATGTTGAATCACCACCGTTGCGGGAGCGATGCTTTGGGTGTCTTCCAACACATCGTAACGGTTTTGACCCTCATCATTCATACTCGGTTGATCTAATGAATCAGCGGGATATTTTGTCCAACGGCGTAAGCTGCGCAAGGCATTGTTCATTTGTAAACGCACAAACTCCCAAAATGCGCCAGGCTTGCGGCAATCGTCAAAATGTTTGAGGACACGTTCGATCGTAGCTTGGGCGATTTCCTCGGCTGGTTCAAAACGTTTAAGCATGGCATAGCTATAGACCATGCGGAAAAGCTCCGTATAGCCATCCTCGCGCCGACTTAGCCCTTCGCGTCCAGAACAGGCATCGTATAACGACACCATGTAGGTACAGATCAAGGCTTGATCAAGGGTTCCTTGAAAATCGGTCGCGCGACGGCGCACAGTTCGTTGTACCAGCTCGTCGATTGAGAGCAGTGTCCATCCATATTTTTTGATGAGAAGAGTTGCACGTTCGGTATAGAGCTGCTCGCTATCAGATAATTGGGTCTCGAACATGGTGCGCACCTTTGCTTTCAGGCGGATGCTTTGAGAAGCATCGTAAACATTTTACAATGGTCAAACGAACAATGGCCGCTTACACTTTAGGCTTTGCCAATCACCATAAAGCCAGCCCAAAAGCGCGGGTCTGCCAAAGGGCTTTCGCTGTGCTGGCCGTCTGGTTCGAGCGGAATTGCGCTAGCTGGTAGCTGCCAAAGCTGGAACTGTTTAATAATATCAGCCCGCGTCAAGTCACGTACAGCGATGACGGCATGTTTGAGTGCTATAGCAATGCGTACTCCGGCCTGCAATTCACGGTAAAAACGATCCATCACGAACAACGCCGCTACATCCGAGGCGTTCCACAACGAGCAGAGTAAACTACGGGTTCCGGCATATAAAAATGCCCGTTGTAGGCCATATTGATCGTCGCTGACCGCCACAAAACTGCGTCCACTGACACAAGCACTTAACACTACCAAATCTGTGTCAATTTCAACCTGATCCATAATCGTTTGGGCGCTTAGCGTTTCGTGGCCAAGAATCAAGTGCGAATTTAATGGCTGTTGAGCATCGTACACACAGTGCGAGGCGATGTGAATAATTCGCGCATCGTGGGCATAGCGCAAAAACTGATCGGTGGCTAATGCGCCTGTCCATGCTTGCCCACCCACTAATTTGGCAATTTCTTGGGCTTCGTGTTCAGCATAGGTCAGGGCTTCGGCTCCGACGCTGTTGTAGCCAAAACAATAGTGCTGAGTTTGGCTGCTGGCGGCGCGACCTAAGGCATAGCGCACCAAAATAGTGGCACTAGGAGCCAAGGCAATCGCTGGGTTTTCTTCGCGCACCAACCAATTGCCGTCGCTAGTTTGCAAGGCCATAAATGGTACATCGTGTAGCGGACCATGCGGCACAACATACACCAAATCAACTGTCGCCAACATGGCTTCGTATGGCTCGATTAATGCTTGCGAAATGGCCTTCAAAATCCGAGGTTGTAGCAAGCGATGATGCCCGCCATGGCCGCGCGTTAGATTCAATGGATTGAAGCTATGCTGATGAATCGTGGCATTGTTGGCCGTAATTGCCACACTATACAAGGCTGGATCAAGGCTGAAATGATGTAAAATGGGTGATTTGCGTTCGGCCAACGCTGCCAAGAAACGCAATGATCGACCTAATACGCCAACCGTAAAGTATTCGATCACCGCTGTGCGTTGGTCAAGTTGGGCTTGAATTTCGGCCAAATCGGCACATTGCTGCGAAAGCTCAATTGCGGTACTTTCATCGCCAGCTTGCAGCGCATCAAGGAAGGCTCGCGAACGTGCTCGCTCGATATAATTGACTGCTTGAGCCGCATCGCCGCGCTCAATACATAGCACAACCATATGCTCATAAACCTGTTGGGCTGTACTAATCAAGCCCAATTTGGTATCTTCATCGCCGAACGAGGTGCGTAAATCTTCAATAATTGCGATCGATTCGGCAAAGGCGGCGTAGGCTGCATCAATTGCCCCGCTCCGCCGTTCAGCATCGCCGCGCTGATTGAGAATCAGGGCTAATTCATGGCGATTGTTGTGTTGGCGGGCTAAGGCTTCGGCTTGAGCATAAATTTCCAAGGCCGTTTGATACTCGTGCATACTGCAATAGAGCAAGCCCAAAAATGCCAACGAATCGCGCAGACTATCATCATTGGGCACAACGCTGGCCCGCGCCGCCTCAATACTAATTTGATAGGCTTGTTCGCTGGCCGGCAAATCGCCTGCTAAATGCTTCAAAAAGCCAATATGCCAATACAAATTGGCCAAATCGCCGATCGTATCGAGGGTTTCGTAGAGCGCCGCCGAGCGTGAAAAATAGCTATCGGCCTCATCCCAACGGCACAAATAGAGCAAATTCGAGCCAACTTCGTAGAGCGCATGCGCCTCGCGATAGCGATTGCCCGCCCGTTGTAAGGCTTCGAGCGCTTGTAAACTTAGCTCCAAGGCGTATTCTGGGCGTTGTAGTTGGTTGGATAAAATGCTCTGATTGAGCAAACTGTGGCCTTGATAGAGCCAATTTTGCACCTGCTGAGCGTGTTGATGTTGCTCAATATAATGTTGAATCGCCTGATCGTAGGCTCCGCGAAACCATGCTAATGTGCCCATACTGTTGATCACCATCGGCACTAAATCGGCTTCAAGCTGGATATCATCGCGTAATTGTTGTAATAAGCTTTGGGCGGTATCATACTGACGTTCAAGCCGCATGGTGATAATCGCCTTGTAGAGCATCAGCAGTTGCTGTTGGCGCAGATTGACTTGCGGAATGCTGGTGGCTTTTTCGAGCACTGCGGCGATGGTTGGCCAATCGCGGCGAGCCGAAAGCACTTCCAAATATTCCTCAAGGTAGTAGAGCCAGCGTTGGAGTTCAAATTGCCAAGCTTCAGCCTCTAGACGATTGAGTTGTTGCTGGCTATACTCAAAGGCGGCAGCAAAGACTTCGTGCTCACGATAAGGTCGTTCATTTAAGCTAGGTGCTTCGCGTAGTTGATACCAACCATGATGGGGGTGTTCAATGACCAAGGCGCTTTGCCAAAAGCGTTCGATCTGTTCGGGTGAATAAGGCGTTAGGTGAGCCAACTGAGCCGAATCACACCAACGCAGGAGCCAGATGTAAGACGTAAGTGCCGGTGTAACCGTTGATTCGAAGGCATCATCAAGTAAAACCATACCATCACCCTTGGTGTATGCAACGCCATCCAGCATGCCTAGGTTTGTGAGAGGCCAGGCAAACTATCCGCGTAATTGAAGCAACATTCTAGTGCTACTATACTCGATTTTGATCGGCTTTGCTACCAGAGTAGCCCTTGTTTTGTGACATTGGGGGAATGCGATCATGTCCACACCACACGCCCAAGTTTATTTCAACCGCTACAATCTTTTTAACACTACGCCCAACCCAGCCCCAAGCGGCAATACCGATTGGTACACCAACCAACCAATTATGCAACTGAGCAACCCGCAATTGACTCAACGCGTGCCAAGCCAAACAGCGTTGCTGACCAATTGGTCGTTGCCAAATGCCAATTTGCTCGGGCTGCAAGACCTCAATTGGGCTTTTTGTGTTTATGATCTTCAACAACAATTAGCTACGAGCGCCAATGCCGATGATTTGCCGAATGCGCCGCTAGCTTATGCCCAAGTCCAAGCAACTCACAATACCACCCAAAGCACGATTGCAACCAAAGTTTGTTTATTTAATGTGTTGGTGGCGATCGAATGGGTGCCGAGTGCTATCGAACTCAATCAATTGCAATGGGCTTTTCGGCGAGCTTCAGATTTCTTGTTCGACGTGAGCAACGGCACGATGGCTTTTGGTCAGGTGGTTTTTGGTGGTGTGCAGCATATGCGAGCTGCCGATATTCAAATTCTGGCCTCAAACCGCTATCACCCTCGCAGTTGGCGCGAAGGCCTCTACACCGATGCCAAGCATATGCCGATTCGCCTGGGGCGTGGTATGTGGGAGCGCCAAGGCAGCTTTAGTATTCCTTGGCACGAGCCAGAAGGCTATCGCGTGATTGTGCACGAATGGATGCACTACGCCATTGGTTTGCGCGATCAATATATCAATTCAAATAATGCTGAGCACCCAGATTTGGCGCTGCCTTCATTCAACCCAACGGCTGAGTCGATTATGGCCCACTTGGTTGGTTCGAGCGAAGTCATGCGGATCGAGGGTGGCGATGATGTTTGGCAGCCATTCCGTGCCCAAACTGGCGCTGGTTTGCCCTATAGCGCCATGGCAACTGCCCCATTTGATCAGCCACGAGTTGGCCCCGAACGTCTGCCCTTGCCATTGCCCTTGTTTCAGCATAGTTTTGGCAGCAATCCAACTGCTGAAGTGATCAACTTACCAATTGCTGAAACCCCGTTGGCTGGCCTCAAACATGGTTGGGTGTATGTGTTGCGTGGCAGCCTGAACGATCCTAGCACGATTATTCCCCAGGGTAGCCTTGATTCGCGGGTGAATTCGCAGGGCTTCAAGTTGCTGGGCGCAAATTCCGATGATTATGTGGTGGTAATTGGCGATCAAGCGAATGGTTCCACGGCGGTCTATGTCGCGCAGCTTGAGGGTAATCCACCTGAATGTAACTGGCTTGAATGCACGCCCAGCCAATTTCCGCTGGTGGCGGTGATGCCCTATGGCTCAGTAACTCAAGGCTCGTATAGCGTCAAAGTTGTAACTGAATCGGGCCTAACTCCAACGGCGATTTATGTTGCCGCTGCTGGCGAACAAAATGCCTATGCGGTTGATGTCAATGGGGTGGTCAGCAATTTGCCCTCGCTTGATGGCACTGCCCTGCTGGTGTTTGAAGGCCAAACTGGGATTCAACTGGCAGTCGCAGCCTATTCCGAGGGCGGCAATCCACCCAGCCACAATCCAACTGCGCCGATTCCGTTAACTGCTGGCTCCTCGGAAGGCAACTTGATGGTCTTTTTCAATCAAGCCGCCGAAAGCCGCGCCAGTGAACTTAACCATCTACGGGTGATTACCACCACGATGTATGGTTCGTGCAGTAATTTGCCTAATGCCACTGGTGGCGCTCTCAGTCGTGGCTATATTTTTGCCCTGGCCAGCAATGCCGCCTTGCCCAGCGATGTGGGTGCGAGTGTGCCGCTCAAACCAACTCTGGTGTTGAACTATGATAATGCGGCCTTGCTCAGCCTTGGTACAACCGCTGGAATTGCTGGCGTTTTGCAGGTGTACAGTGCTAATGGAGCCACGCCGCAAGCTGAAGCTTCCAAGCATTTTGTTGATCGCGGGTATGTGGCTTTGGCATTGAACGCCACCAGTGCTAGCGGTTTATTCGCAAGCAACCCAACACCTGAATTCTTTCGATTGTATGGTCAGCAATTTACGATTTAATTGCAGCATACCCATAGAATTCGACTCGCGAACTGTCCTTGAGGGGTGTGATACGCTGTCGATTGATATGCCCTCGCCTGCGGGCGAGGGCATGGGTTCTTTGTGCGATAGCCTATAGCCTTTATCCTATAGCCTCATCCCGATCTGCTTTGTGCTTTGCTCTAAGCGTAGCCCATGCCAGCAGTTGAGCAATAGGGCCATCGCGCTGGCAGCAATCAACCCACTGCCTAAGCGCAAAAGCCAAACATTGTTGATTACCACCGCAATAATCGCCAAGCCACTGCCCAAGCCATAACTTATAATCGAGATGCTGCTCAATTGCGGCCAAAATAGCTCACGGGCAGTGCTTGGAACATGCTGTTTGGAGTTATTAGCACGGGCAATCCAAATCAAAAATGGAATAATTTTGTGCAACATGGTCATGATTGCCAGGCCAATCCAGCCTTGCATGGCTGCCATAAATAACACCTGAAATTGCTTAACCCCACTGTTTGATAACCAACCTAGGCTAGCAGCAATCGCCCAGCCACTACAAATGAGCAGCCATGCTCCTGCTACAACAAACAATTTAATCGGGCTTTCAACGTGGCGGCGAATCCGATGCTTGAGGATAGTTTGTACATCAGCCAACCATGCGCTGATACTGAGCACGATTAAACTTACACAACTCAACATAATCCATTGTGGAGCTTGATACCACAAGGCTAAACCAGTCGCATAGGCCGCAAAGTTCATGCTAAGCACCGCGACCCAGCGCCAACGGCAAACGTAGCCGTGAGCTAAAGTAAACATTGGCAACAAGCGATAACTAAGCGCCAAGGTGAGCGTGCTAAACCAACCCAAAACGCCCAACGTGGCATGACCCAACGGACCATAGGCCACCAAACTCGGCCAAACGAGCATTGAGCGATTGATGACCAAGGCGATCCCGATGAGAAGTTGAATTGTTAAGGTCGTTAATGCTAAACTGATTCCAATCGTCGTCACATCCCACTGTTGCGCAACCCATAACGTGCGGCCATAACTCGCCAAAATGCCCAGCAAGCCAAGACTCAGCAAAACTGCCCCGCTAATTAGCCAATGAGCTGCCGCTTGACTAAATGCCCAACTAAACAGGCCGCTGCCAACCACAAATGCGCCAAAGCTCCAATCGACCATGCCGCGCCAAGCCAAGGGTTGCTGTAACAGCACTGGCAAGAGTTGATATAAGGCCGCCAAACAAATTAAGCTAGCCCAGCCAAGTGTGATCAAGTGGGTCAAACTTAAGATGTTGGGGCTATAGGGGAAGCCAATCAACTGCGGCGCAATCAGCCTTTGCAAACTGGCCCAAACCAGCAAAAATCCTTGAGCAATTAGCAGCAGAGTCAACACATTGCGGGCGTGGTTATAGGTTTGGCTGGGCACATGCATCGCATCCTCGTTTCAGCAAGCAATTAACCGATGCTTCAGCCTAGCAAATTGTGGCTAGCAATGGCGTGACTTTTCTCACATGGCTTGGTTGTGAGAAAAGTCGCTGCTCAATCGACCTGCTGGCGCTAGACTCGGCATAGTGAGCTATTAGCGCAACGAGGTATCCATGATTACCGCTACTATGACGGTCGCTGACATTCTCAAGCGTTATCCCAATTTGCTTGAGGTTTTTGTGGCTCAACATCAGGCCTTTCAACGGCTGCGCAATCCGCTGTTGCGGCGGGTATTTGCCCGCATGGTTACGCTTGAACAGGCCGCCCAAATTGCTCAAATTGAGCCAGCCAGTTTAGTGCAAGCGCTGAATCAGGCCAATGGCAAACCCGTTGCGGTTACGCCGCCGATTGAGCCTTCTAGCCCACAGCTTGATCCAGCGATTCCACCAGCTTGGCTGCAATTCAGCCAGATCAGCTATTTACTCGATGTACGTGAAGCCCAAGCAACCGCCCAAAATCCCTTGGCGCTGATTACTCCCGCCACGCTAGCGCTTGCCGACGATCAACTGTTGCTTTTACGCAGCAGCTTTGAGCCAGTGCCGTTGTATCAGTGGCTCGCTCGGCGCGGCTACCAAGCTTGGGCGCACCAACATACCAGCGACGATTGGTTGGTGTTGATCGGACGATTTGCCACTACTGAAACTCAGCCAAGCGACCAGCCCAACCCCGCCAAGCCATGTGTGGTTTTGGATAATCGCGGCCTCAAGCCACCCGAACCGATGGTGCGCACGATTACAACGCTCAAAAAGTTGCCGCCTGTGAGCTATTTAATCGGCGTTACCGACCGAATTCCGGTGATTTTGCATGAAACGCTGAGCGACGAAGGCTACCCATTTGAATCATTAGGCCAGATTCAACAAAGCTATCTGACCCTGATCACTGCTGGGTAAGGAGTTTTCAACCGCAGGTATTTAGATGATTACATTGTTGTGAGTTGCTAGCGAATATCCTATTTGCTATTCCCCTCCATGTGCCAAGTGAAAACAACAGTGTCGTTATAGGTTCAAGGAGCACCCGATGGTCAAACCTCGCCCCGTTCGGAAAGCGATTATTTGGGGTTGCATCACCACTTTTAGTCTTGCGATCATGATTGCGGTTGGTTCGCGTGATCTGGCGCGTTTTGATGCAGCCCTCGTCGCCTATACCTTTGCTACGCTTTTTGCCACCTTCGGCATTACCTACCGCTATACGATGTGGCTGCAACGCCCGCCAACCGCCATGTATTGGAAACGCGGCTGGCAAATGTTTTTTAAACCTCAGCGCTTATTAACCAACACCCGCAATTTATAGTGAATACCGCAGAACATCCCGCCCCCTTGTGGGCGCGGGATGCATGCGTGCCAGTTCTGACGAAGAGACGTTAAAGAGTGAATACGATTTCGACGATTGAGGGAGACGGTGTATCCTATCGAACGCGATACTTCTTAGTCGGGTATCGCCATTCCCCGAGCTGTTAGCGCAGTGGAGGGGCGATTGGTTCCTCATTGTTCACGTGAACAAATAACTCACCAATCGTGATCCCGAGGACGGCACAAATCTTCTCAATCGTTTCTAAATCCACCCGTCGGGAACGATCCCCAGCAAGACTATGCACCGTGGCATAATTCAGTCCAGCATCACGGGCAACGGCATAGATGGTTGTATTCCGGTCGGCAATAATCTCACGAAGCCTACTCTTAATGGTCATGTGGGGGTACCTCGCAGCCTATCAACTACGACTAGTATAGCATTTAATATATCTATAATTAGTATCATAACTATACTTTACAAGATAACTATATTTATGATACACTTTACATTGTAATCAATTGATGCTACGGATTGCGCTAACAACCCGCTAGCTAAGCCAAGAGCCTAAGACCATGGCAACACACTTCACCAAAGCGATTCGCTACGATCGTATCGCCACAGACTTCTCCTTGTATCTGAACAGCGACTTGATCGGCTATGCCAGCTCCTCCAGCGAAGGCGAAAGCCGCAAGGAAGTCTGATCATGCGAACCCTGACCCGTTGTTACAAATACCGTCTGCAACCCACACCGACCCACGTCGAAACCTTGGTACAGTGGGCGGGTTGCCGCCGCTTTGTCACCCAGAGGGTACCCGACTGGGCATTGCACTGCAAGCAAACCCAGGACCACGCAATGGGTCAACGGCTGAGCTATCAACGGCTTGCGGCGATGCTGGTTGACCTGAAACGCCAACCCGAAACGGCCTTTTTGCGCGAGTGCCATTCTCAACCGTTGCAACAAAGCCTGATGGATTTAGAAACCGCCTTCGCCAACTTTTTTGCCAAACCTGCCAAATACCCCCGTTTCAAAAGACGTAAAACCACGCCGCATAGCCTACGCTTCCCGCAGGGTGTGATAGTCGTCGATGAACGCACGATCAGCGTACCAAAAATCGGGCTGATGCGAGCGGTGATTCATCGACCACTGCTGGGGATAGCGAAGGGTGCAACGATTAAGCAAGATCCAACAGGCGCATGGTGGTGCTTGTCTGCCATATTAACCGCCCTGATGTTGAACTACCGACTAATCAGTCTGTGGGCATTGATGTCGGGCTTGAATCCTTTACCACCCTGTCAACAGGCGAGAAAACCGAACCACCGAAGTTCTACCGCCGCAGCCAGAAGAAACTTGCCCGCGCTCAGCGCAAGCTCTCACGCGCTCGAAAGGGCAGTAAAAACCGATTAAAAGCACGCAAGCGCGTTGCCAACGTCCATCAAAAAATCCGTAACCAACGCGCCGATTGGCTTCACAAGCATGCGTTGGGGATTGTTCAACGATTCGACATGGTGTGCATCGAAGATCTGAATGTCAAAGGTCTCGCGAGAACCAAACTGGCCAAATCATTCAGTGATGCTGCCCTGAGTACCTTCATGCAACGATTACAGGAAAAAGCAGAATGGTATGGACGACGGGTGATTAAGGTGGGACGTTTCTACGCCTCATCAAAGACCTGCCATTACTGCCAAACCAAAACCTCCTTGACGCTGGCGGATCGGGTGTGGACATGTCACACCTGTGGCATGACTCATGATCGCGATATCAACGCCGCGATCAACATCGTGCATGAAGGGCTACGCCTGCTTGCCGTTGGGACGACGGAAAGCCAAAACGCTGCTCGAGATGGTGTAAACCCAGCGAAACGCTGGTAGCTGTCGTTGAAGGCAGAAGCCACGCCCCTCGTGGGCGTGGTAGTTCACACTACGGGACGAGTGAGCAAATTGAAGCCCAACGTCCCCGCTCGATGCCTGTGAATCAATTTCAATTTGGTCAGCAAGTTATCAGCACAAAAGTCCATATGATGGTGCCCCGAACCGCCCAACCAGAATACATCGACGTGCTTTCGGCCATGCATGATCACACCAGCGGCCAAGATATTTTCTTGATGATGCATGAGGATTATCGCCGTCGCTTGTTCTCGTTGAAGCTCTATCAGAAAGGACTTGCTGAATTATGACCCACGATCACGATGAACTTTCGCTGGCCCCCGATGGCCTGCCATTGTGCCAACAACCATAATGGCGGCAAGATTTCCCAATCGATGTTGCTCGAGATAACTATGTTTCACGCCGTGAATTTGCCAAATTTTTGGTGTTGATTAGCTCGGCGTTTAGTGCGGGCCAATTTTGGATTTTGTTTAAAAATTGGCAGCGCAACCAAGCCGCCGCGCCGCCAGCCCAAAAAATCGCTAATTTAGCTGATATTCCAGTTGGTGGAATGCTGCTGTTTCGTTACCCCAACGAGCATGAGCCATGCATTTTGGTGCGGCCTGATGAGAATACCTTGGTTGCCTATAGCCAAAAATGCACCCACCTTTCATGTGCAGTGATTCCCAACGTCGCCGAAAATAAAATCGTTTGCCCATGCCACCAAGGCTACTTCAGCTTGGATGAAGGCCGACCATTAGCGGGGCCGCCCCAACACCCATTGCCACGCATTCATGTTGAGGTGCAAGGCGATGAGGTGTTTGCAACCTCGGTGGAGTTACGCAGCATATGAAACAACGCTTTCCACGCCATCAAAAAATGACCATCGTCCATGGCATTTTAAGTATTGTGCTGATCATCGATATTGTGCAGCTTTGGTTGTTGATCGCCACCATGAACTCGTATCTTGGTGGCGATAGCGGTGTGCCACTGCCAGCCTTAATCTTTAGCTGCATCTGTTTATTGCTCAACCTTGGCTTGCTGAGATTTCTCTACAAGCTTGATCGAACTGCCAACTGATTTAGGAGCCTTGCAATGACTGCTCAAGCAACGGCCAATGACGGCCAAGCCCGTGGCAATTTGGGCCAATTAATCCTCGCAACCGGGGCATTTGCTGTCTGTTTTGCGATTTTCGGCTCGGTTTCGGCCATGATGCCAACCATTAAAACTGATTTGAATCTTACTCCGGTGCAGGTAAGCGTTGCGCTAGCCTTGCCCGTGCTGCTCGGTAGTTTGGGCCGAATTCCCTTGGGAATGTTGACAGACCGCTATGGTGGGCGGGTGGTGTTTAGCGCGGTGATGGCTGGCTCGATTATTCCATCACTCGGCATGGGCTGGATCGACACCTACAACCAACTCTTGATTGCGGCGTTTGGTTGTGGCTTGGCCTTGGCTAGTTTCTCGGTTGGGGTCGGCTTTGTGAGTGGCTGGTATCCGCCGCAACGACAGGGCTTTGCCTTAGGCGTGTATGGTGCTGGCAATGCTGGGCAATCGTTGGCCGCGTTTGGCGCACCAGTGCTAGCCGCCAATTTAGGCTATCAATGGGGCTTTTGGGTTTTTTCAGCCTTGACCGTGGTTTGGCTAATTTGCTTTATGCTCTTTGCCCGCAATGCGCCGCGCCAAGGGCCAGCCAAAAGCTTGAGCCAAATTTTATAGCCCATGAGCAGCCCTAAAAGCTGGATTTTGAGTCTCTACTACTTTTTGACCTTTGGTGGTTTTGTGGCGATGGCGGTGTATCTGCCAACCTTGCTGACTGATTTATTTGGTATCAGCAAAACCGATGCTGGCTTGCGGACTGCTGGCTTTGTGCTGGTTGCCACCGCTGCGCGGCCATTTGGCGGCGTGTTGGCCGATAAAATCGGCGGCACAACAATTTTGAAATGGGTTTTTCCCATCACTACCTGTATGGCAGGCCTGATGGCTTTTAGCAATGTTATGCCATTTACGATTGGAGCCTTGGGTATGGCGGCGGCAATTGGCTTAGGCAATGGGGCAGTGTTTAAATTAGTGCCTGAATATTTCCCGCAATCGGTGGGGATTGTGACCGGCTTGGTGGGTGCGGCTGGTGGTTTAGGCGGCTTCTTCCCGCCTTTGCTGCTGGGCTACATTCGCCAACAAACTGGCTCGTTTAGCTATGGTTTTGTAGCTTTGGCGATGTTTACGCTTGTTTGCTGGTTTGTGCTCTACTACAATAATCGCCCCCGCCGCCCAACTCCTCAATTAGCTTAATTCTGTTGGCGACCCACTCAAATCAGTGTGGGTCGCTGCTTTTTTAGGCTTCGGGATGCTCATAGACATAAAAAATATAATCTTGTGAGCTGGTTTTTAGGCCAAAATCATGGCACAAGCGCAAGATCTGAGCGCGATGGTCGGTGCCATGATTGACCACTTGCAGCAATACCTGCCAAACAATTAAATTTTCATCCTCGCCATCAAGCGGCTTGGTTTGCAAATCGGCATCCTGCAAATTGGCCAAATAGTCGCGCATCATTGCCTCGACGTTTGCCCAATAAGCCCGTAGCGTTGCCAGATCAGGGAAATTGTTGGGATCGAGCGGCTCTGGAAATTCCCCGCCACGCAGGCCACTAAACCAGGTTTCATCAACACTCATCAGATGCACCAGTTGGTTACGCACTGATCCAAGCGAATAATCGACGGCTTGGACAAATTGCGCAGCGGATAATTGCGCGACATAATCATCTAAAAGCTGGCGATTTTGGGCAAAATGATAATCGTAGAAGTGGCGAAATGCGGTAATATTCATCTAAATCTCCTATTACTTAATCAAACTGCTCCTTTGGACTATCCTGGACATGATGGTCAAATAGTACATTTATAATAGCACATATGTTTTATTTAAAATAGATTGAGGAGGCCTGATTAATGGAAACTCTTGATCTCCAGCTTTCGCAACTTGCCGAAACTGTCTATCGCCAACTTGGCTGGACTCCGGATCGTGATATTGATCCTACACCGCATCTTGAGCATATTAAACAAGCGACCTATCCGATATTTCCGCTGGCTGAAGCGTTTTTGCGCCAATTTGGTGAGTTGACAACGCTTGGTTGTTATAATCGCTTCATTTTTGATAATCAAGTTTTTGAGCATCAAGGCACGCCCTATCGGCTTTGGCGGATGTTTGAGAATTTCATTCCTGCATATTCTCAGCATGCCGATTATGAAGCTGCGCCATATTGGCTTAACCATCCATTGATTGCCAACTATGGGCGCTTGCTCTGCCCAATTGGCTCATATGATGTGGAAAATACCATCTTTTTGACTGCTGATGGTTGGGTTATGACAGGCCAGTTCTACAATTTGCGTTGGGGTGGTTTGGCTGATGTGACTAAATCGGTCTTTAAAATTTGGGGCACCACGCCAAGCGAGGGCTTGAATGCTTTGGCCGAGTATGCAGTTTTATTCGATTATGCAGCCAAGGAGCAACTATGATTGAGTCAATTATTCATTCCCTGTTGATGACAGCAGGCTGGCAGCCTGATACTACGATTGACCCTGAACCATGGTTGTATGAACTACGCCAGCAGCAATATCCTATTTTCCCCCAGCTGATAGAGATATTGAGTCGTTATGGTGGATTTCGGCTGAATAGCCTAGACATAGCGCAGCCTTGGACGCTTGATGCGAGCTTGGAAGCGCTATTTGTTTGGACTGATTCCCCGCTTGAGATTCAATTGCTGCCACAGCTTGCGCCAGCATTTAGCGAAGCGACATTCTGGCGATCGCATGCCTATGTTCAGCTCCGTAATTTGCAAATTGCGCCAATTGGCAGGCTCAGCTGTCCAAATCGAGGTGTGAGTTCGTTATTTGTGCTTTCCAATGGGCAGATTATGCATAACTCAACCTCAAACTATTATCATCCCAAGGGTTTATCTTTGCTGGGGGAAAGCCTACCACTGGCGATGCAACGGCTGCTCCAATCGTTTTTGCTGATTCAAGCAATTGAAGAAAACCTGTGAAGGTTGAATTGAGGAATGATGCTGCGTAAGCCTAATACGATTAATGATGGCTACACCCGTGAAATGATTCTGGCTGAGCCAGATCTGATTACCCGACGGTTTTTGATCGCGATTAATTTTTACCTGTCTCGTCGTTTACTAAAAAGCGAATATCCTGCGCCAGCGGCTCCGTTTGATGTCAAATTCTTTATGCAGGTGATGCATGATTTTTTTGAGTGCCATGACGATATTCGCGATTTGATTGATGGCAAAGAGATTAATTCGTTTGAGCCAGATCCCTAGGCGTACTTGCTCGCTCCATATTTTCATGATCAATCTACATAGCTCTTGACATACATGACGCGCTGTGTTATATTTTCAATAACGCAACGCGTCATGACATCGAAACAACAACCTGTGCTATAGAACAACTGCCAACTGGTGGTTGGATCACCCAAAAGGAGCGATCTATGACGATCATTCGCCAAATTGCTGATACGACTGAAAAGCAAGTTAAAAGTGCCCAAAAAGTAGCTCGCCGCTCGTGGTTGGCAGGCTTAGGGGTTGCTGGCTTGGCCATTGATAGCGGTGAAAAAACCTTCAAAAAATTGATCAAGCGTGGTGAAAAAGTTGCCGCTGGGGTTCGTGGCGATTTGAAAGATTTGAACGAACGGTTGCGCCGCGAACAAAAAAGCTTGAATGAAGATGTGCAAGATGCTAGCCAAACGGTTGAACGTGGGGTTAGCGATGTTTTGGAAGGTTTGAATATTCCTTCACGCAAGACCTTGCGCGTGCTCGATGCCCGCATTGCTCAACTCAATGCTCAATTACGCGAGCTTGGCAGCGATGGCAGCATTGCGCCAGTTGCCAACTACGATAGCCTGACCGCCGAAGAAATTATTGTCTTGATGCCAACTTTGAGTCTCGATGAACTGTTTGCTTTGGAAGCCTACGAAAGCAACCATGCCAAACGAGTGACCGTTCAACGTGAAATCGAACAAGCAATTGCCAAACATCTGACGGTTGATGGTGAAATTCGCGAACCATTTGCTGGCTACGAAGCCTTACGCGCCGAAGAAGCCATTGCCAAGCTCGAAGGCTTGGGCATCGCCGAATTGCATCACGTCAAATTGTTCGAAGCCAGCCACGCCAAACGTGTGACTGTCCAACGCGAAGTTGAACGCCGACTCGAAGCACTTCGCGGCTAATTTGGCGCGGTGCTATACTGGAACCACTGGTGAGCGATAGGTCAATCCAAAGGAGTATCTGTAATGGCTGATGAAATCGAAGTAAGCTTGAATGAAATCAAGGATGAAGCGAGCGATCGCGGTGTGCCATTTGTCGATGGTGTGCGCAAGCTCATGTTGGCCGCTGTTGGCGCTGTTGCCATGACCCGCGACGAAATGGAACAATTCGTTGGTCGCTTGGTTGATCGTGGTGAAGTTGCCGAACGTGAAGCTAAGACCTTGTTGAATGATGTGCTTTCACGCCGCAAACGTGAAGTTGAACACGTGGCCGATGAAGCCGAATCACGAGTTGAAACGCGGCTCGAACAAGTGCTCAACCGCATGAATATTCCCTCAAAGCGCGACATCGACGAGTTGAGCGACAAAATTGCCCAACTTTCAGCTCGCGTCGAAGAATTGAAGAAAAGCCGCAACGCCTAACCCCTAGGCGCTGCTGCTTAGCAACGTGCAATCCACCTGTTATGGTTTTTCGCCATAACAGGTGTTTTTTTGTGGCGCAATTCTAGCCTATCTGGTGTTATGATTGGCGCTAGTACGCTTTTTGCAGTGTTGCTATTTAAATACAAGCGCATCCTAGCAAGCCACGGGGGTTGGCATGATTGAGCAAATTCAACGCTTATTGGGTTATCCTGAGTTGATCCATGGTATTTCAACCCGCCAAGGTGGGGTGAGCGTCCCACCGCATGCGACCCTCAACCTTGGTTTTTCGCGGCCCGATGACCCTTCCGCAGTTTTGGCGAATCGGCGGCGCTTTGCCGATCGAGTGGGCTTTCGTTTGGATGATGTCATTTTAGCAGGCCAAGTTCATGGCACAACTGTCGCCGTGGTTGGCGAGTTGCAGCGTGGGCGGGGCGCGATCGATCGTGAAACAACTCTGCCGCCTGCCGATGGCCTTGTGACCAACCAACCAGGCTTGGTGCTCTGGGCTAATTTTGCCGATTGCACTCCGTTGCTTTTTTTTGATCCGGTTGCTCAAGCGGTTGGGGTGGCTCACGCTGGTTGGCAAGGCACGGTTAATAATATTGCTCAGGTAATGATCTCTACGATGCAAGCTCAATTTGGCTCAGAGCCAGCCAACATTTTGGTGGCAATTGGCCCAGCGATCGGCCCATGTTGCTATGAGGTTGATCAGCCTGTAATCGGCGCGGTTGAGCAGGCTTTTGCTGAGCATACATCGCAGGTCTTGTTGCGCCAGCTTGGCAAGCAACGACCGCATTTTGATTTATGGGCCGCTAATGCGCATTGGTTAGAGCAAGCAGGCATTCAACCCGCCAACCTGATTCGGATGAATATGTGTACTGCTTGTCATCATGATCGTTTCTTCTCTCATCGCCATGAACGAGGAGCCACTGGTCGATTCGCCGCTGTGATTGGTCTACGCGAGGTACACCATGCCGTTTGATCATGCCCGATTGTTGGAACAGGTCGCTCAGATTCAGCAGCGAATCAGCCAAGCCGCCCAGCGTAGCCACCGTGATCCAGCCAGCGTGCGCTTGATTGCGGTCACCAAAACCCATCCCATGCTGCGGATCAATGCGGTCTTGGCGGCAGGCATTCACGATCTTGGTGAAAATCGGGTGCAAGAAGCCGAAGAAAAAATTGCTCTGCAAACGCCCGAAGCACTGGCCCAAACCCGTTGGCATTTAATCGGCCACTTGCAACGCAATAAAGCTCGCCGTGCTGCCAAACTTTTTTCATTAATTCACTCGATCGATAGCGTTAAATTGGCCGAAATTCTCAACCGAATTGTTGATGAAGAAGCCAGCGTAATTCCGCAACCCTTGCCAATTTTGCTGCAAGTCAATGTTTCCGGTGAGCGCTCTAAAGATGGGTTTGAGCTAGCTGGTGGCGTGCACAACTCTGCATGGCTCGATTTTGTAGGCGAAGTGCGGGCAATTGCTGAGTTGCCATTGATCGATTTACGTGGTTTGATGACGATTGCGCCCTATTCTGATGATGTTGAGGGTGTGGTGCGCCCATGCTTTCGGGCCTTGCGCGAGGTACGCGACCAGCTTGAACAGCGGCTTGATCGTCCGTTGTCAGAGCTTTCGATGGGCATGAGCGGCGATTTTGAGGTTGCAATCGAAGAAGGCTCAACGATTGTGCGGGTTGGCACGGCACTGTTTGGCGCTCGCTAAATAACGCCGTACTACGAGCTATGCTAAAATTAGGATATTGTAATACGATTGATTGTTTGAGCGGTTGCTCCTAGTTGTCGAGATGGTTATGCGTTCGATCCTGCAAGCGTTTGAAGTACGCTATTCCTATCCGGTGCATTGTACGCACCGATTATTTGGCTTGGATAACCCAATTCTCCATGAATTATTTGCGCCAAGCGCTAGTCTACCGAAGCTTTGGGTTGTGCTTGATCAGGCGGTGGCTGAGCATCACCCCAATCTATTAACTGAAATTGCAGCCTATGCCCAAGCCAGCCAAGCCTTCAGCTTGGTTGAGCCAAGCCTGATTTTGGCTGGTGGCGAAGCAATTAAGCAGACTACTGAGCCATTGCAAGCAGTCTACGATGGAATTAATCGCTATGCGATCGATCGCCATTCGTATCTGATGGCAATTGGCGGCGGGGCGTTGATCGATATGGTTGGCTATGCAGCGGCGACGGCGCATCGCGGGGTGCGCTTAATTCGCGTGCCAACCACAGTTTTGGCCCAAAACGATGCAGCGGTTGGGGTTAAAAATAGCATCAATGCCTTTGGCAAAAAGAATTTCTTGGGCACATTTGCTCCGCCTTATGCTGTGCTCAACGATAGCCATTTTCTCACGACGCTGAGTGAGCGCGATTGGCGCAGTGGCATCGCCGAGGCAATCAAGGTAGCTTTGCTCAAAGATCCCGCCTTTTTTGCCACGATTGAGCGTACTGCTGCGGCCTTGCGTCAGCGTGATTTAGCCGTAATGGAAGATCAGGTTTTTCGCTGTGCCGAGCTGCATTTGGCCCACATCGCTGGTGGCGACCCGTTTGAGCGAGGCTCAGCGCGGCCCTTGGATTTTGGCCATTGGGCGGCGCATAAACTTGAACAGCTCAGCAATTATAGTTTGCGCCATGGCGAGGCGGTGGCAATTGGCATCGCCTTGGATTGCACCTACAGCTATTTAAACGCTGATTTAGCCGAGGCCGATTGGCAACGGGTCTTGACTTGTCTAACCGCAGTTGGCTTCGAACTCTATCATCCTGCCCTGAGCAACCAGCTTGAACTGCCCGAACATCCCCAAAGTTTGCTGAGCGGCTTGGCCGAATTTCGCGAGCACCTTGGTGGCCAATTAACCATCACCTTAATGCGCGGCATCGGCCAACCCTACGATGTTCACACAATTGATCTACCGATGATGCAACAAGCCATTCGATATTTAGCCGAACGGGCTTAAAGCGAGGATTTTATGCAGATTGAAGGCTCTTGCCCACGCACCCAGCGTGAGTTGATTGAACTGGAATTTATTGAGCATCGCACCAAAATTTTAGATATCGCGGCTTTTTTGGATCGCTTTGATCGTTCAGTTGAGCATAATGCCAATGATGATTTTCGAATCAAAGCCTTTCGTGAAGCGCTCAAGGCCTTGAATAGCTACGAATTTGGCCGAGTTGAACGGATTCAAATGTTGTTGAGCGATGTGAGCAGCGAATTACGCGCCGAGCGCGATGGCCAAAGTGCCTATGGTGCTGCCAAGGAGAGCGAGCAATGATCAATTACATCGATTTGCATGCGCACATGGTTTCGCGCACTACCGACGATTATCATGCCATGGCCTTGACTGGCTGTGTTGCGGTGACTGAGCCAGCCTTTTGGGCGGGTTATGATCGGGTTGCGGCCAGCGCTTTTGCCGATTATTTTAAACATTTGACTGAGTTTGAACCCCAACGCGCCGCTAAATATGGCATTAAGCATTACACATGGCTCTGTTTAAACCCCAAAGAAGGCGAAGATCGGGGGTTGGCTCGCGAAGTTTTGGCAATTATTCCGCAATTTTTAGATCGCCCAAGCGTGCTTGGCATTGGCGAAATTGGCCTCAACCGCGTGACCCGCAATGAACTTGCCACCTTTATTGATCATGTGGAATTAGCGCTTGAACACAACCAATTAATCCATATTCACACCCCACACCTTGAAGATAAATATAAAGGCACCAAGGCGATTGTCGAAACGTTGGCTAGCAACAGCCGAATCGATCCCAGCCGCGTGATGGTTGACCATGTTGAGGAACACACAATTCGCATGGTGCTTGAGCATGGGTTTTGGGCGGGCTTGACGCTCTATCCAATGACCAAAGTTTCGCCAGGCCGGGCGATTGATATGCTCGAAATCTATGGCACTGAGCGCTTATGTGTCGCTTCGGCCTGCGATTGGGGGCCAAGTCAGCCGCTGGCCATCCCCAATTGTATGTTTGAAATGCGCCGCCGTGGCCATTCCAACCAATGGATTCACGAGGTGGTCTATAACAATCCTTGCCGCTTCCTGAGCCAAAGCCCCAAATTTAAGTTTGCGCCGCTTGAGCAGCCTGCGCTTGTGCACTAGAAATGGAAGCATATGCAGCTTAATCAAGCGCCCCAACTCGATTTAACCTATTGCACCAATATTCATCCGGCCAACGGCTGGCCAGCGGTTTTAGCTGGTTTGCAACAGCATGTGCTCGATCTCAAACAGCGCCTCGCTCCCAACCAAGCCTTTGGGATTGGCCTGCGGCTTTCGGGCCAAGAAAGCCACCAATTGTTGGAGCCAACTGCGCTTGCTGATTTTCAAGCATGGCTAACTGAACATAATCTTTATGTCTTTACCTTGAATGGCTTTCCCTACCATCCCTTCCACCAACAACCAGTCAAGGATCAGGTGCATGCGCCCGATTGGCGTGAGCCTGAACGAGTGGCCTATACCTTACGGCTGATTGAGATCTTGGCGGCACTGTTGCCCAAGGGCATGGTTGGCTCAATTTCGACCAGCCCTTTGAGCTATAAACCATGGTTTGCCGATTTGTCCGCCGTGCCGTGGGCATTGTTGAATCGCCATGTGTTGCAGGTGGTCGCCGCGTTGGTCCAGCTTGAGCGCCAACGTGGGATTGTGATTCAATTAGCTTTCGAGCCAGAGCCAGATGGTTTGCTCGAAACCAGCAGTGAATTAATCGGCTATGTTGAGCAATTGTTGGATGTTGGCGCTGTTGAATTAGCAGCTCAACTTGATTGCTCGTTGCGCGAAGCCCAAAATGCGATTCGTCGCCATGTCGGAGCCTGTTTGGATACCTGTCATTGCGCCGTAGCCTACGAAGCGCCGCGCCACGTGATCGCTGCTTATCAAACGGCAGGCATCAGCATTGCCAAAGTGCAACTTAGCTCAGCCTTGCAAGTGATGCTTGATGACGATCGCCAGGCCGTAGCAGCAGCTTTAGCACCATTCAGCGAAGCAATTTATTTGCACCAAGTGATTCAGCGCAACCATGATGGTTCGTTGCAGCAATATCGCGATTTGCCTCAAGCCTTGGAAAAGATCGATGATCCTGCTGCTTGCGAATGGCGGATTCATTTTCATGTACCGATTTTTACCGCCAGTTTTGGCCTGCTCAACGCCACCCAACCAGCCTTGCTCGAAAGTTTGCAAGCCTTGCTCGAAAGTTTGCAAGCCTTGAACGAGCAGCCCTACAGCCAGCATTTGGAGATTGAAACCTATACGTGGGATGTGCTGCCAAGCCAATTAAAGCTCGATCTGACTGAATCGATCGCGCGGGAGTATGCGTGGGTGTTGCATGAACTCAAACGCTAAATCTGACTGGTTGGCCTATCTCGAACTGATGCGCATCTCCAATAATCCGACCGTGATCAGCAATACATTGGCTGGCGTGGCTTTGGCGGGAGTCAGCCTTGGTGATTGGCGGGTATGGCTATTGGCCTTGGCCTTCAGTTTGTTTTATAGCGCTGGCATGGTTTTTAACGATTGGTGCGATTATGCGATTGACCAACGCGAACGCCCAGAACGCCCATTGCCGAGCGGTCGGGTGAGCCGCAACGCTGCGTTGGTGCTGACAATCGGCTTATTTGGCATTGGCTTGGCTTGTGTGGCCTTGGTTAGTTGGCAAGGCCTGCTGTGGGCGGGTGGCTTGGTTGGGCTGATCGTAGTTTACGATCTGTGGCACAAAACCAACCCAATCAGCCCAGTTTTGATGGCTAGCACGCGCATTTTGGTTTATCTCAGCACGATTGCCGCCTTGGGTGCAGCCTTTTCGTGGCAGGTTTGGCTGGCGGTTGGCTTGTTGTTTAGCTATGTGATGGGCTTTACCTTTATCGCTAAATCGGAATTACGCCCGCAGTTGAAGGCGCTTTGGCCAGCGATTTGTGTGCTGTTGCCAATTGGCTATGCCCTGATTACCCCCGATTTTAGCCCAATTCTGGTGAGTGTAGCCTTGCTAAGTTGGTCGTTGCACAGTATACGTTTGGTCTATCGTCAGCGCCAAATTGGCCCAGCGATTGGCCGTCTGATTGCTGGCATTAGCCTGTTTGATGCCTTGGTGTGCATTGTGGCAGGCAATTTGTGGGCATGTGCATTTGCCATCGCCGCCTTTGGCCTGACCCGTTTGGCGCAGCGCTCGATTCAAGGAACTTAAGATGCATAAAACCGTTGTGATTAATGTGGTTGGGCTGACTCCAGCCTTGATTGGACAATACACGCCACGTTTACAAGCATGGCAACAAAAAACTGCTCAAGCCTCGATCAAACCGATCGTTCCAGCAGTAACCTGTAGCATGCAGGCAACCTATCTCACGGGAAAAATGCCTAGCGAGCATGGAATTGTTGGCAATGGCTGGTATTTTCGTGACGAATGTGAAATTAAATTTTGGCGACAATCGAACAAATTAGTCCAATCACCAAAAATTTGGGAAGCGGCCAAAGCACTTGATCCTAGTTTTACTTGTGCTAATTTGTTCTGGTGGTACAACATGTATTCATCGGTTGATGTTGCCGTCACGCCCCGCCCGATGTACCCCGCCGATGGCCGTAAATTACCTGATATTTATAGCCAGCCAGCCGAATTGCGCGATGATTTGCAACGTGATTTGGGCCAGTTTCCGTTATTTAATTTTTGGGGACCAAATTCATCAATTGCCTCATCACGCTGGATCGCCAACTCGGCCAAATCTGTTGAACAACGCTATAATCCAACATTGAGTTTAATTTATCTGCCACATTTGGATTATTGTTTTCAGCAATATGGTGCTGATATTGAGCGTTGCGCCAGCCAATTGGCTGAAATCGATCAAGTCGTTGGCGATTTGCTGGATTTTTATGAGCAACGCAATGCGCGGATCGTGATTTTATCGGAATATGGCATTACCAGCGTTAATCGACCAGTCGCAATTAATCGATTGTTGCGGGCAGCAGGCTTGATTGCAGTGCGCGAGGAATTGGGCCGCGAATTACTTGATGCAGGCGTGAGCAAAGCCTTTGCTGTGGCTGATCATCAAATTGCCCATGTTTATATCAACGATTTAAGCTATTTGGAGCGCGTCAAAGCTTTGCTTGAGGCTACGCCTGGGATTGCCAAAGTGCTTGATGCCGAGGGCAAACGCGAGTATGGGCTAGATCATGAGCGTTCGGGCGAGTTAGTGGCGATTGCTGAGGCCGATGCTTGGTTTAGCTATTACTACTGGCTTGATGATCAGCGTGCGCCAGATTTTGCGCGGGCGGTCGATATTCATCGCAAGCCTGGCTATGACCCAGCGGAACTCTTTGTTGACCCGCATTTACGCTTGCCGATGGCCAAAATTGGCCTGACTTTGGCCAAGAAAAAACTTGGATTTCGCTATGTGATGGATGTGATTGGGCTTGATCCAAGTGTGGTGCGTGGCTCGCATGGCATTATCAGCAGTGATCCGGCGCATGCGCCGCTGTTGCTGACCAATCAGCCTAGCCTGTTGCCCGAAGCCGCCTTGCATGCGACCGATGTTTACCAGATTTTGTGGCGACACTTGATCGAAGCATGAGGGATGAGAGGGTAGATTTTTAACAATGATTGGGTTTGATTCACCATCGATGTTCATTCCATTCCCCCTTGCTCACGCTCCCGCCGAGCGAGGCGAGGGTGAACCTTTGGAACTCCCCTCGCCCGCCATAGTAGGCGAGGGGCTGGGGTGAGGGAATCTTATTTCGTAAGATCGGCGGCAGCTTGGGCCATAATCGGAATAATTTCCCCGAATTGGGCAAAACGGGCATCTTTGGTTTGGCCACGTTGATAGCGGGCATAAATTTGGGCCAAAATCACGACTAAACGATAGAGACCAAGCACATGATAATAGCGAATATGGCTTACATCGCGGCCTGAACGCTCAGCATAGCGTGCGACCAACTCGTCACGGGTGGCAAATCGCCCATCTGTCGGCATCATCGCTACTGCTTGCAAGGCTGGCGGATCATCGGGCTGGCTCCAATAACACAGTAACGTGCCCAAATCGGCCAATGGCTCGCCCAAGGTACACATATCCCAATCGAACACCGCGATCAATTGGCTGGGATCGTTTTGGCGAAACATCACATTATCAAGTTTGTAGTCGTTGTGGACGAGGGTTGGGGCTGAGGCTGGTGGTTGTTGCTCGCAAAGCCAAGCGTAAACATTCTCCATCGCTGGCAGATCATCGGTTTTAGCTTTGTTCCAGCGCTCATACCAGCCAACAACTTGACGTAAGATAAAACCGTCAGGTTTGCCGATATGACTCAAGCCAATCATTGAATAATCGACAGCATGCAGATCAGCGAGGGTATCGACGAGTGCTAAACTGAGGGCACGCGGCGCTTCGGGAGTATTAAATTGATGCGGCAATTCACGCCGAACAACCGTACCATGGCGGCGCTCCATAATAAAAAATGGTGCACCAATGATTTCAGGTTCGTTGCAGAATAAAAAGGTTTGGGGAGCCTGAGCAAAGGCCGGATGTAATTGCGATAAGACCCGATATTCGCGGCCCATATCGTGGGCTGAAGGAGCAACTGGGCCAAGTGGCGGGCGACGCAGCACATATTCATAATGACCATAATCAAGCAGATAGGTCAAGTTGGCAGCGCCACCACCAAACTGGCGTACAGTCAAGGGCTGGCTAGCACCAGGCAACTTATCGTATAAATAATCGGCTAAAGCTGATTCATTCAACTGTTCATCAGGCCGAACTTGAATCGTATCCATGGGTTGTACCTCGGGACACTACACGCAAACTAGACTTTGCGCTCAGGATAACCGTAACGCTTCAAGATTTCACGGGCTACGACCATTTTATGCACTTCATCTGGCCCATCGTAAATGCGTGATGCCCGCCCTTGCCGCCACATAAAGGCCAGCGGCGTATCATCAGAAACGCCCAAACCGCCATGAACTTGAATTGCCCGATCAAGCACGTTCATCAGCATGGCGGCAACGCTAAATTTAATTAATGAGATATCGATGCGAGCTGATTTAGCTCCAGCTTGATCAATTTGCCAAGCAGCATGCAACACACTCAAGCGAGCAGCTTGAATTTCAGCAGCACTTTCGGCGATCCAATGTTGCACCACTTGCTTATCGGCCAACGGCCCGCCAAATGCCACGCGCTTGGTGCTATACTCGCACATTAAATCGAACGCTCGTTGAGCCTGCCCAAGCCAGCGCATACAATGGTGAATGCGGCCTGGGCCAAGTCGAGTTTGGGCGATAGCAAAGCCTTGTCCACGCTTGCCAAGCAGATTTTCGGCGGGCACGTGTACATCGGTATATTCAATTTCCCAGTGGCCGCCGCCTGTGGTATGGCCCATCACCGAAATTGGCCGCACTAGGGTTAAGCCAGGGGTTTCGGCTGGCACAATAATTTGGCTATAGCGCAAATGGGTCGGAGCATCAGGGTCGGTCATGGCCATAACGATGCCAAAGCCTGCGCCATTGGCATTAGTGCTATACCACTTGCGCCCGTTGATCACCCACTGATCATCAACTAATTCGGCAGTTGTCTGGAGCAAGGTTGGGTCGGCTCCGCTGACATCTGGCTCGGTCATGCTGAAAAATGAGCGTACAGCGCCTTGTTGCAAGGGCCAAAAAAAGTGCTCGTGCTGAGCCGCTGTGCCGTAGTGCCAGAGAATTTCGGCATTGCCACTATCAGGCGCATTCGAGCCAAAAATGCGCGGGGCAAAATACGAGCGCCCAATAATTTCGTTGAGCAGCCCATATTCCATAATTGAGAGGCCCATGCCGCCAGCCTCGCGTGGCAAATGGCCCGCCCACAAACCCAATTCCTTAACTTCAGCTTGTAACTGCTTGATCTCAGGGTGATCCTCGGAGCAAGCAGGATAGGCTTTTTCGTCGTAATCGAACCATGCTTGCTCGTTGGGATAGACCTTTTCGCGCAAAAATTGGCTAATTTGTTCGCGCATTGCCGCAATATGACTGGGAATTGCAAAATCCATGGGCTTCGTTGCTCCTTGGTGGGGTGGGCCTTATTTGGCCCACGACATCCCTGAATCGACATCAAACAAGTCGCGCCGAATATCGACTGGTTGGCTGAGGCTGGGCGTGCTGCCCTCAATCGTGAGATCGGCAATCGAGAGCGTGACTTGATCGCTAATCGTGAAAAAGGCTAGTTTTGTGCCATCAGGCGACCATGTGGCTTGGCGCGAACGTCCGGTGCTGGTGAGCTTAATGGGAGCACTGCGTACTTTGCCGTTGGTATCGGGGGCGGGCACGATAAACACATCACTATAGCCATTTTCGCTTTTGGTGAAGGTCAGCCATTTGCCATCAGGCGAGAAGGACGGATCAATCGCACCTTTAAAGGTATCTTCGCTTGGCCCTTGCAGCACCCCATACTCATCGTTGCCACCAGGTAGATCAAGCACCGCGTAGCCCAGCTGGATCTCAGCAGCCTCGCAGCCAAAGCAGCGTTCGGCTTGGCTATAGACAATCATCGTGCCATCATCAGACCAGGTTGGGTGGCTCAAATCGGTATCTGCTTGGACAAAGCGTTGGAAACTAGCCTCAGGAAATTGGCCTGTGCCGATGCGGCGAGTGCCATAGATGTATAGCGAAAGCGGATATTCTTGGTAGCCGCCGCCAACATCGCGTGGTGTTTGGGCTTGCGAAACATAACTGAGAAACTGCCCATCAGGCGACCAACGCGGATAAAACGCCCAACGCAGGGTTTGAATATGATCTTCCGAGCGGGCAGCGATATTGGTTGGTTCGTTATTCGTGACCTGCTGTTTGTTGGAGCCATTGGCATTCATCACCCAAATATCGGCGAAACTCTCTTCGCGCTGAATATAGGCGATTTTGCTCCCATCGGGCGACCAACTGGGCTGGTATTTTTTGTGCGATGTGGTGATGCGTCGAGCCTCAGTGCCTTCGTGAACCCAAATATCACCCGAGCCGTTTTCGACCCGCACGAACAGCAATTTGCCTGGCACATTGCTTTGATTTTCGACCACAATTTGGGTGGCTTGGGTTTCATCGACCGCTGGTTGGGCTTGATTCGTGGGGAGTGGCTGCATGGTTGGCAGGGCTGAGCCTGCTTCGCTACAGGCGGCTAACAAACACAGTAGGATCAACAAATAGAACGAACGTCTCACACAGAACCTCAATCTGGCTATAGGGTTAGTTGATTTCAGTGGTACGCGGTAAGAGTACGCGCAGCGTTTGCGGAACCACCCGAAAGGTCATGGGTGTTGTGCCAATCGCATCGCCATCGACTTGAATTGGCAAAGGCTTGGAGCAGGCAATCTCGATCTCACGAGCTTGCACATACTCTAAGCCTTGGATCACGCCATAGCCACGGAACAAAATTCCAGCTAGCAATTTAGGGGCATCAAGGGCACTATCGCCCATCATGGTACAAACATCGAGCATACCATCGCGCATGGCTGCCCGATAGGCAATATTCAACACACCACCATACAGCCGTGAGTTGCTAATTAACACAAACAGGGCATTGCCCTTGAGCGGCTGGCCATCAAGGCTAATGCGGGTGCGCGTGCCTCGCAAGCGCCAAAGCACAGGCAAGCTTTTGATCACATAGGCCAAGCGGCCTAAGCGTTTTTTATCAGCCGAATGGACTTCGCGGGTAATTGCTGCATCTAAGCCAACGCCTGCCATCAGCAAAAAATAGCGCTCATTAGCTTGGCCAACATCAACCAACTCAACATGGCCATCAGCCAATTGGCGAGCTGCATGCAATGGATTGAGCGATTGTTGTAGTTCGCGAACCCACACATTGCCTGTGCCAACTGGCAAGGCTCCCAGCGCGGTATCAGTGCCAACGAGGCCATTCATGACCTCGTTGATCGTGCCATCGCCGCCAGCCGCCACAATTAAATCGTTGCGTTTGGCTTCTTCGCGGGCAAAACTGGTAGCATCGCCAGCCTTGCGAGTTTCGCGTAACCGCACTTGCCAGCCTTGGTTGCTGCGCCATTCAGTGATGCCTTGGGCGATGGCGCGGCGTTGGTGGGCATTGCCGGCATTTGGATTAAGAATGACTGTTACACGTTTCATTCGTCGTCGTTATCATCATCATTATTAAAATTCAGTGCTGCCTGTGCTCCGCGACGTTCGATACTTTCAAGCAAGGTTGCTGGCGTTTCGATCCAGCCACGACGCAGGGCGTATAGCACCGCTTGGGTTCGATCATTCAGCGAAAGCTTGCGCAAAATCGATGAAATATGGTTTTTGACGGTTTGGGTGCTAATTTTGAGCGCATCGGCGATATCTTTGTTGGTTGCACCGCTGGCAATATGCTCTAGCACCTCAATTTCACGGTCGCTCAACGGCGAGAACAAACTAATATCGAGGTCTGGCTCGGCTACGATGCCAGTTTGCAAACCACGAAACTGGGTCAAAATCCGATCAGCGACCCGTGGATCTTCAAACATTACATCGTTGATCACATATTCGCCACGAGCGACGCGCCGCAAGACAGTTGCCAAGGTTTTGGGGCTAATTTCCTTGGAATAATAGGCGGCGGCTCCAGCGCGTAAGGCGTTGAAGGCATGCTCATCGCTTTCGTAAACGCTCAACATCACCACGCCGATGTTGGGATATTGGCGGCGAATTGTGCGAGTAAACTCCAAGCCATCCATGTTGGGTAAATTCAAATCGGTGAGGACTACATCTGGCTCATGCTCAGAAATTAAGACTAAGCCTTCTTCGGCACTAGAACCTTCTCCAATGATCTTGATATCGCGTTCGCTCGAAAGCGCCCAACGAACCCCTTGCCGAAACAATGGGTGATCATCGACCATCAGCACTTTGACTGTTGCATACATAGTGGTTCCTTTGCTAATGTAGCACGCCAGCGCTGCCAAGCTTGCTCGACCGAGTAGGGAACATAGATTCCTGCTTGGGTCAATAAGCTAGCAGTCGTTGGAAGCGGTAGCCCAACAACGGTTGTAAAACTGCCTTGAACCTCTTCGACCAAGCGTCCGCCGATGCCTTGTACGCCATAGGCTCCGGCTTTATCCATTGGCTCGCCAGTTGCAATGTAGTCCCAAATTTCAGCATCGCTGAGCGGACTTAAACGCACTTGGGCAGCAGCCAACTCGCATAACGGTTGGTCTGAGGCGGCGGGCAGCACCACAACTCCGGTATAAACAGTATGCCAACGTCCGGCGAGGCGGCGCAGCAATTCATAGGCATGAGCCGGATCACGTGGCTTGCCCAAGATCAACGAATCAATCACCACAATCGTATCAGCGGCCAAAATCGCTGCTGAACTACCTGTTTCGCGGGCTGCTTGCGCTTTACGCCACGCTAATAAAGTTGGGTGATTGGCAAGGCCTAAATCGAAAGCTGGGAGCAACTCCACAATCGCTGAGGGTACTTGATCTTGGCGCTCTTCCCCATCATTAGCCTCAATTATAAACGACAGCCCCAAACTACTTAACAAATCATGCCGTCGGGGTGAGGCCGAGGCCAGAATTAAGCTATCCACGCTGCATGGTACTCCACAAGCCAAACTCAATTGTTGTTCATCATAACGCAAACAGGCAAAGCTGCAAGTAGCAATTAGGCTTCGTCATCATCCTCAAGCAGCCGATCATCGCTGTGCAGCGTTACACCATCATTGGCAACCGCTTGTTGGGCAATGTAGCGATTGGGGGTGTTGAGGTTGGTCCAGCCGCCAGCATCGCGCAGGGCTTGCACCGGAATATTGGTTTGGGCAACGCGGGTGGCCCACGAATGGCGCAAATCATGCGGCGCAAGATTGTTGATGCCAATTAATTTGCCAAGCTGCACAATCCGTTTGTGAATTGCCCGCTCGGAAATACCAAAGCCAACATGATTGCCCTTGTGATCAAAGGCTGCCAACAACGGTGTTTTAAGCTCAAGCGGTTGGGCAATAACTTTTTGGTATTCACGCAAGGCCTTGGCTGTATCGCCAATCAAGCGATGTTTTTGCACTTTATCAACTTTTGGGCGATCTACTAGCAAAATTTTGCCTTGGATATGCTCCCACTTGAGCACCACCACCTCGCCACAACGCATGCCCAAATCAACCAACAAACAGACGATCAGGTAATCGCGCCAACCAACCTCAGGTGTTCGGTTGATCGGATTATTGCGGGCGGCCCGTTTAAGCTCGCGAATTTGGCTTTGATCCAAAATATGCGGTGCGGCTTTTTTGGTCGAGAGGCGGGTGGGCGTTTCGGTCGCTTCACGTTGGGCATCGATGCCATCGCCTTCGCGGCGGCGATAGCCTTCAACCGTGTGAATTCGGCTCCATGCCTCAAGGCTCAACACGCCAGCTTGATGTGCCAAGCGACAATACAAGCGCACCGTGCCAAGCCGAATATTAATTGAGCCAAGCGCATAGCCTTCATTCAACATCCAAGTGCGAAACGTCGTGACGATGCCGACGCTCATCTCGGCCCAAGCATTTGGCTCAGTGGCCAGAATTGGCACTTCTTGTTCATCAACCGGAATCACAATGCCAATTGAGGCCAAAAAATCGGCAAAAATTTTCAAATCGGTGTTATGGCGGCGAATCGTTTGGGGGCGTTGACGCAAGCGATATTCGATAAAGCTATGTTGGGCCGAAATCTGATCAGCCACGGCGCTGCGTTGCTTCATCACCGTCGTAAAATCGGGCGCAAGTGGATTGTTGCTCACATGTGGAATTAACTCTAACTCATCCATGATCTGCCTCGTTGTAGCTCGTTGGTGCAGTTTAGCCGATGGTTTAGGCTCTTGTCAAAGCACGCTTGTTCGAGTTTATCGAGGTGGTTTTAAGCGTTGGTTAAGAATTTAGAAAAAATCAAACTCTTCAAGCGAATTGACTTCGCCATCGATAATCTGCTGAATTTTGTCGATGCGCCACAACACATCGCTAGCTGCGACCACGAATAAGTAAAGATCAAGCGGGTTGGTTGGATAGCGAGTTTGATAATCTGGGTCATCGCGCAGGAATGGCAGGGCATAGCTTAGAGTTGCAGCTAACAATTCACGGGTAATTGGGCATTCGAGCGAATCGATGTACTTCCAAGCAGCTTGTTGGCCAATAAACAGCTTGCTGGAACGTAACTCGATAAGTTGGGTACGCTCAACTGGGCTGATAGTGGCTCCATACAGATAGCTGCGCAAACGATCAGGCTGCTGAAAAAAAGCGTACAACCCCCGCCCATAAATCAGCCAATCCATCGGAGATTCATACCAATGAGTGGTATAGGCAACATGTCGCAACATAAAGCTTGGGAAAATCAGGCCTACACCTAACTGCATGAGCATATGTTGGCGCGGTTTGGGCAAGCTATTAATCCAGCGCCACGTTTCATCCCAACGAAAGCGATGATCAGTTGGCAAAACACCATTAGAAGTTACTGGCCATTTGCCGAGGACTGCTGGAGTTGGCGGCATCGGGATTGGAATTGGTTTGGGCAGAACAGGACTGCTTGGGTTATTTTTCTTTCCAAGCAGCTTCAATATAAAACTTCTCATTAATGCAACTCCCAACTTTAAACGACTTAGGGTTTGAGGATAGCATAATGTAGGTTTTGGTGTGCTAGTCCAAAGGTGTAGCTTAAATAATGCAAGATCAATCGCTGTTATGTCCAATTTCACTTAACGAATGGTCGCTAACCTAGCTATACAACTTGCGTAGGATTTGGTTTGGTGCATTCGAGCGAATCGCTGCTAGTGGTGTTAGTTGGCTGTATTATATTGTCATCAATTAATACAAGTAAGCTGATTGTTCTGGCCCTGAAAAATCATTACACTTGAGGCTTAATCAACAATCGGTTTATTGATATGAAATCCAAGTTCATCGTCGAAAGTTGTCATTGGCTTTGTGTTGCTGGGGTTATTAATTATTGGCTGTTTGATATCTATAATACCGATAATTAAGCTTTACAGTGCGATAATTAGATGATTTTTCTGCCTAGCAATAAGTTGTTGTAATTACCTCTTGCAAAAAGGATTGGCTTGTTGTATAGTCTGCCTTAATAGTATGATCGATGGACTGGAAATCTACATACCTCTATATCTACATCCCCTGATTTCCTAACTGGATTTAATATCTTAAGCCACTGCTAATTTGCTACTATGTATACCATTAATATGCATGGCAAGTGAATACTATTTGGTGTGTGCATAAAAGCAGGAGCTTGTTGGGCGTTTCATCTACCATGGCCTCATTGATCGTTGCGGCCACGAGAAAACACAAAGCGACTAGACAATATTTCCACATCAACTTGAGAGGATTGTTCCAATGCCGACAACATTTCCGCAGATTATTACCACACAGATTGGAGTAACCCATACGGGCAAGAACTATATTCTTGATAAAGGCATGCCGTTATTAATGTTTGGGGCCTATATTAAAAGTTTTGCACCCTATATTGGCATGATTAAGTTAGGCTGGACTACCTGGGCGCTTTTCGATCAACACGAGCTTGATGCTAAAATTGCGCTAGCCAAACACTATCATATTCCCCTTTGTTTAGGCGGAACTCTCTTCGAAATCTGTGCGACTGAGGGCTATTACCAGCAACTGCTCGACTATATTGTTGAAAAAGAATTGATCAATATTGAATTAGCTTCAGGCTTTGCGGTTGAATATCACGAGCTGCCTACGCTGATCAAGCAAGCGACTGATCGCGGCCTTCGGGTGCTTGTGGAGATTGGCTATAAAAATCAGGAAATGGATGATAGTTTGAGTGTCCCTGAGCGTATCGGGCATATTGATTCTGCATTTCGTGCAGGCGCAGATGCAGTTATTCTCGAAGCACGTGAGGCTGGCGAAGGCTATTCAGTTTTCAAAACAAATCAGGCAAAAAACGCCGATCTGGTAACCCAACTACTTAAATCCTATGATCTTGACAAACTTATTTTTGAAGCTCCCACCCGTAACAGCCAAATTCAAATGGTTCAGCTCCTTGGGCCAAATGTGCATATGGCGAATATTCCATTCGATGAAATTCCCCGAATTGAGACGATTCGGCGTGGGCTGCATGCAGATACCTTTTTGGCATCCAAGTATCGGTAATTGGTGAGCAGGCTAATCGTGCAGTTTTCAAGAGTTCTAGGCTTGACTCCAAGGAGAAACGATGAGCGATTTGGCTCCCACCCTATCTTGCCAAGTGTGCTATACCGCCGCCAATTGTTTAAGTTGGCGTTGTCAACAGTGTGGAGGCACTTTAGGGATCGATACTATGCCTAGTTTTGACCCTAGCCTGATTGATCAGACCACGTGGTCACTGTGGCGTTATAAATTTACCAGCCGTCTCAAGCATTATCTCATTAGGCGAAGGTTGTACTCCACTGACCAAGGTCAAGGTTGGTCGGCATAGCTTTCTTGCGAAACTTGAATTTCTTAATCCAACTGGTTCGTATAAAGATCGTGGTGTGTCGGTAATGATGAGTCATATCTTGAGTCATCAGGTTCGGCAAGTGATTGACGACTCTTCTGGCAATGCTGGTGCTTCTATCTCGGCCTATGCGGCTCATGCCGGTATCCAAGCACGGATTTTTGTGCCGGCCCATGCTAGTAGTTATAAAAAACAGCAAATTCAACGGTTTAATGCCACTTTAGTTGAAGTTGAAGGGTTACGGAGCGCGACGACCACCGCCTGTTGGAAGGAAGCTCAGCATACAACCTATGCCAGCCATGCTTGGAGTCCTTTTTTTCTGGCGGGCCAAATGACCTGTGCTTGGGAGATGTGGGAACAACTTGGGAGGCGAGTACCCGCTGCCATTGTTTGTGTTGCCGGTCAAGGTGGCCTCTTAATTGGCTTATTGCAGGGATTTAAGGCCTTGCTAAAAGCCAAGCTGATTCCACACCTACCGCGATTATATGCAGTTCAGGCGCGTGCCTGTGACCCAATTGTGCGAGCTTGGGAGGAAAGAAAGGAGTTTCCCCAGGCTTGTGTTGAACAGACAACCTTGGCCGAAGGAATTCGGATTGCCCAACCAGTTCGTGGCCGCGATATTCTCCGCGCGATCTACGAATCAGCAGGTGCGGCTATTCGGGTAGAGGAACACGAAATTCTCGCTGCTCAAGCGATGTTGGCCCACCAAGGTTTATTAGTCGAGGCCACCAGTGCTGCTGCGGTCGCTGGATTATCCCAAATTTGCCAATTAACCGAGCTTGCGCCCGACGATATTGTTATTCCGTTGACTGGCAGTGGCCTTAAACAAGCCGCTGTAGCCGAATTAAGCATGAGGAGTTAAGCACAACGATGGTAGCTAAAGATATGGATTGGACGGAAAATTATACGACGATCAAGGCTTTGGATGCTCGCCATGATGTTTGGAAACACAATGCAGCGGTTGATGGCCCATTCGGCCCTGATCTGGTTCCAGCGCTCAAGCCCGATACATTGGTACTCGATGCTGGGTGTGGCACTGGTGTTCACCTCAGAACCTTGATTGATCGCTACCCGCAAGCGCGATTTGTGGCCATGGATACCTCTGAAGCCATGGTTGCTGCTACCCGCGAACGCTGCCCTGAAGCCGAGGTCGTGGGTGGAACTATTACGCAGTTGGCGTGGGAGGATCACCATTTTGCGGGAACGACATGTTTGCACGTTTTATATCATGTTCCTGATATTCATCAAGCGGTGAGTGAGTTGGCACGGGTAACGCAAAAGGGAGGCTGGGCGGTTATTAGTACCGTTGCTGACGATGCAGGCCAAGAATCACTGCGTTTGCATAATGCTGCATGTGCTGAAGCTCATGCCTCCGAATGGCAAATTGAAAAGCTGCCGTCGGCCCGCTTTAACACGGCAAATGGCGAACAATTTATTCGCCCCTACTTTTCTCAGGTGACGCTTTACCCACGCTATGCCGCCTTGTATTTCACCGAAGTTGCGGCAGTTTTGAAGTATTACACCAGCATGGATTACTATCAGCAGATTTATCGTGCCAATCAAGCGTTGGCTGAGCAGGTGGTGACCAAGGCTCGGCAATTGGTTGAGGCACAGTTGCATGCGAAGGGTGAGTTTCAGATCTCAAAAAATGTCGGTACTTGGCTTGCCTTCAAATAAACAACGAGTTAGAGATAGGAGTTTTGCATATGGTCGTTATTGATTTTGATCCAAGCAGTGCTCAACGATATGTTAATCAAGGCTTTAATATTGTAACGGTTGATGTATTACGGGCTTCGTCAACGATTACTGTTGGCCTAGCCCGTGGGGCCGCCGAGATTATCCCCTGTGTGACTGTTGATGAAGCCTTTGCCCTCAAGCAACGGCATGATGCTATTTTGGTTGGTGAAAGAAATGCCGTGATCGTAGCAGGGTTTGATTATACCAATTCGCCCTATGATCTTGAGCAAACTGATTTAACTGGGCGGATTATGGTGATTACGACCTCTACCGGGACACGCTTGATTGCTGAATCTATGGGCGCAGCGCATATTCTGATTGGGACGACGATCAATGCCCGCGCAGTTGCCAACAAAATGGCCCAACTTGGCAACCAATGGGCGATCATTGGCGCAGGGACACGCGGTGAGTTTCGTCCAGAGGATAAAGTTGGCTGTGCCGTGATTGCTCAATACTTTCTGCAAGTAACAGGTGAAACGACCGATTCTGCAACCCAAGCATTTATTGATGAGTTTGGTTCCAATAGCTATGAACATATTAGCCAATCACCGAGTACGATTAAGCTATTAAGCCTCGGTCGAGCTTGTGATGTGGATTTTGTGCTTAATCACCCTGATGCCTTTGAAATAGTGCCACAGGTTATTTTAAAACAAGCTGCTGATGCAGCCTATTTGAGTATCGTTCAAGCTTAACGGCTCGTGATACCAGACGATTTTGTGAATACGCTGGTAGCGCTAGCAATGCGCAACGTTTTGCACACGAGGAGATTAAATCAATGGATGCAACCCAGGCAATTATCTTATGCGCTGGACTTCAAAAATCATATGCTTACGAAGATAGCAAATTTATGTTTGATATAGCGGGACGACCAGCGTTCTCCTATACCATGGAATCAATTCTTGAGGTTTTTCCTGAATCAGCAGTGACGATTATCACGTCACAACGCTTTCAAGATTTTAATGCGTTTATTAATCAAGCTTACCCTACGGCAACTGTGGCGTTTGATGATAATCCTGGCTCGGGTACTGCCCTTTCATTAAAAAAAGCTACTCCTTTCAAGAAGCTCAATTAGCCTATTGGGCGAAGCAATTAGCTGGCCCATTACCAGTCCTCCAGCTTCCAATAGCACACGCCCGATCGACGGTACAGCAAACGTTTCAAGGCAAAACTGCATATTTTTCAATTAATGAGGAGCTAACCAAAGCCCTCAAAGCATTTGCTCATCAGGAGCAAGCTAGCCTTTTTATGATCTTAGCGACAACGATTAAGCTGCTGCTATATCGGTATAGTAATCAAACCGATATGCTGATTGGTACGCCCGTAGCGGGGCGTTTAACCACAGCTTTAGAATCGATTGTAGGATTTTTGGCTAATACCCTTGTATTAAGAACCTCGCTTGCTGGCCAACCTTCTTTTCGTGTACTTCTGCAACGGGTTCGCGAGGTTGCACTTGCGGCATATGCGCACCAAGCGCTGCCCTTCGAGCGCTTACTTCAGCAGCTCGGCCCGAATCGTAGCCAAAGCCATTTACCAGTGTTTCAAGTACTGGTTACCATCCAAAATAGCCCTGAGGCCACGCTCCAACTGGTTGATACCAAGATTGTGCCGATTGAATTTGAGCGTGGAACGGCTAAATTTGATTTAAGCTTTGTGTTTACTGAGACCATGAATGGCTTGGCGGGAGGCATTGAATACAACACTGATCTGTTTGATGCTGCAACGATTGAGCGCATGATCGGGCATTTAAACAGCTTATTGCTTGCTGGTTTAAGTGCGCCAGATCTGTCAATTGCGCGTTTGCCGCTGTTGACCACTGCTGAGTATGCGCGATATATTGCACAATCTCGTGGCATCGCGAGCAACTTCCCAAGCGAAAGCTGTGTACTGACCTTATTTGAACAGCAGGTGGCGCGAACACCGCATGCGCTAGCTGTTGTTCAGGGTCACGCCAGCCTTACCTATCAAGCTTTAGATCATCAAGCGAATCAGCTAGCCTATTATCTTGCGGCCCTCGGCGTGAAACCAGGGACAGGGGTGGGTTTGTGCATTGAGCGAACTCTAATGATGGTGGTTGGGATGATGGGTATTCTGAGGCTTGGGGCAATCTATGTGCCGATTGATCCGAGCTATCCACCTGAACGTCAAGCTTATATGGTCGCGAATGCTGGTTTGGTTGCGCTTGTAACACAAGATCAATTGGCAAGTGCGCTGCAAGCCCAACAGCCTAAGCTCGCAATTGTTGCGCTTGATACCGATTGGACGGCAATTGCCTGTGCCCCACGCGTCAAACTGCCGCTCATCACGGCTGATATGGTTCTGTACAGTATCTATACATCGGGATCGACTGGAGTTCCGAAGGGCACAGAAGTAACCCATCGTAACTTTGTGAATCTGCTCAATTGGTATATTACGGAATTTAATTTAGGGTCTGACGATCGGTTTTTGTTAGTGACATCGTTGAGTTTTGATCTGACCCAAAAAAATGTTTTTGCGCCGTTGATCAGCGGGGGAACTCTCTATTTGTACGATGCGCCCCAGTATGATCCGCATACGATAACATCACTGATTGATCAGCATGCAATAACCGTCATTAATTGTACGCCAAGCGCTTTTTATCCGCTGGTTGAAACAACGCCTGATCAGGCGATCGTGCAGCTAAAATCGCTCAGATGGCTCTTTTTAGGCGGTGAACCGATCAATCTGAGTCGATTCCATGGGTGGATGCAATCGAGCCATTATCAGGCAACCATTATTAATACCTATGGGCCAACTGAGTGTACTGATATTGCAGCGAGTTATTAGATTGATGCGCTTGCACAACTGGCTGAAAAGCCAATACCAATTGGCATGCCGATTTACAATAGCCAACTCTTAATTCTGAACGATGGTCTACAGCCAGTTCCCGATGGATGTATTGGCCAAATTTGGATTAGTGGGGCTGGAGTTGGCAATGGCTATACTGGCCAGCCAGGGTTGACGGCTGAGCGTTTTCGGCCTAACCCCTTTGATTATATCCCTGGCTCGCGGATGTATTGCAGCGGTGATCTGGGTCGGCGTAACCAGAATGGGGCAATCGAATTTCTCGGGCGTACTGATCATCAGGTAAAAATTCGCGGCTTTCGGGTTGAATTAACCGAAATTGCACAGCGCTTACAGCAGCATCCGGCGGTTCGCGAGGCGCTTGTTATGCGGCACGAGCATCCGCTGCGGGGCGAATATCTTGTTGCATATGTTGTGCTGATCCAGCCGGCTCAAGCCGATGTTGGTGCGTTGCGGCGCTATCTTGCAAAGCATAGTCCACCCTATCTCGTTCCAGCTGAAATTGTGCTACTGGAGGCATTTCCGCTTAGCCCAAATGGCAAGATCGATCGGCAGGCGTTGCCGCATCCCACGGCGAATGTTCATGCTGGTGAGGCTCGCCAACCCGCTGCTCGCTCATTTGACCCACTTGAGTTTCAAATACGCACAATCTGGGAAGAGACGCTTGGCATTGAACCGATTGGGGCACAAGCGAATTTTTTTGAGCTTGGTGGGCATTCGTTGCTTGCGATTGCATTGATGGCACGGATCGAAGAACGGCTTGGTAAACGCTTGCCAATTACCATCCTCTTTGATGCCCCCACGATCGAGCAAATGGTCGGCTTGCTTCGGCAGGAGGGCTATGCGCCGCGATGGTCGCCGATGGTTTTGATGCAAGCAGGGCGTAAGGGGTTTCCTGCACTATTTTGTGTCCATGCACTTAGTGGCAGCGCCTTTGCCTACACAGTATTGCCCAAACATATCTCACCCGACCAACCATTTTATGGGATTGAATCGCGCGGTCGCGATATTAACCAAGCCCCTGATCGCTCGATTGAGGCCATGGCGGCCTATTATATTGAGCATATGCGGCTGATTCAACCTAGTGGACCATATTGTATTGCTGGATGGTCATTAGGTGGGCCAGTTGCCTTTGAAATGGCTCAGCAATTATATCGTGCTGGTGAAACAGTGGCGTTGCTGGCGATTGTTGATACGGGAGCGCCCTTGGCTGGGCGATTACCAATTGAACCAGCTGCCATTGATGATCTTTCTTTATTGGTGCCACGCTTACGCCATTTTGGAATTAATCTCGATTTGGACTTCATTCAAGCACTTCCGGCAGATCAGCAGCTTCCTTATATTATGCAACAAGCAGTGAGTGGTGGTTTTTGGTCGGCAAACATTACGCTTGCCGAAATTAAGCGTAAAGGTGAGCTGATTCGCACAAATTTAGCCGCACGACGCAACTATAGCGCCCAGCCCTACCCTGGGACAATCAACCTCTTCCGCACCAAACAACATCCAGGTTATAGCGACGACGAAGTTACGCTTGGTTGGGATCAATTGGCTTTAACGGGAGTTAAGGTGTGGGAAATCCCTGGTGATCACCTCTCAATTTTTCATAGTCCTTATGTTGAGGTGTTGGGGCACGCATTATGGGAGTGTCTTCAGGGTTGTACGGATCAGCTAGACGAACTCGATTACGCGCATGAACGATATCGAGCGCAATGAATGCAAATGAATGCATGGGAGGTTGTGAGATGCGTATTCAAGGAGCGACCCAGAGCAATCCAACCGATACAAGCCCGGATGACGATCAACCCTGGTGCATCCATGAGCTGGTTGCCCAACAATCACGCTATTGGGCTGATGCTGTGGCGGTTATCCACGCTGACACGCAATTAACCTATGCCCAATTAGACCAGCGGGCTAACCAAGTTGCCCACGCCCTGCTTGAGCAGGGGATTAAGCCCGATCACCTCGTTGCTCTCTGCCTTGAGCGCTCAATCGACATGCTGATTATCGTGTTTGGCATTCTAAAAGCCGGTGCAGCCTATTTACCGATAGACCCTCACTACCCGTATGAGCGTCAACGCTTTATGATCGAACACTCACAAGCACCGCTCGTAATCACCACAGCTCCATTGGAAGGAGCGCTTGCTTCAAGGCCTGTGGAAATCCAGCTTGAATTATTAATGGCAATTGCTGCTCAAAAACCAACGAGTGCCCCTAATCAACGAGTTGATCCTGATCAATTGGCGTATGTTATCTATACCTCAGGCTCAAGCGGTCAGCCTAAAGGAGTGATGATCACGCATCGAGCGTTGGTCAATCATATGCAATGGATGCAAACAACCTTTGGCTTTAATCGCCATGATCGGTTCTTGCAAAAGACTCCATTGAGTTTCGATGCGTCGGTTTGGGAATGTTATGCCCCATTATTGTGTGGCGGTCAGTTGATTCTAGCCAAGCCTGATGGTCATCACGATGCCCACTATCTGGTGGAAATGATTCAGCGCTATCAGATTTCGGTGCTTCAGGTGGTTCCTTCGTTGTTGCGCATGCTCCAAACTGAACCACAGCTGGCCAATTGTCGGAGCTTACGCTACTTGTTTATTGGTGGTGAACCACTGCATAGTGAGCTTGTGGCCCAAGTACGTCGCGTTTTGCCAGCTAGGATGATTAATTTGTATGGGCCAACCGAAGCCACCATTGATGCAACATGGGCTGAATGCAACCAAACGACCGAATATCCAACCATCCCAATTGGCTACCCGATTGATAATCTTACGACATGGGTGCTCGATGCCCAGATGCAGCCAGTTGCAGTTGGTAGATCTGGCGAACTCTATATTGGTGGAATGGGCTTAGCCCGAGGCTATCAACGGCAACCAGATCGCTCGGCTGAGCGCTTTGTGCCCGATCCATTTAGTACACAACCTGGGACGCGGCTTTATAAAACTGGCGATCGCGTTCGCTTGCTTGCCAATGGTGCGCTGCTTTTTCTCGATCGGATTGATCAGCAAATTAAGCTCCGTGGGTATCGGATTGAGTTGGGCGAGATTCAGGCCGGTCTCGAACGCCACCCTCAGATTCGCCAATCGGTTGTTGTAGGCCAGCTCGATCAGACTAAGACGCTTCAATTGGTGGCCTATGTGGTACCAATGCCCGAGGCTAGAATTCCAATTGAGCAATTAAGAGCGCTTTTGAAAGCCCAACTGCCGCGTTATATGCTGCCAAGCGCATTTGTGATCTTGGAACGGTTGCCACTGCTTGCCAATGGCAAACTTGATCGGGCTAGCTTGCCGCTTCCAGCACCATCAGCCTACCAATCGTCAGTCATTGTGCCGCCACGCACGCCCCAGGAAATGCACTTGTTGCAACAATGGCAGGAGCTTCTTGGTTTCGATCAGATTAGTATTGATGATGATTTTTTCGATTTAGGCGGGCACTCGTTGTTGGCAACGCAGCTTGTGGCCCGAATGCGTGATCAGTTCCAGCGCGATTGGTCGGTCGCAACAATTTTCAACTATCCAACAATCGAGCAGTTGGCGGCGCAACTGCGGTCAACCCCTGATCATCAGCACGTCGCAACGATTCCCGTGGCTGATCGTCAGCAACGGATTCCCTTGAGCACGATGCAGGAACGCGTTTGGTTTCTTACCCAACTTAATCCTGAAAGCCGTGCCTATCATTTTCAGATGACAATTCATTTTACTGGGCAATTGCATGTGCCAATCCTTGAGCAAGCGTGTAGTGAGATTGTACGGCGGCATGAAATTCTGCGAACGACCTTTCCGACTGAAGCTGGTCAGCCATATCAGCAGATTCATGCGCCGTGGGCTGTAACAATTCCTAGCATCGATTTGCGACAGTATCCGTTGGAGCAAGCAAGTCATTTGGCTGAGCAAGCAATTGCTGTTGCAATGTGTGAGGCCTTTGATCTTACCCAACTGCCCTTGGTGCGCTGGAGTGTTTTTCGGTTAGCCGACGATCAATGGATGTTATTGCAGATTGAGCATCATTTTATCCACGATGGTTGGTCGATTGCGCGACTGTTGGCTGAAATAAAGACACTCTATACTGATTATCTTGCTGGATTAGCCCCATCGTTGCCTGCGTTGCCAATTCAATATGCTGATTTTGCAGTTTGGCAGCGTCAGCAATTAAACGCTGGCTTGCTCGAACGTGATTTGCGCTATTGGGAGGCGCAATTGGCGCATCGTCCAGTTGTGCTTGAACTTCCGACCGATTATCAACGACCACCTGTGCAAAGTATGCGTGGTTCAGCTGAGCGGATTGCAATTCCGGCTGAGTTGGCAAATGCTGCCCGTGAATTAAGCCGTCGGGTCGGGACAACCTTATTTATGACCTTGCTCACAACATTTAGCACGTTGCTCTACCGTTATACCGAGCAAACCGATATTCTGCTTGGATCAGGAATTGCCAATCGGCGGCAACGTGAGCTTGAGCCATTGTTGGGGATGTTTGTTAATACGGTCGTACTCCGCACTGATCTCCAGGGGAATCCTAGCTTCCGAGAACTTTTGCTTCGCACGCGTTCGTTAATGCTGGAGCAGTATGAACACCTTGATGTTTTGATTGAAAAGGTGGTTGAACGGTTACGTTTACCGCGCGATTTGAGCCGCAATCCACTGTTTCAAGTGATGTTTAGCTTTCACGATTCGCCAGTACCAACGCTTGATCTGCCAATGCTTCATGGCGAGATTCTCGAACGCAATAACGGTTCGGCGAAGGCCGACCTGAACGTGATTGTGATTCCATATGCTGAACAACATGGGGCGGCGGGCCATAGTGCTGAGCAAAAAGCGATTACGATGATCTGGGAATATAGCACTGATCTGTTTACCCAAGCGACGATTCAAACCATGATTGGGCATTTTCAAGCACTGTTGCGGTCTGTTACCCAGAATCCTGATCAGCGGATTAATCAGCTAGCCATGCTCAGTCGTGCTGAAACTGCCCAATGCCTTGAGCAGGCCCGTGGTCCGCTTGTTCCAACTCCAACAACGACCCTGCATGGTTTGTTTGCCAATTATGTTCGCGAGCAACCAAATGCCCTTGCAATTGTCACAGACCATGAATCTATCAGCTATAGCCGCTTGAATCAGCGGGCTGACATGCTAGCGGGTGCGCTTCGCCAAGCTGGGGTTGGGCCAGGGATGGAGGTGGGGATTGTGAGTGAGCCCTCAATTGCAACAATTGCTGGAATTCTGGCAGTGCTGAAATTGGGCGCAGCCTATGTTCCACTTGATCCGAGCCATCCTCAACAACGCCTCAACTTGATCATCAACGAAGCTCAACTCCAAGCAATCTTGGTTGAATCGCAGCTTGAACAGTTGCTGCCGAACACATCGGCGGCAATTATTCGGCTTGATAGCGACCATGGAGCAGTAACAGATTACCCGATTGTAGCTGCTCAGGCGTGTGCCTATGGCTTATTTACCTCGGGTTCTACTGGGCAACCAAAAGGAGTAGCCTGTAGTCATGAGGCAGTGATCAATCTTTTGGATGCCATGCAGCAGATGCGTCCACTTCCGCAGGGATGTCGCCATAGTTTATGGACAAGCCTCAGCTTTGATGTTTCAGTCTATGAGATATTTAGTGCGCTTACCCAAGGCGGCACGCTATACTTAATCGATCAGACTATGCGGCTTGATGCCGACCAGTTTTTTGCTTGGTTGGCCAAATATGCCATTGAAAGTGCCTATATTCCACCATTTATGCTCCATGATTTAGCGCTTTGGCTGATGGCGAATCGGAATCGACTCCAGCTCAAACGACTTTTAGTTGGGGTTGAACCAATTCCTGAGCAGAATTTAGCGATAATTGGGCAGCTGATCCCTGGATTAACGATCATTAATGGGTATGGTCCAACGGAAACAACAATCTGTGCGACGTTCTATAGCGTGCCACCGTTCAACGATTCAGCTCGGGTAACGCCAATCGGTCGGGCAATTCAGCAGATGGCAGTCTATGTGCTTGATCGGGAGTTGCAGCCGATGCCAACCGGAGTTATTGGCGATATCTATATTGCTGGAATTGGGTTGGCGCTAGGCTATATTGCCAAGCCAGATCTGACGGCTGAGGTATTTTTGCCTAACCCATTAAGTGCTGAGCCAGGGATGCGTATGTATCGGAGTGGTGATCGTGGACGGTACTTGGCTGATGGTTCATTAATGTTTGTCGGTCGGAGTGATCGCCAAGTCAAAATTCGAGGAATGCGGATTGAGCTTAATGAGATTCGTACATGCGTGCTGCAGCATGCTCAGGTGCATGAGGCGGTCGTTAATATTTATAATGATCAGCCTGATAATCCTCAAATCGTTGCGTATGTTGTTCCAACCAAGGGTCAGTTGCTGACTGAGGCTTCGCTACGAACATATATTGGTCAGAAATTGCCGCTCGCGATGCAGCCACAAGCGTTTGTGCTGCTTGATCGATTGCCGCTTACGGCCAATGATAAACTTGATTGGGCTGCTTTGCCTGCGCCATTTCCTGCAACCCGATTAAGCCCCATGGAAGCTCCATCGACCCCGCTTGAGCAGATCCTTGCTGGTATTTGGAGTGAGCTATTTGCCCAACCAGCAATCAGCATTGATGCTAACTTTTTTGAGTTAGGCGGCCATTCATTATTGGCAACCCGAGTTGCCTCGCGGCTCCAAGAAACATTGCATAAAACAATTCCAGTCAGCCTCTTTTTTCAATATCCCACGATCAAGCAACTGGCCCATGTTCTCGATGGCTACACTGCTTATGAATCAGACCATCATCGCGCCATGCTGCCGGAAAGCGATAGATCACTGCTGAGTCGCGTTCATGAGCTTTCTGAGCAGGAGGTTGATCAATTACTGGCTCAATTCCTTGATGAATCTGTTGAATAAGTTCGTTGCTGGTAGGATTTTTTGCTCTCGATATTGTGATTGAATTTGCAGCATCAATTGCCTTGACAAAAGCGAATATGCCGATGTTTAGGGGATTGGTTGTTGTATGGAGGCGCGTTGCATTTTGGAACACCCTAAAAAAGGCATTCGTACATTTCTGATTGTTTGGTTTACCCAATCAATCTCTGTGATGGGGAGTTCGCTAACCTTTTTTACGATTATTATTTGGCTGACCAAGCATCAATATCCCGATGAATCGCAAAAACAACTGTTAGCTTTTGCCTTATCAACCTTGGGCTTGGCGCGTGCCCTAACGACAATCGTGCTAGCTCCGATTGCTGGAGCTTGGGTTGATCGCCATGATCGGAAGCAGACCATGATTATTGCGAATATAATCAATAGTTTGTTAGCATTTGGCCTGATGGCGCTTATGCTGGTTAATTCACTCGAATTATGGTCATTGATGCTGCTTCAAGTTGGGCTTGCCGCATCAGGGTCGTTTCATGCTGCGGCCTTTGATACCGCCTATTCGACCCTGGTTCCGAAGCGTTTTCTGCCGCGGGCTAATGGCATGATGCAAACAATGTGGTCGCTTTCGACCATTTTAGCCCCGACCGTGGCTGCTGCCTTGATTGCCCTACCGGATATGCTCCGGAAAAGTGGTGGATCAGCTGGTTGGACTAGCGTTATTACTAACTTAGCAGATGGCACAGCCTTGACGATTGGGGTTGATGCACTGAGTTTTTTAATTGTTGCAATCATTCTCAGTTTTCTAACCATTCCATCACCGCAACGAGCTGATTTAAATACCACACAAGGCAAAAAGAAAAGTCTCTGGCTCGATATTAAGGAAGGGTTTGCCTATATTTGGCAGCGACCAGCGTTCTTATGGTTATTAAGTGCCTTTACGATTGCCAATTTTGTCGTTTCAACCCGCAGTATTTTTCAGCCGCTGATTCTCAAATTTAATTTGGTTGCCGATTGGACGCTGCATGGTTTTTCGTATGATACCGCATTGGCGTTGCTGAGTACATCGGCAAGTGTTGGTGGAATTATTGGGGGCATTTTTATTAGTTCTTGGGGTGGCTTGAAAACGAAACGGGTTTATGGGGTGTTGTTGCCAATGGTGGTTTTTAGTCTCGGACAGATTTTGTTTGGATTGGCTTCCTCGATTTACCTAACTGCGATTGCGGCCCTGATCTCCTCAGGCGCGATTCCTATTCTCAATGCCCATTCGCAGTCGATTTGGCAAGCCCAAACCCCATCGGAAATTCAGGGTCGCGTGTTTGCAGTCCGACGGTTGATTGCCCAATGTACGTTGCCACTTGGCACGATGTTAGCCGGAATTTTAGGTGGCTTGTTTAATCCAGGCATGATGATGGCACTCTTAGGGGTTGGAATGGGCGTGTATTGTTTCTTCCAATTTATGAACCCTACGCTGTTGCAGATCGAGCATGATCCAAATAATCCACCCGAGCCTGATCCAAATAATCCGCAACATGGGATACCGCAAACAGCCAAGTAAGGCGATGTGGCTAAAACAGTCAGGAGCAAGGGCATAAATGTATGAGTGAAGAACTTATTTTTACCCATAGTGAAGATGGGGTTGGCTTGGCCGGAGTGATCTTTCAACTGCGCTCACGATCACACGAGGGTCTGGTTTGTATTTGGATTCACGGAAACTTTGGGCGTTTTTATAATATTGCTAGTGTTACGATTGGGCGTAATCTCGGCCTTGCTAATTATCCCATGATTAGTGCCAATACCCGTGGTCATGATATTACCAATTTAATCTGGAAAGCCGGCAAAGCTGTTGCTGGTGGTAGTTCGCGTGAATTGCTAACCGAATCGCCATATGATATCGGCGGCTGGATTAATTTTGCCAGCGCAAACGGTTTTCAGCGTGTGGTTTTGATTGGACATAGTTTGGGTGCGGCCAAGCTGATCTACTATCAAGCCCAACGCCATGATCCACGGGTTGTTGGGCTTGTATTGGCCTCGCCAGGCGTGCGTTCTCAGGTTTCAAGCGAACAGCTTGAGCTAGCCCAAGCAATGGTCGATCGTGGTCAGGGCGACGATTTACTTCCTCCAGCACATGGTGCTGCGATCTGGAATCGTTTAAGTGCGGCAAGTCTATTAAACAGACATGCGACATTGCCATTGATCTACAGCGATGCGCATGAACAGTCGTATCTTAGCCAACTTGCTTGCCCAATTTTGGCTTTTTATGGTGCACGCGAAGCCCAAGCTGGCACTGGCTCAGACACTGAATTAGCCTTGCTTAAACAATGGTGTCGTGCAAGCCCGCGCGTCGATACACAGATTATTGCGCATGCTGATCATGGGTATGCTGGCTGCGAACCAGCGATTGCTCAGGTTATCGCTCAGTGGATCAGCTCGATCCAAGGTGAACGATAAGCAGTTTCCGGGGGCTTTCGGATTATGAGGATTTGGCTATATCGAGCATTAACCAACCTGCTGCGTGATCAATCTGAATAGCAAGCTAAATCAATAGCTAGCCAATTTGCTGCTAGCTCTTGACGGGCCAGTTTAATCCTTCTATGATAGCTATGTGTGTCTGGAGTGTAGAACAAAAGGACGTTGTATGAATAACATTAAACAGTCACTCGAAGCGGCTATGAACATCGATGGTGCGTTGGGCGTTGCGTTGGTCGATTACACCAGCGGTATGACCCTTGGCACTGCTGGCGGGAATAGCGCCTTGAACTTAGAGTTGGCTGCGGCGGGCAACACTGAAGTAGTACGTGCTAAAATGAAAGTTATGAGTCGGCTTGGTTTGAAGGATCAGATTGAAGATATGCTGATTACCTTGGGTACTCAGTATCACCTGATTCGGATTTTGCAAAAGAAACCCAGTATTTTCTTGTACTTAGCGCTCAACAAACCTACTGCCAATTTGGCGCTTGCCCGAATTATGCTCAGCGAGATCGAAGAAAAAATCGAGTTCTAGATTTGCCTGATTTCAGCTAGATGCACAGCAACTGTCAATCGTGGCAGTTGCTTTTTTGTTGGCGAAGAACGTGAACTTTTTAGCCACGAATTGCCCGAATGACACGAACCCCCTGATCCCGCATTCGGCTAATCGGGCTGATAGTGTATTGACAGCTACAAAACACAGTGCTATCGTAGAGATAACTAAATACTTTGGTCTTCAGGGTTAGGTGAAATTCCTTATCGGCGGTGATGGTGGTTCAGCCACATAAGCCCGCGAGCCGCAAGGTAGGATGCTGGTGCGAATCCAGAGCCGACGGTTAAAGTCCGGATGGAAGAAGATCGATCAACGTATGTGTACCTACAATGCTGTGGGTTATTTGCGTAATTCAGGCGTGCTGTTTGGTTTCAACGGCGCTTGGGTTGCTTGCAGCTACGTCGTGATTGACCCTGAGATGATTGATTCTTTTGGGGTTTTTTGTTTTTAGGTACACACTTATGCTTCAAGATTATGGCCGCATGGCCTATGTTGCTGAATATCCTCAAACCACAGTGCGCCGCAAGCAACGCCGTGCTTGGTTGGGTTCGAGTCGGTTGTGGGTTGGGCTTTCGTTGCTGGGCTTGCTGTTGGCATGGCGCGGTTTAGTCGCTTGGCAACAATACCCAGCTTTTGTTTTGCCAACGCCTGAAGCGGTTGCTAGCCGCTGGTGGCAGGAATTAACCCAAGGTGCGTTGCTGCAACACACCTCTCGCACCTTAATCGAAGCGCTGGGCGGTTTTGGCTTGGCCTTCAGTGCAAGTTTGGTTTTGGGCTATATCTTGGCCCATTGGCATTGGCTCGATCGAATTGTCTCGCCGCAACTGGCGATTGTGCAGGCGATTCCAATCGTCGCGGTTGCACCGTTGATTCTGATTTGGGTCGGCGCTGATTTGCGGGCTAAATTGTTGGTTGCCGCCTTGGTTACCTTCTTTCCGATGCTCAGCAGTGTGATTGTGGCTTTGCGCAGCGTGCCCCGCGATATTCGCGAAATGGCGGCGATCAGTGGAGCCAATCGCTGGCAAAGTTTGTGGCAGATTGAATTGCCTTTGGCCTTACCGGGGATTTTCGGCGGGATCAAAACAGGCCTTGCCTTGGCTACGACTGGCGCGGTTGTCGCTGAGTTTATTGGTGGTCGCGAAGGGCTGGGAGCGTTGATTAATATTGCTCGTGGTTTATTTGATACGCCGCTGATTTTTGCGGCTTTGTTGACCCTCGGTTTGCTGACATTTGGGTTTTATCAGCTAGCAATGTGGCTAGAACGACGTTTGGTCACTTGGGAATAATTTTTTTGGATGGAGTTTTCAATGCGTTATCGTCGTATCTTAGCCGTGGTTGGGTTATTCTTTTTGGCGGCTTGTGGTGGGCAAACTGCTACGCCAACCGCCGTTACGGGCAATGATCAAGCGAAACCGCTAACCAAAGTAACGATTGCCATGCCCTATGTGCCGAATATTCAATTTGCCCCGTTTTATTTGGCCAAAACCCAAGGCTACTACGAAGCTGAAGGCTTAGATGTAACCTTCGATTATCAATATGAAACTGATTCGGTGCAGCGTGTAGCTAATGGTTCTGTTCAATTTGGCATGGCTGGCGGCGATTCGGTGCTGCTAGCACGAGCGCAAGGCTTGCCTATTATGACTGTTGCAACGATCAGTCAACGCTCGCCGATTGTTTTTTATAGCAAAGCTGAGCTGAATATCAAAACTCCAGCCGATCTCAAAGGCAAAAGTGTTGGGATTCCAGGCCGCTTTGGGGCTTCGTATATTGGTTTGTTGGCGTTGATGTATTCAAATTCCTTGCAAGAGAGCGATTTGAACATTCAAGAAATTGGCTTTGCCCAAGTTCAAGCGCTGAGCGAAGATAAAGTGCAGGTTGCCAGTGGCTATGGCAATAACGAGCCAATTCAGTTGGCCGAGGCTGGGGTTAAATTAAATGTTATTCGGGTGTCGGATTCGTTTGCCTTGACCTCTGATGGCCTTATTGTCAGTGAAAGCTTGATTAAAGAGCAACCCACGGTGGTTATGGGCTTTGTCAAAGCCACATTAAAAGGCATGAGCGCTACGATTGCTGATCCGACGCAGGCCTTTAATAGTAGTTTGCGTGAAATTCCCGAGCTGCAAGCGGCTGATGATGCGACCAAAGCCTTGCAACAAAAAGTTTTAGCTGAAACAATTGGCTATTGGCAAAGCGATTCGACTGCTAAATATGGCCTTGGGTTTACTGATCAGGCCACTTGGCAAGCGACTCACGATTTCTTGCGCCAACAAAATATTCTCAAACAAGATGTTGCAGTGGGCGAGTCGTTTGTGAATGGGTTTATTGCTACACCCTAAATTTAATAGTATCTTGGGTGGCGTGTTCATGGTTTTGGGGATTCCATGAACACGTCAGTTTTTTTAACGGAGTGTGTGATGAGCGAACAACCAAAAGCCGAATTACCAACGCTTAGTTTTGTTGATCAAGCGGCATGGCGCGAATGGCTCGATGCTGAACATGCCACCAGCAAGGGCATTTGGCTTAAAATGGCCAAAAAAGCCACGGGCATTGCTTCAATTAATTATGCCGAAGCGCTCGATGTGGCCTTGTGCTATGGCTGGATCGACGGCCAAAAAAAGAGTTTTGATGAGCAAGCTTGGTTGCAAAAATTTACGCCGCGTGGCAAAAAAAGCATTTGGTCAAACGTTAATCGCGGCCATATCGAACGTTTAACTGCTGCTGGCTTGATGCAATCCGCTGGCGAGGCCGAAGTTGCACGCGCCAAAGCCGATGGTCGTTGGGATGCTGCCTATGATTCACAGAAGAATGCGACGATTCCCGAGGATTTTCAAGCTGCCCTCGATGCTAGCCCAACCGCTGCTAGTTTTTTTGCCACGCTCAAGCAAGCCCAACGCTACTCATTTTTGTTCCGCATCCAAACTGCCAAAAAGCCTGAAACTCGCAGCAAACGCATTCAAGAATTTGTATCCTTGCTCGAACGCGGTGAAACCTTATAATGCCAGCTTCGGTTAAATTTGCTGCTATACTGCCCGCAGAAATGATTAGCGCATGAGGCAGACCAATGGCAGAGCACCCAGCCCCAATCGATGTTGGCGCGATTTTGGCCGAAATCCGTGATGGAATTCGCCAACGTCGCGCAAATGGTTTAATCGACCAAGCTAACGAACCCCAATTAAGCGATGTTGATCTCAAGCGCTTGTTAGCCGAGGTCGAGGCTACTCGCGTGGTCAGCGTGCATTGGCCGTTGCATGGCGAAACCTTGCCCCAAAAAGTCATTGCGACATTGAATAAAGTTGTGCGGCGCTATCTGCGTTGGTACATCAACCCGATTGCCGAGCAACAAAATGCCGCCAACGATGCAATTGTGCGCACTTTGCATGGCTTAGTTACCACAATCGATGAGCAACGGGCCGAGATTGCGTTGCTACGGGCACGAGTGGTTGAACTTGAACGTGAGCGCCAAGCATGAGATCGCAACGTCCTGTAGCGCTGGTAACGCCATGGTTTGGCCCCGATACTCGTGGTGGAGCCGAAGATCAAGCCCGCGATTTGGCCCATGCCATCCATGCTCAAGGCGCGGATGTTGAAGTTTGGACGACGACAGGCCGCGATTCATTTACTGAACGCACGGCTGAGCACTATCCCGCTGGCTTGAGCGATTGGAAGGGTTTGCCAATTCGGCGTTGGCCGATGGCCGCGCCAGCCATGGGTATTCCGCCAGTGGTGCGGCGTTTGGCGGCGCGTTCAGGGCGGCGCTTGCCCGAGCATCCCGCTCATGAAATTAATTTATTGGGCAGCTTACCGAATAGCGATGGTTTATATGAACATTTGTTATCACATCCCGAGCGGCGCTGCATTTTTATGCCCTACCCGATGGGCTTATCGTATTGGGGCAGTTTTTTGGCCCAAGGTCGAGCTTATCATATTCCCTGCTTGCATGATGAGCCATATGCCTACTATTCGACCTATCGTGAAATGTTGCGGCGTGCGCAAGCCACGATTTTCAATAGCCGGCCTGAGCGCGATTTAGCCTTGCGGTTGTATGAGCTTGATCCGGCTAAAACCAGCGTCGCGGGCGAGGGCATCGATCTGAATCGAGTTGGTGATGCGGCGCGGTTTCGCCAACAATATGGGCTTGGCGCTGAGCCAATCTTGCTCTATGTTGGGCGGGCCGATTGGGGTAAGCATGTGCCCCAGCTGCTAGCCTATTTTCGCGAATGGAAGGCTGAAACTGGTCGCCCGTTGCGCTTTGTACGAATCGGCGCTGGCGAATTGAATGCCCCAAGTATTTTAGCGCCGTGGGTGCTCGATTTGGGCTTTGTCGAGCCACAAACCAAGTATGATGCCTACGCAGCGGCCAATGTTTTTTGCCAACTTTCGACGATTGAAAGCTTTTCGATTGTGTTGATGGAAAGCTGGTTGCAAGGCCGCCCAGCCTTGGTTAATGCCGATTGTCCGGTGACGACTGATTTTGTGCTGCGCAGCGGCGGTGGCATCCCATGCCAAGGCTATCGCGAGTGGGCCAGTAGTTTGAGCTATTTGCTTGATCGGCCTGAGCTGAGTGCCGCCATGGGTGCTGCTGGCCGCGAGTTTGTGCTCCGCGAGTGCCGTTGGAATGAAGTTGCCCAGCGTACCTTGGCGGCACTTTAATTGCGGAGATTAAATGATGAGCAATGCCCATGCACTTGTGACCCAATTTTGGCAATTGATGCAAACCAATGATTTTGTGGCGGTTGGCAGCGTATTGCACGATGAGTATATTTTAGATTGGCCACAATCAAATGAGCGGATTCGAGGTAGAGCGGCCTTTGCCCAAATGAATCAGGAATATCCTGCTGCTGGCGCTTGGCAATTTACGATCAATCGTTTAATTGCCAGCGAGACTCAAGCGTGTAGTGATGTGTCGGTTACTGATGGTCAGGTTGAGGCGCGGGTGATTAGCTTTTTTACGATTCGTGATGGGCTAATTATTAATCAAGTTGAATATTGGCCAGAACCCTACCCAGCCCCAGCCAATCGCCAGCATTTGGTTGAGCCGATTAACTAAGCGCCAATACTGTGCGTCATGGGGCCATGGTATAATGAATCTACTAAGCTAGGCCGAAGAGGAACTATGCGCTGCCCGTATTGCACTGGCGAAAGTGCAGTGATTGATACTCGCGAACTTGATAATGGTGAAACCATCCGTCGTCGCCGTCGCTGCAAACACTGTGATCGCCGCTTCACAACCTATGAACGGGTTGAATCTGTTAATGTCATGGTCGTTAAGAAAAATGGCGATCGTGAGCCATATGACCGCGAGAAATTATTGCGCGGTTTACGGGTTGCGGCCTATAAACGGCCTATCTCAGCCGATGTAATTGACACGTTGGTCACTGAAGTCGAGGCTGCTCTGATCGCCTACGATGCCTTGGAAGTTCCTAGCTCGGTGATTGGCGAACAGGTGATGGAACGCTTACGCTCACTCGATGAGGTAGCCTACATCCGCTTTGCCTCGGTTTATCGTTCATTTAGCGATCTTGGCAAGCTGCGTGAAGCTGTCGAAGAACTTATGGAAAAGGAATAAGTAGCTGCAATGGCAACTCCCGTATCTCAAGAAACCAAAACTGATTTGAAAGACGTGAAGCCTCAAGCTCCGGCAGTTCCGTTGCTCTGGCGGCAGTTGTGGATCGCTGGCTTGCTAACTGGCTTGGTCTGGTGTTTGGTAATTTTCGCCCCATTCTCCTACATGATTTATTTGGCTGGGGTGATTCCAATTGGCGGTGGGATTTATTTGGGTCGTAAGATTCAGGGCCGTGCGTTGGTGCATGGGGTGATTTTTTCGCTGATTGCTAGTGCTACAGCCTTGCTAATTGGCTCGATTTTAGTCTTTACTCTAAGCGCCAAACCAGCTTTGAATGACCCTAACCAGCCTGTACCAACCGCTCAAGGCAACTTTTTGACCTTGGCCATGATGGTTGGTATGACTTTGCTGCCCTTCCCAGCCTATGGCACGGTGATGGCGCGGCGTGGCCAAGAACGTACCCAAGCCATGCGCGATGAAATGAGTGCTCGCGGTGGTCAACTCGAACGCCCAGGCCGCGTTGTTAGTATCGAAGACCTTGAATCGTTGCCATTGCCAAAATTTGGCTCATGGGTCGCCCAATTGTTTCGCAACAATAACTTCAAACTCAAAAACTATAAATTCAATAAAGATGTGATTGATCTCTATCTTGAACGCAACGAAACCGCTGAGCTTTGGTTGGTGCGCTGTACCATCAGCGAATCGCTTAAACCTGGCCAAGTTCAAGAGTTGTATCAAGATTTGCGTGATAACCCAGAGTGGCACAAAGGCGTAATCGTTACCTCGTTGAAGGTGCAAGATGGCGCTCGCAAATCGGCTAAATCGCGACCAAACGTCGAGGTGCTCGATGGCGAAACCCTGCTGGAGATCAACGGCTAATTTGGTTTTGAGGAATGGGCATGAATGTGATTGAAGGAAATTTGATCGGCACAGGCCTACGAGTGGCAATTGTGATTGCCCGCTGGAATGATTTTATCGGCGGAAATTTGCTCGAAGGCGCGGTCAATACACTCAAACGCCATGGGGTTAACGACGATGATATTAGCGTGGCATGGTGTCCTGGCTCGTATGAGATTCCGCTGGTGGTCAAGAAAATTGCTGAACGTGGCCAACACGATGCAATTATCACGCTTGGCGCAGTTATTCGTGGCGCAACCTCGCATTATGAAGTTGTGGTCAATGCCGTTTCCAGTGGCGTGACCAAAGTTATGCACGATACCGGAATTCCAGTATTGTTGGGCGTGCTGACCACTGATACGATTGAACAAGCGATTGAGCGAGCTGGCACGAAAGCTGGTAACAAAGGCTCAGAGTGTGCAGTTGCGGCGATTGAAATGGCCAATTTGCTCAAACAACTCTAGTTTGAACATGGGGTTTTGAAACTGACGCGAGAGGTCAACCAAATTTGCTGGTTGGCCTCTCGGTATGTTTAGGTAGTTGCTGCTATAATGGTGCGGCACTTTGCTATGCACTAGGAGGTTTTGCTATGAATCGACGTGTCGTCGTCACAGGATTGGGCGCGATTAGCCCATTGGGCCTCGACGTGCCATCTTTGTGGGAGGGCATTGTCCAAGCACGTTCGGCGGTTGGACGAATTACCCAATTCGATCCAACGAAGTTTAGTGCTCAGATTGCCGCAGAAGTCCATGGCTTTGATGCTGCCAACTATATGGATAAAAAAGAGGCACGGCGCAACTCGCGGTTTGTGCATTTTGCGGTAGCAGCAGCCAAAGAAGCCTTACGCAGCGCCGATTTTACGATTACCGACGAAAATGCTGATGATGTAGGGGTCATTATTGGCTGTGGCGTTGGTGGTCTCGATAATTTTACAACCTATCTGCGGGTGATGGATGCCAAGGGTCCTGACCGAATCACACCATTTTTGATTCCAATGATGATTGTGGATATGGCAGGCGGGGTTGTGGCGATTGAAATTGGCGCACGCGGCCCGAATTTTTGTCCAGTTTCAGCCTGTGCAACTTCGGGCAATGCTATCGGCGAAGCTTGGCATGTGATTCGACGTGGCGAGGCCAAAGTTATTTTAGCGGGTGGTACAGAAGCATCAATTACCGAAATTGGGATTGGTGCCTTTGCGAGTGCCCGAGCGCTCTCGACCCGCAACGATGACCCAGCCACCGCCTCACGTCCCTTCGATAAAGATCGTGATGGCTTTGTGATGGGCGAAGGTTCAGGGGTTTTAGTGCTTGAAGACTATGAGCATGCGGTCAGCCGTGGCGCAACCATTTTGGCTGAATTGGTTGGCTATGGAGTTAGCACCGATGCCTATCACATTACCATGCCTGCCGAAGATGGTTCGGGCGCGGTCAAGGCTATGCGTATGGCCTTGCGCCAAGCAGGCTTAGAGCCACACGAATTGGGCTATTTGAATGCCCATGGCACTTCAACGCCAGTCAATGATCGAACTGAAACCTTGGCGGTTAAAAAAGTGTTCGGCGATTACACTGCCAAATTGCCAATTAGTTCGAACAAATCGCAAATTGGCCATACCCTCGGGGCTGGCGGCGCAATCGAAGCCGTGATCGGCATTTGCGCGATGCGCGAAGGCCTGCTCCCTGCCACGATCAACTATCATACTCCCGACCCTGAGTGTGAGATCGATTGTGTGCCGAATACACCACGGCCAGCCCAATTCTCCAGCTTTATGAGCAATTCATTTGGCTTTGGTGGCCATAACGTTAGTCTGTTGTTCAAGGCTTTTGAAGCCTAAAAAACCGCGCAAGCTAGGTAGATTCTTGGGATCTGCCTAGCTTGCTTAGCTTAACATTGCTGCTATGGATCTAAACAAACTACAAGCTGAACTTGGTTACACATTCAACGACTTGAATTTTTTGCGGGCGGCAATGCTGCATCGCTCGTATGTGCACGAACACCCTGAAGCTGGCTCAGAATCGAACGAACGCCTAGAATTTTTGGGCGATGCACTTTTAAATTTTATTTGTGGTTCTTTCTTATTTCACGAGTTTCCTGAGCTTGGTGAAGGCGATTTGACTAAAACTCGCGCGATGTTGGTGCAAACCCGAACCTTGGCAGGTTTGGCACGCCGTTTCAATTTGGGCAGTTATGTGCAAATTAGTCGTGGCGAGGAACGTGCCAAAGCTCGCGAACGCGACAATTTGCTGGCCGATGCCTTTGAGGCCTTGTTGGCGGCAATCGCGCTTGATGGTGGTTGGGAAGCTGCCCGTAATTTTGTCTTGCCGTTGCTGAAGTCGGTCAAGGCCAGCGGCGTGCAAAACCAAGATTACAAGACCGATTTACAACAATATGTCCAAGGCCGAATCAACCTAACTCCTAGTTACCGCGAAGTTAATGTGACTGGCCCCGACCATGAACGAACGTGGACGATTGAGGTTTGGGCGGGTGATGCACTGTTGGGAGTTGGGGTCGGAACTTCAAAAACTATGGCTTCACAGGCGGCGGCGCGGGCAGCACTGGAAGCGCTCCAAAGCGAACAAACTACCTTACCTGAACAACGCTAATCTGAGGCTGGTGCTGGCCAGCCTCAAACTTCTGCCATTTAGCGATTAATCCGTTTGATCAATAAACCCATGCCAAAAGCAACGCTCAAGCCACCCGCAGCCACGCCCATATACCACCAATTGTTGGTAGGCGGTGGAGTAGGTTGGACGGTGATGCGATAGATTTCGCCCTCGATTGTGCCAAATGGCATTGGCTTAATTGAAATTTCCCACTCGCCTGCACTTGGTAATTGCAAGGTGGCTTGAAAATGACCAACATCGCCAACTTGTTGACCCCAAACCTGCTGAAACTCTTTGCTTGTTGCATGCTCTGCGGTCAGCAAGGGCTGAATCGGCTGGTCGCCGATGCCATTGGTTGGTTTGTTGCCATGTTGTAACACGCTAAATTCGAGTTGAAATGGCTGGCCTGCAATAATTGTATCGGGTAGTTTGGTGATTGGGGTGGTGGCCCAACCGCCAGCTTTGCTGATGCTCATCAACCCAAATTGCAACCCGATCAGACATACGAACATTAATAAACGGCGCATGGTTATTCTCCTTGGCTAAACGATTCGGCTAAATCGCGCATTGTGGCTAAGTCGCTGGCGGTTTCGAGGCGATAAGTACGATTGTGATCGGCCCAAATTAGGCTAGCGGTGTTGCTCAAGTTGCTGGTTTTGTAGCTTTGGCCTGTGCTTGGGTTGAAGAAGGTTAATTCGCGCTGGCCTTGCAGCCAAATCGCTGCCTGCTCATGGACTTGGGTATGCCTGACGTTAGCCAGCGCAAGAATCGTTTTGCTGGCCCATGCCTGTGAATCCAATAGATCAAGCGTGATCGTTTGGCCTTGGCTGAACCAAATTAAGCGCTGAACATGCGGATATGGCTCCAATTGCAGGATTTGATCGGGCGGGCCGAGCAATGAACTGCTTGGTAATGTGCTTGGCTTGATTGGCGGGCTGGCAGTTTGGGCTGGCGTTGGCAAAGGCACGTTGGTGCTTGGCGAATCTACGCCGATCAAGATTGTGCCAACTTGCAGCCAACGCCCAACCTGTGCCCGCACCGCCGGAATACTGAGACTTAACATAATGCCTAGGGCTAGTGCCCAGCCCAGCTGTTTGGACCAAACCGTTCGCCGCACCTGCTTGATTTGCAAATTGGGCGTTGGCGGATAGGGAAAGGCCTGAGCTTGTTCGCGCAAGGTTTCTGCTGGATATGGCTCTGGTGGCTGGTTCATGCGCAACGCTCCGTCCGCAACTCAGGAAATTCGCCATCAATAACACCGCGTAGCCGCACCAATGCTCGGTGCAATCGCGATTTGACTGTGCCTTGGGCAATACCAAGCGCTTGGGCGGTTTCTTGCTCGCTTAATTCCAAAAAATAGCGTAAGTAAATCACCTCTTGTTCGCGTTGGGCTAGCCGACTGATCGCCTGCCAAAGTTGGGTTGCTTCCCAGGCTGGGCCGCTGGTTTCGCTGAATTCGCTGAATTCTGGCTGCTGGGTGGCGAACCGTTGCAAAGCTCGCAGATAGCGGCGCAGCGAACGCCGATAATTGCGGGCCAAATTGGCGGTAATTTGTAACAGCCATGGCTTCAACGGTCGCGCTTGATCAAATCGATGCTGCATGCGGAGTGCTCGCATAAGCGTTTCCTGCGCTAAATCTTCGGCAATCATCGCATCGCCGACCATAAGATAGGCCAAGCGAAAGATCGCCGTTTGATGGGCGAGAATGTGGGTTGCCCATGCTTGGGCGAGATCAGCGTGCGGCGCTTGCTCCACGGCAGCTCCTGATTGAGTGGCTTCACTAGGTTCTACACCGCTCCGATCAAATTGGTTCCATGTCATATTTCATAATCTTTAGATCGCAGTATGAACGTGTTGGCAATCCGTGGCAGTGGTACAATCGGGAGAAGTTGTTTTTTATGGGGATTTTTCGGCATGCTCAATCTCAAGCAGCTCAAGCTTGTTTTGCTCGATATGGATGGGGTGCTGCATCGCGGCGGGGAGATTTTACCAGGTGCGGCAGAGTTGACGACTGTGCTTGATCGCTTAGGCTTAGGCTATGCCTGTTTGACCAATAATTCATCGCAATTGCCTGCCACCTTCGCCCGTCATCTGCAAGATTTAGGGGTTGCGATTGCGCCTGAGCATGTGATTACCTCGTCAACTGCTACGGCTACGCTGTTGCGCACGCGCTACCCGCAAGGCACGCGCTTGCTGGCAATCGGCATGGATGGGATTCAGTCGTCGTTATTTGCTGATCGCTATTTTGTATCAGCCGAAACCGATGTAGCAGCAGTGGTGGTTGGGGTTGATTTTAACCTGACCTATGCCCGCTTGAAAACTGCAACCTTGGCGTTACGCGCAGGCGCAGCGTTTATTGCTACCAACAGCGACCGTACATTTCCTGCACCTGAAGGCTTGATTCCTGGGGCTGGCTCGATTGTAGCAGCCTTGGCAGCCGCTAGCGATTGCACGCCCGAAGTGATTGGCAAACCTGAACCAGCCATGTTCGAAGCGGCCTTGCAGTTGTTTGGAGTAACCGCCGAACAAACCTTGATGGTCGGCGATCGGTTGGATACCGATATTGCAGGAGCGCAGCGGGTTGGCATTGCCACGGCCTTTGTGGGCAGCGGCGTACATAGCATGCAACAAGCCCAAGCCTGGCAACCAGCAATCGATTTGGTGGCTGATGATTTGGCAGGCATTTTGGCCTTGCTCAGGGCTGGGCGGGAGTAGGCCATGCATTCAATTCCAGTCATTATTGTTTCTTACAATACCCGCGATTTGTTGCGCGAATGTTTGGCAAGCTTGGCCTTGAGTAGCCTGCCAACCCAAGCGATTGTGGTTGATAACGCTTCGCATGATGGCAGCGTTGCCATGATTCAAACCGAGTTTCCTCAAGCCCATGTGATCGAGGCTGGGGCCAATTTGGGCTTTGCTAAGGCCAATAATCTTGGTATTCGCCAGGCCTTGCTTGAGCAACCACGCTATTTGTTGTTGCTCAACCCCGATGCCCAACTCACCAGTGGAGCCTTGGAAATACTTGTCGCCTTCTTGGAGCAACATTCGCGAGTGGGCATGGTTGCGCCACGCTTGTTGTACCCCGATGGCTCGTTTCAAGCGGCGGCCTTTCGCTTCCCAACCTTGCTGATGAATCTGTTTGATCTGTATCCGCCGCGTGGGCGGGGTTTTGGGCGGCTCTATAATCACCCGCTCAACGGGCGTTATCCACAAGATGGCGGCCACGAAGCGTTTGCAATTGACCATCCCTTGGGGGCGGCAATGTTGCTGCGAGTCGAAACCTTGGCCGAAGTTGGACTTTTGAATGAGGATTTTTGGCTGTATGCCGAAGAAGTTGAGCTATGTTGGCGCATTCGCCAAGCAGGCTGGGCGATTTGGCAAGAACCACAGGCAACCGTCATTCATCATGGTGGGGCTAGTTCCAGCCAATTTCGAGTACGCTCGTTTTTGGCTTTGCAACAAGCCCGATCACAATTTTTTGGCTTGGCCTATAGTCAGCGTTTCAATCGTTGGCATCGACGCTTAATGGTTTTTGCGGGCCTGCAACGCAGCTTGGCAGCAGTTTGGCAATGGCAAAAACAGACGATCGATCAAACTGAATTACGTCGGCGCACTTGGGCTTGGGCTAAAGTTCGCCAACTCATCCAATCTTCCAATCAACCAAAGGATTAAATGTATGCAGCGATTTATGAGTTTATTCTTGATTTGTGCGCTTTTGGCAAGTTGCGGTGGGGCGGCGGTCAGCTATGATCCAACCCAGCCGATCACTAGTTTTAATTTGTTGCGCGAGCAATTGGCGAAAACCAATGATCAAGCCGAGCAACTCAAATTAATCAACGATTTTAATGCGGTGTTTCCAACCAGCCCCTTGACCCAAGGCGATCAGGCCTTGTTTATGGTCGAAAAAGATGCTCCACGTATGGAATTATCCAGTGATCTGACTAATTGGTTTCAGACGACTTCGATGCAACGACTTGGCTCAACCAACTGGTGGGGCTTGGTACAAACGATCAGCTCAACCGCACGAATCGATTATCGCTTTGGGGTTGGCGGTGGTGGCGGTCTGATGAATGACCCGCGTAATCCAACCTTGGTGCCAAGCAGCATGGGCATGAATTCAGAGTTGCGCATGCCCGAATATCTCACGCCAACCGAAATTATTTCGCGTAGCGACGTGCCCAAGGGTACGCTAGAAGATTTGGGTGATTACTACACTGACATTAGCAAAACCACCCACCGCTTGCATGTCTATCTGCCGGCCAATTACGATCCAGCAAAGCAATATCCGAGTGTTTATTTTCAAGATGGCGATGATTACCAAAACTATGCTTTTACGCCAACAATTTTAGATAATGCGATTGCTGATCAGATTTTGCCGCCGTTGATTGCGATTTTCGTCAAGCCCAGCCGTGAGCAAGGCCGCCAACGCGATTATGATCTCAACGATGCCTATAGCGAATTTTTCGCCACCGAATTGGTCAGCCTGATCGACAGCAAATACAGCACGATCAACGATCCTAAGCAACGGGTGGTGGTTGGCGATTCATATGGTGGCTTGATTTCGCTCTATTTGGCCTTACAATATCCTGAGGTATTTGGCGGTGTGGTCAATCAATCGGGCTTTGTTTCACGCCAAAATGGCCGTCTGCTGACGCTCATGTCAATTCAGCCGCCAGTTAATGCGCGGATTGTGACCGTGGTCGGCACATATGAGACATGTATTGGCGGGCCAGTGACTGGCGATGAATGCAATTTCCTTGAGGGCAATCGAACTTTGCGCGATATTCTGGTTGGGGCTGGAGTGCAACTCAACTATGCTGAATATCCGCAAGGCCATGCTTGGGCCTTTTGGCGCGACCACATTGATCGAGAGGTTGCATGGGCTTTAGATTGGCAAAAACCCTAAGAGTTTTGTTGGGTTTGTTGATGGTTTTTGTGCCGTTGTTGCTGCCTCAAAGCACAGCGGCACGGATTATTTTAGCCGAAGATCGGGCCTTTGATCAGCTTTGGCAAAATACCGATGGTCAGCGTGGCGATGAGCAATCGTGGCTGTGGGGGCCGCAGCGTTTGTGGCAAACCCAAGAGCGCTATGCGGAAAGCCCGCGTGAATTGCGTTGGGTGCGCTACTATGCCAAAGCTCGCATGGAAATTAGTGATCCCAAGCTTTCAGCCAAATCGCCGTGGTACATTACCAATGGTTTGTTGGTGGTTGAGTTGGTGACTGGTCGCTTGCAAATTGGCAATGCGGCTTGGCGTGAGCAATGCACAGATGGCATTTGCGGCTCGGAGCAAGCAGTGGCAGGCGATGCAGTGGCGGCTAATCGTGCGCCACGCTACCGCGATTGGGCTGAATTTTTGACCTTGAATGGCCAAACTGGAGCCGATTTGCGTGGTCAGCCCGTAACCAATTGGCTAACTCACGAAGCTGAAGGCCTGCAAGTTTGGTCTGATCCAAGTTTGGCTGAGCGCTACCCCGAAACCAGTGGCAATCATCGCGATGAAGTGACTGGTCAAACTGTGCCAGCCGTGTTGTGGGAGTATGTGCAAGCCCAAGCCCGCGAAGCGTTATATGTCTTTGGGCGGCCTATCAGCCCAGCGTTTTGGACCCAAACCTTGGTTGATGGGATTGAGCGCGAAGTGCTGGTGCAATTGTTTGAGCGTCGCACCTTGACCTACACGCCGAGTAATCCGCTTGGCTGGCAAGTTGAGATGGGTAATGTTGGCCAACATGCCTTGGAATGGCGCTATGACTTGCGACCATGGGATTATCAACCATTGCATGTGACCATGTTGACCTACCACTACATTTCGGCAAATCCCAATCCGGCTGATCGCTTGCGCGAAAGTTTATCGGTAGCACCAGCCGAATTTAAACGCCAGCTCGAATATCTACAAAACCATAATTTTCATGTGGTAAGTTTGGATCAGGTGTTGGCGGCGCAACGCGGTGAGTTGAGTTTGCCCGAACATCCAGTTGTCATAACGCTTGATGATGGCTATCGCGATTTGTACGAGCAGGCTTTTCCGATTGCCCAAAGCCTGAATCTACCGATCACTGCTTATATTCCGTCGGCCTTGGTGGGTGAGCCAGCCTATGTTAGTTGGCAGCAATTGCAAGAGCTAAGCCAATCGCCGTTAGTCACAATTGGCTCGCATACCCGCATACACGCCGATTTGGGCACGCTTGATCGTGAGTCGCAGTGGATTGAAATTGCTGATAGTAAACGTGAGTTGGAAGCACATTTGGGGATTGCGATTGAGCATTTTTGCTACCCCTATGGCCGCTACAATGCCCTGACCATGGAGCTAGTGCGCGAGGCGGGCTATCGTAGTGCTACGACTACCCGCCAAACTACCGATACTGCCAACGATGATCCCTTGATTTGGAATCGGATCACGATTTCTGGCCGCGATTCGTTTGAGGATTTTGTGGCCAAACTCGAACGCAGCCAAGATTAATTAGCATTGGCTTGGCGCAGCCATTGACGAGCGGCTTGCTCATCGCTGAAGACTTGGACTGCTTGGCTATTCCCAGTTAAGCCAATAATCAAATTGGCAATCACTCGACTTAAGGTTGAATCGACCAACAGCGCTACAATTGTGGCGCTGTTGCGCGTGGCTGGTTGCATATAAAAGCGCCGCACCTCACGCGAGATTGGCAAGGCTTCGCGTAAATCGAGCAAGCGGGGCCGCCGAATGCCGTTCGCCAACATATCGACTGCCGCTAGATTCTCCTCGGCATCTTCAACTGTTTCTTGAATGCCAGGCCGAATTTTGATCACAATGATCCCATCACCCTCAAGGGTGATAATTGAACTGCGGGTTGTGTATGAATGTGGTATAAGTACCATGGTCTTTGTTATCACTGACATAGGCTAACCTATTTTACCCTATCCCACCCTAGCATAGCATATTTGCTGCTCCATTTGGGGGAATTTCATGGGTGATTTGGCAAAGCACACCATTTAAAAAATAGCCCGATTGAGGGACATGAATCAACCTTGCTAACACGCGAATGAATCATTACAGTAAAGCTTTACTGCACTTTTCGCGGTGATGAGGTTTTGTTATGCCATTATTACCATCACAACTCCCCCAATATGCCACGCGCCTGATTGGTCGCACCCGTGCCCGCACGTTGGTAATCGACCTGTTGCTTGATGCTCAAGCGCGGTTGGTAACATTATATGGCCAAAGTGGTGCTGGCAAAACGCGCCTAAGTTTGGAAGTTGCCGAGCAGGTGGGCGAAATTTTTCGTGATGGCCGCTATTTTGTAGCGCTCGCTCCTGTTTCGCAAGCCCAGTTTGTGCTGCCAACAATTGCCGCAACGTTAGGCGTTGAAGAATCTCAGCACGAAGCAATTTTAGATTCGTTAATATTGGCCTTGGCCGATAAGCAAATTTTATTAATTCTTGATAATTTTGAGCAAGTTGCTGGAGCCGCCAGCGAACTATTGGAGTTAATCCGACGTGCACCGAACCTAACATGTTTAATCACGAGTCGTCAAGCGCTCGAAGTTGCTGGCGAAACCGCGATTATGGTTCCAGCCTTGCAATATCCTGAGCTTGGTGAAGACTATCAGCTTGAAGATTTAGAGCAACATAGCGCAATTGGCTTATTTGTTGATCGCATGCGCACACGTCAGCCACGGTTTCGCTTGAGCGCTGATAATGCTGGAGCTTTGGTCGATATTTGTCGTTTGGTGCAGGGCTTGCCCTTGGCGATTGAGTTAATCGCGGCCCATAGTGCTTCGTTGACCCCCCAAGATTTGCTGTTTTTCGTGCGTAATCATCTTTCCATGGCGGCTTTGAATCCGAAACAATCGGCGCGGCAAGCGATTATCAAGCCAGTGCTGGCTTGGAGTGTGAGCATGCTGCCAGCTGATGCCAAAGATATTTTTGCTCAATTAGGTGTTTTTGCTGGTGGTGCAACCGTCGAAACAATTAAACAGGTTGGTTTGGTTGAAACCATGCCCTTTGAATCCAGCCTAAATGCCTTGATTGATCGCCATTTATTGCAAACTGAACAATTGCCAGGCCAAAAAGCCCGTTTTATTATGATTGATGCGGTGCATGAATATGCTTTAGAGCAATTGCAAAAAACGGGCCGCCTATATTATTTGCAAGAACGTCATGCCATCTATTATCAAATATTGAGCGAAACAGTGCATCAGAATATCCGGGGGGCTGATGGTGCTAAATGGATCGAACAATTGCGTGGTGAGATTCATAATATTCGCCAAGCGATGATTTGGTCGCTTGATAGTAGCGATGGTTTGGTCGCTCAGCGAATTGCTGGCAATCTCTATTTTTATTGGTATCGCACGAGTGCTTATCGCGAGGCTGTGGCATGGCTCGAACAAACCTATCAACATTCCAATCGCAGCGATTTAAGTGCAATTGCCCGAATTGCAACAGGATTAGGTGGTTTATTAATTAGTTTGCTCCGTTTTGCCGAAGCTGAACGCTATTTAATTGAAGCTCGTCGTTTGTGGCAAGAGCTTGGCTTACCGCACGATGAAATTAGCGCAATTGGTAATTTAGCAGTATTGTATGGCACGCTTGGCCGTTTGCATGATTCGCAATTGGCGTTTGAAGCAGCCTTGGCTTTAGCCCGCAAGGTAGGTAATCAACAGCGCGAAATTTTGATGCTGCATAATCTTGGCACAGTAGCCCAAGAACGGAATCAATTAGCGACCGCCCAAGCCTATTTTGAGCAAGCTTTAGCGCTCAAACAACAGGTTAATCAAACCTGGGATATGTTTCTAACCCAAATTAATCTCGGCTTAGTAGCGGTTGATCAAGGGCGTTATGCTGAAGCTGAGCAATGGTTTGAGCAAGCGTTTATCAATGCCTATGCAATCGGTGATCACGATAGTTTGGCCTATATTCGTTATGCACGCGGGATATCCGCAGCTGAGCAAGCTGATTATGTCCAAGCTGAGTTGCATTTTCGCGAGTCAGAGCGAGGGTGGCATACCGTTGGCAATCTGGAAGGAGTTCAGCGTAGTTGGCTTGAGCAAGCAGCACTTTTAATTGCCACTGCCAATTATGCCCAAGCTGCTGAATATTTGCATAAGGTTGAGCCAATTGAGGCACTAAGCCAAGAATTACAATTACGCCATATCATTTTGGCAACTCGTTTAGCAATCGCAATCGATGATCAGGCTGCGATGCAACACCAAGCTCAACGAATGCTCGCAACTGCTTTGGCCAGCGAGCTACGCCGGTTTGATCTGACGATGTTGCAGCATAGTGCGGCAGTCCTAGTCGCAACCCAACCAACACTGGCGGCTCAACTTTTAGCAACCGCCGAGCAGCTTCGGGTTGAACGTAACTTGCACCAAAGTGTTGCTGAGCAACAATGGCTGGCCCAAACCAATGTAGCTCGGCTTGTACCAACCATAGCTTTGGATTTAACCGCTGCTTTGCAAGCGGCTCAGGCTAGCTTAGCTGCGCAATAACTCCCACGGCCAACCATTCCAAACCCGCCAATGGCGGGTTTTTCTTTTGTCAATGGAAAAAGAAACTGCTAGTTGACGTAAAATAATGTCTATTTTAATAAATATTTAGATTACTGTGATCTGTAGGATCTAAAATTTTAATGAATTACTGCATGACAGCATAAAAATAGCCTGAACTGAAAGTCCTAGTACCACACTAAAAAAGATGTTGCGATATTCACACATAATAAAAACAAATCTCCACCTTGATTAACGATACGGCTATATTATGATACATAGGTCATTGTTTTTGTAGTACTTGTATCTATTATTGAGGATGCTTTTATGAAGCAACGTGTTGTTTGGTTCGCTGTGTTGCTGGTGGCCGTGCTTGGCGTGCCTTTTAGCGTTTGGGCTGCAACCCCGCGTCAAACTCCGACCAAAGCACCGCTGGCCGTTCAAGCTACTGTGCGAGTTGTGGAATCGGTTCCCGTGGTGGCTCCGGCGGTGGCAGTAACGGCAACTGCGGTTACCTGCGATCCGCTGACCACCCGCTCGTTATATGGCTGGTTCACCTCGAACACGACTGGCTCGGTTTACAATAGCTCATACACATGTGCATTTGAGGTAGGGATTGCCGCATACAGCATGTTTGATGATCGAATTGGCAACCAACAATTGTTTGACTACACCATGTATACCGTGGCTCCCCGTCAAACCATTAACTTGAATGTAAAAATTCCTGATTGCAAAGCCCAACTGGATATCTTCCGTGGGCCAGTCTTGCACTCGTTGGTTGGTCAGCGCTATGGCGAACGCTTGCTTTCAACGCGCTTCCCCAACACAACCCTTTGTGCTCCACCAGTTGAAGAAGTGTGTAGCCAAGGCCAAATCAGCCGCTTGAGTGGCGTGAGCAACAATCAATTGGTAACTGGAGTTTTGAATATTCAAGCTGAAGTTACTGGCGCTTTGCCCCAAAAAGTTGAATTTGCTTTGACTGGTGCCCAAACCACCAACTATACCGATGTCAACTCGCCCTACTATTTCATGGGCAACAATGGTAGTCAGCCCAATGGTTGGGATTCAAGCACCAAGCCCGAAGGCGATTATCGCTTGAGCGCAACCTATGTTGGTTTGTTTGGTGAATCATTAGCGATTCGCTGTGAGCCTGTGGCAGTCAATTTCAGCATTCGCCGCAGCACGCCAACCACCGAGCCAACCGCAACCAGCACACCGTTGCCAACGGCAACCAACACTCCAGTGCCAACCGCGACGAGTACGCCAACGGCCACTGCAACCAACACGCCAGTGCCAACGGCAACCAACACTCCAGTGCCAACCGCGACGAGTACGCCAACGGCCACTGCAACCAACACGCCAGTGCCAACGGCAACCAACACTCCAGTGCCAACCGCGACGAGTACGCCAACGGCTACTGCAACTAGCACACCGTTGCCAACGGCAACCAGCACACCGTTGCCAACGGCAACCAGCACACCGTTGCCAACCGCGACTAACACGCCAGTGCCAACAGCAACTAGTACTCCAGTACCAACCAGTACTCCTGTGCCTGGTAACCAATGTGTACCACAAGGGTTAGGCACTGCTGGCGATTTCAATGTCTTTACCTTTGGCAACATCACCCAAAGCAACACCGATATTGAAGGTCGGGTCGCTGCTGGTGGCAATATCAACTTCCAAAACTTTGGGGTTGGCGTGCGCTTGACCAATTCAAATGGTACGCGCGACGACTTAGTTGCCGGCGGTTCGTTGACCTACACCAACGGTTCGGTTTACAACGGCAATGTGGTTTATGGCACGACTAAATCATTGAATGGCGTTAGCGTCTTGAATGGTACCGTTCGCCAAGGCCAACCAATCAACTTTGCCAACGAGCAAACTTCATTGCGCAACCGTTCGCAAGCTTGGGGTGGCTTGAGTGCTAATGGCACGACGGTCTATGAATATGGTGCAGTCAAGTTGAGCGGAACCAATACAACCCTGAATATCTTCACGGTTGATGGTGCTCAATTGAATAATGCTAATGGCTTGAACATCAACGTTCCAGCAAGTTCATCAGTCTTGATTAATATCACTGGCACGAACAATCGAATGCAAAATTTCGAAACCTTCTTGACAAATGTTGATCAAACCAAGATTGTCTACAACTTCTACCAAGCCACTAGCTTTAGCCTCTCAGGGATTGGCATCAAAGGTACAATCTTGGCTCCATTTGCTGATGTAAGCTTTAGCAATGGCCAAATCAACGGGACATTGATTGGTAACTCATTGATTGGTGGTGGCGAATCACACCATTATCCATTCAATGGTTGTTTGCCAGCAATTCCAGCTAACAAGTCAGTTGAACGCTAATTTCTAAAACCAAAAGCAAAGGCCTTGGGAATTTCCCAAGGCCTTTTGTTCTTTAATCGTTCACATCACTGGCAATCGAGCGCATCAGCCGCCAATATTGCTTGATCGCCACCTTGCCATCCGAGGTTAGGCGATAGCTGGTGCGCGGGCGACGTGCCACAAATTCTTTGGTAACTGAGATATAGCCTTCGGCCTCAAGTTTGCTCATGTGCGAGCCAAGATTGCCTTGGGTTAGCTCAAGTTCGTTCATTAGATACAGAAAATCTGCTTCATCAACGGTAGCAAGATAGCTCATCACTTGTAAGCGAACTGGTTCATGTACAAGCCGATTAAGTTGGGCGATGGTTTTGATGTGCTTATCCATCGGTTCCTCACTGTTTGCTGTAATTATTAGTTTTACAAGGATATAATTCTGCTACACAGAATTTTGGGCTAGGATAGCACTGGCTTTAACCTATGTCAAGTCGCAACGCTTGGTGATTGGTTGATGATGCTCGGGAGCTTTATGTTAACCGCGAAGAACACGAAGGCCACGAAGGTGGATGAGGTTTTAACGCAGAGGCGCAGAGAATATATGGCTATAGTTTAATTAGAACTCTCTGCGCCTCTGCTTAAGTTCGGTTTCCATAGCCTAACTAAACTACTTTACAAGGCCTCGTTGCAAGGCAACCGCCACGGCCTCAGCCCTGCTGCGCACATCGAGCTTACTAAAAATATGGCTGACATGCGATTTGATCGTGTTTTCGGAGATGTTGAGGCTGAGGGCAATGGCTTTGTTGCTTTCGCCCCGTACCAGTAATTGCAACACATCAAGCTCACGCTGCGAAAGCTCATCTTCGGCTGGCTCGGTGGCTAGTCGTTTGAGCACTCGCGCCGCAATACCCGATTGCAAGGCGGCACCACCCTCATAAATTGAGCGAATCGCCCGAAAAACTTCCTCAGGACTCGCATCTTTGAGTAAATATCCAGCGGCTCCAGCGTTCAAGGCTGGCCCAATGTATTCGTCGGTATCATAGGTTGTGAGCACCAGAAAACGGGTATTGGGGGCGCTGGCACGGGTATGGCGCATCACTTCGATGCCACTCAGTTGCGGCAAACGCAAATCAAGTAACACCACATCAGGTTGTTGTTGCTCGATCAAGTTAACTGCTTGTTGACCATCAGCAGCATCACCAACTGGCTCGAAATCCTGCTCCCAGCCGAGCATCGCCATCAAGCCGTGGCGCACAACTGGATGATCATCAACGACTAAAACACGAATCATTAGGTTACTCCATTTCAACCAAGGCTGTTTGGGGCAGATTGTAGGGAATTTGCACATGAACCAACGCGCCATGCTGATTGCTTAATTGTAGGCTACCACCGATTTGGGCGACCCGTTCGCGGATGCCAATCAGGCCAAAATGGTTGGTCATCTGCATTTGGTTGGTTAAAATCGCCTGATCGAAGCCTGTGCCATTGTCGTGAATTAATAGCTCCACGCTGCTATTCCCATAGATCAATTGAATGCTGACATGTTCAGCTTTGGAATGTTTGACCACATTCGCCAAAGCTTCTTGAGTGATCCGTAACAGGGCGGTTTCGTCGTGCAAATCAAGTCTTAGCACTTGGCCATGAATCTGCACATCAACCTGTAAATCAGAGCGCATGGGATGGGCCGCGAGTTCCTGAATGGCCTTGGTCAAGCTATTGGCATCCAGCAAGGGTGCACGTAAATTCCAAACCGAGGCGCGAGCTTCGGCCAAGGCTTCGCGGGCCATACGGCTAGCTAAGGCCAAGTGGGTGCTACTCTCGCTGGGGCTATAAACTAAGGCCCGTTGAGTTGCCCCAAGCTGAATCACAATACCAGTTAAGCCTTGAGCCAAAGTATCGTGAATATCGCGGGCTAACCGGGTGCGTTCTTCGAGCATGGCTTTATCACGCACTTGGGCTAATAAACGTTGGTTGTTCAAGGCCAACACTGCTTGATCGCGCAAACCCTCGGCGAGGGCACGATCATCGGTATTGGTTTGGGCGATTGCTGCACCAGCTAAAATTAATTGCACTTGGTCGTTTTCAAGTTGAAATGGCAGCACCAAGGCGGTATGCTCGCCAAATTTGCTGGATATTGACATAACTGATGTGTTTTGGGTTGGCTCAAATTGCAAGTGTGGTTCGTGAACAGCCGCTTCGGGATAGGCCGCAAGACACTGATGGTTGAGCATAATCCACGAGTAATCGACATGCAGCAATTGATGGGCTTGCTCGGCAATCAACGGTAATATTTGGGTAATATCTGCTGGTAGGGCTAGGGCACTACTGATGTTATACAATGCTTCTGCGCGATGGGTGCGTTGAGCAAGCTCAGCAGTTTGGGCTTGCACCCGCTGCTCCAATTGGCTGCGCAACTGCTCCAAATCTTGGGCATGAGCACGACTTTGCTGCAAGGCTCGTTGTAAATTCCCCGCTAAGAGCCAGGTCATGCTTGCGACCATCCAAAAGAGCGTAATCCAAAATACGGTTGAAACCAGCCAAGGATAGCGAGTGAAGACTGAGGGCGGCGCTTGGCGAGCTAAATCGTAGCCCTGAAGTTTGGCCCAAGCGAGGCTGATTACCAACAAACTGGCTAAGACCGCTAAACCAATGCTGGCACTCCGATCAATCAACAAGCCTGCGGCGCAAATTGGCAAGACCAACAGCGCCGGAAAAAAGCTGGTGATCCCGCTGCGTACTGCCAAACTGGTGGTGATCAGTGTCCAAAAGCCCACTAAGGCAAAGGCTGAGATGGTTGGTCGGCCTAAACGTACAAAGATAATTAAGGCCGACACAAACATAATGATCACCACAATTGCGGTAATTGGTGTGCCATCACGTTGCGGTTGTTGATTGAATTGCTCGGCGGGAAGCTTCATTCGTAGCCAGAGCAGGCTAATAATTGCCACCGCAATTGGAATTAACATAATTGGCAGCGAGCGCAAAATTGTGCTGCTGCGCCATTGGGTTTGTTCGCGGTCGATTTTGAGTTTATTGCTCATCGCTAGCGCCTTTGATCACAAGCCAGTACTTAACTATTGACCAAGCTTGGGCCGTCGGCATCACCCAAATGGATGATCGCCGCTTCACCAAAACGTGCGAATGAATGATCGAAATAAAGATCGATGCTGATCGCGCCGGAATTCACTACAGTATAGCTAGAAATTGTCGCATAAGGAGATTTCCGATGGCTGAAAGCTCAGCACAGCCCAAAAAACGTGGCTATAAATGGTTTGTTATTGGCGGCGCGGTCTTATTAGCGCTGGTGTTAATGCCGTTTGTCTTTGGTGGCGATGATCCATCGACCGTCTCGGCCAGCACTACCACGACGATTCAGCGCGGTCGTTTGGTTTCATCGGTGCTTGGCAGCGGAACGATTAACCCCAAGCAAAGCCTTGATCTTACCTTTCAAACGACTGGAATTGTCAGCACCGTCTTGGTCAGCGAAGGCCAACAGGTGGTAGCAGGCCAGATGCTGGCTGAGCTTGATGATCGTAATTTGGCATTAAGCGTGCTTTCCGCTGAAGCCAATTTGCAAAGTGCCCAAGCCCGTTTGCGCCAAACCCAAGAGGGCAATGCTCGCCCAGAGGATTTGGCCGCTTCGCAAGCCAGCGTTGATAATGCGAAGGCCAATTTGCAAAAGACCGTAACTGGCAATGCTACCGCTGCTGATATTGCCTCGGCCCAAGCCAGTGTTGCTAACGCCGAAGCCCAATTACGCAAAGCCAAAAATGGCACCGCTACGCCAGCTGATTTGGCCAATGCCGAAGCCTCAGTCCGTTCAGCCCAAGCCAAGCTTGATGATCTGCGGGCTGGCCCCAAACCAGAAAAGGTTTCCAGCGCCCAAGCCACGCTTGATCAGGCTAAATCAAGCTTAGAGCAAGTGAAATCTGATGCTTCGAAGGCCAAAAATCAAGCCTCACTTGATCGTGATACCGCCGCCAATGCGGTGCGTAACGCCCAAACCAGCCTCAGCCAAGTGTATTGGGAAACCCACGATGCTGATGGGAATTGGAAGAAAAAGCCCGATGATTTTGGCTATCAAACCGATGTGGATCGCTATAACAATGCCGTGCGCGATGAACAAGATGCCCAAACCAAGCTCGACGCGGCCCAATTGGCCTATGACAATGCCGTAACCCAAGAAGGTTTGGATATTGCTAATGCTGAGGCCAAAGTGCGTGATGCTGAAGTGCAATTGCAAACTGTGCTCAAAGGTGCAACCGCGCTCGAAATTACCCAAGCTGAGGCCGCGCTCGACCAAGCCAAAGCTAACCTCGATAAACTCAAACAAGGCGGAACCGCTGATGATGTCGCGGCAGCCCAAGCCAACCTCGACCAAGCTAAAGCCAATTTGCGCAAATTGACCCAAGGTGGCACGGCGGCTGATGTTGCGGCAGCCCGAGCCAATGTTGATCAAGCCGAAGCCAACCTTGATAAATTAACAGCCCCACCAACTGATACTGATTTGGCGATTCAAGAAGCAGCAGTTTCACAAAGCGAGCAATCGTTAAAACAAGCGCAATTACAACGTGATAATGCGACCTTGCGTGCTCCTTTTGCTGGCGTGATTACCTCGGTTTCGATTGTGCCTGGTGGCCCTTCGAGCGGTGCGGTGATGCATATTCTTGATCGTAGTGGCTTGTATGTAGAGCTGAATTTGAGCGAAACTGATGTGGCATTAGTTACGCTGAATCAAAAAGTTGAGTTAACGATTGATGCGCTCGATGCCTGGAGCGCCGAGGGTACGGTCAGTTATATCTCGCCGGTGGCCGAAGTATCGAACGGCGTGGTGATTTATCGGGTCAAAATTAGCGTGCCTAGCAACGACCCAATGGTTAAAGTTGGCATGACCGTCAACACCAACATTATTCTCAGCGAAAAAAGTGATGTATTGCTGGTGCCAAATTCAGCCTTGTTGCCCAAAGGTAGCGGACGGGTGGTGCAAGTGCCCGATGGCGCTGGTGTACGTGAGGTCGATGTGGTGACTGGCATCAGCGATGGCTCATTTACCGAAGTGTTGAGTGGCTTGAATGAAGGCGATACGATCATCGCCGTGCCAACTGCCGCCTCGGATAGTGGCAATGGTGGGTTATTCGGCGGAGGCCGCTGATGATTAGTTTGAGCGATATTCACAAAACCTACCAAATGGGTGATGTGCTGGTGGCAGCGCTGCAAGGCGTGAGTTTCAGCATCGACAAGGGCGATTTTGTAGCGATTATGGGGCCAAGCGGGAGCGGCAAAAGCACAGTGATGAACTTGATCGGCTGTTTGGATACGCCAACTTCAGGAACCTATGTGCTTGATGGCGTGGCAGTTGATCAGCTTTCGAGCAACGATTTGGCGCTGGTGCGTGGGCAAAAATTGGGTTTTATTTTTCAACAATACAACTTGTTGCCACGCCAATCGGCTTTGCGCAACGTCGAAATGCCGATGATTTATCGTGGGGTTGCGGGCACTGAACGCCAACGCCGCGCTATGGCCGCCCTGAATTTGGTAGGCATGGGCCAGCGGGTCGATCACCGCCCCAACGAATTGAGCGGCGGTCAACAACAACGGGTGGCGATTGCCCGTGCTTTGGCTGGCAGCCCCTCGGTAATTTTGGCCGACGAGCCAACTGGCGCATTGGATAGCAAAACCAGCATCGAAATTATGGAATTGCTGCGGCGCTTGAATCGTGAGCAAGGCATTACGGTGGTGCTGGTGACCCACGAACATGACGTGGCGGCCTATGCGGCGCGAGTGCTGACCATGCGCGATGGGCAGTTGATTGGCGATCAGCGTAATTAAAGGATGCAATGATGACAACGCTTGATGTGCAAACTGTTCCCACGCCCGCTCCCGCCGCCAGCGACGACATCCTATTTCAGCCGATTGAAGCTAGCTCAAGTGGCTTTGGCAGCCTATGGGAAGTGGTGCGCATTTCGTTTGGCAGCCTGTTGGCTAATAAAGTGCGCTCGTTGCTGACGATGTTGGGGGTGATTATTGGGGTGGCCTCGGTGGTTTCGTTGCTGGCGCTTGGCAACGGGGCAAGTGCTTCGATTACTGGCGAAATTGAGGCAATTGGCACGAACGTCCTGACAATTTCGGCTGGCTCACAAAATCGTGGGCCTGGCAATGCGACTGCTGCCCAAAACTTGACGATGGACGATGCGCGGGCGATTGAAGCCTTGCAACTGCCAGTGATTGGCGTGGCTCCCCAACTTAACTCAAATGCCCAAATTGTCGCCAAATCGGCGGATAAAAGCGCCCAAATTGTTGGCATAACTCCGTCGTTTCAAGTGGTGAACAACTTGGCCATGCAACAGGGCAGTTTTATCACTGAGGAGCATTTACAAGGCGCAAATACCGTGATCGTCTTGGGTTCGACCTTGGCCAAAGATTTATTTGGCAATGGTCAAGCGGTTGGCCAAACCGTGCGGATCAACAACCAAAGTTTGCGCGTGGTGGGGGTGCTTACGCCGCAGGGTGGCAGTGCCTTTGGCTCGGAAGATGATCGGGCTTATATTCCGATTACCACGGCCCAAAAACGCCTGTTTAACGCCCGCACTCCTGATGGCAATGGCTATCGAGTTGGCTCGATTACGCTTTCGGCGATTAATGCTAGCGATCTTGATGCGCTGCAATCGCGGGTAAGCATGTTGCTGCGTGAGCGCCATCATCTCAAACTTGATGGTAGCGCCGATGATTTTAATGTAATCAACCAAGCCGAAATTTTGGGCACGCTGACCACGATCACCTCAATGATGACCCTCTTTCTGGCGGCGGTAGCGGGGATTTCGCTGCTGGTTGGCGGAATTGGGATTATGAATATTATGCTGGTGAGTGTGACCGAGCGTACTCGAGAAATTGGTTTGCGCAAGGCTGTCGGCGCACGTAGCCATCATATTTTGATGCAATTTGTGGTTGAGGCGGCGGTGCTGAGTATGACCGGCGGTATGATTGGCCTGATGCTTGGCAGCATTATTCCAATTGTCGTAACCCAAATGGGCTTGCTCGATGCGCCGATTGATCTGCAAACTGTCGGAGTCGCGATCGGCTTCTCGCTGGGGGTTGGCTTGTTCTTTGGAATTTACCCTGCTCAACGGGCCGCCAAATTGAACCCAATTGATGCCTTGCGCCACGAATAATGAGCGCCAAGCAATCCTCGCACAAATCCCTGTTTCATGTGGTTGAGACAGGGATTTTCGTTGGTTAACGGCTTAATAATCAGTACAATCAGCACCTAGCTTTGGCTCAATTAAGTTAACGAGATTTTACCTCACATGAATTTTGCCCTATAATACGATAACCGCACCGCTCTGTATCAGTGGAGATGACGAGAGTAAGACTATCTTAGGAACGCATAGCTTAAGGAGGTCTCATGTCTTTCCGTAAACCAGGTAAGCGTTCGATTGGCTGGCTATTGCTCTTGGTATTGATGATACCGTTGATAGCTGCCTGTGGCGAAACCGCCGCTCCAACCGCAACTGTTGGCTCAACTCCCGCTACTGGTGGCGAACCCACTGCTGCCCCAACTACCGCTCCTACAGATGACACCGCTGCAGCCACACCAACCGACGCCGCTGCTGCAACCGAAGAACCAACCATGGGCGATGCTGATAAGTATCTGGTATTTGGTGGTTCGGGCGAACCCGATTCACTCGATTCGATGGATACGACCACGGGTACTGCCTTGATTGTAACCCGCCAAATCCAAGAATCGTTGTTGGGTTTCAAGGCTGGTACGTTGGAAGTTGTGCCCGAATTGGCGACCAAGTGGGAGCCAAACGCCGATGCAACCGAGTGGACGTTTACCCTGCGCGAAGGGGTTAAATTCTCTGATGGCACCGACTTCAACGCTGATGCAGTAGTTTTCAACTTCCAGCGCTTGTTTGTGCCTGATTTTGAGTTTGGCTTCCGTGCCGAAGGCAAGCAATACAACATCGTGCCCGATATTTTTGGTGGCTATGCTGGCGACCCCAACAGTGCCTTCAAAGAAATTATGGCAGTTGATCCAACCACGGTTAAGTTTGTTTTGACGCGGCCTGTGCCGTTGTTGCCAAGCTATTTGGCCGCTTCCTACTTCGGAATTTCATCGCCCGAAGCAGTCAAGGCTGCCAAAGAAAAATATGGCTCACCAGAAGTTGGTGGCGTTGGGACTGGCCCCTTCAAGTTTGAGCGCTGGGATGCTGGTCAAAGCATCACCTTGGTGCGCAACGAAGATTATTGGGGCGACAAGGCCAAAATGCCAGGTGTGGTTGTGCGCTTTATCGCCGAAGCACCCCAACGTTTGGCCGAGCTTGAAGCTGGCACAATTGATTTCACAATCAACTTGAGCGCTGATAGCCGCGATAAAATTGCTTCAAGCGCCGATTTGCAAGTGGTTGATTTGACTCCATTCAACATTGCCTACTTGTCGTTGAACATGAACAACAAGCCTTTTGACGATGTGCGGGTTCGTCAGGCGGTTGCCTATGCCATCAACAAGCAAGAAATTCTTGATGCCTCGTATGGCGGCGTTGGCTCAATTGCCGACGACTTCTTGCCCGATGGATTGGCTGAATATCGGGCGACTGACCTCGAACCATATGCTTATGATCCAGAAAAAGCCAAAGCCTTGTTGGCCGAAGCTGGCTATGCCGATGGCTTTAGCACCATGGTCTTGACCGATGGAACTGAATTGCCCTTGGAATTGTGGTATATGCCGGTTTCACGGCCTTACTACCCCGATGCTAAGTCAGTGGCTGAACTCTACGCCGCCCAACTTTCCGACGTTGGGATCAAGGTTGAACTCAAGACCGAAGATTGGGGCGTGTATCTCGATAACTGGGATGCTGGCCTGAAAAACGGGATGGTGATGTTGGGTTGGACGGGCGACTATGGCGACCCTAACAACTTCTTGTTCACTCACTTTGGCCCAGGCAACGCCGACGAAGCTGGTTATACTAACGAGAAAGTTTGGCAATTGCTGGCCGATGCTGGTGGCGCTTCCTCGCCCGCCGAGTCAATTCGGCTGTTCCAAGAAGCTGGCAAGTTGATTAACACCGATTTGCCACGGATTCCGATCGTGCATGCTCCACCCGTATTGGCTGCTAAAAAAGCCTTGCAAGGCTGGGTGCCAAATCCAACTGGTGGCGAATCATTCGCACCGATCTCAATCACGAAATAACCAATAGCCGAGCCTACGCCGCTTGTTAGCACTTAATTCTAACAAGCGGCGTATAGTAAGGAAGAATGCATGGTTGGGTATATTTTTCGTCGGCTGCTTGGCATTATTCCCGTCCTGCTTGGCATTTCGCTCCTGGTTTTTACCCTGCTCCGAACCATCCCCGGTGATCCGGCGATTATCATTCTCGGTGAACGCTCAACCCCCGAACAACGCGCCGCCCTGCGCACCAAACTCAAACTTGATCGCCCCTTGTTTCTCAATTTTGAGGGCGGCAATATCTTCGAAAGCCAATATGTGACCTATATCACCAATTTTGCTACTGGCGATTTTGGTGATTCGATCAAAACCCGCCAAGCGATTTCCAAAGAATTAAAGCAGCGTTTCCCTGCGACGATCGAGTTAGCACTCAGTGCTTTGTTGATTGCAGTGGTGGTTGGCGTGACCACAGGTGTGGTCTCGGCTACCAAACGTGGCTCTTGGCTCGATGCCAGCAGTATGATTGTAGCCTTGCTCGGTGTTTCAATCCCGATCTTCTGGTTGGGTTTGATGATGCAATACCTCTTTTCAGTCAAACTCAAATGGCTTGACCCAAGTTTGCGGCTTGATACTAGCTTGCAAGGCTCGTTCGAGCCAATTACGGGCCTGTATTTGCTTGATGGCCTGTTGCTTGGGCGATTTGACATTACCATGAACGCCTTTAAACATTTAATTATGCCCAGCCTGGCTTTGGCGACTGTACCGCTTGCTAGCATCGCCCGCATGACGCGTTCGGCCATGCTCGAAGTGCTGTATCAAGATTACATTCGCACTGCTCGTGCCAAAGGCTTATCGGCGCGGATTACGATTTTGCGCCACGGCTTGCGCAATGCCTTAATTCCAGTGATTACGGTAATCGGGCTGCAATTGGGCTTTTTGCTGGGCGGCGCTGTGTTGACGGAAACGGTATTTTCATGGCCAGGAATTGGGCGCTGGCTGCTTGATGGCATTTTAGCCCGCGATTATCCGGTGGTGCAAAGCGGCGTGATGTTTGTCTCATTGGTATTTGTGTTGATCAATACCTTGGTCGATATTTCCTACCGCTTCTTTGATCCCCGAATTCAATATAAGTAACGCTGCTCGGCGTTTGTGGATGCAACTTGTTTGTAAAGGTTGATTATGGCGACAACAGAACCAACTATCACCAAGAAACCAACGAGCGATCAAGCGTTACTTTCGCGCAAGCCGCGTTCGCTCTGGAGTGATGCTCGGCGGCGGCTGTTTAGTAGCACGGTTGGCCGTTTGGGAATGCTGATTTGTGCTTTTCTGTTTGCAGTTGCAATTATCACGCCCTTGGTACAACCGCTTGATCAGACGCTCAACCGTGATACCGCCAACAAACTCCAACCGCCATCATGGTTGATGACCGCCGAAGAACGGGCCGATGCTGCTAGCAAAAGCATCGACAAAGCCCGCAAAGATATTCCGTGGGGCAGATTTGAACGGCCATTCGGCACCGATCAATTAGGTCGCGATATCTTTATTCGGGTGTTGCATGGTGCGCCGATTTCGCTAACGGTGGGCACATTTGCGGTGATATTGGCGGTAATTTTTGGCTCGTTGCTAGGCTTAATTTCGGGCTTTTTCGGCGGCATTATTGACACCATTGCCACCTGGCTGATGGACATTTTGCTGGCGTTTCCCTCAATTCTCCTCGCGATTGCTTTGACCGCGATTAGCAATAACCGTGAATCGTTTTCGTATAAATTTAGCCAACAAATTACCGAACTGCCAATTTTGCAAACGATTTTTGACCCACCGTTGTTCAATGCAATGTTGGCGGTAGCAGTCGTCGAAATTCCAATTTTTGGGCGGATTGCCCGTGCAGCGGTGTTGAGTGTGCGCAATCAAGAGTATATTCATGCTGCCGAGGCGGTTGGGGTGAGCCGAATGCGTATGTTGATGCGGCATATTTTGCCCAATAGCTTAACCCCAATTTTGGTGCAAATGACCTTGAGTGTGGCCTCATCGATTACTAGTGTAGCAGCCTTGGGATTTTTGGGGCTGGGCGCACAACCACCACGGCCTGAATGGGGTTCGATGCTTTCGACCGCCCGTGAATATGTGGGCACTGGCCAATGGTGGTATGCCTTGTTTCCCGGGATTGCGATTATGCTGACTGTGTTGGGTTTTAATTTGCTTGGCGATGGTTTGCGCGATGCCCTCGATCCGCGGCTGAAGCATTAATGAGCAAATCGACTAACGATTGGTTCATATCCTTGCATCTACGCAGGCATCCTAAACTATCAGACCGCACCTAACCCTATAAGCGGTATTAAGTGATTAAGAGGGTTTGAATTAGCTGCGCTAACGCTACCTTGTGGCCGCTCAACCAAAGCTGTTGCACTTGAGCGGAGGTTAATTGTTGCTTAGTTTGCCTAATGTAGATTTGCAAACGTTTTTGTTCGGCCTCAAACAAGGGCAAGGCTAGTTCATCGCGGAGTTGCTTGGCTTTGCTCCAACATTGCATCGCCAATTCAGCTTGATGCACTTTGCTCAAAATTTCACCAAACCGCTCTAAATTCCAAGCGAGGCCATCGTAATCGTGCAGGCTCCAGCGAATTTGCAAGCTTTGCTTGATTGCTGCCAGTGCAGCAGCGGTTTGGTTTTGGTGCAACAAGACTGGAGCCAAAGCATTCAAGGCTGAGGCAATCCCGCGTTGATCATCGAGGGTTTGCCAAATTGCCAAGGCTTGCTCATGCGCCTGTTGGGCTTTGCTCAAGCGCATTTGATAAAAGGCAATCATCCCAAGGTAATTCAGGCTAAATGCAAGGCTGGGCAAAATCTGTTGTTGCTGCCAATAATCTAAGCTTTGTTGTAACAGCTGTTGGGCATGGCCAAATTGACCTTGACGCAGCAAGACCATAGCTTGGCAATCGTGCATGGCAAACACTGAAGCTTGATCGCCAAGTTGTTCATGCATGCTACAAGCGTGGCGATAGCGTTCAAGCGCTTGGGCATAATGGCCTTGCTCCATCGCAACTTCGCCCAATTTGGCGAGATTGTCGGCGATGGCCGCCGCTTGTTGCAGGGCTTGGCGTTGCGCCAACGCTTGTTGATACCACGCCTGACCAGCGCGATATTGGCTTTGCAAAAAGGCTGCAATATAGCCCTGCATTTCGTTGCAACGGGCTTGAGTTGCTAAATCAATTGGTTGGCTGCGGAGCCAAGCCAGCCACGTTTGTAACTCTTCAGCGGCTCCATAACGATACCAAAATTCGGCCAAGGGCAAAATGCAACTGCTGGCTGCAACCCAATTCTGAGTACTGATTGCCCAGTTAATTGCAGCCCGAATATTCTCGCGCTCCGATAAAAGCGCTTGGCGTGCCGTGAAAACTTGTTGGCTGAGCGATTCGCAGTACATGACATAATAATTGAGATGCTGTTGGGCGAGTTCGGGAAATTCGGCTTGTTCGGCCAATTGCTGCGCGGCAAATTCGTGGATCAAACTGAGCATGCTAAAACGTTGCGGCTGTTCAGCTTCAGCCTGCATGTTCAGCAAACTATGGTCAATTAAGCCTGCCAATTGTTCAAGCAGATCAAGCTGATTATTGTTTGGCACGATAGCCTGAATTGCATCCAAAGTACATCCAGCCTGAAAAATTGCTAGTTGGCGCAAAAGCTGTTGCTGCTTGGGCGAAATTTGCTGATAGCTCCAATTAATGGCGTTGTACATACTTTGGTGGCGAGCTGGAGCCGTTGGATCATTGGTGCTGAGCAAGGCCAAGGGCGGTTGCAAATAAGCCAACAAGGCTTCAGGCGTGAGCAAACGGGTGCGAGCCGCCGCCAATTCCAAGGCCAAAGGCAAGCCATCAACTTGCCAACAAAGCTGTTTGATTGCTTCGGCGTTGTGGTTGGTCAGGGCAAACTGTGGGTTGAGCGTTTGCGCTCGTTGGACAAAAAGCTGAACGGCGGGATTGGTTTTAAGCTCGTTAAGGCTGGCCTCGGCAGTTGGCAAGCGCAGCGGTGTCAGCGGAATCGCATATTCACCAGCGCAATGCAACAGCGTGCGACTGGTCAAGAGCAATTTGAGCTGGCTGGTATGGTCAAGCAAACCACGGAAATGCTCGGCAGCGCTGACCAATTGCTCAACATTATCGAGAATCAACAAGATGCGGGCTTGTTGATAGTGCAATTGAATGTGGCGTTGCCAAGCGTATTTGCTACTGGGCAGATTGAGCGTTTGACTGAGGGCTAAACCAATATCCGCCAAGCTGCTTGCTTGAGCTAAATCGACAAAATACACCCCATCGGGGAAATGCTTGTGACTATGCTGGGCAATTTGCAGCGCAAGGCGGGTTTTGCCTACGCCACCTGGGCCAGTCAGCGTAATCATCCGAATATGCTCAGCGTTGAGATAGTTTTGTAGCGTTGCCAGCTCAGTTTGGCGATTGATCAGCTTGGTCGCCGTTAATGGCAAGCCACTTGGTTTTGGCGCTGAATTGGCGCTATCAGTGCCAACCGTTCGGGCTTGGTCGCAAAAAATCTGGCTTTGCTCGGCTGATAACTGCAAAATTCTGGCTAAACGAGCCGCCAAACTGCGTGATGGTCGCTGGCGATTAGCCTCCATTTTGCGAATACTCTCGATGGCGCAGCCAACTTCCTCGGCCAAAGCCGCTTGAGTGAGTTGGCGTTGATGGCGATAGTCGCGCAATTGTTGACCAAATGATCGTGCTTCTGGCATAAACGCGAGCGACTCCTTGGGTTGGTTGTACCTGTTTGGTTGCGAAATCAGGTTAACAGTGGATGGGCGACATCCTGTGCTATACGGTACACTAGCAACACAAATCAGGCAATTGTGTTGCTGCAACGCTGGCTCATAATCCCAATGGGGAAGCAGCCGCAGAGCCAGCACCACTGCCAGCATAACCTGCCGTTTGCTCTGCTACAAGCACTCGTTTTGGATGAGCATACGCTCATTTGTTGGCGCAATTTCTTAACCAAAACTTGATATTTGAGCCTTGAAATTCAAGTACAATACAACAGTTCTTTGGGTACTAGCTCGATGACCCAAAAGGACTAGCCTCTAGGATGACTGTTATCGAGCAATGTCACGAGCGATAACCAACCGTGCATCGACGGCTGCTGCGTAGTAAGGGTTATTGTGTTCGTTTTGGAGAAAGTCCATGTATCCGGTTGTTCGACCGAGCGCTTCGCCTATCGTCGTCGCAAGCCGTGCAAAAGTGATGGTAATCGAAGATAACGTTGACAGCATGAATTTGACGTTACGGATTCTGCGCGAGCAGATCGGTGTTGCCTACTGCAACGCGCGTCCGTCAGGAGATGCCTTCTTCAGTTGGTTAAACTCGCCGCAAGTACGTCAAAACCCTACATTGAGCTTTCTCGACCTCATTCTGCTGGATATTCGCATCCCACGGGAAAATGGCCATATTGTGTTTCAAAAGTTGCGGGCCTTGCCTGAGCTTAAACGCACCAAAATTGTGGCTATGACCGCCAATGGTTCGCGTGATGAAGCTGAACGCGCTCGCGTTTCGGGCTTCGATGGCTTTATTGCCAAGCCCATTTCGGTCAAAAATTTCCCCGAACAAATTGCCCGTGTCTTGCGTGGCGAAATTGTCTGGGATGTCAACTAAAACTGCATAGGTATTGGGCTTCAAGGGGTGACAGTGTGGTGCTGTCGCCCTTTTTTGTGCTATTCCGGCGCTGGCAGTTCATGCTATACTGGCGTTGTTAATCCACGTTTTGCTGGCTCAAGGAGGTGCTGCGCGTATGCCCGAACAACTACACCATGAACTCTCGTTATGCCATCGAGAGCTACGGGCGATCTACGACCTCGATGCGCTCCGCGATACAACCGACTCGACCGAAACCTTTTTAACTGGCTGTGCCGCAATTATTCGTGGGGTGTTGCAGCCCGATTTGCTGCAATTAATTACCCTTGATTTGGAAGATTGCCCCGCCCAAAATATTACAATTGAACGCTGGCGGCCACAGGATGCTGCTAGTTTGATGCTGGCCCTGACTAATGCGTTGGCTGGCGGCGAAACCTCAACCTTGCAAGAGGGCGATTCAGAAATTATTGTGCGTTCGCTCTCGGTTAAGGGTGAGCGGCTGGGTGTGTTGGTGCTTGGCTCGGCTGATCACCATTGGTCGGCTGATAATCGGCGTTTGATGGATGCTATGTGTTCGCAAATCGATTCGGCCATGGCTGGCTTGCGCCTATTCCAACAAGTGCAATCGCGCAACCGCGAACTCGAAACGATCTATCGTTTGGATCGCTTGATCGATGCCACGCCCGATTTCGATCAAGGTTTGGGAGCAGCATTGGGCTTGCTCTCCGAGACGATTGGCGCTGCTTGGAGCTTTATTATGCTCTACACCGCCGAGGAGCATGAGCTTGAATTTCGTGCCGCTTCGCACGCTGATGTGGCCGACCCGTGCACTGAAGTGTCGCAAGTCTTGCGCGATTTGGCCCGCCAAACCGTTGATCAAGGCAAATTGGTGCGCCGCGAACAGATCGATCAAACAATTGGAGCCTATATCGGCGTGCCCTTGATTTTGAAAAATCAAATTATTGGGGTTTTTGGTGGGGCGAATCCGCCAGGCACACGTGGTTTTAGCATTCACGAAGTTAAAATGCTGAACGCAATTGCTTCGCAAATGGATACGGCGCTGTTTGAAGATCGCCAACAACGCCATATTCGCGAAACGTTTGCCCGCTATGTCAGCCCCGATGTAGTCGATTTGATGTTGCGCACGCCTGGCAATGATTATCTGAATGTGCATCGTCAACAATTATCGATGCTTTTTTCCGATATGCGCGGCTTTACCACGGTTTCCGAACAATTGCCTGCCGATGTGGTTGCTCGCATGCTCAACGAACATCTCTCGGCCATGACCACGATTATTCGCAATGCAGGTGGCACGGTCGATAAATTTGTGGGCGATGAAATTGTGGCCTTTTTTGGTGCGCCCTTGCCCTATGAGCAACACCCTTTGTTGGCGGTGCAAACTGGCTTGTTGATGCAGGCCCGTCATAACGAATTGATGACCGAATGGCAGAAGCAAGGCTTGCCAGCAGTGGCAATTGGCATTGGGATTGCCTCAGGCGAGGTGGTCGTGGGCAATATCGGCTCGTCGCAAATGATGAATTACACCGCGATTGGCTCGGATATGAATTTAGCAGCCCGCTTGTGTAGTGCCGCGTTGCCCAACCAAATTTTGGTCAGCCAAGCCACCTATGATGCGGTGCGTGAGCAAGTTCAGGCTGTGCCAGTGGCCCCATTGAGCTTGCGGCATATTTCGCAATTAGTGCAAGCCTACAGTATTGAAGCAGTGCTGAGTACTCAAGCCTAAGCGCAGCTTGGGACTGCTGTAACTTTGGATGTAGTGACGATCACGAGATCTATATTTAGGGGGTGCAGGGGGATTAAAGCCCCCTGCGTTTCCCTCCGGCGGAGGGACGGAAGGGTGGCGAATAAGTTTTATTCCATCCAGCAAATTCAACAAATATCAACCCTACATTTAGTTGAGGACAATGATGTCTGAGCTTTTTGAAGTGAGCGAAGTTCACAATTATGGTGGTTTTTTTGGTGGCGATACCGTAACCCTCGATGTTATGGCGATTGCTGATCACAACGATTGGCGACCATTGGTGATCGATGCCAAAGCCTTGGAGAACATTCCTGAGCGCCATAATTTATTGGCTGGAATGGTATTGACCCTCGAATTTAGTGGTGAGCGGGTTGATCGGGCGGTTTTAGTAGCGACGCGTGAGTATGAAGAATTACGCACTGCCTTAGGCTTGACCCAATTGCCAACGACCAGCACTGAGCCAATTAAATTAAGTGGTTGTTGCGAGCAATGCCAGCGCTGGCTGCCAGCCCAACACCTGACAAAGCAAGGCTGTGTGGTCTGTACACCAGCCTAAATTGGCCTAGGGATCTGCTACAATACGACTACTGAATTTGTTTATTTGTACGTGAGGAATGGTATGAAACAGCTTTCGCATGCGGCAACGGCAGTGGCTTGCGCCAACATTGCGTTTATCAAGTATTGGGGCCAGCACGACTCGCAACTGACGCTTCCAACCAATGGCTCGATCTCCATGAATCTTGATGGCTGTCTAACCGAGACAACCGTACAATGTTTGCCCGAAGCCGTGGACGATAGCGTGTGGCTAGCCTTAAGCGGTGGCGAAGAAGTTCAGGCCAAAGGTCGTCAATTTGAGCGGGTGATTCAGCAGATTGAGCGGTTGCGTCAATTGGCTGGGGTCACCGAGCGGGTTGAAGTGCGTTCGCGCAATAATTTTCCTTCTGATGCTGGCATCGCTTCGTCGGCGGCAGCGTTTGCGGCGTTGACTCGGGCGGCGGCCTCAGCTTTTCGTTTGGAGCTTGATGAAGCCGAACTATCACGCTTGACCCGACTTTCTGGCTCAGGCTCGGCCTGCCGCTCGATTCCGGCTGGTTTTGTTGAATGGTACAACGATGGCACGCATGCTGGCTCATATGCAGCCCAAATTGCCCCACCTGAGCACTGGAATTTGGTCGATATTGTGGCAGTGATTAGCACTGAGGCCAAGCATGTGGCTTCAACCAGCGGCCATAGTGTTGCCACGACCAGCCCTTATTTTTCGGTACGCTTGGAAGGCATTGAGCAACGTTTGGCCGATGTACGCCAAGGTATTCTTGAACGTGATATTGAGCGCTTGGGGCGAGCCTCGGAAGCTGATGCCATGTCGATGCATGTGATCGCTATGACTGCCCAACCGTCAACGATGTATTGGTTGCCTGGTACCTTAGCGGTGATGCAAGCGGTGCAACGTTGGCGTGCCCAAGACAATCTACAAAGCTATTGGACGATTGATGCTGGCCCGAATGTGCATGTGATTTGCGAAGCCAAGGATGCTCCCGAAGTTGAGGCACGGCTCTGCGAGTTGGATGCAGTCCAGTGGACGATCGTTAATGGTGCTGGCCCCGAAGCGCGTTTAGTAGGATAAGGTGCGCCGATGCTGCGACGACTACGAGCCTATTTGGTGATTGTTGGCCTGTTGGTAGCTACCGTAAGTGCTGGCTCAGCCGAAACTGCGGCGGGACAGCCGCGCTACTTTGCCGAAACTGGCCATAGTTTGGCCTATAATTTTCGGCTATTTTGGGAGCGCAATGGTGGCTTGCCAATTTTTGGCTATCCAATTACTGAAGTGTTCGTTGAAAATGGTCGTCCAGTACAATATTTTGAGCGAGCGCGGCTGGAGTGGCATGCAACCATTGGCTGGACGCTAGCCGGCCATCTGGGGCATTGGGCAGCCGAAGGCTCAGCTAAACATCCAGCCTTCACGCCGCGCAGCGAAGCCGCCTATCCTGGTCAAATCTTCTTCCCTGAATCGGGGCATACCCTAGGTGGGCTGTTTCGCCAGTATTGGGAGCGCAACGGTGGGTTGCAAGCGTTTGGCTATCCGTTATCGGAAGAATTTCTCGAGCGCAATCAACAAGATGGCCAAATTTATACGGTGCAATATTTTGAGCGCACACGCTTTGAATATCACCCTGAATTGCCAGCAGCTTTTCAAGTCTCGTTGGGCCATTTAGGTCGCCAATATTTGAATGCTACTAAGGCTGCGCCGGAATGGGCTACCCGCAAAGTCAATAATGCTGATGCAGCGTGGCAAGCATTACGGCCAACTCGTATCAGCATTCCACGAATTGGGCTTGATAGTACGATTGTTGAAGCAGGTTTTTCGTTGGGAACATGGGACGTACCAACCGATGCTGCGGCCCATTATTGGCCAGTGGCAAGTTTTCCAACAACGGCTGGGAATATAGTACTAGCAGGTCATGTCGGCTATCATGGTATTATCTTCAGTCAGTTACCGAATGCAGTCGTCGGCGATCGCTTGATCCTGACTGTTGATGGGGTAGAACACCGCTACCAAGTAACTGACATAAGTACTGTGACCCCCGACCAAACATGGGTAATGGAGCCAACCGCTGAAGAAACGGTGACGCTAATTACCTGTGTGCCGATCGGTGTGTATTCGCATCGCCTAATTGTGCGTGCGAAGCCCCAACCGTAGGAGTTGTATGTCATCAACTGTTCAACAATTAATTCAACAAGGCGTGCAGGCGGCTCGTGCTGGCAACCATGCCGAGGCACGACTGGTGCTGCGTCAGGCCATTACTGCTGACCCTCAAAATGAGCAAGCGTGGCTCTGGCTGAGCGCGGTTGAAGCCACCAATGGCGAGAAAATTGCCGCCTTACAGCAAGTTTTAGCAATTAATCCAGCCAATGCTGCTGCCAAACGCGGGCTTGATCTGCTTAAGCCAACTCAGATAGACTTTGCGAATTTGGGTCAGACGAGTACGGCGGCTCCGGCTAAAGCTAGTTTTTCGCCGCCGCCAGCCCGCGCAGCAGGCAATGCTAGTTTGTTGCAACCACGCCCAAATTTTGAAGTAAACTCACCTGCTTCGCCGATCAGCCAAGAATTTGGCACGCTGGCTAGTGCAACCCCTGCGCCGATCCCTGCCCAAACGCTCGAAACTCCAGCAGTGCAGGCAACAGTTGCCGAAACCAAGCCAACGCCTGAGCCAACAAACGCCGTTAACTATAATAATGATCTGGTTGGTTCGTTGCGGCCAGCCATTGCTAAAGGCCCCAAAAAGCGCTCAGTGTTGCCCACCAGAAGCGAATTGATAATTTCTGCTATTCTTTTAGTATTGCTGATCGGTGGGTTTAATCTGGTGCGTTCGGCTTTAGCTGGGCGGCTTGGTGGCTTGCGTGGTAGCGATGAAATTAGTGCTAGCGAGCGAGCAACGAGTCAGGCCTTAATTGGTTGGAATGCCAATGTGCCCACGCCAGTGGTTGAAGTAATTACTGATTCTGGCCAAGCGCCGCAGCCGCAACCAACCCAGCCTGTGGCAAGTGGTAGCATTCATGAATCGCGTAGCTATTTCTTGACGATCGGTGAAACGGTGATTGCCAGTGATGGTAAGCAGGTGACGATCAATCTCGTATTGCAAAATCCTTCCAATCAACCGTTAACCTTTCGGGCTGCCGATTTTACAATTCAGACTAACCTTGGATCGTTTCCGATTGCTTCAAATTCGCCTTTGATGAATACCCTGACAATTCCGGCGAATGCTAGCCACGCGGGCACGGTGCTTGCACGAACCAATACTGGTGAGTTTCAGTCGATCAAGTTGGTCTGGCGACCAACCAGCGGCGGGATTTCTAAAACAATTACATTACGCTAAATCTACTCGGTAATGCCATGGTTCGCTGCGCGGTGTTTGCACAACCATGGCGTTGCTATGTAAGGAACTTGGATGTTTGATCAGTTTGTACCTTATTATGATGCCGATTATGGCGATTTTCAGGATGATCTGTTGTTTTACCGTGAGCATGCTCGGATGGCTGGTGGCAGCATTTTAGAAGTGATGTGTGGCACAGGTCGGGCGGCAATTCCGCTGGCGCAGGCTAAACTAAAGTTGGTCGGCATCGATATTGCGCCAGCCATGATCGAACGCGCTCAAGCTGCTGCATTAGCGGCAAACGTCGCGGATCAGCTTGAATTTGTGGTTGCCGATGCAACCAATTTTCAGCTTGAGCAGCAGTTTGGTATGGCATTTGTGGCGATTAATTCGTTTATGCATTTGGAAACCACCCAAGCCCAAATCGCTGCTTTGCGCTGTATCCATCGTCATCTCAAACCTAATGGCCTGTTGCTGCTTGATTTGTTTAATCCTGAGCCAAGCCAACTCAGCGCGGTTGATGGTTTGATGGTGCTCGATAAAAGCTTTCATGTGAGCAACGGCAATTTGGTGCAAAAATTTGTCTATCGCAGCGTTGATTTAGCGGCACAGCATCAACATGTCCAGTTCTGCTACGATGAAATCCAGCCCGATGGCCAGGTGCGCCGCTGTGTGTTGCCCTTTGGCATGCGCTGGCTTTATCGCTACGAGGCCGAACATCTGCTGGCCCGTTGCGGCTTTGAGTTGCAGGCGGTCTATGGTTCGTATGAGCTTGACCCATATACCAGTGAATCGGAACGAATGTTGATTGTGGCACGAGGAATTTCCCAATGAGCATGCTTGATCCTTATGAAATTGAGCGAATTGAGCGTTCGCGCAAACGGGCGACCCGCTTGTTGATGGTAGTAATGAGCTTGGCAACCCTGTTTTGTGGGGCATTATTTATCTATATCATTAGCCCGCCGCCACGTGAATATAGTATTGGTCCAGTTAGCCAATTTCCAATTGGTCAAACGATTCAGGTTTCGGTTAAGCAACTGGTCGCCTCGAAAACCATCGTTAGTCGTCCTGAAGTTAGCGATGACCCCTTGTTGGTTACGCGCTTGAGCACCGATCAATGGCGCGTTTTCTTGGCTTGGGATAGTTTGAGCGGTTGTATTGTGCTCTATCAACAATCCGACCAAACATATCGTGATCAATGCTCAGATCGGGTGTATGATGAACGAGGATTATTAATTAGCGAGAGTCGGCGGTTGCGCCTTGGTGAGTTGCCGGTCACCATTGTTGGCGATCAGGTCCAAATTCGTGATGAACTTTTACCTGACCCCCGCCAAGAATAGCCTGACAATGGGCCTCATTGATTGTGGGGAAAAGGTTGAAGGTGTCCAGCTAGGTTTTATTGAGTAAAGGAGGGCATGTGTATCGCTTTGCGCGATCAGCCCCATTAGTGGTGGAAGAATTTGCTGATCCTGGGATCGATCACCGCGAGGGCGAACCATTAAGCTTAGGCAGCGCCTATTTAATGTTGGGGATGGTTGCTGCCGATGAATGCCCGCCAGAAATCCTGAATGTGCTCGATCAACTGAATCCCGAAAAATGGTATCATGGTCAGCTTTTTGAAACCATGATTAACTATTTTGAGGATCGTGATCCAGCCTTGATGATGGAAATTGGTCGTGGCATTTATTATTCGCTAGCAGTTCAGTTTCGCGAGATGGGGCTGAATACCCCAACCTCGATGTTGGTGGCCATGCCCGATGTTTGGCGTACAGCAACCCGTGGCTCAAGCGGCGAATGGCGCACAACGATTGTCGCGGCCTATCATGCGCGGGTCGAAGTTCAACAACCGTACAATTGTATGTTTGAGCAGGCGGCGATGGAAGGGGTTTTGCAAGGTTTAGGGGCACGTGATGTGCGAATCACTCACGAACCCTGTATGCGTGATGGCCATCCCTATTGTGTGTTTGATATTCGCTGGACGGAACGTTAAACAAATGCCCTTGGTTGAGTCGTTTGATGCTTGCCTGTTGCGCGTTTGGCGTAACCACCTTGCTCGCTCCTCATCGAATTGCTCAAACCAAGGATTAATTACCCCTCACTCCAACCCCTCGTCCACTGCGGTGGGCGAGGGGCTTTTATGTTTTTCAGTACACCGCCGAAAATCGGTAAAAGAGCGATAATTAATCGTTAAAGATAGCGGCAAATAGTGCGACGGTGGCTCGACGTGGGCTTGGATCATAAATTGCAAAATCAATTTGGGCAAACGGCCAGGCTTGTTGCCCAATAATCGCTTTGAACAACTTGGCAATCATTGCTGGATCATTGCCGAACACTCCACAGCCCCAAGCACCCAAAATGAGGCGTTCGATTGGTTGGCTGGCACAAAATGCTAGCAGCCGTTGCATGCGCTGGCGCATGGCTGGTTCAACCTCGCTACTTTGGCCAGTATGATTTTGGCGAATCGCTCCCGCATTGACCGCCGCCATCGTTACCACATCGACCAAATACGGCTGCTCTAGCCAATTACCTGCATCGTCGCACAGCACTGGCACTTGGGGCGACCAAATCAGCGCGTCGGAGTAGCATAAATCGTTTTGCTGCTTGTGAAAGCGATAAAACTCGCTACAACGAGTTAAACAGGGATACAAGCCCGACGAACGGGCGATACTTTCCTCTTGGGCTTGGCTACCACCTAGAAAACCACCACCTGGATTTTTGGCCGAAGCAAAATTTAAGATTGCCACCCGTTGGCCAGTTTGGGCATGGCTTTGGGCTGCGGCTAAAGTTGTGGCTGCATAGACGTTAATGCTTGGTTGTTGGCTGGCATTGCGAGCCTCCGCCAAGGCTGTATCAGGCCAGATGATCGTGCTGGCTTGTTCGGCGGCATGTTGCGCAGCCCGAATATCGACCGCTTGACCTGCTGCGTTAACATAACCACCCTCAGCTAGTGCATCGAGGGTGCGTTGGGCAATAATTTTACGTTCTTCGCGTTTCATCTTAACCGTGCGGTTCCTTCCCAAAAACTGCCAACTTGACGATAGCCAAGCGGCTCATAGATTTGGCGGGTGGCAAAATCGTTGCTTTTGACATCGTGAATGATGTTCGTGCAGCCTTGATCAAACAAACTTTGAGTTAGTTTGGCGATGATCGTGCGTACATAGCCATTGCCGCGCAATGCTGGGTCGGTATAGACATTGCCAATCGTTGCAAGCTGATCGCGTTGATTGATCAGATGAGTTCCGCCAACCGCAACGAGCGCCCCATGCCGTCGCACGCCATAGTATAAGCCGTTATGCAACTGATCAGGGCTAAATGTTGGTACGTCGTTCATGGTGTAAAAGGCCGAAAGCTCGCCCAAATGTTGATCTTCAAGTTGCTCGATTTGGGTGCCATTGGACTGCGCTTGTAGTTGACCAGCCTCGATTGCAATCCGAATCATTGGTTGTTCGTTGCTGAAGCGATAGCGTTGACCCAACACTTGGCGATACTGATCGTCCATATTCGCCACAATGCAGGCTTTTGGCCAACTACTTTGGGCTTCGAGAATCGCTTTAATCCCATCGGCAGCGCCAAAAGGCAACAATGCAGTAAAGGTGCTGGTGCGATACCAGAGCAAAATCGCCCAGTTTGAGCCATTTTGGGCCAGACTGAATTGTGAGCGTTCGCGGAAGGGTGGCTGTAAATCTCCCAATGCATAGGCTGATTCAAGGCGATTTTGGCGCAGTAAGTCGTGCAAGGTGTGGTCTGAAGGTGTGAAATCAACCTGCCAAGTCATGAAAATGCCTGTCCTTTGTGTGCGATGAAGGTCTGCCGCTGCATAAATTATAGACCTTCACGATGGGATTACAAGATTAACACTTTACCAACGCAGCGTCACTACGCTGTTAATGGAGTAGTGCTATGCTTTTTCTAGCAGTTTTTTTTAGTGGAGGTTCAAATTCGATGGCTAAGTTTCTTGTGGTGCGCCAATTGCCGCGCCTCCACACCCAAGGCAGCGCCTTTGAACGCGATTGGCAAACTCCATGGCCGCGGAGCAGCAACGCCCGTGTCTTGATTTGGCGACCACACGCCGATGTGCATGAGTATGCCGAGCAATTTGTGATCAAAGTCGAGTTGGCAGGTATGCGCGATGCAGCAATCGAAGTGACCTTGCATGATAGTGTCTTGTATGTCAGTGGCCAGCGCGAGGAGCATTGCCCCAACCACGGCGTGCATATTCACGAATTGGGAATTAATTATGGTCATTTTGAGCTAGAGTTTGCCATCCGTGCGCCAATTGACGAAGCAGCGATTAGCGCTCGTTATGATGATGGAATGTTGCTGATCGCGCTGCCCAAGCGTCATCCAGCCCAAACCGAACCACGGCGGATCTCGATTGAACAAACCAACGTCTAAATTACATTGGTGCTAACAAGGGGTTTTGTATGTCAGAAGTTGAACGAACAACCACGATTCCAGATGAAATCGCGATTTTGCCGTTATTGGGAACCGTCGCCTATCCCCAAACGATTATGCCATTGGCAATTGGTCAGCCTGAGTCGATCCGTTTGATCGATGATCTGATGGCTGGCCAGCGAATTGTGGGCTTGATGGCGCTGAAAAATGAAGATGAACGACCTAACCCTGTCCTGCCTGAGGATTTTTATCAGCTTGGCAGCGCTGCGGTTGTGCATAAATTAATGAAATTGCCCGATGGTACGCTGCGAGCGGCGATGCAGGTGCTTGAGCGGATAGAGATTGTTGAAATTATTCAGACCGAACCCTATTATCGCGCCAAAATTCGGGTTATGCCCGATGCGCTGGCTGAGAGTGAGCAGCTTGAAGTAACCGCCTTGATGCGCTCGATTGGCACGATTGCCAGCCAAATTGCTCCCTTGATTCCGCAATTTCCAACTGAATTATTGAATTCGGTGTTGAGCGAAGAAGATCCACGGCGTTTGGCCTATTTGGTGGCTTCGTATGCCCGTATGAGCGTGACCGACCGCCAAGCGGTGCTAGCTGAACCAAGCATCAAGCAAAAATTGCTCAAATTGAACGAAGTGCTGACCCGCGAATTAAATGTGTTGCAAATTGGCCAGCAAATTCAATCGCAGGTGCAAGATGAAATGAGTAAAACGCAGCGCGAATATGTGTTGCGCGAACAGCTCAAAGCAATTCGCAAAGAGTTGGGCGAAAATAATGAACAAGAGGTTGAGGTTGATCGTTTAGCCGAGCAAATTGAGGCGGCTGGCATGAGCGCCGAAGCTCATCAGCAAGCCATGCGCGAGCTTGATCGGTTGCGCCAAATGCCAACGGCGGCGGCTGAATATAGCGTGATTCGCGGCTACTTGGAAACCCTGATTGCCTTGCCATGGCAAAAACGCAGCGACGACACGATTGATGTGGCTCAGGCTACCGAAGTTCTCGATGCTGATCATTATGGCTTGGACGAAATCAAAGAGCGGATTTTGGATTATTTAGCGGTGCGTGAGCTACGCCGCAAACGATCGCCAGAGCGTGATCCTGGGCGTGGGGCGATTCTGTGTTTCGTTGGCCCTCCAGGTGTGGGCAAAACTAGCCTTGGTCGCTCGATTGCCAAAGCCATGAATCGCGAGTTTGTGCGTTTGTCGTTGGGCGGTGTGCACGACGAGGCTGAAATTCGCGGCCATCGCCGCACCTATATCGGCGCAATGCCAGGCAGTTTGATCCAAGCGATTCGGCGCAGTGGCGTGAACAATCCGGTTGTTTTGCTCGACGAAATCGATAAATTGAGTTCAGATCACCGTGGCGATCCAACCTCGGCCATGCTTGAGGTGCTTGATCCAGCCCAAAACACCAATTTCCGCGACCATTATTTAGATGTGGCGTGGGATTTGTCGCCTGTGATGTTTATTGCAACCGCCAATACCCTGCAAACTATCCCAGCGCCATTACGCGATCGTTTGGAGATTATTCAGCTTGGCAGCTATACCATGCGGGAAAAGTATGAAATTGCCAGCCGTTATTTGGTGCCAGAACAACGTGAGCAACATAGCCTAGCGCCAAATGAAGTAGAAATTGATCATGAAGCCTTATTGGTAGCGATTGAAGAATATACTCGTGAGGCTGGGGTGCGAAATTTGGAGCAACAAATTGGCACATTAATGCGCAAGGCAGCTCGCCAAGTTGCGCTTGGTTCTGCCACGCCAATTGTGCTCGACCCAGCCAAAACCCGCGAATATTTGGGCAAACGTCGTTACTTCTCGGAAATTCACGAGCGCACCGATCGACCTGGCATTGTCACGGGCTTGGTTTGGACTCCGGTTGGCGGCGATATCATCTTCATCGAAGCGACCAAAATGACAGGGCGCGGCAACTTCGCCTTGAGTGGCCAGCTTGGCGATGTGATGAAAGAATCGGCACGGGCAGCGCTGAGTTGGGTGCGGGCTGAGGGCGAAGCCTATGGCATTGATCCAAATTTTGCCCAGCACTACGATTTACATGTGCATGTTCCGGCTGGTGCTCAGCCCAAAGATGGCCCATCGGCGGGGATTGCCATGGCCACAGCCTTGGTTTCGTTGCTGACAGGGCGAGTTTTACGCGACGATGTAGCAATGACTGGCGAAATTACTTTGCGTGGTAAAGTCTTGCCAATTGGTGGGGTACGCGAAAAAGTCTTGGCAGCCCATCGCGCAGGCATTCGCACAATCATTTTGCCACAGCGCAATCTGGCCGATTTGGATGAAATTCCGGCGGATGTATTGGCTGAGGTTCAATTCCATGGGGTGGAGCATGTAGGGCAAGTGATTGAATTGGCGTTGCGAGCTGAGGCAAGCGAAGCGCCAGTGAGCGTGCCTGAATCAGCGGTCATGCCAAACTTATTCCAATCAGACGTTGAAGTGCTGGTGCATTAAACACAAACAGCGCCGTTGGAATTGCTCCAACGGCGCTGTAACTTGAGAATCTGAATTATTGTGCCGATTCGACGGCAGCTTGTTGATGGCGTTGCATGGCCGCGATAGCTTCCTCTTCGGTGGCGAAGATATCGGCATATTGAGCGAGGCCGACCATGCGGAAAATCTTTTGGAAGTGCGGGCTAAGGCCGCTAATTGCCAGCTTTTGAGCTTGACGATTGACCTCAGTTACAACCCCAATTAAAATAGCAATCCCCGCGCTGTTGATATAATCGCTTTGGCGCGAGTTGATAATAATATACTTAGCGCCCTCTTTGGTAACGCCTTCGTATGCCCCCGTAATGGCCTCTTCGGCAAATGTGGTTACATCACCTTCGAGGTCAATAATCCAAATCCCGTCGCGTTGACGGGTCGTAACTTTCAATTCATCGTCAATCATAGGTCCAAAACTCCTTGACCAAGGATCGCGCTAGGCTGAGGCTGATCCATGCCGTCGTGGTGGATTATACATTGCTAATCGAAAACGATTACCTTGTCCGGGACGCGACGGTAGAAAGCCGCACTCATCAACAAGCTGTTCAATGAGCATTAAGCCCATCCCTCGCGCCGATGCCAGCCCAGCAAGTTTTTGCTCGATGGTTGCTGCTTCGATCTCTTGGGAGGGGTGAAAACGAAGACCTTCATCGCTAATAACCAGCACCAGCCGATTGCGAGAAATCGTGCAGGTGATATGAATTCGGCGTTGGACTTGGCGCTGATTGCCATGCTCGATGGCGTTGATACAGGCCTCGCTTAGTGCCGTGCGTAAATCCTCAACGCGCTCTGGGTCAAACCCCATATTCCGTGCGAGCGTACCAATTGCTTCACGGGCGATTTTTTCATAGCCAAGCTGGCTGGGAAATATCAGTTCGATGGTGGCTTGGGTTTGCGCCATGTTCTTCAACTCAACGATCTAGGTGGATAACCATCCGTAATTTATTGCCACCTGATGGAGCGACCGAAAACTGGACTTCATCCATCAGTTCTTTAATTAACCAGATTCCCCAACCACCTTTATCGTCGCTATGCAATACTTGGTGGATGTCGGGTGTACGCTCAGTGATGGTATGATCAAGCAGTTTGCGCCCTTGATCAGCCACATCAACAATCAACCCGTCATCGCTGCCAGTAAAGACCACCACGACTTTCATTGCTGAATCGTGTTGATTGCCATGTTCAATTGCGTTTGTCACTGCTTCGCTGACCGCAGTGCGGAGCGATTCAACGCGATCATGAGAGAAGCCCATCCGTTTCGCCATCGCACTGGCGGTATCCATGGCGACTTTCTCGTACCCCAGCCGACTTGGCAAGTGGAGTTCAATCACCCGTTCTTCATCGCCACTAGGGGCCATGTGTTGTGGATTGGACATTTGGAAACCTCACGTCGCTCGCAATGACGGTGCTAGCCCTCACTATACCATAGGCGAATAAGCCTATGCAAGCTTGACTTTTGCAGGCGTTTAAGCCGACAGCGAGCCAGCAACTTGGGCGAATGCTAAGCCTCTGCCGAGTATAACAAAGGTTGTTGGCTGCTTCAAGCCCTACACTTCTAATTAGTGAGCCTAGTTGCTAATCCGATGTTCTTCGATGTGGCTGTTCAGGCTTTGTCCAGCTATTTCGATATAGAGTTGTTGTTCGGTCAGCGAAATGCCCAAATTACAGCGCCGTTCGATCAGGTTGGCAACGTTTTCAATAAACCGCCGATCAAAGGCATAGACTGGAATTTGCTCGGCTTGAAAAATGGTTTTGCCACTGAAATTACCCAGCACTTGGGCTACATCGCGATGGGTGTATACCGCCGCCCGTCCAGCTCGTTTGCTGCCACGATGTAAACGCTCGGCATCAGGCGCACCAACCTCAAACCAGCCAGTCACCTGCCCGGTCAAATCGCGAATCCAAACCGCTGGTTCATCGCCAGCCGCCACGCCCTGAGTGAAGGCGATGCCATCGCTGTATTCTAAGCAATAAGCCAAAATTCGCATCAACATATATTCGGCTGATTCAGATGGTTGGCGGGCTACGCGCAGTTCTAATTGCTCATAAACATTGCGATCAACATTGGCTAAATCAACATTAATTGTATAAATCGTTGCACTAAGCGCCATGAATGCTCCTCATTAATTGATTTTTTGATAGATAGCTTGTCATTACCATTGACTCCATGTCCTGCTTGTGCAAGCGAAGCCACGATGGTATTTCCAACACGTTAGTTGGGGATTGTACCATTGTAGCGTCTAGGCGAAATTTGGTTGACGGAAGGCTTTCTATTCCATAGCGCCTGAATCTATCAATAATTGGAGCCAACATTGCCGCAAGCCCATGATCAAACCTGATCATGGGCCTTGACATTAATTTTGATTATTGCAAGGTGACATAATCGAGATAAATTGCGCTAGTGCCGCTGCTATTAGCGGGCGAACTAAAACTAACCCCAATTTCGTTGACGATACCAAGATTGGCAATGCCACTCAAGTTGAGGGTTAATGTAGTTGTGCCCCCACTATTAATTGTGATTGCTCCGCCGTCGTACCAAGCCCAATTTGAGCCAACCTTGATATAGAGTTTGGCGCTAATTCCGCTGCCAACATTGCCCCAAGTGGCATGGCGCACGCGGGCTTGGAGTTGGCTTTTGCCACTAAAATTGTGGGCTTGAGTTAATTTCAAGTCGTAACTACGATTGCCCAAACTCACATCGGCTTTGAGACTGTAGCTACCATTGGCGGCCCATTCGTTGACCGACCATGGCCCTGCATTGACATTGGCGGCGCTCCAGCCTTGGGTGCTGCCCTCAAAATTATAGAGCGTTGCGCCACTACTGATAGGCGTAGCGGTTGGGTTGGTTCCACTACTACCCAATCTCCCATTCAGATATTGGCTGATGCGGCTGCGATTGACGGTTTTGTTATGTTGATAAACGCTTTGGATTTTGCTATCGCTATTGCGATAAAACATGTCGGTATGCCACGTCATAAAGAAGGCAAATGGTGCATTGTTCAATGCTGCTGGATCAAGCATATAATCGACTTCGGTTAATGCTCGTAATTTGCTACTATCGAAACGAGCTAAATCAGTGTACCAACTGCTATAGTCAGCCGAGCTATTGTTATAAATATCGTGGCCAAGAATATCGACCTTGCCGCTCGGATACCAATCAGTACCGACTCCCTTGGTTCCTGCCGACCAAACCCAGATCAAATTGTGCAAGCCACGGCTGTTGGTCAGATAATCCCAGAGGTCATTCCACAAACGCTTGTAATTACTTGAGCCAATTTTATCCCACCAGAACCAGCCACCGCCCGCCTCGTGATAGGGCCGCCATAAGACTGGTACACTGGCATTTTCCAGTTTTTGCAAATCGTCAGCGATGTTGCTGCGCCAGGTAAGGTAGCGGCTACGCTCAGTTGTGCCATCAACAAATATATTATTGATATTGACTTGCACAAACATATCATCGTGATTTGTGCCTTGGCTGCCGTAGGGTGTCCAATGTTGGCTGATTGTTGGCAGCACTTTGGCAGTATTCCAATCGCTAATCATGGTGTCGATCATCCATTGGGCATCGTTGGCGTAAGCTCCGCCGAAGGGGAAATCCCAGCCCCGCAAACCTGGATATTGGCGTGGATTTGTGCGATTGTAGATGGCGTTGGACATTTCGTCTTTGCGCGAGGAATCCCAATGGACTTCTTGCTGGCCGCTGATGATAGAGTGGCCTTGATATTGGGCCATGCGATTAATCACGTTTTGGGCGTAGCTAGCAATTGCTGGGTCGGCGGCGGCGTAGGCATTGGTTGCGCCGCTCGTTGAGGTCGAAGGGATTGTACTGATCAGCAAGGCCAGCATGCCAAGCAGCAGCAATGGAACTCGTTGAACTTGGGACATGACCAAATCTCCGTTGATTAAGACAGCACAGCATAGCGCTATCGTGACAAGTGCCAAAGGAACGTTCCAAGTCAAAGCTTAATAGTACTTAATAAAATGTCAACTATTTTTCAATAAAAAACTTTAGAAAATATTAATATGTTCAAGGATTAGAAGCTGGGAAATTGCCCATAATGCAGCCATTGCAACGGATTTCATAAATAACGATCTAGAATTTTAGTAAATCGCCAGCTTGAGTTTTTTTTGAATTGATGTCTGCATTGCAAAATAAAAATCATCATGAACTATTACCCACGCCTAATCTCAACAACGGCTTGAAAGTGCTATAATTGCAGGCGACACTTGTTTGGAGTGAGAAACCCCATGCCCAATTTAGGAGCGCATGTTTCAACCGTTGGTGGGTTGCAGACCGCCTTTGAGCGAGCGCAAGCCACGACCTGTCATGTGATTCAAATTTTTACCAAAAGCCAACGCCAATGGAATGCCAAACCGCTGACTGCTGCCGATTGTGCCAATTTTCAAGCGGCCCATCGTGACGCTGGCATGCCACCCTTGATTGCCCACGATTCCTATTTGATCAACTTGGGCAGCCCCGACAATGGCTTATGGGAAAAATCGATTGCAGCCTTTCGCGTTGAGCTAGAGCGTTGTCAGCAATTGGGAGTTGGCTCGTTGGTGACCCATCCTGGGGCGCATGTTGGCTCAGGCGAGGCCGCTGGCCTTGATCGGGTTGGCGCAGCCTTGCGGCGTTTACTGGCCGAAGACGTTGGCGGCGAAACCCAGATTTTGCTCGAAATTACTGCTGGACAAGGCACGGCCTTAGGTCATAGTTTCGAGCATTTGGCTCGCTTGATCGAGCTGTGCGATGGTCATCCACGGCTTGGAATTTGCTTTGATACCTGCCATGGCTTAGCTGCTGGCTACGATTTTCGCACTGCTGAAGGCTACCAAACCACCTTTGATCATTTTGATCGTTTAATTGGGATTGATCGGCTGCGGGCGTTTCATCTTAACGATTCGAAAAACGATCTTGGCAGTCGGGTTGATCGGCATACCCATATTGGTGAGGGATTTGTGGGCTTAGAAGGGTTTGAACTCATTATGAACGATCCTCGCTTTCAAACGATTCCGATGGCCTTAGAGACTCCCAAAGAACCCGATGAAAGCGCAGATATTCGCAATTTGGCAACGTTGCGCGGTTTGCGCCGCGCAAGCGTTAGTGCATCACCACAAAGCGAGGTATAAATGGGAAACCAACCAAAAAGCAAACGCAAGTTGTGGGTATCGTTATTGTTGGGCTTGGCCGCTGTGGTGGTGATTGTGCGGCGCAAGCTGCATCCGATCGATTCGGCTCCAATTTTGCCTCCGCCCCCACCGCCGCCATCTGATCCGCCGCGAATCGTGCTGCCAACCGATATTTTAACCACCGAAGTTGCCACCAGCGCTCCCGAATTGGAAGCCGAGCCAGAAGCAGTGGTCGTTGAAGACGAAGCACCATTGTTGGAGCTTGAGGTTGGTGGGAGTGGCACGGCTGCGCCTGAAACCGAGCAACCCGCAGCAGAAGTTGTGGTTGAAGACGAAGCACCAGCCGATGATGACGACGATGATGAACTGCGCAGCTATTGCGTTTCCTGTCGCGCTAAGCAACCGATGATCGATGCCCATGAAGAATTGACTGAAAATGGTCGTCGTGCCTTACGCGGAACCTGTGAAGTCTGTGGCGCTGGGATGTTCCGGTTTCTGCCCAATAAAGATTAATCGTTGAACGAACCATCATTGGGTGGAATTTGCTGTCGATGTCATGCCCTCACCCCTAACCCCTCGCCCGCCCAGCAGGCGAGGGGGAACCACCAGAATGATATTTGGAACTCCCCTCGCCCACCGCGGTAGGCGAGGGGTCGGGGGTGAGGGAACGGTACAATTGGTTGTTAACCCAATAAACCATTACAGCTAGAAGCCTTATTAAATAACTGCCAGTATTTTGCTAATTACTGGTGGTTATTGATTTTAGTGATTAATTTCAGGCTCGAATTCAATATAATCAACCAATGTTGTCGAAGGCGGAATTGGCTCGCCTTCCAAATGCATAACGATCGCCTCTTGCAAACGCTGCTTAACCTCTTCAGGCGTTTCACCAGTCGCAACACAGCCTAAAACATCGAGTATATAGCCTGAACAGTTGTTTGGTCCTTGCTCGATCACAATTGCGTAGCGCATTAGGATTCTCCTTAGCGGAGGTTTAATAAGTTAAGTATTGATCAATTGCTACTTGAAATGATCGGCCTAAAGTTGGAATGGCTAAAACTACAAACGGCCCAGTTGGGCCGCTTGTAGGAGAGAAGAGTGTGTGTGAGGAGGAAGGATTTGACCATAGTATCCTGCCTCAAGCTTACCCTCAACCTAACGATTCTTCGCACCCATAGTCCTATTTCAGGCTATACCACATGGGTTAGATCTTGCGGACTTGATCCCCTTGGCGGATCGTGCCAGGTTGAACTACCCGCGCATTGATTCCACGCAAATGCAATTCTTTGCCAACGGCTGAATTGACGAACTTAATCGCATCTTGGCCGTAGCGTTGGGCGAACTTTTTGCAGCCATTATGCGGCTGATCAGTTACCTCAATAATTGCCTCGCCAATGGTCAGGCGTGTGCCTGCTGGCAAGTTTGCATCGCTCAAATCGAGATCGATAAACAATTGATCGCCAGCCCATTGCCAACGCTCTTGGTCAGGCGCTAGCAAGCCAATCGAGCGCACATTCATAATGTTCAGCTGCATATCGGGGTGTGAGCTACCGTCGTCAGTCCGTGAGCTGCCGCGCGTTTGCCAATTATCGCCGACTAAACCCTCAACCAGATCAAGCTGGCCTTCGCTGAGCACTTCGCGTTGCTCGGTGGCAGGACGACGCACGATTAGCTGCAAGACCCCTTGATCCTTGGGTGCTTGACGAATGTGATCCAACCCTGCCTCAAGGGTCTCCATGGGAACATACTCAAGATCGATCATGGCATCCTACCTCATCGTAAACAAAAAAACGAGCCTCCAAGTTGGAGACTCGTTGCGCCAACTGTGGCGCTTTATTATGCCATGGCTTGGGTCACGACGCTAGCGAAATTTGAGTAGGTTGCCCAATTTTATGCCGTGCGCTTGCAGCCGCTTGCCCACATTGCCCAATGTCCAAGCAATAGGGGCGATTGCTGCTAGGGCTAAGCCAATCCACAAGCTGAACGACCATGTTTCAAGCAAGGCTGCTCGCCAAACCAACAAACCACCCAAGGCGGATAGGCCTGTCCAAGCGCCGAGCAACCAAAGCATGCTGGCGCGGCCTTGCATGGCTCCGCGTAAGCTTGCCACAGCGACCCAACCAAAACCTAGCAAACCCAAAAATCCCAGCCACGCTAACAATGTCCAAATCATACATCCTCCAATGCCAACGAATTGCAATCCGAGGATACTACGCTGAGCATGCCATGATGTTCCAGTTTAATGGTTAAGCACCACAACTTTGCCAGTAATCAGATATTCAATTTGCTCAGCCAAGTTGGTGACTCGATCGCCCAAGCGTTCAAGATTGTGAGCCAACGTCAGCAGATGAATCGTAGCAGCAGCCATATCGGGGCTGGTGGTCGAAACCTTGACCGTGGCCTCGAACATCTCACGATACAAATGATCGATCACATCATCGAGTTCGGTTACGCGGTCGGCAAAGCTGCGATCGTTTTGGCGCAAGGCCTCTAAACCAGCATGCAAAATTTCGCTGGTGCGCTGGCCCAATTCGCTAATCAGGCGCGGAATTGGCTGGGGCATGGCTGAAACGCTGACAAAATTGGGCGTGGCAGCGATCCGTTCTTGCAGTTTGCAGATTGTCGCAGCATAATCGCCCATGCGCTCTAGCTCTGGCAGCAGGCTAAGCACCACACTCACTAAGCGTAAATCACGGGCCAACGGCTGTTGGGTGGCGATGATCAACAGGGCTTGATCATGCAAGCGTTGAACTTCGTGATTGATGGTTTGATCGTTTTGCACGACCTTGCGCACTGCTGCTTGATCGTATAGTTTGATTGATTGAAGTGCTTCGCTTAATGCTGCTTCAACCATTGTTCCAACCCGAAAAACCCCATCGTGCAACTCGGTGAGTTGTTCATCAAATATGTGACGGTGAGACACGCCCATAAAAAACCTCCAACAGAGAATCTGCCAACCTACCAAAAGCGTTCTTGATTATGCCCGTTGTTCATTCAGGTCGGCCATATGCCCTGTTGCCATAAAGACAACCCGTTCTCCAATATTGGTAGCGCGGTCGGCGATCCGTTCGAGATTATGCACAACGTAAAGTAGACGGGTGGCTTGTTCGACGGTGCTCGCATCAGCAATCATCACTTCGAGAATTTCGCGCTGTACCCGATCGGTTTGCTGATCAATTTCGTCATCGGCTGCGCTCAGTGTTTTTGCCAAATCAACATCTTTGCGGGTGTAGCATTCCAAGGCAGTGCGCAGCATCAACTGCGCTTTGCTGGTCATCGATGGAACCTCAGCTTGGGGCTTGAGGGCGGGAGTTTGGCCTTGGCGAATCGCAATTTTGGCAATGCCCTCAGCATAATCGCCAACCCGCTCAAGCTCGCTGGCAATCGTGATGATTGCGCTGACCAAGCGTAAATCACGTGCCACCAACGGCTGCTGGGTGGCAAACAACAAAAGTGCTTTTTCCTCTAAAGCATATTGCGCCCGATCAATTAAATCATCGCTGCGAATAACTTCCTGCGCCATTGCCTCATCGTGGTTGGTTAAAGCCTGAATAGATTGGCCAATTGCGGTTTCGACCAACGCGCCCATGCGTAACAAGTCATCATTCAATGACCGAAGCTGCTGTTCATAATGTTCCCGTGACATACCATCCTCCGATGCGCTAGGAAGGCTACGCCTGCTCGATATGCTAGCTGGATGCTAGATTAGCTACCCGTGAATAGCCTGCGATTATACCACGCTTTTGGCTTTTTTTTCGATTGAATTGAGCCAGTATTTAATCACTCTCTAGCAAGCTATAGGCCAGCCGAAAGCCCAATAAATGGGTTGAACGCTCGGGATGCAGGCGGAAACGACAGGTATTGCGGGCAAAATGGCCGGGGTTACCCCAACAACCGCCGCGCATAATCCGCCGTCGATCAGCCTCTGGCGCTGGTTGGCGAGCTTCGCGGCCATCATCAGCATTATAGGGATACGATTTTTGCAGCGAACTTGTCCATTCCCAAATATTGCCCGCCAGATCGTAAACCCCGAATGGGCTGGCTGCTTGGGGATAACTGCCAACCGGAGCTAAGCCGCCGCGCATGCTTTCTTTGATATTCATCATTGTTGAGTCAGCCTGATCGCCCCAAGGATAGATCCGCGTATCATCGCCACGTGCAGCGCGTTCCCACTCGGCCTCGCTAGGCAAGCGCAAAGCCAAATTAACTTCGCTGCTGAGCCAATCGCAACATGCTACCGCTTCATCCCAAGTTACATCAACCACTGGATAGTCGGCTAATTCGGCAGGTGGTTGCGAACCATGCCAGACAATTGGCGCACGCTGGCCTGAATGCTTGATCCATTCGGCATATAGGGCGTTGGTTACCGGAACTTGGGCCATGGCAAAGGCGGCAATTTCGACTGGATGCTGGGGCGCTTCTTCCGCATATGACTCACGCGTGCCACCAAAACGTTTAGCCAAATCACTTAATTGCTCGTTAGGCGTGCCCATTAGCACGATGCCCCGTGGAATTGGGCAAAACTTGGGCAAGAGATCACGAATTTGCTTCAATTGGGCTTCCTTCATGCCAAAAAATGCTTGTTTGTGGCTCTAAAGATACCAGATTTTGCATACTGATCGAAAGGAGTTTGTATGTTGCAACAGATTCGTTGGCAATGGCTGGTGGGTTTGGCAGTCGCTGCTGTATTGGGCTGGAATCTTTGGCAATCGACGGCTAGTGCTGGCTCGGAAAGCGAGCAGGCCTTGAGTTTGTGGCCGACCACCAGCCCAACCGCTGAGCCAACTCTCGAATCGATAACCCCAACTTTGGAGCTGACCCCAACTCTCGCCGTGGCCGAAGCGACCCCAACCGTGGCACTGCTAGCGGCTTATATCAGCGGGGCGGTTGCCAAGCCTGGAGTCTACGATTTACCGCTTGGCGCACGAATTGATGATTTGGTGCAGGCGGCTGGTGGCTTGGATTCCGAGGCTGATTCACAGGCCTTGAATTTAGCGGCCTATTTGCAAGATGCCCAGCATGTGCATGTGCCAGTGGTTGGCGAAACTCCCGCACCGACAACTCAGCCAACTGCCGAACCACAGGCTATCGCGGTTGCTGCGCCAACTGCTAGTGCCCGCCAACCTACCTTGATCAACATTAACACCGCGAGTGCTGCTGAGCTAGAAAGCCTGCCCAAAATTGGTCAAGCGATCGCCCAGCGAATTGTGGCCTATCGTGAGGAGAATGGCCCTTTTACAACTATTGAGGCGCTACAAGAGGTCAAGGGGATTGGGGCAAGCACTTTTGCTGAAATTGAGCCATTCATTACGATTGAATAATTGCTTTGATCTTGATGATTGAACCATGCATTTTAGGTTGATGCTTGGTTAAGCTGCCATGTCACTAAAGTTTGGTAGCTGCTGGCTTGAGGTTGGCTTATGCTGCGTATAAGTTGACAAGTTGGGTAGATCGCTGGTGTTGCTGGCCATTGGCTGGCTTGCAATTGGCTTGATAATTGTTCAATTTGGTGTTTGGTTAAACGCTCTTTGCTGTAGCCCAAGGTGATGTGGGGATGCCATGGGCGGGTTTCGGCAATGATGCCAATGTGGCTGCTGCACCCAACGACTGCTTGTTGAAGTTGCAGCAAATCGTTGGGCCATTGCTCAAAACCTGCCCAGACGACTTGCGGTTGGCTGGCATTGGGAAAATAACCCCATGTATTGCAATTGAGGGTTGGTGCAGTTTGCTGTGTGAGGGCATGATTTAGCTTGGTTTGTAAATCGGGCAATAATTCAACCGCTAGATTGCCCAAAAATTGCAAGGTTAAATGCAGATTTTCGGGCTTGCTCCAACGAATTGGCAAGCCCAATTGCTGTAATTCGGCTTGGATCGCCAAGAGTTGCGCCTGAATTGGCTCGGGCAAATCGAGCGCCATAAAACACCGCCATTGCTCGCTCATAGGCAATCCTTGGGCTTAGAGGAATTGTACAAATGTTAGGCCGCGAACTGCTTCAATAATTGGGTCGAGTACCAACGGCGGGTACAAGCCAATCATTAAGCAAACTCCTAGCAAAGCCACGGCCACAGCGGTTGCGCCGAGTGGTTCGGTGCGTTGTGGCGGTGGTGGTGGTAGCCCCAAGCCGCGAAAATCGGTTAAATCTTCTTCGGGCATGGCCGCTGGCGCACGACCCAAGAAATGGTCACGCAAGACCAAGGCAAAAGCATAGGCTCCCAACATCGTGGCAATCAACAAGGCGATTAGATAGCCGCGACCTTCCTCGGCAGCCCCTTGGTAGAGCAAGGTGCGGCTGGCAAAGCCATTGAATGGTGGAATGCCGAGTAAGGCCAAAACGCCACAAATAAACACGCCACTGGCCCATGGCCGCCGCCGCAACCAACCATCGCCAGCCGCTGCCCGCGTCGGTTCAGGCCGTTCTAGTAGTGCTACGGCTGTCCACAGCACCACACTCAAAACTAATTGATTGAAGGCTTGAAACAGCGCTCCGGTCAAGCCAGTCGTCGAGGAAACCACGCCGAACAGCATCATACCACTGTCGGAAATTAACAGCATGGCCAAAAAGCGCCGTAATGATGGTCGTTCGTGGATGGCCAACAAACTACCGCCAATCGCCGAGCCAAGCGCGAAAAAGCGTACCAAGCGCAAACGCCCAGGATCAAGCGTCAACAAGCCGGGCGCGAGCAAAAATTGGAAGGCTGAAACCAAGAACAGCAATGCTGCCAAGTTGATCATGCCAATCAAGATGCCGACCAAGGGCGGCGAATCTTCCAGCAAATCGGGCAGCCAACTATGAAACGGAATAATTGCTAAGCGCAGGCTGATGCCGACGATCAACAAGGCCAATAATGGCCGTGCTAATGAGGTGGTGCTCAACCGATCAGGGGTATTTTCGAGGTCAGCTAGCACAAAACATAAAGCCAGCAAAACCCCTGCCAACAGCATCAACACCAAGTAGCGCAAACCGCTGCCAATCGCTCGACCACGCAGCAAGGTTGGGCTGCCAATCGGCAAATCGACTTGGGCTAGAATAATCGCCAAACCCGTGGCCAGCAGCAACAGCGTGATCAAAAATGGCGATTGTACGTCGATCGTCAGTGCCGCGTTGATCAAACTAAAAATGATCAGGCCAATGACGACGAAATTTTCGCCGTGCGCAACCCGCGTTGCCACAATAAAGGTAATTGCAAAGCTGCCTGCGACCGCCAATAAAAACAAGCGGTTGATTTCGCGGACAGTCATGCTTACGCCAACGATGCTCAGTGGCTGGTCAACTGGCACCTGCCAAATCACCCAACCGAGCAAAATAGTTGTGCCAATTGCCAAAATTTGCGCCAACCCTTGTTGTTGGCGCAAGCCAAAACAGACCGCCGCCATGACCAATGGCAAGCAAAACATCAGCAAAAAGGTCATTTCAGGCGCTCCGTTTCACTGAGATTCAAGGTTTTGAAGCGACCATAGAGCAAGCCGCTGAGGTAGGCAATCGCCAAAGCCAAGAGCAAGGTAACCAAACTGAGCGTTCCCAAGGCCAGAATATTAATCCGGTTGGCCAAGGTGGTGTAGAGCAAATCGAGGCCACTGAGGCAGAGCAACAAGCCTAGCCCAATTTTCAAAATATCGGTTGCAAGTACCAAGCTAATTAAGCCAATAAAAACTTGCCAATACCACATAAAATCGATCGCCCGTGCCAAACCCACTTGGTCGGGATACATTTCGACCGCCAAGGGCAACACGCGTGGCAAGAAGAAACTGGCCAAGCCTACCAACACAGTTGACCAGATTGGCACAATGTAATCGCCAACTTTGCGATTTTCTTGGCTGCTGGCTCGTTGAGCTACCCGCGCAGCCCGCCGTAGTTCAGCCAAGGAAAATTCATCGAGATCTTCCAGCCCATATTCGCGAGAAAAGGTTAGCGCGGTAATGCCAAGAATGATCGCCACGCCGATGCCAGTAATTAATTTGATAAACACCAGCGAGCTAAACTGCCGCCCAGCAATCACCAAATCGGGCACGACAAATTGCTGTTGGGCAATAAACAAGCCTTGGGCGATATAATTAACCAAGACCGCAATCAGGCTAAAGCGCCAATCGCGCATAATTGCGATGACTGCGCCGCTGGCTACCAGCAACGTAATTAAAATCCAGATGGTGATTGTCATAGGCTGTTTATGCTCGTCACGGCGAGTGACCAAGCTTCCTCTATTGCATTAATAACAAGACAATTGTTAGGGCCGCGATTAGAATTCCAGTCAGATAGTAGCGCCCGCTAAAGAATTGCAAAACCCAAGCGATCCGGCTGCTGAGGCCTTGCAAGATGCCATGGCTTTGCCGCAAAGCTGGTCGTGGATTGCCCAAAACGGCAAGGCCACTCAGCATACGGCTGCTCGCTGCTGGTAAATGAGCTGTGCCATCATCACGATCGGGCTGTTCGCCACCATTCCAAGGCATAATTGCCTGACGTTGTGAGCGAAAACAGCCAAAGAGCAACAGCATAAAACCAAGCACCAAACTGCCGCGCAAACCCCAGCTCATGCTCCCAAGATCATCCATTGGGCTAGGCACTGCTTGCAAGGTGCGTAAGGCTGGTTGCAACAACCAAACTAAAACTTCGGGAGCCAAACTCAGGCCAATCAAGGGCAAGCTCAAGCCGAGCAATAAGCCATCGTTGGCGCGACCAGCATCAACTGGGGTTACAGGGCGTTGGGGATCGACCCGCCAAAACAGCGCATTCGAGCCAATAAACGAGAGCAAGAGCAAGCCACTGCTGACGAAAAAGACTCCCATGCTCCAACCACCCGCGCCCGTATAATCCATTAGCCAGCGGCGTGCACAAAAGCTTGGTAAGGCGGGCAAGCCAACAGCGGCGGCGGTGGCAAGGGCATAGGCTAAACCAGCAGCGCGTAATGGTGCGCCCAAGGCTGGTTGTTTGGCGATCAGGTCGCTGCCACTGCGGCGCTCCAACGTACCCAAGGCCATGGCTCCGAGCATTGTTGCCACCAAGGTTGTCACTGTGATCGTGAGAGTTGCCATCACCACGGCGGTGTTATGTTCGCCGCCGAGTGGCAGATTTGGCTCGTAGCGACCCAAAGCCATGGCGACATTGCCCCATTGCGCGACGGCTTGCCAGCCAACCAAGGGGCCGAAACGGGTCGCTCGTAAGGCATAGGCTGCGCCCACGATGCTGGCCAAAGCACCAACATAGCTCAAGGCTGCAAACCATGCTTCCGGCCATGTGCCAAGATTCAGCCCGAAGAAACGTAAAAATGTGTAGACCGCCAAAACTGGCACGCCAGCACTGATGATCAAGCCATGCAACGCTGGAGTCGTATCTTCATCGTCGCTCAGCACGCGACCAAATGGCGGGAAGCCGAGCGCAATGCCTACGCCCACTGCCAGCGGCAACCATGTGCGCAAATATTGACCAACTCCAATGTCGGCCATCACAAACGAGCCATCAAGCACATCTTCAGGGCGTACCGATTGACTAAGCACGGCGACCAAAATGGCAAAGCCACTTAATCCGCTCATTCCCAAGGCTGAAGGTGTGCGTTGATCATCGCTGCCCACGACTTGACGAGCCAGTGTGCTGCCCAACAAGGCCAAGCCCCAGCCAAAAGCCAACAGCAGCAAATCGCCAGCTAAAATGCCCAGCAAACTGCCAAACACCATAATTGCGATGCCCGACCAGAGCCGACCGTAACCAACCAAGCCGCGTCCCAAGGCCAAAGCCAAGTGGGCAAAGCCAATGCTGGCGAGCAATAAGGTGATTGCCGCAAATAGTAAGCTCAAGCCATCAAGATGCAAGGTCAGCAGCGAACGCATCAGTGGGTTGGGGCCAACGCCATAACTGCTGAGCCAAGCGCGTTGCCCAACATCGAGCGGTAAATCGCCTTGGGCGAGCCACCAAACGATTGCCAGTGCTACCAGGGTCAAGCCACTGGCGATTAAACCCAACAAGCGCGTGCGCAAACGCTGACCAGTCAACCAACTGACCAAAGCGATGATCATCATCAGCCCAAAGGGCGCAAGGGTGAGGAGTGTTTGTCCGTTCATGCGTTATTCTTCGCTACAGGCAGTGCAAGCACTAGCCGAGGCGATAATTAAGGGTGCGTCGTCGATGTTCATTCCGGCCAAGATGGTGCGGGCAATCAAGCGATCAAATTGGCGTGGTGCGTCAATCCGCACACTGGTTAATTTGACCCCGTTGCTTTGGACGGTATAGCGTAGCGTGCCCCGCGCCGATTCGATATTCGAGGTGACGCTGCCTTGAGGTACGCTATCGGGCGCGTTGCCAGCCCAATCGCCGCTAGGCAAATTGGCCAGCACCCGAATTGCCAATTTAAGGCTTTCAAAGGCTTCTAGCGAGAAAATCACCAATCGGGCATAAACGTCGCCACGCTCTTGGGTTACACGGCTGGGTGGAAATTGCGCATAAGCACCATAGGCGCGATCAATTCGGGCATCAAAGCCGATGCCTGCGGCTCGCGCCATTGGCCCACGCACCCCGAATTGTTCGGCAGCCTCGCGACTGAGCACGCCAACACCCACACAGCGCCGCAAAACCCCGCGATGATCGATAAAGCGATCAACGAAGCGATACATCAAGCGTTCGAGGCGACGAAATTGCAACGCCATCGATTCTTGTTCGGTGCTGCTGAGATCTTGGCGCACGCCACCTGGCACAATATAGTTGGGCGGCGAACTCGTGCCGCATAAGTGTTGCATGACTTCAAATAAGCCATGATGCAGTTTTTGCACATGCTCAGCATCGCGTTGCAAGCCCAAAATTGTCAGCACTTCTTTCATCGTGCTGAGATGGACGGTGGCGCGTTCGACTTCGCAGGCGAGCAAGCGTAAGGCAGCAGCTCGCTCCGAAGCATTAATTTTAAGCAATTGTTCGAGTGCCAAGCAAAAACCCAATGAGTGGGCATGGCTATCAGCGGCACAAATATGGCTCACAAGGTGTAATCCCTGAGGAATGGTGGTGCGCGTCAAACGCTCGCTAATGCCGCGATTGGTGTAGCCATCACGAAATTCAACATCAGCAATCTGTTCGCCCTCAACCCGTAAGACCATGCGCATCGGGGTTTGCCAGTCGGGGTGAAACGGGCCAAGCGGTAAAACGTAGCTCAAACTCAATGCCTCACACAGATCACGAACCATCAACCCTGCCGATTATAGCATAGGCTTCTCGATACTGTGGAATTGTTTGGCAAATGGCGCTCCTGCCGCAACAACAGCGCCATTGCAATTAAGCTAAGGGGAAGTTTTTAATCACGAGGAAGATGCCGAGAGCAATCACGAAGAAGGCAAAGCTGCGTTGCAGGGTTTGAACTTGGACTTTTTGAGCGAAACGGGTTCCTAGTAAATTGCCAATCACGCCGCCGCTAATAATCAAGCCAATCAGCGTCCAATCAAAATGGCTGCCCTGCAAATGGCCCAAAATGCCAGCGCTACTATTTAATGCAATCACAATCAGCGATGAGCTAATGGCGGTGCGCATTGGCATATGCAGCAATAATACCAAAGCTGGTACGATCAAAAATCCACCGCCAACGCCCAAAAATCCGGTCAAAAAGCCCACGCCTAGCCCGCCCATAACCACTGCTGGCCATGCGATCGCTTGTTCGTCGGTTTTGGCTTGAACTTTGGGCCGCAACATCATACTGCCGATGATCAGCATCAGGCTACCAAACATCGTCAATAGCCAAACCTCTGGAATATATTGCGAAACTCGTGCGCCCAAAAAGGCTGCGCCCAAGCCGATGCCACCAAATACAAAGGCATGGCGCAACATACATGGGCCACGCCGACAATTCAGCCATGCCCCAAAGGCGGCGTTCAGGCCAACAATCACCAATGAACTGGTGGTTGCGTCGTGAGCGCTTAGCCCAAGCACATAGACCAAGGCTGGCACGGTCAAAATTGAGCCGCCACCGCCCAACATTCCCAAGGTGAGGCCGATGCTAGCGCCGACCAGCAGCGCTAGCACAATCAAACTTATACTCATGATCTGGTTGGTATCCTCTTGCTAGCGTTCTTCGGGTAGGCCAGCTTTGCTCCAAGCCAGCATGCCGCCACGGGTGTTGTAGATGTTGTTCCAGCCATTGCTTGCGAGCCATTGGGCGGCCATGCTGCTGCGTTGGCCTGAACGACAAACCACCACGACTGGCAGATCATGCGGGATTTGGTTGCGATAATTGTTGAGTTGGCTCAAGGGCATTAAATTGCTGCCTTTGATATGGCCCGTGGCATATTCAGCTGGCTCACGCACATCGATCAAAAAGATCGTTTGTTGGTTGGCCCACACTTGTAGTTCTTGCACACTTAATTCGTTGATCATACGTGACGCTCCTTTTTCAATTGATACCAACCATTCCAGCCGTCGCTCATCTCAACCATGGCTTGGCTGAAATGTGGTTTGAGCAAACTCATGGCAATTGGCGAACGCCCACCCGCCTGACAATGCACGATCAACGGTTGATCATTGGGAATTTCGGCCAGGCGCTTGGGTAATTCATTCAATGGAATATTGACCGCCTTAGCTCCGTGACCGTTGGCATATTCTTCGGGCGTGCGCACATCGAGCACAAACGCCTGGTCAAGTTGTTCGCTCAAATTGGCGGCTGGCACCCGTTGATAGCTTTGGCTTGGGTTGGTTTTGAGCCATTCGGTTAGCATATCGGGCGTGATATAGCCTTCGATTTGGTCGATGCCGATCATGCTTAGCTCGGTTTGGGCAGTTTTGGCCGCTTCGGCAGTGCCAATTAACACAACCTTGCTTGCGACCGGCACAAACCAACCGGCCCAGCGATTGAGCATCGCGCCGCTGGTCAGGCTGAGTGCGCCTGGAATGCTGGCTTGAGCAAAATCATTGGCCGAACGTAAATCAACAACCAACCGATTATCAAGCTTAATTTCGGCAAGGCTGAGGGCTGGCAAACGTTGCGGGCGCAACTCAGGACCATCGCGGTTGATGCGCTTCATCGCGGCGAAATAGGGCGGTGGCGTTGGCTGACCATCGAGCACTGCGGCCACAAAATCAGCCTCGTTCTGCTGTTTGAAGGCCCAATTAACTTTCTTTTCGTAGCCCAAGGTACTTTGCGGCACAGCTCCCAGTGCTTTGCCACAAGCGCTGCCCGAACCATGGCCTGGCCAAACTTGCAAGAAATCGGGCAAGGAAGCGATGCGCTGCAACGATTTAAACAAATCTTTGGCTCCGGCCTCGCTGGTGCCTTGAATCCCAGCGGCTTTTTCGAGCAAGTCAGGGCGGCCAACATCGCCAGCAAACAACAAATCGCCTGTGAAAATACCCATTGGTTCATCGCCAGCAGGCGTGTCGGTGAGCATAAAAATCACATGTTCTGGCGTATGGCCTGGGGTATGCAAGACCTCGATCTTCAAATTGCCAACCATCCAGCTATCGCCATCGTTGATCAACTGCACATTGGGGTTGCTGCTGGCAAAAGCATATTGCCAAGCTGCTGTGCCTGCTGCCGAAAGATACAGTTTTGCGCCCGTAATTTGCGCCAGCTCGCGGCTGCCCGAGACAAAATCGGCGTGAATATGGGTTTCGGTGATTGCGCTAATCCGCAAACCAGCCGCTTGCGCTGCATTCAAATACACTGCACTATCACGATGGGGATCAATGACCAAAGCTTCGCCAGTTTTTTGGCAACCGACTAAATAACTTGCTTGGGCTAAACCATCGTGATACAACCGTTGGAAAAACATAGACAACCCTCCATTTTGCTGTTACATATTCTTGATGCGTTTGCTTGTACAATGGTTACATGGATTGGTTTGCAGTTAAGGAATTGCGATGCAAAAGCCATGGGAAATTGATGCCACCTACTATCAAGAGGAATCAGAGTTGATTCAGGCCTTGCGGCGGCGTGAGCGCATGGCTTGTACTTGCCTGCTAAAACGCTATGCTTCACGTTTGTATCATGTGGCCCTCCGCATGGTCGGTGATGCCGATGAAGCCGAAGATGTAATTCAAGAGAGCTTTATTGAAGCCTGTCGTAAAATCGAGCAATATCGTGGTGATGGTGCCTTGGGCGCGTGGCTCCAACGAATTGTAGTCAATGCCTGTTTTATGCGGTTGCGGCGTAAGCGAGCACAAACCGTGCCAATCGACGAGCAGTTTGATTTGGAGAGTGCCAGCCCACGGCCTGAATTATGGGTTTTGGATCGCGAGTTGAGTGCTGAATTACGCAGCGCGATCGAGCAATTGCCCGAAAGCTTGCGGACGGCCTTGATTGCCCGTGATATTGAGCATTACAGCACCGAGGAAGCCGCCAATTTATTGCAGATAACACCCTCGGCATTGAAAGTGCGGTTACATCGAGCGCGTGCGGCCTTGCGCGACATTTTGGCTCAAGGCAGCGAAACGGCTGAGCCAGCGATCGATCATCTGACTGATCAGATGTTGGAAACACTATGCACCGCTGAACCTAGCCCGTCAATAGCCCGCCAGTCATCGAAATAGCCCGATACGATCCCTCACCCCCAACCCCTCTCCCACTGCGGCAGGAGAGGGAAGAACCACGGCTGATTCCCCCTCTCCCGCGTGTGGGATGAAGGGGCTAGGGGGTGAGGGCATGAAGATTGACTGCATCTGCACCACAGCTTTTCGATCATCTCATTGATCTATCACCTTTGCATCATTGTTGGGTAACGCATGAGTTACTACAGTGCAGCTAACCCCAATTAATGCTGCGGAGAGCTGATGATGCAGATTGCCCGAATGAGTTTGTTGGCGCTATTGGTTGCTGCATTGAGTGCATGTACTGCAACTACCACCAACGTTTCGTCACTTGAAACGACCACGCCACTTGCACTTGCAACCCCTACCCTGCCACCGGAAACTGCTACTCCGGTTGTTGCCGCTACGACGACGGTTAGTACAACCACTGAGCTGCTGTTGCGTGCCCAGCCAATTGATTATTGTGAGTCTGGTGCGCCGACTCGTGGCTGTGGCAAGCCCTTAGCGTTGCAAATTGCCGACTATCTTCAGCGCCATCCTGATGATCCCCAAGCACTGGCGTTGTGGCGACGAATCATCAGCATTGGTCAGCCCACACAGGAAATCGGGGGGGACGATCCGCAGCAGATGGATACTACATGGGCTTATGATGGCTGGACTGAGGCAGAATTTTTGGCGCTTGATTTACCCAGCAAGTTGACGGTAGGCCAACCAAGCTTAGAAATTGACCAACTCACAATTATGCCCACCAACTTGGATGGCGATGCAACCCAAGATTATCTGCTTTATGCGAGAATTTCTGGTACGCATCCCAAGCTAGGCAAACTTCGTTGGATGCGTTGGCAGCATGGGCGTTGGGTTGGTGAGCAGATCTTGAGTTTCAACAATGATTCAGGGGCGCAGGTTGAACTTGGTGATGTTACTGGCGATGCTCAACCAGAGTTGCTGGTGCGCTCAAGCGGTTGCGGCTCCGCTTGTTCTGGTCGGACGTATGGTTGGACTTGGCGTGATGGCGTGGCGTGGCAATTATTTCCCGACTGGGCCGATACCGGCGATTTGAGCATAAGCCAAAATAGTCCGACCCTCAGCGTTAGTAGCCCTGATGCCAATTATCGCTTTGATGGGCAGTATTTAAGCCCGGCTGAATTGGCGTTGCCAACAGGAACATACTCGCATACGATTGGCGCTCAGATGCGCCATGCCCAAGGCTTGTTAGTGCTTGGCCGCTTTGATGAAGCCATTATGTGGCTCGAACGTGCTGCAAATCAGGCCGATGGTAGTGCCTATTTTGGCTACAAAACCACATTCAAGGATGCGCGGCCTGTTGCGCTCTTTCGGATTGGCGCGATTCATCTACTCAATCACAATCCGCTGGCGGCACAGGCAGCATGGGCGCAAGTCATCCAGCGCTTTCCGCACTCGCTGGCAGCGGCAGCAGTGCAAAAATTTAGTCTTTCTAGTTTTAATGGCTCGATTACTCAATGGTGTAGCCTGCTAGATACTGAACGTCCATTGATTATGGAAGAATACCGACGCGCTTGGCTGGATGGGTTTTCGCTCAATGAGTTTGATTGGTTGCCACTTTGTCATCCACGGGTGCTTGTTCCGCTGTATGAATGGACGCAAGCTACACCGCTTGAGCAACAATTTGCTAGCTTGGGCTTGCCTTGGCAGCAGCTTAGCACAGCCTACGATTTAAATGGCGATGGAGTGAATGACCCGCTGGGCGTGGTCGATTGGCTTGGGATATATACACCGTGGGCAATGCTCTCGACCGAGGTTGGCTATCAGCCGCTCTATGTGTGACAGCCATGGAGTAGTGCCACAGATTTGGCAACCCTCACTGATTCTTATTTCCCATTTGACCAACCACAGATAGCCTCGATTACCGATCTTGATGCTGATGGCGCACCAGAATGGCTGTTTGACCATGGTCGAGGATTCGATCTGCTGGCTTGGGTTGGTGATCGCTTCCGCATAAATTATGCATTTCAGAATCAAGCAACTCGTGTTTTTAGCGCCACAATCAGTTTGGCTCCGCAACTCGATGGAACCCAACATGTAATTACTAGCTTTTTGCCTGATAGCTCTGGCAACCAACCAACGATGAGCCAGATCGAATATGGCTTGCGTGATGGCGAGCTTGAACAGCGCGTACCAGCAGCGCCTGATATCTCACCCAACTATGGTGATGAATACAATTATTCATCGATTGCAACAGTCTATCAGGCGTTATTTGAGCGCAATGATCCGCTACTAGCGCTCGCAATACTAGCCCAACTTGAGCAACCACTGCCAGATCGATGGTCGCAGCATGAAGCGATGGTGTTGAAGGCATTGGCCTTGGAATATAACGGGCAATTTGTTGAAGCCCAGCAATTACTCAATGTGGTAGCCAATGACTCAGAAACCACGGGCTGGTCGCGCTTTGTCCAACAGCGGCGTTGATTGGGGTTTGGAATAGGGAAAAATTGGGGCGAACATGATCGAAGCCTGTTGATATTCTCAAATCAACAGGCTTCGCAAGCGTTTAGGCGGCGCTATTGGCATCTTGGCGTAGTGGCAAGAGCGGCACAATATCTTCTGGTTCTAAGGAAGGATGAATATACATAATCGCCCCACGTGGTGCATGGCGAATCGAGCCACGCGAATTGGCGATCAAAATAATTTCTGCATCGTCGCATTGATCAAGCCAACGAATTAAGCCAGGGGTGCAGATACTTGCATCGACAAAAATCCGCTCGGGAACAAATTGTTGAAAGCATGCATTGATCATGCGTGGCGTTGTCACCATTAATGGCATGGCCAAAACTTCAAAACGGTCGATAAACCGTTGGCGAAGCTCATTACTCTCCGTGATCAAAACGACCATCTGGTGCTCCTAGTTCCTCAGCATGGCTGGGTGAGGTAAAAATGTTTGCCACATAGCCAAAGAGTTCTACGTCGCAAAACATCGTCAACGATGCCCTTCCGAAGAACGTACATGAATATTGGTAAAGAATTAAGTATCAAGTGTTGAATAAATGCATTTGCATTATAGTAGTAGCTTTAGCTGCTTAAGCCACCAAAAAGCTAGCATAAAGGTACTATCTTGATTTAGGTCATGGCTTTTAAAAATGAGGGATACGCCCCCGCGCAAAAGATCCCCCACACAGGTATTTGGCTCATCCTAGGTTTGATCATACTACTACTAGAATAGGGGTTTTAGCTGATTTAACCGTTGAATCATTCGGGTGCATATATGAGCTACTCTTTAGTCGTGTTGGATGTAAGAGGGGAGTTTAAGAGAGTAGCCCATTAGTCCTAGATAACACTAGTTCTTTAGCTATGTGATTATTTAATAATTGCTGGTAGGTAGATAGCTTGGCGCTCTTGGTGTTGTAATAAGATGTTGGGATCGCCCAAAAGAATCGAGCTTTGCAGGCTATCTTGGCAACAGCCACCATCGCTGAACAAGTGCAATAAGCCTGCTAGTACTCCTGTACCAATCGGTGTTTGGCTAGGATTGCTCCACATGCGTTGCCACCAGCCTGCGTTGAGCAGATCATGACCATGGGCCACGCCTAAGCCCGCTGAACCCCAGGTGGCAATTGCGCCACCCTGCGGTTGTAGCACCAAACGTTCATCAAGGCTCGTACCACTCCATGCGGGGGTCTGAAAGGCGCTAGTCAAACAAGTCATCTCCAAGATCATCGGCAGGGCTGGGCTATTTTGCAAGCGGTCGCTATCGTACAAACTCAACAGATAGGGCTGGTTATTGCTCAAATCGGTAATTGCCCATTGATATTGATGACTATGGCCAACGTAGGTCACTACTGCCGCCCCTTGATTAAGTTGCTCAAAGGTTTTTTGACGGGCTTGGTCGGCGCTGGTGATGCGCCAAGGATCAGTTTGCGGCAGGCCGTTGTTGGTTTTGCGCCAAGGGTCGTAATAGATGCGCTGAATATCGAGCTGACTTGGTTGATAACTAAGCATGATATCGCTCAATGCGGCAAAATCGCCTGCATAATCGGCCTGACCATTGGCTGTTTTGTAATTATCAGCAATATAGACTTGGCGCGAACGCCAGCGCAGATCGGCTGGAGCGTTTTCGTAAGCGTTGATTTTGTTGATTAAATTGCTGACTTCGGTGCTGGTTTTGGCGGGTAAGCGGCCAATTTGCAGGTCGGGCATTGGGTCGTCCAAGGGATTTGCACCATCAAGTTGGACAAAACATGTGTCGCAGGCGATTTCACCAAGCCATGGGTCGGTGTAAGCAGGCAATGGTGGAATCATATTGGGGTTGTTGCGGCCTAGATAATTCAGCGGATCGATCGTGCCATCGCCAACTAAAACCAACGATTGAGGTGCTTGCGGCCAAGTACTGGCGAGGTAGCGCATAAAATCGCGAATCGCCAACGGATCAACATTGCCGCTGCTCCAACGATCATAAATCGCCTGAACATCGACCAACAAAGGCTGCCAACCCTGCTGCTGGCGACGATTGATCAATGGCTGGACGAGGCTATGCCATTGTTTGGGTGCAAGATAGATTGTTTTGGCAGGTGTAGCCCAATTAACGGTGGCGCTGGCTTGGATGCTGGGCTGTGGAAGGTTGGTGGGATTGACCAGCAGATAATCGCCTGGATTGGCGGCCAGCGTATTATTTTGAAATTGCATACGCTGCGGTTGCCATGGATTGCTCACGTTATAGCTAACAGCTTGGTTGGGTTGGTTGCTAATTTGATAATTGGCTTTACGTAATGCTTGCCATTGAAACGATTGATAGTTGGCGTTGAGCAGCACAGGCCGCTGCCAAACCAGCCGATCAAGCGAAATTCCGCTGATTTGCTGGGTGCTGGCGATTGCCAGTTGCAGGTTTTGGCTTGGGGCAAGTTGGGCCGATTTGGTAAAAATACCACTATTCAAATTAAGATTGATCCGTTGGCTGCTGGTGATTGCTACGCTGGTGACGGCGCTAGTGTAGACAATTCCACTGAGCGTAACTGTGCTTGGGCCAGTCGCGAGTGGCAAGGTGCTGGTGAGCCAAATCTGCTGGGTAATTGGGTTGAGATCTGGGCCAGCCTTTAAATCGGCGCTAAACCAATGGTCGCCATCGTTGCCAGCCTGCAAGGAATCGTAGATTTTTGGGGCATACCAAGTGCTGGTTTGGTAGGCTTGGTTGCTAGTTGGCAAGCCAGTTGGATCGATGCTGATTTGCTGAATTTTTGGGCTGCTGTGGGCGACCCCGATTTTGAGCCACACACTGCTGGTTGTATTCCAACGGTCGCCAACACTGGGTTGATAAAACCAAATTGCATCGTTGCGATCAAAGCTGCCGTCGAGCGTGCCTTGCTCCTCGATTGCTAATTGTTGATTTTTATACCACAGTTGCAGGCTATAGCGTTCGAGCGTGGCTAAGTTAATGCCTGCTTGCTCCAAGCTTGCACCCGTTAATTGCTGCATACCTGCTTGATTGACAACAACACGCCAGCCTTGGCCTGATTGAGGGCTGGGCACGCTTTGGGTTAATTGAAATGGCTGATCGATCAAGCGATGAGGATCATTCAACAATTGAGCATTACTAACAGAGACTGTGGCTTGGGTAATAGCTTGTTGGTTGAATGTCGTTTGCGGTTGCAGTACGACCAAGCGTTGGCCACGAAACCGACCTTCGCGCAGCACAATTATTGGTGCTGGCAAATCGGCGAGTTGATTGATGTTTTGGTGATCGAGACTGAGCGCTTGGAGCGTTGGCTGAAATTGCCAAGCATCGGCGACTAAAACGGCAAATGGCCGCACTGCTTTGGCCGCTTGCCATTCGATTTGCAAACCGTTTGGGGTTTCATTGATGGTTGCGCGAGTTTGAATTGCTGGTTGAGCCGAGGCATGCTGTGGTGGATTGAAGGCGAACGAACAAAGAATGCCAAAAAGAGCAAGATAACGCCACATATGCCACAATCCTCAGTGTAAAAATCAAGGGCTGACTAGCATGATGCCAGCCAGCCCTTACCGACGCGATTACCGAGTGGTCATTGGTGCGAAGATTCGATAGCTATTAGCCTGTGTACCATTGGTGCTAGCTGGGCCATACTCGTTGGTTGTGCCATCGAGTTCGGTTTCCACCAACCAATAGGTATAGGTGCTGCTATCATCGACGTTGCTGTCGATCCAGCGATAGCTTGCGCCACCACTGCGGCCTTGAGCAGCGATCATGCTGCTGGTGACACGCATTGCATTGGCGCGATTGCCGTCGCTGCTGCGATACAAATGGAAGCCCAGGGTTTTTGATTCGCTGACAGTTGTCCATTGAACGACCACATTGCCAGCTTCACGAATTGCGCTGAAATCAGCCAACTCGATGGCGTTTGGTGTGGTTACGCCAGCGTAAATTGTGCCATTGTTATCGCCTGGAACCAAGACAATGATGTCGCTCAAGCCAGTGTTGGGATCAACATCGCTATCGCTGGCATCGTTGCCCATATCATCGTGGGTAAAGACGAAGCCTGGAGGCAAGTTATCGAAACCAACCAGATAACTGCCTGGAGGCAAGTTGGTGAATTGGTAGCCACCATTGGCATCGGTGGTCGTGCTGATGATCGCCGTGCCGTTGATGTCATAGAGCGTCACAATCACGCCTGGAACGCCGCTATCGCTTGGTGTATATTGGCCGTTAGCATCGGTGTCGTACCAAACGATGCTACCAAGGCTAGCTGGGATGAACACGCCGAAGTCGATGCTCAAATTGCTATTGGCGCTGCTATCGCCGTCGTTGGTTGGCTCGCTATTGGCCAAAACGGTGACGACTAAGCTCTTGACTCCGCCGGCGAAGGTGATCCCGTTATCGTCGTCGTTAATGTCGTTATCGGGGTCGCTGGCCGGCTCGAATGGCGTTGGTTGAGCGCCAAAGTTGCCAGTGCTGCTGACATAGGTTTCAAGTACTGCGCCTGTGGCAAAGTTGCTGCTTGGCAATACCACGATGTAATCACCAGGTAGCGCACCAGTAAACAAATAGTTGCCGTTAGCATCGGTGAGGGTATTCGCAACCATTTCACCAGTGTCTGGTTGATTATTGGCATTGGTATCGCGATAGATATCAACCGCCACGTTTTCAATGCCAGCTTCGCTACCATCGATGATACCATTGTTGTTGATGTCGTTCCAAACCAAGTCGCCTAAGCTGACTGGTGTGTAAACCCCAGCATCCCAGGTCATGTCATTTTCGCCAGCGGCCAAGTCGATGGCGGGAGTTAAGCCAGTTCCAACATCAACATCGCTATCAACAGTATCGTTGCCACCAACGTTTGGTGTGGTAAATTCCATGCCAACTGGTTGTTGGAACTCGATCGTGTAAGTCGCTGGAATCAAGCTGGTGAAGCTGTAAACCCCAGTTGGAGCGGTCGTTTGGGTATCGACCAAAGCGTTGCTATTGTCGTAGATGCGGATAATTACACCGCCAACGCCTGGCTCTGTACCGTCTTGAATGCCGTCGCCATCTTGATCTTCCCAAACCAAGTTGCCAACACTAGCTAATTCATAAATGCCTGCGTCGATGGTTGGGTTGTTCTCAGCCGAAGCCAAGGTAATCAATGTGCTCAAGCCGTTGGCTGGGTTGGCATCGCTATCGATTGCATCGTTTGCCCCAACATTGGCTTGGCTGAAGTTATAGTTGGCAGGCTTGGTGAACTCGACATAATAGCCAACGCCTGGCATCAATCCAGTGAATTGATAGTTGCCATTGACCGTGGTGGTTGTGTCGATTACCACATTGCTGCTATTGAGCAAATTGACCGTCAAGCCGTTCACGCCAGTTTCGCCACTATCTTGGATGCCGTTGATGTTGGTATCGTACCAAATCGTGTCGCCTAAGCTGGCCAATTGATACAAGCCTGCATCGATATTCGGGTTGGAATCGCCGCTGGAAAGCGTGACGGTTGCTGCTTGACCAGTGGTGGTATCAGCGTCACTATCAATGGTTGGGTCGCTGCCTGCTCCTTGTTGGGTGAAGAAGTAGCCGCTTGGAGCGACAAATTCAACCAAATAGGAGTTTGGTGGCAATTGACCAAAGAAGTAATCGCCGATTGCTCCGGTGAAGGTGCTGCTAATTGCTGCGCCATCAGGTGTGCCATCGGTATTGTTGTCGATGTACAAGCGCACTGTCACATTGGCAATGCCCTGTTCGCCGCCATCTTGAATCCCATCAACATCGAGATCGTGCCAGACATAGTTGCCTAAGCCAGCTAATTGATAAATCCCTGCATCGATTGTGTCGTTATACGTGCCGACATTGATTGTGACCAAGCCGCTACAGCCAGTGATTTGGTTGGCATCACTGTCGTTTGCCGGGTTGCCGCCAAGATTTGGCTGGGTAAAGACATGACCTGCTGGCAAATCGCTGAACTTGACCAAATAGCTGCCTGGTTGCAAATCGCCAAAGCTATAGTTGCCAGTGCCGCTCGTGATTTGACTGCCGATCACGACATCATCGGCGGTACATGGTTGGTTATCGGGGCCAGGCGTGTAGAGCGTTACGGTTACGCCGCCAACGCCATTTTCCGTGCCATCTTGGATTCCGTTGCCATTGGTATCGAACCAGACATAATTGCCCAAGCCGCCCAAGGTAAAGACCCCAAAGTCGAGTGAATGATTGGTATTTGGGTCGGTGTCGCCGTCGTTGGTTGGTTCGCTGCCAGCATTCAAGCTGATCGCGTTGCTGGCGATGACCCCAGTTGTGCCAAGGGTGCCAATCGTCGTGCCATTATCATCATTGTTGATGTTGTTATCGGGATCGCTGGCTGGTTCGCTGCTGCCACCAGTTGAGCTAGCCCAACCTTGCAGAATATTGCCAGTTGTAAAGTTGCCCGCTGGCAAGACCACAATATAGTTGCCTGGCAAGAGTTGATCGAAGTTGTACAAGCCACCAGCGATCGTGGTGGTTTGGCGGATGAAGCTATCGCCAGCATCGAAGCTGCCATCGCCATCATCAGCATATAAGGCCACGGTTACGCCAGCGATGCCCATTTCGCCACCTGAGACCAAGCCATCGTTGTTGGCATCATCCCAGACCAAATCGCCAAGGCTGAGTAATTGATAGAAGCCGAAGTCAACCGTTAAGTTGCTGTTGGCATCGATCGAGCCGCCCGTGCCATTGCTATCAGCTTCAGTGGTTGGCTCAGCCCCTGCGGCAAGGCTGAAACAGGCGCTTTGAACGCTACCAGTTGTGCCAAGTGCGCCAACAACCGAGCCGTTGTCGTTATCGTCGGCGTTGTCGCTATCAGGATCGAGGCCTGGCTCGAAGGCTCCCGTTGCACTAGTTGCGCCAGTGCTGCTGCTGAAACCAACCAAGACTCCAGCGCCTGTGAAGTTGCTGCTTGGAATGGCAACACAATAGTCACCAGCTAATAAATTGTTGAACAAATAGTAGCCGCTAGCATTGGTTTGGACGCTGGCGACCGTTGGGGCATCGGCGGCATCGATTGCGCCGCTGCTATCACGATCCATGTACAGATCGACGGTCACATTGGCAATGCCCGTTTCGCCGTTATTGCGCAATCCATCGTTGTTGGCATCGTTCCAAATGCGGTTGCCAAGGCTCAATGGTTGGAAGACCCCAAAGTCAACCGTCAAGTTGCTGAAACTATCCGGCGTAGTGTCGCCGCTGCCGTTGGTTTCGCCGGTTGGTTCGCTGTTGTCGGCCAAGGTTACACTGGCGGCTTGAATTACGCCCGTTGTGCCCAGAGTGCCAACAATTGAGCCGTTGTCGTCATTATCAATGTTGTTATCGGGATCGGGTGCAACTTCGTAGGCTCCGGTTGGGCTGCCTGCTGTGCCCGTGCTGCTGGTGTAGCCGACCAACGTGCCTGCACCTGAGAAGTTGCTGGCATCAAGCTCAATCACATAATTGCCTGCGCTGAGCACTGCAAAGTGATAGTAGCCTGTGGCGTTGGTGGTGGTTGTCGCCAGAACCGTGCTTGAACCTTCGCGGTACAAGTTGACAGTTACGCCGCTGATTCCAGTTTCGCCTGCGTTGAAAACCCCATTGTTGTTGGCATCGTTCCAAACGTAGTTACCAACCGCCAATGGTTGATATGCGCCTGCATCGACTGAATCGTCGTTTTCGCCAACGCCCAAGGCGATGATGCCAGCACAGCCTGTGGCATTTGCCTCGCTATCGATCGTGTCGTCGCCACCAACATTTGGTTGGGTGAAGACATAGCCTGCGGGCAAACCACTGAATGAGATGACATAATTGCCTGGCATCAAGCCTGCAAAATTGTAAGCGCCTGAGGCTGGAGTGGTTTGGTTACCAATCACGACATCATCGGCGGTACATGGCAAGTTATCAGCACCTGGAGTTGCTAAAGTTACGGTGATATTGCTCAGCCCTTGCTCAGCGTTATCGAAGATGCCGTTATTGTTGGTGTCGTACCAGACCAAATTTCCAATGCTGCCTAATGGGAAGACCCCTAAATCAAGGCTTAGGTTGGTATTTGGGTCGGTATCGCCGTCGTTGGTTGGTTCGCTGCCAGCATTCAAGCTGATTGCGTTGCTGGCGATGACCCCAGTTGTACCAAGTGTCCCGATCGTCGTGCCATTATCATCATTATTGATGTTGTTATCGGGATCGCTGGCAGGATCGCTGCCGCCACCCGTTGAACTAACATGATTTTCAAGCACGTTGCCTGTGGTGAAATTGCCAGCAGGCAGCACAACCACATATTCACCTGGCAAGAGGTTTGTAAAGCTATAAGCTCCAGTTGCACTGGTGGTGGTTTGGCGGATGAAGCTATCGCCAGCATCGAAGCTGCCATCGCCATCATCAGCGTAGAGATCGACATTTACCCCAGCGATGCCGGTTTCGCCGTTATTGAACAAGCCATCGTTATCGGCATCGCGCCAAATCAAATTACCAAGGCTTGGCAATTGATAGAAGCCAAAGTCAACCGTTAAGTTGCTATTGGCATCGCTTGCGCCACCAGTGCCGTTGCTATCGGCTTCGCCAGTTGGCTCGGCTCCTGCGGCAAGGCTGAAACAAGCACTTTGAACGCTACCAGTTGTGCCGAGTGCGCCAACAACCGAGCCGTTATCGTTATCGTCGGCGTTGTCGCTATCAGGATCGAGTCCTGGTTCAAATGCGCCAGTTGCGGCGGCTGCGCCCGTGCTGCTGCTGAACCCAACCAAGACTCCCGCACCTGTGAAGTTGCTGCTTGGAATGGCGACACAGTAGTCACCAGCTAATAAATTGCTGAACAAGTAGTAGCCGCTAGCATTGGTTTGCACGTTGGCGACCGTTGGGGCATCGGCGGCATCGATCGCGCCGCTGCTGTTGCGATCCATATAGAGATCGACGGTCACGTTGGCAATGCCGGTTTCGCCGTTGTTGCGCAAGCCATCGTTGTTGGCATCGTTCCAAATCCGATTGCCAAGGCTGAGTGGTTGATAGACTCCGAAGTCAACCGTCAAGTTGCTGTTGGCATCGACGGTTGCATCGCCGCTGCCATTGGTTTCGCCCGTTGGTTCGCTGGTGGCGGCAAGTGTGATCGCGGCACTCTTGATCACGCCCGTTGTGCCCAGAGTGCCAACAATGGTGCCGTTATCGTCGTTATCAATATTGTTATCGGGATCGGGTGCTGTTTCGTAGGCTCCGGTTGGGCTGCCTGCCGTGCCCGTGCTGCTGGTATAGCCGACCAACACGCCTGCACCTGAGAAGTTGCTGGCATCAAGTTCAACTTCATAATCGCCAGCGCCAAGGAGGCCAAAGTGATAGTAGCCTGTGGCGTTGGTGGTGGTTGTACCAAGCACGGTGCTTGAGCCAGCGCGATAGAGTGTGACTGCTACGCCGCTGATTCCAGCTTCGCCGCCATTGAAGACACCATTGTTATTCGCATCGTTCCAAACGTAGTTACCGACCGCCAATGGTTGGAATAAACCAACATCTAAAGTGGTATCGTCGGTTGAACCATTGGCATTATTGACAATCGTCGCGCTTTGTGCACCTGCATTGCCTGGGGTTAATGTTAATTGGGCAGTGCTGACGATTGCGCCGCTGGTTGAGCCGTTATCATCATTATTAATATTGTTATCGGGATCGGGTGCTGGTTCATATGTACCAGTTGCACTTCCAGAAGTGCCAGTGCTGGAAATATAGTTGGCTGGGGGGGTGACCTCGATGTAATAATCGCCAGGTAACAAGCCAGCAAAACTATAGTTACCACCGCCAGTCGTGCTGGTGCTCGCAATCAAGGCATTTGATGAATTGTAGAGGGCAACATTTACCCCATCGATGCCCGATTCGCCAATATCCAACAAGCCATTATTGTTAGCATCGTCCCAAATGCGATTGCCAACGCTCAGCTTGAAGAAACCAAAATCAACCGAGAGATTCGTGCCAGTGGCTGGTTCAGCCGGATCGGTGCTACACAAATCGGTTTCGTTGGTTGGTTCATTGCCGCCAAGCGTAATGACATGGCTCAAAACCCCATCGGTTGCGAGAATTGGGCCTTCGATGCCATTATCATCGTTATCGATATCGTTATTGGCACTGCCGGATGTAACCGTACTGCTACGATAGCCAGCGAGTGGATTGCCAAGCGTAAAGTTGCTAGGATTGATTCGAACAACATAGCTTTCGGGAGCTAAGCCATCGAAGCGATAGCAGCCAGCGCTTGTAGTCGTTTGGGTGCTCAAGGCTGTGCCACTATCGGGAATCCCGTTAGCATCGCTATCAGCAAAGAGGCTGACGCTGACTCCGCTAATACCTTGTTCGCCAGCATCGAATGTGCCGTTATTGTTGGTATCGTACCAAACGCGATTGCCCAGGCTATAGGTGGTAAAACCGATGTCATAGCTGTGGTTGTTATCGCCTGCAACACCAGTGTTGAAGGTGATAATTGCATCAGCACCAGTGATTGTTGCATCGGAGTCGCGAACATCGCTATTCGTGCCACTGTTGGTATTCGCGGCAGTCAAAACCTTGTTGGTCAAGGCTGCTTGAACTGAAGCAACCCGAATTGAATAGCCAGTTTGGTTTGGTTGTAAGCCAGCGATGTTGAAAATAGTGCTAGGGGTGCTGGTTCCAGCCAATGATGAGAAACGATAATTGCCATTGGCATCGGTTGTAGCGCTACCAAGCACCGTTGTGCCATCAGGCGCATACAAACGCACGTCTACGTTAGCTAGCGCAGCTTCATCAGCATCCTGAATCCCATCACTATCAGTATCGTTCCAAATCCGATTACCAATTTCGATTGGCGCGGCATCGCACAAGGCTTCGAGGTCGCCTAAACCACCAGCTTTGGCTAGTGTGTTAGGTTGGGTATTGCTATCGTAAATCCGGTAAGCCCGAGTCCGATTGCCAGTGCTGTTGTTGAGCCACAAAATCCCGCCATCGAAATATTGGGCTGAATCGAAGATTGGGTCGTAAATCGTTTGGACAATATCAGGCTTGCCCGGGATTTGCAACAAGCCACCGAGCGAGACTTCGGCGTGTTCTGGGTAGTTATCGCGGAAGTAATATTCGCCGCCGCCTGGGCCTTCATTCGTGCCAGCGCCAGCGGTAGTTGTACCACCACATGTTGCATTGCTTTCGAGCGTCCAGCCACTACCATTGCTACAAGCCCGCAAAATATCGCCAGCTGAGTCGCCAATGTAGAGGGTAGTGCTGCCCGCAGTTGTATCGTTTTGACGATAGCCCATTTGATCGCTGAAGCGGTCGCGCAGACCCAAAATCATGTTGCCGTTATCAAATTCGATGTCGGTCAACATTGGTTGTGGTTGCACATACTCGCCGCCAAAGTTGGTATTAGTGACGGTGAAGTTGGTGCGCCATGGATTCCAGTTGGCGCTAGCACAACCAGGCACAACCGCACAACCACGGGTGTGGTTCAATGGGAAGTTCAAAACTTGGGTAAAACTATCGGTGCTTGGATTAAATTGATAGACATACGCCCGCAGATTGGCGGCGCTAGCAGTTGATTGAGCCGAACAAACCATCCCAATATACACTAGGCCTTCGTTGACGGCCACGGCATAAGGCCGATGATCGTTGGCGGCACAATCGGTTGGATCGGGTACGGCAAAGCGACCAATCGCAGCGGCGCTGGGCGCAGTTGGAGTTAGGCCAATCGGAATTTCATACAGCTGACGATCAGCTAAGTTGATCGTCCAAAGCGTGGTTTGATCCTCGGAAATATCCATATCGCCGAGGGCAATTTTGCCCACTGGGTCCCATGCGGCTGAATCGTGGACAAGATCGGTGCCGTTGGGGTGTGGATCGACTCCAGCAGTACCAGCCCCAAACACGGTATTCAAATCAAGAAACAAACTGACCGTGCGTGGGCTGGGGGTAATGCGGTAAATTGCGCCTGTGCCGCTTGGCCCAAAGCCAACGTGGCGTTTCATAACGGCGCTGGCAAACAAGCTGCTTGATGAGCGTTGCCAAGCCAAACCGAAGGTTGGGCCAGTTTCAGCCCCGAAGGCCAAATCGGTTGGGGCTGGGCTATCAACCCCTGGGGCTGGGCTATTGCCAGTGTTACCAGCGGTGTAGGGGAAACTGACAATCGAGTGAAAGGTTGATGAGGGCGCTTGATCTTGGCGGCCCATGCTAAAACAGTTGGTTACCAAGGTTGGGTTATCTTGGCAGTAGTTGGCTGGGTTGTTGAAGCCCATATTGGCTGAGGCAGTGCTGCCTGCAACAAACAACACGGTTGAACCTGAATTGCTGCCCATCGGGCCAGATTTGACCGTAGCTGGAGCATCGCTAAACTCAACCCGATATGGGCCAGTATAAATTGGATCGCTGTCGGTTAGCGAGTAATTACCAGTTGCATTGGTCGTTGTTGTACCAACGATGGTGTTGCTAGCATTGTAGAGCGTGACGGTTACGCCGCTAATACCTGGCTCTAAACTATCGATTACGCCATTGGCGTTGTAATCGCGATAGGCGCGTCCGCCGATTGTGGCGGCGGCATAGGCGACTGAGCCAGCGCTCGGCAATAAAGTAATTGCGAATGCTACCAATAAGGTGCAACACACAACCAGTGTGCTGAATGAATAACGAGAGGATGCTTGCTTCATACGTTTAAACCTCGTTGGTTAACACTAAGCGGCACGTCGTTGGATGCCAAAGCCGATCAGAGCGACTAATAAACCCAATAAGCCAATAAACCATAAGGCGGCAGTATCAGCGCTACTGGTGCGTGGCAATGGTGGTTGATTGCCTGCTGGTGGCGCTGCTGGCTTGGCAGTTGGCTGCGGCATCGCAGTTGCGCTGGGCATGGGGGTTGCACTTGGTTGTTCGGGGGTTGGCGATGGGCTGGGAGTTGGGCTAGGAATGCTTTGCTCAGGAGTTGCCGTCGCCGTGATGCCTGGCATTGAGATTATTGGCGTGGCGGTTGGCTCAATGCTTGGAGCTTGAGTTGGTGCTACCCCAGTTGGCTGAGCAATGCTGGTTGGCTCAACCGTAACTCGTGGTTCTGGGGTGTTGGTTGGCAAGGGTGTATTGGTTGGGATGATTGGTTCAGGAGTATTCGTCGGTAAGGGTGTATTGGTTGGAGTTGGTGGCTCGGTTGGGGTTAATGCCAATGGCCCAACATCCGCCGCATGTGAAGGTTGAGTTGGTAGAGCCACAAGAGCGATCAGCAGAATTACTAGGCTTCGAATGAACCGCGTCATACAAGCTACTCCCACATCAAAGGGCTGGCCTGTTCCACTGATCGCGAATCGTGAAAGCGGGCATGACCCAAGCAATGAAACATTGAATAAGGACAATTCGCTTGTTTGACCGTGGGAGTGGCGATCTTTTGGTAAGCCAATAACCCTAGACCGCAGATTACGAAGGATTGAATACTACCTAGGCTAAATGGGCTACTGCCTATGGGGGGATGTGATAACTAGTTCAAGTAGTTTTAAATCAAAAACGCTCTCGATCAGCTGATCGAGAGCGTTGCTTTGCTTGGAGTTTGGTTTATGGGGCAGTATTGATCCAGGTGTTGAAGTTGCTCAAGACGGTTGAGGTGATGCGTGTACCAGAGTTGGTGGTGGTACCGCCATTGGTGTGTACGCCAATCGAACAGTTGGTGCAGCTGCCGCTGCTGTTCCAAATTGGTGAGCCACTTTGGCCGCCATAGGTGTCGTTGGCATACGAGAGTCGTAGGCTGGTGTAGCTGCGCACGGTATCGGCGTGGAACCACATCGTGCCCGAGGTTTTATCGCCTGGGTAGCCAGCAATGTTGGTTACTTGGCCAACTAAGCCGGTGTTGCTTGGGGCACGCAAGCCGAACCAGCCAGTTTGGCTGCCAACACTACAATTAATTTTGAATGCACCATAATCGTAGTTGGGGCTGCCACTGGTTTGCCATTGTGAAACCGTAAAGAGTTTGGTGGCGTTACAGCCGCCGTAAGGGTTCGATGTGCCATTGCGACCTGGGTAGAACTTAACGTTGGTGACCCAAGCGTTGTTGCTCCAGAGACAGTGGCCTGCGGTTGCCACGGTGTTGGCGCTGATCAACCAACCAGTACAAATGTAGTTGCCGCCGCCACTGCTAAAGGTAATTTGGCCGATCCGGCGATAGGGGTCTGAGGTCGTCGCGGTGATTCGCACGCGATTATCAGTACCAATCACTGAATTTAAGCCTTCTTGGCTGCCACTTTGGGTTGCAGGCAAGGCATTGGGATCAACGGCCTCGGCTCGATCATCTTCGGCTAAAACACCAGTTCCTTCGTTACCAGCGATATAGGCCCCAAATTGATCATAAACAATGCCATCAGTAATAACGTCTACAGGCTTCCCATCACTAGCCACGATGGTATGTGGGTCAACCCCAGCTTCGACTTCCTTCTTGGCTAAGGTCACATCGCCTTGGGCCAAGCTCAAGCCTAAAACGCTCAAAACCACCGCGACCCGTGCGTACCGCCGAACAGATAGATGCATTGCTGATCCTCCTAGTTACGTTGGGTTGATGAGAAATTGTTGGAAGTGGTGTGCCGTTTGATGTGTGGATGTGCATAAGTATATATTAAAACTTTTTAATTGCAAGTTAAAGATTTTAATATTGTTATATGGCGATAATAGCCTAGATCTTCTGTGCCTTTGTGGTTGCTATGCTCCCAGGACACAATTCTTAATAATTGATTCGCCACCCTTCCGTCCCTCCGCCGGAGGGAAACGCAAGGGGTTTTCATCCCCTTGCATCCCCTAATATTTGTTTTGGAAATTATCATTGTTTTATCTATACCCCATTGGTTGCTTTATAGACCAATAATAGATTTTCTGCGTTCCCGATCCCCGCCCACCAATAACCGATCCCCAAACGGGTGGCGTAGATTGACAGCCCCGCAGAGGCGTTGCACAATGGCATTAACCAAAAGCTTTTGTGAAGGAGGTCGCTGTGTTACAGCCGTTTGGCGCACGCAAAGGGCCATTTGTAATTGGGCATCGCGGAGCAGCAGGCTATGCTCCTGAAAATACTATGGCGGCTTTTCAACGTGGCTTGGCTTTACGCGCCGATGCCGTGGAATTAGATGTTAATTTGAGCAAAGATGGTGAGTTGATGGTGATCCATGATCCAACGCTCAATCGCACTACCAACGGCTCGGGCTTAGTTTGTCACCACACTGCTGCCGAAATTCAGGCGCTTGATGCTGGCTCATGGTTCGATCCTTCGTTCAGCGATTGCCGCGTGCCAACTTTGCGCGAGGTTTTGCAATGGGCCAAGGATCGCACTAAAGTGGTGATTGAACTAAAAAATGGCCCGATTTTCTACCCCGATATTGAAGTGGCCTTGGTGCGTTTGCTCGATGAATTGAATGTGCGTGATCAAGTCATGGCGATTTCGTTTGATCATGTGGTGTTGGGCCAACTCAAGGCGATCGCTCCCGATGTAGCAACTGGGGTGATTTATGCCTCGCGCGTGCCCGATGCGCCGGCTATGGCTAAATTGGTGAATGCTGATTTGGTGATGCCTTATTGGGCAATGTTGACCCGCGAGGAAGTCGAAGCTTGCCATGCTGCTGATTTGTTTGTTAGCCCATGGGGTGGCCCCGAACAAGATTATCAACATATTTTGAGTTTGGGGGTTGATGCGGTTGGCGCTGATTATCCCGACCGTCCACGCCAATTTATGGCTGATTAAATAGTTGACGGGCTACCAAGCGAATATGGTAGCCCGTCGTTTTTTAGGCGGCGTGGAGTTGTGGCTCAGCTGGTTGGGGCATTAATGCGGCGCTCAGATCACGTCGTAGCGCATCAATATCGCCTAAATCATCATCACATAACATTGTGACCAGATATTCGCCAAGGGTTTCGACAATCAGCGTGCCTTCGTCGGCATGCAGAATTAAGGCACTGGCCCAACCCAATTCACATGCATAGCCCATTTGGCGATAGACATCTAACAAAGCTTTGGATAAGCCACTAATCCGTTGATGGGTGCTTGATTTGGTGAAACTTAGGGCACAAGTTAGGCCTTCGTGAGTTGCCAAGGCGATGCCCCGCAGCCGATATTGCGACACATTGACCAATTGATTGAGCACTTGTTGCAATTGGGCATGGCGTTGAGCAGTCGATGGAGCCAGCTTAATCGCCTGGCCAATCAGCCGATACAAGGTACTAATTTGTTGGAGTTCGCAGCTCGCCACGGTGGCATAGCTTGATGTACCCAAGGCTTCGCGCAAAGCCTCGCTGCTCAAGGCATTTGGAGCATTGCCACGGGTTGCCGCCACAATCAAGGGCTTGCCCAAGCGAAAAGCCTGTTCTTCAAGCTCGTTGACAAAATAGCCGCTATCCACCGAGGGCTGGCAGCCATCGACAAAGGTAATGGTGGCGATGGCTCGTTCCATCAAGCCACTGCCTAATTCCTCGTATAAATCTTTAGGCACCGCCAACAAGCGAATGCTGGTGGTGGTAGTTAATCGATATTCACCAATATGCACAGCACCAGTGGTTGGGCTGAGAGGTTTTACTGTATAGCTGCTGCTGATGGTTTTCAGGCAGTGAATGCTGGCTTCACTATCACCAGTCAAAATAATGGTATGCATGCGATGCCTCCGCCGCAGAATAGGTGCTAGCTGCACGCGAATATTGCTCCACACACTACACTATATTTTGAGCTTTTCTGCATGACTTTAAACGGTACTTTAGGCGGATTCGTTTATGGGATTTTGGGTCTGTCAATCGCGACCTGCGAACTACGGTCGTATAGGCTCCTTGGTTATGGTTCAGCTTGCCAGCTATCAGTTTGTGGGTTGTAACGGTAGCTCAAGGTTGTTTCATTTGGGTTGGTAACCGCAGTTAGGGTGTAATCGAATTGAACGATGCGCACTTGCATGGTGGCATCGCCAAAGCTAATCCGTCGTCCACGCTCATCACCATGATAGCCTTGACCGCTAAAATCGATCTCTTGGCGCGGCTGGCCAGTTGGGTTGCCTTGGTTATCTAAGGCAATTGAGTAGATTTGCGGCTGCCGCGCCAATGCATAATACAAGCGCTTGCCAGTGTTACCGTTATACACTCCAATGCCAAAGCTATCAACGCCATCAATTACGATACTGGCTTTATTCGTGGCTAAATCGACGCGAAAAATCCGCCCAAATTGTTGATCTTTGGTCGAGCCAAGCACCGATGAAACATACAAACTATGGGTGTTGCAATCGTAGTTGAGCGCCAAAATGCCATAGGGATTGGTATTGTTGGCGGGTGCAGCTGTTGGCAAATCGAGCAATTCGCTCAATTCGGCAGTGCGTGGATCGATCCGATAGACTTTGTTGGCTGCTGCTGGGGGATTATACAAAATGCTGACCCACGGCACTGCGCCAACGTAAATCGCCCCATCGCGATCCAAAATTGGTGAACTCAAGTAGCCTGCTTTTGACCAAGAAGGGTGTTGATAGGGTGCTGGTTGGCTGGCCTCTTGACCATCGCTGGTCAGATCGTACATTACCATGCCACGCACGCGCCGCGCTTGAGTATCTAAAACCGCATTGACCCCGAATCCTTGAGCTTGGGCAAAGGGCGGGATTTGCTTGCACGAGGTTACTTCGCCAACTGGAAAATTGCTGGCAGTCGCTGAACTACGATTTACCCACCACAAACCTAAACCTAAAACGCTGAGCACCGCAAGGACGCTGCCAACTGCCAATAACGAGCGGCGATGTTGCGCTTTGGTCGCTTTAGTGCTAGCTATCTGGCTGGCTTTGGCTACGGGTTGAGCAGAGGTTGGGCGTTTTTTGCGACGACTCATTTATTTGCCTCGTACTGGCTGAAAGAGCGGCCCCGACCAACATGGATATTCCTCTGGTATGTACACGCCACGTCGCAACACCGATTCGGCCCAGCAATATTGGCTACCAGGCGTATCATCGTTTTTGAGTTGGGCTACGTACCATAGAACAATATGTTGGTTGCTAATGCTTTCGGGCGGATTATCGATAAATTGTTCTGGGCCTTGGTTGGCATCAGTATTGCAGCATGGACCAATCGTCACCATATCGCTTTCGCCTTCGTCGCGTTCAGGATGATCAAGCGTTGCATACACATAGGCTTGGTCGCCTCGCCCGCCATCATCAAATTGGCCACGACCTGTTGCAATCGTATAACTCTCGCCATTGGCCAAATCGAGGCGATATTCCGCGCCATCAGGGTTGATTTGGCGCGTGTCGGCTCCTTGCAATTGCTCTGTTTGCCACGCTTGCCACTGCGTGCCATTCCAGGCGCTGATCGTGCCAGTTTCGGCCAAACTGATGCGGGTAACAGGTCGATAGGTTCCATCATCGCCGCAACCACGGCCAACACTGGCAATCGCTGGCCGAAAACGCCCATCAAAATAGAAATAAAAGGCCTGTTCATAATAATAATTGCATGGCTCAGGCCAAAGCTCCGACCAAAATTCCTGCACTAGTTGAAAGCCGACCACCTGATCATTCTCGCGAATCTCACCGATCATCGGTGGTTCGACCGCAATCACTGCCGCTTGCGAAAAATAAGGACAACCGACGGCATCGCTATAGCCAAAGCCATCGCGTTCGCTATAGTTAACATGCCAATCGACCAACTTGGCGCTTTTGAATAAGGGCTTGCCTTGATAGCTCACATCGGAAATTCGCAGGCCATCGGATGAAGTCAGCATATAATCAAAGGCCCAACCATCGCGCTCTAGGCGGGTGGTGTGGTCGCAATATTTCAGTACGGCCTCGTTTTGCATGCCCTTTTCGGTGACGGCAGGGCCAGTTGCTCCAACATTTGTCCAGCGCACCCCAACCAAGCGGGTATCGGTCAAATCGACAATTGCCCAGAGTGCCCGTTCGCCTGCAACAAAGGTTGGCGCAACACACAAATGGATTGAACGTTCGCAGCGGGTCGCATTCAAGGCAGTTTTGGTATTGGCCATCACCGCTTGATCCGAGGTTGGTTTGTAGCCGAGAGCTTGCTCGACTTCAGCCGCATTGCTGGCAATTTCGCGGGCAACTGCGGTTAGGTATTCGGGAATATCGGGCTGGCTGTTGGCGAGGCGTTCGACCACAATCACTTTTTGATTGGAAACATCAACGGTGATGGCAAGGGTCAAATTCAAGGCGAAATTATAGACCTCGACGCGATAGCAACTGACTTGCAAGCAGGCAGCGGTTGCTTCAATAATATCGCTTTCGCGGACTGGCACAACCCCAAATACCTCGTTCCGAAAGGGCGTGCCAGTTTGATCAACGAATTGACTTTGTAATTTCGGCTCGTTGAGCGCGACAATCTGCGCCATGGCTTGTTGTGAATCGAGACTGCCCAAGGTCAAGACTGGTGGCGTTGCGGTTAAAGCCTGGTTGATTACTTGTTGATAGGCGGTCAATAAAGGATAATTTTGGGCTTCAGGCGTAATTTCGGCGGCAAGAATTGCTGGAGTTTCAGCAGCAACGCTGGTGGTGGTTGGATGCTGGGCTGGGGTTGTGCCACAAGCGCTGAGCATCATTAATAACAACAATCGATAGAGAACGCTCCGTTGCATAGAAACTCCTTCACATCCACCGAGATTAACTGAACATAATGATTTGATTGAGCGAAATAAGCGGCAATAATGAAGCAAGAGCGTGAATGCATTATAAAAGATCTTGGCAGTTTTGCTGAGCGAAATTATGAGTTTAGGAAAAGCTATACGATCACCAAATCATCGATTTTCATGCCCTCACCCCCTGACCCCCTCGCCCACCCGCGAGGCGAGGGAGAACCGTCCATGATGATGATTGGAACGCCCCTCGCCCTTCACCGTGGGAGCGGGGTTGGGGGTGAGGGGGCGTAAAACCTACCCTTGTAAGCTGACCCCCTCGCCCTTCACCGTGGGAGCGGGGTCGGGGGTGAGGGAGCATTAAACGTTGGGTGCCAACTCGCGATAGAAAAAGATTGTGGCATGAGTTGTGCCGTCGGCGCTTTGGGCAAAATTGGGAATTGCTCCCGCCGCTTGATAGCCCAATTTGCGATAAAGCGGCTCGGCTTTATCGCCTTGACGGGTATCGAGCACTAAAAGCCAGCGGCCTTGGGCTTGGGCATGTATTTCAAGAGCATTCATTAATTGTTGGGCAATGCCACGGCGTTGAAATTGTGAATGCACCAATAATTTTTGCACTTCGGCACGATGGCTGGCGTTAGCTTTACTAGGCAAATCAAGCTGGACGCTACCGACGATCTGATCATCCTGCAATGCTACCAATAATATTCGTTGCTCTGTTTGTAGATCGCCGATGATCGCTTGCCAATAGGCGGTTACTTCAGCTTGGCTCAGCGGTGGCAGAAAGCCGATCGATGCGCCTTGTCCAACGCTATCAATTAATAAATGGCACAATTGGTCGATTTTAGCTTGCGCTTGATTGAAATTGTAGGCTTGAATGCTGATCATGCTGGGTTCCTGTAACGACAGATTGTAACCAATTATGAATCAATTCGGCGGTTTCGCGATACGATGCCTCGAACATCAAATCGTGATTGGCCTTGGGAATGACCCAATATTCGGCATTGTAATGGGCAGCTGAAGGTCGCGAATATTGTTCGGGAATGCAACGATCCTGCTCGGCGGCCAGCCATAACAACGGTGTTTTGACCTGTTTGGCTGGTCGCCACAAGGGCCAACGATATTGTAACAACACCAATGCCGATTCAGGCGCAAGCTGGCTATGCAACTGTTTGGGTTTAATGGTCGCATCTTCGCTAAGAAACCAAAAGGCTGCGCGTTTGGGCGTGCGAACCGTGGGCGTTGCCGAGAGCGAAAGCCAGCACAAAAGCGTGCCCCAAGGGTCAAGTTTCTGGGCATTGGCAAAAACTGGGCGCATGCTATGGCTCAACCAAGGTGCCACCAAAACCATTGCGGGCAAATCATCGCCGCCTTTGGCAAGATGCCACTGGCCTAAAGCGCCACCCATACTATGGCCCATGTAGATTGGCTTGATTGGCAAACGCTCGATTTCGGCTTTGAGTGTGCGGTAATAATAGCCCAGTGTATTCCAGCGATTGGCACGTTGGGCCGGCGATTGACCATGGCCTGGCTGACTGAAGGCGATGCTTTGCCAACCCCATTCGGCCAGCAATGCTTGCCATGGTTGCCAACACCATGCTCCATGCCACATGCCATGGCCCATTAAAATTGGAGTTTGGAAACGTTGTTCTTGAGGCGTATAGATAATCCGTTCGATGCCATTATCCAGCTGATGTTCAATTGTATAGGCAGTCACACAGGCCTCTTTCTTCGCAAATTAAGCTACATGCTGGTAATCCCACCATCAATAATATACTCAGCTCCAGTGATAAAACTAGCTGCTGGCGAGGCCAAAAAGACGATTAATTCGGCGATTTCGTGGGGCGTGCCCATACGCTTGAGCGGAATCGAGCGAATCAGCCGTTCTTGAACGCTTGGCTCGAATGTATCTAAAATAGCGGTTTCCGTCCAGCCTGGGCAAACTGCATTGATCCGAATGCCAGCAGAGGCCAGTTCAATTGCGCCAGTTTTGCTCATTTGAATGACTCCAGCTTTGGCCACGCCATATGGCCCAAGGTTGGGAGAGCCAGCCACTCCCGCAATCGAGGCAACATTGACAATCGCGCCGCCTTTGCCACCTGCCAGCATGGCTTGGCTAGCATATTTTTGACCCCAAAATACGCCAGTTAAGTCGATGTCTAACACCCGTTGCCAATTGTGATTCTCGGTTAAGTGCAAAGGTGCAGGCTTGCCGCCAATTCCAGCATTATTAATCATAATATCCAAGCCGCCCTGGTCGAGAGCGAACTGCACTAAGGCTTGGATATCGGCTTCGTGGCTAACATCGCAATGGCGAAAATAGGCTTGGCCTGCGTTGCCGCGAATCTGCTCAACCGTTGCTAAGCCAGTTTGCTCATTAATATCGCCGATAACCACTATTGCGCCTTGTTTGGCTAAGAGTTGCGCCGTCGCCGCCCCAATTCCAATCGCTCCGCCTGTCACAATTGCGACTTTCCCGTTAAGCATCCTGTCCTCCTTGACATGCTAGGTGTAGCGCTATTATCAAAAATCAGCAGGCAAAAGTCAAAGGGATGAACATAGAACATAGATGGAATGGTTCATTGGGTTAATAACCAATTGTCACCCTCCCTCACTCCCGCTCCCAAACGACGTGTAGGCAGAAAATCGGCAACGTGCAAAGGTTTAAGGAGTTTGGACTTTGCCGCTGCTGATATATAGCGTTGACACCCCTATCGCTGTTGCTGTAGAATTAGTATGCGAATAGTTGTTCGCCTCAATTGAATTCCGACCACCATTTTGGGGACGGCCATCGAGTAGACCTGCCAGGTCTATTGATGCCGTCCCTTTTGTTGTTGGTAGGGATTGCTCGTGAAAGGAAGTACCTTATGGAGGTTGTGTTACAACCATTGACCTTGACCATGGCTCAAGCGTTTAACTCGCATGCTTTTCAGGAAGATCCATCTATTTTGACTATGGCCTATGCACGCGCCGCGATTATTCCGAATACCCAAGTTCGCGCCATCGTCGATCATAAAACTGGCAATCTTGTTGGCCTTCTCGTTTCAGGTTGCTCGATTGATGATGGACGCTGGTGGTTGTATGATCTCGTGATTGATGATCGCTATATTCGACGTGGCTATGGGCGGGCCGCAATTGCTGCATTGGTAGCAGAACTTGAACTGTATCCATCAGTGGACTATCTCTATGTAACCTCTCGATCAAATCTTGTTGCCCAAGCGTTTTTCGTTGCGCTTGGATGGTCGCCGATCCCGACCGATACAGTCGAGGAGTTAACGTTTCGATTATCAATTCCATCACGGCTTTATCCTGATAGCCTAATTCGACTTCAGCCGATTACACTTGCCAATGCTCGTGCTTGTTTGGCATTAACCGTTGCTCCTCATCAAACACGATTTGTTGCCAGTACCGCAACCTCGCTTGTCCAAGCTAAGTTCGAGCCTCACTGGATAACCCAAGGCATCTATGCTGATGATATGCTGGTCGGCTTTGTGATGTATGGTTATGATCCAGACTATGGTTGGGGGATTTTGCGGCTTTTGGTTGATATGCGATTTCAAGGGCGTGGCTATGGGCGGCAGGCGATTGAGCTGGTGATACAGGCGATTCGGGCGGCTGGCGGTAAGTCGGTTGGGGTTAGCTATGAAGCCGAGAATGAGGTTGCACGGCGTTTGTATCAGGCATGTGGTTTTGTTGAAACAACCGAACAGCCTTTTGGTGAGCCGTTTGCCGTTTTAACCTTCCAAGACTAATTGGTTATTGCTAGCGGTCGTGGCGCAGAGGGAATCCAATCCCTCTGCGCTTGTTTCGTTTATTGCTGACCCATACGAGTGTAAAAATGGATGGCGGTGGCGACTCCACGGAAGAAGGCATCAACCAGCAGATATTCGTTGGGCGCATGACCATTATCGCCGGTGCCAAAGCCGAGTGTTGCTAAATCAATGCCCAACTCGCGCTGAAACATGCCCATAATTGGCACTGAGCCACCTTGGCGATAGAGCATGGCTGGCTTGCCCCACGTTGCTTCAAATGCCGCTTGCAATGCATCAATCACTGGGCCATCGTAGAGCAAATTAACCGGGTAACTGGTTTGACCTTTGGTAACGTGAACCTCAGCGGTGGAGCTGGTGAAGCCTTGGACAAACTGGCAGAATGATTCGAGCACAGCCTGAGGATCTTGGTTGGCAACCAAGCGCATCGTAACCTTAAAGCCAGCCTCAGCCGGAATGATTGTTTTGGTGCCTGCGCCTTGGTAGCCACCCCAAATGCCGTTTACATCGCAGGTTGGCAAGGCCGTGGTGCGGGCGACCAATGAACCAAGCTCGTTGGCCCAAAAGCTCTCGCGACCACTTTCATTTTTCAACATGGCGAAAAAATCTTGTTCTTGCGCATCCATCAGGGCTTGCTCTGTAGCCGAAGGCGTTTGAACATCAGCATAAAAACCAGGAATTTGGATACGTCCGGTTTCGTCGTGTAGCGCGGCGATAATGTTGCCAACCACATGGATTGGGTTTTGGACTGCCCCGCCAACTAAGCCCGAATGCAGATCATGGCTTGGCCCAGTCACTTTGACTTCGGCCCCAATAATGCCACGGGCGGTATAGAACATCAACGGTTGATCGGGCAGCGAGCCACCATCACAAATCAACATCAAATCGGCGGCGAGCAAAGCTTGATACTCGCGCACAAATGGCTCCATTGATGGTGAGCCGGTTTCCTCTTCGCCCTCAAAGATGACTTTAATGTTGACGGGGAGTGTGCCAGTGGTCGCAAGCAGCGCTTCAAAGGCGATCAAATTGGCGAATGCTCCACATTTATCGTCGATCGAGCCACGCGCATACAATTTGCCATCGCGCAGCACTGGCTCGAATGGCGGGTTTTTCCACAATTCTAGCGGCTCGACTGGTTGAACATCATAATGGGCATAGACCAAAATAGTTGGAGCCGCCGACCCAGCCTTGAGCCATTCGCCATATACCACAGGATGCCCGCTGGTCGCAATCGCTTGGCAATTAGCAAACCCAATTCGTTGTAGGTCGCCAACCAGCCAATCGGCGCAGCGTTGCACATCGGCAGCATAGGCGGGGTCGGTACTCACTGAAGGAATTCGCAGCAATTCACTAAATCGTGCTAATAGATCGTCGTGGCGATCGTTGACCCATGCTAAGGCAGCATCAACCGTCATCTGATAGACCTCACACTGAGGAACACAACCATGTATGTTCCAAATCGATCCCGTGATTCAGTATAGGCTATGCCTAGGGTTTGAACAAATAATAATAATCAGGGCTACGCGATCAGTGGTATTCCCAACCAATTAACTGCTCTGAGCTGCTGGCTTCGCAATTTGACCACGATTGAGATAGCTTTCGAAGCTGTACAATGCTAAGGCAATCCAAATAATTGCAAAACCAATCAATTTTGTGCCTGAGATTGGCTCATGGTAGAGCAACACACCAAGGCTGAATTGCATGGTTGGATTGATATATTGCAATAAACCCAAGGTCGTCATGGGGATTTGGCGTGCACCAGCGGCAAACATCAACAATGGAATCGCTGTCACAATGCCTGCGCCGGCCAAAATCAAGCTGACCGTCCACGATTGATGGCCAAAAGCGGCTTTGCCTTGGGTTTCGAGCCAGAGCAAATAGCCCGCCGCTGGCCCGAAAAAGACGACTGTTTCCAACGCGAGACCTTGCAGCGAATCCAACGCGGCAGTTTTGCGAATTAGGCCATAAAATCCAAAGGTAAACGCCAAGGCTAGGGCGATCCATGGCAACACACCCAATGCCACGGTAAGATAGACCACGCCGATGGTGGCCAAACCAATCGCCATAGCCTGCCAGCGTCGCACGCGTTCGCCCAAAAACAACATGCCCAGCGCGACGTTGACCAAAGGGTTGATAAAATAGCCAAGGCTACTTTCGACCACATGGTTGGCATTGACCGCCCAGATGTAGACATACCAGTTGATGCCGAGCAAAAAAGCGCTGGTCGCATAGATTAACACTGTGCGACGATTGCGCAACACCTGCAAAAATTGGCCCATTTGGCCGCGAAGAACTACCAACAGACCCACAAACACCAACGACCATGCCATGCGATGCGCCAAAATTTCCAACGCTGGAATGCCGTTCAACAACTTCCAGTAGAGCGGGAAAAATCCCCAACATGCATAAGCCCCGGCAGCGTAGAGAATTCCCCGTTTCATGCCAACACTCCCATTTGAAGCCTACTGTGGTTGATGGTTCAGCCAGAGTATAATTGCTTATTGCTGCATTATCGCTGATTTTTGGCAAAATCATGCTATGCTTAAGGCCTAGCTTGACATACAATACCCTGTATATCTGAATGATTTCGCTGTTGGCTGACCTTTACTCGCTGCATCGTCGTGATCGTTGAACTCCTTTGTATCAACCTTGGAGCGTTGACATGAGCAATTCAGCATCAGATTCCGCCGCACTCCAGGCCCAAATTGCCGAATTACAGGCCCAATTAGCCCACGCCCAACGCCAAGCCGAGTTATTTGAAAATCTGGTCAAACGCTTGCCAATTGGCATCGATTTGTTACAACGCGAAGATCCCAATGATCCGACCTCGCTGCGCTTAATTTTTACCAATGGTTTGATGCCCAATGCACCGATTGATATGCGCCTCCACGTGGGCAAGTTGATTAAAGATATTTTCCCCGATGTGCCACCCATGGTTTTTGATCGCTATCAGCATGCGCTGGATTCAGGTGAGATGGTGCATTTGAATGAATTAACCGTCAAAGTGCCAGATATTGGGGTTCGAATTGCCCAGCTTTCAGCGATTCCGCTTACCAACGATATTTTGTGTATCAAAGTTGCCGATATTACCGAGCAAAAGCAGGTGCTCGAAGCCCAACGCCATATGATGGAGCAACAGGCGATTATTAATAGCCAACAGGAAGCATTGGCTGATATTTCAACTCCATTAATTCCAATTACCGATAGTGTGGTGATTATGCCGCTGATTGGGGCGGTCGATACGCGGCGGGCACAGCAGATGATGGAAACTTTGCTGCATGGCATTAGTCACATGACCGCGCGTTTTGCCATTTTGGATATTACTGGGGTGCCGATTGTGGATACTCAGGTGGCCCATGTGCTGATTCAAGCGGCGCAATCGGTGCGTTTGCTTGGCGGTCAGGTTATTTTAACTGGCATTCGCCCAGAAGTTGCCCAAACCTTGGTTGGCTTGGGCGTGAATCTCAACGATTTGATTGTACGCGGCAATTTGCAAAGTGGTGTAGCCTATGCCACGCTTGAGCGCTATCATTAATCATGGTTGCGCTAGCCACGTAGCTAGCGCTGTTTGCTAAATAAAGTTGGTTTTGCGTTGTTGGACGACAAGTGTGATGCCCAATAAACCTACGATAATCACTAGTTGGATTGCCAAAATGCTCAGTTCGGTGCTATTCCAGGCTAGGCTGTTGCTATCACGATGTTGGGCAATCGCTGGAATTTGCAGAATACCCCATAAAAACCCTTGAAACCCCAAATTTGCGAGAGCCATGGCTCCAATTGCCCCATGCTGCGAGCCTGTCACCAGTCCCATCATCATAATTAAACAATAGCTTAGCAAAATTTCGATCAATGCCAATGTTGTTATTGCAGCCAAGCCATTGGGCAGGCTATCACGGCTGAGAATAATTAGCCAACTGCCAACCAAGGCCAGCAACCAAGGCAGCAAAAACATCGATAGATTGGCCAAAATTTTGGCCAAGGCATATTGACGTCCAGAAACTGGCAAACTCATAATAAACGCCAAGGTTTTTTGGGTGTGTTCGCTAATCACGTTGCTGGTTGTGAGATGAATGCCCAAAATCATTAATACCGTCAGAATCAGAATTACCCCAATTCCAAATACAAAACTATTATCATCAGCAAGGAGCATTGCTAGCGCAACTAGCATGGCACCGAGGTAAATTGACATCATCGTGCGATTAATTTGCCAATCTTTGCGCACTAAATGGTTAATCATCGAATTCATAGATTTTTTCCTTCGCGCCGCGCTTGAATCGAGGCAACAAAAATTTCTTCGAGGGTTAATAATTCGACTGCCTGAATTTCTAGGCCTGCTTGTTGATAGGTTTGCTGCAATTCAGGGCTATACCGATTGGTAATAATTGTTTGGAGTTGGCCATGGCCTTGGTGTTGCAGGACATATGGCAATTGGGCAACCGTTTGATCTGGCGCAACGCGCACACGCAAGCGCCGCCAAGCATCAAGCAAATCTTCTTTTGAACGTGCTTCGATAATTGAACCTTGATCAATAAACACAACTTGATCGGAAATTTGCTCAACATCAAGCGTGTTGTGCGATGAAAATAAAATTGTGCGATCTTCATCGGCTAACACTTCGATCAATGCGGTGAGCACTTCTTGGCGTGCCACCGGATCAAGCCCAGTCGTCGGTTCATCGAGAATCAGCAATTTGGGTCGGCGTGCTAAGGCCAACAGTAAGCTCGCTTTGACGCGCTGACCATGCGATAGGCCTTTAATCTTCTGTTCAGCACGCAGGTCGAAACGTTTGAGCAATTGCTCAGCATAGGCTTGATCCCAATTTGGGTAAATCGACTGGATAAATTGCATATGCCAAGCCAAACTAGCCTTGGGATACAAGCGCATATCCTCGGAAACATAGCCAATCTCGCGTTTGGCCAGCACTTGTTGCTCCGGCATGGCTTGACCCAAAACCTGCACCGAACCATGATCTTGATGCACAAGGCCTAATAAAATGCGAATCGTGGTTGATTTGCCTGCACCGTTGACTCCAATAAATCCGGTGATACTGCCAGTTGGTAGGCTCAACGAAATATCGTTTAAGCTGAAATATTTATAGCGTTTACCAACCTTGTGTAGCTCGACGGCATGCGTATTCATAAAAGCTCCTGTTGTTGTTGAGCAGCCGCAGCTTGTAAGCGATGGATTAATTGTTCGTTGGATAAGCCTAATAATGCTGCTAAACGAGCTACTTGCTCAAGATACGAATCCAATTCATCCTCCCATAATTGGCGACTAAGCTGGGTATTAGTGGCAACAAACGAGCCTTTGCCATGCTGAGTCACAATAATTCCCTCATGTTCTAGCTCGAAATATGCTCGCTTGACCGTAATGACGCTAATTCGTAGATCAATTGCTAGCTGACGAATTGAGGGAATTTCACTGCCTGCTGGCCAGTCGCCAATCGCGATCCGCTGTTTGATCTGCTCGATAATTTGTAGATACATCGGGCGGCCATCAGTGCGTGAAATACTTAAATCACTGTGTATGTTCATATATACAGTATATACAGCATATACTCAGTTTGTCAAGCGCTAAAAAAGGAACGACCAGCGCGAGGCTGGCCGTTGGCGTGAGGTGTGCAGCGAATTTAGTAGCCGTAGCGGCTCTTGAGATGTCGCCAGAAGTCGCGCAACATCCATTTATCAAACTCAGTAATTTGGCTAGCGCTGCCAGCATTCATAATAAAGCTGTTGATGCCAGTCGGTGTCCAATCGTAAAAATCGTCAAGCCCAAAGGTATGGCCAACTTCATGCAGAAAGATGTGAATATTCTCGCTGTTGAGGTTGTTGACGAAATATTCGCTGCCAACCCGCTGACCCCAATCGCCCCCAGCGCCGCCAGCCATACCCTTGGTCAGCCACAACGACATATCGTAGTGGTGATCGAAGCCGCCAGGACAATCGGAATAATCGCCATCTTGGTTGAAGAAACGGCCACATGGCGGAGCACATTGCGGTGCATTTTCAGCGATATTATTGACATAAATATCAACTGAGTTATCGCTCCATTGCAGGGTGCTGCGATCGCGCACGGCCCAGCCAACCACTTTGATATTGACATTGGTGTAAGGCCAGCCGTTGGTGCCTTGACCATTATCAAGCATCGCATCCATCCATTTTTTGAATTGTCGCGCCAGCGAGGCATGAATTTGGTCGCGCAAGGCGGCGGAAACTGGAGCATCCGAATCCCAGCGTACACAATAATTAATCGAGCCATTGCCTGCAATCACTTGATCCCAGCCGTAATTGCGAAAACCATACAAATTGCCATAGGTCGATTCGACATGCTGCCAAACTTCATTCAGTGGTGTTACCAAATTGCTTGGCGGATTCCAGCCCGTTGGCGTAACGGTTGGCGTGCGAGTTGCAGTCGGTGCAGGTGTGCGAGTTGCGGTTGGCGCAGGCGTGCGGGTTGCGGTTGGCACAACTGTTGTGGCTGAAGGCGCAGGCGTGCGGGTTGCTGTGGGAATTGCGGTTGCAGTGCTCGGCATTGGTGTGCGGGTGGCAGTTGGCACAACGCCGGTCGCGGTTGGTGTAATGCCGCCATTGCAGGCGATACCATTCACCTGAAAATGGCTAGGAATTGGATTGCTGCCTGTCCAGCTAGCAATAAAGCCCAAACTTACGCTGGAGTTGCTGGCAATTGTGCCATTCCAAGCCATATTGCTAACACTGACGGCATTGTTTGTTTGGCTATAATTGCCACCCCATAATTGTGAAATAGCTTGATTATTGAAACTCCAAGTTAATGTCCAATTGTTGATTGGGCTTGTGCCAGTGTTACGAATCGCGATATCGCCCTGAAAACCACCTTGCCACTGCCCAACAATGCTATAGCTAATCGAACAAGCACTGCTCGTTTGCGCTTGGGCTGGTTTTTGGCTCTGTGTCCAAACCAATCCAAGCATCAGCATAATCATTAATAAACGCCATCCCCGTTTTGGATTCACCATCATTGGTACTCCTAACCACAGCTGAACAATTCCAAGGATGATTTGGAATCGATCCCAAGCAAGAACAAAACAATCGGTCATCGATTCAACCTTGGTTAGGCCATCGTAGCATGGGATGTTTATTAAAATCTACTTAATTTCTTTAGAGTTATTAATGAATGTTAATAGTTATAGTGAAGTCGAATCTGGCGATGATCGATTAAATTAAAAAGGCTGACTTGTGCCTTAGCAACAAGCCAACCGTGGTTTCAATTGAGGTTAAAAGCGTTCGTAGGCCACGAAAAGCGCCAAACTGAGTAAAACGATATTGATACCAACCATGGGGTATTCTTTGAGCCGAGCATGAACTAAGCCAGCCACAAACATCGTAAGTGCCAGCCCAAGTGCGGCCAAGGGAGTTAAAATCGGAGCAATTCCGGTGAGCCATGGCAAAATTAAGCCGAGTGCCCCCAAAACTTCGACCCCACCGATCAACTTGATCGTGTTTGGCGTGAAATCTTTGGCCCAAGCCAGCTGAGCCGCAATTTTATCCTTGGGTTGAATCAGTTTGAACGCTCCGGCTCCGCCAAATACCAACGCGAGCAAGCCTTGAATAATCCAAAGAACGATGTTCATGGCAACTCCTATTGCTAACCGTGCATGGCACATATGCTAGCAAAATTAACGGAATTTTACCAGTGCTGATTATGCTTGTTCGCGGGCAGTTTTGAGCGCTTTTGCCCACCAACTGAGTTCATCGAATAAGGTATTAAGGGTTGGCAAGAGGTGTGGTAGATCGTTCAATGCGACACCTTGTTGCCAAATCCCAATAAAATCGGTTCCGCCGATATGGACTGCGGTGCGGGTCGGAGCCATTTGCAACTCAACTGCAATGCCACGTAGATGCTCGACAGCGCGAGCGCCGCCAACTCCACCGTAGCCAACTGCTGCGGCAGGCTTTTTGTTCCATTCAGGCGAGGCATAGTCAAGCGCGTTTTTCAGTGCAGCGGTGATACTGTGATTATATTCGGCGGTAATGAAAATATAGCCATCAAAACTACCAACGGTTTTTTGCCATTGTTGGGCCGTTTCGTTGGTTGAAGGAACCCACGCATTGGAGGCAACTTCATCGAAAAATGGCAAATTTACTTCGCGCAAATCAACCAGCTCAAAGGCTAAATCGGTGCGGGTAGCGGCATGCTCTAGCACCCATTGGGCAACTTTTTCGCCTAAACGTGCTTGACGGGTGCTGCTGATGATGATCGCGATCCGTGGTGTGGTCATTGAACACTCCTTCTGGTTAACCTAACTAGCTGAACTGTTGCTATCGCGATTATTGTGGCTTGCTTGGGGCTAGGGGCCGTGCTACCATCCTTGCATATAGCCATCAATAATTTAGACAACATGTGTATGATAGTAGGCTAAAAAACCTGCGTCAACCAACAATAAGCTACAAGTGTTGTTTAGTTGCAAAATTAGGTACAACTTTGATTCATGTTGATTTGCCAATCGACCCACGGATTACCCGCACGCGCCAACGGTTAATCGATGCCTTTAATCAGTTGATGCATGCAAAATTGTTTGATGAAATTACTGTGCGGGATATTGCCCGCCAAGCTGGAGTCAATCGCGCGACATTTTACGCGCATTTTCCCGATAAACATGCCCTGCTCGATGCGATTATGGCGATTTGCTTTGCCGATACCTTGCAGCGCTGGCTGGTTGGGCCGCTTGATGATCCTGAGATTTATTTAGAACGACTATTTTTGGCAATTACCGATCAGCTAACGATGTTTAATGGCACCGAATGTCAAGATACCTTTTCGACGTTTGAGGCGGTGATTGAGGTACAGATTAAGGCTCAAGTTTGCAAACATATTCAGGCTTGGTTTCGCCAACATATCCCAGCCCAAGTTTTGCGCTATCAGCCGCTTGAATTGAGCGCCGCGCTGGTGAGTTGGGCCTTGTATGGAGCGGCGCAAGAATGGAAAACTCGCGCCCGTACCCAATCACCAGCAGCGTTTGGCCGCCAAGTCATCCCTTTAATTAGCGCCATGGTTGATCGATTTACCCATGAGCGCTAGCTGCGATGTTTGTTCAGAAAATGGTTTAATTGGCCAGTACTGATCGCTGAACCCCGACAATCCTCAAGATCGGCACAAATATAGCTGTAGGTGGCCTGATAGGCGGCATCTTGGCGACCTTTGAGGCTGCGCACCGAAATCATATCGCCAACTTCAACGAACTGACCACATAAATCACATTGGCGTTGGCGAAATGGCTTGCCCGCATGAGCCGACATGTTGAATACAATTCCTCGCGTTTGAGTGCCATCATGCCAAACTAGATAGATCCGATTGGTTCGTTCGGCCAGCCAATGGTAAAAACCATGCTGCGAGAGCCGAATATCGAGCGGCAGTTCATAATCCTCGGCTTTACGAAAAAGTTTGCGTAAGGCTGACCGCTCAAAAATAAGCGCGGTTTCATCGATTTCATCCATGGTCATACACTCCAAAAAAACCTAGTAACAATCAATTGTATGCATATGTGGGCGGCGCTGCTTAGACCTAAAGCTGTGCTTGGGCTTCAACCATTCGAATGAGTTAGGGGGATTTGAGGATAGGTGGTTAAACCAACCAAGCCCTGCTAAAAAACAAGGCTTAGTTAGAGTTTGGTAGAGCTTAAGTCCTAAACGAAAATATTCGAGCGATCTTTAAGGTGGTCGAGCAAAGTATTTTGAATGGTCGTGCGCACTTGCTCAGTCAATTGTGAGATCAACAATGGATCTTCTGCGCCCTTCGAGCCATATTGTTCGGTCTCGATTGGCTCGCCAAACACGATCGTCCATTTGGTGGGCAAGGGAATCAGGCCCAATGGCCCCAACCATGGAAAGGTCGGCGTGATTGGAAAATAAGGGAAGCCCAAGAGTTTGGCTACCGACTTGGCATTATGCAAGTGCGGGTGAATTTCCTCGCCGCCAATAATCGAGACTGGAATGATTGGCGCACCAGTTTTGACCGCAACTTTGACAAAGCCGCCCCGCCCAAACCGCGCCAAGCGATAGCGATCTTTGAACAATTTGCCAACGCCCTTCAAGCCTTCAGGAAACACCCCAACCAACTCATCGCGCTCTAGCAGGGCTTCGGCATTGGCAGGCAAGGCTTGAACTTGGCCTAAACGGCTGAGCAAGGGCGAGATAAATGGCAATGACGAGAACCAGCTCAGGTGCAAATTACGCAACACGCGGCCAGCTTCATGCTCAAAATTGAGCGCAGCGCCAACCATCGCCCCATCCCAAGGCAGTACACCGGAATGATTACAAACTAACAAAGCACGGCCAGAATCGGGGACGTTTTCGAGGCCAATTGCTTCGACCCGCCAATATTTTCGGTACATGAACAACAAGAGCGGCTTGGCCAAATCGAGCAATTCATAATCCAGCCCAAATTCATCAACCGCGTAATCGCCACGCCAGCGCCGTTTGACCATATCGGCGTTAGCATCAAGCTGATAGCGTAGCACCAAGCCGATGCCTTTCCAAAAATCGGCATCAAGATAATCGCTGTTGATATTGGCTTTGAGCGTGGTTACGGCCATTTCGATCGCTTTCTTGGGCCAGCGGGTCAGCGATTCACGAATTAAATGAATCACTTCGGCGATTGCGCTCTCTCGTTCATCTTCCGATGGTGGCAAGGCTCGAATTTCGGTTTCTAAGGCTGAGAGCAGCGAATCGATCCGCGTTTGGCTGGTGCGTCGCAGATCATTATCGATATTAACAACTTCAATTGGAGTTTCAGGCTCGACTGGATATTCATCGGCGGCTGTGAGCGCAGTTTCTTCAGTGCTTGCATCAACAACTGGAATTGTTTGTTCGGCTTCATCAGCACCGCCAGCAGCGCGACGGCGACGTTTTTGGGGTTGATCGCTCATGCTTCATCCTCCTGACGGCGACGATTTAAAAAGGCTTGAATTCCATCGTAGGCTTTGCGTTTGGGCAATAAATCGCTGTAGCTTTTCAAGCGCAACGAGCTACGGAAGGCATCGAGCGCTTCCTCGGCGGTGTGACGTGGCTCGTAATTTAATTCGCCGCGCATGGCCGTGGTATCGGCAACCCAAGGAAAGCGCAAATAATCTAATTCAAATGGCATAATTTGGTTGGCTAGCCGATTGTGGCGTACAAAGCCGAATCGTCCAGCGGCATAGGCCAAGGGGTGGAAAATTGGCAACGGTTGGCGACCAACCCGCCGAATCATTTGGCTCAGCGGCATTACACCATCGGCAGCAACATTAAAAACCCCATTGGCTTCAGCGACCAAGGCATGTAGCAAGGAGCCAATCACATCGGCCTCATGCACAATTTGCATCAATGGGTCAAAGCCAAGCAGGGTTGGTGGGGTTGGTTGACCTAGGTAGCGCATGGTTGATGATGCGCCGCTGGCTCCAACAATGCCTGGAAAGCGCAAAACCGCAATATTCATGGCGTGATTACGCCGAAAATCAGCGATAAAACGCTCGATTTCATAGCGATGGCGCAAGAGTGGCTTGCCATCAGTGCCACGTAGCGGCGCATTTTCATGCAAATACAAGGGGTTATCAACGTGCGCCCCATAAACCATGGTTGTGCTTTTGATTACCACCTGTTTAACGTCAGCAGCATTTGCCGCCGCCAAAACCTCCATTGTGCCCATCACATTGGTTTGAAAGGCATCTTCGGGCGAAAGCAGGCCGCGACCTCCAGATAAACCAGAGGTAAAGACCATGTGTAAAATGCCTTCGACCTTCTCGGTGCGAAGCAATTCGACCAACAATGGGTTGCGTAAATCGGCCTGAATATACTCAACGCCATCAATTGGGCGTTCTGGTGGAGTAATATCAAGGCCAATCACGCGCACAATCGGAAATTTCGCCAATTGGCGGGCTAATCGCCGTCCCCAGCGACCAGCAGCCCCTGTGATCAGCACTGTGCGTCGTTCCACAAAAGCTCCTTATCCAAAAAAAGCCAAATGCGAGCACAACCGTGGTGAGCACATAGAGCGTGGCAGCGAACGTGGGTGAAGCTCTATGCAAAAAAACGTGGCTCCTCGGCAAGAATAAATCGGTTGACCTAGCGTGGTTGAATTGTCAATGAGCCAGGTATCAGATGATCGTTGAACCATTGCAAAAGCTGCTCTTGGCTACGTTCGGAACGGGCGGCGGCAGCGAGTTCATGGCTCAAGCCCTCGATATCTTCGATGGTTTGATCGTTGATATGGGCCAAACGTAAGGCAACTAACAAGGCGGTCGCAGTATTGCCCGCGCGAAACGGGCGATTTTTAATGAATGTATAGCTCAGGGCGGCAATTTTGGCAGGTAAATCAGGATACAATTCCTCGCCAAAACAGGTCTGAGTTTGGCTTACCACTAAGCCAATCAGTCGATCAAGGCTGTTAAGGCCGAGCCGACCGCCGAATCGTTCAACTAAATAGCCATGAATATCCAACATATCTTCACGTTTTAAGTAGTGCATATGCCACTTCATTATTGAGTAAGCCGGCGCAACGTTGCGGCTGGCTCAGGTTATAAGCCGATTAACGATTGAAACTCGCGATCATAGGCATCGACTACGCCCTTAGCCCAAGCCCGTAATTCTGGGCTGAGTGGCTTGCGCAACACCAATTCGCCTTCAGTAAAGACTAATTCGACGGTATCGTGATGCTCAAGGCCGATTGCATCGAGCCAGCCTTGCACCACGGTTGGTAAATTTTCCCGCTCGATTACTAATGAACGTGGCATTATGTGGGTCCTTTGTTAGTAGGGGCTAGGGGTCAGGGGCCAGGGGCTAGTCGTTAATGTACTCCTAGCTTCGAGCCTCTGAACAATTGGTTCGTATCTATCTGACGATACAGGTATTGGTCTAATGGGTCTAATTTTCTGAACCCTGACCCCTAGTCCCTAGCCCCTCGTTGCTACTCCTCGCCCTGCTTGCGCAAATGCGGGAAGAAGATTACTTCACGAATCGTAGTTTGATTGGTAAATAACAGACATAGCCGATCGATCCCGATGCCTAAACCGCCAGTTGGTGGCATACCAACTTTAAGCGCCTCAAGGTAATCTTCGTCCATTTGCATGGCTTCGTCATCGCCAGCAGCATAATCGCGGCCTTGCTCCAAGAAGCGTTGCTCTTGATCGAAGGGATCGTTTAATTCGCTGAAGGCGTTGGCAATTTCGGCTCCAAGCATAAATAGCTCAAAGCGCTCGACAAACTGTGGATCATCGGCTTTGCGCTTGGCCAAAGGCGAAAGTGGCTGAGGGTATTCGGTGATAAAGGTTGGCTGAATCAACTCAGGCTCAACAAACTCACTAAATAGCTCATCAACTTGCTTGGCCCAGGTTGGCTTGCGCTCAATTTTCAGGCCAGCTTCGCCAATTGCTTCCCATAGTGTATCAAATTCGCGGCACTCGCGAATATCAACCCCGGTTTTTTCAAAAATGGCATCGCGCATGGTCAAGCGCTGCCACGAACCGCCAAGCTCGATCTGATGCCCTTGGTATTCGATGCTGGTGCTGTTAAAAATTTGCTCAGCAGCGAAGCGAATCATGCCCTCGGTTAATTGCATAATCGATTCATAATCGCCGTAGGCTTGATAGACCTCGATCATGGTAAATTCGGGGTTATGGGTGCGATCAACGCCTTCGTTGCGGAAGTTTTTGCCAATTTCATACACACCATCGAAGCCGCCAACGATCAAGCGCTTCAAATAGAGCTCGGTGGCGATCCGCAGGTATAAATCTTGGTGCAATTGATTATGATGGGTGGTGAATGGTCGCGCCGCTGCGCCACCATAAATCCCCTGCAATACTGGCGTTTCAACTTCCAAAAAGCCGCGTTCATCGAGGTAGCGCCGCATTGCCGTGATCAAACGAGCGCGAATCCGGAAGATTTCGCGAACTTCAGGATTGGCGGATAAGTCAACATAGCGTTGGCGTTGGCGAGCTTCTTGGTCGCTAAATTGACCTTCGCGTTTGTCGGGTGGCGGCGTGATCGCCTTGCTGAGCATCGTCCAGCTGGTGACATGTACGCTTGGTTCGCCCATTTTGGTCGTAAAGAGCGTGCCTGTGACCGCAATAATATCGCCAAGATCAGTCAGATCAACAAAATGCTTGAATGGCTCATCGCCAACATCGGCTTTGCTGAGGAAAATTTGAAACGCGCCATGATCATCATTTAAATGGGCGAACGCTGATTTGCCCATAACGCGACGTTGGCGCAAGCGCCCCATAATTGTTACCGTGGCATTGGCCTCAACCAGGGCCGAAAATTGCTCACGCACGGCGGTTAATGTATGAGTGCGTTGCGGCACTCGGGCTGGATATGGCTCGATGCCAGCGGCTTGCAGCGCCTGTAGCTTGCCATAGCGTGTTTGCTGTAAATCGTTTAATTCCATGCTAATCTCAATAGTAGAGTAAAGCGAGCCAGCGCAACCCGTGCTAATGCTAACGAAAAAGGGCTATGCTGGATGGCCTACTGCTTGAATCCTGCTGGCTATTATAGCCGAGAACGCGCTGTATAATCCAAAAGGCGCACTCTCCAGTGCGCCTTAGGCTTTGTCACACACTGAATTGAGTGGGGATTGGTTAGCGAATTTTGAGAACTGTCATTTTCATAATCCCGCTGGGGGTGCTGGCAGTGGCTTTTTGACGAGCGCGTTTACCCATCAAAGCGCTGCCAATCGGCGATTCATTGGAGATTTTGCCATCGCGGGGGCTAGCTTCGGCAGCACCGACAATCATCCATTCTTCTTCTTCGCCGTCTTCATAGCGAATCGTGACTGATGACCCTAGCCGTACCTCGCGGTTATCCCCATCTTCTTCAATCATTTGGGCGTTATTTAAAATGTTACGGATTTCGCGGATGCGCCCTTCGAGGAAAGCCTGCTTATTTTTGGCATCTTCGTACTCGCCGCTTTCGGAAATATCGCCGAGTTCTTTGGCTTGACGAATCCGCTCGGCAACTTCCATACGGCCAGTTGTTTCAAGTTCCTCAATTTCCGCTTCCAGTTTCGCACGACCCTCTTTAGTCAGATAAAACGGCTTATCGGTCATAGTACTTGCCTCGATTATGGAATGAAAAAAACCGAGAGGACTCTCAGTCAAAAGAAACGCCCACGCGATTGCTCACGTGAACGTGTTAGCCATTATACGGTATTCGCTCACCCTTGTCTAGCCATGAAAGTGTTAGAATTTTTGAACTAAAAACCCCCGTTTTCAGCCTCAAGTTGCTGCAAAAAACGAGCTAGCCATTGCGCGTCAACCAGCTTAAATGGCTCAACCTTGGTAGCTAATTGTTGATAGATTTGGGTAGTTGTTGCATGGACATGCTCTATCAGGCTGGTTGGCATTGACCAATGTTGGCAAACTGCTTAGATTAAAACAAAAAAGGCTATGATCATTCATAGCCTTCGTTTACAAGTTTTAATCCTGCTTATTTGCCGTTTTTGCGTACAACATTGCTTGAGCCACAAGCGCTACATTTGGCGTTCTTGGGCAATGGCCCAGAGATGCGCATTTGATGCTTGCATTGCTTACATTCCAACGCTGTATCGGCAAAATCGCTAACATCTTCGTGATTTTTGATATTGATAAATTTCATCTGCTGGCTCCTTCTTGGCTAGGATGAATCTGCTTTTGCTACTAACTAGCATAGCAGTCAGCCCCCGCCATGACGAGCCTTGCAGATGACAGCTTGATGACAATGCTGCGATTATGCGTGCTCAATGTTCCCATTCATCCATGATTGATCTTTATTGATTCCAAGCACCTAACAGGCTAGGTCTAAGGTATGCTAATAGCGTGTTGTCGCATGAAGCGGGCACAAAAAGTTTCAATTCAAACGCCTCAATATTGTTGAAGCGCCCAAGTATACTTACCTGCTGCTATCTGCAACCATTACCGCTCACATCGAGCTTGAAACTAGTAAACCTCGTTAAATGCGACATTTTGTGTATTTACAATAAAAAACTGCTTCAAAACATATTTATCGATTGAAAATCAACTATGTTATACTAATTGCCTATCACAGCATAGTAGCAAGTCTAGTAGTGAGTGATGCGATCATGCAAACTTGTTTGCCATCATCGTGGATTGAGCGCATTAAACAATTGTTGGGCTATACGAACCATCAACCACCGACGATTCCTTGGCTGTTGGTGCCAATTGGCGATGCAGAATTAACTGATGCTGAAATAAATCAATTGTTTATGACATTACGTCAGTATCTTTTACCATCACGCTTACAATCCCCATTAACCCAAATCCGCGCTCGTTTGGCCCGCTTTACTCATGAAGATCGTTTGGTTTTTTTGTATGCATTACGACTGGTTGCACTAAGAGGTGGCGGATTAAACCGTTATTGGACGCTTTGCTGTGAGCAACTCTTTGATTCGCAAATAGATCTTGATAATCTTCGTACAAATATTGCGCCAGAAATTACGAGCCAATGGATTCGCTTCTATCGTGAAACAAATGCTGCTTTATTTGTTCCACAGCATGGCAAGAAAAATATTAAATGGCCTTTAGCTCACGCTGGTTTACTCGTCCAGGATAAACGTCTACTTGAGAGTTTTTGGCGTACAATGCGCTTAACATGGACGAGCGATGAATTTCAACTGTTAACTCACTCTGATAATATTGATGATTTAGAGTTAGATTTAAAAAAATGGTTAATCGATCATCAATTTACAACAACCCACCTTTATCAGAGTATTCATAATTCGGAACATAGTTCGATTACTTTAGACCTAATTCAGTATTATTTAAAAGAATTAAATCAACAAAGTCTCAATACGAATCAGGTTTTATCGAAAAATCAAATCAATTCAATTCAAATGCGGTGTTTCCGGCGATTTTTTTACAATCATTCTCAAAATCAAATTGAACTACATTGTACATTGTATTTTAACCAGCCGCAAGGGAAGTTATGGAGTGATTGGGATAAAAAATTAGTTTATTGGGTATTTGATGATACATTTTATAAATATACTTTGAATTTACCGATTAATTCATTAAATACACTAATATCTATTCACGTTAATGGAATCAATTACAATACACAAATTGATCTTCCTATAATTTCTAATGATGAACCAGTTATCTTCAATGAAATTTCTGGTCAGCGCTTACGGACATGGCAATTGGGAGAGCGTTATTTAATTGCATTGCCAAGTAAATCGGCAGCCGATCCTAATCTCCAAAAGCTATTTAGCGAATATGAAGCGGCGATTAGGCCAAAAGGTTTGTGGCATGATTTTGTTTTTAAGTGGGTTACCGTTCGTTTGCCATCAGATGATTGTTCATTTATTGATCTCAACGAATACGCGACTGATTATGATTTCCCGGTATTTGAGGCCTATGGAACGCCAACTGTGAGCTTGCTTGGAGGGTTAGAGATCGGTTTGATTAATGATATTCACTATTTTCACGCTGATCAACCACCATTAATTAAAATAGCTGGATGTTGGAATAAACCATTACAAATACAATTAAAAAAGCAGTTGATTAATGATCCTTCTGCTCAAAATGTGTTACAGATTTATTTACCGCCTCAATCTGAGCTTAGCGACCATTTCCTTGAACCAGAATTAGATTCTGATTCAGAGATTGTCTTTATGTTATCTATTGATGGACAGCTAAAATTGCAATGGGCATATACCTATCCTGAATATCAATCGACCTATTATGTGCTTAAATCAGCTGTTAATATAGTATTCCAAGATAAAGTTCAACCCGCCCTTACATCCGCAATTCTCAAGCAGAGTCGTTTACAGATTCAAGCATGGCCACATGCTCAACTTCAGATTGTTGCAAAAAGCTCGCTGGATAGCGTAACAATACCATTATCACTGGATGCCAGCGGATTTGTTGATCTTCCGTTGGCTGTTACCCAAATTATGAATTTGCAACGGACATCGTTTATTTTTTGGGTCGCATGGCGAAATATTCCAATTAGCCCAATCTTTGATTGTTACCAACCACGAATGCTTGATCCCGATAGTATCGTTACATACCTTACTGAAGATCGCTTAGAAATATTAATGGATTTACCTCAGTATCAAAAATCAATTAATTTGTTTGCAATTGTTCTTGGAGAATACCCTTGGGAGAACCAAATTTGGCAACAAATCAAACGGATTGAGACTGGCTCAGTTCAGTTTAATCTGCGTCTTAACCCCCAGGTTGTTCGTTGGTTGGCGCTTTTTGAGGCCGATGGACAAAAGCCTGGTTCATTTTTAGGGTTTTACGAACTGCAAAAAAGCCAACCTTCGCCAGCTAAAACGCCTAAAATGACACGTCAATGGCAACATTTTATCCAATTAATGAATCAACAGGTGTTGCCAAAACGTTTAGGTAAATTGGTATTAGATACTCAAACGCTTGATCGTTGGGCAACGCTGCGTCAATATCTTTTAGATACGAACCATTGGATTGAGCTACGCCGACCAACCATAATTGATACTATTATTATGCTGAGAGCACAAGCTGTATTTATTCCACTTGTTTTGACTGAACATCTGCCACATATTCATACATTTAATCAAAATGCCCATATTTTATATCCATATGATATCAACGCATTTCAACGTACAATGTTAATTACAACCAATAAAATTCGGGTTTATGGGAAAATTGCACATAATGAAATATATGAAACGGATATTACAACTCATTGGAATATTATCGATGGGGAATATAAATTATTTATTGATGACCATTCTCAGCATACTATTTATGCTTGTCGTAACTGCCGATTAATTTTAATGAGCAAAATCGCCCATCAGCATCTTATGCAAGCCGGGTATACCTGCCATGAAAAAGATATTGAACAATTACGTTATCCACGGGTTTATCTCTGTGCATTAATTGGGGTTGAAGTAATTTTTCGTCAATTTATTAAGATTATTGATGATTTTATTGATAATAAACCAGTTGGACAATTTTGGGAATCCCTTTTTGATGAGCTTTCACTCCTGATGCCACAAGATAAAGATATTGATCCGCTAACGTGGTTAAAGGGGCTTCAAGAAATTGGTATGGTTGTTTTAGCCGAGGCCGCCCAACCGACACTTCCATCAACCTGTCAGCGTCTCTTTTTAGCCTATGCCCGAGCATTGGAACTCGTGCTGACTCGGATTAAGGAGTTGATTGGATGAAATTAATCAACCCAACACTTCCTCTATTTCAGAAGAGAGCGTTTGAATACTTTCCGCAGCAACTTTTATATCGAATTGCGCTGTATCCTGGCCAGCACGTGCGCCAGCTTAGCCTATGGATGCAAAAATGGTTACCAGTTGCGCCAACATATGAGGTTGTGCAACAAGCAGTTACTGCTTGTTTGGAATGGTTTCTTGATCATGGAGATATTCAACGTGAATTTGGGGCGAGCTATCGCTGTATGCCGGCCTATGTTATTGGGGCCAGTAGCCTTAACCAGCCAAAATTGGTGATTTATGGCGACCCACGGATTGATCAGGAGCTTAAACGCCGATCATTCTCGCTTGTCCAACGCCTGATTTATCAACACACTCATTCACCGTATCCTTGTGGGTATGAGCGGCGTGTGATTGGGCTTGATTCGGCCAATCACCAATTAATCAAACAAACTCTACCTTGGTTGGAGCTTGCGACCCTGACGCAGGCACTGCCATCAATTGCTGAACTTGAGGTGCCTGATCCGCAAAAGGCTCGCGCCCTAACGGTTGAAGGTGTTTTTGAGATATATGATCCGCAATTTGCCCAGCAGCCGTTTTATCAAGCCTGGCGTTTAAAAGAACAAACCAACCGCCGCCTAAACTGCCTTGTGCGATGGCGACCAACTGTGGATAGCCCCGCCTACTTGACTCGTTATTATTACCAACACTATCCCGATGCACTTAGCGCTTTAGAGTATGACTATGCGGTGTTATGGCGTTGGAAAATTGATGCCCAAACTTTCCCGCGCCAAGCACGATGGGTTGAGAAACTCGCACATTTGCAAATTCCTAAAGGCTTGCCTGCCCAATATTGGCAATGGTTGCAATTTCTTATCACTGAACAACCAAGCGCTGATGGCGATTATTGGCGCTTGAAATTGCCCTTGGAATTGTGTGATGAAGTTCGTGATGTATTAACAACCCGATTAGGAATTCAATGGCGCACGACAATTAATCAAGCTTAGGCCAATCACGTCTTTGGATCTAAGGAGCTGTATTAATGTATAGTCCAGCATTTGTTGAACAAGAACTCTTGGAAATAGTAAGTGTATCCCTTGAAACCGTCTATCGGCTCTCTAATTCGAGCCTCGCCCGTGATCGGGCTGCATTAATTCGCCAAAATGGTGTTCTTAGCCAAAAACCCTATATTGAAACAACGCCACGCTATCAATCAGGAATCCACCTAGCAGATTTTAAGCATCCCATGGTTGGGCCTGAGTTGGCAGCACTCGTCAATTTGGGCTTGCTGAACCCACGCTATCCATTGTATGCACATCAACAAATGGCACTTGCATCGGCTTGGGATGCCAATGGTTACCCACAACATTTAATTGTATCGACGGGGACGGGTTCAGGGAAAACCGAAACCTTTTATTTGCCGATTTTAGCTGACATTCTACGGGAAGCCCGCAGTTGGCAAGCTAGTAAGGTTGAGCCACAACGTGGTTTATGGGATGGAAACACCTGGCTGCATAGTCGTCGCCACGAACGACGACCTGCTGCGATTCGGGCTTTGGTTATGTACCCAATGAATGCCTTGGTTAACGATCAACTAAGTCGTTTGCGTAAAGCCTTGGTCAATGATCCTGCGCTTGATTGGCAATCACGCCATTTAGCAGGCAATCGAATAACCTTTGGGCGTTATACAAGCCAAACCCCAGTTGCCGGGGTGGCAAGCCACCCGAAAAAGCGCGAATTGGTTGAACGCGAATATCAGGAAATGGCCGAACAATGGAAGAATGTGGGAGCCGAACTCCAAAAAACTGGCGGTTGGCTGCGGCCTGATAGTGCCGAAATGTGGTGTCGTTGGGATATGCAGGTTGCGCCGCCTGATATTTTAATTACCAACTATTCTATGTTGGAATATATGTTGGTTCGGCCGATTGAGGCCTCGATTTGGCAACAAACCCGCGATTGGTTGGCTGCAGATCGCCAAAACCATCGGTTTACCTTGGTCTTAGACGAAGCCCATACCTATAGTGGAGCGCAGGGTGCTGAGGTAGCCTATTTGATTCGTCGCTTGTGTCAACGCTTGATGATTGAGCCAAATCAATTACGCTGTATTGCCACAAGCGCAAGTTTAGGCGAAACACCAGCCGATCTGGCCAAGGTTAAAGCATTTGCTGCTGATCTCTTTGGCCAATCGGCAGATCGATTTCAACTGATTACGGCCCAAACAGAAGCACTTGCGGAACCCACGGCTCCACCGACAAGCCAAGAAATAGCTGCTTTTGCGAATTTTCAAGGTGCGGTTCAAGAACATGATTTAACCGAGCCAACTGTTTCGGCTACAACCATCAAGGGTTTAATCACCGATTTAGGTGGCACACTGGGCGAGGGATGGGCTGAAGCGCAGCTGTATCAGACGTTGCTTGAACATCCACGGCTCTTGGATCTACGGCGTTTGACTGCCCGTAAGGCTGTTGATTTTGATCGTTTGGCCCGAACGATCTGGGGTGCAGAAGCTGACCTGACCCAAGCCCAACAGGCAACTGCTGGAATGTTAACAGCAGGCGTTTTAGCCAAAATGGAGCCAACCTCTGATGCGCAACCATTATTGCCCAGCCGGATGCATCTAATGTATCGTGGCTTACCTGGCCTATGGGCTTGTATGAACCCACAATGTAGCGAAGTAACGGAATTGCCCTCAAGCCAACGGATATGTGGCAAATTATATGCTACCCCAACTATTTGGTGTGGCTGTGGTTCACGGGTTTTAGAGTTAATGTCGTGTCGGGTCTGTGGCTTAGCCTTCTTAGGCGGAATCCCGGAAGATCCCCATGAGCAGCGTTTGTGGCCATATCCTAATGACGATTTGGAGCGGATAGTCGCCGATAGTCGTGGTTATCAAGTATTTGCCTTGGAAAACCCTAACCCTGATAAACAGCCTCAGGCTGATTGGCAATTAAACTATCGCTCCGTTAAAAGTAGTGGTCTATGCCGCGAAACGGATGCTGATGCCCGGATGGTCTGGGAACAAACCGAGACGATCAAGCAAAAAAAAACCGAGAGTATGCGCTTGCCAAGAGCCTGCCCTCGTTGTATCTATCCCTCTGATAGAGGAGTAGCCGAAGCTTTCCGTACATTAACTCCGCAATTCTTTGCGGTCTTGATGGAACATGCCTTTCGGATTCAGCCCCCTCGTGACCAAAAAAGCCAATCAATTCCGACACCTATCGTTGAAAATAAATGGAGCTTTCGGCGAGTACAACCGACAGTGGTGACCTCTACCCAAAGCAATCCGAATCGAGGTCGGAAGTTACTAACGTTTTCTGATGGCCGACAAACGGCTGCACGCCTAGTTGGAACGCTAAATTTTCAACGAACACGTGACCTTTTTCGTCAGATTGTGATGAAACTGCTTGATCAACAACAGCTTACCAACCCTGATCAGCCATACGCATTAACCAATTTACGTGAGGCAATCCTCAACTTTTGTATTGATCATGCGATTGATCCAACCTTTGGGGAAAAAGATGGCTTTTGGAATACGCTTCAGCAAAATCGTGAAGAAGCCAAACGTTTAGCCCGCCCAGTGCTTGATGATTATTTTCGGCGGGAATTGGCTGATCGGCAGATTGGGGTTGAGGCCTTGGGCTTAGCACGATGGGTTCCGCTCGATAGTGCAGAAAAGGATATTCGCCAAGATATTCGTGAATCGGGATCAACCTTGACTGGCTTTGATACTGAGCAAACGATAGGGATAATCACCTCGATTGTACGGATTTTATTGGGCGAGAATATGATTCTACCGGCAAGTGCTGATCCGCGCGATTGGGATCAGGCATTAATTGAGTATTGGGAACGCCGAACAGTGGTGAATCAAGGAGCCTTAAAAAGCCCACAGACCTTGTTTTGGAATGCGGGAGAAAACGACAACCGTATAACACGTTATTTACGTGCGGTTATTGCCAGCTCAAACCAAACTGCTGGAATTACGCTCAGCCAATTGATGCATGAACTGTGGGACGCACTGACCGGAATGGGTATTTTGCGTCCTGTACAAGGGGTAACTCAGCCTGGTTTTGCAATCTCGATTGCTAGTTTAGGTTTATTACTATTAACCACAACCATGTATCAATGTCGGGCTTGTCGCTACTTGAGTGCTGAATCGATTTTTGGGGTTTGTTTACGCTGCCAAAATACGATGGATGAATGTACTTTAACCGATGTTGAACAGCAAGAAGGCAATTATTATCGCAAACTTGTTGATTATGCGCGTAACCAATCATCGATGTTTGCTGATCCGTTTCCATTGCATGTGATGGAACATACAGCGCAGATTAGCCGTAAACAGGCCAGCGATCGCGAACGCCACTTTAAAGATCAATTTATTCCGCTGTATACGCCGAGTGGTGCAGTTAACGATCGTGGTGAGCATCCTCAAGCCCATCGGGTTGATATGCTGAGTGTTACCACAACGATGGAGATGGGGATTGATATTGGCGATCTGACGGTGGTTGGTTTGCATAATATGCCCCCAACGGTGGCTAATTATCAACAGCGAGCTGGACGAGCTGGTCGGCGCAGTGATGGCGTAGCTGCGGTACTGACCTTCGCGCGTGATCGTAGTCACGATCAATATTATTTTCGTGAAGTTGCTCAGATTATTACTGGCGCAGTCAAATTACCCATTATTCCAATAGATAATCTTGTGATTGCCCAACGCCATATTTATGCCTTAGTGTTACAACAATTTTTCCATCAGATGCAGGGTGTATCTGATAATTTGGGGGTATTAGGCGCGTTTGGGAGGGTTGATCAGGCTCCTGCCATGATCGAAAAACTCAAACAACAGTTAGCCGACCCAACCTTTACCGACACCATTCTACGCTCGGCAGCAAGTATTTTAGCGACATACTATGACTCAGAACGTGTCCAGGCATGGCTAGAAGCATTACCTGATCAGATCAGTAAGGCACTTGAGCAAAAACGACCAGAAGAGGAACTTTTGGAAGTGGCAATTAATGCAGGGATTTTGCCACGCTATGCATTTCCGGTTGATATTGTGCCGCTGTATCGTAGTAAACCCCAGCGTTACATGCCTGATGAAGATTTAACCCGTGATTTACAGATTGCGCTTTCTGAATTTGCGCCTGGCAGTGAGTTGGTGGTTGATGGAAAACAATACCAAGTTGCTGGCATTTATGATCACTTTCAAAATGGTGGCTATCGGCCTCAGGGTCAATTTTATCAATGCCCTGAATGCCGTGCAGTCCATTATCGACCCTTCAATCAACAGGGTGTTATCACTGAGGCCTTTCCAAATCCCTGTGAATCATGTGGGACAGCGTTTCAGAAGGATGCTGTTTTGGCAGCCATAACCCCAAATGGGTTTCGGACAAATTGGGGCATCAAACCGAGCAAATACCGTGGAGGGCGGCAAGAGCGTTCGGGTTATGCTTCAATGGCGCAACTTGAAATAGGTGAAGATGTTTCAAGTGGCCGTTTAGAATATGCTGATCGCTTATGGGTTGCTGCCCGAGAACAATGCGATCTGTATATGGTCAATCGCGGCCAAACATCAAATGATCGAGGTTTTTACATCTGCCATCGTTGTGGTTATGGCTCGCTCACTGCCGATAAAAAACATAAATCACCAGAAACTAACAACGATTGTGGTGAAAAACTTCAAACACCTGCTGTTCTGTTGCATAAATTGCGAAGCGATGTGGTGCTGTTTGGCCTCAATTTTCCAAGCGCCTACAATGCTGATCCGCGCACAACTGCTGGCAGGGCTGTTTGGCTTTCCTTTGGTTCGGCCTTATTACGAGCGGCGGCGGCAGAATTACAGATTAATCCCAGTGAATTAGCCATGGGAATTCGGCCATGGCGGCAGGGTTCTCAATTAAGCACCGAAATTTACCTCTACGATACATTGCCAAATGGGGCTGGTTATGCCCACGCAATTGCCCAAAACGACCGATTAACTGCAATTCTCCAGCGTGCCGCTGTGTTATGTCGAGATTGTCAATGTTCAGGAGCATGTTATGGGTGTCTGCTTGACTATAATAATCAATATGCTCACGCACTGTTAGATCGTCGGCTGGCGTATGATGTGATTCGGTTCATCCAACATGGTGAGTTGCCAGAGCTAACACCGACTATGGCTGAGCGGGCGATTGATCAACTCAAAAGTTTTGCTATTCCGTCAACGGTGTTAGAGCAACTTGATCCACAAACAATTCAAATTCACTTTACGGATCGAAGCTATACCACCGAATTACAACCACGCCATCCACTTATTCGCCAGGTTAGTACTGCAAGCATGGCCTACCCAACCACGTTTGATCTTGAACGACGACCATTTTGGGTTTGGACAAAACTACGCGAAGAGGAATTTGAGGCCTTGTAATTAAGCTGGCTCGGAGCCAATGGCTGGCTCCGAGCATGTTATCCAGTAAAAGCTTTCCGAATTTTAGCTGGGGCCGATTTCGGCAACAAAACAATCAAATGACCGCTTGCCCGTGAGCAGGCAATATACAAAATGGTTTGGAGCTGCTCAACCTCACCAGCATCAATCCGCTCATCCAATCCCGCTAAGATAACGACCGGAGCCTCAAGCCCTTTATAGCCTTGAATGCTAGAACACAGTATTTGTTGGGGGTTGCGCGGCTTGTCGCTAATAATATACCCAGCAATTGTTGTATTGGCTAAATTGAGATTTTGTGGGCTATATGGTGTGAGAATAACGATTTGCTTCGCTGAAATTTGTTCTTGATTGTGTAGCCGACCGAGTATTTCGCCCAAGAGTTCTCGTTCTTGTTGTGGTGTTTCATACAATAGTACCTCAATTGTTTCTCCTTCTGGGCCTTGGGCAGAGATGGTTTCCGCATCGCTACCCTGATAAAAATAACGAACTGCTCGATGGATTTTTTGAGTATTACGACAGTTAATATCAAGATAAAATGGGTCTTGATTGATTGGAAATGTGTTACTTTCTTGATAAACTCGTTGATTGTTATCATAAAAAATATAGAAAATAGGATTTGGCTTTATGAAAATAGTGAGAATATCCCACCAATTTTCAGCAAAATCTTGACCTTCATCGATAATTAATGCATCAAATTTTGTTTCTTCACTAAGATCATCGCTCGCCAAAAAGGCCTGTTCAGGTAAAAAATAGCGATAATAAGTTTTTTCATCGATATTGGCTGGTTTGCTACTATTGATATGATATTGAGAACAAATAGTACTGCAAAACTCATGAAATGTATAAACTTGTAAATTTTGAATCCCACTACTGAGAGTTTTAAGATGATTCGCCAATCGACGATTAAAACAAAGCAGTAAAACATTCATTGCTTCGTTCGTCGCTAAGCGTTTAGCTTTTTCGAGCGCAAGCATCGTTTTGCCACTCCCTGCACAGCCAGTAATGAGCGCTTGGCGTTGGCGACGTAACATATTTAAGGTTTGAAATTGTTGTTGAGTAAGCGTTAATAATTGGGCTTGATACTGATTGATTCGCGAACCTAAACTAATATCAATGCTAATGACTGGAGCCAACAACTGAATAATTAAATCCACTGTTGCAGGAGTTAAGGATTCAAAACGCTGGTTTCCCTGCCATTGTTGGTAGATCTTGATAATTTTAGGTTGGATAGCGGTAAGATGACGGCTATCAATAATTGTTGATTGGTTAGTATCTGGTGGTAAGATTTCGAAGTCGGCTGTAATATCAGGAAAGGCAACTGCATGGCCAAACAACAGCTTAGGTTGCTTGAACCGAGGTAATTCTTTTAATTTATTCCATAGTGCATGTTTGCTTCGTTTGGCCTGCTCAAAAGGGCTACATTTTAGTTGATGCTTTTGTTCAAACCGATCAATCGTTTGCCATTGTTGATCGGTTGGTAGGTTGGCATTATAGCGAATTCGACCGCCTTTGGCTTCAATGACTAAAATGCCATACGCTTTATGCACAATAATGAAATCGGCTTCCCCATCGCTTAACTGGCCGCGTGCCCCACGTCCAAGCCAAGCAACACTGTGAAATACAATAAAATCAGCATCAAGTTGACTCTGGAAGATTTCGTATAAAAGGCGCTCTGATGAAGGGATTTCATTATTTGAACCAAGGCTTGGAGGATACATTTTAGCCATCTGCTTAATTCCTCACAACTCAATCATAGGATCTAATCCTGATTGTACTATGAATTTACCGCGCGATAAGCTTGTTTTGGGTAAAGATTAACGAACTAACTGGTAACTTTGGCTTGGCGTATACTCAGGAAATAGCTCATTAAGCTGTTGGTCGCGCAGGCGCTTTTGTAAAATTTCAGCCAATACATCGCGAAAATCGCTGGTGATTGCTAAATCGCCAGGCCCGTAAAGTTGTTCGGGCTGCAAGCCTGGCCATGTGCCATAGATGCCGCCAGTTACGTTGCCACCCATAACAAACATCACATTGCCATGGCCATGATCAGTCCCGCCGCCACCGTTTTCAGCAGCCCTGCGCCCAAATTCGCTCATGGTTACAATCGTCACTCGGCCTAAATTGGCGCTCAAATCGGTATACAATGCCCGTAGGCCAGCCGCAAATTCAGCCAAATTGGCGGCCATCTCGCCATCAGCGCCACCTTGATTGACATGCGTATCCCAATCGCCGATGTCGGCACAGGCGACCTCTAAGCCCAAATCGGCCTTGATCAGTTGAGCAATTTGCTTTAAAGCCTTGCCATAAGGGCTATCAGGATACACCGCACCATCGCTCGGTTGATATTGGCTTGGATTGAGTTTTTGCATAATTTCAAGTGCCGCAAAAGTTTGTTGGGCGGCTCCAACCAACATGCCCGAGCCACGATAGAGTTGACCATGGGCAGCACGAAGTTTGGGTAGTTCTAGGCGGTTGGCTTGAAGATTAAAAGCCTCAAGGCTGGTGAGTGCTGTGGCCGAGCCGCCGCGCAATGAGGCTTGGAGCAACGAGCCAAACCCTACGGCGCGAAATGGTGAATCGTTGCTTTGTTGAGTTGCTGCTAGATGCCGCCCTAGCCAGCCGCGCGGGTCGCTCTTTTGGCCAGGTGTGCCTCGCTCCATATAATCCATGGCATCAAAATGCGAGTGGGTTGGGTCGGGCGAGCCGCATGCATGCACGATCGCCAGTTGTTTGGCATTCCAAATTTCTTTGAATGGCTCAAGGCTGGGGTGCAGCCCAAAAAATCCATCAAGATCAATTGCCCCCAATTGTTGGTTGGGCTGGGCAATCGCCACATTTGGGCGAGCTTGGTAGTAGGCAGCCTCGCCATGCGGCACAACCATGTTCAATCCATCGGCTCCGCCCCGCTGAAATACACAAATCAAAACATCACGTTGGGCTGGGCTAACCGCGATAGGTTGGCGTTGAACAACCTGAAAGTTTGGCGCTAGCCCTAGCAATTGGCGACGATTAAGCATGATAAAACTCCTTTGAATAATCGACGAAGGCCACGAAGCTTGAAACCACGAAGATCGCGCAGGTTAGGCCGATTAACTACCTGAATTGCTAACCAATGGTTTACTACCGTTTAATCAGCATTCGTGTTCTTCGTGGCCTTCGTGGTTAAAAATCGTTCCCCCATGTGCTTATCAGCACAATTGAAATTCAGGGCTGGTCAGCAATAGGCCAAGTAGGCCAGCGATTTTAGTTTGATCAACGGTTGGGTTTGGTGATTGGCTATCATTTAAATAATCGATTAAACTGGCTCGCGACTCGGCGGCAAGGCTTAAATTGAGATAATCGGCTAGCGTATCGACCAATTCGCTGGCTTGGCTTGGCTGTTTGGCGAATTTAGGGACATCGGTTTTTAGGCCGTCGATTCGACCTTCAGCGAGTGCAAAGGCCAGATTCCAACGACTGAGCATCGCGCCAGTGTTGATCCAAGCGCTGCTGATTTGGGGATAGCCATCGGGTGGAGGCCAGTTGAAAAACATTTGGCCTAAGGTTTCCAATTGATCAAGGAGGTTGTTTTTACCCTTGAAGGCTTGTTTGGTGATGCTGCTATTGGTAGCGCGAATGGCTGAAATTAACAGATGCATGGGCTGTTTGATTTTTTGCTGAGCAGCGGCCAAAAACTCAGCGGAGTTGACTAACATGTTGAGCATGGCGCGAATATCGGTATCGTGCTGAAGATACGCTTGAGCAACCCGCTCAACTAAATCAGCTGGTGGATCATCGCTGACGAAGCGTAGGCAGAGCTTATAGGCCAATCGTTGGGCAGTTTTAGGGTGTTCAGCCAACAGCTTTAACAATAATTCGCCCTCTTCGATTTCGCCATCGGCAGCCAAATCTAGCTGCAGAAAATCGATTCGTTTGGCCATAACATCGTGAAATTTGGGCAGAAATTGGAAAAGTCCAGGCTGCTCGCTGTTGGCTCGGGTGATTGTCCAGCCCGTCAAAACACGGGCAACTGCTTGGACATCGGCTTGGCTATAGCCTGCATCAGCCCCGACGGTATGCAGTTCGAGCAGTTCGCGGGCATAATTTTCATTCAAGCCAAGCATCTTCTTGCCAACCTTAACTCCAGGTCGCACGTTTTCGGCATTATCGAGATAGACCAACATGGCTGGGCTTTTGGCCGAAGCCAGCAATAAATCACGGAATTTACCGAGCGCATGCTGGCGAATTACTTCACGATCATCAGCCGTTTTGAGCCATTTGACCTGATTTTTGCCAATGTAAATATTGAAATGGTTGCTCCAAAAATCGACCATTAGCTCGAATAGTTGGCGTTGGCTGCTCGCTGCCCGCAATAAACTAGCGGCTTGAAGCTCGCGCATAATCAGGCGTGGGCCGTTCGCACCTTTGGGATAGTGCTCGATTAAATGGGCACTAGAGAGCTTGAGGGTTGTAAATTGAGCCAATTGTTGCTCAAGTGCTGAGTCGTCAAGCTGGCTTGGGTTTAATTGCTGTTCAAGGTAGGCATCCCAACCGAGGGCTTGAACTTGCTCAATTTGGCCGGGCAATGGGCCATAGCTGAGCCGATTGAGCAAATGGCGAATTGCCACACGGCTGCGATGATCGCCGTTGGTCGGAGCTTCAAGCTCCCAGGTTGGCTGGGCGATTGCGCTAGGAGCCGCCCGATCACAGGCGCTTAGCCAGAGGGGGAGCACACTATAGGCAGCGGCCAGTCCACTGATTTTCAAAAAATTTCGTCGATTCAGCATCAGCAAACCTCCTGCTGGATGGGTCGGTTTGGTCGGTGCTGCTAGATTATGAGTAAACAATGAAGAAATAATGAAGACATTTCGGCGATTAAAAGTATGTTACCCTAAACCTGGGCTGAAGCCTGCCCAAGGTTTTGGATAGTGAGGATAGTATGCTGAAAACCCCACTCTATACCATTTCACGCACCGATCTCCAGATGGCTCCGATTGGCTATGGATGTATGACGATTGGTGGGAATTGGAGCACTGAACCGTGGACTAGTAGCGAGTATGAGATCGGTCGCAAGGCCTTAGCGGCGGCACTTGAACAATCAATTACGTTGTTTGATCATGCTGATATTTATACCCGTGGTAAATCCGAACGGCTCTTTGGTGAACTTTTAGCCGAACAACCAAGCCTACGCCAGCAGATTGTTTTACAATCGAAGTGTGGTATTCGCTTTGCTGATGAGCCGCCTGGCTCGCCGCAACGCTATGATTTTAGCTATGAGCACATTATTACATCGGTTGAAGGCAGCCTCAAACGCCTGAATACCGATCATCTTGACCTTTTGCTTTTACATCGACCCGATATGTTAGTGGAGCCAGAAGAAATTGCGCAAGCCTTTGATCAATTGCAGCAGAGTGGCAAAGTTCGTTATTTTGGGGTTAGTAATCACTCTCCAGCCCAAATCGATTTAATTCAGGCTGCGCTCGATCAACCATTGGTGGTTAATCAAGTGCAACTGAGTTTGCTGCACCATCAGTTGATTAGCGAAGGCATTGATACCAATCGTAGCAACTTGCCGTTTAATGCGGCCTTTGGCTTATTGGATTATTGTCGCCTGCACAAAATTCAAATTCAGGCATGGGGACCATTGTCGGCTGGGCAGCTCGTTAATTTCAATGACGATGCACCAGCGAATGTTAAAGCTACTGCTGCACTGGTAAATCAGCTGGCTGAACAGTATGACGTAAGCTCGGAAGCGATCCAGTTGGCCTGGTTGCTACGTCATCCGGCCCAAATTTTGCCGATTATTGGCACAACCAATCCAGGCCGAATTGCTGCTACCAAACAAGCCTTGCAAATCGAACTCAGTCGTGAAGAATGGTATCATCTGTTGGCCGCCGCTCGCACTGCGAATGTGCCATAGCTTGGTAATTGACATAACCTTTTGTAACACCTGTGTAACATGACCTCGCTAAACTCAGCCTATCTAAAATGCTGATTGTTTAGCGAGGTTTTGCATGCGATGGCTCTCTTACTTCTTTCTGATTGTGATTTTGCTGGGACTAAGCATTATCGTGATTGCTGTAGCCCCAATCTTTGGATTGGTAATTACAGGCTCGCTAGTGATAGTCTTGTATCTCGTGTTTTATCTCTGGCCAATTATTGGGGCTTGGTTAAGTTGGTATAGCCTAGGCTTGATTTATCAGCCTAAAAAGAAGTTGCGTTACTGGGGTTTCGCTATTCTTAGCACTATCTATGGGCTGGGCATCTTATGCTTAACGATCCATGATTTGTGGCCGTTTGGCGATTGGATCTTGCTGGGCAACAGCCTTGGGATTCTTGTGCGCAGCGGATTGTATGAGTGGCGAGTTGCTCAAGGGCGGCTTCGACGATTAAGCATTAACCTGTTGGTGGCGGTTATCCTGCCGCTGACTGTCAAAGCATTCGTCGAATATCCTTTAATCAAAGCTCAAGATTGTATGATGCAAGTGGCGCTTGATCAAACAGCTGAGAAACTGGCGCAACGTCAGCTTCAGCATGGCAAATATCCGCCCTATTTGGCCTTCGATCTTGAATTTGATGCCAATGCCTTGGATGGGCAATGTCAAGCATTACTGCAAAAAACAGATCGCTCTTCGCTCTCTATCGCCGATTATGAATATTCAACGTGGCTCTATCAACCGACAGCAACAGGTTATCGCTTAGGCTATTGGTCGCGAGCAATTCGCTTGCTTGAATCAACGTTATTCTATCGGGTATGTTGGTATGACCCGTCCACCCAACGTAGCGATTGCCAATTTACTACTGAAGAAATCGTATATCAATTTAAGCAAAAATAGACACCTAAACGTATTCAGGATTGATTGCTGGATAACGTTTAATAGATAGAACCAGCAACGAGCCAATGTAATATCACGTTCAATCAAAGCTCCCATCAACGCCTGAGCTGCTTTGCGATGGCCTGTGGCTGAGTTCTTTGGTACAACGGTTTAGTTAGGAGGACAACCGATGAGCGTGTATTGGGTTGAAAATCAATGGGGCGGCGATAGTGCTCCATGGCATCCAGGCGGTACATGGGTGTTAGGTGCTCGTGATAACCAAAATGTTGTGGCGATCAATATTTCCTCCGCTGATAATGGCCAAACATTTACTGGCACGATGACCTACATCAATGAAGGCCCAATCGGATTCCGCGCAACCCGTACCAGTGCCAACAACTATGCTGTCGAAAACCAATGGGGCGGCGATAGCGCTCCATGGCATCCAGGCGGCCATTGGATTATTGGAACGCGTGATAATCAAAATCCAGTTAATCTTGATGTTGATTCGCGTGATGGTGGCCAAACCCTCAATGGCACGATGGTCTATGCTGGCGAAGGGCCAATCGGTTTTCGCGGTAAGCTCCAGTAACGATTAATTTTCAACCAGTCATGGCGAAACGGCCATGGCTGGTTTTTTTGTGGTTTAAATTTAAATAATGATTTAATGGTTTTTGATTTATTAATATGATAATTTTATGATTGATTATAGTAGATTAATTTGTGAAATTTTGCTGATAAAATTCAGGATTGTGCTTGATTCAACGTTTTAATCATGAATCGATTCAAACGACATCAGAATTTGTGTAGTAAAGGAATTATTATGACGACTCAACAACAAATTGATTATGCCTCGATTGCTAAAGCTCAATATGATGCGACAATTGAATCAATCAAGCAATCATTTCCTGATGCGAGTAAAAATGCCCTAGAAAAATCAGCTGCCAGCTCAACCACAACTGCAACTGGCTCGGCAACTTTTGCAACCGCCTTTATCTATGGTACGTGTACCTGCGATTTGACCTTTGATAATGGCCAAAAGACCCATTTTTATGGCACCATGTGGGGAATAGGGATTGGTGGCGGAACCAGCGCTGGTGCCTATATCGGCGTACCCGCTAATCAATTGGTTGGCGATTGCAGCTTCCAAGTGACAGTGGTTTCGGGGGTTGCTGGCGCTGTGACGATTCAGTTCTGGCGGGGCAACGATTACCTTGGTAATTTTACTGGGGCAGCCTTGGCCGTGGCAGCATCGGTTACTGGTGGCAGCGGCGAATGGACTATGAAATAATTAAGCTTTTGAAGCAGCCCCACCAACGAGATCGTTGGTGGGGCTGTGCTATTTTAGGCCAGAATTGCCTCAATTTGGGCTTGGACATCAGCGCTCAATTGAACTTCGCCAGCTTTGATGTTATCGAGCACATGCTCAGGTTTGGTTGCGCCAGTAATGACCGAGCTAATTTGCGGCAAACGCAACACCCAAGCCAAGGCCAATTGGCTGGTGGTTAGGCCAAGATCGCCAGCAATCGTGGTTAATTGGCGTACCTTATTCAAGTTATTTTCGTTGAGTTCACGATCAAGCCATTTGGTGGTGGCTCCGCGACTGCCCTCTGGCAAGCCCGCATTATATTTGCCAGTTAACAAGCCTTGGGCCAAAGGACTCCAAACCGTCAAGCCAAGGCCATGTTGCTCACAGGTTGGGATGATCGCTGGCTCGATGTGGCGATCAAGCATGTTGTAGCGTGGTTGTTCAACTTGCGGCAAATAGCCATTATATTGTTTGGCGATGCTGACCGCTTGCTCAATTTGCTCAGCTTCCCAGACGCTAGTTCCCCAATAGAGAATTTTGCCAGCCTGCACCAAATCGCTCATTGCGCGGACAGTTTCTTCGAGTGGCGTGTTGGCATCGAAACGGTGGCAGAAATAAATATCCAAATAATCGGTACCAAAATGGCGCAAACTTTTATCAATTGATTCCATAATATGTTTGCGACTTAGCCCTTGATCGTTCACATTGTTGCTCATCGGCCAATAGAGCTTGGAAGAAAGCACCAAATCCGAGCGTTTGTAATCGCGGATTACGCCGCCAACCACTTTTTCAGCTTCGCCGTAGGCATATGCATCGGCAACATCGATAAAATTGATGCCATTGTCGATTGCTGCCCGCAAACATTGGGCGGCTTGATCGCCTTCGACACTGCCGCCGTAGGTCAACCATGCGCCGAGCGATACCGCACTTACCCGCATGCCTGCTTTGCCTAACCGTCGATATTCCACAGAAGCCTCCTCAGGAAGATATGCTGAAATTACAATTTGATCATACCACGAATTGGAATGGTTCTTGGCATAGCTCTTGCCTTGGTTATGCAGTGGAAAACGTGTTATGGAGGATACTGCAATGCAAGATCAAACAACTACCCAACAAAATATTAGCAAAGTCGCCGAGCAATTGAAAGGCTTTAAGTTGGCGATGTTAACCACGGTTGCTAGCGACAATTCGTTGCATAGCCGCCCGATGGTGGTGCAACAAAAAGAATTTGATGGCGATTTGTGGTTTATGACTGGGCGTGATAGCGGCAAAATTGCTGAGTTAAGCCAATCCAAGCAAGTAAATGTCGCCTTTGTTGATGTTGATGACTCACGCTATGTTTCGCTGAGTGGTACAGGCCAAATTGTTGATGATCGGGCCAAAATCAAAGAACTTTGGACTCCGCTGGCGAAAGCCTGGTTTAAAGATGAAAACGACCCTAATATTGTTTTAATTAAGGTCGAGCCGCAAATTGTCGAATATTGGGATACGCCCAACAGTACCTTTGTGCAAGTGGCTGGTTTTTTGTCGGCGCTGGTTACGGGCGAACGCCCCGAAATTGGGGAGCATGGCAAGGTTAAGCTTTAAATATTAACTTTTGGCTCAAAATTAAGGTCAGTTGCTTATTGCAACTGGCCTTTTTTAATATTAACTGAACATATGTGCTTGACATAGAAATTTTGTTCTGGTATAGTCAAAATGGGTTACTGAAGCAACTACGAAATGAGGCATTCTAATGGCAACAATTCTGCAAATTCCCTCGCTGCGCGATCAACAAAGCCGTGAAGTTAAGCGTTTGCTGATGAAGCATTTACGCAGCTTCAGCGATACGCTTGAAGTTAATGATGTTGCCCATGTGCCGTTGTATCAACAATTAGCAGTCAATATTGTCTGGAAAGTGCGCATGCCTCCCTGTTCCAAGCGCAGCATCCGAATTGCCTTCTACTATGATGAAATTGGCAACGATCAACAGCTTTTTATTCCAACTTGGCAAGCCGACCCCGACCCCGCCAGTCGTTTGAGCATTACGGCGGCTGAATATTGGTATAGCTATGTTGCCGCTACCAGCAAAGTGTATGTTTTGCCCGTGGCCCAACTACGGCCATGGTTCGCTCAACAGAGCCAGCATTTAGCAGCTCATGAAGTTATCCAACAACTGCCCGAACAACCAGCCTCGATTCAAGCGATTGGGCGGTTTGTGCCAACCCAACGGTTGTTACGCGAACTGGACGAACTTGAGATTTGGCCACTTAATCGTTTGCAGCCGAGCAAACGGGTTGCGTAGCTCGGCTGCAATTGGCAATAATTAACCTAATTTGGCAACTTGATCTTGAATTTGCACAATTGCTGCATCGCGTAAGCCTTGGGCGATGCCACGATCACCGAGATTGCTGGCGATGGCAAAAATGGTGCCGGCCCGCAAGACTTCGCTAGCAATAGGCCGCCATGGCAGTGGCTCTGGCTCGGCGCTGTATTGATCAAGCACTTGGCCAAGTGACCATGGGCCTGGCCATGGGAACGGCCAGCGTGGGCAAATATCATCGCCATCTTCCCAGCCAACCAAACTTCCACCGTAACCAGCCATTTTGCGAGCACTGCCCTGAATTTGCACAATAATTGCTTTGCTGCGGGCGCGACCAAGTGCCGCATTGTGCATGGATTGGCCTAAACCATAGTTGATTAAACCTTTGGTTAATGTGCCAAGCTCAAGTAATGGCTGCGATGTAGGAATACTTGGCTTGCGGATTGGAGGGAACGGCCATGGCCACCAAGGTGGGCAAATATCATCGCCTGGCTCCCATGCGGCAAAGCTACTTGAGCCTTTCAAGGTTGCCAGGTGGCTGCGTAATTCGCCGCGAGCTAAACGCAAATTTTCGGCTTGCAAGGTTTGGTCGCCATATTGAAAGGCCATGTTGAAGGCATCAAGGCTGCGATGGAGGTCAAGTACTACCAAACCGCCAGCAGGAATCCGCTCAATTGGCGTGAATAATTGTTCTTTGAGCCGCCACCAAGGACGTGGCCACCACCAAGGACGTGGTTCGTAGTCGTCGTCGGGGTTGGGGGTGTAGCTCAGGCTGGTAACGTTATCGCTGGCGTTTTGCAAACCAGCGAGGTTTATTTCTAAATCGGCTAAGGCCAAGCCATAAACTTTTTGGGCAAAACGCGTGTCGCTGGTGACGGCACTCATTGCCAGCAAGGTCAACGAGCGAAATGCTCGCCGCGCAAATTGGGCACTGGCTGGAATCTCGCCTGTGGTGGCGGCAATGCTTTCGCTTTGGGCAGGCTTAGTATTGGCTGCCGCTTGATCAAAGGCACTCAATGCCCCAGCAGTTGCTAAGGCTGCCAACCCACTATTGCGCAAAAATGAGCGTCGTGAACTTGCTTGGTTGCCAATATCGTCAAACGAATCGTGAATCCCCATTGAAATCCTCCGAACGAAAATAACTCTTCGATGCCATTAAGACGCAATGGGGATTGCTGGGCTTTCCTTCGAGCAATTGATTTAGCTGCGATTGAACAGCCGTTTGATTTTTTTGCCGGCTTTGCTCAATTGGGCTTGAATGGCAAAACTTTGTTTGACCGACTGTGGCAGGTGCTCAGTCCAGTAGTGAGTGGTTTTGGCGACGACCGTAATCACACTTTTGATTTCGCTTTTGAGGCTGAAATCTTGATGAATTGGCACAAGCAGCTGTTGACCAGTAGCCTGCGCCGCAACATGTTCTTGATTGATTGCGCCAGCTAGCCACTGAGCTTGACCAACAATCGGACATTCGATCGCCAACCACTCGGGCTTTTCGCCGATATGGGCGCTCAAGCCGCTGACTTCGTAGATACCGCGACATAACTCAGCATAGACCTGCATATAGTTGGGATGCTGGGGATTGGCATTGATTTGGATTGGGATGTTTGCCTCGGCACCGCGATGGGCTGGCCCACCCTCAAGCGCTAAATCGCAGAATGTTTCCCACATATTGGCCCAATCGACCTCGCCATCTTCGCGATATTTAATTGGCGCGGCGGCCATTGGTTGTTGCTCTGTCATCACTCACATTCCTTGCTTGTATGAATCTGTGACTCGCTATTTTAACTTAATTCTTCGCCACAGCATCGTTTATAATGGTGCGGCTGTTCGCTGTGTGCTATCCGTTAAGGAGTATTTGTGCAATGACGCACCCTGAGCTTGATCCAACGACAATGCAGTTGTTGAATGCTGCCCATACCTACACTGGAATTCCTGCCACGACGGTGCAAACGCCATGGTCTTCGTTGGCTGAGCTATTGCAAGCTCGAGCAGCCAGCGAAGCTCAACGCGAATATTTGGCCTATTTTAATGATCATGCTGGCGAGGAAATTCGTTGGAGCTATGCCGATTTGTTTGAGCGAGCGGCTCGAATTGCCAATTTGCTTACGACAGTTTATGGGGTGCAGCATGGCGAACGGGTTGCCACGTTGGCCTATAATCACCCCGACACGGTGGCAATTTATGCAGCCTGTTGGTTAATTGGGGCCACAATTGCGCCACAAAATGTTGGCGAAGATGATCAGCGGATTGGCTTTATTTTAGGCAATGCTGCGGTTCGGGTGGTGTTGGCGCGAACCGAATACCTCGAACGGGCCAAGCTTATTTGTAGCCATGCCGCTGGGGTTGAGCATGTGGTGGCCTTGGATGCTGATTTTGAGCAAGCGTTGGCGGCTCAAGCTATAACTTTTCAGCCGACTCAAGCGCCAAGCCTTGATGATGAAGCGTTGTTGGTTTATACCTCGGGCACAACTGGTGCTCCCAAGGGCGTGCAACTGAGCCACTATAATTTGCTGGCCGATTGTACTGGGATTATGCGCTGGCATGGGATTGATGCAACCAGCCGTTTGATGGCAATTTTGCCAATTCATCACGTGAATGGAATTGTGGTGACCTTGGTTACGCCCTTGCTGGCCAAGGCTTCGGTTGTGCTGAATCGGGCATTTAGTGCAAGCACATTTTGGCAGCGCATCGCCAACGAAGGCGTGCAGATTGTTTCGGTTGTGCCAACAATTTTGCAATATTTATGCGAAGGCAAACCAGAACACAGCCAATTTGAACGCAGCCACTTGCGCTATTTAATTTGTGGGGCTGGTACGCTGCCCGTTGCCCTCGCCAAACGTTTTTACGATCAATTTGGGGTGCGGGTGCTCCATGGATATGGGCTGTCCGAAACTACATGCTATTCATGCTTCTTACCAACCAATCTGAGTGATGCCGAATATCGCCATTGGATGGAAGATTTTGGCTATCCGAGCATTGGCGTGGCAATTTGGCCGAACGAAATGGCAGTGCATGATCCCCAAGGCCATGCCTTATCCGAAGGTGAGCGTGGCGAGATTGTGATTCGCGGCCATAATGTGATGATGGGCTATTTCAATCGACCTGATGCTAACGCCGAAGCCTTTAAGTATGGCTGGTTTCGCTCTGGCGACGAAGGCTTTTATCAATGGGATGCCCAAGGTCGCCAATTTTTGTTTATCACGGGCCGCCTCAAAGAACTGATCAATCGTGGTGGGGTAAAATATAGCCCATTTGAGATTGAGGAAGTGCTGTTGGCCGTACCTGGAGTGCGCACCGCCTTAGCGATCGCCTTCCCTAATAATTGGTATGGCGAGGAAGTTGGGGCGTATATTGTGCCCGAAGATGGCGCACAACTTGATGCGCAAGCAATTTTGGCCCATTGCCGTGCCCACATGCCCTTTGCTAAATGCCCAAAAGTTGTGGTATTTGGCACTGAAATTCCGGTTACTGCAACGGGCAAGTATCAACGCTTGCGCCTGCAAGAACTCTTTGCCGAATGGAATGACAGCCAGTTTCGTGAGTAGGTGGCTGCTGTAGTTGAGGACGCTATGAGCCGAATTGCCCAAACTTTTGAACGCTTAGCCAGCCAAGGTCGGACAGCCCTGATGCCATTTTTGACGATTGGCTACCCTGAGCGTGATTCTGCCCTGAGTTTAGCCCAAGCCTTGGTTGCTGGCGGCGCAGATATGCTTGAGCTTGGCATGCCCTTTTCTGATCCGTTGGCCGATGGCGCGACGATTCAACGTACCACCGATATTGCCCTAACCAATGGAGTGGATATTGGGTTTTGTTTGGAGACGGTGCGCCAATTACGAGCGACTGGCATGAGCATTCCGTTATTGCTGATGGGCTATTTCAACCCTATGTTTCAATATGGCGTTGAACGGTTTGTGGCCGAAGCTAAAGCGGCGGGTGCTGATGGTTTTATCGTGCCTGATTTACCACCTGAGGAGGCCGACGAATTTCATGCTGCGGCCAAAGCCCATGAGTTGGATTTGGTGTTCTTGTTGGCTCCAACCTCGACTGATGCCCGTATCGCCAAGATTGCCAGCCTGTCGTCGGGGTTTATCTACTGTGTGGCATTGCGCGGCGTAACTGGTGCGCGGGCTGCGTTGGCAGACGATTTGGGTGATTTCTTGGCGCGAGTACGCCAATATAGCCAATTGCCGCGTGCGGTTGGCTTTGGCATCTCCAAACCTGAACATGTGGCCGCAGTTGCCAAAATGGCTGAAGGGGCAATTTGCGCCAGTGCCTTGCTCGATTATATTGGCAATTTGCCCGCCGAAGAGCGTGCTACTGGAGCGCAACAGTTTGTGCAAAGCTTGCGCGATGCTGCTGATCGGGCTACGGGCTATCAACAATAATTTAGATGGTTGATCTCCGCATCTTGCTTTAAATGAGCTGGGTGTGGGGATCAACCATCTATCGACCTTGATTGTGCTGTTTTCAGCGATGGTATTTTCGGGTATCATGGCAACAGTCGAACCAACGAGGTGTCCCCATGGCTGTTGTCAGTATCGATGTTAAACCCAAAAACCAACGCAAATGGCTACTCTTTTTCGCGCCAATCATCGGCATTCTTGGGCTGTGGCTGGCGAGCGGCTGGCTTGTCCCAAGCAATTTAGCCCCCTTAACCAACAAACTTCAAGGCTTAGTCACCACCTTTCAAGGGATTTTTATTGAGGCGCTGCCCTTTCTTAGTGCAGGGGTGATTGTTTCGGTATTAATTGGCGAGTTCGTCAAGCCGCAGCATTTGGCCAGTTTTGTGCCCCAAAATGCCTTTGGAGCCTCAATTTTTGGCTCGCTTTTGGGCTTGCTGTTTCCGGTCTGCGAGTGTGGGGCGATTCCAACCAGTCGGCGGTTGTTGCGCAAAGGCGCACCAGCCTCAATGGGAATTGCCTTTGCCTTAGCGGCCCCCGTGGTCAACCCAATTGTGCTGATCTCAACCTCGATTGCCTTTGGCGATGTGCGTTGGGCTTTGGCGCGGGTCGGCTTTACAATCATCATTGCCTTAACAATTGGCTTGATTATTGGAGCTGGAATTAAACGCGAAGCAATTTTGACCCCACTTGCCCTAACCCCCGATGTTGAACATGATCATAGCCATTGCGACCATGATCATGGTGCTTGCGACCATACCCACGAACAACCCAAGGGTCGTTTGGCAGGCCTGATTGCCCACGGCAGCGTTGAATTTTTTGAGATGGCCCAGTATTTGGTGATGGGTTCGTTGTTGGCAGCGACTATGCAAACCTTCATTCCCCAATCGGCCTTGCTCACTTTAAATGATAGCGGCATCGGCTTTTTTGCTCCGTTGTTGGGGATTGTGGTATTGATGTTGGTGGCAGTGCTGCTTTCCGTGTGTTCCACGGTTGATGCTTTTTTGGCCTTATCGTTCCTTGGCTTGTTTCATCCAGGTGCAGTCATGGCCTTTTTGGTCTTTGGCCCGATGATTGATATTAAAAGTACCTTGATGCTGACCACGACATTCCGCCGCTCAGCAGTGATGGCAATGGTCGTGCTAGCAGCCTTATTTGCAATTATTGCTGGCTTGATCAGCTATGTTGTTTTGATCTGAGGTGAATGATGCAACGTCAGGTGCTTGAGCGCTGGCTCTCGGTTGGAGTAATGTTTGGGCTTGGCGCGATGATTATCTACAAATGGCAAACCAATCGCTTGAATTTGTATATTCACCCCCGCTATACGAGCTTATTAGTTGCCACGGCGGTGGTGTTGCTTCTTGTCGCAGTTGGCATGGCCTTGACCAAAGCGCCTGCTATCCCAAAACGTATGCTGGCATTATTGACGATTCCGGTGGCCTTTGCTGTGCTTGTACCTGCTCGACCGTTGGGGGCCAATTTGGTTTCGGGTAAGGCTTTAAATGCCAATTCAAGCGATAATTTGCTAGCCCGTTGGAAAACCAATTTATCTGATGATAGCAAAAGCTGGACATTACTCGAATGGACAACCGCAGTGCGTCAGAGCGATCTGGAAGTGTTACGCGATAAGCAGGCTGCTTTTGAAGGCTTTGTTTATCGTACCCCCGATTTGCCTGCTGATGAAGTGCTGGTTGGACGGTATGTCGTAACCTGCTGTACTGCCGATGGTACCGCCTTATCATTACGAGTCAAGGCCAACAATGGCGCAGATTTTAGCAACGATCAATGGGTACGGGTTGAAGGAACGTTTGTGCCAGCTGAAATTAATGGCTCGATTGTGCCGCAAATTGCTGGAACTTTAGTGTCAATCGAGATGCCTAGCTCACCATATTTGTATCCATAAATGTATGAGGAGTTTGTGATGAAACCATGGCTTCGTCGAACGATTATTCTTTCGGGAATTAGTTTGTTGCTTGGCGCGATTTTCAAAGAATTTTCGCAGCCACGTGGGTTGCGGGTTGGGGAAGGCAAAGTCTTGGGCGTTCCCTATAGCCTGCGTCTGCCCAATGGCCACGATCTACGCCAACGCTACTGGAACGCTGAAGGTAGCCCAGTTGCACCGCCATTGTTGGGCGTTGGCTTTTATCCCAATATTCCAGCCCTGCTGCGTAAATTGCAAAAGTAAACGAGGGGTCAGAGGTCAGGGATTAAGGGCTAGAGGTATAGAGAACTTGAATAGAGAGGTTAGGGATTAAGGACTAGGGTTCAGAACTAGGAGGATAAGGGAATCATGGATCAAGGGCTAGGTGTAGATACCTAGAATCGTTACGATTTCAACTCTGACCCCTGACCCCTAGCCCCTTCATAGATCAATTTTGGAGATTGGTTGCTATTTATGACCCGTGTTGCAATCATAGCCAATCCAGCTTCAAGTAAAGATATTCGGCGGGTGGTCAGCCATGCGTCGAGTGTCTCGAACAACGAAAAAACCAGTATTGTGCGGCGGGTGTTGCAAGGCTTGGCGGCCACGCCTGTGGAAGAAGTTTGGTATTTGCCTGATCATGCTGGAATTGTGCGCAACGCCGCTGAGCGCCAACAATTGCCATTTCATTTGCAGCCGTTTGAGGGCCAATGGCACGATCACGCTGATGACACGACGTTGGCTGCCCGCTTAGCTGAACAGCATAACGTTGGTTGTTTAATCACGCTTGGGGGCGATGGTACAGCGCGTGCCGCAATCAAAGGTTCGCGCTCAATCCCCATTTTGGCGCTTTCGACCGGAACCAACAATGCTTTTCCCCAAACGGTGGAGCCAACTTTAGCTGGCTTGGCTGCCGGGAGTGTGGCCTGTTTTGCACCTACAGCGATTACGCGGCATGCCTTGCTCGAAATTTATCGTAACCACGAGTTAATTGATCTTGCATTAGTTGATGTTGCCAGCGTTGCCGATAGCCTTGGTGGACGGGCCGTTTGGGAAATTAGCAAAGTGCAGCAGGTCGTTACCACCCGTTTAACCCCTGGTACGGTTGGACTTTCGGCAATCGGCGGTCATTGTGGTGTTGCGCCTGCTGATGCCTACGCCATCCATGTACTGCTAGGAGCGGGGCGAACGATCAATGTACCGATTGCTCCAGGATTGATCGCACCCGTGGCCTTGGCTGAATCCACGTATTTGGCTGCTGGCGAAGGCATTGAGTTGCAGAGTGGGGCGATTGCGCTTGATGGCGAGCGTGAGTGGATGGCGCGGGCTGGCGAACAATGGCGGGTTAATGTGCTCGCTGAGGGCGTAGCGACTGTTGATCTTGCTGCTGCGCTAGCAGCTTTTGCTCAGCAATCGAGGTAGGTTGTGGCCCATTTAGATTTAGCAATTCATGATATTGTGCAATTGCGCAAGCCGCATCCCTGTGGCGGCTATCATTGGCGTGTTACGCGCTTGGGAGCAGATATTGGGTTGCGCTGTATGACCTGCGACCATAAAGTAATGCTACCTCGGGCCACTGTCGAGCAACGTACCAAAGCCCATTTTGATGCCGAAGGCCAACCCAAACCTGCGTCGAGTAAAGAACCTTCATCATCATAATCGAGGCGATTTCGGTAATAGTTTGGGATCACGCCCCTCGCTCGTTGTGCCTAAACGAAGGGCGTGATTTTACAATACCTATGTTTAGTGAATGCTACTAAATTTAGTAGGCAAGGTTGCAGCCCAGGCTTCAATTGCATGCCAATTGCGATAATCACCCTCACGCCAGCGACGCACTGTCATTGCGCCGCGAAAGAGGAGTCGATAGCCCAAACTAATCTTGCTCAAATCGAGTACCCCTGCAAATAGCCCTTCACTACATGGTTGTACGAAATGCCGTACAGGTTGCAACCATTGGGCTACATCGTTAAGGGTTTTTGCTGGTTGGTTGGTCATGGCCAAGGCTAAACAGGTCAGAAAAGCTGCGAATGGCTTGGTTCTCAATCCGATCTGATGTTCTTTGACGAAGGCCAAGGCTTCAGGCAACCAACGATTTTTGTGGATGGGACTGCCTGCAACGACAGCTTGATAGCTGTTTAGATGCTTTACTTGTTGCATTGGTAGGAGCGTTACTGGCAAACGCTGTTCTGTTAATACCGTTGCAATCGCTTTAGCTACCCCCATTGTTGAACCACCGCGACTAGCATAGGTTACTAAAATTGATCGAGTAGTCACATCAGACTCCTTGCATAGTTTCGTCCGAAGGTACAGTGCGGGAAAACTAGCGACTGATGCTGGTAAGCTGCCAAACTCCCCGTTTTGCAGCCTCGCGTGCAAAGTTGCTGAAATCATTCGGTTGGCGACCTAAAGCCCGTTCGACTCCATCAGTTAGGTAGGCATTGCGACCATCTAGCACTTGGCTGAACAAATATTCAACTAACCAAAGCATCTCATTGGGCCATTGTTGTTCACGCAGTGCTCCAAGATAGGTTTCAAGTGGAATTTGTTGATATTCGATTGGCTTGCCATTGGCTTGGGCAATTTCACTAATTGCTTCAGCGAAGGTCATTAACCGTGGCCCGGTAATTTCGTAAACGTGGCCTTGATGTTGTTCAATGTTGGTCAACGCTGCTACTGCCACATCGGCAATATCCTCAGCATCAATAAATGGCTCTTTGATATCGCTCGTTGGTAAGAAGATCTGACCATTCAGCAGTGGCTCGTGAAAAAACGATTCACTGAAATTTTGCATAAACCAGCCAGCTCGGACAATCGTCCAGGTTATGCCTGCGGTTTGTACCACTTGTTCACAGGCTTGGGCTTCTGGTTCACCGCGTCCCGATAGCAATACCAAATGTTGCACGCCGCTGTTTACCGCCAACTGGCAAAATGCCCGAATTGTGTCGATGGCCGCAGGGATAGCGAGGTCAGGCTGGTAGCAGATGTAGACACGTTGCACTCCTGCCAACGCTGCGGGCCAAGTTTGCTGATCGTGCCAATCGAAGCTGGGGCTGGCTGAACGTGAGCCAATCCGTATGTTCAGTTCTTGGGCTTGCAAACGAGCGACGATTCGCTGACCAGTTTTGCCAGTGCCTCCGGTGACCAAGATTAAATTGTTTGCTGTCATGGTTGTTTCCTATATAAAATCAAACCCATGAGCAGTCTAAATCTTCACGTAACGTTAACTGCAAGCCCTATTTTGCGCTACTCATCATGTTCTCATTTGGCTCGATTGGGAATTGCACCTCAGTCAGTAAATCACTGGCATCAGCGGTTTGGGGCAATTGGAGCGAAATTTCACGTGGCATACCAATTGGACGATAGCCATTCAGTTCGGCCCAGCGGCCAAGTTGCTCATAGCTGGTCAAAATGCGTTCGAGTGGGCCTTGAACAACGCTGGTTGCCATAAGTTTACTGGCGGGATGATGATTGAACTGCAATTCAAGCTGTGGAGAGATTCTGACCGGGCGATGGGTGGTTTGCTCAATAAAACAGCCAATCTCCAAATCCATATCATAGATTGAGCTATTGCTATCTTGGCAAATACAAAAGCACAAGCCATATCGTTTGCTGATGGGTAAGTGTTGGCGAATGTGTTGCATTGCCTGCAAGCCTGACTCGAAATTTGCAGCGATGATCCGTGTACTGAGCACTGGTTGGCCGGGCATTGGTTTAAGCACCACATTTAACGGCTTATCGAAGTCGTTGAGGGCATTTAATCGTGACTCAATGCGGTGAATCCGTTGCATTTCTGCGTGTAAATGGGCCTCGATCTCGGCTTTTTTTTGGCGTAAGAGCGTTTGCATTTGGTCGGCAGAAATCTGATCGTGGGTTAAATCGCGAATTTGATCGAGCGAAAACCCCAAATCTTTAAGCACCAAAATACGATTTAATGCTGGTAATTGTTCAGCGCTATAGTAACGTCGGCCATTGGCGTGGTCGATACTGGCTGGTGGAAAGAGGCCTAATTCATCGTAGTAGCGCAAAAAACGCTTAGAAACTTGGGCAATACGGGCGAATTCGCCAACAGTAAACATAGATACTACCTCGATTTGTTGAAATAGCTTACTATATCAATCCAATCGCATCCTGTGAACCCTGGTTGGGCCTTCGCGATCTTCGCGGTTGTGGCCCGCGCTTCGTGCTCCTTCGTGTGCTTCGTGGATCAGAACCATGGCATTTGACAAGGGTGGCGAAGGGTGGTAGAATCCTCTGGCTGTCAACGAATGACCGAATGATATTGGTCACGACACACAACTGACGAACTCACCTACAGCGGTCGATTTGACACAAACGAATGGCTGTGGTAGAATCCGCAGGCTGTTGACCGACAGCACGATGTTTGCTCAACATCACACAATTTGACGAATTGCTCCGCTCCGATGCTCATCTGACATCAGCGGATTTTTTATCGCCAAAATCGCACCTTTCCAACTGATGGGTGCTGCGTCCGCAGCACATTCCATGCATCATAGTGATTTGTTTTTTTTGTCACCGTCACGCGCTTCGGTAGGGATCTACCAAGCAGAGCCACCGTTCTCCGGCTCATTAAACAAGGAGAACACGCAGTGACTCCGGTCACTTGTCGGCGAGTTTGATCCTGGCTCAGGACGAACGCTGGCGGCGTGCCTAATGCATGCAAGTCGAACGCATTCTTCGGAATGAGTGGCGCACGGCTGAGGAACACGTGACTAACCTACCCCGGTGTGGGGGATAACGGGTCGAAAGACTCGCTAATCCCGCATACGATCCGCCTCGGCGGAGGAAAGCCGTAAGGCGCACTGGGCGGGGGTCGCGTCCCATTAGATAGTTGGTGTGGTAATGGCGCACCAAGTCGATGATGGGTCTCTGGTCTGAGAGGACGACCAGACAGATTGGGACTGAGACACGGCCCAAACTCCTACGGGGGGCAGCAGCAAGGAATTTTCGGCAATGGGCGCAAGCCTGACCGAGCAACGCCGCGTGGAGGATGACGGCTCTTGGGTTGTAAACTCCTTTTGGGGGGGACGATAATGACGGTACCCTCCGAATCAGGCCCGGCTAACTACGTGCCAGCAGCCGCGGTAATACGTAGGGGCCAAGCGTTGTCCGGAATTACTGGGCGTAAAGCGTGGGTAGGTGGTCGATGATGTGCCGCGTGAAAGCGCCGGAGTAATGCCGGCGAGGTCGCGGTAGACACGTTGACTAGAGGCTCGCAGAGGAACGTGGAATTCCCGGTGTAGTGGTGAAATGCGTAGATATCGGGAGGAACACCAGTGGCGCAAGCGGCGTTCTGGGCGAGACCTGACACTGAGCCACGACGGCGTGGGGAGCAAACAGGATTAGATACCCTGGTAGTCCACGCAGTAAACGATGCATACCAGGTGTGGGATGGCGTTCGCGTCGTTCCGTGCCGCAGCTTACGCGATGAGTATGCCGCCTGGGGACTACGAGCGCAAGCTTAAAACTCAAAGGAATTGACGGGGGCCCGCACAAGCAGCGGAGCGTGTGGTTTAATTCGACGCAACGCGAAGAACCTTACCTAGTCTTGACATAGCACTGCAAGCTTCGGAAATGAAGTCGCCTTCGAGGGTGTGCTACAGGTGCTGCATGGCTGTCGTCAGCTCGTGTCGTGAGATGTTGGGTTAAGTCCCGCAACGAGCGCAACCCCTGTGAGGTGTTACAAGTGTCACCTCAGACTGCCGTTGTCAACAACGGAGGAAGGCGGGGATGACGTCAAGTCCGCATGGCCCTTACGACTAGGGCGACACACACGCTACAATGGCTGGGAGAATGCGCCGCGACCTGGCAACAGGCAGCGAATCGAGAACACCAGTCACAGTTCAGATTGGGGGCTGCAACTCGCCCCCATGAAGGCGGAGTTGCTAGTAATCGCCGGTCAGCCATACGGCGGTGAATCAGTACCCGGGCCTTGTACACACCGCCCGTCACGTCATGGAAGTGGGAAACACCTGAAGTCCGTGGGCTAACCGCAAGGAGGCAGCGGCCGAGGGTGGGGCTCGTAACTGGGACGAAGTCGTAACAAGGTAGCCGTACCGGAAGGTGTGGCTGGATCACCTCCTTTCTAGGGAAACCGCTGAAGCAGCGACGATGACAAGAACGCAGAACGCATGATGCAGACGAATGGCCGCCGCGGCGGCAGCACCCATCAGTGGGCAAGCGCTTACTGAGCATTGCACCTTACCAACCATCCATAATTTTGACGACAACATCAAAAGCAAAGCAAGCATCAAGAACAGAACTGCCTGCCTGAGCCATCGGCGATTCCGCGCTGCCGAGGCGCGACGACCGATGATCAGCAGGAATGCGAGTGATGGATGCCTAGGCGCACACGACCGAAGAAGGACGGGGACTCCCGCCGAAACGGGTAGGCGAGCCGGAGTCAGGCTGCGACCCTACCATCTCCGAATGGGGCAACCCCACCACCGTGATGGGTGGTGATCCGTATCTGAATCTATAGGATACGGAAGGGCACCGGGGGAACTGAAACATCTCACGTACCCCGAGGAACAGAAACAATTCTCGTAGTAGCGGCGAGCGAACCGGGAAGAGCCTAAACGGCGCACGTGTCAAGCAGGACAGCGTTGCGTGTGCCGGGTTGCGAGACCTCCAGATTGGCATGTCCTTGCCAGTAGCAAGTTACAAACGCGAGCTTTAGGGGAATGGCCCTGGAACGGCCAACCAGAGCGGGTGAGAGTCCCGTACCCGGAAAGGCGAGCACTTGCGTGAGGGATCTCAAGTACGACGGGACACGCGAAATCCCGTCGGAAGCAGGGGTGACCACACTCCAAGGCAGAATATCGTGGGCGACCGATAGCGCAGAGTACCGTGAGGGAACGGTGAAAAGCACCCTGGCGAAGGGAGTGAAACAGATCCTGAAATTGCTCGCAGACAAACCGTGGGAGGCGTAAGCTAACCGCGTGCCTTTTGGAGTATGAACCGACGAGTTACCCTGTGTGGCAGGTTAAGGCAGCAACAGCCGGAGCCAGAGCGACAGCGAGTCTGAATAGGGCGATGGTCGCACAGGGTAGACCCGAAACCAGGTGAGCAACCCATGGTCAGACTGAAGCGACCGTAACAGGTCGTGGAAGGTCGAACTAGTGTCCGTTACAAAGGGCTTGGATGAACTGTGGGTAGCGGAGAAATTCCAATCGAACCTGGAGATAGCTGGTTCTCCCCGAAATGTATTGAGGTACAGCCGTGGAACGGGGCTGCTGGGGGTAAAGCGCTGTTGGCGTGCGGGGGGCGCGAGCCTTACCAAGCGCTGGCAAACTGGGAATACCAGCAGCCTACACCACGAGTGAGACGGTGGGTGCGAACATTCATCGTCAAGAGGGCAACAACCCAGACCCGCCGCTAAGGTCCCGAAGTATCGGCTCAGTGGGCAAGGGCGTGATCGGACGGAGACAACCAGGAGGTTGGCTTAGAAGCAGCCACCCTTGAAAGAGTGCGTAACAGCTCACTGGTTTAGTCCGGTTGCATCGACAATCCACCGGGGCTAAGTCGATCACCGAAGCGCGGGATTATCCTTTGTGGATAATGGTAGGGGAGCGTTGTGGGGGCATCGAAGCGGGCGCGGAAGCGCAACCCGTGGAGCGACCACAAGTGCGAATGTCGGTATGAGTAACGATACGAGGGGTGAGAACCCCCTCCACCGAAAGTCTAAGGGTTCCGCCGCACGGGCACTCCGCGGCGGGGAAGTCGGGCCTAAGGCGAGGGCGCGAGCCGTAGCTGATGGACACGCCGTTGATAATCGGCGACCACACCCAGAACGTTTGAACGTGACTGAGATGCTGATGGGGAATCCGAGCGACGAGACGAGCGTCGTTCACGCTGGTAGGGAGAATGATGTGGCAAATCCCATCGTTCGTTGACCGAGAAGCAAGTACGAGCGAATTCTTTCGGGAATTGGCGAGTCGGATGGACCTAGGCAGCCGCGAAAGGCTTGGGCACGGAGGACTGGGTGTGCCCGTACCGCACACCGACACAGGTAGACAGGTCGAGGAGACCAAGGTGGACGAGCGAATCCCGGTTAAGGAACTCGGCACGAATGACCCCGTAACTTCGGGAAAAGGGGTGCTCGCTTTGGTGAAGCCCATACGGGTGGAGGCTGAGGCGAGTCGCAGCAAAGAGGCCCAGGCGACTGTTTAACAAAAACACAGGTCGGTGCGAACGCGAAACAGCGGACGTATACCGGCTGACACCTGCCCAGTGCTGGAAGGTTAAGGGGAGATGTGCAAGCGTTGAACCGAAGCCCCAGTAAACGGCGGCCGTAACTATAACGGTCCTAAGGTAGCGAAATTCCTTGTCGGGTAAGTTCCGACCCGCACGAAAGGTAGAACGATCTGGGCGCTGTCTCAACCGGGAGCTCGGTGAAATTGCAAGGGCCGTGAAGATGCGGCCTACTCGCAGCAGGACAAAAAGACCCCGTGGAGCTTGACTACAGCTTGCCATCGGCGCGTGTGTGGCGCTGCGTAGGATAGGTGGGAGCCAGCGAAGCCGGACTTGCGGGTCTGGTGGAGGCGACGGTGAAATACCACTCTGCGACAGATATGCGCCTCACCCTTGGCCATGAAGCTGGCAAGGGGACGGTGGCTGGTGGGTAGTTTGACTGGGGCGGTCGCCTCCCAAAAAGTAACGGAGGCGCGCAAAGGTAGGTTCAGGCCGGATGGCAACCGGCTGGGGCGTGCAAGCGCAGAAACCTGCTTGACTGCAAGGCAAACAGGCCGCGCAGGGACGAAAGTCGGCGCTAGTGATCCCACGTGCCTGAGTGGAAAGGCCGTGGCGTAACGGATAAAAGCTACCCCGGGGATAACAGGCTGATCCCGCCCAAGAGTTCACATCGACGGCGGGGTTTGGCACCTCGATGTCGGCTCGTCGCATCCTGGGGCTGGAGTCGGTCCCAAGGGTTGGGCTGTTCGCCCATGAAAGCGGCACGCGAGCTGGGTTCAGAACGTCGTGAGACAGTTCGGTCTCTATCCGCTGTGAGCGAAGGATGATTGCGTGGGGCTGGCCCTAGTACGAGAGGACCGGGCTGGACAGACCGCTGGTGGACGAGTTGTGGGACGACCCGCAAGGCTCGGTAGCTACGTCTGGGACGGAGAACCGCTGACAGCATCTAAGTGGGAAACCGGCCACAAGATCAGTCATCCATGTGCAGAAATGTATGAGAGGCACCGTCGAGACGAGACGGACAACTGGGTTGCTGTGGAGGCCGTGTGAACGGTAGAGCAGACAACAACAGACAGCCGAGCGATCATCGGTTGCCGCGCGTCGGCAGGACGCGGGAGGCGAACGCATGGCGCAAGGCAGGCAGGACTGGGACGTGATGCGAGCTGGTGTTGATTGATGGAGTCGTCGAGGAATGGGTGGTTGGTGCGAGGGCAGACACATTGGTACGTGTCGAGGTGGTTGTGACCCACGCTGCTCCATCCCGAACCAGGCCGTGAACGCGACACACACCGAGGCTACTGCAGCACCCGCTGTGGGAACGTAGGGGGATGCGTACCGCTCCACAAAGCCTCCGTTGGTAATCCAACGGAGGCTTTTGTTTTTAATTTACATCGGCGGCGCAGCGAAAGCCTAAGCGATCGGTTGTTTGGTCGGGAGTGCCAATCCGCCAACTATTATGCAGATAGCCAGGTGGTGTTGCCCAACTCCCTCCACGCTTGACATGGCTGTTGCCTAGCTCGGGACCTTGAGGGTTTTGGCTAGCAGGATTATTTTGATAATAGCTTGGCTGATACCAATCGGCAGTCCACTCGCTTACGTTCCCTAAGAGGTCGTGTACCCCATATGGGCTGATACTTTGCGGAGATTGGCCAATTGCTTGTAAACCACGAACTTGTAAAATATGGGATCGCAGCGGAATCGCATGATTGCTTAAGCCAGACTTCCACTCATTGCCCCACGGAAATCGCCACCCTTCAACGCCTCGCGCCGCTTTCTCCCACTCGGCTTCGGTGGGCAATCGTTTATGCTTGGCTGTGCAGTACGCCACTGCATCTTCATAGTGAATATGAATGACTGGATAATCGGCTTTGTCGTCAATTGATGAATTGGGGCCGTATGGTTGTTTCCAAAAAGCGCCTTTAATCGCGCTAAAGTTCAGTGTTTCCTTAGAGCCAGCCGTTTCGATAACCTCAAGAATCATGCTCTCTCCTTGGCGTTCAGCGTAGGTTATATACTGAGTTTGCTCAACGAATTGGGCAAATTGAGCATTCGTTACTTCATATTTATCAATGCGGTAGCTATTCAGAAATACCTGACGCGCTTGGCCATTTTGATCAAATTCATCATCAAACTCTAATTCTGTACAGGCAGCACCATAATCAATACATAATTGAGCATAGTATGCGATATCAGCATAATTACTTCCCTGAATGAAAAATCCAGCCGGAATTGTAATCATGGAGTTAGTAAGATTTGAATTGTGTTGCGATGGAATGTCTATTACTGATTGATCGTTTGATTTCGCATGTTGCAGATTCAGCCCCATGAGCATAATCGTAATGCTACTAATGCCAAATAACCACAACAAACGTTTTTTGGGTAGACTTAGATTTATATGTTTTTGATGTTTTGTTTGCTCGTGAATTTCCGTGTGTATGATAGCAATTGGATCACTTGGATTTGGCTTAACTTCAGTTGTTGGTGCTAATTGAGGATTATGTGCTTCTACGTGATCAACTGAATCAGCCTTTACCTCCTGTTGCAGCAATTGGATTTGCGCCTCATACCATGTTTGGACCATTGCTAAAATTGGATTAATGGTTTGCTTATGCACATTTGTGCCAATCTGTTGTTCACGTGGCTGAATAAAATATTCAATTTGATGCCATGGTAGTAGTTCAAGTGGTGAAGTTTTGATGGCTTGTAAGAGGTTGTTCGCTTGCTGATAATTGGCTTGGAGTGCCGCCGCAACGATGATCACCCGTTCCCAATTGCGTGGCCGACTTTTGCCTTTTAACCAATCGTCGAGCGTATCTTCGGGGATGGCGGTTTTTTGGCTTAAGACTCGGATTGACATCGATGCTGTTTGTTTGAGTTGGCTTAACTGTACCGCAAATGTTGGCGAAACCGTCATTAAAAATCCTCCAACCGTGATACACACTCTTTTTCACCCCATTTCCCCCCTCATTCCCCCTTGGTTTGCTCCTTAATCCCTGTTCATTCTCCGATTGGCTAGGTTGTTGACTGCGGCTAGGCTATTGTACAACACATACCTGTGCTGCTTGACGCAGCCAAATGTGAGCATTAGTTTGTGATTTGGAAGGAGTTTTCTGATGAATGTGGGTGTAGGACGGCGGATACTGTTGTGGGGTGTTGGCGTGTTAATGGCGTTGGTTGCGGCAGTTCCTTCAGCTGGGTATGCTGCGATGCCGCAATCGGCCTTTGCTGTGCCAGGTTGTAGTATCGTTGTTAATAAACCCTCGGTTGGCACCCGCAAAATTAATAATCAATCTGTGTCTGTGGTCATTGGCTATGTCCAAGTGAATTGCAATACAACCCAGAGCCAAATTACAATCAATCGCACGATTCAAAAAAGCCAAGGCAATCAAGTGCTTATCTCCTATACAGCCCAACCTGCGTATACCTGCTATCAAGTTAAGTGGTGTGGTGCTGAAGTTTGGTATTCCTATTCGTCAGGCACATGGCAAACCTTTGGTTCGTCAAGCCATACCGATTATGTGATTGGCTCAGGCACGATTAATCTCTAAAGCTGGCTGGATTCGTATTTTGTAGGGCAAATTGTTAATCAAGGAACATACAATGAAGATATACCTCCGACTTACACTGGCTCTGATTGTTTTCAGTGCCTTGATGATTCAATCGCCAGTTTCCACCTATGCTGCAACTTGCTCTGGCACTGGATGTAACGGAAAAGATCCTCAAGCTAGTGGCTGTGCGAGTGGCGCAACCACCGTTGCAACAGCGTATTTCACTGGTGGCTATGTTGAGTTGCGCTGGTCTGCTACTTGCCAGACAAACTGGGCCAGGGTAGTTAGTACCTCAGGCAATAAATATCTTAAAGCCTATATTGTGCAGCAAAATGTTGGCGAATTGTATGCATCAAATGTCTATGGGCAATCAACCTATTCGCCGATGAAGTATGCCCCAACTGGTCAAATTTATATTCAGGCCTGTGGGTTTATGGCAACGCAACCAAATACTGATGTTGGCTCAGGTAATTGTACAGGTTTCTACTAGCTATCGCTAAAGCACGATCGGTTGCAGGTAATGACCTACAACCGATCGTGCTTTAATTAATAACCAATCTGCTTAACTAACATCACAAATCCCCCTTGACAAACTAAAAACTATTGATACTATATATCCATACGTTCCGTTGGGGAGTAGCCACCTGCATCAACAGGGTTTGCAATCGTCAATCCAGAAGCAATTCTCGGTTGCAAACAATACGCACTGCGTATTTTGGTCAGACCAACATTGGCTTTGATATGAGCCGTGTTGGTTTTTTTGTGTGACCAACCACGGCCTTTGCAGGAGGCAATGCAACAATGGATACCCTCGTTTGGATGTGGATCGGCTTTAATGTCTTTGTTTTGGCCATGTTGGCGCTCGACCTTGGGGTCTTTCACCGCTCAGCGCATGTGGTTTCAATCAAAGAAGCCACATTGTGGAGTGTCGCCTGGATTGGCCTAGCCGCGATCTTCAACCTGGGGATTTACCTCTTTTGGCAGCAACTCGTGCCCCAAAGCAGCTATACCAATAGCGAAGCGGCTCTCGCCTTTATGACGGGCTACCTGATTGAAAAATCGCTCAGTATCGACAATATTTTTGTGTTTGTGCTGATTTTCGGTAGCTTTGCAGTACCAGCCCAATATCAACATCGCGTGTTGTTCTGGGGCGTGCTCGGAGCTTTGGTGATGCGCGGAGCCATGATCGGGGCTGGCGCAGCCTTGATTCGCGAATTCCACTGGATCATCTACATCTTCGGCGCGTTCTTGATTGTCACTGGGATTAAGATGGCTCTGCATCAAGAACAAACGCTTGATCCCAAGAACAATATTTTGGTGCGAACCTTCCGTCGTTTGATGCCAGTAACCGATGAGTATGAGCAGGATAAATTCTTTGTGCGCAAGGCTGGCGTGTTGATGGCAACCCCGTTGTTCTTGGTGCTGTTGATGATTGAAGCGACCGACTTGATCTTTGCTGTCGATTCAATTCCAGCGATCTTTGCCGTCACCCAAGAGCCGTTTTTGGTCTATACCGCCAATGTGTTTGCAATTCTGGGCTTGCGTTCGCTGTACTTTGTGCTGGCTGGGATGGTGCATAAGTTCCATTATCTCAAGCTTGGTTTGGCTTTCGTTCTCAGTTTTGTGGGTGTCAAGATGCTGTTGGTCGAAACGGCCTTCAAAATTCCTTCGGGGATTGCGCTGGGTGTGGTAGCGACGATTATCGTAATTGCGATTGGCGCTTCGTTGATTCGTGCTAAGCGGCTGGAAAACGCCCAGAGCTAATTGATTAACTAGCAAGGCCGTGGGTTAATTGCAAACCCACGGCCTTTTTGTATTTATTGGGCTAAGGCGTATACCAGGCCTTGGCTAGTGTAATTGCGTAGATCAACGGTTATATAGCCTAGTTCAGGGCTGAGAGCCACAATCGGCACAACACTCCAGCCAGCGGTTGGGTTAGCTGGATTATAGACCAACACGACTGGAATGCCGTTGCGATACAGACTTGGATCGTAACTCAATTGGGCATAGAGCGGTGGATGATTGCTATACCAAGCCAACAGCCGCTTATCACGAATCATATAGGGCTGAATCAAGGTTGGCCATTGTTTGATCGTATAGTTGGGCAAATTGTTGTAGTTGGTACACAATGGCGCTGGTTGATACACTTCAAGCGTAAAACCATTGACGCTTGCTGCTGCGCCAGCTTGCAGATCGAGGCCAACATTGCCATCGGCCAATGGTGCATGGATTTCGGCAGTTGCTGGCCCAAAGCCACCAGCAATTTGATACCATGTGGCAACTGGTGTTTGATATTCGCTGCTATAGGCATACAAATAGTTGTGATGACTGGCTAAGCCGGCAATTTCAGCAGCGGTTAATTCAAAGGTTGCAGCAAACGTGCGGCTGCTGCTAATATCAATATTTTCAACTGTGCGACAGTTGCCCCCAGCTGGACAAAACGATAGATTAACCTTTTTGCCTCGAACTGCGCCACATTCTTTGCCCTGAATTTCAATCGCATTAATTTCGGGTAGCGTGCTTGTACTATTAAGTTTTGGTTTGACTTGTAGATCGGCGACCCAGCGTTGATTGCTTAAGGTAAAACTGCTGGTTGGGCTTAGAATGCTCTTCGCTTGGCTGATTGACGTGACCGAATTGGTGTTCCAATCGCGGGCCAGCACAATTGCCCGATCGCTATCGCTAAAGTTAATTCCATACCATGCTTCTTGCTCGCCCTCACTCAACAAGCCTTGATTGATAATCCGGGTGGGTTTATTGGGAGCACCTTTGATGCTAAAACCCATTGCTTGTGTATCATCTAATCCGCTAAATTGCACCAGACTGGTGTTGCCCTTGGCATTGGCTGCGATAAATTTAACGCTGGCCTCGCCATTGTGAGCCATCACGCTTGGCTGATTGCTGGGCACTAAACCATAGAGCGTTTGAATCGTTTCCCAATCATCCATGGCATACATCAAGGTTTGAGGTGTATTATCGCAATGATAATGCTGGGCTGCATTGCCACGTAATTTGCTGGCGCTATAGTGATACGACATCAGCGAGTTATGGCTCAAACGATCATGCGATAACTCAGCACTAAGGTCGTTACTGGTTGAACTACAATAGGTATAATTGGCACTAGCAGCATCGGGCGCATAGCCATCGTGCAAGCCCAAAATATGGTGACCCAATTCGTGGCTCATGGTTTGGCTGCCAGTTAATTCCGACCAATAGCCACAACGGGCGTTGATGCCATTCCATAAGCGCCCGAGCATAATTGCTGCTGGTACGAAATGAACTTTGCCATCGTGGGTTTCGATCGTGCGAATGCTTTTTTCAAAGCCGCCTAGAAAGGCCGTTGGGCGATAATCGTTGTTGGCCAAAATCCGAATATCGGCATCGTTCCAATGTTCGCCGCTAGTGTAAACCGAGTATTGCTCAACCCAAACTTGGCCATCAGTGGCTTGATACAGGGTTTGGCTGGTTTCTTGCAAGGCCGTGGTTAAAATCTCTTGCAGCGATGCTTGGCTAAAGGCGGCGCAGGTGCTGCCATTTGCTTGACGTAATGCATCTTGCTGGCCTGGCTGCCATTCGATCGAAACAATTAAATGCAGATTTTGAAAATCGCTGCTGGCATTAGCTTGCTTTGGTTTGGTTGGCAAGATTAAGGTAATCAAACATAAACTGCTGATGAGAATGAAACTCATTTTGCGCCAAAACATACACTCGACTCCTTAAGATAATTCTGAAAAGAGCGTTACAACCAAATCAATCGTTGCATATTAATGACGTGCCGACGGCCTAATTCTTTCCGTAGGAGGTTGCCATGACTGCTTTCGATGCCGATTCGACCTATCTCGCAGTGCTGTTGGTGTTTGAGCCATTTGATTCTGAATTATGGCCGCTACTGGCTCCGGCTGCGCCAAGCGTCGAGCAACTTCAAGCTGCTGGTTGGTTGCAAGCGAGCGCCGCTGGATTAAGTTTGCTGACAGAGCGCCGCGAACAGCTGCAAGCCCAGTTCGATTCGGCCAGCATTCGCGCAGCCTATCAGCAATTAATCGCTGCTGAACTGAGATTAAGCGACAATCAACCAGCGTTTGCCGCCCGTTTATTTGCCGATCTGCGAACGTTTGCCGAGTTGCTGATTCGCCAAGCGCCACATGAACTGGCCGATCTGGTCAATCAAATTCCAGTTGATTTAGCGCCAACCAAGGCCGATCGCCAACTGTTGGAGTACTACCGTGGCCTCGCCGCTGGCCTGCGTGATCAATATGCAGAGGCATGTACGTTGCTCAGCCAATTATTGGCGCAACCAGATTTGGAGCCAATGATTCGCGGGCGGGCGCTCAACTCCGATGCCACGTTTGCCCGCTACAGTGGCAATTATGATCGGGCGTTGGCCAATTATCAAGCCAGTTTTGCGCTGTGGGAAGCCCAGGCTGATCCAGTTCGTCAAGCCTATGTGCTGCTGAATGAAGGTAGTTTGCGCTACCACCTGCAAGAATATCGCGCTGCTGAACGCTGCTTGAATAGCAGTTTAGCGACCTTACAAGCCCAAAATTTATTGTATCCCCAAGCTTTGGTGCTGATCAACCTTGGTTTGTTGGCGCGTGATCGTGGCAATTGGGCGCAGGCCTTAAGCCATTTTCGGCAGGCTGAAGCTATTTTGCAAGCTGAAAATGCCACCGATTTTCTGGGGCGCATCGCCAATAATTTGGGCGAATTAGCCTTGTTGCAGGGCCAATATCAAGCTGCTCGTGAGCATTTTGAGCAAGCCCTAGCCCAGATGAGCAGTCGAGTTTATCACATTGATGCCTACTTGAATTATGGTTTGGCCTGGCATGTTGAAGGCATGTTTGAGCAAGCTGAAACCGCCTATCGCCAAGCGCTCGATCTGGTGGAAAGCGTTGAGCGCCAAGAAATCGCCGCTTTAGTTTGGTTTCGTTTGGGCCAAGTTGCAGCGGCTCGCAATGATCATCACCAAGCCGAGCAGCATTATTTGCAAGCAATTGAGCTGATCGAGGCGATGCGTGCACCCATTTTGGCCGAAAGCTTGCAAATTAGTTTGATGGGGCGGTGGCAACAGGTCTACGAAGGGGCGGTGGCGGCCTATCTCGCTCAATCCAATGTTGAAGCTGCCTTTGTGATGGCGGAAAAAGCCCGTGCTCGCGCACTCAACGATTTGCTGGCCCGCAACGGCCAAACCAACCAAGCAATTGGCACAATTCCCAGTTTGAGTGAGTTGCAACAAAGCTTGGCGCAGGGCAGCCTTATGCTCGATTATATGACAATTGGTGCGGTTGGGCCTGAGGCCAGTTTGTTGGCGGCTTTGCCTGCGAGTGCCAAAGCCTTGCGCAGCTTGTTAATCCAGCCGGCAGCAACTTGGCTATTTGCAATTACCGCTGAGCAAGCTCAAGCCTTCAATTGCCAAATCGACCCCAATATTCTCTTGGCGACCTCACCATTTCAGTGTGATGGACGACGCTTTTTGCGTCCGGCAATTTTGCAGCGCTTGCAGCAACGTTTGCTTTTGCCAGCTCAAGCTTACTTACAACAGGCGCAACAGGTGATTATCGTGCCGCATGGAGCTTTGCATCATGTGCCGTGGAATGCCCTGTTGCTGGGCGAACTTCAGCTTGATCTGCCTTCGACTACCATTCCAAGCGCTGCTAGCTATTTGCAATTGAGCCAACGCCCACCGAGCCAAGCTCCCGAGGCTTGTGGGGCATTAAGTTACGCTGGTGGGGTTGAACCAGCCTTGGTGCATACGCATGCCGAGGCCGAAGCAGCGGTGCAGGCACTTGGCGGCCAGCATTATCCATTGCCAGTGCCCAATATTCAACAAGCGCTTGGCAATTATCGCATTGTGCATATTGCCTGCCATGGCGTGTTTGTGCTCGACCAACCTTTGGCTTCATGGCTGCAATTTGGGCCTGAGCAAACCGTCTCGGCTTTGGAGATATTAACAACTTGGCAATTAGCCGCTGATTTGGTGGTGTTGAGTGCTTGCCAAAGTGGTGTGAGCGAAATTGTGCGGGGCGACGAGCCATTTGGTTTGGTGCGGGCATTTTTGGCAGTTGGCGCACGCGCAGTGTTGGTCACACTATGGCCAGTTGATGATGTGGCCAGTGCGGTGTTGATGAAGCTATTTTATCAAGCCCTGCAAAGCGGTGCTGCCCCCGCCGAGGCCTTACGCCAAGCAGTGCAACAGATTCGCAGCATGCCTCAAACACAGGTAGCTATGCCGCTTGCTCCAAGCCAGCAGACAGAGTACCCGTTCGCCGATCCGCATTATTGGGCGGGCTATCAGTTAATTGGCGTTGGCAGCTCGATTTCTACTGTCAAGCCAGCCACATCAGCCGCTTGAACCTCGCCAAAGACGGCTTCGCCCCAAACATCGGTTTCGGTGCTACGGCGGCCTGAGGGAGCAATCAAATGGACGTTGATATTGGCCAAATCGGGCCATTCACGGTCGTGGAGTTGCACTTGCACGCGCACCCGACAAAAGTTGGCCTCAGCCGGATAAATTGCCAAATTGATTTCACGCAAGGGCTGAATGCTGGGCGTAAAGGTCAATTGCAACGGTTGGGTGTTTTCGCCGCGTAAGGCTGGTTGGGCTGGTTGTAGGGCGGCAAAGCCATCCAACAAGCTTTGGTTGAGGCTGATCTGAATATGTTTGCCGACCATAGCGAGCGCCGCAGCTACTTTTTCATACCAACTTGGCGCTTGATTCAAAAAGCTCAAATCGGGCTGAGGCACAGGCAGATCGCCAGTAACTGCGGTAAATGAGCGATCAAGTGCTGCGAAATATTCCGAGCAACCAACGCATGCATCCAAATGGTTTTGAATGGCGGGTGATAAGTATTGTTGGGTAATCCGTTGGTTGCGCTCAGCATAGATGGCCAGTTGATCGCAGCATGTCTCGCATGCTTGCTGATCAACTGGTACGACCAAGGTTTTTACCAAATGCTGCATGGCATTCTGGCTCCAGTTTGCTTGATTCATAGAACATTCCTACTACAACTAATCAGCGGCTTCAGCATGGAGACGCATGCAAGCGCCCCAACCTATCCTTCTTCAACAAATTCGCGTAAACGGGCAATTAATGCTGGGTCGCGGCGTAAGGCTGCCAAATTTTTGGCGCGAGTTACTTGAATATGCGAAGCCAAGACGGGTTTTTGTGCCAATTCGCTTTCTGTTTGGGCCAAAATATCATCATTTTGTTCGCTAAAATAGCGCCCAACGACCACTCGCCGCGAACGGGCGCTGAGCGGCCCTTCCTCAATCACCTCGTTTAAGATAGCGCGGAGATCATCAAGTTGCAAGGTTTCGATTGGGGCAACCCATGGGCCATGTTCAGCATCGGGCATGCTGGCGCGACGGCGATGTTCAGGCCGACGCAATTCGTCGAGCACGGTGCGCCGCACAATTTGCATGCACCATTCGCGAAACGTGGCCGGATTTTGACATTGCTCGATGTTGCGATGAATTTTGATCAAGGCTTTTTGGGTGCAATCAGTAGTAATTGCATCGCCATCGGGGTACTCGTGGAGCATGGCATAAGCCACACGATAGAGCATATTCCAAAGTGTGGTATAGGCCTCGTGCTGGGCCAATGAATCTTGTTCAAAGCAGGCAGCATAGAGTGTTGTGCTCGTCATAGTATCGTGCATCCAATCCTCCTAGTAACCGTTGGGTGTAGCTTGCAAGGGCGGTTTTGCTACGCACCAGCCATTGGTTGCGTTGCGATCTAGGCCTTGCTTCGGCCACACCTTGTTGTAATCCATACCCATTCTCTATCGATCGACCTAGCCTAAAAGTCCCCATTTTACCCTAGGCTCTTGATTTATTGCTGATTTTGAGGCAAATTTAACCCCAAGGGAGTAGATATTAGTGTAAAAGATTCCACTTTGGGGGGATATGGCATCACCTGTGATTTATGCTAGCTGAGTTGCTGATGCCACGCGACAAATAACCAATCCATTCGGAGGTTCTCACATGGTAGGCGCTGCTTTTCGGCCCAAACCAACCATCGTCGCTCCAGCTCAGGCCAAAGTTATGGTTATTGAAGATAATGCAGATAGCATGGATTTGGCACTGTTGCTGCTGCGTGAACGGGTTAATGTGGCCTATTGTAACGCTCGTGCCTCGGGCGAGGCCTTTTTCAATTGGTTGAGTTCGCCGCAAGTTCAACAAAATCCCTCCCTTGGCATGCTCGACTTAATTTTACTGGATATTCGCATCCCGCGAGAGAATGGTTATATGGTGCTGCAAAAGTTACATGTATTGCCTGATTTCAAACGCACCAAAATTGTAGCTATGTCGGCCTATAGCAGCCGTGAAGATGTTGAACGCATGCGGGCGGCTGGCTTTGATGGCTTTGTAGCGAAACCGGTTTCAGTTAAAACCTTCCCCGATTATATTGTACGGATTTTGCGCGGCGAAGCGATTTGGGACATTTATTAAACCAAGCGCTGGTTCCCCACGTAGCATAGCCTGTTCGATCTAGGTGGGGAATTGGCGATGGATTATGATCTGATTGTAATTGGTGCAGGCATTGCGGGCTTGTCTGCTGCCGCCCTCTTGGCCAAGGATGGCTACCGAGTTTTAGTGCTAGAGGCGCATATCGAGCCTGGTGGCTGTGCTTCTTCCTATCAACGCAAACGCCCCAATGGCGAACACTATATTTTTGATGTTGGCGCAACTGTCTTTGCGGGCTTTCGGCCTGGCGGTGCGCATTATTGGCTTGGGCAAAAATTAGGCTTAACTTGGCCAATTCGCCCGGTCAATCCAGCGATGCAAGTTTGGTTGCCCGATCTGCGGGTGACCCGTTGGGGTGATGAGCGCTGGATCGCCGAACGTCAGCGGTTGTGCCTAAGCCAAGCATGGGAAGCTGAGCAATTTTGGCGTGAGCAAGAGCATTTGGCCGAGGTCGCTTGGCGCTTTGCTGGTCGGATGCCGGCGATGCCGCCCGAATCATTGGCCGATCTTGGTCAGTTGATAACCCGAATTCGGCCTGAGATGCTTGGTTTATTGCCAGCCTTGCCGCGCACGGTCAAGCATGCGCTCAATCGACATAAGGTGGATGATCGACGAATTCGCACCTTTATTGATGGTCAATTGTTGATTAGCGCCCAAAGTAGCCATGCCGAATGTGCTTGGCTCTACGGAGCAGTGGCGCTCGATTTGGCGCGAATTGGTACCTATTATGTTGAGGGTGGCGCATGGAATTTGGCCAAAACCCTCGAACAAGCCTTACTCAAGGCTGGCGGCGAAATTCGCTATCGCCAAAAAGTAAGCCAAATTCAGACCGATCTGGGGCAAGTGGTTGGGGTAACCACTGAGCAGGGCGAGCGTTTTCGCACAAAGCAGGTTATTGCTAACACGACGGTTTGGGATTTAGCTGAGCTAATCGATCAGCCGCCAAGTTGGATGCTCCGCCGAACGATCAAGGCTGTACCACAAGGTTGGGGTGCGGCAACGCTCTATCTGGGCATCGACGAAGCCGCAATTCCCCAAGGCTTAGCTGAGCATCATCAAATTATTGCCAACTATGATCAAGCGCTTGGCGAGGCCAATAGTGTGTTTATTTCATTGCATCCGGCTGATGATGCTTCGCGTGCGCCAGCTGGCCAACGAGCAATGACCGTTTCGACCCATACCGATGTTGGGCGCTGGTGGCATTGGCGGCAAACTGACCCAGCTCGCTATCGGGCTGAAAAAATAGCGATGGCTGAGCGCATGCTCGATACTGTGGCGTTAGCAATGCCATCCATTCGCCAACATATTCGTTATCAACAAATTGGTACGCCCGTTTCGTTTGCCCGCTATACTCAGCGCAAACGTGGTATGGTTGGCGGCTTGCCACAATGGCGTTCGGTTTCGGGCTTGCTTAGTTTGGGGCCACAAGCGGCACGCATTAACGGCTTGTGGTTGGTCGGCGATAGCACGTTTCCTGGGCAAAGCACCGCTGCCGTGACCCAAAGCGCGATTCAAGTTTATCAGAAAATTCGCCGTGCAGATCGTTAATCGAAATTAGGGGATTTTATCCCCTGCAGATCCTAATAGTTGTTTTGTGGATTGTTCGATTATTGTTCATTTTCCAGCTTCGTGAGCTTTGCGCTCCTCGCGGTTGCGGATTTAAACAAAGTATGCAGGGCAAGTAAACCCTGCATACTTAAACCTTAATCCTGGACCCTGGCCCTTCAATTCTGATCCCTACTCAGCTTTGCGGAAATTTTCGTTGTAGAGTTGAATCGAATCTTGGACACGTTGCTTAGCAGCCTCGGCTCCTTGCCATTCGCCAACTTGCACCGTTTTGTTTTCCAAGGCTTTGTATGAAGCAAAGAATTGGGTCACTTCTTTGATAAAGTGGGGTGGCACATCGGCCAAATCTTTGATATTGGCAAAATAAGGGTCATTGGCGGGCACGGCCAGAATTTTATCGTCGTTTTCGCCGCCGTCGATCATGCCAAACACGCCAATTGGGCGGGCTTCAACCAAACAACCAGGGAAGGTTGGGAAGTTGAGCAGTAAAATCACATCCAGCGGGTCGCCATCTTCGCAGTAGGTTTGTGGAATCAAGCCATAATCACCTGGATAGTAGACGGCTGATGAAAGCACCCGATCAAGCTTAACCAAACCCGTATCTTTGTCGATTTCATACTTGTTGCGGGAGCCACGGGGAATTTCAATCACAACGTTAATAACTTCTGGTGCATCTTCGCCAAATGGCACATCATGCCAAATATTCACAGGGAATTCCTCCATAAATGCGTTGTCAAAACGGCGCAACTATACCACGTTTTTAGCCTAATGCAATGCGTTTGACGCACTGCATTGTAGAGAAATCTGCCACAAGGGGCTATAATTCACTACGTTGTGGCTAATAGCATAGCATACAATCACGCAATAGCTTACTAAACATGGAGCAGCCTCATGCGTTTTCCCATTGTAATTCAAGGCGGAATGGGTGTCGCCGTATCTGATTGGCGGCTGGCCAAGGCCGTTGCAAGTGCAGGTCAACTTGGTGTAGTTTCTGGAACAGGGATCAATGTAGTGCTTGCTCGGCGTTTGCAAGAGGGCGATCGCGATGGGGCGATGCGTCGAGCGCTGGCTCAGTTCCCAATTGCTGGCTATGTCGAGCGCATTCTCGAGCGCTATTTTATAGAAGGCGGCAAGCCCGCCGATCAGCCCTATAAAGCTGTGCCGATGTACACCGCCGTGCCTTCGGCAGAATGGCAAATTTTGAATGTTGTGGCCTCATTTGTTGAGGTATTTCTGGCCAAAGAGGGCCATACTGGGGTTGTGGGCATCAATTTGCTTGAAAAAGTGCAAATGCCCAATCTATCGGCTTTATATGGGGCAATGTTGGCCGATGTTGATTATGTGCTGATGGGCGCGGGTATTCCGCGTGAAATTCCTGGCGTGCTTGATCAGTTTGCGGTTGGCGCGGCGGCGAGCCTGAATATTTACGTTGAGCAAGCTGGGGCCGAGGATAAATTGGTCGTGCATTTTGACCCACGCGAGATCTTCGATCATCCACCAGCGACGCTCAAACGCCCAGAATTTTTGGCGATTATTGCTTCGAATACGTTGGCGATTGCCTTGGCTAAAAAAGCTACCGGCAAAGTTAATGGCTTTATCGTCGAAGGCCCAACCGCTGGCGGCCACAATGCCCCGCCACGTGGTCAAGCGGTTTTCAATGAACGCGGCGAGCCTGTTTATGGCCAACGCGATGTGGTCGATTTGGTCAAATTGCAAGATTTAGGGCTGCCCTTCTGGCTGGCTGGCTCGTATGGCTCGCCTGAACGTTTGGCTGAGGCTTTGGCCAGCGGCGCGGTTGGCATCCAAGTTGGTACGGCCTTCGCATTATCCAACGATTCGGGTTTTAGCCCGGAGATTCGTCAATCGTTGTTAAATGATATTGCCAACGACAGCCTGAACATTTTTACTGATGCCTTGGCCTCACCAACCGGTTTTCCATTTAAAGTTGCCGAACTGAATACGACGCTAGCCTTGGAGCCAACCTACAAAGAACGGCCACGCATCTGCGATTTGGGCTATTTGCGGGTGGCCTACCCGCGTGAAGATGGCACAATGGGTTTTCGCTGTCCAGCTGAGCCAATCGATCAATATGTCAAAAAGGGCGGCGATATCAACGAGACAACAGGGCGAAAATGTTTGTGTAATGCGTTGTTTGCCAATATTGGCATGCCCCAGCAGCGCAAAGAGTATACTGAGCAGCCCTTGGTGACCCTAGGCGACGATATCAAAACCGTTTCGGCCTTGCTCGAATTGCATCCGCAAGGGTTTAGTGCGGTTGATGTGTTGGAATATTTGCTAGCCGCAGTGCCACAGCAATAAGCTAAACCCCGCAATAGAATGCTTGAAAGCAGCAGCAATCAGGGCGATTGCTGCTGCTTGGTGGTTAAATGCTCAAGGTTGGTAGTGTTGAGGGCGTAAATTGGGCAACCATTTGCTCCAAAACCGTGGTCATTGTTTCATCAAAGGGAATTTCATTCGTCAGGGTAGCAAATAAAACGTTCGCACAGGCACAAACTTGGCTATCAACATCGCTTGAGAGATCCGCTTGTACCGCAATTGTCATGCTAATTGCATCGAGTTTCAAAAATAAATCAGCCAACAATCCTTGGATTTGCATCATTAAGCTCCTTTTTTCCTGTGATTAAGCACACTTGGCCAATGGCGCTGGACTTGAAGATTTTTCGCTGGCACATAAGGCCTGAATTAAGCGCAGATTGGCGGGGATTTGCTGGCGCAAGGTTAATTGCATAATTTGAATCAGTACTTTGGCTTGGCGCACGCGCAGATTTGAAATTGTATGTTGGCTTTGCAATGTCCAAATCATGTGTTCTAGCTCGTGAATTGCACCTTCTAACGAGGCATACGGATCGCGAATCTCAGCCAATAATTGATTGAAGCGTTGCTCTTGTTCAGGGGTCATTGCGTTTCCTCCGATAGCTATCCAATAGTCTCTGCTGTATATAGATGCAGAAACATATTTTTTTTTGCACGCTGCATTCAATTTCATCAAAATTGCGCTAATTCAGTTATAAAGATGAAATATTTAGAACATTTGTGTTATAATTAACTTGATAATTTGCAGTTATTTACTCAATAATTGGGATTGGTTGCAGCGGCACATAGGTTTGAATATAGCTCACCAACGCCGTGGTTGCTTGTAAACATTCCCAGCTTTGTTGGGCCAAAGCGACGCGGCGCTGTTCGATTGCAGCAACGGCCCGTTGCGGTTGTTGTTGATCAAGCGTTTCTAAGGTTGTGCGAATTGAGCTAAAATCAGCATTAGCTTGACGTAATAAAACGATAATTCGTAGGCGACGCAATTGGCGTTCATCATAATAGCGATAGTTGTTCGAGGCTTGGCGAATTGGCTGCAAAAGGCCTTGTTGCTCCCAAAAGCGCAAGGCCGAGATGGGCACGCCCACGGCTTTGGCAGCCTCACCAACCAAGATACGCTGGCTATGGCGCGGGCTTGGTGGTAATTGATCGGCCACGGCTTTGAGCAAGGTCAGGGTTTGGTCAAGCTGCTGGCGAATGCTATCCAGCTTGGCATGATGTTGGTTGATCAGATTAAACGCTGTTTGATGATTGGCCTGATGCAATGCCGCCATAATCTGCTGAGCATTCCGCCAACCATACCCCTTGATAAGTTGATGGGCAGTTTTAATCGCATCAATATGCTGTTGGGTATATTGACGGTAGCCGTTGGAGCCGCGTTCGACGTTGGGCAAAAAGCCCTCAGCTTGATAATTGCGCACTTGTTGCACGCTCACATTAATTGCTTTAGCTAAGTCAACGGTGCGGAAATAACGCCCAACATTCATGTTAAACCCTCATGTAAAAATTGAGACTTTGATCAGCAATTTGAGTGTCGAAAGGATATTTACCAAGCGAAAACTCCCTACACTTGCATCTATGTTCTAGAATAAATTCGAATCACAAGTGTAGCACGTTATGGAGTTGATGATTGGGTTATATGCCCTCACCCCCTAACTACCTCTCTCACGCGAGGCTAAGAGAAACCACCAAGTCAGAAGCTCCTCGCCCGCCGCAGTGGGCGAGGGGTTGGGGTGAGGGAACGAGAGAAACCACCAAGTCAGAAGCCCCTCGCCCGCCGCAGTGGGCGAGGGGTTGGGGTGAGGGCATGAACTCAAAGCGACCAGAGATTTGTAGTTATCAAGGAGTCTGATGATGCAGGATCGAGCGTTTATTGAGGTGTATGGCGCACGCGAAAACAACCTCAAAAATATTTCCTTGAATATTCCAAAACAGCGGGTGACAGTCTTTACCGGAGTCTCTGGTTCGGGCAAATCGTCGTTGGTGTTTGATACGATTGCCGCTGAGGCTCAACGCCAACTCAATGAAACCTTTACCTTTTTTGTGCAAGGCTTTTTGCCGCACTATGGCCAGCCTGATGTCGAGCGGATCGAGCATCTCAACTCGCCGATTATCATCGATCAAAAGCGGGTTGGCGGTGGTTCGCGCTCAACCGTCGGAACCTACACAGATATTGCGGTGTTGCTGCGCTTGTTGTTCTCGCGGATTGGTCAGCCCTACGTTGGGCCTGGCTATGCTTTTTCGTTCAACACGCCGCAGGGTATGTGCCCCGAATGTGAAGGCATTGGCAAAACGGTTCAGCTTGATATGGATAAATTGCTTGACCGCAGCAAATCGCTGAATGAAGGTGCGATTTTGCACCCCGAATTCAAGGTTGGCAAATGGATGTGGAAGATGTATCCGCTGTCTGGTTTGTTCGATAACGATAAGCCGATTCAGGATTATAACGAACAGGAATTGCAAGCATTTTTGTATGGCGCTGATCTTAAGGTTTCGTGGGGCGAATTTAGCTCGAAATATGAAGGTTTGCTGGAACGTTTCGAGCGTATGTACCTCAAAAAAGATGCAGCAGCCATGTCGGATCGCAATCGGGCCGTGTTTGAGCAATTTACCTCTTCACAAATCTGCCCAGTTTGCCATGGTGGGCGTTTGACTCAAGCCGCGCTCAATTGTCGGATTGCTGGGCGTAACATTGCCGAATTAGCCGATTTTGAAGCGACTGATTTGATTAGCTTTTTGGCTGATGTTACTGATCCGATTGGTGATCGGGTGGCGGCCAAGTTGTTGGAGCGCATGCAACAGTTGGTCGATATTGGCTTGGGCTATTTGAGCTTGAGCCGCGAAACCTCGACGCTCTCTGGGGGCGAATCTCAGCGCGTCAAAATGATTCGGCATCTTGGCAATAGCTTAACTGAAATGCTCTATATTCTCGATGAGCCAAGTGTGGGCTTGCATGCGCGTGATGTGGCGCGGCTGAATAATTTATTGCAACAGTTGCGCGATAAGGGCAATACGGTGCTAGTGGTTGAGCATGATCCCGATGTGATTGCAATTGCCGACCATATTGTCGATATTGGGCCACGCGCGGGCGTGCACGGCGGCGAGGTTGTGTTTGAAGGCAGCTATGCCGATCTCAAACGTTCAAATACCTTAACTGGCAGCTATTTGCAACAAGTAGTGCCAACCAAACAGCATTCGCGTCAGCCAACTGGCTACTTGCCGATTGTTAATGCCAACCTGCATAACCTTAAAAACGTCAATGTCAATATTCCAACGGGCGTGCTGACCGTGGTGACAGGTGTGGCCGGATCAGGCAAAAGCACCTTAATTAATGAAGTCTTTTTGAGCCAACACCCCAATGCGATTGTGATCGATCAATCACGGGTAACGGCTAATAGCCGTTCGGCTCCGGCCACCTATACCGGAATTATGGATGATATTCGCCAGACCTTTGCTAAGGCCAATGGCGTGAGCGCTTCGTTATTCAGCTTCAACTCAACTGGCAGTTGCGATAATTGTAATGGTTTGGGCTTAGTCTACACCGATTTAGCCTTTATGGAAGGAATTTCCTCGACCTGTGAAATTTGCGAAGGCAAGCGTTTCAAAGCCGAAGTGCTGGAATATCGGCTGCGCGGCAAATCGATCAGCGATGTGTTGGATATGACTGCCGAGGAAGCACTCGATTTCTTTAACGAAAAGAAGATCAAGCCTGTGCTCCAGGCTATGAATGATGTTGGCTTGAGCTATTTGAAACTTGGTCAACCACTCAGCACGATATCGGGTGGTGAGGGTCAACGGCTCAAATTGGCGACCGAACTCCACAAAAAGGCCAGCGTTTATGTGATGGACGAGCCAACCACGGGTTTGCATCGCTCGGATATTGGGCTGCTGATGGGGATCATTGATCGTTTGGTTGATCTCAAGAATACCGTGATTCTGATCGAACATCACTTGGATATTATTCGTCAGGCCGATTGGATTATCGACATTGGGCCTGAGGGCGGTAGCGCTGGTGGCGAGATTATTTTTGAAGGGCCACCCATGGCCTTGAAAACTTGCCAACGCAGCATTACCGCCAAGTTTCTCTAATCAGCATGCCCTCACCCCCTCGCCTCGCGTGCGGGCGAGGGGGAACCGCTCTAGGAGTGATGCCCGCCGCCGTCGAGTGATGTCGGGGTGATGGGCGTTATATCCTACGCCTGAAAGCTAGCCCTTGCGAATTGCCTCGGCGCGAGTCGCAAACTTGTTGGCATAATCGGCATCGTCAGTCCAATTATTGCTCAAGCCAGCCAACGTTTTGGCAACCCCACGCAGATTGGCTGGAATGTTGCCATGGCGTGGATTGGCAGCCATCATGGTTTTTTGGGCTTGATTAGCCTCATCATCACGCAAGGCCAAGGCCAATAATTGCCCAATATGCGCTTGGACTGCGCCATCCCAGGTGCTGAACGAAAGGCCGCCCTCTTGGCGCACGCCCAAACCAGCCGGATTACGTTTTGGCCGCGCAGCCCAGCCTGAAGTCAAGCCAGCGGTTTCAAAAATACATTGCGATGCAGCGAGGAAGGGATCAAGCCCAACGCTGGGGGCATAGACCCAGTAATACCCCATAATCGTTTCAATATCGTTCTTATATTCGGAATTATCGGGCAGGCTCTTACGAATAAAGGCGATTGCCTTTTCGCGGCTGCCTGAGGGCGTTGCGCTCAACAATGGGGTATTGGTAGTAATTGGATTATCAGCAATTGGCGTGCTTTGAACATTACTCAAACGATCAAAGGCATTTTGAATTGTACTGATGTAATAGGATTCGGTGATCGCTGCGCCTGGACATGAAGGTTTATTGTAATCGCGGTGCGATGAAATGCCACCACCAAATTTCTGATAGCGAATCTCAAAGCTGTTTAATTTGCGTTTGAGCACTGCCACCGCATGGCCAACCAGGGCTGCAACGGGAGCCGACCACTGGGTTTTTTCAAAATAGCCACATACTTCGATGCCGATTGAATATTGCAATGTACCTTTACTATCGCGATAGCCATTACCTTGAGCGGCGTGAATCCCTTGATCGTACATCGGCGTGAACAACCAAATCCAGGTTTCATCGATAAATAAGTGTGGGCCACGATCCCAGCCAGCGCTGGTGCGATAGTATTCGCGCAGGGTTTCGAGCTGTTTGAGGCGTTTGCGGTAAATTTGGCCTTCGCTCAAACCAGTTTCTTGGTTATCCCAGCGCCAGCCTGAGGGGTAAGGAGCAGCGGCAGTACTTGGTACAGCGGTATGGTGCAACACCACAAAGTTAGGTGGCACAGCCCCAAAGTTATAGGTATCGACGTAATGGGTAAATTCATCGGCTTTCAGACCCTGACCGACATACAAAAACTGGTCAACAGGCACGACCCCGCGCGTGCCTTCCTCGCTGAGCGTATCTTCATGCGGCATCGCATCTTTGGGGTCAGGCAAATCAAATTCGGGTAAGGGTTCGTCGTGCAGCGGTTGATTGGCATCAGTCATTGATTGATCTCCTTCGCACAAAACACCGAGAACAGCCCAATTATACAATTCAAGCTTAGAGGTTGGCTAGGTACGATTATCGCCCTAGCCAATTCGAGCCTAGTTGCCAACATACAAACTAGTGAGCGTAAAAAGAAAGAGCACGCCAGCGATATAGCTATTCACATTGAAAAAGGCAATATCAATTTTGGAAAGATCGCGGGGGTTGATTAAGCTGTGTTCGTAGACCAACAAGCCTGCTGCCGCCGCAACCCCAACGTAAAACGGCCAACTTAGGCTTAACGAAACTCCCACCGCCAGCAACAAACCAATCATCGCAATATGGCAAATTTTGGCGACACGCAGCGAGGTGGCAATGCTAAAACGAGCAGGCAATGAGTGTAAACCTTCCTTGCGATCAAAGTCAACATCTTGGCAGGCGTAAATTAAATCAAAGCCGGCAATCCAAATGCCGACTGCTGCTGCTAATAAAATCATCGAAAGCCGAAAATTGGGATCAACGGCCAGCCAACCGCCAGCAGGCGCAATGGCATCAGTAAAGCCTAAACCAAAGTGGCACAACCACGTAAAGCGCTTCATGTAGGAATAACCTGTCAGGGCAATTAACGCAATTGGCGAGAGTAGCAAACACAATGGGTTGAGCAACCCAGCCGAAATCACTAAAACCGCCAACGAAACTAAACCAACGATCAAGACTGATGTGGCTGAAAGTGTCCCAGCAGGAATTGGCCGAATGCTGGTGCGCGGATTACGCGCATCAAAATGGCGATCGAGATAGCGATTAAAGGACATCGCGGCGGTGCGTGCCGCCACCATCGCTAAAGTCACTAAGATCAGCGGTTGCCAACCAGGGAATTGTTTATTGGCTAAAAACAGACCCAAATAGGCGAAGGGTAGGGCAAAAACCGTGTGTTCTACCTTGATATTGATCGCGGTTTGGTGCAAGGTTTGGCGTAAACTTGTCATGCTGCGTTTCCTATGGTCGATAAATCAAGCCTCTCTCTGTATTCATTATATAGCAGCAGCATGCTTGTGGTAATCCTACTTTGTGCTCGCTATTCGGGCTACTATGCCAATTAATCAGGCTTTGACTTTTATGCCAGCATTCCCTACAATGTGCCTTGTATCACAAACTGCTGGCAATGCTGCCTGAGCTAAACGACCACCTCGTGTTCAACGTTGAATACGTTTGGATAGGGGCTTTTTTTGTTTGCGCCGAGGAGTGTACAAATGACGGTCTACAACTTCAATGCCGGTCCTGCGATTTTGCCACCCAGTGTTTTGAGCCAAGCCCAAGAAGAACTTCGCGATTTTGCGGGCACTGGCATTTCGGTGATGGAAACCAGCCATCGCGCTAAAGAATTCGAAGCGGTTAATAACGAAGTCGAAGCTCGTTTTAAGGCTTTGCTGGGCATCGAAAGCGGCTATCGGGTTTTGTTGCTACAAGGCGGAGCCAGCACCCAATTTGCCATGATTCCCATGAATTTCTTGGGAGCGGATCAGGTTGCTGATTACATCATCACGGGCACATGGGCCGAAAAAGCCCGTGATGAAGCCCAAAAAATCGGCAAGGTGCATATTGCGGCTACTACTGAAGCCGAAAATCACAACCGTATCCCCAGCCAAACTGAACTGCAATTCAGCGAAAATCCAGTGTATGTGCACTTAACCACCAATAACACGATTTATGGCACCCAATGGCAGAGCACCCCGGAAACCAACGGCGTGCCAATTGTCGCCGATATGAGCAGCGATATTTTTTCGCGGCCTTTCGATGCTAGCAAGTTTGGTTTAGTCTATGCTGGCGCACAGAAAAATCTTGGGCCTTCTGGCGTAACTGTGGTGCTGATTCGCGAAGATTGGCTGGATAAAGGCGCGAAAAACGTGCCCACTATGTTGCGCTATAGCACGCACGCTAAAAACAACTCGCTCTATAACACCCCACCAACTTTTGGGGTCTATATGCTGAACCTCGTTTTAGCTTGGATTCAAGAGCAAGGTGGTTTGGCGGGCATGGCTGAATACAACACCCGTAAAGCCAATGTTGTCTATAATGCGATCGATAATTCGGGTGGTTTCTATCGTGGTCATGCCGTGGCTGATAGCCGCTCCCAAATGAATGTAACCTTTAATCTACCCACCCAAGAGCTTGAAAAGCAATTCTTGGCCGAAGCCAAAGCCCAAGGCATGATCGGCTTGCCAGGTCACCGTTCGGTTGGCGGGGTGCGGGCCTCGATCTACAATGCCATGAGCATCGAAGGGGTTGAAGCCCTCGCCAGCTTTATGGCCCATTTTGCCGCCAAACAAGGCTAGTTAACTGCAATCAAGCGCTCAGCGACAGGATGGTGAGCCTGTTGCTGAGCGCTTTGCTGAGCTTATTCTGCTTGAAATGCCACAACTGGGCCTTGGACACTCACGCCGACTTGCATTTTAGGCGCAAGATCGAGCCTTGGGCCAGTTCGCGCCGCAATCGTTAAATTGCCTATTTGCAGATCGATCAGTTGATCGTGGCCATAAAAGCGTTGACCCATGATCTGACCATGACCGCTTGGGTCGGGCACTAGATTCAGCGCTTCAGGCCGAATCATCAGGGTCACTGGGCCATGCATTGGTTTGGTTAAGAGCAATTGGCCTAAAGCGCACTCAACTCGATTTTCTCGCGCAACCCCAGGCAAAAAGTTGGCCTCGCCCACAAATTCGGCCACGGCTCGGCTGGTTGGGCGCAAATAAAGTTCATGCGGGGTGGCGCTTTGCAAAACCTTGCCCCCAAGCATCACGGTTACTTGATCGGCTAAGCTCAAGGCTTCTTCTTGATCATGAGTTACAAACAGGGCCGTCGCCCCAACTTGGCGCAAAATCTGTTTGGTGGCCGTGCGTACTTGGTCGCGCAAGCCTGCATCGAGGTTGGAAAAAGGCTCATCGAGTAGTAATAATTGAGGTTTGGGTGCTAAGGCGCGGGCGAGAGCGACCCGCTGTTGTTGACCACCCGAAAGCTCATGGGGCATGCGCTGGGCTAAACCACTCAATCCAACGAGTTCCAGTAATTCGTCAATCCGTTGTTGTTTATGAGTTTGACGACTCAAGCCATAGCCAATATTTTGGCCGACTGTCAAATGGGGAAACAAGGCATACTCTTGAAACACCATGCCAATCTGGCGTTGCTCAGGCGGAACTTGGCGATGGCTATTGGCGATTTCGCGCTGGCCAAGCCAAATCTGGCCTTGATCAAGCGTTTCAAAACCAGCAATCAAGCGGAGTAAGGTAGTTTTGCCACAGCCCGAAGGCCCAAGCAACGCCCCCAAACTGCCTTGGGGCAACTGAAAATCAACCTGATCTAGAACGGTAGTTGCATTGAAGGTTTTGCTAACGCCCCGACAGTTAATGGCTAAATTGGCTGTTTGCATGGCTGTGATCTCACGTTTTGCGTTCATTGGCCAGCAGCAAGGCCAACGAAGCACCTGCTGCGACCATCAACAATAACGCTGGTAAGGCGGTCTGGGAAAACCGTAATTCGGCGGTGTTGTTCCAAATATCGGTGGCCAAGGTATGAAAGCCAGTTGGCCCCAAAAGTAAGGTTGCTGGTAATTCTTTCAAGGTTGATAGAAATACCAAGGCCGCACCAGAAATAATCCCTGGCCGTAATAATGGTAAGGTGACACTCAGCACCACCCGCCAAGCTGGCTGGCCCAGCGAACGCCCAGCTTCTTCCAAGCGCGGATTAATTTGTAACAAACTGGTGCGTAGGCTGCCAATCGCTTGCGGCAAAAAGCGCACAGCATAGGCCAAAATCAACAAACCCAAGGTTTGGTAGGCCCAAGGCAGATAATTCGCACCCCAAAAAACCAAGGCTAGCGCCACCACAATTCCAGGCAGCGCATAGCCAACATAGGTTGCCCGCTCGATCAAACTGGTCAGACGGCTGGGATAGCGCACGGCCAAGAAAACCACTGGAAAGGCCAAAACAATCGTGACCAAGGCCGCTAAACTAGCAGCCAGCAGCGAATTGGCTAAATCTGTTAGTTGTAAATTCCAAGTTTGGCCTGCACGCAAGCCGATAATTAGCCACGCCACAATTGCCACAATTGGCAAAACAACCGCAAACAGCACCACAATTGCGCAGAAGATTAAGGCAGGCCAGCGCCAAATCCCTAATCCGACTAATTTGGGTTGGCGGCTAACTCCCGCCGACGAGCGATAATAACGGGCACGGCCACGACTCAAGGCTTCGGCGGTCAATAAACCACAGGCCAAACCAACTAGCAACAACGATAACACCGCCGCCCCAGTTCGATCAAATGAGGCGCGATATTGCAGATAAATCGCTCGTGTAAACGAATTGTAGCGCAATAACGAAACTGCCCCGAAATCGCTCAAGGCATATAGGATCACCAATAAACTGCCTGCCGCCAAGGCTGGCCGCAACTGTGGCAGCGTGATCCGCCAAAAAATGTGGCTTGAGCGTTGACCAAGTGATCGGGCAGCTTCTTCTAGCGCGGGGTCGAGTTTGCGCAAGGCAACCCGCACATTTAATACAATGTAGGGATAGCCAAATAGAATCAGTGCTCCGGCAGCGCCCCAAAAGCCATACACTTCGGGCAAGCGCTCAACTCCCAACGGTTCGAGCCATTGCTGCACTAAGCCACGTGGCCCGAGCACCGCGATAATCGCCCATGCCCCGATGTAGGAAGGAATCGCCATTGGTAGCATAATTAATGTTAGCCAAATTCGCGCTCCTGGTAAATTGGTGCGAGTGGTCAGCCAAGCTAAGGGCAGCCCGATCAAGAGCGAGCCAGCGGTCACCGTGATCGCCAGTAGCGCCGAGCCAGTGAACACGCGCAAGGTGCTAGGGCGTTGTAATTGAGCCCATGCTGTCGAGCCGGCCTCGCTGGTACGCAACAGCAAATAACCAACTGGCAAAACCATGATTAACGCAATCAGGCCAGCACTGATCGTTAAGAACAGTGCTGACCAACGGCCAGATCGAAAGCGCAAATGTTTAAAAACCATAGCTCAATCTAGCAAGCCAAGCTTGCAATGACGTGCTTATTGGATCGCCCCAACATCTTGCAACAATTCTAAGGTTCCTTGCAAATCTTTCAAATTGCTCAAATCGATGTTTGGGGTAATAATTTCGCCCAATGGCTTGATTGCTGGGTTGGTAATAATTCCAGCTACCAAGGGATATTCATTGGTTTTATCGGCGAAATAGAGTTGGGCACCGTCGCTCAACAAATAATTAGCAAAGGTTTGAGCGGCTTCAGGATTCTTGGCAGTTTTGAGCACACCCACGCCAGCAACATTCACCAACGAGCCAATATCGCCATTGCCGAAGTAGTGGTTAGCAGCCTTGGCATCTGGTTGCTCTTTTTTCAAGGCAAACAAGTAGTAGTGATTGACCAAGCCGGTATCAACTTCGCCACTCGCAACGGCTTTGACAATCGCTGAGTTCGATTCATAGACTTTAACGTCGTTGGCGATCATGCCTTCGAGCCATTGTTTGGCCATATCTTCACCTTGGCTTACCCGCAATGCGGTGACAAAGGCTTGCAATGAACCATTGGTTGGAGCCCAAGCGACCCGACCTTTCCACTCTGGTTTGGTCAAATCAAGAATCGAAGCTGGCAAATCGGTGCTGGTCAAGACATCGGTGTTATAAACCAAAACCCGAGCGCGACCCGAAGCACCAACCCATGTGCCTTCGCTTGAAACAAAACGTGGATCAACCAAGTTCAACAATGACCGATCAAGTTGCACAAAGCGATCGCTCAATGCGCCTAATGCACCAGCATCTTGGCCGAAGAAGACATCGGCTGGGCTATTATCGCCTTCTTCAAGAATTTGCGCGGCCATCTCGGCAGTATCGCCATAGCGTACTTCGACGGCAATCCCAGTTTCTTGGGTAAAAAGCTCCAACAAGGGAGCAACTAAGCTTTCTGAACGCCCTGAATATACAACCAAACTGCCGCCAGCTGGCTCAGTGGTGGTGGTGGTTGGCACGGTTGGCGAAACCTCAGCAATAGCAGTCACTTCGACGGTAGCAGTAGCTTCGGCTGCGCTAGCGGTCGTTGGGGTTGCTGCAGCGGTGGTTGGTGCTGTTACAGCCGTTGGAGTTGCTTCCCCACCACAGGCTGCAATCACAATGCTCAGACAGAGCAACAGCATCAAAGAACGCACAAGTTTCACGAAGTACTCCTTAGCCAACTTGCTCGATCATTGAGCAAGCTTTAGCAAGTATTTATCACAATGGTAAAAACTATTTTTTCTGAAAAAACAGTTTTTATCAGGCGGAAGTATAACGCCCACGATTGCTCATGTCAAATAGTTGTGCCTTGGAGATTTTTATTCCAGCACTATAGTATGCAATTTGGCTGATTATTGTTACTTGCTAAAACGAAGAGTTAAATTGGGTCATCTAAGCGCTATTTACCGCTATTGTGAGCGTTCCCTGCTTGAATCCCCCTGATTTCCGCTTGAATCCCCCTCTCGCCATTAGATCTATCTTCCCCTAGAGTAACGTTACAATCTCGTAATAGCGGAAGGATTGAATAATCATGCGAATTATCAAACGGGGAATTCTGCTTGGCCTGCTTGGCCTTATGACTATGGTTGGTAGTGTTGTAACCCGACCTAGCACGCCGGCCGACGCTGCGAAGCTATGTCTTCAATTTCTCTACGATGTGAATTACCCTGATGGCACAGTTGTGGGCAAAAACCGCCAATTGCGTAAAGAGTGGCAGGTTTTCAACTGTGGAACCCGAACTTGGGGCACGAGTTTTACATTCCGCCGCGTATCACATCTCTTTCCAGTTGGGGCATTTGCAACTGGCGCTTTTAACTTAACCAGCCCTATTGCTGGCAACCAACAAGGAACGATCTATGTGGACTTAACCACTGGCTCGGAAAGTGGAAATTTCAAAGCCTCGTATCAACTGTATACGCCGGGCGAAAAAGCATGATAGTGCTGGCGAACCCTGTTTGTGCAGCACTGGGCTGAAACGAACCAACGATCATTGGTGGCTATGGAGCCGTGTCTGTTCACGTATCTGAGACAGAGCAGGCGGTGGACGGAGGGCCACAAAGCGCGACGTTTGGGTTTGGTGACGCGACCCACCGGTCACCCATGCCACACTCCTCAGCAGATTCAGCGCACACGCGGTCAGCACATGCTGGAGTCGCGTTTTCGCCATCCCACCATAGCGACTCTGCCGCATCCCACAGACTCGGGTTGCTTGCGACATTAGTCCCTCGACTCCCGCCCGTTTTGCATACTGCCGTTTGAAGGCATCGGTTGTTTGGGCGTGCCGCCGCTGCTGAAGGACTTCATGCTGTTCTCGGGGGCGGAGCGAAAGGCCTCGTGCTGCGGTTGCCGTATGCGTACACTGTGTTCGGACTGGACACGCTCGGCAGTCACGCGGTCGAAACGTCACGCGAATGGCAGGATTCCCGTGTCGATCCTGATGCGAAATCCATTTGGTACTTGCGTGTCCTTGGGGACAAATGACCACCTTCGCGTCCCAATCGACCTGAAATCGCGTGATATCGAAGGCGGTCGGGTCTTTCGCTTGCCAGGCACTATCGCGAGCAATTGGCCCGCACAGTGTAATCCCATAGGTGGACTGGCTGGTGAGCATCGCTGCTGCATCGGTATAGCCCGTATCAACAAGATGGGTGCTGGGAAGGAGATCATGGCGAGCAAGGCCCTCATGAATCTGGTCTAAGACTTCACCATCACGAATCGTGGATGGCGTGGTAAGCACATGCGTGATGAGGCAGGGCAGATCAGCATCGAAGGTTTCAGTCAGATGCACTTTGTATCCCGTCCATTCCATATTGCGTTTCGTGCTGTACTGCGCATCGCGATCATAGGGCGAATGAATGCGCATCCTGCTCGGTGGCATATCAGCCACTTCACGCCAGCGAACTGGTCCATTGGGGGCATGGTATTGTTGCCACCAAACGCGACGAAGGATGCATACGGCGGGATGAACGTGCAGTTCACGCGGGGCAGTCGGTGCCGCAAGGAGGGTGAGGAGTTCAAACCCATCGGCTCCAATCTGCTCGGCAAGACGTTGACGGTCGGCGGCTGCCTTCGGAAAGCGATATGCATCAGCACGTGGCCCATAGCGATCAAACCACGGCGGTGGAATCTGGCAGCGGACCCATGCGGGAGCCACGGTTGCGAGCGCATTGAGGGTGGCACGCATCGTTTCGCCAAGACATTCAATGCGACTCAGGCCACGAACTGCCGCGAGGACATGGGTCGAATCGGTGCGTTGTTGCCCGCGTGTTCGCAGTAATCCGTAATCGCGAAGGCGCTCCAGCAGGGTTTCAAAGAGGATAGACGCACCATCTCCCGCCACAAGCCGGGCGCGGAACTCGCTGAGGACGGAGGCATCAAAGCCACGATCAGCAAGCGGAAGGCCCAAGACATATTTCCAATCAATGCGCATCCGCACGGCATCGGCGGCTTGGCGATCGGGGAGATCTTCCATGAACTGGAGGATGGTGACCATGGCGAGTCGTGCTGGCGCGAGGGCCGGTTGACCAGTATGGGAAAAGAGCGTGCTGAATTGCTGATTGTCAAACAGCATGCCAAAGTGATCACGGAGGTGCATGAGTCGGTTGCCATGTGGAGCAATGGCGTGTGCCAATTCAACGGTGTCCTCAGGAATGGGATAGTCACCAAACAACGCCGCACGCATGGTCATGGATTCGGCTCCCTTTCGCACCGGTGGTGCATCCATCAACAGAGCAGATTCCATGATAGCCGAAGATCGCGGGCAAGAGACCGTACTGCACCGCACAAACAGGGTTCGCTAGCACTATCAAGCATTTGGTGATATCTTTTGGTTTGACTTAACAATTAACTAGCCAATTACCATCAGCATTTACTAGAATACCTTCGAGCGGTTGGCTTGAGGGTATTTCTTGTTTAGCCATTCACTCAAACCGCGAAGCTTGGCCAAATTTGAGCATAGTAGTGCCCAAAATCGCGTATAATCAACCAAATACCTAATGCAGCAGAATGGAGCACCCATGCACTATGATGCCGATGTGGTCATTGTTGGAGCAGGTTTGGCAGGGCTGGTGGCCGCTGCTGAGCTAGCCGATGCCGGCAAAAAGGTGATCTTGGTTGATCAAGAATCCGAGCAAAATCTTGGTGGTCAAGCATTTTGGTCGTTTGGTGGTTTATTTCTCGTCGATTCCCCAGAACAACGTCGCCTCAAAATCAAAGATTCCTATGAATTAGCGTTACAAGATTGGCTAGGAACTGCCGCGTTTGATCGGCCTGAAGATTATTGGCCGCGCAAGTGGGCTGAGGCGTATTTGGCCTTTGCTGCTGGCGAAAAACGCCAATGGCTCTATGATCAAGGGATGCGCTTTTTTCCTGTGGTTGGCTGGGCTGAACGTGGTGGCTATGGGGCAATTGGCCATGGCAATTCGGTGCCACGCTTTCATATTACGTGGGGCACTGGCCCAGGTGTCGTTGCACCATTCGAGCGCCGCGTGCGAGCTGCCGCCCAAAAAGGTTTGATCACGCTTAAATTTCGCCATCGGGTCAATCAATTATTGCTCAATGGCGGGGCAATCGCGGGCATCGAGGGCGATATTTTGGAGCCAAGCAGCCTGCCACGCGGTGCACCAAGCTCGCGCAAGGTCGTCGGCAGCTTCACATTTCATGCACAAGCCGTAATTGTAACTTCAGGCGGTATCGGCGCAAACCACGATTTAGTACGCAAAAATTGGCCTGAACGGCTGGGCCAAGCTCCCAAAACCATGGTTGCTGGTGTGCCCGATTATGTTGATGGCCGCATGCTGGCAATTACCGAGGCTGCTGGTGGCACGATTATCAACCCTGATCGGATGTGGCATTATACCGAGGGCTTGCAAAATTGGAAGCCAATCTGGACTAACCATGGGATTCGGATTTTGCCCGGGCCATCGTCGATGTGGTTCGATGCGCTTGGTCAGCGATTACCAGTGCCACTTTTCCCTGGCTTCGATAGCCTTGGCACACTCAAACATTTGATGCACACTGGCTACGACTATAGCTGGTTTATTCTGACTCAAAAAATTATCGAAAAAGAATTTGCGCTCTCTGGATCGGAGCAAAACCCCGATTTGACCAACAAAAGCGTACGCCAAGTGCTCGGTCGGGTCTTACCGGGCGCAACTCCGCCAGTCGAAGCATTCAAACGCCATGGAGCCGATTTTGTTGTGCGCGATAATTTGGCCGATTTGATCAAAGGTATGAATGCCCTGACCGCAGAGCCATTGCTGGACGCGGCGGCGATTGAGCGCGAAATTCAGGCACGCGACCGCGAAATGACCAACCCATTTACCAAAGATATGCAAATTACGGCTTTGCGCGGTGCTCGTAACTACATCGGCGACAAATTGATTCGGGTTGCCAAACCGCACAAAATTTTAGATCGCAGCGCTGGGCCATTGATTGCGGTGCGTTTGAATATTCTGACCCGCAAAAGCTTAGGTGGCCTGCAAACCGATCTTTCGGCACGGGTGATTGGCCAAGATGGACAGCCGATCAGCGGTTTATATGCTGCTGGTGAGGTAGCAGGCTTTGGCGGCGGTGGCATGCATGGCTATCGTTCGCTCGAAGGCACTTTCCTTGGGGGCTGCATTTTCTCTGGGCGCACCGCCGGAAGGGCAGCGGCTGAGGCTTTAGCTTAATTATTTGAGCGGCTTCGATCAAAAACTTGAAGCCGCTCAAATTCAGCTGATCATTTAAAGCACATTAATCACTATTTTACCCTGAGCATGGCCAGCCCCAAGGTAGCGCAGTGCTTCAGCTGCCTCGGGCAAGCGGTAACAACGATCAATGACGGGCTTAAGTTGGCCTGACTCTAACAACTGTTGAAGCTTCAATAAGGTCGTATGGCGAATCGGCGCAACCCCCAGAAATTGCAACGTCTTGCTAGTTCCTAGCGATAGTATGCGGCCTAAAGCGACCGCTTGCAGAATTTGCGGTAAAGCACCGCCAATTGCAATATATCGGCCAGTCGGCGTAAGCGCTTTACGATAGGTGAAAATCGATTGATAGCCATTGACTCCAAGTATCAGATCATAACGTTGACGATGCTGGCGCAAATCCTCACGGCTATAATCAATCCAATGGCTGGCTCCGCTCGCTTGGGCAATGTCAGCATTGCGCGAACTACAGACCGCAGTTACTTCAGCGCCATAGGCTTTGGCAATTTGGATGGCAAAGCTGCCAACCGCCCCCGAAGCGCCATTGATCAACACCCGCTGCCCAGCTTGGATCTTGCCCAAATCGCTCAGAGCGTAGATTGCGGTGAATGCTGCCACAGGAGTTGCCGCTGCTGCCTCAAATGCAACATTCGCAGGTTTCAAGACCAGCTGATCTTCGGTTGCACATACATATTCCGCTAACGAGCCTTGAGCTGTGCCAAAAACTGCATCACCAGGCTTAAATTTAGTTACCTGCGGGCCAACCGCCTCAACCCAGCCAGCGAGATCTAAGCCAAGCGAGTTGATTTTTGGCTTGTGCAAAGCTCCATTCAACATGCGAATCATGATTGGCCCAGTCATTTGATTCCAATCGAGGGTATTAATTGAAGCTGAATGGACTTTGATCAATACGTGATTAGCTTGAAGCGAAGGGCGTTCAACCTCACGTAATTGGAGTACGTTTGGGTTGCCATATTCATAAAAAAGCATTGCTTTCATCGAAATTCCTATATTTGCTAGCTGCAATAGTTCATATGATAAAGGGTGGAATGCCCCTCGCTCGCCGCAGTGGGAGACTTACAAGGGTAGGTTGTTAACAATGATTTGGATGGGATTTACCGCCGATTGGCATGCCCTCACCCCCTGACTCCCTCTCCCGCACGCGAGGCGAGGGGGAATCCCTCGATCATGATCCTTGGAACGCCCCTCGCCCGCCGCAGTGGGAGAGGGGTTGGGGGTGAGGGAACTTACCAACCTATCCTTCAACCTTGACACCTTTGATCAGCAGCCAAAGGCAAATTGAGGCTTCGCCCAGAAATGAGGGAATTTGGATGAAGGGAAAAAGACTGGCAGCAATATGGGGAGCAAGGATGCTGATAAAGCAATTGATCACATAAGCTGCGCCCCCAAGCGCCAACAATACCCCAACGAAGCGCGGCAAAATCCGTGAGCGTAGAATTAACATGCCAGCAGTTAAGCAATAACAGCCGACAAAGGCCAAACTCAGGTTAAAGCCGGTTGTTTCCAATTCGAGGGTGCTGGCGGCATGCAAATACAGTTGTTCTGTTGGCATTCCGTTGGCATAACGGGTACTTTGCAACAAAATTAATGGCTCAAAGTGGTTGAGCAAATTGACACTCTCGATCGCCACGGCCACCAGAATAAAAAACAACACCATTCGTGCTAAGCTCTGGTTCGCCCGCCGAAACAGATCATAGAAAATCGCTGCCAAGGGAATATTGCACAAGGCAATAATTAAATGTACTGCCAAACCCATACGATAGAGGCTCGGCTGGGTTTGAATATTGAGGGCCGTTGCTGCCGCATCATTGACCACAATCAGGGCGGCTGGTACAAACCCCACCGCAAACAGGCCACCAATGATAATTAACAGGTAGATTGCGCCAGCCATGCGCGATTTAAAACGCAGTCCAGCCAAATCTGGTTGAGGTTGCTCGGCAGTGTGTGGAAGGCTGATTCGTCCAGTTTGAAGTTTCATTGTTGTCTCCATCAAGCGATAATTGCTTGGGCCAGCATAGCCGATGGAGCAGCAACAACTCATAGCTCTAAAGAACTATTGGAAAGGACTAATCAGTAAATCTTTACAATATGGCAAGCTCTTGGGCTTTGGCCACCGCCAAAGTGCGATTATTAACGCTGAGTTTGCCATAAATATTGCGCACATGGGCTTTGACCGTATACAGCGAAAGATACAATTGATCAGCAATCGCCTGATTCGAAAGCCCAGCAGCAATCAAACCCAATACCTCAAGCTCGCGCTCACTTAATGGCTCGATCAGCGCAACTTGAGCGCTTGGCATCAATGGCATTTGCCCAAAGGCGGCTAAAATTTGGCGAGCATAAGCATTACCCAACCCACGCCCAATCAACTCGCGCAATAGCTGTTTCAACTCTGGCCCTTCATCAATAAAAATTCTTATCAAGCCACCTGGTTCAGCCATGGCCAAAGCCGCTTGTAATGTACGAAGTGCAGGCGCTTTTTGGCCTTGTTGTTGCTGGGCTACGGCCTGCAAAATCAAGCCATGCAGCTGTTGATCAAGCCAGCCCTTGGCTTGAAATTGCTCGATCAAGGGTTGTAGTAATTCCAAAGCCGCCGCCGCATTGGCCTGAGCGAGCAAAACTTTCGCCTGAATTAATGGGGAATCAATTGTTTGGGCTAATTCGGCGGCGGCCTGAAGCTCTGCTTGCGCCAACAGCACGCCAATCTGGGTCGTGATAATCTCTGGAAGCCGCTGAGTAAAGTTCTGTTGACGCACCGTTTGGGCCAGTTGCCCCAGCTTGGTCGCAGCCTGTTCGTTGGCTCTCCGCGCCAGTTGCAAGCGCACCAACCAAATTTCGCAAATAATCGAACGATCAATCAAGCGGTCGTATTGCTGGGCTAAATCAAGGCTTTGTTGGGCATAACGCTCAGCGGCATCTAGCTGATTCCATTGATAATAAATTCGCGCTAAACCTAAGTAGGCTTCGTAGATAATTTGCAGCGGTTGCTCGCCCGCCAATGCAAGAATTTGCTGGTAGGTTGCAGCGGCTTGATACAGTTGATTTTCTGATTCTTGCAGCTGGCCCAGACCAATCGTTGCCAAAATTCGGATAAAGCTGCTACCCGATGCTTGGGCCAAACTAACAGATTTGGTCAGGGCTTGGCGTGCCGCCGCCCGATCGCCATGAGCCAAATAGCCAAAGCCCAACGTCCAGTAGGCCGAGGTCAGCGAAAACACATTATCAGCGGCCAAATATTCTAATGCTCGCTGCGATTGCGCCAGCGTTGACGCGAATTGGTATTGAGCCAACAACAAAATTGCCCGCGATGCTGCAATCTGGCCAATTAAGTTGCGCGTTTGATGATCATCTGGGAAGCTTTGGAGCGCGGCTTCGGCAGCAGCAAGTTTTTCGGCAACACCGGAGGTTTGGCCAAGCATCAACATCAACGACGCATGCCGCCACCACAACGAGGGCTGCTGCTCAAAAACACTTTTTGGCACAGTTGCCAACCAATCGAGCAAGGTTGTGACCGTACCGCGAAAGTGTAACGAAATCTGCTGCTGATCAATCAAGCGTTCGATATGCGCAACATCATTGGCAGCGGCGGCATGGCGAAAGGCCTCAATCCCAAATCCATGAGCCTCGTACCAATGACTGGCTCGTCGATGCAACTCAGGCAGATCATGGCCTAATGAGCTAATCGCCAAGCGCTGGCGCAGCAAATCGGCAAATAAATGGTGATAGCGATACCAATGGCGTTCATGATCGAGCGGCACGATAAACAGATTGGCACGTTCAAGATAGGCTAAAGTTGCCGCGCCCGAAGCAGGAGCAGCAGCCAAAACTGCCTCACACAACGAGCCACACATCCGATCAAGCAGCGAAGTAACCAACAAAAATGTCTGGATCTCGGCAGGTTGTTGCTGTAATACCTCTTCAAGCAAATAATCCAATACAAACCGATGATTGCCAGTAAAGCCATCAATCAGCGGGCTTGATGCTTGCTGGCCTTGCATGGAAATTGCCGCCAATTGCAAGCCAGTAATCCAGCCTTCAGTTTGATCGGTAAGGGCTTGGCTTGCTGATGCTAAAAGATCTAATTCCATTGTTTGGCTGAGAAATTGGTGGGCTTCCGCGACCGTGAAGCGTAAATCGGCCACGCGCAGTTCAGTTAATTGATGGCGTGCTCGAAGCCGTGCCAAGGGCAGATCAGGCTCCTCGCGGGTAATAACAACGATTTGCAATTGGGGTGGCAAGCGTTCAAGCAGCAAGCGCATGGCCTCAGCAATTGGTTTGGCCGTCAGCCAATGGTAATCATCAAGCACTAAAATCGATTGTTGCTCAATTGTCGCCAGCTGATTCAGCAGCAAGAACAAGATGGTTTCAGTTGAGGGCAATTCTGGGGCTTGTAACCGCTGAATAATTTCTAAGCCAAATGTTGGCTCAATTGTTTGTAAGGCTGCGACAAGATACACCAAAAACCGCGCCAGATCATTATCGTTTTGATCAAGCGTCAGCCAGGCGACAGGCTGCTTGCAATTCGCAATCCACTGACTTACAAGCATCGTTTTGCCAAAGCCAGCCGGAGCCGACACCACCGTTAAACGCCGATCATGACGTTCTTTCAAGCGTTCGAGCAGCTGCGAACGCACGACACCATTCAAACGCGGAACTGGAATATAGCATTTAGTCGTTAATATTGGCATCACCATGGCCTTAATTATAAAGCAAACCGTTCAGGTCAGCCTCGCAAACCAGTGCGTTTGCTATAATCAGACGCAATCTGAGCGCTTATTTTGTAGATGGCGCTAGCTAAGATTTAATAGTTGTGGGAGCATTTATGGTGAAGGTGTCAATCGTGCAGCCAGCTAATAGCACTGGCGAATTACTGGCTGACTATGATCGTTCAAGTAAAATCATTTCAGTCTACAATCCGCTACCACGGCAATGGGCATATACGATTAATGTTGATCATCAATTAACCATTGATCTTGATGCCCAAGGTTGGGTGGCAAATATTGATCTGTTTGCTAAACCGCGCTTAAATCATACAATCGTTGTCCCGTACAATGCTAAGCGTGGGGCAATTCAATGTGCCATTCCACAATCAGGCGAGCGATTTATCCCAAACCCAATCGTTGTTGAAACTGATCAAGCACGTCGATTAATTCGTATAAGCCTTGATCCAACCAACGATCCTGAGCAAGGGCAATGGCTCAAAACCTCAGAGCAGGTCTATTTGCAGATCAACGCTGATCTACTTCGTACAATTGTGATCGATTTTGGAACAAAAGGACTATGGGATTGAGCTTATACTCATTCGTTACGTTGCCAATCTGGCACAGCTAAAGCAAGCCCAATCTGTAAACAAGGTCGATAAAATGGCTCAAGTGGCAATTGCTGAGCGATAAAGCTCGTTAATTGTTGAGCGCAATGCAACGCAATTGCTTGTGTTTGGCTAGGCCAGCCATTTGTTGGTGGCACAATCTCAAACTCGGGATATTGGTTGCACTCGCTTAAGCGACCAATCCTCGTTACTGGGCCACCAAACCCATGGGGGCAACCAAACGCTGTTTGATTGGCAGGGGTAACATGACACCACCACGAAAGGGCTGAAATTGCGATCCCCTGTTCTGCACATCGTTGGATGATAGTTGGGGCTTGATTGTACGTCACAATCAACTCGCTGAAACCACTGTTTGCGGCATAGATTTCAAACTCGGTCATAAGTTTTTGAAGCGCGGCCTGATGCGTTTCGGCAACAGCTTCGAGTGCTGCATAATAGTGCTTGGGGAAAAGTTTTAGGTTCAAGTGACGACTCCCTCATTAAGTTGTCCCTCATTATATGACTGGTCAAAGATACTTGATCAGGCTTGAGGATGGTTAAATGAGTAGAATTCACGATTTTGAACAACCCCACAGTCCTGAATTACAGTTCTTGGACCCAAACTTCGATAAAATGAACAAGTATGAATCAGGCTTGCAGTTAACCCTACGTCAACGTGTAGTGTGATTACTTACCCACATTTCAGTTTGATTTAGGAGCGTACTGATGCAACGAATAAGCGTAGTTGGCTTAAAAATCGTGTTGGTCTTGGTTGGATTAATGAGTTTGTATATTAGCCTTGATTTTGGGCTGGGTGGCTTTGAAACGCTTGGTTGGCAGGGCGCACCGCCACACGTTGCCGAGCCTGGAAATCTGCGGTATGCCGTCCATGATAGTCATTTTCGCTTTTTGGCGGGAGTTTTTGGGACGCTTGGTGTGAGCATTCTGCTGGCTGTGCGCGATTTGGCTAAATATAGCTTGCTATTACAAACCATTTTTACGGCTTTTATCGTTGGCGGCGTGCTCCGGTTCAGCGCCAACAATCATGAGATATTGTTGAGTGGCGAATTATTGCTAGCGCTGATTGCCGAAATTGGCTTAATGCTGGGGTTGCACTGGTGGCTGCATCAAGCCTTAAAAATCAAGTAGCTCTATCGCCACACTGCGGCTAACCAAAATGGGGATTGAGCTAGTGCTAGCTCGATCCCCGTTTACCGTCAATCGATCCCTAGATCCTACGCCCCACCAGTTTTGCCAGAGCCAGCGTTGTTGCCTTCACGCAGCTTGGCCCGAATGAGGTCGCGGTTCATCTTAGCGATAAACTGAATGCTAATTTCCTTGGGGCAGGCTGCTTGGCATTCGGCATAGTTGGTACAATTGCCAAAGCCTTCAGCATCCATTTGGGCTACCATATTGATCACCCGTTGGTCTTTTTCTGGCTCGCCTTGGGGTAGCAAGTTCAGGTGCGAGACCTTGGCGGCGGTGAACAACATCGCCGAGCCGTTGGGACATGCAGCGACACATGCGCCACAGCCAATACAGGCCGCTGCATCCATCGCCAAATCAGAAATTTCTTTGGAAATTGGAATCGCGTTGCCATCTGGTGGTGAGCCAGTGCCAACCGAGATAAAGCCGCCAGCGGCGATAATTCGGTCGAGAGCTGCGCGATCAACGGCCAAGTCTTTGATTACAGGGAAGGGTTCGGCCCGCCATGGCTCAATATACACTTCGTCGCCATCTTTGAATGAGCGCATGTGCAATTGGCAGGTGGTGGTTGCCCGCTGTGGCCCGTGGGGAATCCCGTTGATCACCATCGAACAGGCACCGCAAATGCCTTCGCGGCAGTCATGATCGAACGCTACAGGATCTTCGCCCTTGGTGATCAACTCTTGGTTGAGCACATCGAGCATTTCGAGAAATGACATATCAGGGCTAACATGGTTGGCATCGTAGCTAACCATTTTGCCCGCTGTTTTGGCGTTATCTTGTCGCCAAATGTGCAATTTTAATTTCATTGAAGCACCTCAGCGATTACTTGTACGAACGAGTTGAAAGGTGAACGTTTTCAAATTCGAGAACTTCTTTGTGCATGGTTGGTTTGGTGCCAACGCCCTTGTATTCCCAAGCAGCCACAAAGGTAAAGTTCTCGTCGTCGCGTTTGGCCTCGCCATCCTCGGTTTGGCTTTCGGTGCGGAAGTGACCGCCACACGATTCGGTGCGCATCAGCGCATCGTGGCACATCAATTCAGCAAATTCGAGGAAGTCGGCCACACGTCCGGCTTTTTCCAACTCTTGGTTGAAGTATTCGCCGCTGCCTGGCACGCGCAAATCGCGCCAGAATTCTTCGCGGATCTGGGGAATGCGCTCTAAGGCGGTGCGCAACCCAGCATCATTCCGCGCCATGCCACAGTAATCCCACATCACTTTGCCAAGCTCGCGATGGAAATCATCAACACTGCGCTTGCCATTGATTTCGAGCAATTGCTTGAGCCGTGTGGTTACTTCGCGCTCGGTTTCGGCAAAAGCTGGGTGATCGGTGCTAACTGGGGCTAATTTGGCGCTAGCAATGTAATCGCCAATTGTGTAGGGCAGAATGAAGTAGCCATCGGCCAAACCTTGCATCAAGGCACTGGCCCCAAGTCGGTTGGCTCCGTGGTCGGAGAAGTTGGCTTCGCCCAAAACGTGCAAGCCTTCAACATTGCTCATCAAGTTGTAATCAACCCACAAGCCGCCCATGGTATAGTGCACGGCGGGATAAATCCGCATTGGCACTTCGTAAGGATTTTCGCCAGTGATGCGTTCGTACATCTCGAACAAGTTGCCATAACGTTCGGCAATCATATTTTTGCCTAAGCGCTTGATCGAATCGCTGAAGTCGAGATAGACACCCAAGCCGCCTGGGCCTACGCCACGGCCTTCATCACACACCTCTTTGGCTGCGCGTGAAGAAATATCGCGTGGCGAGAGGTTGCCGAACGAAGGATATTTGCGTTCGAGATAATAATCGCGTTCGCTTTCGGGTATATCCTTGGCGGCGCGATTATCGCCAGCTTTCTTGGGAACCCAAATCCGTCCGTCGTTACGCAACGATTCACTCATCAAGGTTAATTTTGATTGGTGATCGCCAGCAACCGGGATACAGGTTGGGTGAATTTGGGTAAAGCAGGGGTTGGCGAAGGCTGCACCACGTTTGTAGGCGCGATAGCTGGCAGTAACGTTACAACCTTTAGCATTGGTTGAAAGGTAGAAGACGTTGCCATAACCGCCTGTTGCCAAAACCACTGCATCGCCTGCGTGACGTTCGATCTTGCCGTTGATCAAATCGCGGGTGATAATCCCACGGGCTTTGCCATCGACCAAAACAATATCCAACATTTCGCAACGTGAATACATGGCGACTTTTTTCAAGCCAATTTGGCGTTCGAGCGCTGAATATGCGCCGATCAACAATTGTTGGCCAGTTTGACCACGGGCATAGAACGTGCGCGAAACTTGTGCGCCACCAAACGAACGGTTAGCCATTACGCCGCCATACTCGCGGGCGAACGGCACACCTTGGGCCACACATTGGTCAATAATGTTAACGCTGACTTGCGCCAACCGATACACATTACCTTCACGTGCCCGATAATCGCCACCTTTGATCGTATCGTAGAACAAACGGCGAACACTATCACCGTCGTTTTGATAATTCTTGGCAGCGTTGATGCCACCTTGCGCCGCGATACTGTGGGCGCGACGGGGGCTATCTTGGAAGCAGAAACACTTCACGTTATAGCCAAGCTCAGCCAATGAAGCAGCAGCAGAAGCGCCTGCCAAGCCCGAGCCAACCACCAAAACGGTGTATTTGCGCTTATTGGCGGGGTTAACCAACTTCACATTGAAGCGGTGCTGATCCCATTTATCTTCCAGCGGCCCTGCTGGAATTTTAGCGTTCAATTGCATAATGCGTCACCTATTTGTACTAGATTGGCTTTAGGAAACCAACTAAGACCGCAATTGGAATCGAAATATTTCCCAAAAACAACAAGGTGCCAATGCCGAGCGCAGCATTACGCAGCAACCGATTGAACCGGCGGTTGTTTAAGCCCAAGGTTTGGAACAAGCTCCAAACCCCGTGAGCCATGTGCAAGCCAAGTGAGAGCATCGCCACAATATAAAAGAGCGAAACCCAAATGTTTTGGAAGCCATAGACCACGTTATTGTAAACATTGTGGACATCAAACGGCTGTGGCCCACCAGGCGCTTTACCAATTGTAAAGTGCAAAATGTGGTAGACGATAAACAACAGCAGAATGATCCCGCCATAGCGCATGGTGCGGCTGGCGAAGGTCGATTCGACATGCTGTTTTTTGACGTAGCGTTGAGGTCGTGATTTGCGGTTTTCAATCGTCAATTGCACGGCAGCGATGATGTGCAAAATGACTGCGGTAAGCAGTACAACCCGCACAACCACCAGCAACTCGCCAGTGCTCTTCAGAAATGCCGCATACTTGTTTAATGCTTCGGCTCCCAAATAAATTTGAAGATTGCCAAGCATATGTCCAATGACGAAGCCCACGCCAATCAGACCCGTCACGGCCATCACGACCTTCTTTCCGATGGATGTTCGGTAGAAAGAAAGTACCCCAGTCATTACTGACTCCTTTATCTGTTCCGACGTGGCATGTTTACCTTTTATATTATCGCTTAAAACTCGCTTTAGGTGAAACACCTGCTGCGCTTGGGTGAAGCTTTATCCACATGGCTTCCACACAGGGTGTAAAGCCTTCTTAGCTGCTTTTAATCTTACGCTATTGTCACGAGTAAAAACAACGATTTAGGCCTTTTGAATGCGCTAAATCACTGGTTTATGTTCTAGGGCTGGCTACCAATCGCCATCGGCCATCCGTAGCGCTCAAGTAGTCGGATTGTAACCAAATGAGCGGGTTTTTGGCGCTAAATGCTGTAATAAAGACGGTTAACATAGAGTAAACTGTTTTTACTCGCGACTTATTCCAGTGATTGATTTGACAAATGCCATGAAGCGACTATACTTACCCGCAATAAAGACAATAAACACTGATTAAATTGTCTTTATTGGTTCAGTTTTGTCACAACCAAACTGAACATTGCGGCGAAGTTTACTCAAACCGTTTAAGCAATAGGCAATTTTCCGAGCCAAGCAGCACGGCGTTGGTCGTTTTATTGCGCTTAAAAACGGTTGATCGACGGAGTTACTAACGTGGCGGTTACCATTGCCCAACCAGCATCACAGCCCAAACCAAAACGTCGCGCCGCTGCGGCTTTAGCAATTGGCCTGCTTGTAGCATTCGGCCTCTTGCTGGTGATTATGACCCTGAGTATTAATTTTGGGGCAGCCGATGTTGCTCCCAGCACGGTCTGGGCCTCGTTATTTGATTATGACCCCAGCTCAACCCAACACCTGATTATTCGCACCTTGCGCATGCCACGGGTTTTGGTGGCAGCAATTGTCGGGGCAATTTTGGCCTTGGCCGGGGCGATTATGCAGGGCTTGACCCGCAACCCACTGGCCGATGCAGGCTTGTTGGGCATCGAAAGCGGCGCAGCCTTGGGCGTGGTCTTAGCAATCACCTTCTTCGATATCAAAACCCTCAATTTGTATTCGATTTTTGCCTTTGCTGGTGCAGCCGTAACAGCGGTGCTGGTGTATAGCCTTGGCTCTTTGGGGCGCGGCGGGCCAACGCCACTCAAATTGACTTTGGCTGGCGCGATGATCACGGCTTTCTGTTCCTCGTTTACCAGCGCCATCCTGATTCTCGACCAACAAACGCTTGATGAAGTGCGGCTTTGGTTGGCTGGCACGGTGGCGGGTCGCGATTTAGGCTTAATCGGCCAAAGCCTGCCCTACGTTGTGGTTGGCATGATATTAGCCTTGAGCCTTGGCCGTTCGCTGACCGCAATGTCATTGGGCGAGGATGTGGCTCGTGGCTTAGGCCAACGCACTGGCTGGGTCAAAACTATTGCGGCAATTGCCGTAATTTTGTTGGCTGGCAGTGCGGTGGCGTTGGCTGGGCCGATTGGCTTTTTGGGCTTGTTGGTTCCACACATTATGCGCTTTATCGTCGGCCTCGATTATCGCTGGCTCTTGCCCTATTGCGCAATTGGCGGCGCGTTACTGCTCGTGGTGGCCGACATCATTGGGCGGGTGATTGTGCGCCCGATGGAAGTTCCGGTTGGTGTAGTAACCGCGCTACTCGGCGGCCCAATGTTTATCTACCTTGTACGCTGGCGGGTGCAACGATGAACACTTTTCCATGGATTACGATTCGCCCTAAGTTTGGCAAGTTTTCGCTGCGAATCGACCGCCGTTTGCCCAAGGTTGCGCTGATTATCGCGCTGCTGGTGATGGCAATTATGGTGGTCAACATGGGCGTTGGTCAATATGAAATTAGCCCGCTCGATGTAGTTAAAACCTTGCTCGGCATGGAAACTGGCGATCCGCAGCATGTGCTGATTGTGCGCACCCTGCGCTTGCCACGCATGCTGCTTTCGGCTTTGGTTGGTTTGGCGCTGGGCACGTCGGGCGCATTGTTGCAAGGCTTGACCCGCAATCCCTTGGCCGACCCCAGCATTATGGGCATCAACACGGGCGCTGGCCTAGTGGCAGTGGTATTGACAATTTTGGTACGCGATTTTCCAGCGCGTTGGATTCCAGTCGCGGCCTTTGCTGGGGCGCTAGTCGCAGCAGTCTTGATGTATGTCTTGGCTTGGCGCAAGGGTGGCGATTCGCCGATGCGCTTGGTGTTAATTGGGGTTGGCTTGAGTGCGGTTGGTTCCGCTGTCACAACCCTCGTGATCACGATTGGCAATATTTACGATGTGCAACGCGCTATGATCTGGCTGACGGGCAGCGTTTATGGCCGCTCGTGGGTCGATTTTTGGGCCTTTGCGCCGTGGGTTGCGCTTGCTGTGCCGTTAGCCTGGTTTCAAGCTCGCCAACTCAATAGCCTGCATCTTGGTGAAGATGTGGCCTTGGGCTTAGGTGTCAATGTTGGTCGCCAACGCGCTTGGATTTTATTCATAGCCGTGGCCTTGGCTGGTGCCAGCGTCGCCGTAGCGGGTGTGATCAGCTTTGTGGGCTTGATTGCGCCGCACGTTGCGCGACGGTTGGTTGGTACCGATCACACTGGGCTTGTGCCAACCGCAGGTATGCTTGGCGCGTTGCTGCTAGTCGCTTCCGACTGGATTGGCCGCACGATTGCCGCGCCCAACGAAATTCCTTGTGGCTTGGTCACCGCTGTGATTGGCGTACCGTTCTTTTTGGCAATGCTCTACCAACATGCCCGAACAAAGTGAGGATGTGATGTTAGCGACCGATACATTAACCTTGGGCTACGACGGCCCCAACATTCTCGATCAGTTGTCGATCACGCTGCCTGCTGGGCAGATCACCGCTTTGATTGGCCCCAATGGTTGTGGTAAATCAACCTTATTGCGTGGTTTGGCTCGCTTGATTAAGCCCAAGCATGGTTCAGTTGTGCTTGATGGCCACGATATTCAGCGTATCCCGACCCGTCAATTGGCAACCCAACTGGGCATTTTGCCGCAAAATCCGGTTGCGCCCGAAGGCTTGACCGTGCGTGAGTTGGTGGCGCAAGGTCGTTATCCCCATCAACGTTGGTTTCAGCAATGGTCGGCGACTGATGAAACAGCTGTTCGCTCGGCGCTTGAAATCACCAATATGGTTGAGCTCGCCGATCGGGCGGTCGATGCCCTGTCGGGCGGCCAACGCCAACGGGCTTGGATTGCCATGACCCTTGCCCAAGAAACCGATATTATCCTGCTTGACGAGCCAACCACCTTTTTGGATTTGGCGCATCAAGTCGAAGTCTTACAGCTTTTAGAACAGCTTAATCGTCAATCAGGCCGCACGATTGTGATGGTAGTGCATGATTTAAACCATGCCACACGCCATGCTGATCATGTGATTGCGCTGCGGGCTGGCGTTGTGCAAGCCGCCGGAGCGCCGCGCGATGTAATTACACCGTCGTTATTACGCACTGTGTTTGGCATCGAAGCTGAAGTTATCCCCGATCCGCGCAGCGGAGTGCCATTGTGCATTCCCTATGGTTTATGTGCTGCGGAAGCATCAGATTCTCTCTTGCATGCGGATGCTGTTGGCAACCGCGCTTAACTCTAGGAGTAACCTCAATGGTTCGTTTTACCCGTTTACTCTCGTGTGGCTTGCTACTGACGGTGTTAGCAGCCTGTGGCGGTGCCGCCAGCACCCCAACTAGCGCCCCAGCAGCGACCGCGACCACAGCTCCAACCGAGGCTGCTGCCGCTACGGCCACAACCGCGCCAACCGAAGCCGCCGTGGTCGAAGCAACTGCCACCGCTGCTAGCGATACAACGACTACTTCTGGCAATCGCACCTTCACCCATGCCTTGGGCGAAATCAGCATCCCCAATGTTCCGCAACGGGTGATCGCCCTTGATTGGATGTATTTGGAAGATGTGTTGGCCTTGGGTGTGCAACCAGTCGGTGCGATCGACTTAGAAAATTACCCCAAGTGGGTCGATTTGCCGTTGACAATTGATCCCAGTGTCGTTTCAATCGGCGCAAATCCAGCACCCGATTTTGAATCAATTGCTGCTTTGAAGCCTGACCTGATTTTGGTTGGCTCGTTGCGGGGCGAAACGATTTACGATCAATTGAATGCCATCGCCCCAACCATGATGTTCAATCCCTATTTGAAAGAGGGCGAAGGCCAGCCATACGACGAAATGACCACGACGTTCAGCACAATTGCCGCAGTGTTGGGCAAAGAAACCGAAGGCGCAGCCGTGTTGAGCAAAATGGAACAAACCTTTGCTGATTCCAAAGCACAACTGGCAGCAGCTGGTTTGGCCGATGCTAACGTGTTGGTGGCGCAAACCTATGCCAGCAACAACGCTGCTGAAGTGCGTTTGTTCACCGATAACGCCGCCGTCATGGAAATTATCAAGCGTTTGGGCTTGAAAAACGCTTGGTCAGACCCAACCTATCAAGTTTGGGGCTTCTCATCGGTTGGCACTGAAGCGTTGGCTCAGTTTGGTGATGTGCATATGCTTTACATAACCGAAGAAGATAATGATCCCTTCCAGAGCGCCGCGATCAAGCCCTATTGGGATAGCTTGGAGTTTGTCAAAGCTGGCCAAGCACATACCTTGGATAGCCAAACTTGGACCTTTGGTGGCCCAATTGCCGCCGAAGTGTTTGCCCAACGGGTCACCGAAGCGCTCTTGTCGGAAAGCAACTAAGCATTTTTTAGCGTTGGCCGTTTGAGCGTTCCAAGCGGCTAGCAGAATAGATAAGCACAATGCAACGATTTTTGGCATTAATTGGCTTGGTCAGCATCTTGACTGCCTGTGGTTCATCGGCAGCAACCCAAGCACCGACAACCGCCCCAACTACCGCAGCCGCCGCAACCGCGACGACGGCCAGCGAACCAACCGCTGCTGCAACCGAAGCCGCCGCTGAAGCAACCACCGCTCCGGCTGATAGCGCCGCTGGCACACGCACAATCAAGCACGTTTTGGGCGAAACCACGATCACTGGCACGCCGCAACGAGTGGTTGTGCTCGAATGGGTTTACGTCGAAAACTTGTTGGCCTTGGGCGTGCAACCAGTTGGCGTTGCTGATATCGAAGCTTACAACACATGGGTCGATGTTCCAGTTGAATTGGGTCCAGATGCAACCGATGTGGGGACGCGTGGCGAAGCTAATCTCGAAACGATTGCTTCACTCAAGCCCGATTTGATCATCACGCTCAAATATGATGCTGATAAAAACTATCCCCAATACAGTGCAATTGCCCCAACCTTGGTGTTCAATCCCTATCCTGAATCAGGCGATCAATATGCTGAAATGATCGACACCTTCAACACGATTGCTGATGTATTGGGCAAAACCGAAGAAGCCAAAGCTGTGTTGAGCAAGATGGAGCAAACCTACGCTGATGCCAAGCAAACCTTGGCAACCGCTGGCTTTGAAAATGCGCCATATGTTTTGGCCCAAGCTTATACCTCAAACAACGCCGCTGAAATTCGTTTGTTCACCGACAACTCGATGATTGCCAAATTGATCGCCAAAACTGGCCTCAAAAATGGCTGGACTGATAGCGCGTTCCAAGTTTATGGTTTCTCGACTGTTAGCAGCGAAGTGCTGGCTCAACTTGGCGATGTGCACTTTATGTATGTTGTAGCCAATGATGACAACCCATTTGCTAGCGGCACGGTCAAGCCTTTCTGGGATAGCCTTGAGTTTGTCAAAAAAGGCCAAGCTTACCCCTTGGGTGGCGACGTTTGGTTCTTTGGTGGCCCTTTGTCAGCCGAAGTCTTGGCCCAACGAGTGGTCAAAAGCTTAACCAAACAATAATTAATCAGCGTTGATTGATAGAGGATGTGTGTATGAGCGTAGGAAGTAGCCCACTTGCCCAAAGCCTGGAACGCGCCGCGACCTTAGATCAATACTTGGTTGCGCGGATTGCCGAACCAAACGAGCCAGATTGGTTGCCTGCGACATCATTGACCGATCCTGCGACGCTAAGCACCATTTTGGAAGGCTTTGCGGCCTCGCGCAAGCTAGCTAAGCGTCGCTTGACAGGCTCGTTCTTTATTAGTTCGTATGTTTGGTATTTGGCTGGGGCAGCGATTGCCAGCTTACTAATCGATCAACGGATTCCCGACCTTGATCGAGCGAATGTGCTGGCACGTTTTCCTAGCAACGGCAATGCCGATCAGGCCGCAATCGCCTTTGCTTCGCAACGGTTTTTCGGCTTAGCTGGCGATCAAAGCCAAGCTGGCGCAACCGTCGTTGCAGATAAAGCTAGCTTGCGCGAACAATTACGCCAGCAATTCGAGCAGCATCTTGAGCCAGTGGTGCAATTGGTCGCTGATCAATCAGGTTTAGGCCAGCGTGCCCAGTGGAACATCATTGCCGATCGCTGTGCTGGCATTTTCTTGCGAGTTGGACAGCGACTTGATCAAGTTGCTGCTGCTTGTGAAGAAGGCTTGGCCTTTGTTGGAGCCAAAGGTTCGGCCATGAAGGCCAGTAAAACTGGGTATATTGAGCTGAATACTGCGAGCGATGCGAGTGCGACGTTTCTTCAGCGTGGTGGTTGCTGTTTGTACTACCAAGTTGAAGGTGGCCGTAACTGCAACGATTGCCCGCTATTACCCACTGCCGAGCGCTTGCAACGCATGGCGGGGTTAAGCAACTAAACCCCAAGTTGAACACAGAGGTGCAGAGAATTGATTGATTCTCTGCGCCTCTGTGTTAATGCTATTTAATTACTTATGATCTTTACGCTCTTTGTGATTGCAAACATACTAGCCCCGGATCTCTAACCCCTGAACCCTACTTTACGATCAACTCAACCTCGATATTGCCACGGGTTGCGTTGCTATATGGGCAAACTGTATGCGCTTTTTCAACCAAGGCTAAGGCCGTTTCGCGTTCGACTTTGGGTAAATCGATGGTCAAAGTTACGGCTAGACCATAGCCACCTTGGGCATTGGCCCCAAGGCTGACCGTGCCAGTCACGCTTGAATCAGTTGGATCGGCTTTGGCATGCTTGGCAACCAAACTCAAGGCGCTATGAAAACAGGCAGCATAGCCAGCAGCAAACAACTGCTCAGGGTTGGTCGCGCCACCTGGCCCACCTAATTCCTTGGGCGAGGCCAAATCAAGGGTTAAGCTGCCATCAGGCGCGGTTACTTGGCCAGTGCGTCCGCCGGTGGCTGTCATGGTGGTCGTATATAAGGTTTTAAGTGCCATATCATCAATCTCCAAAAATACACTAGATTTATATTGATAGCAATTATATTGCACGCAATATAATTTGTCAAGAGCTAATTTTCGTGCTAGGGTGATTTAGGTAACATAAACAGGAGGCTAGCCATGGATTTAGCAGAGCAAGGTTTATTATTGGAGCAGCAATTGTGCTTTGATGTCTATGCAGCCTCACGGGCGATCAACAAGGCCTATCGACCACTTTTGGAAGCCTTGAGTTTGACCTACCCCCAATATTTGGTGATGTTGGTGTTGTGGGAGCATGAGGCCCAGACCGTCAAGCAGCTTGGCGAACAATTGCAACTGGATTCGGGTACGCTCTCGCCATTGCTCAAACGGCTGGAAAGTGCGGGGTTTTTGCAACGCCAACGCCGTGCCAGCGACGAGCGCGAAGTCGAAATTCAATTAACTGAGGCAGGCCGCGCCTTGCGCCAACAGGCCAGCAATGTTCCAGCCTCAATTTTTCAGGCGATTGGGTTAAGTGCTGCTGAATATCTGCAACTTAAGCATTTGCTGCGCCAAGTGATGACTTCAGTTGAAGCAAATTACCCTGATTAAGGCTGGTTAGTTTGTTCAAAACGACTATTTCGAGCTTATCTTGGCACGGTTGATAACCAAAAATTGTACTTTAGGGGGTGCAGGGGGATGAAAATACCCTGCGTTCCCCGCCTTGAGGCGGGGCGGAGGGGTGGTGATCATGTTAATCTATAAAACCAGCTAGCCTAAATTCAACTGTCCCTACGATCAAACCATCTATGGTATAATCAAGGCCCGTACTGATGATATTCAGTGCGGATTTTTTATTTAACGCGGAGCACAGTAAATGACGAAGTATATTTTCGTGACGGGCGGCGTAGCTTCATCGGTGGGCAAGGGAATCACCGTGGCCTCGCTGGGCCGTTTGCTGAAAAGTCGTGGCATTAGCGTTTCAATTCAAAAACTTGATCCATATATCAATGTTGACCCTGGTACGATGTCGCCTTACCAACATGGCGAGGTCTTTGTGACCGAAGATGGGGCTGAAACCGACCTCGATTTGGGCCACTACGAACGCTTTATTGATGAAAATTTGTCCCGCGTTAACAACATTACAACCGGCCAAATTTATTCTTCAGTGATTCAAAAAGAGCGCCGTGGCGATTTCCTCGGCGGCACGATTCAAGTAATTCCGCATATCACCAACGAAATTAAAAGCCGCGTCGCTTTGGTAGCCAAGAATACCAATGCTGATGTGGTGATTGTCGAAATTGGCGGCACGGTTGGCGATATCGAAAGTTTACCCTTCCTCGAAGCCATTCGACAAATGAAAAAAGATGTGGGCCGCGATAACGTGATGTATATTCACGTGACCTTGTTGCCTTATCTCCAAGCCAGTGGCGAACTCAAAACCAAGCCGACCCAACACTCAATCGCCGAATTACGCCGCGTCGGTATCTCGCCAGCCGTGGTGTTGTGTCGCTCCGATTTGCCAGTTGATGATGATATGCGTGAGAAAATCGCTCTGTTTGCTGATTTACCCAACGAGGCTGTGGTAGCTCTGCCTACCGTTGATTCGATTTATGAAGTGCCGTTGGTGCTTGAGGAAGCAGGCTTAGGCGATTTAATTATCGAACGCTTGGCTTTGGCTGCTCAGCCAGTCCAGCTCGATGAATGGCGCTCACTCGTTGCACGTATCAAACAACCCAAACGCCATACCACGGTGGCGATTGTTGGCAAATATGTTGAACTGCGCGATGCCTATATGAGTGTGGCTGAATCGGTGCGCCACGCTGGTTGGGCCCAAGATATTCAAGTTGATATCAAATGGGTCTCTTCAGAAGAGCTTGAAGTGGCTGATCCTGTAACCATGCTTGGCGATGTCCAAGGGATTATCGTGCCTGGCGGCTTTGGCTATCGTGGGGTCGAGGGCAAAATTCGGGCTGTGCGCTATGCTCGCGAAAACAAAATTCCCTTCTTGGGGCTTTGTTTAGGCATGCAATGTGCCACGATTGAATTTGCTCGCTTTGCCTTGAATGCGCCCGATGCCAACTCAACCGAGTTTAACCCGAACACCAAACTGCCAGTGATCGACTTTATGCCCGATCAATTGGATATTAGTGATAAGGGTGGGACGATGCGCTTGGGGGTTTACCCATGTATTTTAGCCCCCGATACTAAGGCTGCCAAAGCCTATGGCCGTGAATTAGCCTTGGAACGCCATCGCCATCGCTTTGAGTTTAACAACAAATATCGTAAAGCCATGGAAGCCGCTGGTTTTGTGATTAGTGGCCACTCGCCTGATGGCCGTTTGGTCGAGATTGTCGAGTTGCGCGACCATCCATGGTTTGTGGCTTCGCAGTTCCACCCTGAATTCAAATCGCGTCCAAACAACCCACATCCATTGTTCCGCGATTTTGTGCAGGCTGCCTTGGAACAAATTGCTGAATAATACCTTTTATGGTTCAGCAGCCCACTCCCACCTTGCTAGTGAGAGTGGGCTGCTGAAGGAATGACGACGATTGCTAGACTAGCGGCTTTTGACTTGCGTCGATTCTTAAAATACTCTCCGTTCCCTCACCCCCAGCCCCTCTCCCACTGCGGCGGGCGAGGGGAGCACTCCTAGCGCGATTCCCCTCGTCTTATATGCGGAAGTGGGGCAAGGAATGACGACGATTGCTAGACTAGCGGTTTTTGACTTGCGTCGATTCTTAAAATACTTAAGGTTGTTGCGATATCCTAGAGCCTTCAGCCACTAGCCATGTATCCCCTGCGTTAAAAAAAGATCAGGCTATTGCTAGCCCGATCGCTATGTTCAATGTTCTTTGCTCTATGCTCTTGCTTAGGCAAATGCTCGGACAACTTCGGGCATTTCAAGCACTGTCGATTCAAACCAATTAAGTTGTTCACGCAACGCCACAACTTCGCCCACAATTAAAATCGCTGGTGCGCCGATGCCAGCCGCTTTAACCGCAGCCTCAATTTGATCAAGTGGTGCGACCACCGTTTTTTGATCAGCAGTTGTGCCCCAGCGAATCACCGCCGTTGGAGTATCGGCAGGGCGACCATTGGCAATCAAACTGGCAACTGTGTGGTTGATTCGCGTAATTCCCATCAAAAAGACCAAGGTATCAACACCTTGGGCCAAGGCTTGCCAATTGATGCGGCTGGTTGGCTTGGTTGGATCTTCATGACCTGTCACAAAGACAACCGATGAAGCCACATCGCGATGAGTCACTGGAATGCCCGCATAGGCAGGGGCCGCAATCGCCGAAGAAATGCCGGGCACAACTTCCCATGCAATTCCGGCAGCGCTCAAGGCAGCAGCTTCCTCGCCACCGCGCCCAAATACAAATGGATCGCCGCCTTTGAGTCGAACCACCAATTTACCTTGCTGAGCGTGCTCAATCAAGGTTGCGTTGATCCAATCTTGGCTGACGGAATGTTGGCCGCCACGCTTGCCAGCCGGAATCAACTCGGCATCGCTACGAGCTTCGGCCAATAATTCGGGCAACACCAAGGCATCGAATACCACGACATCGGCACTTTGCAAACGGCGCAACCCTTTGACGGTAATTAAATCGGCGGAGCCTGGACCAGCCCCGACTAATGCAACAAATCCTTCGCGTGTCATAGATCCTCCGTTGGCAAGTGATTGAGCGTCGGCGGCTGTTGGGCTAATTCAACCAGCAATTGATCAAAATATTGCTCACGTTCTGTCGTGGTTAGTGTCGCAAGTTCGGCGCGTTGAGCTGCGACAATTTGGGCCAGCGTAGCATACCGTTGATCAAAATAATTACTGAGCTGTTGGCGTAAGTAGCGACTTAAGGCTGGGCTAGCCCCACTGCTACTGACGCTAAATAACAACGAGCCTTGACGATGGTTGGCGGTTGTGATGAAATTCCCCTCTTCAGCAGCATCGGCGATATTGAGGAGGATTGGGCGGTTGTGGCATTCGTGGGCAATTTGCTGATTGACCAAGCGTTGATTGGTTGCGGCAACAACCAAAAATGCGGCTTCACAATCACCAAATTGATATTCACGGGCAAGATGCTGAATTTGGTTGCTAGCTTGCCAGTGTTGCAGTTGTGGCGTTAGTTGAGGGCTGATCACAATTGGATTTGCGCCACCAGTGATTAATCCAGCAACTTTACGTTCGGCAACCGCACCGCCACCAACGACCACACAACGCTGTTGGGCTAAATTGGTCAAGACTATTGGGTACATAATAATTAGCTGTAATGATTCATTGGGTTAACAATCAGTGCTCGTTCCCTCACCCCCAGCCCCTCGCCTACCGCAGTGGGAGAGGGGAGTGGGATTACTCCGCGCAATGTTCTCCCTCGCCTGCTGGGCGGGAGAGGGGTCTAGGGGGTGAGGGCATGCTGGCTGTTGTTCATGCGATAAATCATAGCGATCAGCCTTTAGTCGCCAACCAAAATGGTCAGCGCCAAACAGCAGTGGTTGGGCAAAAGCAACATTGCAAATCATGTGGGCAGGCCCAGTATAATCAACAATTCTGGTTTTGCGTAGCAATACATCAGCCGATTTCTATCGAATTTGCGCCATGTTCGATGCCCTCACTTAACCCATCGCTTTCAAGGAGCGGTTTTTTAACCAAGAATTGGTTGTTTACCACCCTTCCGTCCCGCCTCAAGGCGGGAGACGCAGGGGCTTTAATCCCCCTGCACCCTCTCAAGTTCAATCAGGGATATTTATGCATCCACCGATGAACTACCAGATCATTGGTAAAAGGGTAGCGACCTACGCTTGTAAACTCCCCTCTCCCGCCGCAGTGGGAGAGGGGTTGGGGGTGAGGGAATCTGCTAGCGACTTTTATTCCACGAGCCTTCTTCCGTCCACACGCCTTCTTCGGTTTCTGGCTCGCCAAAGCCAAGATAAACCCGCAGTTGGTCGTCGGTTTGGCGCTTGGCCCAATGGCGGAACTGATCTTCAGGGCTGGTACGTTGGGCTTGGTAGGTGGTGACCAAGTTGCCCAAACGATCGGCCAATTCTGACCATGGCACTTTGGTTGCCACCCGTCGGCCAATTGTTGCATCGTCGCCCAAAGCTCCGCCGAGCAGAATATCGGTGGCTGGTAGCTTATTTTTGCTGCCATCAGGGTTGCGAATCACGCCGCCCTGTAATCCAATATCGGCGATGCTATGTTGGCTACACGAGTGTGGGCAAGCCGAAAGATGGATGCGCAACGGCACATCAAGCTCAACTTTTTGATCCAATGCTCCAGCCAATTGCCAAGCAGCTTCTTTGGTTTCGATTGTAGCAAAGTTGCAGTAGGGCAACCCAGTACAAGCAACGACTGTGCGTTGGATACGTGGGCCATTTGGCTGCAATTCTTGCAACAACGGCTCAGCCAGTAAGGCATCTAACCGCGCTTCAGGAATGTAGGGCAACAGCAAGTTTTGGCTGTGGGTTAGGCGAATTTCGCTTTGGCCATATTCACGTGATAAGCGAGCTGCTTCGCGAATTTGGGCTGGCGTAATGCGTCCAGTTGGTACAAGCAAGCCAACCCAGTAGAGATTTGGCTGCTTTTGGCGAAATACTCCAACGACATCGCCACTGTAAACTGCTGGTGGCACATCGGTTGCCGCTCGTTCCAAGGGATGGCCAAGGTAGTTCACAACTTCTTCGCGGAAACGCTCTGCACCCCAATCGGCGATCAGATATTTTAGCCGGGCATGGTTACGCTTTTCGCGGTAGCCAAAATCGCGATAGACCAAGGTGATGGCACGAGCAATTTCAACCACTGCATCGAGATCGGCTGGCACAAACACATCAATGTTTTGAGCTAGATGTGGCTCGTGCGAAAGCCCGCCCCCAACCCAAACGTTGTAGCCCAGCACAATCTCGCCATCAATTTCCTTGCGGCCAGGAGTGAACGAAAGATCATTGATTGGTGCTTGGGTCGCGTCAAGCCCGCCGCCAGCGACCGAAACTTTATACTTGCGGGGCAAGTTTGAGTAATCGGTGTTATAGGCAAAGTGCTCATCGAGTGCCTTGAAGAATGGCCGTGGATCGATCCATTCGTCGGCGGCAATCCCAGCAACTGGGCTACTCACAACGTTGCGTGGCACATCACCACAAGCCTCAATCGACGAAAGCCCAACGCTTTCCAAAGTTTCAAATACGGTTGGAATATCGCGCAGCGCAATTGTATGCAACTGGAAGGTTTGGCGAGTGGTAATTTCAACCCGACCAGGGGCGACGGTTTCAGCCAAGTGCACAATTGCATCAGCTTGATCGGCAGTCATAATCCCGCCAGGCAAGCGCACCCGCAACATGAAAAAGCCATCTTTGGGCTTATCGTGATACAAACCATACCATTTGAAACGGTTCATATCACTTTCGGTAACTTCATTGATATCGCCACTTTGGGCGTAGCGATAAATATCTTCAAGCACCGCTAAGCCATCTTTTTCCAGCTTTTGCAGTTCGACAGGGTTTAGTTTTGGGGTTGTAGCAGTCATGCGCCCTCCTCGACGGCGGCAACCGTCGGTAGATAGCCGAGTTCTTCCAATGTGTTGACAATGCGGGCAACGCTAGCATCGAGCGATTCAGCGTGGCTTGGAATCACCACCTCAGGATTGGTTGGTGGTTCATATGGGTCGGAAACCCCAGTGAAATGAGGAATCTCGCCAGCTAAGGCTTTGGCATACAAGCCCTTGACATCGCGGTCGATACAAACTTCCAATGGGCAATCGATATAGACTTCGACAAAACGAGCGGTGCTGCCGCGAATTTCCTCGCGGGTTTGGCGATAGGGCGAGATAGCGGCGGCAATTGCCACTCCGCCATGGCGCGAAACCAAATCACAAACCCAGCCGATGCGCCGCACGTTGGTATCGCGATCTTCCTTCGAGAAGCCCAAACCTTTGCTCAAATGGGTGCGTACCACATCGCCATCAAGCACCTCGACCCGTTGCTCGCGTTCGCGCAGCACTTCAGCCAAAGCCGCCGCTATCGTCGATTTGCCTGCGCCTGATAAACCAGTAAACCAGATAATATATCCCTGACTCATAGAAAATCCTTTATTGGGAAGGGTGATTGCTAATACTTTGGTTTCCCTCACCCCCAATCCCTCTCCCACTGCGGCGGGAGAAGGGAGTGCTGTCGGAGCGGTTCCCCCTCGCCTGCTGGGTGGGAGAGGGGGCTAGGGGGTGAGGGATGTTCTATGTCCTATGTTCTTTTAACTCAATTCACGCAGCGATCAACTCTTCGATAACCTCGCGGCGGCTGAACTCAGGTGGTGGTAATTCGCCGCGTGACAAGAGCGCCCGCACGGCAGTGCCACTCAAAATAACGTGGTGTTCGTGGGAGTGTGGGCAGGTTTTGGCCGAGGCCATCGCGCCACAACGTTGGCAGTAGAAGGTATGTTCAAAGAACAACGGCGTAATGCCCAAAGCTGTTGGATCAAATTCGTTGAAAATATATTGGGCATCATAAGTGCCATAGTAACTGCCAACCCCAGCGTGGTCGCGGCCAACAATGAAGTGGGTGCAGCCATAGTTTTTGCGATTCAAGGCATGGAAAATCGCTTCGCGTGGGCCAGCATAGCGCATTGGCGCAGGGAAAACGCCCAGCAATACGCGGTTGGCGGGGTAGTATTCACGCAGCAAGCGCTCGTAGGAACGCACGCGAGCTGGCGCTGGCACATCATCGCTTTTGGTTGTGCCAACTAATGGGTGCAACAACAAGCCATCGACGACTTCCAAGGCGCATTTTTGAATATATTCGTGAGCGCGGTGAACTGGGTTGCGGGTTTGAAAGCCTACGACCGTGCGCCAGCCAGCATCGCTGATCGATTGACGTACTTCTTGAGGGGTGCGTGGCAAGTGTGGGAATGCCCCTTGCTCAACTTGCAACAACCAAATCGCCCCGCCAACTCGCCAGCGTGGCGCAGCATACAACCGGGCCACGCCTGGGTGAGCGCCATCGGTTGTGCGATACACGTGTTGTGCTTCGTGTTCAACATCAACTGGGAAAATATCTTCAACTTCGAGCACCGCCAAAATCGTGCCTTGTTCATCAGTTAATGCAACCGGCTGATCGAGCACCAAATCGTAGGCTTGATCTTCGGTAATTGGCAAGGTAATCGGAATCGACCAGGGCAAGCCATTTTTGAGGTGCATCGTTTCGACGACCGCCTTATAATCGTGGCGATTCAAGAAACCAGTTAAGGGGCTATACGAACCAATCCCAATCATCAAGAGATCGGCGCGATGCGGCTCGTCGAGCACAATTCGTGGCAAATCTTGGGCCGATTGCAACAAATTTTCGCGTAAAAGGCCGCTAGGAATCCGATTGACCAACGTACCGCCGTGAGGCAAGATTAATGATGAAACAGCCATTGAAGCACACCCTCGAACATAGAATAGCAGCTAGCATAAAGTGGCACCTTTATGCTAATCAACATTGATTACACATAACATAACGAACAAATGGAATTTTAGATATGGAGTCCACACTCGGTTTTGTTAAAGCCAGCCCAGCGTCCGCTGCGTGGGTCACCGTTCACCGGGTGGCTTGTACAAGTGTGACATCCGAGGCTGGTGTAGCCTTGATCGAGCAATGGGTTATAGGGCACACCATTGGCATGGATGTAGCGCCAAATATCGCGCTCAGTCCACAAGGCTAAGGGGCAAATTTTAACCAGTTGATGTTTTTCATTCCAAGAAACCACTGGAGTATTTGCCCGCGTGCTGCTTTGGTCGCGACGCAGCGCGGTTAACCAAGCATCGTAGGGAGCCAGCACATCTTTGAGCGGCTCAACCTTGCGTAGTTTGCAGCACAAATCGGGGTTCGTGCCCCAAAGTTCGGGGCCGTGGGTAGCGGCTTGTTCAGCCACAGTTTGGCGTGGGCGTGAATATTGCACTGTAATACCATAATGCTTTTCAATTTGCTCAACCAAGGCGTAGGTTTCGCTGAACAGCAAGCCTGTGTCGAGCACCAGCACTGGCAAATTTGGCTCAAGTTTGAGCGCAATATCGAGCAACACCATGCCAGATGAACCGCCAAACGAACACGTCAGGGCTAGATTGGGAAAATAGTGATCGATCGCCCAACGCACAATTGCTTGAGGAGTTTGGCTCGTTAATTGAGTATCGAGTGCTGTCAGAGCCTCGCGGCTTGGCAGGGTTGCGTGCATGACCATAAAAAAACCTCATCTGTATATTGGGCAGACGAGGAGTAGAGATCGTGGCATGACTGTCACGGGCTACTGCTCATCTGTCAGACATCACTGTCGGAATTAGCACCTTAAACTTAACTGATCAGGTTAAGGATGGTTGCTGGGGCTTCGTCGGGCCGATCCCTCCGCCCCTCTGGATGAGTGCAACGGGTTTAGTTTTTTAAGCTGTGAGGAATATAACATACTTGATAAACAAAGTCAAGAATTATTCTATCGTAATTTAGTCAAGATTTGGAGTATACTTAATAACGGATGAGTTCAACGGGCGATTTAGCCCATTCTAATGGTCAATTTTAATTTGCCTAGCTCTCTAGCTAGCAACGATAGCAATCAAGGATAGTTAACTAAATGACTCAACAATATGCTTTGGCGACCCTCGGTGGTGGCTGTTTTTGGTGCTTAGAAGCGGTTTTTGATGATCTACAAGGAATCATCAGGGTTGAATCGGGCTATGCTGGTGGCCATGTTGCCAACCCAACCTACGAAGAAATTTGCGGCAAAAAAACTGGGCATGCCGAAGTTGTGCGCTTAACCTATGATCCCAGCGTGATCAATTTCAGCCAAATTTTGGATGTCTTTTTCACCATCCACGATCCAACCACGCTGAATCGGCAAGGCTACGATGTTGGGCCACAATATCGCTCGGCGATCTTTTATCACGATGCTGAGCAAAAAGCCGTGGCTGAGCAAACGATTGCGGCATTAAATGCCAGCGGTCAGTGGCCCGACCCAATTGTGACCGAAGTAACACCAATTAACAATTACTATGAAGCCGAAGATTATCACCAAGAATATTTTGCCCACAATCCCTTCCAACCCTATTGTATGGCGGTCGTCTCGCCCAAAGTCCAGAAGTTTCGCAAAGAATTTAGCAAGCAGCGAAAATCTTAACCCAACCCCGATTGGATTGGCACAGTCGAGTTATGGTATACTAGCTATAATTATGACACATTGTGTGTTATATAGCTAGATAGTAGTTTGATTTACATGGTTGGCCTACCCTTGAACGCTGACCCACCCCACTCCTGCTGAGTGAACGAGGGGCAAAGCCAACCATTTCAGTTAACGAGAATGTGCCATGCAGCAAGAAGACATCCGAATTCAGCGCACCTTGAAGGCGTTGCGTCAAGCCTTTATAGAATTAATTATTGAGCAAGGCTACGAAGCGGTGACCGTGCGAGCAATCATCCAACGCGCTAATGTTGGCAATAAGACCTTTTATCGTCATTATCCTGATAAAGAGGCGCTATTATATGCAGTTGTGGGTGAAATGTTGATCGAAGGTCAACAGTTTTTGATTCCACCCGATTCGACGGTCGCCGCTGAACAAAATACCTTGAATGCCTTTCGCTTTGCCAGCCAATATCGTGATGTTTTGCGGGTGTTGTTACGCAGCCCGATTGCCGAACAATTGCTTGGCCCCATGATCGAATTTGGTATTTCTGAGGGTGAGCGCTCGTTTGCTGGGCGTGGTTTGCCGACCGATCTAGTTTCTTATCATTTTGTGGCGAGCATGATGTCGTTGATGCGTTGGTGGTTTGAACGTGGCACCCAATATACGCCCGATGAAATGGCCGAATTTGTCAATAAACTGCTGATTCGGCCAATGAGCGAGCCAAGTACTTAACTAGCGACAAGGCAAAAAGGCTGTGGTAGACTGCCAATAGCGCTCCCTGATTATCCGCAGCAAACCAAAGGAGGCCTTGATGCGTCGTATGATCGTTTTTGCTATTGTTGTCTTGTTGATGGCCGCGTGTAGCTCGCAATGGCCTAGCGCCCCAATTGCCAAAAGTACTCCTCATAATCCAGCCAATTTTCCTCCCAGCCCGCAAAACTCACCTACCATTGGTCAATGCCCGGTTTTTCCACTTGATAACATTTGGAATACCCCAATCGACACCTTGCCTGTCCACCCTCGTTCGAGCCAATATATTGCCAGCATTGGCGGCAGCGAAACCTTGCACCCTGATTTTGGCGCGGCCCAATGGAATGGTGGTGATATTGGGATTCCCTATGTGGTTGTGCCCGCTAACCAACCAACTGTGACCGTTAATTTTGTCGATTATCCGCATGAGAGTGACCCCACCACTGGCTCAGGCCAATACCCAGTGCCACCGAATGCGCCACGTGAGCATGGTAGCGACCATCATGTGTTGGTGGTGCGTGAAGGTGAATGTAAGCTGTATGAGCTGTACAATGCCACCAAAATTAACGATACAACTTGGAATGCCAGTAACGGAGCAATCTTTGATTTACGCTCGAATAGCTTACGACCTGATACCTGGACTTCCGCTGATGCAGCAGGTTTGCCAATCTTGCCTGGCTTAGTGCGCTACGAAGAGGTGCAAGCAGGCGAGATCAACCATGCAATTCGCTTTACGATTCAGCGTTCACAACGGGCCTATGTCTGGCCAGCGCGGCATTTTGCGTCATCAATTACCGACCAAAATGTGCCACCAATGGGTATGCGCTTTCGGCTCAAGGCATCGTTTGATATTTCGGGGTTTTCCAGCGAGATGCAAGTTATTTTGCGGGCAATGCAGCGCTATGGCATCATTGTGGCCGATAATGGTTCAGATTGGTATATTTCTGGCGCACCGAATCCCAATTGGGATGACGATAATTTGGTGAGTAGTTTCGACCAAATTCGCGGTGATCATTTTGAAGCTATGGATAGCTCGAGCTTGCAACTCAACCCTGATTCGGCAGCGGTTATCGCTAGTGCTGCCCCGCAACCAAGCAAATTGGCCGAATTTGGGGGCGTTGATCAAGGCCAACAATTGCGCTATGCGATTACAGTGGTTGGCACAGGCAGCCCACAAACCATGAATGATCAACTGCCTGATGGCCTAACAATTGTTCCGGCGAGCGCCACGATTAACCCAAGCAATTTGGCGGCCCCAGCCATTAGCAACAATAGTGTTCAGTGGAGCGGCACAATTCCCAATTCGCAGAGTGCGGTGATTAGCTTTCGTGCAACGGTCAGCACCAACGAGCGCCGCGTTATTATCAATACTGCCCAGATTAATGCTGCCACAGTGCAGGCCAGCATTATTGCCAATGGCTATCGTGTTTGGTCGCCCATGGTGCGCAAACTGAAGTAGGAGGTTTTGTGAACGAATTCGAGCCGATCTATCATCCTGAAAGTCGCCCGCTGAGTGTATGGCTTGCGCCAAGTAGCAAACTTGCCCGTGCTGATCTGGCGCGTGAATGCCGGATTCGTGGGCTATTGACCGAGCGCGATCCTAGCCAAGCGCCGAGTGAGATTCGTGAGTCAATCGCTGCAAGTCAAGGGGTGATACTCTATATTGATTCGTTGAAGGTCATGGTTAATCAACCGCTTGGCGTTGCTATTCAATACCTTCAACAACACCGCGAAATCCCATGGTGGCTTATTTGTGATGGGGTCGAAATCGCCGAAGTCTATGAATCAGAAACCTTTAAGCACCTCCCATTTGAGCAACTACAACAAAGCTGGCAGCTCGACCAACATAACCCAATCGGTATCGCCCAACAATTACTCAAAAGCATATTTCGGCGCTTTATCCGTCAAACTAATCCTTCGTGGTTGAGCCTACTGGCAGTTTCCCAAAACCCTGCACCTGCTGCAGGAACACATCTTGCACTTGATTGGAGCGATTGGACGAAAGATTATACGATCAATCCTGCGGCTTGGCCCGCAATTCAGCAAGCAATGCTTGATGTTAAGAATGTGATTGTTGAGCAAGCGGTGAAGCGTTTGCTGATTCTGCCGCAGGTGCATTTAACAGCTGCAATGTTGATTGGTGCGGTGATTAATGAGCGAGTTGCTGGGCCAGCCCAAATGTGGGTAGCTAATAGCTTCAATAATGTCCTAACTTGGTGGGATTGTAACGATCAAGCTACGGCTCATGGCATTACGCCGAAGGCAACTGAACTCAATCATGGACCTGATGTGAGCATGGAATGGGCGATTACCCAGCCAGCAGCAAAAGTCCAATTGCCGATTGAGCGTTATCTTGCGCAGCATTTGACCGATCGTGTGAAACAACGCACGCTTTATACCCGCGAAGGCATTGAGCATAGCAAGCGAGCCAGTGCGGTAGCTCAGCTGTTTCGGAGTGAGCTGCTAGCATCGCAAGCGGATGTTGTGCATTGCTTTGCGGCAATTCCGGCAGCGTTGGCGCTATGCTTTGGCCGGAAACTGAATGCATGTCCACCGATTCAATGCTATGAATTGAAGGGCTATGACGATTACAAACCATCATGGTTGATTAAGGCTTAACCTTGCCCACCAAGCTCACAGAATATGCTATACTCTAGGGGTCATGCACACCGCATGACCCTTCAATTACTAGCGGGCGTAGCTCAGTTGGATAGAGCATCGGTCTTCTAAACCGACGGTCGTGGGTTCGAGTCCCGCCGTCCGTGCCACTTTCCCCATAACACTGGACTTGTTTTATCAGCCCATCCGTTGGCTAGCCTGCCAATCGATGGGTTGATTGCTTTTTGATCCGACTTTTGTGATCTAACAGCGTAAAAAGTAGGTCGTTTATGCCCTCAGACATTATCAATATGGTCGTAGAACGTTTGCGCACGGTCGCTGGCGTTGAGGCTTTGGTGCTTGGTGGTTCGCGGGCACGTGGCAATCATCATACGGGTTCGGATATTGATATTGGGATGTATTATCGCCGCGATTTGGATATTGCTGCCTTACAACATCATGCCCAAGCCCTCGATGATTTGCAACGCCAGCAGCTAGTAACTGAACTTGGTGGTTGGGGGCCGTGGATCAACGGTGGTGGTTGGCTGACGATTCATGCCATGCCAGTCGATTGGCTGTATCGCGATTTGAACAAGGTTGAACACGTAGTCGCTGCGTGTTTGGCTGGCGAAGTGACAATTGATTATCAGCCAGGCCACCCGCATGGCTTTGTTTCATCGATCTATGCAGCCGAAGTTGCGCTGTGCCAGCCCTTGTACGATCCGCAGGCAAGCGTGGCTAGCCTCAAACAACAGCTTGCAAGCTATCCGCCAGCTTTGCAGCAGGCATTTTTAGGGCGTTTTTGGGAGGCTGATTTTGCCTTGGCGAATGCACGCAAGGCGCTACGCCGTGGTGATTTGGCCTACATCACAGGGTGTTGCTTTCGCGCAGTGATGGTATTGACCCAAACGATCTTTGCGCTCAATCAGCACTATTGGATGAACGAAAAAGGCGCGGTGGCACTGGCAAGTGGGTTTCGCCATGTGCCAGCCAACTTTGAACAACGAGTTACCCAACTATTCAGCCTGCTTCAGCCGCAACCTGAATCAATCGATCAAGCGTTGCAAGTGCTTGAAGCATTGATTCAGGCTACGGCGGCTTTGTTGGATTAGTTAACTTCTAAGCCTTCGGCAATTTGGATGAGGGTTGTTTGATCGAGTACATAGCTTTCAATGATGATGATTTGACCATTTTCTTCCCAGAGCACCAAGTTAACCGCGACTGTTTCAAGATCTTCTTGATACATCTTGCCTTCTTTGGCTTTGATGTATAACGGTGCTTGCTCGATATACAAGCCTTGGGTATTACGCACTGTGATAGGCGTGGTGCTGGCTGCCCCAACCCCGAGGCTGCTGCCTTCTTCAATGCTGCGCACTGAGATATAGATCGAGTCGGGCGTGCTGTCGTTGGCATAGTAACGACCGCTGTAGCTTGGTTTGGCAACATAGCCTGCGGGCAAATAGGTTAGATTGAACGGGCTGGCATCGCTGAGCACCGGTGGCGTAGCGGTTGGTTGATCTGGGATTGGTGGTACCTCGGTTGCGGTGAGCAATTGTTCAGCTTTGGTTGGCTCATTGGTGACACTCAACCAGCCAATTTGGCGCAAAATTTGGTTGGCATAGCTGCGCAATGGTGGCACTGCGATCGTTGCGATAACTAAGGCCATAACGACGGCTAAGGCCATACGCATTTTTGATTTCAACATAAAACCTCCAGAATACTGTTTGCGAATGCTGGGCTGTTGAAGCCGTTGGGCAGTAGCTGCCTGTTGGATGCTGCTTGGTTGCAAACGCAATTGTGCCAACTGTTGAGCCAGATGTAATAAGGCTTGATGATCCGGATCGGCGGACGATGGTAGTTGACCAGTCTCAAGTAAGTGGTCAACATCAGCATTAAATTGCTGGATTTGCTGCTCGATCATTGTTCGTATCCTCTATTTGGCAGCCATTGACGAAGGCGTTGGAGGCTGCGATAGAGCATCACTCCTACATTACTTTCGCTATGACCAGTAATTTCGGCAATTTGGCGATTGTTTAAGCCAGCCCCGAATTTCAGGGCAATTACATCGCGCTCATGGGCTTTGAGTTTCTTGAGTGCCTGATACAGCTGTTGATTGGTTTCGCTGCGTAAGGTGTCGGCAATCGGGTCGGTATTATCAGCAACGTGCTCACGAATAAAATCCAATGAGAGCCAGCGTTGTCGCCGTTGCCGCTGAAAATAACTGTCAACACAATGGCGGGCAATGCCAAAAATCCATGCTCCAGGGCTGCCACGCTCGGCCCGATAGGTTTCAATGCGGGTCATGGCTCGCTCAAAGGTATGGGCAACTAAATCGTCGGTGCTGGCAGGGTCGCGCACGCGATAGGCAATGTAGCGATAGATTGACGCATACTGCTGGGTATAGAGTTCTGCAAAATCAATCTGGTTGGTAGGTGAATCAAGTGTTGGTTGTTGAATCCTAATCATCATTTGCCTCACGTATCTGACACACTTAAACTACACCTCATTCGCCAAAGTATTACAGGTTTGTTAAGGTCTTTTCGGAAGGTTGCTTGCCCATATTCAAAACTCGCCTGCTATAATGCGCTTAGCACCCAGCAAGTACGAGGAGCATTGCCATGACCAAACTGCGCCTAGCAGTCATTTTGAATCCCCATTCCAATCGCCAACGAGCAGCTCGACAAGCTCCCCACATTCTGGCGATGCTTGAGCATTTTGGGCTTGAGGCGACCTTATTGCAAACGACCCAGGTTGGGCATGCCACCCATTTGGCCCAACAATGTGTCGCTGAAGGCAATTGGGATGGGATTATTGTGGCAGGTGGTGATGGCACGATTAATGAAATCGTCAATGGCATGGCTGGCTCGTCTATGCCGTTGAGTTTTATTCCGCTTGGCACTGGCAACGATTTTGTCAAAATGCTCAAATTGCCAACCAATAACACGGTCGAAGCCATTCGTGCGATCGCGGCCAATCGGCTACGCCAAATCGACCTTGGCATAATCAATCAGCATTGGTTTATCAATGGGGTTGGGATTGGGTTGGATGCAAATGTGGCGATTGAGGCTCAAAAACTCAAACGGATCAAAGGTGGTTTGGTTTATATGATTGCCGTGCTCAAATCTATTTTGCACTATCAAGCCCGCGATTTGCTGATTGAAACTGATGATCTGACGCTGCAAAAACGGATTAATATGGCAACGGTTGGGAATGGTGGTTATCATGGTGGTGGCTTTTGGATTACGCCTGAATCGCAGATTGACGATGGGATGCTTGATGTTTGCCTGACTGGCGAACAATCGCGCTGGTCGATGGTCCGCGATTCGAGCCGTGTACGCCAAGGAAGCCATACCAACCTGCCAAGTGTGACAATGCTTAAAACCCGTACCTTTAAGCTGTATAGTGAACGTGGCGTGCCAGTGCATGTTGATGGTGAGGTTTTTAGTGCGAGCTTGCACGAGATTACAATCACAATTCAGCCAGCCGCATTAACGATTCGGGTCTAGAGGGTTTGTCATGCTGATTGGATTATTGAGCTTATTGGGATATTTAATTGGTGGAATTCCCTTCGCCGTGCCTGTGGTGCGGCTGTTAAGTGGCCAAGATGTGCGTTCAACTGGCTCGGGCAATGTGGGGGCACGCAACTCGTTGCGGGTAGCGGGCGCTTGGGCGGGTGTGTTAGTGTTGGTGCTCGATGCACTCAAGGCGATCATTCCCATGCTCGTAGCCGATTCCATGTTGGCAGAACAATGGCCAGTTGGCTTGGTTGGGGTTATGGCAGTTTTGGGCCATTGCTACTCGCCCTATTTGCTCTTGCGTAGTTTGAAAACGCCTTGGCAACATTGGCGACACTGGCTTTTAAGTGTTGGCGGTCAGGGTTTAGCAACAGGTTTGGGCGTAATTAGCATGCTTACGCCAATCTTGGCGCTCCCATTATTAGCCGTGGGGGCGTTTTTTGCGCTTGGCTTGAAGCGGAGCAGTTGGGCGGCGCTGGTGATGATTGGGGCCGCGCCGCTTGCTACCTACCTGCTTGGCTATGTGCATTTTGTTTGGCTGAGCATTGCTGCTTGTGCAATCATCATTTTGAGCAAGCTCTGGCAGGATTATCCATTTAAAGAGTAGGCTATTGGCTATGAGCTGAAGGCTATCGGAGCGATCTATGTGCTTAATCCCCCGATAGCCTCTTGCCAGTCAACATTGTGGGCTTCGGCTGCTTCGTGGTTAATCTGGTTATTTTATTGCTGATCTCTGACAACTAGCCCCTTAGACCCTCATGCTTAGCGTCCCCAATCGATACTGCCTTCAGCATCGACATTTTGAATCAGTGGGGTGCTCAGTTGGGTTTTAGGGTCGTAGAGCTGAATGGTGCCACTTCCGCCAGGCGTACAAGCGAAACCATCATTAGCGCAAACCACGAGTGCCAGAATCTCGCCTGCAGGTGCCCAAGTAGCCTGCGAAACAAACTCCGTGCCAGGGTCAACCAGCGCCGAAACTTCAATCGGAATATCAACATAATTAACAATTTGTGGTTGATTGCCAGTGCGCACGAGATTTAACATTGGGCTACCCTTAGCCCCCAATGAGATGTAGGCAGCGCCATCGCCACGCAAGGTTGGTCGCACGCTAGCACTTTGTACATCCAAGGCCAAGCCAATTGGCTTTGTACCACCATTAATTGGATCAATTTGCTCAATCGTACTGAAATCGATCAGCACGCGATAGCCAATAAAGCCAAAGCTATATAAGGCACTGCCATCGCGGTTCCAGAACGGTGCATAGAAAATGCGCCGTGGATCAGGGAAGGCGGCGTTTTGCACCGGAGCACTAACCGGAGTCCAGCCGTTTTGACCTTGGCGACCAATCAGGCCAACCGTATTAAAGCCTTCGTTGATATCGCCAATGGTTGGTGAAACATAGGCCAAGCGCTTGCCATCAGGCGACCATGCTGGTTGGCAGCCTTGGGCCAGCGTCGTACTGCTGTTGCTATTCAAATCGACCACGATCAATTGGCTATCGTTGGCACATGCCAAAGGATAGCGATTATCAGGGCTGCCACTGACCACCGCCAAGGCCGTGCTATCAGGAGACCAACGTGGTGCTTCGTTGACATTTTGGGTCAAGGCTTGGCGATTTTCACCATCGCGATCAGCCACAAACAAGGTACGATTATCCAAATAGGCGATTTTGGTGCCATTTGGTGAAACTCGCGCCAATTCGCCCTGTTCAGCAATCAATTGCTCGGTTTTGGCTTTAACATTGTAGCTCCACAATGCGCCTGCTCGCTCAAAGAAGATTAATCCACTACTCGCACTTGGTGGGGCGGGTGTGGCGGTTGGTTCCGGCGTTGGCGTTTCAGTTGGCAAGGGAGTCTCGGTTGGCGTTGGGCTTTCCAAGGGTGTTGGGCTTGGCAAAGGCGTAACCGTAATTGGGCCAAGATTCACCGTTGGCGTTGGCTCACGATTGCCTGCGCTGGTTGGCGTTGATGCACCTGGCTCAGTGGTTGCGGTTGGGGTAGCAGTGCGGCGTTGCAGCCCTTGGTTTACTAAAGCAAAAGCCGTTGCAGTTTGTTGACGTAAATTTGGTGTAACGGTGATATCAACTGTTGCTGGTGTTGCACTACATCCTACGAGCATGCCTGACAGCAGCAACCAAGAAACCAATCGACGCATACGCCTTTTCTCCTATCCTACACAGTAACTTAATCATACCCAGTCAGCGCACGCTGTGGTTGTTGGGTAAGTAGTGTCCAATAGAGTTGTTCCACTTGCTCAGCAACCACTGTGCTAGCTAAACGGGTTTGGGCGGTTTGATAGGCAACTTGGCCCAATTGCTCGGCTCGTTGCGGGTTGTGCAGCAATTCTGCCGCCAATACACCTAGTTGCTTGGCTGAGCGAGCCAGATAGCCATTCAGGCCATGCTGAATTAGATCCGGTGTGCCGCCCGTTGCCATTGCCACAATCGGCATGCCCACAGCACAAGCTTCAAGCAAAACCCGACTGAGTGGTTCGCCCCACGTTGAGGGGAAAATTAAGAGCTTGGCCCCCGCCATCAAGCGCAAAACCTCATCGTGCTCAACCCAATCGAGGGCTAGCACCTCAATGCCTTGAGCTTGAATTGCTGCAACCAGCTCTGAATTCTTGCCGCCAGCGATGACGAGGGTTGCCTCACCACCAGCTGCCCGAAAACTAGCCATAATTTCGGGTAGTAAATAGGCTCCTTTGTTGCGAGCCAATTTGCCAGTAAACAAGATATATGGCTGATTAATGGTCGTTTGCGCAGGCGTTGCTAGCACTTTGCTTATCGCTGCTACATTGACCATGTTGGGAATTGGCCATAATTTGGCGGGTGCAACTACGCTGCTAAGCCGTTGGGTGATATAGCTACTCAGCGAAATAACCGCATCACAGGCTTGTAACAATTGTCGTCGCCGTTGCATATGCGCTTGGACATAGGGTAAGGCCAAGAGCGAAAGTATCCCAAGTAATGGTTTGCGGCGGGCAACCAAATCGGTGGCCGCCGCCGCCCAATCAAAATCTTCAAGCGGGAATTGATCGCCATGTAAATTTGTGCCAAAATAATGATTTGGCCAATGATCACGCACGGTTGCCACAACCGGAATGTTCAGCTGTTGCCCCGCCAAGACGGCTGCACCAATCCCTTGGACGTGCTGTCCATGAATGATTACGTGTTCGCGCTGCTTGCCGATCGTCTTGACAATTGCTTGGGCAAATTGGGGCCAGAACAGTTCAAAGCGCGACCAATTGGCCACAAACGGCAAACGAGCAGGTTGATAGCCGACCTCAACCACCGGAACACCTGCTTCAACCCGCCGATGCAGCCCACGCACTCCAGCCTTGGGAACCAATGCCGTCACCTGATGGCCGCGTTCGAGCAACGCCAACGCCAAGGCATGACTACTCCAGCCTGCGCCACCGGTGCGTGGTGGAAATACGTCGGTTGGTAACAGCACATGCAGCGGTTTCATGGCTGCTCCTTAATCATGGTTTGCAATAATTGATATAAGGCTTGGCAATGGCGCTCCCACGAATAATACTCGACCACGCGTTGGCGAGCATTCAAGCCCCATTGTTGGCGTTGCGGGTCGTTGGCAACTGCCTGCATGACGCGAGCAAGGTCGTTGATATTGCCAGCTTCAAATAACCCACCTTCTTGCTGTGGCCGAATAATTGTATCGAGCGGCGGAATATTAGCTGTTACTACGGGCAAGCCAGCCGCCATGTATTCGTAAATTTTCAGTGGCGACCAAAAGAAGCCTGCCGCTTGTAAAGCTGGGTGACGAGCTGGATTGAACGGTGCAACCCCAACGCTAGCCTGCGCTAACAAGGCTGGTACGCGTTCGTGAGCTACTGCCCCTGCCCATTCAAAACGTTCGGCATACGGTGCTGCCAACCGTTGAGCTTCAGCTTGTTCTGGGCCACTACCAATTAATAAAAATCGGGCCGGGCTGCCTTGCTGAATCAAACGAATCGCTGCGCGAATAAAATCGGTCACCCCATGCCAATGGCGAAACGAACCAAGAAAGACAAACACTGGTTGGATTGGTGCTTGAGTTTGTGGGCTAAATGCCTGAACATTCGCGCCCCAAGGTAATTCGACGATTCGACTGCATTCAATTTCGGGTGGCACGGTTGTGTGCAAGGGCGTGACAATTTTGGTGCTATGCCGGCATTGCCAAGCGGCCCAGCGCCGCATCGGGCCATGCTTGCCAGGCAATAGCCACGCCAAGCTATCATCTAGTTGGCGCTTGCGTACTTGGGGCGGATCAACGATCAAGGCATTGACTTCTAACAACGTCGGAATGCCTTGGCGAGCCGCAGCCAAGATGCCTGCTCCAGCAAAATTATAGTAGCGTTCCATTACCGCATCGGGCCGCAATTCGCGTACCAACCGTGCAATTGCTGAATAGCCAAGCAAACTCAAAGGCTTTGGCAAATCAGCTTCGTACCAAGTAATTGCTCCGGTTTGGCGCTTGGGCAGTTGCCATGGCTTGCGGCGTTGGCCTTGGGCTGGTCGTGTTATCACATGCATTTCCACGCCCAGTTGAGCCAAGCCTTGGGCAACTTCGGTTGTATGAATTGCGCCACCAAATGCACCAGGCACGCGGATGCCGCTGGCGATGTATAAGACTTTCACATGCAATCCCTACAGGTTGTCGTTCAACCTTTATTATAGCCGCAAACGCCAAGCCAAAAGCAGCAAAAGCGACCTAGGATTCACTACCGATTGGCATGCCCAGCAGGCGTGGGGGAGCCATCCCATCATGAGCATTGGAACTCCCCTCGCCCGCCGCAGTGGGAGAGGGCTAGGGGTGAGGGAACTCTGGTCGTTTTACTTGACAAACCAGACTGCTTGATCTAGATTATGCTTTGTAAGCGTTTACACAATTTTTGCTCAGAATTACAACCTCAATCCAGCGTTTTGGGCTAAATCAGCGCCAAAAATGTGAAAATATTGGTAAATTTTCTGCAAGCGCTTACAGAAAATCTGATCAGTGAACGATCAACTCCATAGTACAAGGAGGTACCATTTATGTACGACGCACAGCCTGCCCACAAATTTACGTTTGGCCTTTGGACGGTCGGCAATGTTGGCCGTGATCCCTTTGGCGAGCCAGTTCGTAAGCCGCTGAGTCCTCCTGAGATTGTCCATTTACTGGCAGAAGTTGGCGCTTGGGGCGTAAACTTCCACGATAACGATTTAATTCCAATTGATGCAACTCCCAGCGAACGCGACTCAATTATCAAGGCCTTTCGTGGCGCTTTAGCTGAAACCGGTCTCGTTGTGCCAATGGCAACTACCAACTTATTCAGTCATCCAGCTTTTAAAGATGGCGCGTTTACCAGCAATGATCCAGCAGTACGCGCCTATGCGCTGCAAAAAACCATGGCCGCGATGGATTTGGGAGCCGAATTTGGGGCCACGACCTATGTATTTTGGGGTGGTCGCGAAGGCAGCGAAAGCGATGCCGCCAAAAATCCGCTTGAAGGCTTGAAGTGGTTTCGCGAGGCGCTCAACTTTTTGTGTGAATATAGCTTGGCCCAAGGCTATAACTATCGCTTTGCCTTGGAAGCGAAGCCCAACGAACCACGCGGCGACATCTTTTTGCCCACCACCGGAGCCATGTTGGGCTTTATCGAAACCCTCGATCATTCAGCAATGGTTGGGGTTAACCCTGAAGTAGCCCACGAAACCATGGCGGGCTTAAATTTTGCCCATGCTGTGGCCCAAGCGCTTGATGCTGGCAAACTTTTCCACATCGACCTCAACGATCAAGCCAGTGGTCGCTATGATCAAGATTTCCGCTTTGCAGCGCATAACTACAAGCAAAATTTCTTCTTGGTCAAGTTGCTCGAAGATGTTGGCTATGATGGCCCACGCCACTTCGATGCCCATGCCTACCGCTCAGAAGATTTGCAAGGGGTCAAAGATTTTGCCCGTGGCTGTATTCGCAGCTATCTGATTTTGGCCGAAAAAGCCCGCCGCTTCAACGCTGATGCTGAAATTCAAGGTTTGTTGGCCGAATTGAAAACAGTTGAGCCAGCAGTGGCGGCGTTGGCTGGTAGCTATTCGCCAGAACGAGTTGCCGCGCTCAAGGCGCATGAATTTGATCGGACGGGGCTGGGTGCACGCGGTTTGGGCTACGAAAAGCTTGATCAATTGACATTTGAATTATTGATGGGTGTTCGTTAAGCTTTTAACCACGAAGAACACGAAGGCCACGAAGTTGCCTCGGTTGGTTTCTTCGTGGTTTATTTTATTGGAGCACCATCATGGCATATGTACTTGGTTATGATATTTCGACGACGGCAACCAAGGCACTGTTGATCGATCAGCAAGGAACGGTGGTGGCGATTGGCCAGGCGAGCTACGATTATGCTACGCCACATCCATTATGGAGCGAGCAATCGCCGCATTTATGGTGGCAGGCTTGCCGCGAAAGTACCCAAGAAGTGTTGGCAAAAGCAGGTGTGGCCGCCAACGAGATTATGGCAATTGGCTTGGCTGGCCAGATGCATGGCTTAGTTTTGCTTGATCAAGCGGGCGAGGTGTTGCGTCCAGCCTTGCTTTGGAACGATCAGCGGACTGCTGAACAGTGCGAGCAAATTACCGCGCGACTAGGTGAACAACGCCTGATCGAATTAACGGGTAATCGGGCATTAACCGGCTTTACTGCGCCGAAAATTTTGTGGGTTCAACAGCACGAGCCAGAAATTTATGCCCAAATTGCCCATATTCTGCTGCCCAAAGATTATGTGCGCTATTGTCTGACTGGCGAATTTGCCAGCGATGTCTCTGATAGTGCTGGCACGCTCTTGCTGGATGTACGCAGTCGTCAATGGTCGGCGGAAGTAGCTCAAGCCCTTGAGATCGATCTGGCATGGCTACCGCAATTATTTGAAGGCCCAGCCATCACAGGCCAATTGCATGCTGAGGCCGCAGCGGCTTTGGGCTTGGTAGCGGGCATTCCAGTGGTTGGCGGTGGCGGTGATCAAGCGGCCAATGCGGTTGGCACAGGTGTGGTTGCGGCTGGTAGCATTGCCCTGAGCCTTGGTACATCGGGCGTGGTTTTTGGGGCGACGGCTAGCCCAATTATCGAGCCACAAGGCCGCTTGCATGCTTTTTGCCATGCTGTGCCTGGGCGTTGGCATTTGATGGGCGTGATGTTGAGTGCGGCGGGCAGCTTGCGCTGGTATCACGATACCTTCGCCCCACAACTGAGCTATGACCAATTGCTGGAGCCTGCCGAAGCTGTGGCAGTTGGCAGTGCTGGCTTATTTTTTGCGCCTTATCTGACTGGCGAACGCACGCCGCACCCTGATCCCTTAGCTCGCGGTGGCTTTATTGGCCTAACCGTGCGGCATACGCAGGCCCATCTTACGCGCTCGGTGCTCGAAGGCGTGGCCTTTGGTTTACGTGATAGCCTTGAACTAATGAGCCAAGCTGGAATCGGTACCATTGGCGCGATTCGGGCTTCGGGTGGTGGCACACGCAACCGCTTGTGGCGGCAAATTTTGGCTGATGTGCTAGGAGCGCCATTGGTTGGCGTGAGTACGACCGAGGGTGCGGCCTATGGCGCAGCATTGCTGGCAGCGGTTGGGGCTGGCTGGTATCGCGATGTCGATCAAGCGGTTGCGGCAACCGTGCGCTTGAGTGATCCCACTGAGCCGAGTGCTGATCAAGCCCGCTATGCCGAGTTGTATGCAACCTATCGCGCGATTTATCCCGCCTTGCAACCACTGTATCCAGCCTTGGCTGCGGCAGAGGCCTAAATTTAACGAAAATGAGTGCGCTGCTTGAAACTCAGGCAGCGCAACGGTTTAATATTTTAGCTTGTTACGATTTGGAATAACCATTAATATCAACATCCCTAATAATCCTAATAGTGATAATAGACCGAGCCATACAGAATAGCCCTTGCTTTTGGTTGAAAAACACCATGCAGTGACCCATGCAATGCTACTAAAGAGCCAAAAAAAACCAGACAAGATTGCATCGCTGTTCTGTGGATTACGACTGTAGAAAACCCCTCCAAGTATAAACGTCACGATGCATACAACGAATGCAATATTGGAGCGCTGTCGATCTATTTTTGCATTAGCTTGGATCGAATTGGGCACCTGATAAGGATAATTGATCGGCTGATATTGAGCTTGATAGGGATTTTGGCCATAAAGTGTTTGTGGTGGATATTGGCCTTGATAGAGATTTGGGTCGTATGGCTGAGCATAATTTGGTTGATTATTGGGTGGCGTTGGCGATTGGTAATTGGGTTGGTTACTCATTAAATTTCTCCTCAAATCGTTGAATGGCTCAATATAGCATGTTTGAATTGGTAGATTAATCCCAGTTAGTGTTGATTTTAAGCTCTATATTTTTTGGGACAATAGTTTCAGTAAAGAATACGAATAACGTGTTTTAACCACGAAGCGCACGAAGTTGCATATTTGGTTAGCGGAATGAGCGATTTGGTTGTAGGTATTGCGCTGCATGGCCTTCTGATCCCTAGTCCCCTAGCCCCCTGACCACTCCTTATTGAAACCAAACCTGTGCCAATGGACAGGCTCATACTCCATCTATGTGGTGATCGATTGTGTTACAGGCCACGCTATAGTTGTTGCAGTAATTGTGTTTGGCTGGAGGCAACAATGTTAATTGGTGTTTTAGGGGCTGGGCGGGTTGGCCAAATGTTTTGCGAATTGTTGGTTGAGCGTGGGCATCAAGTATTGCTAGCCAACTCGCGTGGCCCAGCCTCGCTGCAAATGCTGGTTGAGCAACTTGGCCCGCAGGTTATGGCGGTTGAACCAGCCGCGTTGCAACAGACCGAACTGATCATCTTGGTCGTGCGTTGGCAGCATATTCCCACTGCCTTAGAGCCATTGGCTGATTACAATGGGATTGTTATTGACGTAATCAATAACCGTTTTGGACCGAATCCAAGCGATTTTTACGATTTAGATGGACGTGGCTCAAGTGAAATTGTGGCTGAATTATTGCCGCAAGCTCGTTTCGTTAAAGCCTTCAATCATCAGCCATTTGCTGATTTGGCCCATTTGAGTGAGCCGCCAACCCCCAAAGCCTTATTTGTGGCGGGCAACGATCAAGCGGCTAAGCGCGTTGTGATTGGATTGATTGAAGCATTGGGGGCAACCGCCATGGATTTAGGTAATTTGATCGATGGCGGGCGTTTATTCTCGACCGGAATCGGGCCATTAGCTGGCCATGGGCGAGTATTGACTGTGGCTGAAGCACAGGCGATTTTAGCTCAAACAGCCTAATTAGGGTTTGTCCATCCTCATAACTAGGTTTGTTGAGAACCAAAAGCCAGAGGATGGACAACCATACTAGCGCTAGTCACATTCCACTACCACCGCCATCGTGCGAAAGCCCGCTGTAGAGATTCTTTATCTATGGAACCAACCCTTCAGCAACCCCAACTACGTTGATAACCCCGTTTTAATCCCTTGTAAGGATTCTTTAGTTATGGAACCCGAAGAGGAGCTGGTGACATGGTATCGACGGCGGTTTTAATCCCTTGTAAGGATTCTTTAGTTATGGAACGAATGAACTCATAGACCAATGATCTAAGAATGCTGATTGAGACCTGTATGTGATTTAGGAGAAGAGATCTACCACATCTTCGCGGGTCAGTGATTTGACGATTCCTTGTTCGCTGGTAATGATATTGTTTGCCAAGGCGCGTTTCCGTTCTTGCAGTTGCAAAATCTTTTCTTCAACACTATTGCGCACGATTAATTTATAGATAAAAACAGGCTTATCTTGACCGATCCGATGGGTGCGATCCGTTGCTTGCTGTTCGACGGCAGGGTTCCACCATGGGTCGATGTGAATTACATAGTCGGCTGCGGTGAGATTCAGGCCAACTCCGCCAGCTTTAAGGCTGATCAGGAAGAAATGAATTTGTGGGTCGGTTTGGAAACGATCCACGACCGCAGCTCGATTGTTTGTTTTACCATCAAGATAGGCATAGCTCAGGTTTCGTCGATCAAGTTCTTTCCACAGCAGCGTCAACATCTGAACGAATTGCGAGAAAATCAGGGCTTTGTGACCTTCGGCATGAAGAACCTCAAGGGTTTCCAGTAACTGATCAAATTTGGCGGAGTGCCCTCGAAATGTTGCTTCAACTAGTTGTGGGTGGTTGCAAATCTGGCGGAGTCGGAGTAAACCCTCCAGAACTTTAATCCGACTATCATTGATCCCTTGATCATCGATCAATGATAGCAACATGGCGCGATATTGGTCGCGATAACGCTGATAGAGCTTTTGTTGAGCTGGCTCCATATCACAATACATGAGCCGTTCATTGCGGGGCGGCAATTCAGGGGCAACTTGGTCTTTGGTGCGCCGCAGGATAAAGGGATTGACCATTCGGCGGAGCAACTGCGCCGTTTGCTGATCGCCGTCGCGCTCGATTGGGGTGGCAAATTCGCTACGAAAATGCTCAAGGCTGCCAAGCATGCTTGGGTTGAGAAAGGCAAACTGTGACCATAACTCTAAGATTGAGTTTTCAACGGGCGTACCTGTTAACGTAAGGCGATGGTCGGCATGCAGGGCGCGGGCGGCTCGCGCAGTTTGCGAGGATGGGTTTTTAATCGCTTGGGCCTCATCGAGCACAAGACAGTGAAACTGATAGGTAGCAAATAGATCGATATCGCGCAACAGCGTTCCATAGGTTGTAAGCACGAGATCGTAATCGCTAAAGGCTGCGACGGTGTCAGGTCGGCCTTGATCGGTATGAACCAGCACTTGCAAATCGGGAGTCCAGCGGGCGATTTCACGTTGCCAGTTGAAGATTAATGAGCGTGGCATGACGATTAGACTGCTAGCAGACGCTTGACCACGAGCTTTCAACGACTGGAGAAAGGCGAGTGTCTGAATTGTTTTGCCAGTGCCCATATCATCGGCCAAGCACCCGCCAAATCCATACTTATAGAGGAAGTGAAGCCAATCGTAGCCCGCTTTTTGATAAGAACGCAACACTCCAGCGAAGCCTGAGGGAAGTGGCTGTGGTGCGATTCCATTGATAGTTTTTAGGCCTTGGAGGCGCTGTTTGAAGGTCGGATCAACCTGATCAGTGTTATGTAGCAGTCCATCCAACAAGGTAATTTGTGTCGGAGCAAACCGTAGCGTTTCTGCATGCATTTCACCAAGCGTAAAGAGATGACGATAGCGCTCTAGCCATAGCTCAGGAATTGCCCCAAGTGTTCCATCAGCCAACTTTACATAGCGTTTACGCTTGCGAATTGCCCGCCGTAGCTCAGCCAGCTCAAGCTCGGTTTCGCCAAAACGGACAACGGCCTCAAGGTCAAACCAATCGATTCCCGATGAAACCCGCAAGGTGATGCTGGGCGTGTGACGGTTAACTCGCGCACCAAGCAATGATTCCTCTCCATAAATTGTGAAATTCATGGCCGCTAGTTTGGGCACATGGTTGAGCAAAAATGTAGCGCTCGTTGTTCCACTGCGCAAAGTTGCAACGCTTGGTTGCTGTCCACGTTTAAGCCCATGACGCATCAACTCACCCCAGCATTGCTCCTCGATGCTTGGTTGCCGCTGGATGCGCAGAATTGTCGCATGCTCGTGACTATAGCGGATGGTTTCTGCTGGCAACTGGAGGTCATAGACCAATTCATGGTCAGCATAGCCAAAACGTAACTCAGCTCGCAAGGTCGATTCATGGTCGCTCAAATACAAGCGTGGCTGAGGATCTGCCACAACCAATTCTTGGTGCGGTAGATCGCCACTAAGTGCGGTGTGCTCCGCTAGCGGCACGAGATACTGCTCGATAAATTCAGTGTGGTCAGCCGCCGGAATATTGAGATGGTTATGGCGGCGAAATAAGCTAAGTATATTACCAGGATCATCATAGCGCACGAGCCAATCGCGATAGATAGCCCATTCAGCATTAAAGAGTAGAATCCTCACCTCGTCTGTATCGAGGTTGGTGCTTGTTTCGCCGAAGCGCAGCATTGGCGTGAGCGTCATTCCATCGGTTGTGGCAGTGCCATGGAGTTGAATTTGCCCACGATTTACGGCTACTTGCAGTGTTCGTTGAAATGGGTGCAGATCATCGCCGCAAAAGATAGCGGCATCGGGCAAAAGTTGAACTAAGGCGTTGAGTATTATTGGCAACTGAAGGGTTATGCCATAGAAATAGTTTTGCGAAAAAGCTACGATCATGTTTGCCAAGGTTAACGCTGCTTCTGGGCTATGGGGAAATTGCTGAGGCTGAAGTTGGGTATGGGGAATTTTGGCATGTTTGAGCATAGCTGAGGTATTTAAGTGCTTGTGTAGCGCAACAGGATCATGCATCACTGGCTGTGGAATCACACGCTCAGCGAACGTATAGGGTACGAGTGTCCAACTAGCCCCGCGCTCTATCAAGCTAAATATCAACAGCATGCTGTTTTGACGGCGGCGGGTAGGCGGTTGAATATTGGCAAAAATCGAGCGCCAAATACTAGGTGGATGCGCTACAAGCTGATCATAGAGGTAGAGCGCGGCTGCAACGACATGCTTACAAATCACGCCTTTGGCTGCATAAGGGCATGTGCAATCAGAAATTAACCAATGTTGATCACTGATAATTGTGACGGTGTACGGGTTTTCTTGGCTACCATGGACAGCAAAGAGTGCCTGATCGTGATCAAGGTCAAGCATTTCAACCTGACCTGCTCGATAATACGCCTCGCCCGCTTGTACTACTCGCTGGCCGGCCTCAGCTCGGAGCGCTGAAATATTCAGTAAATCGGCGGCCAACATTCTGAATTCTCCACCAATACCACCTAATGGTTGCCGATAATCATAGCATATTGAGCTGATGGTAGTGCTTGCTGATTGATTTTGATGCTTTGTTCTCACGGAAAAGGTGCTTAATCAAGCTTATTCTTAGCCGCTATTTGCGCCCTTCGCCATTGATCAACGAATGCGGCATAGGCTGCTAATTTCCGGTCATACGAGTTGAGTAAGCTGAATATCGCCTCTTGATCCGGCGATAGTGGATTGGTATTCAAAGAACAATAAAGGACGTAATGCATTCCCTGTGATGCGGTGGCAACATCACGCAGCACATGAAAAAGTTCATCAATTAAATCAGCGGCACTCAACTCGACTGAACGATCTTCCATACTACACTCCAAGCGCTAATTATCGGTTTATGCTATGCTTTAAGCTCTGTTGTAGGAGTGTAACATACCGGAATGAAGTATCGGCTAGAAATTTTTGGGCGCTCAAGTGATGCCACCTGTGGCTATGGCTGAGGCCCGCGCATGCCTTCGTTGAAGGTCGCAAATACGGTGGCACTCTCATTAGCTCGCTTGGTCGGTGATCAAGTTCAGGTGATCTATTATGATCTCGATGATCCTGTAGTGCTGCACCAGCATGCCGAGCGAATTACCTACTTTGCTGAGGAAGCATGGCCTTACCCGCTAGCGTTATTTGATGATGAAATATTGTTTGTTGGCGGGCTGCAACCGCTGAAATTGCTAGCAGCGGTGGTCGAACAACTGCGCCGTCGTGGGCTAAATTTGGCCTAGATGCTGTAAAGCGGAGGTTTGTATCGCAGCGCATTTAAGCGAGATCGAAGCCTATTCGGCCTCGCTTGTTATTGTTTAAGCATCCAACAGGAATCGCGAATGACCAAGCGGGTTGGCACGGTGTGCAATAATTGGCTTGATTCACGATTTTGTAACATATCAATTAATAGCTGGACTCCCAATGATCCCATTTCACGAATCGATTGATCGATCGTGGTTAGACGGGGCGTGGTTTGCATGGTTTCAGGAATATTATCGAAGCCAATCACCGAGAGATCTTGCGGCACATTGAGGCTGAGTTCCTTGGCTGCTTCAAGCACGCCAATCGCTGTGCGATCGTTGGCGGCAAAGATTGCGGTTGGTGGATTGGGCTGGTTCATCAGGCGATAGGTAGCGTTTTTGCCGCAGGCCGAGGTAAAATCACCTTCACACACCAAGGCTGCTTCGAAGCTAATGCCGGCCTTTGCCAAACCATCTTTGTAGCCTTCGAAGCGTTGCAGCGCACTCCACGCCGAGGGATGGCCTTGCACAAAGCCAATTCGGCGATGGCCAAGGCTCACCAAATAATCGACGGCTTGAATGGCCCCTTCATGGTTGGTGGCCACGACGGAAGGCACTTCGGCTCCTGCTCCATGCGGGTCGATCACCACGATTTTGGCGTTTTCTTGGAAGGTTGGGGCTGAGGGCGAGACGATAATACAGCCATCGGTTAAGCCACTGCTCAATAAGGCCACATGCTCACGCTCCCACGAGGCTCGTTTGTTGCGGGTCGGGCTGCCGCTGGTATAAATCAATAAATCGTAGCCCGAATTTTCAATTGCTGCACCAACACCTTTGATCACTTCATGATAATAGACTTCGATCAATTCAGGAACCAATAAGCCAATGACGTTGGTAGTACGGCTGCGCATACTTTTGGCGGCCAAGCTAGCAGTGTAATTCAAGTCGTCGATCACCTGCCGAACTTTTTTATAGGTTTCAGGCGATACATCATCTTTATTATTAAGCACTCGCGAGGCTGTGCTTACCGAAACGCCTGCCGCTTTGGCTACATCGTGAATCGTGACTGTCGATTGTTTTGAACGCACAGCAATACCTCAATATTTAAAGGAAAATCTCTGGAAACGATACCGGAAACGATATCATGATAACAGGTTGGTGCTAAATGTCAATTAATTGGCCTGAGGGATGACCAATAACCAGCGTGCTGATTGCACCCACCGCAACCCTGACAACTTAGTTAATAGTGGAATTATACCAGCTGATTGGTGCGTGATGGTTTATCATTCTTGGCGTATGATTGCTGCCAAGGTTGATTGGAACGCGAGGGCTTAATCATAAAGCAACCAGTTGCTCAGAAGCATAACTGGTTGCTTTTGTTGCTTACAACTGCTGAGCAATTTCCCAGAGGTGGCCAGCGGGGTCGGCAAAACTGGCGGTGCGCACACCCCATGCCCGATCGATCGGCCCATTCAGGAATTCTACCCCACGGCTACGGAGTTCAGCATATATTTGATCGGTATTGGCAACCGTGATCGTATACAACGCTCGTGAATCGTTTTTGGGTACGGCCATCGGGGCTAACAATTCAACCGCCGCGCTCTCAGTGAGTAGGTTGATTAACGTTGAGCCAAATTGAAAAACCATCGAATGCTCGTCGCTAAATACCATTGGCAAGCCAAAAACCTGTTGATAAAACTGGCTGGTTTGCTGCATCGTGCTATCAGGCACAAATAGGGTGATTGCGCTGATGGCCCCGTCTGTCCATTGTGTTGCTTGATTCATTCAATCCTCCTTAATACGAACGTGTCTAGTATAGAACATATTTGCTGATTTATAAAGTATTTTTAAACGATATGATTGTTATGGATCGGTGTTTCGCGATGTTGGCTTTTGTGTTCTCACGTGATCAGACTTCTCACCCACAATTAAGCTGATTCGGCTACAATAGCCAGCGAATTCGATGCTACACGACGATCTTGCCGTGTAAAAAGGAGTTTGTATGCGTATTTTGGTCTCCGGTGGCGCTGGCTATATTGGCAGCGTAACCAGTGCCGCATTGCTAGATGCTGGCTACGACGTTGTAATCTTTGATAATTTGCGCCAAGGCCATCGCCAAGCGGTTCCCGCCGCTGCGACCTTTGTCTTGGGCGATCTGAATAATATTGCTGAAATTCGCAGTGCTTTTGAAGCTCATGGCCCTTTCGATGGGATTTTAAATTTTGCTTCGCATACCTTGGTTGGCGAGTCGATGCAGCACCCTGAATATTATCTGCGCGATAGCGTGGTGGCGGGGATTAATTTGCTGACGGTTGCCGCTGAACATGGCGTGAAGGCTTTTATTCTCTCATCAACCGCCAACCTCTTCGACGACCCCGCTAAAATGCCAATCGACGAAAACGAGCGAATTGTGCCAGGCTCGCCTTATGGTGAGATGAAATCGTGGATGGAGCGGGCGCTCTATTGGTATGAACGCGTGCATGGCATTCGCTATGGTGCGCTGCGCTATTTCAATGCCTGTGGTTGTACGCCGACGATTGGCGAACATCACGACCCTGAAACCCACTTGATTCCGTTGGTTTTGCAAGTTGCCTTGGGCCAGCGCGAATCGATTGCGATCTTCGGCGACGATTATCCAACCCCCGATGGCTCGTGTGTGCGCGACTATGTGCATGTGAGCGATTTGGCCTCGGCGCATATTCTGACCTTGCAAGCCTTGCTCAATGGCGGAGCCAGCCGTCGCTACAATTTAGGCAATGGTGGTGGTTTCAGCGTCAAAGAAGTTATCCAAGCAGTGCGCAATGTGACTGGCCATGCGATTCCAGCGGTGGTTGCGCCGCGCCGCGCTGGCGATCCGGCGACCTTGGTTGCTTCATCGGAAACGATTCGCCGCGAGTTGGGCTGGGAGCCACGCTATGCCACAATTGAGAGTATCATCGAAAGTGCTTGGGCTTGGCATCAACAACATCCTCACGGCTATAGCAAATAAAATTTGCTTCAAGGAGCAGCATTGATGGTTTCAACGACGCAACCAGCCTTTCAAGATCAATTGCAGGGCAATCATTGTTGGGGCTGTGGCAAGGATAATCCTCATGGCTTGCAAATCAAAAGCTATTGGGATGGGGCTGAGGCGATTTGTCATTGGCAACCACAGCCATGGCATTGTGCCTCGCCAACCCATGTGGTTAATGGCGGCATCATCGGCGCATTAATCGATTGCCACGCGATTATTAGCGCCATGGCCTTGGCGGCTCAACAGGCTGGGGTTGCGCTAAGCAGCCCCACTCCAATTTGGTATGTGACTGGTAAGCTTGAAATTGCCTACCACAAACCAACACCGCTTGGCCCAAGCTTGGAGTTGCGTGCCCGCTTCGAGGTGCAAAACGAGCGCAAAACCTTGGTAACCTGCACGCTTAACGCCGCCGATCAGCTGTGTGCAACTGGTACGGTCTTGGCCGTGCGCGTTCCCAGCGAATGGATGCGGTCTTAATAGGTTGATCCACGAAGGACACGAAGAGCACGAAGCTGAGATTTGGATATCGTGTCCTTCGTGTCCTTCGTGCTCTTCGTGGATCAAATACTCAACCCGCGTTCTACTACCCTCATTCGTGTTTTGACTAAACCCTGCATCTGTCAGAAGCCATGATTTGCATGCTCTTTGTGCAATGTGTGTGAGCAATTGGAATTGTTAAAGCCAAAATCACCCGAAAAATCCGTTGACGCTGACTTTTGGCCTATGCTATAGTAGCAGCAATTCCACAACCTACTCCTACTTTCCACCCGATCGCTCAAAAGAGTTCAAATTCGTTTATGGCAACGTAATGCTGTAAATGCTTCTTTGGTGTGCGTATTGTTTAGGGAGGTATTATGGCTGAAGTGATTTTGCCAGGCACCTACATCACGGTGCGTGATGAGGGGCTGATTAGCGCAGGGCGCATCGCCTCGGGCTATATTGGCATTGTTGGCACGGCAGCAAGTGGTCCAATCAATCAAGTGCAAATTTTGGGCAGTTTCAGCGAAGCGAAGGCGATTTTCGGAGTCAGCGATGCTTGGCAAGGCGGCACAAAAAACGAGTTAACCCTCATTCGGGCCTTGGAACAGATTTATAACAACGGCGGCAAAACGGTCTATGCAGTGCGCAGCGAAGGCGTAACAGTTGATAATTATAAAACTGCCCTCGCTGAATTGGAAAATGAAATCGTTAATTTGGTGTTATTGGCTGGTCAAGATAGCTCAAATGTGGGCATGGCCAATGCTTTAATCGCGCACCTCACCACCACCGCAGGCATCAAACGCGAACGCATCGGCTTGATCGGTAGTGCGCTTGGCGATGATATCGCTAAAATCTCTGGTCATAGCTATGCCAGCGATCGCTTAATTTTCGTCGCACCTGGGATCAAAAGCTCAGTCAGCGATCCAGCGACCCAAACCGTCAGTCAAGTTTCCTTGCCTGGTAGTTATTTGGCCGCTGCGGTGGCTGGCTTGATCGCCGCCTTACCAGTGCAATCCAGCCCAACCAACAAAACTGTGGCAATTGAAGGTTTGACCACCAACTTTAGCGCCTCGCAACTTGAACAATTGGTGCAAAAACGGGTGCTCGTGGTCGAAAAACGCGAAGGCTGGCGGGTGGTCAAAGGCATTACCACCGCCACCAACTCGGCTTGGCATCAAATTACCACCCGCCGTATCGTTGATTATGCAATTTATGGCGTGCGCTCAGCTTGTAATCCCTACATCGGCAAACTGAATAACGACCGAGTACGCGGCGCAATGAAAGCGACGCTTGATGCCTTTTTGACCCGTATGGTCGAAGATGAGGCCTTGGTTGGCTATTCGTTGGATGTTTCAGCCACTCGCGCTCAGCAAATTGCTGGCGAAGTGCAAGTGTCGCTCACGTTGCAACCAACCTTCAGTATCGATTTCATCTTAGTAACGATGTATTTGGGTTAGGAGCAAACTCATGCCAAATGTCAATGTTTTTCGTGGCTCAGATGCGTCGTTGGTGCTGGCGGTTGATGATAGCAGCACTGCCGAAGGTGGTTTGGCCGATGCCTTGATTGGCGAATATGCGCTCTCAAGCGTGGTCGGGCGGTTGCAAAATGTGCAAATTGTGGTGCAAAACGATATTCGGCCTTACCACGAGATTGGTCGGCGTTTTGCCACTGAGCTGCGTCCGGGCAATATCACTATTGCGGGCACTGCTGAACGGGCGCATATCAATGGGGCACTGATTCGCTTGTTGCTTGGCGATGGCTCGAAAAGTCCCCCGCCAACCGGAGCCATTGCCCAACCATCCTTTAATATCGTGATCAATTTGGTCAATCCGGCTTCGCCCGACAATAGCAGCACGCTCACGATCTTTGGGGTCAAGTTTGATACATGGAGTTTTCGCTTGCCCGAAGACGATTTCGTGATGGAAACGGTGACCTTCAAAGCCTTGCGTATGAGCAGCGCCGAAACCAGCGCCTAGAGGAATGAGCTTGCATGAGCGACAACCACCTAACCGCCGATGAATTGCTTGCTGGCGCTCAAGCACGCTATGCCGTGACGATTCCAGCCGAAATTGTTCAGCCTGGTCAGGCCACTGCAACCGCTCGTGAATTGGTGGTGCAACTCCAACCAATCACGATTGGCACATTTCAATTGATTATGCGAGCCGCCAAACAGGATTCCAGCCTGATTCCGCTGCTGCTGATCAAAGAGGCCTTGGTTGAGCCAAGCCTGAGTTTGGAGCAAGTCAAGCGCATGCACTTGGGCATGGTCGATTTTTTGATCGCGCATATTCGCGAAATTAGCGGTATGACTGAAAAAAAAAGCCATTAATTGAGTTGCAGCAAGCACCATTATTGCAGGCTAGCTATCGGCTTGCTAAGGCCTTTGGCTGGACACCGCAGGAAGTGCAGGCCTTGACTATGGCTCAAATTACGCTGTATTTGCAATTATTAGCCGAGGATGTTGGCAGTGAATAAGCCCGAATCAAGCTTAATAACTCTTGGCACGGCGATTCAGGCCGATTTTAGCGCTTGGCTGGATGGCTTAACGAGCTGGTTGCCAAGCGAGCAACCTGCCAGCATTTTGGCTGACGATTGGCAAACTGAGCTGGCCTTGGCGGCCCAATTGCAACAACTCAGTGCTTGGGCTGATGGTTTGAGCAGCGGTCTGGTTCCGCAATTAATTGTTGGTCAACCGCGCAACCAGACCCAGGTTGCTGAGCCTGAACCAACCAATCTGGCTGCTTGGCAACCTGCGTTGGTTGAAAATAATATGCCTGCTAGGCCGTCATCCGATCTGTTTCAGCCGCCAGTTTCAGCCATGTCCAGCCAAACCCAAGCCACAAAAGTTGTGGTTCGGCCTGAGCTGCATGGCACTCGGCAGGTGTTGGCTGCCGCGCCATTGCGCAAAGTTGTGCCGTTGCAAGCAGGGCTGGCCGATCACGCTGCAACCAACCAACTCGATCGTGGTTTGCCTGAGGTTGTACCTAGCAGTACCAACTTGGATGTTGCGCCAAACCTAGTAGTACAGCAAGCAGCCACCCAACCATCAAGCCCAGCGCTTGCGCCGATCACCAACCAAACATTGCCAATCCAAACCAGCCCAATCAAAGGGCTAGCCGATTTTGCCCAGTTGTGGCAGGGCGCGGACCACGCTGAAACGGCCTGGTTGGCTGAGGTTGCTCAACCTCAGGCGTTTGAGCCAGCTTTGCCTAGTCAAGCGCTGCCACAAGCTGTAGCTAACCAAAGCGTCGAGCCAGTTCAGCCGTCGTTGCCAAGCCAATCAGGTGGGCAAGCTACAAGTAACAGTACGGCCTCAGCTTGGCAGCAGGCGGCAACAACTCAAAGCTTCAATCAACCAAATAGCCCAAATCAGGCTGCTGACCAACCTGAGGCGACGCTTAGAAACTTTAATCTGGCTGAAATCGCCAACGCTCAGAGGACATGGATTACGCCAGCGCTTGGCAACCAAGCAGCGGCCAGCGCAACCCACTACAACATTCCAGCGCCAAACATTCATCCAACTAAGCCAGCCTTGGAATTGCCAGCTACTCCAGCCTCGCCACCAAACCAGCTGACAATTGCCAATCCGACCCAAACGCCAAGCGACCAACCACCGCCGATTGAAGCGATCCAGCAAGCGGTTGCTTCGCAAACTCCCAATCAAGCTACTGAAATTCAGCGTGAGCAACTGGTGGACGACGTTTTGGCAGCCTTGACCCAAGCCTTGCAACGCGAATATTTGCGTTTTTATAGCGATTAATCAGGAGCGGAGCCATGGCGCTTGAGCTAGCAGGGATTGCCTTACAACGGGTGCATCGCATCCAAACGCTCGAACAACGGGCGGCGGTCTATCACCATGTGCCAGGTATGGCTGGTGATGTGAGCCAACAGCTTGGACGACACTCGGTTTGTTTGCAAATTGAAGGCATCTGTTATGGAGCCGAAGCCCAAACCATGTTGGAGCAATTGCGCGGCATTTATCTGAAACAAGAGCCAGTCGAGTTTATCGCCGATATTGTTGGCCAAGGCTATGTTGCCAAAGTCACGCTTGATCAATTTCAAGTGACCCAACAAGCCTACGAGCCTGATCAATATAGCTATCGGTTGCAGATTGTCGAATATGCAGCGTCAAGTAAAAGTAAGGTCGCGGCGGCCCAAGTGAACGCCAGCATCAAAACCCAAGCTGTCCAATTGACCACACTTGCCAGCCTGCCCGATGCCTTAGCATTTGGCTCGCTGCCAGAAATCACCAATCCAGTTGAACCATTGAAAACCGCGCTAGATCCGGTGCGTGAAGCCGCCAGCAGTCTGAGCGATTCGCTGGGAGCGCTGCGCAGCCTGTTGGGCTAGTGTGTTACGGGGAGATGTATGCAATCGTTGTTGAATGAATTACCGGGCAAAGGCCAATTAACCAGCCTGCTCGATGGGAAATTTACCCCCAGCGCCGTTGGTGCCGATGGCATGCGCGAGATCAACGCTGGAGCAATTAAAGATGATCTGGCGGCGGCCACGCCTGATGGCACTAGCCCTGCCGTCAGTTTACCAGTCATGCCCCAAGGCTTGACCAAAGAAGGCTTTACTGGCCGCATCAATGCCCCGCTTGATCAACTTGGCGGGGTTAATCGCAATGCCTTGATTGGCGATGTGACCAGCAAGCCGCTGCCGATTAACTTGCCTGCGCCAACCTTCGATGTCAACGGCACAATGGGCAAAATCACCAATGCAGTGATTCCGGTGCAGGTTGATACGCCAACTACTACACCCGATCTGCCTTGGCTAGATGTCGATAGCTTTACCGCACCGTTGCGCAAATTGGCCGATGCTGGTGCTTCAACGCCCATGCGAATTTTGGGCATGCTCTTGAAAATTGTCGAATCATTCAAGAATACCTTGACTGATCCGGCCAAAATGACTGAGCTGACCACCGAGGCCTTGGCTGAAATTTACGTGGTGCAACTGCGCACGCTACGGCATAATTTGCCCTTGCATAGCCTGACCGCAACCAACAGCTTGCTCAGCAGTGGCTACCTTAAATCGTATCAACAAGCGCTCGATGCGCTCGAAAAAAGCCAAGATATCGATGCTTTTCAAAAGTTGGGGCGCAGCACCTTGCTTTCGGGCTTGAGCCAGATTCAGCAATCCGACAAAACGTTGCAACGCATGCTGGCCAAAGATGTGGCGCAATTGCAACAGGCCTTGACTCAAGTGCTCGATTTTGGCGCTGCCGACGATGTGTTTTTGCAAGCCTATTTCGACCAACTCACGGCGCGAACTGGTCAGGTTTTGGGCGCAATCACCAGCCCAATTAAAGAATTAACCGATATGGCCAACGATATTGTCAAATATCTTGAGGCCGCCGCGAAAAAGGCCGAAGAGGCTGCCCGCAATGTTTCAACCGCAATTGAAACCAACATTCAAAGCGTCAGCGGTGTGTTGAATGGCCTGCAAACCCAAATTACCAATGTTACCGCTGAGATCGAAGCCTTTCTCAGCCAGGTTGATGTTGGGCCAGTGGTGCGCCAAATTAAAGATGGCTGTAACCGCATCAGCAGCGTGATCGAACAATTTTTTGTACGCATCGAGGAATTGAAACTCAAACTCGATGCTGCGGTCAAAAATGTGCAAGATAACGTTGATGCCAAATTGACCCAAACCTTCAACACCTTGGAGCAGCAAATTCGCCAATTGCTGGGCAAAATCAGCGAAGTGCTCAATCGACCTGATGTGCAAGATGCCCTAAACAAAGCTCGTCAAGGCATCGAAGATTTCAAAACCAAAATCGGCGATGCCTCGCTCAAGCCAGTCTTTGATTTGGTGATCGAGCAAACCACCAAATTAGAGGGCAATGTACGGGCGATTGATGTTGCTAGTATGGGCACGCCGCAAAAAACTGCGCTCAAAGTTGGCGCAAAAGTGATCGAAGCCGTTAAAGTTGATGAGATCGTCAAGCCTGAATTGCTCGATGCGTTCCGCCAAATTCGCGAACCTTTGCAAGAGTTGGTCAATTTGCTCAAAAATCAGGTATTAGTGATTGAGCGCATGATCGATGAGTTTAATCCTGGCACAATCGCCACCGATGCGATTCTCAACTCAGCGCCCTATCAACTGGTGATCAAAACCTTGGAAGAGTTCAAGCCTTCGGAATTGTTGGCTCCGCTCAAGGATGCTAATGCCGAGCTGGCTAAACTGGTCGCCAAACTTGATCCTGAGATTATTTTGAATGAACTGCAGCGCTTGTATGATCAATTGTATAGCTTGGTCGAGACGCTTTCGCCTGAGTCACTCAACCAACTGATCAACAAAGCGATCAATGCAGCCTCCAAAGAATTAACCAATATTCGCGATTACGAAATTGATTCGTTGCTCAGCACGATAAAATCGGCGGTATCGCTGGAGAAACTGCTCGCCAAAACCGGCTTGCAAGATTTGGCTGATGCTGAATTTTGGACAATGCTCAAAAAAGTGCTGGGCGGCGATTATCTCGATGAAGTTTCAGCGGCGATGGATTCAATCGAAGTGTCGTTGCGGGCGAATGCTGCAACCTTGACCTTCCCAAGTGTCGCCGATGAAATAGCCAAAACCCGTGAGGCTTTTCAACTTGAGCTTGGGGTAACCTCGACCAATTTGGATGCTGCCGCAACGACCTTGAGTCAAACGATTGCCGCTGCTGCCGCTGAAATTGAAGGTTTGCAAGTTCGTCGCCGTACCTTGATGCAAACCTACGATCTTTCAACAGGCACAGGCTTGATGCTGCGCGATTTGGATTTAGCGCCGTTGACTGCCTTGAGCACGACGCTTGGCCAAGTGACTGGCTCGACCAAAACAGCCTTGAATAGCTGTATTGGGGTTTACAAGCCAGTGATCAAAGCCGAAGAAAGCCGGATTATCGCGCTCAACGAAAGTGTGTTGCAAAATGTGGTTGCGGCCATGTTCAAGCGCCAATTTGGCGACCCAGTGCGCAAATTCGTCACTGATGTCAAAGTTCAGTTGCAACCTTTCAAAGATGCGATTACTGCGATCCAAAAGATTTTAACCACAGTTACCAAGCTGCCAGCTCAGATCGATGCAGCAGTAGCGAATGTGTTGGATACGCTAGGTCTCAGTATCAAACAGGTGATTACCGATATTCTGGCCTTGATTGAAACGATTCGCACCTCGCTGATTAGCGTGATCAAAACCACCTATGAAACGGTTAAGCGCAGTGTTGAAGCATTTAGCCCAATGTGGCTACTCAACTCGGTTAGTGCCAGCGATTTTGCAGGCCAAGGTTTAATGACGCTGGCATTGCGCATTCGGAATCCCAGCGGCGATCGCTTGGCGGCTTTGGTACAAACCAAACTTACCGCCGCAGCCTTGGAATTATTGCAAAACCAAGCGGCTGGTAGTTTGAGCGAAGTCAATGCCACCAACGTATTGCAGGCGATCAACGATACCCTGCGCGATGCGACGATTAGCACCCAAGCCACAGTTGATCTGGTGACGCAGCAATTGAGCAGCGCGATTGGCCTGATCGAAGCCAAGCCAGCCGAAACCCGTAGCGCCAGCGAAATGCAACAACTCTACCGCTACTTGGCTTTGAAGGGCCAACTTGGGCGGGCATGGTATGAGCTTTCGCGCACCCCAACCAACCAAAATCGCCTGATTCGGCTCAATCGGGTGTTGTTTGAAGCCTCGTATCCCAGCGATCTGGGCATGAGTTTGCAATCGCTGCATCCATTTATTGTCGAAGAAATTGCCCATCTCTATCCCGAAGAAACCGTCAAGCGGCTTGATGTGATCTACAAAATCATCATCGATAAAATCAAAGGCCTGCCTGATCAATTGATTCGTCGCCCCTTGGACGATGAATTCAATAAAATCAAGCAACTATTGCATAAAACCTTTGATATCGAAGGCTTATTCAACGTCATCGATATCAAATTGGCTGGGCTTGATGGCGATTTGGAAAAAGGCCTTGATCGTTTGAGCGATGCCTATGGTCAATTGTTGAACACGCTTGATGAGCGTTTAGCAGGGTAGCGCTGTGTTGGTGAAGTATCGGATCACAATTGGTTCTAGCAGTTTTAGCGCCGATCAAGCCGATTGGTTGGTGAGTTGTGCGAGTTATGGCTCGTTGCGCTCGCCAATCAACCGCTGTAGCCTGGTTTTTGCGAGCAAAAGCGGCCTGAATGCCAAACTTGGCGATCCTGTGAGCGTTGATTTAGGCGATGCTGACAGCTTGCAACGAGTCTTTACGGGCTGCGTTGCAAGCTGCCAAGCTAATCTGCACACGATCACGGTCGAGGCTTATAGTAGCGCTCAATTGCTGACCAAGATGCATCTCAACGCGCTCTACGAGCAGCGTTCAGGCGGAGCAATCGCCAAAGATTTGCTTGGTCGAGCCAAACTCAAGCTTGGCACAGTTGACGATGGCTTGACCTTCAGCAGCTATTTATGTTCAGTCAATCAAAGCCTGTGGCAACATCTCCACGCTTTGGCGCAACGCTGTGGAGTCGATTGGTATAGCGATGTTGAAGATGCTGTGCATTTCAAAGCCTACGCCGCTAAAACCACCCATCAAGCACAGTATGCCCAGCAGCTTTTGCAATTTTCAGCCAGCCCAGTTCAAGCAAGCATCGATGGCCTCGAAATTCATGGCACTAGTCCAGCTGGCCAAGGCCAAAGTGACGAGGCCAGTTCATGGCTAACCAAGAAAGTGGTCAAAGGCAGCGCTGGAAAAAGCTCAGGCAATGTTTGGCGGATTAGCGATGCTACTGCGCGGAGCCAAGATCAAGCGCGTCAAATTGCCGAGCATCGTTTTCAAGCCTACGCCGCTACCCTGGCTGGCAAAGCCCAAGTGCTGGGGATGGCCGAGCTGGCTTTGGGCGATGCGATTCAGTTTCAGCAAATGCCTGATGCTAGCCATAATCTGAGCGCCAAAATTCTGAGCGTCAGCCATAAACTCAATCGCTATCAAGGCTTTGTCAGCGAAATTAGCTGGGAGCAGCGTTAATGGAAGAGCTATTGCAGATTATTCAGCGGGTTGCCGAACGCAGCACTCAGCGTATCCATACCAGCGAGTTGGGGGTTGTAACGGCAGTTTTTTCCCATGCCGACGAGGGCGATAACGATAATTATCAATGCTCGGTGCAATTACGCAATTATAGTTTGCCCGATGGCAGCCCGTTTGAATTACGCAAAGTGCCAGTTGCCACGCCCTACCTTGGTTTAGCCTGTATTCCCAATGTTGGCGATTTGGTGGTGCTCTCGTTTATTGGCGGCGATATTAATGCGCCAATCATTATGGGGCGGGTCTATAACGATGAAGATCGTCCGCCGGCCAATAATCCCAAGGAGTTTTTGCTGCAACATAGCATCGCCGAAGGTGGCAGTTTGCTGCTGGATAGCGAAGGCAAAATTATCTTGACCAGCAAAAATGGCGAGAACACGATTACGCTTGAAGATGAGAAAATCGCCATCAGCAACGAGAAATTTAGCTTGGTGATTGATCTTGCGGGTGAGAAAATTAGCCTTAGCTCCAACAAAGATCTCAGTTTAATTGCTGAAACTGGCAAACTAACCGTCCAAGCCAATGCAATTGAACTTAAATCCGATTCAACCTTGGATCTACAGGCTAGCGGCGCGATTAAGATCAAAGGTAGCACGATCGATTTGAACTAAGGAGATGGTATGGGCAAGCCAGCTGCCAAAAAAGGCGATCAAGTGACTGGAAGTTGTATGCATACTGTGCAACCGCCAGGTGGGCCGCCGCCGCCACCAGTTCAAGTGCCGCATCCATTTGTCGGCATGATCAACGATCAACTAAGCAGCGATGTCAAGATTGGCGGGCAGCCTGCGGCGGTGGCTGGCTCGAAGGCAATGAATACGCCAGCCCACATCCCAACGCCGCCCAACCTGAGTTTTATCAATTCACCGAACAATCAAGCAACCTTGGAAGGTGGCAGCCAAACCGTCAAAATCAATGGCAAGTCAGCGATTCGCGCAGGCGATCAAGCGACGACCTGCGACGAAGCCAAGGTTAAAGGTGTGGTGGTGGCGGTTGGAACTGTCATGATTGGCGATTAAGCGAGGTGTGCAATGGCCGAATCTCTTGAAACTGATTTACAACTAACCTGGCGCAGCCTTGGTATGCAATCGTCTGATCGAATTGCAGTTGATTTGATGGCTGAGCGCAGCGATTTGGCCTTGGTTAGCGGTCGGGCTAATTTGGCGCAGGCAATTGTTAATCGGCTCTTGACCCGCCAAGGCGAATTGAGCTTGCTTGGGCATCCCGATTATGGCTCACGCTTGTATTTGCTGGTTGGCGAGCCACAAAGCCGCCGCACTCATCTGCGGGCTGAGTTTTATGTGCGCGAAAGTTTGGGCTTCGAACGCCGCATTAGTGAGGTTGTTTCGGTCACAATCGCGCCAATTATGCCGCGCTCGGATCAACGCTCAACCCTCGAATTGCAGGTCGTGGTGCGGCCAATCGATCAATCGGAGCCGTTGGTGGTGAATATAGCAGTAGCCTTGGAGGGCTAGCGTGACGATTCATAAAAAACAATTTAATGATATTTATGCCAGCATGGTTGCCGATTCGCGCCAGCGCTTGCCACGGCTCTCCGATTTTGAAGAAGGCAGCGTAGTTCGTTCGCTGTTTGAATCGTTTGCCTATGAGCTAGCCGTGCTGTATGAGCAGATGGATCTGGTTTATCAGGCTGGCTTTATCGATACCGCTGAGGGGGCACAACTTGATCGGGTGGTGGCGATTTTAGGCATCAAGCGCAACGAGCCAGATTTTGCAACAGGTAGTGTTACCTTTCAACGCGATAGCACCAGCGAAGAAACCTTGATTCCAATTGGCACGCTGATTACCACCAAGGAAGATCCCAAACAAACGCCCTCCAAAAAGGCCTATATCACAACTGAAGAGGGGCGAATTGCCCCAGGTACAGCCACGGTTGAGGTGCATGTACGGGCCGAAGAGCGCGGCAAACACATGACTACCGCTGAGCAAACGGTGATCGTGATGCCCCGCCCATTGCCTGGCATCAAATCGGTGACCAATCCTAAAGCAATTGGCTTTCGTGGGCGTGAGCGCGAAACCGATCAAGAATTGCGTGAGCGTGCCAAACAAACCTTGCTGGCTTCAGGCCGCGCCTCAAGTTTATCGATTGAAAATGCCTTGTTGAGTTTGCCCGAAGTCCGCGAAGTGCGGATTCACGAAGATTTTCATAATAATCCTGAAGGCCGCCCAGGCTCGATCGAAGTCTTTGTTGATGGCATGAACGAGCATAACGAGCGCCAATTGCGTCAACGTTTGGATGAGGTGCGGGCCGCCGGGATTTATGTGGTGCTTAAGCCAGCAGCACCGATTAATGTTGATGCAGTGATTCATATTGCAGCGAACGAGCAGATTGCGAATGCTGAAAAAGGCCTGCTTGAAACCCAAGTGCGCGAAGCAGTTGAGGCCTACTTTGGCCGTTTGGGTATGGGCCAGCCCTTGCTTTTCTCGCAAATTACCAGCGAAATTTTGCAAGTCAAAGGCGTAAACGATCTGATTAATTTGGAATTGCAGCTTTATCGTGAGGCCGAAAGCAAAGCCCAAGGCCTTGTGCAGTTGACTCGTAGCACTAATTTGAGCCAAACCTTATTGATCGAGTTGCCATGTGAATTGCGCACGCTAGATAATCAACGCTTTTTGGCAACCAATCCTGCAAGTTTTGCTCCCAACCAAGCGATGATTGAGCTTCAAGTGCAGGCGATGTTGGCTGGACGCAGCGGCGAACTAGCAACCAGTGCCGCCTTGTGGGAAGAATTGGTGATCAACCAAACTAAATTGACGATTAGCAATCCCCAGCCAATTTTATTGCAACGCACCAAACACACGCCCCAAGATAAGCGTTTGGAAAGCGCCATTTCCGAGCTTTTCAACGCTGCTAGCATTCGAGTAGCGGCTGAGCCAAAGGATTTGCCAATTTTAATCTTTATTAAATTAGTTGAGCCAGGCTTGGAGCGCGACGAGAAACGTCGCAAAATCGAAGGCGCAATTCAAGAATATATTGCTGGTTTGACGCTTGGCTCAGCCATCCAAGCTAGCGAAATCGAGAAGAAAATTCGGCTCTATCATCGCAAAGATTTTAGCTTGCGCATGTTGGCAAAGCCCTTTCAAAGCAACGAACGCCCCGAAGATAGTGCGATTCAGGTCAGTATTATTGAACGGCCTGTGTTGGCTAACCTGCTGATCTATAGCGAGCGCGTCGAATTAACTGGCAAACTTGAGTTGACGGTTGCGCCCACGACCAGCGATAGCCAACGCCGCCAAATTTGCTATGAAGTGCGACGGGCAATTATGGCCTATCTCGATGATTTGGCTCCAGAGCAGGATTTAGAGCTAGCCCAAATCGAAGCGCTTGCCAAAGCCCAGCTTCAAGTATTGCAAGTTGCTTTCAACCCTAAACACTGCCAGCTCTACAATGTCTCGACCAATCCAGTTGGTGTGCTGGCTGAGCGCAATAACGGCAAAGTCGTCAAAATCGCCAGCTTCGAGAAGGTTTTTCTTGCCAGCGATAGTGCCAGCGATCCGGCGCTGCGCTTTGTGATACAGGCTTAATTATGCAACGATTAACTGGCAAAACGATCGCCCTATTGCAACGCTTGGCTCATTTTTATGCCCCAGCCGAGGCGGGTGAGTTGCTGTTGCTGTTCGCCGAGATGTTTGGGCGCAGGCTTGAACGAGCTGAGCTTGATCTATACCATGTGCTGCGTTCGCATCATGTCGAGACGGCGACCAACCAAGGTTCACAGGGCTATATTGCGCCAATCGAGCAGCGCGGCGATCTCGATAAGATTTTTGCGCTCTACCTTGAGGCTTTGGGTGGTACATCGCAGCTGATCAAAATGAACCCCCGTTTTACCCAGCGTTCATTTGATGCCTACCGTTTGAGCCAAATAATTCTGACTGAACAAAGCCCACTCCCAGCCTATCTCGATCAACTGATTGATCCAACGACCTGGAAATTACTGCGGCGCTATACCGTGGACTATGCCTATGTTTTGGGGTCTGAGGTTCAGGCGGGCTTAGTTTTAGAATTATTGGTGCAGCGCACGCCGATCAGCGCGATCATTGCCCAACAAATTGCCGAACGCAGCCCACAGGAATATCAGCAGATTCAACGCTATAACGGGGCCAGCAGCATTAGCCGCGAATTGGCCTTGGCAGTTGCCCGAGCCTTGAATCAAGCGATTTTGGCTGATACCCAATTTTTTACGCGCCATTATGCTGTGCTGAGCAATTTGAGCTTGCCCGCCCATGCTTGGAGCCTGATTTATAGCTTGTATCGTGAGTTCTTGCGGCCAATCTATGAACAGGAGCCGAATCCTGATCGGCGCAGCCAACTGCTGAATGTGCTTGATCAAAGTGAATCGAGCCCCAACCCCTTGAGCGATGATGTAGCACGTTTGAATCGAATGATTGTTGATGCAGCGTTGGGCTATGATGCGCGGTTGCGGCCTTGGGGCTTGAGCGTGCGGCGAATTTCGAGCCTGCAAGAGGTGCGCCAAGCCTTAATGATGTTGCTCAATCAATTGCTTGATGACCCACATTTAGTCAATGCTGAGCGCTTTCCCGATTTGGCTGAAGATTTACCCATATTGCAAACCACCTATGCTGATGATCTGATTCGTTTGAATCGTTATGCCTTGGAAACGACCTGGGATTATGCGCTTGAGCCAAGCCATGCCCCCTATCGTGAGCGCTTGCAAGGCCTGATTGCCGTACTCAAGCGCGGAGCCTCGACTCGCCAAGGCATTTTGGATATTGTGGCGGCCAATTTAGGCATTGTTGGCAATGATCCAGCGGTGGCGGCAGCCAAAGCCCTGATTGATATTGAAGAATTTCTGCCCAAACGAGCGCTCTTTTTTGCCGATAATCTCAAGTTCTACCAAGAATTTGAAGTCGATAACATCAATCGTAGCCCTGAAACACCGCATATTTGGATTACGATGCTGAATGGGCCGTTTCGCGAGCTGACCAATATTGAGCTGATCGATATCAAAAGTGGCCAGCGGGTGCGCTTTCCTGGGCGTTTGCAAATTGGCGATCGTTTGACCTTGGAAGGTAAGCAAGTGCTGCGCAATGGGATCGTGCCGCCCGAAGGCTTGATCGGTACGATTCCTCAATTAAAACCTGGCGTGGCCCGTTGGCGCTTGAATGCCGACATTATTGGGGCTGATGGCAAGGTTTATCCAGCTGGAGCTTTTGATAAACAAGCTTTTGATCAAACCCTCTTTGTGCCCGATGAGCCAATTGTGCGGGTCGAAGTTTCGTCGTATGCCCTGACCTATGGCGTGTTCACAGTCACAATTCCTTGGCATATTGCGGGTTTTACCGATAAATTTGATGAAGGTGGCGATCACCCACGTCAGCAAATTCTGAATTTGGTTAATCGCGTGAAGGCGGCGGGTGTGCAAGCCTTGGTCGCCTATAAACAAGTCTTCCAAGAAGATCACGACCAACTTGATCGGCTTGATTTACGAATGCAAGGCCGTTTGCTCAATCAACAACACGACGTGAGCGATAGCTTTGACCTTGAGAGTCAGCAACGTAGCAATGAGCAGCATGATGTCAGCGATAGCTTAGTGCTAGCAGGCCAATTTGATTACACCCGATTTGATAGCCTCAATACATTTGCATAGAAGGATGAGTGTATGTTCAGGAGTGAGCATTTGCATATTGCCGGACGCTTGACGATTCAGCAATTCACCAGCGCTGGTGAGTTGGTCGAGCAAATTAGCGCCCACAACGATATTACCGTGGCTGGCCGCACGCTGGTAGCGCGGTTGTTCAATCACGAAAAGCAAGGCGACGTGATTCAGCGGGTTTCGACGATTCAGCTTGGTGGATCAAAAGCCGCCTTCAATCCGTCCCATACTGCTCTGGTGCAGCCAATTGGCACAACCAAAATTGCCCGCATTGAACAACTTGACGTAACCGATAGCAGCAACAAGCCGCGAATTATGCTGCGGCTCACTGGTGAGTTGGGCGAGCGCGATTGTAACGGCGAGTTGCGTGAAGCTGGCTTATTTACCGAAGATGGCGTGATGTACAACCGCGTGATTTTCGACACGATCACCAAATCCGAGCAATTCAAATTGACATTAATTTGGGAAATTACCTTTTAGCGGGAGTCAGCAGCAATGGCCTATAATCATCAAGATAAACAAAGTGGGCAGCTTATTCGTGCCGCTGACTGGAACGAAATGAGCCGCGAAGTTGCGCGTTTGGATGAGGCGAAAGTTAACCGAGCTGGCGGTGATACGATTAAAGGGCCGCTCAACGTAACTGCTGGAGCCGATGCAGCTCAAGCTTCGCTCAAAGTTTCGGCGACCACCAATGGCCCGAAGGCTCCGTTGGCTGAATTTCGCCATAGCAACCAAACCCAAGGCGTGAGCATTGGTTATGCAAGCATTTTGGCCACTGGCTCGAACCCCAACCAACCGCTAGCGATTGCCGCGCGTGGTACCGACCCCCTGACGTTGAATGCCGAAAGTGGCGGCAACGTGGGGATTGGCACGACCAACCCGCAGAATAAATTACAAGTTGAAGGCAACCTGCACCTGAATGGCAATAGCCTGTATTTGCGCAAAGGCCCAGCTGATCAATTTCATCTGGTACGTTGGCAAGAAACGTCTGATCGGGTGGAGATTGGTGGTTTCAGTGGGGTAACGCTTGGACATACCAGAGATGGCGCAAATGTGATCAAACCAGTTTTGCAGGTTCGGTCTGATCAACAGGTTGAAGTCAGTGGCAGCTTAACTGTTCAACTTGACGCAGCAACCCGCAATGTGCCAATTTTGCAAGTTCGTCGTTCGGCTGCCGCCCGTGAAGATGGTAAATTTGTCTTCTTAGAATTGTTTCAAGAATATGCGGCAGCGCTAGGCGAGGTATATCCAAGTATTCGCTTTCATCATGGCAATCGCTATTGGCGACGGATTGAGGGCCGTAGTGATGGCTTCCATTTCAAAGATGGTGATATTAATAGCGATGGTTTGACCGGACTTGTGGCTAGTAGTCTGCGTTTTGGTGATGGTACGACCCAAAGCACGGCGGTACGGGTACAAGGTGGCTATGTTGATATTGGCGCTTTTCGCGGTAATAATCAAGTAAGCCAAGTTCGTCGAGCCATTAGTTATGCAGGATTTACCGAAGCTCCTTCGGTTATTGTAAGTATTGTGGCGATTGATTCAGAGCGTGGCAATAACTTACGTTTTCATGGCTTTGCTGAATCGGTGACCCGTACAGGTTGTACGATTGTCGCTCAGACATGGGCTGATACCATTATCTATGGTTCGTGGGTTTCTTGGATTGCGATTGGGCGTTAGGAGTTAATCATGCGTCAACAACTTGAACAACGTTTAGCGACATTGAAGGAAGAATTTCAGGCTGGCCAAACCATGCTGGCTGAGCTTGAAACCAAGCGCGAAAATCTGAATGCTACTTTACTGCGGATTAGTGGGGCGATTCAGGTATTAGAGGAAGAATTGGCACGTGAGGCAGACCAATTGGCAATCGAGGCGGCATGATTCAGCAACTGCTCGAATCGGTTGGGGCGTTGTTGCACTACCATTTGTTCGATAACGATCCCGCTGCCAAAGCTCAAGTGCTGATTGGCATACCAGCCACCAATCCGCCAGCCAAATTGCCAAGTGTGGCGATTTATAGCACGCCGACCAGTTTTGGCATGAAACAGCAGGATGATCAGGCTTGGCGTGAATTTAGTCAGAGCTGCACCATCGCGATTTATACCAAAGAACCAGCGCAGGCTGAACGTTGGCTCTCGTTGAGCATTGGCGCGGTATTGCTCAGCCAAACTGAGCTTTTGCACCATTATAATCAGCAAAATCCTGTGCGCTATCGAAGTAGCGTAGTCGAATCGCTGCATCAAATTTATTCAATTCAACTGCTTGGAGCTGAGCCACAAGCGGCCAGCGATTGCTATCAATGGCAGATTCAATTGCTGGTTCATGGCCAATTTCAGGCCAAGTTACGCCAGCCAGTTGAGGCCGACTATATTCGCGAGGTGCTGCTGCAACTTAATTCAAGTGATCCCAGCCTGCCCGAATAAGCTGTCTTTTTTGATCAATAGCGTAACGTTCTTGCCGTGTGATACGTGTATCCAACAAGAACGTTACGCTATTGATTATTTAACCAGTACAAAAAGCAGAGGTTGATTATGAATGAAGAATGGGATATTCACAGTAGCCAACGGCCATCAATTCGCCAATTTATTGATCTTGCCAAACGCGAACATGATGCCGCAATGCAAGCCTTAGAACCAGACCCTAACGCTGACCCATTAACCCAGCTTGATCTGCAATGGGCTAAAGAAAGCATAAAATATACAACATCACAGCGATCACAATTTGGGATTGCAGTCAAACAAAAGCCTCAGCCATTTATGCTGATGGGATTCACGCTCGTTTTTATTGTAATTACGAGCATACTGGTTGTATTTAAAGTCTATTGTATTAGCTTTTTCTTCTTGCCGTTCATCATTCTGATGCTGTTTGGTGTGCGGCATCAATTGCGTTTTGCCAAGGCGCAAAAGGATTATTTGGCTAAGCGTACCCAATTAATTGCCCAATTGGGTTTAAAACCTGAGCAAGTTCCGTTAGCTCCAGTCGTAGAAAAACCGCTGGTTCATCGTACTCCATTGCTTTCGGCGGAATCGCAAATTCGCCAACTGCAACATCATTATCATGGAATTCACGATCAAGAACAATATCGCCGTTCAGTTAAAAGCATTATTGCCAACGCCCCTGAGCACGAGCGCGATTATCTCAGAGCTTTGGCGGCAATCGAAGCTGAATGGGTTCAAGCGCGACTTAAATATATTCGCTTTGAAAATGGCCGTCGTGAACAAAGAATTCCACAAGCAATGAATCAATGGCTTATATTGATTGTTTGTGTTGTTTTTGCGGCTGTTGGATTTTTAAGCTATTTCCCATCTGGCAACTGGTTTAACTTGAGTATTTGGATTGCCATTCCTAGTGTGATTGCAATTGTGGCAATTCAATCAACTAAAAATACCAAAAAATATCGTGAATTAGAGCAATATTACGCCGAAAAACGCAACCAATTGCAAAGCCGCTTTCGCAATCGAACACCTTTCTAATGCTGGACGCATAAGTTTACAAAATGAATAACGTAACCTTCCTGCTAGGGCAACGTATGAAATAACAGGAAGGTTTTTGTTGTTTAAATGACCGAAAAACATTCGATTATGAGGTTAGGAATATGTTGAAGAAATCTGAAATCCACGAAATGATTGACCAAGCAATCGAAGCCAATAGCGAAGCTGAAAAAGCCCTTGAGCCAGACCCAAATGTTGATCCTGTGACTTACCTTGACCAACAATGGCGACAAGAGCGTGCAAAATATGTTGGGGTCTATTATCTTGATCATTCTCGTTCTATGGGGAATCCACTTGCCCTAGTAATATTTTTCTTCATGTGTTTTGGCGCAGGCATTATGTTATGGATTGAAGCGAGTAGGCTTCCAATCAGCATGTTCTATTGTGTATCAATCTTTTTTATCTTGACGAGCTTGTTAATCCTTTGGGCTCTGCGTAATGCAATCATGCTGATGCTCGCTGAACGACGTTACTTAAAAAAACGAGCTATCTTGATCAAACAGTATGGTGATCCTACTTTAATTGTTGAGTTGCCAGTTGCAACGCGACGTTTAGGCTATTCATGGCCGAAAAATAGCCGATCAGAAGCTGAAACGCGATTTCATGAGCTGCAAGCTGAGTATTATGATGTTTCAACGCGTGATCAAGCCTATAATGAGCAAATTCAGCGACTGATTGCCCATACACCTGCACCCGATCAGCGGTATCTCACTGAACTAGCCCAACTAGAGCAGCGCTGGGTTAAGCAGCGATTTAGTTATCTAGAATATGATAATCGAGCGAGATATTATCAATCACCTAGCTTGTTTGGGGCTTGGATTGTATTGGGATTAGGCTTGGGGTTGGTTGGTTTTGGTGTGATGTTGGCTGTTGAAGGGCATAAATTGCTCTATCCGATGCTGTGTTGTGCTTTTGGCCTGCTTATGGTGCTAAGTTTTTCAACGATCCGTAAGCAAGCGACAGAGCTTGATCAGGCTGAGCAACACTATTTTGCCCAACGCCAACGAATTAGCCACGATTATGGGCGCTAAAACTAAAGATATTATCGTTGTTAATGCTTTCGATGAGGTGTATCTGATGCAAAAAACAACCAATGATCATGACCCTTTGGCCGAACTCGATCGACAATGGGACCAAGAGCGAATTGGCTATGTTGGGGTGCATAACGCTGATCGACGGATCAAGATTGCGAGTTTATCAGTTGTCGGATCACTTTTATTTTTCTTTATTCTGGCTGGAGCAGCGTTTTTAAAAGAGGGCATTAATCAAGGCGATGTTCAATTTTTCTTAGCAACGCTTTTAATTTTTGGCTTTAGTTTAGTTTTAGGTTTTGGGCTTCATGCAATTATTCGCTTAAGATTAGCTGAAAGGCGCTATTTAAAAAAGCGAGCTAAATTACTCCATACGCTTCCAGCATTAGCACAAACAAAACCATTACAATATTCATACCGCATCTCTTCGCCATTAAATCCTCAATCGGCGCAATGGACTGCGGCTGAAACTCAAATTTACACCTTGCAAGAGTTACATTATGCCGAACCAAAGCGTGATAAAGCCTATGCTGCGGCAATTCAAAAGATTATCGTTGATGCCCCGAAGTCTGAACAAGCTTATCTTAGCGAATTAGTTCAATTAGAACAACGTTGGGTTGTAGAGCGGCTGCGATATCGTAATATTCAACCCTATTATCAGCATTATCATTATAGGCAACTTGCTAATGAGGATGAGGTGAGCTACCCGCTACCTATGAAAACGTGGATGGTGTTAGTGATTGGCATTGCCTTGTTGGGGTTGGGCTGCATGCTTGCCTGGAATGGCTCAACTACATGGTTGAATATCCTTTTAGTATGTTCATTTGGGTTGGTTTGGATTTTCACAGCCAGGGAGCTTTATCGAATTAGTCCAAACTTGCAGCGAGCTGAACAGAACTATATTAACAACCAATATGCGTTGGCCCAAAAACATGATCGGTTGGCCAGCTCAAGCGATCTGGGCTTGCGTGGTTAATCGCAATCAGATCGCTTGAGTTCAATTATTTAGCGTTTTTGTTCGCCTTCAGCTGCCTGACGACGCAATAATTCGAGGATTTTGGTTTGAGGTAAGCCAGTTTGGGCGGCTAAACGGGCTAACTCTTGAGCAAGATCACGCGGATTCAGCGCCAAGATCCGTTTGGCTTCGGTGGCTTGGGTCTTTTTATCAATCATCGCGGAACTCCTATATTGGCTCTAGTTGAGTTAGGCTTATTGTAGCGCAAATAGATTAAGCCTCAACATAGTTAGCGTTTAATCCGTTTGAGGATGCGCATAATCCGACCATTATTGATTGTTTGTAAATGCTGCTCAAGCTGGGCGATGTGTTCATTTTTGGTCTTGAGGGTTGTTTCGAGATGCTGTACATAGGCATTCATGCTTTCGAGCGTTTGGGCAATTGCGGCATGATCGTGCTCGAACCAAGCGAGTTTTTGGTTGGTTTGCTCACGTTGAGCAGCGAGTTGTGCTTGTTGATTGGCATTGATAGAGCGTGACGGTTTAGCGGCATAAATGGTCAAAAATAAATATTTAGGTGATTCGTCGCAATAAAATACCTGCAAACCTGCTTGTTCCAAGACCATGGTTAATGTTTCGGCGGTGTAATGAAATGGGTGTGAGGCACAGAAGATGTGCAACCCATTGCCTTGGCGTATATATTCATCGGCAAAGCGATAGGCAGGCACTTGAATTGCCACAACGCCATCGGGCGTAAGTAACTCGCCAAGTTGACGTAACATTTGGACGGGATGGTGCAGATGCTCAACCACATGCCAACAGGTAATCAGATCGAATAATTGGCCTTGCGGCAACGATTCGAGATCCGAATAAATTGGTAAGCCAAAGCGTTGTCGGGCTTCTGCCGCTGAAACTTGCGAGAGCTCGACTCCAAATGGTTGCCAGCCACGACGAGCCGCAGCGGCCAATAGATAGCCGCGATTACAGCCAACATCCAGAATTGAACCTGGTTTAAGCTGAGTCATGGATTCAAGCCAGGCAATAATGCCTTCGCGATCATGGACGGCCTTGGCTTGTTGTTCAGCATCATACAGATAGACTTCGCTACTATCTTCAAGCATATGGATGCCTTCTAAGGTAAGCCGTGGGTTAAGGTAGACGATTGAGCAATTCAGACATTGATGCACCGATAAACCTTCTTCGATATGTGGTTCGGGAAAATGCCCAACGAAACGAGCCTCAGGATGCTGGCAGATTGGGCATCCAGGGATTTGCTCGGTTGGTAAAAATTGCGTTGTCACGAAAAGATCCTTTCCACTGCTAGCTCCATTTAATCAAGCGTCGCTTAGGGGCTGGTACGCAGCCCATTATACCAAAGCAGAATCAAGGCATTTTGCTGGGGTTTGTTACCCGAATGATACAATTGACCACGCTATTTTGCAGTATAATTGGCAGGCTATGAACCATATTGCTGTTGTGATTCTCAATTTTAATTCGGGCGATGTCCTGAAGCCGTGTTTAGCCTCACTTGCCGACCAAGATTGGAATGGTCGGCTTGATGTGTGGGTGGTCGATAATGCTTCATCCGACGAGAGCGTGGCCATGGTGCGCGAGGCGTTTCCATGGGTGCGGTTAATTGCCTCGCCGCAAAATAGTGGCTTTTCGGCGGGCAATAATCTTGCTTTGCGCCAGATTTTGGCCGAAACTCCAACTCCTGAGGCTGTGTTGGTGCTTAACCCCGATACGGTTGTGCCAACGAATGGTATTGCGGGCATGGTTGAGGCCTTAGTTGAACGCCCAAAAGCAGGCATTGTCGGGCCAAAATTGGTGCTAGCCGATGGCTCGCTCGATTTAGCATGTCGGCGGGCGTTTCCTTCAGCCGAGGTAGCACTCTACCGTATGATTGGTTTATCGAAGCTATTTCCCCGTTCGCCGCGCTTTGGCCGCTACAACATGACCTACCTCGACCCTGATCAAGCCACCGAGGTTGATTCGATTGTTGGGGCGGCGATGTTGTTGCGGACTGAGGTTTTGCGCGATGTAGGCTTGCTCGATGAAGCCTTTTTTATGTATGGCGAAGATATTGATTGGTGCTATCGAACAAAAAGCTATGGCTGGCAAGTTTGGTATGATCCACGGGTGACGATTTTGCACTATAAACGGGTTTCGAGCACTCGTCGCGCCGTGCCATCAATTCGGGCTTTTTATGATGCCATGCGGATTTTTCACCGCAAACATTATGAAGCAACTACATTGGCCCCATTGAATTGGCTGATTTACCTTGGAATTACCCTAAAAGAATGGCAAGCGCTGGTGCGTAATCGATTGCGCCCATTAGCCTCACGACGAGCAACCCATGGCAACAACCACAATGCTTAATCAAACAACCGTTGTTACGCGTCGTTATCGCTATGTTGTGCTGTTGCTGCTGATGGGCTGCGATATTATTGGCGTGAACGGCGGTTTTTTTCTGGCCTACTACCTTAATCTTGAAGCGATTGTGCGCGAATTTCAGCCACCAAGCGTTGGTCAGGTGTTGCTGACCTTGGCCGTGCTGAATGCTTTATTTGGCACGCTCTTCACGGCGAACGGGCTGTATCGTATGCAGCGCGGTGGCTCGCGGATCGACGAAGGCTACCATATTTTTCGGGCGATTTCGATCGGCACCATCATGTTTATCGCCCTGAATACCTTGTTTCCGATAATTAATATCACCACGCTAACCCTTGTTTATGGCTGGATTTTGGCAACAATTGGCACGACAATCTTGCGCTTGATCTATCATCGGGCGATTGGTCAATTACGCTTGCGCGGCTATGATACACGGCGGGTTTTGATTATTGGTGCTGGGGAAATTGGCCAATTGGTCTATCGCCAAATGAGCAAAGCACCAAGTCTTGGCTACCAAATTATTGGCTTTCTCTCCGATGACGTACCAACGGGTCAGCAAGTTGTCGATGATGTTCCAGTCTTGGGCAAACGGGCCAAACTTGGTTTAGCGGTGCGCACCTGCGCGATCGACGAGGTGATTATTGCGCTCAGCGGGGCTTCTTATAACGATGTTTTTGCGTTGATTTCGCAAGTTGAGGATGAGAGCGTTTCGATCAAAATCTATCCTGATGCGTTTCAACTGATTACCAATAACGAGGTTTCGGTTGGCGAATTAAGTGGTTTGCCGTTGATCACCGTGCGGGCTGTGCCACTTGACCGTCAGTTAAACCGCACGGTCAAGCGTTTATTGGACATTGCGGTTTCAGCGGCAGCCTTGGTCATGCTTGCACCATTGTTACTGCTCATTGGCATTTTGATCAAGATTGATTCGCCAGGTCCAGCATTTTTTATTCAAGAGCGGGTTGGCCGCGACGGCAGGCCATTTAAAATGATTAAATATCGTTCGATGCGGCTTGATGCTGAAAAACTTGGTACTTGGACAACCCCGAATGATGATCGCCGTACCCGCCTAGGCACATTTTTGCGGCGCTTTTCGATTGATGAATTGCCACAATTTATCAATGTGTTGTTGGGCGATATGAGTGTGGTTGGGCCACGGCCTGAACAGCCGCGCTATGTTGCCCAATTTAGTGAACAAATCCCCCGTTATATGCATCGGCACCGTGAAAAAGCTGGTATTACTGGTTGGGCACAAGTTAATGGTCTTCGCGGTGATACCTCAATCGAGGAGCGTACCCGCTACGATCTCTACTACATCGAAAATTGGTCACCAATGTTTGACATAAAAATTATTATTCGTACCGCCTATAATGCGATTCGTGGCGATGAAAATGCCTACTAACCCAAGTATTGCTGGTTTTGTTCTAGTAGTTTGTATCAACGCATCGAGCAATTGGCTATCCATGTTAAAATAGCTCATCATTACTTCCGAGGAGCGTGCATGGATTATCGTGATTTAGGTCGAACTGGCTGGCAGATTTCGACGATTGGCTTTGGGGCATGGGCGATTGGCGGCGATGCTTGGGGCAAAACCGACGATGCTACCTCGCTGGCCACAATTCACACAGCGATTGATGCTGGGGTGAATTTTATTGATACTGCTGATGTCTATGGTGATGGCCATTCCGAGCGCCTGATTGCCCAAGTATTGCGTGAACGTCCAGGCGAGATTGTCGTTGCAACCAAGGCTGGTCGCCGTTTGAATCCGCATACAGCGGCTGGCTATAATCGCGAAAACCTAACTGCCTTTGTTGAACGTAGTTTGCATAATTTGAATACCGAAGCCCTCGATTTGCTGCAACTGCATTGCCCACCAACCGACGTTTATTCAATGCCCGAAGTCTTCGAGGTGCTTGATAATTTGGTGCGAGCTGGCAAGGTGCGTTACTACGGTGTAAGTGTCGAGCGCGTCGATGAGGCTTTGGCCGCGATTGAATATCCCAATGTGCAAAGCGTGCAAATTATCTTCAATCTTTTTCGCTACAAACCAATTGAGCAATTTTTTGCGGCGGCCAAAGCCAAGCGGGTTGGTATTCTGGCGCGGGTTCCCTTAGCCAGCGGTTTGCTATCAGGCAAAATCAGCGCTGCAACCACGTTTGAAGCTAGCGATCATCGCAATTACAACCGCCATGGCGAATCGTTTGATCAAGGTGAAACCTTCTCAGGGGTTGATTATGCTACCGGATTGCAAGCCGTTGAGGAATTACACGCTTTAGTGCCAATCGATGTCAGCATGGCCCAATTTGCCTTGCGCTGGATTTTGATGTTCGATGCGGTGACGACGGCAATTCCTGGGGCCAAAACGCCTGAACAAATGCGAGCCAACGCTGCTGCTGCCGAGCTAGCCCCGCTCGATGCGGCAACCATGGCCCAAGCCCAAGCGATTTATGATCGTTTGATTCGCCCGTTAGTGCACGAGCGCTGGTAACGAGTTTGGGATTAGGGATCAGAGGCTAGGGTTTAGGGAACGTGGTGGATTATTGACATGATGTTCTTCGATCCACGAAGAGCACGAAGTTACACGAAGGCTTCTCTGTCCAGAACCTGATCCCTAGCCCCTGATCTCTGAATCCTGCCCCAATTATTATCGTGGCCAATACAAGATAATTGCTGCACCAACTAGGGCTAAACAGGCTCCAACTAGGCTTGGCTGATCCGGCGGATTATGATCGATCAGCCAGCCCCAAGCGAGCGAGAGCACAATAAACACCCCACCATAGGCTGCATAAACCCGCCCAAAACTCCAAACTTGCGGCTGAAGCGTTGGTAAAAACCCATAGCCAACCAACAAAATTGCCCCTAGTACCCCAAACCAGATCGAGCGATCGGCACGCAGCCACTGCCAAACCAAATAACCGCCAGCAATTTCGGCCAAGCCCGCCAAGATAAACAATACAACTGCGCGAAATACTTGCATGAGCTATCCTTGAGTTAAATGACCTGATCCCCAAGGAGTTTAGCAGGAGCAAAAACTATCTCGCAACCATCTGAATGCGTGTAGCTCCGAGTTCTTGAGCATAAAGCATAATCGTTTGGAGTTTGAAAGTTATCGGTTATGGACTTTGTTTATAGCTTTTTGGGCTTGACAGGCTGATTATACTGGCCCTAACAATGATTGCCACCCAAATCTGATAGTAATGAATTTTATGCAGTATGAAAACGTATTAAATAATGATCTGTAAAATAATAAGCCTGACTTGTCTATAGTACTAATATTTACTTCTTACTATATGAGGCTAGTCCATGACTACGAGTAGTATTGTTACTGAACGCAAGGAATCGGTTCGACAATGCTTAATTTCATTTGGCTTTCCTGAAGATACTGAATATTCGTATGAACTATTAACATTAAGTTACTTTCCTTCAAAACATTCGAAAAAAACACTTGCATTCTTGATACTTACATATAAACAAGAATGTCCTGTATCTATACTAAAAAGAGTAAGTGATCAACCTGCTGGTATAGTACGATCACTTAGAGATAAAGGATTTGTTTTTAAATCTAATCCAAATGATCCATCAGAATTTCAATATCAGAATCAAGATGGAATTCAATGTCGAAGTATTGAAAGCTTTGATCCGCATAAAATTAAGGTCGGAGGACGAGCGAAAGCTCTGCTTTCTAAAGCTTTGGCCGCAGTCATATCATCGATTGAGATCTATAATAAACCAGATTTTAGATATAGAGAAGAAACGTTTGCTATTTTATTAGTTAACGCTTGGGAGTTATTACTAAAATCAAAGATAATGGCTGATAATAATAATCAGATTTCTAGTATTCAGGTTTTCGATTCTAGTGGTTTTCCAAAACAGACTCGGTCTGGAAATATTATGACTATAGATATAATAAAAGCGTTAAATATGTTAAGCTCTCAAGGTAAAATTAATAAGTTTTGTACTGATAATCTAGTAATACTAGTAGAATTAAGAGATAATTCTATACATTTTATTAATAAAAATACTGAATTATCAAAAAAAGTTCTAGAATTAGGAACAGCTAGTCTTAAAAATTTTGTTTCTATTATACTTGAATGGTTTGATGAAGATCTGTCACATTACAATTTCTTTTTAATGCCGATTTCTTTCTTTCATGTAGATGAAACAAGGAATAATATTTTTTCTAGCGATAAGGAATTGAATAAGTTAATTTCTTTTATATATAATAAAGAATTGAATAATAAATATGAAGAAGACTCAGATTATAGTATTACACTAGCCTACGAAGTTAAATTCAAGAAAGTTTCTACAGCAAATATTAGTATAACCACAAATAAAGAAGATACAGCAGTTAGAGTTTATATTGATGAAGATGAAAAAATTAAGAATCAATATCCAATAGATTCTAATCGTCTAAAAGAAATTCTTGCTAGTAGATATATTGACTTCAAGGCTAATAAACGATATCATCAGATACGAAAGAGTTTAGAGAATCAAGAAATATATGGTGAACGTTATTGTTGTATCCGATATCTCAATTCTATAACTAAAAAGGGAACTCATAAGAAGTTTTATAGTACTGAAATTATTAAAGAATTTGACAAACATTATCAAAAACGATAATTATGAACTCTGCGCTTCAGGCTTTGTAAACTCAAAAATTTCTATTGCCAGTTGTACGAGTATTGGCTATGGGCTAGTGGCATTTGAAATACCACAGCATGCTCCACTAGCCCGTAGCCTTCAGCCAATCGCCCTCCAACCTCTGCTCTTCTAAGTTAAACCCTCGTCCTGAGTCTCCTATGCTCTATGTTCTATGCTCTATGCTCTTCATCCCCAGCCCCCGACAACCGATCCCCATTAACCTGCGTTTGACAAATCTGAGCCTGTTGCGTATACTGCGCCTTGAATAAAAACAGTTATATCCGACTAAATTGTGTTAATGACATAATCAACTTGTTGGTGATAGATTTTGCAAGCTTTTAGCTGAACAATTGAGCTAAAACGAGCAACTGTCATCGTCAGTTATTGCCATTCAAACTGCAGGCAAGGCCTGATCGGTTAGGGAGCGTTTGTGCAATTTTCAGAATACCCCGAACTGAAAAACCAAGTAGCCCTAGTAACAGGTGCTGCTCAAGGTATTGGGGCCGCAGTTGCCCAAGAATTATGTCGTCACGGTGCACATGTGATGGCGTTAGACGTTCAATCTGCTGGTTTGCAGGCGTTGCAACAACGCTTAGAAACCAGCGCAGGCCAGCTTAGCACTCACACAATCGATGTGCGCAAGGCCCAAGCGGTTGAAACATTGGTTGATGCTATCGAAAAGCAGACGGGGCCGATTGGCCTGCTGGTAAATGTTGCTGGTATTTTGCGCATGGCTCCAGTCGTTGAGTTGAGCGATGAGGATTGGGCAACCAGTCTCGATGTGAATGCGACAGGTGTGTTCAACCTAACGCGGGCGGTTGCTCGACGCATGGTTCCCCGCCAAGCTGGCAGCATCGTGACGGTTGGCTCGAATGCCGCTGGCGTGCCGCGCATGCAGATGGCGGCCTATGCTGCCTCTAAAGCTGCCGCAACTGCCTTCACCATGTGCTTGGGCCTTGAATTAGCACAACATAAGATTCGCTGTAATGTCGTTTCACCTGGCTCGACCGACACCGCCATGCAACGCATGTTGTGGCACGACGAAACTGGCCCGCAACGGGTGATTGCTGGCGCATTGGAAATATTTCGCTTGGGGATTCCGCTTGGGCGGATTGCCGAGCCTGCCGATATTGCCAACGCTGTTGTTTTTTTACTCTCCGAGCGTGCTCGCCACATCACCATGCACGATTTGCGCATTGATGGTGGGGCAACGCTCGGTGCTTAGATACAAGGATCTCTCGCTCATGAGCAATGCAAACGCATCGACCAAGCCCGCGCCGTATCGACTTGCTGCTCGTACCGATGCTCACCAAGCCACAATTGTGGATCTTGGTTCGGTCAAAATTGGCGGTGGCCAACCAGTTGTCATGGCTGGCCCATGCTCAGTCGAATCAGAAAGCCAATTGCTCAACACGGCCTATGCAGTGGCCGAAGCTGGGGCTCATATGCTGCGCGGCGGGGCTTTCAAACCACGCACATCACCCTATGCCTTCCGTGGCTTGGGCGAAGCAGGCTTGAAGATTTTGGCGAAAGCTCGCGCCGAAACTGGCTTGCCAATTATTACCGAAGCGCTCAACACCGCTGATCTAGATTTGGTGGCTGAATACACCGATGTGATTCAAATTGGCGCACGCAATATGCAAAATTTTGCCTTGCTCGAAGCTGCTGGTCGCACTGGCCGCCCAGTTATGGTCAAACGTGGCCCAGCTGGCACGATTGAAGAATGGCTATTGGCTGCCGAATATGTGTTGGCAACCGGCAATCCCAATGTGATTTTGTGTGAGCGTGGCATTCGCACCTTTGAAAATGCTACCCGCAACACCCTCGATCTGAATGCTGTGGCAATGGCCAAACATCGCAGCCATCTGCCGGTGATCGTTGACCCCAGCCATGGCACTGGCAAATGGTACTTGGTTGCGCCCTTGGCCTTGGCAGGCTTGGCGGTTGGCGGCGATGGCTTGATGATCGAAGTTCACCATGATCCTGATCATGCTAGCTCCGATGGCCCTCAATCGTTGAACCACGAACATTTTGCTGATTTGATGGAAAAAATCAATCAACAATCCGCCCAGCCAGTTGCGCGGGAAGTGGGTTTGAACTAAGCCAAGGCTGTGTAGCAGGCAATTAAGGATGACGATCATGAGCAGTTTTGAACAAGAACGGCTACGCGAATCGGCGTGGCAATTGCTAGACAACTATCAAGCAGAATCGGCCTTTTTCTTTGCATCGCCCAATCATACCTTGTTGGGCCAATTAAGCTATGTTGATTTGATCAGCCAAACCGCCTTGCTTGAGCTTGAGCAACGAGTTAACGAGGCGCTGCAACGGGCTGAACGTGGTGGTGAAGTTAATCCAGTCGTGGTTGGGGCATTGCCTTTTGCTCCCGATGCGGCGGCTTATTTGGCCTTGCCATCGCGGGTGGTTTGGGCTGGCCCATTGCACGCCGAAGCCCAACCCTATTGGCATAACCAGCGTTTGCCGCATTGCAGCATCGAGCCAATGCCAGCGCCCGAACACTACAAACAGGGTGTGGCTCAAGCCTTGGCCAAAATGCAGGCTGGCGATTTGCAAAAAGTTGTGCTCTCACGCTCGTTGCAATTGACCGCCGAAGCACCGCTTGATGTGAATTTGATTCTGGCGAATTTGGCACGTAACAACAAAACTGGCTATACCTTTGCGGTGCCGTTGCCAACCCGCCGCGCGTTGGTTGGGGCTAGCCCTGAATTGTTGCTGGCGCGTAATGGCAATCAAGTGATCGCCAATCCCTTAGCTGGTTCGATTCCGCGCAGCGCCGACCCTGAAGAAGATGCGCGGCGGGCAGCAGGTTTGCTCGAATCGCCCAAAGATTTGCATGAACATAAGGTTGTAATTGAGGCGGTTGCGGCGGCCTTAGCGCCATTCTGTCTGAGCCTTGATGTGCCGCAACCAACCGTTATTTCCACCGCGACGATGTGGCATCTCTCAACAACCTTGGTTGGCGAATTAAAGCCTGATGCACCTTCATCGTTGGGTTTGGCATTGGCCTTGCACCCAACTCCAGCGGTCTGTGGTACGCCTACCGAGGTCGCCCGCGCCGCCATCCGCGAAATCGAGCCGTTTGATCGCGGCTTTTTCACGGGGATGGTTGGTTGGTGCAACGCCCAAGGCGATGGCGAATGGATTGTGACGATTCGTTGTGCCGAAGTTGTTGATCAATCGTTGCGTTTATTTGCTGGTGCTGGGGTGGTACTAGGCTCGACTCCTGAAGCCGAGTTGGCCGAAACTGCGGCGAAATTCCGCACGATGTTGTTGGCGATGGGCATCGATAGCGAAGGCGAGGTGGCCTAATGGCTGAGCTGACGCTTGGCCTTGAAGGCACAACTGCTTGGCCCGCCGAGTTTGCCGAACGCTATCGTAAGGCTGGCTATTGGGTTGATCAGACCTTTGGCGAAGCACTACGCGAGTGGGCGCAACGCTCGGGCGATGCCACCGCTGTGGTATGTGGTGAACGCCGTTGGAGCTACCGCGAGCTTGATCAACGGGTTGATCGCTTGGCAGCGGGCTTGCAACAGCTCGGCATCCAAACAAAACAACGGGTGGTGGTGCAATTGCCCAATTGCGCCGAATGGTTTGTGGTTTGTTTTGCACTCTTTCGGGTTGGTGCAATTCCGTTGATGGCACTGCCCGCCCATCGCTTGGCTGAAATTGGCTATTTTTGCCAACACAGCGAAGCCGTGGCCTATGTGATTGCCGATAAAGTTGGCAGTTTCGATTATCGCAATTTGGCAGCTGAGGTCAAAGCGGTTGCGCCAACCTTGGAACATGTGTTGGTGGTTGGTGAGGCTGGGCCGTTTACTGCTTTGGCTGAGGTCGATGCTGAGCCAAGCGAATTTCCAACGCTTGACCCTGCCGAGGTGGCTTTGTTCCAGCTTTCGGGCGGTAGCACGGGCGTGCCCAAATTGATTGCCCGCACCCACGACGATTATTTGTATTCGGTGCGAGCGAGTGCTGAAATCTGCAAGTTGGATGCCAGCAGCGTGTATTTGTGCGTCTTGCCGATGGCTCATAACTTTCCGATGAGTTCGCCTGGAACATTGGGAACTTTGGCGGCGGGCGGCACGGTGGTGCTTGCGCCGCAACCAAGCCCCGATGTGGCTTTTCCCTTGATTGCTCGCGAAGGTGTGACGATTACTGGCATGGTTCCGCCGCTGGCATTGCTGTGGCTCGATGCTGCGGCAAATCGCAAGGCCGAATTATCAAGCCTCAAGCAAATTTTGGTTGGTGGTGCGCCCTTTGGTGCTTATACCGCCCGCCGCGTGCAGCCAGAGCTTGGTTGCCAATTGCAACAAGTCTATGGTATGGCTGAGGGCTTGGTTAATTACACACGGCTTGATGATGCGGCTGAGCTGATTTGCCACACCCAAGGCCGACCAATTTCGCCCTTGGATGAGGTACGGATTGTCGATGATGAAGATAATGATGTGCCGTTGGGCGAGCTTGGTCACCTGATTACCCGTGGCCCCTACACGATTCGCGGCTATTATCGCGCTGCTGAACATAATCAACGGGCTTTTACCAGCGACGGTTTTTATCGGACTGGTGATTTGGCACGCTTGAACGCCACTGGCTATGTTTCAGTCGAAGGCCGCGCCAAAGATCAAATCAATCGTGGTGGCGAAAAAGTCGCTGCCGAAGAAATCGAGCAACATTTGCTCAATCACCCAGCGATTCACGATGTGGCGCTGGTGGGCTTGCCCGACCGATTTTTGGGCGAACGCACTTGTGCGGTGATTGTCAGCAACGGTGTGAATATCAACCGCCGCGAAGTGTTGCAATTTTTGCGCAGCCGTGGGCTTGCCGAATACAAATTGCCAGATCGGGTTGAAATCGTGGAGAGTTTGCCCAAAACTGGGGTTGGCAAGATCAACAAACGGCTGTTACGTGAGCAATTAAGTGCTGGTCGTGTGCCAGCCTAGAAGGATAGATTATGGCGTTACCATCAATTGCGGCCTATGCAATTCCAACCGAATTACCAACCAACCGCGCTAATTGGGCGGCTGAGCCACAGCGCGTAGCCTTGTTAATTCACGATTTGCAAAATTATTTTATTGATGCTTTTCCTGCTGGCGAGGAGCCAATTAGCAGCGTGTTGCGTTCGATTGCCAGCTTGCGCGATCACGCGCATGCGCTGGGCATTCCGGTGTTTTATTCAGCCCAACCAGGCGACCAAGCGCCCGAAGATCGCGGCTTGTTGAGCACATTTTGGGGCAAAGGTTTGAGCACTGGCACGCCACCAGAGATTGTCGCGCCGCTTGCGCCGCAGGCTGGCGATCAGGTAATTACCAAATGGCGTTACAGCGCGTTTCAACGCACGCCGTTGCGTGAATTGTTGCGTGAAGCAGGCCGCGATCAACTAATTGTGTGTGGGGTTTATGCCCATCTCGGCTGCTTGTTGACCGCCTGCGATGCCTTTATGCAAGATATTCAGCCATTTTTCGTGGCCGATGCTGTCGCCGATTTTACGCTTGACGAGCATCGCATGGCTTTGCAATACGCCGCTGGCCGTTGTGCTGTGGTCACCACGACCGAACAATTGGTACGCGAATTGGGCTACAACCAATTACGCAGCGAATTGCACGATTTGCTTGATGATGTTGAAAGCATCGGCGCTGATGATAATTTGCTTGATTGGGGCTTGGATTCAGTGCGCTTGATGACCTTGGCCGAGCGCTGGCGGGCAGCAGGCTGTGAAGTTGGTTTTGCTGAATTGGCCGAAACCCCAACTTTAGCCGAATGGTGGCAACGCCGTTTTGCCGCACCACTCCTGGAGCAAGCTCATGGCTAAGCTGGCGCTATCGGCGGCACAACATGGCATTTGGCTGGGTCAACAGCTCGATCCGAGTAGTCCGCTGTATAACACAGCCGAATATGTGGCTCTGCGCGGTGCGGTTGAGCTTACCAATTTGACCGCTGCGATTAAGCAGGCCTTTGCTGAAGCCGCAACCCTGCATTTGCGTTTTGGGCTTGAGCATGATCAGCCGTATGCGCTGGTTGAGCCACAGCCAATTAACTTGACCGTGCATGATTTGCGTGATTTACCCGATGCTGAAGTACGAGCCATAGCTTGGATGCAGCACGATTTGGGCAATGTGGTCGATCTAGCAACCGGCCCGTTGTTCAACACGGCGATTTTGCAACTTGCTGATGATCAGGTGTGGTGGTATTTGCGAGCGCATCACATTGCCTTAGATGGCTATAGTTTTGCTTTGCTCACCAAGCGCGTCGCCGAAATTTACTCGGCATTGCAAACCAAGGCCACGCTCAGCCCAAGCTTTGGCGAATTGGTCCCAGTAATTGCTGAAGATCACGCCTATCAAGTCTCAATTCAGGCCACGCTTGATCGCGAATTTTGGGTTAATCGCTTTGCAGATAATCCGCAAGTGGTCAGCCTGACTCAGCAAACTGCCCTATCGCAGCCGCGCAGCATTCGCTTGAGCACGGCTTTAGCGAACGACTTGATCGAGCGATTGACTGCAATCGCCAAGCCCAGCCGTAGCACATGGCCCGATGCCTTGATGGCGGTGGTGGCAGCCTATCTCGCCCGCTGGAACAACAGCGAGAGCGTCGTTTTGGGCATGCCCTTGATGAGCCGTTTGGGTTCGGTGGCGTTGCGTGTGCCGTGTATGGCCATGAATATTGTGCCGCTGTGTCTTAACGTTGCGGCTGAGCATGATTTGGCCCAATTAACTGCGGTAGTGGCAGCCGAACGCAATGCCTTCCGCAAGCATGGCCGCTATCGCTATGAGCAGTTGCGCCGCGATTTGGGCTTTGTTGGCGCTGGGCGGCGCTTGTTTGGGCCTGTCGTCAATATTATGCCCTTCGATCATCCGCTGAATTTTGGTGATTGCCAAGCCCAGAGCACTACACTCACCGCTGGCCCAGTCGAAGATTTGGCCTTCAACGTGATTTTGCGCGGCAACCAACTCTATCTGACGCTTGAGGCCAATCCGGCTTGCTACAGCCAAGCAGCGCTTGAATATCATTTTGCGGCAATTCAACACCTATTAAATGGATGGCTGGCAAATCCAAGCATACCTGTGGCTGAGCAGCAGGTTTTGCCAGCGCCGCTTGTGCTTGATGGCGGCGAGTTGCGCTTGCCGCTGACCAGCGTGATCGAGCGAATTTTACATAATGCCAGGCAACAGCCGCACGCTTTGGCTTTGGTTACCGACACTGAGCAACTGAGCTATGCCGAGTTGGCGAGCCACGTCCATGCGTGGGCAGGCCAATTGGTGCAGCGCGGGGTAACTGCTGGCAGCGTGGTTGGCGTGGCTTTGCCGCGTAGCCGCGAGGCAATTGTCGCAATTTTGGCGACGCTTTGTTGTGGGGCAGCCTATCTGCCACTTGACCCGCAATGGCCGCAAAGCCGCTTGGCGAGTGTCGTGGCGCAAGCCCAACCAGTGCTAGTTTTGGCACAGCAAGCTTTTGATCTGCCCAATTTGTTGTTGGTCGAGCAGTTGAGCAAGGCCAATGCATGGTTCGAGGCACGGGTCGATTTGGCCCAACCAGCCTACATCATGTATACCTCTGGCTCGACTGGCGAGCCAAAAGGTGTGGTGATTAGCCATCAAGCCTTGGCGGGTTTTGTGCAGGCTGCGGCTGAGCGTTACGCAATCAGCGCCGCTGATCGGGTGCTGCAATTTGCCCCATTAGCTTTTGATGCTAGCGTTGAAGAAATTTTTGTGACGCTTTGCCAAGGCGCGACCTTGGTGTTGCGCAACGATGCCATGCTCGAATCGTTACAGCGCTTTGTGGCCGCCTGCCAAGCGCATGCGATTAGTGTGCTCGATTTGCCAACCGCCTTTTGGCATGAATTAGCCGATAGTGTGGCCCAAGGCGCGGTGCAGTTGCCCGAATGTTTGCGGGTGGTAATTATCGGGGGCGAGGCGGCTCTGCCAGAGCGGGTTCAAGGCTGGTTGAACGTGGTTGCGCCGAATGTGCGTTTGTTCAACACCTATGGCCCAACCGAGGCGACCGTGGTGGCGACCGTGGCCGAATTGAGCGACCCCAACCAGCCAATTACGATTGGCCGACCATTGGCTGGGGTGCAAGCAGCCATTTTGGGCAGCGACCAGCGGCCAATTTTTGCAGGCGATGTTGGCGATTTATATCTGCTGGGCAATGGCTTAGCAACTGGCTACTATCAACGCCCCGATTTGGATGCGCTGAATTTTGGCCAACTTAGCCAATTGCCGCATGCGCCCCGCGCCTATCGCACTGGCGATCGAGTGCGTTTGTTCGCAGGTCAGTTACAGTTTGTGGGTCGCAGCGACGACGAATTCAAAATTAGCGGCCAGCGTGTTACGCCTGCCGAAATTGAATCGGTCTTTTTGCGGCATACAGCGGTGCGCGAAGTAGCGGTGATTGGCCAGCAGCTTGGCAATGCGAGCAAGCGCTTGTTTGCAGCAGTCGTTGTCAGCGATGCTAGTTTGAGCGTGGCTGAATTGCGCAATCACGCCAGCCAACATCTGCCAGCGGCGGTCATTCCGGCGGCGATCACGATTGTTGAACGCTTGCCGCGCAGCAGTGCAGGCAAGATCGATCGCAAGGCTGTGGCGGCCTTAGCGCCAGCACCAGTGATGGTGAATGCTGCGATCAACGATACGCCAGCATTAATTCGTCAAGTTTGGGCCGAAGTTTTGGGCCAAACTGAATTCAACGATGAAGCCGATTTCTTTGGCTTGGGCGGTCAATCGCTGCAAACCATTCAGGTTGCCAATCGTTTGGGTATGGCCTTGGGTCGCGAAGTAACCGCCGCCTTGATCTTCCGCTATCCCACGATTGCGGGCTTGAGCCAAGCGCTCGACCCTGAATTTGAGCAGGCTCCTGAGGCAGCGCCGCAATTTTTGAGCGATGCCAATTTGCCTGAGCAGATTGTGCCCAAACAACTGAATGCCCAGCCACGGCCAATCCAAACCGTGCTGTTGACTGGGGCAACTGGCTTTGTCGGGGCACATCTGTTGGCCGAATTGCTTAGCACAACCACCACCAACGTGATTTGTGTGGTGCGAGCTGGCTCGAATGCGGCAGCCTTTGAGCGGTTGCAAGCAAGTTTGCAACACTACGAATTGCCAAGCGAGCAGCTTGCCGAGCAGGTTGAAGCTTGGCAGGGCGATTTGGCTCAGCCCCAATTTGGGCTTGACGATCAGCAATGGCAAAGCTTGATCGAACGTTGCGATCTGATTTATCACAATGCGGCGATGGTCAGCGTGGTTCGCGAGTATAGCAGCTTGCGGGCGGTCAACGTCAACGCCACCAGCGAAATTTTGCGTTTGGCAGCGGTGCATTGCACCCCAGTGCATTACGTTTCGACCTTGGCAGTTTCACCACCGCAAAGCGTGATGCACCGCGTGCCCGAAGATTTTGTGGCGGCGCATGCTGGCCTACGCGATGGCTATAGCCAAAGCAAATGGGTTGCCGAACGCTTGCTCGAACAAGCGGCTACCCGTGGTTTGCCGGTTGCTGTTTATCGTTTGGGGCGGGTAGTTGGCCCAAATCAAAGCAATTTCGTCAATCAAGATGATTTATTTTGGCGGATTGTCCAAGCAGGTGTGCCGCGTGGCTTATTGCCCAGCCTGCCTGTCGAGGAAATCTGGAATCCAGTTGATTTTGCTGCACAGACAATCGTGCAATTTAGCCATAATCATCGCGGCGTGCGCGTGTATAACCTTGCTCCCAACGAACCAATCAGCTTTGCCCAACTTTTGGGCTGGGTTGGCGAGTATGGCTATGCCGTGCAATTGTGCAGGGTTGAGCAATGGTATCAAGCGTTGCGTAACGCCGACGATGCGATGAGTCAGGCGACTCTGACCTTCTTTGAGCGCCAGGCTGATGGTGGGGAACTGCCCAGCGCAATTGGTACGATTGAAAACAAACGCTTGCTGCAAACGCTTGCAGCGCATGGCATTGCTGTGCCTGTGATCGATCGCGAGCGCTTCTTTGGCTATCTTGAGCGGTGTATTCGAACGGGTTTATTGCCCGCACCCGATTTACGCCAGACTAGTATTGGTATTCGCTAAAATTTTTAGCATACAAAGGAATTACACCAATGACATCCCTTTCAGTTCGTTTTCGTTCGTTATTGGCCTTACTCGCGCTTGTGACCTTGGCTGCTTGTGGCTCGACTACGGCTCCAACTGCCACCACCGCCCCAGCGGCCACCGAAGCTTCTGCGGCAACCATTCCTCCAGCAGGAAGCGAAGTGCCAGCGGAAACCGAAGTACCAGCCGCGACCGAAGCGCCAACCGCCGAAGCAACTACAGAAACCAGTGCTAGCGGCACACGCAGCATTGAAACCCGCTATGGCACGGTCGAAGTGCCAGCAACTCCTGCTCGGTTGGTAACGCTTGATGAAGGCGCATTGGATACCGCCGTGGCCTTGGGCATTATCCCAGTTGGTGGCATTAGCTCACGTTTGAGCGAAGGCGTTGCTCCCTATATCGCCGATAAAGTGCCTGGGATTGCGATTGTTGGTAACCCTGGCGAAATCAATTTCGAAGCAGTGATTGCTGCTACCCCCGACTTGATTTTGACCCACAACCGCATCGACGAAGAAACCTACAAAAAATTGAGCGCAATTGCTCCAACCATTGTGCCAACCAACGGCATTGGCGCTTGGAAGGATGCCGCTGGCGAATATGCCGCAGCCTTGGGCAAAACCAGCGAACTCGAAGCTTGGTTGAAAGAATTCGATGCGAAAGTTGCTGATGCCAAAACCAAATTGGCAATCAAAGAAGGCACGACTGGCGCAGTTATCCGCTGGATGCCCCAAGGCCCATTGGTGATGGGTCGCTTGTTGCCAGCAGTTGTCTTGATCGAAGAATTGGGCTTGAGCTTGCCCCAAGTGGCGATCGATTTGGGCACTGATGCACCACACACTGATGTTTTGAGCTTGGAACAATTGGCAACCGTTGATACCGACTGGTTGTTTGTGGCCACGTTCAATGCTGAAGGTGATGGCGCTTTGGCAACCGCCCGCGAACAAGCAGCGTTTGGCCAATTGAAGGCTGAAAAATCCAAGCAAGTTGTGGCGGTTAGCGCTCAACTCTGGAGCAGCGCGTTTGGTCCATTGGCTGCCGATGCAATTTTGAGCGATATTGTCGCTGGCGTTCCTGCGGCACAATAGGTTATTGTGGGGTTGTTGTTGGGGATCGGGGATCGGTTCGTTTGCATGCCCTCACCCCCTAGCCCCCTCTCCCGCCCAGCAGGCGAGGGGAACCATTAAACCAAAAGCCCCTCGCCCGCCGTAGTGGGAGAGGGGTTGGGGTGAGGGAACGACCCCACCGCTCCCGCCCAGCAGGCGAGGGGGAACCATTAAACTAAAAGCCCCTCGCCCGCCGCAGTGGAGAGGGGTTGGGGTGAGGGGATATGTTCTATGCTCTATGTTCTTCTTGCCCCAATTAAAACATTCTTGGGAAATGTATTATGGCTACAACTTTGCTCTCGCGACGCATGCTGATTGGAGTGCTGGCAGCCTTTGGCTTGCTGGCAATTGTTATTTTATTGAGCCTTGGGGTTGGCTCGGATAATGCAATTGGCTTGGCCCAAGTCTTTGCTGTGCTCCAAGGCGCTGGTGATGATCAAGCCCGTTTGACCGTGCTCGATTTGCGCGTACCACGCACGATTATTGGCGTTTTGGTCGGCGTGGCGCTTGGCTCGGCTGGTGCATTATTGCAGGCGGCTGCCCGTAATCCTTTGGCTGAACCAGGTTTGTTGGGAGTAAGCGCAGGCTCGGCAACAGCTGTGGTCGTATCGATTGCGCTTGGAGCCAGCTTGAATAATTTACAAGTTGGCGTTGCCATTTTTGGGGCGTTGATTGGCTGTAGCGTCGCGCTCGGCGTTGCCCGCATGAGTGGCCTCGGTGATGATCCAATTCGCTTAGTGCTGGCGGGAGCAGCCTTGAGCAGCATGCTGGCGGCGGTTTCCTCAGTAATTCTGTTGACCGATCAACGCACCGCTGATGAAGTGCGCTTTTGGACGATTGGCGCAATTGCTGGCCGTAATTTAAGCAGCATCACTTCGGCAATTCCCGTATTATTGCTGGGTTTGGCGGTTGCCTTGCTGCTAGCACGGCCATTAGCGGCCTTGGCACTGGGCGAAAAAGTTGCCAGTGGGCTGGGTCAACGTCCCAAATTAGTCCGAACAGGCGTGATGATCAGCGTCGCCTTATTGGTTGGTTCGGCCACGGCGATGGCTGGGCCGATTGGCTTTGTTGGGCTAGTGGTGCCGATTGCGGCTCGTGCGATGGTTGGGCCAGATATTCGGCGAGCGTTAATATTGGCGGTGCTGCTTGGCCCAAGTTTTGTGCTGTTGGCCGATGTGCTTTCGCGGATTGTTGCGCGACCAACCGAAACCCCGCTGGGTGTGATTTCAGCATTAATTGGTGCGCCAATTTTGGTGCTGATTGTGCGCAGCCAACGCTTACCAGCGCTCTAGGAGAATGGCATGGATCGACTTTCGCTGAACCCAACCACGAGTGCTGCTCACGAGCTAAACCTAGCTCAGCCATTTACAGGCCAACCAACTGGCTTGTGGTTGCTGCGCTTTGGCCGTTTGAGCCTGCTGTTGGATCGACGGGCTTGGCTGGCAAGTTTGCTTTTGCTGCTTGCGACGGTAGTTTTGGTTGGCCTGAGCCTCGGCAGTGGCACAGTCAAAATCGCCCCACTTGATGCCTTGGCAGCTTTGTTTAATCAAGGCGAAACCAAAAATATCTTTATTGTGCGCGATTTACGGCTGACGCGGGTTTTGGCAGGTGGCATGGCTGGCGCTGCTTTGGGTATGGCTGGCTGTTTGTTGCAAACGCTCAGTCGCAATCGGCTGGCCAACCCCGATACGATTGGGATCGATAATGCTGCGACGGCCTTTGCGGTTGCCTCGGTTGTGGGAGTTAGCACAACTCTCGCGCCCTCAGGCATGGCCTTGATTGGCGCAATCACCATGCTTTCCTTAACCTTTGCCTTGAGTGGCGGGGCTGGCACACGTGGCTATCGTTTCTTAATCACTGGGCTGGGCTTGGGCGCAATCTGTGGAGCTGCCACCAATTTGATGCTAGCACGTGCCCCAATTGATGCTGCCAACGATGCTTTTCCTTGGACAATTGGCAGCTTGAACGATCGTTCGGGAATTACTGTAAGTTTGCTGGCTTGGGGCGTGGTGATATTACTCCCGCTGGCTGCGATCGTGGGTAAACGCCTTAATTTGGTGCGCTTGCCCGATGCGGTTGCCCAAAGTTTGGGGGTGCGGGTCAATCGCTTGCGCTTCTTCACGATTTTGTTGGCGGGCAGCTTGACCGGCCTTGCGGTTGCGGTTGCTGGCCCTGTTGGCATGATTGGCTTGGCGGCACCTGAATTAGGGCGGCGCTTGGCTGGCCCGCGCACTGTGCCGATTGTGCCTTCGGCCTTGGCTGGCGCATGCTTTACCATGCTGGCTGATTTGCTTGGCCGCACTTTGTTCAGCCCAACTGAAATTCCGGTGGGCATTGTTACAGCCTTAGTTGGCGGCCCTTACTTATTATGGTTCCTGTTGCGAACCCCGCGAGGCAAACAATTATGAGTGTTTCTCCCCCAGCGGCGTTGCAAACCCAAAATTTGGTCTTGGGCTACCAACGCACAACGATTATTGATCAGCTGAATGCCTCGATTCCCCATGGCCAGGTTACGGCGATTATCGGCCCAAACGGCTGTGGTAAATCAACTTTGCTGGCGGGTTTAGCCAAATTGCATCCAGCCAAGCAAGGCCAAATTTTGCTCGATGGCCAAGATATTGCCCGTCTTTCGCCGCGAGAGATGGCCCAAGCCTTGGCTTTGTTACCCCAAGATGGTGTTGCTCCCGACGGCATGACCGTAGCCGATTTGGTGCGATTTGGTCGCCATCCGCATACTGGTTTATTGCGTCAGTGGTCTAAAGAAGATCAACAGGCGGTGGTGACAGCAATTGCGACTGCTGATTTGATGGCGATGGCTGATCGACCCTTGACGACGCTTTCGGGTGGTCAACGCCAACGCGCTTGGATCGCCATGGCTCTTGCCCAATCAACGCCATTGCTGCTGCTCGATGAGCCGACCGCTGCGCTTGATCTTGGGCATCAAATCGAGGTATTTGAGCTGATTCGCCAATTGGCGGCTGAAGGCAAAACCGTGGTGATGGTGGTGCATGATTTGGCTAGTGCTTGTCGCTACGCCGACCATCTGATCGCCATGTGTGCTGGCTCGATCATCGCTGCTGGAGCGCCAAACGCCGTGGTTACCCCCGAATTAATCCATCAACTCTATGGTGTGCACTGTCGATTAATCCCCGACCCAATTAGCGGTACGCCAATTATTGTTGGGGTGCAGAAAAGTCAAAAGTCAGAAGGCAAAAATCAAAAGGGCTAGGTTCTACGCAGAGGCGCAGAGTTAAGCAGGATAAGGGATGAATTATGAGGGATGAAGAACCATAATCAAACAAATCTGTGCTCATCTGTGGCTAAATATAGCTTCGTGCCCTTCGTGTCCTTCGTGGTTTCATCCTTCGTGTCCTTCGTGGATCAATCAACGACTATTTTGTATAAGGAGCATTTCATGCAATCTCAGGCAACCATTCCGACCGCACTTGGTTCGAGCTACATCAAAAAATTGTGCAAGCACTACGCCCACAAAATCAAAGTCGAATACGACGATCAACAAGGTACGGCCTATTTTGCCATGGGCACATGTGCAATGCAAGCTGAAGCTGAACGCTTGATTTTTGTGATTGATGCAGAGACCAGTGAGGCTATTGGAGCCATCCAACACATTATGGATGAACATTTTGAGCAATTTGCCTTTCGCGAAAAACTCAAAATTGAATGGCAAGCGGTCGAGGCTGAATAAAGCTTCTGAAAGAGGAGCGATCAGCATTGATTTATGGTTTGTGCCCTTCGTGGATCATCATAATTGATCCACGAAGGGCACAAGCTTTAACTAGTTTACGGTAAAGTTCACATTTGAAAGATCAAAGAAGACGTTGTTGGCACAGCGTACTTTGATTCGTGCTTGGGTGGTTGCGGTGTTGGGGATGGTAACGGCTTGGCTGCCATCGTTGGGGGTTGAGCTAACCAAGCTGCTGAAGCTGCTGCCACCATTACTTGAGAACAAAATTTCAACATTGGCGCAGCTAATTGGTGCAGCGGTGGTGCTGGCAACATTCCAAGTGATGGTACGGCTGCTGTTGCGAGTCCAAGTGACGGCGGTATTCGGCGAGGTTACGGCGAATGGCCCAGCCGCACTGCTGACCGTCACATTGGCGCTATCAATCGCATAGCTGCCGCCGCCTGCCCGGTTATCGCGCACAATCAGCCGGAAAACCATGGTGCGGCTGGTGGTTGGCAATGATTCACCAATTGTCGCGGTATTGTTCAAAATATCGCTCAATTTAGGGAACGAGCGCTTAGGGTTGGTGCTTGGGTTGAAGCTACGGAAAATTGGGCGTGAGCCGTTGTCGGTGTTGGGTGGCGCAGCCGTGCCCAAGTTATATTGCTCCCAGTTGTAGGTCATGCTATCGCCGTTGGCATCGCTGCCAGTGCCGGTTAATTCGAATGGTGTGCTGCGTGGAATCGTGTAATCGGCCCCAGCATTGGCCACCGGAGCGGTGTTGCCAGTGTTGGTTGCTGTGCCACAGCTTGAGCCGCCGCCAGTTGTGATGAAGGTCGTAATTTCGTTCAAGCTCTTGGAATGGAAATACGGATCGCTGTTGGATTGTAAGTTTTCAGCGCCACAGATCCCTGCGTAGGCCATAATTGTCGAGCCGCTACCTGGCTCGTAGGCGGCGCTACTAGCGCGATTGCCACCACCACAACTACCAGTTGTGCCATTGAAGGTATGGTTGCCGCCAAATTGATGACCAATTTCGTGGGCCACATAATCAATATCAAATGGATCGCCAACTGGAGCCGATGAGCCAGTTACGCCTTGAGCTTTGTAGTTGGTCGAGCAGACTGAGCCTAACGAGGCTACCCCGCCGCCGCCAGTGCTGAACACGTGACCAATATCATAATTGGCATTGCCAATTACATTGCGAACATTGGTCTGATTTTGGCTGAGCATCGTAACCCCATTGTTGTTGGTGTAGGGGTCGGTGCTGGCGTTGGTGTAAATGATATTGCTGTTGTTGGCAACAAGTACCATGCGTACCGCAACTTCGCGTTCGTACACTGCGTTAACCCGATTGACGCTGGTGGTGATTGCCGCCAAGCCTTTGGCAACGGTTCCACCATGATAGGCAGTGTACTCGCCAGTGGCGGCCATGGCCAAACGGTAGGTGCGCAATTTATCGCCAACCGCTTTGGGTGCTGCCAAGCCATCATCGGTCAATGGTAGGTCGATCACATAATCTTCGACTTGGCGATCAGCCAATTTTTGGCTGCTGGGCACAAAATTTTTGCTATCGTAAACGATGTAATGTTGAGTATCGCCAGCGCTGTAGGGATCAATGAAAATCCGGCCTTGATCGCCTAGAATTAAGCCATGAAAGCCGGCGGGGGTCAGATCCAAGCGCCCGCTCAGATTGGGAGTATCCACCCCAAGGATTAAGTAGGTGCGAATTTCGGGGAATTTTGCCGCTAGTTCTGGCTCCATAATCGGCGATTCGACAACGCGGAATTGCTCGAATTTGCCATTGGGCATGGGCAATTGCAGGGTATACAACGAGTTTGCCACCGACTGATCTTGCTCTAGTGGTGCTTTGGCCAAATATTGGCTCAATCCAGCGACATCAAGTGCAACGGTGCGATAGATCGTTGGCACAATTTGGCGAGCACCTTTTTGGGCAATCCGACTTTCCTTCACATCTTGCCAAAAACCATCGGACGAAGCGGCGGTAGGAGTGACGAGAGTGGCGGCGGCAAAGCTACTCAATAATGCGACCACCAAGGCTGCAACGATCACCAGCGATGAACGTTTTCCGGGCATGCCAAACCTCCTAGGGGTAGAAGTGGATACCCAGCTATTATACATTAAATTATTTAATTAATTTTGAGGTTTGTTAATTTTTATCGCAAATTTAAGCACCACGTCGATAGTGGTCAAGCGATTGATCGAGCCATGTTTGAATCGTGGTTAGGCTGGTTGATCCAACAAGTTCTAAACAGACTCGCTGTGGTGGACGGAAGAGATAGAGCGGGTAGCGTAAATCAATATACTTTCGATGCCAAGCAATAAAGGCCGCAGTCAGGCTCCCAGCAACCTGATGTTCAAGGCTATGACCTGCGTGCCATAAGCGACCGAGCATGCCCGCTGGCTCAAGCATCCATTCTAAGGCCCAATCAGGTTGATGATTAAAGCTGATCGCTGGCCAATCGTTGATCAGCGCATGGCGATAATCAACCCAATTAATCTGGAGTTGATCAGCAAGGCTGCTTGCATCAATTTGGTCATCGATGCTGGCCTGTGGGTTGTAGGCGCTGATCACAAAATAGGCTGACATCTTTAATCCGGCACAAAACTTGACCATGGCTGCAAACGTGAGCGCCACGTAGCCATACTATTCTCCCAAAATACGGCCTGACAATTCCCACAGCGATAGATCTCAATTCGATCGGCTAGTTGGCCTGAGCCATCGAAGCTGTGAGCAGTGTTGTAGAGCATGTGCTCGGCGCAAGCGGGGCAACGTTGGGTTTGCTGGCTAATTGGGCGTGGTTTGTGCCAGCCGTTATGCGCCATTGTTACGTCGTAGGTTCCTTGAATATGCTGCGAACCTGGCTCTGGCGGCGTGATTGTGGGCGTTAGTGGGTGCAGCAATTTAATTAATGATTGATTATCGACTGCATAGGCGCAGTGTAATGCCGTCCAGCCTTGTAAGCGCCCCGTCGTGAGTTGCACCGTCGGATCAGCCTTGGCTTGCAACAACAATTCAACCAGATCCAGTCGATTGGCTAAGGCGGCATAGTGCAACGCCGTGTAGCCATAGGGCGTTGCACTATGCATATCCGCAGCCCAAGCCAGCAATTGTTGTATGCTTGCCAGCTGTTGCCGCTCAACTGCCCAGTGCAAGGCAGTGCGGCCAAAATGGTCAGTTTGATTGATATTTGCGCCGTTGGCATAGAGTGTTTGAGCGCCAGCTAAATCGCCGTGGACGCAAAGCTGGCTGAACCCCAACAATCCAGCATGATTCAGCGCATGGATATTGGCTCCGCGTGCCAGCCAAATCTGCCATGTTGTTTCGTTTGCTGTACAAACGCGCTCGGCAAACTCTTGATCGAGCAAGGCTTGATAAGCTGGGTTTGCAGGCTCAAGCTGGGCTAGCATGGCTTCGGCAATCAAATCGAGTAGCATTAAATTGCTGATCGCTGGCCGATTTGAGCGTTGTTGGCGAATCAGCATTGGATAATTGAGGCTTGGGTTCTCATCAACCAAGTGGGTTAAATCGGCTCCAGCCTCAATTAATCGCAGCGCGAATTGGGGATAAGAACTCAGTGCTAGCTGTAACACGGTTGTGTAATTGCGATATGGGCTATCAACATTTACGCCTCGTGCCAAAAAATCGTGAACATAGTGCTCGTTTTTAGCGGTAATCGCTGCGCCTAAAACATCGGGAGCATGCAGATCGGCTCCAGCCGCGATTAATTGTTGGGCAAAGCCGAATTTTTGCGTTATAAGCATGCTTGGCAGCAGCTTTGGGGGAATTTGCGGTTTGAGGCTGAGGAGCCAGCTAAACAATTCGCCAGCCTCTTGATCAATAACCTCGGCGCTAGCCACAACTTCAAGTGGTGTTTGCTCCATCGCCCACTTGCCATAGCTTGGCAAATTAAGCTCAGCACCATAAGCCAATAAACACTCGGCTAAATCACGCCGTTTTTGGGCCAACACATAGCCTAAGGGTCGCCAATGTTCGCGCACCTGCGTTTCCTTGCCAAGCTGCTTGATTGCATAACTTGGCTGGTTAGGATCGGCTCCCATCCGCAGAAAAACCTCGATCAACGCGAGATCGGCGCTTTTAGTCGCGCAAATAGTGCTGATCGCTGTGTGAAATGGCATCAAGCCTTGTGGATTGAGTGCATTAATCTTCGCTCCGTTGGCTAAAAGTTGCTGGGCCATCGCAGGGTTATTGAGTTGGGCCGCAGCATGCAAGGCGGTCGCATGCGGTTTTGCCATCGCACAATTAATGGGTGAGCCAAGCTGCAATAAACGATCAACTAAATCAGTAGCATTGTGCCAAGCAGCCAAACACACGCAGCTATTGCCCTCGCTGGTTATGGCGTTGGCCGCTGCCCCGTGATCAAGCAACAAATTGGCAATTGCCATATGGCCTTTACTTAATGCAGCATGCAACGGGGTGCGAGTTCTGGTTGGCGGGCCTTCGATTGCTGCGTCATTGGCTAACAACCATTCGACGGCTGCTTGATGCCCATTCCACGCTGCCAACGTTAGGGCCGAGATGCCATTAGCCGTCGTTTGATCAATATCAACCGCTTGGTCTAACAACCACCTGAGTAGTTGGAGATTGCCACTGCTGGCTGCATATAACCATGGTGTGAAGTTTGAATCAGCTTGGGCATGCAGATCAGCGCCGTTATGCCAAAGCAATTGGGCTAGCTCGAAATGGCCGTTGAGACAAGCCAAATGTAGTGGCGTTTGTTGCTTAGCGCTTTGGGCATGGCAGTTGGCTCCATGGCTCAACAAAAGCTCAGCGATCGCATAACGATTATAGATTGCTGCCCGATGCAAGCTGATATAGCGGTTGTCTTGCAGTGATTGGTTGGGGTTTGCGCCAGCGCTGAGTAATGTGGCGATCAGGGTTTCAGCTGGTTGGCTGGCAAGCTGATAGAGGGCATGATCAAGCGACTTTTGCTTCCAAGTTGGGCCAGTTTGCAAATGCTCAAGTATTTGGTGGTAGGCTTGGTGTTTGAGCAGTTTTTTTAATGAATTGAGATTCATCGCTACGCCTCGCTTGCCCATCAGTGTAGCCCAACGCGTGTACTGCCTAAAATAGCGCTTAATATTTAAATTGTCTATGATATACTGGTGTAACATTGATGCAGAGAGAAATACCCCCTGCTTGTTGATTGATGGGAGATTCAATGAAGACCACAATGGTTTTTCGGCGTGCCGTGCTGGCGAGCATCGGTACAATTGTCGTGAGCAGTTTATTGGTAGTTAATGCCAATAGCCGAGGCTTGCTGGCCCAAACGCTGCCTAATCCAATTGATTTTCATCCAGTGGTGACCTATAGTTCACCAAGCCGCCCATGCGAATTGGGTCGTGGTGATTTCAATGGCGATGGTTTTGTCGATCTAGCGACGGCAAATCAGGCAAGTAGCGAAGTTCAAATATTTTTAAATAATGGAGCCGGCGCTTTCCCAACGCACACCACGTATAGTGTTGCTACTCCTTGTGGCATCGATGTCGGTAATGTTGACGGTGATAACGATTTAGATATTGTCGTGACCAAGCAAACCTCAAATCAACTAGGTGTATTGCTCGGTAATGGCGATGGCACGTTCCAAATTGCCCAATCGTTTAGCACTGGTGCACGCCCAACCGACGTAATCTTGCGTGATCTAAATCAAGATACTGAACTTGATGCGGTTATAACCAACCAAGATAGTCAAGGGGTTAGTATTTTGTTGGGCAATGGCAATGGAACCTTTGCTAATCAAACGATCTACACGGTTCAGGCTTCGCCAACGCTTGAGGCAGTTGGTGATTTAACTGGCGATGGGTATGCTGATGTGGTTGTGGCCAATGCTGGTAGTGATAGTGTCAGCGTGTTGATTAATAATGCCAATGGTACGTTTAGTTCTGCGGTTCATTATGGGGTTGGCAATATTCCCCATAGCGCTGGGATTGGCGATATTGATGGCGATAATGATAACGATATTATCGCGGTTAATCGTTGGGAACAAAGTATGACTCGCTTGATCAATAATGAGAGTGGTAGCTTTACGCCGCTTGCTCCAACGATTTTCTTGCAAGGCCCAAGCGATATTGAAATAACTGATCTTGATGGAGATGGCGTGCTGGATATTCTGGCAACCAATACGGTTAATGATGTTGATCCTGGCACGGTCAGTATTTATTTTGGCTTAGGCAATGCCAATTTTAGCAGCCCACAACTGGTAACCTCAGGCGTGCACCCAACGTCGTTAATCTATGCCGATTTGAATAATGATGGTTTGGTTGATATTGCGACTTCAAACTTTTATGGCAATAGTATCAGCGTTTTGTTACGGCGAGTTCCTGCTGCAACCAGCACGCCAACCATAACCCCGACGGCCACGAGCACACCAACCGCAACCAATACACCAACGGCCACGCCAACGAGCCAACCAAGCGTGACTCCGGTTGCTGGTAGTTCAACGACCTTTTTGCCGTTGGTTACTGATAGTCGCCCAATCTTCCCAATCGTGATTAATGCCGTGGCTCAGCCGTTGATTCCAATCACTCAACAAGGCCAAATTTATTACACCACGACATTAACAATCAATACTCCATTGCCAACGACTGGGCGCTTCTATCTTTCATCGCGTCCTGACGCGATTGCCGAAGTTCGGGTTGATGATCAAATGACGGTTTGGGCTGATAATGCGGTGTTGTACGAACGTAGCTTAACAACGCCCCAAGTTGTTGAGATTTCGCGCAGCGAGTTGACATCATGGCTTGATCAAGAGCTAACCATCACCTTCCGCGATGTAGCTGGCTCGGTTTACGGCAATAGCGCGGTGTGGTTGATTTGGGTTCCTTAGATTGACCACCTAACTAAAATAAAGCAGGGCGCTGGTACAAAACCAGCGCCCTTACGATTTAAAGGTTTACTCGATAATCAAGGTTTCATAGGCTGAGTAGACATTACCATCAAAATCTTCAGCGAAGAAGCCAACGAGGTAATTCCCAGCAGGAGCTGGTTCAAGCTCCCAAGTAAAGTTGTCATCGCCAAACACAAAGGTTTCGCCTTCGTAATTGACAAATTCGCTCTCGCCAGTTTGTTGTGATTCTTCAAGCCAAGTATCGAGCACCACAAATTTATCGCCACGCTTAGGGTTGATTTCGCGCAACGAACCAGTATCTTCCTTGCCAGTATACCCGAGCACTTGTACCAACTCGCCATTGCTGAACAACAACAACGCGCGTCGAGTCTTTTTGCCTTTGGCAGTGGTGTACAAGCCTTCGACGGTGTAGGTGGCATCTTCGGGCGATGCTCCATAATCTTCGGGGCTAAACAAGGCTAGACTTGCGGTGGTTTCGTTGTGCATGGCAAAAACTTGCGTATCCCACTCAAACTCAATATCGATCGTCGAGGCCTCGCCCCAATCGGGATAAAAGACTCCGCCGATTTCGCGGGTTTGTTCAGCGTCAAGGTAGTCCATATCCAAAACTTGAATTGAATCGGACTCTTGATCATAGTAGCCGATGAAGATATAAACGAAGGCAATATTATCGCCAGTGATGCTGCTGGTGAGCACAACAGGCTGATCGAGACTGGCGGTTGTGCTTGAAAGTTCAATCGCAGCAACCGTAATTGGCTCGGAGCCAGGTGCTTCAACCTCGGTCACATCAATTGGCTCAGGCGTTGGGGTTGGCTGACGTTCGACGGTTGCGGTTGGTTGCTCAATGGTGGTTGGCAATGGCTTTTTGGCGTATTGGAAGGCCAAAAATTCATCCCACAGCGAATCGTTGACGAAGTTTACGGCAACCATGTTATAGGATTTGTAGCCAGCATCGGCACTGGTATACAGTTTGGAATTGGGAAAGTGGATCGAAATGCCCGTTGCCCCAGCCTTTTCATCGCCATGTTTCTCTTCGATCAAACTGCGATCAATCGCTGCAATCAGCTCATCAGCGGCTTTGTTGACGCTGGGCACATTAACTTTTTGCTTGAGCAATTGGGCAAAGTGCCCAAGATCAATGTAGGGCTTAGGTTGATCGCTATCAAACACGCTCTCAAACGCTTGGGTATAGCGTCGTGCCGCTGCAATGTCTTTGCGTTCGGCCTCGGCCAAAGTAATCACCAAACGATCAAGTGCATCGATCACCGCAGGCAATTTGCCCAAATCGATTGCCGTCAGGGTGATGGCCTTGCGCTCTTGCTCTAAAACTTCTTCAGCAGAAACATTGCCCTCAAAATCGTAGGTGCGCGAAACATATTTGGCGCGGGCATCATCATCGAGAATTTGTTGATCCTGCTCGATATAGCTATCGACAATTGCTCGCGAAAGCTCAGCGCCATCGATTTCAGGGCTATCGGTTAATCGCCCCAAAATTGCAGCATAAGCCCAGCCCAGCGATGGCTCGACTTCTTGCGAGGCCACAGCATAGCGAGCATAGGGGGCGATCGCACTATAGACCTCAACATGGCTCATCAAGCAGGCATCAAAGCCAATTAACTCAAATTCGCCAATATTGGTTTCAGCGATGATATGTTCGAGTGCCTCGCTCATTTCCATGAGAAAAAGCATATCGCCAAAGCTCTCGGCCAGCGGAATATCGTGGCGACCTGTGGTTGAAGGGTCAGGGTCGCTCCAGCCGCCCGGCCAGCCAGCCCCATGATCAGACATAATTAACACATATTTGTCCGAGGGATAGGTTTTGGCGGCCCATGTGACAAAATCAGTCAAGGTATCGGCATCGGCCATATTGACTTCGCCAAGGTCGGCGAGTTCCTTGGAGTTCATTTGCTCAAGGTCGTCATCTTGTTCGATGTAAAAGCGTTTGGTGCTCGTCCAATCACCATCGCCATCGAAGCCGCCATCATAGCGATCGACCTGAGCTACTACCCGCACCCGATCGGTTGAGCCAACCAGTTCAGCCTCGTTGATGTCGTTGAGCATATCTTCTTCAAGAATCTCATCGTCGGCATCGGAGTAGAGCATAATCAGCCAACTCTGATCATCGCGGCCAGCAGGGGTGCGAGTTGGGGCGGCGGGCGTAGCTTGGCCAGCAATCGGAGTGCGTTTTGCCACCGGAGTTGGTTCGGAGAGATCGGCACAAGCGGCTAAGAGCAAGAGTAAAATGAGGCTAAAACGAGTCAAACGCCAACGTCGCGGCGCAATCTGCTGCATACAACACTCCTACAAAGTGCAAAAATCGACTACATTACACAACATGGGCTAACGATTAATCATCATCGTTGCCACTAGGACGGCGGCGTTTGCGCAAGGTAATATGCTCATCGGCCTCTTTGGCTGGGCGACGATCACGCGGCTCGTTGGCTTGGTCAAGTTGATCATCTGAGGCATTGGTATGGGCGTTTTTCAAAGTTTCTTCGGCAACTTCACGAACTTTTTTGGCAATGTCTTCAGGCTTCATCAAAGCACTCCTTCTACAAACTAAGTGGTTGCCTACTACATAGAGCATCATGGAGCAGATTTATTGCAGTTGAGGGCCGCTTCAATTATACCATCGCTTGTTGGATTAAAGATGTATTTTAGGGAATTGGTATCTGTTCAATATCCTCGAGCATTATCTGAATCACATCATACCCACCTTGCCAAAATAGTGGATCAGCAATATTAACCCCGGCCTTAGACAAAATGGCGACAGGATGATCAGAACTTCCAGCCCTCAATATTTCAAAGAAGCGGTCTTTAAAAGAATTTCCTTCTTGGCGATATTGCTGATAGAGCGCTAAAGCAAGCAGTTGTCCAAATGCATAACTATACATATAGAATGGATAATGGAAGAGATGGAAAATTAATGTCCACTCCCAGCGCATTGCATCAGGAATGTCAATGGTATCACCAAATTCCTCTCTGACCGTATCAAGATAGGCTTGGGCAACATCGTCAATCGAAGCACCCTGCTGAATCAAATCATGGGCTGTGCATTCAAAAAAGGTAAAATAGATTTGACGATGGAGAAAGGCAAAAGAATCGTTCAACTGTTTAAATCGTAACCCAATCCGTACCTCAGGATCATGGGTTTGTTGTAAGAGATGATCGGCAAAAAGTAACTCACAAAACAATGCTCCAACTTCAGCAAGGGGAATTGATGGAGCATATTGCAATACCGATTGGTGTTCAGCGAGCATGCCATGAATAGCATGCCCAAACTCATGTATGAGGGCAGCAATGTCATCGACGCGACCATTAAAGTCAATCTGAACCCATGGAGTTATCGTAGGTCCAAAATCTAAACACCAACAACCACGACGCTTACCACTCCGCACTTCACTATCCACATGATTTGCTTGAAAAATGCGATGCGCAAGCTGGTAAAAAAGCGGATCAAAGGACTCAAAGGTTGCAAGTGTCATCTCAACCGCTTGTTTCCAGGTATAGGATTGTTTCTTGGTAATAATCGGGGCCGCTAAATCACAACGGCGCATTCGTTCCATTCCAAGCCAACGTGCTTTTAATCGGAAGTAGCGGTGAAAGAGTGGGGTATTGGTGCGGCAAACGCGAAAGAGGGTTTCAATCAGCGCGTCGGGGATATCATTCATCTGATTTCGTACCGCTAAGGGACTGCTATAACGACGCAGTTCAATATATTCTTGATACCAATCCTGCACGAGGGTGAAATAAATACGACCAAGCAGCGAGGCATCTTGGCTGTAAACGCGGTACAGCTCAACAAAAGCACGATCGCGAACAGCAGGATCAGGATGCGATGCATAGCCCCAAATACCACTATCAGTTAAGTGGTGAATCTGTCCATCGGCTTCTAAGGTAAAGCTATACCGACTCGTTATCGCATCGTACAAGGCACGAAGCGCTGTGACACCAGTACTGTTCTTGAGATTAATAGCTTGCTCGACAGGTTCTGGCAGCGTGTGGATAACAGCACTTCGCATCTGTCGCAACCAATAGGCGTACTGGGGGATGTCTCCAAGAATCGATGCAGCCACATCCTCAGGCAAATTCTTCCACCATAGGGGAAAAAAAAGTGTTTTATTCGTTGCTTTTGTAATCACAATATCAATCAGGGTTGCGCATGCTTGGGCATGCGGATTTTGCGTATCCTCTGCTATCCAAAGCTCGGCATACCCGCTAAGTCGTTTTATGAAGGTGGTAATCGTTTCAAAATCGCGAATAGCTTGGAGCACCGCCTCGGACGAAAGGGACTTATCGAGGGATGAACGCAGGAGTTCGAATTGTGCCACACAACGATCAAGATCGGCAATTGTTTGCTGATACGATTGGTATGTATTCGTTTCAGTATCGGTTGGTAGAATATCGTCTCGTATCCAACGGGCTACAAGAAAACTTTGGGTGGTATTCATAATCTGCTAATCCTCTGTCTTGTGCTTATTTCATACCTTTATAGAACAAGTCGTGCTCGATGGCAATCGTAAGATGTTGATCTCAAATCTTGACTTTTGTAAAAAATTGCTTAAAGTGTGTTTGTAATTTCATTGAACTTATTAATGCGAACTAGCTTGAAATGAAATCACAGCAATGTTTTACCCGAGTTTTGGAGGATTTTTATGGCTTGGCGTAAAGGCACTTTTTTCAGCTTTGGTTTAATCTTGAGTTTATTGTTAACCTCAGCGCTATTTGTTGCCCAAGGCAGCGCCCAACGTATGCAAACGATTGCTGATCCATGGGCGTTGCGTAGCGGGCGGGCAACGTTTTATGATCCAACGGTAGGTATGGGTAATTGTAGTTTGCCAGTGCCCAGCGATATGCTTTTGGCAGCCATGAATACGACCGATTATGGCTTGGCCGATTATTGCGGAGCCTATGTGACGGTCAATGGGCCACGGGGCAGCGTTACGGTAAAAATTATTGATCGTTGCCCTGGCTGTGTGGTGGGCGGGATCGATCTTAGCCCGCAGGCTTTTGAGCGAATTGCAGCGCTTGAGGCGGGGAATGTACCAATTACTTGGCAATTGATCAGCGCACCAAATGTCAGTGGCAACGTTATCTACAACTATAAAGAAGGCAGTAGCCAATGGTGGGCTGGCGTACAAGTCCGCAATCATCGTAATGCAATTGCCAAGTTTGAATATCGCAATCCTCAGGGTATTTTCCAGAATGTTGATCGCGTCCAGTATAATTATTTTCTGGTGCCAGGTGGAATGGGCACTGGCCCCTTTACCTTTCGCCTGACTGATGTTTATGGCAATGTCTTTACCGATAATACTATTCCATTGCGCTCAGAGGGTGATGTCGCCGGAAATCAACAGTTTCCTTTTGTGCCAACGCCTGGCAGTACGCCGACCGCCAGCCCAACCCGCACCGCCAGCCCAACCGTGGTTAGCCCAACTACTCGGCCTGACCAAACCATTATGAATGCTTCATCGACTGAAGCTGGCGGTAGCACGCACTATGCGCTTGATGGCAACCTCAACACCCGATGGAGTAGTGGCTTACCACAGGCAGCTGGTCAATGGATTTATATCGGTTTGCCGCGGGTTACGCCTATCTCAGGCATTAAACTTGATGCAGGCAGTTCAGGTGGCGATTATCCAGCAGGGTTTATTGTTCAAACTCGCGACGACACCAGCGATTGGGCAACTGTGGCGACAGGAAGCGGCTCAAGCCAAATCACAACCATCAACTTTGCTGCTCGGAATGCTCGCTATGTTCGCATTGAGCTAACTGCTCGTTCGGCTAATTGGTGGTCGATTCATGAATTGACGGTGATATTCGCTGCTCAACCTGCGACGCTTACCCCAACGATTTTGCCGCCGACAAACACAATTGTGCCTGCCACCGTCACCCCAACCCTTGTGCCAACCATGGCTCCACCGCCATTGACTGCCACCCCAACCCTGAGTGCTTGGCAAGCCTATACTAATTATAGCGTTGGCAGCCTTGTACAGCACAATGGTATTAACTATCGTTGTATTCAAGCCCATACTTCGTTACCAGGTTGGGAGCCACAGATCGTTCCAGCACTTTGGCAACCACTTTAAGCTGAATCGAGCCGTGATCATGATCGCGGCTCGACGCATTCTATGCTGCCATGCTGGTTGCTATCCCAAATTTGCACTTTTAACGTATACTGGTGCGCGTGCAATTGTTCACATGGGAGGCGACCAGTGCCAAGTAAAATTGACCCTAATGATTGGGATGCAAACTTTTCGGCCAAGGGGCCGCGTCAACAAGGCCCACTCGGTGTTTTACTCCAAACCTTGTTAGTGCTTGGGATTGCTGGTGGATTAGGCTATGGGGTTTGGTTGCTTAATGAAACTATGAGTGAGCAAAATGCTGCAAATGCTGCTACGGCTACGGCAGTTGCTCCAACGATATTTGCGCGGGCCACCCAACGCTCAATCCAAGCAACCCAAGATGCGATTCCAACCGCGACCCCTAACTTGCCAATTGGGCGTTCGCTGGCAACCTCGGGGCTACGATTTGAGCCAAATGAACGCTCTCAATCCAAAGGTAATGTCAATCCAAATGATAGCCTGCAATATATCGAATCACGTGAGGTTGGTGGGGTGCTTTGGTGGAATGTGCGCTTGTTTGAACGAGCAAACATGGATTTGCCCGCAGCCGAGTTAGGTACCAGTGGTTGGGTTTTGGCTACGACTGTGACTGAACCAAGCGCACCTCCGCCGGTTGTCGCCGATTCAACCGCTGTTCCAGCTGGCCCTGTCGATTTACCAACTACGCCAATTGATCCAAGTAGCGTGATTTTAACCCGCAACGCGAACACCAATATGAGTGTTTCACACCCCCAAGCCTGGACAGAATATGTGATTGGCGAAAACCTTGCTGTTTTTTTCTCAACCGCAGTCGATGGCGAGCAAGGCATCTTGGCGAATAAAGTGATTGGTAAAAACAACGATGTAGCTGGCATTCAAGCGGCTATCGAAGAGACCATAAATATCCTAGCAGCACCCAATAGCCAACGTGAATATGCTATTAATGCGTCGGAAGGAACGGTTAAGTTTGTGCGGGTTGTGCGTGGTCAGGAGGCTAAAATTCAGGCGTTCGTTACGGTTAAGCCTGGCCCAGGTGGTAGTTTAGGCGTGATTGTCGGCTTTGTGCCCGAATCAGGCTTTGCTGCCAACCAAGCTATTTTGCAACAAATGACCCGTAGCGCAATTATTCAATAACCAGATTGTTGGTGGTATGGCTCAACTTGCATAGCACCAACAATCCTTGCTCTTGCCGGAGGTCATGTTAATGGACCACGAAAAAATATTGTTGCCTGAGCAGCGCGAAATGCTCATCACCGATTTGCAGGTACGATTTAGTCAACATATGTCGCGCCATGTTGGGCTTGAATGGGCCAAAATTCAAGCAAAACTCGAGCAACAGCCCGCCAAACTGTGGTCACTTGCTGAAATGGAGCGAACCGGCGGCGAGCCAGATGTGCTTGCTTACGATCCTCAGTCTGACAGCTATCTGTTTTTTGATTGTGCTGCTGAAAGTCCGGCTGGTCGGCGGAGCGCCTGTTATGACCGTGCGGCCCAAACATCGCGTAAGGCGCATCCACCTGCGCACAATGCCCTCGATCTGGCGCTCGCAATGGGTATCGAGCTGTTGACTGAAGCTGATTATCGCCGCTTACAAACCTTTGGCGCATTTGATACCAAAACATCAAGTTGGTTGCACACACCTAGCGAAATTCGTAGCCTTGGCGGCGCAATTTTTGGCGATCGACGCTACAACCAAGTGTTTGTCTATCACAATGGCGCTGATTCGTACTACGCGGCGCGTGGGTTTCGTGGCTTGTTGCGAGTTTGATAACTGGATCATACTGGCGCAAGTTTGGTGCGTTGCAATAGGTTCGGCAAGCCCATAGTTACACGCTGTGGGCTTGCTAGATTAAGTGAGTACTCGTCATTATTGTTGGCTGGAGAAAACAATCGGCGCGATCAGCACATCAATAGATTTTGGGGAAAACAATCGGCGCGATCAGTGGATCGGCTTTAAGCCACGCATCAATAGATTTTTCGGTAAAGCTTATGGTTGTAAGCTCGCGTTGTTGTTGTTGCACCTGGATTACACCATTTTCAGGATGGATAACAACCAGATTGCCTGCTTCAGGAATACGATAACTGGTTTCGTTAATAATTAATTCGGCGGACTTTCCATCATCGGTTACAATTCGCCATACAACGATCGTTCCATCATTAAAGACGATGCGACACTGATTTATTGCTGTGGTGCCCTTGAGCTCCATGCTTGATTCACAGTCTTCCTTCTGGTAAGCGCCGTCATAAACCATCAGCACCCGCATCCCAGCCTGCCAATCCAGAAAATTATAACCACTGATATTGGTATTTGATGTAATCGAGTTGCCTGCTGCATAGCTTATTTTTTGCGGACTACCACAACCAGTTAACAACAAAACCCCTGCCAGTCCTGCACCAACCCAATTCCAACTTAAGCGTTTCTGTTGCATTCCAAACCTCCAAATAGTACCATTCAGCATTGCTTTAGACGTTCTAGATTGGGGATGGGTTACAATACCATGAAGGGTCGTTGATATGTGAGGACGCAGTATGGCACACCCAATTTTAGTGCTTGGCAATGTTCGATCAGGTCGCCATAGTCTGATTCAGGCCTTAATTCAAGCAAAACAACCTGTAGAACAACCTGTTGCACTGATCTATGAACCAAATAATCGTACCCGTGCCCAGTTTGGTTTTGAGGGACATACGATCACATTTGAATGGATAACCAATTATGCCCTTGAGCCTGAGGATGAACTTGAAGCCTTCGTGCAACGCCCTTGCGTTGGGGTGATTTATTGTATCGAGCCAGGCCACGATCGTGATCATTGGTTGATGGTTCCACCAATGAGCCAAGCTCGCCAGTTAGTCGATTTTGTTAAATCTTTTTGGCAATCTAATAAAGCTTGGGATACGTTGCCATGGTTGTGGGTGCTCACGAAATCTGATCTTGCAAGCGCGAATTTGCTAGCGCCATTGATGGCCAAAATTGATCCATATGGACAGCCACAGCAACCTATTTGCTGTTCGGCCTTGGATGCGCACAGTTTTGAGCCAATTTATGCTTGGCTGAGGACGATTGTTCAAACTTGCCCAACCTGCATTGATCAACTTCAACCATTAGCTGAATTTCGTGCACATATTCCAGCTTTACCCTTGCCGATCAACTGGCATGCAGTGCCAAGCTATCCCAAACTGAATCTAGCAATAATGGCAATCGTGCGGCAAGCCTTGCCGCCTGTGTGGCAAATTAGCGAGTATTTGCCACAACTCGGTTTACATATAAAAATTGAAATCGCTGGCATGGCTATCAATCAAGCCGAAATTCAGCCTTGGATTGGTGAAGAGTTACCCTGTTATCTTGATTGGACAACTCCAATCGAGCCACAGATCTTGGAAATTCCACCACCGAATCACTCAATTATGCTTAGCTTGAAGCCCAATCAATTGGAAGTGATTCCGATGGATGTTCCTACCAGTTTGCTTAAAACAATTCATAGTTTAGGTGCGAGTCGGCCCGTTTTAGCATTATTGATTGATCAACAAACGACAAACGTCTTTTGGGTTTGTCTAAATGATTATATTGATAAAATTAGTTTGCCAGCCCAAGCTGGCCAATTTAATCATTCAATCCATACAACAATCTTTATTCCGACTAAAAATCGCCTAGAACATAATGATCTGACAATCGATATTTTAGGATTTTATGCCAAACGCGCTAAACTATTGGCAGCATTTTCAGTGTTTCGGGAACAAAAAGCTAGATTAGACTATTTGAAAGATGCTGAATTAATCAACCAAGCGCAAATTTTTGCCCGAATGAACATTCACTATGATTTCTGGCAAAGCTGCCGCCTATGGAAACCAATTATTCAAATTTATCATAAACTTGTACATCTGGCAGATCATGGCTTTACTGATCCAAAAATGCATAAGAAAGCCCAAAAACATCAACATTATGATGAATCAATTTGGGAATCAGAATGGGCTGAAAAACCAGTTAAACTAGTTGATTCAATAACTTATAGTGGCATTATTTTTTGCTGGCTGGATATGCAACAACTAGCGGCAAGTTATGAAATGCATTGCCGTTGTTGGTTCCTGCCAACATTTTCAGGATAAAGGATATTCAATGGTTATTGTCTGCGATAATCTCCGTGATTTTGCAATTCAGGCTCAATATTTGATTTTTTAAATTCAAGTATCGTTATAGAAATGCTTGATTTAATTGCGGCGTGAACGAATCTTAGCTCGAAAAAACGCTACGATTTTCCGGATCGTGCTTATGATTTACCAAGGTTAATTGGAATTCATCGAGCATTAGGCCATCAATGCTATACAATTGAGTTTTTTGATATTAATCAAACAGTTCTATTATTTCGTAAATGTAATTGGTGGGATAAACCATGGAAACGCTATGATTCCATTCGAGAATTACTGAAAAGCCAAGCTTGGTCTTTATATGATTATAGCTAAATTGAATCGATACTAAAGCAAAACGAGCCATGGGTTTCCATGGCTCGCTTGATTGCTGGAATGTACCAAATTAATCCTAATGAGGATTAAGGAATATCGTAGCCTTGATCGCTATCATCGCAGCTAGTGCCTGAGTAGCCATCGATTGGCATCAGACAACCTACAACGTCGTTAATTTCAGCAGCTTCTTCTTCGAGGTAGGTCAGGCCAAAAATAGCTGGCAGTTCTTCAGTTTTGATGTTCTCGAATTCCATCAAGGTCACTCCTTATACACACAATCTAAATTTGTTGGCTAGCGAAATTAAGGAATTTGAGTGCCTGGAGGCATATCGCTATCATCGCAGCCGGTGCCTGAGTAGCCATCGACCACAAAACAACCAACAACATCGTCAATTTCAGCAGCTTCTTCTTCGAGATATGTCAGGCCGAAGATCATTGGCGTTTCGTTGATTTGGGTGGTTTCAAATTCCATGAACGTCACTCCTTTACACACAATTACACACAATTATTGATAGCAGAAAGAATCAAGCTTGAATTAAGGAATTGCGTCAATATCATCGCAACTTGTGCCTGAATAGCCATCGATTGGCATCAAGCAGCCAACGACATCATCGATTTCGGCAGCTTCTTCTTCAAGATAGGTTAGGCCAAAAATTACTGGTAGTTCTTCAGTTTTAATGTTTTCAAATTCCATCAGAATAACTCCTTTGAATAGAATTAATTACGAAATGTTGAATATGAGGTTATGGGATTAAATAACCACCATCTGAATCGTCGCAACCAGTTACGGTATAACCTTCGCCATCAATTGGCATCAAACAACCAACAACATCGTTAATTTCGGCAGCTTCTTCTTCGAGGTAGGTTAGGCCGAAAATAATGGGCAGTTCTTCAGTTTTGATAGTATTGAATTCCATAAGTGTTACTCCTTTAGCAAATGAGCTACAGCCATACAATCTGAATCGATTAGGGAATCATTTCGCCTGGATTGCCGCCATCAGAATCATCGCAACCAGTCACGGTATAGCCTTCGCCATCAATTGGCATCAAACAACCAACGACATCGTTAATTTCGGCAGCTTCTTCTTCGAGGTAGGTCAAGCCAAAAATAATCACATCTTCGGTCTTTTCTACCAGCATTGTACGATCACGCATTGTTGATACTCCTCAAGTTAGTTTGATTAATTATTGAACAATAGATTCTTGTTCAATTCCAGCAATGAGCATGATTATAGAAATATTTCTGTATATGTCAAGATTAATTTATGTATTTTTGTTACTTTATAATCATATTTACTTTTATAAAATTACTTGTATTATTAAATGAGTATATCCAAAAATAGCTTAATTGATTGATAATTGCTACTTATTGGTAGTAATAGAATTTAATTGTTCATTTAATCAAAGTACTCTTAAGTTTACACACTATCAGGCTTAATTATTGATAGCGAGTTAAAATCTGTACCATCCTTACTTGATGATATTTGACCGATAGCAATGTTAGGCGCATTCAACCTGCCTGCTACCTTGAAGCTAAGGTAGCAGGCTACGCAGTAACTTCCTAGGCCGCGAGTTGGTTCAAATGGGTTTCAGGCATGACAATTGGCTCGGGAGCGGGCTTGGTAATCTGGCCTTTGATCAAGTTGTAATAATGGCCAGCTTGGGCTACAAGTTGGTCATGGCTGCCCGATTCGATAATTTCGCCATTCTCCATCACCAAAATGCGGTCGGCCCGTAAAATGGTGCTCAGACGATGGGCAATCACCACGGTGGTGCGACCAGCCCGATTATCTTCGAGGGCTTGTAAAAACCCTTGTTCGGTGGCGCTATCCAAGTTGCTGGTAGCTTCATCGAGAATTAAAATCGGTGCATTTTTGAGCAATGCGCGGGCAAGCGTTATGCGTTGGCCTTGACCAGAAGAGAAATTATCACCACCACGTGCCACTTGCGATTCGTAGCCATACATTTGGCCTGCAATAAATTCATCGGCCTGAGCAATTTTGGCGGCATTGCGAATTAATTCTAAATCGGTATCACGCATCAGGGTGATGTTATCGCGAATTGATTGTTGCAGCAGCCGCGTATTTTGAAAGACGGCACTAATTGAGCGTCGTAATTCATCGGGGTCGATATTGCGCGTGCTAATGCCATCAATTAATACATCGCCGTGGGTTGGGAGATAAAAACCTGCGATCAAATTAGCCAACGAGGTTTTACCTGAGCCAGTTTCACCAACAATTGCTACAGTTTCGCCAGGCTTGATTTCAAAATTGAGCTTTTTTAGCACCATTTTGTTGCGCATATAGGCAAAATGCACATCATTGAACTTAATTTCGCCCTTGACTTCAGCTAATGCGATTGGTTCGCTGGTTCGTGAAGCTTCGTCTGGTAAGGTGGTAATTTCATCCATCCGTTCAATGCCCAATAACGCTGTGCGCAGATTGAGAATTGTGGCAGGTAAACGCTGGATTGGTTGGAGATAAAATGCGACCATTCCAAACAAAACAACTAACTCACCTGGAGTCATGCGCCCAGCAAATACTTGGCTACTGCCGTACCATAAAATTGAAGCAGTAATTAATGAGGTTGCTAAAACGCTCCATGCGCTGGGCAGGGCGATATTAATTCGGCTATCCATACGAGATTTTGTGAAATTAGCCAATTTTTCGTTGAGTAAAGCTTTATATTGTTCTTCTGCGCCAAAAACCTTGATTGTTCGTACACAATCAAATACATCGACCATCTGCGAGGTGAATTCTTCCATCCGAATGATTGCGGCTAATTGAGCGTTATACACCCGATCATTCAACGCGAATAAGACAAACCAAACAAGTGGTAAGGCAGCTGCTGCGATCAAGGCCGCAATTGGGTTATAGAATGCGATAATGCCTAATGCAGTTACAAACATTGCTACATCGGCCAAAATCGTAATCAATCCTTCAGAAAGCGCTAATTGCACCCCATCGGCTTGGGTAACCCGCAACACCAGTCCAGGGATACAACGAACATCAAATACTTTCATTGGTAGGCGTAACAGACGATCAATATACTGAGCTGAATAGGCTTGGTGGACATGCTGCCCAACCTTGGCACTAAGCCATAAACGCCCAAATTGGAGTGTCGATTGGAAAACACTGACCAAAATTAACCCTAGACCTAAGGCAAAAAGTAATGCTTGATCACGATTTGGGATAATCGAATCGATCAATATTTGCATAAAAAACGAGGTTACCCAGCCTAACGAGGTTGCTAGCAAGGCGAAGAAGAGCACAATTCCTAACATAAGTTTATGTTGGCGGGCGAGCTGCAACAGGGTTTTGAAGGGCTTAACATCGATCTCGCGAGGTTTGAGCGCTGCGGTAGGCTTAAATTCAACTAAATAACCACTCCACATGGCCTCAAATTCAGCTTTGCTGAGCGTGCGCAGACCACGGCTAGGGTCTAGCACAACCACTGAGGTTGGCGACCATTTATGGATAACCACATAATGGCCTTCGCCACCCTTGAGGTGGGCAATCGCTGGCAATTGGATATGTTGCAATGCGCTATAAATCGCTTGAGCAGGCCGTGATTCAAGCCCAATTGCGCGGCCTCCATCACGCAAACCTGCCAAACTTGTACCATTGCGATCGGCTCCAACCAAAGACCGTGCTTGCTCCAAGGTAATTCGATGCTTGTAGAAATGCGCTACTGATGCAAAAACCGAGGGGCCGCAATCGCGGCCTTCTGAAGCACGAATCCATGGTAAGCGGCGGTAAATTAACGTCTTACTGAGCATTAACAGCCTCCTGAGCCAACGGAATTGGATAATCAATGCTGGCAGCTTGTAACATTGCTGCAAAATGTTCATAAATTGGCATACCTGTCAGGCGATCAATCCAATCGAATTGGCCGTTGGGGTTGATTTCGAGAAAAATATGCTCGCCTTCGGGGGTGACAATCATATCGATGCTGCCAAACACCAGCTGGAGCCGATCCATATAGGTGCGAACCTTGGCGGCCAAATCATCGGGTAATGCATAGATTTGATGCGGAGTGTTAGGTATATCGTAGCGTCGCCAGTCTTCGCGAGCACGTTCGCTGCTTTGTGAATGAATTGCACAGCTAAAAATTTCGCGACCAACGACGACAATCCGTAATTCAAAGGCTTTTTCAACGTAGGGTTGGAAAATACCAGGGGTGGGAACTGCATTGCGAGCATTGCTGAAGTGTTGCTTAGAAACCCGATTCGTCAATAATTTGGCAATTTTGCTTGGTTCTTGATCTTTTGGTGGAATCATCTTGAAAAATGGACGGAATGGCTTATAAATTATTGAATCAGCATGTTGCTCATAGAAATCTTGGGCATATGGCAGATGCGCTGTAAATAATGTATCTGGAATTTTAAAGCCAATATCAGCGGCTGTCCATAATTGACCGCATTTTTCTTCAAATGCTTCGTGAAATGGTGGTGGATTGACACAGAAAATGTTATGACATTTGAGCGCTAAAACGATACCTTTATATAACGCACCCCATTCGCTAGAAAAGAAATTCCATTCATCAGTTTGTTTGGCTAGTTGCTGATAGCGTTCAAGCAGTGGCTCTGGTCGCCAGCTACGCCAAATCCATGCAGCGCTGACATCAGTTGCAAAGTTTATTTCACGCTCACCTAAGCGCAAAATTGCCTGAGCGTGGCCATCAGCACTCTGATTGATTCGGAATGAGGCATTTTGTTCCATAACCTCTTGGCTTAAGACCACAACCTCTTGACCTTGGGCCTCTAAAAGCTCACGGACACTAACCACAGTCGTATCGGTTAAAAGCTTGGTAATGATTAAGATCACTGATGACTCCTTGCTAAATTGTAGCGCCACATGAATTTTTTGAGAGGATTCGATATGTTGGGTATAGCAAAGCTTAGCTAAGCTGGCTGCTGGAACTTAATCTAGCCAGAGGCTAAATTTTTGCCAAACTTAACTACACTGCATACCTATCGAGCATGCAATTCAAACTATTATGATGAATAGCTATAAAGAATCTTATCAAGCCTTGATTAACGACTTGAATTGATCAGGAATGACTTGATTAAATATATCTGAACTGATACCAATTCAGATAATTTAACGAGACACCTAGCCGAACATCCATCCGATTTATTGATTAAGGATTGTGTGATTTGGCAAGATTTGCCAAGGGTTTACTGGTCGATTTAGGAATGTGAATGAGGGAGAGCTGGCTGATTCCTAAATATATCGATCAGGTGATGTTTTCGCTTGTGGCAACCAAATATCGCTTTTGGCAAAGCAAATGCAACTTATGGGAGCACCCACAAGGTTACGATGGTTTATTTGCCACAATTGAGTTGGGATTACCGTGTAGAGGACTAGAAAGTAGGTAGGACTACGGTATGGAGGGCATCATAACAAGAACTTGTAATAATGTCAACTTTTTATCAAAAAAACGACATATCCTAATAGTAGAGCAGATTTTTAATCTTTTTTTAGCTACTTTAAGGAAATTTGGTAAATAAAGCATTAAAAAATGGTTACTTAAACCGATCAACCATGAATATTAAGTTATTTATCATGAGGTTAGCTGGTTAAGCTGCCAACGTTAATCTATTTTGGTCGTGCTGATGTTGGCTAAAAACATGCTCGCCGCCTGCCAACCTGGGTGCTATGCGAATTTTTACATATGCGGTAGACTAGGGTTACGCAATGTCGCGCCGATCATTGTTTTGCAAACGTAGGGTATCGCTATGCCGATGACCAATCAATCTCTTGCCGCCCGCCGTTCATCTGCCGCAGCCAAATCAACTGCTCAAAATCCCATGCGCCTTTTATTAACCTTATATCGTGAGGATTGGGGTAAATTAGCGCTGGCTAGCCTGATCTATATTGTTAAACATAGTCCAGTTTGGATTATGCCGCTAATTACTGCCGATATTATTAATATTATTGCCAGTCAAGGCCAAATCGGGCTTGGGCGTTTATGGTTTGATGGATTTTTGTTGTTAATTGTGTTATTGCAGAATATTCCAACTCAGTATGTTTATATTCGCTTGCTAAGCCGCGCAATTCGCCGTATGGAAAGCAAATTGCGTTCGATGTTAGCGCAGCAGCTTCAATTAATTTCAATTGGTTTTTACAATCAACGTAGTAGCGGCGTGTTGCAGGCCAAGGTACTGCGCGATGTTGAAATTATCGAGCAATTAACCCGCAATGTGTTTCAGAGTTTCCCTGCGGCAATTTTAAATTTGCTGGCAGCAATTATTGTGGTGGCCTTTCGTTCACCATGGTTTTTAGTCTTTTTTGTGGCAACTGTGCCGCTCGCAGCAATTGTGTTGCGTACCACTCGTAATCCCATTCAATCGAGCAATAGCGCCTTTCGTCATCAAGTTGAGCGTTTGGCAGCACGCTTGAGCGAAATGATCCAACTGATTCCGATTACTCGTGCTCATGCCGCCGAAGAAGAAGAAATGCGCAAACTTGATCGGCGCTTGGTGCAATTTCAACATGCTGGGTTGCGCCTCGATGCGGTCAATTCACTATTTGGGGCGGCTTCATGGGTCAGCTTCAATCTGTTCAATGGCTTGTGTTTAGTCGTTGCTGCTTGGGCTTGCTACACCCAATTTTTGCCCTTGGCTGTGGGCGATGTGGTTTTGATGACCAGCTATTTCTCAATTTTGACTGGCGCAGTGATGGAATTAGCCAACCTTGCACCCCAAATTAGCAAAGGCTTGGAATCGGTCCAGTCGGTCAGCGAAATTCTGGATAACGATGATATTGAGGATAACGAAGGCAAACAACGCCTCAATCAAGTTGCTGGGCATTTTCAATTTAATAATGTGCATTTCAGCTACCCTGATACCCAACGTTCATCGCTCTACGACCTGACGTTGGAAGTGCAGCCAGGCGAAACAATTGCCTTCGTCGGCCCATCGGGTTCGGGTAAATCGACCTTGCTTAATTTGGTAATTGGCTTTTTGCAACCCAGCGCTGGCAACATTTTGCTTGATGGTCATGATCTACAAACGCTTGATTTGCGCAGCTATCGCCGCCATATCTCGGTTGTTTCGCAAGAAACCTTGCTCTTCGATGGTTCGGTGCGCGACAATATTTGTTATGGTTTGAATGATGTGAGCGAAGCGACGATTGAGCAAGCCTTGCGCGATGCCAATGCCTTGGAGTTTGTGCTCGACATGCCCGATGGCCTCGATACGATCATTGGCGAACGTGGCACGCGGCTTTCGGGTGGCCAACGCCAGCGCTTAGCAATTGCGCGAGCCTTGATTCGCAACCCACGGGTTTTGATTTTGGATGAAGCAACGTCGGCGCTCGATAGCATCTCGGAAGGCTTAATTCAAGAGGCCTTAGAACGCTTGATGCAAGGCCGTACTACCTTTGTGGTTGCTCACCGCCTTTCGACCGTGCGCAACGCTGATCGGATTGTGGTAATTGAGCATGGCCAAATTGTTGAGGTTGGTAGTCATCAAACCTTAATTGCCCAACACGGAGCCTACGCCCAGTTGCAAGCCTTGCAAGCCTAAATAATCGCACCGCGCCCTGCAATCAAGGCCATTGCGGGGCGCATAAATTAAATGAGGGAAGCATGACCGAAGATTTCCTCCGCTACAATGATTGGCCCTTGGTTTTAGCAACTGCCCGTGACGAGCAATGGACGAACTTATTGCTGAGCTGTTGTCCACTTGAAACAAACCCTGAACTTCTGAATCTCCTGGGCCAATGTCATAGCCTGAATAGCCTTGGTTTATTTCAGTGTAAGTTAACCGAAGTACCAACAGTATTACGCCAGTTACCACTAAAGGTATTAAGCTTGAGTTGTAATAACTTACGCCAGTTACCCGATTGGTTAATTGAATTGCCGCTCGTTGAATTGTCGCTTTTTGGTTGCCCTCACGTTGAATTGCCAGCAAATTTTGATCAAAGCTCAATCGAAATCCTCGATCTAAGCTCCAACGAAATGACCGAGTTGCCAGCTATTGTTAGGCGCATGCCGAAATTGAAACAGCTTTTGTTGCGGGAGAATCATTTTCAGAGCATTCCCCGCCTGATTGCCGATACTGCCATCGAACGGCTTGACTTGGCTGAAAACCCAATTCGCGATTTTCGTTTGCTTCCTGCTACCCGCTTACGCATTTTGAATCTTAGCAACACTGGATTGACAATGCTGCCGATCGAGTTGCGTCAGCACCCACTCCAAGAGCTTGATCTTTCGAGGCTTGATGATTTACATATTCCACCCTGGTTCGCAGAACTAAGCAGTCTTCGCATTTTAAATTTATTCTATAGCAACTTCTCTGAGCCAGAACTGCATCTGCCAACAAACTTGGCTGCTGTTTGGATGCAACATTGCAACTTAACCTCTATTCCTCAGGCGATTCAATCCAACCCGCAATTACGCTCGCTCAACCTTAGTGAAAACAATTTTGCCGATGCTGAGTTGGTGGTCAATGGCCCATGCGAATTTATCAACTTATCGGAATCATCGTTAGGTGAGCTTATTTTAGCCGATCACGCTCTATCAAGCCTTAAGAGTCTTGATCTTCAAATGGCAAACGTTAAGCAGGTTCGGAATTTAGCGAAGTGTCGAAATTTAGGCGGATTGCGTTGCGTTGATGCCTATTTACTTGCAATGCCCACTACGCCTGAGTGGCTGAAGAGTCTTCGTTACTTGTGGCTCAATGGCGACTTTTCTAACGAACATATTCCGTCGTGGTTTTGGCAGCTTGAGCAACTCCAATCACTCCATTTGCAATCGCCAGATTGGACACTGCTTGACCCGCGGATTGGTCAATTGAGTGAACTCCAAGATTTGTCAATTTATAGTACACGGTTTGAGCATGTTCCAATCAGTTTATTACAATTAACCAAATTGCATAGGCTACAGCTGCATCTTGCAGATCCAAGCCATTTTAATTGGCTAGCAAGTTTGCCAGCATTACACGAGTTGGGTTCGTATCCTTATGGTCAGAAACCACCGTTGGCGATTCAAGCACGAGCTGCTGACGCAGATTTTCGTTATCATAACCAATTTGCAGAGAGTAACGATGACGACGGGTTGTATCCTCATGCTGATTTGGCTTGGCTTGATCGGTATTTTCCCCAAAACGATCGTTAAAAACCAACAGCGTAGCAACCCTAAACCCTTTAGTATGGCTACGCTATATGTTTCCACATCGGTGGAGTGTGTTCTTTCTGATTTCGTTGAAAGAACCCCTATTCATCGCTCAATTGTTAGTATAAAGCCCCCAAATGGATGTAGATTGTACATTTGGGGGGATTAATTGCTGAGAAAAAGCCCAAACGCTACTAAAATATGTTCAATTGTTGCCTCAAGTTTACGCCGACCAATCGCCTCTTGGGCCGCAATGCGCTCTTGCGAAACGCCTTGCAAAATCCGATTGAGAATTTTTAGCTCGAAAGTCGAGAGTTGTTGATTGGTGAGAAAATCACGGATTGAACGTTGAAGCTGCATCAAGCCACCCGCTCGCTCTAGAATCTGCTCACGTTGTTGTTGCAAATGGCGTGGGCAATAGATCGAATTGGTGAGGTGGCTCAACAGCACCCGTAGTTCATCCAATGACCAATCGGTGCTTGCGCTTGGTGCTGCTTGATTTTGATACGCCGCAATCACCGTGTGCATAATATCCAAATGTTGTTTTCGAATAATCTCACACGCAATTTGATCAACGCCGTCGATGGCTGGCGGTGTTGGATTATTTAAACTTTGCTGTAAACGCTGAAAATGTTCAGGCCGCAAAGGCTTTTCAAACAATTGATAACAGCCAGCAATTTTTGCTTCCCACTCGCGATGTAAGGTTTTATCGGTCGTCATGCCAAAAATTGGTGCTTGTTGGAGGCGCTGTTCGTGCATGGCATGGCTTAGCCAGGTTGCTAAAACTGAGCCTTCTAAATTGCGATATGCCGGATCAGGCATTTTCATATCGAGCATAATTACGCAATTGAGCGGCGGCTGCTCACGATCGAGCATACTGACACAATATTGCCACATTGCAAAGAGACTTTTGAGCCAAACAACCTGCCAGCCACAGCGTTGGGCAATCACTTGCACAATCGTGGCATCAGTCTGGGCATCCTCAGCCAGCAGCAGAATTGGTTCGGCATTATCCAACATAACAGTTAAATCTCCCAGACAGCTTCGCCAGCTAAAATCCGCTGGATTTGTAATGGAAAACGTTTGGTATTAATTGGTTTACCGATCATACCATCAAAGCCAACTTGTTGGTATAAGACAACGCGCTGCGGCACAACATCGGCTGTCCAAGCAATAATTTTGGTTTTTGGCAATAATTCACGCAGCTCTTGATAGAGTTTGATTCCACTCTCCTTGGGCATGTGAATATCCAATAATAAAAGGTCGAAGCCAATCTTGGGGTGTTCATCGTGCCACGTAAAGAAACTCTGGCCGGAACGCCAGCCGCCTTGATAATGGGCATGCAGTTGATGAATCAGACAAACCCGCGCAATTTCTAAATTTTGTGGGTTATCTTCAATCACCCCTGCTGAGATTTGGGTTGTTGCTGTGAGCATTCTATTCTTCCTCCTAAAACGTGAGTTCTCTTATCGGCTAGGGCTGTGATGCGAGCTGTTGCTGCTGTTGGGCTTGCGTAAGGGTTTGGTGCAGGAAATCATCCAAGGCGTGAGGCCATGGGCGGGTAATGCTTGGCCACGCATCCAAACCCACACTATAATCATTGGTTGGCGTGATGATTACTAGCGCCTGATCGGGGTTACTGGCTACGATTGCATCGATCAAGCTATGCGCACTGACAAAGGCTAACGTCGCATCCAAGACAACGATCGCTGGCTCTTCCTGTTGATAGATCGCCAGCGCCTCGCGACTATCCAAACAACTTACGATGCTCCAATTGGTAGCTTGGAGCTGCTGGCCAAATTCGGCAACCGTGTTGGGATTATCATCAACGACTAAGATCGTTTGATTGCTTGTTGATTTGACATAACTTTTGTGACGCTGCTCCCACGCAGCTTTGGTGGGCAGACACACTTGAAATTGGGTTCCTTGGCCAAGCTCGCTTTCGACGGTAATGTTGCCGCCATGCAAATCGACAAGTTGTTTGGTGATACTCATGCCTAAGCCAGTGCCCTCATATTCACGGTCATCGGCACTTTGAATTTGGCGAAACGATTCCCAGATAAACTGCTGTTGTTCGCGGGCGATGCCAATCCCGGTATCGTGCACGCTGATATTGACGGTTGTCGCGGAAAACTCCAGAGCCACCCGAATCTGGCCAGTTTCAGTAAATTTGATCGCATTCGAGAGCAAATTCAAGACGATTTGTTTAATCGCTTTACTATCAGCCCAGGCCAAGCCAGTGCCATCGGCATGATGGTAGGCAATTTGTAAACCTTTTGATTCGGCTAAAGGCCGCACGGTTTCCAAGACTTCTTGGGCGATATCACCACAATCGACTTGGCCGAATTGTAATTCGATGCGGCCAGCTTCGATCTTCGATAAATCTAAAATGTCGTTGATGAGGTGGAGGAGATGTTCGCCAGCGCCGCGAACTTGATCTTGGTAGCTTTTTTGTTGGCTGTTGAGAGGGCCGAACCAATCGATAAACTCGGTCATATTGATGATCGCATTGAGTGGCGTGCGCAATTCGTGGCTCATGGTGGCCAAAAATTGTGATTTGCGCAGGTTGGCTTGCTCGGCAAGGCGCTGAGCCGATTTGGCTTCTTGCACGCTGGTGGCTAATTGAGCCGTGCGCTCATCGACCAAATGTTGCAAATTGGCTTGGAGATGAAGCGATTGGCGCAGAGCGTTTTCGAGTGCCCGCACGAGCAACCAGAGTAGGAAAATTACGATGCTTAAAAAAAGTAAATTATAATACGTTATCGATCTAATTTCAGCTTGATAAATATAAAAAAAGATAAATACTAATCCTATATTAAAAAAACCACTTAAAATCATTCTAAATGAGCCACTAATTAATCCAACCATAATAATTGGTAATAAAAATAATATAGTATGATCGGATATTAATCCATTTAAGCGATCTCCATCACCTGCTACATAGATAACATACAAGAATCCAGTAATACTTAAAACAATTCCTTTAAATGAATATCTTTCAGAGAAAAAGAATAACATAATTATATATAATATGGCCATAGCAATAACTTCATAATTGATTTCATCATAGGCAAAGATGACAAATAATATGGAATATATAGTTAATCCCAACGCAATTCCACAGCAATATTTAAACGCAGTTTTGCGCAGCTTACGCACCGATTCAAATTCATTTAAATCCATCAAAAAACTCCTTGTTCGGCAGCCACGATCAACCAAGTGCTGGCATAGAGCACTGGCGGTGGCAGGCAGATCATGGCTTAGTATGAGTATACGCCAGCCAAATGCACAGCAATTGTACAAAATAAGCCAGTTTTTGGGTTAAACGCAGTGCGTCATGGTCGGCGAGTCTATGGTATACTATGGCCAAAGCCACAGCACCTGCTTGTGGTGAAGGAGCCACTCAGCAAACCAACGGAGGTTTCTTGAATGCACGCAGTAGTTTGTGTTAAGCAAGTTCCTGAACAAAATAGTGTGAAAATCACTGCCGATAAGCAGATTAACACCGACGGAATCAATCCAATTATCAATTTGTTTGATGAATATGCGATTGAAGAAGCCTTGCAGTGGGCCGAAAAGAACGATGGCCAAGTGACCGTGATCAGCCTTGGTAGCGATGATGCCACTGATTCACTCAAAAAAGCCTTGGCTATGGGTGCTAACGAAGCTGTGTTGATCAATGACCCAGCTTTGGAACATGTTGATTCACAAAGCGCTGCCAAAGTTGTTGCCGCCGCGATCAAGAAACTCGATAATGTTAATATCGTGTTTTGTGGCAAGCAAAGCACCGATGACGAAACCGGCCAATTTGGCCCAGCCTTGGCTCGCTTCCTTGGTTGGTCACAACTTACCTATGTTTTCAAAGTGCACGAATTAACCGAAAGTAGCATTGTGGTTGATCGCGCCTTGGAAGATACCCTCGAAACCGTCGAAGCCTCGTTGCCTGTCGTCGTGACCGCCGTCAAGGATTTGAACGAGCCACGTTACCCATCATTGTTGAAGATTCGCAAAGTCAGCAAGCAACCAATTCCAACCTGGGGTTTAAGCGATCTGGGGCTTAGCGGCAGCGATGTTGCTGGCAATGTCCAAGTGGCTGATCGTGTACCACCACCAGCCCGCCCATCTGGCGAGATGATGAGTGGCAACGTGCAAACCCAAGTTAGCAGCTTAGTGCAAAAATTGGTTGAAAATCAAATCCTATAGTAAATCAAAAGGCAAAAATCAGAAGGCAAAATAGCCCATACCAATGGACTACTTGCGCTATATGATTGATGATCTTGACGTTGACTTTTGACTTTTGACTTTTGACTTTTGACTTTCACAATGAGGTGTTTTCATGGCTAGTGGCGTTTGGGTCTTAATCGAACATAAAAATGGCGAAGTTGGGGCAATTTCCAAAGAATTATTGGGCAAAGGCAAAGAAATTGCCGATGCACTTGGTCAAGCAGTAGCTGCCTTGGTGCTTGGTAACAATACCGCCAGCTTGGTCGAGCAAGCATTTGCTGCTGGTGCAAGCAAAGCCTATGTGGTTGATGATGCCAATTTAGCGCAATATACCACTGATGGTTATGTCGCTGCGGCCAAAGCTGCAATCGAAGCCCATCAACCAGAAGTCTTTTTGACTGGTTCATCGTTGCAAATGCGCGATTTTACGGGAGCCTTGGCTGCTGAATTGGGTGTTGGGCTTGCTCCTGATGTGACCAACATTGGAGTTGAAGCTGGTCAATTGACCGCTGTGCGCCCTTCACACGGCGCAAATGTGATCAACAGCCTAAGTTTTGGGGCTGCTCGCCCAGCGATTGCCTCGGTTCGTCGCCAAGTTGGCAAGCCAATTGCTGGCGCTGGTGCTGGTGAAGTGGTCAATGTGGCGATGCCTGCGGTGAACATTCGCACCAAAGTGCGTAACGTTGAGCAACGTACTGGCGCGGTTAACCTCGCCGATGCAACCGTGATCGTTTCGGGCGGTCGTGGGCTTGGCTCACCTGAAAACTACGAAAAACTCATCCCTGAGTTGGCTCGGGTGATGGGCGGAACCCACGGTGCTTCTCGTGCGGTAGTCGATGCTGGCTGGATCGCTTACGAGCGCCAAGTTGGCCAAACTGGCAAAACTGTTGCGCCAAAATTGTATGTTGCCTGTGGTATTTCCGGCGCAATTCAGCACCTCGCTGGCATGCGCTCGTCAAATACCATCGTGGCGATCAACAAAGATCCTGAAGCACCGATTTTCAAGGTGGCAACATATGGGATTGTTGGCGATATCAATGAAGTTTTGCCCGCTTTGACCGCTGAAGTCAAAGCTAAAACTGGTCGCTAAATAAATCTCATCGTACAGTGTAAGAACGCGGGTCAAAGCTTTGCTTTGATCCGCGTTTTGTTATGGTTAAACGCAATTAAAATAGTTGCGCCGATAACAAAAACCACGTCAATGAATAATGTTCATTGACGTGGTTTTTGCTTCTGTGGGGTGGCTGAAGGGGCTCGAACCCTCAACATCCTCAGCCACAGTGAGGCGCTCTGCCATTGAGCTACAGCCACCATATTTATATTGGCTTGTTTCGTAAGCCGTGAGGATTATAGCACGATCTGATTGTATTGTCAAATTTGCTGAACCCATGATCCTACGTTACAAGCCGTGATTTACCGATGGGCTACATGTTCAATTAATCAAGTCGCTGATCGGAGCTTGATCCATGAAACCAAGCATAAACATAGGTAACGGCATCAGGATTAAGCTCCAGCAGCAGATACCGGTAATCGGCCATTTCTCTGCCAACTCCAAGGCTTTTGAGCGTATGCAGAATTGTTGATGGCCGATTTCCTTCATGATGGAGCCTCATAATCAGCGATTTGATTAATTCAGGAGTTTATTGGTTCATAGCAGTCCTTTGTGATCTTCGTAGCTCAATCCGCTAGCTGCTGAACCCCAACCCCTCGCCCTTCAATCCTCGCTTGACGTGAGCAGCAAGCTTCATTACACTCAATTGCTGAAGCCACTTACGATTCACAGCCTTCGGGCAGGGAGACTATATGCACAACGTTGTGGTTATTACAACGGGCGGCACGATTTCGACCAAACGCACACCGCAATGGAGCGGCGCAGTTCCAATGCTCAAAGGCGATGATTTTTCGGCGATGCTCCCACGCGGCGAGTTTAATGTTAGCTTTCAAGATTTTACCAATTTGCCAAGTAGCCATATTACCCCAACCATGGCCCTCGATTTAGCGCAACGGGTCAATAGTTTGTTGCTAGGCGAGGCTGATGGGGTGGTGGTGACCCATGGCACCGATACCTTGGAAGAAAGCGCCTTTTTATGCGATTTGTTGATCGATTCGAATAAACCGGTGGTGTTTACTGGCTCGATGCGGATTGCTACCGATGTGGGTTATGATGGCGTGACCAATTTAACTGGGGCGATTCGCGCCGCCGCTGCTCCGCAAAGCCGTGGGCTTGGCGTGATGGTCGCTTTCAATGATCGTTTGTTTTCAGCTTCGACGGTGCAAAAAATCGATTCACAAACTGCTGATGCCTTCGATGCGCCTGGTTTTGGCCCCGTTGGCAGTTTGACAGGCGCAACCGTGCGGATTCATCATCAGCCCAGCGGTCGCCAATATATCCCATGTTCGCGGCTTGCTGAGCGAGTTGATTTAATTTATGCCACTCAAGGAGCCGATGATCGTCAACTGCGGGCGGCGATTGATACCAATTCACAAGGCATCGTGATTGCGGCGTTTGGTGGTGGGCGCGTGCCGCCGTGGTGGTTGCCAACCATCCAAGAAGCGCTCAACAAACGGATTCCGGTGGTGGTGACGACGCGCTGCTTGAAGGGCATTTGCTACGATGAATATGGCTATGTTGGCGAATATCATGATCTCAAACGGCTTGGTGTGATGTTTGCTCAGCAGCTTTCGCCAGTCAAAGCACGCATCAAATTGATGGTTGCCTTGGGTGCAGCCGCCCATCCCCAAGAATTGCGTGAGTGGTTTGCTGAATAATTCCTAAAATAAGTACGCCCTGCTCAGTTATTATAATGATGCAGGGCGTACTCACGTTTACGTTTAATTGTAAGAATTAGGGAAATCGGCCTGCCAATGCATTGGCAATATTAAATGGATCACTGGCAACCACCGTGGCGGCATACAATTCCATCGCCCCAATATCCGAGCCACGGCTGTTGGGGTCGCCGCGATCAACGATCCGTACAATCGTTGGCACATTGGCCCACGATTCAGGCGTAGCGCTGAGCGGCGGCATGGTGATGCTCACATTAAAGCTTTGCACACCCAATTCAGTGACAAAACAATCGAGCACATGGTAGAGATATTGGGCTAACTCTTGCACATCGTTGCCAAACAGCACGACCTCTTTTTCCTTGATGGGCGTGAGCGAGACATAGCCATGGGTATTGTCGCTATGAATATTCAAGCCCAAACCCAAGGCCCGATGCACGCGCCAAAGATCTTGGAAATAATTAGCGTTATGTTGGTTGTGATATTGCTCAGCAGTGCGTCGCAACAACTCAACCTTGGGGTAAGCCATGCCATGGGAAACCGACATTTGAGCATGGCCATGAATGACCGATGCCCCCGAACGCCAGAGGCAATTCCAAATAAAAAATGGATAGATCGCCTGCGGATCGGCGGTATGTACCGCATCGAACCAACGCCCAGCAGTCTGAATATAATCCTCGACCCGTTCGAGGTTGAAATTTAAAGGATTATGTTGATCGAAGATCAGCACGCCATGCCAGCCATCGAATTTGGCAACATTGGAAGCGCTCAGACAGTAACGTCCGCGCACTCGGCCAAAACGATCTTCGGGTGTGCCACTTTCGGGAGTACAAAAGCCCGCTTCATCCTGTGGGCCAGCACTGGCAGCGATAATTTGATCAATATCCGATTGATAACGGCCTTGCTGTGGTCGTAGCCCGCGAATGCGGTTGAAAATTGCACCTTCGAGCGTCCATTGATTGGTAACCCGAATAATTTCTTGGTGCAACACAGCTTCGACACTGCCAAAAGCGCGTTCAATCCAGCCATGCATGCGGTCTGGTGGATGAATTGTGCCATGGCTCACATCAACGCGGAACAGCTGTCGCCACAAAGCGGCAACCGAGGGCGGCAAGCCCGCCACCAAACGCGGCAGATGAGTGATCACGGCTCCTCCGTGGTTAATGCTAAATAAGGCTTCTTCAAACGAATCCATCGTCCACAGCGACTCACGAACGCTCATTCGCGTCTCCATAGCTAGCGCGTGGCCGACGCGCTGCACGACTGACGAGGGCACGTCGATAGAGTTCATCGTAGCGTTGGGCTGATCGTGCCCACGACCAATCACAGTGCATCGCCCGCTTAACTGCGGCTTGCCAGAGTTCTGGGTGTCGATACAACTCTAGAGCACGCATCATTGTGCCATACAGCGATTGACTCTCTGGCTGGGTAAATCCAAACCCGTTGCCTGTCCCGGCATAGGTATTAATATTCTCAACGGTATCGGCTAGCCCACCAACCGCGCAAACTAACGGTAAACAGCCATAGCGCTGAGCAATTAACTGATTCGTGCCGCCTGGCTCGACCAACGATGGCATTAATAAGACATCACTTCCTGCATAACACTGATGTGCTAGGGCTTCATTGAAGGTCAAGGCTACGGCAACTTGCTGTGGATGTCGTTGCTGCAAATCACTGAGCCATTCATGATAGCGGGCTTCACCAGTCCCCATTACCACACATTGGAATTGATGATGGCTTAAAACATTTTCGATCGTCTCAGCCAGAAGTCCCAAGCCCTTTTGATCATTCAGTCGTCCGATGAAACAAAACAATGGCTTGCTTGGATCAGCTTCCCAGCCCAATTGCTGTTGTAAGGCGATTTTGCAAGCTTGTTTTCCCGTTAAATCGTCGTAGCTAAATGGCTGGGCTAGGTACGAATCAGTAGCAGGATTATAGCGCCGATTGTCAATGCCATTCAAGACCCCAAACAGCCGATCACGCCGATCGCGCAACAATGGGTCGAGGCCTTCGCCGAATGCAGGCGTTAAGATCTCGCGGGCATGGGTTGGGCTGACCGTATTGATCATATCGGCATAATAGATGCCACGACTCATCAAATCGACCACCCGATGCAAACTTGGCATATCCGAATGAGCAATATAGCCATATTCAGCGATGCCCGCCATCTCCAGCACCCGCTGACCAAACACGCCGCGATAGGCCAAGGTATGGATGGTATAAAGCGAGGCGGTGTTAGCAAAAAATTGATCGTCGCGATATGAGGTGCGCAGCCAGTTGGCCACAATTGCTGCATGCCAATCGTTTAAATGCACCACATCGGGTTGCCAGCCTTGGTCACGGGCAATTTCCAGCGTGGCCTTAGCCCAAAATACAAAGCGCTCAGCATCGCCATCGCCAAGGTAAACCTCAGGCTGACCAAACAAACGCTGGTTTTCGACCATCCACACCTTCACATCGCTATCGGGCAAGGCTGTGGTGTACCAAGTAGCAGGTTCGGCGGTATCAGCCAAAGGAATTGTTAGGGTGATTTGGCTTGGTTCAAGTTGCCAGCGGCTTGGCTCGATATGCCCATAACGCGGCATGGCCACAATCACTTCATGGCCCAAGGCTTGGAGGGCGCGGGGTAGCGAGGCGGCAACCTCAGCTAAACCACCAGTTCGGGCAAATGGCTCGACCTCGGAGGCGAAATATAGAATCCTTAACGGTTGTTCATTCATTATGCTGCTTTTCGCTGAAGTGCGATAAGAAAGCCGCCCGTGCCTTTGCTTGCATGGTCGGCCTCGACTGTGTTTGCTATGCTACCACATAGCGACGGCTGAATGCAAACTCGTTAGTTGGGGGTTGGGGATCGGTTGTTAGGGGTCGGGGATTAGGTAAACCACGAAGAATGCCAAGGTTCGATTCTTATGCCAATACATGCCGTCGAACAACCAAACCAACATTCGTGCCCTTCGTGTCCTTCGTGGTTAAAAATCTAGCTGTCTGAAATACCAAATACATGCCGTCGAACAACCAAACCAACATTTGTGTCCTTCGTGTCCTTCGTGGTTAAACTTACCCCAACGCCTCAAGCGGAATTTGCGGAATTCGTTCGAGCATGCCTTGGCCAAATACCTGCTGCAAGCCCAAATGTGGCATATGAATGTAGCCAATATGACAACCACAGGTGGCATTGGCACAAACCCGTGGTTGCAAGGCGGTTTGCCAATCAACATTGTAAATATTACCAATCGGCTCGCGTACAAAATGGCAGCGCCGCATCGTGCCATCGCCATCGACCGAAATCACGCTTTCACCAGTTGCACAAGCCCGCCCCTCAGAAGGATGCCGAGTGTTATTAATGGGAAACAGCGGATCAATCGCGGTCAGTTGGGTAATTTCCTCAGGGCTGTAATAGCCAACTTCGCGCTTGTAGGCATTGATCCATAGATAAATTTGCTTGGGTAAGGCTTTACGCAATGCCGCAATTTCAGCTTGATGTTCGTGCATGCCGACAACTCCCACGCTGATCGGGATGCCACGTGTGATCGCTTCATGGCAACGCGCCAAAAAACGTTCGCGCGGCGTTTGAGTTGGATGATAGGTAGCCCACAAACCAAGCCGTTGTTTGGGGCAATCCTCGGCCCAATCCAGCCGCGCCGAAAGGTTGGTCTGGATGGCGACTTTTTGGACATGTGGCAAATTAGCCAACTCGACAATTGCCCGTTGATAGCGCCGCCGAATCAAGGCCTCGCCCCACGGCGTAAAGAATATGCTTAATTCAAGCTGGATTTGTTGGGCGACCCAAGCCACAAAGCGTTGCAAGGCTGCTTCATCGTGGGCATGTTCGGCAGCAGTTTCTTGATGCTTGGCAAATGGGCAATAGCTACAGCCATAATTGCAGCTCGACAACGGGCCACGATACAAAATTGCTAGTTTCATCGTAGGATAAACTCCGCGCTAAGCTGACGAATCTGCGGCGAATACAACCAAGGGCCAATTAGATCTGAGCGTTCTAAACCTGCTGGAGTTAATTGATAGATGCCATGCTGATATTCAGCCCAACCAATTTCAATTAGTTCGTTGATTTGGCTTAAATCAGCTAAAACATCGCTACCGAATTGCGCCCGATAGGCTTGCGTATCTAGCCCACTGACCTGCAACAGCGATTGAATAACAAAGCGGCGGCGTTGCTCGGTGCTCGAAACAACACAGCCATAATCCACCTGACTCAAATCAAGCAAACTGCGCTGATTGTAATTTTGGATAATTTGGCGAACAGAACTAGCCCCAACCGCGTAATCACTGGAGTAATGCAGCTTGCGAGTGTACGAACGCGCACCAGCGCCCAAGCCCAGCATCCCATCAGTTTGGCAGCAATATCTTGGTGCTTGGCTGTCATCTGGGGCATGGGCGGCGCGAAACATGCGCATTGAAATTTGTTGATAGCCTGCTGCCAACAAGCGTTCGCGGCCAGCCCGATAGCATTCCAAGCGTAAATCATGCTCCCAACCTGTGCCCCGCCGATCCAAGCCAGTCAACGGTCGTACATACAACGGATACAAATATAATTCTTCAGGCCGCCACTGCAAGCCAATTTCCAGCGATTCAAGCCATGTTGCCACGCTTTGGTTGGGCAAGCCATAAATTAAATCAATATTCAATGTAGGAATTTGAGCTGCGCGAACTGTGGCTAGCGCCTGCTCCACCTCAGGTCGGCGTTGGGCACGGCCAGCAGCATGCGCCTCATGATCAAGGAAGCTCTGCACCCCAATGCTCACCCGATCAACTCCTGCTTGAGCTAATATTGCCATGCGGTCGGCGGTCGCAGTGTGCGGCGACGTTTCAACCGATAAGGGAATTGCTCGTGAATTAACGCCGAGCCAGCGCTGGCTCATGCTAAAAAGCTGCTCCAATTCGCTGGCACTTAAATAGGTTGGTGTGCCGCCGCCAATCGCCATGCGACTAAACTGCACAGCCCCAAGTTCGTTGTGCAATGCTTGCATCTGAAGCTCTAAAGTGGCCAAATAGCGTTGCACCACCGATTCGTTGGGGTTGGTGGTTGTGAACAAATTGCAAAAGCCACAGCGCATTTCGCAAAAGGGAATGTGCAGATATAAAAATAATTGATCATGGGCTTCGTCGGCCCAAACCTCGCGTAATGAACGTGGCTCAAGCTGGCGATAGGCCGATTTATGTGGGTAACTATAGCTATAGCCCATGTAAGGCGTAGCATTGGCATATTCACGCAGATGCATGGGCTTCCTCCAAACTGCAATCAGCATAGGGCACAGTCCAAACCGTGGGATGAGCTAGGCGATGCCCCGAAAAACCATCTTCGCCATAGGCTGTGCCATGATCGGAACAGATCATTAAAAAGCTTGGGTTGCGCTGCCGTAACGCAGCAAATAAGGCTGGTAACTGACGATCAACATAGCGTAAAGCCGCCGCATGGCTGGCTAAACTATCGCCTGTCGCGCCAGCCAAATAGTGGCAATTGGGTTGATGCAAGGCTGAAATATTGATAAACAAGAAGATTCGTTGCTCGGCTGGAATTGCCTGCAAACGTTCGACTGCCAAAGCCACTTGAAATTCGGTCGAACGCGGCTCGGTCACGCCCAAACGTGGCTCCCAATAGGATTCATGGAATAAATCAGGCAGCACACAGCTTAATGCAGTTTGGCGATTGAAAAAGCCCACGCCGCCTATACAAATGGTGCGATAGCCGACCTGCGCCAAGCCCGTAACAATTTCTGGAGCATCAAAGGTAAACGTTTGCTCGGTCGTGGTTTCGCTGCCAGCAAAACGGGCTGCAAACAAGCGGCCATGCGGGCCAGGTGTGGCAGGCGTAGGCATAAAACCAGCAAACATCGCTTGATGGGCAGCATAGGTGAAGGAGCCTGGGCTATGGCGTTCTTGCCAGCCATGCGGCAACAGTGCCCGCAAATTGGGCGTGCCGCCATTCGTCCACTCAGCTACCGCCACGTCGTAGCGCAGAGTATCTAAGGTTATCAGTACAATATCGTGAGTTGGAATGTATTGTTTCATTAGAATCTCTGGTGGTTGGGGATCGGTGGTTGAGGATCGGGAATATGCTAGGCAAGAGACTTACCTGATCCCCGACCACCAACTACCAGCCCCCACTATTTCAGCCTCATAACTATCGAGTCCATCGACCAAGACATTTGGTAGCAAATCGCCAAAGGCATTAACTTCGCCAACCAAACAATGTTGCAGGCTATTGGCGATCAGCAAATCAACCCCAGCGTAAAGCGAGCGCTCAAAACAGGCGCTAGCCGCTTCGGCCTGTTGCCGCACAATCTGCCAAAATTCGGCTCCTAACTGGGCTTGAACTGCCGCCAAATCGCCGCGTGGATTCAATAGATGCAGGTTGGTGATTGGCGAAGTGCTGGTGCGCACAACCGTATGTTGCGCTTTGCCCGCAATCACCAACATGCGCAAATCGTAGACCTTGCCCGCCAGCCGCGCCTTGGGAACCCATTCTTCAACATGGACTCGTTGTTGGGCCAAGGCATCAATTAATGGTTGAATTTCGCGCAGATGGGTGTAGGTGCGCAAATTGCGTGAGTTGTACAATTGCAAGCCAGCGCTGGTTTCGACCAACTCAACCGTGGTAATTGCCTGCATTTGGCGGCCATTAGTGCGATACGCCACCACGCCCGCCGCGCTTGAGCCATGCGCCAGTTTGATAAAAACCCGTTGCCAGCCATGAGTTTGTAGTGCTGTTTGCAATTGTTCAAACGAGCCAATCGCTGGCAAACTGCGTGGCACAAGCACATCGGCTTGCGCCAATCGCGCATGGCAGGCCACTTTATCGAACATCACGCTGATATCGGCAGGGTGCTGCAACAAGCGTACATTTAAGCTAGCTAATTGTTGCCCAAGTTGGCTTAGTAAGCGGGTGTAGCCGCGATACCATTGGCGACTACCCCACAAGCGCCCGCGCTCTTGCGGCAAATTTGCATCGATCGGCCAATGCTCAAACTCTGGTTCAGGCGTTAGTTCAGCAGCGAACCGTACCAGTTCACGATACAGTTGCTCATCCTTGCCAGGCGATTCAATCCGCACTAGCTCACTAGATTTGATCAACTCAGCCAAATCGTGTTGGCCTGCCAACAGATCGTAATAGCTAATGACGCAAGCTGGCGGCTGGCCTTGACGGGCCAAGGCCGCCTGCCACAGTGCAACTCGCCGATCATGTGGATTACCAATAACGATCACTCACTCACCGCGATATAGCGTCGATCGTAGCGATGGGGGTCTTGTGGCTCGGAAATATCGACTTCAATCCCCAATTGTTTGAATTGCTGGGCGATTGCATGCTCGATATAGTGATAGTGCACATCAAGCAGTTTGAGTTGTTTAATCGCTGGGCAGGCCAAAAGTGCCTTCGCGCCATCGTCGCCAAGGTTGCCCAACGAAAGATCAAGCACTTCGATGCGGTTGATAATCTTGGATTGGCTAATTGCAACCGCTAAATCATCAGCAAACGAGCAATCGCGCAAGGCCAATACCTTGAGATTGGGAAATAACTCGCCATTGAGCAATGGTTCGAGATCGGTCAGGGTGACATCGCCGCCATACCACTCGGAGCCAAGCCATAATTCGAGATGTTCTAGCGCTGGTAATTTGCCTTGCAAAATCTCCTGCACCACCCGATTGGGCAAGCCACCACTTTGAATCACCAAGGTTTTGAGTTGGGCATGCTGGCATGAACCAAGGCTCAAGCCATTGGCTCCGCGAATTGCAAAATGCTGCAAATTGGGAAATGCCGAGAGCAAGGGCGAAAGATCATCCTGCTCGATCCACGAAATTTCCGATTCTTCGCTGGTGATATCGCCGATAAATAAAGCGCGTAAATTGGGTAATTGAGCAGCGGCACTGACCAAGGTTTCAATAACTTGATCAACCGGGCCATTGCCATCATCAAGTTCCCACCATGGACCAATCACTAAACCTGTGGTTTTTTCAACCTTGGGCAAGGCCAAAAAATCAGCAAAGCGATCAATCCAAGCCGTCTTGGTGTCATAATCATCTTCGTAGCCCAGCCCGACGCGATGTACCACGCCAGTCGATTGCAAAACACTGGGGTGATCCCAATCGGCAATATTCGATGGAGCCAGCTCCGACATCCATGGCAATTGAGCCATTATTGTGCTCCTTATTCGCTGACCGCGATATAGCGATATTCTTCGTCGCCATCTTCATCGGCAATTTGTTGATCGCTGACATCGCAATTAACCTCGATCGTTGGCCAGCAATCGCGCATGCCATCGCTCATATAGTGGTGATGCAAATCGAGAAATTCGAGCTTACGAATCGCTGGGCTAGTGAACAAGGCCTCGGCTCCAGCATCGCTCAGATTGCCCAACGAAAGATCGAGAATTTTGATTCGCTCAAGCATCGGGGCGTTGGCAACTGCTTGAGCCAGCACATCAGCATATTCACAATCACGCAAGGCCAAGGTTACTAAATTGGGAAAGCGCTCACCCTGCAAAATTGGTTTTAAATCGTCGATCGTTGAATTACCGCCATACTCATCGCTGCCCAACCACAGCTCCAAATGCTTAAGTGCTGGCAAATTGGCGGCGGCAACATCACGCACAACTTGCGCTGCTAAACCACCAGTCTGAATGATCAAGGCCTTGAGCTGTTGATGCTGAATTGCGCCAAAACTAAGGTTTGAGCCACCGCGAATCGCCAAATATTCAAGCTGCGGGTAGGCAGCTAAAACTGCGGCATAATCGCCTTGCAAAATCCACGAAATTTCCCATTCATCAGAGGTAAAATCGCCGACGAACAAGGCTTTGAGCAAAGGCAAGCGTTCGCGGGCATTAACGAGGCTTTCTAAAACGCGCTCAATATCGCCATCATTGGTTGAATCGTGCCACCAGCGGCCAATTACCAAGCCCGTGGTTTGGGCTGGCTCATCGGTGGCAAGCCAAGCACTAAAATAATCCTGCCAAGTTTGGGCAGGTGCTTTGGAGCGATAATTGTATTCCAAGTGTAAGCGCACCGGATGCCCAATTGGGTCGAGTTTTAAGCGGCCATCCCAGTTGGTCAAGCTTGATTCACCAAAATGTCCCATCCACGCAAAAATCATGGATACCTCACAAATAGCAATTGCAGGCCGATTGCGGCCTAGCTATAGCATAGCCTATTTTGTGACAAACAATGTCACATAGATTGAGTTTATTCAGTAACGGCAGCATAGCGATGTTGCTCACCCTCATGTTCTTGGGGAATTTGTTGCTCGCTGACATCAACATTTAACCCAATTGTCGCCCAACAATCAAGCAGCTCGTTGCTCATATAGTGATGATGCAAATCAAGAAAATCAAGGCTGCGAATGGCTTCGCTGGCGAATAAGACTTCAGCTCCCACGTCGCTCAAGTTGCCCAGCGAAAGATCGAGATAGCTGATCTGCTCAAGAATCGGGGCATCGACCAGTGCTTGAGCCAGATCATCGGCATATTCACAATCGCGCAAACCCAAAACTGCTAAATTTGGAAAACATTCAGCCTTCAAAATTGGCTGTAAATCAGCAAGCGTCGAATCGCCACCATAGAAATCGCAGCCCAGCCATAGCTCCAAATGCTCAAGCGCTGGAAAATCGGCGGCAACAACATCACGCACAACTTGTGCTGCCAAACCGCCAGTCTGAATGATCAAGGCCTTGAGCTGTTGATGCTGAACCGCGCCAAAACTTAACTCCGAGCCACCGCGAATCACCAAATATTCAAGCTGCGGAAATGCGGCTAAAACTGGAGCATAATTGCCTTGGGTAATCCATGAAATTTCCCATTCTTCGTAGGTAAAGTCGCCGACGAATAAGGCTTTGAGCAAGGGCAACTGTTCGCGGGCAGCGCTGATACTGGCTAGAACTGCATCAATATTGCCAGGATCAACCTGCTCGTGCCACCAGCGGCCAATCACCAAGCCCGTGGTTTGGGCTGGTTCATCAGTGGCGAGCCACGCATTAAAATACTCTGCCCATGGTTGAGGTGCTGATTTGGCTTCATAATCGTATTCCAAATGCAGCCGCACCGGATGTCCAATTGATTCAAATTGTTCCTGCCCATCCCAGTTTGCGATCGTTGAGTCACCGAAATAGCCGATCCAATCAAACACCATACCTTACCTCTTTCTTTGGGCAACAACCACTGATATACAAACTAGGCTAAGTATTCACGAATCGCGATCTCGCGTGGTTCTTCGTCTTCACCATCTTCGGAGTCTTCAACAGCTTGTTGACAGCTAACCTCAACTGCAAGCTCAATTGCCGACCAGCAATCAAGCATGGCATCACTCAGATAGTGGTAATGCAGCACGAGCATGCTGAGTTTGCGAATTGCTGGGCTGGCAAATAAGGCTTCGGCTCCAACATCGCTCAAATTGCCCAACGAAAGATCGAGGATTTTGATCCGCTCAAGGATTGGGGCCTGAACCAGGGCTTGGGCAAGATCATCGGCGTATTCACAATTACGTAAGGCCAAGGTTGTTAAATTTGGCAAGCCTGTGCCATTCAAAATTGGCTGCAAATCGGCTACCGTCGAATCGCCACCATGGTAGTCGCAGCCCAACCATAGCTCCAAATGTTCAAGCGCTGGCAAATTGGCGGCAGCAAGCTCGCGCACGGCTTGGGCTGGTAAGCCAGCGGTTTGCACAACCAAGGTTTTGAGCTGCTGATGTTGAACTGCACCAAAGCTTAAACCAGCGCCACCGCGAATAACCAACGATTCAAGCTGGGGGTAGGCCGCCAAAATTGGCGCATAATTGCCTTGCCTAATCCAGGAAATATCCCATTTTTTATCAGTAACATTGCCAATAAAGAGCGCTCTCAGTAATGGCAAGTGTTCCCGCGCGTTCGCAATATGGGCTAAAACATAGTCGGCACTCACTCGCTCAGCTGGATCATCCCAATGCCACCAACGATCAAGCACGATGCCCGTGGTGTAGGCTGGATCTTCACCTGTTAGCCAATCATTGAAAAAAACATTCCATGGATCTGGGTCATCATCTTCGACATAAAAGCGCATAAGATAATCGTCTGGCCTAAAGTGATCCCATCCAGAGGTCTCGTTTACCGCCAATTCATCGTAGTGGTTCATCCATGAAAAGATCATACAAACCCCAAATAGTAATGGCAGACCTCAATCGGCCTGCCATAAGCATACGTTGGTTTGTGACAACCAATGTCATAGAAGTTGAATCAGTAATAATTGGGCCAGAATGATTTTGATAATTAATGCTAATGGATAAACCGCAGCATAGCCCTGATTTGGCAGCTCATTGTTGCTTTGTTGCAGCGCAAAACTGAGCAAGGCTGGCTGGGTTTGAAAGCCCGCCAACATCCCCGTCAAAATGCCCATTGGGATTTTCAGCACTTTGTAGCCAATCGTCAAAATCAACATGGCGAGGCTAAAGGTAATTGCTGCGCCAACTCCAAACAAGAGCAAGCCATTACTGCTGAATAAGAATTTGACGAAATCGTAGCCTGCGCGGGTGCCAACCCCCGCCAAGAACATCACAATCCCAATTTGGCGCAGGGTTAAGTTGGTGCTATAGGGCATGTTCCAAACCAATGGGCCAGTGCGGTCGAGTGCGCCCAAAATCAACGAAACTACCAATGGACCACCAGCAAAGCCAAGTTTGATGCTCACGCCACCTGGTAATGGCAACACCAACGAACCCACAACCAAGCCTAAGACTAAGCCCAAAGTGAAGGTCAAAATATCAACTTCGCTCAAGGCGCGATACGAATCGCCAAAAAAGCGGCTCACTTGAGGAATATCAGCACGCCGCGCAATCACCCGCACCCGATCGCCAAGCTCCAAGCGGGTATCGGCGGTTGGCAACATTTCCACATCGCCACGACGCACCCGGGTAATGGTTGCCCCCAAGACTTGGGGCAAATTGAGCTGCTCCAGCCGAATTCCAACAATTTTGGGGTTAGAGACGAACATGCGGCGATAATCAAGATCGCGGCGGTCGTTGGAAATATCGTCGGTTTCTTTGCCAAGCACGGCTAGGGCTTTTTCGAGCACCTCGCTGGCCCCAACAATGCTCACATGATCGCCGAGCATAAATTGGGTTGCGCCAGTGGTGACCGCTACATGGCCATCGCGGCGATAGCGCCCAAAAACCATGGGCCAATGATATTTGGCAATCAAGGCCTGAACTGATAGATTAGTGACTTCAGGATTGGTAATTTCAACCGTGCGGCTGGTAATATCGTGATGATTACCAGCTAAATCATGGCGTGAGGCTAATTCTTTGACATAATCGATGCGCCACAACCGTTGGACAAAAACAATTGCCAACATCATCGCCACCACACCCATGGGGTAGGCAATCGAATAACCGACAACTGGATCATTGACCACAGCGGCTAATTCTTGCTCGGGCAAGACCGATTTCAAATATTCGATGGCCGCAGCCAGCGCTGGCGTGTTAGTGATTGTGCCGGTAAACAGGCCAACGGTCAAGGTTGGTTTGATGCTAAAGAAAGAATGGGCCAGAATTGCAAACAGATAGGCAACGACGATCATCCCACCAATAAAGAGATTATCGCGTAAGCCTTTGCTCTTCCACGAGCGAAAAAACTGATGGCCGCTGCTCAACCCGACGGTGTAAACAAACATCACCAAGCCAAATTGATACAGCACTTCGGGCAGTTTTAGGCGCTCGTCGAGCGAGCCAATTGCCAAGCCCACAAACAAAACGGCGGCAACGCCGAGGCGTACACCGCCGAGATTCAATTGCCCTAAAGGATAGCCGATTGCTGCAACTACAAACAGCAGCAATAGTGGATTCGACGCTAGCAAGTCCAACATAATGTTCCTTTCGCAGCGTACAGCCGATCAGGCTGTTTCTCTCGATGCCATCTTAGCATAGCCGAGCCATCCACTTTGCACGGTTGCAGCCTCGCTACGATTATTGTGAATTTGATAACAAGATCCTTGGTCACATCTCCTTGGCTTATTCCCAAATATGCAGGATGCGTGATTAATCTAAGCCTATAAGGAACGATGCTGCATGGGCATACAGCGTCTAGATTAATCTGTGAGCTGCCAAAGCATAATATCTGTCGAGAAATAATCCCAATCACTGATTCTATCGCTGCCAGTAATTTGATTTGCATCATTAATCGAGGCGGCACTGGTTTGATGTTCAGTCAGGCCAGTGTCCTCGGGCCACATATACAGCACTGTGCCATTTCGCCAAACCGTAGCCTTGGAATACCCATCAGTGTCATAGGTTGTGCCAACGATCACGCCTAAATTATTAATGTCGTTGGCGAAGGTGCTGTAGGGTGTTGTTGTGCTTAATATCGTCGTAATGCCATCGTCCCATATAAAGGCCCGCGAGATGCCATTGGTCATGACCATCGTGCCGACAACTTGTTCGCTATTATTAATCGCAACCCCATAACTTTGGACTGCTGGGATGTTAAGGTCGATTATTTGCCCATTTTTCCAGATACATGCACGGTTTACGCCGCTGGCGTTGGTACTACTCCCCACAATGACCTTGTGATCATTGATCTCGCGTGCAGTACTGTAGGTGCCGCCTAGGGTTCCTAAATCGGTTATGGTATTGCGATACCACATAAATGCATGGGTTTCCCCAGTGCTGGTGCTACTCCTGCCCACGATTCGCTCGCCATTACTCACATCAAAAGCAATACTGCTTGGCCCTCCCAGCGTGCCGAGATCGATCGGATCGCCGCCAGTCCAATAAAATGCGCGTTGTTCATGGGTATAGGTATTACTTTCGCCAACAACGAACCCACTATCGTTGATACCATGACCATAGCTTTTGTCGCCACCGCCTAATGGTGGAATCTCGGTGAATGTTCCTCGTCGCCAAACAAAGGCTCGGGTATCGGATAATTCGGTTTCAGATCCGCCAGCAATCCGCCCAAAATCGTTAATATCCCGTGCGTAAGCGTCATGGCCGCCCATTGTGCCAACAGTCCGCGACGTGTAGCCTGGATTGGGTGGAGTGGGGGTTTGGGCGTGCATTAATCGCGATTGGCTTTGTGTTAGACCTAATAATCCAATCACAATTAATCCACAACCGATGCGTTTGCTGCTACCTAGCATTGAGCCATCCTCCTAAACTCTTTTGGGATGAAGGTGCTACGGTAGGCAAGAGTTTATTAATAGAATATCGTTTGGATAATAACCTGATTATAATCTATCTTATACCAATTGGTTGCGCTAGATTGATCCATTGTGAGTACAATACCTGATTTTGTTTGTTTGGTAACTTTGATGCGCTATTCGCTGGTTAATTACAGGATGGCGGATGTGCCACTTGCAGTGGATTGTTCTTGTTGCTCATGGAACAAGATGTGCTTTAGGCTTGGATTAGCAAAGACGAACATTAGCACAAGGAGTTTGTTTCATGACCACGATTAATAGTCTTTTTGGTAAACCAATTATTGCCCAATCGACCGGTGAGCGAGTGGCTACGGTGCAGGATGTCGTGCTGGATCTGCCGCCAACCCGCGTCGTTGCCTTGCTTACCGATCGCGGTGGGCTACTTCGTTCGGCGCATAGCATCCGTTGGGAGCAAGTGATCAGTATTGGTGATGTTGTGGTCGTTGGCGGCGAGACGACTCCAACCTCGGTTAATGAAGATCCTGAGCTTACAGCGCTGATCAAGCAAGCCCACCAGATTACTGGCACGACCGTTATTACCGTGGATGGAACCCAGCTTGGAACGATTGCCGATATTACGATTGATGAGCGTGGCCAAATTCTTGGCTATGAACTCAAACAGGGTTTGTTGCAAGACCTTCGAGGAAGAACCATGCTGCCCATTGAACAGATTCGTTCATTCGGCAACGATGCACTGATTGTTGAGCAACCAGCAATCGCCTAGCTGATTGGAACCCCTTTTCTGTAACACAGAAGAGGGGTTTATTATTAAAGGTTTAAGCCACGACATTAAAACTCATCATCTACTTTTCACGGGTAGGTTTTTAATGATTGCACAATCACAGAAAGCGATGAAAACCTTCATCTGCTAGCCTCTACAATCTGACGACGAACCTCTAGCCCACTATTGTATAATCGTGCTAGCTTTCTCCAGTTTGGGGAAACCAACCGAGCTACGTGAAAGGATCGTGTGTGCCACAGGATTTTAGTGGGCAAGTTGCCTTAGTAACTGGAGCTTCGCGCGGCATTGGAGCCGAAATTAGTCGCCAGCTGGCGCAACGTGGAGCCGATATCGTGATTAATTATCGCAGCAAAGCCTCGCGAGCCGAAGCTGTTGCCAGCGAAATAACTGCGCTTGGCCGGACTGCACTCCTGGCTCAGGCCGATTTAACCCAAATTAATGATTTGATTACCACCCAAACCCAAATTCAACAAGCCTTTGGCAAACTCGATTTGTTGGTACTCAATGCCAGCGGTGGCCTTGAAAAAGATAAACCCGCTAGCTACGCCATGGATCTCAATCTCACTGCTCAAGTGCAAACCGTCGAAACCATGTTGCCATTGATGCAAGCTGGCAGTTGCATTGTTTTCGTCACCAGCCACTGGGCGCATTTCTATGGCGAACGACCAATTATCGCTGGCTACGAGCCAGTTGCTAGCAGCAAAAAAGCTGGCGAAATGGCGCTGCGCGAACGGATTGATCAATTTACCCAGCGCGGAATTCATTTTTATGTGGTCAGCGGCGATATGATCGAAGGCACGATCACGCCCAAATTGCTTGATCGTGCCCAGCCTGGCTTTTTGGCCGCCCGCAAAGAACACAGCCCTGAGCCAATTCCCACGATTGAAGAATTTGCCAGCGCGATTGTAGCAACCGCCGCCGATCGCAGCCAAGCCAATGGCCACACTGTGTTCGTTGGGCCGATTATTTAAGATAACTTAATAAGGTAAATAAAGAATCCTCATGGCAGATATAATTGACTTCCATGAGGATTCTGTTTAGTAGTCTAGGGCATCGATTTGAAAACTGAGTTATTATCTAATATCCAGCAGGCAAAGTGCCATAAATATAACCTTCATGCCGAATCAACTGGTAGTTATGGTTAATCGCATCGGTAGCTCCTGCTACTGTACCAGTTGTAAAATTATCTCCACGTCCATCATGATAAAATAGCTCTAAAGGTCGTAGATCCGCACCATTGGTTGGTAAAACATAACCTTCAATTCGCACAAAGCCATATCCAGCCATTAGTGCAGATTGTTCGCCTTCAGCTGTTGCGGTAATGTAGTTATCTTGTCGGGCATCACTCCAAAATAATTTTAATGGAACTGTATCAGGCAAATGATCAGCAAAAACATAGCCCTCAGTTCGAATAAACCCATAGGCTGATATATGAGCAGAAGCAATGCCCTCAGATGTTGCAGTTGGAAAATTATCACCACGATCGGAATGCCAGTAGAGCTGTAGGGGGCGTGCAACAAAAACATAACCTTCGATTCGCACAAAACTATACCCAGCTGCTAATGCAGATTGTTCGCCTTCTGCAGTCGAGGTTGTAAAATTATCCTGTCGTGTATCACTCCAAAATAGTTTCAATGGTACAGTATGTTGTTGCTGTGTAGCGTAAATATAGCCTTCGGTTCGCACAAAACTATAGCCAGCATTACGTGCATCATTGATTCCTGCATTAGTGGCGACTAAGATATTGTCACCCCTACCACTATGCCAATACTGTTGGAGTGGTACTCTACCTGATCCTGCATGACTAAATACAAACCCTTCGGTTCGAATTGAAGTGTATGCATTTGCCGCCGCAGAGATTTCTGCTTGTGTTGAGGCAGTTGTAAAGTTATCTCCACGTTCGCCATGCCAAAATAGCCTTAATGGTCGATAATTAGCAGTCGGCAATTGTGGTTGGGATTGATTAGTTGAATACAAGCCACGTTGGCCTGAACGCAGCCGATTAGCATCAGTGATCCCATCAATCGGTATCGGAATCACGCCACTACTCGCCATCCGTGCCCCTTGAAAGATTTGAAAGTGTAGGTGTGGCGCAAAATTTGGATATCCACCACAGGTGCCAATTTGTTGACCTTGAAACACTTCCGTTCCAACCGCTAAACCAGGACTTACGGTATCTAAGTGTGAATATAATGAACGGTAATTATTCACGCGATGATCAATCTGAAGTTCGTGACCATTATTCGATTCAATAAAGCCATGTGCCATCGCTAAAATCGGTCGGCCTAAGCACGCTTGATTCACTGGTACGACATCAACTGCATAATAATTCCAAGCTTGTTGATGATTTGCCGCCTCCCAGCCTGCTGTGACTCGCCATTCTGCGCCTGGCTGAAATGGCAGTTTCACGGCTAAGCCATCGATAGTAATCTGGGCAGGCTGCGCTTGAGCGTTCTGCGCTTGACTTGATTGAGGAGAGCCAAAACCAATACTGACAATAATTGCGACCAACCAACAAGCTATGATTCGCTTCGTATTCATATCCACCTCACAACTTTATAATTCGTCCAGCCTGATCAACTACTCCATGCCAATTGAACCCACCTCCAAATAGATTTCGAATATTGATTTACTCATAACAATACATCCATATGTGAGGATTGAGGAATACACGAACGTGTTAAAATGTTAGTAAGCCCCGCCAAATTCGGGCTTCAGCTTGAGGTCAAAAACGCGTTTAATCAATTGAGTGCGACTGCGCACATCGAGCTTGCTGTAAATTTCGCGCAGATAACATCCGACAGTGTTTTCTTTCAAATTCAACAATCCAGCAATCTGGCGGTCAGTTTTACCATCAGCAATCAAGCATACGATCCTTAATTCCAGTGGAGTTAAGTCTGACATTGGTGTTCCTCCTTGCCGTTGCTATTCCATACCAAGCAGACTAGCAAAGCTGATCGGGCCGAGTTGCATGTTTGTGCAACTCAGCCTAACGTTTGAGGAAATTCGACCAATGCATAGCCCAAACTATACCTTTGCCGACTTGTTACACATCTTTTTTGCCTTACGCCCCAACCCTGATCGGATTCGCACCTACGATGATTTGGCTCAAGCAACTGGAATTTCGCGCCGTTCATTAGCTCATTGGTTTGCTGGCGATTACGCTCCCCGTACTCCAGAGCCTGTTGAACGGCTCGGCGATATGTTGGGGCTAACTGGCTTTCAAATCGATCTGATGTTGTATGCGATCAACCCACGTTGGTCACGCTATAACACCCCAGCCGATCAACTGCAAACGGCTGAGGTCATTCGGCGGGTTGAACAACGCTTGCCTGATCCAAGCATCAGCACCAACGATCTGCCAAGCCCAAGCCAAATCGAAAGCACTTGGCCGATCTTGTTTCGCGATAGCTTTGAATCGAATGCGCATCACTGGGGGCTTGGCAGTAAAGATGATGATTCAGGCCGCGTCGAACGTTCGATCAGCAATCAATGCCTTGAACTGCGGCTAAGCAATCGCTTTGTTAGCGAAATGTTTATCGGAGCCGATTCGCAATGCTTCACGCCCGATCGCTATTATTGCTCGGTTTATGGGCGCTTTGTTAGCGAGGCTGGACCTGATGATGGCTTGGCTCTTATATTTGAGGAGATCAGTGATGCCTGTCATGGATTAATTCGCATTCGCGATCGAAGTGGCGAGTTTTCAGTGATTCAAGGGTTTCATGGCGGCGATTTTTGGAAAATTTACTTGCAGCGCCGCCCGATGCATGGCTATCGTATTGGTCAATTTAATAAAATCGCTCTATTGGTGGAGCATCAACAGCATTCAATATTTATTAACGACTACCATCAAGCAAGCTGGGAGATGCCACGCCTGCCTGCCAGCCGGATCGATCTTGGGATTATCGCAGGTGGTCAGCAACAAGCCGAGGTTCATTTTAAAGATTTCAGTGTGCGTGTGCCCGCCGATCAACGCCCCTTTGCAACCCTGGAAACGCTGATCGGCGGAACTTTAGCAAATTCGACGTGGCGGAATCAATAGAACGAAACCAATAAATGTGGGCTGGGTTCGTTTCTACCCCGCGAGCACAAAGCCAATCACTTGATCAAGTTTGAGTGTTTGGCCGTAACTCCAAGCTTCGCGCCAGACATTGCTTGGTTGTTGGTTTTGCAGCCACATGCCAAATTGCTGCGATCGCGCCTGATCGATTGGTGGATGGGGCAATTGACGTTGTTCACGTTGAAACCATGCATAGCTCAGCAGATAGGTGGCGGTCTGATGCTGTTGATCATAGGCCAGTAGCGCGGCAAATTCTTCTAAACAATGCAAGACGTTTTCTTGATTGTCGTGCATTTGCCAGAGCTTGAGGCTTTGTTCGAGGGCGTTGCGGGTTGGTTGATAGTGGCCTAAAGCTCGCTCGGTTTGAGCAATCCGCAGCCAAGAAACCGCAATATCACCTTTGATGCCGAGCTGCTGGCGCTCGACCAAACTCTGTTGATGCCACGTCAGTGCTTCGGTGTAGCAGCGTTTGTAGAAGGCAACATGGCCTTGTAATGATTGATACCACGATGATCGGAAGGGATCAAGCCGGAGTTGTGGCGAATGCCCCACCAAATCAAGGTAGCGGCTAGCTTGATCAAGATCGTTGAGATAGATATTTAATTGAGCCAGCAGCAAATGATTAATGCTCAAAAGCCAATACTCAACGCTCGACTCAAAATAATTAAGGCTTTGGTTGAGCCAGCGGGTTGCTTGCACATATTGATGTTTGCGCATCATAATCAACCCAAGCAACAAGTAACATGTGGCAATCCCCTGTTGATCATTCAATTGTTGACATAAATCGAGGGCGCGTTCGAGATAGCCCAACGGGAGATCAAGGCAATGATGAATATTGGTTACAATGCCTGCGCCTAGAGCCGCCCGCGCTTGAATAATGGGCGAATCGACGTGATTTAACGCTTGATCGACTGCGCTGAGCCATTGCCAAGCCTCCATAAAATGGCCATGACCATACCAAAATTGGCTCAGTGCTGCAAACAGCCGTAAAAAGCCATGATACTGTTGTTGATTGAGGCATAAACGTAAAACCGCTTGCCAATGATGAAACTCCGACTCAAGCTGCTCGAGCAGCTGAATTTGCTCTTTGCCGCGCAGTTCGCGATCAATTTTTTCGGCGAGTTCAATGTAATAATTAATATAGCGTTGGGTATAATGATGCGTTTGTTGTTGCTCAGCTAACAAACTCGCCGCAAACTCACGAATTGTCGCCAACATGCCAAAGCGTGAATTGCCTTGAGGGTCGGGTCGATGAATAACCAGACTTTTGGCAACGAGGCTGGCCATACAATCAAAAATATCATCGTTCGATGGTGCCAAATCGGCGCAAACCGCCACAATCGCCTCGAAATCGCTATCGGTTGCAAAAACACTGAGCCGCGCAAAGATCTGTTGTTCGTTGCTATCAAGCAGTTGATAGCTCCATTCAAGTGTGCGTCGCAGGGTGCTTTGATGCGCCGGAGCATCGCGCATGGTGTTGGTTAAGATGCCTAATCGATTGCTTAACCGTGCCAGTAGCGTGGTTGGCGTAACAAATTGGGTGCGTACTGCCGCCAATTCGATCACCAAGGGCAAGCCATCAAGATGTTGGCAAATTTGGGCGATGGTTGCTGCTTGGCTATCGTTGATTTGCCACTCATGGTTACTAGCTTGGGCACGCTGGCAAAAAAGTTGTACCGCTGGGTTCTGCCAAATCGCACTCAGATTGCTGCTTTGCGGGTCGGGCGTAGGAAAAGGATGCAGCCAAAAAAGATGTTCGATCCGGAGTTTTAGGCTTGTCCGTGAGGTTACCAAGATTTTCAAGCCGCTGCATTGCGCCAATAACTGGGCTAAACCAAGATTAATTTCGCTCAAATGCTCGCAATTATCTAAAATCAGCAAGCTATTTTTTTGGCCGATTAATGCACTAATTTGCTCGATTAAGGTCATGGAGCTATTGGCCGAACGCCCGAGCATATTGGCAATATCGACCCAAAAATCGGCAATTGTGGTGCATTGAATGCCTTCAACATACCAAATTCCATCGCAAAAATGGCCGAGGCTGGCCCAACCAACGGCCTGAGCGACCCGCGTTTTGCCAACCCCAGGCGGGCCGATCACGGTAATCAAGCGATGTTGCGGGTGCTGTAACAACTTGGTAAGCGTTTCAACCTCGCGTTCACGGCCAATTAACGGGTAGGGCAACATTGGCAAGGTATGCGGCGTAGCGGCAATTGCTGGCTTGGCCTGGGCTACCTGCGGCTGAAGATGCTCCAGATGATCTGGCAACGAGAGTGCTTGCAGCGCGGTGTCGGAGTTGGCGAAGTCGTGCAAGATCCGCATATCGCTGGCTGGTAACTCAAGCACCATGGCCAACCGCTCTAAAAATGCTGCCGATGGTGCTAAACCACGCTCAACCTTGCGGTAGGTCACCGTGGCATAGTTAAGTTGTTCGGCAAATTGGTCTTGACTATATTGTAATTCATGGCGTACATGACGGAGCCATGCAGCAAACGCTTGGCGCTGCTTCATCGCATTTCTGCCTCCTGAGTGAATTCTGCATTCTACCCATCAACGCTGTGCCTTGGAAGAAATCCAGTAATCGGCCATTGGTGGGAACTACCAATTACGAATGGCCTACTGGGTTGCACAGTTAATCAACACACACTCACCCATCGTTTAATCATTGTTTACTACCGTCTGTAATCATCGTTCAGATCAGTGTTCCAAAACAAGATCACCAGCGATACGTTAAGCGATACCCTAAAACGATCACTTTAAGCGCCTATCAATATCAGGTTAATAGCTGTTGTTGCCATGCTGGGTGTGGTGTAATGCCTTGCAGTTGAACAGTGTGAGGTTGTTATGCTTGATCATGATCTGATGTTGGAGGCGGGTGGCAGTTCTGCGACGATTCAATCCAACCCTGCAAGTTTTGTTGAAATTATTCTTCAGCGGGCCAAAACCACTCCTGAAGCGATTGCGCTTAATTTTTATACAGCTGATGGCTATCGTACCAGCCTATCATATGGCTTATTGGCGCAGCGTTGCCAAGCAATTGCTGCCGTTTTGCAACGGGTGACCAAACCAGGCGATCGCGCTTTGCTATTATACCCGCCTGGCTTGGGTTATGTGGAAGCATTTTTTGGCTGTTTATTCGCTGGCGTGATTGCCGTTCCTGCTTATCCGCCGCGACCCAATCGCCGCGATCAACGTTTGGAAGCAATTATTAGTAATGCTCAAGCACGGGTGATGCTGGCAGCCAGCGAGGTCGTGGCTCAGCAACGCGCTTTATCGCAACAATATCCTGGCCTTGCTCAATTGCAATGGATCGCTAGTGATCTGGTCAATAGCCAATTGGCCAGTATGTGGCAAGCTCCCAGCATCAATACCCATGATTTGGCCTTTTTGCAATATACCTCTGGCTCAACTTCGCAACCACGCGGTGTAATGGTCAGCCACGAAAATCTGGTCTATAACTCGGGCTTGATTGCCCAAAGTTTTGGCATCACGGCTGATGATCATGTGTTTATTTGGTTGCCGCCTTACCACGATATGGGCTTGATCGGTGGGATTATGCAGCCGTTGTTTACTGGCTGTGAATTAAGTTTGATCGATCCCCTAACCTTTTTGCAACAACCGCTGATTTGGCTCCGCATGATCAGCGATTTAGGGGTGACGGTCACTGGCGGGCCAAATTTTGCCTACGATTTATGCGTTGCCAAAGCCAAGCCCGAAGCCTTGGCAGGCGTTGATCTAAGCCGTTTGCGGGTGGCATTTAATGGCGCTGAGCCAATTCGTGCAGCAACCCTTGAGCGATTTAGCCGCACTTTTGCCCCGTTAGGCTTCAAACCTCAGGCCTTCTTGCCGTGTTATGGCTTAGCCGAAGCCACGCTCTTTGTCAGTGGTGCGCCGCATGCTGCCGAACCAACCACACTCACGGTCGATGCTCAAGCCTTGAGCCAACATCAAGCGCTGCCAAGTGAGCGTGGGACATTGTTGGTAAGTTCGGGCATGGTGGCCGCGCCGCAAATTGTGGCGATTGTCGATCCTGAGCAGGGCCAGGTTTGTGCCGATGGTTGGGTTGGCGAGGTCTGCATTCACGGGCGTAGCATTGCCCATGGCTATTGGGATAACTCCGCCGCTAGCGAGGCTACTTTTCAATTGATCTTGCCTGATGGCAGCGGCCCCTTCCTGCGCACGGGCGACCTTGGTTTTATCCACGAAGGGCAGTTGTATATTACTGGGCGGCTCAAAGACCTGATTATTATTGATGGGCGCAATCATTACCCCCAAGACTTGGAATTGAGCGTTGAATTGGCGCATCCGGCAATCCGCCAAGGTGGTTGTGCCGCTTTTGCCGTCGATGGCGCTGATGGTGAGCAAATTGTGATTGTGGCCGAAATTCGCCGCCCCAATCAAGCCGAAGAAGCGGCTCAGGCTGTGCGCTTGGCCCTCCAGCAACAATACGATTTAGCAATTGCCGATTTGATGTGGGTACGGCCTGGTCAAGTGCCCAAAACCTCAAGCGGCAAGGTGCGCCGCCGCGAATGCCGCCAACGCTATTTGAGCCAAACCCTCAATAGCTTGGAGGGCGAGGAATGAGTTCCAACTATAGCGCTGCGCAAATTGCAGGTTGGCTGCAAACGCAGATTGCTGAACGTTTGAAACGCTCGCCCGAACTGGTAGCACTGACGGCTCCGTTTGCTGATCTTGGGCTTTCGTCGCGTGAAGCGGTTGGTTTGAGTGGCGATTTACAGGCATGGCTGGGGCGCAAAGTCGCTCCAACTGTGCTCTGGGAGTATTCAACCATTCAGGCCTTGAGCGATTTTTTGGCGCACGATCAAGCGCAACAATTGCCTTTGCCAAAGCCCAAGCCCAGCCAAGCAAGCGCCACTTCCAGCTCGGCAATTGCGATTGTGGCGATGAGTTGCCGCTTGCCTGGAGCCGATTCGCCTGAAGCGTTGTGGCAATTGTTGCTCGAAGGTCGTAGCGCAATTGGGTTTGTACCTGCCGATCGCTGGGATGCTCAGGCCTTGTATAGCCCTGAAGCCCGCACTCCTGGCAAAATCAACACGCGTTGGGGTGGTTTTCTCGATCAGGTCGATCAATTCGATCCACAGGTGTTTGGCATTTCAGGGCGCGAGGCTAGCCGCATCGATCCTCAACAGCGCCTAGCTTTGGAGGTTGCTTGGGAAACCTTTGAGCGAGCAGGCATTGCGCCTGATCAATTAGTGGGTAGCGCAACCGGGGTTTTCCTAGGCATTAGTAGCAATGATTATGCGCGTTTGCAATTTGCCCAGCTTGATCAGCTTGATGCGTATGCTGGCACTGGCAATGCCCATAGCATTGCTGCCAATCGTTTGTCGTATGTGTTTGGTTTGCAAGGCCCAAGCATGGCGCTTGATACCGCTTGTTCATCGTCGTTGGTCGCTGTGCACTTGGCTAGTCAAAGTTTGCTGGCGGGCGAATGTGAGCAAGCGCTGGCTGGCGGGGTCAATCTGATTCTCAATCCTGAGTTAAGCGTCACTTTTGCTCAAGCCCAAATGCTTTCTGGCACGGGCGAATGCCACACCTTCGATGCTGCTGCCGATGGCTATGTGCGCAGCGAAGGCTGTGGCATGGTGCTGCTGAAGCGACTCGATGTTGCCGAAGCGGCGGGCGACCCAATTTTGGCCGTCATTCATGGCTCAGCGGTAAATCAGGATGGGCGCAGCAATGGGTTGACTGCGCCGAATGGTCAGGCTCAGCAGGCGGTTATTCGCCAAGCGCTGGCCAAAGCCCAGATTCAGCCTGATCAATTAAGTTATATCGAGGCCCATGGCACGGGCACACCCTTGGGCGACCCAATTGAAGTTGCGGCCTTGCAGGCAGTGCTGGGCGAACGCCAACAACCCTGTTTGCTTGGCTCGCTCAAATCTAATCTTGGGCATCTTGAGGCTGCCGCTGGGATTGCAGGCTTGATCAAGCTGGTTTTGGCGTTTCAGCAGCAAATAATTCCCGCCCAAGCCAATTTTAAGCAACGCAACCCCCAAATCGAACTTGGCTCAGCCTTAGAAATCGCTACAACCCCCCAGCCTTGGTATAGCTTTGGCAGTTATGCGGGCATTAGCAGTTTTGGCTTTGGCGGAACTAATGCCCATGTGATTCTCGGTGCTGCGCCGATTCAACCCAAGCGATTGCCGCAACCAAGCCCAGCTCCAATCCAGTTGTTGGCTTTGCAAGCCAATAGCGAAACTGCATTACGCCAACTTACTGAGCGTTATCAGGCTTATTTGGCGCAAACTGAGGTAAACTTGGCCGATATTTGCTGGAGCGCTTACCACCAACGGGCCACGATGCGCCATCGCCTAATAGTCTCTGCTACAGACAAAATACAAATGCTCGAACGCTTGCAGCACGCTTGGCAAGCTCAAGCCACAGGTAGCATTTATGCTGAGCAACCCCAGCCCGCTCCCCGCATTGCCTTTGTTTGCTCTGGCCAAGGTAGCCAATACGTTGGTATGGCGCAAACGCTTTATCAAACCCAGCCGCTTGTGCGCCAAATTCTCGATCAAGCGAACAGCATTCTCAATGAGTATTTGGCGATTCCACTGCTTGATGTGTTGTATCAGCCGGACCATGGTGCGTTGCTGCGCGATACCCGTTACACCCAGCCCGCCATTTTTGTAGTGAGCTATGCCCTTGGCCAACTTTGGCGGTCGTGGGGGATTGAGCCTGTCGCTTTGCTTGGCCATAGCATTGGCGAATATAGCGCGGCAGTGTTGGCTGGAGTTTGGAGCTTTGAGCAGGGTTTGCGCTTGGTCGCCCAACGTGCTCAATTGATGCATGGCTTGCCCGAACATGGCGCAATGCTAGCGATTCGCTCCCCGCTCGAAAGCATTGAGCCATTGCTCGCACAGCATCAGCTTGATTTGGCGGCGATAAACGGGCCAAATGCCGTAGTTGTCGCGGGCAGCGTGGCAGCCATCAGCCAATGTGCTGTTGAATTGAATCAACTTAACATAACAAATAAATTGCTTGATGTCTCACATGGCTTCCACTCACGTTTGATGCAGCCGATGTTGGCCGATTTCCAACAGGTGCTGAGTGCATATCCCGCCATGGCTCCTCAGATTCGTCTAATTGCCAACCTCGATGGCTCGTGGCACGAACAAGCTCCTAGTGCTGAATATTGGGTCGAGCACACCCGCCAGCCAGTGCAGTTTTATCGCGGTTTGCAAAGCTTGGTTGCTAGCGGCGTGAGCCATATGCTCGAACTTGGTGGCCATAGCACATTGATCGATCTAGGTCGCCAAGCTGGGCTACCCAATCTGACTTGGCTGGCGAGTTTGCGCCGCCAACAAGCCGATTGGGAAACGCTCTACCACGCGGCGGCAACGTTGTTGGCTCATGGTTGCCAGCTGAATTGGGCCGCCATGAATCCCGATTATCAACCACAGGCGGTATTACTGCCAACCTATGCTTTTGATCGCCAACGTTATTGGTTTACGGAAGGAACTGGTATGAACCAAGCTAGCGCTCAACCAACGCCTGCTAGCGCCTCAAGCCGCCATAGCACGATTTTGGCTGAACTTCGCAGCCTGACTGCCAATTTACTCCACGTCAAGCCCGAGCAGATCAATATCCACAGTTCATTTGTTGAAATGGGCGCAGATTCGTTGGTGATGATCGACGCTGGTCGGGCGATTGAATCACGCTATAACGTGCATATTACGATGCGCCAATTGTTTGAAGATTTGGCTAGCCTTGATGCTTTGGCGCGTTTTCTTGATGCGCATGGCACGTTTGAAGCTGAGCCAGCCCCAAGTGAGCCAAGCGTGGTTCCGATTGTCGCCCAAGCGCAACCTGTTGCTCCAGCAGCGGTTACTCCAGTGGCAGCGGCTGGCTTAGAGGCCGTGGTACAGCAACAATTAGCACTCATGCAACAGCAATTGGCCTTGTTGGCAGGCCAACCAGCGGCAGTAACCCCGATTCAGCCAGTAACTCCAGCTAGTGCAACCCCTGCGACCCCAGTGATTAAGCCAGCCTCAACTCCCGCTGCGGCTGCCCCCAAAGCCTATGTGCCCTATCAACCAGTTCGGCCCGGCTCAATCACGGCCAACGATCTGAGCAGCCAACAACAAGCCCATTTGCAACAATTGATTAAGGATTACACCACGCGGACTGCGACTTCCAAGCAGCTGACCCAAGCCTATCGTGCGCAACTAGCCGATAATCGCGAATCAGCGGGTTTTCGCTTCTCGATCAAAGAGATGTTGTATACCTTGATTTGCGAACGTTCGGAAGGTAGCAAAATTTGGGATGTTGACAATAATCAATATCTTGATTTGACCATGGGTTTTGGAGTTAATTTATTCGGCCATCGACCTGAAATAACCACCCAAGCTTTGGCGAACCAACTTGCTCAAGGCTATCAGCTTGGCCCACAAACCCGCTTGGCAGGCGAAGTTGCCCAATTAATTTGCCGAATTACGGGTATGGAGCGGGTGGCGTTTTGCAATTCGGGCACTGAGGCAGTGCTCACGGCAATTCGCGCTGCTCGCACGGTGACTGGCCGCAAAAAAATAGCGCTGTTTGCTGGCTCGTATCATGGGTTTTATGATGCAACCTTGGCGACTGCCCAAGCTGGAGCCGCCACCCGTTCGGTTCCGCTAGCGCCTGGCATTCCTCAAGGGATGGTCGATGATATTGTGGTGTTGGATTATGTCACGCCTGAGAGTTTGGTCACGCTTGAGCAATTGCTGCCCGAATTAGCAGCTGTACTGGTCGAGCCAGTTCAAAGCCGCCGCCCTGATTTGCAGCCGCAGGCATTTTTGCAAGCTGTGCGCGAATTAACCAAGACTCACGGCAGCTTGTTAATTTTTGATGAGATGATTACGGGCTTTCGGATTGCAGCGGGCGGGGCACAGGCTTGGTTCGGCATCGAAGCCGATCTTGCAACCTATGGCAAGATCGTTGGTGGCGGGATGCCGATCGGCGTGGTGGCTGGGCGGGGCGCGACCCTCGATGCGCTTGATGGCGGCTTTTGGCAATATGGTGACGATTCCTTTCCTCAAGCTGAAACTACCTTTGTCGCTGGCACCTTCTGCAAACATCCCTTGGCTCTGGCGAGTGCTAAAGCCGTGCTGACAGCGATTGAGCACGCTGGCCAAGGGCTATATGACCAGCTGAATCAACAAACTGCCAGTTTTGCGGCTGAAATGAACGCCTATTTTGCCCAAGCCGAAGCGCCAATTAGTGTGGTGCATTTTGGCTCGCTCTTTCGCTTTAGCTTCAAGCAAAACCTTGATTTGTTCTTTTACCATTTGTTGTTGCAGGGCATTTACATTTGGGAAGGCCGTAATTGTTTCTTCTCAACCGCCCACAGCACCGCCGACGTGGAATGGCTCAAACGGGCGATTCGCAACGCGGTCGAGGCATTGCAAGACGGCGGATTTTTGCCCAAGCCACAACGTCAATTGAACCAACCCCACAGCTTTGCCCTAAGCGAAGATCAATATCATCTGTGGGTGCTGGGCCAACTTGGGCAGCACGAGGCGATTGCCTACAATCTGCCAACTGGCTTGGAAATTCGCGGCCAGCTGGATTTAGTCCGCTTGGAGCAGGCCTTCAATCTGGTGGTGCAACGCCATGAGAGCTTGCGCACAATCATTGCCAGCGATGGCACGCAGCAAATTGTTCAGCCCCAGCAGCCAATCACGATTAATTTCAGTGATTTTTCAAGTGCAGCCAATCAGCAACAGGCGCTTGATCAATGGTTTACTCAACATAATCAACAAGTATTTGATTTGAGCCAAACCAACCCATTGCGCTGTAACGTGGCGCAGCTAGGGCCAGATCGCTATGCCCTGAGCCTTGTGGTGCATCACTTGTTGGTTGATGGTTGGTCGGTTGGCGTGATTTTGCAAGAAGTTGCCCAAATGTATCAAGTTTTGAGCGACGGCCAAACCCCGCAATTGGCTCAGCCTTTGCAGTTTCGCGATTATCTGGCCTGGAAAGCTGGGCGTGATCTGACCACCCAAGCCAATTTCTGGCAAGCGCTGTTTGCCGAGTTGCCAGCACCTTTAGCGTTGCCAACCGATTACCCGCGCCCAGCGCTCAAAAGCTATGTTGGCCAACGGGTGATGCAAGTATTGGAGCCAGCCAGTTATCAAGCCTTGAAACAACTCAGCCGCCAATCAGGGGCGACCTTGTTTATGGTGTTGTTGGCGGGCTACCAATTGTTATTGCATCGCCTGACGGGCCAAAACGATCTGGTGGTGGGCATTCCGGCGGCGGCGCGTTCGTTTGAGGGCAGCGAAACGATTGTTGGTTATTGTGGCAATTTGCTGCCCCTGCGCAGTCGCTTGCAAGCTGAACAGAGCTTTAGCGATTATCTGCATCTGACTCGCCAGCAACTATTCGATGCCTACGAGAACGAAGATTACTCCTTGGCGCAACTGTTGGCGGTCTTGAACCCAATGCGTGATGCCAGCCGCTCGGCGATTGTTGAAACCTTGTTCAACTTTGAGCCGCCGACACCTGCTCCCAACTTTGGTGGGCTGGAAACCAGCTTTGTGCCTCAATCAATTAGCGCAACCGCGCTTGATCTCAGTGTCAACGTAATTGAGTTGAATCAACAGCTGGTGGTTTATTGCGATTACAACAGCGATTTATTTGAGCAGGCCACGATTGAGCGTTGGCTGGGCCATTATCAAACACTGTTGTTGAGTGCTGCCCAGCAACCAACCAGCCCTGCCGAACGCTTAGCCTTGTTGAACCCCAGCGAAACAAACGTACTGCTAGAAACTTGGAATGCGACAGCGAAACAAGTTCCATTCGAGCAGACCTATAGCCAATTGTTTACTGATCAAGTTCAGCGCACGCCCTCCGCAATTGCGATTAGCGACCAACACACCAACTACAGCTACCAAGCGCTTGATCAACGGGCCAATCGCTTGGCCAACTATTTGCAAAGTTTAGCAATTAGTACAAACCAAGTTGTGGCAATTTTGGCAGATCGTTCGTGTGATTTTGTGAGTGCAGTTTTGGGCGTGTTCAAGGCTGGCGCTGCCTATCTCCCGCTCGATTTGGAGCACCCACCACGGCGTTTGGCCCAGGTGTTGCAACAAAGCCAAAGTCGTTTGGTGCTGGTTGGTGAGGCTTGGCAAGCAACCTTGGCCGCAGCGCTCAGCATTTTGCCCAGCGACCAACGCCCAATCATCGTGCTGTTGGAGCAAGCCTTCAACCCTGAATTATCAAGCGAAGCACCGACGATTCAATCCCAAGCCAGCGATTTAGCCTATGTGATTTATACCTCGGGCTCAACTGGCTTGCCCAAAGGAGCCATGATCGAACAACGGGGCATGGTCAATCATCTATATGCCAAGATTATCGATTTACAACTGACAGCGGCTGATCGGGTGGCGCAAAATGCCCGCCAAAGCTTTGATATTTCAGTTTGGCAGATGCTGGTAGCGCTGTTGGTTGGCGCGGAAACCCAAATCTACCCTGATAGTATCGCCCGTGATCCTGAGGTATTGTTGAGCTATGCCGAGCAGCAAGCAACCACAATTTTGGAAATTGTGCCCTCGTTGTTGGGCGCATGGCTCACAATTTTTCCCAATCGGGCCAACGATTTGCCCAGTTTTGCGCAATTGCGTTGGCTCTTGCTGACGGGCGAGGCCTTGCCACCCGCCGCCTGCCGTGATTGGTTCACCTGGTATCCTACGATTCCCTTGATGAATGCCTATGGCCCAACCGAATGCTCCGATGATGTGACCCATTATGTGGTGCGTGAGGCTCCAGCAGCGCATGTGGTGCATATGCCGATTGGCCGTCCAGTGATCAACACACGCTTGTATATTCTTGATGGGTTGTTGCAACCAGTGCCGATTGGGGTGATTGGTGAACTCTACGTTGGTGGCGTGGGCGTTGGTCGTGGCTACCTGAATGATCCTGAACGAACTCAAGCGGTGTTTGCAGCTGACCCATTTATGGCTGGCGGGCGTTGGTATCGCACTGGTGATTTGGCTCGCTACCGCAGCGATGGCACGATTGAATACTTAGGTCGAATCGATCATCAAGTCAAAGTGCGGGGCTTCCGCATTGAGCTGGGCGAAATTGAAGCAGCTTTGGCTCAACATCAAGCGGTGCATCAAAGTATTGTGACGGCAACTCCGAATGCTCAAGGTCAATTGCGCCTGATTGCCTATGTCGTCTCGAAGGCCGCTGATCAGCCTGCGGAACAAGCAACCAGCGCTCGGTTGGAGCAATGGGATAGCGTTTGGGCTGATACCTATGATCAACTGAGTGCTGGTGATCATGGCACGATCAACACGATTGGCTGGAACGATAGCTACACCCGCCAGCCCTTCTCGGCAGAGGCCATGCACGAATGGAGTTGGGTCACGGTACGCAATATTTTGGCCCAACAGCCGAGCCGCATTTTGGAGCTTGGTTGTGGCACTGGTATGTTGCTGTTGCCGTTGGCTCCCTATTGCTTGAGTTATCGCGGCCATGATATTGCCGCCGAGGTGTTGGCTTACGTTCAACAACGGCTTGATCAACAAATTCATGATTGGCCGCATGTGAGCTTGGCGCAGTTTCCGGCCCACGATTTTAGCAATATTGCACCCCACAGCGTTGATACGATTGTGATCAACTCGGTGGCTCAATATTTCCCAAGTATCGACTATTTGGTGCAAGTGTTGGCGGCTGGGCTTGAGGCCTTGGTGGCGGGTGGGCGAATCTATCTTGGTGATATTCGCAACTTGAGCCTCAACCCATTGCTGCATGCCTCAATTCAGTTGTTCCAAGCACCTAACGAATTGGCGGTTGAGCAAATTGCCCAATTGGCGCAGCAGCAACATTTGCGCGATCAAGAGTTGGTAATCGACCCAAGCTTTTTCTATGCGTTGCAACAGCAATACCCGCAAATCAGCCATATCGAACTGGTGCTGAAACGTGGGCGCATTCATAACGAACTGACCCGTTTTCGCTACGATGTGGTGCTGCATGTGCAACGCCCAAGCCTTGATCTGCAACCACATTGGTTTGATTGGCAAGCCGATGGCTTGAGTTTGAGTCTCGTGCGCCAGGTGCTTGAGCAAAGCCAGCCCGATGCGCTAGGCATCGCCAATGTGCCGAATAGTCGGCTAAGCGAGGCCTGTGGTTTGTGGCAAGCACTGCATGTAGCGGAGCAACCATCAACTGCTGGCGAGCTGAAACAAGCACTGCAACCATTGGCTTTGCAAGGCATCGACCCTGAAGATTGGTATAACCTGCATCTGAATGGGCGCTACCGAATTAGCGTCAGCTTGGCCCAAAGCGGCGAGCTTGGTTGCTATGATGTGTTGTTCTATGCCACTGCCAAGCTGGCAGATGGCGGTTTGCCGCAGCAAATTCAACGACTCGCCAGCCCACGCAAAGCATGGTCGGCCTATGCCAACAATCCACTCCAAGAAAGCCAATCGCTGACCCAGCAATTCCGTCAGCATTTGCGCCAAGCCTTGCCCGACTATATGCAGCCCGAAGCCTTTGTGTTGTTGGAGCAATTGCCCTTGACTCCCAATGGCAAGGTTGATCGTCGCGCCTTAGCGGCGCTCGAAGCGCCCATCCAAACGACGACCTATTTGGCTCCGCGCAACCCGCTAGAGCAACAACTGGCTAGCCTGTTTGAGCAAGTGCTCAATCTTAACCAAGTTGGCGTTGATCAAAGTTTCTTTGAATTGGGCGGCCATTCGTTGACTGGAACCCAACTGATTGGCCTGATTCGCAGTGAATGCCATGCCGATTTGCCCTTGCGCACCTTGTTTGAAGCCCCAACGGTTGGCGAATTGGCCTTGCGAGTTGCCGCTGCCCAAACCGAGCCAAGCGAGATTGCTAAACCAACCGCGCTCAAACGTCAGCGCCAACGGGTCAATTTGAATACGGCTGGCTTTGGCCAAATTGCTGAAAGCAACGACGGAGGTGCAGCATGACTATGAATGAGCGCGAAGTGTTTGCCTTCCCGATGTCGTTTGCCCAGCAACGGCTCTGGTTTTTGGAGCAACTTCAGCCGAATAGTGCCTTGTATCATATCGCTAGTTTGCTGGAAATTCAGGGGTCGCTTGATCTGGCGGCGTTGCAGCAGAGCATTAACCAGATTGTTGTGCGTCACGAGACGTTGCGTACCACCTTTGGCATGGTCGATCAAACGCCGATGCAATTGATCAGCAGTGAGTTGACGCTCACCCCGGTTGTCCATAATTTGCAGGCGCTTGAGCCTGAGCAACGCTGGTTTGTGGCGCTTGAACAGGCCAAAGCCAGTTGTTTGGTGCCATTTGATTTGAGCCAAGGCCCGTTGGTGCGGCTTGAGTTGTTTCAACTTGGGCCTGAGCATTGCTTGATGACGGTCGTGCTGCACCACATTATTGCTGATGGCTGGTCGATGGAACTTTTCATTCAGGAACTAGTCAGCAGCTATGAGGCCTATCGCGCGGGTTTTCATCCGCAACTTGCGCCCTTGGCCTTGCAATATGCCGATTATAGCGAGTGGCAGCGTGAATGGCTGGCTAGCCCACGCCAGCAGCAACAATTGGATTTTTGGCAACAGCAATTGGCCGATGCCCCCAAGCGTTTGGAGTTAGCAACTGATCACCCTCGGCCTGCTCAGCAGAGTTTTGCGGGGAGCACGTTGAGTTTTGGCATCCCAAGCCAACAAACTAGTCAACTGCGCAGTTTGGCCCAGCAAACCCAAACTACGCCGTTTATGCTAGCTTTGGCGGTGTTTGCCAGCTTGTTGAGCCGTTATAGCCGCCAAGATCAGGTGTTGATTGGCTCGCCGATTGCCAACCGTACTACCGCCGAAGCCCAACCGCTGATTGGCTTTTTCGTCAATACAGTGGTTTTCAAGGTACAACTGAGTCCAAACCTCGATTTGCTGAGCCTAGTTGAGCAGGTACGCGAGCAAAGTTTGGCGGTCTATGCCAACCAAGATGTGCCGTTTGAGCAGGTGGTGCAGCAGTTACAGCTTGAGCGCAATCTGAGCCATACGCCCATTTTTCAGGTGATGCTAGCTTACCAAAATGTGCCGAGCCAGCAACTGAGCATCGCCAACTTGACAATCAAACAGCTGCCGCTGGATTTGGGTTATGCCAAATTTGACCTAACTTTATTTATTGAGGAAACTCCAGCAGGGCTAGTTGGGCGCTTGGAATATAACCGTGATTTGTTTGAGCCTGCCACGATTGCGCGCTTGCGCGACCATTTCTTGCGTTTGCTAGGCCACGCCTTGGCTCAGCCAACCCAACCACTGGCCCAAATCAGTATCTTGAGCGCTGCCGAATGCCAACAGCTTTTGGTCGATTGGAACCAAACGCAGCAGCCGTTCCCCGACCAACTTGGTTTGCAGCATTTGGTCGCGCAGCAAGTACAACGTACTCCCAATGCTCCAGCGATGCGTTGGAATAACCAAATAATCTGCTATACAGAGCTTGAGCAACGTGCCAACCAATTAGCCCATTTGCTGCTGCAACGTGGCGTTACCCAAGGCTCAATCGTTGGAGTCTATGCGACGCGCTGCCCAGAAATGATCATCAGCTTGCTGGCGATTTTGAAGGCTGGTGCTGCCTACTTGCCGCTTGATCCGGCCTATCCTGCTGAACGCTTGCACTATTTGGTGGCCGATTCGGCGGCGAGTTTGATTGTGCAAGCCAGCCATCAGGCGCTGCCAACCCTCGTTAGTACAGCTGAAACGCTTGATGTTGTAGCCGAAGCTGAAACGCTGGCTAGCTTGCCAACCACTGCTCCGATGGTTGATTTCGACCCGCAGCAATTGGCCTATGTGATTTATACCTCTGGCTCGACTGGCAAGCCCAAAGGTGTGCTGATTCAGCATCAAGGGGTGGTGAATTATCTGCACTGGGCGATTCATTATTATCCATTTGAGCAGGGTGCTGGTGCACCGCTGGCCTCGTCGTTGGCCTTCGATGCCACAATTACGGCATTGTGGGGGCCACTCTGTACGGGCAAAACCATCGATTTGCTGCCTGAGCAGGATGAGCTAGAAGTCTTGGCGCAACGCCTGAGCAGCGAAGATTATAGCGTGCTCAAAATCACCCCAGCGCATATGGAAGCGCTTAGTCAGCTGGTTGCGCCCGACCAAATTGGCTCAAGCAAGGCCTTTGTGATTGGCGGCGAGGCCTTGTTGCAGCAACATGTGGCCTTTTGGCAAACCAACGCTCCCAACCTGCGCTTGATCAATGAATATGGCCCAACCGAGACGGTAGTTGGCTGTGTGATCTATCAAGCCCAAGCTGCGCCAAGCGAATGGGCTGCCGTGCCGATTGGCCGCCCGATTGCCAATACCCAGTTGTATGTGCTTGATCCGGCAGGTTTGCCAGTGCCGATTGGCGTGCCTGGCGAGTTGTATATCGCTGGCTTGGGTGTTGGGCGCGGCTACCATGGGCGGCCTGAATTGACCGCCGAGCGCTTTGTGCGGCTGGAACAATTGGCTGGGGTGCAGGCAGAACTTGCCCGTTGCCAACAGCCTCAGCCAGCGTTTGAACGCTTGTATCGTTCAGGCGATTTGGTGCGCTATCTGCCCGATGGTAATCTCGAATATCTTGGGCGGATCGATCAGCAAGTCAAACTCCATGGCTTTCGAATTGAGCTTGGCGAGATCGAAGCCACGCTGGCGAGCCATCCGACGGTGCACGCGGCGGTGGCCATGATTCGCGAAGATCGGCCTGGACATAAGCGACTGGTTGCCTATGTGGTCGCTGAGCCAACTGCCAATCAGGATACTTCGATTGTTTTGACCCATGTTGCCCAACAGTTGCCCCACTATATGCTGCCAAGCGTGGTGATTTGGCTCGATAGCTTGCCATTAACCCCCAATGGCAAAGTTGATCGTCAAGCGCTGCCCGCGCCTGAGATCAACCAAACTGCGCTTGATTCGGCCCAAACCACCCCACTCGATCAGTATGAAGCTCAATTGATGGCTATTTGGCAGCGAGTGTTAGGACTGAAGGCCGTTGATCGCCATGCCAATTTCTTTAGCCTTGGTGGCGATTCGATTTTGGTGATGCAGGTAGTCGGCATTGCACGGCAGCATGGCCTGATTCTAACCCCACGCTTGTTGTTCCAAAACCAAACGATTGCCAGCTTGGCCCAAGCGATTCGCCAGCAAACCCAAGCTAAGCCCGCGCTTGATCCCTTGAGTTTGCAGGGCATTGTGCCGCTTAGCCCAATGCAACATTGGCTATTTGAGCGCCAACTGGCCCAGCCCGCCCATGTCAACCAAAGTATTGTGCTCAAGTTACAAACGGGGTTAGCGACCGAACAAATACAGGCAGCGCTTGATCAATTAGTGCGTTTGCACCCAAGTTTGCGTTTGATCTTTACCCAAACTGCGGCTTGGCAACAACGCTATGAGCCAGCCGCCAGCGTGCCCTTGCGCGAATTACAGCAACCAACATTAAGCCAGCAACAAGTCTGTGATGCCGAATTGCAAGCTTCATTCGATTTAGCTCAAGTGCCGTTGTTACGAGCCTCGTTGTGGCGTGGTATCGACCACGATCAATTGCTGTTGGTGGCGCACCATAGCATTATCGACGGGGTTTCGTGGCGAATTGTGCTCGAAGATTTGGCTTTGTTGCTCAACCAACAAGCTGTGCCAGCGGCAACCACGCCATTTAGTGAGTGGGCCGAATATCAGGTGCAGCAAGCCCAAACCCCGCAATTGCTGAGCCAACTCGCCTATTGGCGCTCGACGATTGAAGCCATCACGCCGATTCCTCAGCTAGCTCAAGCGGGGTTGGTTGGCGAAGCACAGCGCTTTCAAACCAAGCTTAATCCTGAATTGACCGAGCAACTGCTGCATCACGCACCTGAGCGCAGCCGTACCAGCGTGGCCGAGTTGCTGATCACTGGCTTGGCGATAGCTTTCCAGCGTTGGTCAAATCTACAACAATTAGTGCTTGATATTGAAAGCCATGGTCGCGAATCGCTTGACCCTGAGCATGATTTCAGCCGGAGTTTGGGCTGGTTCACCAGTTTGTACCCAGTGCGCTTGGATTTCCCCACTACCAATGAGCCAAACCAGTGGATTAAGCAGATCAAAGAAAGCTTGCGGGCAGTGCCGCAAGCCGGAGCGGGCTATGGCATGTTGCGCTATTTGCACGCTGATCCAGCGATTCGCGCGAGCCTTGTGCCAACTCACGCCCCAGCAATTGCCTTCAACTACCTTGGTCAGCTCGATAACCAACAAACTTTAGCACCATTCCAAGGGCTAAATTTGGAGTTTGCCAGCCAAACCTTGGCTCCCACCAACCAACGCAGTCATGCCTTAGAGCTTAATTGTTATAGCACTGATGGCTGTTTGGTGTTCGATTGGGAATGTCATCAGACAGCGCGGGCAGCCGTTGAACACTTGGCCGAGCAGTATCAAATAGCCTTAGCCGAGTTGTTGCAAGTACCAACCACAACTGCTAGCTTGGCTCCCTCGGATTTTCCAGCAGCTCGCGTCAAGGCCAACGATCTCGATCGATTGTTGGCTCGTTTGAAAGCAAAGGGGCAATAGCGGTGGACAATATTCAGGATATTTATGAATTATCGCCAATGCAGCAGGGCATGCTGTTTCATACCATCGCTAGCCCGACTGCTGGAATGTACCTTGAACAGGTGCAATCGCGCTTGCGTGGCCAACTTGATCTCGCGTGTTTTCGCCAAGCATGGCACATGGTGGTGGCTCGGCATACGATTTTGCGCAGTGGTTTTTTCTGGGAAGAACTCGAAAAACCGTTGCAAGTCGTCTATGAAGCGGTCGAATTGCCGTTTCAAGTGCTCGATTGGCGCACTCTTAGCGCTGCCCAACAGGCCTATGAACTTGACATATTACTAGAGAATGATCGCCAACAGCCATTTGCGCTCGATCAAGCACCCTTGCAGCGTTGGGTTGTGGTGCAACTAGCCGATGATCAGTGGCATTGGGTTTGGACGTTTCACCACCTTTTGCTTGATGGTTGGTCGGTGGCCTTATTGTTTGAAGAAGTGTTGCAACACTATGCAGCCTTGCGGCGAGGCACAACCCTCAATCAAGCGCCTGCCCCAGCCTATCGTGCCTATATCGATTGGCTGCAACAGCACGATCAAGCCCAAGCTGAGCAATTTTGGCGTGGCTATTTGGCCGATTTTAGCTATCCAACGCCTTTGCCATTGCAGCGTTCAAGCCAACGCAGCATGAGCCAGCGTTTTGCTGAATATAACCAGCAGCTAACTAGCGCCGAAACCAGCCAATTACAAAGCTGGGCACGCCAAAGCCAAGTGACCTTGAATACCTGTGTGCAGGCGGCTTGGGCCTATCTTTTAGCTCAACATAGCCAAACCAATGATGTGGTGTTTGGCGCGACGTTTGCTGAACGGCCCGCCGAAATCTACCAAAGCGAACAATTGATTGGCTTGTGCATCAATACCCTGCCAATTCGCGCTAAATGTGAGCCGAGCCAATCACCGCAAACATGGCTGCAAACCCTGCAAGCTGCCTATGGCGAATTGCAACAGCATAGCGCCAGTGCTTTGGTTGATATTCAACGCTGGAGCGAGCTAGCCCATGGTTCAAGCTTGTTTGAGAGCATCGTCGTTTTCGAAAATTATCCATTGCAAGCAACCGATGCCAGCCAAGCAGGCTTGCAGATTGAGCAACTCAGCCTCGCCGAACATACCAATTATCCAGTTACCTTGATTGTTGTGCCTGGCGAGCAATTGCGTTTGAGCTTGAGCGTCGATCACGATCGCTATGATCAAGCTAGTGCTGAATTGTTGCTGGCCCAATTGCAGCGAATCTTGTTGAGTTTGACTACGGCTAGTAGTGTGGCCGAATTAAGCTTGGTTACGCCAAACCAGCGGGCAAATTTACAAGCATGGGGCAACTGGCAAGCACCCAATTATGCACCGCCGCTCTGTTTGCATGAATGGTTTGCCCAACAAGTACAAGCCCATCCCAAGGCCAAGGCGCTGAGTTTTGAGGATACTTGGTTGAGCTACGCCGAGCTTGATCAGCGCAGCAACCAAGTTGCTCATGGCTTGATCGCCCAAGGTGTGACGGTTGGCAATTTGGTTGGCTTGTGTGTTGAGCGTTCACTCGAATTGGTCGTGGGTATTTTGGCGATTCTCAAGGCAGGCGCGGCCTATGTGCCACTCGACCCGACCTACCCTCGCGAACGTTTAGCCTTTGTGCAGGCCGATGCAGCGATTCGCCATATTGTAACGCAGCGCCATTTGCGTGATGTGGTGCAAGCTGAACAGTGCTATTTGCTTGATCAGCCGATGGATGCTTATCCCACAACGCCACCCAGTGTTGTCTGCTCAACAGAAAATCCAGCCTATGTCATTTATACCTCTGGCTCAACTGGCAACCCCAAAGGTGTGGTGGTGAGCCATGCCAACGTTGCACGATTGATGCTGGCAACTAATGCGTGGTATCAATTCAATCAGCACGATGTTTGGACGCTATTCCATTCGTATGCCTTTGATTTCTCGGTTTGGGAATTGTGGGGCGCGTTGTTGTATGGCGGCCATTTGGTGGTTGTGCCCTACTGGGTCAGCCGTAATCCTGAGGCCTTCCATCAATTACTGCGGCAACAACACGTAACGGTGCTCAATCAAACGCCTTCGGCTTTTTACCAACTGATTCAAGCTGATAGTTTGGCTGAACAACGTTTAGCCTTGCGCACGGTGATTTTTGGTGGCGAGGCGCTTGATCTAGCCCAACTGGCGCCGTGGTTTGCACGCTATGGTGATCAACAGCCGCAACTAGTAAATATGTATGGCATCACCGAAACCACAGTGCATGTGACCTATCGACCGATTCGTTTGGCTGATTTGCAGGCAGGCCTTGGCAGCGTGATTGGTTGCCCGATTCCCGATTTGGCGCTAGCGGTGCTTGATGCGCAGGGTCGTCAGGCTGGAGTTGGGGTGGCGGGCGAGTTGTATGTTGGTGGGGCTGGCGTGGCTCAGGGCTATCTCGAACGGCCTGAATTGAACGCCCAGCGTTTTATCCAAGCCGATGCGTCAACTCCCGATTTGCCCAGCAACAGCCGTTGGTATCGTTCAGGCGATTTGGTGCGCTACTGGCCAAATGGTGAGCTAGAGTACCTTGGCCGAATCGATCTGCAAGTCAAAATTCGTGGCTTCCGAATTGAGCTGGGCGAAATTGAAGCTGCCCTGAGCCAGCATGCGGCAGTGCAATCGGCGGCGGTGATTGTGCGTGAAGATCGGCCAGGCCATAAACGTTTGGTTGGCTATCTGATTGCCAAAACGCAGATGCGCAGCGTCGGCGCACAAACTGACCCAAGCCTCGATCTGGCGGCGATCAACCAGCAACTCCGCGAACGCTTGCCTGAGTATATGTGGCCAAGTGCCTTGATCGAACTAGCTAGTTTTCCTTTGACCAGCAATGGCAAGCTCGATCGTCAAGCGTTGCCCGCACCTGAAGCAGAACAAGCCACGCCAACCAGCAGCACCCCGCTACAATCGCCGCTTGAGCAACAATTGGCCGACCTCTGGAGCGTGGCGCTTGGTCAAACTATCGCCAGCCGCGAGGTCAATTTCTTCAGCCTCGGCGGCGACTCGATTATTGCCATGCAGGTGGTCAGTCGTGCTCGCGCTGCGGGGCTTAATCTTAGCCCGCGCCAACTTTTTCAGCACCAAACAATCGCTGAATTGGCGCTGATGCTTGAACAGCAGGCCAGTAGCCTTGCGCTTGAACAACCAAGCTACCAACTCGAAGGCGAGATTGCTTGGACATCGATTGGCCATTGGTTGCGCGAATTGCGGCCAAACAATCCTCAGCATTTCAATCAAAGCTTGATGTTGGTGGTTGCGCCCGATTTAGCGCCAGCAGCAATCCAAGCAGCGCTTGATCGTTTGGTCAGCTTGCACCCAATTTTGCGAGTACGCTGGCAATTTGAGCCACAGCAACGCCAGTGGTATGGCGATTCGCGCTCGATCAACGTGGCGGTTCAGCATTGCGCCGACGATTCGAATAATTGGCCGACGATGCTTGGGCATATTTGCCAACGCATGCAGCAACATTTGCACTTGGAGCATGGCCCAAGTTTTGCCGCAACCTTGGTGCGTACCCCAACCCAAGCCCGCCTGATTTTGGTGGCGCATCACTTGGTGATCGATGGAGTTTCGTGGCGGATTGTGCTCGAAGATTTAGCTATGGCCTTGAATGGGGCAGCCGCAATTCCCAGCACCACGCCTTGGAGTGTGTGGGCCAATCGGCTCCAAGCTGAAGCCACTCATCCCCAATATTTGGCTGATTTGAGCTTTTGGCAGCAGCAAATTGCCAATATCAGCCCTGTGCCACTTGATCATGTGCCCAATAGCGGGCAAAACCTCACCCGCGATGCAGTTTTTGTGCACACCACACTTGATCAAGTCACAACCCAAGCCTTGTTGCACGATTGTCAACAAGCAGTGCGGGTGAATATCAACGATCTGTTGCTGACTGCCTTGACCCAAACCTTAGCAGGCTGGGCCGAACAACGCCATTGGGTGATCGATCTCGAAAGCCATGGGCGATTTAGCCCCGAGCCAAGCGACGATCTCAGCCGCAGCGTTGGTTGGTTTACCAGTTTGTATCCGGTTGCACTTGATTTACCTGCCGATCCAGCGCCCTTAGCGGCCTTGAAGGCGATCAAAGAGCAATTACGGGCAGTGCCAGCGGGCGGTCAGAGTTTTGGGATTTTGCGCTACCTTAATTCGGCAACTGCGCCGCAATTACAGCCAACCCAAGCGGTTCCCTTGGTTTTCAACTATCTTGGCCAGCTCGATCAGAGCGTCAGCATGCCACCATTACTTGGGATTGCCCCCGAATCGACTGGCGCAGATGTGGCGGCGAGTACACCACGCGGCCATTTGTTGAATGTGGCTAGCTATATTCGCGATGGTCAGTTGCAGTTCGACTGGGAATACAACCAAACATGGCACCAGCAACAGACGATTGAACGTTTGGCTAGCGCCTGTGTTGCTGCACTCAAAGCCTTGATTGGCGCTTGTCGCCAGCAACTCCGCCTGAGCTTAACCCCTAGCGATGTTGCTTTAGCCAAGCTCGATCAGCCGACGCTTGATCAATTATTGGCGCGGTATCATGGCCAAAACCTCACGCCAGTTGATGTGTATCCCTTAGCTCCCTTGCAAGTTGGCATGCTCTACCATAGCTTGCTCAATCCTCAATCAAGCGTCTATCTCGAACAAGTTGAGTGGACGGTCAATGGCCCGCTCGATTTGGTCAGTTTGCAAATTGCTTGGCAGCAAGTTCAGCAGCGCCATGCGGTTTTGCGCACAGCATTTTGTACCGAAGGCTTGCCGCAGCCGCTGCAAATTGTGCTTGAGCATGTCGATACCCCGTGGCGGGTACTCGATTGGCAAGCCATTGCACCTGATGAACAAGCCGAATTACTTGCGGCTTTGCGCGAAGCCGATCGCACCCAGCCATTCAGCCTTACCCAAGCGCCCTTGCTGCGCTGGACGTGGATCAAACTAGCAGAACAGCGCTATCACTGTCTCTGGACGCATCATCACTTGCTGCTCGATGGCTGGTCGATCGCCAATGTGTTGGCCGAATTATTTGGCATCTATGGTCATGTTGATCAAGCTCAACCACTGCAATTAGCTCCAGCGGTCGCCTATCGCGACTACATTGCCTGGGCCACGAGCTACGATCAGCAGCAGGCGCAGCAGTTTTGGCGCGACTATTTGGCCGATTTGACTGAACCAACACCGTTGCCTGCGCCACATGCAGCGCCCCAGGCAACCAGCGGCTATCACGAATATAGCCTGCAACTTACGCCAAGCCAGACCCAAGCGCTTCAGCAGTGGGCACGCCAACAGCATGTCACTTTGAATACCTTGGTGCAAGGCGCTTGGGCAGTGCTGCTTGGTCGCTACAATGCGCTCGATGATGTGCTGTTTGGCGCGACGGTGGCAGGCCGACCAACCGACATTGCAGGCATGGAGCATTTAGTTGGCTTGTGTATCAATAGCTTGCCTGTACGGGTCAAGCTCGATTCGCAACAACCGATTGTGGCATGGTTACAAGCCTTGCAAGCCCAACAAAGCCGTTGCAACGATTTTGCGGCCACGCCATTGACCACAATTCAGCAGGCCAGCCAGATTCCCGCTAGCCAACACTTATTTGAAACGTTGCTGGTTTTTGAAAACTACCCGATTGCCGCTAGTGTTGAGCAAGCAGTCAGCGATTTGGCGATTGTTGATGCGAAAACTACTGAGCAAACCAACTTACCGCTGACCTTGTTGGTGCTGCCTGATGCTGCGCTGACTTTGAAGTTGAGCTATGACCAAGCGGTGTATTCAACAACTCGCATCGCTCAACTTGCCCGCCATTTGGCCCATGTGCTCCAACAACTGCCGTTGGCCACCACGGTTGGCGAATTAAGCGTGCTCGATGCCGCCGAACAAGCCCAATTGCTCAATGAGTGGAATAACACCGCCCAAATTTGGGATTCAAGCGAGCTTTTGGTTGATGTATTGGCTCAGCAAGTGCAGCGCACGCCCAACGCTCCGGCACTCTCTGATGAACATCATCACTACAGCTATGCCGAGCTGGATCAGCGAGTAACCCAGCTTGCCGCCAGCTTGCAAGCCCATGGCGTGCAGGTTGATGATCGGGTTGGGGTGTTGATGGAGCGCTCGGCACAACTGGTAATTGCACTTTTGGCGATTGTCAAAGCGGGCGCTGCTTATGTGCCGTTTGATCCAGCCTACCCCAGCGAGCGGGTCTTGGCGATGCTGGCTGATGCTGCGCCACGGGTGGTGATCACTGATACTCCCAAACTCGGCCAAGCCACAATTCCGGTCTTGCTGTTTGATCAAGCGTGGCAGCCAAACCACAGCCTGAGCTTTAATCCGCCAATAATCCACCCACTCAACGCGGCCTATATGATTTACACCTCTGGCTCGACCGGCAAGCCCAAAGGCGTGATCAACAGCCATCAGGCGATTGTTAACCGCTTGTTGTGGATGCAGCAGCGCTATCAATTAACAGCGGCTGATGTGGTGTTGCAAAAAACGCCCTACAGCTTTGATGTTTCGGTCTGGGAATTTTTCTGGCCGCTGATGACTGGCGCTAAATTGGTGGTTGCTCGTCCGGCGGGTCACCTTGATCGACGCTATTTGGCTGAGACGATTCAGGCCCAAAAGGTAACCACAATTCACTTTGTGCCGTCGATGCTCAGCTTATTTTTGGAAGAACCACAAGCAGCCAATTGCACGAGCTTGCGTCAAGTTTTTTGCAGTGGCGAGGCCTTGAGCGCCGAAACCAGCGCTCGTTTTTGCCAAACGTTGAATGCCGATTTACATAACTTGTATGGGCCAACTGAAGCGGCGGTTGATGTGAGTGCCTGGCATTATCAACCGAACGCCGAGCCAAGCGTGCCAATTGGCCGCCCGATTGCCAACACCCAGCTTTATATTCTCGATGCCCGAATGCAGCCAGTGCCGGTTGGGGTTGCTGGCGAGTTGCTGATTGGTGGGCTGAATTTGGCGCGAGGTTATGCTGAACGCCCCGATTTGACCGCCGAGCGTTTTATTCCCCATCCCTACGCTAGCCAAGCAGGCGCACGTTTGTATCGTACTGGCGATTTGGCTCGTTGGCGCGATGATGGCGCGATTGAATACCTTGGCCGCAACGATTTCCAAATCAAAGTGCGCGGTATTCGGGTTGAGTTGGGCGAGATTGAACATCAACTCAGCCAACATCCAGCGATTGCGCAAATCGTTGTACATCATCATGCTGGGCAATTGGTGGCCTATTGGGTTGCGCGGCCAGATCAGGCTGTGCCCGAAGAAACTGCCTTGCGCTCGTGGTTGCGGGCGCGACTGCCTGAGGCCATGATTCCGGCGCATTGGCTGCAATTGGCTGAATTGCCCTTGAGCAGCAATGGCAAGTTGAATCGCAAAGCCTTGCCAACCCCGCAACTTGGCGCAGAAACCCCACAACGTCAGCCGCAAAATGCACTGGAACAAACCATCGCGGCAATTTGGTCAGTGGTGCTCGAACGTCCAATTAACCAAGTTGAACGGCCATTTTTCGACCTTGGCGGCCATTCTTTGGCCTTGATTCAAGTTCATAGCCGCTTGGAAACAGCCTTAAATCGTTCAATCGAATTGATGTTGTTGTTTGAGCACCCAACGATTGCGGCCTTGGCCGTAGCCCTGAGCGAACAACCAAGCGAGTTAACACCAACGATCGAAGATCAAGTCCACCAACGTAGCCAACGCCAACAAAGCCAAGCCCAACGCCGTCAACGCCGCCAACAAGTCCAGCTTAATCTTGATGAGGAATAATTGATGCACGCCTATACCGACACTGATATTGCAATCATTGGGATGGCTGGACGCTTCCCAGGGGCCAACAATCTGACAACCTTTTGGCATAATATCTGCCAAGGAATTGTCTGCATTACCGATCTAGATCTGCGACAACTTCAGGCCAGCGGAATCGACCAAGCCCTGCTCAACGATCCCGCCTACGTCAAACGTGCGCCCTTGCTGCTTGACGATATTGCTGGCTTTGATCATAACTTTTGGGGCATTACGCCCAATGAGGCCGCCTTGCTTGATCCACAGCAGCGGATGTTGCTGGAATGTGCATGGGAAGCCTTGGAGCAGGCGGGCTATGCGCTTAAACAGCCACAAAAAGTTGGGGTTTTTGTGGGAGTCGGCGCAAATAACTATTTGTTGCAACAGGTGCTAGCCAATCCAAGCGCAATCGAGCGCAATGGCGATTATGCCGTGATGCTCGCCAATGATAAAGATTATGCGCCAACCCGAATTTCATTCAAGCTGAATTTGCTCGGGCCGAGCGTCAGCGTGCAAACCGCCTGCTCAACCTCGTTGGTGGCAACCCATATGGCAATTCAGAGCATTCTGAATGGCGAAAGTGCGATGGCGCTGGCTGGTGGCGCAGCGCTGCGGATTCCCCAAATGCAAGGCCACCTCTATCAAGCTGGCATGATCCACTCGCCTGATGGCAATTGCAAGCCTTTTACCAGCGAGGCGGCGGGCACAATTGGCAGTAGCGGCGCTGGCATGGTGTTGCTCAAACGAGCGATTGATGCAGTAGCTGATGGCGATCCAATTTGGGCAGTGATCAAGGGGAGCGCAATTAATAATGATGGCGCTCAGAAAGTTGGCTTTACCGCACCAAGCATCAAGGGTCAGGCCCAGGTTGTGGCCGAAGCCTTGGCCTTGGCCGAAGTTGAGCCGAGCATGGTTGGCTACCTTGAAACCCATGGCACCGCGACCAACCTTGGCGATCCAATCGAGTTAGCAGCGCTCAAAAAGGTTTTTGGGGCAACTGCTGCACAAGCCTGGTGCGCCTTAGGCACGCTCAAAGCTAATATTGGTCATCTCGATAATGCGGCTGGGGTGGCAGGCTTGATCAAAACTGCCTTGGCCCTTCATCATCGCCAACGACCACCAACCGCCTATGCCACCATTCCACATAGCAATTTGCAACAATCACCATTTTATTTGAACCCGACTGCGAGCGCTTGGGATGCAAATCTTTATGCTGGAGTCAGTTCATTTGGCATTGGCGGTACGAATGCCCATGTGGTGCTGGCGGCAGCCGAACCAATCGCCAAGCAAGCTCAGGCTGAATCATGGCAATTGCTGCCAATTTCGGCGGCCAGCGTTTGGTCGCTAGAGCAGCAAACCGAGCGGCTGGCGGCGCATCTGCAAACTAACCCAGCGCAATCGTTGGCTGATGTAGCCTATACCCTGCAAACTGCACGGCAAGCCTTTGCTCAACGCAGTTTTGTGGTTGCCAAAAGCCATGAACAAGCCAGCCAAGCCTTGTTGACCAGCCCAATCCGTGAGTTTGCCAGCCAACCGCCCAAGGTTGCTTGGCTCTTTTCGGGGCAGGGCAGCCAATGTGCTGGGATGGCCGCTGAACTCTATCAGCAAGCACCCGCTTTTCGCCAAGCAATTGATCTGGTGAATCGCTATGCTCAACCCTTACTCGGCTACGATCTGCGGCAAATGATGTTCGATCATTCGGGCGATCTGACGGCGACGAACGTCGCGCAGCCATGTTTGTTTATGCTGGAATATGCCTTGGCGCAACAATGGTTGGCGTGGGGCATTCAACCACAAGCCTTGTTTGGCCATAGCATTGGCGAATATGTGGCCGCTTGTGTTGCCAATGTGCTGGATTTACCGACTGCTGTGCGCTTGGTGGTGGTGCGTGGCCAGTTGATGAACCAATTGCCTAGCGGAGCGATGCTCAGCATTAACGCCAGCCGCGATCAGATTCAGCCAATCTTGCCTGCTGAACTTGATTTGGCGGCGATCAATACCAATCAGCTGTTGGTGGTCGCTGGTGAGCATGTGGCGATCCAAGCCTTTCAGCAGCAATTGAACGAGCGTGGCATCGAATCACGCATACTGCACACCTCGCATGCCTTTCATTCGCGAGCAATGCAGCCGATGTTGGCAGCGTTTCGCCAGCACTTTGCCGATGTGCAACTTCAAGCGCCAACCATCCCGATCCTCTCGAATGTGAGTGGTACATGGCTGACGGCGGTCCAAGCTACCAGTGTTGACTATTGGCTTGAACAGATTGTTAATCCAGTGCAGTGTGCTGCTTGTTTGGCCCAGTTGTTGGCCGATGATGCTTGGATTGTGCAGGAGCTTGGGCCTGGGCATACGCTGGCAACCTTTGCCCGTGCCAGCCAGGCTGCTCAAACGCCGTTGATTCTCACCAGTTTGCCGCATCCACAGGTTAAGCAAGCCGATTTAGCCGTGATGTTGCAAAGTTTAGGTCAATTGTGGCAAGCAGGCATGACGGTGCTGTGGCAGGCTCTACATCAAACATCATGTCATAAAGTTTGGTTGCCAACCTATGCGTTCGATCACCAACGCCATTGGATTGAGGCAGAACAGGCCCACGCACCCCGCGCAAGCAATCAAATAAGCATCAATACCCCAACCTGGCAGGCTCAAAGCTTGGCAACCACCCCAATCCAAGCCAGCACCTGGCTGGTGTGGGGCAGCCAACCAAGCACTATCGAACGGCTGCTCGAACAATTTGCCGCCGATCAGCAGCTCTATATTTGCAATCAAGATACGTTTGCCCAACAGAGCAAACAACTTAATTCTACGACCAGCCAAATCATCTATTTCAGCAACTTCAGCAGCCTCTCAGCATGGTCAGCCGCCGCTGATCTGTTGACGATCGCCAAGCGGGTGCGCGAGTTGGGGCTAGCCCAGGTACATTTGCATGTTGTAAGCAGCCAGAGTTTGGCGATTGCTCCGCATGAAGATCTCAACCCGCATGATGCTGCATTGCGCGGGGTGGCGATGGTTTTGGCCCAAGAATATCCCGAAATCAGCAGCCATTGGCTTGACCTTGATTTTACCCATCAAGCGTGGCCGAGTATGTTGGCCCAAGAGCTACAAAGTGCCAGCGAGCCAGTGGTGGCATTGCGTGGTTTCAATCGGTTTGTGCCGCAGGCCAGGGTTGCAAGCTTACCAACCAATCAGCAGGGCTTCCTCGTTGGTGGTTGCTATTTGATTACGGGTGGCAACGGCGGACTGGGTCGTCAAATTGCGCTCCAACTAGCCCAACAATATCAGGCCAAGATCGCAATTTTGAGCCGTTCGCTCGTGCCTGAGTCGCCCGCTGCCTATGATTTGCAACAGCAGATTACCGAACGTGGTGGTGAGGCCTTAATTATTCAGGCCGATGTGGCACAGCCTAAACAATTAGCCGAAGCCTTGGCGCTGGTCGAAACCCATTGGGGCCAATGTCATGGCCTGATTCACGCAGCGGGCAGTGCCGCCCAAATTGCTTGTACTGACACCACCCAAGCAACTTGGGATGCGCTGATGGCGGCCAAGCTCCAGGGAACCCAAAACCTTGCCATGATGGTGCGGCCTTGGAAACTCGATTGGGCGGTGGTGATGTCGTCGTTGGCCAGTGATTTGGGTGGGCTGGGCTTTGCCTGCTATGCCAGCGCCAACATTGCCCAACATGCCATCGTGCATCAACTCAATCAATCAAGCGCTGTACCGTGGTATTGCATCAACTGGGATGGTTGGCAAAGCGCCGATGAAGCCGATCCTCAACGCTTGAGCTTTGAACAAGGCTGGGCTGCGCTAAGTGCGATTGTCCAACAACGCGGCGTACTCAACCCGCAAGTAGTTGTGGGTGATGTTGCTGCACGTCGTCAGCGCTGGCTCTATCCACAACCGACAGTTGCTGCGCCAATCACGACGCATCGTCCACGTTCAGCCAATTTCGAGGCTCCACGCAGCCAACTTGAACAGCAACTTGCGGCAATTTGGCACGATTTACTCGGCGTAAACGAACTTAGCATTCATGATAATTTCTTCGATTTGGGCGGCCATTCGTTGTTAGCAACCCAAGTGCTTGGCCGAATTCGTCAGCAACTTCAACTTGATCTACCGCTACAGCTGCTTTTTGAAGCGCCAACCCTTCAAGGCTTGGCCGAGCATATTCGGCAGCAGCAGCTTAGCCAAACGTTACAAGCCCAAGCAGTTGGCGGTGGCGAGCGTGAGGAGATTGAGTTATGAGCGCGGTTCAAGCATTGCTCGAACAATTAAATGCACTCGACATAAAATTGTGGCTCGATGGGGCAAATCTGCGGGTAAACGCACCTAAAGGGGCATTAACACCCGAATTACGGGCTGCGCTGAGTGAGCAAAAACCGCAATTAATTGCTTGGTTCGAGCACTATCAGGCGACGGCCAATTCGAATGCAGCGATTCAGCCAAGCCCACGAACTACGCCTTTACCGCTTTCCTTTGGCCAAGAACGGCTGTGGTTTCTTGACCAACTCGAAGGCCAAAGCACTGCCTACAATTTGTCGGGCTGTTTTGAAATTCAGGGCGCGTTCAAGCCCGAATTATTGGCGCGAGCGCTCCAGCTGAGCCTCGAACGCCATGAAATTTTGCGTACTAGCTTTCCAACCGTTGCGGGCCAGCCAATTCAACAGGTTCATCCAACGCCAAACTTGAGCGAATTGCCATTAGAAATTGCCGATTATTCGAGCGCTGCCGCGCCGCGCCAACAGGCCTTGCAGTATCTACGCGAGCAAGCTTTGGCTGGCTTCGATTTGAGCAACGGGCCATTATTGCGCGTGGTGGTGGTGCAACTTGGCGCTGAGCAAGCCATGCTGCTGGTGGTGATGCACCACACAATTGCTGATGGTTGGTCAATGGGCTGCTTGATTCATGAATTAACCACCAGTTACCAAGCCTTTGCCCAAGCCACCCGACCGCAATTTCCAGCCCTGCCAATTCAATATGGCGATTTTGCTGCTTGGCAGCGTGATCCGGCGCAAGCGCCGCTTTGGCAAAAACAGGTGCAATTTTGGCACGATACTTTGCTTGGCGCACCAGCCTTGTTGGAGCTACCCAGCGATTATCCGCGCCCTTCTAGCCAATCGTGGCGCGGCAAAACCTGCCATTTTGCGCTTTCAGCTTGCCTTAGCCAGCAAATTCGCCACGTTGGTCAGCGCTATGGTTGCACGCCCTATATGACCTTGCTGGCAGGTTTCGCTTTTTGGCTCGCTCGCATGACTGGCAGCCACGATCTGCCAATTGGCACACCGATTGCCAATCGCAACCGCCTAGAAACTGAACATTTGATTGGGTTTTTCGTCAACAGTTTGGTGATGCGGATCAAGCCTGATCGCAATCTGCCATTTTCAGCGCTGTTACGCCAAACCCAAGCGGTCAGTTTGGCCGCCTTTGCCAATCAGGATGCACCATTTGCTCAGGTGGTCGAGGCCTTGCAACCGGAGCGCACTTTAGGCTATAACCCAATTTTTCAAGTGATGTTTGATTTGCAAACTGCGCCAACGAGCAGCTTGCAACTTCCCAATCTTAGTTTTGAGCCATGCTTGCTTGATGAACTTGGCGAAGGCACGGCGATGTTTGATCTGTCGTGGACGATGCAAGATTTGGCGAGTGGCTTTACTGGACAGGTCGAGTTTGCCACCGATCTGTTCGCACCAAGCACAATCGAGCGCTGGATTGAAGATTTTGAACAGACCTTGAGCTATGTTTGTGCTGCGCCTGAGCATCCCTTGTATAGTCTGCCGATTTCGCGCTTGGCCGATTGGGGCTTTCAAGCGCCGATTAGCGCAGCCCAACCGATTCACCATTTGGTTCAGCAGCATGCCCTGGTTCAACCAAATGCTTTGGCCGTAACCTGGCAAGGCCAGCATTTGAGCTATGCCCAACTTGATCAGGCGGCCAATCGCTTGGCGCACTATTTGATTGAGCAAGGCATTGGCTGTGGCGATTTTGTTGGCCTCTGTTTTGAGCGCTCGCTAGCCATGCCAGTTGCTTGGTTGGGTGTGCTCAAGGCGGGCGCGGCTTATTTACCGCTTGATCCAAGTTACCCGCTTGAGCGCTTGGCTTTTATGTGCAGCGATGCCAAACTGCGTTTGGTGTTAACCCAGGCTGGGTTGGCCGATTGTTTGCCGCTTGAGCAACCGCTCGTCATTTGGGAACAACTAAGCGATGCGCTGGGTGATTATCCTGCGACCGCGCTTGGCGTAGCAATTCACCCGCAACAACCAGCCTATGTGATTTATACCTCTGGCTCGACTGGCTTGCCCAAAGGAACCGTGATTGCCCACGGCCCGCTGGCTCAAACCTACCGCGCTTGGGAACAGGCCTATCAGTTGAGCGACAAGATTCGGGTGCATTTGCAAATGGCGGCGTTTTCGTTTGATGTCTGCACTGGCGATTTTGTACGGGCACTCGGTTCAGGCGGACGCTTAGTGCTTTGCCCTCGCGATTATTTGCTCTCGCCCGCCGATTTATATCAACTGATTGTCAGTGAACAGGTTGATTGTGGCGAATTTGTGCCAGCAGTGCTACGCGAGCTTTGTCATTACTTGGCATTAACCAAGCAAAAACTGGCAATGCCCTTGGTCATCGCTGGCTCGGATATGTGGTATGGCGAAGAGTATCAGCGTTTTCAAACCGTGTTTGAGCCGAGCACCCGCTTGATCAATTCATATGGTGTGACCGAGGCGGTGATTGATAGCTGCTATTTCAGTGCTGATCAACCGTTGATTGCTGAGCGCAGCGTGCCAATTGGCCGCCCATTTGCCGCCACCGCGATGTATGTGCTTGATCAATGGTTGCAGCCCGTGCCAAACGGGGCAATCGGCGAGCTGTATTTGGCGGGCGAACGTTTGGCCAGCGCCTATCTTGGCCGCCCCGACCTCACCAGCGAGCGCTTTGTCCCTGATCCTTGGGGGCGTTTGGCTGGGGCACGCATGTATCGCACTGGCGATCGCGCCCGCTGGACGAGCACTGGTCAGTTGGAATTTCTGGGGCGTGGCGATCAGCAAATCAAGCTACGTGGCTTTCGGATTGAGCTAGGCGAGATTGAAACCGCGCTAACCCAATATTCCAGCATTCAGCATGCGGTGGCTTTGGTGCATACCACGCCCCATCCGCAGTTAGTCGCCTATGTGGTGACCACCCAAGCGCTTGACCAACCAGCCTTGCTGCAATGGCTCCAAACTCGTGTCCCCGAATATATGCTGCCCAGCGGCATTGTTGAGCTTGAGCAATTGCCATTAACTCCCAATGGCAAAGTTGATCGCAAGGCCTTACTCGGCTTAAAACCGACCCAACTCAGCGCAACTGAACAGATCGCGCCTGAAGGTGCAACTGAGCAAGCGCTGGCCGCAATTTGGCAGCAGGTGCTTGGGCAGCCAGTTGGTCGCCATGCCAATTTCTTCGGTTTGGGCGGCGATTCGATTTTGGCGATGCAAGTGGTCAGCCGCTGCCGCGCTGCGGGCTTGGGATTAACGCCACGCTTGTTATTTCAACATCAAACAATCGCTGCTTTGGCGCAGGTGTTGCCCACGCTTGAGGCGACGAGCACAATTCAACAACCAGCTCGCGCACCACAGCAGCTTTTGCCAGTTCAACACTGGTTTCGCGAGCTAGCAGCGCCGAATCCGCACCACTACAACCAAAGTGTGTTGATTGAATTAACCACAGCGCTTGATCCTGAACGGCTGCAAGCCAGCCTGAATCAATTAACCCAATTGCATCCAAGTTTACGGCTCGCATGTGATGCTCAGTTTCAGCAAAAACTGCATGCAGCTGAACCAACCTTGCATGTGCTCAAGCTTGATCCTGCTCAGCCAGCTGCTGCCCAAATAACCGCCTACGCCGCCCAGCGCCAACAACAATTGCACTTGCACCAAGCGCCGCTGTGGCATGCCAGCTATTTGCAGCAGAATGAGCAAGCTTGGCTCTTGTTGATCGCTCATCACTGGATTATCGACGGGGTTTCGTGGCGAATTTTACTTGAAGATCTCGCTTATCTATTAAATGAGCAGCAACCTCTCCCTGCTAGCACTAGCGTCGCCGAATGGACTGAGTATCTGCAACAGCAAACCAGTCAGCAGTTTTTCAGCCAACTTGGCTATTGGCAGCAGACAATCCAACAATTAAAGCCGTTGGTTGCTAGCCAAAACCAACAACTCAATAACGTAGTTGGGCAAACCCTGCGTTATCAACATACGCTTAGCCCACAATTAACCGCAAACCTGCTCGGTGAGCTGCATCAAGCCTATCGCACGACGATCGATGATCTATTGCTCGCGGCGTTGGTATTGAGCTATTGCGAATGGAGCGGCGAGCAAGGGCTAAGCCTTGAGCGCGAAAGCCATGGCCGCTTTGGCGATCAAGCTGATTTGGATTTGACACGCACTGTGGGCTGGCTCACCAGCATCTATCCCCAACATGTGAGCTTGCCCGCCAACCCAACCCTTGCCGAAAGCATAATCGCGGTGAAAGAGCAATTACGCGCGGTGCCAGATCAGGGCTTGAGCTATGGCGGGCTGCGCTATCAACATCCCGATCCGACGGTTCGCCAAGCATTAACGCTGAATCAACCGTTGGCTGTTACCTTCAACTACCTTGGGCAACTCGATCAAGGCACGCTCACAGCACCATTCAAGCGGCTTGCCGAAATTGACCTTGGCGACGAGCAAGACCCCGCCACGCCACGCAGTAGTATCATCGAGATCAATGGCTATATCAACAATGGTGTACTGACCTTGAATTGGGAATATTGCCGCGATTGGGCGGCGGCTACGATGCTCGAACAATGGGCCAGCAGCTTTGCCAGCACGCTTGAAGCCTTAGTTGAGCATTGTCGCACTATGCAGCAACCACGCTTAACTCCGAGCGATGTGCCTTATGCCCAACTCAATCAGCGCGAATTAGATGGTTTGGCTCTGCGGGTTAAGCAACCAATTGCGGATATCTACCGGCTTACGCCATTACAAGAGGGCATGCTGTTTCATAGCTTGCTTGCGCCCGAACAGCAATTTTATATCGAGCAAGTCGCATGTCGGCTCGATGGCACGATTGATCCAGGCTTGTTTGAACAGGCTTGGCAGCAGGTCGTCGAGCGCCATGCCGTGTTTCGGACAGCCTTTTATAACGATGGCCTGAAGCATCCCTGTCAGGTGGTGGCGGCACAGGCTAATTTTCAACTTTGCTATCACGATTGGTCTGTTGAACAAATTGAATCAAATCAACTTAACGACGTTGCCCAAGCTGACCGTCAACGTGGCTTTGATCTTCAGCAAGCACCATTAATGCGGATCAGTCTGATCAAACTGGCTGAACAGCATTATCACTGTATTTGGACGCATCATCACTTGTTGCTTGATGGTTGGTCGGTGCCGCTGGTATTGGGTGAAGTAGTGGAATGCTATCAAAACCTGATCGCTGGTAGCCAACCCAATTTAGCGCCAGCCCCAGCCTATCGCGAATACCTTGGCTGGTTGCAAGCCCAAGATCAACGTCAAGCCCAGCAATTTTGGCGCGATTATTTGGCGACTCAAGAACAACCAACTGCCTTGCCCTGCGATTACACTGGCTTACATCAGGCAAGCCAAACTTGGGCCAAAGTTCAGATGCAGCTCACTTCAGCTGAAACCCAAGCCTTGAGCCAATTTGCCCGCGACCAGCATGTGACCCTGAGCACCTTGGCTCAAGCAGCTTGGGGCTATGTCTTGGGTCGCTATAGTAGCCAACTGCAAGTGTTGTTTGGATTAACGGTTGCTGGCCGACCCGCCAATTTGCCAGCGGCTGAACACATGGTCGGAATGTTTATCAATACCTTGCCCTGCGTTGTGCCGCTGAATCCTGAGCAATCAGTCGGCGCGTGGCTCCAAACGCTTCAACAGCAACAGCTTGAAGCCCAACAATATGCCGCCAGCAGCCTTGTTGATATTCAAAGCTGGAGTACTATCGCTCAGCCAACACCACTATTCGAAAGTATTTTGGTGTTTGAGAATTACCCGAGCAAGCAGGCTGACGATCAGCAAACGAGTTTACAGATTAGCGAGATTCAAGCGACTGAACAAACCAATTACCCCCTGACACTGGTGGTTGCTCCGGCTGAGCAACTGGTTTGTAGCCTCAGTTATGCGAATGAGCGCTTTGATTCAGCCCTGATTGAAGCAGTATTGACGGGCTTTTGCCAAACCCTAATGGCGCTCACGCGGCAAACAACCTTGGCCCAATTGCCAACCCTCGGCATGCAACACCAACAGCTAGCGGCTTGGAATGCGACCGAACAACCGCTTAGTCCATATTGCTTGCACGAGCTGTTTCAGCAACAAGCACAGCGCACACCGCAAAACATCGCGATTATCACTGCTGACCAACGCTTGAGTTATGCCGAGCTTGAGCAGCAATCGAATCAAATTGCCCACTATTTATGTGGCTTGGGAGTTGGCCCAAATAGCTTGGTGGGGATTCATCTCGAACGTTCGGCTTTGATGTTGGTGGCCTTATTGGGGGTGCTCAAGGCGGGCGGAGCTTATGTTCCACTTGATCCTAGTTTTCCCTTGGAGCGGCTAAGCTATATGGCCGAGGATTCCAATATTCGGGTATTGCTGACTGCGACCTCAACGCAAGCGCTAGCCTCAAGCCTTCAGCATGGCCCATGGGCGGTGGTTGCGCTCGATGAGGTGGCTGATAGCTTGGCACGTATGCCAACCACTGCGCCGTTGCCGAGCGCTCAAACCCACGATTTGGCCTATGCCATCTATACCTCCGGCTCAACTGGCAAGCCCAAGGGTGTGTTGCTTGAGCATCAAGCAGTGGTCAATTTTGTTCAATCAATTCAGCATAAGCCAGGGATTGCCTCCAGCGATCGGTTGTTGGCTGTTACTACCTTGTCGTTCGATATCGCGGTGCTTGAGTTGTATGGCCCGTTGCTCTGTGGGGCAACGGTTGTGCTGGCTAGCCGCGAGGCTGCTGGCGATGCTGAACAATTGATCAACTTAATTAATCAACATGACATAACCACGATGCAGGCAACCCCCGCGACGTGGCGGATGTTGCTGGCGGCTGGTTGGCAGGGTAGCAATCTACGGGCACTCTGCGGCGGCGAGCCATTACCACGCGATTTGGCTGGAGCGCTACTTGAGCGGGTTGCCCAAGTTTGGAATATGTATGGCCCAACCGAGACCTGTGTTTGGTCAACATGTGCCCAAATTACCACCGAACTGCTGCTGAATTCAACCCAGCTTCCAATTGGCCGACCATTGGCGAATACCCAATGCTATGTGTTGGATGCGCAACAACAGCCATTACCAGTCGGCGCATTAGGCGAATTGTATATCGCTGGGACTGGCGTGGCCCGTGGCTATCACGAACGGCCTGAATTAACCGAACAGCGTTTTGTCCCCGATCCTTTCAGCCACAACCCAACTGCGCGAATGTACCGAACTGGCGATTTGGCTCGCTATCGCAACGATGGCACGCTGGAATGCTTGGGCCGTATCGATCAACAAGTTAAAATTCGCGGCTATCGAATTGAGCTTGGCGAGATCGAAACCATTCTACTGGCTCACCCCAGCGTGGCCCAAGCCTTGGTTGTGGTGCAAACAACCGCGACCGATGCTCAATTGATTGCCTATCTGATTGGCGCAACCCCTGAGGTTGCAATTGAGCCGTTGCGCCAGCACTTGGCCTTGCAACTCCCACGCTATATGCTGCCAAGCGCAATTGTAGTATTGAATGAATGGCCATTAACCCCCAATGGCAAAATTGATCGTCAGGCCTTGCCCAAGCCATGGAGCGAGCAGCCCAACCAGCAAATTGCCCGTGATCCGCTGGAATTGCAGCTGCAACAACTTTGGACAAGCGTGCTTGGCCATCAATTGGGTATTCACGATCACTTTTTGGAGCATGGCGGCCACTCGCTGATCGCTATTCGATTTATGGCCTTGCTCAACCCAACGCTTGAGCAGCCGCTGCCCTTAACCAGCTTATATCAAGCCCCAACGATCGCCGAAATGGCTCAATTGCTGCGGCATCAAAGCCGCCAATGGTCGCCATTAGTGCCCTTACGCCATGGCGCAGCCGAACAAACGCCGCTCTTTTTGCTCCCAGGGGCTGGTGGTAATGTGCTGTATTTACAACAGCTAGCCCAAGCAATTCCAACTGAGCGGGCGATTTATGCAGTGCAAGCCTATGGCCTAGAGCCAAACCAAACCCCATTGGAGACGGTCGAAGCCATGGCTCAACAAGCTTGGCAAGCAATTCGCCACGCCTATCCGCAAGGCCCATATACCTTGATTGGTCACTCGTTTGGCAGCGATGTGGCTTGGGCGATTGCTAGCCTGGCACTTGCCGAGGGCCAGCAAATTTGCCAATTCTTCAGCCTTGATAGCGCTGCACCCCAAACTCGCCAGCAACCACGCCAGCTTGAGCCATGGTCGGAATGGATGCGGCGTGGCAAGCAGGTATTGGAGCAGGCATTTGCAGTTAATTTGGTGCTGACTGAGGCCGATTTAGCCGAATTAAGCCCACTTGAGCAATCTGGCCTGCTAACTGACCAACTGATTACGCTTGGTATTTTGCCAGCCCAAACCGAACCCAGCCTGATCGAACGCTTTTTGAAGGTCTTTCAGGCCAATCATCAAGCAAGTTTTCAGCCAGCTCAAGGCTTAGCAGTGCCTGTCGTGCTGATCAAGGCTCGCGACGAAGCTCCCGAGCCAAGCCTTGATCAACAGCCAGATTGGGGCTGGAGCAACTTAACCAGCCTAGCGCTGGAGATTGTGAGTTTGCCAGGCGATCACCACACGATGTTGCACGAGCCATATGTTCAAGCCTTAGGTCGTTTGATTGGGGTTGGCTTGGAGGTCGCCGTATGATTTCGCTGCGGCGCTGGCAACAACACCCAATGCTGCGCTTTGTGTTGCTTTGGTTTGGCCAAACTGGCTCGATGATTGGCTCAAGCCTGACTGGCTTTGCCTTAGGCATTTGGGTCTATCAGCAGCATGGCGTAGTAAGTGATTACGCTTGGGTGCTGCTGACCAACACCTTGCCCGCCACCTTAATCGCGCCATGGGCCGGAGCCTTGAGCGATCGTTTTAATCGGCGCACGGTGATGCTGATAAGCGATAGCATCGCCGGCCTTAGCACGATTGGGCTGATCATCTTATTTAGCACTGGGCAACTGGTGATTTGGCAAATTTATCTTGCCAATAGCATCAATGCGCTTGCCCGTGCCTGTCAATGGCCAGCCTATGTTGCCAGCGTCCCACAATTAGTCGATTCGACTCAACATAATCGAGCGAATGGCTTGATGCAACTCAGCCATGCCTTGGCCCAATTGCTGGCTCCGCTGATTGGTAGTAGTTTGTTGGCATGGGTTGGCATGCCCTTTATCTTTACCCTCGATCTTCTGACCTTTGGGCTGGCGTTGGTGATTACGGCGAGCACCCGTTTTGCGCCCCAACCACAGGTGACCGAGCATGCCAACGTGCCGTTATTGCAAACGGCCTTGCTGGCATGGCGCGAGTTTTTGCGCTACCCCAGCCTCGTCGCTCTAACCAGCCTCATTATTTTGAGCAATTTTAGCGCTGGCAGCATCGAGGTCTTGATCACGCCGTTGGTGCTGGAACTACATTCAGTGCCGACGCTGGGCATGCTGCTGACGTTTGGTGGTTTAGGTATGGTGGCGGGGAGTTTGTTGGCAAGTATGCTGCGCCCGCCGCGTCGTTTAGCCCGCGCGGTTTTACTGGCTGAACTGATTGGTGCATTAGCCATGCTGTTGGCTGGTTGGCAACCAAGCATTATTGGCTTGGCAATCGCGGCAATCATCTACTTTGGCATGTTGCCATGGGGCAGTGCCAACCACACGAGCTTAATTCAACAACAGCTGCCAAATGCGCTGCATGGGCGGATTTTTGCCTTGATTAGTGCCCTCGCGTCGTTAGCACTCACGCTTGGCTTCGTTAGTGCGGGCTTGTTGGCCGATCGCTTTTTCACCCCAGCCATGCAACCCCATGGCTGGCTCAACCCGCTATTCGCTTGGCTGGTGGGGACGCAGCCGAGCAGTGGCATTCAACTGCAATTTATAAGTTTGGGATTACTAACCTTGCTGTGGACTATCGGGGTTGCTGGATGGCATGCTCGTCAAACACCGCCATCTGAGCAACTATAGGAGATGTTGGGATGTTAACCCACGGATTCACCAAATTAGCCCGTTCACACGACGGGATTGTTCAACTGATTGGTAATACGCCCTTAATTCCGTTACGTCGGATTTTTGCTGAGCATCCGATTCAGCTTTTTGCCAAGCTAGAAATGTTCAATCCAGGTGGCAGCGTCAAAGATCGGGTGGCCCGCTCGATTATTACCAAAGCACTGGCTGAGGGCCGAATCGATCAAGCCACCACAATCATCGAATCAAGTTCGGGTAATTTAGGCATTGGCCTCGCTCAGGTCTGTCGTTATTTTGGCTTACGCTTTATTTGTATTGTTGATTCACGCACGACCAACCAAAATATTCAAATTCTACGGGCTTATGGGGCTGAGGTTGAAATTATTACCCAGCCCGACCCTGATTTGTTGACGGCTCGGATCAAGCGCGTGCATGCGCTCCAAGCCAGTATTCCTAATAGCTTTTGGTGTAATCAATACGCAAATTTGCATAATCCAATGGCCCATTACGCCACCATGAGCGAGATTCTGGCAAGTTTGCCGAATGTTCCCGACTATCTGTTTTGTGCGACCAGTAGCTGTGGCACGCTGCGCGGTTGTGCTGAATATATTCGCGAACAAGGTTTAGCGACCAAGGTGATCGCGGTTGATGCCTTGGGCAGTGTGATTTTTGGCGGCCAACCCGGCCAGCGCTTGATTCCAGGCCATGGCGCATCACGAATTCCCGAATTGTTCCAACCCGATTTAGCGGCTGGTGTAGTCTATGTTTCCGATGCCGATTGTGTAGCTGGCTGCCATAGCTTGCTCGACCAAGAGGCGATTTTTGCTGGCGGCTCGTCGGGTGGCGTGATTCGCGCTATCGCCCAGATGTTGCCAAGTATGCCCGCTAATGCAACGTGTGTGGCGATTTTGTGTGATCGTGGCGAGCGCTATCTTGATACCGTTTTCAACCACGCTTGGATCGATCAACATCTCCCAAGTGTCCTGATTAATCAATCGCAACCACTGATCGAACGCGAAAATGTTGTCGGCTAAACTGCCGCTGTGAGGAATACGAGGAATACAATGCAACAATCATTAACCCTACTCAAAGGCCATGAAGTTGGGCGCATTCTCGATGGAGCCGAATTAACCTTGATCGATTTGGTGCGAGTGGCTTACGAGGCGCATCAGGCTGGATTAAGCTCCCTGCCGCATTCCAGCTTTTTGCGCTTCCCAAATGATCCATTAAATCGGATTATTGCCTTGCCAGCCTACTTAGGTGGTGCGCAGCCGAGTGCTGGAATTAAGTGGATCGCCTCGTTTCCTGGCAACCTGAGCCATGGTATCCAACGCGCCAACGCCACAATTACCCTCAACGATCCGCAAACCGGCTTGCCCATTGCCTTTATGGAAGGTGCGCAAATTAGTGCCAAACGCACGGCGGCCAGTGCAGCCTTAGCGGCCAAATATTTGCATTCCAACCCACAGGAGACGCGGGTTGGCTTGGTTGGCTGTGGCGTGATCAACCATGAAACCCTGCGCTTTTTGCTGGCAGTCTTTCCGAGCATTCGTGAGGTGCTGGTGTTTGATACCCAACCAGCCCATGCCGAGCATTTTCAGGCAGCATGTAGCGATCAGTTTGGGATGAATGTGCAAGTTGTGGCTTCAATCGAGGCCTTGCTTCAGCGCACCAGCTTGATCGCTTTGGCAACGACGGCAATTACGCCCCATATTGATGATTTGAGCATGTGCGCTGCTGGCACAACCATTTTGCATACATCGCTGCGCGATCTCAACCCTCGCTTAATTGAGTTTTGCGATAACGTCGTTGATGATCGTGAGCATGTCTTGCGAGCGAATACCTCGCTTGATTTGGCTCAACAAGCCTTGGGGCATCACCATTTTGTGCGTTGCAATCTCGCCGAAATTACCAGCGGCCAAGTTCCTGCTCGCCCCAACCCTGAGCAAACCACGATCTTTAGCCCATTTGGCTTGGGCGTGCTCGATTTAGCCTTGGCCCAGTGGGTTTTGGGCCAAGCCCGCGAATATACGATTGGCCTAACCCTCAACGATTTCTGCTAAGCAACCCACCTCGTAAGATCGCCAAGCCACTCATTGATTAAGTGGCTTGGCGAATGTTGATTCATGCTTCAAGCACAACCCCTAGTGCCAGCAATGTATTGGCATCCACCAACGCGCTACGCTAGCGAGTCCGCAACCATCGCAATTAGCTGAACAATTTAGTATAGGCTGCGCCGAATTGTTGGCCATAAGGCCCGAACCAGCTATCGATTTGAGGCGATCACAGGGCAATATTGGCCAACCATGCAACGAAATAGCCATACCATCGTATGGGCAACATCTACTCACGCTGAGAAGTCGATCGACGGCTCAGTGGACTGGATGATGTACCCCTTCGGTCAGTGTTGTGTTGAGGTATCCCCTACAGTGATTGGAGGAAGTATGGATCGGTCAGGATTCGCACCGCGTTGGTTTCGACGGATCGTTTGGATGGTTTTGCTCGTGCAAGTAGTCGTGATCGCTGCAACCATCAGCAGTTCACCAACTTCTGTCATGGCAACAGCCCCTTTGTCCTCGGCAGACTGGGCCGCAATCCGTACCCTATTGCCATTGGAGCAACAAGCCTACTTTAAACCGTCGCAGGTCTCAGAAACAGATTATTTTGGCCTGAGTGTGGCCATGTCGGGCGACACCGTGGTCGTCGGTGCGCCATATGAGAATAGCAGCACGGCAGGAGTCCAGAATAGTGCCACCCCAACCGTCGATGAATTAGCACCTGAATCGGGGGCTGCCTATGTCTTTGTACGCAATGGGCCAACTTGGAGTCAACAGGCCTATCTCAAAGCCTCACAAGTTTCGATAGCAGACCTTTTTGGCTCGAGTGTGGCAGTGTCGGGCGATACGATTGTGGTAAATGCGCTCTATGAAGATAGCAGCACAACAGGAGTTCAAAATAGTGCCACTCCGACCGTTGATGAAGCTGCGGATAGTGCTGGTGCAGCCTATGTCTTTGTGCGCAACGGGACAACTTGGAGTCAACAGGCTTATCTCAAGGCCTCGCAAGTCTCAGAAACAGACTTTTTTGGCGGGACTGTGGCAGTATCGGGTGACACCATTGTAGTGGGTGCACACTTTGAGGATAGCAGCACGGCGGGAGTTCAAAATAGTGCTACTCCAACCGTTAATGAAGCAGCAGACAATGCTGGTGCAGCCTATGTCTTTGTGCGCAATGGGGCAACCTGGAGTCAACAGGCCTATCTCAAAGCTTCACAGGTCACTGGATTATCCCCCTTTGAAGAAGGCCGCTTTGGCTGGAGCGTGGCGGTGTCGGGCGATACGATTGTGGTTGGTGCGACCTATGAGGATAGTACTACGGCAGGAGTCCAGAATAGTGCCACCCCAACCGTCGATGAATTAGCACCTGAATCGGGGGCTGCCTATGTTTTTGTGCGCAACGGGACAACCTGGACGCAACAGGCTTATCTCAAGGCCTCAAATGTCTCAATGTATAATTACTTTGGCAGGAGCGTGGCGGTGTCGGGCGATACGATTGTGGTTGGTGCGCCCTATGAGCGTAGCAACATAGCAGGAGTGCAAAACAGTGCCACACCGACCGTGGATGAAAGCGCATTTACATTTATGGCGGGAGCGGCGTATGTGTTTGTGCGCAATGGAACTCAGTGGAGCCAACAGGCTTACCTAAAGGCTTCCCAAGTGTCGAGTTCTGACGGCTTTGGCTGGAGCGTGGCGGTATCGGGCGACACTGTGGTTGTCGGGATACCCAATGAGGATAGTGATACGGCAGGTGTTCAGCAGAGCGACACCCCCGTGGTGAATGAAGATGCGAGCGATTCTGGGGCAGTAGTGGTGATGGTACGCAACGGGACAACATGGAGCCAGCAGGCCTATCTCAAAGCCTCAAATGTCTCGTCATTTGATGTGTTTGGGAACGCCGTTGCGGTTGCTGGTGATACCGTGATCGTGGGTGCACCTTTCGAGAATGGTAGTATCGCGGGCATTCAGTATGGTTCCAGCCTCGTAGTGGATGACGATGTGATCGATGCTGGAGCCATCTATAGTTTCAGGCTCCCTGTCGTTGATCCATATTTGATGTATCTGCCGTTTGTGGCAACCAGTGATCGTGCCGCAGCGCAGACCGCCGCGCAATAGGCATCAGTAACTTGGTGCATCCTATCCCAAACTTGGTCGAAGATAGCGTGCTGCCGCAGATAATGCTAACGGAATTCTACGGCAGCACGATCAATCTGTGGTCACAGATGCTGAAGCTAGGCCCACAAAGGTGTGGCAGTTTATGGCACTAAACCAACGTGTTGATAAATTGCTGCATAAGCTTGCCAATGTTGCTCGGCTTGACTCGGATTGGCCAACTGCTGATAGACTTGGGCCAGCACGTGGTGGGCCTTGGCAATCCCAGTCTGATGTTCAAGCATGGTCGCTAGGCGCAACCCTTCATAGCCATGATAACTGGCCTGATGATAGTGTGCCTGCACCAAAGCCAGTTTAGCCTGTTCGAGGTGGATTTTGGCTAAATAGGCGGTTGATTGCTGTTCTTCAGCGATCTCCTCGGCTTCTTCGAAGCAGGTTTGGGCATGGCTAAAATCGTGGCGTTGCATCGCACATTTACCTTCGAGCAAGGCTATACGTGAACTTGTGATTGTATAATTGCTGGCCTCAACAATCGTTTTAATCTGGGCTAATATTTGCTCAGCCTCATGCGGATTGGCTTGTAGTAAGGCTAACTCGGCCAAATCACTTAACACCATCACTTGTCCATGAGTTGATTCAAGCGTTTGCCAAATTGCCAAGCTTTGTTGCAGGTAGGTTAACCCATGAGTATAGAGGCCTTGGTCGAGGGCTAAACTGCCCAACCCCCAGAGCGAATAGGCTTCGCCTGGCTGTAAACCAAGGGTGCGCCAACTTGCTAAACTGGCTTGTAAATCGGCCTCGGCCTGAAGAAATTCGCCTTTGTTCTTTTTAACTAAACCTAAATTATACAAAATTCGTGCATGTTTAAACGATGTGTGGCCGCCAATAAGCTCCAATACGCGCTCAAAAAAGTGTTGGGCTTGGTTAATATTGCCCTGATGGTAGTATAAAAAGCCTAAGGCGTTATAGGCATCGGCCAGAATCGCTGGGCTAAGCGTGACTGTTTGTTGTTCAATCAGGCCCAAAATGTGTTGTAACCAACTAATCCCCTCGCGTTGATAGCCATAGAGATGTAGAAAATCGATTAACGTCGCAATTAGCTTAATCGCATTTTCCAGATCATATGGTGGTTCAAGGCACCATGTGATAACGGTGTGAAAATTATAATACTCAGCGGCAATCTCTTGAAAAAGGCTATTGGTACGCGAGTTGAGCATCTTTTGATAAATGGTTTCGGCAATATTCAGGTAGTAGCTGGCAAAACTTTGGCGTAATTGCTGAATGGTTGTTGGCTCAGCAAGCTGCTCAAGCACATATTCACGCAAAACCCGCAACATCCCAAAGCGTGGCTCATCAGTTTGCTGCTGCTGAATCCAAATTAGGCTTTTATCGAACAAGTTGGTTAGGCCATCGAAAATCGACCACGGCCACGGGCTATAGCAATCAGCAAGCGCTTCTAGGCTCAGGAGGGTACAACTTTCGGGAGCTAATGCCAGCGCTACCAGCAGAAATTGCTCGGCACTATCGAGCAAATCGATACTCCATTGGATGGCATTGCGCAAGGTTTGTTGGCGATGAGGCAAATCGCGCGAGCCTTGGGTCAGTACATTCAATTGATTATTCAGCCGATGCACCAGCATTTGAGGGCTGAGCATGGCGCTACGCGCAGCAATTAACTCAATACTTAGCGGCAAGCCTTCAAGCTGCATACAAATCGTGCTAATTGCTCGGGCATTCGATGCATTCAACTCGGCCTGAGGATTGATCGCCCGACTGCGCTCTAAAAATAGCGCAATCGCTGGAATTTGGGCCAGTTGCGCGAGATCAAGCTGCATACCGCGTACTGGAACCGTCAGCGGGCGCAATGGAAAGCGCTGTTCCCAGCGCAAATGCAACACTTCGCGGCTGGTCGCAAGAATCGAGAGGGTTGGACAATAACTTAACAGTTGGTTTACAAACTGGCGCAACTCAATAATATGCTCACAATTATCGAGAATGAGGAGCAAATGGCGATTTTTGAGCCAGTTGAAAATTGTTTCTTCGATCGATTGATTGGGGTTTTCGTGAATGCCGAGTACCCGCGTAATTAACGATGGGACAAGGCTAGCATTGACGATTGGATCGAGGCTAATCCAAAAAACGCCATCGCTAAAATGTGTGAGTAACTGTTGGCCAATGGCTTGGGCCAGGCGGGTTTTGCCAACGCCAGGTGAGCCGACAATCGTAACTAAACGGGCTTTTTGGGCTTGAAATTGGACACAAATTGATTCAATCGCCGAATCGCGGCCAATGATTGAACTAAATGGGGGCAGTAAGTTCGAAGGAGCTGGCTCAGGTGGCGAGCCACCATCAGATGGGCTAGGCGATTGCCCAGCCCATGCTGCATCAACAAAGGCCCGATTGGCTTCTACTTGACAAAATTTAGCGATCCGAGCCGCAATCTGGCGCGAAGGTCGCCGTTCATTCGACTCGATTTTGCGAATAGTAATGGTTGAACAGCTTACCAACTCGGCTAAATATTCTTGGGTAAAATTAAGCTCTTTACGCCGCTGTTTAAGCCAGTAACCGAAGCTTTCACTCATATAGCGTGCCTAGTCGTGATGGGTTATCTGCTAGCTATTTGGTATCGAGCTGGATCTCACAACATTCTCCACCTACCATGGTGACGCAGCCTGGTGAACGTTTGCCTGCATAGGCGGTTCCACCAATACAGAGTTCGAGATCGTCGTCACTTAGTTCGGCGGTTCCAACTGGGTTATGCTCTAACAGATGCGCGAGGAGGGCTGATTGCTCGTCATGGTTTGATAGCACTGTCATGGGTTACTCCAAATTAACAGAATGTTGCTAGCTATCCATACAAGTGGTGCAATGTAGGCTGAAATGTGGAATATCACCAACTGTACGGCACAGGCTTGGTTTTGTCAAAATCTTGACATCGCTTGGACAAAGGTTGATTCAATCGGTTGTGGAGGCTAATATTTTGCTTGCCCCCCAGGTTGAACGTAAGGAAACCAGATAGTCGCTGAAGTGGCGATCAAGGAAATTGCGCATCATGGCGCTATCATGGCGAATCGCGGCCATGCCCCATTGTTCGGCTTGGGCGGCTTGGTGGCGCAGGGCAGTTGTCAGCAAGGCTAAGGCAATGCCCGTTTGGCGCAGATCAGGGTGAACATAGAATTGGGTATAGACGCGGGTTTGGGGATCGATCAAATGCGTCATCACCCAGCCCAAGATCTGCTGATCTTGGCAAAAGACCAGGCTATGGCTGGGATCGAATGGTTGCTCTAGCTCAAATGGCGATAAGCCTGGGGGAAACCAACGCGCCGTTTGTTGGGTTGTGAGCCACGTTAACGCGACCGGATCAGCATCCTGCCAGGCGACAATGCTGCTGTTTTTGGGCAAACGATACTGGCGTTGGACCCAAGCAGCCTGTGCCATGCGCAAGACATCAAGTTTGAAGATGAGCATCCGTGCTTCGGGTGTGGGCCATTGCTCTTGGTTGAGCAAACCGAGCATCGGCGAGGGCTGATCAGTTTGGCTATAAACGAGGTGTAGTTGATCGCAAGCTTGTTGCCGAAGGTTGGTTTCCAAGGCATTCAATAACTGTCGCCCAATGCCTTGGCGACGATAAGCAGGCGCAACAAATAACGAAAGCACTTCGGCTGAGCGCTGCTGTTGGCTGGCGACGGCAAGGCCGATCGCTTGCTGTTGCTGATCGTAAGCACCAATCGCCACAACCTGCGGCTCAGCTTCGGCCAACAAGGCTCGATAGCGCGGATAGGTCAGCGGCAAAAAGGCGGCTAAATCGTTTTGAGGAATTGGGCAAATATTAACCACGACTGATCACCTCCAGCAATGGTTCGTTGGTTGGGAAGATGGCAGGGCTTTCGAGAAATGTGACTAATGGCACGACATTTGGGGCGGCTTGTTGGAGCAAGCCATAGCCAATGCCGGCAATGCCGGTCATCAGGCCTGGTGGTTGTGCTCCATATTGCACCCCACAGCGGTAGCCATCTCGTTGAATGCTGGCAAATAGTTCGCTGGCAATCGTTTGGGCTTGGTCGGCTAACTGCTGGTCGGCGTAGTGCTTGGCTGCTGCTTGAATCAAGGCCAAGTTGCCAAAATCGCCATGGCATAATGAGTGATTCATGCCAAAACCTTGGGTGAGGGTGGTGGCCAAGGCCTGTTGTAGGTCGTGATTGATCGTTGGATCATCGAGGCAGCGCAGCATTGCCAAGCGCGAAATCCCAATCCCGCTCGCTCCATGACACCATGCCGCCATACAAATCACCAGATCATCGGATTGCTGGTTGCCCTTGGTTTTGGCGGTGCGAATATCGCGCCAATTCTGCTGATCGGCCACAAATAGGCTATTGTCGTAGGCCAAGGCTTGCAAGCCAGATTCACGGTAGCGCTGATCATTGGTTAATTGGGCAAGCTCGATCAAGGCCCAGGCGATGCCCGCAGTACCGTGCGCTAAACCACCCAACGCTGGTTGCTCAGCATCGGTGATGGTTTGCCACGAGCGCCCAAGCTCCTCGGCTTGGCTATTGGCAAGCAAGTGCTCACCACAGGCCACTAAACTTGTATATAACTCAGCACTAGGTTGCTGGGCATAAAGCCGCAAGCCTACCAAGAGGCTACCTGCCGCCCCTGCCATGAGATCAAAGGTGCTATCGTTGGCCAGCAGTGAGGGTATTTGGGCTAGCCATGTTTTAGCTTTCTCCAATAAGGCCGGTTGTTGCCACAAGCTCGATAAATGCCAGTAGAGATAACTCAGGCCGCCCCAACCTACAAATGCCCCAACATCCGTTAATGTGGCTTGATGTTGTTCGAGTAGCAGTTCGAGGGTTTGCAGTGCTCGCTCAGCCGCTTGGGTGTAGCGTTCAACCCCGCTAATTGCCCCGAGATAGGCCAAGAAATAGATGATGCCGGGCAACCCGTCGTAGAAATCCAACCCGACCATTTGCAATTCTAGCTGTTGGGTCAGGCCGATCCACGTAATTGAATGGTCATTTTGCAAGGCGGTTGCCAGCAATTCATCGCCAACACCGCAGGCGGCCAACAGCCAATCGGCATGGCTCGGTTGGATGCTGGTTGGCAACAGATAACGCTCATCTGAACGATAGCTGTTGTGGAGTGAGGCGCTCATGGTGGCAAACGAGAAACTAATCAGGCGTACTTGGTTGGCCAAATCGTTGGAGCTGAGTTGGTGTAGGCGCTCAAGCACCATTGTTTTGCCTGAACGTGGCAAGTAGTCGGCAATGCGTTGACCATCGCTGCTCCACAGGTCGCATGAATCAACGACGGTGGTAAACAACGGAATATCGCCCTGCCATAAATCGCGATGTTCATACGGAATCAATTCGACCAAACGCTGATTGTATTTTACCTCAAACCATAAACGATCAAACAACCAATCGCGATCAAGCGCATCGCGCAATACATCGGGGTGAAAGCTCTCTTGATAAATTTTGGTGTAATAGGCTGTGTGCCGTGCAATCACGCGGATCTTGCAACGGTAGAGGTTGGCTAGGGGGCTGCTATCAGCCAGTAATTCGCTGCGATGGGCTAGCAAAAAATCATACATGGCCTCAAAGCCGCTGACCACACAATTGAGGTAGCTGCCAATTTGCTCGGCGCTAACGGTGGCGATCGGGCTATGTTGGCTGCCAGAAAGGCTGACGGTTTGCTTGGTCATACGTATGCTATCAGTGCCAGCTTCGACCCACAGCGGCATGGTATCCATACTCGTTTGACCATCGCGTGTGCCCAAGCCGCTAATATCGATGCCGGTTTTGCCCGCCCGGGCTTGAAAACGCTCCGGCAACAAACTAACCCTCAAGACCGAGTTGGTGAGTACTTGGTTGGCCATAAATTCGTTTTCAAGCTGATTATCGCTATGCACTTGGGGGCCACACAACGATTCCAAATCGATAAACATTGGATCTTCGCCAGCGGCAATAATATTTTCGTGGTGAAAATCCGAGGCATTGAGCACATACAACAAGGCCAAATAAATGCCTTGGCGTTGATAAAAACGTTCAATTGCTGCCGAGTCGCTGAGCATCGCATGATCAACCCATTCCGACCAGCCATAGTCATGGCGATCGAGAATTTTGAGTAGACGCAAAGGGAGCATCGACGAATGTTGGTTGATCCAGTGTAGGAGTTCTTGAAATGCTTGGTCAATCGCCAATGAGCGTGGTTTATAGACGAGCTTGGCATTGCTGAAGCTCAAAATGACCACACTTTGGCCGCCAGCATGCACATCGCCAGCGCCCGTTTGGATGCCAATTAATCCATCTGTTTGTTGGAGCACCGGAAAAAGCTGCTGTAAGGCTGGCCAATCGTGGTTCAAGCGTTCAAAGATTGTCATGCTATTGGTTTGCCAGCGCTGAATGGTTAAGCACAATTGCTGAATTAAGACTGGATAGGCTTGTAACAACTGCTGTGCCCGTTGACGATCTTGCAATTGTTGCACAAAATCTTGATAGCGCTCTTCGGGGGTTGTGCCATTTAATTGGGCTTGAACTCGCGCAATATGTAACTCAAGCACAGTTACTCGGCTAATCATCCACAGACAGCGTTGGGCTAACGCCTCAAACCAGAGCGTGACCCATTGCGCTGGTTGTAAAAAGGCTTGGCGAGGTTGGACTGCGCTGAGTTGTTGCTGTAGGTGTTGCACCGCGTAGGCCAATAATGGCTCAACCAGATAGAGCAAGCCATGCATGGGGTGTTGTAACAATTTGGCCGAATAAGGCAGCCGCTCCGATAACGGGGTGCGATAGGCCATTTCGAAGAGCGCAACCCAGTCGGGTGCTGCTTGGTCGGCTTCAAATTGTTGGGCAGGCGTTTGTAAAAACTGTTGTAATTGCTCAGGGGTAAGCTGATTCTGGGCGAGGCGTTGGGAAAACCAATCGCTATCTTGGAAGGGCGTTTGCGCCCGCCAGCGGTCAAAACGTCGCTGATTGGCAGCATTCAACGGTTGATCACAGCATTGCTGCACATGCATGCTGCGCATTGCCAAGGGGAGCGTCGCACCCCAACCAAGCTGCTTGTGTGTTGTCATTAAAGATTCTCCCCCGGCTTTGGGCGATACCATCCGGCAACAACGGCTCATTGCAGCATAATTGCGAACATGAGCCGTTGTTCGGTATAATGCTAGTGATCCGGCCAATGCGAAGCAGATTCAAGCCGCTGCAGGGTTGTTGGATTGGGAAGCCCGCGCAAGTGCTGGTTGGAGCAATGGATGTCGGAGTTCATCGCTCCAGCCATTCCCGTGGCTGAACCACTGAGAGATTTCCCAAAACGCTGCATGGTTGGTTGCTCCTAGTTTTCCCGTGGTGGGCAGGTGCATTCACATTCTTTTGTCGAGCGTGAGATGGTGCACGAGTAGCTTTTGGCCGTAGCACCAGCACTGACCACTTCGAGTTCTTCATCGCTTAGTTCAACACTGCCAATAATTAATTCATAATTAATGGTATGCATCATTAAGCACTCACCGCACTACTAGCTTGACAGGTGCATTGACAAGCGCCATCGCCACGTGAAACGGTGCACGAGTAGCTCTTCTTTTCCTTGCTGCCAGCGCTGACAATTTCCAATTCTTCGTCGTTCAGTTCCACGCTGCCGATAATTGTGTTCAGATCAAACTGTTGCATGCGAAGTCCTTCCTTCCATCACAAAAGCGTATCTAACTAGCGCTGGTGCAGCTACAGGTACAAGCACCATCGCCGCGAGAAACGGTGCATGAGTAGCTCTTCTTTTCCTTGCTGCCAGCGCTGACAATTTCCAATTCTTCGTCACTCAGCTCAATGTCACCAACAACGGCATTCAAATCGATGTTTAGATTGTCCATGAAATGCTCCTGATTTGCTTACAAAATCAACCAATTAGTGTGGGGTTGCTGGTGGAGTTGGAGATGAACCACAGGTGCAGGTACAAGCGCCATCGCCGCGTGACACGGTACATGAGTAGCTTTTCTTTTCTGCGCCAGCACTGACAATTTCCAATTCTTCGTCGCTCAGTTCGAGGCTGCCAACAACGGTGTTCAAATCGATATTCAACATGGGATCGGCTCCTTATAAAATATGCTTAATTGGTGCAGGATTAGGCGTTTTGGCTGGGGGCAGCGCTCGCGCTACAGGTACAGGTACAAGCGCCGTCGCCACGTGAAACGGTGCATGAGTAGCTCTTCTTTTCCTTGCCAGCGCTGACAACTTCCAATTCTTCGTCGCTCAGTTCGAGGCTGCCAACAACGGTGTTCAAATCGATATTCAACATGGGATCGCTCCTTATAAAATATGCTTGATTGGTGCAGGATTAGGCGTTTTGGCTGGGGGTAGCACTGGAGCTACAGGTGCAGTTGCAGCCACCATCGCCGCGTGAAACGGTGCATGAGTAGCTCTTCTTTTCCTTGCCAGCGCTGACAACTTCCAATTCTTCGTCGCTCAGTTCGAGGCTGCCGATAATCGTGTTCTGTTCGATCATGGGTGGTTCCTTTGTACTAGGATGAATCTATCTGGCACTGGCAGAATTGCCAGGAATGCCCAAATTTAGGCTTGTTGCTGAATAAGTTGGGCATAATAGCCCGCTTGCGCTAGCAATTCTTCGTGGCGGCCTTGCTCAATAATTTGGCCATCACGCAGCACCACAATTAAGTCGGCATTGACGATGGTGCTTAGGCGATGGGCAATCACGATTCGCGTACAAGCCAAGTGATTAAGATTGCGATCAACTTCGGCTTCGGTGGCAACATCAAGGTGGCTGGTGGCTTCATCGAGCAACAGCACGCTTGGCTGATGAACTAACGCTCGCGCTAAGGCTAAGCGTTGGCGTTGCCCACCCGAAAGGCTGCTCCCACCTTCGGCCAAAATCGTCTCCAAACCCATCGGCATGGCCTCAATATCACTGGCAATCGCTGCTTGTTGACAAGCCTCAATAACTTGGGCAAGCTTAAGATCATGGCGTTGGAGCGTAATATTTTGGCGAATTGAGCCGCTGAAAAGAAATGTATCTTGGAGCACAACCCCAAATTGCTGGCGTAATGTCGCCAGATCAAAGGCTTCGGTCGGCTGCTTATCGTAGTAGATTGCCCCGCTGCTTGGCTGATACATTCCCAAAAGCAGTTTGGCGAGGGTGCTTTTGCCCGAGCCAGTTTTGCCAACCAAGGCAACTTTCTGGCCTGGCTTGATGGTTAGTTGGATATTCTTCAAGACAATTGGGCTATGGGTGCTATAGCGAAACGACACATCACGGAGTTCGATCTGGCCAGCGCTCATTAAGGCACTTGGGGTTGGCTTGTTTGGTTGTTCGACGTTACTATGCAAGACATCGGCAATTCGCTGGAAGTAGAGATTCGCCAATTGAATATTTTGAACGGTGCGAATCAGCATTGCTAGCGGCGCGAAGAATGCGCCTGCAATACCTAAAAGTGCGAGCAGTGAACCGGTGCTGAGTTGCTGATTGAGCACCAATTGGGTGCCAAACCACAAAAGTCCTAACACTGCACTCATATGAATACAATTGATCGCGGTATCGATCACCGCACTGGCACGTGAGCGCCGCAGCGACCACACTAATTGGTTGGTATAGCGCGGCGACCATTGCTCGTAGACTTGTTGCTCGATGCCGCTGGCTTTGATGGTCGTCATACCATTCAATGCTTCAACCAAAAAACCTTGGGCTTTGGCTTGAGCATCAAGATCTTGATTGATAATTTCGCGTAGGCGCGATTGGGCTAGCAGCACCAACCCAATTTCGAGCAAGGCAAAGCCAAGCACAATCGCCGCCAACACGTTACTTTGCCACCAAATGAGCAGGAAATAGCCAAGCACCAAGCTACCATCGAGAATCAAGGTCAACACTTGACTGGTAATCAGTTCGCGCATGATCGTATTACTGTTCAGGCGCATCAATAAATCACCACTACTGCGTTGCTCGAAAAAGACAAACGGTAAAGCCAAGAGATGGCGAAAAAAGCGTTGCATTATCTGCAAATCAAGCTTGGTTTGCAGATAAATAGTTAATTGTTGGCGCAATAATTGAATCACACCTTGCATAGCGATAAATACCATAATCGCCAATGCAATTAATGTCATTCCATGGATCAGTGCTTGGGGAATAACCGTATCAATGACTATTTTGGTGAATAGCGGCACAACTAAGCCGCCAAGTTGCAATAAAATTGAGGTAAAAATCAATTGAAAAAAGAGCGTTTTATGCTGGGTCAGGAGTTGTATATAATTTTGTAAGATTGTTTCGCGGCGAATTTTACGGCGTTGAAAGCTCGCACTTGGCTGCATAACCAAGCTAACCCCAGTAAATGCAGTTAGAAACTCGGCTTTATCAATCCGTCGGCGGCCAAAGTTCGGGTCAATGATTTCAGCATAGGTTTCCGTCGTGCGTTCAAGTACCACAAAATGATTGAAATTCCAGTGAATAATAATTGGTTGACGCAAGGCTAATAAGGATTCGTAGGTAAATGAAAACGCTTTAACCTCAAGTTGATAACTGCGAGCTGCCTGAGCCAATGTTTTTGCGCTAATACCATCACGGCCAACGCCACAGCGCTCACGACATTCAGCAACACTCATTTCATAGCCATAATAGGTTAAGATCATTGCTAAACATGCAGCACCACACTCGATTTGGCTCATTTGCAATAAAACTGGTACTTTGCGCCGTTGAGTGTAGCGTTTTAGAAGCTGATTTGTGTTTGGCTTGGTAAAAATCATATGCGCTACCAACTATTCATTAATAGACTGCCCAAGGTTTGGCTATCTTCAAAAATAACCAACTGATCGGCTGGGTATACCAGCGTGGGAAGGGTTAATACAACTGTTGTTGCATCCTGATGGGGGTTAACTTGCGCCACTGTTGCTGAAATAGCTACTTGATTGACATAAACATTGACTATTTGATTAAGCATGACTGATTGTTTGGTTTGATAGCGAATTTGTCGCTGATTGATCACAGATGCACTGGAATTGGGCTGTTGTGGTTGTGGTTGGAGCAACAACCAGCTTAATCCAAGCCCTAACCCACAAATGATCAGCCATAGCCAATAGCGTGGGCGACTTTCATCAATCGAGAGTGGATTGATTGTCGTTTGTTGTTTGAGATAGACTTCAAGGGCTTCTTGGCGATAAAATGTTGGTTTCATCACAACTCCATTTCGCTAGCTCAAGCATAACGAAATTGGGTTGCGAGCAACAGCTACTGGAGCGATACAACAGTGATCCAAGCAGCGATACTGATGGGCTCATGCTTTAATGATTAACCTGCTGATGAGCGTAGCGTATTGCCATATGCCAACTACTTGATCACGACCCATGCGAAATAACCCGCCCGTCATTTAAATAAACGGGCGGCGATGAGTCGTGTTCAACGAACTTAATCTGTCAGGGGATTGATTTGGTATCGGAGGAATTGAGGCTTAGGAGCTAATATAATGTCGATTTAATTGATGACTGTGGGGACAGCCGATTAATCCTAAGGCTAAGCTATATTCAGATCTGAGTAATTCCAACACATGGTGTGCGCCTTGCTGCCCATCAACCGCCAAACCCCATAACAAGGGTCGTCCCACAAAAACCATCTTTGCGCCCAAGGCGAGCGCCTTGAGCACATCGGTTCCCCGGCGAATACCGCCATCAAGATACACTTCGCAGGTCGAGCCGACGGCATCAACAATTGCAGGTAGGCATTCAATAGTTGCCGCAACCGTATCCAATTGCCGTCCACCATGGTTTGACACAATCAGCCCATCAACGCCGTGTTGCACTGCCAATTGGGCATCTTCAGCACTTAAAATGCCTTTCAACACAATTGGCAACCGCGTAAGTGAGCGTAACCAGTCAATCGCTTCCCAGGTTAATGCTGCGTCAAAGCGTCCAGCCGCATGCGTTGCAATCCCTGAAGCTCCAAGCGTTTGTTGATGTTGGCCTGCGGCATCAGTTGGTGCAAAATTCGCAAAATGCAAGTGTTGCGGTAAGGCAAAGCCATTGCGTAAATCACGCTCGCGACGGCCCAAAAATGGGACATCAACAGTGAGCACTAAAGCCTGATAGCCAGCAGCCTCGACCCGTCGTACTAACGCTTCAGTAATCTGGCGTTCGCGGTACACATACAGTTGAAACCACAGGGGGCCGTTCGCGGCTTGGGCAATCGCTTCAAGCGAGTAGTTGGCCATGGCACTAGCAATCATCACGGTCTGAGCTGCTTCGGCTGCTCGCGCCATAGCACACTCGCCTTCAGCATGAACTAAGCCTTGGCAACCCATTGGGGCGATGCCAATCGGCATTGCGATTGTTTGGCCAAGCACGCTTGTTTCTAATGTGCACTGACTAACATCAACCAAGACTCGCGGGCGTAGCTTCAACTTGGTATAAGCGGCTTGGTTGGCCTGCAACGTGATTTCATCATCGCTGCCACCCTGAATATAATCCCAAGCTGATCGATCAATCAGTTGCTTGGCCAATGGCTGGTAATCCATGAGGTTAATTGGTGGCATAAGACGTTAATTCCCGTTGATAGAATTGATCTACTTAAATGCAAATTGAGTCGAGCAGTTGATTTAGTGTTGTTTGGGTGTGGCGCTAGTATAGCAGATTTTTGCCATGCTTCCCTATGGAGTTGAATAGTTTTGGTGTTCGAATTAGGTCTTGAAGAGGATTTTTGGGCTATTGATTTATGCCAAAATTGAAATTGACAAATTGTTAAATATCTGGCAGTCTATACGCGAACCAAATTCTGTAAACTGATAAATACACCGACGCTTATTTCGCCCATTCCATTAGCGCCAATTATTTAAGCTAGTGTAGCGTGTTGGACAACCAAGCCCTTGGATGCCCTTTCTGCTATTGCTTACCCAAAAACACGGGTAGGCAATGCCTTATGGCTGCCGAACAGCCTTATTGGTTACTCAGCAAGTGTCCCAACCTGCTGATAGTTAATCCTCAATCAACATCAAAATTTTGCGATCAATCCAAATTCCGTGTGTGTGAAGGGGTTCATAATGAGTCAACTTAAAGCCGGTAGTCGGGCAACTATGCCTATGATGGTCGTCGGTGGCTTCCTTGTGTTGGTTGGTCTTTTGGTTTTTTATGCACCTTTTGAAGTCAGCCCTGTGGTGCAAGCGCTGATTCCACTCGTTATGGGGATTGTGATGTTGGTGATGGCCGTGATCAGTTCCACGGTTTTTTTATTTACTGGCGGGAGTTTATTGACCGGTATTGGCTTAGGCTTTTTGTTGAATGCAACTGCATTTAGTGATGCCAGCTCGCCAAGCCGCTTTGGGATTTTGTGTGTCACCTTTGGCATAGGTTGGTTGTTTTCGGCGGTTGGGAGCAAATTGGTTTTGAAAAAAAGTGATTGGCTTTCGTTTATTCCGGGGGTGGTTTTTGCTGGTTTTGGTGGCGCTTTATTAGCCAATTTGGTCTCAAGTGATCAAATGACCAATCTGAATCGCTTTTTTGGGCTTTTTCGGTTTTGGCCTTTGATTTTGATTATTGCCGGCTTTACCTTTATGTTTAAACGCTCTAAATCATAAATTTGGCTCACACAACTTCTCACTGCCGCTTAATTGATTTACAACATATTACCCAGAAGAGGCGCTCGTTCTATGACTCAAACGACAACTTCTATCCAGGATTGGTTGGTCTCATATTTGGCGTTACATCTTGGCATTGAGTCCCACGAAATCGATACCCGTGAGTCGTTTATCAAATATGGGCTATCTTCGATCGAAGGTTTAAGTCTAATTAAGCAGCTTGAGGAGTGGCTTGACCAGCCCTTATCGCCAACTCTGGCGTGGGATTACCCTTCAATTGACAGTTTAGCCCGCCATTTAGGTTCAACTTCTCCAATCAGCGAACCAACTCAGCCCAATCTGCCGTTTGCCGCTAATCATACCGATGCAATTGCAATTATTGGGCTGGGCTGTCGTTTTCCCCAGGCCGAGAATCCCCAGGCCTTCTGGGAGTTGTTATGTGCTGGAACCGACGCAATTACCGAAGTGCCACAAAATCGCTGGGATATTAATGCAGTTTACGATCCCGATTCGACTCGGCCAGGCAAAATGTCGAGCCGTTGGGGTGGTTTTGTCGATGATATCGATTATTTCGATGCTCAGTTTTTTGGTATTTCGCCCCGTGAGGCGGCGCATCTCGACCCACGCCAACGCTTGGTTGCTGAAGTTGCTTGGGAAGCACTCGAAGATGCTGGTGTTCCACCATTGAGCTTGGCAGGCAGCAAAACCGGAGTGTTTGTTGGTACGCTCAGCGCCAATTATGGCACAATTCTGTTTGGCTATTATCCAGAACTGATCGAAGCCTACTCGGGCACGGGCAATGGCGATAGTGTGGTTGCCAATCGACTTTCCTATTTCTTAGATTTGCGTGGGCCAAGTTTGGCCTTGAATACAGCCTGTTCTGGGGCGCTGGTTTCAATTCACTTAGCCTGCCAAAGCCTGCGCAATGGTGAATCGGACTTGGCGTTGGCGGGTGGGGTTAACGTTATTCTCAAGCCTGATGATACGGTCTTTTTTACCAAAACCGGGGCTTTAGCCCCCGATGGTCGTTGTAAAGTTTTTGATAGCCGCGCTAATGGGATTGTGCGTAGCGAAGGCGCAGGCATTATTATTTTGAAACGCTTGGCTGATGCGTTGGCTGATGGCGACCCGATTCAGGCAGTGATTTTGGGGAGTGTGATCAACCAAGATGGGGCCAGTAATGGCATTATGGCTCCTAGCGGCCAAGCGCAAGAGCAGATGTTGCGTCAAGCCTATCAAAATGCTGGCATCGCCCCGGCCCAAGTGCAATATATCGAGGCTCATGGCACAGGAACCGCCGTTGGCGACCCGATTGAGGTTAATGCCTTGGCCAATGTTTTGGCCCATGATCGGGCTGAGAATCAGCGCTGTGCCTTAGGATCAGTCAAGACCAATATTGGTCATACTGAATCGGCTTCGGGGGTTGCAGGATTAATCAAAACGGTCTTGGCAATTAAGCATCGCCAATTGCCGGGGAACTTGCATTATCAAGCGCCAAACCCATTAATTCCCTTTGATTCGATTCCCTTGTTTGTGCAGTCTGCGCTTGGCCCATGGCCATCAACCGATCAAGCGCTGATTGCCGGGATCAGTGGCTTTGGCTTTTCGGGCACAAATGCCCATGTGGTGGTTGCCGAAGCCCCTCACCATGCGCATAGCAATAGTCTCAATCAGTATGAGCAGTATCTTTTGCCGATCTCAGCCCGTAATCCTGAGGCGCTGCGTGCTTTAGCCCAACGCTATTTGCAATTATGGGCTGATCCTACGGCTGCGCCAGCGTTCAACGATCTGGTGTATACGGCAGCAGTGCGACGTAGCCATTTAGAGTATCGGCTGGGTGTGGTCGCTCAATCACAGGCCGAAGCTGCTGGTTTGCTTGAAGCCTATCTGCAAGGTGAAATCCGCCATGGAGTTGTTCAGAGCAGCCGCCGCCTTGATCGCGAACCGCGAATCGTTTTTGTCTTTTCGGGTCAAGGCTCGCATTGGTTCCAAATGGGCCGCGAATTGTTTGAGCAACACCATGTTTTTCGCTCAATTATGCAAGAATGTGATCAGCTGCTACGCCAACATGTCGATTGGTCGCTGATTGAAGAAATTGCTGCGCCAGAAGCAAGCTCGCGGCTTGACCAAACCATGATTGCCCAACCTGCGATTTTTGCAATCCAAGTGGCGTTGGCTGGGTTATGGCGCTCATGGGGAATTCAGCCCGATTTGGTGATTGGTCAGAGTGTTGGCGAAGTTGCGGCGGCTCATGTAGCGGGTGCACTCAGCCTGATCGATGCGATTGCTGTTATTTACCATCGCAGCCGATTAATGCAACAAGTTGCTGGCCAAGGTAAAACGGCTATGGTTGGCTTGCCACTCGATCAAGCTCGCTTGGTCTTGGCAGGCTGGGATGATCTCTTAGCGGTTGCCGGGAGCAGTAGCCCTGCATCAAGTGTGCTTTCAGGCGACCCACAAGCCTTAGAACGGGTGCTGAAATCGCTGGAAAAACAAGGTATTTTCTGTCGATTTCTCAAGGGTGTTGATATTGCCTTTCATAGCCCGCAGATGGACGTGCTCAAGCCTGAATTGATTGCTGCGTTGGCGCAGATCCAGTCCCAACCAACCACAGTTCCGTTATTTTCAACCGTAACGGGAGCAATTATTGAGGGTATGGCGCTTGATGCAACCTATTGGGGCCAAAATTTACGTGAGCCATTTCTCTTTACCCAAGGCTTCAACTATGCGCTTGAACAAGGCTATACAACCTTTTTAGAGCTTAGCCCGCATCCCGTTTTATCGCCGTCAATGCTGGAAGCACTGGCCCATGCCAAGAAAAAAGGTGATGTTCTTGGTTCGTTGCGTCGCAATGAACCTGAATTTGTGGCTTTGCTCAATACTTTAGCCGCATTCTATAGCCTTGGGTCAACGATCAATTGGCCAACGCTCTATCAACAAACTGGGCAGCATGTAGCTTTACCACTCTATCCATGGCAACGCGAACGTTATTGGTTTGATCAATTGCTCGATGATCAATCGGTTTCATGGCTCAGCCGCCAGTATGGTGCGGCGCTGCAGCAGCCAAACTATAAGGCTGCCTATGAGCATCCTTTATTAGGCAGCCATGTGGCTTTGGCACATCCAGTAGGCCAACATCTTTGGGAACTTGATCTGAATGCCAATAATCCCAGCTATCTGCGCGATCATCAAGTGCAGGGCGTGGTGGTTTTGCCGGGGGCAGCTTATCTTGAAATGGCGCTGGCAGCGGCCCAAAGTGCTTTCGGTAAGGGTAGTTATTGCCTTGATCAAGTGGTGTTTAAACAGGCGATGGTTTTAGCACCCAACGCTTTGCGTCGCATTGAAGTGATTATTGCACCTGAATCGGCTAGTAGCAAATTTCAAATTTTTAGTGCGTTGACGAAACCAGGTCAGACAGATCAAGCGTGGACGTTGCATGCAACTGGTCAGCTAATTAAACAACCAGATGGGCAATTGCCGCTCGAATCAGTATCCTTGCAGCATCTTCAAGCTCGTTGTCAAGAGCCATTTTCAAGCCAAGCCCATTACCAAGCGATGGCGCAACGTGGCCTCAATTATGGGCCTGCATTCCAAGCGGTCAAGCAAATTTGGCGCAACGATGGTGAGGCTTTAGCCCAACTGCAACTTCCTCCTGGTTTAGAGCACGATCTCCAGAGCTATCAAGCCCACCCAATTTTGCTTGATGCCAGCCTGCAGGTAGTGGCTGCGGCTGTGCCACGCGATGAAAGCGATGCAACCGATACCCGTTTGCCAGTAGGAATTGGTCAGCTCAAACTGTATCGACCACTTAGCCCAAATTTGTGGTGCCATGCCCAATTGCGAGCTGATTCAGCTGCCAATGATGATATTCGCGAGGCTGATATTTATCTCTACGATAAAGCTGGACAGTTGGTGTTAGAGCTATTAGGACTACGCTTACAACGGCTTGAAAGTGCTCAGGCTGCCCAAACCGCAATTGGTGATGATTTATTCTATTCGGTTAAGTGGTTGCCTGATCAAGCTAGCCAGCCAGCGGTTGCTAGCCATTTGCCGACCACGACCGATTTGCTCAAAGCGCTTGACCCAGTGCTTGAACGTGTGACCACTACTGTCGATTTTGAGCAGCATGAGGCTTCATTAATGGCGGCGAATCATTTGGCTGCCTACCAGATGCTAGCTGCATTACGCCAACTTAATTGGCAGCCTGCGGTCGATCAGGTCGTTAATCATACCACTTTGACCCAGCAATTGGCGATAACTCCCCAATATGATCGCTTCATCCAGCGAGCCTTGGAAATTTTCCATGAGCAACATTGGCTAAGCCGCCATGGCTCTGAATGGATGATTAGTGCGCAACTACCAGCTACAACACCATCAGGATTAACTGAAAGCTTGCTTGAACAGTATCCTGCCAATGCTGCAATCTATCAGCTTGTGCAGCGTTGTGGCGATAATTTGGCTGCCATTCTTAGCGGAAAACTTGATCCATTACAGGTTTTATTCAAAGATAGTTTGATCGATGACCTTTACAGCAAATCACAAATTAAGCTTTTTTATGAATTGTTTATTGAATTGATTACCTGTGCTTTAGCTGAATTGCCGCCACACCGAACTATTCGGATCTTAGAGGTTGGAGCCGGAACTGGTAGCCTAACTGGTGGATTATTGCCAAAACTTCCAGCTCAGCAGACGCTCTATACGTTTACTGATATTGCGCAAGGCTTCTTAACGCGGGCTACCCAACAATTCCAAGCGTATGATTTTGTGCAATATCAGCTCTTGGATGTTGAACGTGATCCGGTGAGTCAAGGGTTTGTTGCTGAGCACTATGACTTAATTGTGGTCTCAAATGTGTTGCATGCAACCGCTGATGTGCGCCAAGTGTTGACGCATCTCAAAACCTTGTTGGCTCCGAATGGGATGTTAGCATTTCTTGAGGGTGCTGTGCCAACCGCTTGGATGGATGTAACGTTTGGCTTAACCAGTGGCTGGTGGCGTTTTACCGATACCGATCTACGCCCCACTTATCCTTTGTTGGCTAAAGATCGTTGGACTGAATTGCTCGATGAACTAGGGTTTGTTGATAGTGTTGGGGTAACCTATCCTAATACAAAGGCCCAGTTTATTGGACTGGCACGTGCGCCGCAACATCGTGCACAGCCAATAAATCCAGTCCAGCCACATCAAGCGCTTGGGAGCTGGTTGATTTTGGGCGATCAGCAAGGGCTGGGGCAGGAGTTAGCCCAACTCTTCCAAGCCAGGGGTGAGTCGAGTGTTCTAGTTACACCTGCCGATAATTATGAACAGCTGGACGAACATCACTTTCAGCTGAACCCACGCGAGTTGAGCCAATTTCAACAAGTGCTCCAAGCAGGCAATCTTCCTTATCGTGGGGTGATTCATCTTTGGGGTTTAGATGCAGTTGATACCGAAGAGCTAACCTTAACGACGCTTAGTGAAGCTCAAGGCTTAGGCTGTGATGCTGCCGTGCAGCTGATTCAGGCGGTGGTTGAATTAGATCAGCCCGAATTACCACGGATTTGGCTGGTGACACGTGGAGCGCAATCCGTTACGCCAGAGCAAGCCACCATTGCAGTGGCTCAAGCACCCTTGTGGGGCTTAGGTCGGGTCTTAGCAACCGAACATCCCGAACTAATGGGCGCTCTGATCGATCTTGACCCAACCAAATCGTCAAATGAGGCTTTTGAGCTATTTCAAGCAATCACAACTGGAATCGATGGCGAACAACTGGCTTTGCGTCAAAATCAGCGCTATCTTGCCCGATTAATGCGCGATTCGTTCGATGATCCACCAAAACAAGGCTTAGGTTTACGCCCCGATGCTAGCTATCTGATTACTGGTGGTTTAAGCGGGATTGGCCTCGAAGTTGCCCGTTGGATGCTTCAACAGGGTGCTCGGCGCTTGATCCTACTGGGCCGCACCACCATCCCTGATCGCTCGCTCTGGAACCAACTGGATCTTGATGTTGATAATTTGTTGGCCTCGCGGATTGCCGCAATCAAGGAACTGGAAAATCTTGGCGCAAGTATTCATGTCGCGTCAATTGATGTCAGTGATGAAGAGCAATTGGCCATGTTCTTGGCTGAATACCAACAACAAGGTTGGCCGCCCATTCGTGGGGTCATTCACTCAGCAGGATTAATTAAAGATCAATTGTTGATGCGGATGGATCAAGAAACATTTGATGTGGTCAATCGACCTAAGATTTTTGGTTCATGGTTGCTGCATCGCTTATTACGCAAATCGCCACTCGATTTCATGATTATGTTCTCGTCGGCTACTTCAATTATGGGGATGTTTGGTCAGGCCAACTATGCCGCTGGAAATGCCTTTGTTGATGCTTTAGCCCATTTCCGTCGCTCGCAAGGTCTGCCAGCAATGAGCATTAATTGGGGGCTATGGGCCGAAACAGGAATTGTTGCCCGACTCAAGATGAACGATCAGCTTAATCAAAGTGGGGTGATTGGCATGACCTCGGAGCAAGGCCTTGAGGTGATGGCCCAGCTATTCCAGCGTAATCCGATTCAGATTGCCCCAATGCTCACCGATTGGCAACGTTGGCAACAAGCCTACCCGCAAACCTGTAAAGTACCATTCTTTAAGTCGCACTTTGAATTGGTTAATGCGCAAATTGCACGCCAAACCGATCAAGTTGCCGTACCAAGCCAATCTGGCATTGTGCAAGAATTGCTCTTGCTTGAGCCGGAGCAACGCCAAACGCGCTTAGAAATGCATTTACGCGACGTGATTGCGACTGTATTACGCCTTGATCGTAGCCGAATTGATCTTGACCAACCATTAAATAGGCTTGGGCTTGATTCGATTATGGCGGTTGAATTGAAAAATCGGATTGAGGTTGATCTCGGAGTGAGTCTTTCAATTGTTGAATTGTTGCAAGGGGCGAGTATTGCCCAATTAACCCAACGGATTTTGCCAAGTATTGCCGAACAAGATGCTGAGTTGGCAGCTTTATTGGCTGAGATTGAGCAAACCCCGCTTGATCAGGTGCAAGCCTTGTTGAATGAAACTGCGAGTGAAGGAGGCAGTGAATGAGCGATTTTGCCAAACGCCTAGCTGCTCTTTCGCCAGAGCAACGAGCCTTGCTTGAAAAACGGCTCAACCAGAAAAAAGCCGAACCAAACAAACAGCAGATTCCCCACGTCGAACGGCAAGGTGCAGCCTATGCCTTATCGTTTGCCCAAGAACGTTTGTGGTTGATGTACCAACTTGATCCGCAGAGTGCGCTGTATAACGTGCCGGTCGTGATTCGCTTTGGGCCAAACTTTGACGTGGCCTTAGAGCAACGGGTTTTTCAGGCGATTATTGAGCGCCATGAAATTCTGCGTACCACGTTTAAAACCGTCGATCAACAACCAGTCCAAATGCTTGAGCCTGTGCCAGATTTTAGGCTCCCAGTGATCGATTTGCGGTCTTTTCCCGAGGAGCAGCAAGCGTCCGAGGCCCAAAAACACACCCTTGCTGAAGCTCAAAAGCCCTTTGATTTGAGCAATGGGCCATTGTTGCGCGTGGTTTTGCTGCGCTTAACTCATGAACATCACTTAATTATTAATTTGCACCATATTGTTTCTGACGATTGGTCGCCTGGGGTTTTGGTCCAAGAGATTGGGGCTTTGCATCAGGCATTCAGTCAAGGCCAGCCTTCACCATTGGCTCCGTTGGCAATACAGTATCTTGATTTTGCCGTATGGCAGCGCCAACGCCTAAACCAGGCCAGTGTCTCCCAGCAATTGGAATATTGGCAAAACCAACTCTCGGGTTCATTACCCTTGTTGGCCTTGCCAACCGATCGCCCACGCCCACGGATTCAAACCTTCAACGGGGCAAAAATCAGTCGGCGAATGCCTGCCAGCCTACTTAAATCGCTCAAACAGTTGACTGCCCAAACTGGCGCAACCTTGTTTATGAGCGTTTTGGCGGCCTATAAGATCTTGTTGCAGCACTATACAGGCCAAACAGATTTGCTGATTGGTACGCCAATTACCAGTCGAACCCGCCCTGAATTAGAGCCATTGATCGGCTGTTTTATTAATATGTTGGTCTTGCGTAGCCAACTTAATCTTGAGCAAACCTCCCGCGAGTTTATTCAGCAGGTGCGCCAAATGGCCTTGGATGCTTATGCCAATGCTGAAGTGCCGTTTGAGCGCTTGGTGCAGGTGTTGCGGCCTGAGCGTAATCCGAGCTATACCCCAATTTTTCAGGCAGCCTATATTCTGCAAGATCCCCAAGAAGCTCGTCAGAAGATGCCTGAAAATGTACTTGGTTATGCCGAGGTTGATACTGGGACTTCTAAGTTTGATTTGACCTTGGAGATCGATGAAGTTGATGGTGAATTAGCTACAGCTTTTGTGTATAGTACTGATCTCTTCGATCAAGCAACCGTCGAACGCATGCTTGGGCATCTGCAACAGATTCTTGAAACCATGGTTGCTCAGCCGGATTTGCCGATTGCTGCGATTGAATTGGTTACCAGTGCCGAACGCCAGCAATTGTTGATCGAGTGGAATGCTACTGAAACAGCCTTTGAAACAGATTTTGTTCAGCATGCAATTGCCCGTCACGCTCAAACCCAACCAGATCAACTGGCCTTGCGCTATGGTGATCAGCAGTATTCCTATGCTGAATTGAACCAGCATGCTGAGCGCTTGGCGACCTATTTACAGCAATTAGGCGTAAAACCAGAATGTGTTGTTGGTTTGTGCGTTGAGCGCACTCCTGCAATGGTGATTGCGATTCTAGCGATTTTTAAAGCTGGCGGCCTGTTTTTGCCACTTGACCCCAGCTTTCCTGCTGATCGTTTGGCTTATATTGTTGCCGATGCCAAGCCTTTGGTCGTGCTAACAACTGCTGCCTTAGCTGCTGAATTGCCCTTAGAAGCTCCCCATATTGTTGCACTTGATCAAGCTTGGCATGCCCATATTCAGCAGGTTGATGCGCCAAATCATCAACTGCAACCCAGCAATTTGGCCTATATGATTTATACCTCGGGCACGACTGGCACGCCTAAAGCGGTTTTGGTTACCCATCAAAATCTGTTGAATGTGTTGTTGGCAAGTCAGCAAGCGTTTGGCTTCAATCCTCGTGATGTGATGCCGTGTATTGCCCCATTCTCATTTGATATTTTTCTGTTTGAATTGCTCAACCCATTGCTTGCTGGCGGCACATCGTGGATGCTTACCCGCGAAGAAATTTTGGATATTGCTGGCTTGATCGAGTCGCTGGCTTCGATGAGTGTGATTCACACTGTCCCAAGTTTGATGCGTCAATTGGTCAATGCCTTGGAAACTGAAGGCTATACTGCCGCTGCTTGTCAAAGCATTCGGATGATTTTTATTGGTGGCGATTTAGTGCCGCCTGAATTGTTAAATGCGATGCGGCTCGCCTTTCCGCAAGCCGCAATTCATGTGTTGTATGGCCCAACCGAAGCCACGATTATTTGTACCAGCTATCGTGTGCCCCAACAGGGCTTGCTTGAGCGCCATTTGATTGGGCGACCACTACCAAATATGGCGATTCGCTTGTATGACCCACAGCAAAACCTCGTACCAATTGGTATGCCAGGCGAACTGTACATCGGCGGGGCTGGGGTTAGTCGGGGCTATTTGAATCGCTCGGAATTGACTGACGAGAAATTTGTCGAGCTTGATCAGCAGCGTTGGTATCGTACTGGCGATTTGGCGCGTTATCAGGTTGATGGAAATCTCGAATTTTTAGGCCGCATCGATCAACAAGTTAAAATTCGTGGCTTTCGGATTGAGCTTGGCGAAATTGAAGCAGTACTGGCGCAACATCCTAGCATTCGGGAAGCGGTGGTGGTTGCCCGTGAAGATCTGCCTGGCGATAAGCGACTCGTAGCTTATTTGATTGCGGAATCAGAACAAATGCCGCATATTGGTGAATTACGGGCATTTTTGCAAACCAAACTGCCTGAATATATGCTGCCTGCAGCGTTTATGGTGTTGGAGAGCCTGCCGCTGACCCGCAATGGGAAGGTTGATCGTCAAGCGTTGCCTGTGCCGCCCACCACCCGTGAGCATTTGGCCAATCAATTTGCTGCACCAACCAATCAACTCGAAACGCTGCTGAGCACGATTTGGGCCGAGGTGTTGGGGCGCGAACAGGTTGGCATTCACGACAATTTCTTTGAACTCGGCGGCGATTCGATTCTGAGTTTGCAAATTGTAGCGCGACTCAATCAGGCTGGCTATCATGTGCTAACCAAAGATATATTTCAGTATCAAACGATTGCTGAATTGGCACAGGTGGTTTCGAGCACCACGCTGGTTGTGGCCGATCAAGGCTTGATCGAAGGTGCCGTGCCGCTTACGCCCATTCAACAGTGGTTCTTTTGCCAAAATCTACCTAATCCACACTATTTTAATAGTATGCCAGTGTTGCTTGAAGCGCCTGCCGAGCTTACTCAGGCTGATTTGCACTCGATCGTTGCCCAACTTTTGCAGCATCACGATGGCCTGCGCTTGCGCTTCGAGTTGGTTGCTGACCAATGGCAACAAACCCACGGCTCGCTTGAGGCTGATTTACCACTAGCGATAATTGATCTCAGGGGCTTGAATCAAGGAACCCAAACCCAAACGATTGAAGCAACCGCGATTGAATACCAAACCAAACTCGATTTGAGCACTGGCCCGCTGATTTGGTTTGTGCTATTCGAAGCAGAGTTGAGCAAGCGCCTATTAATTGTGGCGCATCACCTTGTATTTGATGGAATTTCGCTGCGGATTCTGTTGGAAGATTTACAAACGGCCTATGCTCAACTACAGGCAGGGCAATCGATTAATTTACCGCTCAAAACCAGTTCGTTCAAAACTTGGGCTTTGGCGCTTCAGGAGTATGCCCAATCACCAGAAGTCGCCCAACAAGCCAGCTATTGGCAGACGATTCAGCATACTCAATCACCTTTGCCGCTTGATCATAGCGGTCAGGCCAATACTGAAGCCTCAAGCAGTATTGTCTTGGCCCGACTTGAGGTCGCAGAAACCGACGTATTGCTGAACCAATTGCCAACGCTCTATCATGCCAGCCTTGAAGAAGTATTGCTAACCGCTTTAGCCCAAACGATTGGCGAATGGACGTATAGCCAAAGCCTTGTGGTTGATTTAGAAAGCCATGGCCGCGCCGAATCGATTGCTGAAAATCTCAATCTTTCGCGCACGATTGGCTGGTTTACCAGTCTTTATCCAGTAATTTTGGATTGGACTGGCTTTGATGGGCCGCTTGAAATGCTGAAAGTGATTAAAGAAACCCTGCGCCAAGTGCCTGAATATGGGCTTAGTTATGGCTTATGGCAGTTCAATCAACCTAATCCTAGCGCCAATTCACACGCTGAACTACGCTTTAATTATCTTGGTCAATTAGGGGGTGCGGCTCAAAAAGCAGCCTTTGAGTTATTGCCCCAACTTGAAGTGCCACTGCGTGACCCTGCTAGCACGCGATCGCATGTTTTAGACGTTGATGTGGTGGTGGTGCAACAGCAATTGTGGGTGCGCTGGACGTATAGCAATCACTTACATGAGCCAGCCACGATTACCCAGCTTGCCGAGCGCTTTATGGCGGCATTACGCGATTTATTGCAAGGCGATAGCGCAACTAGCGCCGCGTATGTTCCATCCGATTTCCCGATGGCAAACCTTGATCAGCAGACATTGAACTCACTTATGAAGAAACTTCGCTAGCTGAAGGAACTGGGATGAATGCAGATATTGAGGACATCTACCCACTTTCGCCGTTACAACAAGGGTTACTCTTTCATAGCCTGTATGACCCAGATTCGGGAGCCTATTTTGAGCAATTTACCTGTCAATTAAGGGGAATCCTTCAGCTTGACGCGTTTCGACGGGCTTGGCAACACGTGCTTGAGCGCCATGCTGCTTTGCGCACAGTCTTCGTATGGGAAGATTTGGCAGAACCGTTACAAGTGGTCTATCGGGCGGTGCAGTTGCCCTTGGATTACCACGATTGGCGCGAATTAGATCCGCAGACCCATACGGCCCAGCTTGAAGCCTATTTCCAAACTGAGCGCCAACGTGGGTTTGATCTTAGCCAAGCGCCGTTATTACGGGCTAGTTTAATTCAGTTGAGCGATGATTGCTATCAATTTGTTTGGTGTAATCATCACTTATTGCTCGATGGCTGGAGCATGGCGCTGTTATTAAAGGAAGCATTTAGTTACTACAGCGCTTTCTGCGAGGGTCGGGCATTGCGTTTAGCCCAAACGCGACCGTATCGCGATTATATTGCATGGCTACAAAAGCAAGATCAAGCCAAGGCCGAGCAATTTTGGCGAGCCAACTTAAGCCCTATTTCAGCCCCAACGCCGTTGGTGATCGAGCGCCCGAATTATGCCTTGCTTGGGCCAGAACAACCATGCGAACAGCGGATTGTGCTCGATCTTGCGGCAACGGAAACGCTACAGATCATGGCCCGCCAGCATAAACTCACGATCAATACCATCTTGCAAGGAGCTTGGGCCTTATTGCTTGGGCGGTATAGTGGCGAACGCACGATCGTTTTTGGGAGTCCAGTTTCCAGTCGTCCTGCCCAACTGGCTGGTAGCAATGCGATGGTTGGTTTATTTATCAATACCATCCCTGTGTGCATAACCATCAAACCTCAGGCAGCGGTCAGTGAATGGCTCCAAGCATTACAACAACAGCAGGTCGAGGCCCAACAATACCACTATACCGGCTTGAATCAGCTTCAAACGTGGAGCGCAGTGCCACGTGGTATACCACTGTTTGAGAGTATTTTGGTGTTTGAAAATTACCCCTTGGCCGCATGGCAACAATCGGGCAATGCAACCTTGCAACTGCAAGATGTGCGCTTTATTGAGCAAACCAATTATCCACTTTCAATTGAGGCAGTGCTCGCACCAAATCTGGTGATTCAAGTGTTTTATGATCAACGGCGCTTTGAGCCAGCGACGATCACACGCTTGTTGGAGCATCTTCAAAATCTATTGCTAAGCTTTGCCACCGCGCCACAAGCTCGTTTAGCCTCAATTGATCTATTGACCGCTGCTGAACGACAGGTGATGCTGCGGGACTGGAATACGACGAATGTGCCGTTACCTAGCTCAATCTATTTACATAAGATTGTTGCGGCCCATGCCCAAGCTACTCCAGATGCAGTTGCATTGCGATTTGGTCAACAACACCTGAGTTATGGCGAGTTGAATCGGCGGGCCAATCAATTGGCGGCCTATCTTCGGGCGCAGGGAGTTCCGCCTGGTAGCTTGGTTGGGCTGTGTGTTGAGCGTTCGCTTGAGTTGGTGCTTGGAATTTTGGCAATTCTTAAAGCCGGGGCCGCCTATGTACCGCTTGATCCGCGCTATCCGCTTGAGCGATTGCACTATATGCTCAACGATAGCCAAGCTCAGGTTTTGCTGACTCAGCATTCGCTTAGCCAACAAATTCGCACTGAGCAACAACGGGTAATCTATCTTGATCACGATTGGCCAACGATTGCTCAATATCCCTCGTTTGAGCTAGCCGTACCACTTTGGCCTGAGAGTTTGGTCTATCTGATTTACACTTCTGGCTCAACTGGGCGACCTAAGGCAGTGCCAATTACCCATCGGGGTTTGGCTAACTTGGCCTATGCCCAAATTCAAGCCTTTGAACTTGATGCACAGCAGCGGATTTTGCAATTTGCCTCGTTGAGTTTCGATGCCTCGATTTTTGAAATCGTTATGGCACTCTGGTCGGGGGCAACCTTAGTGCTGGCTGATCAAGAGACTTTGTTGCCTGGCCCAAGTTTGATTGAATTATTGCAACAGCAAGCGATTACTCATATTACTGTGCCGCCGTCGGCATTAAAAGTGCTGCCCGAGGCAGAATTACCAGCATTATCTACGGTCATCGTGGCGGGCGAGGCTTGTCCGGCTGAGTTGGTGGCGCGTTGGGGTTTGGATCGACGCTTTTTCAATGCCTATGGCCCAACCGAAGCGACAGTTTGGTCGAGCCTCGCCTTGTGCGACGATCCAAACCAAAAACCCTCAATTGGCCGACCAATTGCCAATACTCAACTATATATTCTTGATCAATACCTGCAACCTGTGCCAGTTGGGATTGCTGGCGAGTTGTATATTGCTGGGCCTGGTTTGGCATGGGGCTATCTCAATCGGCCTGAATTAACTGCCCAGATGTTTGTGCCAAATCCCTTTAGTGCTGAGCCTGGCCAACGGCTGTATCGTTCGGGTGATTTGGCTTGTTTCTTACCCGATGGCTCGATTAACCACCTTGGGCGGGTTGATCATCAGGTTAAAATTCGGGGCTTTCGGATTGAAACAGGCGAGATTGAGCAATGCTTGTGTGAGCATCCTTTGGTTCATGAAGCGGTGGCGATTGCCCGCGATGAGCCAAATGGCCAGAAACGACTGGTGGCCTATGTGGTTGCCACGCCTGATAATCAACCAAGCAGCGCCGAATTGCGCACGTTTTTGCAAACGCGCTTACCAGAACATATGCTACCAGCGGTATTTGTGCTGCTGGCTAGCTTACCGCTAACTCCCAATGGCAAACTTGATCGCCATGCCTTGCCTGCACCGAAAACGACGCGCCATGCTGAACAAGCCTTGTTTGATGCACCCCAAACCGCCAATCAACAAATCTTGGCTGAGATTTGGGCCGATGTTTTGGGGCTAGCACAGGTTGGGATTCACGATAATTTCTTCGAGTTGGGCGGCGATTCAATTATTTGTATTCAAATTGTGGCCCGCGCCAACCAAGCTGGTTTGCGGCTAACCCCCAAGCAGGTTTTTGAACAACGCACGATTGCCAATTTGGCGACCGTGGTTGGCACTGGCCCCCAAATTCAGGCTGAACAAGGTTTAGTTAGCGGAGCCGTACCATTAACCCCGATTCAACAGTGGTTTTTTGCGCAAAACTTGCCAAATTTTCACCATTGGAATCAATCGGCCTTGCTCGAAGTCCGCCAGCCGCTTGATCTAACCTTGCTTAGCCAAGTGTTGTATCAATTGCACATTCAGCACGATGCACTGCGCTTACGCTTTCAGTTCGGTACAGATGGGTGGCAGCAAATAAACCTCGACCATGCTGCCACGCCCAGCATTAGCTTGATTGATTTAGCTGATTTGCCGCTTGAACAACAAAGCGTTGCAATTACTGAGCATGCTAATCAGCTGCAAGCGTGTTTGAATCTTAGCACTGGACCAGTGTTACAGGTTGCTTTATTCAATTTGGGAGCCGATCGGTCTGGACGCTTGTTGGTGGTGGCTCATCACTTAATTTTCGATGGGGTTTCGTGGCGGATCTTTTTTGAAGATTTAGCGACGGCCTACCAACAAATTGCTCAGGCCAAGCCGATTCAGCTGCCTGCGAAAACCAGCTCATACAAGGCTTGGGCCGAGCGATTGGTTGAGTATAGTCAATCAACAACCCTACAAGCCGAATTAACCTATTGGAATCAGCAAATTGGCGAGTTGCCAAGCTTGCCGATTGATTTCCCCGAGGCATTGGCTGACAATAGCGAAGCCTCGCAGGCCTTGGTGACGGTCGCCCTTGATGCGCCAACGACTGCCTTATTGCTCCACGAGGTGCCCAAAGCCTATCATACCCAGATCAACGATATATTGTTAACAGCCTTAGCCCGCTGTTTGAGTCAATGGAGCGGCCAAGCTGCCCTGCTGATCGATTTGGAAAGCCATGGCCGCGAAGATCTGTTTGACGATCTTGATCTATCGCGGACGATTGGCTGGTTTACAGCAATTGCGCCCTTGCGCTTAACCCTCGCAGAAAGCGGTGAACTTGGTGCTGATCTTCAATCAATCAAAGAGCAGCTTCGTCAAGTTCCACAGCATGGTGTTGGTTATGGTATTTTGCGCTATCTTGGGCAACAACCGATTCAGGCTCAGCCACAGGTTGGCTTTAATTATCTTGGTCAATTTGGCTATGGCTTGAGTGCTGATTCGCCGTTGGCATGGGCCTACGAATCGAGCGGAGCCGACCACGACCCAGCTGGGCTGCGACCACACCTGCTCGAAGTGGGCGGCAGTATTGTTGATGCCCAATTAACGATCCAATGGATGTATAGTACCAATCTGTATCGCTCCACGACGATTGAGCAATTGGCGCATAGCTTGATGCACGAACTACGGGCAATCATTGCGCATTGTTTGCAACCAGATGTTGGTGGCTATACGCCTTCAGATTTTCCTTTGGCCACATTGCCAGCAGCAGATTTGGCTCAGTTGAATGCGCAATATCGCCAAATCGACGATCTGTATCCGTTGACTCCAACCCAACAAGGTATGCTCTTTCATGCCTTATATGAGCCTGAATCGACTGTCTACTTTATGCAGATTAGTTGGCTCTTTGAGGGCAAACTTGATCTTGCGGCGTTTCAAGCTGCTTGGAATCACACCCTCAATCAGCATACAATTTTGCGCAGTTGCTTTGTCTGGCAAGGCTTAAGCCAAGCCTATCAGTTGGTGCATCCAACCGTGGAGATGCCGTGGGAGTATCTGGATTGGCGCGAGCTTGAACCTGAGCAACAAGCGATTAATCTGGCAGGGTTACTTGAGGCCGATAAAACTAAGGTTTTTGATCTCTCCCAAGCGCCGTTGATGCGGGTTACGTTGGTGCACTTAGCTGAGCATAGCTACCATTTTATTTGGAGCCAACACCATATTTTGCTTGATGGCTGGTGTACCAACATTCTGCTCAAAGAGGTGTTTCGCGCCTACGAGGCCTTGGTGCAGGGTTTGCCAATTCCGCTCAGTCAGCCAGCAATTCGGCCTTATCGTGAGTATATTGCTTGGCTGCAACGCCAAGATTTAGCCCAAGCCGAGGCCTATTGGCGTAAACGATTGCAGGGCTTTGCTAAAACTACACCACTGCCACCAGCCAGCGGAGCCCAACAAGCTGGCGTTGATTACGCTGTCCAGAAGTTGCCGCTTGATCCAGCGCTCACAACCGCGATCTATACGCTGCTGCGTCAACATCAACTGACGATGAACACGCTGTTGCAAGGGCTTTGGGCCTGTGTTTTGGCGCATTACAGTGGCCAGCATGATCTTGTTTTTGGCAGCACGGTTTCTGGCCGTCCAGTCGATTTGGCTGGAGCTGAGAATATGTTGGGATTATTTATCAACACCCTGCCGGTACGAGTTCGCATCCAACCAACCTTGTCAATCATTGAATGGTTACAGGATGTGCAAGCTCAGCAGGTTGAAATGCGTCAATATGAATATACACCAGTGGCGCAGGTTCAGCGCTGGAGCGAATTGCCGCCCCGTCAACCATTATTTGAAAGCGCTGTGGTGTTTGAAAATCTGCCGATGGATAGTAGCAATCAGGGTCAGTTTAATGACCTAACGATGAGCAATATTCAATCGTTTATTCAAAATAACTTCCCATTGACGATTCGCGGTGCGCCGAGTGCCACAACCTTCGAGTTGCATGTGCTCTACGATCGCCAGCGTTTTGCCACAACCACCGTTTTAGCGTTGCTAGGCCAACTTGAAGCCTTGTTCAAGGCCGTGCAACACCAACCAAGCGCCTCATTGGCCGATTTGGCCCAGCGATTAGAGGATTTTGATCACCATAACCAAAAAGCGCAAGCTCAACAGAGCGAAACCAGCAGTCTGCAAAAACTAAAACACGTCAAACGTAAGGCTATCCGTGGGCAACAATCTGAATAATGAAGGAGCATCAACCCATGACGACATCAGACGATAAAAAGCCAAGCCTCAAAGGCCAATTAGGTGCAGGTCGCCGTTCTGTGAGCGTTTCCCAAGAAAGTCTGATCAAATCGCAGCCTTTGTTGAGCGATAGTGCCTTGCCACTGCTGGTCACTCCCGCTGTCGAAGGCCTGAATTTGATCACCTGGGCTAATAGCCATCGCCCATTTATCGAAACCAATTTGGCCCAGCATGGCGGCATTTTATTCCGCAACTTCAACATTAAAACCCTCGAAGAATTCCAACGTTTTGTTAGCGAAATGTCGAATGAGCTTTTAGAATATACCTATCGTTCAACGCCGCGCAGCAAAGTCAGCGGCAATATTTATACCTCAACTGAATACCCCGCCGATCAATCGATTCCATTGCATAACGAAATGTCGTATACCACCAGCTGGCCGATGAAAATTTGGTTTTGCTGTTTGATTGCTCCCCAACAACAAGGCGAAACCCCGATTGCCGATAGCCGCCGCATCTATCAACGGCTTGATCCAGCGATTCGCGATCGTTTTGCTGAGAAAAAAGTGATGTATGTGCGCAACTATGGCGAGGGCATCGATCTTTCATGGGAGAACGTGTTCCAAACCGATAATAAAGCTGACGTTGAAGAATTTTGCCGACTTAACCAGATTGATTTTGAGTGGAAGAGCGGCAATCGTTTGCGCACGCGCCAAGTCTGCCAAGCTGTTGCCAAGCATCCCAAAACCAACGAAATGGTTTGGTTCAATCAGGCCCATCTCTTCCATGTGACCAGTCTGCCGGCGGCTGTGCGCGATATGTTGCTGGCAGAATTTAACGATGAAGATTTGCCACGTAACACCTACTATGGCGATGGTTCGCCGATCGAACCAGAGGTTTTAGCCGAAATTCGCCATGTGCTGGATCAAGAAACTGTGATGTTTCCATGGCAAGAAGGCGATGTGCTGATGCTCGACAATATGTTGGTGGCTCATGCTCGCTCGCCTTTTGTTGGCCCACGCAAAATTGTGGTGGGTATGGCCGAATCGGTTGATGCAGCGGCGATCTAAGTGAGGAAGGGATTACTATGTCGGATGCGATGATCGAGGGATTTCGGCTTTCCCCACAGCAACAGCATGTTTGGGCGCTCCAGCAATTGGATTCAGCCCAGCCTTATCGTACTCAGGGAACTATCGTGATTGAAGGCTCCCTCGATATTGCTCGCTTGCAGGCTAGTTTGTTGCAGGTTGTACAGCGCTACGAAATTTTGCGCACAACCTTTCACTATCTCCAAGGGATGGCCTTGCCGTTGCAGGTGGTTACCGAATTAAGCGAACTAGCATTGCCAAGCTATGATCTGAGCGAACATAGTTTGACTGATTTGCAAAGCCAATTGGCTCAGCAAGCCTTTGATTTTGCTGCTGGCCCATTGCTGCATGCCTGGCTTGGGCGTGAACATGCGCTAAAACATTATTTGCTGTTGAGTGTGCCAACGCTCTGTGCTGATAACCTGAGTTTGGTCAACTTAACCAGCGAGCTGGCGGCGATTTATGCTGCCGAGCCAACTACCGATGAGCCAATGCAATATATCGATATTGCTGAGTGGCAGCACGAACTATTGGAAGCTGAAGAAACCGCTGCTGGCCGCAGTTACTGGCAACAACAAACCTGGCACGATGCGATTACCGTGCGGCCAGCGTTTGTTGCCAATCAAGCAGCGGCCCAAACGTTTCAACCGCAGCAATTGCCAATTCCGCTGACTGAACAACTAATTGAGCTGCTTAATCAGGCAAGTCAAACTTTAGCTGTGCCTGCTTCAGCGCTTGCCTTGGCTGCTTGGCGAACCTTGTTGTGGCGCTTGAGTGATCAAACCAATGGTGTGGTTGGCGTGGTTTGTGATGGGCGCAAATATGCCGAGCTTGAAACCACGCTTGGTTTATTTGCCAAAGCCGTACCGCTGGCTAGCCCGTTGGCAGCAGACCAGCAGTTTGGTCAATTGGTCAAACAAGTGCAGCAAGAATATGTGGAGGCCTATGCTTGGCAAGAAAGTTTTCATTGGCCTGCAGAAGTGTCCAGTCAATTGGCCTTTTTCCCCTTTGGCTTTGAAGCGCTGACCACACCCAAACCGCTGGTGATGGCTAATCTCAGCTTTCAAGTCGTGCAGCAACGGGCTACGCTCAATCCATATGCAGCCCACTTAACTTGGTTCAACCAACCCCAAGGATTTGCCGCTAGCCTGAATTTTGATGCTGGGTTGATTGCGTCATCGAGTGCTGAACGGTTGATTGAGCAATATCAAACCCTTTTGACTGCTGCACTGAGCAACTTGAACACAAGCTTGGCTCAACTGCCAATTGTGGGTACAAACGAACGTCAACAGCTATTAATTGAATTTAATCAAACAGCCGAGCCATTTGACGCTGCACGTTGCTTTCATGAGTTGTTTAGCGCTCAAGCAGCGATTACACCTGATCACCCAGCGGTTGTGGTTGAAGACCAACAACTGAGCTATGCAGAACTTGAGGCACGTTCCAATCAACTGGCGCGAGAGTTGCTGGCCCGGGGAGTTCGCCCTGATCAACCAGTTGCTTTAGCCTTGGATCGCTCGCTCAACCTGCTGGTGGGTATTTTGGGTATTCTCAAGGCTGGCGGAGCTTATGTACCGCTGGATTTGGGATTGCCCAAAGAGCGTTTGGGCTTTATGCTGGGCGATATTCAAGCCTCAATTGTGGTGAGTGAAACCAGCCTGCAAGCCCAATTGCCTGAGCATGCTGCCGACTATCTTTGGCTGGATCAAGCTTGGCCGACGATTGCCGAGCATTCAAGCGAACCTGTTGCTGCTTCGGCGGTTCCTTCTAACTTGATGTATATCATTTATACCTCTGGTTCGACTGGCCAACCCAAAGGCGTTGGGGTCAGCCATCAAAGTCTTTATAACTATATTTCAAGTATTAGCCAACGGCTTAATCTGCCGCCACAGGCTAGTTTTGCCAGTGTCTCGACCTTTGCCGCTGATCTTGGACATACGGCGATTTTTCCAACCCTAACAAATGGTGGCACGCTGCACCTTATTACTGCTGAGCGAGCGAGCAATGCTAGCCAATTGGCCGATTATATGCAGCAGCATGCCGTTGATTGTCTTAAAATTGTGCCATCGCATTTGGCGGCGCTCTTGGCTGTGGCTGAACCTGCGCGAGTCTTGCCACGTCAGCGCTTGATTCTGGGCGGCGAGGCGGTTAGTTGGAAGTTGCTACAAACCTTGGCGCTACTTGCACCTGATTGCCAAGTATTCAACCACTACGGACCGACCGAAACAACGGTGGGTGTGCTAACCAATCCACTGAGTGCGAATTTGCCAAGTGCTCAATCGGCAATACCAGCCTTGGGTCGTCCCATCGCTAACACCCAAATCTATCTGCTCGATGTTCACGGTCAGCCTGTGCCATTGGGTATGACTGGCGAGCTGTATGTGGGGGGCGCGGCGCTGGCACGTGGTTATTGGCAGCGACCTGCGATTACGGCTGAGCGGTTTGTGCCCGATGGCTTAAGTGGCCAAACTGGCAGTCGCTTGTATCGTACTGGCGATGTAGCTCGCTATTTGCCTGATGGCAAACTTGAGTTTTTAGGCCGCGCTGATGATCAGGTGAAAATTCGCGGCTTCCGGATTGAATTGGGTGAAATTGAAGCAGCGTTGCGTAACCACACGGCGATTGAACAAGCAGCGGTGATAGTGCGTGATGATCCTGCTGGCGATAAGCGTTTGGTAGCTTATTTGGTTGCAGGCCAACAACGCCCACTTTCGTTACGCGAGTTGCGTAACTTTTTGAAACAGAGCCTGCCCGATTACATGGTTCCGGCGGCATTTGTGATGTTGGAACGACTGCCATTGAACGCTAACGGCAAACTTGATCGTCAAGCCTTACCAGCGCCTGAACAGCAACAAACCAAGGCTAGCACTCAGATTGTGGCTCCACGAACCCCCGTTGAGACAACATTGGTTGACATTTGGAGCCAAGTGTTGGGTGGCAAGTCGGTGGGCATTAACAATAACTTTTTTGAGCTGGGCGGCGATTCAATTCTGAGTATTCAAATTATTGCCCGCGCCAGCCAAGCAGGCCTTAAGTTGACACCCAAGCAATTATTTGATCATCCGACAATTGCCGATTTGGCGCAAGTGGTGGCCACCACAACAGCAGATCAACAAGCTCAGCAGCAATTGATAACTGGCCCTGTGCCGTTGACTCCGATTCAACATTGGTTTTTTGAGCAAGCCCTCGCCGAGCCGCAGCATTATAATCAAGCAGTCTTTTTCGAAGTGCGCTTTGATCTCGATCCGGCGATTTTGGCTCAGGTGTTGCCTGAACTTGTGCGCCATCACGATGCCTTGCGCCTACGATTTAGCCCGAGCGAACAAGGCTGGCAACAAGTTAATAGTGCCGATGTAGCGGTCGAGTTGCTGCACATTAATCTGGCCGCTGCGCCAGCCGAGCAGCAGCGCCAGTTGATGGAGCAAAAAGCCACTGAACTGCAAACTAGCCTTGATCTGATCAATGGCCCGTTGTTGCGTATGGCCTTGTTTGAGCTTGGATCCAATCAACCAAGTCGCTTGTTGGTGATTGTGCATCACTTGGCGATTGATACTGTCTCGTGGCAGATTTTGTTTGCCGATTTACCGCTGGTATACGAGCAAATTCGTCAGCAACAACCAATTAATTTACCAGCCAAAACCAACTCATTCAAAGATTGGGCTGAGCGCTTGCAACGCTATGCAGGTTCGGCTGAACTTGAGCGCGAAGTTGCCTATTGGCTTGATCCTACCCGCCAACAGGTTCGCCCACTACCAGTCGATTATGCTGCTGAAGCCCATGCCAATACGGTTGCAAGCACCCAAAATCTGAGCCTACATTTGAGTGTTGAGGAAACGAAGGCCTTATTGGAAGTGGTTCCTCCGGTCTATAACACCCAAATTAACGATGCGCTATTGGCAGCCTTAACCCAAAGCATCAGTCAATGGCAGGGCAATCCAAGCGTGTTAGTCGAGCTCGAAGGCCATGGTCGTGAAGATATCTTGGATGATTTGGATATTTCGCGCACGGTTGGATGGTTTACTAGTCGCTTTCCGGTGTTGTTGCAAGCGAGCAAATCAGCCAATGCTGGCGATAGCCTACGCGCAACTAAAGAACAGTTGCGCCAAATTCCACAGCGCGGGATTGGCTATGGTTTATTGCGCTATTTGCGTGGCGATGCCCAGCTGAGCCAGCAATTAGCCAATCTGCCCCAACCGCAACTGAGCTTTAATTATTTGGGCACGGTCGCCCACGATGTTTCGCAAACTGGTCCATTGGCTTGGACGAGCGAATCGAGTGGGCCAACCCGTAGCCCCGCAGCCTTACGCCGCCATTACCTTGATCTGACGATCTTGGTAACCGATCACATGTTACAGATGAATTGGACATATAGCCAAGCATTGCATAGTGCAGCGACGATTCAGCGCTTGGCTGAACGTTTTGTGTCCGCCTTACAAGCGATTATTCAGCATTGCCAACAACCCAATGCTGGTGGTTATACCCCTTCGGATTTTCCATCGGCCAACTTAAACCAAAAGAATTTGGATAGCTTTATCGCCAAATTACGCAACAGCGAGAACAGCACTCATGAAAGTTGAGAATTTAGAAGATATCTATGGTTTGTCGCCTATGCAAAAGGGGATGCTTTTTCATACCCTGCTTGTACCCAATTCGAGTGCCTACCAAAATCAATCAGTTTGGCAACTTGAGGGCCAGCTGAATCTGGCAGCCTTTGAATGGGCTTGGCAACAGGTTATCCAGCGCCATTCAGTGCTGCGGACTGCCTTCTTTTGGGAAGATCTTGAGGAGCCGCTGCAAGTGGTGTTGCGCCAAGTTACGCTACCATTGCAGATCATGGATTGGCGGGAATACTCGGCTGAGCAGCAAGCCCAACAATTGGAGCCTTGGCTAGCGGCAGATTTAGCCCAAGGCTTTCAATTAACTGCCGCACCCTTGCTACGCTTGAGCTTGATTCAAATCGGCCCGACCAGCTATTGGTTTTGTTGGAGCCGCCATCATCTCTTGCTTGATGGTTGGTCGCAGGCGATTGTGCTGAAGGATTTGTTTACCTTCTATGAGGTCTATTGCTATGGCGAGCAAGCCAGCTTTAATCAGCAGGCAGTTTTAGGCCCACGCCGCCCGTATGGCGAATACATTGCTTGGCTTCAACAGCAGGATCAGGCCAAGGCGGAGGCTTTTTGGCAACAACTGTTGAATAATTGGGCGGGGCCAGCGCGACTTAGTTTTGCTCGTCAAGGTCGTTCGCAGCACAGTTATGCTACCCAGCTGCTCCAGCTGGCAAGCGAATTAACTAGCCAAGTTCAAATGGTGATGCAGCAGGCCGAATTAACCATCAATAGCTTAATTCAGGGTGTGTGGGTTTGTCTCTTAGGTCAATATAGCAATCAACATGATGTACTGTTTGGGGTGACGGTTTCAGGCCGTCCGCCGAGCCTGCCAGCAATTGAAAGCATGGTTGGTTTGTTTATCAATACGCTGCCGTTGCGAGCTCAAATTCAGCCTGAGCAGCTGTTTCTCGATTTGCTCAAACAGGTGCAAAGCCAGCAGTTGGCCATGAGCCAATATGAGTATAGCTCGTTGGTTGATATTCAAGGCTGGGCCAAATTGCCGCGTGAACAAGCCATGTTCGAGACAGTCGTCGTGTTTGAAAATTACCCGATGGATACGGCGGCTTTTACCCAGCACTCAAGCCTTAAGCTCGATTTGCAGCGCACCTTTGTGCAAAATAGCATGCCATTGACCTTACGGGCAATCCCAGGCGATCAGCTAACCCTCGATGTGCTCTACGATACTGAGCGTTTTACCGTAACCCAGATCGAACGAGTATTGCACGATTGTCAGTTGGTGTTGCAAGCCATTGCTGCCACGCCAATGATTGCCGTTGCTGAGATTATGCACCATTTACAACAAGCTGAAGACCAATTTCAACAATTGGAAGAGCAACGATTAAGAGATGCTAATGCTCAGAAACTCAAAACGATCAAGCGCCGTTCGGTCGTTTCATAACTGGGGTTGTACCTCGCTGTTGGTCTCTATCTCGATATCGATCACGAAAGGGCTGGATCATGCAAACAGGCTCCATTGAAGGATTTCGCCTCTCTCCCCAGCAAAAACAGCTATGGTCGCTTAAATATTCAGCGGAGATCAATCCCTACCTTGCTCAATGTAGCGTTGATATTCAGGGGGCGCTTGATGTTCAGCGGTTGCAAGCTGCCCTTGAAGCCTTAGTGCAACGCTATGAGATTCTGCGTACCCAATTTGCCCAACTTGAAGGCATGAGTATGCCCTTGCAGGTGGTAGGCGAGGGCCAATTGAATTGGCAAACGCTTCAGGCTGATGATCGCCAAGCTGCGTGGGATGAAGCCTTGGGCAGCCCGATTGACGTGGCACAAGGCCCAGTGCTTTGGGCGCGATTAATGTCGTTGAGCAACGAACAGCACCAATTAATTTTGACTTTGCCTGCTTTGACCGCCGATTTAACCACGTTGAATTTACTGGTTTATGAACTAGAACTGTTGTACAGTCAAGAAGGTCAGCCTGATCAAGAAGTAGCTCAGTATATTGATTTGGCTGAATGGCTGAACGATACGCTTGCTACCGATGCCAGCGAGCCAGGCCCAGCCTTTTGGCAGAGCCACGATCTGCAAACTGTTGCAAACCCCGTTTTGGCGACCTTGGCTGACCCAAGCCCAAGTTTCACTCCAGCAATACACGAGCTGACCATTGCTACGCCCAATTTGCCGAGCCAGGAGCTGGCAAGTTGGTTGTTGGCGGCGTGGCAAGTGGTGCTTTGGCGCAATAGCAATCAAACCGAATTCCAACTTGGTTTGGGGCTCGATGGCCGCAACTATGCCGAATTAGAGCCAGCACTTGGCCTATTCGCCAAACACGTGCCATTCTTCGCCCAGATTAAGCCCGAATTGCGGTTTAGCGATTTGGTCAGTCAAACCCGAACCGCCTACCAACAAGCAACCACTTGGCAAGAATATTGGGCCTGGGAGCAATTTTCCGATGCTGCCGCGCACCATTTAGACTATTGTTTCAGTTATGCCAGCCTTCCGCAACCACCATTTGAACATGCTCCCCGCTTTAGGCTGAGTCAGCAGGTCTGCTATTTTGAGCGCTTTGTGGCCAAACTCGAATTACTCGAGATCGGCAATATGCTGCAAAGCCGCTTGGTCTATGATGCACAGCTACTCTCGGTGGAGTTTGTGCAACGTTTGGCGGAACAAGTAGCTACGGTTTGTCAGCAGGTTCAACAATCCGACCAGCTTTTGCTTGGCGAATTAGCAGTTGTTGGAGCCAGCGAACGCCAGTTTTTGCTTGAACTTAATCGTCGCTACCAAACCTTTGATCTCCAAGTAACTATTCCTAGCTTATTTGCGGCTCAAGCCCAACAACACCCAACCGCCCAAGCAGTGGTGTTTGAAGATCAATCGTTGACCTATCAGGAGCTTGAGGGTTACTCCAATCAGCTTGCATTGCAATTACGAGAGCACGGCGCGGCGAGTGAGCAGATTGTGGCGATCTATCTTGAGCGTAGCATCGCCAGCATTGTGGCAATTTTGGGGGTGCTCAAGGCTGGGGCTGCCTATCTGCCGATCGATCCGAGCGTACCAAACGAGCGGCTTGAACTCATGCTGGCCGATAGTCGGGCTGTGGTTGTGGTTACTGATCAGGGTTTGCAAACCCGCTTAGGCCATATGCAAAGCCCAATTGTATTAATTGATCAGCTGCTGAGCAACCCGCCCCAAGCTGATTTGGGCCTCAACGTAGCGATTCAGCCCGAGCAACTGGCCTATATCATTTATACCTCTGGTTCAACTGGTAAGCCCAAAGGTGTGGCAATTGAGCATCGTCAACTGGCTAATTATGTCCAGAGCATTATCCAAGAGGTCGATCTCCGACCTGGAATGCAATATGCCATGGTTTCGACGCTTGCTGCCGATTTAGGCCACACTGTGCTGTTTCCAGCCTTGTGTCATGGCGGTACGCTGCATTTGATTGCCCAAGATCGGGCGATTAACGCCGATGCCATGGCCGAATATATGCATGCCAAGGCCATTGATGTACTGAAGATTGTGCCATCGCATCTCACCGCACTTTTGGCTGCTAGCCAACCTGCCCATGTTTTGCCCAAACAACGTTTGGTGCTGGGTGGCGAAGCCAGCAGTTGGGATCTGATTGAGCGCCTTGAACAACTTGCACCAACTTGTACGATTGTTAATCACTATGGCCCAACCGAAACTACCGTGGGCGTGCTCACAACCAAACTAAGTGGTTGCTCACCTGCGGCGCGTGGCTCAATTGTTCCGCTTGGTCGGCCAATTGCTAATAGCTATGTTTATGTATTGGATGCTGCTCGGCAGCTTGTGCCATTTGGGGCAATTGGCGAGCTGTATATTGGCGGGGCTGGTGTAGCCCGTGGCTATCTCAATCGGCCAGAATTGACCAACGAACGCTTTGTGACTGATCGCTTGAGCACCAATCCAAGCGATCGTTTGTATCGCAGCGGCGACGTGGTACGCTATCGGCCTGATGGCTTGCTGGAGTTTTTGGGTCGCAGCGACGATCAAGTTAAAATTCGTGGCTATCGGGTTGAGCTTGGCGAAATTAGCCATACACTTGAACGGCATCCACTAGTCCAACAAAGCACGGTCCAACTGCGCGAGCACGCGAGCGGCGAGCAACAGCTGGTTGGTTATATTGTGCCAAATCCGGCCTTAGCCCTACCAGTTAGCAATTTCCTGCGATTCAAGCAACAAGGGATATTTGCTGAGCATGAACATTTTGAATTGCCCAACGGCATGTTGGTAGTGCACCAAAATCGCCATATGACGGTGCCGCTGTATAACGAGATTTTTGAAGATCAAGTCTATGTGACCCAAGGTATTCAGCTTAACGATGGCGATTGTGTTTTTGATGTTGGGGCAAATATTGGCTTGTTTAGTCTGTTTATTGGCCAAAACTATCGCAATATTCGGCTCTTTTCATTTGAGCCAATTCCGGCTACCTGCCAAGTGTTGCGTTTGAATGCTGAACTCTATGGCTTAAATGCCCAAGTTTTTGAATGTGGCATCGCCGATGCCGTGAAGCAAGAAACCTTCACTCACTATCCCCATTTTTCAGGAGCCTCAGGGCGTTTTGCTGATGTGCTCAAAGATAAAGCTGCCGTGCAAACCTTCGACTTGAACATTCGTAAGGAATATTTTTCAAGCACGGTTGGCGCGTTGGCAGGCGATCAAGAGCAAGCTTTTATGGAAGACTTTACTGAAGAATGGATGCAAGGGCGTTGGGATAGTGAACAGATTGTCTGTCAGTTACGCACAATTTCTGATGTGATTAGTGAACATAACGTGCAGCAGATCGATTTACTCAAGATCGATGCTGAACGCAGCGAAATCGATGTGCTGAAGGGAATTGCGCCCAGCGATTGGCCCAAGATTCGCCAAATTGCCATGGAAGTGCATAGTGCTGAATTGCGCGACGAGATTAAACAATTACTCGAAGCCCAAGGCTACCATGTGATTGCCGATCAAGCTGAGCAATTTGCTGATACAGCGTTGTTCAATATTTATGCCTTGCAACCAGCAGTCTATCAAGCCAACCAACAAGCAAGTGCTCGCCCAACGACCCCAACCTGGGCTTGGTGCAACCCGACGAGCATCATAAATGCGCTGCAACACTATAGCCACGAGACCCTGCCTGAGCCAATGCAGCCAGCAGCCTTGTTATTATTGCCAGCGATTCCACTGACCGCTAATGGCAAAATTGATCGTCAAGCCTTGCCTGTGCCAGAACAAACTATAGCGAATACGCTAACCACTAGTTATGTGGCTCCGCGCAACACCGTTGAAGATGTTTTAGCGGGTATTTGGGCCAAGGCTTTCAATCAGCCCCGCATCGGGATTCACGATAAATTCTTTGATCTGGGTGGGCACTCGTTGATGGCAACCCAGTTGATTGCTCGGATTCAACAGGCGTTTCAGGTGCAAGTGCCGTTGCGTAGTCTCTTCGATACCCCAACGATTGCGGGCTTAGCTGAGCAGATCGATGCCTCGTTACGGGCAGGCTCAGTTTTGCAGATGCCACCAATTACCGCAGTCGCCCATGATCGAGCCTTGCCGTTGTCGTTTACCCAAGAACGCTATTGGATTCTCGATCAATTTGAGCCTGGTAATCCAGCCTATAACGTGCCAACTTATGCCCGACTTAAAGGGCCACTTAGCCATGAATTATTGGAGCGAGCGTTAACCGAGATTGTGCAGCGGCACGCGATTTTACGCACAACCTTCATCGTGCTCGACGATCAACCGATGCAAATTATTCATCCTGAAGTGGCGGTTAGCTTACCTTTGGTGGATTTGAGCGACTTGCCAGTTCAAGATCGTGAACAACAGGCACGGCAGATTGTGGCCACTGAAGCCCGAACCTCGTTCGATCTGGCTCAAGGCCCATTGTTCCGTGGTCAATTGATTCGGCTTGATGAGACTGACCATATTTTGTTGATTATGATGCACCACATCATCACTGACGATTGGTCGAAGAATTTGCTGATTCAAGAGTTGACCGCCTTGAGTTGGGCCTACTTTCGCGGTGAACCTTCGCCATTGCCACCACTTGCGATTCAATATGCCGATTTTGCCCACTGGCAACGTCAATGGTTCCAAGGAGAAGTTTTGGAATCGCAGTTGGAGTATTGGGTCAAACAGCTTGAAGATGCGCCAATGGTGCTGAATTTGCCCTTGGATCGTCCACGTCCAGCCTTGCAGAACTTCCAAGGGCTAAGCCTGCCAGTCTATTTGCCGCGACGCTTAACCGATCAGCTGGCGGCGCTCAGCTTGCGTGAAGGCGTGACCATGGCCATGACCTTGTTGGCAGGCTTTCAAACCTTGTTGCATCGCTATAGCGGTCAATCGGATATCGTGATTGGCTCGTATATGAGTGGGCGCGGCCAGGTTGGTACTGAACATTTGATTGGCTTTTTCCTCAATACCTTGCCATTACGGGTTAGCCTAGCTGGTGACCCCAGCTTTGAAGTATTGCTCAAACGCGTGCAAGAAGTCTCGCTGGGAGCCTACTCGCATCAAGATTTGCCATTTGAAAAGCTACTGCAACGCTTGCAGCCTGAACATAATTTGAGCCATACTCCAATCTTCCAAGTTGGCATTCAACTAGTCAATGCCTTGAAATCTGAGGCTGAGTTGGGGGCGCTGACGATCAGCGACGTTGAAAGTAGCCAAACCAGCGTGATGGGCACGGCCCAGCTTGACCTCACCCTGACAATTCGTGGTTTGGGTTCCGATGAAGGTCTGAATGCCTCGTTTATCTACGATTCAACCATTTTTGAGCAGGCCACGATTGCCCGTATGGCTGGCCATTTGCGGCAATTGCTCGAAAGCATTGTGGCCCAACCTGAACTGCCAATTTCCCAATTGAGTTTGCTCGGCGAGAACGAAACTGAGCAGTTGTTGGATTCGTGGGCTGGTGATCACGCCCAATACCCGAGTGATGGCTCGATTCAGGCTTGGTTTGCCAACCAAGTTGCCCAGAAGCCAACCGCGACGGCGCTCGTATTTGGCGAGCAACAACTGAGTTATGCCGAGCTTGATCAGCGTTCGAGCCAACTGGCGGGCTATTTGCAAAGCCTTGGTGTGCAAGCATTTGCGACAGTTGGGATTTGTATGCAGCGCTCGCCTGAATTGGTAGTGGCGATGCTGGGCGTGCTCAAAGCTGGGGCAGGCTATGTACCGCTTGATCCAGCAACTCCAACCGAGCGGATTCGTTTTATTCTGCGCGATACGGCTGCTCCGGTGTTGCTGACCCAGGCCGCGCTCAAGCTCGATCTGGCTGATGCCGATTGGCAGATAGTGGCGCTTGATCAGCTTGATCTGACGGCTGATCACCCAGTACTCAACCCATTGCCAAGTAGTTTGCTCAACGATCTGCCTGTTTATACGATTTATACCTCGGGTTCGACCGGAACACCCAAAGGTGTGCCGATTTCGCAGCGCAATTTGTTGCCAATGTTGCGTTGGGGCCAAGCCTACTTTGGGCTAGGCCAGCATTCACGGGTGTTGCAAACCCTCTCGTATGCCTTTGATTTTGGGGCATTTGAGCTGCTAACGACCATGCTTTCTGGCGGAACCTTATTTATTGCCCCAGCTGGCCAACTTGAAGATTTGGCGAGCTATCGCAGCTTAATTGAACGCTGGCAGATTAATACGATTCATGCAACTCCAGCTTTCTTTGCTGAGGTTGTGGCCTTGGCTCAGCCGATGCCAACCCTAGAAATTGTGCACCTTGGCGGTGATGCTTTGCAACCAGCCTTGGTTAAGCAAATTCAGGCTTTGGTTGCGCCAACCTGTCGCATCTACAATGGCTATGGCCCAACTGAAGCCTCGGTGAATTGTGCAATTTATCAGGTTGAACCAGAACGCTTAGCCGACGTTGTAAATGTGCCGATTGGCCGAGTGACCGCCAACCATCAACTGTATATTCTCGATGCCCAACTCCGGCCAGTGCCAATTGGCGTAGTTGGTGAGCTTTGTGTGGCGGGGCCAAGCCTCAGCCAAGGCTATCTGAATCAACCAGCACTGAGTGCTGAAAAATTCGTGCCCAATCCATTTGCTGCCCAGCCAGGCCAACGCTTATATCGCACTGGCGACGTAGCCCGCTACTTGCCCGATGGCCTGATCGAACATTTGGGGCGCATTGATCATCAAGTCAAAGTGCGCGGCTACCGAATTGAGCTAGGCGAGATTGAAGCAGCCTTATTGAACCATCCTGCGGTGCAAGAGGCGGTAGTTTTGCCGACGAGTGAGGCCAGCTTAATTGGCTATGTTGTGCTGAAACAAGCAGGTAGCACGCCAACTAGCGAGCTGCGTGAATTTCTGCAACAGCGCTTACCCGGTTATATGCTCCCAGCGATACTTGTGCCACTTGAAAGTTTGCCGCGCACCGCCAATGGCAAAATCAATCGTCAAGCCTTGTTGGCTACCAGCGCACTACCAGAGCGTGAAACGCCGTTTGTTGCTCCCCAAGGTGAAATTGAAGAAGCCGTGGTGCAAATTTGGATGGAAGTGCTCAAACGCGACCAAATTAGCGTTCACGATAATTTCTTCCACATTGGTGGTCACTCGCTGTTGGGAACCCAAGTGATTTATAAGCTTGCCAAAGCCTTACAAATTAATATTTCGCTCCAAACCTTATTCAAGCATCCTACTCCTGCAACACTGGCGTTAGCAGTAGAAGATATCTTGTTGGAAGAGATCGAGCATTTATCAGATGAGGAACTTGCTTTACTCTCACAAGATCAACCATAGCCGCCGCGTCCGCAACGATAGCTTTCTTTTTAACTAATGAAGGGCGACAGCATGATTCACAATCAAGAATTTATCATTCGTAAATCTGATATTGCTAATCCACAAAGTCTGCCTGAATTGATCGAAACGCTGGTGAGTGGCGATGTATTACGTTGGTATGTTTCTAAAGTAACGGCTGATGAGCTGGTGGTCGAGGCCACGCTTTATAGCGAACATCTGGCCGACCCGCCCGAGAGTGTGCTTGGGCAGTTTTACCCTGGCAAGAGCGCTGTGTTGAACATTGTGCCAACCGGAGTTGGTTGTGATATTGGCGGGTATGCTGGCGATGCTGGCCCCGCCACAGCCCTGTTGGCCAGTTGCTGCGATTATTTAGTGACAAATCCCAATGCAGTTAATGCTTCAAATTTTATCTTGATGGATAAAAATTTAGTGTATACCGAAGGCTACTGCATTGATCTCTTCTCGCGTGGTTTGATTAACCTGCACCTGCCATATAGCAATAAAATTGGCTTGATTATCGAAAAAACCGATGCTGAGCACTTGGATGTGGTGTTTAATATTCTCAATACCGTTCGCGCAGTTTATGGGGTGAATATTGAAGAGTTTGTGATCACCGATGAGGCGATCGGTGGGCGTTGTATTCAGCATAGTTCTGGCAGCTATGTTGGCAGTATCGACAATCCGGCGACCTTATTCCGTGCTTGCGAGCAATTGATCGCCAAGGGTGTAACCGCAATTGCAGTCACCAGCAACATCCAAGATTTGCCTGCTGATAGCTATGCCGAGCACTTTTCGGGCCGACATCCCAATCCAGTTGGTGGAGCCGAGGCGATTATCTCGCACCTGATCGCCAAGAAATATCGCTTGCCCGCCGCCCATGCCCCGATGATTAACCTCAAGCAAATTGACCTTGAAGATCCGATTGTCGATGCCCGTGGCGCAGGCGAAATTACCTCGCACAGTGGGATGGCGAGCGTGCTAATTGGCTTAGCTCAGGCTCCGCAAATTACCGCTCGGCCAACTTGCCGCATCGCCGACACGATTAATATTAATAATGTTGTGGCAGTTGTGACACCTGCTAGTGCCTTGGGTGGCATTCCGGTGTTGTATGCCCAAAAATTTAATATTCCCGTGATTGCAGTGCACAATAATGCCACAATTTTGGAGATTACGCCCGATCGCTTCCCGCTTAATACCGTGATTGAAGTGCAAAATTATGCTGAAGCCGCCGGAATTATTATGGCGCTCAAGCGTGGCCTAAACTTGAAGAGTATCCTACGACCGTTGGAAACCTTGCGCTATCAGCGTCAGGCAGTCGCTACGACTGTCGTAAACGATGCAATGATAGCTGAACTAGCCTAACATCTTTGGTTGGCAACGATGGATCTGGGTCGTAGCAATACGGCCCAGCTTGGAGTACCCGACTGTGACAGACCAACTTCCTTCAGCACTCCCGCTAGTTGCACCAACTAACCAACCTGATCAATTCGATATGCTCCAGCGCTTGACTGGTTATACGCAGCATCAGCCTGAATTGCTCGCAATTGCAACCGAACATAAACGGTCACTCCTAGAGAAGCGTTTGAAACAATTACGAGGTGAATAATGTCTGAGCATTCAGATGATTCGTTGCGCAACCAGACTGATCCTGCATCTCGGCGAGTTCCGCTTTCGGCGGCCAAAAAAGCGCGGCTCGAAAAACGCCTGCGCGGTGATAGCGACAATCAGCAGGCTGAATCAAGCATTCCTCGCCTCGCGACCTATGATCAGGTGCCATTATCGTTTGCGCAAGAACGGCTGTGGTTTCTCAGCCAATACGAACCAACGAGCAGCAACGCCTATATTATTCCCTTGGCCGTGCGGATCGATGGCCCCATTGATCCATCGCTGTTGGAGCAGGCTTTGCAATTGGTGGTGGATCGCCATGCCAGCTTCCGCACCACGTTTCATGCGCAGAATGGGGTGCCGTTTCAACGGGTTGCCCCACAGCTGCCGCTCAGGTTGCCCGTGCTTGGGCTGGACGTGGCTGATGCGAGCGATGAGGCGGCGGTGTTGCAGGTCGTGCTGGATCAGCTTGTACCGCTGTTGCAGCTACCGTTTGATCTTGAGCATGGGCCGTTGTTGCGAGCGACCTTACTGCGTTTAGCTGCCGAATCGCATGTGCTGCTGCTGATTTGCCATCATATTATTAGTGATGGCTGGTCGATGGGGGTGCTGCTGCGCGATTTTGCCAGCTTTTTAGGCGCGTTACGCACCAATACTGCGCCGGATGTACCGCCGTTGGTGGTGCAAGCCCCGGATGTCGCGGTGTGGCAACGGCAACGCTTGCAAGGCCACTATCTGACGACACTCCAAGATTTTTGGAAGCAGCAGTTGGCGGATCTCGAACCATTGAATGTGCCTACCGATTTTGTCCGACCGGCCCAGCAATCCTATCGTGGGGCGACATTGAGTTTTCAGCTCCCCGCTGCGCTCAGCACCCAGCTTCAGCGTATGGCGCAACAGCATGATGTGACCCCATTTATGCTGCTGCTTGCCGCATTTCAGGCTTTTTTGGCGCGACTGAGTGGGCAACAGGATCTGGCGATTGGTTCCGTGCTAGCGAGTCGGGCCGATGCTGACCTTGATCCGGTGATTGGTTTTTTGGTGAATACCTGGACGTTGCGGAACAACATAGATGTAGCGCAGCCATTGGCGCAGCTCTTGCCCACGGTGCGACGTACCGTCCTGGCAGCGTTTGAGCACCGCGATTTACCGTTTGAGCAGGTGGTGCAACTGGTGCAACCGGAGCGTGATCTGAGCCGTTCGCCCGTGTTTCAGGTGATGATGACCTATCAAAACGTGCCGCAACGGCAGATGGAATGGGGGGATGTTCGGTTGACCCCGATTAGCCTGCCCAGCACGGTGGCGAAATTCGACCTAACTCTGGCGCTGAGCGAAACCCCCGAGGGTTTTCGTGGGGTGATGGAATATCGGAGCGATTTATTTCGGCGCAGCACGATTGCCACGATGGTTGCGCGTTGGGAAATGTTTTTACACGGGATTGTGGCAGACTTTACCACGTCCATTGCCCGATTGCCGTTGGTCTTGCCTGCGGAACGCAGCTTATTGCTTGATACGTTGAATGCGACCACAACCGCCTACCCACACGATCAAAGCGTAGCAAGTTTGTTTGCCGAACAAGCCCGCCTGTGGCCGGAGCGGATTGCGCTTCGTTTTGGTGAGCACAGCCTCAGCTATCACGCGCTTGAGCAACGGGCCAACCAGCTAGCGCACCATCTGCAACTGCTGGGTGTTGGGCCAGAGCATGTGGTTGGTTTGTGTGTTGAGCGCTCGTTGGACTTAGTGGTGGCGATTCTGGCGATTCTCAAGGCTGGCGCAGCCTATGCCCCGGTCGATCCGAGTTATCCCGTTGAGCGTTTGGCCTGGATGCTGAGTGATTTACAGCCAACGGTGGTGATTGCACAGCACGGCGTGCTCGACCGCTTACCGTCGGTTGCGTGTTCCGTGGTTGTGCTTGAAACCATAGCCGCGCACCTCGCAGCGTATCCCACGACTGCGCCAACCGTGGACATCAGCCCCGAAAATTTGGCCTATGTGATGTATACCTCTGGTTCAACAGGCCGACCCAAAGGGATTATGATCAATCAGCGGAACATTGTGCGATTGGTCCGCAACACCACGTATGCGGCATTTGGGCCAGACCAGGTTGGGTTATTGCTGGCAACAGTGGCATTTGATGCTTCGACGTTCGAACTTTGGGGGTGTTTGCTGAATGGTGGACGCTTAGTGATCGCCCCACCGCAGCAACTCAGCCTTGCCGAATTGGGCCACTTGGTGGAGCGCGAACAGATTACGACGCTCTGGTTGACCGCCGGATTGTTCCATCAAATGGTGGATCATGCGCTGGATCGATTGGGTTCGTTGCGTCAATTACTGGCCGGTGGCGATCGACTGTCGCCCGTGCATGTACACAAAGTGCTGGAACGCTGGCCGCAGTGTCGCCTGATTAATGGGTATGGCCCAACGGAAAACACCACATTTAGCTGTTGTCAGCAGCTTAGTGCAACCACTGACCTGGCGCAGGGCGTGCCGATTGGGCAGCCGATTGCGAACAGCACGGCCTATATTCTTGACCGGTTGTTGCAACTGGTTCCCATAGGGGTTGTAGGCGAACTGTATTTGGGTGGCGCAGGCTTAGCGCGAGGGTATTTAGCGCGTCCAGACCAGACGGCGGCGGCATTTATCCCGAACCCCATGAGCCAAACGGCGGGCGAACGCCTGTATCGCTCGGGGGATCTGGCGCGGTATCGCGATGATGGGACGATCGAATTTATTGGACGACGGGATCAGCAAGTCAAGGTACGCGGGTATCGGATTGAGCTGGAAGAAATCGTTGGCGTGTTGCTGGCACAACCACAGGTGGATGATGCGGTGGTGGTGGTGCGGGAGGATCGGGTTGGTGATCAGCGCTTGGTGGCCTATCTGGTGGGTGACAATCCGGCGATTGAGCTGATTGAACAAGCGGTGCAAGGCCAGGTCCCGAGCTATATGCTCCCGAGTGCCTATGTTGTGCTTGATGCCTTGCCGTTGACGGCGAATGGCAAGGTTGATCGGCGGCGGTTGCCAGCGCCGAGCTATGCCGCCATCGCGAACGATGATCCGCCACAAACCGATTTAGAGCAGGCGATAGCGGCGATTTGGGCCGAGGTCTTGGCGGTGCCGAGCATTCAACGCCAGACCAACTTTTTCCAAGTAGGTGGACATTCGTTGAGTGCAACTCAGTTGATTGTGCGGTTACGCCAAATGCTGAATCGCGATCTGCCCTTGCAATTATTGTTCGATTATCCTTATTTATATCAGCTTGCCGAGCAGCTTGAGCAGCAACCAACAGCCCTGCCAACCGCGATTCAACCAATTCCACGTCATCAGCGCCTGCCGTTAACGTCTGCCCAGCAACGGGTTTGGTTTTTTGAGCAATTAGTGCCCAATACGGCGATGTATACGATTGCTTTGCAACTACGATTAAGTGGCAAGCTTGAGCCAGCCTTGTTGCAACAGGCGATTAATCTGCTGATTGCTCGCCATGAGATCTTGCGAGCGTCGTTTCATGGGCAGGCTGGGCAGCCTTGGCTACACATTGCTAACCACTTAACGCTTGATCTAGAGTTGATTGATCTTCGGAAAATAGATATTGAACAGCAATCGATCGATGTTCAGAAAATATGCCAACGTTTAGCATATGCCAGCTATCAACTTGAGTATGCGCCCTTGCTGCGTTTTTGCTTAATCCAGCTTGGCGTACAAAGCGCGATACTATTATTCACTATTCAGCATAGTATTACCGATGCTTGGTCGATTGATCTGCTTTTGCAGGAGTTATGGCAAATCTATGCTGATTTAATCCACCAGCGCCCGCTGAGCCTTGCTGAATTATCAGTGCAATATGTTGATTTTGCTGCTTGGCAAGCTGCTTGGTTGGCTACGCCCGCAGCGCAACGCCAGTTAAGCTACTGGCTTGAACAGCTCGCCGAAGCTCCACGCTTGTTGGCCTTACCAACCGATTATCCCCGCCCCGACAACCAAACCTTTGCTGGCTCGGTGGTGAGCCTTGAATTACCTCAGCCTTTGACCCACGAGTTGCGTAGTTTGAGTCAACATCAGCATGTAACCTTGTTTATGTTGTTGTTGGCGGCTTTCAAGAGCTTGCTTTATCGCTACACTGGGCAAACTGATCTCTGCGTTGGTTCGCCGATTGCCAATCGTGGCCAGCCTGAGCTGCAAACAATGCTTGGCTTTTTTATCAATACCTTGGTGCTGCGTAGTCGCATTCAGCCAGCTTGGTCTTTTCTTGAGCTCTTGGCTACGGTGCGAGCCACAACCTTGGCTGCCTATGCCCAGCAAGATCTCCCCTTAGAAAAGATTATTGAACAGCTCAAACTAGAGCGCGATTTGAGTTATAACCCATTGTTTCAGGTGATGTTTAATTTTCGTCACGATTTTGCGATCAATCGCCAGCATTATGAGCTAGCGATTGAGGCTGAAATGTTGGCGAATGGTACATCAAAATTTGATTTAACTTTAGATGTAGCCGATCGTGGCTCCACGTTATTGCTATGGGTCGAATATAACTCGGCCTTGTTTGCCCCAGCGACGATTGAGCGGATGCTGGCACAATTTCAGGTCTTACTGAATAGCATTTGTGCGCATCCTGGGCAACAATTAAGTACACTGGAGCTGCGAACACCCAATCAAATTGCTCAGTTAGAACAAGCGCGAGTTGCGCTATTACAGCAACTTGAGCAGCATCCAGCGATTAGCCAAGCAGTTGTATTGGTTCGGCCCGATTTGCCGCAAGCCAACTGGGTCGTTGGCTATGTTGTCAAACAGCCAAATCAGCAGCTTGAGCTTGGTCAATTGCAGGCAAGTATCCAAACAACCTACCCATTGGTACAGTTGGCACTTTATGAAGTGCCCGATATGCCCTTGGATGCGGCTGGCACGGTTGACCACGCTGGATTAAGCAAGTATGGTCAGCCATTGCTTAACCAGCAATTACAGCAGCCCGCCGTGCAATCCCCGACTGAAGCAATGCTTGCCGAAAAACGGGCTAAACTTTCCGCAGATAAACGGTCACTCCTAGAGAAGCGTTTGAAACAATTACGAGGTGAATAATGTCTGAGCATTCAGATGATTCGTTGCGCAACCAGACTGATCCTGCATCTCGGCGAGCTCCGCTTTCGGCGGCCAAAAAAGCGTGGCTCGAAAAACGCCTGCGCGGTGATGGCACCACGCCGCCGCCGCAATCGAGTATTCCTCGCCTCGCGACCTATGATCAGGTGCCATTATCGTTTGCGCAAGAACGGCTGTGGTTTCTCAGCCAATACGAACCAACGAGCAGCAACGCCTATATTATTCCCTTGGCCGTGCGGATCGATGGCCCCATTGATCCATCGCTGTTGGAGCAGGCTTTGCAATTGGTGGTGGATCGCCATGCCAGCTTCCGCACCACGTTTCATGCGCAGAATGGGGTGCCGTTTCAACGGGTTGCCCCACAGCTGCCGCTCAGGTTGCCCGTGCTTGGGCTGGACGTGGCTGATGCGAGCGATGAGGCGGCGGTGTTGCAGGTCGTGCTGGATCAGCTTGTACCGCTGTTGCAGCTACCGTTTGATCTTGAGCATGGGCCGTTGTTGCGAGCGACCTTACTGCGTTTAGCTGCCGAATCGCATGTGCTGCTGCTGATTTGCCATCATATTATTAGTGATGGCTGGTCGATGGGGGTGCTGCTGCGCGATTTTGCCAGCTTTTTAGGCGCGTTACGCACCAATACTGCGCCGGATGTACCGCCGTTGGTGGTGCAAGCCCCGGATGTCGCGGTGTGGCAACGGCAACGCTTGCAAGGCCACTATCTGACGACACTCCAAGATTTTTGGAAGCAGCAGTTGGCGGATCTCGAACCATTGAATGTGCCTACCGATTTTGTCCGACCGGCCCAGCAATCCTATCGTGGGGCGACATTGAGTTTTCAGCTCCCCGCTGCGCTCAGCACCCAACTTCAGCGTATGGCGCAACAGCATGATGTGACCCCATTTATGCTGCTGCTTGCCGCATTTCAGGCCTTTTTGGCGCGACTGAGTGGGCAACAGGATCTGGCGATTGGTTCCGTGCTAGCGAGTCGGGCCGATGCTGACCTTGATCCGGTGATTGGCTTTTTGGTGAATACGTGGACGTTGCGGAACAACATAGATGTAGCGCAGCCATTGGCGCAGCTCTTGCCCACGGTGCGACGTACCGTCCTGGCAGCGTTTGAGCACCGCGATTTACCGTTTGAGCAGGTGGTGCAACTGGTGCAACCGGAGCGTGATCTGAGCCGTTCGCCCGTGTTTCAGGTGATGATGACCTATCAAAACGTGCCGCAACGGCAGATGGAATGGGGGGATGTTCGGCTGACCCCGATTAGCCTGCCCAGCACGGTGGCGAAATTCGACCTAACTCTGGCGCTGAGCGAAAGCCCCGAGGGTTTTCGTGGGGTGATGGAATATCGGAGCGATTTATTTCGGCGCAGCACGATTGCCACGATGGTTGCGCGTTGGGAAATGTTTTTACACGCGATTGTGGCTGAGGGTTCCACACCACTTGCCCGATTGCCGTTGGTCTTGCCTGCGGAACGCAGCTTATTGCTTGATACGCTGAATGCGACCACAACCGCCTACCCACACGATCAAAGCGTAGCAAGTTTGTTTGCCGAACAAGCCCGCCTGTGGCCGGAGCGGATTGCGCTTCGTTTTGGTGAGCACAGCCTCAGCTATCACGCGCTTGAGCAACGGGCCAACCAGCTAGCGCACCATCTGCAACTGCTGGGTGTTGGGCCAGAGCATGTGGTTGGTTTGTGTGTTGAGCGCTCGTTGGACTTAGTGGTGGCGATTCTGGCGATTCTCAAGGCTGGCGCAGCCTATGCCCCGGTCGATCCGAGCTATCCCGTTGAGCGTTTGGCCTGGATGCTGAGTGATTTACAGCCAACGGTGGTGATTGCACAGCACGGCGTGCTCGACCGCTTACCGTCGGTTGCGTGTTCCGTGGTTGTGCTTGAAACCATAGCCGCGCACCTCGCAGCGTATCCCACGACTGCGCCAACCGTGGACATCAGCCCCGAAAATTTGGCCTATGTGATGTATACCTCTGGTTCAACAGGCCGACCCAAAGGGATTATGATCAATCAGCGGAACATTGTGCGATTGGTCCGCAACACCACGTATGCGGCATTTGGGCCAGACCAGGTTGGGTTATTGCTGGCAACAGTGGCATTTGATGCTTCGACGTTCGAACTTTGGGGGTGTTTGCTGAATGGTGGACGCTTAGTGATCGCCCCACCGCAGCAACTCAGCCTTGCCGAATTGGGCCACTTGGTGGAGCGCGAACAGATTACGACGCTCTGGTTGACCGCCGGATTGTTCCATCAAATGGTGGATCATGCGCTGGATCGATTGGGTTCGTTGCGTCAATTACTGGCCGGTGGCGATCGACTGTCGCCCGTGCATGTACACAAAGTGCTGGAACGCTGGCCGCAGTGTCGCCTGATTAATGGGTATGGCCCAACGGAAAACACCACATTTAGCTGTTGTCAGCAGCTTAGTGCAACCACTGACCTGGCGCAGGGCGTGCCGATTGGGCAGCCGATTGCGAACAGCACGGCCTATATTCTTGACCGGTTGTTGCAACTGGTTCCCATAGGGGTTGTAGGCGAACTGTATTTGGGTGGCGCAGGCTTAGCGCGAGGGTATTTAGCGCGTCCAGACCAGACGGCGGCGGCATTTATCCCGAACCCCATGAGCCAAACGGCGGGCGAACGCCTGTATCGCTCGGGGGATCTGGCGCGGTATCGCGATGATGGGACGATCGAATTTATTGGACGACGGGATCAGCAAGTCAAGGTACGCGGGTATCGGATTGAGCTGGAAGAAATCGTTGGCGTGTTGCTGGCACAACCACAGGTGGATGATGCGGTGGTGGTGGTGCGGGAGGATCGGGTTGGTGATCAGCGCTTGGTGGCCTATCTGGTGGGTGACAATCCGGCGATTGAGCTGATTGAACAAGCGGTGCAAGGCCAGGTCCCGAGCTATATGCTCCCGAGTGCCTATGTTGTGCTTGATGCCTTGCCGTTGACGGCGAATGGCAAGGTTGATCGGCGGCGGTTGCCAGCGCCGAGCTATGCCGCCATCGCGAACGATGATCCGCCACAAACCGATTTAGAGCAGGCGATAGCGGCGATTTGGGCCGAGGTCTTGGCGGTGCCGAGCATTCAACGCCAGACCAACTTTTTCCAAGTAGGTGGGCATTCGTTGTTGGCTACCCAAGTTGTGGCGCGGGTGCGTGAACTGCTGCCAACGGTTGATCTGCCTGTGCGCCGCCTTTTTGAGCTACCGACCTTGGCAGCGTTTGTGGCTAGTCTCGACCCAACACCGCATAAAGATGCTGCTGTGGTGCTACCTGCTCTGGTGGCACAACCACGACCGGAACATCTTCCATTATCGTTTGCCCAAGAACGTTTGTGGTTTTTGAACCAACTTGATGCGACGAGCAATCAAGCCTATACGATTCCGCTGGCAGTGCGCATTGTTGGCGACCTGCCGCCAGCGGTGATCCAGATGGCCTTACAACAGCTGGTAGATCGGCATTCCAGTTTGCGCACAACCTTTTATGCACTTGATGGTCAGCCCTATCAACGGATTGCGCCGACCCTCATGCTAGCGTTGTCGTTACACGATCTGCGTGGTCGGAGCGAAGCCGACGTGCATGCGGCGATTCACGCGGCAATTGCCGAACCATTTGATTTGGAGCGCGGGCCGCTATTGCGGGTAACGTTGCTGCGCGAAGCTGATGATCGCCATGTGTTGGTGCTGACTTTGCACCATAGCATCACTGATGGCTGGTCGATGGAGCTATTGTTACGTGAATTTGCCCAAGCCTTGGCCGCTGCTCGCCTTGGTGAACCGACCCGTTTTGCCCCGCTGGTGGTCGATGTGGTCGATGTCGTGCTGTGGCAACGAGCGGTATTGCGTGGCGAGCGCTTGGCCCAATTGCAGGGGTATTGGCAGACCCAGTTGCATGGGGTTGCTCCCTTGGCTTTGCCGACAGATTATCCACGACCTGCGGTGCAGCAGTTTGCCGGGGCAACGCTGCGAGTGACAATCCCAACAGTGGTGCTTGAACAGTTGCGCGTCCTTGGGCAGACCCATGGGGCGACATTGTTTATGGTGCTGATGGCGGCCTATCAGGCATGGTTGGCTCGCCTGAGTGGGCAGCGCGATATTGCGGTTGGTACGCCAATTGCCGGACGTACCCAAGCTGAAATGGAAGGATTGATTGGCTTTTTTGCCAATACGTTGGTTGTGCGGAGTGATGTGCGGCGGGATCTTGGGTTTACGGCGCTGCTGGAACAGGTACGGGCAACACTCTTGACTGGTTATAGCCAGCAAGAATTGCCATTTGAGCAAATGGTGCAGCTGGTCCAGCCAGAGCGCGATCTGAGTCGCTCGCCGTTATTTCAAGCGATGTTGACCCTGCATCATGCCCAACCGACCAGCATGGATTGGGGCGAGATTGCGCTCGAACCAATTGACTTGGCGGGAACGGTAGCGAAATTTGATCTGTCGTTGGGCTTGGTGGAGACGACGAGCGGCTTAGTCGCAACATTTGAATATAGCACAGCCTTATTTACCCAGGCCACGATCGAGCGCTGGTCGGGGCACTGGCTGACGTTCTTAACTGTAATTGCAGCAAATCCAACCCAATCAATCGGCGAATTGGCCCTCTTGACGACAGCCGAACAAGCACAGGTATTAGTTGGCTGGAATCAAACGCGGACGATCTATCCGCCAGCACAGGGTTTGCATCATGTGATTGAAGCTCAAGTTGCACAACATCCTACGGCGATTGCGTTGCGCTATGAAGATCGAACGCTTTCGTATGCCGAACTGAATGTGCGGGCCAATCAACTGGCGCATCGCTTGATCGATTTAGGGGTGCGACCTGATACGCTGGTGGCGATTTGTGCCGAACGATCGATCGAAATGGTGATTGGCTTGTTGGGGGTTTTGAAAGCGGGCGGGGCATATGTGCCTTTGGATGCTAGCTATCCGATTGATCGACTTGAGTTTATGCTGGCCGATGCACAACCGCTGGTGCTCTTAACCGCGCTGACTGCTGGGCAAACCAACTCCGAGCTCCAGCAATTAATTGAATTTCAAGCATGTCCACGGCTTGATCTGATGCAATTGCAGCTGCTTGCTGATCAGCCAACCCACAATCCTGCGGTAGCCATCGAGGGCCATAATTTGGCCTACATGATCTATACCTCAGGCTCGACTGGCAAGCCCAAAGGGGCATTAAATCAACACGATGCGATTATCAATCGTTTATTGTGGATGCAAGCGGAGTATCGGTTGACGGCAGCCGATCGGGTGCTCCAAAAAACTCCGTTTAGTTTTGATGTATCGGTGTGGGAATTTTTCTGGCCATTGCTGGTTGGGGCACAATTGGTCTTGGCCCGACCGGAAGGCCACAAAGATCCGGAATATTTGACCGAGGTCATTCAGGCCGAGCAGATTACCACAGTGCATTTTGTGCCATCGATGCTACGCCTGTTTCTGGAGCATCGGCAAGCACCTATGTGTACCTCGTTGCGACGGACGATCTGCTCGGGTGAGGCGTTGCCAGCAGATGTAGCTCAGCAGTTTTTGCAACAGCTTCCGCAAAGTGGCTTGCATAATTTGTATGGGCCAACCGAAGCCGCAGTAGATGTGTCGTATTGGGCGTGTAGGCCCGATGCAACGGCAAGTAGTGTGCCGATTGGGCGACCAGTAGCCAATACCCAATTGTACCTGTTGGATCAGGCGCTGCAACCTGTACCGATCGGCTGTTTTGGCGAATTATATATTGGTGGGCTGCAAGTAGGTCGCGGTTATTATAATCGGCCAAACTTGACGGCAGAGCGCTTTGTGCCCGATCCATTTAGCCCAATTGCCGGAGCGCGACTCTATCGAACAGGCGATCTTGCGCGTTGGCGAGCAGATGGCAACATCGAATATGGTGGGCGGATTGACCACCAAGTCAAGGTGCGTGGCTTGCGCATCGAGCTGGGCGAAATTGAGCAGCAATTGTTGGCGTTGCCCGACATAACCGATGCAGTTGTGGTGTTACGCGAAGATCAGCCAGGCGATCAACGCTTAGTTGCGTATGTGGTTTCCTCAAACGAGACGTTGCTGATAAGTATAGTTCGTCAGCGTTTGGCTCAGCACTTACCTGAGTTTATGTTGCCGAATGCCCTGGTACAGATGGATGCACTACCATTGTCACCGAATGGCAAACTTGATCGTCGTCGCTTGCCTGTGCCGAGCTATGCTGAGCAATTGCTTGATGATGCACCACCACAAACGGAGTTGGAGCAAGCAATTGCCGAAATTTGGGCTTCGGTCTTGAGGGTATCAACGATCCAACGCCAGAGCAACTTTTTTCAGCTGGGCGGGCATTCGTTGCTGGCGACTCAGGTAGTGGCCCGCGTTCGCGAGCTGCTGCCTCAGCTTGATCTGCCGTTGCGACGGTTATTTGAATTGCCAACCTTGGCAGCGTTTGCCGCGAGTTTGCAGAATGCCCCCGCTGAGCTGTTGGCTCCAGTGCTACCAGCACTCATACCACAGCCGACTCCAGAGCATATTCCACTGTCATTTGCCCAAGAACGCTTGTGGTTTTTGAGCCAACTTGATGCTGAAAGCAGTCAGGCCTATACCATTCCAATGGCAGTACGAATTGTGGGTGATCTACCGCCGATGGTGGTGCAGTCAGCCCTGCAACAGCTTGTGGATCGCCATGCCAGTTTACGCACAAGTTTTTATGCGCTTGACGGTCAGCCCTATCAGCGGATCGCACCAACCCTAACGCTTGGATTGGCGCTCCATGATCTCCGTGGTCGTAGCGAGGCTGATGTCCATGCGGCGATTCAAGCGGCAATTGCTGAGCCATTTGATTTGGAGCATGGACCGTTGCTGCGGGCGATGTTATTGCGCGAGGCCGCTGATCGCCATGTATTGGTGCTGACCTTGCACCACACGATTACCGATGGTTGGTCGATGGAGTTGCTGGTGCGCGAGCTGGCCCAAGCCCTGGCGGCTGCTCGCGTGGGTGAAGTCGCTCGTTTTGCACCATTAGTGGTCGATGTGGTTGATGTGGTGGTGTGGCAACGGGCAGTGTTGCGTGGCGAACGCCTGACTCGTTTGCAGGCCTATTGGCAATCACAGCTGAGTGATGCCACTCCCTTGGCTTTGCCGACGGATTATGCGCGACCAGCGGTGCAACAGTTTGCCGGGGCAACAGTTGGGGTGGTGATCCCTGATGCTGTAGTGAGGAAGTTGCGGCTGCTGGGGCAGGCCCATGGGGCGACATTGTTTATGGTGTTGATGGCGGCCTATCAAGCATGGTTGGCACGGCTGAGTGGGCAGCGCGATATTGCCGTTGGCACACCGATTGCCGGACGCACCCAAGCTGGAATGGATGAATTAATCGGATTTTTCGCCAATACGTTGGTTGTGCGGAGTGATGTGCGGCGAGATCTTGGATTTACGGCGCTGCTGGAACAGGTGCGCGAGACCTTGTTGGCGGGGTATAGCCATCAGGAATTGCCGTTTGAGCAGGTGGTGCAGGTCGTTCAGCCCGAGCGCGATCTGAGCCGTTCGCCCTTGTTTCAAACGATGCTAACTCTACAACACGCACCCCAAGCAAGCCTTGATTGGGGTGAGATTGCCCTTGAACCAATCAGCCTCACCGGAACGATTGCTAAATTCGATTTGACCCTTGGTTTGTTGGAAACACCCCATGGCTTGATCGGCAGTTTTGAGTATAGCACGGTGTTGTTTGCTGAGACCACAATCGAGCGCTGGTCAAAGCATTGGCAAACCTTTCTGACCGCACTGGCCGATGATCCAGCGCTGCCCGTTGGCCGTTTGCCACTTATGCAGCCTGCCGAGCAAACAGCGATTGTGCAACGCCAATCGCCAACGCTGGCGGTGACTGGCCCTACGACCTTGGCTGAAGCCCTCACGCAACAAGCGGCTGACACACCTACTGCCATTGCCGTGCAGACAGAGGGATCTGTATGGACGTATGCGCAAATGAATACCGCCGCCAATCAGTTAGCGTGGGAGTTGCGTGAACTAGGCGTTGGCCCTGAGGTGGTGGTGGGAATGTACCTTAACCGCACGCCGCTCCTACTGGTGACGTTACTGGCGATTCTGAAGGCTGGTGGTGCCTACCTACCGCTCGACCCTCAGCACCCGATTGAACGAGTAACATGGATGCTGGCGGATAGTCAGGCACTGGTGGTGGTGACTGAGCAGCATCTAAGTGCCCGCCTGAACGCATCACCATGTCAAGTGCTGGATATCGAAACCGCTTGGTTACGTATTACCGCAGAAAATTCTCCTTCCGCACCACCATTAAGCAGCACTGCCGCCAATTTAGCGTATGTGATTTATACCTCGGGTTCGACGGGTGTTCCCAAAGGCGTAGCAATTCCTCACCATACCGTATTGGCCTTGCTGGCCTCGATGCGCGAACAAATACTGATGAGAGTAGGTGATGTGCTGCTGGCGCTGAGCACGATGGCCTTTGATATTTCGGTGACAGATGTCTTTTTGCCGTTGACGAGTGGTGCGACAATCTATCTGGTTACGAGTGACGTAGCCCGAGATCCTGTCTTGTTGCGGGATGTGCTGGAGCGCCAGCCGATTCGACTGGTGCAAGCGACCCCCGCAACATGGCGATTGTTGATTTCGGCAGGCTGGCAGGGCGACCCGACGCTGACGGCGATTGCTGGCGGCGAAGCCTTGCACGCGGATCTCGCGGCGGCCATTCGGATGCGGAGCAATGCGTTGTGGAATATGTATGGCCCAACCGAAACAACGGTTTATGCAACCCGGGCCTTGATTGAGAACGATGATATTAGCCTTGGTTGGGGCTTAGATAATGTACGGTTATATGTGCTCGATCAGGCTGGGCAAGTTGTACCATTGGGGGTTGCAGGTGAGTTATATATTGGGGGATCAGGGATTGCCCGTGGCTATCTTGGGCGACCGAGCCTGACAGCGGAGCGCTTTGTGCCAGACCCATTGAGTGGTGAGGCAGGTGCACGGTTGTACCGAACGGGAGATTTGGTGCGGCAACGGGCCGATGGACGGTTTGACTATGATGGGCGGATTGACCACCAAGTCAAGGTGCGTGGATTCCGCATCGAGTTGGGCGAAATTGAGCATCGCGTATTGGCGTTGCCCGCCGTGACCGATGCGGTGGTGGTGGTGCGCGAGGATCAACCTGGCGATCAACGCCTCGTGGCCTATGTGGTGGCACCCCATGCGGCACTCACGCTGGATGCAGTCCGACAGCAGTTGGCGCAGCACCTGCCCGAGTATATGCTGCCCAATGCAGTGGTGGTGCTGGAGAGCATGCCACTCTCACCGAATGGCAAGGTCGATCGGCGGCGCTTGCCCGCACCCAGCTATGAACCACTGACGAGTGATGACCCGCCACAAACAGCGCTGGAGCAGCTGGTGGCGACGATCTGGGCGGAGGTGTTGGGGGTACCGAGCGTGCAGCGCCACGCCCACTTTTTCCAGTTGGGTGGTCATTCGTTGCTGGCAACGCAGGTGGTGGCGCGGGTGCGCGACCTGCTGCCGACGGTCGAGGTGCCATTGCGACGGTTGTTTGAACTGCCAACCTTGGCAGCGTTTGCGGCGAGTCTCGACTCAACACTGCATGAAGCGGCTGCGGTGGTGCTGCCCGCCTTGGTGCGCCAGCCAACTCCCGAGCATATTCCCCTGTCGTTTGCCCAAGAGCGCTTGTGGTTTTTGAACCAACTGGATGCGGCAAGCAGCCAAGCGTACACGATTCCGCTGGCGGTACGAATTGTGGGTGCAGTACCACCAGCGGTGGTGCAAGCAGCGTTGCAGCAGGTGGTGGATCGGCATGCGAGTTTGCGGACGACCTTTTATGCGATCGATGGTCAGCCCTACCAACGGATTGCCGCGCAGTTGCGACTGGATGTGCCGGTGGAGGATGTGGGTGGGTGGAGTGAGGCGGCGGTGGCAGCGGCACTGGCGCGGGTGATTGCGGAACCCTTTGATCTGGAGCGAGGGCCATTGCTGCGGGCGACGGTGCTGCGGGAGGCTGCTGATCGCCACGTATTGGTGCTGACCTTGCACCACACGATTACCGATGGTCAATCGATGGAGATTCTGCTGCGTGAGCTGGCGCAGGCGTTGGCGGCGGCACGGCAGGGAGCGGTGGTGGAGTTTGCACCGTTGGCGGTGGATGTGGTCGATGTGGTGGTATGGCAACGGGCAGTGTTGCGTGGCGAACGCCTGACCCGTTTGCAGACGTATTGGCAGCAGCAGTTGCGTGATGTCGCTCCCCTGACCTTACCGACGGACTATCCGCGACCGGCGGTGCAACAGTTTGCTGGGGGGACGGTTGGCGTGACGATTGCGGCGGAGGTGGTGGCCGAGTTACGGGCACTGGGGCAGGCGCATGGGGCGACGTTGTTTATGGTGCTGATGGCGGCGTATCAAGCGTGGTTGGCGCGGCTGAGTGGGCAGCGCGATATTGCGGTGGGGACACCGATTGCGGGACGAACGCAGGCGGGGATGGAGGGCTTGATTGGCTTTTTTGCCAACACCTTGGTGGTGCGGAGTGCTGTAGCTTGGGATGACGGGTTCACGACGCTGCTAGGGCAGGTGCGCGAGACGTTGTTGGCCGGGTATAGCCATCAGGAATTGCCGTTTGAGCAGGTGGTGCAGGTGGTGCAACCGGAGCGTGATCTGAGTCGGTCACCCTTGTTTCAAACCCTGCTGACCGTGCAGCATGCTCAACCAACCAGCCTTGATTGGGGTGCGATTCAGCTGGAACCCATGCGGCTCGCCGGAACGATTGCCAAGTTTGATCTCTCGTTGGGCTTGGTGGAGACACCCCAAGGCTTGATCGGCAGTTTTGAATATAGCACGGCATTATTTGCTGAGACCACAATCGAGCGTTGGGCAACCCATTGGCAGACCTTCCTCACGGCCATTGCGGCACAACCAACCCACCCGCTCGGCCAGCTCACGCTGTTAACCAGTGCCGAACGCACCCTCGTGGTGCAGGGTTGGAACCAGACCCAGGTGGACTATCCTCAGGTTCAGGCATTGCACCACCTGATTGAGGCGCAGGTGGCTCGCACGCCGACGGCGATCGCGCTGCATTATGAGGATCAGGTGCTGTCGTATGGGGCATTAAATGCGCGAGCGAACCAAGTGGCACAGCGGTTAATAGCCTTGGGAGTGCAACCTGACGATCTGGTGGCGATATGTGCCGAACGGTCACTGGAATTGGTGATAGGGTTGTTGGGGATCATGAAGGCGGGTGGTGCCTATGTGCCCTTGGATGCGAGCTATCCGCAGGAGCGGCTGGCATTTATGCTGGCCGATGCACGACCATTGGTGCTGGTGACGGCGTTGACTGCGACGCAAACGACTCCCGCACTCCAGCAGCTTCTGGAGGCGCAGGTATGCCCACGCCTCGATTTGATGGACTGGTCAACGCTCACGCAGGAAGCAACCGATAATCCTGTCGTGGCCATGCATGGCCAGCATCTGGCCTATATGATCTATACCTCTGGTTCAACAGGAACGCCCAAAGGGGCAATGAATAGCCATGCTGCGATCCTGAATCGGTTGATGTGGATGCAAGCAGAGTATCGGTTGACGGCGGCGGATCGAGTGCTGCAAAAAACGCCGATGAGTTTTGATGTGTCGGTGTGGGAGTTTTTCTGGCCGTTGCTGGTGGGAGCGCAACTGGTGATCGCGCGACCGGATGGGCACAAAGATCCGGCCTATTTGGCGGAGGTGATCCAGACGGCACAGATCACGACGGTGCATTTTGTGCCTTCGATGCTACGGTTGTTTTTGGCGCATCCGCAGGCACGAGGATGTCGCTCGTTGCGATTGACACTGTGCTCAGGGGAGGCATTGCCAGCAGATGTGGTGTCACAGTTTTTTGCACACATCCCGCTGAGTGCGTTACATAATTTGTATGGGCCAACCGAAGCGGCGGTGGATGTATCGTATTGGGCATGTGCAGCAGAATCGCTGACAACGAGTGTGCCGATTGGGCGACCAGTGGCGAATACGCAGTTGTATGTACTTGATTCGTTGCTGGAACCCGTGCCGATCGGCTGTTTTGGTGAAGTGTATATTGGTGGGGTGCAAGTGGGGCGCGGGTATCACCACCGACCGAGTCTGACAGCGGAGCGCTTTGTGCCAGACCCATTGAGTGGTGAGGCAGGTGCACGCCTCTATCGAACGGGTGATGTTGGGCGATGGCGTGCGGATGGGAGCATCGAGTATGCGGGACGGATCGATCATCAGGTGAAACTGCGAGGGTTGCGCATCGAGTTGGGCGAAATTGAGCATCGCGTATTGGCGTTGCCCGCCGTGACCGATGCGGTGGTGGTGGTGCGCGAGGATCAACCTGGCGATCAACGCCTCGTGGCCTATGTGGTGGCACCCCATGCGGCACTCACGCTGGATGCAGTCCGGCAGCAGTTGGCGCAGCACCTGCCCGAGTATATGCTGCCCAATGGTTTGATGCTGCTGGAGAGCGTGCCACTCTCACCGAATGGCAAGGTCGATCGGCGGCGCTTGCCCGCACCCAGCTATGAACCACTGACGAGTGATGACCCGCCGCAAACAGCGCTGGAACAGCTGGTGGCGACGATCTGGGCGGAGGTGTTGGGGGTACCGAGCGTGCAGCGCCACGCCCACTTTTTCCAGTTGGGTGGTCATTCGTTGCTGGCAACGCAGGTGGTGGCGCGGGTGCGCGACCTGCTGCCGACGGTCGAGGTGCCATTGCGACGGTTGTTTGAACTGCCAACCTTGGCAGCGTTTGCGGCGAGTCTCGACCCAACGCCGCATGAAGCGGCTGCGGTGGTGCTGCCCGCCTTGGTGCGCCAGCCAACTCCCGAGCATATTCCCCTGTCGTTTGCCCAAGAGCGCTTGTGGTTTTTGAACCAACTGGATGCGGCAAGCAGCCAAGCGTACACGATTCCGCTGGCGGTACGAATTGTGGGTGCGGTACCACCAGCGGTGGTGCAAGCAGCGTTGCAGCAGGTGGTGGATCGGCATGCGAGTTTGCGGACGACCTTTTATGCGATCGATGGTCAGCCCTACCAACGGATTGCCGCGCAGTTGCGACTGGATGTGCCGGTGGAGGATGTGGGTGGGTGGAGTGAGGCGGCGGTGGCAGCGGCACTGGCGCGGGTGATTGCGGAACCCTTTGATCTGGAGCGAGGGCCATTGCTGCGGGCGACGGTGCTGCGGGAGGCTGCTGATCGCCACGTATTGGTGCTGACCTTGCACCACACGATTACCGATGGTCAATCGATGGAGATTCTGCTGCGTGAGCTGGCGCAGGCGTTGGCGGCGGCACGGCAGGGAGCGGTGGTGGAGTTTGCACCGTTGGCGGTGGATGTGGTCGATGTGGTGGTATGGCAACGGGCAGTGTTGCGTGGCGAACGCCTGACCCGTTTGCAGACGTATTGGCAGCAGCAGTTGCGTGATGTCGCTCCCCTGACCTTACCGACGGACTATCCGCGACCGGCGGTGCAACAGTTTGCTGGGGGGACGGTTGGCGTGACGATTGCGGCGGAGGTGGTGGCCGAGTTACGGGCACTGGGGCAGGCGCATGGGGCGACGTTGTTTATGGTGCTGATGGCGGCGTATCAAGCGTGGTTGGCGCGGCTGAGTGGGCAGCGCGATATTGCGGTGGGGACACCGATTGCGGGACGAACGCAGGCGGGGATGGAGGGCTTGATTGGCTTTTTTGCCAACACCTTGGTGGTGCGGAGTGCTGTAGCTTGGGATGACGGGTTCACGACGCTGCTAGGGCAGGTGCGCGAGACGTTGTTGGCCGGGTATAGCCATCAGGAATTGCCGTTTGAGCAGGTGGTGCAGGTGGTGCAACCGGAGCGTGATCTGAGTCGGTCACCCTTGTTTCAAACCCTGCTGACCGTGCAGCATGCTCAACCAACCAGCCTTGATTGGGGTGCGATTCAGCTGGAACCCATACGCCTCGCCGGAACGATTGCCAAGTTTGATCTCTCGTTGGGCTTGGTGGAGACACCCCAAGGCTTGGTGGGGGGCTTTGAGTATAGTACGGCATTATTTGCGCCAGCGACGATGGAACGCTGGGCAAGCCATTGGCAGACCTTCCTCACGGCCCTTGCGGCGCAACCAACGTTGGCAATAGGGTATCTCCCATTGTTGACACCCATTGAGCGCACCGCAATTGTGCGCCGCCAAGCTCCAACACTGGCGGTGACTGGCCCTACAACTTTGGCTGAAGCCCTCACGCAACAAGCAGCTGCGACTCCGCAGGGGCTGGCGTTGTATGAAGACGGTATCGCCTGGTCATATGCCGAACTGGCCGCTGCCACAAATCGGTTAGCGTGGCACTTGCAGGATATGGGGATTGGCCCCGATATGGTGGTAGGGGTGTATCTTGACCGTTCGCCGCGCTTGATTGTAGCCCTTTTAGCAATCATCAAGGCTGGAGCCGCTTACTTACCCCTTGATCCGAATCATCCGCTGGAGCGCTTGATCTGGATGTTAGCGGATAGCCAAGCCAAACTGGTACTGACCGAACAGCTGCATGCAATTCAGCTTGCCGATCAGCCATGTCCAGTGCTCGATATTGAAACAGCGTGGTCTATAATCGAGGCCACACAGCCTGACAGTGCTCCTCCATTGCAGATTGTGGCTGAAAATTTGGCATATGTGATTTATACCTCGGGTTCGACGGGTGTTCCCAAAGGCGTGGCAATTCCTCATCAGACCGTATTGGCCTTGCTGGCCTCGATGCGCCACCAATTGCAACTTGGGCTTGGTGATAGAATTCTAGCCTTGAGCACGATGGCCTTTGATATTTCGGTGGTGGATGTCTTTTTGCCGCTGACAAGTGGGGCTACTATTGCCTTAATCTCTAGTGAGGTGGCTCGTGATCCTGTCTTGTTACGTAGAGTGTTAGAGGGTCAGGCGATTAACGTGTTACAGGCAACTCCTGCGACATGGCGTTTGCTGATTTCTGCGGGCTGGCAGGGCAACCCGACGCTGACGGCGATCGCTGGTGGTGAGGCGCTGAGTGTCGATTTAGCAGCAGCGATTCGTGCCCGTAGTAAGCAGTTGTGGAATATGTATGGGCCAACCGAAACGACGGTGTATGCAACCCGGGCCTTGATCGAGAATGATGATATTAGCCTTGGTTGGGGCTTAGATAATGTGCGGTTATATGTGCTCGATCAGGCTGGGCAAGTTGTGCCGTTGGGGGTTGCAGGCGAGTTATATATTGGGGGATCGGGGATTGCTCGTGGCTATCTTGAGCGACCGAGCCTGACAGCGGAGCGCTTTGTGCCTGACCCATTAAGTGGCGAAGCGGGCGCACGCCTCTATCGAACGGGAGATTTGGTGCGGCAACGGGCCGATGGACGGTTTGACTATGACGGTCGGATTGACCACCAAGTCAAGGTGCGTGGATTCCGGATTGAGCTAGGGGAAATCGAGCAGCGATTGATGGCATTGGCTGAAGTAAACGACGCGGTGGTGGTGGTGCGCGAGGATCAGCCAGGTGATCAACGCTTGGTAGCCTACGTGGTTGCTGCCCCGAACGCGCTGACCCTCAGTACGGTGCGCCAACGTTTGGCACAGCACCTGCCAGAATATATGCTGCCGAATCTGCTCATGGTGCTCGATGCCTTCCCGCTTTCGCCCAATGGCAAGGTTGATCGGCGGCGCTTACCTGTGCCGAGTTATCAGCACGAAGCGACACTCGCAGGACTGCCGCGCAATGCCTTGGAATTGCAGTTGGTCAATCTGTGGGAAAACGTTTTAGCGCTCCAACCGATTAGCATTAACCAAAACTTTTTTGAATTAGGTGGCCATTCGATGCTGGCTGTGCGTTTGATGGCAGAAATTCGGCGCGAACTTGGCTATCAAAGCCCACTCGCTGCCTTGTTTCAATATCCGACAGTTGCCGATTTAGCGCACTTTTTAGCTGAACATAATGGTGATTTGGCCTATTCGCCGCTGGTAACGCTCAAAGCTAGTGGCACGAAAGCCCCAATCTTCTTGGTGCATCCAATTGGTGGTAATGTCGGTTGTTATTTCAATTTGGTGCGCGAACTCGATGCTGAGCATCCCTGTTATGGCTTGCAAGCGGCGGGCTTAGATGCTCAAACCATTCCGGTCGCCGATATTCCAACCATTGCTAGCAACTATATTGCTGCAATTCAGGCGGTTCAGCCGCAGGGACCATATATTCTGGGTGGTTGGTCGTTTGGTGGCTTAGTTGCTTACGAAATGGCCCAGCAACTACAAGCGCAGCACCAAGACATTGCCCAAGTATTGCTGCTTGATAGTTATTTGATTGAGGCTGAGTATGTGCAGGCCGAGCCACATCCAAGCCAAATGCTAACTCAGTTTATCCGCGATATTATGGGGCTTGCTTTGGCAACCTTTGAACAAAACCTTGAGTCATCGGTTGAACAATCAATCGACGTGCAATTACAACAACTCCAACAACAACTTGCTGACCGTGGCCTCAGACTTGAGTTTGAGCAATTACAGGCGATGTTTAATGTCTTCAAAACCAATACCCAAGCGATGTATCGCTATCAGGTTCAGCCTTCAAATGCTAAGGTGATGTTGTTCCAATCGACCAATAGTCAATCAATTGAACAACGCTTTGGCGATTCAACTTCCGGTTGGAGCCGCTATACAGATGATCAATTGACCGTTTATAAATTGACTGGCGATCATTTTAGTATGATCCATGCTCCCTATGTTCATGAGCTGGCAGCCTATATCAATCAAGCATTGCACCAGCTCGATTAGCGATTAAATAATAATCCCCACATAGTTCATGGTTAATCAACTATGTGGGGATTGATTGTTTAACGGAACAAAATAATTGAGCGCAAGCCGCTCAGCGTTTGTTCAACGGCACTCACCAATGAGCCATCGTTGGCAATATCATGAGCTAAGGCACTAATATGCGCTTCGAGCACTTGTTCATCATCATTCCAGATATAAGGGCGTTCAGGCGAGGGCGGATGCTTGACGATTGAACGAACGGCGTGATAGATCTTTGCGGTAAGCGGCGAGAGCAATTCAGCAGCGTTGTAATGGCCTGCTAATTTGTGGGTACGCAAATCCACCGCTTGCACCCCAAACATCAGCGTAATCGCAATATATTGCTGAAGCGTTTGGATTGTTTGGCGGGCTAAGTTGGCCGAACCAAAGCCTTGGCTATTGATATTCTGGTTAAATTGCTCAGCATGAGTTGGAAAACGATCGGCCAACGAATTGCCCAAAAAGGTCAAGATTGGCATGATCGAGTTGGCGGTGAGCTGTAGCCCTTTCAACCCCATATTAACCTTACGCTGGATATTGCCAACCAACGAAGCTGGCAAACCATTATTGAACTGCGGTGAAACTAACAGCGCAATCTGCACATCCAGATGTTTGGCCATCAGCCCCATATAATAGCGCAGCTGATCCATCCCCACGCCAATATACTGACCCAAGAAATTGCCACCATGATAACTCGCGGCGCTAGCAGTGTCGATCAAAGGATTATCGTTGGCTGAGTTAATTTCGACCCGCAGATGATGCGAAATAAAGGCCATTCCATCGATGATTGGCCCCAAAAATTGCGGTAAACAGCGTAACGAATAGCGATCTTGAATCAAATCACCATCGCGATAATCGTGGCTACCATCAAGTTCATTGCGCGAAAGCTGCGAGCCTTGTAGCAATTCGAGCATATGGTCAGCGGCCCAAACTTGGCCAGTATGCGGTTTGTGGCGATGAATAAACGGGTGAAACGATTGATTCGTGCCTTGTAAGCCTTGAATCATTAAGGCGTGGGCTTCCAAGGCTAAGGCCAAGAGAATTCGCGCATCGTGAACGCAATTGGCGGCGATTCCGGTCATCACCGAAGTACCATTCATCATCGCCAAGCCTTCTTTGGGTTGCAAACGGAGGCGTGGCAGCCCTAAACGTTCAAGTGCACTGATACAATCAAGGGTCTCGCCGTTAAAATCAACCATAAAAGCTTGATCTGTGCCCAACAAAGCTCCAGTGATGCTAATTAATGGCACAAGATCACCGCTTGCCCCAATTGAGCCAAACTCACGCACATGTGGTGTAACATTGGCATTCAGAAACGTCACCATGCGTTGAATGATTTCCAGTCGAATACCCGATGCACCTCGCATATGCGAATTAGCTCGCAACAGCATCGCAGCGCGAACATCGGTAAATGGCAAGAGCTTGCCGGCCCCCGTTTTATGATACCAAATGGCATTATTTTGCAACTCGGCAGCTTCTTCAGGCGAGATAATTACGTTGGCCATGCCCCCAAAGCCAGTTGTTACCCCATAAACCGGCTGATGCTCCTTCACTGCCTGATTGATATAAGCACACGACGCTTCGATCTGGGCTAAAATCGCTGGATCGGTGGTTAGTTCAACCCGATCTTGATGCCGCGCAACCCGTACAACGTCATCAATGCCCAAGCCTTCGCCAGTTAAAATAAGGGTGGTGCTCACAAGTTTCTCCAGTGCATAAGATCAATGGATCGCGATGGTGATGTTAAGCCGAACCAATGCATAAACCCTACGCCGCATTCTTGGTTATGAATTACGTAATAGGCGCTTGAGGACTTTCCCTGTGGCATTTTTGGGAATCGACTCGACAAATTCGATGCTGCTGGGAATTTTAAAGCTCGCAATCTGTTTACGACAGAGCGCAAAAATCTCGCGTTCGCTTAACTGATGGCCAGATTTAATCACAACTTTGGCCATCACTCGCTCGCCAGTTACTTCATCGGCAATGCCATAGACGGCAACCTCGGCCACTGCCGGAAGCTGGTAGATCACTTGCTCAACTTCAGCCGGATACACCTTAATCCCCGCAACGTTGATCATATCCTTGAGCCGATCAACGATGTAGAAATAGCCTTCAGCATCGTACTTGCCAAGATCGCCAGTATGAAACCAACCATTGCGGATGGCCTGTTCGGTTGCGGTTGGGTTGTTCCAGTAGCCCAACATCACGTTTGGCCCGCGCACGATAATTTCCCCAACCTGCTCAGCTGCTAAATTTGCGCCAGTATCAACATCAACAATCCGCATTTCAACCGTATCAATTGGCATGCCGATTGAGCCAAATTTATAGCGAAAGCGATGGTTGTACGCCGCAAATGGTGAGGTTTCAGTCAGACCATAGCCTTCATGGATAAAACTCTTGAAGGTTGCATGCCAACGCCGAGCTATTTCAACCGGCATAATTGCTGCGCCTGAGAAGAAATAGCGAATTGAGCTGAGGGCAGCAGGCTCGGCTTTATTCAACAGTAAAACGTAAATCGTTGGTACACCAAAAAACATCGTCACCTGGTCGCGAGCAATTGATTGGATAATCTGCTCGTAATTAAAGCTGCGATGCAAAACCAAGGTCGCACAAGCGTTAATCGCACTATTAAGAATCGCATTTTGGCCAAAGCAGTGAAACAGCGGCACACACAGCAGCAGCCGATCCTCAGGCCGCATATCACAATAGAGATTTTTGGCATGCATATTTGAAATAACATTGCTATGCGATAAGGTCACGCCCTTGGGAAAGCCTGTGGTTCCCGAAGAATAGACAATTGCTGCTGGATCGTCACGCTCCATGGTTTGGGCCTGATATTCTGGGTTTGCATGCTCGATCAGATAGGCTAATGAGTTTGGTGTAGCTTCAGGACTCGCCACTAGTAGCTGGCGTAAATGGCTCAGTTGATCAGTCTGAACTTGGCCTGCTAGTTCAGGCGTTACCACAATTGCGGTTGCTTGGCTATCGTTCAAGATGAAGCTGACTTCAGCGCTTTGCAATTGGGTATTCAACGAAACCGCAATCGCCCCCAACTTGATGATGCCCAAATAGGCAAAGATAAACTGCGGAATATTGGGTAGCAATAGCGCCACTCGCTCGCCTTTGGTGATGCCCAGTTGGGCCAAACCATTGGCAACACGATTAGCAATCTGATTCAGTTCAGCATAGCTATACGTCGTTTGTTCAAAAATCAAGGCAGGTTTATCGGGGAAGCACAGGCATGCTCGTTCGAGATGCTGAGCAATGTTCATAAAGCCTCCAGGCAGTTAAAGCCGCACGAGAATTTGGTTGAGTTCGTGGCTTAAGGTTTTGAAAAACGCCGCTTGGGCTGTTTGTAAAAAGAAATGGCCGCCTGGAAACATGTGCATCTGAAACTCCGCTGTGGTGTGTTCCCGCCATGCGGCAATATCGTGGCGTTTGACCATTGGGTCTTGAAACCCACCAAAGGCCGAAATTGCCACATTCAGCGGTTGGGCTGGTTGAAATTGGTAGGTATCACAGATGGTGAAATCGGCGCGTAAAATTGGCAGCATGAGTTGCATTAATTCGTGTTGCTCAAGTACTTCCTTGGGTGTGCCATCAATTGTCCGCACTTTTTGCAGCAAATCAGGGTCGGAAAGTTGATGCGTTGTGGTATCGGCGGCAGCAAGGTGCGGAGCACGATGCCCAGAAACAAAGAGCTGTTGAGGCTGGCTTTGATAATGGGTCGCTAGCCAACGGGTTAGCTCAAAACTGAGCAACGCACCCATGCTATGGCCAAAAAATAGATACGGTTGAGCTAAATACGGCTGCATGGCCTCGGCGAGGGCCGCGATCAGTGGCTGACTTGCCACAAACAATGGCTCGCTGAAACGCATTCCTCGGCCTGGCAGTTCAACTGGCACGAGTTCAATGCTTGCGGGAAGATAGTTGGCCCATGATCGATAGGTCGCAGCAGTGCCACCTGCAAAAGGCAAACAAAAGAGACGAATTGCTGGCTGAGTTTGACGTTTTACCGAGATAAACCATGGGCTTGACATGGGTAATTATGCTCCTTGTTGATTGATCACGTTAGTGTGCACGTTGGGGTTGTTTTTCCGCCGCAAGCTTGGTTAACAGCGCAACCGCAGACTCAAGCTCGGGCAAAGCTCGAATTTCGGCCTGCAATTGTTGGGCGTTTTGGCGATAACTTGGATTATGTAGTAACTCGTGTACCGCTGTGCGAACCGCTGTTGGCGATAACTCAGGAATTGAATCGTCAAAAAACTGGTCGAATTGCTTAGGCCGTTTGATAATCCTGCCGATGCCAAGCTCTAGGCCGCGCAACGCACAGACTGGCTCATCAGCAGAGATCGGCAACATCAGCAAGGGCAGGCCACACTTAAATGCCGACATCATGGTGTGAAACGAGGTATGAGTGATAAACAGATCACAATATGGAAAAAGTAAATCTTGGGGAATAAATTGCTCTATGTGAATATGGGCTGGTTGTGGGCCAAACTGCGCTGGATCTTGGTTGCGACCAATGGTCAAAATAAGATTAATCGGCTCATCACGCAGGGCCGCTAAAATCGTTGGAAAGATATCGGCGGTACGATTAAAGACCGTGCCCATCGAGGCATACACCGTTGGCCGATCGCCTAACTGTGTGACCCAAGTCGGCAGTTGGTTGGCTGACTGTTTGATCATGGTTTGAGGCTGAATCGCATGCATTGTTGGAATGATTTGCTCTTGGCAGCGCAACGGACCACTGGCTAGATAGGCATAATGGTATAGCCGATCTAAGGCTGGGTAGGGTGCTAAGCCGTGGCTGCTGCGCAAAAATGCCAATTGATCGCCAATTAATGGCTCAAGCGTGGCAATTGGTAAAAAGAAACTAATGCTTAGCGTCGCATGGGGTATGCCCAAACACTCAGCTGCAATGTAACCGCCGAACTCAAAATCGTTGCGCACAATCAAATCAGGCTGCCACTCGTGACAAATTGCTAGCAAATCGGGAACCATGTATTGAGCCGCCAGATCGGCGAAGAGATCGCTAATAAACCAAGCGCTCAACTCTTCCAGCGACATTGTGCTTGTTTCGGGAAAATAGTGTTCAAGCTGCGATTGCAGCCAATCGAGGCCTGCCGCAAAGCAGCGAAACCCATGGGCTTCGATGGTTGGGCCAAATGCCGCAGCTGAAGCAAAAGCGAGGCTATGCCCAGCCTGTTGCAAGGCATGCGCCAACGGCAACATTGGGTTGAGATGACCAACCCCAGGATTGGTGGTGAATAGAACTCGCACAACGATCCTTTCGGGTTAGATTTGGGACATCCTCAGGCTTTGAGGGTTTGCATGATTGTGGCTAAACGCTCAATTCCCGCATTAATCTGGTCAATATCGGCATTCGAAAAATTCAGGCGAATTCCATTGGTACTCATCGATTTGCCCGCCACACCAAACACACTGCCTGGGATAAACGCCACCTTCGCTTGGTTGATCGCTCGGTCTAGGAGTTTAAAGGGATCAACTGTTGTAGGCAGTTCAACCCAAATAAACATGCCATGGCTAGGCTGATACCAACGGGTTTGGGACGGAAAATGCTGCTCCAACGCGCTAAACATTGTATCGCGGCGAGTTGTATATATTTGACATAATTGGTCGATATGCGTAGTTAATTGATGGGTTTGGGTATAGGCTGCGACTAAACGTTGGCTCAGCGTGGCTGTACCAATATCGCTCGCCTCTTTGACGATCGACAAGCGTTCGATTAACCACTCGGGTACGACTAACCAACCAACCCGCAACGATGGGGCTAGAATTTTCGAAAATGAGCCAATATATAAAACCCAGTCGTCACTTAAGGCTCGCATTGGGGCAATCGTATCAGCCTGATAGCTTAAAAAGCCATAAGCATCATCTTCAATAATGGGAATTTGATACTGTTGGGCTAGTTCAACGAGCTGCTGGCGTTGGGCGAGGCTCATGCTCACGCCAAGCGGGTTGTGTCCATCGCTGATCGCATAGATTAAGCTTGGGCGTTGGCCTGCAGCTAAATGAGCTTCGACTGCTGCTACATCCATACCAGTTTCAGGGTTGGTTGGCACGGTTAGCAACTTAGCTTGAAATGGATCAAGCACTTGCTGAAAGCCCGTATAAATACAATCTTCCAACAAAACGCTGCCGCCATCGGCCAAAAGCAAGCGTACCAACAGGTTCATGCCCTGTTGCGCACCATTGGTCAGAAAGATTTGCTCGGGCCGACAGCGTACCCCTCGTTGCGCCATCAATGAAACAATTGCCGTTTTGAGGGTGGTACTTGGCGGGCCATATTGCAACGCCAAAGGTTCGGCTTCGAGTAACGTGCTGGCCAATTGGCTAAATTGGTGGCGAGGAAACAGCTCTGGGGCGGGTAGCCCCAGAGCAAACGAAATAACCTCAGGATTGGCAGTTGCCGAAAGCATATCTTGCAGCGCCGAGGGTGTGATGGTCTTAGCCCAAGCAGCGAGTTCAAATTGGCTAGGAGTTGTTGCAATCGCAGCCATTAGAGATTTCCCCGCAAAGCTTGCTCGCGTTCGACGGCGGCAAAGAGTGCTTTGATGTTGCCACTGCCGAAGCCAATGGCATTTTTGCGCTGAATAATTTCAAAGAACATCGTTGGTCGGCTTTGCAGCGGCTTGGTGAAAATTTGCAGCAAATAGCCCGAGCTATCGCGATCTACCAAAATATGCAAATCGCGCAGCATCGCAATATCTTCATCAATTAAGCCAACCCGCTCTTGGAGATTTTCATAGTAGGTTGCGGGCGTGCGCACAAACTCGATTCCGTTGGCCCGCAGCGTCTGGATCGAGTGAATAATATCATCAGTGAGGATGGCCAAGTGCTGGGCTCCGGCTCCATGATGAAAGGTCAAGAATTCTTCAACTTGCGAACGCCGTTTGCCTTGAATCGGCTCTTGCATAGGGAATTTAATCGTGCCAGCGTGGTTCTGGACGACCCGCGAGTTCATGCCACTATATTCGGTAACAATATTTTCTTCGTGCGATTGATGGAAACCAAGCACATTGATGTAGAAATCGACCCATTCGGCCAAGCGACCTGGCTCTAGGCTAATCGCAACGTGATCGACGACTGAGAAGCCGCCATCAATTACGTGAGCCGGATTTTCGATTGGCTGAAATTGGGGGAAAGCATTATCAGCAAGATCGACTCGCTGGATCAATGAGTGGGTTGTATCACCATAGGTGCCAATGGTGGCCTTGATGATGCTTCCTTGGGGGCTTTCGATTGTCACTGGTTCTAAGATTGGGCGGGCACCACGTTTAACGGCGGCCTCGAAGGCGCTATGCACATTGGCAACCGTAAAGGCAATATCCTTAATACTATCGCCATGCAATTTTACGTGGTCGGCGATTGGGCTTTCAGGGTCGAGTGCTTCGGTGATGATCAGGCGAATCGCACCTTGTTGCAGCAAAATCGAGGCGCGATCGCGTACGCCTGTTTCGAGTCCAGCGTAGGCAATTGGTTTGAAGCCAAAGGCGGTGCGTAAAAAGTGGGCAGTCTGACGAGCATTTCCAACATAGAATTCAACGTAATCGAAATCGTCGAGTTGCGGCGTGGTGTCTAGTGATGTTGGGCTAGTCATAAGGTCATCTCCCTAGAAACGATGAAATGAGTGCCATAATTGGAAATGTGCCGATCGATCATCCGAACTATGCCAGCGCTTAGGATAGCGATAATCTGCCAAACCACCAACCTGATTGATTGAAGGGTTTCAGCAATACTTTGCTGAAACCCTTATCGAACGTTCATTTGGTGATCAATGCGCGTAGATTAAGCGTTATTCATAGCGAAAGCGCCAAATACCAATAATGAAAAACCCGACGGTAAAAGCCATCAGCACGCCAATTTCGAAGAGCACCGCTTCAAGGCCTAAACCGCGAGTGATGATATCGTTGAAGCCATCCATAGCCCATGCGCTTGGTAAAGCATGGCCAAGTTGTTGCATCCATTCAGGCACGATTTCGATTGGCCACCATGCTCCCCCTAGGGCGGCTAGCGCCATAACCACGATCGTGCTGACTGAGTTGAGTTGGGCATCAGTTTGCACAAGGGCTGCCAACATGATGCTCAGGCTGGTTGCATTCAGGGCAAATACTGGAATGAACACCAGCATAGCGATTGGTGAATTGCCCCAATCAACATTGAAAAGAAACGCGCCTGCTAACACCAAAATGCCAATTTGGATCAAACAGCCAATGTAGATGCCAAGCAATTTGCCAAAGAGAATGGTGCTTTTGCGCATTGGCATAACCATCAGGCGTTGCAAGGTTCCAATTGTGCGTTCTTGAATCAGTGATGAGCCACCGCCAATTGTGAAGAAGAAGGCAAACATAACCAACAACCCTGGTGAGGTTTGATTGAGGCCCCGTGGTACACCATCATCCGATTGTTGAAAGCTTGCTTGCTCGGCTTCAACCACCACCGGCGGATTGGTTTCCCAAGCGGTCAATGCTCGCTCAACCGCATCATCACGATAGGTTTGTTGGGCGGTTGTTGGATTATCGCTTGTTGCAAAAAGCCCCAATTCATCAGCAACATCGGCTGAAACATCGGCAGCATTTAGCGAATGGCTCAATTGACCGAGCGCAGTATCAACTGATTGTTCAAGATACTGTGATTCAACGCTGGCGACAAAACTAGCATAATCGAGGGTAACTGCTTGATCGCTGGCAAATTTCGTGCTGAAATCAGCTGGGATGATCAATGCGCCGATTACCCCAGTATCGGCGCTGGCAACTGCGGCGTTGGCGGCAGCGCGATCAACGAGCTGAACCTCTAAGCGTGGTGTGCTTTGCAAATACTCGACCAACTGGGTTGCAAGACTGCCTGTATCTTCGTTGGCAATAACCATGCGCCACTTGGTGTTAGGGTCGGGCAACTCATCAGCACCGCCGCCAATTGCTTGACCAATGATAAATGTCAGCAGCAGCGGAATAACGATCATCTGAAAGAGAAAACTGCGATTTCGCGTGATCGTTTGGAGATAGGCTAGGGCAATGGTTAGGGCTTTGGTAATCATTGTTCTACCTCGCAAAACGGCGGGGTAACCGCCAAGCCGCTAGGGTAAAGCATACCAGGGCGATCCCAAGCAATACACCAGCTTCTAAAAACACATCTTGAATGCCAAGTCCCCGTACCGTCAGATCGCTAAATCCATCGAGTCCCCAACGATTCACCGTTAGTTTACTGAGAATTTGCAACCACTGCGGAAAATTTTCGATCATAAAGAAGTTGCCGCCCAAAAAGCCAAACAACAACGTGATCATCGAACCCAGCAGATTTGCTTGGGGCAAATCGCGTGAGAAGGCCGTGATAACACTGCCGAGGCCTGTTGCTGCTGCCACAAATGCCACCAACATCAGGGCCAATCCGGCGATTGAATCACCCCAATCGAGGCCGAAGATCAACGATGAGGAAACCACCAAACAGACAAATTGAGCGCTGCCGGTTAAGAAAGTTCCCAGTAATTTACCGATCAAAATTTGGCCGATTCCGGTTGGCGTGCTTTTGAGGCGACTCATCGTCCCATTGATTTGCTCGACCAAGAGCGAGCGTGTGCCATCAAACATGGTGAACATCAGGAAGAAAATCGCCATGCTTGGGGCAAAAAAGGCAATTGGGTCGAGATTAGCCGAGGTGCTTGAGATAACCCGGGCTTGGACTTGAGCGCTTGGTTGAGCTGCTGTCAAGCTTGGCAGGCTTTGGTTTAGGGCTGGCTCCAAGTTGGCCAAGGCGGGGTTATTGCCACCAAGTTGCTCGACAATTTGGGCAACCGTAATTTCGCTAGCGATGGCGGTGTTGCTGAAAACATTGGCAATTTCAGTTACCACGCTGCGGACAATCGTGGGTGTGATGCGGGCCGCTGGGTCGGTGTAGACCATAATTTTGGCAGGCTGTTGGCCGGCATCGTTAGTTTGGGTTGTTTCGAGACTGGCACTGAAATCACTAGGAATCAGTACCACCGCCCGAACTTCGCCAGTTTCCACCAGATCTTTGGCCGCTTCCGCATCGGTCATAATGGTTGGTTCGAGCAAATCGGCCAACTCACCAGCATTCAATGCTTCGATAAAGCGTTGACCTAACACCCCTTGATCTTGGTTGACCACAATCAACGGAATATCGCTGATGGTTGGGGTGGCACTTTGATTGCCAAAGGCTGCGCCCATAATTCCCGAGATGACCAACGGTGCAAGAATCATCAAGAGCAATGCGTTAATATCGCGAAATCGAATGAGTGTATCTTTCCAGGCAATAGTTAGTGCTTTCAAGAATCTATCCTTATTGAACGCCACTGCACAAGGCTATCCGCGCAAGTTGGCTAATCGCGAAGTGCCCGACCGGTAAGATGCAAGAACACCGATTCGAGGTTTGGAGCCTTGATAGTGAGGCTTTTGATCGGCGTTCCGGTTTCGGTCATTTGGCTAATCAGCTGTGGAAGGATGGCATTCGTGTTGCGGGTTTGCACAGTAATCAAGTTTTCTTCGGGTGAGGAAGTCACTTGATCAACATCATTAATCACCTTTAATGCGCTCAGGGTTGCGTCAAGATTTGCAGCAGTTGGGTCAATTTCAAATTGAACGAGATCGTGCTGCCCAACCAATTGGGTTAATTGTTCTTGGCTGCCAACCGCGATCAATTCGCCATGATCGATGATCCCGATTTTATGGCTTAGCTCCTGGGCTTCTTCCATATAGTGGGTTGTGTAGAGCACGCTAATTCCATGGGTATTGAGTTGTTTGATCGAATCGAGGATGCGGCGGCGACTTTGCGGGTCGATCCCAACTGTTGGTTCATCAAAATAGACCACTTTCGGATCATGCAACAAGCCAACGGCAATGTTGATCCGGCGTTTCATGCCTCCAGAGAAGGTCTCGACCTTATCATTGGCACGATCAGCGAGATCAGCGATGGTTAAAACTTTGCTAATCCGATCCTGTAGGTGTTTGCCGCTGAGGCCATACATTTTGCCCCAAAACAGCAGGTTTTCTTGCGCGGTCATGGTGGGATAAAGGGCAATATCTTGGGGAACGACACCGATAACTTGTTTAACTTGTTTCGGCTCTTTGGTAACCGAATGTCCATCGATGAGGATGGTGCCGCTCGTTGGTTGAAGCAAGCAGCTTAGCATTGAAATAGTGGTTGTTTTGCCTGCTCCATTTGGCCCAAGGAGGCTGAAAATTTCGCCTTTTTGGATTTCAAATGAAACATCCTTGACCGCCATAGGCCCATTGGGCGCGTTATACTGTTTGCCTAAGTGTTCTACCTGAACAATCGGTGACATGGATGCTCCTATAGGCTATGTCCTTCGTCTGGTTGCGAACGCAGGATTGCTTATGCCAGCATGGTGTCGTAGGCACATGCTTGCGATATAACACTAAACATAGTGTGGGCTAGATTCTACAGGATTAGGGTTGAGTTTCTGGCAATCCAGGGATCTTGGATTGATTGGTTCCACACACTGGTTCATCGATTATTGGTAGGGTTTTGGTATTGAGCGTATAATAAAGGATAACTTTTAATTTTACAACTGCAACATTGTCTAGTCCATCAAAGCAACGTATCCATCGGCTGATCTGCTTCTAAAACGATAGCAAGCACAGGATCAAGGGTAGGCACAACACCATTCAAAATGCTTTGTGCCTGTGGGCGATGGCTGGTATACTCAGCATATGACCTCAGGTTTGGTTTCAGCATCACCCCAAATACCAAATCACACCAAATACCAACCCGAGGTCGTAGTATGAACCCGCGTTATCCGAACTTGTCTTAAAAAGCGCAGAGCTGGGGCGAGGAACGATAGGTGATGGGTTGAGCTGTGTGAGGTAGCATGCGCTGGATTATGCACAACATGAAGTGGATTATGCTGGTTTCTGGATTATTGACCTGCTCAATGATCATGGCGCTAATTAATCCACAATCGGCTTTGCAATCGAATTTTGGCGAGACCATGAATGGGCCGTTAGTCGAAGTGGTGGTGCGCAATTGGGGCGCATTGATTACGCTGATCGGGATTTTACTGCTGTATGGGGCTTGGAATGTGGCTCAGCGTCCCTTGATTTTGCTGATTGCGGGCAGTAGCAAATTGGTGTTTATCAGTTTGGTCTTGGCCCAAGGTTCGCGTTATCTTGGCCAACAAGCAGGCATCGCTATCGCCATCGATAGTGTGATGGTGATTCTCTTTGGGATCTATTTGGTAGGTATGCGGCGTGGTTTAGCGGGAAGTTAAATGAGAGCTGCCTGAGTAGCGCAGGCAGCTTGTTACATTAATCAACCCGTACAAAACTCGTGACATCAAGCCCGTGCTGGCGGGTAATTTGATCGAATACAAAATAATCGCAGGTCAATTCCTCGCCTGCTTGGATATCGCGTAAGGTGCGGGTGTACGCTCCGGCATCATCGCAATTGGGCGTTGGCGAATGATTGAAATAGCGGGCATTATCGCCGCACAAGACATAATATCCCTCGTCATCAACATAGATATAGGCGGTGAAGGCACTGCGGTAGGGTTCGGGGAACGCCGCAACCTCGTCGGCGGTCATGCGCCAATCGACCGCCGCAGTAAACTCCCAAATAATGGTGTTGGCCGGAATAAAATTGGCTGCAAACACACCGATGCCATGAATGGTGCTTGGGGCAAGGTAGCTAGCAACGAGCAGCATAGATGTTCCTTTATGAGCTGAGCCGAATTGATTTGATCATAGCAGATTTTAGGCATGGCGAACGAGGCCATACACCACACTTTGTAAATCTTTTTCGCTGCCAATCGAGCGCAAATCAAGCCCAATGCTCACGAGCATTTCGGCCACATCAGGCCGCACGCCAATTAAGGTGGTTTTGGCTCCCAACAAGCGAGCAGCGTTGCTAACTTTGAGCAAACTGTGGCCAGCATCGCGATCTAAAGTTGGTACACCAGTAACATCAAGAATTAAATGGCGGGTGCGTTGACTTTTGAGGTTGGTTAGAATTTGTTCTACCAATGTGCCCAAGCGTTCAGCATCCAAATCGCCAATTAATGGCACAACCAAACTATGCTGGGTTATTGGCAAAATTGGTACACTCAGGCTGCGTATGGTGGTTTGTTGCTCGGCTAGTTGTTGAGCCAATACTGCTTGGCTGTCGGCTTGGGCTTGCACTTCTTGTAGGGCTTTTTGCAGGGCGGCGGTGCGCTGTTCAACCTGCTGTTCGAGCGATTGTTGGCTAGCGCGTAAGGCTTGGTTCGAGCGTTCGCTGGCTTGCAGACTATTGGTTAGTTGACGATGAATTTGCCAGAGCAGGCCCATCACCACCAAAATCGAGACCGAGTTGAGTGAAACGCGAATTGGCATCTCGGCCCATGGAAATTGATCGATCCGCAGCCGATTGGCGATGCTGATAATACTAACAACCCATGCAAGTCCACAAATGCCGAGCAGTCGTCGGCTATCGACAAACGGCAGCACCAGCACAATCGAAATAATTGTAACCGTAGCGATCGAGAGCAAGGTGAAAAAGCGAAATGATCCAACAATCACCAAACATAGTGCGGCCATGTTCATCAAAACTACCGCCGATTGATTATGCTGGCGCAGGATGAGCCAATAAGCCGTGCCTAACAACCCACTGGTAACTGCAAAGCTGCCGACGGCGATCCAATCGCCCAACACCATATACAAAAACATCGAAATCAATGAACCGCCGAGTAGCCAGTAAACCGTGGTTTTCAGGCGTTTGGTGACCAGCGCTTGCTCTGTGGGTTGCGACATTGCGCACCTACCTTTGCCGTTGGAAGGGGAGAATCGGCTTAAGCATACCTAGTTTTATACTTGAGTGCAAGCTCGTTTATCGGCGAATGGTTGTTCACTACAGCATACCCTTGAGGGGGATTCAGGGTGAATGCGGCATGTTCACCTACACTTTGCACGCTATGCTCAACGACGGCTTAGTGCAATGGGGCATTGATAGTTAAGCCCTTTAAGCTTATTGACGCTAGCAACTTACGGCTTTTATAATACAACCTATGCCGATTGAAATTCTAGCGACCAAACTAGCGATTCCTAGCTTGCGCATGCAGGGTGTACCACGCTTACGGCTCAGCGCTAAACTTGAGCGTGGCTTGAACCAACGCCTTAGTTTGGTGGTAGCACCCGCTGGTTTTGGCAAAACCACCTTGCTGAGTACATGGTTTGAGCAAACCACCCATGCCAAAGCCTGGTTAACCCTCGATCCACGAGATAATGATCCCTTGCGTTTTTTGGGTTATCTGGTGGCTGCGCTGCAAACCGTCGAGCCAGCGATTGGCCAAAGTGTCCAGCAAGCGCTCCAAGCAGCCCAACCAGCCGCCAGCGAAAACCTGTTAATTAGCCTAATTAACGAGCTACACCAGATTCGCCAACCAATCATTTTGGTGCTCGATGATTACCATGTGATCGAGCACCAGGCGGTTGACGATATGCTCAACTTTTTGCTCGAACACCAGCCAACTAAGCTACACCTTGTGCTAGCTACGCGCGAAGATCCCCAATTACCGTTGGCTCGCCTGCGTGCTCGTGGTCAATTGAATGAAATTCGAGTAGCCGATTTGCGCTTTAGTTTGGCTGAAAGTGGCGAGTTTTTGCGCAACGTGATGGGTTTGCAACTGCCAGATCAGGCAATCGCCAAACTCGAAGCTCGTACCGAAGGTTGGATTGCAGGCTTGCAACTGGCAGCACTCTCACTACAAGGCCAGCCCGATCCTAGCAGTTTTATCGAAACCTTCAGCGGCCAACATCAATTTATCTTAGATTATTTGCTCGCAGAGGTTTTGCAACACCAATCAGCCGAAATTCAAACCTTTTTGGTGCAAACCTCAATGCTCGAGCGTATGTGTGGGCCGTTATGCGATGCCGTGTTAAACCAAACCACCAGCCAAGCCCTGCTCGAACAAATCGATCAGGCTAATTTATTTGTTGTGGCGCTCGATCAACAGCGCTATTGGTATCGTTATCATCAGCTATTTGGTGATTTATTGCGCCAACGCTTGACCCAACAAGCCAATCCGCAACAGCTTGCAGGCTTGCATCAACGGGCGAGTGCATGGTATCAACAGCAGGGATTATTGCTCGAAGCGTTTCAGCATGCCACCGCTGCCCACGATTATCAACAGGCCGAGCGATTAATGGAGCAAATGCCGCTGCATTCGAACGGCAATGTCTCGGCGATGCTGAATTGGCTAGCTGGATTGCCCACTAGTGTGCTTGATCAACAACCATCGTTGTGGGTACGATTTGCAGCAATTTTATTGGTGCTCGGCCAAACCAGCGGAGTTGAACTAAAATTGCAAGCTGCCGAGCGCGGATTACAATCCCTACCAGTAAATCTGCGCAACCGTGATTTACTGGGCCAAATCGCCGCTGCCCGGGCAACCCTAGCCCTCACTCAATATCAGATTGAAACGATTATCCAGCAAGCTCAGCGAGCATTCGAATATTTACATCCACAGAATTTGCCATTTCGCGCGACTGCCAATTGGGCTTTGGCCTATGCCTATCAAGTACGCGGCGAGCGCCAAAACACCAATATAGCGCTGACTGCTGCGATCAACTTCAGCCAACAATCAAACGATACCTTCACCCTGATTTTGGCTTCGATTGGTATGGGTCAGCTTCAGGAGAGCAATCTTGAGCTACATCGGGCCGCCGCAACCTATCGTCATGTTTTGCAATTGGCGGGTGAGCAACCACAGCAAATTATCTCCGAAGCACATTTGGGTTTAGCACGAATTCATTATCAATGGAATGATTTGGCCACGACTGAACAGCATGCCCAGCAAAGCCTGCACCTAGCTAGGCAATACGAGCAAGGTATTGATCGTTTTATTGTGGGTGAATTGATGTTGGCCCAACTTAAATTAGCTCGTAACGATCACGTGGGTGCTCAGCGACTGCTCGATCAAACTGAACAATTGGCACGCCAGCAACATTTTAGTGCCCGTTTTGGCGAGATCGGCTATTGGCGAATTCAACTGCTGTTGCGCCAAGCCAAATTCGCTGCCGCCACCCAACTAGCCACCGAGCATCAACTATTAATCTGCCAAGCCCAAATCGCCTTAGCCCAAGCCAAATCAGCCACAGCAATCGCGTTGCTAGAGCCATTGCAGCAACTAGCCCAAAACTGGCCTGATCAACGCTTGCAAATCGAGTTACTGTTGGCCTTGGCCTATGCTGCCCAGCAACAGCCTGAACCTGCTCTGGTAGCACTCAAACAGGCGATAGCGCTGGCTGAACCACATCAATTAATCCGTAGTTTGCTTGATCATGGGTCAGCAATCCAGCAACTTTTACAATTGGCAAGTGATCATGGTTTCAATTCGCCGTTAATCAAGCATGCATTAATTGAATTTGCTAAGCGCCAGCCCTCAGTTCAGCCACAAACCCACACCCTTGAGCGTTTGAGCGAGCGCGAACTCGAAGTCTTGCAGCAAATTGCCACCGGCCTGACTGACCGCGAAATTGGCGAACGCTTGTATCTCTCCATGTATACCGTCAAAGTGCATGCCCGCAACATTTATGCCAAACTCGAAGTTAGCAATCGCACCCAAGCGGTTGCCCGCGCCCGGACGCTAGGCCTGCTTCCCCATAACTAAATTTCAAACTACGCAGAATTGAAAATGCTGCCTACCTCGCTGAATAACTCGTTTGAGGTATGACAGGCTGCCCGCCAAATTATATGCTGCTGGCAGTTATGGCACGACCCAATCAAGCGAGCGAATAAATGGCAAATCAAAGCAACAGCTATCAAATTCAGATCAAAGGTCAACTTGACCAGCGCTGGGCTGAATGGTTCGAGGGCTTAGCCATCAGCCAAACCGCTCAAGGCGATACGCTGCTCATAGGTGAAATTGTTGATCAAGCAGCGTTATATCGGATCTTGCGCAAAATTCGCGATTTAGGCTTGCCATTGATTGCCGTCGTGCCACTGAACCAATCGATCCTGCCTACAGAAGGAGCACATGCTATGCAAAACCAGCGTCGTAACGCCATCCTGATTGGAATTTACTTTATTTTGGCCGCCGTAACCTCGATTGTTGGCTTGATTATGTACGGGCCATTGCTCAACCAAAGCGATTATTTAGTTGCTGGTGCGGCCAATGGCAACCAAATTGTGTTTGCTGCTTTGATGGAATTAGGCTTAGTTGTTACCGCCGTTGGGACAGCCGTAACCATGTTTCCGATCTTACGCCAATATAGCGAGCGCATGGCCTTGGCTCACTTGTGTTTTCGCTTCTTAGAGGCGGTTGTAATCACAATCGGCATCGTGAGCATGTTGGCATTATTGACGCTAAGCCGTGAATTTAGTAGCGCCACCGCTCCTGATGAGCAAAGCTATCGCGTGGTCGGCACTGCATTAATTGCCATCCACGATTGGACGTTCATCATCGGCCCGAATTTTATGCTTGGCCTCAACACAATTATGTATAGCTATATTTTCTATCGCACTCGCCTGATTCCACGTCCAATCGCGATTATTGGGCTGATTGGCTCAAACACGGTGTTTTTGGCGGCCTTGTTGGAGCTATTTGGGGTGATCGAACAACTTTCGACCTGGGGTGCAATTCTGGCAATTCCGGTTGCGCTGACCGAAATGAGCTTGGCAATCTGGTTGATTATCAAAGGGTTCAACGCCAACCCAACGATCAAGCAATCTAGTTCGAGCCAATTTGTGCTCAGCAACCACTAAAATACAAGCATCCGATAAGTTTTCTTGTTGTTACAGTTTTGGATGCGCTGCATAACCAATAGAATTTACATAACGACCTCGGATTGGTATTGGTTTGGTTTCAGAACCACCTAGTATCCCAATCCGAGGTCGTTATATTGAGCATACTAGCCCTTGCCACTGGACTAACACCTAGTCTGATTGTCGCCTAGGGCAATCGCAGTTTCGATAAGGAATTTGGTCGCGCTACGCAGCCGTAGCTGGAGACGGTTCTAACGGTGCCCAATTGGAAGATTGATCTAAAACTAAAGAATCGGCTTCAAATATTTTTTCTAAAACTTTTAGTAAAAAACATACTTGACATTTAGAGAGATTCTCCTATAATAAGCACAAATTTCAATAATTCTTCAGTGAATTTCAAGTTTGCGGGACATTTAGCGACTATGGCAGTGCTAAATCGGCGTTTATCGGAGTGAGAGACCGGTCTATCGCTAGCAATAGAACTGCAATAGCCTCCAGGGAACTTATTTTCTTTACTAAAAAAAGTAATTAATCTCCCAAATGTCCGGCATGTAACACCCAGCATGCACCGGCTTGCTTCGACAACGGCATCAGAAGCAACTATCTAGCTAGCTTCTCGGTTGGGCAGGCTTGTGAGGATGATCAAGCTTGATTGTCTCTAGCTAAGGAGGCTCATCGACGATCAAATCGTAACCCAAACGCTTGACATTGTAGTACGTCGTTTTGGATTCAATTTGCTCAAAGAAGAGGAAATTCCCATGGTAAAGAAGCCAAAAACCCTGTGGAGCTTGATTGCGCTCCTGATTCTCGTCTTGCCACTCTTAGCAGCCTGTGGCGATGCCGCCTCAACTGCAACCACCGCGACCGACTCAACCCAACCAACTACTGCTAGCGATTCTTCAGCAACAACTACCGCTCCAACCGCCGGCACTGATTCCCAGCCGACAACTGGCAGTACAGATGTTAAAGATGTGACGGTAACCTTACCATTCCAACAAGGTGGCATTACCAGTCTTGACCATGCCTACTGGTCAGCTCAATTGTTTGTCTCACAAGGCGTTGTGTTCGAAGGCTTATATGGCTACGATCAACAATTGAACATCGTGCCAAAAATTGCCGAAAGCGCTACTCCTTCAGCCGACAACCTCGTTTGGACGATCAAACTGCGTAAAGACAAAAAATGGTCGAATGGCGACCCCGTTACCGCTAAAGATTTCTATGCTGCTTGGGTTCGAGCAGCTGGCCCAGAATTAAAAGATGCTCCAATGTGGGCAGGCATGATGGGCTATGTCAAAAATGGTTATGCCTTCAAGGCTGGCGCAGTTGGTGTCGATGAAGTCGGCTTCAAATTGATCGACGATTACACGATCGAAGTGACCTTGAGCCAACCAAACGCTGCATTTATCAACTTCTTGCCAGTTATGAACGCCATGCCAATCAATGCCAAGAGCTTGGAAGCCAACCCTAGCGATTGGTTTGACCCCAAGAATGCGGTCTATAACGGCCCATACATTGTTGAATCGTGGGTCAGCGGCGGCGATATTGTGCTCAAGCGCAACCCCAATTATGTTGGCGAAGGCACTGGCAACGTTGGCACGATCGTGTTGCGGCCTTACGCCGATGCTAATGCTCGCTTGCAAGCCTTTGAAAACCAAGAAATTCAATTCACCTTCCTTGAAGATGCTAGCCAATTGGCCTACGCTCAAGGCAACCCCGACATCAAAGACAACATCAAGAGCGAAGAAAACCCAATCGTTTGGAAGGGTATTCAATACAATCGTTCATTGAATGCTGGCCCATTGCAAGATGTGCGGGTGCGCCAAGCCTTCGCGTTGTCAATCGACAAAAAAGCTATCACCGACCAAATTTTGAAGGGCTTGGCAGTCCCAACCGATACCTTCAACAGCGACGTACGGGTCAAGGATAAAGTTAAGAGCTTAAGCTATGATGTCGCTAAAGCCAAGCAATTGCTGGCCGAAGCTGGCTATCCCGATGGTGCTGGCTTCCCTGAATTGACCTTCTACGCGCCACCATCAAACGACCCACAAATGCCTTGGATTGAAGCCGTCGCCAAGATGTGGCAAGATAATTTGGGCGTGAAGGTTGTGATTCAAAACAACGAAGGTCCAGTTTACTCAAACATCCAATGGTCGAACTATAACAAAGATATTCAACCAGGCTTTGCGACCCTTGGCGGCCCAATGAACTGGTTCCAACCACTCGACTTGACCTTGGCTACCAACCATATTTGGTACTTCATGGACTTCAAAGAAGGTGGGATGGCTAAGTTCGCTGAATACCAAACCCAAATCGATGCTGTCAGCAGCACCGAAGCCGTTGGCGATTGGGCTGATTTGACCGCTCGTGCTGAAGCTGCTTGGACTAAGCGCCAAGCTATCAGTAAAATTGAAGAGCCAGAAATGGCTAAAATTTCAGCTAAAGCTCCTGAAGCTCCCAGCTTCAAAGATCAATGGGATGCAATCAACGAACGCTTTACTGCTGCTAAAGATGATGCTGAAAAGCTGACTGCCTACAAAGATGGCTTGTTGTTGGTCTTGAAGGAAGAACAAGACGCAACGTGGTATGATTATCGTACCGAAGAAAACAAACAAGCCCAACGCTTGATGATCAAACTGGCTGGCCAAACGCTCGATGACGCTTGGCAAACCTTGCCCGAAATTCAACAATTGGCAATCGACTCAGCTTGGATGATCCCCATCTACTACGACAAGTTGTACTACGCAACCGATCCACGACTCTCAGGCATTGTGATCAACAAACTCTCGTGGGGCGGGATCTTCCAATATCAATATTTACAGTGGACTGAATAAGTTTGGCCAGACTGGCGGGTGTTGATCAACGCCCGCCAGTTGCCCCACTGCACGCATTCTGACTGACATACGGCTGCACGCTTTGATCGCCGGCTCTGCCATGATGGAATGCACTGTTGATACTTGTCATTTAGTAATGGTAGGGTCGTTATGCGCGTCAATTTTATCTTCTTCTTAATCAAACGCTTGGCGATGATGGCAGTTTCGCTGGTGGTGATTATTGCAATCTCCTATACGCTGCTCGCCAAAGCCCCAGGCAATTTTATGGATGTCCAGCGAGCGGTGGCCGCAATGACCACGCTGGCCAATAGCAACAGCGAGACCTTCAAAATTCAAAAGGCGCTCTTTGATGAACGCTATGGCCTCGATAAACCACTCTATATGCAAATTTGGACTTACACCAAAAATGCTGTTACCTTCGATTTTGGCCCCTCGTTTCAAAGCCCAAGTATTTTGATTCAAGATATGGTGCGCGAACGCTTGCCGCGCACGTTGTTGATCGTCTTCCTCGGGATTGGCCTCGCATTAATTGTGGGGATTCCGCTCGGGGTAATTGCTGGTTTTCGCCGCAATACTTGGATTGACTATATCGTGACCGGCTTTTCGATGATCGGCCAAGTCGTGCCCGTGTATGTTTTGGCAATTGTGCTGATTCTGATTTTTGCGGGGCAAGTTTGGAATGTGCTACCAAATGGTGGTTGGGCCACACCCGTGCCAACCTTCAAGCAATTGATTTTGCCAGTGCTAACCTTGGCACTTGGGCCAATTGCTGGGATTGCCCGCTTTACCCGCAACCAAGTTGCTGAAACCATGAGTCAAGAATTTATTCGTACTGCTCGCTCAAAAGGTATCTCCGAGCGCTTGGTGATTATGCGCCATGCCCTTCGTAACTCCTTGATTCCTGTGGTAACAACCACTGCGCCGCAAATTGCCTATGCGTTGGTTGGCTCGGTGTGGATTGAAAATATTTTTCGGATTCCAGGGATTGGCCAATTGTTTGCCACCGCGCTGGGTGCACGCGATTACCCCTTGGTAATCACCAGCACGGTTATTTTGGCCCTTGGGGTTATGTTGGCCAATTTATTAGCCGACATCCTGTATAGCATCCTTGATCCGCGGATTAAGCTCGAAGCCTAATTTGGTTGTTCCACGCTCTAGTCTCAAAGGAGAGCTTGTATCATGGCAGTTAATCAGCTTTCACAACCCACAGCCCAAGAGGAGCTTCCGGTAGCGGAATCGCTGCTCAAGGTGTTTTGGCGGCGCTATCGCCGCAATGCTATGGCTTTGGTTGGCTTAGTTTTAGTCATTATCTTTGTCATCCTAGCCATTTTTGCCCCTTGGATTGCCCCATACCACTATAACGATCAGAATCTGGCTGCAACGTGGCAAAAGCCTTCCAGTACCTATTGGTTTGGAACTGATGATGTTGGCCGTGATCAATTGAGCCGGATTATTTATGCGGTGCGCACTGCGGCAATTGTTGGCTTGGGCACATCGATTCTATCCTTAATAATCGGGGCGGCGATTGGCTCGGTCTCAGGTATGCGCGGTGGCTTAACCGACACCTTTTTGATGCGCTTAGTTGAGATTTTCAATTCGTTTCCTTCGACCTTGTTGGCGATTATTTTGGCGACGACGCTCGGCCAAAAAGTAACCACGATTGTGATTGCGTTGGCGATTACTAACTGGGCGGGCTATGCTCGGTTGATTCGTGGCCAAGTGCTTTCGTTGAAAAATCAGGAATATGTGCAGGCCGCCCGCACGCTGGGGGCGAGCGAATGGCACATCATTACCAAATATGTGTTGCCCAACATTCTTGGCCCAATCGCGGTGGCGCTGAGCTTTGGGATTCCCTATGCCATGGTTGCCGAGGCTGGGCTTTCGGTAATTGGGGTTGGGATTCGACCACCAGAGCCATCGTGGGGCAACTTGATTAACTTGGGGATTAGCAAAATGCGCGGCTTCCCGCACTTAGCCGTTTGGCCAACCCTTTTGTTTAGCATCACGCTATTAGCCTTTACGTGGTTTGGCGATGGCTTGCAAGAAATCTTCAACACGAAAGGGGAACGCTAATGGGTGCGCCATTATTGGAAGTCAAGGATCTCAAAGTCGAGTTCAAGCGGCCTGGTGGCGTGGTGCATGCAGTCAACGGGGTTAATTTTACGCTTGAAGCTGGCCAAAGCCTCGGAATTGTCGGTGAATCTGGCTCGGGCAAGTCGGTGACGATGCTTTCGTTGCTTGGTTTGATTGGTCGGACTGGCCGCGTGGTTGGTGGTTCGGCGATGTTCAACGGGGTTGATTTGGTCAAAATGGCTCCGCGTGAGCTGCAAGATGTGCGCGGTCGCGATATTGCGGTAATCTTTCAAGACCCAATGACCAGCCTCAACCCAATTATGAAAATTGGGGCGCAGATCACCGAAAGTATGCGCATGCGCAAAATTTACTCGGCAGCCGAAGCCAAAGAACGGGCAATTGAGTTGCTCGATCGGGTTGGGATTCCCCAGCCTGCCAAGCGGCTCAACGATTATCCCTATCAATTTTCTGGTGGCATGCGCCAACGGGTGATGATTGCGCTGGCCTTAGCACTCAAGCCCAAATTGCTGATTGCCGATGAGCCAACCACCGCACTTGACGTAACGGTGCAGGCTCAGGTGCTTGATTTGCTCGAATCGTTGCAGGACGAAACGGGTATGGCCATGATTATTATTACCCACGATTTGGGCGTGGCCACCAACTACTGCGATAATTTGGCGGTGATGTATGCTGGCGAAATTGTCGAAATGACGACTGTTGATCGCTTGGTTGAGCACACATCGCATCCCTATGCTTTGGGTTTGCTCAACAGCACCATGGAGATTGGCCACGGCAAAACCGCCATCCAGCCAATTCCTGGTAACCCGCCAAGTGCCTTAAAAGTGCATAAAGCTTGCCCATTTGCGCCGCGCTGCCGCTTCAAAAGCAGCGTTTGCCAAGAACGCAAGCCCGAATTAACTACGGTCGAACCCAATCACCTGGTGGCTTGTTTCCACGCCGATGCTGTGGTCAAGGCTGCTCAACAAGGTGATGATGCAGCAGCGGAGGTAATGCTCAATGTCGCCCAACCAATCCACGCCTAATTCAGGCCAGCCCTTGCTCAAAGTCGAGGGCGTTTCCAAATATTTCATGCGCGATAAAAGCCGCTTTGCCGCTGTCGAAGATGTTTCGGTTACCCTCAATGCTGGCGAAACCTTGGGGATCGTCGGTGAATCGGGGTCGGGCAAATCGACACTTTCGCGCTGTATCATTCGCTTGTACGACCCCGAAAAAGGCCGAATTTTCTTCGATGGCATTGATTTTACTGGGTTGTCCAACAAAGCTTTACGGCTCAAACGCCGCGATATCCAGATGATTTTCCAAGATCCGCTGGCGAGCCTCAACCCCATGATGACCGTGCATAGTGCGATTGAAGATCCAATGTTGATTCACAATGTTGGCACGGCCCGCGAACGCACCAAGCGCGTCCATGAATTATTAGAGTTGGTTGGGCTTGATGTTGGTGCTGCCAATGCTTTTCCATTTGAATTTTCGGGCGGTCAGCAACAACGGATTGGCATTGCCCGCGCCTTGGCCTTGAATCCCAAATTGTTGATTTGCGATGAAGCCGTGAGTGCGCTTGATGTGTCGATTCAGGCGCAGATTTTGCGTTTGCTGCAAGATTTGCAAAAACAATTGGGCCTAGCCTATTTGTTTATTTCGCATAATTTGGCGGTTGTCGAGCATATGAGCGACCAAATTGCCGTCATGTACCATGGCAAAGTCGTCGAATATGATACGGTTGAGGAAATTTTCCGTGCTCCCAAGCAGGAATATACCCGTAATTTGATCGATAGTGTGCCGAAAATTCCCCGTTCCGATAGCTTGCGTTTCAAACGCCCGCGCCTGAACGAAGACGCAGCAGGAGCCTAATTGATTAATTGAACAAACACGAAGCCTTAGTTGCTTCGTGTTTTTGTGTGTGAGGAATGATCATGACAACGTTGTCGAACCCAAAAACGGCGATTAGCGATACACGGTTTGCCAAGCTAGCCCGTGGCATTAATTTAAGCCATTGGTTTGCCCAAGATTATACCAACCAATATAGTTTGGAGCATTTGCGCACGTACAACACCGAGGCCGATATTGCGCTGCTAGCCAAGCTTGGTTGTAGCCATTTGCGCTTTACGCTCAACCCAGTTGTGCTGCTGAATGAGAGCAATCCAACCGAGTTGAATCCTAGCTATTTGGCCGAAGTTGATCGGGTGATCGATTTGATGTTGGCCCATGATTTGGCGGTCATTGTCGATTTACACCCCGAAGACGATTTTAAGCAGCGTTTGTTTAGCTCGCCCAGCTTGGTCAAAATCTTTGCTAGTTTCTGGCAACGTTTGGCTGCTCACTTGGCTCAGCGTGATCCAGAAATGCTCTTTTTAGAGGTCTTGAACGAACCAGTCGTGACCGATGCTCAGCAATGGGCTTTTGTCCAAGCCGAATTATTGGCGGCGATGCGGGCTGGCGCACCCAACCATACCTTGATTGCAACTGGCCATAAATGGTCGAGCATTACCGAGTTGTTAGAGCTTGAGCCATTGGCTGATCCGAATATTATCTACAATTTCCACTGTTATGATCCGCATACTTTTACGCATCAGGCGGCAACCTGGGGCGCACCCTACTGGCCGTATCTCGAATATTTGCCCTATCCATCGAGTCCCGAAGCCTTAGCCCCGATTGTGGCGACGATTGATGACGACGTTGCGCGTGATGCTGCAATTAACTATGGCAACGAACGCTGGAACATTGATACGCTACGTGAGTGGATTGGCCAAGCGGCGGCATGGGCTGAGCAGCATCAAGTGCGTTTGACCTGCAACGAATTTGGGGTCTATCGCTTCAAAAGCAAGCCTGAAGATCGGGCGGCGTGGTTGCATGATCTGCGCAGCGTGCTTGAAGAATTTAATATTGGCTGGACGATGTGGGATTATGCAGGTGGATTTAGCGTGGTCAATCAACTGAGTGGTCAGCGTGAAATTGATGCGCTGACGGTCGAAGCCCTCGGTTTACAGCAATAATTTAATCAAGCCGTAGCACAATCAACATGCTACGGCTTGATCATTTAAACCATTGCCATTTGTTGAATCGCAGTGCGCAAATTGGGGTAGGTAACCAGGGTATTGAGGTTAATCCCCAAACTGACGATGCTTTGGGCGATATCGGGGCGCACCCCAACCAAGGCTACCTTTGCTCCCAGCAACATCGCCGCCCGAGCAATTTGCATGAGTGAGCTAGCAACGTGAGTATCGACCATCGAAACCCCGGTAATATCGAGCAGCACCCGACTAGCCTGTTGTTCGTTGATACCATTCAGCACGGTTTCAGTGATTTGCTGAGCACGCTCGGTGTTGATGCTGCCAATTAAAGGAATTAACAATACACCTGGTAATAGAGGAATTAATGGGCAACCAAGCTCTAAAATTGTTTTGGATAACGCATGTTCACGATCAACTGCTCCGCGCAAAACCTCGCGTTCAGCGTCAAGCGTTGACTCAAGCGCTTCATGTTCGAGCGAACTGCCCAAAATCGAAGCCCAAATATACAAACTATTAATATCAGCGATTGTTTTTTGGACATCAGCATGGCCAAAAGCCAAAATACCCCAATCGTGGCTGGCAGTGACGATCGGCACACAGGCAACATAGCCGCTGCTATTCAATTGGCGAGCTTGCTCGAGAAATTCGGCTGGCGGAAACTCGCTGCCGTGACAATGGCTGCCTGCTTTGATGGTTGACGAGCCATCTTTGCTATAAATGCTGGCAAGCCGTAAAAAACCTGGTTTCTGCTCATCCCATAGCGCTAGACAAGCGATCGAAACCGGCAAGCGCTGCATCCACGCTAATTTGCCAGTTTGTTGTTTTTGATTTGAAACGAGGAGCATGCTCAGCTCATGATTGGCAGCGAGCAACCGATCAAGCCCAGTAATTTCGTTCCGTTGTAGCTCAAGCACGGTATGCAGCAAGCTTGTATGGGCGGTGGCCAAGAAGCCATTAATCTGATCGGCAGGCAGATCGATTTGAGCTAATTGTTGATTAGCGGCAGTAGCAAACACCTGATACAGCACCGAAAGCGTATCCGATTTGGAGCTAACCGTGATAATTGCATACCATGCCGCCAAATAATCGACCTCAACGTTTTGGGCCTCAACCTTAGCCTGAAGTGCCTGAATCAGGCTGCGAATCCCTTGGTTGCTCTCGTTGAGACTGAGATTGGGATCGATTGGCACAGGATAATAGATCACTTGCTGCATACGTTGGGCTAATTGATCGGCCCAATGTTGCTGTTTGGGCGCAACTGTACTGGTCTTAATTCCGGTATAAACATCTTTACAGCCACACGATTGCCGCCAAATGGGGATGGTTGGCACATAGATTGGGGCGTTTGAAACCGGTTTACCTGCGATCAGCTCAATAACAGTATCGGCGGCGATGCTGCCAAGCAATTGGGGTTGTTGACGCACGGTGGTTAATGGTGGGTTGGCATGTTGGGCAATAGTGGCATCATCAAAGCCCACAACTGCCATATCGTGTGGCACTCGATAACCCTTAGTTTCCAAGGCCATCATTACCCCAACTGCTTGTTGATCGTTGGCGGCGACCACGGCACTAAAATTTAACCCATTGGCAATCAGCGGGTAGAAGGCATGTTCGGTGCGACCCTCGGTATAATCGCCAACATCGACCACCCAAGCCGGGTTAGGCGTGATGCTATGTTCGTTGAGCACATCGCAATATACCGTGTAGCGATCGCGCATATCGCTATTATTAAAATTGCCAACGAAGGCGATTTTGCTATGACCATGCTCGATCAGGTGTTCGACCATCGCCCGGGCACTTTGGTTGTTATCGGGCATGACCAGCGGAAAGCGCTCGCCAGCATTGGGGGCACTAATGACGACGGCTGGCATGTTGGTCGCTAATTCATTTAACCCAGTCGGATCGATAATCACAATCCAAGCTTTGATATGCTGTTTGGCCAGTTGGTTGTTGATCAGATGTTGGGGAGCACCTTGCACCGCAATCAAATCGTATTGATGCTTGCGTAAGCTTTGCAAAATGCCTTCCATAACGCCTGTCATAAATTCGCCGGCGAGTGATGGTGCAATGAAACCAATTGCCTGCCTGCTAGCCATATGCAAACTCCTCGAAAAACAACAGCAACCTAGCCGAAACTAGCTATCTAGCTGAGTATGGCACTAATTATTGGCCCTGACAAGGGGATTCTCTGGCAAAATCTGGGCTAATTGTCTGTATTTGTACTATGCCTGTTCTTGTTTGGCGTGGCAATGGGTATTCAGTCGCCAAGCTTGTAGGTTTAATGGTGTATTTGCTGGGGCGCTTTCATGCGCTTACTCCCTAGCTTTACAAGGAGCAGTCCCACAGGTTGATCAACGAAACCCTTCGCAAAATTAACGCTTTCGAGTATCATGAGATCGAGTGCTAAACCCACTCGATCTTGTGTTTAACTACCTAGAGGAACTACCGTTCATGACAGAGTTTATTGATCTTCGGGCGGCCCTAAACTCGTTGCAAGCGCGATTCGATGCGCTAAGGGGGCGGCTTTGACTGGGCTGCCAAACAAGCCGAATTGCATGACTTAGAACATCAGGCTGCCGAACCAAGCTTGTGGGATAATCCACAACAGGCCCAAAGTATTTTGCAACGACTCGCTCGCATGCAAGAAGAATTGAAAATGTGGGATAGTTTAGCCGTCGATTTGGCAACCCTGCGCGATCTGTTGCAACTTTCGGCTGATGATGCTGATTCGCTCAGCCAAATTGAGCGTGAGGTCAACGGCTTGACCAAATCGGTCGATCAGCTTGAATTGAGCATTTTGCTGGGCGAAAAATACGATAGCACCAATGCTTTTATCTCGATTCAATCGGGCGCTGGCGGAGTCGAATCACAGGATTGGGCGCAGATGTTGTTGCGTATGTATAGCCGTTGGGGCGAAAGCCAGGGTTTTCGTACCACGATTGTCGATATGATGGACGGCGAAGAGGCAGGCATTAAAAGTGCTACCTTAGAATTGCGCGGCCCCTATGCTTATGGCTATGCCAAGGCCGAGGCTGGCATTCATCGTTTAGTTCGGCTTTCGCCTTTCGATGCCAACCATCGTCGCCATACCTCGTTTGCCCGGGTTGAGGTGTTGCCCGAAGTCGATGATGCCGCCGAAGTCAAAATTAATCCTGAAGATCTGCGGGTTGATGTCTATCGGGCTGGTGGCCATGGTGGGCAAGGTGTTAATACAACTGACTCAGCGGTGCGTTTGGTTTATCGTGGTGGCACGCCCGATGAAATTATCGTAACCTGTCAAAATGAACGTTCGCAATTGCAAAATAAAGAAACCGCGATGAATGTGTTGCGGGCGCGTTTGTTGGAACGTGAGCTAGCCCGCCAAGTTGCTGAACGTGCCAAACTCAAGGGCGAACATCGCGATGCCGCTTGGGGCAATCAAATTCGTTCGTATGTGCTTGACGATCGGCGAGTTAAAGATCATCGGACCAACGTCGAAACATCGAATACCCAAGCAGTGCTCGATGGCGAGATTGATTTATTTATCGATGCCTTCTTGCGCTGGAGAACCGAAGGCACAGAGTAGTGAGGTTTATATGCGACGAGTAGTGTTGTGGATGCTAGCATGTTTGTTTGTGCTGGGGTTTCAGGCTACGGCTCAGGCGGCTGAGCCAGCCAAAATCTCGCGTAACCAAGCAACAAGCAGCTTTGGCGAAAATGTGGTTTTTGAGCTTGAAGCTGAATCAAGTTCGCCAATTCGCGAAGTGACGTTTTTATATGCCTTGGGTGTGCAGCCAGGCGATGTGCCAGCTTACACCGAGGCCGAGGCCAAATGGCAACCTGGTAGCTCGATTGAGGCCAGTTTTACCCGCGATACCAGCATTGAATTTTTGCCAGTTGGCGTGACGGTGCGCTATAAATGGCAGCTGGTTGCCGAAGATGGCACGATTACTGAAACACCTGAGCAATCAGTCCAATATCAAGATACCCGTTTCAATTGGCAAGAAAAAAGCTCACGTGGGATCACTGTGCGCTGGTATGATGGCGATGAGCAATGGGGACAAGATTTGCTCGATAGCGCACTTGGTGGGCTTGATCGGCTTGAGCAGCGGATTGGCGGTTCGGTCGAAGATCCCATGACGATCTCGATTTATAGCAATACCCGCGATATGCGCGGCGCTTTGCCACCCAACTCAGCCGATTGGATTGGCGGTCAAGCACGGCCTGACCTTGGCTTGATTATTGGGTCGATTGATGCTGGCGATGACGCTGAATTAGGTCGTTTAGTGCCGCATGAATTAAGCCATTTGGTGCTGCATCAAGCAACCAACAATAATTATGGTGGTATGCCAGTTTGGTTCGATGAAGGTTTGGCGGTTGCCAACCAAGATTCGCCCGACGCTGGCTTTAAGCAAATGGTTGAGCGGGCTGCCGAAAATGGCGAGTTGATTCCGTTACGTGCTTTGGCCTCGAATTTTCCTTCCGACCCTGAAAAAGCCCTGCTTTCGTATGCCCAAAGCGAAAGTGTGGTGCGTTACATCGAATCAACTTATGGCATCGAGGCGATTACCAAACTCGTCGCTCAATTTAAAAGTGGCGTAACCGATGATGTGGCGGTGCAAACTGTCTTGAATCGTAGCCTTGATACCTTGGATAGCGAATGGCGCAGCACCTTGCCTGAAGCGCAAGGCTCTGGCCCAGCCCAAATCTTGCCCGACGATACCGCTCCAGCTGATCGATTTAGCGAACAACCACGATCCTCAGCTCCTAGCAACCCAAGCGCACCCAATAGTCCAGCGGCAACCCCATCAGTGCCCTTGTGGATTTGGCTAGCAGGGATTGGGGGCTTGCTCTTGATCGTTTTTGGTACGATTTGGATTATTCGCAGCAGTCGCCAACCACGCTACTAAAGCTGGATTTGGCTGATTCTAACGCAGCAACCCGCCTGTATGATTGTGCTTGCAATCGGGCGGGTTTGTTTATAATTTGGTGAGTTGTCCTTATTCAAACTAGTGGAGGTTCATTGCAATGCCCCGATTAAAACCACTTGCGCCTAACGAAGTTGATCCTGAATCGCTGAAAGTATTCGAGGGCTTTTTTGCCAAGCGCGGCAATGTGCCAAATATGTTTCGCACGTTTGCTCGCCGCCCTGAAATGATGATCGCCGCCAGCAATTTAATGAGTGCTGTATTGAGCACTGGTACGCTCGATTTACGCCTAAAAGAGATGGTGGTGGTACGCACATCGCAATTAAACGAATGCTCCTATTGTTTAACCTCGCACTCGACGATTTTGCGCAACCTTGGGCTTTTGCAAGAAAATATTGATGCCTTGCAATCGCCCGATGATCCACGTTGGACTGAGCGCGAACGGGTGGCTTTGCGCTATGCCGAACAAGTAACCTTGAATGCCAAAGGCATCAGCGATGAACTATGGTCGAGTTTGCGTGAGCATTTTGATGAAGGCGAAATTGTGGAATTAACCGCCACGACCAGCCTTTTTTCGATGTTTAATCGCTTCAACGATGCCTTGGATATGGCGATTACTGAGCCAGGTTGGCCGGAAGCATAATTGGCTTGGGTATTGAGGAATAATCATGCAAAAACCACGAATTGGCCTGATTGGCTTGGGCGCGATGGGTGCTCCGATGGCGTCGAATTTGCTCCAAGCAGGCTATCAATTGACGGTTGGCGTGCATCAACGGCGCGAAGCTGCTGAACAGTTGGCTTTGCAAGGGGCAATCATCGCCGAAAGCTACCAAGCGTTGGGCGAAAACAGCGATATTGTGATTACGATGGTGCCTGATGCGCCCCAAGTTGAGGCCGCATTGCTTGGCACGAATGGTGCTGCATATGGCATGGCGGCGGGCAGCATCTGTATTGATATGAGCACAATTGCCCCCACCGCCAGTCGGGCGATTGCTGCCAAACTTGCCGAACGCCAAATTGCCATGCTCGATGCGCCAGTTAGTGGTGGCCCAGCCCGTGCTAAAACTGGCGAGTTGGCGATTATGGTGGGCGGCGAACCAAGCACATTCGAGCGCTGCCAAGCAGTTTTGGAGGTACTGGGCGGTGCGGTCAGCTACATTGGCGCTAGTGGTTCTGGCTCAGTCGTTAAGCTTTGCAATAATCTGGCGATCAGCATTATTGCCATGGCCAATATCGAAGCCTTAGCCTTTGGTGTTGCCAACGGGGTTGAAGCTGAAACGATTCGCAATGTGTTGTTGAATGCCACCGCCTCAAACTATTTATTAGAGCGTTGGCTGCCTGAAACCGTGTTTAGCGGCGATTACAACAAAGGCTTTGCGGCTGAATTATTGGCCAAAGATTTAAACGCCGTGCTTGATACCGCCCGCGCCAGTGGTGTGCCATTGTGGGCTGGTGGCCTTGCCCAACAAATGTGGATCGCCCAAAAAGCGCTTGACCCACGCTCGGATTACACCGCTCTAGCCCAGCGCTACGAAGCAATTATCGGACGCACGATCAAACCAAACTCGGAATAAGCCAAACCTGCCTTGCAACTAAACGATATGTGGAAGGAACCCTGAATGAATATAACCAGTCGCGAATGGGCTATGATTGAAGACTTTTCGCGCCGGATCACAACCGAAGCGCCACAATCGTTGGTTGCCTTGGCTCAATCACTGAGTGCGGCATTTCAAGTTGACGTAACGATTTGGAGCCGCACTGCTTCTGGTGAATATCATTGTGTTACGCCAAGCGCAGGCCAGCCCGAAGGCCTGATGATGAGCGCTGAGCAGGCATTAAACGTCGAAAAAGCTACCTTGATTTTTGTTTATGAAGCGTTTTACGCCGCCAAATTTAATCCTGCGCACAATTTCAGCCCAGCTCAAGTAATGATTATTCAGGCCTTGCTGGAAGGCTGGATCGGGCGTTTGCGCACCAGCTATGTCGAGCCGCATGAGCACGAAAACCTTGGTGATCTGCATCAATCGTTGTTGCAAAGCATTATCGATGTGTTGCCAGAAGGTGTCGTTGTCGGTTTAGCGCCTGATGGTCAGTTGATTTTGGCCAATCGTCAGGCCGAGCAATTGTGGCAACACCCACTGCATTCGGTGCCAGTTGAGGGTTATAGCCATTTTGGCCTGTATAAACCTGATGGCACGCGCTTGCCGGCTGGCGATTCGGGGATTGCCCGCGTGCTGCGCACTGGGGAGCCATTTCTCAAACATGATTTAATTTTGCGTCGCCCCGATGGCAGTGAAATTCCAATTTTGGCTAATACCTCGCCGATTCACGATAATCGCGGTAATTTGATCGGCGCGGTCGCCGTCTTTCAAGATATCACTGGCTGGAAATTGCAAGAAAGTGATCGCGATAATGCCATTGCTACTATCGTGCATGATTTAAAAAATCCCCTGACGACGATTCGTGGCAGTGCCGATTTGCTGTTGCGGCGGGCTAAAACTGAAAATCGCAGCGAACGCGAGTTAAATCGCTTGCAATCAATTATCGCTCAATCCGATCGTATGCGTGATTATCTGTCGTTATTGGTTGATGTTGCGCGAATCAACGCTGGCGAAACCTTAATCAGCCCATGCTTATTGGATTTTGGTGAGTTGGTCGGCCAATTAATTGCCACGATCAATGGCGGTTTAGCTAATCCCCGCATCAACGTGGAGCTTCTAGCTAGGCCGTTGGTGCGGGTTGACCCAATTTGGATGGAGCGAGTGATTTGGAATTTGCTCGATAATGCCCTGAAATATAGCGCCGATGATACCAATATCGATGTACGCTTAGAGCTTGAGCACGACCAAGTGCTGCTGAGCATTCGCGATGCGGGCCTTGGTATCGATCCCCAAGATCTTGAGCGAATTTTCGAGCGCTTTACGCGTGGGCGGCATACGCAACGGGTTGGTGGCACTGGTCTTGGTTTGTATACTGTTCGGGCTGTTGTGCGAGCGCATGGCGGCAGTATTGTTGTTGAATCGGAAGGCCTAGGCCGTGGTAGTTGTCTTACCGTAAGCCTTCCCGTTGAATCAAACGAATAACATTCACGACCTATTGGCCTGGATCTTGCTACGTGGTCTGGTTTATGCATTTTAAAGTGTTCCGAGGAGCAAACGCTAATGATCCGCGATCATTGGCGTTGCAATGTCCCACGGCGATAAAAGGAGTCTTTGTGTGGTTGCTGGAAAACATATATTAATCGTTGATGATGAAGATTCAATCGCAGACATGATCGCCGATGCGCTGCGAGATGAAGGTTATACGGTCGATGTGGCTTATGATGGGCGACGTGGCCTCGAATTGGCCCAGCGCATTAAGCCAGCCTTAGTGTTGACCGATGTGATGATGCCGTTTATGGACGGGATCAAAATGGCCGAATTGGTACAGCGCGAATTTGGCGCAACCTCGCCGCCATTTGTGTTTATGAGCGCCGTTGATTGCCGTGACCAGACCCAGCTGTATGGGCAATTTTTGTTTAAACCCTTTACTTTGGATATTCTGTTTGACACAATTGAAACGATTATGCAGAACTAAAGGCACACGCCCCACCATTGTTGGTTGCCATCGTGCCAGGCTTTGGCAGTGGCAAAAATCTGGGCGCGGGCATCGGTAATTGGTTGATCACGATAGGGGTTCCAGGTTCCAGCCCAGGTGCTTGGCTGATATTGAAATAAGCCAGTTAGCCCGCCTGGGCCTTGAATCGTGGGATTACCGCTGGATTCGCAGATCATTACATTCCACATAACCTCGCTGCTTTCGCTATAGGGATGGGTTTGGCGGGCTTCTTCAATCCAAGCCCGATATTGACTTTGCCAATCGTCGGCGCTGATGCTTGGCGTGCTAGCCACCGCTTGAGTGGGATTGATTGCACCGCTGGCAGGAGCTGCACTTGGGCTGATTGCCACGGGCGTTGCCGTTGGATTGCTCAGAATCAGCCCCAAGGTTGGTTGTGTCGTCGCAACTTGATCGGGCTGACCACAACCGACTAGCAAGCAAAATAATAAATAGACCACAAATGTACGCATCAAATGCCTCAATTAACCAAGTTTTTAGAAATTACCCGCCACTATAGCAAAAAAGATACCAACAAGCAATCAATCAGGCTATTAACTTGATGCTCTGCATGCGGTAGTGATCAAATCGATTGCATTGCTTTTAGATAATCAATGCTAGGTTGGATTATAATCAACCTACTGCTTTGTCCCACAAGCATCAACCATGTAACCTTTGACAAGCAACCAGCATCTCTAAACTACGGAAGCGCAGCTTTGCGATGAGAGTGTCTACAGCTTTAGTTTAGTGATTATGGAGTTTTGTTCATGGAATTACCTTTGATGGTTAATGTTCAACAGTTAAAGCAACAACTGCAAGCGGGGAATGATTTGGTGTTGCTGGATGTGCGGACTGCTGCTGAATTTGAAAGTGTGCATATCGATGGCAGCCTAAATGTTGTGCTTGATCAAATTGAGCAGCAGCGCCAACAACTGAGCGAAAGCCTCAAGCATCCGGTGGTGTTGGTCTGCCGCAGTGGCAATCGCGCTCGTCAAGCAGCAGCCTTATTACAACACGTCAATTTGCCAAATTTACATATTTTAGAGGGTGGAATTCAGGCGTGGCAAGCGGCCAACGAGCCAGTTAAGCAAGGCCGCCAACGTTGGGCCTTGGATCGCCAAGTGCGTGGCTTGGCCGGTAGTATTGTGTTGGCGAGTATGCTTGGGAGCCTGTTGTGGCCACCATTGCGCTGGGTTGCAGCGTTTATGGGTGCTGGCTTGACCTATTCGGCGCTGACCGATAGTTGTGCCATGGGCATGCTGCTTAGCAAATTGCCTTACAATCGCCAAACAACCTGTCAACCTAGCTTTACGCCAATCCAAAACGAAGTTGCCTAACTTAGGATCAGCTATCGAAATCGTACAGATAGATAATTAGGATACCCAAACGGCATGGAATTCGCGGATAGCCGGAGTGGCAGCGCAGAATTTCATGCCGTTTAATAGTCTTCAATCAATTTGATCTTTTATTTTTTCGTTTGTCATTGCGTCCAATTGTGATTATTGGGATATGCCAAAACTCTGATAAGGCCGCAAATCACCTCTTGGTAAACCTCTAAATGTTAATTTTTCAGACTCAGCCCTCGATTCAAATACTCAATAAATATTGATTTGGGCCTTCATGAAATGATTGGGCTACCTTCTTCGTCTTTAAAGGCAGTTTTTCGATCTGAATGTAAGGATCATCTATGGTAGTTGACGCAGCGCCGCTGGCCGAGGCTGCCCTAAGGGAATGCTTAGCCGAGTGGTTTGAGAACTATCACCTCGCGCTATTTCGGTATCTTGTGCGATTGATTGGGGATGAGGAACAAGCAGCAGATATCGTGCAAGATACGTTTGCCCGGGCGCTTGTTGCCTTGCGTACTCAGACACTTCCGCTATACCCCTACGCATGGCTCTGTCGGATTGGCGGCAATTTGGTGATTGATATGCTGCGGCGCAAGCGTCGCTGGCGTTGGCTACCCTTTCAGACAAGTACACCATCCCATGATCAAGCAATTGCAACTGCTCATGATGTGCGTGATTGTCTTGTGCGCCTAAACCGACGTGAAGCCGAACTGCTCATCTTAGCCCACTGTGTTGGCCTTAGCCCGAGCGAAATTGCGGCAATGCTGGATGAAAATGTCTCAACGGTGCGTGTACGCCTGCATCGTGCCCGTCATCACTTCCGCGATCTGTATACCAAGGAGGAAGGCTCGTGAACTGCGGTGATATTCGGCTTCAGCTAGCACAACATACAGCGTTGACACCAGCAGATGCTGTGGCAATTGAGGCGCATTTAACGACCTGTGATGCATGTCGGTTGCTGGTGGCCGATCTCGAAACTCAGACAGAACAGTGGTTTGAGTTGCTTGGTAAGACTACTGCGTACCCGCCAGTAGCGCTACGCGTCGCCACCCGCTCGCGTCTTATTGGCCTTACCAACAACGCGCCGCGATTTGGGCAATCACGTCGCCTGCTCGCCTTGGGTTTTGCCGCGCTGATTCTAATCGGATGCGTGTGGTTTGCTAGTATTCGGTGGTTTCTACCAGCGACTGAACGTGGATTAGAGCAAGCATATAACGGTACGAGCTTGGCTACAGTAACTCAGTTTATAGCCGAAAAGCCAGCTACACCCACCCTGACCCCAGCTTCGCAACACCCTGAGCGTCTGAGTACGACAAACCCCACCAAGGTCGCGCATCCCTTGGAAACAGCGATAACCATCTCGCCGATTATCGCCAATCCGCTACCAACCCAGGTTCGTCCAATCGTCCCTCCAACTCAAGCTTTGCCAGCACAAACCATGATCCCGATTGTGACACAGGAGCCATTGCCCACGACGATGCCGCAGCCAACCGAGGAGCCTTCAACCGCCGTTTTGCCAACGACGATTCCCATAGTACCAAGTCAGGAGCTTTCAACCGCAATTCCACCGACTACGGCTCCCGTTCTGCCAACGACGGTTCCGCAAGCGCCGCAATTGCCAACGGCGATTGGCACACCCAACCCACCAACGGCGATTGGCACACCCAACCTGCCAACGGCAATTGGTACACCCAACCCGCCAACGGCGATTGGCACTCCCGTGATGCCAACGGCAATTGGTACACCCAACCCACCTGCTAGCCCAACCGCCACGAGCAAGGTGGTTCCATCGCCGTTATCAACGACTCAATTGCTCAGTCCTACGCCAACCTCGGACGATCAGCGTACTAACCGGAATCATTAATATATATACACAGGAGTTTGTATGTTGCTGAAACGATTTCTAAAACCGATCGACGGATTGAGCCGCTATTGGTTGGCGATTAGCTTAATCCTAACGATTGGCTTGCCAACCACCAATACAGCGGCTTTTACCCAGCCAATTATTGCCTTTGAGCAGGGAAATTGCCCGCCAGGCGAGACCGAAGTGATCATATGGCCGACCCTACAGACCATTTCTTCCACTACGCCCCATGCAGGCGATCCAATCGTAATTCAAGGATCTGGCGGTTTTATTCAATGTAGTGGTGGGTTGTATAACGAATCTGCTCGTTCATTTGTGGTGACACTTGATGCTCAGCCAATTGGGCAGCTTGGCTGCTATGCTAATTATTGCCAGACAACCCTCACTATTCCGCTTACAACCAGTTCGGGTGTCCACCTGATAGCCACTGAGGGAGGTTCGCAAATGTCGATTATCGTCCAACCACAGCGTGCGACGCAGGGTATTCAGTTTCTCCCTATGCTTATTCAGGGAGCTATCGAATAGTTGGATTGCTATTCTAGGTAAGTCCATGCCCCTTGCCCGCTATAGTGGGCGAGGGGCATTTCACTGTGCGTGATGGGCTGTATTTCCTCGCCTTGCGGGCGGGATTTTATAGAGTCAAATAGGGCTATTCGTTGAAGTCTATGCGCCAGCGGAACGATTTGTTGTGTTTTGTTTACCTCCAACTTTGAGCTAGTATAACCCCTCAATTCATGCAATATGATAACCTCCATAATTCCTAACATCTATTGACTACTTAAAGGTTATTTTAGTCTTTTAATAACTAGGTTTTGTTGATAGTTTTTGATATAATCTGGTTACTCATTTACTCCATTACCCTCTTTTGGAGTGTTACGGAGGATTCCCCCATATGACTCCAGTTTTAGTGTTGATCGAAACCAGTGGAATTCAACAGTACATCTTTGGCAGTAACCGCCTACGTGAACAAATTGGCGCATCACATCTCGTTGATCAAGTGACTGATACTTGGTTACAAGAATATGGTTTCTCGGAAGCTGAGCCTCTATTACCACCAAAAGAACTTCCCGCTGCCCAAATTCTTTGGAGTGGTGGCGGTAATACGCGGCTATTATTTGCTAACAGTGAATTAGCGGTTCAATTTACCCGCACATGGAGCGAAAAACTATTGCGTGAAGCTCCCGATTTGCGCTGTTTGGTGGTACATCAAGCCTGGAATGAGAATTTAAATGAAACTCATCGGCAGGCGCTCGCACAGATGCGCCTTAAGAAGCAGACAACCCCAACCCAAACACCCAGTCTTGGCCTTGCAGTGAATGCCTTTTGCCAATCAACCGGTATGCCCGCAACAGGTTTTAATCGAGCTACCGATAAAGAAGCACCAGAGTTGTATCCAGTTTCGCATGCGGTTGCTGCAAAATTGGTTTCACTTAAAGATGCAAACGACAGGTTGGATGAAACATTACTTAGTGCTGAGCAAGCTAAAAAATATGTATTTCCCTACGATTTCGATAACCTTGGGCGGAGTGAACATGAACATAGCTATATCGCCGTGGTGCATATTGATGGCAATGGTATGGGCAAGCGCTTTGCAGCAATTCAGCAAAAATATCGGGATGATGACCAAGGGTATTTAGAAAAAGTACGCAAATTATCTGAGCTAGTGAGATGCGCAAGCAAAAAAGCTTTACAGGAATGTGTAAGGCTTGTTATAAAACAAATTATTGATACGAAAGAGCTTAAAGCAAGCATTCTGTCTGATAAAAAGCCTCCTAAAAAAGCTTTTCGATTTCCGTCGTTAGAAAATGAGTCTGAACAGTTTTTCTATTTAAACGATACACGACAAGGAGATCAAACATTTCTGCCGTTTCGGCCAATTATTTATGGTGGCGATGATGTGACCTTTGTGTGTGATGGACGGCTGGGAATTGCCCTCGCGATTAAGTTTCTCCAAGCGTTTAACCAAGCAAGTGCTCCCGAAAACTTGCATGGGTGTGCTGGGATCGCAATTGTTAAGGCCCACTACCCTTTTGCGCGAGCCTACGATTTAGCCGAACAGTTGTGTAGCTCGGCTAAGCAGAAAATTGGCGACCATAAGGCCTCAGCAATCGATTGGCAAATTGCCATGACTGGAATTACTGGATCATTGGGAGAGATTCGTGAGCGTGAATATCAAACAACTTCTGGTGCATCACTGAGTCTACGTCCAGTTTCAATTACTGAGAATGCGCCATCAGATATGGTTGATTGGAATTCGGTAGCAGAAATTATTGATAACCTCCGATCGAGCGAATGGACTGATAAGAAAAATAAAATAATGCAACTGCGCGAAGTTCTACGCCAAGGCTCAGATAAAGTCGCTGAATTTGAAAAATTATACAAGATTGATATTAATCGAGGATGGATTGATAACGTATGTATGTACTTTGATCCAATTGAATTACTTGATTTTTATTATCCGTTGGAGGCCCGATGAGCAGCTACACAATCAAAATTACACTATTGAGCGATACAACTTTTGGGACTGGTGATGGCATTGTTGGTTTAATTGATCAAGAAGTTGAATATGATCAGTATGGATTTCCATTCTTGCGCGGACGCACGCTCAAAGGTTTGCTTTGTGATGAATGCGATACCTTTATTGCTGGAATTGAATCTAATTCTAATCCTGAATTTGATGAAATTCGACGAATGCGTGACCAATTATTTGGAGTTGGTGGGAGTGTAGCTAGAAAAGAATCACGCTTGCATTTTAGTGATGCGATTTTACCATTAGCGATTCAGAATACGCTTAAAAGCTATGAATTACCAACCCATGAAATACTCAATGCATTAACCGTTATTCGTCGCCAAACTGCGATTGAGAATGCTACAGGAGTGGCAAAGCCACATAGTTTACGGTCGCAACGGGCAGTTATTCATGGATTAACCTTTGAATCTATAATTGATTGCAAACAAGATTTAGAACCAGCAGCCAAAGAATTATTAGATCTCAGTTGTCGTTTGTTACGGCGTTTGGGCACACAGCGCAATCGTGGCCGTGGCCGAGTTAAATGCTGCTTGATCGATCATTCCTCAGCGAACCAGCATGATAGAGATGAACATAATAAGCCAAATAATTTTTCTACATTGAAGCAATTACTGGGAGTTGAAGCATGATTTCATTGAAATATACCATTACAACCGAGCAACCACTTTTAATTACTTCGTTACAAGGTGATCCCAATAGTAGCGTGTCGTTTGATTATATTCCTGGCAGCGCAATTCGTGGCGCATTAATTGGGCTGTATCAACAAAAAAAACAAAGCACTGCTGACTTACTTGATGATCCTACGGCTAAACGTTTATTTTTTAGCCCTCAAACCCGCTTTTTAAATGGCTATTGCGCGATTGACGAAGCACGCTGTTTGCCGTTGCCAAAATCATTGCGCAGCAAGAAACGAGCTGAGCTAAGTCAAGGTTTATGGGATAGTAGTACAAAGCAGTATCTCGATAGCGATTTACACGATAAATCTGAGCATCGATCGTTTAAGTGGCGTTTTGGTTGCTTGGATTCAGCCCAAGCACTGCATCTTGCTGATTCTGTTAAAACGGTCTTGAATATTCATACGGCGCGAGATCGCCAAAAGGGCCGGGCAACTTCGGGTAGCGGCGCAGTTTTTCGCTACGAGGCAATTGCTCCAGGCCAAGGCTTTATTGGCTATATTTTGTGTGAATTGGATACAGATGCTGCTGAAATTCAAAGCCTGCTTAAGCAATCGCAATCGTTCCTCTGGCTCGGCGGTTCGCGCAGTGCAGGCTATGGCAAAGTGCGGATTGAGTTTGAAGCAGTTTCAGATTGGGCGGAATACACTCCAACTAAAATTGATAGCTCTCTGAATACGATTACCTTGCTGAGCGATATGCTAATTCGCGATCAGCAAGGGCAATATACAACTGATTTGGCTGGCAAGTTAGGTCTCAAGCCAGTTCCGGAATATTCCAATATTGCTAGCACCATTATCGGTGGCTTTAATCGCAAGTGGGGCTTGCCGTTGCCTCAAGTGCCAGCAATTGCTATGGGCAGCGTTTTTGTAGTTAAAGGTGACCTCAGTCAACATTATCAAACGTGGCTTGAACAGGGGATTGGTGAGCGGCGCAATGAAGGTTTTGGGCGGATTGCGATTAATTGGCGGCCACAAACTGATAATCAAGGCAAATTTACTCCTTTAGTAATCAAATCCAAGCCAAAATCTGCTGATTCAGCGCAGCCAACAACCCAACCAGCCTCAATACCTTCAGAACCCATCGATAATCCGCAACTCAACCTGATCAAAGAACGGATTATTCGCCAGCGGTTAGACCAGCGTTTAGTCACATTAGCCCAAACGTATTCCATTGATGCTGGGACGATTACCAGCACGCAACTAGCACGTTTATGGCTGACTGCACGCAATAATATTGGCAAAAGGGGCTTAACGGGATTAAATGATTTGGTTGGAAGTCTGCCTACAAATGCTCAAAATCAATTTGAACGCGCGAGAATTAACCAACAGTCGTTGTTGGATTGGCTCAAAGATCTTGCTAATAAAACGAAGCCAATTGACTGGGATGAACATTTGAATTTACCAAAACCGCTGGAAATTCCTTCAGAATTACGTGATGAATACACCTTGCGCTTAGTGATGTCGGTCGCCAAACAAGCCCGCAAACAGCTTAATGCCAACAAGCCAGCAGATGGAGCGCCACAACAATGAGTATTAATGCAACTCGTATCATTCGTAAACGGATTATTTTCAAGGCCGAGCTAGTGCTTACAAGTGCGGCGGTCTTCAGTAATGGTGATAGCGACCCAATTATTGATATGATGATTCTGCGCGATAGTTGTGAGCCGCAAAAGGCGCTTTTGCCAGGTAGTAGTTTGGCTGGGGCTTTACGCAGTTATTTAAAAGATATAACCAAAGATGACACAGCGATTGATAAATTATTTGGCTGTATCGGTGATGAAGAGGTTGGTGAATATTTTGGGCAAAGTCGGCTCTTGATTAGTGATGCAGTCAGTCGTGAGCCGATTCAGGCTGAATTACGCGATGGGGTGCGGATTGACCATGCCACCAGAACTGCTGCTGATCAGGCAAAATATGATTTAGAGGTGTTGCCAGCCGGAACGTGCTTTAGCTTAGAGCTTGAATTTATTGTACTGGAAGAAGTACCAACTATCAATCTGTTGCCATTAGTAGTTCAAGCTTTGCATGGCCTTCAGACGGGCCAAATTAGCCTTGGCATGAAGAAAAATCGTGGATTGGGGCAATGTAGCGTTAAAGGTTGGGATATTTATGAAATAGATATGACCAAGCCTACTGAAATTTTTGGCTGGCTTGAGCGTGATGATAAGAACCCTATTCCTACCGCTGCGCAACATTCTAATCTCTATGACTATTTTGGGTTCCAACCTGCCGATGCCAGCCGCTATCCGGTAACGCTTACAGCAAATTTTACCTTTGCTGATGATGCGATGTTAATTCGTTCGGCTCTCCAAACCAATAATCTAGAAGATCTGATCAATAATCCGGATGATCAGACTGTATCCAAGAAGATTCCCGATCCTGTGCATTTGCAAACACGGGTTGATGGCACGTTGCAGCCCGTTATTCCTGGTACAAGTTGGGCTGGGGTTTTGCGCCATCGGGCTTTACGCATTTTGAATACTTTGAAAGTGGCAACTGCCGAGCAGCAACTTGATGAGTTATTTGGCTTTGTTATAGAGCAGCAAGCTAAAGCACAGGCCAGCCGAATCATGATCAAAGATAGCATTATTCAGCACCCTGCGACTGAACCATTAGTGCAAAACCGCATTGCAATTGATCGCTTTACGGGTGGTGCGTTTGATGGGGCGCTGTTCAGCGAAATGCCGGTGTGGAAAACCGACCAAACTTGCGTCACGCTTGAAATTTCGATCAAACCACCCCGACCAAAAAAAGAAGCCCAACAAGATCAGCAAAAACCAGAAGATACGCCACAGCCTGATCCTAAGCCAACGCCTAAATTTAATCAGGCTGAAGTTGGCTTGTTGCTGTTATTGCTCAAGGATTTGTGGACTGGCGATTTGGCGATTGGCGGAACCAGTAGCATCGGGCGCGGGCGACTTCAAGGGCTTGAGGCCACGTTAACCGTCGATGGTGCTGAATTTTGCTTCAAGCAAGCCACTGATGGTATCGGTTCATTGCATATAACAGGAACTGGCAAGCGAGATCAATTACAAATGTATGTTGAAGCGATCGGAGCGTCCTCATGAAATCACTAAGCGAGATTATTCAGCACTTCATTCCTGATCAAGCTAGCACAATTCAGGGTTTGACATTTAAGTGGTTGCTAGCATTTGCGATCGATGGAGTTATTTGGGGCAAATTTGATGCTGATCGGCTGATTATGTATGAAAAATCCGATCTTCAAGGCTATAACGAGGCGATTCAAGCCAGTTATACCCCATTTCGCTCAGAAACCTTGCAGCAAATGTTGATTTTTGGTGAGCAAGCCCAACTTTCAATCTGGCGCGACGATGATCAATGGGGTAGCCACATTATTCGCGATAGTGCGAATATTATTGATGAAACGCAAATATTATGGGGAACCCATGCCGAGGCCGTTGGTGATTGGACATTTTTGACTGATGGCAACCAAGGCATGCACCACTTAATCCCCTTGGATTTGGCGACTTGTAATGCCCAAAAAAGCAACGGTGTTGCTTATCAAATCGAGCAAAAACCTAATGGGCAACGCCAATTTAAAGCCAAACTTCAGTTTGAGCGAACAGAAGCCGATTGGCGACCAGCCCAGTTGGTGTTGCACCATTCAATCGAATTCGATGAACATGGAATCGCCACAATTCGCGCTAGCCGCTATGTTGATTTGCGTTGGCAAACTCAAGGAGCTGAAGTATGAAAAAGCACATTCGTAAGATAGAAAATGATAACCGTATTGCAATTGCGCCTTACAATTTTGTGCCCCTACCGGATCGGGTTATCACGCTTGATCCTGATAAAGATAAGATCGATCACGCTAGGTATGCTAATAATAGAAATACTGGGCAAATTGACTGTAAACTGACAACGGAAACGGATCTCTATATTCGCAGCGGATTAACTGCCAGCGAATTTGCAGCGTCGCAACAAAATGCCCAACCCGTAGATCCTCCCCAACGTGCTAGTTTAGAAGAATTAATCGCAGTATTACAAACCAACCCGAAAAATAAACCCCAATTTTTCTCCACTACCAATAGCAATCAACCTGTAATTCCGGCTAGCTCGTTGCGCGGCATGATTCGTTCCTTGGTCGAGATTGCTAGTTTTAGCAAAGTTGGCTGGGTGAGTGATAATCCTCAATTCTTTTTTCGAGCAGTAGCCGACAATAAGAGATCTATAGGGATCTATTATAAAAATAAAATTAAAAATGTTCAGGCAGGGTATGTTTGTAAAATTGGAGATAAATGGGTAATATTCAAAGCGAAAGTTATTAATGGGAAAAATTTTTGTTGGTATAAACCTTGGAATTCCTTGAACGACGATATTATCAGAGAAATTGGCATATCTATGTTTAATGATAATGATTTTTCTATAGGTTATAAGCCAATATATTTTGATAATCCGAATTTTGATGAACACAGAAAATTTATAACAGATAGAATATCAGTAAGAAATAATTTGAATAATAAAGGATTTATAACTAATAGTGGTAATATGTTAGAAACAGGTGAGGAAGGAAATAGTAATAGGAAGAATTATTGTATTATTTTTGAGAAATCTCAAGAGCATAAATACACAATCAATGATCAAGCAATCTATGACTACTGTAATAATCTGACTGAATTTCAAAAATTATTAGGCGAAAAAGGATGTCTGATAAATGGTCGTCCTATTTTCTTCATTGAGCCTACTCAAGAAAAAGGGGAAGTTATTTATTTTGGGCATAGTCCTAATTTTCGTTTGGCTTATCGTAGGGATGATCTCGATAAAGCAGTATCAGCCTTGGATTGTCTCCCTTCTGAAATCAGTAGTAACTTAAATATACCTGATCTGGCCGAATCAATCTTTGGTTATGTGCGTCAAACCAAAACAAATGATCAGAATCGGGCTGCCGTTAACAATAGCTTGTCTCAAGAGGGAGAAAAAAAGCAAGCCTTAGCCGGGCGGGTATTTTTTAGTAATGCCCATCTCTCGCCTGAACAAGGTGATGTATTAAAAGAAACACACATTCCGCAGATTTTGGCTAGCCCGAAACCAACAACCTTCCAGCATTATTTGGTTCAAATAGATCCTGCGCAAGATCAATTAGCGCATTATTCAACCAAAGGTGCTGTAATTCGTGGGCGTAAACTGTATTGGCATCAACAACCTTCAAATGCTTATACGACCGATATTAAACAGGTTGAAAAAGCTCAAACCCAATACACTTGCATTACTCCTGTAAACCCAGGCACAACTTTTGAATTCACCATTCGCTTTGAAAATTTGAGCGATGTTGAATTAGGGGCGTTGTTATGGGTGCTGGATCTCGCTTCATGTGCAGGAAAATATCGCTTTAAACTGGGTATGGGCAAGCCTTTAGGCCTTGGTTCAGTGGCGATTAATTATGAGTTGCAATTGACTGACCGCAAACAGCGCTATCAGCGCTTGTTTGCTCGTGATGGCAATTGGGAGACGGGTTTTGAACCATCAAGCCAAGCGACCCAAACCAAGGCGATTGATGCCTTTTGTAAGTTTATTGATGATAACCTTGGTATGGATATTGAGGAGACCGAACAAATTCAACAACTTAGATCATTGTTAGCCTACCGTAACGGCGAAGGAATTTTATTTGCAGGGTTTTCGAGTGGTGAAGACTCAGCCTTACGTTATATGGAGATTGAACGGAATACCAAGATGTCGTTTTTGCCAAGTCAAGAGGATAAAAAAAATAAGGAAGCAATGATCAATGAATATGATGATCGTAGAGTTTTGCCAAAACCTTCGCAAGTTGCACCGCCACCTCCCCGAGAATTACCACGACCACCAATCGCAGATGATCCAATAAAGGTTACGGTGCGCCGTGTCACACGATGACAGATCACCCGTTCAACGGGTAGGGATTGGCTCGAATATCCTTGGTTCACCAGCCTTACCTAGCGTGGAAACACAAAGGGGACAGCAGCATGGCTGGAAAGCGGCTAAAGGGCAGAGGCGTTGCGCCCCGACGTGCCGCAAGAACCGCACTCTATGGTTAATGCTGAATTGCATCAAGTCTAGTCTCATCCATATGCCGTAGCCATGCCTGGAAAAACGCCTGGTAATCACCAGTGTCGCTCATCTGATCTCATTTGCCGTACCAATGAAATCAACAGCCGATGAGCGTGGAGCCTCCAACGGGGAGGTTAAGAGACGAACGGACAACCTACGGGGTGCTAGTACGTCTGTCATCGATTGGAACACGGGATCGCCTACGGGTCGCGAGGCCTATGGCGACGGAACTCCCATAGTAGTCGTGGGCGTAACGACCCATTGCGGCGTATAGGAAAGCTATACACAGGGCGAAGGGGAGTAGGTGATTTTTGACTGTTCTGGTAGAAAGGAGCGCGAGATGCGCACAGCCGACACTATTTTGGCAGTCATTCGTGATCGTGGGCAACGAGGATTGCCCTTAGCGCGTGTCTATCGCATATTGTTCAATGAGGATCTCTATTTGCGTGCCTATGGGCGGCTAGCAACCAAACAAGGCGCACTCACCAAAGGAAGTACAGACGAAACTATTGATGGAATGTCAATGGCGAAAATTCATCGTATCATCGCCGATCTTCGCCGCGAGACCTATCGCTGGACTCCAGTACGACGGGTCTACATCCCAAAAGCAACGGGAAAAACCCGACCTTTAGGGGTTCCTACATGGTCAGATAAGTTGGTTCAGGAAGTCTTACGCTCCATTCTCGACGCGTATTACGACCCCCAAATGAGCGACCATTCACATGGTTTTCGTCCGAACCGTGGATGCCATACGGCTCTTAAAGCCATTCAGCGTTGCTGGACGGGCACACGGTGGTTTATTGAGGGTGATATTGCACAATATTTTGACACGATCAATCACACGACACTCCTCACAATATTGGCGAAACGCATCCACGATGGCCGTTTTCTTCGGTTGATCCAGACACTCTTGCAGGCAGGATATCTTCACGATTGGGTGTATCATCCGACGCTGAGTGGAACACCACAAGGCGGGGTAATCTCCCCACTCTTGGCAAACATTTACCTGCATGAATTTGACCAGTTTGTCGAACATACGCTGATACCTGCCTATACCAAAGGGCAGAGACGGAAAGTCAATCCGGCCTATGCACAGATGGAACAACGAATCAGCAAATTACGTCGTCAACGGGAGTACGCAAGCGTTACCCCGCTCCTGAAGGAGCTTCGCACCCTGCCCTCCCGTGATGTGCATGATCCTGATTACCGACGGTTACGCTATGTGCGGTATGCCGATGACTTTCTCCTTGGGTTTGCGGGAACAAAAGTGGAAGCAGAGGCGATCAAACAGCAGATTAATGTATGGCTGTATGATCATCTCCAATTAAAACTGTCCACTCAGAAAACGCTGATCACGCACGCAAGTAGTGATCCAGCCCATTTTCTTGGCTATGACATCGTGACGCAACAGGCAAATAGCAAACAGACGGGAAACCGACGCATTGTGAATGGCCGGATCGCGTTACGCGTAGCCCGCGCAACGATTACTGCGAAATGCAACCGCTATATGAAAAACGGGAAGGCTACCCACCGACCCGAACTGCTGAGCGAAACCGACTTTACTATTATTGCAACGTATCAGCAGGAATATCGTGGCATTGTGCAATATTACATGCTTGCCCACAATGTATCGCATTTGCACCGCCTGCATTGGGTTATGAAGCAATCCTTGCTCAAAACACTGGCTGCCAAACACAAAACAACTAGTGCCGTGATGCGAAGGAAATATCTGGCAACACAGCAGTTGCCTGACGGGCGCAGAATGCTCTGCATTCGCGTATTCGTCGAGCAACCAGCACGACCGCCACTCATAGCTCAATTTGGTGGGATTTCTTTGCGCCGCAATCCAATGGCAATCCTCAATGAACGTCCACCCCAACTATGGAATGTGGGAACCGAAATTATCCAACGCTTGAAAGCGCAAGAATGCGAGCTATGTGGAAGCCATGAAGATGTGGAAGTCCACCATATCCGCAGGCTTGCCAACCTAAAGCGATCGGGACGAACGGAAAAACCACAATGGATGCAACGCATGATTACGCGGCAACGAAAAACGCTCGTAGTCTGTTCTCAATGTCACCACCGCATCCATGCTGGAAAAACACTACCACAGCAAATCACGAAATAAATCACTGGAGAGCCGGGTGCGGTGAAAGTCGCATGCCCGGTTCGGAGGGGGGCGGATGGAAAAGGACGCAAAGCGTACCTCGCCAGCCGCCTACCCTACGTTATTGAGATCATTGGTACGAAGGTTATTGTTCAAAGTCCAGTATACCCCAATATAAGAATAGAAGTTGATAATATTGACGGAAAATCAATGAAGCCAGGTTTTCCTGCCAAAGTAATTATTACTGAACATGCTGATAATAATCTTGTTAAGGCCAAATGGGCTAAGTAAAGGAGCTTAATGATGTCCGTAAAGTTGATTACTTTCTTGGGTAATGTAAGAAAAACTGAGCAAAACCCCAAAGGCTATCAGTTGACCAAATATCAATTTCATGATGTTGAAGAACCTTATGAAACATGTTTTGTCGCTGATGCAATTGCAAGGAAATTTGCTGTTGATGAGGTTCGTGTATTTGTAACGAAGGAAGCAATGGCAAACCATCTCGAAGATCTGCAACAAGCATTGCAAGATACAAATATTCCTGTTTATCCAGTAAAGATCGAGACACCTGATGATAGCGATCGCTATATTTGGGATATTTTTAACAAAATTACCGATGAAGAAATTATTAAAAAACATGATTCGATTGTATTTGATGTGACACTTAGCTTTCGCTCTATCCCAATTCTGGCATTTCTTTCCAATATATATCTTCAAAAAATTCGGGAAACTGAATTAAAGGCAATTGTCTATGGAGAATTTATACCTGGAACATCACCAACATATATGCGAGATTTATCAGTCTTTGCTAGAATTTTGGATTGGACAACCGCCGTCAGTACGTTTCAACAAACGGGCCGAGTGGAAAACTTAGCTGCACTTGCCAAGAATCTCGGTGGTGAGCCAGTTGAGCAATTTGCCAAGCAACTTGAAGCTTTCTCGCAAGAGTTGCTAGCGGCACGGCCAGTTGGCACTACTTGGGCCGCCTCGAAATTGCCAGCCTTGCTTGAACAGGTCAAAAACGATTCAAGACCTGAATCAACACCACTTGGTTTGTTGCTTGATAGTATTGCCGAAACCTATCAGCAATTTGATCTGAACAGAGGGCCATTAGCGACACTTGATGCTACATATGAAGAAGCTAAGGTTAAGGATATTCAATTTCTTAAAATTCAGCTTGACATGATTAAATGGTATATCAAAAAAGGCTTGCCCATTCAAGCAACAACTTTAGCTCGAGAATGGCTTGTCTCACTTGCAGATTATTACCAAGATACAGCAGTTAATAGTTTTTCGTATAAAGAGCGTGATAAACTTAGCCGTTACATTAACAATTTTATACCCCCTAGTAATACTCCAAAGATACCTGATATTCAGCCAAGTAGTCGTTTAAAGCAACATGCTCAAGGTATTGCAGATGTATGGGATTCAATTCGTAATATAAGGAATGATATTGCTCATTGTGGTTATGATCGACCCAAGGCCAAAGAAGCAGCTAAGTTACAGGCACATTTGGATTCACTTGAAGAAATGCTAGATCAACTATTACCTTAACAGGCATAATTTCAAACGGAGAAGTGTGAGGAGTTGGTTTGCCCTCATCTTGATAATCTGTGCCAATCTGTGGCTAAAACTGGGGGTTGGGGAATTTAACGCAGAGGCGCAGAGGGTCTTAGGGGCTAGGGTTCAGGTACGTGGCACAGCAGAATAATTGGTGAAATTCGTGGAATTCGTGGCTAAAATCAAGCCTTCGTGTGCTTCGTGTTCTTCGTGGATCGAAAAAGGGATCAGGAACTAACCCCTGATCCCTAGCCCCTGACCCCTACTATTTAAACCGCACAATCCGAATGAAATCGGCAGCTTTGAGCGAGGCTCCGCCAACCAAGGCTCCGTCGATATCCGGCTGAGCCATCAATTCATCGACGTTATCAGGCTTGACCGAGCCACCATACTGGATAATCACCGCATCAGCGGTTGCTTGATCGCTGAGCGCGGCCAATTCGGCGCGAATCCGGGCGTGCATGGCTTGGGCATCGGCTGGAGTGGCTGTATCGCCAGTGCCAATCGCCCAAACTGGTTCGTAGGCAATCACGACCCCGCGCAATTGCTCGGCACTTAATCCAGCCAAACTGCCGCGTAACTGCCCAACAACGACGCTCTCTGCTTGGCCACTATCGCGTTCGGCTTTGACTTCGCCAACACACACGATTGGCTTGAGGCCGTTGGCTAAGGCGGCATGGGCTTTGCGATTGATCAACGCATCAGTTTCGCCAAAATACTGGCGGCGTTCGCTATGGCCTAAAATCACATAGCTACAGCCCAATTCCTTGAGCATTTGGGGCGCAATTTCGCCAGTATAAGCTCCCTTGGCTTCGTAGTGCATATTTTGCGCACCCAAGGCCACGGCAGTGCCATCGAGTAATGGTGCTAAACTGCCCAACAAGGTGAATGGTGGGCAAACCAACACATCACGATCGGTTAGATCGGTCAAATCGGCGCTGAGTGCTTCGACTAAGGCCACACCCTCACTGACCCCGTAGTGCATTTTCCAATTACCAGCCAACAATGGTCGGCGCATACATCCTCCAAAAAAGCTTTAGAAGCCAAAAACAAATAAGTTTGTGGCAATCGGCAGGTATTGTACAACAAACAACAGCCCGCCAACTGAGGCCATGGCAATAAATGCCCGCATGTCCCAGTCCATAATTTTAGCGCCATCCAATGGCCCATAAGGGATCATATTAAAAATCCCCAGTAGTGAATTGACCACATAGCTGTAGACGGAAATCTTAAACAGAAATTGGATGTTGAGAGTATTAGCGATTGGAATGAGCAGCAACGAAAGCAGCGCGATGACCATATTGCTGGCTGGCCCAGCCGCTGCCACCAACCCAAGCTGTTTTTTGGTCAAATAACCACGATGATGCACAGCCCCAGGTGCGGCAAAGATAAATCCAGTTAATGCCAGCAGCACCGAAATCACCAACATGGCATCGTTGGCAAAAAAATGCGCTTCGCTGCCAAAGCGCCGCGCAACGACGCGATGGGCCAATTCGTGGATGACGATGCCAAGGCCAGCGGCAATCCCCATAATAATCACGGCATCACGCAATGGCATAATATTTCGATATACCAAGGCAAAAGCCAGGGTTGTGCCCAGCCAAGCCTTGGCAAATTCAAAAAGTTCGTTGCGGGGTTTGTTATCTGAGCGAAATGGATAGCCAGCCTGTGGATTAAACATTGAGCCTACTCTCCTTCCGCTGTGGTTTCTGGTGCGTGCTCCCAGCCACCAGCGCCAATCAGCGGCACAAAGCGAACATTGCTAATCGTGGTTTTTTGCCAATTTTGGCCCTGCCGTTGTAGCCGAATCAATTGTTGATCCTGCGCATCGCCAATCGGGGCAACCAAGCGCCCGCCATCGTGCAACTGGCTGAGCAGCGTTTGGGCTAGTTGGGGCGTAGCCGCCGGAATGCTGATGGCATGATAAGGCGCTGCTGTTGGATAGCCCAATGAGCCATCGCCCCAGACTACCTCAATATTGACATAACCAAGATTTCTAAGCCGAACTTGGGTTTGTTGAGCTAGTGCTTGATGACGCTCAATCGTCACGACCTTGCGTACCAATTCGGCGAATACTGCGGCAGCATAGCCTGAACCAGCGCCAATTTCAAGTAGTTGTTCATGAGGATTTAGCAACAATTCCTGGGCCATCAACGCCACAATATATGGCTGCGAGATGGTCTGGCCCAAGGTTAATGGCAGTGCTTGGTCGCTATAGGCTTGGGCTTGCAAGGCTTCTGGCACGAACAAATGGCGTGGCACATTGGCCATTGCCGCCAAAATCCGCTGATCATGAATGCCTCGTGGGCGAAGTTGTTCGTCAACCATGCGCTGACGTTGCTGTTGCCAAACGTCGCTCATAAACCTAGCCCAATTAACGCTTGCGGCAGCGCAATTGTTGCAACCGCGTTGCGTTGAAAATAGCCCAAAAATTCGATATTACCCTCGGCTCCGGTAATTGGTGAGCGGGTCAATCCGGTTAAGCCTAAGCCCAAATTGTTGGCTTGCTGCGCGACTCGTTCGATCACCTGACGATGCACCGCCGAGTCGCGCACGATTCCGCCTTTGCCAACATGCTCTGGGCCAGCCTCGAATTGCGGCTTGATCAAGCAGACGATCCAAGCATCGGCTGTCAGCAACCGCAACATGGCTGGTAGTACCAAGCCCAGCGAGATAAACGAAACATCGACCACCCCGCAGGTGGCGAGTGGCGCTGGTTGTTGTTCGGCATGCGGCAGGTGCTCCAAATAGCGAATATTGGTGCGTTCAAGCACGGTCACCCGTGGATCTTGGCGAATTTTCCAATCAAGTTGGCCGTAGCCAACATCAATTGCATAGACATGGGCGGCATCACGTTGTAACAACACATCGCTAAACCCCCCAGTACAAGCGCCAACATCAAGCGCTACGCAGCCCTGAGGATTAATATTAAAACTATCGAGGGCATGGGCAAGCTTGAGACCACCCCGCCCAACATAGGGCAAACTCGACTTTAGCGTGATTTGAGCCGCAGGATCAATCATCGTGCCAGCTTTGGTTTCGGCTTGGCTATTGACGATCACCTCACCAGCCATAATTAACGCTTGAGCCTTGGCACGGGTCGGCGCAAGTTGTAATTCAACTAATAACACATCCAAACGGTGTTTTTTTACCTTGGTCATTACGCAGTCCTTTGTGTAAACTGGCTTTCATTTTAACTGAAACGCTGTAATTCAAAAAGGCTATAGAGCAAAGCTATCGACTATCAGGGATTTATTGGCTGTTTTGAATCCTAGGGCCACTAGCCTAACTTGGTGATTGATGGCGGTAACCCAGAGAGTAGAGCGATCTACACTGCTTAATAACTAGCTATGCCTCATTAGTCCACGCTTCATTATAGTGCTGTTCCATTGCAAGGGGGATAAATCGTTCGACAGGACGAATAGCCTATAGGCAGGCCTAGGGCTTGGGCTTATCGTGTAGCTTGCTTCCACTACTATTTGGTTGTTTCTTCAGCGCCAGCTTCAAGGCTTGCTGGGTAGTTTAGTGCGCCTTTTTTAGCGAGTGTACTTGGCGATTGTATAAAGGGGTTGCTATGATTCGCGAAACTAGTAAGCTTGCCCGAGTCGTGAGCATGTGTTTGATTCTGCTGCTAGCCTTACAAATGCTCGTTTATCCGCATGCAACGTCTGCTGCTCCCAGCAATCAAGCAACTTCCAACCAATCACCAATAACGAGCTTAATTCGCGACCGTAATGAGCAACTTGATCCCTATTTGCAACGGGTGGCTGCTGCAGATCCCGATTTGTTTCAAGCCGCCGCCTTGTTAGCGGTGCAAGATGTGTTTAATGGCAATTTGCCCGAAATTGCAGGCGATCAGGCGATCGAGGAGCAAATTAGCTACTATCTGAATCGCGCAGCCTTGGGCTTGCCGATGCAGCCAAGCAACCTTGATCCGGCGCAGAGTTCCGCAATGCAGGATGATGCCTATTTGTGGGAGAGCAATCAGGCGGCGATAGGCACAACTTGGCAAATGACCGCCCGCCCCGATGGCGACCCGCGTTTGTTCGCCCAAGAATTTGATGCCTTGGCGGCAGCCCAAATGCCTGCTGTTGCTCCAGATTCAGCGTTTGCCCCCACTGCGCCCGTGGTTGAAGCAGCTCCTCAACCAGCGCTTGACCCAGCTGAAACGGTGGTTATTCCAGCGCTCCCAAGCAGCCCAGTTAAGCTTAAATCCCAAACCTTTATTCCAAGTCGCCCAACGAGCAGCCAATTTTTGGCCAACTTGCCCAGCCAACAAGCTGAGGCCGAATTTAGTGGCTTGCGGATTCAACCCCAAGTAGCCTTGAATAACCCAGTGCAAACGCCACATGCCAAGTTAGTGGTTACCGCAACTGCGCCATTGCAAACCAATTTCGGCTCAATCATTACCTATACTGTGACCGTTAGCAACACTGGTGGTCAAGCAGCTTCCTTGGTCGAGCTGAGCCAGCGGTTGCCAGCCAACAGTATTTTGCAAGGCTCAGTCAATGATTGTGTATTAAAAGATGGCGAACAACTGGTTTGTGCGATTGGTAATTTGAATGTCAACCAAAGCAAAACCTATCAAGTGCCCGTGTTGATGAAGGGCAATGGGACGTTGATCAGCACGCTGACGGTTAAAGATACCTTTATTGTCAACCCTGATACCAAGCCTGCCACCGCCAAAATTAGCACTAACGTTAATTCAACTAATCGCACTCAACAAGATGTTGGCAAGATTGTGATTGCCGCTGAACAATTTACCACCATTTTTGGTCAGACTGAAGCTAGTGGTGCGGTGGAAATTGGCTTTAAAAAAGATGGCAAATATACCTATCATCTTCGGCTTGGCCCCAACGATAAAATTAAATGGGATGCTGTGGGCACGCCAACGATTATTGAAACCTACGGTAATGTTGCCCAAATTCAAGAAAATTTTCCCTTGTTCAAGGGCGATTTTACGATTGATGTAACCAAAGATAAACCATTCATCAAGCCAAGCCCCACGATTACCCCAACCATCAAGCATTTAGCAGGCTTCCAGCTTTTAGGTAGCGCCGTGATCAGCGATGTGGCGATTTTGTCGGGCGAAGCGGGCTTTATGACTGAACTCAAAGTTTCGCTGCCTGGCATTACCACTACCTCAACCTTGACTCCAACTGCAAATATGACCACCACTACCAATTTGTTGCGGCCAAGCAGCATTTTGACGGGTACGAACCCGATTACTGGAACGAATCCTGTTTCTGGGACGGTCAAGAAAAACACCTTGCGCGTGACCGGGGTGATCAAGCCAGGTGGGAAGGGCGATGCCAAAATCAACGAATTTGAAATGTATTTTGCAGGCTTGAAGGTTAAAGTTAAAAATGCAACCTTCAGCGGCGATAAAATTAAAGTTAAGCAAGCCCTTTTGACTATGCCCAAGGAGCTTGGTGAGTTAACTGGAATTATTTCGGAGATCGAAGTAACCTCAAACTCGATCAACTTTGGTGGGGTTGGGGTCAAAATCCCGCTGCCCAATATTTATCCTTTGGGCAAGCCAATTACGGCCACAAACCCACTTACGCCAACTAGTTTATTGGCACAATCAGTGGCGCTGAGCGAAACTGGAGCCTATACGCCCGCAGTTTCGTTCATCAAAAACTCGGCCACGATTATGTACGACAGCAACGATGGCTTTAGTCTGCAAATTGATAGTACGCTTGATTTGCATGTTGCCGATAATGATCGCAAAATTCCGGTTGAATTGAAAATCGACTGGAAAGGTCAGGTCAAAGGCACAATCAAAGAGCTGAAGTTGAAAATTGCCGGCCACGACTTAGAGATGAAAGAAGTTGAGATTAGTAATGCTGGCTTGAAAGTCAGCGAGGCAAGCTTTACGATCACCTTCCCATCTGAGAAAAAGGATGAACCTAAACCGCCTGCCGCTGGTGATCCGCCTGCTGCACCCAAGGAAGGCGATAAGAAAAAAGAAGATAAAAAACTAACGATCACGGTCAAAAAAGTTTCAATTACCAAGCAAGGCTTTGCGATTGGCGAAGGCGCAATTGCCACCGATTTGCCTGATTTTGGGCTTGGGGAGAGTATTCGCTTCACCAAAAATAAAGTTAAATTTGTCGTAACCAACCCAATTACTAGCCCAGCCATGGAGCTAGAGATTGAAGGCACGCTCAAGGTGCTGATCAAAAGCAGCGAAATGGAAACTAAATTTGCCGCCAAATGGGATAAAAAAGGCAAATTCTCGGGCAAGCTCAAGGAATTAACCCTAACGGTTGCTAGCTCTAAGCTTGAATTGAAAAATGTTGAGTTCAATACCCAACGTTTTGCGACCAATTCGGCCAGTTTGACCTTGCCGCCGATTCTTGGCAGTACCCAAATTGCATTAACTAAAGTAGTTATTGACGAAAATGGCCTGTCGTTTGGCGATGCTGCTGTCAAAATTCCGGTCAAATTTACGATTGGCAAACAGAATGGCGAGCCGAGCCCAACCAATTCGGTCACAATTTCAGGCACGCTCGGCCTCGATTATAAGCAGGATCGATCATATAGCTTTGTGTTTGCAGGCAAAGTTTCAATTACGTTGGCCTCGCAAACTGCCGAAGCTGAAGGCCTTGTACGAATCGATAAAGATGGCAAGGTTACTGGCGATGTTGATAGTTTCGAGTTGACGATTGCTGGCATGAAGCTGGCAATCAAAGAGGCTAGCATCGAAAATGGCACGGTCAAGGCGCGTGAGGCGACCTTTGCGATTCCCAAAGAATGGGGCGGGCTATCAGTTTCGGTCTATAACATCGAAATATCTAAAGAAGGCTTTTCGATCGGTGGTGGCTCGTTCAAATTGCCCGAAATTAAAGTTGGCGATATGTCGCTGACCCTCGAAGGTACACTCAAAAAGGAAGGGAACGGCTGGATTATCGCTGCTGGTGGTGAGTTGAAGTTGCCCAATGCGGGTGGCGCTGGCTGTAGCGGCTTAGGTGTGAGCGTCGAAATTTTTGCTGGCAGCAATCAAACTGTGGCAATGCGGATCGCACCTGCTTCGGTGGATGCCCTGAACGAATTCCAATTGCGCAAAGTTGGGGTTGTGCTCAAATGTACGATTCCTTTGGGCGCAAGCGGCTTTGATCTCACGCGGATTTCGGGCACGGTTACCCTAACCAGCAATGTGACCAAAATCGAAATGAGCGCCACGATCGAGAGCAAAATGGGGATTGGCAGCTTCCGTGCCGTGACTGCCGATGGCAATATGTCTATGGAATATGTCAAAAATCCCTATAAATTTGAGATTGGCATCGGCGCATCGATGAAGATTTTCTCGATGTTCGAAGCAGCGCGGGCCAGTGCCAAGATGCGCTTTACCGATGGCGCAGTGCCCTTCCTGTTTACCGCCGAAATGAATATCAACGCTGTGATTGCCCGTGGCAATATGAAACTGACCGCTTGGACCAAAGATGGTGCATTCAATTTGGTTGGGCGGATCTATGGCGAGGTTGGAGTTAAACGCGGCGCATTGGTTGACCGTTGCTGGCGGATCTGGATGCCTTGGCCATTTGATGATCAAGATGTTTGTTTGACGCTGCCTGGCAGCGACCTATTTTTTGGCGCAGGCATGGAGTTTGGCAAGTTCAAGCGTGGCAATGGTGATGCTTGGGGCTTCAAAGCCAGCGTCAATATTGCCGGAGCCAACTATGGAATTTACGTTGATACCAGTGGCCGATTCAGCGTGGGCAATGTTGATGATTATCGTTTGATCGATGCACCTTCGCTGCGCCGCGCCAAGTATTTGCACGATCTGAATGCCCAACAGCAACTCAATCGCGCGAGCTTGAGCGCTGAAGATCTAGCATTGTTCAACGATTATAGTTTCAACAACCAAGAAATTATTATCAGTACCGTCGAAATGACCCGCCCCGGCGACTTGATGATCAATATGTTGCGCTTGAGCTATGATACCGATATTCAGGTGAGCTTAGTGCGCCCCGATGGTTTGCGAATGACTGGCAGCAATGCGGCTGGTAATCTGAATTTCAGCGAAACTTTGGTTGACCCACGCGATATTCGCGACCCAATTACCCACCAAGGTAACGCTGCTGCACCACCAATGCTGCAAACTAGCCTGAATGTGACCAATGCTGCGCTTGGTGAATGGAAGTTGGTCTTGAATCGTGCTCCTGCCTATGATTTTATTATCAACGTTAGCGGCACGATTTATGGCCCGCCAATTAGCGACTTGGTCGTGATCAACCAGAACGATGGCAATAATAGCGTCGATTTGGCGTGGACGCAGAGCACGCCATTTACTTCGACTGCGACGATTTATGCGAGCCAAGATACGATTACTGATACCGCTAGCTATACCAAAACCAACAACGTTATGCGCCCCGATGGGATTATGGCGACCGAGACGATTACGGTCGATGTTGGCACGGTAACCAAGTTTAGTGGTTATCCCTTGGTCAGCTTCGATTATGCCGAGGGCTTGCAAAATGCCGACGAAACGCTCGATCTTTCCTCGCTCAAGAGTGGGGTTTACAATCTGTGGCTCGAAGTCAACGACGGCCAGAATCCGCCAAGCCGCCATTATTTCCCGAACACAGTCAGCGTGTTGCACGCTTGGGAGCCAACATGGACAACCACCAGCGTGATTACCCCAAGCTATGGCAGCTTGGATGTGGCTTGGACGAAGCACCCTGATCCTGATGTTGATGGCTATGAAATTCACGTGCGCAACGAAGCTGATCAATTTGATGAAGATAGCTATATTGTCGATGTTGGCGATGCTTTATCACAGACGATCACGGGCTTGAATGCGGGTGAAAACTATGAGCTAACGATAATTGGCTATGATTCGGGCACTGGTCGAACTTCGGCAGCCGCACCAATTACGGCTACGCCATTGATTGCGCCATTCAGTATTACGGCCAACCCAACCGAATTGAGCTTGGATGCTGGGGTAGCGGGCACAAGCAACTTAACGCTTGCTTCGAGCATCAATCCCTACCCAGAGCAAGTATTTATTGAAGTGACTAGCTTGCCTGAAGGTTTCGCCGCCCATATCACCACGCCAATCGTAACCCCAACCTTGGCTGGAGTGCAATCGAGTGTGGTGCTCACGCCTGCCGCTAGTTTGCTTGGCGGAACCTACACTGTCACTTTGGTGGCGCTATCCAACGGAACCGAGCGCTATCTCGATATTCCGGTGGTGCTGAATGAGCCAAACTTTATGCTGCGTACTAGCGTTGATGATTTGACCTTGACCAACTTCAATAGCACCAGCGTTGCGATTGATGCGACCTATCAATTCAGCGAACAGGATGAAATTTTCGTTGATGTGCTGGATATACCGTTTGGGGTCGATTGGGCGTTTACGCGCTCGAGCTTTATGCCAGGCGAACAAACCCGCCTGATCTTGACCGATACGATTGATCTGGAGTATGGCGACTATCCAATTACCTTGCTGGCCTTTGATAACGAGCATGCCTACACCAAAACCCTGACCTTGGCGGTCACCGGCTTCTATATCGAAGTTGCTGAAGATCAAGCGGCTCGACCACATGAAATTGCAGCACCCTACATTTTGAACATTGATGGCAACGAATGGGATTCACCAATCGAATTCAGCATCGAGGAGCCTGCCGACGAAGAATTGTTCTTTGTTAGCTTGTCGAGTGCCACGGCTGAAGTTGGTCAATTGGTCAACCTTGAACTGAGCGCCTTGATCGATACTGCGCCTGGAACCTATGAAGTGTTGCTGCATGCCAGCAGCGAAGGCTATACCCAGACCTTGCCATTGTATGTAACGGTCGAAGCGAATGCCATGGCAACCGATTTGGTGATGGGCTACCAAGGCTTGATTGGCGGCTATATCGTGGCTGGCGAAAGCTACAGCTATACGCTTGCTCCCAAGAATATTAGCTTGAATCCAGCGCTTGATGTTAGCGTGATTGATCGGATGTTGGAAAATAGCTTGGTAACCTTGACTGACGCTGCTGGCTGTGGGGTTGCGACGAATGGCGCTGCGACAACCCTTAATTGTAGCCTTGGCGATATTGCGGCAGGTAGCCAACATAACGCCACAACCCTGACGTGGCAGATTAACCCCGAGGTTGCCGAAGGCACGCTAATTTCGCATACCAGCGAGTTAGTGATTAACGATACGAGCTTGTATAGTGAAACTTCGGCGATCGATAACGTTGGTGAGTTGGCTTTTACCGTCGAACGTTTATCGGATTTAGCCTTGACGGTAGACTACGATCAAATGGTGAATGCTGGCGAATTGACCACGCTCACCGCGACAATCACCAATACTGGCCCTTCGGATGCAGCAAATGTGGTGGTCGAGTTCTACTTGCCAGCCGGAACTAGCTTAGCATCGGCTGATGTTGGCTGTATCCAAGAAGCTGAGTTGGTGCGCTGCGAGGTTGGCGTGATGGGGGTTGATCAGGTTGAGACCTTCGCGATTCAGCTTGCGGTTGGGGCAAATCAACGTGACTATCTCGAAACGTTGATAGCCGTTGATAGCGATTCATACGACGAAGATTTGCTCAATAACTCGGTGTATAGCTTTGCCGAAGTTGTGGCAGTAGCTGATTTGAGCATGACAATTGCACCAAATCGCACGACCATCAACGAAGGTGAGGTTGTTGAATATCTCTTGACGATTGTCAATCAAGGTTCAGCAACAGCCAATAATCTGCAGATTGAGCTTGATTTGCCCGACGAGGCCGATATTGTTGAGGTGCGGATTGGCAATGTGCTTGAAACGCCCGAAAGCTTGACGCTTGAGCCAGGTGCAACATTAACGGCAACGGTTGGCATTCTCTACCCTGAGGATGATGCGGGTACGCCAATTCAGGTTGAAGCCTTTGCGTTTGCCGATGAGGCCAACGAGGTGAATGCAATCAGTGTTGATGTAGCGGTGGCGAATCTGGCTCCAAGCGGAATCTTTACCAATACGCTGGTAGTCAACGAAGGCGAATTCGGCATTTTGGCCGTGATGATCGACGATGCTGGCAACGAGTATGATCCATTGACCGTTGCTTGGGATCTCGATAACGATGGCGCATTTGACGATTCGACCACAGCGATCACCCGTTTCGATGCCCGCTCGTTTGACGGAACTACCACCCGCCCAGTCGCGGTCAAGATTCTTGATGATGATGGCGGTGAAACGATTGTCAATGGCACGGTGCTGGTACGCAATGTTGCGCCAACCGTCGCAGCTGGACCTGATCAGTTCCAAATCTACGATCAACAATTTACCCTCGATGTGGCTTTGACCGACCCATTTGCCAATGACACCAAAACTGCCAGCATCGATTGGGGCGATGGGGAGATCGATACGATTCCATTGGCGGCCCAAGTGACCAGTACCAGTGCTAGCCATAACTTTAGTGCAATTGGCAACTACACGACCAAGGTTTGTGTAACCGACGATAATCAAGGCCAAGGCTGCGATGAAGTTGTATTGTATGCAATGTGTCGCGATAATGGTTTGTTGGTGCGGGTTGGGCAGCAAAACCAGCAAATCAGTATTATTTTGGAGAATGCCAGCGGCAACCTCGCAATTCCAATGAGCATGCCATTGAGCTTGTATCACGGCAATACGGTGCTGCAAACCTTTGTGCTTGATCAGCCGTTGGCGGTGGGAGCTTCACGCACGCTCAACTATACTTGGGCCAACGCGCCGTTGAGCGCCAACTTACGCGTTGCTACCGACGACGATGGCACAGGCACAAAATCGACCGATCTCTGTTCGGGTAGTGTGTACAAGTGGGCAATTAACACCACAATCTATGCTCCGGTGATTATGGTTAATCGCTAAAATTTAGGGGCTAGTTGTCAGGGGTCAGGGATCAGGTTTAAGCAAAGCCTGCATTCCTGACCCCTTTCCTGTTTGCATAGGGCAAGCATGGCTATTGGCTCTAGGCTATCGGAAGAACAATTTGTGAAATTCGTGCAATTCGTGGCTAAAAATAGCCTTCGTGCGCTTCGTGTCCTTCGTGGATCAAATCTGGAAGCCACAGCTCGCTAAGGAACCCAAATTAACCAGACGGGACTACTGCCAACCAGCGAGCCATAGACATCGCGAAAGGCAATTTCGAGCGATTGACCTACCCACGTTTCAAGCGTTGCGCGGGGAATTTCCACGATCATTGGCGTTGTGGCGATCTGGCTAAATTGCACTTGGCCGTTGATTCGCACCACCAGTTCATCGTCAACTTGGATTGGTTGTACGCTCTGTGGTGATGCTGAAAAATAGAATTTGCCGCCTGGCGGTAAGCTTGTGACAAGCTGAATCGTGGTTGTATAGTAGGTTTCGCCTTGAACAGTGATCGGGCGAATTGGAATCGCTTGATCATTGAGTGTTGCCAAGACGCTGATTTGACGTAGCGAGACTAGGGGTAGGTAGGCCGATCGTTGACTGCTGGCGCTCGGCGTTGGAGTTATCGTTGGGGTTGGGGTCGGCGGTGGCGCAGCCGGACAACTATTCAACAGCACGGCCAAGGTATTCGAGAGATAATTGGCTCCCGCCAGATCGATCTTGCCATCGTGATTAAAGTCGCCAGCACTTAAACCACGGTTGGCAACCCGTGGGCCAAAAGCGCTGAGTGCTGCGAAAGTTCCATCGCCATTGCCCCGCGCAATCGTGACACTTGATTCTGAGGTATAGGATACCGCTAAATCGAGCCGCCCATCAAGATTAAAATCGTGGCTCAAGACATCCATCGGCAACAGATTACTGGGCATGGTGGCGGTAACGCTGAATGCTCCTGTGCCTGTGCCGCGCAGAATCGAAAGTGTGTGAGCACTACGATTGGTGACCGCTGCATCGGCAATGCCATCACGATTCCAATCGCCAAAGTTCACCGAGGTTGGGCCAACCCCAACCGCTGTGTTGATGGTTGAGCCAAACGTGCCATTGCCATTGTTCAAGCGAACGCTCAGGGTATTTGCCACGTAATTAACCCACGCCAGATCGATCGCGCCATCGCGATCAAGGTCAATGCTGGTGAGTTTGAAGGGATGCGCATCGCTTGCATAATCAGTTGCTGCGCCAAAAGCACCGCTGCCATTGCCCATGCGCACGCTGATCGAATTGGCGTTGTAGTTGGCGCTGGCAAAGTCGGGGCTGCCATCGTTATTGAAATCGGCAATCGTGATTTCAACCGGATTAAAGGGCGTTGGATAGCTGGTGGGGGTAAAATTTCCAGCTCCATTATTCAGCAGCACAAGCGCTTGATTGGCCAAAAAGGCGGCCACAATCAAATCGTTGCGGCCATCGCGATTGACATCTCCAACCGCTACATCGGATGGTTGCAGCCCAAGGCTGATACTTATGGCGCTGCTAAACGATCCAGTGCCATTATCATAGCGAATAATGATGCTGTTGGTGCTTGGGTTGGCGATTACCAAATCGAGATCACCATCATTATTCATATCGCTGGTGGTGCTGCCAACCAAGGTTTCGGCTCCAATCGCTGTGGTTGTTGCGCTAAAGCCAATGCCACCACATTGGCTATCGCTGCGGTTCAGCAAAACCCCAACAATTGCGCCTTCGTTGCTGGTTGTTAAATCGTTGCGGCCATCGCGGTTGAAATCGGCAGCGGCAACCGCCCGTGGCACAAAGGCTCCGCTAAATGAGCCTGCATCATGAAATATGCCGTTGCTGCTGCCTTGCAAGACCCACACATTGCCGCTGATCGTTGCCACCGCTAGGTCTTGGTTGCCATCGTTGTCGAGATCGCTGGCAGTGAGCCATTCGGGGGTTGGGCCAACTGGATAGTAGGTTGGTGCGCCGAAACTACCGTTAGCACTGCCAAATACCACCGCGACCTGATTGGTTGGCGGTCGGATGACGATTGCTAGATCACGGTTGCCATCGTGATTCCAATCGCCAGGAACAATACCATAGGGAAGATCGCTCAGCGGATAATTGACCGCGCCAGTGAATCCGCCTGCGCCATTGCCGAAACCAACGGTAAAAGCTTTGTCGGTATAGATCGTTTTGGCCACATCCATACGATTGTCGTGGTTAAAATCGGCCACGGTTAGGCCATAGCCCCCGCCGCCAACTGTGCTCAGCAAAGGGCTGGCGAACCCGCCGCTACCATTGCCCAGCGCAACCCCAACATTATTGGTTGCGGTTAATCCGCCAACAACTAGGTCGGGGTGACCATCACGATTCAGATCGGCGATTTGAATTGATTCGGGTGCGCCAACCGTTGCCAGATTAACTGCCGCGTTGAAACTGCCTGTGCCTGTGCCAAGCAACAGCGAGACTGAAGCTGAGCCAAAATTAACTACTGCCAAATCATCGTTGCCATCGTGGTTGACATCACTGACGGCGACTGAGATTGGAAAATTGCCAGTTGCATAGGCTACCGTCGCTGCAAATGTGCCATCACTATTGCCAAGCAACACATTAATTTCATTGGTGGCGCGTGAGGTTGCCGCGAGATCGGCCACGCCATCGCGATTGAAATCGCCAGTTGCCACAAATGCACCGCTGCCGGTTGTGGGATAGGTTACCACCGGATCAAACACAATCGTGGCGGCGGGAACCGCTTGAGCTTTGGGATGCTGCATGATCGTTATCAACAGCGCTGCCATGAGCAAGCTGCTAAGTATTTTGAGCGAAATAGGCATTGATTTTCCTCCAAAGGTTGCACTGCGGCAAGCATAGGGCTTGAGCGTAATCAAACCGTATCCATCGCATCAACATCGGAGTAGAGCCGCAGGGTTTGGGTTCGCTCACCAATCAACGCCGCGAAGGCAAACCAAAAATGATTGCCATGAATAATTGGGGTAAGTTGTCGCCCTTGTAGTGGGCCTGCTAGCGCTCGTCCGCTAATATCCCAACGACTGTTGGTTTGGTGGTCATAAATCGCGTGATCACGCGATTCAAAGCTCAGCAGCATGCCATCCAATTGGCGTTGCCAAGCTGTGCCCATGCCAGTTGCATGCGATTGGGCGATGGTGGCGGCATCAACCGCTGAAGCCATGCCTGCTTGATAGAAAATTGCGATCGAAGTATCCAGATAGTGATCGTTTATTACCAGCCGACGTGCTAAAATACTGAAGGGATAGGCGAGCGCGGCGTTACCAATCACCAAACCAACCACCCGTTCCAGCGCTGGTAGTTGAGGATTGGGGCGTTGTTGCAATAGCCATGGAGTGGTTTGTTGATCGTAGGCAATGTAGGGATTTTGGCCATAACTGCGCCGAAAGCCAGTTTGGCGCGATAGTACACGGCTCGTCGGGGCTTGCTCGCAGGCAATCTGCCACGCAACCAAGAGGCTTGGCAGCATTTGGAGTTGGCTTCCGGCAAAATGTCCAACCAGACCCAACCCCGTTGCTTGTTGCCACAACGATTCGGTTTGACGATCCCACATTACTAAATCACTTTTGCGCAGCAAACCTGAAACGCCAAAGGTTAATCGTTGGTTGGCGACTTGGCGCTCGAACACAACACCAATATTGCATAATGGGCAAAAAGTCACGGCAATTGGCAGCTCGCCAAGCCAATCGTTCACAATTTCATGCCACATCAAGATTTGCAGCGGATAGATTGTGGTGTGCTGCTGGTTGGATACAACTAAAACTGGATCATCAGGGCTGAGCCAATCGTTGGCTTGATCAATCGACTCAAATTGCGGCTGATTGATCGGTGGAATGCCATCACGCCGTGGATTGCCCAGCGTGAACTCGCGATAATCAACCAACTGACGGCTAAAATCGGTCTGCCAATCGTGGCCAAATGTGCGCGTGGTTGGTTCATGGGCGGTTGGTTGCGGGGCTTGTGGTCGTGTGCTCATTAGGGGTATCCTCCAGTTTCAAGAAGCGGTTTTGAACAAATTTGGGTAAGCCCCGACCCCTGACCAGAGTGATATTGGCACGCCAGTCAATTTGGATGGATCGTCAATTGGCATGCCCTCACCCCCTGCCCCCCTCTCCCGCATGCGAGGCGAGGGGGAACCGCACCACCATGATTATTCGATCGCCCCTCGCCCGCCGCCGTGGGAGAGGGGTTGGGGGTGAGGGGTCTTAACCTACCCTTGTATGGCTACTTTCCGCCGAGCGAGCGAGGGGAACCCTCGATCATAAATGTTGGACTCCCCTCGCCCGCCGCCGTGGGAGAGGGGTTGGGGTGAGGGAACACCAGATCAACTGAGAATGTAGTTTAGCGTCCGAGCGTAGTCAATCCGTAATCACTGAAGGACAGGGATCATGCAGTTTTGCTTTTTTGGCCTTGTGCGTGCCACATTCAACGATCAACCGCTGCAATTTCGCTCGAATAAAGTTCGGGCACTTTTGGCGATTATCTGGCTTGATCCGCGTCGCCAGTGGGCACGAGATGAGCTGGCAAGCTTGCTTTGGGAAGATTATTCGAGCAGCAAAGCTCGCACTAATTTGCGCGTAACCTTTTCGCAACTACAACAAAGCCTGCATCCGTTGTATCAGGCCTTGCCTGCGCGTGCGCCGTTGTTGGTCGCTGATCGGGCACGGATTGCGCTGCAAGCCGAAGCATGGCCCGAATTGCAGGTTGATGTCTGGCGGTTTGATCAAGCAATTGCCGCCTACCACACTCATAACCATGAGCATGGAGTGATATGTGCTGCTTGTCTTGAACAATTAACGAGCGCAGTTGAGTTGTATCAGGGCGATTTGTTGACTCCCTTTGCGATTGAGGCGAGTAGTGGCTTTGATGCGTGGCTGGAACGCCAGCGCGAGGCACGACATCAACAACTGCTGCTGGCCTACGATGTTTTAGCCGAGCATGCCCTGCGAATGCGCGATTTTCATGAAGTTCAGCGGCTTTCAACCGCCCAATTGCTGCATTTACCTTGGCATGAGCAGGCTCATCGGCGCTTGATGATTAGTTTTGCCGAGTTGGGCCATCAGAGTATGCTGCGCGAACAGTATTTGCTCTGCCAACGAACGCTTGAGCGCGAACTGGGGATTGGCCCTGATGCGGAGACCCAAGCCCTTTACCAGCGTTTAGTCACAACTTCGACCACGCTGCCCCTGCCTAATCCAACTCTAAAAACCTTGCCTGAACTAAGCAAACCATTGATTGGCCGAACCCATGAATTAGCGCTCTTGCACAGCTTGATTGAGCAAAAACAGCAACGTTTGGTGACCTTGCTCGGCTTGGGTGGCATCGGCAAAACAAGCTTAGCCTTGGCCTATGCTCATGCTGCCCAAGCGGCTTTCGATGCTGTGTGGTTTGTGAGTTTTGCGGGTAGTGCTGGCGAATCACTCGCATCCGACCACCATCGGCTTAGCGCAACCATCGCGACGACACTGGGGTTGTCGCAACAACTGCACACGCCCCAAGCAGCCTTGCTACATTACCTTGGGCAGCGCTCGGTCTTGTTGGTTTTGGATAATCTTGAGCATTTGGTGCACGAGGCGCTGCATGTGCAAGCAATTCTGGATGCTTGCCCGCATGTGGTGGTGCTGGTAACTTCACGCGAACCACTCAATATTCAAGCTGAGCAGCGGGTGCAACTGCATGGTTTGGCTTTGGCAAATGCTGATCAAGCGTTCGCAGCCAGTGCTCAATTATTTCTGGCACATGGAACCAACGCTACCAGCCAAACCTTGGCCGATCCTGCCAGCATGGAATGGATCGATCGGATTTGTCGCATGCTTGATGGTAATCCATTGGCAATTGAATTGGCCGCCCGTTGGGTGCACTATCTTGGGTTGGATGAAATTGCCACGGCGATTGAGCAGGATATGGATTTTCTACAAACTAGCGTGCGTGATTTGCCCGACCGTCATCGCAGTATGCGAGCGGTGTTTGATGGCTCGTGGCGCTTGCTTTCGCGTCATGAACAGCGCGTGCTCAGTCAGGCTAGTTTGTTTCGGGGCAGTTGGTCGCTCACGGCGATGCGCAGTATTTGCACGGTGTCGCGGCTGACCATTCGCGAGCTGATCGATAAAAGTTGGCTAACTCAGCATGCAGGCCGCGCGATGATCCATCGTTTGATTCAACGCTATGCCCATGAACAATTGCAACGCATGCCGACTACCGCTGCAACGACTGCAAAACGCCATAGTATTTACTACTTGGCCATGCTTCGGCGGCATACTCCCGCACTCAGTGGCTCGCAACCACAAGCGAGCGTTCGACTGTTACGCGACGATCTTGATAATATTCGTCAAGCTTGGCTTTGGGCGGTAGATCATGGCGCAACCCATTTGGTGCATGCAAGTCTGGCTGGTTTATCGCAACTCTACGATCTTTTAGGCTTGTATCACGAGGCGATTCGCGTGCTGCAAACCAGCATCACCCAGATTCAACGCCAACCAACCAGCCTACAGCAACAACGCCTGCTGATGCGCTTGACGATTGCGCTCGCCAGCCATTTCAATGCAGCGGCAGATTATCGGACTGCCGCACAGGTTGGGCAACAGGCCTTGGATTTAGCTCAGACCCTTGATGTTCCGCAGCAGATAGCCGCCTGTTTGTTGCAAATTGGTATTGCCCAACGCAATTATGGTTTGTTTGCTGACGCCGAACAAAGCCTTCAGCGCTCGATCGCGATTGCCCAAGCGTTGCCGTTGAAGCAGGTCTATGCCCATGCGCTGCGTAGTTTGGGCTTTTTGGCCTATCTCCAAGGCAATTATCCCGTGGCGTTGCGCTACCACGAGCAGGCGTTGGCGTTTTATCGGTTGCTTCACGATCAACGGAGTATTAATTTGGCCCAAAATACCTTGGGCTTAATTGCGCTTGCTCAGGGCGATCTTCAGCAGGCGTGGGACCAATTGGCGGTAGTATTGACGCGTTGTCAAACGCTTGAAGATGGTTGGGGCGAGGCTTTGACCCTGAATAATCTGGGAGCTGTGGTGCAGGCTCAGGGTGATCCAGCTCGCGCGATCGATTATTATCAAAAGGCATTAAGCATTCGCCAACGGATTGGCGATCGTTGGGGCGAGGGCATTAGTCTGAGCAATCTGGCGGCGGCATGGCACGAGCAGGCAGATTACCAAACTGCCTATCAAAGCGCAATGCAAGCCATTCAGCATACCACTGCAATTCATGATTTGCCGACCAAAGCCTATGCCTTGACCACCCTTAGCCAGATTCTGCGGGTACTGGGCGATCAGGCTGGGTCAATCGCCGCCCGATCAGAGGCCACAACATTGCGCACCCAGCTTGGACAAGATCATTTAATTAGTCAAACCATTGATTAATTGAACCCTGCGATCAGCCTGCAATTGTGTTTACGATCCGATTACGGGCGCGAGTTAGACTGGCGCGAGTTAGCTGGCTCCATGATTAAAGGATGCACTATGAGTACCCCAAAACCTATCGTTTATGCCCGCATGCTGCTTGGATTGTTATTGATTAGCATAAGTTTTGGCCTTGGATTGCCGCGAATCGCCGCCCAAACTCCCCGTGACGAGGCAACGGAGCGCTTAAACTCAGCCGATTGGGCGGCAATTCAAGGCCTGCTTGCACCAACTACGGCGATCTCTGGCTCCAAATTTCAAGCTGGCTACTTGAAGGCCGCCCAAGTTTCGGCTGGCGATAGCTTTGGCGCGAGTGTGGCAATTTCTGGCGATACGGTGGTGGTCGGCGTTCCAGCCGAGTCAAGCAGTTTGGCAGGTGTGCAAAATAGTGCTACGCCGACCATCAATGCTTTGGCTGCCCAAGCCGGTGCCGCCTATGTGTTTGTACGGGGGAGTGCTGGTTGGCAGCAACAGGCCTACCTCAAAGCCTCTGAGGTGAGCGCCAATGATCAATTTGGTTGGAGTGTGGCGATCTCCGGCGATACGATTGTGGTTGGCTCACCGAGAGAGAGCAGTAGTACGGTTGGCGTGCAAAATAGTGCGACACCAACCGTCAATAATGATCTTGGTGGGGCTGGCGCGGCCTATGTGTTTGTGCGCACTGGCTCAACTTGGAGTCAACAAGCGTACTTCAAAGCCTCACAAGTTACATCTGGCGATTGGTTTGGCTGGAGCGTGGGTTTAGCATCAAACACGATTGTGGTTGGAGCTTATGGCGAAGATAGCAATATCGTTGGCGTGCAAAATAGTGCTACGCCGACCGTCAATGAAGCGGCTACCGCAGCGGGTGCGGCCTATATATTTGTGCGCACTGGCTCAACTTGGAGCCAACAAGCCTACCTTAAAGCTGCCCAAATTAATACTGATGATGTGTTTGGGTGGAGTGTTGCAGTAGCTGGCGATACGGTGATCGTTGGTGCGCCAGGTGAGGACACCAGCATTGCAGGAGTGCAACATAGTGCTACGCCGACGGTGGATGAAACAGCTCTCGCAGCAGGGGCAGTCTTTGTATTTACCCGCAGTGGCTCAAGCTGGAGTCCGCAAGTCTTTGTGAAGGCCTCACAGGTTACACCTGGCGATCAATTTGGCTATAATCTGGCGATCGCTGGCAATACGATTGTGGTTGGCGCTCCCTACGAAGATTCAAGCACCTCGGGCGTGCAGCATGGCGCTAGCCCAAGTGTCGATGAGCTAGCATCGTTCGCTGGAGCTGCCTTTGTTTATACCCAAAACGCGGGAGTATGGAGCCAACAAGCCTACCTCAAAGCCTCGAATGTGGCGGATGGTGATCGCTTTGGCATGAGTGTGGCGATTGATGCCAATACGATTGTGGTTGGTGCGCCGGAAGAGGATAGTGGCATTGCTGGGGTGCAAAATAGTGCACTACCCAACGCTGATGAGAGCGCCATCCAAGCAGGAGCCGCCTATGTGTATGCACGGAATGCTACAACTTGGAGCCAGCAAAGTTATCTAAAGGCTTCGCAGGTTTCGACTGGCGATTATTTTGGGCGTGGGGTTGGGGTGGCGGGCGATATGCTGGTGATTGGGATTCCGCTTGAAGATAGTGCTCGCAGTGGCATCCAAAATAGTGCTACGCCGAGTGTTGATGAACTTGCTGCTGATTCAGGTGCGGCCTTAATTATTGATACAACCTATCGTTCGTATAGCCCGTTGGTTCAGCGCATGACCCTCTTGGCCTTGCTTACGATCAATTCGACGGCTATTCCCATTCGGGCGGTGACGCAACAGGGCGAAGTATTTGCAAGCTTCACGGCAACATTGCCTACCACGATTCCAGCTGGTGGCCATATTTATCTTTCGGCTAGCCCTAGCTCGTTGCAACCAACCTTGGTCGATGATCGGATTATCATTCGCGATGGGGCTAACATAATTTTTCAACATACCTACGATCTTGAGAGCAATGGCGAGCTTGTTGAGATTCCGTGGGAAGTTATTAATGCGGCTAGCGGCCATAGCCTGACGATCACTTTTGTTGATGTCTCGGCAGGGTTGGTTGGGGCAACGCCGATCTATCTGATTTGGGTGGCTGAGTAGGGATCAAACTATGAGTTCCCTCACCCCCTAGCCCCCTCTCCCGCAGGCGAGCGAGGGGGAAACCGGCTCTTGCATGAAGGCTGAAACGCCCCTCGCCCGCCGCAGTGGGCGAGGGGTTGGGGTGAGGGGATTCATCATCGCCACAAGCCACATCCCCTGCCTGCGCTTCGTGGATCAAACGCCCATCGTCAATCCTCATCCCTGATAATTCATCCCTGCGCCATCGTGTGGTATCCATTGAAACACTTCATCCAATGGCACTTGGAAAACATGAGCAATCCGAAAGGCTGCTTCTAAGGTCGGCGCGTATTTGCCTGCTTCGATTGCCGCAATCGTCTGGCGGGTAACCCCGATGCGCTGGCCGAGATCGGCTTGGGTCATTTCGCCATTAATAAAGCGTAGCAAACGGATTCGGTTAGATAGGATGCCCTCGATCATGAGTACCTGCGATAGCTAATCACGGTGACGCTGTATTGTACAACTTCTGAGATAACCATGATCATGATTGCGGCGTTGACGATTGTCCAGCCGTGTTCGGTGAAGGGCATGATCCCACCAACCACAATCATTCCCATCATCAGCACATAATAGGCCGATTGGAATGAGCGACGTTGAATAGCTTGATCGCGCTCGTCGGGCGGCATGCGCCGATCTTGCGGTGCTTTCATTCCTAAATAGATATGGCCTACACCCAAAATGATCAGTTGGCTGATGGTTGTGGCAGCAAATAGGCCAAGCTGTGGCAAATTGGGCACGTCAACTGGTTGAAAGATTGCCGATAAGGTGAAGTAGGGGCCATAGGTAACCGCGATAGCGATCAGTGCTAACCAAGCAGTTTTCTCTCGATACGGCATACGATGCTCCTTAGATATGTCAAATAAACCTAATCTGATGTTAGAAATACTATACATTATGTCGATTTTACATGTCAATAGGGTAATTTTATGGAACATAGAAGCAAGTCCGAAGTTAAAAATCAAAAGGCAAAATTGGGATCGTAATTTAATGCACAGGCGCAGAGTGGAGCAGGATGATGGATTGGCAATGAACTGCATGCCCTCACCCCCTAGCCCCCTCTCCCGCACGCGAGGCGAGGGGGAACCCTCAATCCTGAACGGTGCCCCTCGCCTCGCTGGGTTTAAGGGCGGACAGGGACGCACACCATGGGTTCACACAACGACCTCGGGTTGGTATACTGGGTGGTGACGAAACCAAACCCATCCCAAAACCGAGGTCGTATGCCGAGTATACCAGCCCTTGCCCACTGGATCAACACCATCCTGCGCACCGCCGTGCCCACCCTCTCGCCCTGGACTGCCCGTCGGCTCACCGATTGGCTCGTCAGCATCCTGCTCATGCCGTCCATCACCACGCGCGTCGTGGCCTGGGGCTGTGCCCTTGGACTGTCCACCGCTGCCCACGCCGCCAGTCACGAACGCCGACTGCGCCGCACCTATCGGGATTCCCAGCTGTCGTGGTCGCTCCATCGCGCCATCCTCGCCACCACCCTCCACATCGCACCCACTGAATCCGTCACCGTCATCATCGATGAAACCACCCACACCGACCGCTGGACCCTGCTCACCGCCGCCCTCTGGTATCACGGTCGCGCCATTCCGCTTGCCTGGGTGCTCCATCCCGGCTATACCCGCCGCGCCACCGCCTTCTGGACCGATGTTGCCACCCTGCTGGAGCGCGTGCAGCAGGTGCTGCCCAATGCCATGTCCGTCGTCGTCGTGGCCGACCGTGCTTTTGGCTGCCCCGCCTTCACCGATCAGGTCGCGGCCTACGGCTGGGGCTGGGTCGTGCGCGTCCAAGGCCATACCCGCATCCAACTGCGGGGGCACACCGAAACCATGATCCGCACGCTGGTCACGCGAGGCCATCGCGTGGTGCGGCGGGGCCATGCCTTCAAGAAGGCGGGCTGGCGAACGGTGACAGTGGTGGCCGCATGGGAGGCGACGTGTCACGAGCCGTTACTGCTGGTGAGCAATCTGGAGGGCATTGGGGCGATTCGGCAGGCGTATGGGCGGCGCTCTGCGATTGAGGCCCTGTTTCGCGATTGGAAAACGGCGGGCTGGCAATGGGAGGCGAGCCAGTCGCGGAGCCAGACGACGCAGGAGGCCTTGGTGCTGGGCATGGCGATCGCGACGGTGCTGGTGCTGCTGGTCGGGACGGCGGAGGCGCAGGCGGTGCTGGCCGAACGCGGGGATCGCCCCAGCCCGCGCCGCCCATGGGCGGCACGAGAAAGTCTGTTTCGGTTGGGGCGGTATGGGGTGCTGCGCTGGCTGTGGACGGGAACGCAGCCAGCGCTGGGAGCGCGACTATCGTTGGCGGGAACGGCGCTGCACGAACGGTGGGCCACGACGGTGACGCGGGGTGGTCGGCTCGGGACGGCCATCCCCTAACACTGATGAATACCCATTCCCCAACCTGTCCGCCCTTAAACACTGCGGCAGGAGAGGGGTTGGGGTGAGGGGAATTGGAACATGTTGAAATTCTGCAAGATCTCCCAATCCAATAGCCTATAGCCATGTTCACTTGGGCTTGACAGAGTTTATATAATCGAACATATGAGCTTTTTTGATTCAGAACGAATCGATGGAGTTTGGTAGGAGTACCCTTGATGAAGTATCTGCTGACCTCGGCTGGAATCACTAATCCGAGCATTCATACGGCGCTGGTTAAGCTTCTCGCTAAGCCGATCGATCAATGCAATGCGCTCTGTATTCCCACGGCTAGTTATGCTAATTCAAATGGCAGCGACAGCGCTTGGCGCTTTATCAGCGGCAACGAACCACGAACACCCATGTGCGAGTTGGGCTGGAAATCCTTGGGGGTCTTGGAATTGACGGCGCTGCCCAGTATCGATCAATCACGCTGGCTTCCAGTCGTGCAGCAGTGTGATGTGTTGCTCGTGGGCGGTGGCGATCCGCTGTATCTCAACTATTGGATGCAGCAATCGGGCTTGGCCGAGCTTTTGCCTAGCCTGAGCAATCTGGTGTATGTGGGCTTGAGTGCGGGCAGCATGGTGCTAACGCCACGCATTGGCGAGTTCTTTGTTGGTTGGCAACCGCCAACAGGCGGCGATCGCACACTAGGGTTGGTCGATTTTTCGATCTTTCCGCATCTTGATCATCCAGAACTGCCTTACAATACGCTGGCTCGCGCTGAAACATGGGCTGCCACTATCGCCGAGCCTGCCTATGCAATTGATGATCAAACGGCGATTAAGGTTGTCGATGGTCAGGTTGAGCTGATTTCCGAGGGCCATTGGAAGCAGTTTCGCTAGAAAGGTCAGGGGCTAGTTGTCAGGGGTCAGTTGGTTGGCAATGAACTGCATGCCCTCACCCCCTAGCCCCCTCTCCCGCACGCGAGGCGAGGGGGAACCATCCCATCATGAGCCTTGGATCTCCCCTCGCCCGCCGCGATGGGAGAGGGGTTGGGGGTGAGGGAACGAGGATGATCATGCCCTCACCCCCTCTCCCGCACGCGAGGCGAGGGGGAACCATCCCATCATGAGCCTTGGATCTCCCCTCGCCCGCCGCGATGGGAGAGGGGTTGGGGTGAGGGATCGCGCTGTATAAGCTCATAGCCTCTATTGCCAATGCGGCAGCAAATTTTCTAGGCTGTTGCCGTCGATTTGGCCTAAACCAAGGTAGCGCTGCTGCTGATCGCGCACCACCACGATGCTGCCAGCTGCATACGTGCTGGTTTTCAGCGGTAGATCGCGGCGGGCGAGCCAATCGTCAATCTGTTGATCGTTGATCGTGAGCCATTGTTGGCTGAATTGCTCGGCATAGCGCGAAGCCAAATCATGGGCTGGTTGGAATCCATGCCGCGATAGTTTGCCAACCTGAATCCCTGCACTGACAAATGGAAAGTGCTCGAAATTGTTGAGCCAGCGCTCTGGAATCGCCTGAATTGTTTTGCCGTTACGCCATAAACTCAGGCCGTTGGCTTCTAAAATTTTACCCAGATCAAAGCCATACACAGCGTGCAATGTATCAAGAATTTGGCGCTGTTCGTCGGCAGTAACTGCTTTGTAGCCAGCTTTGGCTAGGGTTTGTTGCGGGCGCTCTAGGCTGGGCGTGGCAATCTGATCACGCTTGATAATCAGCGCAGCGAAAAATCCGGCGGTGTTGTAGAGATGCGGCCATAAACGCAAGGCCTTGGCGATGCTGGGATCGTAATGCTGTGAGCCTGCCGCCAACAAGCCAGGCGCTTCAATTGGCACGCTGGTTGGAATTGACATAATCTGAATTTGCTCAGGGTAGCGTTTGAGCAGCGCATCAAGCACCGCCTCATCTTCTTCGGGCGCAAGGCTACAGGTCGAATAAACCACATGGCCATTCGGTCGCGCCGCTTGCAAGGCACTTTCAAGCAACTTAATTTGGCGTTGTTGTAGGGTGTTGCGTTCGTGGCTCGAAACCAGACGGCTGGTGTGGCGTTCGCTGGTGCGCAGCGCTTCACCACTACACGGCGCATCCAATAAAACATAATCGAATTGTTCGGGCAACCAACGACCCATACGCTCGCCTGGTTGGTTAGTGATCACCGCCGAGGTGCTGCCCCAGCGCTGAATATTGCCTTTGAGGCCAGCAATCCGTTGTAAGTTGCTGTCGTTGGCCACCACCAGCCCACGATCTTGCAGTTGCGAGATGATATGGGTGGTTTTGCCGCCAGGAGCAGCGGTCAAATCCAGCACACTTGGTTCGGCCTCAGGGGGCAATTCAAATAGCTCAACGGGCAACATCGAGGCGGCATCTTGGATGTAGTAATGGCCCATTTGATGCTCGACGGTGCGGCTTAAGTTGCCAACCTCGTTGCGGAGTTGCCATCCCGTTGGGCAAAATGGCACTTGCTCTAGTTGCCAGCCATACTGTTGTTGCCAGGCTTGCGGGCCGTTTGCACTCGCCTTGAGCGGATTGGTGCGCAGGCCGCTGGGCAATGGTTGGTTGATGCTCTCCAACAGTTGGTTAAGCTCGGTTTCATTCAGTAAATCGCGATAGGCTTCAAGCTGTCGCGGTAGTTGACGTGTCATTGTTGTTCCTTTATGCGGGATCGTAGTTCCCTCACCCCCGACCCCTCTCCCACGGCGGCGGGCGAGGGGAGCATTTGGTTTGGTGGTTCCCCCTCGCCTGCTGGGCGGGAGAGGGGGTTAGGGGGTGAGGGCCACATCCCCAATTCGCGTCACAATCTCGACGGTTTTGAGGCTGATGGTGATGATTTTGCCGATCAGCCGCACGATATACTCAGGATCGTCGTGGCGATTGGGATCGTTGGTGATGCCCGACCGCGCATCGGTGCTGACCCGATATTGATCAATCACCCAATCGAGCGCCGAGCGGTTGCCCAGCTTATATTCAAAGGCCGCCGCCGGAATGCCCGCCAAACTCAGAAAGTTGTTGTAGCGCAGGGTTGTGCGATCTTTGCTGAGTTTCATGCTTTCAACCCGCCAATTCAGTGGTTCGTCGCGGTTTTCGAGCCATTGTAAATTATATTCAGGCTGACTTTCGTAATTAATGTGCAGTTCGGCCAGCTCGCGGCCTGCTTGGGCCAAGGCCTGAAAATCGGCCAAGGCCACAATTGGGATGCGCGGCAGTTCGCGGCGTAAGTTGGCGGCGTAGCGTTCGCGGTAATGCGGCGAGTGCAGCAGCCCATACACATAATAAAAAATATCCCATTTTTCGATGCTTGGCTCGCCAAGTTGGCTGCGGAAGTGCTCAAGCGCCCAATCGCTGATGTTTTCGCGCTGGTTGCTGCCATCGTCATCATAGACATAATATGGGAAGCATTGAGTTTGCCGCCCACCATAATGCAAACAAGGAATGACGTTAGTGATTTGGGCTGAAAATGGGATTTGTGCCTCGTTGACAACGCAAATTACCCGATTTTCACTAGCTGTTGGGAATAGAGATGGTATCAGGTAGACTCGCTCATTGAGAAGCCGTTCAAAGTAAATTTTCTGTTTTGTGTATGGTCGATAGATGCCATCTATAACTTTATTTGCATCATATTGGATATAACGCCCTCGTTGGATATTACTTTTTAGATCACCGCTCCAACTAATTTTTTTGTCATCAGTAGAAATAAAACTATCAATTTCTTGTTTGGTCACCAATCTTTGCCAGCGAGAAACATGATCATTGTAATAATCAATAGTGGTTTTGATGTTGTTTGATAAGGTATCAGAATCAAAATTCCAAACCCAAGCATCACGATTACTTTTTACACCATTTGTAAATTGTGTGAAAATTGCTTGACCAAATCCTTTTTTCGCTTCCTTTGTACCTAAGGGAATAAAATTATCAAAATCATTTTCTAAGCCATCCGTGAGCCAAGTATGCTTTTTATCAGGTAAAATTTCTTGCCATTCGATTTTATCTATTGTTTCAGCCTGATTAAGCAAATTAAACTTTTCTTGTTTTTTCCACATCTCGCCAGCTCGCGCATACCAAATTTTGGCATCACTTGCTTTAGTTGAACCACGCTTTTTGATCAGAAAAATGATACTGACTCCAACCTGAATGCCAAACACATTGTGTGTTGTGCCGGAAAGTTTGGGATTTTTGCGCACATTGCCACCAAGATCAAGCACATAGATTGCATCAAAATCCTGTGCTAAATGCTTGCGCATGCCATCAAACGATAAATCATCAATAAAACTATTGTTGGTAACAAGGGCTACAATACCTTCATCACCGTTGCGTATAATTCGATCAGCCGCCCAGCGAAAGGATTTAACATATGGATCGTTCAATGCATTTTTGTTGGTTTGTTGTGAATCGCGGCTATAGGTCATAGCCACCCGTTGATCGATAATTTCATACTTACGATTTTTATTATTATCATTCTCGTTAACTTGGCGGGCGTTGTAAGGTGGGTTGCCGATGATTACAAAAATATCTTGTTGTTGTTGTTTGAGCACGCGCTCGGTGTTTTCGGGCACAAACAAGCCCAATTGCTGGCCTGCGCCAACTTGAGCTAATTCAAAGGTATCGACCAAACAAATGCCATTGAATTCTTGATAGCTATTGGTCAATTCATAATACAAATGCTCGATATTCATCGAAGCGATGTAGTAGGGCAACAACATCACCTCGTTGCAGTGTAATTCCTCGGCATATTTTTGGCGCAATTTGCTGCGCGGAATTTCGTGCATCACCCGCAGCAAAAAGTTGCCAGTGCCAACAAATGGGTCGAGCACATGCACGCCCGCGTTGCCGAGCGAGGTATTAAATTCGCGCCGCAACAACTCCTCGACCGAACGCACCATAAAATCGACAATCGGCTGAGGCGTGTAAACAATCCCATGCGTATCAGCGACCTTAATCGAAAAGCCTTGGAAAAAATTCTCATACACCGTGTTCAAGAAATCCTGTTTATGGCTGAAATTCTCGATGGTGGCGGCGGTCGATTCGATTGCCCCATAAAAACGGTCGAGTTCACGCAAAAAATCATTACGATTGAACGAACGCGAAGTTAATGCCTGAATCACGGTTTCAATTTCGCGGGCAATCACATTGCGATTAACAAAATCGGGATTATTAAAGACCTTGCGAAAAATCCGCTCGGTCAACAAGTGCTGAATCAACATCTCCTCGACCGCTGAAACCGAAATATTGGGGTTGATCGCCTCGCGCACCAAGGCCATAAAGCGCTCAAGCGCCGTGATAAAACGCTGATTCTTCTCGCTAATTTCGCGCTCGATCAAACGCAGCACGCCTTGGGCGAGTTCGGGCACGCGCTCGCGAAACTCGACGACCGCGTGATCCCATTGCAAATATTGGGGCGGCTGATAATTGAAAAACAGCAGCAGCGCATCGATCAACGCATCGGGCTGGCTAATATCCACATCGAGCACTTGGCGCTGATTTTGCCAAAGAATAATCCGTTGCGGAGCCTGAAACAAGATATTTTCAGCGGGATAGCCAGCGGCGAACTTTTTACGCACCTCAGTTGCCAAATCATCGTTACTATCTTTGGCTTCCCAGACCCCGCGAATCAAGGTAAAACTATCGAGCAAAGCACCATCGGCGCGAATCGAGCTTTTTTTCAAGCGGATCGAATACTGTTCGACCAATGTCCAGCCCATCTGGCTTGCGCAAGCGCGGAGCAAGGCCGCAAAGGCTGGAGCAACTGCGCCCTCGTGTTGGGCACGGGCCTCGGCCAAACTGCGCAAACTGGCGTAATACTCGCGCACCGCCTTATGATTTGGCTTGATCGACAGCATTGATTCAACCCTCATACACAAAAGTAGCACTATTGTACGCGAGAGCTGGGCAAAGAGCAACGAGGATTCTAGCCCCATGCGCATCAAGCTTAGGTTCATGCTGCCGTTAATGCCCGTAAACGCTGAGCCGTGGTCGGTGGCTGCTGGCGTTTGTTCGTCCTCGCCCAGCGCTGAATCAAGGCCGCGAGCCGTGTCAACACCCGCAAAAACTGCGGCGGATCAGCCTGCGTGCTGGCCAGTTCGCCCGCCATCCCCGCGACAATCGGCGCGGCTTTGAACAAACTCCGCTCCGGATCATGCCAGCTACTGGCGGCCAGCAGCCACTGCTGAAACACCAGCCCAATCAATTTGGCATAGATTTCACACAAGACCCGTGCCGGATTCGCCGTGCGCCAGTCATCGATTCGTGCATGGCTTTTCCAGAGCTTAAACAGCAGTTCAATTTGCCAGCGCACCCGCATCACGGTCCAGACCTCGGTCGTGCTGATCAGCAGCCGTGGCACATTCGTGAAGACCACATTCCAATCCGCCAGCGCCAAGGCCGCTGCCGACGGCATCCGATGCTGGTGCTGGGCATGCTGGCGAATCCGTGCCCGGCGCTGATCGGCAACCGCCTGCGTCACCCGCGTGACGATCAGCCGCCCATGCACCTGCTGCTCCTTCCCCACGATGATCGCACAATCCCACGTTGCCACCGGGCCAAGCTCGCGGACAAACGTGGCCAACGGCTGCGCGGCGTGTCCCGGATAGGCCACGACGGCGTTGCTGGGCAGGCGGGTGATCCACAAAACCCCCTGCTGATCGTGCTGGCGCAACCGCTCCAAGTGGTAAAACCCGCGATCGGCGAGCAGTAAACTCCCCGGCGGCAGATCGCGCTGCTGAAGCGGGAGCGCTCGATCCGCTGCGCGTCCGTTGACCAGATCGAGGGCGGTGATCGCGCCCGTGAGCACATCAAGCTGGACACCACATTTCAGGGTGGCTCCGCCGCCCGTTGTCGCATTGCCACAGCCGCGCCAGATGCCGGTCAGGGCATCGGGCAAGCCAATGGAGGTGCTGTCATGAACGCGCACGCTGGCAAAGCGTTGGAGGATGGGCAGGGTCACGGGATTGGCGGCGATGACGGGGTGGATGCTGGCGATGACGAGCTGGTGGAGCAGGTCAGCGGTGGCCATGGTAAAGCGTTGATCAATCGCTTGGGGAGAGACAGCAACGCCGATGCGGCAGGCCATTTGGGCCAATTGCTCCACCGTGGCGGTTGGCTGAGCCAGCCAGCCATAGACGAGGGTTTGAACGAGGGTACTGGGAGAGAATTTGGCGCGGTCAGGGCGTTTGACATACTGCTGAGCAGCGGCAATGGCCTCGGTCGTGGTCGTTAACAGGGTGTGCATAGCGTGACTGATCTGCGGTATGATCTCCATCGGATGCTCCTTGGATTCATGGTGTGTTGCAATGGCATGATGCCATGGAGCGTCCTTTCCTATTAAGCTTGATGCGCATGGCAACGAGGATTCTAGCCCTCACCCCCTAGCCCCCTCTCCCGCCGAGCGAGCGAGGGGGAACCACGAAACCAAAAGCCCCTCGCCCGCCGCCGTGGGAGAGGGGTTGGGGGTGAGGGCATGTCCGCTCGTAAGATTTTTAGGGCTGCTGCGTTTCCTTGTATATAAACGCTTGCTTGATTGTAGAAGGAGCGCCTATGGATCTGATTACGCGGGTTCGTGATGTGTTTACAGCGCCGCATCCGCTGGTAGACCCGGCCAGCTTTGCCCAATTCTATCAACAAACCCATGCTGTGGTTTTTCGCTATGTGTATATGTTGCATGGCCAGCCCAAGAGCGATGTTGAAGACTTCACCGCCGAAGCATTTGCGCGGGCTTGGAAGCAGCGCCAGCGATTTAGTGGCGACGATCAGGCCGCATTGGGTTGGATTATTACAATTGCGCGGCGGATTGTGATCGACCAACAACGGCGGGCTACGAGTGCGATGGGCCGACTGTGGGCGCAACTTGATCGCTCGCCACCGACTCCCGAACAACAAGCCATTCAGCGTGAACGCCAGCATTTGGCGCTTGAATTATTGGCGCATGTCTCGCTGACCCAGCGTGATCATCTGATCATGCGCTACTTTTTGGGCTGGCGGGTGCAGACCATCGCCCAACACCTTGGTTGTTCCGAAAACGCCGTATCAGTGAGCATCCACCGTGCCTTGCGAATTCTGCAAACCCAGTATGCAACTTTAGCTGAGGAGCTTTTCAATGACGCATAATCTAACGAACGAACACCTGCCCGTTGATGATCAACCAACTAGCCAAGCAATCGCCAAACTATTACGTGACTTTGGTGCGCATCCCAGTCAAGAATTTCATGCCCGCCAGGCCAATGCTCCGTGGTTACAAGCGACCGCACCGCAGCGGCGAGTCAACTGGTACTGGCGTGGCATGCTGATGGCTGGGCTTATGCTGTTGCTTTGGTTTACCCTGCCAAGCGGCTTTGTGGCTGCCCTTGATGAATTTTTTGGCTTGTATCGTGCCCCATCGGATACAGTTGAAGCGCCACAAGGGACAATTCTGCCAGAAGCACCCGCCATCGCAACGCTTGAAGAAGCCTCGGCGTTAGTTGGGTTTGATATTCTCACGCCGTCGCCACTTCCGGAAATAGTCCAACAATCAAAGATTACCGTGACGGGCGAGCAACCAGACAACATGTTTGCGAGGATTGATTATCGCGATGCATATGGCTATAGTTACCTTTCGTTGACTGCCAAACGTGGGCCTCTCTACCTTCAGATTGGCGCGACCGCCAATGTTGAGATTGTGCAAGTTGGTAATGTGAGTGGTGAATATGTGCAGGGTGGCTTTATTGTGAGGGGAAATGTCTCGGAATGGGATTCGTCATATGCGAACAAAACCTTGCGTTGGCAAATTGGCGATATCTCCTATTCACTTTCATCGGTGCATCTTAGCAAGCAAGCACTGATTGATCTCGCAGCGGGAATGCAATAAATCGCATGGTTGCTGCTCTGCATCGCCGCTTGGTTGTGCTGAGCAGCATTTGCATGGTCAGCCTCAATTGCAGTATGATCAAACGGGGAATGATCGGCCCCAATGCAATTTTAGGAGGCTTTATGAATTTGTCAGCGACCTGCGAATGTGGCACCGAGTACGACCTGAATTACGTTGAACAAGCTGGTGGCGCGAGTTTTAGCTACGATGCCTGCCCCGATTGTGGAATTCAACTTGATCGTGAGACCGTAGCCGAGGCAATCCACGCCGATCCTGAAGCACAGGCTGAATTGTATTAAATACCCTGTTTGCCCTTAGAAAATTAATCGCGTTCCCTCACCCCCAACCCCTCTCCCACTGCGGCGGGCGAGGGGACGTGCCCTCACCATCGTCATTTCGTCATTAATAGGCTTATCCAACTCGTCTCTCCCACTGCGGCGGGCGAGGGGACGTGCCCTCACCCCCAACCCCTCTCCCACTGCGGCGGGCGAGGGGCGGTTGGTTTGGTGGTTCCCCGTAAGGGTCGGTTTGCGCTGCGACCCACGGATACGTTGGTTCATTGATGAATGCATCCGTATCCCTGATTGCCCTTGAGGGGGTGCAGGGGGATTAAAGCCCCCTGCGTCTCCCGCCTTGAGGCGGGACGGAAGGGTGGTGATAACACAACACAGGTTTGTAACTAATTCTTGAAAACACGAGGCTAGGAGTGCACGAACCTCAATCGAGCATAACCATGCCAAGCAGATAGGTATTTTGCTGAGGAGTGAGCGCAATCCGCTGCCCACCCAAATCGTACCAGCCGACAATGACGCTATAGTTGCCTGCTGGCAAATACTGCGGCAAATTGACCGCCAATAGGTCGGTTTGGGCTTGGGCTAGGGGCCAAAATTCGCTGCTAGGATTGGTTGGGCTATCAGTTTGCGCAACCAACTGGCCAGTTTGATCAAGCACATGAATGAAGCGAATTAAGCTCGGTAATTGCTGGCTGGTTTGCCAACGTAGCCCAATTAACAGCTGATCTTGAGCTTGAGCCGGTAAATCAAATCCAGTTAATTGAATACCATTCTGCCACACAATAGCGACTTGTTGCTTAAACTGCTGAGGAATATTCTCGATCTGCCACCAATCGCCAACTTTACGATGCTGCAAGCCCAATTCAGGGATCGCCTGCAAGGCATAGATCTGGCGACCTTGGGCTAATTGATCGCGAATCCGTTGCTGCTCGGCTTGAAAGCTAAATTCGAGATCTGGCCGTAGCTGCTCAACGGTTTGCAGATAGCGCAAACTCTCAATGCTCCAACCATCACCAATCACGAGGCTATTGGCAGCGAGTGGTTCGGCCAAGCGTTGTCTGGCAAGTTGTTCAGGTTGGGCGGTATTGGATTGGTGAATTTGTGGCCATGTCTGCCAAGCCAACCACAGACTGATGCCGCAGGCCAAGCCCAGCCCCCAGCGTGGCCATGGCAACGCGGCCAACCCAAAGCCAATCAACAAGGCTTGGGCAACATAGGCTCCCAGCCCAAACACCGCCAGATCGTCAACGAAATAGACCAAACAAAAGCCCAAAATGCTGCAATAGCTACCACCAAGCATTATTGCGAGTGGCCGTTGTTTTTGCCAACACTGCCACCAGCCAATCCCAGCTAAGCCCAAGCCCAGCCAGGTTAATTGTGGCCCAAACAGCTGGATTTGCACCTCGAAGAGCCGTTGCCAGCCTTGATCGAGCGCTCGTTGAGGATCAAACCATGCCCCGCCAGCACTGCCAAGCAGATAATCAGTAAGCAATGCCCAACCATTTTGCCAAGCTGGGGCACGCCAAACGATATACAAATAGGGCAGAAAGCTTAAACAGCCAGCCCCAACCGCCAACAGCCACTGCCGTACACTTGGGCGTTGCTGCCAACAACAGGCAATCAGCATCCATGGCAGAATAAACACGCTGCTGCGATGATGCCCAAGCATCAGGCCTGCCGCTAGCCCAAGCAGCCAAAACGGTATGCGTTGTTGCCACCAAGCGACGATCAGCCCAAGCGTGCTGACCTGCAAAAGCACCGCAAACGCATAAATTTCGGCTTGAGTAGCCTGTTGCCAAAAGCTTGACGATAGCCCAAGCATGGCAGTGCCAGCCAAGGCCCAACGTTGGGCAAGGCCGCTCGTTTGGGCAAGTTGGTTGAAGCTGCTTAAACTGAGGGCGGCAACGAACGCCGAAAAGAGATTAACCCGCCAAGCAATACTCCCAAGTGGAATAAGCTTGCTCCAAAGCCACGTTAGGATGCTATAAAGCGGGTAGCCTGTGCTATGGGCGACCTCAAGGGTTGGGCCAACGCGCTGAAATTCGGCGGTATCACCACCGCCAAGCCCTGGTAAGAGGGTTATGGTATAGAGCAATAACGCCAAACCAAAGACGAATAACGAGCTAGTTTTTACGTTTAGTTTCGATTGTTGAATAACAAATTGCATAATTTATCTAGCATGCTTCTCGGCTAGGATTATCAGGTTGGCCTGCTTCGCTGTCAAGCGGGCGTAGGGTTAGCCTGCAATTAATTGCAAATTGTAGCCTTGAGCTAATTGTAGCGTTCGATCAAGCTCTTTGCTCAAGCCCAATTGCTGGTATAAATCGCAGGCTTGTTTGATGGCCTGTTTCGCTTCGCCATGACGTTGAGTTTGATGTAAGAGCTTGGTGAGATCGCGCCATACCCGCGCTTCGATAAACCGATCTTGGATGGCTTGGCTTAGTTGGATCGCTTGTTGCAGATAGCGCTCGGCCAGTTCAAATTCGTGTTTTAGGGTTGCGACCCGACCTAAGATATAGACCCCAAAGGGAACATGGCCTGTTTCTTCGTAGTGAAGCACTTCTTGGGCATATTGCTCGGCAGTTGGGTATTGATCAAGGCTTAAGTGAGCATCGGCTAGAGTCATGGCGTTTAGCGAAACCCAAAAACGTGAATTAATCTGTTTGAAAAAACTATAGGCTTGCTCGGCGAGCTTAATCGCCTCGTGTGGTTGGTTGATTTCCACCAAAAAGTAGGCCAAGTTGCTTTGATTGCGAGCAACTCGCACATCGTTGCCAATCGAACGGTAGTAGCGAATCGCAAAATCAAAATGTTCAATTGCCTCAGAATGTTCATGACGCGCATGGACAATCGCTAAACTCGCATGAGCACGTGCTTGTAAGGCTTGATCGTTGAGCGTGCAGGCATGATCGAGCGCAGTTTGGTAGCCTTGCAATGCCAAGTCATAATTGCCCTCTTCATCGGCAACTTCAGCACTGAGTAATGCCGCAATAAAGTGGGTTTTAGTAGCAGCTAGGTGCGCGGCTGCAAAATCACGCTCATGGTTCAGGTGCATCAAGCCACGTTTGACATGCAAAATTGCTTCTTGATGTTGCTGGTTCGTATCCAAAATTGTGATTGCTCGCTCGTAACTGCTCATAGCTTGCTCGATATAGCCTTGGGCTTCCCATAAATCGCCTTCTAATTGGCGAATATAGGCCCGAATTGAATCGCTGCCGGTGTAAGATACCGCCGCTAAACTAGCCCGCGCCTGCTCGTAGTTTCCAGTAAATCGGGCCAGCTCGGCTTGGCCAATCGCTAAGGTTTGGGCCTCGCGGGCTGGTATTTGATCAAGTGGGATTAATTGCAGCATACGCAGCATACGGCCAAAGTAGCCGGCGCGAATTTCATTATGCCGTTGGGGAAACCACCACATAATCGCTTGGCTATACGCCCCGGCGGCGATTGCATGTTCGGCCGCCAGCGTCCATTGGCCGAGCATTGCATGCACTTGGGCGGCGTGTTCATTCAATGGCTGGCGTTGCTCGGCGCTCAATTGTTGCCAAAAGTGTTTGCGTAGCAACGGCCAAAGCTCAAGCGTATCATGATAGCCAGTTTGCAGCAATTCAAAATGCTCAAGCTGTTGCAGATCTTTGGTTGGCCATAAACTGCGTGGAACCGGTTGCTGAAAACTGGCCAACACCGTTAGTAGTTGTTGGGCGTTTGGGCTGAGCATGCTGATAATCCGCTCAATTAAATAGCCAACGCTTGGATGGGCCGCTAGCATCGCGCAAATCGCTGCCAAACTCGGCTCTTGCTGCATTAAGACCATCACGATCCGCATGAGATGAGCATTGCCAGCAATCAGTGCAAGAAATTGCTCCCATGGGTAATCGGGCTGAATGGCTGTGCTAGCATTGAACCAAGCTTTTAGTGCGGCACTATCCAATGGCTCCAAGGTGAGCGTTGGCAGATCATTGCTGAAAACCTGATTGCCAACAATCAGCAGATGCAGATTGGGAATTGCCGCTAAGGCTCGCCAAAATGAGTGCAAGGCGCTATGCTGGGGCTGACTTAGCATAACCTCGCCTTGATCAAGGCAAAATAAGGGAGCTGCTGGCAGGCTAGCACAATCGCGCCGAATCAGGCCTAACGCCACGTTGCTATTCAACTTACCGCCTTCGATTGCCAAATGTTGGGCCAAGTTGTAGGCTCCATGGTGCTGGAGAAATGCCCCAATCAAGGGCAAACAACTTTCGATCTGATCATTCAAATCGGGGAGTAAGCTGAGCCAAAAGACTGGGCCTTGCCAAGCAGCAGCGAGGGTTGCGGCGCTCGCACTTTTGCCCACGCCAGGTGCGCCAATAATACAAAGCTGGCGTTGCTGTTTGAGCAGTGCCTGTGCTTCAGCCAACCATTGGCTGCGACCATACAGATGGCTCGGCACTGGTGGGCGCTCTAGTTGCAGCGCAGGTTGTAAAATGCTTAATAAACAATCAGTAGCTTGATCCAAAATCAAGGGCAAACGATCTTTCATGTCGCGATGAAAGGTAGCCTTGGCTAAACCAAGTTGGTCAATAAGTACATTGACTGGTAGTTTATGTTCATGCAAAAAGCGCCAATAAATCAAGCGCTGATCGCGGTTGCCAGCGCGAAGTTGTTCTAATAGTTCAGCTAAATCATGTGATTCTTCGGGGCGAATATGGGTATCACCCAACAAGGCATAAACCACGACAAGCTGAATAATCTGGCCACGTTGGCGTTCGCTCGGATGTGCCCCAAACAGATCGTACCATTGCCCAAGGAAGGCTGGCGTTGCCAAAGGTTGAATGTTGCCAAGTTGGGCTGGCTGATCAAATTGATTGAGTACTGTGCGTAAGATTGGGTTAAGTACATGCGCCATTCCACACTCCTCGATAACCTAAAGCAGCCGCTAGTTGGCTCGTTTTGGCCTAAGTGAGACTTTTTGGGTGCAATCTGAGACTTTTTTGAGCCACAAGCCCGCTATACTAAAAGCCTAGTGATTCAAATGCGATTAGGGAGGCTATAGATGCGGCTTGTATTGATAGTAACAGTCTTAATTTGCGGGTTAGGTTCATTCTGGTTCAATCAACCCAACCAAGCTAAGGCTGATACGCCAGCCCCACCCCCAGGTTGCGGTTTGGCCGGAGTAGACCTTTCAACCCCAAATACCTGGATGGCAGTCTGGGATTTTGAGACGGCTGATGGTTGTTTAGTACGGCTTGGCACACCCGAGATTCCGAGCCAAGATCCACCAATTTTGTTGATGAGCACGATTGAATGTAGTGTGAATGGCAATGTGGATTTCAGCCCAGCCGATTACGCCCGTTTTCAAGGCGCTGGTTACCTTTCATGTGAGCTTGACCTACCAAATGATTTGTTACAGAGCTACCCTGATTTCTGGAGCTACGTTCAGGTGCAATTTAGCACGAACGGAAATCATCCGCTCTTATACCATCCTGATGCACGGATGAATGTTAGCGTCAATGGCTTATATGGCAATTTGCAATGGCAATATCGCCATACCACCGATTTGTTTGAATCCAACATGATTCGCCGCTTTCGCTTAACCAGCGATACACGCTTGGCAGTTGGTCAATGTTCTGGATCAGTTCAAACTTGTCCAGTTACCCAATCAGCGCCCTATGCTGGCTATGCGACAATTCATGGCGATACAAACTATGCCGATTCAAGCCAAACAATGATCAAATTCCGAACTACCGCTACGACCTTGCTAATTGGCTACAACCCAGATACGAACGAGTATTTGAATGGTAAGTTGGGCATGTTGATTATCGACCCCTATGGCAAAGATCCTGAGCCAACCGTGATCAATCCTGACCCAACCCCGACCGCCACGCCAACCCCGCCAATTCCTCAATAGGCGATTAAATAGCCCAACTGGCAGCTAGTAATGCAACTAGCTGCCAGTCTTTTTTAATTTAACCAACTTTAGCGCAATGCTTACTTTGGTTGGCCTAACCGTGGCATAGTTTCTAGCAATGTGCGATGGATATAGTTCAACTCTGGCGATTGGGTGTCCCATGTTTCGCCCTCAGGTACAGTTGCTTCCCACGAATCCATCCCAATAGATTGATAGACCCACCAAAGATTGTGCCATGGATCAACGAAACGCGAGAAAAGCTCGCCATACATCGGAGTTGGCTCGGTCACAATCGTTGCGCCATGAGTCACAGCAGTTTGTAAGGTTTGGGCCAGATCGGCAACATAGACTTGTAAAAAACTGGGTGTCCAAGGCCAATCGGGCTTACGATCAACCACCATCAACGTCGAATCGCCAAGTTTAAGCTCTGAATGCAGCACTAAACCATCAGTATCGATGGTGTGCGCTGCCTCAACTGGCTGTGCTCCAAACACTGCTTGTAAAAATGCACTAAGCTGGGTGGCCGCGTTGCTGATAATAAATGGATTCACCGTGCAGTAACCGGCTGGTACATGTCCCATGAGCTTGCTCCTTGAATCAGTTGCTGATGGATTGAGCATATTCTAAAATTAGGACATTATTGGCCCTAATTTGGAGCAATGCTATGTATTCGCCAACTAGCCGACTGTTGGGCGTGCTCGAACTCTTACAATCACGCCAGCAAATCAGTGGAAGCGAGCTGGCTCAGCGGCTCGAAATTCACCCGCGCACGGTTCGCCGCTATATTCAACAACTGCAAGATATGGGGATTCCGGTCGAGGCTGAACGGGGCATCTACGGCGCTTATCGTTTAAAGCCAGGCCAGCGAGTTCCACCACTGTTATTCACCGAACAAGAAATCCTGGCCTTGAGTTTAGGCTTATTAACGATTCGCGAATTACAGTTTCCGGTTGAGCGAGCAACCGCTGAAACGACCTTAGCCAAGATCGAGCGTGTGCTGCCTGCTGGTTTGGTGCAGCATGCTCGCGCCCTGCAAGCAGCAATCAGTATCCAACTTGGCATCCGTTCACCGCGAATCGAGCCAGCTTGGTTGCTGCAATTGAGTTTGGCGGTGCAATACTGCCAACAAGTTCAACTTGAATATTTGTCTGCTCAACAGAATATGACTGAACGCACGATCGAACCCTATGGAATTGTTTTTAACGAAGGCGCTTGGTATCTAGTAGGCTATTGCGATTTACGCAGGGCCATGCGGGTGTTTCGCTTGGATCGCATTCAGGCGATGCGATTGTTGGATTCAAACTTCGAGCGGCCAGCCTCAATTGATATTGTCGAAATAGTGCAGGCAGCCCTGAACGCCAGCGATCAGCCTGACGAGGTTGAGGTGCTGCTCAAAACAACTATCGAGCATGCCCGCCACATTATTCCGCCAGCTATGGGCCGGCTTGAAGCAACGCCGCAGGGAGTTCTGTTGCGCCGCGCCGCCGTGCATTTGGAATGGGTCGCCTTTACGTTGCTGGAGCTTGATATTCCAGTGGTGGTGCTACAACCTGCTGCATTACGCGAGCTGCTTCAAGCGATCGCAACCAAAGCTTTGGGCATGAGTAATACTGCTGCGCCAACCGATTAATCAGCAATTTGCTTAGCTATCTGTACCAAAAGCCACTGATGGATTGCCTCGGCCAATTCTATATTTTGCTCTAAATAGCGTTGCAGCAAATCGCCATAGGCTTGTTGTGCTGGGTCGATCTGCGGGGCAATAAGTTGCCAGAGCTTGAGTGCGGCGTGGGCACGATGACGTAAGGCATGATCAATCTCGGCGATCAATGCCCGATCTGAAAGTGCTTGCCAATCCATTCAAACCTCCTATCTTCACTAAAATTAGCGATTTTATGGCCTGATTATAAGAGATCAAGCTAGCTATGTATGATTAAGCACCAAGCGGTTAAAGGATTGTGACGTGTTCTCCTGTGGTAGTCGTCTCTTAACTTAATTGTGGTGTAGCTCGGCGTATACTGCATACATCGATAACAAACAACGTTCGAACAGCGAATCGATACAGATAAACAACATTCACGCAGCGGATCGATATTCAACAACATTCAAAAATAGGGGGATGTTATGAAAGCCTTACGTTTGTTTCCTAAACTGGTCATTGCCGTCGGTATCATCTTTGCGTTAGGCGGCGTGGGCACAATCGGCGCTGGGATCTATATTAATGATTTTGTTGGCGACAAACTTGCAGCCCAACAAATTACCACACCCGAAGATGCATCGATTCCGAATACGCCAGTGACCGATATTGCAACTGCTTTGAGTATGGCCGACATCATTCAACACCATGCTGCTGAAAGTGGCCAAGGCCTATCGTATGCTCAAATGGGTCGCTTTGCCCTTCCCGATGGCGCACCAGTTGGCACGAACAATGCTGATGAAGCCTTGAAAGATGCTAATGGCAAACCAGTTGCCAACTCGGCTCGCAACACCCAATTGACGGCTGCTGGGCTGGTCACCTCATTGAGCCTTTCAGCAATGGCCTTTGGTGCTTCATATGGCGCAATGGCTCTTGGACTTGGCTTCTTGGTTCTAGGGATTATCATTACTGGGCTTGGTTATGCCTTACTAGGCTTGATCACTCCTGAAGTTGCCAAACGCTTTGGCCTCCAACCAGTAACCGAATAACCTGCATTATCAGTTACTTGGAGCGGCAGTCTTTACAAAGACTGCCGCTTTTGTGTATGCTCAAATTAATTAACCTGCAATAGGAGCATAATCAATGTTTCCAATTAGCGACTATAAGCTTCCGCGAGCCACGCCCGAAGCACAAGGCATTGCATCGGCGGCGTTGCTTCAATTTATCGAGGCCATGGATACCCACGTTAATCAAATCCATAGTTTGATGCTGCTGCGTCATGGTCATGTGGTTGCTGAAGCTTGGTGGTCGCCGTATGCGCCTGCCTATCCGCAGCTTTTATTTTCGCTGAGCAAAAGTTTTACCGCAACGGCGGTTGGGCTAGCGATCGCCGAAGGCTACTTTGCTATCGATGATCCGGTTATATCCTTCTTTCCTGAGCACACTCCTGCGGAATGTAGCCCTATGCTTGCAGCGATGCGCGTTCGCGATTTGTTATCGATGGCAACTGGCCACGCTGATGATCCATGGGTATCGATGATTTCACGTCAGGATGGCAACTGGATTAAGGGCTTTCTTGAAACTCCAGTTGTTTATGCCCCAGGCACCCATTTTGTGTACAATACAAGCGCCACCTATATGCTGTCGGCAATTGTGCAGCAAACAACGACAATTCGGCTCGATGAATATTTGAAACCACGGCTATTTGAACCATTGGGAATTGAGCATGTTGATTGGCACATATCGCCGCAAGGAATAACGCTGGGGGGAATTGGGCTAAGCCTGACCACCGAAGCAGTTGCCCGCTTTGGTCAGCTTTATTTGCAAAAAGGTTGCTGGAATGGGATTCAGCTTTTGCCAGAGGCATGGGTTGGGCAAGCTAGCGCCATGCAAATAATCAACGGCGCTGATCCACATTCTGATTGGGCGCAGGGCTATGGCTATCAATTTTGGCGCTGCCGTCATGGAGCCTATCGTGGCGATGGGGTGTTTGGGCAATATTGTATTGTTATGCCCGAGCAGGATGCGGTGCTTGTGATCACGGGAGGGGTGGATGTCTTTGCGATGCAGCAACCATTGAATCTGGTTTGGGAATATTTGCTGCCCGCGATGCAAGCCGAGCGCTTGATAGACGATACGCTAGCGCAACGGCAACTAACAGAAAAACTTGCCAACTTACAGGTTCCAACTATCCACGGCGAATCCAGCGCGGCAATTGCCCAACATGTCTCTGGCCGAAGCTATCAGGTTGATTCGAATAGCTTCATGATTGAACGTATCAGCTTTGATTTTAGCGCAACTGGCTGTTCGGTTGTTGTCCAAACAGCGACGGCAACTGAAACAATTGTTTGTGGGTATCGCACATGGTCATTGGGTCGCAGCAGCCTCTTTGCGCAACACTTTTTTGATGACACCCCAGTGATGGCTTACGGTGCTTGGACTGCCCCAGATCGGTTTACCATGGTTGTGCGGCTCTATCAAACTCCATTTGTTTACACGATGGAATATCATTTTGTAGACGCTGAATTGCTAATGACGATTCAAATCAATGTCTCGTTTGATTCGTTAGCTCCGCTTGTGCTGACTGCGCGGCAGGTAACTTAAGCTGATGTGGATTTAGCGCCAGCGTTGTAATGCGCCATGAAAACAAATATGCATTAGGTACTCCTTTAATTACAAGGCTTGAAAGTAGCGGGCAATTGGCATCAAGCGAAAGCCTTGTTTGGCATAGGTTTGCCGAGCCGGCTCATGGCCTGGATCTCCGCCAGTTTCGACCATGGCTACGCGCATGCCGAGATTGCGAAAATGTTCGATCGCAAACTGGGTTAGCGCCGTACCAATCCCTTGTTGCTGCGCAGCGGGATCAACTGCTAGCATGACGATTTCGCCCATGCTACTGGCTTGATGCAAGGTTGTCGCCACAAAGCCGACAATTTGTTGATCAAGCAAGGCAACCCAGGTTTGGTTGGTTGCAGCGGCACACACCGTTTCGACGGCTTGCTGCTGGTTGGTCGGCCAATCGGGGTAGAAATGCTTGAACACCGCAGCATCCATGGCAGCTTCCATCGAGGCAAATACGAGTGTCCAAGCGCGAATCGAGAGATCAACCACCGCAGCACGGTCATGGTCGGCATATTGCCGAATAACGAGATTCATTACACCTCCTAGAACTTAGATGGCGCAGGCCAATCCTGCGTTGAGTTGATGCTAGCATAGCTGTGGCAGCTGCCATTCGGTCGCTGGACTGAATTTGGTTTAACTACGACGATGTTGCGGATTTCGCGCAACATCGTCATGATCGCCCTAAAGCATTTCGATAGAGCCTACTGTGCCATCGACCCGAATCCGTTGCCCATCTTGGATGAGCTTGGTTGCGTGCTCTACCCCAACCACGGCTGCTAGCCCATATTCACGGGCAATAACCGCCCCATGGGTCATTAATCCACCAACTTCTGTGACTAGACCTTTGATCGCAACAAATAATGGTGTCCAACTTGGGTCGGTAAATGGCGTAACCAGAATATCACCAGCTTCAAGCTCGGCGGCTTCAATGGTTAAGATAACGCGGGCACGACCTTCAATGACACCTGCTGAGACTGGCAACCCCACCAGTGTCCCCGTTGGAATCTGATCGCGTTGGTAGCTACCAGTGATAATTTCGCCCTCAGAAGTCATAACGCGTGGCGGCGTTAGTTTTTGATAATAGCTATATGCGGCCTTACGCTGATTGATACGATCATAATCAAGGCGCTTGCTGTTGATGGCGCTGCAAACTTCGTCAAAGGTTAGATAATCCAAATCTGTTGGCTCATGCAGCACTTTAGCCTGAACTAGCTCAGCGGCTACTTTTTGTAAGGCCTGTTTGTAGACAAAATAGCGGCTAACAATATGATACTTGGGATATTCACGATAGCCAATGAAATTGCGTAGTAGATCGATTACTCGTTTGGTTGCCGCAGCTTTTTGCTTACCATCGGGTAATTGCTGCAAACGTTCTAACAACTCCTGCTCTTTAGCTAAGGCTGTCTGTCGTCCGTGCTCGAATTTTTGTTGGCTTGCGCCATACTCAAAGCTTTTGAGGTTATTGAGCAATATGGGAATCAAGGTTATTGGCTTTTCACTCCATCGCGGTCGGGTAATATCAATTTCTCCGGTGCAGCGCATACCATAGGTTTCGAGGAATCTCATAATAGCAGTGCGAACGGCTTCGCCGCCTTCAAATTGAAGCAACTCATCCAAAAACGCCGCATTATTGGTCGCTGTTAGGTATGTAATTATGGCTGGATAGGGCCGAATTACATCGGCAACATCCAGCAGCGCCAGCCCCATTGCCGAAGTGATATTGTTGGATACTGATTGTGCAAGGGTATCTGCTACATTGATTTCCCCCAGCCATTCCAGCATTCGTTGATTAATCCATGTTGCCGCATTCATTGCGGTCATAATTACCCCAAAACTTTGAGGATTGGCAAGATGTTGTTTAAGCTGTTGCAGATCTTCCCGAATGTATTCAGATACTGCGGCTCCTGATTTGGTTACGATGGTCTGGTTTAATCGAGCTAAAGCTTGCTCACTTTGATTGATTAACTCAGCTACAAGGGTTGGATTATGCTCAACTGTAGCCTGAAAATCGAGTGATGCTGCAATCGACTTAATGCTATCGAGGCTTGATGATGGCAGCTCAGGTGGTATTGCAGAAATAAAATCATTGCGCTCGATCAGCGTTGTCAACGCCGATTTAATCAATGGATCTGACTGACCTAAAACATCAAGCATAACCGAGCGGCGTGCGGGAGCGGCCAGATCTTCAATAATATCGACGAACAACCGTCCTCCAGCATGGATCATTGGTCGGCCTGCGGTTAATTGCCAGATCGATAACCCTAAAGGTTTCATCGCATCAGTCATCATTTGTTGATGCCCAACCGAAAGATAGATGTGTTTGTGTTGGTCTTGGTCATCAGGCAGTGGGTAGAGGGTGGTGATTGGGCGGCTCTGAAGGATAAAAAATACATCATCAGCTAAACACCATTCAATATCTTGCGGCTGGCCAAAATGCCGCTCGATGGTTCTGCCAATTTGCTCAAGCTGCTGAATTTGAGCATCGTTTAGCGCTGCTTGACCTTGTTGTTCAGCCACAATAGGTTGTTCTTGCGTGCCGCCAGTAGCTAATGGATAGATTGCCAGTTGCTTGGTGGCGATGGTTGTTGCAAGCTGTTTGCCATTTTGGATACGATAGGTATCAGCATTCACCCGCCCACTAACCAACGCCTCGCCCAACCCAAAACTCGCTTCAATTGATACGATCGTTCGATTGGCTGTGATTGGATCAGCGGTAAACATCGTTCCCGCAACCTGCGCTACGATCATGGTTTGGACAATCACTGCGATAGAGCCGCTACGATGATCAAGCTTATTGTTGATTCGATAGCTAATTGCCCGTTCGCTAAAGAGCGAAGCCCAACAGCACTTAATCTGTTCTAGAATAGCTGCTTCACCCACAATGTTAAGATAGGTATCGTGTTGTCCGGCGAATGACGCAGTTGGTGAATCTTCAGTGGTCGCACTTGAGCGGATTGCATAGCCTTTGGTTGCCCCAAGTTGAGCAACCCGGTGCCTGATAGCCGCTTGAAATGCTGCTGGAAGCGGCATTGTTGTGATCTGCATTCGAATGGCTGTGCTAAGTTGACGGATTTGTTGGTGATCATTGTTCGTGAGCGACGCGAGTTGATCCAGCAATTCGCCCAGGGTAGTATTGGCCTGAATGATCTGCTTGAAGGCTGTGGTTGCAATACAAAAGCCACTAGGAACATTAATACCGTTAATGTGGATAAGCTGACCAAGATTAGTAGCTTTTCCGCCAACAATCATGCTATCAGTTGGCTTGAGCGTATCAAACTCAATGATGTGTGATTCCATCGATTGCCCCCTTTGATGTCGATTAATAGCGCTGTTTGGTACTGGTATGAATGGGGCAATTGTAGTGAATTGGCAACCGAAAAAGAATTGACTTTGGGCCGTTTTATGAGCTAGACAGCCGTGTTATACTCAAGCAAAGCAATGAGATGGGCGGCCACAGTCTGTGGTCGCCCATTGATTTAACCTGGTTGAGCAAACGATGCTCTTAACAATTAAACGTCAACGCGAGCTATGACCGAAGCCATAACTCGCGTTAGTTTGTGCTCGTTGGGCTGTTTAGGCTTTTGCGCCTTGAGGCATGCGCAACCAAACGGCAACCAACGCAACGAACAGAACCAATGCAATGATGAATTCCATGAGCTAGCTCCTTATCAACAGTATGAACTAAATTCCCATCCGATAGGCCACTTCGCCATGTTGACTGCTATCCAAGCCTTGTTCTTCTTCGGCTTCGCTAACCCGAATGCCAAACAAGAGATCGACGACTTTAAGAATGCCCCAGGTCATGCCAGCGGCATAGATTGCCACAATCCCAACCGTGAGCGCTTGTACGCCAAGTTGGCTCCAATTGCCCGAAAGTACGCCATCAGCACCAGCAGGATTGATGCTCTTGGTTGCGAATACGCCAACCAAAATTGCCCCCAACACCCCGCCAACACCGTGTACGCCGAAGACATCAAGCGCATCGTCAACCCGACCACGCACCAAGTTTTCGACCACGAAGTAGCAGATGCCACCAGCTAAGAAGCCGATAATCAATGAGGCCATTGGGGTAACGAAGCCCGCAGCAGGCGTGATCGCCACCAAACCAGCGACTGCGCCAGCCGAAGCGCCGAGTACGCTTGGGCGTTTGTGTTGAATCCAGCCAGCGGTCATCCAAGCAAGCATAGCCATGGCAGCGGCTGAGTTGGTGTTGACGAAGGCTGAAACGGCCAAGCCACCAGCGCCAAGCGAGCTACCTGCATTGAAGCCAAACCAGCCGAACCACAATAAGGCAGTGCCAATCACGGTCATAGTTGTATCGTGTGGCTCCATTGCTTCTTTGCCATAGCCTGAGCGACGGCCAAGCACCAAGGCACAAACCAGCGCCGAAACCCCTGAGGTGATGTGTACGACCGTGCCACCAGCAAAGTCTAAGGCTCCCAACGAGCGTAACCAACCGCCATCAGCCCAAACCCAATGCGCAACTGGGGCATAAATCAGGGTTGACCAAGCCAGCGAGAAAATTACGAAGGATTTAAAGCGCTTGCGTTCAGCAAATGCACCTGAAATCAAGGCTGGCGTGATGACCGCAAACATCATCTGATAGATCATGAAAGCTTGATGCGGAATCGTTGCCGCATAGGTTGGGTTTGGTTCAATCCCAACATTGCGCAAGCCAGCCCATTCGAGGCTGCCGATTACCCCGCCAACATCGGGGCCAAAGGCTAAACTATAGCCAAACAGCACCCATTGCACACTAATCAGGGCCAACATAAAAAAGCTGTGCATCAAGGTTGAAAGCACATTTTTTTGGCGAACCATCCCACCATAAAAGAGGCCTAAGGCCGGAGTCATCAACATAACCAAGGCGGCTGAGAGAAGCACCCAAACGGTATCTGCCCCGTTAATCATATCCATGCTGCGTGGTCTCCCTAACTTGTGCTGAATGTCGGACGCTGAACTGCTTGAACGCTCGTGATCCGCAGCGCTGGGGATCGTTTGGTTGTGCTCGTTTGGTTGTGGGTGTTGAATGGCTGAAGCTGGTTTTTGCTGGACACTTGTACAAAACGTACAATCAAAAACCGTTTTTTGCTAACTGGGTGTTAACACGATGCTAAGAATTTATCTAGCTCCAAGCATACCTGATCCAAATATAGGCTTGAAGCAGCAAAATGCACGATCTTAACAGATGCTGATTTGTGCATGTTGCATAAATAATCTACCTAAGTGTGGTTTAGTAAGATTGCCCAATTGCTGCGCTTACAAGCTTGACTTAAAGGCTTGGTTTAACTTGAAAATTTGGCAGATGTACCAAGAGTAGTTTGGTTAGAGTGCTTAATGTTGGTTAAAATAGCCTACCCCGCGAAAGATCGTTTGATGAGGGTTTGCGTAACTATTTAATTTGACATAATCGAATAAATGAAGCTTTTGCTCTGCTGTGGAAATTAGGGCTTGACAGATTTATAATCCCTATGTATTCTATTTGTATTCCAATTGGAATATTTTTGGGGGATGCATGGCGGATATTGAAAAGGTATCGATGAATTTGAGTGTCGTCGATTTAGGGCAAATCGATTTATTGGTTGATCAGGGCTTTTATTCGAGCCGAACTGATTTTTTTCGCGCAGCGATTCGGACGCGGCTGGCTGGCCATGATGAGGCGATTAAGCAAGCAGTTGTACGTACCTCTTCGGTGATCGGCGTGATTTCGTTTGACCGTGAGCACTTAGAACGGATACAGCGCAATAATGAACAAGTGCGGGTTGTGGTGGTAGGGTTGCTCATTTTGAGTAATGATATTTCACCAGAGTTAGCCCAAGCCACGATCAAATCGCTTAAAGTCTATGGCTCGTTGCGAGCAAGCGCCGCAGTCAAAGAGGCCTTAGCCGAGCGGATTAATTAGTTCAGGCACACGATTCTAAACTCTGGGGCAAAAACGTTGCTTAGTAATTAAGGAGAACCATATGTTCATCCGCACGATCGTGATCACGGTATAGGGTATTGGTTGAAAGTGGTAATGGGTGATGACGGCTAGCATCCAGTGGCCATGATCGGGTGAAAGTCCTTGATCATGGCCACTCTGCGTCAGAACTATTTGGGGTAAGAGGATGCGCCTAGGGTAGCCTAGGCTTTGGTAAATGGTTGTTGACCGATAATCTGCTGTTGCCAAGCTTGGTCGCGATGCAGGGTAATCACTTTATATCCACCAAGCTCTTCTAAATCCCAACGCAAGCCATCAAGCGATTCGTCTGCTTCGATGCATAATACGCAGGTGCTTGGGCTATCAGCACTGGCCGCGTAAAATAAATGCGGACGACCACCTTGCAGCTCAGGTTCAATGGCATCAGGTAAGCGCTGGCCGTTTTGGTCAAGCCATTCCAATACTTCGCGCACAAATCCTGTCGGCGTTTGAGCTAATAAGCGCTCAAGGCTCGTTTCATCCAAACCACCTTCGTGCTCAACCTGATCATGGGTCAATTGCAGCAACATATCACGAATTGCGTGGCGGTTTAGATAGGCATGCTCTGGCTGGTTGCTATAGGAGAGCAGGCAGTGGTAGCACGCTCGGACACATTCACCCGCCTGATCTATTTGTTCTGCCCCAGTGTTGGGGTCAAAATGGCAAATTTCTAGGGCTGCTCGGGCAACTCGGGCCAAGGCCTGTGGATCTTCCACGAGCTGGCGTAGCACACCAGCGCCTCCTTCGGATGCTTCCCAGAGCAACATTCGACGATCGGCTTGATAGCCCAGCACTTGCGCTTCTAACTCCTGTGCTTCAAGCTGGAATATTGCAAGAATGCCCCGTACCAAGGCCGCTTGAAGGCTAAATAGTGCTTCGGAATTGTCGGCTAGCTCGGGTGTTGGCTGTACCAACAACATATTACGAGTATCATTAACGACTAACCGCACATTCCGCCGAGTCTCGTTGGTTGGGTCAAACGTCGTGCTATCTTCTTCGGGATTTTTGGCCCACAGCCCCGACTGTAAATCGATACTGAAGCCTTTCATTTTGGCCCGTCGCCAGCCATGGTTAACCCGCCAAAGGGTTGCGGCATGGCCATAGTCAAGGCTAAGCGCGGTTGTCTTGGTGCGGGCCGCGATTCGGCGAAACCCTACGTGATCGCGCGAAAACTGGTAATGAGCTGAGATCGTAAATCCGAAGCGCATTCGTTCCTCTTCCTCGCTGGTAATGCGTTGGATCGACTGGGCGGTTATCGTGCTCATCGGCAACAGATCGGGCAGTAATTCGCTGGTTTTTTCATCAAATCGTGCGCCACAGTTTGAACATACATCGAGCTGAACAGCTGAATCGTTGTGGAAATAGCCACAGATAAGGCAAACTTTGGCTTGGATAAAACGCTGCTGGGCATTGGTGGCTGGGAGCGCTGAGCGAATGATCCGATATTGTTTGCCCTCATGATAAATAATATTGCGTGGGCCAAACTCGGTTAGGGCCAGAAACCGTGGCCGCGATAAATACTCGCCATCGCCGGTATGATCGCAGAGGAAGGCGCGAACTGGGAGCCGTGGAAAGTTGTAGCCTGGCAAAAATCCTTCGCTAGCAAAATAGCGATAGGGATAAAAATCTGCGTCGCTGCCTGATTCACTGCGCGATTGATTGCATAAGATATCTTTTTGCCGTAAGGCCTCACCGTGACGGCGACGGGCTTGATCGGCCTCTGGGCTACGGCCTGAGCGTTGATGCCCACGATCCATGAGGTTGCGGGCTTCGCGCACTTGCTCGTCGGCAGCCCGATATAGCTCGCGCCAGCGCTCACAGGCTGCATCGAACTGCATCGGAGCTTCAGCTAAGGTGCGCTCGACATACTGTGGGCCAAAGCTTTGCAAGGTCGCCAGATCAATCTGGCACTGATCGATAATGCGCTGGCATGCCTCAATGCATTGAGCTTGTTGGGGCGGCGAAAGATGAATTTGGGCTTGAATCGCTGGCCAAAGTGGATACCCAACTTGGCTCGTATCAACCAGATCCAACATTGAATGTTGCATGCCAAGGCCAGTTTTACTTAACCAGACTGCATGAATGTGTGCCCGCAGCAAATCTTCGTTGACCAAATCGATCTGTGGTGGGGCAACCACCCCAGCCACCATCGCTGGCTGACGATCAAAGAAGTATTGGTCGTGACCGCTGCCAACCGAGCAGTAGGTTTCGATCAGGGCTGGTTGCCCTGAGCGTCCGGCGCGGCCTGAGCGTTGGGCATAATTGGCGGGGGTTGGGGGCACATTGCGCATATGCACCACATTCAAATCCCCAATATCAATGCCTAACTCCATCGTTGGCGAGCAAAACAAGACAGGCAAGGTTCCGGCACTAAAGCATTGCTCGCGGTCTTGGCGTTTTGCTTGAGCAACTTGCCCGGTATGCTCGCGACTTTCCATCGCTTGCAGATTGTGGGCCATATGCTGATACAGATTTTGGAAAAAGCGATTGATTGGCCGTGGCGCTGGGCTAAAACCCTTGAGCATCCGCGAACGAGCGAGATTGGGCGGCGGAGGTGTGCCATCGCCCGCTCGCCAGAGCAAGGCATCGCGGCTAATTTGCAGCTCGCGCGAGGCTCCCGTGCCAACATCGGTCAAGATATTGCCAACTAAGGCTTCAACTAGCACTTCGAGCAGCGGCCAATATTCCTTTTCACTGAGGGTTTTGGTGAGGCTTGGCCAGGTTTGTTCCGCCCGTAAAAATCGACCTAAAGCTGAGCTAGCGCCTAAGCTCTGGCCGTCGCCCGAACCTCTACCGTCGGGAGTTGGCACAATAAAGCGTTTGGCTGAGGTGAATTCGCGTTCATTCATCTGCCACGATTCTTGGAGCAGGGCTTCGATGCTGGTGACCATGCGTTTTTGCTCCTGCTCTTGCAAACATGGAGCATTGATCGCTAATCCATTACGCATATAATTAAGGATTGTCCGCAGAATTTGTTCCCGTTGGTGGGAGGGGGTTGCGGCAAGTAGCTCGTGTCTGGCCCAGAGGTCGGTTTGCTGGGCCAAATCGTCAAGCCCATCGTAATCAATCTGTAGCAAGCCAACTTGTTCGAGGTTGGGCTGGGTTACACGCCAACTTCGGCGTAAATCTTCGTAGATCCGATATTCAATCAAGCGAATCAAGGCATCGTCGATTTTTGCCCGCTTATTTGGCAGCGTAGTTTCTTCTTTGGCATAGGCTGTTTGAGGCAAATTAAGCGCCTCAAACACCGCTTGGGCAATCGTGGTGTAGTCGAGGGCGCGACCAGCAGGCTGTTGACGAACCGCGCTATAAATTGCTGCCCGCAGTTGGGCCACACTCACAAAATCATTGAAATGGCCCGCTTGAAGTGATGCATCTTGGCGGTTATCGGTAAAACTGAGCATCTTTTGGGCCGCAGGCTGCTCGGGCAAGGCCTGGCGTAGCTGCTGAACTGTGGCCAAGGCGAGGACCGTCGTGGCGGTGGAGCGGCCTTCGCTGCTGAGCCGCGCTAATTTACTAAAATCGCTCTCACGTTTGGTATAGAGCGTGCCGCAGTTTAAACAACTCAGAAACGGGCTTGGAATAAACCATGCCGTTGGATCATGCTCGTTGCCAAGGCTGCCATTCGTCCGAACCGTAAGTCGTTGGGGGATAAACTGCTTAAAATCTTTTTTGACTGTTCCACGGCCATTGGTGCTTTTGTTAAACCAGCTATCTGGCAACATCTCAATCGCGTCGTCGCTCCAAACATCTTCGCCGAGCAAGGCATAGCCAGGCATGCTGGTGCTCTGCTCGTGGCTTTGGGCAAAGGGCTGACGTGGCAGGAGCGTTTGCCTATGGGCATCGTAATTGCATTGATAATAGTGTTGACCACAGTTACGACAAAAGACCAGTGGAAATAACAGCTGTGGGTTATCACGGTCGCCAATGGTATGTTGGCCTTCTGAGGTGAGTTTGCGCTCAGGCGGATGGGCTAGGGTTGCATAGATCGTGCCGCCCTGCGAGATGAACTGATGCAGTTTAAAGGTAAAGGCCTGCCGACCATTGAGCGCATCCTCAACGGTGCTACCAAGTTGCAACATTGCCTGAAGCTGGTGTAAACAGTGTGCCTGATCAACTCCGGTCTCGTCAGCAAGCGCTTGTGCCCCTTGGGCAAGGGTTTTGGGTTTGGCGCGGCGCAGGGTATTGGTCTGATCGGTGGTGATGCCAAAGGTTTGTTCGATCCACGCGGCTAACGGATGATATTTGAAGGTATCCCATTCCATCGTGGCAGGAATTGGCTGGAGCAACGTTTCACGGAGTTGGCTCGCTGAGGGTTGGCCGAAAAATATCACCGATTTAATCAATTGCTCTTCGATAATCTGCGAAGCAGGAATGTTAACGCCAAAAATGGTGCTAGCAATTGCCGCAACTGCGCTTTTGCGATCATCAGCGACGGTGCTGCTGGCCATGGTTGCGCTGGTTCCGATACAAATCAATTCTGGATTGCCGCTGCGTTCGCGTAAACGACGCACCAACAGCGCGACATCGCCACCTTGACGGCCTCGGTAGGTATGCAGCTCATCGAGCACCAGAAATTGTAAATTTGCCGTCTGCTGATCAACAAATGGCGCTTCGTCGGGCCGGGTGAGCATCAATTCGAGCATGACATAATTGGTGAGCAAAATATGCGGTGGGTTGGCTTGAATTGCTCGTTTGGTTGCTTCTTTATCTTGCCCGGTATAGCTTTCGACCCGAATTGGACAAGCGTCGCCTAGATGGCCTAAAAATTCCTTAATTGCTGCCATTTGCGAGTTGATCAAGGCATTCATTGGGTAGACGATAATTGCCCGAACTTTGCCTTGTTCTGGTTGATGTTTAAGCACATGATCGAAAATAGGCAGGATGTAGGTGAGACTTTTGCCCGAGCCAGTGCCAGTTGTTACGACATAATGGCGTTTTTCTTGCGCCAAGCCCAAAGCGGTGATTTGGTGGCTGTATAACTTGAGTGAACGCAGTTGTTGCTGGCGATCACGCTTTTGGAAAATATATTGACATAATGGATGGAGTTTCTGAGCGTTAACCAAATCCTCAACTGTGCCCCCTTGTTGGTAGGCCGGCGACAATTGAATTAGGGCATCGGGCCAGAGCGAACCACCCTGAATGTTGCTGGTTACAAACTGCTGAATCTCGGGATCAAGGATGCTAAGAAACCCTTGGGTATATTGACTGTATTGATCAATAATCTGGTTGCGAAGCTGAAAAATATCCATATCTTGCCCTCTAAATGCTAGTGCTGCCTTGTGGAAGTTTATATCGAAACCATGCCCTCACCCCCGACCCCTCTCCCACTGCGGCGGGCGAGGGGAGCCTTTGGTTTAGTAGTTCCCCCTCGCTCGCCTGCGGGAGAGGGTGCTAGGGGGTGAGGGAACACTATCCTTGCCACGCAAGTAACAACACATCAAGCAACCCACGCCCAAGCGGACTCATTTGGCAAACGAGGTCTTGCATCGCACCATAGGCGGTCCGCGAAACAGGTTCCACGTGGGCGGCATTGTTGCGAGCATCTTTAACCCGATTGAGCAACTGAATAAATTTAATGAAATTGAAGCTATAGTCCATTTCGTTAAATGTTACTTCAGGCTGCCAATGGCGCTTCACATGCTTCGTAATCAAGTCCCAATTGGCTTGATCGGCCCATGGTTTGTATTCTAAAAAGGTCAGTTTGCCCATAGTCTGGTTATGTGGTCTGGCCAAATCGCCTAGCAGCCTGACCCCTGTGAAAACTCGTTCTTTGAGCATACGCTCCATCACGCTGCCAATGTGAATCGCCGGAGCCGAAAAATCGGGCGCATTGATGCTATCAAGCTGATCGGTCAGGAAGATCGCGAGCGCCAACGACTCTTTGGCATAGGTATCAAGCCGATCAAAGGTTTGGCGCATCCCTAGATCACGCACTCGATTGAAGTAGTATTCCCATTGGATGTTGTTGATGCTGGCAAACTGACGAGTTAGCGATTCGACCTCTTTCACGATGCGAGCCAGGGTTTGCTCATCGAGTTCATCGGTGGTGGCGAGAATATGTTTGAGTTCGTTGAGCAGATCGGCGGCGGTGCGCAAGGGGCGAATTGGCTTGCGGCGATTGGGCCAGCCGATAATCTGACAAACATGGGGATCTTCACAACATTGCCGCCCACGATGCACTAGATCAATGCGCCACTCACCAATATGGGGTTTGGGGCAGAGCACAACTTCATCAAGCTCGTTGCCAGCAATGCCATACCTTGCCAGCAACGGCAAGCGATCGGTGGTGCTGAGGGTATCAAGAAACATCCCATGACAGGCGATCTGGCGCGGTTGGCTCAGCTGCTTGTGGGCTGTTTCCAGCAGCTCGATCAGGGTTTGCTGGACGTTGGTTAATTGATTGCTGCTTTGCGGCTGAAGTTGGTGTAAATGCACCGCTTGGGTGGGCATCACATTGTGGGCTAAGCCTGGCGCTGGAGTAATCCTATAGTTTGCGGTTGATGGGCCGCTGTTGGCAGCTTGCTCGCTGTGATCATTCGTATTGGGCCGCAAAAAAGCAAACAGCAGCGTGCCATGCTCCTCGCCCAACAGCGCCAGATCGGCAATCATGCGCTTGATTGGCTCAGCCGGAACTTTATGCGGCTGATCAAGATCAAATGGTCGGTAGTATTTGGCATCCCAGATGATGCCTGGCTCGCGCCAAAATTGTTGCCCCTCATGGACTATTTTGAGCATGGGGGGATGGATACGGGTCAGATAAAAGTCGGGCCGCACGTTCGGCACTTGGTCGCGAGCTGCACTGGTGGTCCAGTTGGCGCTTGGATTAGGCACAGCTTGATCGTGGCGCAATTCGTAGCGCACCTCGTCGTCGCCCGAACCCCAGCGAAATTGGAGTCGCACGCTGGCTTTAACTTTTGGGTAAACAATCAGCTCAAGCTTTTGCTGTTCAGTTAATAAATCGGCTAGCTCGTAGAAAATCCAGAGCTGATAGAGATAATTGTCGCGATCGGGGTTGCTGCCCAATAGATCGTGATCGGGGCTGGTTGGGAGCCGCCGCAGTAACTGGAGATTGTGCAGCCGCTGATACCATTCGATCAGATCTTGGTAGGCGCTGTTGCTGCCAGGAATTAAATTATTGCTGACGTGTAGCACCAAATTTGGGCCATCGGAATATTCGCTATGCAGCCCAGCGATAATCTGGGTGGCTTGGCTGCGCAAGCTGGCAAATTGTGGAAATGCCAACTCACGCTCGCAGCGTTCTACAATCTCGGTCAGTGGGTGACGCAAGGCCGCCGCCCCAACCGCGAGATTTTCATCCCAAAGCAATGCTTCGCCCAATTGATGATATTCCAGCAGGGCCACAACCGTCAGCAAATTCTCGGGAATTGCAAAATCGCGGCGTTGTTGGCGAGTGACCATGGTTAAGGGCGGCTCGCCTGGCCGTTCATCCCAGGTTGCTGCTAGCGTGCGATCCCAGTCGATCTGGCCGCGAGCTGGTGGTTCTTCAACCACCAAACTGCGCGGCGCGGCAAAACTGAGGCGACGCACGATGCGCGGCAGAATATGCTCAAACAGCTCATCGCGTAGATGAAACATGGTGGCTAAATCGCGATAGCGGGTCAGCGTTGGGTCATCTTCAATCGCAAAGCCTGCGAATGCCGCAACAAACTGCTGAAAATTGGCCTGATTGTGGCGTAGCAATAGCTCGATCAGGCGGGCTTGTATGGTGGCGAAGGTACTTTGCTCAATTGGCGTTGGGCTATACACCATCACAGGCCTCGTTCGCTGCTGAACGTGCGCAAGCGTTGGGCAAATTGACTGGTTTGATCGAGCAGCAATTCTGTGCCGAGATCAAAAATTTGGCTAATGTGCGTCATCGTTAGCTCATCAATGTTGGCTATGTTGATCGAGCCACTAGCATGCTTGGGGCTAGCTGTTTGGAGTTGGGTTAAATGGCTGGCTTGGCGCGGCAACGGCAGGCTCTTGATGATCGTTTTGAGCTGCTCACTAAATTCTTTGGGATTGTGAGCATAGGCCAGATAGGCCAATAAGGCCCGCTGTTCATCGCGATTGAGCACTTGCAGTTGGTCGGCCAAGGTATCGGCAAGGGCGTAATCGAGCGCATCGTGCCAACTCAAGCCAATGGCATGGCCAGCAAAGGTTGCGGCATACACTGCCTCGGCCTGGGCAGTGCCAAGCTGGCGATAGACCCGAATTGCGCTGAAGATGCGCCAGAAACTATCCAATACATCTTTGGCATCCTGATTTTCGACCTCTAGCCGATAGTTGACCCGTGAGCCGTCACCATCGCGATTGATCTCGCGATTAACATTGAGCACACCACGCCACGTGGCTCGTCCGGCTGCATCGTTGCTGGCGATGGTATCGAGTTTTTGGTCGCTCAGGCGTAAAAGGGCACGATAGGCCGCGATGCCTTGCTCTTCATCGGCATCGTCGCTGCTTGGTGGCAACAGATCAATAAAGACAAAACGCCGTTTCATGGCTTCGCTCATTTGGTTGAGAAAGTGACGATCAAACGAGTTGAGCGTGCCGATGATGCGGAAATCGCGTGGCAAAGGCACTTGCACTACAACGCCATCGTCGGTTGGGATGCTGAGTGGGGCGTTGCGTTGGCCGCCAAGGGTCGTGAGCAAGCTGCCAAAAGCGGCATCAATATGCGCTCGGGTAAATTCGTCGATGACCAGCCAGCGACCACGGTAGCGTTGCTGTTTAACCATCACCTCAGTGCGTTGCAGGGTTTCGGGGTTGGGCACGTTTTCGCCGTCGTAGCCCGCATAGTTCGAAAGCACTGCGCTGGTGAGGCAGCCATGGCGCACTCCATACACCAAGGTTTTGCCGCCAGCACTGCGCTGGAGTTGAGGCACGATGCCGCCAATAATATCTCGGCTGCTCCAGGTTTCGGTGGCAGTTTCAATTTGAACGGCATAGCCATGGCGGGTATGGCGCTCTTCAATTGGTGGCTCGGTCGGTGGTAAGGCAGGCGAGGTTGGCATGCGCAAGCTGATACTGGCATCAGTATCGCGCCAGAAGATCTCGGGCAGCCGTTGGGCTAAGTGGGTTTTGCCAGTGCCTGGCGGGCCACTCAAAATCACATGCTGGCCTGCGATCAGGGCGCGGTAGATTCGCAGTAGGGTGACGCGGTTGACCAACAGTTCGCGTTGCAGTTCGGCGATGCGCTCGTTGAGCACGGCGGTGGTCAGTTGCGGCAGCGGTTGATCTTGCAAGGCGCTATCCATGGTGCTGCGTTGGCTGCGTTGCACGCGCTCGATATGCTCAAGAAAGCTATTGATCGCATGGGCAGTGGGGGTGGTTGGGTTGGCTATGGGTTGTAAGGCAGCGGGGCGACTGCGCAGCCAACTATGCTCGCCCTGCTCAATCAAGCCTGCCTCGCGATACCAATCACGTAACAAGGCCGGGCCAGGCCATGCTTCGGCGGGGTGAGCTACTCCATCGAAGGGCATCGCCATAATTGGTAGCCAATAATCGTCGTTAGCTTCGCTATCGGGCAGCACGAGGGTTAGCGCACTATAGCGCAGCATGGTTTCCTCATGCAGATCGTTGAGGTGCGGCCAGCGCCGATAGCGGTCGTCGGGCAGTTGCTCAACTAAACGTAACAGTTGCAATACATCAAGCAGATCATCGGCATTCGGGCGGGCCGTGAGTTGTACTAAGGGTGGGTTGGCCTGCCCGAGCACATCAACGATTTGCTCGGCACTGTAACTGTTGGTGGAGAGCATGGCTACCAGCTGAATATAGGGGCGTAGTTTTGGCCCCAATGGCAGGGGCACAGGGAAATCAGGCCGCTGAGTTTCATCATGTTGAATGGCATAGAAGCTGAAGTTTGCCCCATACTGTGGGGTCAAGGCGCGGCGAATCTCCCACAACTGGCGATCAATATCGTTGCTGGTGGTTTGTTTATGATGGGCATATTGGCGAGCATAATTAGCTTTATGATCACGCGAAACGATCGATTCAAAGCTATCGGGGTGTACCAGATGCAGCAGCATTTCGCGGGCGGCATAGGCGGTTTTGATTGGCAGCGAGAATAAAATCTGCTTAAATTCCCATGGATCAGCCAATGCTGTTGTACGAGCTGCCTGCGATAGCCCTTTCCAGTGTTGCATAAATTCGATGATAAAGCTTAGTTGGTAAAATTTGTAGGTCTGATAGGCTGTGCCGGTGTTGGCGATGCCTTGATCAAGCGCTCCGTCAAGCTCATGGGGAATGCTGACTGGCTCGGGTGACCATTTGAGGATGGTATTAATCTGGTCGCGCTTGGCGCGTCCGGTGATTTTGCGCGAAATCAGATAGTAGACAAATTGGAGTTCGGCAGCAAGCTGGATGATGGTTGGTTGCGCTTCATGCAGTTGGCGTTGGAATTTGATCATGAAGCTATCAGCTGATTCGTCGGGTTGGCCGACGAAGCGTTGGTAGAGATCATCAAGGTTGGCCGCACTCCAAACAGCAACGCCAGGCGTAAATAGCGAATCGTCAGCCCGCAATGCTCGATCAACAAAGCTCTGAGCGGCGGCGTAGAACAGCGGACGATCATCGACTCGGGCCATGATGTCAACTCCTTTGGTGCTCGCGAGGTTGTAGGTTGCCTCTAGGTTGCTGGGCCTCAGTATACCATTAGCATGCGGTTCGGTGAAATTTTTTTGGTATACTGGGCTGGGATGCCCTCACCCCCTAGCTCCTGCCTTACAAGGGTAGGTTTTTAACAATGATTGGGTGGGATGTGGAGTCGATGGTCATGCCCTCACCCCCTCGCCCCCTCTCCCGCAGGCGAGCGAGGGGGAAGCACCGAACCAAACGCCCCTCGCCCACACGCGAGGTAAGGGGGGACCACCGAACTAAACGCCCCTCGCCCGCCGCAGTGGGAGAGGGGTTGGGGGTGAGGGAACGCTTACAAATGATTGGGTGGGATGTGGAGTCGATGGTCATGCCCTCACCCCCTCGCCCCCTCTCCCGCAGGCGAGCGAGGGGGAAGCACCGAACCAAACGCCCCTCGCCCACACGCGAGGTAAGGGGGAAGCATTCGATCATGAAGCTTGGAATGCCCCTCGCCCGCCGCAGTGGGAGAGGGGTTGGGGGTGAGGGGTCTTAAAACCTTGAGGTGAATTGAATGGCGCAGTTTCGGGTTGGCTCGATTGTTCGCTGTCGGAATCGTGAGTGGGTCGTGCAACCATCAACCCATCCTGATATTTTGCAGCTGCGACCACTTGGTGGGATTGATGGCGAAAGCTGTGGGATTTATCTGCCAATCGAGGGCGATACGGTTACAACCGCCCAGTTTCCGCCACCTGATCCGGCCATGGCTGGCGATTTTGTGGCTGGGCAGTTGTTGCGGAACGCCGCCCGCCTGAGTTTGCGCAATGGGGCTGGGCCATTTCGGTCGTTGGGCCGCTTGGGTGCACGCCCACGCCCCTACCAGCTTGTGCCGTTGTTGATGGCGCTGCGCCTCGACCCAGTTCGTTTGCTGATTGCCGATGATGTTGGGGTTGGTAAAACGGTTGAGGCGGCGTTGATTGTGCGCGAATTGCTCGATCGTGGCGAAATTAAGCGCTTTACGGTGCTGTGCCCGCCGCATCTCTGCGACCAGTGGAGCCGTGAGTTGGAGCAGAAATTTGGTATCGAGGCAACCGTCGTGCGTTCGAGCACTGCCGCCGCGCTTGATCGCACACTGCCCAACGCCGATATTAGTGTCTTCGAGTATTATCCTTTTACGGTTGCTAGCATTGATTACATTAAACATGATCGGCATCGGGCGAACTTTTTGCGAGCTTGCCCCGAATTGGTGATTGTTGATGAGGTGCATACGGCGGCGCGGCCAAGCGGCCCTGGCTCCGGTCAACAACAACGCTATGATCTGATTCGGGCGGTAGCCGACGATCAGGAACGGCATTTGTTGTTGTTGTCGGCCACGCCTCACAGTGGAATTGAGGATGCCTTTGTGTCGTTGTTGGGTTTGCTGCGCCCCGAATTTGAAACCTATTCGATGACCAACCTTAGCTCCAAGCAGCGCGATTTGCTGGCTCAACATTTTGTGCAGCGCCGCCGTGGCGATGTTGTGCGTTGGTTGGATGAAGAAACGCCGTTTCCAAAGCGTGAACATATGTTGCGTGATGCCACTGGCAATCGTGATATTACCTACCGCCTCGCTCAATCATCGGCCTATCGCAGTTTGTTTAATGAGGTGTTTGAGTTTGCCCGCGAGTTGGTGCACGAAAGCTTGCGCGAGGCTAATGCACCACGGGTTGCGGCCCGCACGCGGGTGCGCTATTGGGCGGCGCTCGCCTTGTTGCGCTGTGTGATGAGCAGCCCCGCCGCTGCTGAAAAAGCCTTGATGACTCGCGCTCGCAAAGATCCAACCACCCAAGCTGATGATCTGAGTTTAACGTTTGATGATGAGCTATTTAGTAGTGCGATTCACGACCGCAGCACACCCGCCGCTGATGATGATGTTGAGCCAACCCATGTGATCGAGGAAGGCAGCACTGCCAGCGAGGCCGCCCGCTTGCAAAAATTTGCTGAAAAGGCGCGACAATTGCGCGGCGCAAACGACCCCAAGTTGCAAAGTATTGTGCCGATCGTGGCGCGTTTGCTGAAGGATGATTTTCAGCCAATTATTTATTGTCGCTATATTGCAACCGCTAAGTATGTGGCCGAGGAGTTGACTCGTGCCCTGAAGCCTGGCAACGATACGCGCATTTTGGCGGTAACTGGCGACCATAGCGAGGAAGAACGCGAAAGTTTAATTGCTGAATTGAGCGCCAGCCCCCGCCGCCTGTTGGTGGCAACCGATTGTTTGAGCGAGGGCATCAATTTGCAAGAGGCTTTCAATGCGGTGATTCATTACGATTTGCCGTGGAATCCCAATCGTTTGGAGCAACGGGAGGGGCGGGTTGATCGCTATGGTCAGCCAGCGCCAGTTGTGCGTATGGCTTTGGTGCGCGGCGAGGATAACCCCATCGACGAGGCGGTGATGCGGGTGTTGTTGCGCAAAGCAGTCACCATCCATCGCACGCTTGGCATTAGCGTGCCCTTGCCAGTCAGTAATGAAACCGTCGTCGATGCACTGATTGCAACCTTGTTTAAGCCGCCAGCAACTCAGCTGACCATGTTTGAAGCAATCGATCCGGCGACCTTTGCGGCGGCTGAACAAACCTTGGCCGAGGTCGAGTTGCAGTGGGCGCAGGCCGAACATCAAGCCGAGCAAAGCCGCACTCGTTTTGCTCAACATCGGATTCAGCCCCAAGAGGTGGCGCGTGAGCTTGAGGAAAGTGATGCGGTGCTGGGCGATGCTGATACGGTGCGCTCATTTGTGCGTGCTAGTTGTGAACGAATTGGTGCGCCATTGGTGGCGCTGGGTGCGCACGCTCCCGACCATTGGCGCGTGCCGATTATTCAATTGCCGCTGCCTGTGCGCGAACGGGTCGAGCCGTTGTTGCGTAATAAGGCGACTGAGTTAATCATCACGTTCACGGGGATTGCTGCTGAGGGCGTGCTGTTGGTTGGGCGTAATCATCCGCTGACGATGGCCTTGGCTGATTATGCCTTGGAAACTGCCTTGACTCCCGAGGATGGTTTGCCCGTTCCGGCGGCGCGATCAGGGGTGTTGCGTACAAAAGCGGTCGAACGGCGCACCTTTTTGGCCTTGTTGCGGGTGCGGATGCTGATTGCGACCAAACGCAATGAGCCGCTGTTGGCCGAGGAGTTGGTGGTGGCGGGGTTTGTGCGCGAGCCAGGCGGTTTTCGCAGCCTTGAGCCAGCAGCGGCCCTTGATCTGTTAACCAATGCCTTGCCTGATGCTAATATTGCCCACGCTGATCGCGAACACCAATTGCATTCGGCGCTTGATCTGTTGCCGCAGCTCGCCGCCGATCTCACCAGTTTGGCCCATACTCGTGCCGAACGCTTGGCTGAATCGCACTCACGGGTGCGCACGGCTACGCGCATGGCAGGCAAAGTTAGCGTCGAGCCACATTTGCCGCCCGATGTGTTGGGTTTGTATGTGTTGTTGCCAGTGTAAGGGATCATGCCCTCACCCCCTGACCCCCTCTCCCGCCCAGCAGGCGAGGGGGAAACGAGAAACCAAAAGCCCCTCGCCCGCCGCAGTGGGAGAGGGGTTGGGGTGAGGGAACGCCCCTCTCCCGCCGAGCGAGCGAGGGAGAAGCATGCGAGCATGAAGGGTGGAACGCCCCCTCGCCCGCCGCAGTGGGAGCGGGGTTGGGGGTGAGGGCATGCCCCTCGCCCGCCGCAGTGGGAGCGGGGGTTGGGGGTGAGGGAACGCTCATAGCCATATTCTAAGTTTGGGGGAATTTGATGAAATATACGGCGATTATCACCGAGGGCGGGTTGTTGCCTGCCGATATGCTTCAAGCGATTGCTGAGGGTGAGCAGGGCAGCCTCGCTGGTCAGCGCCCAGCCGATTTTGGCTTGCCTGCCAATCGCCGTATGAGCGATGATATTGCCGCTGCTTGGGGCCAGGTGCGGGCGCAATGGCAGATTTTTCAGGCGGCAATCGAGCGCCGCCCCCAAGATTCGCACACAACCTTGACCCGCCGTTATTGGGTCGAGCCGTTTTTGCAGTTGATCGGCTATGAGCCAACCAGCACCAAAAGCGCTCGCCGCGTTGATAATCGCACCTATGCTATCAGTCATTCCGCCGATGAGCACGATGATTCGCCGCCTATTCATATCGAGGGGATTAAGACTGATATCGACCGCCGCCCCGAAAGTGGTCGCCCACGGATTTCGCCCCACGCTTTGATGCAGGAATATCTCAATAGCACTGAACATACTTGGGGGATTGTGACCAACGGCAGGCGTTTGCGTTTGCTGCGTGATTCGTCGCAAACTACCCGCCCAAGTTTTGTCGAGTTCGATTTGGAGTCGCTGGTGACTGGCCAGTTGTTCAATGAGTTTGCGCTGCTTTATCGGATTTTGCATCGCACGCGCTTGCCAATTACCAGCGCCGATACCGCCCAATCGTTGCTCGAACAGTATCATCAGCAGGCGCGTGAGGCTGGCGGTCGGGTGCGCGAGGGCTTGCGCGAAGGGGTTGAACGGGCGCTCAAGTTGCTGGGCCAAGGCTTGTTGCGCCATCCACGCAACAGCGATTTGCGCCAGCGCTTTGCCACCAATCAATTAACTCCGCTGGAATATTATCGCCAGTTGCTCAAGTTGGTCTATCGCTTGCTGTTTTTGATGGTCGCCGAGGATCGCGGGTTGATCGAGGCCGAAACTGCTAGCGATAAATTATCGGAGTTGGCGCAGCGTGGCACGCCCAGCGAACGGCTGAAATTGTATTATGAGCATTATAGCGTTGGCCGTTTGCGGCGTTTGGCCGAGGTGCGCGGCGCTGGTCGCGGCCCTTACGATGATATTTGGATGGCGCTGCAACAAACGTTTCGGATTTTTGAGGGTACTGATCTTAAAGCCAATCGCTTGGGCATCGCAGCGCTCGATGGCGATTTGTTTGGCGAAGGCGCGATTGGGGCGCTCGAAACTGCTCATTTGCGTAATGCCGATGTTTTAGCGGCGCTGCGGGCGCTCTCGATCTATGCCGATCCGCAGTCGCGGGCTTTGCGGCGGGTCAATTATGCGGCGCTCGATGTCGAGGAGCTGGGTAGTGTCTATGAGTCGTTGCTCGATTATCGTCCGGTGGTCGCTGGCACAAGCTTCGATTTGGTCGCTGGCACCGAGCGCAAAACCACAGGCTCGTATTACACTCGCCCCGAATTGGTGCAGGAGCTGATCAAGAGTGCGCTTGAGCCAATTATTGCTGAACGCTTGCGCGATAAAAACCCGGAACAGGCACTGCTCTCAATTACGGTCTGCGACCCCGCTTGTGGTTCGGGCCACTTTTTGCTGGCCGCTGCTCGCCGCATTGGGCGCGAACTGGCACGGGTGCGCTCCGGCGAGGATCAGCCAACGCCCGATCAGTTTCGCCATGCGGTGCGCGATGTGATTACTCACTGTATTTATGGAGTCGATTTCAATCCGTTGGCGGTCGATTTGTGTAAATTGGCGCTGTGGATCGAGGGCCATTGCGCGGGCATGCCGCTTTCGTTTATTGATTATCATATTCGTTGGGGCAATAGTTTGGTTGGCGCAACTGAAGAACTGGTTAATCAAGGGATTCCCGATGATGCGTTTAAACCGGTGACTGGCGACGATAAAACGATCGCGAGCAATTTGCGCAAACGCAACAAGCGCGAACGTGAGGATATTGCCAGCGGCCAAATTACCATGAATCTTGCGCCCAGCCAGCTTGATCATGCGACGCTCGGTCGGGCCACACGCCAACTTGAGGCCTTGCCCGATGATAGTGTGGCGGCAGTGCGGGCCAAAGCGGCTCGCTACGCCCGCATGCGCGAGCAAGAACGCCCAAACTGGACGCGCTACAATCTTTGGACGGCGGCTTTTTTCCAGCCGATTACCAAGGATACGCTGCCGCTGATTCCAACTAGCGCTACCTTGCACGCCTTTGATACGGCCCGCCAAAGCGTCAGCGCTGGCCTGCTGGCTTGGGTCGATGGCCTTGCCGACCAGCCTGAAATGCGCTTTTTTCATTGGGAGTTGGAGTTTCCGCATATTTGTGGCGAAGGTAGCCCGCGTGGTTTTGATGTGATTTTGGGCAACCCGCCGTGGGAGCGGATTAAGCTGCAAGAGCAAGAGCATTGGGTCGATGTAGCCGAGATTCGCGAGGCGGCCAATAAAGCGGCGCGTGAGAAGTTGCTCAAGGCGTGGGCCAGCAGCAGCGAACCAAGCAAGCAACAGCGTTATGCCAAATTTGAGCATGCCAAATATATTGCCGAGGCTGCTAGCCGCTTTATTCGGGTTTCGCAGCGCTACCCACTGACGGCGGTTGGCGATGTTAATACCTATGCCTTGTTTTCCGAGCTTGATCGCGATTTGATCAATCGTAAAGGCCGCGCAGGCATTATTGTGCCAACTGGCATCGCCACCGATGATACAACTAAAGCCTTTTTTGGCGATTTAATCAAGAAACAATCATTAGAAAGGTTGATTGGTTTTGAAAATGAAGCATTTATTTTTCCTGAAGTACATAACGCTTTCAAATTCTGTGCACTTACAATGGTAGGAAATGATATTTCTAGCGAAACCCCTGACTTCATTTTCTTATGTAGGTATTTTAGTGATATAGAACAGGATGCTAGACATTTTAATATGACTAGCGATGAATTCGCCTTAATTAATCCCAATACTTTGAATTGCCCTATATTTCGTACTAAAACTGATGCACAGTTAACGAAAAAAATTTATCGGATTGCCCCAATCTTAGATAACCAAAAAACGAAACGAAATCCTTGGAATATATCGTTTGGTACAATGTTTCATATGGCAAATGATAGTGGTTTATTTAAAAACGAATCCTCACGCGATAGAATGCCTTTATATGAAGCAAAAATGATATGGCAATTTGATCATCGATTTGCATCACTCATAGGCAAAGAAAATGCAGGCAACAGATTATCCAGAAAATATGAAGGCTGGTATGGTGCAGATTATGGCAACCCAGAAGATCTTCCAATTCCTACATACTGGATTGATAGAGAGAGTATAGAGGATCGTATTCCAAGTAAGCATCAAAATAAGTGGTTATTGGTATTTCGTGATATTACTAGCAGTGTTGTTGAACGAACGGCGATTTTTAGCCTGATTCCACGAGTGGCGGTAGGCCATACCGCACCTTTGATTTTCCTAACAGATATTAATTCTAGTTTGTTTTCCTGCTTCTTAAGCATAGTTAATAGCCTTTGCTTTGACTACATAGTACGACAGAAGATTGGTGGCACACATTTAACCTTTGGCTATGTCAAACAACTGCCCGTGCTGCCACCCGAACGCTTTGATGCAGCCCAGCTAGCCTTCATCGTGCCACGGGTTTTAGAGCTGGTCTATACCGCGTGGGATCTGCAACCGTTCGCCGCAGATGTTTGGGCCGAACTTGATGAAACGGGGCGGCAGGCACTTTTAGCCCAAAACGCCGAGTGCAACCGAGATGCGCCGCCGGAGTGGTTCAGCCCACGTGATGGTTTTGCTTTGCCACCCTTCCGCTGGAGCGACGAACGGCGGGCGGTGTTGCGAGCCGAGCTTGATGCGCGGATTGCGCGATTGTATGGGCTAAGCCGCGACGAACTGCGCTACATCCTCGATCCGGCTGAAGTCTATGGCCCCGACTTCCCGGGCGAAACCTTCCGCGTGTTGAAAGAAAAAGAGCTGAAACAGTATGGTGAGTATCGCACGCGGCGTTTAGTGCTCGAAGCGTGGGATGGGGAGGATGCCCTCACCCCCTAGTCCCCTCTCCCGCCGAGCGAGCGAGGGGGAAGGGAAGCCCTCACCCCCTGACCCCCTCTCCCGCTGCGGCGAGCGAGGGGGAACCACTAATCGAAAAGCCCCTCGCCCATCGCAATGGGAGAGGGGTTGGGGGTGAGGGAACACTCAATCAAAGGAATACGTTGTATGGATCGGTTGCAAATTCCTTATCACCTAGCTCAAAAAATTCAAGCGATTGCCCAGACATTTCGTAAAGTGGCAACGCCGAGCGAAGCGCTTTTGTGGGAGGCAATCCGTGGGCGAAAACTTGATGGGCGAAAGTTTCGGCGGCAACATCCAATTGGCAGTTTTATTGTCGATTTTATCTGTATTGAGGAAATGCTGATTGTCGAGGTTGATGGAGCGATTCATTCCGACCAATACGAGGCCGATGCTGAACGGCAAGCCTTGTTAGAATGTTTGGGCTATCGGGTGTTGCGGTTGACTGCAGATAGCGTTGAACACGATTTACCCAATGCATTAGCGGCAATTCAGGGAATGTGGTGTATTTGAGCATGCCCTCACCCCCTAACCCCCTCTCCCGCCGAGCGAGCGAGGGGGAACCACGAAACGAACGCCCCTCGCCCGCCGCAGTGGGAGAGGGGTTGGGGTGAGGGAACGCCACTTGGTAGGAAATGTCAAGTTTTTTGGGCTGCGCTCAGCTAGAGTAACTGCATCTGAGATTCGTTCAAGGAGGCAGCTCTATGCGTTGGCGCAAATTCTATCTCGTGATGATCGTTATATTGTGGCTTGGTTGGCTCGTGCCACCGCGTGCCACCCACATTGCACCAGTCCAAGCGGCTGAAGCTCAACTCCAAACTAGCCAAGCCAGCAGTAGCGATGCTGGTCAAGCCGCCGGATTCAGCAACAGCTATGCAGCTGTTCCATTGGCGGCAACCCCCAATTTTGCTGGCAATTGGTCGCTTGAAGCCTGGGTTTACCCAACCACAACCTCAGGCTGCCGCAATATTTTGGGCATGAATTATAACAATGGCCTGTGGTTTGGCCTGTGTGGCGGCTTCTTGCGGGCGCATCGCGGCACGGCCACGTTTGCCCAAAGTGCCGCTGCCGTGCCAGCCAACCAATGGTCGCATGTGGCGGTCAGCACCTACTACGATAACGACGGCGAGCAATATATCGCCGAATTTTTTATCAATGGCGAGCGCGAGGGTTTTTATCCGCTCGATGGTGATGGCACGGTTTCAACCGCCCGCGAACTGCGGATTGGCAACGATGCAGGCGATTTTTGGCTGGGGCAGTTGGCCGAAATTCGGGTGTGGAATTATAGTCGAGGTGAATACAACATTCGGCGCGATATGCACTCGACGCTTGATCAAGCTCCAGCTGGTTTGCTGGCGCAATGGCATTTAACCAATGGCTCGTTGCGCGATAGCATCAGCGATGTGGCGGCAGTGGCCCAAGGCTCAATCAGTTTTTCGGGCTTTGTCTCGCCTGCCTTGCCCGCAACCACGCCAGTTGATCAATATTTTAATAGCTTGGAGCTTCGCAGCTACGGCGCGACCAGCGTTTATCTGCCTAGTAGCGATGAGGCGTTGTTGATTGGCGGCTATCGCGAAGGCTCAGTGAGCGCCACAATTCATGCGATTAACGCTGGCGATGGCAGTAGCCAAATTCGCGGCAACTTGCCAGTGCCGTTGGCCTTGACCAGCGCGGCCTATGCCGAATCCAACAATACGGTCTATGTTTTTGGGGGCAGCCTCGACAACCAACATGCCACCGTCGATACAATTTATGCGCTCAATCCACAAACTGGCGAGGTACGCACCCTCGCCGCCCGCTTGCCGCAGGCGCTTGATCTCGCGGCGGTGGTCTATCATCCAATTCTCAACAAAATTGTTATTTTAGGTGGTTATACCCCGGCGCTTGGCCCGCTCGATCAGATTGTGGTGTTTGATGTAGCTACTGAATCAATTTCTATATCAGCTAGTATTCTGCCAGACAGAATTTATGCTGCAAATGCCGTTTATTCTAGCGCAACCCAAAATATCTATTTAATTGGCGGAACTAACGCAAGCGCTAATTTCGCTACGATTACTGAATTGGTGCTTAATGCTGATTCAAGCGTTAGCGCGACAGTGCTGGCTGCCCAATTGCCCAAGCCTGATACAGCCTTAGTAAGTTTTGAAGATCCAATCAGCAAATTGATTTATGTGATGAATGGACGGGCAACCAATCGGGTTGTGGCGTTTGATCCCCAAACTGCGCAAGTTTGGCGCACGCCCTTAGAATTACCGACCAATAGTGTTAACACGGCAGCAGCCTATTTGCCAGCAGGCTCGAAAATCCAACCATTTGCCAGCGCGATCTATTCGCCACGCCAGCGCCATGCCCTGATTCTGGGCGGCGGCGAGTTTGGCGGCTTCGGCACCAATAGCATTTGGCGCATTTATTTGGGCGATGGGCCGTTGGTGCAGCTAGGGCGTTGGGATTTCCAAGGCTTTGCGGGCGGCACGGTTCAATCGATTGATGGTGATGGAGCCAATTTGTTGGTTGGCAATAGCGATGGTATGTGGCATTTCAGCGAATCAGCCAGCATCCCAACCAATGCCCCAACCCAGCAATTTTACCCAGCCACTGCCGCCGTTGGCAGCGTTAACTGGGATACATTCAACAGCGTGGCCTATTTTGGCGCAGGCAAAAACGTCTATCGCGGCCAAAACGGCGGTTCTACGCTGATCTACGATGGCAGTTGGATGGCCAATGGTACGGTGAAGGCACTGCATACTTTGGCGAATGGCTTGCCAGCGATTGGGCGCGACACGATTGGCAGCACAGCAATCGCCTCGTATCAAGTGCCCAATGGCTCGTTGGGTAACTACACCTACCAAAATGTTGGGCCTGGCTGCTCGCAAACTACCTCAATTCGCACCAGCCCGCGCTCAACTCCACTCTTTCTAGAATATTGGGCGATTAACCAGTTGGTCAATAATTGTGGCCCGCATCGCCAGAATTTTGGCGCACAGCTGCCACCCGAAGATTATTACCCACGGCTGTATCGCGTGCGTAAGCTTGCCGCAGCCAACACGAGTTGGGCGGTGGTTGATTTTGGGGTCTTGTGTAATGCCTTGCCATTTCAGGCTCGCACCATGGCAATTGGCCAAAATGGCGATTTATGGGTTGCTGGCGATACGGGCGTTTGTCGCTATCCAGCCGCCAATTTGCCCGATAGTGCCAACCCAGTTTTCAATATTTTCGATCTGCCCTATGCCAACAACGCCCATCAGGTCGATGTTGATGCTGATGGCCGCATTTGGTTTAGCAGCGACAATGGCCTAAGTGCTTTTGAAGTGCGCCGCGATGGTCAAGCCCCGGTTGCCAGCCTTCGTGCCAGCGATTTTACCCATCTAAACGCCCCAATTGGCGCAAAAACAGGCTTGAGTGGGCTGGCTGCGCTGAGTGCGGTTGGCGAAAAAGTTTATACGGCCCGCAACAATATGCTCTATAGCCATGCCCCGCGCTGGAATCAATTTGATATGGGTGCTGAAATTGAGCGTTTATGGACGGTGCGTGGGCGCTTGTTTGCCGCAACCGCCACGATGCTGCATGTGCTTGAGCCAGATGGCCTGACGTGGCGACATTATGCCGTGACTGCCTATGATGTTGAAGCCGACCACCAAGGCCGAATTTGGGTCGCGCATAGCAACGGCGTTCAGCTTTGGCAGCCAACCGCAGCTTGGCAGGATGTAGCAAATCTCAGCCTGAGCGAACCTGTCTATAGCCTTGCCGCTGATGCTACTGGCCGCATGTGGCTGGGCTTGGGCGATGGCGTAGGCTTGTATGATCGTGGGCGCTTGGTAACTCGCTTGGCGTTGCCATTGGTTGGAACTCACGCAACCAGCTTATTGGTTGGCATTGATAACGCCTTGTGGGCAGGAACGAGTAATGGGATAGCCCGTTTCGATGCAGTTACGGCCACATGGCAGGAGTTTAGCGTAGCCAATGGTGGCTTGCCAGCCAGCGATACAATTACTGATCTGTTGGAACGCCCTGATGGCAGCATTATTGCCAGCACAACCACTGGCTTGGTGCGTAAATCGCTGACAGCCAATAGTTTTGTTGCGGTTGCGGGGAGCACTCGCCCTGCACGATTAGCCAACGACGAACGCGGGCGTTTGTGGGCGGGAGCCAGCGTCGAAACCCAAGCCAACGTTTGGCAATGGTTTTATTGGGCCAACAGTGGCATTCGTTCGAACAACGTGCGAGCAATCGCCGCCGATCAGAGCGATCGGGTTTGGTTTGCCCATCCTGATGGTGGCATTAGCGTGCGTGGAGCATTCTTGCCACCGTTGGCCGAAGAAATTCCAGTCATCAGCCAGATTACCCCAACCAGCGCGGCCTATGGTCAGGTCGTTGAGATTATTGGCTCGGGTTTTGGCAACGACCTGAATTTAGATGTTCAGATTGGTGGAGCCACTCCATCATTAATTTCAGTCTCGCCGACGCTGATTCGCGTGGCGATTACTAAACATAATCTGAGTGGCACGGTGAATGTGCGGCGTGGCTTGCGACGAGCGAGCCTTGGCACAAGCAGCAATCCAGCGTTTTGTGCCATTCCAACAATTAAACATATTTTCCCGACTGGTACAAATGTTGGTGGCATTATCACAATCAACGGCTCTAATTTTGATCCCAATGCGATGATTAGTATGGGAACTGGCACGCCACGCCGTGGAGTGCAAAGCTCGATCGCCGCGCAGCATCAGGTAACCAGCGGCGATACATCGGGCAACTTATTGGTGCAAAATAGCTGTGCTGGTATGCAAGCTCAGGTTGGCGATGTGCGCCGAATTAACCTGGGAATTAATCAGGTGCAATTAAATCAAGGCTATCTCGGCTTTGCCCCGCTGGACAGTAATAACCCTCAGCGCCAAAAATTATGGTCGAATAACGCCACCATGGCTTCGGTGTTTGTGCATACCAGCCAAGCTTTGCGTCCAACCGATCGCTTGATGCTTGATCAAGTACTGGTGCGCATGGGACAGACTGGCCAGCCGAATCGGCGCGATTATGCTGTGCCAGTTTCGTATAGCGCCTTGCCAACTACGGTTGGGCTACCGCCAGCCGCTACGTATCGCGATGTGGCGAATGCGCTGAATGTGCCAAATATTATTTATCCCGCTGATGGCCCGACCACAGTTGATGTGTTGCTCAAGAATGGTAGTGCCATTGCGACGAGTACCAGTTTTGAGGTCGATGTTACCCCAACTGATCCCATTCGCTTGCTGTTGGTGCCGGTTGTGCCCGACGCAATGAGTGCTAGCGCGATTAAGCAATGGCTCGACGCAATCGAACCAAACATGGCGGATTTTCGCTGGCGGGTGTTTCCTGGTGGCATTGCTCCAATCCGGTCGAGTATTACGATTCCGTCAACTGCGATTAGTGAATCTGGGATGTTTAAGGTTGAAGATGGCGATGCCTTTGACGAATTTGGTATGCAGCTTGAAAATAGCCGTTTACGCTATAACGCCTTAAACAAGGATCGGATTATGGTCGCGATGGGCGTGATACATCCAAGCGTGGTTGATCCTGAGAGTAAAGCCGCTGGGATGGGACGGCTAGGCCAAAATGGCGATTGGTCGCCAGACCCTGAGTGTGAAAACGCTGGTTATTATCTTAGCCAAGCAGGGCAAGACGATTGTAATGATGAAGATCCGCGCTTTTTGGGCTGGGGGGTTGGCGATGGCAATATTGGCAAAACGCTAGCCCACGAGCTAGGCCATATGATGGGGATGGTTGAGGAAGATCAGCCTACCTATATCGATTATGGCATGCCTGGAGGTGATAATCACTCCAAGACGAGCGAGCTACGCTACATCACCAGTCTTTTGCCATCAAATTGTGGCGGCGTTGATCCGGCGATCTTTTCAGCGGATTTGACCTTGGTGCGCCAACCAGGTGTCAGTGAGCCGATGGTCAATCCAATTACTGGAGCACAATTGCCCAATGTTTTGGATGGAACCAGCGAATCATCGGTGAATCGGCCCAAGGCTATTTTGAGTTATGCCTGTAATCGTGGCAATGCTAATAGCTTTTTCGAGCCAACCGATATTAGTTTTATGCGCCGCGAACGTTTCGGCGTGCTCCGCCCGCTGTATGAATTTGCCCCTGAGCGTGAACGGTTGGCAACGCCCAACGACGAGCCAGAACGTTTACACATCGCAGGCAGTATTTCACCAATTGCTGGAGCAATCGCTGGCACAATTGACCATGTTGAATTAAAGCCCGCTACCAGTGCCAAAAGCCTCGATTATCAAACCAATTATCAGTTGGTGCAATACGATGCTGAGGGCAACGAACTTGCGCGACGCGGTGTACTGGCAACCTTCCATGTGCCGCCGCATAACCACGAGCCTGGCACGCCAATTATTCACGATCATCCAAATCAACTCAAAGGCTTGTTCTCGGCCACAATTCCCAAGGCCGAGGGCGTGGTGCGGGTTGATTTAGTGCATCAACAAAGCCAATTAGCCACTTGGAGCGCCGGCCCGACTATTCCCAGCGTGAGCATTAGCAGCAATTTGGCGCAGCGCTATCTAGCTGATCAACAAATTGGCTTTGCTTGGCAAGTTACTGATGCCGATGGCGATCCGTTGGCAGTTTCGATTGAATGGAGCGCTGATGATGGCGCAACCTGGCAAGCGATCGCCAGTGCTACAACCAGCGGTAGCCGCGAGATCGATCTGGCCCAGTTGGCTGGTACGAGTAGTGGGCGTTTGCGGGTTTGGGTCAGCGATGGCTTGCATGCTAACAGTGCTACCAGCGAATTGTTGAGCATCGCCGATCAAGCGCCGAGTGCGGCGATTATTGCGCCAAGTGCGAACGCCCAGTTGCTCGAAAACCAAGCGATCAGCTTCTTGGGCATGGCCAACGATCCGCAAACTGGCGTATTGAGCACGAGTGCTAGTTTGCATTGGTTTAGCGACCGCGACGGCGATCTTGGCAGTGGCGCGGAATTGTATCGCCAACTCAGCGTTGGCCAGCATACAATTAGCCTGACCGCGATCAATCCGGCTGGCCTGCAAACCGTTAGCACTACCACGATCGAAGTGCTGGCCGATTACGATGGCGATGGCTTGCGCGATCAACAGGAGCTTGATTTAGGCCTGAATTTGCTGAACGATCACGATGCCTTGGGCGATGCTGATGGTGATGGCTTGAGCTATCGAGTCGAACTAGTGCGCCAGACTGATCCGAACAATCCGGATACTGATGGCGATGGTCGCTCTGATGCTAGCGAAGTTGAGGATGGTGGCGATCCCTTGACGAGCGATGGAGCGCCCGTTGATCAATTGCATATTTGGCCGCCAAGCCTTGAATTTGAGGTCGATTTGGCCCAAGATATTCAGTTGCCCCAACGCGCCTTAACCTTGCTGAGTCGAGCGGGAACCGATGTAACCCTCTCCAGCGATGCTGCTTGGCTTGATCTCAGCCAAGTCAGTGGCACAACGCCACTGGCGATCACGGCGGTGCTGAACCCAAGCTTATTGCGCAACGGCAGCCAAACCGCCAACATTAGCATAAACTCAAGCCTTGGCAATTTCAGCATTCCAGTCACGGTTAATGCTAGCAACAAAGCCGATTTCTGCGATGCCAATGGCACTGGCGGCCTGACCGCAGCAGATGTGGCGGCAGTGCAGGCCTTGGTTGGGGCTAGTGTTGGTGATGAATTGTATGATTATCGCGCTGATATTAATCGTGATGGCACGATTGACCAAAGCGATGTCAATGCGCTCAACAGTTGTATTCAAGAACTGAGCAACGCAACGCCGCATATCATCTATCTGCCAGCAATTCAGCGCCACTGGTAATTGGCATGCCCTCACCCCCTAGCCCCCTCTCCCGCACGCGAGGCGAGGCGAGGGGGAAACCATCCTTTGGAACGCCCCTCTCCCGCCGCAGTGGGAGAGGGGTTGGGGTGAGGGAACTTAAACCTACCCTTGGAACGCCCCTCTCCCGCACGCGAGGCGAGGGGGAAACCATCCCTCATGATCATTAGAACGCCCCTCTCCCGCCGCCGTGGGAGAGGGGTTGGGGTGAGGTGTGGGTTGGCTTTAAGCCGTATTGGCTGTTAAATAATCTTGGAGCCAGCCTGCGACATTATCTTGATACTCTTGCGTTTGAGCTGGATCGAGGCCGTCCAAGGCTTGCCGCCACGAAAGCGCCCGATTGATCATCCCAAGCCGATAGGCAATCTCCACCGCTTGATCAAGCTGCGAGCGCGGCGCAAAGCGTGTCCATGGCTCCAAATAGGCAGCACGCAGCCGTTGTAACTCGGGGCCATGCTCATCGAGCTTGAGCCAATGGGCAGCGGCTCGCAACGTGACTAGCAGCGAAAAAAAGGGATGGCTCACGCTGCAATCGCTCCAATCGGTAAAGGTATAGCCGCGCTCGCCGTAAAGCACATTATTTTCATGAATTTCTTCGTGGGTCAGCGTTTCTGGCAAGCCAAATTCGGCTAATTGGGCAGCCTGTGCTTGTACCATTGGCGCTAATGCTTGCAATTGTTGATATTCGCTGCTACTCAAGCCAAGTTCTTGATCAATCAATAAATGCTGGCGATCGTTCAAGAGTTCGCGAAACAACGTTGGGAACTGGCTTAATCGCCGATCGGGAACGCCGAGTGCTAACAAAGCTGGAACCCGTTGAGCGAGGTTTATTTGTAGCTCGCTGTACTGTGGCAACAACGCATACCAATGCTCAAGCTGGGTCAGATTTTGGCCAAGTTGACGTAAGGTTGTGCCAGCATCGGCTGAGAGAATCCAAGCCTGGGTTGGTTCGATCGCTAAAACTGGCACATTGCAATCAGGTTGCCAATCGGCCAAGGCTTGGGTCAAGGCCGCTTCATAGTGGAAGGCTGGAGCTGGCGCTTTGCAATAGACCATACCTTGATTAGTCTGGATTTGGGCAAAGGCCGACCATGGGCGTTGATGTACGAGTTGAATTGGCTCAAGCATGCTGCGTTGATGGCTCGCTAACTGCTGCTCAATCCATGTGCTCAAACGGTCGAACCAATCGGCATGCTCCCAGGGTAATTGATTAATTGGTTGCGACATAACTTACTCCTGCTACGTTTGCCGGGTGTATGTTACCCCAACCAGGATTGAGCGGTATCCAACGGAGGGCCGACAATCGAACTGCCTAGTCGATGTTTTGACGATCTGGGAGCATGGCCTCGCCTTAACAATGGTTGGCTGGAATGCAACGTTGCTATTCATGCCCTCACCCCCTCACCCCCAACCCCTCGCCCACTGCGGCGGGCGAGGGGTTGGGGGTGAGGGAACTTAAAGCCTATCCAAATTTAGCACGATGTATGCTACCATAGCAGGAATCGCCGCACGTTCAAGCAGTTCAGCCAATAGTATCTCGGTATCCTTTGGGGGAGGCCCATAATGGGAAGCAATCTGGATCAGGATGGGGCGCAACCACCTCGCGACGTTCAGCAGACGATTGACAGCTTGCGGGCACAACTCTTAATCTATGAACAAATTTTAGATACACTCCCCGATTTGATTTTATACAAAGGCCCAGGCTCGCATATTCGCTATGCCAATCGCGCTTTTCGCGATTACTATGGCATGGACAAGCAGCAGCTCCAAGATGTGATCGATGCCGATTTCAATCAGCCTGATTATACCCAGCAGTATATTCGTGATGATGCGCAGGTGTTTCAAACTGGTCAAACATTAGTGATCGAGTGCGAGCCAGTCACCCATCATAGCGGTGATGTCCATCTATTTGCGACCACCAAGCATGCAATTCGCAGTCACGAGGGGGAAATCATTGGCACGGTTGGCATCTCACGCGATCTGAGCACAACCAGCGAATCTGCGGCGGTGCGCACTAATAACGAGATTCGTTTGCAGCGGATTATCGACAACGTGCCTGGCATGGTCTATCAATTATTGCTGAATCCCGATACAACCATCAGCTTTCCATTTGTCAGCACAGGCAGTCGCGATCTGTATGCCCACGAGCCAGAAGCGATTATGCATCAGGCCAACATTGTGACGGAGGCGATGCATCCTGCCGACCGTAGCCGTTTTCAGGAAGGAATGTTGGCTTCGGCCCAAAGCCTTACTGCTTGGCATTGGGAAGGCCGGATTGTGATCAATGGCCACGAGCGTTGGTTGCAAAGCGCCTCGCGACCTAGCAAATTGGATAATGGAGCCATTTTGTGGGATGGTGTGTTGCTGGATATTACCCAGCAAAAGCAAGCCGAAGCACTGTTAATCCGCTTTGATAGTATTTTAAGCGCGACCCCTGATCTGGTAATGATTGCTGATGCTGCTGGTCAGATCCAATATCTCAATCCAGCCGCTCGCCACGTTATCCAATCCGAACCAACCACAGCAGCTGAGCCATTAACGTGGCAACAGCTTTACCGCACCGCCCCCGACCAAGCTTGGATTAGCCAAACCTTGCAGCATGCCCAAACCCATGGCTCATGGATGGGCGATTATCATTTGCAAACGGCCCAAGGCAGCCAGCTGCCGCTGCATTATCAAGTGTTGTGTCATTATGATTATGATCAGCAGCCCAGCTTTTTTTCATTGATCGCCCACGATATTCGCGATCAGCAACAGGCTGATGCCGAACGTCAGCGCTTGCACGAAGAAATTATTCGGACTCAACAGCAAGCCTTGATTGATCTTTCAACTCCATTGATCCCAATTGCGGATACGGTTGTGTTGATGCCCTTGATTGGTAGCGTTGATACGGCGCGGGCGCAGCGCTTGATGGAAACCTTGTTGGAAGGCGTGCATACTCACAAAGCCCAGATGGCGATCGTTGATGTGACGGGTGTTCCGATTATGGATACCCAGGTGGCTGGATTACTCATTCGGGCCGCTACAAGTGTACAATTGCTTGGTGCTCAGGTTATTATCACCGGCATTCGCCCCGAGTTGGCCCAAACCCTCGTGACCTTGGGCATTGATTTCCGATCCATCATTACCCAAAGTAGTCTGCAACAAGGCATTACCTATGCAATCCAATCACTAAAATAGCTGTGTTTTGAAGGTTTTCTTGCAAAGGCCTGCGATCAACCATAATCGCAGGCCTTTAATTTAGGCTCCGCTGGGGGCGAAGGTTGCAGCGGATGGTTGGTTGGTGCTCTGCTCGCTCGCTTGGCTGCGACTGATCAGGCTATCGGCGGCATTAATTTGGCTTTCATCGCCAATCAAGCCGAGTAAATCACCTGGCGCGAGGGTCAATTGCGATTCAGGGTTGCTAATCAATTGCTGATCGCGAATGACTGCGATCACGGAAGCACCAGTTTGAGCACGGAAGTTGAGGGCGGCCAAGCTTTGGCCAATCATGGTGCTGCTGGCGGCAATGCCACGCCAAGCAATCTCAAAGCCGCGCACGCTTTGAATCAGTTGTTCAAGGATGAGATGCTCAGTCGGCGTGATATCTGTGTGATATTGATCACGTCGGACGGCATCGGTATAGCCTTGAACTTGAGTTGCAGGATAGCCCAAGCGCAACAAGGTATGCCGAATAATTTCCAAACCACCCTCTAATTCTGGATGAATCACATCTTGTGCGCCCAAATCGGCGAGCCGTTGTACCCCTGAATTGGTTGCCGCCCGTGCAATAATCGGCAAATTTGGTGCGAGATCGCGGGCAGCCGCCACGACTAACTCACTAGCCGCCTCGTTGGGCAAGGTCACCACCAAGGCTTTGGCTTGCTCAAGTTTGGCGTGGGTGAGCACATCGGAGTTGGCTGCATCGCCGATCAACGTTGGAATATGCTTGGTCATAAAATCGTCAGCGCGATGATTGTCGGCTTCGACCACCAAAAAGGGAATTTGCAGCCGATTTAAGACTGTGCCAATGTGCTCGCCAACCCGCCCATAGCCGACGACGACGACATGTTCGGCCTGAGGCAATGTGGTTGGTTGCGGCTCAGTCGTGGCGTGGCGCTCAAAACGTGCCCATAGTTTTGGATAACGCTTGAGCCATGTTTCAACATGCGGAATCGACCAAAACATCACTGGATTGAGCATAATCGAGAACATTGCTCCCGCCAACACCAGCGAATATTGATCTTGGGTCAATACCCCCAAACCAACCCCAGCCTGCCCAACGATAAACGAGAATTCACCAATTTGGCTGAGGCCAGCGGCGACCACAATCATCGTGCGGCCAGTTGAAGGCAGAATCAAGCCCAAAAAGAGCGTGAAAATAGCCTTGCCAATGACGATCAACGCGGTTAAGGCCACGACTTGGCCGATGTGATCCCACAGGTATTGCGGGTTGACCAACATACCCACTGAAACAAAGAAGATCACCGCAAAGATTTCGCGGAAGGGCAGCACTTCATCGCCAACTTGATGGCTAATTTCCGATTCGCCCAGCACTACGCCAGCTAAGAACGCGCCTAGTGCTAATGAAACGCCAAAGGCGGCGGTTGCGGCAAAGGCTGTGCCAAGCGCGACGGCTACGGCTGCCAAAATAAACAGTTCGCGCGAACGTGAATGGGCAATCGAGGTCAGTAGCCATGGCAAGAAACGCCCGCCAACGAACAGAATAATCAATACAAAGGCGGTGGTTTTGAGCAAGGCCAAGCCGCCTGTCACCCACGGATTACCGCCCTCGCTGCCGAACAAGGCTGGTAACAAGACCAAAATCAGCACGGTGGCTAAATCTTCAAGCACCAACCAGCCAACTGCGGTTTGGCCAGCGGGCGTATTGAGTTGGCCTGCATCCATCAAGCCACGCAGCAACACCACTGTACTCGCAATTGAAATCGCCAAGCCGACGACCAAACCTGCGGCGGTTGTCCAACCCCACAAACGAGTTAGCCCAAAGCCCAAGCCAGTCGCCAAGAGCATTTGCAGGGCTGCTCCTGGAATCGCCACCTTGCGCACCGACCAAAGATCCTTGAGCGAGAAGTGTAAACCAACCCCAAACATGAGGAAGATTACGCCAATTTCTGCAAGCTGGCTAATATCGCCAATATCGCCGACGAAGCCAGGCGTAAATGGCCCGATCAGCATTCCCGCTAAAAGATAGCCGACAATTGTGGGTAGACCTAAGCGGCGAGCCAGCAAACCGCCAGCGAAAGCCACGACCAACGCGACCGAAATATTGGTGATCAACGATATATCATGGGGCATCGGCACCTCCTGAATGAGTTGTTGTGGTTAAGAATGTTAGAATAGACGCTAATTTGGCCAAGGTTCCGCCACAGCCGAAGCGCTGATCAGACTGGCACTATTTGATGAATCTGTTTCTATCAGTAGAATAAGGAGCTTTATGGTCGTTGTCAAGTTCAATCTGCTTGAAAATATTTTTTTGTTATTATAGTTTTATGCCGAAAAATAAAGCCTGTATTTATAAAAATCATCAAGTAACTTGAAGAATAAGGATAATTATGCAGCGGCATTATATTGATCGACTGGTCGAAGATTTATTCACACTTGCGCCTCAACTGCATCGTTTGGTTGATCTTGAGGTGCGGCGGCAGCTCGATGGGGCTACCAGCGCCGCCCAATTGCGCATGTTGAACGAGCTTCAGCATGGCCCACAATCGCTGAGTAGTTTGGCGCGTCAACAGCATGTTAGCCCGCAAGCGATCAGCGAACTGCTGCCAGCACTGGTTGAGCGCGGTTGGATCGAGCGCATTCCCCACCCCCAAGATCGGCGACAACAGCTTTTACAATTAACCAACGCAGGCTTGGATGCAGTTCGTCAAGCCCAAACTCAAGCCCACAAACAGCTGACAGCCCATGTTGCAAGTTTGAGTGAAGTCGAATTAAGCATCGTCGCGGCGGCTTTGCCGGCCTTGCAGCGCTTGCTCGATTTGGCTAAATGCGCCGATGAGTAGTCAGGGATCAGGATTCAGGGACTAGGGGTCAGAAGTTTAGACCTTAACGCAGAGGCGCAGAGCGACCGAAAGGATGAGGGATGAGGAATGAAAACTTTCGTGCAATTCGTGTAATTCGTGGCTAAAAATAACATGGATCAAGAACTGATTGACAATCAATATACTTAATTCTATACTCATAGCAAAATGAATGAATGTTCATTCATTTTATAGGAACCTGTATGGCAACCCAAAACCCTGAAGCATCGCTCAACCAACGCCGCCGAAGCCAAATTCTTGATGCTGCTGCCCAGGTGTTTGCTCAGCAAGGCTTTCATCAAACCACGATTCGCCAAGTTGCCAAGGCCGCAGGCATTGCTGATGGCACAATTTATCTCTATTTTGCCAGCAAGCACGAGTTACTACTAGGGATTTTGGAGCGTTTGAACGATCGCGAACAACGAGAAATTGATTTCACCCAAGCTCTGGATAGTCGGCCCAGTGGTTTTATTGCCAGCTATTTCGAAGAACGGGTGGGGCGGCTGATGGAGCAAATGACTGATTTGCAGGCAGCTCTGCCAGCGGTGCTGAGCGATGTAAGTCTGCGCGAGCGGTATTTTCGCGAAATTTTTGGCCCAACCTTTGAGCTTGCCAATCCAGTTGTCCAGTTATGGATTGATCAGGGGATTTTGCGGCCAGCCCAAGCTGAATTATTGACCCGCTCGCTGGCAAGCAGCATCCTTGGTTTGGTGCTCTTGCGCATGTTGGGCGATGAGGTTGCCATCAATCAATGGCCTGAATTAGCTCGTACCACCATCAATTTGGTGTTGTATGGCATTCTCCAGGAGCCGCCACATGAGTAGTGTATCGCGTGAAACCAAGCCCACTCAACCAGTCTTGAATTTGACTGATCGCCAATTCAAGGCTGATCCGTTTAGTATTTATGCTCAGTTACGCCGTGATAATCCAGTTGCTAAAGCTAAACTTGGCTCGCTGCCGACATGGATTGTTACCCGCTACGATGATGTCGTTGAAATTTTGAAAAACGATCGGGTCTTTGTCAAAAACTATAAGAATGCCCAATCGTTGGAGCAACAACGCAAACGCCCATGGATGCCCGCATCGCTTCGAGCGCTCGAAAGCAATATGCTCGATCAAGATAACCCTGACCATCTGCGCTTACGTTCATTGGTCCACAAAGCTTTTACCCCTCAGCGCATGGAAGAAATGCGGCCACGCATTCAGTCAATTGCTGAATCATTATTAATCAGCAGCCAACAACGTGGTCGCGGCGATTTGATTGCCGATTTTGCCTTGCCCCTGCCTTTGACCGTGATCGTCGAATTGCTTGGCATTCCAACTGAGGATCGCCAAAAATTTCATCGTTGGGCCAAATATGTACTGAACAGCCCAACCATGCTGAATATGCTATTGGCAATTCCGGCAATTATGGCTCAGATGAAATATCTCAAACAACTTTTTGCCAAGCGGCGCAGCAACCCCCAAGACGATTTGCTGACGGCGTTGGTGCAAGCTGAGGCCGATGGTGATCGTTTCAGTGAAGATGAATTAGTCGCCATGGTCTTTTTGCTGATGCTCGCAGGCCACGAAACCACGGTCAATCTGATTTCATCGGGAACCCTAGCGTTATTGCAGCATCCTGAGCAGTTGGCCTTGTTGCGACGTTCGCCAGAGTTGATCAAATCGGCAGTTGAGGAATTGGTGCGGTTTACTGCGCCAGTTGAAACCGCGACCGAGCGCTACGCTGCTGAAGATGTGATTATTGCCGACACCAAGATTGCCAAAGGCGAAATGGTTTTGGTCGCGCTGGCCTCAGCCAATCGGGATGAACGCCAATTTACTAACCCTGATCAACTCGACATAACCCGAGAAAAGAATCGCCATGTTGGTTTTGGTTTGGGCATTCACTATTGCTTAGGTGCGCCTTTAGCCCGCATGGAAGCCCAAATTGGCCTGCAATTATTGACTGATCTGCGCCCAAACTTGCGCTTAGCCGTGCCCGCTGAGCAGTTGCGTTGGCGTTCGACCGCAGTTGTGCGCGGCCTCGAAGCCTTGCCTGTGGAGTGGTAAGTTCTGGTTGGGGTATGGCGAGCATAATGGAATGGCTCGCCATACCCTTATTATAGAATTTGCCGATTAAATTCAATTCAATGTCTCAAAACTTAGCGGTTTATCAGTGAAAAACGTCTGGAGAGCAGTCAATGCCATACTGTTAGTACAATGATCGGAATTCCATCGAAATTTTCCCATTCTTCGGCAACATAGCAATATCCCCCTGGGAATGAGTCATACCGAATCCACACGGCAGCATCCTCTGGTTCAATAAGACGATCTCGAATCTCGGTTTTCCACCATATATAACACATGTCCAACGGAATCCAGGATGGTTTATCGCCTACGTTCGCAATCATAAACCATACAAGTCCACGACGAAGCAATTCAATAATCGCTTTACGTCCGCGCGAACCATGATTTATCGTGCTGACTACACCCGTAGTATTCCACAACTCACTTAATGGCATCTGGCGAATCAGTCTTTGATCGAAGTTCATCTTTGTTCCAACCATTTCTATCTTTGGTTGTAGGAAGTACAGAGAAAATTTAATTGATAATGTGTAATATTAAGATTATAGTTCTTTACCCCTAGCCTCCTTTCATATGAACCATTACTACATTTATGGAATAGCCACTCTCAGAAAGAGTGACTATTCCATAATATAAATCCTTTAATATTTTCTTTATTAATTGTCTCGAGTACTAATTTAAATAATTTTCATAATTATTTTCTCCAACGTAAGTGTAGGTTGATAAGTACATCGCCTGTCTTGGGATCTAGTTTTTCCAAATGAATGTGTGGGCCTTGGTTATCACCTGCTAAATCTCCTGGTTTTGCACGATATTGCCATGTACCATCCCTGCGCCGTAGCTTATTTGGTTCAATTTCAACAGGATTATGTCCCATTTTTTGACGTGCCATTTGGCGTGCCTGCGCTTGAGTATCATACCAAATAGAGTCATTTTTGGTTTGGTTAGTTGGTTTATCGACAGGATATTCGACACCATCAATACAAACATTATGGACTAACCAGCGACCATCACCAACAAAGAAGGTATGAGCTTCGGCAACCGTAAGGTTGTACATAAAGCGTTGGTCGCCACGTAGGCGCAACGCGGTGATTTTTCCCCACTCGCCATCAGCGCTGGCAACCCAGTCGCTAAGTTCAAGGTTTTCAGCATCTGTCCAGCCATCGGCGGTGAAGAAGGGATGCTCGGGAGTTGTGTTGATCCATTCATTGTCAATGGCAACGTCAACTAAGACTGGATCACTATGCACAAAGCTGGCGGTAACGGTGTAGTAGTCAGTTGTGCCAGTAGCTTCGTCGTAGGCTAAGACCAGATCGCCAACTTGAATCGTGGCAATTGGAACCAGCCCTTCATCGGTCGCAACCAACGTTGTCGCATCAAAGCTACAAGATTCTCCGACTTTGGGTGATATGCTTGGGGCTGGATTGTCAACATCGACATCGGGGTCATTACTAGGTTTTGGCGATTTCGCTGGAGCCGGATCATCAACATCGGTCGATGGATTATTCTGCCGTGGTGTAGATGGGACTACCGGGACATCGGCAAGCCCTGGGCTTATCGAGTCAATTGGATCAAGATGATTGCCATCAGCAAGATTTGTTTCAATGAAATAGTTGAGATATGCCTCATCACCCAAGGCATCCATCGCATCTTCGATACTATCATAGCGATGCAATGGAACCGATGGCAGCCGATCATGGTAAAAGTGTTCTGACCATGTTTCGGCATTTGACCATAGATTCTCTAAGGCTCCGTATTGTTGGATCGAACAACCCCATAAGAAGTTCTTGAGATAGTAGATGAAATCGAGGGATGAGCGAGTCGCATGGGCATAGTTATCGAAGACCGTTGCATCACCCATCCGATCAAATGGATGATTGATCAACGCCCCTACAAACCCTGAATAGGTTACATCATACAGATCAACATATTGATGCCATTGATCGCGGGTTACCCCTGCTGGTTGACAGCCTTCACAGGTGCGCCCGGTTGGGTCGCTATTAGTGGTTGGGTTATTGCCTGCGTAGATGTAGGGATGTTGTGATTGAGGTTGATTGGCGAAACCAGCAAATGGATCTTTGCTCAACAAGGTTCCGCTAGCAGGGTTGTACCAGCGTGCCCGTAAGAACACCAAGCCTGTGTCACGGTCGGTGTATTCGCCGGTGTAGCGAATTGACGATGGTGCTAGGGTTTGGCCTGCCGCAGGCACAAAATTGCCCCAAGCATCACTATCTTGTTTAGTGCGTGCGCCATTGCTAGCATTCACCAACATCCGTACTGTGCTTTGGTTATCACTAATTAGGAAGAGCTTCCCATTGGTTTGTGGTGCGCCATTAAAGGTTGCTTCCGATTGAATGATATCGCCACCAAGCCCGGTGATATAGGTGGTATACAGCGTATCGGTTGGTTGGATCGTATGAATCCGAAGGATGCTACTTAATGACGTTCCAACCCGATCGTAATTAAAGGCTTGCGTCCGCGTGCCATTGACGAACCGGCTGGTCAGCGTTTCCTCATGGTAGCGATAACTATAGACATTCGCTCCCTTGATGACGCTCTTGAGGCGGTTGAAGCCATCATAACTAAAGACATTTTGGCCGTCACCAGTGACATTGCCATACACATCATAGGCGAATCCTACTCGCTCATTGGCGGCATTGTAACTGGAGTTTTGGCTGTTAACTTTAATCCGATTACCAGCTGCATCAAAGCGAAAAGTGGTGGTTGTGCCACTGGCATTTTCGCTGATCAGGCGATTGAGTTTGTCGTAGGTATAGCTATGCGTTTCATTGGTTGTGGCTGTGCCCGCGCTATTGAGTTGGGTTTCGGTAAAACTCGTTGGCTGATCAGCGCGATCATAGGCATAGGTGAATTGCGCCAACTGAGGTGCTGTTGGCGTTGGCATGGCCGCAGCCGTGGTTGCTCCGGTGATGCTGCGACTGGTTACGCGGCCACGGGTATCATAGCCAAGGCTTTCAATCAGTCGATTGTTTCCGGCCTCTAAGCGGGTGATACTTGCTACGCGACCTGTTGACCCCTGATACGCATATTGTGCTAAGGGTGAACCACCTCGAATAACCGAGCTTAAACGTCCAGCGGTATCATAGGAATAGCTTGTTCCCCCGATTGCTGTGGTACGTCCGGCTGCATCATAGCCATAGGTCAGCGTCCAATTGCCTTGAGGATCACCTTCAAGTGATTGGGCGACGCTCGATATCCGATTCAGGACATCATATTTGTAGCTGATGGTGCCTGTTCGTCCGGCGGCGGCATCTTGTGCCGATGCATCATAGACTGATGATAACCGTCCTGCGAGGTCGTAGGTCCATTGTTGAACGGCGGTTGAATCCCAGCCTGTTGCTTGGATTTGATGACCCACCTCATCGTAACTATAGGAGATTGGATTGCCTGTTGCTGGGGCAATGGTTGCTACAGTATCATCTTGGTTATAGGTCAAGAGTGTATGGCGGTTTAAGCCATCGGTTGTGCGCCGTACCCGCCCAAGGCTATCGTAACTCTTGGTGGTACTGTAGCCGCGGGCATCGATCGTTTTGATTAGGTTGCCGACCCGATCATAGCGATATTCGGTGGTTACTTGACAGTCATTCGTATCGCTGGCGGTACATGTGCCAAGATCATTCTCAATAATCCGAATTAAGTTATCGCGTAAGTCATAATCGTAGCGCGTTCGAATATTGAGGCTATTGGTCACGGCAACTTGGCGACCACCAACATCATAGCGGGTGAGGGTGATGATATCGTGGGTGGTGGTATCGGTTGCTGGAACGTAGACCCCATCCTGATAATTGCTCACCGTTTTGATTGTGCGGCCAAGGCCATCAATCATCGCCACACGAACTTGACCATCGGGTGTTTTTGTCCAGCGTGGTCCGCTCAGCGTGATCAATCCAGCTGGATCGATAACTTTGTTGACTTGTCCAAACCCATCGGTTTCGTATTGGGTTATTTTGCCGGTCGGGTCGGTTTCATTCCAGCGACTGCCGGCAGCATCGAGATAGGTGGTGGTCGATTTGACATTGACTGTTGCGGATGCAGCTTGGCCTGGTTGGCTATTGACAATAGTTTCGACCAACTGTCCAAGCCCATCATAGCTATATTGGGTGGGTGGTCCATTAAAGCCTAACCCACCTATCGCATCAACGCTCAAGGTTTGGCTTAGCCGCCCTAGCTGATCGTAGACCGATAAAGGTGAGGGAAGATTGCGCTGCGAGGTTGTACTGGCACATGTGTTGCGATTGTACGTTGGAACACCGCTGCTGGTGCGACAATTCGTTACGCTGCTGACTGATCGTCCAAGTTGATCATATTCATAGACCGTATATTGATTCCATGCGTCGGTTACTCCAAGCGTTCGTCCAGTTGCTTGATCGTAAATAGTGTTTGCAACGCGGTTAAACTCAGGGTCAGTTGCTCCAGCAACATAATTTGAGATCGTTTGATCCATCCGACCAGCCTGGTCGTAATGGTAGCGTGTAACCACATCCGTGACAACATCAGTGATCTGCCATGGGATAGAACTATCTGGAATCGTGGTATCGCGCACCCCATCGACGAAATTACGAATGGTATGGTCGATCTGTCCACCCTGATCATAGTGGGTAATCGAGATAATATCGGTGTCGTTTGTGCTTGCCCAGGTTGCATTGACTGGATCAACCGTTAGTGGGTCGCCATTTTCATAATTGAGCGTCGTCGTTACTGGACGGCCAAGCTGATCATATTCAAAATGATTCCAACGTCGTAATCCATCGCGTGTCCAAGTAACTTTCCCTGCCCCATCGTAATAGGTATAGGTTGGAACATTGACATCGGGATGATTCGTGTTGAATTGACCCGCATAGATATCAGGTCGGTAATTGTAGGTTGTTGTGACAGGTCGGCTTAATTGATCATACTCGATGCGAGTGACCCGTGAAGTACTGGATTGCCATTGTAAGGTTGCGACATTAAATGTGCCGGTGACAATCCCTGTTTGGGTAATCAGGGTGGTGCGTCCATGCCAATCGTAGCCATACATGGTGACAATATTGGCATCGGGGCGTTGTGGGCTAAAGCTTGGTGGCAGGCTGGTGCTGGAGGTATCAGCAATCGCAATTGCTCCAGTGCTGGGGTTGACCGTATTATCGGCGACCCAACGAACGCGACCTAAAGCATCATAGCTGGTCACGCCACGATAGCGACCATCGGGAGTCTTTGTCCAAATCAATTGCCCTTTGGCATTGTAGCCATACTCGGTCACCACATTTTTACGCGGATCAGTGGTATTGCCCGCCACATAATTGCGGGTGATTTTCGCAATTTGATTATCGGGGCGATACTCGGTAACCGTTGTTGTTGCATTGGGCAGACCATCACCTAGGGTCATATGGGTTTGTCGACCAAGACTATCGTATTGATAGGTGGTCTTTTGAACACTGCTGGTGCCGTATCCCACTTCTGTCGAGGCCACTTGACCAGCAGCGGTATAGGTATAGCGGGTGACAATCCCGTCAGGACTGGTGATCGTTTGCGGTTGCTTGGTTGCCGCGTCATAGGTCCAGGTTTGGGTTGGAACGAGGGTTCCTGTACCGGCTTTGGTCGTGAGCGGCTGATTAGCACTATTATAGGTCGTGTAGGTTTCTAGCCCATTGGTGTTGGTGACAATTGCCGGATAACCAGTGGGCGTATAACTAATCGCAAACGTGCGTTGAGTTGTCCCAAGTATAGCGCCTTCAATTGCGCCTGCATACACTTCAACTGGTTGCCCTTTAGGATTATTATGATGTAGCGCAATGCTTTTATCAGCCTTTACCCCTGCAGTTGGGGCGAGCATTCGGTCATTAGCCACATATTCAAGCAAGGCATCGTTGCGTTCTTGCCAAGCGAATGTCCCATCCGCACGATAATGTGAGCGTTGGACATCAAGCACAATGCCGCCACGACTGACGGTCATGGTCGTGGTTTGGGCTTGATTTGCGCCCGTTCCAGTATAGGTATATGCCCAGACCGTATTATCGGCAGGAGCAGTTTGCTGAGTGACCCGCCCATTGGTATAACTCATCACAAGGTCGGCGGTTGGTAAAGGACTTTTGCTGGTTGCGTTGCGGGTAACGCTGCTCATGAGCAAACTTGTTGGATCATAGGTATAGCGGCTGAGGATGCTTTGGGGCGAGGTAACCCATTCCAAACGGCCTTGGGTATACTCATAGACGGTTGCCTGATTCAAATCATTGAGCAGGCGATACAACCGAACAACACCGCTCGTGGTGGTATATTCAAGCCGCAGCTTGCGTTGGCTCAAATCGTCACGCACTTCGACCGGCAGTCCGGTTTGAATTCCGCTGGTTCCGAGGGTAATCGTTTGGGTGCGGCCATAGACATCGCGTAGTTGGAGGAGACGGCCTTGCAGATCAAAAGTTTTAGCTGATTGATCGGCAGCTTGCAAGGTATAGCTAGTGGCATTTTTGGTCAACGTTAAGCGAATACCACGTGCTGCTACAAAATCATTGCCATGGCGCTTGAAGCGATAGCGATTGCCATCGGCTGCTTCGTAAATGACGGTGTTGGATTCAGCGCCAACTGTTGTTACGCCCGTAATTTCTACCGGCAAAGTCAAGCTTTCGGCATAATTAAAACGCCACCCAAGCCCAAGCGAACTTTGTGGATAGAGGCTACTATTGGCCAAGGTTGAGACGTAGGTACGTTGCAGACTGAGAGCCGTGCCACCGGTGGGAATCTGCTGATCAACCCCATGCTCGATATAGGCTCCCGATAAGGTATTGACCGGATCGCCAACAATCATGGTGCTTTCGCCCGCAGCCGTACATGGGGCACAACTCCCACCATTTTGGTCGGCGGGAATGCGATCCTCAATCGAGGAGAAATTCATTAATTTCCCGTTGCGATAGAATTGAATCGAATCAATCCCTGCTAAATACGGATAATACTGGCTGTCTGCTGATTGAGGCGCAAGGTTAATCCGAATAGTTTTATTGGAGATTTGAGAATATATATTTTGGTTCAGGGTAATCGATCCACTACGCCACGGAATATAGCTATAGGTAGAAAAGCCTGGTATGGGGATGTTTATAGGATTAGTTAGATCTCGCGACAATGTGTCCCAGCCGAACACATCATAGGTAGAACTGTTTGCATCGCTAAAGAATAGGTTGATATGTGAGCCAAAACTATTAGCTGGAGTAGTTCCTGGCCATGAGAATGCCGAATAGCGAAAGTTAATCGTAATCGTATCGTTTGGTTGGAGGGCTGGAAAATTAAAAGCCTTAGTTTGATAAAGAAATTTTTCGTCAATTCCTTGAACTGGTGGTAAATAGCCGTACATGAAGAAGGGATTGCCTGCTCCATCTGCGGGTAAGTATTTACCTGTATTTACTTGATTAATATAGCTGGGGAGAAGTTTTTTTGGATGATCATACGCTGGATCAGGAATGCGTGTCAAAACGTCGCTATCAAGGTAGAATTGGAAATTCGTATAGCGACAGTTATTATATCCCCCTGGCTGAGGGTTGAAACACCCAACATAGATATGAATTGGTTGATTACGAGGGATCGAAGGTCCGATCGTAAAATGCATATCATGAGGATTGCCTTGGGGTGTGGTGAACGCAGCTTTTTGATATATTTGAGGATTATTGACAGATTGGATATAAATAAAACCTATATTCCCGACTGCAACTTCAACATTCACTGTGAAACTATCACGGGGAAGGTTCATGAAAATCCCAGTATCTTCATAATAGCTGAGGTTATCTGAATTATAGTGGGGTTGACCATTAACGATGTAAAGGTCGTTTACCGTTGCTTGGGCTACATAGACTGCCGCATTGGTTGCAGCAACTGGGACTTGGCTGATAGTGTCGCCCGTGAAGGTCAGGTCAATCCCGCTAAACGAATGCTGGGATTCAGCGACGGGTGCGATATTCTGAGCTTCTTCTTTGGGCGTTACTGCTGATTGAGCTGGGGAAGGGCGGTTATTGACGGGTGGTTCATCAAGAATCTCTGGAACACGCTTGGTCAGGGCATCCGATTGTGGAAGCATGGGAATCGCTGATGTTGATTGAAGCGGCAATAACGACACAATTACTATCAGCAAGAGTGCGAGCGGTATCCAACGGCGACGACGAATAGGCAGCATATGACCCTCTTTCCTTCATGGGAAAAATCCGTGCAAAGAGAGAGGATGTATGTATAGAGGTATCCTAGGGGATAAAATTTCCCTCAAACTCACTCACTCTCACTTGCTCATGGACGATTATACCGATCTTTCATAATTGTGCAACTTAACCATTAACACTCTTATACACTTGCTATAATGAGCCATTGACTTGGTTATGAGGTGAGCGATGCAAGCGATCGATCTTGATGTGCTGATTGTGGGCGCTGGTTTGTCGGGCATTAGTGCAGCCTATTATCTGCAAACCCGCTGCCCACACAAACGCTATACGATTCTCGAAGGCCGCAAGGCGATTGGCGGTACATGGGATCTGTTTCGCTACCCCGGCATTCGCTCGGATTCGGATATGTACACGCTGGGCTATGCTTTTCGCCCGTGGCATAGCTCGCAGGCAATCGCCGATGGTGCGTCAATTTTGCAGTATATTCATGAAACGGCCCAAATCTATGGCATCGATCAACAAATTAACTTTGAACATATGGTTCGCCGGATCAGTTGGTCATCGAAGCAGGCGCTCTGGACGGTTGAAGTTGAGCGCTTGGCCGAGGGCGATTGGGTGCAATATCGCTGTAATTTTTTGTATATGTGCGGCGGCTATTACGATTACGCCCAAGGCTACACCCCTGAATGGCCGAGCTTGAGCCAATTTCAAGGGCGGGTGGTGCATCCCCAAGCTTGGCCGCAAAATCTCGATTATCGCGATCAACGGGTGGTAGTGATTGGTAGCGGTGCGACGGCAATTACCTTAGTGCCAGCCATGGCTGAGCAAGCGCACCATGTGACGATGTTGCAACGTTCGCCAACCTATGTCGTGGCCCAACCTGCCAGTGATGCTCGTGCCGAGCAGTTGCGGCGTTGGTTGCCTGCCAAATTGGCCTTTCACGTGATCCGCTGGCGAGCAATTATTCAAGGTATTATCTATTATTTATTGATGCGAACGCTGCCCAAAGTTGCCAAACGCGCCTTGGTGAACATGGCGCAGCAAGAACTTGGCGATAGCTATGATGCCAACATCCACTTTAGCCCAAGCTATAACCCGTGGGATCAGCGACTCTGTTTAGCGCCCGATGGTGATTTTTTCAAGGCGCTCAAATCGGGCCAAGCCAGCGTTATAACTGACCAAATTGCTCAATTCACCGCTACAGGTATTCAACTGCAATCGGGCCAGCATTTGGCGGCTGATCTGATTGTCACGGCAACGGGCTTGAATTTGCGCTTGCTCAGCGGAATTGAAATTGTGGTTGATGGGCGCACGGTTGAATTGGGCACAACTCTGAATTACAAAGGCATGATGCTCAGCGATGTGCCTAATCTGGCCTTGGCGTTTGGCTATACCAACGCTTCGTGGACGCTCAAATGCGAACTAACCTCGATGTATGTCTGCCGCTTGCTGAATTATATGGATCGCCATGGCTATGTCAGTTGTATGCCCAAGAATTTTAACCCCACCATGGCGACCGAGCCAGCGCTTAGTTTCACCTCAAGCTATGTTCAACGGGTGATCAAGCATTTGCCCCGTCAAGGTCGCCAACGCCCATGGCGGCTCTACCAAAACTACCTGCTCGATTTGCTGATGTTGCGGCTTGGCTCGCTCGATGATGGCAATATGGAGTTTTTTCGCGCTTGACCTAGCCAACGCCAAGTTGAGTAACCTAATCATTGGTTTGCAGGGCTGTGCGATAGGCTGCCAAGGCGCGTTCACGGGCAAAACTATGCTCAACTAGCGGCGCAGGATAATCGCGCCCAATCACGCAGCCAACATGTGCTTGCACGGCTGGCGGCATGGTCCATGGCTCGTGAATATAGTGATCGGGCACGTTAGCTAATTCGGGCACAAATCGCCGAATATACTGGCCGTCTGGGTCGTGCTTTTTGCTCTGGGCAATTGGGTTGAAGATGCGAAAATAGGGTTGGGCTGATGGCCCACTTGAACCTGCTGCCCACTGCCAACCGCCGTTATTGGCGGTCGGGTCGCCATCACATAACTGCTGCATAAAATAGCGCTCACCCCAACGCCAATCGATCAGCAAATCTTTGATCAAAAATGAGGCGCTGATCATGCGCACTCGATTATGCATCCACGCCATTTGGTTGAGCTGGCGCTGGCCTGCATCAACAATTGGATACCCAGTTTGGCCCTGTTGCCACGCCAAAAACTCACTTGGATCGTTGCGCCAAATGATCTGATCGTAGCGTGGATCGAGCGAGCCGTTGAGCATATATGGGTTGTGGTAGATCAATTGGGTGTAGTAATCGCGCCAAGCCAATTCTTTGAGCCAAGTATCGACTCCTTGACGTTGCTCAGCGTTTAATGGCTCGGTCAGCAGATCGACAGCCTGTTTCAAACATTGGCGAATCGAAATCGTGCCCATGCGCAAATCAACTGAAAGCTGCGAGGTTCCGGCCTCGGCAGGCACTTCGCGGGCTTTGGTATACTTGAGTACCGAAAGTTTCTGCCGCCGATCAAAAAACTGCGCCAAACGTTGTTGGGCAATTGTTTCGCCAACCTGTGGAATCGTTTGTTGTAGCTCAAAGCCCAAATCAGCCAAGCTTGGAATTGGCAAACTCGCCAAATCGCTTGGCGGGGCCACGAATTTGCTGGGGGCGGGCACAAGTTGCTCGGCTTGGTGATAGGCTAATTCACTCCAGCGCTTGACATATGATCCATAGACCACATAGGGTTTTTGCTCAGTTTTGGTTTTTAGCCCCTCTGGCTCAACTAAAACGCTATCGTGAAACGAATGGGCTTGCAAGCCTTGTTCACGTAACCAGTGCTTAACTGCGCTATCACGCTTGATCGCATAAGGCAAATAATCGCGATTCCAGTACACGCCGCTGGCCTGAGTTTCGCTCACGAGGCGTTGCAATTCGGCTAATGGCTGGCCATGGCGCACAATCAAACGACTGCCTCGTTGCTGCAAATCGTGATCGAGTGCTTCGAGCATGGCAAGCGTTACGGCGATCAGGGCTGCTCCAACATAGCCATCGTGCAGAATCGTATCATCCAAAATAAAGACTGGAATAACTGCCCCAGCGCTGGCCTCGGCGGCGGCATACAAGGCGCGATGATCGGTTAGGCGTAAATCGCGGCGGAACCAACAAATCACAGGCATAAAAAACTCCCCAATTGTACGCAGCATACTACGTACAATTGGGGAGTTGGATGGTTTAATTTTTGATTGCGACAGGCAGATAAACGCTATAGTTCTCAGGGGTTGGTGTAACGCTCGCCGTCGGCGTAACGCTGACGGTTGGGCTAGCTGTTGGGGTCGCCGTCGCGGTTTGGGTTGGGGTTGATGTTTGAGTTGGGGTTAATGTTGGCGTGCGAGTGGGAGTATTGGTTGGGGTTAATGTTGGTGTAACTGGAGTTGGTGTGATATTGACCCCGTTGATCGCAAAGTTGGCGTTAGAAATATCAAAGAAGATATTGTTAGCACAACGCACTTTGATCCGCGCAGCAGCAGCATTAACGTTTGGCGCAACAACAGTTTCATCGCCATCGTTGGGGGTGTTGCTGACCAAGGCTTCAAAGCTTGTGCCGCCATCTTTCGAGAGCAAAATATCAACATTAGCACAGCTAATTGGCGCAGCGGTGGTGTTGGCAACATTCCACGTGACCGACTCGTTCGCGCCGCCTGTCCAGGCGATTGCCGTGTTTGGTGCAGTTACCAAGAATGGTCCAGCAGTATTGTTGACAGTCAGAACCGCCGTATCCAAGCCATAACCACCAGCCCCAGCGTGGTTATCACGCACGGTCAAGCGGAAGGTCAGGTTGCGGTTAGTAGTTGGCAACGATTCGCCAATCGTCGTGGTATTGTTCAAAATATCGCTCAGTTTTGGCAAGGTACGCACATTGCTGGCGGTTGAATTGAAGCTACGGAAGATTGGGCGATTGCCGTTATCGGTGTTTGGTGGTGAGGCCGCACCCAAATCGTATTGTTCCCAATCGTAGGTCAAACTATTGTCTTCAGCATCGTTAGCGCTAGCAGTCAATTCGAATGGCGTATTGGCTGGGATGGTGTAATCGCTGCCTGCATTGGCGACTGGTGGGGTATTGCCAGTGGCTTGAGTTGTGCCACAGGTTGCGCCGCCGCCAGTGGTGATGAAGGCTGAAATTTCTTCTAAGCTCTTGACGTGGAAGTCGAAGTCGCTGTTTGGTTGCAAGTTTTCCGAGCCACAAATCCCGGCATAAGCCATAATGGTTGTACCACTACCTGGTTCGTAGGCAGCGCTGCTGGAACGATTGCCACCACTACAACTGCCAGTTGAGCCATTGAAGGTGTGAAGACCACCAAATTGGTGACCAATTTCGTGCGCGACATAATCGACATCGAAGGCATCGCCAACTGGTGAGCCTGAGCCAGTAACCCCACGCGCTTTGCTGCCTGAAGAACAGACTGATTGTAAAGTAGCGACCCCACCGCCGCCAGTGCTGAACACGTGGCCAATATCATAGTTGGCCCCGCCAATCACGTTGGTCAAATTGGTTTGGTTTTGGCCAAGCATCGTACCACCACTATTGTTGGTATAGGGGTCGCTGCTCGCATTGGTATACACAATCAGATCATTGTTGGCGATTAATTGCATGCGCACTGAAAGATCGCGTTCGTAGATTCCGTTAACCCGATTCATGCTGGTGACGATTGCCGCCATCGCGCCATTGACCGTGCCACCGTGGAATGCGGTGTATTCGCCAGTGGCAGCCATGGCCAAGCGATAGGTGCGCAAGGTTTCACCAATCGAGTAGCGTTCAGGAATGATCGACGATGGATTTCCTAATGGATTTGGCTCGTAATCGTTGCCAGTCCGTTCGGCCAATTTGCTAGGGTCGGCCACAAAATTGCGAGCATCGTACACAATATAGTTAGCCGTATCATTGCGGCTATATGGATCGATAAAAATCCGACCTGATTCGCTCAAGATCATGCCATGAAAGCCGCGTGGCGTGATATCAAGCCGAGCGCTGGTTGCAGGCTGATCAACTGATTGGGCCAAGAAGGTGCGAATTTCAGGAAACTTGGCGGCTAATTCGGGAGCCATAATTGGCGATTCGACGACGCGAAATTTGCCAAATTGGCCATCTGGTAGCGGTAAATCTAACATAAAGCCAGATTTTTGCACCTTGGTTTGGGCTTCTTGAGGCACTTGACGTAAGTGTTGTTGTAGCAAATTAAGATCCAAGGCGACCGTGCGATACACTACTGGAATGATTTCGCGTGAGCCTTTTTGTTGAATGTCCTGTTCAGCAACATTCTGCCAAAGCCCATCCGATGAGCTGACACTGGGGCTGACCATGGCGGTTGCAGTGATCACACTGAGCAGCGCAATGATCATAACTGCAACGATGATCATCCATGAACGACCAAGACGCATAGGTATTCCTTTCCACAAAACAGCATGGCCCATTATACAATTAATTAACAGGTCTTAAAGCAAGCGGGCATGCAACCAACCTTAGTTTATAAAAAAAGCCGGCAGCCATTCATTAAGAAAGATTCAAGGGGATTGATTTTAAGATGCTACTTCAGACAAGTTTAAATTGTTGGAAACATCACGCTCGCTGGGTACTCCAGGCTTTGACCACGCTCCAGCCTGATGATCAACCACGGTTGCTCCATGCCTTGCAAACAATCGGCAATTCGCAGATGGATTTGTATCTTGGTGATTTAGACCCAGTAGCTATCGATAGCCAAATTATTGCCCAACTGCAACAGCGTGGGATTGCTGCCCCCACTCACTATGCTGAATGGTTGGCGAGCAATGGTCACTATCAACTGTTGCAGCTCGATGATCACTCGGAATGGGTGCTACGCTGGGGTGAAATTGACCAACAGCGGGTGCATTTGCATCCTGCTCGATATAGCCCGTTGAGTGTCCGAGTGCGTGCTCCAGTCTTACGATCAGCCTATGCGATCATGGTTTGGCAGGGTTGGTATGGTGGCGATTTATTTGATCTGCAACTGATCAATCGGGTGCGCACAGCATGGTTGCACCTTAGCCCAATTGCCAAATTGCCGCCAAATGATGGCCTTGCGGCGCTATTGAGCTTACTACGCGAGCTAAACCAGCCAAATTAACCCCAATCAGCCCCAAAAATTCAGCAATTCGATTATTCCAACGTTTTAGTAATAGCAATGGCTGCGTAGCTACCCCCTAGGCTATTTCAAGCGGCTGCTGTAACCCGTAATTTGCCCGTGATCGCGTCACAACAAGTTTGGTAGGGCAAGTTCCTGCCATAATTTCGGGGATGGGATAATGAATAGTGTGTTGCTGGTTCCGCTGTATCTTGATGCGTTGGTCCTGCCGACTGAACAGGCCGTCGCTCAAGCAATGACCGATTTTAGTCGTTTGCCCTATAGTAATGGACAGCACGATATTAATGCTGATGTGGCCAATGTTAGCGAAGAGATCGTGCGTCAGCCATTTGCTCAATCGACCCTCAAGGCGGGGGTGCATTTGCACTGGGCGTTGCCCGATAGCCTGACGCGTGGGACGCAAGTTGGCACAACCACCAATTTTCCGAGTGTGCCCAATCGTTGGTTGGTGTTGCGGGCGCGAGGTGGTGGCAATACGCCCTTACAGATTGAAGAACAATGGATTGTCGAGAGCGATTATCTTTACCCTGCTGGGCAATTTGCCAGTAGTGTGACGACCCCGGTTGCTGCTGAGGGCAATCAACAGCCGTTTCGCTATTTGGGGCGGCGTATGCCCTTTTCAATCTGGCAAGAGCACGATCCGCAGGCTGAATATTTGGCACAACTCACGGCGGTGGGCTATGGCGAGCCAACCTTTGCGGCGTTTTACCCCAATTGTTATAGTGTGTTTGGTTTCTACGACGATAGCTACACCGACGATGTGCCCAGCGATTTGCAATACCTTGTGCTTGGTTGGTACAACGATATTAATCAAGATGTTGTGCATAGTTTGGTCAATAGCCTGCAAGGATCGAGCAATACTGATTTAAGTGCAGCGTTGTTGGCCCAATTGGGCTGGGCCGTGAATGTGCCTGATGGGAGCGATTTCCCCGATGCCCTGTGCTGTTATTGCCAAATTCAATTGAGCAACCCCGCTGCGGCTTCAACTCCAAGTAGCCCCTTGCAAATTGCCGTTGGTAATACTGGCACGGAAGCGCTTTCGGCATTTTTAGCTAATACGCTCAACCCTAGCCAGCCAGCCGCGATTGAAGATCATTTAGAGGCTGTGCTCATGGCCTCGTTTCTTGATCAGCAGTATCTTGATGTGGGAGCGAGCTTTTTAGCCGCCCGTCATGAAAAAAGTTTCAACGCGATTCCAAGCGGTTCATTATGGTCGGTTCGCCCGCAATCAACCAGCGGCAGCGCCGATTCGGCCAATGCAACGGTCTTGGTGAATTTGCCCGAGAGCTTGGCCCATCAACTCAATCAATTAAATAGCCTACAACACGATTACGATCGGGCGCTTGAACTGATCGAACAACAACGTGAACAGTTGTTTTTTGATTGGTATAAATATATGTTGGCGGCCTATCCGCCAGCCGAGAGCCGCGATGATTTCCCTGATGTCGATTTGGTGCGCTATTTTGTTGAACAAAAAGATCTTGTGCCATTGGCAAATTTGCTGAATAGTGCTGGCGCACTGAGTTTGCAGTGGGATGAGGTTGGCAATGTGATCGCGGCTTCAGCTGGTAATTCGGCGAGTAATGCGATTGCCAGCGGTCTGGCTCAGCAAATTAATCTGGTGTTGCAAGCAGTCGCCGATTTTAATGCGAGCACTGAGGTGCAAGCGATTAACCAACAATATCTGTTGTTGATTACCGGTGGACCACGCTATTGGCAGCCTAACGAGCCTGTGCTGTTGCTGTCTGGGGCCGCGCTTGAGCCAACTGATCGCCATGGCAGCGATGGCGAATTAGCCTGTCAGTATGTTGCCAACCTGAGCTTGCACCCCATGACTACGAGTGTGGTTGAGCAATTGGCCAATGCAGTGGCGGCGATCAAAGCTAATGCCACGCCGCAGCAAGTCGGCTTTTTCAGCTACGATCAAGTGCCATGGAATCCAATTTTGTTGGAATGGGGCGTTGAAGTCTTTCCCTTGGATCATCATAGTAATCTCGACCCCAACACCAGCGCCTACAACCCCGATTTTATTTTCAGCAACTACAGCTTGTCCGAAAATGCCGTTGATTTGGCGATCTTGCCCAGCCAAGTTGCGATTGCTCAATCCGCCAACTTGTACAGTGGCTGGAGCATTCTTTCATCGCGGGCTGAAACGCAATATCAACAACAACTTAATAGCTACTTAGCCCAATATCCCGATGATACGACGGTACAACAGGCCGCCGCCTTGGTCAACGACCCCACGTTTCATTGTTTGGCTCAGTCGTTAGGTGGTTTCAATCAAGCCTTGTTGATGCGCAAACAAACCTATCAATTGGCCATGGCCGATCCGTTGGGGTTTAGCGATTATCAAGCTTGGACTGACCAAGTTGCCTCGGCAGTCGCCAATCATAATCGTAGTGCGCCGCGTATGTTCAGCGATTTCAACCCGATTCGTAGCGGGGCCATGCGCCTCAATCGGCTGCGATTGGTTGATAGCTTTGGCCAATTGCGTGATGTTGCCGCCGAGCAAATTATTCGGACTCAGCAAATGACTACTGCTGGCAGCGATTATCTGATTTGGCTGCCGCCACGCTTGATGCAACCGGCCCGCGTGAATTTGCGCTGGCTTTCGGCCAATCAAGGCGATATGGAGATGAACGATGCGCCGATTACCACGCCAATTTGTGGCTGGGTCGTGCCAAATAATCTCGATGGTAGTTTGATGATCTATGCAACCTCAGGCGCAGCACTAGGCTTTATCGATGCCCAAGTGCGTTGGCAATATGTGCCAGGTGGGCCAAATGTCGAGCCTACGGCAATCGAAAATCGCTATTTACGCCAAATGGTGCAGTATGTCTTGCAACGCACCAGCGACTTTTTACGCGATTTTATTGTAACGATCGACAATGCACTTGATACCATCGACCCCGAAAATGCTGCCGCTCACACCGATTTGGCCTTGCTACTTGGTCGCCCGATTGCCTTGGTGCGCACCTCGCTTGATTTGGAGTTGCAAGGAGCGCCAGCAATTCACCAAAGTTGGAGCGCCCTACGCCTCGATTTGCAGCAAGCTAGCCGCGACGACGACGGCTTTGCTGAAGTCGAATTCCCCATTCGGATCGGCGAATATCAACAATTAAATGATGGTGTGGTGGGCTATTGGCAAGAACTTAGCGATGGTAGTTATGCCGACAATATTTTCTATGCGCCGCAAAGTAGCGATTTGCCAGTTGATGACCCGCTAATTCGGACCCACGACCAAGCAGATATGGCGATTAGGCAAACGGTCAACGCTGCTCCGCGCTATCTGACAATGTTGTTTGATCCACGGGGCAGCGTGCATGCCACCAGCGGTATTCAGCCAGTCAAGGCGATTACGATTCCTGCCGATCAATATGCTGATGCCTTGGGCGCAATTGCGATCACTTTCCTGACTGCGCCAATTTTGACCAATCAGGGAGCGATCAATTTGCCATTGCCAGTTGAGGCGGGCTATCGCTGGAGTTGGCTCGAACAACCAACCAGCGAATGGCAAGAAACCAGCGAGATCGGCCAAGTTAGCCCCAAAGCCACCTTTGAAGCACCGCAAACCTTGCACGATGGTTGGCTCAAATTAAGCCCAACCAACGAGAATTAATAAAAGGAACGCTAACCATGACAACAATTGATGATGGGTTAATCGTTTATTTGCAATTAGATGCGTTAAGTGCGGGCCAAACCGTTTTAGATATTTCGGGCAACAACAACAATGCTATCGCCCATGGCTCACTCCAACTCGTTTCCGATGACGTGTTTGGCAGTGTACTGGATTTTGATGGCAACGGCTATCTCGAATTGAATCCCGCTAGCATTCCGGCTGGTAATGCGATCACTGTGAGTTTTTGGGCCTGTGGGGCAGAAAATTTGCCTGGCGCAGGCGTTTCGGCGATTGCTGCCTTGACCGCTGCTGATGAGCGTTCGCTGAATGTGCATTTGCCATGGAGCGATGGCCAAGTTTATTTCGATTGTGGAGCCGAAGGTAATACTTGGGATCGTATGAACCAAGCGGCCAATGCGAGCGATTACAAAGGCAGCTGGACCTATTGGGCATTTACCAAAGATGTTGCCACCGGCACGATGCAAATTTATGCTAATGGCACGTTGTGGGCGCAAGCCACTGGCAAAACCTTGCCGATTAAGGCTGTGAGCCAAGCCACCTTTGGTGCATATAGCCCCAATACAGCGCCTTACTACGGCAAACTTTCCAGCCTACGGATCTACAATCGCGCTTTGTCGGGCGATGAAATTCTGCAGGTGATGGCGGCTGATCCAGCGGCGGCAGCAACTTTCGATAGTTTGTATCCGGTTGGTTTTAATTTGCTTGATGATGATGGTCATGCGACGATGTACATCGACGATAATCCCCAAGGCTACAACCTCTTTTTGACCATCAGCAATAACTCGCCGCGCACAATTAATCTGGTTGCGCCGAATGATCAAACACCCTCGGCGAGCAATCACCATTTTGTGCTGAATTTTCGGCCTGGCACACTCTCAACCGCGACGCTGAGCCAAGTTAAGCTGACCGACCAAACGTGGCAACTCAGCACAGGGCAAGCGGTTGATGGCACGACAAGTTTGTATTTGCTGAGCACTCAGGCACGGAGTTTGACCCCCAATCAAAGCCTGAATTTGGCCTTACAATCAATCAGTGCCTCGGCGAGCAGCGGCGCACGCAATACGCGAGTCGAATTAAGCTACCAGCAATTGCAATATGCCAACAGCCTCACGCCATTAATTGGCAGCCGTTTGCAAAACATGGTGGTGTTGAATGCTCAAGGTGCACATACACCGCCGTTGCATGTAGGCTTTGTTGGGCCAAATATGGTGCTAAATAATGGCACGACGGCGAATCAACTGACCTTACATATTACCAACCTGCTTGATGATGCAGCGTTGGCGCTTAGCCCAAGCACCAGCAATAGCCCAACCACCTTCATCGTAGCCTTTGACAGCCAGGATAACCAAAATAATCGTGATTGGGCCTTGGGCACGACCAGCCAAGTTAATGCGATTGCAATCACGCTTGATAATTGGACAGGTGGCAAAGATCCTGAATCGGCAGAATGGATTTTCACCACGACCCAAACCTCGCTGGCAGCAGAAGCCTTTATTCAAATGAACCTGAGCAACATCGTTTCATCGCTGCCAAGCGGCGCGGCCAACCTCTACTTGCTCTATGAAAATTTGCCAGGCTATCGTGATGGCTACTTTGTGGTAGCGATTGAAAAAACGCCATTGATCATTACTAGCAATCAACGAGTTGGGGTTGGCACGAATGCCCCAACGCGGCCATTGGCGATTCGTGGCAGCGGCGCAGGCGAAGAAGCTATTAGTTTTGAAAATAGCAGTGGCACAACCAAATGGCATATTAACCAAAAAGTTACGACCCAAGGTGGCTTCAATATTGCCGAAACAGGCGTGAAAGATGGGCGTTTATTTCTCCAAACAGGTGGTAATACTGGAATTGGTACTGTCACACCACGGACTGGTTTAGATACTGGCACTGGCGTGCTGAGTGGTGCTGCCAACGACTATACCAAAGCCCAATTTGCCTTTACTGGCGGTGGTCGTGTAACCTGGAACGGGATTAATAATCGCTTGAAATGGAGCCAACGCTTTATTGCGATTTCGATGGAACGATCAGTTTCGTTTGCAGGTGGCCACGTGAATGTCATTCAACCAACCAGCGATCTTCCCGCGGCCCAAGTCTATGACAACCAAGTGCGTTCGTGTACTGCCGATGGAATTGTGCTCAAGGCATGGGAAGCCTTATATGCGGTGCACACGGTTGGGGGCAACGAAAATGCCGTCAGCTATCAGATCACCTGTTATACCACAGCCTCGTTCTTTGTGCCGAGCAATTGGCTGTTGGTGGCGGTAGTTAATGGCGATGATGGCACAGTGCGTTTGGCTAATGGGCTTGTGCTCAATCCTGGGGCTAGCTCGCTGAATGGTAGTTCAATTCCATCGGGCACAATTAATATGTGGTCGGGGGCAGATAATGCCCTACCTGGTGGTTGGCTCTTGTGTAATGGCCAAAATGGCACGCCCGATTTGCGCAATCGCTTTGTGGTTGGCGCTGGGGCTGCCTACCCTGTTGGTACAACTGGTGGTGCGGATAGCGTGACGCTAGCGGTGAATCAGATGCCTTCCCATAACCATGCAGCCAGTACATCAAACGATGGTCAGCATAACCATACCCTCTACTTCGATACTGGTGGTGGTGGTAACGGCCCTGGTGGCGATATGGCAAAAACCAATGATGGCTTGCAAAAAAATGTGATTGCTAATTTCAGCGTCAAAACCGATAAGGATGGTAATCACTCACATAGCGTTACGATCCAAAATAATGGTGGCAACCAAGCCCATGAAAATCGCCCGCCCTTCTACGCGCTTTGCTACATTATGAAACAATAGGAGGGCTGCATATGCCGTGGGAACTGCAAATTCATCATCTTGATATTCGCTCAGTCGGCGATGCCACTGTTATTCTGGCGCTCGATAATAATGTCGTCCAACGTTCAGTATTAATCGATGGCGGGCGAGCTGATGCTGCGCCAATCGTGCATAATTATTTGGCGAATACCCTTAACCTCAATACGTTGGATGTGATCGTTAATACCCACTACGATGACGATCATTTGAGTGGCTTAATTAGCTTAATGGCGACTGCCAATACAAATGTATATGATAATGTTCGCTGCTTTGATCAAGGCCGACCGCCAAATAATAGTGATTACTATGCTAATGCTCCATATAGAGCAAATGGCGCGAATACTTCATTTAAAAGGGGAAAAGATCAGTATGGTAATGAGTACATTATTCGAGCAGCACCTAAAAAATATGAGCAATATGTAACTGAGATTGCCCGAGTTAATACACGAGTACGAGTTACTAGTACTGTTAATAGTTTTTACCTGACAACCTATGATCAAAATGATATTCCAACTAATCCAGGTAATCGTAATGGATATACCGATACGATTCTGATGCAATGGAATTATTATGCGGCTTATCCGACAATTAACTACCCTGCGGGAGGCCTACCTAATGTGGTGAATTTCGATAATCCAGCATGGCTCATTGGTCAAGAGATTATGTGGAATGGTGCTGTATATGTACCAGGTGCACCAACAATTACCTGTATCGCAGCTAATAAATATGTTTCCCGGGCTGGAGTTAATGCGGCTCCTGCCTTTATCTCGACTGCTAGTATTTATAATGGGCCAAATCGTCGGATGAGTGATGCTGACATTAACGATCAAGAAAATAAAAATGATAATGCCAAGAGCCTTGCATTTATCATTGAGTTTAATAACCATCGTTATTATGTTGGTGGCGATATTGAGCGCCCACAAGAGGATGGCTTTACGAATCCTAACACTGGCAATTTTCAGCTTGGCATTCGCGATTACTTGGTTCCGCAGAGCCGAATTGATCAACGGGTGCTGAGCATGAAAACCAGCCATCATGGTTCAGCTACAGCCTCGTCGCGAACATTTATTAGCCAGCTGATGCCAATGGCGACGTTTATTTCAACTGGCTCTGGTAACCATCATGATCATCCTGCCCAAAGTACGGTCAATACGCTCGATGGCTATCCTGAGCAGCCAATTTTGGGTGATCCAAATCAGCGATTGCGCCACCCACCTGCGCCACCACAATCACCGCAACAACCTAACCCATATTATTTAACGGGCTATCAGAATGTGCTGGTTAATCCGCCATTGAGCTATGGTGGGATTGCATCGCGTACAGCAGGTGATCCGGCGAACAATATAGCTGGTCATATTAAATTAACCGTGACTGAGGCGCAATCGCAGCTAGCGATTGTTGGTCAGGTGTATCGCGGGGTAGTTGCGGTTGTTAATCAAATTAATCAGTCGCAAAATCAAAACGTTGATCCAGTTCCGATTGCCACCGCAGCGACCAAAATTGGTACTGCCGCCGCAGTAGCCGCAGTTTTAGGGGTTAATGATCAAGGTCTTCAAGCGATCATTAATAGTTGTGCTTGGGTAGGCAACGATATTAATAACCTATCGGTGGTCGGTGCGGCAATTACTGCTATGAATACGTTTGTTCCAACTAATCCCAATGACCCCAACGATACGGCGGCTGAGGCTGCCAAAAATGCTGCGCAGAATGTTGATAACGGTGCGCGGGTTGGCCATGTTGGAGTGGGAGCTTCGACCGCAATTGGCTATGCGGTGACTGGGGCGAATGCCAATGTGATCAGTGTAGCGACCAGCAATGCTGGAGCGACCCAAACAGCGGCAACTGCTGCTGGTAATGCTGCCACGTATATCTATAACCATATTGCTAATTCGATCAATGGGCCTGACGTAGCCTATGCCGATCGACAGGCTGGTTTTGCTGCCGCCGCTGCACTTGGTGGTGTTGCGAATGGCAATCTCACAGCAGCCAACGCGACAATTTTGGCCTGTGCTCATGCTTTAGCAATGCCAATAGGAGCCGATCCGAATAATGCAGCCCTCTATGCTGGCGCTGATCAAATTGCCCAATGGATTACGGCGGTGGCTTTAGCAATGAACCTTAATAATAATCTTGCTTGTTTGGCTGGTGCTGTCGCTAGTGCTAGTTATTATTTAGGCAACCCAGCCGATGTTGATTTGGCGGTTAGTGAAGCGCTTAAAGCGATAGCAGTGGCGAATAATACGGCAGATCAGGCAGGAAACGCTGCACTACAAGCTGCAACCTTGGTCCAAAATGATCTCTGTAATGTTCAGTTCGATGAAATTGATCCAAATCCCCTAAACCTTGCGGGTTTTGTTGCTGAGAATATAGCAGTGACATATTAGGAGGGAGCTTATGCCAACGGTAACGACCCTCGCCGAACTGTCAAGCTACTTGGCAGCAGCCACTATCAATGAAAGCCTGCGTTTGACTCCGGATATGGAGCTTGGTAGCCAACTCAAAAGCTTTTTGGCGACCGTGCCCAATCAGGTTATTACACTCAATCAGCCAAATAATCAACTCAATCAAGCCTCAACTGCCTTGACCTTGCAAGGTGCAAGCAGTGAACAATGGCCAATTCCTGGTACTGATAATCAACGACTCACGGTGACCTTTGTTACGATTGTGTTTACTCAACCAGCCCAAGATTTTGTGGTCAGCTTAACTGCCCAAGCGTCGATGTTGGTTGGTACATCAACCGCCTACTTGGCAGGTACACTTCAACCTAATAACCAGCTTATCTGGAACATGACTTCGGCTCAGCCAGCGACCCTTGATCTCGTGACGATTGCCAATGTGATTAGCCATAATCGATTAGCAGCCTACTTGCCGATCGATATTCCCATTTTTCAGCTTGTGCCACTATCGGGTTTGAATTTAACCTTTGGCTTTCGCCGCGGCCCAGTCACAACGCTGACGGCAAGCTCAGATATCAATCAGCCTTGGACAATTATCGAGAATCTTGCGGTGATTGAACAGGTTGGAGTTAGTTTAGTTAGCCAAACCAGCTATGTCGATGGTTTAGGCCTGCAATCAAGCCTTGGCGGTAATATCCATGGCACCTTTGTCTTGGGCCAACCCTATCAAGTGATTGTGAGCCTGCGCGGGCAAAATGCGTGGGAACTCGCGATTATTCCTGCCGATGGAAATGTTGTGCCAGGTTTAATCGAGTTGGCGGGGTTTGCTGGTGGTCCAAGTCTGCAGGCAAGTGTTCAGCAAGGGCTCGATGCCTTAGGGATGAGTGCAATTGCCCTCGATCAGGTCGCGATTGGCTTTGATCCATATGCTTTGGCTTTGCGTAGCATCGGCATGTTTGGCCATGTAACCCTGAATGGCATTACCTTTGATATCAAAGTGTTTTTGCCCAATTTCGCTTTTTATGGCGGTTTGAATCCAACCACACCAATCGACCTCAAGGCGTTGGTGACGATCTACTTTGCTGATCCTGATACATTTCCGGCAATTAGCTTAACAACTTTGAATATTTCGGCTCAGCCAAATATTGAACGCTATGATCTTAAAGCGGGCATTACGACTGATTGGACGATGGATGTTGGCTCAATTAGTTTTGGAATGCGCACGTTCGATCTTTGGATCAGTTATCAAACTGGGGCAATTCTTGGTGGCGTTGAATGTAGCTTAATTTTGGTGGATGTTGAATTTGATGCCAAGGCGGAACATCAAACTGTTGATGGTGGTTGGCAATTTTCGGGTACAACCCCGCCTGATCAAATTATGCCAATTGGCCAATTTATTCAGAGTGTCGCCACCATGTTTGGGGTTGAGGCAACTCTGCCAGCACCAATTGCAGGGTTAACGTTACAGGCAATCAATGTCTTTTTTGATACAAGTAGCCAAGATTTTAGTTTTTCCTGTGAAGCAAAATTTCCAATTGATGACCAAACGTTGGATATGATCATCCATATTGATCTGCTTTATGCTGGAAATAGCTATACCAGACAGCTTAGTGCCAATATTGTGATTGGGAATTTAATTTTTACGCTTGAATTTGATAGTAACCCCAACTCAAACTTGTTTATCGCGACCTATAGCCATACCAGCGATCAAGCTAGCATCAGCGTCAAGCAGCTGCTTGGATTTGTTTCGACAGCTGTGGCCGCCTACATTCCTGAGAGTCTCACGATTGATCTCAAGGATGTGCTGTTTGCCTATCAGCAAGATACCCAAACCCGCTTTGCCTTTGGCTTCGATTTAGCAGCCAGCCTCAATCTCTCCGATTTGCCACTAGTTGGCAAGGCCTTCCCAAGTAATCAAACTCTGGCAGTGCAAGATCTACAGGTGCTGATTACCTCGCTAGACTTCCCCGCTGCTGTCGTAACCCAGTTGAATACTGTGTTGGCAACCCAGCAAATCTTAGCCTTGCCCAACCCGTTGGTCGAAGGCATTACCGTCTCGGCCTTGATCGATTTTGGTACTTCAACCCAAGCCTTGAGTATGCCGCTAGCTGGTGATAGCAGCACGGTTACGCCGCCAACCCCACCAACCAGTACCACCAGCGTGGTGACCAGTAATGCTAGCGCCAAGTGGTTCGATGTTAAAAAAGGCTTTGGTCCAGTCTACTTTGAACGCATCGGGGTGCAATATCAAGATTCGGCCTTGTGGTTTTTGCTCGATGCCTCGCTAACAGCGGCTGGCTTAACCCTCACGGTTGAGGGCTTGGGCTTTGGCTCGCCGTTGAATGTGTTTAGCCCAAGTTTCCGCATCCAAGGCTTAGGCTTGGATTATCGCAATGCAGTGGTGGAAATCGGCGGCGCATTCGTGCATACGTTGGTTTCTAATCAAGGCAAAACCTACGATGAATATGATGGCATGGCCACGCTACGGGTCAAACAATTCAATCTTGGGGCGATTGGCTCGTATGCCTATCTTGATGACCATCCTTCGTTGTTTGTGTATGCGGTGCTGGATTTTCCACTCGGCGGCCCAGCCTTCTTCTTTGTCACGGGCTTAAGTGCAGGTTTTGGCTACAACCGAAGCCTGATTGTGCCGCCGATTGAGCAAATTGCCAGTTTTCCGTTGGTGGCCGAGGCGATCAGCGGGCCGCCATCGACAGTCAATAGCGATCCGCAACAAACGATCCAAACCGAGTTGGCTCTGCTGCGCCAGTATATTCCGCCTTCAATTGGCGAAATGTTCTTGACTGCTGGGATTCGCTTCAACTCATTCCGCTTGATCGATTCATTTGCCTTGTTGACGGTCTCGTTTGGCCAACATTTTGAAGTTGATTTGCTCGGGCTTTCAACCGCAATTATTCCTACGCCCGATCTGGCTAGCACTATCAGCCCCTTGGCCGAGATTCAAATGGCCTTGGTGGCGAGTTTCATCCCCGATCAGGGCTTTTTGGGTGTGCGAGCACAACTCACATCAGCGTCGTATCTGCTCTCGCGCAGTTGCCATCTGACGGGCGGATTTGCCTTCTATGCCTGGTTTGCCAAAGAGCATGCTGGCGATTTTGTGCTGACCTTGGGTGGTTACCATCCCAGCTTTACCATTCCGCCGCATTATCCCCAAGTGCCACGGCTTGGCTTCAATTGGCAAATTGATAGCTCGCTGATTCTCAAAGGCGGGATGTATTTTGCCTTGACTGGCTCGTTGTTGATGGCGGGTGGTAGTTTGCAAGCAACATGGCAGAGCGGCAACCTAAAAGCATGGTTCAATGCTGCTGCCGATTTCTTGCTTGGCTGGAAGCCCTATCATTATGATGCCCATTTGAGCGTTGATATTGGGGTATCGTATACCTTCCATTTATTTGGAACCCACCATATCACAGCCGATGTTGGAGCCGATTTGCACATTTGGGGGCCAGATTTCTCGGGCACAGCGCGAATCGACCTCGATATTATTAGCTTTGATATTAGTTTTGGAGCCGCTGCGTCCAAAACTCCTAACCCAATCGATTGGACTAGCTTTAGCAGCTCGTTCCTGCCTGATCCGACAGCGGTTTGTGGGGTGGCGGTTGGCGCGGGGCTTGTCCAAACGCCCCAAGGCGATCCTACCTGTGATTGGGTGATCAATCCAGCGAGCTTTTTGCTTACAACCAACAGCCTAATTCCAACCACGAGTGCCAGTTTTGGCCAAACTAGCATCAGTTTAGGTTCAAGCTACGATCTGGATGTGGGGGTTGCGCCAATGGCGGTAGCGCCCAGCAGCCTAACCTCGCATCAGATTATTCAGATTACCCATAATGATGCATCGTTTGAGCATGATTTTGCGCTTACGCCGATTGCCAAGGGTATGCCTAATGCCTTGTGGGGTACGGAATTTCAACCCAATTTGCAGAGTGCCCCAATTTTGCCGAATGCGATTGCTGGCTTTGAAATTCGGCCTCAGCAACCACCAGCACCTGGCAGCACCAGCGCAATCAACCAAGGCTACTTGGAATACAACACCCAAACGGTAGCCGATGGTTTTGCTTGGCAAGCTGATCGACCATTTGTGGTCGAATCGGCTGATGATGCCCAACGGCGTACCACGATTAGCACAACCCTGAATGCTTCAGAACCAAGTGCTACCCGTGAGAGCTTACTGGCTGCTTTTGGTCTAGATTGTCCGCTTAACCTGCAATCGAGCTTGGCACAAAGTTATGTGATTGCGCCGCAAGTTGGCAGTTATGCTGATGAGCACTAAATTGTGATACTGAGGATGAATGTATGGCAGACCCAATAGAAGTACCCAACGACAAACTGCAATTTAGCCAATTTCATCAGCCCAGCCTCAAAACTGGTTTGTATCAGATTGTCGTAACCCATCAAATTTCGACCAACGAGCCAGCACAACCCAAGATTCCGCAGACAGAATTTAGCGCGACGCGCAAATTTTATGTTGCTGGCGAACGATTTAGCCTTGATCCCAAGGATATTTATGCAGTCTACCCACCTGACGGTAGCCTAAGCGACCATTCGACGATTTTGCCGCACCTGATTTTGAACCGCTCGACCTTGCCTTGGGAGCGTCAAGCTGACCCTAATAATGAAGATTTGCCGTGGCTGAGCTTATTGATGTTTACCGCCGATCAAACTCCGCTTGCCCAAACCATGACCTTGGGTGAGTTGCAGCAATCAGCTAGCGTTGGCGTGAAATTTCCCAGCTTCGATTTAGAGCCGGGCCAAACGAGCGATGATCGAGTGGTGGTGATTGACGTTGCCAAACAGTTGTTAGCGCGTTTGTTACCAAGCAATACCGATTTAGCCTATCAAGCCCATATTCGCCAAGCGATTGCCAACGATGGCACACCAACCGGACAGGAGCGAGCGGTGATTTTGGGTAATCGCCTGCCCGGCCCGAATCAGATTAATACGGTGTTTTTGGTTTCGTTGGAAAACCGCTATACCAGTGCTGGCTTCGATTTTCAACAAGCCAGCGATTCAGATTTGATTCGCTTGGTGGTGCTGAGCAGTTGGCGTTTTGCGTCGCCACCAGCCGCCCAACAGCAATTTGCTGATCTCATGCTTGGCTTGAATTATAGCCCCAGTAATCTCCGGCTAGCCACCAATGCCAACCCTTTGGCTGAACACTATGCGGCCCAAGGCTATGCATTACTGCCTCACAACATGCGCCAAGCCAACCAATCGATCTCGTGGTATCGTGGGCCGTTGGGAGTTGGCCAACATACTGCCCAATTGCCTTTGCCGGCCTTAGCCGCCGATAGTTTACTGGCCTATGATTCAACCACGGGCATGTTTGATGTTTCGTATGCAGCGGCATGGGAATTAGGGCGCTTGATGATGTTGCAGACCAAGCAAATTTCAACCAGTTTGTATGCTTGGAAGCGTGGGCAAATTCAACAGAAAAAGAGCCAAAACACCCCAACTGCCCGCTTCCAACCGCAACGTTTACAAAGCCGCAGTCTGGCAAGCGCTGCTCCCGCCGATGTTCAAGCGTGGTTTAAAGGGCTAGCCCAATTGCAAGGCGTGCCATTCAACTACCTTGTGCCCGATGAAACGATGCTGCCAAATGAAGCAATTCGCTTCTTCCAGCTTGATCCAGCTTGGATGGCTTGTTTATGTGATGGAGCGCTAAGCATTGGCCGCGCGACCACGGGCGATTTGACCCATGAGCAAGCGCTTGATCTACCGACGTTGCTCGGTGGACTGCCTACCGTAACTGGCTTTATCATGCGCTCGGCAGTTGTGGCAGGCTGGCCCAATATTATTATCGAAGCGAGCGATGCTGCTGGCGGGAACATTGATCAGATTCGGCTGGAAAAATTGGCTGATAGCGTTTTGATTGGCTTGTTTGCTGGCGAGGTGGCGCGTTTTAGCTTCAAGCTGCACGCCGAAACCCTGCACTTTGGCTTTGATCCGGCTAATCAACAATACCCTACGCTGCATAAACAATTGCGTGATAGCAATGGCGTTGAAACTGATCAAGTGATTGCAACTATTCCCTGGCAAGATGAGGCTTATTCGGTGGTGGGTTTAGCTCAACTCGCTAGTTCAATGCAACAAATTGTGCCACAAGCCTCCTTTACATCGGCCCAATTTGCCCTGCAAATGATCGAAGGCAGTGCAAGCGTTTGCTTTGAACAGGCTTGATTAGGTGGTTAATCTTGAACGAGGTGAATGCTGCTACTCACCTCGTTCGCGAGCCGATTGGTGCAGATAATTGGCATACATTGCCTCAACCACCCGGCGTAGCTCGTTGAATAATGAATCAGGCCCGCTGACCAGCTGGGCATGTTCGCCATAGCCCAATAATGTGCGAATAATTTGAAATTCACTAAACTCGCTAGCATCAATTTCAATGTGCTCACCAAGATGGCGAATGGCCTTAATCGTGAAGCGTTCGCTGACCCCTTGCGGCGCAAATGAGGCTGGCAAGCGATAGGTGAAGTCAATCGTTGGGCGTTTGCGTTGCATTGGTTGGATTCCAGGCCGGAGATATGGTAATTCTTTGCTATGATCAATGATCATTCGATCAAGCCGGAAGGTCAAAATCATGCCATGGCGGTAGCAATAGGCCAAGAGATAATAATGGCGATCACGATATTCTAGTTCATACGGGTCAAGTCGTGGGTAATGCTGGGGCTGATCATGCCTTCGAGCTTGATAGTAGAAGCCTACTTGGCGGCGTTGCCGAATCGCCTGCGCAAAAAATTCGATCCAATCGGTGTAGGGCGTATAGTCAATCGCAGGGTTAAATGCCACCCGCATGACTGGCATTTGTCGCCATTGCTTTTGCTGCGCATCACTAAGATTCGTGGTCAATCGATCTAAAAGTTGACTTACTTTGGGAGCCATCGGGTGTCCAGCGCCAAAAAGATCACGGATGGCAGCCAAGGCCTCAAGCTCTTGATCGGGTATCACATGCTGGGTTGCGACAATGCGCCAACGCTTAGGTTTGGTGGCAATTTCAAGCTGATAGCCTAATGCCCGTAAACTATGCAGATCACGGCGAAAGGCCCGTTGACCTGATGTTTCAGCCTGATACAGGGTAGGCTCCAATCGACAGATCGATTGAAATGTCTGTGGCTCGATTAACAGGAGATCACGCACCTGCAATAATCGTCGAATAAGGCTGGGAACTTCAGATTCTTGGTATTCCATGCTCTGGCTTTCTTGCAAGGTTTTGCCGTCATCCAGCCCTATCGATTAACCCTAAGCCTCCACAGCAGCGAGCATCTCGATCTGCTGTTTGAGAATGGCGAAATGGCTGGTTACTTGTTGAATCAGGAGACCCTTGAAAATAGGGGCAATCAAGCGAATCCACATTGGTAGAAAGCTGATAGTGCTGCTCATCGTGAAGGTCGTAATTCCTCCATGGTCACTAAAATCATACTGTACTTGGCAATGCATAACCCCATGCGATGTGATTGTAAAGGCCATTGACTGCTCAGGATGATAGGCAGTGATTTCGATTAACGAAGAAAAATGCAATACCCCAACGCTGGCAACTTGCTCGTAGATAGCTCCTAGCCCTTGGCCACAAATGCGTTGCGATGAGGTAACTGGCAGCCACCATTCTGGATCGTGAGTAAAGTCGCTGATATAGCGAAAACATAATTCGCGAGGTGCGGCGATGTCACAGTGATTAACGAACGCTACCTGACCGATAGGCATACGAGTCTCCTTGCTAAACTGGGCATATGTTAGTATAGACCTAGCCGCAGATTGATGCAAAATGGTTGTTTTTGTTGGCACTATGAGGAGTTGTATGCCTAAATTTGCTTTACCAGCGATTGTTCACTCGACAAGTCGTTGCTTAATTCTTGGAACCTTACCAGGTGATCAGTCGCTAGCTGCTCAGTTCTACTATCTGCATCCACGCAATCAATTTTGGCGGATTATGCAGGCAGTTTTTGCTGACGAGCCTGGCCTTACGAGTGTGACGCGAGCCGCTTTCTTAGCGCGGCATCAGCTGGCGCTGTGGGATGTGCTGCATGCAGCGGAGCGGGTTGGCAGCCTCGATACCGCGATTACCAACCCAATTCCCAATGATTTTCAAACTTTTTTCACGGCCAATCCAGCGATTCAGAAGGTTGGATTGAATGGCATGAAAGCCCAGCAGCTTTTTATGCGCTTAGTTTGGCCAAACCTTACGAGTGAACTTCAATCGCGGCTTGAACTGGTGGGTTTGCCATCGACAAGCCCAGCCAATACCCAAGCATTTGCCAAAAAAGTTGAGGCTTGGATGTGGCTACGCAATGCGCTTGGAGCTTAGGGTTGGCGAGCTAAAGTGACCACGACCGTGCCTTGATCATCAAGCAAACTTAACGTTGTCTCAGTTTGCTGGTAGCTGCGAACCTTTTCCAAGCTTTGGAGCAAGCTACCTTCTTGGGCTTGCAAGTCGGCTTCGGCACATGCCATTAATGTTGACACGAGTGGGCCGATGGTCAATTTTGAGCCATCAATGGTGATGCCGCCACCATAACCATTGCAACCACCATTCCCCGAGACTTGGCTGGCCGAGTCGATTGTCAATGGCAAGGGATTCGGCCCAATGATCGGCTGACCATTGATGGTTAAGACATTCCAGCGTGAGCCAATGAGTTCTGCAGGATCAACAATAATGCTGGGCGTATTGGTTGGTTGGCTGGTTGAGGCGGCTTGGTTGCCACAACCAACGATTAATAAGGCGGCAATGGCTATACTTAAGATGTGACGCATCTGGTAACTCCATAACTTGATTGTTGTTGAACTAACAACGATTACCCATCAAGTTATGTTCCCATCACCGTTAATCTTCAAATTGCCAAATTATTCCGTCGGTGCGCGTAACGCCATCAGCGCTCACGATAGCATAACCAGCAATTTGGTTGGCCTCATTAATCGCAGTTGCAATCGTTTGATATTCGGTGCTTGCTTGACTGAATGGCCCCATCCGCAAACGTGTGCCATTATGCCAAACCGTTGCAGCAAGTGGTGTTGTGTCGTCACCAGTAAACCCAACGATTGTGCCTGCATCGTTAATATCATTTGCACCACTATATTGATTCAATCCGGCGCTTAAATCGGTGGTTACGCCATTCTCCCAAAGAAATGCATGGCGTTGACCATCACTTAATTCCATCATTCCCACAACTTGCTCATTGTTATTGATTGCATAGCCATAACTTTTAACCGCAGGTATGCCTAGATCGATAATCGTACCGTTTTTCCAGATACAGGCGCGAGTTTCACCGTTGGCATTGGTGCTCCAACCGACAATAACTTTGTGATCGTTGATTTCATTGGCGGTGCTGTAGTTGCCCCCCAGCGTACCAAGATCGGTCATCGTATTGCGATACCACATAAATGCATGGGTATCGCCAGTACTGGTCGTGCTTCGGCCAACGATCCGCTCGCCATTGCTGACATCAAGCGCTGTGCTAACATTACCACCGAGGGTGCCAAGATTGAGCATTTGCTCTTCGCGCCAATAAAAAGCCTGCCGTTTGTTATTACTCGTAGTGCTTTCACCGACAACATAGCCAGTATCATTGATGCCATAGCCATAGCTTTGATTGCCGCCGAGTGTGCCCAGATTGCTGAGCGTACCTCGTCGCCAAACGAACGCTCGCATTGCTGAGAACTCGGTTTCTACACTCCCAGCGATTCGTCCAAAATCATTAATATCACTAGGATACATATGTTGCCCGCCTAGTGCCCCAAGATTGACATAACTATAGTTGGGATTTGGCGTTTGGGCCTGAAGCGGCGAGCGCTGAACAACAAACCAGCCAAGTGCCATAACGACGAGCAGCAGCAACCAAAAAGTTTTAAATGAACGCATAATCCATCCTCCGACAAACTCTGTTTGAGCGGTATGAGTTGTTGTGACGAAGAGTTTGGTAGTTTAATCTCGGTTTAGCTAATGAGCTAATGCTGGCGTATTGCTTACAGACAGGAGGTGGGGTTTGCTTGGTTTGGTGTGCTATCGAGGCTCGTTGCAGCGGCTGAAGTAGCATGATTTGTGGGGATCAATTACAATGGTTGTGATTAACTGCTAGGTATAGCCATTTGATACTCATCACTGCTGGAATCGATGCGAAGGAGAATCGCTAATGAGTGTTGATTCTGCGACGAACCCATTATTTAATCAAACTCTTGAAAGCTTAATCCGATTAAATAATCAATCTGGCAAAGGTTTAAGTTTAGAGTCATTGCTTGAGCGAACCCATGATCTTGGGCACTATCTGACGGAATCCGAAACGATTCCCTCAAATAACGAAATTATCGCGTGGCATTGGGCAGATTATGCCGTTGTGCAGGCGCTGCGCGAGCCAACCGACCCTGCTCATAGCGATACTTGGCAAACCACGATGCTTTTGATTCATAGCATCGTCAAGAAACAATCGCACATCTGGCAAGCTGATCCAAGTAATACATTTGAGGATGTTTGTTCGACCTGCCTCTTGACGGTCTGGGCTGCCCTTCCTTCCTTTCGCTATCATAGTAGCCTCCAAACGTGGGCTATGACGGTTATCATAAACGCAATTCGAAAGCAGAACCGCCTAACACGGGCGACCAAGCGTGATCCAAAGCAACGGGCTGAGCCAGGGCTTGAAGCCTTGCTGCATATTCCAGCCGCAGAGCAGACACAGCCCGAAGCAATTATCATGGCCCAGGAATTTCTCGTGATTATCAACGAAGTTTTAGCGCATCCTGAGTATAAACTCGTGCGTGAGGTCTTTCTGTTAGCCGTCATCCTCGATATGAAAGGCTCCGATATTGCTAAGCGCTTAGGGGTGGCCCAATCGACGGTATCGCAACGCTTAGCTGCCGCCCGAGCGCTTTTGGCAAAGCACGAGCGCATTCGCAAATGGCTAGATAGCTTGTTTGATTCTGAGGATTCGGCTGAGAATGAATAAAATAGAGCGCCGTGGGAACTAAAGCAAGTATGAATAATATCGATAAAGCTTGGTCTTTACAGATGGCATTCAGGTTAAGTACTATCTATTTAGGTAGATTGACGCATCTTCCCTAAATGGTATGGAGAAGATCATAATGCTGTGTAGTGCTATCCATCAAACCTTAGACAACCTGCTTGTTAGCGATTCCTTCGCATCGCTTGATGCAGAAACCCTTAGGCATATCCGTACATGTGCTGTTTGTCGTGGCTATATCGAGGTCTTGCTTGCCGCGATAGGTGGGCAAATGCTACCGATAGCGGCTGAACCAGCAGCCGATCACCATCTCGATGAGGAGCTTGCTAGTTATATTGACCTCGAACGGTTAAATCCGGGCCAAGGGAGATTGCGCTATCCTGCGGTCGATAGCCATCTGAGAATTTGCCCAGATTGTTATAAAGAATATAGTTTTATGAATGAAATGTTACAGGATGCAAGTCTCGTCCAATTAACGATTCCCAGCCCGAGCTTAAACCCCGCGATTGATCCAACCAAAATTTGGGCGAGCCTTCCTGCGAGCTTGAACCCCACGATTTGGTCGTGGTCAAGGCCCGTTATGAATCGATTAGTTCAGCGGATTCAATCACTGAGCGGTTTGATCCAGGGAGTTCGCGGCGATGGCGATTTAGGCCCAGCGTTTTATCGCCACACCTTGGGGTTTGGTTATAACCTTGCATTCCGCGTGCTCCATGTTGATGATCAATATTGGCAAATTGTGGTGGCCCTTGAACCTCCATTGCAGGCTACTGTGGTTTTAGCATTTGGTAATGAGGAATTTCAGGCGACCTTTAGCGAAGATGGCTTGGCGACCCTGCCACCGATTCCTGCAACCCTTTTTACCAATCCTGCCGGTCCAGCCTTAAATATCCGTCTGGAATAGAAAGGCCTGCTTGATGTTGGCGACCCCGCTACCAATGTTTGCTCGAATCATCCGTTTGGTCGATCAGCGGCCATTAAGTGCCCTCGTGATCGCGCATCGGCGGCTGCTCGCGATGGAATCAAGCGCGTGTGTAGACCATGGTTGGGCTTGGTTTTGTTATGGCTGGGCCGCGCTGCATGGCGAAAAAGTTTCCGAAGGCCTAGCCGCGTTGCAACAAGCGCAAGCTCTTTTCGCCCAACATCATGATCAAGCGGGCATGTGGGATTGTCGTCAAGCGTTGCTGGTTGGTCGATGGCTACAAGGAGAAGGGGTTTCGTTGCAACAGGCATGGCAACCAGTCATCGAAGCCCATTTGCGACTTGGTGGTGCTCGCGCCGCTGCCGAGGCCCAAATTTATCAATTGATTCATCTTAATTACCTTAAACGCTATCAAGCTGTCCTTGATCTGGCTGCCACAATCGCGCCGCATCTGACCACTGCTCCGCAATTCGTGGCTGGTCGGTTTATGCGTATTGTGGCGATTGCCAATGCAGGCCTTGGCGCTTTTACCAAAGCCAAGCAGGGTTTAGATCAGGCATTGTACGCTTCTCAACAAGCCAAGGCGTGGGTTGATGTAGCTAAATGCCTTCGTGAGCGGGGCTTTATTGCTGATCGTCAAGAACACTATGCAGATGCCGTAGCCGACCTTCAACAGGCGATGACCTGGTTTAATCGTTTGGGCATGCCACTATATGCGGCCTTATGCCAGCGAGCACTTGGCTTGGCACTAAGCAGAATTGGTCACTACGATCAGGGTTTGCGGTTTAACCTTGCAGCGCGTAGCAGCTTTCGTATGCTTGATCGGCCCGATTTGGCGGCTGGATGCGACCAAAATATTGGCGTGATTGCCCATTATGTGCGGCTGCCGCTCATTGCTCAATCGGCCTATCAGCGAGCGTTGGCGGTCTATCAAGCGCGTTCGAGTACCTATGATAGTTGTGTGCTTCAGCGCAATTTTGCCCTGTTACAGATTAATCAAGGCAATGGTCAGCTTGCGCTCGACTTGCTCGGCGCGATTCAACCTTTAGTGCTAGCCTTAGATGATCAGTTAGAGCTTGGCGAGTTTTACGAGGCACTTGCACAGGCGTGGCACTGCCTTGGTGCTGTTGACCAAGCTCAGCGCTTTTTCGATCAGGCAATTGTTTGTTTTGAGGCGATTGGCAATCAGATTAATATTGCCAAATGTCAGCTTGGTCAAGCTTGGTTGATGCTTGAAACAGGCAATTGGCAGCTAGCACAGGCTTTGTTAGCGCAAGCTCAGGTGTGGTTGCTTGAACATCCGACCCATCGCTGGCGTTGTCATTATGGCTTAGGGTATTGTGCTGCACAGGCTGGGGCTAGCGGGCGGGCCATGGCAGAATATATCGCTGCTTGTGGCATTGTTGCCCAACTTCGTCAAGCTTTGAGTAGCGAACATGCTTCGAGTGCGATTTTTGCCCAAGCGCAGCAACTGTATCACGATACCATTCGATTGGCGCTTGCCCAGGCCAATAGTAACTTGGCATGGCAATTAATCGAGCAACAACGAGCATTGGTGTTAAATCGCCAAATGCGTTGTTTACCACTAGCGTTTGACCCAGACTTGGCAGAGGAAGATCAGCGCTATCATGCCCGTTTGAGTAGCTTAACGCAGCCAACTGCTGGTCATGAGCACGTAGAGGCACTATTCGCCGATTATATCAATTTCTTAATTCAAGCGCGACATACCCTTGAAGGTTCGCTTGCCGATTTGGCGATTGATCGGCCACTTGAGGTTGTTTGTGGCGAACTTGATGAAGCCTTTGATGGGGATTGGACATGGCTCGGCTACAGTCAATTAGGCGACGATCTGCTGATTATCACGCTCTATGCTGGGCAGATTACGGTTATTCGCCAGCCAATTGATCGGCGTTTCTGTGAGTTATTAGGCTTGGCCAACTCGTTTACTGACCATTCAATTTTGTATGAGGATTGGTCGTTTCTGAGCCAAGCTGCTCCTTTCGCCGAGCTTCGGGCCTTATCTGATCGACTTATCCCTAGCGTCGTTAAGCAACGCTTGCATCAAAACCATCGCCTATTAATCACACCATGTACCAAGCTGCATCAGGTTGCTTGGGCAGCTTTGCTGGTCAACCAACAGCGACTTTGCCAAACCTGTATTCCACAGATTATTCCATCGTTGGGCACATGGTCATGGTTGCAGGCACGTCAAAGCTTGGGCACTGAGGCGTTATTGCTGGGCTGTGACAATTTTGGCGAGCGAGCGGACGCGTTGCCACACATTCAAGCAGAACTGCGGGTTGTTGCGCAACAAGTAACCATCCCCGTCAGCACGCTGTTTGGAGCCGAAGCAACAGGCGTGGCCGTGTTGAAGCTAGGTCAAGCTGGGTTATTACAACGCTTTCGGCATATTCATATTGCAACCCATGCGCAATTAATCGCTGCCCGTGGGTTACTTGCCCATATTAAGCTTGTGGATGGCGATATGTTTTACAACGATATCCTCAATTTACGGCTTGCTGGGGCGACGGTGGTGTTATCGACATGTGATGGCTCGCTGAGTGAAACGTTGCTTGGCGAAGAAGTGCTAAGTTTGAGCCGCGCTTTTTTGGCTGGTGGCGCACGTGAGGTGCTAGCCAATGGGTGGAAAACTAGCGATAGCGGGGTGGTTGAGTTGATGCGGTTATTTTATCACTATTTAGCCTACCCAAATGATGGGGCAACGGCTTTGGCAATGGCCCAACGCACATTACTTGAATCTGACGATCCCAGCCAAGCTGCAGTCTTGGTCTGGGGTGGCTTTCAGGTTGTTGGGGCTGGAACACTGGCGCAATGGCCATCTGCGCAGATTCCGTCGATCAGCGTCGGTGATTAATCGCGTTTAGCCATTGGTTTGGGTTGGGGTTGGCACAGGCGTAGGAGTTGGATTTGTATCACCGATGCCACCGCCAGAACCACCTGGGTCTAAAGTTACTTGGGGCGGATCGTTGACATAAATTTTGATTGAGCCGCCAGCGACGATTATGCCCACGATTCCGATCAACACCGCTTTTGTGAACCGTTCCATACTGAACCACCTTTCTTCTAAGCTCCACCCGTTGTGGAGTCATTGAAGAAGAGGAAGTCAGCCCAAAAATCTATCCTGCTAAAATCGGCAATTTCATAATCAATATGGCGATGTCGTTGCTGTTCAGAGGGGATTCGATGATCAATGCACTATGGCGTATGTGGTGGAGGCTGTTGTTTAATCCGGCCTTGGTAGCGAAGGCTCTGATGGAGCGTCAATATGCACCAAAAGTGTTGTTGGTGCTTGGTCTGGTTGTTGATAGCTTGTTGCTGAGTGTGCTGCTGCTTTGGCTGAATCTAGGTATGGTGCTTTGGCTCATTCTGCTTAAGCTCGTTTTTACCGTGATCAGTACATGTGTCGCATGTATGGTTCTAACCAAGCAGGTGCCTAGTGATTATCTGCCACGTTTTTTGTTCTGGTTTGGGCTATTCCAAGTTGTTTTAAGCCCCCCGCTGCTGGTGGTTGTTGGTGTTGGCGGCATGCTTGGGCTTTCGCTGGTTGGGTCTGCATCTGGTGCTCAAGCAGTGATCTTTTGCCTGATGTTGGGATATTTGGTGGGTATAGCCCTCAGCTATTATTTATTGATCAATCAGCAGCGACGCGGATCAGTAGATGTGCGTTGGGCGGTGCTGGGTATTGCTCCGGCAACTGCGCTTGGTATCTGGTACTCTCCGGCCTTTGCTAATAGCCTAGCGATTTTTTTTGCCCCCATTATTTTAGGGCTTGGCGTGGCGCAGTTGCGCTTAGTGATGTGGCTTGGGCAGGTTGGGCTAGGCTGGGTGCTACAACGAATTGGAGTGCGTGCTCAGCTGTTGACATGGCATCCGATTCAGTTTGATGCCTTACGCTTGCTGCCCTTACCTGGCACAACGAACCTTTTGCATATGGCGGCGCAACAACAGCCGACGCTGGCGAGTGATTGGATTGTGGCTCGCTCGCAGCATTTGGTTGATCGGTGGCTGGTTATTCGATTTTTGCAGGACTATGCAACCAATCCTAATGCGCATCGGCTGTTTTTTGCGCTTAGTTTAACCCAGGCTGGGGCTGAACTTCTGGCAGCCTCGATTGCGGGTCGTGATTGTAATCTGAACCAGTGTTATGCACGCTTGGCAGCGGTGCAAGCGCCAGGTGCATGGCTTAACGAACTTGCCACGAGCGGGCTTGGGCTAGCGGCAACTGCACCAATGCAGCTTGATCCTGGCCTGAAGGTCTTGTTACCGCTGGCCTTTGAGCTTTTGTTGGCGCGGCGCTGGGCCGATGCGGCCTTGATTTTACAAGAGACCCGCATTCCTTCCACAGAAGTGGCTTGGCTGAAGCAGCTTAGCGAATTACGCAGCATGTGGGTTGATAATGCTGCGCCTGCCATCCAACCTCCAGAGCTTCAGCATGAATCCGAGCAGATCTGGCCAAACCGTTTAATGTTGACGTTAGCCGACCATGTGAGCTTTCTCAAGGAAGCTGAAAGCTTGACCTAAGTTGGCTGTAGGCAGCGGCATTAAACCAAATGAAAGTCCGCGAAAGGAGCGATTGATGCAATACGTGGATCTGGTGATCAAGGGCTATCTTAATGCTTCAAATTATTTTCAGATGAATGTTCAAATGCGCGGTTTGGTTTCCGATGGTGGTGCGGTTGATAACATTCCAATTAGTTTAGAAACGATTACCAAATTGCGCGAACGCTATCAACGCTTGATCAAAGACTTTCATCACAGCATCTACAACCATGCGAAGCCTGAAGATCCGAGTATGTCCAGGTTGCTCACACAGGCTGCGGCTGTGGCTGTCTACCACTCTGCCGATTCGATCGAGTCCTTGCGGGCCTTGCGATCGGCGTGCGGAGAGTTTATGACGGTATGGGATACGTCAATTAAGCCACCCGCCTTGTTTCAGGAACACTATCACCAGCTTTGGCAACTTGGTAATCAAATGCTGCAAATGCTTCCTGGTACAGCAAAAACTATTCTGCGTGACAGTATTTGGCAAACCCAATCACGCCAAGCAAAACAGGGTTTACGGGTTATTCTCGATGTTGCTGAGAATGCCCGTAGCCTGCTTGACTTACCATGGGAGTTGTTGGTGATTCCCACAGCGCATCAAACACTGGCGGCCCAGGGTATCGAGCCGCTAAATGAAGCTGAATTTTCAACCCGTTTTTTGTTTTTGCACCATCATATGGTGTTAATTCGCCAAGTTTCGAGCATGCTGCCCTATCAGCCAATTACAATTGACCGTAATTTAGCGTTACAAGTTATTGCGGCACCGTTAGTCCGCTCGCCAATCGATACCAGATCGTTTATTGCTGAATTAGCCCCCTTGTTTGCTGGCGAAACACTTGAGCGCTGGTGGAGCAGTGATCCAAATACGATTGAAACATTGCATAAGCGCTTGCTTGAACATCAACCTCAAATTGTCCAATTGTTGTGTCATGGGCATTCGCCCAAGCCCGAAGCCAAACTACAGCGTCATGATATGCTTGTAACCTATATTCTGAATAATCAACAGGTGGTTTATCGAGTTAGCTCGCATGATCTTTGGCCGATTCTGAGTGCTTCGGCACGGCTTCAGTTGGTTGTCTTAACGGTGTGTCATAGCAGTGGTGCGCAACAAACCGAAGAAAATACGGCAACTGTTAGCAATATTGCCTACGATTTGGTGCGGGCTGGCGTGCCAATGGTTATTGGAATGCAAGGAGCGATTGCCCAACATGCCGCCGCACGCTTCTGTGGAGTTTTATATACGGCCTTGCGTGAAGGCCATACGATCGAATGGGCGATCACGGCGGCACGGGCGGCGCTGAGTGGCAATCGCTGGTTTATCGATTGGACAATTCCCGTGGTGTATCGCCAAGCTGATCAACGTGAACGCCCAGCATGGCATACCCGTTTGGCCGATTTTCTTGATGCGCGGTTACTTTCCCCTTCCTATCGCCGTGGTTTTCGAGCTGCGGTGATTGTGCTCGCTTTGGGCTTGATCATTGGTGGCTTGAGTCGCGCAATCTTTTGGCCTAGTCAATTGAGGGTCAATCTTGAACTATTGCGCACTGGAGCGTTTCTGTGGGCCATAATTGGGGTGACTTGTACCCTACTGGTTGATCACTTTATGACCAGTTGGCGGCCCCCTCATTTAGCGCCGCATGAAATTGTTGCTCGTCGTTATGCTAGCCGTGGTGGAATGTTGTTAGGCTATGCGATTGGCGGCTGGGCTGGGGCATTATTGCTTGGTGGGCTGTTTTTGAGCATTGGCGAATTAATCAGTCCACCGATTTGGCAAGCGCTTTTTCTGGGGCTGGTTGGTTGGTCGAGCTTGTGGGGCTATGTGGTTGCCCGCTCGGAAAGCCGTGCTGCGCATAACAATTGGCGGCTTTATCCGCAACTGTATGTAGCCAAGAATGGCTGGTTGTCGGTGTATCTTGGGATGCTCCTGCTGCTCTTTATTGTGCCATTGGGTCTGTTGACCGCCTATGGTCAAAGTCTGGTTGGGCTTATCTTGAGTTCAGGTTTGGGCAGCGCAGCGATGGGGGTAACTGCGCTGACCATGATCTACAGTTTTGATCGTGAACGGCGGGCTAAGCTGGGTTAGGAATTGCTACCAGCGTAATGCTTGTGGTGGGAAAGCTGCTTAATGGTCCAAAGCGAGTTTCATGGTAAGCGCTATTCGTGCCAATGATCGGAAGCTCAGTATCGCCAAGCAAGACGGCAACCGTCCAAGGAGGCCCGCTCGCTGGGGCTAAAGTAACCACAATTTCCAACTGCGTAGCGGAGATAACTTCAAGCCAGACGTGCACCGACAGATCGATTGCTGCTGGTGGGTGTTCAATCACATCATAAATATATTCCAAATCTTCATCATCTAAGCTGAGGATTGCAGCTTTTGGTTGGGCTAAGGCTGGTAATGGCAGCACCAAGCGGCTCAATATAGCCTTGGTTCGTTCGAGCAACGATGGCCCAGCCGCTTTTTTAGGCGGATAAACCCGATCAAACAAATCGATTGGTGGGCTAATGTGATGGTCGATCACTGGCTGCGTTTCATATTCTTTAAGCGTGTAATAAAGTTCATCGTATTCATCAACCAGATCATCGTAGAAATCCAGCGCTGCATACACATCGGCGTAGCGCGTTTCCAGATCAGGCTCATTATCGAGTTCTGCTGCTACTAGGGCTGGCAACTTATTGCGTGCCTCATCAAGTGAGAGCCGAAATGGAGGATTTACATTTTTATTGTTGTTCATGGATACTCTCCAGCAATTCACGCAACTTGGGGTGGTTTCGGATGATCTTCAGGGCACGATATTTTTGTGAGTGGATAGTATGAGGATCAACATTGAGTTGTTGCGCAACTTCGTGAGGTGGTGAGCCATCAATTAGATGCTTACAAATTATAACATACTGCGCGTTCGAAAGCACTTCCTTTAGTAAGGGCTTAAATAGGGTAAGCATCAAATGCCGTTCGACCAACGCTTCTACATCGATTGTGCTTGCCGCCGTCTCGGCTGTTTCAAGCGCGACTTGCTGACTTCTGAGCTTGCCAGAATAGAACCGTTTACGAAAATCTAAGACTTGGTATCCAATCCAAGCAGCTAACTTGTGAGGTTTCTCAACCTTTTCAGGGTTGGTGATGAGCCGCAGCGTTACCTCTTGGGCAATATCCTCGATATCTGCTTGATCAACGCCTCTGGCGATGGCAATATTGCGAGCTATGCACCAAATCTCGGCACATGCCCGATTGGCTGCACTCCGCGCAACCGGATCATCGGGGTTGTGGATGGCAAAGACAATCGTGTCGTAGATCAGCCGATTGTAGCCATGTTTAATTGCATTAGTAATGCTGGTGGGGTCTGAGGTTGGGGCGATGCTTTCGGCGATTGTTTGAATAAAATTGAGTTCCTCGGACGCTGTAATAAATTGCCAATTATAGCGTCGTTTGGTCTCATGCCAATACTTGCCGACGTTCTCCAGAAATTCCGGCATGGCTGCATCCTCGTACAAAAGCTAACAAGCCTTGGGATACCGATTGGTACGATGAAGAATACGATGCGATCGTTTCATATCAAATAGGCCTGAGCATTATACCAAAAAATGCCTAACGTTTAAGTAGAGTCACCATCAAATCCTTGGTTGCCCAACAATAGGCCTAAGCACTGTTATCCGTACTAGTAATGGCAACGATGTCAGGGATGATGCCTTTCAAACGTTAAGAGAGTAAGCCAATCCATAATCCTACGGATTGGCGGGCTGAGTGTGTTTGTTCTTTCGTCGCTATTTCAATCGATTTTAGCAAGGCAAGCGAATGAAACTCGCGGTTGCCTGCTCTTTGTTTCCCCATGTGGTCATCGTTCGGCCCAGGAAGGAGTTGTTGTGTGACCGATTTTTTGTGCGTTCCAATTCAGCTTGATGGGTTATTCTGCCCCACAGATCGCCTTGTACTTCAACCAAATGTTGACCCAATGCGGTTGCCATATCGCGATGGGTCGCTCGAACATAATGCAGCCCAAGCATTTATTAGTGAAAATGCGGTTGTGCAGCCTTTCGATAATCGCAATTTTTATTTGCACGCTGGTTTGCATTTGCACTGGTCGTTGCCCGATGCCTTGGGTTTTGGCCGCCAAACTGCTGATGGCATTAGATTCCCACGTGTGCCCAATCGTTGGTTGCTTTCGCGCCGCTTGGCCGATGGGCAATTAACTCAATGGGTGATCGAAAGTGATTATTTATACCCAATTGATGCCCGATTAAACACCCATGCTGTGGCGATTCCTAGTGCTAATCCTCAAGCCGAGCGCCCATTTCGCTTTCTTGGTCGCACATTGCCACTGGCGCAATGGCTGAACGCTCCTGCAGGCGAGCGCTATCCAAATTTAACCGTGCTTGGGTTTGGCGAGCCAAGTTTTGCCTCGTTTTATCCCAATAGTTTTAGTGTCTTTGGTTTTCACGATGCCGAGTGGCAACATTTACCTCCCGAAGGCACAACCTATGATCTGCTTGGTTGGTATAGCGATCTCAATGACGATCCGATTCGCCAACTGATTGCGCAGCCTGGGCTGAATTTCGCCCCAGCCTTGTTGCAAGCGATTCAAACGAATTTTCGCTGGCAATATAGCGTCGATTCAGACCATCTGCCCGACTCAAGCTTGTGTTATGGTCGTTTGGCAATTGCTACTTCGGTGCTTCAGCCCAATCTGGCGCTGGAAATGCCGATGAGTGTGGCCATTGGTACAACTGGCACGGAAGCGCTTTCGGCCTATTTGGCTGCAACTTTAGCCCCTGAGCAAAAATCAATTGCCGAAGATCAGCTTGAAGCGGCCTTGTTGGCTGATCGGTTGGATCATCGGGTATTGGATATTGGACCAGCATTTTATGAATTGCGCCATGAAAAGGGCTTTAATGCCTTAAATGGTGGAATTCGCTGGTTTTTGCGCCCGCGTGCATCAAGCGAGCAAGCCCAAGATCAAACCGAGGTTCGTTTGCCCAGTGAACTTGCCCATGCACTCAATCAGCTTAATCGTACCCAAGCAGCCTACGATCGGGCCAATGATGAAGTAACCCAGCGTCGCGAACAGCTGTTTGCCGATTGGTACAAATATATGGTGGCGGCCTACCCGCCTGAGGGTGCGATTGATAATTTTCCTGATAGCGACTTGGTACGTTCGTTTATCGAGCACTATCCCATGCGCCAACTAACCCAAGCCTTAGCGGCAACTGGTGAGTTGCAAATTGGCTTTGATGCTGATGGCGAGCTTTTCGCCAATGGAGGATCATCAGCCGCAGGCTCGCTTGCCTATCAAGTTGCTGAGGCAATTCAGTCTGTTCAACAGATTTTAGCTACCTATAATCAGCCGCTACCTGCCAATCAACAATTAGTGTTACGGCAATCTTCGGCTCCACGTTTTTGGCAACCAAACGAGCCAGTTGTGTTGTTAATTGGTGCAGCGGCTAAGCCCAGCGATCGCCATGGAGCCGATGGGTTGTTGACGTGCCAACTTCTGTTTGGGCATGAACTGGCCGAACTTTGGCAGAACCCAGCAACCTTGCAAGCAGTGTTTGATCAATTGATCAACGCCGATCCAACGGTGGTCAGTCGCTGGGAGTGCCAGCCTTGGCATCCGCTGCGCTTGGAATGGGAGGTTGAAGTATTTCCGCTGGATGGCCTGAATACGATCGATGGCCATAATCAAGCGATTGAGCAGGCGTTTAGTGCTAACTATAGCCTTGGTGAGCAGGCAGTTGACCTAGAGATTGTGCCCGAACGCCAACATTTAACTCGCTCGGCCTCGTTATATAGTGGTTTTTCGCTGCTGACAGGTCACGCCGCAACCCAATATCAACGCCAGCTCGCTGCATTTCAACAATCTGCGCTGGCTGATAGTAGTTTTTCAATTTATCAGCAGGCGGCTGAACATATTAATCATCCGAATTTTCATTGTTTGGCTCAAAGCTTGGGTGGTTTCAATGCAGCGTTATTGATGCAGCGCCAAACCTATCAGCTGCCGATTCGTGAGCCTTTGGGGTTTGCCGATTATCAGGCGTTTACGGCCCAAGTTGCCCAAGCAGTTGCCGCCGAAAATTGGGCTGCCCCCCAGCCGTTGAACGATTTTCTGCCAATTCGCACGGGCGCTGTGCGGCTGCAACGTTTGCGCTTGGTCGATAATTTTGGTCAGGTGCATGATCTCGATTGTAGCCAGGTTATCCGACCTGAAGCGATGCAAACTCCCGCTAACCCAAGTCTGGTTTGGTTGCCACCACGCTTTGTTCAGCCTTCACGGGTTAATTTGCGCTGGCTGGCTGCCGCCGATCAACAGCTTGAGATGAACGATCATCCGCTGACTAGCCCAATTTGTGGATGGTTTTTGCCGAATCTGCTTGACCAGAGTGTTGAGATTTATGCGGCTGATGGGCAGGCGCTGGGCTTGATTGATCGGCGTGGCCATTGGCAGATGGCCCCCGCCAATACCCAGCCGGCGACCCCTGAAGCAATTGAGCAGCCAATTTTGCGCCAAACCGTCCAGCGTTTGATTGCTGCAGGCAGCGACTTTTTGCAGGCATGGCTTGATGGCATCGAGCAAGCGGCTCAGACGATTGCCCCAGAACAAGCCACTCAACATAATCAATTGGCCTTATTGATTGGCCATCCTTTAGCGTTGGTGCAAGCTAGTTTAGATGTGGAATTGCAAGGTCTACCAGCTTTAGATCAATCGTGGAATAGCTTGCGAGCCGATTTACAAACCAGCCAGCGTGATAACGACCGTTTTGCCTATGCTCGCGTGCCTTTACGGCTAGGCGAATATCATCGCTTTAACGATGGCTTGATTGGCTATTGGTTGACGGATGATGTTAATTTCTATTTGCCGCAAGTGCATACCAGCGCCCATGAATTGCTCAAAACCCATAGCGAAGCCCCACTGAATATTCCATTATCGCCGCTTGATCCAGCGCTGATTGTAACCATGCTGGTCGATCCACGTGGCCATGTGCATGTGGCTTCAGGCATCAATCCCTTGAAATCGATCTCGATTCCGGCAGAGCAATATCAAGATGCCTTGGGTGCGTTGGCGATGAGCTTCCTAACTGCACCAATTTTGAGTGATGATATTGTGCGCTTGCCGCAGCCAACTGTGCCAGGCTATAGCTGGCAGTGGGTTGAGCGCCACGCCGAAACTTGGCGTGTGCTTGGTCAACAAGGCCAACTGTCTTTTGCCACTGTGCAAGCTTTTGTAGGCGAGCAAGCTGCTGAGGTTTGGCAGTGGCTGCACAATGCAGGCTGGCTCACCACAATCGATCCTTCGACGGCTTTAGTCGTGGCTCGCGATCAGCGGCCTCATGCCGAAGTGCCGACCACTATTCAACCATTGCTACCAGCGCTTGAATATTTGCTTGAAACGACCTATTTGCATCAGCCTGATGGCCAAGCCAGCTTTGCCCGCCGCTTACAACTGCGCGAAGGGTGGCTCCGGCTGCAACCGCAAGCTCAGCAAATTTAGCTTTTAGGAGCATTATTAATTATGACAAATCCATTTGCGCAAGCATTAACTCTTTATTTACCACTTGATAGCATGGGCATCAACAACACCAGCGTCAGCGATCTTTCGGGCAACCGTAATCATGGCACAATTCACGGCAATGTGATGGTTGTGCCTGATGATCAGGTTGGCAGTTGCGCCTGTTTTGATGGTCAAAGTTGGGTCGAGTTAGCCAATCCATTTGCCAGTGCCAGCGATTTTACGCTGGCGTTGTGGGTGCGGCCAACCCGCTTCGATGGAGCCTACCATGGTTTTATTGGCAAGCAAGCCGCCGAAGATTTGTATCGCAAACCAAGTATGTGGGTGATGGGTGATGGTGGTTTGCATCTTGATAGTTACTCGTCTGATGGAACTCGCTTTCATTATGAATTAGCAGGCTTTTTTGCTCAGCCAAATGAGTGGGTGCATGTGGCCTGGGTTAAATCGGGCACGGCCTATACAATCTATCGCAATGGGGTGGCCTTTACCGAACGACCAGCCCCTGCCGAAGTCTATGTGCCAGCCAGTAGCTATTGGCTTGGCAAAGTCGATAATTTGTTTGATGGATGCTTGGCGCATGTGCGAATGTACAATCAGGCGCTTGATCCTGCTGCGGTGGCCGATATTGCCGCCCATGATCGGGTCGCTCGCATGGTGTTTCGGGCAAGTTATCCGCTTGATTTCAATTTGCTGAATTCGCAGCAAGAGCCAAATCTCAACCCTGGCACAAACCCATTGACCTTGACCCTGACCAATGCCAGCGCCCAAAGCATCGAATTATCGCCGCTTGATCGCAGTGCTCCAGCGCAACAGCAACACTTCAGTTTTAGTTTTCGCCCCAATTTATTGGCAATTAACACTGGAATTGCAATTGATCATCCGGCTTGGCAGGTTAGCACTCAGTCAATGAGCGATGGCCGCATGAATATCCTTGTTCGCTCGACCGAGGCTCAAACGTTAACTCCCAATCAAACCTTGCGCTTTGCACTGAGTGGGATTACGGTTTTGCCTCAAGATGGCAGCCACTCAACCCAAATTGAAATGCAATATAGTAATTTACGCTATGTTGGTGAAATAAGTCTGTTAAACGGAAGTCGTCTGCAACGCATTAGTATTAGTACCGATGATAGTGCCTTGGATTTGCCGTTGCACCTGAGTTTGAGCAACGGTGCAACAATTCTCAACACCAACCAGCCCAACCATTTAGTTGCCCGAATAAGTAACACCTCAACCCATAGCACATTGCACTTTAATCAATCCGAGCCACAGAGCCACTTAATTGTGCGGTTTGATGGCAGTGCCAGTGCTGAGCCATGGGCCTTGGCAACGCCCGACCAAATTAATGCGATTACGATTGAGGTAGCGGGCTGGGATGTGCAACGTCAACAGCAAGCTGGTCAAACGACGTGGGTTTGTCGTCCACTCAGCGATGTGGCTTTGGCTCCAGGCGCAGCGCTTGACTTACAGATCAACAATATCGTGACGACCCACCCGCAAGGCAATACGACCCTGTATGTTGTGGTGCACGAGCTGCAAGGTTTCAACGATACCACCTTAACGACGACAATTACCAAAACCTCGATGAACACTATTAGTAACGCTGGGCAAACTCAAAATACGCTTGCACTTGGCGAAAATGGCTTTATCAGCGGAGCGGGCTACAACACCTTGGTAGCTCAAACGACACTGAGCGGTGGTGGTCGAATTAGCTGGCGCAACCGTAAAGTTCGCTGGACGCAGCGCTTTTTGGCGATTAGTATGGGGCATACTGGCTTTCCGGTTGGACACTTTAATATTGCATATCCAACTGCACCAATTCCTGCTGCCGATTGCTACGATAACCTCGAACGACCAGTGAGTGATGGCATCGAATTGCGTGATTGGGAAGCGTTATATGCGATTTATACTCCCAGCACCAGCCCCAGTACCACCAGTTTACGAATTGTGCATTATGCCAAGCCTTTCAATCTTGAAGGCCGGGCAGTGCTGGTGGCCGTTTTTAATGCTGATGATCGCACCTTGAAGCTTGGCTCTGGCCTGACGTTGAGCCATCAAGGAACCTATTCCAATGGCAGCCCAATTCCATGTGGCACCATTCAAATGTGGTCGGGCATGGAAGTGCCTGAAGGCTGGGCGATTTGTGATGGCCGCGAAGCCAACGGCTTGCGCACCCCTGATTTGCGCAACCGCTTTATTGTTGGAGCTGGGGCCAATTACGATAGTGGCAACCTCAGTGTTTATGGTACGAATCAAGGTACAACTGGCGGCAGCGATGTAGTGGCATTAACCCTCGATCAAATGCCGCGCCACACCCATGGCGGTTCAACCAATGCCGCAGGCGACCATAGCCATTGGGTTGAAGGCACTGATGCCGATGGCTTAGCCAAACGTCGCCGTCACCATTGGGGCGATACTACCGTCGATATGGGTTTTGGTGGTGGCCGCAACGCCGACCCTAACGATGAACGCTGGCGTGGCCGGGTCAATACCGATAATGCTGGTACCCATAGCCACGGCCTGATGATTGGTGAGGTTGGTGGTAGCCAAGCCCACGAAAATCGCCCGCCATTCTATGCGCTCGCCTTCATTATGAAAGTTTAATTGAGGAGTTGCCAACTATGCCCCAAGAAAAATTTGATCTGTACTTTTTGGCAATGGGTCAGGGTGATTGCACCTTGGTTAAATGCCCCGACGATAAAGTTGTGATGATCGATTGCGGCAGTGATCGTGGCTTTGATGATGATTTAATTACTAGTGGTAGAGCCTTGCTCCGCAATTTGATCGGAGTGACTAACTTAATTGATACAGTGATCCTCACCCATCATGATGGCGATCATTGCAATCAGTTGGGGACCTTCTTGTTTAACGATCCATCTCCGCATGTGCAAATTAACCGTATCTATTACAGTAACCCTTATTCCTATAAAAATGAAACGTTGCGAAATAGATGTCTCCAACGTTATGCGATCAAAGATTTTGTGTTAAAAAAGAAATTTGGCAAACCTTTGATTAACGAGGTGGTCATTAATGAAACAAATTCGTTTGTAAATACATGGAATAATGTTTTAGGGTATGGTAAAAATGACGCAATTAAGAAAAATATTGTGAATAATCGATTAACCATCCTTAGTGGTACGAGTACTGTTGGTAATAAAAATTGGAGTATTAGCATTATTGCTGCTAGTGTTCCGCATGAATCTGGCTCACCAAGTAATGCGATTAATTCGGGATCAATTGTAACCTTACTCGAATTTGATGGCCATAAAGCCTTGATTTGTGGTGACGCAACGATTGATACCGAGCAATTTCTGCTTGATAACCATGATGCAGCCATTGCGAATCTAAAACTTATTCAAGTTCCACATCATGGGTCGGATACGTCTTCATCTCAAGCCTTTGTTAATAAAACTGATCCGAATGCTGCGGTTATTAGTGTACAGTTTTTGGAACATCATCATCGGCTTCCAAAACGCCAAATTATGCGTCGTTGGACTAATATTGTGACGGGTGGCAAACCTCAACATGCATTAGATTCGTGGCGCTCGGATGCTCCAGCCTTTAATACATTATCCAACACAATGCAACAAACGATTAAGAATGAAGAAGATTTTGATGAGGATGATAAAACAATCTTTGTTGGTAGTAATTTCTGGCATTACCTTGATGATACTGAGGGCGATTATGGAGTTAGTTACCCGAATTGGATGCTTAATCGCGAGGTTTATACCGATAATCTTTGGCAAACCTCGATGCTTGATGGCACGCTCTACTATACTTTTACATTGCCTCTCTAAACGCTTATTCTTTCAAGGAGGTAATTTATGGATTTTGCGCAACTAGAGGCAATGTTACAGGCAAGTTTGAGTAATCAGGTGTTTAAATTTGCTCTCAATCAATTAAATGACCTGATATTAACAAAATTAGCTGATGATTATTTGCCTAATGGCGAGCTTCACCTTGAGCATGTGCCAGAAATTGGCAAAGATGCTGCTGCTCAACGTTATACGATCGTTGGACAAGGCTTGAGCACGCCATTCAAGGGCTTGACGACAACCTGTACATTCCAGCTTGTTGCTGGGGTGTGGCATGTCCAGTTGGCAGCAGAGGCAGCCTTGCCCAATCCGATTGGCTTAGCGTTTGCCGAGGTCAACGGCTCATGGCTGGCCGAGTTGCCGTTTCAGGCTCGCCCACAATGGCGCTTGGTTTCGCACCCGACCCCAGCATTAACTTTAACTGGTGTTGCTGATTTTACCCATTTAGCTGGCGGTATCGCCAATTTGCTTGGTCAGCCAACCCATGAGCTTACTGGCGCGTTTGAGTTAGCCAAGCATGGGGCCAATTTGCAATCGATCGAGCTTGATGCCCCAGTGCTTGGGCCAACTGATCTTGGCCTGTTCCAGGTCAATCAAGTTGTGTTGGGGGTGAAAAGTGAGCTTGTGCCTAGCCTCAAGCCGCCGAGCCAGTTGATTCCAGCCTTGGTTTTGGCCACCTCAATTCCTTTTCATGCGCAGCAGCAAACCTATAATCTTGGTTTGGCGGTCTATGCCCGTAATTTAGCTCAAAATTTGCATTTTCGGCTTGATCTGAACCAAGTGCTGCAAGCTGGCTTTGATGAATTGGCAAGTTTGGTCCATGGCTATAGCTTGGGGCAACTGATTCCTCAAGGCTTGCACGTAGAAGATTATTTTACCCTGAGTGATTTCTTTTTCGATTTCGATTATCAGAATCCACATAAAATTTCATTGATTGGGCTTGATGTTCGATCAACCACAACCTGGGATATTTTAACCTTTCCAGCTGGTAGCAAAGCATCGATTGGCAATATTCTGCTCGCATTCCGTTTATCCGAGCCACTTAGCTCTGAAATTAAGCCATTTTTGGCGGTGAGTGGCGAAGTTGTGCTCGATACAGCAATTTTGGATATTTCAACCAATTTGCCTGATTGGGAATTTCAAGCCCATTTGCGCGAAGGCACGACCTTGCATGTGGCCAAATTGCTTGAGATGACGCTTGGTCATTCGGCGCATTTGCCTGAATTGAATATTTATGATCTCTATTTTGGTGTATCAAGCGAAGGATTTACGTTTCACGCTGGAATCAGCGATTTATGGGAACTTGTGCCAGGCAAATTGCGCCTTACCGATTTAGCAGTAGGCTTGAATTATGCAACGGCTGATGGTGTGTATCTTGGCATTGAAGTTGGCTTTGATCTACTTGAAATAACCGTAACCCTTACAGGGGAGTATCAATCAAGCCAAGCAGGCTGGGCTTTAACTGGCAGCACTGGCTATGAGCAACCAATTCCAATTGGCCAGCTGATTGATGATTTGGCCAGTAAATTTGGCGCAATCACCTTGCCCACACCGTTAACTGGCTTGATTATCAAAAATATTCATGCTGGCTTGAATACTGGCTCATTTGATACAACCTTTGATTGTGAGATTGATTTTCCGGTTTCAGCTAGCCAGCATGTGGCATTGCTGCTCAAACTGGCGATTATTCACGAATCAAATGGCATCAAAGCTGATTTCAGCGGGCATATGACCCTAGGCAGCTTGATTTTCGATCTGCGCTTTCATCACGACCCCAGCCATAACGCCTTTATTGCCAGCTATAGCCATAGCGCTGAACAAGCGGCCATCCATCTGCGTGAGCTATTGGGCTATGTTTGGGCTGACGTGCCCAGCGCCATCCCCGATATTCAAATCGATTTAAAAGATGTGGTATTTCTCTTCGATAACACGGGTAATGTGAAGGTCTTTGTGTTTGGCTTTGACCTTGGCGCACGGATCAGTTTGGCCGATTTGCCCTTGATTGGCTCGAAGTTCCCGCCTGATTGGACAGTTGGGCTTGAGAATTTACAGGTGTTGGTGGTTTCGGGGGAGATCCCCAAAACGACCATTGTCAGTTTGAATGCTTTGTTGCCAGAGACGGTTACTGGCTTGCCCGACCAAGATTTGACCAAGGGCTTGAATATTACGGCTAAATTGCAACTTGGTAGTAGTCGCCAAGCCTTGAATTTGCCAATTGCTGGCCAAGATCAAACTGCGCCAACCAAGCCGACCACACCAACCCAAGCTGGGAGTAGTAGCACCGATACTGCCCAATGGTTTAATATTCAAAAATCGCTAGGCCCAGTGCATTTCGAGCGGATTGGGGTGCAGTATAGCGATAGTGTGCTGTGGTTTTTGATCGATGCCTCGCTGAGTGCTGCTGGCCTGACCTTGAGCATGCAAGGCTTAGGAGTTGGTTCACGCATCGATAAATTTGAGCTTCATTTTACCTTACGTGGCATCGGGATCGATTTTAAACGCCCGCCGCTGGAAATTGGCGGCGCATTGTTGCGGGTGCCAAGTGCCGATGGCGACGACTATTTAGGCATGGCGATTATTCGCGCTTCGTCATTTGGCTTAGCGGCGATGGGCGGTTATTCGACCTACAAAGGTTGGCCTTCGCTGTTTGTTTATGCCGCCTTGAATACGCCGATTGGTGGCCCGCCGTACTTCTTTGTGATGGGTTTAGCAGCAGGTTTTGGTTTCAATCGCGCCCTCAATATTCCACCAGTTGGCGATTTGCTCAAGTTTCCGTTTGTGAGCGAAGCGCTTGGCATTCGGCCCAATGGCACGACGATTACCGATGAATTGTTGGCCTTACACCAATATGTGCCGCCCACAACTGGGCAATTGTTCTTCGCAGCGGGTTTGCACTTTACAACCTTTAAAGTGCTTGATGCCTTTGCTTTGCTGACGATCTCGGTTGGTTCGAGCCAACTTGAGGTGAATTTATTGGGCTTGGCAACGGTGGCTGCTCCGCCAACCCAAGGCATGAAGGATGTTGATCCATTAGCTTCATTGCAATTGGCGCTCAAAGCAACGCTGGATTTGTTGCATGGCTATGTTGAGCTTAGTGGTCAACTCACCTCGGAATCATTTATTCTCGACCGCAATTGCCGAATAACCGGGGGCTTTGCGATTGCGGCTTGGTTTGGGGCTGAGCACACTGGCGATTTTGTGATCACCTTGGGTGGTTATCATCCCCAATTTAACGTGCCTAGCCACTACCCCAAAGTGCCTCGACTCGGCTTAAATTGGCAGCTTGCCGACACCCTCTCGCTCAAGGGCGGTCTATATTTTGCCATGAACGGCTCGGCCATGATGGCGGGCGGCGAGCTGCAACTTACTTGGGAAAGCGGTGATCTCAAAGCATGGCTCAAGGCTGGCATCGATTTTCTGATCGCATGGAAGCCGTTTCACTACGATGTGCATTTGTATGTCGATATTGGGGTTTCCTACACACTCCATTTCCTTGGCACGCATCGGCTTTCAGTCGATATCGGCGCAGATTTGCACATTTGGGGGCCAGAATTTTCTGGTATCGCCAAACTGGATCTCAAAATCTTCTCGTTTGAGATTAAATTTGGTGCCGCTGCCCCAGCCTTGCCCAAGCCAATTAACTGGATCGAGTTTCAAGCTTCGTTTTTACCAGCAAGCCAGCAAATTTTGAGTTTGACGGTTGAGCGTGGTTTGAGCGTTAGCAATCAAGCTCAGGCCGAACAACAACCATGGTTGATCAATCCTAAGGAATTGAGCTTAAACCTGGCAAGTGCGGTTCCGATTAGTACATTGATGCTTGGCTCAAACTCAATCAATCTGGCTACCAGTAATACCCAGCTTGGGGTTGCGCCGTTGAATCTTCCGTTGGGGCATTTGAATTCCGTTTGTACGATCAGCATTCGCCTGCATGATCAACCAGCTGAGCAGCATTTTCAGCTTGAGTTGCTGCACAAAAATGCTCCAGCAGCGCTTTGGGGCGATAATTTCATCCCTCAACCAAATAGCCCTAGTTTGGTCGATAATACCCTGAGTGGAGTGCGCATTGTGCCGATTGCCACCCATAGCGAGGGTGAAACCGCTGGAATTGACCCGCAAACCTTGCTCTTTGTACCCGAAGCCAAGCCTGAAACATTCGCTTGGAAGGCAGCGGTGAACTATACAGCTAGCGCTGAAACGCCAACCGAGCGTGAGTTGATGATGCGGAGCAACCTTGCTAGCGCCGAGGTGCAGACGGCCCGCAGCCAATTGTTGCAAGCATTGGGGCAAACCGCAATCTGCAGGATCAATCACGAATATCTTGATGGTTTGGCTGATGTACCGCAGCTTGGAAGCTGGACAATAGGGAGTTAGCGATGAGCAACGATTTGATTTTTGCTGAGCATCATTTGCCAGCCTTACCGCTTGGGAAATATAGCCTGACGGTTACCCAAACCCTGAGCTCAACTGGCCAATTGCCTGCTGGAGCTGAGCCAATTCGCCAAACGGACTATCGGACGACTGGCGAAATGTTGATTAGTGGCGAGCGTTGGAGCTTGCCCGAAACGCTGATTGGCGCGGTTTTTCCGCCAGTTGGCAGTACGGGTGATCATTCGACAACTTTGCCACACATTATGCTGACCCGCTCGACCTTGCCATGGGAACGCACGGCGCAGGCTAGTGGCCAGTTGCCTTGGTTGGCGCTTTTAGTCTTCAATGAGGACGAAAAACCGACTCCCAAGGTGTTGAAACGGGCAGATTTAGCTGATCCGACAGTGCTGTATCAGCTGCCGACCAGCGAATCGAACGAAACGGCTGCGGATTTGGTAACGGTGATTGATCTACCTTGGGCTACTTTGCAACCCTTGTTGCCAACGCTTGCTGATTTACCGTTGCTGACCCATGTGCGGCGAGTTGACGTAAATGAACAGGCGGTGGTTTGGGCCAACCGAATTCCCCAAGCCGATCGGATGAGCACTGTCCATTTGGTGTCGCTTGAGCAACGCTATGATCAAACAGGGTTTATGGCTGCTGGGGCAAGTGCTGAAACGATGGTTCGTTTGGTGAGCTTGTATAGTTGGCAGTTTGCTTGTGTGGCTGAAGGTCAGCGGATTGAAGAATTGCTGACCCATTTGGATGTGGCAACGATTGGCTTGCCCAGCATCAACAACCCTCATGCTGATGCATTTTTGGCTCAGGGTGCGGTGTTGTTACCGCATCATTTGCGCAATGGCGAACAAACGGTTGCCTGGTATCATGGCCCGTTGCGTGCATCCCTGCAGGTGGCTGCTGCCAATTATCCCCATGCGGTCAGTGCCGATAGCTTGTTGCGGTTTGATCAACGGGTAGGCGTGTTTGATGTTTCATATGCGGCGGCGTGGGAGTTGGGGCGATTGCTCGGCTTACAAAACCAGCAATTTAGCCAAGCCTTGTATGCTTGGAAAAGCCAACAAGCGAGCCAAAGTGTTTCCCGCTTACAAGCGCGTAACACCCGCTACGATCATCTGCCTAGCTTTGGTCGTCAGGTTCGAGCGCGTTCGTTAAGCGAGCCAATTCCGCCAGCGATTATGAATTTTGTGCGGCGACTGAGTTTGCTCGAAGGTGTGCCATTTAGCTCATTGTTTCCTGATGAGCGCTTATTGCCACTCGAAAGCATTCGCTTTTTTAGCCTCGATCGGGCTTGGCTGGCAGCATTAATTGATGGGGCTTTGAGTATTGGTCGGGCTAATATCGACCATGGGAACGATGGCTATTTACGTTTGCAAATTGTGCAGCAGCTGAATTTACCTACCAGTATTTCTGGTTTTGCGATTCGTTCGAGTGTAATTGCTGGCTGGTCAGCGCTAGAAATTGAAGCCAAATCGAGCGCTGGCAGCCGCTTGGAGCACTTAAACGAAGACACAATTCGACTTGGTGAAAATATGCTGCTGTTGCTGTTTGCTGATGAGTTAGCGAGCCTCAGTATCCATCAACATGCGCAAACTATCCACTTTGGGCTTGATCGCGATAGCAATGGTTGGCACAAAACGTTGCGCAATGGCAGTGAGATTCGGCCATTAGCATGGCATGATCAACAGCGCCAAATTCTGGATGTTGCCCAGCTTGCCAGCCAGATGAGCCAAACCCTCAATCAACCAGTTCATAGTGGCAGCTTTGCACTGCAGATGATTGAAGGCGTGGCGCGGGTAACGTTTGAACGTCGCTAGCAGGTAATCATCGCTGGACTGGTCACGATCTAACAGATGATCGTGACCAGTCCATGGTCGTGGTTATGGAGTCACGACGCGCACCCCGATATGATGATCCTGATAGGTTGGCAGATCTTCAAAGTGGCGGTAGGCTGAGCGGGCAACAAAGGCATTACTGCCCCACCAGCCACCTTTTTCGACCTTCCGCATACCCTCGGCTGGGCCTGGTGGGTCGTCACGCACGCGATCTGCATAGTAGCCAATATCAAGCCAATCCTGCACCCACTCCATTGCATTGCCAGCCATATCATGGGCACCAACCCAACTTACCCCATTGGGATAGCTGCCAACCGCGACGAGTCCGGTACTATCAATCACGTTAGCCCGAGTCGCATCGAAGCTATTGCCCCATGGATAGATCCGTGATTCTGGGCCACGGGCGGCGTATTCCCATTCGGCTTCGGTTGGCAAGCGACCGCCACGCCAACGACTGTAGGCTTCGGCCTCGTACCATGTAATACAAACGCGTGGATGATTTGACTGCTGATCTGGGCATTCAATCGGCACATTGCGGCGAGATTTACGCCAGCGCCAGCCGTTGGGCGACCAATATTGTTCCTGCTCATAGCCGCCAGCGTCAATAAATTTCTGGTAGTCGGCGTTAGAAACCTCGTATTGGTCGATCCAGTAGCCTTTGGTTAAGCAAACTTCGTGTTGTGGCTGCTCGCTATCCAGTGCGCCACGGGCCCATGCAGGTGGTGTTTCAGTCAGTGTCGCTGGGTCTGTTCCCATCATAAAACAGCCAGCAGGAACCCAGACTTGAGCTATACCTGCCGCATCAATCCGCGTTGTTCCAGCGGCCATCGTTGGCGTGACGACTGGTGTTGCAGTTTGTTCTGCGGTTGGTGGTGTTTCGCCTGCTGATCCCGCGTCCGATGCTTCACAAGCCGATAGTAAGAGTAGCGCTACGAGCGCATAGAAACCCCGCATAAACATCAAGACCTCCCATATGCACTGCACCATGTGGGCTGAAGTCTAGCGGGCGCTGCTAGCGGCGTAATCACCCAAAAGAGCGATTAACTCACGCGCCGATCTTAAGGATTGGCGATCAGGTTGAGCCTACGGGCACGAGCAATTGCTTGGGTACGGCTAGTGACCGCCAATTTGCTATAAATATTCTTTAGATGGGTTTTGATCGTGTTGAGCGTTACAACGAGCTGCTGGGCAATCTCTTGATTCGAGAAACCCGCCGCTAGCAATCGTATAACCGTAAGTTCGCGTTCGCTGAGCGGCTCGATTAAGCGATAGATTGGGCTAAGCTGCTCTGGCGTGGTGCTTCTAGGCAGTTCACAAACAACCAATAAACGTTGTACATACTGGCGCAACGTTGCCTGCACCTGTGGTTCGATCTGCACCAACAGGTTGGAAAGTGCTGGGCCTTCATCAACAAATAGGCGTAGATAATTCTCTGGTTCTGCCAAGCGTAGGGCTTGAATGAGCACCCTGCCCGCAACTGACCAATCCTGCTGTGCGGCAAGATTGAGTGCTTGCAGCAGATAAACTTCGATCACACTAGGAAGCCGTCCTGCGGCTTGATATGCAGGGAGCAGTTGCTCAAGCAGGGCGCTGGCTTGCTGATGCTGACCTTGGGCGATCAGGATACGCGCCAGCGTCAAATCTTCGGCATCATATATATTAAACTGCGGAAATGGATTTGCTAGCCGTTGGTATTCCTGCGCCCAGCGGGTTGCTGCCGCTAGATCGCCCTGTGCTAGTTGGAGCCGTGCTTGCCAGGTTGTAGCCCAGAGCAAGCCACGAGGTGAAGGGAGGGTCTGGGCAAGCGCAACCGCTTGGGCCATCGTTGCCAGTGCTTGCGCTGGTTCACCATGGGCTTGTTGGATGCGAGCAAGTTCAATTAACCCATTGCGCCGGGTTACATCCGCACCAACGTTCAGGCTATAGCCAATACCTTGTTGCAGATACTCGCGGGCTTCGGCTAGGTTGTTCCATTGCCGCAAAATCTGACCTAAATTTACGCAGGCGATGGCGCTTACGGCATGTTGGTGCTGTTCACGGGCTAGATGCAAGGTTTGGCGATACAAATCGGCAGCAGCATGAAATTGGCCTTGGAGCCAACGCAGTGAAGTTGTCTCAATCCACAAGAGCAACCGAATTGTATGAGCATGCTGGCGTTCGCTGGGGTGATGATGATCTGATGCGATGGAGGCCTCAAGTAATTCCTGTTCACATAACGCTTGGTGTAGTGCTGCCTCTGCTGCTACCGTATCGCCACTGATAATGTAGCCAGCACAGAGATTGCGCGTAATCATGCTGCGCAGCAAGGCACTATCTCGTGGCAGCGCGTTTAAGGCTTGGTGGGTTAGTGCCAACGTGGTTGGCATATCGCCCCGCCGACGGGCGATACTAGCCTGAAGTGCCTTGCGGTGACCATCTATCGCCCTGGTTTCGGCAGCTTCGTCGCTCATGGTGTGGCTGAGCAATTCGTCAATCAGGCTCAGATAATAGCCACTTGCTTCTAGCTGGTTTTGCTCGACGAGAAGCCATGCCGACCAAAGACAGAGATAGGCATTATGCTCAATGATCGTGGCGGGTAACGCATGTAACCATCCCTTCAAGATTGTATGTTCACCGCGCCACAACATGCGAAAACCGATTTTGGCAATCAATCGCCCAGCCCGTTCAAAATCGGCGGCGGCCAACGCATGGTTGATCGCCTCTGCTGGATAGCCCGCTTGTTCAAACCAACAACTAGCCCGCTTGTGAAGTTGTGCGATTCCTGCTGCACCCCATTGCTGCTTGGCATGGTGCAGCAAGCTTTCGCGAAAAAGCTGATGGTAGCGATACCAGTGGTGCTTGCGATCAAGTGCTACCACAAATAAATGCGAGCGTTCAAGGTAATCGAGCATTCCCGCTGTTGCACCGTGATCGGTCACAGCGGCACAGAGTGGCTCGCATAGTTGATCAAGGATCGCCGTTTGCAGCAAAAATTGCTGGATTGCGCTCGGTTGCTGTTGGAGCACCTCGTGCGAAAAATAATCAAATAGCGCCCGTTGATTGCTAACGCTGGAATCTAGTCCTTCACTCATGGTTAACTCGGGCTGACCTTGAAGTGAGAGCGCCGCTAGTTGTAGCCCTGCGATCCAGCCCTCGGTACGTGCCGCTAGGCTTGCGAGCACATCAGCTGCCAGATCGAGCTGCATGGTGGTGTGGAAAAACCTATGAATATCGGAATTGTTGAACCGTAACTCATCTACCAAAATCGTATTCAATCGACCTGCTGCCTGCCAACGAGCGAGTGGCATTGGTGGCTCGGTACGGCTGATCAGCACAAGCCGAAACGCCTGCGGCGCATGATCGAGCAGCCATGTCAGCTGATTGTGAATCGCTTGATTGTTGATTGTGTGATAGTCATCGAGCACGAGGGTAAGAGGCTGATTCAATAGCATTAGGTTATTAATCAGATTCGTTAGCACAAATGATAGATCAATTGCTTGTGGCGCATGGAGCAGTGCCAAAGCCTCGGTTGTGAGCAGTGGCGCAACCATATGCAGTGCTGTCAGGCTATAGCCCCAGAAACGACTAGGCTCGTTATCATTTGAATCAAGCGTAAGCCAGGCCAACGGATACGGCTGTGTTCGCGCCCATTCAGCGATCAGCGTCGTTTTGCCAAAGCCAGCCGAGGCACTTACCAGTGTTAACGGCAGCATTTGGTTGAAAACTGTGAAGATCGATCGGCGTGAAACGAACCTTGATCGCACTGCTGGAATGCTCAACTTGGTGTGAAGCAACGGAGTTGGTACGGGTACGCTTGGCTGCTTGGCCAACGTTGCAGCCGCTCGGATCAGCCGTTCGAGCGTGAGTTGCTCGGCTGATCCGAGATACACCTTAGCTATTTTTCCGGCCTTTTTACGATAGGCATACCAATATGCGCGGGCACGACGCGCTTCACGGCGGGCGGTAAAGGTTCCGCTACTGCACATAAAAGCGAATGCTGTGTGCGCCGGAGCATGCAGCCATTCGTACCACGCCCTTGATTCAACCGCTACCCGTTGGATTCGACCATTGATCGTATATTCAAGCCATTCAGTATCACAAATGGGTGTGGTTCGATGGCTAATCGCACGGAACACCATAGAGCGCCCTCCATCGCTGATGAGTTACCCAACAGTATACCCATCTTGTTCGTGATTTGTGGTAAAACAACTTCAGGAGAGCGCTGGTTAAACGATTAATTTTTTAGTTACGAATGACAAACGGCAAGAATAGTTTATACGTAGGTTGGTTAATTGGCGGTGCTGTCCAGGCACGCGACCCCTCAGTATTGCCATTAATATCAACCGCGCGGACAATCAGCGTGGCCTGAGCAGCCAACTCAAACGGCTGCTGATAACGAGTCCAGGTTGTTTGGTTGGGGAGACGATATTCTAAACCGCGTACTCCTTGATCATCGCTGGCACTCAAGCGAGCTTGCCATGTGGTATGTGTCTGGCTAAATGTTACCGTGGATACTGGAGCTTGTTGATCAGTAAAATCAAACGACGCTTGGGCTAAATTCGTTGCTAGTACCTGTTGCCCAACGATCGAAGGGTGATAATAATCGGCGGTAATCAACGTTGGTGAGATGGGCGCATTAAACAACAGATTTTGGTCAAAGCGGCAACGCAAATAGTCGTTACAAACCTCGCTCAATTGGCTGTTGAAATCGATAATCCGTTGGCGAACGCGCTGGCGACGCTCTACGTCAGCTGGCGCAGTGGACTCAGGATTTTCAAACATCGACTGACAGACATTAAATTGGTTCCAAATCGCGCGAGCAGTTGGATTGCCTTTGAAGGTTTGCCAGACTTGAAAGATATCGGGAATGCTGGCAATAAAAATTCGTGCTTCTGGCTCGTTGCTGGTTAATTGATTTAAGCCGCTGATGAGTTGCGCTCGGTAGGTTGCGACGCTGGTCATGGCACTTTCACTCGAACGACAAATATCGTTTGCCCCAAGCAAAATCGTTGCATATTGCGCATTGGCACTATTGGCCGTATTAACTTGGCTTAGTAAGGCGTTCATGCTTGAGCCACTGACCGCAACATTGGTGGCAGTGATTACTCCAGTGCTACTGCGGATGCGCTCGGCCAAACTATTGACCGTTGCATTCGTGCCGGTTGCCCAGCTATACTGGGGTCTATCGCCAATCTGGCCAATATTTCCATCGGCCAGAAAGGCTTGGGTAATTGAATCGCCAAACGCAACCATCCGCTGTGGATAGCCTACAACTGGCGGATCGATCACAGTAACCTGTGGTTTGGCTTGAATTTGCCCGCTACTGATTGCGATCAAGCCAACGAATAATCCCATCATCATACGACGCATAGTGAATCCTCATATGCAACTCGGCCAGAGTTGACTCAATTCCATAGCGTTACTCTACCAAAAATCCCCACCATACAGTAGCAGATTTGCAGTAGTTTCCTTGCACATATTGCGTATATTGATAGCAGTATCTCTGCACTACAAGGAGCATTAACCCATGGGAAATGATTTTATGTATGGCGATGCAAGTATTGGTGAAATCACCCTTGACCGTTGGAAGTTGATGCGTCAGTTATTACGTATTTTGATTGAGTATCTGAATCAAGCGATGCTTCGGAGTAATATCAGTGGGATTCGTAATCTGACTGTCTCACCCCATGCTCCATCCATTCCACCGCTGCCAATTCCTGCGATTGATCAACCGCCACGCGGCGCACTGTTGTTTGCGGCCATTTTTGAAGATCGATCTGACTGGCTGAATGAGATTGAGGTGCTTGATCCTGCTGAATGGCGGCGTTTATTTGCTTGGTATCATTATCTTGCTGCCCGCGATGGTGCACTCGACTTGTTTGAGCCTACGATGCAAGGCCTCTATCGCCGTACATCGGCGCTTGAGGAGTATTGATGAGGAGTGTAATAAAACACTCAGTATTTTTTATAAGAGAAACTATGGAAGATCAATTAATCCCATTGCTGCGGCCTATGACAATTGTGCCTGTGGCGAATTTAATCGATCAACGCAATGCTGTTCCGGCAGAATCAGGGATATATGGCTGGTGGTTTAAAACGCTTCCACCGCAAGTTCCTAGTGCAGGCTGTTTACAGGTTGATGATTGGACTTTGCTGCACATCGGAATTTCTCCCTCTGGGCATAATCCAAAAACGACCCGCCATTTGCGCCATCGTTTGAATGACCATTTGTCTGGTGGTGCTAATCGTTCGACCTTGCGGATGAGTTTAGGCTGTTTGTTGAGCGAGCAACTGAATTTATGCCTAGCTCCCCATGGAGCGAGTAAATATTTAACGTTTGGCGCTGGTGAGCAGCGCTTATCGCATTGGCTAACGCAGCATACTGGTATTTCTTGGATGCTGCATTCCCAGCCTTGGGAGCTTAAACCTATAATTCTTAAGCAATATTCCCTTCCACTCAATATCAACAATAATGATCATCCGTTTGTTGCGACGCTCAAGCGTTTGCGAGAGCAGGCAAAGCTTCAGGCTCGATTGGAATGAAATCTCCGTCATCAAGTATTCATAGTTTGTACTTGTTGACGGAGATTTTCGTATTGGTCTAGCTTAGAGGGTTCCAGCCCTGAGCTAGGTAACTGATGCTAGCGATTATTGAACCGTCACCCAAGGGAAATACCAGCGCACGATGGTTGGGGTCGGCGATGGTGTGATCGAAGGAACTGCCGTTGCCGTCGCGGTTTTGGTTGGTGTAATCGTCAGCGTCGCCGTCGCGGTTGGTGTAGTTGTTGAGGTTGCCGTCGCCGTCGCGGTTGGGCTTGCTGAAGGTGTAGCCGTCAGCGTTGCCGTTGCGGTTGCGGTTAGCGAAGCAATGGCTGTGGTGCTGGCAGTCGCAATTGCCGTTGGTGTGACCGATGGAACGCCAGTGGCAGTTACCGAAGGGACAATCGTCGCGCTTGGCGTAGCCGATGGAATGATCGTTGCACTGGCGGTTGGTGTTGCGCTAGCAATCGGTGTGGCCGATGGAATTGCGGTCGCGGTTGGCGTGGGTGTTGGCAAGGGATCAACGCTGCTGGTGCTACAGTGGCCCGCATAATCACAGGCTTTGACGATCACTATGCTTTGGCTATGCCCATTGACTCGACAACTGACGCTGAGCCGATTGATTCGCGCTGGATTTGGGTAGTAGCCATAGCTGATTGGGCTGCCAGCGCATGGCGAGAGTAACGAGTTTTCATCAATAAATAAATCCTCGGCGCTGATGACATAATCGGTGTAGCTATTTGCACCGCTGCCGCCTTGGGTTGCATTGATGCTGACCCGTGGGGCTTGGGTGTCGATGCTGCCACGCCAGATGATTCGCTCGTCGTTGGTGTTGGCAAAAGCATCGTTGCCGCGAACATGCAATTGATAAAAGCCTTCGCTAGCGGCTGGTGGGTTGTAGCTCCAGGTTGCCAGATCCGTGCCCTGCGCTTGAATTGGCGCTGATTGCCAAATTTCGCTGCTAGGGCTGCCATCAAAATGATAGGCTTCAAGCCAGATTTGGGCTTGGTTCACGCCTGCATGCTCGCTTTGAGCCAAAGCATAGATTTCACGCGCCGACAAGGCTCGCTCATAGATTTGCACTTCGTCAAGTTGACCATTGAAGAAGCCGCTGTTTGGCTTGGCCGCGCCAATCTGTAACGGCAGATTGCTGGTAGTGCCAAAGCTTTGTTCAACGCTGCCTAAATTTGTGCCATTCAAATAGGCCGTCCATTCGCTGCCAGTTTGTACCAAGGCGACATGCTGCCATTGATTTGGCGTGATCGTAGCGCTGATGCTGTTAGTCGTGCTGCCATTGAACAGACGAATGCTACGATAATCGCTGGCAATTTGCCAGTTGTAGCGGGTGTTGCTGCTATCAGCCAAGGCCAAAATGCTATAAGCCGAGCCAGTGCTGCTATTCCAATTCGGCTTGATCCAGGCGCTGAAGCTGGCTTGACTAAGGTTCAAACTTGCGGTTGTCGCCACGGTCAGGCGTTGTTGGTTGGCTGGGTTGAAACTGGCGGCCATGCCAAATTGGCCAGTTGCACTGCTGGGGCAGGCATTACAGCTTGCATGATAGTTATTGCCGCTGCTATCGTTGCGTGCTGCGGCTGTTTCAAAGTGATAGCTGGCGACGGCTCCATGCCAGCTTGGCAACTCGTTGAGTGTACCGCTAATCTGCCATGTTTCGCTAATTAACGGTGTTGCTGCGATCGCTTGGAACAGATCGACGCTTGGTGGTCGCCCATCGAGGAGTAAGCTTTGTTGCTGCGCTTGGTTTGCTCGCAAGGCGGTGGTTAATTGGTTGCCTACCTGATCAACCGCACTCATTTCGACCCGATAGCTGCCGCTTGGCCGACTGCCACTAATTTGATAATTGATCGACCAGCGTTCGCCATTAACCTGCGCTTGTTGCCAACTCTCGCTGCCAATCAAACGATTTTGTTGATCGAACAGGCCAATCAACACCTTGGTTTGCTCAAGGCCGCTGCCTGCGATGCCATTGCCAAGCTGTGGATCGCCGATCGTTCCCGATAATGTCAGCGTCCATTGCAGATCATGGTTGGCAACAGGCTGTAATGCACGCCAGTTTTGGTTGTGCTCGAGGGTTGCGATTGGCCCAGCGCCATCGACATACAGAGTTGCTGCTGCGCTGGTGGTTTCATGGCCAACTGCATCAACAGCGCGGAAGATTACTTGATAGCTTCCTGCTCCGCCAAATTTGCTAGGATCAATCACTGGACACCAAGCAGCGTTGTTGGCTTGGGCCTCGGCACATACGGCGACGCTTGTCCATTCGTAGCTGCTGGCTTGTGGCCCACGCACGCCCATATCGACCAAGCGGATGCTTGAGCTGGGGTCGGTAGCCGAAACCGCGAGTTGGAATGGCGCATTGGCTCGATAATGATTGCTTGCCAACAAACTAACGCTCGGCTGATCGTTATCAATCGTCAGATAGCTGGTTGATCGCGCTCGATACCAGCGTAAATCGCGCAAATAGAGGTTGTAGATTTCGGCAGTGCTCAATTCGCGTTGATAGATTGTAAGTTCATCGAGTTGGCCGCGGAATTGATCGTTGAACAAGCCTTGTTGGTCGGTGCTTGCGCCGATAAACAGCGGGTCGTCGTTGTTGGCGGGTACGGCGCTGCTGCCTGCGATGGTGTCGATATATTCGCCATCGAGGTAGAACTTGGCATCGTTGCTGGCATCGAATACGACCGCGACTTGCTGCCAAACCCGTGGAGCAACCGTGGCGCTGCTGCTATATTTGAAGCCGCCAAAGATGCCAAAATTCAAGGCTGAGCCGCTCAAGCCAAAGCCAAAACCATTGACTGAGTTATCGCGACCTGCGGCAATAAAGCGTTGCAACGAAGTGGTGTCGGTGATAGTATCGGGTTTGACCCATGCCAAAATTGTGAATTGATTTTGTAAATTGTTGATTGCATTGGCTTGATCAACTTGGATTGCGCCTTTGCCATCGAACAACACGGTGCGGCCAATTTTGCCATCGGTGCCAGGTGCTGGATTGTGGCGATACAAGAGTTGATCATCGATCGCCCAGCGCAGGGTGATGCGATTGCTGCCCTGTTGGAAAATGGCGCTACCGTTGCCAATAGCGGCTACATCAATCGTTTTATTGGCGATCAGGCTGGTGCTGCCATTGCTGTTGATCAAACCAACGCTCAGTTGATCGCCTGCACAGAGCACGCTGCTGGCAGAGAGCGGTTGGGTAACTTGGCTATTTAAGCGAATGCTGGCTAGCCGATCGTTGGCTTTGGCGACGTACAGGGTGCTCGGACTGGTAGCCAATTGATTCGCGCGAATGCTCTCAAGATCGAGCGTGGCACATTGGGTCGTGATTGGTTTGCCCAAATAGCCAGCTTGCGAACGATCGTGAAACTCGCTGGTGTTTTGCTCCTCGTCGAATTCAAATTTCAAGATTGGTGCTGACGTTTTGTATAAGCTTTGAATTTGGCTCGCGCTCAAGACTACCTGATAAATCCGCAGATCATCCAAGTAGCCCCGATAGAAATCGCCACCATCGCCTTGATTTGCGCCAATCGTTGGAAACTGCGAACTCAGGCTAGCGTGGGTTCCGTTGGCTCCAGGCAAGGCGGTGCTGGCGGCCAACTGACCGTTGATATAGACCGTTGCCAGTTGGTTGGTTTTATCGTAATTGGCGACGACATGGCTCCACTGGCCTTCTGGCAACTCGAATGGCACGACAAAGCTCGCATTGCCACCGCTAGCGGTTGAGCCATCAAGATCGATGGTGATCAAGAAGTTATCATAGGCTAGACGTAGACCAGTGGCGTTGTTGGGGTTGCGCAAATCGGCAATTGTGCCGCTGTTGCCATTGACCCATGCCGCGATGGTTGTGGCTTCAGGGCTACAACATTGGTCGCTGAAACGCAAATGATCGCCGTTGCCATCGAAATAGGCGGCTCGCTCAACATACCCACGCAAGCCAGCGCTTGGACAATCGGGATTGCTACATTCGAGGTTGGTTTTATCGTAGCCCAAATTCGACCAATAGCTGACATTGCCAACATTTTTGAAGTTTTGCGAGCCTGGCACATCTTCAAAGGGCAAGAAGATTGGCAGTTTGTTGGCGTTGAGGTCGGTAACGGGATAGCCAATATTCTGTTGTAAGGCAATTGCGGCTTCGGCTTCTTGCTCAAAGCGCTGTTGGCTGCTGATAATGTTGGGATTAACCTGAGCAGTGCTGCTGACAACCATGCTGGTTTGAGCTGGCAAGTGGAACGGCGCAAAATCTGCATCGATCTTAATCGCTGGATAGGTGCTTTGCATCAAGAATTGCACCGCATCCCGCTCGATCACCGCTGGAATAATCACTAATTCATCAAGCTGGCCTTGGTAGAAGTTGCTATTATTCAGGGCTGCACCAATCCGCAGTTGGGGAATATCGAGCCGATTGAGATGCCCAGTGCCGCTGATTGCCAAGGTTCCATCGAGATAAAGCTTGATTGCGCCAGTTTGTTTGTGACGCGTGGCAACCACATGATGCCATTGATTATCGTTGATTGCTCTTGTTTTGATCGTGGTACTTGTGCCGTTGCTATTGCCGAGGCCAAACATCACTTGACCATTGTTGCCAAGGCTGATGCCGAAGTCGTTGCTTGGACTCAGCACATTGGCATCGATTAAGCCTGTGCCTTGCCACCAATTGCTGGCCGCGCCACTGGTTTGGTTGCTACGCAGCCAGAAACTAATGCTGAAATCTTCGCTGATGCTGCGATCAAGCAGCAAGCTATCGTTGAGGCCATCGAAACTAAGCGCCTGATCGTAGCGGCCATTTTGCTCAAATGCTGGGCAAGTTAACACAAACTCACAGCTAGCAACCCGAGCTTGATTGACATGATTGCGCATTTCGCTATCAAACGGCGGCGCATCAAAACTTAGGTTATAGCTGCCTTGAATAAACAGATCATCGATCGAAGCTTTGAGCGGATTGGTATTAGCGACCGAACGTCCGATGCGGCTGGGCGCTAGCTCCAATGGGCCAATGCTAAATTGACTGTCGATCAGCACTAAGCTGCCGTTGGCATAGACCATCACACTAGAACGGCTACTGGAGTTGAAGGCGATCACAAAATCGAACTCAAGTTGCACCCAAGTGTTAAGGTTGGCTTGGCTGAAAATCGTGCTTGAAGTCAAGGTCGTGCCTGGCGAAATGTGCATAATCAACTGGCCGCTGGAATTAATCGTCAGGTCCAAACAATAGCTGTTGCTGTTGGCACAAACCGTATCGAGCAAGCTGACAACTTGGCCGCTGGCTGGTAGTTGCTCAAGTTTGACCGCCATACGCAATGTGCGCTCGCCAGGCGTAAAGCTGGCACTATTGGGCAAATTGAGATAATCGTCGTTGCCATCAAGCCGAATCGCTTGGCCGTTGTAGCCTTGCAGTTGATAGCTCGGACAAGTGCTGCTCGTGCCACAACTGAGCGCTTGTTGGTTGCCCGCCGTGTTGTGATAGTAATTGCCAGTATAGCCATAATCTTCGTTGAAATTGAGGTCGAGCAAGCGCACATTCTTTTCGTTGGTTGCCCAGAGATAGCCTAAACTGCCTTGGAATGCCTTGCTGTTGGCGTTCGCCCCCAACCTTGCATTGCCAATATTCAAGCGTGGCCAATAACTATAATCTAGCCGACTATCTTGGGTTCCGTTGATCGAAAGCGTTGTGCGGCCTGTAGTATCGCTGAAATTGCGATAATCAAGCTGCACTTCGACCCACATATTAAGATTATTAGCGAACGAATAAACGCTATAGTGCGGTTTGCGCCATGTGCTATCGGTGGTGCTGCCGTTGTAATAACTGCTGCTGGTACTGCCACCAACGCTGATAACCAAATTGCCAGCACTATTAATCACAATTTGTAAATCGCTGGTTGCGCTGACAACGCTGCTATAAATTGTGGCAGTTTGGCCAGAGGCAGGCAATTGCTCAAGTTTGATTGAGAATTTGAGCGAACGCAGCATCTCGCCAGTTGCCACGTCAGCATCAAGCTGCATCGGAATGCTCAATTGGTCGTCGATCCCATCGAAGCGCACGGCATAATCGCGACCGCCGAGCAATTCGCTGGTGGGGCAGCGCTGACCAAGACAATAGGCAGTTTCGTTCGAGCCAGCACTATTGCGATAGCTTTGTTGGCGATCAAGCGTTTCCATGCGCAAAGCAATATTTGGGTTCGCCAGATCAGGATCGCTGGTTTGGTTGCTGGCGCTCAGTTGGCCATTGACGCTTTGGGCGGGCAAGGTGTTGGAAATCGTGGCTTGATAACTCAGCGCTGCGCCTGGAGCCAATAAGCGATCATTTGGATTGTAGCGCCCTTGCATCAGATCATTGATTTGGGCCGTGCCAAGCGTGCGATCAAACACCGCAACTTCATCGAGCAGGCCTTTGAAATTATTGGCAGCTTCGTTGCTGTTGGAGTTGTTGCGGCCAACTTTTAATGTATCGTTGGCGTTATCGCGGTTGTTAGTGCGGTAATTAGTGCTGGTTCGATTGGTGCGGTCAATGCCATCGATGTAGATCGTGCCCGTCAAATTGGGGTAATCCCATTCGACTGCCACATGATGCCAGCGATCGTCGTTGACACTTTGGTTGCTGGTGATGTAGTTGTTGCCAAAACCGACGAAGGTTGGTTGGCCGTTGGCATTAATGTAGAACGATTTTTCGCCGCGTTCCCACGTGCTATCGCCATCGTTCTTAGTGATGATCGCCTGTTTGGTGCTGGTCGTTTTGACCCATGCAGCCAAAGTAAAGCTGGCTTGGGCTAATTCGAGCATACCAACATTGCTATTGAGTTGATCGTTGGTGCCATCGAATTTAACTCCATTGGCATAGCGCCCAATCGCCAAACTTGGGCATTGACTTGGGCTACAACGCAGCGTGTGATTTGCGCCTGAGCTATCGGCGAAGGCTTGGCTTTGTTCGCGCTCGCCAAATTGCGCCAACAAACGCGGGGCGTTTTGCTCGTTGACGCTGAGTCGTTCGATCTCGACTAAATTATCAATTAACGAAGGATCGGTGGCGACCCACGGGTTGAAGCCAAAGGTATATTCTTCTAAATCGCTGAGCGAATCGTTATCGGCATCGCTGCTATTGCCCGACCATATCCGCGCGAGTTTGGTCTGAGTGCTACTAAGATCGCTGTAGGCGACTAGCCAACCCTGTTTGAACTCAACATAATCAACCAGGCCATCGCTATCGCTATCGCGGTTGAGCGGGTTGGTGTGGTAGGCATGCTCCTCAAAATCGCTCAATTGGTCTTGATCGCTGTCGCCATTCTGGGGATTTGTACCGTTGCTCAGCTCAACATAATCTGATAAGCCATCGTTGTCGCTATCGAAGCGCGTATCATCGGGGTCAACGCCACCCAAGGCTTGGCTGATCAAGCCATCGCCATCAGCATCTTTAATTTGGTTAAAGCGCAGATCGGGGTTCATGTTCCAATCGAGGTTGGCAAATTGCTCGATCGTATCAGGCAAAATATCGAAATATTGAAATTCGCCAATGTTGGAATGGCTCGAACCCTTGGTGTCATACCATGTGCAATCGACTTCAATCGTTGCGACCAACCAACAGCCTTCATAGGGCGCGACCGAAGCTTCGGTAATAAATAACTGCTGACCAAGTGAGCGATTGATGCCTGTGCCAACATCGCTGAAGGGCAAGGCTTCTGGCAGGCTAATCTCGGCGCTGGTTTGAATCTGGCGATTGCCGATCGCATCCCATTCGTTGCGCATTTGATTTTGCCCAAGCGCTGCGTGTTGATCGGTGGCGCTGCGTTGCAACCAATAACGGAAGGTCGAACGGCGAGCATCGCCTACGTCGAAATGGTCGTTATATTTGAGTGTATTAGTGACGGCGAAGGTCATGCTCAAAGCATTCGAGCGTACAAAACCCAATTCAGGATACAGCAAATCGATCGTTTTGCTGGTGATGTTGAGCCGATTGGGATCGCTCAGGTTATCGAGCAGGTTATTGGCTTCGTAGAGTTGGTCGGCGATAAATTGGCTCATCCAATCGCTAAAGCCACGAATATTGAACAGCCGCAAGATCAAATCGACCAACGAAATAATTGCCACGATCAACGGCCCGATAATCGGAATGAAGGCAATTACCAGCATCACAAAAATCATAATTGTGGCAGCGATTGCCTGCGCTAAGGCCAAATTGGCGCTATGCGAACCCCAGCCAAATTGGCCGCTGGCCAGTTGGAAGATAAACACCCCCCAAATCATGGTCAGGGCAATCACCAAATTAACTGTGCCCAGCGAACGATTGGCCTTGGCCACTGATTGCAGCATGCTCAACGTGGAAATTAATGTTGAACCAGCCCGCACAACCGCCGTCATTTGGCTGACGATCATGGTGATGCGGGTAACCACCAGCAACATTGATGCTGCGGTCAGGATAATTTGGCTGGTTTTGATTAGTGCGGCGTTATTGGTGGTCAAGCCAATTAACAGCAAGGTTCCGCCCAGCAAAGTCAAGCCAATCGAAACCCCAATCGCATAATTGGTGGCGGCACGAACTGTTTTGAGGCCTTGCAAGCTTGTCGGGTCGATCTTGTCGTGGCTGAGCGTGCGGTCGAATTTGGCCCATTTATTCGAAGTTGATTGGGCTTTGCGCAGATTTTTATAGACTTTTTGCAATTGTTCAGCGTAGAGATTCGCCGTTGCCGCAAAGCCATGCCCACCGCTTGGGCTAGGGTTCACAAACCAGGTTGCTTGATAATCCTGTTCGGTTAGGGCATCGGCGCTTGGTTTCCAAACGGGCACGCTATCGATTTCAGCCAGCCCCAAAAAGCCTTGATTAATGCTGGCATAAAACAGCTGTGCCCAAATTAATTTACCTGATAATTCTTCGCCAACTTCATGTTGAATAAAGGTTTGGTTGGTGCGCAGCGTGGTTTCCAACAAGGTCAGATAATCATCAATTGCATAATTTTGCCAAGCACCATTAATAAATTGATAGGTAGCCCAACTCATTCCCGCAATCGTGGTTAATTTAATCGTGCTGGGGTTGAGATCAAAGCGAGCTAGGCCATTACTTAAACCAGCGCCATCTTGTAAATTTAGGCTACGATTGCTTTTTTCTTGGGCAATCAGCAAGCTTGGGTTGGTTTGGCTGCTATAACTATTAAATTGCGTTTCAAGCAGGTCGCTAATTTGCTGCATCGATATTTGCGAGAGATAGCCTTCGTGCAAGAAATTGCTGGTTTGCACTGCTATGTTGCTGCTGTTGCTCGACCAGCTTGCGATTTGGCTGGCCAGATTGTTGATGCGCACATCGCGTTGGCCGTTGCCTTGGCAGGTGGTGCCGTTGAGTGTATCGCAATCGCGACCACGAATAAACGTGTTATTAAGATTCCAGGCAACCATCCACAACTCGTCGTCAAGTTGTAAATTGCTGTCGCTGCTTGGTTGCTCGTACATGATTGCGGTTTTTGCGCCATGATCTTCGCTGACGCTCATGCCTGCCAGCGACCACGCTTCGTCGTAAATCTGCACGATACTCAGGTTTTCTTGGCGGGCGCAGGTGCTGGGGTCGGCTTCAGCATCAACACATTCATCGGTGATCATCTGCACCAGCCAAACCAAACGCACTTGTTGCGCCGCGCCCCAATTGGCCGTGCCGTTGCTGCCTTGTTCGGGATAATAGAGCATGCGAGCAGCAAAGGCCGCTGGATTACCACCCATGCTATTGCTAACCCGCACAACTGGCACATAGGCTAGCAAATTCCCTGAATTCGTATCGAGATCACGCACGGTAATGCCATATGGATCAAGTTCGCTTGAATCGAGCCATTGCTCAACGCCCACGCCAAGTTGGCGCTGATTATTTTGGTAGGTCGTGGTAATTGGCAAGTTAGCATAATGACCAGTGCTGTAGGGCATGGTAATTTCCAGCATCGGCACCATCATCACATCACCATAATCGGCGTTGATCGCGTTGATCCGAATATCGCTGTTGGTGCTGGTGGCAAAGGTCGTGTCGAGCACTCGCTGAATTTGGCCTTGATTGTCGTTGGCAGGCCAATCCAAAATGCGCGAAGAATAGCTCAAATGCTCAAGATCGGTTGGCCGCAGCTGAAAATCAACAAAAACTGGGCGATTGGTTTTGAGGTTATCAATTTGCAACTTGAGCGGATTTTGATCATCAAAAACTGCGCTGCTCAGCAAATTGGGCGAAAGATCAACATCATCATTAATCCCATCGTTATCGTTATCGCGATCAAACAGATCGGGCTGGCCGTCGCCATCAGTATCAGGGCAGATCGCGTTGGGATTGTAGGCGTTTGAGGTTTGCGACCAAATGCCACAATCGACGCTATCGAGCAAGCCATCTTGATTACTATCGTTGCTCAGTGGGTCGAGATACCATTGTTGGCCTTGGTAGCGAAACCCCTTCACTTCCAAACCGTCGGGAATCGAATCGCCATCGCTATCGCTGTTGCGTGGCAATGTGCCAAGTTGATTGACTTCCGCGCCATCGCTCAAGCCATCGCCATCGTAATCTTTGGCGTTGCTCACGCCAGCACAATAGCCAGTGCTTGAGCCAAGCGTGGCGCAGCTATACCAATCGTCTTCATCGGCATCGCTTAAGCCATCGCCATCGCTATCGCTGCCGTTGCTGGCAAGTTGTTTAGGACTAAGCGCTTGGGCTTCTGGTTTGGTGTTGGGTTGCCAAAGGTTTTGAGTTTTGGTCATTGCCTGTTGCTGTAACTCGGCTTGGGCTTGTTGTTCAGTTTGTTCGGCCTGTTTGGCGAGTTGCTTGCTGCGGGTGGCAGCAACATTTTCGGCCTGCAGCATGGGCGTGATCAACATGGCGCTAATCACACTGGCAGCCATCAGTGTTTGGGTGCGACGTTTGCGCCAAAACACTACAGCCAAGGCCAAAAGCAAAATTTCTAAACATGGAATCAAGGCGATTTGGGCGAGTGGCTGCAATTGGCGTTGAGTTTGATCAAGGCGATAGCCCAACCAACGATCAGGCTGTTGCCAAAACGAACTACTTGCTAAAGCCAAACGACGCTGATCAAAATCGAAGAAATCGGAGCGAATGGTGGCGCTGACGTTTGAGCCATCAGCTTGGGCTGGCAAATTCAAATGTAGGTTCAGACGGCTGGGCAAGCCATGCTGATCAAGCCAAACTTCGCCTGTACCATTCATTTGGGCGTAGCTGGTGCTGGTATCGAGGCTCATGCCGACTGGTAACTCGCCGCGTTGGCGCAATTGGGCTTCGAGTTTGGGTTGCAAATAGGTGGCGAATTGCTCGCCATTGAAATTAAATTGATAGTGTTGAAACTCCAAGCGCAAATTACCAACGTTGCGCGTTTCTTTGCCAAGGCTGGTTACCTGCTCAAGCCCTGCTAAAAAGCCCAAGGGATCGCCAGCTGGTGCAAAAAGATCGCTCGATTGCTCGATTGGCTGCCAATTGCCAGTGCCATAACGCCCAAAGCTGCGGCCTTGCTCAATTTTCAGGGCGAAACTATTGCTGACATTTTGCTCGGCGTTGTTAGCAATCGTCATTTCCATGCGATCAGCGGCCTGATCGATCGTGCCATTGATGCTTAAACGCTCGCTGCGTTGCGGATTGGCTCCAGCATTGGCAAGGCTGGGTGCGGCGGTGGTCGTTTGGGCCAGATCAATGCTATAGCGATAGCTGCCGCTGATTTGCGCCAATTGCCAGGCTCGCTGAATGGGATCAGCGCTGGTTGGCAAGGCTTGTGGCGAGCGAGCCAGCCCAGCCAACCCGAGACAAAGCAGCGTTAATAAACCGACGATTCGCCATGGCGTAAGCGTGTTCAACCAGCGCATAAAGCACCCTTTCCTAGGAATAACTTGCAGATTACAACGTCAAAGGTCTAGCAGAATTATTTTTATGACACATAGTGTGTCTTTATTTTGATGGGAGAATATCAACCTGTTGAAACAAGATTGATTTTAATTAAGACACATAGTGTGTCAAATTATAAAGATGAGTTGAGAGCTTGTCAAGCAGCAAGTTATGCTAGGATACAAGTGCTACTTGATAGGAGAATGGCTATGGAGATTAAACCGTTAGTGATCGGCTTGGGTACAGAGCGGCGACTGGTTTTGCATTTTGTTGAACTTGATCTGCGGGAGCAACGAGTTTTGGTGAGCCTCACAGTTAAGGATCACTGGTTGCGGGTCGAAGATTTTCGGTGTTGGTTTGCACGGACAACACTGGAAACGTTTGCGGAACAGCTTGAGCCTTGGCTAAGGGTGCGGACAACTGATGCAGCATTAATCAGCGATTTTGATTATGAAGAAATTAATAATTTTAGTTTGAAATTGCAAGTACTTGGTGGACGAGGTGATATTCGTGTGGTATATGCGCTCGATGCAACTGAGTATGAATTGCTTGTGGCGAATGGAGAATTTGATTTCAATCTGGATTTTCTGTGGCAATTTGTGACCGATGTTCAACAACATGCTGCTACGCTTGCGCAGATCTGGAATGATCCAGCGATTCGGGCCGCCTATCCTCATGTATATCCGTTATCTGAGCCAATTGATTAAATTCGAGCATTAGGCCTTGTTTCCTCACCCCTGGCCCTCTCATCGCGCACGCGGGAGAGGGCCAGGGGTGAGGGATAGCTTTAGTCATGTGTGGCGATTGGCGTTTGCTCAATTTGTAAAATGCTGGGTGATAGAAAAGCCAAACAGCACACCAAGGCGGCAATAAAACCACCGCCAATAAAGATCATGCGAATGCCGATCAATTCGCTGAGTGGTCCGGTCAGGGGCAAGGTCAGCGGGCCAGCTAGGCCGATCATGGTTGAATAGAGTGAGAGGGCACGGCCCTGCATTTGATTGGGCACAATTGTTTGGACGATTGCAATAATTGGTGCATTGCCGATGGTATAGGTTACCCCACTGATAAACCATAAAACCACTGCTACCCAAAACAGCGAGCTAGGCACAAGCCCCGCCAAGCCAACCATCGCTGACGAGAGCGCAAACATCACCAACACCAAAACAATTCGGCGCATGGAAAACTGCATGATGCTGATCATCAGACCACCGATTAACATGCCCAAACCGCCCATACCTTCCATCAAAGCAACCCGCTCAACTCCACCGCCAAATTCTTGCTGAATCAACAACGGAGTCAGCACGAAGGTTGGAATCAACACCGCCACCATCAACAAAGTTAGTCCATACATCAAAGTTAAGCCGCGATGGTGCAGAATCATGCTGAAGCCGCTGCGAAAATCGTGCCACATGCTGGCTTGATCCTCGGTAGCCTGACGAGTTTGGGGCACTTTATAGAACAATAATGGTGTAATTGCGAGTAGCGCAGTGACCACATCGATCATCAACGCGCCTTCAAGAGAAAATAAGCTCATCGCCAATGCGCCAAGTGGAGCCGCCGCCACACTCATCAAGCCCAAAATAATCTGGTTCATGCCAGCTGCACGCGTTAGCCAATCGGGCGGTACAAGTTGGCTGGTGCTGGCCGTCGCGGCAGGGCTTTGAAAGGCCTGCATCGTGCTGCGCAAAAACATCAGCGTGTAGATATGCCAAAGCTGAATCTGCTCGGTCGCAAAAAGCACAATCAAAATAACCATACTGATGGCTGAAATCAGATCGCTGCTAATCATAATCAGGCGGCGATTCCAGCGGTCGGCGATGATACCGCCAATTGGCCCAAAGACTGCTTGTGGCAGCAAGGCCATCATGCCAGCGAGCGATAAAGCTTGGGCCGTGCCGACGGTTTGGGTGATCCACCATATTAATACAAATTGGGTCAGGGCGCTGCCGACCAACGAGCTAGCTTGACCCAGCCAAATGGCAAAAAAGCGTGGTTTCCAAACAATGTGGCTCCAGTTATCGATTGGGTTGGTCGTTGTGGGTTTGAGCGTATCAAGGCTCATAGGTTAACCTCAATAATTCATCGTAAAGCGCCTGTTGGGCCGCCGCTGAAATAATTGGCAAGCCGATTAATTCGCTGAACCACAGGCTATCGCAGGCTAGTTGAATAGTGAGTGAACGCCCAAGCGTTAAGCCATCGTTGGCTGGCGCTGGGGTAGTTTGCACATAGGTTTCGCGCCAATAATCAAATAACTCAGGATAGATTGCGACCACTCGCCGCACCGCGTGCAGCATTTGAATATCTTTGGGTGGTTGGCTAAAGCTGGCATGCACATAGGCTCGACACCAATAGCCTGCCACGTCAGGCGATTCTTTGGCCAATTCTCCGGCTAAACATGTTTCCCAGGCCTGTTTGGCGAGATCCAGCAAACCCTGAAATAAGCTCTCCTTAGTTGGAAAGTGATGTAGCAAGCCGCCTTTGCTCACGCTGGCTTCTTTGGCAATCGCTTCTAGGGTTACGTTGGCCGCACCATCACGCATAATCACGGCAATCAGTGCATGCAAAAGCTTGGCTTTGGTGGCTTGGGGATTTTTCTTCGTCATGCAAAACTCCAAACCGTCCAGATAGACGGTATAATACCGTCCAGACAGACGGTTGTCAAGCAGCACATTAATCTGGCTATGATTTTAGCTGATTAAGCCTTTTGTGTTCGCATATCGCCGACGGCACGCACGCATCGGTGCAATTCCTATTGTGGTTTGGATAATGGGTTGAGTATCAGATAAACATAGGGTTTATCAGCAGGATGATCTCCATTAAGTCCAGGTTGGGGCATCCTCTTGCTTGACAAGTGGGCTATCAGTGAAGTATATTTCCGTGTATATACACTTATTTTAAGGGAAGGCCGATGGAAGCCACTGTTTTAGCCGAATTGCGTTTTTGCGCCTGCGCTAACCTGCGAAAAACTGCCAGGCTTGTGACGCAGGCATACGATGACGCGCTTAAGGAGACCGGCCTCCATTGCAGTCAGTTCACCCTGCTGGCGACGCTGGCGCAGATCGGACCGAGTGGCATGGGCCAGCTCGCCGAAGCGCTTGGTATGGATCGGACTACCCTGACCCGTAATCTCCAGGCGCTCCAGCGCGATGGCTTGGTCGAAGACCAGCCCGACGGCGATAAACGCCGCCGTCAAGTGGCGATTACCACGCGAGGTGTTGCGGCACTTGAAGCAGCACTGCCGCTTTGGCAACAGGCCCAAAAACGTGTTGTCGTGGTGCTTGGCAGCGATCAGTTCGGCGATTTACTTGATACGCTGAAAACGCTGCGCCGTGGCGTTCGCTAATTTTTTTGATCATTTACGTGTATATACACCTATATCTGGAGGATCTATGGCTCATTTGCAGAATCATCCGACAGTGCTGCGCTTTAGACAGGAGCGGGCTATTCAGTCAACCGAGGATTTTCCGAGGCTGGCCGCTACGACGCTCCGCGATCTTTGCCTCGACTCTGGCGCAGACGATGTTGGCTTCGTATCCATTGATCGGGCGGAGCTTGACAATCAGCGGGCAGAGATCTTGGAAAATTTCCCCTGGGCACGCAGCCTGATCAGTATCGTCTGCCGCATGAATCGCGAGCCGATTCGCAGCCCGGCGCGATCGGTTGCCAATTTGGAGTTCCACCACACGGTTGATCATGCCGACGATGCGGCGCATACGATTGTCACGGCACTGGAAGCACAGGGCGTGCGTGCGGCCAATCCAGCCAGCGGCTTTCCGATGGAAGTCGAGCGATTTCCCGGCAAAAGCTGGATCATCTCGCACAAACCAGTGGCGGTGGCGGCAGGACTGGGACAGATGGGTATTCACCGCAACGTGATCCACCCACGCTTCGGCAATTTCATCTTGCTGGGTACGATCGTCACCGATGCCGTAATTTCGGCAGAGGATAAGCCGATCGACTACAATCCCTGTCTGGAATGCAAGCTTTGCGTGGCGGCATGTCCGGTCGGGGCAATTAGTCCGTCTGGCGACTTCGACTTTGCAGCTTGCTTCACCCACAATTATCGCGAGTTTATGGGTGGCTTCAATGATTGGGTGGAAACGCTCGTATCAAGCAACGATGCCGGGGAGTATTACGAGCGCACCACAGCCAGCGAGACAGCCTCGATGTGGCAAAGCCTCAGCTTTGGTGCCTCGTATAAGGCGGCCTACTGCATCGCCGTCTGCCCCGCTGGTGACGACGTTATCGCGCCTTTTCTGACTAATCGGGCTGGCTTTCTGAAGGAGGTAGTCAAGCCGTTGCAAGATAAGGTTGAGACCATTTACGTGTCAACCGAAACGACGGCGGCCTACGTGCGGCGACGCTTTCCGCATAAGCATGTCAAGCGGGTTGGCAGCGGCATCCGCTTCTCCTCGGTCGAAGCCTTCGTTAAGAGCCTGCCCCGGGTTTTTCGTCCGACGGCTGCCGAAGGGGTAAACGCCGTCTACCATCTGGTTTTCAGCGGAGCCGAGGACTATGCTGCAACCGTCAGCATCGGCGACGGCCCAGATTCGCGAAAGCGAGTGACGATTACGGAGGGTTGCGTCGGCCATGCCGACCTGCGGATCAGCGCCGACAGCCGAACATGGCTCGGGATAGTGGCTGGCGATCGCACCCCGACATGGGCGCTTGTCCGACGCAAGTTGCGATTACGTGGCTCGCTGCGGTTGATGAAGGTGTTTCGCGCCTGCTTCGCGGCCTGAGACGGCGCTGTTACGCGTAGGCTAATCGAGACACGGTAAGGATGTTCTGTATGTGCTGTCGATCCAGTCATTCCAATACATCCTCAGATAATCGCCTATGCGTTCTCGACTCATTTTTTGAAGGTACGGCTGCATCTTTAACCATACATCACAGTGATTGCGCATGATCGCTGCATATATAAAGGCAAAGGGTCTCATGAAACTTTCAGCAAACACAATCCTCATCACGGGTGGAACAAGCGGTATCGGCTTGGAACTCGCCAAGCAACTCCACCAACGACAGAATACCATTCTCGTGACCGGACGAGATCCCAATAAACTCCGAGCCATCCACGAACATATCCCAAGGGTACAGACCTATCAAAGCGATGTCAGTGACCCGGCGGCAATTGCCGCACTCTACGAACGGGTAACGAACGAGTTTCCTGATCTAAATATGCTGATCAATAACGCTGGCGTGATGCGGACGTTGCGGCTAAACGGGCGGATTGGCTTACAGGACATTGGCCGTGAGATTGAGGTCGATCTGCTTAGACCAGTGCGCATGATCGAGCAATTCTTGCCGTTTCTCAAAACAAAGCCCCATGCCACCATCATCAATACCTCATCATTGCTCGCGTTTGTCCCCCTCGCCAGTTCGCCTATTTACAGCGCAGCAAAGGCCGGCTTGCATTCCTATACCCAATCTCTTCGCATCCAACTGCACGATACGAATGTCACAGTGATTGAACTGGCTCCGCCTGCCACCACCACCCCATTGCTGGAGAACTTGGGTTCCGACTCCCTCAATAGCAAGAATCCAATCGTGATGAATGTTGAAAAAATGGTACGGGTAGCCCTGGAGCAACTTGAACACGACACCGCCGAAATTCGGCCAGGCATGAGCAACATCATGAAGCTGATGAGCCGTTTTGCACCAACCTTTATGCTGAAGCAGGTGAACAAGTCCATCACCAGTGACTTGGCAAAAGCCAACCTAGGCGAGGAATAGTGACACGTATATCTTGAACGAACACGGCTTGATTCTGATAAATCTGTGGCAATGGATCAAGTGGATGGGCATCGTTTCGTTTGGTCATCCGCTTGATCCATTGCCTTTGCCAAATTGTAACTTAGCTGTAACTCCTTCTGGGTATACTGTGGCACTTTGTAGGTACGGCTGAAATGCCTATCGGTCGGTACTAACGCCATTCATGTCATCAACTTTATGAAGCGTGAGGCTCATAGGCGAGTTAGGTAGACCTGATTTATCGTGTCTGTGCGCACAGCTTGAAATTCATACAATACGATTCCAAGCGACAATTTCGGTATGATAGCGTCCATGTCTATATATTCAAGACCACATCTCGTCGCAAGAACGGCGGGTGAACTGAGAGATGCCCAGTCTGCGAGCCGCATGAGCAATTGCGGCTCGCACCCCCTAATCCAGCGCTGGGTGACGAACAAACGCTAGCTGTCACCGACCACAGCCCTGTGTTACGGGCAGTTATGGCAGCATAAACAATAAGCTTGATGTGCATACCTCTATCTAGTATCTCAGCTATTGCCAAGCCTTTACGTTTGATTATGGAAGCGTTACACTTAATCCAAATGATGATTTTTGGACGTGTTTGTGAGGATGCAATGGAGCAATTGCTCACGCGAGTTGATCATCTGGGCTTGGCCGTGCACGATCTTGAGCAAGCGATTGCCAGTTATCGCCAGCAACTCGCGCTTGATGCTTGGGAAATTATCGAGATGCCGGAACGGCATATGCGGGTTGCGGTGGGTCAGGTTGGTGGCACATTACTTGAATTAATCGCCCCGACCAGCCCTGATGCAGCTTTTGCCAAATTTTTGGCTGAACGCGGCGAGGGGATTCATCATGTGGCCTACACCGTCGAAGATATTGATCATGCTTTAGAATCTTTGCAAGCCCAAGGTGTACGCCTGATCGATCACCAGGCGCGGCCTGGAATTCATGGAACTCGGATTGCCTTTATTCACCCCAAAGCCTTACATGGTGTGTTAACTGAATTAGTCGAACATCCCAAAGCGACAGTCTAACGCAGTGTGCTAACATAGTGCGTCATGATGGCCTATTTAAGCAACGAATAGGCTCAAGCTTATGTTACAATGACAAACCAATCAGGATTTTTGGGGCAATGTCGCCTCATTTTTTGTTCTAAGCTTTTAGGAGGTCGCTGGTGACTAACAGCTTGACGATCACCGATAATCGTACTGGGAAAACTTACGAATTGCCCATCGTCGATGGCACCATCCGCGCCCTCGACTTACGTCAGATCAAAGCAGATGCCGAAGATTTTGGGCTGATGACCCACGACCCAGGCTTCAATAACACCTCATCATGCCGTAGCTCAATTACCTATATCGATGGCGACGCTGGGATTCTGCGCTATCGCGGCTACCCAATTGAGCAATTGGCTGATAGCAGCAGCTACCTCGAAACCGCCTACTTGATTCTCAATGGAGAACTGCCAACCAAACCACAACTTGATGCATGGGTTCATGAAATTACCCACCGCACAATGGTGCATGAAAATATCAAGAAGTTAATGGATGGCTTTCATTTTGATGCCCACCCCATGGGGATGTTGATTAGTACCTTGAGTGCAATGTCAACCTTCTATCCTCAAGCCAAAAACGTCAAAGATCCAGCAATGCGCCGTTTGCAGATTGCTCGCTTGATCGCCAAAGTGCCAACGATCTCGGCCTATGCCTATCGCAAACGTATGGGCTTGCCCTACGTTTACCCCGATAACTCGTTGAGCTATACTGGCAACTTCTTGAAGATGATGTTCCAAAGAGCTGATCCATACATTCCAGACCCAATTATGGAAAAAGCCTTGGATGTTTTGTTCGTTTTGCATGCCGACCACGAGCAAAATTGTGGCACGAATGCGATGCGCTCAGTGGGTAGCTCAAACGTCGATCCCTATTCAGCCATGGCTGGGGCGGCGGCAGCCTTGTATGGTCCGCTGCATGGCGGCGCAAACGAGCAAGTGCTGCGCATGTTGCAAGAAATCGGTTCCGCCAGTAATGTTGCCGATTACATCCGCCGCGTCAAAAATCGTGAAGTCTTGTTGATGGGCTTCGGCCATCGCGTCTACAAGAACTACGATCCTCGCGCTGCGATCGTCAAGCAGCTGGCCTACGATGTGTTTGAAGTTGTTGGGCGTAACCCAATGATCGACATTGCCTTGGAACTTGAAAAGATTGCGCTCGAAGATGATTATTTCGTCTCACGCAAGCTGTACCCCAATGTCGATTTCTACACGGGCATTATTTACCAAGCAATGAAATTCCCTGTTGATATGTTCCCAGTGCTGTTTGCCATCCCTCGCACGGTCGGTTGGTTGGCCCAGTGGGATGAAATGCACAACGACAAGGAAACTTCAATTGCTCGCCCACGCCAGATCTACACTGGCTACGATGCTCGCGATTTCGTTCCAGTCGAAAAACGCGGCTAAATCAAATACCACGGTGATCGGAACGCCCGCTGGGAGTTTGCTCCCAACGGGCGTTTTTTAAGTTATAGGGTTGTAAAGTGCTGGAGATCTGGCTGAAATCCTTGTAAATGGAGCGGTGCCGGGCCAAAGCCAGCCCGCATTATCGCAGCTCGATAGCGCAAGGCTGCCTCGACCGTAACCAGTCCATGCGTCAGGGGTAAGCTTGGGTCGGTTGCCCATAACAATGCTTCGAGTTGGCAACTAGCGGCGGCATTCGGTAGAATTTCGGCTAAAATCCGTTCGTAAAGGGCCGGATTGCTGAGTGGGAGATCGATTGTGCGCTGGCTTGGCCCACACGCGAGCTGCCCGCCACCAACGATCAAGACATCGCCATGGTGTTGCATACGCTGAATGGCTTTGGCTGGGTCAAGGCATGGTGGAAACGAATCATCAACCACAATTGTGCCGGCTTGTAACTGTTCTACCTCAATAATTCCGGCTGTGCTTGTGGCCGCAATAATGATTTGGCTTTGGTAAACGTCGATCGGCACTCCACTATCGGCGGCAACTACCTTAATTGGGCCTGTATAGCCAGCCTCGTGCTGCAAGCGGGTGGCGAGGTCGTTGAGCCGCGATTGATTGCTGGCGAGATCACATAGCACCAACGAGCGCGGATGTGGCAGGGTTTTGAGGAGTAAATGCAAGACTGATTGCCCAATCGAGCCAAGCCCCACAATGGCCACGTCGCTTTGTGCCAGTTCGTGACCTGTTACGACAAGGGCGGACTCAAGCGTTAGTACCACGGCGACGACGGTTGTGGCATGGCCAGTCGTGAGGGCTGGTTGGGGTTGGGTATCGTGGGCTAGCGCACGCAGCACACCATACCCATAGCCAGTAAGCGCTGGCAACATCCCTGCTAATGAAACGCAGCGCACGCCCCTCGCTTGGGCTAAAGCCATTCCAGCAGCGATTTCGTTTGTGATGTGGGCGGCATGGTTGGGCTGCAACTCCTCGGCAAAGCGCGGTAAACACAGTAATGCTGATGATCCAATGGGAGTCTCAAGTAGTTCAAACCAGCGCGGCTGTCCAGCAGGGAAGAGCATCGCACGCAACTGCTCGCGTAGCTTGGACTCAGCGCCTTGTAGCCCAACCAGCGCTGCAATACTTCGGCTTGGTGGTAGATAGCCGATCAATGCAGCATCGAGGGTGTTTGATTGGATGTTGACTGGCCGTGTGCCAACCTGAATCTGGCGCTGCTTAATGGGCTGTGGTTTTGCAATAAGTTGCTGCATTGCTGCTAGCAAACCATCCATAAAGCCTTGCATGGTGGTGTGATCAAGTTTTGTAGGGGCTGCTTGCAGTGTGAGCCGCAAATTGCCATTCGTTGCGCGTGCGCTAAACAGCAACTCGGTCGCGCCAAATGGTGGTTGAATTTCGGCATATGAGTTGTCCCAATCAAGCGTTAGCGTTTGGCTCTGCAAGCTTCCAAGAGCCTCAAAATCCAAGAATGTGAAGAAAAATTGTGCCCCCGTTGCAGTAATGGCTGAGATTGTGTTATCAGCACCAATGATTCGGGCAATTTCCGTAGGTGCTAGTGCATGCTGGTAGGCGCTTCGGAAGGCTTGGGCGACTGGTTGCAAGAGACTATGGATCGCTACTTCTGGCTGGTTATGAATGAATCGAATTGGTAATGCGGTGGCGAAACAGCCGAATATCCGCTCAATATCAGGCAAGGCAAGGTCGCGACCAGCGTGGGCAGTGCCGATTACCAGGTCGTTGGCCGCAGTGAGTTGGCGCAATTGATAAATAAAGAGACTCAGCAGCACTACATAAGGGGTTAAACCCTCGACTGCCGCCACTTGCCGTAGTTGTTTCAAGGTCTTTGCTGGTAGGCTGCGGCTGATATTCAGGGTTGTTGCAGCTGGCTCGACATTATTGGCTGGTAATAACGGTCGGTGATAGGTTTGGCGAAATTGATTACGCCAGTATGCTGCGTGTAGTGCTGATTGCTCACTCGATTGTTGGATTAATTTGACATAATCTTGAAACGTTGAGCGTAAATTGGGCAAACGTGGCGATTCACCCCGCCCAAGACTATCGTATATGTGCAGTAATTCTTGGCCGAAAATCCATGCACTCCAACCATCGCCAATAATGTGATGAGCGGCAATCAGCCAGATATGGCGAGTTGGAGCTAATCGCAATACCCGCATGCGCAGCAAGGGCGGTTGATCAAGTTGAAAGCGCTGCGTTTGTTCTGCGTACCAGTGCTGCTCAATTAGCTGATGTTCATCAGCACCAGCAGCAAGCAGCGCTTGCACATCGTGAACGATCAAGTGGGGAAGCTCAAATGGTTGTTCTTGCTGAAGCGGCGGGCGTTGATCGGTCAATATGCGCACGCGCAGCATTTGATGGCGCTTGACGAGGATGCCAAGCGCCTGCTGAAGCAACGCTTGATCCAGTGGGCCTGTGATGGCAAGGCGGGCGCACCAGGTTGTTGCCGCCGCTGGATCAAACGCCTCGGTTAGCATAAAACCGATTTGAGCGGGGGTAAGCGCAAACGTTGGATTGTCGGCTTGGATCGATGATCGCTGTTCGGCGAACGTTGGTTGCTCAGTTGATTGTTGCTGGCTAGCCGCTGCATCCAAGGCCTGAGCGAAACCTACCAAGCTACTTTGGGCATACAAACTAGCGGCTCTTGGTAGTACCGCGACACGGCCCTCTAGACGGGTTAGCACCTGCAACAGCAACAGCGAATCGCCGCCCAATTCAAAGAAATCGTCATCGCGATAAACATGTGGTAGGTTAAGCACCTTCTGCCAGATTTCGGCCAGCAGTAACTCGGTTGCGGTTTCCGGCTGCACTCCTTGGGCTACATTGATTGGGGCCGGAATTGGCAGCGAGCGTAGTCGAGCACGATCAATCTTGCCTGAACTTGTGATTGGAAAGGATGCCACCGCATAAAAGCGCTGAGGAATCATCTGTGGCGGCAAACGCTTTGCTAACCAGCGCCGTAGCTCCGGATCGGATGGCAAGACGGCTTTTGTTTCCAAATAGGCTGCCAAGATTGACTGATCGCCAGCCTCAACCATACAAGCAACCGCTTTGGTAATTGCCTCATGTTCTTGTAATGCGGCCTCGATTTCGGCTGGCTCGATGCGATAGCCGCGTAGCTTGATTTGCTCATCAACCCGACCAACAAACACCAAATTGCCATCGGCTAGCTCACGAACTAAATCACCCGTTCGATAGAGTCGTGCGCCTGCTTGTAGTGGATCAGGCACAAACTGGAGTGCCGTCAGATCGGGTCGCCCAAGATAGCCCGCTGCTAGCCCGCTGCCGCCGATGTACAACTCGCCGATTGTTGCGAGCGGGCAGATTTGCCCTTGTTGATCAAGCACACGAGTGATCGTGCCAGTGATTGCTTTGCCAATTGGAATGTGGGCGTTTATGCTTGGTCGTTGCCTAATTTGGTAAGCAGTTGCGTTGATCGTGGCCTCGGTTGGCCCATAATGATTAACAATCTGCTGCTGTTCGCCGTAGATATCCATCCAGCGTCGGACATAGCTCGCGGGTAGCGCCTCGCCGCCAACCCCAATCAATCGTAGTTCGCTCAAGGCGGGTGCTGCTTGCCCATCGGCAATCCGGCGTTCGATTGCCGTGATCACACGTTCCCAAAGTGCTGGGACAGAGCGCCAAATGGTCGGACGCTCACGCTCAAGTACCTCTAATAACTCAAGTGGATCGCGTACCGCCAACGCATTAAGGGTAATCACGCTGCCACCCGAGGTCAGTGGCCCAAGAATCTGACTGATAGCCGCATCAAAGCTGAGCGCGGCGGTTTGGAGCAGCCGATCATTCGGGCTGTAATCGAAGCGTTCAACCAACCACTCAAGATAATTAGCAAGCGCTCCATGGGTAATCGGCACACCTTTTGGGCGGCCTGTTGAGCCTGATGTGAAAATGACATACGCAAGATCAGTCGGCGTGGGCGTGGCAATCGATGGCATTGAGGTTAGGGCTGTCACTTGCTGAATGAGTTGATCAAGCCAGCCTAGTTGAAGCTGCGGCATTGCGCTTTGCTGGAGTTGCAAAGCTGTTTGGTGGGTTTGATTGTGATGGAGCAGTCGTTGAACACCCGCTTGAGTAAGCTGATCGTGCAGTTGGGCTAATGGATAATCGGGATTAAGCCCAAGCCATGGTACGCCCGCCCATAGCGCCCCTACCATCCCAACAATGCTGGCAATTCCTGGTTGGGTTAGCAGCGCAACTGGTTGATTTGGGCCTGCGCCGTTGGCCAAAAGCCAAATTGCCACCTGTGCTGCATAGCTCGCTAGTTGGGCATAGGTTAATAATTGACCATCAGCATTGACTGCAACTCGCCCAGGCTGACGCAAGCACTGGTCAAGAATTCGGCTTGGAGTCAGCGATTGCGGTTTGGCTGCGACCAGCTTTGATTGTAACGCTGGCTGGGGTTGGCTTGGCTGAATGATCGCCATTAGATCGCGCCGATAGCTGTTGGCTAGCTGTTCGATGGTGTGAGCTTGGAAGGCGCTCGTTGCATAGATCCACGTGCACTGGAGCACGCCACGGACTTCGGCAATGAGTAAGGAAAGTTGCGTTGCTGCTGTGGCTGTACTTGCGGTTAGCGCTTGAATGCTGATTGGACAATCCTCGGGCAGCTTGCCGGGAAAGCGAGCAAGACTGAACGAAGCCGCACCTGGCGCACGTGGCCCGGTTTGGTGGCGTACTCCCGACAAGCGAGCCAAATCAAGAGCCGAGATGTTGGAATGTTGTTGGATACTTGTCCACTGATCACGAATTAATCCAGCTAAGCTGTTGATATCAGCAGCTTCGTCAAGGGTTAAAAGCAACGGCAGATGATCAGCGCAGCAGCCAACTATTTGCTCAATGCCAACCAAACGCATGCTCCGCCCATGTTCAGCCACATTGATCGCAAGGGCATTAGTATGGCTCCAATCTGCTAGCTGACGAACATAGATCGCCAACAGCAGATGAAAGAGTGAAACTCCTAATGCTGCGGCATGCTGGCGTAGTTCCCTGCTTGTAGCTAAATCTAGCTGCTGGTGGAAGCTACCAATTGGCTGGGTGATTGCTTCGCTGAGGGGAGCATCGGTTGGCAGTGTCCAGGTAATGGCAGCGTTATTTTGACCCAAATAGCTATTCCACCAAGCGCGATCAATGCTGGCTTGCTGGCTGGTTGCGGCCTTAAGCGCGTGCTCGGTGTAATGTTCAAAGGTACAGGCTAGGGCTGGGAGAGCAATTGGCTGTTTTTGTACCAGCTGGGTATAGACCTGCCATAGCTCGTCGATGAGGATGCTGGTGCTCCAACCATCGGCAATACTATGATGAAGCAACAAAAGCAATACCCAACGATCAGCGCTATCGGGCCAAAGCACAACTCGAAATAACGGAGCCTTGAACAAATCAAATTGATAATGGGCTAACTGCTGCTCAAAGACTGCATGATCCGCTGGAGCTTCCCGTTGTTCAAACCACAAACTAGGTGGTAGCAGATCTGCTGCGATGATCCGCTGGCGTGGCTCAGGTTGCTCGTGATCAACTGGCTCAAATTGCGCCCGCAGCATTGGATGGCGCTCAACGAGATAGCATAGTGCCTGCTGTAAGGCCACTTGATCGAGGAAGCCCGCAATCTGTTGGCGAATCAGGGTAAAGGCTGGGCTGGCCGGATAGAGCTGATGCCCCACGTAAAAGCTAACTTGGGCTGGCGCGATTGGGAATGCTTGATTTAGATTGATCGACGGAATAGTCTGCATCACAATATCAGTAGCTACTGTTTCTGCTATTCCAACTTGGCGCTGCTTACTCAGATACGCCACTAATTCACGAATAGTCTGGAACTCAAAAAACAGGGTTAATGGCAAGGTTGTGCCAAGGGTTTGTTCAAGTTGTTTAACCAAATCGACCGCTTGCAACGAGTCAAGGCCGAGCGCCAGAAACGAAGCATCCTCAGAAATCTGTTCAGGTGGCAATTTCAATGCGTTACCCACCAAGGCTTGAATCTGCTGGGTAACATTCATTGCAGGATTACTGATTGCAACTGGCGGAGTAATTGCTGCTTTAGTTGCTTGATACTGCGGCTCAGCTGTCGATTCAACAGGGGCCAAAATAACAACTTGGCGTTGCTCGGTGTAAAGCACTTGGTCAAATGCCTGTAATGCTTGGCTTGGATGCAGTGGTGGTAAGCCGCGCTGGCGGAGTTGCTCAACCAACATTGGATTAGCAGCCAAGCCAATTCCATCCCAGGCGGCCCAATTTAGGGTGGTCATGGGCCGTCCAGCTTGGCGCTCGCTTGCTGCAAACGCATCAAGAAACGCATTAGCTGCTACGTAATCGGCAATTCCCCCGCCGAGGCCAGCGACCACAGCGGCAATTGATGAGCAATTGATAAAAAATGCTGGTCGTTGCTGGTAGCGCTCAAGCGCTCGCGCGAGCAGCCATGTACCGCTAACTTTTGGTGCGAGCACGGCCAGCAACTGCTGGGCGCTTTTGGCTTGTAATGAACCTACATCGACAATTCCTGCTGCTTGAATGATCCCAAAAATCCCATTGCTGGAGGCTGCCAGCTCGGCAATAAGCTGGTCTACCTGTTGGGGATCGCAAATATCAACTTGGCAGTAGCGAGCCACTGCGCCCAAGTCGTTGAGTTGTTCAAGTAAGCTGCTGCGCTGTGCATCAAGGGCAGAACGGCCAAGCAAGATGAGGGTTGGTTGGTTGTGGGTTGCTAGATGGCGGGCAAGCTGAGCGCCAACCCCGCCTGTTCCACCTGCGATGATAATCACCCGACCAGGCTTTTCACTTGGTGGTCGCTTGCTTGGGCCGCCCGCTAAGGGTGCTAAGGTGCGGGTTAGCCGTTTGCCCGCCCGCCATGCAACGACCCCATTGCTTGGTTGGGTTTGTAGCTCCCCCAAGAGTAGTTGGCCTTGGGCTGGGATGTCGTCGGTCAATTCGAGATCAAGTGCTACACAGGGAAATTTAATCCGCTGATCGGGCAAGGCTGCTGCTAGCCCGGCAAGCAATGCTTGTGGCGCAACAACTTGTGTATGGTTGTTAATCGCGTATGCTCCCGCTGTAACAACCCATAAGCCGTTGGGTTGCTTGGATGTGGGTAAGGCCAAGATTGACTTGATTGAATCCAAGAGTTGGAGCGCCCCAACGTAACAAGTTTGCTCAAACGCGTTGGTTTGAGCAATCACTTCATCGGAACTCAGCGCACCTAGGATGATCAATCCATAACGATTGGAGATGGTTGGAAGCACGCTGTTGAGCATTGCACTGGTTGTTACAACACAGGCTCGATTGGCTGTATTCAGCAATCTAAGCAGCTGGTCGGCCAACGGATTGTTATTATCTGCAATCACAACCCATTGTTCGAGCGCTTGGTCGCTTGGGGCAGCTAATGCAGTCTGAGTCCAAACAACTTGTTGAAGGAGCGCTGGCGCGTGATCGGGCGGAGGCTGGGGGGCGGCTACCTCGCGAAGATTGGTTAATTCGAGGAGGGTTTGCCCATCGGCAGTCTTCAAATTCAAGCGATACCCACGTGGAGTAGTTTGCAAACTAACTGCGGCAATCGCCTGACCATGGAGCAACGCTGGGTGCTCAGGTGTTGGTTTAAGTTCAAGTGTCTGAAGACGTGGCTTAAGCTCGGGGGGGGTTGGCAACCAATGGCGAATACGGGCGAACGGGTAATTTGGCAGGGGCACACGTTGTCCCTGTTTGCCCACCAATGCTGATAGCTTGAAATCAACGCCATGAACCCACAAGCGCCCAATTGCCGTGCGAATAGTGGTGTAGTCGTTTGTGCCGCGCTTGAGCAGTGCCTCGACGCTTGAGCTGGCAGCTCGCCCTACCGCCATTTGGCGAGCAAAGGCTGTTAGCGTGCTGCCTGGGCCAATCTCAATCAAGGTATCGAACCCTTCATTGAATAACCGCTCGAGCGCCGCAGCAAACCGCACTGGCTCGACAACTTGGGTTGCCCAGTACTCGGCATCGAGCTTAGCAGTACCATGCATCCATTCAACGCTGACCGTACTCAACAGTGGAAGCGTAGGGGTTGCTGGCTGAAACTTGGCGGCGACCTCGGCAATCGCAGGCACTGCTGCTTGGATCAAGGGTGAATGATAAGCCATATGATCGTTAACAATCACCGCATTAAATCCATCACGCTCCAAATCTGCGAGTGCCTGCATAACTGCAACCCGCTGACCTGAAATAACCACCTGATTGGGTGTATTGTAGGCAGCGATTGTTACGTCAGCGGCATAGTGGGCCACCACTGTGGCAACAATCAGCTCTGGGGCAAAGACTGCCGCCATCATGCCCGGCTCTGCCAATGTTGCCATCAGCTGTCCCCGTGCCCGCGCCAACTCTAAAACTGCCTCAAAACTTAGGACACCAGCGATACATGCTGCTGCTAGCTCACCAACACTATGGCCAACCAGCGCATCAGGACTAAGCCCCCAACTGATAACAAGGCGAGCTAGGGCCACCTCAAAGGCCACAAGCAGCGGCTGGGTCACAGCGGTATCGGCCAAGGCACGACTATCAACATCCGCATCCAAACACCATTCGAGCAATGGCCGCCCATTAATTGGGCCAAGTTGCGCCGAGGCAGCATCCAGGGTGGCCCTGAAGACTGCTTCTTGTTGATAAAGCAGTGCCCCTTGCTGGGGATATTGTGCTCCTTGTCCCGCAAATAGCAGGGCAATTTTACGGCGTTGCGCGGTTGGCGGCGCAGTGATCAGCACTGGATTTGCCGCTCCGGCGGCTAAACAGGCCAACCCATCGACAAGTTCGCTATGCGCTCGCTCAGCCCCATCGCTGGCTAGGACTGCGCGGTGGCTAAAAACTTCACGCTCAGCCAAGCTAAAGCATACATCGGCTAGCTTCAACGCCTTATCGGTTTGCATGCGTTGGGCTAAAGTAGCTGCAAGTTCGGCTAAAGCCTGCTCGGTACGAGCCGAAATTGGTAGCATTTGAAAATCGTTTGGTATGTGCGCAGGATTTGGTGCTGGAGCTGGCGCTTCCAGAATAACATGGGCATTTGTGCCCCCAAACCCAAAGCTATTAACCCCAGCACGGAGTGGCTGTGGCCCGTGCCACGGTTCAAGCGTTGTGTTGATCGTCATTCCAGCTGCTGCAAGATCAAAGCGTTGATTGGGGGTTGTGTAATGCAGCGATGGGGGAATTTGGCGCTGCTGAAACATTAAGATCACTTTGATCAGGGAGGCAATGCCCGCAGCATTGAGTAAATGGCCGAGGTTGGTTTTGACCGAACCGATCCGACGTGGTTGATTGCTTGTTGCTGGAAAAGCTTGGGCCAATGAACGAGCTTCTATCGGATCGCCAATGGCAGTACCAGTGCCATGGGCCTCGATATAGGAGATACTTGCTGGATCAAGGTTGGCTTCGCGGTAGGCTTGGCGTAGCACTTCCGTTTGGCGCAATGGGTTGGGAGCCATTGGACTCAACGAGTGCCCATCATTATTGATTGCTGAGCCACGAATCAGCGCTAAGATGCTATCGCCATTGTGCTGGGCATGACCTAAGCGCTCTAGCACCAATACTCCAGCCCCCTCGCCGAGGACAATTCCATCGGCTGCGGCATCAAATGCTTGGCAGCGCCCGCTTGGTGAGAGCGCTCCTGCACGTTCCAACAGTTGATAGGGGGTTTCGGTTAAATTAAGGTTAATGCCACCTACCAACGCGAGATCGCAATCGCCAACGAGTAAACTTGTGCGAGCCATATGCAGCGCAACCAAGCTTGATGAGCAGGCAGTATCAATCGCAATTGCTGGGCCATTTAAATCAAGACAATGGGCAATTCGACCAGCAATCAGATTGCGCATGTTGCCAGTTGCTATTGATGAATGAAGCTGTTCGCTATGCGCCAATAGAGGCAACAATAGCTCTTGATACGAGGCCTCACCAACCCCCACAAATACACCAACTCGCCGACCATTCCGTCGCTCGGCTGCATACCCCGCTCGTTCGAGGGCATGATAGGCTAACTCTAGCAACATGCGTTGTTGAGGGTCCATGGCTGCGGCTTCATCCGCGTTAATGTTAAAAAAGTCGTGATCAAAATAGCTGACTGTCGCTAACTGGCTGCCCCACGCTTGGCCATTGGGCGCGGGGCTAGCCGTTGTGTCATGGCGTGGGCTTGGCAATTGTTTAATACTATCGACCCCTGCGGCCAAATTCAACCAAAACTGTTCTGGTGTATTAGCATCGGGCAATCGGCAGGCCATACCAATAATTGCGATTGGCTCGGGGGTAGCGAATCGATCGCTACGCGCATCTGGCATACTATTAGTTGACATAATTTCTGGTTGTTGAATCCAAGCGATTAGGCCTGCGGGTGTGGGATGGTTGCGTAGCACGGCGGCATCTGGCTCTCGGTTGAAGCGATCACCAATTTCTGCTAAAAGATCCATTAATTGTAGCGAGGTTGCCCCGAGTTCAAAGACCGAATCGTGCAAGCCTATCTGACTTGGATCAAGCTCTAACGTTTGAGCGCAAAGCATAATAATCGCTTGTTCCAAGTGGTTTAATGCCATGCGTGGGGGAGAATTAAGGGCTGCTAAGGCTTGTTGCACATCAGCGATCACCGCATCGAATTCACCCAACTCATAGCGTTCGCGCAGCACATTACGCTTGAGTTTGCCGCTGCTTGTACGTGGAAACTGGCTGGCTCGCAACGGCACAATATCGATTATTGTCGTGCCAGTTGTGCGTCGCAGCCTGCGGATTGCTGTGTTGATTGCGGGCAGTACCGTTTGCCATGCGTTAATCGCCAGAAATACAACGACGCGCTGACCATCTCGCTCAGCGCCACACACTGCGATCCGTTTGGCATGTAGCCCATCAACGGTGCTGATGAGATCTTCAAGATCAGGTGCATGATGCTTTTGCCCATTAACAATCACGATCTCCTTGGCCCGTCCAGTAATTACCAAACGTCCATTGCGTAAAAAACCAAGATCGCCAGTGCGCAGCCAACCATCGCAAAATGCAGCGCTCGGGTCGTTGCTACGATAATAACCGCGCATCAATTGCGACCCTGATACCTGAATATGACCGATCAAATCATCGCCGAGCAGCTTATCCTGATCATCGACGATCCGCACACGACAATCGGGAATTGGCAGGCCAACATCAACCAGTTCTAACCAATCGGTTTGGTCGATTGGGTCAGTGCTGTGATGTTGGTTCTCGTCAGGTGAGCTAGCCCGTGCTTCATGAAGCAATATGTGACGATTAATATGATGGGTGGTCATACCTGTGCCCAATGGGGATAGGCTAACGCCGACACAAGCCTCAGCTAAACCATACACCGGTAGCAAAACCTGTGGCGATAAGCCAGTTGGTGCAAGTTGAGCAAGAAACGCCCGACAGCTCGCCGCAACAATTGGTTCGGCTCCAACGATCAACAACCGCACACAACGCAGATCGAGACCTACAAGCTGTGCTGGTTTTACCCGACGATTGACCAAATCGAGGGCGAAAGGAGCAGCAGTTAACAAGCTTGCTTGATGTTGATGGGTGATTTCTAGCCAAATAGCTGGACGACGGGCAAAATAAAACTCATCAATTTTGACCTGTTTGATTCCAGCTGCCAGCGGTAGCAAGTGCGCAGCAATTAAGCCCATATCATGATAATAAGGCATCCAACTGACAACGCTATCTTGGGAGTTGATGGCACAGGCACTCCCCATTTGGTACAGATTTGCCAGCAACCCAGCATGAGACAACTCAACTCCCCGAGGCTGGCCGGTGCTGCCCGAAGAAAACTGGAGATAGGCGAGATCATGGGGCTGAACGCTACCTTCAGCGCTGATGTGCCCTGAACGATGACGTTTAGTTATTGGGCTGAAAAGCTGGACTGCCGTAGTCCATGGCCCATCAAGCGCGGTGGGTCGTTCCTGCGCTAATTGTGCTGGTGGTGCTAGTTGTTCCGCTAGCGCGATGATTGACTCGCCAACTGCGTGATTGACAAGTAAAGCTGGCTGCTCTAGGCTTTGCCAAATTGCCAGAATCCGCTTTGGTTCGGCGGCCAGCGGTGCGGGGACAAGACCTGCAAACAGCGCACCCCAAAAACCAACCAAGAAATCGACACTCGATTCAAGCGCGATCAAGACTACTTGGCCTGTGCTGAGTCCACTGCGTCGCAACGTTTGGCCAACAGCTTGGGACGATCTATAGAGTTCGTGGTAACTGATACTTCGTTCGTTACCAGCGGCAGCAATATGGATAATTACTTGGTCAGGCGTGGTTTCTGCTGCGGTTCGAAGCAGCTCGGGAAGCGTCGTCGTAGCAGCAATGCAAGACAACAAATCAGCTACCATGGGATATACTCCAGTATGGCCTTTATCAAAACGAGTCTCATCCCGTGACTGCCGATTTACGGACAGTATTTGTGGAAAGGAAAGGCCGCGAAGCGAATTCTAGCTTCAAACCGTTCATTTTACCAAATAAAGGCGATCTTAGTCGTATGATCATGATGATCGGGGTTGTAGATGCAAGTGATCCATTGTTATCAAGGGCGATCAGGAGTTCGACTGAGCCACATCCTTGAGCAGATATGGCTCCATTGGAATTACGTGCTTGGTTCCTGCTGCGAGCGATAGTAGGCAACCAGCGCATTCGCATGACCATGACCAAGATTATGCTCGGTCTTTAGCGCAGCAACCATTTGCATATGGGTCTTGCCCACCATGCTATCAAGAATGGTCATCCAATGATCAATCGGATAGCCATAGGTTTTTTCGATCGATGGGAAATACGAGGCTGGGCCTTTGGGTGGTTTTTCCTGGGTCATATGACTCCTTTCAATTGGTATCTAGTCTGGTCGTTGCAGTATAGCATTCGCAAACTTCGATAGCGATGGTCGATTCTGTCGATGTTTGCCCGAGAGAGATATTATGAATCGTGTTGATCGATTGCTGGCTATCGTGCTTGAGTTACAGGCGCATCAACGGCGACGGGCCGCTGATCTTGCCGCGACGTTTGAAATCAGCGTGCGCACCGTGTATCGTGATATCCTCGCACTGTGCGAGGCAGGTGTGCCGATTATTAGTGTGCCAGGCCAAGGCTATTCCCTCGTTGAAGGCTACTTTTTACCACCACTCCAGTTGACTCCCGCCGAAGCCTTGCTGATTGTGCAAGGACTACGGGCGCTTGGTCACTTGTATGATCCGGCCTATGCCACTGCGGCCCGAACGGCAACCACAAAAATTATAACCGTGCTTCCGCCACCGCTGCGCCTGCATGTGACCACGATGCAGCAAGGGATGGCGATTATCGCAGCCCGTGATACGGCGATCCAGCAAGGCCACTTGACAGTGCTGCGGGAAGCGATTGTGGCCCAGCGCTCGCTTCGAATGGGCTATCATGGGCGCACCACCCCCTTTGCGGCTGCGCGTCACACGACTCGTATGGTCGATCCCTATCAGCTAACCTGTGTCCGTACCGTCTGGTATCTCCACGGCTTTTGTCACCTTCGTCAGTCGATGCGCAATTTTCGAGTCGAACGGATTGGTGACCTGACGATGCTGGATCACACATTTGAACCAACGGGTACATCACCCATCCCTCAGGATGCCACCCAGCTTGATCAGCCAATTTGTGTCCAAGTATTGTTTGCAGAACAGATAAAAACATGGGTACTTGAAGATCTGCCCTTTTTTGTAGTCAGCACAATCCAGCAACCAGACGGACTCTTGGCAATCCTGCATGTTCGTGCGATCACGGATGTGGTGCAGTGGATTTTGAGTTGGGGACGGTTTGCGCGGGTGCTCGAACCGATTGCCCTGCAAACGCTCATCCGTGATCAGGGTTGGGCAATTCAACGAATGTACGATTTGCCTAAAACGCTCCTGCCATAGGGGTGTCACAGCGGGGTGTTAAGCTGATGTCGTCTCGCCTATTAGAGGAGTCCTGATCAATGGTTCAGCTGAATTGGTTTGAAATTCCCGCCACCAACTTCGCTCGTGCGGTCGCTTTTTACAATATCGTGCTGGATACAACCTTGCGCGAAGAAGTGTTTATGGGTATTCCCAATGCAATCTTGATGACCGCTGAAGGCCAAGGGATTGGGTCAATCGTGCATTCGGCAACGGCTACGCCGTCGCGTGATGGGGTGTTACTTTATTTGGATGCGACAGGTCGGCTTGATGCCGCACTAGCATTGGTGGCGGATCACGGTGGCATAGTGGTGATGCCGCGTACATCTATTGGTCCGCAAGGCTGGATGGCGATTATTGCTGATACGGAGGGGAACCAGATTGGCCTGCACGAACGCCTGCCAGTTGAGAATCCTATTGTCTAGAACTCCACAAGGTTGGTAAAAGTAAAATTGCCTTTGATCCATCGTGATCAAAGGCAATTTTACTTTTAGTTGTTCGGTTTGGCTATGGCTGGAATCAGTTTTGAATAGTTTTTGATCAATCCTGAACGGTGGGCAGTAACTTCACGAAGAGTTTCGTAGCCTGTCTGCCATTTTACATATTGGCCAATCCAGTTGTTGACGACTGTTGGATGCAGAAGCGCCCCAAGTTCATCGTAACGCTGTTTCCATGCAGGAGATGCCTCAATTGCGATGCAGACTTCCTCAATGATGTCCTCACCATAGGGTTGTGGGAAAGTAACAAGGATATCTCGAACTAATACCTCTACTCCTGCAGTGCGTTTATGCTCCATTGATGATGCTCCTTAATTGAGCCTGGCTCAGCCCGATAGATTGCTGCATGTAGCATACAATTATCACTAGGCATCCATTGAACGGTAAAAGCTGGGCCTGCGACGCGCGGCATCTCCTGCCATACCAGATCCATCACTTGGCTACGGCTGAGCGCGTCAGCTTGAGTATAGTATGCAGCCTGAAGCTGCGTCAAGGATGGTAGGGCTGGCAGCAAATCGGCCACCTGCAACAATATGTAAATTGACATAATTATATTGCTTATTGCCCAATTATTAGCTACTATTCGGATTAAAGCATCTGGATCACCATTGTGCTGCCATGCTTCGCCTTCATTTGCGCTCAACGCCGAATTTGGTAGCATGCTGCTAGTTCATTGGATAGATGGAGCATACATGCCAATTCAGCTTTATACCGATCTTGCGCAGGCTCAACAAGGCCCATTAGCACGAGTCGCCTTCGATACGGTCGAAGTTCCAGAGCGTTTACAACAAAGCCTCGACCACATGTTTGGGGTTGGCACAACGCCTGCCGCTGCGGTTGATCAGATCTTAGCCAGTGTGCGGCGCGATGGCGATGCGGCCTTAGAGCACTGGAGCCGCACGATCGAAGGCGTTGAATTAAGCCAATTTGAGGTCGATCGCTCGGCGATTGAAGCCGCCTATAGCCAACTTGATCCATTATTGGTTGAAGCGTTACGGATCTCTGCTGCCGAGATCGAGCGTTTTCATCGTAAGCAAACCCGCCAAAGTTGGGTTGATTGGTCGGATGAAGGAGCACTGGGTCAGATTGTTCTACCACTTGAGCGGATTGGGGCGTATGCGCCAGGTGGCACAGCTCCCCTTCCATCGTCATTATTGATGGGGGTAATTCCAGCTAAGGTAGCTGGAGTACGCGAGATTATTGTGTGCTCGCCGCCGCAACGTGATACTGGCGAGATCTCGCCGTTGGTCTTGGTAGCTGCCGATATTGCTGGAGTCCACCGAATTTTTCGTTTGGGCGGGGCACAGGCCATTGCTGCGATGGCCTATGGCACGAATAGTGTGCCACATGTCGATAAAATTATCGGTCCAGGCAATCTGTTTGTGGTGTTGGCCAAAAAGGCGGTGTATGGCACGGTTGATATTGAAGCCTTGCCCGGCCCTACCGAAACCATGGTGATTGCCGATGCTGATGCTAACCCTGAGCTAGTGGCTGCCGATTTACTCGCCCAAGCCGAACATGATTTGCTGGCTTCGGCGATTTTGCTTACGCCTTCGTTGGAATTGGCCGAAAAAGTCCAGGTCGCGGTTGCTCGTCAACTCGAAGAGCTTGAACGAGCTGAAATCGCGGCCCAAGCGCTCACCAATCGCTCAGGGATTGTGCTTGTCCCTTCATTAGAGGTTGCATTCGATTTAAGTAATGCCTATGGCCCTGAGCACCTCTGTTTATTAGTCAACGATCCTTGGCAATATGTGGGTAAAGTACGCAATGCTGGGGGCATTTTCCTTGGTGAACGTTCGTTTGAAGTGTTGGGTGATTATGTGGCTGGGCCATCGCACATTATGCCCACTGGTGGTACGGCTCGCTATGCCTCGCCAGTCAATGTTGACCACTTCCGAAAAGTTATTTCGTTGGTTGGCTTGAACGAAAAAGCCTTGCAACGATTAGGGCCAGTCGCTCAGCGTTTGGCTGAGGCCGAAGGACTGACCGCCCATGCGGCGGCTGTACGCCGCCGTTTAGAGCAATAATGTCGTTTATCAGTGGATACTTCTCTTGTGCTTTGTGATAGGCCAAAACGGCTGCGGGGTGCGAGACCAGCAAGCCTACCTTGTATTGCTGGCATCCACTGGAGTATCCGCTGATGCACGAAGACTGTAGAGGCGGATACTCCAGTGGATAGGGATAGAGCAGCACCGCTGCAAGGATTTGGTCGATGCAAGAAAAAGATACGTGATTACCTCACAGCACAGAAACCACGTATCCTTAACCCTGTTAGGGGCGAATGACGCTGTTATTCGCGAGTTCTTGGGTTGTTGTTGCGTTGATAAGCCGTAATGTTAAGGGAATATTCCGTGGAATAGCGCCTTGATCAATTCGAACCACTGAAACGGGAGAGTGTGTCCCACTTTCTGCAAACTCATGGGGCTGTGGGAGTGAAACAGTCGCATAGATGTGGATCATCGCTTCGCTAATGGTGATCGATTGAATTGACAGTGATGCACCACCAGCTTGTCGAAGACCGAGAAAGCATGCAATCATAACGGTTTGGGGTTGTTGCGATTGTTGAATGTGGTTGCGAACCGTTGGGTTGACCATTGCCGTTAGGTGGTTATCGCGTTGCTCTGATAGCTCTAAAAGACACATCGGCGTTGGCTCCCGATACTGCCCAGTAAATTCTCCCTCCCAGCTACTAAAATCGCTAACCAGTGTTATGGGAATCGGTGTTTCTGTTGGATGAGATGCGCCACATCCAACCAATATCGTACTTGCACAAAGCAGGAGCAGTAGTGATCGTGTCATGGAATACTCCTAGTATCAATGCGACTCAAGCGGGGTTTGTGACGATGTTACGCATTCCGGCGTTGGCGCTGATGGAGGAGCCGTGATGAAGCATAGCGATATGCTAGTGATGGGGTCACCACTTCTTTAATAACGAGGTGTGACTCCATCACTAGCTCCCTCAGGGGCTTCGAGCAGTGCCTTTACTCGTTTATATCAAGGCCATGCTGATCAATCCCAAACCATGGAATTGGCCCGTGAGAACTTCCCTGATAGCCAAAAGCATACCCCGATTTTGGATCTCCGCCTGGAGCCTCACCAGGCGCTCCAATAACGATATCGTAAAGACCATTTTGATCAATATCGGTTGCCGTGATCGACCAACCAAACTGGATTAAGCTTGGGCTTCAGTCCATTTGTTATCCAACGGAATCCTCGCTGGTATCCCAATCCAACCCAATTCGATCCGACGCGGTTTGCCCCAGCGGCGGCGGCCACACGACCACGTTTAAGCTATCTCCCCTTTGGTATTGGCGCACACCAATGTATTGGGATGCACCTCGCGCTCCAGCAGCTGACGACGGTGATGCAGACAATCTTGCAGACGGGGATACCAGGTTTGGTGGATATAACCTCCGTTGACTTTCGGCCTCAGGTTGTGTTGGAGCCAGATCGGGTCTTGTTCGCATCGTTTCAGCGGTGAAATCACTGTTGTGACGAGATGTCCAAAAACACTCCACTTCATCGCAACGAGGCTGCATCTGGAGTGTCATGTAAATTGTCTGTACTCTCGGTTGCATGCGCCGTATCCCACCAGCACCACGAAAACCGGCTCTCCCTCTTGTTGGTGAGGCCATAGGGTGAATTACATACCTATCTGGCTGCACTAGTAGAGGGTTGCTATACTATGGCTCTCGACGTTTTTGCCACATGACGACGAATGCGCAGATCACCCCATGATCTGCGCGTTTTTTTGTTGACGCTGCAATGATATATGTCGTCCCGCTATATATTGCGCGGTTTGGGCCTCCCTAAAAACCATCAGCAAAGCATCACGAATCGGCTTTTTACTCCGTGCCGAATGCGTGATGCTTTTTAGAGGGCAGAGAGGGTGAAAATGGGTTGATCTTATTCCATTGCGGCCAATCATGCGGTCAATCAAGAGCGTGGGGTAGTGATCCCGATCTCGCTGGCGTTTGATACCTTCCGTTGCGCCTCACGGTCATTTTCCGTAAGCCTGCCGTCGCCACCAAACTCCAATCACTGGGCAAACGTGTTGAAGGACATACTTTTATTGATTGTCGTGCGGTTTCGCCGTCGTATGAGATACATGTGACGGTTCTGGCAATAATACAAGTATGAAGACACACGCTTTGGCACTTCCAGCCACCACCAGCCCACCAGACACGGTTGATTGGCAGGCCGTCTATGCGGCCTTTCAGCCACGCGTGTATAACCTGTGTCTGTACGCCGTCGGCGACCGCACGCATGCCGAAGATCTGACCTCAACCATCTTTTTGGAGATTTGGCGCTGTCGAACGCGCTATGTGACGACGAAAGGCGCCATCTCAACATGGATTTTTACGATTGCCCATCGCGTCGTTGGTCACCACCTGCGGCAAAAGCGTCCGGCTACCCCCCTTACAGAGGCCACCACGCTACCCGATACCACCAACGTTGAAACGCTGGTGGAACGGCGGGCGGTCATTGCCGCATTGCTCCCGCATTTACGTCAGCTCAGCGTGGAGGAGCATAAGCTGATTGCGCTCAAGTATGGAGCTGGATTAACGAACCGTGATATTGCCACCGTGCTCGACCTGACCGAATCGACGGTTGGCACTCATTTGCATCGACTCGTCGTGCGGTTGCGCCGCGTCTTAGGAGTATACCCTTATGGCGACTAACCATGATGACTTTTTGTACCAGTATCAGGAAACTCCTGATCCCGACTTTACGACCCGCCTTCGTGATCAGTTGCTGGCGGTTGATCGCGTCGAGCGGATACTGCCTCCCACCACTCGGGAAGCAGGTATCGTCCATCTCGCGCACGGCATGCGGAGACGAAGCTGGAGTGGTCGCATCCGTGCGCTGATTGGTGGGGTTGCCCTGCTGGGCACTTTGATGGTGACCCCATTGCACGTATTGGCGACCGACATCCTCTACCAACTTGGGCTGGTTCAGATTACAAATGACCCAACCTATGCCGATATGATTGTTGGAGGGCAGACACCAACACCGCAGCCGACTTCCATCCCCCAAGTCAGCTTCACGTTCGATACGGAGATGACCGATCTCGCAACCATCCAATCGCAGGCGGGATATTCCGTGTATCAATTGAATGGCTTGCCGCCTGGTAGTCGTGTGGTAGATCGTGACATTCAGCATGTGGTAGATGCGGACTATGCAACGGCGACCATGTATCAGCTGAAGGGCCAACTCAGGACGCTGATACTCGTCCAAGCACGCGAAGGGAAACTGTTCACGCAGATGCCAGTGGGGCAGGCCCAAACGGAGTCCGTGACTATCAATGGACACGCTGGAGTCTGGATTGAAGGGTTCACCTTCTTAGACCAAGAGGCGGGGGTCATGGAGAGCAATAACCTAATCTGGAATGCTGATGGTTTTACCTTTTATCTGTCTGGCGTTCCAAGTAAGGAGGAGGGCTTGCTGATTGCAGCGAGCCTGGAACTCACACCGTAGCGTCCAAGCCCTCCATGAATAGTAGTGTCGTCATGGATGTACTGCCTTGAGCATTACGAGCAAGGCATGGTTTTGGCAGTGCAATGGAATTGCACCGTCACGAGGATTGATCGATATCCGTTACCCACGTATTACCACAATAGCTAACCTATGTTCTTAAGTAATTTTGGAGGTATCCATGAGTACCAGACGGTTCAGTCTTAGAATGCTCAGCCTGCTCACCTTACTGAGCATCACTATCCTACCCGCTGCGGCGACCGCTGATTTTGACCTGTTAGATAGCCAAAATGTGACTGCGGTGGATAACGTCTCAACCGCGAATGGAGGAACCTTCAATGGTGGGCGCGTCTATGTGGCGGCCACCAAACAAACCAGTAACAATAACGCCCTGCGGATCAATGGAATCTATACCGATGCCAACGGGATTATTAGCACCAACTTCGTGTTGACCGAAGGCCCCATTCACGATGTTGATGTGACCGAATATCGCGATAATATCGTCGTCGTTGCCGCGATAACCAGCGGTCACATCAAATTGATTGCCTTCAAAACCAATGCCACGGGTGCCAATCGGCTGGAGCGGCTTGGGGATACGGCGGGCGTTGCGACGATTCCAGTCAGCACCAATGGGGTGCATGTGATTCGGGTTGGCCCAACGCCCAATCCCTCAATCGTATCGGCGGCATACCTGAGCGATGGGCGTGCCCGTTTTGATGTATGGACACTTAGCACTGATGGTCAGAACTTTACCCATCAATCAACCAAGATCTCGGCTGGCCAAACGGGCCGACTCGCGATGAGTGCCGATTATATTAAGAGTTCGCGCAACTTCGCCATGGCTGCCCAAGATGCGAACGGCCATATGATCGTCACGCTGTGGCAGGTTGATGTTCATGGCAATCTGCTGAAATTGGCCCAAAGTGCCCGTGGGGTGGTTGATTTTATGGATATTACCCTATCGGGGAATCGAATCTACACGGCAGCAACCAATACCGACTCTCCCTTGGCAACGGCTGAAGTTGCACGCTGGACGGTCGCTGCGTCTGAGAGCGGTGCACCGTTGCCCAATATCTTGGATTACAAAGACGAAGCAACGCTGCCCATCCGATTTTCGGGTAGAATCCAGCTTGTTGATCAAGGGAATGAGGTTGTGGTCATTGGCCAAACCGGCAGCGAAACCGACGACGATGATTGGCAAACCATGCGCTTTTTCACCTATACCTTCAACGGGAGCACTCTGAGCCTCGCCAGCCCGATCAAAGAACTACCCAATCAGGCTGATGGCTTCGATGTCGTCAAAAACGATAGCCGCTTCTTCTTGATGATTGATGGCTTTGTCAATAGCCAAGATAGCCATCAGGTGTGGCAGTATAATTAGCCCACCACTGGCAGCGGATGGTTCATCCCTCCGCTGGGATGAACCATCCGCGACTTTCACGGGGTTCGGAAACCCGCATACCACCCACGAACGGTCGCCTCCCAATCACCATTGAGCACCTGAGTTCGCACTTGCAGGAGCAGATCTGCATCTTGCTTGATAGTGGAATTAATCAGACTACAATCGATTCGCTGAATAATCAATCGTTGATCATACGACCACGTGGTCGTGGTTGTTTTTTGCCCATCGATCTCCCTTACCTGCGACATGAACACATACACCGTCAGTCAAATGCCTGCGGAATTGTTTGATTGTACCATGCGCAGTACCATTATGAGCGTTATCGTAGTGCTCACGCCATCGCTCCGCACGCGATACGCTGTCGCGTTGAGCAGCAACTGCGACGGTATGCCTAAACACGGCCCGTACACAAACAAGGCAAAAAGGCCGCTGGAGGATTCAATTTAGAAACGGAGATGGATGATGACGTGGTATGACGATCTCACCCCTTGTACCTATTTCGACCTTGACCAGCCGCATGGCGATAAACTCCTCGCGGTCGGCTGGCTGGAGCGCGGCCACCCCTATCCGAAAGGCAGCATTGCCAGTGCAGTACAGACCAAACTCGTCTCGCTCTGTGAAAACCCGTGGGAACCGCTTGCGTTTCTCGGTTGGCACGCATGTGATCGCTGTCTGCCAGATGGGCAGCCTGATGCATTGCATGCTGATGGGATGACCGTTCCGATGGGCAGCGAAAATCTCTTTGTCCCCGGTCATGGCCTGCTCTATGTGGCACCGTCACTCATCGTGCACTTCATTGCCGTCCATGGCTATCAGCCGCCGCCCGCCTTCTGCGCAGCCGTGCTGGCGTGTCCGCCCATGGGATCGGAGGACTATCTCCAAGCAATCAGCAGCAATGGTCCGACGACGTTCGCCAAATGGGTTCGAGAGACTCCGAGAAAAGTCCAATAGTGGCTGAATGATGAGGGTAGGAAAAAGGTGGGGCATTCAAGGCGCTGGCGAATCGGAGTACACGGGGATGCCGATCAGCTGAACGATTGCGCTGGCGAAACCGACGTACTTGGAGCGGGAGCCGTCAGCTGCGGAGACCACTGCCCGCGAGTTTTTAGGGGTATAGCAACGATTTGATTAGTCAGGTGTCCACTTCATGGCACATGCGTTTCGGGCGTTTACCCGCACGCAGGGCTTTCTGCATGTACCCATCAGCCGACGGCGACCACAGACCAATAGGATTGCGGAACGATGGTGCGGACAAGGCTGGATGGCGATTATCGCTGATACAGGAACCATTGGCCTGCATGAACGCCTACCAGCTGAGAAGCTTGAGGTTTACAACCCCACAAGGCTAGCCCAAAGTGAGATTGCCGTTGCTCAATCTCACTTTGGGAATGGGATAGTTGGACAGAGCAATGCCGTTGGTTGATCTGCTGAGTGGTCGATCGCCGGTCAAATTATGCGCTGGCTGCCCTGTCATCGCTTAAAAGATTGATCAGGGCGTTGGATAACCCTGTTTCAGCTGTGTGTACTAGGATCGGCACAGTTAACCAGAAATCGAAAACACTGAGCCGCTTGACGAGCTTGCATAGTTGCTAAAGTTGCAGTATCGCCAGTGGCGATCGCAAATGCGCCTCGAGCAAATGAATCGCTTGCACCTTGAAAGAAACTGCCAAGCTCTTGGAGTACGTCGGCTTTAACCACGCCGGGACAATGCGTTGCTTGTTCTTGACCATCTACCCGTTCCAGTCTGCCAATGGCATGCGGGCTGGCATAGGCAATTGCTGCCCAGCGTTGAAAGCTGCGTGGAAGTTGCTCAAAGACTGTTTCGCCAGCGACCTGTTTAATCCAGAGTTGATCGACATCAATTCCGCTGGCTAGTTCAATCAATTCAACAATGCTATCGCCGGCAAGCCGGGCGTGAGTTTCGACAATCCGTGGTCCGCGAGCAGTCAGAATAATTTCGGTATGCGATGGGCCATTCTGTAGATCAAGCGCCGTTAAAACCTGTTCGACAAAGCTTGTAATCTCTGCAACTGTTGCTTGAGGCAGTGGTGCTGGCAAGCAATGGCCAGTCTCAACACTGGTTTGGGGGTCTTTGAATTTTTGGGTGACGCAGATTATATGATGTTGGCCATATTCCGAAAAGGCTTCAACACTATATTCTTCGCCACTTAAATATTCTTCGACCAACATTGCATGGCCTGCTGCACCGGCTTCAAACCATGCTTGGGCAGTGGCAATCTCAGCAGCAGAACGAATAATCGAAACGCCCATGCTTGCTCGACCATCACGCGGCTTTAAGACCAATGGATAGCCATAGCGTTCGCCAAATACCTTAATGTCGTCGGCTGTTTCGACCGATTGCGCTATGGTTGGATCAAGGTTCGCCTCGCGTAAGACTTGACGCATTGCATCTTTCTGGCGCGTATAGTGAATTGTCGCGGAGCTATGATAGGGCAGTTTCAATGCTGCGGCAACATCGGCAGCAATATGCTGGGTCACTTCATTGAAGCCACCAAGCACATCAATCGGAGCATGGCAATGGATTAAGCGTGCCTGCTCGATCCATTGATCGATGGTTGCGTTCGCTGCCATGCCAACGATGCGATCATAATCGCCATGGTTCTTGAGTGTTTTAATATTTTTGACCGGGCACAAGAGACTCAGGCGATGACCAAGTTGCTTGATTTTGGGATGAACCTCGCGAGCTGTGCCGATTAAGAGAAAATGGCGGCTCATGCGCTACCCTCCTTCCTACTACTAGGCGGCATACCCGCTTAATCAACGAAACCCTTGGTGCGCAAAATATCCTCGATTTTGGCGCGATGGGCTTGTTCCCATGCATCAAGGGTTTCGGCTGCATCTTTGGCGGCGCGAGCTTGAGCTTTTGCTAACACACTCTCAGCGCGATCACGAGGTACAACCACAATCCCCTCTTCGTCAGCGACGATAATATCGCCTGGGCCAACCTGAACTCCACCACAAACCAGCGGTTGATTAAGCGGATTGATAACCTCTTTGCCACCAGGAATTGGAATTACGCCGCGAGCAAACACCGGAAATTGGTTGGCGCGAGCTTCAGCCAGATCGCGAATTACGCCATCAATAATGAAGGCTTTGATGCCACGTCGTTGGGCAACCGCACAAACATTGCCACCAGCAACGGCAAAATTAGTATCAGCACCATCAACCACAATGATTGAGCCTGGCTCAGCCCGATAGATCGCGGCATGCAGCATAAGGTTATCGCCAGGCGTGCATTGAACAGTAAAGGCTGGGCCTGCTACACGCGGCATCCCTTGCCATAACGGATGAATCCCCATATCCATCACTTGGCTACGGCTGAGTGCGTCGGCTAAAGTGGTTGGCGAAAGGGCTTCAAATGCTTGATAATCGATCATAATTCCTCCACAAACACATCCATTGTTGGTCTATTCGATCCTCAACCCTTGAGTATAGTATGTGGCATGAAGCTGCGTCAAGCTAGCTTGGTTGGGGATAGTGTTTTCCAAACCCACGCGATTGAAGCTGCCAGCTTAAGCCAGCATCGTTGGTCGCACAAATCGTTCCTTCATCGCCTATTACCCAATAATGACTGGACGATAATCCATGAACTCCCCAGAGGCTCATGCCTGTGGTGGTGCTTTGCTGGTGCCACGTGTTGCCAGCATCACGAGTCATAAGAATTGTGTCGCTACGACCGACGGCCCAGCCTGTTTGACCATCAGGCAAAAAATGCACAGCCGCTAGGTGTTTTTGGGTTGGAGTTGGCTGGAGTTGCCATGAACCGCCTGCATCGCGGCTATGCAAAATCGTCCCGCGATCACCCGCAATCCAGCTGTGGGTCGATGTCGGCTGGCAATGAATGGCTGCGAAGTTTTTGTCACAGCCACTGGCTTGGATTTGCCACGAAGCTCCGCCATCGGTGGTTGCGAGAATGGTGCCATGATCACCAACGGCCCAGCCATGCTGTGCATCAGCAAAATCTAGCCCCCATAAAATTTGGTCAGTAGCGAATGGTGCTTGTTGCCACGAAGCTCCGCCATCGGTGGTTGCGAGAATGGTGCCATGATCACCAACGGCCCAGCCACGCTGCGCATCAGCAAAATAGACAGCTAAAAGATCAGAGCTACAGGGATTTGGTTGAACAATCCAGCTATGTCCAGCATCCGACGTATGGATAATGCTGCCCTCACGCCCAACTGCCCATGCCTTTGTTCCATCACCAAGACTATGAATTGCATAGAGGTTTTTAATTATTGGGCTACTATGGACACGCAGGCTGGTTGCGCTAGCCTGTTTGCTGAACAGCGAGCCACCATCACCAACGATCCAACCAATTTGACCATCGGGCACGAAATCAATCCCATACAGGTTTTTTCCGGTAGCACTGACTTGCGCAGTCCACGTGGTGCCACGATCAGGACTGGTTAGAACTGTACCGCCATCACCCACAATCCACGTGATTGCGGCGTGCGAATTGTGAGTGATCCAGCGCAGCGCTTGGCGACTAAGCTGGGTTTGGGTTTGCCAATGCTGGTCTGTCGTCAATTTTGACCAACATTGGCCAGATTGGGTAATGAGGTAGATTTGTTGATCAATCAGGACAAGATCAGTAAAGGTCTGTTGCGGATCGCAAGCATGCTGCTGCCAGCTGTTTCCGGCATCGATTGTTTGGAGCAGCGTTCCATTACTGCCGCAAATCCAAACCTCTTGCTGATTAACAATCTGGATCGCGAGCAAGGCTGCATCGCAAGCACTCGGCTGTTGGTGCCATGTTTGGCCAGCATTATTGGTCGCGAGAATTGTGCCATGTGCGCCGACAATCCAGCCAGCTTGTCCATCGGCAGAAAATGATATCGCATAATAGTCTGCAACACCAAATCCTAATAATTTTTGTCGCCAATCCCGTCCTGCATTATGCGTCGATAATACCGTACCTGCTGCACCGACAATCCAACCAACCTGCTGATTGATAAACCACATTCCGTAGTAATTAACTGAGGATGGCGAACGTTGCTGCTGCCAACTTTTTCCCGCATCGGTGGTTGCGAGAATTGTGCCGTGCGAACCAACCGCCCAGCCAATCGTCCCTGTCGGATTACTACAGACGGCCCAAAGTGGCTGGGCTACGCCACTGGTTTGGGTTCGCCAACTGCGGCCATAATCAGTTGTATGGATAATCGTACCAGCGTGGCCAACCGCCCAGCCGGTTTGACCATGTTGATCAAAGGTCAGCGCCATGAGCTGCTGATCAGCACCATTTAATTGAATTTGCCAGTGATTGCCATGATCGTTCGTTGAAATAATAATTCCGTCATCACCAACCGCCCAGCCATGCAGGAGATCGCGACTACTGGCAAGGGCTACAAGATCTTTGCTGGTTTTGCTCTGTTGAGCTTGCCACGTCTGCCCAGCATCGTGGGTGCGATAGAAACTGCCATCATCGCCACTAATCCAAGCTGCGCATTCGCTTGCATCAGCCACAATCCCATAGAAATCCTTGTTGCTTGGAGTATGGACAGGATTCCATGTTTGGCCAGCATCGTTGGTTATCAACACTGTTCCTGCACGCCCAACGATCCAAGCGACCTGCTGATTAACTGCAAATACGCTGCGTAAATCGTTGCTGGTTGGGCTTGTTTGCTGCTGCCATGTCTGCCCAGCATCGTTGGTTACGAGAATAACCCCACCATGCCCAACGGCCCAACCATGGACACCATCGGCAGTGCTACAGCGAGCTAATTGCTGATGCAGGCCACTTGATTGAGTTTGCCATGTCTCACCGCCATTCTGGGTTGTCAAGATAATCCCATCGTCGCCAACCGCCCAGCCGTGGCTTGCGTTAGGTGCAAAGGCGACACCATAGAGATTATGCTCAGAACCGCTGGCTTGCTGCTGCCATGAAACACCAGCATCGTTGGTCGCGATGATAATCCCATCGCGACCAACCGCCCAGCCATGCAGCCGATTAATAAAGGTAACAGCGCGTAAATCTTTTTCGGTCACCTCATGCTGTTGCCAAGACGTACCGCCATTGTTGGTCGAAACAATTAACCCACCATCGCCGACCGCCCAACCAACCTGTGGGTCGATCAAACAAACACCTTGAAGATTCATACTGCGTGGCGTAAGTTGCCAACCAACAGCATCCTGCACGTATTGTTGATCGGTCATGCATTTACTCCTGCTGGCTCCCACAGTGCTTGGTGCTCGGCCCAGCGCCAAACCTCAATCAAGCGTTCTTCGGGGTTAGGAGCATCAGTCAGATCAACAATAAACCCGCCGACTTGATCAACACTCATTTGCGCTGGTTGTGAGTGCGTACCTGCCTGAATGCTCCAATCGAAGTGGAGGACCCATGGTTGGGGTGGTTTTGCTTGGCGATAGCCGCGAAAAACCCCAGCTTGCGGTGGAACCAACCCCCAACCGACAATCTTCTTGGGTTGGGTGATCGCCCTTAATCGGCTCGTATCAATCGGCATGCCAGCTTGGCCTTGGATAAAGAGTTGATTTAGATTAATCCCAAATGCCTGCTCAATTGTTCCGTTGATCATACCGCCACCAGTGCGGCTGGCAATTTCGCAAAAGAACAGCTCATCGCCAGGAGTATGAAACAACTCAAGGTGAAAGCTGGTGACGGGTGGAGTTGGCAGCAAAGCCAACACTTCTTTGGCCGCTGCGATTAAGCGCTGGGTCAAGTGATGTTCGGGCCGAAGCATCTGGCTCGCAGTAAACCAGCCTTGGGTAAAGGATAAACCATTGCCAAGATATTGCGATGGCCAGCAGAAACAGACCTCGTTATCGACCAATAATCCATCGACATGATATTGATCGCCTTGGATAAAGCACTCAATTTCTAAACCACGGGGCAGCGGCTGTTGTAAAAACTGGGCCAGATCATCCTCGTTTGCCAGCATTTTTGCCCCCAGCGAGCCACTGCCATCATCTGGTTTGACGATTACTGGGTAGCCATGCTGTTCGATAAATTGAATGATATCGAACGGCTCGTTGATCGCCTGAAAGATTGGGATATTGACCAGCTGAGTGCGATTAACCAGGTGTTGCTTCATCACAACTTTATTGCGAAAGGCCAAGGCACTATCGGCTTGTTGGCCTGGCAACCCAAGATAGCTACGTAAGCGGCCTGCACGCAGAATATCGACCTCTGAAGTTGCAACAATTCGCTCGATTGGCGATTGACGATGCAGCCGTAAAGCCTCAAATTCAATCAGGCCACTGTCTTCATAGTTCTCAAATGGCTGAATCGCCGCAAACCCTTGAAAGCCCTGCACACGGTTGGCAGCCGTAAATAAGCGGGCCTGTGGCACTAAATCGCCAAGCCAATCGCCAAACGGAGCTAAGTGAGGCTTTTGACGATTGAGCACTAAGATCTTCATTCAGCACCTCGGGCAATCGCCAGCGTGGCACGTTCGGCAGTACTCTTGTTCGGGCGATTGAGCGGGCGATCAAGCCCTAGATGGTCACGTAAGGTTGTGCCTTCGTAGTCAGTTCGAAACAATCCACGGCGTTGTAATTCAGGAATCACCAAATCAACAAAGTCGTTTAAGCCATCAGGTAAGCTTGGCGGCATGATGTTAAAGCCATCAGCAGCCTCGTTCACAAACCAATCCTCAAGTTGATTGGCGATCTCGCTGGGGGTTCCAAGAATAAAGCGATGGCCTCGCCCGCCTGCAACCGAGAGATACAATTGGCGAATCGTGAGGCCTTGGCGTTGGGCTTGCTCGTAGACGAGTTTTTGGCGGCTGGTGCTGCCTTGGGTTTCCGGTAATTCTGGCAATGGCCCATCCAAGGGATAGCCTGAAATATCAACATCACCCAACAATCCGGTCAATAGCCCTAAACCAACCACCGGATCAACCAGTTCTTGTAAGATTGCATATTTGGCTTCGGCCTCGGCTCTGGTTTGCCCAACCACTGCAAACACTCCAGGCATAACCTTGGCTTGTTCAGGCGAGCGTCCATGCTTAATCATTTGGCCTTTGATGCCACGATAAAATGTTTGGGCTTGCTCAAGCGTTTGATGGGCGGTAAAAATCACTTCGGCCCATTGAGCCGCAAAATCTTGACCGTCTTCTGATGAGCCAGCCTGCACAATAACTGGGTAGCCTTGGGGCGAACGAGCAAGGTTCAGCGGCCCGCGTACCTGAAAAAATTCGCCACGATGGTGCAACATATGTAGTTTTTGTGGTTCGAAATAGCGGCCTGTGGCTTTGTCGAAGATAAAGGCATCATCCTCCCAACTATCCCACAATCCTGTTACCACATCCATAAATTCGCGTGCCCGCCGATAACGGGTGGCATGATCAGGTTGGTGTTGAAGGTTGAAATTTTGGGCCTCAACATCGGTCACCGAGGTCACAACATTCCACCCAGCTCGCCCATTGCTCAGAAAATCGAGCGAAGCAAATTTGCGGGCAATATGAAATGGCTCGTTATAGGTGGTTGAAGCAGTTGCCGTCAAACCAATCTTTTGGGTAACCATGGCTAAGGCCGAAAGTAAGGTCAGTGGCTCAAACTGAACAATCCGACCCCAACGGCTTAATTCATCTTCATCTTTATAATGGGTGCGGATGCCAACTCCATCCGAGAGGAAAAGCATATCAAATTTGCCACGTTCAGCGGTTTGAGCCACCTGGGTATAGTGTTGAATTTCAAGCCCAGCATTAGCTGGAGTGTTCGGGTGTCGCCACGCGGCAACATGGTGGCCAGGTGCTGGCAGAAAAGCCCCAAGTTTCATCTGTCGTTGCGGTTTCATTGGTTAATCAACTCCATTATGCACACAATCTAAAACTCTTTAGCCGCTTTAACTTAATTGGCGAATTGGTGCGCCTGCTAAAAAAGCCTGAATATCTTCAATCGCCTCGCCAAAATAGGCTTTGTAGTTGCGTTGGGATACATAGCCCAAGTGCGGTGTGGCTAAGACATTTGGCAAGCTACGAAATGGGTGTTGGGCTGGCAGCGGCTCAATCTCAAACACATCTAAGCCTGCGCCACCAATCCATCCCTGTTCCAAAGCCTGAATCAAGGCAGCTTGATCGACAATCGCTGCGCGAGATGTGTTGATCAGGTAGGCATGACGGCGCATGCGCTGGAGTTCGGCAGCGCCGATTAAACCGTGCGTCCGTTCGCCTAACACTAAGTGAATCGAAACAATATCACTCTGTTCAAGCAGCTGTTCTTTGGATACAGCGAGCTGAACACCTAGCGCTTGAGTGCGCTCAGCAGTGAGGTTTTGGCTCCACGCCAACACGTCCATACCAAATGCTTGGGCGACTTTGGCAACGTTGCTGCCAATTTTGCCTAAGCCTAATAAGCCCAAACGCTGGCCCGCCAAATCCATGCCAACGCTTTGTTGCCATGGGCCATTGGTGCGTAAAGCCAGATTTTCAGGCACAATCTGGCGAGCCAAGCCTAAAATCAGTGCCCAGGTTAATTCGGCTGGTGGCTCGGAACGGCTCGCCGTGCCACAAACCACCACCCCTTGGGCTTGGGCTGCTGCCACATCGATCGAGGCATTTCGCATACCCGAAGTGATCAACAGCTTGAGGTTTGGCAATTGGGCTAGTAAATCAGCTTTAAATGGTGTTCGTTCGCGCATAATTACCACAATCTCACAATCGTGGATTGCTTGAATTAACGCGGTTTGTTCGCTGAAATAGTTAGAAAAAATCTCTACTTCAACCTGTTCGGCTACCACTGACCAATCAGCCATCGCCAAGGCGGCGTGTTGATAATCGTCAAGAATTGCACAGCGTAGTTTTGTCATTCGATTGCTCCTTGAATGGTTAATCCTAAACCTGGAGTTTGCGGTAAACGCAGCGTACCTTGCTCGATCACAAGGCCTTGAAAGGGGTCATTGACCAAATCAAGATGCCCATCAAGATCAAGGTAATCTGCTAGCCCGGCAAGTTGGGCGATGGCGCTAATTCCAAGGCTGCTTTCAGTTTTACAACCCAACATAACTTTTAAGCCAAATTGCTTGGCCACGTCGATCATCGTGCGAGCTTGGCGTAAGCCTCCACATTTGAAGAGTTTGAGATTAATTACATCAACACATGTATGCAAGCGCAGCACATCAGCAAGCCCACGACAATCTTCATCGGCAACTATGGGAATTGGTGAGTGTTGGCGAATTGTGCGCAGTTGGTCGAGGTTGCCCGCTGGAATTGGCTGTTCGATCAGTTCAACCCCATAGGTATGGCATTGTTGCGCCGCAGCAATCGCTTGATCAACATCCCATGCTCCATTGCCATCAACCCAAATCCGCCCAGCATAGACCTCGCGTAGTTGGCGCAGGCTATCGAGATTGCTATCGGTTGTGAGTTTGAGTTTAAGAATTGGCCATGCCGCCAATTTTGCAGCCTGTGCGACCAAGGCCTGCTCCGATTGTGCGCCAAGCGAGAGTGCCGTTGGTGGGATGCTCAACCCTGCCAAGCCCCAAAGCGCGTGGATGGGTTGGGCAACCACCTTGCCCAAAAGATCATGCCATGCCATATCGATGCCAGCCATCATTGCAGCCTGATTGCGAACGACTGAGGCTAATTGACCTTGATACAGTTCAAATTGCCATGGTGTGGCGGTACTAAGCAATGGTTCACAAGCCTGAATCAGCTGTTGAATTTGCTCAACACTAAGTTGGGTTTCTTTGGGGCAAAGTACCGTACCAAAACCACCATACTCCTGCCAAGTTAATTTGATTACAACTTGGTGCACCGTAGTCGTCGAGCCCTTATTGCTGACAAACGGTTGCTCAAGTTGCAGGCTGAGCACTGTTGTGGTTAAGTTCATGAGCTTGTTTCCGCTAAAGCAGCTGGGGTGGTTGCGGCGACAGGTTCTTCGCCAAGTAAGCGCCAGCCCAAAAATCGCGGACTGCCAAGCACCAACGCCAGTACAGCAAAGCCGAAACAAATTGCCCCACTGAGCAGCAAGGCCCAATTGAGCGAACTATTGGTAGCACTGGCAATCAATGGAATGCTGATCGCCGTGATTAGTGACGTTAGCAAATTGCGCGTGATTCCAATCCGCCCTTTGATCGCTCCGCGAATCCGTAATTGCAGCGTGGTCATCAAAACCGTCCACGAGATCGTGTTGAATGCGCCTAAGCCGAAGCACAGCAGAATGGTGAGCCATTGGTTGCTGAAGAACCCAAGCAGCATAAAACACAGGGCTTGCCCGCCAATCCCGACCATAGTTGAGGTACGCGATCCCCAGCGTTTGGAAAGTGGCTCCACCACGCCACCAGAGATCATCGCTCCGATTGCATAAGCACATTCGATTACTGAGAGCCAATAGACACTGCCATTGTAGCGGGCAGCAATCAGTGGCACGGCGATCAAATTAAACAGGTGCACGGCGACTGCATCAATCGTATTGAGCAACAAATGCCAAATAAAGCCGACTTCGCGGCGCAGCAAGCCGATCACCTCACCCCAACCGCCAATAATCTGTTGCCAAGCATTCTGAACCTGGGCTTTGGCTTCGGCAACTACTTCATGATCAGTTAATTGGATAAAACTAACCGCAAGTGCCGAAAAGAGAAAGGTTAAACCATTGATAAAAAAGGCAACAGCAGGCCCAAGGTAATAGAACACTGGGCTGGCAACAATTACGCCCAATAATTGACCGGCTTGCAAGCTAATATTGGTATAGCCGTTGTAGCGCCCAAGCGAATCGCGGGGAATGGCGGCTGGGGCGAGGGCAAAGGTAGCCGCCCGATAAAATGGATGGGCCACCCGAATCACCAGCGTCATCAACATAATCCAGAGCACCACTTGATCGCCACCAAGCATCAGGCTGGCAAAACAGACAAATAGACCGCGAATAATTTCAACCTGAATACATGTGCGTTTGGGACTACCGCGGTCAACCCATGGTCCTGCAATAAACTGCATTAAGAAGGTTAAGCCCTGTTCGAGAATAATCACTCCACCAAAAGCTGCGGCAGAGCCAGTTCGATCATAGAGTAAAAGCCCGATCGTAAAAGTTTGCATTCCATTGCCAATGGTTGTGATAAAGGTTGCTGCTAATAACCATAACCCTGCAATTGGAATATTCAAGCGTTTGCTTAGCTGTTGCATGCGTTCCTCAATAGGGTTCCAGACGCTTTTGTGTATTCGTTAGGCCAATGCTGAATTTGGCGCAAGCCAATGGATTAATGCGCCAACGATCATGCAGGCCTGACGAAAGCTCAATTCTCGAAAGCCAATTGGTTCAACTGGGCGACTGCTCACCAGCGTTTGGGTGTGCAAAATACCCTGACGTGGCGCAAATCGATGTATCCAGTAGGTCGATAGGATTGTCCGTTGGCGTTCGAGCCATCCTGCTACCTGCTGACTAATTGTTTGCTGATAGGTAGTTTGATCGCTGCTTGGCTCAAGCTGTTGCACCTGCTTGAACAACTCTGTTAGTGCCTCTGCATCGTGAGGATGCTGGTTGGTTGGACAAAGCGCGAAGATCACCGCAGGTAATAAGATCAGCAGCATCGGATCAACTTCGTCAAATGCATCAATGATGCTTTGGCACAGTGTGCGATAGCTTTTGGTGGTTGATTTTTCGGCGATATAGCCATTGCGATAGGGTGGGTAGCCAGCCATATCCCGCGCACCCCAGTGGAAATGCGGATTGAATGGCCGACACATGGTTTGGCGCTCAACCGTGGTGTTGGGGTAATGGGTATGAAAGATTGCCGAGAAAATGCCTGCGAGCAAATGCGAACAGAGCGGCATCTGGTTTGGTAGTTGTTTGATATTGGCAAAAAAGCTCGCTGGCTCGGCTACTGCAAGCCATGGCAGCATACTCGCCTCGGCTAGGTCTGCTGCTGAGCTATAGAACATTGCCCCCATGCGATACCCCTGGGCTTCGCGTTGGATCGCAACCCGTTGCATTCTGCCATCAAGGCTGACCTGATGGCTTAAAATATCTTGAAAGGCCCGGCGTGTATTGGGTTGGATGGCTGCTTGTTCCAGTAAATGCTGGACAATCGCTTTGGCTAGCTCGGCATGGTGCCAGACGCTTTGTGCTTCAAGCCGAAATTCAAATTGCTGAAATTGCTGCATCCGTTGCCAATGCAAGGTATTGAGCGGGATTTGCCCCCCATCAACACTCGTTTGAACAAATGGCGTAAAGAGCGGCTGCTCCCGTTGTCGTTCAACCAAGCCTTGTCCATCCCAGGTGTACAAGGGTAGCAGAGTCCGTTTGCCATGATCGATCAACGAACCAGGCAAGTAGACCCAATCCCCACGTTCTAAGGCCGCATCCTCAGTCTGATTAAAACAGTAAATTAATGGGTATCCATAGCCTTGGCTACAAATCGCTTGATTAAAATCCATCATACCGGCTCGGCCATGGCCAATTTCTTCCCAATTGCCCATATGTCCCGTGCGGGGTGGCAGCAAGGTTGGTGAGTGCTGAATCAAATCCAGCACTTGTCCAACCGGAATATCGGTTAATCCAAGGTGCAGCCAATCGAATGCTTGTTGGCGGTCGGCAAAGCGATCAAGCGTGGGTTCAAGCCGATCGAATAGCCCTAAATGCGCTAAAATAGCGTCTGGTGTCAATTGTTCAGGTTGTTGAGCTGTCATTGTTGATTCACCTGCTTTGCTTGAGGCAGCGCCAAACGTTGCACAACCTGTTGGAGAATGCCGCCAGCGTAGTAGGTTCGCAATTCACTCGGGTTATCAATCCGAACGCGCATTGTCCATCGATTGACGTTGCCATCAGCGTCACTGGCCTCAACCACACATTCGCCCCCGGCTACAAGCGCATCTAAACCATAAATCGTATAGAATTCAGCTCCATTTAATCCAAGGCTTTGCCATGGTTGCCCCGCCATAAATTCCAGCGGCAAAATACCCATACAGACCAAATTGGCCCGATGAATCCGCTCGAAACTTGCCGCCAACACTGCTTGAACACCAAGCAATTTGGGCGCTTTGGCAGCCCAATCACGCGATGAGCCTGAGCCATATTCGTTACCTGCCAGAATAATTAGCGGAGTGTTGGTCGTGGCATAGCGCATGGCCGTAGCATAGATCGTATCTTGCTGGCCGCTCGGCTGATGCAGACTAAAACCACCTTCAATCCCCGCAAGTAGTTGATTTTTTAGCCGAGCGTTAGCAAACCCACCTCGTACCATTAATTCATGATTGCCGCGACGAGCGCCATAGGCATTAAAATCTGATGGTGCAACGCCCTGCTCAAGCAAATAGCGCCCAGCTTCGCCCTTAGGATCAATTGCGCCACCAGGTGAAATATGGTCGGTGGTAATGCTATCGCCTAACAACGCCAACACCCGCGCATCCTTAATGATGCTTGGTGATTGGTTGCTTTTGCCATGAATATAGTGCGGACGCTTAAGATAGGTTGATTGGGTTGCCCATGGATAGAACAGCGTCTTTTCGATGGTAATCGCTTGCCATTCAGCGGGAATCACTGGTTGTTGATAGTGTTTGTGAAACATGCTTGGTTTAATCAGGTTGGCCAAAAGCGCTTGAATTGTTTGCTCCCTTGGCCAAATATCAGCCAAATAGACGGCTTGTCCATCACTGCCATAACCAAGCGGCTCAGTTTCGAGATCGATGTTCATGGTTCCAGCTAGGGCATAGGCAATCACTAATGGCGGTGAGGCCAGATAATTCAAGCGAATCGCTGGATGAATTCGACCTTCAAAGTTGCGATTGCCACTCAATACGCCGCTGGCCATTAACCCCTGTTCAGCGACTGCTTGGCTCAGCTGTGGATGAATTGGCCCACTACTGCCCGAACAAGTCATACAGCCATAGCCTACAATCTGAAAGCCGAGGGTTTCCAAGGCTGGTAGCAACCCTGCTTCTTGCAGATAGGTGGTCACGACCCGTGAGCCTGGCGAAAGGCTGGTTTTGACATAACGAGGAACGCGTAGCCCGCGTGCAACTGCCTGCTGCGCCAAAACGCCTGCTGCCAACATTACTGCAGGATTCGAAGTATTGGTGCATGAAGTGATTGCCGCTAGCAGCAATGCCCCATGGTCTAAGCGATACGTTTGATCATCAAGCGCTACCGTAATCGGTTGCTGCTTTGGCTGCGTGGCTGCAACTACCGAAGCTGGCACAGCACGCAGGCTTAGGCGATCTTGGGGGCGGGCTGGTCCTGCAACACATGCTTCAACCGTCGCAAGATCAAACTGGATCAGTTTGGCAAACTGGGGCAATTGGGCATTAGGTTGGCGAAAAAGCCCTTGAAATTGATAATAGGCTTCGACCTGTTGGATCAACTCGGCTGAACGACCCGTCGTTTGGAGATAGCGAATCGTTTCTGCATCAACTGGGAAGTAGCCGCAGGTGGCTCCATATTCAGGAGCCATATTGGCAATCGTGGCACGTTCGGCAATACTAAGCTGATTAACCCCAGTGCCACAAAATTCGACAAACTGTTCAACTACGCCCGCTTGACGCAAGCGTTGGGTGAGGCTTAACACCAAGTCGGTTGTCGTCACACCTGGACGTAGTGAGCCAGTTAATTCAACCCCAACGACGCTGGGCAAGGTCAGCATAAGTGGGTAACCAAGCATAACCGCTTCGGCCTCGATGCCACCCACGCCCCAACCAAGTACCCCTAAACCATTAATCATCGTGGTATGGCTATCAGTTCCACAGACACTATCAGGCAACATGAGTTCACCAGTGGCCGTTACCTGGGTTTGGACAACGGTTGCGAGGTGTTCAAGATTAATTTGGTGAACAATGCCGCTACCAGGTGGAAAGACCCGCACATGTTTAAACGCGGCTTCGGACCAACGTAATAAGTGATAGCGCTCTTGGTTGCGTTCAAACTCGTAGCGTGTGTTGATGGCGAATGCATTTGGCACACCAGCCACATCAACAATAATCGAGTGGTCTACCACGACATCTGTTGGGACAACGGGATTGACCAAGCTTGGGTCGCCGCCAGCCTCAGCTACGGCCTCGCGAATTGCCGCTAAATCTACAAATACCGGAACTCCTGTAAAATCTTGCAACAGTACCCTGGCTGGCAGATAAGGAATAACCACTTTTGGCTGTGCAATGTCGGGCTGCTGGAGTTGGTTAATCAATGCTTCGATCGCTGCGAGATCGCTCAACCCGCGTCCAAAGGCGCGTAATTGCGCTTCAAGCAAAAGTCGGAGCGAAAATGGCAGCGTTTCAAGTTCAAGCTGATAGCTACTTGCGAGTGCTTGAATTGACCAGACGCGATAGGTTTGGCCTGCACACTCCAATGAACGTTGGAATGCTGGATTCACTGTTTGCATTAGGCCGTTCCTTCACCTGCTAAGTGGCGAGCCAAGGCCAACCGATCAATTTTGCCATTGGCATTCAGCGGCATGGTTTCAAGCTGATAGATGGTGCGCGGCAGCATATAGCTTGGGAGCAATGGCTGAACCGCCTGTTGCAGATCACTGACTGCAATGCTTGGCGCAATTACAAACGCGACAATTCCGCTCGCCGAACCGTTTTCAAGCGGCCAGCCCAGTGCAACCGCAGCAACTACGCCTGGTTGGAGTAATAACGCCCCTTCAATCTCGCTTAATTCCACCCGGTAGCCATGGACTTTAATTTGTTGATCGCTGCGCCCAAGGTAAATCATGCTGCCATTGGTGCGGCATACAACCCGATCACCGGTGCGGTAGTAGCCGAGTTCCTCGCCATTAAGCTGTTTGCTGCGCAGAAACCGTTGCTCCGTGAGGCTTGGGTTGTGCCAATAGCCTTGGAAGGTTTGTGGGCCAGCAACACACAATTCGCCTTCTGTACCTGCTGGTACAGGATTATCGTTTGCGTCAACCACCACCGCGGTTAAACCTGGGTAGAGTTTACCAATTGGGACCACTTCATTCAAACATTCAGCAGGCGAGGTGAGGGAATTCCAGCGATACACTGCACAGGCGATTGTTAATTCGGTTGGACCATAGAGATTGTCGATTATTGAGTTGGGCGCAGCAAGTTGCCAAGCCTCAGCGGTAGCTTTGGGCAACGCTTCGCCACAAAAAAGGCTTAAGCGTAAGTTGGGCAAGCTATTGGGCTTGAGTAGTTTTTGTTTGCGCAGTAACGCGGCAACTGATGGTACCGAAAACCAAATCGTAATTCCCTGCTCTTCAATTAAGCGAAAAGGTGAGAGCAATTGGATCGGTTGGATAACACAGACCGCCGCACCATGATTCCAAGCCATAAAAAGATCAAAGATGGCCAGATCAAAGGTTTGATCAAAGGTCTGGCTCAGCCGATCAGCAGGCGTAATCTGATATCGTGCTTGATTTACCTTGAGAAAGTGTGCGACATTGGCATGACTAATTGGTACGCCTTTGGGGTTGCCGGTGCTACCCGAAGTGAATAACAGATAGGCAATTGCCTCAGGCGGCACAGTAACTGGTTCATGATCAGTCGGTAGCTCAGCAAGCTCGGCTTGAGTATAGATCATTGTATCAAGCAGCGGCGCACGCAAACAATCAGGCAAGAGGACACATGGCGGTAGTACTGGCAGCGAATCGGCCAATTGCAAAAATTGGTCATACGATTGGTGATCGACAATAATCGCATCAAGCTCTGCTTGCTCGATCATCGCTTGGGTCCGTTGAAGTGGAAAGTTGTAGTTCAGCGGCACAAAGGTTGCGCCAGCCAATAAGCTTGCCAAAATCCCGATGTAGGCTGCTTCACTACGATAGGCAAAAATACCAACACGATGCAGCGGTTTGGTTGATTGGCGAAGCGCGAAAGCCCAGCGTTGGGCAACTGTATATAATTTGACATAATCATACTGTTTATTACCAATCGTTAAAGCGATGTTATTTGGATAGCGCTGGACGCTCTGTAGAAAACCGCTGTGCAATTGGCTGGTTGCGTGTGCTTGGTTTGGCTCGCTTTGGCATGGAGGCACAACTTCAAGCATCTGGTTAAACTCAATCATCATCTATTCTCCAATAAGGCGTTAGGCGTGTTATAGACTTGTTATTGACGTTGGCTCAATGCTGGATAGGGCTGATCAATTGGCCCAACATAGGCAAGCAATGGGCGAATCAAAATATTGTTGGCATATTGCTCTTGAATTTGGGCCAACCAGCCCACGGTTCGGCCAACAATAAATGCTGGAACAAACAGATCGTAGGGAATACCCAAAAGGTGATAAATAACACTGGCATAAAAATCAACATTCACATCGATTCCTTTGGCCATATAGGGACGCATTGCTTGAACAACCGCTTCAAGAATCGCGTAATAGTTGTTATCGCTTTGTGCGCTCAAGGCCTGCGCTGCTTTGCGTAAATGACGTGCTCGTGGATCTTCGGTTTGATAGACCCGATGCCCAAAACCCATCACTGGCTGATTGTTGGCTTGTAAGTTGGCTACATAATCGGCAGCTCGCTCAGGAGTACCGATCGCTTGAATCATGGCAATGACCTGTTCGATGGCCCCGCCATGGAGTGGGCCTGCAAAGGCGGCAATTGCAGCAGTGAGCGCTGCATACCAGTCTGAGCGTGTTCCTGCGACAACTCGGGCTGCAAAGGTTGAAGCATTGGCACTATGATCAGCATGCAGAATCAGAATCTGATTCACGATCTGCTGAGCCTGTTGGCTCGGAATGGTTCCTTGGAGCATGTAGAGAAAATTAGCAGCATGATCAAGCGTTGGGTTGGGCTGGATTGGTGTTTTTCCTTGGCGAATCGCATGATGAGCTGCAATCAAGCAGGGCATTTGTGCAATCAGTCGAATAGACCGAGCTTTGGTTGCAGTAACTGATCCATCAAGGCGCTCAGCATCGAACGTGGCAAGCGCCGAAAGGCAGGTGCGCAAAACTTCGGTGGGATGGCCATCTTTTAGGAGCTGAATCAACTCCAAAATCGTTGCTGGTATCTCTCGTGCTGCCACCAACTGGTGCTTAAATTGATCCAACTCAGTGGTTGTTGGCAATTGCCCATTCAATAATAAAAAGGCTGTTTCCTCAAACGTCGTTTGCTCAACCAAATCATGAATGCTATAGCCGCGATATTGCAAGCGGCCTTGTTTGCCATCGATCAACGTGATCTGGCTCTGATCGAAGGTTACTCCTGCAAGGCCACGATAGACCACACCACCGTCAGTTTGAGTTTCAATCCCTGCTGTGTGGGTTGATGTCGGCTGAAGCGTCCCCTGCATATAGGCCTTAATTTGGGCAACAGAACTAAGTGTAACAATGGTATCAGGTTCGATTGTCACTCCATAGGTTGTTTCTAATGCCAACATCAAGTTAATATGCGCCAATGAATCCCATTGCATAATTGAACGGTAGCTAAGTTGATCGGTTACCATATATTCTGGAATTTGCAGCACCTGAGCAATCAGATTGGTTATATCTGAAATTTGATTATTGGTGATTTTTTGTGGATTGACCATAGAACGTTTAAACTCCTGATTCTCAATTCTTAACTGAAGGCACAACGATATAGATACATACTTAAATCAATATTATATGATTAAGTGTGTATATAAACTATTAAATTATTTGCTTTAGTAATAATTGATATTGTTGCAGCAGAAATGGAGGTAGATAGGCAACATTATTATTTTAAGCCGAAGTTTTAATTCCCTCAAGCACGGTTGTGTAGTATACGCGCATGATTATCGTATGTCAATACGAAAAAAGGCTGATGAAAATGAGAGTTTTATCATTCACATTTAACCTTTCCCAATCGCAAAACTAGGCTACACTAGACCAATACTAATCATTTGATTAAAGGTTTAAACCCGCTATGAAACAGGTTAACGTGTATCAAGTTGATGCCTTCACTCAGCATAAATTTCGCGGAAATCCTGCTGGGGTTGTGACACATGCTGATGATCTGAGCACCCACGAGATGCAACAACTGGCCCGCGAACTGAATAACTCCGAAACGGTCTTTTTGCTTGCGCCGACTGATTCAAGTCATGCGGTCTGGCTACGATTTTTTACCCCTACCGTCGAAGTTCCATTGTGTGGTCATGCGACGATTGCGGCTCACTATGTGCGTGCCCATGAGCTGCAATTAGGCTCATGCCAACTCCGACATAAAACTGGAGCCGGGATACTGCCAATTGAAGTTATCCAAGCCAATAATGATTATCAAATTATTATGACTCAAGCTGCAATTGAGTTTGGCCCGATCATTGATGGACAATCCAAACAGGCTTTACTTGATGCGCTTGGTCTGACTATTCACGACCTGCATTACGCATGCCCGATTCAAATAGTCTCAACGGGGCATTCCAAAGTATTAATTGGGATTAACCAGCGCACAAAGCTTGATCAACTGCGCCCGAATCTTGCAGCCCTTACCCTGCTGAGTAAACAAATTGGCTGCAATGGCTATTTTGTCTATACATTAGACTCTGATGATCCGGCGATTCTTTCCTATGGGCGGATGTTTTCACCAGCGATTGGGATCAATGAAGATCCGGTTACGGGGAATGCAAATGGGCCACTCGGAGCCTACTTAGTGCATCATCGATTGGTTGCCCACAACGGAATCCATTTGCGGTTTACTGCATGTCAAGGTGTTGCGATTGGGAGGACTGGGTATATTGAGGTTCAGGTGTTGATTGAAGCTGATGAGCCTGTTTTGGTTAAAGTTGGGGGTCATGCAGTGATTGTTTTTCAAACGAGCATTCAGTTGTAATATTTGCTGCCGTTAGGAAAAAATAATCGCATGGCCACAGGCAATAGGCGGGATGACCAGTTTTAGGGCGTTGGATTATACTGATCAGACTCGTCCTGGCCATTTGCACTCAACGCTGAATTTGGTAGCATGCTGCTAGTTCATTGGTTTTGGATAGATGGAGCATACCCTATCCTGATGTCAGATTCCGCACAATCCAGTGTCAGAGTAGGGTTATTTTTGCCATTTCTTGACGAATGCTCACAATGGTCTTAAACTCTATCCTGACAGTACATCCGCGAGGAGACCATCATGGCGGGACAACGGGTGGGCTATATTCGCATCAGTACCAGCGATCAGCATCCGGATCGACAGCTCGACGGCCAGACCCTTGATCGCGTCTTTACCGAGCACGCTTCGGGTAAGGATCGTAACCGACCGCAGCTAGCGGCCTTATGCGCATTTGTGCGGACTGGCGATACGGTGGTTGTCCATAGTATGGATCGCTTGGCTCGCAATCTTGATGATCTCCGTGAGATTGTGCAGACCCTGACCCAACGCGGCGTGGCGATTCACTTTGTCACCAAGCACTTGACGTTTACGGGGAATGATTCCCCGATGGCGACGCTCATTCTCTCCATGCTTGGAGCGGTGGCTGAATTTGAACGGGCCTTGATCCGCGAACGCCAGCGCGAAGGGATCGCCATGGCCAAGCAGCGTGGCGTGTATAAAGGTCGGAAGAAGGTGCTGAATCCTGCGACCATCGCTCAGGTCGTCGATCGAGCCGCTGCCGGGGAATCCAAAACGGCCTTAGCCCGCGAGCTGGGCATTAGCCGTGAAACGCTCTATCAGTATCTGCGTCAGCATGCGACGGCTGACCGAACTCATTAAGGAACGGAGGATGGAATGAGCCTAGTTGCGATTCTTGAACAAGTCCAAACCTTGAGCATCCAAGAACGGAAAGATCTGGTGAAATTCTTGGTCGATTCCTTGGATGTCCCCCCGCGCCAACCGCTCCTGCGCTTGGCGGATATGGCAGGCTTTGCTGCATCGTTGGCCACGGGCGAGGATGCCCAAACCTATGTCGATGGGTTACGGGATGCCTGGGAGCGACCACAATGAGTGTGTTGACGACCCTTGCCCCGATCCGGCGGTTGTATTTCGATACGGCTCCTTTGATTTACTATACGGAGGGGCATGCGCAGTATTTACCAACGCTGCGGGTCATTATGGGGCAAATTGCTCCCGATCAGATCCACGCGATCACCTCGGTGTTAACGCTCACCGAAACGCTGATGAAACCGCTCCAGCAGCAGCAGATGGCCCTCGTGCACCAGTATCGCCTCCTCTTTTATCAAACTGCGGCGCTGACGATGGTGCCGATTACGGCTCCGATTGCTGAGTTGGCGGCTACGCTCCGGGCGCAGTATGGGCTGCGGACTCCGGATGCGTTACAACTCGCGACGGCGATTGATGCGGGCTGTGATGCCTTTTTAACCAATGATTTTGCCTTGCAGCGGGTTACTGAGATACCGGTACTGGTGGTCGATGCCTTGGCAAACGTGGCTCCTTAATCGTGCTTGTTGGTTCCTGACACTGAAGAGGGGGTAGCCGTCGCGGTGCTCCCTCACACACCGATCATCCCGACCTGAAAATGATGCTTGACATGCACCAATGTGCCCATGATAATAGGGACACATTGGCGCTTTCGTATGAATCCCCCGATGAGTGAGGGGGATGGAGGAATGCATATGCCCCTGCTTCGGCGTGGGCGCGTTTGGTACGCGCTCTGTCTTTTTTGCATGCTGGTTCCCTTGTTCGTGCATCCGGCCACCATCCAACCCGTTATGGCTGCGCCGCTTGTCCCAGCATCGTCCACGCACCAGTGGACGCAAGCAACCCCGACCGCGCTGCTCATCGCCAATACGGCGGATGGCATCACCCTCACCAGTGCGGATACCGCCCTTCGCCAATTTCTGGAAACCACTATGGGCTGGACAGTCACGCTTAAAGATGATGACCTCGTCCAAGCGAGTGATGCGGCGGCGGTCAATGTGGTGGTCATTTCGGCATCGATTGATTCGTATAAATTAGACAATGATTTTACCTATGTCACCACGCCGATGGTAGTGAATGAATATGCGCTCTATGATCAATTGGGCATGACGAATGGCGCATCGGGAACGGATTATGGGATTAACTCGGGAACCCCGACTACGACCATCACGCTGCTCGATCCAACCCATCCCTTAGCGGGTGGCAAGAGTGGAACCATCACCGTCCAAAGTCAGAGTTTGCGCTTGCCCTATGGCCGTCCGGTCAATCAAGGGGTGAAGGTCGCAAATCTGCCGGGCAGCACGAGTAAAACGGTGCTGTTTGGCTACGATACTGGGGCGACGATGACGATCCCCAGCACCAAGGATGGCGGCTTAGTGGGGTCAACCCCGTTAGCGGCCCCGGCACGTCGGGTTGGGTTGTTCTTGGATGCCGATACCCCCTTATACTTAACCAGCGATGGGTGGGATCTCGTTCGTTCCGCGTTGCTGTGGGCGATTGGGCAAACCCCACCGAGTGGCACGCCAACGCCCACTACCGTCGCGCCGACGGCAACGCCTGCGCCGGAAACCGCGACGGCTGCTCCAGCGACCGCCACGGCCACGAGTCTGCCTCCGACGGCAACCGCGACGAATCTGCCCCCAACCGTCACGCCACCGAGTGGTGCGGGGAAAAACCTGCTCTTGGTGGTGGGCAGTGTGCCCTTGGGGAGTGGTGATGCGGCGGTACTGCAACGCTTGACCGATGCCCAGTACACCGTGCAGGTAATTCCCCAGACCAGTCTTACCCTCGAGGCAACCCAGGGCATGCATGGCGTGTTGATCTCCTCAACCGTCAGCGCGTCGGCGATTGGTATGCTGTTGACCACCCATCCCGTGCCCGTGTTGACCTGGGAATATGCGCTCTATGATGATCTGCGAATGACGGGCACGAGTTCCGGTACGCATTTCGGGACGAGTACGGGCAGTACGCTCAGTATTGCGGCTCCGACACATCCGATTGCCGCCGGGTTGAGTGGGGTCGTCAGCGTGAGCGGATCAGCGGTCACCTTGGCCTTTGGGCAACCACTTGCCCAAGCAACGCTGGTCGCCGCCTTACCCAATGCGCCAGCATCGGCGGGCATTTTTACCTATGCCCAAGGGGCTGCATTAAGCAGCGGAACGGCTCCCGCACGGCGGGCGGGCTTTTTCTTTGATAACACCAGCCCAACAACGGCAACCGCGACCGGCTGGGCGTTGTTTGAGCGGAGTGTGGCGTGGCTGATTGAGGGCTTTACCCCCATTCAACCCGCGACGGCGACCCCGACCGCGACGGTAGTCCCCAGTCCCACTCCGACCGCGAGTCCGACGATCGTTCCGAGTGTCACCCCAGTGGTGCCGCCCAGTGCGACCCCTATCCCGACTGCGACTCCCTTGGTCATTCCGCCTGATCCGGCAGCAGTGGCCCCCGCGTTAAGTGCGTTTACCGCCAGCGATTTGTTTGCGGATACCGCCTTCTTGTATACGGGAACGACCCCGATTCAAACGGGGGTGGCCCCAGATACGATTACCGCGCAGCGGGTGGCGGTGATTCGTGGACGGGTGCTAGATCGCACGCGCCAGCCGATTCCTGGCGTGCAAATCACGATTAAGGATCATCCCGAATTTGGTATGACCCACACCCGGGCCGATGGCATGTTTGATTTGGTGGTCAATGGTGGCAGTCGGTTGGTGGTCCAGTATCAGCATCCACAGTTTTTGCGGGTGCAACGGGCCGTGACCACCCCCTGGCGTGATAGTGTCTGGACTCCTGAGGTCGTACTCACGCCGCTCTCGCCGATCGTCACAACGATTCAGTTGGGGGGCGCTGCGCAGGCTGCCGAGGGCACGGTTAGCACCGATGATCGGGGGACGCGCCAGGCGCGGCTCTTCTTCCCTGCGGGCATTACGGCCACGTTGCGCCTGCCGTCAGGAGCCACCCAGCCGCTGACCAGCATTGCGGTGCGGGCGAGCGAATATACCGTCGGCGATACGGGACGTGCAGCGATGCCGGGCGAATTGCCGAGTAATAGTGGCTATACCTATGCAGCAGAATTCAGCGCCGATGAAGCGTTGGCGGTCGATGGCTCGGTGGAATTTAGTCAGGCAGTCGCCAACTATACGGAAAACTTCATGGGCTTTCCGGTAGGGATGGCTGTCCCCACGGGCTGGTACGATGCCCAACGGGCGGTCTGGGTTCCGAGTCCCAATGGTCGGATCATCGCAGTCTTAACCACCGCACCATTGACCCTGGATCTGACGGGGGATGGGGTGGCCGATGACCCAGCCAGCCTCGGGATTGGTGCGGATGAACAAGCCTTTGTGGCCAGCACCTATTCGGCGGGAACCAGCCTGTGGCGGGTGCCGATGACCCACTTTACGCCGTGGGATCATAACTGGCCCTTTGGCCCACCAGACGATGCGGTTGGCCCTAATGGTGGCCCATTAAGCAGTGATCCCCCGATTAGCATTCCCTGTGAACAACCGGGGTCGGTGATTACCTGTGAAACCCAAAGTGTTGGGGAAGAGGTTGCGCTTGCGGGCACACCATTCCGATTGGTCTACACGAGTGATCCTGCGGCGGCCCATCATCAGGAAGTCGTCATTCCGCTGAGTGGGGCAACCATTCCGAATTCGCTGACCGGGATTGATGTAACGGTGCAGATAGGTGGGCAACAATGGACGCAGGCCTTTTCGCCGAGTACCAATTTGGCAACGATCTTTACGTGGGATGGATTGGATGCCTATGGGCGGATGCTCCAAGGCAGTCAGTCCGCGACGATCAAGATCGGGTTTACCTATCCTGGTCAGTATCGCACTCCGGCCCAATTCGGGAGTGCGTTTGGCCAATTTGGGACAGGCGGAATCTCCCTAACGGGTGACCGCGCTACCGAGATGATTACGGTCGAACGCGTGTTAAACACAACGCTTGGCCGACTCCATGTCAGTCAAAATGCGATTGGCGGATGGTCGTTGGATATTCATCATCAGTATGATACGCATCAACGTATCCTCTATCGTGGTGATGGGAGTCGCCAGCGGGCGGAGGCGCTGACCGCTGTTACCCGAACAGGAGTCGGCTGGGCCTATCCGCGGCTTCATGCGATTGCCCCAACCCGTGATGGGGGACGCTATGAAGCAGGTGGATCGGGTTCGATCAGTACAAACCTGTGGGAGTGGTTGCCCGATGGAACGCGGAGGCAACGATCCGGAATCCTGAATGGGTTACCACCAGCTGATGGGCAATTACTCAGTCATACCGAATTTAATGGCATCCGTGCGCTGCATACCACGCCAACGGGTGAGGTCTATCTGACCGATGAGGGATCGACGTGGGGTGGCAACGCACCTGCAATCTACCGAATTACGGCTGATCAGCGGCTCGAACGGGTGGTTGGGGGGACGACCAAAGCGTTGACGCTCACACCAGATGGTGCTGTGGCGCGAACGATGCCGATCGGGACACCCCTTGCCGTAGATGTGGATACTGATGGAACCGTGTGGTTTATTGATGCCTATACGGTTGAGGTTCCGCAGGCGAATGGCCCGATCATCGGCAAGACGGTGACAGCATTGCGCGTGGTCCGGACGGATGGGCAGGTCATCCATCCCGTCGCACCAACGCAGCTGCGGTGTGGCTTTCCCAATTTACGGGATGAGGAGATCGTCCATGTCACGCATGATACGCGCGGGAATCATTATCTCGCCCTGCGTGGCCGCTATCCGGCGGTTGCGGGGCCGACAGGAACCGGGTGTATCCTGCGGATTGATGCGGCAGGAACGATTACGCGGATTGCGGGCCGAGATACCAACGGTCAAGCCATTGGACAATATCCGGAAGGATGGTTGGCGACGGAATCCCCCCTTATCGATCCTAATGCCGTTCATGTCCATTCAGATGGACGGTTGATTGTGCAAGACATCGGAGCCTTACGCGAGATCCTTCCCGACGGCGAAATGCGAACCATTGTCGGGAATCCGTCCCCGAGCACTGATCCCCAACTGGACGAACTCTTTGGGAGTATGGTGGGTCCCAATGGCCAGATTTCGTTTACCTCGCGTGCGGTGAAACAGGGAACTGTCGCGCCGCCGTTCCCCGGTGTGGGACAAGCACGCCTTGAAGTGCCATCCTCAGATGGGAGCGAAGTCTACGTTTTTGCATCCACAGGCCGCCATTTACTGACCCGCGATGCGATGACCGGGGTGCTTCGCTATACCTTTCTCTATGATACAGCAGGACGGTTAACGGGGGTGCGGGATCAGCATGGACAGACCACGACGATCACGCGGATAGCCGATGGCACCCCAACGGCGGTGGTGAGCCCCGATGGGGTTACGACCACGCTGACGGTCGGCTCCGATGGCAGCGTGCAGGCGATCAATGATCCGACCCAGAGTCGCTGGCAGCTTCAGTATCAGGATGGACTATTGACGCGCTTGATTGATCCACGCAATCCTGATTGGCAGCATCAGTATACGTATACCGCTGATGGGCATCTCAGCCAAGACATTGGGGCAACCGGCGGATGGACAGCGCTCGATCAGACGCGGCTCAGTGCCACGACGACCATCGTGACCAGTACCACGGCCACGGGGATCATGACGGCGCATCGGATTAGTACCGCCGCCGATGGCACGACGAGCCGGATGGTGACGACCGAAGGTCGCCCAACGATCACGACCGCGATCGATGCCCATGGCAATCAGGTGCTGATTGATGCACGGGGCATGCGGCGCACGACGACCATGGCTCCTGATCCCCGTTGGGGGATGACGGCTCCCTATCCTGCGGCGATCACGGTGACCAATCCGGCAGGACAGGTGGTGGCAACCGCCACGATGCACCGGAGTGTAGTGCTGAGTGACCCGACCGATCCGTGGAGTTTGGTGACGTGGCAGGAGGTCTTCACCCAACACGGCTTGACGACCACGACCATCTATACCGCCGCAACCCGCACGCGTCAGGTAACCTTGCCATCAGGGGTCGTGCGCGTGACCACCTATAACGCAGCTGGACAGCCGATTACGGAAACGGCGACCGATCAGGCCGTGAAATCATGGACGTATCAGCCCGATGGCCGACTCGCTAGTGACACGATCGGGACGGGGCCAACTGCTGCGACAACGACCTATGCCTATACGCCCCAGGGCTTTATCGCCGCCATCACCAATGCGCTGGGCGAAACGACCACCTATACCCATGATGCCGCCGGACGGATCGCGACCGTAACCCACCCGACGGGCCATACCCGCCAGTATTGGTATGATGCGGTGGGTAATCGGGTGCAGGAACGCGACGAACGGGGCATGGTGACGACCCGGGTCTACAATGCCGACAACCAACCGATTGCCGAAGTCGTCGATGTGCACGGTCGGGCAATCTTAACGACCGTCACCTATGACCTGCATGGCCGCGTGGTGCGCGAAAGCACGGCCCAAGGGGCGAATCGTCCGCCAGCGGTCACGACCTATGGCTATGCATCGCTCAGTCCAGTGGCCAGTGTGCCCATCAGCGTGACGAATGCGCTGGGCGAGACCACGACCTATACCTATGATGCGGTGGGGGATCTGGTTGCAGTAACCGATGCCATGCAGCACACGACGGTCATGACCTATACCCCCGAAGGGTGGCTGGCCGCTGTCCAATCCCCGAGTGGTCAGCTGATGCAACGGGACTATACCACTGATGGCCAAGTCCTGAGTGAAACCGATGCGCGGGGCAGTATCACGACCTATACCTATACGGCATTGCGCCAACCAGAAACGGTGACGGTTAACACCACTGCCGTTGCGGGCTATTCAGCGGTCGCAGCCAGCACCACCACCACCTATGATGGCTGGGGTCGGGTGGTTCGTGTGCGTGATCCGCGTCAGCAGGTGACGACGTTCCACTATACGGATCGGGATCACCTGGCATGGACGGAACTGCCAACCGGGGAACAGACCCACTATACCTATGATGCGCTTGGACGACCCATTGCGACCGTGGTGGGAGCACACGACCCCAGTACGGCGATCACCACGACGACCAGCTACGATGCTGCTGGGCGGGTGTTGACCACGGTGGTCGATCCCGACGGCATGGCCCTGACGACCCGCTATCGCTATACCGAACCAGGTGCGAGTAATAGTTGGGATCTGCATGCCGTGGTTGACCCGAATGGGCACACCACGCGCTATCAAACCAATGCGCTTGGCTGGATGACGGCAACGACCAATGCCCTGACCGAAACCTGGACGATGACCTACGACCAGCGGGGCAACCAGACGGGCATTACCGACCCGCGCGGGAATACGCTTGCGTGGGAGTATGATGCGCTCGGTCGCCGGATCATGGAACATGAGGCAGGCCGCACCCAGCGCTGGCAGTATCGGGCGGATGGACGGCTGGCGGCGCAGATCGATATGGCCAATCGCACCACCAGCTATGGCTATAGCGTTGATGGCTTCCTGACCGATATTGACTATCCCAGTGGGACAGCGGATGTCAGCTATACCCATGACGCGAATGGCAATGTCACGACGATGCAGGATGGTCTGGGGACGACCACCTATCGCTATGATGGGCTGAATCGGCTGCGCGAACGGACGCGCGATGGGCGCACGGTGGGCTATACCTATGATGCCGCCTCGTTCCGCACCAACACCGACTATTGGGGTACGGGCAGCGTGACGGCGACTCCCGATGCCGCTGGACGGGTCGCGAGTCTGCAACCGTGGGGTGGTTCCACCACGACCTATGCCTATGGCGCACGGGGGCAGATGGCGACCGCAACCAGCGGCAGTGGCCTCAGCGTGACCCCCACCTATGATGCGGCAGGGCGCGTGCTGGCCACCCACTATGCCCAGAACGGCACGACCCTCGCCAACTTTGGCAGCACGGTGGATGCGGTGGGGAATCGTACCAGCCTTACCGATGCCAATGGCACGACGACCCTGACCTACGATGCGACGGATCGCATGGTGCAGGCTACGGAACCACAGGCCAGCACGACGTATACCCATGACGCGGTGGGCAATCGCACCAATGTGGCAACCACGGGGCAAACCCCATTCAGCTTCAGCTATGATGCCGCCAATCGCCTGACGACCAGCGGCTATACCCATGATGCCAATGGCAACCTGACAACGACCCCCGAGGCGACCTACACCTATGACGCGGCGAATCGGGTGACCAGCAGTACAACCAGTGCAGGCACGACGACCTATGGCTATGATGGCTGGGGTAATCTCGTGCGGGTGACGACCAATGGGCAGGTACAGGATCTGGTCTTGGATGAAGCGGCAGGGTTGCCCCAGGTGCTGGGGACAGTGACCGCGAACGGCACGACCCGCGTGGCCCGCGATCCCGCAGGGTTGGTGCATCAAACCAGTGGCGGGCAAGTCAGCACCTTGCTGACCGATCTGGTGGGTAGTGTGCGGCAGGGGATCACCCCGAGCGGAACAACCCTGTTCAGCCAAGCCTTTACGGTCGATGGGGTGCCAGTGGCCCACAGCGGCAGTGCGACGAGTGCCTTTGGCTTTACGGGGGAATGGACGAACCCGCTCGATGGCCTCGTGTATCTGCGAGCACGCCACTATCTGCCGACCATGGGACGCTTCATCCAACGCGATACCGATGCAGGCAGCAGCATGGCTCCGGCTTCGTTACATCGCTATGCCTATGTGGATAACAACCCGGCCACGTGGACCGATCCAACGGGTCATCGGAAGGGGTTGCAACCCGATGGGTCATGGGAGCCATGTCAGATCATCCTTGGCGATCCCGAGGATCAATGCTCCTTGGGTGATTACTTTGACTTCCCCAAATCGAAAAGTGGCGATGATCTGATGACAATGCTCAAACGGTTCGGCAAGCGCATTGAAAACTTGCCGGGTGATGCCATCCATGGGACGATTGCCTTTGCGACCGACCCGGTTGGGACGTTATTGGCGATCCCGGGGTCGGTGGGATCGATGTCGCAGAATTGTCTCCAAGGGACGTTCTGTTACAACTACGAAGCGTTAGCCGACTGCGTTTGGGATGTGGGTGGCATGGCGGTTGGGGGTGGCTTCGGCGGAGCAGGCATGGTTGATGACCTCGCACGCTTCCGTGGGGGAGCAGGCTATGCCGACGACTTGCGCTATCTTGATGATCTGGCGGATGGTGCCTGTTCCTTTACCCCCGATACGCCCGTGGCCACGCCGGATGGGCCGCAGCCGATTGCCCGCTTACGCGAAGGCGATACGGTGCTGGGCTACGACGAGACGACCCAAACCACCGGATCATACAGCATCACCGCTCTCCTGATCCACGACGATCCGGTCGTGCTGGATCTGACGATTGACGGAGAGACCATCACCACGACACCCGAGCATCCCTTCTATGTGCGCGGAATGGGCTGGGTTCCTGCTGGCGATCTCGAACCAGGTGCTGCGATTCGCACGGCGAGTGGCACATGGGGATACGTGCAAATCAGCATTGCGCGGAACATGCCGCAGACGATGTATAACCTTACCGTGGCGGACGCGCATACCTTCTTTGTCGGGGATGACCAGTGGCTGGTGCATAACGCCAAGTGCCCGAAGCCTAGAAACAGTGCGTATGCTGGCACAACCTACTATCCAAAAGATCCTAACGTAAGAGCACGGTATCCAAACGGTGTTCCCTTCGATGCCCAAGGGTATCCTGATTTCTCAGCATATTCTATTAAGGATGTCCAAATTGATATGAGAGGAAATCGTGGGAGCGACTTTGCCAAAGCAGATCAAGCCGCAGGTTATACAGTAAGACCCTCTGGTTATACGTGGCATCATCACCAAGATAGAACAACGATGCAGTTAGTACCAACCGATTTACATGGAGATGTAGCACATACAGGAGGGGTTTCTATGATTAGATGGTTTGGTATATTACCGTAGCAAATAAGAAGGTAAGTGGATTATAGTACTATAATCCACTTACCTTCTTACACGAGATGTATTTGATGTGGTCACGATTTAATCGTTGGTGCACATATTTCCTTGGTAATACATACCGATCCTTGCGCATGGCAGTAGTACCCAAGGATTCATCGATTTTTTATCATTATTGAGATGTGTTTATGTTATTCCAATAATGATTCCATTTAGCGAAATTTTGGCGTAAACGTGCGTGGTTTTTGCTATGTCATCGATGGGTTGCTTTCCCGTAGAGGTGATACTATACTGGTCTCTCCATTCAGGATCACGTCCTATCGAATGATTATTCCCAACCCTCTAAAAACAATGCTATCTCGAGCGTTAATGCTTCATTCGCAAACCCGATCATTTCCTCTTCAAAATCAAACATCATTTGCATAACGACCTCTATCTGACGTTTATCATGGACAAAGTTCTTAAAGAGAATTGAGCTAATATAAACAGGATTATGTGCTTGACGAAGATAGAGTGATGCATCGATATATCCCGCATCAGGATTGCGGGGAAAGATAAAACGTTGCCCTAAAAGATCGTCAAGCGACGGAGGTAAGGCAATCCGATCAGCTTGTATCGATGTTTGAACACATTCGCCATCAAGTATAAACGGTTTTAGGGTAATTTCTATCGTGTGCATGCCACGCGAAAAATGACATATCCCCCTCTCGTATTCAAGACTTAAAACCGTGAAGTTTTCAGTAAGATCGCGGATACCTGGTTGAAGACACGGGTTGTGAGCTGATCCATCATGGGTGCGAATAACGCCACGAGAAAAGTCCTTAAAAAGATTTTCTAACCATGGCGTATCTGGCACTGCACCAGCCTCATACAGGATTCTCAAGCTTTCCATATCGTTCATAGTTTGCGCGATTTGAAGAAATGAAGGCCGTCCTAGCTGCCAAACGGTATTGACATCAAATCCCGTAGCAATAGCGAAACGCATCGTCTCATAATCTTGTGTTAAAAGGGCATCTTTAAACACATCTGGAGTTATCATTATTGGGTTCTCCAAGAGATACTCGTCACAGCGAAAGGAAAATAAATATAATACTGATGTCTATGCAATCCAATTCTCAAAATCAAGACTTGCAGAGCAAATCAGTACTCTATGCCCGAAATCATAACCTAGGTCTTAGTAAAATGCTGAGCATTATACTAACCATACTTGTTGTTGTTTTACCCACTTCTCGTTTTCTAGAATAGCGATTCCAAGCCATGGATATTGGTCTAACAAGGGGATAGCTAAGGGCAAAAAATCCCATAACCTGCTATCGTGTTTTACCTGATACCATTCTGATTGAATAATTGAAAGTGTCCGCTCAGGAGTGGGATCATAAGTTTGAATAAGTGTCGCAAGGATTTTCACTCGCTGCGCAGTATCACTGATCGACTGGGCTATGGCAAATGCTTGATCAAGTTGTCCAAGTAATGAAGCACTATTCGCAAGTCGCGAAAGAACGTCATCAGTGGTGTTCATTAATGATACTTGTTCTATTGTGCTATAAAGTACTTCGCGGGCTTTCTGATGGTTCTTATTTTCGGTCGTAATAGCCACCATTCTAATCCATGTATTAACACGGATAAACTCATCAAGGATAAACTGGGTAAAAATCAAAGCTTGATCGATATCTCCTATTTTTGTGAGGGCTATGGCAATACGATGAAGCGCAATGGATTGTGATTCTTCTTCAAGAGATTGGACAATTGCAATCGATTGCTCGAAGTTTCTAATGGTTGCCATCGCAATAGCGCTCTTTATGAGGCTCTCAATCCGATGTTCTGTCATATCAATTGACCTGACTAACTAACACTTTGCTGCTCCCCACAATCATGCCATACTTTGGAGTGCTTATGCTTCAAAGAAAGGTGATCATCATGGGGAGCAGTCATGAATTATACACGCGGGTTTGGACGACGTTGCACCAGTTTCATCCAACCCTCCATGCACGGCGACTGGCGACCTGGGCTTGGGTCATTGTCGGCTTACTCCATGCGCGATCCGTCCATCTTAGCGCTGTGGCGCTCCATCTGGCGAGCGATGCTGAGGCCGCTGGGCGAATCGCACGCATTCGGCGCTGGCTCGCCAATCCGTGGCTTGATACCCAGTTTCTCTATCGTCCGCTCATTACCCATGTGCTCACGGCTTGGCGCAATCGCGACATCACTATCATGATTGACGGGTGCTACGTCAATCACGACAAACTCCAGATGGTTCGCCTGTCCTTATCCCACTGTTATCGGGCAATCCCTCTCGCGTGGCAGGTCATGAGCCATCACGGGAACGTCTCCGTGGAGTCATGTCAGCGGATGCTTAATCGGGTACAACAACTTCTGATCGGAACCCGTCGTGTGACGTTTCTTGCGGATCGGGGCTTTCGCGATTGGGCATGGGCTGCAAGCTGCCAGCGCCGCGGCTGGGATTACATCATTCGGATCGCAAATACAACGACCATTCGCTGGGATGATGGCCCATGGATGGCGATCAACACTATGGCAGTAAAGCCCGGCAAGTCCGTCTATCTGCGCAATGTTTTGCTCACCCAAGACGGAGAATGGCGCTGTACTATCGCCATTACGTGGACACGTGCCACGAAAACCAAGCCTGCGGAACGATGTGCGGTAATAACCAACCGAGAGCCGAGCAAATGGATTCTGAACCATTATTTGCGCCGTATGCATATCGAAGAGAGCTTCCGCGATGACAAATCGGGCGGATTTGATTTGGATGCCAGTCGCCTGCGCGATCCGCAGCGGCTTGATCGGCTGCTATTGGCGATCGCCGTGGCAACGCTCTGGATGTATGAACTGGGGGAACGCGTACTCAAGGATGAGCAACGTGCCCACGTCGATCCAGGCTATCAGCGTCAACTCAGTGTGTTTCAGCTAGGATGGCGTTGGCTCCGGCGAGCATTGAGCCTTGCCGATATCCCGAAATGGAACCTCACGCTCCATCCGTTTCAGCCTGAGCGGGTCGCAGCAAAGTGTTAGTTAGTCAGCTGTTACTGCTGGAATTGATTGCTCAGATAATCAATCTTTTCGTTAATTCCAGTATCTTGTACGATGATGGATTGTGATTAAATTTTATTAATTCTAGGTACTGATTTGTGCAACGTATGCGAACCAAGAAACCCTAGTGTAGGAATGTGTTCATGCACACTAAGTCAATAGGTGGGTAACCTATACTGATCACTTGTGTTGGCAGAGCGTTTTTATACCACTGTAATGGCATAAAAACGTATCAACGATGATGGGGAAGCTACATATTCTTGGGCAATACTGCCATGGTGAACGATCGGTATGTGTTACCAAGGCAATGGCTTAGCGTATATGGCTCCTTTGTAGCCGATCGTTCCTCTGGCTCATTGTTCAGGTACGAGTATTCCATCACGGCAATACGTGTTTTGCCATAACCTACGGTGGTATCATTCCTACAGATGGTCGTCTGCCGTCATGGTGGCTTGTAAAGAGACGAGATTCGCACGAATAAACTGGGTATCGGGATGATCGGCCCCCAACACCGCTTCATAAATCGCCAAGGCCCGTTCAAACAAGGGCTGTGCGTCGGCATACCGTCCTTGTCGCTCCAAGACCTCCGCCAGATTGTTCACACTCACCGCCGTATCGGGATGATCGGCCCCAAACACCGCTTCATAAATCGCCAAGGCCCGTTCAAACAAGGGCTGTGCGTCGGCATACCGCCCTTGCCTCGCCAAGCCCCCCGCCAGATTGTTCACACTCACCGCCGTCGCTGGATGATCGGCCCCCAACACCGCTTCATAGATGCCCAAGGCTCGTTCATGCAAGGGCTGTGCGTCGGCATACCGCCCTTGACTCGCCAAGACCATCGCCAGATTGTTCACACTCTGTGCCGTATCGGGATGATCGGCCCCCAACACCGCTTCCCTGATGGCCAAGGCCCGTTCATACAAGGGCTGTGCGTCGGCATACCGCCCTTGCCGATCCAATACCCCCGCCAGATTGTTCACACTCACCGCCGTATCGGGATGATCGGCCCCCAACACCGCTTCATAAATCGCCAAGGCCCGTTCATACAAGGGCTGTGCGTCGGCATACCGCCCTTGCCGATCCAATACCCCCGCCAGATTGTTCACACTCACCGCCGTATCGGGATGATCGGCCCCCAACACCGCTTCATAAATCGCCAAGGCCCGTTCAAACAAGGGCTGTGCGTCGGCATACCGCCCTTGACGCAACAATACCCCCGCCAGATTGTTCACACTCACCGCCGTCGCTGGATGATCGGCCCCCAACACCGCTTCCCTGATGGCCAAGGCCCGTTCAAACAAGGGCTGTGCGTCGGCATACCGCCCTTGACGCAACAATACCCCCGCCAGATTGTTCACACTCACCGCCGTCGCTGGATGATCGGCCCCCAACACCGCTTCCCTGATGGCCAAGGCCCGTTCAAACAAGGGCTGTGCGTCGGCATACCGCCCTTGACGCTCCAAGACAAACGCCAGATTGTTCACGCTCGTCGCCGTATCGGGATGATCGGCCCCCAACACCGTTTCCCGCACCGCCAAGGCCCGTTCAAACAAGGACTGTGCGTCGGCATACCGCCCTTGATGCAACAAGACCGAGGCCAGATTGTTCACACTCTGTGCCGTATCGGGATGATCGGCCCTCAACACCGCTTCCCTGATGGCCAAGGCCCGTTCATACAAGGGCTGTGCGTCGGCATAGGCTCCCCGCAGGGCTTCAAAATACCCTAGGTTATTGGCAAGAAGTGCGGCTAGGGCATCACCACGCTTCAGCGCCCGTGTGGTGGTGTGGCGTAGATGTGGCTCAAGCGACAGCATCGAACGTGGCACACCCATCTCATTAACACGGGATGCCACAGCATCAATCCGATCTTCCACCATGGCTAGCGTTTCCGTCGATCCTAATCGTGCCTCGACGACTTGGGCCAACAAGCGATGCAACACCACAGCATCTGCTCCATCCAGCAAGCCGAGTTGCTGCAAACGCCGTAACGCATCAACCGCATCATCAGCATCCGTCTCATCCGGCACGAATGCCAGTACCAGATCGCGCGGGATTGGCACGCCTGGCGCACACCACGCCGCCCCATCAAGCATACCTAAGGCCAACGCATCAAGGGCATTGGTCGGATCAAGTTGGTTAAAACTCAGCATAAAGGTGGCTTCAATATCCTGTTCATGCCGTGTCGGTGAACGCAACGCTCCTCGTCCCTTGAGCGAGCGATGAGCAATCGTCAAATCCTTACGGTATTGTTCGACCGTATGATGGGAATAGGCGGTGAGATAACTCCCAGCGAGATGCAACGCCAGTGGTAAATAGCCGACATCTTCCGCAATCGCATCGGCCTCGATGTCGGTCAACCGTGCACAGAGGCGCTGTACCAATGCGCGACTCTCACGCGGGGAGAGCAATCCCACCCGAACCAGTGGGACACTGGCCCATTGATCGGATCGCGAGGTTATGAGCACCCGACAGCCCCCAATCGCGGGTAGCCATCCATCAATGACCTTCGCATCATCACAATTATCGACGACGATCAAGCGTGGCATCGCTGCTTGCCATGCAAGCAGGACCTGGTGCACTTGCTCATCAAGCGGCATCCCCCGGGGATCAATCCCCAAGGCCGGAGCGCAGGCCGCCACATGACTGGCGATCTGCGTCGGATCAGCACTATTAATCCAGAAAATCCCGCCCGCAAAATACCAGCCATACCGATACACAAACTCCACCGCAAGGCTCGTTTTCCCAATCCCGCCCACACCCACGGCCACCGCTGGCGTTAAAATAGCGGTTTGATGCCGTTTGAGGGCTGCTGCCAGATCACGAAAAGCGGCGGCCCGCCCAACAAAATTAGGATTTGGGCGGAAATCAAGGTGCGACCGCGCAGGCAGATCCATCCGTGGCTCAGGAATCGTCTCGAGCGGGAGGGTCGCCAAGCGCTCAAGGGCCGCAGGCAGCAGGTCAATGGGTTCGGGGAGGTGGATCTGGAACACCACTTGGGTTAAATCCCCAAGCACGGTACAGCCCAACGCAATCGCCTGTCCATGGCGATCCGTCTGCACACTTAGGACTTTATCGGCAATGGCGACCCGCTCACCGCTGAGCACCCGTTCAAGGATGGCATGCAGGTCGGCAGCGGCAAGGTCGGGAAACACGGCATGGAGTTTGGCCAAAACAGCGTCCGGAAGGGCGTTCGTCATAGAGTCATCCTTTGCCTACCAGAAATTAGGAACGCTCAAATACGGTCACGACCTGCTGATGCTCGGCGATGCGCTGTCCCTCCTGATCATCAATCTGGATGCGGAGGCGCGTTTGCCCAAGGGTCGTGGGCGTAATTGTCAGACTCAGGGTGTCGATGGTGCTGCGCAGTAATCCGCTGGTCGCGCCCCAATACCAGCGCACCTGATATGGTCCCGTCGCATGCTGCATCGTGATCGTCACAAAACAGGATTCATCGCAATACCATGGGCTGTCCACCACCACCGTGGCGTGGGGTGTCGGCGCAACGGTTGGCCCGCGATCATCCCATGTTTGGGTCATATCCTCCCCAATCGTATTGTCCTCGGCCACATTCGGATGGGTGCGGGGTGGTGTTCCTGATGCGGATGGTGGCCCATAATAGGTTTGACGAATTACGCCACCTACACTATTCCCCTCGGCATAGTTGGCTGGCTGGGCAGTCCCCGATCCAGACTGAATGAGCGCTTTGGCCTGATTGCGACGCGCGACACTGGCGGCTCCCGCAGCACGCATCCTGCTGGCCTGGTCGGCTTCGTGAAGGGCCACAAGCAGCTGCTGAATCCGGTGGTTGTGCATCAGATCATGCTGCTGCGCATACTGCACTAACGCCACCTGGGTTGCAGATACCTGCATAAGTAGTTGCTCGCCGAGGGTCTGCGTTTCATGGCGCAACTGCTGGATGTCGGTATAGAGGGTTTGTAAGACCATTGCCGCGTGGGTGACGCGCGTCTCAATACGCAGCGTCGTCTCGGCGGTCAGGTCTGCATAGTCCATCAGGATGGCCGATACTGCCTGATCGTGGCGGGCGTGCTGTATGAGCACTGCGAGATCCTGCACTAAATCCGCATTGCTTTGCATCTGGGTTGACAAGGAGTCGGCCATCGCCGCCCGCAGCCGCGCTTCGGTTTGATCAGGACGCATGGCCTGCATCGCCCACTGCCCCAACCAACCTGCAAGGGCATTGCCACCCATACTCTTTAACCATGGGGCAAGCACTGTCAGACTCACGCCACCCATCAAGAGCGGGGCAAGACCTCCAGCGAGCAACGATCCAACAGTCAAACTGCCTCCGACCATGACCGCCGCATGGTAGGTGGTTTGCAATCCCCGCTGAAACCGCTCGGTCAATGATTGATTGGTCGCCATCGGCCTATCCTTTCTTGATCATCACGCAAGGTATCCCGCCATTTCGCTGAAGGTATCCCGCCATTTCGCTGATGGTTCCCTGTCATACTTGTTGGAATACTTATACAGCAATCGATATTCAGTTACAACCAGTGTGCTAGGCTTTTTGCATCATCGCGATGGAACACGGTCAATTCGATGATAGGCAGAATTTGCAGACATGAAATATTGAGACACGATCCGATTTGTTCTAACCATTACCCAGTTGAGAATCATTATCGACATCGGCAACTGTGATTAATTGCGTGTTCGGGACGGCAATCCAATCGCCTGTATACAAACGTATGATTGATTCTGGGATTGGCAATGTCCCTGCAAGGAATGCTTTTCCGCGATCATTAATAGCGATATGGTTTTCGTGCGTATGGATAATCAAATTCCATGGTTCATACGTAAGTTTTATCTGGTTCGCATAGGCAGATTGTCCTATACGATTCGCAATATCTTTTTTGCTGATTGGGCCTTCTGTTGCGAGATACTCTAAGATATGGCGATACGTTCTTGTGAACGTCTCTGTATGCAGTGACTTAGACAGAATATTCATAATTTCAAATCCTGAATGAATTAACGACATGATATCGGCGCTCTTATACTGCGTTGATTCGCCATGAATAATTTTCGTGCGAATGTACCAAAAATCACGAATTGTTTCTTCAAGTCGTGGTGGGAAAATACCGACATTCACACCAAGGTGTACCATTTCATGAATACTCCGTGGTTTCTTTGATTGCTCTGTATCGATAAATGGTTCGATATCCTTACGAATTTTTGATTCTATCCTTGATGATAAAAACATTAATGCTGCACTAGGACTGGTGATGGCTGTAGCAAATACCTTTTTATACAAACTTGTAGTCTTTGTTTCGTTGTCTATCTCATCAGGATATAGTAGAGCAGTAGAATCCATCTCATTTTTGGTATTGTTATCATGTTGAGTTATTTTATCGGATGGTTCGTCGCCTGATGAATCGAATCCATCGATTTTTTGGATCGAATCTGCAAGTTTTGACTCTTCATTGAGAATATTGATATTCTCTTTTAGTGCATTATTTTTTTGATTGAATTCAACGAGGCTTTCGCCTATTTGGATTTTCTTTATATATTCAGTTATAAATTCAGCCATAGTACGCATATCATAGGTTACTACTAATACAGAGATGAGAACCATAACCCATATCGCATTATTGTCATTTCGAACCAATAGATAAATTAATATACCAGTAAATAATAGTATTAAAAAATATCGTCTATTCCACTTAAATTTTACTAACTTCTTAAAATTAGACGAAAGATAAGGATTAATCAGAAATAAAAATAATATACCTCCTATAATGGCTGTTTCTATTTTTATTTGTGATACTACAGTATTGATATCGATAACATATTGAACGACATACATTCCAATCAATAAGATGATAATACCAACTGTATAGCCTATTTTCTTCATACCAACTCCATGTTACTTAAAGAAGTAATCTAATTACGGATCTATAGGGTTGCTACTAGGTTTTTTCTGATAATTCAAAACCAGGCCATACTCCGACATAAAAGTGTATTAATACGCTGATCGAGGTGCTTATTCTTGATGATTTTTCAGATATTCTGGCGTTTCCAAGCAGAGTCCACGAATGAGCAGAAAGAACCTATAAGCTAGTTGAGCCATCGAAGGTTTATTATATGTATATATGTATATTCTGTTCCTCACAAAGCGATTAAGCGATGCTTCTTCTGTTAATAGATACATGTCATTGTGATTTCTGGCAGGATGGCTGAAAAATCACCCGTATGGGGGATGACCCGCGTGCAGGAAGCGATAGAAATGCGCGGTGCAGCGATGATGGGGAAACAGCGTCCGTTTGCTATTCAGTCTATGATTGATTAGTCAACTAATCAATCATTAGGTATTCTTATTTAATCCATTATCGAGCAAGATATTGGAATTTGATCACATCGACCAACGTTCGTGCGGTAAGTCGCAGAGTAGACATAACGATTTTTGTAATTTTGCCGATTAACAACGCTTTCACTACAAGCCCAAGATTCGTGCTACCACACGCCATTAAGATTATTTAATGGTAGGGCCATTTTTCGCCACATGGACATGCAATTTGCGCTCACCAACGCAGATTCCCCCAGTTTTCCCTATCGAACATGCGTGCTGACAGGGGGGGTTGTGAGATCGCTCTCTGGCATCAAGGTATGGGGCATCAGATAGAATACGCATCAATCAAATCAACGCATCACGAACAAACCGTGAGCAATTGCTTGCATCGGAACCATTGCTTTGCTAGGATAGTGGAACACACCTGCCAGCTCTGAAGGATCGTGCTATGGATGATCGCGCCCTGCGTCTTGCCCTTGAATCCCTGCTGGATGAACCCACCCTCAAATCAGCGCATCGTGCGTCACTTGAGCGTGGCCTTGCCGATCTCAGAGCGCAGCGCCTCACCTCCGATGAGCGTGACTATCTTTGCTATCTCATCGAGCACTATGGGCAGTCAAACCCATCCCCTGATCCCGTGGCCGCCTTAATCGCCGCGTTCCAAGACAAGCTACCAACCTACGATCCCGCAGCCGTGGCCACGGCAGTTCACCATGCCCTCGCCCAGCAACCCGCCACGCTCAACGGCGCTCCGGTCACAATCACGATGAACGGCGATACCTATGCGCACCAGGCAAACTTGGCCATTGGGAATCAGGTGGGCGGCAATCTCGTCCAGGTCACGGTCACGATTCCGATTCCTGATGTCCGCTTTGATGCCCTCTTGGCCACCGCCCTCAGAACCCATGAGCACGAAAAAACACGCGAACGCCTGATCAACGCCGCCCAACAAATCGAAAGTGATCGGCTCCTGAATCTCCGGCTCAAAGGCTTCGTCGGTCGCGTCACCGAACTGGCGGCGATCCGCGAGCATATTGAGACCATGCGCTCCACGGGTGGCTATGTGTTGATCAAGGCAGCGGCAGGTGAAGGCAAGAGCAGTAGCATTGCCAAGCTGATTCAGGAAGCGGGGATTGCGCAAACACCCCATCACTTTATTGCCCTGACGACGGGTCGTGAATATCAATTAGGGTTGTTGCGGGCGGTGGCGGCCCAATTGATTTTGAAACACAATCTTACCGTTTCGTACTTCCCCGAAGAAAGCTATCCAGCGATGAAGGGTGAGTTTGTGCGGATTCTTGACGAGCTTTCCAAGCAAGGCATTGAGGAAACGATCTATCTGGATGGCCTTGATCAACTCCAACCAGAGATTGATGGATCACGCGATTTATCATTCCTCCCGCCGCAACCACCCCCAGGCATCGTGATGGTGCTTGGTTCGAGACCGGATGAAACCTTAAAACCGCTCGAGATTCTGCATCGGGTCGATTATGACCTGCCGCCACTCAGTGAAGCCGATGCGCTGGCATTGTGGCGATCCGTCCAGCCTGCTGTGGCGGATGGCCTCCTGCATGACCTCTATGCCGCACTGAAGGGCAATGCGTTGTTCGTCCACTTGGCTGCCAATACCATGCGTGATCAATCAGTGGTCGATGCGACCAGCCTGATTCGCCAGATCGAGCAGAATCCCAGCAATCTCTTTGGGATTACGCTCGATCGGATTAAGGGTCGATCACGGTCGCAATGGGATGTGGTCTGGAAGCCAATGCTGGTGCTCTTGCTCGTGGCCCAAGAACCATTGCGGCTGGATGTGGTAGGCGATTTGCTGGAACATGATCACGACACGATGCAGGATGCCGTGAGAGTTTTAGGTGGCTTGGTGAGTCAAGGGATTGATCAACGAGTCGCGCTGCATCACCTACTGTTTCGCGATTATTTGGCAGCAGTGGTCTTTAATGCCCGTGAGGTGAAACGTTGGCAGCAACGGCTAGCAGACTGGTGTTCCGTTGATTTGGAGATGATTTGGGGTGATCATTCCGATCCTATTGAACAAGCACGACGGGTCTATGCGCGGTATCATTACATCACGCATCTTTCATTGGCGGAAAATTGGCCAACGCTGTGGCAAGTTTTGGATGCGGGTGACTATGGCGAACAGAAAACCCGCTTCGATCCGAGTACCCGACTCTATGCCTTGGATTTGGATCGCGGGCGTGAGAGTGCCATCAACGCGGGACAATCGACCGAGGAACATCTTCAGAACCTGCCACGCCTGTGGAAGTATAGTTTGCTGCGAACAAGTTTAACCAGTCGCGTTGATCAGTGGCCGGATGATCTGTTTGTGGTCTTAGTGATGCTTGGACGCACACAGGAGGCTTTAGATCGGATTGATTTATGTACTGATCATGGGCGGCAAATACAGCTTTGGAAGAAGATTTTGGTATTGTGCGAACCACAATACCAAAGTACGATTATTATACTTATGCATCAGGTAGCCAGTCACCTTTCAGGCATCGAGAAATTTCGACTCCTCGGATTAATTGCGACAACGATTGCAACTCTTGGCGCTATCGACCAAGCCCATCAAATTGCCCAATCCATTACCGATCTAACCCATCGTTTCGGTGCATTCAGGGATATCGCCATAACGGCTGACAAACTTGGCAATAGGGAACAAGCGTTAGAGATACTCAATCATGCACTTATCATTGCCCAATCCATTGACGATCCTAAGTCACGAGCTGAACCTCTCTACGCAATTGCGACAACGATTGCAACCCTTGGCGCTATCGACCAAGCCCACCAAATTACTTGCCAAATTGATCTTCCTGAGTTGCGTGATGATGCTCTCGCTGTTGTTGTAACGGTCACTGCCACCTTTGGTGATATCGACCGTGCTTTAGCCATGGCCCAACCCATTGAGGGTCTATGGCAACAAGCCCATGCCCTCAGATCTATTGCGATAACCACCACCCATGGTAGTATTAGCCGTGCTCTCGTCATTGCCCAATCTATTAATGACCCTATTTTCCGTGCTGATGCATTCGGAACTATTGCGACAATCGTTGCCACCCTTGGCGATATCAACCAAGCCCTCGCCATTGCCCAATCTATTGATAGTTGGTCTCACCGCGTTGATGCACTCGGAACTATTGCGACAACCGTTGCCACCCTTGGCGATATCAACCAAGCCCTCGCCATTGCCCAATCTATTGATAGTTGGTCTCACCGCAGTCATGTCTTCAGGACCATTGCGGCAACCACCAATATCCTTGGCAATAGGGCAAAAGCAATAAGTATACTCGACCATGCCCGCCAACTTGCCCAATCCATTAACGATCGATGGCAAAAGGCCGATGCCCTCAAGGCCATTGCAACAACGGCTGCTACCTTTAATGACCAGGAACAAGCGATAAGGATACTAGACCAAGCCCTCGCCATTGCCCAATCTATCAAAAGTCTTCGTCAGCGTGCCGATACCCTCAGGGATATTGCGATAATCGCCGCCACGATTGGCAGTATCGATCAAGCCTTTGCCATTGCCCAATCTATTGACCATCCTAAACAATGTGTTGATACTCTTGGTGTCATCACTATAACGGCTACGGCTGCTTATGGTAATGGCCAACCTGCAATAACAATTTTTAACAAGACCAGATCCATTATCCAATCCATTAACTATCCTGAACAACGAGCCGATGCCCTTGGTGTTATTGCAACCACAACTGCCACCTTCGGCGAAATCAACCGTGCGCTAGCCATTGCTCAATCCATTGATGATTCTGAACGACATGCCGATACACTGAGGGCTATTGCGACAACTATCGCCACCTTCGGCGAAATCAACCGTGCGCTAGCCATCGCCCAATCCATTAACAATCGATGGCAACGTGCTGATGCCCTCAAGGCCATTGCAACAACGGCTGCAGCCTTTGGGGATATCGACCATGCACTTGTTATTACTAAATTCATTAATGAATTTTTCCAGCAGACCAATGCCCTAAGGTCTATTGCAATAACCACCGCCACCTTCGGTGATATCAACCGTGCGCTAACCATCGCTCAATCTATTAATGACCTTGGTCAACAGGCTGACACGCTCAAGGTTATTGCAACCATCACTTCAACCCTTGGTGATACTAACCGTGCACTAGCCATCGCTCAATCTATTAATGATCTTGTGCATCGTGTGGATGTTCTCTGTTTCCTCGCGTTAATCGCCACTAAACTCGGCAACAGAGAAAAAGGCACAGATCTACTCAATTATGCTATTGTTATTGCTCAATCCATTGTTCGCCCCGAGCGATGTGCCGATGCATTCAAAGTTATTGCGATAACCACCGCTACTCTTGGCGATATCAGTCAAGCCCTTGCGATTGCTCAATCCATTGTTCGCCCTGAGCGGCGTGCCGATGCATTCAAAGTTATTGCGATAACCACCGCTACTCTTGGCGATATCAGTCAAGCCCTTGCGATTGCCCAATCCATTACCCAGCCCGAGCAATGTGTTGATGCACTCGGAACTATTGCTGCGAGGGCTGCCGATACTTACGGTAACGATCAACTTCCAATGGCAATTCTCGAGAAGGCTCACCAAATTGCCCAATCTATTGCCCAGCCTGAGCGACGTGCCGATGCGCTCGGGACTATTGCGACAACCACCGCTACCCTTGGCGATATCGATCGTGCCATTGCCATTGTCCAATCCATTGTCAGTCCTGATAAACATGACCATTCTCTTAGGATGATTGTAAAAACAGTACGATCAATAACAAGAATTCTCGCTATCATTCAGAGAATATGGTTTCATAGCAAAACATCCGGTAGCATATGGGGAATGACCCCAATTATCGCTCCACTATTAAATGACTATCCATGGCTTGGAACAGCAATTCTGAAGGAAGAGGCATGGGTCAATGAGCAACTCAAACGACTGGGGTAAAAAAAGAGGAGTACCAACTTTGCTGTTTCAAGTCAAGTATTAACCCCAAGGGCCAACTTGGTTGCAGTGTCAGTTTTATGCGCCTGCGACGATCCCGCGTGGAGCGCATGGTTGACCGTCCTAATGCTCCAAAAACAACAGGAACTGCTTCACTTCCTCGCGCACACCACTTGGATATATTGACATAATGATACTTGATTCAGTGTCTCTCGTTTGAGGCGGGACCGATGACGCGACCAGAGGGCAGGGGTATCTATACCCATTCCTGGTGGCGACGGCGATTGATATGGGCTGTGATGCCTTTTTAACCAATGATGGTGCCGTGCAGCGCGTCACCGGGATTGCCGTACTGGTCATTGATGCCCTTGCCCAGCCTGCACCTGCATGAGCGCGAGCTACCTATGGAGTCGAGATGGATAAACCGTACCTGATTGAACAGATTGGCCGCGCGGCCTTTCAGCGTGCATGTACCCAAGCCCGGAACGCCGCCCCAGCTATGGGCACGCGCACCCAATCACAATCCTATCATTCCCCCCTCCCACAGTGGATCGATAGGATGATTTGGGAGCAGGCCGATGGCTTAACCACGGCGCAACGGCTCCGGCTCAGCGTTTCCATGTATCGTGATCTGCCATGTTATGGGGTTCTTCTGGGGCTGATGTGCCGCTACCAAGGCCTGGATCGAGTGCACCAAAAGCTCTATTGGTTTGAGGTGCGCCGGATGCTCTCCCACGGCGATCCGGCATGGTCGGGACCGATCGAATATCACCTGGCGCTCGATTGGTTTGAACGCAATGATGACGGTGCGACCATCTGGCAGACCCTGCGTCGGGCAGCGAATCCGGCATTGCTTCGGAGTCTTCTCCGGAGTTCCGGGCCAGCGGCGTGGTCGTTAAAAATGGCGCTCTATCGGGAATTACTGGCCGATCCGGCGTGGCATGCGGCGATTTATGCGAGCGTGCTTGCGAGCTATGGTGGGGTGTATGGGCAAATTGATCGGGTTGAGGCGCTCACCGTGCTCCATCATTTAATACTTCCGCATCGGGATGACGCGGAATGGCGTTCCATGCTCACAGTCCTTGGGCACGGTGACCGCTACACGAATGGCTTTGGAGTAAAAGCGTTCCATGCCCCACAGCAAGACGATGAAGGATCAGGCGATCAAGCACACCGTGGGTGACGGAACGTGGGCGACATCAGCTAGCCTGTTGGAGCGCATAAAAAGACAGGTGCATGAACTGCTTTGGCGAACAACAGCACAGCACACGGCGATGTACTGTTGAGTCTGGTATGGGGAATCGGCGTTTAATACGGGTATTGCTCGTTTAAGCGGGTGTTCAGATACTCCATCGTAGGGTTAAACGCAAGACCACTCAAATAAGAGTTATGGCGATGGGCAATGCGTCGATTTCGAGGTATGGTAAGGATTCGAGAGAAATGGGCCACTGCTAATAATAGCTGGACAAGTTTGGCTATCATTTGGACGTAATCCGATACAGAATGAACTAAGGGTTCATGTGGCGCGGAGCCGCCACATAACCCTATTTGAACGGAGCCGATAGACGGATTTGGGGATTCAGGGGGGACCTTCTCACGAGATATATCCATCAATGAAGGCGAGTTACGAAGGATTTCTCTGGTGTCGGTGGTGGAACGCGCGGAGATTGGTGTACCCACTGGGGATCTGACGGGCAGTGGGTGCCTCACCGTGACTGCAGCACCCATCTTGCAGCGGTCGCGCTCCATACGAATACCCGTCTCCGCGACGGTTTGCTTCAGGAAGAGCATGAACGATGCAGCTTATGCCGTCAATGCTCCCACTGGTGGTGAGCGTCCGACAACTGGCGGAAGTTGGTGGTATAACGAGAGTGGTGCAAAATAAAGAGAGCCAGGTGGACTATACTTGGAAATGCAACAGACCAAGGAAAGGAACCCACCATGACTCCCATTAATAAGCATACTCAGTCGCCCGTGATCGGTCAAGCCGAGGCCCAAGCTACCTTCCACCAGATGGTGCAGCACCAGATTCGGCAGGCGATTCGCGCGACCTTCATCGACATTTTGGAAGACGAAGTGGCCGCCTTCATCGGTGCGCAGCCCTACGAGCGTACCGACGAGCGCCGTGATCACCGCGCCGGACATCGCTCGCGCACCCTTGGCACGACCGCTGGGGTGATCGATGATTTGCCCGTCCCACGCACCCGTGGCGGCTTTCGCACCCAGCTGTTTGACCGCTACCAGCGCCGCATGCACGACGTGGATACGCTCATGCAGGATATGTTTGTCGGCGGGGTCAGCCAAACGGCGGTTGGCACGGTGGTTGAGCACTTAACGGGCAACGCACCCAGTCCCTCAACCGTCTCACGGGTGTTTCATACGCTTGACGACGAGTTTCAGGCCTGGCAGGCTCGCCCGTTGCCCCCACGGTACTGCTATGCCTTCGCCGATGGCACCTATTTCAGCGTTATCTATAACGGGCAAGGCCAGAAAATGCCGATTTTGGCACTGATTGGCATCACCCCTGATGGCCAGCGCGAAGTGATCGCCTTCACGACGGGCGAGCGTGAAAACCAAGGCGCGTGGGAAAGTCTGCTGGCGGACATCAAGGATCGCGGGGTCGAGACCGTTGATTTGTGGATTACCGATGGGCATCAGGCCATGCTGAACGCGATTGCGGCGAAGTTTCCTGCATCGCAGCGTCAGCGCTGTGTCGTCCACAAAATGAGCAACATCGAAAGCCACGTTCCCGAAAAATACCGCGATGCACTGCACGCGGAACTGCGGACGATTTTCTATCAGCCCGACCGAGCGCAGGCCGACCAAGCTGCCGCAGCGTTTATGGCGAAATACGAGCGCCAATACCCGTCGGCGATCCGCTGCATGCAGCGTGACTGGGAAGCCTGCTTGACGTTTTATGCCTATCCTGAGGGGCATTGGGTGAACATTCGCACGTCAAATATCATTGAACGGACATTCGAGGAGGTCAAGAAGCGCAGCAAAAAAATGGCGACGGCGTTTCGGAATGAAGGCAGTTGTTTATTGCTGTTTTATGCCGTTGTTCGAACACTTCAGCTTCGGAAAATTCGCATGCCTGGCTAATTTGATTTTGCACACTTCTTGACAAACCACCGGAAGTTCTTGGCGTCGCATCACAGCACCGCACTGCGGGCACAGCGGTGCTTCCTGCAGGCAATGAATGACGGGTGGCTGACTGAACTCCTGTCCACGGGAGAGCATCAATTGGGCGCGGATGCGGCGGAGGAACGCCCGCTTGGCGGGACAAAACAAGCCAAAATAACGCACTTTGACAAAGCCTTTTGGCAAGACGTGTTGAAGAAATTGCTCGAGAAATGTCAGTGCCGAGAGGGTTTTGGTACAGGTCTGGTGCGTCTGCCCATTGGTGTAGCGAAAGGTCACGTTATCATGATCCATGCTGAGGAGCCGATTGTTGCTCAAGGCCACCCGGAAGATGTACGGTGCCAAGTATTTCAAGGCTGTTTCACCGGTGCCAACTGGGCGACAATCGACGACCCATGGGCGCTGCCAGATCGCCGAATCACGGGTCGTGCCGCCCGGAAGTTGGCCGATGGCAGCACGCAGTTTGCCGCGAAATAGCAGCGCTAAGGGCCGCACGGGGAGCAGGAACCCTGGGGCAGGCTGGCAGATGGTGCCATCGGGGGTACGGACAACAGCCGGAATGAGATAGTGGATATGCGGATGGTAGCGCAGGTCGCGCGTCCAGGTTTGCAGGATGCCCAGCATCCCCAATTGCCCGCCGAGCAGCCGAGGATCGTGGGCTAGCTGCTGGAGTGCCGCAGCTGAGGCCCGAAAGAAACAATCATAGACCTGGCGCTGATTGGCCGCCGCAAACGCCCGGAGTTCCGCCGGCAAGGTAAACGTGACGAGAAAGTAGGGGACGGGCAGCAGCAGCGCCTGTTGCTTGGCCAACCAGGTTTGGCCAGCATCGTGTTGGCAGGTGGGACAATGTCGGTTCCGACATGAATGGTAGCTGTAGCGGGCTATGTGACAGTGGGGGCAGATGAACACCTGACCGCCTAGGTGCTCCGTCCGACATGCATCCAGGGCATGGAGCACCCGGCGTTGGTCAGGACTGATCGGCGCTGGCGGGGTGGCCCAATAGGCCGGACCATAGCGCTGGACAATGGCGTTGAGCGTGATCATACGAGCTACTCAAACAAGCGCTGGCTGGTAGTGCAGGCAATCGCTTCCGCGTGCTGGCTAACGTGCGTGTACAAGGCGGTCGTCACGGGTGAACGATGGCCCAACCAGAGCTGAATAATGCGCAGATTGACACCCGCTTCGAGGAGGTGGGTGGCCCACGAATGGCGTAAGGTATGGACGGTGGCGTGTTGCTGAATTCCACAGGTGGCAACCGACAGCCCAAAGGCGCGGCAGAGACCAGTGCGGTTCATGGGGTGATCTGCTGTTGGCGAGGGATCGGCTTGGCGGGGCCAGCGTGCGGGAAACAGTCAGATCGGATGCCGATGAGTTCGCCAATGCACGCGAAGCACCTGGAGAGCGGATGCGGGCAAGGGAACATCACGATCTTTGTTGCCTTTTCCCGCCCGAATATGGAGCACCATGCGGGCGCTATCGATCTGGGACACGCGGAGCTGGAGTCCTTCTTGGAGCCGCAAGCCACAGGCATAGATGATGGCCAAACAGACCCGATATTGGTCAACCTTGATCTGGACCAAGATGCGCCGAATATCCTCAGGGCAGAGCACAACAGGGAGCTTGTGTTCTTTGGGGGCACGGATTAACTCCAAGCTGGGAAGGGTACGCTGAAGCGTCTGTTCATAGAGGAATTTGAGCGCACACAGCGTCCGAATAATGGTACTGCGTGAGCGGTGTTGCTCGTGGCGTAAATACAAGAAATAGTGTCGGAGATCGGTATCGGTGAGCTGATCCGGCGAACGACCAAAGGAGCGTGCAATCAAGCCGATGGTGTACAAGTAGGATTGTTGGGTGGCGCGGGATAAGCCGCGCAACTGCATATCTTCGGTCATCCGGCGGCGAAGTGCAGTTGTCATGGAGCACCTCCTGTTGGTTGTTCCTACCCTACAGGAGGAAGTGTGCCACCAATACCAATGATGGACCATCGTGGAATGCTGGGGCACACCCTGCGCGGAGCGCTTCGTTCAATGGGCATTTTGTCGCGAATGTTTGATCTTGACGCGCCTGCGTCACCCTCCAACGAGCAAAAAATAGCCATACAAACGACGTTTTACTTGCAACAGAATGGTGTGCTTGCTGCATCATCGTCGATGCGGCCCGTTTAGTGGTAATCCTTACCATACCTCACGTAGGCCTGCGGCGAACGCGCTTTATTGGGCTGGAGAAAACCCATCTTCAGCATGTCTTGAGTGCGGTGGCATTAAATGTTATTCGCATCGGCGCGTGGCTCGATCAGCCGCGCCAAACACCGCCGCGTCGGAGCGCCCTGTCGCGGCTCGTGGCATGAGGTTGAGAGTTCGCCAGCAGCATCCTATGGCGCACGCGCCATCCCATCAGATAGTAACTGTATTGCGTCTCATCCCTGTGCTATTGTTAATCCACGGTGTGGTGTGACGACCGTTGACTCAATGGTGCACTTGCCCGTCCAGCAGTATGGTCTCAGAGGTTTCGCGAAGCCAGCAGTGGTGACGCTTCGGCGATCCCGTTTAGGAGAATGCAGACAACGTACCCTCTGCCCACACCGTGGATGACCACTCCTTAACCATAAGGATGATGTGATGCCTGCGAAACGTCCACAACCACAGAATGATCCACTTCCGCCAGCACTTCAGCATATCAATCTGAATGCCGCCGCGATTGATATTGGTGCTACCGCCCACTTTGTAGCCGTTCCTATGGGCCGTGATCCGGTATCGGTGCGAGAATTTTCCACCTTTACCGCTGATCTCCATCACCTTGCCGACTGGCTGGTACAGTGCGGTGTCGATACCGTTGTCATGGAATCAACCGGGGTCTATTGGGTTCCCCTCTTTGAACTGCTGGAACAACGGGGCTTTACGGTGTTGCTCGTGGATGCCTATAAAGTCAAGAACGTCAGTGGCCGCAAATCCGATGTCTTGGACTGCCAATGGTTACAACAGTTGCACACCTATGGCTTACTCCAAGGGGCATTTCGTCCAGCAGATACCATTGTCGTCTTGCGCAGCTATCTTCGTCAGCGAGCGCTCCTCATTCAGGGTCTCAGTCGTCACATCCAGCATATCCAGAAGGCGCTCCAGCTTATGAACATCCTCTTACACCATGTGGTAACCGATATCACGGGACTGACTGGCATGACCATTATTCGCGCGATTCTGGCAGGTGAACGCGATCCACAGATCTTGGCCCAGCATCGAGACCCGCGTTGCAAAAATAGTGTCGATGTCATTGCCAAAAGTCTCGTGGGAACGTATCGACCTGAGCATCTGTTTGCCCTTCAACAAGCGGTTGCGCTGTATGATGCCTATCGAAACCATCTTGCGGCCTGCGATGACCAGATCGAACAGTATCTTGTCAGCTTGACACCGATAACAAACGACCTCCCCCCACCCACCACCAGCCACGTTTCGATGGACGCACAATCTTGTATCAATTGACCGGTGTCGATCTTACGCAAATTGATGGTATTGAAGCGAGCACAGCGCTGACACTCATCAGTGAGATCGGCACCAATATGAGCCGATTTCCCACGGCTAACCAGTTTGCCTCATGGCTCGGGCTGTGTCCTGGGACGAAGGTGTCTGGGGGACGAGTACTTTCCAGTAAAACAAAATTCACAACGAACCGCGCGGCCATGGCGTTGCGGATGGCCGCCGCTAGTTTACATCGCAGTCAGAGTGCCCTTGGTGCCTACTATCGACGAATGGCAGCCCGCATAGGGAAACCCCAAGCGGTAACGGCAACCGCACATAAATTGGCACGGATTGTCTATAGCATGCTCAAGCATGGGACGGCCTACGTGGATACGGGTCACGATGCGTACGAACAACGCTACCGTGATCGCGTTATCCGAAACCTCACCCAACGCGCAAAAGCCTTGGGCTTGGAGTTGGTTCCTGCGACGATCACGCCAGTTACTTAGGAGAGTCAATTTTGGGTTTAACCCTTGAAATGCTCCCGCTAGTCCTTGGGGTGATTTAATTCCAGTATCTTATACGATGGTGGATTAAATAAAAACACGTCCGATTGATTAGTCGAGTAATCAATCGGACGTGTGTATCGTGCAAAAAACGCTACTGTGCTTGTGGTTGGATAAAAGCATCGTGGATTTCAATCGTCCTATCAACCTGAAACACCTGCTCGAGCGGCGTACCAAAAAGCAGCGCAATCCGAAATGCCAATTCAAGGGATGGGTAATATCGGCCCTGTTCGAGGGCAATCACGGTTTGGCGGGTAATCCCGACATGATCGGCGAGCGCTTGTTGCGTCATCCCATGGGCCTCAACGCGCAGGTGGCGAATCCGGTTGTGAATCATGAGTTTAGCCATGCGTGAGTTTCCGATAGCTAACCACAATGCTGGCGTAATACACGCAGTTGGCAAGCACAAAACTCGCAAACAGCCAGTGAATTGCGGTTAATACTTGCGTTATCGGCAAGCGGAATTCGGCCAAATTATTTGATGGACCACCTGCCGCCACGCCCCAAACCGGCACAAAGACCATCGCCAGTAAACACCAGGTGAGCACTGCAAATGCCAGCACAAAGCCTGCGCGTTTCGCCGCTCGCAATTCGATCAGCTGATCAAGTTCATCAATTGGCGGCGTTGTACCACGTTTACGAATCAATGTGCTGCTGATGGCATTGATACTATGAAAGCCCATCAAAATCAGCACTAATGCGATCACCGCTACCACCAAGATGCCAAAAGCCAACGGGTATCGCAAGACGACCACAAAGTAGGGTGTAAATACCAAGCCAACCGCCAACAAGCTTGCCCACGCACTTTTTTCATGAAAACTCATCACGAGATCCTCATCTAATAGGCTGAAATGTACTATATACCAGACAAAATGTAATGTCAAGCATACATTTTGATGTGGGCAGTGATGATCAACAATGCCGCAAATCCTGGCATACGGGCCAGCGACATGGGGTAAATCCACCATTTGTATCAGAAATCTTGCCTTCTCCCTATTAGGCCCATGACCAACATTGACACTGGTGGCGAATTCCCTATGGGTGCCTGTGGGTGCATTGTATGGTATCAGTGTACGATTGATAGTGCTGGCGAACCCTGTTTGTGCAGCACTGGGCTGAAACGAACCAACGATCATTGGTGGCTATGGAGCCGTGTCTGTTCACGTATCTGAGACAGAGCAGGCGGTGGACGGAGGGCCACAAAGCGCGACGTTTGGGTTTGGTGACGCGACCCACCGGTCACCCATGCCACACTCCTCAGCAGATTCAGCGCACACGCGGTCAGCACATGCTGGAGTCGCGTTTTCGCCATCCCACCATAGCGACTCTGCCGCATCCCACAGACTCGGGTTGCTTGCGACATTAGTCCCTCGACTCCCGCCCGTTTTGCATACTGCCGTTTGAAGGCATCGGTTGTTTGGGCGTGCCGCCGCTGCTGAAGGACTTCATGCTGTTCTCGGGGGCGGAGCGAAAGGCCTCGTGCTGCGGTTGCCGTATGCGTACACTGTGTTCGGACTGGACACGCTCGGCAGTCACGCGGTCGAAACGTCACGCGAATGGCAGGATTCCCGTGTCGATCCTGATGCGAAATCCATTTGGTACTTGCGTGTCCTTGGGGACAAATGACCACCTTCGCGTCCCAATCGACCTGAAATCGCGTGATATCGAAGGCGGTCGGGTCTTTCGCTTGCCAGGCACTATCGCGAGCAATTGGCCCGCACAGTGTAATCCCATAGGTGGACTGGCTGGTGAGCATCGCTGCTGCATCGGTATAGCCCGTATCAACAAGATGGGTGCTGGGAAGGAGATCATGGCGAGCAAGGCCCTCATGAATCTGGTCTAAGACTTCACCATCACGAATCGTGGATGGCGTGGTAAGCACATGCGTGATGAGGCAGGGCAGATCAGCATCGAAGGTTTCAGTCAGATGCACTTTGTATCCCGTCCATTCCATATTGCGTTTCGTGCTGTACTGCGCATCGCGATCATAGGGCGAATGAATGCGCATCCTGCTCGGTGGCATATCAGCCACTTCACGCCAGCGAACTGGTCCATTGGGGGCATGGTATTGTTGCCACCAAACGCGACGAAGGATGCATACGGCGGGATGAACGTGCAGTTCACGCGGGGCAGTCGGTGCCGCAAGGAGGGTGAGGAGTTCAAACCCATCGGCTCCAATCTGCTCGGCAAGACGTTGACGGTCGGCGGCTGCCTTCGGAAAGCGATATGCATCAGCACGTGGCCCATAGCGATCAAACCACGGCGGTGGAATCTGGCAGCGGACCCATGCGGGAGCCACGGTTGCGAGCGCATTGAGGGTGGCACGCATCGTTTCGCCAAGACATTCAATGCGACTCAGGCCACGAACTGCCGCGAGGACATGGGTCGAATCGGTGCGTTGTTGCCCGCGTGTTCGCAGTAATCCGTAATCGCGAAGGCGCTCCAGCAGGGTTTCAAAGAGGATAGACGCACCATCTCCCGCCACAAGCCGGGCGCGGAACTCGCTGAGGACGGAGGCATCAAAGCCACGATCAGCAAGCGGAAGGCCCAAGACATATTTCCAATCAATGCGCATCCGCACGGCATCGGCGGCTTGGCGATCGGGGAGATCTTCCATGAACTGGAGGATGGTGACCATGGCGAGTCGTGCTGGCGCGAGGGCCGGTTGACCAGTATGGGAAAAGAGCGTGCTGAATTGCTGATTGTCAAACAGCATGCCAAAGTGATCACGGAGGTGCATGAGTCGGTTGCCATGTGGAGCAATGGCGTGTGCCAATTCAACGGTGTCCTCAGGAATGGGATAGTCACCAAACAACGCCGCACGCATGGTCATGGATTCGGCTCCCTTTCGCACCGGTGGTGCATCCATCAACAGAGCAGATTCCATGATAGCCGAAGATCGCGGGCAAGAGACCGTACTGCACCGCACAAACAGGGTTCGCCAGCACTATCAATCGTACACTGATACCCGGATGTGGCTCTGGATAGGATGAACCTAAAAGGAGACACAGATGCAGAAAGCAGACGCATTGGCGCAGATTGAGGCGATCATTGATGACCTGTCGAATGGCGAGTTATTCGATGCCGTGGGCGAGGATGGGTTTTTGCTGCTCCGCGAGGCATTGGAAGTCGTGCAGTTGGCGCTCCAAGGCAAGATATTCCCAACCGAGGCAAATCAACGACGGCTGATGACCATCATTAATCAGCAGTTGGCCAACCCGCCGGATGAACACCGGAATTAATGAATAGGTGAGGAGGGAGGATCTGGAATTGACAGGCTTGGTACAATGAGCACAGATCAAGAGTCAATCGTTTATGATTGACATAAAAATATTACTGGTGTCCAATTTCGTATGCGATGGCTCATGATGATGCGCGGATCGTGCTCGTCGAGCAGGCTCATTTGCAAAAGTGGACACAGAGGGCTTGGAATGGCCTTAATCCTTTGGCAGGGATTTAAACGAGTTATAATCTCAACCATCACCTTACTAAAGGCTACCTTGGAATGGCCTTAATCCTTTGGCAGGGATTTAAACGCATGTGCCGCCATTGATCGAAACCTGGCCGGAACTTGGAATGGCCTTAATCCTTTGGCAGGGATTTAAACATTTCTTGCTTGATTACTTCAGTCAAATCTGGATTATTTGCTTGGAATGGCCTTAAGCCTTTGGCAGGGATTCATACCTCGGCTCAACCAGCACGCACCACGGTGCTGGTTTTTTGTGTCCACTATCGCTCAAGATACTGGAAAATAATCTACCACTTGTCGAAACCACAAGCCATGGCGTATCATCAGCCCAGCAGTAGCACACGACGAGGACAGCATCATGGCCGATGGTAGACAGAAGAACGGCGGCAAACGAATCGGCGCAGGTCGCAAGCACAGCTTAAATCCCGTGGCAGCGGTGCGCTTGCGTGATCCCGACCTTCAGGCCAAGCTCGCCGCCGTGACCCGCCACGAGCGCGAAGTCTCACACGACGAGAGCATCAGCCAAGAACAGCTGGTTGCGATGCTGATTGACGAAGCGCACCGCGAAATGCTGGCGTTTCATGCCGCACCCACAGCAACGATTGATTCGACGAATAATCAATTCACCACCCTTGCCATGAGGGACGTAACGGCAAGATGGGCGAAGGAAGAAGGCCCACGATGATGCCGTCTTCGTTTGATCCGTTCGATGGTCGCCTGTATCCACGGCGTACCCCATCCCAGACCATGCTTGAGTATCAGCATTTAGATCTTGCGGTTGTGCCATCGCCGCTGTGCCCGCAGCGTCCGATTACCTCTCTTGATCTTTCCCATAATCCGCTGGTCACATGGCCGAGCGAAACGGCTGCATTGCCATCCCTCACCCGATTAAATCTTGCCCATACCACGCTCACTCAGCTTCCCGACCATCTTCGCGCGTGTACGCAGCTGGAAGAACTCTATCTGTCAGGGTGTCCGCTGGAATGTCTGCCGTCGTGGCTTAGCGAACTTCCCCACCTGCGCGTGCTTGATCTGTCGCATACGCGCCTCACCATGGTGCCTGATGTCGTGCGTTCGCTGCCATCCCTCCAGGTGCTCAGTCTTTCCGGGCTTCCCCTTGCAGCCCTGCCGCCGTGGCTCGATGCGTGCGCCCTCCACATGCTGTTCCTGCGGTCATTGACGGCATGTGACTTAAGCAGGGTGCGGGCTTGTTCGACGCTCGAATACCTTGATCTCGGACACCTGGACTTGACCCAGGTTCCCGACTGGATTCAGGGATTACCCCGATTACAGCAGCTGGATCTCTCGGACAATCCGATCACGGAGCTTCCCGCGTGGGTTGGCGATCTGCCGCTCACGACGCTCCATCTTGCCCAGACGCGACTTCAGCACCGTCCCGATTGGGAGGCATGGACGATGCTGCGTGACCTGAACCTCAGCGGAATGACCCATGATCCTGCCGTCTTTGCGGGGGCATTTCCCGCATCCTTGACAAGCCTGAAGCTGTACGACACGGCCTTAACCGCAATCCCTCCCTTCGTTCGCAACCTCCAGCATCTTGAAACGCTCCGGTTTGACAACAATGCATCCTTGTCGCTTCCAGCATGGCTCCTGGAGGAGTGCCCATTAAAAACGCTCGAACTGATCAACACCCACATCACCGAAATTGCCCCGGTCGCGCAGCCCATCGCCTTAGAACACCTGATCATCACGGCTGGCCGTCTGCCCACGTGGCCGACGCTCCTTGACTATACGCCACACCTGCGGACACTCGATTTGTCGGAAACGCGGATCGTCGATGCCACCTGTCCATCGCCGTGTGTGCTTCCCCGATTAGTAACGCTCGATCTTCAAGGCGATGCGATCGCGCAGCTGCTCCCGCAGCTGGTCGTTCCCATGCTGCAACGATTGACCATCGCCAACTGTTGGGACGCAGACCTAACCGCCGTGCTTCAGCAGGTCGGTCAGGTGAAGAATCTTGCCATCTTAAACTGTTCAGGGACGGTACCGGAGGGGCTGCGATCATGGACCCACCTCCAAACACTGAATATGGGTCATAATGGGTTGCGTGAGCTACCACGTTGGATCAGCGAATTGGAACACCTTGAATCGCTCAACCTCGCCTATAATGATCTTGCACGACTCCCGCTCGCCGTGCGGGAGCTTTCGCAGCTACATACGCTCGATATCACGGCGAATCCGCTGCGGAGCTTTCCTGATTGGCTCCATACCATGCCACAGCTGCATGCTATCGAGTTTCAATTTCCACCGGATGACCTCACCCTGCATGATCATCAATTGCAATTTCTGGCCGCTGGAGTGCGCTGCAATGTCCGTTCACCGCGACCACGGAAAGCTTAAGCGATGCGCCAAACGAAACCAGCGCTCACGACGGTACTGGTTTTCTTGTGTCCAGTATCCTTCACAAGCATGGAAACCAATCCACCCCTTGTCGAAACAGGCCGCCATGGCGTATCATCAGGCCCAATCGAGGGATGATAGAGGTGATGGATGAATCAGGACATTCTTGCGCAAACCCTGCTGGTAATTCAGGCGGAACGCATCCATGGCGGTTTCAATACAAGCAGTGCGTGGGTTGATCGGCTGGTCGCTGATGCAGGCGAGGAGCAGCTAGCCGAGCGACTCGATGCCGCTATTGGTGACACCTGGCCATGGGAAGTCGTGGCGGATTTATTTGGGTTGCTTACCTGGCAAACGAGCGACAATGGGGCAGACCTGTCCGACACAACCGATGACTGGTTGCGTGAGGGCACGAACCTGCGTCGTATTCAGATTGCCCTTCATGGGGAAGCCTATCCGTTTCACGATCGCGCTGAAATGGTTCAGGTGCTGGAAGGCATTGCTCAGCGTTTCCCCGAGGTGGCTGATCGTTGCGAGGAATTAATCACCAGCCGTAACCGCATGAAGGACTGAACCGCGCGATTCACACGCCTTCTGCTGCCCTGCCTAGACTCGAAGAAGATAGCGGCGGAGCCTACGCCTATGCGCAAAAACTGGCCCGATCACGGCGGGCCAAGGCGGCGGCGAAGAAACGTGCAAAAAACGCCGGAGGAACGGGCAAGGGGAAGAAAAAGCGCTCGACGAGCGTGCGGAAATTCAGTCAGGCGACCATCAATCGACGCTTGGCGGCGTTTTGTGCTGGCGATCCGTTTTACGCGAGCGCGTGATTGATTCTGCGAGGAATCAATTCGGGGTCAGTCTTGGCTATGCAGGGGATGTGAGCGCGGCAGCCCAGCTGGTGTGCTGAATGTGCATTGTATGGCTATTTTATTCTGTCCTATGTCTTGCAAGACATTAGAAATATTTATTGAAAGAATGGGATTAACCTTTGCGCGGTCGGCCTCGGCGTACCACAATTCCCGCAGCGGCGCGTTCCGCCTGCTTGGCTTTTCGCTTGGCTGCCTTCTGTTCACGATCAGCAGCCAAGCGTGCATCGATTTGGCATGCCTCGGAACATAACCACGAAGGTGTTGCTGGTGCTTGAGTTCGTCAATCTCTTCGCTGATGTTTTCACCATGGAAGGACTGGTCGTGGAGCCGCTGGGGTGCCTTCCCTGTACCCGTGTACCGCAAGCACCCGCGACCTTTTCCAGGGTCGTTTGAAACCTTGGCCTCGAACATGCTATAGTCCATGGTGATGGACTGGCGTTTTCACAGCGCCCGTCCAGCCTTCCTTAGTCCGGTCATTCTGCTCCTGGCGGCCGTTGGTCGCGCACCGCACCGGACTCTCGTACCCCTGATGTGATACACCATCCTGTGCAGGCCCTGTTTCGGAGCGGCGTGTTCGCCATGCTGTTCGGGGTCGCGCATTCGCTCATCGCGCTGCGGTGCGTGGGCCGACCGTGATTCTGATCGCGCCTGGTACCAGAACTGGGTATGAACAGCATATTTGCGGCCTTCACAGGGCTGATCCTGCTTGTGCTGGCGATCATCGGCATCCAAAACCCAAGCCTGATCACCATCCGTTTTCTGGGTTAGCACAGCTAAAGATCAAAAGAAGGGAGTACGGATGCCACAACCTACCATTGCGGTCGTCAACAGCGATCCCGCCCTGCTGGCGCTGCTTGATGAGCTGCTCACCGAGACCGACTATACGGTTACAACCTACCTAACTGAGGCCACAACCTATCCGGCGCTGCAGAAGCTCCAGCCGGACCAGATCATCCTAGACGTAGGGATGCAGGCCGCCGCTGCCGGCTGGCCGTTGCTCAAGCTCTTGCAGTTTGATCCCTCCACGATGCACATTCCGGTGCTGGTGTCCATGGTCGATCACCAGTTTGTGCGTGACAAAGCGGATTTCCTCGCAACCAAAGGTTATCACGTGCTGGAACTGCCAGCCAGCTTCGCGACCCTGGCCACTGTCGTCCGCGCCATCCTTGAGCCGGAGATGAGCGACCCACCTGCTCCCAGTGGGAGCGACCTGCCAGCTCAAGGATGGCGCGGACGTGGGCGGAGTACGACATTGACGCTACATCGCAGCATTGTCGGCGGGTTTATGAACACCGTCCGTTTCTTTCCGATACGTGTCATGGGTATTGGCATCATCTTTGCCCTAGGAGGGCTGGCGGCCGTCGGGGGCCGGTAGCGTTGTTTGCGCTGGCGGCTGGGTGAAAGTCCGACGCGGGAAGCGCATTTACGGCGTTCATCGTTAACGAGTTAAGGTGAATTTGTACACGCCTTCGCTGCACCCATGGGCGCTTTTGTACGGAGAGCAGCGGTATGCCAAGGAGCATTCTATGAACCAGTATGACTTTCGTGGAAAAGTGGCGCTTGTCACCGGCGGCGCCTCGGGGATTGGTGCGGCGTGCGTGCATACCTTTGCGCGTGGCGGCGCGAAGGTCGCGATTGTTGATCGCAATCAGGATCTGGGCGCACAAACCGTGGCGGCGGTCCGCGAGGCCGGCGGCGATGCGATCTTTCTCCCGGTGGATGTCGCCCAATCAGGGGCCGTTGAGGCGATGGTTACCGACACCATCACGGCCTTTGGACAGCTGGATATTGCGGTCAATAATGCCGGGATCGGCGGCGAGTCTAATCCTACCGGCACCTACAGCATTGAAGGTTGGCAGACGGTCATTGATGTGAACCTCAACGGTGTCTTCTATTGCATGCGCTACGAAATTCCAGCCATGCTGGCGCAGGGCGGCGGCGTGATCGTGAATATGGCCTCGATCCTAGGGACTGTCGGATTTGCGTCCTCCCCAGCCTATGTCGCCGCCAAGCACGCGGTGGTTGGTCTCACCAAGGCCGCCGCCCTGGACTATGGGCGCCAAGGGCTGCGGATCAACTCGGTCGGGCCGGGCTTTATCAAAACACCACTGCTTGACGGTGGCCTGGACGATCAGACCCAAACCTATCTGAGCGGGCTCCACGCCGTCGGACGCATGGGCGAGTCAGCGGAAGTCGCGGCGCTGGTCGCCTTTCTCTGCTCCGCTGAGGCCTCATTCCTGACGGGTGGCTATTATCTGGTCGATGGTGGATACACGGCGCAATAATGCCGTGTATCCACCATCCCATCCATGGTCACCGGGCACGTGCGACGAAAGGAACGAGCATGAGCATGGTCAAGCAGCATCGGGAACCCCATCGAACCCAGTCTATCGGCTGGCTGCGGGCTGCGGTCTTAGGGGCAAACGATGGGATTGTCTCAACCGCCAGCCTCCTGGTTGGAATTGCCGCATCGAACGCATCCCAGTAGGCGGTAGTCGTGGCCGGTATCGCCGGATTGGTTGCTGGCGCAATGTCAATGGCCGCTGGCGAGTATGTGTCCCACTCCCCTGGGAGGGCCGCTGGAGTCGCTACGAGCTTCGTGACGGGATGTGCGTTCCGATCAAGGGCGAGGTAGCGTGGATGCTTCCCGCCGGGCCGTGGCCCTACTGGCGCGGCCACATCACCAGCATCGCCTATACGTTCGCGTCATGACTCACCCTTGCCACACGACGTTAAAAACCTGGATCGCATACACCCACCGCAGCTGCCACTTTAGTGGATCGTACAATCAGATGGGTGCATGATCATTGGTGCACCATCCACCGAACCCAACGTGAACCCCTATAGGCAGCGCGTACCCCATCAACCATAGACCGCTCTCGCGGTTCAGAAAGGACACAATGCACAACAAAGACCACCCCTCGAAGGTGGACGCAGGTGATACCACGGTAGGGAGATCGTCTCCCATTGCTATCGGAGTTCTTATCGCTATTGGAGCCGGATTGGGCATCGTCGTCGGGCTGCTGCTCGATGATCTGGTGCTCGGGATGCTGTATGGTGCTGGGCTAGGCACAGTGGTTGGCGCAGTCCGTGAAACCCTATAGCGTTCCGTCGATGGAACGACACCGCCCCACACAGGTGCCCATGGGCACCCCGGTAGCGTGCGCTGGCTCCTGGCTGCAGCTGCGCCGGGACATCCTCCCGCGCGTACCGCCTCGTGATGTCCTGATCCCTGGTCTGCTGCGCGGGATTGTCTTTGGCCTGGACTCATGCGTCACATTGCTGGCTCTGTGGTTCCGCCCAGCCTGGTCATGGGGCACGGTACTGACCTGCTTCACCGGTGCGCTGGTCCTGGAGCGCAGTGCTTGCCATCGGCGTTGGCCTGGTGAGCTGGATCATGCTGCTGGTGCGCGGGGTGGACTAGCTCCAGGTCGTGTATGGCGGTCTGTGGGTGCTCATCGTGGTGCTGGAGTTCCAGCCATGCCTGCGTCGGTATCTTGCGCTGAGCAGCCGTTCGTGATCGACACCCATGTGCGACAGCCCTCGCGTGCTTTGGCACGCCCGCACCTGCATGCCAAAGGAGCACCATGAGGAAGCATTCGTCACCCATCCCACCGCCTGAAAACCTCCCTACCGCATACCAGGAAGTGCTATCGTGGAACGTGAGCACACGTCCGCGCCGTGTCCTCCTCGCCCACACCCTTGCAGTGCTCAGCTTTTGCCTCTTTGGGGTGCTCTTTGCCTTTGGGGCGGTCAGCGTGGGCAAGCAGCCGCTATCCGGATCCTTCGCACTCGGTCTGCGCGAAGCTGTCGCGCTCATGGTGGGGATGCTGCTGACCCTTATGCTGCATGAGCTTATCCATGGCGTGGCGATGCAGCTGTACGGCGCACACCCCCGCTATGGCATCCTGTGGAGACGAATGATGCTTTATGCCACCGATCCGGCGTATGCGCATCCACGCAACCGCTATATCGTCATCGCGCTTGCGCCCTTCGTCTGCATCAGCACGCTGGTTGTGCTGGCGATGTGGGCCTTTGCTGGAACCGCCTGGGTGCCGCTCCTGGCGATCTGCGGTGTCATCAATGCCAGCGGAGCAGCTGGCGATATGTGGATGACCCTGATCGTGCTGCGGTATCCGCCTAGCGCGTATATTGTGGATGAACGTGATGGCATACGGGTGTTTTGCCAAAGCACAGTGGGGATGGATACACCATAAACCCGCGAGCCACCACGTTGGGTTGCGTGATGCCACCGCAGGAAGTGCCGCTGAATCAGAGACGGCGGACGAGAACCAGCGTCGCCCGGAACATGGAGACCACAAAAAAGTCGGGGTCATGCGCCTCAAGGGGTGGCGGTTCCCGCTGCGGACGCATCGGCCAGATATTTGTAGAGCGTCGGCTTGGAAATCCCGAGCATCCGGGAGAGCATGAAAAAGTCGGGGGCATGAAATGGACTGCACTGGCGAACAGCAGCACACGGTGGTGCCGATCAGCCGACTGAAGCCGAAGCACCCGTAGCGGGAGCTGTTAGCCCCTGAGACCGCTGCCCCCGGGTTTTTAGCGCTCTCCTAAATCCTTGCCAACCAATACGCCCGCCAACGTGCGCAAGGGCATAAACACGGAGGTCACGCGCTTGGTGAAGTTGCCTGTTTTTTGTTTTATTGATATATTGTATCAATAAGAATTCGCATTGGAACCATAAGGAGCATCCCGATGGCGAAACTTCCCGTTACTGTGCTTTCTGGGTTTCTTGGTGCCGGTAAGACAACCGTCTTGAATCATGTCCTAACCAATCGTGCAGGCCTCCGCGTCGCCGTGATTGTAAACGATATGAGTGAGATCAATATTGATGCCCAATTGATCACCGAAGGGACGGCCCAGCTCAGTCGCACGAAGGAAGCCTTGGTCGAACTGTCAAACGGCTGTATTTGTTGTACCCTACGCGATGATCTGCTACGCGAAGTCGCTCGTTTGGCACGCGATGGGCGCTTCGATTATCTGTTGATTGAATCAACTGGCATTTCAGAGCCATTACCGGTCGCGATGACCTTTAGCTTTGAGACCCCTGATGGGATTGACCGCCTCGTCGATATCGCTCAGTTGGATACCATGGTAACGGTTGTTGATGCCCATACATGGCTTGCTGACTATCGTGCTGGTCAGGCGTTGCATACGTTGGATATGGGAATCAGTCCTGCTGATCACCGCACCATTGCCGATCTGCTTATTGACCAAGTTGAGTTTGCCAATGTTATTGTGCTGAACAAGATCGATTTAGTTGATACGCGGCAACTTCATGAACTCGAAGGGGTCTTGCATACCTTGAACCCGGATGCGCGAGTTCTGCATGCAACCAATGGTGTCATTGAACCAACAGCGATTCTCCATACCGGATTATTTGACATGGAGCGTGCGCAACAATCCGCTGGCTGGATCAAAGAGCTGAATGGTGAGCATACCCCCGAAACCGAAGCGTATGGAATTGGCAGTGTTGTGTTTCGCGCACGGCGACCGTTTCATCCGCAACGGCTATTGAGCGTGCTCACCGGACCAGAACTCCAACCCGTCCTGCGTTCGAAAGGGGTCTTGTGGCTTGCGTCACGCCATGATCACGGGTTGCGGTGGTCGTTAGCGGGGAAGATTGCCCGGGTTTCAGACAGTGGTGCGTGGCTTGCCGCGACTCCTGACGATACGTGGCCACAAAACGATCAAGTAGGCATATACATCGAACGGTATTGGCAAGAACCGTTTGGTGATCGCCGCCAAGAGTTAGTGTTTATTGGCATTGATATGCCACATGAGCAATTGGTCGCAAAACTCGAACACGCGTTATTAACCGACCAAGAACTTGCGGCTGGCCCGCCGCTGTGGAAGCGATTTGAAGATCTGTTTCCGCATTTTAACTGATCCAGAGGCATGGTAAGGATGCACGATAAACGGTCCACTGCCAAAATCACGACGCTCTTGACTCTAGGCTGGACGAAATTCGCTGCCGCGACCCGTTTGGTGGGAATCCTTACCATGCCTCACATAGATCCTTACTCCTCCCAGGATGTGCGGATGCGCGGCGTATGCTCTGACAATCAAGCACGAGCCGTCGTCCGCTTGGAACCCTTCTGTCCCAACCCTGTTGCGTCATTGGGGGTGATGCCGGGTCAGTGATGGAGTTGGCACATCGTTCGTAACCTATGGCAACGCGATGCATGACCGGCACTGCGTTCGATCCATCGAGAAGTCTGCCGGGTCTTAGTACTATCGGGAGTGCATGAAGCGCCTCCTTGAAGGAGGCGCTTGGGTCGTGTGAGCAGTGCGAAGCCACAGTCAATCAGCATGGGTAATTCATCAGCATAGAGGAGGTTGCGATGACGAGCACCGAACCAAGACCCATCATTCCTTCGATTATGCTCCGGCGGCTCGCGCCCGAGGATACATGGGCTGTGCATCAATTATTTGCAGCGCTCCATACCTATAATGCGTCACTCGATGCACGCTTTCGTTTAGCCGATGCATGGCCGCAGGTATTAGATGAGTATCTGCAGCATGTGTGTGATCATCCGCATCGACTCACACTTTTAGCATGGGCTGAGGCCGAACCCGTTGGCTTATTAATGCTCGATGGTCATACCGACTCACCACTGTTTCAGCATCGACAATGGGCGGAGTTGGTTGCACTGTATATTGTCCCTGCCCACCGTGGGAGCGGTTTGGCAGCACGAATGGTTGCTGCTGGAGCCGCATGGGCTCAAGACCATGGCTATGATCGCGTCCAGTTGTATGTGACCCGCTCAAATGTCTCAGCCCGCCAATTTTATGCCCGCCGTGGTTTTACTCCAGTGCAGGAGGTTTGGCGATTGGACGTAGCTCCTCGCCATCGTTTGGCACCCCATGACCCGGATTGTGAGGCGATCTATGCCCAGGGGCATCATTTGCTCTCAACCCATCAGCATGGGATCGGTGAGGGACACGACGACCTCGGTTCAGTGCGATAAACTGCGCTGGAGGTCTCCGATAATCGTGGTGAATGTGACATGCCGAACGACTTGTTTTTTTGAATTATTTTTAATGATACAAAATATCATTATTTGAGCATCGTTGATTACTATGGATTTGGCTGGATCGTGTTTCACTGCGGCGTTTACTTAGAAGGGATCGATTATGACATGGTTAAAACGTGGGTTCTTGGTGATTATCAGTTTGCTGTGTATGGCATGTGGTCAATCGACGGCCACGATCGTTCCCCCACCGATGGATACCAACACCAGCAATAAACCAGTGATTATTGCGACAACAACGCAGATTGAAGATATTTTGAGTGTGATTGGCGGTGATCGGATCAGCGTGGTGGGCTTGGTTCCACGCAATGGTGACCCACACGAGTTTGAACCAACTCCAGCCGATGTCCAGCGGGTTGCGACCGCACAAGCCGTTTTTATGAATGGGGCAGGCTTTGAAGGATGGATCGATGAATTAATTCGGAACGCTGGCGGTCAGCGGCCCGTGGTTGATCTCTCGGTTGGTATTCCGCTTGGCACGATTGCGAGCGGGTTTGCAGAAAGTGGCGAAACCGATCCGCACATTTGGATGAACCCCCAACACATGCTCATTATGGTGGATACGATGGTGACCAACCTTATTCAGCTTGATCCGGCTGGCGCAACGACCTTCAATGCGAATGCAACAGCCTATAAACAGGAGTTAATCGCCCTTGATGCCTATGCCGAAAAAGAACTTGCGGCCATTCCGGCCAATCGCCGCAAGTTGGTAACGGCCCATGATGCGATGGGGTATTTTGCCGCTCGCTATAACTTTGACATTGTTGGCGCGGTGATTCCGAGTGCGACGACCGAGGCGGCAGAAACCTCCGCGCAGGATCTTGCAACCCTCATTGATGCGATCAAGGCCGCAGGGGTGCCCGTTATCTTTGCCGAAGTGTCGAATAACCCGAAGTTTATTGAACAAGTTGCCCGCGAAGCGCATGTGCGTGTCGATACCTTATACGTTGATTCGCTTGGTGAAAAAGGCTCAGATGCAGGTACGTACCTTGATTTTTTTCGTACTGACGTGCAAAAAATTGTTCAAGCCCTTAAATTCGTACTGACGTGCAAAAAATTGTTCAAGCCCTTAAATAGGTGATTTCAGGAAGCAACCGGCAATTCGTCAGTACGGCGGATTGGGAAAGGTGGCGTATGGCGATCGTTGATCGCTCCCCATGGGCCGTGGCTGGGGAGCATGTGCAGATAGGCTATGGCAGCGGGACGCGGGTGGCTCTTGATGCTCCCAGTATTCGTTTGAAGCGCGGAACACGGACGGCCTTGATTGGCCCAAATGGGGCTGGCAAATCGACCCTGCTTAAAGCGATTGTCGGGTTACAACCCCTCACCTCTGGATCAATGACTGTGCTTGGATACCCTGTTGGTACATGTCAGCAGCGAATTGCCTATGTCCCACAACGGCGTGATGTTGATTGGCGTTTTCCAATTACGGTGAACGATGTTGCCCTGATGGGGCGTGATGTTCATCGGCGGTGGCCGCGTCGTCCACAGCGCACCGATTACGCGATTGTTCGGGAGGCCCTTGAAATGGTGGGCATGAACGCATGGGCACACCATCCGATTGCGGCACTTTCTGGTGGGCAACAACAACGGGTCTTTTTAGCGCGAGCATTGGCACAGCACGCTGAACTGCTCCTCCTTGATGAGCCATTTGTTGGGGTTGATACCGCGACCGAGGCGATCATTCATAGGGTGATTACACGCCTGATTAGCACAGGGTGTACGGTGGTGGTTGCAACCCATGATTTAGCCAGTATCCAAACGCATTTCGATGCTGCAGTGCTCCTCCAACAGCGGATTATTGCGAACGGAACACCGTTGGATGTACTCCAACCATCGTTGTTAGCTGAGGCCTATGGCGGCCCTTTAGCCCTGTTTGTGGGAAAGGACTCCCATGGATTGGCTGATTGAGCCATTGCGCTATACCTTTTTCCTCCGAGGGATGGTGGTTGGCATGCTGATGGGGCTAACCTGTGGGGTGCTTGGGTGCTTTGTGGTGCTTCGTGGGATGGCCTTTATTGGCGATGCCCTTGCCCATGCCGTTTTGCCAGGGGTTGTCCTGGCGTATATGGGCGGTATCAGTATGGTTTTGGGGGCACTTGGGGCGGGCTTGTTCGCAGCACTGCTCATCAGCTTAATTAGCCGGACTGACTATATTCGGGAAGATACGGCCATCGGGATTGTCTTTACCGGGGCCTTTGCCCTTGGGATTGTGCTGCTTAGTCGGATGCGCGGCTATGCCCGTGATCTCACGCACTTTCTGTTTGGCAATATTCTTGGCATTGCCCCGTCCGATCTTCTTCTTACCGGTCTTGTTACAGCCAGTGTCCTGGGTGCGATTGGCCTTTGGTATCGGCCACTGATGATTATGACCTTTGACCCGACCCATGCCAAAGCCATTGGGTTGCGGCTTGGCCGCTGGCATGCAGGGTTGATGGTCTTGCTCGCGTTAACCATTGTATCGGGAATTCAGGCCGTTGGTGTCGTACTCGTCGCGGCCCTGCTCGTTACACCTGCGGCAACAGCGCGCCTGCTCACCAATCGGTTACCGACCATGATTGGGTTAGCCGCCCTTTTCGGAAGTAGCTCGGCCATTCTTGGATTGTATGCCTCGTATATGCTGAGTATTGCCTCGGGCGGGGTGGTTGTGTTGGCCAGTACGGGGGTATTTGCGGTTGTCTTCCTGCTAGCCCCGACGCATGGCATTGTGTCTCGTCGAATTCGGCAATGGTGGCCACGATTCACCCAAACCCCGGATGTGATAACCAATGAAGCAAACTCCGAAACCGGTATTGATCCGGGGGATTGAAAGGAACCAGCAATGGCTGATACACGAAATTGGGTTGTTCGCGCGGATGGTGTCCGCATTAATGCAGGTCGCAAACGGGGGATGCTCAATGTTTGCGCGGTTGGCTGTTGTTGCGGCCATACGAATCGCCCTCTGTGCTAACATGGGTGAGACAGATCTGAGATTATGATCTTAAGTCGAGGGCCGCAAGGAGTTCCCATGGCCAGCAAAAAAACAACGCCCGACCAATCGACCCATGACCCCGAAGTGCGGCCCAAAGCGGCTCGTACCCACTGGAGTGCCCGCGACCGTCTGCGCATTCTGGCCGCTGCCGATGCGTGCGCCCCCGGCGAACTTGGTGCCTTGATGCGCCGCGAGGGGATTTACTCCTCGCACCTCGCCCGCTGGCGACGACAACGCGCCGAGGGCGAACTCGCCGCACTCACGCCCAAACGCAAGGCCGCACCCACGCCCGAAGCCCAGCGCCAGACCGCCGAACTGGCTCGCCTTCGCCGCGAAAACCAGCGGCTTCAGGCCAAATTGGCCCAAGCCGAGGTGATCATCGATGTGCAAAAAAAGCTTGCAACCCTGTTGGGGATCACGCTCCCAGCGCCGCCGACCGACGCGCAGGATTAATCATCGCCGTGGCTGATCTAGCTCCCACGGTGGGCATTGCCGCTGCCTGTCGGGTACTCGGTGTCCCGCGCAGCGCCGTCTATCGTGCGGCCCCGCCTGCTCCCGCAGCGGTTCCGCGTCGTCGGCCTGCCCGTGCGCTCACGCCCAATGAGGTCGCCCACATTCGCACGGTGCTCAACAGTGACCGCTTTGCCGACTGCACGCCGCGCCAGATCTACGCCACCTTGCTTGATGAGGGAACCTACCTGTGCCATTGGCGCACGATGTACCGGATCTTGGCCGCCCATCGCGAAGTCCGGGAACGCCGCAACCAGCTGCGGCATCCGACCTATGCTGCGCCGGAATTGTTGGCCACGGGGCCAAACCAGCTCTGGAGTTGGGATATCACGAAGTTCAAAGGGCCAACCACGTGGTCGTATTTCTATGCGTATGTGATTTTGGATGTGTTCAGCCGCTGCATTGTGGGCTGGATGGTGATGGAGCGCGAATCGGCGGCGTTGGCCGAACAGTGTATCGCCGAAACCTATCACCGCGAGGGCATTCAGCCGAACCAACGCACCCTGCACGCCGACAATGGCAGTGCCATGACCGCCAAGCCGGTGGCCCAATTGCTCGCCGATTTAGGCGTGACCAAAACCCATAGTCGTCCGCATGTCTCGAACGACAATCCGTACTCGGAAGCCCAGTTCAAGACGACCAAATATCGGCCTGATTTTCCCGATCGGTTTGGCAGTCTTATCGATGCGCGGGCGTGGATGCGGGCGTTTGTGCAGTGGTACAACCACGACCATTGCCACAGTGGGATTGGCTTGCTGCCGCCAGCGGTGGTGCATCATGGGCAGGCCAGCGCCATGACAACGGCGCGGCAGCAGGTGCTGGCGACGGCCTATGCGGCCCACCCCGAACGCTTTGTGCGGGGAACACCACGCCCACCGCGTGTGCCGCAGGCCGTGTGGATTAACCGCCCAGCTGGGCCAGCTGATCCGTCGATCACAGCGGCGTTGCGCGAATAGCCACCTTCTTTAATAGTCCGTTTACTCCGTTGTCATCTGTTTCACCGTGCTTGACACATTCCGTCGCGGCTTTGCACCCGTCTGGACAGCGGTGTACCAAACGGAATGGGAACGGCGCTGCATCCGGAATAGTGTCCATTTACAAATCGGGGGCTGTCTCGGCCCATGCCAATTGGCAAATGTTGCCATGTTGCCCTTTGATGGCACGGCGATCTGGTTTCACTCGCTTAATGAGCAGGCATTAATTATTGCTATCTTTGATTATATTGATTTAATGATCGCTGCGGATGCGTATCTGCCACCTCCCGATGTCTTGCGTGCCTACGTCTTCAATGGCTTTGCTTGGCCAGCAGAAGATGGCTCAGCGACCGACGTGCAGCACGAGCCTGTGTTGAAATCACTGACGATTTCCCTCGAAAGCGGTAGTTATCTAGCCAAACAGGAGTGATCATGACGAGTATCGATGGACAGCCAGGATTTTTCATTGATGGTGAAATGGCACAGGCATACCGTCGTGATCTTGAGCCAGTTATGGGGTCGCTGGCCTCATATCAAACGATTATTGACTTGGGGGCAGGAACAGGGGTTTTTAGTCAATTTCTGGCCGCTGCTGGCGGGTATGTGATTGGGGTTGATCGGAACCAGCCATCCGTTCAACAGGCAGGGCTGCGTGTTCCTCATGGGCACTTTGTCGTTGCTGATATTGAAGACCAAGGATTACCGCAATCCTTGCCATTCGTGGAACATCGCGCTGATCTCGTGACAGCCCGCTACGCGATCCACGAACTCGCTGACCCGATTACCACCTTCCGTCTGTGGAGCCAGTTGATTCATCCCCGCGGAAGCATGCTCCTGATTGAAAATTGCTGGCAGCGCCGTGACTGGGGGTGGAGTCCTTGGGGCCAGCAGTCAGATACACTACCGCTCGCATGTACCCAAACATGGGCAACCGCCGTGTATTGTTTGCGCTGGGCAGGCTGGGATGTCGTCCATTGTGGGTGGATGGATGCCGTGAATGCCCATCACACCACGCGACTGATTGCTGGGTTTCGGTTATATATGATCCTTGCCCGTCCCCCACGTGCTTCAATGCTTTAAAGGAGCCGCCGCTGCGGCTCGTTCATGGGCACGCAGCGGCGATAGCGGTGGACAATCTTAGGCGCTTACCACTGTGACAGGGCCATGGTCATCGCAGTGATCGCCGTGGCGATGATGCAACCGTCCCTCATATAGATAATCAACATGATCGCCATGGGGAATCATCTCATGACCACAATCATCATGGGTGCATGCACAGGCAACAGGAGCGCAGGCTGCGGGATTGGTGGCACTAATCGCGATGACGTGATCATCATAGTGGCCCTCATGTTCGGCGTGTAAATGGCCATTATGGACATAATCAATGTGATCATCATGGTGGATGCGGGTGTGGCCGCAGTGCGCACTATGGATATGCGCATGAGGTTCGTGGATTTGATGGTCCATGGATACAGCCTCCCTATAAGCATGATCATGGCACTGACTCTAGCACTATTGGTAGCGCACGTCAAGAACCATGGCCTATCCATGAGCCTCAGGAGTAACACCCCATCCTTCCTATCATTGGACAGGCCATGATCGAAACGGGTGGAGCTATCCATGCCTATCGGTCAATGACGACCACCACATCACACCCCCGCAATATTCATCACTGAACGACGCATTCATGCTGACATTGTTTGCATAAGCCGAAGAATTCAAGGACATGGCCTTGAATGGCAAAATCGGTGCCTGCGATCATGCGCTCAAGACTCTGATCAATGGTACATGCTTGCACAATACGTGTCATCCCACAACCGATGCACAGCAGGTGATGATGGTGTCCTGGTCCAATACGGATATAGGCATGCTGACGGGGATCGGAATGAAGTCGCGTGATCCAGCCTGCTCCACGCAGCCATTCGATCATGCGATAACTCGTGGCACGACTGCTCCGTGCAAGGTCAGCGACGAGATCTTCAGCCGTAAATGGAACGGACCGAGCAGCGATCCATGCCACGATAGCCCGACGTGGTGGAGTCCATCGCAGATGCGCCTGACGAAAGCTTTGTTCCACGCCAACCAGCCAGTGTTCCGCCACACCCGTTGTTAGGTGATGCTGCATGAACATGTCCCTCATGGAGCCTGATCTGGGTGCGACCATGCATTGGCGCTTGGGCGTTGATCGCACAGTTCGTGATCACCTGATGCCAAACAGGCATGAAATTGCTGGCGTAGGGCCACGACATCAAAACGCTTGCGCTGGCCAATCACCACGAGTTGGCTGTAGGGGCTGGTTAGCCCCCAAGGTGTACTCAGCTGCACACTCGCGCGGTTGCCCACAACCTGAACAATCGCTTGGCGGTCCGGTGCTTCGGCTAAAGCGACAATCCCTTTGGCGCGAAAAATGGAAGGTGGTAAGTGGTGCAAGGCATGTTGCAGGCGGCGCAGATGAAATGGTTGCGTGGTTTGATAGTGCCAGGTTTGCCATTCGTGATCGTGATGATGCGTATGCGGTTCAGGGACTTCCTGATTCGGCAGCAACGCAATACGATAGATGCCGCTTCCCAGAAGCACCTGAACAGGAACATCGCCGTACTCCGCAGCCACAATGCGTGCACGAGGTACGATGGACTGAATCCACGTCATCACCGCGTGAATGTGGAGAGGAGGAACTAAATCGATTTTATTGATCACCACCATATCGGCAGCAGCAATTTGATCAACGACCTGCATTACCTGTTCTCGTTGTTCGTAAATGCGCTCAGCATCAACGACCGCCACAATGGCATCAAGGGTAATGTGCGGGCGTAACGCGGGCGAACGGAAGGTCCATGCGATCGCCAGAGGGTCAGAGATACCACTCGCTTCCACAATAATAGCATCAGGCCGCTCTGCACGATCAAGCAATGCGAGCGTCGCAGTCAATAAATCTTCGCGAATCGTACAACAAATACAGCCATTCGCCAGATTTACAATGTCGTTGCGTTCAATACCAACGACCAACTGCGCATCGATATTAATCGCGCCAAAATCGTTGACGAGCACGGCGATTTTGCGACCATGGGCCTCACGCAACAAGCGATTCAAGACGGTTGTTTTCCCTGCACCTAAAAAGCCAGTCAAAATCGTCATCGGAATGGCTGGTGCTTCGCTCATAGAAACTCCTTCAAAACAGCGCGTCATACTGCTCCTCGCTACGGATAAGGCCGACAACACGCACATGATGGGTGATGATCCTTGTCTCCCGTGGATGGTGTGCGGAGTTCTGGTGACGGTTGATTGCGCCAGAGATGGAAGGACGTGATGTCGCGCACACCAAACTCATGACAGACCGGGCAAACGAACGGCATATCGGCCTCACGCTGTGGGCGTAATTCCTCAATTTCGATCGCGCATTGCGGACAGCTATAGACATAGAGGGGCATAGGAAACCTTATACTGGACACTTTATTGATACAATATATCATTATGAGGACAGAAAGACAAATCGCTCCCTCCCAGCTATCGCAATTGAACGATTGGGTTGTTGCGTTGAGTATCATGCGAACACCCGTGAAGCAACGCCACCATTCTTCGAGAGTTTCCAGACTAGCATGAAGCAAGGATACTGCAGTATTGATAGGTATCTCCGATGCGGGCTGCTTTTGACCAAATGGACATGCGATCATTCGTTGAATCACCATGGCGGTGGTGATCAAGCAGCAGGCGTTTGACCCAACGCACCTCCACACGACGGTGCGGTGATGCAGGCTCGCTCGTCTATGAGGGAGAGCATCAATCGGTGAGACGCGACACGGCGGCGTGCGCGTCTCACCGATTGATGCTCGGCTGTTTTATGAATGCTACTTGACAATCATCACGGTATCTCCATTGCCCGCTTTAACGGCTATTACCGAAGGTGCGCGTTCAAGATCGGCGTTTGACCACCGAATTCGTGCAAAGGTACCTGCGCTCAACATTGACAACTACCTCTTTAATGATACTATGTATCATCTAATAAGAATACGTTGGTGGTTGGTCACTCTCTCGCCACCAGCGGACACCAGTGAGAACCGTGTGATGCAGAGCTATGATGTCCTTGTGGTTGGGGCTGGCGCGGCAGGCGTTGGCATCGGCTGCGCACTCCAAGAACTGACCCTTACTCCCAACCAGTGGCTGATCATTGATCGCACAGCGGTCGGGAGTTCGTTTCGCCATTGGCCATGTGAAATGCGCCTGATTACCCCATCGTTCCCTGGCAATGACTTTGGTGTCATTGATCTTAATGCCGTCACCCCGCACACATCACCCGCCCTGAGCCTAGCGGCCGAGCACCCGAGCGGCCCGGACTACGCACGCTATCTGTGCAGCCTTGCCGAGCATTTCGAGCTACCCATCCGCACTGATGTCTCGGTGACGGCGGTTGAACCGGCTGATGATGGGTTCATTGTCCGCACCACCAGCGAGCCGCTCCACGCACGGCTGGTCATCTGGGCGGCGGGCGAGTTTCAGTACCCGCGCACAACGGGCTTTTGCGGTGCGGAGCAGTGTCTCCTGGCGAGCACCGTCAGCTCTTGGAACCATATTATGGGGACTGATCCCATCATCATCGGCGGTTATGAAAGTGGGATGGATGCCGCCATTCATCTCGCCCGGCGCGGCATGGCGGTACGCGTGATCGATGCCGGTACGCCCTGGGATACCATTGACACGGATCCCAGCCGCACGCTGTCGCCTTATACCCAAGAGCGACTGCGTGCGTTGCCCAACGGTGCGCTCACCTTGATTGGCGAGACGCGCGTCGAGCGCGTCGTGACCGTTGCTGAGGGCTATTACGTATTCACCAATCACCATCCTGTGCCTTTGTTCTCAGCAATGGCACCCATTCTCGCAACAGGGTTTGCGGGCAGCCTGTCTTCGCCTGCTATCGCCCCCTTGTTTGCTCGACGAGACGATGGATATGTAGTCCTTACCACGGAGGATGAATCCACCATCACGCCAGGACTGTTCGTCGTCGGGCCGAATGTACGTCACGATGATCTCATTTTCTGCTTTATCTACAAGTTCCGTCAGCGCTTTGCTGTGGTGGCGCGGGCGATTGGGCAGCGCCTGGGACTACCAACCGATGGGCTGGACTGGTACCGCGAGCGCGGCATGTTTCTCGATGATCTGTCCTGCTGCGATACCACGTGTGCCTGCTAGAAGAGGACCATACGATGACCACAGCCGCCATTGTCGTGATTGGCAAAGAGAATGTCGGTAAATCGCTGGTGATCCGTGCATTGACCGGCGCTCCGGTCACCAGCATGAACATGCGCGGATCAACCGTTGCCTGCGAGACGTATATCGGCACGCAACACACCTTTATCGATACACCCGGCATCCATCGCGCCACCGATTTGGCACAGACTGCCGAGGTGTTGGCGCAGGTGACGGCGAGTGATGCCGTCTTGCTGGTCGCCCAGGCCACGCATGCCGATGATGATCTCCGCGACCTCCTGCCATTGGCAGCTGGTAAGCGTGGCGTGGTGGCCCTCACCTTCTGGGACAAGTTGCCAGACCGACCGCAGGCCATGCGCATGGTCGAGCGCCTACGTGTGGCCACGGGGATGGCGTGTATTCCCCTCGATGCACGCGCGATCCCGGCGGTGGATGCCACGCGCTTGGTCACGGCGCTCACCAATCCACCGCCCCTCGTCCCGCTGCCGAGCGGGTTTCGTACGGGCTGGCGGATTGACGCACCCGAACAGCTGCTGGGACACCGACATCTGGGACCCGCACTGGGGCTGCTGCTCCTGCTCCTGCCTGCACTACTCGCCGTTTGGTGTGCCACGCGTCTCGCCGGACTCGCCGATCCACTGATCCAGCAGGCGCTCGGCCCAGTGGTCACCTGGGGCACGACACTGCCCTCTCTGCTGGGCAGCACCTTGACGGGTCGCTACGGCATCCTCACCATGGGCGTGTTGCTGGTGGTCTGGGCACTGCCGACGATTCTTATCTACGCCCTGCTGCTGGCCATGTATAAAACCTCTGGACTATTGGAACGCATCACCAGTGCCGTCCATCCACTGACGCGCCCAATCGGGCTGAGCGGACGCGATCTCGTGCGGGTCGTCATGGGGTTCGGCTGCAACGTGCCGGCGATTATCAACACCCGAGCGTGTTCGACCTGCTCCCGAGCAACCTGCATGTCGATCATTGCCTTTGGATCAGCCTGTTCATATCAGTTCAGCGCGACGCTGGCCGTCTTTGCCGCCGCCGGTCGCTCCCAGCTCATCTGGCCCTATCTGGCCTATCTCACCATGACCACCTTGATCTACGCCCGGCTGATTGCGCCGCCCGCCGCCCGCGCGGCCCACAACCCATTGGTGCTGGAGCAGCGCGTGTTTTTGCAATGGCCGCAGCCACAGGCGGTTTGGGCCGAGGTTCGCAGTACGCTCGGGCAGTTCGCCCGGCAAGCCGTGCCAATCTTCGTGCTGATCACGCTGGTGGCGAGCGTGCTAGAGTGGCTCGGCGCTCTCGCAGTAGCGGAACAGGCGCTGACACCCCTGATGAGCCTGTTTAACCTGCCAGCCCATACGGCACTTGCCGTGGTAATGGGCAGCATCCGCAAGGATGGCCTGGTGTTGTTTGCTGAAGGCGGCCTGGCGCAGCAACTGTCGTCCATCCAACTGCTAACGGGTGTCTACTTGGCCGGCGTGCTGCTTCCCTGCTTCGTGACGGTGCTGACGATTGCCCGCGAGCAGTCTTGGCGCTTTGCTGTCCGCCTAGTCCTGCGCCAGGCCGCCGCTGCCGCTGTTTTTGCCCTGCTGCTGGCCTGGGTTGGTCATTGGATGCATGGCGCATAACACAGGAGCCTCCATAGATCGGGAGGGAACGGATTCCCTCGAAAATACGCATTCTGTCGGATCAGCACACATCAACGACCAGACAGGGCAGAAGACACACAAATTTAACGGCCACCAGCACAATCAATAGCAGCTAGGAAGAAGGTGAGGCGAATCTACGCAGCACGATACCGCCCCATGGGACGTTCAAGCAAGCCAGCAGGATGGAGAGCGCAAAAAACTCGGGGGCAGCGGTCGCAAGGACGGATGGCTCTCGCTCCGGGTGGTTCAGTTCCCAACGCTCAACCATTCGGCTGGTTTGCACTGCCGTGTGCTGCTATTCACTAGGGCGTTTCATGACCCCGACTTTTTTGCGCTCTCGAAGCGTTGGACTACACCGTCCAGATCACCGATCCTGCCCAGCGCCTTCCCGCCTAAAACGGGGTCGTCCCACCTTCTCTGACCAGCTGCCCTTGATCGCGCGAGTGGCCGTTAAACTGGTCGTTGATGCGTGCTGATCTCATAGGATGGGTATTTTCGAGGAAATTGTTTCCCTCTCCCAGAGAGGGATGGACGCACATGACCCTTGCCACCATGGCAATGTGCCTGGCGCGTTGCCATGGTGGCAAGGGTCGTGTAGTATAGGCTACTAGGATGTCACACAGTGAATTTCAGAGGGATCCCTTAACGATGATTGATGAATATAGCGCACGCGCACGCCAAAGTGTTGCCGGGCGTGATGCTTCGCTGTTGATTGGGCGGGCGTTGTTTGAAAATACCCTTGGGGCACACGCAAAAATCCTTGTGGTTGGCGCTGGGTGGGGCGACGAAATTGCAGCACTCGCCACGGCAAACCCCGGGTGGCAGTTTGTGGGCGTTGATGTGTCCGAAGACATGCTGCGCCTTGCCCGTTCGCGTTTTGCCACCGCGCCATTACCAAACACCATTGCGTTACATCACACCGATGTCCGCGATTTGGATGATGAGAACTTTGACGCGGCAACATGTATTTTGACGCTCCATTTTATTGCAGACGACGGCGCAAAGCTGGCAATGTTGCAGGCTATTCACCAACGCCTGAAGCCAGGCGGACCATTCTTTGTGGTTGACGGGATACGTGACCTGGACGACGCAGCATTCCAAGAGCATGTGGCGGCATGGAAACGGCATGCGCTCAACAATGGCATGCCGGGTGAGATGGTGGAACCCATGGTCGCGAATACCATAACGTTACCTTTAGTGTCAGAGCAACGCGAAGTGGAGCTTTTGCACGAAGCCGGTTTTGGAAAGATACGAAAAGTGTATCAAGGGCTTCACGTTAACGGATGGCTGGCCGTGGGTACATAGCCGAACGGCCAGCCTATGAACGGCCTTGAGGGGGAGGGAGGAAACTCCGCAACGACATCGTATCCCTATGTCTGTTGTGCTGTTCAATCACATCGTGACCTAGGTGGAGACCACAAAAAAGCGGGGGTCGTGGTGGGGCATCAGGGGCCGACTTATTTAGTAAGTTAGCCCTTGATTAAGAACACCATCCTCATAAACAGGATTCTGTCTTCTTTCTACCCCAGCCGTTTCAACTGGTCATTGACCCACCCCTGACTTTTTATAATTGTTGTAATTAGCCAAAGATTATTTTCTGATAAGAGATTTATAAGACAAAATGAATACAAAGTCATATCATGAGTTTTACTCTGAAACCATTCCTTATGGATAATCGAGAGAATTTTTTCAGCTGACTGAATCACTGGGGCCATAGTTATAAAAGTATTGATTCGCATTCGATCATCAGGGATCGTGGCGGCAATGGAGAGTGCACGGTCGATATCTCCACTGGCAACGGCGGTTTCGGCAATTGTTGCGAGGATTCCTGTGCGATCATTATTTTCAATAGTGGCAGCAATGGAGAGCGCACGGTCGATATCCCCACTGGTAGCGATGGCTTCGGCAATTTTTTTGAGAGCATAGCTACGGGAATTATCATTTTCAATGGTGGCAGCGATGGAGAGTGCACGGTCGATATTCCCACTGGTGGCGATGGCTTCGGCAATTGCTGTGAGAGCATAGCTACGGGAATTATCATTTTCAATGGTGGCAGCAATGGAGAGTGCACGGTCGATATCCCCGCTGGTAGCGATAGTTTCGGCAATTTTTTTGAGAGCATAGCTACGGGAATTATCATTTTCAATGGTGGCAGCGATGGAGAGTGCACGGTCGATATTCCCACTGGTGGCGATGGCTTCGGCAATTGCTGTGAGAGCATAGCTACGGGAATTATCATTTTCAATGGTGGCAGCAATGGAGAGTGCACGGTCGATATCTCCACTAGTAGCGGCGGTTCTGGCAATTTTTTTAAGGATTCCTGTGCGATCATTATTTTCAATGGCGGCAGTAATGGAGAGTGCACGGTCGATATTCCCACTGGTAGCGGTAGTTTCGGCAATTGTTGCGAGGGTATCAGTATGATGACGTGAAAGTTGGCTGACTGATTGTTGTATTCGGTTTAATATTATGTTATAGTTTTTTGTATCACACTGAGCCAACATTTTACACCAAAGAGTGATCTGCTGTTCTGGATCAGAAAGCAATTGAATACGCTCTAGAGCTTCTTGTGTACGCCCAAGGATCACCAAAACCTCAAACGCATTATCTGGCCACTGATCAACACGGCTGGTTAAGCTCGTCCGCAGCAAACTATACTTCCACAGGCGGGGCAAATTTTGGATATGTTCCTCGGTTGATTGACCTGCCTTAATCACACTCTCTCGCCCGCGATCCAAATCCAAGGCATAGAGCCGGGTACTCGGATCAAATCGGGTTTTCTGTTCCCCATAATCGCCCGCATCCAAGACCTGCCAGAGTGTAGGCCAGTTCTCTGCCCCTGAGAGATGGGTGATGTAATGATGTCGCGCATAGACCCGCCGTGCCTGCTCAATGGGATCGCGATCATCGGACCAAATCGCATCCACATCCTTCGCACACCAGTTGGACAACTCTTGATGCCAGCGTTTGACGTCACGATCATTGAACACCGATGCCGCCAAATAGTCACGAAACAGCAGGTGATGTAAGGCAACCTGGTGATCAATACCTTGGCTGACCAACCCACCTAAAACCAACACTGCATCCTGCATGGTGTCGTGGTCATGTCCCAGCAGATCGCCCAACACATCCAGTCGCAATGGTTCTTGGGCGACGAGCAAGAGCGCCAGCATGGGCTTCCACACCGTATCCCACTTGGAGAGGGGCACGCGTTTAATCCGTTCCAGCGTAATCCCAAACAAATTTTGTGGATTCTGCTCAATCTGTTTGATGAGACTGGTCGCATCGACCACCGACGCATCCTGCATCGTATCCGCCGCTAAATGGACAAATAATGCATTGCCCTTCAGCGCCGTATACAGGTCATGGAATAGGCCATCTGCCATGCCAGGCTGGACCGATCGCCAGAGCGACAGTGCATCGGTTTCACTCAGTGGTGGCAGATCGTAATCGACCCGATGCAGAATCTCCAGCGGTTTCAAGGTCTCATCAGGCCGTGAGCCAAGCACGATCACCATGCCTTGGGGCGGCTGTGGTGGCAAGAATGATAAATCCCGCGAGCCGTCAATTTCTGGCTGGAGTTGATCGAGGCCATCCAGATAGATGGTCTCGTGAATCCCCTGTTTCGAGAGTTCATCAAGAATCCGCGCAAATTCCCCCTTCATCGCCGGATAGCTTTCTTCGGGAAAATAGGACACGGTGAGATGATGCTTGAGAATCAGCTGCGCCACCACTAGCCTAATTGATACGCGCGATCTGTCGTGAGCGCAATAAAGTGGTGCGGGGTTTGTGCAATGCCCGCCTGCTGAATCAGCTTGGCGATGCTGCTGCTCTTGCCTTCACCTGCCGCCGCCTTGATCAACACATAGCCACCCGTGGGGCGCATTGCTGCAATCTGCTTGCGGATCGCTGCTAGTTCCGCAACCCGACCGACAAAGCCCTCAAGGCGCAGATTGAGCAAGCGATCACTTTCGATTTGCTGGGCCGCATGGCGAATCCGCGCCTGTGTTTTTTCGTGCTCATGGGTTTTGAGGGCGGTGGCCAAGAGCGCATCAAAGCGGGCATCAGGAATCGGAATCGTGACGGTGATTTGCACGAGATTGCCGCCCACCTGATTCCCAATCGCCAAGTTCGCCTGGTGCGCATGGGTATCGCCGTTCATGGTGATCGTGACCGGAGCGCCGTTGAGGGTGGCAGGTCGCTGGGCAAGCGCGTGCTGAATCGCGATGGCGACGGCTGCGGGGTCGTAGGTTGGTAGCTTGTCTTGAAAGGCGGCAATCAACGCGGCCACCGGATCGGCGGGTGGTGATATGGGAAACCGCGCAAGCAAGCGGTGAAGGACCTCACGCTCAAATGGCGTGAGGCTTTCTTGCTCAATCGCTTGCATGCCCCGCGTGATCCGCTCGTGATAGGCATGGGCGGCAGGGTTCGTGCGCAGGGCTTCCAAGGCAAGATGCAGATCGAGATCATCCATCGCGCAATCCTTTGGGCTGGCAGGCGTGTTTGTCTATCCTAGCAAAGCAATGGTTCCATGGCAAGAGATTGCTGACGGTTTTTGGTTCTTTTGCTGATGCGAGGCAGGCTCACGGTGTGGCGTAAACAGTGCTCCTTGTGACGGATAGCTGTACGGCTACGATATGCTATGCTTGGTGTGGCATCAAGACGACGAGGAGGATCAGCCATGCGGACGTTTATGACGAATCTGGCGGACTTTTTGATCAGCAACGGCCTTCTTCCGCAGGCCCAAGGCTTGACGGATGCTGAGATCACCATGGTCACCGCACACGTGCCCTGCCCGATCCCTGCTGCCTATCATGCCTTTCTTCACACCTTTGGGGGTTCTGACACCAGCCGTTGGTGTGGTGGCGATGATCTCGGTATCGCTGGGGTGATGGCTGCGCACGATGTCCATCAGCATATGATTCACGATGGGCCAATGGATTGGCTCGGTGATCCCATGGTTATCCCCATCATGCAGTATGCTGGATATACCCTCTATTATCTCCGTGCCGATATGGGCGATGATCCACCAGTCCTGTCCGTCGTCCTTGGAGATGCACCACCGCCGATCGCGCCAACAACGGAGGACTCCGCTTTCTCACGCTGGGTACAAGATTATGCCTTGGCTTCGATCCCGAATCCGACAAGGCATAAGACCAGTCGTGCTTTGCTGGAGCAGGCATGGGAGGTTGAAGCAATCTTAGCGCATACCGTCCAGTATCGTCGTTTTCGCGACGACGTGTATCGGAACGCGACATCCCATGGAATCGTACCAACCCCACAGGCGTTTATGCATACATGGGCGGCGATTTTTTGTCAGACCGACCTGTATCATGCCATGCGTGCGCGGAATATGCCAATCCCCTTTGGATGGGCGTATCCCCCCGCCGAGGCGGCGGATACCCACGAGTAGGCTCGCCTGGAGCCGTGAACACGCGCTTCGGTCGTCAGGCGAATCGCGATGAGGACGCAACCCACATTTTCGTATCGTGATAGCGCTCACCGAGTGGCATAATTGGTACTTTTGGGGTCTGATAGAGGCATGGGAAGGATGTGCGATAGAGAGACCGCTGCCAAGAAGGGCTTAACGAACGGTTTATTCCTTAAATCAGCACGAATGGTCGCTGCACCGTTTCGGGGGAATCTGCGGTGCTGCGCGTATTAAAGATGGAGGAAGGTCGCGAGGGCGATTTAAGGCGATTCCAGCGGGCTGAACCAATCCAACCGGACGAGAAGTCGCATAGGCAGCGGCACGGGTAGTCGCACTGGTGAATGTTCACCTCGGTATCAGGGTGCATGTCCATTCGGCGAAAAACGGCCCCAGTATTAATGGTTTTAATGGTGTGGCGTTCGGTAGCACGAATCTTGGCTTGCGATGGATTGCTCAAGCGTGGGTTTCCTTCCAACAATACATGCATGCGTATGTTCAGTTTGTGGCTCGCCGCACGAATCCCATAATGGCTTTGACTAATAGTGACTCGTCAGGGAGGAATCTATGGGTTCATCCAAACAAATCTTTCTCATGCTTCCACCCCATGACCCTCTACCTTTAATAGCGGGTCTTGAAACGCTGGGCTACAAACCCGATCCATGGAACAAAACGAGTCTCGTTGGTATGCGCCAAGCATGGGGGCAAGACGGTACCGTCGACATCTACACATCGTCCGAGACATTTGTCTGGAAAGCCGATTTTCCGGCGGTCTGTGAGCAAATTACGGCTCACGTTGGTACTGATCAATGGATGCATTATGTCATTTATTTCACCTATCATCCCCAGGCAGAAGCTGCCCTCCTGAAACTGATTGACTGGATGCATACTCAGTACCCACAGCTGACCGTGGTCACGTCACTCCATCATGTGTTCAGTCCCGATCACCTTCCCCTTAAGGATCGTGCGATGCTGTATTGGGGGAACGATCCGTGGGATGATGAGGACTGATCGTCTGCTCATCGCGATCCTCGCTGCCCGTGTGTCAGTGCCAGCACGATTGGTCTGCTGAATGCCAGCTTGGGAGTCGCCTGATTGCCAAGAAGCGATCGTGCTGTGGTTCCGATTGTATGGACAATGGTTCAGAGCGGCGCTGCGTTCTGCCTATTTCCTTACAACACGCCGGGGCAGCGGGGTGAAGAACATGATTAATGTATCTTAATTATAGGGGCTGATTTGTGTATCGAATATATCCAATATTGATTATGTTCAGTCTGGGGCATACCGCACGAATAGTGTTTCCCGGGAAACACTATTCGTTCTGTAATCGATAGCTCAGCATCACCCTAGGAGGTATCGCTGCTATCGCTGCCGTTATGGAACTGGAACGAGTCGCTGCACGATCGCCACTGCCGCCGGAATCCCCCTATCGCCATCGATCTGCTGTCCCAATACGGCCGCCCGCTGCTGCATGGCAGCATCACGTACCACGCGCTCAATCGCATGGCCTAACTGCACACTGCGGAGAGATGTTCGCGCGATCGGTGGCGGCCCGACCCCTAACTCTGCTACCCGCTTCCCCCAAAATGCCTGATCGCCCATAAACGGGACGACAATTGATGGGACACCTGCCCGCAATGCAGCGGCGGTCGTGCCCGCTCCCCCGTGATGGACAATCCCTGCTAGGTGTGGAAATAACCACGCATGTGGGATGGCCTCCAGCAGATGGACGGTCGGGGGAACATCACGCACCGTCAATCCGCCCCAGCCCGCCGCAAGAATCCCACGCTGCCCCGTTTGGGCCAGTGCCTCCAATGCCATGCGCCCCGCAGCTTCGGGATTGCGGCCACCCATACTGCCAAACCCAAGATAGATCGGGGGGGGACCTGCCGCAAGGAACGCCACGAGATCGGCAGGGGGTATCCACCCCAGCGGTGGGTCAAGAAACCAATAGCCCGTGACGACATGCTGCGGGGGCCAATCATTGGGGCGTGGCAGGACATGCGGACTATAGCCATACATGACAGGGATCTGCTGGCGCTCATACTGGCCAAAGGGGCCACCCAACGGTGCAGCGGGCAATCCAAGGGTCGTCCGCGTTGCTGCATCGGCGGCGTGCAAGGTTTGCCAAAACACGAGCTGCATCACGCGGAAAGAGAGGCGATTTAGCATGCCCCCCAAGGTCGCAACGGGGATAAGCGGACTAGGAAACCGACGCGTTGGGGTAAAGGGAAAGAGATGGGCGATCAGAATCGGGATCTGTGCTGCTAATGCGGCGGTAAACGCGCCACCAAAGCCCGCCATGCCCGCAATCAACAGATCGCTCCCGTGAATGATAGTCGGAATCTGGCGGGCTTGCTGGGCGGCACGGCTGCGCATCTCGCGCTGCATCTGCCGAAGAATCGTCACGAAGTTGCCGCGCTCGAGGGTGGCACGCCATGGGGGACTATTCAGCAGCGCTTCAATGCTCTCGCCGGTTGAGACGAAGGTTAAACCTGCATCCGTGACGAGGCCAGCGAAATTGTCACTGGCCGCAATCCGAACGGTATAGCCCGCTGCCTGTAAGCCTGCCCCAAGGGCAACATAGGGTTGGACATCGCCCCGGGTTCCCCCCGTCATGATTGTGATAGTTGGCATCACCGCCTCCGTATCGCTCGGGATAAAGGTATGATCTGCGACCGCCGCCACTGGGCGCTAGGATAGAACGACCCTCGCACGATTGAGCGCATGGGCATGGGCGAAGCACCGACGGAGTACGGTCGTCTCCATCGGCATCAGCATACCATGGCCCGTGCCGCTATGTCACCACCCGCACCAATCCATCTTTGACCAACTCTACCAGCCCTGAATCCCATTCACCTCGACTTGGAGCCAGCCACCCCGCCCTGTGAGCGTGCCCGTGCGGCTATCCTTGATATGCGTGACCTGTGCCCCGACCTGCGTAATCAAGTCCAAATGCTGCGTAATCAGCGCTTGGTCATTGAGCGATTCCAACGGCTTGGGAATCCAGCGCGAGCCGTCGCGTTTCCAGACGAGCAGCCCGCGCCGCATCAGCGTAATGCCCATGGCCACCTGTTCCTCAAGGGTAGGAGCCGCAGCCATCAGCGTTTCGAGCCGCGCAGGCTGACCGTTTTGGGCCTGCCAGAGTCGCAGCACATCAATCGGAATCGCATCCACGGTGGCCCGCAGCGCTTTCAAGTGGGCTTGAATCTCACTGTGTTTCAACCCTACCCAGTCCAGCCGCGCCATCGGCGTGACCCCTGAATCGTATCGCGCACTTGGCGTGGACTTTTCCACGCCTCGACTACCAGCGGCACGGTGCTGCCTCTTCATGACACAAAGTACTCTCCCCTTCTTCTTATCCTAATCTTTTCAACTGATCATTCACCCATCCCTCTTCTTCAGGAATCTGCACCATATGGTATAGAATGGCCGTTACTTGAAGCCGATACAACCGCACCATGATACGCCTTTTCTTTATCATACAAATCCATGAAACCTTCGGACACGCTGTTTCAAGTCAATTATGAAGTGAAAGTATAGCATCTTGCCTAACCCGTGTCCTAGTGATCTGTGTCATCAGAATTGCCAACGGATATGCTACCGACTTGGAGGCAGTGTCAGTCTTATGCGTCTGCGATGCTCCCGCGTAGAAGGCCCAAACCCACGATTTTATATTCGCTATGCGGCGGCCAATCGGTGGCAGGCGGCGTTTTGTACGGGAGATCTTGTTGTATGCCAGTATGTGGAGGCCTATCAAAGCCGAAAAAAACTGGTCTTGCAACGAACGACACGCAAAGCGCAGCCGACGATGTGGAGAACCAGCACCCTAACATGCACTGATGCGCATTCGCCTGATCGCCCAGCCGTTGCACCGAAGGGGAATTTACAGTACAGGACGCTATTCCGCTTCACGTTCGGACAGAGCCGACTCATAATCCACCCGATAACAGGCTAGGCTGTTGCCAGAACCTTGCCATTGGCGGCTGTGGATGAGCTTGAGCGCGATGGGTGGACGACCATTGAACAGTGGAATACCGTCGCCAGCAATGATCGGAAAGGTGGTGAGATGGAGTTCATCGATCAAGCGATGGACGAGCAAGGCATTCCACAGGACACGGCCCATGAGGATGAGCATATCTCGGCCTGGCTGCTCTTTGAGAGTTCGGATCTCATTGGGAGCATCGGCAATGGAAACGATACGCGTATTCTTCCACGGCGCGAGATCAGGCAGACGGATCGTGTCCGAAATAACCAGTTTATCGGTACGGTGGTACAGGTCGGCCAGCTCACGGCGGATCGGTGTAGCATTGGGGTCATTGGGAACACTAGTCCAGTACTGCTTGTTGCCGAGAAAGGATGTTCTCCCACTAAGAATGAGGGTGTCAGCAGCACGCAACCGTTCTGCGGCGTAGTGATCGAAGTTCTGGTCATCGACGTAGTCAGAGTGATAAAACTGAAACAGTTTGTCGATCGTTTTGTCTTTTGCCTCATAGTATCCATCCACCGTAACGATGAAGCACCCTCCTTTGGTAGCTGTAGCTTCAATCCAGCGAGCGTAGCAGTCCGCTGTGACACGGATTGTCACATGGCAGCACGATTTAAATTTTTGGGACTGGTATACAAGCACAAAAACATGGAGGTACGTCTCAACGGATGAGGTGAGTTTATTTTCATGCCTGCAGCGCCGACTGTGTTGGAGAGATTAAACCCCCATCCGTGGGCCGCCAAAGTCAGCACGGTATCATGCAGCAGACCTACGAGTCGATCGATTACCCGTCCCGTGAAAACGGCTCAACGGTGAGGTGTCCCATGGAATGGCTCACGGTATGTAAGTAGTACCCATGTTTATTGTGCAGCACGGTAGTCGTGGCTAAACGTGCGCATCAACACCAAGCAATAGTTTTTGATTGCTCGGCTCAGCTTGCCAAAGTTCACGCATAGCTGGCGATGTTTCGAGTAGATCATTTAGTGGGCCTTGGGCTGCAATCTGACCAGCGTCCATAACAATTACCCAATCGGCAAGCTGAAGGACGGCGCAGCGATGCGAAACAACCAGCCATGTGGTTGGGTGCTGACGTAGGCCTTGCCACAGTTGTTGCTCAGTGGTCACATCTAAGGCACTCGAACAATCATCAACGATCATCAACTCGCTCGAACGCACTAACATTCGCGCTAAAGCTGCTCGTTGTAGTTGACCGCCCGATAAACGCACGCCCCGTGAACCAAGTTCGGTCGCTAGGCCTGCGGGCATATGCTGTAGATCTGGCGCTAATACACTCGTTTCAATCGCCTGTTGTAATTCATTAGCGCTCAAATTCAGCCCTAGGCTCAAATTATCGTGCAGCGAGCTGCTCAATAAGCGCGGCACTTGCGCGGTATAAGCACAATTGGGGGGAATGAGTTGCTCTGCAGGTTGTTCGATCGGCTGATTATTCCAGAGAATCGTGCCATGGGCTGGCACTAAACCAAGCAAGGCCCGCAATACGGTGGTTTTGCCTGAGCCAACTTTGCCCGTAACTACCACAAATTGGCCACGCTCAAGCCTGAAATCAATCGCTTTGATACCAGCTTGGCTGTTGGGGTAGCAATAGCTTAAGTTGCTTATATCAAGCCGTTGCAATGCTGGCAAGGCCTTGGCTGGGCTAAAATCCAGCTGTTGATCGGGCGTAATCGAGCCATGTTCAACCAAAGCGCTTGGTGCTGCATCCTTTAATAGCTGTTGCATGCGCTGGAACGAAACTCCAGCCTGTTTGTAGTGGGTCAACAACAAGCCAATCAGTGAGGGCAAACGGGTAACCATTGAAAAATAATAGACAAACAGCGAGAAATCACCAACACTAAAATTGCCAGTACGCATTGCCTCGCCTGCTAGCAACAAAATCATGCCCGTGCCAAGGCTAATTGTGTTGGCGTAAACGGAGCTAAGCAAGGCCGTAAATGCCCGATCTTTGACCATAAACTGGCGACGTTGGTCGTTGAGTTGTTGAAAATGGCCGATTACCGCAGTTTCAGCATTCGCCACTTTGATCGCTTGGGTTGCCCCAAACATTTCGCCCAGAAAATCGGAAACCTTGCTCGTTGCGGCGCGGCTGGCCTGACGATAGCGCTGAATCCGCTGATTGGCAACGGTAAAGGCCGAAACCACGATCAGCAATGGAACCAAAATAACCAAGGTTACCTGTTGATTGATTTGTAACAGGATTCCTAGCGCAATCAGGCTGAACAGCACATTACCAAATACATCAAGCAGCCAAATGCTAAAGGTCAGAATTTCCTCAACATCATCGCGAAAATTGTTGATCGCCGCACTTGATGAGGTATACAAGGCTTGGGCACCTGGCTGAGCCAAAATCCGCTTCAGCATATTTTTGCGCAACAAGCCTGCAATGTTATATTGCACCGAGATATCCATCGCGGTTCCAAGTTGGGTCAATAAACGTCGGCTAATCTCAGTGGTGATCAAGAGGGCTAAGAGCGTCCAGATGCCAAATACCGCTGGAGCCGCGCCGCTGAGTTGGTCGAAAATTGCCCGATTGATCAGGCCAGGCAGCAAGGGCGAGATAAAAAATATGCTCCAAATCAAGACCCCAAAGCCATAGATTGCTGGCCGATAGCGGATCAAACGCAGCATTAATTGCCAAGCTTTCATGCGAACACCTCGGTTATGCCATGTTGCAACAGTTGGCTATACTGCGATTGAGGGTTTTGTAACAGTGCTTGGCGTGGGCCAAACTCACGAATTGTGCCAGCATCGAGCACTAAAATCGCATCGGCGCGTTGTAAGGTTGCCAACCGATGGGCAATGATAATTGCGGTGCGACCTGCCAACAGCCGATCTAAGGCGCGTTCGACAATCGCCTCACTCGCTGGGTCAAGCCGTGATGAAGCCTCATCGAGGATAATTAATCGTGGGTCTTTTAGCAAAATTCGCGCAAATGCCAAGAGCTGAGCCTGACCCGCCGAAAGCCCATTTGGCTTGATCAGCGTATCGAGGCCATGTTCAAGGCTGTTAAGCCAGTTGGTGAGGCCGAGGGTTTCTAAGGCAGCCAGCAATTGCTGATCAGCAATTCTGTGATCGAAAAAGCTCAGGTTATCGCGAACGCTGGCATGAAATAGTTGCACATCTTGGCTCACGAAGCCAATCGAGCGGCGCAAATCGGCTAAACTGGTGTTGCGAATATCGATGCCGCCTAAGCGAATTGTACCTTGATGCGGATCATACAAGCGTAACAAAAGCCGAATCAGGCTCGTTTTGCCGCTACCAGTCCGTCCCAATACGCCTAAAATCTGGTGGGCGGGTAATTCAAACGAAAGCGCTCGCAAGACTGGCGTATCGGTGTTATAGCCAAATGAAACTTGCTCAAACCGCAGATCAAGTGCTTGTTGCGGGATTGTCGGGCCAGTGCCATCAACGATTGCTGGTCGCTGCTGGCGCAATTCATCGATGCGCAAAATGCCGGCACTGGCTTTTTGAAACTCCTGAATTTGGCGTAAAATTTGCTCGAGCGGCGTGGTGAGCAAGCCAATATAGGCTGTGATGATATACACGCCACCAATTGTCGTTTGTTGCTGTTGATACAGGTAGATACCAATGCCCAAACCCAAACCACTGGCGATAATAAACATCGATTGGCCAGCGTTATAGAGCCAAGCGGTGGCTAGCTCAGCTTTACGAGTTTTGCGATAGAGCACGAGCATTTGGCGATAGAGCTGTTGCATCACATAATTGCGTGCGCCGCTTGAGCGAATATCTTCGGTTGCCGCCAAGCGTTCTTCTAAAAAGCCAAACAGCTCAGCACTCGCTTGGCGTGATTCGCCCCAGAGTGGTACGCCAACCCGTTGCATTTTTTGCAACAGGCTGATCGCCGCTGCCACACAGACGATTAGCCCAACTGCAACCCGCCAATCTTCCAAGGCCAAGGCCACAATAATCCCCAGCAGCAACAAGCCATTGCCCAGCAATTGAATAATAAACTGGGTAAAAAAGTTGGCTAAGGTCGTAACATCGCCGTCGATGCGCTCGATTAGCTCGCCTGGTGTTTTGTGATTGTGAAAACTACTATCCAAGTGCAGACAATGGGCGGTCAAATCGGCACGTAAGGCATTCGTTGCGGTCCAGCCAATTTGCTCGCTCAGATAAACCGCACCGAGCGCTAAAAGTTGTTGTCCAAAGGCGATACCCATAAAGAGTAATGCCAGTTTGGTCAGTTGCTCCAAAGGTTGAGCAGCGAGCGCCGAATCTAAAAATCGGCGCATAATTTGCGGATTAAGCAATTGCAAGCCAATGCCCAGAAAAACCAAGCATCCTAAGCCGAGCACCCGCCCACGCTGTGGCTTGAGATAGGTTGCCAGTAAACGACGATAACGCGCTAGCGGAAACTGCATGCTTATTCCTTTGTACTTGCCAAATAGGTTTGAATCGCCTGTTGCAGAATGGCACAACCTTGAGCGAGCAAGGCTGAATCGATGGTTAATGGCGGCATGATTTTCAGCACACTATCGCCACGACCAACCCGCTCGATAATTAACCCTTGGGCAAAACATTCTTGCATAATCGTTTTCGAAGCGGTTGGGCCAAGTTCGGCAAAATCAATCCCCCAAACCAAGCCTTTACCACGAATTGCCAAGCGCGGATCGAGCGGCACTATCTGGGTTTGCAAAAAGCTTTCGAGTTGCTGGGCAAGTGCCTGAATTGAGCTACTGAAGGCATCAGTTTGCCAATAATCGAGCGCAGCAGTTGCCCCTACAAATGCCAATTGATTACCACGAAATGTGCCAGTATGCTCGGCTGGCTGCCATTGATCATATTCAGCCTTGATCAAGACCAGCGCCATGGGTAAGCCATAACCACTAATCGACTTGGAAAGCGTGACTAAATCGGGCACAATTCCAGCCGCCTCAAACGAGAAAAAGCTGCCAGTCCGACCACAACCAACCTGAATATCATCGCAGATCAGCACAATGCCATGGCGATCACAGAGGTGTCGCAATCCTTGCAGCCATTCGGTTGGGGCAACGTAAATGCCGCCTTCGGCCTGAATTGTCTCTAGGATGATCGCCGCTGGTTTATCGAAGCCAGAATGGGTGTCGGTCAAGACGGTTTCGAGATAGTGCAACGAGTCGATTGCCGCTAATGGGCCACGAGGATAGGGCAAAAAGTTGGTGTGAGCCAGTGGCACACCAGCGGCAGCACGATGCTCGGCATTGCCCGTGACTGCTAACCCACCCAGCGACAAGCCATGATAGCCACCCATAAAACTGATCACGCTCGTGCGACCCGTGACTTTTCGCGCCAGTTTTAGCGCCGCCTCGACCGCATTTGCACCAGTTGGCCCACAAAATTGAACTTTGTAGGGCAAGTTGCGTGGCGCTAAAATAACCTGATTAAACCGCTCCAAAAAGCTGCGTTTGGCACTAGTATACATATCCAAGCCATGGATAATTTGGTCGGATTCGAGGTAGTCGAGCAGGGCTTGTTTGATCTGCGGGTTATTATGGCCGTAGTTTAGCGCTCCCGCCCCAGCAAAGAAATCGATATAGGCACGTTGTTGCTCGTTATACAGCAGCGAGCCTTGGGCTTGGCGAAACACCGTTGGAAACGAACGGCAATAGGAGCGCACATTGGATTCGTATTGGTCGAACGCGGTGGTATTGATCGTGGTTATTTCACGTTGCATTGATGATATTCCTTGTATAAGGTTATTGGCTATGGTTGATTTGGTTTAACAACTAAGAGCTATAGAAGATTGCTTGAACATACCAACAATTGTGCCGATAGCCCATAGCCATTATTGCTCTGCGTTTCTGCGTTAAAACCTCGATTGCGCATTTCCGACCCTATGTTCTCTGCTCTATGGCATTTGCTAAACCATGCACATGGGGCTGCCGCAGAATGCTGATATGATCGCCGCCGATTACCTGAATGTGCAGATTTGGAATGACTGCTTGCCAGCGGCGAGCTGCTGCTGGGTTGGCTTGAGCTTGCAGCAATTGAGCTTCCCCAAGATATATAGCGGGCTGATAGGCTTGTATGGCGTGGGCATGGCTGGTAAAAACCGCGTATAAGCGTTGTGCCAGATCGAACGGCAGATCACGATCAATTAGGCCAGCCTGTTGGGCTTGTTGATAGAGCGCCGCCAATTGTTGCTCAGCAGGCAGCACTACAATCGCGGGCCAATCGATCTGTTGCGCCGCCAATGGATCAACATCAGCAAACAGATCGGCGGCGAAGCTCTGAATCAATGGGAATGGATCAGGCGTTGGCTCGGCCAGAAAGCTATCGATCAAACTGAGCATAGATACCTGCTCGCCAGCAAGTTGCAGTTGTCGCGCCATTTCAAGCGCAACCAAACCTCCAAATGACCAACCAGCCAAACGATATGGCCCCTGAGGTTGCAGTTGTCGCAATGCTTGGCAATAGTCTTGGGCAATTGCTTCAACCTTGGCATGGGTTGTGCCGCCGTCAATGCCAGGTGCTTGCAAGGCATACACGGGTTGTTCAGGATTAAGTGCAATTGCTAGTTCGCTATAACAGCCAACCGTGCCCGCAATTGCATGGACACACACCAGTGGCGTGCGTGAGCCTTGGGGTTTAATAGGCACGAGTAGGTTAGGGAGCGCTGACACTGCTTGTTGCTGTTCCAATAAGGCAGCAAATTCACGAATAGTTGGTGCTTCAAAAATCATGCGCAATGGTAAATCACGGCCATAATGCTGGCGTGTGCGTAGCATCACCCGCGTTGCTAAGAGCGAGTGGCCGCCGCTGCTGAAGAAATTGGCATCAATACTGATTACGTCAAGTTGAAGTACGTCAGCCCAAATCGCCGCGAGTTCGGCCTCGTGCTGGGTACGTGGCACAACCAGCGGTGTTTGAAAGCCAAGGTTGGCAGGATTCGGCGCTGGCAGTTGTTGACGATCAAGCTTGCCATTACGGTTACGCGGCAATTGATCTAAAACCAGATATTGGTTTGGCAGCATATAGCTGGGCAATCGCTGTTGGAGCGCAGGCTGCACAAGGCTGATCAAATCAGGAGTATCGGAAACCGGAACCAGATAGGCAACTAATTGTTGCTGCCAAGGGTGCACCGCCGCCTCGCGCAACCAGCTCAATTCCGCCAAGACCGCCTCGATCTCGCCTAGTTCAATCCGATAGCCGCGCACTTTAACTTGCTGATCAGCGCGACCAATGAAGTGCAAAGCCCCATCAGCAGTTTGGCGCACCAAATCGCCAGTACGATAGAGCCGACTGCCATTATCAGCAAATGGGTTGGGTACGAAGGCGCTGGCAGTGCGGGCTGGATCATTCAAATAGCCCCGACCAACCCCAACTCCACCGATATACAATTCGCCGACTGCGCCCAATGGCAACAATTGCCAGTTTGGATCAAGCACAAACACCTGCATATTGGCGACAGGCTTGCCGATTGGCATGGTGCTATGGCCTTCGGTCGGAGCAGAATCAAGCCGTTGCAGGGTTACATCGTCGGCACATTCGGCAGGCCCATACGCATTCAGCAACGGAATCTGCGGATAGGTGGCAAACCATTGACGGGCCTGAACTGGTTGCAAGGCCTCGCCGGTTGGCAAAACCCAGCGCAAGCGGTGCAATAAGGCTTGTTCAGCAGGGGTTTGCAATGTTTCAAGCAAGGCTTGCAACAGGCTTGGCACCGGCTCGAAAGTTGTGACTTGCTGTTCAGCCAGAGTTTGGGCTAAGGCCAACGGGTCACGCATCGTCTGATCATCAATGATTGCCACCGTTGCGCCAACCAACAAGCCCGACAGCATCTGCCACACTGAGATATCGAAGCATTGCGAAGCGGTTTGGGCCACCACATCATGGGCTTGGATTTCCAGCACCTGATTCATCACCAACAGATGGTTGAGCATCCCAGCCTGATCGATCATCACTCCTTTGGGTGTGCCAGTTGAGCCAGAGGTAAACAGGGTATAGGCCAATTGCTGCGGATGGGTTTGGCTTACAACAAGCTTGGTTGCTGCATCATTCCATTGTTCGATTAACTGCGGCTGATTGTGAAGCCTAAACAACGGCTGAACATGCTTAGCAAACCAACGGGCTAAATCGGGTTCGCAAATCAAGGCAGGAATCGCCAATCCCTGCAAAATCTGGGCGCTACGCTGGGCTGGCCACGCAGGGTCAAGCGGTAAATAGGCTGCCCCAGCGTAAAAAACACCCAAAACCGCAACCACAAAATCGCTGGTACGCGGCAACAAAATTGGCACGAGGGTTTCTTGCCTAACGCCATGCTGTTGCAGTTGGGCCGCCAAAGCCATAGCTCGTTGCTGCAAAGCCTGATACGAATACTGCTGATGGGCATCGCGCACCGCAATCGCGTTGGGTGTCGCTGCCACTTGATTGGCAAAGCGTTCTAAGAAATCAGCAGGGCCAAAATCGTGCTGAGTTTGATTGCTTAGCTTGAATAAAGCCGTTTGGGCTTGCTCATCAAATACGCTAATCGCATTAAGTGCTTGATCAGGCGCTTCGCCAACCACCCGTAATACTTGTTGATAATGCCCAAGCATGCGCTGAATCGTGGCCTGATCGTACAAATCGGTGTTGTATTCAAACCAACCTTCCAGCCCAGTTGCGGTTTCAGTCAAGGTCATGGTCAGGTCATATTTGGTACTATGCGCCTCGGTATCGAGAAAGCTCAGCTGCAAATCGGCGATCTCATAGTTGACCTTAGGCGTATTTTGCAGCACAAACATCACCTGAAACAACGAACCATAGCCTGCGCCACGGTCGGGCTGAAGCACCTCGACCAACTGCTCAAAGGGCAAATCTTGGTGGGCATAGGCTTCGAGCGTCGTTTCGCGCACTTGCGCCAGAAATTCGCGAAAGCTCAGCTGCGGCTGAACATCACAACGCAGCAGCAGCATATTGACGAAAAAGCCGATCAAATGCTCAATTTCAACCCGATCACGATTGGCAATTGGCGAGCCAACCACAAACTCTTGCTGTTGGCTATAGCGAGCCAGCATCAGCTGAAATGCCGCCAATAACAGCATAAACATCGTGGCATGTTCGTTTTGGGCGAGGTGTTGCAACTGCTCCGTTAATACCTGATCAACACGAAATGGCAAGGCTGCGCCACGACCAGTCTCGTGTTTTGGGCGTGGTCGATCGGTTGGTAAGGCCAAGGTGGGCAAACGTCCAGCAAATTGGTTTTGCCAAAAGGCTAATTGCGCGGCCAAAACCTCGCCTTGCAAATATTCACGCTGCCAATAACTAAAATCGGCATATTGCAACGCTGCTGGGGTTAAATCGAGCGCTTGACCTGCAAGCAAGGCGCTATAGCAATGGCGCAATTCCTCAATAAAAATTGCCAACGACCAGCCATCAAAAATCGCATGGTGCAAGTTGAGAATCAGCACATATTGCTGCTCGGCCAGCCAGAGCAAACGACCATACAGCAATGGGCCTTGCGCCAAATCAAAACGATGGGCACTATCGATCAGTAATTGCTGTTCGATAATTGAGCGTTGTTCAATTGATAGTTGTTCAATTGTTGATGCTTGTTCAATTGCTGCTAAATAGCGGAGATCGACGATTGTTAAGTCAAAATCATGTTTTTCAGCAATCGCCTGAATCGGCTGATCGTTGAGCACTGGAAAGCTGGTACGCAGGCTCTCGTGGCGGGCAATCACCGCATCAAAGCTCTGCTGCAAGTATGCGACATGCAACGGGCCGTCAATCTGCACCGCAAACAAAATATTATAGGCTGGATTGCCAGGTTCTAGCTGGTCGATAAACCACAAGCGTTCTTGGGCAAACGACAGTGGAACTGGCTGGTTGGCTGGACGAGGCTGAATTTGGTTTGGCACGGCATGATCAATGCCTGCTTCTTCAAGCAAATAGGCCAGCAACTCAAGGTCATCGGTCGAAAAGCCTTGGGGCAAGGTTTGGGTCATGGTTGGCTTATCCTTCCTGCGGCCTTTTGTTGCAAGGCCTGTTTGGTGCTGGCACTCATGGTTTTGATCTGTTGCAGTGCGGTGGCAATTTTATTGATTCGCTCTGCCTGAGCTTGATTCGCCAGCAAATGCTGGCTTAATTGGGCAATCGTTGGATAATCGAACAACATTCGAATACTTGTAGTTACCTGTAAAAGCTGTTGCATGCGCGAGACAACTTGGGTGGCGTTGAGTGAATGGCCGCCCATGCGGAAGAAATCGGCATGAATATTATCAATTGACAAGCCCAAGACCTCTTGCCACATATCGGCAAGGGTTTGCTCTAGCGCTGTTTGCGGCGGGGCGGCCATTGGCTGAAGCGTGGGTAATTTGTTGGAATAGTGCTCCGCCGTCCAATGCCCAGCCAACTGAACAGCGCTAAGTGTGCTGGTAGGATGCTGCGCCATTTGGCCTAAAACCGCTTGGAAATCGGAGGCCAACGCTGCAATCGATTCAGCGACGAACAATTCGCTCGCATATTCTAGGGTCAGTTGATAGCCAGTTGCAGCGGGTTGCACCAACAGCACCAAATCGGTTTTGCTGGCCTGAATTGGCGTAGCTAGGGCTTGGGCTGGCGCACCTAAAACTAAGGGCTGACTGGGCGCGTTTTGCAACACCAACAAACTTTGAATTAGCGGAATCTGCGGTTGGTTGTTGCGCTCATGAGCCACGTTGGCCACAATCTGCTCGAATGGCAAGGCTTGGTGTTGGTATGCTTGTAAGGCAACCATGCGGGTTTGCTGCAATAGATCAAGCCACGTTTGCTCGGCGGCGCAATGCAGGCGCAAGGGCAAGATATTAATAAAAAAGCCAACGCAACGCTCAAACGCTGCATGCTCACGGCCAGCGCTGAGCGTGCCAATCAGCAGATCGCTGCGCTGAGTGCGTTGATAGAGCACGCTCGCCCATCCCGCCAGTAACAGCATAAACAAACTAGCGTTATTGGCGTTGGCCAAGCCTTGTAATGCTTGGATAACCTGCTGATCAAGTTGATAGGTTTGGCTGATGCCCAAGCCCTGCATGTGCGTCGAACGGGGGTAATCGGTCGCCAAAGCTGGGAGCGGATCAAGCTGGGCAAGCTGGGTTTGCCAGTAGGTTTGCAATTGGGCTAAGCACGCCGAATCAAGCTGCTGGCGCTGCCAAGCCACAAAATCAAGGTAATCGTAGGCTTGGCTTGGCAGCTGAATTGGTTGGTTTTCGAAGAAGCTTGCATACAGCTGACTTAATTCAGCCCACAGCACGCCCAACGACCAAGCATCAATAATGCTATGGTGGATAACTACCAGCATGATGGCGTGATCGTGGTGTTGCGCCAAGCCAACCCGTAACAATGGGGCTTGCGCCAAATCGAATGGCCGATCAAGCAACCTTAACAAGTATTCTAAGCTTGCCTGCGGCGCAGATTGGAGCTGCCAAACTGGCTTGAGCATGATCGTTTGTTGTGGAATACCCGCGATGAGCTGAATGCTGCTGCGTAACATTTCATGACGTTCGATCAGCCTTAGCCAGCTTTGTTCAAGCGCAACCGCATCAAGCAGAGCATCGATGCGCCATGCGTGGATGACGTTGTAGGCGGTGTTTGGGTGTAATTGCTCGGCAAACCACAGGCGTTGTTGGCCAAACGAAAGCTGATGCAATTGCGTAGTGCGCTGATAGAATTGAGGTTCAGCCTGAGCAAAGGCTTGCTGCTGCTGATCGATTAACCGCGCCCAAGCTGCCAAGGTTGGTTGCTCAAACAAGCGCGTAATCGAAAGCTGAAGCTGCCACGTCTGCTCAATTCGTTTGAGCACTTGCATCACATTGAGCGAATGACCACCAAGCTGCAAAAAATTACTCTCACGCCCAAGCTGTTCCACGCCCAAGATTTCGCGCCAGATTATCGCCAAACGCTGTTCAGTTGAGCTTTGCAATGGTTGTTTAATTGGGGCATCAGGGCATGGCAAGGCCGCTCGATCAAGCTTGCCATTGGGTGTTAATGGCAGTTCGGCCAGCTGTACCCAAAAACTTGGTAGCATATAGCTTGGCACATGGTGGGCTAAGCTAGCGCGTAAGGCTTCGCAATCGATCGGCTGATTAGCAACCAGATAGGCGGTCAACTGCGGATCATCAGCCACCAGCGTAATTGGCTGAACCACAACCGCTTGCAATGGTGCTAAGCGCAGAATCTGGGCCTCAATCTCACCAAGCTCGATCCGAAAGCCACGAATTTTGACCTGCTGATCGTTACGTCCTAGGTAACAAAGCTCGTTTGCCGCGTTCCAATGAGCCAAATCGCCAGTTTTATACATTCGTTCGCCAGGCGTGGTAGCCCACGGATTGGGCAAAAAACGTTCGGCAGTTAAATCGGGGCGTTGCAAATAGCCTTGCGCTACGCCCAGCCCAGCAATAAACAATTCGCCAACATCCTTAGCGGCAACAGGGTGATAGTGCGCATCGAGGATAACGCAGGTCGTGCCAGTGAGCGGCTGACCAATCGCTGGCGGCCGGCTGGCAGTGCGCTCAACGAGCTGGTAGGTGGCATAGGTCGTGGCCTCGGTTGGCCCATATAAATTGAATACGCGCTGGATGTTTGGCTGTTGATAGAGTTGCTGCGCTAATCGCAAGCTCAGCGGCTCGCCGGCAAGATTCACCGTGAGCACGCTAGATGGAAGTGCCGTATGTTGCAACAACGTTTGCACCGCCGACGGCACGCTATTGATCAAACAAATCGGATGCTGCGAGTGAAACAGCGCTGGATCAAGCAGATTTTCCACCAGCACCAACGTACCGCCACTAATCAATGGCAGAAAAATCTCGAAGATCGAAAGATCAAAGTTGATCGAGGTTGCCGCTAAAATTCCAGCGCGTTCGGCTACGCTAAACGTGGTTTCAGCCCATGCTAAAAAGGTGAGCGCATTGGCATGGCTAATCAGCACACCTTTGGGTTGGCCGGTTGAGCCAGAGGTATAGATGATATAAGCAGGGATTGCGCTATGATAGAAGGGTTCGCGCCATGCCAACTCCCTCGACCAAGGCTGATCAATCAACACCCACTCAATGGTATTCAGGGGTAAAGCTGCTTGGCATGACGTTTCGCTGACGACCAGCAAGGCCTTGGCATCGGCCAGCATAAATTGCAACCGCGCGGTTGGATAGGCCGGATCAAGCGGCAGATAGGTCGCACCAGCCTTGAGAATTGCCAGCATCCACACGATGAGCTGTGGCGTGCGGCGCAAACAAATGCCCACAACACTCGCTGGTTGTACACCAAGATGTTGCAAATAGGCCGCTGCTTGGCTAGATTGTTGCTCAAGATCGGCAAAGGTTAATCCATAACCTGTAGGCGTTTGCACTGCCCAAGCGGCAGGCGTTTGGTTGGCTTGAGCGGTCACGAGTTGGGTAATATTTGAATAGCTCATTCGCCGACCGTCCGTTCTTGGCGCTTGGATGCTAAGGCTTGTTGGCGCTGCTCAGGTGTAGCTTGCTGGAGTTTTTGCACCAACTCGGCAATTTTGGCAGTTTGGCCAGGCTTGGGTTCTTGCTGTACTAAGGCTTGTTCAACACCGCGAATGGTTGGTTGGGCAAATAGGCTGCGCAAACTCAGATTGACCCGTAATAATTCGCGAATGCGGGTTAGCACCAAAACCGCATTCAACGAATTACCGCCAACCTCGAAAAAGTTTTGATCAATGCTGGCAATTGGTTGCTGCAAAATCTCAAGCCAAATTGCTGCAATCAGCGCTTGAATTGGATTATTGGGGGCAATACTTGATGCTTGCTCAAGCGTTACGTCAAGTTGCGCTAATAAATGAGCATAATCGCGTTTGCCGTTGTTGGTAAGCGGCAAGTGTTCGCACAGCAGCCAGAGATTGGGTTGCAGATAATGGGGCAGCTCGAGAGCCAGCGCTTGGCGCAATTGTTCAACGCTAAGCGCTGGCTGATTTGGCACAACCCAAACTACTAGGCGCTCGTGTTGATCAAGTTTTTGCACAAACGCCCAGCAATCAGCAACTCCTGCTTGGCGGCAAATCGCTTGTTCAAGTTCGCCTAGCTCAATCCGAAAGCCGCGCAATTTGACTTGCTGATCACTACGCCCAAGGTATTCTAGCTCGCCAAATTGATTAATCCGAGCCAAATCGCCGCTGCGGTAGAGCCGTGCCCCAGTGCTTGACCATGGATCAGGCACAAAGCGTTGGGCGGTCAACGCCGCTTGCTTGAGATAGCCCCGCGCCAAACCTGCCCCGCCCACATAGATCTCGCCGACTGCACCTTGAGGCACAAGTTGGCCGTACTGATCGAGCAGATACATGGTTAAGTCGGCGATTGGCAAGCCGATTAGGCTGGCTTTTGCCTCGATCAAGTCATTAAGCTCCAACCAACGCTCAGTCACATGCACCGTAGTTTCGGTGATGCCATACATATTCAGCAGTTGCGGGGCGGGCGCAGGATAGGCTTGATACCAAGCGGCGAGGCTGGCCAGATCAAGCGCCTCGCCACCAAAGATAATCAAGCGCAGCGCCAAATTCGCGGCCACCGCTGGCGTGAGTTGGGGTAATAGTTGACGAAACGCCGAGGGTGTTTGATTGAGCACAGTTATCGATTCGTCTGCCAACAATTGGCTGAACGCTTCGGGTGAGCGAGTTGTGGTACTTGGCACAACCACCAAACGTCCACCATACAGCAATGCCCCCCAAATTTCCCAAACCGAAAAATCGAATGCATATGAATGGAATAAGCTCCAAACATCATTGGCACTAGGTTTAATCGTAGCAACTGTCGCCTCGAATAAGCGCAACACGTTGGCATGGCTCAACAACGTGCCTTTGGGTTGCCCAGTTGAGCCAGAGGTATAAATGATATAGGCAAGTTGATCGGGATGGATAGTTGGTAATTGAGTGAGTTTGGTGGTTGGAAGTTGATCAAGGTTGAGAATGGTGGTTGCTTGTGAATTAACACTGTGCAACAGACTGTTTTGAGTAACAATTAAATTAACTTGGGCATCGGCCAGCATCCATTCGATTCGGCTGGTAGGCAACTGCGGATCGAGCGGCAGATAGGCTGCGCCAGCCTTGAGAATTCCCAAAATGCCAATAATTAATTGCGGCGAACGCTCACACAACAAGCCGATTGGTTGTTCAGGTTGTACACCTTGGGCCAAAAGCACATAGACCAATTGATCGGCAGCTTCGGCCAATTGTTGGTAGCTGATCGCTTGCTCGGCATAACTCAAGGCAATTGCTTGGGGCGTTGCCAGCGCTTGTTGGGTAAAACGTGCAACTAAACTATTGTTGATCGGGTAAACTTGCCGATTTGAATTTAGTAGATTGAGCACCTTATCCTGTTCAGGTTGCTGCAATAATTTCAGCTGAGCGATTGCCGTATCTGGTTCTACCAGCAACTGCGTCAAGAATTGGGCATAGTGCGCGGCAAATTGGCTGGCAAACTGCTGCGATAGCTGTTGTGGATCATAATTCAGCTCGCCCGTAATCTGACCCGCTTGCTCAAACAAGATCAGACTAAGCGGAAATTGAGGCGCTTGTTGGGCAAATGCATAGGGTTTGATTACCAGATTTGGGGCTTCAAGCTGGCCAGTTGGCATATTTTGCAGAGCAAATAGCGCTTGAAATAGGGGTTGTTGATCGAGTTTGCGCTCAGGCTGCAAGGCCTCAACTAGCAATTCAAACGGCAATTCTTGGTGTGCATAGGCCGCCAAGCTGGTTTGGCGCACCCGCTCCAACAATTGACGAAAGCTGGGCTGGCCACTTAAATCAGCTCGTAGCACTAAACTATTGATAAAACAACCAATTAAAGGCTCAGCTTCAGGCTGCAAACGCCCAGCAATCGGCGAACCAACCGCAAAATCGTGTTGCTGCGTATAACGGCTTAACAGCGCAAAAAAGCCCGCCAACAAGCTCATAAACATGGTCGTGCCATGAGTTTGGTTTAGGTTGGTTAAGCGTTCGACCAAGGCGCGATCAAGTTGGATTGGAATGCTGGTTGACATCGTTTGGGCGGGCTTTTGGGCTTCGTAAGGCAACGCCAAATTGGGCAAATCGGCCAATTGTTGTCGCCAGTACGTCAACAATTGCGTTAACTTTGCTCCCTGCAATTGTTGGCGCTGCCAGACCGCCAAATCACGATATTGCACCGGTAAGGTTGGTAGCTGATGCGGTTGTTGGTTCAATGTTGCTCGATAGATGTGGGCTAGCTCGTTGATCATAATTCCAATCGACCAGCCATCGCTAATCCAATGGTGCTGTGTGACCAAAAGAATATGCTGTTTTTCTGCTAAGCAGACTAAAACGCAACGCAGCGATGGCGCAATCGCGAGATCGAAGGGTGCTTCAAAGGCTGCCAACAACTGCTGATAGCATTCAGCCGCAGGATCATTGGCTGAACGCAGATCATAAAAAGCCCAAGGTAACTGCCAATTGGCGGCGACCTGTTGCAATGGCTGGCCATCCTGCCACAGCACATGGCTCCGTAAGATTGTATGGCGTTCGATCAGTTGCTCGAAACTCTGGTGCAAGGCTGTACGATCCAACTCGCCATTGAGTTCAATTGCCGCCGGAAGATGATAAGCCGTGCTGGTGGGGGCAAATTCATGCAAAAACCACAACCGTTGCTGGGCAAAGCTTAGCGCCACAGGTTGATCATCTTCCAGCCTTGGAATCGGCGCAAATTGATTGGGCTGAGTTCGCGCCAAAAATTGGCATAGTTCGGCCTTATGCTGGCGTAATTGGCTTAATAGTTGCTCACTTAGTACGCCTGGTGGGGCATCGTAGCATAAGCGCTCGCCTTCAAGCCAAATCCGAATATCGGCTGCCCGTAATTGGGTCAACAATTGCCACATGATTAAATTGCTCCTTGTTCGCGGGCTTGAGCTGGAGCTTGATTAGCCTGTTGCGCCCAGCGTAGGAGATCAAGCACATCAGCCAGTTGTTCGATTGTCGGAGCCTCAAATACGCTCCGAATTGGCAAATCGAGTTGCCAATACTGGCGAATTTGGCTGACCAAGCGGGTTGCCAATAATGAATGACCGCCAAGTTCAAAGAAATTCTGATTAATTCCAACTTGCTCACGTTGCAAGATTGCCGCCCAAAGCTCGGCCAATTTGGCTTGATCAGCGTTTTGGGGAGCGATAATCAGTCGTTCAGCGGTTTGCAGCTGGGGAATTGGCAAGCGCTGACGGTCTAATTTACCATTGGCATTGAGCGGCAATTGGCTCAACCAACAATAGCCACTTGGTTGCAGATAATGCGGCAACCGCGCTTGGACAAAATCACGTAGTAATTGATCGGAGACTGGTTTAGCTTTCGCCACCAGATAGGCGATCAAACGTGCTTGCTCAGCTACGCCAACCACAGCAACTGCGACCGAATGCAGCGCCGGATGCTGCAATAAACAGGCTTCGATCTCGCCTAGCTCAATTCGGAAGCCGCGAATTTTGACTTGCTGATCGCTACGCCCCAAGAAGCTCAACACACCTGCTTGGTTGTAACGCGCTAAATCGCCAGTGCGATACATTCGCGCCCCTGGTTCGCCCCAAGGATCGGGCAAAAACAGGCTAGCGGTGCGTTGGGGATCGGCCAAATAACCCCAACCAACCGCAATTCCAGCGATATACAACTCGCCTGCCACGCCGATCGGTACTGGCCGCAAACTGGCATCAAGTACATAAGCCCGCACATTGGCTACTGGTCGGCCAATTGGAATGGCGTTTTGAGGTAGCTCAACAGCACTGGCAATCGGCCAAAGCGTCACATCATCGGCGCATTCAGCCGGACCATAGGCATTCAGCAAGGGAATATAAGGATAGTGGGCAAACCATTGTTGGGCTAGCTCACGCGGCAAATGTTCGCCAGTTGGCAGCACCCAACGCAAAGCAGCCAAACTTGGGGTTTGCTCAAGGCTTGCAATCGTTTCGAGTAGGGCTTGAATCAGGCTGGGCACTGGCTCGAAGATTGAAACGTTAGCCGCTGCCAATTTAGCTAACAAGGCCTGCGGATCGCGCATCGTTTGATCATCAATGATCTGCATCCGAGCGCCAACCACGAGCGCTGTCAGCAACTGCCAAACCGAAATATCAAACGATTGGGCAGCGCTTTGGGCAATACAATCGGTTTGGGTTAGCGCCAAACGCTCGATCATTACGTCAATATGATTCAGCATCCCTGCATGGTCGATCATCACGCCCTTGGGTGTGCCGGTCGAGCCAGAGGTAAACAGCACATAGGCTAAATCTCGATCATGGAGTTGCACAAAGTCGGATGCAGGTTGATCGTAGCCCAACGCCTGAGCCAAATCGAGTTGCTGAGGCTGCGCTTCAGCCAAGGCATCAGTCAATAACCAATCGACATGCTGAGCAAGTTGCTGTTGGCGCTGCACTGGATGCTGAGGATCAATCGGCAAATACACCGCGCCCAATTGCAAGATCGCCAACAACGCTGCGACAAACTGCGGGTTGCGCTCAGCTCGTAGGCCGATAATTTGCTGGCGTTGCACCCCTTGATCGCGCAAATAGCCGGCAATTGCTTGGCTCGCCTGTGCTAAATCGAAGTAACTCCAGCGTTGTTCACGCCATGCGACGGCGATGCTTGTTGGCTGAGCTGCGACCTGCTGGTAAAAACATTCAAGCAACGAGCTGGTTTGGCGCGGTGCTGCGGTTGCGTTCCAATCAGCCAAGGCTTGGATTTCGCTGGGATGCCCAATATTGAGCTGGCCAAGCCTTGCCTTGGGCTGCGCTAGCATTGCGGCTAAGCCTTGTTGGAGATAATCGAGCATGCGCTGGCTAGTAAGTTGGTCGATGTAGCCTTGTTGATACATCAACTTGAAGGCCAACCCATCACCTGGCACAGCAACTAAGGTCAAAGGATAGTTGGTTTGCTCGCGCGAAGGAACCAAACGTAACTCTAAATCGCCCAAACCAGTTAAATCGCTACTGCTCACCGGATAGTTTTCAAAGACCAAGATACTTTCAAACAGCGGGCTATTGCGTGGCAACTCGCTGCATGCCTGAATTTCAATGAGCGAACTGGCCTCGTAACTGCGCACAGCACTCTCTTGAGCCTGCAAGGCTTGTAGCCAATCCAACACTGGCTGCTGCAAATCCCACTTAACTCTCGTGGGCAGCGTATTCACGAACATCCCGACAATCTGCTCAACTCCGGCCAAATCGGTTGGGCGGCCAGCCGTCGTTGTACCAAACACGATATCAGTTTGATGACTGTAGCGTGATAAAACCAAGGCCCACGCCGCCTGCAACAGGCTATTCACGGTTAGGCCATGATCGCGGGCAAACTGTTGAAGCTGCTGAGTTATAGCAGAATCAAGCTGGAGCCAACTCGCACTATAGTGTCGTTCAGCGTGGGTCGAGCCAAACCGTTCAAGCGCCAAGCTTGTTGGAGCAGTAAAACCGCGCAATAATTCACGCCAAAATGCTGTAGCTTGCTGATCATTATGTTGAGCCAGCCATTGAATATAGCGTTGATAAGGAATTTCTGGGGCAAGCTCCAGTGGTTGCTGATTGATTTCAGCCTGATAATAGCGAAACAAGCTATCAAGAATCAGCGGTAAGCTCCAGCCATCGATGATCAAATGATGATTCGTCCAGATACAGCAATAGCGTTGCGGTGCACGCTCGAACAAAGCAACACGCATCAATGGCGCTTGGGTTGGCTCAAAGCCGCGTGTGCGATCAGCCTGCAAATAGGCTTCAAGCACCTGTTCTTGTTCAAGGCTATTCATGGGTAACTGTTGAAAATCGATCGTGATTACAGCTTGGCGCAGCACCAATTGCAGTGGCTCAGCTAAATCTTGCCAAACAAACGCGGTTCGCAGCATTCTATAATGGCCAATTGTTCGATTCCAAGCAGCACTAAATGCCGCATGATTGAGCTGACCCGTGATTTCAAACTGCATTTGGGTAATATAATCACCAGCGTCCGGCGCATACAAGCGATGGAACAAAATGCCCTGTTGCAGCGATGAAAGAGGGTACAATTGCTCAAACGGCGGATATATTTGCTCAATCTGGTCAAGTTGGGCTTGGGTAATTTGCGCCAAAGGAAAATCGGCAGGCGTAAAGCTTGGTTGGGTTTGTTGACAACAATGCTCAATCAACCCAACTAAATCAGCACAATATGCTTCAGCCAAGCGCTCGATTGTTGCTGCTGAATGCAGATGTTGGCTATACGACCATTCGATCTGTAATTGGCCCGCCAAAACTTGGCAGTTGATCGCTAGCAGTTGTTCACGCCGCCGCTGCGGCAACACGGCGCTTCCGGTCGATTCGGGCGCAGCACTGAATAATTTGCTTGACTGGAGCGTTTGATCAAGTTGACCAAAATAGTTAAAGCTGATCGCTGGGGTTGGCATAGCTTGCAACGCCGCATCAGCTGAGCGTAACAAGCCATAGCCAAACCCGCGTTGGGGAACTGCACGTATCTGTTCTTTAATCTGTTTGATCAGGTTTTTGGAGCCTAGTTTTTGTGGCAGACTTAACTTTATTGGAAACAGCGTAGTAAACCACCCAACAGTTTGCGAAAGATCGAGCGGCTGATCCAGCTCCTCGCGACCATGGCCTTCGAGTTGCAGCACCACATCGGCGTGGCCGCTCCAAGCGGTGATGGTTTGGGTCAAGGCTGCTAGCAATAGTTCGTTGATCTGGGTTTGATAGGCCTGGGATGCTTGATGAATTAAGGCTGTGGTATGGGCCTGGCTCAATTGCTTAGTGATTGTCGCAACACTCGCATAATCATTATGTCCAGTTATATCATCGACTGGCAAGGGATCAGTGCTGGTTTGGGCTAGCCAATATGCACGTTGCTGCTGCAATTCGGTGCGGTGGGCATAGCGTTCTAAAGCAATAGCCCATTGGGCAAAACCGACAGCTGGTTTGGTTAATGGCTGGTTTTGCAAGGCATGGGCGAGATCTTGAATGATAATTCGCCACGAAACCCCATCAACCACCAAGTGATGCATGACCAACAGCAAGCGGGCGGGCTGAGCATCAGGCATGGCGATGTAGGCAATTCGCCACAGTGCAGCCTTCGCCAAATCAAAGGGCCGTTGCAGTCGTTCAGTTGTAGCCTCGAAAAGCTCAGCCAGCTCCGTTGGATTGAGGTTTTGAGCATTAATTTGCTCAAATTCAACCAGTGGTGCATCAGCAGCAGCCACAAATTGTTGCCAACCATCAGCAGTACGGCGATAGCGCAAACGCAAACTGACATGTAGCTGTGCAACGTGCTCAACCGCCGATGCCACCAAATTCGAATCAATAGCCTGAGTAAATTGCAAAAAGAGTGCCTGATTAAACTGGCTGGGATCAGTAGGATCAGCGAGCAACCAGCGCTGAATTGGTGTTAGGGGAACGATCTGTCCAGCAGACAATTCGCTATGAGCAACATCTATTGTTGTGGTTTGCGCCAAGCTTGCTAGTTGGGCAATCGTTGGCTGCTCAAACAATTGGCGCGTAGTCAGCCGTATGCCAGCTCGATTAGCACGAGCAATCACCTGAATGCTCAAAATTGAATCGCCGCCCAATTGAAAAAAGTTATCGTGAATGCCCACGCTTGGTACTTGCAAGGTTTGCTGCCAAATTGCCGCGAGCTGCTGCTCAAGCGGGTTACGTGGGGCCGTTTGGGTTTGCTGCTCATGCTGGGCTGCAAAATCGACCATTGGCAAGGCCGCACGGTCAATTTTGCCATTCGGCAAGCGCGGAATCTGTTCAAGCGGCACAAACGCCGCTGGCAGCATATAATCCGGCAGATACGCTTGCAAATACTGGCGCAACGTTTCGCTGAGCGCATCAGGCGTTATTGGCTCTAACACAGTTGGCATCGCTTTCTGAAATCTATCTATGCGGGAAGCCTAGAGGGGAAGCTTCCACAAAAACACACCTCGTCCAAGCGATTATTCTAGCGCGGCCTTGCCCAAAAATCGGTATCGAATCACGCAGCATTCATGTCAAATTCAACACCAAAATCAAGGCTTGAATGCAGTAATAAGCCCGTGATATAGTGGCTTACTCACATCACTTGGCGCTGTGGGAGTTTAGACTTGATATGTCCTATGCTATTTTGGCGTGCGTTTAAACGCTATACTATCCCATATGGTCACTATATGATGGGGATTCGTAACCATATGGGATGCGCGGATCAGGAGTAGTAGGCTTGTTGCGATGAAGACCCATGGTTGGAGCAATAGCTTCGTGTACTACTACTGAATGTTAAACGCAGGAAGGGTCTTTTGGCGTGCACTAGTCGCTCCTGTGGGATCGGGAACATGGACAATGAAGACCCATTCGCCAAGCATGTCGATATTAAGATTTGCCGTATAGCGACCGTCCCCCAACGATTCCATCGGAATCATCTGTGAGGCCATTCCCGCATGGCTCATCGTTGTTTCTAATTGGACGGCTGGGGTGGTCAGCGGTGCTCCATTATCCTGAATTGTGATGATGATTGCGTGTTGCCCCAAGGTATTCGGTGTTTGTTCGAGGTGCGCCTGTAACATCGGATCATCACTGCCCGCTCGGCTACATGCACTCAAACTGACCCCAAGCCATAGGAGCAGGACAATCCATTTCACTTTGATACTCATCGAGTAATTCCTTCCCCATCGGATGATGGCGTACTGTTGCTGGGATTCCAGCGGTAGTGCTTAAATTGCGATGTCATATAACCTCCACAGACAATGCAGAAGAGGATCATGGCGCGTGGAAGATCGCTATAGTCAACTGGTAAGGTGTGAGGGAGCAATGACCAAACAATGAAGAATGCCCATGTGATAACCAAGGCGAATGATGAGCCAAAATAGCCATACGCTGCTAACCCAACGCTGCCCAAAAAGAAGGCTTGATCTAGCAGGCCTCCCGTATGGGCATAGGTCATCCCAACAAAGCCGGCCAAAACTGCCCATGTTGCTCGCTGCGTTTGCTGGTTAAGCCAATGTGTTGCCGCGAGTAATACAAGCGCGAGCGGAATTGCCATCCACAGAAGGTATCCGCTGGGCGCACCAATCGTGACGCTTAGGCTGAGCATCAGGATGAGCACCGCTGGGTAACTTGCGAGAATGATCGATTGCCACCATCGCGCATCCTGCGCTTGGATTGACCAGCGCCGCTGGCGAATCGCCCAGAGGAGATACATGCCGATCGGAATATCAAACAGGATACAGGCATGGGGAAGCGCATGGAGATGGGTTGGTAAATCACGTGGGATACTATCCCAGATTGGGTGAAAGAGCCATGCGCCGACCAAAAAATATGGCGAACGATAGACCCCAAGGAGCGCAAAACCGCCATAGAAGACTGTTATCCCCATTTCGAGCAACGTGCCCTGTTGGATATAGGTTGTCCCAAGCCAGACGGTAAAAATAGCCCATGCGGCCCGCTCCGCCGATGCCCCCAAGCTACGTAAGAGCATGATCAGACCAACAGCGGCTGGGAGTGCAACAATCAGCAAGCGATCAGCATGGGCGGCTACGCCAACGCCCATACTCGTTGCCAATAAGGCTATAACGATAATCAAGGTATGGATGGTTTGTTTCACACCGATAGCTCCAGTGTCGGCCTCGTCCAGCGTTGTTCCACTACTGAACAAGGCCGATCATGGGAATATTTACGGATTATAGGGATTACGCCGTTCAGCACTGCGCGAGTATTGGGTTATGGGGTTGTGCCCAATGCCGACTTCAAGGTATCAGCATTTTTCTGAAACACCGCCAACAGATCAAGATCGGCATCAGGAAAATTGATCAAGTTGATCACGGTTGCCGTCGTTGCTTCCGCGATTGGTTGGCCGCCACCCATATGCACATTCTCAAAGATAAAGCGTGGCTGGGCTTTGGTTAAGGTTGCCAATTCTTCCGGCGTAAGTGGCGCTGGCCCATACACACCCGCTGGCTCAAGCCCAGCAAAGCCAACCCATGGCACCACAAAGGCTTGACTCACCACAATGGGGGTTTGTGCCCCAATGGCGGTACGAACGTCTTGGGATAGACGGGTATATTCAGCATCAAAGCGCGTCAAAAAGGCTTCGGCGTGTGGCCGTGTCCCAAAGAGATCGCTTAATCGAAGCACCTCCGCCTTAATCACCGCAGGGCTGTTTTCCGTTTGGACGGTGAGTAAGCGTTCAGCACTCCCACCAACGGCCTCTTGTAAGCGTGGGGCAAACCCTTCAAAGCCTGCATAGAGGACATAATCAGCATCAGCAACCGCTTGGAGATCGGATGGCTTTGGATCGTAATCAGGTGGATGCTGGACGCTCGATGGCGCAATAATGGTAATATCTGTTGCACCTGCTGCCTTCGCAAACGCGCCAACCCAACTGGTTGACGCAACAATCTTCAGTGGTTGGGTTGCGCCAGATGGTGCACTGGTTGTCGTCGCCGATGGCGCGGTGGTGTTTGGCTGTGCAACCGTGCTGCCACAACTTGCCAACAGAAAACCGCCGGTGATTAATGAAAGCCATAATTTTCGCATTAAACTGGTTCCTTTCGAAGATAACTGAGGATGGTTATACAGCCAACCGTGATCACCAGCATTGGCCCTGGTGGTTGATTGAACATGAGCGTTAAGCAAAACCCAACCAGATTTCCGACTACCCCAATCGCCATTGCCCACGCAATCATACTGCCGAGTGATTGACCAAGATTGCGGGCGGCAATCGCTGGAAGAATCGTAATGGCATCGACTAATAAGGCTCCGGTTAATCGCACGGCTGCTGCAATGGAAAGCGCGATGATGATCAGTAACCCCATCGTAAGGCGATCAACGGCAATGCCGGAGCACAACGCGATTTCGCGGTCATACAAGAGCAAGGCGATGTCGCGCCGTTGCCAGCCATAAACCCCGAGAATTCCGATACTGACCACGACAAGGACGATTAAGTCCGATTGACGGGTGGCGAGAATTGATCCCCAGAGTAGTTCAAATGCCCCATTGGCATTGATCCCCGTTTGCGAAAGCAATAAGAGCGCACTAGCAATCGCCATGGTCATCACAATTCCCATGGGGCCAGCAAGTCCAGCGGGGCGATGGGCAAGCGGGGCAAGACTGGCTCCGCTCGCGCCGCACACCAGCAAGGCGATAAGCGTCGGCTCAATGCCAAGTAATAAGCCAAGCGCAATCCCAAATAAAGCGACATGCATCATGGCAAAGCGAACAGGCAAAATGTTGAGTCCCATGATCCAGACCCCAATAATGGGAAAGGCGCTACCAGCGACGATCAAGGCAATGATGGCGCGTTGCACCGGAAGCAATCGCAGCAAATCGATGAATTCCACACTGTTCATACAGCAAGTTCCCGCAGACTGCCGCCCGCCATTTCAAGCACCCGCTGACAACGGGCCACGACTGCCCGATCATGGGTAACGACCAACATTGTGACTGGCAGGCTTGCCAACACGTCGGCAACGACGGTTTGACCTGCAAAATCGAGTGCCGCCGTGGGTTCGTCTGCTAATAACAGTCCTGCCCCTGCGCCAAGGCTGCCAATGGCGCGTGCTAAAAAGATCCGCTGGATCTGACCACCCGAAAGGGTCTGCATGGGGCGATCCATGAGCTGGTCTACAGCGAGGTGCGCTGCTGCTTGGATGGCAAGGCGTACATTGCCGCTTCGTTCGAGTAACTCGCGCACCCGTAGTGGAAAATGCCCGAGCGTTTGCCGCTGTGGCATCCAAGCAATGTGGCGATACTGGTTTGCTCGTTTGGTACGTGGGTGAATGGTTTGCTGGTCTAGTACTAATGTGCCGCTGCTAATCGGATGAAATCCCATAATTGCCCGAAGGACGGTTGATTTCCCAGAACCATTGCCGCCAATCAGCGCCACATGATCACCAGGGTTCAGCGCGAGATCAACATGATCAACCACGCAGGTTGCCCCATAGCGACAGACAAGTTGTTCAATGATTAAGCGGGCTGGTTGGGCACTGATTGCCGTTGCCTCAGTCCATAGCATCGTCATGCGTTTGCGTCCTTCTGCACCTATAGTCTGATGAGTCGATTTAATTGGTATGCACTGTATAGTCACCATCGTGCTGGGGTGGTTGCACAGCGTGCGCGATGTGTTCCAACCCATGGGTAAGCGGTGCATCATAGGCGAGATAGCCACAGGCCGTCATTTCGGCAATGGTTAATGATGCGAGCGTTTGACGATACTGGTGCAGCGAAATTTGCCGCTCAGTACACAACTGAAGCAACCCGGTTTCTAGGGCTTGAAATAACACAGTGATGGTATCCATGAATCCTCCTAGTGGTCATCCAGCGCTGGCAAGTGCATACACGCTTGATCTTCAGAGGAATGATCAACAACGCGAACCACGCCAAAGTCAGACTAACCGCTGCTGGATAACACAGCAACAAACCATCTGATACCGATTGAGCGAGGGGCATACGTCGTTAGAGCAGCCGAGGTGGGGGAAGGATCGGGGGGATTGGATGAGAGCGCAGATGTGAACATATCTGGCGGAACACAATTAGTGTTTCGGCACGATAAAAAGACCATGCCCAGCCAACAGCCGCCATGGCAAACAAGGCTACAAATCCATGGTGTTGGGTCATCGTTGTCAATGCTGGTGTTGTTGCATCGCCGCTGGCTGGTGGCGTTGCGTTGACGATGCAGACAAATTGCCCGACGGCTATTGCTGGAAACGGGTCAATGGGCAGCGATTGAATAATGGATTCATGAAGAATGCAGGCCAAGGGACAGATAAGTGCCAGCTGAAGCACGAAAACCCAACCACAAACCCACCAGCACAGCGCAGTCAGCGTGCCTCGGCGTGGAGCTGGTTGTGTGTGCTGGTGGATCATGTTGATTGCTATCCATTTGGCAATGCGCGATGACGGTATGGTCGGTATAGTATCACATCATCGCGCATCGTGGCAGATCAGGGTATGGAATGGGACAGGATGGGCTACCCCTTCACCCGATATTTCGATAACACGGTATACGTCTCATCAATTAAGGCCTGATCCGCTTGTTGAAAATCGCCTGCCCCCGAAAAGGGAGGCTGTGGATCATATTCGATCGCCAGTTGAATGGCCTGGGCGGTCTGCGAACTGCTCAACTGCTGTGCCAAAAATAAAGCCATATCAATGCCAGCCGAGACTCCCGCTGCCGTAATAATGTTGCCTTGCTGAATAAAGCGTTCGGCGGTATACGTTGCAGCACAATATTGATGAATAAACTCGCGCGATGTCCAATGGCTGGTCACCTGTAAGCCGTGCAACAATCCCGCTGCTCCTAAGACAAACACTCCAGTACAGACTGAGGTCATCCACTCAACGGTCGGAGCTGCCGTCTGAAGCCAATTCAGAAGGGGTTGATGTGCAAGAGCCTGCATCGTCCCCGCTCCGCCGGGAATCACAACCACCGTCGGATGCGGAAGCTCATCCCATGTCGCCGTCGCAACTAACGCCAGTTGACCAGTATCGGCATAGATTGGTCCCTGCTGATCCGCAACAAAATACACATCGGTATCGGGTAGGCTCACCAACACCTCATAGGGGCCAATCGCATCAAGCGCCGTGAAGCCTTCATACAACACAATCGCAACGGATCGTCGCGTAGTGGACATCGTAATGGATGGTTCATTCGTTGCCATGGACATCTAGCCTCCTTCGTGGCGATGACTTAAGGGAAATAACGCCAGCTGAATACGATTGGTAACGGGATGGCGTTGAATAACCGCATTGACCAAAAAAATATCACGCAACCAGTGCGGCGTGAGCACCTGTTCTGGTGTGCCCTCGGCAACGATCGTTCCTGCCGACAGCACATACAATCGATCGCAATAGGCTGCGGCAAGATTAAGATCGTGGACAGTGACCAACGTTGTGATGCCAAGGCTGCGCACGAGTTCGAGGATGTCAAGCTGATAATGAATGTCCAAATGGTTTGTTGGTTCATCCAACACCAACAATTGCGGTTCTTGGGCTAAAGCCCGCGCAATCAACACCCGCTGTTTTTCACCACCAGAAAGCGTATTGAATGGGCGATTGGCACAATCGAGCATCTGCACCCGCGCTAATGCCGTTGTCGTCACCTGCCAATCATGGTCGGTATCACCAGCAAAAAAGCCTTTATGGGGGGTTCGACCCATCTGGACCATTTTGGCAACCGTAAAGGCCACATCGTGGGTGCTTTCTTGGACAACCGCAGCAGTCTGGCGGGCACTTGTCCGTGGCGACATTTGCCACACATCGTCGTCACCAAGCTGCACAAAGCCCGCACTGGGGCGCAACATGCGATAGACCGTCCGTAAAATCGTTGATTTGCCACTGCCGTTTGGCCCAACCAAACCCACAATTTCACCAGGCTGAACAGCTAAATCAATATTGGAGACAATCTGACGACTGCTCACCGAGACGGCGACGTGGTGAATTGTGAGCTTCATCCGACACCTCCCGAACGCTGTCGCATAAGCCAGATAAAAAAGGGTCCTCCAATCATGGCAGTCACAATACCAACGGGCAGTTCTTGGGGTGCGATCACGATTCGCCCAATCAAATCAACCAGCACCATATACACCCCTCCCAACAAGGCACTGGTTGGCAAGACATAGCGATGATCCACGCCAACCAACAGGCGGACAATATGCGGTATCATCAAGCCGACAAATCCAATCGCTCCACTCATGGCAACGACTGTTCCCACCATCAACGAACTCAGCACAAACAGCTGTATCCGAAACCGATGAAGATTCACCCCTAGACTGATGGCCGTTTCGTCGCCAGCTAAGACCGCATTCAGTGAACGAAATTGCAGCATTAAAAGTCCTGTCGAGCCCAACACCGCAAGGCTGGGAAGACCAAGATACTGCCACTTTGCGCCGCCCAAATTTCCGGCCAACCAGGTTAATACCGCTGCGGCACCACCATAGGGCGTAGTTGAGCGCAACACGAGATAGCTGGTCATCGCTGAGAGCACATAGCCCAACGACACCCCTGCCAAAACCAGGCGTGTTGGGATAACACGACCCGATTGCTGTGCCAAGGCATAGACCACAACCATGGTCAGCATGGCCCCACCGAATGCCGCGAACGACAGGGATAATCCGCCAATAGCAGCAGTACCAAGGGTGAGCACTGCAACCGCTGCCACGGATGCGCCCGAGGAAACACCAAACAGATACGGATCGGCAAGAGGATTTCGCACCATGGCTTGGAGGGCTGTCCCACTGACTGATAGTGCCGCACCAACAATGACGGCTAATAACACCCGCGGCAGGCGAAATTGCCACACAATCTGGTCTTGCGTGGGAGTCCATGTCACGGAAACTGTGTTCGGCATCAGGTGGTTGAGAATAATCTTGGCAACGATCGGCACGGGCACTGAAACCGAGCCAATAGCAACACCAAGCAAAATGACCCCAATCAACATGAGCGTGAGTACCACCAGCAACCCCCCAATGGCGGGAATTGCTGGTGGTACGCGCGGTGACGATTGTGGGTCATGGGAATGACGCACGATCACTCGAATACCTCTGGGTGCAGCGCCCGAGCAATTTGCTCAAGGCCATCAATAATGCGAATACTGGCTTCGGTATTAATCGTGGGAATAGGTATCAACCGATTATTTTGGACTGCTGGGATGGTCGGAAAGGTTGTTTTGAGATACGACTCCAGCATTGCGGCATCCTGACCAGGAAATGTCCCCAGCAAAATGACATCGGGTTGCGCCGCCGCAAATTCTTCGGCACTCACTTGAAAAACATCCTGATCAAAGACATTTTTTCCGCCAGCTCGCACAATCAAATCGCCCCAGACTCCACCCGAGAGCACGTTGAGCGGGCCTTCTCCCCCGGTGTAGAACAGAACGTTCACAGGTGAAACCCCAACCATCCGTTGTTCAATCGCGGCTTGACGGGACTGAAGGTCGGTGATAATCGCATTAGCTCGTTCCGACACCCCAAAAATCGCCCCCAAGTTCGCAAGATCAGTATAGACTTGCTCAAGACGTTTGCTTCCTGCATCAGCCATCGTACAGGCATTGTTGGAATAGACCTGTGCCCCAGCGGCTTCCAATTCAGCGACCGTGGCATACCCTGAATTGCTATCGAATGCAAAGCCTTCGAGTTGTTCCGAGATAACGAAATCAGGATTTTCGGCAAGCGTCACTTCTTTGACCGGCCATTGCATCGCCGTCCCGATTTGTTTGAGGGTCGCGGCTTCGGCCTGAAGATTTGCGGGATAGTCATCGTAATTGCCACCAACCGCAACAATGCGGTCACCTAAACCTAAGGCAAGCAGCATTTCCGTTGGTGGTTGCCAGAGACTAATTATCCGCTCTGGCGCTTTCGCAAAGGTAAGTTTCCGCCCACAGTTTTCAATCGTGACAGGGTACCCTGCCGATGCTGGAGCAGTGGTGGTACTGATCGTTGCGGTACTCGTTGATGGATTCGTTGGTTGAACCGCATCAGGGGTCTGGGTGGTAAGGGTTGTCCCACAAGCAGTGATGATCAGCAAGACACCAATCATGGGTGCGAAACAATGTTTTAACATGGAGACACTCTTTCAGAAAAAGATCATACAGCGGTCGGGATGCTGCCATCCGACCAAGAAATGCGACAAGCGTATCAATTAAGAACCAGTGTATCTATCCTAGAAAAAACGGGGAGGAGGAACATGAGGGTCGGCAAAAACAGGAGTATAGGCTGCTTGGGAAACAGGGGAAATCAAGCACCAAAACCAAGTCATTGCAATGAATACGCTACCCGTTAGTACCATTGGGTAGAATGCTTGTGCTTGTATCTGACCAGTACCCTGATGCGAATTGATATGATAGCGACTATCGTCTGGCTGCGTGCGATGGGTTTGGGCAAGAAGACAAATAAATCCTGCCCCATTCGGTTGCACAATCATCTGATCAGTAGCTTCTTGGCTGATCATATCGCAGTGAAGCAGACAGAGCCACGGGTTCAACAGGGCTAAAAAGAGGATCGCAAATAAAGAAAGCCCATGGCGAAGCTTCCTGTTCCAGCACAACTTCAGTGTATAGGGAGCGATGATCAGTGCGAAACCGTCCATAATAGCGATGATTATACCCTGAATTATTTGTTTACGGTGCTATTTCAACTGTTCGATTCAGCTACGCTATCAAAAGTTAACCCTGTATAACCACCTGCCACATAGGTCAATCCTTCAATCGTTCGATTCAGCTACGCTATCAGAGGTTAACCCTTTATCCCAACAACCCCAAATCCAGTAATTGCACTGAAGAAAACGCCCAAGCGACTGGCAGTTTGGCAATAGCGCTGCCAGTCGAGCGCTGCCTCGCGGGTTATTTGGGCCTGTTGCAGCAGATCATTAATCGCCGATTGGATACCGAACAGTTGATCAGCAAGGGTTGGATTGGTTTCAATAATTGTCATCGCGGTTGTTTGCACCTGTTGCAACCCCGAAAGCTGGAATAAACGCGGCAGTTGACGGCCCGACCAGCCATTGCGCACCCGATCCGTAATCCGTTGCACAACCTGGCGTAGCAGCGTTTTATCAGGGCCATCAATTAAAAGGCTTTCCCAATCGGTGTCACTGACCACAATGCTGCCGCCAACTTTGGTTACCCGCAGCATTTCGGCTAAGGCCTGCTTGCGATCTTCCAAATGTTGAAAAACCCGATCGGCTCGACAGCTATCGAAATAGCCATCAGGAAAGGGCAACGCATCAATCGAGCCATGTTCAAAGCGTACATTTAGCCCGTGGTTGGCAGGGTGATTTTGGGCGCTTGTCAGCATAGCTTCGCTATTATCAAGCCCAATCACCAGCCCTTCAGCGCCAACTCGCTGGGCGATCGAGCGAGCATCGTTGCCCGCCCCACAGCCTACATCAAGCACCCGCTGGCCTAGTTGTAGATCCAGTAATTCAAAGGTCATGGCCTTATATTGCGCCACTTGGTCAAGCTCGCTGACCGTGTTGAGATAGCCAATACAATGGGTGGGGGCAGCACTGGTTTGATCGATTGCGCCCCAATCGGTAGTTGTCATGCTGGTTCCTATTCTGGCTGAAGCCTCAGCGTCGTTTGGGTTTCAGCGGGCTGTGGCAAGCGCATTGGCAGATATTCGCCACGTTGCCATGGTTCAAGTAAATCGTCAAAATGGGTGCTCAGGATATGCGCCGATTGCCCAGGGGTTTGGATATAGACGGCGTTATCAAGCGCACCAAGATCCACAATTTGGCGATAGATCGGCCCACCATATTGCACAAAATCAATCCGATCGGTTGGACCAGCATTGATCGTCGCGCTATCACCGCCATTGCCAATTGTATGACCAAACCAGCTATCAAGCGGTTCGATGCCAGCGAATACGGCATGTGGGAAGACTGCTTGGTGGATTGAATCCCAACGCCATTGCTCAATCTCGCCGCCATGCTCAGCGCTTAATTCGGCCAGCGTTTGCTCCAACACCCGACCGATCAATAATGCGCACGATTCAGGCTCGGCAGTTGTTTGATCATCACACCACGCCTGATCGTTGGTTTGCAAGATGGTGGGAATCGCCAGCGCAAAAAATTGTTCATGATAGCTATACGAGCGCCAGAGTTGCTCACCTATATCATCAACTACAATTGCCCGTGCCAAGCGCAAGTACCATGTTTCGTAGATTGCCGCCGCCGCACTATCACTTGTCAAGCTTGCATCCCAGTTTTTGAGCAATTCCAAGGCTTGCAAGGCTTGGGGATTAGTGGTTTGGGCCGTGAGCAATAACGGTAAAAGCTGTTGAGCTTGCAATGAGCGTTGATCAGCCTGCATTCGTTGCATATCAGCTTGATCAAAGGTTGGCTTTTCACTGAGCAATTGCCAAATTCGCTGAGCACGATAGGCTGGAGCCCAACTGCGGCTAATCAACAAGGGATAATCATCGGCAACTGCCTGATTATTGGCCGAAACCAGCATGCCACTTGGCGGATTATAGCTAAATGGCAATTCATCAAACTCACTCAAGCGTAACCACGCTGCCTGCTGATTCCAACCTTCAACGGGCAAGCGGCCATCACCGTTAGCGCGAATTGGCAAGCGGCCAGCGATTTGCAAGCCAATATTGTTATTGACATCGGCATAGCTAAAGTTTTGCATAGGGGCTTGGTACCAGGCCAAAGCTGCGCGAAATGTCTGCCAATCGCTGGCAAGATTCAATTGCAACAAAGCAGTGATGGTTGTATCAGTCGGTTCGAGCGCAGTCCAACGCAACGCAAGCACTTGGTTGGTGGCTTGTAGTTCAGCATCAACATCGGAGATAATCGGCCCATTCCGACTACTGCGTACTTGCAGCATGTGATCTGGTTGATCTTTAACTTTAATTATTTCATCGCGTCGAGTCAACGGATAAGGTTTGCCCAGATATTCAGCGTTGCCTGCTTGATCAAGCCGTTCGATCACCAAATCTTGCACGTCAACCCCGGTATTCGTCAGCCCCCAGGCAATCGAACGATTATGCCCAATCATCACTGCCGGAACACCAGGTAAGGTTGCACCAATTACGTCAAGTTCACCGGCTTGAATCTGGGCTAGATACCAAATTGAGGGTGCTTGGGCCGCAAGATGAGGGTCATTTGCCAGCAATGGCTTACCACTGCTAGTATGTTGGCCTGCCAAAACCCAACTATTGCTGCCTACATAACTCCCAGCAAGCTTAAATTGCTGATGCAACTGCTCAACTCGGGTCAACAGGCTTGTACAACTGTCGGCATTAGCTCCACAGAAGTTAGAGCTGGCCATCGTCGGAGCAGGAGCCGAACCAGCGCTATAGGTTGCATCGGGCAAAATCAATGGATCGTCGGGGCTAGCCGCTGGCAACAAAAAAGCTGCGCGTTCTGGCCCAACCTGAGCAATGAGCTGGCTATACAAAACCTCAGCACTCCAATTGGCCCCAAGGCTCCAAGCCTGTAACTTCCCAGTCAACAGCACATCGATTGGCTGCCACAAACGTGGGCTAAACCCCAGAATAGTAAATTCTGGCGGCAAATCCATGCCATCGTGATGAATAATAAATTGATTGATTCCCGCAATATAAGCTTGAATTGCCTGTTGACTAGCTGGATCAAGCGCGTTCCAAGCGTTTACAGCAGCATCAACCAAGCCTAAAGCTCGCAAAAATCGATCAGTTTCGATCGTTGCTGGGCCAAGCACCTCCGAAAGCTCGCCCCGTGCCAAGCGGCGCTGAAACTCCAGCTGCCACAGCCGATCTTGGGCATGCACAAAGCCTAATCCAAACAAGCCATCATGATAATTGGCAGCCTGTATATGCGGCACTCCAGCTTGATCGCGCACAATTGTGACAGGTTGTTGAATCCCAGTCAGCTCAATTGTGCCGCTGGTTTGGGGCAACGACTGGCGTAAATACACATAGCCGCCAGTACCTGTGATCAAGCCAAGCACGAGCAAGCCCAACAAAATCCAGCGCGTAAATTTCCAAATTCGACGCATGATCGATCCCTGTTTTAATTAGGATGGGTAAGTTGCTAGCAAAACGTCACGCAGAGCTAACCAGTTTCTTGCTCAGCCCTGCATTATCGAAACAATGGATATGAAAGTTAAAAACGTAGTTGTGCCAACCATTGTTGAAGGCTTGTTCGATCAAGCGTTGGTAGCATAACCTCAGTTGCTGCAAGCGCAGCTTGCATCGCAGTTTGATCATAGGCTTGCTCAGCATGTGGGCCATTCACTGCCGCTTGCGCTAAGGTTAACAGTGATTGCAGAGAAGTATTTGGTACATCCTTGGTTTGCCGCTGTAATTGCAGCATCCACTGATCAAGATCAACCTGTTCAATGGGATACCCAAGTTCTTGCATCCAATTAATCAGTTGATTCCAAGCGATATGCTGTTGGTTGACCAAATGATACGTTTGCCCTTGGCCGCTTGGCTGCAACGAAAGCGCCACCATCGCTTGGGCCACATAAGCAACCGGAGTAATTTCAGCCAACCGATCAACCAACGGCGCACGACCTAACTGCAAACAGCCTTGGAGCAACCGATACAAACCATCACCACGATTCCACTGACCCGTTTGAGTATCCCAACCAATGCGGCCTGGCCGATAACAATTAATCGGAATACCGCGGGCGCGGGCTTGCAGCAACAGGTGTTCAGCAACCCACTTGGTTTGGGCATAGCCAGTGATGAGGCCATCTGGTGTTGATGGCAGTTCTTGCTCATAGCGTACTGTAGCAGCGGTGTTTGCTGGAAAAACACTGGTCGTAGAACTAAAGTGCATTGATTTAAGCTTGACTTGACTTGCCAAACGCAGCAAATCAATGGTTGCTTGCACATTACTAGCTTTGAGTTGGGCATATGAATGCGCCAGATTTACGACTGCGCCATTGTGATAAATCCGATCAATAGTTTGAGCCAACATCTGCCAGTCTGCCGCAGTCATGCCTAACTGCGGAAGGCTCAGATCCCCAAGCATCACGATGAGCCGTGAAGCAAAGGCTGGCTCCCAACGATTGGCATGTTCAAGCTGTTGGCGAATTTTGGCAAAAGCTTGGGTCTCATCAGCGGCTCGTACCACACAATAGATGTGGGCAGATGTTTGTGTGAGCAATTCAGCCAACAAATATGGCCCCAAAAAGCCAGTTGCCCCGGTCAACAGGATTGATTGGGGCATGTGCTCGTGATAGGGAGCTAGACCAAGCGGATTGATTGCTGGATCAAGCACAATTTCATCGAGCAAATTACGCTGATCGGTGATAGCGACACCATGAGCAAGTTGGGCAATCGTTGGTTGCTCAAATAATTGACGCGCTGTCAGCCGAATGCCAGCCTGATTGGCTCGCGCGGCCACCTGAATACTAGTAATCGAATCGCCACCCAAGGCAAAGAAATTATCGTGAATCCCCACCTGTGGCACACGCAAGGTTTGCTGCCAAATGTAAGCAAGCTGCTGTTCAGTGGTAGTGCGCGGTGCAACATAGTGCTCAGGATCACTATATTGTTGAAAATCGATAGTTGGCAGGGCTGCCCGATCAACCTTGCCATTCGGCAAACGTGGAATCTGCCTAAGTTCGACAAATGCCGTTGGTAGCATTGACTCAGGCAAATGGTGCTGAAGATACTCGCGCAACGGCAGTGCCGCAGCACTATTAACCTTATTGATTAAATTCATAATTCAGCTCCGTTAACCATTGATTGCATTAGCAACATCGCCATGGGTGGTTGGATGAGCCATACCCACCAGCACCTGACGGCTGCCCGTAAATGGTGAACGCGCATGAGCCACCAACATATTGTCGAGCATCAGCACATCGCCACGCTCCCACGGAAACATAATCGTTTCGGCGTGGTAGGCTGCCCGCAGCGTTTCCATTACCTCTGGCTCAATTGGGCTGCCATCGCCGTAATAGCTGTTGTTTGGCAATTGTTCGGGCTTAAATTGGGCCAATAAGCCATCGCGAATCGGTGCTTCAAGTGTACTCACATGGAAAAAAGTTGCATGATTAAACCAAACGAGATCGCCAGTAATGGGATGGGTTGCCACAGCTCGACCCATGCGGCGGGTTTGCAAATGGTCGTTTTCGCCCCAGATTGCCTGCATCCCAACTCGCTCGCAATAGGCATCGACCTCAGCCCGATCGGCAGTTTGAAAGACATTGCGCCAATCAAGACCAACGCCGCCGCCAAAGTTGCGCACATACAAAATGCCGCGATCAATAAAACGTTGGCGCAAGGCTGGGTCAAGCCGTTGATAAACCTTGCGCACATCAGCAATCGGGGTTTCGCCGCCCGTGGCCGGCTCGATCGTACAGCAGAAGAAAATTTGGCGCGGCCAGGCTTGTTGATACGAATTTTCGTTATGCAGAAAAATCGTTTGATCAGCCGGATGCTCGGTCGAAGTGTAGATATTGCCTTGCACTTGGCTGCGCGGCGACGAGCGCTCACGATATTCCAGCAACTCACCTGAGGCAGCGCTTATCACCGTCTCGAAAGCTTGGGCGGTATCTACGCCAAAACCACGGAATAAAACCCCGCCGTAATGATGCAATTGCGTCGTCAGCCACGCTAAGTTATTGGTTGCCCATTGCGCTAAATCAACCCCGGCAACGCTTGGCCGCACCACCAAAGGCAAGTTTTGGCCCTCACTTAAAAAGCTCGTCGTCACCAACGCTTGTTGATCGGTCGCTAAGGCTTGGCGTTTAATGCTGCCAAGTTGTTTTTTCAAACCAGATTTTGCTTCCACAGCTAAAACTCCTATTGTTTAATTGCGTGGCTCGATATAGGCCACCAAGCGTAATTGACCATGCTGATCGGGCTGAGCGGTAACCACAGCCTCGCGTAAGGCGGGGTGTTGGCGCAGCAGTTGGGCAATTTCTTCAAGCTCAATCCGAAAACCGCGAATTTTGACCTGTTGATCGATGCGACCTAAGAATTCAAGCTGACCATCGGGCAACCAACGGGCTAAATCGCCAGTGCGATACAAGCGCTGGCCTGGCTGTTCGGCCCATGGGTCGGGCATAAACCGCTCGGCGGTCAGCGCTGGTTGTTGCCAATAGCCGCGACTAATACCCGCACCAGCAATCAACAATTCGCCAGCAACTCCAATTGGCACAGGCTGCAAGCTTGGATCAACTACATAGGCTTGGATCGTGGCAATCGGGCCGCCAATTGAGATCGGTTGTTGCGGTACTAGTTTGGCAACGCTTGCCCAAACCGTCGCCTCGGTTGGGCCATATTCGTTGTATAGGGCACACGTTGACAGTTGTTGATAATGGCGATTGACCAAGCTGGTGGTACAGGCCTCGCCCGCGACCACGACCACGCGCAAACTAGCTAATTGGCTTAATTCGGCTTGTTCCAACAATACCGCGTACAACGACGGAATTGCCAAGGTATGGCTAATCTGATGATGTTCGACCATGCTGGCTAGCGCTAGAACATCGTGGCGTTGCGCTTGATCGGGCAGTACCAAACAGCCAGCTTGGCTCAGTGTCCAGAAAATTCCAGCGATCGAGCTATCGAAGGCATACGATGAAAGCAATAAAAAGCTCGTCAGCGGCTCGCGATAGGCAAGCGTTCGGGCAAACGTGGAGCTATGCAGATTGGCATGACTGACCACCACACCCTTGGGGCGGCCTGTCGAACCAGAGGTATAGATCAGATAGGCGGCCTGCGCCGGATGAATCGTGACTGGCACAAATGGCGCTTGGGCAGAATCTAAATCAGCAAGGCCTAAACAGGCAGAGTTTGCAGGTAGGTTTTGCCAGATGTCTGGCTGTTGGCAAATCAAGAGCTTCAATTCAGCATCGCTCGCCATCAATTCAAGCCGCTCACGTGGGTAGTTGGGGTCAAGTGGCACATAAGCAGCCCCTGTTTTGAGCACCGCCAAAATCGCCACAATCAAGCTGGTTGAATGCTCAAGGCTGATACCAACCCGGGTTTCTGCACCAATCCCCTGCGTTTGTAAATAGCCCGCCAAAGCCGTTGCGCGTTGCTCAAGCTCAGCATAGCTCAACGCCCCATCATAGGCTTGGATGGCTTGGGCAGTTGGCTGCTGTTGAGCCACTTCGGCCAGCCAACCAACAAGATCAGGCGACGATTGTGCAACTTCGGTGCGATTAAATCCAAGCAATAGGTGTTGCTCAGTATCACTCAACAATGGCATAGCGCGATAATCTGCCGCAGGGTCGGCAACCATCGCGGTCAGACAGACTTGATAATAGCCTGCAATCGCTTCGATTTGGGCATTGGTCAAAATTCGCCCATCACAGGTCAAACTCAAGTTAATGTCATTCGTAAAGGGATCGATGCGGAAGTTGGCAACTAATGGAAAACTCGAAACTTCGTAGGGCAGCACATCAAGCAACTCCAGCTCACTGATGTTTTGCAAGGCTTGGAAGATATGGTAGTGGGTGAAGTAGAACAAACTCTCCGACCAAGCCAAACCGCCGTTGTGGCGTTGCAACTCGGCAGTTGGGTAGCGCCGATGCTCCAGACTGGCACGTTCAGCAGCAAAGGTCTGCATAATAAGTTCACGCCACGTTGGCTGATTCAGCTGCATTCGTAGAGGAATACTATTGATAAACAAGCCCAAAACCCGTTCACCATCAAGGGTTTCAGGCCGCCCACTCGAAACCATGCTGGTCACTACATCGAACTGACCAGTCAGGATGCTAATCACCCGTAAATGCGCTGCCAACAGCACATCTTTAATTGGCACGGCAAGCTGGCGAGCCAAGGCTTTAAGTGCTTGCGAAAGCTCAGCACTAATTGCAACTGGTTGTGATTGGCTGGTGTTTGAACGCGGCACATTCGGCCAGCGCGGCAAGCGCATCGGGCTGGCTTGGGCCAAATGGTCAGCCCAAAATTGCTGGGTCGCAGGATTCTGAATTGCTGCTTGTTCTAGCCGTACAAATTCGTGATAGCCAATTTGAGGCGCAACAAGGCTACTGGTTTGGCCTTGCAAGCGCCGCGCATAATCGCTAAACAGCTCAGTCAGCATTATCGCATCGCTCCAGCCATCGATCACCGCATGGTGAAAGCTCAGCGAAAATTGCAATTCATCATCAGCCCGCACATGCACTTGGAACCGCAATAACGGCAGGCTACTTGGCTCAAAACCGCGCTGCTTTTCGGCGGCGATCCAAGCTTCAATTAATTGATCGTGCTGTTCAACAGGCTGGTTGCGCAGATCGATAATATTCAACAGGTTTGCGCCTTGGGCATGCACCACTTGCAACGGCTCGCTGGCGCTGGTCAGATCAAAACTAGTGCGTAGCGCTGGATGCCGCACCACTAAATCATCGACGATCAGTTGCAACAACGCCAAATCGAGCACGACCCGCATCCGATAGCTAAAAATATCGTGGTACAGCGCTTGTTCAGGGTTGAATTGGTTGTGGAAAATCATGCCACCCTGCAACTTGGCAATCGGGAAGGCATCAACAATAGTATTTGGGAGCAAGGCATGATCAGCAGGGCTAATCAAACTGAAGGGTGTGTATTCGATTATTTGATTTTCTGTAGAGCAGACCATAGTTTGAACCAAACTACGAATCGTCGGCTGATTGAACAGCATTTCAACACTCAGATTTAAGCCGCGCTGTTTGGCTTGGGCCACCACCTGAATGCTGCGAATTGAATTGCCGCCTAATGCAAAAAAATTATCATCAATCCCAATCATTGGGTGCTCAAGCACCTGTTCCCAAATGGCTGCCAAAATTTCTTCTTCAGGGGTCGTTGGGGCAACATAATTGTTTATAGCGGTTGGTTCGGGCAAGGCCGCCCGATCAATTTTGCCATTCGCGGTCAACGGCCATTGCTCAACCAACACAACGTTGCTTGGTAACATGTACTGTGGCAGGAATTGTTGGGCATATTTCAACACCACTTGTTCACTCAATTGCGTGGAGTCGGCATCGGGTGTGGCTTGGAGATAGGCGACCAAGCGTTGATCGTCGCCTGTGCCACGCAGCAAGACCAGTGCTGAAGCGACCATTGGCAAGCGTTGCAGCACTGCCTCAATCTCGCCCAGCTCAATTCGATAGCCACGCAATTTGATTTGCGTATCACGCCGCCCAAGATATTCCAGCGTTCCATCCCAGGCCCAACACGCCAAATCGCCAGTGCGATACAGCCGTGCGCCAGCGATTCCACTCAGGTTATCAGGTACAAACTGGGCAGCGGTCAGATCAGGGCGCTGATTATAACCGCGGGCAACCCCAACTCCACCAATATACAGCTCACCAACAACCCCAAATGGCACAGGTTGCAAGCGCTCATCAAGCACATACAAACGCATATTGGCAATTGGCAAACCAATCGAAACCGCGCCAGCAGCCGAATCAGTGGTTTGGGTTTGGTAGATCGAACAGCCAACCACTGTTTCAGTTGGGCCATATTCGTTGAACAAGCGGGTTTCAGGAGCGTGGGTGCGCCATGGAGCCAACGTAGTTGCATCAAGCGCCTCACCGCCAATCACCAAGGCCCTACTGCGTTGAGCCAAATCAGCACTAGTGATCAATTGATTCAGCACCGCCAAATGCGCTGGTGTCAGTTTGAGCAAACTCAGATCAGTGCTGGCTCGCAGTGCTTGGGCTAGCGTTTCAACCCCAGCATTGCTTGGCAATAAACGCACGGTTTGGCCAGCACACAAGGGCACAAGCAAACTGGTTACGGTCAAATCGAAGGCTAATGGCGAATGCACCAACGAACCTGTACCAGCCGCCAAATCGTAGGCCGTGATCGCCCATTGCACATAGTTGCTCAAACCAGCGTGGCTGACCATCACACCCTTGGGCTGGCCGGTCGAGCCAGAGGTATACAGCAGATAGGCCAATTGCGCAGGCTGATAGTTCAAACGTGGCGCGGCACTCGCTTGATCAAATTGCAACTGATCGACCGCCAATTGGGCAACGCTACACGGCAAACTAGGCATGAGGCTGGTTTGGCTCAACACCAACTGAATCGCCGCATCAGCAAGAATATACTGAATCCGCTCGGCGGGATACTCTGGCTCTAAGGGCACATAGGCCGCGCCAGCCTTGAGACACGCCAACAAGGCCACGACCATCAGCGGCGAGCGCTCAAGATACAAGCCAACCCGCTGCTCGGGTTGAATACCGTGTTGGATTAATTGTTGGGCCAGTTGGTTGGCTTGCTGAGCCAACTCGGCATAACTCAGTTGCTCTGCACCAAATTGCACAGCAATTGCTTGCGGATTGTGTAGTGCCTGCTGATCAATCAGATCGTGAATTGGCGTTGCAGCAAATGGCCGATCGGTTGCATTGACCTGCTTAGTCAATAATGTTTGGGTATTGCTCCCAATGATTGGCAGTTGCCCAAAGGTCGGGTTGGATTGTTGCCCAAGCCAAACCAGCATTGTGATTAAGCTCTCAGCCAAGGCCTCGGCAACCTCAGAGCGCATGCTAGTTGCATCGTAATCTAAGGTCAATTGCCAGCTTGTAGCTTGCTCGATCAGGCTTAATTTACAGCGAAACAGATCAGTATGGCTGGTCAGGTGTTCAAGCTGATAGTGCGCCGCTGTTTCCCAACGATAATGGGCAAATGCCAACGCTAACGGCTGATCCAACGCAAGTTGCTGCCAACTGAAATACTCTTGGAACTGCGCTAAATCGGCTAGCTGTTGGGCTAGCGTGGTTATAGCCTCGGCGATTGGCTGATCGGCAGCAAGTTCGTTTGGTAACAATGGCAGATAGCGCTCAAACAAGCCTTGGGCATTGGCCAACTCTGCATACGAACGGCCATCGCAGGCCAGCGCCAACGCTGGCGTTTGCCCATAATTGCTGCGGCTGAGCAACCAACGCCAAAGGCTGAGCACCGTACTCGCTAAATCAACATTATGTTGAGTAAACCAAGCATTAATCGCGATACTGCTGCTTGCAGGAAGGTTAAGCTTGATCCGAGTGGGCTGGGTTTGGGTCAAGCGTGCAAAGCCCCGCAGATCATGCGGTGCTTGCTTAATCGCCTGCGTTTGCCAAAATGCCCGTTCAGCGGCGCTTTCGGCTGCTTCGAGCAAGCCATTTTGCCATTCAGCAGCGTCAATATACTGCATCAGCTCATCGCTTGCGCTCAATTCATGCGGAGCCAACGCGGCTTGGGTCAATTCTTCGAGCAGCAATCGGGCACTAGTGGCATCGCCAACCAAGGCCGCTAGCCACAACCCAAGCCATTGCTGTTGGCCATGCTCAAATAACGTAATCTGCATCAAACCAGCATCAGCTGGCGCTGCAAGCTCAGCAATCTGATGCGATTCGGCTATTTGCTGCTGATGCAAGACCACTGTTTGGTTGTGCAGCACTTGGGCTGGTAGCTTTAGCCCAGCGATCTGCTCGAAACGGGTACGCAACGCCTCATGGCGCTCGATCACAACATTCAAGCCAGCTTGCCAACGTTCATAACGAAGCGGAGTGGTTAACTCAACCAGCAGCCATGTGCCCAAGGGTTGCTGGCTTTGTGGTTGAACCAACCATGTATGGGTTTGTTGCGGCGATAGCCGAAAATGCTCAACTTCATGTTGCTGCATACAATCATCCTTCTATTGGGTTGGCTCGGTGCTCGACCGTCGCCGATTCAGGATTAATTTGGAACGATTTGCTGCCTTGCGTTGCTCCAGCCGTTGCTGTTGAAGCTCGCGCTCGTGGCTTTGGCAACGCTGCACCGCAACCGCAAGCGTGATCGTCGGTTCAAGCACGATCAACTGAAGCACCAGCTGATAGCGCTCAAGTAATTGCTGCATGCGCTGCGCTGCGAAAATATCGGTGTTGTAATCAAGGGTTCCCGCTAAGCCTGCATGCTCTTCCCAAAGATTGATCAGCAAATCAAATTTGGCAGTGTGCGGATCAAGATCCATGCGTTCAAGCTGCACACCTGCTAGTTGTAAGTTGGGCAAGGGCGTGTTTTGCAACACAAATTTGACCTGAAACAACGGCGTGCGGCTGGGGTCGTGGGCAACGTTCAACCATTCGACAACTTGATCGAATGGCACATGTTGGTGGTCAAAGGCCGCTAATGTGAGCTGGCGGGTTTGTTGTAGGCTTGCTTGGAACGATTGATGCGGCTGAACTTGTTGACGTAGCACCAATTGATTAATGAAAAAGCCGATCAATTGATGGGTCTCAGGCTGTTGTCGCCCTGCAACATCAGTGCCAACCACTAAATCAGTTTGCTCACTTAGCCAGTGTAAAAGCCAATAAAATGCCGTTAGCAAACTCATAAATAAGGTTGCGCTCTGGCTTTGACTAAGTTGCTTGAGTTGTTCGACCAACTCCCTCGGCAAGCGCCAAGCGATTTGTGCCCCCTGAAACGATTGAACAGCAGGTCGAGGATAGTCGGTTGGCAAGGCCAGAGTTGGTACATCGTGCAAGAGCTTCAGCCAAAAATCACGGCTGCTTTGGGTCAGCGTTGCTGGCTGTTGGGCTTGCCAACAGGCATAATCGCCATAGTGAATTGCCAGCGGAGCAAGGTTTAACGCTGCGCCTGTGGCAAAATGCGCATAGGCCAGCGCCAAATCGTGCATCAACACACCTAACGACCAACCATCAGCAATAATGTGATGCAGCATCAACCCTAAAACATGCTGCTCTGGAGCACAGCGCCACAACGCGGCACGCCATAACGGCGCGTGCTGCAAATCAAATGGTTGTCGGGCATAGTGGCGTAACTGAGTTTCAAGCTGGGTTTGATCAAGCTCAACCAACCCCAATTCTACCTGCCAAGGCTCGTGAATCTGTTGATATGCACCTTGGTTGTCAGGCTGAATGCTGGTGCGTAGCACTTCATGGCGTTGGAGCAACCAACTCAGGCTCGTCGCCAAAGCAGCACGATCCAACGAACCGTTGATCATCAGCAAACAGGGCATGATGTAGGTAGCCTGGCCTGGCCGCATTTGCTCAACCAGCCAAAGCCGTTGCTGTGCCAACGATAACGGCACCATTTGCGCAGGATCACGCGGCGTAATCGCTGGCGTTGCTTGGCGTTGCAAGCGTAATTGTTCAAGCAAGGCGCGTTTTTCGGGCGAAAGCTGCGCCAAGCGTTGCTGGAGAGCATCCATGGGTGAGCCTCGCTAAAAATCAGCCAATAAACGGGCACGCGCCTCGTCATCACTCAATTGATCAAGCTCATCAAGCAGGGCCGCTAGTTCAGCAGTTTGACCCTGATCAGCTTGCAACTGCTCGATCAAGGTTGCCAAGCTCGCCACCGTGGCCGCATTGAACAATTGCGCCAACGGCAGATCAACAAAAAAGCGCTGGCGAAATTGAATAATCAGTTGGGTCGCCAGCAGCGAGTGGCCGCCCAGCGCGAAGAAATCATCGTGGATGCCAACTTGTGCAATCCCAAACACCTGTGCCCAAATCGCACACAATTCCGTTTGTAAGCCAGTCGTTGGCGCAACATAGCCGTGAGTTTCAGGTACAAGTGCCTGATCAGGCGCAGGCAGGTTGCGGCGATCAAGTTTGCCATTGGCAGTCAGCGGCAGCGCATCCAAACGCTGATAGCTACGCGGCAGCATATAAACTGGCAGCTGTTGGCTCAGTTGTTGTTGCACTTCGGCAGGCTCAAAATGATGATCAGCGACCACATAGGCCACTAATTGCTCATTCCACACCGCAACCGCTGCTTGCTGAATTGTAGACAGCGTTCGCAAGGCGCTTTCAATTTCGCCCAGCTCAATTCGATGGCCGCGCAGCTTGATTTGCTGATCGCTGCGGCCCAAAAGCTCTAGCGAACCATCGGGCAAATAGCGACCCCGATCGCCAACCTGATACAAGCGAGCACCAGTTTGTTGGCTCCATGGATGCGGAATAAAGCGCTCAGCCGTGAGATTAGGCCGTTGATGATAGCCTCGCGCCAAGCCCAAACCACCAATATATACATCGCCAGGCGTACCAAGCGGCACAGGCTGCAAAGCCTGATCAAGAATATAGATTTCGGTGTTGGCAATTGGTCGCCCAGCGTGGACAGGCGTTTGGCTGAGTGCAGCGGCGGTTGACCAAATCGTGGTCTCGGTTGGTCCATACAAATTCCAGAGGGTCACGCCTGCGCTCAGCAATTGCCCGGCCAAATCGCTGGGCAAGGCTTCGCCGCCAACCAAGGCTTTAAACCCAGTTGGGGCATGCCAGCCTGTTGCCAGCAAAATCCGCCATGTGCTAGGAGTCGCTTGCAACACCGTGATTTGGTGGCTTTGCAGCAATTCGGCCAAGCCAAAACCTTCGGCAGCAGCATTGGCGGGCGCTAGCACCACCGTCGCCCCAACCCACAAGGGCAAGTACAACTCCAAGCCCGCAATATCAAAGGCCACCGTCGTTACTGCCAACAAGCGATCGGTTGGCTGGAGGCTTGGTTGGGTTTGCATCGATTGCAAGAAGTTGCTCAAGGCGGCATGGCTAATGGCTACGCCTTTGGGTTGGCCAGTCGAACCAGATGTATAGAGCACATAGGCACGTTGGCTGGGTTCAATCGCGCTTGCAAGGTTAGCGGTTGAAGTATGTTGTTCATCTGTGTAGCAGACAGGTATTTGAATATCAGCAAATAACGCTGTGAATTGGGGCTGGGTTAGCAAGAGCGCCGCTTGGCTATCAGCGAGCATCCAATTCACACGGGCTGGGGGGTAACTCGGGTCGAGCGGCAAATAGCTAGCACCAGTTTTGAGCACCGCCAACAAACTAATCAATAAATCGCTAGTTCGCTCAACACAAACAGCCACCAGCATTTCGGCTCCGATGCCACGTTGGCGCAGGCTATGCGCTCGTTGGTTGGCTTGTTGATTGAGTTCGGCATAGCTCAACGCTTGATCAGCCGCAACCACGGCTAAAGCATGGGGATGTTGCAGCGCTTGCTGTTCAAAGGCTGTTACCAATGAAGCATAAGCCAATGGCTGCTCGGTTGCATTCCACGCTTGCAATTGCGCCAAATCAGCCGCAGTTAAATGATGGTGCAGATGATGGCCTGCGTTTGGCTCAGCCACCATTGCTGCTAAAACCTGCGCATAGCAATTGCCAATCAAGGTTAATTGCTCAGGAGTTAGCTCGTGCAAATTACCAACCAAATCGATTTGCAATTGCCCAGTGAAGGTATTGAGATTCAACTCGGCAAGCAAGCTAAAGTGGGTTTGGCCAAAGCCTCGTCCGCCGATCACCTCAAGTTGTTTGAGCTGTTGCAGCTGCTCGAACACATGAAAATGGGTATAGTTAAAGACCGTTTCAAACCATGGCTGGCCGCGCCGTTCGCGTTGCAATTCGGCTAAAGGCATTTGGCGATAGGGCATGAGCGCCAATTCAGCCGCAAAGACTTGTTGAATCAGGCTCAGCCAGCTCATCGGAGCTAAGTATTGGCGAAATGGTAGCATATTCAAATGCACCCCAATGGTTTTTTCGCCATCGTGGCGTTCGAGTCGCCCATTAGTTTCGAGGCCACTGATTACCTCGCGTTGACCAGTTACAAGGCTGATCACCTTCATATGCGCCGCCAACAAGACATGTTTTACTGGCACATGGGCTTGGCGAGCCAATTCATGCAATTGCTGCGAAAGCTGGGCCGAGACTGGTACATCAAGCACTGCCACGTCGGGCACGGCACTGGTTGCGGCAGGACGCGGCCAGCGTGGCAATGGCGTATCGCTAGCATCAGCCAAAGCTTCGCGCCAAAACGCTTGCGCCTGCGGATCAGCGAGCACCCGCTGTTCTTGAGCCACAAAATCGCGATACTGCACTAGCGGCGGAGTTGGATCAAGCGGTTGCTGATTGAGCAAGCCATCGTAACGCAGCATCAATTCGGTCAGCAATGAGGCAGTACTCCAGCCATCAAAAATCGTGTCGTGGAAGCTCAGCACCAAATCACAGCTATCGTCACTGGCTCGTTGCACAATAAAGCGAATCAATGGTGCAGTTTGCCAATCGAAGTGGCGCTGCTTTTCTTGTTCAATCCAAGCTGTTTGGCGAGTTTGATAGCCTGCCTCGTCCAAATCGCGCCAATCTTCAATCGTGAGCGGTGCGACGACGTGGCGCTGTACCAATTGCAAGGGCTGGCTAAATCCATGCATATGGAACGAGGTTCGCAGCACGGCATGACGATCGATCAACTGCTGGACTGCTTGACGCAACAAATCGGCATCAAACGCAACACGGATGCGATAGATAAAAATATCGTGATACAGCGGCGTATTTGGCTCAAGCTGGCAGTGAAAAATTACGCCTGCCTGCATTCGCGCCAAAGGATAGGCATCCTCAATATCGGCAGGCAGCAACTGGCGATCAGCGGCGCTGATCAGGCTAAACGGCGCAATCAGTTCAGCTTGATCACTGCTTTGCTCGACCAAGGGAGCCAGCTCAGCAAGCGTTGGGTTGGCAAACAATTGTTGTAAACTGAAGTGCAAGCCTTGTTCAGCAGCCTGCGCTCGCAGTTTGATGCTCAAAATTGAATCACCACCAAGATCGAAGAAATTATCATCAAGCCCAATCGTTGGCACGCCCAAAACGGCGCTCCAAATACTGGCAAGCTGCTGCTCCAAACCAGTGGTCGGCGCACGATAAACCGTTTCAAGCTCAGGGCGTTGCTGATTAATCGCTGGCAAGGCTGCTCGATCAAGTTTGCCATGGCTGGTCAGGGGCAAGCGTTCAAGCAAAAGCAGATGGGCAGGCAGCATATAATCGGGCAGGCGTTGGCGTAAAAATCGGCGCAATGCGCTAATTGTCGTCGGTGCTGGCTCGCTCGCCACAACATACGCCACCAAGCGTTGCTCTAGCGTTGGGGCTTGGCGCTGGGCAGTTTTAATGAATGGGCGTAATTCGTTGAGCGTTGGTTGGCTGGGCTGAGCATCGGCAATTGGCGCAGCAACTTCTAGCTCAGCTACATCAACCACCGCCTCGCGAATCGCTGGATGGGCCAAGAGCGCTGCCCGAATTTCGCCCAATTCAATCCGAAAGCCACGTAATTTGACTTGCTGATCGCTGCGACCTCGATATTCCAGCTCGCCCTGCTGATTCCAGCGTGCGAGATCGCCAGTTTTATACAAGCGCTGGCCAGCGTGGTTGCTCCATGGATGCGGCATAAAGCGCTCAGCCGTCAGATCAGGTCGCCGCAAATAGCCCATTGCCAAACCAGCCCCAGCGATATACAACTCGCCATAAACTCCGGTTGGCACAGGCTGCAAATTCGCATCAAGCACCACGGCCTGTAAATCGGACAAGGGCTGACCAATAACGCTCGAATAGTTCACAGTATCGGCCAAACTTAGCGGACGATAGGTCACATGCACCGTGGTTTCGGTGATGCCATACATATTGACTAAGCGCGGTGTACTATCACCATGGCGCTCAAACCAAGGCCGGAGTGTGGCAACATCCAAAGCCTCGCCACCAAAAATCACCCAGTGCAAGGCTAAATTGACCTGACGTTGTTGATCAACCTGGATCAACTGGCGAAAAGCCGAGGGTGTTTGATTGAGCACCGTTACCCGTTCGCGTTGCAACAGCGCATAAAAATCTTCGGGATTGCGGCTGAGCGCTTGCGGTACAACCACCAAACGCCCGCCATACAACAACGCTCCCCACATTTCCCAGACCGAAAAATCAAAAGCATACGAGTGGAACAGTGTCCACACATCATTGGCATTGAAATTAAAATGCTGCTGACTGCTGCTAAACAAGCGCGTCACATTGGCATGGCTCAGCAGGCTACCCTTTGGCTGGCCAGTCGAGCCAGAGGTATAGATCACATAGGCCAATTGCGTCGGATCAAGCGCTAGTTCAAGGTTGGTTGTTGGTTGATTGTGCCAAGCGTGCTGCTTGAGATCGATCAGCGTGCCGCTAAATTCGGCCAGCCGAGCATCGGCCAACAACAATGCCACATCAGCGTCGGCCAGCATAAATTGCACCCGCTCAGCTGGATACATCGGGTCGATCGGCAGGTAGGCAGCGCCAGTTTTGAGCACTGCCAAAATGCTAAGCACGACCAACGCCGAGCGTTCGAGATACAAGCCAACCAAGCTACCAGCGCCAATCCCATAATCGTGCAAATAGTGCGCCAATTGGTTGGCTTGTTGATTAAGCTGCTGATAGGTCCAATGCTGCTGACCGTCGGTCAGGGCAATCGCGTCAGGTGTTTTGGCAACTTGCGCTTCAAACCATTGGCTTAAGCATCCGGTTTCAAAGGCTTGCGAAGGCACTAAGGCTGGCGTGCTCAAGCTCAATTCACCCATAGGTTGCGGCGTGCTCACCAAAAATTCCAGCGTTTGCTTGAGATGCTGGCTCCATTGCGCGATCGTGGCCGTAGCAAATAAGCCTTGATCGTAATCGATCCGCAGGCCTAAGCCCTGTTCTAGTGGCGCAAAGGTAATGGTTATGTCAAATTGCAAGTCGTTTGGCGCTAGCTCAATGATTTGGGCTTGGTGGTCAGCAAAATACATACTGGTTTGCTCGCGGCCCAGTGCCAAGCCCCCAAGCTCCAAGGCCTGCCCCAGCGGGCTTTGTTGTAACACCACCATCACCCGAATCGGCGGATTGTGGCGGTCGTGCTGCAACGAACGCAAAACCAAATCAAACGGATAAGCTTGATGCTCAAAGGCCGCCAAGACTTGGTTTTGGGTATAAGCCAACAGCTCAGTATTCGCGAGATTCGGCTGATACTGCCAGTTAATCAGCACCGGATTAACGTAGTAGCCAACGCCAGAGCGCGATTGGGCATTGCGCCCCAAGGTTGGGGTAGCCAAAACAAACTGCCGTTGCTGACTATAACGGTTTAGCAGCAGCGCCACACCAGCCAAGAGTGTGCTCAGCAAGGTTTGGGGTTGGGCATTTATTTTGTTCAGCAGACTATTTTCAATCAAATAATGATAGCTGGCAGCCTGGCTTGGCTGGGCATGGCGTGGGTAATCGCTGGGCAATTCAAGCGTTGGCAAGCCCTCAGCAGTTTGCTGTTGCCAAAACTGGTGGGAGGCTTGGCCGGCGGGGCTGGCTAACCAAGCCTGTTGCCAAGCGACATGCTCACGATAATCGGCAGCAGGCGGCAAGTGCCAAGCCCGTTGTTCAGCCAAGGCCTGATACAGTTGCTGCGCTTCGTGGAGCAACACCGCCAACGATTGTAAATCGACAACCGTGTGTTGGGCCAGTAATAACAACACCTGACCTTTGGGGTGCGCGATCAATTGAACCTGCACCAAACGATCGTTGGCTAAATCAAAGGGTTGCTTGGCTTGGGCTTGGAGATAATCGTGAAGTTGGGTGGCATCCCATGCGTTGGCATCAACCAGCCGTACCAGTGATTCAACTTTGGCATGCACCACCCGTTGCACCACTCCGTCAACCTCGACAAAATTGGTGCGCAGCGCCGCATGACGCTCGGCCAAGCTTGCCCATGTTGCGGCGAAGTGCGCTGGATCAAGCGGCTGCTCAAAACGCCAAGCCCGCGCAATCGTATAGGCCGTGCTATTGGGATGCAGCCGATCGAGCGCCCATAAGGCTTGCTCACCAAACGAAACCGCGCTTGGCGCAATTGTTGGAACAACCAAGGTTTGTTCGTGCAATTGCTGGGCTAGCTCATCGGCAAGCTCCAGCAGCGATTGTTGGCCCAACAGTTGCCCAAAACCGACGACTAGCCCAAGATCCTGCTCTAGCTGATATTGCAGGTCAATTGCCGCTAGCGAATCAAGCCCAAGCTGCTGGATCGGCAACGTTACGTCAACTTCAAAACCAAGCTGGCGGCTGAATTGTTGGCGCAAATAAGTGGCGATGGCTGCTGGTTGCTCAGTGGTTGGCAATGCCCTGATCTGCTGAGAATCGAGCGAATCGTGATCGACGCTGGCAACGATCGTTTGGGCAATTGGAGTTAATTCGCCGCCGAGAAATAATTCGCGGCAACGATAGCGCTGAAGTTTGCCGCTTGAGGTGCGTGGCAATTGGCCAGGCCGCAACAACACAATCGCATAGGCTTGCAAGCCATGGGTTTGGGCTAAGCTTTGGCGAATGGCGGCCATAATTGGGGCTGGATCATGCTGACGCTGTTCACGCCGCAACTCCTGCATTAGCACCAATTGCTCAACGCCAGCGACATCGAGGCTGAACGCTGCACAGGCTTGGGGTTGCAAGGCAGGGTGAGCCTGATCAACACTCAATTCTAAATCATGGGCATAATGATTTTGCCCGCGAATGATGATCAGATCGTTCAAGCGCCCGTTGATATACAGCTCGCCATTGCGCAAAAAGCCCAGATCGCCAGTACGCAAAAAGTGCTCGTTGCGCTCGCGTGGTTGGGCGGCAAAGGTTGCCTTGCTCAATTCAGCACTCGCCCAATAGCCGTGGGCGACGCTTGGCCCGCGCAACCAAATTTCGCCAACTGCAGTTTCAGGCAAAACCTCTAGATTCGTAGGATCAACAATTAACAACTCATGCTCGTCGATTACCGTGCCACAACTAATTAATTCTGGCTCAGGCTGAGCCAAGCGGGGCAAATGTGCACCGCTGACCATCAAGGTTGCTTCGGCCATGCCATAGGTTGGGTAAAATGCCGCTGGATCAAAACCAACATCAGCAAAGGTTTCGGCAAATTGACGCAAGACGTTTGGCCGAATTGGCTCAGCACCATTGAAGGCCACTCGCCACGAACGCAAATCTAACGTAGCCCGTTGGGCTGGGGTGATTTTGCGCACACACAATTCATAGGCGAAGTTCGGGCCGCCGCTAGTTGTGGCGCGATAATCGCTGATCGCCTGCAACCAACGCCATGGTTGCTGCAAAAAAGCCACAGGCGACATCAAAACCACTGGAAACCGGCTATACAATGGCTGCAAAATTCCGCCAATCAAACCCATGTCATGGTAAGGTGGCAGCCAAATCACCCCTTGACTGGTCGCATCATGCCCAAACCGCTGCTGAATCTGCGCCAAATTGGCCAGCAAATTACCATGGCTGACCATCACACCTTTGGGCTGGCCAGTTGAGCCAGAGGTATATTGCAAAAAAGCTAAGTTATGGGTTTCAAGTTGTGGCACTTGCCACGCTCCAGCATCAACTTTCTCATCGCAGATTAGCCATTGGAGTGCTTGCAATTGCGGTGCGACAGCCAGCAACCGCTCAATTTGGCTGACAAACTGCCGATCAATCAGCGCAAAGCGTGGTGTGGCATTGGCAACAACTGCCAACAAACGCGGTAAATGGCGCTCAAGCTGTTGCAATTTTGGCGGATACAATGGTACAGCAATCGCCCCCGCATACAAACAGCCCAAAAAACTCACAATATAGTCAAGGCCTGGGTCATTGAGTAATACAACCCGTTCGCCCTGCGCATTCAGCGCTTGCAAACGAACCGCCACCTGCCGCGCCCGCCGATCCAGCTCGGCATAGCTTAAATCTTCGGTTGCGAATTGACCATTTAAAAACCGATACGCCTGCTGTTCAGGCGCTTCCAATGCGTTCAAACGCAGCACATCCACCAGCGTTGTAGCCGGAGGGAGATTCGCATGCTCTAACACAGACACTATCGCTTTCTGAAATCTATCATTCTGGAAGCATAGGGGAGGCTTCCTAAAATACACACCTCGTCCAAGCGAGCATTCTAAACAGGTTTGAGGCCTAATGCAGTCGCAAATCAAACAATATTCTTGTCATATATCACACCAATATTTGGTGCTTAATCAGACAACATTATTTCTTGAGGTTTTCTATACTTAGTGATTGTGATCCATTTTCAAGGGGGTATGCCACGTGCAAACAACAGATGACGATACAACAATCTATAACGTTGTGATCAATCACGAAGAACAATACTCTATCTGGCCTGCCGAACGCGAAAACCCGCTGGGCTGGAGTAATGTTGGAGTGAGCGGCAATAAACAAACCTGTTTAGATCACATTAAAGCGGTTTGGACTGATATGCGGCCATTAAGTTTACGCCAAGCGCTAGCCAACCAATCGGCTTAGCCCTGATTTAACTTAATGTTTTGGCAATACGTGTAGCATCATCCCCCAGCATGCTACACGTATTGCTGTTGTAGTATAGATTTTGCGAGGAACCCAATGTTTAAGCAGCGAATGATCGCCTTATTTGTGGTAGCAGGCTTGATTAGCGCTTGTGGCACTCAAACTACACCAACCACAAATCCAACTAGCCCTGCTGCGCCTGTTAGTAGCACACCAACTGTTGTAGCTGAAGCGAGTGCTGTGCCAGCAGCAACAACCCCAGCAACCAGCGCACCCAGCCCAAGTGCCTGTGTTAGCAATTACGATAGCGCAACCGATTACTTCAGCTCCAAAACTAGCCCAAGCTATGCCAAAGAGTGGACGGTTGAGTATGCTAAGCATTACAAAGTTGTCACGGTTGATCTGGATACTGACCCAGTTAAAACCGATTTTGATCGCTATATCTTGGTGCAGTGTGGCACACCAGCGCCCGTACTTGAAGGCGATTTAGCCAATGCCATGGTCGTAACCATCCCAATTACCCGAGTGTGGGAAGGTGGTAGCAGCACCTTTGCCGCTATGGATGCCTTGGGCGTGGTCGATAGCTTGAGCGGTGTGGTTGGCTCGATGACTGGGAGTGCCAACGAGTATCTGCCTTCGATTGCAGCCCAAGTTGCCAAAGCTAGTGTGATCAAAGAAGCCAGCTATGGCGAAGATCTCGAATTAATCGCTGCTGGCAAGCCCGATATCTACCTCAACACCAATGGCCGCGAATGGATGACCAACGCTCGCCAAGTAGGTATTCCAGCACTACACTACTCACCATTCTCCGAATCACCACTTGGCTCGGCTGAGCAAGTTAAATTCTTAGCGTTGTTCTACAACCTCGAAGCCAAAGCTGACGCGATTTTTACACCAATCGAGCGTGAATATTTGGCACTACGCGAAAAAGCTCAAGCAGCAACCAACAAACCAAGCGTGCTTATTGGCAATGTAACCCAAGATGGTCGCTTTGGCACACGCAACCTTGATCGGTTAGAATCAGTGTTGATGCGTGACGCAGGCGGCGAATTAGTGTTGACTGATACCGAATTGAATCTTGGCGGCGGTAGCACTGGCTTTAGCAGCAGTATCGATCTCGAAAAAGCAATTGAAATTGGCGCAAATGCTGATTTCTGGTTCAACTTGGTTTATGTTCCCAGCGACAATACTGCCAGTGAATTTATTGCCACGAACCCATTAAACGCCAGCTTTAGCGCCTTACAAAAGGGTAATAGTTTCCATCGTTTTGGCCGTGCCGAGGATTACTTTAGCAATGGTGCGGTCTATGTTGATCAACTGCTTGCTGATGCAGTCAGTATATTGCACCCCGAACTTTTGCCCGATCACGAATTAGTCTTTCTCAAACGGATTCCTGGCGAGTAATGTATGTGCTCATTCTTCCCGCCGAGCGAGGAGAAAACCCGCCATGATGAACCGAAGGGACTCTCTCTCGCCCGCCGCAGTGGGCGAGAGGTTGGGGTGAGAGCATGAATTTCGAAATAGAGCTAGATTCAAGCGAAAGTTCCAAGCAATGCAAAAGCAACAACTCAGATTAGCCCAGCCTGAGCCAAAACCAGCAGAAGCGTCACCGCCAAAAAGTCGTTTTGCCAACCATATTGCAGCTTTGCAAACTCAGCCAAGCCAAGCAGCTAGCCGCTGGCAGCCAAGCTCGAAGCGACGCAATATCTGGCTATTCGGGCTATTAATTGTGCTCAGCATGGTTGGAGTAGTGCTTTCGCTCACTTGGTCGTCGGTCGATATTCCGCTGAGCAGCGTGGCCGATATTCTGCTTGGGCGGCCAACTGCTCAGCCAGCGTGGCGTACAATCATTGTTGATATTCGTTTGCCACGCATTATTACCGCGATCTTAGTTGGCATGGCGCTTGGCTTGGCAGGCTTGCAACTTCAAACTATCTTTCGAAATCCCTTGGCTGAGCCGTTTACCTTAGGCGTTTCATCAGGTGCAAGCCTTGGTGTGGCCTTGGTTATTCTGCTAGCTCCTTCGAGTGGCATTAGTTTTGCCGCGCTTGGCAGCAATGTTTTCGGCAATTTAGGCACAGTTGGTAGCGCGATTGTTGGTGGCTTGAGTGTGCTTGGAATTATGATGGTGGTTGCAAGTCGGGTGCGCGATATGACGATCATCCTGCTGTTGGGGGTGATTCTGAGTGCTATGACCTATGCATTGGTGACCGTGTTAATTTTCTTTGCCAACGAAAGCCAAACCCGCGCCTTTGTCGAATGGCAACTTGGCAGTTTTACACGGGTACGTTGGGGCGAATTACGCTATTTTGTGCCGGTAACCGTGATTGGAGCCTTAATTGCATGCCTCACCACCAAACATCTCAATGCGCTGTTGCTTGGTGAGCATTATGCCCAAAGCTCAGGCATCAATGTGCAGCGGGCACGCTGGATTATTATGGGTAGCGCTTCGATTATGGCTGGCACAGTCGTCGCCTACGCTGGGCCAATCGGCTTTGTGGGTATCGCAATCCCACACCTTGCTCGCGGTTTGTTCAAAACCTCAGATCATCGGGTGCTCGTGCCTGCAACCATCCTCACCGGAATTCCGTTTGCCCTTGCTTGCGGAATTTTGGCTGAAGTGCCGAGCAGCTCGCTGCAACTACCAATTGATGCAGCAACTTCGCTGTTTGGCGCACCAGTTGCCGCGTGGGTATTATTGCGCATGAAACGTGGAGCATGGATGTGAACCAGCCAGTTTTAGCAACCGACAACTTGAGTGTTGGCTACCACCAACGCCGTGGTCAAAGCCGTAGCGTTTTGCAAAACCTCAATTTAAGCCTTGCCAAGGGCGAATTCGTATGTTTGCTTGGAGCGAATGGCGCAGGTAAATCGACATTAATTCGTACCCTAACCCACATGCAAGCGCCAATCAGCGGCAGCGTTACAATCAATCAACAACCGCTCCATCACCTGAGCAAGGCCCAATTAGCCAAACAACTGAGCGTAGTACTGACTGATCGGTTGCAAGTCAGCAATTTGACTGGCTATGAACTAGTAAGCCTTGGGCGCATGCCGTATACCAACTTGTTTGGCAGCCTCAACCAACACGATCATCAGGTAGTTCGCTGGGCTTTACATGCAACCAACTCTGATGATTTGGCTCAACGTTTGCTCAACGAAATGAGCGATGGTGAGCGCCAACGGATTATGATTGCCCGCGCCTTGGCCCAAGAGCCAGCCGTGATGATTCTCGATGAGCCAACCGCTTTTCTCGATTTGCCTCGGCGGGTCGAAATTACCAGTTTGTTGCGCAAACTAGCCCACGAAACTGGCTTATCCGTGGTTATGTCTACTCACGATCTTGATTTGGCGATTGGCAGCGCTGATCGGTTGTGGCTAGTTTTCGATGATGGCAGCATAGAATGTGGAACCCCTGAAGATTTGATTTTAGATGGTCGGTTGGCCCAAACCTTCCGCAAAAGCCAATTGCAATTTGATCAACAACGCGGCGGCTTTCGCGCCCAAACCCAGCCAATTGGCCAGGTTCGGCTGAGTGCCAACGGCTTGCATGGCCAATGGATGCAGCATGCCCTAGAACGAGCAGGCTATCACGTGCTGAATGCAAAACAGGCTGATTGCCCACATATTCAGCAGCTTGAAAACGATTGCTGGCAAGTTGAACACCAGCCATGCGCCAACATTGACCAAGTGTTGGCTTATTTAGGCAACATTTAACTACTCATCACGAAAACTATTTTGACAAGTAGGCGATATTTGATATATTGTATCAATAATTATGTGGTGAGTAATCAAAACTATGCTGAAAGTGCTTCTCATCAGCAGCGATCTACCGGATCAAGCTCTGCTTGGCCAGTTGCTGGATGCTGGATATCGATTGAGTTTGTTGCGGCTTGAGCAACTAGCTAAGCAAACAACCATCGCCGATCAAAGCCTCTTGGTCGGCTGTTTTACCAATGAGGATGAATTAGCGCAACTCACCGAAAACTTGGGCAGTCAAGAGCCACTATGGTGGGGCTGGAATCAGAGTAACTATCCGCATTTAACCTTGAAGGCCTATGAAGCTGGCGCTCGTCATGTGATTACCAACGACGCAAACGCTAGCCAAATCATCCAAAACTTAAATGCGCTGCACGTCAGCCAACTTCATCAGCAAACTACCCGCGGTCGAGAGCAGCAGTATCCACGTGGGGCAATGGTGCATTTACAAGCCGATCAAGCCTTATTGATTGAAACTGGAATTTTGAGCTTGCAAGTCAATCATCCTGATGGCTCGAACGTGCTTCTAGGTTTGTTCGGGCCAAACCAATTAGTCTGTGGCCATCCACACGATGGCTGTGCGATCTATCTGCAAGCGCATACCCCGATTAGCGCTCAGCTCTTGCCGTGGCAACGGGTCTTGAGTGAGCCTTCGTTGATCGAACGATTACGCATGCGGCTGCAACTAATGGAAGCGTGGGCTTCGTGCCAAGCCCATCCTTACCTTGATCAACGAGTTTTAGGCATTTTGAATTTGTTGGCCGAGCAATTTGGCAAACAGCATAACCAGGGCTTATTGATTGACGTGCGGATTACCCATGAACAACTAGCCTCAGCGGTTGGCTCAACCCGCGCAACGATCTCACGGATTATCCGCGATTTGCGCACACGAAGTATGCTTGATAGCCACTTCAGCGGCAGTAATGAGCGTTTTTGGCTCCCAATCGTGCCCCACTATCATCACACCCATCCCTTTGCTTAATGTAGATTAGACTTAGGTTGGATACTATATTCAGCGCCGCTATGGGAAACAGCTCCCATGGAACGAAATTGTATTTTAGAACACCTCGTTGCAGCCAGAAGCAGTTAAGTTCTTTGGTATTGTATTGGAACCAATAAAGGCATTTTAGCAGCAGCACTGGCAGAAAACCGCAGCCGTGCTACCACTCTTAGCACGGCTGAATCATCGACCCAAAAAACCATGACCTTTGCATCAATCGACAATCAGCGTTAATCTGCTACGATCAGCGTGAAGTGGGCAATTCCAGCGACGAGGAAGTGACGATGACTCAAATCGCAGTTAATTCACCAGCGGCTTTTGGCAAGCAATTGCGCTTGTTGCGCCGCCGTGCTCGCCTAACCCAAGCCGAATTAGGGATTGCCGTAGGCTATAGCGATGCGCAAATTTGTCGGCTTGAAACAGGCCGCCGTCCCCCCGATTTAACCACCTTAATTGCGTTATTTTTGCCAGCGCTCGATATCGAGGCGCAATCACACGAGGCTCAGCAGCTTTTAGAATTAGCCGCAAGCGCCCGCGAGGAATTAATCGCTGAGCCAAGCCAGAACAATCATGGTGCACTCAATCAAGCACTGCCAACCTTGGCCAGCCACCTGCCTAGCCCAACCAGCTACTTTTTAGGCCGTGGCGCTGAACAACAACGCATCTTGCAATGGCTGAATAATCCTACAATTCGCTTAATCAGCATTGTGGGCTTGGCGGGCATTGGCAAAACCCAGCTTGGCTTGCAATGTTTGCATCAATTTGCGAGCCAAAGCGAACAGCAGTGTGTTTTTGTTGATCTGGTGACCGCCAATGACCCTGAATCGATGGTTCAGGCGATCAACAAGGCGCTCGAAATCAGCGAAAGCCCCGATGAGCATCCCTTGAGTTTGGCAATTAGTCAGCTTGAGCAGCAACCAAGCTGTTTACTGTTGGATAATTGTGAACAGATTCAGGATGCTAGCCGGGTGATCAGCCTATTGCTCAGCGAAGTACCAACCCTCAAATTAATTATTACCAGCCAAGTAGCCTTGCGTCTCAGTGCCGAACATGTACTACAACTCACGCCCTTGGCCGTGCCCAATTTGTTGGCATTGCCGCCCTTAGCTGAATTAGCCCAAATCGAAGCTATGGCTTTGTTATTGGCCCGTTTGCAAGTGCATAACCCCAAACTTGAATTGACCGCGAAAAATGCGTTGGCGCTTGCTGCCTTGTGTGTACGCGTCGATGGTGTACCGTTGGCGCTAGAGTTAGTTGCTGCTTCAGGCCGTTTGTTCGACCCCGAAGCCTTGTTGAGCGAATTGGCCAGCCATTTTTTGAGCATGCGACGGCGGGGCCGCGATTTACCGTCGCGCCACTACTCAGTCACAACCGCACTGACATGGAGTTATCAACAGCTTGATTCAGCTAGCCAACGTTTGTTTGAGCGGTTGAGCGTATTCGTTAGCGGTTGGACGGTCGAGGCGGCCTTGGCGGTTTGTGGCCCAGAATACCAACGCCATGAGCTGATTGAACAATTAAATGTGCTGCTTGATCATAGCCTGATTCAACAACAAACCAACGATGATTCGACGCGAATGAGTATGTTGACGATGGTACGGACGTTTGCTCAAGAGCAAGCCAACAAGCATGCTGAACATGATTTGCTCAAGAGCCGCATGCTCGATTATTTGATTGAACTAGCCCAGCAAGCCGAGCAACCACTGCGTTCAGGCAATAACCAAGCTATGTGGATTCAGCGGTTAGAGGCTGAGCACGATAATATTCGGGCTGGCTTAAATTGGGCTTGGCAACACAATGCCCATCAACGCGGCATTCAGTTGGTTGGCTATGTATGGCGTTTTTGGTATATGCGCGGCTATTTACGTGAAGGTCGGCGTTGGTTTGAAAACCTACTGATCAGCCATGAACCAACTGCTGACGTTGATTTTGCCCGAGCACTCGATGGGGTCGGCATTTTGGCTTGGAGACAAAGCGATTATCAGCAAGCTGAACAATGGTATCAGCAAGCCCTTGCCATCTACCAAACCACCCAACACACCGCTGGCCAGGCGCAAGTTTTGGGTCATCTGGGCTTAGTGGCGATGGATACCGGAGCCTATGCCCAAGCAGCGGCCTACTACGAACAAAGTTTACCGCTCTATCAAGCCGTTGAGGATCAATCCGGAGTGGTTGCCACATTGCACAATCTCGGCAATCTCTATTGCCAACAATCAGAAAATCAACGGGCAAGCCAACTCTATCAAGAATGCTTACAGATCTATCAGGAGATGGGTGATCAATCGGGAGTGGCATTAATTGCCTTGGGTTTGGGGGTGATCGCCCGTGATGAACAACGTTTAGATGCAGCGCAAGCCTCGTTTGAACAAAGCCTCAGCTTGGCGCGTGAGTTGGGCGATGATTGGAATGAAGCGACGGCCTTAATCAATCTTGGTAACATCGCGATTGATACCAGCCAGCCCAAACTTGGCTTGGAGCATTATCAAACCGCCAAACAGATTTTCGAGCGTTTAGGCGATCAGCAATCATTGTGTCTGATCGAAAACCGAATTTCTAATGCTCACTGGCTGCTGGGCGACTATGCCCAAGCCCAAGCTGGCTACCGTCAATGCCTCATGTTAGCCCATGCAATCGGCTTTGATGGCGGAATTATTGAAGGTTTAGAAGGACTAGCCCATTGCTTGAGCCAAACATTGCCAACGACTGCCGCCCAACTCATGGCCTACGCCGCCCAGATGCGTAGCACCAAAGGCTACCCAATTATTCCTGCCGATGAAGCTGGTTACAACCAAATTGGGCAAGAAATTCAGGCCCATTTAAGCACCACCGCATGGCAACAGGCCTACCAGCAAGGCCAACAGCTGAGTTTGCAACGAGCAGTAAGTTTGGCGCTGGCCAATTGATCCACGGCCTACATCAAAAGGGGGATTGACGCGACCATGCAGTTGGCTATACTAGGCCACAGCTTCGTTTAGAGGAACCATATGCGCACAATTGATCTTGCAACATGGCCGCGTCGTCAACATTTTAGCTTCTATCAAGGCATGACCTACCCACATTTTAGTTTATGTGCCAATGTCGATATTCAAATTTGGTATCAAGCAATTAAGGCTCGCCAAGCGCGTTTAAGCACCAGCCTTACCTATGTATTTGCCCGCGCCGCCAACGAACAAGTGGCCTTTCGTTGGCGAATTCGGGGTGATAATGTGGTTGAGCATGATCGGGTTGATCCTTCGCCAACCGTCTTGCTCGACGACGATCTCTTTAGCTTTTGTGTGATTCCCTATCGGGCGGATTATCATGCATTTTCAGCCTTAGCCGAAGCCAAAGTCGCTGAAGTCAAAGCCAACCCAACCATCACCGACGAGCCAGGCCAAGATAATTTGTTGTATATGACCAGCATTCCGTGGGTCAGCTTCACTAGCATGATGCACCCGATCCATCTCAACCCAATCGATTCAGTTCCGCGCATTTCGTGGGGCAAACACACGCTTGAAGGCCAGCGCCGCTTGATGCCGGTGGCGGTACAAGTCCATCATGGCCTGATGGATGGCTTGCATATTGGGCGTTTCTATGAGCGAGTTCAGGCAATTCTCGATCATCCTGAGGATTTTTTGGGCTAAGTTTGTACACCAAGCAGCTAAAATAGTGCTTAATCATCCTTTTTACATCCATTTCGATCGATTAGAATCAATAGGTGTGTAGATAGGTGCAACGCTTGCACTGGCAATTGTAAGCGTTGCTAGCACTGTGAGGTTTGGCATATGCTACCTATTCAATGGCCGAGCACGCGACGATGGGGCATAGTTTTGGGAGTTTTGCTAGCGTTTTGGCCAAGTTTCGCCTTGGCTTGTACCCAACCGATTGGTGGGCATCCCCGTTATACTGCGACTGAGCATACCAATGCCGCCGCCATCGTTTTAGAAGGTGTCGTGATTGATGGAAAAGTCAACAATAATCCTGGCTCGCTCATTAACCTGGCAACTATCCAAGTATCTCAATACTTTAAAGGAATTGGACCTGAAATCGTTACCGTTGAAGGGTTTGGTTCAATCACAATGTGCCTTAGCCAAGTTGAAATCGGTGATCATTTGATCTTCTATATCTATGTTGGAGCAAACAGTCAGTGGCATGCCCATTATATGAGTGCTGGCGATGCTGTAGCAAGGCCAATACCTTCAATTAGGGCCGAAATTATCGCCGCAGTGGGCAGCCCACCAGTCGCACCATTGCCCTCAACGCCTGGACCGCTTGATCCAACCTCAATTCCAATCACGACCCCTGCTGATCCATCAACAATTGTAGTGCCAACACCACAATTGCCCATTGAACTTCCAGCGACCAGCCAAGCAGGTTTACCATTAATCTGGTGGGTTTTGCTAGGCCTCAGTTGCTTAGCCGGTGGCATTTGGTTGCGTCAACACTATCTTAAATCAAGCTAAACTCATCGCCAGCCCAACGCTGAATAGCAACGTTGGGCTGGCGGCGGTTCGCACCAAATTAATCGCGTATGGTTGAGATTACAGCTCTTTTTTACGTCGAGCAAAGCCACTTTGGATACCAATAAAGATCAACGTCAGCGCACCGACGCAAATCCGAGTCCACCACGAACTAAGCGTACCATTGTATTGCAGGATCGAGATAATTGTCCCTTCGATCAGGATTCCAAACAACGTACCGATAACACTACCAACCCCGCCCGTAAGTAGCGTACCACCCATCACCACTGCTGCAATGACATCCAATTCAACACCAGTAGCAAACTGCCCATAGCCCGCCAGCAACGAGATACTGAACACAATTCCGGCGAGGGCTGAGCAAAAGCCGTTGAAGCCATAGACCATAATTTTAGTACGCCCAACCGGAAATCCCATCAGGCCCGCCGACTGCTCATTGTTCCCGAGCGCATACATAATCCGGCCAAAACGGGTAAAGTAAGCCAGATAAATCGCTACCAAGAGCAGCAGCGGGCCAACCAGCGTGGGAATATAGATATAGGCTTTTTCAAAAAATGGCATATAGATCGGGGTGAGTGCAAGGTATTTATAGAACGGATCAGTAATCGTCACCGATGTCAGACTAATGATATAGGCCAGACCACGGGCGAAAAATAGGCCCATCAGGGTAACGATGAACGGCTGCACTTTAAAAAAATGAATGATGCTGCCCAACCCCAACCCGATCGCTGTGCCCATCACCAGCATCAGCGGTATGACAAAGGCCGCGCTGAAGCCTATTTTGAGCAAGGCAGCCGATGCCGCCGTCGTCAAGGCCAAGACACCGCCAACCGACAGGTCAATCCCTCCGGTCAAAATCACAAAGGTCATGCCAATTCCAATAATTAGCAAAAAGCCGTTGTTGATAAACAGGTTGAAAAATGCCTGAGGCCGTTGCATCGCGGGATACAGCTGTGCGCCAATGATGTAGGCCATAAGAAAGATCGTAATTGTCGTAAGCAGCGGGCCATGCCGCATGACGGAGAGCTTCAGTCGTTGTGTCATGGTGAATCCCTTTCAAAGCGGTGACGCACAGCAATGCGAGGCTATGGGCGCGGGAGATCTCGATTCTCGTCTGGTGTTATTACCGCCGATTTGGGCTGAGTATCCGCACGCACACTGCGACGTTTCACAAGCCGACGATCGGAATAGAGCAGGATCACCAGCAGAACCAGTACTGCCCGTCCAGCGAGCAAGGCGTTCGCTGGCACGCCCAACGTATACATCGAAAGTGTGAATGTCCAGATAACCATTGCGCCAAGCACGCTTGCCAAGAGTGAAAAACGCCCACCAGACAGCATCGTGCCGCCCATTACAACCGCCAAAATCGCGTCTAGTTCATAATTAAGCCCGTTGTTGTTGCCATCGGCGCTATGCACATAGGAGCTAAGGATCAGGCCAGCAAGAGCGCTGCAAAAACCACTAAAGGTGTAGGCTAGCAACTGGACATTCTTGGCGCTAATGCCGCTGTAGTAGGTAGCTTTTGGATTAATACCGACTGCTTCAATAAATAGCCCAATCGGTGTCTTACGCACACCCACCCAAGCGATGATCGCTACCGCCGTGACGATATAGATCGACACTGGCAGCCCTAAAATATAGCCGTTACCAAACCAGAAGTAGGGTGTGTAGTAAATCGTGATAATCTGACCGTTGGTAATCAGCTGGGCAATGCCCCGACCAGCAACCATGAGGATCAAAGTTGCGACCAGTGGCTGAATCTTAGCCCGCGATACCAACAGACCATTCCAAAGACCACACAGTGTCCCTGCCGCCAGCGTCGCCAGCACGATGATTGCCAGTGGGGTATTGGTGGCGTTTCGCGTCAGAATCTCATTTGAAACCAGCTTATCACCAGGCGCGGGGTTGATCAGAACCGCCCCCATAGCCGCCGAGATCGCCATAACAGCCCCGACCGAAAGATCAACGCCGCCAGTGGCGATCACCAGCGTCATACCAAGGGCCACCAGCATCAGCGGCGCACCGTTGTTCAGCACATCGATCAGATTGCCATAGAGATGCCCATCTTGGATGTTGATACGAAAAAATTCGGGGATAAACAGCGCATTAAATCCAAGAATAACTGCCCACGCGGTGAGCACCCAGAACAATCGGCTCTCCCGAATCCGTCTGAAAAAGACCGTATAGTTCATGCCTCACCTGCCATCGTTTGAATAAGCGTCCGATCACTCACCGCGTGGTCGTAGTCGGCCACTTTCGCGCGGTCGCGCAAGACCACAATCCGGTCGCTGATACGTACCACCTCTTCCAACTCAGAGGAAATAAAGACGATTGACATGCCATCCTTGACGAGTTCCAGTACCAGCTTTTGAATCTCAGCCTTGGCACCGACATCAATGCCCCGTGTCGGCTCATCCAAAATCAGCAGGCGTGGCTGCGTAACGAGCCAGCGGGCCAAGATGACCTTTTGTTGATTGCCGCCACTTAAGTTTTTGACCAGCTGGTCGGGCGATGGCGTGCGAATGCCAAGCAGCTTGATGTATTTCTCGGCGATTTCATCCTGCTTCTGCCTGTTAATGAATTTGAACCAGCCATAGCGCCCTTGCAAGCCCAAAATAATATTTTCGCGAATGCTAAGATCGCCTACAATACCCTCAGCCTTGCGATCCTCGGGACACAAAGCGACCCCACGCTTGATCGATTCTTGTGGGGAAAACCGCGTAACTGACTGCCCATCGATCAGCAACGTGCCACTATCAGGCGAAGTCAGACCAAACAGCAAACTTGCCAGTTCGCTGCGTCCGGAGCCGAGCAACCCTGCAATCCCCAGCACTTCGCCGACGTTAATAGCCAGATCAAGCGGCTCCAGCATGCCGCTCAGGCCCAGACCAGCCGCTTCGATCAGCCGTCGTTCATCGGGCTGACGCTCACCTCGCGCTTTATCTTGGGCCAATGCTTGCAATTCGCCAACTACGCGACCAAGCATTTTTGCTACCAGTTCAACCCGTGGGAGATCGGCAATGTCGTAGCTGCCAACGAAACTGCCGTTGCGCAGAATCGTCACTCGATCAACGATTTCGTACACTTGGTCGAGGAAATGCGTGACAAAGACAATCCCGATGCCCGCTTGCTTGAGCGCCCGCATCACAGCAAAAAGCCGTGCAGTTTCGTTGGCATCCAAGCTGGATGTCGGTTCATCCAGAATCAATACTTTGGCCGACGCGATCTCAAGCGCCCGGGTAATCGCGACCATTTGCTGGATCGCGATCGAGTACATTCCCAGTGGTTGGGTCACATCCAGCTCGATGCCTAAGCGCAGGAGCGCTTGGCGGGCCATTTCGTTCAGCTTTTTCCAGTGGATGCCACCAAAGCGCCGTGGCTCATGGCCGAGCATAATATTTTCGGCGACCGAAATATTGGTGCACAGATTGATCTCTTGATACACCGTGCTGATGCCAAGTTGTTGGGCATGCTGCGGCGACCGAATGCGGATAAGCGTGTGCTCTAATTCAATACTGCCCGTGTCGGGCTGCTCCACCCCAGTGAGAATTTTGATCAGGGTAGATTTTCCGGCACCATTTTCGCCCATGAGCGCGTGGATTTCGCCTTTCCTCAGCGTAAAATCAACACGTTCAAGGGCGACGACACCAGGAAACGCTTTGGAAATACCTCTGACGGTGATAAGACTCTGCGAATCAGCCATAACGATCACTCGCCTTTCCCATATCGCCGATTGAGCTTGTTGGGGGAGGAATGATGCCTCCCCCAGTGCCATTGGTAACTAGTATTTGCGGGTTGGTAACAGTTCAGCTGCATTCTCTGGATAGTAGACGGTTTCATTGGTGATGACTTCTGGCTCGACTGGCTGACCGTTCATGAGCTTCAGCGCCAATTCGAATACCTGTGGGCCAAGCAGCGGGTTACACTCAACATCGGCTTGGAACCAGCCATCAACCATGGCTTGGAAACCGCCGCGAGTACCATCAACCGACACAATCTTGAGATCGCCTGGTTTGATCCCAGCAGCCTTGAGAACTTCGATCACGCCGATGCCCATGTCGTCGTTGTGAATAAAGATGCCTTGGAAATCCGTGCCCGGGGTATATTTCTTCAGAAGTGCCTGCATCACAGGGACGGCCTCGGCACGGGTGAAGTTGCCAGTCTGTGAATCGATAATGGTGATGTTGGAATTGAGTTTATTGCGCAAACCCTTTGCCCGACCAACCGCTGCACCAGAACCTGTCGTTCCCGAAAGTTCGAGAATCGCGCCGCCGTTTGGCATCATTTTGTTGAATTCAGCAGCGGCCCGTTCACCTTCCAAGACCATATTGGAGCCGATATGGGTGCTATAGAGGGATTTGTCGGCACTCACACTGCGATCAACGATAATCACCGGAATACCTGCATTCTTGGCCTCGGTCAGAACAGCATCCCAGCCATCCTCAACGACTGGTGGCAGTGCAATCACATCCACGCCCTGCTGGATACAGGCACGCACGGCAGAAATTTGATTTTCTTGCTTTTGCTGGGCATCAGAGAAAACCAATTGCTTAATTCCCAAGGTTGCTGCGGTCTCCTTGATCGAAGCGGTATTGGCGGTGCGCCAGTCGCTTTCAGCCCCAAGCTGCGGGTAGCACAGCACCATATCGCTGTAGGTTTTGGCCCCTGTTGCAGGCGCATCTGGTGCCGTTGTGGGCGCACTCGAGGCACCACAACCAGCTAGCCCGACGATAACCAGGAGCGCCATCAGACGCGCGGCGAATGTTCGTGAAATGCTCATGGAACGTCCTCCTAAGAGAATAAAGCGAAAATCTGGTCAGTAAACCGTCGTTACCAATAAGAAAATTTCGTACTTGACCTGCCTCCATGCTCGTCGGGCGCAGCGTGATACGCGGGAGGCAACCAGTGCGTCCCTAACGGGTCAGTCATGCAGACCTCAATAGACGTGAAGGGTTTCAATAATCGGAGGAAAGTGCCTAGTATTCGCGCTTAGACAATTCCTGCGCGGCGGTATCCTGTCGGTAGATGCCCTCGTCGGGCTTGATCCATTTTTCAACCGGTATGCCGTTAGCCAAGTTCAGGGCTGTGGCGAAAAACAGCGGGCCAAGCAGCGGGTTACACTCGATTGTGGCGTTAAGCTTGCCGTCAATCATTGCTTCGAAGGCAGCCCGTACCGCATCGATCGAAACAATTTTGATATCAACGCCAGGCCGTAGCCCATACTCCTCGATGGCCTCGATCGCGCCAAGCGCCATGTCATCGTTCTGGGCAAACACGCCGTCGATGCTGTTGCCGTGTTTTTGCAGCAACGCTGCCATCTCCTCTTTGCCACGGGCGCGAATGAAATCACCGGACTGGCTGTCGATTATGTGAAGCGCGGGATAAGATTGCAGGCATTCTTGAAAGCCAGTACCTCGTCCGATCATTGGGGCTGAGCCTTGGGTGCCTTCTAAGACGACAATCGCACCTTGACCATCCAGCAGTCGAGCCATCTCACCGCAGGCCCGCCGACCCTCTTCCACGAAGTCTGATCCGATGCGGACACTATAGAGATCATCTGGCACATTGGCGTTGCGATCGAGCAAGATCAACGGAATTCCAGCCTGCTTGACCTCGGCGAAAACCTCGTCCCAGCCAGTCTCGACCACGGGCGAGACTCCGATGACATCGACACCTTGAGCAATAAACGAACGGATGGCCTTGATCTGATTTTCCTGCTGCTGTTGCGCATCGGAAAGCGCCAATTCGACACCAAGTTGATTCGCCGTATCTTGAATCGAGCGGGTGTTAGCGGTGCGCCACTCGCTTTCGGCTCCGATTTGAGCAAACCCGACAACCAGCTCAGGATAAGTTTTGGTCTTGAGATCGAGGGAGGAGGGCGCTACTGCGCCGACTCCAGACGAGGAGCCGCCGCACGCTGCCAGAGTCCAGGCTATGGCCAGTGCGATAGCACAGCGGCAGAGTGCAAGGGCATTCATTGGGGCCGCCTCCTTTGGCGATTTCCAGACCAATCGTGGTCGGTAAACTAATCGGTGTATAGGCATTATAGCGGGCGGTCGAGGCACAAACAATCGTAATTTCTACGCAGAATATCCGCTATTTTAATGATTTTTTAGAGATCGGCGTGTCGAGTTTTTTAGCATAGTGTTCGATTTTTTACGATCAGCCTGTTAGCGAGCAGCAAGCGCCAGTGGCGGTTGGGTGGTAATGCCACGGTAGCGCGGGATGATCAGCGCCACACACGTGCCACGCCCATGTTCGCTTTCGATCGACAATCCATAGTCGGAGCCATAGTAGAGCTTGATACGCTGGTTAACATTACTGATCCCGTAGCCATCCTCGACGATGGGCATTACGCCTGTAACCCACAGGTTCCCCGCCTCCAGCAACGTCCGCACCTGCTGCAGCCGCTCTTGGGTCATGCCAATCCCATTGTCTTCGACTTCGATTCGCAGTCGATCACCATCGAGCCAGCGGCCACGCACCACAATAGTTCCACCGCTCCGCTTATTCTTGATCCCGTGATACAGTGCATTCTCCACCAACGGTTGGAGCGTCAGCTTGAGCATCTCGGTGCTCTGGGTGTCCTCAGGAATATCGATCTGGTAATCGAGGATATCGCGGTAGCGAATTTTCTGGATCGCCAGATAGCTTTCGATATGCGCGATCTCGTCAGGAACGCTGATCCAATCTCGGCCTTTACTGAGCGTAATTCGGAAGAAGCGCGACAACGCCGAAACCAGATCGATAATCTGTGCTGTGCGCTTGGCTTCGGCCATCCAGATAATTGCATCAAGGGTGTTGTAGAGGAAATGGGGGTTGATTTGTGCTTGGAGCACCCGTAGCTCAGCCTTTTTGAGGTTCTCGTGTTCTTCGAGCTTAGCATCAAGCAATTCTTTGATCTTACCAACCATAATATTAAAGCTCAAGCCTAATTCTGTGATCTCGTCGGCGTTATCAGCCATCACCAGCCCTTCGAGATCTTGGCGGGCAATCGTAGTAGTCACATCGTGCAGCTTCTTAATCGGAATATAGATACCTTTTGAGATCCGCCAAGCAGCAACGATCGAGAAGAGGATCGAAGCCATGATCACGCCTATACCACCGATCGCCCAGCGTGTCAGGTCGCTTTGCATTGCCTGATATTGCTGTTGGGTTCGATTAACTTCAAACAAGGCATAGGCTTGTACGTTGCCCTCAATCAACTGGGTAATACTACGAATTTCCTCCATCAGCACCAAATTTTCGGCAAAGGTTTTAGCTTGGGCAATCTGAATACCAACCTTATCGATCAACCTGCGGAGCGTTTGCAGCGTGTGCTGAATAATACCAAGTTTAACGCGACCCTTTTGAGAGCTAGAGTTATCGATCATTAGCTCAATGCGATGGTCGATATCGTTCAAGATTGCATACTGCGTACCTTGGGCAAACGGTTTCTTGCCGGCAATAATCTCCCACAGTTCGGCATCGATCGATGGCTTGATATAGCCGTTGATGCTGTTGGCGGTAGTAATATTTTGAATCAGCACGTCATATTGGGTCTTGTATTCTAGCCCGGGGACAATCAGAAAGATATATGGCACGCTCATCAAGATGACCACCATCAACAATGCCAACAGGATTTTGTCGCGGATAGACAATCGTAGGCGTAGCCGTGGGGCAGCCGCCCACCTAGCCAGCACAACTCCCATCGGCTCATGATTTGGCAGCTTTTCATCCATGATACAAACCCTCTGGTAATCTGGAGGCGACAGTTGGTGCTAGAAGCGCTGACGGAACTCGTTGGGTGGCTGACCGACAACCTTGCGAAACACCGAGTAGAAGTAGCGCGGGTTCTGATAGCCAATACGATAAGCGATCTCGCTGGCCGTTAGGGAAGTCGAGCGTAGCAGTTCGATGGCTTTGCGAATGCGAACTTGGGTCAGGTAGTCGATAAAGGTCTCGCCAACCTCGCGACGGAAGAGCGCACTAAAATAGGTCGGGCTAAGCAACACATGGGCCGCCGCTTGGCCCAACGACATCGCAGGATCGGCATAATTGGTATCGATATAGGCGAGGGCTTTCAGCATAATCGCCCCGCCGTGGAATTGTCCCTGATCGGATGGATCAGACTCCGCTGGGCGCTCGAAGCTACTGATCTGCGCCAATGCCTCAGCAAACGATTGGGGGATCAGGCTGAGTCGCTCGGTGGGGTCGCCGATCCCAATAATCGCGCGACAGCCAAGCTGCTCAGCCACGCGCTGGCGCATTGCAGTGGCTAGTCGCTCCGCCTGCTGGGTCATATCAGCGCGAGTCTCGCCCCTGACGATCAAGATGGTATCTTCGAGGCCATGCTTAAAGGCCACGACCAACGGTGATTGGTTTAAGCTGGCAGCGACAGTCACATCGACCTGCTGATAGAGCGTATACAGCGGCGCTGTAGCGGCGCTCGGTGGCATGGCGTGCATCACCAACACCTGATACCATGGTGCCAGCAGGTCGATTTCAAGGTTGCGGGCTTGCTCCATGAAATCGGCTGCCGAGCTACTGCCAGAGACCAGATCAAGCAGGCAGCGTTCACGCAACATTGGTTGGTGATCGAACATCTGCGCTTGGAGCGTCTCCAATTGTGCCTTGGCTTGACGCTCCCCATCGATCTGGCTGGCGATCTTGCGCAATGCCGCCAGCAGATCTTGGGCAACAATCGGCTTCAGCAAGTACTGCGTAACCCCGATTTGCATTGCTTCTTGGGCATAGCGAAACTCATCATGACCGCTAAGGATTATAATCTTCGTGGTTGGCAGCGTTTCCTTCACAATTCGACACAGCTGTAAGCCATCCATAAACGGCATCTTAATATCGGTGATAAGGATATCGGGTCGTCGCTCACGGATGAGCGGCAGTGCGATTTCGCCATCCGATGCCTCGCCGCAAAACTGATAGCCTGCCGCTGCCCAGTCAATCGCATCGCGAATCCCTTCACGAGCGATGATCTCGTCCTCGACTAAAAAGACTTTGTAGGTCATCGTTGCGCCTCGCATGCTTCGTTGCACGACCATCGTCATAGTTGAGCGTCTCAGATAGCTCGCTTGACGTGCACGCTCCCAAGGCCATATACGCCATGCATGAGCCTTGGGAGAACCAGTCATCATCAACGCAAGTAAATGTTCATTGGTTCATTAACTCTTGCGCACATATGGCGTAGTGGGTGAAATTCATGACTTGTCGGATAGCTCATAACCTATGATGATGCACCAGCCAAGTAAATCCATGACATTTCAATGTTCGAGGGGGACATTCGAAAAGGCCCATCGTGGGGTTCTCTCCTTAGCATGTTCGCGTTATACACTGTCCTTGTTATGCCTAGTCTAGCAGTCCTGTCAAGGCAACAATTGCCGTCGGGTGTCTGCTTAATTGTGCCCTTTTGTTGCAGATTATTAATCGATGATTTTATTCTGCAATACAGATCAGTGTTCAGTAAAAACATTAGAGAAATCGTGACTAATTGTGAGAAGTGGGATAAGGTCATCAAATCATCACCAAACACCTAGGTAAGCATAATTGACAGCCGATTAAAATGTAACTATACTTGTTTCATATTCACAATGAGGCAAAAAACATGAGTGCAAGCAGTCGATTTGCTGTGGCGGTGCATATTTTGGCCCTGCTTGAAACCAATCCTAATCAAGCTCTTTCCTCAAGCTGTATTGCAGCCAGCGTCAATACCAATCCGGTCGTTATTCGGCGAATCTTGGGTATGCTCAACCGAGCAGGCTTGGTCTATACCGAATATGGCGCAGATGGCGGCACTCGTTTAGCCCGTTCTGCTGATGAAATTACGCTCAACGATATCTATCATGCCACCGAAAATTGTCGCATTCTGCCCTTGCATGCTAGCTCGCCCAACCAAGATTGCCGCTGTGGGCGCACGATTCAGCCAGTGCTCAGCACCATTTTTAGCCATGCCGAGGCTGCCATGCAACAAGTATTGGCCAATAAAAGCCTCGCCGAAGTTGTGAATGAGATGCAGTGCAAGCCCAATCCGTCAGCTTTGCCCCATTCGTAATTAAAAAAATCGCGCCAATCTGTTAACGCCCGTGACAATCCTTGTCGTGGGCTAAAGCTGCATGCTATGATGCAGCACGGAGAGGAATTAGCGGTAGGAATCGCAGCTATGACAGAAGCACGTCGCTGGCCATGGGGCTTAATTTGGACAGCCCTGATTATTTTTTTGGCCGCTCTCGACCAAACGGTGGTGATCACCGTCTTACCAAATGTGGTCAGCACGCTGGGCCTTGATGTTGAGCAAGCGCTTGAACAAGGCATTTGGGTCATCACTGGCTATTTGTTGGGCTATACCGTCGCTATGCCCTTGCTAGGACGGATCGCCGATGCCTATGGTCATCGGCGCTTATTTTTGGCGGCGCTCGGGGTTTTCGTGGGCGGTTCAATTGGTTGTGCCTTGGCAGATAGCGTTTGGTCGTTGGTGGCATGGCGCATCGTTCAGGCGATTGGTGGTGGCGCTGTGTTGCCGATCGGTTTGGCAATCTCGATGGATGAAGTTAAGCCAATTCATCATGCAACTGCCTTGGGGATTATGGGGGCCGCCGGCGAAGCTGGCGGGGTGCTTGGCCCAGCCTATGGTGGCCTGATTTCACAAATCCAACTGCTCGATGTTGATGGTTGGCGTTGGGTTTTCTGGCTGAATATTCCACTCGGCGCAGCTTTGGCTTGGGCAATTATTCGCACCTTACCTGATCGGCCTGGTAATCGCGGGGCGATTGATTATATTGGCGGTGGCTTGATTGCGGTTAGTTTGACCGCCTTAACTGTGGCGCTTTCACGCTCGCTCGGTAGTTTGGCCATCGAGCCCAGCGCCGAAAGCGGCAACCTCGATCAATATGCAGTGCAATGGACATCACCATTAACCATTGGCCTGTTGGTGTTGGCAGTGCTCAGTTTTATTGGCTTTATCTGGTGGGAACGCCGCACGACAACTCCATTGATCGAGCTAAGCGCCTTCCGCACCCCAGCATTTAGCGCTGCCAATATTACCAATGTCTTGGTTGGCATGGCCTTAATTGTGGGCATGGTCAATGTGCCGTTTTTCGTCGGAACAGTGTTGGCAGGCGATGCGCTTTCTGGTGGATTAACGTTAATGCGCCTGACCATGATGATCCCGATTGGTGCAGTTTTGGGTGGTATGTTGATGCGCAAGATTAGTGCGCGGTTGGTTGCTAGCCTCGGCATGATCACCACCGCCGTTGGTTTTGCATTGCTGGGCTTTTGGAAAGCAGAAACCAATCAATTCCAATTAACCATCTATTTATTGTTAACGGGTACAGGCTTTGGTTTAGTACTCCCCGCCTTGAGTGCTGCCGCCATTGGCACCGTTGCCCGTGAATCAATGGGCACTGCCGCAGGCTTATTGAATGCATTACGCATGGTCGGAATCACCTTGGGTGTTTCGGCTTTGGCTTCATGGAGTTTGGCCTACCGCGCTAGCCTCAATAGTACGTTGGTGTTTACAATGGAAGATTTCAATACAGGCGCGGCCCAATTGGCCCTAACCCAAAATGAAATGACGGTGTATCACAGCACCTTTTTCGCCGCCGCAGTAGTTTGCTTAATTGCGTTGATTCCAATTTGGTGGCTGCCACGCGAACGCAGCGAGGGCGACACACCACTGTTTGCCTAGGTTTTAATCGAGCATCCTCGACCCGTTATTGGCGTTGCGCCAATCGCCCAGAGCATGGAACAAAACCACTGACGGGTTGAGGATAATCAGCACCAAATTTGGTTGCCGCCGCAGATCGCCAAACACCCTCCTAGCCTCCTTTAATGACCAAGCAGAATAATCCATCCTGCATGTGCGGAACGAATGAGACCCACTAGTTTTGAAATCGATTTAGTGTTATAACCAAATTAATCTAGCAGTGTAGCTAGGTTCATAGCTGCAAGGAGCCAACGATGAGCACGTTGAGTAGTACTTGCCCAGAATGAGGTGCAACGTTCACGCCCAAACTGATCGAAGCGCAGCCAGTTGGTTCGGCCAATCCTGATCATACCTTTGTTGAAGTTGCTGAGACATTCGCTTGCGCTGAATGTGGCGAATGGCTTGAGGCTCAGGTTCGGCGTGAAATTGCCAGTGGTTCGGCGAGCCAGATTGCCCCTAGAGCCGCGATTGCCACGCTTGAAGCATGGGATTGTTGCGGCTGTCGCTTTTCGCCGAGTGGTGAGCAGCTTGCGGCTCAATTTGGTCGGCAAATTCATATTTTTCAACGCCAAGACCAGCAATGGCGATTGATCCTCACATCGCCAAAACACGAGAGCTATACGCTGATCGGCTGGTTGGGCGAGGAAATGCTCATAGCCGATGATGCGATTTGGGATTTAACCAATGATATTATGTTTTGGCAAGATACCCAACGGATGATCTTCGTGAAGGATACAGCCTTTGATCCTCGGCAACTGCTGGTGCTACGGGGTGTGGCAGTTGAACGCCGACCACACTATAAGCAAGTGCTTGAAGCCTACCAACTCAGCACCAATGAAGAAATTCGGCTTGAAATCGGCGATCTGCGCAACGTTAATGATCATGTTGTCTGCTGGAATGTTGCGCGAGGAGCCAGCTTTTGTGTCCGCCCACAGGTTTCGCGAGCTGCCGCCAAGCACGATTCAAGCACAATCGAGCTGTGGCATTACGCTTCGGTGAGTGCCAGTTTTCACCGAAGCGTCGCCAAAACCCTTGAGCGCGGGCTGATTCAACAGGCATGGTGGCAAGCTGCTGGCAGTCTGTTAGCAGTTGCATGGTATCGCGACGTTGAGTTAGCCCCAAGCCAAAGCCATGCCTACGGACTCGTGAAATTCGATGGAACAACGCTTGAAGTGTTGCGCGAACAACGTTGGGTTGGGCCAGAAGTCACTGGCACAGAACTGCGCTTCAAATCGGCTAGCTTGTCGGCCAATAACGACCTACTTTGGCATGCCAATCGGCTCAGTTTAATCGATGGCACAACATGGGAAGTGCGCGAGATCTTGCCTTACAAACCTGGATTCACTGAAACAAGCAACATTAATCCTGATGGCAGCAGCTATGCCATCGGGCGATCCAACGATGCGGTTGTGGTTGATCGTGCGAGCAATCGTGCATGGTCGTTGCGGCGCGAGCGTGAAGTGTGATTGAATAGTCGGGGCTAAGCCGTTGAGGAAACAGTATGACCAGCTTTAACCTTAGCTGCCCTGAATGTGGAGCCTATTTCGCGGCCAATTTTCCAACCTGCAAATTTGGTGGTTCGGCCAATCCCAATCATAGCTATGTTCAGGCCGACGAATATTTTAGCTGCACAACATGCAATGAACAGCTTGAAATCTCAGTTCGTCGTGACATCCAAACGGGCTTAATTAGCTGGATCTCAGGCACTGCCACAGCAATGAGTTTGCATGGTTGGCAGTGCCAACGCTGCCATTTTTCACCAAGCGGTCAACAGCTGGCGATCGATTGTCATGGGCAATTAAGGGTCTTTGAGCGGCTCGAAGATTTGTGGATACCCAGCCATAGCTCGCCCACCAAGCGCTACAATTTAATTGGTTGGTTGGGCGAACAGCTACTGCTTACCGATGGTGCAATTTGGGATCTTGCTCAGGATCGCATGCTTTGGCAGCATTATCAGCCAAGGATCTTGGTCAAAGAAACAGCCTTCGATCAGCAACAGCAGCTCGTTATTCGAGGCGTTGCAACCAGCAATAGCCCTTATACCCAAATGCTCGAAGCCCATCACCTTGATACGGGCGAGCAGATTACGGCTGAAATTGCAGCGCTCCACAATCCCAATGATCATGTAATTTGTTGGAATATTGAGCAAAACAAAGGGTTATGTGCGCGGGGCAATCAGCTTGAGCTTTGGCATTATGATCATACAAGTCATAATTTCATTAATATTATGTCAAATAAAATAAAGCGCGGCGCAATTCGCCAAGCGTGGTGGCTTGCCGATGGCACTATCCTTGCAGTTATTTTGGTATCAGAATATTAAAGCCATCGCAAGCCAATCCGATGCATATGGGCTAATGCAATTCGATGGAACAACGCTTGAAGTGTTGCGCGAACAACGTTGGGTTGGGCCAGAAGTCACTGGCACAGAACTGCGCTTCAAATCGGCTAGCTTGTCGGCCAATAACGACCTACTTTGGCATGCCAATCGGCTCAGTTTAATCGATGGCACAACATGGGAAGTGCGCGAGATCTTGCCTTACAAACCTGGATTCACTGAAACAAGCAACATTAATCCTGATGGCAGCAGCTATGCCATCGGGCGATCCAACGATGCGGTTGTGGTTGATCGTGCGAGCAATCGTGCATGGTCGTTGCGGCGCGAGCGTGAAATTCGGCTGCTCAATCGAGTTTAAAAAATTATGTCAAATAAGCTAGCACCTTTATTCAAGCCATGGAAATCCTTCAGGGTCGGCATTGGCTTGTTCGATCAACCGGGCTAGATTATGGCTACGCACCTGGTTCAAAAAAGGAAAATCTTGTGGGCCAACCGTGAGGCGAGCGATTGGGGCAACCTCATGCACACTGGCCCACTCCATAATTTGCAGGGTCATGCCACGTTTGTAGCTGATTGGCTTGGCAATAAAGCCTTCGCGGGGCAGAAGGTAAATCGTGCCAGTACGCCATGGCTGACGTAGATAAGTTTGATCATCAATCGAGAAAAAGTAATGGGGATCAGAGAAACTACCATCAGGCTTAACCTGACGAAAACAGGCATTCAACAACGAAACTTCTTGCGGCTCACGCTCCAGAATCGCATAAAAAATCGGCCAAATCCCATCAGAGGCGGCATAAACCGCCCGCTGATTGCCAAATTCAACAATATCGCTGGCCTGCCGTGGCACAAGCTTGCTCAAACTTGGATTGCCCGATCCATGAAAGAGCACTGGTTTATGTTCAGCCAAGTACGCCAAAAATGGCCAACGCGGCCCAGACAGCAAATCAGTCAGATCAAGCGGCGTATTCGAACGCTCAATTTCAGCCCACAACGCCTCAAATTGAGCGATTAAGGCTGGTTCACTTGGCAATGGTGGGCGACGCAGATAATAATCAGGCTGCATAGCGATCCTCATTTACTTCAAGCGAGCTAACTGCTGTTCAACCCATGGCACGCTATCAAGCACGGCAATGCCAAGCCATGGGTAGTGGGGAATCAACGGCACAATGATTGTACTTAATTGCCATAATTCAGTATCGCTCATACAGTTACGCCAAACATCTTGAACAATTTGCCCAATTTCAGCCAATTGTTGACGTTCAAGATAGTAGGTAATGATTTTTTGAAACTCGCGTTCTTGTTTGTAGCCTTCACTTAGGCTTGGAATTAACTGACATGCAGTAGCCACTTGATTGGTTTGAATCAGCTTGGCAATCAAATACCATAAAACTTCATCTTTCCATGGGGCTGGCTCTTGGCGTGCCAGCAATTCTTGGGCATAGGCAAAATCTCCCTGTTTAGCGCAGACCAAGGCAATCGACTCAAACTCTAAATCATCAAGCTCAAGCTCAATCATCTCAGCAATAATTGCCCGTAAATGCGGCCCATCATTTACTTTCGCATAGACCTTGGCAAGTGATTTAAGCGCATTGAGCCGATCAGCTATCGGTTCAATTGTAATCGCCATCTCATATGCTTGAGCGAGAAAGGCTGGATGCCCTTCACTCGCATAATCCGCATAAATGTTTATCAATAGATTTTTAGCACTAGCCAAATGTGTTGTGTTGGCGATCACCTGCAACCTTGGCAACACCGCTGCTAAAAATGCTGAATTCATCCAATCAGAAGCAGATGTACGATAGGTCTTAATCAGCGTTCGATAGCCCGACACAAGCGCTTTATGATCAGTTTGGGTGCTATTTTTCAATTGGGTATGGGCATAATTGAACCAATCATCAAATGCCGAATAATTCCCCTGTTCAGCATAAACCACCGCGATTGGGCAAAGAAATTCATTCAATGCAGTATTAATCTCTAATTGGGTAGCTCCTAGGCGTAAACTAGCTAACAAATTGGGGAAACTCGCAACCAAACCATGTTTCATCTGAGCAAGCACTAAATCCTTGAGATACCGCAGCCGAGTATATCCATGATCAACTGTGGTACATGCCTGAATCGCCTCGCTATACAATCGCGGCGTTAGCACGGTTAACCCATGCGTGCTCGCCTCAGTCGCAAGATTACAGGCAACGTAGACAAAATAATTACGATGATTAACATGATCATTAATCGCTTTAGATATAGCCATGACATCCCAATAAAGCCGCCAAACGAGTTCGATTAATCCCTGCGCACCAGCCTTAATCAATAGGTTACTAGCGGCAGCTACATATGTCTGTTCATGGGGTTTAAATAATTTCAACAGCAGATGAGCATTCGTAAGATCATTATCATTCAAATAGCACTCAATAATGTTACCAAGCACGTAATCATGGGCTTGGGGATTATCAAGGAATGGTATGATCGCTAAGGCATCAGCCAAGGCATGTTGAGATTGATAACTCTGAATAAGCAGTCTAGTAGCTACAGGCGGATATTGGTGCTGCACACCAATTAGTTTATGAAAAGCTTCATCCATCAAGGTTTGGGCCAGCTCGATTAAGCCAGCTTGCCGTGCAGGGATGGCTAGTTGTCCCAACAGATAAATGTGTTCATCAATATCCTCAAGCTGCTTAACACGTTCATGGGCTGCTTGTAGCAAACTTGCTGTATGGGTATGGATTTGTTTTTCACAGGCAATCACCGCCACTTGCCGGGCCGCATGGATAAAACTGCGCGGCTGTTTAATCAATTGAATCGCCTGATGGGCAACGGCAAAATCACCATATGCCGCATAGGCTTTAGCAAGCTCCTGAATTGCCGAGTTGAACGTAGGGGCTTCGTGCGGAACATAGAGGCTCTGAATAATCCGCTCACAAAGCGAATTATACCCAGCACGCTTGGCGCTCTGAACAAGCAACATTAATTGGTACAATTGCTCGTACTGAGGCATGGCGAAAATCGTCATGAATAGTTCATCAAAAAGTAAATACGCTTGGTCAGACAAACCTTGGCTAGCCAACCTATTTGCCTGCAGCAACAACCCTTGAACCGTTAGATTAGGCCGATCAATAACTTGATAGATTGGATAGGTCGCATTAGGAATACCAGCCTCAGCATAGGCCAGGCCAAGACACGACAAAGCAAAGGTCTGATCTTCAGGATCACGGATAGAACGAATCGAATGCTCGATGCGCTGCAAAAGCTGTAATTGAACCTGCGGCTCGGCGTATTTAATCACTCGCGCCCAAGCAAGCACTTGACGTTCTGGATAAGCGCAAACATTAATCTGTGCCAAGGCCTCTGGTAAACGTCCAATGATTGCCAACATAACATAGAGTTCATCAGGCCAACGATCGGCATGGGCCGTGAGGCTGGTGCGCAGCAGGCTATAGCGCCACAAGCGCGGCAACAATTCAAGCTGCTGTTCAATAGTATCCATCGTAATGACCCTCTCCGCAAACAACATTCATGAGATGGTGATCGACAACTAACTGGGAGTGATGGTTAATATGCATTCATCAATGTTTGAATCAATCAAATCGCTGATTATAACGCTCCATCATGCAGGGAACCCGCCATCAACAATTCTCCATCAACTAAAAAATCTTGGGGTTGGCAGAGAGATGGCCGATTACCTGTATCTGCTGTTGGAGCTTGATCCTGATGCCGTTACCTATGTTTATGCTTGGTTTCATGGATCAATCTCCGATCAGCGACTCGATTGGCTAATTGAACATTTAGCCCAAAGGAAGCCTTGACGCGCCATTCAAACGTTTTAATTCAAGCGAGTTAATTGCTGTTCAAGCCAGGGCACGCTATCGAGCACGGCAGTGCCAAGCCATGGGTAGTGGGGAATCAACGGCACAATGATTGTACTTAATTGCCATAATTCGTAACTCCTTTGGCAGTCGCGCCATGTGGTTTGAATAATCTTGATAACATCAGTGATTTGCTGACGCTCAAGATAATAATGAATGATTTGTTGCAAACTGCCAGCCCGATTATCAGCCTCGTAGATCTCGCTTGTTAACTGATAAGCAATTATCGGCTGATCGGCTTGGATTAAGCGGGCAATCAAGTTACAAATGACCTCATCCTTGACTGGATGACGCTCATCGAACAGAATCAACTGGTATGCCAAATGAAGCTCGCCTTCTTCAATGCAACTTGCAGTAAGATCCTGAAATATCCAAAAATCAAAGCCAAGTTGGCTCAGTTCACTAATAATCACTTGTAGCTCTGGCATAACTTTGATCTTCAGATACGCTTGGGCAACGGTTACAAGTGCAGCATATTGATAGTCACGATTAGGAATACTAATTGCGGTTTGATGGGCTTTGACCAAAAACTCGGCATGGCCATGGGCTGCATAGCTTGTATATATTTTAGCCAACGCCTCAAGAGCAGTATCTGCATAGCCCTGATCTAGGCTTATTTGCACCAGCTGCTCAATAGAATCCAAAAATGCCTTGATAGCCGAATCTGGAGTATAGCCAAAATACGTTTCAGCAAGCGCTTGGTAGCCAGTGGGAAACGCCGTAGCCCGCTTATGTGCATAGTTTAGCCAATCAGCAAACGCTACAGCATCGCCTTGTTCGGCAAAGGCCACCGCAATTGCGCAAAGCGCTTCAATATACCAATCGATCTGGCCGAATACTGCTTCCTGCTCGCGAAAAATCTGCAATAAGCGGGCTAAACAGCCTGCATCACCATAGTTAATTTGGGCAACCGCAAGATCTCTGAGATACTCAATGCGATAACGCGACTCTCGAACGGTCTCACAGGCTGAGAGTGCTTCAGGATGCACTTGGGTTGCAAGCTCATTTAACCCTAGTTGGCTGGCTTTGATCGCAAGTTTACAAGCACTTTTAGCATAGACATCCGCAAAATCATTAAATAACCGAAGCAGCTGATAGGCTTGTCCAACATCATCAGCCTGGAGATAGGCTTCAAGAATTGCGCCAATCCACCGATCATGGGCTTGCGGATCGTCGATTAACCGTGCAAGCTCTATCAGATCGGCTAGTTTATGTTGGGCTTGATAGCTTTTGAGCAGCCACGCTTCATATTGGAGCAAGGGATGATGTAGGAGATGTGGCTTGCGTAGTAGAGATTGATGAACGTCGCTCAGCAACGTTTGGGCGATGGCGGTTAATCCAAGCTGCAACGCTGTATCAGCTAGCTCGCAAAGGGTTTTTAGGGCAGACGGCCCATCGGAGTTAATTTGGGCAACCCGTTGCCGCGCCGCAAGCAATAACGATTCGCTAGCAGCAGATTGCTGGTTGGTTGTGCTCAACACCAGCCCTTGAGCCGCTTGGATAAACTGATAATCTTGACCAATTGATTGAATAATCTGGGTTGCTTGGGCAAGTTCGCCTTGTTCAGCATAGACTTTCGCAATCCGCTCAACGAGATCATTATTAAACCCATAATCTCCTAGCGTAAATAAGCGTTGAATCAATGGCTCGGAAAGATCGAGATAGCCATAGCGCTGGGTACTTTGCACAAAGTGTAGGTTATGTTCATCCCGATTATACCTTTGGCCGCTCAAAAAGAGTGCTAATATTTGTTCAAACACACTACGGGCTTGCTCATGCAGATTGTGGCGGGCATAGGTATCGGCAATGACTAACAAACTTGGAATCGAATGTTGCTGCTCGCGCGGGACGGTATGGTGTGCCAGCTGCATTACTGCCAGCATTTGTTCAAATTGCAAATTTTCAGCATAACTACTTGCCAGCAAACAATACGCTTTAACTTTGTCCCAATCGAAACCGATTAATTCAATCAGGCGTTGGGCAGCCGCAAATTCAGCATGGGTACAATACCATTCAACCAGCGCAAAACAGGCCGAATCACGAAAGTGGGCATTGGTCATAGCAATAGCCAACTCAGTCGCTATTGTTACTTCAGCGCGATCACGATAAAACATGATCAGATCACACCAGACTTGTACTGATTGAATTTTTCGATGCAAACTTGCAGCCTTGAGCAAATCGCCTTGATGTACATAACTCTTAATCACCGCCAACCACGCATCAGATCGCAGATCGGGGTTTAAGTGTGCGCTCATGGTTTGGGCTTCATCCAGCAATGTTTGGGATTGTTGCTGGTTACCCAATCGCCATTCAATCAACGCAATCAAACTATTAATTTCAACAATATGCTCCGCTTGGGCCAAGGGCATAATGTCGGCCAATACGTGTCGGGCTGCCTCAAATTCTGCGCCTTCAATCAAGGCATTGGTTACATTCAAGGCATGCTTAATCTGTGCTGCCGGTGCTTGAACATACCCGATTATGGCTTGAGCATAGGCTAAATCATGCTGTTTAATCGCCACGTCAATCAAATGTGCCAGCGTTTCATCACGACTATCACCAAGGCTAATCGCAATTGGATAGGCCATTTTCAGCAAGTCATAGTCGGCATAGGCCACAGCAACGAGATGCAACACATAATCGCGACGACGCGGATCGGGGATGCTACGGGCTGTTTGCTCCATGCGCTGGAAGATTCGCCAGCGTACATCAGATTCTAGATAGGGCAATAGTTGCGACCAGATTCGCACTTGGGATACTTGATTCGAACAAATATCGAGCTGGGCTAGCGCCTCAGATACCCGCCCAAGCATCGCCAACATGACAAAATGATAGTCACGCCAACGATCGGCATGGGCCGTGAGGCTGGTGCGTAGTAGACTATAGCGCCACAAGCGCGGCAAGAGTTCAAGCTGCTGCTCAAGGCTTTGGCCAGCAGCAATCACGCTCTCGCGAGCACGATCCAAATCCAAGCCATACAAGCGGGTGCTTGGCTCAAAGCGCACTTTCTGCTCGCCATACTCGCCCGCATCGATCACTTGCCACAATGCTTCCCATTGTTCTGCGCAATCCAAATGGGTGATGTAATGCTGTCGCGCATACCAGCGCCGTGCCTGTTCAACGGATTCTGTACTATCGTGCCAAATCTGGTCAAGCGCTGCGCCACACCACGCAGCCATCCGTCCATGCCACCCACGGCGTTCCGCTGCCGCAAATTCGTGGTCGATCAGAAAATCGTGAAACAACAAATGGCGCAAAGCCACGCGCTGATCGGCGGCAACACTCACCCAATCGCTCATCAGGGCCAGCGCCTCGCCCACTGTAGCAGTTGGTTGTTCGAGAATCGCCGCCAGCACCGCTAGTTCAAGCGATTCTTGGGTCACCAATAACACTGCCAACAATGGGCGAATCAGCGATTGCCAGTGGTGCGGTGCTGCTTGTTCGATCCGTCCAAGGCTCAGCCGGAAGAGATTGGTCGCGTCAGCGCTGGCGTGGTCGAGCAATGGCAGCAATTCCGCTGATGTGGTGTGGCGCAGTACATTGGCCGCTAGTTCGACCAACAAGGCATTGCCCTTGACGGCTTGCGCTAAACCATGCAACCTCACTGGCTCCAACGTCGGCTGGACCTGCTGCCAACGCCCAACCGCATCCTGCTCGCGCAACGGTGGAACCTGATAAACGACCCCGTGTTCAAGCGCTAAACTAGCGATCGTCTCGTTAGGTCGTGAGCCAAGCACCATCACGATGCCAGACGGCAGCTGTAAGGGCAAAAAACTGAGATCGCGGGTTCCATCCACCTCAGGCTGCAATTGATCCAAGCCATCGAGATAGATCGTTTCGCTGATGCCACGCGCTGAGAGCGTTTGTAACAACTGGCCAAATTCAAGGCGTAAAGCGGGGTAGCTATCGGCAGGAAAATAGTTGATTACCAGATCGTGTTTGAGCATGAGCTGGGCAACGATGCTACGCAGCAGGTCGAGTTGATAGGCACGGCCTGGGGTCAGCGCAATAAAATGCTGCGGGGTTTGGGCCAGCCCAGCGCTCACGATTAATTGGGCGATCAGGCTACTTTTACCCGCTCCAGCCTCGCCCGTCACCAACACGTAGCCACCGCTTGGGCGGGTTTGGTCGATTAATCCGCGAATCGCGGCCTGTTCGGCTTCACGCCCAACGAAGCCCGTGAGCCGCAACTGCAACAAACGAGCACTTTCCCGCTGGTTAGCGGATTCCTGCAAAATCTGATTGTGCATTGGTAGTATCCTCTCTTCAATTCAATCGATCGCGCCAGATCATAGCACAGATTTATTTGATTATATGTTCGATCCACGAAGGACACGAAGGACACGAAAGCTGAAACCACGAAGAACGCGAAGATCGCAAAGACTGCTTATTCCAATGCCCCGAACCCTGATCACTGAAATCTGATCCCTAAACCCAAAGTTGAAAAAACCTAGCGCTTCTACTATAGTGCCAGCACGGATTTATTGTGTGGAAGGATGTCAATATAATGGCAAATACCCAAATTCGCTTTGAAGATGGCGCAACCTATGAGCGCTATATGGGCATTTGGAGTCAGCTGGTTGGCGCTAAATTTCTCGATTGGCTTGCCCCCAAAACTGGTTTAAATTGGCTCGATGTTGGTTGTGGCAACGGAGCGTTCACCGAAATGGTGGTTGAACGCCATCAGCCAAGCATGATTACTGGAGTTGATCCATCAGCCGCTCAAATTGCTTTTGCCCGTCAGCGTTTGGCTAATTACCCTGCCGAACTGCATGAAGCTGATGCCATGGCCTTGCCGCTGGCGGATAATAGTGTCCATGCGGCAGTCATGCCGTTGGTTATTTTCTTTGTGCCTGAGCCAGCTCAGGGCGTGGCCGAAATGGCGCGGGTAGTTGCTCCAGGCGGCAGCGTCTCAGCCTATGCCTGGGATATGTTCGGCGGTGGCTTTCCCTATGTTTTGTTACAACAAGCCTTGATCGATGCAGGCATTAGCGTGCCACGTCCACCGAGCGTTGAAGCCTCGCAACTGTCCGTTATGCACGAACTTTGGCTACAAGCAGGCCTGACCAAGGTTGAAACTGCGGTAATTAAAGTACGGCGCAACTTTGTAGATTTTGCTGATTACTGGGAAACCGTCACTGGCGCACCCAGCGTAGGCCCGCAAATTCGGGCAATGACGACCACCCAACAACAAACAGTCCAAACGCAGCTGCAAGCGAGTTTACCAATTGCCGCCGATGGTCACATTAGCATCGAAGCTCATGCTAATGCAATCAAAGGTGTCGTAGCAGAATAACGTGATTAAAGGTGGCGATACAAATGCAATCGCCACCAAATTCTGTTTTACAGATTATTATTGATCGCAAGCTGTAAGCCCGTTGTAATACTCTATTAATATCTCAGCGCTATACTAACAACAGCAACTTGGATCTATTTGGGCTAGCCAGACGTAGGTTGGGTTAGTGGTTGTTAATTAATAAGGATGCTGAGCATGAAAAAGATTCCTTCCTCGGAGATAACACCCGAAGCGTTGTTCTACTCACGTCGCCAATTTATCAAGGGAGCGGCAGCCTTGGTTGGTAGCGCCACCGTTCTAGCCGCCTGTGGCAGCGAGACCAGTGAAACCAGCGACCTGCCAGCGGGCGTTGATGTGCAAACACCCTATGAATCAATCATCAATTACAACAATTTTTATGAATTTACCACCAACAAAGAAGCAGTTGCCGATGCTTCGAAGAATTTTACGACCAACCCATGGACAGTCGAAGTCAGCGGCTTGGTCAACAAACCGCAAACCTTTGCAATCGAAGATTTGCTCAAGCAATTTACCCAAGAAGAACGGGTGTATCGGTTGCGCTGTGTTGAAGGCTGGTCGATGGTCATTCCATGGACGGGTTTTAGCCTCGCTGGCTTGTTGAAACAAGTCGAGCCAACCAGCGCCGCCAAATATGTGCGCTTTGAAACGGTGATGCGCCCCGAAGAAATGCCAGGCCAAAGCAGTAGTTATTACACATGGCCGTATGTCGAGGGTTTGCGGCTCGATGAAGCCATGCACGATTTAACCTTGATGGCAACTGGCGTGTATGGCAAGCCAATTTTGCCCCAAAATGGCGCACCCTTGCGGCTGGCAGTGCCATGGAAATATGGATTCAAAAGCATCAAATCAATCGTTAAAATTGAGCTGGTGGCCGAGCAACCAACCAGTTTATGGATGAACGCAGCACCTGATGAATATGGGTTTTATGCCAATGTTAATCCCGATGTGCCGCATCCACGCTGGTCGCAAGCCACCGAACGCCGCATTGGTGAGGCTGGTCGGCGACGAACCTTGGCCTTCAATGGTTATGCCGATGAAGTTGCTGCGCTCTACAAAGATCTGGATTTGAAAGCTAACTATTAATCTCTCACTAGCCCAAAACGGGCGAGGGATGCATGCTCGATGATTGAAGCGAAGCAGCTTTGATCAGCAACTGGTAAATCATAGCAATATCATTAATTAAAAGGTAGGCCACATGGTGAGTCAACTCAAACGTCATTGGCTGCGCTATTTAGTCCATGTGGCATGTCTTGTGCCGTTTGGGTTATTGATCTTCGATTATTTAACCGATCAACTGACGGTCAACCCAATTCAGGCGGCGACTCTGCGCACTGGCAAAACCGCCTTGGTTATTTTGGTTTTGTCGTTAGCATGCACGCCAATCAAAATCTTTACACCATTTAAACAAGTAACGATGCTACGCCGACCTTTGGGTTTATATGCCTTTTTCTATGTTTGCCTGCACCTCTTGATTTTCGTGGGCTGGGATTATGGCTTCGATTGGGAGTTTATCAGTGAGGCCATTGGCGAAAAACGCTATATGATCGTTGGCTTAATTGCTTGGCTGTTGCTAATTCCTCTAGCAATTACTTCAACCAAGGGCTGGATGCGACGGCTCGGCAAGCGCTGGCGCTTGTTACATCGCTTGGTATATGTGATTGCTGGCCTAGTCATTTTACATTATGTCTGGTTAGTTAAAGCTGATGTTCGCGAACCATTGGCTTATGGTGCTGCGATTGGCTTGCTCCTATTATTGCGATTGCCAGTCCTGCGGCGTTGGCTGCCAAAACGCCAAATCCAGCCAGCAAACCAACCTGAGCGTCCAACCGAAACCGCTTAAAGCTCAAGGCTCAACGATCTTAACAATCGTTGAGCCTTGAACGAGTATTCGCTTGCCTATCGTGGCTAGTCCAGCGTTGGAACTAACCTACGGTGCAATTGCAGGATAGGCGTTGCGAACCAACATTGCAAATTGCGATGGGAACCAGCGACCTGCGTGCGGTGCTCCCGCCAATGCATTGGTTGGGTATGCTGTGTTGTAGCGGTTTTGCGCGTTCGGGTCACACATCGCATCAAACTGCTTGGCTGGGTCGGTTGGGTCAATCACCCCTGCCGTCGCCACACCGTCTGATTCGCCTGGCGGTTTGACCCACACATAGGCATCAATCCCGCTCACGGGGGCTGCTGTTGGCCGTTCGCCAATCCCTGCCCCGGCTTGGTTACACCAGCCACCACGATGTGGGCGACGATCCAGCTTCGAATCGTTGACATAGATTTCCAATGAATTCGAGCTGCTCACCATCGTTGGGCGTGCCGTGCCACCCCAACCGTTGCGGCTGGTATCAATCAACATCCCGATGCCGCTGGGGAATCCGGCGGTGATGAAGGCATTGCGCATCGCCAACACATAGTCGGTTTCGTCGAAGTACGGGTTCCATTCGTAGAACAACGACGAGCGAATCGGGTTGCCACCACCTAAGGTCAACCCCGAGTTTGGCAAGAAGATTTCGTTCAATGGCGTGTAGTTGGCCGTGTTCGAGATAAAGCCATCGATCCCGTTCAAGCCTTTGGTCGTGCCGCGCACCGTTTGGGTGTACAGCTGAATCGCGGGCGTGAAGTTGCTGTCCCAGCCCAACCAACCTGAGTGGGCAATGTCCATGTAGATGTAGACATTGCTGGTCACATTCAGTTTGTTGATGGCATATTGAACACCTTGGACATAGGCTCCGCTTGAAATCGCCTCAGCACAGGCGGGAATGCTAGCGTTGGTCACCAAGTTCGAAAGTGAATCTGGTTCCAAAATCACCACAATCCGTAATGAGGCATATTTGCTCTCGCCCACGATAGCGGCAATCGGGTCGATATACTCGGTTTTATAGCGATTCAAGCCATTTTCCGAGATTTTCAACTCGCCGTTCGAGGCCAAGGCGGCACAGTCGCGGTTGGGCAAGTCGTAGACCACAATCGAGATTGCCACTTGACCACTGGTTTGTTGTTGCACCAGTGCGGCATCAAGGTGAGCACGTAAGCCCATCGAGTCGCTGCTGCCAGCGATTGCGGCAATTCGATCGAGCCACACAGCGGTTGGATATGAAGCAACCTTGAGCATTTGTGAACCAAGCGTGCCACCAGTGGCATTGGCTTCGGCGTTCACCCGTGCAGCATATTCACTGTTGATGTAGCCTTGTGCGCCCACAAATGGGTTAGCAACATGTACACCTGGGACACTCGTTGGCGCTGGTGTGCTAGTTGGTGCTGGCGTGCTGGTTGGCGCTGGTGTGCCAACTGGCGTGCTGGTTGGTGGAACCGTCGTTGCCACCGGAGTAGTTGTTGGGTTGGTCGATTGCGAAATTGGTGGATAGGCATTGCGAACCAACATTGCAAATTGCGATGGGAACCAGCGACCTGCGTGCGGTGCTCCCGCCAATGCATTGGTTGGGTATGCTGTGTTGTAGCGGTTTTGCGCGTTCGGGTCACACATCGCATCAAACTGCTTGGCTGGGTCGGTTGGGTCAATCACCCCTGCCGTCGCCACACCGTCCGATTCGCCTGGCGGTTTGACCCACACATAGGCATCAATCCCGCTCACGGGGGCTGCCGTTGGCCGTTCGCCAATCCCTGCCCCGGCTTGGTTACACCAGCCACCACGATGTGGGCGACGATCCAGCTTCGAATCGTTGACATAGATTTCCAATGAATTCGAGCTGCTCACCATCGTTGGGCGTGCCGTGCCACCCCAACCGTTGCGGCTGGTATCAATCAACATCCCGATGCCGCTGGGGAATCCGGCGGTGATGAAGGCATTGCGCATCGCCAACACATAGTCGGTTTCGTCGAAGTACGGGTTCCATTCGTAGAACAACGACGAGCGAATCGGGTTGCCACCACCCAAGGTCAAGCCCGAGTTTGGCAAGAACACTTCGTTCAATGGTGTGTAGTTGGCGGTGTTCGAGATAAAGCCATCGATCCCGTTCAAGCCTTTGGTCGTGCCGCGCACCGTTTGGGTGTACAGCTGAATTGCGGGCGTGAAGTTGCTGTCCCAGCCCAACCAACCTGAGTGGGCAATGTCCATGTAGATGTAGACGTTGCTGGTCACATTCAGTTTGTTGATCGCATATTGAACACCTTGGACGTAGGCTCCGCTCGAAATCGCTTCAGCACAGGCGGGAATGCTAGCGTTGGTCACCAAGTTCGAAAGTGAATCTGGTTCCAAAATCACCACAATCCGTAATGAGGCATATTTGCTCTCGCCCACGATAGCGGCAATCGGGTCGATATACTCGGTTTTGTAGCGATTCAAGCCATTTTCCGAGATTTTCAACTCACCGTTCGAAGCCAAGGCGGCACAGTCGCGGTTGGGCAAGTCGTACACCACAATTGAGATTGCCACTTGTTGACCGCTGGTTTGTTGTTGCACCAAGGCAGCATCAAGGTGAGCGCGTAAGCCCATCGATTCGCTGCTGCCAGCGATTGCGGCAATTCGGTCGAGCCATACAGCAGTTGGATACGAGGCCACTTGACGCATTTGTGAACCAAGCGTGCCACCAGTGGCATTGGCTTCGGCGTTCACCCGTGCAGCATATTCACTGTTGATGTAGCCTTGTGCGCCCACAAATGGGTTAGCAACGTGCACACCTGGTACAGTTGTTGGTGCTGGCGTATTGGTTGGGCCAGTCGTGCTGGTTGGTGGAGTAGTCGGAACTGTCGTGTTGGTTGGGCGCGTGGTTGCGCTTGGAACTGGCGTGTTCGTTGGAACATTCGTTGGGCCAGTTGTGCTAGTTGGTGGTGTAGTTGGAACCGTCGTGTTGGTTGGGCGCGTGGTTGCGCTTGGAACCGGTGTATTGGTTGGCGGTGTGGTTGGAACTGTCGTGTTGGTTGGTGGTGTGGTTGGAACAACCGTGCCGCCACAAGTTACACCATTGAGGGTAAAGACGGTTGGCTTAGCATTTGCGCCACTATAGCCAGCTTGGAAACCGAAGTTTACCGTGCCGCCAGTGCCGATGTTGCCATTCCAGCCTGCATTGCTAACGCTCACATTCGCGCCGTTTTGCGCGACAACCCCACCCCAAAGATTTGAGATGTTTTGGTTGCCAGCAAACGACCAGCCGAGCGTCCAGCTAGAAACGGCTGAACCAGTGTTTTTAAGCGTCACATCGCCAATAAAACCGCTACCCCAATCGTTAGCAATGTTATAGACGACTTCGCAGCTGGTAGCTGCGGCGGTTGGTTTGGCATTCAATTGGCCTAGGCCACTGCCAACCACGGCGGTCAAAAGAACAAGAATTAATCCACGGGAATTAAAGATCCGAGCCATCGAATTCGCCTCCTTGCGTAGTATGTGTACTCTTCATCGATTAAAACGCGCATGGTTTTATGTACACAAACAATTCATTGTCGTTCAACGTGGAAACTGCCTATAAAGTGGCTGCCCTCCTTTGGAACCGGTCTCATTTAGATAGCTTATGTGGCTAAAATAGGCTTTGGGATGGGAGGCGATGGCGTTGTTTGAGATCGATCCCAAAACTGTTGATAGGAATGTTAAAGCTTTTAATTAATTTTGTCAATACTAAATCTTTAGAGTTTCTTAAGTAAATTCAGATTCGTAAAATCAGAATCGGTGGCAACGTTTTTGATACAATAGCAGCACACTTTTTAAGGCCAGACAAGGATCAGAATGCCATGCCGAATTCGCTACGACCCGCCGAGCCACGCATCGATCAAGCTACGATAACCAAGCTGCTGCATCAGTTTGATTGGAGCACAACGCCGCTTGGGGTGATCGATACTTGGCCAACTGCCATGCGCAGTATCGTTGATATGATGTTGGCGGTTCCGGTTGCCATGACAACCATGTGGGGTAAGCAGGGCATCATGATCTATAACGCTGGCTATGCGGTCATTGCTGGCTCACGTCACCCCGAAGTATTTGGGCTGCCGGTAACCGCCGCTTGGCCTGAAGCCGCCGATTTCAATCAATCGATCCTCGATCAGGTCTTTGCGGGCAAAAGCCTTACTTACCAAAAACGCAATTTTATGTTGCACCGTAATGGCCGTAACGAACAAGTCTGGTTTGATCTTAGTTATAGCCCGATTTTTGACCAAAACGGCGAAATTATTGGGGTGATGGCGCTGGTGGTCGAAATAACTGCCCAAGTTTTAGCTGAACAACAACGCCATCGCGCCGAAGAACGCTTTCAATTAGCCTTGGATGCTGGCTTGCTGATCGGCACATGGGATTGGGATATCGTAGCCGATCGCTGTATCGTCGATCCACGTTTTGCCGAATATTTTGCGCTTGACCCGACCCTTGCCAGCCAAGGTGTGAGCGTCGAAACCATGCTTGAGGCGATTCATCCCGATGATCAAGCAACCATTGCCCAATTAATTCAATCGGCAATCCATAGCGGCCAATCATATCGCGCTGAATATCGCGTGCTCCACCGCGACGGCGATTATCGCTGGGTTGAGGCCAATGGCTTTTGCATTTTTGAGCACAATCAGCCGCAACGCTTTCCTGGCGTATTAATCGATATTACCGAGCGCAAGCGCCGCGAAGATGCCTTGGAGCATAGCGAGGCTCGCTTACGCGCAATTTTCGATACCTTGCCCGTCGGCTTGGTTTTTGCCGAAACCCCAACTGGACGGATCACCGATGGCAATGCCCATGTCGAGCAGATTTTGCGCCATCCGGTACTGCCATCGCCTGCGACCGAGGCCTATGGCGAGTGGATCGCTTACGACGAACACAATCAACTTGTACCAATTGAAGAATATCCATTGGCGATTGCCGTCAAAACTGGCCAAGTTTCCGAGCGCGATTTCCACTACCAGCGGGGCGATGGCACACGGGCTTGGATCAAGGTTATCGGCGGCCCAGTCCGCGATCTTGATAACACGATCACTGGCGGTTTGATCACAATTATCGATATTGACCGTGAAAAACGCACCGAAACGCAACTTCAAGCGCTCAACAACGATTTAGAAGGCTTGGTTGCCCAACGCACCCGTGAGCGCGACCGAATTTGGCTGGTCAGTCAAGATCTGTTAGGCATTGCCGATCCAGCGGGCAATTGGCTCGCGATCAATCCTGCTTGGCAACGCACGCTCGGCTGGGATGATAGCGATATTCTTGGGCGCACCAGCGAATGGCTTGAACACCCCGACGACCATGAACGCACGCGCCAAGAGGTTGCCAAGCTAGCCAATGGCATTCCCACCAGCTATTTTGAAAATCGTTTTCGCAGTCGCGATGGCGAGTATCATTGGCTTTCGTGGACGGCAGTGCTGGATAATGGCTATCTCTATTGCGTTGCCCGTGATATTAGCAACGAAAAACAGCGCCAAGCTGAAATCGAACGCATGCAAACCCAATTGCGGCAATCACAAAAAATGGAGGCGATTGGACAACTCACAGGCGGCATCGCCCACGATTTCAATAATATTTTGACCAGCATTTTGGGTGGGCTCGATTTGCTGCAACGGCGGATCAACGTAGGCCGTTTCGATACAATTGAGCGCTACATCAACAGTGCAATTAAATCGGCCAAACGTGCTGCCGCATTAACTCAACGTTTATTGGCATTTTCGCGCCAGCAAGCGCTGGATGTGCAACCAATCAATATCAATAGCCTGATCCAATCGCTCGACGATTTACTCCAACGCAGCCTTGGCGAGCAAATTCAGGTGGCAACCAACCTCAGCGATGACGTTTGGCGGGTGCGCACCGATGCCAATCAGCTTGAAAACGCCTTGCTCAACTTGGCGATCAACGCCCGTGATGCCATGCCCTACGGCGGAATTCTGACGATTAGCACGAGCAACATCGACGCGCAACAAGCAAATCAACTGCAACTTGATCCGCATGAATATGTATTAATCGAAGTCATCGATACCGGCACTGGCATGAGTAGTGAGGTCATCGAACGCGCTTTCGATCCATTTTTTACCACCAAACCTTTGGGGCAAGGCACAGGTTTAGGTTTATCGATGATTTATGGCTTTATCAAACAAATTGGCGGGCATATTCAAATTGAGAGCCAACTCGAACAAGGCACCAGCGTCAAGCTCTATTTGCCGCGTGACCAAAGTGGGCTTGAGCATGGCTTTGCCGCCGAATCGGCCCAAGCTCGCAGCATCGAGGGAGCCACAATTTTGGTGGTTGAAGATGATGAAGCGGTACGCATGGTGTTAATCGATGTACTCGACGAGTTAGGTTACCATACGCTTGAGGCTGAGGATGCCAGCAGTGCCTTGACCTTCTTCGAGCAACCAACAACAATTGATTTGGTGATTAGCGATATTGGATTGCCTAAAACCGATGGCTATGATCTAGCCCTCCAGATCCGCCAGCGCTACCCAACCTTGCCAATTTTGCTGGTCAGTGGCTACACCGATCGGGCGGCAGTGCGCAGCGGCGAGCTTGAACCACAGATGGAATTGCTCAGCAAACCATTTGAAATTACCGACCTGGCCAATAAAATTCACGATTTGCTACAACAAGGCCACACGTAAGTTTGCCGCCTAGAAGCAAACTTACGTGTGGCCTTGAATCCAACATAAGCGAGCCTGCCGCCTAGAAACAGGCTCGCTTGGCGATTTGGCTATGGCGCAACGCTACAAGCAACGCCATTCAAAACAAAGTTGGTTGGCACGGCATTTGTGCCATTATGACTAGCAATAAAGCCAAAGCTTTGTGTGCCATTGGTTGGAATATTGGCATTCCAATCGGCGCTATGCTTGGCAGTCACAGCTGAACCAGTTTGGGTCAGCACAGTATTCCAACTGCTCGTCACCGTTTGACCATTGGCAAAATTCCAAGTCAACGTCCAACCACCACTAATCGGCGCTCCCAAATTAGTAATTGTCACACCGCCAGTAAATGCGGTATTCCACTGATTAACCACATAGTTAATCCGGCAGCCACCAGGCGCTGGAGTTGACGTTGGCGTGTATGGCAAACTGGTTGGCGTAATTGGGGTTGCGGTTGGTACACGGGTTGAGGTTGGCGTTGGCGTATAGGGAATCGCAGTTGAAGTCAGCGGAGTCGCCGTTGGCACGCGAGTCGAGGTCGCGGTTGGCGGAACACTCGTTGCCGTCGGTGGTACGCTGGTTGAAGTTGCGGTTGGTATGCGAGTTGCGGTCGCCGTGGCTGGGGCTGGTGTATTGGTCGGAGTTGAGCCAGCAATATCACCATAAATAATCCCACGGCCATTCGTACCAATATAAACCCGCCCATAAATCCGTGGGTCGCCAGTAATAGTTTCGTTGGTCGAGCCATATTGATGTTGATCGTCGTTGATGCGCACCCATGTTGTGCCGCCATCATCTGAGCGGAAGAAGCCTTCTACGCCATCAATTGCTCCAGTAATGTAGATTGCTTGATAGCTTTGGCTGGGTGCTGCCTTACCAAAACCAACCACATTGGCAACCTGCACTCCAGCAATTTTGCTGAATGTTGTGCCACCATCGGTTGAATGGAACAAGCCATCTTGGCCGCCAGCCAACCACAAATCGCCTTCGATGCCCAAAACAGCCTCGATTTTGGCGCTCTTGGTGGGCAAGCCCGTTGCAACAGCGGTAAAGTTGCGGGCTGCATCGGTGCTGCGATAGAGCGTACCATTGGCGATGCCATAGAAAGTCGTCGATTTCACCCGATCAGCAATCACGACTGCCCCAGCCGGAATACCAGCACTCGCCGACCAACTATTACCACAGCCCATCGAGTAACTGACTGGAGCAGTCGTACCGCTCCAAACAATCATCGAAGCATCGGAAGCCATGGCGATTTTTCCGCCACCAACCGAGCCAGTTGGTTCACTGCTGGCGTGCGACCAATTTTGGCCGCCATCCCATGAACACGCCACCCGTTTGACCGTGCTGCCTTCGCCAACATAGCCTGTGCGAGCCATCACATTCGGGCGGGTTCCAGCAAAATCGATACTGGTCGATGAGCCAAATTTGAGGCTAGCCGACCATGGTGGAGCCTTAGTCAGATCGGTATGATAGAAGCCAGCAATATCACCCAAGGCACTCACCAAGTGCACGCCTTCTGGTGGGCTGACCAATTCGAGAACTGCGGTTTCTTCAAGGCCATGGGCACGCACATCAAGCGCAACTTTGCCGCCAGTATCCCAAGCGGTCAAATTATCGGTGCCATAAATCGTTGCGCCAGTGCCATAGAGCATGCGATCTGAGTTGAATGGATCAATCTCGATGTCGCCGATCATCCAGCCTAATTTGGGTGCAACTTCAGGTGCGGTTGCATTACCACCAAAGTCGAGCCATGGCGATGTACTAATATCTTGGGTATAGCGGAAGGTGCGTTCGGGATAGTTGGCCCATTCCCAAATACCGCTCCATGTTGCGCCGCCATCGGTGCTGCGATAAATCAAGGCATCAGGCCACCATGAATTGAGGCTAGTTACCAACAACGTATTGGGATTTTGCGCATCGACAGCCAAGCCGCCATAGCCAAAATAATCGTCGGCGCTGCTCGAAGGAATTGGGCTAATGTTCGTCCAAGCTTGGGTGGCGGTGTTATATTTCCAAACATCACCCTTGCCACCATCGTAGGGGCCAGGTGTATCGCTGTAGGTAATGTAGAGCATGCCATTTGAGGCGAGGGTAGCATGATGGGGTAAATAGCCAGCAGTTGGTTGGCCGGGTAATGCTGCCCAAGTTGCCCCACCATCAGTGCTGCGATAAATACTGGTGGTCGTATCAGCAACCCCAACATAAATCGTTTGCGAAGCGCTGCCACTAGTGCCAGTCCGTGGATCAAACGTTACCCATACTACCCCAATTCGGTCATTGAAGTAGGGATCGGTATAGTTGCCAATCGCCGGAAAACTGGTAACTTGCGCCCAGGTTGCGCCATAATCAGTGCTGCGCCAGAGGCCTTGGCCGCGTGTACCAAGGTAAAGCACGCTATTTTTGTTGGGGTCAATCGCCAAACGTTCGCCCATCGAGCGGCCTGGCATATTACCGCCAAGTTTAAAGGGTAGGTCGGTGCGTGCCCACGAATTGCCTTTGTTGGTCGAGCGCAAAATCGCGCCGTTGGCCGAAGTCCAATCGTTGGTATAAGTGCCAGCGGCCAAATAGAGGCGGTTAGGATCAACTGGGTCGGTCGCGAGGCTATCGATCCCTGTCCAGTTCCAATCGGTTGCGCCAATCCAGTCGGTTAGGGGAATCCAGCGCTTGGTTGTGGGGTTCCAGCGGTATGCGCCACCAATATCGGTGCGGGCATACACCAAATCGCGTTCAGTTGGATTGTAAATAATGCCTGGGACAAAACCACCGCCAACAATCTCGACATTCGACCAATTGTATGGCTGAGTACTTGCCGCCCGCGATTGCGGCACGGCCACCATCGCTTGAATTACGCCTGCAAACAGCACCACTACTGCTGCGGCCATCTTTAGCATTCGCATAGATGGGGTCTCCTTTGCACCCTATTTTTGGTTACGATGTTTGATTTAAAGCAGCAGGCAAGCACTGGCAACAACGACAAACAAGATGGGCTTAGCCCTTAATTACTATTAATTAGTTATGGAATCGGTTCCAGAAATATTAATAAACCAACCCTTAGCAAGCTCAATGAACGAATAAAACCCCCTTTGATAAGTAGGTGTTTGGGATCGGTCTCAAAAATTAAATTGCAATTAATCAAGCATCTTAGCTAAAAAAAGCCACAAGTCAATACTAAAACTTTAGAATTCATTAAAAAGGCTTGTACGATCAGATGATTCTCGCCACAATATCGCTGATCAGGCCTTAGCGTCCGCTGGAACGGATTGGATGAAGGATCGCATCGACGGTCTGCGTGACATTCAAGTTACTGGTATCAAGCACAATCCATCCCTGATCAGGCGTATTGTGGCGGCATAAGTCCTGATAGATGTTCGCGATCACAGGTTGCCATTTTTGCTGATCAAATTGGCGATAACGTTCATAGTTTCGTTCAATCACTCGTTCAAACACTGGACAAAGCAAGATTTTATGCAACTGGCTCTGATCAGCTTGGGCAAACATCGCTTGTAGATCAGCCGACGTAAGCACATCATCAACAATCACGCTATATCCATGTTTCTGGTACAAGCCTGCCGTCGTACTAACGACCTCGCGAGCAAGCCGCAGTTGCTCGATCGCAGGCGGAGTCAAAACTGGAATCGGCTCAACCCGACCCGACACCACCCATGAACGCAGTTCATCAGTTGGGATATGCAAACTCAAATCAAAGCGTTGTGCCAAATGCTTGGCAACAGTTGTTTTTCCCGAACCAGGCGCACCGGTGATGACAACAATAACAGCATTAGAAGCCATCCATCAATTCCTTATCGCTGAGATTCATCATTCTACTTATACCCAAACGGCTGCAACTAGCATCCAATCTGTGTTTGAATCCACGCATGGGCTTTGGCAATAAACGCTTGGGCAATTGCACTAGCAAAGGCCCAATTCTGAAAACCATGCGGCCCACCAGCTACAATCTCAAACGTTACGTCAACGTCAACTACTTGTAAACGTTCAGCATACAAACGATCTTCTTGGTAAAACAAATCAATATCGCCAACACCGATCCAAGTGGGAGGCAAGCCTTGCAGGTTTTCGCGTCGCGCAGGCACTGCATAGGCTGGAATTGCATCAATGCCAGGTTTGGTCGCCAAATAGGCTTGCCAGCCAATCACATTTTTGCGGTTATTCCAGACAAAATGCTCAATTGCAGTCAATTCAGCCTTGGTGGTTGTGCGGTCATCAAGCATTGGGCAAAATAGCAATTGAGCCAGAGGCTGGGTCGTGCCAAGATCAACCAAGCGTTGCGCCAAACTTGCCGCCAAGCCACCACCAGCACTTTCGCCACCAAGCACCACCCGCGCTGGATCAATCGCTAGGGTCGTGGCCTGCTGCTGAAGCCACTGCCAACCAGCCAAACAATCGTCAAGCGGCGCAGGAAACGGGTGTTCGGGAGCCAATCGATATTCCACCGAAACCACCACAATTCCTAAGCGTTGCGCCGTCGTGGCACACCATTGATCATCTTGTGCCGCCTGACCAATAATCATCCCGCCGCCATGAATCCAAAACAAGGCAGCCGTTGAGTGACAAACAGTGGGGCGATAGATGCGTACTGGGGGATTCAAATCGTTGCGTTGCTCAATCGTCACTCCATCAAACTGCTTGGCCGGAATGCGACTGCCTAACCAACGTACAAAACGCCGTCCCCAAGCGCTGCCCAACGGCAAAGGTGGAATGCGGCGGACATAGCGTTGCAATTCAGGAGCGACTATTGAAAGCTGCATCGACAACCCCTTTCAAGCCAAAAATCATGCTCAATTAACCTGCTAAATAGCAGATTAAGCCCAATTTGTACAGTAAATGGCAGTGATTTACCAGCAAAAATCCCTTTTTTCGCCATTTCAGGCAGGTATGCTAAAGCTGGATCACCCAAAGGAGCACCAATTGCCAATGCGGTCAATTCGCAAATCGAAGTTCGAAGAGCAGAGTAGAAACCTACAGATACAAAAGGGAACCAAAGAGGAGCAAGCAACGTTTGATCGGTGTGGTCCACAATGCCTTATCAATTTAACCAAAAAAGAGGATGTTATGCGACTAAAACGAAGCAGCATTGTGCTGATCGCATTGATCATCAGCGCTTGTGGGGGAGAAGCGAGCCTACCAACGATCAATCCGCAACCACAACGGCCAGCGCCGCAGCCACGGCCAACCAGCGCCGCCGACGATCAATCAGCGCAATGGCCGACTGCCGAAGCAACGAGCGTAGCGCCAGCGCCACAACCAATGCCGACTCAAGCAGCAGATGCCGGTCAGCCAGTGCCAAATCCTGCTGCTGGTAAACCCTTGGTTGATACGTGGGAGCTGCCAACCCAACCGATCGATCCAAATCCAAATTACGCCTACGAACAAGATCAAGAAATCTTTGATTCGATGTATTTTAAAAATTATGGCACAAATCCATTCGTGCGGACAGAAACCGACCCCTTATCAACCTTTGCGATGGATATTGACAGTGCTTCGTACAGCCTGATGCGCAGTAGCATCAACCAAGGCCTCTTACCGCCAGCCGATTCAGTGCGAGTCGAAGAATATCTGAACGCCTTTGATTACGAGTATCCCCAGCCCGAAGATGGCGATTTTGCGATCTACAGCGAAGTAGCGCCATCGCCATTTGGCGGCCCCAACTACGAGCTAGTGCAAATTGGCATTCAAGCTCGAAGTATCGAAGTAGCTGATCGCAAGCCTGCCGCCCTTACCTTTGTGATCGATACATCGGGATCGATGGCCCAAGATAATCGCTTGGAAATGGTCAAAAATGCCCTGATTTATTTGGCTGGGCAACTTGAGCCTGACGATAGTTTGGCAATTGTGGCCTTTAACGATGGAATGCGAGTGGTGTTAAACCCAACTTCGGGCGAAAATCAGATGGATATCATCACCGCAATCAATTCACTTGAGCCAGCTGGCAGCACCAACGCCGAAGCTGGACTTTATAAAGGCTTTGAATTAGCCTGGCAAGCCTTCAAACCGGAAGGCATCAACCGGATTTTGCTCTGCTCAGATGGCGTGGCTAACAGCGGCATGACCGAACCAAGTCAACTGCTCGCGACCTTCCAACAATATCTTGATGCAGGCGTTCAGCTTTCGACCTATGGCGTGGGTATGGGCAACTACAACGACATTTTGTTAGAGCAACTGGCCGACAAAGGCGATGGCAATTATGCCTATTTCGATTCAGCCGATGAAGCCCAACGCCTGTTTGGCGAGCAATTGACTGGTTCGCTGCAAACCATCGGGCGCGAAGCCAAAATCCAAGTTAATTTTGACCCAAATGTAGTGAAACGGTATCGCTTGATTGGCTATGAAAATCGTGCGGTAGCCGATAGCGACTTCCGCAACGACAGTGTTGATGGTGGCGAAGTTGGCGCGGGCCATAGTGTGACAGCGCTGTATGAAATCAAGCGCCATCCTGATGCCCAAGGCCCAATCGCCCAAGTTAATATTCGCTATATCAGCATGGATACTAACGCACCAGTTGAAGAAAGCCTGAATATTTCAACGGCGCAAATTCATAGCAGTTTTGATCGCGCCAGTGCGCGAATGCACCTAGCAACGAGCGTCGCCGAATACGCCGAACTATTACGCCATTCACGCTGGAATAACGGCACTGATATCCTTGATGTGCTTGATCTGGCTGAAGAAGCGGCGCTAGATTTACCCAATAATCAAAGTGCCGTTGAATTTGTTACCCTGCTACGGCGGGCTGAGCAGATGCACCAATAACTAAAATAATCAACGCCCGTTTCAGCAACTGAAATGGGCGTTGATTACCAGAATGCCAGTACAAAAACAATAGTACCTAGCAAGCAACCTCACGAGCGAGCAGATGGTCATCGAAAATCAAACCATGGTCAGCGCTATTCCAACCCAATGGCCACAAGGTTCCAGCGTTGTAGCGAGCACCTTGGAGTTGAGCGTCAGTCAGGGTAGCGTTGCGCAGATCAGCATCACGCAGATCAGCACCGCGCAAATCAGCGCCAGTGAAATTCAATTGTTGGCGAGCTGGGTGAGCCGATTGATTGGAGCGAACGCCAAACAAACTAGCATCGACCAAGATTGCGCCACAAAATTGAGCTTGGCTCAGGTTGGCCCCTGAGAGATCAGCATTGGTAAAATCAGCGCCATCGCATTGAGCTTGATTCAGATTTGCATCACGGAAATCTGCAGCGACAGCAGCAACTCGATTGAGTCGAGCGCGATGAAAATTAGCGCGTTGAAGATTAGCGCCACTTAATTGGGCACGCACTAAATCAGCCAAGTTGAATTGGGTATCTGCCAATTGTGCATCACAAAAATCGTGGTGACGCAAGCGGGCAAATTGCATGTTGCTGCGATAGGCCGACGAAACGGGCGTTTGAACAGGGTGGTTTTGTACGTCCAAAACCAAAACATCGCGCTGGGTTGTCATAGCAGTCTACCTTCATTTAACGTCGTGGTTAAAAGAGCAAGGGCGAATAATGATGAGCGTTGGGGTTTGCTATTAGCGCAAGCCTAAGCAAGAAGTATGCTCATCGTTCGGTGACCAAGCCAAAAGGTATCTAGAACTCCAGCTACGCTGTTGAATTCGAGGCATTGCAGGCAAGAATGAAACCAAAAGAGCAATTGTTTGGGCAATCATACCAACGCGGACTGATGAACGATTTCGGTCTGGAAAGAAACAATACAACATGGTAACTCCAAACATCAGACGGTCAGGGTCTGAGGTAAGAATTTGGGTGTGTTTATGCCATATAAACACGGGCCGATAGAAATCCCGCCTCCGATAGTACCTACCACGCGTAGCCATACCATAGCGTTGCTGCTGGCAGTAATCAGCGGTATATCACCCACAATCACCAGCCAAGGTTCGGTTCAAACAACGAGGCTATTAGCCTTGTACAGGGTTGTCTGTTAGAACTTTTAGCTCGACGCGCTTACCCGTTGGGGGGATACGCTGTCAATTGTTGTGGCAAGTCGTGCCACGCTAATTTGGTGATGGTTGTTCAGATAAGATTGGTTTATCTGTGGGTTGTGGGGAAGATTATACACAGATTAACCGCCATACCACTAGGTAATTAGAAACCATTTCGATAGTACCAATAGTACCACTTGGTTTCTGACCTAGAGTGTATAGGAACTCAGTACTAGCACTTCTAGAATGACTTACCCATGCTATGGTATAACATTCACAAGGATAATTGTGCAACAACCGTTCTAGTCCTGACTATCAAGTAGTTAGGATCAGTGTAGCCCGTATCATACCAAGAATTGCGAAATTTGTCACATGGAAATGGTGGTAATGGTAGGGTAGAAATATGGGCCAAATATCCAACTTAAATACTATACAACTATAGGCCGTCTATGGTACACTTTCCACACATAAACCTATAGGCCTATCGGTATATTGACATATGTGAAGTGTAAACGAATTCCACGCCAGATCAGGCCTACCACTGCTTGAATGCCACCAATTCCGCTCTTTGCTCCGCGCATCAATTCAAGCAGATCATTGTGGTTGCTGATGGAAGAGTCGTTAATCTTTGGCAGTGCATAGCAGGCGCTATGCTGAAGGAGCAAGCATGCAAGCCTCAATCCAGCGCTGGCTTAATACCATTAAAATCTCCGACCCTGTGCAACGTGAACAAGCTGTCCTCCTTCAAATCATGCTGATTGGATTAAGCATCATTTGTTTCTTCACAGTTCCCACTGCATTTATTGTGTCAAGTACTGTTGGCAGTGCATTTCGTGCCAGTCTAACAAGTATATTGATTTTAATCTTCTTTGTAATCGCCGTCATGAATTTGCGTCAAGGCCATTTTCGGCGCTCAGTTACACTGGCATCAAGTGGTCTAGTCGTTGGTTTGTCGATTATTCTTTTACTTGAAGGTTTACGCAATAGTGCTTGGATTCTTTCGGCTTTCATGATGCCAATCACGCTATCGGGTTTGTTGACTGGCCGCAAGGGTATTAAAACAATTGCTGGTGCCAGTATTATCGTAATCGCCATCCTTGGCGGATTACAGCTATTTAATCTGCAATTTGTTGGGGCTTATCCGCGCCTCGGCGATCTTTTGCCACCAACCATTAGCACGTTTATATTTAGTGTGTTGATTGTAGGCTTCTTCTTTCATCGTTTTAGCGCCTCGTTAAATGATGCCCTCAGCCGCGCTTTGCAACGTGAATCCGAACTCCAACAGATTCGCGATAAACTTGAAATTCTGGTTGATCAGCGAACCGCAGCCTTGCAAGATGCTTTACACGCGGTCGAAGAGCGTGAAGGTCGGCTCGAAAAAACCAATATCGAGCTAGCCGCCGCCAAAACTGCTGCCGAGGAAGCTAATCAACTCAAGTCGCGCTTCTTGGCCAATATGAGCCACGAGTTGCGCACCCCGCTCAATGCAATTATTAACTTCACGGCCTTTCTTGATCGGTATGGTGAGTTCTCTGAGCGCCAACGTGAGCTGCAAGAACGGGTGCTCTACAACGCTGATCATTTGCTTGGTTTGATCAACGACATTCTCGACCTCTCGAAAATTGAGGCTGGACGCATGGAGTTGATGTATGAGAAAACTCAACTTGAGCCAATCATCACTGGGGTCATGGCGACTGCCAGCGGGCTAACCCGTGATAAAGGGCTTGAGCTTGAACTCGATATGCCCGAAGAACTACCAACGATGGTGATTGATAAAGTGCGGATTCGCCAAGTATTGCTCAATTTGCTTTCAAACGCCGTCAAATTTACTGAGCAAGGCCAAATTAATGTGACGATCAGCCAGCCCGATCCTGAAACTGTCCAAATTTCCGTCCAAGATAGTGGAATTGGGATCGCTCCTGAGCATCAACAACAAATTTTCGAAGAATTTCAACAAGTGCAAAATGAAGTTACCCACCAATATCAAGGCACTGGTTTAGGCCTGCCAATTAGTAAATTGTTGGTGGAGATGCACGGCGGCAATATGTGGCTCGAAAGCACGCCAGGCAAAGGTTCAACCTTCTTCTTTAGTTTGCCGATTACCAATAAATTACCCGAAACGACCACGATTGATTTAACTGCCCCACCAAGTTTGGCCGAACTTGAGGCAGAACCAAGCAACCCAACAACCATTGAGATTGTGGTGATTGATGATAATCCTGATGCCCATGAGACCTTCCGGGTCATGCTAGAATCAGGAGGGTATCGCGTGCATAGCGTGCTTGATAGTCGCTTGGCAATCAGCACAATCAAACAAATTGAGCCACGCTTGATTATTACCGATGTGCAAATGCCCAATCTTGATGGCTGGGAATTGCTGGCCCAGATCAAGAATGATCCAACGATTGCCCATATTCCCATCGTCGTCTGCTCAGTTGTTGATCAAGGGACGATTGGGCTGGTTCTAGGGGCAAGGAAACATATTGTTAAACCTGTACGTGAGGAGGTATTGCTGGCTGTTGTTCAAGAATGTGTCGAACCAACTGCCGAGATCTTGGTCGTTGATGATAACCCTGATGCTCGTCAAGTGATTCAGCACATCCTCGCAGCACGTGATTATGCCATCAGTGAGGCCGCCGATGGGATCGAAGCGATTGCCATGATCGAACAATCAAAACCCGATCTGGTCATCCTTGATCTCATGATGCCACAAATGGATGGCTTTGAAGTGCTCGAAAACCTGCGGCATAGCCCTAATTATGCCGATATTCCGGTGATTATTGTCAGCGCCAAGGATCTTGATCAACAGGAACATGATTGGCTGCGCACTCGCGCCCAAGGGGTCATTGCTAAACGCCAACTTAGTGAGGAAGAATTTCTTAGACGCATTAATGAGATCTTTAACCAAGGAGTAGAGTATGCCCGTGGCAAGTAATGAATATTTTGTTCCCGTTGTACCGAGCGACGCATCTGTGATTATTGTTGAGGATAACCCCGACAATTTGTTCGTTTTGGAGATTCTGCTCCGCGAAGATTTGCGCGTCAAATACTATAACGGACGCGCCTCTGGCCGCCAATTTTTCAAGCTGCTTGAGGCAAATCCACGGTTATACCCCGATTTAGTGCTGCTCGATATTCAGTTACCTTATGAAGATGGTTTTACTGTCTTTAAAAATATGCTCAATGTGCCACAACTTAAGAATACCCAAGTAATTGCGGTAACCGCGAATGTGATGCCGCAAGATGTGGCCAAAGCCCGCGAACTTGGCTTCAATGGCCTGATTGGCAAGCCGATTAATCGCAATCGCTTCCCCGCCCAAATTACGCGGATCTTAAATGGTGAATCAGTCTGGGAACCCTACTAAGCCCCAGTGATCAAACCAGCGTCTTGTCCTAGGCGCTGGTTTGATCACCATCCAGAAAGGAGCAGGGTTCAGATTACGACCTTGTGTAGGATCTCGACCCGTTGTCTATGAGCTTAATTGTTGATATTTTAATTGATGATCTGCGGGCCTTGATTCGCGACCTTGGCCAAAATGGTGGCCTGATGAGTCCATCAGTCTATGACACATCCCAAGCGTTGCGGCTCTATCCAACGCCCAGCGAAGAGCATGTTTGGCCAGCAGTCAACTGGCTGATTAGCCAACAACAGTCGGATGGTGGCTGGGGTAATCCATCGATGCCGCTCAGTCGAGCAGTGCCAACCCTTGCGGCAATTTTAGCCCTACGCCGCCACTGTCAGCGTCGTTCAACCTTCGATGGATTGCTTGAGGCCAAACGTTTTCTGCGCCGCCAACTTGAATATTGGGAGAAACCGCTGCCCGATAACCTGCCAGTTGGAATGGAACTCCTGCTCCCTTACATGCTTGAAGAGGCCTATCGCGAAGAGCATCAAGATGATATCGACGATGTGCCAATTAAGCTCCGCCTTAATATCCCCCTTGCACCCTATCGCGAGTTGATCGCACTCGGCGAACATAAACGCTCATTGATTCAACAAAAAAAGCCCCGTGCAGGCACAGCCCCAGTTTATTCATGGGAAGCATGGGCTAGTCATGCTGATCCAGAATTGATCGATGGCTCAGGTGGCATTGGTCATAGCCCCGCTGCCACCGCTGCATGGTTATTTGCTGCCAATCATAATCCAAATCTACGCAACGAAATCGCTGGCGCAGAAAACTACCTGCGCCAAGCGTCGCTGGCCACCTCGGAAAGTGCTCCATGCATTATGCCAACCGCATGGCCAATCCCACGCTTCGAACAATCGTTCAGCCTATATGCTTTGGTCACTGGCGGAATTCTCGATTTCCCCAGTATTCAGGATGTGCTCAAACCACAAATTGCCGATTTACATCAAGCACTCAAGCCGCGCGGGATTGGCTTTAGCGACGATTTTATGCCCGATGGCGATGATACCGCCGCCGCCGTGGCAGTATTAATCGCAGCAGGCTATCCAGTCGATCTCGCGATATTAAATCAATTTGAGCGTGAACCCTACTTCGTAGCCTATCATGGTGAGTTACAGCCTTCAATTTCGCTGACAGCTCGCGCCGTGCACGCACTCGATTTAGCCGGAGTTGATATTTCACGCTGGTGGAAGATTTTTATTGATGCTCAAAAACTTGATGGCAGTTGGAGCGGCGATAAATGGAATACTTCGTGGCTCTACACGACCTGCCATGTACTGATTGCGCTCAAAAACTCGCCCTACAAAACCGCCATGAAAGAAGCCGTCGCTGCATTACAAGTCCATCAACATCCTGATGGTGGCTGGGGCATCATCAATCGATCAACCACGGTTGAAACGGCCTATGCGGTGCTGGCATTGCAAAACTTACGTGAAGCTGGCCTCTTAGATGACGACGACATCCACATGCTCCAACGTGGTTATAATTGGCTCTGTATTCATTATCGTCCATTTCGGATGAAAGAGTATCAATGTTGGCTCAATAAAGAAATTTATTGTCCCCAACGGATTGATCGCGCTTATGAGTTAAGTGCCATGTTAGCAGTCACTCTAGGAGAATTAAAATTATGAGGCCCACGCCCACGTTAGCAGAATTTCTTCATGCCCCACTTACGACAATTCGCCAAGTTGCGCCAGCAACCATGGTTTTTTCGAGTGGTGGTAGCCGACGCAAAGCAGCTTTAGCCAATATGTCGGCTGCTGGTGAAGAATATGCGCGTTGGTCGCATCAACAATTACTCAAATGCCTTGAACTCTTTTTTTCTCATGGGATCAAGCATCTTTTCTTACCCATGCTTTTGCCCAACCAATTTCAAGAAACTACGCCAAATTATCGTGAGCATATCGAACAATGGGTCGCGTGGGGCGCAGCAAGTCAAACAATGCTGGAATACTATCAGGAACATAATTGGCGAGTACGTCTTTTAGATACCCAATATTCGCCGATCCTGGCTGATGCGGCTCAACGCTTGCAGCAACCCTATGATCATCCCGATCAACCAACGCTTTGGTGGTTTGTCGTGCGTGATTCGGAAGATCCATGGCAAATCATTTTCCAAGCTGCCCAAAAAACTGTCTTCAAAACCCGTAGCCAAGCGATTGAGGCAATCTATGGCGAGCCGATTCCACCAGCAGAGCTATTCGTATCGTTTGGCAAACCCCAAGTTAATCATGATCTCTTGCCACCACTGTTGGTAGGCGAGTTGCAATGTTATTGGACGCAAAAGCCTGGCTATACGCTCAGCGAGGAGGAGTTTCGCCAGATTTTGTACGATTTTGCCTTCTTGCGTAAAACTTGGCAGGTCGATAAAACTGAACGCACCCAAGCCGCCCTCGCATTTCGCCAACACTGGGAGCGTGGCCCGATCTTAGGGCTTGGTCAACAACTTGGGCCGTTTTGGTATCCACAATCAACCAGCATTGAATCAGAGTTGTAGCAGCGTTTTAGGAGAATTGTGTATGACAGTCCTATCAACCGATATTCCAGCACCCAACTCACCAAGCATCAGCGATGTTGAAGCCTACTACGACGCGATGGGGCCGTTCTATAAATTAATTTGGGGCGATAGTGTTCACGGCGGCTATTGGCCAGCAGGCTTGGAAGATATGTCGCTCCCCGAAGCCCAAGAACATTTGACCAATTTGATGATTGAGAAAACGCCAATCAAGCCAGGCCAACACATGCTTGATCTTGGCTGTGGCACTGGCTTGCCGGCGATTCGCATGGCCAGCGCCAAACAATGTCATGTCCATGGATTAACTGTGGCTCACGGCCAAGTTGCCGAAGCACAAGCTACCATCCAAGCCATGCAAATGCAGGAGCTTGTGCACATCAATTGGGGCAATGCCATGGAATTGCCGTTTGAAGCCGATTTTTTCAACGCTGCATGGGCCTTTGAATCGATTTTTCATATGCCAAGCCGCCTTACCGTGCTGCAAGAAGCCAATCGAGTTTTGCAGGCTGGCAGTTATTTTGTATTGACCGATATTGTTGAAGTCAAGTCGCTTAGCCCTGAGCAGCAACAGATCTTTTTCCCAGCCTTTCAAATTAATACCCTTACCACCAAACAAGGCTACCTCGATCTCTTCGCCCAAACCGGCTTCGAGCAGCTTGAGTTGATCGATTTGACCGCTGGCATCGAGAAAACCCTAGCTCATACTAAGCTTGGCATCGAGCAAAAACGGGCCGAACTGGCGGCAATTTATCCACCAGAAATGCTTGGAATGATCGAACAAACCTGGCCGATGGTCGAGAAAATTTACGCCGAGTTTGTGCGCTACGTCTTGATTGTCGCGCGTAAACGTGGCTAAACCCAACAAATTCTAATTGTTGTGCTCATTTCAACCGTTCCATGCCCCAGATCAGCGACAACGATTTACATACTTCAAACGATCAAACGAATTAATTACTCACGAAGGAGTTAATAGTATGTCGCTGATTCAAAAAATGACCAAAGCGTTTGTGCTGATCGTCGAAGATAATATTGATAACATGCTGGTATTAACTGAATTGCTGAATGTTATGCCAGAAGTGCGTTATTGTAATGTACGGCCTTCAGGTCGCCAACTGTTTGCCTTCCTCGAAAACGATGCTGTGCCCGCAATTAATTTAATTTTGTTGGATATTAACTTGCCACGCGAAAATGGCTATGTGCTATTACCTAAAATTCGTGTGCACCCCAAACTCTGCAATGCCTTGGTGATCGCGGTCAGCGCTCAGACAGGGCCGCAAGAAGTTGCCAAAATTCGTGCGGCAGGCTTCGATGGCTTTCTGGCCAAACCACTGCACTTCCAACGCTTCCCTGAACAATTACGCCGAATTATGAATGGTGAACAAATTTGGGAAGGTGCGTAATCTGGCTATTTAGCTAGGCCATTGTTAAGTATTCTAGCCAATAAATTATAGAAATCAAATCCACACTATTTTTGTGATCTATTTAGATAATTTTAGGGTTGTGAATAAAATACAACCAAAATTTGAACTAAATTTAACCAAAAATATTATTTTATGACGTATAATACTAGTTGATCTGTGTGTCCAGGAGAAACAATTCATGGATTTTGCAATGTGGCATAACGTGAAAAGCAAAGTGGGCATCCTACTTGGCTTCACGCTGTTGGTCGGCTCGCTTGGCCAAGCTGCACCAACGAAGGCCGCCGAAAAGCTGTGTTTCAACCAGCCCGGCGTTGTTGAATGTATTGCTCCCGAGTTCCGCGATTACTGGGAAAAGAACGGTGGGCTGCCCGTTTTTGGCTATCCCCAAACCGCAGCCTATGAAGAAGCCACTCCTGAAGGTAAGTTCTTGGTGCAATATTTCGAGCGCCAACGGCTTGAATATCACCCCGAGAAACCAGCTCCATTTACGATTTTGCTTGGCCGGATTAATGATGAAGTGCTGTTGCGCGAAAACCGTGTATGGCGCGATTTCCCCACTGCTCCCCAAGCGACTGGCTGCCAATTGTTCAGCGAAACTGGCCATAGCGTTTGTGGTGAGTTCTTGAAATATTGGAACTCGCAAGGTTTGGATTTGGGCGAAAATGGCATTACCTACGGCGAATCATTAGCCTTGTGGGGCTTGCCACTCTCTGATCCGCAAGAAGAAATTAACATCGATGGAGATAAAGTGTTGACCCAACACTTTGAGCGTGCTCGCATGGAATGGCACACCAAAGATGGCAAGAACCAAATCTTGCTGACCCGCCTTGGCGTGACCTTGGTGCCAATGCAGCTCAAAATGTTGGCAATCAACGACTTCCACGGCCAAATTTCAACGGGCCGCAAGGTGAGCAATAAAGATGTTGGTGGCGCTGCCTACTTGAGCAGCTACATCAAACAAGCTCGCGCCAAAGCTCGCTACTCGTTGACCGTGCAAGCTGGCGATATGGTCGGCGCAAGCCCACCAAGCTCAGCTTTGTTGCAAGATCAGCCAACCATGGAATTCCTCAATATGTTGGGAGTTAATGTTGGCACAATCGGCAACCACGAATTCGATGAAGGCTTCGATGAAATGATGCGCTTGATCGATGGTGGCTGTCACCCAACCGCTGGCTGCTGGGAAGGTGCAAACTATCCCTATGTTGTGGCCAACGTGATCGACAAACGCACCAATAAGACAATTTTGCCAGCCTATCATGTGATGAACATCGATGGGGCACGCATTGGCTTTATTGGCGTAGTATTAGAAAATACCCCTGAAATCGTGATTCCATCAGGTGTGACCAACCTTGAGTTTATCGATGAAGTTACGGCGATCAACCAAGCAGTAACCGAGTTGAACGGCCAAGGTGTGCATGCAATCATTGTTTTGGCCCACGAAGGTGGTACGCAAAACGCCACAACTGGCGCAATCACTGGCCCAATTGCTGAAATTGCCAATGGCATTAATGATGATGTTGATGTGATCGTTAGCGCTCACACCCACACCTCAATCAGCGGCGAAGTTGATGGCAAGTTGATCACCCAAGCGCTTTCGTATAGCACCGCATTTGCTGATATCGATTTGACAATCGACCGCGCCAAACGCGATATTGTCGCCAAAAAAGCGACGATCGTCACGACCTTCCACGAAGACATGACCCCTGATGCTGATGTTGCGGCAATGGTCAAGAAATATGAAGACCAAGTAGCACCCCAAGTCAACCGCAAGGTTGGTACTGCTGCTAGTGCGATCACCAACACGGCCAATGCGGCTGGCGAATCGGCCTTAGGTAACCTGATTGCCGATGCTCAACGTAACACCATGAGCACTCAATTTGCCTTTATGAACCCAGGTGGCATTCGTGCACCACTCGATGCTGGCGAAATTACCTGGGGCGAGTTGTATTCAATTCAGCCATTCAGCAACGATTTGGTCAAGATGACCGTAACTGGGGCTGATATTTACACCTTGCTCAACCAACAATGGCAAAACCAAAGCGATGGGACAGTTCGCGCTCGTATCCTGCAAATTTCAGGTTTGAGCTACACCTGGACTGATGCCAATCCTGTTGGTCAAAAGGTTGTCGAGGTGCTCGATGGTAACGGCAAGGCTTTGGATAAAGCTGCGAGCTACACGATCACCGTCAATAGCTTCTTGGCTGATGGTGGCGATGGCTTCGTTGTGCTCAAACAAGGCACCAATCGCGAAGTTGGCCCAACCGATCTCGATGGCTTCGTGCGCTACATCGAAAAGTTAGCTCAGCCAATCAGCGCCAACATCGAAAACCGTATCGTCAAACAATAATTACACGACAACACACGATCACCAATGCAGCAGGCCAAACCTGCTGCATTGTGTTTTAGGGCAACCAGCGCGGCCAAATCGCATCATCAGCAAATTGGCTGGTATTGCCCGTTTCAGGATTTTGTTGCCAGATTGAATAGCGCGATTGCTGTGGGTCAAGTCTACTCCAAACCAATTGCTGGCTATCTGGCGACCACTGGGGATCAAAATTATCGTATTGAGGATCGTTGGTAAGTTGAATCGGTTGGATGGAATTATTAAGCTTTAATAGCCAAACTTCGCCGAGTTCAGCACCCAGCGGGCGGCGAATATAGGCTAATTGCTGACCATCAGGAGCCAGTCGTGGATAATACACATCGGCATCAACGCTTTCGAGCACAACATTTAATTGCTCAGTCGCCAGATCATAACGCACCAAACGACCAAAACGCCCAGTTTCTGGCTCGGTGAGTTGGGCAATAATTAAGGCTTGGCTATCAGGCTGCCAAGTAAACGTCCCAGTCAAGGTTAATTCGCGGGTTACTCCAGTAACATCTTGCAGCACCAATTGCGGTCGATCAGCCAATTCATAGATCAACCAATTCCCATCGGGTGACCATTGTTGATTCAAAGCTGGCGTTTGATCGACATCCAAGCTTTGGGGCTGGCTCAAATTGGCGCTGATTTGCCAGATGCTGGGCGGCGCAGGCTCGTCATCAATCAAGGCCAATGGCGAACGCAAATAAAGCAGTTGATCATTGGTAGGATGACATGTGGCTTGACTCAATACCGCCTCAGGATCATCAACCAAAATTTGGGTTTGCAAATTGGCTAAATTACTTGCAACCAAACGCTTGGTTGTGCTGGTCGCCGTGGTATAGACCAAACGACCTTGACTGAAGCAAGCAGGGCCATTGACTGCCGCGCCAATTGTCCGAAATCCAGCAACACCACTGATGATCAAATGGGCAGATGTTAATGGTTGTTGCACATAACTCAAACGCCAACCTTGCGAACCGAAAGTTGGCACAGAAGTTGGCACAGCGGTTGATTGCACTGAGCCACAACCGATTAAACTAGCAATAATTCCAAGAAATATGATCCAACGCATGGGGCAACATTCCTCTTAAATAGCCAGAATCCGTCAGGCTAGCCACTTCACAGCAGCAGGCCTGACGGATTATCGCACAACAATCAATCTTTATTTAAAGCGAATGTGTAAATGATTATCGTGATTGGGATAGGAAGTCGTCAAACCTTCGCTAATCAACACTGGATCATTGAAGTAGATCACGGTAATTTGGTTGGGGGCCGCAGCTCGAATGGCTTTGACCAAATTACGGGTAGCAGCGCGATCGTAGGTGCTCGATTGCCACGTGATTCGGCTGCCCGTGCATTGCTTGCTATCAGTGCGAATTGGCCAAAGATCAACATCAAGGCCAGTTTCGTGCGAGGCATGGCCTGGGATATCGCCGCCATGCTCAAAACTAATATCGCCAAGCGGCACTTTACCCTTGCCATAACCAGCAAAATCACTAGCGGCTGCTTCAATTTGGGCCACGGTTGAGGCGACACCCCAGTTAGCGTTGCCATTGCCATCGGGGTCTTGATCGCAGATGTTGGCACTGAAATCGGTATATTCATAATGCCAAATTAAGTTCTTCCAAGTGGTTGGGCCAACCACGCCATCGGCACTCAGGCCAGCATGGCTCTGAAAACTCTTGACAGCGCTCTCAGTACCAGCCCCAAATGCCCCATCGACGGTTAGGCCAGCGTTGCGTTTGGCATTCAACAAGGTTTGAACAGCCTTGACCGCGTTACCATTATCGCCACGGCGCACGGTTACAATCAAGGCATTCCAAGTGTTAGGGCCGACAATGCCATCAGCCCCAAGGCCTCGGCTTGATTGAAAACTCTTGACTGAGCTTTCGGTGCCTGAGCCAAACACACCATCGGCACTAATATTGAGCAAATATTGCATAGCTTTGACATCAGTGCCACGATTGCCTTTGCTAATGGTATGGAAAAATGCCGCTGAAAATGCCTGCGCCGAGCCAATTGAACCAAGTGTAATTCCAAAAATCAAGGTAAAACTGGCAATTCGCCAAACTAAAGCTTTCATCAAGCAACCTCACTACATCGCTAAGTTGTTCCAGCTGTTCAAGCCGACCACGCCATCAACCGTCAGTTGGCGATTGGTTTGGAAGGCGCGAACAAGGGTATTTACGCCTGTGCCAAAGCTGCCATCAATTGTCGTTGGGTAACTTTGCACCGTCAGTTGATTTTGTAAGGCCTTGACTGCCTCGCCTGTATCGCCTGAGCGCAAGGTCATAATTAATTTTTCCCACGTTGCGGCCCCAACAACTCCATCTGAGGTTAAGCCATTGGCAGTTTGGAAACTCTTGACGGCAGTTTCGGTGCCTGGGCCAAAGGCTCCATCGGCGGTAATCGTCGCGCCGCGTGCCCGCAAAAGATATTGCATGGTTTTGGCGAGGCCAGTCGCGGGGGTGTTACGCCGCAAAATTGGCCACATCCGGCCAACTGCACCACCGCTGAGCGTCGTATCAACAGCGGTACGCAACTGTGGCAGCAAGCTATAGAGCGTATCGCCTGGGCAACTGGTGCTATCCAAATCGCGATGGCCGACAATAGCGTTGGCGGTTAGGCCATATTGCTGGCAAATATAGGCAATCAACGCCACCAGTTTATTCCACAAAGGCAGGCTGGGCGTAACATTCATATACAAGCCTTCGCATTCAATGCCAATATGGGTTTCATTATGGCCATCGACGTGTGCGCCTTGAACATGCTTCGTGCCACCCTGCAAAATGCTCAAGCTTTGATGGCGACCTTCCATAATCCAGCCACCACGGCTGATCGTAAATTGTTGGCCTGTATCGATCCAGCCGCGATTGAAATGGCTTTGCTGAATTTGCCGTGCCACTTGCCAAGCCTTATTACGGGTAAAATCGTTGGTGTTAGGATTCGTCGTGTGGTGCACAACAATCCCGATTGGCTTTTGATTGAGCACATTGATTGGCTCTTTGGCAGCGGCAGCACCCCAAGCAGTAGTTGAATCGATTGCGGGAGTTGCAACAGCGGCATAGGCAGGCCGCAAGAGGCGTAATTCAGTACCACCCACCACCACGCTCATTGCCACACCCAACGATAGTTTGCCAAATGTACGGCGCGAAAGTTTCTTCATTGCGGGGTTTCCTTTGTTCAAAAAACAAGCCCCACGTTGGAAAACGTGAGGCTTGTAGACAAAAGCGATTATGGGCGAGGCCAAGCACAGTGGATGTGGGTGCTATGGCCGGAATCGCCAGGCCCAAGCACTTCGGTTGCGCCGAGGTTGGCGCATTTGTTGCGGAATGATTGTTGGTTGGGGTGTGATGCGCTAACGTGTGAGCCGTTGATCACATTGACATCGACGGCAACGCCAGCATAGTGACGAGAGTTGGCGCTATGTGAACCACCAGCAATTTCGCTGACCGAGTAGCTCCACGACTGTGAGAGGGTGATCATCCCATTCAATAATGAGGTGCTGAGGTAAACCGAACCACCTGGGGCATTGCCATAGCTGCTCCGGCGAGCAGCGCCACCATTGGCGGTGTCAACAATATTTTGGCGAGCGGTTGCGCTATCGGAAACGCCTGAGGTATGAATTGTCGCGAGGGCGATGCGGCTGCTATCGCGGATGGTACGAGCCAAATCGGCGCGGCTCGAGCCACCACCACCTGGATTGCCCGTCAATGCAGCCCAAGTATCAGCGCCAACAATGCCATCGGCTCCCAAACCTTTGCTCGATTGAAAGCTCTTGACTGCTGACAACGTGCCTGCACCAAAATCGCCATCAACCGTCAACGAGTGGCCATGCTTTTTCAATTGGCGTTGCAAGGCATTGACGACAATGTTGTTATCGCCTTGGCGCACCGTGATTACCAATTGCTCCCACGTGTTGGGGCCAACCACACCATCAGCGCTCAAGCCTTTGCTCGATTGAAAGCTCTTGACTGCTGACAACGTGCCTGCACCAAAATCGCCATCAACCGTCAAGCTATAGCCGCGTTGCTTCAACATTGCTTGCACGGTATAGACGTTATCGCCAGAATCACCGTTGCTAACGGTTGCCCAAGTGCGGGCTGCAACCCCCTGCGCCGCAGGGCCAAAACTTGCCAACATGACCAAAGCCATGGTTAGGCCGCTGAACCAAAATGCCCACCGCTTGTGCATAATTGCTATCCTTCCTTGTGAATGCCACTAAAAAAGATCGGGAATGGGATTGTTTCAAGCTTGATTGTCGAAAAGCGCGATTCGTAGGTATACTATATGCAACCCTTCTTAAAAAATTCTAAAAATATTGTTATGTTTCTAAAAAATATCTTAAAGCGCTGCCAGCGATCCACTAGGAGGTTCCATGACGCAACAGCCTACAATCTTAGTGATTCAACCAGATCGAGCCTTGCAAGCCTTAATTGTGCGGGTCTTGAAAACCGCTAGTTTTCAGGTGTTACGCAGCGATAGTATTCAGTCAGCCCAGCTCCTCGTTGAGCAAGAGGCGCTTGATTTGGTGGTGATCGATCAGTGGATTCCCGACCATGATGCGTTGGAGTTTTGTCGTAATCTTCGTGAGCATTCAAATTTGCCGTTGCTAATGGTGGGAGCCAGCAGCGATGCCTATATGCGAGGCATTGCGCTCGATCAAGGGATTGATGATTATGTAATTACGCCGTTTCATGAGAGCGAATTTTTGGCCCGCGTTCGAGCCTTGTTGCGGCGCAGCCAACAAGCGACTCAGCAACAACAGCCGCAATATACCGAATGTGGCGCGTTGCTGATCAACTGGCAAGACCAGCAAGTACGCAAATATGGCGAATTAGTTCATCTTACCAAAACTGAATGGGCCTTGCTCAAATTATTTATTCAATATCATGGCCAAGTTTTAACCCATCGTATGTTGCTACAACAGGTTTGGGGAAAAAGCTATAGCGAAGATCGGGCCTATCTGCATGCCTATATTCGGCGTTTACGCGCCAAACTCGAAGACGATCCAACCAATCCGCAATTAATTCACTCAGAATCAGGGATTGGCTATCGTTTTATGCGGATTGAAGCGCCTACTCAAGCGCCGCAAGCCAACCCGACCAGCCTTGCCCATTTGCGCTTACCCTACCCGATCGCCGCGCTGATTGGCCGCCAGCATGAATTAACCGCCTTACAAGAACTGCTGAGCAAATCCGAAGTCCGATTAATCACGATCACAGGGATGGGTGGATCGGGCAAAACCAGCATGGCCAGCTATATTGCCCAGCAATTGCATCAAACGCAACATATGCCAGTGGTATTTGTCGCGCTCGACACCATCAACGATCCCAATATGGTAGCGGCAACCTTAGCCCGCGCCGCTGGCTTACGCGACCACGGCGATGATCAGTCACTCGAACGCTTGCAAGATTGGATTAGCAATCAAACCATGCTCTTCATTTTGGATAATTTTGAGCAGGTGTTGGGTGCAGCGCCGCAAGTCAGCCAATTGCTCCAGCATTGCCCAAATTTAAAAATTGTGGTCACCAGCCGAATTGTTTTGGGAGTGTATGGTGAATATGAGTTTGTACTGCCCCCGCTCGGTTTGCCCGACCTGCAACAAAGCCCACCACTTGAGCAAATTGCCGCTAGTCCGGCGATTCAACTCTTTGTGCAGCGAGCGCAAGCAGTTGATAGCCAATTTCGCCTGACTGCTGAAAATGCTGCTAGCGTGGCCGAAATTTGTGTGCGGCTCGATGGTTTGGCCTTGGCGATTGAGTTGGCAGCCGTTCACAGCAAATTTTATCCGCCCAAGGTGATGTTGCAACGACTCAACCAGCGGCTCGATTTTCTCTATCATAACAGCCCGGATCGAACACAGCGCCAACATTCGCTGCGCGGGGCAATCGATTGGAGCTACGAACTGCTTGGCAGCTATGAACAAACGATTTTTCAAGGCCTTGGCTTGTTTGCTGGCAGTTTTACCCGTGAGGCGGCCCAAGCGTTATGGCCCAACGACGAACCAAGCCGGATCGAACGGGTTTTGCAGCATTTGGTCAATGCCAGTTTGTTACAACGCGAAACCAGCAGCGACGGCCTGAGTTGGTTCGCCATGCTCGATACCATTCGCGAATATAGCTTGAGTAAATTGCCAAAAGGCGAGGCCCATTGGCTCCAACAACAATTACTTGATTATTATGTTGAGTTGATGCAGCAAGCCGAACAAGCCTTTTTGGTCAGCAACCATACTGGCTGGATCAAACGGCTCGAACGCGAACTGCCAACGATTCGCAGCATTCTCGCATGGGGCATTCAGCAAGAATATAGCTTGGCAGTCTGGCAATTATGCGCGAGTTTTTGGCGCTTTTGGCATGAGCAAGGCCTGATCAGCGAAGGGCGCGAATGGCTAGCCAAAATCCAACACCTGCAACCAAGCACAATCCCCTTGGCAATTCGCGATAAAGTGCGGCTTGGGGCGGGAGTTTTGGCTTTTATCCAAGATGATTATTCAGCAGCTAATCAGGCTTTTAGCGAAGTGTTGGTCGAGCCACGCGCCGAACATCAACCCAAGGCAATTGCCCATGCACTAACCAATATTGGCATGGTCGCCTATTGGCAAGGGCGTTATGGCGAGGCAATTCAGGCCTTGGAAGAAAGTCTGCCATTATTAAAAATGCTTGATGATCGCTATGGTATGGCCAGCAGTTTGCGCCATTTGGGCATGAGTCAGTTGGTGCAACATGGCTCACGCAGTGCCTTGGCGCTGTTAGCCGAAAGTTTAAGCTTCTATCAAGAGCTTGGCAGCAAAAGTGGCATTGGCACGGCGATGGGGTTTTATGGTCGGGCTTTATTAATTTATGGCGACGATCACGAAGCTCAGCAATGGCTCGAACAAAGCATCGCCATGCTTGAGCCATTGGGCAATTGGCCTGCCATGGCCCGTAGTCAAACCTTTTTGGGGCGAGTAGCCTTGGCCCAACGCCGTTATGCAGATGCTCAACAGTTGCTCAGCCAAAGTTTAGCCACGCTCTATCGGGTTGGTGATCGCGAAGGCGTGGCTGCTTCAATCGAGGGTTTAGCCGTTTGGAGCGCACTCAACCAGCAAGCTGAGCGGGCACAAGCGCTTTGGAGTGGAGCAGATTGGCTACGTGAATTAATTGGTGCACCAATTCCACCAGCCGATTTTCAAGCGCTACGCCGCATGTTGCCCCAATCTTTCAGTTTTATGCAGCAAGCTCAAACGCCCAAATCGCTACGTCACTTGGTTGGCTGCGCCTTAGCCAGCGATTGTAGCTCGTTGGGATGCGATGAACATGGATAGGAAAGCATCCGAAGCAAAAGCTACAACCACTGAGCGCGGCGAACAACCGCTTATTGGGTTTGCACCAGCACGCCCGTCAAACCATTCATTGCGGTGCCGATGGTAAGATTAAACGTATGGCTTGAATTGACAGCTTGCAACATCGTCCCTTCGGCATTTTCATAGATACTACTAACCGTATAGCCTTGGTTGGCAAGTTCAGTTTTGTAGAAATCGATGACATCGCTCATTGGCATACTTGTACTATAGCTCATGAGGCTTTCATCCATCAGCAGATTTTGCACATCATCGACTGTTGGCAGGCTACCCATCATCGTATCCGCTACTTGTGTACAACTCGCTGGCACGGCAAATGGCGCAATTTGATTGATTTGATCAAGCTCGATCGAGGTTTCAGTGATCATGCTGTTACCTTCAGACGAAATATCCATACTCGAAGTAGATTTGATCAAGATGCCTTCTGGCGTAATCCAAAAATCGCCTTTGATCAGCATGCCAGCCGTATCGCTCTCAACGTGGTAATGAGCCGCCGTCATGCCATTGACGCTTTCAGATTCAGCAATCAACTGCGGCTCAAAGGAGGCTGCGAGGACGTTCAACATGCCACCATTGAAGGAACGTGCCATATCGAAGGTCTGCTCCATCATTTGGGGATCGAGCACGGTTGCATTACAAATTTGCTCAGTGCCAGTATCCTGCACTTGATACACCGAACCATCGATCAGCCATGTGCTATTGGTTGGATCAGGCGTATTAGTTTTTACTTCGAGATGAACGGCCAACGGTTGATTGATCCGTTCTTCTAAAGTTTCGCTAATCGATTCATTTGATGATTCGGCGTTTTTGGTGCTAATTTTAGTTATGCTGCGCAAACGATAGCTTTGCAAGGTTTTGAGTTTTTCAGCCGTTTTTTGCGGATCAGTCAACTGATCGATTAAGTCGTTGGCTTGGTTGCCAGTGGCTGGCGCTGAATTGGCTGCTTCAGGCACGGCGGTTGGCTCAATTTGCGCGACAGACGTTGGCTTAACTTGCTGCGGCTGCTCCCACCACAGGCACTGAGCACAAAACCCAATAATAATCCACACGCTAAACGATTATAACGGCTTGGCATTGATTTCGCTCCTTGATTGCAATGTGTTTCAGCTACAGCGTTACTATAGCCATAAACCAGCCGCAAGCTATGACAAAACTTGTCAGTTGTTGCCAGCATTATGCAGAGCAAATAGTCAATTATTGGGCTAAAATCCAGCTAATTATTAAATTTTTTTACAAATTAATCAAAATCGGCTAGTATATGGGCATCGGCATTAATCAATTAATCAAGGAGGCAAGCCGCAATTCTCACGGCCTCACCGTGTTGTGGTCAACATTGTTGCTCAGGTGCAGGTACGACCGCCAGTTGGAAGCGTACTGGATAACCGTTTGTTGCAACCATTTCATTTGTTGAGGAGGCTCTCTTGAAGCGTCTATGGCTAAGTACGTTGGTTGTCGGCTGTTTGCTTGGTTTGGCTACTCCTACAAACACTGCTGGGCAGACTCGTTTGAAAGAAAAAACACCTGAACAATTGGCTGAGGCCGAAGCACCCGCAGTTGCCGGCCAATACCTGATTAAATTTAAGCCTGCGCTGAATACAGCATCTCGCAGCACCACCCTTAAAAACCTCGGAGCCGATCATCTCCAACATCTCGCTAGCCTTGATCTTGAGTTAATTGAATTTGCTCCACTCAAGCAGAACGCTACTCCAGAGCAAACTGAACGAGTGCTGGCCGAGCTAAAAAACCATCCAGCAATTGAATATGTTGAGCCAAACTACCTCTATGCCCCACTGTATACGCCGAACGATCCTGGGTTGGGCCAACAATGGGCTTGGGGAGTCATCAAAGCCTATGATGGTTGGAATATTACCCAAGGTAGCTCTAGCGTGATCATCGCGATTGTTGACACTGGCATCCAAACCAACCACCCTGATCTTGATGCCAAAATTGTGGCTGGCTACGATTTTGTTGATAACGATACCAACGCGATGGATGGCAATGGTCATGGTACGCACTTAGCAGGCACAGCCGCCGCTGAAACCAACAATAGCACTGGTGGCGCAGGGTTATGCCCCAATTGTCGCTTGATGCCAATCCGTGTTTTCAACAATAATGGCAGTGGTACCCTGGCTGCTGTGGCCCAAGGCATTACTTTTGCTGCCAACAACGGAGCCAAAGTGATCAACTTAGGCTTGGGTGGCAGTGCCTCAACAACCCTGCAAAATGCAGTTAATTACGCGTGGAACAAAGGTGCCTTCTTGACCTGTGCGGTTGGTGGCAGTAACTCGGGCACGCCAACCTATCCAGCAGCCTACCCCAACTGCTTCCCCGTGGCGGCTAGCGGCAAAACCGATATTAAAACACCTTCCTCAGGCTATGGCACATGGGTCAAAGTGGCGGCTCCCGGGGCAAGCATCTATTCAACCTGGCTCAACGGCGGCTATACCACAATTAGCGGTACCTCAACCGCTACCGCCCATGTTTCAGGTTTAGCAGGCTTGTTGGCCTCGCAAAACCGTACCAATGCCCAAATTCGCGATCGCATTTGCGCCACCGCTGATCCAATTGCGGGCACTGGAACTTACTGGTCATGTGGCCGGATTAATGTTTATGCCGCTGTGCAATAAACCCATTTTATATTGGATTAACGGCAGCTAGGTGGTCGATGTAATGGGTTAACACCTTGTCACCGTCCCTCACCCCAAGCCTCTCGCCCACGACGACGCACTCTTGGAGCGGTTTCCCCTCGCCTCGCCGTGCGGAAGAGGGAACTAGCTTACAAGGGTAGGTTGCATCGACGAACCACGGATAGGCTGGTTCATCAATGCATGGATGATAGCCCTGATTGCCATTGAGGGGGTGCAGGGGGATTAAAGCCCCCTGCGTCTCCCGCCTTGAGGCGGGACGGAAGGGTGGTGAGTCACCATGATTGTTAAAAACCTACCATTGTAAGGAGATGACTAGGGGGTGAGGGCATATTAGCCGTTGGTCATGCAATAAACCATTACAACTAGACGATGATGGCTTGAGCCGCTATACTAGGTCATATCTCCTCACTAACCATCAGTGACGAAGGCTACAGTGATTGAATCACGAACCGCGACGATGCACCGGAGATAGTTGCCAAAATGCTTGCTACCACCAGCTTAGACACCGATCGATCCATCATTCGCTGTAGGCCGAACCACCGCACCCAACTCAGTGCAGAGTTGACTTAAGCTTCAATTCAAGGAGATCATATGTCAACTACTCATCCAAATTTGCCAAGCCTCGCCGCAATTGACCTCGATTCACTAGCGCTTGGCCCACAAACCCGCTTGACTCACAACCATACAAAGCACTACTTACCACAATTTCAAACGGGTTTTGCCCCAATTGTGCCGCTTATAGCCGATATCAATGACCTTGAATGCGAATTAAGTGAAGCCATCGATTCACCACCTGATGTTTAAAGTGGTAATTGTGCGCTAATCGTTAAGCTGCTGGTAGTGAGCTAATTGGCACCAAAAATTCACCATAGAGTTTCAAACGTTGGCTACTGGTACAAATTACCACCAAATTAGGGGCAATTTCAAGCAAGCGCCGCAACCACAAGGCATCATCGGCATGGACTTGATAGCCACATAAGATTAACAAGACATGCCGACCTTGAAACAGTTCAAGGATTGAATTCCCATTCAGGCTAGGCGTAAGTTGCCCATAATCGCGCAACCGTAACCCTAAAGCTTGCGACGAACTGGTAGTTAAATCAACCCATAAACAGCCGTGAGTAAATTGGGTTTGAACCTGATGCGCCACATCAAGCACCAATTGCTGCTGTAAAACCTGATCATTACCCACAACATTGATCAAACGCACACCCTGTTGCAGCAATTGTAGCGTCCGCTGGTAGGCTAGCAAGGTTCGATCAGTGCTTAAATGCGACGGCAATCCCGCCGAACGTTGGAAGTGTTCAAACAACGAACTTGGAGCCTGTGCGATACTTTGTTGGTTCAGAGCATGGGTAAGATTTCGCAATAATTTGCGTTGATGCCGATGAAACGTCGCTTTATGAATATGCAACTGCTGAAGATAATCATCGACCGATGCACCTGGTTGGGCTAAAATCGCCAATAATAAACGATACTCAGCATCATGCAACGGAATGCTCTTCAAGGCTTGATAACATGGCTGAATTCCGCCATATGCTTGAATCAGTTGAGCAATTTGAGGTTGATCGATGACTTTTTCCGGTGCATAAATTAAATCTGCAATTTGTTCTTCAGTAAATGGCATAGGTATTCCAATCTCCATCAATTAATACTATAGGAGTTTGAGTGAAATCCATAGATTATTCGCAAAAAATAATTCATTGTATCATTAAAACTATTCAAATCCCAATAGAAATCAGCATCGATCAGTGCATCAAAATCCTCACAGTATTGATTAAGAATAATTTTTGTTCGTTCTAGAAATTCAGATTCGTACCAACGCATTTCATAATGTTCAAGATATAATATATTTAAGAGATATATATATGCTGAATATGCAACTAAATAATATTCTTTAAATATAGCTATATAGATAATCGTCTCACAAAGTGTAAATACTTGTTCAATAAAAAACAAACTTCCCATCGATATAGGATACAATTTATGCACATAAATATCTATATCATCGGCTCTTCTTAAAAAAGAATAGATTTTAATTAATCGCAAATAAATGTCGAAGTCTCCAAGGTAAATATCGATATTTTTCCGATCCTCAGCTTGTTTAATGAGGTAAAGAAATTTCTCCTCGGCTTCATAATATTTCTCTTGGCAAACATAAATTACAGCAACATTCTTAATACTCGAATACATTCCATCATAGTCTTTAATTGCCTCAAATTTAATTATTAATTCATCATAAATATCACATGCTTGCTCAAATCTTTTTGTTTTATACAGAAGATTGGCATAATTCAGCATAGGTGTTAGAAAATTATCCTCATCGCCAATTTGGCGATAGATAGTAGCTGCATCTAATAATAAATCACCGGCTTCAACTAATTTATTTTGTTCCATTAAGATCAAAGCATAGAAATTTTTGGCTTTTGCTTCGAGTACATAGAATTGATTATGATGAGCAAGGTTAATTAAATAATGATAAGTCGCCAAACGCGAATAACTTGCAGTATCCTTAGCACAAAACAACAAAATTGAATACAATACACGGCATTGCAGATATGGCTCGCTGGTTGGTTGCAGCACCACTGGAATTGTGGGTTCGAGCCATGATTGGGCTTCAGCAATTAATTGAAAATTCCACCAACAACGATATAACGAACCCAGCAATTGCCAAAAACGGCGCGGGGTTGGATCGGCTTTGGCCGTATGCAAGGCCAATTGCACATTTGGGTACGATTGCAAGAACGCACAATGCCAAAATGCCGCATCCGGCCCAAGCATGATCTCCTCGCTTGGTGCAACCCAAATAATATAGTAATCGCAATGCTGCGAACGAAGTTGGTGTTGTTGTTCAGCAGGCGATAATTGCCAAGCATATTGACGAATTGGCTCTAAGATCGTATATGGCTGCTGCTCAGAATCCAGGCGATAACTAATTAAGTGGTTATCCAATAATAAGGCTAGATGATCTTCCATCAACTCAGGCTCAAGCCCACAAATGGCCGCTGCTGCGGCTGCATCCCATCCGGCGCGAAACACCGCCAGTTGCTGCATGATATGTTGCGATTGAGCCGGCAACAGTTGATAGCTCCAACCAATAGTCGCAGCCATCGTCTGCTGCCGCGCATCCAAATCCAGCGGGCCTTCAGCAATAAATTCAAGATCGGTGGTAATCGCTGCGAGAATCGTTTCCAAGGAATACTCGGCGGTTCGAGCGGCAACCAACTCAATCGCTAAAGGCAGGCCTGCTACCTGCCGACAAATTTGGCCAACAAGGTCAAGCAATTGATGGTTTGTACGATCCACCAGTCGCACAGCTTCCATGCGATCAAGGCACAATTGGACTGCTGGCGATTGATTAAGCTGCTCGAACGAAGCTTTTTCCGCAGGACAATCCAATACGGCAACTTCATAAAGCTGTTCGTTGGGTACATTCAGGCGCACCCGACTCGTTGCAATCACCTGTTGCTGCGGTACTGCTTGAAATACTTGGGCAAGCCACAAGCCTGCTGCTGGAATATGCTCCAAATTATCGACGATCACCAAGCTGCGCCGTTGCTGAAAAAATTGTTGCAGCGTCTGCTCGAGTGATTGGGCTTCCGTAATGACCAATTGCAATTGCTGGATACAAGCCAAACCCACATCTTCAACCCGTTGCACATCGGCAAAGCGTAGCATATGCACTTCATCACAGCACGAACCAATGCTCTGTTGGGCCAACTCCATCGCCAAGCGGGTTTTGCCTACGCCACCAGCACCAATTAACGTTATCCAGCGATGGTCGTCTGCTAAAAGCGTCTTTAAGGTCGTTAACGCCGCATGTCGCCCAATAAAACTCGTCCATGGCACCACAAAACTCACTGGGTTCGCCACTGGAGTAGCCAACACTTGCGGTTCAGCTGGAGCTTGCACTGTATTAAGAAACTGACTTAAACTTCGACAAAGGGCATTTTGCTGCCGATGAAAGGTGGCATGATGGATCGCTAGCAGGTCGGTGTAGCGCACCACCGAATCTTCAGGGTTGTTCAAAATAACTTCTAAAACCCGCCGTTCCTTGGCTTTTAGCGGAAAATCAAGCAATTGCTGACGCATCTGCTGTAAACCGCCTGCCTCGGCGATCACTGCCGACCAAGCATGGTGCTGTAAAAGCCGCTGAGGATAATGCAACAGATCATGCACCACTGCGTCGTTCCATTGAAGAGTTGATTGCGTCATAGGGGTATCTCATTCTTTCATGCTGCGCGAAACTGCGGCGAACCTAACTAACCAGCGATAAAGCGTTGGATACTCCCTGGAATTGCATACCAATGCCCTAAATCAATCAAGAAATGTTTAATTTGGGCTTCCTGTAAACCGCTAGCAATCTCACTAGGCTTAACTTCATTTGAAGCATAAAGTTCAGTTCGCCATGCATGCTGCGCCAGCTTCAACAATTGCGCCAAAAGCTGTTGCGTTGTTGGTTGGAGCGCAGCATGGCTCAGTGCAATGAGCAATCCTAGAGCTTCAGACGCAGCATTAAGTGCATCGATCAGTTGAAGTTGGGCCACAAGCGTCGCTAAATCATGGGTTACAGCTAAACCAGCAGCTAACTCTAAGGCCAGCGGCTTTCCGTCAAGCAGCTGACAAATCTGGATGAGCATTCTGCGCTGTTCTAGCTTGGTCAGATCAATTGGCTGAAATGGAGTTAATCGTTCAAGCAAGAGTTGCAGGGCAGGATTCTCAGCAAGTGAGGTAGGTTGAGCATCATGCTGTGGATAGTTAAGCGGCTCAACATGATGTAAGCATTCATTCGGCACATTTAAGCGCTGGCAACCAGTGGATATAACCCGCACAAACGGCGCAGCTTGTAAGGTGTCCTCAAACCAAGTTGCAAGCTCTGGCTGATCCAGGTTATCAAGAATCAGCAAGATTTGGCGTGAACCAAAATAGGCTTGAAACCGCTGGCGTGGATCATCGCATAACGGCTCAAGCCCAAGTTGGCTTAAACAGTATTCAGCCAGCGTTGCTAGCTCAACGCCAGCATTCAGCTGCAATAGGCAAATCCCATCGCCAAACATTGAGCTAACCCGTTGGCTCATTTCCAAGGCCAAGCGCGTTTTCCCCGTTCCAGCCGCGCCAACCAAGCTAATCCAATGACAACCTTGATCAAACAGCAATTGAATTCGCTCAAGATCGAGCGCTCGGCCAATAAAGCTGGTTTTAGGCTTGATATAGGGCAATTGCGCCAATTCGGGGGCAGGTTGATCATCGGCACGTGGCACAGGCAATAAACCACTCAAGCGTTGGCAGAGTGCCTTGTGTTGGCGATGAAAGGTAGCCGGATGCATTGCCAACAGGTCGCAATAATATTCAACTGCGGCATCGGGATAGTCGAGCAGCACCTTGAGCAAACGCAATTCTTTGGCTTTAAATGGATAAGTTAAGAGGTGTTGACGCAGTTGCCGAATGCCGCCAAATTCGGCGATAACCAGCGCCCAAGTAGGATGCTCCAGCAGCCGTTGCGGGTAGTTTAACAGCGTATGTACAACGTCGGCTGTCCATTGTTGTGTTGTCGGTATGGTCATAGCAGGGTCGCCCTATCGTACCCAAATTAAGCTAAAACCATTCTCATCGGTTGGCTCTCATGCCAACCTTCACCCCTCAACTCCGCTCAAGATACGCTTAACTCAACAAACCGTTGCGCTTCAAGAAGCCCGTTAAGGCCTCGTCGCTTGGCTCAGTAATCACTGTGCCACGATCATACGAGCGGGCTTGGCGGCCTGCTGGCAAAGGCGCTGGCTCCTCGAAAGGCAAATTACTGCCAGCTTCGGCAATCACAATTGTGGGCACACTGCGATGACCAACCCACCCCTCGACCAAAGCACCTGCCTCGGCATCTTGATCGATATTGATCTGGGTGTAGGCCACATTGTTAGCGGCCAAAAAACGTTGCGAACGAGCTAAATCCGGGCAAAAACTCGTTCGACCATACACAACGACATGTTTACTCACAAGAAACCTCCATAAGCACCGCTGGACAAGTATAAAATGAGGTGCGCTATGATCGTACTTCGCTTTATGCCATTGTCAAACGCCAGAACACCTCGTACAATGAAGGGCAGCGACGCAATGGAGAACTCCCATGCCTGATGCAAGCAATGGCCATGTGTTAATCGTCGAAGATGACCTCAGTATTAGCCGGATGTTTCAACTGCTGCTGCGCGATGCTGGCTATCGCGTATCGTTGGCTAATAGCAGTGAAGAAGCTTTGCAATTCGTTCGTGTCATCACTCCCGATATTATTTTGTTGGATATTTCCTTGCCTGGCATGAATGGGGTTGATCTGACCCGCCATTTGCGCAGTAACCCCGCAATTCCCTTTATTCCAATTATTCAAATCACGGCGCTTGGCGATTTGCGCACCAAAGTTGCAGCGCTCGACGCAGGAGCCGATGATATTTTGGTCAAGCCAATCGAGCTATCCGAGCTTTTGGCGCGTTTGCGGGTGATGCTGCGGCTACAAAAAAATCGCCGTGGCCTCGAAGAATCGACCCGCCAAATGCATATTTTATATGCGATCAGCCAAACGCTCAACAGCTCCCTAGATATTAATAGTATTTTGCGCGATTTGGTGCTGCAATTAGCCAATGCTTTGGGCGCAGTTCGCACCTCGATTATTTTAGTTAACGATCATAACACGCCATTTTATGCCTCATCGGTTAAAGAGACCCTCAACACCGAGAGTATTCAACGGGTCATTCGCGATGGTGTGGCGGGCTGGGTTATGCGGGCCATGAAACCGTTAATCATCGCCGATACAACCCGCGATCCCCGTTGGATCTCACTTGATCGCCGCACTGAAACCACCCGCTCGATTTTATCAGTGCCGTTGATTCATCAAGGGATTGTGGTTGGTGTGGTCACCGCTGCACATACGCGTACCAATTATTTTACCCAAGAGCATCTTGAATTAGCCCAAAATATCGGCAATCAAAGCGTTACGGCGTTTAATCACGCTCAACTTTTTCAAACGACTGTTCAGCAAAAGAGCTTGCTCGAACGCCGTTCGCAAATGTTGGAGGAATTGTTGAACGTCGGCGAGCGCTTGAGTCTCAATTTGCCCTTACAAGATGTCTTGAATGAGCTAGCTCAAGCGATTCATCGTTCGTTGGGCTTTCGCCAAGTGATTATTCATGTGTTTGGAATTGATGATGTTGAGCCAGCCCAAGGCGTAGCTGGGGTTCAGCGCGAACAAATTCAGCAACTCTGGACAAATGCTCAGATTCAGCAAAGCATTGTGCCCTTGCTGCGTGAGCGGTTTCGCATCAGCCGCTCGTATTTCGTGCCTTCAGGCTATAAACTCGACGATGAAGAAACCAATCAACTGCCGTTTGGAGCGATTGGCATTCGCCAAGCTGATTATCTGTTTGTGCCCCTAGGCAGCCCGCAACAATTGCTTGGGCTGATGATCGTCGATCTGCCCAACAATCTGATCACCCCCGATTTGGCCACGATTCAGGCGCTCGAAGTCTTCGCCAACCATGGCACAACCGCCGTCAACAATAATCGCTTGTTTGCTCGCGAACATACCCGGGCCAATCAATTGCAATTATTGGTTGAGCTAGGCCGTAATTTCGCCGAGTTAATGACTCCTGATCAATTATTGCGCTTGGTTGCCTCATTGGTTCGCCATAGTTTTGGCTTTAACAGCGTAGCAATTTTGCTCAAGCACAACAATGAATTTATGCTGCGGGCCGGAACTCACAATTTCGCCCATCATCCCTACAACCAGCCACTGAGCATTGATGCGCGGATTTTACAAGCCTTAGAGCATTACCAAAGTTGGCTCAGCAGCAATAGCGAGCAATTTTGCTTGAATTATGAGTGGGGCGAGCCAACGATCGTCGCCGAATTGATCGTGCCCCTGCATACCCACGAAGGAATTCAAGGCCTCTTGGTAATTGGGCATAGCGATGCAAGCGCCTTGGATGGCCTCACTCAATCAATTTTAGGGGCAATTGCCGTTCAGTTGACGGTTGGTTTGGATAACGCCAAGCTGTTTTTGCGCGAACAAGAATATATTCAACAACTCAATCGCGTTAACGACATAGCCCTACAACTAACCAGCACCACCACCGAGCCAGCATTTCATGAGATTATGCAGCAAGTTGCAGCCATGTTTCAGGCTCCCCAAAGTATGTTGGTGTTGGTTGATCCCGAGCAGCGCCAGATTAACCGCAGCATTGCCTATCCGCAATCATGGTTGCACGAGCTACCAGCCTTGCCTGAACTGTTGGCTAGCCTTGATGAAAGTCGGGTACAAATGCTCAACCATCAACATGCCTCGGCCTTAGGTCAAACATTACGTCAATCAGAAATTAACACGATCGTGGTAGCCCAATTGTATAGCGCCGAACGCTTGCACGGCCTTTTGTTGATTAAGCCCGCTGATATACACTACGTTTGGCGCTCGAATGACCGTAATTTGCTCCAAACCCTTGCCACCTTATTCGCCCAAGCCTTGGAAAACCAACAGCTGCAAGCCCAACGCCTAGAACGCTTACGCGCCGATTTGCAGCGCTATATGGCTCCACCACTAGTTGAACAATTGCTGAGCGAAGGTGGTTTTGGCGAGGCCAGCGAGCGTGATATTGTGGTGTTATTTGCCGATTTACGCGGTTTTACGGCGCTCAGCGAAAATCTCGCGCCCCAAGTCGTGGTCAAGCAAATTCTCAATCGATTTTTCGATGAAATGACTGCCGTGCTCTATCGTTATGATGCAATTATCGATAAGTTTTTGGGCGATGGCCTGATGGCGGTTTTTGGCTCAGTGCGACCATTGCCCAACGATGCAGAACGCGCCATGAACGCCGCGATCGATATGCAACAAACCTTTGCCAAATTGCAAACAGAATGGCAAGCCAGCTTTGGCTATGCGATTGGCCTAGGCATTGGCATGAGTTGTGGGCGGGCGGTGGTTGGCAATATCGGCTCAGCCCAACGCATGGATTACACCGTGATTGGCGATGTGGTAAATACAGCTAGCCGCTTGGTGGGGATTGCCGAGGCTGGGCAGATTATCATCACCCAGCCGTTGGCCCAACGTTTAAAGCGGCATAAACGCCAACTAGAGGAGCTTGAACCAGTCCAACTCAAAGGTAAACGCGAATTACAAGCGATCTACGCCATTCGCAAGTCGCGCTAAATGCCCTCACCCTCAGCCCCTCTCCCACTGCGGTTGGCGAGGGGAGCAGGCCATTTGAATTTTAATTATCTAGCCGCTTGGAATGGTGATTCCCCTCGCCTGCTGGGCGGGTGAGGGGGTGAGGGCATGCATTTATTCGCTAAACCACTCCAATTGGCTTGGTTGAAAACTTGGCACGGCATAGCGCAAAAACGTGTGCAAGCCTTCCAAATCCACCGAGGTTAAGTGGTAGCGCAAATCGCGCAGATATTTGGCACAAACGCCAGGCGATACGCTGATCCGCGGCGCATACAGCTGAGCCAATTCATCAATGCGGGTGAGATTTTCAGCTTTAGCAGCCCGCAAGGCTGGCACAATTCCAGCTTCGCGCACAGCCTCAGCCTGATCGCGTCGCACCACCCAAACCGCAAAGACAAACGGCAAACCACTGAGTTTCAGCCATTCGTCGCCAAGATCAAAGCAGTAGGGCAAACCACGTTCGCCCAAATGCCGCCGCGTGGCGGCTTCAACCAACGCTTTATCGCCAATCATCAAGCCAGCCTGACATTCCGCCAGCATCGCATCAAGATTTGAAGCCATCGAACGCCACTCTGGTTGAATGCGATAATGGCGTTCGCACAGCACCCTGAGCAAATTGATGCTGGTGGCCGAATCAGTGGTTAATGCGACTGGCTGGCCGTCGAGTTGCCGTGGATCAGCCGACCACGAAAAGAGATTGACACTATTGACTGCGCCAATTGTGGCAATGGAAAAATCGCGCACCACCAACAACTCGTCAGCGTGCAAAGCCCACTCATAGACCGACATTGGAGCAACTGCAACCTCGCCGCGTAAAACCGCCGCATTGATCGCCGTTGGCACTCCGCGTTGGACAGGCACATGCGGCAAACGCTCGGTAATGCCATAATCCATCGGTTGTGTATTGAGATAATCGATTACACCAAGCATAAAATTTAAAAGCGTGAGTACGCTAGGCGACTCACGCGATAGGCAAGGCTTTGGGCAAGCGCCCCAAACCCTGCTATTAGTTCACAGCGATGTGATTATAAAGTGCATCCCGCTCAACTGCGGTTTTGCCAGCAGTCGTCACCAGATGAACTAATTCTGCCCGTGAGATACCTTGTTCGGTTTTAGCCCCAGCAGCGTGATAGATTTCTTCTTCGATCACCGTGCCGTCAACATCGGAAACCCCAAACGACAAAGCGACTTGGGCCAACCGTGGCGTGAGCGAGATCCAATAGGCTTTGACATGGGCAAAGTTGTCGAGCAACAAACGGCCAATCGCCAAATTCTTCAAATCCTCGAAGCCTGTCGTCCAATCGAGCTTTTTGACCCGCCCTAAATTGTTGTTTTCGGGGTGGAAAGCCAGCGGAATGTAGGTTACAAAACCGCCAGTTTTATCTTGCTGTTCGCGCAAACGTAACAAGTGATCAACCCGTTGTTCGAGGGTTTCGATATGGCCATAGAGCATAGTGGCATTGGTTTTGATGCCTAATTCGTGAGCAATGCCATGAATTTCCAACCAACCATCGCCATCAACCTTTTCGGGGCAGATTTTACGGCGCACCGCTGGATGGAAAATTTCAGCACCGCCACCAGGCAAGGCATCCAGCCCAGCCTTGCGCAAAATCTCAAGGGTTGTGCGCCAATCAAGATGCGAAATTTGAGCCATATAATCAATTTCAACTGCCGTAAAGGCTTTGACGTGAACATTGGGATAATGATCCTTCAATTCACGAATGATATCGGCATAATATTCAACATCGAGATCGGGCACTAAACCGCCGACAATATGAAATTCACGGGTACGTTCGCTAAACAAACGCCCAACGTGATCGATAATTTGTTCGGGAGTGCGCACAAAGGCATCGGGTTCGTTGCCATTACGCCGAAACGAGCAGAAATTACAGTGAAATGCACAAACATTGGTTGGTGTAATGCGGTGATTTTGCACAAAATACACCACATCGCCATTTTTGCGTCGATTCACCGTATCGGCCAATTTACCCAAGGCTAAAATATCGTTAGTTTGATACAAACGCATTCCATCGTCAAACGAAAGGCGTTCGCCTGCTTCAACTTTTTCAGCAATATCAGAGAGTGGCGACTTCGCCAACAGAATAGCCATACACAGTTCCTTTCCGCGCTACTGTGTTCATTATATCACAATGTTATTTTGATTTTCGAGCCACTTTTCAGCATATTTGGGCAGCAGTTGGCAAAGCACAATAGCCACCTTATGGATCACAAGCTAGCTTAAACGGCGCAAAGCTTTGAGCCAGCGCAGCAATCGACCCGATTCGAGGGTCGTAATCTGGCGCTCAAGCTGCTCAATATGCTTATTTTTCGTATCAATCGCAGTTTCAAGTTGGCCTAGATAGTCGTGCATCGTCTGAGCTGTAGTAGTCAATTGAGCAACCTGTGCTTCAACCTCAGATGTTTGTTTTGACAAGGCCGCCTGCTGAATTTGGGCCTGCTGAAGTTCGGCAAGCAACCATACTGGTGGGCCTAAACGCGCCATTAATCCCTGTGGATGGCATGCATAGACTGTCAGCATTCGATACAGGGGCGATTCATCGCAATAGAACACACATAAGCCCGCCTGCTGGACAAGCTGGATCAAGGTTGCCGCTGTGAAATGCAGCGTATGCACAACATTCAAGAGGCTGCCCGCTTGTTGCTGTTCGATAAATTGCTCACGAAATCGATAGGCGGGTACTTGAATTGCCAAAACCCCTTGTGGCTTAAGCGCTGCCGCCAATTCACGCATAAAGCTTAGTGGTTCGTGCAAATGCTCAAGCACATGCCAACAGGTAATCAAATCGAAGGCTTCAAGCTCAGTAAGGCAGGTTGAATCGCCATAAACGGTCAAACCATAGCGCTCACGGGCAATTTGAGCAGCCACCGATGAAAGTTCGATGCCAATTGGTTGCCAGCCACGGCTTTGGGCTGCCACCAACAATAAGCCCCGATTACAGCCGACATCAAGAATTCGGCCAGGTTTAAGCAAGCCTTGTTGCTCAATATGCCCAATAATGTCAACTTTTATGTCAATTTCATGGCGTTCTTCGACCTCGGTATAGGCATAAACCTCGCTCTGGTTTTCTAGGATGGTGGTACTTTCTAAAGTTAGGCGTGGATTAAGATAAATTTGGGTGCAGGCTTGGCATTGGTACAAACATAAGCCTTCGGCAATAAATGTTTCAGCTTGTTGCCAAACCAAATCAGCTTGCGCTTGACCACAAACTGGACAAGTGGCGAGCATTTCGGTTGGCAATGGTTGCAGTTGCATCGTTATGTAATCCTATAACAGACCTAATCTATCAAATGTATCTTCTAGAGAATACCTAGCTTAAAGAGCACAAATATTCAAAATATGCTGCTGCTTAAAGTATTGCTTCTACACCCAACGTGGGATTCACCAGCGAAGCTCCTCATTGAGTTCCGCTGATGTGTGGTTAATGCTAGCGCCGCAATTGCTGTTTAGCTCGATCGTAGACCCAACGGCCATATTGCTTGGCTTCAGCAGCTAAACCGTTGAAATTTCCTGAGCGTAGCATGCGCCATGTTTTGGCACCACGCTCCTGCCACGATTTTTTGGGCACAATCAAGTTGTGCAACCGTTCGGCAAATTCGCTTAATTGAATATATTCACTACTAATCAGGGCTTTTTGGGTTGTTAGGTAGGCCACATCGGGCGTTACACTCGGTTCAGTTGAATCATAGGCAGGTTGATATAACACGCGACAGCAAAGTTGCCCCAACTGTGGCATTGCATTAAAACTCAGTGAACCGTTTGCTGATGCTTTGAAATCAAAGCGCAAGCTTGAACCATTGGTTGCGCTCAGCACAAAATGCAAGGCTTGGTTGCGGCTCGCTGGCAAGGGCGGAAATTCGAAATGCAGCCATTGTTGGTTAACTGTGCTTGAAGTAACATCAACCAAGGTACGATTCGGATTGATCAAGGCATCGTATAGTTGTAAGCGCCAAGGGCCAGTTGCCGGTTGAGCCAAGGCCACCTCAAAAGCACAGACTCCATCGTGTTGACAAACCAAACGTTGCCCAACTTGAAAATCGCCAGTCAAAGGGGCGGTAACTCCATCGCCATTGGGATGTTCATGATCAGTCAAGAGCCGTTGGATCAGGCTGCCAGAGGCGGTTGTGGCAAGTTTCAACAAGGCTTTTTCAACCTCACGCGCCGAGCTTTCCCAACGTAATGTTTGGGCATGCTCCAAGCCAGCTTTGATCAAGCGCTGGCGCAGTGATTCGTCGTTGAGCACATTTAATAAAGCTTCGGCCAATGGTTTCGGTTCAGCCGTCGCGAGTAAGCCAGTTTTGCCATGGGTTACTAAGAAATGGTTCGGAGCCAAGTCAATATCAACAACTGGACAACCCGAGGCCATCATTTCTGGTGGCATCAGCGAAGGGTTGGTTGAGGAAATAACTAAGCCCAAGGTTGCCGAAGCATACAATTCCGCTAATTCATCGGGGTTTAAAATGCCCATGGCCGTAAATTTGAACGGCGCAGAATGATGGCTCAGATGTTTATCACCAAAGAGCACAATTTCTACATCAGGCCGTTGCTCTTTGACAATCGCCAAGGCACGCATCCCCAAATCGAAACAACGGCGTGGCGTTGAAGGCCGGGCATAAAAAATAACCCGTGGTTTTTTGGTTAACAAATGTGGGCGCGGATAGTAACGCTCATGTTCAACTGCAAAATCAAACGGATAGGTTGTCGCCTTGTATTGCTCGTGTAGATGCTTGGCCAGCCAATGACCTAAAGTAATACATGGCCAACCTTGTTTATACGTTGCCTCAGCTCGTAGCCATTCGTCGCCCATGGCATAGAAAAATGGCTCAAAATCTTGCACAAAGTAGGCGCGTGGAATCGTCGGATCACACATCTCAAAGCCCATTGTGGTCGTCCATTGAGTTGCTAAAACCACATCAAAACCCCGAATATCTTGGGGCCAGAAATAAATTGGCGCATGAACCATGCCAAAATAGCGTTGCACAAAATGCTCAGGCCGATCAAGCGCATCGGTTGGGTAATCGTGCGGGTTCATAAAGATAACTTGCTCGTGTCCAAAGCTCGCCAAGAGATTCATAATTCGAAAAATATTAGTATATCCACCAGAACCGACAATTGGCGCAGTTAGCAACCACGCGATTCGTAAGCGGGGATGTTCAGAAACTTGCATAAGGTGATTCTATCCTTTACGGTTGATAAGACGGTGTAATAGCCCTTTGGCTTTACCGCTGAACTGCATGAAGATACCATTGGCAATCTGTTGCAGCTGAATCTCTAATTGATGGGCATAAGCCTTGGCTTGAGCATTGTCGCGCTCAAGCTCCTGCACTCGATAATGCAACGCTTGGTTGCTGGTAATCAAGCCATCGATATGCATCACTAAAACTTCATTGCCCTTTGAGAGCGATTTATTAGCACCCAACAACATGGCATTGCTCTTGATCAAGGACATTTGGCGGGTATACATGCTCCAAATTTGTTGAAGCACATTGTGCAACTCGCGGCTACGGGCTTTTGGGCTATAGCGGGCATGGGCATCAGCCAAGGCCTCATGGCCTAGGCGTTGGCGCAATGATGGATCAGTTACCAAAGCTTCAAGTGCCTCAATCCATTCTTGCTCATTTGCCGCCAACATACCGTTGATGCCATGGGTAATTGCATAACGAAAAGCTTCAATCGGGGTTGCAATCAAGGGCACACCAACCAAAGCAGCTTCCATATATTTAACTTCGCTCTTGGATTGGCAAAATGGATTATCAAGCTCCAAGGGAGCAAGCGCAAAATCAACAGCAGCAATTTCGTCGGCCAGTTGTTCGAGCGGCACAAGTTCGCGGCGCTCAATCCGATCAATATATGGATCAAAGGCCTTCGATAATTGCAATGGCCCCACAATGCGCAAGCGCACATGGGTATAGGTTGCCAAAATATGCAAAATTGCTTGCTCGGCTTGCATAAAATCGCGATTATGGGTAGCTGTACCGCTAAAGTAGCCAATCAACACCGGATCATGCGGTTGGGCCAGTGGCTTAGCTTGGCGCTGAGCAGCAATTGGCTCGGCATAGCTGATTTGGTTTTGGCTCAAGGCATTGCGCACCACATAGGCATTCAGGTCGAATGCTCGTACCTGCTCTGCCAACGGCTCAGTCGAAACAATCACTGCATCGCACAGCAGCATGGTTTTGAGGTAACGCTCGACTCCATCGCGATAGAGGGCCACTTCGTCAGCTGGCCAATCTTTAATTGCATCGATATGATGCAGCAAATCGGTACGAAACACCAAATCATCGGTATCAAAAATAACCGGATGGCCCAAGGCTTGATGCGCATCAATCAACGTGGCAATATTCGAATCAAGCGCAACCCGATGGAGAATCAAGATCCCAAACTTAATGCTATCGGCAATTTTAAATGGCTCATTGTAAAGGCTCGTTACGCCGCTATACATATCAAACCAATCGAGTTGCTCTTGACGATGGCGGCAGCGGTAATTGCCTGCGTTGCCAATATCACAGCCTGTGATCATATGGACTGAGCGATCGTGGAAGGTCAAATCACGCTGAAATTGGCTGAGTAGGGGTTGCAATGCCGGCTGAGCAGGTTTGGTCGGAAACTGCTGCAAGATGGCTAACAGCATCGCTTCATAATCAGCCGCTGCGGTTGCAATTGTGTAATGACCAAGCACATGGGTATAGGCAGCTTGCCCAACCCGCTGACGTAACGTGGCATCGGCCAGCAAATTGCTTAATTGGCTATACCATTCGGCTTCGGAAGTAGCTAAAAAGCCGGTTTCTCCATGCCGAATTGCCTCGGCAAAGGCCGGAATCGGGCTAGCCACCACGGGCAAGCGCAAGGCGGCGGCTTCGAGGTACTTCAATTCGCTACGGCAGCGAGTAAAAGCATTATCCACATCCAAGGGAGCCAAAATAATATCGGCTTTGGACATGAGTTGCGGCAATTGCTCAAGCGGCACAAACGGCAATTGCTCAATTTGGTTGGCAACCGGGGCTAAAATATCAGGCACCGTGATTTTGCCACCCAGCATTAAGCGTAGTTTGGGCTGTTGTTGCAACAGTTTTAGCAAAGCTGGGGCAATCAAACGCAGGTCGGCATCGTGCGAAAAGGTGCCACTAAAATAGCCAATTGTTACATGGGCTTGAGTTTGGCGCTCGCGATAGGCCGCCTCACACCATGCAATCCAATCGTCGCCCAACACATTACGATGCGCCCAAACCGGTTTTTGCAATGCTTCAGCCGCCTGAGCCAAGGGCGTAGTGCTGACAATTGCTGCATCACAACGAGCAAACACTGGCGGATTGCCCCGGGCATAGCCACGCCAAAATTGCTGTTCAAAGCCCGTGCTCTCAGCCACAATTGGCATCGAATCGATCAAGGCTGGGTCAAACAGCAAGTCGTCGGTTTCATAGACCACGGGTTTGCCTTGTGCTGCTTGCTGAATCGTTTCCCAAAAGTGAGTTTCTTTAGGACGATGCACAACCACCAAATCGGCAGCAGCAACCGCTACAATCGCCGCTTGATCAATCTGATTAAACAATTGGGCTTTATGCCCACGATACTGTAATTGCTCAATTGCATGCTGACAGCGATAACGCTGGGTCTCGCCACCACAACCACTCCAGAAAACGACATTTAACTGACGTTTACTCATTAGCGAAATCTCCTCAAAAGTTGGCGTAAACCAGTCGCGATGCGCTGGGCTAGTGAACGATTAAGCGCTTGCTGAAGGAGTGAATGCTGCCAATGCACATAATCGAGTTGGGCTTGCACGCCACGCTTTTCAGCCTCAAGTTGGGCTGCCAGCACTGAGGCATCGAGCAAGCGCCGCTCGAGATCACGCACCACCTCAATGGTTGTCGCATGTCGCTCTAGGGTTTGCTGAAGCAGCTGGGTTTGGGTCTGTTGCTGTTGTTCGAAGCCATCCAAACGTGTGGTTAGGTTGTGTTGAAACAACACTGTATCGTAGGCTGTGCTGGTGAGCACAGGTAAGACAATGCTCAACAAATCACTCGCCGGATTAGTTGGAGTTGGGCGTAATGAACGTTCGACCAAGGCCTGGAGGCTGGGAGCAAGCTGGCCCGTAGTGGCAATCAGATAGATTCGGCGATAGCCAGGCCCACGTTGATCGTATTCATAAAAACGCTGATTATAGAGCGCATCGAAATTGGCGTGCATCGCATCGCGTTGTGGTTGGCGAAATAACAAATGTTTCAGCACCATCAACAATTGCCAATGCGGCAAGTAACCGCTCTCAAACGCCAGATAATCGAGCTTTTCGCTGGCGAGCCAGGCCTCAACCAAACTCGATTGGGGCAAACCATAGTGAACATGCTCATCGAGCATGGGGTTATTCATTTGTAATTGGGTCAGATACTGGCGCAACATCGCCTCAGATGTAGCGACATTGGTAAGCGCGTGGGGTGCTGCTAAAAAGACCGCCCGCCGAGCTACGCGCCGTAATTCGGCCAAAAAACTATCCCGACCTTCCAGCGGAATGTGTTCGAGCGTATCACAACTTAAGACAATATCAAACGCCTGATCATCAAAAGGTAACTGCGTGCCATCAGCCTGCTGATAGCCAGCACCTACATACTCAGCCGTATCAACGACTAAAGTTTGATCATTTGAAAAAAAAGCTTGGAGCGGCATCACGCCATTGCGTGGGGGGAAAAAGCCGCCAACATCAAGAATGCGCCAAGGCTGATCGCTGGCTCCTGCTGCCTCTTTGAGTAAGCAAATTGCCTCAGCACTAACCCGATAACGCTGATATTGATCAAAGGGCATCGCAAGCAAGGCATCGGAATTCCAATGCGCGAGCACAGGGATGATTGTCATTGCCACCCTTTCCAAAGTACACCTACAAAATGCGAATTATAGCATACTCTTTGGATGGGCCTAGCCGTAATGACTATATAAATCTAGCTAGCTAGCAATTAATCGAGTCGTCTCTTGAAATATAAATGGGTTATAACAATTAATATGCGCAGTTTCAGCACAATATTATTGAAATTCAGTACATTTGAATGGTTGTTCTAATCCGACACTGCACAGACTAATCAGGCGTTGTAATTTTATTATTCTATGCGTTTCTTTAAAATCTGCATAGAAAAAAATCAGTATATTCACCATACATTCTCTTTAAATTATTGCTAAATTGATAGATCGCTGAAATATATTGGCGCGGCTGGCGTAATTCAAGATCGGGTATTTTTTGAGGATGCCCAGCTTTTTTAGCAAGCATACTGATTGGAATATCAAATGCTGCGATCACAATACTTTTTTGATAGATCATGCTCAAGGCTTCATGAGTTATCTGATCAACCGTTGTTTGATCAAGATACACAATCTGGATCTCGCTTTCATTTAAGTGACGATAGAGTTCTTCGGTTGAAGCAACAATCAGCATGCCATCGATTAATCCAGCCTCCTTGATGGGGGTTGTCGAAAAGTAAAGTGTATCGATTGGTATCGTTGGGGTTGGCTGAGGCATCAATCGAGCAGCAGCCTCCGATTGACAACCAACGATACTAATCCAGATCAAAAGATATAAGCTAAATCGGTGTACAACCACTTTCTCCTCACTTGTTAATTGTTTGCTGCTTGGAATTGTATCAAATAACCCTTAAAGCCAAGCCCCTCATGGTCAAGCTGCATCCAAAAGAGGTTTGGCTCGACCATGAAGGGCTAACAATCATTGGATTGCAAATGCTTTTAGCGCATGGCAATCGGCAGATAAATCCGATATTCGCTTGCGCCCAGCGTTGGTGTTGGACTTGGCGTATTTGTGACCGTTGGACTTGGCGTTACGGTCGCCGTCGCGGTGGCCGTGATTGTCACGGTTGCGGTGGCGGTTGGCGTATTCGTGGCCGTTGGACTTGGTGTATGCGTCGCGATTGCCGTCGCGGTTGGACTTGGTGTAACGGTGAGCGTGCTGGTTGCCGTCGCGGTGGCGGTTGCTGTCGTTGTTGGCGTGGCCGTCGCGCTTGGCGTTGGTGTTGATGTGCTGGTTGCCGTTGCGGTTGGGGTTAGCGTTACCAAATCGAAACGGGCTGATACGGTATGGGCACGATCGATCGTCAACACACAACTGGCAGTTCCGCTACAATCACCGCTCCAACCAACAAAGCTAGCATTCGCAAGCGGTGTGGCCGTCAAGGTCACCACGGTTCCCGCACTGAAGAATAGCAAACAAGCTGGAGTTTGGCGGGTACAATTAACCCCATTTGGCAGAATATTAACCGTGCCATCACCAGTGCCCGCAAAACTAATGCCCAACGGATAGGTCTTCAGGCTAAAGCTGGCGGTAACACTCTGTGCTTGGGTCATGGGCACAACACACAGGCTATTGCCACTACACGCGCCACTCCAACCACTAAACACTGAATTGCTCGCAGGCGTAGCGGTCAGGGTGATAACATTACTTTCGGCAAAATAGACGCTGCAAACATCACCACAATTGATACCTATTGGCTCGCTGCTAATTGTGCCGCTACCCGTGCCTGCACGATTGACGATTAATTGGTAGGCTTCGCGCACGCTGATCGTGGTTGTATCGGTGTAAACTCCACCGTTGCTTGCAGTTAATATCGCCGTAATCGTGTAGCTGCCACTCGCCTGCGGTTGCCAATTTGTGGCCCAGAGCGTATTGGTAATGCCAACGCCATAGTTGATCGTGCTCAGATTTTGACCATTAATCAACACTGCCACGCTTTGAATCCCAATCGGTGCAAACGCTCCCCCAGTAATGCTGATCGGCGCGGTTCCAGTGATGCTGCCGCTTGGACTGCTAATCAGAATCGCTGGGCTGGTGTTCGGCATTGGCAAATTAAAGGATGTGCTGGCTTGGTTGCCCGCCAAATCGCGAATAGTTGCACTGACGCTCCCTTGCTGATGGCCTACAACGCTGCATGTCACAATTAGCGAGCTAACTCCGCCCATTTCGTTGTAGCTCAACGTACTGTTGGCAGTTTGACATGGCGTGATCAAGGTCGCTGGATCAAGGAACAGATCGCTGGCGGTAATGGTGTAGACCGTTGAGGCCGCAAAGCCACCGCCTTGATGGGTTGCGCTAATCGAGACGTTAGGTGCAACGCTATCGAGCATACCACGCCAAACCGTCGCGATACTTTCGGTGTTGCTGAATGTATCAGTGCCGCGCAAACTCAGCTTATATAAGCCTTGCAAGCCATTAGGAATTTGATAATTCCAGTCGGCGCTAGCAGTATTTGTCTCGGTCAGGCTGGCATTCGTCCAGCTTGAAGCCAACAACCCAATATCGGTGGCCGAAAGCGCTCGATCATAGATACGCACTTGGTCGATCGCGCCTTTGAAATAGGTATCAGCCTTGCCAATCTCCAGCTTGGAAACGGGATAGGGCGTGCGTCCAGCGCTAGCAGTTGAGGTATAAACCGCCGTGCCATTGACATAGACGCGGTAGGCTTGACCATCAAAGGTAGTCGCGATGTGATTCCAGGCATTGGGCGTTAAGACTGAGCCAGTTTCCAATGATGTGAACACGCTGCCATCGCCAAACCCAGCATGAATCCGCGTTTTCTGGGTAATGTAGATGCTTGGCGGGCGGCGCTGATTGAGTGATCCTGGCTGATAGCCCATCACTGAATGATAGCCATTATCGGTTGCCGTTGAATAGATCCAAGCGGCTTGGGTAAAGTTTGCCAAGCTCAGATTATTAGTAATCGTGGCGCTCAGCCCATCATTAACTCCATCAAAACTCAGTGCCTCAGCATCAGTCCAGCCATTGGTTGCGGTTGGACAGCTGGTACATGTCGCGCCATGACCATTGCCGCTAGCATCGGCAAAGCTGGTTGCGCCACGCACTTCAGTAAAATCGTAGCTGATCAGCGGGCTAGCTGGGATCATCGTTTCGTCGGGAGCTAGCCAAACTTGGGCCTTGCTCACCCCTGCGACCTTACTTTGGGCTAAGGCATACACTTCAGCCGCTGATAAATCGCGTTCGTAGATCGTAACCTGATCAAGTTGGCCTGCCCAAAACTGGCTTGTGCCATTTGAACCGATGTGCAGCGGCAAGCCAGTGCTTGAGCCAAACGCTTGCTCGATCGTGCCAATTGCCACCCCATTCAAGTAGCCAGTCCAGCGATCGCCTGCTTGCACCAAGGCCACGTGCGACCATTGATTGGAGGCCAAGGTGAGTGGCAAACTGGTGGTTGCGCTGCCATTGTGTAATTGCATGCTGCGGTAATCGGCGCTCATCTGCCAGCGCCAATTACTATTGCTGCCAGCGCTTTGGGCCAAAATCGTTGGCGCATAGCCCAATGTGCCCGAAACCCAACTTGGTTTGACCCACGCACTGAAACTTGCCACGCTCAAATCAAGGGTCGTGGTGTTGGCAATCGTCAAGTTATCGTTGTTGCCATCGAAGTTGAGCGCTCGGCCAAATAGGCCACTTACACCACTTGGGCATGCATTTGCACTACACGTAGCCACTAGATTGGTATCCGAGTAATCGCTAAAGTTGGTTGCACCACTGGCTTCGGCAAAGTGGAAGGCCGCGACTTCGCCGCCCCAAGCTGGTTGCTCAACTAGCAAGCCATTCAGATTAGGAGTTGTGCTGATAATCCGTGATGTAAGCAGGCTTGGCTCAAGCTGCATACTGGGAGCACGTCCATCTAGCACGATGCTGCCAACGATTCCCGACCAATTGTTGCCAACCAAGTCGGTAGCGCTGAGGCTCAGGTTATAGCGACCAGCTGGGCGTTTGTTGGCAAAGCCATAACTGATGCTCCAGGTATTGCCGCTCACCGTGGCAGTTTGAGCCTGATCAAGCCCCGCCAAAGCTCCAGTGCTATCGAGCAAACTTAGTTGCACTGAGTTTGGATCGATGCCGCTGCCCGTATCATTGACGGTTCCGTTGAGCGCTACTGTCCAAGCAAGCTCATCGCTGTTGCTGGTGCTCAGTTGTTGCCAGGTTTCGCTATAGCTGCTGGCGGCAGTCGGGGCGGTTGTATCAATATTAATTGTATAGACTGATGAGATTGTTTGGTTGCCAACCGCATCGACAGCGCGGAATTGCAAACTATAGTTGCCAGCCCCGCCCAAACTCGTTGGATCAAAGTTGTAGCACCAAGCGGCATTGCTCGCGACGCTGAGCGATTCGGCACACAGGCCAGCACTCGACCAGGTGTAGCTGCTGGCATTAGGCTGTTTAACTCCAACATCCAGCAAGCGCACGCCCGAAGTCGCATCGATCGTCGATACCACCAAGGTTGTTGGTTGATTTGCCAGATAATCGGCAGCGCTAAGCAAGGCGATCGCTGGCGCATCAGTATCAATCTGGAGTTCAACGGTGCTCCGAGCGCTATACCAGCGTAAATCGCGCAAATAAATGCTATAGATCTCGCCAGTGGTCATTTGGCGGTCGTAAACCGCAAGCTGATCGAGTTGGCCACGGAAAAAGCCTTGCAATACGCCAATTGGACTAGCGCTGCCACCGATATAAGTTGGATCGTCGCTGTTGGCTTTGGCAACCGCAGAACCGTCGATCGTTTGTTGCAAGGTGCCGTTGACATAGAACAAGGCATCGTAGTTGCTATCAAAGACCAAGGCCACATGCTGCCAAACTTCGGCTCGCACGCTGGCAGTGCTGGCGTAGGTCTTGACCCCCAAGGTACGGAATTGCAATAGGTCGTCGTTCAGCTCAAGGCTAAACCCATTGTTGCTTGTGGCATCTGTGCCGCTGGCGATCAGCTGCTGGAAGCCTGCAACATCGTCAGGATTGATCCAGCCCATCAAGGTAAATGTGCTGGTGAGCGCTGAAACAGCAGTTGGACTTTGCACTTCAATCGCGCCTGAACCACCAAAGGTCATGTTTTGGCCGATTTTGCCATCGGTCAGGCTGGGAGCGCTGCTGCTGGTCGGCGTGGCGTAGCTATAATTCAGCACAATATGGTCAAATGGATATGAACCAACATTGACATCAGTGGTTGTCCCCGAATTCGCTGCATTCAGGCTAATCGCACCATAGCTCGAAGTTGTGCCATTGCTGGCAATTTCCTCAATGATTAGGCTATCGATGCCACAAATCGGCACGCTAACATTCAACTGCTGCAACGCGGTTGTGATTAGCGGCATACTCAAAATTAGCTGATCGGTACTCTCCAAACGAATATTAATCCCATCAGCGCCAAAATTGCCAAAATCGGCTGAATTCAGGGTGACAGTGTTGCAGACTGAGCCGCGTAACACGCCAGCATAGCTATTAGCTGAAGTGTCGATCACTGTGCTTGCACTGCTGGCATCGGCATCAAACGTAAAGGCCATCGCCGGAGCCGATTCGCTGTAGAGTTGTTTGATTTGGCTAGCCGAAAGCGTTACGGTATAGCCGCGCAGATCATCCATAGAGCCATGGAAGAAATCGCCATCGGCTCCAAGGTTGCCAAAGGTTCCAGCCCGATTTGCCCCAATCGATGGGAAACTACCGCTGTATGTGCCAGTGCTGCCAAGGCTGGTCGAGCCATACAAGGCTCCATTGACGTAAACCTTGGCAATTCGGCTGGTCATATCAACCGTAGCCGCAACATGCACCCACTCATTTTCAGGCAAGTCGATTGCAATTCGATAGGTTGTACTATTGATAGTCACCTTGAAACTATTGAAATCTAGCTCGATTCCGTTGGCTCCGATCGAGCCACGGAAATCAGCAATCGTGCCACGATCGGCTTTGACCCACGCGGCCACCGTGCGAATATTAACTTCGTTCCAAGCACAGGGCAAGCCCAAAACCCCAGAATAAGTACAGCTCAGCCAATCGCCGCTGCCATTGAAATAGGCGGCGCGGCCATCTACCCCAGGCAAACCAGCGGTTGGGCAGCCAATTGAGCTATAGCAGGTTGGCGATTTCATCTCGTTGTTTTGGCTATAGCCTGTGACTGTGCCATAGTTGCTAAAGTTGGTTTCGCCTGGAACTTCCTCAAACGGCAACAAGATTGGCAAGCTGGCAGCATTGCTATCAGTCACCGGATAATCAATCGCCGATTGTAAATCGATCGCCGCCTCAACTTCTTGGGTAAAGCTATGCCGGCTCGTGACGGCATTACTGCTGACGTTGGCGATGGCGCTGATGCTGCTAGCCGAAAGCGCATTTAATTGGAAGGTTGTAACAGCTTCGGTAATGTCGATGATTGGATAGGTGGTTTGCATCAGCAATTTAGCCCCAGCCAGATCGACCGCTGCTGGCACAATCACAATTTCATCGAGCAAGCCAGCATAGGCGTTGTAGCCAGTTTGGATCATACCGATGCGCAGATAGGGTGGTGCACTCAGGCTAGCAGTATTGCCTGTGCCACTAGCGACGAGCACGCCATCAACATACAAACGCATTGCGCCAGTTTGCTTGACGCGGGTCGCCACCACATGATGCCAAGTGCCATCGGCGACACTCCCGCCTTTGAGGGTTGTATCGCTGGCCGCAGGATTCCCAATCCCAAACAGCACTTTGCCGCCATCACCGAGGCTAATCCCAAAGTCATTGGCATTACCAGCAACTTCGCCATCGATTAAGCCATTGCCCTGCCACCAAGCGCTAGCGCTGCCCGTGGTTTGGCTCGATTGCATCCAAAAGGCAATTGTAAAATCATCGCCAACCGTATGATCAAGCAGCAAATAATCGTCACTGCCATCGAAATTGAGGGCTGCCCCAAATTTGCCAGCGCTGCTTGATGTGGGGCAATTGTAGAAAGCGGCACAAGCTGCGACCCGCCCATCATTAACCCGATTGATTTGCTCGACATTAAAGCTTGGTTGGTCAAAACTTAGGTTATAGCTGGTTGCCACCAGATCATCAAGCGCACCCTTGAGCGGCAACGTGCCACCAACGCGGCGACCAAATCGCGCATTACTATCGGTCGTGATCAATGGCCAGTAGGTGCTGGTGCCGCTGCTGGTTGCGGTGATAGTTGAGCCATTGTGGGTTGTGGCAATTGCGAAATTGCTGGTTGAGCCAGCCGCTGCCGCCAAGCTCCAGCTGATTGTCACGGAGACCCAACTGCCAAGCTTGCCGCTAAAACCACCAGCAGCAGTCGTCGAGAATGGGCCAAACGCCACGCTGCTCGAAGTACGGTTGATCAGGCCGAGCGTAACCAAGCCCGCTGAGTCGATATAGGCGCGTAAACAGTAGCCTGCTCCGGCTGAGCTAGAACAAGCATTATCAAGCAAATAATAGTAGGAGCCGCTGGCTGGCAGGGCACTCAATTTCAGTTTGAAGCTAAATGAGCCACTTGTCCCAGCCGCGCTACTTGCTGTTGCGGGCAGTGGTAAATAATCGTCGCTGCCATCAAAAAGCAGGCCTTCGTGGGTCGCACCTGCGGTCAAACTTGGGCAGGTTGCGGTTGAGGCACAGCTGACGATGCTGCCACCACTGGCGGTGTTGGCGAAACTGGTGCGCAGGCTGTTGGTATTATGTTCGTCAAAGCCAAACGCAAATACGGTCTCAGCATTATTGTTGACGATGCTGATGTCGTTGAGATTGCCATGCAGCGGACTAGCGCCGTCGATGCTATTGCCCAACGTGCCAGCACCAACCACCAAACGCAAGCGCACATTGTTGTTCAAGCCACTATCAAGCGAGCCATTCTGATAAACCCGCAATTGCTTATCATTCACATTAATTGTGATGGTGATCCAGGTGTTGGTGGCCATGGTGATAACGCCAGTCAAACTTGGGCTAACATCATTTAATGCCACAACCAACTTGCCGCTGCTATTGACCGAAACGTTCAAGCCATAGGCCTGAGTTGATTCGGTTGCGATCAAGCTCATGGTTTTGTCAGCACTAGGCAGGGCGTTCAATTTGACTTTGAACGAGAAGGTTGAGGCTTGAAAGGCATTTTCATAGGCCAGCGTGCCAATCGCCAGCTGATCATCCACGCCATCGAAGGCCACTGAGCGATCAGTACTGCTCACCAAGTCGCTAGCGGGGCAACTTGCGCCAACACAGGTCGCAGCTTCGCTCTCACCCGAAGCTGGGCTAAAACCGCTCTTTCGATCACTTTCTTCAAAGCGTAAGGCAATCTTTGGTTGGGTGACGACTGGATCGCTAGCGCTGGTCGTGCCAAGCAAATTGCCATGGATACCTTGGGTGGCCAGGGTATTGGTGACGCTGGTTGAATAGCTCAAGGCCGCGCCTGGCTGCACAACCAGATCATTGGGATTGTAGCGGCCATCTTTGAGCGCTACAACTTCACTGGCCGAAAGTGCGCGTTCAAACAGGCTTACTTCGTCGATTGAACCTTGAAAATAGTTGTCGATGCGACCAACCCGCAAGGTATCAATTGGATAGGGCACTTTGCCAGCGGCAGCCGCCGAATTGGCTTGCTCAACCCCGTTGATATACAAACGCATGGTCGTGCCATCGAACGTTGTGGCGATGTGGCTCCAGGTGTTGCTGCTCAGCACCACTCCGCTGGTTGATAAACTGTTCCAATTCGTGCCATCGCCGAAGCCAACTTGCACCCGTCCAGCCTGAAACATGTAGATGCTGGGTGCTCGTTGCGCCAAAATCCCGCCATCATAGCCCACAATTCCATGGAAATTGCTATCAGTGCTGGTTGGATAGACCCAAACTGCTTGGGTATAGGCTGTTGGCGCAAGGCTCAGGCTGGCTTGTAGATAATCGTTTAGGCCATCGAAGCTGGCCGCATTGCCATACCGCCCAGTTTGCGCCGCGATTGGGCAAGTTGTCGTGCTGGCGCAACTAAAATTGTTGGAGCTAGCGCTATTGGCAAATACGCTTGCATCGGCACTTTCCTCAAAGCGTAGCAATACTGCGGCGGCATCGCGCTCGCTCACGTCCATGTCGGCAAATTGCACCAAGTTATCAATCAACGAGGCATCAGTGGCGACCCACGGGTTGAATCCATAGACGAATTCTTGCAAATCGTTCAAGCCGTCGTCGTCAATGTCGCCAACATTGGGGTTTGACCAAACGCGGGTATAGCTGCGATTGCCCGCATCATCGTTGTAGCTAATCAACCAACCAGTTGTGCTTTCAGTGCCATCATCAAGCCCATCGCCATCGCTATCGTTGAGCAACGGATTGGTGCCAAGGCTCAATTCGCGGGCATCATCAAGCCCATCGCCATCAGTATCGATTGCTTCAGGATCAGTGCCCTGGGCCAATTCGTAGGTATCGAGCAACAAATCCGCATCAGCATCGCGGGTCAAATCATCGGGGTCAACTCCACCCGCATCAACACTGAACAGCCCATCGCCATCGTGATCACGCTGGCTGGGGAAACTCAACTGGCCGCGATCATTCCACTCCATTGCATAGAATTCGCTCAGCGTGGACGGGAGTATATCCAGCGTTTCGCTTGCACCAATATTCAATTCGCTGGAGCCGCCATAGGTTTCGGTGCTACAACTAAAGGCATCAAGCCAGCAACCAGTGTAGGGCAGTTGATAGGCTTCATTCAAATAGAGTAAGCCATCAAGCGAGCGATTAATCCCCGTGCCAACTCGATCCAAATCCAAGGCATCGACCGAAACGATCGTTCTGCTCAAGCGAATTTTGTGCCCGCCAATCGCATCCCAATCGCCGCGCATATCGCCTTTGCTAATTTGATCGTGATAATCAACTGGTTCATCGTCGAGGGTATACAGGAACGAGGCTTTATTGGCATCGGACGCTGAATATTGCGTGCCATACAACAACGTATTGGTCACGCGCATCGTGTAGGTGATGCTGTTGGAGACCACAAAGCCATCTTCAGGCTCGGCCAAACTGCGATCTACAATATCGATCGCCAAGCGATCGGAGGAATCCATATTTTTAATTACAATATCAACATCGTAGAGCAGCTTGGCAAGCGCTTCAGTCATGCGATCTTGCACCGTGCGCACGCCAAAAATTGCTAAAATCCCATCGACAAAATAGAGCATCAGGAAGAGGAACGAAAAGATTTGGCCGATACCAGGTACATATTCCAAGGCAAACATCACCACCGTGATGATCGTACTGGCCAAGGTGTAGGCTACATAGACGGTGAGCGCAATGCTGCCGCCCTCACCAGTCGTAATCATCTTCCAAAGCACACTACCCGATGTCGAGAGGAAGATGATCCAAGGTACAACTGTACCAAGCACCAAGCCTAATTTACCTACCGCCTTAAAATTAGCCATGGTGGTCGATTTAAGAATTGCCGTTACGCCCATGCCACTCTGGTAGAGCGTATAAAATTTATGCATCATATTGGCGATATACAAGCCAACCCCAACAATCGTGGCCGCATTCAGGATATAAATGCCCGCTTGGAAGGTTGTATCATCGCCAGTCAGGTAGCCAACTGCAAACAAGGTTGCGCCAACTGCCAAGCCAATTGTGGTTATGCCGATTAGGCCATGCAAGGCCATGCTCTTTTTGTTTTGCAGCAAGCGCTCAAAGGAAAAGGTATATTGAGTAAAACTCTTTTTGTAGGCATGGTTGATCACGCTCCAGAAGCTATAGCCGCTGTAGCCCATGGCTTTGTATTTAGCAAATTTGCTCACCGATTCGATGATTGTGTTGAGGTAGGCCGAACCAATAAAGGTAAAGCCTTTGGGAGTCGATGAGGGCCAAGCTGGGGTATAGGCGCTTTCAGGAACCTCAGTGCTTTGCGTCCAAAGCAGATCACCATCGCTTTCGATGCTCTCCGAGAGGCCTTGCAACAAAGCGGCATAATAACTTTGGCCCCAAATTTGCTTGCCGCTGATTTCATCGAGGCTTGTGCTTGAGCCATCGCCTTGAAAAAATTCATCGCTGGTCAACAGGGTGTTCAGCAGCAGCAAATATTGCTCAGGATCGTAATTGCCCCAAACGCCATCAGTATATTGATACGGTGCCCAGCTCATGCTAGCTGCGGTCACCAACGGCACTGTATCAGCGTCAAAATCAAGCGCAATTGCGGCGCTAGTGATGGTGTTGTCATCAACATTGACCGAGCGGCTGCGATGTTCGCTGGCAAATAACAACGTTGGATTGGTTTGGTTGGCATAGGGTGTGAACACACTATCAAGCAATTCGGCAGTACGGGTGATCGTCAAATCTTCAACATAATCGTCGTTATGGTCATAACTAAAGCTTTGAACTGCTAAGCTATGATTGGCCGCGCCGCCTGCCCAGCCATCAATGCTACTCGCCAAATTGCTGATTGTCACATCGCGGCTGCCGTTGCTGCTGCATGTGCCACTGCCATTGATGCTTGAGCAATCGCGACCGCGCAAAAAGCTGTTGCTCATGTTCCAGCTGGCAACCCACAAATCGCTATCCAGCGCGAGATTGGTATCCTCAGTCGGATTTTCATAGACAATCGCTGTATCGGTGCCATGCTCCTCGGTCACGGTCAGGCCAGCCAATTTCCACTCATCGTAATAGGTTTGGATGATTGCGTAGCTGTCTTCGCAGGTGCTGAGGTCGGTGTCGTCTGTGCAGCTATCGGTCAACATTTCGACCAACCAAACCAGCCGAACTTCATGGGCTGCGCCCCACGTTGCCAGACCGTTGCTGCCTTGGCTCGGTTGATAGAACATCCGCGCCGCAAAGCCAACCACTCCACCATCGCTTTCATCGGAAACATAACTGACTGGGAGATAGGCCAAAAGGTCGCCATCGCCGCTGTTTGAATCGTAAACACTCAGATCATAACGATCAATGGCGCTACTATCGAGCCAGTTATCAACCGCCATCTCCAAACTACGATCAATCCCGCTGTAGCTGGCATTGATTGGCAAATTGGCGTAGTGGCCACTGGTGTAGGGCATGCGAATTTGCAGCATTGGCACAAGCCGAACATCGCCATTGGCAGCGTTAGTATCGCTGCTGCGCAAGGTCAGATTTTCGGTGTTAGCAAAGTTGGTTTCCAGGTGGCGCTGAATTTGGCCTGCACTGTCACCAGTTGGCCAATCGAGCACCGTGCCAAAATAATCAAGATGGTCAGCATTGGTTGGGGTAATTTGAAAATCAACATAGACCGGTTTGTTAGTTTCAAGTTGATTAATACTTAGTTCAAGTGGCGTATCGCCATTGAAAGTTTGGGCAATCACACCATTGGGCGAATTATCAACCGCATCGTTGACCCCATCATTATCATTATCAAGGTCAAACACGTCGGGTGTGCCATCAGCATCAGTATCGGGGCAGGCTGCGCTTGGATCATAATCGCTGGAAATTTCAACCCATACTTGACACTCCATGCCATCGGTCAAGCCATCGCTGTTGCTATCAGTGGCGTAGGGATCGAGATACCATTGCGTGCCACCAAAGCTAAATCCCGCCACTTCCAATTGATCATCAAGCAAATCGCCATCGCTATCGGCTTCGTCGGGCAAAGTGCCAAGTTGATTAACTTCGATGCCATCGCTCAGCCCATCGCCATCACTATCAGTCGAGTCGGCGACCCCAATACAATCGTTGCTACTTGAGCTAGCACTTGGACAAGCACCCCAAATTGCTTCATCGTAGTCGGTTAAGCCATCGCCATCAGTATCGGTCGTATCACTTGAAGCCAGCATGCTTGGCAACGCCAATTCTGGCCGTGCTTGCAATAACGCCGTTAAATCGGCATCGGGCAGCGCAACGTTGGGGGTCGTGCTACGCGGATTTTGATGGGGGTTCCAATTGCTGGTTTGTTGGGCAGCGACGGCCTCGCTCAAAGCCTCATGCTGCGCACGTTGTTGGTCGTATTCAGCCTGCTCAGTTTGTTGCTCGGCAGCAAAGGCCGCCGTGAGATCAGCACGAAATAAAGGCATTGTCAGCAGTGAAATAATCACCAAGCCCACGGTGAAGGCATGAATTTTGCGGTTGTGCAAGCGCCGCATCCACCAGCCAATCAGCGCCAGCACCAGCCCAATACTCACGATTTGCAACACCAACAAGCGCAAAGCTGGCAATTGTTCAGTTAATCGAAAGCTCAGCCAATTGATTGGGTTGGCGCTAAAAGGCGTGGTCGCCAAGGCTAAACGGCTTTGATCGAACCCGCTGTAATCGCCAACAATCATGGCTGTCGAGCGACCTTGGCCTTGTTGCGCCGGAAATTCGAGGGTTAATGCGATGCGGCGGGGCAGGCCTGTTTGGTCGATCCAAATTTCGCCGTGGCCCTGCATATCGCGGTAGGCTCGCCCAGCATCGAGTACCACATGGGCTGGAATATTGCGGCTTGCGCGAATTTGGGCTTCGAGCATTGGCCCAAGTTTTTCAGCCAACGCTGTTCCATCAAGCTTAAAGCCATAATGCTCGTAGGTTAGGGTTAAATCGAGCGCTGCTCCAGCGGCTGTATCAAACGAGCGAGTTGCTTGGTCAAGCAATTGCACATCGTCAGCCCCGATCAAAAAGCTCAGCAAATTGCCGCTAGGCGCAATGCCGTTGAGATCTTGCAGATCGCCTGCTTGCCATGGCCCTAGCCCTTGGCGTTGCTCAACCTTACCATCCAGTAGGCGCAACGAATGGGCTTTGGCTGGATTACGATCGGCACTATTCCAAAGCTGCATTTCAAGATAATTCGTGGTTGCATCAACTTGGCCTTCGAGCGCCAAGCGATCGATTTGTGGTTCGCGGCCAGCACTCGTGATCGCGGCAACTGGATAGGTTGTTTGCTCGATAGTCGCTTGGTAGCGATAGCTGCCACTGGCTCCGGCCAACTCCCATGCACGTTCGATCGCCGTTTGCGGCATTGCAGCCTGATCAAGCCAACCAAGCAAAAACGGACTGATCAGCAGTGCCAACAGAGCTAGCCAAGTTGCTCGGACAATCAACGAGCGCGATGATCGAATATGCATGGAACCTCCAGAGCCGTGATAGAGACGCAACACAACCAACCGCCACCATAGCTGAATATGGCAGAACTAGCCCAATTTGAGCAGCATGATCGTGTAAGAGTGATAATGTTTGGCGAGTATACAGCTTCACTGATTAATTTTTGAGTGCAAAATGTCATTATTTGGCGAAACTAGGGGGATGACATTTGTCATTGTTTGGGGCATGCGGATGGTGACATTTGGCACTGCTAGGGCACAAACGACCATGCTATAATGCCCTGAGGGTTGTCAGATTTTTTGCAACGCTTGGTACGACCGCACCCCCTAGCCCCCTCCTTTCAAAGGTAGGTTTTAATAATGGTTGGGTAGGATCTAGAGTCGATGTTCATGCCCTCACCCCCTAGCCCCTCTCCCGCCGAGCGAGGCGAGGAGGAACCATCCCAGCATGATACCCCTCTCTCGCCGCAGTGGGAGAGGGGTTGGGGGTGAGGGAACGGTTGCCATACCAAATCACTTGAAATCAATTCGTGACGAGAAGTGGATAACCCACCAGCACTGCAAGGAACGCCTATGTTATTCCAAGATTCAGCTAAGCTTCGACAATCAGCAGAAACTCAAGCAATACCCATCCCTAACCACACCCATGAAGCTGAGCAATTCAGCGGTGGCCTATCGATCAAACGCATCCTACAAATCGTGGCCTTGCTCTGGATTAGCTATTTTTTAATTTTAACGGGCCTTGATTGGGTTTCGTTGATGTCGCGACCTGATACCAGCCCCTTGCCATGGTTCTACTACGCGATTCATATCACCTTGGCGGGAGTTGTGTTTGGTTTAGCAACTTGGGATGCGGCTCAACAGCGTTTGGGGCGGGTATTTATGCCCTTGATCATTGGGCTGATTTCGGTTGTGCCCATTCTGCTGACCCCATTAATTACCAGCGGGCCAGGCCCAATTACCACTGAGCCAGGTTTAGTCGTGATGCGTTTGTGCCCGATGCTGTGTGTGGCAGTGGTGATTGTGGCGTGGCAATATACTTGGCGACAGGTGGTTTGGTTTTGTTTGGTAACTGGGGCATTAATTTTGCTGCCAATTTTGCTCCGTGCCCCACGTTTTAGTTCAGCGGTTGCGATCACAATTGTCCAAACCAGCACGTTTTTGGTGTTTGGCTATGCGCTATCAGCCTTAGTGCAACGTCTGCGGCTGCAAAATGCGGCCTTGATTCAAGCCCATGAGCAGTTGCGTGATTATGCTGGTACTCAAGAGCGGTTGGCAATTAGCCGTGAGCGCAACCGCGTAGCTCGCGAATTGCACGACACCCTGGCCCATGCCCTGAGCGGCTTGATCGTGCAACTTGAGGCTGCCAAACTCTACCGTGAAATTGAGCCGACCACCAGCCATAAGCTGCAAGATTCGGCGCTCGATGCCGCCCGCCATGGCTTGCAAGAAACCCGTTTAGCGCTCAAAGCCCTCCGTGCCCGCCCGTTGGATGATTTAGGCCTAGCCCTAGCATTACGTCAACTTGCTGAGCAACTGGCAAGTACCGCGCAGCTTACGCTTGATCTATCGATTTCGCCGAAACTGCCACCCCTAGCCCTAGAAGTTGAAACCTGTGTTTATCGGGTTGCCCAAGAAGCACTGCGCAACGCGATTCGCCATGCCAATGCCAACCGTTTAGATGTCAGCTTAACCTGTATTGATACCGAATTATGTCTAGTTGTCCGTGATGATGGCTGTGGCTTTGAATTCCAATCATTCTCTACAGCAGACCATTTTGGCTTAGCAGGAATGCATGAGCGAGCTGCTGAGTTGGGCGGCCAGCTGAGCATCAACAGCCAGCTTGGGCTGGGCACTTGGGTCGAATTACGCTTTACAACAAAGGGTTGAGCAATGATCAAACTATTAATTTGCGATGATCAGGCGGTTGTGCGCGATGGCTTGTCGATCATGTTGAATCTCGCGCCTGATCTTGAGGTGATTGCCGTCGCCAGCAATGGCCGCGAGGCGGTGCAGCTTAGCGCAACGTGGCAGCCAGATCTGATTTTGATGGATCTTAAAATGCCGATTATGAATGGAATCGAGGCCACGCGCCAAATTAGCGCAGCCCAACCACTGGTTAAAATCTTAGTATTAACGACCTACGACGATGATGAATGGTTGTTTGAGGCAATTCGGGCGGGAGCAGCAGGCTATTTGCTCAAGGATATGGCGCATAGCGATTTGGTTAGTGCGATTCGCGGCACAGTTTCGGGCAAAGCCTATGTTGATCCCAATGTGACGGCCCGCCTGCTCAGTCAAGTTGCCACCTCGCGCAATCAACCACCAGCCAGCCAATTAACTGGCCGCTTGACCGAGCGTGAGCTGGCAGTGCTCAATTTAATTGCCACAGGCCACACCAACGCCAGTATCGCCGAACAACTCCGACTTTCTGAGGGCACGGTGCGTAACCACGTCAGCACCATTTTATCCAAGCTCGATGTCGCTGACCGAACGCAGGCCGCTCTGTTGGCAGTGGAACATGGCTTGCATCAGCGCGACCATTATTAAAAATCCCTACAATGCTCCTTATTCAACAGCCCGCCCCACGATCCATTATCCAAACGCTAACTCCAACTCATATTTGATATACAAATGTGGGTAAATCTGGGGCTAGCGTTTTGATTTAACGCCCCAATTCGTCGTCAATTTCTCACACCCTCCTCGCTATAGAAGTAGTCAAGCTCCAGCCATCAAATCATTACTACCCAGCAAAAAAGGGATAACAAAAATATCCCTTTTTTAGGATATTTCCACGCCTGAGCTTTTTGTATAGTCAATTCATCGAGATTGAACTGCAATCAAATGACAATACATCCCGGGGTATTTCACAGGCTTGCAAGCGCGATCTCGGTCAATTGAAACGGTATTCGGCAAATCGTTTACTTGGCTGATTGAAATAGTTTGATTGATTAAAAACAGAAAAATCCTATCAAGAGAATACAATCATCAAGTAGCAGTCAACATCAAAGGAGTTTCAGGCTATGGTATTGCGTAAATGGATTTCGTTGCTGCTCATTGTGGTAGCCTTGACCGGTGGAGTAAGCTCAATTAACCTCAATCATCGCGAAACCCCAACCGATTGTGACCCAACCGGCTGTGGTGGTGGCTAAAATTCAAACGCCCCTCGCCCAATCAAAGGGCGAGGGGCGTAGATCGAATCTAGGCCTCTGATCGATTAATCGCCTCTTCGACGAAACTGATAATTTGCTCAACTGGAATATTAAAAACCCCGGCTTTGCCTTGCACGAAGGCCTCACGCCATGATTCATAGCCCTCAAGGTAGCTTGGGTTATCCACATTGGTATCGACTAGCTCGGTTAAACTTTGCTCAAGGCTAGCCGCGACGACTGGAAAATGACCAAGCTGGGTGAGTGGCTCCTCACCATGCGGATTTTTGACCTGCACTCCAGCAATGCTGATGTGGAAGATCGCGCCCAAGCCGGAGTGATACTCGATTTTGTTGATCAAAATTGCCGATTCTGGCTCGTTGGGGCGGGTATGGTAGCGCCAAACTTGGCCTTCACTAAAATAGTAGGCGTTTGCGGCTTCGCTCATAATCAAGTTCCTCTCCAAAAAATAATTTCAGCTAATATACCAAATAATTGACTCGTTAGCAGCATGCGCTTGTTGCGCCATTATGCGAATACTATCAAGACAACTCAGCACTACATTGTAAACACCTTGTTTTTCCTCAACCGTCATATCGGTAAATTCAGCAAAATCAGCATCAAAGGCTTGTTTAAGCTGCTCATAGGGAACGTGTTGCAGCAAATCCAGCAGTGGCGCAAGCTCATGATGGAAAATAAGGTAGATATAACTGTAACAAGGCCATAAATCACCAATATGAACTGGATAGTCCTCGTGAATTGGCCACCAATCAACAACTTGATCGCGAATAAGCTGAACCATCAAGTCTTCCAGTAACGACCAATAGCTTTTCTCGATTGTGAATTTGTAATAAGCCTGCTCAGGACTAAGTTTATCCAATGGCACCATTGTATATTGTTGCAAGTGGCTACGTCGATCAAGCACCTGATACAGTTGAGGAGAAATCTCTGCGTATGATAAACTACTATGCTCGATGGCAATTTGCTCTAGCTCAGCAAGTTGTTCGGCGGTTATGCGAACGAACGATTGACGAACACCCATACCTTAGTTCCTCTAACTACAACGTTTCAGCCTAAATCATACGAACAACCTACCAGGTATACCACACCAACCAATCTTGATCGCGAGCGGCTTGCTCAAACAATAAGATCAATTTCTCTACCATCCTCGATTCCCAACAAAAAAATGGCATAAGCAACGCATCATTCCGTTCGCGATTCATAAGGCGTTGCATAAAAAAATAGCGTTTAAACAATCTGGGTGGTAGCTGCTTGAGGGCATGCAAATACAATGGAACTTCAACCGCCTGCAGACGATACACCGTACTGTAAACAAAATGTAAATCGCCAATGCAGGCAGTCTGATGATCATCTTCAGCAAAGATCTTAATCGGCCAATCGGGTAGTTTTTGTTCAGCAACCAAGGTTTCCATGCACGTTTCGACAGGTTCCCAAAGATGTATCGTTGCACTCAACGCATAATAAGCCTGTTGTGGGTCGATATCCGTGGTAGCAATATAGCCTAAATCGGGGCCTTTACGTTGCTCCAGTACCGCAGAAACTTGTTTATATACTTCATTAATATCAGGGTACGTGGGATAATCGATTGGTTCAGCGGCTGCATAATAAGCTTCAAACGGCGCAGAGGTTGTTAATTGCGTGTGATCAGTGGGGTCATAATAGGCCTCAAACGGTAAAAAATACGATAAGAGCGGATTATCAGTCAGTTCTCCACTTGACATCCCAAGCATCACACTCTGATCAGGTAAGCTCGCTGGCGCAAGGTAGTCATCAAGCCATGGATTTCCAGTCAATTCGGGGGTATCAGAAACGTGCTCAACGCGAAAATCATCAGCCTGTTCATAGATTTCAGCCGCGCAAATTGAGGCACTGGCCTGATTCTCCTCGTGCAAGCGTGCGGCACACGCTTCAAGCTCTAGCAGTTGTTGGTTGGTAATTCGCGTAATTGTTATATCAAAGCCCATTGCTATCACCTTTGGCTTTTAGAACAAATGTTCTATTTTGTGTACGCGAATTATAGCATAACCGCTATGAATGTGCACAGGTTTTGGTATGCGCAACCACCAGAAGACGATCTTAATACCGAGGATTAAAAAAATCCGCCAGATCGAGCACTATCGATCTGGCGGATTGGCATGCACTTAATCTAGCAGTAAAGGTTGTTGCCTGGGCTTACGCCAAGAATGTTGGTAATTGTTTGATACGAACTGACACGGCTTTGAACTTGGCCCGGATTGCCACCGTTGCACTCCAACGAGCCGTTGATGCTGCGGATGGTTTCGCCGAAGCCATTGCCATTGACCATGGCATCGTGCGGAGTCATCAAGCCTGGGCCGCGTTGGGTCATCCAATACCACAAGGCGGTTTTCCAAGCCACGGCGGGGTCACGCGAGACCAGATCAGGATCGTTCAGCAAATTCAGGCCCAATGCTTGGCCGGCCAATCCATAATTGTAGTTCCAGCTCAATTGAATTGGGCCACGGCCAAAGTAGCGTTTGCCAGGGGCACACGGCCATTGAGCGCTATTTTGGCAGTATTCACCTTGAGCAATTTCAGTCACATGGACAAAGTTGCCAGTTTCGTGGGCGAAGTTGGCCAAAGCAGCGGCAGCTTCGCGCTTGCGAGTTTCGGTCGAGCCAGTGCCGGCAAAAGCTGGGTAGAAGGCTGCGGCCTGTACCAGACCTTCATAGGTGTAGAAGGGATTGCGATTGGGGAACATTTGATCGAATTGGGCTTTACTAACGATCGAACTAAAGCCCGTCGTTGGTGGTGGGTTGGTTCCGCCACAGGTGGTTGGCTCCCAGAACCACGTGCTGATGGTTGGGTCGTAGCCTGGGTTATCGTGCTCGGCTACATAAAAACTGCCGTTGTAGCGCACAATATTGCCCGTGTAATATTGACGGCCAGCCACCCAATCGCTGTAGTTACAGGTGCTTGGTGGTGGCGTTGGAGTTGGTGGTGGAGGATTGGTTCCGCCACAGGTGGTTGGCTCCCAGAACCACGTGCTGATGGTTGGGTCGTAGCCTGGATTATCGTGCTCGGCCACATAAAAACTACCGTTGTAGCGCACAATGTTGCCCGTGTAATATTGACGGCCAGCCACCCAATCGGTATAGCTACAACTGCCGCCGCCACCTCCACCACCGCCGCAACTTGTCGGCTCCCAATACCATGTACTAACGGTTGGATCATAACCGGGATTATCGTGCTCAGCCACATAATAATTGCCATTGTAGCGCACGATATTGCCCGTGTAATACTGCTTACCTGCAACCCAATCGGTAAAATTGCAACTCTGAGCAAGGCTCGCCTGTGAATTAGCAAATGATTGACGCGCCATCCCAGCCTGTGGATTGACCATGCTGCCCCAAAATGCACTAATCAAGAGTGGTGCTAACAACAACTTGCTTAGCCTTGATGGGTTCAGGTGTGGAAATTTCATGGGGTCTCCTTAATCTACGCTTCAATTGCCTAGCAACGTTGCTAGGATTGAATTGATTCGTATGTTCCACCTTTGTTATTCCAGTGGAATTATGAAGAACTTAACATGGCAAACAAGGCTTGTCAAGGGTTTTTCTTAACAAAAAGTTTAAATTAGTATAAATATGATTAAAAATAACTAGGAAGCTCTGCTTGATTAGGATTAAGCTATGGCAGACCTTAGGGCTTGATTGGAGGGGAATCGAGATGAAGGCTTTAACCACGAAGAACGCGAAGAAGCGCAAAGATCAATAGCTTCGTGTTCTTCGTGCTCTTCGTGGAGCATCAATCGCGATATCTTCGAGGAGTAGCTTGCGACCTAATTGGATAAATCGATTGTTGTGCTATAGGTTTGCTGTTTGCTACAAGCGTCATCGAGAAAATAGGTTATATCAAGCTTGACCGTTTGGGTTGGGGAGACCATGCGATAGGCTGGTAGCATTTTGATTTCCCCTGTGCGATCAAGCAAATGTTTGCGCTCGCCAATATGCTGGTAGAGCGGTAAACCAATCGCCAATGGATGTTCGTGATTAATTTTATTGCAGCCAACTTCATCGCACATTCCAGCAACAAAATTGAATTTATCATCAAGATAATGCGGCTGCATAATAAAATCTTCAAGCGGCAGCCAGCCATCAGCAGTCTGAATCGACAAGACTGGATCAGTTAAGCATGTTAGCTCATAGCCAGGCACAACAATCGCAATGTAATTAGGAAATACTGTTACATGCTCGCCTGTCTCAGTGATAATTGGCTGCGGCTGGCTATTTTTTGAGTTTACACTACATCCGACTGTTAGTATCAGTAGAAGCATCCATCCAAATCGGCGCATAGCTCGCTCCTCAACTGCTGATTAGCTTTTGGTGCTAACGCGGAGGTGCATGGGTTTGTTCCAATAAGTTTTTGGTTGATCCAAACCAGTAAACCAGCGAATTGAGTTTTAACGCAGATGTGGAGAGCCATGAAACGACGAGGAATGCAATTTAACCACGAAGAGCACGAAGATCGCTCAGGATCAATACCTTCGTGCTCTTCGTGGTTAAATTAATCACGATAGCTTCGTGACCTTCGCGCTCTTCGTGGTTAATAAAATATCAACCCTGACCTCTGGCTCCTGACTGCTGACCCCTCGGAGTTTAGCGCACGGTTAATTCGTGGATCGACCACCAACTGCCGCCGCCAGTGCTGGTGAGCCATACCCGCAGATAACGGCTATTTTGAGCAGCGAAGTTGACGGTTACTGCTTGGGTTGTACCAGTGGCAGTAGCTACGGTTGCCCAGCTATTGCCATCGTTGGAAACTTGCACTTGGAAGTTGCGTGGATAATCGCCGTAGGATGGGCCTGCATCAAGCGTGATTTGGCTGAAACTTTGGTTATTGCCAAAATCGACCCGATACCACTGGCCTGCTGCTTGGGGCAAGCCTGCGCTCCAACGAGTAGTGCCGTTAGTATCAATCGCGTTGGTCGTGCTGCCGCCTGCTTCGGTCGATGAAGCGCTGGTTGCCAACGCATTGCCATAAACCTCGACTTCCCAGAGCGAGTAGCCCCACTCGGTGGCGCGAGTTGTGGCGTAGACGCGCAGATAGCGCCCAATGCCGGAAACTGCTAAATCATCGGTTGCGCCATCGCTATTGGTTGTACTATAGATCGAGCGCCAGGTATTGCCATCGTTGGAAACTTGCACTTGATAGGCGCGGCCAAAGGCGGCTTCCCATTTTAAAACCACTTGTTTGATCGCATACACCGCGCCTAAATCAACCTGTAGCCATTGTGGATCGCTCCATGTGCTCGACCAACGGGTGGAGCTGTTGCCATCGAACGCGAGATTTGCGCCATAGCTGCTATTTTCGGTTGATGAAGCAGTAGCGGCTTTGTTCAGGGCTAAATTGCCAGTTGGCGTGCTGGGTGTGCCAAGCTGATCGGCAATGGTTTTGAGCAAGGAATCGCTGCTGGTAACAGCCGTATCTTGGCTCAATTCCCAAATCATAATCCCACCGCCGCCCTTGCTTTTCATCAAATCGATTTTGGCGCGCATGGTTGGGCGGCCCGTGTAGTATTGGGTTGCGCCGCCATACCAGCAGCTATCGCTATCGGCTGAGCAACCACCAGCGCGTAAGGTGTTGTAGCCATACCAGCCTGGGCGAGCATAAAACGGCACGCCCAAGATTAATTTAGCCTTATTGCTAGTTTTGGTGCCCCAATAATCGAGCGATTGCTGAGCTAAACTATAGGGCGAATGACCAGCGCCGCCATCACCATCGTAGGCCATGAGCGTGATGTAATCCATAATTTCGATGGCATTGCTAGTTACGCCTGAGCCGCCAGCATTGGTTGCAGCGACTGCCGCAGTTAATAATTTGCCCGAGCCGATGCGATTGCGGATCGCCGACATCGTTTCAAAGTAAAAATCGCCAGCCTCAGGATATTCCCAATCAATATCAACCCCATCGAGATTATATTGGTTGACGAAATTATTGAGGTTATTGGCAAAATTCGTGCGATAGCTGGCGTTGGCGGCGATACTTTCGAAGGCACTATCATCGCCGTCGTTCCAGCCACCAACTGAAATTAGCACTTTTTTGTTTTTGCTATGAGCGACCGATACCAACTCTTGCAATTTGCTGGAGTTTTCGATTGGCTTGAGGCTGCCATCGTTGTTGGGCAACAGAAAAGCATAGTTAATGTGGGTCAGTTTATCAATTTGAGTGCCGTTGACACTGCCTTGCCACGATGGCAAATAGCCCACAATTTTATAGGCGATTTGGGCTTGGGCTGATTTGGGTTGATCAAATCCAGCACCAAAACTCCCAGCCAGCATGATCAGAGCCAACAGCAAATAAACCTTCATGCTCAAGGCGCGTTGACGATTCATTATCAGCTACTCCTTTAATTAATAGGTGGGGAAGCGCCACCAATCGGCTCATTGGTGGCGCTTGCGAGGAGGCTACTGCTATGGAGCAGTCGCAACGAAGGTGAAGGCTTCCCATGCGCCGCCGATCGCATCGCGATTGGCAATCAACATAGGCGAGCCACTATTCAGATCAGTGGTGACATATTTATTGTTAGCGATTGCTTGGAGGCCAAAGGTTCCGTTGCCAAGATCAACGCGGCGGAATTTTTCCCAGCCCAATACCCCGCGTGATTGGGCGATCAAGCGCCCACCGTTGTTCAAATCGGCGGCCACATATTTGTTGTTGGCCAGCGACATAAACGAAACCGTCCCATCGGGATTCGTGATCATGCGGAATTTTTCCCAGCCTTGGATGCTTGGGCGATTGGCAACCAAGGGATTGTTGCCATAGTTATCGGCGCTAACATAGCTATTATTGGCTCCAGCTTGTAGCGCAACCCACGAACCTTCCGGCGCATAAGCTCGCACCGTATTTTGAAACTGGGTGTTTGGTTGGAAATAATTGGTGCTGAAGCGTGACCATTTATCGGCGATCGTGGCAGCACTATCATTTAATAGATCTGGTACGGCTTGGGTATTGTTTTGATAGAAGCCCCAGTTGCCGCCGCCATTGACCTTGTATGTCCAGTTGGTCCATGAAACATTCAAGGCATTCAAGCCAGACATAAATTTTTCATACAGATCGTAGTGAGTTGAGAACCAATATTCGCCAGCAAAGCCAGGCACATTCCAATCCTTGGTGAAGGTGGCGTATTTATCCAAGGCACTTTGAATGAAATTATTGGTTACATTCCAATCAGTGACCGTATCAAAGTTGTAGTGGTGTAATTGATACATCACATTCGTCCAGCCATAGGTTGCAGGCGATAACGCTTGGTACCAATCATAGAAAGCTGCCATCACAATCATATGATCGGGGTCTTTGGCGCGAACAGCATCATACAAACGATCAAAGAAATCAAATTTTTGGCGCACCTGTTGCTCGTTTTCGGCTGCGCCGTTGCTCAGCAATGGCTCGTTGAGCAAATCGTAGGCGGCCACAGTTGGGTTACCACGATAGCGTGTCGCCAAGCGTTCCCAAATTTGCACCGTCCAATTTTGGTAGGTTGGGTTAGTCCAGAGTTGGTTGGTGCCAGTTTGACCACATGAATGCCATGGACAAGCAGCACCAGGAGCGCCATGCAAATCGAGCATCACATATAAATTGCGCTTGCTACTTTCACTAATCAGCCAATCGAGCTTGCGGAACGATTCAGTATCCGATTTCATCGTGCCATTAGTGTTCATCAGCACCAGCCAATGAATCGGCACGCGCACCATGTTTAAGCCCATAGCTTTAATCGTATCGAGGTCGCTGGCTTGAATCCAAGTATCTTGGTAGCCGTTGATCAAGCTATCGGTAGTGCTTGTGCCAAAGCGGTTGGTCAAGGCTTGGCGCAAATTAAATTCATCAGCAATTTGAGCATTGAATTCGTGAATTGACCACCAACTGCCGCTTGAGCCAGTTTGCAATACGCGAATCAGGCGGGTTACTTGAGTGTTATTGAATTGGACGGTTACCACTTGGCTTGTACCGCTGCCACTGCCAACTGTGAGCCAAGCATTATTAACAAAAGCCTGAACTTGATATTGGCGCGGATAATCGCCCGTTGAGGAGCCAGCGTCGATCGTCACCCGTTCGACGGCTTGGTTGCCGCCAAGATCGACTTGGAACCATTGACCATTAGCTTGGGGAGCGTTGCTCGTCCAGCGCGTGGCCGGATTGCCATCGATTGCGGCAGCAGCTCCACCAGCTGATCCGCTGGCAGTCCAGCTGGTGCGCGGTAAAGCGGGATATCCCAAGGGCGACATCCAGCCTTCTTGCAACAACCAACCGCCGAGGTTGGTGCCTTTGAGCGTGACGATTGCCCCATTACCAGAATTATTGCGCACTGTCGCGCCGTTGGCCTTGAGAAAATCGCTAGCCCCAAACGCAGCTTGGGCTTTGGGCGTTGCTGAATGTTGGGCAAAAATACTACAAATAAGACCAAGAACAATAATCAGCCTACTCAACTTTTTCATGCTGTTCCTCCTTGAACGATGATCTGCCTGTCGTACAACACTGCTTGGACAAGTCGGGCGCTCAATTGTTGGAATAACTCGGTATCGTTTCCGGAAACGATACCGATAGCATGAATCTTAACACAATTTAATACTTTGTCAAGTTAATCCAATAAGCTAATGCTCTAGCAAAGCGTATGACTAACTGGCGCAACTAACCATGGCTATGGGTCGTGTATCAGAAACACTCAACCGTGGGAGTAGGGCAGAAGTCCTAAACCATAAGTTTATCGATCAAGGGGTGGTGTGGGAGTAAACACCTATATAGCCAGAGGTTATATCTCGCTATACTCTTTGCTATCCAAACTCATCACAGCTATACGGGGTTGCTATGGATCGCAAACAATTTCTCAAACTTCTTGGCACCAGTGTCGCAACAGGCTTTTTAGTTCGCTCTTTCGAACCCAAACAAGCCGCTGCGATGGGACTCACGGCGCTACAGTTTAGTGGTACAACGCTCGCTGATTGGAAAACAGTGCTTGGTGATGGTTTATGGACAGCACCAAATCAAGTACCGGTCAATAATGCTGATATTCAAACCGATCAAACATCCACCAAAAGCATTCTGCGAGCAAATATCAGCCAACGTGGAGTCATGGCGCATAACATTACCTATAAATCACTGATTGATCAGGATCTGTTTGAGTATATTCATACAACCAGCTATGAATTTCGCTTACCATATATTCCTCAGACAAATTCAGGAATCCAAAATGCTCAAACCTTTGAAGGTGGTTTTTTTATCTGGGATGGCAGCCAAACCCAACTAGATTATGGATGTGCCTTTCAATGGGTGCTCAACCCATGGATGAGTACATTCGGGACAGTCTATAGCTGGTCAAGCGATGGCGCTACACAAGGCTGGATACCGTGTGGATTCCTCCAACCTGATACGAATTGGCATCAATACCAAATGATGGTTGATTATCATAACCAAACCTGCCGGCTCACGATTGATCAAACCAGCATCCCCATTTGTTTTACGGCAACACCCAAAGTCGGCTGGGGGACGGAAACTGCTGCACGATTTCAAACTGAAATTATTAGTATCTGGCCTGGTAATACTAGTATTGCACCATCACATGCTGTTGAAATTCGTAATTGGAATTGGAATTTACAACCATACACCTAAGCAATAGGGGATGATCATGCGAAATATTCGTCTTGAAACAAGCAGTATCGATAATCAAGCGACATTAAGTAGTGCCTTGGATCGATTAATGGCCTATCCTGGCTGGTATCAGCGCGAATGTGAGCCATGGCTAGATTTGGTGAGTTATTTTGATAGCCAACATAGCCTACAGCCACATAAAACACGCAAAGCTGGGTTCGAGCAATTTATTATCGAGATTGTTGGCGCTGAATCCTTTTGGACAAAATACCCAAAATTAGCAAATCTTTTAATTAAATGGATTGCCGATGTAAACAAACGGGCAATGCAGCGCTCAGGGCAGGCGATTATCCGATTAACGCTTTTGCCTTAAATCTTTGGGTGTTTTTTGCGTTTCCAGCGGCGATAACCCTGCCATCCTCCGATTAATCCAAGCATGCTTAGCACGATAAGCGTTATTCGAAACGGCTTGAGCCACGCCTCCCACCAGCGAATAAACGGGCTAGGCTCAAGCCCCAACAACACTTTGCTGATTAATTTTGGTTCATAGGTCTCGTTATAGAGTCCTAATTGGGTTTGCGGGCCACGTTGCCATGGCCAAAACCCAGCAACAGCCTTTGGAACCTCAGGAATATCGAAGAGTGTCCAGATCAAAAAACCATTATAGGCTTCGGCTTGTTGCATTAATCCCGTTAAGTAGTTTGCTTGCTCACGCTGGTTGTGGCCATGAGGAAAAAATGGGCTATTCCAGGTTGGCATCCCAATCTCAGTTAACAGGAGCGGTTTCTCGCCAACTACCTGTCTGAGGCGTTGATAGTGGGTTGCCAATAGTTCAGTTGATCCATAGTAATGAAACGAGACCAAATCGACATCTTGATATAACCGTTCAGCAGCTTCAGGTGTAGACCAGCCAATCGTAATCAGATGATGGGGATCAAGCCGACGAAGCTGGCGGATGCTATGCTGGAGCCATGCCTCAACCACTACCTGACTAGCAGTTGCATAATCACGATCTGGCTCGTTTTTAACATCCCATGCCATAATCGCCGGATGTTCTCGTAATGCAGTTACCACGGTTGTTAAATAGCTGTCGGTTGCTTGCCAGCGTGCCAGCTGATAATCGCCTAAAAAATCGAATAAGGTGACAATGACCTTGATGTTCGCTTGATCAGCCTGATCCAGAAAATCGGTCACAGAACGTAGATAGAGACTTGTGCTATAGGGTTCGGTAAATTGCTCAAACGGAATGAAAATCCGCACACTATTCAAATTTAGTTGTTGAACTAACGCGAGATCTTTTGTCGTTTGTTGGGGTTGATAGGCAGGCCAAAATTGTAGCCATGGAGTTTTAGAAGGATAATAATTAACGCCTCGGGCGATAAAAGGCTGATCGGCAAGTTGTAACTGTTGCTGATTAACCTGCAACAGTTGAGGCCTTGGTTGATACGAGGGTTCTATCGGGGTTGGCAGTTCGTGGCGAACCCAATGCCGAATTCGCCATGTGCCATCTTGCAACAGCATCACAATCTCATAGCGTGCATACAACCATTGAGCCGATACTATTTCCCCGTCAGCATCATAGATCATCTGATAGATCTCGGCTTGGGTATCGGTCAGAGCTACAATTGAGCCATCTGCTGCATAGAAATGCAGTTGTAATTGGTGGGCTGTATCAATTTGATCGATCTTTATATTCTCAGTCGTGCTGATACTAGTCGTGAGATAATGCAAGGCTGGCCCACTAAAACTGGTGTGTAAATTGTAGGGACGGCCAATCTTCAAGGAAAGATTCCATTGGAGCCACGCTCGACCATAATCGCTGGTCAGTTGTTGGCGAGTAAAATCTTCCATCACACGACCAGTGTCGGGGTCGTCAGGCAGCCACTGTGTTGCGATTGCGGCTTCGGGCGGCAACATGGGTGGCAATTTTAGGGCACTAGCAGGGTCGGCACCTTGCTGGAAGCTAGCGACAAGCCAGGCAACCCGACCAACTCCCCACCAGCCACATTGACCAAGGATGAGCAAAAAGAGGAGCCATATAATAATTTTGAAGCGCCGCTGACTCATGAACCACATCTCATTTGTATCAAGGAACTACCAGCAATAATTTGGCTTGTTTATCGCCAACCCGGCAGATCAGGGTATAACGACCTGCTGGCAACAACGATCGCCGGATCGTTGTTTGGATATAACCCGCCACAACATCGCTCGTTTGTTCAAACCTTGCAGGTCCAGTGACTTGTAATACTGCAATCGTCCCATCGGGAACATATTGCTGTAAACTCCCACTAATTGGCCCTGCGGTAATGCTAATTACATCGGTTGCAACCACTGCCTGCAACGCAAAATCAAACCCACCATTCGGCGGAACATCGACTATAAGTGGCTCACTGGCTACCCGAAAAATGCGTGCTTGGATCGTCAAGGTGGTTGCTTGATTGGGTGATAGAATCTGGGCTTCGGCAACGCCCCGAATCGTCACACTATTAATCAGCCGTTTCAGACCAGTCCCATCATTAACCTCAAATACTACGCTTGTACCATCGGGCATCACATTGCCAAACGCGTCGCGAATAAGGTTTGTTTGAACCGGAATAAAACTATGTCCATCAGCGCTAATCCGAGTCGGTAACTGACCAAGCTGAATACTAATATCGACTGGCCAACCAGCAACTTCAAGCAACTCGGCTTGAGGCCCAAGCCGGTCTTGGCTTGTAGCACTAATCAATGTTTTTCCAGCAACGGTTTGACTGTAGAGTCGTTGCCATGCTAGTAGATGGGCGGTTTTGACCGTAATTCGCGTTAGCTGTTGATTTGGGCGTTGAGCCGTAATATCTACCGCCGAGGCATCAGCAATCGGGTTGCCAAATTGATCATGGGGAATCACGACAACCATACTCCAAGTTGCACCATTGGCAATAATCGAACGTGCCCCAACTAAAGGGCGAAGAGGTTCAACCACCATTCCTGGCTGAAAACTGGTTGTCGCGCGAGCCTGTACCTGGCCTACCTGGGCCACAATTGTTACATCACCGCGTTGCTCATTCCATGGGGAGATCAAGGAGGTTGTTCCTTGCCCATTCACAATCGTTACTGCTTGACTATGCACAGCATAACTTGTTTGCATCGTGAGGTTCACAAGGCCATTCCAGTTTGGCTCAACCTCAAGCAAAATTGGGAGATCAGCCCCAACTACACTGGTTGGAGCCACGCCAATCGTGATCCGAGTTGGAGCCGATGGAAGCGATTGTTGCGATTGACAGGCGATTAACCAGCAAGCGCTAAGCAGGAGTAGCATCCAACGCATGATCAATTCTCCGCAAAATAGCCATGAATACTGATGCGAACCGCAGAATAGCCCGTCGTTGCGGGAAGAGTCAGGAAATAGCTCGGCTCAGCATCAGGAATCCCTGCCTCGACCAAGGCGTTGACCACCGTATCGCCATCAGTTTTAATGATCTGAATTGCTGATGCAGGAATAATGGGAATACTTACCACTGTTGAGCGTTGTGGACGAATCGAGCTTGCCACAAAAGCGTGATCAACCCAAGCCACGTCACCATTTGCATCGTAATAGGTTAGCAAAATATGCGGAATAGTAGCTTCTTCCGTACCATTATTGATCGCAGTCAACTCAATCTGCTGCGGTTCTGCATGCGCATGTACAACAACATCTTGCACTGCCAACCCCCGATTAAGATCGCGATTGGTCACAACTGCTTTGGCATAGACGATAAAATGGTCAATTGGTGAGGGGAAGGATACTGGTGAGAATGCATTGGGGTTGAATTCGCCAGCGGTTAATGTATCGCTCAGCACCGCCCCAGCTACTCCTTCAAAGTCAATTCGAAAGGGAGTTACTTCTTTCGGTAAAATCTTATGATTGATCACCGATTGGGCATTATAGCGGGTCAGTTCTCGATCATTCTCATCAAAGAGGATTCCAGTCACGGTAAGATCAGCGGGATCAACATCGAGATTCAACACTTCGCCAACAATACTAGTACGCCCTCGATAGGAGACCAATCGCGATGAAAGGACAGAAAGTTTAGGCCGATCTTGGACATCAGCAAATGAGGTTATCGTCGTGGTGACTCGTCGTCGTCCAGCCGCAAACCAATCAATCGCAGCTTGTCGAATAAATGTATCAGGCGGAACCCGTACATCTACCTTGGCAGTCGGGATATACCATTGACTATCACGTTTAACCAAGATCAGCCGTTCTCGGGTTGGGTATTCGTTAAGCGCTGTAACCCAACGTGTCTCCACATCGACGATCCGCGTTGTTTGATCACCCCCCAAATCGTTAACAATGACCGAATCTAATTTGCCATACGAAGCCACTAAGCCCCCTTGAACTGAAAGTTCAAGTAGATATTGATCATATGTCGGGCGTGTTTGCGGATCAAGGCGGGCATAGGCTGCTGAAAACCGTCGGAAATCGAGATCATCGTAATATGCCAAGACCACAGCTTCGGGGCTTTGTTGCACTTGGGCATAATGTCGCCAGCCGGTAAAAATACTTGCAAGCAGAATCAAGCCTAATAATCCATTTCGGACTGCATGCGCCGATGGCGGAGCAGGCTTAAGCTTTGGCAGCTTTTGCCAGAGCGTGCGCCAAATTTGCCAACGCGTTCGGCGTTGATCATTAGTAGCTGGCACAACTGACCAACGTTTAAGCAATTGATCAAACGTATACCACCAACGTTCATAGGGAATGATCGGAATACGATGCGGCAACAATGGCCGAAGCATTCGTCGCAGGCGTGGCCCCCATAGCCCCGCACTCAAGGCCAAAATTCCCAAGCCTAGGGCTGTAGGTGGCACTACCCCCCAGATAATCCGTTGAAACCAGGGAATTTCCCGCCGAGGCAAGATCTCAGGTAGTGGCGGAATATCCTCACGTTCCCAAACCACCAACCCGTTTTCTAGGCGTTGAATCCGATGCCAACCTGAAAAATAGAGTAGCGGATCGTAAAATTGATCATTGGAAAATACATATTTGAGGTTGTATTTATCGGGAACTGCCAAAAATTGCTGTAACGAACCAATCCCGGGAATCCCACGGAATTTAGCTCCCTCAAGCCGCTCAACTGGGGTTGTAGTTAATTCTGGTAAGCGACGAGCTGAATGATAATTGCCATCAACTGTGGTAGCCGTCGTTTGAGCCGAAACCCACGCCATCTGATCGCCAAAGCCAAGCATCAAATAGCGCCAGCGCCAGTGTTCATCTTTTTCGATAAAGGCAACCAATGGCACCGGATCAATCGCATCAGGCTGAAAGCGGCGAAATTGGGTAAAGTTTGAGGTAAATACGGCAACCCCAACATAGATCAGCACACAACAGACTTGGGTTATGCGCCACATCTTGTTGCCAAATTGGTCGCGCAGATAGCGGGCAAGATTACCATGACGCATGCTCACCACAAATTCACCAAGCAAGGGCGTAAATAAAATTGTGGCCCAAAAGGTAAACCGATCAAGGGTTAAAATATCAAATGCGCCGCCTAAAAGAGCCTTAGGAATAGGCGTAGTACCGCCAGTTCCTAGTAAAAACAAGGCACTGATCGAGAGCGCCATGGGCCATGCCCGACTAAAAAAACCTTTATAAAAAAGATAAGGCAAGACCAACAAGGTCGAGCCATAAGGCAATAACCAAAAAACAATCCCCGCATTTGGGTTCTCAATAAACGAATCACGTGATGCGTGAGGAATTGGCACTTGGCTGATCGGGTCACTGCTACTCCAAAGCCAATATGGTAAGACAACCAAGACCAAGGCAGCAATTAAACCTGGTCCATAGATCGCGGTGCGAATCAATGGTGGTGCAATTCGGCGTAAGCGTCGAACGATTAATGGGCGAATATTTGAACGTGTAATGCGAGCAGGATGCAGCGTATCCTCATCAGCTTTTGCTTGTCGAAATGCTTCAACCAAGGCTAAAAGAATCACTGGCCCGGCAAAAAAGACCGCTCCAAATAAGGTTGTTACATGATGTCCAGCGGTGGTTGCTGCATGTAATAACCATGCTCTGATCAGATCACGCCAATCACCTTCACTCAGCCAGCGTTTGACAAATGGCAGGGTATTCAACAAAAACCCTAAAGAAAAAGTTGTTGGGAGCTGCCCAAATACATGCACGGTTTCGCAGATGCTCGAACTGAACACAATGAGCAGAGCGGCATAACCTGCCGCTTCCTCAGAAACCCAAAGCTTGGCAAATCGATACATTCCAAGGGTTAAATTAAGCAGCGCAGCCAATTGGACTACCACAAACGCTGGCAATAAACCAATCACCATCCCCAGCAACCCTATCGATTGTTGGGAGCCTGGTGGATAACTAATCAGCGGAAAGCCCGTATACCAGCGATAATCCCAATGATCAAACCATGTTCGTCGATAATGATCGGCAAAGAAAATATGCACATAGGCATCGTAAGTGCGTTTGAAATTGCCCGATACCAGCAAGATTCCATGAAATGCAATCACCAGAATCAAGGCAGTCAGCAAATGTGGATTGATCGGAACGCGACGTTGCATAAAGTGATACCTCATCGATTCCTACAAGCATACTGATGTCAAGGTTTAAAAACAGCAATTAATCCTGACACAATGATGACATCCTACGAAGCATCATAGCACTCGTCAAAAGTGCTATGGCTAGGGTGTACCGTTAGACCATACGCAAGTACCTCTTCCCCGATTATGCTACAGCTATCTACTATTTTCATATCAAGGAATAGTCCCAATGGGAGACATTCGCTACCACCAATGGAAACATGAGCCTTTAACCGAAATGCCACATATTTCGGTAGTGGTTCCCTGTTTCAACGAACAGGAACGTATTCTACCAACCATTGGCGCAATTATGGCATGTTTTTGTACGCTCGGACGGCCATGGGAATTAATCATTAGCGATGATGGATCAACCGATCAAACCGTTGCCATAATCGAAGAACTTGGGTTTGCCAATATTAACTTGTTGAAAGCGCCTTGTAACCAAGGCAAAGGCAGTGCCGTTCGGGCAGGGATAATAGCTGCACGTGGTGATTTTATTCTCTTTGCAGATGCTGATAATTCAACCCCAATTGAGCAAATTCATCAGTTGTTACCATTGCTTGAAACAGGTGCCTATGATCTCGCGATTGGCTCTCGCGCAACTATTGCAGCTCACACCCAACATCGCAGTCTCGTTCGCCGCACGATGAGCGCAACCTTACGTGCAATTGTTCACTATGGGTTACAGTTGGACATCTACGATAGTCAATGTGGCTTCAAAGTCTTTCATCAGAGTGTTGCAAAACACTTAGTTCAGCTTCAAACCATGCCAGGCTTTGCTTTTGATCTTGAATTGTTGTTTCTCGCCAAAAAATATCACTACCAAATCATTGAAATTTCTGTCGAATGGATCGATGCGCCCGGCTCAAAAGTCCATCCTATTCGCGATACATACCGCTTTATTCGTGACATTCTGAAAATTCAAATTAATAACCTGCGAGGTCGCTATGCCAAACCGTGGCTTAAGGCTCGTCATCGTGACAACCTTCCCTCCAAGCACTGGTACGCTTAATGAGTATGCCTGGCATTTCGTGCGGGCTTTTCAACAAAAGCGCGAAATTCGTGAGATTATTGTCTTAGCCGATGAGCTTGCCAGGCCAGAACCAGAGCTACCAAATCAAATTAATGGTATTTCGCTCCAAATACAGCGTTGTTGGCAGTTTAATCGTTGGGATACTGCCCAGCGGCTTATGCGTGAGATTGAACAAATTAACCCTGACGCCGTGTTATTCAATTTGCAATTTGCAACCTTTGGCAATCGCCGTATTCCAGCAGCCTTAGCACTATTAACGCCAGCCTTGGTTCGCCAAAAAGGCATTCCAAGTATTGTTTTATTGCATAACATCATGGATACAGTGGATCTTAAGCAGGCTGGGTTTGCTGGCAATCAATTAATCAATTGGCTTACAAAATTCGCTGGGCGCATTATTACCCGTCAATTATTACGCGCTGATTTAGTTGCGGTAACAATTCCACGCTATGTCGAAATCTTAGAACAAACCTATGCAGCAACGAATGTGCTTTTAGCTCCCCATGGAGCCTTTGAAACGCCGCCACCTCCAACGGCTCCAAGCACCGATTGCTGGCGCTTTTTAGCTTTTGGAAAATTTGGTACTTATAAAAAAGTTGAAACCCTGATTGAAGCATTTGCTCAAGTCCAAACCAAGCATCAACAACCCATGGAATTAGTGATTGCAGGCTCTGACAGCCCAAACGCAGCTGGTTATTTAAACACTGTTCAACAGCAATATGCCCATGTTCCTAATGTACTCTTTACTGGCTATGTTCCAGAAGAAGCCGTTGCAGGCTTGTTTCAATCGGCAACAGCCGTTGTTTTTCCCTATACCAGTACCACTGGAAGCTCGGGAGTGCTCCATCAGGCAGGATCATATGGTCGCGCCGCGATCTTGCCAAACCTCGGCGATCTTGCCGATATTATCAGCGAAGAGGGTTTTGATGGCGTGTTTTTTGAACCTGAAAACGTTACCAGCCTCGCTTTAGCCCTTGAGCAATTGCTGCTTGACCCTGCAAGATGCCATGCGTTAGGGATGCAGAACTACGCTGCTGCTTGTGGCTTACCAATTAGTGATGTTGCTGATTGGTATCTTTTGCATCTGCAAACCTTGCTGCGTCAGCCAGCAATTGCACCAAGATTTCAACAGGAGGTTTTATGAATCGGCGACTTGACCCAGCCTATAAAACCGAAATTTTGTATCTCGAAGGCCGTTTTGATGTGCATAGCCTGATTCAATTACGTACATGGCAGCCGAATGCCACCATGCCGCATATTATTTTAGAGTTAAGCCAAGTTAATTTTGTTGACTCGGCAGCCTTAGCTTGGATGGTACGCTTAAACAAGAATGTTAGCAATATCCAGGGAAGCTTAACCATTTGTGGATTGCAACAACCAGTTCAAATTATTCTAGAGCTAACTCGACTTGATCGCGTGTTATCGCTCACCGAAACACTTGATCAGGCTCTTGCAAAAGTTGGCGAATACTAGTTGGCGAATGCACATGAACATGCTTTTACAAAACATCCCAGCGTTTGAAACCATTGCCACGGCTTGGCTCAAAACGGGCATTCAAGCATTTGGCTTATGGGTTGATAGCCGCTATCAACAAGTTTGGCCGCCGAGTAATACGATCACAACGGTTGCATTTCGTGCGCCGCTAGTTGTAAATGGTCAAGCAATTGGCGAATTACATATTGCCAGCGACCGCCAGAATTGTAGCCAAGAACGACTAGATGCTGATGCTGGCTTATTAGCGGCACTTTTGCAATATGAACATAATGTCCATTTATTAACTGATGAATTAATTGATTGTCAAGATCAACTTGTTACGTTATATGATATTTGGACTTCTATGGGTCAACATGGTGACTTAACTGCCCTTATGCAATCGCTGATGCGCGAGGTCGTTCGATTAACCAAAACCTCGAATGCTTGGATTAGTTTTGCTTCAGGTTTAGGCGTACAACATATTATAACCCATGGTTTTGTGCCAATATCAGAGCAAATGTTGCGCTCAATCCAGACAAATCAGTTTGCACTATTTACCAAACACGATCCAATTTGTCAACATTTAGATATTGTAAATCTCTTGTGGATGCCTATTACGATTCGTTCAGTAATTATTGCCGGTGGGCTAGGAATTTGCAATAAAACAGGTGAGTTTAGTGCAACCGATATTAAATTTGTTCAAGCAATTTGTGAGCATATTAGCCTTCAACTTGAACAGCAGATGCTTTATCAAGAAAGTTTAGCCAAGGCTCAAATGGAATCCGAGTTAGCCTTGGCGCAACGAGTACAACAACGTTTGTTGAGCACTCCTCTGCCAAGTGTGGCCGATATACAATTAACTGCCCATGCCAAACCAGCCCGGATTATTGGGGGCGATTTCTATGATGTGCTTCAACGGCCAGATGGAAGCGTTGCCATTATGGTTGGTGATGTGGTTGGCAAAGGTGTTGCTGCCGCATTATTGATGATGCTAAGCCGAACGGCTCTTAGAAATGCTGCGCTGGCAACCCATGATCCAGCAGCAATTCTTGAACGTACCAATATGGATCTTTACGACGACTTAACCACGGTTGGGGTATTTATTACGGTCTTTGTGGCAATTTATCATCCCAAAACCCATATGCTGTGGTATGCAAATGCTGGCCATGCCCCTGTATTGATCTTTCGCAATCAGCAAACCCAGTTGCTCGAAGCTGATTGTCCGCCAATAGGAGTGCTGCCACAACTTTGTGCTGGTAGCCATGCCCAAATTATGAATCCAGGCGATATCCTGATTGGTGCAACTGATGGCTTTAATGAAACTCATAACCAATATCAAGAGATGTTTGGGTATCAGCGACTCTGCCAACTCCTGACCCAGCATCATGAATTATCAGCAACAGCCTTATGTAACCTTTTCTTTCAGCAAGTTGAGGCCTTTGGCAATAGTTGTGTTCAAGAAGACGATCGCACAATGATTATATTAAAGACCAACCCATGAGGTCGTGTATGGTTGATATTGTTATCCCAGCTAGAATTGATTTGCTTGTCGAGATTGCTAGTACGGTTCGGCGATTCCTCCAAACGTTGCCCATCATTGAACAGCATCCGCAGCTTATCTACAATATTGAACTCGCTGTGCATGAAATTTGTACCAATATTATCACCCATGCCTATGAATTCAATAATGCTGGCTCGATTGCCATTAATGTCCGATTTTATTCACTAACCAATCAGCTTGAAATTAATATTTATGATTGGGGCAAGCCGTTTTATGCCGATCAACGCAGATTACCCGATCTTGAGCATGGGCAAGAGGGTGGGTATGGATTATTTATCGTTGAACAAGTGCTGGATTCGCTATGTTATCGACGCACTGCAACAGGCAATCATTGGCAGTTAATCAAACAATTAGGAGCAACATATGAGCATTGCTAGCCAAACGAAAGTAATTAATATTGGTATTTTAACCCTCAGCGATCGCTTTGATATCGCCGCATTATCAACCTTTCGCCAAGCAGCCGATCACATTCTGGCCCAAACTAACTACCTTGTGATTGATATGGCTGCGGTGAGTTTTTTTGATAGCGCTGGGATGGCGGCATTAGTAAATGTGCTTAAACGTGTTCGCGAACAAGCAGGTGATATTCGCGTTGTTTGGCCAATAGCCGAAGCTGCCCGCCGAATTGTCAGTCTCACAAAGTTTGATCGCGTCTTCACTAGTAGCCCATCGGTTGAATCAGCCTTGAGTATCTGGTAGACCATAGCGCAAATAGCTATCTAAGCTCTATTGAAGGATGCCCTATGCGTATAGTATCCCTACCAGCTCGTCAATCGATTCAGCGTTTGCTCGGCGAGCATTTAAAAAAACGTCCAGGCCTGTGGCTCTTTATAAGCATGATGTTGGTTAATGCAGGGAATTATGGGTTTAATGTTTTGGTCGGGCGCTGGCTTGGGCCATCGGCTTACGCCGAAATTAATTTAATGATTACCTTGTTTTTGATTGCAACCTTTATTACAAGTGGCTTGCAGATGAGTGCTGCTCGAGCAATTGTTGGCTCAAATAACCAGGCTATCTTAACCATGTTGCGACGGGTTGCTTGGGTTTGTGGTGGCTTAAGCTTGCTCGGTTTGGGGCTTTTTGCAGCATTTTGGCAAACCCTGTTTCACACAGCTAGTGCCAGCCCATTTATTATCTTAGGGGTTGGGCTAGCCTGTTATTATGCCTTGGGCGTTGAGCGCGGTATTGCCCAAGGATGTGCGCATTTTGGGCGCTTGGCTTGGAATTTTCAGATCGAGATGGCTGTTCGACTGATGGGAGCATGCGTCTTTGTTGGATTAGGTATGGGTGTCGCTGGTGCAACGATCGCTTTAAGTAGTTCGATTGTCATTGCATGGTTGGATAGTAGGAGATCTTATGCTACGGTTGAGCAACATAGAACGAACAATTCTATCCAGCTGCAAATGATGCTTCCGATTATCATCCATCTTTTGGGTCAAGTTTTAATTAATAATAGCGATGTGTTGTTGGTCAAAGCATGGTTTCCGGCAATGATTGCTGGCCAATATGCAGCCTTAGCGCTCATAGGACGGGTTGTGTTTTTTGCAACAGCCACCTTAGGTACCATTCTCTTTCCCCGAGTGTTACGTTCTACCCAACATAGCGAACAACAACGACTTTTCTGGCAAAGTATTATGATAACCGTGGCGATTGCGGGACTGATTACTTTGTTATGTAAAATTATACCGCAACTAATCCTTGGATGGCTTTTTGGTGAGGCCTATCTTCCCATCGCAGATTTCTTATGGCTATATGCGGTGGCAACGAGTTGTTATGCCATTGCTAATATTAGCATCACGTATCAGCTTGCTCAGGATCGTTCATTTGGTGCATGGATTGCTCTGCTTGCAGGTAGCATTCAAATCGGGGTAATGAGCTGGTTCAATCAGAGTATTCACCAGATTTTATATAGCCAAGTTGGAGTGATGCTTGGTTTACTATTGGTGCTTATGCTCTACGAATTCTATAGGGCTCGTGCACGGCAGAAATTCTCAAAATCCAGGGTAATTTGATTGCGATGTTGAGGGGCATGGCTTCACGCCATGCCCTATTAATTTAGTGCTTACTTTGCGGCCAAGAAACCGCGCTGCAAAATCGATTGAATAATCGAGCGCTGTGGATTGTTTGAGCGCAGCGAGCTTTCTCCCCGCATCGTTTGCGGAAGATAAATGGTATAGCTAGGAATTGGATTCGTCGCCGTCGCGGTTGGTGTGCTGGTTTCCGTTGGCGTATTGGTCGCGGTTACTGTCGCGGTCGGCGTGTTCGTTGGCGTATTGGTCGCCGTCGCCGTTGCCGTTGGTGTGCTGGTTTCCGTCGGTGTATTCGTCGCGGTTGCCGTTGGTGTGCTGGTTTCCGTCGGTGTGTTCGTTGGTGTGCTAGTTTCCGTCGCGGTTGCCGTTGGTGTGTTGGTCGGCGTGTTGGTTGGTGTGTTGGTCGGCGTGTTGGTTGGTGTGTTGGTCGGCGTGTTGGTCGGCGTGTTGGTCGGCGTGTTGGTTGGTGTATTGGTTGGCGTGTTGGTTGGTGTATTGGTTGGTGTGTTGGTTGGTGTGTTGGTTGGTGTGTTGGTCGGCGTTGGGGTTAATGTTGATACACCATACCAAAACCCGCCTTCGACGCTAAAATTGCCACCAGTATGGGCGACACTAGCATCGGCCTGACCAATCGAGCCATGCAGATCAAAATTGCCGCCAGTGCTATTGCCACCGCCGCTATCAATCGTTGACCAATCGAGGCTAAAAACCCCGCCAGTTTGAGCTTGGGCTAGCTGAACTGCTAGCATAAGCGCGATCAATGGGATCGCCCACCAGAGCAAACGACGTTTCATGCGCGTTGCCCCTTGCTGCGACGACCAAGCATCCACCCCAAGCCCAATCCAACTGCGGCAATCGCGATCAACCACAACCATGGGAGACTGGTTTGAGGATTTTGGCTATGTTCCAAGGCTGCGAGTCGTGCATCAAGTGCCGCCATGTGCTCGGCTTGTTGATCGAGTAATTGAGCTTGTTCGGTGGCTAAATTGTATAAACCTTGGACTCCAGCGAGGGCCACGCCATCAGCATCGACCGTGGCAATGTGGCGATCATCAGTGCCTAAACCAAAGGCGGCATAAAAATCTTGGGCGGTTGGGCCAATATGGCGAACTGCTGCACCTTCGCTGTTGTAGCTCCAAGCTTGTACGGGAATACTGGCAAGCTGATCGAGCACAGCTTGGGGATCGATCGTGGCGAAATTTGATTTGAGATTTTTATCTGATGAATTGGCCCATGTACCGCCTTTGCTCAGGAAAGCGCCACTTTCAGTTGCCAAAATCGCGCCATCAGGCATATCGACCTTGGTGCTGCTGCCAAACCACGCCCCACCTGGAGCACGCACGATAAACTGACCTGGCCCAGTCGTCGAAATACTATCATCTTTGTTGGCTTGTTGACCAGCCCAAACAAAACTCCCAGCGTGAGCAGCGACGGCATTTTCGCCAGCGGCAACGGTATAATCGGCCAAGGTTGTATTGCCGCTACCACCCAGAATTGCCGATAAGGTGCTGTTGGCATTATTGTTTTGCCCACCGCCGACAAATGTACCCGCACCTGCCGCTTGATTGTTGATACCACCAACTACGGAAGCGTAGGTATTAGTGGCATCATTATTGACACCACCAGCCACGACCGAATATTGGCCAGTCGCTGTATTGGTCTGGCCGCCCCCGACATATGCGCCAGTGTTGGTCGCTTGATTCGATTGGCCACCACCAACTCCGGCGATATTGGAAGAAGCAGTATTGCCGCGTCCACCAGCAACTACTGAATAGCCACCGCTGGCTGCATTCAGTTGGCCACCACCGATGCTGCTGGTATCGCCACTGGCAGCATTAGTAGTGCCACCAGCAACTGTGGTGTAGTTGGCGCTAGCGCTATTGCCACTGCCGCCAGCAACCGTCGCACCATCTTCGCTGGCGGTATTGCCATTGCCACCACCAACCGTGGCATATTGCTGACCAGTTGTATCGCCAGTTACGCCCGCTACGTTATTTGTACCACCGCCGATTGTGCCATAATCGTCGTAAACACGATTGGCTTGGGCACTGTTGGAATTGCCACCGCCGCTGATTGTGGCATATTGAGCAGCAGCACTGTTGTTGTAGCCACCAGCAACTGTTGAGTAATCATCGCTGGCAGTGTTGCTGCGGCCACCACTGACGATCGCATAGTTATCGCTGGCAACATTGGCCCGACCACCGCCAACAGTGGCATACATTTGGCTGACGGCCTCGCCAGTTAAACCTGCGATATTTTCGCTACCCCCAGCAATTGTGCCATAATCATCGTAAATTGTGTTGCCAGTTGTGCCACCACCACCAGCAATTACACTATAGCGACTATTATTAATCACATTGTTGATGCCACCACCGATCGTTGACCAAGCGCCGCTGACGTTGTTGGTTTGACCACCGCCAATCACAATGTATTCTTGGCTGGCGGTATTGTTGATGCCCCCACCGATGGTTGAATAGACATCGTTGCTTGGGCTACCATCGTTGCTGCCGACGCTATTGCCAGCCCCACCACCAATTGAACTATAGTTATCGTAGGCGCTATTCAGGCCACCTGAGTTGCCACCACCATTAATTGTGATCCCAATCGCCAACGATGAGGCAGTATTGCCTTCGTAGCCGCCAATTAAGTTGGGGCTAAAGCTGTTTTGGCGTGTCCAGAAGCCTGGCAAGGCTAAAGCCAAGGGCGCGGCTGTCACTTGTTGGCGGGGCGTGAGCGTGGTATAGCTGCCGCTAGCATCGGCCTTAACTGCTAGCTCGATCCAGCGACTTTCACCATTGAACAAGCCTTCGCTAAAGGTGAGTTCGCTAGTAAATAAACCATTGCTCACAGTCACATCATTGCGGGTGACTACGCCTAAAGCTGTGCCACCGACTGCGTCAACGTACAAACCAAATTGAAAATCGAACACACCATTTGCCAAGCTGCCACTTTCGCGTAACATGCCTTGGTAGGTAATTGTTTCGCCTGAAGGTGCTAAAACTGCCGATGGTTGCTGCTTGGTTTGATCTTGGGCAGCAACCGGTAGCAGCCATGTGCTGGCTAAAACGAGGGCGATTAGCATAAGATAGCGTTTACGAATCATGATTGTGGCTCCTTTGAATAAAATGCTGCCATGGTTCTGCACTCTTATCCCTCGTTCACGACGACGCGAGGCTTGAGACCCGAACTATCTAGATGGTGCGGCCTAGGGAATGAGTTTATTTATAGCACCATTAGCGGCTGAGATCTAGCTGCAAAGAGCCTGAGCCTAAAAAGAAATGACAGATAGATCCAAGATCCATCTGTCATTTGAGTTAAATGAGGTTTAATTATTTAATTGCGATTGGCAGCTAGATTGAGCTAAATCAGACATTTGGGCCTCTAGGATAGGAACTTTGGTCCTGATTGCAAGATTTAGGAGTTAGTTCTTTTGGGCTATTTTTTGATTCTTGAACTTCTTAACATTTATTTAAACTTTTTATTAATACGTGTACTTGACAAATGAACAGGCGATGCTTTATACATTCACTAAAATAAGTTAATAATCTTAACCTATTGTTAGGAGTCGTTATGCAACGTTTTTTTTCATTGATGTTGGTATTTAGTTTATTTGCGAGTCTCTTATTCAACCAAGCTACTCACGCCGCACCAAACCCATGGGCAGCCAATACGGCCTATGCGGTTGGCAGCCAAGTTAGTTACAATGGCACGATCTATGAGTGTTTACAAGCCCACACGGCCTTAGTTGGTTGGGAGCCAGCCACCACACCCGCGCTCTGGAAGCAGGTTAGTACTGCTCCAAGCGCTACGACAATTCCCGCAACAAGCATTCCGCCAACCGCTCCCCCTGCCACAAATATTCCGCCAACTGCAACCGCAACGCCGACGGCTGGCTGTTTAAATCCAGCGGCGGGCGTTGGTTGGCAAAGCCGCAGTTTAAGCAACCAAACTGGGAATTTTAGTTTGAGCTTTGAGGCAACGCTGAGCGCTAGCCCCACCAATGCTGTGATTGGCTTGGCCAATGCTGTGCCAACCGATTACACTGGTTTAGCAATTGCTGTGCGCTTTAATCCAACTGGCTCAATCGATGCCCGCAACGGCGGAACTTATGCTGCTGCTACCAATGTGGCCTACAGTGCTAATACACGCTATCGTTTTCGGATTGTTATCAATCTTGTGGCTCATACCTACAGTGTTTATGTTACGCCGCAGACTACTAGCGAAGTTTTGATTGCCAGTAATTTTGCTTTTCGCAGCGAACAAGCCAATGTGAGCAATTTAAACACCTTGGCGACGGTGGTTGGTGGCACAGGAGCCGTTGGCTCACTCAATCTTTGCAATATCAGCCTGAATCTGCCTGCAACTCCAACGCCGCTGCCAACCGCAACGCCAACCCCACGACCAACCGCAACCCCAGTGCCAACCGCAACTCCAGCGCCAACCGGTTATACCCCAGCTTTTTGTGCCAACTATCCACCAGCAATCGTCGCAGGCAGTTGGCAATCATCGGTGGTCAGCTATCACAATGGGCGTTTGCAATATACCAACGATAGTGCCCAAAACCGAATTCCTGATTTTAGCTATGCTGGCTATTATTCAGGCCAACGGCCACTGCCAAATCTGGCGGTTGTCCAAACACTCAGCCCAATCAGTGGCGATAATACCGCCCGCATTCAACAGGCACTCGATGCAATTGGCAATCGCACGCCCGATGCCAATGGTTTGCGTGGAGCATTATTGCTTGCACCTGGCCGCTACAACATCAACGGAACCTTACGCATCAACAAAAGTGGCGTGGTGCTGCGCGGCAGTGGCGATGGCAGCGATGCTAGCACTTCCACGATTTTGCTAGGAGTTGGCAACACGCCGCATCAACGCACATTAATTGTGGTGGGCAACGGCGATTCAACCCCGTGGACGGCTGGCTCCGCCACCAACGTGACCGACCAATTTGTACAAGTTGGCAGCAAAAGCTTGAATGTAGCCGATCCCAGTCGTTTTACGGTTGGCCAAGAAGTGATTGTGCGCCACCCATCATCACAAGCATGGATCAACGCGGTCAATGGTGGCGGGGTAGTCAATGACGCTTGGTGGGCGGTCGGTGCTTTAGATATGACTTGGACGCGCCGAGTAACTAAGATTGCTGGTACAACCCTGACGCTTGATGCTCCAATTTTCAATCATTTGGATCGGGCGTTGAGCCAAGCGACGGTTGCTCCGGTTGCCAGCCGCACTATCATCGCCAATGCTGGGGTAGAAAATCTGCGGGTTGATATTCAGACCGCTGGCGGCGAGGATGAGAACCACGTTTGGGATGCAATTGGGATTGTCGGGGCAGAAAATAGCTGGGTCAAAAATGCGACAGTCTTGCACTTTGGCCATGCTGGGGTGTTTACTCAAGGCGCAATTCGCATCACGGTTGAAGATGTGCAGGCACTTGATCCAGTTGGCATTCGGACTGGTGGCCGTTTTTACAACTTCGATGCCGAATCGAATAGCCAACTCGTGTTGTTTACGCGGGTTCATGCCACTGGCGGTCGCCACAACTTTATTTCCAATGGAACTCAAACCACCTCGGGGATTGTTTGGCATCGTTCGACTGAAGGCGGCGGCTCGGATAGCGAAGGCCATCGTCAATGGAGCCAAGGTCTATTGTTCGACACCATTAATGCTAGTGCCGCCAGCAATATCAAGCTGATCAACCGTGGCGATTATGGCACATCGCATGGCTGGGGCAATGTGCATTCAGTCATCTGGAACTACAATCGCACGATGATGGTGCAAAAGCCGCCAACTGGCCAAAACTATGTCATCTCACAGGCTGGCACGCGTAGCACCTCGTATCCCTTCCCGGGCGCTGGTGGTTTTGCCGATATTCGCAGCGGCAGTTTAGTACCCAATTCGCTCTACGAAGCTCAACTTTGTGATCGGCTAGAACAGTGAAGTTACCTCACTACCTCACCCGATCCTTACAAGGGTAGGTTTTAAGATCCCTCACCCCCTCTCCCACTACCATGAGCGAGGGGAGTTCCATTGTTCATGCTGGGGTGATTCCCCCTCGCCTCGCGGGCGGGCTAGGGGGTTAGGGGGTGAGGGTATGCACATCGCCCGCCCGTCCAACCAGCGGAGGTGAGGGAATGAACGTCGCCCTATGCTATAATTGTACAAGTGTGCGTGGTGAATAGGGAGTTGTTATGCCAACGATTGCCCCCAAGGTGCTGAACACCTACCGTGTTGAGCTAGCGAGGGTGATGAAAGTCGGCGGTCTCAATGAAGGTGCGATTCGTAATGCCTTTCAAAATTTGTTGAGCGAGGCTGGCCGCGCTTGGGGCATGACCCTCGTCGCCGAGCAAACACTCACGCTAGGTTCGCGCAAGGCGCTGCGCTTCGATGGCGAGTTGCGCGATAGCCTCAAATTGCGCCATGGAATTTGGGAAGCCAAAGATCCTGCCGATGATTTGGAACGCGAAATTAGCAATAAGCTCCGCGCAGGCTACCCCACCAAAAATACGCTGTTTGAAAATAGCCGCCAAGCAGTGTTATACCAACATAATCAGCGGGTGTTGAGCATCGATATGCACGATGATCACCAGTTGGTACGCTTGCTTGAAACATTTTTTAGCTATGCCGAGCCACAGGTCGATGATTTTCACTTAGCTGTCGCTCGCTTTCGTCGCGAAATTCCCGATTTGGCCACCAGCGTCGCTGAAATTATTGCCAATGAGTTAAAACATAGCCGCGATTTTAAATTGGCCTTCGATAGTTTTGTGGCGTTATGCCGCAGTTCGCTCAACCCCCAAACCAGCGAGCAGCAAGTCGAGGAGATGTTGATTCAGCATTTGTTGACTGAACGAATTTTTCGCTCGGTCTTCGATAACCCCGATTTTGTGCGTCGTAATGCAATTGCTGCCGAATTGGAAAAAGTGATTGCGGCGTTGCCCAAACGGGCATTTAGCCGCGATAAGTTCTTGGCCAGCCTCGATTATTTTTATAAAGCGATAGAGAATTCGGCGCGGACGATCAGCGATTACAGCGAGAAATCAACCTTTTTAAATACGGTCTATGAGCAGTTTTTTCAGGGCTATTCAACCGATATCGCCGATACGCACGGAATTGTTTATACGCCTGCGCCAATTGTGCGTTGGATGGTCACGTCGGTTGAGCAACTATTGCGTGATCAATTCGACTCTAGTTTGAGCGATAAAGGTGTGCATGTGCTCGATCCCTGTGTCGGCACGGGCACGTTTATGCTCGAAATTTTGAATCAATTACAAAATAGTACACTTGAGCATAAATATCGCCATGAGTTGCATTGTAATGAGTTGTTGTTGTTGCCCTATTACATCGCAGCCCAAAATATCGAACATGAATTTTATGATCGCACCCAGAATTATGCGCCATTTGAGGGCCTTTGTTTTGCCGACAATTTAGAGATGGAAGCCAATAAGCGCCAAGCTTCGATGTTTGTGCCGGAAAATGCGCAACGGGTGCAGCAACAGCAAGATGCACCAATTTTTGTGATTATTGGCAATCCACCCTATAACGTCGGACAGCAAAATGAAAATGATAATAATAAAAATCGTAAATATCCGCATATCGATGCGCGGATTCGTCAAACCTATGCGAAATCGTCGAAAGCATCGTTGCAAACCAAACTTTACGATATGTATTCGCGCTTTTTTCGCTGGGCCACCGACCGCCTCGGCGATAACGATGGGGTGATTGCCTATGTTAGTAATGGCTCGTTTGTTGAGCAAATTGCCTTCGATGGCATGCGCAAGGAGTTGCTGAAGGATTTTACCAGCATCTATGTGCTTGATTTGGGCGGCAATGTGCGCAAAAATCCTAAGCTTTCGGGCACAACCCACAATGTGTTTGGCATTCAGGTAAGTGTGGCGATTACCTTGTTGATTCGTAATCGTGCCCAATATCCCCAGCGCCAGCAGGCCGAGCTACACTACGCCCGCTTGGATGAATGGTGGTGGCGTGGCGAGAAATATAGTTATCTCAACCAGCACGCCGATTATCGGGCGATTGCGTGGCAACAGTTGCAGCCCACCAGCAACGGCACATGGATCACCGAGGGCATAAGCGACGATTTCGCCACCTTTGTACCAATTGGCAGCAAAGAGTCGCGTTCGGGCAGTGCTGGCGCAGAACCAACGATTTTCAATACCTATAGTTTGGGCGTTTCAACCAATCGGGATACTTGGGTGTATGATTTCAACCGCGAAGCGCTGGCCAAACGCATGCAAACCTTCATCACTACCTACAATACCGAGGTTGATCGTTGGCACAATCGCCAAACTGAGGTAGCACTCGATGATTTTGTGTTGCAAGATGACACGAAAATTAAGTGGAGCCGAAATATTAAACGTGATTTGAAGCGTTCAAAAAAAGTTTCATTTTACGAAAATAATGTATTATTATCATTGTATAGACCATTTACTCATCGATATATTTATTTTAGCGATGTAATAATTGATGAAATGAGCAAGATGGGTCTATTCTTCAAAGGAGCAAACACATCGATATGTGTTACTGGTGTTGGTTCAGAAAAACCATTTTCATTTTTCATAAGTAATTATATATCTGATCTTAATTTTTATGGTGGAGGTTCTGCCACACAATGGTTTCCATTCTACATTTACGATGAGGATGGCAGCAACCGGCGTGAGAATATCAGCGATTGGGCTTTGCAGCATGTTCAAGCGCATACTGGCAACAATAATTTCGATAAATGGGATATTTTCTACTACATCTATGGTTTATTGCATGTGCCAAGCTATCGTGAACGCTACGCCGCCAACCTCAAACTTGAGCTACCGCGCATCCCCTTACTCGCGCCGAGCGTGATCGAACAATTGAGTGCGGCAGGTCGCCAATTGGCCGAATTGCACCTGAACTACGAGCAACAGCGCGAATATAAGCTCAAGCATAACGAGAATTGCAATGTCCCATGGACGTGGCGGGTCGAGAAAATGCGATTAAGCCGCGACAAAAGTGCGATCATCTACAACCAAGCCTTGACGCTTGAAGGCATCCCAGTCGAGGTCTACGAGTATCGGTTGGGCAACCGCTCGGCGCTCGAATGGGTGATTGATCAATATCAGGTCAGCACCGACAGGCGCAGCGGCATCACCAGCGATCCCAACGACCTTGATGATCGCGAGGCGATTGTGCGCTTGCTCAAACAAGTGATCACGGTCAGTCTCAAAACCATAGCGATCATCCAGCAACTGCGGGCAATTAGCCTCTAGCCGAGTTCCCTCACTCCAACCCCTCGCCCGTTACAGCGGGTGAGGGGCTTTTCGTTTCGTGGTTCCCCCTCGCCTCGCGTGCGGGAGCGGGGGTCAGGGGTACGGGATGTTTAGGGTGTCCACACCAAATATAACGGGGTCGTGCTATACACGAGGCCAGAAATATCGGTAAAATCGACGGTAATTGTTTGGCCTGCCCATGGCAACAGATCACCGACCGGGACTACCACCAAGGCGGCTTGAAGTTCGCCCGTCATCCCATAGTGATGACGCAGGATTTCAGTTGACCCCACTCGCAGAATCACCGCATCATCAACCAAACCTGGCACTAGTGCCGTCGGGCTTGCGGATAGCCAATAGTGACCACTACTTGATAATGGGGTTGGCAACGTGATTGTTTTGGTTAAGAAAATCATGCCAGGCGTACCAACTGGAGTTGTTGGCACGGCGACAGGAGTGAGTGGCGCAATCACCAATGGCTGACTGGTTGTGACGAAAGGCAGATACAAGGTTGGCAGATTGGTAAACCCATAGACCGCTCCGGCATCGCTTGCTAACTCATCAACCGTGGGCAGCGTGCTATGATCAACACCCGCCGTACTGCTATCCTCGTAGGGTACACCAACAACGAGCGTATCTGCTGCCACCGCCACACTAAAGCCAAAGATGTCGGACACTGAAGTTTGGGCAGCCTTGAGGTAGGTTTGTTGAACCCAAGTTGTGCCATTGCGCACGACGACATACGCGGCCCCTGCATCACTCATGGCTTCATCGACCGTTGGTGTCGCGCTGCTGGAAACACCTGACGTACTACTATCTTCATGGGGCGCACCGACTACGATAGTATCGCCCGCCACCGCCACACTAAAGCCAAAGATATCGCCTGCCGAAACTTGCGACGCTTTCAGATAGGCTTGCTGAACCCAACTTGTGCCATCGCGCACGAACACATACACTGCTCCAGCGTTGGTCATATCTTCATCGACCGTTGGTGTGGCACTGTTGGAAACACCCGCCGTACTACTATCTTCATAGGGCGCACCGACGACCAGCGTCTCCCCTGCCACCGCCACACTAAAGCCAAAGATATCGCCTGCCGACACCTGCGACGCTTTCAGATAGGCCTGCTGACTCCAACTTGTGCCATCGCGCACGAACACATACACTGCTCCCGCATCACTCGCCGCCTCATCGACCGTTGGCGCGGCGCTATGGAAAACCCCGGCGGTGCTACTATCCTCTTGGTGTGCCCCAACAACAACTGTTGTATCTGCCACCGCCACGCTGGCACCAAAAATATCGCCTGCCGAAACCTGCGAAGCTTTCAGGTAGGCCTGCTGGCTCCAGCTTCTCCCATCACGCACGAACACATACGCTGCTCCGGCATCACTCGTTGCCTCATCAACCGTCGGTGTGGCCCCGTTCTGTACACCCGTCGTACTACCATCCTCTTGGTGTGCCCCAACGACAACTGTTGTATCTGCCACCGCCACGCTGGCACCAAAATCATCGCCTGCCGATACCTGCGACGCTTTCAGGTAGGCCTGCTGACTCCAGCTCGTGCCAGTCCGCACAAACACATAGGCGGCTCCCGCATCACTCGCCGCCTCATCGATTGTCGGTGTCGCCCCATTCTGCACGCCCACCGTACCGCTATCCTCGTGAGGCGCACCAACCACAATGATATCGCCGGACACCGCCACACTGGTGCCAAAGCCATCGCCTGCCGCTACCTGCGACGCTTTCAGGTAGGCCTGCTGACTCCAGCTCGTGCCAGTCCGCACAAACACATAGGCGGCTCCCGCATCACTCGCCACCTCATCGACCGTCGGTGTCGTCCCATTCTGAACTCCTGCCGTGCTACTGTCCTCGTGAGGCGCACCGACCACAATTGTATCGCCGGACACCGCAATACTCCAACCCATTGCATCGTCCGCAGAGACCTGCGAAGGCTTGAAATAGGCTTGTTGCCGCAATGGCAATAGGGCGCGGATAGCCCGCCAGTCAGTAGCAGTAAACAAGGCAGCAGCCGTTGATGGAGCAGGCTTGCTTCCAAAACCAACGCCCATCGACAACAAGCCAAACAGTAAAATCCAAATGCTGCGCCGCGACCAATGCATTAACCACGATGATGAAAGCATACAACCTCCACGTACACATAAAAACGATCACTTCTAGTCTGCTGACCCAAATGGCAGAGAGGATGCAGGATGGCACAAGTGAGAGAGCGACCATATGCAATGCAACTATGTTCCAGCTTTAATCCTACTGTGGAGAGCATAGCGTGGCGGCGTAAACATACCGTAGTCATGAAGCATCATCATCAATAACATAGCTGCATACGATGATGAAGAAAGCTAATTATGCTAAGAACGTTGCTCACAAATTCTTAGCATTCAGGCAATGCGTGAGAATCTGCTAGCAGGAAATACAGAATGTTGCTCAAACATGCCCAAAGCAGGCGAAATCATGTCATTTCAAGGGATTAACAAGCATAATATTGCCCGAATGGCACGATGTTTTTTGATGGATATGGGCCGATATACGCGCTATGCTGTTGCCTAGGAAGTAGCGAGTAGTTTGTTATCGTAGTCACTATGTTCACATTTGTGCTGACAAATAAACCCAATTTCCAAATTACCGCTCGTTTTGCTGATAGAAAAGGATTTAAAGAGCATGGATGTACTCTATCAATCACTAACTCCCGTGATCTGGGATATTCCCCTGAGCCTTGATCTGCTCTTGTTGGTTGAAGCTCCCAAGCCTATGACAACGCCTATCACCTGCTGGTGGGTTGCCAATCAGTTACTAGCGCTCTCGGCAAACATCGTGTGGGAGGTAGCCGATTTTAGTTGGTTTTTTGCGCTTACCGATATTCTTGTTGATAGTCACATGTTGTCCCAAGCAGAAACCATGACCCAAGATTCGCGAATCGCGATCTATCTCGACCCCGGATTGCGCACAATCACCCTCGTCTCACCACCAGACTATCATCCTGAGAGAACGACGATTGATCGGGCAGCTGTGATAACCCTAGGAACAATGCTTACAACAACCGACCTTGATCAGACAATCCAAGGCCTTAAGCATGCCATCGAAACTCCCGATTGTGCTATAACCAACGATTTCATAGCCCAAGAAGCGGATAATCCACCGGTGGCTGATGGATTGCTTGAGTGGTGTCAGGCGTGGTTTCAAGCGCAATCGCAAACCAACTAAAATGATCACTTGCCCTTCTATTCGCGCAAGCAAACCCTACATCGTCCAAGCGTAGGGTTTGAGCTTTGAACTAATAATTGTAAAAACCTACAAAGTACCCCTCGCCTGCTCGGCAGGCGAGGGGTACTTTCAAGAGATGGCTGAATGATATTTGGAAAGATGCGTGGCCTAAGGCACCACCTTAGAAACTATGATTCCAAATCGGCCAAGTTTGGGTTGGAGCACTCCAATTCCAAAGCGTCCACTCGTTACGTGGTTTCCAGCTTCCATTCAATTTGCGCAATTGATACCACAAAAAGATGCGAACGGCCATCGGCTGAAGTGAGACATTCAGATTAATACTACCGTGAAAACCATTGATAATATGATAGGATGCACTGGCCTTCGCTTCGATGCCGGTCTTCAAGAAATCAGCGGTAATTCCAACCCCACCACGAGCGACAAAGATCGTAACGGCAGCCGTTGCGCTGGCTGAAGCCCAGACCGTTGGCGTAATCGAGATATTGGCATTGGCCGAAATCGGCACATCACAGGCACTTGCCACGATTTTCCAAGGAATTGAGATCGTTCCACTGGCGGTCAAGCCAAGTTGAACAGGCACTGGCCCGACCATAAAGGTTTTCGTAAGCGAGAAGAAATTGATCGTCGTTTGATATAAGTTGCCTGTGCGCTCAACCCCACATTGCAGGCGTTCTTTGATTGGGGTAAAGACATTGTTACCCAAGACCTTGACATACGCTTCAAAGTAGCGATATTTAATTGAATGCTCGGTCTGAACATAGGTTGAGGCTTGGGCTTCGGCCAGTGTATAGCTCCACGACCAAGCATGAGCTTTCGCTTCGCCTCGGGCCAAGGCTGTAATATCGGGGCCATCGCTCACATATACTCGTGATTTCAATTCGCCCTTGAGATCACCGCCGCCAATAAATTGTTGCCAATTCCAATCGAAAGCATTCAAACTTGGGCTATCACCGTTGGCATACAGCAATTCACGCGCCGTATGACGGACAATCTCGCTTGTATCGCTACGATACGCGGTGTTGAGAAGCGCGTTGGTATCGGCTGCTGGAAATTTGCGCAGGGCATCAATTGCAGAGGTACGAACAATCTGGTTGGCATCCGCCAGGTATGGACGAATAACTGCAAGATCAGTCGCGGTTCCGGCATTGCCCAAAGCGCGTAAGGCCAAATCACGCTCAGTATCGCTCTTGGCATGGGTCAATGTTGCTTCAATGATCGTCGCTAGATCGCGAGCTTGGGCTGGCTGTTCGTGTTGAATCGTACCTGCTATAGCACCAAGCACCAGCAATGCTTGCATTCCCTCAGGAGTATTTTGATCAGCCAAGGTTGTAACAAAGCGAATCGTTTCTAGGCTAGGCTTTTTGAAGATCGTCAAGGCAGTCAAGGCTTGGGTACGAATTGACGCTGCAACGCTAGGCGATTGAATAAAGTGTTTAATCACCAACGCTTGGGCTTGGGGATCAATCACTCCAGTCAGAGCGCCAATTAAAGGTTCATAGAGGTTGGTGGCGATTGTCCCTTTGCTCAAGCGTTGATCAAGCTGCTGCATACTTCGATCAAGCGTATTAAGCGTCGCCCGCAGCACGATCACATTGTTAGGATCGTGAGGATTTTGGGCTACAAGAGCCAAAGCACTGGTTAAGTCATTCGCCGCCAAACCGCGATCAGCAACAGCAGCCTGCTCAACAATGGTCGCTACTAATGGTGTAGCAACATAATCGCGCCCCTCGGTGCGCCGCATGAGGGCAGCCAATTCACTGGTCTGTTCATCGCCCGATAAACTGATTACCGAATCCAATGCGCCTGTGGTAACACCATCAAGGCTTATGCTCTCATTGGCATTAATTCCCGATTCGATGCCATAGCCAGAGCCAGCATACTGAGCTTGCTCGGCACTCCCCAAGCGATTGCGAATGGTTTGTTGATTGCTATTGCGCACCAATACGCCGGCCCGTAGATCATACATCGCCGTATGTTTACTGGAGAGCAGGGTATCACGAGCATCAACAATCGTGCGATCAGCAAAGGCCGTATATGAATCTTGATCTCGCGTTTTCGTAATTTCCACATACTGGCTATCTACAATCCGCGCAGCATAGGCGGCTGTGTAGGTTCCCGTTACATCAGTTTCTAGCCGTTTGTAAGGCTGAGCACACGTAATCGTGCGATCATCACAGCTTGGTGTGGGGCTGTATTCAAGCTGCATCGCCAACTGCGACACCGCCGCCCGTTTCATATTTCGTACTTCTTCGCTATCTGTCCGATCAAAATACATGCCGACAACTTCACCAGTCGTATGTTGTTGAAAATAGAAAGGAACTTCAACTTGTTTGTCGAAGTCTGGGCCAACTACCTCACGATCAGTAACCAACTGCCAGCCTGTTTCGGTGATGGTATACATCTTAGGATTAACCAGTTTAGCTCGCAACAGATTGGTGCTGCGGCCACTGGCGTAGCGCTCAATTTCGACAACCCCAGTCATACCCAAGCGATTGACATCTTGGCGTGGTCGAGTAGCCGCCGTTTGAGTCGTTGATTGCGTATCCACCGTTGATGACCAGGCATAGCGATAGATGCCCATATCTGGATAGCGATAGTAGCCTTTACTCTCAGTTGCAACCACCACGGGTTCGCGTCCAGACGAGCGGGTTTGAGCCGTAGCATGGTGCGGAATTAGCACCAATTGAGCGAGCAAGACCGTCCCGATTAACATCGATAACCAGCGTTTCACACGTGGGTAGATCATTACTAGATTCCTCCAGACCAATTAAGCACGACACACTGCACGAAGCCGAATCTTGGATGCGCTCATCCATAAACCATACAACCATCCTCAAGCTACACCGAGCAATCACACAACCTTACTCGGTGGAATCAAGCGCACATCTATGCACTACAATAGCTAGTATTACCGAAGCAAACATCGATGACCATCAAAAAAGCTCGTGGAATTTGCGCCATTTTTGCCCCCCAAATAGCCCATCATGACTCGATTCAAGCCGTGCGCTTTGACCATGGTGAATTGGATAATACTGATAATTGGTAGGTGGGAAAGAGGAAGAACAACAACCATATCTATTGACTAAATCCCATGAGGATCAGCGACTATACCACCGAGGGTCGTTGTTTAAATTCAATTCCTACAAGAACCTCAATTCATGAACGCCAAATCTCCAGCGTTAATTAGCTAGAAGCAGCTGCAACCGACAAATCAAGGATCGCATCAATTGAATAAGCCTCAATGCTAAATACATCAACCTTATTTAGCGCAAATGAGGCAGAACGTTATTAGTCGATCACGTGAGTGAATCGATGCAAATTCTTATAGCCATTTTTACGAGGAGTGTGTGATGAAAAATACTGATGTTTTCAATAGTTTCGATTTAATTGTACCGATCACCCAGAAAACAATTAACGATCAGCTTACTCATTTAGTTCGTCTAGGTGTCATTAATCCCGAACTAATTATCACTCAAGTGTGGGATGATCCAAACAAGCAAGATGTTTATACAATTTTAAAATCATCAGCAGATTTACCTAAAAATTCTGATGGTAGTATTGATTCAAGTAAGCTCGATGGCTACCTTGATGGAATACTCTTACCACAAATCTCAATCCATGAAAGTGGTACAGTTGTTTTATTATTGCTCAATTTTCTCTCTGGTACATTTGGTTATTGGGGTGGTTCGCCGCATAATCCAACCTGGATGACCGTTGATATGAGCAATTGGAAATTTGGCATTAGTGTCAATATGGATCTTGCGACCCTCGCCAAAAATGACCTTGATCAAAAGATCAAAGTTCCCGATAATGTCCAGCAGCAACTCAGTGGATTTATTGATAATATGTTTACGGTAAACCACCTCTTTATGGATTTCGAGTCAACCGATTTAATTAATTTCGACCCAACCGTAACCAGTGTTGGCAATGCAGGTGATGATGTTAAAAAGCAATTTGTGTTTTTTATGCAAGAATATCTTAAATCCCAAAAAGATGCTGGAAACCCGTATGTACTTGGCTATACAATGAGTGCCACCGACCAATCGAATTATGCTAGCTACGGTGATGTGCCCGACTCATTACGTCCAGTTGGCACAACCTACAATTTCTATAATGATCCAACAAATCCTGATATTAGCACCTTGAACTTTGCCCTTGTAACCAAAGGTGGCCATCAATCAATCTCAACCACGCCAGGCAATTTCGATAGCAACTGGATCAGCCCAAATGAACAATGTGATGCAAAAATGATTTATTCGCATCAAGTATTGCTCGAAGAATATTTCCTAAAACCAATTTTTCAGCAGCTCCACGATGGTATTTATGCACAAATCAAAGATCATCTTTCGGTCGATAGCGGTGCCAATTATGATCAAGCGAAGTCTGCCACCGCCAATGGCTTTAGCTACTCGATTATTAACGATAAAGATGGCGACGATCAATATGTCAATAATTATTCAGTGCAAATTGTGAATCAAGCCCAAAGTGCTCAAGTTGATCTTAATTTTTCAGGCCATCTCTATTTTTATAAAGAACAAAGCAAAGATATGTTTTTCTGCACTGCTAAAGGTTGGGCCTGGACAGGCCTCGATTGGAGTGGCACGGTTTCATTAATTACCACAAAAGATACTAATGGCAGACCAAATTTATCGATTACAAAACAATTTAGCATCAGTAATGTTGATAAAGGCCAAGATAAAAATAGCTGTGCTGAGGCTTGGACAATCATTGGTGATATTTTGGGATCAATCCTTGATGCATTTTCATTTGGTTTAGATGGAAATTTCTTTGCCAATCTCTTTGCTAATGCCTTTGGTATTCATATCGATAGCATTGGTAATATTGGGGTTGTGCTTGGCGATATCGGCACAACCATCAATACCGCGCTCATCCTACCTGCTGGAAATGTATTTTTTATCAGCAATCCAACTGCCGATCCATTAGCAAATTTTTATCTCGAATTACATTATAAGTCAGAACACTAAACTAAAATCAATCAATTTAAAATAAAGGAGTTAGTTTTATGTCAAATTCACCTGTTGATTTAATAACCTTGCCAACGACCAATTTCTCAACTGATCAAATATCGTTTCAAGTTTCAGCTGAACTAATGCAAAATAGTCAACAATCATCGCCAATTTCGCCAACCAGTAATTTGGCTGTGGTGCAAGATAGTGCTGGCAAGCCAATGCTCTTTTCAATTGGCACGGATCAAATACTTCATTTGATTAAATACGATGAAGCAACACCGAATGGCTGGCAAGTGATTGATCTGAGCACCCAATGGAGCAAATACAGTCATGCTGTTGCTTTTGATCTTAGCCAAGATGTTAATGGGTTAATTTCGATTACGCTGGCCTTAGCAACAGCAGATCAAACAAAAACTGCGGTATTTACTGCAAGTATGCTTTCTAACGATTACACAAAAACTGATTGGACGAAATTAAGCCAACAATCCAAGGAAATTGCTGGGCTTGATCCAACACTTCAAGCCGAATCAATTCGGCTGGGCACATCAGATGATGGTCATTCACCAATCATTATCATTGTTGGTTCAATTAATAATGCAAAATTCTACTATCAGGTGATTGATGGTCAAACATCACAAACGCTCCAATTCCCAGAAAATGTGCTTAGTAATCCTGGTAGTTTATTAGAAGTAACTGCTGGACATGCGATTGGCCAACGAGCTTTTTTCTTTTTGTATCAAATTGGTGCAACCCAAACCTTAGAAGCAACAACCTTAGCAGATCAATTTCAGGGTTCGCTCCAGTATGATTTCAGCCCAGGTAATGCAGGGATTCCGGCTGAATATGCTCATTTGACCTATACCTGTATGACAACCGCCTTAGGTACACAAACCAGTCCACTCAATATTTCTTCAGATGTTTATGTTGGAACAACCGATGGTGTGTATGTCTTTGCCAATTCGCGCTTGGATGGAATGCAAAAAATCACCGATGCAATTAAAGATGTGCATCAAATTATTGTAACAACTGCTGGCGACAACATTGGCCTATGGGTTATGGCCAGCCCAAGCAAGTTGTATTATATTGCAGGAAAACATGGCTCACCTTATACCTTTAATGAACCAATTTTATTTAGCGATACAGTTGTGCATATCGCCCCAACGCGCAGTCTATTGAGCAAAGCCAATGAATTATTTGTGGTTGATCAACAGCAGCAGGTTGTGCACTATTGGCAAGATCCAAATACAACGCTTTGGAGTCAACGAACTATAAGCATCGCTGATCAAAGCTATTTGCTCAATTTCAATTCTTATACCACGCATATCCAACTCCAAGATCAAAATGGCATGGCATTGGCAAATATTCCATTAGCAATTAATTGTTCGACTTGGAGTTATGCAACCATCAATGGTCGAATTTACAGCCTCGATCAAGATGTGTTGGCGCAAGTACCAACCGATGCCTTGGGAAATTTAACCATTATTCTCCCAGCCAGCGATTTGACTGCACCAATTATTCATGTTCAGGCAGATTTTATCGATCAAACCCTGAATATTTATCCGCATGGCAAAATTAGTAAAGGGTTTCAGACAATTAAATCGGGGGATGATTTAAAAAACGCCAAAACTGCTGATGGATCACCTGTTATCAGTGGTAATTTCGATAGCACAGCATTGAATAGTGTAGCCCAGAATATTGGTCAATTACATCAACTTAGCAGCCAAATTGTTGGGCCAATGGGCAATAATACCTACGTTGTACTCACCGCCAAGAATACCAAACAAACTGGAAAACTCAATTCTTCCCAACCTGTTGCCAAACAATTAACCATGCAGGTCAGTCGCAATCGTAGCGTGGCAACGCTAAGTTTAAATTCGGTTGACGATATTTTTGATGACATCGGCGATGCCTTTGGCGATGTCTGGCATGAAATTGAACATTTTTTCGTTGCAGGCATTGACAAAATCGAGCAAGGCATTACTTATCTAAGCAATGGAGTTTCGTTCCTGATTAAAGAGGCTGAGCAGGGTTTAAATTTTATTCTTAAGGTCGCTGATAAAGTCTATAACATCGTGCTTGATTCAATTGCCAGTATCTATAAAGTATTGAGCTGGATTTTCCAATTAATCAAAGTTGGCATCGAAACGCTGATTAAGTGGCTAGGATTTTTGTTTGGTTGGGATGATATTTGGCATACTCACAAAGTTTTGGCTCAAATTATCAGTCAAGGAGTTAATTATGGGGTCAATCGGCTTGAAAATGAGGTCAATGGTTGGGTTGAGAGCATCAATACAACCTTTGATCAACTCAATCAGCAAATTCATAATACATTGGTGCCAAGTTCATTGCAATCAACAACTCCACACGCAATAACCAATAATCAAGGCAGCGATCAACAACAGCAAGCATTTCAATCGCCAGGCTGCAATTGGTCGGCCTATCATCTCCAACATAGCGGCATGTTAAATGGATTAGGAGCGAATCTAGATCATAATCCATTTATCCAATTCTTAAATGATGTAGTAATCCCTACCAGTCAACAATTATATGCAGCGCTGGAGAACGATATTGATGATCTCAAACAGATTATTACTGGTGGCGTAACGATCAGCGCTACGCTTAAATTATTTGCTGATCTTGCCACAACCATCATCGAACCAATTAAAACGATGCTGATTGGCTTACTCAATTTTGTGGTCGATCTAGCCAAAGATATTCAACACGCCCTTGTTGATGATTTGGATATACCATTGCTGTCGGATCTGTATAAGTGGGTGACTGGACTATTTGGCGAGGGCGAAGATTTCAGCGTGGTCAACGGCGTTTGTTTGCTGCTGGCAATTCCGATAACGATTATTTATAAAGCGAGTGTAGGTTCGGCTCCCTTTACCGATCAATCACGGGTGCTTGATGATCCTAACTTGTTCACGACGATTATGGGTCAGCCCAAACAACAACTGATGCTGGACACAGCCAAAGCGCTTAATGATTCAACAATCAAATCGGTTGGCGTTGTCTATTCACAAGTTGGTGGCTTGTTGGCAGCAATCGTTGGACCAATGATCACAATCGCCAATGGATTTAAGCTTACTGCCACCGAGCAACAAGTTACGGTTAAATCCCGTGCGGCAAAGGTTAGTATTGTGTTGGCCGCAACGAAAGCCTTACTAACCTTCCCAGTCCGTAAAACAGGCCAATCGGCGGCTGGCTATGGGCTAAAAATAACCACATGGCTCTTAAGTATTCTCAATACTGTCCAAAATGCGATTATCCGCAACCTAAGCATTAGTGGTGGAATAATGGCTGGAATCGATCTCGTCATCATAATTATGGCACTAATCGCTGATGGGCTTGACCATGCTGATGGCTGGACATGGACAACTGATATTTTGTCGAATGTTAGTGGCATCGTAGCTGGGATTGGACAAATTGTGAAAGATAGCGAAGAAGGACTTACTATTGCGATTATTGGGTGGGGTGGTTCATTGTTCAGTAGCCTGATAGGGGGCTTGGCGGCGGTGGTAAAATTAAACGATGGCAGCGATAACGAAGCATTACAATTAATCAATCTCGGCGGATTATAGCTTAAGAGGCTGATAACGCAGATTCCCCTTGGCAGGCCTGCCAAGGGGTTTTCGTTTGGGCTAATTTCATGGTGTAACAAGTTTGTAACATAGCGATGTTAAGCTTAATCCATCAATTAGCTGTGAGATACGCCCGATGCAAACATTTTTTCAACAATTACGCCAGCCCAAACAAAGCTTGGCCCAACAGCTTGATCAACCATTCCAACAATGGCCTTATCGTGCATGGTTATTGCATAGCAGTTTAGCAGTTGGCGGTTCGTTGATCTTTGGCGGCTCGCTCAATCGAGCGCTCCCACGATGGTCGCAACGTGGCGCGGCTTGGTGGCTGACCTTATCGTCTGGTGCTGGTTGGCTCGTGCTTGGCCCAGCCTTATTGCTCGCTAGCCGAGGCAACATTAATAGCTGTATTCAGGCATGTTTGGTAAGCATGAGCTATGGCGAGACGATTTTGTTAATCGCGGCGCTGCTCAACTATGTGCTCAAAAGCCAAGCCTACGCCCAGCAACGCAATCTGTTATTGGTGTTGATTGCCAACTTGAGCATGGCCACAGCTCTCGCCGAACAACTCAGTATGATCAAGCTCGCCCGTTGGCAAACGTGGCTACTGTGGATGTTGCTGCTCAATGGCACAGGTGCAGTTTGTTTTTATCGCTTGCGCCATCTTTTAGCGAAATGAGGTTGCTCATGCCGATTTTACACAACCCAATCACCATGCAAGGCCAGATCGATCGCTGCTGGCTTTTGACCTACCGCATGCCGATTGATCAATTTCAAACGTTGCTGCCTGCCGAATTAACCGCCACCGAATATCAAGGATTCGGTTTTTGGAATATTGTGATATGCCATGTTTCGCATATGCGTCCGTGGTTTGCACCTCACTCCTTAGGGTTTAATTATTGGCATGTGGCCTATCGCATTTATGTCAATCTAAAAACTCCATATGGTATAGATCAAGGCTTGTATTTTGTGCGCAGCGATTGCGATCAGCCACTATTAGCATGGGCTGGTAATTTAGTAACTAACTTCAATTTTCATCATACACCAGTGATCGTTAAAAGCTCTGTTGAACAGACCAGTATTTCGATTAATAGTTCAGTAGCAGCCGCCAGTGTTCAGATCAACAATCAGCAACCAGCCCAACTCGCCAGCGATTCAATCTTTGATAACCTTGAACAAGCCGCCGCGTATCTCAAATATCCGCCGCGTGGGATCGCGCTTAGTAAACCAGGCGAAGCCAATATCGTGCGGATTGAGCGCGACGAAGCAGCTTGGCAACATCAACTCCGTCATGTCGAGCAGGCTGATGTTCAATGGCTCAAAACATATCCAGTGCAACCCGAAATTTGCTATGAAATTCAGCCAATTGCCTATCGCTGGTTACGCGGGTATCGACGCAAGGTCTTATTGAACCAGCACTGAGGTGAGCAATGCGCATTTTTCTGACTGGAGCGAGTGGTTTTATTGGGCGGCATGTAGCAGAGGAATTGCACCAAGCAGGCCATCAATTAACCTGCTTGGTGCGCCAAAAACCAACCACGCCAATCAACTCAGCCACGCAATATGTGGCAGCCGAATGGCTTAAACCGACAACGTGGCTCGATCAACTTGCTGAGCATGACATGGTGATTAATTGCGTTGGAATGTTGCGCGAAAGCCGCCAAGCCAGTTTCCAAGCAGTGCATACCAGCGTGCCAATTGCGCTATTCAAGGCGGCAGCACAATACGGGCTGCAAAAAATTATCCAGATTAGTGCCTTGGGAGCCGATGTTGCCGCACCACAAGCGTTTGTGCGCAGCAAAGCGCTGGCTGATCAAGCCCTGAGCCAACAATCTGTTCCTTGGGTAGTGTTGCGTCCGAGCTTTGTCTATGGGGCAGGCTGCTATTCGATGGAGCTATTTCGACGCTTAGCCCGCTTGCCAATCACCCCAATTTTGGGCGATGGCAGTTATCAAGTTCAGCCGATTCAGATCGGCGATCTCGTTCGCGCAATCAGGCAAGCTGTCGAAGATCCAACAATCACCAATTGCCTAATTGAGGCTGGTGGTAGTGAGCAACTGAGTTTTCGGCAATTACTTGAGCGCTTGGCTGCTAGCCAAAATCGCCAATTACGCCCGTGGTTTGTGCCAAACTGGTTAACCCAGATCATTGCACAAATTGGCACAACCACAGGATTAGGGCCAATTAATCGGGCTGAGTTAAGCCTCTTGCTGCAAGGCAACACCTGCGATTTAAGTGATTTTCGGCAGCATTTTGGCTTTGAACCACGCCGATTTGAGCCAAACGCCTAAAATCAAAAGCCCATGGTCTAGCTAGTCCCATGGGCTTTTGATCTGATAGGTTGCTTAGGTTTTTACAGGATCAATTGAACACTTCCACACACCAAGCGGTCAGCTGACCACTTATTCCGTCAGATGAGAGTCGAACTATTGAACAGCTTTGTAGATGTTGATCCGACCGCAAGTCCAGCGCGTGCCAGTCCCGCTAATTTGGTCGGAGCTTGAGCAGATTTTGCTCTTGATTTGGCTGTTGGTCAAGCCTTGTGATGACAACAAGCCAGCCAAACCGGCAACGTGTGGGGTAGCCATTGAGGTACCATTGATCGTGTTGTAGCCACTGTTAATCCAGGTTGAGTAGATGCTCGAACCAGGGGCAGCCACTTCGACCCATGTACCATAGTTTGAGAATGATGAGCGGGCATCGGTTGAAGTCGTTGATGCAACCGCAAAACAGTTGGTATACGCAGCTGGGTAAGCGCTGGTGGTGCTTGAGGTGTTGCTGTTACCAGCGGCACAAGCCAAGAATACTCCACGGCCCCAAGCGTAGTTGACGGCATTTTGCAAGGCCGTTGAACCACCGCCACCAAGGCTTAAGTTGATGACCTTTGCGCCATTGTTAGCAGCGTAGGTGATGCCATTGGCCACACCAGCCAAGGTACCGCTACCGCTGTTATTCAAGACGCGAACGCCCATCAAGCGACAGTTGGGGCAGGTTCCTGCGCCACCAGTGCTATTGTTGGTTTCAGCAGCAACCGTCCCAGCGACGTGCGTACCGTGGCCATTTCCATCATTTGGCGTTGAGTCATTATCGATGTAGTCGTAGCCAGCGACAATTTTGGCATCCAAATCAGGGTGAGTGCTTTGAATCCCAGTGTCAACAACCGCAACGACAACGCTGCTGCTACCGCGCGTGATATCCCAACCAGTGTATGCTTGGGTTACACCCCATGCCCATTGTGAGCTACGACCTGGGTCGTTGGGAGTGTAGGTTGAAGTATAGATAAAGTTGGGTTCGGCATATTCGATGTTGCCATCTTTGAGCAAGCTTTCAACCATGGCTTGGCGCATTGCCAAACTATCGTTGCTCTTCAAGCTAGCGAATTCGACGACTTCAGCGTCAAGCGCTTCGATCCGATCGATTTGCACTGCGCCCAAGGCACTCAAGCTATTGGCGCGGCTAGCTTTTGAGGTTGAATTCTTGAATTTGATGACAAACTGACCAGGAACAGCAGGGGCATTGAGGTCGAGACCAACGGCATCGCCAATATCGACGGGTTTTTCTACATCGCGTGACTGGGCGAATGATGAATTTGAGCCAGCAAACGCACTAACCGCCAAGATCAACATGCTCGAAACAAACAGACGCTTCAAAGTTGCCTCCTCAACATGTGGGTTGATTTTTTAACCAAAATCGTGCAGTACCAAACCAACAGCGGCTGTACCTACACCTTTACACATCGTTGTCATGAAGGATCGGTGAGGCCGATGATCCTGATGTTGCGTCCTCCTTTTACGCAGTCAGCAAACGAACCTAACAACACTATCAAGCTCCGTATCAGTGGATTAGTTATATCTTAAAGGATCTTAACCGATTTGTCAAAAAAATTTAATAACCTTTATGCAGATATGTTAAAAAGCGCTTAAACGGGTTTAAGCATACTCCTAGAGCAGGATGGGACTATTGAGGCTAGACACAAATGGTAAAATTGCGATAGTTAACTTGCTCGTAAATTTTGACGAATTTAATCAAGATTAATGTGAGAACACAGTAATTTCGTCTCAGGCCTGAATCGTGTTCCCCATGTGCAAAAGGATCATCCAATGGAAAAGCCAACCAACAAGCCGCAAGTTCTGGTAAACTCCGTCGGATATTCCCGCCGTGATTTTCTGCGTTTCGGGGCGTTTACCACTGTCGGGCTACTCGCTGGCTGTGGAACCACCAGCGCCACGCCGGTAAGCACCGCCACCCCAACTAAGCCCAAAATTGGCTTGGTCATGAAATCGCTGAGCAACGAGTTTTTCCAACAAATGCAGGCTGGCGCTGAAGAATATGCCCGCCAAAATGCAACCCGCTTTGATTTCACCGCCACCGGCATTAACGATGAGCGCGATTTCGCCACCCAAATTGCTTCATTCGAGCGCTTAGTTAATGAGCAATATGATGTGATTGTGTTGGCTCCCGCCGATTCGATTGCCTTGGTTGCCCCGGTTGCCAAAGCGGTCAAAGCTGGCATCGTCGTGATCAATATCGACGTTGCGCTTGATGAAGCAACCAAAAAAGCTGCTGGCATCGATCTGGCCTTTTTTGGCCCCGATAATCGTGCCGGAGCCAAAATGTCGGGCGAGGTGCTGGCCAAAGCCTTAGGCGCAGGCGGCAAAGTCGCAGTGCTCGAAGGCAATCCAGAGGCCGATAATGCCGTCCAACGCCGCTTAGGCTTCGACGATGCCATCGCCGATGGCAGCTTAAATTTAGTTGTTGCTGAAAGTGGCCACTGGGAAACCAGCGAAGGCCAAAGCATTACCGCCGCATGGCTCAAAAAATATCCCGACTTACAAGGCATCATGTGCGCCAACGATTCAATGGCTTTTGGGGCAGTCCAAGCACTCGAAGCCGCCAATCTGCTCGATAAAATCAAAGTCGTGGGCTTTGATAACATTCCTGCTGTGCAACCCTTGATCAAAGATGGTAAAATGCTGGCGACCGTTGAACAATACGGTGCGCAAATGGCAGCAATCGGTATGGATTATGGCTATCGCACGCTCAAAGGCGAGAAATTTAGCGGCTGGATTCGCACCGAGCTAAAATTAATCACTAAAGATAATCTCTAGATAATTAGCCAGTTTTTTACTTACAACGAAACTCCAAGTTTAGCACTTGGAGTTTCGTTATGGCTGCAATTAAATGCATTATGAGGAGAAGACAAATGGTCAAGCGTTGGTTTTTAATCATGGCGTTATTCTTAGCAGGCTGTAGTCAAACTACAACCCCTAATCCAACTCAAACCGAAGCTGTCAGCACACTCGAAGGCTACACAGTTGCAATTCCTGAATCGTATAAAGCACCCCGCTATGGCGAACCATACATTATCGGGACTAATGCTGACATAGATCAAATTTTAATTTCATTGGTTGCAAAGCAGCAATATAGCGATATTATAGGCCGCAGTGTCTTTACCAGCAGACATCCATATGATGCGATTCATTCTCGAATTAATGCACGAATTAAGCAGGATAAATGGGATTATATTACGCGCAATGATGACCCGGAATTCGTTCATCTCGTTTATAGCAAAGTATTTGATCAAACTAGCGTTGCTTTAGATACAATTATTATGTCTACTATCACAACCAATGACCCAGAATTAGTCTTAATTGTCCAAACCTTAACCACTGATATTCCTGAAAAGCCCACCCCAACTGTCAAGCCAACTCAAGCCGCAACGACATCAACTCGAACAATCGAAGGCTACGAAGTTGCAATTCCCGAGTCATATGAAATTCCAACCTGGGGTGATGCCTATGGATTTGGCTCCGATGAAAAAATTGATCAATTATTAATAAATTGGCATGCAGCAGAACCCTATACAAATATTTTGGGTCGCAATGTATTCATTAGCACCGATCGCCTTAGCTTGGTATATGCAACTATTAGCTCAAAACTTAATAATCGTGACTGGGAGCGGATTAGCGGCCAAGGTGATGATCGTTATTCGCATATTGTTTATAGTAAAACCATTGATCAAACACCAGTCGCTATCGCTGTCCTCATGATGTTGTTTGATCCAGAAACTCACCCCGATCAGGTTTTGGTAATCCAAACATTAACGACTGATATTCCTGAAAAACCAACCCCTACGATTGCCGATCGCCCAGTAACAGCAACTCCAGTACCAATATTACCAAGCATCATTTGGCCTGATCCGGTGACGTTTTATGCACTTGACGACCCTGAGATTGCCGACGGAAGTTTTCAACTGCAAATTGCCTCAGTTTTAGATCACGTTGGCTATGCGACAACGATTAGTCAGACCCTCTTTACATCAAGCAAAAGTATCGTCGAACTTGAGCAATTTTATGATCAAGCTTACGCAAATAAAGTAAAAACCCGCAGTATAATGGAAACCATCGCGGCTCCCAATCTCTACCTTGGGTATACCGATTCCCACTATCAACGCGGCTATCTAATTAAATATGTCATCATTGATTTAGCAGATCAAGGCAAACCATATCGTTTAATTTTGGCAACGATTGCTGAATAATGATCACCAAAGGCCATTTTAGCTGGATATCATAGCACTATGCGTTTTAAGGCTTTACTCGCAGGGCTTTTTCGAATCAACCACGCCGACGCAAATATTCGGCGGCGTGGTAAGGCCATCGTTGGGATTACCTTCTTTTTGGTTTGCTGTATCACATTAATTGGTATTTTCAGCATTTTTGCAACTGGCTGGCGCGAAACTGCCTTACTCACCAGCCCATTTGGGTTGCTTGGGCTAGCAGCAATTTGGCTGGCTCGCCGTGGAATGGCCAATCGCGCCGCCGGATTATTGATTACCGCCGCACTCATGGCCCTGATCGCAGCGCCAGTATTGGCCAATCGGGTAGCTTTTACGCCATTTTTCTTTCTCTTACCAATTCTGATGGCCTTTATCACGCTTTCGCCGCGCGGTTTACTGTTCGCCAGTGGCACGAGTTTGGCTGCGTTAGGTTTGCTCGCGCTATTAACTCAAAATATTCCGCAAACATTGCCGCAAAATAGCGAAGTATTCGGCTTGGCCAGCACCCTCTTGTTGATGATTATTGGTTTGGGCTATGTTGGCTCACGCACTACCCATCAAGCCATCCACGCAATGAATCTAGCTCAGCAGCGGAGCCGCGAATTAACTAAAACACTGCAAGATGAGCGTGATCAACTCAGCCAACGAGTTGACGAAAGCACGGCAGAATTACGCCAAAGTTTGGCAAATTCGGAACAGCTGATCGCTGAACAAGCCCGTTTGTTGAACGAGAATGATCAACAACGTTCAACCATTCGTTCCTTGAGTTTGCCAATCTTGCCATTGCATCAACACATGTTACTTGCCCCACTGATTGGCACGTTTGATCAGCAACGTTTACACGATGTTCAAGCGCAGCTTTTACAGGCGGTTGAGACCTATCAAGCCAAAATTCTGCTCTTAGATTTAACTGGAGTTGCGGTGCTTGATCAGGCTGGGGCAGCCATGCTTCAGCAGATTGTCCATGCCAGCAGCTTGCTTGGGGCAGCCGTTGCATTCATCGGCGTGCGGCCTGAAGCAGCCCAAGCCATTGTAAGTATGGGCCACGAGCTTGGCAATGTACGGGTTTTTCGCGATCTGCAAGCGGCAATTCAGCAGCATAGTCGGCTGTTATTCGATAGCTAGCCAGCCTTCGGGTATACTAGCAATTGTTTTGCAGGCTGCGTTAGCGCAACCGATAGAGACTTGCACGATGGATGATCGGCCAATCTTCCCTGAATGGATCAAACAGGCTCGTAAGCAATTGGGCCTTGGCAGAGCCGAGTTAGCCCACCAAGTTGGCTGTTCGTTGGCTATGTTACGTCAGCTTGAGTATGGTACGCGCCGCCCTTCGCGCCAATTGGCCGAACGGCTCGCCAGCTTTTTGCAGATTCCAGCCGAACAGCAATCACTCTTTGTCCAAACTGCGCGGGTGCATCAACCACCAAGCCCAATCAACCCCGTTCCACTCGTGAAACGCCTGCCTGAGCCAACCCAACCCTTAATTGGTCGCGAGGAATTATTGGCCCATGCCAGTCAGCTATTGCTCCAGTCAAGCACCCGTTTGCTGAGCATTGTCGGCCCAGGTGGTGTTGGTAAAACCCATTTTGCAAGCCAGCTTGCCCAGCAGATTCAAGCACATTTCAGTGATGGGAGCTTTTTTATTGGCTTAGCTTCGTTGCACGATGCCGAACAGCTACCAACTCTGATCGCCCAAACACTTGAAATTCCCCAACCAACTCATCAATCAACCTTAGAGCAATTGATCGGCGCAATTGACCAACGATCGATCTTGCTGATGCTCGATAATCTTGAGCATGTGATGATGGTTGTGCCAATTATCAGTCAATTGATCACCCAATGTAACAAGCTCAAAATGCTGATAACCAGTCGTTTTGCCTTGAAATTACACGATGAACACCTGATTGATTTGCCACCGCTCGATGTACCACAACACCCACCTGAGCACCAAGCTAGCGCCGAAACCAACTATTCCGCCGTGGAATTATTTGAGCTTCGCGCCAAAATGGTGCAACCTCAATTTAGCCTAACAGCCCAAAATCGCGCGATCGTTGGCGAAATTTGCCGGCGATTAGATGGCTTACCCTTAGCAATCGAGCTTGCTGCGGCGCGAATTCGTGGCCTACCACCCCAAGCAATGCTCGCGAGGCTCGATCGCCGGCTCGAATTGTTCGATCAAGGCAATAGCGATTTGCCTGAGCGGCATCAAACCTTGCGCAATTTAATTGCCTGGAGCTACACGCTGCTCACGCCCAACGAGCAAACTATTTTTCGCACGCTCAGCCTGTTTGCCAACCATTGGACATTAGGTGCCGCCGAATATCTGTGTCAAGCTCAAATTGCCAAACCCCAAGTTCTCACAATCTTGCTCAATTTGCTTGATAAAAGTTTGGTGCGCGAAGAAAGCTCAAATGATGGCATCGCCACCTTTGCCATGCTCGAAATTATTCGCGAATATGGGCTAGAGCAGCTTGAACAAACCAGCGAGGCTCACGCATTGCGCTGGCGACATGCCCATTATTACATCCAACTGGCCCAACACGCCGAGCAACAACTCGGCCAACAAGAAGCATTATGGCTTGAGCGCTTGACGTGGGAGCGTAGCAACCTTTGGGATGCGCTCAATTGGCTTGTGGCGCAGCAAGCAGCCGAAGCATTATTGCAGCTGATTGGTTCGCTCTGGAAATTTTGGCAAATTCGGCATCTCTGGCGTGAAGGTTTGCACTGGATTGAGTTGGCTTTGGCCTTACCGCTGGTCAATAGCGAAGCTTATCAACAAGCCCGTGCCAAAGTGCTTTGGGGTGCTGGTTGGTTGGCAGTCGATTTACATCAGCATGATTTGGCACAAGCCATGTTCGAGCAAAGCCTGCACCTCGCCACCAGCCTCGACGATCAACAGGGAATTGCCCGAGCGTTGCATGGGGTTGGCTTATTGGCCGAGTGGGCGGGGCAGCGCGATTTTGCCATGCGAGCCTATCAAGAAAGTTTAAGTCTCTTCCGCCAACTCGACGATCAAGAGGAGATTGCTTGGTCGTTGTTCCATCTGGGAGCAGCCTTACAATCACAGGGTCAAGCCAAACAAGCGCGGCATTTTTTAGAAGCAGCCTTAGCGACCTCACGCCGCTTGGCCCATTCGTGGAGCATCGTGCATCAAACCAAAGCACTCGGCCAAATGGCGATTGATCAAGGGCGGTATGCTGATGCCGAGTTATTGCTCAACGAAGGTCTCAAGCTCGCTCAAAACCATCAATATCAACAAATTTATCTTGAGATTTTGCGGCATCTTGGGCGTTCGGCATTAGAGCAAGGCCACTATCAACAGGCCCGTGAACGGTTTCAAGCCAGCCTTGAGCAAGCCCAACTACTTAAAGAACCCTCGGCGATTCGTTGGGCCAGCATTCACCTCAATTGGCTGGGTATTCTCGAAGGCGATTTGACCCAAGCCTATGCGTTTGAGCAACAATTGGCAATCTTCGAACGCGACGAGCCTGCTTGGGCAATTGCCTGGCTCAAGGCGCGTTTGGGCACAATTGCTTTACTCAAATGCCAGCCTGAAGTAGCCCAAAGCTGGTTTCTGGCTAGTATTCAAATGTACCAAGCCAACGATTTGCCATGGGGCTTGGTCGAATGTCTTGAAGGCTTGGCACATAGCCTATGGTTGAGCAAGCAAGCCCATCAAGCCGCAGCCTGCTTGCAATTGCTGAGCGCTGCCGAACAACAACGCCAAAGCTTACCACGCCTGCGCTCCGTACCGGAACAAGCAGCATGGCAAACCAGCCTTGCATGGTGTCAACAACAACTTAGCCCTGAGCAATTTGCCCACATTTGGCAAACTGGGGCGACCCAAACGCTTGAACAATTGCTCAAGCCTTTTAATCACGAAACTCAATCAGCTTGAACTATAATCCCCAATCGTTCCAACAATGCTTGATAATCAGCAGCTCGATAGCGAATCGGCGGTTTATTGGGGCTATGCGAATCGGAGCCAGCGCTGATCAGAAGCTTGTGCTGTTGGGCATAGCTACGGTATAAGGCAGCTTGTTCAGCAGTATGTAAGGGATAATCGGCCTCAATTCCATCCAAGGGTACTTCAGCGCGTAACGCATCGAGCAGCGCTTGATCAAAACAGACAAAGCCATCGCTGCGGCCTGGATGGGCCAAGATGCAGATTGCCCCACTCTGCTGCGCCGCTGCCACAACCGCAGCAATCGGATTAGTTGCAAAATCGCAGCCTGAGGCTTGTATCAGTTGCGAAAATTGAGCTGGAGCAAGAGTTGGGTTCTGTTGCTTGACCAAGGCTGCCAATAAATGAGGTTGTTGAGCCGAGGGTTGGGCTAGAATCTCGACAATTTGGGCTTGGTGTTGCTGTGTCAAATAGCCTTGATCACAACAATACGCAAAGGCCTTGGCGATGATTGCTTGCTGGCGTTGATACAGCTCAGCGGCAATCGCCATGAGTGGATTTGGCCCAAGCTCAAAGCCAAAACACAGCAAATCGACCAGCTGTTCGCGCCAAAGACAGCTCATTTCAGTCGCTACCAACAAGGGCATACCTTCAGCCACCGCCAAATCCTGCATTGATTGCGCCATATCAGGCCGATCATGGTCGGTAATTGCGGCCAAGCCAAAGCCTTCACGCTTCAAATGGTGAATCAGATTAAGTGCTGACCACTGGCCATCACTGGCCGTTGTATGCAATTGTAAGTCGATCGCTGCATCGGCAGCTAACACCAAGTTTGTGGTTGAACGTTTAACAAGCGTCATCTGGATGCCTCACTGACCAATCACAAGCTGAATATTCACCAGATCACCTTCGTTAAGCTGCTCGGCCAAACGAATCGGCTTTTTGATCGGCACAAGATACAGGCCATCTTTGGGAATCAGCGATGTACTCCAGGTTGTACTGCCAATTTGCACTTGAGCCGGAATCACGCCCCAGCCATAGGTCACCAACCCAGCAACCGCCTTGATTGCTTGGCTCTGTTCAAACGGAACAGTGACGAAATACCATGGAGCTGGCCCCTTCCAAAACCAAATTGGCCCAGTAAAATCAAAGGTCACACGAAACTCCTAAGATTAAATCAAGAACCCATGCACGATGCATGGGTCTGATAGCAAGCTACACAAATTTACGAACGACTTAGTTGGGCAACGGCTGTACGCAAATCGGCTGAGGTCTGGACTGAACTCAAATCCACCGACAAGGTAGTCAGAATTTGGGCAACTTCAGGAGCAACCCCTACCAAAATCACACTGGCTCCCAACAAACGCAAGCCATTCATCATAGTCAACAACGCTTGAGCAGCTTGCTCATCCATCATTGGCACACCCGTAATATCAATCAACACTTTGCGGGCGCGTTCGCGTTCAACTCGGGTTAAGAGAATTGAGGTGGCTTGTTGCACCCGTTCGCCATCCAAACTGCCAATCAATGGCATCACCAACACCCCTTTTAGAATTGGGATGACTGGTGAGGCAACATCACGCAGCAGTTGCGATAACTGTTGGCGTTCAGCAAGTGAGTGTTCGAGATTAACCACCACTTCACTCAAGCGCTGCATTGCAGCTTCACGGGCAGCCTCTTTGGCCTCGGTTTCTTGGCGCGAAACCTGTAAAGCAGCAGTCATGCTATTAAATGAGCTGGCTAACTGGCCTAATTCATTATTGCTCTCAACCTCAATTGGCTGGAGATCGCCATCGGCAACCCGATTGGTTGCCCCAATTAAGCCAGTCAGCGGCTTAAGAAATTGGCGGCGCAGAATCAATGCCATTCCAAAACCAAACAAAATAACCGCAATCAAAGCCAAACCGATGCTCAATCCAAGGCTTTGGTTGGTGATCGTGGCAATTTGGTTGGCGGTTTCAGTGGTTCGCGCCGTAATTTCATCCAAGGGCGAAGCCAAGCCTAAACCCCATGGAATACCGCTAATTGCCGCATAGGCTACCACATAGCCGCGCCCACTCAAGCGGACTGTGGTTACTCCATCGCGACCCGCTTGCAGATCGCTGATCATTGATGAACTGGGCATGTTAGCTTGATTGGTCAAAATTTGCTGAACAATCCCGCCCTGGCCAGCCTCGGTAACCGCCACAACTTCACCATTACGGGTAATCAAAAAAGCAAAGCTCGATTGATCGATGATTAATCCCTTGAGATAGAAACTCAACCGATCAAGGCTAACATCGACGCTGACGGTGCCCAAAAAATCGGCGTTGGCATAAACTGGTGCCGCAACCGAGATCAACGCTTGCGATTGATCAATCGATTGATGTACCTCTGTCCAGACTAAGGCGCGACTCGGGTTATTCTCAGGCAAACTTGCTTGATACGCCGCCTCTTGGCTAGGCAACCAATCCGCTGGCGGATCATTGGGAGTCATGTTGGGATAGGTGCGCAAGGTGTTGGCCGTCAGATATGAGATGCGCACAATTTCAGGCACGCTGATTTGCAAGCTTGGCAAAACATCTTCGAGCCGTTGACTATAGCGAATGTCAGCTAATGCTTGAGTCTGATCAGGATTAGCAATCACCAAGACCGTGGTTGCCCCGCTGGCATATTGACGGCCATTACGTGCTACGTTCAACTCAGGCAAGTTTGGAATTTGATTAGTTGGTTGTTGCAAATAGGTGCGGGTGGTAACCGCTAATTGTTGCACACCGCGGACTGTTTGCCCAGTGCTAGCAGCATGGCTTTGGGCAATGCGCAGGAGATATTGTTCAGCTTGGGCTTGCAGCGCGGCGGTGCTATCGTTGGTGGCTTGGTTGCGCACTGCCACCAAGCCACGAGCATTAATTGCTAAATTGAGCAACGCCAAGAGCGATGTTCCCAATAAGAGGATAACAATAACTTGCCTGCGTAAACTATGGAGCATCGTCCATCCTCCACCTACAACAACCTATTGCGACACACGCAGCGTAATTTTGAACGTTTCGGGTGGGATCGAAGTCGTCGGATCAAAGCTGGTGAGCGATGCTGTATCGATCACGAAGCTCTTCGGGCCAACATGGGCCATGAATTCTTTGCCTTCCAAAATGCGCACCGTTTGATCGATGGCTATTCGCGCAATCGTAACTGGGGGAGCCACCGCCGCTGCTTGGATACCACCACTCTGCAATTCAGCATACACTTCTGGACTGATGTAATATGCCATAATTTTGATTTTATCTTGCAGCTTGCGTTCGCGCAGAATTTCGGCAGCAGTTACCGCAGTTTGGCCAGTACCTACAATATAATCGATCTCGGGATGTGCGATCAAGACCTCTTCGATCAATTTTGCCTGCTCTTCTTTGCCAGTATCGCCATATTTGGTTTCGACAATGTTAATTGCGCCACCAGTAATAGTAGCCTTAAATTTTTCATCGGCGGCTTTCGACCAGCCAGCCTTTTCGGGGCCAGGGAACCAAGCGACATCCACAGCATCACTGCCCTTGGCATGTTTTTGCACTAAATATTTAGCAATTTCTTGGCCGCCTTCGCCTGGCACCGATAGCGATTTGGCGGTAATGGCCTTCGACGAAATATCATTCATAAAGGCAATCACGGGAATCTTTTGGCTTTGTAGCTCAACAATTAAATCGTTGAGGCCATCAAGCGAGATTGCCCCAATCACCACAGCCTTGGCTCCGTTAGCCACACATTGGCGAATTTGGGTAATTTGGGTTGGCAAATTACCATAGCCACCAGCTTCAACAATTTCCACATTGATGCCTAAGCGTTCGGCTTCGGAAACTACACCATAATTAACGGCCAACCAATAGCTATCCTTGATGTGCGGAATTGAAACACAAATTGTCTCAGCCTTATCGGCCACAACCAAGGGCACATAGTCGGTTGATGTACGGGGGCTAGCAAAATCGAATGGTGGATTCCAGACTTCAACTTGATAGCTGGTGCTGGTGCTGGTTTGGCTGAGCGCGACGGTTGCACTAGGCACGGATGTTGGTTGGGCGGTTGGCTGAGCCGTGCCACAAGCGGCCAAACTAGCGGCCAATAAACTGCCAAGAACCCATTTTGAGCGTTTGGTTGCAGTCTGCATAGGATCTCCTTCTTACTTAAACCCTAGTGCAACAATGTTGAGAGCATGAGGCGGGCATTGTGGGGAAGCGTGGCTAAACAAACAAAGATGGGCAGGCCTATGTAAGAGATTGTCTCACACGAGGCCTGCCCACACAAGAGCTTATTTAATTTCGACAATCAACTCGATTTCGGTGGCCATATTGAAGGGCAATGCAACTTTACCACCAGATGAACGAGCATGTTTACCAGCTTCAGGGCCAAAAATTTCGACCAAGAAGTCTGAACAGCCATCAACCGTTTTGCCAAGTGCGCCAACAACGGGGCCAGACGTTACATCGTCGTAGGTTGGGGTAACATTGACTGTTCCGGTGACCATCACAATGTGCTCAACCAGATCGAGGTCGCCAATTGTCGATTTGAGGAAGCGTAAACCCCGAACACAACTCAGCATCGCGGCTTCTTGGGCCGTTGCCAACGAGAGGGTTGGCAATTCGCCTTTGAGGAAACCACCGCTGCCAGTCAAAATTTCTGGGCCAGCTGACGAAATAAAGACCGTTTCGCCTGATTGTGAAGCATACACATAATTTGCGGTTGGTGGAGTCAGCGCTGGCAATGAAGCTACGCCATAACGCGTTTCAACATAGGCTTCAACCTTTTCAAAGACACAATCAACACCTGGTCTGCGACAACGATGCTGTTCAGCTTGTTGGGCTTTGTCAAGCGCTTGGCCTTCCGAAGCCAGTGAGATCGAACTAAACGTGGCAGCCATTACCATTACGAGCAGGAGTTTGAGAGAAAAGCGTTTCATAGATGGACTCCTCAGCACAAGGTTGATGTCTTTGATCGATCAAGTTATCAATTGTTAGTCATTGGGCTTATAGGTCAAATGGGTCAGTGGATAGCTTTGAGTTTACCCGACCTCAAAGCAAAGTCAACAGTCCCAATAGTCCTATCCAAAAACCATATTTAAATGGGACTCGTGAACCCAGCCTCGGCTAGGTCATCCTAACAACTTGTCCTAGGTCTAAAGGGCTAAAAATCGATCAGAGAACTATTTTGGCTCAGCTACGGTAGAGTAAGCAATACTATTAATCGAGGTTTGAATTATGTCGATATTTATTCATTTTGAGTTTATGTGGATTCCACCTCAGTTTGGCGGTAATAAAGGTGTGCCTTATCCTAATATGCGTACCGAGATTCATTGGCGGCATTACCTTCGTGATCCAGAAGAAGCCACACGCGACATTCAATGGATTCAGTTTGATTATGATGAAATAACCCGCCAAGGTTATGCGAAGTGTAGATTTGGCTCGCATCATCAATTACCAGAAGCAAGACTTAAGCCAGATCAACTTATCGTCATATTCAATGGGCCGAGAATTTTGGCAATAGGCAAAATCGTCGAGGAACGTAGTGCATAAATTAATCCTGAATGCTGGTCGAACTGTAACATTCGATCAGTATTTATTTTTTAATCGCGTTGGCCTCAAACTTAACGAGCAATGAACCCCACCAGCCAAATCTGAGTATCATAGATCATCAATTGAGCACGGAAGGATTGTCCATGAGTGAGCCATTTATGCCAATTTCTGTCGTCTTACCCGAAGCAGGCACAACCTTGATTGGCGATATTCGCTGCAAAGTTTCGAGCGCTGCCACCAACGATCAATGTACGGTCTTGGAAGTTACTTTGCCGCCAGGTCAAGGCGCTGCAATGCATCAACATGAGGTCGAAATGGAGATTTTGGTGGTTCAAGCGGGGCGCTGCACGGTTGGCGATGAACGCAATCAATGGGTACTTGAAGTTGGTGGTATTGCCCACTTTCCGCAACGCACGCGCCATTTCTTTCGCAATGATCACCCCGAAACGTGTGTGATTTTGATCACGGCTATTCCAGGCGGGCTTGATCGCTTTTTCGAAGCGCTAGCAGCCCAAGCCTGAAATCCAGCCGAAGACTGAGCCAAAACAGCCGAGCCAAGGCTATACTACCAATCTTAGCAGCGAAAAATCTGGAGGTGGTTATGCCAACAACAATTCCAGCCCTACCCTGCGCAGATTTAGATCAAACGATCGCTTTTTGGTCTAGTCTTGGCTTTACGGTCAGCTACACCCAACGCAAGCCTAACCCCTATGCTGTAATCAATGCTGATGATTATTGTCTGCATTTTTTCGGCTTAAAACAGCTAGCACCCGCCGAAAACTACAGCACCTGCTTGATCATTGTGCCCGAAGTTGAACAATTACATCAACAATTTAGTCAACACCTGCGAACGAGTTTGGGCAAAGTTCCCGCCCAAGGCTTCCCACGCATCTCACGTATGAAACCTGGCCAAAGCCGCTTTACCCTCACCGATAATGCTGGCAATTCGATTATTTTCATTAAACAAGGTGTCGAAGATGAGGCGGCTGCCCAAGCCTACAAAAACCCTGAGCGAAACCCATTGCAACGGGCAATTGCCGTCGCCGCTCGTTTGCGCGATTTCAAAAACGATAATCAAACCGCCGCCAAAACGCTTGATCATGCCCTCGCTCGTTACCCTGATGCCCCAAGTTCTGATTATGCCCAAGCCTTGCTAGCACGAATCGAATTAGCCCAAGCCCTTGAGCAAGATCAACAACTTGAACAATTAACTGCCCAACTCAACAGCATTGAACTCAATCCTGAACAACGCCAACAGCTCGGTTTATAGCGTAAAAATGTGGTTCAGGCTGACGAATAGTTGTCAGTTTGAATCGCATAATGTTGATCCAAGCCTACGTTTTATTTGTATAGCAGACTTTAATCTATCGCAATAAAAATTAATTAGGCTACCAAAGTTGTTTGTAATGGCAGTGATCGTTGCCAAAATAACCATTGCCCTAAAGGTCGTTATTACTCCGCCGAAAGATTGATTATGGATGAACTTGCCCAACATCCTCCAACAGCTGAATTGGCGATTGATAAAATTGACAAAGCTGAATTAATTCGTGCGTTTCAGCAAAAAATGCCAGGCTACGATCCGGCTGTCGTGGCGCAGGCAATTTGTGATCTGCTTGAGCAAAAACCAACTATGATCGATGGGCAAGCCCTGAGATTAACTATTAATGACCAAACTGCTAACTTAGCCAGCTATAACGTCGTTGGTGGCAACCTCAATCAAACAACCATAACGGTTGTCATGCCAAATCCGATCGCAAGCGCAAACACAGCTAAACTAAAACGTGGCCTGACTCGCCGAATTATTGCGCTAATCGTTGGTTTCATCGGTTTGCTGATGCCTTTACACGCTTCCGATCAATTTCAAGCCTCGCAACAACCGTCATCACAGAGCATGACAGGCGATGTCAATATTGTGATCGCTGAATTTACCCAGCTTAATGAAGAAATTCCCAATCAATGGAATGATCTGTTGGCGCAGGATCTTGATAATTTGTATGGAATGAGTAGCTTCAATCGGGTCAAAATTCAGACTGATCCGCGTTTTATTCCATCGATTGAGGCCGCTCAGCAGCTAGCCCAAACCACAAATGCGCATATGGTGATCTACGGCGATACCCAATCGAGCAGCACGGGGGCGGTTGTAACGCTGCGTTTTTATGTGATCGATCCACATCGGATTAATATTGGCGAGCTGATCAATGGCGAACACCAAATTGGCGCTCAACTGCAACTCTCAGAGGCTGATCTTTTAGCAGGTCATTCGTTGTTGGATCTACCTGATGCATTGATTCTGATTGAATTTACCAAAGCCTTGGTCTACTTAGGGCTTGAGGGAACAACCAATCTTGATGCAGCGCTGGCATCGATCAATCAAGCGCTTGCCGCCGCTGAAATTCACCCAAATATTAAAGGCAAAGAGGTACTTTTATTATTTGCCGCTGTGATCACTACTGAGCAATGTGCGCTCGAAGTCGATGATCACAGCGCTTGTTTTGCCCGCGCCCAGCGCTACCTTGACGCAATTCTCCAGCTTAACCCAGCTTATGGCCGCGCTTACCTTGCCAAAGCCAATATTTTTTATGCCCAAGGCAATTTGTTTCAGGCCATGGAATTCTTTAACCAAGCCAAAGCCTTGCCAGATCAGCCATTTGGCAGCTATATCGAGGAAAAAGCCACCTTTGGAATCGGCAACGTTTGTACCTTGCAATTGCAATATGTTCAGCAACGGCTTGGTGGAAGTGTAGCCGCAAATAGCGAGGCAACCAAACTAGCAAATTGCGCCTTACAAGCCTATCAAACCCTAATTAATAACTATGATCCAGTGCGGAACGACCCGATTTTGCAAGAACTTACGGCTTGGGCCTACTATTGGCAAGGGGTAGTTTATGTCGAGGCAGGTCAAACCAACGCTGCTCAGTGGTCATTTGAGCAAGCCCAACGTTTAGCCACAAATGCCGATTTGCAGCAGCGCGTCCAACAACGGCTCACCCAAGGAGCAGCCAAATGAAACCACGCTTAGCTACATGGTTGATAGCACTCGGCTGGTTATTAATAGGATGTGGAGCACAAACTCCACCTGGTTCAGATCAAACAGCTCCAACACCAAGCCGCCCAATACTTGGCTTGATCACACCATCGCTTGCCCAAACTGTATCAATCCAAACTCCAGTAGCAACTCAACAGCCAACACCAGCTATAACAGCAGTTGCCTGCCAAAAACCGAGCACATGGATCAGCTACACCGTTTTGCTCAATGATACGCTTTCCGAGCTAGCCTACCGCAGCGGAACGAGCGTCGAACAGCTTCAACAGGTCAATTGTTTAAATGACACGCTCATTTTCGCAGGCCAACAGCTCTACTTGCCCACGCTGTCAAGCGTTGAGCCAACCAATGATGTAGCTGCTCCAGCCGAACCAAGCAGCGAGCCATCACCTAATCCCGATCTGGCAGCAATCGCCACGCGCACGATTGATATTCCGATTCCAAGTGGGCCAAACGATCAGCTTTTGATTAGCCCCAGCCTTGGTATTGCTGGCACAAGCTTCAGCTTGCACTATCAGAAATTCGAACCCAATGCGAATATCAATTACACCATCTACAACGAAGATTTTGCGATCGTGGCAACAGGTGAGCTGATGGCTGATGCTACGGGGAAAATCACCTTTGTCTATGTTAGCCCCGTCGATACTCCAAGTGGCTTTTATCTGGTTGAAATGCAAAGCCAAACTGTGTGGGCCGAAGCAAGCTTTGAAATTATTGAATCATCGACCTTACCCAAAGCATCGCCTGAACCAACCAGCACCAAAGCCAGCCCAAGCCCAAGCACCACGCCAATTGATATAACACTCACGCCCAACGACGAATAAATTTACACCCATAATTCACACCAAATGAGGTCAATGATGCTTTTTCCACCGACCAATCAGCATGGGCCGCTAGCCCGCTGTATTGTGGTCAAATTCCACGATCAGCAGGCTCCGCTAATCTATACCGATCAAAATTTTCAAGGCTATGTTGTTCAACCGCTCTTTAACAGCGTCGATCCTGATCAATTAGTTGGCTTAGTTCAGCAAGCCCAGCAAACTAACCCAGAATATCAAGCACCAAATTTTTTGGCCTTCTTTGCGATTGATGTTGAGCCAGACCAAGATCCCTTTGCAATCATTGAGGAAATTAACCAATGGGCAGAACTTGAGTATGCCTATGTTGAATCGCCGCCAGCACCTGTGCCCACTGATGCTAACCCTCGCCGCGCACGCCAAACCTATCTCAACCCACCAAGCAGCACTGGCCCAACCATTGGCGGCATCGATGCTGAAGCGGCTTGGAAGGTTTTAGAGCATGCAGGCAAAGCCATCACGATTGTGGATATTGAGAAATCATGGCAATTAGAACACCCCGATTTGCTGCAACATGGCAGTTCGCCGATTACGATCTTGCCCTCACTGCTGCATTGTGATATGCATGATCCCGCTTGTGCTGATCATGGCACGAATGTTTTAGGTGTGCTGGTGGCCCAAAATAATACTGAGGGTGGAGTTGGAATCGCTCACGACGCAGCAGCAGCAGTCATTTCGCCCTGGCAAAAACCAAGCAATGGCACCAACCAACCAAGCTGGAATATCGCCAATGCGATTGTCGCCGCAAGCAACTACTTAACAACACTTGAATTATCAGGTAATCTGATCCTGCTAGAATTGCAAATCTACCAAGATCTGGCTGGCGGACCCTACACCAACACGCCCAATCAACCAGGCAGATTGCTACCAGTCGAATTAGAACCAGCCAATTTCGAGGCCATTCGGTTGGCGAGCGAACTGGGCATTATTGTGATCGAGGCTGCTGGAAATGGCGCTAGCGATTTGGCAACGTGTTGGGATACCGTGGGAACATATCAAATTGAGCCAGAAACAGCCCGTTATCGTGATTCTGGGGCAATTCTAGTTGGAGCGGTTTACAGTCGCGACCCCAATAAAGCAACGCGAACCGCTAGCTCCAACTATGGACAACGGGTCAATTGCTTCGCTTGGGGCAATGGTGTATTTACCACCAATGCTTCGGGCTATAGCTTAAGCTTTGGCGGAACATCAGCAGCAGCAGCGATTATTGCCGGAGCCGCCATTTTAGCGCAAGCAATTGGCGAACAGCTGCGCCAAGCACGATTCAGCCCCGAGGAATTACGCAGGTTGCTTACCCACCCAGATGCCTGTACCTATTCAGCCCAGCCCCAACATGATCGGGTTGGCGTTATGCCAGATCTAGGGCGCATTATTGGCTTGTTGCAGGTTTAAACCTTGTTGAATGTCAATCGGCTTGAGCGTTGTGAGCAGGAGATAAAGCAGATCAATCACTCAAACTGCTCAAGCTGCGCATCGTTAAAGCAGCGCTCTAAAATAGTGCGGGTTGTTTGCACAAAATGGCGCTCAGCCGAATCGACCGGATGCACCACACAGGCCGTAATATCGCAGTGCAAGCCCGTAATCAAGCGGCCTTGGACTTGTTGTTCGGCCAACACGTTGATTAAGGTTTGGCCAACCACATGCACTGCCCAACGTAATTCATCGAAGGCCAAAAAGCGCCCATCACGCAAAGCTAAATCACGAAAGCTAATCAAACGATTGGGTTGCGGAATCAGCCGCATGCCCACAATTGCAAAGCGCTCAGTGTTGGGAATTTGGCGCACATAACGTTCATATTCAATGATGGTCTGTTTTAAACGCCAGCTAGGTTGAGCTGGCGTGGTTGCTAAAAGCACTCGTTGATGGGGGACACAACGTAGCATCTGCATGCTGCACCTCTAAACCTTGGCTTGTTGGCGCATGGCATAGACATAGCCCACTAAGCCACCAATCAAGCTAGCCCCAACCAGCAAGCCAATGGCACTGCCGCCATGAATCACCAGCAACAGCAGCAAACAAATTCCAGCACTAGCCCCAAAAACTTTGATCCGTAGGTCATCCGACCATGCTTGAATCAGGCTTGGAACAAAGCGCACCGCCAGCAATGCACCCGCTACCATCGCCACAAACCCAGCCAAGGCCAACTTGATGATTGCCCCAACCACGGTCGTGGCGACAATCGCGCCAACCCCACCAACCAGCGCCAAATCAAGCATCGGTTTGTATTGTGGTGCAAGACTTGTGCGAATCTGCTCCTCAAAATCTTCACCATTCGACTGTGCTTGATCATATTTTTCAAGCCATTCTTCGGCCCAGCGCAACTCGGCTTGGGCAGCGGCATACTCGGTTGGATTTGTACTTGCATAGGCGGTTTCGGCTAAAGCTTGGTAGGCCGCTTCGGCTGCCGCCATCGGATTACTCATAATTTGCTGGGCAGTTAATTGAATCACCTGCCAATCGGCCCAAGTTGTTTGCGAACTGGCTGAGGCTTGGCAAATAATCCCAATTTTTTGCGCAGGATAAGCAAAATCAAAGCGAAAACTATTGCCTGCAATCTCAACTGTATGATTTTCGTACAAATAAACTGCTGGATGCGCTGCATGCCAAGCCACGGCAAACAAATCGTTGATCGCATTGCCGCTCGATTGCTGGCGTGGCTGCGGTTGATCACGCTGGCCGCTCAATTCACGATCATAGGCTTGGCGCTTTTGGGCATCTTTCAATACACCATAGGCAATATTCAAGGCCTGCATCAAGGCCGTGGCATCGGGAGCTTTATTAATATCTGGGTGATATTGGCGGGCCAAACGCCGAAATGCTGCGTCGATTGTGGCGGCATCGGCGTTGCTGGCAACCCCTAGCACCTCGTAGTGCGTTTTCATAAAGAATTATTCACTCGCTGCTAAACCAAAAAAACCACGTAATTGTTGGCGATAGATCGCATGATTTTCCCAAAGATCATGATTCAATTTGGCTTGATGGCGCAACAAACCAGCCAATTGCTGCTGATTTGCTGCATCTAATTTTTGCAATGTTTGCTCAATCAAACGCTGATTTTGCTGTTCAAGCGCAGGCCAAAACGCTTCATGCAAAATTTGTTGTCCAGCGACTTGGGCCGCCGTCAATTGGCTAAAATCAGTAAAAACCGCCTGTTGCTGCAAATAGCCCAAAAAGCGACAGGCCACACTATTGAGTTTATCCTGCTTGAGTTCATCAATCCAATCGCTGGCATCGTCGCTCAGTTGGCGGGCGAGGGTCAAGATTTCAAGTGCTTCAATCACCAGATTCGCCGCAGCACCAAATGGATCAGCGCCTGCTAGCCAAGCCTGCGCACGGCTACAAAAGAAAAACGGCTGAGCACGAGCCAACAACACCGTTTGATCAAAGGTTGCCAACTGCTCAAAGCCTAACACGCTTAATTCGCTTAAACGATAGCGTAATTCCTGCTGATGCCCCAAGGCTGATTGCACCGTTAATTGGCGAAACAAGGGCCAGATTGGGCTTTGGGTCACACCCAATTCAGTATACAACTCAATCTGACGCAACAATGCCAGATGCGCCCCAAGCAGCAAATCAGCCGCCCCATCGCCATCCAACAGCTGATCTTGCGCCCAATAATACCACCAGCCATACAATTGAGCCGCGCCAAGTTGGGCATACACTGGCGTTGCGACTGGAAATTGTTGGCCCAACCAAGCTGGCAATAAAGCCGCAATTTGGCTAAATTTGCCCTGTTTGAATTCAGCAAACGCTGCTTGTAAGGCCTGGGCCAACGCTTCAGGCAAGGCCGCCAAATCGACCTCGATTAAGCGACAAACCGCCTGATATTGCGCTTGATCATCGAATGGCTCAGTCAAATTCATTGGAGTTCCTTTATTGCTACAAGGTTATTGCTGCCTTGGAGCATACACCAGGCTAAGCATTGAACTTTAGCCCTCAAGGCCTAGTACAGTACAGCAGATTCAGCTAGAGAATATGAAGGATAAACGATGGCAATTTGGATTTCAATTGAGTTTTTTTGGATTCCCAAACAGTTTGGTGGGCATAGTGGGCCACCGTGGAACAATATGCGTCCCGGCATTCGTTGGCAGCGCAACATTGAAGCACACATTAAAGAAAGGCGCGATATTCAGTGTATTAAGCTTGAATACGATCCAACCACACTCGAAGGCTTTGCCACTTGTCGATTTATAGCAGATCATCCATTGCCCGATCGGTCATTGGAACAAGGAGCACGCATCGAGCTTCTCGCTGGCTATAACATTTTAGCAGTTGGCAAAATCACTGAAGCATGGGTGACAGCTAACGAGGAGTAAACAATGACAATTTCAATCGACATTGAATTCATCATGATTCCCGCACATCTTGGCGGGCGTACCCATCCACTCTTTGAAACGATGTGGATCAATTTTCGTTGGCAGCGCTATCCAGCTTGGCTTTGGAGCATTCGGATTATGAACCTTGAATATGATCCAGCAACACGTATAGGTTATGCCCAACAATGCGCTTTGATCGTAGAGGAACCATGCACCGAATCGTGGCTCCAGCCAGGTCAATTACTGGAATTATGTGAAGGGCCAACCGTCGTAGCCATCGGCAAGATCGTTGAACCACGAGAGAGAACTTAAACACAAACAGCCTAGAGCAAATACTCTAGGCTGTTGCAGCATACGATAAAGCTTATTTTTTGTGAACCACTAACTCAGGCCGACCCATTGCTTGCAGCAGCCGTGGATACATCTCATACATTGGGGTGACCGCTGGCAAAAGCTTGATAATTTTGGGAATCGGGCCTTTGGCTACAATCTGACGGCGCGTTAATGCAGCCATCAAATTGATTGTGCCATGCCAAAATTGGTGGGCAATATCGGCCTTCATCGACATCACCACATCGGGCTTTAAGCCAGGCACTTCGCCCCAAACCACATCGAAAAAGGCTCCCTCTTGGCTTGGCTGACGATCAGCCAGAATGCTCACAATCCCATCGGGATCATCGTAGCGATACTGAATTGAGAGGCCAGATTGCTTTATTTTGGGCGCAATTTCAGGATCGCACTTGGCCTCATCATACAATGCACCAAGGTACTTGATCAGTTCTTCTGAATCTTTAAACACCGACATGAATGATGCTCCTCACGTATACAGGCGGTTCGGAGACGTGACGAGGGGAAAGTGCTTCGTCGCGCTTTTTGGCGATTATAAAGGCCATGCTGCACTTGCGTCAAGCCCAAGATTTTGCCGCCTCGGAGTAGATTCGGAGTAGATTCGGAGTGCTAGTCCCACTCTTTGACCCGCACATCGCCTACATTCTAGCTGATTGCAGAGCACGAAGGTGACATACTTGCAAGCATCGTAGGAGGATGTATGTCCGTAAACCGCCCCTATCGACGATTGATTCACGTTGGAATGCTCTTGAGCATGCTCTGGTCGCTCTTCCCAGCGAGCCAGCCAGCCACCGCCCAAACTGATCAGTCCAACAAAACGGTTGAGCAAGCGTTTGCTCCCGATACTGGCCTAACACGCGATCCGCAAACCCCGCGTTTAGCAACTGCGCTACCAAAAAAAGCCAGCAGCAGGGCTGATTTTATGCCTGTGGCGGCCCAAAACTTAAGCATTCAGCCGCAACTTAATCAGGTGGTCACTGCCCAACTTGATAGCGCCAAAACCACCGCCGTACAATTCGAGCAAGCGCCGTTGAGCTTGTTGGTTGAGGCCGATACCTTCGCGACCGCTACGCGCTTGGAGTTTCAAGCTCAAGCCTTGCCAAACTTGACCCAACAGCTCCAACGCAGCAGCAAAAGTGAAGGCTACCTGCGCGACCAAGCTGAGCAAGTTACGTTCTATCGCTTTAACATCGAAGCCCAAACCAACGATCAAGCTGCCAACTTCAAAAAACCAGTGCGCATGGTGCTCGATTTGCGCCAACTCATGCGCGATGTTCCCAGCAATTATCAACAATTTTATTTGGCCTACCAAGATCAAGCCGATCCCAACCACTGGATCGAAGTGCCAATTACCTTACACGATGCCAAGGGCTTGATTAGCGCCGATGTTGACCATTTTTCGACATGGGCAGCTGGCACACGGCCAGAGCGTTGGAATCCCAGCTGGGTTCCAGCAGCAGTTGCCAGTTTTAGCGGAGCAGCCACCTATGCCTACCCAATTGAAGGCCCAATGGGTCGTGGTGGCCTGCAACCAAAAGTCGAATTAAGCTACAACAGCCGGAGCCTTGATGGCCGGATTCGCGATGACACTGGTGCAGGCCCACTGGGCGATGCTTGGTCAATCAGCGATATTAGCATTGCACGGGTTGGGGTAAAAACTGAATTCGTTGCGGGCTTTCCATCCAACAAACATCCCGACAACTTCCGTTTGACGATCAACGGCGCTGGACATGAACTCTTCCCTGAGTTTCCCAGCCAAACTGCCACTGCCAGCAGCATGCGCTATTTTGCCAAAGATGCTCCAGGCTACTACATCAAACGGGTCTATAACACGGCCACCCCCAATACCGATGGAATATATTGGATTGTGGTAACGCCAACGGGTGTGACCTATCGTTTGGGTTATTATCCTCACGCCGAAGAACACCAAATTTGGGATATTGGCTATTGGAATGTGCAAGGCCATCAAGGCCGCCCCAATAACGAACGCTCAGCCTTGGCTTGGCATGTCGATACGGTCACCGATCGCGCTGGCAACCAGATGACCTATCAATATGTCAACTGGACAGTCACCGAGCCAATTGAGTGGTATCTCCAAGGCTCAAGCCATAAATCGACCTTGCAATTAACTACGTGGAAAAGCCGCATCGGCAGCATTAGCTACAATTACCCAAATCGGGTGACGGCCTTGCCAGTCAGCGATACCGTTGCTCAATTGAGCACTACTCCTGCCAGCCGCTTGGTATTTACCACCAAAACCCAATTTGCCTACCTGATCGACACAATTTATGTCTATCATGGCTCGTTGAGCACCCCAATTAAAGAATATCGGATTAACTTATCAGGCCATTTCGTTGATAGTCCGGCCTGTATGAACCAAGATACTCAGCCGAATATTCCGCGCTCAACTCATACTCGGGTGGTCAATGCGATTACGGTCGCTAGCGGGGTTGATGCCGACCCAACAACCGAAGATGGTTGGACTTTGCCCGCCACCAGCTTTACCTACGAAGCCAAACCACATTACAACAACAATTGTTTCTCTTTCTACTATCTCAAGAGCATGCGCAGCAATTATGGTGGTGAAATCAGCTTCAATTACGCCTCGGATAATCGTTGGATTGGCGATTATACCTACCTAGGCTATGATCGGTATGTTTGGCCAAGTTTGGGCCAAAGCTATTACGTGGTCGAAACTTTAGCCAACGACGGGCGTAATCCTGCCGTCAAAACCACCTACAGCTATAGCCAGCCCTGTTATGGCCAATGGTCAAGCAACGTTCCCGCAGGCGCAATCACTTGTGGCGCAAGCGATGCTCCCGAGTTTGGCACAATCACTGGCTTTGCCACGGTCAATCAACGCAGCTACGATTTTAACGGCACAACGCTGCTCAAACGCAACGAAACAATTTTCTCGCAAAATAGTGCTACCACCAGTGGCAAGCCCATGATTCAGCGCAATTTTGCTGGCGATGGAACGTTGTTGGATGCAACCCACAGCACCTACAACACCGATAGCCTGCATGGCTTGCCCAATATGTTCACCTATTTGAGCGAAGTTAAGAGCTATCAATATAGCAACGGCCTTGAAATTTCGACCAAGCGCACGTTTGGTTACGATGTGGCCAAACAAGCTGGCGTGCAATATGGCAACCTCACCGACACTTGGCTCTATGCTAGTGCTGCTGCAACGACACCTTACGAAAAACAAGTTACCTATTACACGCCCAACAATGGCCGAGCCACTGGAGGCCAAGCCTGGATGGTCAACGCGCCCACAGCCAGCGGTCGTTACGATCAACAAGGCACATTTTTAAACGGCACATGGATCTATTATGATGGGGCCACAACCAACGCTACTGCCCCAACCCAAGGCTTGGTCACCCGCAGCCGCCAAACTCGGCCTATTACTTGTGCTGAGATTCCAAATCCAAGCGGCTTGCCACAACCAGCTGACCCTAATTGTGTCCATGCCTTCCAAACCATCGATAGCGATATGACTTACGATAGCTTTGGCAACCCCAAAACGACCACAATCTACAGTGGCTTTGGCTATCGTTCGCTCAAAGCCAACTTTAGCGATTCGCTCGATTGGAAGCCCACCGAAACTGGCCAACCAAACCTGAGCCAAGTTGCCAGTTTGTGGTACGACAGCGATTACAATCTATATCCAGTCAAAACCACTAACGCATTAAATCAAGCTACAACCTACGAAATTTATGGTTTCCGCAACGATGCTGGCAACATCGCCGCCGTTGATGGCTTCCAAATTCAGACTGGCTTGCTCAAAAGTGTCACCAATCCCGATGCCACGATTGTACGCTACGAGTACGATCCATTTGGTCGCTTAGTCAATACTTTCGATAGCTATAGCTTCACGGGCTTTGGCGATAGCACCAAGTGGAACGGCAATCCAGTTATTCGCTACCGCTATTGGGATAATTATTGGAACGACAGCGCGGTTTTTGCCAATCCTGCTGCCAATCAACCATTCCTGATCAGCGATGAAAAGCGGCCTGGCAGCTATGCCAACCCCAGCAGCACTGGCAATTTCGCCTACAACGACCAAACCATGTACGATGGTTTTGGCCGCGCTATCCAAAGCCGCCATATTTGGGCCGATGTTGATGGCGAAGCCAAGCGCCAAGAAATTTATAGCACAACCGCCTACAATGCACTCGGACAGACAATCTGCCAAACTGCGCCGTTCAACCTGCCGTTCTACATCGATCGCGGTTTGGTTTGGCCAGCGTCACCCTTCGTCACCACGCCATGCAGCGATAGCAGTATGGCCAAAACCCTGACCAGCTACGATAATTTTGGGCGGGTCAAGCAAACCACTGCCGCCGATGGCAGCCTTAACAAAGCCAATTGGAGCTTAGTTAACAACATCACGGTTGCTGGCCAAAATCTCTTCTGGCAGCATCAACAAATTAATCCCAAGAACCAACTAGAAATGCGCTTGATCAACAATCAAGAACAGTTGGTCTTGCGGCGCGAATATCGCGGTACTGCCGATAGCCCAATCGTTTATAGCGATACCCAGTTCCAATACGATACCCTCGGCAATATCAACAAAATCAGCCGCCGCCAACCTAGCAACGCTGGCAACGGAGCGTTGATCGCACCCGAAGCAACCATGGTTTACAACGGCTTTGGCCATAAGTTGCAAATCAACGACCCCGATATGGGCACAATCAAGTATCGCTATAACGCCAATGCGCGAATTATTGAGCAACGCACGCTCAACGATAGTCTGCTTACGAACGATGACGATGTTGTGTGTTTCTATTTCGATGCGTTGCAGCGCAATACCAGCAAAAATACCACCAATGCTGGCGCTAATTGTTCTAACACGCCAATTTTGAACGGGGCGTTGTGGCTAGCCAACTCAAGCTACTACAGCAGTGGCGCAGGCAAAATCGGCAAACTCCAATCAGTTAAATGGAATCGTGATGGTAATGGCGCGGTTGATGGCGAAAGTTTCAACTACAATAGCCTTGGCTTGCTCACCAGCCATACGCGCACGCTCAATGGCGTAAGCTTTAGCATGCAATTTGGCGACTTCGATGCCCTCAATCGCGCCACCACAATCACCTATCCCGATGGCGAAGTCGCAACCATCACCCACGATTTAGAAGGCGAAAATAGCCTGAGTTTGGGCAGCCATGGTGCGTTGGTAAGCAATATCGAATACAACGCCCGTGGCCACATCAGTCTAATCGATCGTACAAATGGCGGGCATAACACGGTCTTTAATTATTATGGCGCAACTGGCACGGCCAACACAGGCAACAGCAATTTCCGCCTAGCTAGCATCAATCATCAACATAGCCTGTTGCCGAGCTATACCTACGAGTACGATCAAATCGGCAATATCAGCCTCCTCTACGAAAGTGGCTCGCTCTCGGGCAATACCTATTTCAATTATGATGAATTGGATCGTTTGACCAGCACCAGCGGCATTTACAGCCATATCTATGCTTATGACAAGCTGGGTAACTTAACCAACAATAATGGCATTGCTCAAACCTACAACGGCATAGGTACTCAGCCGCATGCGCTGCGTTCAACCAGCCAAGGCAATTTCTTCGAGTACGATCAAGCAGGCAATATGATCGTGCGCAACGATGCTAGCGGCCTGTATCAACAAGCCTTCGATGTTGAGCAACGCTTGTATGAAGTGATCGATCAACACGATCAAACCACGCGCTTCCGCTATGATCCCAGCGGCCAGCGCACTACCACCTTCGCCGCTGATGGCACAGTTACCTACGATCCTTTCCCGAATTATCAACGCACGACCGTCAGCAGCAGCAACTCAGCCGTGGATAGCCTCAACGCTGGAGTTCTGTGTAGCGATTACAACCCTGAAACAAAAAGCTATGGCGGCGCTGGCTATATTATGTACAGTGAAATCCCAGTCAAACAGCGCTTTGGCAATTTGCCAGCGGCCAACATCAGCGACCACTTCATCTGTGTGCGCAACAATACTGGCGTTTGGGAATACGATAACGATGCTGGCTTCTATGCATTCACTCCGATTGCCAGCGACTTGTTGGTCGCCAGTTTCAACTACAATGCAACCACAGTCAGCCCATATCTCAATCAATCAGGGGCGATTTATGGCCTGCGCTATGGCTATACCACCAGCAACCTAGCCTTCAGCAAAGATGTCTTTGGTGGAACCAACAATCCAGGCGAGTTCGAAATTGCTGGAACCCACTTCAAAACCAATGCCTTTGCCCAAAGCGTCGCCAACCATGGCTATGGTGTGGCTTGCCAAGAAGATGCAACTGGCACAGGCTACCTGATGTACAGCGCTGAATCGGTGCATAGCCGCTTCGCCGAGCAAGCGCCCGATATCAACAATGCTGCGCACTTCATCTGTGTACGCCACAACGGCCAAACCTGGCAATACGATAATAATTCGGCCTATTTCGCCTTTACTCCACGCCAAAGCGACCGCTTGATCGGCGCAATCGATTTCAGCAACGATAGCTACACCAGCTATGTCGGCCAAACTGGCACGATCTTGGGCATGCAAAAAGGCCTAAGCAGCAGCAACTTAACCATCACGGTCAATCAATGGAATGGCGAGAGCAACCCAGGCGAATTTGGGATTGCTGGCTTGAATTTCACGCCGCAAGCCTACGAAGTAACGATCACATCGGCAGGCATGGGCATCAATTGTTTGGATACCGCGACAGGCACTGGCTATATCATGCACAGTCGCCAAGCCCTGAACCAACGCTTTAGCCAATCGATCCCAGCGCAACTTGCCAGCAAACACTTTGTTTGTGTGCGCTATAACAGCACGCTCAGCACTTGGCAATACGATGATGGCAGCAATTACTATGGCTTCACGCCACGCGCAAGCGACACCTTGGTTGCCAGCGTCAACTTCAGCACCGACCAAGTAACGAGCCTCGCGGGAGCAAGCGACAGCGAATTTGGCATAACCAAAGGCTTTGTCAGCGGTATTAGCATCGTCGCCAATCAATGGGGCGGCAATAGCAATGCTGGTGAGTTTCAAGTTATTGGCAACAATTTAACCACGCATACGATTGATATCGGCAGCAAAACTGTGGCAATCGCTGGCACGCCAATCGCTACCCGCCGCAAACATAGTGTCGCCACAAGCTTGGTTGATCAATCATTAGTGTTTGTGTATGTCGATAAGCTCGGCAGCGCCAACACTTTGATGGATCAAACGGGCACAGCGATTTTGAATAATGTACGCTATCTGCCATTTGGCGAGGAACGCCTAGGCCTCAACTCAGCCTATAGCGATCGCGGCTTTACTGGCCATCAAGAGAATCGTGAGCTTGGCCTAACCTATATGAATGCCCGCTTCTATCTGCCAAGCACTGGCCGCTTTATCAGTGCCGACAGCATGATTCCTGAGCCGAGTAATCCCCAAAGTTTCAATCGCTATAGCTATGTCTACAACAACCCAATCAACGCGACTGATCCTTCGGGTCACTTGCCAGGTGATGATGAACCTGAAATTCCAAATCCGTTCCCTGAATCGAATCCAATCCCTAATATGGAGTACAGCGCCTATAGAAAATGGCTTAACTTCTGGCAAGCCTATACCGACAACGATAATCCCTACATCATGATTAAACAAGGAGATCAACTTGTTGAAAGCTCAGTTGCAATCAAAGCGGGGTCTGTCAGTCTAAGCCCAGATAGCGTTAGTGTTGCTGGAAATTGGGGATTGGTAGGTGCTGAAGTATCAATGCCAGGAGCATATAAGAAAGGTGAAGGCGATAATTTCTTAGAAACACTGTGGGAAGGAACATCAGCAAAAATATTAATAGGTCCACAGATCGACTTAATTGTTGTCGAAGTGATGCCTTTAGCATTGGGGATCGATCCATTTACTGGTAATATTACCCTCGAAACAAGCGCAGGAATTGGACTAGTCGAGGGAAGTACTACAATCAATCCGTTTGCCAAAACAGATGCGATCTATGTTTTGCAAATCAGCGATGAATTGCATGATAAGCTGATGGGTCGAGATCCATGTGCCTTGAGTGTTTCGTTCCAAGATCAACAAGCAGCTTGGACGGAATTAATCAATGTAGTCAACAGCTATGGGTTTAATGGCACTGACCCTCGCTGGACACTCCATTCAATTCCAAATTACGTCTACAATGGCGAGGAAAACACACCCTGATCAATCATTAAACCTCTTAGTAGGCCGTCGATCAAGTTTAATCGACGGCCTTTTTTAATGCTTATTCTGGAATAATTCCATGAGCTCGTTCAAAGGCAATCCGTAAGCTGCCAATTTGGCTGCGATGTTCAGCCTCGTGCTGACAGAGATGATGCAACACCCATTCAGGCGTAACTGCATAGGCCGCCAATTCGCGCACCCGTCGAAAATCGGCTAAATCCATGTGATTAAATGTAGCTAAAAGTAATTCGCGCACCTGCTCAAGGCGAGCACAATGTTGGACTAAATCTTGACCTAAAACGGGAGTTAACAAGCCTTGTTTGGTTCGATGGGGATAGGGCAACAAACTTGCGGCTGGCTCAGGATAGGCATCCAAGCCCAGCACTTCATCATATAACCAATCAGCTTCAATCAAGGCAATGTGATACAGCACACTGCCAATCGTGCTATCGCCATGATCTGGTTGCCAATCGATCATGGCCTCGCTGAGTTTGGCAATTTCCTCGTTCGTGCGCCGCCGAGCATCTTGCAAGGCCCACAGCCACCCGCCAATTTCGGCCACCGAATGGGTTGATTCAACAATTTTTTGTTCGCGCAAAGGCGTTCTCCTTAAATAATCATGAACCCAAGTATGCGTAGCCCACGCCTGATTGTCGTCGTTCCTCAGCCCGATCAATCCTCAGCCTTTTGAGTAGATTTGACAATTTGAATTCCCATGCTACATTATGACCAATCAGTCATAAATTATGACCGAATAGTCATCAAATAAATATGGTGATTCATGGAACCAAAAACAGCTCCAACCACGCTCTCGATGCGTTCGTTACGTGAACGCCAGCGTGAAGAACGCGCCGCACTGATTCTTGAGGCAGCTCAGCAGATTTTTAGCGAAAAAGGCTATGTCGAGGCCTCAATCGACGAGATTGCCGCTCGCACAGGTATTGCCAAGGGCACTGTTTATTTACATTTTGCCAGCAAGGAAGAGTTGGTGGTGGCCTTGTTCGAGCAACAGTTCAAGCAATTTTTGCAGCAAATTGAGCATATTCTCAGTGAAGCCATGCCAATGCGTCTGCGGCTTGAACACTTGCTGCTCGATGTCTATACCCGCATTCAGGCTCAAGGCAACCAAGTGCTGATCGATCTCAACCCACGGCTGGGATTAACCACCAGCCTGATCAACAAACGGCCTGATCTTGCGGCCTACAGCACCCAAGCCATGGAATTGATCAGTGGATTGATCAGCGAAGGCCAAACCAATGGCGAGCTTGATCCCAAGGTACCAAGCATGGTGATGGTGGCAACCTTGGTCAATATGCTCTCGCCCAACAGCTACGAACGCCTGCTGGCCAGCGGTCTGATCACGCCAGCCGAACTAGCGGGCTATCTCAGTCGAAGCTTTTTCCCCAAACCTTAAATCATCGCTGCTAGCATAGGAGTTTTAGATATGACGCTTGCTGTTCGTTCGCTGCCGCATCGGCGCAGCCGTTTTGCGCTCGATATTGCGCTCGAAGTTAAACGCCAAGGCACATTACAATTTTTTGAATCGACGTGGCGACGCTATGGCGACCTTGCCCACCTGCAACTTGGCTCAAAAGATATGTTTTTGGTGGTGCATCCTGATCACGTTCGGCGGGTGATGGTCGAGCAGCGTGACACTTATTCAAAAAAGGCTAGCTATGAAGGTGTGCGCAAATTATTGTTAGGCGATGGCTTGGTAGCCAGCACTGGCAGCCTTTGGCGGCGGCAGCGCAAATTGATGGCTCCATTTTTCACGCCACGGGCAATTGAAACCTATTTACCAATTATTGTTGAGGATGGGGCATGGTTTCGCGAACGTTGGAGCGCTGCTGCCAAACAGGGCGAACCACTCGATATTCTGACCGAAATGTCGGTGCTCACAGCGTCGATCATCTTAAAAAGTATGTTTAGCCTTGAGGCCGATGACACGATTGCTTGGGTCAAACATGCGGTCGAAACGATGATTGGCTTTGCCTCAAGCCGCCAGATGAACCCACTGCATGCGCCACTCTGGATGCCAACGCCCAAAAATCGGGCTTATTTGGAAGCTCGCAACCGGGTTAATCAGTATATTCAGGGCATTATCGCCGAGCGCCAACGCCAAGCGCCGGATGAATGGCCTAACGATTTGCTAACCCGCATGATGCAGGCTCGCGACGAAGAAACAGGCGAACCAATGTCTACAGTTTTGTTGCGTGATGAGGCAATTACGGTCTTTTTTGCTGGCCACGAAACCACCGCCCGCACGCTATCATTCTTGTGGTATGCCTTGGCCAACAATCCCGACGTTGCCGAACGCATGCAGGCCGAAATCGATAGTGTGTTAGGCGATGCTGCACCAACTCTCGATCATCTCAAACAACTGCCTTATACCTTGCAAGTAATCAAAGAAACCTTGCGACTTTACCCCGCCGCCCCGATGTATGCCCGTGATGCGGTTGCTAGTGATGAATTTGCAGGCATTAAGGTTCCAGTTGGCTCACGGATGACGATCATGCCCTATCTTACCCATCGCCACCCTGATTTTTGGGATAAGCCGTTGCGCTTTGATCCTGATCGTTGGTTGCCAGAACGCGAAGCCCTGCGCCACCCCTTTGCCTATCACCCATTTGCGGCTGGGCAGCGGATTTGCATCGGCAATAATTTTTCGTTGTTTGAATCGCATGTGGTGGTTGCGATGCTGGCCCGCCATTTTGCCCTGCGCACCGTGCCAAATCACACGCCGCAAGTCTGGATGGATGGCACACTTGGCTCGCGCAATGGCTTGCCAATGTTCATCACCCAGCGCTAAAAATCTCTCACCCTAGCCCCTCTCCTGTTTCGCGGGAGAGGGGTTTTTGTTTTAATTATTATAAGATTTGCAAAATTGCTGGCAAATTCCGTGCGCAAAATTCAAAATGGACATCCTGTGTCCGCACGATCATGTATACTTGAAAACAACGATCACAGCAGAACTTTGCAGCCTCTAGTAATGCTATTGCGTCAAAGGAGGTCGAATGGATGCGGAATCAACAACCTATGCTGAAGGAGACCCACCCACGGAAGATTCAAGCCAGCTTGATCCGGAGTTTTTAGATTTATTGCTCGGTAAAGCACCCAACGAGGAAGAAATCTTCGAGCGCTATCGCAAACATATACTCAATGATGGGTTACTTTGCTACAAAAAGACCATTCAGTTTAGCATGACCGAAGGCGGTAAAGCTGGCGAATCGCTATATAGCCATATCTTGAACGGCATCTTAGTTCTCCAAGATTTACGCTCAATCGTACACCTAACCGACGAAGAAACCAAGGTATTGTTTACAGCCTTTACAATCCACGATATCAACAAAGTCCAACCCACCGAACAACGCCAGAGCTATCTCGACCTAACCAAACCAAATATTGTCGCTAATGAAATGAGCAAGGTCAAACTCGATGTATTTTTCGATGGCTATGAACCATATCTCAACGATATTATCAGCTTAATGCAACGCCATTCAGGCCATAATTGGACAGGCGTGCAAGCACTAAACTTGAAAAATCAGCCTAAATTTAAATTGCCAATGGAGCGACTTGATCAACTGGTGCTGTTGATGCGGGCAGCTGATGGCATCGATCTATCACACACGCTCGAAGAACAACGCCACAAAGAGCAATTTCTACATTCGATCAACACATTCAGCCCCCAACAATATGCTTTTTGGCGACATCGGGTAGCCGAGCAGCGTGGCAATCTGACCAACATTATTCATAATGCTGTGGCTGCCGAATTAAGTGAACGCTTTGGGTTAGTGCCACTGTTGTATTACCCCGATGGAGTAGCCTATCTTAAACTTAAAGCGACGAGCCTTCAGCCTGAGCCAAATCTCTATCCTGCCATTGCCGCACGCGTAGCCAATACAATCAACAGCATGACCAGCGCCGGCTTTCGTGAGTTTATTCGGGCAATCAATATGGGGATTACGGTTGATCGCAAATGCTTAGAACTTAATCTCCCATTTGCCCAAATTCTCGCAGCGATTGACACCATCATTCAGCGCCGCACGGTTAAGGATGATAAGTTGCAAGCCCTCAGCCAAGCGTCGATCAAACGCACCCGTGATCTGCTGGCTAAACGGCAAGCCAAAACTGCCAATTCAAACGATCAACGAGCAATCAATCAAGCCATTGAAGTTATGTTAGAACGCGGCCCCGTGCCGCAAACCAATAGCCAGATGAAGGTCGGCGAGCTTATTCGTACCTACTATATTTTCCTGATCGAGCATTTCGAGCAAGCAATTCCTGACGCTTGGCAGCATATTTACCAATTGCTAGAGCTACCAGCCGAGCGCTGGGCGATTTACGATGGCTTCGATGCTCGTATGGATCGAGCGTATGCAATTGCTACCGAGATTTCATTAACCGCTGATCAGATTTACCAACGCATTGAAGCTGATGGCGGCAGTTTGATCAACACCCAAACCACGCTTGACCCACGACTCCCAACGATCGAAGCGTATTTGAAGCATGTATTGGTGTTCGATGGTCAAGCACGAGCCGCTGGTGATTTCGCCAGCAGCCTACCCAATTATGTGCGTCAAAACTCCAAACAATGTGTCCAATGCAGCCTGCCTATGCCCACCCAAAAATGGGGTTCGGCCAATGTTCGCTCCGATATCAAAATTCAAATGTTCTCAAATCGGCTGACAGGTGGTCCAGGCGAACCAGTTAAGCATATTTGCGAGGTTTGCTTAATTCAATATTTGGTCGAAAAGCTCAATTATCGCGAGGTCAGTGGCGAACGGACGATCTATTTACACATGTTTCCCTACTCGTTTTTGCCAGCCCCACTGCTTGAAGGGCTACGTGCCACCTTCCGCAGTTTACTCAGCGAGGATAGCATCACCGGAGCGGTGCGCTTGGCGGATGTAAGCAACAGCATGTTGCAGCGCACCCCAACTCTGCGCTTTACGACCCGCACCAAGGCCAATAAACCTCAGCCCTATGGTTTGTATAGCCCGCGCTACAGCGAAACCCTCGGCGGGTTAATCACCTTACCACTGAATCCTGCTGGCGATACCGATACTGAGCGGTTTCTGTTTGCGTTGCAACATGCCTTATTATTGCACCAGCATTTTGGCTGCAAAGTATTGCTAAGCAATGCTGCCGTACCACCGCTCGATAAAACCGCATTTAGCGACCTATATATCGATTTGACTCCGTTGCAAGCCCGTGGTTTCGTGCGCCAAAACGATTACGAGCATTTTAAACAAGGAACCAAAGAGTCAGGGAGCCTAGCCAAACTCTGGGATCAACTCGATTGGTTGTATCAAATTCGTGAAGTTGTGGCGATGGCCAATGCCGATCCAGTTGTCGATTTTATCGGGGCAATGGCTGATCATCCATTGCGTATTTTTTACTTGGCAGAGAAATATGCCGAGGCCAAAGCTGGGCATCAAGCTTCAAGCTGGTTGATTCATACGATGTTCAATCCAGTTCAACAGTTAGCCCTTAGTATGGGAGATCGATCAATGGAACAACTTGATTTCTGTCTCAATCGGCTGGCCGAAATTGCTCGCCACGGCAATTTGCGCGGCTCTTCGTGGAAGAAGAGTTCAATGATTACCGCCTTAGATGAAGTATTACGTAAAGTCAATTTACAAAGCGAGGAGTTAACCCCAGCGGTCTTGCAAGCTGCGGCCATCGAAGACATGTTCCAGCATATTCAACGCACCCGCAATTTACGCGGCTTTAGCGGTGGCAAGAAGCTTCGCGCAGCCTGCGAAGAGTTTGTGCAAGTGTTTTTCAACGATATTTACTATGGGGTATATGCGGGCAAACCAGCCCGTTTGCTCAACCACGAAAAAGTGTTGCGCTCAGCTTATCATTTTTATGTGCAGCAACACTTCCGTGCCAAACCACTCAGCCCCGAAGAAGCCCAAGCCGAAGGTCTCAACGATGATGGCGATGTAACTGAATAATTATTGCAATTAATTAAAGGAGTACCTCAATGAGCATTTTGAATACCTACCAAAACTATTTGATGGATCAATACAATCCCTATCCTCATGGCCGTTTCGTCAGCTTGTTTATTGTACGACATGTCGAATCCGAGGCCATGTTCCGCACCGAAGGCAGCGGCGAACCACTCAATCGCGAGTTTGTATTTGCTGGCAAGCAAGGCGGCGATAATCAACTTATTCAACGGGTCGTTATTAGCAAACGCAAACAAATTGCCGTCGAACGGCGCATGGGTCGCGAGCTACTGCGCGAATATGCACTTTTGCAAAAAACAGCCAAAGGTGAGGGAATTTGCTCGCTCAATACCAACAATCCTTGCGAACGCTGTATCGATTGTATGGTGTATGGCTATGCTGCGGGTGGCGGCGGAGCACAACGCTCACGGGTGATTACCGACGACGCATTTAGTCTCCATTCAGCAGCAACCATTATTGGCACACGCCAATTCAATGCCTTGTTTGATAACAGCACCATGCGCAACCCCGAAACTGGCGAGCCATCAACCAGCATTGGCACCGATGAATATGTCAAGCCCGAAAGTGTCTTTCTCGATATCGAAACCCTCAAAGATGTGACCGCCGATGAATTTCGCTATATCGTGGGCAACATTTTGCGCTCAAGTCGCTATGGGGCAATCTCTTCACGGATTGGTAAAACCCGCAATAATTTGATTGGCGTGGCTTGGAGCAATTGCGAGTTGTTCTCTAACCTTGAGTGGGTTCAAGAAACCTATGAATTATTGCGCGAAGACCAGCATGAACCATCGTTTCCCCTTCACACCAGTGCTGTTGCCAAAGCTGCTCAAAGCGCCATGCAAACCCTGCGCCAACGGGTGATTGGTCAAGTTAACTGGCTCAACTCCGATGAACTTGGCAATTTGGTCGATGAACTGGGACAACTCTATGCCAACCCCGAACAACTCAAGGCAATGCTCAGCCGCTTGGCCACCAGTTATCCGATGACCCAGAAAAAAGGAAAATAACTATGGCGCAGATTTATCGCTGTCGGCTGGTGTTACTAGAACCTACCTTCTTCAGCACCCGCGAAATTAGCAATTTGTATCAAACTGAAGCCTTTATTGGCCATATTGCCCTCGCTTATGCCTTAGGTTTAGCGCCCAGTCGCTATGCCAACGATGGCAAAACAATCTACTATCAACAGGATTTGGCAGCGTTAAATCAGGCAGGTGTCTACTTGACACCTGCCACGATTACGAGCCAAGCCCGTTTTAGCCTTGGCCAATTCAATGCTCAAGCCGAAAGCTATTGGTTTGCAATGGGTAATAACGCAATTATTACCGCACCAGAAGGCACTTGGGCCGAACGGAATGGCAGCTCATGGTATATCAACGATGGGGTCAGCACCCCAAAAAAAGTACGGGTTGAAAATCGCCCACAATTTGGCCGAATTCGCGCCCTAGCCATTGGCACAACCGCCGAATTTTATGCGATTAGCCAGCATGAATTAAGCTTGCCCAGCTATTTGCGGCTTGGCAAATGGATGAGCAAAGCATCGCTAGCAAGCCAAGCAGTCGCGATTAGCGGCGAAAGTGATGGTGGAGTAATTCCATTTCTGCTGGCTGGAGCCGATCTTAGCCCAGATTGTAGATTGTTGGCGTTTGATGTGTTACATGTGCCGCCAACGCCCTTAATTCGCCATAGCCATGTGCAAGGGCCATGCTATCAACTCGACGAGAAAATCTTGCTCCCCAAAGATATGGCCTTTAATCTGGAGGCATTTAAATGATCACAATTCAATTAACCGGCCATAAGGAAAAACTCGCGCCGCCGAATACCATCCCAAACTATCGCGCAGCAGCACCATTGCTCTATCATCAAGTGCGCACGTACCAAGCACTTGAGCAAGCGCCCTTGGTAATGAATACCTATGCAACTGGCACGGGCAAAACCACCGCTGCCTCATTACGCTTGCTCCACCCTGATCAACAAAAGCGCAATACATTAATTATTGCGCCAACCAACGCGCTGATTGAGCAGCATTGTGCCGATGCCCAAGCATTTATCGATGACAACCAGCTTGCCATGCGCACCCTGCCCATAAATGCTGCGACAATCCGCGATATCACCAGCGAAACTCGGCGGGGCGAAATTTTGCAGCGTTTAATTGCCAACCCGCTAACCTTTGCTGAGGCACTAGGGCTGCCTAACGATGCGGAAAAGCTACCATTCGTGGCGGTCACCAACCCCGATATTTTCTACTTGGCGCTCTACTTTCGCTATGGCCCCCTCGATCAACGTAATGTCTGGGAGAAATTCATCCGTCAATTTCACTATATTGTGATTGATGAATTTCACTATTACGATAACAAGCAATTTAGCAACTTCTTGTTCTTCTTTAATCTCTGGAAAGAATGGGGCTACTTTGAGGCTGGCTATAAAATTTGCCTGCTCTCGGCAACTCCCCGTGACGCAGTTTATCGCTACTTGAACCAAGTGTTTGGGGCTGATGGCTGGCAACGAGTCGGTCCCGACAACGAACCTGAATCCAGCTCCGCTTTGCCGCCGACCCCAACTTTAGCCCCATTAACCATGCATATTCACAATGACAATCTAGAGGAATGGCTGCAAACACAAAGCCAGATCGTCGCCGATTGGCAGGCGAACGCGCTTGATAGCGTGATTATTAGCAGTAGTCTTGGCAAAATCAATCGGATTCACGCAACATTACGTCAACTCAATCCAATTCGCATCACTGGGCCAGAGCCACCCGAACATCGACGTTTGGTGCGGCCAGTGATTTTGGCTACACCGACGGTTGATATTGGCTACAACTTTGGTCGGCCCGGCAAGCAACGTCAAAGTATCGATCGGCTGATTTGCGATGCAAAATTTGGCGACGAACTAACCCAACGCATCGGGCGGGCTGGGCGGGTTTTGGGGCGCGAGCAAACCGATATCCCTGGCGAGGCCCATATTTTTATTAGCGAAGATGCCTTTGGTGAATTAAAACAGTGGGATACCCAAACGCTCAATCGTGCTGAATGGGCCAGCATCATTCACCAACTTGAACATCTGCCAGCCAAACATCAACTTGAAGGCTATATTCGCCAATATGCCCTGCTCGAAACGTTTTATCCATTGCTCAAATTGCAACAACTAACCCCCAAAGACGACCCTGATCAAGAGGCGTTATTTAATGCGATGCGCGATATTTTCGCTCCCAATAGCCAACGCACAATTGGCAGTTTACGCCACTTCTATCGGGTTTATGAGGAGCGCGAACAATGGCTCAGGCTCTCGGAAAGTGCCAAATGGGCCGATCGAGGGGCAGTTGCCAAACATTTTGCCGCCCAACTTTCATGGCTTGCCTCGACCAAAGATCGGCAACAGGAAATCAAGCCAGAACAAGTACGCGGTATTCTCGATCAACGCTTGATTGGCCATAGCACACCGCAAAATGCTCTGATCGATTTTATCGAATCGCAAGTTGTGATGACCAAAGCGCTCTTCAACTTTCGCGAGGCTTGGCAAGGCCCAAAGGCCGCAATTTACGACCCCAATCAGTTACTTTCAAGCCAAACATTAACCTATTTTGATTTATTTCACGCTTTTTGTCATTTTGATGTGACAATCTATCCATCCAAAACCAAATTTGAGCAAGACGCTGGGTCAAGCGAATCAGCCGACGTGTATTTGCGCATCAACCAACTCCGCCCAACCCCGCTGGGCCTCGCCTTCGAGCATCCAAACACCGATCAACTTGATCAAACGACCTTCGATGATCGCTATTGCAACACGATTATTGGCATTAAAGGCCTATTGCTCAGCGCCTACGAATACGGCTCACGAGCAACCGTGCCAATCCCAACTGAAATTCGCAATACCGTTAAAAGCAACGCCATCCCTTGTCTGATTGTTGATCAAGCAAGCACCAATGCATTAATTCGGGTACTTCAGGGCAGCCCAATCTATCGTCAAGTATTAAAAGTCGATTTTGGCGGGTTATTCGAGGAATATACGATGGTAACCGGAACCGCCGCCTTCCATGTGATTCCTGAACTTAAACGCCACTTTTTGATGCGCCAAAAACGGGTCAACGATCAGCCAATATTTTTATAAGAGGAACGATCATGCTTGCCCAGCCCGAACTTATTGCCTGCGTACTTGAATTAACTGCAACTCATGGCACCCAACTTGAGCGCACCCAAGGCCATCGTGCTCATGCGCTATTTCTCCATCTGATGCAAGAGAGTGATCCGGTGTTGGCAGAGCAATTACATGCTGCCAGCCAAACCAAGCCTTGGACGGTTACGCCACTGCCGCAACAAGCGCGGCGCTTACACAATGGTGAAACCTACCCGCTGCGGATTGCCTTTTTGCAGGCAAGCTTGTATTGGCCGTTTGCCCAAACCTTTCTCCAACGACCAAACCGTCAGCTGCGGCTTGGCAGCAGCAACTTCAATCTGCAGGCAATTCACACCACCAAACAGCATAGCCCATGGGCTGGGGTAAGTTCATGGCAAAGCTTGATCGATCAAGCCCAACCTACCGATGAAATTAGCTTGTGGTTTGCTACCCCAACCTGCTTCAAACTGGGTCGCGATCGTCAGGGCAAGCAGCGGGTTGGGCTGATTCCCGATGGGCAAAGTGTATTTCAATCATTGCTACGCCGCTGGAATGCCTTTGCCCCGACCCCATTGGCTAGCCCTGAGCAGATTGAACAGCTCGATATTCAAATTAAACGCTATCAACTCCGCACCGAAATGTTGCATGCCCAAGATAAACAACTTGGCTTTATGGGCAAAGTGAGCTACAAACTCGATGGCGATGCCCATGAGCGCCGAATTTTGGCAACCCTCGCTGATGCCGCACTCTACCTTGGAATCGGAGCTAAAACCACCCAAGGTATGGGGCTAGTTCAGCGCATATCAACCCAACAACCGGAGCAAGCATGAATGAATTTGAGCCAGATTATATACCGATTTCCATGCTAAACGCTTTAGCCTATTGCCCACGCCGCTTTGGCTACGAATATCTCCAAGCCGAGATGTTGATTAATGAATTTGTTGCTGATGGCCAGATTTTGCATAGTAGTGTTGATGCAGGGGGCCGAACGTGGATCGCTGGGGAAGTGCAAGAACGCTCAGTCTATGTTTGGAGCCAACGCTGGCGCATCACTGGCATCGTCGATCTGCTCGAAAGCGATCGGGGCGAATTCTGTCCAGTGGAATATAAACGGGGCAAACTCGCCCAGCGACGCAATGATCATGTGCAGTTATGTGCCCAAGCCTTATGTTTAGAAGAGATGTTTGGCTGTGAGGTTAACCAAGGCTTTATTTTTTCGTGGGCCAATCGGCGGCGCGAGCAAGTTGCCTTTGATCCTGAACTACGCCAAAAAACCATTGCGATCATTGAGCAAGCCCATGCAATCTGTCAGCGTGGTGAATTACCAGCCCCAACCAGCCAAAAGGGCAAATGTCGTGATTGCAGTCTAAAACCATTATGTTTACCCGATGAAGTGGCGTATCTCACGACCCATCCACATTTAACCATCGATGCTATCGATTAAAAGGAGTGCCAATGCAAACACTCTACCTTTCGGAGCAATATAGCATTGTCAAACGCGAAGGCGAGGCCTTGCGCGTCGAGATTCCCGAAGATCAACAACTTGGTCGCCAACGTCAGGTTGTGCGAGTACCATTAAACGTGATTGAGCGGGTGGTAGTGCAGGGCGAAATCACCCTAACTGCCTCGGCATTAGCCTGCTTATTGGAGCGACGCATTTGCACCCATTTTTTGAGCTACAGCGGACGTTCCCAAGGAGCACTAACGCCTGATCCGACGCGTAATGCAAGCCTGCGTTTAGCTCAATATGCCGCGCATACCAGCATCCAACATCGATTTAGCCTTGCACGAACCTTTGTCGATGGGAAATTGCGCAATTTACGCACCCAAATTTTGCGTTTCAATCGTTCGCAGCGTGAGCCAACTCTGACCCAAGCGATCGAGCGTTTACGCGATGCCCATCGCGATCTCCATGGATTAAGCATTCCAGAGTATGTTGACCCGCTTGATCGCATGCATGGAATGGGCCAGATTTTGGGCTGCGAAGGGCAAGGAAGCGCCGCCTACTGGGATTGTTGGGGAATGTTGCTCAATCAGCCGTGGGAGTGGCATGGCCGTCGTCGTCGCCCACCGCCTGATCCAGTCAATGCCCTGTTATCGTATGGCTACGTGATTCTGACCAGTCAAGTTTTGAGCCAATTAGCGATTGTGGGCTTTGATCCCTACATCGGCTTTTTGCATCAATCGAGTTTTGGCAAACCAGCCTTAGCACTTGATCTCATGGAAGAATTTCGCCCAGTGATCGTTGATTCAGTAGTTTTGACCGTGCTTAACACCAAAATTCTGAACCAGCAGCATTTTCAACGTGAGCCTGGGAGCGTGCAACTAAGCAAAGAAGGCCGTAAACTCTTTCTGACCAAGCTCGAAGAACGCTTCAGTAGTGAAATCCAACACCCAATTTTTGGCTATCGGGTGAGCTATCGACGCTGCATCGAACTCCAAGCGCGGCTGCTTGCCAAAGCCCTGATGGGCGAGATTCAGCACTATATTCCATTTCTCGTGAGGTGAGCAATGTCTGATAGCACCCTCTACATTATTGCCTACGACATACCCAACGACAAACGCCGTACCAAAGTTCACAAACTGTTGTGTGGATATGGCTACTGGACGCAGTATTCATTATTTGAATGTTGGCTAACCAAGCGCCATTTGGTAGAATTACGAGCGAAAATCAATCGACTGGTTGACGCATCGCTTGACACAATTCGGCTCTATCGTGTGTGTGGCGCATGTGTCGAACAAGCGATCACAATTGGTAGCCCTGAGCCTCGCGAAGCAGTCACAATTATTATTTAGCCCAAAATCGATCGAGCAGCACAGCCCATGCATGCGTTAGCCTGCGCTGCTCGATCTGACAATGTATAGAAGATATTATTGATAATAAAGGCCAAAACAATATATATTTGTAAAGTGTTTTTACACACCATGTGCCCTTGCGCAGAGCAAAAATCTATCCCAACAGCTGCCGCTCGATCTTTAGCCGTTTTAGTGTGTTATAATGCGCCCAGATTTGGGGGACGGTTCCATAAATAAAGAATCCCTACAAGGGATTAAAACAGCAAGCACGTTGGCAGCTTGCTATCATAGAGTTGTTCCATAAATAAAGAATCCCTACAAGGGATTAAAACGGCCCGCCGAATCCCATGGCGTTTAAATATGGCGTTCCATAAATAAAGAATCCCTACAAGGGATTAAAACCTAGCCAGTATCCAAAGCCACACATGGTTAAGCCGTTCCATAAATAAAGAATCCCTACAAGGGATTAAAACGCTGATGCTTGTAGTGAAACAATCATTGCTGGGTTCCATAAATAAAGAATCCCTACAAGGGATTAAAACTTCTTGATGAGTGGCCGCTCAACGCGGAACAGTGGTTCCATAAATAAAGAATCCCTACAAGGGATTAAAACCGAATCAGGCAAGCCGTTGAATCGGGCTAAGCAGCGGTTCCATAAATAAAGAATCCCTACAAGGGATTAAAACTAACCGTGATTGGCCATGTCAAAGAACACAACTGGGTTCCATAAATAAAGAATCCCTACAAGGGATTAAAACAGCGCTCGTCAATGCCCGCGTGCGGTTGCTGAGTTCCATAAATAAAGAATCCCTACAAGGGATTAAAACGATTCCTTGATCACCTGTTGCGGCAGCACCCGTTGGTTCCATAAATAAAGAATCCCTACAAGGGATTAAAACCTCAGGGTCACAGATTCAACGCCAGGCATTGCCTCGTTCCATAAATAAAGAATCCCTACAAGGGATTAAAACAATTCATAGACTCAACAGCAACCGAATCAGTGAGTTCCATAAATAAAGAATCCCTACAAGGGATTAAAACATGACCTCTTGCCTGCGGTTGACGACACCCCGCCGGTTCCATAAATAAAGAATCCCTACAAGGGATTAAAACAACACAATCGTGGTGTTGCCAGCAATCGCGGGAGTTCCATAAATAAAGAATCCCTACAAGGGATTAAAACGATCTGTTCAAATATCTCTACAATCCAGCGACTAAGTTCCATAAATAAAGAATCCCTACAAGGGATTAAAACCAGCGGCATGGCGGTGGCTTTCAAATGCTCAAGTTCCATAAATAAAGAATCCCTACAAGGGATTAAAACACGGCGTGATGGAAGCAACGGCGGACACACGCGGGGTTCCATAAATAAAGAATCCCTACAAGGGATTAAAACGTCCCATTATAGACCGAGATTTGTGCGCCCCAAGTTCCATAAATAAAGAATCCCTACAAGGGATTAAAACTTCCATTTAGCGCCATTCATTGCCAGCATATAGCCAGGTTCCATAAATAAAGAATCCCTCCAAGGGATTAAAACCATTTGCTGATTTGCAAGTAAGCGAATGTACCATGTTCCATAAATAAAGAATCCCTACAAGGGATTAAAACGCGCGTTTGCGCTTGGCGTGTGCCAGTTGCACATGTTCCATAAATAAAGAATCCCTACAAGGGATTAAAACCTTGCCAACGATAATGAGTTCTATTTTTTTCTCTGGTTCCATAAATAAAGAATCCCTACAAGGGATTAAAACTTCTCTTGCAACATATAGGCCTCCATAAAACGCGTTCCATAAATAAAGAATCCCTACAAGGGATTAAAACGTACTTCACGTCGTCGCGTACTGCCTTGATCTCGGAGTTCCATAAATAAAGAATCCCTACAAGGGATTAAAACCTCAAAATCCGCCGTAATCGCTATAAGCTGTTTGTTCCATAAATAAAGAATCCCTACAAGGGATTAAAACCAAGCTGCTTTGTTTTATATATCTCTTTGTAGAGGTTCCATAAATAAAGAATCCCTACAAGGGATTAAAACATGCGCGGCGAATTGTAGCGCGTCTGTCGTCGATTCGTTCCATAAATAAAGAATCTCTACAAGGGATTAAAACTTTGAGAGCGTGATTACACGCGCACCAGCGCGGCGGTTCCATAAATAAAGAATCCCTACAAGGGATTAAAACTCAAGATAAACCGCGCCATCCACATTATGACCTCGCGTTCCATAAATAAAGAATCCCTACAAGGGATTAAAACCAATATACATACTTGCCGTTGCTGATAATATCGGTGTTCCATAAATAAAGAATCCCTACAAGGGATTAAAACCATAGCCTACCATTTACACTAGCTTTTGAGGTTGGTTCCATAAATAAAGAATCCCTACAAGGGATTAAAACCCTTGATGCACTTGACATTGCCATGACCAAGCTTGAGTTCCATAAATAAAGAATCCCTACAAGGGATTAAAACGCGTTTGCGATGGCCGCAGCCTACGAATTGACCTACGTGTTCCATAAATAAAGAATCCCTACAAGGGATTAAAACTCTGGCAAGGCATCATCTTGGATGACTTCAACTTGGTTCCATAAATAAAGAATCCCTACAAGGGATTAAAACTTTTCATACTGCCCCTTGCTCAATCAAATATTGGCCCGTTCCATAAATAAAGAATCCCTACAAGGGATTAAAACCTGACAATCATCGCACCTTCATGGGTGTAGCTTCGGTTCCATAAATAAAGAATCCCTACAAGGGATTAAAACATGACCATGAAAGAACAAATCACGGGCCGCGTGACCGTTCCATAAATAAAGAATCCCTACAAGGGATTAAAACGTCTGTTCTCAACACCAGGCTTAGAGCGCTCAGTCTTGTTCCATAAATAAAGAATCCCTACAAGGGATTAAAACGCACAACGTGCCATGCCGATGTCTCAAGAACATCGTTCCATAAATAAAGAATCCCTACAAGGGATTAAAACGTAGGGATAAATTGAGCCTCGTTTATTTTTCTTCAACGTTCCATAAATAAAGAATCCCTACAAGGGATTAAAACTCCCCGTTCCGGCTCCGCTCAAACGGGTCATGTCGGGTTCCATAAATAAAGAATCCCTACAAGGGATTAAAACCGGGCACGGGGATACCGAGGCGGTTGGCGTTTTCGTTCCATAAATAAAGAATCCCTACAAGGGATTAAAACTGAATACAGATGTATTTGATATCACTGAGTAAGTTCCATAAATAAAGAATCCCTACAAGGGATTAAAACATTGCAATGGAAATGATGGACGGACTAGGAACCTATGTTCCATAAATAAAGAATCCCTACAAGGGATTAAAACGCCGCCCTCTTTGTGTGCATGGTCGCAACTGCGCTGTTCCATAAATAAAGAATCCCTACAAGGGATTAAAACCTAACACTGGTAACATTGCGTAAATCGGGTACGACGTTCCATAAATAAAGAATCCCTACAAGGGATTAAAACCACCCTATGAAGTACAGCTAGGCTTGCTTGGGAGAGTTCCATAAATAAAGAATCCCTACAAGGGATTAAAACTGCTGAGCGATGAGCATAAACAGCGCGTCTACTGGTTCCATAAATAAAGAATCCCTACAAGGGATTAAAACGACTTGGGCGAGCGCACGGCTGCCACAGTACGGGCAGGTTCCATAAATAAAGAATCCCTACAAGGGATTAAAACTAGGCTTGGTGCGATGATCGCGTAGCCGCCCTCGTTCCATAAATAAAGAATCCCTACAAGGGATTAAAACGACAATTAAGGGTGGCACGCCGAACGCCATACAGAGTTCCATAAATAAAGAATCCCTACAAGGGATTAAAACTTTGCCAGACCTTGCTACTATTGATTTCGTCTTGGTTCCATAAATAAAGAATCCCTACAAGGGATTAAAACAACGCCTTGGAGCCACCGACGAGCGTGATCTTTGGGTTCCATAAATAAAGAATCCCTACAAGGGATTAAAACTACGGTTGGTTTATCTGGGCGTGTTTTGATTTAGGTTCCATAAATAAAGAATCCCTACAAGGGATTAAAACATCAGCACAGAACATCAGCATTTGATCGGTGTGTTCCATAAATAAAGAATCCCTACAAGGGATTAAAACAATTTGATATTGCAGACGGCCAATACTGGCTACCGGTTCCATAAATAAAGAATCCCTACAAGGGATTAAAACCTACGGGTCAGGCCGTTTTGCACGCTGGTGATGCCGTTCCATAAATAAAGAATCCCTACAAGGGATTAAAACCTACGGGTCAGGCCGTTTTGCACGCTGGTGATGCCGTTCCATAAATAAAGAATCCCTACAAGGGATTAAAACATGTGGTCGAAATCCCCCGCAGGAATGGCTATGACCGTTCCATAAATAAAGAATCCCTACAAGGGATTAAAACAGTTTTCCAGCTTCAGCCCTTGGCGCTTGGCATAGTTCCATAAATAAAGAATCCCTACAAGGGATTAAAACTTCAGCGTGGCGTTGATAATCTCAAGAAGCTTGGGGTTCCATAAATAAAGAATCCCTACAAGGGATTAAAACCTCGGTTGGTTCCAAGTACTGGCCGTTGTTACGATGTTCCATAAATAAAGAATCCCTACAAGGGATTAAAACCGAATTTAATCGCATTGATTGAACGGCCTAACGCTGTTCCATAAATAAAGAATCCCTACAAGGGATTAAAACCCGAATCATGACAAGAAGTTTTGATAACTACAAACGTTCCATAAATAAAGAATCCCTACAAGGGATTAAAACAATCTCATCACAAGCCGAGGCAATCCAATAGGCCGTTCCATAAATAAAGAATCCCTACAAGGGATTAAAACTGTCATCCCAACTCATGTTAATAGCATCAAGATGGTTGGTTCCATAAATAAAGAATCCCTACAAGGGATTAAAACACGGATTTTTTGTCAACCAAAGGCATCATAGAGGAGTTCCATAAATAAAGAATCCCTACAAGGGATTAAAACAACGCAAACCATGCAATAACGCTGAGTGCGATCATCGGTTCCATAAATAAAGAATCCCTACAAGGGATTAAAACGCCGCGCAAGTCACCCTTGCCGCTCAAGCCCAGCGAGGTTCCATAAATAAAGAATCCCTACAAGGGATTAAAACTCGAGTGGTAGTGGTTTAGCCTTGCCACCACCAGCGTTCCATAAATAAAGAATCCCTACAAGGGATTAAAACTGAATATGAATTTGGATGCCTACTGCAACTTCCCTGTTCCATAAATAAAGAATCCCTACAAGGGATTAAAACGGCGCGTTTGCTTCGCATACAGCCCTTGCTTGTAGGTTCCATAAATAAAGAATCCCTACAAGGGATTAAAACCTGAGCTTGAGCAATCACGGTTTGCGATACAGAGTTCCATAAATAAAGAATCCCTACAAGGGATTAAAACCGCTGATGCTCGATCATCTGCGGCGTTGGCTCGAGTTCCATAAATAAAGAATCCCTACAAGGGATTAAAACCTACGCCTGTTTCCTTGACTGATGTGCTGATTGGTTCCATAAATAAAGAATCCCTACAAGGGATTAAAACTTCACAAAATCAACTTTGCCCTTCGCGGTGTGTTGGTTCCATAAATAAAGAATCCCTACAAGGGATTAAAACATGAAGTATAATTAAGCTAATCTATTGGAGGATTCAGCTGTTCCATAAATAAAGAATCCCTACAAGGGATTAAAACGATATGTTCCGCTTGAGTGGCAACCAGCAAATCAAGTTCCATAAATAAAGAATCCCTACAAGGGATTAAAACTCCTAGTGAGGTCAAGGCAATGCAACACGATATAGCGTTCCATAAATAAAGAATCCCTACAAGGGATTAAAACTCGACGGAAGGCCGGATTATTAACTTTCCAACCGGTTCCATAAATAAAGAATCCCTACAAGGGATTAAAACTAGTGGTAAACGCGGTTGCAAGCGTGGCCGTGAACGTGTTCCATAAATAAAGAATCCCTACAAGGGATTAAAACCGCTTGAATGAGCCGCTAATCATCGCTGGCCTCGTTGTTCCATAAATAAAGAATCCCTACAAGGGATTAAAACGTGAGTGAAGCGCCAGCCTATACCTATGAGCGCACGTTCCATAAATAAAGAATCCCTACAAGGGATTAAAACGACAACACTGGGCGCACACGATGGATTGATTGCACGGTTCCATAAATAAAGAATCCCTACAAGGGATTAAAACGCTTGGATCAAGTTGGCGAATATAGGTCAGGCAGGTTCCATAAATAAAGAATCCCTACAAGGGATTAAAACAAATAATGAATAATCTTATCGTTTTGACCGTTGTCAGTTCCATAAATAAAGAATCCCTACAAGGGATTAAAACGGAGTTGATTGGTATCCCGATGATTGGGATGCCGTAGTTCCATAAATAAAGAATCCCTACAAGGGATTAAAACTATGTCAAGGAAAGCTACCGCGTCTTTGGCGGTGGTTCCATAAATAAAGAATCCCTACAAGGGATTAAAACCATTGCAAACTTGCCTGTACTGTGGTCAAAGCCGAGTTCCATAAATAAAGAATCCCTACAAGGGATTAAAACTTGCTCGGCACGACAAGCAAGCTTGATATTATCCATTTGGTTCCATAAATAAAGAATCCCTACAAGGGATTAAAACGGCACACTACAAGGCATCCCCCTCGTCCTCTATCGGGTTCCATAAATAAAGAATCCCTACAAGGGATTAAAACATTTTACCTCGGCAGGCGGCGTAGCGAATACACAAGGTTCCATAAATAAAGAATCCCTACAAGGGATTAAAACCTGACAAGATCCGCAACGATGCCAACGCCGTGTATGCGTTCCATAAATAAAGAATCCCTACAAGGGATTAAAACGACCTCATCAACTGTGTACGCATCATGCAAGGCGCATGTTCCATAAATAAAGAATCCCTACAAGGGATTAAAACGCCCGTTGGGCCTGTTACCGGATCGGGCAATGTGAGTTCCATAAATAAAGAATCCCTACAAGGGATTAAAACCCGTGCTTGTGGTAGATTTCATACATGTAAGCATAGCGTTCCATAAATAAAGAATCCCTACAAGGGATTAAAACCTTGCTTCGTCTTTGACTTGTAATGACCGATCGATGTTCCATAAATAAAGAATCCCTACAAGGGATTAAAACGAAGTCGATCAAGCTCGATGCCTCGCCGCGTGTGTTCCATAAATAAAGAATCCCTACAAGGGATTAAAACCTTTTTCTGGCACATATTCAAAGATGATCGCGGTTTGTTCCATAAATAAAGAATCCCTACAAGGGATTAAAACCTATGCTGTGGCTGATTTTTCGTTAGGAGTAGCAACCATGTTCCATAAATAAAGAATCCCTACAAGGGATTAAAACGCCCACTCTGAGCGGTATTGATTGAGTAGGCCTTGTTCCATAAATAAAGAATCCCTACAAGGGATTAAAACTACTGCCTATCTGCTCATCATGCTGGTTGCCAGGTTCCATAAATAAAGAATCCCTACAAGGGATTAAAACAATAAAATCGCGGTGGCCATTGCCAGTGTTTGGCGTTCCATAAATAAAGAATCCCTACAAGGGATTAAAACGATTCTGACATAGTGACTAAACTCCAAATAAAGGCGTTCCATAAATAAAGAATCCCTACAAGGGATTAAAACCTGATCCGCTGGCCGTGGCCCTACGCCGGACATTGCGGTTCCATAAATAAAGAATCCCTACAAGGGATTAAAACAATCCAGTATTATCCTGATTCCTGCCACGCCGCAGGGTTCCATAAATAAAGAATCCCTACAAGGGATTAAAACCCATTCTTGAATTGTTTGACAGCTACGGGACGCGCTTAGTTCCATAAATAAAGAATCCCTACAAGGGATTAAAACATCAGAAACAAGCGGATGACGGGCTTTGTGGAAATCAAGTTCCATAAATAAAGAATCCCTACAAGGGATTAAAACTTATCGATCGGCAATCCCCCAGCTGGGGCCAGTCTTGTTCCATAAATAAAGAATCCCTACAAGGGATTAAAACGGGCTGATGTAGTGCTGAATGCCGCTGTTGATAAGTTCCATAAATAAAGAATCCCTACAAGGGATTAAAACACTATCGCATAATGGGGCCGCCAACAGGAATTGGTTCCATAAATAAAGAATCCCTACAAGGGATTAAAACGCTTTTTCTATGTGGAGTAAATGCAATGTATGATGGTTCCATAAATAAAGAATCCCTACAAGGGATTAAAACTGATAGCCAAGTGATTGAGGCGAGTGGAATGGGGCGTTCCATAAATAAAGAATCCCTACAAGGGATTAAAACCTGATACTGATATTATTCGTGGCCTCATCAACCAGGCAGTTCCATAAATAAAGAATCCCTACAAGGGATTAAAACCCTACTCTTGATCACGTTGGCGTTCGCTCCGGTACGTTCCATAAATAAAGAATCCCTACAAGGGATTAAAACTTGATCAGGCCAGTCAGGTTCGTAATGACGATTGGCAGTTCCATAAATAAAGAATCCCTACAAGGGATTAAAACACTCAGTAGAATTTGATCGCACGAAAGTGCTGGGTTCCATAAATAAAGAATCCCTACAAGGGATTAAAACGCCTCAATGGCATGAGCGAGAACACATTGTATAGGTTCCATAAATAAAGAATCCCTACAAGGGATTAAAACTGAAAGCAGCTATTCAGGCAAATCTGCATAATAAGTTCCATAAATAAAGAATCCCTCCAAGGGATTAAAACATTCATTCATAGTATACGTCCTTGTGTGTCTAAATAGTTCCATAAATAAAGAATCCCTACAAGGGATTAAAACATATAAAACTCAATCCATGCAAGAATTGCGGGCATGTGTTCCATACATAAAGAATCCCTCCAAGGGATTAAAACAATAGTTTGTTATCCTCGCGGTAGCCGATTTTGAGTTCCATACATAAAGAATCCCTCCAAGGGATTAAAACGCCACGATCGTGCACGCGAGTGAAGATTTTGCGAGTTCCATACATAAAGAATCCCTCCAAGGGATTAAAACAACGGGGTTGGATAGGGACTGGGAAAGCCATTCGAGTTCCATACATAAAGAATCCCTCCAAGGGATTAAAACATTGAGCTTGGCTGGCAAGCAACCCCGTTGGTGTGCGTTCCATAAATAAAGAATCCCTACAAGGGATTAAAACTTGCCGTCGTAATGGCCTGCGGTTTCTGAGCGCGTGTTCCATAAATAAAGAATCCCTACAAGGGAAAAAAACCTGATGACACTGAGGACAGATCCCGTAGGGGCGGTGGAGGACGAGGTGTTTGCCGCCGTGGGTGCGGAACCGCCGCCGATGCCGCCCACGCGGCCGCAGTGGTACATGACAGGTGGGACAGTGGGCTGCTGGCGTGGGTGTGGCAGGCCAGGTCGCCGCACTCGCAAGGACAAGATCGTGGAGCATCTGCGCCCGCAGCACCGCGAGGCGTGCATCCAATGCCTGTTCAATGTCGGTCAAGGTCGCGGTAGGATGCTGCGTGCGCTAATTGTGCATACCCGTGATGAGTTCGAGACTGCTGATGCTCCATTGCTCGGCGGTGTGGTCACGGCTCATGACAAATCCTCCCCAACACAGGAACACGGGCAGCCTAGCACGGGAACCACAGGAGAGCAAGGAGGTCGCTGCAAAATCGTGACGGACACCCGCATTAGTTGCTGCACTTGACAGCCTTGTTATAGTAATTGGCTAGGGAGAATTAATCGCCGCTCGTCCCCTAGCGCGAGTTACTGTGGAGAGTGTCTTGATGAATCTTGATCACCTATTGGCTGAGTTCGAGCAATTAAGCTATGCCCAACGGATCAAACGCATGGTGCAACTTGGCCAACGAGCCAGCAATAATCCGCAAATTAGCCAATTAATTGAACAATTAGCCCACAGCCCCAGTATCTACCAACGCCGATTGGCCTTATTTAGTTGCTATGGCAGCCACAATAGCAGCCTCATTCGTCAATTTATCGACGATCCAGCGCAATCACTAGTTCAACTCGCGATCAAATTAATTGCGGTGTATGGCAGCGATGCCGATGTTGAAGCCAGTTTGCAACAGCTCGCCCCAGCCTTATGGCGCAGCATGCTCAAATTATTAAGCCAACAGCAACGCTTCGGATTGATCGATACATTTTTAGCGACACTTGAGCCAGCGCAACTGCCACGCTACCATATTTTTGGCTCACAAGCCTATTACAATCAACACCAAACTGCGATTATCACAAGCCTGCAACCCCAAGCATGGAGCCATTTCGCCCGTTTCAAGCCGCAAGCAGCTGCCGAAGCCCTAGCAATCGTCTTACAAAATGGCGACCTCAGCATTTGGCATAAACAGGGCATTTTCAATCAAGCGTTGCCCGAACTCGCCAAGGATTACCCAGATCAAGCACTTGCGCTGGTAGAAATAGCGTTGAATCAACAAATATCCTTAAAATCCATGCCGTTGCAAAAGTTAGCCTATCGCCGACCGCAAGCAATTGCCGATCTGATTATTCAACACCAGCAAGCAGGCGCGATCAAATGGGGCAACTTACTGAAGAAATTAAGCTTGGAGCACGTGTTACGGCTGGCTGAGCTGAATCTTTTGCCACGGCCAGCCTTATGGCTTGGCAACACGCCGCTTGAATATCGATCAGCTATCTATGCCGCTCATTATCGCCAATGGTATCAAGATGATGAACAACAATTGCGGTTGCGTGAAGATGCACTCTGGCAGGCCTTACCACGCCAAGAGCGCCAGTACGAGGCTCGACGAGTGCAGCAGATACCAAGTTTAGACTTTGATCTGCGTTTGAATATTCGCCATGCCGCCTATTTGCCTTGGGACGAGGCTTGGGAAACCTTGCAACCAGCGCTCAAACATAGCGATGCCGACTATCGCGGCGAAGCACTTGCCGCATTAATCAACATTGTGCGCTATCAGCCCGAACAAGCCCAAGCCGCCTTAGATCTCATGCAGACTCGGCGCAACGAACAAGATCCAGTACGGGTACAGATGCTCACCGCCTTGAGCGAACTCCCAGCGCGGCGTTGGCAAACCGAACACCTGCCCAGCATCGAGCAGATTATTAGCGCTAGCCTTGATGCGCGTGATTGCTCAGATGCCAGCATTCGCTTATTGCAACGCTGGCTCAGCAAATTGCTGGCGGTGCATCCACAGGCCAGTATCAGATTAATTGGCCAAATTAGCCGTGAACGAGGCAAGATGTTTGTGCAAAGCCATGGCCGCAAACTCAACGCCAGCGAAGCTCAAGCCTTATGCGCCGTGCTCTTGCCAATTATGCAGCACTGGGAGCGCCGTCAACAAATCGAAGATATCTTGAGCATTGTCAATTTTATTGGCAAAGCGATTAAAGCTGTGCCTGAATTATTGACGCTGCTTGAGCAAATTGCCGATCAACAGCTCGATTGGGCCGCCAGCCGCGCCTTGCGCAGCTTACATCGTTTCGCTCGCAGCAGATTCAACCAAGCCGTGCCACGGCTGCTTGCCAACGACCCAAGTTGGATCACCCAGCCATTGGTACACAATTTTGTACATAGCAAACGCCAGGATTTGCTCACGCCATTTTTGCCAGTCCAACGCTACAAAGGCAAATTCAGCACTGGCAAATCGTCCTATCTTCTGCCAATTCAACGTGGGTTTGAGCGATGGACAACCAAGCAGCAACAACTATATGCTCAAGCGCTGATCAAACAAACCGAGCAAACCGACCATCAGCACCCACATTTGGTCGAGTATGCCCAGCGTTTGGCCTACCTCAGCGAAGTCGCGCCAACCCGCTTGATTGAATTGGCCCAACTTGATGCGCCAATTGTGGTCTTGCGCGATAAGGCGATCGAGGCTTTGAGCCGCCGCGAAACCAGTGATGGCGTGGCAACCCTGATCGAAGCTTTGGACGATGCCCGAGCACGCGTGGCAATTTATGCTTTACGGCGGGTTTTGCTGCGCATGCCAATCGACCAAGCCTTGGCAATTTTGCGCAACGTACCAAGCACCAAAATCACGGTGGCCAAAGAAACTCTACGGCTGATCGGCGATCTCAAAAACCAAGCGGCCTATCAAGAGTTATTACGCTGGAGCACGCTGGAACTACATCACGATGTCTGGATTGCCTTGGTCCATGCGCTGAATAATTATATTAATCAAGTCGAAACCTGGGCAATTTTTGAACGCTTGCTTAACCATGACGAACCAACCGTCGTCGAGAGTCTCACGACAATTTCGCTAGCAGGCCAAACACCAAGCATGCTGCCCCAACTGCTGCAACTGTTCAAAGCATTAATTGAGCATCCCAACCTTGAGGTGCGCAAAGCAGCAATCGGTCGCTGTTACTATTTTTATGGTATCGATACCCAGCGAGTTTTGGTTGAACCATTGACCAAGGCTCTGACTTCAGGGATTGAGAAGCTGCGAGATTTTGCGGTTACCGCGCTTATTAATGTCTATGGAATTAAGGATATAGCGGTTATTACTAAAATTGTGCACGCCAATTTAGCAAATCGGGCTGTTATCAACGCAGTGATGAGCAGGCTCAATAGCCAGGTACGATTCGGGCAAACGTCCCATGCAGCAGCAAACGCAGTTATTGCCGAACTAGCCCATGACCGATTAACTACTCGTTTGCAAATTCAATTAGCGGGGCTTTACTACGAAGAGCAAGCATGGTTTAACTTTATACAACAGCTGCGCCAACAAGCTTTGTTGAATGTTGATAATTTTCGGGCAGTGTTGGAAGTGATGGAAAACGGCACAAATACCATTTGGGTTGGCCGACCTGAGCACCTTGAAAGCTACTTCTACCAAGCCAGCGATCCCTATCTGCGGCGCATCGGTTTGGCGGCTTTTTGCTTCAAAACCAAACGCAGGGGTTGGCATCCTGCCGATTATCAACGGTTAGCTGAATATCAGGCCGACCCCGATGAACTCGTAGCAGCGGCGGCTCAATTTATCTTTGCGCCGCAACCTGACGCTGCAAAGCCCGCCAAATAGAATGATCTTCCCTCACCCCCGACTCCTCTCCCGCCGCTGTGGGAGAGGGGAGTTTTGGTCTTGGGGTTCCCCCTCGCTCGCGTGCGGGAGCGGGGGCTAGAGGGTGAGGGCATGATCCTATTCGCTAGTACCATTCGTTAGTAAATCGCGAATTTCTCGTGCACTCATAATCAGATCTGAGATGAGCATACCTAGCCGAAGGGACGTATCGCTATAACAAATCAATACAGTCTTTGAATTGACGGCAAACAACGCAAACGTCTGCTGCAAATCACGGAATATGATGTAGGTGTCGATCGGCTCATTCAAGGTAAGAATGAGATTTTTGGTAATCTGAATGCCGTGGGGCAAGCGCACAATTGCATGATTGTCGTTTGCAGCCGCCATAAAATCGGGGTGCGAAAGCACAATATTATGCAAACTTGGTAGTTTTTGCTGAAGATCAAACACATATTCTTTGATCAGCGGATAGGTCATAATCGAATGCCTCACCTATATCCCTATATTGGGCCACTAGCATTGCTACACGCATGGAATGAGCGTTCGCAGCGCCACATCATTCGTACTATTGCCGATGTTGATCAGTGGATTACAACCCAAGCAACATCGCGCCACGAGCAGCGCCTAACCGCTACCTTTATTATTGATCCCACAGCCCAACTTTGGATCGCTGATCAGCGTTCTGAGCATGTGGCTTGTGCTCGTGGTGAGCATGTTTTGGCGGCTGGCGAAATCACGTTTATCGTTGAGGTAGGAATACTCGTAGGCTGTGAACTGACGAATCAATCAACTGGCTATTGCCCAGAGCCAAGCACATGGACTGTCGTTCAGCAAGTGCTTGATCAAATAGGGCTGCCGCATGCTGACGGCTGGACAACAAGCTTCGATTTTCGACGTTGCCCAGCCTGTGGCATGATTAATCTGATCAAAGATCAATGGTTTGTCTGTGCTGTCTGTGAACATGAATTGCCATTGGACTGGAATTGTTGAGCCTGCAACTAACCCTGTGCTGCCGCAAGGTAGGCATTTTTCAGGGCGATATAATTTTCGGCAGTGCGGCGAATCCGCTCAAGATGCGCATCATCTAATGGCCGAATTTTGCCTGGAATGCCCAAAACCAGCGAATTGGGCGGCACGATCATTCCCTCGGTAACTAAAGCCCGCGCCCCAATCAACGAGCCACGCCCAATCTGAGCATGGTTCAAAATCACCGCCCCCATACCAATTAGCACATCGTCGCCAACCGTACAGCCATGCACAATCGCACCATGGCCGATGCTTACGCCTGCGCCGATCGTCAGCCAAGCATCAGGGTCGGCATGCAAAATTGAGCCATCCTGAATATTACAGCCTGCGCCGATCCGAATCAGGCCTTTATCACCGCGAATCACGGTCATGGGCCAAACACTCACATCGGCGGCCAACTCGACTGCGCCACAAACCAAGGCTTGAGGCGCAATATACACCCCTTCGGCACGTGAAACCCGATCAATCACACAGGGAAATTGATATTCCACCAACACACCTCTAGGCAAAAACATGGCCACGCAGAATCGTCAAAGCCTCGCCGCCAATCCGTGAGCTAATAATTTGGGCCTCTTGATCGAACTGCACTGCCACTTCTAAACGGCCTGGGCGGCCCATTGCATCGCCTTGTTCAGCGCGATACTGCACCAAATTGCTGCCATCGGCTTGGGCAATCGCGCCCACCCCAACCAATAATGCACCCAGCGGGCCTTGAGCCGAGCCAGTCACTGGGTCTTCGTCGATACCAATCACGGGACCGAAAAAGCGCAGATGCACAGCACTTTCAGCATCAAGCCCTTCGAGGCAGTAGAGCACCAAAGCCGTCAGTTCATGGCTTTGGCAAAGAAAGCGCACATCATTCATATTGGGCTTAATTGCCAAAAGATTCGCTAGATTATGACAACCAATATAGCCGTAATTGCCACCGCGCGTTGGCGGAATATCGCTGCGAATATCGGCTTCATCTAAACCGAGTGCGGCAGTAAGTGCCACAATTTGCAATTCCAACGGCTCAAATTCGGGCACGGGAATATCCAACCAAACTTTACAAGCCGAAGTCTTGCTCTCTTGCAATTCGACCGCCAAAATCCCCGAAGCAGTTTCAATTTGGTAGCGTCCAGGAATCACTAAATGGCCGCGTTCGGCCAAAGCATGGCAAGCGGCAACCGTGGCATGACCACATAAGGGCACTTCGACCGTTGGAGTAAACCAGCGCAATTGCAAATCGGCTTGGCTGCTGGGCAACACAAATGCCGTCTCAGAAACATTCATCTCGCGGGCTAAACGCTGCATCACCACCGGATCAAGCCCAGCAGTATCGAGCAATACCGCCGCTGAATTACCAGTAAACGGAACATGGGCGAACGCATCAACTTGGACAATTTCTCGCCAGCGTGGCATGGAACGATCCTCAAACTAGGGTTAATCTAGCTTCATTCTAGCACGATGGCTGCTCATTGTGGTTACCATTGCTTTATTCAAACATATATTTTTGATGTTGAGACTAAAAATAGCTGCTTATCCAGCGGGTTGGATAAGCAGCAAAAGAAACTAAACCGCTGATCGACGCGGATTTAGGCTTGTTTGCGCAACCGAATCGCACCATCAACCAAGCCAACCACAGCCCAAATTAATGAACCGCCAAGCAATAGCAGGTTCGAAAAGCCAAAGCCAAAGCCAATCACCAATAAACTTAGCACAAGCGCAACGTGCAGATAGATACCACGGGCTTGATATTCGGCTGGATTGCTGGTCAAACGTTTGGTCAGCCAAAGCATGCCAATTGCCACCACCAAGCCTAAAACTGTATACAGTTGGTTGCTTTGCAGGCTGGGGTAAAACAACATCAGGCTTAGACCAAAACTTAGGGCATTCAGTATTCGTGCAATCAACAAACTCCAACGGTTGTTTTTGGTAACATTGACCATTCTCATCCTTCAGCTCCAATCATTTGATGATTCATTGTTTGGTGTGCTACTAATACTACTGCGTCGATTGCTTGGTTGCAAATATTCGCGCATTGTGGACATACACATTATACATCGCCTACAATTAACTCCTATGCTACTCTATCGCTACAGCAACTCGTTAAACAGGAAGGATGTTTGTATGCGACGTTTGAGTTTTTGGATACTCTTAGGAATAATTTTAGCAGCCTGCGGGAGCAGCACGCCCACCACTGAGCCAAGCCAATTGGCACTTGCCCCAACCGCAACGATTGCGGTAACTGTAACCGCCGCACCAACCAACTCTCCCGAACCAACCAGTACAACCCTGCCAACCGTAACCACTGAGCCAAGCCCAACCCCTGAACCTAAAATCGAATTGGCAGTGGTTGGTGATATTATGCTAGCTCGCTCGATCGGCGAGCGCATTCTTAGCGATAGCCCTGAGCAGCCCTTTGCCGGAGTGCGCGATGAATTAGTTAATGCCGACCTGACGATTGGCAATCTTGAAACGGCAATTGCTGATGCTGGCGAACCTGCGCCCAAAGCCTACCGTTTTTTAGCGCCCCCCGAAAGTGTTGATAGCCTTAGCGATGCAGGCTTTGATCTAGTTTCGCTGGCCAATAATCATAGCCTCGATTGGGGTGAATCGGCTTTAAGCGAGACAATTGGCCTATTGAATGAGGCTGAGATTGCCAATGTTGGTGCAGGCATGAACGCCGAACAGGCCTATCGTCCAGTTATTATCGAGAAACATGGCTTGCGTTTGGCGTTTCTGGCCTATGTGAATGTGCCAGTTGAGCGTGGCGGATTTGTAACCGAATCGTGGACAGCCACTGCCGAACAAGCAGGCTTGGCTTGGGCCGAACCAGCAGTGATCGCGGCTGATGTCGCGGCAATTCGGCCAAGCGTCGATCATGTGATTATCTTGCTGCATAGCGGCTATGAAGGGATTGATCAACCAAATGAGATTCAGCGAAGCAATGCCTATGCGGCACTCGACGCTGGCGCAACCTTAGTTTTGGGTGCACATCCGCACGTGTTGCAAGGCTATGAAGCCCGCCCGAATGGCCAATTTATTGCTTGGAGTTTGGGCAATTTTGTATTTGATGGCTTCGATGGTACACCTAGTCTTGATAGTGCCATTTTACATTTGACCCTCGATAAAACGAGAGTCATCGCCTCACGCTGGACACCAGTCCGCTTGATCGATGGCTATCCACAGGCGCTCGATCCCACAACTGATGGAGCCTATATCATTGAAAAAATTGAGCAATTGAGCAATTAATCCATCAAGTACACTCGACATTCCTCCGCACACTATCCAAAAAGTACCATACCTGGAACCATTCTCAGGTTAAGACCTGAGAATGGTTCCAATCAAGGCCCGATGGTTGATGAGACAATTCTCGGTACGCTTATGGCTAGGGGGTTCTCCAAACTTTTTGCGGAGGAATACAAATGGATACCTTGACCGCAGCACGGGCGCAGATGGAGGTCTCGCTCGCGTTTCACATGGTTTTTGCGGCGTTGGGCATTGGCTTTCCCTTGCTCATGGTCATCAGCGAGGGCTTGGGCTTGAAAACGGGGCAAGCTCATTATCTCGCACTGGCAAAGAAATGGGCTAAAGCGACGGCGCTTACCTTTGCAATTGGCGCTGTTTCAGGCACCGCGCTAGCATTCGAGCTAGGGTTGCTTTGGCCGACCTTTATGGGCTTTGCAGGCAGTATCATTGGCTCGGCCTTCACGCTCGAGGGCTTTGCCTTTTTTATCGAAGCGATTTTCCTTGGCTTGTATCTTTATGGTTGGAAGCGGCTCTCGCCACTAGCTCACTGGCTCACTGGCATTCCAGTCGCAATCAGTGGGATGCTTTCAGGCGCATTGGTGGTGGCGGCCAATGCGTGGATGCAAACACCAGTTGGCTTCGATTTAGTTGATGGCAAGGCGGTGAATGTTAATCCGCTGGCCCCGTTTCTCTCGCCTGCTTGGCTCGATATGGCTTTACACTCAACCCTGTCGTGCTATATCGCAACTGGTTTTGCCGTGGCTGGCGTATATGCGATGGGCTTGCTCAAAGGCCGTAACGACCACTATCATCGCTCAGCCTTGACAATTAGCTTGGGCTTGGCGACCGTCACCGCCTTGTTGCAGCCAATTAGCGGCCATATCAGTGCCCAACGCGTTGCCAAAGATCAGCCTGCCAAACTAGCAGCGATGGAAGCCTTATTTGAAACCCAAGCTGGCGCACCGTTGTTGATCGGCGGAATTCCCGACCCTGAAACTGGCGAGATTCACTTTGGAATCGAAATTCCTAAGGCGCTGAGTTTTATGGCAACCAACGATTTTAACGCCGAATTACGGGGGCTAAATAGCTTTCCACCTGACGAACGCCCAAATGTGGTGATCACCCATATTGCCTTTCAGGTGATGGTTGGAGCTGGCTTTGCCTTGATTGGCTTAGGCTTGTGGTTTTGGTGGCGGCGTTGGCGTGGCAATCTTGCTCTGAGTCGCAAACTATTATGGGCCTTGGTTTTTGGCTCGCCATTGGGTTTTATCGCCTTACAAGCGGGCTGGATTGTGACCGAGGTTGGCCGCCAGCCGTGGATCATTTATGGAGTGATGCGGACTCGCGATGCGGTAACTACGGTCGCTGGTGTGCCGCAGGTGTTTTATCTGTTTAGCTTGCTCTATATTGGCCTTGCAAGTGTACTCGTGTATTTATTACGTCAACTTGCTACGGGCTATCCTGCCGAAACTAGCGAAAGTGAGGCAACCCATGCCGCTTGAGGTTGTTGTCGCCGCAATTGGCTTGCTAGGGGTCATTACCTATGCGATTTTGGCAGGCGCTGATTTTGGCGGTGGGATCTGGGATTTATTGGCGTGGGGGCCGAGGCGCACCCAACAACGCGAAGCAATTGCCCATGCGGTTGGCCCCGTTTGGGAGGCCAACCATGTGTGGCTGATTTTCATTATTGTCGTGCTGTTTACAGGCTTTCCTACTGCGTTTGCGGCGTTGAGCATTGGGCTATTCGCACCATTTCATCTCGCGCTATTGGGGATTATCCTGCGGGGCGCGGCTTTTGTGTTTCGAGCCTATAGCCCGCAAAAAGAGCAACAACCAAGCCAGAGCAGCCAGCGTTGGGGTACGATTTTTGGCGCAGCCAGCGTTATTACCCCAGTGATTTTGGGCATGACGCTGAGTGCAGTTTCGGCAGGCCAATTACGGGTAATTGATGGCGTTGTGCAAAGTGAGGGCATTGTTTGGATGACCCCATTGGCAATTGCGATGGGGTTATTAGCCTTGGCGTTATGTGCTTATCTCGCCGCCGTCTATATGACGATTGAAACGCGCGACGAATTACAGGCTGATTTTCGTCAACGCGCCTTGCTAGCTGGTACAGCGGTGGTTGGTTTATCCTTATTAAGTCTGCCATTACTCTATTTCACCGCTCAACATCTATGGGAAGGTTTGATCAGCGTTCGTGCCGCGCCAGTATTGACGATTGGTCTACTTGCCGCCTTACTTTCAGGCTGGGCCTTATTGCGTTGGCGCTTTCAACTTGCACGCGGCGCAGCGATTGTGCAAATTAGCTGTTTGCTAGCAGGCTGGGGCATCGCTCAATATCCCTACATCATTTATCCCGATATCACGTTGGCCACAGCGTCAGCTCCTCGTGCCACCCTGATTTTTATTTTGGTGGCCTTGCCCTTGGGGTTGTTAATCTTATTGCCATCATTGTGGTTTCTGTTCAAGGTGTTTAAAAGTGCACCACGTGAGGATGCATAGCTTGCATTCTCGTGTGGCATAATCTCTGCTAAACCCTACCACATAATGGCGATTTAAGGCGTGCAGGGGGAATTAAAGCCCCCTGCATTCCCCTCCGACAGAGGGACGGAAAAGTAGCGAATCGCGAGTTGCAAGAAAAATTACTCGGCTTTGGGGGCTTTAATTTGCACTGTGCCCTGCTTTTCAGGGAAGCGACCAACCGACATACGCTCGTAAAATTCACGTAATACGGCAAAATCGGCATCGATATCACCAGTTGGGTAGAGCATTGGGCCAAAGCCAAGCACTTTACGCTCGTAGTTGATATAGCTCATGCCAATTGGAATTTTGGCATTCAGCGCAATGTAGTAAAAGCCGGTTTTCCAATGATCGGTTGCTTTGCGCGTGCCCTCGGGCGCAACCACCAACACCAATTTTTCGTGGCGCTCGATCTCATCGACAACCTGTTGGACTGCGTTGTAAGTTTTATCGCGACGAATCGGAATCCCACCCAACCAACGCATCATCGTTTTGAAGGGAAAGCGAAACAACGAATGCTTGCCAATCCAATAGATGCGCAGCTGCTTTGAGAACGTTGCCAGTAACATCACCGCAAAATCCCAATTGGAGGTGTGATAGGCTCCAATCGCGATCCATTTTGGTTCAGTTGGCACAGTGCCTTCAACCTGCCAACCAAATATCTTGAGCAACAATTGCGCTAGCCAACGCAACGAACGACCTGGTTGTAACGAAAGTCGAGATGGACGAAAGCCACGAAATCGCTTCATTGATGGTTCCTGTTGGGGCGCTGAGGGTTTAGCTCAGCGCCAAAAGTTGGATTATTGGGCCGCTTTGATTGCCGCTACGATCGCATCACGCGCTACAGCTTGTTGCTGACCCGAGCGTAAATCTTTGAGCTGTACTACGCCTGCAGCCAAATCATCGGGGCCAAGCACCAAGGCAAAATTCGCACCCTTGCGATCTGCCTCTTTGAACTGGTTGGCAATTTTGACTGGACTATACGCGGTCAATACACTCAGGCCAGCTACCCGCAATTCGCCCGCCAAGCGCAGGCTCTCATTTTGAAAATCGCCAGCAAATAAGGTAACATAGGCATCGATCGTGCGCTCTGGGCGTGGCCCCATATTAAGCTCAAGCATCAAATCAAACAAGCGTTCAAGCCCAAAAGCACAGCCAACCGTCGGCAACGAGCGTTTGCTAAACATACCCACCAAATTGTCGTAGCGGCCACCGCCCAATAACGAACCCATCGGTGGCGAATCGAGCACGGCCTCGAACACACAGCCCGTATAGTAGGATAAGCCGCGAGCCAAGCTAGGCGCAATCGTAAAACTATCGGCTGGCACGCCAAAGCTCGTCAATACCTCGCAGATGGTGCGCAAGGCCGCAACCGCTGCCAAAGCTGGCGGATCGTTGGCTAGCACGCTTTCCATTTCGGCCAACACCGCTTCGATCGAGCCGCTAATCCCGACGAAGTGCAACACACGCTCAGCAGCTTCGGCACTCACGCCACTTTTGAGCAATTCGTTGCGCACACCGTCATTGCCAATTTTATCGAGCTTATCGATCGCGCGATATACTCCACCTGCCTCGTTTTCGGGCACACCTGCTACCCGCGCCAACCCACTCAAGATTTCGCGGTGATTGAGCAAGACTTTTGCACCAGTAAAGCCTAAAGCTCGCAAGCCTTCAACGACCACCGCCACAATTTCAGCATCGGCAATCGGGCTATCTACCCCAACAATATCGGCATCAAGCTGCCAAAATTCGCGGTAGCGACCACGAGCTTGGCGTTCGCCGCGATACGATTGGCCGAGCGCATAGCGTTTGAAGGGCATAGTTAATTTGCCTTCGTTTTGGGCCACCACCCGCGCCAAGGGCACAGTTTGGTCGTAACGCAAGGTCAAAGCATCATCGCCATATTTCAAACGATACAGCAATTTTTCTTCATCGCCAATCTTGCCTTCGAGCGTTTCCGAATATTCGACAATCGGTGTGGAAAGTGGCTCAAAGCCATAGCGCTCTAAAATACCAATCAAGGTATCGGTGATAAAACGCCGCAAGCGCATAGCTTCGGGCAAGTGATCGCGCATGCCTTTGTAGGCGCGAGGAGTAATTGGCATAATTTTAGTTCCTTATCCAAACGGGCATCAGCCCACAAGCGCTAGCGTTTGAGCGAAACTCCAGTTAAATCTAGCTCACCCAAAGCCGTAATCATGTAACCATCAACATACGATTTTACCAAGGAATAATCAACAGTATGCACCAAAGGAATGACCACAAAATCACTGAGCAATTGCTCTTCGGCTTGGCGATAGAGTGCCCCACGTTTTTCAGCATCGGCCTCGGCTTTGGCTTGCTCAATCAGTTGATCAAACTTCGCGTTGCTGTAATTGGTGCGATTGTATTGACCCTTGCTGCCAAACAACACCTCTAAAAAGTTTTGTGGATCGGGATAGTCGGCGATCCAACTGAGGTCATACAAATGATAATTATCGCGCTCAAGTGCTGCCAAATAATCGCCAAATTGATCTTGACCACGAATTTCAATCGTTACCCCAAGCTCATCTTTGGCAATTTGGGCCAGCAAACCTACCCCGCTACCGCTGCTATAGCCAATAATCGGCGGAAACTTTTCAACGCTACCATAGCTCGATTCGCTGATTAGTTGTTTGGCACGGGCAATATCGGCGTTTGGCTCAGGCAAACGTTCTGGCTCGGCTCCAGGCATGCCAGGTGGCAAAATCCCCCGGGCTGCGACCACCGAGCCATTGTACGAAACATCGGCCAATTTAACCCGATCGATCAACAAATAAAAGGCTTCGCGCACCTTCGGATCGTCAAATGGCGGTTGATTCACATTCAAGCCAATATAGCTTAATTGCAACTGTGGCGTGATCCGCAGCTCAGCGTGCAACGGATCAGCCTCATCATTAATCCGATCAAGATCATAGCTGCCAATGCCCGTCACGTCGATTTCGCCCTGCTCATACAACCCCAGCGGATTACTACCTTCCGCCCCAATCAGATAGGTAATCCGATCCAATTTGGGGGCAGTGCCATAGTAGTATGGGTTGGGCACAAGCTCCATGCGGCGGCGATGATTCCATAGATCGAGCATAAACGGGCCTGAGCCATTGGGTTTTTCGAGCCAATCGCTATTGTCCTCAACTGTGCGCCGATCGAGCACAAAGGCTGGCGGGTGAGTCAATTTGAGCAAAAATAGCGAGCTTGGCTGGCGCAGCGTAATCGCGATTGTTTGATCATCAACCACCTTGACCCCACTGAGCGAGTTGGCTTGCCCAGTCACTTTTTCAAGCACTCCAGCAACATCATCGAGGTAGGTTGGCGAAACAATTGAGCCAAGGCTAGGGTCGGTGGCCCGTTCGAGACTCCAACGCACATCTTCAGCAGTAATCGGCGTACCATCGGCAAAGCGTGCATTCGAGCGCAGTTTAAAGGTATATACCGTGCCATCAGCCGAAACATCGATCGTTTCAGCTAAATCGGGGACTGCTTCAAGCTCGTTGTTGAGCGTCACCAAACCGCTAAACATCAAGCGGGCAATAAAACCGCTGGTCGTATCGCCAACCAATGCTGGGTCGATCGTCGCTGGATCATCGCCAAGCGTCAAAATAAAATTGCCGCCGCCACCAGCTTGGCTTTGGGCTACTGGAGTTGATGCAGGTGCTGGGGTAGCTTGGTTGCTCCCAAGATCGCAGCCAACTAAAACCAGTAGCAAGAGACCTAAAATCGATAAACGTTTATCCATAGCACTTCCTCGCTCAGATCCCGTCCACAAGCGACGGTTGAACTATTATAATCCACACGAATGGCACGAAGAACGCCCTTCGTGCCATTATTCAGGGGCTATTGCCTTCGCGCAAAAACCACATTGTTGGATACCGCGTTACGTCCCCTCGCCCCCAACCCCTCTCCCACTACGGCGGGCGAAGGGAGTTCTAATGGTCATCGATAGGTTGGTTTCAAAAGTGTTCCGTATCGAACCACGAATCCCGTGGTTCATCGATGGATCTCTGCTCACCACCCTATGTCCTTGAGGGGGTGCAGGGGGATTAAAGCCCCCTGCGTCTCCCGCCTTGAGGCGGGACGGAAGGGTGGTGATTATCAATGATTTAATTAAAACCTATAAACCATGACATCGAATTTATTGAGCAGCGGCAAAAATCCGATCAATCGTATCGGCCAAGCCAAAATCTTTCTCGGTAATGCCTTTTTCATCATGGGTAGATAGGGCAATCGTCACTTTATTGTAGCGAATATCAATATCGGGGTGATGATTGACTTCCTCAGCAGCATCGGCAATCCGCCGCACAAACTCAATCGCAAATGGAAAAGTCGCTAAACCATAGGTTTTGCTAATTTGTCCATCAACGACCGTCCAACCTGAACGCTGCTCTAATGCTTGCTGCAATGCTGCCTTGGCCAAAACTGGCATAGTCACTCCTTTGTAGACACTTGGCGCTACATGGCTCCAACCACATCGGCATATGGTTCGCCACACACAACATGATCATACAACTCACGAATATCGTGGGCAACTGCGGCCCAGCTATAGCGTTGGGCTGCTTGCACGCCGTTGCGGCCTAATTGTAAACGCAAAGGCTCATCATTCAAGAGCAAACTAATTTTTTCGGCTAAAGCTTCGGGATCTTCGCGCGGCACCAGTAGGCCCGTTTCGCCGTCACGCACGGTGTAGCGCAAACCACCAACGTTGGAAGCTATCACTGGCGTGCCACAGGCCATGGCTTCGAGCGCCACCATGCCAAACGATTCGTAGTGCGATGGCACCACCACCATATCGGCAGCACTATAAAACAAAGGCAATTTGCGCTGATCTTGCGATCCTTGGAAGGTGACCAAATGGCCTATGCCTAATTCGCCCTGCAAACGCCGCAAACGCCGCATTTCGCTGCTCCATTGATCTGGGGTTTCGCGCCGATCGCCGCCAATAATCGCCAAACAAATATCGCCACGTAACGAGGGCTGTTGCTCAGCCAACAAGGCCATCGAACGTAGCAGCGTATCAATTCCCTTGAGTGGCTCGATCCGCCCGACAAACAGCAACATACGATGAGGATGCGGCGGCACGCCTAATTCATTGCGGGCAATTTGATGCGCAATCGGGTGGAAATGCTCAACATCAACCCCACACGGCACAACCACAATCCGCTCACACTCAGCGTCATAGTGTTCGAGCATCTGAGCACGATCAAGCGGCGTAGCCGCAACAACTCGATCAACTTCGTGCAACAGCATGCGTTCGATCGCGATTCGTTGTTCAGTTTCAGCTTCATCGCCACGGGCAATTGTATTTTTCATCGCCCCCAAGGTGTGAAACATATGAATAACTGGTGTACCCCAAGCTTGGCGTAACTCTAGCGCGGCAACGCCAGAGAGCCAATAATGGCTATGAATCACATCGTAATGAATATCTTCGCCATCAGCAACACAGCGAATCCGATGGACAAATTCTGGTAAATAATCCAAAACCCAATTCTTATCGTAGGGCGCAGCCGGGCCGACACGCACCGCAAACACCCGCACATTTGGCGCAAGATTGGTAATCAACGGTGTGTGAGGGTCTTGCGACCGAGTATAAATATCGACCGCCACCCCTTGGCGACCCAACTCACGGCTTAATTCACGAACATAAACATTCATACCACCAGCTTCTTTACCACCCAAAGCAGCTAGAGGACTCGAATGGACACTCAACATTGCAACGCGGCGCACAGCTACCTCCCGTGTGTGGTTTCTGATCATCAGCATACCACGAAACGCGCCATGCTTGCTGAATCCTAGGCCCGATTTCGAGTAGGGGTCAGGAGTTAGGGATCAGGAGCCAGAGTTTAGGGATCAGGTTTTAGCACAGAGGCGCAGAGAGAAGGATGAAGAATGAAGGATGAAGGATAAAGGATGAATCGCTCATTCGTGTAATTCGTGTAATTCGTGCAATTCGTGGCTAAAAACTTAGCCTTCGTGACCTTCGTGTCCTTCGTGGATCAAAAAACAATCTTCGCAGTTCAGCAACCTGGCTATTCAGCTACGGCAATGGGGGTACTGGTTGGGATGGCAACAAGTTTAGCCGGAGCAGCACTAAGAATCATGCAGGGGTCATGCTCAGCATCGCAAATGCGTGGCAACGTTGGGGGAACGAGCAACGAATCAGTATCCAAATAGCCTTGATCATACAACGATTTGGCTGAATCACGGCCTTGCCAGCGCCAATGCCATGGCTCACTGGTGTAGCCCATTAATTCATAGGTAATCAACTCGCCATCGCGATATTTAATTGGGTACGATTGAACCCAGCCATATTTGTAGGCATTGGCATTGAGCCAATCTTTCAACGGATCGGGAATTCGAAAGCCAATTTCGGGCGCACCTTGGGGCAATAAATCGACAGTCAAGCCAGTTTGATGTTCGCTGGTGCCAGGTTTGGCGCTGTAGGTGGCGGCATAGGCAATCGCCTGTTTACGGCTAATCGGCTTGCCAGTTTGGGCGGCACTGCTTAATTCATATTGCACCCAACCCTCGAAGGTGCTCGCTTGCTCAGCATACGAACGATAGGCCGAGCGAATTTCCAGCACAAAGCCATCACGGCGTGCAGCATCAATTAACGCTTTGAGATCGGCTACTGCCTCGCGGCGCAAAAGTTGGCCCGAACGCGAGCCACGCACGCCAGCCAAGCGCAAATCAAGCAATTCAGCCTCAGGATCAAGCGTCGGCAACAGTGGTACAGCAATCGGGGTTGGGGTATTCGTCGGGCGCGGCGTTAAGGTCGGCGTTGGCACAGACGTGCGGGTTGGCTTGGGTGTTGGGGTGGCGCTTGGCGCAATCAATACTGGTTGCAAAGGGACTTGGCGATCAGTAATCGCCGCCTGTGAAACAGTTCCACAGCCAACTAACAAGCCCAAACCGCATAGTGCGACCAGCAAAAACTTCACGCAAAGACCCCAATTCGTCAGCCAACGGCTGCGATTGTACCAAAACGCCGTAATTATGCAACTAGGTAGTAGCCACGACCCCGCTCCCAATCGCAGCAGGAGCGGGGTAGCTCGCACAAAACATAGGCTTAGGGTGTCCAAACGAGGTATAAGGGGGTCGCGCTATAAACACTCCCATAGAGATCCACAAACTCCACCGTTAGCGTCTGTCCAGCCCTTGGAATCAAGATGTTTGCTGGCACTTCGACCAACGCGGCCTGCGGCTGTCCATTGCTTCCATATTCGTAACGAAATAGCTCGGTTGGCCCCGCCCGTATAAGCACCGCATCATCAACTAAACCTGCTACAAGGCTGCTCGGGCTTGATGAAAGCCAATACGTTCCACCACTTGGTAGCACTGTCGGTAGACTGATTGTACCGGTAAAAAAGACGAGGCCTGGGGTTGCGATTGGGTTAGTCGGTATCGCAGCTGATCCGAGGGTCGCAATTGAGCCAAGTCGGCTCATGGTTACAAAGGGCAAATATCGAATAAATGTTGTGGGCACAGGCGTGTTGGTTGGTGTACCAGTCGGCGTATTCGTTGGTGTGTTACTAACCGTTGCTGTCGCGGTATTGGTTGGCGTATTGGTTGGTGTGTTGCTAACCGTTGCTGTCGCGGTATTGGTTGGTGTATTGGTCGGCGTGTTGGTTGGTGTATTCGTCGCGGTATTAGTTGGCGTGTTGGTTGGTGTATTCGTCGGTGTGTTGGTTGGAGTGGCCGTCGCGGCTGCAACGATCGTTACAATCCCGCTGGTGCTGTCAAGGCTCTGACCATCTGGGTTAGTTACCGTCACAATGCGTGCACCAGCACTAGCTCCAGGTGCAACCGTGATGTTGAGGGTAATTTGGGTTGGGCTGTTGTAGGTAACACTATTTACTGTTACCCCGCCACCATTGATGCTGGCAGTAATTCGGTTGCTAAACCCTGCCCCAGGATCATAAAAGCCCGAGCCAGCGCTCGAAGTACCAGTAATGATGATATCCGTCGTCGTTCCCTGATCGACCGAGGCTGGATTACTGGTAGTAGGGGTTGCTGGCGGCGGAGCTAGTACTTTGACAACCTGCACCCCATACGAATCGGTGGCATTGGTAAACTGCTGAATCGTCCACATGGTCATATCATCGCTGGGGTCGAGGCTCGTATAGGAGGTAGTGCCCCAAAGTCGCCCAGCCGCCCCACCAGGATCAGCGGCGGGATTGTAATCAAAGCTGCTCGCCGTATAGAGCGTCGGCGCTTGCATTGTTCCAAGAGTATCGCCAGCCAAGCGGCTGGTCATGGATGCATTGGCGCGGGCTGTGGCTCCGGCACTACTGAAGCCCATCACAGCGTGGCCTTGGCCTGAAACAGCAACGCTTGGAATCCATTGAAAGAGCGGGTTGGCAGCAGCATTATCAAACACCGTTCCCGCTTGGCGCAAGGTTGGTGTCGTATCAAGATTCTGAAACTCGTACCAACGCACAGAGTTACGTGCCCCGGTTGCGGTGCTTGCAACCCCAGCGGCATTGGTTCTGAAGCTGTGCGCCGTCCACAGCCGACCATTACGAATCATGGCTGAATACAAGCGATCATCAATGCCATCGAGTTGACCGTTCGCCCCCCCAGTATTGCCTAGGTGGGGAACGCGGGTAGGAAAGGTCGTGGTGGGTACGGTCACCGCGATATTGGCCGAAATCGTGGGGGTCATACTGCCTGGATTGCTCACCCTCCGAAACATGATTGTGCTAAATGTGGCATTATCAACCCCCACAAAGTAGCCTGCGGTTGCAGTTGGGTCAAAATTATCAACCCCTTGTGGGGCAAATGGGCCAGCGCCAGTCCCACCTGCCACTAACCCAGCAAAGGTGGTTACCACCATTGGCCCAGCCCCAAGGATCGAGCTTTTTTGCACCACATAACCATTGGTGCCAACAAAGGCACCAGCGGTGGTGAACATGTTAGCGCCAATATACAAGGCATTAACATCAACGCCTAAGCTCGCATAATCCATCACATCGGTGTTGCTGCCTTGAAAAAAGTAGAATGTCCAGACCGTGCTAGGCGTAATAACTCCCGCACTGGCAGCATCGCTAACCGCCAGCAACAGCCGATTGACTTGATTGCCCGAAAGGCCTGGCAGATCGGTGACCGTCAGAAACCAGCGCTGGGTCATTCGATCATAGCGAATCCGTGGATCGTTGGTGATGTTATTGGCAATCGGTGGGGTCATCACCGAACTAAAAAACGTTTCCAGCGTACTATCGATCACGCCATCAGCAACACCCGTCGCTTTATTGAAGGTTCGCAAGCGGCCATTAATTGCCACCACAAATTGGCCTGGCCCAACCGTGCCCATGGTGCCCGGCGGAATTCGATTAGTATCAGCCAAGGTTGCACCGGTAAAAGTAGTGCTCAAACTGCTCAAGGCCGTGGCATTCGATGCTCCAACTGGGGAAGTATCTGCTTGAGTCGGCCATTGGGTAACCGCTGGAGCATTGGGATTTTCAGCTAAACGCTGGCGATCAAGCTGAAAGCGTGGTTTTGCTATACGTACTGGCTGCGGTTGTTGATCGGCTAAGGCTTGGCTGGCCATAATTGCAGCGCTGGTGCGTTGGATGCCAGCTGCCCCAATTTGGGTGCTACCACGCGATTCACCAGCAAGGATTGATTGAACTGGAGCGTCAAACCGCGCGTAGGCACGAAATCTCGCACCAGTCTGAGCCATGGTCAAAAGCAGGAACGTCATAATAAGAAGCTGAACAGGCTTCAAGCGCATGCAGAATCTCCTTAGACTGTGTGGATTCACCACCATAATGGTTTTGAAGCTATCAAACTCAATCAGATTGATCGTTTGTTTTGGTAGATGTTAAACAGCAACAGCCAGCAACGTCACGTTGTCGATCAGCTGCTTGATGGTTATCGAAATACCGATCATTTGAAAATCGTTTGGGTTAAGCCTATCGTATCATGATCAGCTAAACTAGGCTATGAGCCAAATACGACGGGCAGTAGCAAGTTAAGTATTGGTTCACATAGCATCATGCAGGCTGAAAATTGGGGTTGGGCTAGCCTTGCCTTTCAAGTTGATTGTGCCCAAATCAACACATGGCAATTGGTGATCAATCAGTTGTTGCAGACTGGCTTCGAGCAAAATCTGACCCTGTTCAGCGGCAGCCATCAAACGCGCGGCAGTATTAACCACATCGCCCAGCAAATTAAACTCGCGTCGCCCACGTGGCTCGCCAATTTCGGCGGCAAACGCTGGGCCATAGGCAAGGCCAATTTTGCAGCGAATTCGTTGTTGATACCGCCGAAAATGCAGTTCTGGCGATTGCTCGACCAATTTTTGAATCGCTAGCGCCGTTTGAGCAGCTCGCAAGCCATCATCAACATGTGCTCCGGTTACCCCAAAATGAATCAAAATATTCGAGCCAGATTTATCGTAAGTCACGTTTTTCAGAATCCCGCCAGAGGTTTCGACCGCTGCATTAATCAAGGCAAAAATCCGTGAATAGGCTTTAATCAACAGGGGTTCTTCGTCGGGGTCAAGATATTCGGGGGCATCGCTGATGCCGCTCAAATTCATATAGATAACGGGAAGTTGCAGCCATTGCGGCGGCACTTTACGCTGCGCCGCAGTTTCAACCAACAAGCGGAGCACTGACACCGGCAAAAAACTGGCTAATGGCTCGGTGGTGTTGAGCATTTCTTCAATTTCATGCACCAAAGCCGCAACACTGCGATCAAGCAAAAATCCGCCTGCTTGGCGACGTTTGGTTGGCGCAATATCGTATTCGCCCAAGGCCTGCTCGGCCAAATCATCACAAACCAAGGCATAGCCATCGCTCAGCAACTCACAGCGATACAAACCCTCAACCGCGTGCAAAGCCGCTTGACTGAGACAAACGCGCCCAACTTCACCTGCGCCTTCAGCATATTTCGTCGCTTGCACTGCCTCGCCCAGCAGTACATATTCCATGCGTTTGGGTGTGCCAATATCGGCAGCAATAAAACGCCCGCGATGCAAGCCAATCCGCATACCCAGCGAAATAACGCCTTGGGGCGTGGTTAATTGATTAAATTGCTTCATCGCCCGCTGCATGCGCAGGCCAGCCCGCACCGCCAATGCTGTGTCGTTGCGCTCACCATCAGCCGGAAATTGCACCAACATGGCATCGCCTGTCCATTCCAAAAGATTGCCACCCGATTTGCTGATAATTTCAACCATCTGGGCAAAATAGCTATTCAGCACATTTAACACTTGATCGGTAGCATGATCATCGGCGTGGGCATCCATTAATGTGGTAAAGCCCGCCAAATCGGTAAACATTAAGGTGCCTTCTTGCCACGCGGAGCGTGCTAGGCCTGGAGTTGGCGGGGTTTCGGCAACAAAACGCGGCACATAATCACCCAACATGCGTCGCAAGGTGCGCAAATGCTCAAAAACCTGAATCAAGCGTTCTGGAATCGGCTCGACCCAAACCGAGGCATACAACATCGCTGGCAATAACGAGCGCAAGCGTGGCTCTAGCAACGTTAATGGATGATTTGGCATGATACCGCTCCTTGATCAGGCAATTGACTATCGGCCTAGCTACTGAAAGTATACCGTGCATCCCCAACATCAACCACATATTCTCTTCACGAGTTCCTCACACTTGCTGACTAGAATTGATAGCAGATTAATCGATATTCCCTCACCCCCAGCCCCCTCTCACACAAGTGAGCGAGGGGGAAGGACTCAAACAACATCGTAATCAGGTAAGGGAATCGACTATGTTACAGATTTTATTGGGAGCTTTCGCATGAAACCATTTACCAGAGCACTCATCACCAGTATGCTGGTGGCAATTTTAGCAGCCTGTGCAAATAGCCAAACGACGAGCAACAGCAACCCGACTTCGAGCAACAGTCAAGCGGTGGTCAGTGCAACGAGCGCGACAACGACCAGCCCAACCGTGGTCGTGCCAACCGTCGAATCAATCGATGAGGCACTAGCTACCAAAGCTACCCCCCACGATACCTCAGCAGATTTGGCTTGGGATACGGCGGAGTTGGTCGAAATTAAACTGAGTGATAGCACCATCACCGCCAGCAGCCCCAATGTCAAGGTTGAGGGCACGACCGTCACAATTAGCGCCGCCGGAACCTACCAATTAAGTGGCAGTTTGAGCGATGGCCAAATTATCGTTGATACTACTGATAACGATTTAGTGCGCTTAATCTTGAATGGTGTAACGATTCATAGCTCAACCAGTGCTCCCATCGCGATTATGCAAGCCGAACAAGTGGCGGTAATTTTGGCCGATGGTAGCCAAAATACGCTTTCAGATACAATTGATGCCTCAGCCAATGCTACGACCGAAGAAGATTTGCCCAACGCCACGCTGTATAGCAAAGCCGATTTAGCGATTGATGGCACTGGCAGTCTGACGATTCAGGCCAACGGCAACGACGGCATCACTGGCAAAGATGGCTTGGTGATCAACAGTGGCACGATCGATATTAGCGCAGTTGATGACGGCTTGCGCGGCAAAGATTATCTGGTGGTCAACGGCGGCACAATCAGCATTAATGCTCAAGGCGACGGCCTAACCGCTGATAACGAAGAAGATCCGACCAAAGGCTATATTTCGATCACAGGTGGTACATTCACGATCAACGCTGGCGGCGATGGCCTCAGTGCCGTCACCGATCTCTTGATCGACACTGGCGATTTGACGATTAGCGCTGGTGGCGGCAGTAGTGCTAGTGTGAGCGCCGATGCTTCAGCCAAAGGCTTGAAAGCTGGCCAAAATTTAGTGATTGCCGATGGCACGATCACGATTGACGCTGCTGAAGATGCGCTGCATTCCGATAGCAATGTCACGATCAATGCTGGCACAATCAACCTCGCCGCAGGCGATGATGGTGTGCATGCCGATGCAAACCTCACAATCAACGGCGGCGATCTGGCAATTAGCACCTCGTATGAAGGCCTTGAAAGCGCCGTCATCACGATCAACGATGGCGCAATTAGCCTTGTAGCCCAAGATGATGGGGTGAATGTGGCCGGTGGCGATGGTTCGAGTATGCAGGGTGGCGGCATGGGTCGGCCCAATCGCAACGATAGCTTTGCCGCTGGCACCTACTTCTTGTATATCAACGGCGGTACATTGGTGGTCAATGCTGCTGGCGACGGCTTAGATGCCAATGGTTCGATTGAGATGAACGGTGGTTTGGTGTTAGTTCACGGCCCAACCGAGCAAATGAACGGCGCATTGGATTATGATGGTGGTTTCGCGTTGAATGGTGGGATTTTAGTTGCTACTGGCAGCGCGGGCATGGCCCAAGCACCCGACACCAGTTCAACTCAAGCCTCAGTGCTGATCAACTATAGCTCGGCTCAGGCTGCTGGCAACTTGGTGCAAATTCTTGATCAATCAGGCAAGGCGATTGTGAGCTTTACGCCCAGCAAACAATACCAAACCTTGGTCTTCTCATCGCCAGAGCTGCAACAAGGCGCAAGCTACACAATCAATAGCGGTGGCTCACTGCAAACGCACTCGGCCAGTGGCCTCTCGTCGGAAACAGCCAATGCAGGCGGCACAGCTTACGCCAGCTTCAGCGTCAGCGATATCGTGACCCAAGTTGGCCAACGCATGGGACGACAACGCTAAAAGTCAAAGTCAAAAGGCAGAAGTCAAAAATCAAAAGAGTTACCAAGCGTAAAATTTAACGCAGTGGCACAGAGCAAGCATATTCTCTGCGCCGCTGCGTTAAACATACTAGTTAGTTGTTGGAGATCACGCTAGTAATCCAACAGCATAATCAAATAAATCTGTGCTCATCTGTGGCAAAAAACTTAACCTTCGCGTCCTTCGTGGTTCTGACCACTCCCAAGCTTCAAGCCAACACAGCTTTTATTCAAACGTTTTAATTCAATCGGGCTAATTGCTGCTCAACCCATGGCACGCTATCGAGCACGGCAGTGCCAAGCCAAGGATGGGTTGAATCAAACGGCAAGACGATTGTCCGCAGCTCCCATAGATCAGCAGCAGCACCACAATTACGCCATGCGGCTTGAATAATCTGAATACTTTCGGCAATCTGCCCACGCTCAACGTAGTAGTTAACGATTTGGTGCAAGAACTTAATCCGTTTCGTCAGCCTAGTAAACCCATGCGAGATCTGATATGCAGCAACGACAGCATCGGTTTGCAGCAAAGCTGGAATCAGATAATCCAAGACAGCATCTCGTTCTTCAGATGCTTCATCATTGGCAATCAGCGTTTGAGCAAAAGCCAAATCGCCTCGTTGCGCATAGATCAAAGCGACAGCATCAAGACTTAAGTAATTAGGCGAAAGTCGGCTTATTTCAGCAATAATCATTTCTACCATCACGCGGTCATCAACTTTAGCATAGCCATTGGCGACGCTTCTTAGGGCTTGGGCACGCTGCCACGGCACTGAAATAGCCATAGCAAACTGATAGGCTTTGGCAAAAAAATCTGGATGCCCACGCACCGCATAGGACGCACAGCTATTGGCTAATGCATTAAATAGATCATTTGCATAGCTACTCGGTGCAATACCATTGGCTAAACGAAGCATATCAGCCAAAAATATCTCTGTATCTGAATCGGTAGCATGGCAAAGATATGTGATCGCAACATAATGATAAGCAGCAACTTTGGGACGCGACTCAATCACAATCGATTGAGCAATGGAATGGGCATACGCTAACCAATCGGCAAAATCTGGGTAATTGGCTTGTTTGATATAGGCTCTGGCAATTTCACAAAGCACTTCCACATACTGATACTCAGCCAAGGCTGGATGTCGAATAGTGCGGATGGCCTCCAATAGGCTGGGGAGATACTGATTGGAGCCATAGTTAATCTGGGCAATCGCCAGATCCTTTAGATCCTTAAGCAAGCGAATCGGATCGGCAATTACACTCCATGCTTCAATCAACTCATCATAATACTCTGCTGCAAGCGTAGCTAAACCATGCTCATGCGCTTTAATAATAATCTGGCACAAATTCCGTGCATACACTTCAGTTTGAGTATTGATAACCTTCAGCGTTGCATAAGCTTGGGCTAGCTGTCCACTATCAGCATAACAAAGACTTATTTCTACCATAATGTGATCGTGTGTTTGCGAAACGGTCATTACCTGGGTTATCGTAGCCGCACTCGCTAGCATCCCATGGCTATAATAGCGACGAACAAGGCCCACCCCAGCCCAACGCTGCTCGTTTTCAGCAGTGATTACGGGCAGCAGTTGCGTAGCTTCGCCGAGAATTGTTTTAGCGAGTAGCTCAAACCCACTAGCTAAGGCTATATCAGCAAGTTCACCCAGGAGACTCACCCGATAGCTAGGATTTTCAAGCTTTCGTGCATGGTTCAACGCCTCGAACAAGTATAGTTGAGCTTGAGGATGATCCTGTTGCTTAATTGATTCAGCTATAAGTATTTGTAATAAGTTAACTGCCACATATGGTCCAACACTTGTGTCAATAATCTGGCGAACTTGGTCTATCTCACCATGATTAAGATGGAGCATAGCATGCTCAAACGGCAAAGAATACTCAAAATCCTCGTGTTTACCAACTAAAAACGTGGTGTAGATCACTCGCTGACAGAGATCATCATAGTTATAGCGTTTAGCAAAATGAGCAAGCTGCAATAAATCATACATTTGGTCATTCAAAAACGAGTTTGATGTGGCCAAAATCGCTGTCAACGCATGCTCAAACATAGACTGAGCACGGTCATGCGCATGCTGAAAAGCATATGCATCGGCAAGTTGCAGCCAGCATTTTGCTAAAGAGATCGAGCTTATAACCGAACTCAAAGACAGCTGGGCCGACTCCAGCAGCCGCATCCATTGAAATCGATCGGCATGGCTATTTGCCAATAAACAATAGCTTTTAATCTGTTGATCAGGCGCTTTGATTAATCCAAGCGCTTGCTCGGCCTTCGAGAAATCAGCTTCCTTACAATACCAGGCAACTAGTGCGGCATAAGCCAGATCACTGGAGTGCCAGTGGGTAATGGTAGCCGCAAGCTCAACCGCGATTGCAATATCATCACGATTAATATAGATATCAACTAATTCCCGACGAAATCGATTTAATTTGATCTCATCATGCAAATTATAGGCTTGTGCTAAATTCCCTTGTGCCAAGTACCCTTTAATTATTGCCAAAAGTGCTGCAATTTTTGCATCATCAGCAAAATATTTGTGCATGGATCGAGCTTCAGCTAGTAATATATCGGCCTGTTGATGATCACCCAACCGCCATGCAATTGTTGCAAGTAAGCTTTTAATTTCAACTACTTGCTCGTTTTGAGCAAATGGTAACGTTTCAATTAATAGTTGTCGAGCCTCGATAAATTCAGTTTCTTCAATCAGGGCATTAGCTAGCAGCATAGAACTCTTAATTCGATATTTTGGAGTTTGAATTTGTCCAATGATCAGCTTAACTCTTGCCAAATCATGCTGTTTAATCACCACGTCAACCAAATAAGCAAGCGTTTCATCACGAGTATTCCCCAGGCTAATCGCAATCGGGTAGGCCATATTTAGCAAGCCATGGTCAGCATAGGCCATTGCAACGAGATGCAACGCATAATCACGCTCTTCAGACTCATGCAAGCTTCGCGCAACTTGTTCCATGCGCTGAAAAATATGCAAACGCAGCTCAGGCTCTGTATAAGCAACTACACGTGACCATAACAGCACTTGACGTACTTGATCCGAGCAAATTTCAATCTGGGCAAGCGCCTCAGATACCCGCCCAAGCATCGCCAAAATCACAAATACATCATCATGCCATTGATCGGCATGGGCCGTGAGGCTGGTGCGCAGCAGGCTATAGCGCCACAAGCGTGGCAATAATTCAAGCTGCTGTTCGATGCTCTGGCCAGCGGCAATTACGCTCTCGCGGGCCCGATCCAAATCCAAGCCATACAAGCGCGTGCTTGGCTCAAACCGCACTTTGTGCTCGCCATAATCGCCCGCATCGATCACTTGCCACAATGCTTCCCATTGTTCTGCGCAATCCAAATGGGTGATGTAATGCTGGCGTGCATACCAGCGCCGTGCCTGTTCAACGGATTCTGTACTATCGTGCCAAATCTGGTCAAGTGCTGCGCCACACCATTGCGTCATGCGTCCATGCCACACTTGCAATTCTGGCTGGGTAAATTCGTGTTGGATCAGAAAATCGTGAAACAACAAATGGCGTAGCGCCACGCGCTGATCGGCGGCAACACTCACCCAATCGCTCATCAGGGTCAGCGCCTCGACCACTGTAGCGGTTGGTCGTTCAATAATCGCCGCAAGCACCGCTGGCTCAAGCGGTTCTTGGGTTATCAACAACACCGCCAACAACGGGCGAATCAGCGGTTGCCAGTGGCGCGGCGCTGCTTGTTCGATCCGCCCAAGGCTCAGCCGAAAGAGATTGGTTGCGTCAGCGCTGGCGTGGTCGAGTAATGCAAGCATTTCACTAGTCGAAGTGTGGCGCAGCACATTGGCCGCCAGTTCGATCAACAAGGCATTGCCCTTGACGGCTTGCGCTAAACCGTGCAACAACGCTGGCTCCAGCGTCGGCTGCACCTGCTGCCAACGCCCAATCGCATCCTGTTCGTGCAACGGTGGAACCTGATAAACGACCCCATGCTCAAGTGCTAAACTATCGATCGTCTCGTTGGGACGCGAGCCAAGCACTATCACGATGCCAGGCGGCAGCTGCAAGGGTAAAAAGCTGAGATCGCGGGTTCCATCCACCTCAGGCTGCAATTGATCCAGTCCATCGAGATAGATCGTTTCACTGATGCCACGCGCCGAGAGGGTTTGTAACAACTGACCAAATTCGAGGCGCAAGGCGGGGTAGCTATCGGCAGGAAAATAGTTGCTCGCCAGATCATGTTTAAGCAGCAGTTGAGCAACGATGCTACGCAACACGTCGAGTTGATAGGCGCGGCCTGGAGTCAGCGCAATAAAATGCTGCGGGGTTTGGTCTAGCCCAGCATTCACAATTAGTTGGGCGAGCAGACTACTTTTGCCCGCCCCAGCCTCACCCGTCACCAACACATAGCCACCGCTTGGGCGGGTTTGGTCGATTAATCCGCGAATCGCTGTTTGTTCGGCTTGACGACCAACGAAGCCAGTGAGCCGCAATTGCAACAAACGGGCACTTTCACGCTGGTTGGCGGCTTCATGCAAAACCTGAGTGTTTGGGGTCGTCATCATGCTTCTCCTCAATTCAACCTATCGTGCCAGAGCATAGCACAGATGGATTTAATTATATCGTTGATCCACGAAGGGCACGAAGGCTGAAACCACGAAGAACGCGAAGAACGCAAAGGCTGCTTATTCCAAAGCCCTGCCCCCTGTCCCTCATTTTCTCTGCGCCGCTGCGTTAAACATACTAATTAGTTGTTGGAGATCACGCTAGTAATCCAGCAGAATAATCAAATAAATCTGTGGCAAAAAACTTAACCTTCGCGATCTTCGTGGTTTCAATCCTAGCTCCTGACCCCTAACAACTAATCCCGCATCGCTCAATTCGGCTAAAATATGGCTATCGCCTAGTATGGGAGCCTAGTCATGACCGCAAACAGCAAACATCAAGCTTGGCAAATTGGCCTAATCATCGGTTTTTGGCCGATTGTGCTTTTTGCCCTGTTCAATGATTCGGCTTGGCTCTATGCCCAAAGCTTCAACGGCCAAATCATTAGCAACATCGCCGCGCCGCTCTACTTTGGCTTGATGCTCTATCACTTGCGCCCCGACCAACGCCTGATTGCCTTGGTATTTGTGCCATTTTCGGCGCTCGGCGAATATGTATTTAGCCTATTGCTTGAGCTTTACAGCTACAAATTTGAGGCAATTCCGATCTATGTGCCGTTTGGTCATGCAATTTTACTTAGCACAGGCCTGTTGATCAGTGAATTGGCCTGGGTTAAACAACGTGAAAAACAGCTACGTTGGAGTCTATTACTTGGTCATGTCAGTTTGTTTATTGGGGCATTTTTGCTCTTCGATGATAGCTTGAGTTTGCTGTTTGGGCTGGGGTTTAGTCTGATTTTATTGCTCTATCGTGCCCAATTATTACATTTAATTATGGGCTTTTTGGTGCTTTATATCGAGCTATTGGGCACATGGCTTGGCTGTTGGCGCTGGGATCTCAACCCACTCAATGGATTATTGCACACTACCAACCCGCCAGTTGGAGCGTTTGTCTGCTATGTGATTGCCGATATTATTGTGATTATGAGCTTACGCTGGCTACGCTGGATGCGGGGCTACCGCCGCAACCCGCATGCCAAAGGCTCAGCCGCCTATTACCAGCAAAAACTAGCCTTGACCCAACAAATTTATGCCGAGCAAGGTGGCAAATCGGCCATTAGCAACGACGATGGTTTTGGTAAAGGCTATGCTTTGGGCACAGTCGGTTTACGTTATGTTGAATTAAATCAAGATTCAGCGGCAATTACCTGTTTTGAGCGTACCCGCCAACTAGCCCAAAGCCGAAATGATCAAGCGATTTTCCATTTGGCGGGCTGGCATCTAGGCCAAATCCTGCTCCAACAAGGCCAAGAACATGAGGCGATGACGTTATTACAAGCTTATGTCAATTATCTTCAAGCTAGCAATTCGACGCAGGCTGAGCATTTTGCAGCACAACTTGCTCAGGCGCAGCCTAATACAAATGATAACTCAAGTTCAGCAGTGTTGCGATAGCACGCGCAGTGTTTGACTCACTTAAACCAACCACGTCGGATGAATTTTGATCTAATTGGCGTTTCAACCAAGCATGACCATCGCGAAATTCTGGCTCAAAAATCGTATCGAGGCTTGCAATAATTGTTTCAGCTGCGAGCATAAACTGATGTGCAAGCCGATATTTAAGCATTCCAGCCGCGACACAGCCAAACCCGACCAAATTTTCAGCCAATCCACGCTGATCATCAAGTGCTAAAAAACCATGAATACTTTGCTGGAACAAGCCATAAGCCTGATAAAAATCGTCTGTTCGCAGTGCCAAAAAGCCCATTGCTACCTGCGATTGAGCAATTCCTAAACGATGATTAATCGCGCAACGAATCGTAAATGCATCACGATGATGCATCCAAGCCGCTTTGAAATCCCCTAAAGCCGCGTATGTATTGCCCAAATGCGCCAGTGAGATGGCAATCCCGCGTTGATGGCCGACTTGTCGCCGATAAACTAAAGCTTCCTCAAGCAACTGACGAGTTCGCTGATAATCACCCGAAACAAACACTGCATTGGCTAAATTGCTTAACGATTGAGCCATCCCACGGACAAAACCCAAATCACGGCGAATAGTAAAAGCCTCGGTATACAATTGCTCAGCTGTCGTATGATCACCACGATCAAAAGCAATAATGCCGAGATCGTTCAGCGAACTCGCCATCGCGAACAAGTCTCCGGCCTCACGCCGTAGCTCTAAACTTTGCTCTAAGGCATGATAAGCCTCGGTATATCGCCGTTGATCGGATAAAATCACTCCTAATTGAAACAAGGCGCGAGCTGTTCCCAACGAGTTAGATAACTGTCGCCAAAGCGCAAGGCTTTGCTCCACATGAGCAAGACCTTGCTCATAATGGCCTTGTTGCCACAGAATATTCGCAATATCGATTAACACTTCGGCAACACCTTCCGCATTGCCTCGCGTTAAATAACGGGTTCGAGCTTGTTCAAGCCAATCCAAGCCTTGACGAAATTGTCCAAGTTCGCCATAAATCTTGCCAATGCTCCAATGGCTTTTACCAATAGCCGCATCAGGAGCTAATAGCCCATTAATAATCGTTTGATAGGTTTCAATCGCTGCATGCGGCTTACCAATAATTTGGAGAATCTCACCAATAGGCAACAACACTGACCAATGCTCAACGTCCGCTAATAAACTCAATAATTGTTGATAAAACAATAAGGCTGCTTCATTGGCATAGGATCGTTGGGCAGCATCAGCAGCCTTCCATAAATATTCAATCTGCTTACTACGATTATCGCTACGCATAAAATGATAGCAAATCAGATCAAGATAGGCGGGATCATCAGCATAGTGTTGCTCAAGAAAATGGCCAAATTGCTCATGTAAGGTTGAGCGTGTCGCATAGGTTAAACTCTCGTAGGTTACTTCATAGGTCAACATATGCTTAAAAATATAGGCAACCTCTGGTTCAAAACTATATTTAATTGTTAACTCCAGTCGATCAAGCGTTTCAAGATCGGTTTGAATTGTCTGATGCTCACCCAGCTGAGGATAAACACCCCATAACCAGTGCAATTTAAACAACCGACCAATAATACTCGCAACTTTAATTGTCAATTGCTGGCGCTGATTAAGCTGATCAATTCTGCTTAGAATCAAGCTCGATAAACTTGCAGGAAGTTGTAATTTACCAATAACCGCAGCATCATTGAGATCTAAGCCTTGCGTATACACATAATTGAGTAATTCCTCCAAGTAAAAAGGATTTCCCTCGGCCTGATTAATTAAATGGTCGGCTAATAGACTTGAGATATGGTGCTCGCCAGGCCAATGCTGCATTTTATAAGCAACCAATTGGCTCGCTTCGCTCTGATTAAATTCATTAAGGTTCAAGCGATGCCAATACGTCAATTGCGGTAAGCGCTGAGCAATTACTTCATTCTGTATCGATGGGCGAAATCCTAAAATAATACAAATTGGTAACGCTTCAATTATTTGACTAATCGCCCATAGTAAATCCGCCGACAATGGGTCGATCCAATGACAATCCTCTAATACTAAGATCATTGGTTGATTGGTAGCGCGAGTTCGTAAGCATTGAACCAAAATCGCTTCACGAGCCAGTTTTTGCAGTTGGGGTTCAAGTAAGGCTGTCGTTTCGTTGGGTGGAATCATTAGGTTGAAGATCGTTCCCAGTAACGGTAGGCGATTGAGTAAACTTGGATCGATTAGTTCTAATTGGAAGCTCAAAACCCGAATTTGGGTAGCCAGATCCCACATTGGCTCAATACAGAAGAAGGCTCGCCAAATTGCATTCCAGACCAAATAAGGGCTATTTTCACCATAGGCCTCGCACTCGCCACGATAAATATTCCAGCGCTCAGCGTCAAGTTGTTGGATGAATGTATTAATCAAATGCGATTTTCCGATCCCAGCATCGCCAACAATCGCTATAATTTGCCCATGACCAGTCAAGGTTTGCTCGGTTGCTTGCAATAACATGGTTAATTCGCTGGCACGCCCAATTAATCGCAGATTACTAACAAATTCAGGCAAGCGGACTGAGGCTTCAAAAGCTCGTTGCTGTAAGGCCATCAGGGCAATTGGTTGTGGTTTGCCTTTGAGTCGAGCATCAGGTAAGAGTTGCCAACGAAATTGGGTTTGGGCCAGCTTGGCAAGCTCCATACTCACCAAAATCTGATCAGCCTTAGCATGCTCCATCAAGCGGGCCGCCACATTAATTGCATCGCCAATCGTTGTATAATCGCGGCGAATAACTGAACCCACCAGCCCACAATACACTACACCACTATTTAAGCCTAAAGCCGATTGATAGCCCATTTGGCTGGTTTGCTCACGTACAGCCAAGCCACAATCTAAAATGCGCAAAGGATCATCTTCGTGAGCAATTGGTGCTCCAAACAAAATCATGCTCGTGATGCCTTTATCACCAACTGCGACATGGCTAAGATAACCATCATACTGAGCACTAACTGTTGTAAGCATGCTCGCCCATTCACGAATGATCGCAAGCTCATGGGCTGGTTGTTCGATACATAATTGGGCAAATAAAACATAGACCAGCCGATGTTCATTAATGAACGCAGCTTGATTATCGTGCAGCCGTTTGGCAATTAGGGGGTGAATAAAGCTTTCAGCCCATGTAGGCAGTGGCGGCGCTGCTAATGATGGATAAGCAGTTGCAACTCCCGTTTCGCAGCCTTGCAACCAATAATAACCATCGCGCAATTGTGCCTGAGCATAGCTCTGAACAACCAGCCAAAGCTCAGTGGTTAAGCCAATTGAGCCCTCGCTTGCTTGGTGTTCAACCAAACTACTTTCAATTAAAGGCTGGCCAGCCAATAATGCGACTAATCGCTGGTGGGGAATACCTGCCATACCACACATAAGCACACCATGAGCCAAACCAATTTTCATGGTTAAGCGAATAGTTGCCAGCTCATCAAGCATAGCACTTGTCTGAAATTGGGCCATGGCTGCTTGCATTGCAAGACTACACGTTAAGGCTTGTTGGGCAATCGCCGCTTGATTCTCAGTTTCATACCGAAAAAGCGCAGTTAATGCATCGCCACTAAAGCCCCAAACCATCCCGCCCGCTGCCTGAATCAAGTCGATCATCGCCTCAAAAACATGATTTAACAGCAGAGTTAGCTGTTCAGTCCCACGAGCACCAACGTCGCGCACCTGATCGCTCAATGTGGTAAACCCTGCAATATCAGCAAATAAGACAACCGCGTTAAACTGCTGTTCGGCCATTAATGTGTTTGGCTGGTCAGAGGCGTTCAGAAGTCTGAGCAATGGTGAGGGAAGCAATGGCAATAATGATGACATAGATAAAGCCCTAGTAGCATGATCATCGCTGTACAATCACTATCCTAGCATACCTAGACGAAAATGCTATCCCCAACAACCAGCCCCACGCTATAGACAAAGCCTAACGCTAAGCGCTATCATATGCCTAGCACTCAATCGTTGGGAGATGTTGCGATGACGACCCTGCCTAATGCTGAAACGCTGCAACAAGCCGAAGCCTTGCTCGCTCAAATTCCACTTGATCGCATTCCAGCCCATCAACGCCCACGCGCTGATTGGATGCTTGACGATCAGTTTCCGATCAGCAGTTTTGTTGGGCGCGAAGATTTGTTAAAGCAATTAGCGGCGGCCATGGCCTCAACCACCCCAACTATGATTGTGCCAACGCTGGCGATTACTGGCATGGGCGGCATTGGCAAAACCAGCCTTGCGCTCGAATTTGCCTATCGCTATGGCCATTATTTTGCTGGTGGCGTATATTGGATCAACGCCGACTATACGCCAATCGCCACCACGGCTGCAACGATCTTGCCCTCGGTTGATCGATTGTGGCAAAAGTTATTTCCTCAGCGTGATAGCAGCCAAATCAGCCCTGAACAGCGGCTTAACGAGATTAAAAGCTTTTTCAATAGCCCAATTCCGCGCCTGTTGATTTTTGATAATTGCGAGCAACAATGGATTTTTGAAAGCTATCGGCCAGGCCCGCAAAGCGGCTGTCGTGTGCTGATGACTAGTCGCAACGCGGTTTGGTCATCGAGCAATGTTCGTGCAATTGCGATTGATTTGCTGACCCCAGCTGAAAGTCGCCAGATGCTGCAAAAACTTGCTCCACGAGTTACCGATGCTGAGGCCGATGATTTAGCCAAACTGGTGGGTTATTTGCCTTTAGCATTGCATGTAATGGGCGTGGCCTTGGGAACACTTGAACCATCATTACCTGTCGCCAATTATTATCAACGAGTGCAGCAAGCCTTAGTAGCCGAACTCGAAACCAGCGCCAACACCTTGCAAAACCTCCATCGTTCGCCAACTAACCATCAATGGAGCGTCGTTGCTACGGTGCGCGTGAGCTATGGCCTGCTCAAACGCAGCTATCAGGATGAAGCCAAACTACGCCATCTGTTATTGTTGCTGGCATGTTGTGCGCCAAATGCGCCAATTCCAATCGATCTGTTGGTACGAGCAACCGAGCAGGATTCGGCGACCGTTGGCGGATGGTTGTACGTACTACGCCAAAGCGGCTTTTTCGATCACGACCCACCGCAGTTGCACCCGCTGATGCGCGAGGCGATTCGCATTATTGAAGCCGAGCACTACCCCAACGCCGCCAACATAATGACCGCTGCTTTGGTGGCTGAGGGCAAGGATGCTCATGAAAAATGGCAGCGTGAGGCGATGTTGGCTCTAGTGCCTCACCTAAGCGCTTGCCATGAAACCGAAAAAACGAAGCAAGGTTATACGGGCAATGTACTAGCAATTATCGCTCAAATTAACCAACGACAAGGTAACTACCGCCAAGCAGAGCAATCTATGCGTGAAGTGTTAGAGTATGAAATTGCCGTGTATGGTTACGAGAAACAAGAAGTGATTACAACTCAGCATAATCTTGCTAATATATTATACGATCAAGGTCTATATATAGAAGCATTGAACCTCTTCCAAGAAATACTAACTATCGAACAACAAATATTAGACGCAGAACATCCCCATATTCTAGCTACTAAACATGAACTCGCAAGGGTTTTACAGGCCCAAGGTGAATATGCACAAGCCTTGGAGTTATATCAAACCGTCCTTGCTAGTAACCAACGAGTTTTAGGCACTGATCATCCTTCAACTCTCGCTTCTCAGCATAATATTGCAAGTGTGTTTCTTGCCCAAGGAGATTACATCCAAGCACAGGAACTCTACCAAACAGTCTTTACCATTCAACAACGAGTTTTGGGCGAAAATCATCCTTCTACCCTTGCCGCTCAACATGAGCTTGCGAGGGTGTTAGTCGCTCAAGGCAACTATGTAAAAGCACAGGATATTTTCAAGGCAGTCCTTGTCATTAATCAACGAAACTTAGGGACGGATCATCCTCATACACTCACCACCCAACATGAACTTGCGAGGGTATTCCTCATGCTAGGTGACTATGATCAATCCTTGGATCTCTTTCAAACAGTTCTCGTTATAAATCAAAGGGTTTTAGGGGCAGAGCATCCTTTGACCCTCTCCACTCAACATCATCTAGCAAGCATATTTCTCGCTCAAGGCAACTATGTAAAAGCACAGGAAGTTTTTCAGGCAGTTCTTCCTACCAAACAACAGGTTTTAGGCGCGGAGCATCCCGATACCCTCGCTACCCAGCATAATATAGCAAGTATATTTTATAGCCAAGAAGCCTACGACCAAGCCCTAGATATTTCCCAAACAGTCCTCAACATTGAAAAACAAACTTTAGGAGATGATCATCCTGATACTCTCATAACTCAATCCAATATTGCTGTATGCATGGCCCGACAGGGCCAATATTACGAGGCTGTAGCGTTGTTCTATGAGATTATCCCCAAGCAAATTCGCTGTTATGGAGGAACTACTCATCCCAAGGTGCAGGCGAGCATTGAAATTCGTGATGCAATTGTGGCGGCTTTTTGGCAAAAGGAGCAAGGCTAGCACAATTGATTCACGAAGGACACAAAGGGGTCAAGTTTCAGAGTTCAGTTTAAATTCATAAGACTACTAGCCACTAGCCCCTGAAACCCGACCCCTATTAGTCCTCTGCGTTCAACCGCGAACCATTTTTTTGCCACGAATTTCTCGAATTCCACGAAAATATACATCCTTCGTGCGCTTCGCGTCCTTCGTGGTTTCAGTTAACTTATCTTTTGTGCTCTATGCTCTATGCTCTTACTTAATCGTCATTGGCAACGCCACTTGATACCATAACGAGCCACTTTCGACCGCGCCCATATCGCAGGCCGCACCCACAAAGCCTGCCAAACCACGTTGATCGGTCACAGCAGAGCTTGAGCATGAGCCAGCATCGGTCGATGCGCTATGGCTGAGTGGCAAGTAGGTTGGGGTTGGGCCACCATACCAGCCCAATGGTCGCAAGCTTGGCCCAGTAAATGGTTTATTACCATCGATGGTTTGCGTGCCACAACTTCCATCACTCCACATACTAAAGCTCATGCTCGGCACTTGGCTGGCATAGCCACATTGCGCTCCTGCCGGGGCATTATTATAGGTAAGAATGCTGTTATCGACCGTAAATAGAGTGCCAGCATGATAGATTCCACCGCCAGCGATCTCTGCATTATTGGCGGTCATGGTCACACGATCGATTACCAGTGTGCTATTCGGGCGATTATTCAGCCCAGCCCCACGCTGAGCCTTGTTTTTGGCGAGAGTGCTATACCTCAAGACGGCCACGCCTGTATTATCAAGTGCTCCGCCATCGCTCTGTAAAGCTTCATTATTAGTTAGGGTCGAGCGTTCGATCAACAGGCCACCCTGGTTGGCAATGCCGCCACCAGCTACTGCCGACAAATTCTGATCAATAATGCCATTTTTGAAGGTCAAGCTTGAATTAGCGGTAATATAGCCCCCAGCGCCTTCGTTAAAAGCCACATTATCGGCAATTTTGCTGGCGTTAAATTCAATTGTGCTGCCTCCGCGCAGATAAATGCCACCGCCTTGACCAGCAATATTACTCCAGATACGTCCGCCTTGAAACACCCCGTAGCTTTGCTGAATCACGAGGCCACCACCAAAATCGGTATGTTCACGGCCTTGTAATTCGTTTAGCTCAAAATTCGTTTGGCTAATATCTAAATTTGCCGTCCATGCCTCAAGCCCAGCGCCTTCGGTCTCGGCTTTGTTAGTGCTAAATTTGCTATTACGAATTGTTAGATTGCCAGTATTAAAACTTACGCCACCGCCGCTGCCACTCGATCGATTGGCTTCAATCAGGCTATCAATCAGGCTCAGGTTGGTATGTTGCGCCCCAATCCCACCACCAAAAGTTGTCGCTTGGCTATGCTTAATTGTTACTTGGTTGAGGGCCAAATTGGTAAACTCGCCGCTCCAATTTGGCTCGGCAAAAATCGCCCCGCTATGCTGAGCATTGCCATTCGTCAGGATGATGCGCTGAATTTCGACCCGCGCTTGTTGGCTGACCCAAAAAATTCGCGTGGTATTGCCGCCAGAGAGCGTAATTTTGCCGCCACCATCAATCACCGAGCCATCGTGCAAAAATTTTTGGCTGGTTAAAACAATCGTATGCGGATTCGGCCCACAATTAAAGGTCAGCGTGCCGCCAGGGGCTTGTTCGCCTGGAAAAAGCTGAGCCAAGCCAGCATCAAAGGCCGCCTCGTTACAACTAGCAGGTGTGCCAGTGCCTACCACCACGCTATCGGCAGCAACTGGGCGGCTATCCCAAACTAGCCCTAAACCAAGCATGATCAATCCACTTAACAGAATTTTTTTACGCCGTAGCATTGCATTTGCTCCTACTAGCCATCAATCCGATAGCAGTAGCCTAGCAAAGCACAGCCGATAAAACTTGACATTTTCTACCAAGTTTATTATTCAAGCGTGGGATTATTGGTTGCGCCAAGTTGCTGGCGCTCGTCCTTGAGGGCGACTCCGGTCAAACGCCGTTGACGAGCCTGCCCCAACAAATACATCAATAAATCGCTAGCTGCTACATAACTCAAGCCTTGGGGGTGAATGTTGGAGATGCAGTTGCGCTCAGCATCGTTGCGGCCTCGCTGCGGCGCATAAGTTAAATAGATGCCCAAACTATCGGCAACGCTCAAGCCAGGTCGCTCACCAATTAATATCACCACTAACTCGGCCTTGAGCAATTCGCCAATTTCATCGCCAATTGCCACCCGCCCTTGTTCAACCAGCACCAACGGCGCTAGCGACCAACCAAGCGACTCAAGTTGCGGTTTGATTATGTTCAGCAGCGGTACAGCATGACGTTCAATCGCCACCGCCGACAAGCCATCGGCTACCACCAAGGCTACAATGCATGGATCAGTTTGCAAGGCCTCTAGTTGCAGACGCGATTCAACATGCAAGCTGCGGCCTAAATCTGGTCGCTTGAGATAGGTCGCCCGATCCAAAGCGGCACTTTTGAGCCTGAGTATTTGGGGAAATTCAGGTTGTAACGCGCTGGCAATCGCCGCAAAATCGACCTGGGCATGGACTGCATCACGGGCTAAGGCATGGTCTTGTTGAAACGCCAAATTGGCCTTGGTTGGCAGCGCATCGCCCACTCGACCAATGCCAATCCGCGCATTTGTAAATTGGCGCAAGCGTTGCCAAAGCTCATTTTCAGATTGTTCGGCCATTACAATGCTCCCAACTGGGCGGCTGATTGCAACAAACGATGGCGCTCGTTGGCAATCAAACGGCCTGCTTGATCGCTAATGCCAAGCTGTTGCAGCCATGCTTCAAACTCGGGGGCTGGGCGCAAACCCAAGGTTGTTTGCACAAAACGAATATCGTGATATGAGCTGCTTTGATAATTGAGCATAATATCGTCAGCGCCAGGCACGCCCATCACATAGGTGCAACCAGCGCTGGCCAGCAGCACCAGCAAATTATCAATATCGTTTTGATCAGCCTCGGCATGGTTGGTATAGCAGGCATCGCAGCCCATCGGCAGGCCCAACAATTTGCCACAAAAATGATCTTCTAAGGCCGCTCGGGTAATTTGCTTGCCATCGTAGAGATATTCAGGGCCGATAAAACCCACAACGGTGTTGAGCAGCAATGGCTCAAAGGCTCGCGCTACCGCATAAGCACGCGCCTCGCAGGTCTGTTGATCAACGCCATGATGGGCATTAGCTGAAAGTGCGCTGCCTTGGCCAGTTTCAAAATACATCACATTATTGCCAATTGTGCCACGCTGCAAGCCGCGTGCTGCTTGATTGGCTTCGTGCAACAGCGCCAAATCGATGCCAAAACTACGATTGGCCGCCTCGGTCCCGGCAATCGATTGAAACACTAAATCGACTGGAGCACCGAGCTCGATCACCTGCAAGGCGGTGGTGACATGAGCCAACACACACGATTGCACCGGCATGGCATAGCGCTGACGTAATTCATCAATTAAATGCAGCAAACTGGTCATAGCTTGCGGGCTATCGGTCGCTGGATTGATCCCAATCACCGCATCGCCACAGCCATACAACAAGCCATCGAAAATTGCCGCTGCAATGCCTTGGGGATCATCGGTTGGATGATTGGGTTGCAAGCGTGAGGAAAAACGCCCCGCCAAGCCCAAGGTATTACGAAAGCGCGTAATCACTTGGCACTTTTTGGCAACCGCAATCAAATCTTGGTTGCGCATAATTTTGGAAACTGCCGCCGCCATTTCGGGCGTAATGCCTGCGGCAACCGCCGCCAATTGCTGGCTATCAGTGCGATAATCGAGCAACCACTCGCGCAAACCACCAACCGTCAAATGGCGAATTGGTGCAAACGCTGCCTGATCATGGCTATCGATGATCAAGCGTGTTACTTCATCGGTTTCATAGGGGATGACGACTTCGTTGAGAAAGGTCGTTAGGGGAACATCAGCCAAACACCACTGCGCCGCCACTCGTTCCTCAGCACTAGCGGCGATTAAGCCCGCCAAAGCATCGCCCGAACGTTCAGGCGTAGCCTTAGCCAAGAGAGTTTTGAGCGAATCAAATTGATACTGGCGTTGGCGAATTGAATGCTGATAGCTGGTCATAGGCAGTCTCCCACAGCACAAGCATTGCCAATTATGGCATTGTTTCTAGCGCATTGCAATCAGAGCGCAAGCCACAAAGAACAACAACATTCGATTTGACCAATTGTAGACAGCTAGCTATGCTTAATCGTAGGAGCCAGCATGGTTCCATTCATGCTGACTCACGATTCCACAGACTGCTCAAGTATCCGTTCACCACAGGTTATACCACCCAACGGAGTAAGGAATTACGATGATCCAGTGGTTGCGCCAATCGCTGCTCCGCCAAGTATTCAGTGGCTATTTATTATTTGGGAGTGTGATTATTGGGGTTGGTTTAGTGATGAATGGCATTGTGCGTCAGCAACTGATGCGCGAGTTTCAGGCCAGCGATCAAGCCTTAGGCCAAGCCATCGCCGTGCAAACCGACAGTCGGCTGCAAAATGCCCGCGATTCATTAGTCGCGTTGGCCGCCTTAGATCCCGAAATCTTTACCACAAGCGCCTATCCCGCGATGGAGAATGCATTTAAGGCCTTCAAGGCAGCCCGCCCAGATATTGATCGGGTTTATTGGATCGATCGGCGTGGCCATATGCAAGTTTCAGTTCCCTACGATATTCGCACGCTTGGAACTGATTTTAGCGAGGAACGAATTTTTCTGCGGGCAAGTCAAGCTGATACGCCCTTTATCAATGGCGGCTCGGTTGATCTAACCACATTTAATGCGGTGGCAATTATTGCGATTCCCATTCGTGATCAGCAAAACCAATTTGTCGGAATTTTGGCAACCAATGTGCTTTTAGCCGATTTTAGCCAGCCCTTGAATCTGATTGTGAATCAACCAAGCCAGCAAGCCCAAGGCTTGCGCCTGAGTATGCTTGATGATCGCGGGATGTTAATCGCCAGCCAAGAGCGTGAGCGCTTACTCCAGCCAATTGGCAGCGAAATCCCAGGCGTTGAGGCGGCACTGCTAGGCCAGCCAACCAGCCAACTTGGGCTTGATCTGCAACAACAGCAATGGTTATATAGCTCGGTTCCAGTTCCTAGTGTTGGCTGGGTGGTGATTGTGCAACGCCCTGCAAGTGCAGTTTTTCAAGTTGTCAATCGCTTTAGCACTTGGCTGTTGGTGGTGGCTTTGTTGTTTGCTGGTGGTGGTTGGCTTTTCTGGCTTTTTTTGGTGCGCCATATGATTCATCCCTTGCATCATTTGGCCACGAGCTATCAGCTGGTCGAGCCTACGGTCAATCGCCCGAAAACCAGCCAGCTCAGCGTTCGCCACGATGAAGTTGGGACGCTCGCCCGCTCGTTGCAACGGCTTGATCAGGATATTAGCAAACGCCTGAGTGAACTTCAAATTTTATTGGAGACCTCGAATGCAGTGGTCGGCACGCTTGATCCGCAAACCGTTATTGATACAATTACCCATGAAGTGCAGCGCTTAGTTGATAGCCAAGCGGTTGTGGTTTTAGTGCCCGATGATCATGGAGCCTTGCGCGTTTTAGCCAGCACAGGCCGTAGTAAAGCCTATGATCAGACTGTTTCAGTTCAACCAAATGACCCCTTATCGCCCTCGGCTACTGCCTTGCGCCAAGGCCAACCAGTTCAAATGTTGGCCGATAGCGGCGAGTATTTCCCAGCGTCGATTGCCAAACAAGGCTTTCGTTCCTTGCTAGCGATTCCGATTATTAGCCATCATGTCGGCAATGTGGTGGTAATGGTCTATCGCACCAACGCCCAAGCCTTCGATGCCAATGATCTAAAATTGCTCTTGATGTTTGCCAATTACGCAACCCTTGCCTGGGAACACGCGGTGTTGTATGAACGCAGTGATGTGCGCTTACAAGCGGTTGCCCACGAAAATGAGCAACTTTATTTGGCGGCAACCCATGAAAAACAAACCTTAGCCGCAATTATCGATAGTATGCGCGATGGGCTGATTCTGGCAGGCGTTGATGATCGGTTGCTGGTGGCGAATCCGCGTGCCCGTACACTTTTAGCGCTTGGCGATGGGGCAATCGATCAGCTAAGCTTAACTGAAATCTATCAACGCCTACGGCAGCAGGCGGTCGATCAAGCACAGTATGATCGCGGTTTTGCCCAAGCCCAAAGCCGCCAGCCGCAGGTTTGGCTGCTCGAAACGGTCAACGATACCAATACCATTGTTTTTGAGATCCACCATTTCCATGTTGGTGATCAGCAACAGTTGATTGGCTATGGCTTGGTCTTGCGCGATATTACCCATGAACATGAAGTTGAGCAATTCAAAACAACCCTGCTGGCGGCAGTTGGCCATGAGTTACGCACGCCATTAGCTGCAATTAAAGGCAATGCCTCGACCCTGCTGCAAGATGATATTGTTTGGCCGCTGGCTGAGCAACGTCACTTTTTAAGCACGATTAGCAGTGAAGCCGATCGCTTGGCCAGTATGGTGACCAATTTGCTAGATATCTCACGCTTTGAAGCTGGATTATTGCCACTCCAGCGTGAATGGTATGCACTCGATCAACTGATCGCTGCCGGAATTCAGCGCGTGGCCCGTCCAATCCCACGCTTGGAGCTCGATTTACCTACTCCAGCCCCAGCGATTTATGTCGATGCTGCTCGCTTTGAGGTCGTGATTCGCAATTTGGTCGCCAATGGGTTAGCCTATGGCGAAGGCTTTATTCAAATTCAGGCTCGTTGTGAGCAACAGCACTTAATTGTTCAGGTGCGTGATGATGGCCCAGGCATCGCCAACCATGATCTGCCCTATGTTTTCCAGCGCTTTTATCGCGCACACCATGGCATTCAACGTCGTTCGGGTGGCACTGGCTTAGGATTGGCGATCTGCAAGGCCTTTATTGAAGCTCATGGCGGTAAAATCTGGGGTGAAAACGATCAGGCTGGAACAACGATAGTCTTTCAAATTCCAATCGTGGGCAACGCCGGATAATGCTGATTCGATGATCGCTTGATGAAGGAGCACTCTGCATGGCAACGCAGCCAGTTCGGGTATTACTTGCCGAGGACGAAGATGTTTTACGGGATTTTATTCGGCGGAATCTCCAGGTGCGTGGGTTTGAGGTGTTGGAAGCAACCAATGGGCTTGAGGCCTTGGCGCTGTGGCATACTGAACAACCCCAATTAATTATTTTGGATTTAATGATGCCGCGTTTAACGGGCTTTGAGGTTTGTCAGCGCATTCGCGAGCAATCGATTGTGCCAATTATTGTGCTAACTGCCTTGGATGCCGAGCGCGATAAAGTTATGGCCTTTGATTTAGGCGCTGATGATTATTTATGTAAACCTTTTGGGGTCGATGAGTTACTGGCGCGAATTAGGGCAGTCTTGCGACGTAGCCAATGGAGTGTTCAGCCCCAAGCTTCAGGCACCAAACGCTATGGCGAGTTGGAGATTGATCTTGAAGCGCATAGCGTTCGGCGAGCAGGCCTCGATGTGCGGTTAACCCCAACCGAATTTGCCCTCTTGGCCTATCTGATCACTCATCCCAATAAAGTGCTGACCCATCGCATGCTCTTGCAACACGTGTGGGGCGATCAATATCGCGATGAAGCTGAATATTTACGGGTCTATATTGGGCGCTTACGCCGCAAACTCGAAGCTGATCCCAGCAATCCACGCCATTTGCTGACCGAGGCCGGCATTGGCTATCGCTTTGTTAGTTAGATCATGGCTTGGGTTTTCAATATCTCAATCTCGGCTTGGGTATAGCCAAGCTCGTGCAAAATAGCCTGAGTAGCAGCACCCAAAGCTGGAATACCCTGCATTGCTGGGGTAACGTTTGACCAATTGACTGGTGGCAGTAGCGCTTGAATTGGCCCAACCTCGCTCATCACGCTGCGCCAACGCCCTCGCGCCGCCAATTGCGGATGCTGCCAAAAATCTAAAACGCTATTTAGTCGGGCGTTGGCAATCCCCAAAGCATCAAGCTGGGCTAGCGTTTGATCAAGATTCAACGCGCGGGTATGCTGATTGATTAGGTTTTCTAAGGCTTGACGATTCGCCACCCGCTGACTGACCGTTGCAAACGCTGGTTGCTCGATCAGCGCTGGTTGGCGCAAAAAAGTGCCACAAAATTGCTGCCACTCGCGCTGGTTCTGCACTGCCAAAAAGACCTGCCCATCAGCACAATCGAATGCTCCATACGGCGCAATCGCGGCATGTTGCAAGCCAGTGCGTGGCAAATTCTGGCCGCTATAGCCACTATAATACGCCGGAAAACCCATCCATTCGGCTAATGCCTCAAATAGGGAAACCTCGATCTGGCAGCCTTCGCCAGTTGCTTGCCGCTGATATAAAGCAGTCAAGATGCCCGTGTAGGCATACATTCCACCAGCAATATCGGCAATTGGAATACCAACTTTGGCTGGTTGATCGGCGCTGCCAGTTACCGAAACCGCGCCCGCCTCGCATTGAATCAATAGATCATAGGCTTTTTTATGCTGATACGGCCCGCTACTCCCATAGCCCGAAATATCGCAGACAATCATTTGGGATTTGCGCGACGCAACGTTTCGGCACCAAAGCCTAAGCGTTGGCTCGCTTGTGGCGCTAAATTTTGAATAAAAACATCAGCCGTTGCTAATAATTGGTGCATAATCACTTGCGCTTGTGGCTGCTTCAAATCGAGCGTAAGGCTTTCTTTACCACGATTCAGCCAGACAAAGTGCGACGATAAGCCGTGAACAGCCTGATCGTAGTGACGAGCAAAATCGCCAGCTTCAGGCCGTTCGATTTTAATCACCCGCGCCCCCAAATCGGCCAATTGACGGGTAGCGAATGGCGCAGCAACCGCTTGTTCAAGGGCAACAACCGTAATTCCAGTTAATGGCAACATAGATACCTCATAGGCGCTAACCCAATTTCAATCCTAGATATACCTGAAATTTGGCTTAATTTTGCAAATATTTATATTTTGTTTACGCCGAGCTAATTAATTTTTACGTCGTTTTTACATTGATCAACTAAGCTACTACTCAATCCAGCGACGCACTGAACAACCCTCCTCTCAAACAAGCGACGGAGTAAACCCAATGAAAAGCCATTTCACGCGCATTGTGGCGCACGTGTTCACTGTCGGACTCATGGCCTCGTTGATCAGTTGTGGGAGCACGCAAGTAACGCCTACCGTCAGCCAAAGTGCCCAATCAGTTTCAGCCTCAAACGCCGATCCCGCTTTAGTTGAAGCCTCAAAAAAAGAAGCCGATGGTATTTTGATTTATTCGATTATGAGTGAGAAAAATTGGCAGCCAGTGATTCAAGGCTTTAACGCCAAATATCCTTGGATCAAAGTAACAACTGCTGATTTAGGAGCTTACGAGGTATTCGAACGCTACTACACCGAAGCCGCTGGCAATGCCCGTACTGCCGATTTTATCTCCACCACCGCGCCTGATGGCTGGATCAACTTTATCGATAAAGGCGAAGTCCAGTCGTATGTTTCCAGCGAAGATGCCCAAATTCCTGAGCTTGGCAAAATTGCTCAAGGGGTCTATGCCGCCTCAACCGATCCGATGGTCTTTATTTGGAACAAGCAATTGGTCGCTGATCCGCCGCAAACTATGGCCGAACTGATCAGCATGATCGAAAAAGACCCCAGCGCCATGCAAGACAAATTGGTGAGCTACGATGCCGATGGCGAAGGCTTTGGCTATGGTCTCAACTGGTTTTATACCAAGGCCAAAGGTGCTGATGGTTGGAAAACTTTAGAAGCAATTGGTTCAAGCCAGCCCAAAATTTTAACCTCTGGCGGCAAGATGATCGATTCAGTGCTTTCGGGCGAATCCAGCATCGGCTACTTTGTCTCGAATATCACAGTTCAGCCACGCTTGGAAGCTGCTCAACAATTGCTTGGCTATAGCTTTGTGCCTGATGCTCAAGTTGTCGCGGTGCGGGGCATGGCAGTCACCAAACATGCTGCTAGCCCTAATTCAGCCAAATTGCTACTCGATTATATTCTCTCAGCCGAAGGACAAATGGCCTTCTCGCAAGGTGGCTTAACCGCCTATCGCCCCGACATTGCCGCCTCTGCGCCACTGCATCTTTCGCAAGTAAGCCAAGCGGTTGGGGGCGAGCAAAATATCATCTTCTCACGGCCCGATAAAGCCCTGGCTGACCCTCAACAACGCAGCCAGTTCCTCAACCAATGGAAACAAGCCCTCGGTCGCAACCAATAAGCCCCACTTAACTTAAATGGTGCTGGGTAGAGCGCTGTAGGCCAGTGAGCCGGCTTACAACGCTCTACCCAGCACCATCCAAGGAGTTTGCAGATGGCAGCAACAGCCCAGACTCGCCCAATTAAGGCGATTGCAAAAGCACCCAAATGGCGGCTCGATCGGGTTATTCAATGGTTGATCGCACTGGCAGTCGTTGGTTTAGTCTTATTTCCAACTTGGCCAATTCTCTATCAAAGCCTCTTAGAAAAACCCTTGTACGAAGCCAGCAATACCCTGAGTTTGCAAAATTTCCCACGGGTTTTGGGTAATCCCAAAATTTGGCAGGTGATCGGCAATACAGCGGTTTTTATGCTTGGCAGCACGATTGTGGGAACCCTGATTGGAATTGGCTTTGCAGTGCTCTTGATTCGCACTGATCTGCCTGGGGCGCAATGGCTGCAAAAATTGATCACGATTCCCTACTATGTTTCAGCACTGATTTTGGCCTTTGGCTGGGCGGTGATGTATGGCCCCCAAGGTTTTATGACGGTGATGGTGCGCGAATGGGGCTTGCCAACCTGGAATCTCTATACGATGCCAGGCTTGATTATGGTCAGTGCGCTCTATTTTATGCCGTTGACTTTTATGTATTGTAGCTCCTCGCTGAGCATGGCCGACCCGCAACTGGAATCAGCCGCACGGATTGCTGGCGCAAAACCGTTGCGCATTTTGCTGCGCATTACCATCCCCCTGATTCGGCCTGCAATGCTATATGCGCTGGTATTGACCATGGTTTCCAGTATCGAATTACTATCAATTCCCTTGGTGCTCGGCGAAAGCGCCCAAATTGATGTGCTTTCAACCTTTCTCTATCGCACAGCGCTGGTGAGCGGGACGACCGATTATGGCACCTTGGCAGTTGTGGCAATTATGGTGGTGCTGTTTATTTCAGTCTTGGTTATGCTGCAAAACCACCTGATGAAGCAAGAACGACGCTTTGTATCGGTCAGCGGCAAAATCTCACGAGCGCGGGTTTTGCATTTAGGCTGGTTGCGCTGGCCTTTGGGATTCGTCGTCTATCTGTTTGCGGGCTTGACGATTTTGGTGCCGCTTGGCGGGATTATTCTGCAAGCCTTCACGCCATTTCTCAGCGCCCTGATTAATCCATTTTCAATTTTGACTATGGATAATTTCAAACAAGCCTTTGAGTTTGAAACCTATCGGGTTGCGATTATCAATAGTTTGTTGATTGCAGGCGTTGGCGGAGTCGTCGCAACCCTATTTATGGCAGCCGTTGCCTTATTGACCTATCGCTCGAAATTCCCGATGCGCGGCGCAGTCAAATATATCGCCCAATATCCACGGGCTTTTCCGGGCACCATTATCGGCTTAGGGTTTTTATGGGCGTTGCTCTCGTTTCCGGCCTTGGGCGGTCTACGCAATACAATTTGGATTTTGATCATTGCCTACACCATGCGCTATTTACCATTAGGATTTAGTGCGATGAGTCCCTCGATTTTGCAAATCTCCGATGAGCTTGATCGGGCGGCGCGAGTGAGCGGCACAACGTGGCTAGGAGTGATGCGCCATATTATGCTGCCATTGTTACGGCCAGCGTTGCTTACAACCTTTACCCTCTTATTTATCACCTTTTTAAAAGAATACTCAGTAGCGCTGTTTTTGTTCACCCGTGGCTCGCAAGTGATTGGCACAACCATGCTCGAAGTTTGGGCGCAAGGTGGGCCTGGCCCAGCCGCCGCCTTGGCCGTAATTCAATTATTAATTATTGGGGTTGTGCGCTGGCTAAGTAGCTTTATTCCGACGGTCAAAGTTCGCGAATAATTGGTAAGGAGCAACCGATGAGCAACATTCATCACGATTCAGCCGGATTAACCATCGAACATCTCAGTAAAATGTATAATCGCAGTGCCAAAGCGCTTGATGATCTTAGTTTGTCGATTCAAGCTGGCGAATTGGTCAGCTTTTTGGGGCCATCAGGCTGTGGCAAAACCACCACACTCAACTGTATTGCTGGGCTAGAACATCCCGACACTGGCACGATTCGGGTTGGCGATTTCGTGCTGACCGATAGCGCCAAAAAGCTCTTTTTGCAACCTGAAGATCGCCAACTTGGCATGGTGTTTCAATCGTATGCACTTTGGCCGCATATGACGGTTGCCGATAATGTTGGGTTTGGCTTACGGGTCGCTAAAATCGCCAGCAGCGAGATCAAACAGCGGGTAGCAACAATTTTAGAGTTGGTTGGATTAGGTCATGTTGCCGAGCGCTATCCCTTCCAACTTTCGGGCGGGCAGCAGCAACGGGTAGCGCTAGCCCGCGCGGTGGTAACTGAGCCACGCCTGCTCTTGCTCGACGAGCCATTATCCAACCTTGATGCCAAAGTGCGGGAGCAAGCTCGCACATGGCTGCGTGATATTCAAAAACGCCTGGGCATTACCACCGTCTATGTGACCCATGATCAAGCTGAAGCGTTAGCGATGTCTGATAAAATTGCCGTAATGTCGGCAGGTAAACTTGAGCAATTTGATACGCCGCAAGCAATTTATGAACAACCAGCAACCCGTTTTGTAGCCGAATTCATTGGAGCAACCACCTTTTTACCAGCAACCGTGGTACAGCATGCACCAACGCTGAGCCAAGTCAGCCTGAGCGATGGCACATGCCTTGAGGTGCGCACAGCGCTCAAGCTCCAACAACACCAAACAATTGATTTGGGCATTCGCTCCGAACGGGTGCAAGTAGCGACGAGTGATCATCAGACCAACGTGATTGCTGGGGCAATTCGCAGCTCGGATTATTTGGGCGCAAAATGGCATCATCAAGTTGAAACCACAATTGGAGCCTTGATGGTCGAGACCTTGGATTACACCAGTGGCAATGTGCGAATTTATTTGCCGCCTGAAGCATTGATGGTCTTGAAAGCGGCTTAAAGCATACGAGGTCGGTTATGTGGCAACAACGCTGTTGGCTTCGACGCTTAGCTTATTTGATGATCATCGGTTTGTTAGGCGGTTGTATCAGCACCAGTGCCAACCAACAACCGCTGGTGATCACCTTTGGCGCATCGATCTCGATTACTGGCAAAACCGCCAAAGAAGGCGAATATGTGCGTGATGGGTATCAATTTTTTGTTGATACCCTGAATGCCCAAGGTGGGATTCTGGTCGGCGGCCAACGCTATCAGTTGCGTTTACGTTATTATGATGATGAATCGAACCTCGAACGCACAGCTGAGCTGTATGAAAAATTAATCAATCACGATCAAGTTGATTTTTTATTGGGGCCATATGGCTCGGATGCTACCAGCGTTGCGGTAGCGATCGCCGAAAAATATCATATTCCATTGGTTTCGGGCCATGGCTCGGCCAGCAGCATTTATGCCAATAACTATCACTATATTTTCAGTGTGCAAACGCCCGCCCGCCACTACTTAAACGGAGTGATGGATGCAGTATTGGCGGCTGACCCAAGCCTCAAAACGCTGGCCCTGTTGAGCGAAACCGATTCGTTTTCGCAGGATGTCGCCCAAGGTGTGCGTGATTACGCCCAACAGCGCGGCTTAAACGTGGTTTATCATGGCGATTATCCCAGCGATGCGCGTGATGTGAGTCATCATTTAAATATCATTAAGCAACTTCAGCCCGATATGTTGCTCGGTGCAGGTCATCTGCAAGAGGCTTTGTTAATTGTCAAGCAAGCCAAAAGCCTCGATCTTAGCCCTAAAGCAATTGGATTAAGTGTGGGGCCATTATTGCCGCAATTTCGCGCTAATTTACAACATGATGCCGATTATATCCTTGGCCCAACCCAATGGACTCCTGCCCTCGACTATCATGGCGATGATAGCTGGCAAACCCCAGCGGCTTTTGCCCAAGCCTTTCGTCAGCAATACCCCCAATATAAATCGGTGCCCTATCAAGTTGCTGAGTCGGCGGCATCATTGATCGTCTTTCAACGGGCCTTTGAGCGGGCAGGAACGATCGATCGCTTAGCGGTGCGCGATACAATTAAAGGCTTAAAACTTGATACTTTTTTCGGGCCGATTCAATTTGACGCGCAGGGCGTAAACAGCGAAAAGCCCATGGCAGTTGAGCAGTTGCATCCTGATGGTCAAAAATATACGGTATTTCCCCAAGCCGTGGCCGAACAACCACTGTTGTATCCCATGCCCACGTGGAGTCAACGCTAGCAGCTTTATTTGATTGTGGTGTGGACATAAATTTATCGGTGCATTGGCATAGCAGCAAGGCCATTCAGCGAACAAATGCCCTGCGATAGGTGGGGCGTTCGGGTGTACAAATCGTGGGTTTACCTCTAATACGCTGGATCAAACCATTCAACATTGACAATCGTCCGTTCCGCCGTATAGTCAAGGTCTAGAAAGTGATACTGTGCCCTGATACTTCCATGGTCGAGTTCAACCGTGCCAAGCGCGACCATTGCACTCATCGTCCATGTCGCAGCACCGACAAAGCGGCGCTGGAAGATTTTTCTGATGACCGTCAGGGGCACGGGATAGGGGATGGTCAGCGGCGAGACCCGTCCACCGTAAGAGGTAACCAGGACCGCGACGCTTCCATCTTGGACGAGACTTTCAAGGATGGCGGTCGTATCGGCCAACACTTGCTGATCGGGAAGCACGGCATCCAACAGCCGTTCGATTGTGGCAAGACTCATGGCTTGCTCCTAAGCAGTACACTAGTCAAGGTAAAAATCGGTGGTAAAGACCTGTCCTTCGTCATTGTAATACAGCCTGACAAAACAATACTGAGGCAGGATGGTGTCATCGTGGATAGTAATGTCTCCCAACCCAACAATCGCCTTCACTGGACCAAAGGTATAGTCCAACGCAGAGCATTCGAAGGTGGTGCGGATGACGGTGATCGGTGCATCGTGGGGGATGGGGATGAAGTGGTCGTCTTCCACTGCAGCCTGAAAGATGCCATTAACTGCCCATTCCTCAAGGATGTGGCGGGTATCGCGCACGATTTGCGCACGCGAGACAAAGGACTCCAAACATGATTCAAGCTCATCGATGGTCATAGCCCCTCCTGCGTGTAGTAGCGTACAAACATCTACTGCGAATTTGTGCGTCTTAGTCGAATCTGATGTGGTCATGAGGCCATGGATAATTCTGATCACATCACCTCATGGCCAAGAGTTTACCATGGAATTATCAGACAGCGCCCAAGCGCTCTTCGCGTCCTGCGCGGTTCCAAAACTTCGTGCGCTTCATGTTCTGCGTCGATCAAAACTCCTCAGCCAATTCTCAGTTCTTAATTAATTTTAAGCAGGTATACTAAACCTACGAGTTAGGTCTTTTAGTTGTTGAGGAAGCAATAATGAACCATCGTTGGTTACGATCACGTTTGCTGATCGTTTTTGTTATTTTAGGGCTGGGCCTTGGCTATTTGCCATTGCCAAGCTTTGCCAACAGCCCAAACCCAGCTGCCAGCAATTTGCATATGGCTTTCACCGCAGCTGCCGCCGAATTCCATGTACCAAGCGAAGTATTGCTAGCGCTGAGCTACAATCTTTCACGCTGGGAGCATCACGCAGGCCAGCCCAGCACCAGCGGCGGCTATGGAATCATGCATTTAACTCAAATCGATTTGAGCCATTGGCACGCCAGCAAAGGCCTTGATTGGGCCACACTACTTAAACAACCTGACGAATTGCAAACCTTAACTCAAGCTGCCAAGCTAATCGGCCAACCACCCAGCACATTAATCAATGATCCAGTGCAGAATATTCGCGGTGGCGCGGCGTTGTTGGCCGAATATAGCCGCAGCATCAACCCACGATTGCCCAACAATCTCGCCGATTGGTATGGCGCGGTGGTGTTGTATAGCGGCGGCAAAGAGCGTTCGACCGCGTTTGGCTTCGCCGATCGGGTCTACGCCACCTTGCAGCAAGGTGCAACTCGTAGCCTCGATAACGGCGAAGCGCTAACGTTGGCTCCAAGTACCATCACAATCAATCGCCAAAGTGCCGCTAGCTTGCAGCTGTATTTGGGTGATGATTTTCCGTTGGATTGCCCAACGACGCTCAATTGTGAAGTGATTCCAGCGGCCTATGCCTTGAATAACCCCAATGATCGCAGTGATTATGGTAACTACGATTTAGCCAATCGCCCAGCCGATGGCTTAGATTTTCGCTATATTTTGATTCATGACACCGAAATCACCTACACCCAAACCGTCAATGTGTTTCAAAATCCAGCCACTGGTGCATCAACCCATTATGTCATTCGGGCCAGCGATGGGCATATTGCCCAAATGGTTGAGAATAAAAACGTGCCTTGGCATGCAGGCAATTGGGATGTTAACGGCCACTCGATCGGCATCGAACACGAAGGTATTGCGATTGAAGGCGCAACCTGGTATAGCGAGGCCATGTATCAAGCCTCGGCGCAACTCACCCGCTATCTCGCCGATAAATACCAGATTCCATTAGATCGTAGCCATATTATTGGCCATGACGAGTTGCCTGGCCCGCTGCCGCAACATCAAGCAGGCATGCACTGGGACCCAGGCCCGTTTTGGGATTGGGCGCATTATATGGATTTGGTGCGTGGTGGCCCCGCACCCATCAGCAATCCCGATCCGCAGTTGGTTACCATTAATCCCAATTTCGATAGCAATATGCCCGCTTTGACCTATTGTTATAGCAGCAACGATTGCCGCGATGTACCAACTCAAAGCGCTAATTTTCTCTATTTGCACACGCAACCCAACGCCAACTCGCCCTTGATTACCAATCAATACATTGGCTCAACTCCGACTCACGCCAACAACTGGAGCAACAAAGTTGTTACAGGCCAAACCTATGTTGTCGCTGATCAACAGGGCGATTGGCAGGCGATTTATTTTGGTGGCCAGAAAGCTTGGTTCCACAACCCCGATGGCTCAAATACCACGGCGGGACAAGGGCTAAAAGTGCGACCAAAAGTTGGTCAAGCCACTATTCCAGTCTATGGGCGAGCTTACCCTGAAGCAGCTGCCTATCCTCAAGGCATTTCACCGCAGGCTATCACCCCAATTTACAGCTTACCCGCCGATAATATGGTGGTGGCAACGCAGCTTTACACCAGCACCTACTACTATTCGCCAGTCTATACCCCAACCCTTGATCCAAGCTCACATATCGTTGTCAGCGGCCAAACCAAGTATTATCAAATTAATTTCAACCATCGTTTTGGCTTTCTTAAAGCGAGCGATGTCGAAGTGCAATCGAGCGTTCTTAGTTTGACCACGCCTAAACTTGCGCAAAGCAATCTGCATGGTACGAGCATCACCTACACCCTGACATTGCGCAACCTCAGCCAACAAACTGTGCCAATTAGCCTCAACCTCATCGGCAATACTTGGCTAACCACCATAACGAGTGCCATGCCGAACGACCTTGGGCCAAATGCCAGCCAAACGATCACGCTGCGCGTCGATCTGCCGGCGGGGCCAAGCCCAGCGGCTGATCAAGTGTGGGTTAAAGCTCAAACCAGCGCCGACCCTGAACGCAGCGCTGTGCTCTTGCTGCATTCAAGCGCCGAAACTAATATCAACTTTTTACCGCTAATTACCAAGCAATAAATTCAAAAACGCCGTCTAGTTTAGGGCTAGACGGCGTTTTTAGGTTAAAATTCGACTGGCATTTCGATCATGCCGCGAATCAGCATGCCAGGCCGCCAAATCAATTCATGAGCTGGCACTGCTAAACGTAAATTGGGCAAGCGCTGCACCAACGAATTAATCGCAATTGCGCCTTCAAGGCGGGCCAACGGTGCTCCCAAACAATAGTGAATGCCATGACCAAAAGCAATGTGGTTATGCTCAGTCCGCGTAATATCTAGCTGATCAGGCGCGGCAAAATGCTGAGGATCACGATTGGCCGAGGTGATCACCGCTAGAATTTGCTCGCCACGCGGAATCTTAACCCCGGCAAACTCCAGATCTTCACAAGCCCAGCGAATTGTTGAGGTTTCGACTGGGCTGTCATAACGCAGCAATTCTTCGACGGCGTTACGAATCAGGTCGGGGGTTTCGCGCAGCAAATTCAATTGCTCAGGATGTTGTAATAAGGCCAGCATACCATTGCCAATCAAATTAACCGTGGTTTCGTGGCCAGCAACCAACAAGAAAAACACCAGCGAAAATAATTCTTGCTCGGTCAGTTTAGCGCCAGCCTCTTCAACCTGCACCAAAGCACTGGTCAAATCGTTGGCGGGGTTGGCGCGTTTTTCTGCGAATAATTCACGCAGATAATTACCAAACTCCTCCATCTCACCCGCCATGCGCGTAAAGCGATCTGGCGAAGGATCAACAGTCACCACCAAGCCCGACCAATAACGAAACTTTTCGCGATGATCCAGTGGAATTCCCAGCAATTCGGCAATGACGGTCAAGGGCAACGGGAAGGCATAGGCCGTCAGCAAATCGGTGCTGCGCGGGCCAGCCAGCATCGCATCGAGCAACTCATCGGCAATTTGCTGAATGCGTGGGCGGAGTTGCTCAACCAATTGCGGGGTAAAGGCCTTATGCACCATCCCACGAATGCGTGTATGGTCGGGTGGATCGAGCGCTAGCAAATGTTTAAACAACAATTGCACGACTGGTGGCATCACTGGCATGAGCTTTTGCTCTTCAGGATTGAGCACTTTGCGCCAATTTTTGATAAATCGTGGATCTTTCAGCGCGGCTTTAACATCCTCAAAACGAGTAATCATCCACAAACCACGACCATCGGGTAGGCTAATTCGGTGAATCGGGGCTTCGGCACGCAGAGCAGCATAGGTGGGGAAGGGGTCTTGGACGAACTGCTGATTGAATAGCTCAGCATAGGTCGAATGGATCATCGATACTCCTCTACATATGATCAATCCATGGCTCTATCTTAAGCTGTTTTTGATAAAGATCAAGTGGACAACATGCCTAAATCATGGTGTTGCGATAGGCGATGGTATGAGAGTAACAACCAAAAGCCCTTCTTCCATAATCTGGAAAAAGGGCTAAATCTAAGCACGTCCAGTTTAGATTTGGTAGGCGAGATCCTTAATTTGGGTCAGACTGGCATCCTGCAACCGCCCAGCCAAGTGCCGTTCCCGAATGTGGCAGGCCACGCCAACCAAGTGGCTCGCTCGCATAATTTGGTCGCCAAGTTTAATTCGATAGGGTTGTGGTGGCGGACGATCGGCAAAATCAACCAATTCATCAATTAAACCATCGTGGAATGGCCATGGATAAGGATCGTTAGGATCTGGTGGTGGTCGATCGACGATATCATGCTCAAGCCAACCTGTTAGTGTGCCAGCATAGGCCGACAGCTGATTGGCCAGATCGTGAATGGTTGGGCGGATACTGTCACGCCGATAGCTGGCTTGTTCGCTATCGCTATAGCGCTCAGCAACTGCCAGTTGAATTAAACCGCGCTGCACATTCACCGCCAACTCGCGTAAATCGCAGGGAGGAATCGGAATTGGTGGTACAGGCCAATCACGGTCGTGCAAATGCAGCCAATTCGGCTGGGGATACGGCCACCACCACGGGCAAATATCATCGTCATCAGGGAATAAGCCCGCCAAACTTGGCGCATTGATCAAGCGTTGGAACTGGGTTTGCATTTCAACCAAGGCCAAATGTTGGCTCAATTCGGCAAATTCAAGCTGTTGCGAATAAAATGCTACCGTATAGCCATCAAGGCTGCGTATAATATCCAAGATAAGTTGGCCAGCGTCGGGGATCGATTCATGGCTGAGTTGGCCGCGATAATGGCGAACACGTCGTTTGGGCCACCACCATGGCCGCGTCGGCAAACTCTCTTCGGGGTTTGGCCGATAGCTCACCAGATCGCTGGTGCCCAGTCCGATTAGCTCTTGTAGGTTACTTTCGAGATCTTTGAGGCCAATTTCGTAGACTTCGGCACTAAATGCGGGATCAGTTAGCTGCGAACTCATGGTTAGCATGGTCAGTGAGCGCAAGCAGCGAATACTGATTTTGGCACTTGGTGGCAATTCCATCGCATTGGTTGCGGTTAAGCCTGAATTGGGGGCACTCGCTGGAGCCGCTGCGGCCTGCCCGTGCTTGCCCAACACGCTACCAGCTGCAACTGCCGCCAAGCCGCTCGTCGTCAGAAACTTTCGCCGTGAATGAGGTTTGTTCAGTCCATCCATCACACAACTCCTGTTGGTTAATTCGATGGCGCTAGCTTAGCTCAATATATTGCTTAAAACTTGACATTTTCTACCAACCTATTGAAGGCTTTTCCGATGGAACATCAACGCCCAAATCCAGATCAACTGCTCGAACGGATTCAGAGTGCCAACCAACAAGCCCAACGCGGGCGTTTGAAGGTATTTTTTGGGGCGGCGGCAGGTGTTGGCAAAACCTATGCCATGTTGCAGGCCGCCCAACAACGCCGTGCCGAAGGCATCGATGTGCTAGTTGGCTATATTGAAACCCATGGCCGCGCCGAAACTGATGCCCTTTTGGTGGGCTTGCCTCAACTGCCAGCCTTGCAGGTTGAATATCGTGGCACAAGCTTACGCGAATTTGACCTTGATGCCGCCTTGGAACGTAAACCGAGCCTGATTTTGGTTGATGAATTGGCGCATAGTAACGCGCCCAATTTGCGCCATGCCAAACGCTGGCAAGATATTAACGAGTTGCTGCACGCTGGCATTGATGTCTATACCACAGTCAATGTGCAACATCTCGAAAGCCTGAATGATCTGGTGGCCCAAGTCACGGGGGTGATCGTGCGCGAAACGGTGCCCGATGCGGTGCTGGAATCCGCCGATGAAGTGGAATTGATCGATTTGCCACCCGATGAGTTGCTTGGGCGTTTGAATGAGGGCAAGATTTATATCGCCAGCCAAGCAGCGCAAGCGGCCCGCAATTTCTTTCGTAAAGGCAATTTGATTGCCCTGCGCGAATTGGCGCTACGCCGCACTGCCGATCGGGTCGATGCCCAAATGCAGCGCTACCGCCATGATCACGCGATTCCTACAACATGGCCAACCCGCGAACGCTTGTTGGTAGGGGTTGGCCCAAGCCCACTTTCCGAGCGCTTGGTTCGCGCAACCCGACGCATGGCCAACGATCTCAAGGCTGAATGGCTGGTGGTGTATGTTGAAACACCCAAGCATTTGCGGCTCAGCGAGGCCGATCGCGATCGGGTGACCGCAACCTTGCGTCTCGCCGAAAGTTTGGGAGCACAAATCGTCACGCTTGGCGGAATCAATCCAGGTGAAGAGATGCTGCGCTATGCTCGCCAACGCAATGTGTCGAAAATTGTAGTCGGCAAGCCAGCCCAGCCACGTTGGCGCGAGCTGCTTTTTGGCTCGATCGTTGATCAACTGATTCGCCAGAGTGGTGAAATTGATGTGTATGTGATCAGCGGCGAGCATGACGATACCCATAAACCCAACGCCAAACCAAGCCTACAACCCCATTCGCCAAAAATAAATTATGTCAAATCGAGCGGCGTGGTGTTAGCTTGCACAATGGTTTGTTATGGCATCTTTCCGCATCTCGAATTATCGAATTTGATTATGTTGTATTTGTTGGGGGTAACGTGGGTGGCGGCGCGTTACGGACGCGGGCCTGCGATCAGCGCCTCAATTTTAAGCGTAGCAGCCTTTGATTTCTTTTTCGTCCAGCCCTATTTGACCTTCGCTGTCTCCGATGTGCAATATATTTTGACCTTCATGGTGATGTTGATTGTGGCGTTGACGATCAGCACCTTGACCGTGCAAATTCAAGCGCAGGCCGAAACTGCCCGCCAACGCGAACGCCGCACCGCCGCGCTCTATGCCATGACCCGCGAATTTGCCAGCATTCGCGGCTTGGATAATTTGCTGCAAACAGCGGCTCAACATATTAGCAGCGTGTTTGAAGGCCAAACCGCAATCTTATTGCCCAACCCTAAGGGCCAACTGCGGCCAATTGTTGGTCAACAATGGCCATTCATCAGCGATCAACGCGAACTGATTACTGCGCAATGGGTCTATGATCATCAGCAAAAAGCTGGAATGCACAGCGACACCTTGCCCAGTGCCCAAGCTATGTATCTGCCGCTGATTGCGACGCGCGGAGTTGTGGGAGTCTTGGCATTGCAGCCAGAACAACCACGCCGTTTGCTCGATCCCAGCCATGTGCATTTGCTCGAAACCTTTGCCAACCAAACCACTGTAGCGATCGAACGTGCTCACTTGGCCGAAGAAGCGCAAGCTGCGAGCGTGCAAATTGAAACTGAACGTATGCGGAACTCGCTGCTTAGCTCAGTTTCCCACGATTTACGCACACCTTTGGCGGCCATTAGCGGCGCTGCCAGCACCTTGCTTGATCAAACCAACCAGCTTGATCAACACATCCAACACGAATTAATTCAAACCATCGCCGATGAAGGCCAGCGACTCAATCGGTTACTAAGCAATTTGTTGGATATGACGCGACTAGAGGCTGGCGCAGTTCAAGTGCATAAAGAATGGCAAGCGCTCGAAGAAGTGTTGGGCACGGCCTTGGCACGTTTAGCCCCGCAAATCGATCAACGTTCAATCAGCATCGAGCTACCAAACCAAGCGTTTGTGCCTTTCGATAGCATTTTGATCGAGCAAGTGTTGGTTAATTTGCTGGAAAATAGCCTCAAATATAGCCCCAGCAGCAGCCCGATTGAAATTCGGGCGGTTGAACGGATTGGTTTGATCGAAGTGCAGATTGCAGATCATGGGCCTGGGATTCCCCCAAGTGCGCTTGAAACAATCTTCGAGAAATTTTTTCGGGTGCAGGCCAAACGTTCAGCCAGCAGTGGGGTTGGGTTGGGCTTGACGATTTGCCGTGGAATTATCGAGGCCCATGGTGGTACAATTTGGGCCGAAAATCGCCCAGCTGGCGGCGCAATCTTTGCCTTCACCCTGCCAATCGAAGGCCAGCCACCGCAAATTCGAGGAGAATAGCGCTTATGTCAAACACAATTAACGTTTTGGTGATTGAAGATGAAGCACCCATTCGGCGTTTTTTGCGAGCTTCGCTGCCAAGCCATGGCTATCACTTGATTGAGGCTGAAAATGGCGAAGATGGCTTATTGCAAGCCGCCATGCAACGGCCCGCAATCATTATTCTCGATTTGGGTTTGCCCGACCTTGATGGCTTGCAAGTCACGCAACGGCTGCGCGAATGGACGAATACGCCGATTATTGTGCTTTCGGCGCGTGGCCGCGAGGACGATAAAATTGCAGCCCTCGATGCGGGAGCCGATGATTATTTGACCAAGCCCTTTGGTATGGGCGAATTATTGGCGCGTTTGCGGGTAGCCTTGCGCCATTTACACCAGCATGGCGGAGAAAAAGGCGAGCCAGTATTTCAAGTTGGCGCATTACGCGTCGATTTGGTACGGCGGCAGGTGTTTGTCGCCGAGCAAGAGGTACATCTCACCCCCAACGAATACAATTTGCTGACAACTTTAGTGCAACATGCTGGCAAAGTTATGACCCATCGCCAGCTTTTACGCGAAGTTTGGGGGCCAGCCTACACCGAGGAAAACCACTATTTGCGGGTGTATATGGGCCAGTTGCGCCATAAACTTGAAGCTGATCCCGCCCGCCCACGCTATTTACTGACCGAGCCAGGCGTAGGCTATCGCTTGGCAATCGAATAATTTTCGATCCACGAAGATATTCTAGCCACGAATTGCACGAATTACACGAATGGTTATTATTTTAGCCACAGATACGCACAGATGTTCAGGATTATATTACTATTCTCAACAGGACTCCCTCCATTTCCGCAGCCCATACTGATCCCTGACCCCTAGCCACTCCTTTGCCTTTTGCCTTTTGCCTTTTGCCTTTTGCCTTTTGCCTTTTGCCTTTTGCCTTTTGCCTTTTGCCTTTTGCCTTTTGCCTTTTGCCTTTATCTTGATACTTTCTTGATCTCCTTTTGATCGATTTTGATGCCTGCTTGAGGTCTTTTCTGGTTGAATAGATCTGTTCAAGTTTGATTGAGGTTTGTCATGGATCTATGGTTTCTTGGGCTGTTTGTGGTTGTGGCGCTCCTAACTTGGGGCTTGCTACGCATGTGTGCTGCGTTGGGAGGCAATCGATGAGTACGTTATATCTGATCGCAGCAATCGTAACGCTGGGCTTAGTAATCTATCTGTTCTGGGCCTTGATGCAGCCTGAGGTGTTTTAAATGATTAGCAATAGTGTGATCCAAATTGGGATCTTTTTGGTGGTGCTGATGGCCTGTGTTGTGCCACTAGGCCGCTATATGGCCAAAGTTTATGGCGAAAACCCACCACTTCAAGGTTTTTTCGGCCCAATTGAGCGTTTGATCTATCGCTTGTTAGGCATCGACGCAAAGAGCGAAATGCATTGGAAGCATTATGCCCTAGCCTTGTTAGGATTCAATGCGATGGGCATGCTGTTGCTCTATGGGTTGCAACGGATGCAGGCATGGCTCCCGCTCAATCCGCAACAATTACCAGCGGTAAGCGCCGATTCTGCCTTTAATACCGCAGCCAGCTTTGTAAGCAACACCAATTGGCAGGGCTACGCTGGCGAAACCACAATGAGCTATCTAACTCAAATGTTGGGCCTGACGGTGCAGAATTTCGTCTCGGCTGCAACGGGTATGGCTGTACTTATTGGCTTGATTCGTGGCATCGCTCGCCGATCCACCAGCACAATTGGCAATTTTTGGGTCGATCTGACGCGCTCGACCATCTATATTTTGTTGCCATTAGCCTTGGTGTTATCAGTTACCTTGGTTTCGCAAGGGGTTGTCCAGACATTTAGTCCATCCCAAACGGTTGAGTTAATCCAGCCAATCGTCAATGCCGATGGCACGACGATCAGCCAACAAACGATTGCCCTAGGTCCAGCCGCTTCGCAAATTGCAATCAAGCAGCTTGGCACTAATGGCGGGGGATTTTTCAACGTCAATTCGGCGCATCCCTTGGAAAATCCAACGCCGTTGAGCAACTTTTTAGAATTACTCAGCATTCTGCTGATTCCAGCGGCATTGTGTTACACCTTTGGCCTGATGGTCGGCGATAAACGCCAAGGCTGGGCGATTCTGGCCACGATGACGATTATTTTGCTGGGCTTTACGGTCTTGGCGGTGAGCGCAGAACAAGCAGGCAATCCGCTCTACCAAAAACTGGGCGTTGATGATCAAGCCTCGGCATTACAGGCTGGCGGCAATCTGGAAGGCAAAGAAACCCGCTTTGGCATCGTCAACTCGGCTTTGTGGGCTACCGTAACCACTGCCGCCTCGAATGGCTCGGTCAATTCGATGCACGATTCGTATACACCGCTTGGCGGTTTGGCTCCGATGGTGCTGATGCAACTAGGCGAGGTGGTTTTTGGCGGCGTTGGCTCAGGCCTGTATGGCATGCTGATTTTTGCAATTATCGCGGTGTTTGTGGCGGGCTTGATGGTTGGCCGCACGCCAGAATATTTGGGCAAGAAAATCGAAGCCTTTGAGATGAAAATGGCAGCGCTGATTATCTTGATTCCCTGTGTGATGACCTTGTTGATCACAGCAATTGCAGTGAGCAGCGAATCAGGCCGCGCTACCGTGTTCAATAGCGGCGCACATGGCTTCAGCGAGGTGCTGTATGCCGCCACTTCAGCCGCCAACAACAACGGTAGCGCCTTCGCTGGGCTTGGCGCAAACACCCCGTTTTATAACACATGGCTTGGGATTGCGATGTTGGTTTCGCGCTTTTGGCTGATTGTACCAACCTTGGCGATTGCTGGCTCGTTGGCTGGCAAAAAGCTGATTCCGCAAAGCGCCGGAACCTTGCCAACTCATACGCCGTTGTTTGTGAGCTTGTTGATTGGCGTGGTGTTAATTGTCGGGGCACTCACATTTATTCCAGCGCTGGCGCTTGGCCCAATCGTTGAACATTTATTGCTGAGTTTATAAGGCGAGAACGATGAATCATTCACTACCAAAAAACCGCTCACTATTTGATCGAGCGATTGTTGTGCCAGCGCTCAAAGCGGCTTTGCTCAAACTTAATCCACGCTTGCAGGTACGCAATCCAGTGATGTTTGTGGTCTTTATTGGCGCGATTTTTACCACAGGCTTATGGATTCAGGCGTTATTGGGCAGCGGCGAAACGTCAGCCAATTTTAGCTTGGCAATCGCTGGTTGGCTCTGGCTCACCCTATTATTTGCTAATTTTGCCGAAGCCATGGCCGAAGGTCGTGGCAAAGCTCAAGCCGACACGCTACGTCAATCACGCCGCGATGTGCAGGCAGTTAAATTAAGTGGCCCACAATACAGCAGCAGCCAAACAATTGTTGCTGCTAGTGCCTTGCGCAAAGGTGATTACATTCTGGTCAGCGCTGGTGAAACAATCGCAGGCGATGGCGATGTGATTGAAGGCGTGGCGGCAGTCGATGAAAGCGCGATCACTGGCGAAAGCGCTCCGGTGATTCGCGAAAGTGGCGGTGATCGCTCGGCGGTTACTGGGGGCACGCGGGTGCTTTCCGATTGGCTAATTGTGCAAATTACTGCCAATCCAGGCGAAACCTTTCTCGACCGCATGATTGCTATGGTCGAAGGAGCCAAACGCCAAAAAACACCCAACGAGATCGCCTTGAACATTTTATTGACGGCCTTGACGATCATCTTTTTGATGGCAACCGCGACGCTGCTACCATTTTCGATCTATAGCGTTGAGGCCGTCAAGGCGCTCGACTCAAGCAGCCAAGCCTTGCCAATCACGGTCACTGCTTTGGTTGCCTTGCTGGTCTGCTTGATTCCAACCACAATTGGCGGTTTGCTCTCAGCAATCGGCATCGCAGGCATGGATCGCATGATTCAAGCCAATGTGATCGCGATGTCGGGGCGGGCGGTCGAGGCTGCAGGTGATGTTGATGTGCTGTTGTTGGACAAAACGGGCACGATCACCTTGGGCAATCGCCAAGCAACCAACTTTATGCCAGCTGCTGGCGTGGATATCAACGAATTTGCTGATGCCGCTCAATTGGCTTCGCTAGCCGACGAAACGCCTGAAGGTCGTTCGATTGTGTTGCTGGCTAACCAACGCTACAACATTGCCGAACGCCAAGCCAACCAGCTTGAGGCCGAATTTGTGGCCTTCACTGCCCAAACCCGCATGAGTGGCATCAATATCGCTGGTCGCCAAATTCGCAAAGGTGCAGTTGATGCGATTGAACGTTATGTGCAAACCCAACAAGGCAATTTACCAAGCGATGTGCGAGCCAATGTTGAAACAATTGCCCGCGCTGGTGGTACGCCTTTGGTGGTTGCCGATGGCAAACGAGTTTTGGGCGTGATTCAACTCAAGGATATTGTTAAAGGTGGCATGAAAGAGCGCTTCGGCGAACTACGGCGCATGGGCATCAAAACCGTCATGATCACTGGTGATAATCCTTTGACCGCTGCGGCGATTGCTGCCGAAGCTGGAGTTGACGATTTCTTAGCCGAGGCCACGCCCGAAGCCAAACTCAGCTTAATTCGCGAGTATCAAGCTGGCGGGCGCTTGGTAGCGATGACTGGCGACGGCACCAACGATGCACCCGCCTTGGCGCAAGCCGATGTCGCCGTGGCGATGAATACGGGCACAAACGCCGCCAAAGAAGCGGGCAATATGGTCGATCTCGACTCCAACCCAACTAAGTTGATCGAAGTGGTCAAGATTGGCAAGCAACTATTGATGACCCGTGGTGCACTGACGACATTTTCAATCGCCAACGATATTGCTAAATATTTTGCAATTATTCCAGCGGCCTTTGCCAGCACCTACCCAGTGCTGAACCAACTCAACATCATGGGCTTGGCCTCACCTGAAAGCGCGATTATCTCGGCGGTGATTTTCAATGCCTTGATTATTGTTTTTCTGATTCCCTTGGCTCTGCGCGGGGTGCGCTATCGGGCTGTCGCTGCTGCCCAGGCCTTGCGCAGCAATCTGCTGATTTACGGGCTTGGCGGCTTGATTGTGCCCTTCATCGGAATCAAACTGATTGATTTATTGTTGGTAGCCTTGGGTTTAGCCTAGGAGAAAATAATGAAACGCCGCACAACTACTTGGGTTTGGCTCGATGCAATCTGCGCTGGCATGATTTTGACAATTGGCGAAATTGAAATTCTCCATTTGAGCCATGCCTTAACTACATTTTTATCAATTGGCGTATTAATTATCGGCTATGCTGCACTTGGGATGTGGGTTTGGCATCAAACTGCGACTAATCCCACCCAAGGCCATTTGCAATACATTCGCCGCGACCAACAAGCAACGACCTATCGATGGATTAGTGACGAGGAAGATCAATAATGCGTACATTTTTTCGCCCAGCCTTGGCTGCGATCATCATATTCAGTGTTTTGACTGGAGTTATTTACCCAGCTTTAGTTACCGTGATTGCGCAAGTAACTTTTCCGGGCCAAGCTAATGGTAGCCTGATTGAGCAAGCAGGCCAGCAACGTGGCTCTAGCTTAATTGGTCAACAATTTGATCAGCCGGAATATTTTTGGGGTCGGCTTTCGGCAACTGGCCCAGTGCCCTACAATGCAGCAGCCTCAAGCGGCTCAAATTATGGCCCACTCAATCCAGCCTTAGCCGAAGCAGTTCAAGCCCGAATTGATGCGCTCAAGGCCGCCGATCCCAGCAATCAGTTGCCAATCCCTGTTGATTTGGTCACCGCCTCGGCCAGCGGGCTTGATCCCGAAATTTCGCCAGCTGCGGCAAATTACCAAGTGCAACGAGTCGCCGCTGCCCGCGGCTTGGCGGTCGAGCAAGTCCAACAGTTGGTTGAGCAGCATACAAGCCAGCGCACCTTAGGGGTTTTAGGCGAGCCACGAGTAAATGTGCTGCAATTAAATATCGCACTCGATCAAATTAAATCGCTTGATTAACGGTAATAATTGTGCCCTGACCCCCTCGCCCACTGCGGCGGGCGAGGGGAGCTTCAGCCGTCATGATGGAGGGATTCCCCCTCGCCTCGCGTGCGGGAGAGGGGGTCAGGGGGTGAGGGCATGGATTTAGCGTTGCAGCGAATCAAGCAAACCCTCAATCCGTTGTTGAACCTTTGGCTCACGAGTGCTAGCCAAAGCTTGGGTTAATTTTTGAATCGCTTCAGGAATTTGGCCAACCTCGATATATGCCGAGCCTTGAGCTTCAAGCAATACCGTCCGCTCCTCAGGGTTGGCTTGATGTTGCTCAATCGCAATATCAATTAATGTAATCGATTCGCTCTCAAATTGGGCAATTCGTGCCCATTCGGCTTCGCTGCATGGATTGGCTTTACAACGGGCTAACTCAGTTAATGCCCAATTATGATAAGCCAGCGCCTGAAGGCGTGCATCATATTGGCGGCTATTGACAATCGCTGTATATTGCTGACTAGCTTCTTCCCAATCGCTGTTTTGACTCGCCAAGACGGCTTCTTCTAAAACCATGGGTCGTTCAAACATCGCAGTGGTTTGAGCTGCCTCGCGTAAACGATCGTCAGCTGCCGCCGCTTCGTTGCCCTGCACAGTATAGGCATAGGAGCGAGCATGATAGAACTCGCGCCACACCGTTTCACGAACAATCAACATTGCTGCCAGCAACAAACCAAAACCAACAATTGTCACCCCAGCTCGCCAACGACGATCTCGGCCACGTCGCACGCCCAGTTGATAAATACCTTCGCTAAAAACATAGACCCCAGCAATAAACAGCGACACACTGAAAATCGGCACGCGCACAATTGAGCCATCGGTGATGATAAACAGCACCATCACAATCAACCCAATTGTCGCCGCCAACGCTGGCAAACGCTCATCTAAAGCAAATTCGTTATCCAGCCGTAATGGGCGAATCACGGTCCAGAAAATTGTTGGGCCAATTAGCAAAATACCGCTAAATGCCAACAATTGGAGCACTGAATAGAACGTCGCTGGCAAAAACTCAGCAATATTGGGAATCCAGCCATTGACGCTGGTGATCAGCAGAATCAGCAACACCGTGCCAACCCCAATCACCGAACCCCAAACACTGCGCAGCAAGCTAATATCAGCGCTCAGATAGCGAATCGTTGCGCCTGCTTCACTCGCCCGTTTATCAATCAGGTACAGCAAGGTATTGTACCAACCAGTAATTCCATCAATTCGGAGTAACGGCTGCATCGTCGAGCGCACAAAACTGCGCGAAAATACCATCAATGGGCGTTTCCAAACCCGCCGATCAGCAGTGATGATTTCGGTCACATCTTTCCATTTGATTCGATGCGATTCTTGGCCATATTGATCTTGATGAATCAGCTCATTGGGGGTGATGATATGCACAATTGGCTGATTATTACGCAACTGATTCATCGGCATGCGCCACAGCACAATCAAGCCCAGCACACTATAGCCAATCCCCGTCAATACCAACATCGTTAATGGCGCGATAATCAGCCGATACCATGGAAAAACATAGACATCGGGCGCTGGCAAAACCAAATTGCTGCTCGATTGAATGATCGTTTGGGCCTGAAGCGTTGGCGCAACGATCGCAGCAAACACCAAAATCAACGGAATCAACAGAGTTTGGCCAACTTGCAAATAGGGCAAGAGGAAGCGCGGAAAGCGTGCGACAAAGCGTTGGGTTGGCTCATCACGCAGAATTTCGCCAATTTCGCTGGGGTAGCTTAATTCCGAGCGCCGCCAACTGCGTAATTCATATAAAATCCGTTCGCGGCTAAGCACCGAGCCAATACCACGCGCACGGGTCAAACCTTCTTTGTAGGCAGCTAAGGCTGCTTCAGCCTGACCTGATTCTTGTAAGGCACGGCCTAGCGTGGTCAAAGCTCGTGATTCCCAACGCCCATCATCAACCGCCCGAAATACAGTCAAGGCTTGATTCACAACTTCAATTGCTTGAGCATAATCTTGTTTGGCGATTAATGCACGGGCAAAGGTTACCTGAACCCGAGCTTTACGATAAGGTTCCTCGCAGCCAGGTCGTGCCAAACTTTGCTGCGCCAAAGCAATTGCTTCATCAACACTGCCAAACAACACATCAATATCGATCAAACGCATCTCGCAGCGAATCATATTGACTTGATCGTTCTGCTGGCGGAAGATCGTATACGCCGCCATGGTTTGGTCACGCGAGGCACGGAAAATTCGCGCTAGTAGCCAATTTTGGTAGCGCAGCAAAATCACGGGCTTCGGCACAGCCGCACCTAAACGCCGCAAAATGCTCACCAAAATAAACATCGGAATGATTGCAATTGACTGGAACAGTTTGGCAAAGGCTCGCGCAATCGGATATTTCTGAATTTGTGGTTGATGCCAGCCACCTGAGCTAATCGCAATTTCATTATAGGCATCGGCAATTCCAAGGTGCGCTTCGGCCTGCTGAGCTGGCTCGATTTTGGGAGTTGCCAAGGCTTTTTGATACGACAAGATCGAAGCCGACCATTTGCCCGCCTCAACTTGCACATCGCCGAGGCTGATTGCTACCAAAACCTGCAACTCAGAGTCAAGATCATCGCGCTTGAGCAAAATTTCAAAGCAACTAATCGCCTCGTCAAGCCGCACCATGGCAAAATTCATCTTGCCGCGATAATACAGCAGCCAATCGCGCACCAACGGGGCAAGAATATTGCTTTGCTCTTCGGCGGCCAACAAAATTGCCTCGGCCTCAGCCATGCGATGGGCAGTAAAAGCGCCCTCGAACAAATTGCGAAAGCGCAACAAAGCTCGTTCAACCCGCGCCGCGACGACTGCCTGAGTCAAGAGCCAAGGATTATTATCATCTTGTTTTTGATGCTTAACGCTGGTTGTCGAGGCGAGAAGCAAATCGTAGGTGACAATTTCCCGTAGCCACGTCGCACGATTATCAGCCATGGTCGAACCCATGCGCCGCTCGAAATAGCGATACAAACGCTGCTGAATCGGGTGCAAATCATCGGGGCGCAGCCGCCAATCTTCCAACAAATATTGGCGCACATCGTCGATATAGGCATAACGGCCATCGCCAACTTGGCGCACAAAACTATATTCGATCACTTGCTGGAGAATTTTGGCATTATTGCCATCCTCGCGTTCGCGCAGCACCGCCAAAATTTCTTCATCAAACCAGCGCGGAATCGCACAACGGCGCATCACCTCGGCCTGACCAGGCTTCATGCTTTCAAGAATTTGGGTGATCGAGAGTTGCAAGGCATTGCTGACGGTTGGCATAATCGGCGTGCCACAGCGCGGACAAAATAGGGTAGTAGGGCGCAAGACAGTTTCGCATGTAGGACATTGATGCGTTTCAGAGCCAGTCATCATCGCCTCCACTATCTTGTGAGCGTAGGATATTATCAGCCAACATCGCGAGCAGTTGGGGTTGTCCGGTGCTACCTTGAAAGAGCGCTTTAATTACATTTGGATCATCGATAAGGCCGCGCCGCTGAACCAAATATTCCTTAACATACGGTTCAGAAAAGAGATCCAGCCCAGTTCGCGCAATCATCCGATCCCACTGATTATCGAGTTTGGGCACCGAACGCCCAGCAATCACCACTACCACATTTTGAATCAAGCCATCGCGCACCCGCGGCAAAAGATGGCCCATGAGCCAAGCTTCAGCTTCGACCGTGACTTTATCATAGGTATCAAAGAAAAAACAGAGTGGGCCTTGGGCCGCCAAAGCGGTTAAACATTCAAAAAACGCCAAGGTCAAGCGATCTTGCAAGGCCTGGCGCACAACCGCATTATCAGCATTAATCACAAACGAATTATCTTTGATCACATTGCCAGCAACTACCTCGCCAACATTCACATTCGAGCCTGAGAACGTATTGCCCTGGCCCAAGAGATTGTTGATGGCATTGGTGTTGGCCGTGCCCGTTTCGATCCGCACGGTTGGCTGAGTTACTTCGTTGAGTGCTTGGGTAAATTGATTAAACGCCGCTGGCCCCAAACCATCGCGGGCACGGCGCAACATCGCCAAATAATCATAAACAACACTATCGGCAAAATCAATTTCAGTATTCGGAATGCCCCGCCGCTGACATTCAGCTCGCATAAATTCGACAGTCCACGATTTACCCAACCCACCGCCAGCCTCAATCATCATGATGCGTTTGGGCGTTTCGCCTTGCACCATCTTCACAAAGCCAGCAGTTTGTTTTTCGCGGTTTACAAATAGTTTGTCGATACTCTGCATAGGCGTTGCTCAACACTCCATTCAAGCCTGCGCCTGCCTCAACCGACGCAGGCTTGAAACACCCCTAGATTACATTGCGCTCAGCGTGTAGTTCGCCAGCAGCAAAGCGTTCGATTCGCAGCTCGTCAATCTCGATTGAGTGAGCGCGGCCATCAAGAATTTCTTCGGCAATCAGCAAACCAGTCGCGGGCGCATGCATCACGCCATGGCCGCTAAATCCGGCGGCATTCAGCCAATTAGGGCAATTGGGCATCCGGCCTAAAATAGGTAGGTGGTCGGGCGTAATTTCATACGAGCCAGCCCACGATTGGCGCTCGGAAAGCCCCGCCCGCTCCAAAATTGGAAAACGATTGAGCATGGCTTCCAAGACCGTATCCAGCCAATCCCAATCGACCGTTGTATCGTGTGATGATGGCTCGTTGAGATTACTCAAGCCCATCAGCACCGTCTCTTGCTCTTTGCGAATATAGGCTCCCGTGCCAACATCAATTGTTAGCGGAATATCCTTGGGCAAGGCCGGAAATGGATCGGAAACATAGATGCAGCGGCGATACGGCTTGATCGGAATCTCGAAGCCAGCGGTTTTGCCAACCTCGCCAGCATAAGGGCCAGCAGCATTGACCACATACTTGCAATGAATCGTGCCTTGGGGTGTTTGCACCCCAACCACCTGATCATCGGCAAATTCAAAGCCCAACGCCGGAGCATCGCGTAAAACCTTCACGCCCAACTCTCGGGCTTTGTTCAAATAGCCCATTGCAATGCCATGCGGGTCAACAAAGCCATCTTCGGCACAATAGGTTGCGCCAACGATATCGCTAATATTTAATTCGGGAATATAGCCAGCGGCCTGTTCTGGCGTAAGCACCTGCACTGGTACATTTAAGCTACGTTGCAATTCGAGCACCGCTTGGTAGGCTTGCCAGGTAGCGGAATCATTAAACAAAAAGAGATAGCCATGTTGATGTAATTCGGCATGGCCGCCAATTTCTTCGGTAAAATGTTTGTAGCGTTCGATGCTATATTGGGAAAGTAAGATATTGGTGCGTGATGAGAACTGATGGCGAACCCCAGCCGCAGAACGAGCAGTCGAGCCAGTAACCTCAACCGCCTCTTTTTCTAACACCACTACCTCGGTACAGCCCCGCGCAGCAAGATGGTAGGCAACAGAAGCCCCAATGATGCCTGCCCCAATAACGACAACCTGTGCTTGGTGAACCATTCCGAACGATCTCCTTTGATGTGCAATGATGTTTGCACTATTGTACCAAAGGATGCTATGGCGTGGCGGCTGATTTTAGCCCAAAATGGCTGTACTATTGGCCCTCTTTGGGCGCAGGTTGGGCATAACGAAACTCAGGTTGGTTGCTAACGCGCGGCATGGTAATCACGTTGGTTGGCTCAATCGTAATATCAACCCCATCAATTTCGTTCCAAATCCGCAACAGGCCGCCAACCCGATTCAATGCGCCCATCAAGGTTTCTTTATCGCCAATAGCCTGAATGGTGTAGGGTGCGTGTTGAATTTGGCCGTCAAGATACAACTCGGCATTGTCATCTTCTTCGATGCGAGTTCGCGCAACGATCCGCCGCCCGTTTATCGCAATCGCTTCGCCGCTGGCATTGCGCACTTCATTGGTCAGGGCAATCACATCGGCAGCTCGCAGGGGATAATTAATGGTAATTGTGACCCCGCCGCCTTGGACTTGCACCGCGCCAGTATGCAATTTATAGCGATTCAAATCGTTGGCCAATTGATCAAGCGTGCTAGTGCCATTCGATTGGGTGCGGCGATAATCTTCATTTTGCTGGCGCAAGGCAATAATTTCGCGCTCAGTCGCCGCGTTACGATCGATCAAGCTAATCATTAATTCGGCACGTTGCTCAGGCGAAAGCTTGACCACATCATTGGCAATATTTTCATAGGTGCGCAGTTGGGTCACTACCGCAAAGCCAATCAACATACACATCAAGGTCAACAAGCTTTGGCGCAAAATCCCGCGCCGAATGCGAAAGCGGTTCATGGCGCAACCTCCAGATGGCGATTGGCCAAGGGGCCAGTGTAGGCTGGCACTTGCACTTGGGCTTTTTGCTTAACATCGACACCAATGCCAAATTCGCGCTGGCGATTCCATAAATCGCTGAGCAAGGGCGAATTACTGGCGGCATTAGCTAGGGTGTTGGGGTCGCCGATTGCGCGAATCGTAAACGGCGGGGCCATTAACTCTTGGTTGATCAAAATCGTTGAGCCAACACAATAGATCGAGGTTTGATCGGTGATGCGCTGATCGTTGATCGAAATTGCCTCAGCGCCGTTGCTCCACAGCACGCCAACCAAGGTCACCAGCTGTTGCTGATGAATGATATAGCGATTCACGTCGGCAACTTCATCGGGTAACGAATTGGCGTTGCTATCGTTGAGAGTCACAACCACGCCTGGCCCGCGCATCGCCACCAAGGCTGCCATTTGTTGCTGCTGATCGATTTGGGTGCGAATTTCTTCAAAGTTGCTTTGGCTGGAGGTTGATTGTTGTTGCAACTCAGCTTGTTCATCGCGTAAACGGCTGAGTTCAGCATTTAATTCTTGCTGATGCTCACGCAGCGTACCGATGCGATCGACGCTCAAACTAGCTGAGCTATTGCGCGAACTACTACTACTCGAAAGTGCCACTTGGGGTCGTACCGACATGAGCATGCCGACAAACAACCCGCCAAAGAGCAAAGCGAACAGCGACAAAATGGCACGATGCTGAGGTAATAGTTGACGCATAGGTGCTCCCGCAGACTATGGCTCGACGCGGATGGTAAATTCGCGCGTATTATTGCTAGTCAGAGTTTCTTGGCTTAGTGGTTCAGCCCGCACAACCAGGCTATAAACATCAGCGTTGGCTGGTATCGCTCCCTCAGGCTCGATCCGTACAACCAAGATTTGGCCTGGAGCCAATTCGGTAACGCTTCTACTACCACTGAGCATAAGTATATCATCACTACTGCGGCGCAAACGCGCATTAACTTTAATATTGTAGGCGGTTAGCAGGCCGCGATTCTCCAAAGCCACCAAAACCGCATATTTATCGCTAATTGGCAAGCGCGAACCTTGCAATGCTGGGTCGAAATCGACGCTGACCACCGCAACATCATAATCATCACTAGCGACTGATTCTGGCGGGGCGGGCTTGGGTTCAACTGCAATTTGGCCACAACCAACCAATAAAAACAGACACCACGTGAATAATTTAAGCCGTTGCATAAAAACCTCCAAAGGCATGGCAGATCATAACTGATCAGCAAACAGGGCATTAATCAAGCTTGATGATCGTGCCAGGGCCATTTAATTGTCCTGATAACGCAGATTGCAACTGTTGAGGACCACAAATCCAAATTTCAAGCTGCGGCGCTTGTTGGACTAATTGCCACATTGCTTCAACTTTATTGCGCATGCCTCCGGTGACATCAACGCCATGCGAGCCACCGAGACGGGCAATAATGGTAGCGTAGTTTGTCCGATTGATCAAAGGAATTGGTTGAGCATCGGCGTGTTGGCGGGGGTCGGCATCATAGACGGCCTGTTCGCCAAGTAGGATGATTTGGGTTGGCTGGAGTGGGCCAACCAAGGCACTAAAAATCCGTTCGGTCGAGGCGATCGTACAACCTTGGGCGACATCAAGCAAGACATCGCCATAAATCACTGGAATCGTTCCAGCAGCCAACAATGTCGCGAGTGGTTGGCTGCCAATTTGTTGAATCTCGCCAGCATTGGCGAGGCTTGAGGCCATCGGTTGAATGCCAATCGCGGGTAAATCGGCATCCAAACAAGCTCCAACCACCGCGCGATTGAGTCGCGCCATAGCATCGGCCACCCGTGCCACGCCCCACCAGCTTTGCTCGTTGATAATGCCCTGAGCAGTTTGATAGCGTTCAGCCCAATAATGGCCAAACGAGCCACCGCCATGGCCCAGCAAGATCGGCTGGTTAGGATGCGCTTGTCGCCAAGCCGATAAATCGGTCACAACCTGCTTGAGCGTTTGATCGACCAAACGTTCGGCGGTGGTTTTATCGGTCAACATCGAGCCGCCAAGTTTGATAAAAATAGGCTTATTCATCGCGAATGATCAAACGCTCCACAACATGGCGACGCAAGGTTCCCTGTTCATCAAACTCTTGCCACTCACGTTGGCGCAAAAAGACCCGTTGCGCGGCAGCAGGTTTGGTTGCCAAGCTGGTGGTTGGGGCTGCGGCAGGTTTTTGACGCTTGCTCAACAAATTCGAGCCAAGATCGACGGCCAAAGCTGCCAAGCCAAGTGCCACCGATTTAGCCACGGGGCTGCGCAAAATCGGCGATTGGCGCAGGCGCGTGGTCAAGCTGGTTGAAGCCTTGGTTGCGAGGCTAGTCGTCGTGGTCGATTGGGCAAGGTCGGCCCCACACCCAGCACAATGAGTTTGGTCGAGGCTATTGCCAGTTTGGCACTGCCAACATGGTCGTTCAAGCATAAGCCACCTCCTTCACAGGTGGTACTATTGTACTAGAAATCTGGTAACACAATGTTGGGGCTAGATGAGAGTTGTGGGGCTAAAGCGCAAGGATTCGCCAAGCGGTTGCTCTCAGCGAATCATTACGGCTGTCCATAGTTACTATTTAGCGCACAATTATTTCACGTAATAGCCTAGCCCGATTAAAGCCAGCATGCAATTTGCCTGGATATCGCTTGTAACGTGGGGCAAACAATATCGTACTAAATGCAAATCATGCAGGGAGAATATGGATGGAGACACTATTTTTTGGCATTATACTGGTAGTTATTGGTCTGATCGTCGCAAGCCACTTAGCCTATCTATCCAAGCAGGAAGAAGCGAAACAGAGATCAAAACAACGCTATCAACAAGCATTGCACGACGCACGTAAAAATCCTCAAGATCCACGTTTAGAAAATGCAGCCCGCTTACATAGAAAGCGTTATATTGAACTGCTTGAAGCAGAACAACGCCAGCGATTGCGTGATGAACAGCCAATTTCTAGGGATATTGAAACTGAAATCGCTCAGGTTAAACAACTCGCGGCTATCGCCAATCGCAAACCTAACCAAAACCCAACTTCATATGCTGAGTGGCAACAACACAATCAGCAAAAGTAAGAATTGAATCCAACCACGAAGACCTATCCTCCTGTGGATGGTTTATTTTTAAGTATGCAAAGCCAGCTTGATCCAACCGTTGTAAATAATCTAAAAACTCGGGCTAGCCCAACATTTTATCAAGCTAGCCCTACTCAATCCTCTCTCCTATTGCCTAACAATAAAGTTCCCCTTTCGCCAAGCTACCTAATAGTGTATGATAGGGTAATTTCATCGCACAGCATAGCAGCGAAACCATTAGGTTAAGTACACTTTACGTCAAGTAACCTAATGGTTATAGTTAAGGGATTGGTGTATGTCTAAATAACCACTATTGCTAGTTCAAATCACAAAATCAAGGAAAGACAATCTTCCATTTGTGAGCTGCAACAATGCATTAAAGCATGCGGCAACAAAGCCCAACCGCATATCCATGCCGCGTGCCGTTCGATGGGTGAGTTTCTTGATCTGAAAGACCCGTTCCAACAAACTAAAGGTGGTTTCAATCAAAAACGGCAGTTCCAGTCACCTTGACCACAGATTTTAATCGGCACGCCATCATCCTCGTCAGCGCGAACGCGAAACCCACGATCACCAAGCGCAATCGTTTGCCCGGCCCGCCATGCAACGACATCGCGAAATTCCTGATCACTGACGTTGGCGGGGAGCCACGACCATTCGACGACCTCGCCGCGCTGATTAATCAGCCATGCCAGCTTAATGCCCACGATCCAGCGGTGATTTGAGATGCCTTTCTTGCCTAGAGGTGCGCTGCTCCGCCCTTCGCGCCGGGGATGGATCACCGCAATCCCAATAGAGTCAATAATGCCAAGGATCGTGGGATCGGCCAAAAACTGGTCGGTATACCCATGCGCCTTGACCAGCACCCGATACAGCCGCGATTGTTCTGGCAATGCGGGGAAGAGATGGCGGTAATTGGCCGACAACCAGCGATAAAAGGCGCGATAACTGCGACCTTTGAGGGCCAACAACAACCCAATGGTGACAACTTCACTCGGATGAAGATTGGCCAGTGGATGCTTTTTGACAGCAGCGAGCCGATCATCGACAATACAAAACACGCGGATGATACTGTCGTCTGTGGGCATACTCGTTCTCCGGATGATGTGATTTCAGCACTCCCATCATAGAGGACGAGTTTGTTTTTTGCGAATCCATGGCCATGGATACGAACAAGCGACAAAACACGTTTTTGAACTAGCAACACTGGTTAAATATGACCAATTAAATCTTGAACAACTTGAAGAGTTACTAATCCAAAATCGGCGTAACCTCCATAAGCTTGAAATTCAAATTGCCCAATATGGAGGATTAATGTCTGCTCCACTGCTACTTATGAATCAACGGGAACTTACAAAAGATGAATTAAACTTAATTCAGGCAACAATTGATCGAAAAACAGGCAATCAAACATTACAACAATCAAATACGTCAATCCAGCAACAATCAGCAAATAAAAATACATCCAATCAAGCGACCCATTCTTCAATCTCTAATCCTAAATTGAAACTCAACGAACCAAGAGCTATTATCATAGGTGCGATAATCACCGCCTTGGCAACCATTTTAGTGATACTTAAACCTTTCGGGTTAGGTTCAAACGATACATTTAATTATCAAGTTGAGGTATTAGATACTTCAACCAACAAGCCAATTGGCCTAGCTAAAGTGACGATAACCTTGCCAAATCTAGCACCGCTTGAGGCCTTTAGCGATAATAACGGTTTTGCCCGACTATCCATTGGTGATCAATATAATGATCAAGCAGGAATTTTGAGGCTTGAAAAAACTGGTTACGATTCAGTAATATTTAATGTCGATATTCAAGCTGATCGCTTACCAAAACAAATCAAGCTTACTCCAAATCAATCAAATACCCCTCAACCTACCGCGACCGAGGCAGCGGCAGCAGCAACCCCAGAGACAGGATCAGGTATACCAACAGCAGGAGGCGCTACAGCACCACTATTAATCGGCTGTTGGAATAATGATAGCAAACCGCGTAACATTACAAATATCAATATTCGCGAAAGTGCTGACGGAATTAAAATTGGGTTCAAGGCCAATTGTGCCGATAGCGCAATTACCGATGAGCAAGATGCAGTCATTTCTGCCGAGAATGAAATTAGGCTGAGCCAGGTTGATGAAACTTGGACTTTTAGCCTCAGGCCAGATGGAACCCTGCGGCTCGCAATCGAAGGCCAAACTGGTTTTGAGGAATTAACATTTTACAAGAAATAGACACCCGCAGACTATTTATTAAGTGACTACGGCTCAATAACCACCCATGATTAAATAGGTCGCGTGATAAGTCTGTGCGCACATTTTGTGCATAGCTTAGTATGGTAGAACTTAATTACTTGCTTAATTGAGAGGATATCAGCAGCGATGCGTTCTACTATCCGCTTATTAATCGGTCTAGCTATTGCGGGAGTGCTCTTGCTCGGCTCACGCTTGGGGGTGAATGCCTACCAACCAGCTAGAGGCTTACCAATTGCAGGAACATGGGACACCACATTTGCCCAAAACTTGCAGCAACCAGCAACAATCTCCTCATTGACGATCGACCAAAACGGAGATTTGTATGTGCTGGGGGATTTTCACTATGTTAATGGTCAAGCAATTAATGGATTAACCAAATGGGATGGGACAACGTGGGAAACCTTTAACTTGGAACCCGATGATATTAATAAAATTCGCGCAGTTACGACCTATAGCGATACGCTCTATATCGCTGGACGATTTAAGACCCTTCAACAGCAGATCCTCAATGGGGTTGCGGCTTGGAATGACACGACCTTCCAAGCCTTAGGTTCAGGCCTCAGCGGAACGCTTGAAGAAGCCGCAGCCGAACCAATCGCCTATGCCCTGCACGTTTATAGCGATACATTGTATATTGGAGGGAACTTTAGTTTTTTTAATGGTGGTGAGTCCTATGGGATTGCCCAATGGAATGGAGCCGGGATTGCCCAATCTGTTGAATTCAATAGTACTGTTGGCAGCTTCATCAGCACACCAGAAGGAATAATTGCTGCTGGAGAATTCTGGACTGTTAACTTTGAACCTGCCCAGCTTGCTCGGCGTGAATACAATCGCTGGACTCCGATCAATTTTGGCTGGCCCAGCATGACACTACAAGCCTATACCATTCATGACACGCCGTATCTTGTAACACGATCACGGTATGCACCCTATCCAAGCCAACTGTATCGTTGGCAGAATAGTCAAAGACAGCTAATTGGGCCAACTCATCCTGGGGCAATTGATATGCTGGTTGGCTTTGATGATACGTTTTATATGCAAAGCGGGAATAAACTTTGGTTCTTAAATCAAAATCAATGGGTTCCAGCTCAATTGCCTTTCGAGATATCAAAACTTACTGCGTTAGCATCGGATGGGGAAACGCTGTACCTGGCTGGCGATTTAACCGTTGATGGTCAATCGCGCCAATTGGTTGCGTGGGATGGCTCCACCACCCAATCACTTGGGAGCTTTGTTGGTAAACAGAATGTACAGAGCATAACTGGGGATTTTGGGCAACCCATGATCGCGACCAAGCCGATAACTGTTAGCAATTCAGGCACGATTCAACGCTGGAATGGCAGCCAATGGAATACACTAGCCTTTGGCGATACAACTATCAGTGAAGCCCAGCTGCAAACGTTGGGACAACGGGCGTATGTGTTGTTGAACGTTCCCCGTGCATTGAATAGTGCTGCTCCGGCCAGCAATATTTGGCATTGGGAGAATGAGAGCTGGCAAAGTGGTGTGCTCAGCACTACTAGCTCTATTAAATGGCATCGATCGGGCCAACAATTGTTTACCGTTCTTCTTCCACTCCAATCGAATCTCCCAATTACTGGGGTAGTGGAGTTTGACGGAGAAACCTTGACCCAACGACTAGCTATTAACTCGCTCTCGCCCTATGAGGAACAAGTTTTTGTCCATCACAATGAGTTTTACTTGCTGATTATTGCGCCATGGCAGTGGGTTGATTTTCTCCATATTTACAAATGGGATGGAATTTATTGGCAATCGCTGCCAACCCAAAGCTTAGCCAAAATTGATCATTATTTTGCTGCATGGAACAATCAGTTGTATATGGCCAATACCGATGGTCAATTGTATCGCTTTGATCAAGCGATGCAACCAATTCAAATCGCCCAATTTGACGGGCCGATTACTACCATGCAAAGCCTCGAAGGTGGTGGTTTATATATCGGTGGCGATTTTATGCAGGTCGATGGCGTAACAACTGGCCCAATCGCTCGTTTTGATGGCACAACCTTTCGTGGCTTGCCAAGCTATCCCAATGGTACAGTGCGTAAACTTGCCGTCGATTATAACCAGTTATATATAGTTGGCGACTTTAGCAAAGTCGGCCAAGTTGATTCATTAGGCGTTGCCGTATTCAGCTTTGCTACGCCAGAATTAACCCCAACACCGACCAATACGCCAACGCCCACCAGCACGCCAACGCCAACACCAACAGCGACTATTTCACCTACACCAGCAGAAATATCATATCGAGTTTATGCACCGCTTACATGGGCTAAGCCAGAAGAATAATCAAGCAGAAAGAGATCGGGCAATGAAGTTTCGCTTTCAGCCAATTGAATGTGGTGCGATTACAGCATTGATCGTTAATTATTACAACCAACTACCCACTCATGTCGATTCATTTTTTGAGGATCGTTTGCTGCATGCCGAGGTTCCAGCTTTGGCTCGATCAAACAGTGATTGGATTAACAGCCATACACGACGCTCGCACGATTGGGCATTTTTCGCTCCATAAAGGCTATCAACAATATGGTCAACTAGCATTTGAGCAGGCCAAAAAAGTAGCCAAGGAACAAGCAGCATTTGTTCCAAACCAACGATCATCGGTATGCATATCAATCAAGCCTATCGACAACAAGGTTTTGGTACGCGCCTCATTCAAGCTCTGATTCGCCATTGTCAAAGCCAATAGATTCAGTCAAGCGCTGGTTGCTGGTACTACAACCACAATTCCAAAAAACCTTAGAACGCGCAGGGATGGATAGCCCAACCCGCTTATTGAAGGTTGAATTCTGATCGTGCTGCTGCCAAACGACTGGAAAATGTATGCTTTAATAGGGAGTGCCTAGTTAAACACAACGAGGAGTTTTATGCCAATCGGATACCATGCTGGACGCGCTATCGAACTAACCCCATCAATTTTATCGGCCAATTTTGCCAACCTTGGAGCCGATGTTCAAGCTGCCGACGAAGTGGGCTGTAGCTGGATTCAGGTCGATGTGATGGATGGACATTTTGTGCCCAACCTAACCTTTGGCCCACCCGTGATTCAGGCAATTCGGCCTTTTTTCAAAGGCACGTTGGATGTCCACTTGATGGTCAGCAACCCCGATGCACTGCTTGAAGCATATGCCAAGGCCGGAGCTAACCATATCACAGTGCATCAAGAGGCGAGTGTGCATCTCCATCGCACCATTCAGCGCATCCACGAGCTTGGTTGTACCGCAGGCGTAGCACTCAATCCAGCAACGCCGGTCAGCAGCCTCGACGATATTATTGAAGACCTCGATTTGGTATTAATTATGTCGGTCAATCCTGGTTTTGGTGGCCAGAGCTTTATCGAACGCAGCTTGGCTAAAATTGCAGCCGTGCGAAGTTTACTCGATCAGCGTCACCATGAAGCGGTAATTCAGGTTGATGGGGGGGTTAAACCTAGCAATATCGCCAGCGTCGTGCAGGCAGGTGCGACTAACCTGATTGCAGGCTCGGCTTTTTACTCATCAACCATCACGCCCCACCAAGCGTGGGATGCTTTTGTCGCCGCTTTAGCATGACTTAAGTCACCCACGAAATCACCCATGATAGGGAATGTCAATCTAGGAGTAATGGCCTATACTCGTTGGCATCTCCTTCTCCTCTCTTCTCTCGCTAGAGCCCCGCAACTGCGGGGTTTTGGCGTTAATGGGCTTTTTTAAATGCGGTGCTGACAGGTTGGTAAAGTCCCACGTTTACCAACCTGCCAACTGCCCTGATGCTTCCAAACCACAGGAGCGCCGCAATGAGAGTGTGTAGGCTTAATATAGCAAGTTGCAGTTCCAAGGGTAGTTCCAAGTAGGTAGCATTTTGGTTCCAAGTTGAATCTTGATCCACGAAGGACACGAAGGACACGAAACGGATTGCACGAATTTCACCAACTACTGTGCCTAGCCCCTGAACCCTCGCATTACTCTACGCCCATTGCGTTCAATTCCCCTCTGTTCTACGTTCTTTTTTTGCCTCGTAGGCTATACTAAGCCTCGCAGTATTTAGGATGAAAGGTTGATTATGCGATTTCCTTGGCGGCGGCTAGGTACGATCGTTGGTTGGCTGATATTTGGGGCATGGGTAGGATTTGGCTATAACATCGTCGCGCAGAGTGGGCAACAGGGCGTGCAAACTGTCGATTTCCAAAGCTATGCCTTGGCAGCCGAACGCATGCAACAACAGGCAAATCCCTATCCTGAAATCTCTGAGGCGCAAGCGATGTGGCGCAGCGTGCATCTGTGGGAGCAGCGCATGCTCAATGCGCCAGATCCTACGGCCAAACTGGCGGTTAAAGCCCAGTATGATCAAGTTGGGCAGATCGTTGGGCCATATTTGTACCCGCCCACTTTAGCCTCAATTGTGGCTGGTTTGCAGCTTAGCGGCCTTGGTATGGCTACAATCTTGAGTATTGCAACGATTATATTTGTGGGATTTTGGCTCTACCTAACCAACCAAAGTAGTGCTTGGACAATTTGGGTTATACTCAGCATGGAGTGTTTGATTGGTATTGTAGCGGGCAATATCGAGTTTGTACTGCTGCTTGGCAGTTTGGTTGGCGGTTACTGGGCGCTCTATCACTCACGTCTTGCTGCCGCCCTCATTATTGCGCTCATGCTCTTGATCAAGCCGTTTTATGCCTTGTTTTTTGTGGCTTTGGCGCTGCTGGCCTATTGTAATCTCGCCGATCAGGCTGCTCGCCATGCCTTGATTAAACGGATTGCGAGCATCGCAGCAATCGCCTTGGGACTCATTGGACTCGAAATTTGGCGCTGGGATCGTGCGCTGCGGCAGGAAACGTTTAACTATTTAACCCATACCTTGGAATATCAATGGTTCAACTTTCCAGCTGCCGAGCAAAGCCCAATGAGCATGTGGAATCGCACACCCTTGCAAGGCTTGATTAATCTTGGAATTGCGCCAAGTGTTGCCCAAACCCTAGCATTTGGGTTATGGCTATTGGTGTTGGGGCTAAGTTGTTGGTTAGTTTGGCGCAAACAATTGGGCTTTACCATGCTCTATGGTCTGAGCTTTATCTTGTTGTATTGGGGGCGGCCTGTGGGTTGGTCGTTTTCATTTATCGAATTGATTGTGCTGAGTTTGGCGTGGCCTTGGCTCAAAATGTGGGGCAAAATTAGCCTTGGTAGCGCCATGCTTGGCCTCATTGGCTCGCGTTGGATCGCGCTCATGCTCACGGCCCAAGCCCAGGGGATGCCACTCAACACCCTACAAACCAACACCTTCGCATGGGAATCGTGGTTGGTGTTACCACTGTGTCTAGGCTGTTTAGGCTATGCTATTCATCAGCAATCCCAACAACCTAGCACCTTGAACAAGCAACAAATGGTCATTAATTAGCTCATTTTCAATAAAATATCAACAATTACCGCTATTTTGGCTAAAACCAAAGCGTGAATTTAGACGAATGGTTGCAACAGGAACTGTCTATTGGAGGTTGTTGATAATGTCAGAACGTTTCAATCTATCGCGGCGAGGATTTTTGGGCGCAGTAGGCTTGGGCAGTTTGGCGGCGATTTGGGGCAGCAAAGGGGCCAGTGCCAAAAAATATGGTGGCGTAGGCAAAACCTTCGATCAAGCTACCGTTCCAACCAATGGCAAATTTACACTTCCAGCGTTGCCCTATGATTATGGCGATTTGGAGCCGCACCTCGATGCTGAAACGATGTACATTCATCATCAAAAACACCATCAAGCACTTGTTACCAATTTAAATGCAGCCTTGGCCGATTACCCTAAATTGCAAAGCATGAATGTTGCCGAACTACTGCATGGCTTGAGCAGCTTGCCGAGCGCGATTCAAACCGCTGTGCGAAACAACGCTGGCGGTCATGCCAACCATGCAATTTGGTGGGCAACCCTCTCGCCAAAAGGTGGCGGCAATGCTGGTGGCGCATTGGCCGCTGCAATTAATGCCAAATATGGCTCATTCAATAGTTTCAAAACCACGTTTAATGATATTGCGGCACGGCGGTTTGGTTCAGGCTGGGGTTGGCTCTCAACCGATAGCAAAGGCACGCTCTATCTGGCCAGCTATCCCAACCAAGATAGCCCGTATATGGAAGGCTTAACCCCGTTGCTTGGGGTTGATGTGTGGGAGCATGCCTACTACTTGAAGTTCCGCCAAAAACGCGCCGAATTTTTGAGCGCTTGGTGGAATGTGATCAATTGGGGCGAAGTTGGGCGACGCTACGATCTGGCAATCGCTAAATAATCCAGCAAAACAGGCTGTTGGTATCAATCAACAGCCTGTTTTTATGTCAACTATCTACTGCTCTAAATTAAAGCTAGCTTGTTGAGTATCGGCTGGGCGCGACGCTTCGGGAAAGCTCAAGCCCAGATGATCGTAGGCGCGGCGTGTGGCAATCCGTCCGCGTGGAGTGCGCTGAATAAAGCCAAGCTGTAAGAGATATGGCTCGTACACATCTTCAATCGCATCAACTTCTTCAGCGGTTGCCGCCGCGAGGGTGGTTAAGCCAACTGGCCCACCATTAAACGTTTCGATCAAGGTGCGCAACACCCGCCGATCGTTCTCATCAAGCCCTAGATCATCGATTTCAAGGCTAGCCAGCGCTGCTTGAGCAACTTCGAGTGTAATGTGATTATCGGCCATGACCAAGGCAAAATCACGCACCCGCCGCAACAGACGATTGACGACCCGTGGTGTGCCACGCGCCCGCCGCGCAATCTCCAACGCCCCAGCATCATCCATTGGCGATTTGAGCAAGGCTGCCGAACGTCGCACAATATCAGTCATGGCTTCGAGCGAGTAGAATTCCAGCCGATGCACCGAGCCAAAGCGATCGCGCAAGGGCGAGGTGAGCAAAGCGAGACGGGTTGTCGCCCCAACCACGGTAAAACGCGGTAACTTCAGGCGCAAATTGCGAGCACTTGGGCCTTTGCCCACAATAATATCCAGCGCAAAATCTTCCATCGCTGGATACATCACTTCCTCGACGGCGCGATTCAGGCGATGAACTTCATCAATAAAGAGCAGATCATCTTTTTTGAGGTTGGTTAAAATTGCCGCCAAATCGCCAGCGCGTTCGATCGCAGGGCCAGAGGTAATTTTGATATTCACGCCCATTTCGTTGGCCAAAATGGTTGAGAGCGTGGTTTTACCCAAGCCAGGCGGGCCATAAAACAGGGTATGATCAAGCGGCTCTTTGCGTTGTTTGGCCGCAGCAATCGCAATTTTGAGGTTGGCCAACACTTTTTCTTGACCAATATATTCGGCCAACTTTTTTGGCCGCAAACTTTTCTCCACCACTTGATCCTCTTCGCGAGGCTTGGGTGAAATCATTCGTTGAGCTTGATCAAACGCATCCGACATGGCATCCTCCTACAGCGATTATAGCACAGACGGTCGCATGCAGGCAGGCTTGAATCATCAGCAAAAAAGCCTGTTATAATGCGCCATGCCCAATTTACTCAATAGGTATACCGCGCATGGCCGATCGTCAAATTGCCCTCTGGAATGAAGAACGTGAACAGCGCAAGCGAGCCTTGCAACGTATTTTGATTACTGGCAGTAGTTTTATTTTCCTACTGATTTTATATTATGTGTTCGGGGTTGATCTCAGTGTTGGCCGCAATCAGCTAGCGCTCGGCTGTTTGATTGGAGTGCTGGTTGCCGCCGCGATTTCGGGCTGGCTGGTCAGCATCGATCAGCCAGAATGGGCCACCCACGCGATGTTTATTCCCTACATGCTGATTATTTTGGTGGTGGCAACTCCGGTCGGGGTAACGAGCCGTGGCATGTATGGGTTATTTATTCCAATTGTAGCGGCGGCACTGCTCTTGCCAGCCCGTTGGAGTCTAATTTATGCAGCGCTGGCAGTGGTAGTTTTCGTCAGCACCGATATGTTAAGCCCTCAGCCATTTTCATTAAATACAACTATTCTGAATACATTGTTCGCAGGCGGATGTTTTGGCACCGCCGCCGCTACCACTTCGTTTACTGCCCGCCGCTTACGCCAATTGCTCAAAACTAGCATTGAACATAGCAAGGAGCTTGAGCGCAATCAGGCGGTGCTTGAGGAACGAGTACAAAAACGCACGCTGTATCTTGAAAAAGCGCTCGATGAATTACAACGCTCCAGCGAGACGATTCGCCAAATGAGTGTACCAGTGCTGCCAATCGCCGAACGGGTTTTGGTGTTGCCGCTGGTTGGCAGCATTGACCTCTCACGGGCGGCCTTGCTCAGCGATGAACTGCTGAATACAATCTATCAACGCCGCCCACATACAATTTTGATCGACTTAACGGGATTAACGACGATTGATCAGGTGGTGGCTGAATCGTTGGTACAAACCTTGAGTGCGGTGCGCTTGCTTGGCACCGAGCCAATTGTGGTTGGTTTACGCAGCGAAACCGTCCAAGCCTTGCTCGATACCGGCATTGATATCAGCCATATTCGCACCTTCCGCGATGTGCAAAGTGGGCTGGGTTACGCCACCAGCAAAATTAGTTATTAAGTTCCTGCCCATCATATTTACAAAGGTCTTACGATCACCACCCTTCCGTCCCGCCTCAAGGCGGGAAACGCCAGGGGCTTTAATCCCCCGGCACCCCCTCAAGGACAATTAGCGTGGAGCAAGCATCGATTGATGAAGTACAGAATCGTTGGCAGGAAGGGGCAACATAAAAAACAGCACAATCATTGCACGCTCAATTCAACCAGGCTTTACCAAATTGACGTTCAGCAACAAGTGGAATGCTACGCCAGCCATCAGTAAACATCCACCAGCTATAGATCGCAAACAATCCAACCAATAGCACCACAAAGCCTGCCAAATAGCGTGGATTAACCCGTAAAATCACACTGAACAGCAAAACTATTCACATCAACGCAAAAGCCTGAAGCAACACTCCTTGTTGGAATTTCCACTCCATAACCACTATCCGGCTAGCTTCAGTCAAACTATACAACTGAGGTCGGTTCCAAGCATAATCAACTTCAACCCCCAAAATGATCCAAACCACAGGCATCAGGAAAATAACCACAAGTGCAATCGCATCAATCGAGTTCAATGGCTGCTTAAGCCGATTTTTCAAGCGGATGGCAAGCCGATAAATCCAGGGCAACACCAGCGTAAGGCTCTTTTTCATAAATCCAGTCTCCATTCACTCATTAATTTTGAGGTTGACCAAGAGGTTTATCCATCAGCCATCGCTATTCTAGCGCAACAGCATCCCAATACTATTAAAATTTCCTGAGTGGCCTATCTTAATTATATGACGAGGCAGATATTCCATAAGCCGCAGCAACAAATGCCGCTTATGCACTATAATGCATCTGAACCAGATGGCGTTTGGTCATCGGTGCAACTAGCGTGTTATTGGGGGCGATGATGCCGCATTCATTTGAAGCATATCTTGATGAGCAACTGAATAGTTTGCGTGAGCAGGGGGTTTTTCGCACATTGCGCGAATTGCAAAGCCCAACTGGCCCACGCTCAACCATCGATGGCAAATCGGTGATCAATCTCTCATCAAATAATTATTTGGGCTTGGCTAATCATCCCGCCTTGAAAGCCGCCGCAATCAAAGCAATCGAGGAATGGGGCGTTGGTTCAGGCGCAGTTCGCACAATTATTGGCACCATGAGCATCCACGAGGAGCTTGAACAACGCTTAACTGAATTCAAGCATACCGAAGCGGTGTTGGTGCTGCAATCGGGATTTACTGCCAATGCTGCTGTGTTGGGCGTTGTGCTCAACGATGGCGATTTGGTGATCAGTGATGCACTAAATCATGCCTCGATCATCGATGGAATTCGCCTCACCAAAGCGGCGCGGGCGGTCTATCAACACAATGATATGGACGATTTGGAACGGGTTTTGCAGGCCAACCAAGGCAAATATCGCAACACGGTAATTGTGACCGACGGCGTATTTAGCATGGATGGTGATATTGCGCCCTTGCCACGCATCGCCGAGCTAGCCGAGCATTACGGTGCAATCACCATGGTCGATGATGCCCACGCTTCGGGCGTGTTGGGCAAAAATGGCAGCGGCACAGTCAGCCATTATGGCATCAACCATTGGGATATTCAGGTTGGTACGCTTTCCAAGGCAATTGGCGCGGTTGGCGGCTACGTTGCCACATCGAGCAAATTACGCCAATTGATGGAGCATCGCGCCCGACCATTTTTATTCAGCACCTCGCACCCACCAGCGGTTGTTGCCAGCTGTTTGGCGGCCATCAAACTGCTGCAAAGTGCCGAGGGCGAGCAATTGCACCAACAACTTTGGGAAAATACCAAATTTTTCAAGGCTGGGTTGAACAAGCTTGGTTTCAACACTGGCATCTCTGAAACCCCGATTACCCCCGTAATTGTGGGCGATGGAGCCAAGTCGATGCAATTCTCCAATGCGTTGTTCCAAGCAGGCGTATTTGCCCAAGGCATCGCCTTCCCAACCGTGGCGCGAGACAAAGGGCGGGTGCGCACAATCGTCACTGCCAGCCATAGCAACGCCGATCTAGCTGAAGCCCTCAACATCTTCGAACATGTTGGACGGAGCATGCAGCTAATTTAAGGTTTCATGGTACACTGGAAGCAGAAAATACAGTTCTAGAAATGTGGAGGTCCACCTATCGAAGCGCAAGTTCTTGCCCGCCGTGCTGTTGATTTAGCAGACTCGAAGCAGGCAAATGATATTATAATGCTCGACGTTCGCCCATTAGCCACCTTCGCCGATTTTCTGGTGATTTGTACGGCTGGCAATGAGCGGATGGTGCGGGCAGTCGTAAAAGAAATTGATGATCAATTAGTCCAAGAAGGCGCAGCCACCCCCAAAATCGAAGGTTCACCCGAAACTGGCTGGGTTTTGCTCGATTTTGGCGATGTGGTTGTGCACATATTTAGCCCTGAACAACGCGATTTTTACAAGCTCGATAAATTGTGGCAAAAAGCTACGCCAGTTGTCGTTCTTCAGTAATCGGCGGGTCAAGGACGATCACGTGCGAGGTACACCATGAACAAATCTACACAACGCGAACGCTATGTCGTCTTTGCGCTTGGAGCAGCAGCCGGAAGTGCCCTAGGCTTGATTCTCGGTTCGGTCTTAGCTTATTCGTTAGGCGAGGATACGGTTCGAGCAATCGGGCGAGGCTTCCGCCGCCTCACAGGCCGCGACCGGAAACCCAACTTCGAGCTATTTCTTCAATGATAATAACAGCAAGGCCGACTCGTTTGAGTCGGCCTTGCTGTTTGAGTGGATATGCAAAACCCAATTTAGAACTCAAGTGAGTTGGCACGTAAGCCACGATCACTTGCCGAAACACTGACCCGCACGGTATCACCGACTTGCACCCGATTGCTGACATGGTTGAATAGGGTCGAATGAACATAGGCATCGCCGTGGTTATCGCTCAGCGCCACAAACATAAACCGCCCTTGAGGGTCGATATAATCAACCCGCGCATTAAGCACGCCGGTTGGCGCATTGCCGGTAAAGGTGCGATTGCGCTCACGGGGGCCATTGCTCCACTCGCGCCGCTGGCCAGGTTGGCTTGGGCGAGCTGAACCAAAGCGATCACGACGTTCAAATGAGCGTTCGCTGCTATAGCCACCAGCCTCGCGCTGTTCATAAGCACGAATGCGTGGTGTTGGCGGCAAGGCGCTTGTCACCAAAACATCGTTAGCTTCATCACCCTTCATGCCGCGAACCACCACAAAACTAACTTCTTCCCCCTCAACTAACCAGCGTCGTCCATCGCCCAAGGCCCGTCGATGGACAAACAGCGATGCGCCTGCATGGGTTGTGATAAAGCCATACGATTTTTCCGGATCAAACCACGCCACCGTGCCAGTACTACGCTCATTCATGACCCATGTCTCCATGTTGTATTGGTGCTCGCCATAGCCATATGACGAATCAGGATTTATATTGATACAAAGTATCATTAAATGTAAAGCTTGTCAAGCGTATAGAGCATGCTGAATTTGCACACATCAAAGCAGGCCAAATTACACCAACTCAATTCCTCGCAGAGGTGATCGCCTTCACCTGGCTAGCAAGGATCATGGTTAGCTCTTTAGTCCTGTTTTGCAGCTAGCGTTATGGCCTAGATTTCTTAGGAAACGCCAATACTTTGGGTATTGATCTTGCTTCTAAAGCCATGTAGGATAGAGTTACAAGGATTCGGACGCAGAGGAAATGCAACGGAGCCGTTGTATTTTGGAATGCACAAAGGAGTGCCATAATGCTGAAGAAACGCCTCGAGGGTACGGTCGTGCGGGTAACCTTCAACATCCCAGCCCCACTCACCGCCCAGACGATCACACTTGTTGGCGAGTTCAATAATTGGAGCGAAACCGCGACCCCGCTGTTGCGCTCTGGGGAAGGCTGGAGTACCACCATGGATCTGCCACCCAATCACAGTTACCAGTATCGCTATCTTGCCGATGGACGCTGGCTGAACGATTGGAGCGCTGATCGTTACGAGCCAAACGAGTTTGGCGGTGCGAATTCGGTGGTTTACACTTAAACCAGCCACGAACGACGAGGCATCAATGAGGATGGCTCGTTGTTTTATTGTTCTCAATAGGTGTTATATTGACACAAAGTCACTCAATCGCATATGATAGCAACAGGTTTGATTTTGCGTATCAAGCTTAATCAAGCCTGTTGTTTTGCTTGCTAGTTAAAAAGGATAGATTGCCATGCTCGATCTCCACCCAAGCTTTGAACGTGCTACCACCGATGCTGTGGCCCATTTCACCCCTTTGATCGAGGTGATCGCCGCGATTGCCCATGGCGATGCCACCCGCCGCGCTGAGGTCGAATTTTTGTTGCCACAAATTGATAATAATGGCTGGCAAATTCAGGCAGCAGTTGAAGCTATTTGGGCTGGCGAACGCAATTTTAGCCAACTCAGCGCTGGCCTCGACACCAATAGCGCGGCGATTGTGCAAGCAATTTTGGTCGCCGTTAGCCAAACGCCTGATCCAGAGGAAGCGCGTTTGTCCAAGCTGATCGGCGAATGGCGACCAATTATTTTGACCGTCGCTGCTGCTCATTTTGGGGTTCAGCATGCCTATACTGATCTCGATGGATTTTTGCCCCAGCTTGAAGCTCAGGCTCAATGGCAAACTCTCGCTCAACGACTACGATTGCTCGTAGCAGGTGATACCAACCGCCAACGGCTCTTGGCAGATCTTGACACAACTGATACCGTTATCATGCAGGCAATTTTCCATGCGCTGGATGATCAAGCAACAACCTTGCAACTAATTCGCGAGGAACGGGATCGGGCTGCGGCCCAAGAGGAAGCCCATGAGCAACAACAGGCTTGAATATTGGCAATACTTGCCGAAAAAGCCGCTCTATCAACGACCTTTAGTGCTGCTCCACGGCGCTTGGCATGGCGCTTGGTGCTGGCAAAACGCCGCCCACGACTTCGCTGAACGTGGGTTTGAGGTGCATACACTCAGTTTGCGCGGCCACGGTGGCAGCAGTATGCCTCGATTGTTTAACTTGGTTGGGCTACAACATTACATCGACGATTTACTAGCGCTGGTTGATACTCTTCAGCCAGCGCCAATTGTGGTTGCTCACAGCCTTGGCGGCTATGTGTTACAGCATGCCTTGCTCCAGCGCCAATTGCCAGCAGCGGTATTACTGGCTAGCATGCCCCAAACTGGGGCATTGGGTTTCACCTTGCGCACTATCAGCAATCAACCAAACGTGGCTTTACGCACGTTGTTGACCGCCGACGGGTTTAGTTTTGTGCGCACGCCAGCCTTAGCCAAAGCCCTCTTTCTCCGTGATAACGCTTCCGCCAGCCAAGCTCAGGCACTGCACAGCCAACTAAACAGCGAATCGATCAAGGTTTTGCTCGATGCACTCATGCATAAACCTGAGCCAAGCAAGATTAAAACCCCCATTATGGTAATTGCGGCTGAACGTGATCGCGCATTTACTCTGGCGGAACAGCGTTCATTAGCCAATGCCTATCAAGCACCATTGATCGTCGTGCCACAGGCCGCCCACGATTTGATGTTTGACCCAGCTTGGCCCTTAGTCGCCGATGCGATCGAAGGCTGGGCCAGTCGCCATCAAAAATAGTTATTCAACCAACCACGCACCCAAGCCAACCAAGGCTGCATCCATCGTCGGCGGATGAAACAAACCAGCTCGCACATCACGGGCATAGCGCTCTAAGGCCAAATCCGGCGAGAGCGAAGCGCCACCAACCACAATCATGGCTTGCTCAACTGCGGCGATCGCATGCTCAATCGCTGTGGCTTTGGTTGTGGCAATTAGTGGCCGCAAATTATTACGTTCGGAAGGCGCTTGTTCCCACAATTGAGCGGTTTGGTAGAGCAAACTTCGCGCACTCAACAATAATTGCTCGACCTTACCAAGCTGGCGTTGAATCGATTCCAGTTCGCTAATCGCTTTGCCAGCCAAGGCGGTTGGGCGACGTTCACGGGCATAATCGCGGGCGGCATCACGCGCTGCTTGGGCAATTCCCAAATAGACCGCCGCCATATTCAGTTGAAACCATGCCCCAGCATTGTTGCGGCTTGGATCAACCAGCCCAGGCTGGCGACGCTGCACAAGATTCGCCTCAGCCACAAACACAGCATCAAGCACAATATCGTCATTGCGAGCCGCCCGCATCGCCGTGCCATTCCAAGTTGGCTCAATCGTAATCCCTACTTGTTTAAGATCGACCAAAAAAATCGCCGTATCGCTGGTATCAGCAATCGTCGCGCTAATTAGGGCGTGGGTCAGGGCTGGCGCACCAGTTGTATAGATTTTGCGGCCATGCAACAACCAACCACCCTCGACCTGCCGCGCAACCGTCGCAAACAAACCACCACGGGCAGGGCTGCCCATTTCGCGTTCGCTGGCCGCCGAATTGAGCACTATCGACTGATCGACCACCAAACGGCTAATCCGTTCGATTTGGCTTGGCTGCCACGCGCCACCTTCGATAATTCCCCCAAGCACATGAATCGGCATGGCCATCACCAAGGCTAGCGAGCCATCGCCATAGGCCAATTGCTCTTGAGCCAAAATTGCCTCAAACAAGCTTGCACCATGGCCGCCGAATTCCGCTGGAACGCTCAAGGCCTGATACCGAGCAGCAAAAAAGGCTGATAAATGCTCAAAGGGAAAGCTCGCAGCTTGATCATGCAAGCCAGCACTTGGTTTAATCAACGCCGCCAAATCCTGCCCAAGTTGCACAAAGCCGCGCTGACGTTCAGTCAAGCCGCGATGCAGTAAATCTATCGTCATTGGTTAATTCCTCAATTAATTGTTGCCCTTCAAAAGCTTAGCACAAACCAATGGTCACTCATCAAATTATTAACTTAGCAGTGATGATTGTCGAATTTGTATCACAATCGTTTTTTATAGTACTGCCATTGAAACCAATTAGCGGTTGACAAGGAGTTCGGACATGCGTAAACATTTAGCGGTGGCTGTTGGGGTAGTATCGTTGGCCTGTGGTGGCTATCTCTGGACGAACAACACTGCGGCCTTTGCTGCCAATAAAAACGATCAGCCAGCCGAAACCATCACGATCAGCTCAAATCCTGAAGAAGTTACAATTGAATGCAATATGGCTGGCGGTGAAGGAATGTTCATGCCTACAATGCACGGCGAAATCGCAGCGAGCACCCACGCAAGCCACATGCCCGCCATGGCAGTGCATAAACCGCTGGTTAGTGGCACATTACATCATCGTAGCGCCGCTGGCGCATCAGCCGATCCGCTTGCAATAACCAGCCAAATCAGCAGCACACACGTGACCAAGCCATTTGCCATGCTAGGTAATGCTGATGCTGAATCAAGCGATTGTGGTATCGCAGTACCAGTTGGGATCGATTGGTTTGAATTGGCTGCTGAAACGATTGGCGTTAGCAGCGATGAACTGCTGGCTGGGATTGAGAATGAAGTTAGCATCGCCGATCAAGCCGCCGCCAAGGGTGTGAGCAAACAAACCGTGATCGATGCAATCGTGGCTGCCGAAACTGCCAACATCAATCAACTGGTAATCGATGGTCAACTTAGTGCCGAAGATGCGGCATTATTTACCGCCGATCTGCCCGAAATGATCGAGCATTTCGTCAGTACTGCGTCGCATTTCATTCCAAGCGAAGGCGTTGCATGCGTCATGGTTGAACTTGATGAATCGGGCACCAGCACAACTGAAGAAGCAGTTGACTGCGAAGCAATCGAAGCTGTGCCCGCGCTACCAGTCGCACCAACCACCGATTCAAGTCGTTAGATCGCATGGCTGGTTGCAACATTCACCACGCCTGCAACCAGCCTTAATCCACACCAAGGAAGCAGCATGGCCGCGACAATCATCATTATTGAAGATGAAGAACGGATTGCCCATTGGATGCAGTTGTATCTTGAGCAAGCGGGCTTTACAACCTATTTGGCCAGCGACGGCCTAGCAGGCTTGGCTTTGGTGCAGCAACACCAGCCAAGTTTAGTCGTTTTAGATCTGATGTTGCCCAAATTGGATGGCTTAGCGGTCTTCAAGACGATTCGCCAAACTAGCAATACGCCAATTATTATGGTAACTGCGCGTAGCAGTGATGAAGAACGAATCCATGGCTTGGAGCTTGGCGCTGATGATTATGTTGGCAAGCCCTTCAATGCTCGCGAATTGGTGGCGCGAGTGCGGGCGGTTTTGCGGCGCAGCCAGCCAATTCAAGCTAGCCAAATGTTGAAACGCGGCCCGATCGAATTGGATTTGGAGCAACATTCATGCACCGTCAATCAGCAACCTGTCGAATTGAGCAAAATTCAATTGGCCTTGCTGGCGACATTTATGCGCCATCCCAACCAAATTCTCAGCCGCGAACAGTTGCTTGAAGCCGTATTTGCTGGCGATTATGCTGGCTTTGATCGTTCGCTTGATGCGCATATCGCGCGTTTGCGCCAACGGATCGAACATGATCGCACCAATCCACAGTATATTGTGACGGTGTATGGACTTGGCTATAAATTTGTTGATTAGGTAGGGTGTTATGGGCAAATCGTTACGCTGGAAATTAGGGGCAGCATTTGGCTTGGTGATTAGCGCAACCCTCTTGTTGAGCGGGCTAAGCGCATATTTGCTCACGACTCAACGCTTTGATATTTTTGTGGGCGACCAAAGCCAATTGCGCACCGAACAGCTTGCGCCATGGCTCGAAGCCAGTCATGCCTATAACGCTGATTGGTCGGCAATATCAACCTTATTGCGGCAAAGCGAAAATTTGAGCCAAACCCACACCCTGAGCCTAGCCCCAGCCATTTTCAGTATTGACAGCGGACAACTCTGGCAGGATAGCGCCGAGGTCATTGGCATTAGTCCTGAGCATTTGCAAGGCGAGGTTGGTAGCGGCGGCAGCATCGAGAGCGTCGCATTAGCGCATAATGTCGATCCTGAGGCGTTGATCGTGAGCCTTGAGCAAGCCCAACTGCCAATGACCACCATCCCGACGACCATGGCCGTGGTCGGAGCCACGCCAACTGGCGCTGGCATCGACTTACAATCGCAAATTCGCTATTTTGTTGAATATCAAACCAGCCCCGATTGGCTCAGCCTAATTCAAAAACAACTGAATGCTAGCCCCGCTGAAATTCAACAAAGCTTGCAACACCCCCAAGGCTTCGTGGCACTAGCTCAGCGCTATCAAAGCGAGCCACGGCTGCTCGTTCAGGCCATTGTTGAGGCCGAACTGGCACGCCTAAAATCCATGTCGAGCATTCCAATCAGCAGCATTTTGAATGAACTCCCGCTGATCGCCCAATCAGCCTGGAGTTTTATCGATCCTCAAGGCCTAGCGCAGCCAAATAATAGCCGAATGGGGCTGCTGCATCATGACAGCATGTTGCTGCAATGGGAATTACAAGCGCTCCTGCATGGCGATGAACGGCTGATTATTCTCGATCCAATGGGCAATGTGAGTTATGACAGCGCTCAGCAACTCAATAACGATCAGCAACTAGACAACGATTTGCGCCAGCATGCCGTGCCACTTTATGATTTAATCAGCAACCAACCAATTGGCTCAGCCCTGATTGTGACTGGCACGCACGCGTACACCGAGCATCAAGGGGCATTTTTGCGTAGCACTGGACAGGCCTTGGTGATGAGCGGTGGTATCGTCGGAATGATCGTTTTGGCCTTAGGGTTTGTCTTGGTTCGCACCATTACCGCGCCAGTTTTGGCATTAATCCAAGCCACTAAGCAAATTATCGCCGGCAATTGGCAAACGCAAGTGCCAATCCGGTCGCACGATGAGCTAGGCCAAATGAGCAAGGCCTTCAATCATATGGCCAATTCACTGGCCCAACAGCGCATGTTACAAACCCGCCTAATTCACGATTTGACCCATGAATTGCACACTCCACTCAGCGTAATTCAGCTTGAAATGGAAGGCTTGGCCGATCAATTACAAAGTGCCGATGAAGCTGCTCGCCATGTTGAGCATGAAATTAAATTGATTGTTAGCTTGCTCGATGATTTGACCTTGCTGCTCAAAACCGAATCACACAGCCTAGAATTTAACCAAGAAGCATTAGATGTTGAGCAATTGCTCCACGAAACCCATCAACGTTGGCAACAACCAGCGCTCAATGCAGGCATCCAATTGAAACTTAGCATCGAGCAACCACTCCCCAAGATCGCTGTTGATCGCACGCGGATTGTGCAGGCCTTGGGTAATTTGCTGAAAAATGCGATTCGCCACACGCCAGCCAATGGCACGATCAGCATCAGTTGTAGTAGCGATCAGTCATCGATCAACCTAAGCATCCACGATACTGGCGAGGGAATTGCGGCTCATGATTTGCCGCATATTTTTGAGCGTTTCTATCGGGCCGATGCCTCGCGCAACCGCGATACAGGCGGGCGGGGCTTGGGTTTAGCGATTGTCAAGCAAATTATCGAGGCTCATGGCGGCACAATTGAGGTGAGCAGCACACTTGGTCAAGGCAGCAATTTCCAAATATCGTTACCAATTAACCCAAGCCTCGACTGAAAAAATAGTGGCCCAAGCCAACCGTAAACATCAAATTGCCATACAACGCATGCTCCAAACACACCAAACGCAACGAGCGGGTTTGGCGATAGGTATCAGCAAATAGCCAACCGCCAATCAGGGTCAACAGCACAGCGTAGGGATTACGAAAAATAATATGCGCCCAGCCAAACAGCATAGCACTGAGCAGCAGCAGCCAACGCTCATTCAACAAATCGCGGTAGCGCTCGAAAAACAAACCACGAAAGACCAATTCTTGAATGTAGACCGAAAAGATCGGGTAGACTAACAGAATCGTGAGCCAAAGCCAAGGCTGTTGGCGCGGCAAATTGAATAAATTGGCTGGTTGCCAAAACCACACTAACAGCACCGCCAACAGACTGGCCAAGCCAAAACGTTGCAGCAAACGCCAAAACTGAGCTTGTTCGAGCGGATTAAACCACCCTTGCCAAAGCCCAATTGGCACTGCTCGCCGCCGCAACCAAAACCACGCCCCAAGCGCCGCCAAACCCAGTACCCCAAACCACCAACGGGCTGGCACAACAAAGCGCAGCACCAACGGCACGAGGCCAAACAAAACCAGCATTTCAAGCCACAGCCACCAACGCCGCATACAGTCCCATCCTATCCTTTAGCAATTACAAGCAATAAAACATTGATCATGCCTGTTTTACCTACCCAAACCAAGTGCTAAAGTGCTAGCAAATAATGAACATGTATGGCAATAATTAAATACAAAATGGTGGATCAAGTTTGATCCACCATTCTCGCTGTAAATAAATAATTAGCCTTGCTTCAAGACCAAGTAGCGTTGCCAAACCTCGCGGGTTTCAGTGAAATCGCGGCGGGCATGCGCTCCACGGCTTTCCTCGCGCAATAAGGCGGCATAGGTCAACAGGGTTGCGGTTACCAACAAATTAGCATCTTCATACTCGCGAACAGTGGCTGGCTCGGCTTGGGCATCACGCCAAGCAACCAACTGCCGCAAGGCCGAACCCAAACCATCGGCTTCGCGCACAATGCCCACATTGCGCCACATCAGGCGTTGCAAAGCAGCCCGACTAAATGGCGTATCATCGGCTTCGGCGGCCATGGTGATCGCTTGGGTCGTTTGGGGAAAGGTTGGTGCTTCGATTGGGCCATCAGGAGCTTCAATCACCCGTTTGGCCCAAACCAACACCTCGAGCAAGGAGTTCGAGGCCAAACGGTTGGCTCCATGCACGCCTGTCATCGAAACTTCGCCAACCGCAAATAAATTGGGCACGCTGGTGCGGCCATGCAAATCGGTGACCACGCCGCCAGTCATGTAGTGAGCAGCAGGCGCAACCGGAATTGGTTCTTTGGTAATATCCAAGCCATGGCTGCGACAGACTTTGGCAATCGTAGGGAAGCGCAACAGCACCAAATCGGCTGGCAAGTGCGTCACATCAAGATAGACATGATCAGCATCGGTTGAAACCATTTCGGCGGCAATCCCCCGTGCAACCACATCACGTGGCGCTAATTCAGCATCGGGGTGCAATTTGAGCATAAAGCGTTCGCCTGCCACATTGCGCAAAAAGCCGCCTTCGCCGCGCACTGCCTCGGAAATCAAAAAGCCAGGTGCGCCAGCCAACCGCAAAGCCGTTGGGTGAAATTGGAAGAACTCCATATTTGAGACACCCGCACCAGCGCGATAGGCCAAGGCTACGCCATCGCCAGTGGCGACAGTTGGGTTGGTTGTAGCTTGGAATAATTGGCCAGCCCCACCAGTTGCTAGCACAATCCGCTTGGCGCGAACCTCGCCGCGCTCGCCAGTCCGCGCATCAAGCGTTCGCACACCAACCGCTTGGCCGTTTTCTAGCATAATTTCGGTGGCTAAAGTCCAAGCCCGCACATCAACATTGGTATTCGCAACCACGCCTGCCAAGGTTGTTTCGATCGCTGCGCCTGTTGCATCACCACCAGCGTGCAAAATGCGGCGTTCGGAGTGGGCGGCTTCACGAGTCAGAGCGATTGCACCATCGTGGGTATCAAACGGCACACCCAAATTGATCAACTCGTGCACCCGCGCTGGGCCTTCTTCGCACAAAACGCGCACGGCTGCTGGATCGCTGATGCCAGCGCCAGCGACCAAAGTATCTTCAATGTGCAATTCGGGCGAATCGTGCTCACCAATCGCGGCGGCAATTCCACCTTGGGCATAGCGCGTGTTACATTCCTCAACTGCCTCTTTGGTCACCAACACAATTTTGAGATTATGTTGAGCAGCAAGTTGGGCAGTGTATAAACCAGCGATGCCTGAGCCAACAATAATATAATCGTTCATAGAACGGGTAAATCCTTTCGTGATGAAACACCAGGATATATGTTCTTGATTCTATAGCTGAAAGATTAGGATTCTCCACCCTTCCGTCCCGCCTCAAGGCGGGAAACGCAGGGGGTCTTCATCCCCCTGCACCCACTAAAGGGCAACCATCAGAAGCTGATCGAATTCAGATCTATCTTCGGTAAGATTGTAGGCAAGAACATATAAACCGTAGGTTAAGCGCTACATTAAGCAAGATAGAGCTGTTGCTGGGCAATATAGCTGGCAACAGCATCAGGGACGAGATAGCGCACAGGCAAGCCAGCCTGCAAGCGACTACGTAATTCAGTCGCCGAAAGATCCATACGTGGGCCTTGAATCCGCACGCTGCGCTTGGCTAGCTCTGGAAATTGATCAAGCAAGGCTGGCCAATCCAACTCAAAGCCAGGTCGTTCTAAAATGGCAAAATGGGCCAATTGAACTAAATCGTGGGCAGCATGCCAACGCGACAGAGTCGCCAAACTATCCGAGCCAACAATCAGCCACCACTCAATATGAGGTTGATCCTGGTGCAGCGTTTGGATGGTATCGATGGTGTAAGAAACGCCACTACGCTCAACTTCGATCGTGGAAACCGAAAAGGCTGGATTATCAGCAATCGCCAGTTTAGTCATGGCCAGGCGCTGGTAGGCCGAGCTAAAGTGTTGTTGCTTCAAGGGCTGTTGAGCCGTTGGAATAAACACCACCTGACTTAAACCCAAGACCACCCGCGCCTCTTCGGCAATCGCCAAATGCGCAAAATGAATTGGGTCGAAGGTTCCGCCCAAAATCCCAACCCGTTGCATAGCCATTCCTTCTTTAATAGTCAATATGACACCAAGTGCAGAGTAGTATAGCGCGATTCTGCTTTTTGTCAATATCACACTAATGGAAGGCAAAAATCAGAAGGCAAAAATCAGAAGGCAAAAATCAGAAGGCAAAATTGAAGGCACGATAAAATAGGCGAGAGAGATCGGGATAAATTTAAAAACTAGGGCTATGTTCCTAGATTGAGGTAATTAAAGAGCAAAATCAGGCTTGACGCTGGATTTTGAATGTAGTATATACAGTAGACATGTGTTAGGCACTGGTGCGAAGCGCGGTTTTAGCTTGCTGGAGTACAACTATGACTGATGCAATTGAGCAATTAGCCAGCAAACTCTCAGTTGAGAACACAGAGATCGAGGATTTTCTTCAAGAGTTAAGTGTTCGGTTTGATCAATCAGTCACGGCAGAAGAGGTGTTAGGGTTGATCGAACCATTTAAGAAAATTTTCAGTTTCGCTACTCTTACTCAGCATATAGAACAAAAATTAATAAATAACTATATACATAAAAATAATCACTTAATTAATGAATTCAAAAACAAGAAACTTGATAATATAAATTTATTTAAATCAAGAATTATTTTATATAATAAGATAACAAATTATTCTAACAAGGATATCTTTGAACTACATATATTCCTTAATAAAAATCGTTATATTACTGACTTGCACCTCAAAGATACAATTACTTATCTATCAAAAATGAATATAGTCCAAACCTACACTTTTGAGTATATTCAGCTAGTTGCAAAGTTTCGAAAACCAAACTTCCCGTTTAAGAATCCAGATCTATTAATAAACAACATTTTCTATAAAACAGGATTAAAGATTAATATTCAACAACTATTAAGTATAGTAGAAAATTACAACACAGCCTTCGAGTTTCTTGATTATTGCTATATATATATATTTATATATTATAAAATTTACATCACGTAAAAAATATCCCTAAATATTTATTACGCATACCAAAGAGATTTGAATCTTTCAAAGCTTCTCTAGATCAATCTAGTAATAATAGATTATCAAATAATTCAAATCCCATAAATAAAAACCTTGAAATCATTGAAACCAAAAATACTACTTCGATTTTAGCAAGCTACTTTAATAAGCTCTATGTCAAAAATGATCACTTTTTATTAGATAGAGTAAGTATGTTATGGAAAGACATTACTTCAAATAAACGAGAATATGCGATTCCATCTCAAGGGATTTTAGTTATTGAAACAGAAAATGATATAGCAGAGTATACGTATCTTAAATCTTTAAGGTTCATTCAAGAAGGTTTTTATGCACCTAGTATTAAAATAGAATTATATTTTCATATACCCACAATAAAATATGATACCGTTGAGAATGTTATTATTCAAAAAGATAGTTCAATTACAGGTTTCATCGACAAGATTAACAATCAAGGCTATATAACTATGCTCAGATATCTACTTATTGCCACATATCATGCTCTTGTTGTGCCTGAAACTAGTAAGCCGACGCATGGATCAAGATATTCTTACAGAGGTCAGAGCAGCAACAATTATTATAGTGATTCGCGCAGATCATTGCCTAGAACAAAAGGGGAATCCAATCGGGTAAGTATTCATAATTGGCATCAAAGTCTATCAAAATCACAGCATATAGTTGTCGCACATAAACGATTTATTGAGGATGGTTACGATGCACCCCATGATAAATATCTACAAGCCAAAGCAGCAGGGGTTATCCTTGAGTTGGGTTATACATGGGTTCAAGAACACACACGAGGCGGTATAGATTCACATCCAAATAATAATCAAGCTCTAGTAACAAGATTTGAAACACCAGTATCCGTTACCAGTAATATACGAAAATGCTTACCCTCGGCCTCAGCTTCATTGCAACAACCCAAACCCAAAAAAAGAAGATAGTAGAGATGTGGATATGGTAATGAATTATCAGTCACTTAGCGACAATGCAATTACCTGCATCGCGTGACAACACTCATAGCACACGATGCAGGTAGATTTCGTCTCCGTCCAGCCCAGCTTAACGCATTAGCAAACGCCGCAGGCAGTTCGATCAGGGCTTACTCTATTACCAAAACTCCACCGCTATCGCTCATTTGCGAGCCACCTTGGCTGATACTGACATTATTGCCATTGCGCTGGACGGTGTAGCCCGTGTTTGGTTGCAATCCTGTGATTAATTGCAGGTTGGCAGCGTTCGCGGTGCTATATTCGATTGTGGCAAAAGCCTGATCAAGATTAATTGGGAAGAGCACCACCTGCGAGCCAATTTGTGCCCCAGCATAATTGCCAGAACTAGCCTGAATGAGGCTGACGTTGGCTGGCGTGACTCCACTGTTAGCAGCTTGCAATACCTGCAAAAAGCGTACATCCTGTGGGTTGCCAGGAGCATCAATTCGCAATCGCACTTTCATGGGGTCGTCGCTGGCCGCAGTATTCTCCGATTGTTGGTCGGCAATGTTGACGGCGCTTAATGTCGCACCCGCTGGCAATAAACTGGTTACATTCAACGTCTGTCCACCAGCAGTTGTCATCGTAGCGCGGTTGCCGTTAACGGTTGCTGGTGTGGGCAATTGTAGCCACCAGCGTTTGAAGCGGTTGGCGGTTTGCGATGTGCCACGATCATAGGTCACAATCGTGTCGGGTTTGAGCCAGACAATCGAACGACTAGCGTGGCTAATATCGGTCGTTGCCTCGTTTTCGCTATTGTAGAGGTTGGTTGCATCGCCCAAAGCATAGGTAAAACGGCTATCAAGGCTATGTGCAACTAAGTTTGGATCACCAGTTGGCACTAAATTCCATTGTGAGCCACGTTGCCATAGATCGATCCGCCAATCGGATGGATCACGATCAGGCTGATCATTTTCGAGTGCGATCAGGTTGCGAAACTCGGAGCTGGCGATGCCCTCGGCGATATCAGCGTAGCCAGTGCGAGCTTTGGTTAGCCATTCGCCGTTGCGAAACCACTCAAAATGATTGCCATCGGCCTGTTGATGGTCGATAAAATTCCAACTTAGGCTGAAATTGAACCAACCTGTATCATCGGCCCAACTGGTACGCGAGAAAATTTTGTGCATGCCTTCAGCGTAGAAATCCAGCGGTAGGCTTGGCCGTGGGTCGCTTGCCACAGCAGCCGTCGGATCAAACAGCATGAAATAGATAATGGCATCGCGAAAATCATTGGGGTTGCCAACTCGTTCGATCAAGCCCTCAGCTCCACCTGGCGGGGTGACGGTTTCGATCCAGCGCACTTTGGCCAAACGGGCAGCATTGCCAGTCCGTTGATCGTAAATCCCCAATGAACCAAAGGCATTGATAAAATCGACCAAGTGATAGCTCTGGGCATCGCCATACCAGGCTGGCTGATAGACCAAACCATGATTAGGATCTTCGGTTGGGTTGGAACTCAACGAGTGTAAGTAGCTGGTAACAAAATCATCCCAAAATGGATTTTCGGTCAGTTTGCAGTGCGGGCCACAGGTATCTTTGCCTGCGGTTTGCAAAGCCAACAGAAATTGAATCGCATAGCTGGCGGTTTGTGGGCTATACTCAAAGCCTTCCGGCAATAGGCCACCCTTGCTATCGGTACGGGTCAGATGATCAAAAATATACAGCCAAGCACCGGTGGCGTTGTTCAAATAATCGCGCAGTTGATTATTTGGGTCGTCATTGGCATCAAATGCTAGTGCCATCATGCCCAAATTGCGCATATGGGCCACAAAATAGTTATTGCCAGACCAACGTACTTGAGCTGTATCGGCAATCAAACTTGGATCGTTGATCACGCCAACTGGCTCGGGATGATGATAGGCACGTTGGACAATTTCATCTGACCAGCGTAAAAAGACCCCGCGAATCGCCGCTTTATCGCTAGCACTCAAGACTGGGTAAATCCAATCGACGACCAAGGGAAAGGCCTCGCCATGCCAACGGGCGCGGTTTGAATCCTCGGTAAAAAAGCGTGGGCTACGAAATGGCGGGTAGCCTGTCGATTGAGTTTCAGGGCACAGATAATCATCATTTTCAGCTGGGCCTTGCGCCGCAATATTAATGATGTACATCAACAGGGTTCGCGCTCGTTGCGCATAATCGGCGCGAGCCGCCTCATTGGGATCAATCAACGACATAAAAGCGAAGAGTTCAGCATACATTTCGGTTGGAAACTCTTCGTATTCGGTGCTGCCACAATCACGGATTGGCACATCGCCAGCATCCATGGTAATTTTGGCCTCTTCAGCCACCAACTTCAAGCCATCACGATACATTGGGTTGGAATCACTGGCCCACGCTCGCAATCGCGGCAAATCGGCTTGAGTTAGCCATAAACGTGGGTGAGCATTCGGATCACCGGTCATGATCACTGGCAAACTGGTTTTGGTTGAATCGGGCGGCAAATTGGTGGCCTCGCCGCTCACACTGGTTACGGCAGGGTTCGTGGGCGCTGGAGCAGCCACCCCACAGCCGACCAGAATCATCAGCAAGATCAAACTTGAAATACGTCGCATAGGTTCCTCCACAATCAATTAACGGATTGCTAATGGCAAATAAACTTGGGGTAATTGCACCGCCGCTTCGACCGCGCCAACATCACAGCCAGCCACTCGTGTCGCGCCCCGTTGATCAGTCGTTGGACAAAGATTAGGATCGGCACTATCAATTAATGGGCTGCCCGTCAGCGGCGTATAAACTGGCATGGCCACGCGCCCGCCATTCACTTGGAGCGCCGAAAGCAGCAGATTATTGGTATTTTGCTGATCGCTGGCCGTATCGAGCCCAGCGCATGTACCATCGCTAAAATTGAAGCCCAACGATTGGACAGCGCTGCCGCCACAATTATTGCTAGCGCCAGCCACGACACTATTGCCAATTTGAATAATGCCTGGTTGCTCACTGGTCAGCGGCGAATCCTCGTACCATTCGTTGCCAGCCAAAGCGGTGTTGTTGTAAAAAGTGCTGTTGGTAATCACCGCATAACGCGCTTTGTGATAAAGGCCACCACCAAATTGATCGGCCTGATTTTCGGCGACTGTCACGTTGGTCAGGGTCAAGTTGTCGTCGGAATTTTGGTAGATTGCGCCACCATGGCCAGCACTTGCTTGGTTACGAATTAGGCTAGCATTGCTGATAAACAGTGTGCCGCTAGAATGGTAAATTGCTCCACCGCCATTTGTGCCAGTTGCTTGATTCGCCTCGATCAATAGATCGACGAGTTCGGCGTGTGTACCATAGCTACTAATTGCGCCACCCTCATCGGCCTGATTGCCCAGCAGGCGTGAGCGTTTGAGCAACAAGCGCCCACCGCTATTCCAAATTGCGCCGCCAGTGCCACTAACCGTGTTGGCTTGCAATAAACTATCGGTGATCGTCAGTCCGCCAGTGTTTTCGAGCGCACCGCCATAACCACCAGTATTTTCGAGAAAGTTGCTATAACGAATGGTTGCTGAGGCTTGAGTGTGAATGAAGATCGCACCGCCATCACGGGCTTGATTGCGATAAAAACGGCTGTTGGTGATCGTGGTTGGGCCAACGCTATAAATCGCTCCCCCAAATGAAGTAACGGTGTTGGTCGGAGCTATATTGGCAGTAAAATCGCTATTGTCAATAGCCAAATCGCAGCCATCGTTATAAATCGCGCCGCCCGAAGCTGAGCGATTGCCCTGAAAACTGCTATTGCGAATCGTTAAACTACCGCCGCTGCCTTGAAAGCAATAGATCGCCCCGCCTTGATCGGTTGCTTGATGATTTTTGAGAATCACCTTATCGAGCACAACCTCGGCTCCAACCAACTCCAATGCCCCGCCGCCAACCGCCGAAAACCCTGCTTCTAGGGTCAAATTTCGGAGATTTAGCTGAATTGCGCCGTTGGCTACAAACAAGCGATTGAGATTGCGCCCGCTCAGCGTGATTTGATTTGCCCCATCAATCGTGGTAGAACTAACCAAAATTTTATCGCTTGTAAGATTGATCGTGGCTGCGCCACCACAATTAAAGCTAATAATGCCGCCGTTGGTTAGCGCCGCATCCAGAGCAGCTTCGGTACAACTAGCGGGCGTACCAGTGCCAACCACGCCAGCAGAGGGCGCAGCCTGAACCTGAATTGCCGCAACTAACGTACAACAAACGATCAACAAAACCTTTAAAAAGTGCATAATTTCCTCCAGAGTTGGCTTTGACTCATTCTGAAGGAGTTATAGCAGCTCCACCGATAGAAAACTTGACATTTCCTACCAAATCTAACCAAAGTGCAATGATTTAATGAAAAACGTATGGAGATCGCGTTGCGGCAACAGTGGAATGCAATGAGATTGGCATTCGTCCGTTAATGGGGCGCGTTAAGCAGTTATTAGCTGACGTGGTAGCATCCAAGCGCTACCACGCAACTGATTGATTATGCTAGTTAGCGATGAAGATCCTGATCGTGATAAGCCCACAGCACATTAATCACTGTCCATTGATCGTTGATTTTAACCAGATGCATATAATCGATCCACTCGTCAGCGGTAAGTTTCACGCTAGCAACGCTCGCTTGAACATCTAAAATTTCAACCGTTTTGCGCGGTGTTGCGGGAAATTTATCGCCATCTCGATTATAGCTAGCTGCCAGCAAAATCATTTCCTCGGCGCTCGCTTCACGCAAATATTGTTTGCCAGTGCCCCGATGCGTCCAGAATGTGCGTTTGACCATGCGTGGATGAATACTACGTTGCATTTGTGCAGGATCGAGGTTGTGCTGAGATTCCAGATAATCCAAGGCTGCTTGCTGAATCGCTGCGATATCGTCGTTCGTTGAGCTGTGGTGCATTCCATACTCCGCTTGTTCAGAAACACTAATGCTTCACCCATGAAGCGCTGTTAGTGTAGTAGCCCAGCCAAGTGCATGTCAATCGGTCGTTGGCATGATTGCATTTAAATCAAAAAAAGCCAGCGATCAACAATTGATCGCTGGCTTAAGGCTAAATGCTTATTCGGTAACGTCGATTGGAGCGCCTGCTGGTGGGGCGAAGAAGTCGGCAGGATACGAACCATTAACTTCGAATTCAGTATAGGCTGATTCAACGAATAAATCGCCGTTGGTCTCGTAGTACTCCGACTTCAACACCACAAACAACTCATCGTCGATCCAGAATTTGAGCCGCGTATTGGCTTGGTCGCTATCGCCACCAATCACACATTCGATCACCAAGGCATCACGGCCCAAGAAGCTTTCTTGGCCAACAGTTGAAAGCTGATCGCCTGGTTGAGCGCACAAACCTTCGCTATTGCCATTCGAGTCGAGCGAAGCGGTTGGATTGGGAATCACATACAACGCGCCATCCAACTCGCTCGCAGCGAATTGCGAGACCGTACCATCAACCAGGTTGGGCTGGCCAGCTGGCGAGATCCATGCCCAAGCATCGTCGCCATTCATAATTTGGGTTTCGTATTGCTCAGGCATTGTGTTGCCGCTTGGCCAAATAATTTCTTTGCGCAATTTGTTTGGCTGTTGCACCCAAATTTTTTCGCTGACTACGCTGCCAGTGCCGGGTACATGGGTTTCGAGCACGCCATGCAGCGAATCAATCCCCGTCAAACCAAAAGCGGTTACTTGTTCGGCACGGCGCAAGGCCTCTTGAGCACTCACTTGGTTAACTTGGCTGGGCAATAAGCCAAAACCAACCGCTGCCAAGGCCACCCCACACGCGGCCATCATGGCGGGGCGCAACCAACCAACCCGCCGTGTTGCTTGAGGCTTGAGCGCAACTTGGGCTTGAATTGGCTTGAGCAAATTGAGCGAACCTTCAGGCACTTCATGCTCAGCGATGCTGGTGAGTGCTTGTGAAATATGCTTATCGTTATGCATTGCAGACTCCTCGACTACACAGATTCATTAATAATTGGGGCTAAGAGCCGACGTAACCGTTCGCGAGCACCGAACAAGCGTTGTTTGATTGCGCCTGCGCTGGTGGCGGCATCATCGGCCATTTCGGCCTCGCTCATTCCAAGGTAATAGCGTTGCACAATTGCTGCCCGTTGCAACGGTGTTAGTTGGTTCAAGGCTTGCATGACGCTTTCGCGCAGTGCATCTTGCTCCAGCAAGGCCTCTGGTTGGGGTTCGTTGCTCATTAATTCTTCGAACAACGCCAAGCCAGCAGCGTTTGATTGATCAAGTGAGCTTTGGCGTTCGCGGCGTTGGGCATCTTTGAGTGCATCGTTCAACACAATTTTCATAAACCACGGGCCGAAGGCGCGTTGGCTATCAAATTGTTGGATGCGCTGCACCACCCGCAGAAAAGCCGATTGAACAATATCTTCAGCAGCAGCCCGATCGCGGACAACCAAGATCGCTGCGCGGACAGCCTGATATTGATATTGATGAACAAGGGGGGCTAGCCCAGCGATATCACCTTGTTTGAGTCGAGCTATAGCTTCGTGATCGTGCATATCCTTCCTTTCAGCCAATTGTTGAGTGCGCCCTCACTAGATATATCCAAGCACAGGCTAAAAAGTTAGGCCACCACAAAGCGAACATAGAACAAATCAAAAGGCAAAAGTCAGAAGGCAAAAGCAGAGGCGCAGAGCATTTGATCCACGAAGCGCACGAAGGCCACGAAGGGGATAAATATCAGGAATTTGTGGATGATTGAACAATCAACCTATGGCAGCTAAAATACGATCTTGAATCCATCATCATCACGCCATACGAGGAGCCTGCATGAGTTTGGTTAGCCTGCCAGTCAATCGTGCGTTACGCCCATTGATTCGTTCGATCGTCTTGCATCAAGCACATGGATCTGAAGCCTCAGCCTATCCGGTCTTGCCAACGCCATTTCCGGTGGCAGGAATCCAATATCAAGGGCGTTTGGGCGTACATCAGCAGCCAACAAATACGTTTAAACACTTAAATCGCCTAGGCTTGACGGGATTACAATCAACAATTCGCCAATTTCAGCCTGACCAACAAACCCAAACAATCTTGCTGGTTTTTCAACCATACGGCGTATTTGCTAGTTTCAAGCATACGATGGCCGATTTGCACGATCAGCATGTGCCATTGCACGAATTTATAGCCGCGAGCCAGCTCGAATATCTGATTGAGCAAATCGACACGCTGGCCTTACAATCGGCTGATTTAACCAGCGTTGCCGAACTAGTCAGTCAATTTGTATATGATCAACTCATGCCACAAGCCTGCTCACCCCATGCTAGCCTCATCAATGCAGTAAATATTCTGCTAGCAGCCAAGGGCACATATCCGATTAGCCAGCTTGCGCGTGAGGTCAACCTCAGTCGGCGACAACTAGAACGGCTATTCAAACAGCAAATTGGCTTGCAACCGAAGGCCTATGCCAGCTTAGTGCAATTTGATCAGGCGCTGAGATCATTGGCCAAACGTAATTCTTGGGCTAGCCTTGCCCATGATTCGGGCTACGCTGATCAAGCCCATTTTATTCGCCAATTTGCTGCCCGCGTCGGTCAATCGCCAGCAGCCTATGCAGCCACAAGCAAGGATGTCGCATTTCTTCAATCATTGCTGTTGGCCGAGAACTAAACTTGCTCCATAGCATTCTGTTATGGAGCAACACCATGTCAACGTTTGATCAAACACTGCTGCAAGCCTGTGCCGAGAGCACCCTCAACGGAACCTTACCCTTTCCTGAGGTGATTCAGCGGCTAAGCCCAAGTGTCGAGCAATATCATGTTGATCTGATTCGGCTTGAAATGACCTACTATGGTCATCAAGGCCAAAGCTTCGTCTACCCATTAAACCTAAACAAGCTGCCAGCAATTGCGAGCCAACTGGATTTAGTCGCCTTTCAAACAGCCCTCAAGGCCTCGCAACGCGGCGAAATCAGCTATCCCACATTTTTGCAGCAGAGCATGGCAGCAGGAGTAAGCAGCTATCTGGTCTTTCTTAGTGGGCGTTTGGCGATCTATGTTGGCCGCAACGGAGCCTATTCAGTCGAGCCATTTCCAACGCAACCATAATCTAGCTTTTGGCAATTGAATAAAGCAGCGCGGGCGAGCCATCAAGCACCAACTCGCGCTCCAACTGCATGCCCATTTTTTCAGCTACCCGAATCGAAGCAGCATTTTCGGGGATTGGTAGGCAAATCAAACGATCAAAGTGAAGCTGATCGAACCCATAGGCAACAATTGCTTGAGCAGCCTCGCTTGCCAAACCCTGTCCCCAATAGGCTTGATCGAGCAAATAGGCTACTTCAACTTCTTGGCGCTCGTCGATCACCCATGGCAGTAAACCACAGCGCCCAATAAAAGCTCCAGTTGGTTTATAAATCGTTGCCCACAAGCCATAGCCATAGTCGCCGTAATAAACCTTAATAATCCAATCAAGCTCGGCTTGAGTTTCTTCACGGCTCAACACACCCTCAGGGAAGTGCTCACGAATGATCGGATCACGATATAGTCGGAATAAGGCCTCAAGATCATCAGGGGTTAATTTGCACAATATCAAGCGCTCAGTTTCCAGAATTTGCCGATCATCTACCATCGTTGCAACTCCTTTAACGAATCAACTGAATGCTAACAGGCATGGCGCTGCAGCAAATCAATCGCTTGATGGAGCTTTAACCGGGCAACCCGCCCTTCATGCTATAATCTGTAGCAGCTTGCAGCCCAACGGTGTAGTGAGGAATTACGGCGATGAATCAGCTTGGTCGGCTTAAACGGGTTCCCATTCATGATGCTTGGCGGCAGGCAGCTAGCCATTTTACCCACTGGCTCACCCAAGCCGAAAATATCGCTCAGCTCAACACTGCCACCAACCTCGAATTACGCTTCGAAGCACTCAATAAAGGCACTGGCAATTTACGCCAAAGTCTGGTGTGCTACGATCGACGTACCGAAACCAAGGTCTTGATCGAAAATCAATTAGCTGGCAGCGATCATGCCCATCTTGGGCAATTGCTCACCACCGCCAGCACGGTCAAGGCGACGATTTTAATTTGGATTGCTGAGCATTTTACGCCTGAGCATCGTGCTACGATCGAATGGCTCAACCAACAAACGCTCCCTCATTTATTGTTTTTTGCAATCGAATTGGAGTTATGGCAAATTGATGATTCGCCATTTGCCCCGCACTTCAAGCTGATTTGCAAGCCAGCCGATTGGGAACTAGCAATCACTAACGAGCCAGTGCCAGTAGCGCCGCCAGCTCCGGCCAGCCCCAGCAAAAATATCTATTTAGGCTATTGGATGCGCTTTAATGCCATGTTACGTGAGCGTAATAGCCATCTTGGGGCAAAAAAACCGCATTCCGAGCCAAGCACCAGCTTTGCGCTAGGCCGTGCCGATTGCAGCTTACAAGCGGTCTTGAATCAACGCGATAATTGGATTGGCGTGGCGGTAATGCTCAGTGGTATTTCAGCCAAATTACGTTTTCGGTGGTTACGCCAACAACGGGTGGCAATCGAGCAACAATTAGGGGTTGGCCTTGAATGGCGCGAAAATCCTTTGACCAAAGAATATCAAATTTGGCTAATTCGGCGCAACGCCAATTTGCACGATCATCAGCACTGGGCCGACCATCACGTTTGGATGATCGACACCCTCGAACGCTTTTACCGCGTATTTACACCGCTACTCAAGCAACTCTACATTCGCAACGAACCAGAGCATAATTGATTTTCAATTTAGCGCCGACGCTTTTGCAAATACTCAGTGCCACGGCTAAAGGCTTGGGCCAAGGTTGCCTCCGTATCAATCACTGAAAGATCAAGCTGTAAATTAACCAAGGTTTCGGCCATATCGGGGCGAATCCCCGCCAAAATCACCCGCGCTCCCAGCAATTGCGCTGCATGCGAAGCACTGATCAAGGCTCGCGCCACCGATTGATCGACAACTGGCACGCCGGTAATATCCATAATTACAACTTTGGCTTGTTGTTGTTCGATCGATTTGAGCAGCGTTGCATTAATATCGCCAGCCCGATTAGCGCTAAATTCACCAACCAACGGCATCACCAGCATATGCTTAGTAATTGGGATGGTTGGCATGCTCAAACGGCGCACGGTTTCGAGCAAGCGTTCTTGTTCAAGATTTTGGGCTTGCACCTCAGCCAACGCCTGATTCAACTCGCCAGTTCTGGTCACAACCAGCGTTTCAAGCTCTTCATTCATTTTAGAAAGCCGTGTTTGCGAGGCATTGAGGCCAACCACCATCGTATTGAAGGCCTCGCCAAGGCTAGCCAATTCGTCGCGGGTGTTGAGGTGCACCGGAGTATAGGCATTGGGATCATCGGTAAAACGGGTAACGCTCGCATATAATTTTTGCACGGGCAAGGCCAATCGCCGCCCAACATACCAACCAATCGCCGCCACAATCGGCAAGGCAATCCCAATCACAATCAACAAACTAATTGCCAAGGTTTGAACATTACTATAAATAACCTCAAGCGGTCGTTCAACGATCAAAATCCAATCGGTAGGATCAAGCGAGGTGCGCACACCTAAAACTTCTTCGCCAAATGGGCTACGATAGGTTTCAATCGAATTGCCAGTTTGCAGCAAGGGTAAGCTGGATAAATCTTGATTCTCGATTAGCGCTTGGGTATTGGCGGCGCTAATTAATTGGCCTTGTTGATTAACCACCAACACCCGCATCTGGGCGGCTGATTCTATCCGCGAAGTCGTTTCCCAAATTCGATCCATGCTGATATCGGCGACCAGAATTAATTGGGCGTTGGCATTGCCCAAAATTGGCAAGGCCATCCGAAAGTGCGGCACTTCGCTGGGAGCAAGTGGCAAGGAGAGGGCTTGCAAGGGCGCAGGGTTTTCAATCGCAACTTGGCGATTTTGCACCATTTGCAATAATGGTGAGCCTGCCAACGATTCGGGCATGCGCACGCCGCGCAAGCGTGCCGCCACTGCGATTCGTTCGCCATTCAGGCTATACACCCCAACTTCAGAAAAACTTGAGCCAAATAGCACTTGCGAACCCAACTGCAAATCGCTCAACTGACTGGGATTCCCATTATTCCCAAGCGTTTCAGCAGCGCCGCGCAACTCATCCATACTATTCAGCACAAAGCGTCGATAATCTTCAGCGGCTAGGTTAGTGAGCGCCACTTGTTGATTTTGCGCCGAACGCTGCTGCGCTCGATAGCTAATCGTCAAGGCGATTGCCCACACCGCTAATAACGGCAACAACGCCGCAAGCAAGATAATCCAGGTAACTCGTTGGCGAACCCGTGCCCGCATATGTATTCCTACCTCTGCTGAAATGGTGCTTTGCGACGTTGGATCGAACGACGTGCTCAGATCGATTTAGGGCAATTGGCTAGGATCAAGTTTATCCAAAAAGGTAAAGGCTCCTCGTTCAATTTTGACGAACAGCACGGTTTTATTAACTTCACGTTCAGGCGTAAAGACAATTGCGCCCGTCACCCCTTCGTAGGTTTGGGTTGCCGCCAAAGTATCACGAATCGCGCTTGAGCTGCTGTCTGGGCTACGTTTGAAGGCATCGATCAACAAATTGGTAGCATCATAGGTTGATGAAGCTACAACGTCGGGATCAATTCCGTGGGCATTACGATATTCGCGAATAAAATTCTGTACAATTGATCGTGGATCATTGCGCGAAAAATCGGTTGCCAAAATCACGCCTTCAACATCGCTACCACCAAGCTCGACCAACGACGGCGAATCCAAGCCATCGGAGCCAATAATTGGCAAGGTAATGCCTGCCTGACGCACTTGTTTAATGATATCAGCACTCTGGGCATAATAACCCACCAAAATCAAGGCATCGGCTGGTTTGGCCTTAATCGTCGCAATTTGGCTGCTAAAATCAGTGGCATCACTGGCATATTCGCTCGCGCTGACGATTGTTGAATGATTGGCTTGAGCAGTTTTGGTAAAGGCTTCGGTGATGCTCCGCCCATAATCATTATTAATATTCAGCACGTGGAAATTACGATAATTGAGCTTGGTTGTGGCATAAACCGCCAATGCATTACCTTGGACTGTCGTTATATAAATGACGCGAAAGATCATCGAACCAGTTTTGGTAACCTCAGGATGGGTGGCATAAGCCGCTAACATGGGGATGCCAGCTTGTTGGAAGACTGGCGCGGCTGCGCGGGTTGTGCTGCTGTAGGAGCCGCCAATCACGGCGCGAACTTTATCTTCAGTGACGAGTTTCTGGGCAACCGTAATTGCTTGATTGGGATCAAGTTGATCATCATAGGTTATCAACTCGAAGGTCTTGCCGGGCACAGTTTGGTTGGCGTTTGCTTGATCAATCGCCAATTTCGCAGCATACATCGAGTGCGTGCCATCGCTAGCACTGTTGCCGCTCATTGGGCCAAAAAAGCCGATTTTGATCGTCTCGGCTTGAGGTTGTGAAGCACCCCCACACGCACTAACCAAGGCCAAACCGATGATTACCAGCATCCCCAATGCGGTTCGTCTTAGCATGTTCAAGACTCCTCCATGTGCTACCACATGGCTTAGTAGGCCACTACCCAAGAACAATGTTAATTTACTCACCCTGCTGCATGGCCAGTGTAACACAGAACATGTCAAATGAGCAGTTGAGTTTTGGCGTGAATTTTAAGCACTTCACAACCCTGCTTGGCTATTGGCCTACTAGGAGTATTAGGCTAATGCTGATGATTCAGCGAGCAACCGCGACCATCTTAATACCATGGCGTGGCCGTAGGGTAATCACAGGTTGCAAGGCTACCGGATGCCCAGGCATCAGCTTTAAGCGCCAGCGTTGACCAATCGTTGCCAACAATAAAATCCCTTCCATCCAAGCAAATTGTTCGCCAATGCAAATCCGCGAGCCACCACCAAACGGAATATAGCTCCACTTCGGACGTTGAGCAATTTGCTCCGCTGTCCAACGTTCAGGATTAAATTGATAGGCATTGGGAAACCAACGTTCATCGTGATGCACCACAAACGGCGAAACGGTCAGGCCAATCCCAGCAGGAAAAATATAATCACCAACGTGATAGTCGGCCAAGGCTTCGCGCCCCATAATCCACGCTGGGGGATACATGCGAATTGATTCAGCCAAAATCATGCGGGTATAGCTCAGGTTTTGAACATCATCCATGGTTGGAATGCGCCCCGCCAACACCTCGTCGAGTTCGCGATACCAACGTTCAGCAATTGCAGGATGTTGACTAAGCAAATACCATGTCCAACTCAAAGCATTCGCGGTGGTTTCATGGCCAGCCAAAAATAGCGTAATTGCTTCATCGCGCACTTGTTGATTATCCATCCCTGTGCCATCGCCCTCGGTATCTTGGGCCAGCAGCAGCATCGAGAGCAAATCGCCATGGTCGCGTTGATCGTGGCGGCGTTCTTCGATCACCCGAAACATCAATTGATCAAGATATTGGATGCTGGCTTGAACCCGCCGATTCGAGGCTAACGGCAAGCGTTCGATCAACTCAGCAAAGGGCAGAATCATCACATTAAAGCGATTGAGCAAATGTTCGAGCGCCTCGCCAACCGCTTGGGCATCACGCTCAACATCGGCATCGAACAAGGTTTTAGCCACAATTCGCAAGGTCAAGCGCATCATCTCAGCATGGACATCAAAAACTTGGCCTGGTTGCCATTGTTCGCGCATTTCGGCAGCATAGTTTGCCATCACCTCAGCATAGCCTGCGATCCGTTTGCGATGAAAAGCGGGCTGCACCAAACGGCGCTGGCGCATATGTTGCTCGCCTTCACTGGTTAACAAGCCATTGCCCAATAAACGTTTGGAGCGTTGCAAAACCACACTTTTAGCCAAAATCTTCTGATTGGTTACCAACATCGCATGAATATCATCAGGGTGATTTAACAAAATTAATTCACGCGGCCCAAATTTCAAACGCACCACATCGCCATATTCACGCGCGGCTTGAGTTAAAAAAAGTAAAGGATTACGCCGAAAGCGCATCAACAAATTGGGAAAACGCGGGGTTGGCCCAGGTGGTTGCTGTCGTAACATGTGGCTACTCCTTAGTACGAATAACCCCGATCATACGCCGAACGATCAGGCTTGTCGAGAGCAATTGATCAATGTTCACACCCTGATCACAAATAGACCACGATTATGATCAAGTATTAATCGCCTGTTTAAACGTCGTTAGCCAATTACGTGGTAGCATGAGACCGGATTCATCGACTGTTGGAGAACATTCATGCAACAACTCAAATGGGGGCTACTCGGAACAGGCTGGATCGCTGAACAATTTGCCAATGCCTTGGCCGATTTGCCGAATGCCCAACGTTGGAGCGTGCTTTCGCGCAATCAAGCCTCGGCTGAAAACTTCGCCCAAACCCATCAATTTGCCCATGCCTATAGCGATCAGGCAGCCTTTTTGGCCGACCCCGAATTGGATGTGGTGATTATTGGTTCGCCGCACCCACGCCATGCTGAACAAACGATCGCCTGTTTGAATGCTGGCAAACATGTGCTGTGCGAAAAACCAATGGGCATCAACAGTCAACAAGTTGAAGCGATGATCGCCGCAGCCCAAGCTAACCAACGCTTTTTGATGGAAGCTATGTGGATGTGGTTTCACCCTAGCACAATCAAGGCTAAACAATTAATTGAGGCCGGGGCAATTGGCAAGCCACACCTATTCCATGCCGATTTCAGCGTACACTTCCCGTTTGATCCAAGCCATCGCATGTATGATCCAGCGCTTGGTGGTGGGGCATTGCTCGATATTGGGATTTACCCCTTGGCCTTGGCCTTGTATCTTTTTGGTGCGCCAACCAGCGTTTATGGTCAAGCCCAACTTGGGCAAACTGGGGTTGATGAACAAGAAAGTATTATTTTGGAATATGGCGATGATCGCCAAGCCAACTGTGTTGCCAGCGTGAGAGCAGCGGGGCCATGCGAAGCAACCGTCACTGGCAGCAGCGGCTATATTCGCTTTCAACGCAATTTTTGGCACTCGCAACAATTAGTAGTACAAAACAACGGCCAACCAAGTGAAACCCTTGATCTGCCATTCATTGGCAATGGCTATGTTACCGAAGTTGCCCATGTGGCCGAATGTATTCAAGCAGGCTTAATCGAAAGCCCCATTGTTTCGTGGGCAGCTTCGCGCAGCTTGATCAATACCATGGATCAATTGCGTCAAAGCTGGGGCATAACCTATCCCGATGAGCGTTAGGCTTTAGCAACAATCGCTGTGATCAAGCGTACCGTATAGGCTTGATCACGGCGGCTAACGCCACAAATGATGATTTGAGGGAAGTATGCACGATCCAATTTTTCAGTTTATGCTGTTTCTTTTTGGTGTTACGATCTTCTTGATCGTTGCAATGGGCCTGCCATTTTTTAAAGCAACTGCACCAAAAACGGCAATTGCTGAGCTTAAAGCCAATGGAACATTGCTCTATAAGAAAAAAATTAAGCTTGAAGCCAAATGGAATGTGAGCAAAGGCCAAGCACTGCCGATCGAAATCTATAGCAATGGGATCATCATCTATCCATTATTTATTCGGGAAATTCCAATTGATCGAACTGAGATTAAACGGACAATCTTGGAACGTCCGTTTATTTTTCAAAGAATTAAACTGATCCATAGCTCGAAGTTTACGCATAGTCCTTTATACTTTAACTATAATCCTGAGTTATGGAATGTGCTGCAACATTATTGTGACGCACCTGAGCAAGCGAGCAATTAGGTTATTGGTCAAATGAGCAAAGCACTACGAACGCCAAGGCTGATAATCGACCAAGGCTGGTTCAGGCCGAACGAAGGGAAAAGTTACCCAAAAACAACTACCCTGGCCCAACGTGCTGGTCATGCCAACTTGCCCGCCCAAGGCCAGCACCAGTGCCCGCACAATTGCTAAACCTAAGCCCCAGCCTTGGGCGATCGTACTAGCACGCGTGTGGCGTTCCCAAATCCGCACGCTATCAGCAGGGTTGATGCCAGGCCCGGTATCTTCAATTTCAATCTTCAACATGTGATGATCGTTGGGATAAGCCCGAATCGTAATCGTGCCTGCCTCGGTATAGCGCACCGCATTGCTGACAAGATTGTGCACAATTTGCCAAATCCGATCACGATCACTGATCAGCGGCGGGAGATCTGGCGCGATCTCCTGATGAATGCGACAGGTTGAACGCAGCATCGTGCTAGCAACAGCCACAATCTCAGAAATTAACGTGCTTAGATCAATTGTATGGCGCACAAATGAGAGCGTTCCAGTCATCAAGGCAGTGCCATCGACCAAATCGCGCACAAGCCGCTGAATATGCAAGACTGAGTTATAGGCTTGGGGCAACAACGAGCCAAGCGCATGATCAGCTGGTAATAACGGATCACCTTGCAATAATTCTAAAGTTCCCTGCAAAAAATGCAGTGGATTACGAATATCGTGGGCGACGATTTGGTTAAGTTCAGCGACACTCAGATTCGTCAGTGCAACGGGCGGCTCATCAGTCGCGGGCGCACGTAGCAGCGGCATCCAGCGGGCAATTTGGTGGGCTAAAAGTTTAAGCGCTGCCACATGGATTGGTGTAAAGCAATGCGCCTGCGGATCAAAGGTACACAAGGTTGGAGTCAACCCTGCGGTTGAAGCTGGAATTGGCACGCCCAAATAGGCTCGCACGGGTGTTTCTAGCCGTTCAAGCAAGCGCTGAACCCGCAGATCTAGCTCAGCATCGTCAACCACCAAAGGTTGTGCTGTCACATCAATATACTGACAAAAAGTATCTTCACGGGCAAGCGTACTGCCGGCTGCCAAATTGCCGGTCGTCGCTGGATAAATTGCCCGAATATATTGATGGGTTCGATTCAAATCGCCAATCAGGGCGGTAGCCGTACCAGTTACTTCACATGCAACTGCCAGATAGGTCTGAATTGCACGATCAACATCATCAAACTGCATCGTGCTGAGGGTTGCCAAACGCTCCAATATTGCCTGTTCGGCAGCGCGATCATCCTCATGCTGATTCATTGATAAACTCTCTTTCTAGCACGATTTCCCAAGCCATATATCATCATTTCGCCTTAGCAATTGTTAGTATACAACGCCAATTCACTCCAAAACAAGCGATGATCAGCAAGGCAACGTTTCCAATTTGCTAGCATAATCTATTCCATGCGTGGCGCATAATTGCTGCTGAATGGTGCTGGTTATTGCTAGGTTTTTAGCGAGGATTTACGCCTACACGACATATCAAATCTAGCAAGAACTTGATTGCTAGCCAGTTGCTGCATCCATTCAAGCTTGATCAAAAAATTGAGCTAATTGTTAACCGCCGCTTCAACAAACCATCATCCTGTGCTTGTACCCTTGGGTGTATCCGAAAAATCCTACAATCGGCTATACTTAGGCGCACACCCACGGAACACCCATTCTTCCTCTTGCATGGCACAAGGAGACCACCAGTGGCCAATTCAGTTCCGAGCACAGATTCAGCTCATCCAGTCAATGATCGACGGGAGATCGCAGGTTGGCGGCTTTACGACTGGGCAAACTCAGGGTTTACCACCACCGTGATTGCCGCTTTATTTGGGCCATTTTTAGAGGCCTTGGCCAAAGAAGCGGTTGGCGATGGTGGCACAGTGCTAAGTTTAGGCATCTACAAGGTTACTGCCGAATCGCTCTACCCCGATGCAGTTTCGTTATCGGTGTTATTGCAATTTCTCTTTTTGCCTTTGCTAGGAGCGTTGGCCGACTATACCAATATCAAGAAGCAATTGTTGATGTTCTTTTGTTTGCTGGGTGCTGCCGCCACGACCATGCTCTATATCGCCACGCCGGCAACCTATCTGTTTGCGGCGCTAGCGTTTGTGGTTGCTAACCTCAGTTTTGGCGCTTCAATCGTTTTCTACAATGCCTTCCTCAACGAAATTACCACCGAGGACATGCGCGATAAGGTTTCGAGCCAAGGTTTTGCGTTTGGCTATATTGGCGGTGGGGTTTTGCTCGCAGTTAATTTGGTGCTGGTGGTGTTTGCCGAAACGTTTGGCCTGACAACCTCCATGGCTGTGCGCATCTCCTTAGCTTCGGCAGGGCTGTGGTGGGGAATTTTCGGCTATTTCGGCATTCAACGGCTCAAAAATCGCGCTTCAGCTCGCAAGGTTCCGGCGGGCCAACATTATCTCACGGTCAGTGTGCGCGAACTCCGGAGTGCCTTTCGCGACCTTGGGCGTTTGCGCCAAACCTTGCGCTTTTTGATTGGCTATCTGCTCTACAACGATGGCATCCAAACTGTGATTGGCATTTCGTCAGTCTTTTTGGTCAACGAGCTATTTATAGCCAAAGGCCAAAGCTCAGACGACGCTCAATCGTTTTTGCTCGGTTTGGTGTTGATGATTCAATTTGTGGCTTTTGGCGGAGCCTTGGGCTTCGAACGAATTTCACGTAAAGTTGGCACCAAACGGGCGATTTTGATCTCGCTGTTTATCTGGACAGGTGTGATCGTCTATGCCTATGCCTTCTTAGATAGCGTGTTCCAGGCATGGTTTATGGGTGCGGCAATCGCTTTGGTGCTCGGCGGTTCACAATCGCTTTCCCGCGCTTTGTTCTCACGTATGATCCCGCATGGTCGCGAAGCTGCCTTCTATGGCATTTACGAAATTTCCGAGCGTGGCACATCGTGGATTGGGCCGTTTATTTTTGCGCGGGTAATTGCCGCCACTGGCTCGTATCGCCAAGCAATTCTTTCGTTGATTGCGCTGTTTGCAGGTGGGATTGTGATTCTATTGCTCACCAACACCACCAAAGCCATTCACGATGCTGGCAATCAATTGCCAGAAGAAGCCGCCGCCAGCCATAGCTAAATTGGTCAATTAATCAAGTTTGCCAAGCATCAGCAATTGGTGCTTGGCTTTTTTGTGGATAGGAGTATTGTTTGACTGCCCGTGTGATTATTGCTGCCGCCCATAGTGGCAGCGGCAAAACCTTGTTAACTGCTGGCTTGATTGGGGCGATTCGGCGGCTGGGCCTTAACGTTCAGCCCTTTAAATGTGGCCCCGATTATATCGATCCTGGCCATCATAGCTTAGTTGCCCAGCGCCCGTGTCGCAATTTGGATGCCTGGTTATTTACGCCAGAGCAATTGCAACGCCATTTTTGCCAAATCGCTGCCCCTGCCGATCTGGCAATTATCGAGGGCGTGATGGGGCTATTCGATGGCTATGGCGCACTCGATGATACTGGCAGCACCGCCCATATCGCCCGCTTATTGCAAGCACCAGTCGTTTTGGTGGTCGATGCTGGCGGCATGGCCCGCAGCGCCGCCGCCGTAGTAGCAGGTTTTCAGCACTTCGATCCACAGGTGCAGATCGGCGGGGTGTTGCTGAACAAGGTTGGCAGCGCACGCCATGCCGATTTATGTGCTACAGCGATTGAGCAACACACCGGCATTAAATGCTTGGGCTATTTGCCCCGCCAAGCTCAATTCAACCTACCTGAACGTCATCTCGGTTTAGTAACTGCTGAATCTGCGAAGCAGACTATTTTAGAAACGCTTGATGCAGTGGCAACGACGCTAAGCAGCACCTGCCAGCTTGAGCAATTGGTCAGTTTAGCCCAAAGTGCCCCACCAATTCAGTTAGAGCCACTGCCAATCAGCCCAATTGAGTATGCACAGCGGCCAGTCATTGCAGTGGCTTATGACGCAGCATTTAGTTTTATCTACCCTGAGATGCAAGAATGTTTGCAGGCCGCCGGAGCCGAAATCGCCTTATTCAGCCCAATCGCCGATCAGCAGTTGCCCACCAATTGCGCTGGAATCATTTTGAGTGGCGGCTATCCTGAGTTGTATGCTGCTGAGTTGAGCACTAATCAGGCCATGCTCAATGCATTACGTCAAGCTCATGCTGCGAATGTGCCGATGTATGCTGAATGTGGCGGGCTGATGTACTTGACCGAGGCGATTGTTGATCAAGCAGGTCAGCCTTGGCCGATGGTAGGTTTACTGCCAGGCAGCAGCCAGATGCATCAAAAAGTCAGTTTGGGCTATCGCACAATCAGCGTTTGCAATGATAATCCCTTGTTCAGTGCTAACAGCCAAGTGCGCGGCCATGAATTCCACTATTCGCGCTGGGAAAACCCTGAGCCAGCCACAGCAGCCTATTGCATAATTGCGCCCGACGGCACGCCTCAGCAGCATGAAGGCTACCAAGCTGGCAATTTACTAGCAAGTTATATCCATCTGCATTGGCTAGCCAACCCAAGCATGGCCCAACGGTTCGTTGCCTCGTGCTGTTCTTGATAACATTATGGGAATAGGTTTTTAATGCTTCACTAGGGAGCACGGCTGGGAACGGGGCTAGGTAATAGGTATCATGGTTCATTGGGCCTCTCACCCCCAGCCCTGCTCCCACTGCGGCGGGCAAAAAAGCGGACTAGGGATAAGGGTATGCTGACCATTGTTCATGCGATAAACCATTACAGAGTTCGCATTCATGTTTAGTTAGAATATCAAGCTGGGATGGCTCCGAATGCACATGCCGCAGCGTCAATCACGCCCATGCCCTTGGCCCAAGCACAGCATGGCCCCCGATCCTCATGCCCATCATAGCTTAAAAACCTTCCCCTGCCGCTCAGCTCCCATTGTTGGATTAACAAACCCCCTACTTTTAGTTGGTAACCCATGGCGCATAAACATGATGGGTTGACGGCACTGGAGTCGTAACCGTGGTTGTCGCCGTTGGTGTATTGCTTGGTGTAACACTTGGCTCAAGCGTCGCCGTAGGTGTCTCAGTCAGCGTTGCAGTTGCAGTATTAGTCGGTGTATTGGTTGGTGTGTTCGTTAATGTTGCCGTAATCGTCGCTGTCGCCGTAGCTGTAGCAATTTCTGTCGCAGTGACCGTGGCAACGTCAGTCGCGGTTGCGGTGATCGTGGCGATTTCGGTTGGTGTGGCCGTCGCCACTTCCGTTACCGTGGCCGTGGGCGTTGCAATCTCAGTTGGCGTATTAGTCGCGGTTGCAATTGCTGTTGCCGTTGGCGTGTTGGTTGCCGTATTGGTCGGCGTGTTGGTTGGCGTGTTCGTTGCAGTTGCGGTCGCGGTTGGTACAGTTGGTACAGGGGTATTGGTGTTGGTTGGAATTGGCGTAGCCGTGGCATTACTATCAACAATATTAATCACAATTTGATAGGGTGTGCCTTGTGTGCCAGTTCCACCTGAACCTGTGTAGGTGGCTGCTTTGATCACATGGGTTCCATGGGCCAAGGCCGGATTCATCGGCAAGAAATCTGTACCATTGGTTTGATCGCCAGCGATTGAATAAGGCCGACCACTTTCGGTGCGATAAACCACGCTATCAACCCAAAAACGCACGCTGCCAATCCCGCTCGAAGGCGCGGTTGGAGCAACAATGCTGATATTACGGGTTCCCAGCGTCGCATAATTAATTGTCACGCCATTGGGAATTGGATCATACATAACTTGATCAGTATCGGCATTGTACATAATCAAGCGTGGCACATACGAACCAGTTGGGGTTGGAGTGTTGGTTGGCGCGATTGTAGCAGTCGCAGTTGGTTGAATATTGGTTGGCGTTGGTGTGATCACCGCGCCTGGTGCAGTGAAAATATTGCCAGTGGCGACGGTGTTGGGGCCAATCACTACCAAATTATTGCTTGGGTGGTTATAAATCGTGTTATTGGTGATCGTGTTGAAATCGGTCAGATAATCAACTGGGGTGGTGGGTGGCACAGCCAAGTTGACCTCACGAATCCCAAAGAGTTGGTTACTGCCCGCTGTGTTTTCAACAATATTATCTTGGATGATATAGCGTTGGACTGGGCCGCGCTTGGAAAGCAAGTTAATGCCAGCATAATCTTGATTGCCAGTGTTGTTATTGCGAATCACGTTGCGGCGAATAATGTTATTGGCCGTATTGCCACCACCATTAACCTCAATCCCAGCGCGGAAATTGCCTTCCATAATGCTATCTTCAATGATGTTATCGGTATCACGTGAGGAATTATCGGTATCGCCACCACCTAAATCGCCAACGCCTGAGCCAGCATTATTACGGAAAACGCTCTGGCGAATATTAACTCGTTGGTTAGCCCAACAATAGTACAAACCATCGCCAGCAGTCCCACGTGCTGCATAGCCCAAATTGCCAATCCCTTGAATTTTGAAAAATTCAATATCGCGTGAAGCAGTACCTGGATGGAAGCCATGGCCACGATTAGCAGTTGCCAGACTATTGCTGACCGTGCTTTGATCACACGATTGCAAGCTTACGCCATCGCTATGCCAATAGCGCACGGTGATGTTATCGATCGTCACAAAGCGGCAATAGACAAAGTTAATCGCTCCAATATAAAACTCATAGAAGGCCGGCTTTTGGTTGGTGTTCCAGCCCTCAATCGTCAAATCGCGTACACCCATATTTTGCAAGCGATTGTTGAAATTGGTTCCAAGCGCAAAAATCGCCGAATAGGCGTGCGATACGACTGAGTTATTGGGCACTGAAAGCGTCAAAGGCTTTTTGAGGGTCAGCGTGTTGTTGCTGGTATTGATCGAATCGACCATATTTTGCTCAACACCCCAATTGCCAATGCCTGTACCTTCAGTTCCTTTAATAATGATGCCTTCGCCTGGATTGAACACGCTGGTATCGGCCACGCTGATCACATTGGTTCCTTGGGTGGCAGCACCGGTCAATTTGGTGTACAAACCATACGACACTTGCGAAACATTAGCAGTCAGCGGGTAATTGACCGCGCGATCAAGCGTGATCGTTTGATTAGTACTATTGATGCTCATAATTTCATAGGAGCCAGGCAAGAAGCGCAATTCTGTCGAACGCCAGACATAGACGATCATACCAACTCGAAATGGCGTAACGCTGGCAACTTTAATTGTTGAAAGATTGCTGCCAGTTTGCGTGACAAAAACCCGTTGCTCGTTACGACCAGCCTTTAAAATCGTCTCAGCCCCGACCCCTTGCAAAGTCACGCCAGTTTTAAGATCGAGGTAGGTTTCGAGGGTAAAGCTACCAGCGGGTAAGCGCACCGTGCCGCCCCCCTGAGCAGCCGCAGCATCAATCGCCGCTTGAATGCCAAAATCGGGCGCTAATGGATTTAAATATGGTGTTGCATCAATCGTATTGGCAAACGCCGATTGTAACAGCCAACTAAATGAACCAAGACCAAACGTTAAAATGATAAGAGCACTAACTACTGACCTGAATCGTTGTTGCACAAAGCTTGGCTGCATAGTCCCTCCGCGCGTGAACCTTGGTGCTGAACAATAAAAAAGGAGCCTTTCAATAGCCCCCATGCACCGAGTTCTCTGAGCCTTTAATCAAACTGGGAAGTATTCACAATGAGTTTGATCTTCTGACTCTTATTGTACTATGGCATACCATAGCGCATATTGGCCTTTTTTCCTACAGGACTTTAGGCCTACTTGACAAACTATCCCACTTTTAACCCGCTTTACGCTACCCCATGCGAGTGATTGGCACTAGCCCAATCTAGCTATATAGCTCGATTAACCGCAAAAACACCTAGAGCAACACTGCCCTGGGTGTTTAGCATTTAATGGTTAACATATTAGGAAACCTATTCAAATAGGGCTAACTGCCACCAGCACTCATTGCTAATCAGCCAATGTTCTGCCTATTTGAGCAATTCAGTCAACGTCGGGATGAATGTGTGCGTTTGAAGCCTCGCTTACGCTCACCGTTGGTCGCCTGCTTGGGCAGTAGTATAGAGCAATTCGACTGCTTGTCGAGTGCTCTGCTTAAGATGTTGCCTCTTTTACCAGTGATTAATAAACGATTATTATGGCTTTGTTAAGCCTTAAATCGTTTGTTCCATACTTCCATGCTCATGTCGTTTTTTCTATAGTACCCAGCAGTACCCAGCTAACTAGCTTGTACAACCTGCACAAAAACCCAACAAGCAGCACTGGTAGAATTGCCCGATAGCCACAAACCAGCACTATGGTATTGTATATGCGAAGCCTCTGCTACACTCCTTGTACCAATACCTCACCTCGCCTGCCCATGCTCTCAACGTTGCGAGCGTAGGCAGCAGCGATGCTCATGTTCGGCAATGACTGCCCCCAAACGTCGATCCTCCACATCAACGAAAGGACGGGGTCATGGGCATGTTTATGGGTGAGGGCACTCCAGTGCTCCTGCATACAATCATCGAATTCGAAGGCAAGGGTTTTTTCAACCCACAAATGCTCGATCTGCGCTATGTTGTGCCAGCAGATCGCACCACGGGCATGCTCTATTTTCGAGCTGGCAGCACCGTAAGCAGCTTGGTCAATGTTTCAATTTTGCGCAATGGTCAAGTTCTACGCTACTTTCCGGTAGCCGCCGATTCAGCAATTCATGTGTCACTTGCCATCGTTGAGGAACACTCCGCCGGAACCGTGCTCGACGTGTGCGTCGCCGGTGAAGGTAGCGGCCTGTTGATTCTCGACATTGGCTACCTAGAAGTGTAGGCCGACCATGAATGGATTGGTGCGTTTTCGGAATAACTTGCAATGGGCGACAACGCTGCCGCTCTTTCGCCGCCCAGGCCTGACCATCGAACGTCGGCGCTTTACCGACCAACGCCCGCTGATGCCGCAAATCGAGCGTTGGCGCAGTTGGTCGATGCAATTGACCTTGAGTGGCACACGCTATGTCAGCTATGGCGACCGCAGCTTTTGTCAAGCTCCAACCTCGTTGGTCTTGACTAGCCCGCAGATCGACCCGATGCGGATTCGCTACTTGCCTGGTGCAACGACCGATTGGCTCAACTTGACTTGGACGAACGATGGTTGGCAGCATTTTCTGAACCAACATCCACAATTCAATCAGCGCCATGCCTATTTGATCAAAGATGCAGTTCGTTCGCCCTTGTTGGCAGTCCGCTACGTGCCACCACCAGCGCTCCATGCAGCCCGTCAATTAATCACGATCGCAGCCCTGCCCGAAGCTCCACCAGCGACGTTGGAAAACGCGGCCACAACCTTTTTGGCGCTGTTAAGTGCGCTCGATTTCCAAACAACCTTAAATGGTTATGCACCAACCCAAGCTCAGTCGGTCGAAAAAGCCCAAGCTTTGATGATGAAAAACTTAGAGCGGCCACCAAGTATTAGTCAATTGGCTTCAACCTTACACATCAGCCCACGCCAATTGCAACGTGATTTTCTGGCTTGTACTGGGCTTAGCCCACTTAGTTATTTACAAATGTTGCGGCTCAGCGAGGCCAATATGCTGCTTGCCAGCACCAATTTGCCGATTGGAACGATCGCCAGCCGCTTGGGCTACGCCAGCGCCGCCCACTTTAGCGCCGCCTTCCGCCGTTTATACGATTGCACGCCGCGCCAAATTCGCGAATACGACGATGACTTGATGCTTGAGGCTGTTATGGAGGAAGCTCATGGCTGTTCAAATTGAAACCATCAAAAAGGTCAAAAATGGGCTTGATGTCTTGCCTGATCTGTATCGCTATGCTCGCTTAGGCTTCGATGCGATTCCCGAAGATGAGCTTGAGCGCTTGAAATGGTATGGATTGTTACACCGCAAGCAAACGCCTGGCTTCTTTATGCAACGCCTGCGCATTCCCAATGGCATTCTGAGCACGCGCCAAATGCGGGCAATCGTCAGCATCTCGCGCGATTTTGGCCGCAACACCATGGATTTGACCACCCGCGAAAATATTCAATTGCGCTGGTTGCGCATCGAAGATGTGCCAGAAGTGTTTCAACGCTTGCAAAATGTTGGCCTAACATCCCAACAAACTGGGCTTGATAACTATCGCAATGTGATGGGCTGCCCCTTGGCTGGCCTGCACCACGCAGAAATTTTCAACGCTGCCCCCATTGCCCAAAGCGTTTCGTTGGCCTTGCTTGGCCGCGAGTTCAGCGATTTGCCGCGCAAATTCAATATTACGATCAGCGGTTGCTCGCACGATTGTGCCCATAGCCGAGCCAACGATATTGGCATGACTCCTGCCGCCAAAGAAATTAATGGCTATCGTGTGCTCGGTTTCCACGTAGCGCTGGGCGGAGCATTGGGCGGCACATCGCCGCAACTGGGCCAAGATGCAGGCATCTTCTTAACCACTGAACAAGCCTTGCCTTTCTGTCGCGCGGTCTTGACGGTGTTCCGCGACAATGGCTCACGCGAAAAACGCACCGAAGCCCGCTTGAAATGGCTGATTCGCGAATGGGGCATGCCGCGCTTTATGGCCGAAGTTGAAAAGGTGTTTGGTCAAGCCTTCTTCAGCGCTGGCGAATCGTTGTTGATTGAGCATAGCGGCGACCACTTGGGCATTCATCAACAACAAGAGGCTGGCTTTGTAACGGTTGGTTTATTAGTGCCAGTTGGTCGAACTAACGCCGAGCAAATGGTCGAAATCGCTGATTTGGCCGATGCCTATGGCACTGGCGAACTGCGCTTGACCCCCGATCAAAACATTCTGATTCCGAATGTGCACGAAACCTGCCTCGAACGCTTGTTGGCTGAGCCATTGCTACAAGTGCTGCAACCACATGCACCTGGGGCGTTGCGCGGTTTGGTCAGTTGTACAGGTCGCGATTATTGCCACTTTGCCTTGAGCGATACCAAAGAATTATCGTTGCAAGTTGCCACCGAATTGGCCAGCTTAATTCCTGCTGAACGCCGCGTCGATTTGAAAGTTTCGGGCTGCGTACACGCCTGTGGTCAGCATCACGTTGGCGAAATTGGTTTGCAAGCTCAGCGTTTGCGGCTCGAAGATGGCACAATCGTCGATGCTTTCGATCTATTTGTTGGTGGCAACCATCAGCAACTGGCAACCCTTAAAGCTCGCAAAATCCCAGTTGATCAATTGGCTGGGCGGATTGCTGCTGAACTCGCCGTTATGGATGGGGAATAAGCATCATGAGTAACGTTGTGCGTTCACAATGCCCATATTGTGGCGTTGGCTGTGGAATTGAATTGACCGTCAACGATGGCAAGGTCGTGCGGGTCAACGGCGATAGCGCTCACCCCGCCAATCAAGGCAAGCTGTGCATCAAAGGCGCAACCATTGAGCAAATGCTCACGCCCACGACACGGCTAATTCATGCCCAGATTCGCAGCGATCGCAATGCAGCGCTACACTCGGTTGGCCTCGATCAAGCCCTCGACCACGCTGCCCAACGGCTGAACGCAATTCGCCAACAACATGGCAATGAGGCGATTGGCTTTTATCTTTCGGGCCAACTAACCAACGAAACCAGCTACTTGGTGACCAAGCTTTGCAAGGGCTTGATGGGCACCAACACCATGGATGCTAATTCGCGTTTGTGTATGGCCAGCGCCGTTGCCGCCTACACTCGCACTTTGGGAACCGATGGCCCACCCTGTAGCTATAGCGATATTGAACAAGCCGATTGTTTCTTGATTGTTGGCTCGAATACCGCCGAATGCCATCCAATTGTCTATCGCCGAATCGAGCAGCAAGTGCGCAAGCATGGCGCTAAATTGATTGTAGTTGATCCACGACGCACCCAAACTTCGCGCTATGCCAGCTTACATTTGGCCGCCGCCCCAGGCAGCGATACAGCGTTACTCAACGGTTTATTGCACATTCTAATTCGTGATGGCGCAGTTGATTATGAATTTATTGCCCAACACACTACTGGCTGGAGCGAAATCGCCGAGGCTGTGGCTGGTTGGACACCTGCCCAAACCGCCTTGGCCACAGGTTTGACGGTTGAGGAAATCGAAACCGCTGGGGCAATGCTGGTTGCCAGCCAACGTACCCTGAGTATGTGGAGCATGGGAGTTAATCAAAGTCGCAATGGAGTTGCCAAAGCCACCGCAATCATCAACATGCACTTGGCAACAGGCCGAATCGGCAAGCCTGGCTGTGGGCCATTCTCGCTAACCGGCCAACCCAATGCCATGGGTGGTCGCGAAGTTGGCTACCTCGCACATCAATTGCCAGGCTATCGGCGGGTTGATGTAGCAGAACATCGCAGCGCCATCGAGCAAGCCTGGGGCATTCCGATTGGCAGTATCAGCGCTACGCCTGGCCCTGATGCCCAAACCATGTTCAGCCAATTGGCCGAAGGCAAACTCAAAGCAATTTGGATTATCGGCACCAACCCGTTGCACTCGATGCCCAATAACAGCACCATCCGTGCTGCCCTCGAAAAAGCCGAATTGGTGATTGTGCAGGATGTGTATCATACCAGCTCATGTTTGGCCTACGCCGATATTGCCTTGCCTGCTGCCCAATGGGCGGAAAGCATCGGCACCTTCACCGCCTCGGATCGGCATATTACCTTGCTGAATCCAGCCTATCCAGCGCCAGGCGATGCCATGCCCGATTGGTGGCTGGTGCAAGCAGTCGCCCAGCGCATGGGCTTCGAGCTTAATTTTGCCAACGCTGAAGCGATTTGGGATGAATATCGAGGATTGACCGCTGGCCGCTACCCACTTGATGTGAGCGGTGTGAGCTACGAACGGCTACGTAACGGCCCATTGCAATGGCCATGCCCCGCCGAAGATCATGCAGGCACTGTGCGTTTGTATAGCGATGGTCGTTTTGCAACCGCCAATGGTCGCGCCAACTTCCAAGTGACGATTCCGGTTGAGCCAGCCGAAGTACCAAGCTACGAATTTCCATTTTGGCTGACGACCGGACGGGTATTGGAGCAATGGCATACCCGCACTCGCACCGCCAACGTGGCCAAGCTCAATCAACGCCATAACGGCAGCTTTATCGAAATCCACCCCGACGATGCGAATACGCTCGGTGTGAGCGCTGGCGAAAAAATCGCCGTGATCGGGCGGCGTGGCAGTTGCACCTCAATCGTGCAAATCAATCCCGAAATCATGCCAGGCTGTTTGTTTATGCCAATTCACTGGGAAGATGGCAACCCGAATGTGCTAAGCATCAACGCCGCCGACCCAATGAGCAAGCAACCTGAACTCAAGGCATGTGCGGTACAATTACGGCCAATCGTCGAAGGTATCAATATCAAATTTGGCGAAGCCGCCTCAGTTCCAGCAATGGCCGCTGGCAAACGGAGCAGCCAATGAGTAGCTTACACGGTCAACGAATTGCAATTCTCGAAGCTCGCCGCGCTTCAGAATTAGCCAACTTGCTCAGTCGCCATGGTGCGAACCCAATCCATGCCCCAGCTTTACGCGAGGTCAGCGTCGATGCGGCTCCAGTCGCTCAGGCAGTGTTGCAAGAGCTTGAAGCAGGCCAGATCGATCTGTTGATTTTGTTGACTGGGGTTGGCACGCAGCAATTAATTGATGCTGCTGCCAGTGTGGGGCTTGAGCAAGCCATGTTGACTGGGTTAGCCAAAACCACCCTCGTTTGCCGTGGCCCTAAGCCAACCGCCGTGTTACGCCGTTATGAATTACGCCCAAGCATCAGCGCTGCCTCGCCCTACACCATCAACGATCTGATCAACAGCCTTGATCAAGTTGAGTTGGCCGAACGTGGCGTTGGCTTGTTGCACTATGGCGAACGCGATCGCAAATTAGCCGATTATTGCCGCGAACGCGGGGCGGTGCTCCACGAACATAGTGTGTATGAATGGCAATTGCCTGCTGATATCAGCCCACTGCTCGCGCTGATCGAACAAGCAATTGCTGGTCAGGTCGATATTTTTACCTTTACCAGCCAAATTCAAGTGCGCCATTTGTTGCACGTTGCCGAGCAACAAGGCCAAGCCCAAGCATTAATTGCGGCCATGCAACAGGCCTTGGTCGCAGCGGTCGGCCCATCGTGCGCCCAAGCATTAATCAATCTTGGCATTCAACAGGTAATTATGCCTGAACAGCCGTTTATGGGCCAGATGGTGCAACGAATTCTCGACCATGTGAGCGTCAATATTTAGTGTCCCTCACTCTTGTCCTTACAAGGGGTGGGTTTTAATCGTTTTCTATTGTGAACCACCAATTCCGTGGTTTATCGGTAGATGCCTGTTCACCACTCCATGTACTTGAGGGGGTGCAGGGGGATTAAAGCCCCCTGCGTCTCCCGCCTTGAGGCGGGACGGAAGGGTGGTGATCAATGGATTGTAAAATCTACCCTTAAAAGCACCCTTGTCCCCGCCGAGCGATCGAGGGGCAAAGCTCATAGCTCAACTCCCTGCAATGAATGCAGTTTCCACCAATGACGGTGCGCTAACAAACCTGTTCGTTTCGCGATAGCTCCTGCAACGCCATGCAGCCTCACCAATGTGGGTGAATCGTGCCCAATTATTGATCTAACGACTAGATGAATAATTGCTATCTCCCAAGCGTTTGATGTGTGCCACAGGTTTCACGGAGGAGCTTCCAATGTCAAAAATCAGCCGTCGCAATTTTCTTAAAACCGCAGCTTCACTTGGTGCTGCCGTTGCCATGCCCAGCTTTTTGACCGCCTGTGGTGGTAGCGAAAGTGCTAGCGAAACTGGTGAGCGCCCAATCAAAATTGGCTTTATTCCGCTGACCGACTGTGCTTCGGTGGTGATGGCACATACCTTGGGCTTATACCAAAAATATGGGGTTAACGTTGAGGTGGTTAAAGAGGCTTCGTGGGCCAATGTACGCGATAAGCTGTTAACTGGCGACCTCGATGCTGCCCACTGTTTGTTTGGAATGCCCTTCTCGGTCTACACTGGTGTTGGCGGCAAGGCCGAAAGCGAACTCAAAATTGCCATGATTTTGAACCAAAATGGTCAAGGCATTACGCTCAGCAGTGCCCTCGCCAAAGAGGTGGGGTATGGCGACCCCAGCAAACTCAAAGCGCTGATCAGCCAACGCCCTGCTGATAAACCCGCCACCTTTGCAGGCACCTTCCCAGGCGGAACCCACGATATTTGGCTGCGCTACTGGCTTGCTGCCGCTGGCGTTGATCAAAATAGCGTCAAAATTATCACAATTCCACCACCGCAAATGGTTGCCAATATGCGCATCGGCGAGATGGATGGCTTCTGCGTGGGCGAGCCATGGAACGGGGTCGCAGTCAAAGAGGGCATTGGCGAAACTGTGTTAGCAACCCAAGATCTGTGGGCGGGACACCCAGAGAAAGCCTTGGTGGTCAATCCAAGTTTTGCCGAAAAACGCCGCGATGACCTCAAGAAAATCATGAAGGCCATCCTTGAGGCCTCAAAATGGCTTGACGATTTCAATAATCGTAGCGAAGCCGCTAAAGTTATTGGCGGTCAAGCCTATGTCAACGCTCCAGCCGATGTGATCGAAGCGCGTTTGAAGGGCCAATACAACCTTGGGGCAACCTTAGGCGAACGCACGTTTGAGCCAAGCAAAAGCATGGTTTTTTATCAGGATGGTGCGGTCAATGCGCCGCAACGCAGCCATGCAATTTGGTTTATGGCCCAGTATGTGCGCTTTGGCCTCTTGCCAAGCGCTCCCGACTACACCGCCATCGCCGACAAGTTGATTATGCGTGATTTGTATGCTGAAGTCGCCAAAGAAATGAGCCTCACCGTGGCAGGCGACGATTTACAGCCATTCACCGTCACGCTCGATCAACAAACCTTCGATCCCAAAAGCCCATCCTAGCCCGCAGGCCATCACGACACACCTTCGCGACTGAAGTAACACGGCTTCAGTCGCTGACACACCAGCCACTCGATTGCCAACCAGACAAGGAGCACTTCCATGGCACAAATGATCGAAGTTATTCCACGGCGTGAGAGTTCAGCGCCAACCCTCATCCGCCGCTGGCTCAACGCAATTTGGCAAACACTTAGCCCAGTTTTGATGGGAATGTTGATTTTGGCCGGGTTATGGCAAGTTGCGGCATGGATTTCTGGCGGCACATTGCCAACCCCGCTGGCAACCGCCAGCACCTTACGTGAGCTTTTGAGCGATCCCTTCTACGACAACGGACCCAATGATAAAGGCATCGGGATTCAGTTGATGGCTTCGTTGGGGCGGGTCTTCACTGGCTGGGGGATTGGCATCGCGATCGCCATCCCACTAGGTATGTTGCTTGGAAGTAGTGCTGCGCTGCGCAAAATGCTGGCTCCAGTCATCGAGATTTTGCGGCCTGTCTCGCCGTTGGCATGGTATCCGTTGGGATTGGCAGTGCTGCATAATGCGCCCAAAGCTGTGGTTTTTGCGATTGTGATCACCTCGCTTTGGCCAACCTTGGTCAACACCACCATGGGCGTGCAAAATATTCCTGCCGACCTCAAGGCTGTTTCCAAGGTCTTTCGGTTTAGTCGTTGGCGCTATATCAGCAAAGTGTTGTTGCCCGCAGCTTTTCCAGCCATTTTAACTGGCATGCGGCTCTCGATGGGGATTGCCTGGATGGTGATTGTGGCAGGCGAGATGTTGGCTGGGGGCACAGGTTTGGGCTTCTTCGTTTGGGATTCATGGAACGCGCTTTCGTTGGAACGGGTTATGAGTGCTATTTTGGTTATCGGGATTACCGGTTTAGCCCTGGATCGTTTGTTTAGTTTGATTGGTCAACGTATGGCCGCTTGGCAAGAAGGAGGTCACTAATGGCTCCACGTTTGTTACCGCGCACCACGCCCAACACCGCAATTCTACCGATGGAGCCTGCTCCGCTGCTTGAAATTAGCAGCGTGGGCAAAAATTATCCTAGTGGTCAAGGCCAAATTAACATCCTGCACGATATTGATCTGACGATTCAATCGGGCGAATTTATTAGTTTTATCGGCCACTCCGGCTGTGGCAAAAGCACCCTTTTAAATATGATCGCTGGCCTCACCAGCATCAGCACTGGCACGATGCTATTTGATGGTAAATCAATCGCTGCGCCCAGCCCTGAGCGAGCCATGGTATTTCAGCATTATTCGTTGTTGCCATGGCTTTCGGTCTATCAAAATGTCTACGAAGCGGTCGATTCAGTCCAGACTGAAATGAGCAAAGCCGAGCGTAAAGCCCTGACCAACGATGTCTTGGCGCGGGTTGGTTTGAGCAACCATATGCACAAAAAACCAATGCAACTCTCCGGCGGTATGCGCCAACGGGTGGCGATTGCCCGCGCTTTTGCCGTTCACCCCCGCATGCTCCTGCTTGACGAGCCATTTGGAGCGCTCGATGCGCTGACTCGTGGCAGCCTGCAAGAAGAATTATTGGGCCTCTGGAGTGGCGATGCCCGCACCGAAACCGTGGTGATGGTCACCCACGATATTGATGAAGCGATCTACCTCAGCGACCGAATTGTGGTTTTCTCCGATGGCCCTGGAGCCACAATTAAAGAAGTGATTACGGTCGATCTGCCCCGCCCTCGCGACAAGCAAAGCCTCATGAACAGCCCAACCTGGAATAACCTGCGCACCCACCTGCTCCTTTCGCTGCACTGCTAAATAACCAAATAACCAGTACACAGCGTTGTGTATGGTGGGCTGTCTCGATGCTGCGACAGCCTTTTTTGATCCTATAAATTTATGATTCCTCAATCAAATCCATGCATAGCTCATGATCACCACCCCTCCGCCCCGCCTCAAGGCGGGGAACGCAGGGTGTTTTCATCCCCCTGCACCCCCTAAAGCGCAACTGGTGATATCCCTAAAATCATCGTTCTTTCAAGAATCAATCAAGGCTATTTGTTTTCTCGTTAATATTTTTAAAAATTCAATTCATAGATACCATTGGTTTGGCGTTGACCGAAGCTACGAGGTACAAGCCGCAACAGCCGATTGCGCCAAGTTTGTTGCCATGCATACGGCAAATGCACCAATGAGCCTATCCGCCACGAGGTATCAACAATTGTGCGGGCTTTTTTGATGCGGCATCGTTGATAGTGCAAAAATGCGAGCTGTGATTGTTCGTAACGCTCCAACATTTCGGCCAAAACCCAAGCATCCTCGATGGCTTGGCAACCACCTTGGCCCAGATTCGGTGTGGTGGCATGAGCAGCATCACCCAGCAAACCAACTCGCCCATAATACCAATTTTTCAAATGCGCCAAATCGCTAATATCGGTGCGCAATAACGCCGCATCGGGTGTACGTTCAATCAAGGTTTTAACCACGGTTGGCAAATCGTGAGCTTGGGTTAGCAACAGTTCACGGGCGGCAGCAGGCGAAACATCGCGCTGGCCTTGAGCAGCAAGGCTAGTTGCATACCAATACACCAAATTTCCCCCAACGGGAGTGTAGCCAAAACGCAGTTGAGCGCCCCAAATTTCGGCGGCCACGGGCTGGCCCAATTCGTGATAATCAAACTCAACCAAGGCTCGATGCGAGGTTTGACCCGAATACCGCAAGCGTTGATTGGGAAAAATCTGCTCGCGCACGGCTGAGCGCAAGCCATCCGCCCCAATCAAGCAAGCCGTTTCGATGGTTGTGCCATCAGCAAATTGCACTTTGACCGAATCAGCCGTTTGTTGCAAGCCAACCAAGCGCTTATCGATGTGCAAACAATCGGCGGGCAAGGCTTCAAGCAGCAGTTGATGCAAGGCAGCACGGCTGATCGTCACCAATTCTTGGCCAAAGCGCTCACGCATCACATTCAGATCAAAGCCAGCCAGCAAACTTCGGCCTTGCGCATCCAAAACCCCAAATTCGCTGCCGCCCAAGTTGCTTAAACACAACCCGCGCTGCCGCGCAGTTTCCGCTAAGCCCCAGCGTTCGAGCAAATTCATGGCATTAGGAGCGAGTAAAATGCCCGCACCAACAGGCCGTAATACTGGCGCAGCCTCATAGATTTGCACTGGAATCTGGCGTTGTTGCAGGCCAATCGCCAAACATAAACCGCCAATTCCCCCACCGATAATTGTGATAGCTTGCATTGTATCCTCGTTCGATTGAATTTAGCTACAACAAAACATACCTTATAGTATGTTTTAAGTCAAGCGTTAGATTTCCAAAGCTTATGTCAATCTCAAAATAGTTGTACAATACAAGTGGAAGTGAAGACGAGCTAGAATCCTGTAACGAGGCCTGCACCTATGCAATTAACCGGAATCCACCATCTTACGGCAGTAACCGCCAATGTGCGCGAAAATTATCGTTTTTATACCCAAGTTTTAGGCATGCGACTGGTCAAGCGCACCGTCAACCAAGATGATGTGAGTGCCTATCACCTATTTTATGCTGATGGCGCAGGCACGCCAGGCAGCGACATCACCTTTTTCGATTGGCCAACTCCGCCTGAAAAACGCGGCACGCATAGCATTTGCAACACCGCGCTGCGGGTCACGGGCAAAGCCAGCCTCGAATGGTGGGCTGAGCATTTGAGCCAACAAGCAGTCAAACATAGTGGGTTGATCGAACGTGATGGCCGTTTAACCATCGATTTTGCTGATAATGAAGGCCAACGCCTGAGCTTAATTGATGATGCTGGCACTGGCGATGCCAACACGCCATGGGATGCCAGCCCAGTGCCAGCCGAACACCAAATTCGTGGGCTTGGGCCAATTCGGCTGAGCATACCGCAGCTCGAATATACCGATATTGTGCTGACCAAAGCCCTGAATATGCGCCAAGTTCGTCAATATAGCCTCAACGAAGGCAACGAATATCCAGTTTATGTCTATGAAATGGGTGCTGGTGGAGCCGCCGCCGAATTGCATGTTGTCGTCCAGCCTGATTTGGCTCCAGCTCAGCCTGGCGCTGGTGGCGTGCATCATGTGGCGTTTCGCACCCCCAACGAAGCAGAATATCATGGCTGGACCCAACGCTTGCGCGAATTAAGCATCCGCACCAGCGGCGAAATTGATCGCTACTATTTCCGCAGCCTCTACTTCCGTGAGCCAAATGGCATTTTGTTTGAAATTGCCACCGATGGGCCAGGCTTTGCCGTCGATGAAGATCCTGCGACGCTGGGTGAATCGGTGGTATTGCCGCCATTCCTTGAGCCACGCCGCGCAGCGATCGTCGCCAACCTCAAACCTCTGGTTTAATTCAAAAATCGAGAGCGCTTACGCTACATGGTAAGCGCTCTTGATTATGTTGCTAAATTCGCCAACTGGATTAAAATAACACATCTGTTCGTTTAGTCCTGCGAGGTTGAATTTCATGGTACGCCCACGCCGCAAACGCTATCAAGGCATCACGCCACCCCAACATTGCCCTCCAGCCGAGCTAAAAACCGTCAGCGAACTCAGCTTGAGCGATAACAGCAACTACGCTCAATTAATTATTCAGCAGCTTAATTTCAATCAACAACGCGCCAAAGATATTTTTATGGAGCAATCGCTAGTACGTCAATGCCAATTCAATCAAGTGGTATTGCAACAATCGCAACTAGTCGATAGCAGCTTTGAGCAATGTGATCTAAGCCACGCCAATTGGGAGAAAAGCCACCTAGAGCGGCTAGAATGGCGCAATTCGCGCTTAGGCGGCATGAAATTTGTCGAGGCTCAAGCTGAACATCTGGTGTTTAGCACATGCCAACTTGATTATAGCGTGTGGTGGTCGGCGCGACTTGAGCATGTCCGCTTCGAAGATTGCCGTATGCTTGAAATCAGTTTTGAAGCAGCCAAACTCAGCGATATTTGTTTTCGTAACTGCGACCTGAGTCGAGCCAATTTTCGCCAAGCAACCCTGAGCAATGTTGATATTCGCGGCTCGCAGATTGGGGGCATGCAAATCGAGCCTAAGCAACTACAAGGCTTAATTATTGAACCACGCCAAGCACTGGAAATTGCCCAATCCTTAGGCTTAACCATTCGTGAACTAGAAACTGAGGATCAAGCTTAAAGGTAGTTTCATGGATCTCAAGCTGCAAAACAATTTGCTGAGGTTAGCAACAGTATGATTAGTAGCATCGGGTTTATTCACACCGCCAGCATGCATGTCGCTACATTTGAGCAATTGGTTGGCGAAATCCAGCCAAACTGTACGGTTGAGCATGTCGTTATGCCAACCTTGCTTGAACAAGCTCGTCAAGAAGGATTAACGTCCGCCATTAGCCAACAACTCACTCAAATAATTAAGCAACTCCAAGCCAATGGCGTAGAACGGATCGTTTGCACATGCTCGACGCTGGGCGGCTTGGCCGAAACTTTAGACCCCACCGTGATACGAGTTGATCGGGCGATGGCAGAACAAGCAATTGCAACTGGCTCGCGAATCGCGGTAGTTGCGGCTTTAACCAGCACACTTGAGCCAACCTATGCCCTCCTCAATGCAATCGCGCAACACCAAGCCAAAACCATCGAAATTCGTGATTATTGCTGTTTGGATGCATGGAAGTCCTTTCTCGCCAACGATCAAGCCAGCTATTTGCAACAGATTGCCATTGTGCTTGAAACAATCGATCAGGTTGATGTGATTGTATTGGCTCAAGCATCGATGGCAGGAGCAATTCAATTATGTCAACAAAATATTCCAATTTTGAGCAGCCCGCGCATTGCAATCGAAGCTTTATTTAAGCCAAAACAAGCAGCCTGATTCACCTATAGCGTCGAATGTAAAGAACTGCTATACCTGATCATTGCAATAGTGGGAGCAATTGATCATCTATCACTCCTCAGCAATAAAAAATGCTCAATGCTTATTTCGGCATTGAGCATCTACGCGTAAATAGGCGTTATTCGTCGTGCTTCTTCTTGAAATCAACAAAGCGATAGCCAACCCCGCGTTCGGTTAAGATATAGTGTGGGTTAGCGGGGTCTTCTTCGATTTTTTGGCGCAGATAGGTCACATACAAGCGCAAATAATGGCTTTCGTCGCGATATTCTGGCCCCCAAACTTTGGCTAGCAAGGTTTCGTGCGGCATCACAAAGCCAGCATTTTGCACCAAATGATAGAGCAAGCGGTATTCGGTTGGCCGCAAGCTGATCCGTTCACCATTGACCAAGACCTCGCGCCGATCAAAATCGACGGTCAAACGGTCGTCGATTTTGGTGGTCGAAACCGCTTGAGTTGGGGTCACATAATGGCGACGCAGCACTGCCCGCAAGCGGCTGACCAACTCGCGATGGCTAAATGGCTTGCCAATATAATCATCAGCACCAAGCTCCAAACCGCGAATCCGATCATCCTCTTCATCTTTGGCAGTCAGAAAAATCACTGGAATCGACGAAAATTCCCGTAAGCGGCGCAGGGTTTCATAGCCATCCAAGCCAGGCATCATAATATCCAACAGCACCGCATCGGGCATATCTTCGCGCACTTTTTCCAGCGCTTTGCGGCCATTTTCGGCGCTAATCACGCGGCAACCCTCGGCTTCGAGATTAACGCGCATAAATGTGACTAAACGTGGTTCATCATCAACCACCAGAATGAGCTTATCTCGTAGCTCAACATTGAACGTATCCACAACAGACTCCTTCTGTAGGCGAATGTTTACGGCAATCTTCTAATCAACAATTGCAAACATTAGCCCACCTTCGGCAACCACTGTGCCATCAACCGTGGCCTTAGCCTGGCCTTTGCCAATGCGACGGCGCATTTTATCAAGGCTTACTTCTAATTTAAGTGTATCACCAGGCGTAACTGGGCGCTTGAAACGAAAATCATCAATCCCAGCAAACATCACAATTTTGCCAACATACTCTGGCTGGCGCAAAATGATTACCGCCCCAACTTGAGCTAGGGCTTCGACAATCAATACGCCAGGCATCACAGGCCGACCTGGAAAATGGCCCACGAAAAATGGCTCGTTCATGGTGACGTTTTTCAAGCCCACTGCTCGCAGGCCATCTTCGATCTCTAAAATGCGGTCAACCAACAGAAATGGCGGGCGATGGGGCAAAATTGCCAAAATATCTTCAACGGTCAGCATTGCGTATACTCCTAGCGGCTTTCAAAACCTCTCACAAAGCTCTCAGATAGCCTAGGCCTTAGTGTAACCGAGCCTAAAGCCAGCGGCAAATCCGTTGACGCTAGGATCGTTTTCGGGTATGCTTTGCTGTACGCGATAACTTTCACAAAGACCGAATTTATTAGGAAGCGTGCTATGACGCACACATTAAAACAATTGGAAATCCCAAGCACGTTACGCCATGATCTGCAAGCCGTCGAAGATCGCATTATGCAGCGAGTCGAATCGCAATCGGCGCTGATCACGGCTGCTGGTCAACACATTGTTAGCTCTGGTGGCAAGCGTTTACGAGCCATGATGGTTCTGCTTGCATCACAATTAGGGCGCTACCGTTTGAGCGATAGCTTGCATGCGGCAACTGCTGTCGAGTTGATTCATGCAGCCAGTTTGGTTCACGACGATTTAGTCGATGATGCCGACCGCCGCCGCGGCAAAGTTACCGTCCATGCCAAATGGGATCAAGGCGTAGCATTGATGGTTGGTGATTACCTGTTTGCGGTGGCTGCTGGCGAAATGGCACTAGCTCCCGATCCACGCGTAATTCAGATTTTCGCCGAATCGGTTATGACGATTTCAGCCTCTGAATTACACCCCGTCATGGCCACGCTCCCAACGGCAACAGCCCTCGAACAATATTACGCCAAAATTGGTGGCAAAACTGCCGCTTTATTTGAAGCCGCTGCCGCCGCTGGGGTGGTTTGTGGTGGTGGCAGCCCTGAAGAAATTGAGGCCGCCGCCCGTTATGGCTATGATATTGGCTTAGCCTTCCAAATTGTCGATGATATTCTCGATTTCGTCAGCACCGAGGAAACCCTCGGCAAGCCTGCTGGCAACGATTTACGCGAAGGCACCATCACCTTGCCTTTGATCTTGGCAGTCAAAGATCATCATGAGCATCCGTTGGTCAACTTGCTTGATCAATATGAACAGCTTAGTGATGAGCAAGTTACCCAAGCAATTAGCCAAGTGAAGCAGCTTGGTGGGATCGATCAAGCCATCGCTCAAGCCCGTGAGATTACCCAACGTGGCTTAGCAGCACTCGATATCTTCCCGCCATCAGATGCCAAAGAGCTGCTGCGCGAAATCGCCGACTACGTACTCGACCGTAACTTCTAAATTCAACCAATCATTACTTGTTAAGCAAAACCCTGTTGCAATGCAGCAGGGTTTTTAAATATGTCAGTTAGTCTTCATCTAAGTAGCGAATTGGTACGCTTTCGTCAACCATCTAATCACCTATTTCAGCGGCAAACGTTTTATGATTGAATTTGATGCTGGCTTGCTCATCCGCTGCCCAAACCCTGTTGTGAAGAATGTAACAAAATCGCTGCAAGCTGCATCAATTAAGTAGCAATCGATGTTGCCATTTAAATTTGAGGCTTGTGATGAAAATTATGATTATCGGCGGGGTCGCTGCTGGCATGAGTGCCGCCACCCGCCTCCGTCGGCTCGACGAACATGCCGAGATTGTGGTGTTGGAACGCGGCGAGTATGTTTCGTATGCCAATTGTGGTTTGCCCTACCATATCGCTGGCACAATCGCTGAGCGCGAAAAGCTCTTAGTTGCCAGCCCTGAATATCTGCGCCAAACCTTTAATCTCGACCTACGCTTACAACACGAGGTGATCGCCATCGATCCTCAGCAAAAAACTGTGACGATCAAAACACCCCAACAGCCCACGCCAATCCAAGAGCGCTACGATAAATTGTTGATTGCGGTCGGCAGTCAAGCCTTACAATTGCCGATTCCTGGCAGCGATTTACCCCAAATTCACACAGTTCGCACAATCCCCGATGTTGATCAGATCAATCAATTATTGGCTGATGGCGCAGGCCATGCGGTGGTCATCGGCGCTGGCTATATTGGCCTCGAAACGATTGAAGCCTTGCAACAGCGTGGCCTAACCGTCGAGCTAGTTGAGCTGGCCAAGCAAGTGTTGCCCTTGTTCGATCATGAGATGGTTAGCGAAGTTGCTGATTTGCTGCAACAACATGGGGTTAAATTGCATCTTGGGGCCAGCGCTCAACGCTTTGTACCAACCAACCAGCAAATCGCTGTACATCTCAGCGATGGGCGGCAGATCAAAACCGATCTGGTGATTATGGCGGTTGGGGTGCGGCCAGCCAGCCAATTAGCCCAAACCGCTGGCCTGACGCTTGGCGAACGTGGCGGCATCGCCGTCAACCAGCATCTACAAACCTCCGACCCAGCGATTTATGCTGCTGGCGATGTGATTGAAGTGCAAGATACGGTGTTGCAACAACCAGCCTTGATTGCGCTGGCGGGGCCGGCTAACCGCCAAGGCCGCATCGTGGCGGAGCATATGCTTGGGCGCAGCAGTCGCTATCATTCCAGCCAAGGCACGGCGATCGTCAAAGTGCATACAACCACTTGTGCCATGACCGGAGCCTCGGAAAAGAGCCTGCAACGCGCCCAACGCGCCTATCACAAAATCTATTTGCACCCCAATGATCACGCTGGCTACTACCCTGATGCTCAACCAATGCATCTCAAGCTCTTATTTGCCCCTGCCGATGGGAGAATTCTAGGGGCGCAAATCGTTGGTGGCGCTGGCGTGGATAAACGCATCGATGTCTTGGCGACGGCAATTCGCGCCAAAATGAGCGTCCACGACTTGACTGAGCTTGAGTTGGCCTATGCGCCGCCCTATGGCTCGGCCAAAGATCCCATTAACATGGCTGGATTTTTGGCCAGCAACCTGCTCGATGGCACGGTGAAATTCTGGTATGCCGAGGAATATCCCGCGATCACTGAGCATGCGCTGATCGTTGATGTGCGCAACCCTGATGAATATGCAGCGTGGCACATTCCAGAAGCGATAAATCTGCCGCTGGCTGAACTACGCACCGCGATTCCAAGCCTCAAAGCCCAAGCCGAAGGGCGACCAATTCGCTTACACTGTATGGTTGGCATGCGCAGCTACATCGCCTACCGGATTTTGCGCCAAAGCGGCTTCACGAATGTGGCAACGCTAGCTGGTGGCGCATTGACCTTGAAGGCATTTGGTCATTAATCATTTTTAGCACCATAACCTTTTCGTTGCAAAACCCTGTTGCAGTGCAGCAGGGTTTTGTCTATCTCAAAATCCAGCAAACAATCATCCAAGATCCATTTTGCATCCATTTGATTGTTCTACACTACACATAACGACATTTAGTCAAAACTTTTCAAGCATCTAATTCAATGGAGGTTCAATGAACAAGCAAATGTGGTGGCACAGCATTGTAATCCTTTTATTATGCGTTGGCTGTACTGCGGATGGAGTGAAACGGACAAGCATGCCCAACATTATGTATCCAGCTTCAGCCCAGTTCACAAGCACGCCTACGCCGCTTGCCTTGAACCAGCATGGCCGAACCGTCAGTTATATCACAGAGCTTGCACCTGCTGAGATCGTTCAATATTATGTGAATGAAAAAAAATCTAGATGGATGGGATGATATCTTTATTAGAGAGCCAAATCGCACGCTAGAATTAGCCTCAATGGAATGTCCGATTATCGAAATGACTGTGCTAATTACCCCAACGATCACCTACACCGATGTTTCTCTACGATTCAGCGAAGATGATTGTATTTAGCTCAACATTGATTCCTATATCAAATTTGTTTATATTCACGTATTAATAACAAAGCAAGGAAATGGCAATGACAATTGTGCATTTAACTCCAATTACTCGCGAAAATTGGCAAGCATGTTGCGAATTAAGCTTGCCTGCCGAACAGCAAGATTTTGTCGCATCCAACCTCTATTCAATTGCCGAAACTCAGTTTTACCCAACCATGCAGATTCGCGCGATTCTGACCCAAGCCGATGCATTGGTTGGCTTGGCAGTTTATGGCATTAGCCCTAATACTGGCCAATATCGAGTTGCGCGATTAATGATCGATCAAGCGTATCAAGGCCACGGTTATGGCCGCGCAGCAATGCAGGCAATTTTAGCCGAGGTCGCAGCCCTTGAGAATATAAAGCAGGTCTGGTTAAGCTACCGCGAACATAATCATGCCGCCCGCAACCTCTATCAATCCTTGGGCTTCCAAGAGCAATCCTGCGATCCAAATGGTCGGATTGTGGCGATGTATGCTTTGGCTACACAGGATTAATCAGCCAAGATTACCCTTGATCTAGCGGCATAACCCTTGCTCAAGGCTTGCCCAAAGCGCACATATCAGGAGCAGCCAAGCAATGGATTTACATAGCGGATATCCGTTTTGGGCAGTTAAAAATGGCTTATTAAATATCTACCCTCGTTTGCAGAACGATTTAACCTGTGAGGTTGTGGTGATTGGCGGCGGCATTAGCGGAGCACTGATCGCTCACTACCTCAGCGAGGCTAATATCGATACGGTAGTGCTGGAAAAACGTGAGCTTGCTGGGGGCAGCACTAGCGCCAGCACCGCCTTGCTGCAATATGAAATCGATACGCCGCTAACTGAATTGGTTAAATTGGTTGGCGAGCAACAGGCAGTTCGCGCCTATCACCTATGTCGCGAGGCAATTGATAAGGTTGCCGATTTAGCCCAAAAAGTTGGTGTAGCAGACCATTTTTCATACAAAACCAGTTTATATCTCGCTAGTAGTCGCTGGCATGTCAAACAATTGCGCCAAGAATTCGCCTTACGTCAAGCTCATGGCTTCAAACTCGATTTGCTCGACAAAGCCGCGATTGGCGAACGGTTTAGTTTTACCGCTCCGGCGGCGCTATATTCCTACAGTGCAGGCGAAGTTGATGCCTTTCAACTATCCCATGCACTTTTCAAGCAGGCGGCGCAACGTGGCGTACAAATTTTTGATCGCACGGTTGCCAAAGAATGGCAAAGCAACAGCGACGGTGTAACGGTCACCACCGAAACTGGCTATCGCATTCATGCCAAATATCTGATTTTGGCGGCGGGCTATGAAGCGCAACACTATATCAAGCCCAAGTTGGTGAAATTTCGCAGTAGCTATGCACTGGCAAGCGAGCCATTAACCGATTTTAGTGGCTGGTATGAACGATGCTTGATTTGGGAAAGCGCTCGTCCATATGTCTACTTGCGTACCACCAACGAAGGCCGAGCCATTATTGGCGGCGAAGATGATCAGATTGATCTGCCTGCCAAGCGCGATGCCCTACTCGAACGTAAGGCTGCCAAATTAACTAAACGTTTTAATCAATTGTTTCCGCAGATCCCCTTGCATGTCGATTATCGCTGGGCTGGAACCTTTGGCGAAACCAAGGATGGCTTGCCCTACATCGACAATTTGCCCGATCAGCCACGGATTTTGCTGGCGCTAGGCTATGGCGGCAATGGCATTACCTATAGCGTGGTCGCCGCCGAACTGTTGCGTGATCGCGTATGTCAACGAGCCAATCCCGATGCAGCGATCTTTCGGCTTGATCGCAACTGAGCCAACTTGGGCAACCTGCCCAAACCGCGCTAAAAGCCATTTGTCACAAGCAATTGACTATGCTATAATCGCCTACCGAACTGTGGAAAATCAGTGAATAAGCGATCTCTCATCGAGATGGGCAGAGGGACTGGCCCGACGAAGCCCGGCAACCCCATTATTTGGAAGGTGCCAAATCCTGCAGGTTCGGCCTGATAGATGAGTTTGAGCATGCGGGCCTCTCTCTGAGAGGTTTTTTTGTGTAATGCAACCAATGGCTGACGTACTTAAAACTGTTTGGTGGGATGAAGTTCCCTGTTTGATCGACCAACGTCTTTTGCCAGCAACGCTGGATATTGTACGTTGTGAGGATTTAAATAGCGTGATCGAGGCGATTCGCTCAATGCAAGTGCGAGGCGCTCCAGCAATCGGCATCACGGCAGCCTATGGCATGGCCTTGGCCGCCCAACGCAGCACCGCCCAAACCAGCAGTAAATTACTCGAAAAACTAGCTAAAGCCAAAGCGCTGCTTGATGCCACGCGGCCTACGGCGATCAATCTAGCTTGGGCCACTCAGCGCATGCTTGACGTAGCCCAAGCCAATCACACACTTGAGGTTGATCAATTACGTCAGCGTTTATTGGCTGAAGCCGAGGCCATTCGCGACCAAGACGAGGCTATGTGTCGGGCAATCGGCCAGCATGGCAAAGTACTCTTGGCCCAATCGCGCAATGTGCTGACCCACTGCAACGCTGGTGGTTTAGCCACGGCAGCCTATGGCACGGCGCTCGCACCAATTCGCGCAGTCCATGAAGATGGGCAGCCAATTCATGTTTGGGTCGATGAAACGCGGCCATTTTTGCAGGGCGCACGACTCACCGCGTGGGAATTGCAACAGGCAGGCATCGATTTAACCTTAATTACCGATAACATGGCTGCTTATTTTATGCAGCAAGGCCAGGTTGATTGTATTATCGTTGGCTCGGATCGGATTGCGGCAAATGGCGATGTTGCCAATAAAATCGGCACTTATGGGCTGGCAGTGTTAGCCAAAGCGCACAATATTCCACTGTATGTTGCTGCGCCAACATCGACCATTGATTTGCAGACCGCCGATGGCGCGGCAATTCCAATCGAACAACGTTCAACCCAAGAAGTAACCCATATTGGGCAACAGGCAATTGCGGCAGCAGGCATTAAGGTGGCGCATCCGGCTTTTGATGTGACTCCGGCGCATTTGGTAACAGCAATTATTACCGAACAAGGCATTGCCTACCCGCCCTTTGCTGAACAATTACAAACCATGGTTGAGGCTGCCAATGCCGCCAACGCTGGCAAGTGAGTTTCGCTGTCAAGCGATCGCACCATTTGATCTGCCCTATACCAATCAGGCAAGTGCATGGGCGGCCCAAATGCGTTGGACTCAGGGCTATCCGATTGCCCCAACCTTTGTTGCGCAGCCCTTATGGCGTTTGAGCACCCATGGTTTTCCTGGCTTGAACAGCGACCCACACTTCGATCTAGCTCAGCTCGAACGCCAGCTTGAAGCCCATCAATTGGCCTATCTCGAAAATACGGTTGGTCATGTGGCAGTTGACAGCGTTGAACAATTGCTTGATCATACGCCATGGCTTAATGATCGCCAGTTGTTGCCGCAAGCCTTAGGTTTTGGTTTATATGGGCCGTTGAGCTTGGGCTTGACGCTTATCGATGACCAAGAACGCCCTTTATTGGCCGATCAACGCTTGCGCGAGGTCTTGACACAACATTTACACTTACGGATTGGTTGGCTAGCTCGCGAATTGCGCATCCACGATATCCAAGGTTGGGTCTGTTTGATTGAGCCATTTTGGAATGCCCAAGCGCACCCATTTAGCTCAATTAGCCAAGCTGAGGCCTATAGTTTGCTGGCTGAAACCATTCAACATAGCCCAATTGCTTGTGGTATTGCTCCAACTGGTTCAGCTGTCGATTGGCCTTTGTTGATCAATAGCGGCATGCGGGTGTTGGTGTGCAGCAAAGAGCAACGCCAAGATTTGCTAGCTTGTGGCAAGGGCATTAATGATTATTTAGAAAATGGCGGGGCAATTATTTGGGAATGTTTGCCCAGTGATCCCGCCCAACTGGCTGAAATTCAGGTCAGTGATGTCGTCAATGAATGGACTGAATTATTACGTGAAGCACTCGATCACGATATTCTCAACAGTCGCATACTTGATGGCTCGTTATTAACTATCGCGCATGGTCTCGCTCAACACGAGCCAAGCCATGCCGATCACGCGCTTGGCCTGTTGGCCGAGGTTAGCCGCGTCATTCGGACGCACTATAAATTGCAGTGAGCGCTGCTATCCACGTAGCATAGCAGCGGTATCGTTCTCATATAGGAGTTTGTTCGTGCGGATTGTTGTAGCTGGATCAATTGCCTACGATTACATCATGGTGTTTCCTGGGCAATTCAAAGATCATATTTTGGCCGATAAAGTTCACGTGTTGAGCGTGAGCTTCTTGGTAGAATCAATGAAGCGCATGCGTGGCGGCACTGGGCCAAATATTGCCTATAACTTGGCTTTGCTTGGCGAACGTCCCACGGTTATGGGCACAGTTGGCGAAGATTTCAGCGAATATCGCACTTGGCTGGAAAACGCTGGGGTCGATACCGGCTTGATCAAAGTGATCGAAGGTGATTTTACGGCTTCGTGCTTTATCAACACCGACCTTTCCGATAACCAAATTACTGCCTTCTATCCTGGTGCGATGGCGCAAGCTCATCGCCAACGCTTGCCACTCGACGGGCATCGCCCCGATTTCGTGATTATCGCGCCAAACGATCCGGCTGCCATGGCGCAACTAGTGATCGAATGCCAAACCAACAATATTCCCTACTTGTATGACCCAAGCATGCAAGCACCCCGCATGAACGGCCCAGAATTGCTGGCAGGCTGCCGCAGCGCCGCAGCCTTGATCGGCAACGATTATGAATTTGCCATGATGGCAGAAAAAATTGGCTGCACCGAGGAAGAATTGCATCAAGTCGTTGGCCTAACGGTTGTTACCAAAGGCGGCGAAGGTGCTACAATCTACCAAAATGGCCAAGTTTATGAGATTCCAGCGGCTAAGCCCACAATTGTGGCCGACCCGACTGGAGCAGGCGATGCATTCCGCGCCGGATTTGTGCGAGGTTACTTGGCAGGCTTGCCGATGCCAGTTACCGGTCGGATCGCCAGCTTGACGGCTTGTTATGCCATCGAGCATCACGGTACGCAAGAACATCGCCACACCAAAGCCGAATTCATGGCTCGCTATGAAGAAAACTTTGGAGCCGAACCACTCTTAGCTGAATTATTTGGCTAGACTGAATCTGGCAAATTGGGCATTTTTTGCCTTTTGCCTTTTGAATTTTGATTTCTCTATTGAAGGAGTTTTTCGTGGCTAAGGATTTCGATATTAAGGATATTAAGCTGGCCGACGAAGGCATGCGCCGCATCGCCTGGGCCGAGCAAGAAATGCCAGTCTTGCGCCAATTGCGCGAACGGTTCAGCAAAGAACGTCCACTTGAAGGCATCAAGATGTCGGCATGTTTGCACGTTACCGCTGAAACCGCTAACTTGATGCGTGCGCTCCAAGCTGGTGGCGCTGATATTGTGTTGGCAGCTTCAAACCCACTTTCAACCCAAGACGATGTTGCCGCAGCGCTGGTGCAATACGACGAAATCCCCGTCTATGCCATCAAGGGCGAAGATAACGCAACCTATTACAATCACTTGAAAGCCGCCCTCGACCACGCTCCTCACATCACCATGGACGATGGTGCCGACCTCGTGAGCGCCGTGTTGAAAGATCGCCGCGAATTGTTGCCAAACTTGATTGGCTCAACCGAAGAAACCACCACTGGTGTGATTCGGCTTCGCGCGATGGCCAACCAAGGCGTGCTCGAATTCCCAGTGATCGCGGTTAACGATAGCCAAACCAAGCATTTGTTTGACAACCGCTATGGCACTGGCCAATCAACCCTCGACGGGATCATCCGCGCAACCAATGTGTTGATCGCTGGTAAAACCGTGGTTGTGGCTGGTTACGGCTGGTGTTCAAAAGGGATCGCAATGCGTGCCCACGGTCTCGGCGCAAACGTGATTGTTACCGAAATCGATTCAATCAAGGCGCTCGAAGCTGCAATGGACGGCTTCCGCGTGATGCCAATGGTTGATGCAGCTCGCATCGGCGATATCTTCATCACCGCAACTGGCGATATTCACGTGCTTGACGGCGAAGATTTCGCTGCAATGAAAGATGGCGCGATTGTTTGTAACTCAGGCCACTTCAATGTTGAAATCGATATTCCAGCCTTGGAAAAAATGGCAGTTGAAAAGAAACAACCACGCCAATTCATCGATCAATACGTTATGGCCGATGGTCGCCGCATCAACTTGTTGGGCGAAGGCCGCTTGATCAACTTGGCTTCGGCTGAAGGTCACCCAAGCGCCGTAATGGATCAATCATTCGCCAACCAAGCTTTGGCCAGCGAATATCTCTTGACCAACAAAGGCAAGTTGGAAAACAAAGTTTACGCCTTGCCAGTAGAAGTTGACCAAGAAATTGCTCGCTTGAAGCTTGCAGCAATGGGTATCAGCATCGATATCTTGACCGAAGCTCAAGTAACCTACCTCAACTCATGGGAAGAAGGCACCTAGTCTGATCGATCGTTTGAGGCTAGTTTAGACTAGTTCAACGATCTTATGCTAATGTGACTGAGGCCGAAGTGCATTAACCCGCCTTCGGCTTCAGTATATATTTTCAGCCTGTAGCAAAACCAATCCTCAGAGAACCCAATGAGTGTGGAACTCCAAGATTGGTTAACCATAGATTTAGGAGATAAAACTCAATGGATGCAACTACGTTTATGCGTGCTCCACAGTTCTTCTTCACCTCAGAATCGGTGACTGAAGGACACCCCGATAAAATTTGTGACCAAGTTTCTGATGCGATCTTAGATGAATTGTTGGCCCAAGACCCCATGTCGCGGGTAGCTTGCGAAACCGCTACTACCACCGGCTTGATCGTCGTTCTCGGTGAAGTTACCACCAAGGGCTATGTTGAAGTTCAAGATATTGTGCGCAAAGTTGTCAGCGATATTGGCTACACCCGTGGTAAGTTCGGCTTCGATGCCGAAACCTGTGGGATTATCGTCGCCTTGCACGGCCAATCGCCCGACATCGCTCAAGGCGTTGATGTGGCCTTGGAAGTACGCGACGATCAAGCCAGTCGCGAAGCTGAAATTGAAAAAGTTGGCGCTGGCGATCAAGGTATGGTGTTCGGGTTCGCTTGTAACGAAACCGATGAATTTATGCCTTTGACGATTTCGTTGGCTCACCAATTGACCCGCCGCTTGGCCAAAGTGCGCAAAACTGGCGAAGTTGGCTACTTACGCCCCGACGGCAAGAGCCAAGTAACCGTCGAATATAGCCATGGCAAGCCTGTGCGCGTCGATACCGTGTTGATCTCAACCCAGCACGATCCCAACGTCGATAACGAGCGGATTCACAAGGATGTAATCGAATTAGTGATTAAGCCGGTAATTCCTGAAGGCATGCTTGATGAAAACACCAAGATTTTCATCAACCCAACTGGCCGCTTCGTCACTGGTGGCCCAATGGGCGATTCAGGTTTGACTGGCCGCAAGATCATCGTTGACACCTACGGCGGGGTTGCTCGCCACGGTGGCGGCGCTTTCTCAGGCAAAGATTCAACCAAGGTTGATCGCTCAGCTGCCTATGCTGCTCGCTACGTTGCCAAAAACATCGTGGCTGCTGGCTTGGCCGAACGCTTTGAATTGCAAGTCAGCTATGCAATCGGCGTTTCAAAGCCGCTTTCAATCTCGTTTGAAACCTTTGGTACCGCCAAAGTCAGCGACGAAAAATTGTTAGAGTTGATCAACAAACACTTTGATTTGCGTCCAGGTGCGATCATCCGTGATCTTGATCTGCGCCGCCCAATCTATCGCCAAACCGCTGCCTACGGTCACTTTGGCCGTGCTGACATCGATTTGCCATGGGAACGCACCGACAAAGCTGAATTGCTTCGCGCTGAATCAGGCCTGTAAGTCCAATCAATACCCTGCTGAGAGCTACCCGCAAGATGGTAGCTCTTGGCATTTTAGGAGGATCATGATTCAGATTCGACCTGAAACCAGCGCCGATTCCGCCACCATCACCACCATCAATCAAGCAGCCTTTGGCAGAGCTGGTGAAGCTGATTTAGTTACTGCATTACGTCAAGCAAGCACAACCATCTCGTTAGTCGCTGAGCTTGACGGTCAGCTTGTTGGGCATATTCTGTTTAGCCCTGTGCAGTATGATCAAGCGCCAAGCCACCTCAAGATTTGGGGTTTGGGGCCATTAGCGGTGTTACCAAGCCACCAGCGCACAGGAATTGGCGCGGCTTTGGTCAAGGCTGGAATTGAAGCTTGTCGTCAGGCGGCAATTCAGGCCTTGGTTGTCTTGGGTGGGCCAGAGTATTACCAACGGTTTGGCTTTTGGCCTGCCGCCAACTGGCATTTGCGCTGCCATTATCCCGTCGATGCCAAGTTTTTTATGGCCCAAGAATTAGTCGATGGCGCATTGGCAGGCTTGGATGGCTCAATTTCTTATCATTCAGCATTTGATAAAGTTTAAGGTCGTGTTCTTGATCATAGCTTACTGTGGCGGGTATAATTTCACTTGCACAGCGGGCAAACGCTCAAACGCTTGCCCGATCAATGGCTCAACCTCGGCCCAAGCCAACCCACCATAGCCACAACCTAAAGCAGGCACAGCAATTGAATTAATTGAGCGGAGCGTTAGTTGGACGATTAAATCATTCAAGCCTGTAGTAATATCAATGATCTTGGATTCCTGCTTCCAATGCTGCTTAGTCGGAAAGTTAATGATCGTGGTTGACTGTTCATAACGCGTTTCAACAAACACAAACATTGTGCCAAGCTGTACTTCGCTAGCCCGACAAGCCTTAACATAGGCTTGGTAATTGGCGGGAAAGGCTTGGCGAAACTGCAACGCCAAGCCTTTGCCCATCACTCCCACACAATTAACAGGATTGACCAAAGCCGCTACGTTCGCAGTCAATAGATCGCCTTGGCAATACTCAAGCATTATCGTTTCCAAGCAAAACAGCGTTCTGGCAAACTCGGCTGACCAGAACGCTCAAAATCACTTATTTAGCTTTGATACATTTGCACCCAATTGCCACAGGTATCATCGAAGGTTGTGGCAAGGGTTGGCCCCATTTCGGCGGGCGGGCCACGGAATTCAACCCCCAAGCCCTGCATACGCTTATATTCGGCCTGAATATCTTTGACCGCCAAGCTCAAACAGGGAATACCATCGTTTTTGAGGGCGGCTTGGTAGGCTTGGGCCGCTGGATGATTATTTGGTTCGAGCACCAATTCAACTTCATCGGGGGTTTCGGGCGAAACCACGGTCAGCCATAAAAATTCGCCAACTGGAACTTCAACTTTTTTGATAAAGCCCAAGACTTCAGTATAAAACTTCAAGGCCTTGGTTTGATCATCGACAAAAACACTGGTCATTTTAATTTGCATTGAACCCGCCCTTACTAAACGAACATATGTTTCATTATATCTTAATTGTCAAGCAATCGGTAAACTGATAATAAAGCTCGTACCTTCGCCCAAGCTTGATTCAACCTCGATTTGGCCTTGATGCGCTTCAACAATCGCCTTGACAATCGCCAATCCCAAGCCTGTCGAGGCTTGATCTTCACGTTGGCGCGAGCTATCGCCCCGATAGAAACGCGCGAAAATGTAGGGCACATCAGCAGGATCGATGCCGCTGCCAGTATCGCGAATAATCAATTGCACCTGCTGCGCTTGACGTTTGGCAATCAGGCTAATACTGCCTTGTTTGGTATGGCGCAGGGCATTATTAACTAAATTATTCAAGACTTGGGCCATGCGATCAGTATCGACCGAAACCGATGGTAGGCCAGCTTCAGTTTCTAATTTAAGTTCGATATTTTGGCGTTCAGCCTGCACAAAGGCACTCAAAATCGTGCGCTCGATCAAGGCCGCCGGATCAACCAAGCGCCGATTAAGCGAAAGCTCGCCCGCATCGGCCAACGAAAGCACCCGCAAATCGTCAACCAAGCGTTGTAGGTGGGTCACTTCATCAAAAATCACCGTGTAAATTGTCTCTGATGGTTGCAAAACGCCGTCGCGCAAGCCCTCAGCATAGCCACGCAAAATACTCAAGGGCGTGCGCAAATCATGAGCTAAATCAGCGGTCATCTGTTTGCGCAAATGGGTGGCTTTGCTCAAATCGGCACTCATATGATTAAACGAACGGGCCAAATCGCCAATTTCATCGTTTGAACGCACCGCAACTTGCTGCTCCAACTGGCCAGCCGCCATAGCTTGGGTCGCGACCGTCAACTCGCGCAACGAGCGGGTTAGGCGACGAGCCAAGAATGTGCCCACCAACAAGGCTACGCTCGTAGCAAAAATCGCACTGACCCCAATTGCCCAGGTAATCCGTTGATCGAACGAATCTTGGGGCCGCGGCCCATCTTTGATCATTTGATCAGCACTTGGCGCTGGCGGTTGGGCGGTTTGGATCATGCCAAAAGCAATGTAACCAATAGTTTGATTGGCAACAGTTAAAGGCTGAGTCGCATTTAATGTGGCTTGATCGGCAATCATGCCTGGTACATACGGGCCGTTGGCCAAAATCACGTTGCCATCACGATCAAACAGCGTGGCACTGCGGCGATAAAAAGCTAAATCAGCCTCTTGATTTAATGCCGATTCCAAGCCGTCCCACGTCGAATAGCTCATATAAAAGGTTGTGACGGCGTTGATTAATTCGGTTTGATCGCGCTCGGATAAAAAGCGATCAAACTCGCTGCGGGCACTCTGCCGCGCCAACAAGGCCACGACCACAGCCCCAATCAAGCCGACCCCCAAAAAAGCGAGGGTTAATTTCCATGTCAGTGAGCGTAACATCATCATTCAGGCCGTTTCGGGCGGGCAAAACGATAGCCAACCCCATACACAGTTTCGATATAGCGCGGATTTTTCGGGTCTGGCTCGATTTTGCTGCGCAAATTGCGAATATGCACATCGATGGTGCGTTCATAGCCTTCGTAAGCCTGCCCCGAGGTGCGATCGAGCAAATCCAGGCGCGAAAAAACGTGGCCAGGCGAGGCCATCAAGGTTGCTAGAATTTCAAATTCCGAGGGCGTAAGATCAACAGTTTGTTCGCCAACCATCAAGGTACAAGCCGAACGCTCCAGCACAATCTCACCAATTCGCAGTACATCGGCTTGGGGCTGAGCTTTGTAGCTACGGCGCAGCACCGCACGAACCCGTGCCATCACTTCGCGTGCATTAAATGGCTTGGTAATATAATCATCAGCGCCTAGTTCTAAACCAATAATTTTATCGTGATCTTCAATTTTGGCAGTTAATAAAATAATTGGCGTTTCAGCTTCTTTATTCCAAGCTCGCATAAAATCGAGGCCACCAAGTTCGGGCATCATAATATCGAGCAAAATCAAATCGGGTTTAACATCACGGGCGACATACAAACCTTCACGGCCATTCTTGGCCTCAAAAACATTAAAGCCCTCATTTTGTAGATAGCTGCGTAATAATTCACGTAACTTTGCTTCATCATCGATAACCAGAATTGTCTGAGCCATTGTGCGTTTCCAATCTCCCGCAACGGGTTCAAAAGGCGCAACGCTGGGGGATCGTCGCGCCTTACAACCGAGCAGCTAGAGCCATACAATATCGCGGCGACGACGCAGCCTGCGCATCCCAAAAGCCACAAGCGCAATAATCAGCGCCATAATACCAGCATTGCGAATGATATGGCCAAAACCGCCTTCGTGATGATCGCCGCCACGCTCGCGTCCGCCAAACTCTGGCCGTGCCGTGCTAGCCGATTGATCGGCTGAGCCAGCGGCTTGCTCGCTATCGATCGTCAATTGGCGTTCAGGCCGACCACCCGCAAACCCCGCCGCCGAGCTACTGGGCACAATTGCCACCAAACTGCCAATTACCAAGGCCACAGCCAGCGCAATGATTAATATACGTCCGAGTAATTTCATAATTATTGCTCCTTGGTAGCTAATTGGGGGGCAGGTTTGTGGAAACGTTTAGTGATTGGCTGAATCAAATAGCGCTTGCTGGTGCGCACAATCCAATCCCAGTGCAATGCCAAGTGCAAGCCAATCAAAAACACGCCAGCATCCGAAGCCAGACCGTGCAAGCTGCGCCATGTCATATTGTTGGGCAATTCCAGCCCAAGCAGCGGTACAACCGTCTTAGAAATCATAATTCCGGTGAACATGATGATCGTCATATCAATAAACAAGCCAATATTTAAGATGTAATTGATCCGTTGTTGCCAAGCAACTTTACGAAAAATTTTCTTGGTAATTGCCACAATCCATTGCCAATGTAATAACAAGTGGGTTACCACCATCACCGCCAAACCCATGCTCAACCACTCGTGAATTGGCTCGCCCGTGGCATTGGGAGCAGTCGCAATCAAAAAACTGATTCCAATCACCAGATCGACAACATAATTGGTTTTGGTTCGATTGCCTTTTTTGATCGTCGTTGCCGTTTGCATATACTCATTCCTTTGTGCATCAGGGTATTTCAAATCGCTGAGTGCAGTATAAAAAATGATTGTTCAAAGATTATGAAGAACTTTCGAGCAATCTATGAGGGCTAAGCCCAATGGCTGAGCGCAATCGGTCTGAGGGCTATGGCAAAATCACCCAAGCTTGGCTATACTGCCAACAGATTCAAATTTATTTCGTGAGGAGGATCATCCAATGGCTAAATTAAACCAAATCATTGCAGTCGAAAAAGGGGTCAAAAGCCGCTCATTTTCGGAGTTGACCGAAGCCCACCAAGCTTTACAAAAACAAGCCCTTTTAGCAGGAATTAGCCGCACCTACCGCCCAAAAGATGAAGAAGGCGAACAATTACCACCTGAATCAACCAAAGTACAAATGCGAGCCGAAGAAATTATTCGCCAAACCAGCGCCATTTTAACCCGTTTATTTGATGTGACTGCTACCAAAGATTGGACAAATTGCGTCGCCAAAGCCGATGTGGTTGTTGATGGGCAAACCTTACTTAAAGATGTTCCAGTTGCTTATTTGCTCTTTTTAGAAAAACAATTAGTCGATTTGCAAACATTTGTGCGTAAATTACCAACGCTTGATGCTGCCGAAACCTGGAATCTTGATCAATCGAGCGATACCTGGGCAACCGAGCCAGTTCAAACCGTGCGTACCAAAAAAATTCCACGCAACCACGTTAAAGCCGAGGCAACCGAAAAACACCCAGCCCAAGTCGAAGTCTACTATGAAGATGTGATCGTTGGCTATTGGCGCACGATTAAATTTTCAGGTGCCTTACCAGCTCGCCGTGTCAACGAATTACTCGAACGAATCAGCAAATTGCAACAATCAGTCAAATTTGCTCGCGAAGAAGCCAATAATACCGAAGCTGTCGAGCAAAAAGTTGGCGAACGCTTCTTGAGCTATCTGTTTGGGGCGTAACATTTAGGGTTCAGGGGCCAGCGGTTAGGGGTCAGGTGTGATCCACGAAGGACACAAAGAGCACGAAGGGTCAGGATTAAAGCATCATTCTAATGCCTGACCCCTCGCTCCTGAACCCTGAACCCTCATTTAACATTGGTTCTACAATGCAAACAACGATTCCTTGGCAACGCTATGTCGCATGTTTGGTCGGCGCAGCGATTGGCGATGCGCTTGGCACAACGTTAGAATTTCAGCGTCCAGGTACATTCGAGCCAATGAGCGATCTGCTTGGCGGAGGCGTGTTCAATTTGGCTATTGGCCAATGGACAGACGATACCGCCATGTTGTTGTGCCTTGCCGAAAGTCTAATCGAATGCCAAGGATTTGATGCACTTGATCAACTGCAGCGTTATCGGCGTTGGCTCAAAACAGGCCATCTCAGCAGCACTGGTGGCTATATCGATAGCGGGCGCACCATCCGCGAGGCAATTAATTATTTTATTCAAACAGGCGATGCTTTTGCCGGCGATCAAGATCGCTGGTCAGCGGGTAATGGCTCGTTAATGCGCATTGCGCCAATCGCCCTTGCTTATGTCAATAATCCTCAACAGGCTGATGTTTATGCCGCAGCCAGCTCACGCACCACCCACGGCAACCAGATTGCGATCGATGCTTGTCGTTATTACGTTGGCTTAATTATTGGCGCGTTGCATGGGTTGCCCAAGGCCCAACTTTTAGCCTCTAACTATCATCCAATCCCTGATTATTGGCAACAGCACCCACTTAGCCCTGAAATTGCCGAAATCGCCAGCGGCTCGTTCAAGCAACGCCAACCACCAGAAATTGAGGCTTTAGGTTATGTGCCACGCACGCTTGAAGCAGCGTTATGGGCGTTTTACCACAGCAATTCATTTGAAACAGGCTGTTTATTAGCAGTTAATTTGGGTAATGATGCTGATACAACCGGAGCAATTTATGGGCAACTTGCCGGAGCCTATTATGGTGAAACGACGCTGAGTTTGCCATGGGCCAATAAAATCGCGCTCAAACAAACCATTTGGAAGTTTGCGATCAAATTGTATCTTTTGACGAGGGGTCAGGTGTGATCCACGAAGGACACGAAGAGCACGAAGGGCCAGGATTAAATTATAATTTTAATGCCTGACCCCTCGCCCCTGAATCCTGACCCCTCGCCCCTGAATCCTGACCCCTCGCCGCCTCTGCGTTAAAATTTCCGATCCCCAACAACCAACAACCAATCCCCAAGCCTTATGGATAAATACGATATAGTTGGCGTGGGAAAGGAATCGCCTCGCGGATGTGGCGCGTACCTGCCAGCCAAGCAACACAGCGTTCGATCCCCATGCCAAAGCCTGAGTGCGGCACACTGCCATAACGCCGCAAATCCAAATACCATTGGTAATCGGCGACATCAAGGCCATGCTCACGAATGCGTGCTTCGAGCAACTCAGCATCGTGAATCCGTTGTGAGCCACCGATAATTTCGCCATAGCCTTCGGGAGCGATCAAATCGGCGCAGCGCACCACTTCAGGGCGGCCTTCGGCTGGTTGCATATAAAAGGCTTTGACCTTGGTTGGATAGTTGTAGATAAATAAGGGTTTATCAAACAAGCTGGCCAAGTAGGTTTCATGGGGTGCGCCAAAATCGTCGCCCCATTCCAAATCGGCTAATGGTGCATTATCGGGAGCAACAGTTGCCCCTGCCGCCACACCTTGCTTGATTTTTTCAATCGCCTCGTCGTAGCTGATACGGGGGAAGGGTGGCACAATATTTTCGAGCTTCGAGGTATCGCGCTCTAAAATTTTGAGATCTTCTTCGCAGCGATCAAGCACGCGTTGGACGATATAGGAAACGAAATTTTCTTGCAATTCCATATTATCGTCTTGGTCAGCGAAGGCAAATTCTGGCTCGATCATCCAAAATTCGGTCAGGTGGCGACGAGTTTTAGATTTTTCAGCCCGAAAAGTGGGGCCAAAACAATAAACCCGACCAAAGGTTGCCATGCCCGATTCAACGTAAAGCTGGCCAGTTTGGGCCAAATAGGCATTACCCAAATCGAAATATTCGGTGGCAAACAAGTCGCTCGTACCTTCAGCAGCGGTTGCCGTGAGAATCGGCGAGTCGTAGCGCACAAAATGTTCGCTGTTCAAATATTCTTGGGCTGCGGCAATCACTTGAGCACGAATGCGCAACAAGGCATGTTGTTTGGCAGAGCGCACCCACAGATGGCGATGCTCCATCAAAAATTGCGTGCCATGCTCTTTGGGGGTAATTGGGTAATTTTGGGTTAGATGCACAATTTCGATATCAGTAACATCTAATTCAAAACCCAAGCTCGAGCGTTCGTCGGCGCGAAGTGTACCATGGATATAGCACGAAGATTCTTGAGTTAATTCTTTGGCTCGCGCAAAAACTTCTTCGCTGACATTCTTTTTAAACACCACACATTGAATCGTGGCGGTACCATCGCGTAATTGAATAAAAACCAACTTGCCTTTTTCGGTTTTGTGATAGACCCAACCAGCAAGTTTGACCGCTTCGCCAACATGGTCGGCGCTATCGCGGATATACATCGAGGGCAGCAGTGCCATAGATGCTCCTTCCAACAAAACAACACAATGGCGATGCACCAAGGCACCGCCATATTTCTCGCAATAATACCATGTACTGCCGCAACCAACTACTTGAGAAGCAATTACTCCGATTCATCGCCAGCATCAAGTATTGCCAACTCTTCGGCAGTCGGGGTTTGCGAAACCACCTTGCCAAAGATTTCGCGCTCTTTGTTATCGCGAATCATAAAGGCTCGTTTGCGAGCTTCTTCTTCGCCATACTTGCGCACCGACACCGAAGTTCGATGGATTTCATTCGGGCGAGGACACCAAGTTATTTCGTAGACATCGCGCAAATAGACTTCGCCTTTGCGATTGCGATCCTTGCGGCGCACTCTGGTTACACCAATTTTGCCCGTGGCGTTACGGCGACTAACCGTGACCACTGGGCGATCGGTTCGAGGCTTGCCTAATTCACGCTCGGCCTCATCGCGGAAGTCTAAGGCAGCAGCTAAAGCGCCTTCGCGACCATCGTAGAGCATATCACTGAAGAATTTAACTCGTTGTTGGCCTTTGTAAAACACCCGTACATACCAGCCATGCGTCCGCTTGATCTCACGATCAATCCGGCTAATGCCTTTGTAGTGTACCTCAGGGTCAACCGTTTCAATGTGGGGTCGCCCTCGTTCGCGCTTGATAGAATCGCGATACTCTAAAGCATTACGCAGCGCATTACCAGAGCCATTGAACGCATTGTCACTAAAGAACTTGCTGAACAGTTCACCGTCGATCCTCACCCGCACCCACCAACCATACGAATTGGCCTCGACGTTCTCAATCCGTCGGATGTTTTTGTACTTTTGTTGTGTTGCCATATGCATCCTTGTCCGTTGGTGTAGAGCCTCCAAAATACAGCTCTCGTGCGGCTTAAAGCCATAAAACCTAGCACGATTATAACCTGAAAACTCGTTCTTGAATCTATGCACTTAGCCCTATCTACATGGGTAGCTTTTGTATAACCACAGTTGGTACATGGCTTCCTAGCAACTATGGGCAGTCATTGAGCAAGTGGGGGATGTAAATAGATTGTTTTAATCCTTGTGGTGAGGGTCTCGATCACCTCATGGACAGCACTCGCAAAAGTGGGTCGTAGTTGGTATGCCTACATGCCATTGTAGCACATTGGTATGCTTTAGTATAGTATTACGTCAAGCAAGCGCAAATAGCCTTGATCTTAGTGTTGGATGCTGCACTACTCTTGTAAAAAACGCTGCTAAATCCACATCACCCTGTTGGGTATTTGGAGGGGATAGGCGCTGACCCACAAGATCGCAGTTCAACACAACAATTGGTATGGTTCTTGCATTGCTCAATCGTAAATGTATATAAAAGGAAAATTTATTATGTCAAATAATCAACTAAAACAGCAATTTCCAGCCCAAACCCAGGATCAACAGCCTGGAATCGAATCGGCAATGCAGCCCAAACCCAAAGCCCACGATCGTAGCTATCGTGGGAGTGGCAAGCTCAAGGATAAAGTTGCGCTGATCACTGGCGGCGATAGTGGCATCGGTCGCGCAGTAGCAATCGTGTATGCCAAAGAGGGCGCAGATGTTGCAATCAATTATTTAAATGAACATGAAGATGCCCAAGAAACCAAACGGCTGGTTGAGGCCGAAGGTCAGCGCTGCTGGCTCTCAGCTGGCGATATTGGCGATGAAGCATATTGCCAAGGCTTAGTTGAACAAACCGTTGCAACATTCGGCCAACTTGATATTTTGATCAACAATGCCGCCGAGCAACATCAGCAAAAATCGATCACCGATATTAGTGCTGAGCAATTGGAGCGCACCTTTCGCACCAATATCTTTGCCATGTTCTATTTGACCAAAGCTGCCTTGCCACACCTGAAGGCTGGCAGTAGCATCATTAATACTGCTTCGGTGACGGCCTATCGTGGCAGCCCTCAATTGCTCGATTATTCGGCAACCAAAGGGGCAATTGTAGCCTTTACTCGTTCGCTCTCGCAAGCATTGATTGACCAAAAGATTCGGGTCAATGGCGTAGCACCTGGCCCAATTTGGACTCCACTGATTCCTGCAACCTTCGAGGCCGAAAAAGTTGCGCCGTTTGGCAGTGATGTTCCGATGCAGCGGGCAGGCCAACCTGAAGAAGTCGCCAATTGTTATGTATTTCTAGCAAGCGACGATGCATCATATATGGCTGGGCAAATTTTGCATCCCAATGGTGGCGAAGTGATCAATGGCTAGCTAAGGCCATGTTTTTCTAGCCGATAGAGTAATTGATGGCGCGATAAGCCCAATAATTCAGCGGCGCGGGTTTTATTACCATTGGCTTGTTGCAAGGCCTGTTGCAATAAACTGCGTTCGACCACCTCAAGTTGCAAGCCGCTTGCGGGCAGTGTGATTGGTTCGGCAGTAGCACTAGGCAAATCGTGTGGCAAATGCTCGGACTGAATTAGCTGACCATTAGCCGCGACAGCTGCACGTTCAAGGACATGGCGCAATTCGGGCAGATTGGCGTTCCATTGACTTTGCTCTAGTTTTTGGAGCGCCTGAGGACTAAGCATCTGCTGTCCAAGCCAATAATCCGCTAACAAGCCAATGTCGCTACGGCGCTGATTAAGCGTGGGGAGATGCAGCGTTGGAACCGTTTGATTCGGCGCTTCAAGGCTAGTCAAGAGTACACATGCCGCAAGTTTTCGAGCGAGTAACCAATCCAACCACCCTAAACCACGGCGAATAATGATACTGCCTTGGCCCGCCTCGTCCAGCGCCGCCTCAAGCATCGATTCGTTCAATAAGCCAGCATCAAGCTCAATCAGCGGTGCCTGCTGGCGCTGGCTGATAGCATGGGCATACCGCGCCAATTGGGCCTTGCCCACGCCCGCATCTCCCACCAAAACCAACACGGGCAAGCGATCGATCATGCGTTCAAGCTGTTGACGACAAGCCACCCATGCTGGATGACTGCCGATCAAATCGTTGACCATGCGCTGTTGCTGTTGTTGGCGTAAACGCCGTAGTTCTTGTTGTAGCGCAGCTCGTTCCAAGGCTCGTTGCAATTTGAAACCAATTTCTTCCAAATCAAAGGGCTTGCGCAAATAATCAGCAGCGCCCAGTTGCATAGCCTCAACCGCGCTGGCCACTGTGCCATACGCCGTCAAGATCAAGACAACGACTTCAGGCCAGCGTTCGCGCAAGCGGGCCAAGGTTGCCAAGCCATCCATGCCCTTCAACTTGAGATCGAGAATGACCACATCGGCAGGTTGGCGGCTCATCGCAGCCAAGCCATCGTTGGCATTCGCGGCCACCACTACGTCGTAGCCTTGGTCGCTCAAGGCCTCGCTAAGCACCCAGCGTAAATTGGCTTCATCGTCGATAACTAAGAGGCGTTTGGTCATTGCTCAGCTCCTTGGTTCACAAGTGGCAAGCGCAAACGGGCTAAGGTGCCGCGATCAGGCGCAGGCTCAAGCCGAATTGAGCCGCTATGTTCAGCTACGCTGCGTGCCACCAAGGCCAAACCCATACCCGTGCCATCGTCGCGGGTTGTAAAAAATGGATCGAAAATTCGCTCACGAATCGCTGGATCAATGCCTTTGCCCTGATCTTGGATACGAATTTCAAGCTGTTGGGCCACAGCCAAACTCTGAACCTGAATAATTTGGCCAGCTTGGCTCGCTTGCAATGCGTTCAACAACAGATTTAATAGAATTTGCCAGATCGCATCGTGATCAGCTTCAACCCATAATTGATCATCGGTGATGGTTAGATGAAGATCAACCCCATATTCAGCCGCCAAAGGCTGACAGGTAGCCACAAATTCAACTAATAATTGGTTAATTGCCAAAGGCTGGCGCTGTAACGCTTGGGGATGGGCATAATCCAACAACGAACTAATCAGCCGATCCAAGCGATCAACCTCGCTATTAATGACGCTGGTATAGCTTGCCAAATTTGGTTGTTGGGTCAATTTAGTGCCCAGCAGTTGGCTGGTGGCTCGCACTACGCCCAAAGGATTACGCGCCTCGTGCGCCAAACCACCAGCCAACTGCCCCAAAGCCGCCATCCGTTCAGCCTGACGAATCCGCTCGGCGATCGCTTGTTGTTCGCGAATATCTTCAAACACCAAAACTGCGCCAATCGGCTGGCCTTGCAGATTATGCAAATCAGAGCGACGTACTGCCAAGGCAATTTGATTGATTTGGATTTCGCTGTAGCCATTGGTTTGGGGCAGTTGCACGAGAGCTGGCCTTGGCTGTAATAAGGTTTGGGCAGTTGGATTTTGCAATTTCAATTGTTGCTGCTCGATGGTTGCTACGCCGACAGGCAAACTTGTCAATACATCGTTAATATACACATGCAAGGCTTCGGCCCGACTATGGGCCTGTTGTTCACGCTCGGCCAATGTGCCAACCAAAGCGGCAACCAGCACCAACGTCGCCATTTCGAGGCCATTATCAAGCAAGCTGTTGGCCGCATGCGCATCGAGCCAATGGGCATGCGGCAAATAGACAAGCGCCGTGAACAGCGCCAAGCCAATGCCCGCCCAACGACCCCAGATCACCGCCGCCACACCAACAGGCACATAATACAAACTGCGATAAATCGAGTGGTAGGGCAATAGATGAGCACTGGTCAGATAATGCAGCGCCGTGATGATCAACTCGCTGCTAAGCACAAACCACAGCCAATAGCGCTGTTTAATCGATTGAAGCATGATCAGCCTCGTCGTTTAAAGGTTGTTGCTTCTATTGTAAGTTTGTTCTGTTCAGCAAACAATTTTTTTATAGAATTCCGATAATTTGATTGCTAAAACCGTAGCAAATGCCACAATCTGTAGCAAATGCCACAGCCCAACGCCGCAAGTTTGGTTCAAATTGAGCAAAATTGGCCTGTATTTAGAAATTTGGCTAGGCTAAAGCTAGTTGACATTTAGTTGAAAGGAACCACAATATGCGGCGATTTATGATGTTTCTCGGTTTAATCGTAGTTTTAAGTGGCTGCGGTGCAACCAGCCAAACCAACTCAAGCACCAATGATCATGGCGGAGATCACGCTACCGAAGCTCCAACAACCGATCATGGCAGTATGAGCATGAGCGATCTGCAATTTCTTGATGGCATGATTGAGCATCATCGCGGGGCAATCGCTATGGCCAAGGATGCTCAAAGCCAAGCCAGCGATCCACAAGTGCAGGAGTTAGCCAAGCAAATTATCGCAGCCCAAGAGCCAGAAATTGTGCAATTGCAGGCTTGGCGCAAAGCATGGTTTGGCGATGCGCCAGCCAGCGATTTAAGTGCGCTGCATATGGGTTCGATGGATGTGCCAGCAGGCAGCGAAAGCTATGATCGACGCTTCTTAACCGCCATGATCAGCCATCACGATGGTGCAATCGCCATGGCCCAAAGCATCAAAGCAAGCACCCAACGGGCCGAACTCAAAACCTTTGCCGAGGCAGTCATCACGGCCCAAACTGCCGAAAATCAACAAATGGATACTTGGTTGCAGGAAATTAAGTAGGGGCTAGGGGTCAGGGGCCAGGGATTAGGGAGCAGGCATTATGATTGGGTTGCGTAATGCAAATCTGGCCCCTGACTCCTGAATCCTGACCCCTCGCTCTTCTTCGTGCCCTTCATGTCCTTCGTGGATCAAAACGTAACGGCTGATTCTGCACCTCGACCCATCATAACGTTGGATTATTAATCTAGCTCGAACCGAATACCAAGGATTTGAAAACGATCATTGCAAAAAATATGTATCCATTCACCACGGGGAAATTCGGTGGCCCTAACGACTAGTTGAAAGACCAGTAATTCATGTGGACATGCAGAAGGAAGCTCACCATATTCACAAATTTCAAATTGCTCAAAATAAAATTCTCGATTACCAACAGTTAAAAGCAGTTCAAATAGCTGTTCCAAAAAATTAGTTGGGCTAAATTCTAAAGCATATGCTGGCAATACCATACGATTACACAAATCTAAATTCTTAAAATAGGCACTAATCTGCGCTTGACAAGCACCATCCAGACAAGGATCGGGGTTTATTTGATTATGCCAAAGATATAGACTCATCCTTCATCCTTTATCCTTCATCCTTTTATAAACCCTTCTCCTCTGCATCCCTCATCCTTCACAATTAAACTTAGCCTTGCCAACGTTTAAGAATGACACTGGCATTGACTCCACCAAAGCCAAACCCGTTCGATAAGGCATATTCAATTGGCATTGGGCGAGGCTGCTTCGCTACTAAGTCGATGCCCTCACTCGCCGGATCAGGATCGTCTAGGTTTAATGTGGCTGGCGCAATTTGGTCGCGAATTGCCAAGGCCGTAAAAATTGCTTCAACCGCGCCTGCAGCCCCCAACAAGTGGCCAGTTGACGATTTGGTGGCGCTCACGGCTAAACCAGAGTTTTCACCAAATACCTGCTTAATCGCCGCCAGTTCGCCACGATCGCCCACTTGGGTTGAGGTAGCATGAGCATTCAAATGTTGAACATCGCGAGCAGAGATTTGGGCCTGGCGCAAGGCTAAACGCATTGCCCGCGCCGCGCCAGAGCCATCTTCGGGGCCAGATGTAATGTGGTAGGCATCGGCGGTTGTGCCATAACCAACGACCTCGACTAATGGCGTTGCTCCACGGGCTAAGGCATGTTCCAAATCTTCTAACACCAAAACGCCAGCACCTTCGCTCATCACAAAGCCATCGCGGGCTTGGTCGAACGGGCGCGATGCCAAGCTTGGGCGATCGTTAAATTCGGTTGCTAATGCTCGCGCAGCGGCAAAGCCACCCAAGCTAACCGGATCAAGTGCAGCTTCAGTGCCACCACAGACCGCTACATCGGCCTCGCCACTATGAATTAAGCGGGCACCATCGCCGATTGCCTGCAAACTAGCAGCACAAGCAGTCACGGGGGCGGCGATTGGCCCACGAAAGCCATGGCGAATTGAAATATGACCCGCTGCAAGGTTGATCAGAAAGGCAGGCACGGTAAAGGGTGAGAGCCGTTGCGGGCCTTTGCTATCTAAAGTGCGCACTGCTTGGGTGATGGTCGAAAAGCCACCAACGCACGACGCAATCAAGGTCGCAGTTCGCTCTTGGGCTTCTTCAGTTTGTGGTTGCCACTGAGCTTGCTTGAGTGCCTCGGCGGCAGCAGCCAAACCAAGCACAATAAAGCGATCCATTTTACGCAGCTCTTTGCTATTGGCAACGGCACTTGGCTCGAAACCAGCCTGTGGATCATCAGCCAAACTTGGCACCATGCCGCCAATTGTACTGGCCAAGCCGGCGCTAATCTGCTCAGGCAAAGGGCCAATTCCCGATTGTCCAGCTAATAGGCGTTGCCAAACGACATCTACTCCGCAACCCAACGGCGAAACGATCCCCATTCCGGTAATGACAACACGACGCATAGTGATTCCTTAACTAGGTTGCTGCGCATTGTAGCAACCGCCTCACCACTATACCGCAGTTTTGATCGGGCTGAGGGGTGGGGATGAGAATATAGAACATAGAACATAGATGTAATGGTTCATTGCATTAACAACCAATTGTCACGTTCCCTCACCCCTAGCCCATCTCCCACGGCGGCGCGAGCGAGGGGAGCACACTTGGAGCGATTCCCCCTCGCCTCGCGTGCGGGAGAGGGGGTCAGGGGGTGAGGGAACAAGAACGGTTGCCAATCTCATGAACCATTACACATAGAGCATAGAACCCAAGAATTTTGCGGTTTGAAATCGTATAACCCAAAGATACAGCCTAACGATGGTGATCGGCTTGTGGCTATCGGGGAATTTGCGCCAGAGCGCTGGATTAGACAGCCGAGATGTTTTGCCCATAAACACCTCGGCTCTGAAGATTTATTATTGGGGACAAGGATCGGGCCAAACGTTCTCAAACTCCCAACCAAAATCGCCATCTTTCCAAGCATAGGTATACGACCAAGCGCATTCAAGCTCGCCCATGCGCCAAGTAATGCGCAAACTACTGACCGAAATATCAAATTGTTGTTGATCAAGAATGCTTTGGATGGTCGCCACTTGTTGTTCAAGCTCGGCTTGATCAGCATTGGTCGGTCGATCAAGTGTGATCGAATAGCCGATATTCATAATGCCATACATACAGTTTGTCCCTTCGCCATTCCCGCTCAGTTCAACCATTGCATCAATGCCAACTTGCTGCAAGGCTTGGGTAACGTGGACTTCAGCTTGGCGGGAGACGGGATAGGTGCCAAAGTTAAACGCACCACTACAATCATATAATGGTGTATCAATAGGTCGAGGAATCGTTGATTCAACAATTTCTTGATGCCGGCAGCGTGGCCCCCATTGCTCGGAGCCAAAATAGGGCGATGAACGAGGATACCAAACATGGCCCTGAGCATCTTCGGCATACTCGTAACCCCATGAGCAGCCACTATTCATAAAACGCCAGGTAATAATCAGCATATGCGGCGGATAATCCAAACTAGGATGTTGGCGCAAATCAGTCACGATTGTCTGAAGTTGATGGGCACGATCTTCAAGCAATTCAGAGGTTGCGTTAGTCGGAGCTTCAATATAGAAGTGATACCCTAAACGGGTTGATTGATAATTGCAACTTGTGCCTGTGCGTAGCTGATAGCCACTGGCCTGACCAGTAAGTTGGGTTTGATCGATGGCGGCTTGGATGAGCGCTAGATTGGTCTCGCTCAAAGGTTGAGGGGAACGCGACGGAAAACAATAATTACTTGGAGCAGGTACTTCGGCTACCAAACAAACTGAGTCACCAACATCAGTTTGTTTGGTCGATGATGTATATTTTAAATACCAAGCATTGCCATCAGGGTTGATCGTCGTGGCATATTCATAATCCCAAGAGCAGCTATATTCCCCAAAGCGCCAATAAATACTTGCACCAAACATGGGATACTGAAGTCCTGGTTGATTTTGCAGATCTTGCATTAATCCATGAAGAATTTGGGCGTACTGGTAAAGTGTCGCTTGATCAGTTTCTGGAGCTACCTCAACCTCAAGACTATACATAATCCAAGCAATCTCGTCTGAACAGGTTTGCCAGTCGGCGCGGCCATAAACCTCGGCGCTACCTCTGAGTTGGGTTTGATCAAAGGCCGCTTGGACAGCCTGCTCGGCAGCTGGCTCAAGCTTGAGTCGATCATAATTAACATTACATGCTTCAGCCGCACCATAATACTCATGCACTGGCCGAATTTCGGGGGTCGATTCCGTGACTTCTAACTCAGGGGTCAACGTTATAGTTGGTACAAGATCAAGCGTGGGCTGGGTTGTTGCTTGAGCATTTGGTTGAATATCAGCTGCTGTGATCGGCGTTGGTGTCAGCGCAAGCGCATTACCACAGCCACCTAATGCCACCAACAGCAACCATCCAAAGCCAATTCGGTTAAGCCAGGCCTGCATACATCCTCCACAAACCAGCTAGATTTCGCCAATAATCTCAGCATAGCCCAACCAAATGGATGAAAAGTGGCGTTTGCTTAGGAATTCTGGGACTTTAAATGTCCATTTGAAGAACTTGGTTATTGGGTTCCTAGTTCTGGCTTCGTATCCTTCGTGCTCTTCGTGGATCACATTGGCTTGGCTTTAGTTAAAAATCTTTTATTAAAAACTATTGACAAATAGTACCAAAACCACTACATTCGTTAATGAATATTTACAATTATCTTGGGAGCGATTCCGTAACCATCGCTGCTGCCCCTTCCAAATAATTCCACTAGGGCTTGTTTCTTTGAATTTGAGACCGATTCCAAGAATGCAAGCCGAAGCTGTTGGGTTAGCACTGTTGCAACTCATCGCATATCGCAAGGAGGCGCAAGCTTATGCTACGACGAATGTATGCTCGTGGAACATTGTTGGTATTGTTGATCGCCTTGATCAGCCTTAGCGTTGCACATCGCACGGCTACGCCCAGCGCGGCAGCGGCCAGTTGCGTGGTCAGCTATAAGGTGATCAATCAATGGGCCGATGGGTTTATTGGCGATGTGACCGTTACCAATAATTTGGCAGCAACCACAACTTGGCAGTTAAGCTGGACGTTTGCTGGCAATCAGCGGATTGTTAATCTGTGGAATGGCGTTTTGACCCAAACTAACGCCGCCGTCAGTGTGCAAAATGCCGCTTGGAATGGCTCGATCACCAGCGGTGGCAGCGTTAATGTTGGCTTTCAAGCAACATTCAGTGGCACGAATAGTATTCCCACGAGTTTTACCCTGAATGGGGTGGTTTGTGGCGAAACTAACGTAACGATCACACCGCCAACCAGTAACCCAACCAACACGGCGACGGCGCGGCCCCCAACTAACACCCCAATGCCCCCAACTGGCACTCCGCGTCCATCGAATACCCCAACGATTGCTCCAACTACCCCAACCGCAACGCCCAACAACAATGGCTGTATTGGCGCAATTATCTGCGACGATTTTGAAAACCAAACCGGCATTGATCCCAGTGGATTTTGGCAAGCGCTCTATCCTGATTGTACTGGCCATGGCTCAGTGATGGTCGATAACACCTATGCCAATAGCGGCAGCAAATCGATCATGGTTCATGGGCATAGTAATTTCTGTGATCATGCCTTTTTCGGCAATACCACGGCGATCGAAAGCATTGGCAATCTGTTGTATGGCCGCTTTTATGTGCGCCAAGATTTAGCTTTGCCCGACCATCACATCACATTAATGGCGCTCAAAGATCGCAACGACGCTGATAATGATTTGCGCTTGGGCGGCCAGCAAGGGGTGCTCGATTGGAATCGCGAATCGGATGATGCAACCGCCCCATCGATGAGCAGCGCAGGCATCGCCAAATCGGTCACGATTCCACCTCGTCAGTGGACATGCGTCGAATTCAAGATCGATAGTGCCAATGGCTATTTGCAGGCCTGGGTCAACGGCAGCGAAGTTGAAGGCATGCGGGTTGATGGGGTCGATACGCCTGATATTGACCAAGCTTGGCGTACTCGTGCCAATTGGCAACCACGCTTAGTTGATATTCGGTTGGGTTGGGAAAGCTACGGCGGCGATGATATTACCCATAATATTTGGTTTGATGATGTGGCCCTGGCAACTCAACGTATCGGCTGTAGCGCTAGCAACCCAACTACGCCGACCGCTACTCCGCGCCCAACCAACACCACCACGCCCGTGGTTGGCACGCTCACGCCTAGCCCAATTCCCAGTGCAACGCCAACCATCGCGCCCAATGGCATTACTGCTGCTACCACGATTGCCGAGCTTTGCCCAACCTACCGCCAACTCTATATCGATCGTGATTTTCTCGATTATTTGCCGAGCGACGGCAGTGGCGGCCATAACAACATGCCAGTTGATGGCGGCATGACTGATGCCCAAAAAGCTAGTTTATACGGCGTGAATATCAGCGCCATTCAAAGCAAAATTGGCAATGGCACATTAACTTTGGGCGAATTGGGAACCCAAGCCTTGGGCCATGTGCAACGCTTAGTCAATCAAAATTTCCCCAAAAATGCGATTTGTCAGTTGTTGCCACGCTTGATGCTGCTAGGGCCGGAGACCGAAACCGCTACCTTCCACAAAAATAGCAGCAATCCATGGGCTGAAACCGCTGGCCCCGTCAATGCGATTGCCCCCGCTGGATTTATGCAAACCCGCTGGCCAACTGATGCTCGTACCTATGTGCCAGCCGAAAAAGCCGAACGCGACCGTTGCCACGATCAGCCAGTGCATGAAAATAATCTTGGCTGGACATTTAGCTCGATCGTTGATCCGAGTATTTTGTATGATCCAAATAATCCAGTGTTGAACGCAATTCGCACGAGTACCCACCCAATCAGTGGCTTGCCGATGGGGCCAGGCTTTAGCAGTAATGCGCCGATGCAGGCAACGACCAAACTGCACGAGGAAAATTCGGGTTTCTGGTATCAGGTGATTCAGTTCAAAAATACCAGTACTATTCCCTATTACCTCGATTGTGCCATGATTTGGTGGGTCGGGCCATCGGGCTTATCGTTTGATTTACGTAATGGTCATTATAATAATGAACAACGCCCTGGCCGTGGCTATGGTCACCCACAGCGCGATATCATCGAAGTGGTGTACAATCAAACACAAAAGCTCTCGGTGTATAGCATTCGTTTGTCGTTCCACGATGAGCCGTACAACATGCGCACGGCCTACCCCAACCAATATTGGTCGTTGGAAGTTGGCACGCCCGCCTTTTTGAATGGACAGGCGCGTTATACCACCTCAGCCGAACGCCAAGCCTTGATGGATTTGATGCTCAACACATTGCATGTCGAGCTTGAAACCAACCTTGATCGCAATATTGAGCTATTCGATGCCCTGAAGATGCGTAATCGGGTTTCGAATTAGCAATTAGGTGTAATGGTTCATTGGATTGCCAACTAGTTCCGTTCCCTCATCCCCAGCCCCTCTCCCACTGAGGCGGGAGAGGGGTGCTCCACCCTTCATGATACGGTGATTCCGATCGCCATCCGGGCAGAAGCAGGGGCTAGGTGGTGAGGGCATGCCAAATCGAAGAACACTAGGCCAAACTACTAATAACTTGAAGCCCGCCCCAAACTAAGGGAGAAGCGTTATCATAGTGCATAAGCCAATCATTTTGGAGCAAACATAGTGCTCGTACTGGGTCGCTACCAGCATGGAGCAAGCTATGCAAGCGGGCCATCAAGCGAGGCGAAGCATCATCTGCTTGCTTCCAAAGGTTGGCAATTACCGCCGTAGCTCCTGCTGCCAAAAAAGCCCGACTCAAGCTCAACACCTCTTCGCCCGCCAAAACATCGCTCGCCGAGCCATCACAGACCGATAAAATAACCCATGTTCCTTGGAGTTGCAGATCAATAATCTGATCGAAGCTTAAACGCTCATCCCACAATTGAATATAGGCAGCTTGGCCTGCGCCAGAGCGTAGCTGGGCATGACTGGCAATATGCAAAAATCGACAGCCTAGCAAGCTCCCGGCGTTGGATAGCTCGAAGATTCGGGCTTTGGTTACAGCCGCATTCTGGAGGGTCAGAGTAGGCTGATCAGCATAAATTGCTTCAAGTTGGGCTATTTCAGGTTCAACATTTGGCAACGCTGGCAAATCATCACGAAACTCGCTACACCCAATCATAACCCCCTGACTATATGGTTTGACCACCATGGCGGTTGGTTGAATGTGGCTAAGATTAGGCAGAATATTAATCGCTGTATGCTGAGCCAACCATTTTTGGTTAAGTCGTAACGTGCCCCATGCAATTCCATGTAACGGCTCAGCGGGCACAATCAGCAAGTAATCAAGGGGTTGTGAAACAATTGGGGGCAATAAGTGAGACGCAAGCGACTCAAGCTCAGGCCAAATCGGCTGATCGCTTGCTTGCTGACCACTATAGGTAAACCAGCGATATCGTGCCAAACTTGCTCGTTCGATCAAGCGTTTCAAGCCAGCATCAAGCACAATCACATCAGCTTGCAGCATGGTTGGGGTGAGGGTTAAGCGAATTAACCGTGAGCCATGACAAATATAGGCCAACACCACCCAACGCGCCTGATATACCGCCGTTAAATGCTGCCGAAGCTGGGCAATATCAAGCTGATCAAAGGCTTCAGTGATGTCAAATTGAATCTCTGGAATCTCAAGTTTGCCAACAGGCGGCAGATCATCCAAGAAACCCAGACTATCCGTGCGCAAACCACGCCACAACTGTGCCTGCAACGCCCGCGGAATCCGACGATTGGAGCGCCCTGAATCCAGATGTTGGCGTAATACCAAGGCGCGTTGTTGTTCGCTCAATTGCAATAAGGCCAGCGGATTATTCGCTTGGAGAGTCAAATCAAGCGCCGCCGTAAAAAGATCGTGGGCCTGCACAAAGATCGCACTTGAGGCATGTTCATCGAAAAATTCGAGGCGCAAATTGGTGATAATAAGACTAACTTGGGTATAGTAATCAAGGGCTGCTGCGGTTTTACCAAAGGCCGCCTCGCACAAACCTAGCCCATACAAAATGCGCCAGCGATAGAATGGGCGATCATCCAAATAGCCCAAAGTTTGCTGAAGCTGGTGTTTAATTGTGTGTATCTGGGCATTATCAGAATCATCTGTTGATTGATGTTGTTTAAGCGCCAGCCAAGCTAACTCTAAACGGCATTTTGCAGCAGCAGGTTGATTATCAAGTTGCTTAAAAAGGCTTTCGGCGTGGCCGAAGATGGTGGTTGCTTGCTCAATATCACCCTGCTCAGCAAGTGCAAAAGCCAGCGCTTGCCAATATTCGGCTTGTTCTAATTGATTAGTACCCTGCAAAATCGGCGCTTCAATCGAACGCAATAGATCATAGGCAGCCTGTGCTTGATGTTGAGCACGCAATACAAGTGCCTGATTGCGGACACTCCCAGCTGCCATCCGCAGCAAATTTAGCCGACGATAATTCCCCTCAAGCCGTTCGAACATTTTAAGCGCAAGCTCATACAAGCCAGCATAATAGAGAATATTGGCGAGATTCAGCTCGCAACCATTGATAAAATCGTGCCGCGCCAGCTGCCCATAGCGCCGACGGGCATCTAGTGTCCAATCCAACGCGGCAGCATAACGCCCCAAACGACTTAACGCCAAGCCTGTATTTTTGGCACATGCGGCAATCAAATAAACCAAATTCAGATCATCGGCAAGTGTCTGAGCCGCCGCGAGGTCGTTAAAGGCCGCAGCATAGCGCTCTTGGCGCTGCCACAACCATGAACGATCAAACAAGCAACGGGCACACTCTGGTTGCATGTGCAAGCTGCTAAAAAGCACAAATGCCTGATCAAGCAGACGACCAGCTTGGTTAAAATCATGGTTATGACTATAGGTCATCCCACTAATCCATAGCCAATAGGCTTGGTCGTATCTGCTGCCCAACTGATCAATCGAGGCTTCAAGCGGCTGAATCAAGCTCAACCCTCGCTCAACCTGACCAAGACTATAATAATGCAAAACCCGCAGCAGATCCGTCCGAGTTGCCTCAAGTGGATAGCCAAGCGCACGAAAGCGGTGAGCCAAGCCTTCCAGTCGCTGCAAATTCTCGACATTTGTTCCAGCGAGCCAAGCCCCAGCTAAAGCCAAACCCTCACAATACAAAAGGCCAAGCGGATCATGGCTCAGCCCAAATGCTTGGCGGGCTTGGCTCAGGGCCAACTGCAACGCCGCAAGCCGCTGAAGCCGAAGGTTGGCCAAACCAAGACAATATTGTCGCCATGCAAACTCATGGTCGTCAGCTACCTGATAGCGTTGCTGCCGCTCAAGCATTCGCTCAGGAGCATGCATCGCTAGCAACAACCAACGACGAATTGGCTTCGGTGCAGTTGCAGGAATCAATGCTCCCTCCGTTTCAAAGTTACGCGTTCAGCATACCAATCAAAAAACTCAAGCTATTCTAACGATTGTTCAGCAAATACCCGCATTGATACCGATGGATCAGCATCAAAGAGCGCTGCATTAAACCCATCAAACGTGGCAACTCCATGCTCAAAGGTCGCATAAAAGTGCTGATCGCCGATCGCAGCAACGGCGCGGCCAGTAATCGGCGGATCGACGGTGAGCCTGATTCGCCATATCCCTTCTTGCAACACCAAACTTGCCTCGATCGTCAAATCTGGGCCACTGGCTTCATGAATCACCGAAGGTTCTTCATCCCCTTCAGCAGCCCGAAAACGAGCTTGTTGATAGTGCATCAAGGCCGTGAGCTGACCCGCCGCGATCGTTAATTCAGGCCATAGCTTTTGATAGCGGGGGATTGGCGTAAAGCTTGGCAACCGCAGTTCCAGCCCAATTGGTTTGAAGTCCACAGCGTTTTTGGGGGCTAAACTCAGATCGGCAACTGTTGTGGCATAGAGTTCCGCACAAGCCCGACAACTACTTAAATGCCACCAAATGGCGCTATGCTGCTGCAATGCTTGATAGGTTCCAAGCTCTGCCTCAGCCTCAATAAACGCCGCAATTGCTTCAAAATCAAGCTGGCATAAAGCGGGTTCACTGGGTGGGGATAATGCGGGCGAGGTTATGGTTAACAGGGTCAAATGCGCCCGACACTGCTTGCAGGTTGCGATATGCCAATAAAGTGTTGGCGGAGAAAGCAAACCAGCCGTCGCATTACTGAGCTGAGCAAGCCAATTCATAACTGCTGTATGTGATACATGCTCCATAAATCGTATACCTTTAATCCTACTACAATCCAAGATGTTGCTAAGACCTCAAAAATACGGCCTACATCGCTTGGCACCGTCCATACAATGCGCCATTAACAACAGCTCGATCCTAATTCCTAATTAATATGATGCAGTTATCGCAAATTTTTACTTGGGTTCTGCCGAATCGTCAGAGGTTGCTGCATCGTTACGCCAATAAATAATTATCGGATCAGTATAGAGGATTGTTTGAATTTTTTTAAACAGTTCGTGCACCCGCCCAATACTTAAGCCCTCTTTTGCGGCTATTTGCTTAAGCGTCAACTCTTCTACCGCATAATATTGAAAAATATCAGCTAATCGCGGGTCAGGAGCTTGCCTCAAAATTGCAATACAATGTTGATGCAGCAGATTAAAATCCACAACACTCTCCAGCGATTCGTTTCGGTCAGCCAGCTCCAAGCCAATTTCATCATCAATCGATTGATCAGGCTTAAGTTGATTACGGGTTTTCAACTTGCGTACATATTGCAAATATTGATTATTAACAATTGTGTAGACCCACGTCCGTAAGCGACTTTTGTATTTAAATTGATTAATCGATTTGAAAATCAGCAAACATGTTTCTTGGATGAGATCGCTCATAATCGTCTGACGATCGCCATACGCATAAACTTCTTTCGGAGCGAGCTGGTTGGCTATCTGACGAATGAGGTCATTCCAAGCACGCCCATGGTCTGGATGTGACTGATCAGCCAAGGCTTGAATTAAGCGATGTTCGAAATGATAGTTGCTAATCCACTTGGATAACAATTCAAGATTATCAGGTAGTTCGGGGTAAAGACGTGTAATTACGGCGATATATTCATCAATTTGTGAGGCATTCAACATCCATTGCTCGCAATCATTGAGGTGGAGGATGCTCTTACGCACAACGTCACCACAATCGTCAAAGCGATTCATAAAGCTACCTCGTGGGCCGATGCAATTCAATCTAAAAAAGGCCATAAGTAGGGCGTATTGTAGCTTTAACGATAAAAATATGCAAGGAATTAAGGATGCTATAGCAACGTTGTTTATTGCTATAATGGCTTGCGAAATCATGATTCCACTTAATCGAATCTATACCTTAACGATCCAATAATCAACCCCTCTCCCACCAAGTGAGCGAGGGGCAGCATACTAGCCATCTTTAAAAAAAAAAGCACACAAAAATGTACAAGCAGCAGCAACGACGGAGCGCTAGCCGCTACTTTGCCTAAGGTTACATTGCAAACAAAGCGGTAGTACGGGTACGAATCGAAATCCCCATCAAGAAGAAACCCAACAAGCCATAAATTAACGCTTCAAAGCGATTATCACGGCCTCGCGTGAAGGCAAAGGTTGCCGGAATCGAAATAACCGCGACTGCTGCATACAAAATATGGAAGATATCACGCTGTGGGCGAGCACCGCCGATATACAGCAAAATTCCGACAATTGCCTCAACAATCACCAAGCCTTCGCCAATTACCAATGCGCCCCAAAAATCGCCAGTGATCGAACGCCCAGTAAAAAACAGAAAACAGCCCCAAATACCAATAATGATCATAAAGAGCATAAAGGCAATTTGCAGCCGATCATGCAACAGATATAAGATGTTCATTCAAAGTCCTTTAACTAGCAGGGGTTGGTGATCATTTCCTAAGGGTAGTTTTTTAGCAATTATTGAATATTAGCATTCATCAGTATTCACCACCCTTCCGTCCCGCCTCAAGGCGGGAAACGCAGGGGGCTTTAATCCCCCTGCACCCCCTCAAGGGCAATCATGGGAAGTCCATGCATCTAACCATGAACCACACGATCATTGGTTCGGATTGGGAAAGCAATCTTCCTGGTTAAAAACCGATCTCCAACCCCCAACAACCGATCTCCACCCCCTACCCTTCCAACTTGCGCCGCAATACCGCGATTTCGCGTTCAACATCGGCCACATAATTATCGAGCCAGCCAGGAGCCGAAGCGCCCAATTGATTTTGGCGCATGAGCAAACGGCGTAATTCGCGCTCATTTTGGCGCAATTGTTCACTCAGCGAGGGGGCATATGGCTCAGGAATTGGCTCGGCCAGCGCTGAATCGGGCACTTCATCCAAATATTGCACCACCAACTCGCTGACCAAATCGCTGACTTCCATCGAACGGGCACGACAAAGCCGCTCTAAACGATCGCGTTGTTCAGCAGGTAAGACAACTCGACAAGGCAAAGTAAAGAAACCGTCGCTCATGATTCCTCCGTTGCGGATGGCCGCCAAACACTGATAAGGAGCAAGCTCCACCAGAGATATATCATATCACCGCCAAGCATGGTTTGGTCAAGCATGCCATGAATCACTAAATCTGCCAAGATTGCCAGCCCCACCAACCCCAAAGCCTGTTTGCTGCCCCACCAACGCCAAACCTGCCAGCCAAGCATGGCCAAAACTACCAGCAAACCGAGCAAGCCTAATTGTAACCAGACATCAAGCAGCAGATTATGCGGATGCGCCAAGGTCAAAAAACGAATCTGTGGAATTCCATAGCGGCTTGGCTCAAGCTGGGCAAATTGATCAAGCCCAAATCCAAGCAGTGGTTGATCCTGCACCGCTCGCCAGGCTGAAGCCCAAATTTCTTGGCGAGCTGAGCCAGTGCCCTCGCCAAGCCGCAACACGCGGGCCAGCAAGCTGGGCTGAATCAAGCCAAAGCCCGCTAAACCAACACCAGCTAAGCCAGCAGCGCCAAGCAACAAACGCCAACGCCGTTGTAGCAGCAAAACCAGAGCAACAGCGCCAACCACGCCCAGCCATGCGCCACGGGTGAAGGTCAACAAAACACCCAAACTCAGTGGTAGGCTGAGTAACCACGCCAATTGACGCTGTTTGGCCGATTCGGCGCTCAAGGCCAAGGCTAAACTACCAGCCAAACCAGCGCCCAAGTAAACACCCAAGGCGGTCGAGCTTGGCAACAGGCCGATCAAGCGTGGCACGCCAGTTGTGGCCCAAACGCCTTCGCCCAAGGCAAAGCGCACCAAGCCATCACCAGCGATCCAAGCCGCCATTACAATATAGCTCCAGAGCATGCTTTGCGCTTTAACTCGCTGAGTTGCCAGTAATAGCAAGGCCAAACAAGCCCAAATCGCTGGCTCGATGATCGTGCGCCGCAATTCTCGCAAGGCTGTCGCAGGCTCGACCAAGCCACTAGACCCGAGGCTCAACCCAGCCGCCAGCACCAAACCCAGCGCTACTGCCCCAATTGGCCAATACCAACTAGTTTTGAACCAAGCAACATCAGGCCGTTGACCACGCCACCAACGCCAAATCACATGCAATAGCAAGCCAGCAGCACTGATGCCAAACAAGGTTTCGTTGAGCGGAAAACTCAAGTTGCCAACCAAGCGAGCGCGATAATACAGCGGAATTGCGAGCAATGGCAGACAAGCCGCTAAACTTGGGCGCAACCCAATTAAGCCAACTAATGCTAGCAGTCCAATCGACGCCACAGGCCATGGCAGCCCAAACCATGCCGCCAACGCCACGCCCGCCGCCAACAACAGCCAATCTTTGGCTAATATAGCGCGTAAAACCCACCACAACAAACCTGCAAAACCCAAGGCTAAACCACTTGCCAAAACCCAACGCCACCATGGCCGCACATTAGTTTGGCTGGTGATTGTTTGTTGCAAGGTTTGGGCATATTGGTCAAGCACCTGTCGATAGGTTTGATCAAGCTCGCGCAGTTGGCGTTGGCTATAACTGGCCCGACCAACCTCAATCGCTGCTTGGGTCGCTTGTTCAAGTGTGCCATTGCTAATCGTAATTGCGCGGGTTTGAAAATAGTTGCTGTTCGGGGCTAGCCAATCGCTGCGGGTTCCGAGTGGTGGTGGATACAGTTTGAGGTGTTCGACGATTGGCCATGTGGCTGAACGTAGTTGCTCAGCCAATGCGCCTAAATCGCGGGTTTGACCCATCAAAGCCGTATCGTAGGCTTGCAAGGCTTGACGTTCATGCTCAGCAGCGCGTGAGGTTTGGGCCAATAATTCAATATCAACCGCCAATTCACGCCGCACTTGGCTTTGTTGTTCGGGGCTAAGTTGGGCCAATTGCACGCCACGGCGCTCAAAATCGCCACGTTCGCCATCAAGCACGCTAGCAGCAATGACGGCAATTTGGCGTTGCTCAGCCTGTTGATCAAGCGTGGCAAGGCTGGCCTGCACCAAAGCCGCTGGAGCGTTGGCATTCGATAAGGCTGGCATTGGTAAGAATAATGTCCAGCAGCTGAGGCCAAGCACGAGCAAAGCCAATACCCGATCAAACTGGCGTGATTGAGCCATACAACGATCTTTCCACATTGCTATACCAGATCATGGGGTTGATATCCCACTTCAAGCAAGTTAAGGATTGATGAATGTGGGAGCAAACATCCTGCGCCCGAATCCTGCCTAGAGGGGTTATCACCAACAATGAAGCAGGCTAGGATCAACCACGGTTCATCGTTGCTGAAGCTTAGGCATCACGAAACGGTGGCGCTTGTTGGGCCAACACGCTTGCAACATCGGGCGGTTGCCAATCGGCGGGTTTAAGCTGTTTACCATCGGCTCGGCGCGGGCCAGTGGTTTTCGCTAAATTTGCCCGATGCACTTCAGCGAACACCGGATTCAAATCAATGCCATAGGTCAGGCATAGGCCATAGGTAACATACAGTAAATCAGCGGCTTCTTGAGCAATAGCAACCAGATCCCCAGCGTTAACCGCCGCTTGGAGTTCGGTATATTCTTCCTGAAGTAATGTTTGGCGCAAAGCTTGCACAGCGAGAGATGGCAGTTGGGGGGTATCTGGCAACTCCATTCCAATCGCCTCGTGAAATGCTCGCACCGCAGCGCTATGATCTGGCATCGTCAACCTCAAACCAATGAACCGCGCTTATCCTACCCGTGATCAGCGAATGCTGCAACTGATGGCCCTGTTTTTGCCGTCATATTCGCATCACAAACCCTAGTTCGGAGCCTTTTCGCATGACAATGTACTCACGCCAGATTGATGCGCAGACCCGTACTGCGCAATTCTCCTATGATCCACGTGGGATCTTATGGATCATCTCGCTCCCTGCAGCCCAAGAATCGCCTGCTGACGCGACTGAAAATGTAGCAGTCATGCAACGGCTCTTGGCGAATCGGCCAAATAGTGCGGTTATTCTCGATATGCGAGCCTTAGAAGCGATCGATCGCGAAGCTCGCCATATTTACACCAGCGGCGATACAAAATTCCCCACGCGAGCCTTGGCGATCGTGGTCGAATCGGCAACCAGCCGCATCACTGGCAATCTCTATATGACGATAAGCCGTGGGAGTGGCCGCCCAACCCGCATGTTTCAAACTCCTGCCGATGCTGAAATTTGGGCGGTTAATCAACTTAACTAATTAAAAAGTGTTAGGCGAGGGGATGCTAGCTAGCCTAGCATCCCCTTTAGTGGTTAAAGAGCCACTCTTTTGCAATCATGGCAAGCTCTGATCTAGTGCGATATGTTGGACACAGCGAAAGCCTGTGCCATTGCTTGGTTGATCGTTAATTTGCTCGTTGCTAATCCGCCAGGTGCTATGCAAAACTCCGGCCATGCTAGCGACCGAGCCACCTCGGCGGGTATGCCGGGCAGTTGGAATCACTGGCCCACGTGGATTAAGCCGATCGTTGGACTGACAGGCATGCGGATCATACCAATCGGCAGTCCATTCAGCAGCATTGCCAAGCATATGCGCCACCCCATAAAAACTTTGACCCTCGGGTAGGCTATCTACGTTCATCAAGGCTGGGCTAAGCTTGCCTTGGGTAAAATTGAGCTTAGCGGGCTGCCAATCGTTGCCCCAAGGAAAGCGCCAATAATGCTTACCACGGGCTGCTACCTCCCATTCGGCCTCGGTTGGCAGGCGTTTGCCTTGCCAAATACAATAGGCTTGGGCTTCACTGGGCGTTATTTGCACCACTGGTTTATCCAAATGTTCAGTAATTGCTGAATTTGGACCATGAGGATGCCGCCAATTTGCTCCATTGATCAACTCGAAACCATTACTATCGCTCCAGACAAAGCCTGCCCCCTGCGTTTCAGCTTGGGTTAAGAGGCTGGGGTTAGCCTCACTATAACGCAGAAAATCGCGATTGCTGACCTCAAAGCGATCGATGGCAAAGGCATCAAGTTGAATCAAACGCTGTGGTTGTTCATCGGCAAACCACGAGCTATCGCAGCCTGTCTGATGCACTTGGCACAAACGCGTATATTCAGCAATATCAGCATCACTACTGCCTTGCAAATATTCATCAGCAGGAATTAAGGCCATGCTGCTTGAAGCATCATGAGATGCCGCAGTTGCTTGAAATAATGAAAACAGCGGCCAGCCAAGCACACTGATCAGCCCAAATAAGCCCAACCACTGGTACGGTTTGTTGGGAAATTTTGATTTAACTTGAATACTCGGCGCTGGGGTTGGAAGATTTAAGGGCAAATCTGATGCATCGATTTGGGTATCAACAACGAGATTGAGGACACTTGGAGCTTGGTTAGGAAGAATGCTTTGGACAACCTGGCTCAGCAATGCTTGATCGAGTTGTTGTTTGAAACCACTTTGCAGATAGCTCTCAAGCCAAGTAGTTGTCAGTGGTTCGGGGGGAATAATACTAGTCGCACTGAGCATTGTGATCAGCCATGGTTGAGTTGCCCGACCTTCGGCCAGGACAATCCAAATTAATGCGGCTAAAGTTTTATCTTCGACCATCACGCGTTGACGGGAAGCATAGCGTAATGTACGGAGTGTATCAACCCCAATGCTCAAGCAATCGGCTATATACGCTTCTGTACTTGGCATGGAGCCACTTCGTTGACTTTGGACTAACTTTAACCCATCCCCGACTGCCCGACAAAACTGCTGACGATTGGTGATATCAGCCATTGTGCTACCTCCATTAAGCACGATCAAACACTGCTAGCTTACCGCATATCTATACCATTTTAAATCCTCTGCTGTAATATTTCAGAGAAGTCTGTAGCTCCTCTACAGGATTCTCTGTACTTTATTAGAGACTATTTGCGCAATCTTCTTCAACTACCCTCCAGTGCTTTCCATTCACTAAACTGCTAGGCTAGAAATATCGATTCTTGGTATCGAAAGGAGGTATTGGTTGATGACATGTTTGGTGGGGCTGCTGCTACTTTTGGGACTGGCAAGCATCCTCGTGCTGATTGCGCTGCCCAATGGTCGGCGCTTGGAAATGTTGCAATGGTCGATCCGTGGGTGTTTGGTTGTAGTGGTCAGTTTGCTGGGCCTGAGTTGTTTTATTGGCAGCCTGTTGCTGTTGCTGAGGGCACGATGAAGATTTGGCTGCAAATTGATGCAACGCCAGGCAATTTGGCTGGTCGGGCTGGTTTGGGCTTGGTCATTCGCCAAGACGATGGGGCGATTTTGCGCTGGGCAATGCAGCAAGCTCCCGCCGACACTAATAATGTGGCGGAATATCAAGCCTTAGTTCATGGGTTGCGTTTGGTCCAACGCTATTATCCCCAAGCGAATGTCATCTGTCTGACCGATAGTTTGTTGATTGTCGATCATCTGGCTGGGCGGTGTGCCGTGCGCACGCCGCATTTACACCCGTTGCATAGCCTAGCTTGTCAATTAATCAGTCGTTGTGTGAGTTTTCGCGTTGTACATATTCGGCGAGCCTACAACCGCCTCGCCGATGCCCTCGCTTGGGAGGCACTCAGCGGAACCAAGGCCTTGGTGCAATGGGTCAATACGCCACAGGAGCATCTGTATGAGTAGTTTGGAACAGCATGTTGATACGTTATTTGAGGATGGAGCAGCATTGTTAAATGGCAACCCGAGCCAAAAACTTGGCCAACAGTTAACATTTAATGGTTTAGCCACACCACCGCAATTGATTGCCCGTCGATTTTTGGGCAAGTTGGTTGATGTTTTAGTGCCGCCAGCCTTTACCGCGATCCTCAGTGGCCCGCAAGGTTTGCGGCGTTGCCTAACCAGTGGTAGCTACAATCTTTGGGATATTCCGCGTGGTCCAGTAATGGTGCAATGGGTTTCGATGAGCCGTATGCGCCGCGAGATTGGGCCAATCGAAGGGTGGAGCGCCGATAAATGGCGTGTTCGCTTTACCGTCGTCGTTGATTTCGAGGTCTGCGATCCTTATCTGATTGCCAGCCATCAAGCCCCGCTAACCGTGCTTGAAGATGTAGTGCGGAGCGCTGCAATGCAGCAATTCGAGCGTATGAGCCACGAAGCCTTGACGGGCTATGATCCTGAGATTGGCGGGATTGATCGGCCTGCGCTGCGCATGTTTGAGCAATTGAGCCAAGAACCAGCTTTGGCTGGCCTGACCCTGATTCGCTTGCAAATTCTTGATCGAGCTGGCGATCTGCGACGGATTGAGGCGGCAACTGAAACTGCCGTTGCCATTGCCCAGCTTGAAGAATCAACCCGTTTGCAACGCGCCGAAGATCAAGCAGCCTTATTGACGATCGATGGGCAGGTGCTGCGCCAATCGGCGGAAGCAGCTTTGCGCATGGCCGCCACGATTGATGAAGGTCGCGAACAGCTTGCCCGCCATGATATTGCCGCCCAACGTCATGCGCTCAATGCCCAATTGCATGTGCTCGAAGCCAATATGCGGGCACAGGTGGCCGAAATTGCCCGCGAAGAGCAGGCTTGGCAACACGAACAACAACGCCTGATGCTGGAATGGCAAAGCCAAATTCAAGCCCAACAAAGCGAGCAAACCCACGATCAGCAGTATCAGATGTTGGATCTTCAGCATCGTTTTGAGGCTTTGCATGCCGAACGCGCTCATGAAGTTGAAGAACGTCGCCATCAACGCGAGCGTGAGTTGCGGGCTATGCAACAGCGCCATGAACAAGTATTAATCAATCAGCGAGAACGGCTTGAACATTGGCGTTCGCAGCATGAACGCTCACTCCAACTAACCCAACAACAACATCAAGAGCAATTGGCCTTAATTCAGGGCACGACTACCATTGCCAGCCAAGCCGCTGGCTATTTGGCCCAATTTGGCATGCCAAGTCGGCGCATTGGGAGCAACGATTTGGCCCATGATCCAACGTTAATTGCTGGTGAAGGTTTGCGTAGCTTGCGCATGTTGCAAGAGCAATTACAACCCCAAATCACCGAGCCAGCCGCCCCAAGCGAGGCCAGCGATGCTAGCCATTGATTGCGCCAAGCAACACATTTGAATCTGCCAGCACTTTGGCATCCTGAGCATGGCGTGCTGTTTGAGCAGCGAGCAGTCTCGGTGGCGCGTTGGGTGCTGCCAATTCTGGCGTTGCCGCCAACCAACAATCTGCCACGCTGTATTAATCAACAGTGGTTGCGCTGGTTGGCAGGCTGGCATGGCTTGCCCGATGCCGCAAATACCCGTTTGCAATTGCGGATTTGGCGGCATGCCCATGGGTTAAGTTTGAGCTATGTGGGCATGGTTTGGCATGAACAGGCCAGTATTGCCGTGCAGATTGCCCAAACCGCCGCCCGTTGGATGCTTGGGTTATTGCCAACGAGCTATGCCTGCCAAGTGATCGAGCAGCACGATCAATTAATTGACCAGTTGCAGGATCAATGGCTGCGCAGTTTGCCCTATCAGGCTTTTGTGCGTTTGCAACATCAGGCTATTGTCGCTCAGCCCTTTGTTTCGGCTTACCCCAACCATGCTTGGCAAGCCAGTTTGCGAGCCTTGTGGGCCAGCGCTAGCCCCAGCCTAATTAGCCTCACTGTTCAGCCAACCCAGCTCTATCCCGAGGAACGTGCCGAACTTCAACGCCAGAGTAACCATCCAGCAGCCCAACTGGCCCAACGCTGGCAGCATTGTTGGCAACGGAGTTTGTTGGTTTGTAGCGCTGATCCATTGTTGCTGGTAGCAGGATTACAAGCCGACCACGCGCCTAGCTCGCAACAACAATTACTCGAAATTTGTTTACCACAAGCCGAAGAGCATGCTGCGGCTTTAGCGGAAGTTTGCTGGGGCAACTGTGAACCATGGGCCGCAACGGATTGGGCCTATCAACGCTTAGCCCAATTGCTCGCCAACGAACAACTGGTGCATTGGCTAAGCTTGCCCGATTTAAGCCCCAACGAACGCCAAACCTATCACATTTCAAGCATAAATTCTATGGAGGAACCCGATGCAACCACGCTATGAATCGGCGATGTTGGCCGAAATTGCCAGCGTCGATAATTTGACTCGCGCTTGGAGCCATGTGCGGCGTAATATTCGCATTTCGCAACGTGGGCGCTCACATGGCCCCGATGCAGTGACGATTTTGGATTTTGAGGCCGCTTGGGTTGATCACATGCAACAGTTGGCAATGGAATTGCAAAGCCAAATTTATCGGCCTTTGCCACCACGGCGGCTTTTTTTGGATAAACGTGATGGTGGCAAACGCAGTATTGCGATTCTCGCCGTGCGCGACCGGATTGCCCAACGCGCGGTGTTGCAAATTCTTGAGCCAGAAATCGAGCCAACTTTTTTGGATTGTTCGTATGGCTTTCGGCCTTACGTTGGCGTGCCCCATGCCCTAACCCGAATCGAACGCTATCGCCAGCAGGGTTTGCAATGGGTTGCCCACGCTGATATTAGCGATTGTTTTGGCACAATCGATCATCAAATTTTGCTCAGTCAATTACATCAACGAATTAGCGATCGGGCAGTCGTCGAATTAATTGGCCAGTGGCTAAGCGTTGGCGTGATGGAAGATGCCGCAACCACCGAAGCCAGTAATTGGTGGGATGATGGCGAAGATTTGCTTGAACGCTTGGCGAAACATGGCGAAGATCTGCTCTGGCCAAATCAGGGCTACCCTCAGGCTGGCCCATCCTATGCTCCGCAAATGCTTGATTTTGAGGCCAACCGCACCGATAGTTTGCGCAAACGAGCCTTGCAAGGTCTCGCCAGCAACGCCGCCCTGTGGGGCATAACCCATAGCAAACGGGTTATTAGTGGTTTGCGCAGCTTGGCTCCGTTATTCAAACAAGTGCCTGGTGGCAGCCTAACATGGGGCGCTGCTGGGATTGCAACCCTAGCCTTAATTCCGCTGAGCCAGCGTTTGTTGCGCCAACATGAACGTGGCACGCTCCAAGGTGGGGCAATTTCACCGATGCTCGCCAATATCTACCTCGATTCCTTTGATCGGGCGATGACTGAGCGGGGCCATATTTTGGTGCGATTTGCCGATGATTTTGTGCTACTGGGCGCACATCAAGCGGCAGTTGAGCAAGCGCTTGCCGATGCAACCAATGTGCTCAAGCGCTTACGCCTCGCCACCAAAGAGAGCAAAACTGGGGTGCAGCATTTTAATGATGGCCTGACCTTCCTTGGACATCGCTTTGCCGCTCAACCACAGGATGCAGCCGACCGCTGGCCGACCTTCGAAGCGGCTGAGCGGGCGATTAAAGAGCGTTTGCGCAAACCTCGTACATAAAATCTGACAAGCAGTTTGATAATGAACCTGTATCTTGTACCCCTCGCCAATATTGAAGCCAGCGTTAAAAAGGATCGTCAGCCATGCCAACTCTCTATTTAAACGAGCAAGGCACCCGTTTGGGCAAAAAAGATGAGCGCTTGATCATCCTACGTGGTCAAGAGTTGATCAACGATATTCCAGTAATCAAAGTTGATCGAGTCATTGTGATGGGTCAAGGGGTGCAGGTATCGCATGCCGCAATTGTATTTCTGGCCCAACGAGGAATTCCCTTAATTTTTACGACCCAATCGGGTGGCTCACAGAAGGCCATGGTTTCGGCGGGCTTGGGTAATAATGCGGCTTTGCGCCTCGCCCAATGCCGCATTGTCGATAACCCCCATTTGGCGGTTCCCTTGGTGCAGGCGATTGTAGTTGGCAAAGTTGCCAATCAAATTCAACTGTTGGAGCGTTATGGCAGCGATTGGGGTGGGATGGGGCTACGTGCCAAACAAACCATGCAGCATGTCATTCAACAAACGCAACACATGCCCGATATCGAGCAATTGCGTGGCCTCGAAGGAGCTGGGGCAGCGGCCTATTGGGGCACATGGAGTGCTGTTTTCAAAACTGCCTGGGGTTTTGCGGGCCGCGCTTATCGCCCAACCCCCGACCCATTGAATGCCTTGTTGAGTTTTGGCTACACACTGCTACTCAACGATTTGATGACTGCCGTGCAAGCCCTCAGCTTTGATCCCTATCTCGGCGTGTTTCATACTGTGCAGTTTGGGCGACCCTCGTTGGCGCTCGATCTCGAGGAGGAATTTCGGCCATGCATCGTTGATCGTATGGTGTTGGATGTGCTTGATGCTGGTTTATTGCAAATGAGCAATTTCAGCCGCACTGAAAAAGGCTTTTTGCTCAACGATCGGGCGCGTAAAAGCTTTATTCAAGCCTATGAGCAACGCATGCAAACCCCGATTCGCTATCAAGGCACTGGTAACAACGAGCCAATGCGACGGGTACTTTTACTACAAACTCAGCATTTAGCGCGGGTTCTGCAAGGCGAAGAGCCGCGCTATCAGCCCTATGTTTGGCGTGATTGAGCGCTAGGGCATCGTTAAATCCCTCACCCCCAACCCCTCTCCCACTGCGGCAGGCGAGGGGCGTTCCAAGCGTCATGATCGGATGGTTCCCCCTCGCTCGCTTGCGGGAGAGGGGGCTAGGGGGTGAGGGCATCCAAATCGACGGTACATCCCACCCAATCATTGTTAACAACCTACCCTTATACGGCAGGAGTTGGGGGTGAGGGCATGAAATTCATGTGCTTTGTGTCCTTCATGGAGCATTTTGCATTGACTAGCCGAAGGATCAAGTATGTTCATCTTAATTAGTTACGATATTCCCCACGATAAACGGCGGAGTAAAATCGCCAAAACCCTCGAAAATTTTGGCAAGCGCGTGCAATATAGCGTATTTGAATGCCAACTGACCGATAGCCAATTGGCCGATGTGCGGGGGCGGCTGACTGCGTTGGTTGTGCCCAACGAGGATAGCATTCGCTTTTATTCGTTGCCCAAGGATGCAGTGACCGCGATGTTAATTCTTGGGCATGGGGTGGTAACCCACGACCCAAGCTTCTATTGGACTGATTAGCTCGAATTCAGGTCGATTGCCAGAATCCGATCAAAGCGAAAAGCCCGCTCCTGTTGGCGTAATTCACACCAGCCGCGCATCCCGGTGCTGGTCAGCTCGAGCGGGCGAATCGTGCGCGTCGTGATGCGATGCTCGGCTGGCGTGTAATAGCGCACGGTCACGCTTTGCTGGTTGTTGATCGCTTGGCGACATGTTTGGCGAGCCTGTTCGACCGTGATCTGCGCTCGTGGTTGCTGCCCAACCGCGAGCGACTGGCTCGTAGCCAGTGGTTGCGGCGCATCACTTAATTGGAGACGTTCCCAATCGTCGTCGATGATGCACCGTTGCTCAAACGACAGCTCGGCCAACAGCCGCTGGGCTTGCTGATTGAAGGCAAGCCGATGGCTGGGCAGGTGCTGAGTTGCAATCCGCAAGGCCATTATCTGTATGCTCGTCTGCGTATCGAGCCGTGGCGTAGGCGTGGCATGCAGTCCCAACACCTTGGCTACCACCTGCTCCGCTCCTTGGCACACCACCCGTTGGGCTTGATCAAACCCAGGTTGTAGGTAGGCTTGAATCTGCCAATTGGCGTGGGCGCTTGCCACGGCTTCGGGGCTACCCTCAAGCAGCGTGATGCGACGCAGGCGCAATGGCGGCGTGGCCTGAAGTTTTGCGATCAAGGCCTGAATAAGGGCGGGCCGTTCAGCATACCACTGATCAATCGGCTGCCAAAAACTACTGAGATCAAGTCCGTTAGCCAGCGCAGCGGCGACGGATGCTTGGGTAATGCGCCACCCATGGCTCGTTGCCATCCCCCAAGTTAATCCCCACACCTGTAAGGCTGCGGGGAGCGCCGCACGTTTAGGCAAGCGCAGGCCATCGAAGGCTGGCGCTTGAGCTGCGAGCTGCTGCCAGCCATGCCAAAAGAGCCAGCCCTTGGCTAAGCTCACCACGCCCGCTGGTTGCAAGACGGTGCGCAACCAACCATGCACGAGCCGAATCTGCTGGGCTGCTGGCAATCCATTCCACGCTGGATGATCGTGGAGCAAGGCAGCCACATCCATGCTGCGCCGCTGGGCTTGGGCCTCCATCAACCGTTCCAAATCGGCAAATAATGCCGCCCAATCGGGGCTACGCCATGCGACCAAGCCACGTGCAGGCGGGTTACAGGTGATGAGCTGTTGGTGTAACAAGCGTTGTTGCTCAGCGATTGGGCTATGCAGCCAAACCCGACCACGCGGCGTAATGCGCCATTGATTAAGCCGATCGGCCAGCCAGCCGGCTGATTGCGCGATATGCAGCGCCAAGCCAGCTGCTTGGCGGGGTTGAGGGGTATTGGCACAGGCGGCAAGCAACGCGACCACCGCTTGAAACAAGGCTTGCAAGCTGGCAGCAACAGGAGTTGGTGGCAGTGGCGGAGTGCGGCGTAACCAACGGCTGGTATCATTAATTAAGACCACCGTGCGGCCTGTGGTCGTGCGGATTGGCACCACCAAGCCTAAGGCAGCCAAGCGTTGCTCCGACGAGAGCTGCTCCAGAGTAGGCCAAGGAGCCTGCCAGCGCCAGAGATCAAGCGCTTGTGGCGTTGGCAACGGCTGCTGACCCTGCCACCATGCCTGCAACAATGCTCGGTCGGCGGCAGTTAAGGAACGGCGCACCAGCTGGCGATAGTGCGGTGTTTGCCAGTGGCGCTGGAGCGCAGCGGCTAAAGCATGGCCAGTTTGGCTACGTTGGCGCGAACAATCGGTATAATGAGCGAGAGTGCGCAACGTCCGAACGGCCACTGCATGCAGGGCATTCGTGGCATGAAGCTTGACAGCGCTGCTAGAATAGGCCATAGTCAATCCTTCGGATGGTCACATGTCAATCAATCTGGCATATCTAGTTTACCATAATTTTCTTGCGTACACATTGAATCAATTCCGTGGCATGGGTTATCGCTTGCATCCTGCTGCTGGTGTAGCCTGTCTTCGAAAAGTGGACACCCAGGTATTTCAATCAACGCCCCGAGGAAGCGGGGATTAAAACCTGAAGAAATCGCGGCGATGAAGGCAGAGCTACCAGAAATTTCAATCAACGCCCCGAGGAAGAGGGGATTAAAACACAGACTGTACATAGCCAAGCTGCAGGATGTCCTGCATTTCAATCAACGCCCCGAGGAAGAGGGGATTAAAACGTCCCCTGAATCTGATCATCCGACCACGGCGTGGTATTTCAATCAACGCCCCGAGGAAGAGGGGATTAAAACCCTTACCATAAGCGCCACAGTTGATGCAGCGCAAGCATTTCAATCAACGCCCCGAGGAAGAGGGGATTAAAACTTAGTTATCTTTTTCAACTCGCCAAAAAGATAGGTGTATTTCAATCAACGCCCCGAGAAAGAGGGGATTAAAACCAAAATCCCGGAAATTGCTTCCGGAAATTTGTTGCGACATTTCAATCAACGCCCCGAGGAAGAGGGGATTAAAACATTAAGCCTGGACTTTGCGTATCGCATTTTCGATGGATTTCAATCAACGCCCCGAGGAAGAGGGGATTAAAACTCATTGCCAAGTGGTCCCCTTCGATGCTGATTGCATTTCAATCAACGCCCCGAGGACGAGGGGATTAAAACCCACGTTGTGGCTTTTTTGCCAATCTTCCAGGCCGAAATTTCAATCAACGCCCCGAGGAAGCGGAGTTATTGCCACAACCAAAACTTGCCAAAACCCACAATTTGATGCAAGATCAACACGGCCCAGCGCCCATGCTCCACACTGCTTATTCCACACATTAGAGGCTCTATGCGCATAACTCGCGAACTCGAAAATCAGTATCATAAGCTGGATTCATCGTTATGGTTTCGGCCCACGCTCATGGCAATTGGCTCGGCTATTTTGGCCTTTTTCACAGTTGAACTTGATCGAGTTTTCGATTTTGATCATGTGGCTTTTCTACGGGCTGGGATCGACGATGCGCGGGCGATTCTCTCTTCTGTCACCAGTTCGATGCTCACCGTCACCACCGTTACCTTTTCGATCATTATGGTAGCCTTGGTACTAGCGTCGCAGCAATTTTCGCCGCGAATTATTCGTAATGTGATGCGCGATACGCCTTCGCAATATGTGCTGGGCACATTTATTGGCACATTTATTTATAGTTTGCTGGTGCTGGGCCAGATTAACGATCAAGCATCGTTTGTCTTTGTGCCGATTCTCTCACTTGCCACTAGCATTATGTTAACTCTCTTGAGTATTGTGGCCTTTATTTATTTTGTACACCACATCGCCGAGACGATTCAAGCCAGTGTCTTGATTGCCCGCGCTGCCGAACGCACAATCGATGTGTTGGATCGGCGCTTCCCCGAAACACTGGGCCATGCGATGGAGCAAATTCCGCCACCGCCAATCCCCAATGAAACCCCAACCACGATTTACAATGCCAAGGGTGGCTATATTCAGGCGATCGATCCTGTGCCTTTGTTGGAGCTAGCTCAGCGCTTCGATGTGGTGATTTATATGGATCGGGCGGTCGGCGATTTTGTGCCAACTGGCAATCCACTCTTACACATGGTTCCGCAACGTGAGCTTGATCCCGATAGCATCGCTGAATTTCAAGATGTGTTTGAGATTGGTTTAGAACGAACGTTGTTTGATGATGTGTTGTTTGGCATTCGCCAGCTCGTGGATATTGCGCTCAAAGCGATTTCGCCTGCGGTCAATGACCCCAGCACCGCGATTAATGCGATCGATTTGTTGAGCGATGTACTGGCGCAGGCCATTCGTCGCCCTGAGCAATCGCCATGTCGCTACGACGAATTTGATCAGCTACGGGTGGTTGCGAATACAATTACATTTCGCCAGATGTTAGGCACTGCGCTCAACCAAATTCGCCAATATGCCAAAGGCGAAATCGCCGTAACTGCCCGTTTGTTGGTGTTACTGAATGAAGTTGCGCTAGCATGTAACGATCAAGAACGTCGGGCCATGCTCTGGGAGCAAGCCTGCATCATCACGCGGGGAGCCGATCAAGCCATCACTGAGCCATTCGATCGCGCCTATATCAACGAACATTTGCTGACGCTTGCCAATACACTAGCAATCGCCTCTGAGCAACGCATCACGCTGAAAGTTGGCTAACTGGCGCATCAAAACGCTCAATTGTATAACAATTGCGCCCCGCCGCCTTGGAACGATACAACGCTTGATCGGCTAATTGGGTCAGGCGTTCAGGGTCATCAACTTGCTCTGTCCAGGCAATTCCAAGGCTAATTGTCACATTGACGGCAGTTTGCTTAACCACATACGGCGTGTTGGCAATCGCCGTGCGCAAGCGTTCGGCAATCACAATGGCTTCTTGCATCGAGGTATGCGGCAAAAAGACCAAAAATTCCTCACCGCCATAGCGCCCAAAGACATCGCTATGGCGCAGCACCAATCGCGCTCGTTGGGCAATCCCGCGCAGCACCTCGTCGCCGCTATCGTGGCCATAGCTATCATTAATCGCCTTGAAAAAATCAATATCAAACATAATCCAAGCCCAGCCTTGGGCATCAGTTTGTTGATGTTGCAAAGCGAGGTCGATTTGTTCGTATAAGCCGCGTCGATTGAGAATTTCGGTCAGTGAGTCAGTTTTAGCCCATTCAGCCAATTGCAAATTAATTTGTTGAATATCAGCTAATTGTTGATGTAAATCATCATTTTGCAAATGATACAGCGCTGCTTGATTACGAGCTTCATCTAAACGATACATCGTTTGCAACACTTGCATTCGTCGCACTGATTGCTCATTAAAAACCGTATCTTTTAATTCATAATAGGCTTTATAGTGCTTCAACGAGGCTTTAAAATCACCCAAAGCCTCATAAGTATCAGCCAAAGCTTGATGTGCCCGATAAACTTTTTGTTGATTGATTGTAGGATTGACTGAAATCAAAGCTTGCTCAAGAATCACGCGGGCGGCTTGATAATGTTTAATTCGATTAAGCAAAACTCCATGGCGAATCAAGGCTTCAATTGCTTCGTGAATATTGTTCGAGCCACAAGCTAATTCATAGGCTTGCATAAAATGCTCAATTGCTCGATTTTGTTGATCAAGCCCAGCATACGCTAAACCCAAATTATTATGACACTCGGCCTGGCCATGTTGCCAATCGATTTCGTGATAGAGTGCCAGTGCTTGCTCACCATAGCTCACAGCTTGCTCAAATTGCTTTAAGGCACACGCCGCCCGCCCGCTGTTATCGAGAATTTCGGCTCGCATGCGCAGATGCGCCGGAAATTGGGCCATGGCTTCAAGCAAACGTAAACCATGGGCAAGATCATTCAGGGCAATTTCGGGGCTTTGCAATTCGCAATGCAAAAAGCCCAAATTATTGCAGACCAAAGCCTCAAACCATTGATCATTTAATTGGATCGCATCGCGTTTGGCCCGCTGCAAATATTGCAAAGCTTCGGTATAGTTGCCCAGCACAATCAACAACACGCCCAAGGCATTATGTACCGCCGCGCTGTGAATGCCGCTAGCTAAAAATGCATCACTATCTTCTGAGCCAAGCGAGGCTGATTGAAAACTGGTATCTAAGATATCAAGCCAATGCGGGTTAGGCTGGCGGGGCGGGGTTAATTGGCACAGTTTGCTGGCGCGAAAGAGGTAGGTTAACGCCTGATGATACGATTGTTCGCTAAACAGCAGTTTAGAACGCCAATAGAAACAATCGATCAACCCTTGAGTATAAGGCTTGCCATCGTCGCCCGCCATCCGCGCCAAACCTTCGGCCTGATGGTTGAGTGCCCAAGCCTGTTCATGGTCAACTAAACGGAGTTCGGCAACTAATCGGTTAAGTACATCGACATGCTGCATTGGATTATGAATTTCGGCCAATGCAGCATGTAAGGCCGCTAAAGTTGTTGCATGATTCATGCTTGCCACGCAGTGTAATGATTAAAAATTCGTTGCATGCATCATAGTATTTCATGGCAATTGATGCAACTCTTCAGTGGTGTTTTTGAGCTATAGCTTTGCTACAATGCCTCGCGCAAGCGCCACCAAGCCTCACCAGCTGTAGCCGCTTGGCGTAAGCTGGCAATTTTATCGGGCACAACCAACCACGCTTCAAAAGCTGCTCGGCTACAGATTAATGCTGCTGCCGCTGGCACGCCGCGTTGTTCGAGCAATTGCCATAGCTGCTCCAAACCAGTTGCGCTCAATTGTGGTGCAGCTTCAGCCGCATAGGCATCGAAAGTTGTCACATAGGCGACTTGTCCATTGCGCAATTCAGCAATCAGGCCAATCGCCAATTGTTCACCATCAAATACGCACAGCGCCATACCTGCCTCTGAGCCAAGTTGGGTCACAAATTGCTCGATGCCACGATAAGTCCAATAGTTCCAATGGCCTGCTGGCGGCGGAACCGTGACATAGCCTTGGCCATCACCCCAGAGCAACGAATAGACCAAATGATAGTACGCTGGCATACTCAAACTGCGTTGCTCAGGTTGTTGAGCTTGTTTGGCAACCTCGGCCAAATGCTGCTTACTAATCACATGCACCCGATCCCAACGCCCTTCGCTCGCTAATTCTTCGGCTAAAGCTTGGGGCGTGGTAGTCAAATTGCCAGTAATTTCACGTTGCACATGATTGTTGCTATCAACCGCCCGTAAAATGTTCTGACCATCGTGGAGCACATATAAGCCATGTTCGCCAGGCCGCGCAGCTTGGATGTATTTGCCAACCTCGATAAAGCGCCCAATATTGCGCCATGTGATTGGGTCAAGATCCAACACCTGCCAAAAACGATCAATCATGCTGCACCTCGACAATTGCAATCGTGTAGGCTGCTAGGCTAATCGGCTGCTGTTGTTGAAGATCAGCGCCAGCGAATGCTCCCCACAAGCTGGTTAAGCGCACAGGATGGGCAAAATCCAAGCTTGAGTTAATCGTTTCAGCGGTTGGGTTGGCTACAAACAGAATTTCGCGGCCTTGGTGACGATGGCTGGTAACCGCCAATTGAGGGTTTTGGGGCCGTACAGGCAAACCCGCTGCAACTTCGGCACAAAATGCGCCTAATTCGGCTTGGCTCAGTAAGCCCAAATGGCCACTGCCCAAGGCAACTTGGCGTTTGCCCGCCAATTGATCAGCCAAGATTGTGCAGGGCTGGAAGTATTCGTCAAGGGTTGGCAAGGTCGGGCCAAGCCAAACGGTTGCACCAGTTTCGGCAGCCTGCAACAACCGCTGTTGATCGGCGCGGCTCATCCAATCGACGCTCTGGGCAAACACCAATTTATAGTCAGCAATTCGTGAGCTGCGCAAATGGCTATCGCTCAAATCGTAGTCGATATGGTTGGCATCGAGCGTGCTCCGCAACGAGCCATACCAACTTTGCGGATGAAAATCGTCGCTTTCAACTTCGAGATCGGTGCTAAAGCCCAAATCCAATTCGACCCGATTTAATGCTGGCGGCAGGCCGAGTAAATCAACATGGCCATAGTGCAAGGTTGAAGTGGCGGCCCAATAGCGCCCAAGATCATAGCTCATCAGCACCAAAACTTCAGGTTTGCGCTGGAAGTTCCACCATTGTTGCTGCTGCAAAAAGCCCATCAAGCGCTCAAACAATTGCGCATATTCCGGTCGATAATCGCCATGACGAGTGATTGGGCAGGCCAACCAACGATCACGCTCGACCAACATATAGAAATTGAAGGCTTTAATTCCATACATCAAGGCCGCTAAAGTTACAAATTCTGCTTCTTCAGGCCGTGGCGTGAGCGCATGGTGAATCCACAAGCCGCTGCCAAATTCAGGGATAAACGGCAGGCGCGTGGTACCAGCCATATAGCGCACTAAGGTGATCGCGCCATCAAAGCCTTGTGGTTGGCGATAATAGTTGATCCCAACCCAATCGACATGGCCGTTGGCTTCCATGGCGTTAATATCCAGCGGCGTGCGATACTGGAAGGCTACATCGTGGAATAATGGCACATCAACCACGCCACGCTCACGCAGCATATCGGCCATGGTCGCGACAATCCAATTAACATGCACTTCTTTGTAGCGCACCCAATCGAGGTGAGCCACTAAATCGGGGCGGCTGGCGATATCGGCATCGCGCGGCGCAATCACTTCGCTGAAATTGGCATAGTTGGTCGCATAGGCTTGATTCAATTCTTCGATTGCGCCATATTGCTCAGCCAACATTGCTTGATACAAGGCCAACGACGAAGGGCTGTAATCGGTCGCATAAGCTTGCTCATGAAACATATAGCAGGTTTCATTATCGCTTTGCACCGCGACAATTGGCCCATGCGGCGCAAGTTGCGGCACAATCACTTGGCACATGTGGTCGAACCAAACGCCCACGGCGGCCAAATATTCAGGGCTGGTATACGATGGCACGGGAAATTGATGTGGTGGATGCAAACCCGCTGCTAAGCTCATATGCATGGTATCCAGCACGGTGCGAGCTTGCATCGCTGGATCGTCCAAAATCCATTGGGGAAAGCCAAAGTCGGTCAATTCAGCATTGATCAATGGCCCAGGCCGCGCAATGAGCCAGATTCCCCGTTCATGGCACAAACGCATAAAGGCCGCGAGATCTTTGCGTGGATCGATTTGGCCCCAATCGTATTGACCGGGAGCGGTTTCATGCACGCCCCAAGGAATGTAGGTTTCGATCATCGAAAACCCAAGCGCCTTAGCTTGGTCGAGAATATAGTCCCAGCGGTCGCGCTCTAAACGCCAATAGTGAATAGTGCCGGAATAAACCGGCACTTCCTGACCATTGACTGCAAGACCGTTGGCAGTCAGCGTCACGCTCATGCCGCAGTTCCTCCAGTGCCCTCACCATACAAATGGCAACGAACCCAGTGATTTGGCGCAATCGTCTGCACATCGGGCATTACTTTACGACAAACATCCTTGACTTGAGGGCAACGCGCCGCAAATGGGCAACCAGGCGGCGGATCGATCAAGGAAGGCGGCTCACCACGGGCGACAACTTCACGCTGACCAAGCGCCACTTCGGGGTTTGGCACAGCCGAAAGCAACAATTTTGTATAGGGATGGGCGGGGTTGCCGATCAACTCGTCACTATCAGCACCTTCCATCATTTGGCCTGCATACAACACCATAATCCGGTCGGCAAAATAGCGGGCGCTGGCAATATCGTGGGTAATGTAGAGGTAGCCGATGCCAATCTCTTTTTTGAGCTTGGCCATCAAATTCAAAACGCCAATCCGAATCGAAACATCGAGCATCGAAATTGGTTCGTCGGCCAGCACGATTTCCGGATCAACGGCCAAGGCGCGGGCGATCGCCACCCGTTGACGTTGCCCACCAGATAACTCGTGTGGGTATTTATTGGCAATATCGGCTGGTGGATTCAGGCCGACCGTCGCCAGCAACTCATGCACTCGTGGCAACAAATCGCTGCGTCGCTCAACTTTATGATGAATTTGCAATGGTCGCATAATGTGATGCGCCACCGAGTGGGTTGGGTTCATCGAGCCAAATGGATCTTGAAAAATCATTTGTACGCCGCTGCGATAGCTCAGCGAAGCACCACGTTTCTCAGTTTGCAGCACATTTTGGCCACGGAAGATAATCTCGCCACTGGTTGGCTCCATCAAGCGAGCGATCAACCGAGCGGCGGTGCTTTTGCCGCTGCCTGATTCGCCCACGACCGCCAACACCTCACCACGGCGAATTGCAAATGACACATCGGTTAAGGCATGGACCTGTTTGCTGCGAAACAGACCACCAACTGGAAAGCGTTTGGTCAAATTGCGCACTTCCAAGACCACCGGGTCGGGAGATTCAGCTAATTTCCACTGCTCAGCAGTTAACACAGTTTTGGTCATGATGCACCTCAGTACAAGTGACAAGCCACAAAATGGCCTGGTTCAACTTCGCGTAGGGTTGGTTGTTGCAGTGAACACTGAGCAATCGCCTTGGGGCAGCGTGGGTGAAAGCGACAACCGCTTGGTGGTTCGAGCATATTTGGCGGCGAACCAGGAATCCCAGTCAGGGTTTCCTTGGGGCCAACCAAGGCAGGGAACGAAGCCATCAAGCCTTGGGTGTAGGGATGCATAGGCTTGTTGAATAGCTCGTGAGCAGCAGTCATTTCGACAATCTCGCCAGCATACATCACACCGATGCGGTCGGAAAACTCGACCATCAGCGATAAGTCGTGGGTAATAAACAAAATCGAGAAATCAAGCTCTTTTTTGAGATACTCGATTTGCTGCATAATATCTTTTTGCACCACCACATCAAGCGCGGTGGTTGGCTCGTCCATAATCATCAACTGTGGTTTGAGTGCGAGGGCAACCGCAATCACCACCCGTTGGCGCATACCACCAGAAAGTTGATGCGGATAATCATCAACCCGCTTCCCATCGATCCCCACAATATCAAGCAATTCGGCGGCACGATCTTTGGCCTGTTGCTTGGTCGTTTTAGGCTGATGGCGTTGGATCACATCGATAATCTGTTCGCCAACGGTCAAAACTGGATTGAGCGCATTCATGGCGCTTTGAAACACCATCGAAATATCGCGCCAACGGAACGCTTCGAGGCCTTCCATATCCATTTCAAGCACATCATCGCCATCGAATAGCACATTGCCACCAGTAATCACTGCGGGCGAATGCAAAATCCGCATAATTGCGTGGGCAATTGTCGATTTACCGCTGCCCGACTCGCCAGCAAGGCCAAAAACCTCGCCTTGGCCGATGCTAAACGAAACGTTGGAAACAGCTTGGACTGGGCCGCGCAACGTCTGGTATTCGACCGATAGGTTCTGAACATCGAGCAACGGCTCAGCCGCACTACTTGCGGATGACTGGGGTGACAAGGACGTTGGCACGGGAGCGCTTGCCATGAGTGGTCTCCTTTTCGGCACGTAAGCGAGGGTTGGTAATTTCGTCAAGGGCATAGTTCAGCATGGTTAAGGCAAAGGCACACAAGGCAATACAAATGCCGACTGGGACGAATGTCCACCAAGCTCCGGTCAAGATGCCAGCATTATTTTGCGCCCAGTAGAGCATCGTGCCCCAGCTGGTTGTGCCAACATCGGTCAAGCCAAGGAAGGCCAAACCAACATCAGCGCCAATTGCATACACCGTCGAACCAACCATGCTCCCAACAAACACCGAGGACATATTTGGCAAGACTTCGCTAAACAAAATCCGTGGAGTTCGTTCGCCGCTCACCACCGAGGCCGCGATAAAATCTTTGGCCCTAAGCGAAAGCACCTGCGAACGCATAACGCGGGCTGGCCAAGCCCACCCGGTAATGGTCAGCACCATTACAACGGTCACCGGCCCTGGCTTGAGAAAGGCCGCAAGAATAACCAACAACGGCATACCAGGAATAATCAGCATCACATTGGTCAACAATGAGAGCACATCATCAACCCAACCACCCAGATAGCCAGCGGTCAAGCCGATAATTGTGCCCAAAATCGTTGAGGCAATGCCGACACTCAGGCCAACCGTGAGCGATAAACGTGAGCCCCAAACCAGCTGACGAAACACATCTTGGCCTTGACCAGTTGTGCCAAGTAAGAAGGTTTTGCCACCTGGAGCAGGCTTATCAGCGATCCAAGCTGGGGCCAAGTGGGCACGGCTTTCCATCTTTTTGGGGTTGCCTGGGGCAATCCATGGGGCCAGCAGGGCCACCATCACAAAGAAGAACATAATGCTTACGCCGAGCATCGCCTTGCGATTACGCAAGAATGCCCGTAGCAACGGCCAGTGTGCCAACCATGGACGGCTTGTTTTGGAAGTTTCGGCAGCCTTTGAAGCCAAGGTTTTCTCCGGTGATGCTTGCATGGCACAACTCCTAGCGTCGAGTGCGTGGATCAAGCCACACATACAATATGTCAACCAACAGATTGGCCCCAAGCACCGCAAACGTAATCATCAAAAACAAGCCCTGCATCAATGGGTAATCCAAGTTGCGAACTGCTTGCAACAGCAAATAGCCCAAGCCTGGATAGGCAAAGATAATTTCGGTGAGCAAGGAGCCGCTGAGCACAAAGCCGAGTGCCATCCCAAACGAGGTAACATTTGGCAATAAGGCATTGCGGGCAGCATAGCTAAACATAATTCGTTGTTGCGATAAACCCTTAGCCTGCGCCATGGTGATGTAATCCTCGGAGAGAATCCCAACCATGGTATTGCGCATGCCGAGCATCCAACCGCCAATCGAGGCCAGCACAATACAGCTTGCTGGCAAAATCATGTGCGAGATAACACTCTTTATAAAGGTGAGGCTGCCCCAATCAACCGATAGCGCATCGCTATAGGCGTGTCGTAACGGGAACCAGCCTGCTTGAAATGCAAGGAAATACAGCGCAATCATGGCTAAGAAGAAGTAGGGAAATGCGCCGATGAAGGTTAGTAAAGGTGGAGCGACCGAATCGAGGATGCCATTGCGCCGCCAAGCGCCGATAATCCCCAAGACATTGCCCAAGAAAAAGCTAATCACGGTGGCTAAACCAGCCAACAAGATAGTCCACATAAATCCAGTTGAAATCACATCGGTAACTTGGGCCGGAAAGAAATTGATCGAGATGCCAAACTCTCCGCGACTCAAACTTCTCAAGTAGTTGAAATATTGTTCAAGCAAAGGGGCATCGCTTAGGCCATAAGCTTTGCGCAGCGAATCGATTTCTTCAGGGCGTAGGCGGCCTTGAAAACGGGCGAAGATAGCCGAGGCTGGGTCACCAGGCATAAGCCGGGGTAGGTAGAAATTGACGGTAAGCGAGACCCAAGCCGCGACCGCGTAAAAGCCCAGCCGTCGCAACAAGAAACGCATGGTTCTTCCTTTCAGGGTTTCGCGCCTGGGTCGGGTTGGTGCTGGAGCCTAGTGGCTCCAGCACACGACCAAACCAGACACAGCTTATTTTGGTTTGATGTTGGTCAAGAGGATCAAGCGGTCGGGTTGGGCGAACGATGAAAGCAAGACATAGGGGTTTTCTTCGTTCGGGAAGTTGGTAAAGCGTTTGGTGTTGTATTCACCCCAATAGATGTTTGGCATAATTGGGATAGCTGGGGCTTCTTGAACAAAGATCATCTGAATTTCGTTCATGATTTTCTTTTGTTCGGCTGGGTCTGAGGTTTTGACAAATTGTGAGTACAATTCATCGACCTTTGGATTACCATAGCGGTGCCAGTTGTCGCCGTTGGCTTCGCCAATTGGGGTATCGGCGGTTTCACCTGACATCAAGCCACGATAGAATTGGAGTGGGGTTGGGGCATTGTTGCTCCAGCCAATCGACATATCAAACTCGCCCTTTTGAACTTTATCGAACCAAGCGCTAAAGTCGTAGGTACGGGTAGTGGCGTTGATGCCGATTTCTTTCAAGCTTTCAGCAATGATTTGGTCGGTGGTCACCCAGTCGGTCCAGCCAGAAACCACGTTGATATCGTAGGTCATTGGCGTGCCATCGGGCAATACGCGAATCCCATCAGCGCCACGGGTCAGGCCAGCAGCATCCAACATTGCATTGGCTTTTTCAACATCAAAGTTGACCCAATCGCCAGCAGCAACGGCTTCAGGGTTTTTCCAATCAGCAAACGATTCAGGCAAACCAGTTGCATCTGAAGGGCCGTTGTAGCTGTAGGTAGCAATTTCAGTAATTTGTTGGCGATCGAAGCCCATGCTGATCGCTTTGCGCACGTTAGGATCGTTGAATGGAGCCTTGGTGGTGTTCAAGAGCAACATCACTGGCGCATTGACTGGTGGGAACCAGTAGTGGTTGTTTTCAGGATCTTTGGCGACATAGGTGTTTTCAACATCAGGAATGAAGTTGCTAGCCAAGTCGTTTTCGCCATTGATCGTTGCCAAGTTGGCGGCATCGTTGCTGGGGTAGGCTGGTTGGCGAATACCATCGATATATGGTTTGCCAGCTTGCCAGTAGTTTGGATTCTTGCCAAGTTCCCAGATTTGGTCTTGGAAGCGGATGATTTCGGTGAATGGACCGGTTGCAACTGGAGTTTCGTTGGTGAAGGTCACTGGATCAGCGATCTTGCTCCAGATATGTTCTGGCACAATCATTTGATGGCCAATATCATACAGCGCGATGGTTGAAACTTCGCTGAACTTCACGACAACTTTATTGCCATCGGCAGCGACGCTATCAACAAAACGCATTGCAGCGCGGCCATTGCCTTGCAGCTTTTCGTTTTCTTTCATCAAATTGAGCGTGTAGGCAACGTCTTTTGAGCTAAATGCTTCGCCGTCTGACCACTTCACGCCATCGCGGATAGTGAAGGTCAACTCGGTGTTATCGCTATTCCAAGCCCATTCGGTGGCGAGCCATGGCTCGATTTTACCGGTGGCAATGTTGTAAATAAACATTGGCTCGTAAATCCCGGCGGCAGTTGGCCAGCGGTTATCACTAGCAAATGGGTTGAAATTGCGCACCCAAGTTGATTGTTGTTGGTCTGAAACCGTCAAAAATAGTTTGCCATCACTGCTCGTGGAACCGGTATCTGTGGTTGCAGCAGCAGTTGGTTCGGCGGTTGGATCGGTGCTGCCCGTGGCAGGAGCTTCTGTTGCAGTAGCGGCTGGGGCGGTTGTACTTGGTGCTTGAGTTGCTTGTGGTGTGAGGGTTGACGCATCACCACATGCGGCCAACATGCTGGTAAAGATAATAACCAGCAACATCAACGCAGGAAACCGTAGCTTCATGGTGGATACCCTTTCTGTATGCGATAGATCGTTCTATCCACACACCCGCGCTGCTCAGTGGGCCCTACGTCACAGGCGGGCGACAACTTTGTCGCGTTACACGTTCCGAGGAACGTCGCACGATTGGCGAATAATCAAGGTAGTTGGCAAAATGGTACGCGCTATCGGTTGCTCAGGATTATTGATCCGAGCTAGCAACATTCGAACAGCTTCGCGTCCCAGTTGTTCTAATGGCTGGGCGACCGTCGTCAATGGCGGTGCTACCTGCGAGGCTTGCGCAATATCATCAAAGCCAATCACCGAGATGTCACTTGGAATCCGCAATCCGGCATCGCGAACCGCTTCCATCACCCCAAAGGCCATTACATCGTTCGAGGCAAAAATTGCTGTTGGTGGCTCTGGCAGCCGCAACAGGCTTTGTGCCCCAGCGTAGCCTTCAGGTTGATAATAGGTTCCTTCATACACGAGTTGTGGATCGGCTGGCAAACCATGGTCACGCAGCGCTGCTTGATAACCACTCAGGCGATCTTGCGAGCTGCGCATATCCATCATGCCCGTCAGAAACCCAATCCGTCGATGACCAAGCTCAATCAGATAGCGCGTGGCATCGTAGCCACCCTGCCAATTAGTGGTAATCACCACTGGAGTGCGCTCGTCAAGCCCTTGATGATCGATCAGGACATAGGGGAAGTTGGTCTGATCAAGAGTTTCCAAATAGGCTTCAAGGTTTTCTGGCAAAACCAAGAGCAGCCCATCAGTCATGCCCTGGATCAAATTGTTGACGTAAATCCGTTCTTTGATTTTGCGGCGATGGGTGGTATAGAGCATCAGATTGTATTGAGCAGCACTGAGCGACTCGTCAATCCCGCGCACAATTTCACCCATATAGCTTGAGCCAAGATCGCGCACCAACAACCCAACTGCATATGAGCGCCCACCAGCCAAACTTCTGGCCTGCTGGTTGACGACATAGCCCAAGCTTGTAATCGCTTTCAGCACCCGTTCACGAGTATCCGATTTAACATATTCTTTGTTATTGACCACTCGCGAGACAGTTGCATACGAGACACCAGCTTCACGCGCCACATCCATAATCGTGGTGCTGCTAAGGCCATTGCCATTCGGGCGGCGGCCTCGGGGCGTTTTTAGGGTTTGGGTTGGTTGTTCGAGTTTTTTGCTCATTGCGTTGTTGCGCCTTTGCATCTGCGAACTGGATTGTGAATTGTAAGCATTTACAGAACGATTGTGGGGTTTTGCACCTAGAGAGGCTTGTTCGGTTTTTTATTCTTGCAAACGCTTACAGAAATGATTGTAAACGATGCAATATACTTTCGTCAAGTAGGCTGAGATAAGTCAGAAGTCAAAAGGCAAAAGGCAAAAAAGGGCTAGGATTCAGGGATCAGGGGCCAGTAGTCAAGGTTCAAGCATGTGGCACAGCAAAATAATCATACAAATCTGTGGCAATCTGTGGCTAAAAACTTAACCTTCGCGCTCTTCGTGTCCTTCGTGGATCAAATTGGCCAAATCCGTCCGCTGATTGGCGCGATTGAGCCTTGTAGCACGGCTGATCGCTGGTTATGCTTATGGCCAGATTCTACCCAACTAGTCCGAAGGAGTCGCCATGCAGGAATCGATCAGGCCAATCTATGTATTGCTCTTGCCGCATGTGCAATTGCTCGATTGCGCTGGCCCAAGCCAAGTGTTTTTTGAGGCAATGTTGCAAGGCGCAAACTATCAATTAATATTTTGTGGTATAGATTCAGTCGTCACCAGTGCCCAAGGTTTGGTACTACAAACCCAATCGGGCTTACCCGAAATCCAACCAGAAGCCACGATTTTGATTCCGGGGGTGCAGCTCGATTATTACGCCGATCTCAGTACTCCAATCGATCCAAAGATTACACATTGGCTGCAGGCTAGCGCTGCGGCTGGCTGTCGAATTGCCGCAATTTGTAGTGGCGCATTTGTGCTTGGCGAGGCAGGCCTGCTCGATAATCGCCCATGCACAACCCATTGGTCAGCACTGGAATTATTACAACAACGCTATCCCAAAGCTCAAGTACGCCAAAATGTGTTATATATTCAAGCTGATCGAATTATCACCAGCGCTGGAATTAGCACAGGCATTGATCTGGCCTTGGCACTGGTTGAACAAGATTATGATGCGTTGTTGGTAGCGAAAATCGCCCGCCAATTGGTGCTGTATCTGCGACGCAGCGGCCAGCAAACCCAGCACAGCGTCTATTTGCAATATCGCAACCATCTGCATATCGGAGTTCATCGGGTTCAAGACTATCTTGCCGAACATTTAGCCGAAACGATCAGCCTTGAACAACTGGCTGCAATCGCCAAATTAAGTGTTCGCTCACTCAATCGGGCATTTCGCACCACGCTTGGCCTAACACCCATTAGCTATCAACAACAATTACGTTTAGAGCTAGCCGCCAATTTACTACATAACCCCGCTTGGAGCATTGAACACATCGCGCAGCAAGTTGGGTTCAGCGATACTCGCCATTTTCGGCGGCTTTGGCAACGCTACTTTGGCACAAATCCCACCCAATCACGGCATACTCAGGAGCCAAATCAATGCTAAAACGTCAGCTTACGCGCCTCGGTTATTTGCTGCTAGCTTGCCTACCGTTATTGTTAGCCGCCAGCATTGGCAGCTATTATTCAATGCAGGTGGCGATGAGTATTCGCAGCGATAAACCCAACATTCAATCACAGCCAATAGTATATGATGCCCAAAAACCAACCGCCGTAATTCTGCTTGGCAATACGGTTAGCGAAATTACCGATGTGCTCGCACCCTATGCCTTATTAGCCAAAACAGGCTTGTATAATGTCTATACAGTGGCCGAAACAAGCAGCGTGCGCAGCCTCAGCGGTGGGCTTGATTTGCTGCCTGATTATTCTTTTGCAGGCCTTGCAACGTTGCTCAAGCAACCACCAGCGCTAGTGATTGTGCCTGCAATTACTGAAATTCAGGCCAGCCAAAATCAACCAGTTTTGGCATGGCTGCGCCAACAATCCCAAGCAGCCAGCACGGTGATGTCATGGTGTACTGGGGCTGAGGTTTTAGCTGAAAGCGGATTGCTCGATGGCTTGCCAGCCACCGCCCACTGGGCCGATCTGAGTAGTTTACAAAAGCGCTATCCCAAGGTTAAATGGCAAAATAATCAACGTTATGTCGATATCAATCAACAGATAATCACCACAGCCGGATTAACCTCGGGGATTGATGCAACCCTGTATTTCTTGCAAAAAATGCATGGTGCAGATGTAAGTCAGCAGTTGGCCGACATGATCAATTATTCAGACCAAAGCTACCTTGAACATGCTACAATGCAGCCTTTCAGCATAACCCCAAGCGATAGTGTTTATCTGCTGAATGCGGCATTCTATTGGCCCAAGCAAACGCTGGGCATTTGGCTCAGCCAAGGGGTTGACGAGCTAGCGTTAGCAGCCTTTTTCGATGTTTATACAGGTTCGTGGGTTTACGATTTTCGGACAATTGGCGCAGAGCCAAACATTCGCTCAGCCCATGGCTTACAACTGATCCCACGCTATCAAGCAGCTACGCACATCGATCGTTTGGTTGGGTTTGGCCCGAATCAACAGGCTCAAACCTGGGCCGAGCAGCAGCAAATGACCTATCACGAACTTGATTTAGCACAACAAGGCAATATGTTCGAGCAGGCGCTTGTCCGATTTGCGATAGATCAAGACCAAGCTAGTGCTCAATTTGCCGCCAAACGCATGGAATATCGCCAACCATTAACTTTGCATGGGGCAAGTTGGCCGTGGCGTACATTGATAGGAATTGGCGTTTGGTTAGGGGTTGGAATTGGGGCGTGCTATGGGTTGCGGCGGATCAGCAACAAGCGCAAATCCGCCGCTACGAACGAAAACTTAGGCTAAAACTTCCAATGGTTGGACGGCGTTGGCCTTGACCACACGGCTATACCAATGAGCGCTAGCCTTGGGGATGCGTTGTTGGGTTTCGTAATCGACCCAAATCACGCCAAAGCGTTGGCTATAGCCCTTGGCCCACTCAAAGTTATCCATCAATGACCAGACAAAGTAGCCCGCCAATGGCACCCCAGCAGCAATTGCATCGGAGCAAACGCTCAGGTGATCGTGCAAATATTGGGTGCGACGGGTATCATTGACTTCGCCATGCGCGTCAGGGCCATCGTTGTAGCTAGCACCATTTTCAGTCACATAAATTTTGCCTGGGTTGTAGGCAAAGGCCAAGCGCTTGAGCAAATCGCCTAAGCCTTGAGGGTACACTTCCCAGCCAATATCGGTATATTCGGAATCTAGTTTGGGCGCGGTTCCAGTTTTGGGATCGTGAATCACCGCCCGACTGTAGTAGTTTACACCCAAGAAATCGGTAGTTGCGGCCATGGCCTTGAAGTCGCCATCGTGAACAAAATCGAGGCCATTAGGCAAGTAGCCAAGTTCAGTGTAATCGCGCACCATATCGGCAGGATATTCGCGGCCATACACTGGGTCGAGGAACCAGCGATTGAAGAAACCATCAAAGTGGCGGGTTGCATTCAAATCTTCGGTACTACGTGAAGCAGGCATCGCTGGCGTAAAGTTCAGCGTGATCCCAACGCTAGCCTGTGGTACGTTGCGCCGAATTACATCAACCGCCCAGCCGTGCGAAAGCAAAAGATGATGGCTGGCCTTCAAGCCGTCATTCCAATTTTTTCGGCCTGGAGCATGTTCGCCAATTTGGTAGCCGAGCAACCCTGCACACCATGGCTCGTTGTGAGTAATCCAATCTTTGACAGTATCGCCCAAGGCACGGCTGACCGCATCGGCATATTCAACAAAAGCTTCAGCCGTAGCCCGCTCAGGCCAACCGCCAGCATCTTCGAGAATTTGCGGCAAATCCCAGTGGTAGAGCGTTACAAATGGCCGAATGTTGTGTTGCAGTAGTTCATCGACCAAGCGCCGATAAAAATCAAGGCCAGCCTGATTGACCGCACCACGTCCATTGGGCAACACGCGTGGCCAAGCCACCGAAAATCGATAGGCTTGTAGACCCAAACGCGCCATCAAAGCAACATCATCACGATAGCGATTGTAATGATCGCAAGCAATATCACCATTGGATTGATCTAAAATAGCGCCTGGTTGTTTACAAAAACGATCCCAAATCGATTCGCTACGGCCATCGGCAAACGCAGCGCCTTCAATTTGATACGACGATGTGGCGGAACCCCAGAGGAAATCGGAAGGAAAGGCACGCTGAGTCATGCCGGAGTACTCCTTGCAAACATGCTTTGTCTGCATACTCTAGCTACATTGCCCCACGCCAACTATTGTACGGTAGGTTGCGACGCTTGGCAATGCAGCTTTTGGTTTGATATCGCTTAAAACCCATATTTGGAATCGGTTTCAAAGCAGATTTTAGCAGGTTTCGCGTATTTTCACAACAATCGCGCTAGCAAAATGATTAAAACATGCTAGCGCTAGTAAGAATATGTTTTATTGGCGAACAAACTGCTTGGAGTGGCGCATTTCTGCTGAACGCAATCGTTTTTGTTGATCACATTCGTGCTAATCGACCTACATCAAGTCCAGCTATGATGTTGAATTGGCTTGATAAAAATCGCAAATCTCGGTTAATGGGCAGCGCTCGCAGGCTGGGCGTTGGGCATGGCAAATTTGGCGGCCATGCAACAACACACTGACATGAAATTGATACATTTGATCAACTGGCACAGCCGACTCAAGCAAATCGTGGGCAGCATCGGCAGAAACTTTAGGCCCAATCATGCCAACCCGTTTGGCCACGCGATGAATGTGGGTATCGACGATCATGGCGGGCTGATTGCAGGCAAAACAGAGCACACAGCCCGCCGTTTTGGGGCCAATGCCCGGCAGTGCGGTCAGCCAAGCCCGCGCTTCGTGCAAACCTAGCTCGCGCAGAAAATCGAGGCTAAATTCGCCGCGTTGCTCCAAAATTACCGCCAAGGTATTTTGAATCCGCGCCGCCTTGATTTTAGCCAACCCACCAACGCGAATTGTTTCCTCTAACTCGCTTGATTCGGCGTTGAGCACTGCCGCCCACGTTGGGTAGCGCCCTTTGAGTTCGCGAAAAGCCCGACCACTATTACGGTCGGAAGTATTTTGCGAAAGAATCGTCAAAACCAGCTCATCAAGTGGATCACGTTGAGTATGCAAGACGCGTGGACCAAAGCGTTCACGCAATATGTGTAACGTTTCAAGCACTTTCTCAGGGTTGAGCATCACTGTTCCTTCTAACTAGCACTTGTCTTCTTAGCCTACCATAGCAATCAATCTTATGGAACCCAAATCAGATACATTGGCGAGGCCTGAACCACGCTGCCATAAACATCATTAAATTGAACAGTGATTGATTGGCCAGCATACGGAGCGAGGGTCGCATAGGGCACAGTTACAATCGCTGAATTAGGGGTTGAATATTCATGGCGAAAAATCTGGGTGCTGTTGGCAGACAATACCACCGCATCATCAACTAAGCTCGGCATAACGCTCGTCGGACTCGCCGAAAGATAATACGTACCAGTTGCAGGCAAATCACTGGGCAATATAAAGCTTGAGCTCAAAAAGGTTTCGCCTTGAACAGTGATCGGGCGAATCGGAATCGTATTAGGATTAATCGTAGCAATCAGGGTCGTCATCCGTTTAAAGACCAATGGTAAATAGGCAACCGATTGTGCTAGGCTAAACACATAGGCCGCACCAGACAAATCGGCGCTATTATCAGCTTGGTTGCCATCTATTCCGGTTGCATTGCTATCTTCATACCTTGCACCAACCACCAAACTTAAACCATCGGTTGCCATGGTATAGCCAAAAGTATCTTCAACTCCAGTATTCGAGGCTTTCAAATAGTGTTGCTGGCTCCACACCGTACCAACTCGTGCAAAGACAAAAGCCGCTCCAGAACCGCCAGCATCAGCATTCTGTTGATCACCATTGATGCCAATGGCCGCACTATCGTCAGCATAGGCGCTAACAATCAGCCGATCGCCACGCAACACCAATGCATGACCAAAATAATTTTCAGTATCAGTATTTGAGGCTTTAATATAGGCTTGCTGGCTCCAACTCATACCATCAAAGCTATAGACATAGGCTGCTCCTGAAAAGGTCGTATTATTATTATTTTGGTCACCATTAACGCCCGTAGCCGAACTATCTTCCCACCATGCGCCAACTGCTACGGTTGAGTCATCGATCGTCACGCTCTCGCCGAAGAAATCGTTGGCCTCGGTATTTGAGGCTTTGAGGTAAGCTTGCTGACTCCAGGTCGTGCCACTGCGCACAAAAACATAGGCTGCGCCAGCACTAGCTGCATCATTATTGGATTGATCACCATTAATGCCAGTGGCAGCACTATCTTCATTGACCGCCCCAACCACCAAGCGATCGCCGCTTAGGTCAAGTGCCATCGCAAAATTATCGTTGGCCTCGGTATTTGAGGCTTTGAGATAGGCTTGTTGGCTCCAGGTCGTGCCAGTGCGCACAAATATATAGGCTGCTCCTGAACGGACAGCATTATTATCGGCTTGGTTGCCATTAACTCCAGTCGCATTGCTCGATTCAAGATTAGCCCCAACCGCTAAGGTATTGCCATCAAGCGCGACAATCCAGCCAAATTGATCAAAGGCTTCAGCATTTGAAGCTTTGAGATAGGATTGCTGGCTCCAAGTCGTGCCACTGCGCACAAACACATAAACGGCCCCAGCATTCATCGCGCTGTTATCGGTTTGGTTGCCATTAATTCCGGTGGCCTCACTTGATTCATTGACCGCCCCAACCACCAAGGTATTACCAGACAATGCCACGCTATGACCGAATAGATCATTGAAATCGGGATTTGAGGCTTTAATATAGGCTTGCTGGCTCCAGGTGGTCCCAGTACGCACAAAAATATAAACTGCACCTGAACTAATGACACTATTATCCTGTTGATTGCCATTAATTCCAGTTGCCGAACTTGATTCATTGGGCGCACCAATCGCAATTGTATTGCCATCGATCGCCACGCTTGAGCTAAACAGATCGCCAAGATTGGTATTCGAGGCCTTGAGATAGGCTTGTTGGTTGGGGGGTAACAGTTCGCTAATAGCTTGCCAATCGCTTGCGTGGAGGCTCGCTGATTGGGCTGGTTGGGCATGGACAAACCGCCCAACTCGCGCCAACCCAATAACCACAGCCAACAACAATAATCCAGCAATAATTCGGCGAGCAACTCGCATAGTCGGTAGCGTTTGATCAGAATGAAAAGCCATGCACTGCTCCTTTTTTATTTCGCAACGGCTTGGGCAGCATAGCAGACCGCCCCAGCCTGCTCAAGGGTTAATTTGTGGGCTATTAATCTAACGTTGTGGAGTGGCAAAAAATGAATTTCAGCCTATTGCAATAAGCTCAGGCGGTTCCATGCTATGATAAAGTCTGCCGCAGGGAACAACACAAGGAGCAGCATTGGTATGACGATTAAACGTCCAGAATTTAATGTGTGTGTGTTCTGTGGTTCGCGCAATGGAGCGCAGCCCGACTATAGCGACGCAGCTAGGGAACTCGGTATCGCCACAGCCCAACGGGGTTTAGGCTTAGTCTATGGTGGCTCTTCGAACGGCTTAATGGGAATCTTGGCCAACAGTGCGCTAGCAGCTGGTGGCTATGTTGAAGGCATCATTCCCGATGGCCTGTTTTTGAAGGAAGTAGCCCATCCGCGCTTATCGCAGCGATTCGTGGTGCGCAGCATGCACGAACGCAAAGCCATGATGGCCGAACGTTCAAACGCCTTTATCGCGCTACCAGGTGGTTTAGGCACGTTCGAGGAATTATTTGAGATTTTAACGTGGGCCCAGCTTGGCATCCACGCCAAACCAATTGTGGTCTGGAATGTCAAAGGCTACTATGACCCGCTGCTGGCCTTTATCGAAGGAGCGGTGACTGAGGGTTTTGTGGCTCCTGAACATCGGCGGTTTATTTCAATTCGCAGCACGCTTGATGAAGTATTGCACGATGTGCTGAATTTTAAAGCACCCACCAGCATTGCCAAATGGCTTGAACGTGATGAACTCTAAGCCCTAAATTTAACGGTTTTAGGCAACCCATTCGGCGGGGATGAATCAAACATCCCCGCCTGATTGTTTAACTATTGGCTAATGTAGGGTGCAAACAGCATAAAACGGGTTGGCGCAGGCAAACTATATTCAAATGCGCCAATATCACAAACCGCTTGCAGATCGCCATCACCATCTTGTGGGCGGGGAATTCCGCGCTGATCAAACGGGCCACAATCAGCACCAGCATCAATCGCTGGACTTAGCGGATTAAGGCTATAACTCCGAGTTGTGCCCGAATGAAAATCAAATTGATCGAGGATCGGGTCAAGATTAAGTTGATCACTCGCTTGCGCTTGAAAGATACATTGATACATTGCTTGCGGGCGGGGATGCTCCAACAGGTTATGGCCAAGACTCAGAACCGTGCCCATACAATCATAGGCATCAGCTACACTTGTATTATAGTTATTGGCCACAATTGTATTGCCTAGGCTCATGCGGCCAGTTGCATAGAGACCCGCCGTTCGCATATCTGGATATTCCGGATCATATTCATAGTAGCGATTGGTATTAGAAACAATCGTTGAATTGGTAATTGTCATTATGGCGGTCGCTTGGAGTTGGGCAATCCCGCTACCAGTATGAAACGAGTAATTATGGGCGATCGTGCTGGTGTCAAGCGTTACCACACCTAAATTTTGGTAGATTGCGCCACCATAACCAAAACACTCTTCATCATTCCGAACACCACCACTACTACGGTTTTCAACCCATTCACTATCAAGCAGCGTTGCCTTCCCAGCATGCTGATAGAGTGCTCCGCCGAGATCAGCATAATTACCAATAAAGCGACTATGCATAATCGAAAGCGTTGCCGCGTTATAAATTGCTCCACCACGCGAGCATTCACGGGCATTCGGATCACTAGAGCCATTTCCAACAAAGGTGGTATCAGCAAGCGTGGCGCTACTTGCTCCGCGCAGCGACAAGCCCTGTGGCGTATTATTCAACAACCCACCACCCGTTATCCTTAGCTGCCCACCCAGCACATTGATCGCAGCCGAGGTTTGATGACTATCGGATGAACGTTGAATCACGCTATTCAGCAGACTTAAATTGCCCTTGATCATATAAATCGCCGGCCCAAAACCACGCTGATTGTTATCAAAAAGCGAATTGGTAATAGTAACCGCTTGACTACTGATGTATAAGCCGGCTCCATGACCACTACCTTCATCAAACCCATCAACATATGAGCGTAAAGCATTACTCCGAATGGTACTATCGACGATGCTGAGGGTTCCATTCAGGCTAGCAATGCCACCACCATAATTGTTTGCCAGCATCGTCGAACGCAGCAAGCCATTGCGTTCAATCAAACTCGATTGAATCTGCAGATTGCCATAGCGTTGCAAAATGCCATGGCCGTAATAGCGCCCAAGCTCATCATCGTTATCCACAAAACCATTGCGAATTTGTAGATTGTTCAGGGTAACGGTTGCGGTGTAGATATCCAACACACGATCACTTTCCATGCCATCAATGATCGTGGTGGCCGAACTCACCCCAGTAATCGTTAAATCGCTCAAAATATCCAAATCGCCAAGCACACCAGTCTCATCATTCATGCCAGTACGGGTTAAACGATAGTTTGCCGCCGCGAGCTGAATCGTATCATTCGCCCCACCAGCTGGGCATGCATCATAGGCTTGGTTGGTATTGGCGGCATAAAGCGCCTCGCGCAACGAACATGTGCCATTATCGGCAATAAAATCATCATCCGCCGTTGTTACCACAAAGGTGGTTTGCAGGCTCGCTGCTTGGGCGGGCAACATCAAACCCAGCAGGCTCACGAAACTCACCATAACCAGCAATCCACGGACAAAAGAACCCATAAACCCTCCACAGCCAAAGTAACAGCAAGGCTAGTATCGGCGATGGTGGATATAAACACAATCTAAAAAGCTCGGCTTTTTTGGGCACATTTGTGGAGTTTTTGTAGCTGAATGACTCGATTAACCGATTACGCCAATTTCTGCCATAACAGGCTAGAAATTGGCGCAACTGCTTGATTCAGCTGTTTAAGCGAATATTAGGCAAATAAAATAATTGAGCGCAAACTATCTAAGGTTTCTTGAATTGCCTGGGGAATAATTCCATCGTTGGTGATGTCGCTGACAATCGCGCTGATATGTTGTTCTAAAGCTTGCTCGTTGTCGTTCCAAATGTAGGGGCGTTCGTGCGAAATCGGCTTACCCACTACTTCACGCATCGCACTGTAGAGCTTGGCGGTCATCGGCGAAAGCGTTTCAACTGCGTTATAGTGCCCAGTGCGCTTGAAGGTGCGTAAATCGACCGCTTGCACCCCAAAAATCAAGGCAATCGCAATATATTGTTGCAAGGTTTCGATCGTTTGGCGGGCCAAATTGGCCGAACCAAAGCCTTGGCTATTGATATTTTGGTTAAATTGCTCAGCATGCGTTGGAAACCGATCAGCCAACGAGTTACCCAAAAAGCCCAAAATTGGCATAATCGAGTTGCCCGAAATTTGCAAACCTTTGAGGCCCATATTGACCTTGCGGTCGGTGTTGCCAACCAACGAGGCCGATAAGCCATTGTTGAACTGTGGCGAAACCAACAAGGCAATTTGCACATCAAGGTGTTTAGCCATCAAGCCCATGTAATAGCGCAATTGATCCATGCCCACGCCAATATATTGACCAAGGAAATTGCCGCCATGATAGCTTGCGCCAGCTTCGGTGTTAATTAAAGGATTATCATTGGCCGAGTTGATTTCGACCCGCAAATGATGGGTGATATAGGCCATGCCATCAATAATTGGCCCTAAAAACTGCGGTAAACAGCGCAATGAATAGCGATCTTGAATCAAATCGCCTTCGCGATATTCATGTCGTCCATCAAGCTCATCGCGCGATAACGCCGAGCCTTCTAAAATTTGTAGCATATGGTCGGCGGCCCAAACTTGACCAGTATGGGCTTTATGCTGATGAATAAACGGGTGGAATGATTGATTGGTGCCTTGCAAACCTTGAATCATCAACCCATGGATATTGAGTGCCAAGCCCAGCAAAATCCGCGCATCATGCAGCACATTCGAAGCAATCCCAGTCATCACCGATGTGCCATTCATCATGGCCAAGCCTTCTTTGGGCAATAATTCCAAGCGTGGCAAGTTGAGCCGTTCCAAAGCCTCAAGACAATCAATATTCTCACCATCAAAATCGACGCGGAAGGCGGGATCTGTGCCAAGCAAGGCTCCGGTAATGCTGATTAATGGCACAAGATCGCCGCTAGCCCCAATTGAGCCAAACTCGCGCACATGCGGCGTGACATTGGCATTCAAAAACGTCATCATGCGTTGGATAATTTCCAAGCGAATGCCCGAAACTCCGCGCATATGCGAATTGGCGCGTAGCAACATCGCCGCCCGTACATCGGCCAAGGGCAACAATTTGCCAGCGCCAGTTTTGTGATACCAAATGGCATTATTCTGCAAATCGGCAGCTTCCTCGGACGAAATAACCACATCGGCCATACCGCCAAAGCCAGTTGTTACACCATACACAGGCTTGCTAGCTTTGACAGCATCGTTAATGTAAGCACACGAATCCTCAATTCGCTGCAAAATCTCGGGGTTATCGGTTAGCCCAACAGGTTGATGATGGCGAGCCACGCGAACAACGTCCTCAATGGTTAGGCCTGCACCTGTTAGGGTTACTTGGTGGCGCATTTGGTTCTCCAACGTTGAATTTGTCGATAGTCGCTCTAACATGTCCTAAACCTTTCGAACTTAGGCTCCAGCCTCGTTGCGTAAGAGCCGCTTTAACACTTTGCCGGTCGGGTTTTTGGGAATTGAATCAACGACTTTGATGGCGGTTGGCACTTTAAAGCTCGCCATATGCTGGCGACAGAACGCGATAATTGCTTGAATTGGTAGCTGTTGCTTGGGTTTAAACACGATTTGGGCTTCAACTCGTTCGCCAGTAATCGCATCGGCAACCCCATAGACCGCCACTTCAGCAACCTCGGGTAATTGATAGATGACGTTTTCGACTTCAGCGGGATACACTTTAATCCCAGCCACGTTGATCATATCTTTCAAACGATCAACGATAAATAAATAACCAGCTTGGTCTTTTTTACCAAGGTCGCCAGTATGAAACCAGCCATTGCGAATTGCTTGTGCGGTTGCAGTTGGGTTATTCCAATAGCCCAACATGACGTTTGGGCCACGAATAATAATTTCCCCCACCTCATCGGGCAATACTTCAACATCAGTTTCAATATCGACGATTTTTATCTCAACTTGCTCAATTGGTACGCCAACCGAGCCAAGTTTATAGTTGGAGATATGGTTATAGGCAGCAAATGGTGAGGTTTCAGTTAAGCCATAGCCTTCATGAATTGGTAATTTATATTTCGCATACCAACGTTGAGCAATTTCAACGGGCAAAATTGCGGCTCCTGAGAAGAAATAGCGCACAGCATGAAATTGCTCAGGCTCAGTTTTATTCAATAACAACAGATAAATCGTTGGTACACCAAAAAACATCGTCACCTGATCGGTTTGAATTGAACGCAACACTAAATCAAGATTAAAGCTGCGGTGTAATACAATCGTGGCTCCAGCATTCAGGGCACTATTAAAAATCGCATTTTGGCCAAAACAATGAAAAAGTGGTACGCACAGCAATAAGCTATCGCTTGAGCGCATATCACAATAGCGATTTTTAGCCTGCATATTCGAGATAATATTATGATGCGAGAGGGTTACACCTTTGGGAAAGCCAGTCGTACCCGATGAATAAACAATCGCAGCTGGATCATGTGGTTGCATAGCCCGAGCTTGATATTCCTTGGGCGCTGATTCAATTAATCTGGCTAAACTTGTCGATGCATCAGCTGAATCAGTAACGAGCACATGCTTGAGGCTTGGGCATTCAGCAGTTGGCACACGTTGGGCTAATTCGGGCGTGGTGATCATCGCTGTAGCTTGGCTATCGTTGATAATAAATTTAATCTCGTCGCGCTGAAGTTGCACATTCAACGAAACGGCAATTGCACCGAGTTTAATAATGCCAAGATAGCCAACCATAAATTCAGGAATATTGGGCAAAAAAAGCGCGACGCGTTCACCAACCCGAATGCCAAGTTGGGCTAGGCCATTAGCAACTTGATTGGCTTGTTGATCAAGTTCTTGATAGCTATAGTGGGTATGTTCAAAAATCAGCGCTAGCTTGTTGGGGCTGTGAAGTCGCGCTTTTTCAATATGCTGGGCAATATTCATCTGCTGTATCTTTTCCTTATCAATTCATGGTTGGGCCGACCAACCTTCAATATCAGCACATTGGCACAAAGCAAAGCCTACGGGGTGATCGCTGGAAGTGGCATCGCTGCCAACCTCAATCAGCAAACACCTCAGTTGATCGCAAACAAATAACCTAGGAATCAGCCTTAATTGAGCACCAGAGGCGGCACTGCCTAGGGGCAAGGTTACGAGGCAACGGTTCGGGTATGCGGTAATTTGCTTTGAATTAATTCCAGCGCTGGGCTAGCAGCTTCCAAGGCGCGAAATTCCTCGCCCATTGCCGTAACTCGTTGTTTAAAGTTAGGATTTTGAATCACTTGGTTGAGCATGGTTTCCAGCGCTTGGGCCGAAACTTTCCCCATCGAACCCATCAAACCTAGCTCATGGTAAACAACCCGCGCCGCATAGCCAGGTTGATCACGGTTGCCTGGAAAAACCACCATTGGCACGTTGAAATAGACACATTCCTTAATCGTGCCAACCCCGCCATGGGTAATCATCACGCTGGTGCGCGGCAAAATTTGCTCGACCGAAGCCCATTGCAGCAACTGCACATTGGCTGGCACATTGGCAAATTCATGGGCTTGAAATTTCTGGCCGAGCGCCATAATCAATTGCCAATCGGGGCGACTGCGCATGGTGTCGATCACGGTTTGAAAAAAGCGCCGACTTGGCTTGTAGATATGGCTTTGGCTGCCCAAGGTACAAAAAATCAGCGGCTTGTTGGGGTCAATCTGCGACCAATCAAAGGCCGCTTCTTGGCGATCAAGATCGATTGATGGCTCACAGTAGAAAATCCCTTGCTCAACGCTTGGCCGTGGAAAATCAAAGGCTTGCGGGCAAAGCACGAGTTCGGGTATCTCAAGTTGGGGTCGCAAGCGTGGAAAGAGGGCCGCTGGCACAACTAAATCGGCTGAAAACCCAAAGTGGGTTGCCAGTTCGGTTAGCTTTTTCTGGAAATTGTAGCCAATCAAAAGGTTGGTTATTTTGATTGCTAGCCCACTAAATTTCCAAGCCATGCCAGCTTTAGAGAGCGAGGCAGGCGTGTTATCGGGCACAATATTGGTGACAACTGGCGGATAATTGGCGGCCTGCGGAAGATTAATATTAATACTCAGACTAATTACTTCCAGCCCAGCATGCCGCGCCATAAGGCTCAGCGGGGCCAAAAATCCATCAAAAAGACATAAATCTGTCCCAATTTCCAACAAACTACGCTTGATTGGATTTTGATCTTCATGTACAGTTTGAAACAACTTGAGATAAAACGCCGTTTGTGAAACCTCTTTCAAAAAGGCTCGGCCACGGGTGTTCGCAATTCGCTCGGTTTGCTGAGCACGAAAGCCCTTGGGAAAATCCTCAGCAAACAAGGGCAAATATTCAAAACCCTGCTTGCGAATATACTCCTCAAAATCGGCCAAGGCTAAATAATAAACCTGATGACCTTGGGCTTTTAAGCTCTTGCCAAGCTTGAAACTAGGAATAAGATGGCCTTCTTCGGGAAACATACTGATAACAATCGTCGCCATTCGATCATACTCCCCGTTATGGTGAAATCGCTGTTAAGTTCCCTTACCCTCTCCCACGGCGGTAGGGGTCAGTTGTTAGATACCTCATCCTAATCCTTCTCGCATTGCGGTGGGCGAGGGGCGTTTGGTTTGATGGTTCCCCCTCGCCTCGCGGGCGGGAGAGGGGGCTAGGGGGTGAGGGAGCGCAACTAGGCCACGCCTTGACGAAAGGAGCGCACCGCCCAAAAAACACCCAAGAACGACAATACGCCCATCACTGCAAAGCCTTGCCAAACCGCCGGATGCTCAAGTTGGCCAATAAACAAGGCCCGCGAGGCATCAACAGCATAGGCAAATGGATTAACTCCCGCGACATTGCGAATCCAATCGGGCGCTAAAGTGAGCGGTAGGGTAATGCCTGAAAGCAGCAAAATTGGCAAGATCAAAAAGTTGAGCAACGAGGCAACTGTGTTTTCATCCTGCAAAATGAGCGCAACCGCATATGAGCATGAAGAAACCAACAAGCCCAGCAGCACCACAATCAACAGCGAAAGTGCTACGCCAGCAGGATCAGCCCGCAAGCCCATCAGCCATGCCACGCCAACCAGCACCAAGGCTTGCAGCAGCAACATCGTGACATCGCGCAGCAAACGTCCAAGCACCAGCGCCAAACGGCTCAGCGGCGTAACCCGCATGCGCTCAAGCACGCCCGCCCGTAACTCGGCAATAAAGCCAAATACCACAAACAACGAGCCAGTAATGCCCAACATCACCAGCAAACCTGGGGTAAAAACTCCGATTGCGCCGCCTTCGGGAAAGCCCTCAGTCCCAGCAATTGGCTCTAACAAGGGTGCAAATAATAACAATTGCACCACTGGTTGAAAAAGGCCGACAATCACCATTACTGGGTTGCGCATGGTCATGGTGAGATAATGTTTAAACAGCAGCCATGTATCACGTAGCGATTGCATTGAATATCCTCGAGCTAGTTGGCAGACTCGCGTAATGAACGACCAGTTTGCTTAAGAAAAACATCATCCAGCGAAGGGCGCGAAAGTTCGACGGTTTGAACTTGCACATTGGCATCATCGATCAGCCGCAAAATTAATGGCAAGGCCTCGGAGCCGCGATCAACCACCAAGCGAATTGTTTGCTCAGCATATTCCAGCGAATGGATATAGCTCTGCTGTTGCAACAGATCTTGAACGGTGTGACCGATTTCAGGTTGAAATTGCAAGCCCAAGGTGATCGTATCACCGACGATCTGGCGTTTGAGGGCATCGGGTGTACCTTCAACCACAATCCGACCATCATCAATAATCGCCAAGCGTTGGCAGAGTGCGTCGGCCTCATCAAGGTAGTGGGTGGTCATAAAAATCGTTGTGCCCTCGGCATTCAGGCGGCGCACCTCAGCCCACAACCAAGCCCGACTTTGCGGATCAAGCGCAGCAGTCGGCTCATCAAGCAAGAGCAATTTGGGTTTATGCACCATACCCAAGGCCAAATCGAGGCGGCGGCGTTGCCCCCCGGAGTAGCTGCTACTTGGGCGATCAGCAATCTGTTCAAGATCAAGCGCTGCCAATAATTCGTTGGCTCGAACGTTGGCATCGTGAGGGGTTATGCCATAAAAACGGGCTTGTAAAATCAAATTTTCGCGAGCGCTACAAGCACCCTCAGCGCCGCCAGCTTGGCTCACATAGCCAATTTTTTCGCGAACCTGGCGCGAATGTTGTAACAGATCGATGCCAGCAATCGTTGCCTGACCACTGCTTGGCTTGAGCAAGGTCGTTAACATGCGCATCGTGGTCGTTTTACCGGCCCCATTCGGCCCGAGAAATCCAAAAATCTCGCCTGCTTGGACATTCATCGTTACACCTTTGACGGCCTCGACTAAGCGTCCACGCACCCGAAAACTTTTGGCCAATTCCTTGGTTTCAAGAATAATCATCAAGCTGCTCCGTTGAGGTTCATGTGTGATAGACCGTTTTCAGCATTGGAAGCCTCGACCGCATGATGGAACGAGGAATTGGCGGCAAACGTTATGTTCAGTTAGAACAATTGTTCACCGAGCAACCTGGTGTTTCAGGTTGATAGTACGCCAGGGGTGAGATGCGGCAGCAGATGGCGCAAGCATATTCATGGCGCTAGCGTCGGCTTCGTTGCCTAGCGAGCACCCTATTGGTCTCCCAAACTAGGTTTTGGGATTATTTATGACTATTCAGGTTTATTAGCGTTAACTCGTCGCACGATCTGCATAATCAAGGTGCTGATGACTCCTGCGCCCAGCGAGGCCAAACCAGCTTTGCGGGCAGAACCTTTTGATTGCAACAGCCCCGATAACATCTGCGAGCAAAGCACACCCAAAGCAGTTGCAGCCAAGACATCTTGTTGCGAGCGGAAGGTCAAGCGCTGGCGATCGGTTGCCAGCGAAGCCAAAAAGACCCCCAACAAACAGTAGGAAGAACCAGACATATTCGTCAGCACAGCATCGTCGTCAGCTTGGGGCGCGGTCACCAGCAGTGGCACAAAAATACCCAGCCGTACTGCTGAAAAGGCGAGACTAAACGATTGGAAGCGGGTGGTTGCTGTGCCCAAAATGCTGACGGCAGCACCTTCACGAAGGGCCGCAGCGAAGCTCGGGTGAACCAAACTATAGCTGAGAATTCGCCAAACTTGGCCTGCGTTAAGCTGCGATTTTTGAAACGCACCCCAGCCTGCTTTGGTCTCGGCTTTGCTTGAGTTGGCATTCATCAACGCACTCAGGCCACTCAGCCCATACAGCACCGCCACCTTGACCAAACTATCGGTAACTGGCACCAACAATGCACCAACTGGCAGCAAATCGGCAGCGTCAGTTGATTCTAGGGCGCTATCGTCAACGGTTGCATGTTCGCTGAGGGCAAAAAGTTGTTTGGTGGCCTGCAAACCCAACCCAATCATGCTTAATCGATCAAATATGTTCATGCTGTTGTTGCTACTCCTCAATCGATTGGCTAGCTAAATCAACTAACGTCATCAAATTGCTGATCTGCCAGTGGCAAAACCAAAGGACAGGATTTGGGATCACAACCCAAGCTGGGGCAAAAATGTTGTTTTGTGATGCAGCTTTGGCGAATCGTGGCGATTGCACATCAGTCTATAGACCGATAAATCAATCGATAACTGATTAAATCGTACAATGTAAAGCTTAATTGATCAGCAACTACTTGGAAGATGTTTTATGATCGATTTTAGGATGACTTCTGGCAAATAGTCGCAAAATTAATGAGTCTTAGGGCTGATTTATGTTGCTGGCGATACATCAACAAATTAAGCTTAAATTTAACGAATCTTCGCACACAGCGTGGATAATAACCTAAGAAAATAAATTATGCAAGAACCCCAAATCTACTGCATATACATGCTCAATCAAATCACAAGCATGCCTAGATATATTTTAATCTGCCTTGACAATGTTAATGAAGTCTAACTATAATAGGCGCGTTGTAAGTCAATTGTGCTAAAAATCGTTGGTCGAGCTAGGCTTGTGTTAATCTCTTAACCTCAAGTTAACTCGACTTAACAAATAAAATAGTACATTTTAGGGCTTCACAATCAGCTCATTATAAATAGCAAACTCTCCTGTTTAATCAAGGTAAATCCTCTTATTTCATCCTACACCTTTACCAAGATAACAGATACTCAGGCTTTTTATTTAACGATGTAAATGTATATAGCTACAGCTAAATTTAGATAGTTTGCACAATAAGTCGTGGAAACTTTTTTGGATAGTTTGTATAATATACATTTACTCGAATAGCTTTACAGCATTAGATTATTGATCAGCATGAAACTTCAATATCATACCGATCAATACAGTTTTATAAATCTAGATTGTTCTAAATTAATTATTTAGAATTTACATCGAGTAAATTTATTCAATTTTACTTAATTATAACATCATTAAGCTATTTATTACCATAAAACCTGAATCTTATTCTAATATAAATTACTTATTTAATAGATAAGATTCAGATCGTCTTAGGTACATTAATTCTGATACTTCTAGCAAGTAGCGGAAGTTTAACAGTTCAATACATATAAAGACCGATTTCAATCTGATGTAACTTCCAGTATATAGATGCTCACAACTTCGATTAAACCTTATCGCACAATGCTACATTACAGAGGATGACTATGAACAACCTACCATCTGGAACGGATAGCATCAAGCCTGAAACAATCGAAACAACCGCAGAAATATTAACTGAGTGGTTAGTAAATCACTTTTGTACCTATTTAAACGTTTCCTCGAATGAAATTGATGTGCGCTTGCCTTTTGCGCACTATCAAATCGATTCAATCCAAGCGCTTAGTTTAATCAGTAAGCTTGAGCAGTTTCTGGGGCGTTCGCTCTCACCAACATTGCTTTGGGATTATCCAAGCATTGCAACGTTGGTTCCAGCGCTGATCGGTACTGAACAGCCTGAAGTCGCAACCGTGGCTGATTCCGACCAAAATGCTGATGCAATTGCCATTATCGGTATGAGTTGTCGCTTTCCTGGTGCTCGCAATTTGGCCGAATACTGGAATTTACTGATTAATGGTCGCGATGCAATTACCGAAATTCCTGCCGAGCGCTGGAATTTAGAGGCCGTGTATAACCCCGATCGCAGTGTGCCCGGCACGATGTACACCCGTTGGGGTGGCTTTGTTGATCAGCCTGATTATTTCGATGCAGGCTTTTTTGGCATCTCGCCCCGCGAAGCCATTCACCTTGATCCGCAACAGCGCATGTTGTTGGAATGCACATGGGAAGCCTTCGAAGATGCTGGTCAATCGCCGCAAGCATTGGCTGGCAGCAAAACTGGGGTCTTTATTGCTTCAGTCAGCGAAGATTATGGCCGAATTTTATTCAGCCACCCCGAAATTATCGATGCCTACACTGGCCCAGGTACAGCCCACAGCATTTTGGCCAATCGGCTTTCGTATGTGCTGAATTTGCAAGGCCCAAGTATCAACATCAACACAGCTTGCTCGGGATCACTCGTCGCAATTCATATGGCCTGCCAAGCATTGCAAACGGGCGAAGCCGATCTGGTGGTTGCTGGCGGGGTCAATGCCAGCTTGTTGCCTGATGGCAATCTATTTTTCTCCAAAGCTGGAGCTTTATCGCCCGATGGCCGCTGCAAAACCTTCGATGCTCGCGCCAATGGAATTGTGCGTAGCGACGGCGCAGGCATTGTAATTCTCAAGCCTTTGCAAAAAGCCTTGGCCGATGGCAACCCAATTTATGCAGTCATTCGTGGCAGCGCCGTCAATAGCGATGGCCGTACCAACGGGATTATGGCACCCAACCGTCAATCGCAAGAGGTTGTGCTGCAAGAAGCCTATCGTCGTGCTGGAGTTAACCCCGCAGCAGTGCAATACATTGAAGCTCATGGCACGGGCACAAGCCTTGGCGATGTGATTGAGGCCCAAGCGCTTGGCGCAGTTTTGGCAGTCGGACGCTCAGCCCAACAACCCTGTGCGATTGGCTCGGTCAAAACCAATATCGGACACAGTGAATCTGCGGCGGGGATTGCCGGGGTGATTAAGGTCGCCCTGGCAATGAAGCATCAGCTCTTGCCTGCAAGTTTACACTTTGAAACCCCCAATCCCATGATTCCCTTTGAAGAACTCCGCTTGCAGGTTCAAGCCCAACGTGGGCCATGGCCCAATGCTAGTGGCTCGCTCTTGGCAGGGGTTAGTGGCTTTGGTTTTGGGGGTACAAATGCCCACGTGGTGCTCGAATCGGCTCCCATTCGCGAAACCCAAAGCCCAAGCAGCAACGATGCTTGGCCATTGTTATTGCCATTATCAGCCCAAAGCGAGCCAGCTTTACGGCAACTTGCAGCCCGTTATGCCAGCCAGATTGCCGCCGCCAGCCCCAGCGAAGTTGCCAATATTTGCTATAGCGCTAGCGTTGGGCGCAGCCAGCTTGATCATCGCATTGCCGTATATGCAGCCAGCCCAGCTTTGCTAAGCGAACAGCTCAACGATTTCGCCGAAGGCCGCTCCGCCACTGGTTTGATCACCCAAGATCGTTCACAAGCTCACAAATTGGTTTGGGTATTTTCGGGGCAAGGATCGCATTGGGTTGGCATGGGTCGCGGTCTGCTGGCCCAACAACCAATCTTCCGCCAAACCCTCGAAGCCTGCGATCAAGCTTTTCGTAACTACGCTAGTTGGTCGTTGATCGAGGCCTTGCGCGATGATCAAGCTGCTGAGCAGATCAACCAAACTGATCGTGCTCAACCGCTGATTTTTGCCTTGCAAGTCAGTCTCGCAGCGCTTTGGCGATCATGGGGCATTACCCCAGCGGCGATTGTTGGGCATAGTTTGGGCGAGGTCGCTGCGGCCTATGTTAGCGGCGTGCTGACGCTCGATGAAGCGGTGCAAGTGGTTTATCATCGCAGCCGTTTGATGAAGCAGGTTGCGGGCAAAGGCAAAACTGCCGCCGTCGAATTGACCTTCGAACAAGCCCGCTTGCTGTTGGTTGGCCGCGAACAACAGGTAGCAATTGCTGGCATCAATAGCCCAACCTCGTGTATTTTGGCGGGCGATCCGAGCACGTTAGAGCAATTAGTTGCCTCGTTGCAGCATAACGATGTGTTTGCTCGCTTGGTGCGCGGGGTTGATATTGCCTTTCATAGCCCACAGATGAAGCCACTAGTTCCTGAATTAAACGCCGCTTTGGCCCAGCTCAAACCACAAGCACCTATAATTCCCTTGGTTTCAACCGTGACTGGCACATTTGCCGAGCAAGCACTCTACAGCGAGGGCTATTGGGGTCGTAATCTGCGTGAACCATTCTTGTTTGCCAACGCGATCAAAAATTTGCTCGACAAGGGCTACGACACATTTTTGGAAGTCAGCCCACACCCGGTTTTGGGCGAATCGATGTTGCGCAGCATCCAACATTTCAAGCAGTCAGCCCAAGTGTTTAGCTCGTTACGCCGCGATCAAGCTGAATTGGATTTACTGTTTGAGACGCTTGGGCGCTTATTTGTGGCTGGTTATAGCCCCGATTGGCAGCAAGTTTATCCCGAGCCACGCCAGCGCAGCACCTTGCCCAGCTATCCTTGGCAACGTGAACGCTACTGGTTCGATCAGCTTTTGCCAGCAAGCAGCAATCAAACGTCGGCCCGTGGTGGGTTTGTGCCAGCGCTCTTAGCGGGCAACCTTCAGGCTACCACCAGCGCTCAACACCCGTTACTGGGTCTTTCGATCGCTTCAGCAGTCAATCAAAGTCAGTTTTGGCAAACCAATTTAGCCGCCAACTATCCGGCTTATTTGGCCGACCATGTGGTGCAAGAACAGGTGTTGTTGCCTGGCGCGGCCTATGTTGAGATGATCGTTTCCGCCCTGCGGAGTCGAGGGCAACACCATGTCACAATCAATAACTTGGTGTTCAAACAGCCATTGATCTTGCCAAACCAAGGCCAACGCACCGTCCAACTGGTGTGCAACGCTGATGATAATGGCGTTAATCTCCAAATTTTGAGCCAAGCCGCCGAGCCAGATAGCCCTTGGGAATTGCATGCAACCGCCAATGCGCTTGATAATGCCACACCTGTAAATCATTCAGCCTATCTTGCCCTCGACGAATTGCAAGCCCGCTGTACCGAAAGCATCGCAGTGAGTGAACATTATGCTCGCATGCAAGCAGTACAATTGGTGTATGGCCCAGCGTTTCAATCGCTCAGCCAAATTTGGCGCGGCGAGGCTGAGGCCTTGGCCCAATTGCAATTAGCACCAGCAATCGGCCAACTTGCCCAGCACGATCAGCTGCATCCGGCCTTGCTTGATGCCACTTTCCAGCTCGTTGCGGTGATGCTTGCCCAACACACCAACGATCAAACCTACTTGCCAATTGCGCTTGAGCGCTTGAATGTGCTTGATCGAATTCCCGCCGAAGCTTGGTGTCATGCGGCGTTGCGCTCGGCTCCTGCTGATGAAACCCTGATGTATGAAGCAGATTTGGTGATTGCTGATGCCCAAGGGCGAGTTGTGGTAGAAATCGCTGGCTTGAAGTTATTCCAAGTGGCTGCCGCGCGGAATGCCAACCAACCCCAACAAGCGTTGTATGACTATCGCTGGCAACCGATCGAAATCCAAACTATTGAGCATCCCGCTGAACGTTGGCTAATTTTGGCCAATACCCACGATCAATTCGCCAAACAGTTGAGCAACAGCTTGGCAGCCCATGGCCAGCAGGTCGATTGCCTCGAACAATCAATCGAAGCCAATGGCTTAGGCGATTGGCTCAAAACCCAGTTACAAGCCAATTATCAACAAATCGTTTGTTTATGGCCACTGGCCGCTAGCAATGATCACGCGCCAGTCACAAGCGCAACCCAGCAAAGCTTGGCAATGTTAACCCTGCTGCAAACACTCAGCGATTCAGGCAGCGCCACGCCACGCTTGTGGTGTGTCACGCGCGGAGCACAGGCCGTGCTCGATCACGAAGTTATTAATCTGGCACAAGCACCGCTTTGGGGAATGGTGCGCAGCGCCGCCTTAGAACACCCCGAACTAGCGCCAAGCTTGATCGACCTTGCACCAATGGCTGAAAGCAACGAAGCAAGCCAACTGGCCAAGACACTGTTGCAACGCGCCAACGAGCATCAACAGGCCTTGCGCAATCAACAGCAGTTGGTAGCTCGCTTGCAACAACGCCCAATCACCAAGTCAACCACGCTCAAGTTGAGCAATCAAGCGGCCTATCTGATTACTGGTGGTAGCGGTGGTTTGGGCTTGGAGATTGCCCATTGGATGCTGGCCAAGGGTGCGAGCAACTTGATTATTCTTGGTCGCCGACCTTTGCAACCAAGCCATAACGCTGTATCCGAGCAGCAATCGCAACTTGTGAATGCACTCAGCCAACTCGAACAAGCTGGGGCGAACCTGCGGTATGCCGCAATCAACGTAGCCGATCAGGCGGCCTTGGCCGAATTTTTGCAGCAATATCGCGCCGAAACTGGCCTTGCCATTCGTGGGATTGTGCATGCTGCGGGTGTGCTTGATGATCAAATGCTCTATCGCATGCAGCCAAGTGCCCTGACCAGCGTTTTTGCGCCCAAAGTTGCTGGCGCATGGGCCTTGCACGAAGTTTTCAGCCAAGAACCACTTGATTTTATGATCTTCTGTTCATCGCTGGCGGCCAGCATTGGCTCGGTTGGCCAAGCGCATTATGCCGCCGCCAACAGCTTTATGGATAGCCTGGCAGCCTATCGTCGCAGCCAAGGCTTGGTTGGGCTAAGCATTAATTGGGGGCCATGGGCCGAGGTGGGAATGGCCGCCAAACTTAATCCACAACTTTTTGAAGCCCATGGCGTGCAACTACTGCAACCCCAACAAGCCTTAGTTGCAATGGAGCAGCTGATCAACGATCAAGCAATTCAGACGACGATTGCTGAGATCGATTGGGCAACGTGGCTCAAAAATAATCAGGTTGTCGCAACCCTACCCTTCTTTGCGGCACTTGCGCCGTCAACCACCATTGCTCAAACAGCCAGCAATTTAACCCAAGAGCATGAATTTCGCCAACGGGTTTTACAGACCCAGCCCAGCGAACGTCAAGCGTTGATAACTCAACAACTCAAACAATTGATTGCCAAGGTTATGCAGCTTGATCCATCAAAACTGGACAGCCAACTAGCACTCCATACCCTCGGCCTCGACTCGATTATGGCAATTGAACTCAAAACCAGTATTAGCCAAAATCTTGGCGTAACCTTGTCGGTTGCCTATCTGATTCAGGGTCCCAGCATTGATGAAATTGTTGCCAATGTCAATCAACAACTATCCCTAGAACTATCATCGGAGATGTTTGCATCGCCTGAAACCCGCGATGATGCGCTTCAGGTGCTACTTGAACAAGTACAGCAAAGCGATCACGACCAGATCGCTCAAATACTTGCTGAATTAGAACAACTCTCCACTGATGAGGCTAAATCTCGTCTGGTTGGGTGAGGTATGGAGATTTCACATGACTGATTTTGCTGCAAAAATTGCTGCATTACCACCAGAAAAACAAGCGCTGTTGATTCGCCGACTGCAACAAGCAGCCAACGAGCCACCAGCCTTGGTTGCCCAACCACGGACAACCAATACGCTGCCGTTATCGTTTGCCCAAGAGCGCCAATGGGTGTTGTATCAGTGGGACCCAACCAGCCCGCTGTATAACATCGTTTATGGGGTGCGCTACCGTGGCAAGCTTGATATTGCCGCCTTGCAAGCAGGCTTCAACACCATTGCCCAGCGCCATGAGGTGTTGCGCACGACCTTTTTGCTGGTTGATACAGTGCCCCATCAGCAGATCCATGCTGAGCTTAAGCCAGGGTTTAGCGTGGTCGATTTACGCGATCTGGCCGAAACTGAGCGCGATACCGCCATCCAAGCGCAGATTCAAGCCGAAACCCAGCTGCCGTTTGATTTGCAAACTGGGCCATTATTGCGCGTGCTGTTGCTGCACATCCGCGATCACGAATATATCAAATTGGTCAGTGTGCATCATAGTGTTTTTGACGGCTGGTCAGCTGGAGTGATCATCTCCGAATTGAATCATTTGCTGAATGCGGCCTATGCTGGCGAGCCAAGCAGCTTGCCAGCCTTGCCAATTCAATACGCCGATTATGCGGTTTGGCAACGCAATTGGCTACAAGGTAAGGTGTTGGAGCAGCAACTGCAATATTGGAAAGAACAACTCGCTGGCGAATTGCCAATTCTGCAATTACCGACTGATCGGCCTTATCCACCAGTTGAATCGTCGCGTGGCGCACATTATCGGGTGCAATTGAGTGCCGATTTGGTTGAACGATTGGTCAATTGGAGTCGCAGCGAGGGCTATACACTCAACATTATTTTGCTCACCATCTGGAAAACCCTGCTCTTTCGTTACACCAACCAAACCGATTTGCTGGTCGGCATGCCGATCGCCAATCGCCATTACAACGATTTGCAAGCCTTAATCGGCTATTTCGTCAATACCTTGGTGATTCGCACCAAAGCCGCTGGCGACCTCAGTTTCCGCAGCTTTTTGGATCAAGTGCGAGCGGCGAATTTGGCAGCGCAAGAGCATCAAGATTTGCCATTTGAGCAATTGGTCGAGGCTTTGCAGCCTGATCGTAATTTGGCACATACGCCAATTTTTCAAAGCTTGTTTGTGTTTCAGCGCGATACGGTCAATAGTTTTCAAATGCCTGAGCTTTCGGTTGAGCCATTGCCAATTGAAACTGGTACGGCCAAGTTTGCCCTTAGCCTTGAAGCCGTCTCGCTTGATCAGCAAATCAAGCTCAATTTCGAGTATAAAACTGATCTGTTTGATCCAGCGACGATTGAACGCTTGGCCCAACATTACCAAAATTTACTCGAAGCAGTGCTTGCTTCGCCCGATTTGGAGCTTTCGCGCTTACCCATGTTGGGCAAGGCTGAGCTAGCCCAATTGTTGCCAACGCCAACAGCGCTCGAAGCAAACTTGTTGCCCTTGCACCAACGCTTTGAGCAGCAGGTGCAGGCCAATCCGCAAGCGATTGCGGTACGCTTTGAGCAAAGCCAACTAAGCTACGCCGAGCTAAATAGCCGCGCCAACCAACTGGCCCATCAACTCAAAACGCTCGACGTTGGCCCAGATACCTTGGTTGGGCTATGTGTTGAGCCATCGCTCGATACAATCATTGGAATTTTGGCAATTCTCAAGGCTGGCGGCGCATATCTGCCGATCGATCCTGCACATCCTCAAGAGCGAATTGTTTGGTTGTTGGCTGATGCCAAGGTTGGCTTGGTGGTTACCCAAGCTCGTTGTGTCAACAAATTACCCCAAGCTGGGTTGCAATTGATTGTGCTTGATGCCGTCGATTCAGCGCTGAGCAATCAGCCAACCAGTAATCTGCCAGCTAGCGCCCAGCTCGATGACTTGGCCTATATGATTTACACCTCAGGCTCGACTGGCACGCCCAAAGGTGCATTGATCACCCATCGCAACGTGGCGCGACTGTTTAGTTCAACCGAAGCATGGTTCAACTTCAACAACCACGATGTCTGGAGTTTGTTCCATTCGTTCGCCTTCGATTTCTCAGTTTGGGAAATTTGGGGAGCCTTGCTGTATGGTGGTCGCGTGGTCGTCGTGCCATTTATGACCACCCGCAACCCCGCTGGCTTCTATCAATTGCTGGTTGATGAAGGCGTGACGGTGCTCAACCAAACGCCCTCGGCCTTCCGCCAATTGATCATCAGCGATGCTGAACATGACTTGCCATCGCGCCTAGCCTTGCGTTATGTCATCTTCGGTGGCGAAGCACTGAACGTTGGGGCATTGCAACCATGGTTCGAGCGCCATGGCGATCTACGCCCGCAGTTAGTCAATATGTATGGCATTACTGAAACCACCGTCCATGTGACCTACCGACCGCTGAGCATGCACGATGTTGAAAATCCCCAAAGCAGCCCGATTGGCACGGCAATTCCCGATTTGGATCTGTATGTGCTTGATGATCATTGTTTGCCAGTGCCATTGGGAATTACTGGCGAACTATATGTGGGCGGCGCGGGCTTGGCTCGCGGCTATTGGAATCGACCCGAACTAACCAACGAGCGCTTTATCAAGCATCCCTTTGCTGAAACAGGCCGCCTCTATAAAACTGGCGATTTAGTGCGGCGCTTGGCTAATAATGAGATCGAATATCTGGGGCGGCGTGACAACCAAGTCAAAATTCGCGGCTTCCGAATTGAGCTAGGCGAAATTCAGGCCACCCTGATGAGCCACCCCGCGATCACCGATGCGATTGTGGCGGTCAATACAATCTCAGCCGATGATCAGCGCTTGGTGGCCTATTTGGTAACCCAGCCTAATCAAGTGCCACGCTTTAGCCAATTGCGCACATTTCTCAAGCAACGCCTGCCAGAATATATGGTGCCAACCTCATTCATTATGCTTGAGCGTATTCCGCTGACTGCCAACGGCAAAATCGATTATCGCGCTTTGCCCAGCCAACAACAGACCAAACAACTTGAGCGCAGCCAACCGATCGCGGCTCCAACCAGTGTTACCGAGCAATCGTTGATCGCGATTTGGAGCAATTTGCTGGGAGTAACCCAAGTTGGCATTCAGGATAATTTCTTTGATTTGGGTGGGCACTCATTGTTGGCAACCCAAGTTATTTCACGGGTGCGCGAGGTGTTTAATGTTAGCCTCAACTTGCGCGATTTCTTCCTCAACCCAACCATCAAGGGCTTAGCCAGCGTTATCGAGCAGGCCAACCAAAAACCAGAGCAAACGCCAATTATCGCGATTCACAAAGCTGATCCGCAGGCACGTTTGCCACTTTCCTATGCCCAACAGCGCATTTGGTTCTTGGCTCAAATCGATCCAACCAGCAGTTTTTATACTGTCCCTGTGGCCTTAGAAATTACTGGCCCCTTGCAAGTTGCCGCTTTAGAACGCACCTTGAGCGAGATTGTGCAGCGCCATCATGGCTTGCGCACCCTGTTTGTGAGCCACGAAGGCCAAACGCTTCAGCAAGTCCAAGCAGCTCAGCCAATTCAATTGCCAATTCATGATCTCAGTGATTTAGCTGAGGCAGCCCAAGAAACAGCGATCAACCAATTATTGGAGCAGGAGATTAATCAACCCTTCCAGCTTGATCGCGATCAACTGTTGCGCGGGCGCTTGCTCAAACTAGCTCCAACCAAGCATGTGCTCGGCCTAAGCATTCATCATATTGCCTTTGATGATTGGTCGCAGGGCATTTTGTTTGATGAAATGACCAAGCTCTACCAGGCCTTTGCCAACAATCAAGCCTCGCCATTGCCCGAGCTAGCTTTGCAATACCCTGATTTTGCCGCTTGGCAACGTCAATGGTTGCAAGGCGAAGTTTTACAAAACCAATTGAATTACTGGAAACAGCAATTGAGTGGCAAATTACCATTGCTCGAAATGCCGCTGGATTACCCACGGCCTAGCGTACAAAGTTTCAATGGCGCACACGAAATGCTGAGCATCGAGCCAGAACTGTATCGCAAACTTAATCAATTGGCGCGAGATAACGAAGCAACCATGTTTATGTTGCTGATGGCAGCATGGGCGATTTTGCTCAATCGTTATAGCAATCAAACTGATATTGTTATCGGCACGCCAATCGCCAACCGCAACCGCCAAGAGCTAGAGGGCATCATCGGGTTCTTTGCGAATACCCTGGCCATTCGCGCCGATTTAACTGGCGATCCAACGCTTCAACAAGTGGTGCAACGGATTCGCGAAACCGCCCTAAATGGCTATAGCCACCAAGATTTACCGTTCGATTTGTTGGTCAGCGAGCTTTTGCCTGAACGACAAGCCAATCGCTCACCAATTTTCCAAGCTATGTTGGTGCTGCAAAACGCCTCACAGAGCAGCAACCTCGATTTGGCCGAGGTGCAGATTGCGCCGCGCAGCGTTGAAACCAACTCGGCTAAGTTTGAGCTAAGTTTGGTGCTCTACGACAACGGCTCAAGCATCGACGCTTGGATTGAATACAACACCGACCTGTTTAAACCCACCACGATTGGCCGCATGGTCGAGCAGTTACAACAATTGCTCACCAGCATGACCACCGATCCACAACAACGCATCAGCCAAGTTTCGTTGGTCAGTTCGGCAGAAAAAGAACGGCTACTCGGCGGCTGGTCGCAAGGAAGCGACGACGACTACGATTTGTTCTAGATCTACGTCGATCAAGGGCTGGTTCAGGCCGACCCTTGGTTACGTGTGCAAAGGGTGAAATGGAAATGGATTTTCAGAGTATCCAGCGACGTTTTGCAACTGCTGTTGAACAACGATCGAGCCAGGCGGCGCTGCGTTATCACGACCAAGTAGTTTCGTATCACGAGCTGGCTGAGCATGCCCAACGCATTGCCAGCGGCCTAGCCAATCAGCAGGTTGGGGTCAATACCAATGTCGCAATTCAGCTAACCAACCCAATAGATGTTTGTAGCACCATTTTGGCCACATTGCTGTTGGGTGCACGCTATGCTTTGCTTAGCCCTAATTTAGCCAAGCTTCGGCTGCAACAGGTCTTGGCCCGCCAACAATTTGTGCTGGTTGGCTCAGCCGCTAGCAACAATTTAGCTGCTAACTATATCGAATTTGAGCAACTTGCTAATAGCGAATTAGCGGAAATCACTCCTCATTCAGCAACTGCCGAAAGCTTGATCGGCTTGAGTTTGGCCTCGAATCCGAGTGGGTTGATTGAAGCAGGCCAACTCAGCCAAACCAATCTGCTGAGTTTTATCGATTTTAATCTGAGCAAAGCCAAAGTTAGTTTCCAACAAAGCCTGTGGCTCGGCGAGGAATTCAACGATTTTAGCGCCTTTGCGAGTTTGGCAACCCTTGCTAGTGGCGGCACGCTGCGATTTAGCACACTTGAAACGCTCGATCACGATCTTGATGAACAAGCGCAAACCTTGATGCTGACGCTTGCAACGTTGGGCCAACTGTTCGCGCAACAGTCAGCATTGCCCAAAGTGCGCCATATTTTGAGTAGCGGCGAAGGCTTGCTCGATGGCGAAGCGCTCAAACAACAACTCAAACAGCAACAAACCGCTTGGCACAACTACTATGGGTTCCCAGCCTTTCAATTGCTGACGGTGGTTGGAGCCAACACTCAAACCCAAACAGCAAGCCAAATTCATAGCGGCAAGCCGGTACCACATACCCAAGCTTTGATTCTTGACCAACACAAACAACTCGCGCCAATCGGCTTAACTGGTGAGTTATATGTGGCTGGAGCAGGGGTTTTTGCAGGCTTTGAGCAGGCTCAATTGAATGCCGAGCGTTTTATCGCCAGCCCATTTGCTGCCGACACTCAACTCTACCAAACGCGCTATCTGGCCCGTTGGCAAGATGATGGGCGGCTGAGCATCAGCGGTAGCCTTGATTCAACGATCGAACTGGCTGCCACCCCAATCTTGCTCCAAGAAGTAGAACGTCTGCTCGAACAGCATCCGGCAATTGTTGAATGTTGTATCGTGCGGCGCATAACCCTGAGCAACACCGAGCAATTAACGGGCTTTGTGGTCGCCAAACAGCGCGTTGAGCCAAGCGAGATCCTGAATTACCTTGAAGATCAGCTTGACTGCCAACTCGCAAACCTCGGCTTGATTCAGGTTGATCAGCTACCGCGCACCGCCGATGGTCAGCTTGATCGTCAACAATTGGCCCAAACTAACCTGCTCGATAACCGCCAAATTGCCGATTTGCAGGCTCAACTGCAACAAGCAGCTAATGGCGCAGAGCTAGCGGTGGTCGCTCAGCCGATCTTGCCAGTTTCAAGCCCGCTGCACATCGACGATCTTGTGCCAATGGTCGAAACTAGCAATTTTGGTACATCGCAACGCACGATCAGCGAGCAACCAGTTGAAATGTTGTCAACTCAGGCCAAGCCAGCGTTGGCAGTTGGCCCACCGTTGATCAAGGCGGAACAAGCGCCGTTGACCTTAGCTGAGGCCTTAGTGCTCGCCGCCAAACACTACCCTGAACATGGCATTAGCTATATCGAAGCCGATGGCAAAGCGTTGTTTCAATCGTATGCCGCGCTATTGGCCGATGCTGAGGCGGTTTTGGCTGGTTTACGGGCGGCAGGTTTGAAGCATGGCCAACATGTTGTGCTGCAATTTGCCCATAACGAGCCATTTGTGGTGGCATTTTGGGCTTGTATGCTTGGTGGTTTTACGGCGGTTCCCTTGGCCTTGCCCAACAGCAGCGATCCCAATAACCCCGCGGTGAGCAAGCTCTATAACACGTGGCAAACCTTGGAGCAACCACTGATCGTTAGTGAACAAGCCAGCTTCAGCCTGCTTCAGCGCATTTTTAATGGCTTGGGCGTGGTAAAACCAGCGATTCAGATCACCGAACAGTTGCGCCAACATCAGCCTGATCAGCAGCATCAGCACCTCGCGCCGCAGGATTCGGCCTTGTTGTTGTTTACATCGGGCAGCACTGGCCTTCCCAAAGGGGTCGAATTAAGCCATCACAATATTATTAGCCGCTCCAAGGCTAGCGCTCAACACAATCGTTTTGATCATAATGATGTTTCATTAAATTGGATGCCGCTTGATCATGTTGGTGGGATTGTGATGTTCCACGTTCACGATGTGTGCTTGGGCTGCCGCCAAATTCAGGCCAAAACCGACTATATTCTGGAAGATCCAGTGCGTTGGCTAGATTTGCTTGAGCAGTATCGCGCCACAATTACTTGGTCTCCTAACTTTGCCTATGCCTTAATCAACGATCAGCACGAACGGGTCAATAGTCGCCGCCGCAATCTTAGCTCGTTGCGTTTTATTTTGAATGGTGGCGAGGGCATCAATAAACAAACTGCCTTGAATTTTCTTGGTTTGTTGCAAGCCCATGGCCTGCCCGCAACGGCTATGCACCCCGCTTATGGCATGTCCGAAACCTCATCGGGCATCAGCTCATCCGATCAACTGGTGCTTGGGGCAACCACAGGCTTTCACGAACTCGACCAAGCCTCATTAACCGGGGTGATTCAGCCAGCCAGCGCCGATAGCATTGGTGTAGCATTCGTCGAAGTTGGCGCACCATTGCCGGGGGTTTCACTACGAATTGTCAACACCAACAATCAATTGCTCAGCGAAGATCTGATTGGCCGTTTGCAAATTCAAGGCCCGACGATCACCGCTGGCTACTACCGCAACCCTGAGCTTAACCGCGAAGTCTTTACCGACGATGGTTGGTTTACGACTGGCGATTTGGCTTTTTTGCACCAAGGGCGTTTGACAATTGCTGGCCGTGAAAAAGATGTAATCATCATCAATGGCATCAATTATCACAACCACGAAATCGAAGCCTTGGTTGAAACAATCGAAGGCGTGGAAGTTTCCTACACGGCGGCTTGTAGCGTGCCAAGCAAACATACAGGCGGCACGGAGTCGCTGGTCATTTTTTACGTTTCAAAATCGGCTGAATTTGATCAACAGCTAGCCCAAATTAACCAGATTCGCGAAGTTGTCGTGCAAAAAATTGGCATCAACCCCAGCTATGTGCTGCCAGTTGCTAAGAGCGATATTCCCAAAACAGCAATTGGCAAGATTCAGCGTTCGCAATTGAGCCAGCGCTTTATCAATGGCGAATTTAGCAGCATCACCAAGCCAATCGATTTAGCCCTAGCCAACCAGCAAACCTTGCCACGCTGGTTCTTTAGCAAGCAATGGCAACCTGTCAGCAAGCGCCATAATTCGGCCTTGCTCAAGCCAAGCTATGCAATTTTCAGCGACGATACCACGCTAGCGCGTGAGTTGATTGATGTGCTTGAACAGCACCATCGCGATTGGGTCTTGATCAGCGCTGGCGAAACATTCAGCCAGCAGGGTCAACACTACACGATTAATTTGCACGATCCTGAGCATTACCATCAGATCGCTGCCACTCTTGCAGCCACCAATATTCACGATTATGTTCACTTGTATAGCTGTGATCTACCAAGCGAGATTGAGCACGTTGGCGATTTGGCCGCCGCCCAATATCGTGGAACCTATAGTCTTTTGTTCCTGACCCAAGCCTTGGCCAAGCAAAAGCTCAGTCAAGCCAGCTTAACCGTGGTTTCACAACGCAGTCATGCGATTAACCAAAGCGATCAGGTGATTTATGCGGCGGCTCCAATTCATGGTTTGCTCAAAACCATGCCCTTAGAAATTGATTGGCTCAGCTGCCAGCATGTTGACCTTGATGCAGCAAGTGCAACCACCAACAGCCAACAAATTTACTATGAACTAGCCCAACCGAAGCCCAGCGCCGAGGTGGCCTATCGGGCAGGTCAACGACTCGTTCCACAGTTAGTTGAAGCCGAAATGGCCCAATCAAGCCCAGTCGAATCGCCGCTGGTCAAAGGTGGCCTGTATTTGGTGACTGGCGGCTTAGGCGGCATTGGCAGCCAATTTGCTCGCTGGTTGCTGCAAAACTACAATGCTCGTTTGCTGATCACAGGCTCAACTGAATTGCCATTGGGCAGCGATTGGGCCAAGCATTTGGGCACCGATAGCAGCCTGAGCAAACGCTTACGTGCTTATAAAGATCTAATCGATATTAGCAACGATGTGCATTACCAAGCGGTGGATATCACCGATTCAGCTCAATTGGCTCGCTTAATTAATGATGCAGAACAGCGCTGGAATCAACCATTGGCCGGAGTTTTCCACTTTGCTGGGGCTGGCAATTTGGCTTATCACTGGACAGTGATGGATCATCACTGGATTACCAACGAAAGCCTCGCCACCTTTGAAATGATGTTCGCGCCCAAAGTCTATGGCACGTGGGCCTTGCAACGAGCCTTGAGCCAGCGCCCAGAACTGCCAATTGTGGCAATGTCGTCGATTAATAGCTTTTTTGGCGGAGCAACATTTAGTGCCTACTCGGCAGCCAATAGTTTTCTCGATAGCTTTATGCTGCATCAACGCCAAACCTCGCATCCCAAAGCGCTCTGTTTAAATTGGACGCAATGGGACAATATTGGGATGAGTCTCAATAATCCGCAGCAAATTCGCAGCCTTTCTGCCGAGCGCGGCTACAACGTAATTGGTTTGCAACAGGGTTTGCAATCGCTCTTGGCGGGCATCAGCCAAAACCAATATCCACTGTTAATGATTGGCTTAAATGCTGATAGCCCAGCGCTGCGCCAACATCTGGCAGTCAGCCAGCCCTTGCAACAACGCATCAATCTTTATACAACCCATCAGCATGGCCCGCTCAGCCACGATCGCTATCGCCAACTTGCCAATAGCTATTTTGGCTCGGCCACGCTTGAATGGTATCGCGTTGCAGAATTGCCACGCACCAGTAGCGGCGCAATCGATCTGGCTGCTTTAGGCCAACTCGATGCCACCAACCAACAAACCGCGCTCGATCAACCAACCAATATCATCGAAGAACAGTTGGTCAGCATTTGGCAAGAGATTCTCGGCAAGCCCAAGATCGGCATTCACGACAACTTTTTTGCCTTGGGCGGCCATTCGCTGCTGGCAACCCAGCTTGTTTCACGTTTGCGCGACGGCTTTAACCTTGAAGTACGGTTGTATCAACTCTTCGCCGCGCCAACCATCGCCGAACTTGCCAACTGCATCGCCGAGCTGCAACTTGAACAAATCGATTCAGCCGAGATGGATGCACTCTTAGCCGAGCTTGAGGGATTATCAGAAGCCGAACTTGAAGCAGGATTAGGGTAAAGCCCTCACCCCCGACTTACAAGGGTAGGTGTTAAGTTCCCTCACCCCCAACCCCTCTCCCACTGCGGCGGGCGAGGAGAGATCCAATAGATCATGCTAGAGGGTTCCCACTCGCCTCGCGGGCGGGAGAGGAGGCTAGGGGGTGAGGGAATACATAGGTAGTTTTGTGTGTAGTTGAGGTTTGATTGTGAGCGATTATTCTGAGCGTTTAGCGGCACTTTCGCCAGCCAAACGGGCCTTACTTTTGCAAAAAATTCAAGACAAAGCCAATAAAGCCGCCCAACAGATTCAGCCAAGGCTTGATCAAAACAGCTATCCGTTGTCGTTTGCTCAACAACGGCTCTGGCTGATCGAGCAACTTCAGCCCAACGCGGCTTTATACAACATTTCAATTCCAATTCTGATTCGCGGCGTTTACCCTGAATTGCCGAGCATTTTGACCCAGTGTTTGACCACGATTTTCCAACGCCATGAGCCATTACGTGCCAGTTTCAGCATGGTCGATGGCCTTCCCCAGCAATCAATTATGGCCTTGGAAAGCGTCGAATTACCGATTGTTGATCTACGTGAATTAACCCCAAGCGAGCGTGAAGCCGCCGTACATCAATTTATGCAAGCTGAAACTGAACGCCCGTTTGATTTGCGTCATGATCAACTGTTTCGGGCCAATTTGCTACGCATCAGTCCCGACGAGCATCTTTTATTGCTAATCATTCATCACATTGCCTTTGATGCGTGGTCAGTCAAGATCTTTATCCAAGAATTTGAGGCGATTTTTACGGCCTTGGAAAATCAACAGCCGTTGCCGCAATTCGAGCCATTGGCCTTGCAATATGCCGATTTTGCTGCTTGGCAACGCGAATGGTTGCAAGGTGCAACTCTCAATCAACAACTCAGCTATTGGAAAAACCAGCTTGCTGGTGAATTGCCAGTGCTGGCCTTGCCAACCGATCGCCCACGCCCAGCCATTCAAACCTTCAAAGGCGGTCGCCATACCTTTTGGATCAGCACCGAACTAACCAATCAACTCAATCAGCTCAGCCAACAGCACCAAGCAACTCTATTTATGCTGTTGCTCGGCGCATGGGTCAGCTTACTCCATCGCTACAGCGGCCAAAACGACATCATTGTTGGTTCACCGATCGCCAACCGCAATCGGCGTGAGCTAGAAGATCTGATCGGCTTTTTCGTCAATACCTTGGTGCTGCGAGTCAAATGTGCTGATGATCCAAGCTTCCTCGATTTGCTGGAGCATGTGCGTGCAGTAGCGCTGGGAGCCTACGCCCACCAAGACTTGCCGTTTGAAATGTTGGTCGATGCCCTGCAACCAACTCGCGATCTGAGCCGTTCAGCGCTCTTTCAGGTGTTGTTTGTGCTGCAAAATGTTTCGATCGGCGGTCAGCATTCAGCCTTCGATATTTTGGAAGATGTGGCTAGCCCTTCAAAATTCGATCTCACACTGTCGATGTTTGAGTTTGAGCAGGGTTTACGCGCAACAATTGAATACAATGTTGATCTGTTTGATGCCAGCACGATCGACCGCATGAGTCAACATTATGTCACATTGCTCAGCAGCATCAATCAACAACCGCAAACCAAACTTTCACAATTGGCAATGCTCACGGCGGCTGAGCAAACCCAAATCATCAAAACTTGGAACAACACCAGCCAAACCTACCCTGAGCAGCTTACATTTGCCCAACTATTTGAGGCTCAAGTTGCCAAAACACCTGAAGCAACTGCCCTGATTGGCGAAGATCAGGTGCTCAGCTATCACGAACTTAATCGCCGTGCCAATCAATTGGCCTATCGGTTGCAAGCCCAAGGTGTTGGCCCCGAAAGCTTGGTTGGCATCTGTTGCGATCGCTCAATTGCGATGGTGGTTGCGTTATTGGCCACGCTCAAATCCGGCGGCGCGTATATCCCGCTTGATCCAGCTTACCCCAACGAGCGTTTGGCTTGGATGCTCAACGATTCGCAAGCAGCACTAGTTTTGACCCAAAGCCATTTGCTTGAAAAAGTACAACAACTCAAGCAGGCTGATTTAACCGTGCTTGATCTGGCGAAGATTTGCGATGGCAATGAGCCAAGCCAAAATCTTGTCAGTGCTGTTCAGCCCGCCAACTTAGCCTATATCGTCTATACCTCTGGCTCAACTGGCCAGCCCAAAGGCGTGATGGCTAGCCAGCAAGGCTTAACCAACTTGGTAACAGCCCAAATTGCCGGCTTTGGGGTAACCTCAGCAAGTCGGGTGTTGCAATTTGCTTCGTTCAGTTTCGATGCGGCGATCTCCGAGATTGGCATGGCGTTGGCTTCAGGCGCAAGTTTGGTGCTCATGCCAGCAGGTGGCCTAGCCGCCGGAACCGATGTGCTAGCATTGATTCGCCAACACAACATTACGGTAGCGACCTTGCCACCATCATTATTAGCAGTGCTTTCAGCGGATCAAGCTCCCAGTTTGACCACAGTAATTGCTGCTGGCGAGGCTTCGAGCAATGAGGTTGTGCAACGCTGGGCAGTTGAGCGCAATTTAATCAACGCCTATGGGCCAAGTGAAACCACAGTTTGCGCGAGCCTGACTCGGCTTGAGCCAAATCTGGCAGGTACGCCACCGATTGGCCGACCACTAGCCAATTTACAAGTCTATTTGCTCGATCAACAGCAGCAGATCGTGCCCGTTGGCGTGATTGGCGAAATCTATGTTGGCGGGGTTGGTGTAGCCCGTGGCTATCTGAAACGGCCCGCTCTGACCGCCGAGCGCTTTATTCCCAACCAATTTAGCTCAACTCCAGGCCAACGTTTGTATCGCACTGGCGATTTAGGCCGCTATCGGGTTGATGGCCAAATTGAATTTGTTGGGCGGATCGATCAGCAGATCAAATTACGCGGCCATCGGATCGAGCTAGGCGAAATTAGTAGCCTGCTGAATGCTCACCCAGCAGTCGAGCAAAGTGTGGTGTTGGTGCACGATCACGCTAGCAGCACGGCGCGGCTGATTGCCTATGTTGTGGCAAATAGCACCAGCAGCAATGCTCTCAGCGAATTGCAAATCGCCGCAGGAACCAGCCAAGCACCAGCAAGCTACGATTTAGCGGCAGATTTACAAGCCTATGCCAAGCAAAAACTGCCAGCATTTGCCGTGCCTAGTGCCTTCGTGGTGTTGCCAAGCATGCCACTAACGCCCAACGGCAAGATCGATCAGCGCAAATTGGCCGAGCACACCCCCAACCCAAATCCAGCTACGAGTGTTGATGTTGTACCCCAAACCAACCTTGAACAAACCTTGACCACACTTTGGCAAGAAGTATTAAATGTGCCAACCCTAAGCACCCAAGCCAATTTCTTCGACCTTGGCGGCAATTCGCTGGCAATGGTGCAGGTGCATAGCCGCTTGCAAGAGCTTTTGGGGCGCGAGTTGGTGCTTTTAGATTTATTCAAATACCCAACCATTCAAAGTTTAGCGGTTTACTTGAACAGCGAGCAATCAACTCAAGCGTCAACCTTTGTTGATCGCGACAATCGAGCGCAGCAACAGCGCCAAGCTATGCAACGTCAACGTCGCCGCCGCTAGCAGAGAGGAATATATCGATGAGTTATGATGAAACCGATGGCAATTTTGATATTGCTGTGGTAGGTTTGGCGGGGCGCTGGGCTGGCGCTCCCGATATTGATCACTTTTGGCAGCAGCTTTGTGCTGGAGCCGAGGGCATTAGCTTTTTTGATGACGAGCAATTGCTAGCCGCAGGCGTAACGCCTGAGCAACTAGCCCATCCACGCTATGTCAAAGCTGGCTCGGTGCTCGAAGGGGTCGAGCTATTCGATGCAGCCTTTTTTGGCTATTCGCCACGCGAGGCCGAATTGCTCGATCCGCAGCAGCGGATTTTTCTGGAATGTGCTTGGCAAGCCTTGGAACATGCAGGCTACAACGCCTCAACCTATCCCGGCTTAATCGGCGTATTTGCTGGTTCAAGCCTCAATACCTACTTGCTGCGTAACCTAGCCAGCCAACAAGGCCGAGGCACAATTCCCGATCTGTTTCAACTGATTATGGGCAACGACAAAGACTTTTTGCCCACTCGAGTCAGCTATAAGTTGAATTTGCGCGGGCCAAGTTTTAGCGTGCAAAGTGCCTGCTCAACCTCATTGGTCGCAACCCATTTGGCCTGCCAAAGCCTGTTGGGCTATCAATGCGATATCGCGCTGGCTGGCGGAATTTCGATCACCGTGCCGCAACATCAAGGCTATCTGGCCCAAGAAGGCGGCATTCTCGCCCCAGACGGCCATTGCCGCACATTCGATGCCCAAGCCCAAGGCACACTCAACGGCAACGGTGCAGGTATCGTGGTTTTGAAACGGCTCGACGATGCCTTGGCTGATGGCGATTCGATCTATGCGGTAATCAAAGGCTCAGCCGTCAACAACGATGGTGCGCTCAAAATTGGCTACACGGCACCGAGCATTGATGGGCAGGCCGCTGTGATTCAGGCCGCTCAAGCGGTGGCTGATGTTGATCCAGTAACGATTTCCTATATCGAAGCCCATGGAACGGCCACTGCCCTCGGCGATCCAATCGAAGTTGCCGCTTTAACCAAGGCCTTCCGTCAACAAACTGATAAAACGCAGTTTTGTATGCTTGGCTCGGTCAAATCCAATTTTGGGCATCTTGATACTGCGGCGGGCGTAACCAGCTTGATTAAAACCGTGCTGGCCCTGCATCACAATAGAATTCCCGCCAGCTTGCATTTTCAAACCCCCAATCCGCAACTTGAGCTAGAAAGCTCACCATTTTATGTCAACACTAAATTAAGTGATTGGCCAAGCGATCAGCCAATTCGGCGGGCGGGGGTCAGTTCATTTGGGATTGGCGGCACGAATGCGCATATTGTGCTCGAAGAAGCGCCCATGCTCGAACCAACCGAGGAAACTGACGCTTGGCACATGCTGGTGATTTCGGGGCGTAATCGGGCTACCTTGAATGCGGCCACCAAAAATCTGGCCGAGCACCTTGAGGCTAATCCCCAATTGGCCTTGGCTGATGTTGCCTACACCTTACAAGTTGGCCGCCAAGCCTTTAATCATCGGCGGGTGTTGCTGTGCCGTTCGCTGGATGAAGCCAGCCAAATTTTGCGCCAACGCGATAAGCGCATGATCAGCGGCCAAGTCAGCGCGGCTACGCCTGCGGTGGTGTTTATGTTTCCGGGCGGCGGCGTACAATATCCCAGCATGGGCCAAGAACTCTATCAAACTCAGCCGATCTTCCGTGCGGCGGTTGAACGCTGTTTGGCCATGCTTAAACCTGAAATCAGCGCCAATCTACGCCAGTTGGTCTATAGCGAAAACGCCAAAGTTCATGAGCAACAATTGGCGACAATGCTCTACAGTTTGTTGGCAATTTTCATCAGTGAGTATGCGCTTGCTCAATTATGGCTGGCATGGGGCATTCAGCCTGTCGCCTTGATTGGCCATAGTTTGGGTGAATATACCGCGGCCCATTTGGCTGGCTCGATCTCACTTGAGGCGGCTTTGCGCTTAGTTGAGCTACGTGGCCGCTTGATGGATCAGCTTGAAGATGGCGCGATGATCAACATTGCCCTTGCTGAAGCTGAGGTTTTGCCGTTGCTCGGCGAACAACTTTCGCTAGCGGCAGTCAATGGGCCTGAACATTCGGTCGTGGCTGGCTCGATTGCAGCAATTCAAGCCCTTGAGTTTGAGCTAGAACAGCGGGCGATCAAATATCGACGCTTGCCAATTCGCGTGGCAGCCCATTCCAGTTTGCTCAAGCCAATTGTGGCCGAATTTGCGACATTTGCCCAGACGATCAGCATGCAACCAGCCACAATTCCCTATATTTCCAATGTAACTGGCGGTTGGATGAGCCATGAACAATGGTCAAACCCGAACTATTGGACTGAGCATTTACAATCGACCGTGCGATTTAGCGCTGGGATGAGCCAACTTTTGCAAAATCCAGCTCATCTATTTCTCGAAGTTGGGCCTGGCCAAACGCTCACAACCTTAACTCGCGCTCAAGCCAACTTTGGAGCCGAACGGGTGGTAGCGCAGTCGATGCGCCATCCCCAAGATCAACAAACTGACACCCAATGTTTGTTGACTGCGGTCGGGCGGTTATGGCTGGCTGGCGTGGCGATCGATTGGGCCAAACTAAGCGCCAGCAAGCGTCGCCGCGTGGCCCTACCAACTTATCCCTTCGAACGCAAACGCTACTGGGTTGAGCAATTTATCAATAATGAAACCCAAGGCCCGACCTTGCTCGAAGCGGCGCAAGGTGGTTATAGCTTGCCCGAAAGCAGCGAGCCAGCCGAGGCCAGCCCTGGCTACGAACGGCCTAATCTCACGACTGAATATGTCGCGCCCAGCAATAACCTTGAGCATATGATCACCGCGCTGTGGGGTGCTGTCTTGGGCGTACCGCTGATTGGTATTCACGACAATTTCTTTGAGTTGGGCGGCGATTCGCTGCTAGCCTTACAAGTTGCGACCCATCTCACCGAAAAAGTGCATACCACAATCGGCGTGCGCAGTTTATTCGAAGCCCCAACGATCGCCGAGCTGGCCCAGCTTGTGCAAGCCCAAACCGCCGAACAAGCAGGCGAATTATCGTCGTTGGTACGCTTGCAACCACAAGGCCAAGCAGCGCCGTTCTTTTGTATTCACCCCATGAGCGGTATGGCCAATGTCTATGCAGCTTTGGCCCAATTGCTTGGCACGCAACGCCCATTCTACGGGGTGCAGGCCTTTGGCTTGGAATACCCTGAAATGCCACTTGACGATATTACAGTTATGGCGCAACGCTATCTCAGCGATATCCGTCAGGTTCAGCCGCAAGGGCCATATCTGCTTGGCGGCTGGTCGATGGGTGGCTCGATTGCCTTTGAAATTGCCAGCCAATTAGTGGCTCAAGGCGAAACGGTGAGCTTGCTGGCCTTGATCGACACGCCCGCCAAACTAACAGGCACATCACCAGCAACACTAACCGATTTGGAGCTGTTGATCGCCATGCTTGGGGTCGATGCCAACATTTTAGGGATCGACGATCCCAAGGCTGAGGCCAGCGAAGCAGTTTGGAACGAATTACTGAGCATTATCAAGCAACATCTTGGCTTGCCCGAAAGCTACACCTTACAGCGTTTGCGCCACCTGGTCAGCACCTTCCGCACCCACTCGCAAGCAGTTTGGAATTATCAGCCAGCTAACTATCCCAACGATGTGCTAATTTTACGGGCCGCCGATTTGGCAGGCGAGCACGACGACCAACTGAACGAGGCATATCGCATAGCCGATTTAGGCTGGAGCCAGTTTGTCACAGGCCAAATTCAAGTCCAAACCATTCCAGGCACGCACAACACCCTGTTGAACGAACCGTCGTTGCCAATCTTGGCTAGTCATCTCGCGGTAGCGTTACACAACGTTGCCGCAAATACATCTTTGACACCATCACACCATGAAGGATCAAATGAAATTGCCATTATGGATTGAGTGGTTGCGCAAGCAACCTAACGCCGCCCTGCGGCTCTTTTGTTTTCATTATGCTGGGGGCACGGCACAACGTGCCCACCAGTGGACACAACAACTCGCAGCGGATGTAGAAATTTGTGCCGTCGAACTGCCTGGCCGTGGCAAACGCTTCATGGAACCAGCCTATACCCGTATCGAGCACGTGCTTGATGATTTGATTCCAGCGATCAAACCGTTGCTGGAAGAAAAACCATTCGCCTTTTTTGGCCACAGTATGGGCACATTGGTTAGCTACGAACTCAGTCGGCGCTTGCAACGCGATCATCAACTCTCGCCGCAAGTGCTCTTGGTTTCGGGCCATGCTGCGCCGCATATCCCACGTCAAAGCGTGATTCATCAATTGCCCGATCAGCAATTTTGGGATCGTTTGATTCAACTCAATGGCACACCCAAAGAAGTTTTACAACACCCAGAACTGCTCGACTTGTTGACTCCGATTTTACGCGCCGATTTTGCCGTTTGCGAAACCTATGTTTATTCCGACTCGCTTGTGCTCGATTGCCCAATGGTGGTCTATGGCGGGCAGGATGATCCTAGCGTCGCCGCCGAGCAACTTGAGTTATGGCGCAACCATACCAGCAATGAGTGTTTGGTTCAGATTATGGCTGGCGATCATTTTTATTTGCACAATCCATCGCAGCACGAGCTACAACAGCATGTCAACCAACAACTCCAACTTGTGCTTAGCTCAGTCAATTTAATTCGATAGGATAAGCGTCATGGTTGATTAAATTAACAATGGATTACGTTGCCTCACCCCTTACAAGGGTAGGTTTTCGCTGCGAACCAGGGATAGGCTGGTTCATCGGTGGATGATTTGTCCACCACTATAAGCCCTTGAGGGGGTGCAGGGGGATTAAAGCCCCCTGCGTCTCCCGCCTTGAGGCGGGACGGAAGGGTGGTGATCCACAATGATTGTTAAAACCTACCCTTGTAAAGCGAGGGGTTGGAGGTGAGGGACGAGAGCAACAATTGTTAATGCCATGAACCATGACGGATCAGGATTTAGCCCAGCGGAAGGTAGCGACCAGCATTGTTCACAGCGGAAATTCCGCCACCTAGCCCGAAAGGAACGCTCATGCGTGCATTATTTGTTCTCAACCCTGGAATAGGTCATTTAAACCCCATGTTGCCAGTCGCGCAAATTTTGCAAGAAGCTGGCCATGATCTTGCCTTTGCTACATCACCGAAGATGTTACCAAGCATCAATGCCAAAGGGTTTAACACCTTCGCTGCTGGCTTAAACTGGCTTTCCTCCGAAATGGATCAAACGTTTCCTGAAATTTTCGAGCTACCATTTGCCGAGCAAGGCCAAGCAATTTTGGGCAGCATTTTTGCCGATGCCGCCGCCCACCCCATGGTTGCTGATTTGCTGAATATCTGCCAAACATGGCAACCAGATCTGATTGTGCGCAACGATTTTGAGTTTGGCAGTTGTGTGGCTGCTGAGATCTTGGGCATTCCTCAAGCGACGATCAGCATCAGCTATTTTCTTTCGGCCAATGCACTCGAATCGTTGATTGGCGAAGAATTAGCTTATTTGCGCAGCACCTATGGCCTTGCACCCTACCCAACCATGGATATGCTCTATCCATCATTATATTTAGCCTTTGCCCCGCCATCATTCCAGCCCAAGGAAATTCCAACTATGGAATCGTTGCGGCCACTGCGTTTTACGCGGTTTAGCGATGGTGATTTACCAGCCTGGGTCAGCCAATTACCTGATCGACCAACCGTTTATGCCTCAATGAGTTCAGTTTTCGATACCCCAACGATCTTCCCGATGATTCTTGAGGCCTTGCGCGACGAGCCGATTAACCTGATTTTGACCGTGGGAACCAAGCAAGATCCAGCACAGTTTGGCCCCCAACCTGCGAATGTTTATATCGAGCAATACATTCCTCAAGCATTGCTGTTTCCCTATTGCGATTTGTTTATAACGCATTGTCCATTCGCCACGATCATGGCGGCAATCAGCCATGGCATGCCATTGCTCATGATTCCAGTTGCCGGCGAAGAGCCTGCTGGAGCCATGCGAGCCGCCGAGCTTGGTTTAGGCAAAGTTTTACGCCTGCCCAACCAACCCAAGGAGTTTTTCGACCAATGGGTTCCAGAATTTTCGGTTGAGTCGATTCGCGCCAGCGTGCGTGAGCTGCTGCAAACCACGCGTTATCGCAACAATGCCCAACGTTTTCAAGCCGAAATTCAAGCCCTACCTGGCCCTGAACGGGTGATTGAGCTATTAACCAATTTGGCACACAAAAAAAGGTAGGTTTCCGCTGCGAACCACAAATACGCTGGTTCATCGGTGGATGATTTGTCCACCACTATATGCCCTTGAGGGGGTGCAGGGGGATTAAAGCCCCCTGTGTTTCCCGCCTTGAGGCGGGACGGAAGGGTGGTGAGCACCCATGATTGGCAAAAACCTACCCTTGAACGAAGAGAGACTAGCGGGAGAGGAGCATTACTCATTCTAATCCAATCAACCATTTTGCAAGGGAGATTATCAACCAATGGCGAACGAAGCAGCCCAGCTTTATCTTGATCTACTGAAGCGCTGTATTATGGGCTTGGTTTATGAAGACCAGCCATTACGCAATATTGTGTATGAGCCATTTAGCATCAACGCGCCCTACACTGGCCCCTACAGCACCTTTGACCGTGAAAAACGGCTTAACGGCCATGAGTGGCCCAGCCAAGCCCATACCATGCTCAGCATGCATCGGCTTAACAATATTCAAAGCTTGGTCACCGATATTCTCGAAAAACAAATTCCAGGCGATTTGATCGAAACCGGAGTTTGGCGCGGCGGGGCGACGATCTTTATGCGTGGCATTCTCAAAGCCTACAATTGCAACGATCGCACAGTTTGGGTCGCCGATTCGTTTCAAGGCTTCCCTAAAAACGAAGAAGAAGGCCTACTCGGCGAAACTGAATCGCCTGGCTTGCCTCAAGAGCAACATGGCCCGCCGCCCAAGCCCATCCAAGATATCCTCGATCTACTTTGGAAGGGCACATCTTACGAAGATGTACGCCAACATTTCGAGCAATACGGCCTGCTTGACGACCAAGTTAAGTTTCTCAAGGGCTGGTTTTGCCATACTCTGCATCAAGCTCCCATCGACAATTTGGCGCTTTTACGGCTTGATGGCGACTTATATGATTCAACCTACGATGCCTTAGAAGCCTTGTATCCCAAAGTTTCTCAAGGTGGCTATGTGATTGTTGATGATTATGCAACCTTCGAAGAATGCTATAACGCCGTGCATGATTATCTTGAATCAATTGGCGCAGAAGTAACCATGCAGCCAATTGATGAAGACTCAGTTTTTTGGCAAAAGCTCTAGTGTGGCTCGTTTGTCAATCAACCTGAGCAGCCTTAGTGTGAAGGAGTCCTAGTGAACACCCGATTTTTAGGCATTCCCTCGGTGGTTTGGTCGATGTTGGCTTTAGTGATTGCGGCAATCTTCGTGTATGTCTGGCCAAGTGATAAAGTGCCAGGCGATACCACCAGCATTCGCTATTTAATTTTGCGCTGGGGTCATACCCTAGTTTGGGTCTTGATTGCAGGCTTTATCTTTTTACGCAGCGTTGGGGCTACCAGCCTAGCTAGCTTACTTGGCGGCCTAGCAGGCATCACCTATCTCGCCTTTATCGCAACGCTTGTGTTCAACTAAATTAAGCTCAAGCCCAACCAAACGGCCCAACCAAACTAGTGGTTGGGCCGTTTTGAATAGTTACGGGTTTCGTGATGCTGGGCCTAACCAAACAATAGGACTAGCCCAGCCCATAATCGTTAATATGTTCGTAAGTTCGTAATTGGATACTACAAACAAATCCTTCCTCCTCACACACACTCTTTCTCTTCTACAAGCGGCTCAATTGAGCCGTTTGTGGTTTTAGGAAAGTCGATTAACCCGCAAATATTCCATGCCCCGTTTGAAGGCTTGTTCCAAGGTAGCAGCGCTTTCGATCATACCTAAATTGATGTGCAAGTTAACCAAGGTTTCGGCCATGTCTGGACGAATGCCTGCCAAAATGACTTGCGCACCCAACAAGCGAGCAGCCTGAGCCGCATCAAGAATCGCCCGCGCCACGATATTATCAACCACTGGAACCCCAGTAATATCCAAAATCACAATTTTGGCGCGTTCTTGCTCAATCGTCAGTAACAAGGTAGTGCTAATATCATTGGCGCGATCAGCGCTAAATTCGCCGACCAAGGGCATCACCACCATATGTTTGGTGATCGGAATGCTGGGCATGCTCAGGCGGCGCACCGTATCAAGCAAGCGTTCTTGGGCGAGATTTTGGGCTTGAACCTCGGCCAAGGCATTGTGTAATTCGCTGGTACGACCAACAACTTGGGCCTCAAGCTCTTCGTTGAGGTTAGCCAACCGCTTTTGTGAGGCATTCAGGCCGCTAGCCATGGTATTGAAAGCCCCAGCGAGGCTGGCCAGTTCATCGCGGGTATCAAGCAACACTGGCTCGAAATTGTTGGGGTTTTCGCTAAATCGGGTTACGCCTGCATACAAGGTTTGAATTGGGCCAGCGATCCGCCGCCCAACATACCAACCAACGCCAATCACAATGGGGGTTGCAATAAAAATAATCATCAGCAAACTGACGGCTAAGCGCCCAACATTGCCATAAATCACTTCTAGCGGTCGTTCAACCACTAAAATCCAATCGACAGGCTCGATTGAGGTGCGCACGCCTAAAACTTCTTCACCAAAGACACTCTCATAAGTTGCGACGGTTGCTTCAGAACCAAGCAACGGTATTCCGCGCATCTCAGGGTGTTCTAGCAACGATTCAATTTTGGCGGCGCTAATCAGATCGCCTTGCTCAGTCAGAATTAACACGCGCATTTCAGCAGCGGTTTCAATTCGGGTCGTGCTCGTCCAAATCCGTTGCATGCTGACATCGGCTACCAAAAAGAGTGCTTGATTGTTTGAGCTAAGCAGTTGGGTCGCAACCCGAAAGCGTGGAATCTCTTGCGGTGCTAATTTGCGTGAAATGGTGCCAGTAAATGAGGGTGGGTCGGCGAATGAAACGCGACGCGTACTAAGATCTGCCAACAACTGTGCGCCAGTTAAGGACATTGGCAAGGTCGGATCACCAAAGCGCGAGCTAGCAACCTGACGCTGACCATCAGCGCTATAAATCGCTACCTCGGCAAAACTTGAACGAAATAGCCCTAATGTTGATAGTTGTTGAGCCGTAATTGTTTGCGGATCAGTTTCACGGGCAATATTCTCGGCAACATCTTGCAGTTCAATCGTGGTATTGAATAAAAATCGGCGAAAATCTTCGGCAGCCAAATCAGTTAAGGCCACTTGTTGGCGCTCAGCCGATTGCTCCTCGGCGCGATAACTGATATATAAAACTAATATCCAAACACTAAGCAATGGCAGCAATGCAGAGAGTGTGATGATCCACGTAACTCGACGACGAACACGTGCTCGCATAGTGTTTCCTATCCATCAGACCATGGACGACGTAGAATTCATGGCTGATTTACCAAACACCATGCGCTGCCTTGGACCAAGCAACCCAGTTCGATCCGTGCAACGAGTGATGTTTTTTGAAGAATCCCCGAAGTGTAAACCTGCTAAAAGATTATTCTAATATAGCAGCAAATAGGCTAGCTAGCAATATAGATATTTTAACAATTTTAGGCTTGCTACCAACCAATATCGTTGCGATTTATGCCCAAGTATGGCTGATTTTGGTTATTGCTATGCCCTCACCCCGACCCCTCGCCCACTGCGGCGGGCGAGGGGCGTATTCCCTGAGCAGTTCCCCCTCGCCTGCGGGAGAGGGGCTGGGGGTAAGGGATTCAATCGATCCTAAGCTTAATCTTGTGGGCCAATTGGGCAATTACGGTAGCGTTCGGCTAGCGCTTGCACGTCGGCGGGCAAGCTTGGCAAGCCGTTATTGGCCACAATTTGCTGATACCAACGGGCTGTTCGTTTGGGCGTGCGCTTTTGGGTGGCAAAATCGACTTCGATAATGCCAAAGCGCTCATCGTAGCCTTCGGCCCATTCGTAGTTATCGAGCATCGACCAAGCATAGTAGCCTTTGACTGGCACACCAGCCGCAATCGCATCGGCCACTGCTTCCAAATGGGTGTGCAAATAGCTCATGCGATCGCCGTCGTTGACTGAACCATCTGCGGCCCGTTTGAGGTCGGCGAAGGCACTACCATTTTCGGTGATATAAATTGGCGTATTGCCATAATCGCGCTGCACCCGCTTCAATAAATCAGCAAATGCCGCTGGCACAACTTCCCAGCCACGAAAACTGGTTTCGCCAATTGCCGGGCTATTAACGAGTGCCAAAAATTTGCTTTCATCGGCAGCCGAAATCCGATTCGGGAAATAATAGTTGATGCCTAAGAAATCAATCGGTTGTTGAATGACGGCCAAATCGCCAGTCTGCACATAATCCATTTCAATTTGATGGTGTTGTTGGAACCACTCAACCGTATCAGCTGGATAGCTACCACGGAAAATGGGGTCGAGAAACCAGCGATTGCCATAGCCATCGTTGCGCCAAGCTGCTGCATGATCGTCGGGGGTGTCGTGGGTTGGGTAGGCTGGGGTTAAATTCAGTGTGATGCCAATTTGGCCCGCTAACTTGCTTTCGCGGAACAATTGGGTTGCCAAGCCATGCGAATACAGCAGATGGTGCGAGGCTTTGACTGCGCTTGGCAAATCTTTGATGCCTGGGGCGTGACGACCTTGGAAGTGCCCAACAAATGCTGCAACCCAAGGCTCGTTATGGGTGATCCAAAATGGTACACTCTCGCCTAATTGGCGATACATGGCCTCGGCATATTCAGCAAAACGCAAAGCTGTATCACGATTCATCCAGCCGCCCTTGTCTTGTAAGGCTTGGGGCAAATCCCAGTGATACAGTGTGGCCATCGGCGTGAGATGCCGCTGGTGCAAGCCCTCGATAATCCGTTTGTAAAAATCTAGCCCAGCTTGGTTGATTTTGCCCTTGCCTTCGGGGAAAAGTCGTGGCCAAGCAAGCGAAAAACGATAGCTGCCCAAGCCTAACTCACGCATTAAATCTAAATCTTCAGGGTAACGATGATAGTGATCGCAGGCAATATCGCCAGTTTGGCCAAATTTGGTCTTGCCTGGCGTATGGCTAAATCGATCCCAAATTGATTCGCCTCGGCCATCTTCATGCACCGCGCCTTCAATTTGGTACGATGAGGTGGCTGTGCCCCACATAAAATCAGCAGGAAAATGTTGCTCCACAGTCGTCATGCGGTCTCCTTTGACATGAATTACTGCAATGTTTGAAATCGGTCTCATGGAAGCTTTTTGGCGCAATCACCAGACCGCCTGTATTATACGGCTGAATCGCTGATTGAAATGAGCAGGCTGATGAATCTGAATGTTATGCAGGCAGCGCTTGAACAAGCTGCGCTGGCGCTTGGTCGTACTAGTCCGAATCCGGCGGTGGGCGCGGTGGTGGTACAGGCGGGCCAAATTGTTGGGCGCGGCCATACTCAGCCAGCAGGCCAAGCCCATGCTGAGGTGATGGCCTTGCGCGAGGCTGGCGAACAAGCTCGTGGTGCAAGTTTATATGTCACCTTGGAGCCTTGCACGATTTGGGGGCGCACCCCGCCTTGTACCGATGCGATTATTGCCGCTGGAATTGCCGAGGTGATCATTGCCTCGCGTGATCCCAACCCGCGTTTCGAGCACGATGCGGCGACAGTTTTGCAAGCGGCAGGCATTCGAGTTGGCTTTGCTCCTGAATATGAAGCGGCGGCAATTGGCCAGACTGAGGCCTTTCGCCATTGGATTGTCACCAAACAGCCCTTTGTGACGGTCAAATATGCTATGAGTCTTGATGGCAAAATTGCTACCCGCACTGGCGATGCCCGTTGGATTAGCGGGCCAGCTTCGCGCCAAAAAGTTCATGAACTGCGCGACCAAACTGATGCAATTTTGGTGGGTATCAACACGGTATTGGCCGACGACCCCTTATTAACCACGCGGCTTGAGCAACATTGGCGGCCAGTGCAACACCCCGTGCGTGTTGTGCTCGATGCGCGTGGGCGCATGCCCGCCAGCGCGGCGATGTTGGCAGATGCTGTGCCTGGCTCAACGATTATTGCCACAACTGCCGCCGCTAGTGCTGCATGGCGAGCGAGCCTCAACAATGCTGAAATTCTTGAGTTGCCGAGCAATCTTGAGGGTCGGGTTTCAATTCCGGCCTTGTTGAACGAGCTTGGTCAACGGGGCATAAGCTCGTTAATGGTTGAGGGCGGTGGCGAAACGATAGCGGCATTTTTGGCGGCGCAGGCGGTTCAAAAAGTTCAGGTCGTAATCGCACCCAAGATTATTGGAGGAGTTGCGCCAAGTCCGGTTGCTGGAGTTGGCATTGCCCGTATGAGCGAAGCGCAGCTTTGGCAAGTACGCAGTAGTGAGCAAATCGGGGCAGATATTTGGCTTACCGCCTATCCCAACCCACAGGTATAGCAATGTTCACCTTGCGGGGGCTGAAAAATCACCCTGAGAACGCTTGCAATCCTGTTAGAATAGACAAGGCATCGCCCTGCACACGATAAAGGAACCGCCATCATGCGTCTGAGTCAACGTTTCGCCTTGTTAAGCTTGTTGCTATTTGAATCGGTCATGAGTATTTTGGGCTTACTCTTCTTAGCATTCAATGATGGTGCACCTGAAGTGTTAATCGGCCTTGGCATTTTGCCAATTTTGACGCTCGGCTTGGCCTTTGGGGCTTGGCGAAATTGGCCTTGGGTGCCAATTGCCAGCGTGGTGGTGGCAACTGCAATCACTGTGTTATTGCTGATCGATCCTGCCAAAGATATTTACTTCTCACCAGTGTTGTTGGCTCCGATGGCAGTGGCTTTTGTGGTCACCGATTCGCGTACCACAATCGTCACAGCTCTGGTGGCAATTGTCGTGACATGGTTGCGGGCCGATAGCGATACGCCCTATCTTAAAGTTGATTATGCGATTTGCTATGCCTTTATTGCTGGTTGCTTGTGGTTGGGGCGTTTGATTTTGGAACAAACCCAACAGGCCAATACCGAGGCGCTTGATTTGGCTCAAACTGAGCGCGGCATGGCGCAACGTTACGCCCAAGAGGCCGAAGATCGCGCCAGCAGCTTGCAGACCCAATCCGAGGAGCAACAACGCTTGTTGGCAACCGTCGCCGCCTTGGAAACGCCGATTGTTGAGGTTGCCGAGCAAGTCTTGCTAGCGCCAATCATTGGCTATGTTGATGATCAACGGGCGGCCCAATTGACTGATCGAATTTTGGCGGCAGTTAATCAGCGCCGCGCTAATGCGATTATTTTGGATATTACCAGCCTCAGTAACGTCAATGCCCAAACTGCCCAACAATTGCTGCGCCTTGCCAGCGCGATTCGTTTATTGGGCAGTTCGGTGATTTTGAGTGGCATCAGCCCTGATTTGGCTACAACCTTAGTTCGCCAGCGCATCGATTTGGGCATGGTTCGCACCGCCCCAACGCCGTATGCCGCCTTGCAGCTTGCCGCTACCCTTTAAAGTTTGCCAAGCTGCAACAAATCGCGTAAGCGCAAACTTTGACGATAGCGCAACAAGCCAATTCGGACAATCCGCCCCGCAAAACGAGTGATCAAGCCAGCAGCAATCCACAGCCAAACCACCGTGGCGATTTGCTGCCAGACTGGCACGCTGCCGCTCATCACCCGTTGTAGCAACGTTACGGGAGCGGTATAAGGAAATAGATTAAAGCCAAGCGCCAACGCGCCGTTGGGATTATTGCTCAACACGGCAATAAACCACAGTGGCATCGTACATAACAGGGTTACAATCCCGGTCAGTTGCTGGCCTTGTTGGGCACTGGTTACGGCTGCCCCGATGGCGCTGAGCGTGGCAGCAATAATAAAGTAACTGGGAAAAAACAACATAAACCCCAGCACAATCACGCCAATGCTGATACCTTGCTCGCCGATTAAATCAAATTGAGCTGCGGCAAAGCCCAATAATACCAAGCCACCGCTGGCCCAGATGCTCAACTGGGTCAAGGCCAACGCGCCCAAGCCCAGAATTTTGCCAGTCATAATTTGATAGGTCGAGAGCGAGCTAGCCAAAATCTCCATAATCCGCTGCTCTTTTTCTTCGATCAAGGCCATCATCAGGTATGAGCCACTGCCGAAGGTCGAACCAAGCAGCAAAATGCCAAAGAAAATTGGCACAGCAATCGATAAACCCGAACGGCGAGCCTCTTCGGGCGGCGCATCAAGCACAATGCTATCAAGCTTGCGAATCGGCTGAAATACCACATCTGGCTCATCGAGCAACTGCGCAGCCAAAACTGCCCGTAAAAAACCGCTAAATTGGCTTTCGGCAAGCTGGGGCAAGGCTTCAAGGGCATAGCCTTCAATTGTCGCACTGCTAAGAAAATCGGCGGGCACAACAAACACCGCATCAATTGTTTCGGCTTGTAAGGCAGCCTTCGCCGCATCTAAGCTGGCATATTGACGAATTTGGACTGTGCCCAAACTGCTCTCCCACGCAACTTCGGATTGTAATCCACTGGTTAAGCCACTTTGATCAACATAGCCAATCGCCTTGACCTGCGATGAGATCAACAACACAATCACAACAACCACAAACAAGCCAACTAGCATCAGCGGCATGCCAAAGGTCGAGATCAAAAAGCCCGGACGGCGCAGATGGGTTAAATATTCATGGCGGGCAATAGTCCAGATTTTGCTCATGCCGATCCCTTATTCCTGAGCCAAGGCCGCTGCCGCTTCATCATCGATGCTGAGGCTGCGCTGCATTGGGGTGTAAAACGTCGTTTCGACATCGGGCCATAAATCTTGGGGCACAAGCCACGATTGCAACATGATGCTGCCGCCTGTGGTTTGGCTCAGTTCAAAGCGCACATACATCGGCTGGGCATTCAAACTGGCTGTACCCTCAAGGCGGTAGGTCGCGCCTTCGCTGGCGCTATTCAATTGCACATCGCGAGTCAGATAGGTGGCGAAAGTCTGCGATTTAACCATTTCGACGATTTCTGCCGCTTTGGTTGAATCAAGTTGTTCGGCCTGCCAACTAAACGAAATTGTCACTACGACGCTGGCATTATAGGCAAAACTGCTGATTCCAATGCCATTTTTGAGCGATTCGGTGCGCCAATTGCTGGGCACATCGATCGCAAATACTCCGCGTGGATCGCGATAGGTGGTGAAGGTCAATGAAACTGGCTCGGTTGTGCTGGGCGTGCTGGTTGATTCCAATGGTGCTACCGCAGGGCTAGCTTGGATCATGGTTGGTGCTGTCGTTATTTGGTTGCTCGCTGGCGCGGCTGGTTGTTCCGTGCAGCCCACCAAGATCACGATTAAACTGAAAATGCCGATTAACCTTCCCATACCGTTTGTCCCTCAATGATCGTTTGGGCAACTTGAACCTTGGCTACTTGATCGTTGGCAACTTGGGCTAAATCTTGATCAAGAATTACCAAATCGGCGAGTTTACCCACGCTCAAACTACCTTTAAACGCTTGCTCACCGGAGGTAATTGCTGGGCCAACCGTGTAGGCCCACAGTGCCTCGTTTAAACTCAAGCATTGTTCAGGATACCACCCGCCTGCTGGCGTGGCATCAGGGCGTTGACGGGTGACTGCTGCCTGCAAGCCAGCCCATGGGTCCCACGATTCAACGGGCGCATCGGAGCCAAAGGCCAAAATCGCGCCGCTGGCCTGCAAACTACGCCAAGCATAGGCATATTGCGAACGCTGGCCCCACAAGCGATCAGCCAAGGTAATATCGCTGGTGGCATGAATTGGCTGCATCGAGGCAATCACCCCAAGCTGGCCGAAGCGTCGAATATCATCAGGGTGTAAAACTTGGGCATGCTCAATGCGGTTGGGAATTCGCGCCGCCACCGGGCCAGTGTCAAGGCTGGGTCGCAAGGTTTCAGGATTGGCCTTGATGGCCGCCTCAATTGCATCGAGCACCGTGCGATTGGCAGCATCACCGATAGCATGCACAATCACGCTAATATCATTGGCAATCGCCCGATCAATCGTCGCAAACAGATCTTCGCGATCCAACATCGGAATGCCATAGGGATGCGGGGCATTGGCTGGTAGATTATCAAATGGTGTGAGCATGTGCGCAGTAGCCGAGCCAAGCGAACCATCGCTAAATATTTTCAAATTGCCAAAGCGCAGCCATGCATCGCCCAAGCCCGATTTGAGTCCCATTGCCACTGCATGATCAAGCAAATCCATGCGTAAATGGTGCAAAATGCGCATTTCGAGTGCGCCCCGCCCATAAAGTGCCTGCACCGCTGCAAAGCAATCTGGGCCTTCGGGCACATGCAAACTGGTGATACCCCGCCGATGCATGCGTTTGATGAAGGTTTGAATGCTGGCCTCTTTTTGGGCATTGCTTGGCTCTGGAATGCAAGCTTTGACTGCTAATTGACCATTTTCAAACAGCATACCGTTGGGTTCGCCTGCGCTATCACGGCCTATGCTACCACCATCGGGGTCACTGCTAAATTTGCTGATATTGGCACGTTGGAGGGCAACATTATTGACCCAAGCTGAGTGCAAATCTTTGCGCGTGATGAAAGCTGGGCGGCCACCAGTTACCTGATCAAGCTCGCTGGCGGTGGGCCAATCACGTTGCCACAAGCTATGATCCCAGCCTGAGCCAAGCACCCAAGCATCGGCGGGCAAGCGTTCAGCGTGGCGGCGAATAATTTCTAATGCCTGCTCAAACGAAGCAACCTCTTGCAGATCAATCTGATCGGCCAGCAATGCGCTCCAAAGCAAGTGAATATGCGCATCGCAAATGCCAGGAATAACGCTGCGCCCCGCTAAATCAATATAATCATAATCGGCGCTGATGGCTGCCCGAACCTCGGCATTGTTGCCAACTGCCAATACCTTACCATCGCGCAAAGCGATTGCTTCAGCCACACCCACCGTTGGGTCGAGCGTCCAAATCGCGCCACCAGCTAACAAACGATCACGGGCCATGGTTGTTCTCCAGTAACAAAGACTGCTTACCATTGTAACAAAAACATGGCATATATCCTGCTTAGTTGCTGCTTAGGAATTACTAATTATAAGGAGAATTACCATGGTTCGACATAAAAAGAGTGCATTGGCGGCGTTGGCATTGGCAGGCTTGGCCTATTTCTTCAAACGGCGTTCAGCCCGCTAAATCGCTAGGTATCAAGCAGAATTTGAGCTTGCTTGCCGAAGATCGCTCAGTCTCATGATATGATGAAGCAAGCAAAATCGAATACTTGTTCAGCAGCATTACGCTTGCTGAACGCCAGATGCGGGCGGCCCTAGGTCGGCTCGCATCTTGATACCTGATGGAGGCATGAATGAGCCAGATTCGCAAAAGTCGTATTGCTTATTCAGCCGGTGGTGTTTGCTATCGCTGGATGGATGAAGTGCCTGAGGTAGTGCTGATTGCGACCCATAACAGTACACGCTGGGGTTTGCCAAAAGGCCATCGTGAAGGTCGCGAAACCTTTGCCCAAGCAGCCCGCCGTGAAATAAACGAAGAAACTGGCTTACGCGGCGAAATCGTTTGCTCGCTTTCGGCAATTCAATATTGGTTTCGGGTTGAGAGCCATTTTGTGCATAAATGGGTCGAGTTTTTTCTGTTTCGCTGTACTGGCGGCTGTCTCAAGCCACAGCTTTCGGAAATCGACGATGCCCAGTGGTTTTTGTTACCCGATGCACTAGAGCAAATTAGCTTTCCGCGTGAGCGAAGCGTGCTCGAGGTGGTTAACACGATCTGGCGATCGAATCGTTTAATCTAGTTTGGGCAGCGGCTTGAGCCACATAACGCTCGGCAACAAGCGACCCATTTTTTGGGCTAAAGGCAAGCCAACAACGCTAACCGTGGCTAGCCAGATAACCTGCATCCAAAGCATGCTCAGATACCAGCCAACACAAATGCCATAGAGCAAACAGAGACCGCGTGGCAATTCTTTGCGCAGGCTAGTCACGAGGCCATCGGTATGGGGCAGGCTCAAAAATGTAATCGTTGGCAAATAATTGAGCATTGGTTGGGTGATATTCAAGCCGAGCAAGGCGCAAACCCAGGTTGCGACCAACCACATTTGGCTGCTCCAAAAGCCAATTACCAAAAAATAAATAACTTGCATCAAAAAGTTGGGGTCTTTGATATTGGCGCGTAATTGCTCAATCACGGGCAATTGGTAATTCATTTCAGGCTGGCTGATGGGCTGCACTCGCGCTGCCGCGACGGTTACTGGCTGCGGCGCTGCTTGCATAAATAATGGCAAGGGTGGCAATTTATCGGCGGGCATGGTTGGTGGTGCTGCATACATAGCCTCAAGCGAGACCCCACAATGTAAACAATAGCGTAAATTGGGATTAATTGTTTCACCACACTCAAAACATTCCATAGCCCGATCCTTTCGGCAATGCACATTCCGATTGATATTGTAATAATGATGACGGAGCTTTGATTGCTGACGTTGCTATGACGTATGGTACGGCAGCGATTGTTGCATTGCAAGATCATAATTAGCAGCGTTGTGTTAACTTTTGTGGCGCGAACGCATTAGGCGATAGGCTATTGGCACTAGGCCATGGAATGGGATTGGTCTTCGAGTGATTAATCCTATTCCATAGCCTAATACGCCTTTGATCCCTAACCTTTATGGTTCTATGCTTTATGCTCTGGGCGCTTCGCTTCCCACTCTGAGCGCAGCATGCCCATTTGAATCACATCGACATATTCGCCATTATTGTAAAAATGCTGACGCAACCGTCCTTCGTGGATAAAACCACACTTTTCATAGGCTGCAACCGCACGGGGATTATTGCTGCCAGTGGTGAGCCAAATTCGTCGATAATTTTGAATTCTGAAAGCCCAGCCTAATAACACTTGAATCGCATCGCTGCCATAACCTTTGCCCACATAATCGGGATGATAAATACCAATCCCAAATTCGCTGCATTGGGCGACCCGATCTTGATGGTGCAACCCAATCGTGCCAATCACCACCCCCTCAACTTCGATGATAAACCACGACTTTTCAGGATTCTCAAGGTGTTTCTCGAAGCGCTTTTCGATGCTCGCCAACGATGTTGGCGACCAGGTACCATCACCAAGCAACACCAATTCAACATTTTTTTCGAGCTCATGCAAGATTTTGCTATCTTCACGCTCGATCGATCGCAGAGTAACTAAGTTGCCTTTTAACACGCTAATCGCTCCTTATCAGACTGATCTAGCGCTAGTATAGGCCCGATTATTGAGCAACTCATCCATCAGAAGGTTGATTAAACACGCAGCCTCACTAGCAAATAAATGAGAATCATAAAGAAATTTTAATAAATCTCTTGACTTTAGCGCTTGCTGTATGCTAGATTCGTTACTAAGTTCATTGGAATAACTTTCCAGCAACTTGGAGGACTTTATAGATGGCTGAACAACCACGCTCTTTTTTTGGCTCACGCTTAATTCAACGAGCTATTTTGATTTTGGCGATCTGCGCGGTGATTGTGCCGTTATTCGCCAGTAAATCATCATATGCTGCCGCCACGCCACGTCGCCCGTTTCCCCAACATACCCAATATGCCAGCGGCACGATCAAGCCCAATCATCGCAGCCAAGCCCAACTTGATAGCGATGTTAAGGCATTTTATGATGTTTGGAAAAGCCGCTATGTGGTTCGCGCTGGCACGAGCAGTGCTGGCAACCCCTACTATCGGATTAGTTTTGGCAGCAGTGCGCCCAACGTAACCGTTTCCGAAGGCCAAGGTTATGGCATGGTGATTATGGCCTTAATGGCGGGCTATGATCCCGAAGCTCAAACAATTTTTGATGGTTTATGGGAGTTTTCGCGCACCAATCCCAGCAATATCGATTCGCGCCTGATGGGTTGGCGCATTCCTAGCGATGGCTCGGGCAATGATAGTGCTTTCGATGGCGATGCTGATATCGCTTATGGCCTGATTTTGGCCGATGCTCAATGGGGTAGCACTGGTCGAATCAATTATGCCAGCGCGGCAAACACGGTTTTGGATGGGGTTTTATCATCGACCATTGGGCCAAATAGCCGCTTGCCCATGTTGGGCGATTGGGTTTCGCCGAATGGTAGCCCGCATAGCCAATATACGCCACGGCCCTCAGATTTTATGCCCAGCCACTTCCGCGATTACCGAGCCTTTACTGGCAATGCCACTTGGGATACGGTGCTGAGCAAAACCCAAGGTGTGGTTGATAGCATTCAAGCCCAATATAGCCCCAATACTGGCTTGATGCCCGATTTTGTGGTGCAAGCCAACACAACGCCTAAGCCATCGCCTGCCAACTTCTTGGAAAGCGAAAACGATGGCAATTATTACTATAACTCGGGTCGTGTGCCATGGCGCTTGGGAGCCGATGCCGTGATTTTTGGCGACGCTGCTTCATTACGTCAAGCTCAAAAAATCTCGCGTTGGATCGAGCAAGCCACTGGTGGGACAGCAAGCAATATTCGGGCTGGCTATAGCTTGAATGGTACGGCCTTGCCCGATAGTGGCTATTTCAGCACCTTCTTTGCAGCGCCATTTGGGGTTGCAGCCATGACCGTGCCAGCCAGCCAGCAATGGCTCAATCGAGTTTACGATGCGGTGCGCAGTAATCACCAAGATTATTTCGAAGATACCGTAACGCTGCAATGTTTGCTATTGATGTCGGGCAATTATTGGTCGCCAAGCCGCAGCAGCACCAGCCCAACCGCAACCCCACGCCCTGCAACTGCAACCCCACGCCCTGCGACGGCAACGCCACGACCCGCCACCGCAACGCCACGTCCAGCAACTGCGACCCCGCGCCCAGCCACCGCCACCCCACGCCCAGCCACCGCCACCCCACGCCCAGCCACCGCCACCCCACAACCTGCCACGGCAACCCCAAACGGCGTTGCAGCGTGGGATGGCAATATGCGAGCCTACAAAGTGGGCGATCGGGTCAGCTACAACGGGCGCATCTATCGCTGTTTACAAGCACATACCTCGTTATCAACTTGGACTCCTGAGGCTGTTCCGGCCTTATGGCAAGCTGAATAACCTTCGTTCGATAAGGGCGGGTTTTAACGTTCCCTCACCCCAACCCCTCTCCCACTGCGGTGGGCGAGGGGCTTTTGGTTTCGTGGTTCTCCCTCGCCTCGCTCGGCGGGTGAGGGACATATTCCCAAGGAAAATCACTCGCTTAGAACGGTTTCAATCGTAGCAAGTTCTTCATCACTAAATGTCAAATTGTTGAGGGCTGTAATGGCATCGTCGATCTGCGAAATACGGCTAGCTCCGATTAACACTGAGGTCATAGTTGGGTGGCGCAACACCCAAGCCAAGGCCATTTGGGCTAAAGTTTGGTCGCGAGCTTGCGCCAAATCATTCAACTGAGCAACTTTAGCTAAAGCACTATCGGTAATATGGGCAGGCTTGAGAAAGCCATGCGATTTGGCGGCACGCGAATCGCCTGGAATGCCTTGCAAATAGCGATCAGTTAACAGGCCTTGGGCCAGCGGCGAAAAAGCAATACAGCCAATGCCTTGCTCGGCCAAGGTTGCCAACAAACCACCCTCAACCCAGCGATTGAACATATTGTAGGATGGTTGGTGGATCAAACATGGTGTGCCAAGTTGGCGCAGAATCGCGCTCGCGGCGGCAGTTTGCTCAGCAGAATAATTGGAAAGCCCCACATAGAGCGCCTTACCACTACGTACAATCTGATCGAGGGCTTGCATGGTTTCTTCGAGCGGCGTTTCGGGGTCGGGGCGATGATGATAGAAAATATCAACGTACTCCAAGCCCATGCGCTTTAAGCTTTGATCAAGGCTGGAAACCAGATACTTACGCGAACCCCAATCGCCATACGGGCCAGCCCACATATAGTAGCCAGCCTTGGTCGAAATCACCAATTCATCACGGTAGGGTTTAAGATCATGCTGGAGCATCCGGCCAAAATTTTCTTCGGCAGAGCCTGGCGGCGGGCCATAGTTATTGGCGAGGTCGAAGTGAGTAATGCCATGATCAAAGGCATGCAGCACCATCGACCGCCCATTCTCATAGACATCAACGCCACCAAAATTGTGCCATAACCCTAATGAAACTGCTGATAATTTCAGGCCACTTTTGCCACTGCGATTGTAGCGCATGCTGGTGTAGCGGCTATCCTTGGCTTGATAAATCATAGACATTAACCCTCTTGGCCTGCTGATGCACGCAGCAACAGGTAGGATAATCGGCTCGATTATAGCACGGCGATCGTTTCAAACTGATGACCAAGCCAAAATCAAGCTACCGATAATGAGGCAACGCTTTGCCATGTATGTTGAACATCACGCATAATTAAGCCATGATCAAATTCAATGCTGCCAACAGGAAAGTTTTGTTGATTGCGAAAATAGCTCGAATCAAACTGATCAACTGCAAATGGACGGACATGCCAATGCTGAACATTGAGGGTTAATCCATCAAAGCGTTGCCCATGTTTGGTTGCAGTATAGCCCAACGCTCCATGCTCAAAAAAGCTTGAGGCGGCAGCAAGATCGAAAATCGAATCGCGCGGTAAGCTTTCACAGGTTGTACCGACAACCTCAATTGAGGCCTGATCATCGCCCGAACGCATTCGTAATTGAACAGTGTAGCCATTATCGTCAACCACAAAATGCGCATGATGCTGCTCGCCAGCAACCAACCGTCCACCTGCTAAATTATTTAAAAGCGATGATGAATCGCGGCGTGGTACATACACTCCTTGGTGCAATGAGCCATCAACCGCCTGCCAATTTACGGCAAAACGATGGGCAGCGTTTTCGCTTCGCAAGCCGAACCCGCTTGGCAAGCCAAGCGGACGCAGCTGTTCTAAGCGAATTAAACAAATGCCCACAATCGCCCAGCCGCGATAAAGTTGCGGTTTAAATGGTGCTGGTAATAAGGCTTGAACAACCTCTGGATCAGCGCGAAAATTGAGGAGTAAACGACGGCGAATCAGGCCAGCCAAGGTTGGAATCCGTACCACAATACCCTCCTAATTTCTACTCATAGAACCAACACGATAAACCACACGGCCTGCCTTAGCAATCCATGCTTAAACCGATTACTTGACAAGTAGATCATTTCTCTCTATACTCATCGGTATAGAGAAAGGTTACCATGGATAATCGGGCTACGCTGTTAGAACAGGCCTTACAATTATTTGCCCAACGTGGCTACGACGCAATTGGCGTGCAAGAAATTGTTGAGCACGCTGGCGTTACCAAGCCCACGCTTTACCACTACTTTGGCAGCAAACGTGGCGTATTAGAGGCATTAATCAACGAGCGGCTTCAGCCATTAATCGATCAGCTTGCCAATGCCACAACCCATGCCAACGATGTTCCAGCCAGTTTGGCAGCCATTTTTCAGCTGTATTTCGATTTTGCGCAAGCAGAACCGCTGCTGTATCGTATGCAATTGGCAATGTGGTTTAGCCTGCCCGATAATGAGGCTTTTCAAATTGTGGCGGTCGCTGCGGCCCAACAACAAGCCTTGCTCGAAAGCTTTTTTGTCCGAGCCAGCAGCTTTCATGGCAATATACGCGGTCGTCAACGGGTCTATGCCGCTACCTTGCTAGGCACAATCAACACCTACATTGGGTTATGGCTCAGTGGCGCAATTCAGGCAACGCCGCACATCATTCACCAAGCAGTTCAGCAATTTTCATATGGCATTTATTCCTAAATTTTTTTAGCCATCACACTATACCGATTGGTATACAGGAGAAGTTATGCATCCATGGGCCAACGACGTACAATGTTATCAAATTTATCCCTTAGGGCTTTGCGGCGCACCAATTCGCAATGATCAAACCAGCGAACCGATTGCGCGGCTCAAGCAATTGCACACATGGATTGAGCACTTACAACATTTAGGCAGCAACTTGCTCTACCTTGGGCCAGTGTTTGAATCGACAGCTCATGGCTACGACACAATTGATTATTTCACGGTTGATCGGCGGCTAGGTAGCAACAACGATTTACAACAGTTGATTGCAGCATTCCACGCGGCGGGCATTCGTGTGTTACTCGATGGCGTGTTTAACCATGTTGGCCGCGATTTTTGGGCCTTCCGCGATGTACAAAGCCATGGGCAGGCTTCGAGCTATAGCGATTGGTTTGCGGGCTTGGATTTCAATCAACACAGCCCATATGGCGATCAGTTTAGCTATCAAGGTTGGCATGGGCACTACGATTTAGTCAAATTGAATTTACACAATCCGGCAGTGCGCGAACATCTTTTCCAAGCAGTCAGCCAATGGATTGCACAATTTGGCATCGATGGCTTACGGCTTGATGCTGCGGATCAGATCGATCATGATTTTTTGGCGGCGCTGGCAGCTCATTGCAAAAGCCTGCGCAGTGATTTTCTATTGATTGGCGAAGTGGTGCATGGCGATTATCGCCAATGGGCCAACCCAACGATGCTCGATAGCGTGACCAACTATGAAGCCTACAAAGGCCTGTATTCCAGCCTGAATGATCGCAACTATTTTGAAATTGCTTACAGTCTCAATCGTCAATTTGGCGCTGGTGGTATCTATCGGGCTATGCCGTTGTATAACTTTGTTGATAATCATGATGTCGATCGAATCGCCAGCACCTTGCACAATCCAGCCCATCTCTACCCTTTACATCTATTGCTTTACACCATGCCAGGAATGCCTGCGCTGTACTATGGCAGCGAATGGGGCTTGCTCGGCCAGAAAACCGCCACCAGCGACCAAGCCTTGCGACCAGCCTTGCCTCAACCCGACCAAATTCAGGCCCAACAACCAGATTTACTGGCAGCGATTCGCCAATTGAGCCAGCTACGCCACGAATATGCTGCCTTACGTTATGGCGAATATGCCCAAATATATGTACAGGCTGAACAGCTTGTGTTTGTGCGTTGGACTAAGCAGCAAACAATTGTGGTCGCATTGAATGCCGCCCCAACCGCCCAAACAATTCGATTTGTTGTGCCATTTGGTGAAGGCTCACTGCTTGAAGATCGCTTGAATGGCGGGGAAATCAAGGTGCAGCATGGCCAATTACAGCTGACAATTCCCGCAACCTGGGGCCAAATCTGGCAGCTGATTGATTGAGTGTGAAGCCTAAACCTAATCACGGAATCCGAACGTCTCGAAAACTATCTTTATACGATACCCTTCCTCGGGGCGTTGATTGAAATTTTCTCGTGCATTTTCTAAACTGCCGAGCGTTCATTTGTTTTAATCCCCGCTTCTTCGGGGCGTTGATTGAAATATGCTCGTTCTGCTCGCCGCCTGTGGCACGCCAGAGATGGTTTTAATCCCCGCTTCCTCGGGGCGTTGATTGAAATTAATATTGTTGTCATTGGGACTGAATCACCGTTTGTTTTAATCCCCTCTTCCTCGGGGCGTTGATTGAAATTTCTGGTAGCTCTGCCTTCATCGCCGCGATTTCTTCAGGTTTTAATCCCCGCTTCCTCGGGGCGTTGATTGAAATACCTGGGTGTCCACTTTTCGAAGACAGGCTACACCAGCAGCAGGATGCAAGCGATAACCCATGCCACGGAATTGATTCAATGTGTACGCAAGAAAATTATGGTAAACTAGATATGCCAGATTGATTGACATGTGACCATCCGAAGGATTGACTATGGCCTATTCTAGCAGCGCTGTCAAGCTTCATGCCACGAATGCCCTGCATGCAGTGGCCGTTCGGACGTTGCGCACTCTCGCTCATTATACCGATTGTTCGCGCCAACGTAGCCAAACTGGCCATGCTTTAGCCGCTGCGCTCCAGCGCCACTGGCAAACACCGCACTATCGCCAGCTGGTGCGCCGTTCCTTAACTGCCGCCGACCGAGCATTGTTGCAGGCATGGTGGCAGGGTCAGCAGCCGTTGCCAACGCCACAAGCGCTTGATCTCTGGCGCTGGCAGGCTCCTTGGCCTACTCTGGAGCAGCTCTCGTCGGAGCAACGCTTGGCTGCCTTAGGCTTGGTGGTGCCAATCCGCACGACCACAGGCCGCACGGTGGTCTTAATTAATGATACCAGCCGTTGGTTACGCCGCACTCCGCCACTGCCACCAACTCCTGTTGCTGCCAGCTTGCAAGCCTTGTTTCAAGCGGTGGTCGCGTTGCTTGCCGCCTGTGCCAATACCCCTCAACCCCGCCAAGCAGCTGGCTTGGCGCTGCATATCGCGCAATCAGCCGGCTGGCTGGCCGATCGGCTTAATCAATGGCGCATTACGCCGCGTGGTCGGGTTTGGCTGCATAGCCCAATCGCTGAGCAACAACGCTTGTTACACCAACAGCTCATCACCTGTAACCCGCCTGCACGTGGCTTGGTCGCATGGCGTAGCCCCGATTGGGCGGCATTATTTGCCGATTTGGAACGGTTGATGGAGGCCCAAGCCCAGCGGCGCAGCATGGATGTGGCTGCCTTGCTCCACGATCATCCAGCGTGGAATGGATTGCCAGCAGCCCAGCAGATTCGGCTCGTGCATGGTTGGTTGTGCACCGTCTTGCAACCAGCGGGCGTGGTGAGCTTAGCCAAGGGCTGGCTCTTTTGGCATGGCTGGCAGCAGCTCGCAGCCCAAGCGCCAGCCTTCGATGGCCTGCGCTTGCCCAAACGTGCGGCGCTCCCCGCAGCCTTACAGGTGTGGGGATTAACTTGGGGGATGGCAACGAGCCATGGGTGGCGCATAACGCACGCATCGGTTACCGCTCGCTTGCAACAGGGGCTTGATCTCAATGGTTTTTGGCAGCCGATTGATCAGTGGTATGCTGAACGGCCCGCCCTTATTCAGGCCTTGATCGCAAAACTTCAGGCCACGCCGCCATTGCGCCTGCGTCGCATCACACTGCTTGAGGGTAGCCCCGAAGCCGTGGCAAGCGCCCACGCCAATTGGCAGATTCAAGCCTACCTACAACCTGGGTTTGATCAAGCCCAACGGGTGGTGTGCCAAGGGGCGGAGCAGGTGGTAGCCAAGGTGTTGGGACTACATGCCACGCCTACGCCAAGCCTCGATACGCAGACGAGCATACAGATAATGGCCTTGCGGATTGCAGCTCAGCACCTGCCCAGCCATCGGCTTGCCTTTAATCAGCAAGCCCAGCATCTGCTGGCCGAGCTGTCGTTTGAGCAACGGTGCATCATCGACGACGATTGGGAACGTCTCCAATTAAGTGATGCGCCAGACCTACTAGCGAGCAGTCAAGCGCTTGCCGTTGGGCAACAACCACGAGCGCAGATCACGGTTGAACAGGCTCGCCAAACATGTCGCCAAGCGATCAACAACCAGCAAAGCGTGACCGTGCGCTATTACACGCCAGCCGAGCATCGCATCACGACGCGCACGATTCGCCCGCTCGAGCTGACCAGCACCGGGATGCGCGGTTGGTGTGAATTACGGCAACAGGAGCGGGCTTTTCGCTTTGACCGAATCTTGGCGATTGAAGCCAATACCAGTTAATCAGTCCAATAGAAGATCGGGTCTTGGGTCACCACCCCATGTCCAAGAATTAACATCGCGGTCACTGCATCCTTGGGCAACGAATAAAAGCGAATGCTTCGTGTGCTTCGTGGATCATTTAGTTCAATCATGCCAAACATAGGGCTGATAGCGTGGCTCTTCACCTTGCAACACTCGTGCTAGAAGTTTCGCTGCGTTCAACAACAATCCTAGTCAACGATTAAGCTATACTATTCAACAAAACCGATTGTTAGAAGGATTGCATAATGAGCGACCAACCAGCTTACGATACACCCTTGCCATTGTTCGTCTATGGCACATTACGCACTGGCGAATACAATTGGCAGATCTATCTTGCGGGCAAAACCCTGAGTGAAACCCCAGCCATCGCCCATCAACACCAACTCTATGCCAATCGCTATCCCTATATGATTGTGGGCGAGGGGAGCGTTGTTGGCACGTTGGTCGAGATCAAGCCCGAATTGTATCAAGCGGTGATGCAGGAAATCGATGAGTTGGAACAATTTCGGCCTGCTGGCAATAGCTGGTATTTGCGGGTTGTGCGGGATGTACAGGTTGGAGAGCGTCAAGTGCTGGCTTGGATGTATTATGCTGGTGAACGTGTCACCCAACATCTGACCGATGATCATCATATTGCCCATGGCGATTGGGTACGCTGGAATGCCGAACAAGCCAATCATTCGTTGGAGTAAGGTTGCCCCTCACACCCAAACAGATGAGGGGCAAGGAGTGGGTTAAACAGTTCGCTCATTCAGCCAAGCCCAATGATTAACCGGACTATGGCCAGCTCCAATCGATTCGGCGCTCGCAATCGCCGCGTATAAAAATGCATGAGCTTGACAAACCGCACTGACTAAATCTTCGCCTCGCGCCAGCAATGCTGTGATCGCCGCCGCATAGGTGCAGCCAGTCCCGTGAGTGTTGGGGGTGTCGATTCGTTCTGAGCGCAGTTCGAGCACCTGTTGGCCATCGGCAAATAAATCCAGCGGCTGGCCTTTGAGATGCCCACCTTTGAGCAAAACTGCCTTCGCGCCAAGCTTCAGCAAATCATCCAACGCTGCATACATCGTGCGTTCATCAGCAATTTCGCGGCCAAGCATAACGCTGGCTTCAGGCAAATTGGGCGTAATTAGGCTGGCGATTGGCACTAAATGCTCACATAAAGCCTGCACCGCCTCCTCAGCTAATAAGCGATCGCCACTCTTGGCAACCATCACTGGATCAACCACCAACGCCACCGGATATTGACGCAAGCTATTCGCCACCGTTTCGATGATCGCGGCGTTGCCAAGCATGCCCGTTTTAATCGCATCAGCTCCAATATCAGCCAAAACCGCCACAATTTGGCGTTCGATCAAGCTTGGGCTAACTAATTCAAAGGCTTGAACTCCAATTGTATTTTGAGCGGTAATTGCCGTAATTACGCTGCTACCATAAACTTGATAGGTATGAAAGGTTTTGAGATCGGCCTGAATGCCCGCGCCGCCACCCGAATCGGAGCCAGCGATAGTTAATGCTTTTGCTCGCATTTAGTTACTCCACACTGCTTCAAAAAAATCGTATTCACATTGCATGGCATAGCGATAGGCCTGAGCGGCACTGGCCAAATTGTAGCTATGTTGATTGACCAGTTGCTCCAATTGCCTTACCAAGGCTTCAAATTCGTTGCTGCTATAGGTTTCGATCCAAGCACTATAGCGCTGACTAGCGGCTTGGGTACTCGCTAAATTCTGTCCAAGGTAGGCATATAAACGCATACAGGGAGCCATCGCTGCCGCCAATGTGCCCAAATCACTCGACCACGCCGTCAGTTGCAGAAAATCGGTGTAGCGCTGGGTCGCTGGGTTGGGCTGCACCACATTTAAATCAACCTGCCAGTCGGCGGCAAAGGCTTGATGCAGTTGTAACTCTTGGATCACGCCGCCAGCTAGCTGATGAAAGGTGCACACGCTCGCCCAATTTGGTGCTTTGGCCGCTGCCAAACTATACGCCCGCGCAAAACTTTGCAGAAAAAAGCTATCTTGGCCAATATAATCGGCAAAGCGTTCGACGCTCAGTTGGCCAGTTGCCAGCCCCTGCACAAACGGGTGCTGCAAACAAGCTTGGGCTAATAAACGATTTGCCTGCCAAAAATTCGCCGCATAATCCATAAACACCATCCTTAATTAATGACCCCTCACCCCCTAGCCACCATCTTTCAAGGGTAGGTTTTTTACAATCATGGGTGATTACCACCCTTCCGTCCCGCCTCAAGGCGGGAAACGCAGGGGGCTTTAATCCCCCTGCACCCCCTCAAGGGCATGGATCGGCAGTCAGTCATCCACCGATGAACCAGCATATCCGTGGTTTGCAGCGAAAACCGACCCTTGAAAGCTAGCCACCATCCCTCACCCCAACCCCTCTCCCACTGCGGCGGGCGGGGGGTGAGGGAATCAGAACCAAATTAGCAAACTGAGACCACTGAGCACAAGCAAACTCCAATCTTGCCAACGCCACGGGTAGGCTTGCAATATGGTCGGGCGTTGGTCGCTCAGGCCACGGGTATGCAAGGCTTCGGCCAAATCATCGGCATGCTGCAAGGCTTGGGCTAAAATCGGCAAAACCAGCCAACGCCCATTCCACAACAGATACCAGCGATCAGTGCGCATACCTCGGGTCGCCAAGCTAGCCCGCGTTTGTTGGACAATTCGCAGCATCGCGGGCAGTGTGCTCAAGCTACCTTCGAGCAAACGCACCAGATTTAATGGCAAGCCCAGTTGGTATAGACTGTCGATCAAGGCGCTTGGCTCAACCAACATAAACAGGCATAAACCAACAATACCCAAGCATGCCAGTCGCAAGCTGGCTTGGAGCGCAAGCGACCATGTGCCGCTCAGGCCTAAACTCAGCCCAAGCAAGCCACAACTGAGCAGCATCAACCCCACATGCGGCCAAATTGCCGCGCGAATGTGCCACCAAAGCCAGCCATAGATCAAGCTCAGCGCCAATAATTGCTGCCACCAAGCATCAAGCCAAAGCAAACTATGACCAATCGCAGCAACCAAGGCCAAACAGGCCAGTGGATGCCAAAACTGAGCAGTTGGGAATGGCTCGTTCATGCGCCAGCCGTTGCCTGAGGCAAGCGCAACCAACGCGACGTTAAGCTGGCTAGCCAAGCTAGATCATGGCTGCTAATCAAAGCCGACACCTGTTGAGCCAAGGTTTGTAACAGCTCACGCAATTGCCAGCGGCCTGCATAATCCAAGCCTGCGGTTGGCTCATCGAGCAACAAAATTTTTGGTTTGTGCAACAGCGCACAGGCTAAAGCAACTCGCCGTTGCTCACCTCCACTCAACTGAAACGGCGAACGTGCCAATAATTCAGCCAAGCCAAAACGCTCGATCAACTGCTCCCGCCAGGTTGGGTCAGCACAGGTTAGTTCTTCTGCCACCGTTGGCCGATAGAAAAAGCTGCGCAGATCTTGTGGCGGGCTAGCAAGATAGGTAGCCCGTTGATCAGCCCGTTGTTGATTAATTGGGCGCTGTTGATAGCAGATCCAGCCAGTTTGGGGGCGCAGCACGCCGCTGGTTAATTGCAAGAGGCTGGTTTTGCCGCTACCGTTCGGCCCAACCAAACCAACCTGGGTACAATCCAGTTGCTCGCTAAAGTTGGCAAAAATTGGGCGTTGATTACGCTTGTAGCCAAGTTTATGCCATGTCAGCATTGGCTTGATTTTCAGCTTATTTTGTACAACAGACCATTCTTCGTTTTGAACAATTGCAGAGACAGTCCCATCGTAGATTAATTGGCCCTTTTCAAAGCTCAAGGCGCGGGTTGCCAAATCGCGCAGCAATTGCGGGCGTTGCTCGGCAATCACAACGGTTGTACCTTGCTGTTGCAATTGCTGAATCACATGGCGCACCAACTGCACACCTGCCGCATCCAAAGCAGCACATGGCTCATCAAGCACCACCAAAATTGGGTTACGAGCCAACAAGTTGGCAAGGGCCAAACGCTGAATCTCGCCGCCAGAAAGGCTTTGCGGTTGGCGTTGCAGCAGCTCAAGCAAACCAAAACGCTCCGCCAACTCGCTGACCTTGGCGGCGATCGTTGGACGCGGCAAGCCTTGTTGCGCCAAACTCCAAGCCAGATCACGCGCAACCGTGTGGCCCAAAATTTGGTTGGCAGGCCGTTGACTCAAGCTGCCAACCAATTGGCTCCACGTCGGCGAATTAAGTTGCTCAGTCGCATGACCCGCAATGCTGACTGAGCCAGTTTGTTGGCCAGCATAGCGATAGGGAATTAGGCCATTGAGCAGGCGGCAAACCGTCGATTTGCCAGCGCCATTGGCTCCCAGCAACAACACACATTCGCCCTGCGCCAAGCCAAATGACCACGGCCCAAGCTCAACTAGCGCTTGGGCATAGCGAAAGCGATAATTCTCAACGACAACAAGCTCACTCATCGGCGGGCAATAAACGGGCTTTGCGCAATAATCCAAGGCTGGCCAAGGCCAACAACGCCCCAACTAAGGCTGAAATTGCAAACGGTGTGAGCATGGCGATCAAGGCTGGGCTTTTGCCCATTGCCAACGGCGCAACCAACAACGCCGCCACAGTCGCGCCAATGAGGCCAGTGCCAATCACCTCGCCAAGCACTGCCAACCAATCGTTGCGCCAACGTTGATAGAGCAAGCCCGCCAAAAGCACGCCGATCATGCTGCCAGGGAAGGCCAAGGGCGTGCCAGTACCCAACAAATTGCGTACCAACGCCATCACGAAGGCAATCGCCAAGCCCCACCATGGCCCGACCAACACCGCCGCCAACACGTTGATCAGATGCTGGGTTGGCGAGATTTTGGCAATGCCGGTGGAAATGCTAATGGGCGAGAGTGCTAAGCCCAAGGCTGCCAAAACAATGCTATAGGCCAAGCGTCGCGTTGATTGACGCTGTTTTTGCATTAAACTGGTCATCTATCATTCCTTATAATGTGCGAGAAATTCACGACAAGCTTGGGTTGGATTGGTCGCATTCAACAAGGCCGAAACCACCACAATGCCAGCCACGCCGCAAGCTCGCACTTCTGCAACGTTATGTTGAGCAATTCCGCCAATCGCCACAACTGGGCAATCCACCGCCTCAACAATTGCTCGCAAGCCTGCCTGACCTAAGGGCGCACCAGCATCAAGTTTGGTAGTGGTGGCAGCAAATGGCCCAACCCCAAGATAATCAACGCCCAATTTTTCAGCCCGTTGGGCATCGGCCACTCCCTCAGGCGAGTAGCCAATCAAGCCCTTGAAACTGGCGCGAGCCAAATCCAAGGGCAAATCATCAACGCCCAAATGCACGCCATCAGCCCCAACCGCCAAGGCTAAGCCTAAATCGTCATTGATAATCAAGGGAATTTGGGCAATCTTGGTGAGTGGCAGGATCGCTTGGGCCAGCTGAGCGGTTTGCCGCACGGACAGATTTTTGGCACGAAGTTGTAATACCCCAATCCCGCCAGCCAGCAGCGCCGCCGTCATGGCCAAAGGGTCGCGCGAGCCAAGCGTGGCGGTATCCAACACCGCATACAAACGCCAATCAATCTGCATCATGCTGCTCCATACGATAGCTAAGCCGACTGTTATCAATTAATTCAGCAATTGCCCCAAGCTGATCAAACAGGGCCACCCGAAAACTGGCTGGGCCAAGCGCATGCATAGCCGCAACTTCAGCCGCCATTCCGAAGCCAGCGATTGCGCTGACAGTCGCCAACATAACATCATTGATAACCGCAGCAAGTGCGCCAATCAGGCTGGTTACAATGCAACCAGCGCCAGTAATTTGGCTCAGCCATTGATGCCCATGCTCAAGCTGAATCCAGTTCATACCATCACTAACCACATCGATTACGCCCGTTAGGCCAACTACACAGCCATAGCGCCGTGCCAATTGGCCTGCCACCAGCCTTGGATCATGCCAAGCGTGACCGACATCAACGCCATGGGCCACACCCGTTTGATCGAGCAAAGCCAAGGCTTCGCCCAAATTCAAGCGCAGAATCGTTGGCTGCACCGTAGCGATTAATGCCAAGGCCGCTTGTTTGCGCCAAACGGTCGCACCAACTCCAACCGGATCAAGCACAATTGGCAGATTTTTGGCTTGGGCAGCTCGTCCGGCTTGGGCAAGTAGTTGCATTCGATCAATCGTTGGCGTGCCCATGCTCAAAACAAGGGCGCGATTGGGCAACTGGCTAAATTCGGCTGGCTCGATCGCCATAATTGGCGCAGCACCAACCGCCAGCAAGGCATTGGCCAGATCATTGGCCGTCACCAAATTTGGCACAACATGCACCAACGGGCGTTGCTGGCGTAATGAATGCCAACAATCGGCAATGCTGCTTGGTGTCAACAATTTAGGCCGCACGTTGCAAGGCCGATTGCTTGGTAAACAAACCAATGTTGCCTAACCCCCAATAGATCAATCCAGCGCTCACAAGGCTTGGAATCGTCGCACCAAAGGTCGGATACCAAGCATTCAAGCCATGAAACAGGCCAATTCCCAGAATCCAAGCTACAAAGCCGCGCCAATTCAGACCAGCCTGATACCAATACCGCCCATTGACGCGATCTAGTTCGGTTACGTCAAGTTGACGCTGGCGCAACCCAAAATGATCGACTAGCACAATGCCAAACAGCGGTGCGAAAATTGAGCCAAGCAGCAATAAAAAGCCTTCATACCGCGCCATTGGCACAACCAAGGCCACTCCAGTGCAAATTAAGCCAAAGGCTAAAGCTAGCATTTTGAGGCTAATGCGACTGCTCAAATGGCCCGCCGAAACTGCCGCCGAATAAATATCAGCAAAGGCATTATCCGATTCATCAACCAAAATTAGGCTTAGAGCCAAGGCTCCCCCAGCCGCGCCCAAAATTGCTGGCAACACTTGTTGGCCCACCAAGCTTAGGGTGAAAACCACACCCAAGCCATAAAACCAAACATTCGCGGCAAAATTGCCCAAGCCACAGCCCCAAAAGGTTGGCCGCGCACCCTTGGAGTAGCGGGTATAGTCGGCAATCAAGGGCAACCACGAAAGTTGCATCGCAATCACCAGATCGAGTGCCGTGCCAAAACCCAACTCACCAGTTGCTTGATGGGCAAATAACTCAGCCAAACTGGTTAATTAAAAGGCTTGGTAGGTCAGCCAAAGCGCCGAGCCAGTGACCAACCAAATGCCCCAGGTACGCAAAAACCGCCGCACAATTGTCAGTGGCCCACCCCAGGCCATAGCCGTCACCAGCACGCCCCAAACGACCGTCCAAATGCTGGCGGGCAGATCAAGCCCAGCGCTACGGGCAATCGCATCGGTTGCCTCGCTCATCACAATAATTTCAAAGGCACCCCAACCGATTAATTGGATGAGCTTAGCAATTGTAGGAGCAACCGCACCACGAATACCCAAAGCTGGACGCAATAAAGCCATGGTTGGCAAGCCTGTATCGCTGCCAATCACGCCAACCAAGGCCAATAGCGCAGCACCAACCGCCGAGCCAAGCACGATCGCCAAACAGGCCATGCCAAAACTCAGGCTTGGCACAAGCAATGCGCCAGCGCTCAGCACTAGCAAGCCCACCCCAAGGCTCGACCACAAAGCAAAACAATCGTGGAACCCAAACGAACGTTGATCCTTGGCAATCGGATCAAGCACAGAATCAGGCGATTCCTGCATAAAAAGCACCTCCACACGGGCGTGCGGTAGGCGTTGAGCAACAAAAAACCATCGCCAACGGGTAAGGTTAGCGATGGTTTCCAATCGTCAAACGCTTCCCTACGCTGGTATAAACCAGATCAGGTTCTGAGGGTTAGCGGCATCGATCGGTCCGCCCTCTCAGCCAAGCTCACTTGGCTCCCCTAGCTTTGGTGTGGTAACCACACCATTTAGTTGTTGGTTTGCATTATATCCAAAGCTGGCGCTACGTCAAAATCGGCTTGCTTGCGATTGGCGGTAATCAAACGAATCGCTTGATCATAGAAGAAGTAGTTGTAGGCCCAATTAATCAGCACCACTAGCCGATTGCGAAAGCCAACCAAGCTCATTAGGTGAATAAATAACCACACCACCCACGCTGGAAAGCCCCAAAATTGCAGGCCAAAAATATGCGCCACCGCTGCATTACGGCCAATCGTCGCCATCGAGCCACGGTCGCGATAGATAAAAGTTTGGGTGGGCTGGTTTTGGCGCTGTTGCAAAATATTTTTGGCTGCCGTAACTGCCTGTTGAATTGCCACGGGCGCAACTTGCGGCAAGGGCTTGCCCGCCTGCTCAAGATAGGCCAGATCGCCAACAACAAACACATTTGGATCGTCGGCTAAGCGCAAATCGGGCTGAACTTGCACCCGATTGCCGCGTGCTAAGGCCAATTCGAGGCTTTGGGCCAACTCAACTCCACGCACGCCTGCGGCCCAAATCAGGGTATGGCTAGCAATCACCTCGCCACCCTTGAGATAGACCTGATCGGCGCTGGCTCCCTCGACGGCAGTATTCAAACGCACTTGCACGCCCATTTTTTCCAAGCGCTGAAGCGTTTTTTGCTGCAAGCGGGTTGGCAACATACCCAACACTTTATCGGTAGCTTCGAGCAAAATCACCTGCACTTGGCTATTTTCAAGTTGGGGAAAATCACGCACCAAAACGTGTTTGACCAACTCGCGAATTGCTCCGGCTAATTCAACGCCGGTTGGGCCTCCACCAACCACCACAAATGTATGCAAGGCCTGGCGCACCTGTGGATCACGTTCGTAAGCTGCACGTTCAAACATACTTAGCAAGTGATTACGCAACTGCTCAGCATCATTTAAATTTTTCAAGCCAAAGCTATGTTGCTCGATTTCACGGTTGCCAAAATAATTGGTTTGGCCGCCCGCCGCGACAATTAAATAATCATAGTCGAAGCTGCCCATCGTGGTAACCACGTGTTTGCTAGCGCGATCAATCTGCTCCACACGAGCCATCAAAAAGCGCACGCCCGGCCAATTGTGCATAATTCCGCGCACCGGATAGGCAATTTGCTCTGGCTCCAAGCCAGCCGTCGCCACTTGATACAGTAGCGGTTGAAAACAATGATAATTTTGTTGATCGATCAATAACACATCGACTTTTTTGCCCGCCAGGGTTTTGGCAGCTCGCAGACCCGCAAAGCCCGCCCCAATAATAATCACTTTTTGCATACTCGGCCTCCTGTTGTTACCGCATATCGATTCTACACCTTTGTGAAGTAAATAACAATAGGTAATTTGTACGATTTTTCACATAATGAGTTACAAAAATGCCTTGTTCAACTCGAACAGGGCATTTTTCAGGCCAACGGGCGAGCTTTCGTATCATCTAGCGCTTGCATTGGCCTTTCAGAATGTGTGTGGCAATCTACGGAATAATCATCACTTAGAAGGTTGAAAATTCATCAAAATCGCACATACGTGCTATAATACCACTATTGAATTGTGTTAAAGGAGCCGCATATATGGCAACTATTCGCGAAGGTAACAAGGCCGCACTCGTGGTCGTTGATGTCCAGGTCGGTGTTATGAATGGCACGTGGGAAGCCGCTCGGGTCATCGGGAATATTGCCCACGCAGTGGAACGTGCTCGCGCTGAAAACATTCCCGTGCTGTGGGTTCAACACACTGATGAGGAAATGCCGACCGATAGTCCACAGTGGCAATGGGTTCCCGAGCTAGTACCTGCCGCAGGCGAGCCACGAATTCACAAGCATTTTAATTCATCGTTTGAACAAACCAGCTTATCGGAAGAACTGGCGGCGTTAGAGGTCTCGCATATTGTGCTGGCAGGGGCAGCAACCAATTGGTGCATTCGCGCCACCGCCTATGGTGTGCTCGAACGCGGGTACGATCTCACGTTGATCAGCGATGCACACACAACCGGATCGATCGAATTGGAGAACGGCAGCACGATCGAAGCCGCAACTATTGTTCAAGATCTCAATATTGCCATGCAGTGGCTATCCTATCCGGATCGCACGAATGGCATAGCATCTGCTGAACAAATCAACTTCGCGCGTCCAGGTGGCGAACAGTAGATCTCACATGATGTGCCTAGGGTAGGGGAATGATTCAAGCAATCAGTTTTAGTCATTCCCCTAATCCCCATGCTGAGTCTCTCAATTACGACGATAATATGATTCAATCAGCGTATAACCCACAATTTCTATTCCCGAACGTCATGCCATTAATATTTTCACTCCTAATGCAGTTTCCAGAGATTAACCAATAATTCATGCTGCCAATCCACGCATATCTCAGCAGATCAACCAGTCATTCTGATAATCCGCGTTGTTGTGGTTTAACTCAAAGCCTAAAATCGTGGTGCTGTTTTTGCATAAAGTGCCAGCAGCAACTGAGTTACAATGAGGTTAACAATGCAACGACGGCAATTTGGCTGGATGTTCGGACTGGGCTTGGGGGCAATCGGCTTGGTGCAACTTTGGCAGCGCCGTTTCAAGCGTGGAAAAGCTACTCAAACGCCACAAGCCGGTAGTGGTTCACTCTATCGCCGCCGCTACTGGGTCGATTTTCAGGCGCTCAATCAATCGCCCGAAAGCTTAGTTAAGCATATCAAGGCCAATTTGCCAGATTTCAGCCCTGGTTTATTCGCTGATTTTCGCAAAGCTACGGGCAACGAGCGGGTAATGCAGGTTGGCGATGAGTATGATATTGCGATTTTGGGACCGTGGAATGGATCGGTACGGGTGTCCACCAGCCAGCCGTTGCGCTTTGGATTTTGTACGCTTGAGGGTCATCCCGAGGCCGGGCAAATTCATTTTGAGCTTAAACCACACCCTGAGCGCTCCAATACATGGCGTTTTGAAATCGCTTCGGAAGCGCGTTCACGCGATGGCTTGGTTGAAATGGCCTATCGCATTGGCAAAGTAGTGCAAACCCAAGTTTGGAGCACCTTTTGCCAACGAGTGGTTGAATTTGCCCAAGCCCAACAGCTCGGCGAAATTCAAACCAGCACAATTGAACAAACGCCGGAGGGCGAGGTAGTAATTCATGACTGAACAACCATTATGGCAACAATATCGCCAACAAATTGAGGCCTATCGCGATGCCCAGCTAAATTTCGATTTGCAGCGCGTCCACGAATATACCAAGGAAAATGGCTGGAATGTTGATGATTATGAGGCTGAATTGCCACCTGAACCGCCAGGCCAGCCCCAAGCTCATGGCTCATGGCAAGCAGCCTGCGCGGTGTTGCGCGAATATCGCTTTCCACCTCCTGATCTAATCACTGGAATTTTTATTCCCGACCAGCCGCTCGAACAACGAATTATGCTGCTACGTGGCACATTTTTGGGCTTTAGCTTCTATTTTGGGGTAAAAATTGGCGGTGTGATCGACGAAACTCGCGAGACTGAGCACGGCCCTGAGCGGGTTTGGGGCTACAACTATCAAACCTTGCAAGGCCATTTCGAGCGTGGCCAAATTGAATTTACGATCGTTAAATTGCTTGAAACCGGCCAAGTGCTATTTCGAATTCATGCCTTTTCGCAAACCGGGCGCATTCGCAACCCATTCTATTGGCTAGGCTTTAAGTTGTTTGGGCGGCATTTGCAATTGCGCTTTGCCCGTGATGCAATGCAGCGAATGCAAACCTTGGTGCAAGAAGCCTTGGCTGGTGTGCCAAGCCAAGCCAGCCAACCAACGCCCATTCAAAGCACCGCCAACAATCCCGAAGCCGCTGAACAACTAGCCGAAGTTATCGAAAACCAAGCATCGTGAACTAACAGCGTTCCCTCACCCCCTAGCCCCCTCTCCCGCACGCGAGGCGAGGGGGAAACCCTTGATCATGATCATTGGATCGCCCCTCGCCCGCCGCGGGAGAGGGGACGGGGGTGAGGGCATACATATATTACAAACCCAAGAAACGACAACAGTTAGACTAGCTCGATTTAATGGTGATGATGGTGATGATGATCGTCGTGAACATGGATTGGCTCAGGCCGTGGCGATGCATAGACGTGATCGATCCAAGCAATCACCTGATCTAAACCTGTCTCATCTTTGAGGTTGGTAAACACCAGCGGTAATTCGCCACGCATCTGCTTGGCATCGTGATTCATCACATCAAGCGAAGCGCCAACCAACTCTGCCAGATCGATTTTGTTGATCACCAGTAAATCGGAGCGGGTTACGCCAGGGCCACCCTTGCGAGGCACTTTATCACCACCAGCCACATCAATCACATAAATCCAATAATCGACCAACTCTGGGCTGAACGAGGCCGCCAGATTGTCGCCGCCGCTCTCAACAAACACGATCTGCAAATCGGGCAGGGTTGCGCACAAATCAGCAATCGCTTCGAGGTTCATCGAGGCATCATCGCGAATCGCTGAATGCGGGCAGCCGCCAGTTTCCACGCCACGCACCCGCTCAGCAGGCAAGACACCTTGGCGCAGCAAAAATTCAGCATCCTCTTTGGTGTAAATATCATTGGTCACCACCGCCACAGAGTAGCGTTTGGTCAGATGGCTGGTCAAGCAGTGGGCTAAGGCAGTTTTGCCACTGCCCACAGGTCCAGCAATCCCAATTCGTAATAATTGTTCGGTCATAATTTCCTCATTTTAGAATAAGAAATAGCGCTGCGCCAAGGGCAAACTCGTAGCTGGCTCGCAGGTCAATAGCTCACCATCAGCACGTACCGCATAAGTTTCGGGATCAACTTCGATCAGCGGAGTAGCGTTGTTGTGGATTAAATCGGCTTTTTGGACGCTGCGGCAACCGCGCACCGCCGAAGTCACTTTTTGTAAATTCAATTGTTGACCAATGCCTGATTCATGAGCGGCGGCTGAAACAAAGGTCAAACTCGTTGCACCAAGCGCCCCGCCAAAAGCCCCAAACATCGGGCGATAGAGCACAGGCTGCGGCGTGGGAATCGAAGCATTAGCATCGCCCATGGCATTCCAAGCAATCAAGCCACCTTTGACAATAATTTCAGGTTTTACGCCAAAAAAGGCCGGCTGCCACAACACCAAATCAGCCAATTTACCTGGCTCAATCGAGCCAACTTCGTGGGCAATGCCATGAGCTAAGGCTGGATTGATCGTGTATTTGGCAATATAACGCTTGACCCGTTGATTATCGTTGCGAGCTGAATCGCCAAGCAACGCACCACGCTGAACCTTCATTTTGTGGGCAGTTTGCCATGTGCGGGTCACCACTTCGCCAACCCGACCCATCGCCTGCGAATCGCTGGAGATCATGCTAATCACTCCCAGATCATGCAAAATATCTTCGGCGGCGATGGTTTCAGGTCGAATCCGGCTTTCAGCAAAGGCCACATCTTCAGGCACTTGGGGATTAAGGTGATGACAAACCATCAACATATCAAGGTGTTCAGCGATCGTGTTGACGGTATATGGGCGGGTGGGGTTGGTCGATGAGGGTAGCACATAGCGTTCGCCAGCAATTTTGATAATATCGGGAGCATGGCCGCCGCCCGCACCCTCAGTGTGATAGGTATGGATAGTGCGGCCAGCAATCGCGCGAATTGTATCTTCTAAAAAGCCAGCTTCGTTGATTGTGTCGGTGTGAATTGCCACTTGCACATCGTATTGATCGGCCACGCTCAAACACATGTCGATCGCAGCGGGCGTTGTGCCCCAATCCTCGTGCAATTTCAAGCCACATGCGCCAGCCTGAATCTGCTGAATCAACGATTCGGGCTGAGCAGCATTGCCTTTGCCCAAAAAGCCAAGATTAACTGGCCAAGCATCGGCGGCTTGCAGCATTCGCGCCATATTCCAAACACCTGGCGTACAGGTGGTGGCTTTGGTGCCAGTAGCTGGGCCAGTTCCGCCGCCAAGTAGGGTTGTCACGCCATTCGAAAGCGCTTCGGGAATTTGGCCAGGCGCAATAAAGTGAATATGGCTATCAATCCCGCCAGCGGTGACGATCATATGCTCGCCAGCGATCACCTCGGTATTCGCGCCAACCACCAATTCAGGGTCAACTCCGGCCATGGTATCAGGATTGCCAGCCTTGCCAACTTTAACAATTCGGCCTTGTTTGATCCCAATATCACCTTTGACGATGCCCCAATGATCGATAATGATCGCGTTGGTAATGACTAAATCGAGCACATCGTGGGCGCTGCTGCTTTGGCCCATGCCATCGCGAATCACCTTGCCGCCGCCGAAGGTAATTTCATCGCCATAGTGGGCAAAATCGTGTTCAATTTCGATAATTAATTCAGTATCGGCTAAACGCAAGCGGTCGCCTTTGGTCGGGCCATACAAATCGGCATAGGTTTGGCGCGGAATCCATAAGCTCATTCCAAATCTCCTTGGGCCCGATGGCCAAATTGCTGTTGTTGAACGGCGTTGAGGCTAGTTTGCCGCTGATCGACGGCATCCAACGCTCCATTAACCAAGCCATTATGGCCATAGATTTGGCGCGTGCCAGCAAAGGCCACCAAATTGATAATTTTGCTATCGCCTGGCTCGAAGCGCACCGCCGTGCCCGCCGGAATATTGAGATGCATGCCATAGGCTAGGCCACGATCAAACACCAGTGCCCGATTGACCTCAAAAAAGTGGTAGTGGCTACCAACCTGAATTGGCCGATCACCAGTATGCGCCACCAACAGCTCGCAGGTTGCGCGGCCAAGGTTGGCAGCAATCGCCTCGGTTGGTTGATCGATTAAATATTCGCCTGGTTGCATTTGCGGCTCCTCATCAACGAATTGGGTCGTGCACGGTCACAAGCTTGGTGCCATCGGGGAACGTCGCCTCAACTTGCACCTCGTGAATCATATTGGCGACCCCATCCATCACATCGTCAACCGTCAAGATCGTTGTGCCATAGCTCATAATTTCGGCCACGCTTTTGCCATCGCGGGCGGCTTCCAGCAATTCGGCGGTGATAATTGCCACCGCTTCGGGATAATTCAGTTTGAGGCCACGCGCCTGACGACGACGAGCCAAATCGGCGGCCACCACAATCAATAATTTTTCCTGTTCACGCGGAGTTAGGTGCATTGCACAAGCCTCACACTAATAAATTTTGCGCGGCAGATTGGGGGTTGTGCCGTACAACGCTTGTTTGGCGAAGCGCCAATAGTCAAAAGCCGTCGCCAGCAGATCGCGGCTATTGCTGCTTAACCCGCGAATCACCAGCCCATGAGCAGCCAGACAACTCACACCCCACAAGCAGCGCCCAAGCTTGGTTTGGCTGGCAGCAAAGGCCATTAATTCAGCTTCGAGGGCTTTCCACTGGACGGCATCCCAACCAACCCGACAAATATAGCCAGTTGCCAAATAGCTGTATTTGCCAAAATACAAGGGGTTGCTGAGTTGTTGCAGGCTTGGTTGTAAGCGCATGCGATCCAGCAAAATTGGCCGACCCAAAGCATAAATATCGCAATCCAATCGCAACTGACGATAGGCAAAACGTTCGCCATAGGCTTCGCGGCCTGGCGCAAGAAATTCCCACCAACATAAACCAGCGTCAGCAGCCAAATCGATGCGGGTTTGCTGCTGATACAAACTCTCAGCAAACGGAATCGTCGTATCCGGCCAATATTCGAGCAAACTCTGTTCGGCTAAAGTGGCCTGCACCTGTTGATAAGCGATTTGCTCGCCATCGCTGCGATAAATGCGGGTCGAGCTAGTCGTAGTCAGTTGAGCTTTGGTCGATGCAGCAAGCTTGATTGTGGTGGTCAGCTGATCACCCGCCAACACACCGCCAGCAACATTATGCAAATGCACAAAACTCGTGCCATCGGCCAAGCCAAAATCGCGCACCACCTGCAAGGGCGGGCGATGTTCGCGCACCGTCAAACGGGTACGCTGCTGTTTAAGCGTAAAATCGAGCGCCAAATGGCCATGCATACGCTCAAGGCGGGTCGCGGTTTGCATCAACTAATAAAGAGGCGTGTACCCAGCAAGGGGTGACGCATACTCGCTCCATCTAAACCAATGCTGCAAGGCGCGAGATCAGCCAACATCATGTGTGGAGTTTGGGCAACGACCGCTTTAATCGTGGGATGCAACTGCCACAATAATTGCTGGGCTTGTACCTGCCCAAGCGGCAAAATTTTCTGGCATGCTAAAATCAAGCTCAACGTCATTTGTTGCAATAAGGCTGCCAGCATGGCCTCAGCCTCAATCGCCAAGCAGCCTGCCACCAAGCCAAAAACACAGCTATGATGGGTTTCGATCTGGTGAGATTGGGCTAAAGTGCTGGCTTGTTGCCAGCGTGGCAACGGTTCCAATTGCAAGGCTAGGCCAAGCAAGCGCCGACCAAGCACCGCACTGGCGTGGCGGCTTTCGCGGGCAGGCTTGAAGGCCGCCGCGTGATCATTTAAATCGAGCCAAGCCTGATCAAAGGCAGTAGCATCAGCTAATTGCCAAGCCTGATTCGCCAAGTAGGCCTCAAGCTGGCCGCTCTCTTGAATGAAGGCTCGCATAAACTGGCCCAGCCCAGCCACGCCCAATTGACCCTCGGCTACCAACGACTCAACCCCATACGAATGGGCGGTTGAACCAATTGGAAGAGCACTATCGGCAAGTTGCAACAATTTTAGTTGGGCAAAAGCGTTCGTTAACATCACCACGCCAGTATAGCCGAGCCAAAAATCGCCAATGTTGGGCAAACTGCCTAAACCTCAACCAAGCAGTTTGCACAAGATTAAGCCAAAATAATTAAGATCGTAACAAGATTCCCCAAATACACGAACCTAAAATAATTAGAATTGGCAACACCAATACAATAACTAACCAATAATCCGACAGGCTAGAACCAAAGTCTTTAATATGTTTAAGGGTTAATCGCCAATAGGGCATGCGAATTGTGACAGCAAACTGTTTGCGCTTGAAGCTTTCAACAAGGCTCGTAAATGCCCACTCACAGTCTGATCACTAACGTTTGCATACAACGTTAACTGTTTCTTCTGTTGGGGATGGAGTGATAACAGCACTGATTGTCGATTCTTGTCTGATCGATCAACCCATAGCCATGCTGTAGACTCTAAACGAAGATATACGTAGCGTTCACCAGTATTAGTAATCGTAATTTGTTTAGCAATGAATTCGTGACTGATAGCGACACTCCCAAAATCAATTGGATTAGGCGTAATCATCAGATCAGCTTGATAGATTTTCCCATCAGTCAAACGCTCAATCACCAAATCCAGCGCCATATCGATATCAGTTTGATAACTTTTGCGTAAATCGCGAACTTGATTCGCCAATTGGGCATTCAAAAATCCCGTTTCGATCACCTCTGGCAAGTTGCCCCTTAACCAATCAGTCGCATTCTTCCAATGATTATGACACCAACGGCCCAACTCGACAGGATTGCGAACAACTGAGCCAGTCGGAGTTGTGATACTGACGAAACGCGCATCGGGCTGTAAAACCTGCAAAATCGTTTGGCGAAAAAGCTCAGCTGTCGGGCGTTGCTCTGGTTCATAGGCCATGGCTTGCCCAATTAGGTGCTCAATCCGTGGGTCTACCGCAGGATTCAGCGTTGATACAAGCGGAAATTGCCCTTTTGTACCATTCCGAATCCCTTCGATGTCATGGGGAGTTAAGGGAGAACGATAACCAGTTAATAACACATGCAACGTTGCCGCCAAAGCATAAATATCAGATTTCAGGGTGGCTCTACCCATAAGTTGTTCTGGTGGAGCAAAACCCATTGTTCCTGCAATCATCGAATGTTGAGCATTATCACTTGCTACTTGGAGTAATTGAGGATCAGCCTTCGATAAACCAAAATCGATCAGCCAAACCCGATTATCATCGCCCAACAGAATATTCTCAGGCTTAATATCGCGGTGAAACACATTTTGCGCATGCATATAGATTAGGGCACTAGCAATATCAGCGACATAATTGAGTGCTTGCTCCATTGACAATGCGCCAATCAGGTGCTGGAGCGACTTGCCCTTAATATATTTCATAATCAAACATGGTTCAGTTGCGATATATTCATAAATTTCAGGAATATTAGGATGGCCTGGGGTGGTTAAAGCAGCCAATAATTCAGCTTCGCGAATAAAGTTTTGCTCAGCCCGACTACGCTCAAGCGTACTCCAGTGTGGCTCAGAACGCATACGCTTAATTACACAATCGCGTTTTAACTGGAGATCTTTGGCTAGAAACGTCTCACCAAAGCCGCCCTTGCCAAGAAATTGAGTAATTTGATAACGCTGATTCGTCCCGATCAGATCGCCAGTTTCCCAAGTGCTTACCGAACGTGGGGCGGTTGCCGAAGCTGGATTTGGGCCGCTGACCCCCATTTGAAAGGTTGCTGTATGCATACTTGGAGGACTAGGATTAAGTTCATAGGTCAAGGCCATTGCGGCTGTATCGACCACCCTCTTCGTACCACAGGTCAGTATTTAGCAAGGTCTGGCAGTTTGAACAAACAATCTGGGATTGATTCATCAGTCAAACTCACAATTCAATTTCAAGGGTTGTTAGGCATGCACAGTATACAAGCTTATAATCAAGCCTTCAAGATTGAATCATTACTCAGCCCAAGTCGCAGCCAGCAAGGCTGGCAATAGCTGCGCCGCCGTGCCGCGTAAACGATGGCGAGCATGGCGACTCAACGGCGTATCCTCAAGGTTGAGATCGATCAAACGGGCACGATGGGCACGGGCAGTCATCGGAAAGGTCGCGGCTGGCGCGACCACGCCCGATGTGCCGATCGCCAGAAATACATCACAGGTTTGGCTGGCTAATTCAGCCGCCTGAATCTTGGCAAGATCCAAACGTTCACCAAACCAGACCACATCGGGACGCAGCGGTGCAGCACAAACTGAACAAAACGGCAAATTTGGGCTATCTGGCCAAGCCAAACTGCCATGTTCAGCGGCGCTACAACTCACCGTATTAATCGTGCCATGCAACTCGATCACCCTCGTTGAGCCAGCCCGCTGATGCAGTCCATCAATATTTTGGGTAATAATCGTCACACTTGGGATATGCTGCTCAAGTTGGGCTAAAGCAACGTGGCCAGCATTCGGCTGAACATCAAGCATCTGCTGACGATACGCCTGATACCAAGCCCAAACGGCCTCAGGTTGCTGCAAATAGCCTGCTAAAGTTGCAACTTGCTCAACATCAATCGTATTTCACAGCCCAGCCAAGCTATCACGAAAGGTCGGAATCCCACTCTCAGCAGAGATTCCTGCTCCGGTCAAAATCGTGAGCGAACGGGCGGCGCGTAAGGTCGCAATCAACCCTGGATCAAATTGCTCAAACATAAATTCCCTCGTTAGGCCGATCAAGCATCAATATGGCTAGTATACGATGATGTTTCAAGCTGAACTAATTGGGAGCTAACCACAAATGCAGATCAAGCAAGCCCTAGAAATCTTTATGTACGGCGAAATTGGCATTCCTAGCGTCGAAAATCGCTCACAACGCCATATTATTGATGGTTTAACTATTCTGCATGTCGATGATGTTTGGAATCAGGAGCCGCACGTTGCTGATGAGGTGATTGTGCAAAATCATTCACCTGCCGCTGTATTAGCAATGCTTGCCAACTACCAACCAACCGCCGATCATCGAATTACCCTCGTTGATCGGCCAGCCAGCGATCACGCTGCCTACCATGCCGCTGGTTATCGCCATAGCTCAAACGAAGTGCTGTTTGTCCGCAAACTCAGCGATCTACCGCCGCCTGACCAACGCTATTCGGTTGGTCAAGCCAAAACCATCGCTGAAATGCAATGGCTGAACAACAATGATCCAGCCAAGCGGGCCTGGATTAGCGAGACCCGCCTGCATGAGTCAGGCCTGCGCCATAGCTTTATTGCACTTGATCAGCGGGTAGTGGCACGAGTGCGAGCCTGCCGAATCGATGCCGAACATAGCTATGTGATGAATTTATACACGGCCAGCGATTATCGACGGCGCGGCATCGCACGAGCGTTGATGATTCATGTGTTGCATGAAGCCGCTGCCCATGGCGAACAATGGAGTGTTTTGGTGGCATCCGAGGCAGGTCTGCCGCTCTACCAAGCATTAGGCTACCAACAACGGGCAAGTTTGGTGGTATTTGAGCCAGTCGCTGAGCCAAATAATTAATATTGACAGGCTCTCACCCGCATAACCTTACAATGGTGGGTTTAACAATCGATTTGCATGCCCTCACCCCCTAGCCCCCTCTCCCGCACGCGAGCGAGGGGGAACCACCGTATTTGAATATTGGAACTCCCCTCGCCCGCCGCCATGTTTAAGGGCGGACAGGGACGCACACCATGGGTTCACACAACGACCTCGGGTTGGTATACTGGGTGGTGACGAAACCAAACCCATCCCAAAACCGAGGTCGTATGCCGAGTATACCAGCCCTTGCCCACTGGATCAACACCATCCTGCGCACCGCCGTGCCCACCCTCTCGCCCTGGACTGCCCGTCGGCTCACCGATTGGCTCGTCAGCATCCTGCTCATGCCGTCCATCACCACGCGCGTCGTGGCCTGGGGCTGTGCCCTTGGACTGTCCACCGCTGCCCACGCCGCCAGTCACGAACGCCGACTGCGCCGCACCTATCGGGATTCCCAGCTGTCGTGGTCGCTCCATCGCGCCATCCTCGCCACCACCCTCCACATCGCACCCACTGAATCCGTCACCGTCATCATCGATGAAACCACCCACACCGACCGCTGGACCCTGCTCACCGCCGCCCTCTGGTATCACGGTCGCGCCATTCCGCTTGCCTGGGTGCTCCATCCCGGCTATACCCGCCGCGCCACCGCCTTCTGGACCGATGTTGCCACCCTGCTGGAGCGCGTGCAGCAGGTGCTGCCCAATGCCATGTCCGTCGTCGTCGTGGCCGACCGTGCTTTTGGCTGCCCCGCCTTCACCGATCAGGTCGCGGCCTACGGCTGGGGCTGGGTCGTGCGCGTCCAAGGCCATACCCGCATCCAACTGCGGGGGCACACCGAAACCATGATCCGCACGCTGGTCACGCGAGGCCATCGCGTGGTGCGGCGGGGCCATGCCTTCAAGAAGGCGGGCTGGCGAACGGTGACAGTGGTGGCCGCATGGGAGGCGACGTGTCACGAGCCGTTACTGCTGGTGAGCAATCTGGAGGGCATTGGGGCGATTCGGCAGGCGTATGGGCGGCGCTCTGCGATCGAAGCGCTGTTTCGCGATTGGAAAACGGCGGGCTGGCAATGGGAGGCGAGCCAGTCGCGGAGCCAGACGACGCAGGAGGCCTTGGTGCTGGGCATGGCGATCGCGACGGTGCTGGTGCTGCTGGTCGGGACGGCGGAGGCGCAGGCGGTGCTGGCCGAACGCGGGGATCGCCCCAGCCCGCGCCGCCCATGGGCGGCACGAGAAAGTCTGTTTCGGTTGGGGCGGTATGGGGTGCTGCGCTGGCTGTGGACGGGAACGCAGCCAGCGCTGGGAGCGCGACTATCGTTGGCGGGAACGGCGCTGCACGAACGGTGGGCCACGACGGTGACGCGGGGTGGTCGGCTCGGGACGGCCATCCCCTAACACTGATGAATACCCATTCCCCAACCTGTCCGCCCTTAAACCCACGGCGGCGGGAGAGGGGTTGGGGGTGAGGGGGTGAGGAATCAAAAACCCAATACTTGCAGCGTGGGCTACAATAGAACTATTAACGATCTTTTTAGTGATGGTGTTGTGTATGAGTCGCTTGTTAATTACTGGGGCATCAGGCTATCTTGGCCAACGGGTCGCTTATTTTGCACAGCAGACAACAATCTGGGATAAAGTGTATAGCCAAACTTGGCGTAACCCGCCAACAGCTGGCGAGCATGTAGCCTGCGATTTGGCCGATCAAGCCCAACTTGAGGCACTACTTGAGCAAATTCAGCCAACTGCAATTATTCATACGGCGGCGGTCACGCCTGCGATGGGGCCAGCCATGACCGACCAAGCCTTGTGGGCCGTGAATGTTCAAGCCAGCGCCACCCTCGCCCGTTGGGCAGCCCAACATCAAGTCCGATTGGTGCATGTTTCATCGGATGCAGTGTGGGGTGGACGCGAGGCCGCCTATACCGAAAGCGACGTGCCAGCACCAATCCACCCCTATGGAGCCTCGAAGGCAGCGGGCGAGGCAGTTGTCGCAGCGCTTGACCCACAGGCAGCCATCGCTCGCACCTCGTTGTTGTATGGTCAAAACCCGCTAGACCCCAACACAACCATGGCCTTGGCAATGCTGCGCGGCGAACGTCATGGCGTGCTTTTTACCGATGAACTGCGCTGCCCAGTCTTTGTTGAAGATGTGGCTCAAGCCTTGATTGAGCTTGCACAAAAACCAAGCCTTTATGGTATATTTCACCTTGTAGGCCCACAAATTCTCAGTCGATTTGAGCTTGGCCAAGCCCTGCTCGCGTGGAATGGTATTGATTCCACAGGCTTGCCTGCTGGTACCACCACTGCCAGTGGCTTACGTCGCCCATCGCGAGTTGTTGTCGATAATCGCACAACTCAATCTCAACTTAGCACCATTCTTCGAAGCATTGATGATGTCACAAGGAGGTGACGCATGGAGCGCACACCTGAAACGATTGTTCAATTAGTCGCCGATTTGCAGCACGATGATGAGTTTGTGCGTTCGCAAGCGGCCTTCACGCTTGGTTTGTTCGGTGAGCCTGCCGTCCCATTTTTAATTCCGCTCTTGCGCTCGCCGCAGCGCGACATTCGCATGCGAGCCGCCTGGACGCTCGGGGTGATCGGAGCCGCCGCTGTCCCAGCATTGCTCGATCTGATGGAGCAAAAAAATCGCCAATTGCGGATCGAAGCAATTCGGATTCTCGGAGTAATCGGCCAAGCACGGGTTTTTAATCATTTATTGGTTGCATTAACCGATTTCGACCCCGAAATTGCTGCTCGCGCCGCCCGTTCGTTGGGCAAAATTGGCGATCCTCGAGCCTTTCATGCCTTGGTCTTGGCGTTGCGTCACCCCGATAGCGATGTGCGCTACGAGGCTGCTGTGGCATTGGCCGCACTACACGTTCCCGATGCCGTAAGCCATTTACAAGAAGCTTTAGTCCATGAAGATCCACGAATTGTAACAACATGGGGCATGCAAGTCCGCGAGGGGATGGTTCGCGCCTTGGAAGAAGCCGAAAAACCGCATGATCATAGTTTGATCGAGGCCTTGATGCGGCTGGGCGATATGTTGAAGGCCAACGAACAAGACGATGGAGAAACTCCATGAATGCTTGCCCATTTTGCGACCCCGAAACCCTTGAGATTGAAACCATGCTGGAAAATCGCTTTTGCCGATTTTTGCAACAGCCCGATAAGGTGCTCTCGGGCGCTGGCGTGATTATTCCCAAACGCCATTGCGAAACCCGCCACGAGATGGATTTTGACGAATGGGATGCCATGCAAGAGTTGCTCAATCAGGTCAAGGCCTTCATCACCACCAGCCACAAACCATTGGGCTATACGATCGGCTGGAATTGTGGGGCGGTCAGCGGCGTGGTAATTCACCATGTACATATGCATGTGATTCCCCGTTTAACCAACGAGCCAATCAAAGAACAGATTCAATTTAGCCTTAAACCAACCACCGCTGATCGTTTCGGCAATTAACAACCAACTCAGGAGGTTGTATGGCTCAACGTGCCTTTTTTCGGCTTATGCTGCTTTTGTTGATACTGGGATCGGTTTCAAGTCTCGCAGCCAATTATTTACCCCCCAGCACCACCTATATGCCAATTGTGATGGGCAATCACGAGATCACGGCCAATACGTATGTTCCTAGTTATTCTGCACTTTTTCAATTTGGGCTAAACCCTGGTTACTATGGCAACGGCTGGGATGATCAAAAAATTTATGCAATTGGGGCTGATGCGGGAGCACACAGCGCCCGCGCTTCGCTCCCAGATAGTTTTATTGGCCAATGGGGCGCGGCGATTCGGGTTCCAGTCTTCGAATATATTTCTACTACGCTTAGTTTTCGCGAAAACACGGTCTTTTTAGGCGAGCCACGCGCTGCTTGGCGCGATACCGCCAGCTACTACAGCAACAACGGCACACCTATACAAAGCAAGCTCTGGCAAGGCATGTACGAGCCAATTTGGGATAATGGCGAGAATGGCACACCCGTCAATGATGCGAATAAATTTGCTGTGTATGTTTGGCAGATTGCCAGCACCTATGGCAAATATATGCGCTTCTATGAAATTATCAACGAGCCAGATTATACTAACAGCGCCAGAGCTTATGCTAACCCTGGTGCGAGCGGTGGCAGTTGGTGGGATAGTGCGCCAACTCCGAATGAATTACCAAATCTGAATGCACCAATTTACAATTACATTCGTTTATTACGGATTGCCTACACCGTGATTAAAAAGACTGATCCTGACAGTTATGTTGCGCCAGGTGGTATTGGCTATGCCTCGTTTTTGGATGCACTGTTGCGCTATACCGATAATCCCGATGCTGGCAAAGTCAGCAGCCAATATCCATTAACTGGCGGAGCTTATTTCGATGCCCTAAGTTATCATATTTATCCGCAATATGGTGGCTCCTATTGGGATAATGGAGTTGGCGGTTTTGTCTATGTGCGGCATAGCGACCGCATGAGCCAAGTTTTCGTCAATCAATACCAAACAATGAACGAAACTTTAGCGGCCCGCAATTACAACGGCACAACCTTTCCACGCAAGCCAAGTATCATCACTGAAACCAATGTTTCACGTAAAGCCTTCAATAATTACGCTGGCGGCGAAGAAATTCAGCGTAATTATCTGATCAAAGCCATCGTCAAAGGCCAGCAACTTGGTATTTTGCAAATTTATTGGTTTGCCACTGGCGAGGGCGCAGATTATGCAACCGCTCAAGATGAATACCAATTAATGGGCTTTTACGAAAATCTCAAGCGTAATGCACCTAATAATCAGATTATGACAAGCGAGGGCATTGCCAACCGCACAACCTACAATCAACTGTATGGCTGGCGCTACGATGCAACTGCAACGGCTGCATTAAATTTGCCCAGCACAATCGATGGTGCAGCGTTTCGTAAAAACAATCAATTGCGTTATGTTTTATGGGCCAAAACCACGCTTGATCGCAATGAAACTGCTAACGCCACGATTAATTTAACTGGAACTTACACCAAAGTGGCTTGGAATGGCACAAGTAGTACAGTCAGCGGCAGCAACATCCAACTAACAGGCTCGCCAATTTTCTTAACGCAACAATAACCGCAACTGCAAAAGCCCTTCGCCTATCGCGATAACGGCGATAACGAAGGGCTTTGATGATCAGTTACAAGCGTTATTCGCTAAATGGCAGCGTCAGCGTCGATTGCTGGCCATCAGCCGTGGTGGCACTCGTTCGCACAAGCGATCCACCATTGCCAATTGCATTCCAAAGCTCGACTTTCAGTCTACCATTGGTCAAATTGGCAAAGCTGCCCGTTGCTGAGCGCAACCCACGTGTATGATTGTATAGTTCCCAGCCCACCACCGGATCAGTCGCGAAATAGTTATAGGTTTCGATCCGATCCCACGTGCCATCGCCAGTAAAATCGTAGGAAACACGCACTTGGCTGGCGTTGCCTACGCCGATGCCTGCATCAAGGTAGAGATTAAATTGAGTGGTTTTCGCAGGATCATAGGTTGCCGTCAGGTCGTTAATTTGATAGGTGATAGCATTGGTTGGCAGCCCATCCCAGTTGCCATTTTGGGCACTCGCAAGCGGATCACTATCTGCCGCATTACCCGGAATCACACTCAAGATTCCGTCAGCGGTTTGGCTAGCGCCATCAAGCAGATACAACTGCGAACGAAATGGATTAGCCTGCGTTGTGAATGTAACAGTTGCGCTAGGCTCGGATTGATTGCCAGCAGCATCAAAGGCTGTGACCACCAATGTATAGCTAGTGTCAGCATTCAAGCCACTCAGCGTACAGTTCAACGCATCAACCATGCTGCACCCGCTGGCCGCTTGATCTGCCCCATTCAGATAGACTGAATAACCAACAACCCCCAGATTATCAGTCGCTGCATTCCAACTGACCGTAGCCGTGGTAGCGCCTATGTTGGCAATTGCAACATTTGTTGGCGCTGTTGGCTGAATCGAATCCAAGTCGGAGGTGGTAAATGTGATGCTTGCGCTAGCCTCGGATTGATTGCCAGCAGCATCAAAGGCCGTGACCACCACGCTATAACTGGTATTGGCACTCAAGCCAGTAAGATTACAGCCGAGGCCTGTGACCATCTGACAATTTGCTACGGCAACCTGACTACCATTGAGGTAGGCTGAATAACCGACGACCCCAACGTTATCGCTTGCGGCTTGCCAAGTAAAGGCTGCTGAGTTAGCAGTCGTCACACCGCGTAGCAGATTGGTTGGCGCAGTGGGAGCTTCGTTATCAACAGTTGTTACCAAGAATGGCAAAACCAAGGTTGATTGCTGACCATCGGCGCTGCTGGCATTCGTGCGAATCAGCGATGGGTTATTGCCGATTGCATTCCAAAGCTCAAGCTTGACCTTGCCATTGGTCAAATTGGCAAAGCTGCCTGTTGCCGAGCGTAATCCACGAGTATGGGTATAACGTTCCCAACTATTCACCGGATCAGTTGCAAAATAGTTGTAGGTTTCAATCCGATCCCACGTGCCATCGCCAGTAAAATCGTAGGCGATGCGTGCTTGTGTACCATTGCCAACCGCCGTGCCTGCATCAATAAACAGCTCAAACTCGGTGGTTTTGCTGCTATCGTAGCTAGCCGTGAGATTTTCGGCCTCATAGCTGATGGTTTGAGTCGCCTGACCATCGATGTTAGTTGCACTCGCCGCTGGAATCGAATCGCTGGCGGCGGCATTGCCACTGGTTGTACTGAGTTGGCTCGGCGTGATGTGCGTAGCGCCATCAAGCAGATACCAAGGATTACCAAAGGTTGGTAATGGGTTGGTACGAACCACCAAGCCATCGCTGGCAGCAGAAACATTACCCACCGCATCAAACGCTTTGACCGTAATGCTGTATTGAGTATTGGGCGTAAGTCCAGTCAGGCTACACATGGTTGCCGTTACAGCATTGCAACTAGTAACTGCAATCGGGTTAGTACCAAGATAGGCATTGTAGCCAATCACACCAACATTATCACTTGAAGCCGTCCAATTTATATCAACCGTCGTGGTGGTTTTAGCGAGAACCTGAAGATTTAACGGTGGCGTTGGTGCTTGCGTATCAATCAAGGTTGTCACAAGGATGCTATTGCTTGCAAGCGAAGCATTGCCCGCCGCATCAAAGGCTTTGACCGTAATACTGTATTGCGTATCAGGCGCAAGTCCGGTCAGGTTACATACAGTTGTAATTACGCCATTGCAACTGGTAACCGCAATTGGGTTCGTACCAAGATAGGCATTGTAGCCAACCACGCCAACATTATCACTCGAAGCCGTCCAACTAAGCAGGATACTCGCAGCAGTTACATTGGTAGCGTTCAGATTGGTCGGGGCCGTCGGGGCAATCCGATCAACATCAGGTGTAGTTATATTAATCGAATTACTCGCAAGCGAAACATTGCCTGCCGCATCAAAGGCCTTGACCGTAATGCTGTAGGTAGTTAAGGGATTGAGGCTGGTCAACGTGCATTGAGTTGTCCGAACGGCTCGACATTCCGTTGCGGGAGTAGCAGCATTATTGAGATACACTGCATAGCCTTCAACCCCAATATTGTCATTCGCTGCGTTCCATGCAAGCTGGGCAGTTGTCGCTGTGATTAACGAAGCTGTTAGATTGGTAGGCGCAGTTGGTGCTTGATCATCACCAATCAGGCCTAGCGGGTTGAAGGCAGCATCGGCAAAAATCAACCATGCGGCACTCGACACCGCATTCGCCGTACTCATCGTCCAATAGCCGTTGTTCGTTCCTTGCAACGAATAGGGAATTCCTCCATTCGCCGTTTGGCCTTTCGCCATTTGGTGCAGAAAATACGCCGCATCGCTGGTGCGACCCACCGCATGCAACGCTACAATCAATTGGCCAGTGCCCTCAAACCAGATATCATTGCGGTCGCTGTTGAAATCCACCGCATCGATTCCGCCCAAGGTTACCCGATGCGTGCCTAATGCATACTCCAACGCCATGATATACTCGTCGCCTAGTGCGGCCACGCCCCAGGTGTTCACATCCAATGGGTCACGCTGATCGGCACGGCCACCCAGCCAACGACCTTTGGCGGCTTCCCACACCACCGTTTCGAGAAACTGCTTTACCTGCCCGATGCGCGGTTGATCGCCATAAAAATAGCGAGCCGCCGCATAGAGGTCGATCGCATGCTCAGTCGATCCCCAACTGTGGAACCGATAGCCTTGTTGGGTTGCCTCAAAGCCACCATTGACTCCACCATCATCCTGCTGAAAGCCAAAGCCAAAGTTCACCGCTCGCAACGCCATCTCGCGATAGGTCACCAGATCGCCCGTCGCATCTTCATAGCTCGCCACTGCCAAGGCCACCCACACCGCTGGCCCGACATCGCGATGCCATTCCATCACTTGGTTGGGATTGCTACAAGCATAAATATTGTGCCAACTGCCATCGCCCCATTGCGAGCCTCGCAAAGCCGTCAACACCGCCCGAGCACGATCATAATCGGCTTTCACCACAAAGGCGATTGCCGCCACCGCTTGGTCGTACACCACACACAGATCATCGGCAGCCCCACCTTGCTCGAAGCTATCGACCAAGCCATTTGGCAATTGCTGTGAACGCAACCAGCCGTAGGCCTTATCCGAGGCACTTACGGGCGGTTCCACCACCACCGGATCAGGCGTTGGCGCAACACTCGTGATCGTCGCCGTGCCTAAACCGAGCGGATTGAACGCGGCATCAGCAAAAATCAACCAGGCCGCGCTCGATACCGCATTCGCCGTACTCATCGTCCAATAGCCATTATTCGTCCCTTGCAACGAATAGGGGATGCCCCCATTCGCCGTTTGGCCCTTCGCCATCTGTTGCAGAAAATACTGCGCGTCGCTGGTGCGGCCCACCGCATGCAACGCTACAATCAATTGGCCAGTGCCCTCAAACCAGATATCATTGCGGTCGCTGTTGAAATCCATCGCATCGATTCCGCCCAAGGTTACCCGATGCGTGCCTAATGCATACTCCAAGGCCATGATATACTCGTCGCCCAGTGCAGCCACGCCCCAGGTGTTCACATCCAACGGGTCACGCTGATCGGCACGGCCACCCAGCCAACGACCTTTGGCGGCTTCCCACACCACCGTTTCAAGAAACTGCTTCACCTGCCCGGTGCGCGGTTGATCACCATAAAAATAGCGGGCTGCCGCATACAGGTCGATCGCATGCTCAGTCGATCCCCAGCTGTGGAACCGATAGCCTTGTTGCGTTGCCTCAAACCCACCATTTACCCCGCCATCATCTTGCTGAAAGCCAAAGCCAAAGTTCACCGCTCGCAACGCCATCTCGCGATAGGTCACCAGATCGCCGGTTGCGGCTTCATAGCTCGCCACTGCCAAGGCCACCCACACCGCTGGCCCGACATCGCGATGCCATTCCATCACTTGGTTGGGATTGCTACAGGCATAAATGTTGTGCCAACTGCCATCACCCCATTGCGAGCCACGCAAGGCGGTCAATACGGCACGAGCACGATCGTAATCGGCTTTCACTACAAAGGCGATCGCTGCCACCGCTTGATCATAGACCACACACAGATCATCGGCAGCCCCCCCGTGCTCGAAGCTATCGACCAAGCCATTCGCCAATTGCTGTGAGCGCAACCAGCCATAGGCCTTATCCGAGGCACTTACGGGCGGCTCCACTACCACCGGATCAGGCGTTGGCGCAACACTCGTGATCGTGGCTGTGCCTACACCGAGCGGGTTGAACGCGGCATCAGCAAAAATCAACCAGGCCGCGCTCGACACCGCATTCGCCGTGCTCATTGTCCAATAGCCGTTGTTCGTTCCTTGCAACGAATAGGGAATTCCCCCATTGGCCTTTTGACCTTTCGCCATTTGTTGCAGAAAATACTGCGCGTCGCTGGTGCGGCCCACCGCCTGCAAGGCTACAATCAATTGGCCGGTGCCCTCAAACCAAATATCATTGCGGTCACTGTTGAAGTCCACCGCATCGATCCCGCCTAAGGTCACCCGATGCGTTGCCAATGCATACTCCAACGCCATGATATACTCGTCGCCCAGCGCGGCCACACCCCAGGTGTTCACATCCAATGGGTCACGCAGATCGGCACGACCACCCAACCAACGACCATCGACCGAATCCCACACGACTGTTTCAAGAAATTGCTTCACCTGCCCAGTGCGTGGTTGATCGCCATAAAAATAGCGAGCCGCCGCATAGAGGTCGATCGCATGCTCAGTCGATCCCCAGCTGTGGAACCGATAGCCTTGTTGGGTCGCCTCAAAGCCACCATTCACCCCGCCATCATCCTGCTGAAAGCCAAAGCCAAAGTTCACCGCTCGCAACGCCATCTCGCGATAGGTCACCAGATCGCCGGTTGCGGCTTCATAGCTCGCCACTGCCAAGGCCACCCACACCGCTGGCCCGACATCGCGATGCCATTCCATCACTTGATTGGGATTGCTACAGGCATAAATGTTGTGCCAGCTGCCATCATCCCATTGCGAGCCACGCAAAGCGGTCAGCACCGCCCGAGCACGATCATAATCAGCCTTGACCACAAAGGCGATCGCTGCCACCGCCTGGTCATAGACCACACACAGATCATCGGCAGCCCCCCCGTGCTCGAAGCTATCGACCAATCCATTTGGCAACTGCTGCGCTTGCAACCAACCATAGGCCTTATCCGAGGCCGTTGGAGTAGTTTGAGCAGCCGTTGATTGAAGCGTAAATGCAAAAAGACCGAGGATAAAACTTGTGAGGATAAGCAGCGTGATCGTTCGAACTATACGATGCCGAGAGAGCGTTGCTGAGTCCATCATTGGTCTCCTTTTTATTCAGAACATCCTGAATCTGGTTTTGTCGTTGGTAAAAGGGCCAGCTAAACACGGATCACGATGGTTGGTGATAAAGAGGTGAGGTTTTTGAAATCGCTTTCAGAAAATTAGCATAATTTTAATAAAAAGTCAAGGATTTGATCGAAAAATTTGATTATTCCATTCATTTTATAAAGTATTCTGAAAATTTATTTCAAAATACACACATTTATGAAAATAATTTTCAAATTATAGTCGTAATAGGGTAATTTTTGGAGCACGAGCAGCAGTGTGCCGATCGCGATCCAAGCGCCAAGCAACGATTAAACCAAAGCCAACCATCCGTTTGCGTCACAAGCGGCAGAAGCCCATGCTTTGCATTCAAACGGGAATATGGTATTGTTGATGCTCATTATGAAACGATTGATAGCTTGGAAGCGCTAGTTTGGTTAAGCACTATGACTGGAAGTAAACGGATCACCATCCATGATATTGCACGCAAAGCTGGCGTATCACCCAGTACTGTCTCGCGGGTCTTGAACAGCACCACACCTGTAGCCGAAGCCAAACGCCAAGCTGTAACAACGGCGATTCAACAGTTGGATTATCGCCCAAATCTGATTGCCCAAGGCTTGGCTCGTGGCACATCGACGATTATTGGCGTGCTGACCCAAGATATTGGTAGCCCGTTTTATGGCGAGTTACTGCGCGGCATCGAATATGGATTTCGTGGCAGTCGCTATCACCCGATTTTTGCCGATGGCAACTGGCAACAAGCTGAGGAATACAACGCATTAAACATTCTGCGCTCACGCCAACCTGAGGCATTAATTATTTTAGGTGGTTTAATGCCTGATGCCGAAATGTTGGCCGCAGCCCAAGAATTTCCCTTGATCATTATTGGGCGAAGTGTGCCAAGTTTGGAAGAATATTGTGTTTTGGTTGATAATTTCCAAGGAGCTTATCGCGCAACCCAATATTTAATTGAAATGGGCCATCAGCGGATTGCCCATATTACTGGAATTCGCAGCCATCAAGATACACTTGATCGCCAGGCAGGCTACGAACAAGCCCTGCGCGATGCCAACTTGCCAATTAATCCCGACCTGATTGTTGAGGGAACGTTTCAAGAACAATCGGGCTTACTAGCCGTCGAAACCTTATTAATGCGAGCAAACCCGTTTACCGCCCTCTTTGCAGCCAATGATCAAATGGCCTATGGTGCTCGCTTAGCGCTCTATCGGCGAGGAATTCGGGTGCCCGAAGATGTTTCGCTGATTGGCTTTGATGATTTGCCAAGCTCAGCCTATACCACGCCCCCATTAACTACTGTTCGCCAACCAACCTTCGAAATGGGCATGAGTGCAGCCAAAGCAACGCTTAATTTAATCGATCAACGGCCATGGCCATTGCCTCAGCTAACTCCCGATTTAGTGATTCGTGAGTCAACTGGCTTCGCACGGCGTTAAATAGCAATCGCAGCAAGCAAAAATCTATGGTGATTAATGGAGAGATTTGTGAGAAGGGGATTGATGGTGGGCCATGAGGGATTCGAACCCCCAACCAAGCGGGTATGAGCCGCGTGCTCTAACCGTTGAGCTAATGGCCCTGCTCACCGGAGTGTATAGTACCATATTTTTTAAATAATGGTGCAGTATTTCAAGCATGCATTCAGGAGAACACAGGGTTTTCATCCTACGTTCCTCTTACAACGTTCCCTCACCCCCTACCCCTCTCCCACTGCGGCAGGCGAGGGGAGTTCCAAGTGATGGGCTGGTTCCCCTCTCCTCGCCTGCGGGAGAGGGGGCAAGGGGGTGAGGGCATGCCAATCAACGATAAAGCCCACTCAACTATTTTAAAAATCTACCCTTGAAAGGCGGGGCTAGGTGGGGAGGGAATGTTAGTTGTTGGCAAGCCTAACCCCTGAACCCTACTCTCTAGAGATGCTGGCTGAAAAAGTCGGTGATCCGGTTATAGCATGTCACTTTGTTGGCATACTTCAAAACATCGTGGCCTTCATCACTGAACAACAGATAATCAACATTTTTGCCCAAGGCTTGCAATTCGTGCACCACTTCGCTCGATTCACGCTCAATCACCCGTGGATCGTTGGCTCCTTGAGTCACCAATAATGGGCAAGCTAAGTTGTGCATATAGGTTTTGGGCGAGCGCTCGACTAGGAAATCATGCTCAGTTACAGGATCGCCAACTTGGGTTGCCATGTAACTCTTCCAAGTTTCAGGCACTCGCGCCGAAAAGGTGTGCAAATCGTAGGGGCCAAACATATCGATGCCTGCTCGCCAAAGCTCAGGGTGACGGCCCAGCAAGGTCAGGGTCATAAACCCGCCATACGAACGCCCCATCACCCCAGTTCGTTTGATATCGATCAACGGGTCATTGACTAAAACCTTAGTCATGGCATGCACATGATCAAGCCGATCTTGGCCACCCCAATCGTGGGTAACGTGGTTCATATACTTAAAGCCATAGCCACTGCTGCCACGCACATTAGGCACAAAGACTGCAAAGCCCTTCAAGGTCAAAAATTGAATCAAGGGCATCGAGAACCAGGCAAAATCGGGGCGTTCTTGGCCTTGCGGGCCACCATGGATGTAATACACCAAGGGGCGTGGGCCTTCATAGCCCAAAGCTGGAGCTGGGCGATAAAGTCGTGCCGAAATGCGCAGGCCATCATGTGAGTTGAATGAGGCATCTTCGCCAGCCGCTAAATGCTCAACGGGGATGCCCAAAACTCGTTCGGTGGTGTGCTGTTGCAGCTCTTGGCTGGACTTAATCGTGTAGATTTGGGTTGGAGCAATCGCAGTCGAGAACGAAAGCGCAAAGCTATCACTCGCTTGATCATAGTCAATCGACTCTAAAACGCCATTGTCGAGCGGTGCTTGGCCAACCAAAACCTTGGTAACCAACATACGTTTGCCAGCTAGATCAAACTCTGCTTCGTAGCACCACGAACAGCCATCGATATTGTAGCCAATCAAAAAGCGCTGCTCAGTCAGATGTAACAAGCGATCAAATTCGCCTTGGCCGCTATGCACCAAGCCCTCGATCGTCACGGAATCCAAGCTTTGCGCGCCATCAAGGCGCAACAAGGCTAAACTGTAACAATCATCAAAGAGGCTCGTGCTCACCAAGGCCACCTGATCATTGACCCATTCGCCAAAGCCCATACCATTTGGCTCAACTGGCGTTGTACGTTGATCCATCGGCGTACCGAAAACTACCGAGCGCTCGGTGCTACCAAGCTGCTGGCGATAAATCACGCTATCACCAATGCCATAGCCATCGACCGTGATAATTGTTTGTTGATCGGGAGCTGAGGTCGCATAAAATGGGCCATCTGGGCCAGTATGCAGTAAAGTGCTCGTGCCAGTCAACACATTAATTTGATAGCAACTAAGTTCGGGCCGCACGCGTGAAGCAACATTCAAATAGCCAATCCCTGTGCTTGGGTCAAGCTTGGAGAGGTTGGTTTGGGCATCAGCAAATTGATCGCCAAAAACTGGCTCAGGGAAGCCCCCAGTCAGGGGAATGCGCAGCGGTTGGTAGTTTTCATCGCCATCTTTATCGATCATAACCACAATTTGATTGTATTCGGCCAGCACTACAAACGATTTTCCGCCCATATGGTGCGGCGTTTGCAAGGCAATATCGGGCGGTAGCAACGGCTCAGGCACACTGCCAGTCAGCAGCATCCGATATAAACTTAGGCGGCCATTCAGATCGCTAATAAAATAAAGATAATCGCCAGCGCGTTGTGGAACAACAAATTGACGAGCGGCAAGCAAGGCTTCGATGCGTGGCATTCTTCCAACTCCTTGTTAACAGCAATTTCATATTATTGTAGAGCGCAGTGCGGCGATCAAGCTTCATTCAAAAGGTGTAGCCACAAGGTGTAGTTGGCTGTGGTAGACTGACAAGTAGGCCTTGAGGGATTGTGTTATGCTCCAACTCATCCAAACTAAATTAGTTGTGCCGCCGCCACGCGAGCGGGTGGTCAAACGTTCGCGCCTCTATCAGCGGCTTGATGCTGGGCGTAACCAACGCCTAACCTTGATCAGTGCTCCAGCTGGCTTTGGCAAAACGACCTTAGTCAGCGCTTGGTTGCACATCACCAAACAGCAACATTGTGTTTGGCTGACCCTCAATAGCCACGATAACGATCCGTTACGCTTTGCCCAATATCTGCAACAAGGTTTTCAGGCCCAACTGCCGCAGTTCAATTGGCAATGGCTGGAGCTACTCGGCCATCAAGTGTTAATCAATGTGGTCACTACTCTAATCAACCAACTCCATGAGCAAACTGAGCATTGGGTATTGGTGCTCGATGATTATCAGATGATCGATCATCCAGTTATTCACGAGGCGCTTACCATGTTGATCGAGCATTGCCCGCCGCAATTGCATATCGTGTTGACGTGTCGCCAACAACCAGCCTTACCATTGGCTCGCTGGCGAGCACGCAATTGGCTAACCACCGTTGGCGTAGCCGATTTACGTTTTACCGATTATGAGGGTGGTGAGTTTCTGCGCGATGTGATGCACGTTCGGCTGAATCAGCAGATTGAAAGTCAAGTGCTGCATCAAAGTGCTGGCTGGATTGCTGGCCTGCAACTGGCCGCCCTAGCCTTATCCGAAGCCCCCAGCCCCGAGCACGGTTTGCGGGCGCTCAATTCGGGCCAAGCCAGCGATATTAGCGTTTATTTGCTCGAAGAAGTTTTTCAGCAACAACCAACATCAATTCAGCAAGCTCTGTTGGCTTTGGCTCCCCTCGATCGTTTTAATCGCTCGTTGGCCGATTTTATGCATCAGCAATGCGAACTTGGCCCCAACCAACTTGATCAGATTATCGAACGTCAGCTGTTTATTGGGGCACTTGACCAGGAGTGGTGGCAATTACACCCGCTGTTTCGCGATTTTCTGCTGCAACACGCCAATTTGATCGATCCTGAGCTACGCAATCGTGTTTTGGCAATCGCCGCCGAATGGTGTCGCGATCAACATTATATTCACGATGCGATGCACTACGCTTTGCAAGCCCAAGCACACCAGTTAGCGGCGGCAATTCTTACGCCTTGGGTCGGCCAATTTGTACGCGAAGCGGCCTTTTATACCTTGCGACCATGGCTCGATCAATTGCCAATTCATATCATCTGGAATGAGCCACGTTTGTGCATTGCTCAAATGTGGATTTTGATTACCTTGCGCAATGGCGAGGGCATTCAAGGCTATCTCGAACGGATCAGCCAGCTGGTTGGCAGCAACGAACCAAATCCTTTGGCTGCCGAGGCCTTGGCGTTGGGTGCATTGGCTGCAACCATGACCTCAAAGCTTGAGCAAGCTACCTTATGGGGTGAACAAGCCAAACGCCTGAATACCAGCAACGATCCGACAATTCAAGGGGTGATGACCTTTTGTTTAGCAGTGGTGGCGCATTTTCAGGGCGATGCTCAACAGGCCGAAATGTTCTATCAACAAACTGAAACTTTAGGCCAAACGATTAATAGTCGCTTTTTATCAACGGTTGGTGCGGTAAATCGCGCTGGTTTGTTGCACGATGTCGGCCAATTTAGCCGCGCCGAACAAATTTGCTTGAGCTTGATCGAACAAGCACAAGCCTTGCCAGCGCCCCGCCCATTTATGGCTGGCATGCATTGGATGTTAGCGCGGATTTATCATCAGCGCCATCAATTGCCCGAAGCCTTGGCGGCGGTTGAGCAAAGCCTCAATAACAGCAAAATCATGGATAATCGCCAAATGTGGTGTGTAGCTCAAGCACAACGGGTAGCAATTTTGCAATCGCAGAATGATTATCCCCAAGCGCTGCACTGTTTACAACAGCTTGAGGAATATGCGATTGGCCATGATAATGCCAAAATTCGCCTAATTATTCAACAAACCCGCTGTTTGCTGGCGATCGAGCAGCACGATTTAGCCCAAGCAACCCAATGGTTGGCCTTGATCAACGCCGACCCTGAGGATTTAAATAACCCGATTAATCAATGGTTGGGCGGTTTGCTCGCTTTGCGTCAAGCAGCACTGGATCAAGCATCCAGCTTATTAAATCAAGCCCTAACTACCGCTGAACGGATTAATTTTGTACCGCTCTTAGTCAGTATCCACGCCACCTTGGCCATGGTTTTAGCTCGCCAAGGCCAACTTCCCAAAGCATTGACTGAACTCCAACATGCCTTGACAATTGCCGAGCCAGAGTTAATTATCCAACCGTTGCTCGATTTGCAGGCTGGGCTGATTCCATTATTGCAACAATTGCCAAGTAGTCCGTTGGTTTTGCGCTTGCTACACCACAATCGGCTGGAAACGCTTGATCTGGCGATAACTCCGCGTGAACATGAGATTTTGCGTTATTTGGCGGCTGGCTTGGGCAATCGCGCGATCGCCGAAGCCTTGGTGATTGCCGAAAGCACGCTCAAACGCCATATTAGCAATTTGTACCTCAAGCTCGATGTGCATAATCGTACTGCCGCAATTGTCAAAGCTCGCGAACAAGGCTTAATCGATTGAATGTAGGAAGTTTTTCTGCGTCTGCTAGACATTAGAGGAAATTCGATTTCAAGGATCGGCATGCCCTCACCCCAACCCCTCTCCCACTGCGGTGAGCGAGGGGCTTTTGGTGGAGAAGTTAGAGGGTGAGGGCATTTTTTAGAGGGCGGTTTGGTTTTCGCGCACGGTGGCCAATTTGCCAAGGTGGCAAGCTTCGCTCAAGCTCACCAAATAGGGCAAATCTTCGCCATATTCGATCACGCTAATTGAGGCATTGGTAATCCACAAGCGATTGATCCGATCCATATTGATGCCAAGTGCATCGGCAACCAAAATTTTGACAACCACATCGTGAGTTGAAAAAATCACGGTTTCGTTGGGGCGTTCGCTCAAAACCCGTTCTTTAAAGTCAATAACGCGCTTGAGGATGTTCGAGAAGCTTTCGCCGTTGGGCATTTGCGAACGAGTTGGGAAATATTGCCATTCGCGTAATTCAGCGCCATATTGGGCCTTAACATCGTTGCTATACAACCCTTGCCAATCGCCATGATGAATTTCAAGCAAGGCTGGCTCGTCGATAAATGGTACTTCGGGGTGAAATTCGGCAATTGCGCGAGCGGTGTTGTTGGCTCGTTGCAAGGGGCTAGCGTAAATCACATCAAGCTTTTCGCGCTTGAGGCGTTGGGCTAAGGCTTGGGCTTGTTGTTGGCCGAGTTCGCTCAAGGGCGCATCTTCTTGGCCTTGATAGCGACCGATTTTATTCCACTCACTCTCACCGTGACGCACCAAAATTAACCGCATAAAGCCTCCAAGTAAAGTCAAAAGGCAAAAGGCAGAAGGCAAATGAGTGAAGCCTCCAAGCTAGATCTGCATTGAGCTTTTGGCTGGTTTGAGATGGTTGTGCGTCGTTGCAGTGGGTGAGCAGCATTGCTCTACGGCGTTGTATCATACCAGATCTTGCGAAGTTGGTGGCTAGTATGTTGAAGCGTGATGTGTTCTTAACCAAAATATTACAATTATGTTATAGTACGATAAATTAGCCCCCGTAGCATCAACCCAGCCCATTTTTTGTGGTTACACTCGTCAATAACCCGACAGATTCTCTTGCATCGTGGTCTAGCTTGCTAGGAGATTTAACCCATGGCTCAATCGAAGCTTGGTGCTTTTCGGCTACGTGCTGCTAAATTAGCGGCCTTATTCCTCGTCGTTTCGTTGATGATTAGTGCGTGTGGCTCAGCTGCCAGCGAAAGCACCACCGCCCCAACCGCTGGCTCAGGTGGCACATCATCAACTATGGATGCTTTGATTGCTGCTGCCAAAGCCGAAGGCGAATTAACCGTGATCGCCTTGCCCCACAATTGGCTCAACTACGGCGAAATGATCGAAAACTTCTCGAAAAAATATGGCATCAAAATCAACGAACTGAATCCTGATGCTGGTTCGGGCGACGAAATCGAAGCGATCAAGGCCAATAAAGATAACAAAGGCCCACAAGCCCCCGATGTGATCGACGTTGGCTTTGCTTTTGGTCCATCCGCCAAGCAAGAAAATCTCTTGCAGCCCTATAAAGTTTCAACCTGGGATACGATTCCTAACGAGTTGAAAGATCCTGAGGGCTATTGGTTTGGCGATTACTATGGCGTGTTGGCGTTTGCCGTCAACAAAGATGTGGTCAAAAATGTGCCGCAGGATTGGGCCGACCTCTTGAAGCCTGAATACAAAGGCCAAGTCGCCTTGGCAGGCGATCCACGGGTCTCAAACTTGGCGATTCAGTCAGTCTACGCCGCAGCACTTGCTAATGGTGGTAGCTTGGATAACGTTCAACCTGGCTTGGATTTCTTCAGCAAATTGAACCAAGCTGGCAACTTTGTGCCAGTTATCGCCAAACAAGGTACCTTGGCCCAGGGCGAAACCCCAATTATGATCACCTGGGACTATTTGGCAATCAGCGCTCGCGATGAATTGGGCGGTAACCCTGAAATCGAAGTGGTTGTGCCAAAATCAGGCGTGCTTGGTGGCGTGTATGTTCAAGCGATCAGCGCTTATGCTCCGCACCCAAATGCTGCCAAATTGTGGATGGAATACCTCTACTCCGACGAAGGCCAATTGACTTGGCTCAAAGGCGGCGGCCACCCAGTGCGCTACAACGATTTGGTTGCTCGCAATGTAATTCCAGCCGAAATTGCGGAAAAATTGCCACCAGCCGAACTCTACGCCAACGCCGTATTCCCAACCTTGGCGCAGCTCGAAGCTGCCAAAAAAGTTATCGTCGATGGTTGGGATACCACGGTCAACGTCGATGTCAAAGAATAATTAAGGAAGGATCGCCGCTCTGTGGCAGAACAAGCTTCAGAACGTGGTCGGGGTGCGCAATGGCAGCACCTCGACCTTCGTCGCATTAATTGGAGTTGGCTGGGCACAGTGCCATTTTTCCTCTTTGCTTGTGCCTTTTTGGTGCTTCCGTCGGCCTCGCTAGTGATCGGTAGTTTTCAAGATAACGAGGGCAACTTTACCCTGCAAAATATCGCCGATCTTGGTCAACCAAGCATCCTCAATGCCTATCTGCTCAGCGTGCAGGTGAGTGGGGTTACGGCCTTGCTTGGCACGTTGGTTGGCGGTTTGTTGGCCTGGGCCATGGTGCTGGGTCGTTTGCCGCGCTTTGTCCGAGCTTTTTTGATTCCCTTCTCGGGTGTGGCCTCGAACTTTGCTGGCGTACCCTTGGCATTTGCCTTTATCGCTACCTTAGGGCGGGTTGGCTTTGTCACCGTTTTGCTCAAAAATTTGGGCTTTGATTTGTATGACCAAGGCTTTAATCTCTACAGCTTTTGGGGCTTGAGCGCGACTTATCTCTATTTTCAAATTCCCTTGGTGGTGTTGATTTTAACTCCAGCCTTTGAGGCACTTCGCCCGCAATGGCGTGAGGCCGCTGAAAGTTTAGGTGCTTCGGGCGGCTACTACTGGCGAAGCGTCGCCTTGCCAATTTTAACCCCAGCCTTGTTGAGTACCGTCGTTTTACTCTTTGGCAATGCTTTTGGCGCGTATGCCACAGCCTATGCCTTAACTGGCGGCTCATTGAATATTGTGCCGATTATGATTGGGGCGCAAATTCAGGGCGATATTTTGCATAATCCTAATTTGGGTTATGCCTTGGCATTTGGCATGATGGTAATTATGACCTTGGTTTTGGCGCTCTATAGCTGGCTTCAGCGCCGATCGGCACGGTGGTTGCAATGAAAAAACGTTCGTCATTGGTTGCGTGGCTGTTTATCATCGTTGGTACAAGCTATTTCTTGTTGCCGCTGATTGCCACGTTTCTGTTTTCGCTGCGAGCCAAAAAAGATACTTTAGGCTTTACTGCCTATCAACGAGTTTTTGCTGATAGTAGTTTTTACGAAACCTTCCTATTTTCAGCATTAATGGCCTTGTTGACAATTATCGCCAGCCTGCTTTTGCTGGTTCCCACGGTGTATTGGGCCTATTTACGCCATCCCCGTTTACACCGCTTGATCGAATTGGTCTCGCTGATGCCATTTGTGATTCCGCCAATTGTGTTGGTGTTTGGTTTGATCAAATCGTATAGCCGCTCGCCAGTGATTTTGGTGCAAAATCGTGGCTTGTTGATCGCAGGGTATATGGTGCTGACGCTGCCCTATATGTATCGGGCGATTGATGCTGGCCTGCGTGCGACCAACGTCAAAACCCTGACCGAAGCCGCCCAAAGCCTTGGGGCTGGCTGGCCGCGAATTATTTGGCAAGTGATTGTGCCGAATGTGCGCGGAGCCTTGGTTAATGGCGCATTTTTGACCTTTGCTACGGTGCTGGGCGAATTGACCTTAGCCCAATATTTGGCTTGGCCCGCCTTCGGCCCATACCTCGCACGGATCAGTCAAAACAAAGCCTATGAACCAGCAGCGCTCACAATCATTAGTTTTGCCCTAACCTGGGTGATTTTTGGAGTTGTGCTGTTGGTCAATAGCAAAGATCAGCAACAGACTCAATTTGGTGGAACACACTAAGGAACTGCCATGGCTTTTATCGAATTACACAATTTAACCAAGCAATTTGGCCCAACGACGGTGGTTTCGCCGCTCAATTTGGCGGTCGAGCGGGGCGAATTTTTGTCGGTGCTCGGCCCCAGCGGCTGCGGTAAAACCACAACGTTACGCATGATCGCAGGCTTCGAGGCTCCCAGCGGTGGCTCAATCAAAATCGACGGCAACGATATTACCCAAACGCCCCCCAGCAAACGCAAGATTGGGATTGTCTTTCAATCGTATGCGCTGTTTCCGAATATGAGCGTAGCCCAAAATATCGGTTACGGCCTGCGCATTGGCAAACTCAGCAAACAAGCGATTGAGCAGCGGGTCAACGAGATGCTGGCGATTATCCATATGCAAGAATTTGCCAATCGCTATCCGCATCAACTTTCTGGTGGCCAACAACAGCGGGTTGCGCTGGCCCGAGCTTTGGCAATTCGCCCGCAAGTGCTGCTGCTTGATGAGCCACTTTCAGCGCTCGATGCCAAAATTCGGGTTTCGTTGCGCCAAGATATTCGGGCAATTCAGCGCGAATTAGGCATTACGGCGATTTACGTTACCCACGATCAAGAAGAAGCGCTTTCGCTTTCGGATCGGGTGCTGATTATGCAAAAGGGCGAAGTTGAGCAACTTGGTACGCCCGCCGAAATTTACAATAACCCCAAAACTAGCTTTGTGGCCCATTTTGTCGGCACACTCAACACGCTGGAAGCCTCGCTCCACGACCCCAAGCAAGGCATTTTGCATTTTGGCAAACAACAATTTAGCGTCAGCGATAGCTTCGATTCATCGCTCCAAGGTAGTAAAGTGCGGGTTGCCTTGCGGCCTGAACGCTTGAGCCTCGAAGGCGTTGCCGCCCAAAATCAACTGCACGGCGTGGTCAAAGAGCAAATGCTGTTGGGGCCAATTGTGCGTTTTCACGTTGAAATCGAGCAACAATTGCTGTTTGTCGATGTCTTCAATGATACCCACGTTGGCAACTTGCCCAATCGCGGTGAGGCGGTGGTAGTCAATTTTGCGCCCCACGATTGTTTGGTACTTGAACACTAAAACTTCAAACGGCCCATCGGGGCCGCTTGAAGGAGAGAAGAGTGTGTGTGAGGAGGAAGGATTTGTTTCGAGTATCGCAAGTATAGCTTACGATCAACCTAACAAACAATCCCCCTCATTCTCCTATCCTCGGTTAACCACATGGCCTATGCTTGCAAATGCCAATTTATGCCCCACAATAAAAGCCAGTCATCAACTCCAAGGTTCAATTTTATAACGAGATAGCTATCCACAATTACGACTTAATTCAGTTCAAATCCAAAAATCGGCTCGAAATTGGATTAATTAACGTGGGGCAAACAGCATAACCGAACAGATATTCGTTTATGCAGCGCACATATATGCACAACCCATCAGCTAAAGTAAGCCATCGTTAGCGTTCTACAAGGAGGTTGTATGAGTGATCCCCCAGTCATACGGGCATTGAAGAGTATGACAAACTCGGTCAAGGCTTGGGATACTACGCCACTGCATTCGATCTTCAACCAAATTGCTCCATCAGCCGAGCCAAACACCCAAACTTCAACGCCCTACTTTCTCCAAGCGCAACGTTTTAGCCTCACCGAATCTGCGCTTTTTCCAATCACCGAACGTCCGCCAGTTTCAGCCGATTTACAAACTCAATTCAATCAAGCGATTGAGCAATGCCATGCCGAGCCAAGCATTCATGTGGTCCAGATGCTGAGCTTGTTTCACGATTATGCTTGGGCCGTCAGCTACCAGCCAACTGCTGGCGAGACAGCCGATCCGGTTGTATCGCTCTACGATTATGCTCGCACCAAAGCCGCGTTGGCCGCCGCTGGTGAGCAAACCATGTTAGTTGGTGGCGATCTTTCGGGCGTGCAGGATTTTATCTACACCATCGCGGCCAATCGTGCCGCCAAAAGCCTGCGCGGTCGCTCATTCTATTTGCAAATGCTGACCGATGCCTTGGCTGGTTGGGTGTTGCAGCAAGCAGGCATGCCCAGCACTAATTTGCTCTATAGCGGCGGTGGGCGATTTTATGTGATTGTGCCCGCCGCTTGTTACGAACAATTGGCGCAGTGGCGACGGGCGCTTGGCCAATTTTTGCTGAATGTCCACGATGGCGAGTTGTATATCGCCTTGGGTGGCGCGACCATCGCCGATGCTGCGCACAATTTTGAGGCCTTATTTCGCGCCGTCAACGACCAAGTGACCGCTGATAAACGTCGCCGTTTTGCAACCCTCGATAATCAAGAGCTGCAAGCCAAATTGTTCACGCCACGCGGCCATCGCGGCAACGAGGATGACCGCTGCGCAACCTGTGGTTATATGGGGCCGAGCAATCAATTTGAAGCCGATGAAGATGATAGCAAGATCTGCCGGCTCTGCGAAAGCACGATTAAGCTGGCATTCAGCTTGCACGATGCCCAATTTCTTTGCATCAGCCAGCCACAGCCCAATCTCTCTGCGGTCAAAGGCCGCACAAACGCAAAGGATATTTTGGCGGGCTTGGGTTTGCAGGCAGAAATTTGTTTCGATCAGCAGGAATTGATCGATCATCTCAATCGCAATTCAGCACAATCAATCCATGTGCAGATTATTCGGCCCTTTGCGGGCGATTTAGCGATGCTGAGCCAACTTCGTGCCAATTATCGCCAGCATGTCTTTAGCATACGCCCAATCGTCAATGTAACACCTAAAGCTCCTAACGGTGAGGTCAAATCGTTTGATCAGTTGGCCAAAGCGAGTCGTGGCATCAAGCGTTTTGGGGTGCTGCGCATGGATGTTGATGATCTTGGCGATATTTTTGGCTATAGCCTTGCCAAAGCCTCGTTGGCCCGTATTTCAAGCCTGAGTGCCGCCTTTTCGCGCTTTTTCGAGGGCTGGGTTGGCGAAATTTGTCGTGACCAGAATATTGCCGCCGCAATCTACCAGCCGGAGCAAGCGAGCAATCAAGCAATCAGCCCTGAACAAATTTACAGCGTCTATTCGGGCGGCGACGATTTGTTTCTGGTTGGCAGTTGGGATGTGCTGGCCCATGTCGCCAATCGAATTCAACACGATCTTCAGCGCTACACGGGCTATAACCAATTAATCCATGTTTCGGCGGGATTGACCCTGCACACCGAAAAATTCCCGTTATATCAAGCGGCCAAACTAGCCCATCATGCGCTTGATCAGGCCAAAGATGCTGCGCCACGCCAAGCAATTCGCAAAAACGCCCTAGATTTCCTTGATCAAACGATTGCCTGGGAAGCCTACCCCGCCTTGATCAACTGGCATCAACGTTTGTGGCGGCTCTATCAAGGCGAGCATGGCATGGTGCGTTCGCTGCTGCAAGTGCTGATGGAGCTGTATAGCCAATATAACGAGCATAGCCAGCAACGTCAAAAATCGGGCAAAAAACACACCGCCTATGGCCCATGGATTTGGCGTGGCAAATATCAACTGGCCCGCATTCGCCAACGCTATGAGAACCATCAAGAATTACAAAAACTCTTGCGAGATATCGATGAAGATTTATTTACGGGGTTCGATGATCCGCATCGGATCAGTTTGCGCACAATCGAGCAGCTTGGCTTAGCCGCTCGTTGGACACAATTATTAATTCGTGAGCAAGGAGATTAATCATGCCTGAGATTAGCGAACAAGAACGCGAAGCAATTATTGCTGGCGATGACGTTGAAAAATTGGTTGAAGCCGCCCAAAAAATCGGCGAGAAATTGGCGCGAAATCGCTTAACCACCAGCCAAATTCGCGGTATTTTCGGCACAGTCCGCCGCATCGAGATGGATTGGGTGATGCCTAGTTTGCAACAACAACGGGCTGAGGCAGTTCGGCGTGCTCAACGTGAATTTGCCTTGCTGCAACCACGCTTGGCCTACCAAGCCAAACGCGAGCGTGGCGGCGCGGTTCAAGCACTCAGCGATGAATTAACGCCAGCGATCAAGTTAGTACTGAAAGCAAAAGCTGATAAGCCAGATATCTTCTACCAGCGCTTTCGCAACTTTGTCGATTTCTTTGAAGCGATTCTGGCCTATCATCGAGCATTTGGCGGTCAATAATTCTAAACCTAAAACCTAATTTATAGCATAAGAGGAAGAAAATTATGTCAGATCAAACACCTAAAATCAAAATTGTTGGTCGGATTTTCGTCAATTTTGAAATTCATGCCTTAACTGGCTTACATATTGGCGGCGCAGCCGGAACCTTGGCGATTGGCAACGTCGATAATCCAGTCATTCGTAATCCCTTTAACAGCGAACCTTACGTGCCCGGCTCATCGTTGCGCGGCAAAATGCGCTCACAATTAGAAAAATTGTATGGCTTGGCCCAAAATACTTCGATTGGCCGCGATGTTTCAATTCACTCGGCTAAAACCCAAGCCGAATATGACAACAGCCCAGTGCTGCACATTTTTGGAATTCCTGCTAGTGATTTTCTGACCGAGCCAATCCGCTTGATCGTGCGCGATGCAGCCTTGAGCGAACAAACTCGCGCTGCCTTCCGTGATGCCCGTACCGACTTGCCCTACACCGAAGTTAAATGGGAAGCAGCGATCGATCGCGTCACCTCAGCCGCCACACCGCGTCAGCAAGAACGGGTTCCAGCGGGGGCAATTTTCGACGGCGCGTTGACCTTCACGCTCTACAACGATCAAGATACCAAGCTGTTCAATACGGTTATTCGTGGGCTTGAGTTGGTCGAAGAAGATTACTTGGGCGGCCAAGGTGCGCGTGGTAGCGGCCAAGTTGCCTTCAAAAATATCATGATTCGCTTTCAGCAGCACGAAAAGCCTGTGCTCGAAAAAGGCGAAATTGGTTCGTTGGCCGAGCTACGGGCTTTGTGGGCAGCTCAAGGCTACGCTGCCAAATAAGAGGAGAGCAGCATGGAATTTAATCTGATTCGGCTCAAGCCACAAGCTGCGTTTCACTTTGGCATGCAAGGCATCGATATGGAAGTGGTCAGCGAAACCTGCCCATCCGACACGCTCTACGCCGCTTTATTTTGGCAGGCATTGCAACAAGGCCAGCGCTGGGCCAGCGAGCCGAGCAATCCGCCATTCACAATCTCGTCGTGTTTTCCGTATGTTGATGGAATTCAACTATTGCCTGTGCCAATGCTGCCACCCTTGCCCAGCGATAAGCAAAACCCGGGCGAGCGCAAGCAATTCAAAAAAGTGCGGTTTGTTTCCAGCGAGATTTTTATTAATCTACTGGCCGGAACCCACTCGCTGAGCCATTATTTTCGGCCAACCAACGGCGTTGCTTTGCAAAATGGCAGTGTCTTGGTCAGCCAAGCTGAATTTAGCGCCAACAAATGGGCTGTGGCAGATCCGCTTTGGAAAATCGAGTCGATTCCGCATGTGGCAGTTGATCGTTGGAGCAATGCTTCGGCCTATTACGAAACTGGCCAAGTGCGCTTTGCCGAAGGTTGTGGCTTAGCAATCTTGGCACTTGGCGATATCAAACAACTGATGTCGCTCTTGCACCAAGTTGGCATCGATGGCTTAGGCGGGCGGCGCAGCAAGGGGGTTGGGATGTTTGAGCCAGAGCTGCAAACCGAAACTCTCGATTTACCAGCTGCTACCAGCGATTCGGTAATTGTGCTCTCGCGCTATTTGCCGAGTGCCGCTGAGCTTGCGGCAGGAGTGCTCGATCTGCCAGCAGCCTATAGTTTAGAGGATGTGACTGGCTGGATGTATTCGCCCGCTGCCAAAGCCCAACGCCGCAAGGCAATTTGGATGATCGGGGTTGGCTCGCGCTTAAATCGCACAGGGTTGGCTCATTCGATCATCGGCTCAAGCGTTGATGTGGCCCCAACCTACGACACCCCCAACGCTGGCGTGAATCACCCCGTTTGGCGACATGGGCTAGCGCTCACGGTCGGTTGTAGCGTAGGAGATTCGCAATGACCAACTATGGATTAACGATTGAAACGCTCTCGCCAGTGCATATCGGCGCTGGCGGGCCAGATTTGCGCCGCAACATTGATTTTGCGATCTTCAACAATGTTCTCTATCTGCTCAATGTCGATGCGGTGCTTGAACAGATTTTGCCCGAAAATCCCAACGACCGTTTGTATCAACAAATTTTGAATACACCCGATTTGGGCAGTTTTTTAACGGCTGACCTGCTGAGCAAGCATCCAGAGCTGTATTACTACAAACTTGAAGGCGTTTCCAAGCTAGAAACTATGCGGCCTGTGATTAAACACTGGACGCATGCGCCCTACATTCCAGGTAGCAGCCTCAAAGGTGCTTTGCGCAGCGCATGGGTTCGCCAACACTATCAGCAGCGCAACCTAATCCTAGATTTGCAGCAATTAAGCGATCGGCGCGAATGGGCTTTTCAGGCTCAGGAAGCACGTTTGCTTAGTCCTAAAGCATCACGCCCAAGCCAAAATCCCAACTATGACCTGTTTCGGGCAATTCAGGTCAGCGATAGCCAGCCCGCGCCTGCTGATGCGCTACGGCTTTACAACGCGGTGGTGTTTCCAGCTGCCAATCAAGGTATTCCGCTTGATTTGGAAGCGATTAAGCCGCGTGTAGCCCTGCAAGCCCGAATCAAATTCGATGATTACATCTTGGATAAGCAGGCCAAACAATTTGGGGTGCGCGAGCAAGGATTTAGCGTCGAGGCCTTGAAACAGGCTTGGCGCGAACAAGGCTTAGCGCGAATTCAGCAAGAATTAACCTTTTGGACTGGCCGCCGCGAAGGCGAGCATCTCCAGCAATTCTTTAGCAACTTGGCCCAACAGGCCAATACTGCGCCCGACAACTGCTTCTATATCGACATTGGCTGGGGCACAGGCTGGAAGAGCAAAACCCTTGGCGATATTATCAAAACGCCGCAACTTGCCCAGTTGATGCGCCGCTATCGGCTGAGTCGCAAGGAATATCGTGAAGGCGATCGCTTTCCAAAAACCCGCCGCGCCGCTCGTGATACCAAAGGTGCGTTACGCGTCCCATTTGGCTGGGTCAAAGTAACGCTTAATTAGACGTTTCCTCACCCCTAGCCCTCTCTCCCGCTGAGCTAGGAGATCGCACGACGTTATTCCCCCTCTCCCGCTTGCGGGATGAGGGGGCGAGGGGGTGAGGGCATGAAGTTAAGTTGAGGCAACAAACCATATTTAGGAGCTTCCCATGCAACGAATTGCATTTTGTAATGTCGGTAATAGCGATGTCGCAGTCCAAGGGGCGATTATTCGGCCATCGCGACCAGCTGGCGAACACCATTGGCAAACCTATAGCGAACATCAATTTAGCGCACCAATTATCGATGCCTTTGCTCGCTATTTTCAGCATCGTCAGCTTATGATTGACCGATTAATCATGTTCGACACTGATCAAGCCGATACACCTGCCAGTAGCGTGAAAGATCGCAATAACGTTAGTTTGCGCGATAAAGATACATGTTGGTTTGGCATGATTTTAGAGCGTTATATTCAAGAACATTGGAGCCATGTGATTCGCATGGTCGAGCGCCGCACAATTTACGATGTTAACCCAAGTTTATACGATGATGCGATGCAAGCATTTGGCCAACAATTAGCGAATATCAAGCATCAACCTGAAACTGAGTATTATGTTTTAGCCGCTGGCGGAACCCAAGCGTTCAATAATGCGCTCCAATTCAAGGCCATTGCACGTTTTCGCGAAGCCTGCTTTGTGCTCTATAAATCTGAACATGATCAATGGCCTTATTCGCTGAATATTCGTAAACAATTGCTCAATTCATTCAATATTTCAACTCCGATTCAATTAATTCAGCAGCATAATTTTCTTGGGGCAATTACCTTGCTCGAAGGCTCAGTTGAGCCAGGGATTATCGGATTGTTGCGCTATGCTAAATATCGCGAGGATTTCGATTTTGATTCGGCTCAGCAAATTTTAGCTCAAATTCAATTTGATGTTGATGGTTCATTGCGCGATCTGGTGCGTTCAATTCAACATACTGCATATCAAATCAATCAAGCTGACTTGAAATTTCTCTTGGTTGAGCTTTATTATAATGCCCAAATTGCTTATACCAATGGCCGTTATGCCGATTTCCTGGGGCGTATGTTTCGCTTCCAAGAAACAGTCTTGCGCTATTTGGTTGAAACAACCTTCAAGCTTTCAACTGATTATAGTAAAGCGCACAAAGCTGAGAATCTTGCCAAATTTAATCAATTGTTGGTCGATGATCCAACACTGCACGCATATCTTGAGCAAGCAACGCTGGGTGATCAAAAGCTCGATTATCAACATTTTTCGGTGCCAGTTTTGATCGCCATGCTCAATTTTGCCAGTGAAAAAGCTGGACAACGCTATCTCAGCAAACAGCAAGCAGGCCTGTGCATCGGCATCCTCAAAAATCTCCATAAAATTACCAATCTAGCTCAAATGCGCAACCAGAGCATCATTGCCCATGGCTTTCAAGGTGTTTCCAAGGAAAAAATTAACGAGGCAATGCAACTCAAACTAGAGCAAACTCCTTTGGATATACTACGCGATATATTGAGCAAAATGCAGCTAGATTTATCTGAATCGCCGTTTCAGCAAATTCAAACGACGTTAACTCAAAAATTGTATAGCTTGATTTAGGAGTGAATAGTATGAGCAGATTATTGATTTGTAATATTGGCAATCGTGATATTTTATTGCCAATGGAATTGCTGCCAGTAGAATTACATAAAGCCAGCCATCGCGATAAAATTAAGTATATTCGCACTAATAAACCCAAGATCGGCTCTAGTCTTCAAATTACGATGATCAAAAAAGTTATTGATTATCTTGAATCTGATTCGATTGATTGGATTCTTTTATTCGGAACTCAACAAGCTAACCCAAACTATCAGCCGACCGATACCTTTGAAGCTGCCGAACTGATGCGCGAATTATTGATCGAACGCTGGAATTTTCGGCCTGAACGGGTTTTGGCGCATGCTGTGCCAGTTAATCCAACTCGCCAAAACGAGCTTATTCGCTTTTATGAAGCCCAATTAACCCAGTATGATAGCCAAATTCAGCCAAGCCAGGTTTTTTTGGAGGTCACTGGCGGCACACCAGCCATGTCGAATGCGCTGCAACTAGCTGGCACTGAAATGTTTCAGGCCCGCGCAATTGCCTTGTATGTTACACCTGATAGTATGTTGCCAGAACGCTTATCGATTGGGCGGCGGATTTTGGGCGGCCCTTTGCGCAAGCTGATTCAGGCCAATCTAACCACGTTTCAATATCATGCAGCGCTGGATAGTTGGCATTTGTATAGGCCTTATTTTACCGATTTGCAGAGCGAAAGTAGTGCCAAAATAATTGAGGGGATGTTGGCTCATGCGGCTGCCCGGGTCAATCTCGATGTACCCCGGGCAATTTTGGCAATTCGTGATTTGGTAGGTTTGGCCGATGGGTTGTATGATGTGATGATTCACGAATTGTACAATGCGCTGACCCCGCTATCGCATGAAAATGCCTTGGCCGAGGTTTTAGCACTGGCCGAAATTCGCTTGCAAAGCAATAATTATGCCGATTTCCTGACCCAATTAGTACGTTATGTCGAGAACAGTTTACGCTTGGTTTGCCTATACTTGAATGTACCATTTATTAATTGGCAGGGCAAAGCAGACCCACATGGAGCCAGAGTTGATGACAATTGGCTCAAACAACAACGAATTGGAACTATTAAAATAGGTCAGTCGGGTTTACAACGCTTGCTGAGTATGTATGCACCGAACGATCCACAAGTTCAGTTAGTTTTGAAATTCGCCAAAACTTGCCAGCCATTAATTGAATTACGCAACGAAATTACCCATAGTTTGGGTGGCGTTTCGCAAACCCAAATTGAGCAAGCATTTGGCGATTCAGCGAGCGGAATATTGAGCTATATTCACCATAATTATCAACAACTAACCCAGCGATCGCTCAACCACAACCCATATCACACGATCAACCAATGGATTAATCAATTATTGCAATAATAGTTAGGATGAGGGATTTTCAGATGCCAATGGCGTTAATGCTCCAAATTCGACCGCTTAGCAATGCAACGGTTCAGCCTAGTTTGGCTCGGGCAGCGCATGCAGCAATCTTGAATATCATTCGCGAGGCTAACCCTGATTTAGCCCAACAGGTACACGATGAAGTTGGCGCGAAGCCGCTGACCGTCTCGAATGTGCTGGGCATGCATACGCAGGGCAACCAAGCTACAGTGCAAACCAGTGAAGATTATGGTTTGCGCATAAGTTTGTTGACTCCAGCTTTAGAGCAGCTGGCCCAAACTTGGCAACCAGAGCAACTAGGATTCTTGAATCTTGATGGCAGCTCATGGCGAGTTGAGGCGATTTTGCGCCATGAGCACGAACACCCTTGGGTTGGGCAGCGTAGTTATAGCGAATTGCTTGCGCCGAGCATGGCCCAAGATTCGATTGCTCATCGCTGGACATTCCAATTTCACTCGCCAGTAACCTTTCGTCAACGGGGCTTGAATCAGCCGATGCCAACCCCCGATTTGGTATTTGGCAGTTTGCTGGATAAATGGAATGCGGTTGCGCCGCTGACCTTTCCCGATGAATTTAAGCGCTTTGCCAGCGAATGCATGGCGACCAGTTATTTTGAATTACGCTCACAGCGAGAGCCAACCAAAAACCAAGCCATTCAAATTGGCGCGGTTGGCCATTGCACCTACACCGCAACCTCGCGTGATCGCTATTGGTGTTCGTGTATTGACACCTTGGCGCGGTTTGCTTTTTGGAGCGGAGTTGGAGCCGGAACGACGCGCGGTTTAGGCCGTGCCCGCTTAATTGAACGCTAAGGAGTGGGAATTATGGCAACGCTTTATGTTCTCGAACAAGGTGCAGAAATTCGCTGTGACGGTGAACGGCTAGCAATTTGGCAAACTGATCAAGAGCTGGGCAATGTGCCAATGGCCAAACTTGAAGATATTGTAGTGATGGGCAATATTGGGTTTAGCACGCCTGCGATCAAGCGCCTGTTGGATCAACAGATCGAAGTAACATTTTTGACGATTCACGGGCGCTACCATGGGCGCTTGATTGGCGAAGCGACCGCCCATGTGGCCTTGCGTCGCAACCAATATCGCCGAGCAGATGATGAGGTTTGGGCTTTGGCGATGGCTCAAGCCTGTGTTAGCGGCAAATTACGCAATTGCCGTGCTGTATTGCAACGCTTCGCCCGCAACCGCCAACAGGTCGAAAAAGAGGTTTTGGAATCGATTGAAGCCTTAGACCATTTTATTGATCGGGTTGATCGCACCACCAAAATCAGCTCATTGGTTGGGGTTGAAGGTAGTGGCTCGGCAGCCTATTTTGGTGGTTTACGCGGCCTCTTTGATAGCGAATGGATGTTCAATAATCGTAATCGCCGCCCACCAACCGACCCAGTTAATGTATTATTATCGTTGGGCTATACCCTTTTGGTGCATAAAACCCTTGGCGCAGTTCAGGCGGTAGGGTTCGATCCTTATCAAGGATTTTTACATCAACTCGATTACAATCGACCATCGTTAGTGCTTGATTTGATCGAAGAATTTCGGCCAATTTTGGTTGATGCTTTGGTGATTCGCTGCTGTAATGATGGCAGGCTGACGGCCAATGATTTCAGCCCGAGCGACGATCCCAAGCACCCGATTTTACTCAGCAATGAGGGCAAAAAACGCTTTGTAGTGGCCTTTGAAGAACGCATGCGCACCGAAGTAACCCATCCCGATGGCGCAGACGGACGGCCTGGCAAAGTCAGTTATTGGCGTTGTATCGAGCTTCAAGCCCGCTTATTGGCCCGCGCAATCCAGACTGGCACAAGCTATCAAGCTTGGACAACCCGTTAGGAGCGCGTATGTTGTACTTGATCTCCTACGATATTGCGGTTGATAAACGGCGCACGAAAATTGCCAAAATTCTTGAAGGCTTTGGTCAGCGAGTGCAATATAGCGTTTTTGAATGCGACTTGACCGCCAAGCAATATACCAAATTGCGCGGCAAATTGCATAAAGTGCTGCGGCCAGAAGATGGCGATAATTTGCGAACATATCGGATTTGTGCTGCCTGTGCCCCAAATACCGAAATTGTGGGCAATGGGCCAGCGCTCGAAACCAGCGTTACGATTTACATTTTTTGAATTTCGGCATTGCAAAGCGCTAAATCGATGGTTATTCACAATTTAACTTTTTCAACATGCCGCGCGATCCCATTCTGAAGGGCAGAAAGCGACTTATCCACATGGAAATTTACTTAAAAAGTGGGTTAAAACTGCCCAAAAAAATCGGACCGCGCAAACCGCGCGTTTTAGCGCCTTGCAAAGCCATGAAAAGTAGGGTATATTCAAATAACCAAAATCCTCGGAAGGGGATTAAAACGTTTCATATTTCAAACAGATTAAATGCCCATTCAATTCAATTCAAATAACCAAAATCCTCGGAAGGGGATTAAAACGAGTAAATATGACAAGGATGCTGAAGATGCCTAGATTCATTCAAATAACCAAAATCCTCGGAAGGGGATTAAAACTGAGGCTTTATGGCTCCATCCCATCCCATCCTTCGGGCATTCAAATAACCAAAATCCTCGGAAGTATCGTATAAACATGTCAAGTGGCGCGGATGAAGCCGCACGATCATGACCGCAGCGCTGCTGTGGTTTTTTTGTCGGTTCTGATGGATTGCCGATCAAGAGACAGGGTGCAGGACTGGTCAATTGCGCGTGGACCATCCATGGTTGTGCATGGCGAGGTCAGTGCCTCAGCATCGAATACGGTCTCAGCACACGCGATCGGGCAGGGCGGTGTGTCATACTTCAGGAACGGTGTCACGCACCAAAGGGATTATCGACATCACGCCGATCCTGCTGGCTTGTCCAATCGGCAATCACCCACTGCGGCGCATCATCGCCCCAACGCCTGATACGGCTGCTGGCTCATCGCCATCGCAAAGAGGATGCGGTTGGCCTTGTTGGCCGCATGAATCAGGGCAACGGTTATCGGTTTTCCGCGTGCACGTGCGGCTTGCAAGCATGCCCGGACTGGGGGACAATGCCGACCCAAGCTGGCTCCAATACGGATCAGGGCTTGCCGGAGCGGAACCCGCCCCGCTAAAGAGGAACGGCCAATCCGCGCCGTTGTGCCACTGGCATAGATGCTCGGCTCCAGCCCTGCCAGTGACCAGAGCGCCTTGGCTGAGCGGATGGCGTGGATGTCGCCGACCGCAGCGGCATAGCGAGCTGCCAGGACGGGACTCATGCCGGGAATGGAACAGAGCACGGCAGCCCACGATGCGGTGACCAGTGTTTCAGCCTCGGCATGCAGGGCTGCAAGCTGGGCGGCATGGAGGCAATACTGCTGCATGAGGGTGCTGAGCCGGGATGCAAGGGATCGCGTTTGGTCGGGTGGTAAGACAACCTGTGCTGCCAGAATCGCTGCAAGCTGCTGGGCACGCATCGGCCCACAGCGCACGTCGAGTGCTTTCAAGCGGGCTTGGATCGCAGCAACGGACAGCGAACGCCACGCATGAGGATCGGGATAGTGGAGCAGGATGGCTTGAATGCTCTGACGCGTCCATGGGCGCGAGGAGACCAGTGGTTTACAGGCGGCGGTGCGCCGCGCAACCAAGCCGGGCCAGAGCAGATCGGTGAGGCGTTGAAGCGCATGGGCAAGCTGGGCCATGGCGGCGGTGGTCGCGGCCTCTTGGGCGGCCCAGGTACGAAAATGGGTCTGCTGGGGGGAGGGTGGTGACCACGGACGGCCATGACCATCACGGACGGCAGCAGCAATAGCATAGCAGTCACGGGCATCGGTTTTGCGTTGGCGACCTGCCGTGAGCACCGCGCGGGCTTGGTGGACGGCGGTGGTATGGACGAGGAGGCAGGTGACGGTGGACGGAAGGGCTGCGGTCAGGGCATGCAGCCAGGGGAGATGATAGATACCAGTTGGTTCCATGGCGAGCGCGATGGGGCGCGTCTGGGCGAGCGTCGTGAGGGTGTCGATGACCTCCTGCAATGCCGTGGCATCGGTAGTAATGGAATGGGGTGGAATGAGCGGCGTGAGATCAGCGGTGAAGACGGCAAACCAATGGGTATGTTTGGCAATGTCGAGGGTTGCTAGGACAGTCGGTGGGTTGCTAGGATTGGGCATATGATCCTCCCAAGGGTCATGGACAAATCAATGCGGCAATAGGGGTGAACAACTCCATTGTCGCATGCATGATTGCATGATTTGTTTATACCAGGGGATTAAAACATTCCCACTGGAGGTTTTCAGCACTCCAATTCATCTCAGTATTCAAATAACCAAAATCCTCGGAAGGGGATTAAAACTCCGGCAGAAACACAGCCTAATATCTTCAGCAAATAAACAGAATAATAATCGGGTTAGAAAATGGGCAATTTCTTGTGGTGCAGCATGTTTTTCATAACGGGTAATAAGTTGGGCTAATCGAGCAAATTTTGCAGCAACTTCTTCGGTAACCCGCTCAGGCGTGATTGGAGAGCGAAAGGTATTAGGAGCATAAAAAATACTTCGAATCATACCAAGGCCATTCTTGGTTAATGTTTCATCGAGCGTGTGCGTTGTTACTTTTTTGACGGTGTTGGTACAGTTTGTATGAATAACGAGACTGTCAAGATCTGAGACGATCAGGAGTGGAGGATTCAACAGCGCTTCCCGATACTGGAGGAGTCGATCATACGCACGCTTAAGATTTCCATGCTTGCCTTTATATTCAATGGCAAAATAGCCTTTTTTCCAAACATCGGCCCAGCCTTTTCCTCCATTGAGTTTTGGAATCCCCGCTTCAAAGGTGTAATTGGATCTTCTTCAAGCGGGGTTTTAGCACCCACCAAGGAGCAGAGATCAGTAAAGTGTTCATAAAAGGCACGCCGTTCGTTGACCTGAATACCCCGCCATTTTCGAACAACCTCAAGAGGTTGCATAGCGGCCTCACATCCAGTATGCTGGAACGATAAGAATATGATGCCCATCATAGAATTACAGATAATTAATGATCAGATGCAACGTTCCCCTTAAGACTCGACAGATATCACCTTCCTAGAATAAGCAAAATCCCCTAACACTCAATAGCTATCACGAATATTCTATAGCTACATCCATTAGTATTAATCTGATAGGTATTTAATCTCATCATGCCCAAGGCAACCATAACCCCCGAAGCCTCGCTCATTGGTTAGCACCATCCTAAAATACTAAGTGCATGTGAGAATTTCCCGCGTGCACTTGTTTCCAGTGATTATCAATCTCTGTTTAGCGAAGAGGATTCAGCGGAGATGCCGCTCAAAGAAGTTCAGTGCCAATGTACTCGCTTGCTGCTGAATCGCTTTCCGCTCAACTCCTGGTGCATCAAGACATAGTTCTGGGATCAGACGACACCCGGCTTCGGTACATTCAGCCAAGAACACATAATGCCCAACCAGCCCTTCGAGCAACGTTAATGCCGCATCCTCGATGTGCATAGCGTACCGTTGCGCATTAACAGCGGGCGGTGTATTTGTATCTGCTTCGCCAGCGATGATCATAACGGGAATAGCCACCGCCGCCAATCCATCAGGCTTGAATGCTTCGCCAAGCGCTGGTGCCAAGACAAAACCAGCGCGAACGCGCTCATCGCGATACGATTGACGATGTTCATCGTGTCCCGCAAACACTTCAAGCTGCCGAGCCACGGCATCCGCGTCAGGAAATTCGGGGGGAGCAATTGAGGCCAAGGGCCGACCCGCATTGGTATAGGCAGCTACGAGCGAACTTAAGTCGAGCAGAGCACCACCAAGCGCCAAAACAGTGTAGCCACCAAGTGAAAATCCTGCTGCCCCGATCCGTGCTTGGTCGATAGCTGGACCGAAGTTTGGGTCATCGAGCAGACAATCAAGGACAGCGCTCAGGTCGCGCGGACGTTCCCAAACCCGTGTAAAGCCTTCAACTATATAGGTTTCAAGGCCTGTATTCCCGTGGTGATTGACACCAGCAACGATGTAGCCATGAGCCGCCAGCACGCGAGCGAGCCACCCAAACTGCATGGCAATCCCACCCGTTCCATGAGATAGCAAGATAAGAGGAAATTGACCTTCTAGCATCGGGGCATCGGGTGCTGCATCACCAGCATTAAAGAGCGGATTATCTGGTGGGCCGATCACCATAGGCATCTGCGGTACAGCCGGATCACACGGATACCAGACATGGGTCAACAGCGGACGATCACTACCCAAGCGCCAATCTACGCGGGTGTTATCACGATACGACAATGCCCGCCAGCCAACGTTATACACTCTATCCTTCCTTTCGTGGGAGATCTAGCTTGTTGCATTAACGCATCGAATGCAAGGAGCCAACGTCACGGATACAAATCAAACCATTCCAGAATACGAGCCAGCAACCGACTTTCGTCATCATGCTGGCTATTTGCAAACGCTGTGGTCATCCACTCACGGCGAGTAGGGTCAAGCACCCAACTAATCGCTGTTGCATCACTATTTGGCCATCCATAGCCCTGTAAGCGGTTTTGGTCAATAATCGTGGCCATATGCCGATCAAGAAGGTCGGCATATCGCTCTAATCCGATTAGCGTCTGTAACTGTGTATCCCAGCTCATGAGCAATGGGTGGAGATCAAGTCCTGTTTGGGCAATGGCACACAACAGCTCATCCACTGATTCATCCAAGCTATTCAGGGAATCTTGCCAGAGCGTCCAAAGATAGGTTTGAATAAGCTGGTGTTCTGGTTCTGGCCAAGTACGCCACTCAGCGAGCCGCAGTTTACCAAACAGCATACTGCGATCGAAGAAGCTTGACCTATCAGCGCACAGTTCTAAACATCGTGGTAAGATCGCCCGAAATTGGTCTTCATCGCCCCACGTATTAAGCGCCTTCAAACTATAGCGCCAAAGATCATTCTCGGTTAATTGGCGAAGCGGTTTCGAACGCAAACGCTGGTAGTCATCGGCAGACACACAACATGGGCAGCCAGTCGGATGATCAGGAATCGTGTAGCCACGAAAACATTGATATAATCGCTCAATAATGTTAGTCATCGTTGCTGAGTGCAGCATTCATTTCCACTCAACTAACCCTACGGCTCACGTGAGCTGCTGAGCAAGCCCAAGAATAATGCCTTCGGGGCAGCGAATAAAACAGAGCCGATAGAAATTCTCATACTGGGCAATTTCACCGATAATTTCAGCACCATGTGGGCGCAGGCGGGACAGAACAGCATCAAGATCATCAACGGCAAACATAATCCGTCGGATACCCAACGCATTCGAAGGGGCATTGTTTGGTGTAACATTTACCGCTGCTGGAGTATGAAATTGCGTTAGCTCAACCCGCCCGTGACCATCTGGAGTGCGCAAGGTTGCGATTTCACATTGTACATTCTCAAGCCCAACAACCTGATCCACCCACAGTCCAGCCAGTGGCATCTCACCCTCAAGTTCCATCCCAAGTTCGAGAAAGAAAGCCTTTGCTGACACAAGATCGTTAACCACAATCAGGACATTATCCATCCGTTTGAGCGCCATATTCATTCCTTCCTACGACAACTATAATCGGAACTACTAGGCAATTGCTGCTCAATCGCTGTATTTGCTTGGCATGTTTAGAAACTAAAACCACAAACGACCCGCTAGGGGTCGCTTGTGGGAGAGAAGAGAGAGGAGAAGGTTTGAATGCAGTATACCAGAGAATTCGGGTTAGTGATATTAGAATGCTATTAACGTTGGTTAATTTTTAGCAAACTAGCGGCACGATCATTTGCTTGCGCTATGGCTCCAATGCATATGGTTGGGCAGCAGTTAAACAGATTTTATTTAATGAAGCCAACAGTTGTCATATGGAGATGATTGCTGGCTTCATTAAATCAGCATTTACGTTTTAGTTGGATACCATAGCGACTAATTACGAACTCGTTATTCCTGAGGTGAATCGCTAGCTCGACTCAGGCCTACTTATTGCAAGGCAAAGTGGCGGGCATCTTCATTATCCGACTGGTCACGGTTGATCACTAGCAAGGGATTAGGATCATCAGTCGCAACCAAGATCGGAAAATAGACTTCAAGCTGATCGCCTTTAGCGACCGGGGTATCAAACCGTGGTTCGAAACAACATGGTAGGCCTTGCTGATCCTTCACTGGCTGATATTCACCATTGGTCAGAACGAGCAGCGCAATCATCGAACCATCAAAAACAACTGGTTCTGTACGAACATTCCCATGGGTTATCTCTGCACGAACCAACCCAACTTCGTACCCAGCTGGTAGTCCTGCATACGCTGGATCAATCGTGGCAATCGTTGCCAAAGCTTGCTCACCGCGCACAAAATCAATAATTTTGAACGATAAAGAAACATCGGTGCCAGCCATGATCAGCCTTTCACCTTTTATTACAGGTTCTTTGGCTGAGGCAAATTCAAACGAGGACTCATACTCATCATCAGCATCAAGGTAAATAACCGTTACCTCAACCATTGTCTCAGTTGACGCTGGCCGATCAGTGGGCGTGGAGGCATTGGTTGACAACGGGCCAGTTTGATTGCCACATGCCGCCAGCAAGCCCCCAACCAGCAAGCCAACAAATAGTTTTCGAACTCGCATAACTCCACCTTTCTATCACTATTGCTGGCGATACGTAGTGTTGTGATTAGAAGTTACGGGTGGAGTTATGACGTGATCAAGAGATTTGGTCTAGTAAGTTTTTATGGGGGTTATAAATACTCACAGCACAGGCTGATAGTTATAGAGAAATTTCTATTTGATTCCCTTTACTTGCTTGACCAATATGATAGGATCTGAATCATCAACTATCTAAAATTTCAATTACCATAATGTAGTATGCCAAAAGGTCTGGTTAGTGGTATACATAATATTGATTGATATATAATTTTATAACCAATACCCTTTATCCTGTTAGATTTATTTAATCACATCCAGATTTAGATTTGGAGAGAATCAGGTTTAATATTGATATCTCCAATTTAGCTTATTTTACTCTTAGTCCTGCTTGTTATGGAGTAATGTATGAAGGCTTCAGAAACCAAATTCCAGCCAATCATCGAGGGTACCAAACAATATGTTGTTCCATTATTTCAACGTGCATATAGTTGGGATAGACGTGAATGGGATATTCTTTGGGAAGATATTACTGATCTATGTGAAAACGAAGAACCAAAAAGTCACTTTATTGGATCTATTGTAACAATGCCAACACCCTCAGTACCTGAAGGTGTTGGTAAATATCTATTAATTGATGGACAACAACGACTAACTACAATTTTTATTCTGCTTTGTTTGTTACGAGATAAAGCTATTGACATAGGTAATGAAGAGTTGGGTAATGAGATTCAACAAACAATGTTAGTAAATCCCTTTAAAAAGGGAAATGATTATTTCAAACTGCTACCAACACAGGTTGATCGATTAGCATTTCAATCGCTGATTACAAAACAATCCTTTTCTGGTGATAGTCAAATTGGTAAGTGCTATAAATTCTTTGAACGAAAAATTGATTCATCAAATATTCTAGAAGTAAATAAAGTATTAACAAGTAGATTTTCAGTTGTAAGTATATTATTAGATTATGATGATAATCCTCACCTCGTTTTCGAAAGTCTTAACGCGAAAGGAAGACAACTAACACAATCTGATCTCATTAGAAATTATTTTTTTATGAGAATTCATATTAACGATCAGGAAGATATTTATAACAGATTCTGGAATCCGATGCAAAGTAATCTCAAAGATAATCTCACTGAATGTATCAGACATTATATGATGAGAAATGGAGTTATTGTAAAACAAGGTGATGTTTATTTTACATTAAAAGAACGTGTTGAAAAAGGAGATGCATTAAAATCTTTAGAACAAATTGCTGTATTTGCAGATTATTACCAAAAACTGATCAATCCATCCATTGAACCAAATATTACTGTAAGGAATGCATTATTCAGAATAAATCGACTAGAGATTACTACATCTTATCCATTTTTATTAAGCTGCTACCATGATTATGCTAATAAAGATCTTTCCCCCAATGATTTTACTGAGGTTCTTCATATTATTGAGAATTATATTCTACGAAGATTTATCTGTAACTATTCAACAAATCAATACAATAAACTCTTTCCATTTTTATATGATTGGGCAAAATCAAACAATCCATCTAATTTTATTCAAGGCCTACGTGAGGTTCTTCAAGAGCGAGGATATCCTAATGATGCATTGTTCAAGTCACACCTGATTGAATCAAAGCTCTATGGTAAGGGAGAGCGATTAGTCAAAACCAAATTGATTTTAGAAACTTTGGAATCGCATTTTCATCATAAAGAACAAACATCATTTGAAACCCTATCAATTGAGCATATTCTCCCTCAAACATTAACTGAATGGTGGAAACAACATCTTGGAGAAGACTGGCAAGCTGATTATGAACTGGCTGTTCATACCCTTGGAAACTTAACACTCACAGCATATAATTCGGAGCTTTCTAATGATACCTTTCCAAAAAAACAGATGTACTTTCAACAAAGTCATATAGAATTGAATAAATATTTTCAGAATATTGAATTTTGGAATAGAGATGCAATTGAGACGCGGGCCTCTATCCTTGCGGACATTGCCTTGCTCTGCTGGCCATACTTTGGAAGCAATAAGCCTGTAACATTCGCCACCAGTGCCAATGATGTAACGGGTAAAACGCCTCAAACACTTATTTTCCTTGGTAGTCGGATTCCAGTTGATTCTTGGAGGCAGGTGATGCTTAAAACTCTCAATACCATTGCAGACATTGAGCCAGATATGTTTGAGGTCATAACCCGAGAATATTCTCGATTTATTAGCTCTGATAGCACAAGATTTAAGAGAAAGTCAGAGCTTGACAATGGTCTTTTTGTTGATGTTAATCTGCGTTCACGAGATATATATCGTTTATGCCAACAAATTATCATAACTATCGGATTGTCCCATGAGAATTGGGGAGTAGAAACAAATTAAAAATAGTAACATCCTATCATTTCTATAACGACATTTATTGTGACAAGGGAGGGTCGTACCTATAAGTTTACAGGTACGACCCTCCTTTATTCTAAGGACTATTGAAACAAATTCATATCATTGACCATATTAAATAACAGTACTCACAAATCGTTGTCAATAGCCTGAGCAATCCAATCAGCGCCTGCAATGCCCTGCTGGCCCAGCGCTAAACTCAATTGGGCGGCATGCTCTTGCACATGGCGCATGCTATAGAGCTGAAGTTCAAAAAAACTTGGTTGCATCCATTCAAAAATACAGCGCTCTTGGGCCTTTGCATCGGTCAAACCCATAATCGTTGCCTTGCAGCGCTGGCGACAATCGTGTAGATAGGCCAGCACTTGCGCTTTGCTATACGGCTGATCTGGCAAACTACCACGAACAAATGGCGCTGGTGGCTTAAACCCCTCACTCGAACCAGTCAAAAAGAGATCCAGCCAGAACAAGCTGTGATAGGCCACAAACCAGAAATGCCCATAACGCGGATCATCAGGATCTTCCCATAAAACGCTCGTCCAGAGCTGGTCGGGGCAACGAACAATCGGGTCTTCAAGCATGGCAATTGCCGCCCCAAATTGCTGCCAAACACTCGTCTTCCAGATGCTCTCCATCATGCGCCTCCTGTAAAAAACAGTCGTGACCGCAGTGTAGCAATCAGGATGCGGGCTGTCTAGCAAATCTTAGCCATCACACAATCAACGCTTATAGCCACATTTATAGCGGTAGATTGGCCCTAAAACCACAAATGACTCGATTGTACGAGCCATTTGCGGGCGGGCAAACTGCATATTTCAGAACATATGTTTTATATTCGATGATATTTGCTGATCATGCGGTTACTCGAAAAAGGCTCGCACTTGTTCATTGGCAGCAAAGCGATATTCTGCAATCCGCGTTTGGTCGGCGGCAGCAAGAGCTGCCTGCAAGCGCGGCACGTCGAGGTCGGCAATATACGCCGGGGTTCCTGGCTGCTGCCGCCACGAATCGGCCAAACTCCCAGCATCGACTGGATCAAACCCAAGTTCATCGACTAGTCCCAGCACTGTTGCTCGCGCTGCTGGAGAATCGCCAGCAACCGAAAGCGCAATTCGATCTGAGGCCGCTTTTGGGCGACCTTTTTCACGCAGGCTTTGGGCAGTAATATTGTTAAAAGCCTTAACCACTGGACGGCCTAAATGCTCAGCAACCCAGACACTCTCAATTTGCCCATCCTCGATAGCAGCGATTTGTCCATCACGCACAGGATAATAATTGCCAGTATCGACAACCACCACAGTTTCTGAGACTCCAGCAAAGAGATCCTTGGGCAAATCCAGCACTGCTCGCTGGGGAATCGTAATAATGACGACTTCGCCACTACGGGCTGCCTCAGCAACCGTAACGGCCTGAAAACCACCTGCTTCGGCCAACTCACGAATACTTTCCGGCCCGCGTGAATTGGCAATCACCACTTGGTGACCACGTGCGGTCAGCTGTGCTGCAAGAGTTCCGCCAATCTGACCAGCCCCAATAATTCCGATCTTCATACAGCTCCTCATAGCTGCGCAACCACTCAACGGCGGCGCAATCTAGTTACAAAAAAAGCATACCACGCATCAATTGCCTGTGCCGATTATCACATTACTTTTAACAAATACTTGACAAATTCATTAAATTTCTATAAAATCTTTATAATTTCAATGAAATAAGTAAGGTTCAAGTCCATAGGCCAAGAAGTGACAATCAATGGAGGAATGTCATGAATGTTGCGTACCGAAGGACGGCCAAGCTCCGAGGAGCATTTTCGCTAACGATCACCCTCGCGCTCCTGGCGGGCATGTTGCTAACACGCGGCACACCAACGCAAGCGGCAGGCAATGCAGACTGTCGGCCTGATGGGATGGCTCCAACCGCTGGAGTCGATACGCCCTACTGTGCAATCTACGATACTGCTGGCCGCGAGAAAATGGGCAGCGATCATCCCCGTCGGATCATCGGTTATTTTCCCAGTTGGCGTACTGGCACCAATGGACAGCCAGCCTACCTCGTCAACAACATTCCTTGGAATAAAATCACCCACATCAACTACGCTTTTGCCCACATTCAAAATAGCCGCATCTCAGTGGGCAGCAACACCGCCACCAATCCCTCAATTGGCATGACTTGGCCAGGTGTAGCGGGCGCTGAAATGGACCCAGCCCTACCTTATAAAGGCCACTTCAACCTTTTGACCCAATACAAACGCCAAAATCCTAATGTCAAAACCTTGATTTCGGTTGGGGGTTGGGCGGAAACTGGTGGCTATTTTGGCGATAACGGCGATCGGATTAGCGATGGCGGCTTTTTCAGCCTAACCGTTAATGCCGACAATAGCGTCAATACAGCTGGCATCAATACCTTTGCCGATTCAGTTGTCGGCTTCTTGCGCAGCTACAATTTCAATGGGGTCGATATCGATTATGAATATCCAACCTCAATGAAAGACGCAGGCCATCCACTCGATTGGGTATATGCTAACCCTCGCCGCGCTAGCCTGATGAAAGGCTATGTGGTGTTGATGAAAACCCTGCGCGAGAAACTTGATGTTGCAGGGGCCGCCGATGGCAAATATTACATGCTCACAATTGCCTCGCCCTCATCAGGCTACTTGCTGCGCGGCATGGAAACCTATCAAGTAACTCAATATCTCGATTATGTCAATGTTATGTCATATGACTTACATGGCGCTTGGAATGAGTATGTTGGGCCAAATGCTGCGCTCTATGATGATGGCACAGACGCTGAATTAGCGGCGGCTGGGGTCTACACCACCGCGCAATATGGTGGGATTGGCTATCTCAACACCGACTGGTCGTATCACTACTTCCGTGGCAGCATGCCCGCTGGCCGGATCAACATCGGCGTGCCGTACTACACCCGTGGCTTTAAAAATGTCACCGGTGGTACAAATGGTTTGTGGGGCAAAGCAGTTGGCTCAAATTGTCCAATTGGCTTGACCAAGTGTGGCGATGGTGCACGTGGCATCGACAATATTTGGCACGATATTGAAAATGGCCAAGAAGTCGGGGCTGGCGCAAACCCAATGTGGCACGCCAAAAACCTCGAACAAGGCCTTGCTGGCAGTTATATCAGTCAATTTGGCTTGAATCCAGCCACCGACCCCGAAGATCGCTTAACTGGTACGTATGTCCGCCATTACAGCAGTTCACTGGTTGCTCCATGGCTTTGGAATAGCCAAAAACGCGTGTTTATCTCAACTGAAGATGAGCAATCGTTGGGAGCCAAAGCTGATTATGTGGTCAACAAAGGCTTAGGCGGGATTATGTTCTGGGAGCTTTCGGGCGACTACGACTGGCACGCCGACCGCAACAATGGCCAAGGCGAATATTTCATGGGCGATACCATGACCAGTTTGCTCTACGACAAGTTCCGTAATGCCCCAGCCTATGGAGCCAATAAATCAAACCGTACATTGCCCAGCAACTTACTCGATATCAAGGTTGATTTCACCAACTGGCCAATTGGCGATAACAATTATCCAATCAGCCCCAAAATGGTGATTACCAACAACTCAAATGTGACCATCCCAGGTGGGGCAACCTTTGAATTCGATTATGGTACGTCAGCGCCCAACAATGCCAAGGATCAATCGGGCTTCGGATTTACCGTCACCAGCAGCGGCCACACTGGCAATAACGTCGGTGGCTTGCGTGGCGATTTCAACCATATTCAATTCAAATTCCCGGGCTGGCAAAGCTTAGCTCCTGGCGCAAGCGTAACGATAGATTTCGTCTACTACTTGCCAATGAGCACTCCATCCAACTGGACGGTCAACTTTGGCGGCACGACCTATGGCTTGGTTAGCGATTACCCACGCGGCAACGTGGTCGTTCCAACGCCAACCGTGGGCAACCCAACCAATACTGCGGTTCCGCCAACCAACACGCCACGACCAACCAACACTCCGGTTGGCCCAACCTCGACCCCAACCCGCACGCCGATCGCGACTGCCACCAACACGCCTGCGCCAAGTGCCACCCCAACCCAACCAGGCACGTGTACTGCGCCAGCGTGGGAAAGCAACAAAATCTACGTTCGTGGTGATGTTGTTTCATACAACAACCATCATTGGTTTGCTCAATGGTGGACACAAAATGAAACACCTGGTAATGCCCAAGTTTGGCTTGATCAAGGCCTTTGTGGCGGTGGCAACCCAACCAACACACCAGTGGTTCCAGCAACCAGCACACCACGGCCAACCAACACACCAGTGGTTCCACCGACCAATACGCCAGTTCAACCAAGCGCAACGCCAACCAATACGACTGGAGTGCAACCATGGGCAGCCTATGTTAGCTATGCTGCTGGCGCAAAAGTCAGCTATAACGGCGTAACCTACACCTGTCTGCAACCACATACCTCATTGCCAGGCTGGGAGCCAAGCAATGTTCCAGCGCTCTGGCGAGCCAACTAAGTTTCGCCATTGTTCAACCACTCCCCACCTGCGATCTAGGCCATCGCAAGTGGGGAGTGGCTTTTTAGCATCAAAAAAACCACTCCCGCGCTAGGCCTTCGCGAGAGTGGTTTGCTGCTGTGTCAAACGATAGCGTTAATCTAGTTTGGCCGAATCGTTGGAGTTGCCGTCGAATGGCTTGGCGGCGGAACGAAAGGCGTACTGGTTGGCGTTGAAGTGCCTGGCCATGGAGTCGCCGTCGAATTACTTGGCGGTGGAGTCCGCGTTGGCAACGGCGTAACCGTCGTTATATGTGGTGTGCGGGTTGGCAACGGCGTTGGTGTTGAATGGCTTGGCGGTGGTGTTGCACACACCGGATTATTGCATGGGCTTGGCGTTGCTGGTGGTGGAATAGTTGGTTCCACCGGATTACATGGGTAGCCATTTGGCACACAGGTTGGGGTTGGTGGCAACGCCGTTGGCAATGGTTCGCCCGTTGGTGGTGGCGTTGGGCACCCAACCGTGCCACATGGGAATGGCGTTGCAGTTGGCTCAAATGGCGGTAGCGTTGGCTTTGGCGTTTCGCATACCGTGCTATTGCATGGATTTGGCGTGCGCGTTGGTGGTGGCGTTGGGCACACAACCGCATTACATGGCCGTGGCGTGTTGGTTGGCACTGATGGCTGGGTTGGCACTGGGGTTGGGTATGGCGCTACCACGGTTGGCTCTGGAATAAGCGGCGTAGCCGTTGGCCAAGTTGGGTTACATGGATTAGTCGTGCTTGGCACACAGGTTGGCACAGCCGTTGGTGGCCCTTGGGTTGGCACGCGGGTTGGTGGCACGCTTGGTCCACAATTGCCAGTGCTATTTGGCACACAGGTTGGCACAGCCGTTGGTGGCCCTTGGGTTGGCACGCGGGTTGGTGGTACACTTGGTCCACAATTGCCAGTGCTATTTGGCACACAGGTTGGCGGCACTTGGGTTGGCACGCGGGTTGGCGGCACGCTTGGCCCACATGGATTGGTTGTGCTTGGCACACAGGTTGGTCGTGGGGTTGCCGTAATACTTGGATTACAAGGATTGTTGGCTGATCCTGGTTCACAGGTTGGTCGTGGGGTTGGCGGTACACTTGGATCACACGCATTGGTTGTGCTTGGCACACAGGTTGGCGGCACTTGGGTCGCCACACGGGTTGGCGGCACACTCGGATCACAATTATTAGTCGAACCTGGAATACAGGTTGGCCGTGGGGTTGGTGGCACACTCGGATCGCACGGATTGGTCGTGCTTGGTTCACACGTTGGGCGCACGGTGGCCGCCTGAGTTGGCTGAGGTGTCCGCGTAGTTAATGCCGCTACTTCGCCATTATTGCCTGTCTCGACGGGCTTGACCGCCCAAACTCCTCCGGCAACCAACAGCAGCAGGCCCAAGGCAAAAGACCACATAACCATGGTTTTTGATCGAATCATCGTGGTTACTCCAAGTTTGGCACGGATAGACCGCACCTGTTCGGTCGTAAGTTGCAGCGTGGCGATTGGCAACTGTTCCAACAACTGACTGGTTGTTTGTTGCCGCAGCAACACCTGACGACAAGTAGCACATTCAGCAACGTGAGTATTCACCAATTGCCATTCATCCTCAGTCAGATGTTGCCAATCGCTGAGGAGCGGCTGAAGATCATGACACTTCATGGCCACGTTCCTCCTCGTATAAATTCCGAAAACGATCACGGGCCCGTGATAATCGTTTGCGGACTGCGCCTAATTCTTCACCATTTAATTTGGCGACTTCGGCTGGGCTACAACCAGCGTAGTGCACCATCAACAGAACTTCAGCATCTTGCGGCTTGAGTTTGGCTAAGCAGCCACGAATTGCTTGGGTTGTTTCGACATGCTGATCAAAATTGTTGGTTTCTGGTTGCCAGCTGCGCATAAACCAACTCCAACGCCGCTGCCGACGCAGATGATCTAATGCAAGGTTGCTGGCGATCCGAAAGAGCCAAGCTTGGGGAATAGCAGGCAAGAGCGTTGGGTCAAGCACCTTCATCGCGCGGAGGAAGGTTTCTTGTACCAAATCGGCTGCTTGTTCCGGCTGCCCCACAATTCGCGTCAGGTAGCGAAACATGGCATCGTGATGGTCATCAAACCATTGGCTAATTACTTGCGTAACTGCCGTCTCACGTTCAGTTGTATGTACATATGGAATAATCATAGGCTGCTTGCCCCGGCCGTAGCATGCTGTCTGCAATTAATGACGAACAGCCTGCCCAAAAGTGGACAGGCTTGATCAAAATTGACTAAAATCACCATCGGTATCGTTTTCGCAAACTTTTTCGTAAGGTTGAAGCCCTAGATTGACGCTAGCAAGCGATTATAGTACTGAGGTCATAGCCCCGAATGAGTGACTTGAAGTTGTTTACCCATGATTATCGGCCAACCTTGTGGCATAAATTGAACCAAACCCAGCCAATTGTAGCGATTTTCTTTCGAAATTTAGCCTGCACGATGTGCCAAGGAATGCTGCGTGTCCTCGAAGGCTACCAAGAGCAATTTCGCCAATTTCAGGCTCAGCCAGTAGTTTTAGCCAAAACCAACCCCGCCAGTTTGGCAGGCTTTATTCAACATTTCCGCCCACAATATCCCATGCTCAGCGACCCATCAGGCGATGTTTTTCGCGCTTATAGCAACGCCAGCGAACAACTTGAATTTCAAGGCGGGATTTTGGTCTTACCACCACGCTCAATCACCGCTGTCTTTCGATTTGTGCCCCAAGGTCTTGAGCAGCAAGTACCAATCAACGAGCTTTTGGAATGCATCAAGACCCTGAATTACTATCGTTCAAGTATCACGGCCTAGCAAATGGCGATATTGGCGAGGGGTCAGACCCGTAATCAGCCGAAATTGGCGTGAAAAAGCACTATGATCAGCATAGCCACAGGTGGCCGCAATCGCTGCAATCGAGCGATTGCCCGCCAGCAGCTTGATACTGGCATCAATTCGGGTTTTAATCAGCAATTGCTTGGGGGTTAATTCAAAAATCTGTTGAATTGCCCGTTCATATTGGCTCAACGAAAGCTGGGCAATGGTTGCCAATTGTTGAATTGTGGCAATTTCAGCAAAATGCTCGGTTAAATATTCGACTGAGCTAGCCACGCGCCGCCATGTTGGGGCATTGCGATTGGGGCTGCGCAAATCGCGCGAAATACCAACCAAGCCCGTAACAACGCCGTTACGGTCGCGCAACGGGCGCTTGTGAGTCACACACCAACCTATCCGCAAATCAGGGTAAATATGCACTTCCAAACGATGATTCAGCGCAACTCCAGAGCGAATCACCTGCTGATCTTGGCTGGCATAGCTGGCCCCCAACTCCAATGGAAACACTTCTTCGGGCAAACGCCCAATTAATTCTTGCTTGCTACGACAACCACAACGCACCCGCAAGGTTTCATTAACTACCTGATACCGCCCCGCATGATCCTTGCAAAAAAACACCACATCAGGCAAAAGATCAAACAACGACACAAGTTGGCTCACATCTGGATATTCAATTGTGCAAAAATCCGCATGCTGCATAGCCTAATTGTACAAGACAAATCACCCCAAACGCGCTATTGTAGTGGTCAGTGGCTACGAATCAGGGGCCAGGCAATTTTTAACGCAGAGGCGCAGAGGGATAGGCTTCAGGCTATTGGCTATCGGAACATACAATGGCATTTCAACAAATAGCCTAGTCAAAGAAGCGTAACCACATTCCACAGCCTAAATATTAGGGGTGCAGGGGATGAAAACCCCTGCGTTTCCCGCCTTGAGGCGGGACGGAAGGGTGGTGACCACCAATGATTCTGCTATCTCAATGATTATAGCAAAGAAGCGTAACCACATTCCACAGCCTAAATATTTAGGGGTGCAGGGGATGAAAACCCCTGCGTTTCCCGCCTTGAGGCGGGACGGAAGGGTGGCGACCACCAAAAATGCTGCTGTCTCAATGATTATGGCAAAGAAGCGTAACCACATTCCACAGCCTAAATATTTAGGGGTGCAGGGGATGAAAACCCCTGCGTTTCCCGCCTTGAGGCGGGACGGAAGGGTGGCGAACTACGAGTTACGTTAAATCATGTTAATAAGGAGCACCAATGCGCCTTGCTATTGTCGATTCGCATACTGCTGGCGAACCAACCCGCATCGTGATTGCTGGTGGCCCCGATCTTGGCGGCGGAACCGTTGCCCAACAACGCGACGTACTGACCCAACACCACGATTGGCTGCGCTCGGCGGTCGTCAACGAACCACGCGGCTCAGATGTGTTGGTTGGGGCGCTGTTATGCCCGCCAAGCGATCAACGTTGCTGCACTGGGGTGATCTTCTTTAATAATGTTGGCTATTTGGGCATGTGCGGCCATGGCACAATCGGCTTAGTCGCAACCCTCGCCCATCTTGGCAACATTGAGGTTGGCGAGCATCTGATTGAAACGCCCGTTGGGATTGTTAGTGCTACGTTGCATGCTGACGGCCAAGCAACGATCGAAAATGTGCCAAGCTATCGTTATCGCGCCAACGTTCCAGTCGATCTGCCAAATCATGGTCGAATTCATGGTGATATTGCTTGGGGCGGCAATTGGTTTTTCTTGGTCAACGATCATGGCCAAGATTTGCAATTGGCCAATGTTGAGCAACTAACTGCATTTAGCTGGCAGATTCGCCAAGCGCTCGAAGCCGCAGGCATCACTGGCGCAGACAATGGGCTGATTGATCATATTGAATTATTCGGGGCCGCCGCCGAGGGAGCCAACAGCCGTAGTTTTGTGCTCTGCCCAGGCAAGGCCTACGACCGTTCGCCCTGTGGCACAGGTACAAGTGCCAAATTGGCCTGCCTCGCCGCCGATGGCAAATTAGCACCCAACACGCCTTGGGTCCAAGAAAGTATCATCGGCAGTCGCTTTCAAGCCGAATATCACCACCATGAACAGGCGATTATTCCCAAAATTACGGGATCAGCCTTTGTCACGCTCGAAGGCCAGTTGATTTTGCACGAAGCCGATCCATTTCGCTGGGGTATTCAATGAGCAGCGTGATCATTGTTGGCGGCGGGATTGTTGGTTGTGCGGTGGCGCTGGAGTTGACGCAGGCAGGCTGGCAAGTCACACTGATTGAACGCGATTGCCTTGGCAGTGGCGCAACCGCCGCTGGCATGGGCCATATTGTGGTGATGGATGAGGGCGAGGCTCAATTAAAGCTGACCTTATTTGGCCAACAGCTTTGGCAAGCGCTCACCGCCGACCACCCGCAACCACACGAATATCATGCGTGTGGTACGTTGTGGGTTGCCACCGATACCGAAGAATGGGATTTGGTGGCTGAAAAAGCCGCAGTTTATCAGCAATATCAGATTGCCTGCGAAATTCTGGATGCGGCAGCGCTGTATGCCCATGAACCAGCGCTGCGAGAAGGCTTGGTTGGCGGTTTATTAGTTCCCAACGATAGCGTTGTTTATCCGCCAAAAAGTGCGGTTTATTTGTGGCAACAGGCTGAAAAGCACGGAGCCACGTTGGTGTATGGCGAAGTTACCACGATTCAAACCAACTATGTTCAATTAAATGATGGTCGCCAACTTAGCGCCGATGCGATTGTGGTTGCTAATGGCCAGCGTTGCATCGACCTCTTGCCCGAATTGCCAATTCGCGCCAAACGCGGCCAGTTGGTAATCACCGAGCGTTATCCTGCGCTGATCAAGCATCAATTGGTCGAATTGAGCTACATCAAAAATGCGCACGCCAGCAGCGGCGATTCGGTCGCCTTCAATCTTCAGCCCCGCCCCAACGGCCAATTGTTAATCGGCTCCTCACGTCAATTTGATCGCACCGATCGCCAGATTGATCAGCTATTGTTAAGCCAAATGTTGCGCAAAGCGATTGACTATGTGCCAGCCCTCGCTGATGTGCGTTGTCTGCGCACATGGACAGGCGTGCGGGCGGCCTCGCCTGATGGTTTGCCGTTGATCGGCCAGCATCCAGAGCGTGCAGGACTCTGGTTGAATGTTGGACACGAAGGCTTAGGCATAACCACTGCCTTGAGCAGCGCCCGCTTATTGGCCGATCAAATGCTTCAGCGCCAATCACAACTTGAGATCCAGCCCTATTTGCCGCGCAGCTTGCAGCAGGAGCAGCCGCAATGAAGCAAATTCGCATTTCAATCAATGGTACAGAGTATCAAGTAACAGAGCATAGCAATCTAGCAGCGGTACTCATGGATAAGGCTATCGCCAATCGCCGTTCGGTTACAGGCGAGCCACGCATGGCAGTTTGTGGGATGGGCAGTTGTGGCGAGTGCCGCGTGACCATCAATCAGCAAGCGCATCAATTGGCCTGTTTGCTGCAATGTTGCGACGGCATGGAGGTGGATTGTGAGCCTTAATGTCGTGATCGTTGGCGCTGGACCAGCCGGATTAGCCGCAGCTTGGAGCGCCAGCCAAAGCAACGCCAACATTACGCTGATCGATCAAGCTGCTCAGGCTGGGGGCCAGATTTGGCGCGGTGGTCAAGGTTATGCGCCCAAGCGTTATCGACATTTGTTTGGTCAACAGACCACACTGCATTATCGCAAACAAACCCACGTACTTGGCGCAAGCGAGCAACAATTGTATTTAGCCACCCCCCAAGGGCCGCAACAACTACGCTACGATCGGCTGATTTTGGCCAACGGCGCACGCGAATTGTTCTTGCCATTTCCAGGCTGGACGTTGCCCAAAGTGGTGGGCGTAGGTGGCTTGCAAGCGTTGGTCAAGGGTAGCTTGCCAATTGCTGGCAAACGAGTGGTGATTGCTGGCAGCGGGCCGTTGTTAATTGCAGTTGCCAGCCAATTAAAGCAGCGTGGCGCAATCATCAAAGCCGTGGTTGAACAAGTACCGATCGCTCAGCTTTTGCGCTTTGGGCGTAGCTTGGTTGGCAATCCTACAAAAATGCTGCAAGCAGCTCAATTTGCACAAGCTTTAGCTAATACGCCGTTTTATGTCAATACATGGATTACAGCGGCTGAGGGTGAGGGCGAAGTGCAGCAAGTTCAATTAAACAACGGTCAACGGATCGAATGCGATTATTTGGCCTGTAGTTGGGGCTTAATCGCCAACACCGAACTAGCCCAACAACTTGGTTGTCGCCTTGAGCAAAATTTTGTCGTAGTTGATCGCAGCCAACACACCAGCCGCGACCAGGTGTATGCAGTTGGCGAATTAACGGGTATTGGCGGCGAAGATAAAGCCGTGATCGAAGGCCAAATTGCTGGGTTTGTGGCAACTGGCAATTATCAAGCAGCCAGCCAATTAGCGCAGCAGCAGGCCCAAGCTCGGCAATTTAGTCAACAATTAGCCGCAAGTTTTGCCCTACGCCCCGAATTACGTCAACTTGCCCAAGCCAATACCATTGTTTGTCGTTGCGAAGATGTGACATTGGCGCAATTGCAAAGCCAACCAAGCTGGCGCAGCGCCAAACTACAAACTCGCTGCGGCATGGGCATCTGTCAAGGGCGGGTGTGTGGCGGGGCAACGCAGTATTTATTTGGTTGGAGTCAAGATAGCGTGCGCTTTCCAATTCATTCGGTCAGCGTCGCCGATTTAGTTATGGAGTCAGTATGAGCATGTGGCATGGAGTTATTCCAGCAATCACCACCCGTTTTAATCACGATGGTAGCGTTGATCATGGATTTTTGGCCGAGCACTGTGCTTGGATGTTGGATGCTGGCTGTGTTGGGATCGTGCCGCTTGGCTCTTTGGGCGAGGGTGCAACGCTTAGCGCCGCCGAAAAACAGGCAATTTTACAAACCTGCGTCAAAGTGGCTGGCTCGAACCCAGTAATTCCAGGCATCGCGGCACTTTCAACTGCCGAAGCCTGCCAGCTAGCCCAAATCGCCGCTGCCGAAGGCTGCTCAGGCCTGATGGTGCTGCCACCTTATCTCTACTCGACCGATTGGCGCGAAATGCAAGCTCATATGAGCGCTGTGATCAGCGCCACCGAGTTGCCAGTGATGATCTACAACAATCCGGTGGCCTATCGCACCGATTTTGTGCCCAGCCAAATTGCCGAATTAGCACAACGCCATGCCAATGTGCAAGCGGTCAAAGAATCGAGCACCGACGTGCGACGGGTGACGGCGATTCGGGCCGAACTTGGCCAACGCCTCGAAATTCTGGTTGGGGTTGATGATGCAATTGTTGAGGGCATCGCGGCTGGGGCGGTTGGCTGGATCGCAGGCTTGGTCAATGCTTTTCCGCACGAATCGGTTGAGCTATTTCAACTAGCCCAAGCCGTTGCCGCAGGACATGGTGATCGCGCCCGACTCGACGCGATTTACACTTGGTTCTTGCCATTGTTGCGGCTTGATACTGTGCCAAAATTTGTTCAATTGATTAAACTCACCCAAGCGATGGTCGGCATGGGCAGCGAAACTGTGCGAGCACCACGGCTTGAGTTAGTTGGAGCCGAGCGCGAAGCTGCCGTCAGCGTGATTGAACAAGCCTTGGCGCGGCGGCAGGAGTTATGGCCATGAAACCAATTTTAATCAACGGCGAATGGCAAATTGGCGATTACGTTGGTAGTTTTCATGCGACCAACCCAACCACAACCCAAGCATTCACCACCGAATATCCGATTTCGGGACGCGGCGATTTAGAATTAGCCTTGAGCGCTGGGGTTGCCGCCTCGCGTGAGCTAGCCCAAAGTAGCCCTGAGCAACGCGCTAAATTTCTCGAAGGCTATGCCGATTTGATCGAGGCCAAGCGCCAAGAACTGAGTGCAATCGCCCATAGCGAAACTGGCCTACCGATCGAGCCACGCTTGAATAGCGTTGAACTACCACGCACGGTTAATCAATTGCGCCAAGCGGCTCAAGCAGTGCGCAACCACACCTGGGAGCTGGCAACAATCGACAGCAAAGCCAATATTCGCTCGCTCTATGGCAGTTTGGCCGCACCAGTCGCCATTTTTGGGCCGAATAACTTCCCATTTGCCTATAATGCGATTGCTGGCAGCGATTTTGCCTCGGCGATTGCTGCGGGAAATGCTGTAATCGCCAAAGGACACCCAAGCCACCCCGCCACCACCGAGTTACTGGCTGAATTGGCGCATCAAGCAGTCTTGGCGGCTGGTTTGCCTGCGGCAAGTGTGCAATTGCTGTATGGTTTGCCCGATGAATTGGGCTTGGCATTGGTCAGTCATCCTTTAATTGGGGCAATTGGCTTTACTGGTTCGCGCCGAGCAGGATTGACGCTCAAGGCTGCCGCCGATCAAGCAGGCAAGGCAATTTACCTTGAAATGTCGAGCATCAACCCGGTTGTGATGTTGGCTGGAGCGGTGACCGAGCGGGCCGAAGCGCTTGCCGCCGAATTTGCTGGCTCGTGCACTTTGGGCGCTGGCCAATTTTGCACCAACCCTGGCTTATTAATTTTGGAGCATTCAGCGGCTAGTGCCGATTTTATTGAAGCAACCAAAGCCCACTTTAACCAACACCCTAGCCTGACCCTGCTCAACCATGGCGTTCTGGCTGGGCTTGAACAGGGCATTGAGCATTTGCAAGACGCTGGGGCACAGGTCTTGGTTGGTGGGCATGTGTTGGATGATGGGTATCGCTATGCCAATAGTTTGCTCTACGTTGCGGGCAATAGCTTTCTGGCCAATCCCCAAGCGCTCAGCCATGAAGTCTTTGGGCCAGTCAGCTTGATTGTTGAATGTGCCGACCAAGCCGAAGTATTGCGAGTGCTCGACTGCCTTGAGGGCAATTTGACGGGCAGCATCTACAGCAGCAGCAACGGGGCAGATGAAACCTTTTATCAAATTGTTGCCGAGCGCTTACGCTCCAAAGTTGGGCGTTTGCTCAACGATAAAATGCCCACAGGTGTGGCCGTCAGCTCAGCCATGAATCATGGCGGGCCGTATCCCGCGACAGGCCATGCAGGCTGGACGGCAGTGGGCTTTCCCGCAACGATTCGGCGTTTTGCGGCGCTCCACTGCTACGACAACGTGCGCGAATCACGCTTGCCAAGCATTCTGCAAAACGCCAATCCGCAAGCGATTTGGCGCTTGGTTGATGGCCAGTGGAGCAATGCTGGCATTGATTAGCCTAGTTACTTAGCAAATTACACCACTTAAAGCAACGAAGGCTTAGCATTTAATCGTATTGCCACTCTTCCGTCCTGTTGGAGGAGGTTTTTAAGGATCGCTTATCGTATTTGCTCGGTCTTTTCGCACCCTCACCCCCGACCCCTCTCCCACTGCGGCGGGCGAGGGGAGAGCCAACGATCATGATGAAGGTTCCCCCTCGCCTCGCCTGCGGGAGAGGGGGCTAAGGGGTGAGGGCATGAACATCGACGGCGAATTTCACTACGCCTTTGCAAAAAACCTGCCCTCGCAAGAACCCCTGATTCCCAACAACCGATCCCTCGTCATTCCCTTCGCGTCCTTCGCGGTTACTCGGCGCTGGCCCCTAACTCTCATCAAGCCATCATTGTCAGAGCCAAGCTCAGCATGCTAGACTGACAGCAGTTTTGCCAACAGGAGCATTGCTATGGCTACATCCAAACCCCAATTATCACCACTTGTTCGCATCATGTTTATCGTTGTTGCCTTGGTATTGGTCGCTGGCGTGTCACTGTTGATCGCCCCAAGTTTAGTCGGGCCACGTTGGCCATGGGCCTTACGGCCATTTGCAACCCGTTTTTTAGGCGCAGTCTATGCTGCCGAAATGGTGGCGGTGCTCTTTACGCTTGTGATTAACGATTGGTCAGTAGCCCGATTAACCATCCCACAAGCCGTCACCTTCACCACAGTTGTCACGGGCGCATCGCTGGTTTGGATCAATAATTTCGATTTTTCACGGGTGATCGTTTGGCTATGGTTTATCATCTACACCCTGCCTACCTTGGCTTTAGGTTGGTTTTGGTGGCAATATCGCGCTTGGCCAGCGGTCAACCCGCAGCCATTAGGCCGATTACGCAGCATCTTATTAATTGAGGCAGCTGTTTTAGGTAGCTATGGTTTAGCCAGCATTATTGCCCCCAATTGGGCCACAGCGTTTTGGCCATGGAAGATTGATGCCTTTCATGCCCAAATTTATAGTGCTTTGTTTATGACCGGAGCAATCGGAGCATGGATTGTGGCAGGTGGTGGCAATCGTTATGAACTACTGACCCTCGGTTGGAGCCAGGTCGTACTAGGATTAGGCGTAATTGCCGCCTTAGCCATCGTCGAGTTTGGACCAGACAACCTGAGCGTACCCTGGGCAAGCATCGGAACAATTATTTGGGTTGCAAGCTTTGGATTAATTGCGCTAGTTGGGGGAGTTTTAATTGGGCGTGGAATGCGGCAACGGAGCTAATTGGGCGGGTCCACTTCTCCCCGCTTCCCTCGGGCTCGAAACCTCAAGCCCGCGCTACGCCTCGTCGTGCATTGTACCACAACTCTCGGTTGCCCGCGCTTGCAGCCTCAAGTATAATATTGATTATTGTTCATTCGGTGTGCGCAGATAGGGGAGATCTGCCAATCCCCGCCGATCTTAATTGTTGAAGCTCAGGAGATCACACGATGTCTGCGTTTCCTTTACGTGAATTTGCTTCGACTGTTCAAGCATCCGTTGATAGTGGGCCACAATTTCCCAATGAACCAACGTCAATCGACGAAACTGGGCTTGGGATGGGTTTTATTGCCGATCTTGTTCTTAAAGTTATTTATTTCAATGGCACCATTAGCGCCCAACGGATTTCTGAACAAACCTGCTTGCCCTACCTCAACGTCATCGACAAAGTTTTGCAATTTCTCAAAATGAGCGAATATGTCGATATCGTTGGGGCTGAACAAGGCTTTGGTGAACGCGCCTATCAATATGTCACGACACTTCAAGGCTCGCGCAAAGTCAACGAGGTATTAGAGCGCTCACAGTATGCTGGCCCAGCCCCTGTGCCGCTCGCTTCCTACATCGAGATGGTCAATCGCCAGTCAATCGGCGGCATGACGATCAATCAACAACGCATCCGCGAAGCCTTCAAGGATCTGGTGATCAACGACGAGATGCTGGATAAAATTGGCCCTGCTGCCAACTCTGCCCGCTCGTTGTTCCTGTATGGCCCACCAGGCAATGGCAAAACCACGATCGCCGAAGGTATCTCGCGCATTATGGGTGGCTCAGTGATGTTGCCCTATGCCGTTGAAATCGATGGTCAAGTGATCAAGCTCTATGATCCCCTTAACCATAGCATTTTAACCAAACCCGAAATGCGCCAAGATGATACGCCCGCCCCATTCGGTGCGGTTGCCACCACCATGCCGCCAGCTCCCGACCGACGTTGGCTGCACTGCAAGCGCCCCCGCGTGATGGTTGGCGGTGAACTGATTTTGGAACAATTAGAATTAATCTTCGATCCAATTTCCAAAGTCTATGAAGCACCCTACCAAATGAAGGCTAATGGTGGTTTGTTCCTGATCGACGACTTTGGGCGGCAACGCTGTCGGCCTGAAGAATTGCTGAACCGTTGGATTGTGCCACTCGAAAAGAAAATCGACTTTTTGGCCCTGCAAACTGGCAAAAAGATCGAAATTCCCTTCGATGTGTTGATCGTCTTTTCGACCAACCTTGATCCCAAGGGCTTGGTCGATGATGCCTTCTTGCGGCGGATTCGGCATAAAATCGAGGTTGCCAACCCAACACCCAACGAATATCGCGATATCTTCCGAATCGTTTGCAAAGCCAAGGGCGTGCCCTATAGCGATGATGGCTTGCGCTATTTGATTCAGGAACACTATTTTAAAGTTAACCGTGAGTTGCGCTGCTGTCACCCACGCGATTTACTTGATCAGGTGCTTGATGAAGCGAAATATCGTGGTCAACAGCCCCAAATGAACAAAGAACTTTTGGATCGGGCTTGCGAAGCCTATTTTGTCAAAATGTAGCGAGGTCAAGTTATGTCACTTCTCAAACGTCTTGGAAGCACGCCAACAAGCCCAGAGCCAACTCCTCCTGCTCAGCCAGTTCAACCGATGGCTGGCGAACAATCTATGCCTGAATATCGCTCATCATCGTTGACTCCACTAAGCCCACCACCACCAGCACCATCATCGCCACCCATGCCTGGCGGTAACCTCAGTGCTTTGGCTGGCTCTAGCTCAGGGTTAAGTGGCGGTACGATCAACACCAGCGGCTTTTTGGTCTTGGCTGATCGCGATGCCCATCGCAAAATGCTGGAGCTTTCGCTCTGGATTGTCGATAAAATTCAGGCTTCGGTTGGTTCGCAAACCCAACTACAACGCAACGAAGATTCGGAGCGCCTCATCCAAGAGCGCTTTACCACCTTTGTGCGTCAATCCACTACCAATCTCGACCAAGATGGCACCAAATTGCTCTATCAAATGGTGCTCGATGAATTATTTGGCTTCGGGCCACTTGAGCAATTGATTCGCGACGATACCATCACTGAAATTATGGTCAACAGCGCCACGGTGGTGTATGTTGAACAAAAAGGTAAATTAACCCTTTCGCCAGTCATTTTTGCCTCGGAAGATCATGTGCTCAAAGTGATCGACCGAATTATTCGGCCACTCGGGCGACGGGTTGACCGCAAATGGCCCATGGTCGATGCGCGTTTGCCCGATGGTTCGCGGGTCAATGCCATCATCCCGCCTTGTGCAATCGATGGTTCGTCGCTGAGTATTCGTAAATTCTCCAAGAAAAAACTCCAAGTTAGCGATTTGATCAATTATGGCTCGATGACCAAGGAAATGGCCGACTTCCTGAATGCTTGTGTGGTCAGCGCCATGAACTTAATCGTCTCGGGTGGTACTGGTTCGGGTAAAACCACACTCCTAAACGTGCTCTCCAACTTCATCCCCGACCACTATCGGATTTGTACAATTGAAGACTCAGCCGAACTACAACTTGGTAAAGATCACGTGATTCGGCTTGAATCCAAGCCTGCCGATGTTGATGGCTCGGGCTTGGTCACCATCCGCGACCTTGTGAAGAACTCGCTGCGGATGCGCCCTGACCGCATTGTGGTAGGGGAAATTCGTGACGGCGCGGCGCTCGACTTGCTCCAAGCCATGAACACTGGCCACGACGGCTCAATGTCCACCGTCCACGCCAACACCCCACGCGACGCAATTCGCCGTTTGGAAACCTTGGCACTGATGTCGGGACTCGATTTACCAGTTGCGGTTATTCGCGAACAAATTGCTTCGGCAGTACACGTGATTGTGCAGCAAGCCCGTTTGCGCGACGGCTCACGGAAAGTCGTAGCGGTAACTGAAGTTCAAGGCATGGAAAGTGGTCAGGTCGTGCTACAAGATATCTTCATCTTTGAAGATCAAGGTACTGCGCCAGATGGCAAAGTGATGGGTGTGCTGCGGCCAACCGGGACGCGTCCACGCTTTACGCCAGTGCTCGAAGCCAAAGGCTTCAAATTGCCTCCATCAATCTTCGGCGCAACCTTCCCCGGCATGCGGCGCTAAATTAATAGCTTGTTTCATTCATCAACCCGTAGGATTTAATATTCTACGGGTTGTTTGGCGCTCACAGGGTGTGCTATGATCGGTAGTAAGAATCATTCATAGCAAGGGGGAGCGTAATGGCTCGACAAACCTGGATACGCCGAAGTGGAATTGTGGCTAGTTTGGTGCTAGCACTGTGGGGTTGTGGTGAATATATCGCCCCAGCCACCAAACTCACGATTAATCCTAATGCCGACTCAGGTGCTTACTACCCAGCAATCTATGTTGATAACAACGATCTACGACACTATGCGTGGGCCGAATGTCAGGCAGGCAATGGCTGCGATTTAATTTATACGCGGATGCGTGGCTCAAGTGAATTATTGCGGCAAACAATTACGATCACCAATTCGACTGCCTCGCTGGTCTACCCAAGCCTAACTGCCGATAACACTGATACAATTCATTTGGCCTACCTCAGCAATCAACCAGTTCCTGCCAGAGGTGATTCAACTTACCGCTATTATGCCGTCAGCATCAGCCCCGATGGTGCAACCATCAGCCAACCCGTTAATTTGCAAGGCGAAAGTATTAATAGTAGTTTGATCAGCCCGATTGCAGTGCGCAACAACGACGGCTCACATGTTGGTGTGCTTTATACAATGCTTGACAGTAATCAACAATCGTTAGTGTATCGCCAAATTGCCCCTAGCCTCAGCCAACCAGTTGTGATTGAAACGGTTGCCAGCAATATCATCTTAACCCAACCACGGATCAGCATCGATGCTAATAATACGATCCATGTGGTTTATGGCAAGCGCTCGCCGATTTCGCCAACTCGCAACTTGGGCGGTGATCCAACCCTCGATGAAATTCGTTACGCCCATGGAACGCTGATTGGCATAACCGCTCGCACCGTTGATAGTTATACCAGCGCCTCGGCCAGTATTCCATTCGTCTATGATTTGACGCTGACTGACAAAGCCTACGTGACCTATATCAAACATCCAAGTGCTACACTGCGGGGCATTCCCACCGATAGTCTGCGCAGTCACAATGCCACCGATAATCTCACCACCGATTTGGTGTTGCCATCGATACTTGAGCCATGGAATATTGGCGAAATTAGCACAGTTAACAGTGGTTCAGGCCGCCCAACTGTCTATTTTGCTGGCACCAATAATACCTTCACCGATGCCTTTGCCTTTGATATTTGGCAATACGATGCCCAAGCAAGCGCTGCAATGAACCTCAGTAATACAGCAAATCGCTATGAAAACAACCTTGCCAGTAGCCATTTTCATGCACTTGATCTAGTTGCCTGGCAGGCCGATAGCTTTGATAGCAACGGCTGTACCACCCAAATCGTCAGCTATCGCAGCGATATTGAGCAAACTAACGTTGCCGAGCAATTTCTCAATCCGTTGGGTTGTACACCAAGTGTGCTGCAAATTAGTGCAGGCGACAAAGTTGCCGCTGGCGTGTGGATTTCGGTTGCTCGCAATAATGCCACTCTCAATGTACCAGCAACTGCATTCAATAGTTATGGAACGTTTTTACCGATTGCTCAACGCTAAAATGCTGTAATCGGGCCAAAGGATGAGTTAACAATCAGCCTCATGCCGCTGCCTAGAATTGGGCTATTCGCTGATACTGCGCTCAGCACGCAAAAATATCATCTTGAGGAGCATATGCAAGCAGTAGCCCAATATCTTAAACGTCCAGCAACCTTGGACGATATTCCAGCCGCAACCGCATTAATTAATCGTTGCTCAATGGAAGAAGCCAACGTGATCGAACTTGATGAGGCTGAATTAGGAGTAGAATGGCAGAGTTCAAATTTCAACCTTGCCACTGATAGCCTAACAATCTGGGATGGCGAAACATTAATCGGCGTGGCAGGGGTGTTCAGCGAAGAACCATATGTCCATGGCTATGGTTGGACACGCATTCACAGCGATTATGCCGCCGACAACATTCAACAACAACTGTTGGATTGGCTCGATCAGCGCGTCAGCCAAGATATTGCCAAGGCACCAAGTGATGCTGCGGTTAGTTTGTATCACGGCGTGCTCAGCACCAATCACGAAGTCGCCAAGAGTTTGACCAACCATGGCTATAGTTTGGTACGCCATTTTTGGCGTATGGTGATTGAGTTGGCAGATTACACACCACAGCCTGTACAATTACCCGAAGGTTTGATCATTCGGCCATACGATCCAGCAACCGAATTGCCAGCCGTTATTCATGCAGTCCGCGATTCGTTCCGCGATCACTGGGGCTATGTCGAATCGCCATTTGAGCAAGAACTCAAACAATGGCAAGAGATGATCGCCCGTGAGCCAAATTATGATCCAGCCTTGTTCTATGTGATTTGTGATGGCGATCAAATTGCCGCAATCGCGCTGTGCTGGAAACACATCACTGAAGATCCTAAGATGGGTTGGGTTGGTACGTTGGGGGTTTGTCGGCCATGGCGGCGCAAGGGCTTAGCCAAAGCCTTGCTCTACCACGCCTTCAACGAATTTAGCAGCCGTGGTCAAGAGCGAGTTGGTTTAGGGGTCGATACTTCAAGCCTAACTGGCGCAACCAAAGTCTATGCTGATGTTGGAATGAAACCTGTTCGCCAGTTCGATCGCTATCAAAAAGTGCTACGGCCTGGCATCGAAATTGGCACCGAAACCGCCGAAGCCTAATCTCTCAATCTCCATTTCAGCCAACCACCATCGTAGTATACTGTGGTGGTTGGCGTTTTTTAGGAGCAACAAAATGGCCCATTTTATGCTAGAAATTACCTATACCGTGCCGCTTGAGCAAATTGAAACCAAATTAGCCGAGCATCGCGCATTTTTGCAAACAGGCTACGATCAAGGCTGGTTGCTCTGTTCTGGCCCGCAAAATCCGCGCATCGGCGGAATTGTGATTGCCCGTGCACCATCACTTGAAGCCTTGCAAACCTTGTTTGCCAATGATCCCTATCAGATTGCCAATTTTGCTGATTATCGTTTCGTTGAGTTTAATCCGGTCAAATTTCAGCCATGGCTTGAAGATTGGGTCAACGGTAGCGTTGAATAACATGGTTGGCTGGTTGAACGTGGCTTTCCAACCAGCCAAATTGAATTAATCGTTCAACAATGGCTCATCGGCGTGCACCGCTGCCACAGCTGGCTCATCGCCACGTTGATAGGCAAACGCCATGCGCGGCGTATTATGCGCCCAGCCAAATTCACCTTGGGCATTCAACACGATACAACCCGCCAAGCCTTGCACCCGCCGCTCCAAAAAGGCAATATTGGCTTTGGCCGCCTCATGTGGGGTCGCAGTTCGTAGCTGATCAGCCACGCTTTTGGCAAGGCAAACCTTCATAATCGACTCGCCCCAACCAGTTGTTGAGCAGCCGCCAGTTTCGTTATCGGCATATAAACCACTGCCAACCAAGGGCGAATCGCCAACCCGTCCCGGCAATTTATTGGGAATCCCTCCGGTCGAGGTAGCGGCGGCAATTGTGCCAAAACTATCGAGCGCCACCGCCCCAACCGTATCATGGGCCGAATGAAACGCATCACGGCCCTTATATTGCGGGTTAGCTTGTTGATCCTGCCACCGCTGGCGTTCGCGCTCCACCACCAACTCCGCCGGATCGCACAACTCCGCGCCATGCTCGATTGCAAATTGTTCAGCGCCATTGCCAACAATCAATACATAATCGCTTTCGAGCACTTGACGAGCAACACTGATAGGATGGCGCACCCGTTGGACTGCGGCGACTGAGCCAGCCCGCATGCTTGCGCCATCCATAATCCCTGCATCCAATTCAACTTCGCCAATCGCATTGAGAAACGAACCCACCCCAGCATCAAATGTCGGGTCATCTTCGAGCACCCGCACCGCTGCCTCAACTGCATCAAGCGCAGTTCCCCCTTGCGCCAACACAGCCCAACCAGCCGCTAGTGCCGCCAAACAGCCTTGTTTGTGGGCCTCAACTTGATCATCGGGCATATTCCAAGCCCCACCATGGACAATCAGGGCGATCATCGCTGCTCCTTTGCTGCGAAGAATGAATGCTTCAATGCTGGTATTTTAATCGAATTCTTGAGGTTGGGGGTCAGGAGTCAGGGGCTAGGGGTCAGATGAGCTTAATCTGCCCACCATCAAAGAAATTCAAGGAATCATATTAATAACTATCTTATTCCTTAAATTTCTTTAAAAATACCCCGCTTTTACCCCAGTTTTCACCCTTCTGTAGGTACGCAGGTTTTGGTCTAATGAGCTTGCTAGTCAACGAAGGAGGTCAGGGACGAAACAAGCCGAGCTTCAAACCGCAATCTAGTACGGGGTACAACATGAAAGTTTATAAGCCAATGCTCAAATTCATTGCAGCTTTTTTGGTCTTTTTACCGCTCGTCACCAGTGCTGCCAGCAGCACCGAGCACTTTAATCAACCAATCAGTAGTTCCAGTATGTTTAGCTGGTACACCAACTCCAGCACCGCCACGGGTACAGCCAACGTCAGCGATAGCCAAGCCCAAGATGGCAAGATTCTGCGGCTTTCAATTGCTGCTGGACAAACTGCTTACCCAGGTCAAGGCTCAAACTTGGTTTCACGCCAAATGTATCATTATGGCACGTATGAAGCCCGCATGAAAACCGCCAACTGCGCCAGCGACGAAGGCGTAATCAATGGTTTCTTTACCTATTTCAACGATGGCAGCGATAGTAACGCCAACGGCTTGCCCGATAACAGCGAAATTGATTTTGAATGGCTCTGCGCCGAACCCCAATCAATCTTGATGACGATCTGGACCGATTACAACGATCCAACTGCGATCAGTCGGCGGGTCTATCGCAAGGTCAATTTGGCAACTGGCACGATCGAATATACCCGCTATGCCACAACCTTCGGCGATAGCTACACCGATTTGTCGAATAGCCCAAGCGAAAATCAACCAACGGCAGTACAGGCGATTTCAGGCTACAATTCAGCCACCAACTACTATGAATATGGCTTCAATTGGACTGCCAGCAATGTCACCTTGTGGGTGGTGAATCCTAGCAACGGCCAAAAAATTGTACTCTGGGATTATCGCGGGCCAAGCGCACGGATTCCCAAAAATCCAGCAGCCTTTATGGTCAATTTGTGGCATCACCCCAATTGGACACCCGAATGCTGTGCGAACGCCACCAATCCACCACGAGCCACTCGTTCGATGGATGTTGATTGGCTGCGGTTCACGCCACAAAGCGATATCCCCAGTGATACGACCGCGCCAAGTGCTCCCAGCAATTTGCAAGCACCCAGCAAAACCCACAACAGCGTGAATTTAAGTTGGAACACCGCCACCGATAATGTTGGCGTAGTGGGCTACGATATTTATCAGAATGGCGGGGCCAATCCCGTTGCCAGCACCAGCAGCACCACCATCACGATCAGCGGGCTGAATCCCAGCACTGCCTATAGTTTTGCGGTCAAAGCGCGTGATGCCGCTGACAATCGCTCGGCCAACAGCAACAGCCTGAGCGTCAGCACCAACAACCAGCCAACCACAGGCAACGGTTTACAAGCAAGCTTCGTCAAAACCTCAGATTGGGGCAACGGCTACGTGGGAGTCTATCGGATTACCAACAATGGCAGCAGCGCCGTCGATGGCTGGACGTTGGGCTTTGACTTACCGAGCAATGCCACGATTTCAAGCTGGTGGGATGCGACTCAAGCCAAGAGCGGCAATCGCTACACCGCTGGCAATCTCGCATGGAACCGCCGAATCGAGGTTGGCCAAACTCGCGAATTTGGCTTCAGCGGAAGCTACAGCGGCGCATGGGTCAATCCTAGCAACTGCACGATCAACGGCCAAGCCTGTAGTGGCGGCACAACCAGCACCAACGTGGCGCTTGGTCGGCCAGTTCAGGTTTCCTCGGTCGAAACCAGCGCTTTGGGTGGAGCCAATGCCACCGATGGCAACAACGCTACCCGTTGGGCCAGCAGCTACAGCGATCCTCAATGGATTCAGGTTGACTTGGGCAGCAGCAAAAGCTTGACCAAAGTTGTGTTAAATTGGGAAGCAGCCTATGCCCGAGCCTATCAAGTGCAAGTTTCTGATGATGCGAGTACCTGGCGCACCCTGAGCACGGTCAGCAACGGCGATGGTGGCACTGATACACTCAATATCACTGGCAGCGGACGTTATGTACGAATTTACGCAACCCAACGCGGTACCGAATGGGGTTACTCGTTGTGGGAAATCGCCGCCTATAACTAGGGAGCGTCTGGCAACAACTCCCATGTTCAATCCCCTAGCTCTGATTCGAGCTAGGGGATTTTTGATACCTAAAGACGTGAGAGCAAGCTGAGATTGCTTTTATTGGGGAAGCATTAACATCAATTTGATGCTAGAAGCACGTTTTTGAAGGATTTACAACCTATTTTTGTAGCTTGTAGCAACATGCAAGAATCATTAAAGTATAACAAGATCCCTGAATAATTGGAGGTTGATCAACTCATGAAACATCACAAACACGCACTGTCTCCAAGCGAACATCGGATTATGCACATCCTGATTCAAGGCAAAACCAATAAGGCTATTGCCCAAACGCTAAAGCTCACCGAAGGCAGCGTCGAAACCAGCCTCCACCGCATCTACACAAAGCTTGGGGTGGATAATCGAGTTAAGGCAACTCTCGTTTATCTCCAATTACTCAACTCGTCAAAACAAGGTTAAGTAAATACTGTATACATTATCTAGCAATTACTAGATTAATCAGCAAAACTGGGGGTACAATATTACTAGAATAATGCTGGCCCAACAAATTCCAGCATTTAGTAATAGATGGAGTATGAATGGAAGCCATGGTTGGTCAAACAGGCCCGACCCACAGCCAAACCACCCGCGAAATCGCCTTTTCGGTGCTTGATTTAGCCACAATTTTCGAGGGCGGCAGCCCCGCCGAGGCGTTTAAAAATAGCCTTGCGCTTGCGCAACATGCCGAGCAACTTAACTTTAAGCGCTTCTGGCTGGCCGAGCATCACAATATGGCCAATGTTGCCAGTGCCGCTACTGCCGTGGTAATTGGCCATGTTGCCGCTGGAACCAAACGAATTCGGGTTGGCTCTGGTGGGGTGATGCTGCCTAATCATTCGCCCTTAGTAATTGCTGAACAATTTGGCACACTCGAATCGCTCTACCCAGGCCGGATTGACTTAGGTTTGGGGCGGGCACCAGGGACTGATGGGCGCACTGCCATGGCCTTGCGCCGCGATCTGATGGCCAGCGCCGAGCGCTTCCCCGAAGATGTACGTGAACTCCAAGCCTATTTTGCCGAGCCAAGCCCGGGCCAATATTTGCGGGCAATCCCTGGGGCTGGCTTGCACGTACCGTTATGGCTACTTGGTTCGAGCACATTTAGCGCTCAGTTGGCGGCCAAATTAGGCTTGCCATTTGCCTTTGCAGCCCACTTTGCCCCAACCCACTTGTTTGATGCACTGCAACTTTATCATCAGCATTTCCAGCCATCAGCCCAACTTGCCAAACCCTATAGCATGGTGGCAATTAATGTGATTGGAGCCGAAACTGATGCCGAAGCTCAATACTTATTTACCAGCATTCAACAAGCTTTTTTAGATATTCAGCGCGGCACGCCACGACCAATTCCTGCGCCCACCAATGATCCAGCCAAACGCCAAGCGCTGGATTTTGCCTTTGCTCAAAGCCCAATGCTAACCTACACCGCGATTGGTACAGTCGATACCTTGGAGCAACGGTTGAGCGAAATTATCAAAGCCACCGCCGCCGATGAAATTATGGTCAGCGCCAATATTTATGATCAAGCGGCGCGTATCCGTTCATTTGAAATTGTCGCCGCCGCTCGCGACCGCATTAACGCCAAACGCCTTGCCCAATAACCAATCTCTAGGCCACAACCTTCCATTATCCACAGAAGGTTGTGGCCTGAATTTGCTAATGACATCCATCGCTTGAATGATTGCCTATGTTGAAATCAGACCCTATAATTGGAGTAGATCAGCGCACAGCCTCAATTCACGAGAGAAACGAATCTAAGCGTGTTGCAAAAACATGCTCCATCCTCGATTAACTTGGCTGCTAGGCTGATGCTTGCAGCACATGAAGGAATGAGAAAGGGAACTCCATGAATACGTGGTGGAAAATCCGCAGTTTCGGCGTGCTCGTACTTTTGGGTTTAGTTTTTGGCTTGGCTCCACAACCTTCACAGGCAGGCGGGGTTGTCTACGTTGTGCCAGGTGGTGCTGGTAGCCAAACTGGCACCGATTGGGCCAACGCCAAAGATCTTCAGGAAGCGATCCAAAGCTCGACGACCGGCACAGAAATTTGGGTCAAGCAGGGAATTTATCGCCCAACAGCTGGGACAGATCGCACAGCCGCCTTTACACTTACCAGTGGCATTCAACTTTTTGGTGGCTTTGCTGGTGATGAAACCTCGCGCCAAGCCCGGAATCCCAGCCAAAATCCCACAATTCTCAGTGGCGATTTGCTTGGCAACGACGTAGGTGCAGCCAGTCAAAGTAACCCAACCCGCAGTGATAACAGTTACCACGTGCTTTATTGTATTACAAAGCCTGAGCCAATGTTAATCGATGGCTTTGTGATTAGTGGTGGACAAGCGACAAACCAAATATTTCCACAGAATATGGGCGGTGGTGGTCTATTCGATCGGTGCAACTTAACAATATTAAATAGTCGTTTCATCAGCAATGCTGGCCTGTTTGGCGGTGGGATTTTGAATTTCAATACTAGCTTAACGATTAATCAAAGTATCTTTGCTGGCAATTGGGCACTAAGCACTGGCGGCGGGCTTGAAAACCAACAAAATGGGATTGTTAACCTGCGATCAAGCGCATTTGTCGGCAATATTTCCCAGCAAAATACCGTGAGTGCGATTGCCAACGCTAGTGGCACACTTAATCTGCATAACAGTATCGTTTGGGAAAATAATGGCATCGCGCCCATCAACGGTTCCAATAATAATCTCAACCTCAACGTGAGTTATTCAATTGTTCAAGGCGGCTTTATTGGCACTGGCAATAGCAGCAGCGATCCGCAGTTTGTTGATGCTGATGGTGCTGATAATCTGGTTGGCACGCTCGATGATGATTTGAATTTGCAGGCCAACTCAGCCGCCCGCAATACGGGCAATCCGAGTTTACTGCCAAGTGATCAAACTGATCTCGACGGCGATAACGATGTTAGCGAGGCTATTCCCTTGACAATCGATTATCGACCACGGATCAACGAAGGTTTCGTTGATATGGGTCCATACGAATATCAAGGCAATGAGCCAACCATAACTCCGACGGCAACGGCTACACCCAGCCCAACTGTTACAGCAACCGCTACAGCAACAGCAACCGTTATGCCTAGCGAAACCCCAACTCCAACCGCAACGGCTGAAATTCCCCCAACAACCCAGATCTATCTACCAGCGGTCATGCGCTAGCCCATCAATGGCTGCTTTGGGTCAAACCAAGGCAGCCACTTTGAGCGCGACTCGCTGCAACCCTGTATAATAGACCCAAGCTTAGCTAGGGAGATCAGGCATGATCGCATCGGTACGGGGTGTTGTGCAATTGATTGGTCAGGATCAAGTGGTAATTGACGTGCATGGTGTGGGTTTAGCCATCGCCGTACCTCGCACCGTTTTAGCAACAATTGGCGCGATTGGCGATACCGCTCAGTTGTATACCCATTTGCATGTGCGCGAAGATATGCTGGCCTTATTTGGCTTCAGCTCGCCAGCCCAACGTGCATTGTTTGAGCTATTACTGGGGGTCAGCGGAATTGGCCCCAAAGTTGCTTTAGCGCTGCTCTCGGCGGCCACCCCCGAAGAACTGCAACATGCGATCGCCCGCGAAGATATCACGATGCTCTCCAAAGTGCCAGGCATTGGCAAAAAAACCGCTGCCCGTTTGGTGCTCGAACTCAAAGGCAAATTTGGAGTCGCTACAATCAGTCCGCAACTCAGCACCAACCCAGGCCTGCTAGCACTCAACACCGAACTGATCGATATTTTGACCAGCCTTGGCTATAGCACTACCGAAGCCCAAGCAGCCCTGAATGCGCTCCCTGCCGATGCTCCCGCCGACACTGAAGAACGCCTCCGCTTGGCCTTGCAATATTTTGGTGGGGTGTAATAACCCATCAGTCAGGCTCAAGCTAGAGTATTGGGCTATCCTATAACATAGGACTATCAAGAACGATTCTCGTTAGGATGGCCGTAAGCTGACGCTGGCATACTATGGTCAAATCCTTCCTCCTCACACACACTCTTCTCTCCTACAAGCGGCCCAACTGGGCCGTTTGTAGTTTTAGCCCTAAAAAATCCGACTAGCTTAATTCAGCCAGTCGGATTACAAACTTAAGCAAGGTTCGATTAGACTAGGCGTTGTTGACGAAACATTTCATACAACACAATGCTAGTCGCCACCCCTAAATTCAGCGAATCGCAGGTGCCAGCCATGGGAATGCGCACCAAGGTATCACAGACGCTTTGCTCACCAACCGATAAGCCCAAGCGTTCACTGCCCATCAGCAAAATCGCGGGGCTTGGGTAGCTGATGGTTTGGTATTCCTGCTCAACATCGGGGGTCGTGCCAATCACATGATAGCCATTGGTTTGTTTCCACGCGGCAAATTCATCGAAGGTTGTGCGCACCATACGCAAAGCAAACAATGACCCCATACTGGCGCGAATCGCTGCCGGATGATAAGGATCGGTCGTGTCGCCAATCAAAATTAGGCCTTCGCAACCAACTGCATCACAGGTGCGCATAATCGCGCCCAAGTTGCCAGGGTTACCAACTCCATTCAAGGCCACCCAAGGCCGATCAGTCAATTGAACATTGCTCAGCGGCTCTTGCTGCAATTTGACCACGGCCCCGATGCCTTGCAGATTTTCTTTAAATGAAATGCCTGCAAAGGCACTCGCCGAAAGTTCAACCATTTGTTTGGCAGCTTTGCGCAAAGCACTGACAGTGCCAGCAGAATGCTCAGTGCGTGAGAGCAATTCCAGCGAGATCGCCCCAATTTCCAGCGGCAAACCAGCATTAATTGCTTGGGCAACGATTCGCGCCCCTTCAATATAGTACGTTCCCGTTCGGTCGCGGGCATCGCGCGAGCGCAATTGACGAATTTCTTTGACAATATCGGGTAAAACGGTTTGCTCTAGCTCCACGGTTGGTTTTTGCCCTTGCGACACAGGTTTACGCGCTTGATGCGAGCGTTCTGGGCGTTTGGCAGGCGGTCGGGCCGGGCGTTGTGGGCTTGTTGGCGGGCGTTTAGGTTTATTCGATTTACGAGTCATGAGCGCTACTTTCTCCCACAGTAGCAGCATGATCGCCCACTGGGGAATGTATTTTAACCGAAAAAACCAACGCCCGCCAAACAATTAGCCTAGGACAACCAATTACTCGGCGATTTCGCGATATTCAAACCAATCGAAATCGGCCACAGTTTGGCTGGTTTGGCCTTGGCTACTGGCATACAAACCAATCACTGTGCCCACAAAACCACCAGCAACCGGAGTGCTCAAAAAGCGGCCATCAAGATTTTCAAAGACTGGCCGCCATGCATCGGGCTGCTCGGCCACAAAAAAGCTATATTCCTGCCCATAAGCCACAATTCGTAAATAGTTGCGCTGGCTGGCGATTGGCACTTGCGCCAAACATTCTTGCTCACCATTGCGACACACAATCAGGCTGGCTTGCTGCTCGCCAGTAATTACAAATTGCACCTGATAGTTATGATTTTGAATCAGCACCATACCCGCTACTTCTTGCGGCTGTTGCGGCTGAAACTCCAGCATAGTTTGCGCTAAGAAGTTCATATGTTGCTGCCGTCGCCCAACAAAGCTAGGGTTGACCATTTGGTTGATTTGCTCAGGCCGCAGTTGCATGCGCAACCAACCAACTCGTTCGCTCAAGCTCCACCATTGCGAACGCGGCGTGCGCAAAAACATCCAATGCATGGCTAAATTGTCGCCATCAAAATGATCGCAGGCAGCTTGAACTGGCCAGCGTTGCAAGGGCAAATCGGGCGCAGGGTAGCTCAATTCAACTTTGCCAGTGCCAGGGCTAATCAACGGCCAACCTTGTTCCCACTGAACCGGAGCTAAGAAGGTTTCACGCCCAAGATTATAGAAACCGCCGCCATATGGGCGCATTGCCAGCAACACCAGCCACCATTCGCCATTTTGGGTTTGCACCAGATCAGAATGGCCCGTGCCCATCACTGGATAATCACGGCCAAGCTGGCGATGGGTCAGAATTGGATTGGCGGGATAGCCTATATAGCCTTGGGTCAATTCGCTACTGCGGGCAATCGTTACCGCATGATTGTATTCCGTGCCAGCCTCGGCAATCAGCAAATAATACCAACCATCAATTTTGTAAAGATGTGGCCCTTCCGTCCAAATCACGCCATTGAGCGCTCCTCGCCACAGCACCGCTTGCTCACCAATCAATTGCATCGTGGTCAAATCAAGCTCTTGCAGCCAAATTTCGCATTGGCCTTCGTATTCGGGGTTGGCTTTGCCACGATTGCCCACATACCAAGCCCGACCATCCTCGAAAAAGAGCGAGGGATCGATCCCATCAGCATCAAGCCAATAGGGGTCTGACCATGGGCCAGCTGGCGATTGAGCAGTCACGATAAAGTTGCCATGGCGCTCTTTGCCAGCAATCAAGGTGGTAATCATGTAAAACGTGCCATCATGGTAGCTGATAGTTGGGGCAAAAATTCCTGCTGATGGATGAATTTCGTCGAGGTTGAGCTGCGAGGGGCGGTCTAAAATATGGCCAATTTGCTGCCAATGCACTAAATCGCGGCTATGATGAATCGGCACACCTGGAAAATATTCAAAGGTCGAGTGAATCAGATAATAATCTTCGCCTACCCGACAAATTGCTGGATCTGGATAAAAGCCCGTCATGATTGGATTGTGAAAGCGGCGTTGCATAGTGTTCCTCACACATGGAAACGTTTTTATTAGTTATTTTTTAGCAGAAATTTGTTAAGATGCAATTGAAAGTTTTAGGTGTTTTGGGAGCAATTAATGAGCGATTTACCAGCTAGTGCCCGTATTTACAACAACAACCTTTTAAAGTTCTACGATTTTCTAGTTCATGGCATCTCCGATAGTTTTATTTGGCGCTGCCCCAAGCCCAATTTAGTTGCATGGTATCGCCAACATCTCGGCAAGCAGCACTTGGATATTGGGCCAGGCAGCGGTTTGTTATTGCGCGAAACCCTGAATCAACAACAATTAAGCAAATTGGTGCTGCTCGATGTTAATCCTGCGTGCTTAATCCAAGCGTCAGCCAATCTCAGCGAGTGGCAACCACAGGCCGTTCGTGCTTCGATTATGCAAACATTGCCATTAACTGAGCAGTTCGATTCGATTGGTTTGGGCTATATTGTGCATTGCATCGCTGGCACACCTGACATTAAAGGCGCAGTGCTACAACGGCTGGCCGAGCTGTTAACTCCCAATGGAGTGCTGTTTGGTGCAACAATTTTAAGCGCTAGCGAACCATTTCATAGCGCTACGGCGCGGCGTTTGATGGGTATTTACAATCAGCGCCAAATTTTTGCCAACCAAACCGATACCCTCGCCAAGCTTGAAACGATGCTGCAACAGGCTTTTCAACTCTATGAGATTAAGCGCATCGGCAGTGTGGCGCTCTTTGCTGGCTGGCGTTGATCGTTGATCCAACTCAACCAACTCAGAACCCCCCCAAATCAAAAAGCCCCTCGCCCGCTCCTTGGGTAACAAGTTCTTATACTGGTTATTATGCTTCGAACCAACGATCCCATAGTTCATCGATGTCCAATAATCGCCCTTGAGGGGGTACAGGGGGATTAAAGCTCCCTGTGTCTCCCGCCTTGAGGCGGGACGGAAGGGTGGTGATCAGGAATAATTGTTAAGAACCCACCTTTATTAAGCGTAAGGGGATCTCTCAACAATCCTGGCTGATCCTGAAATACAGGCTATTTTTTAGAAGAACTTTAGTAAAATAGCCTGTAGACTTGCTGGTTAAAGTATCGCGTTAGCGTAAACTTCGAACAACACAGTGTAATAGTTTATTAGGCTACCAATCCGCTTCATTCTCTCACCCCCTGCCCCGTCGCAGAGGAAGAGGGACGGCTTACAAGGATAGGTTTTGATCGTTTTCCGTTATGAACCACCAAGCCTGTGGTTCATCGGTGAATGCCTGCTCACCACACCATGTCCTTGAGGGGGTGCAGGGGGATTAAAGCCCCCTGCGTCTCCCGCCTTGAGGCGGGACGGAAGGGTGGTGATCAATGGACTGTTAACCTACTCTTGATAGCAGAGAGGCTGGGAGTGAGGGATGTTGGGATAAACTATTACAACTAAGCGCTGCTTGGCAAACAACGATGTACAGCAGCATGGAGCATCAGCGATGATTAGCAACCCACCCCGCGAACGAATTCTGTTTGATCAAGGCTGGCGTTTTGCCCTCGGCCATGCCTTCGACCCCGCCCAAGATTTTCAGCTGGATACAAGTCATTTTTCGTTTCTGGCCAAGGCTGGCTATGGCGACGGCGCAGCCTCAGCCAAGTTCGACGATCGGGCTTGGCGTTTGCTCGATCTACCCCATGATTGGTGTGTTGAATTGCCCTTCGATCAACGCGGAACTCACAGCCATGGCTACAAAGCAATTGGCCGTAAGTTTCCCGCCAATAGCGTTGGTTGGTATCGCAAAACCTTTGCAATTCCCGCTGACGATCTTGGGAGACGCATCAGCCTCGAATTCGATGGGGTGCATCGCGATTCTAAAGTTTGGGTCAATGGCTTTTATCTAGGCAACGAGCCAAGCGGCTACACCAGTTTTAGCTACGATATCAGCGATTATCTGAATTATGGCGGCCAAAACGTGGTGGTAGTACGCGCCGATGCCACCACCGAAGAAGGCTGGTTTTATGAAGGCGCTGGCATTTATCGCCACGTTTGGTTGAGCAAAACGGCTCAAGTCCATGTCGCCCGCTATGGCACATTCGTCACTAGCGAAATTCATGAAGCTAGCGCCACGCTCACAATTCAAACAACGGTTATTAACGAAAGCCAACATCCAATCGAATTTAGCTTGCTGGAAACAATCAGCGATCCGGCTGCCAATAATGTGCTGCAAGCCCAAAGTGCCAATTATCAGCTGGCGGCAGGCCAAAGTGCTGAATTCAGCCACCAGCACACGCTCAACAATCCGCAACTCTGGGATCTTGCTAGCCCACATTTGTATCAACTAACCACCACTGTGCTGCTTGGTGAGCAGGCAGTAGATAGCTATCAAACAACCTTTGGCATTCGCAGCATTCGCTTTGATCCTGATCAGGGCTTTTTCTTGAATGGGCGTTCGGTCAAATTGGTTGGCAGCAACCAGCATCAAGATCACGCGGGAGTTGGCACGGCTATTCCCGATAGCTTGCAAGAATATCGCATCAAACGCTTGCAGGAATTCAATCATAATGCGATTCGGACTTCGCACAACCCGCCAACCCCCGAATTCCTCGCTGCATGCGATCGTTTGGGAATGTTGGTGCTGAATGAAAATCGCTTGATGGGAACAAATGCTGAGCATTTACGCCATGTTGAGCAGCTGATCAAGCGTGATCGGAATCATCCTTCGGTGATTTTGTGGTCGTTGGGCAACGAAGAATGGGCGATCGAGGGTACGATCATCGGCGCACGCATCTCCAGCACCATGCAAAATTTTGCCCGTCAATTCGATCATACACGCCTTTTCACAATCGCTTGTAGCGGCGGCTGGGATACTGGTATTGGAATGGTGACCGATGTGGTTGGCTATAATTATATCTTTCACGGCGATATTGATGCCCATCATGCGAAATTCCCATGGCAATCGGGCGTTGGAACAGAGGAAAGTAATACCTACGGTACACGCGGGATCTACCAAACCGATGCCAGTCGTGGGCATTTAGCGCCTTCTCCCAGTGGTGATGGCTACGCCGATACGGAGTTCGGCTGGCAATTTTATGTCAAACGACCATTCTTGGCTGGGTTATTCTATTGGACTGGCTTTGATTATCGGGGCGAGCCAACGCCCTTTGAATGGCCAGCGGTCGCCAGTCAATTTGGCTTTTTCGATTTGTGCGGCTTCCCCAAAGATATTGCCTATTACACCAAGGCTTGGTGGGGCCAGCAACCAGTCTTGCACATTGGCTATCACTGGGATTGGCCGAATGATCTTGATCGAGTGAAAAGCTTTCCAATTTATAGCAATTGCCAAGAAGTTGAGCTATGGCTGAATGGTCAGAGCCTTGGCCGCCGCCCAATTCCCGAAAACGGCCACCAACAATGGGAAGTTGCCTATCAACCAGGCGAATTGTTAGCGCGTGGCTATAACAACGGGGTTGAAGTGCTCAGCGCTAGTTTGCGCACCAGCCAAGCTGCCAGCCAAATTCAACTGGTGCTCGATTATGGTCAATTGCAACAAACAGGTGATCTAGCCGTTGTCACCTTGCAAGTTTGCGATGATCATGGCCAGATTGTGCCAACCGCCAATCAACTACTCGATCTGCAATTAACCGGTTCGGCCAAAATTTTAGGGGTCGGCAACGGTGATCCAGCTAGCCACGAGCCTGAGCAATATCACGCTAGCTATCAACTTTGCCCAATCCAAATTAATGCCGAGCAAACCGTGGCCGAGTTGAGCACAGGTTTGGAGCGAGCGCTAGGAGCCGAAACCCAAGTTTGGCAACCAGCATTCTTGCATCACAACGACGATCAACAGGCTAATCCTCAGGCCTATATTCTGTTGCGTGGCAGCTTCGAGCTACCACAGTACAGCGCTGCCAGCAGCATTCGCTTGTTCAGCAAAAGCATAGCCCACGATTACAGCGTCTATATCAACGGCCAATTGATCATCAGCGATATTGCGCTTGAGCAAGGCGATCAAGCGCTTGAATTGAGCCATGAACTGGTGCACCCAGGCCAAAACGAATATTTGGTGACTGGGCGCTGGATCAAAAAAGTCAATCCTTGGACGTTCCCCAATCGTGAGCCTGGCGTGGTGCAGGTTATCGAGCCAGCCGCCGCTTGGCAACGCCGCGCCTTCAACGGCCTAGCCCAAGTCATCGTGCAACATACTGGCGGCGACCAGCCAATTAGCCTTAGTGCCAGCAACCCTGAGCTAGGCACGGCAACGCTTAAGTTCGATTAATCGTCAGCAATTGGGCGAGCCAGCACTGCTTCTAATAAGGCGGTAGCTGGCTCCTCAATCTCCAACAATCGCTCAATTTGATTGCTCTCCATCGCCTGCAAAATTAATTCGTTAATCCCCCCAACAATTGCCATCGCCAAAGCTGGGGTAATGTGGCGTTTTTGCGGCGAATCGTATTGTTGGTCAGCTCCGGTGGCCCGCAGTAAATCGGCAAAGCGTTGATTGGCCGCCCGTCGCACCTGCAAACCACGTGATCCCGCCGCCAAAATCTCAATAAACAAGGTGCGCATCAACAATGGATGTTCTTTGATCCGTTGCAAATAAGCGCGATGAGCACAGCGCACCCGCGAATGCATATCGTGAGCACCCTCGATCGCCCGTCGAATCACCTCGATTAATTGATCGGTAGCAGCTGTGTAAAGCGCCAACAAACACTCTTCTTTGCTGGCAAAATGTTGGTAAAAGGTGCGCTTGGATACTCGCGCCAAACGCACAATATCGGCAATCGTCGTTTCGGCATAGCCTTTTTCGGCCACTGCCGCCGCCATGCCATCCATTAGGCGGCTACGATATTCGGCCTCTGTTACTTGTTCGGTCATAGCAACCTCGTCGTTGAACCACTCGCTACTCATACTAGCTTAATTTCTTGGTACTTGACAGTACCAAAAGCTGATGATAGCATAAATCCAGTTGGTACTCAACAGTACCAAGATAACTATTTGACAATTCGCGGCGACCTGCACAGGCCAGCATTGCAGCAAGGGAGGCTCGTTTTATGAGTATTTCCAGCCCAATTCGGTATATTCCCCAACCACCAACCCGCCCAATCGTCGGCAATGTGCCCGATATTGGCATGGAAACGCCTGTCCAGAATTTGATGAAATTAGCTCAGCATTATGGGCCAATTTTCCGCGTGAGTTTTCCTAATCGCAGCGTGTTGGTCGTTTCTTCGGCTGAACTTGTGGCCGAAATTAGCGATCAACAACGTTTCGATAAATTATTGCATGGGCCATTAATTCAAATTCGCGATTTTGCAGGCGATGGCTTGTTTACGGCCTATACCGAGGAAGCCAATTGGAGCAAAGCCCATCGTTTATTGATGCCAGCCTTCGGGCCAGCCAGTATGCGTAATTATTTCGACGACATGCTCGATATTGCCGACCAATTATTTACTAAATGGGAGCGTCAAGGGCCAGAAACCGATTTTGATGTGGCCGATAATATGACGCGCCTAACGCTCGATACGATTGCCTTATGTGGTTTTGGCTATCGGTTTAATTCGTTTTATCAACGCGAAATGCACCCATTTGTTGAAGCAATGGTGCGAGCCTTAGCCGAGGCTGGGGCACGCGCCCGCCGTTTATCAATTCAAACGAAATTAATGCGCTCAACCCAGCGTCAATATGAAGCTGATATGCAGTATATGCACGGCATCACCGATGAATTAATTGCTAAACGGCGCAGTTTGCCAAGCAACGAAGTTCCCAACGATCTGCTAGGATTAATGCTCAATGCCAAAGATTCGATCACCGGTGAAGGCTTAGATGATGCCAATATTCGCAATCAACTGGTGACATTTTTGATTGCTGGCCACGAAACCACCAGCGGCCTGCTCTCGTTTGCAACCTACTTTTTGCTCCAACAGCCTGAAATTTTGCAACGCGCTCAAGCCATCGTCGATCAAGTGCTCGGCGATCGGCTGCCACGCTACGAAGACTTGGCCAAACTGGGCTACCTCGACCAAATTTTGCGCGAAACCTTGCGGCTCTGGCCAACCGCGCCTGTTTTTGGGGTTTATGCCAAGCACGATACTAACATTGGTGGCTTTCCGATTAAGCAGGGCGAAAAATTCATAGCCTTATTGCCAACTTTGCACCGCGATCCCAAAGTTTGGCTCAACCCCAACCAATTTGATCCCGATCGCTTTGCGCCTGAAGTGAGGGAACAAATCCCTGAGCACGCTTGGAAGCCATTTGGCAATGGCCAACGCGCCTGTATTGGGCGTTCATTTGCCATGCAAGAGGCCAGCTTGGTTTTAGCAATGATGCTGCAACGTTTTGAATTATCGCAACCGCAACCCTACCAGTTGCATGTCAAAGAAACCCTAACGCTCAAACCTGAAGGCTTGACCGTTCGAGCACGGGTACGCAAAAACATCGTGCGCAGCACCAAGCCAACTCAGCCAAATGTAGCAATTCAATCAAACCCAAATCAAGCCCAACACAATATCCCATTGCTGGTGCTGTATGGCTCTAATTCTGGCTCATCTGAAGCCTTCGCTCGCCGAATTGCCAGCGATGGTGAGGCACGCGGTTACCAAACAAGCGTGGCTGCGCTCAATAATTATGTCAATAAATTACCAACCACCGGAGCAGTGAGCATCGTGGCGGCCTCATACAACGGCCAGCCTGCCGATAATGCCCAAGCCTTCTGTCAATGGTTAGCTGGCGTTGAGCCAAACTCGCTCAAAGGCGTGCGCTATAGCGTTTTTGGCTGTGGCAACCGCGATTGGCAGAGCACCTACCAAGCTGTGCCGACTCAAATTGATCAACACTTGCAGGCCGCCGGAGCCGAACGTTTGCTTCAACGCGGTGCAGCCGATGCCCGCAGCGATTTCTTTGGTGATTTTGAGCGTTGGTATGCGCCGTTTTGGCAAACCCACAACCAAACATTTGCAATCGCAAGCGCCGAAATTAACAGCAAACCACTGTACAAGGTCGAATTACTGCCATCAAGCAGCGATCAGTTGGCCCAACAAACGGGCTTTATGTTTGCTAGCGTGCTCGAAAATCGCGAATTAGTTGATCTCAGCTCGCCTTTGGGTCGTTCAAAACGCCACATCGAATTACGTTTGCCAAACGAACTGCAATACCAAGCTGGTGATTATTTAGCGATCTTGCCGCAAAATCATCCTAGCCTAATCGAGCGGGCTTGCAAACATTTTGGGCTAAAACCTGAACAAACTATAATTTTGCATGCTACACGCGGGGCTGCCAACCTGCCAATTGATCGCCCGATTAGCCTAGGTGAATTGCTGAGCAGCCACGTTGAATTAGCAACTCCCGCCACGCAGCGCGATTTGGAGTTGTTGGCGCAGAAGAATGTTTGTCCGTCACACCAAATTCATTTAGCTGCACTGGCCGCAGATCACGAACGCTATACCACCGAGATTTTGCAAAAACGCCTGAGCTTGTTGGATATGCTTGAGCAATATCCATCCTCAGTGCTTGATTTTGGCGAATTTTTAGAGCTATTGCCAGCAATGCGAGTGCGCCAATATTCAATTTCATCGTCATCATTAGTCAATCCAAACCAAGCCAGCCTAACCGTGGCGGTGGTTGATGCCCCAGCATGGTCGGGTAAGGGCCAGTTCTATGGCACGGGTTCGAGCTATTTGGCCCGTTTGCAAGTTGGCGATCAGATTGCGGTGAGCTTGCGTCAACCACATATTCCGTTTCGCCCACCGAGCGCCAACAGCACACCATTACTGATGATTTGTGCAGGCACTGGTTTAGCGCCATTCCGTGGTTTTATCCAAGAGCGCGTCGCTCGCCAAGGCCAAGGCGAAGCACTTGGCCCGAATGCCCTGTTTTTTGGCTGCGACCATCCTGAGGTTGATCTGCTTTATCACGAACAGATTCAAGCTTGGCAAAAAGCTGGAGTGCTAGAATTTTTCCCAGCATTCTATCGCCAGCCAGTTGGTGAAGTCAGCTTTGTGCAACATCGGCTCTGGCAAGAACGCCAGTATGTGTGGAGCTTAATCGAACAAGGTGCAGTAATAGCCGTTTGTGGCGACGGTCGCTCCATGGCTCCAGCTGTGCGTGAAACCTTGGCGCGAATCTATGCCGAAGCAACTGGCAGCGAGCAAACAGCAGGCATGGCATGGATTGCCGAAATCGAGCAAGCAGGACGCTATGTCGCCGATGTTTTCGGCTAAATCTATGGATCATTACACTGTTTAAGCCGCAAATGCCATTGGGGGGAAGCCCAATGGCATTTATGTTTACTAGATTGAACATCCATGAAATTATGGAAATTGTTTATTGCATGAGCTGCGGGGCACTGCTATACTGCTAGAGTGTCCTCTTAACCTGAAATTCGCCACACACCAAATAACATCCAAAATGTTGCCATCGGTTGTGCAAAACCCGCGAGGATCGAGCGATGCCTGATATTGACGATTCATCACAGCTAACAGATCTGCCTGGATGGTTGCGCAATGGCGGTATTGCTGGGGCTATGCTACAAAGCATTGACTGGGCCAAGCATCCCCTTGGGCCAATTGATCAATGGCCAAGCGCCTTGCAGACTGCACTCAGTATGGTGTTGTATGCACCGATTCCAATGGCATTAATTTGGGCGGCATCGCAGACAACTTTCTATAATGACGACTATATTGAATTGCTCGGCAACAATCACCCCCAACAGCAAGCTCAAACCACAGATCCAGCAGGTTACTTTGGCCAGCACGCCATTTTTAGCGCAATTCAACAAGCCCAACTTGGTCAAACCAAGCTGCTGACAGCTCATTCAATCGATCAACCACAACAACACTGGCTGATCGATTTGTCGTTTAGCCCAATTTATGCGGAGCATGGCACCATTGTCGGGGTGCTCAATACGGTCAATCAGATCAATCGTGTGCCGCAGCTAGCCCAGCCAGCACCAAGTAGCCAAACCCCCTTTTTGGATTTGTTACAGCAGATCGAACTCCCTTTAGAGCAAATACCCAGCTTTCAGCCCGATCAAGACCGAATCGCCCCACTGATCGGCTATGTTGATCGCCATGGCGCTTATCGCTTTAATAATCCTGCCTACCAAGCCTGGTTTCAGCGACCACTCAGCCAAATAACCGGCTCTCGCGTGGCTGAAGTGTGGGGAGAAACCGCCTATCAGCAATTTTATGACCACATTCATCAAGCTTTGCTTGGCCAAGCGGTCGCCTTTGAGACCGTTATCAGCCTGGAAGATCAGCCTATTCGCAGCGTAGCAGTTGAATATCAGCCCGATTTAAACACCGATGGCGAAGTCCAAGGATTTTTCAGTTTCATTAGCGATATCAGCACCAACAAAAAATTAACTGTCGCGGTACAAGAATCCAAACAACGCTTTAATGCAATTTTTCAAACCAGTTCCAGCCCAATGGTCATTACCCGATTAAACGATGGCCTTATTTTAGAAGTCAATGAAAGTTTTAGGCATTTGCTCGGCTATCAACGAGTTGAGTTAGTTAATCAGCCAATTCAAGATCTGAATATTTTTGTTGATCTGAATGATCGTGCTGCGATGGTTCGAGCACTCAAAAAACAAAGCTATGTCAGCGATTATGAATTAGAAATTCGGACTAAATCAGGTGAAACAATTTTCGTGATTTGTTCAATGACATTAATTGTATTGAGTAATAGTTTATGCGGCTTTACGGTTATTCATAATATTAATAATCGCAAAATCTATGAACGTAAGCTCAAAGAGAGCGAAGAACGCTTACAAATCGTGATTGAAAATCTTAATGAAGGCATCGTCTTATCAGATCTTGATGGCAATCTATTTCATTGGAATCGGGTTGCATTGGCGATGCATGGTTTTGCAAACATGGAGGAATGTCGTAGTCGCATTCCTGATTTTAAAGATTTCTATGAAATTAGCACGCTCGATAACCAAGTACTAGAGATTGAGCAATGGCCCATGTCGCGGTTGATTCGTGGCGAAATTTTAGAATCAATCGAGTTAAAAATCCGCCGCATTAACACACCAGTCGTCTGGGAACGAATTTTTCGCTATGGCGGAGCAACCGTCATCGATTCATCAGGCCATTCAGTCGCATTTTTAACGATTAACGATATTACTGAACGTAAATATGCTGAGGAAAAATTACGCTATCAAGCCAATTTACTAGCCTATGTTTCAGATGCAATTATTTCAACTGATAGTAATTATGTGATCAAAAGCTGGAACCGTGCTGCCGAAGAAATTTATGAATGGCAAGCACACGAGGCAATTGGCCAACGTTTTGGGTCGTTAATCCCGACCGAATATATTCATAACGATTCAAATGAGCAAGCAGGCACTCAATTATTTGAACAAGCGTTCTGGCAAGGTGAAGTCTATCAATTCGATCGGTATGGCCAACGTCATCATATCCTTAGTAGCGTTTCGCTGATCAAAAATAATCATGGTCAAATTCAAGGCACTGTGGCAATTAACCGTGATATTACTGCTTATAAACAAGCAACTCAAGCCTTACAAGAGAGCGAACGGCGTTTCAAAATTCTAACTGAATCATTACCGCAATTAATTTGGACCTGTACTCCTGATGGAAAATGCGATTATCTAAGTCAGCAATGGGTGCATTACACTGGTATTCCTGAATCTGAACAATTAGGTACAGCCTGGATTAAACAAATTCATCTTGATGATCAAGCTTCAATTATGCAGGAATGGCAGTATGCGCTTGCTACTCAACAAAAGTTGCACAGTGAATATCGAATTCGTCGTTATGATAATACCTATCGCTGGTTTGATACTCAGGCGGTGCCTTTATTGGGCCATAACGGCGAAATTATTAAATGGTTTGGTGCTAGCAACGATATTGATGATCGTAAACGAGCTGAAGATGCCCAATTACGTAGCCAAAAGATGGAGGCCTTAGGCACGCTTGCTGGCGGAATTGCCCATGATTTTAATAATATTTTGCTAGCAATTACTGGCAATACCCAATTAGCCATGTTTGATCTTGATCCACAGCATCCAGTACAAAATAATTTACGCGAAATTGAGCAAGCTGGCGAACGAGCAACCGATTTAGTCCGCCGAATTTTAACGTTTAGCCGCCAGCAAGAGGTTAAACGTGAAATTGTGCTGCTGCCAACCATTATCGATGAAGCAATCAAATTATTACGCGCTACCTTGCCTGCCATGGTTGAAATTCAGGTAAATATCGTTGGGCAAATTCCGGCAACCGCAGCCGATCCAACCCAAATTTTCCAGATCATTATGAATTTAGCGACCAACGCGGCTCATGCGATTGGCAATAATCGGGGATTAATTGAAATTCGCTTGGATTTAGTCCATCTGACTGCTGAATTATCGCGTACAATTCCAAATTTACACGAGGGCCATTATGTGCGGCTATCGGTGAGCGATAACGGTTGTGGCATGGATAAAGAAACCATCAAGCGGATTTTTGACCCATTTTTTACTACCAAGCCGCTGGGCGAGGGCACAGGGCTGGGATTATCAGTCGTTGATGGAATTATGAAGGGCCACGATGGGGCGATTACGGTTTATAGCCAAATTAACAAAGGCTCAACCTTCCGGCTCTACTTTCCGGCGAGCAACCAGCTACCAACCCCAACCCCACCGAAACGTCAGATCGTCTCGGAAAACGGCTACGCGCATATTTTGTATATTGATGATGAACAAGCCTTAGTAACCTTGGCAGTTAAAATGCTCAACACCTTGGGCTATGGCGTAAATGGCTTCACTAACCCTCAAGCAGCCTTGGACTATTTTCTGCGCGACCCCAGCGCAATCGATGTGGTGATTAGCGACGTTTCAATGCCGCACATGTCGGGTTTTGATTTGGCGAAACAATTATTGGCGATCAAGCCCAATTTACCAATTATTTTGACCTCAGGCTATGTGCGGCCTGAGGATTACGAACTAGCTCAAGTTTTGGGCATTCGTTCATTGATTTTAAAGCCACATACCTACGAAGATTTAGGCTATACCCTCGCCCAAATTCTTTAGACCCAAGCCATTGAAATTTTTTAACGGTTCTTTACCCTTAACTCATCTGCTACTCATCCAAGTAGCATATTATCATCCTCGGAAACCACGCTCGGTACAAGGAAACAGCATCAACAATCGTGACGATGAAAAGACCTTGGAAGGAGATAACTTCATCACCTTCGACCATAAACCGACGAAACCCCTCCTGTGATGGGGTCACACATCGCAGAACGATTCAAAAATCCCCATTCGCCGCTATCCCCCCCTATGGATAGCGGCGAATATCGTTTAGCGTTTGCTCATGATCCGCCGCGACCACGCTGCCAAGCGCTTAGACACCGAGCGATAGGGCGGTTGAAATAAATTTACTAAATTTAAGCCGCCAAGTTGAAATACCGCTCGTTCATGCGAAAATGTTTTGAAGCTGTAAAAGCCATGATAATTGCCAATGCCGCTCTGGCCAACCCCACCAAATGGCAAATTCGGATTAACCACATTCAGTAAAACCCCGTTTATCATACTGCTGCCAGCCGGAATTTCGCGTAGCAGCCAGTTGATAATCGCTTGATTCTCGGCAAAAATCGCCATGGTCAAGGGCTTGCCGCTAGCTCGCGTCGCCATAATCACTTCATCAATTTGGTCGTACACCAAAATTGGCAGAATCGGCCCAAAAATTTCTTCCTGCATAATTGCCATGCTAGGTTTAACGTTGGTCAGCACGGTTGGCGCAAAGCGTGCAGGATGATCGGTCGATTGGCCACCCAGCGCGACCAACGCCCCTTGGGCTACCGAATTATTGACCAAACCACGCAGGCGAGCAGTGGCATTAGCATCGATCACATTGGCCAAATCGGGCGATTGCAGGCGGGTATAATCGCCTTTGCCGTAGTTACGCTCAATTTGTTTAATAATCAGTTGGGTCAAGGCTTGAGCTTGCTCACGCTGAACCCAGACATGATCAGGCGCAACACAGGTTTGGCCGGCATTGACAAATTTGCCCCACACAATCGCCTGTGCAGCACGTTTCAAATCGGCTGAACGATCAACAATCGCTGGCGATTTGCCACCCAGTTCTAGAGTAACCGAGCTAAAATGCTCGGCGGCGCGTTGCATCACATATTGGCCGATTCGTGGGCTGCCCGTAAAGAAAATATGGTCGAATGGCAAGTCGAGCAATGCTTCAGCCGTATCAACATCGCCCACAACGCTGGTAACATGCTCAGGTTTGAAGGCGGTAGCAATAATGTTTGCTACAACTTGAGCGGTATGTGGCATGCGCTCCGATGGCCGCACAATCGCACAATTCCCAGCCGCCACTGCCCCAATCAAAGGCATAAGTGCTAGTGAGAGCGGGTAATTCCACGGCGCAAGAATCAGCACAACGCCGCGTGGCTCATATTGAATCCAACTTTTGCTGCCCGTTAGCATGGTTGGGGTTTTAACTCGTTTGGGCTGCATCCATGTTTCAAGCCGTTTGATAGCAAAATTGATTTGCTCGATCACCTGCTGAATTTCGGTGGCCTCAATTTCAGCCGCTGGTTTGGCAAAATCGGCCTGCAACGCCGCATGAATATCTGGTCGGGCTTGTTCGATCGCCCGTTTAAATTGCTGTAAATAGCCAATGCGCTCAGGTGCACGGCTGGCAGCGATTCGCCCGCGCTGGGCCTGCAACGCCGCAAATTGCCCATGAATTTGCATGAGGTTCATTGATTCCTCCAACACAACATTTCCACATGCTATTATAAGCGAGCTTTGGTGGCAAAATAAAAATCGCTTAAAACCACAAACGGCCCAGTCGGGCCGCTTGCAGGAGAGAAGAGTGTAGAGGAGGAAGAATTTGATCGTAGTATCAGGCCTGAAGCTTACGATCAACCTAACGAGCAAAATTCCCAAAATTCCCATTCAGGCCTAGTCCTGAGAGGGGAAAACGAACATCAAAAGGCAGAAGGCTAAAATCAAAAAGCATCAAGGCTGGAACTGCGAAAAGCACAAAGACCGCCAAAGTTCAATTAATAAATAACTGAATTGTCAACAAATGCCATAGAATGATAAAGCCAATATTCGCGCTCTTCGTGTCCTTCGCGGTTTCAAAACTTCGTGCGCTTTGCGTCCTTCGTGGATCATTTTGATTTCTGCCTTAGAATAATCAAATAAATCTGTGCCAATCTGTGGCGAAAAATGAAACATTCGCGCTCTTCGCGTCCTTCGCGGTTCCATCCTTCATCCTTCATCCCTCATCCTTCATCCTTCGATTACCTGTCATCAAGCTGTAACCCCTGCATCCTCTCAGCGAGCAGGCTTTTTTCTATAATAAAGCCAGATGCTATTGCTATGGAGGTTGGTTATGCAGATTGTCTTTTTATTGATGAGTGGCGCATTATTGCTTTTGGCAGTACTGCTTTTGTGGTTTGTGCCGCATTTACTGGGCCAGCAAGAACATCGCGCCAAGCAAGAAACCCAGCAACTCAAAGCCTTGTTAAGCGATGTTTTGGGCGAACAAGAAGTGGTGGCACGTCGTCAAGCCCAACTCGGTTCATCGCTTGGTCATTTACAAGACCAACTGGAAACGCTGCACACTTCGTTTCCGGCTACGGTTGCCAAATTAGCGGCTCAGCCTGCCGATTTTAGCCGCCCGTTGATCGAGCACCTTGATAATCGGCTGAATAATTTACATTGCCAACTTGATGGCTGGATGAACGAACGTCGCCAGCATTCTAAGCAAGTCAGTCAGCAAGAAAACGAATCGTGGGCCTATTTAATGAGTTTGTTGGGCACAATGCAAGATCAACTAGGCGATGTTTCGCAGCAGCGCCCGCGCCGACCCTTGCGCGAACCACAGCGAGTTGAGTTTGGTTCTTCGGCTGTCGTTGAGGATTTACGCGATGAGGTCGAGAGTTTGCGGGCGATCTCCGAAGAAATTGCCGCATTGCAATGGCGGTTGCGGCGCACGGTTGCGAGTGCCAGCAAACCCAATCATCCACATAATCAACAGCAACCAATGAGTTTGCTAGGTGCCAATGAACCAGTACGGAGCGTGCGCACGCTCTAAATCATGCCAACAATCTGCATACACCAAGCGCCCATGATCAACATCGTGGGCGCTTGGCTTAGACCGATTAAAGCGAATAATCATGGGCAAGATTGCAGAGTGGCAAAACCTCACTACGTTTGACCCGCCGTCGATGGCGTGGGTTTGGTGCAACGTCGGCATTCGCCATATATTCGCGCAGTTTACCGCTAGCAATCAAGCGTAACACGCGTTGCGTGGCCACATTACTGCCAACCAACATCGCATCGGGGTAAAGCAAGCGGGCCGCCTCAGTAATGGTAATTAAATCATCAGCATCGAGCCATGCCAGCACCGCCCCACAGACCGCTCCAATCCCAGGCTGGGTCCAAAATCCGGCAGAAATAAGCGGTTCTGCGCTCAAGGGAGCCTGCCACAACAGCCGACAAATATCATCAAGCACACCTTTAATTTCAAAATACCGTGCTACCCCCGCAGTTTCACGATCAATTTCGCCATTGGCAACCGCCACCAGCAAGCTCAGTTCTTGCTCCAAAAGACTAGCTTCCGCTCCCGAATTACCCACCGCCCCACCCCACCAAAGATGCTCAGCCAAACGCTGTTGAGTCTGCATTACAGCGGCCAGCGTGGTTTGCACAATCGTTGCTTGATCAAAATGCATACGCGATCCTCAATCATCAATAATATACGTATATTACATCAATATACGTATATTATCAAGCAAATCGGCAAATACTGATTGATCGCTAGCTAAAACATTTACTCAAAAAAATAACTACAATTTCGCTATATTTAACTATTGACAATACTGTGCAATACACAGTATTATAAAAACCATGATAGTACAAGCAACAGAACAAGAGGGATACGAAAAATTATCCCAAGAACTACGGCGGGGAGTGGTGATATTGGCGGCGTTGAGCCAACTGCAAACGCCCCAATATGGCTACTCGCTGATTGATCGCCTGACGGAACGGGGCTTTAGCATCGACCAAGGCACGCTCTACCCACTGTTGCGGCGCTTGGAAAGCCAAGGTTTTTTAGACAGTATGTGGAATGTTGAAGGCTCACGGCCACGCCGCTACTATGTGATTAACCAAGCAGGTCGCACCCTGCTAGCCCAATTGAGCCACGATTGGCAAAGTCTAGCCGAAGTCATGCAACGCTTATTAACCAATGAAGGAGCTTGAGATGGAACTAATTGAACGTTATCTTGCAGCAGTTAGCAATTATTTACCTGCAAAACAACGCAGCGATATTTTGGATGAGCTACGTTCTTCGATCTATGATAGCCTTGAGCGCAACGATCAAGCGCTCGACGATGAAGCGGCTGTTGTCGCAACCCTACAAGCGCTGGGCGAGCCAGCCAAAGTAGCGGCGGCGTATGGTAACAACCAACAATATTTGATCAGTCCAGCACTGTTTCCACAATTTCGATCGGTGGTGTTGCTGGTATTTAGCATTATTATCGTTAGTCAGCTTGGTTTAGCCCTGCTGGCAACGATCGGCAATTATCACCTGAATATTGTCCAAGTTGCCTGGAACGCCATCAGCAATCTGCCAGCAACCTTTGGCTTGATTGTCGCGATTTTCTGGGGCGTACAAAAGCTTGAAATTGAGGCCGAAACTGAGCCGAAAAAGCCGTTCGACCCACGCAAATTGCCAGCAATTACTCTCGCTAACGAGAAAATTAGCCGTAGTTCGCAACTGATTGGGATTGCAGTTCAGGTTATTTTGTTGGGCTGGCTGATGCAATTTCAGGCCGAAGGCGGCTTCCGCTGGGTTGATGGCAGTGGCTTGTTTGAAAACCCAGTGATTAGTCAATATTTTGCCTTGGTGGTCGTTGCCAGTATTTTCAATGTGGTCGTTGATCTGATTGTGATGTGGCGTGGAGTTTGGCAAACCAGCACCCGTATCGCCTCACTAGCCGCCAGTGGCTTTAGTTTAATTGTGTTGTTCCTGTTGATTCGCGGCCATGCTGCCTGGCTGACCAACGCAGGCTATCCCAATTCATTACGTCAACTAATCCGCCTTGGTGAGCTAATTCGCGAAAATAACCCGGCAATTGGCATGAGTTCGTTCTATTATGGCTTATCAATCACCGCCTTTTTCGTAATTATCGACGCAGGCTACACGGCTTACAAGCTGTACCAAGAGCGTAGCCAAGCCAAATATAACAACAATATTGCTCCAGCAAGCTAAACAGCGCAAGCCAACTTTGTGGCATAATCAGCGCAGATGAGTTTTTCAGCTGAGGAACGCTGCATGTCGCGTGAGTATCCAAATCAACCACTAATTGGCGTAGCCGTGATGGTTTGGCACAAACAACAAGTGCTGTTGGTGCAACGAGCCAAGGAGCCATTGGCTGGCCAGTGGAGCGTTCCAGGTGGAGCAATCGAGTTGGGTGAAACGGTCGAGGCCGCTGCCCGCCGCGAAATTCGCGAAGAATGTAGCGTTGAAATCAGCCAGCCACGCTTTATCACCGCCGTCGATGTGATTCATCGCGATCAAACGGATCAGGTGCAATATCATTATGTCTTGTTGGAGATGCAGGCCGAGTGGCTAAGCGGCGAACCACAGGCAGGCGATGATGCGCTTGCGATTGCTTGGTTTGGGGTTGACGATCTTATAGGCCTCGATATTCACCCTGAAACCCGATGGCTGGTCGAAACTGTCGCCGCCCAACGCCTCGATTAAAGCGAAAACCCCCGTTGGATTAGCTCAACGGGGGTTTTGCAATCTAGAAATAGCCTAATTCATCTTTGGCATCTTGGCTCATCATTTCGGGGTTCCAAAATGGAGTCCAAACCAAGTTGATATTCACATCGTTCAAGCTTGGATGAATCACTTCCAGCGCTTTAACTTCTTTATGCGCTTGGTCGATAATTTGTGGTCCAGCTGGACAAGCAGGCGTTGTCAGGGTCATATCAACCACAACTTGGCGGCCTTCATCGCGAATATCAACATTGTAGATCAAGCCCAAATCAACGATATTCACCCCAATTTCGGGGTCAACGACGTTTTTGAGCGCTGAACGAACCATATCATCACTAAGCATTGAGTTTCCTTCCTATCGTCCACACCAATTGGCGTGATTAATTTGAGAATGTTTCAGGCGCGGTCTGGGTCGGGGCGTTTTCGCCAAGCTCAGCCCGAATCTGATCGTTACGATATTTTTTGATCGCTGCCTTGAGTGTGCCCAAAGCCAAGGTTGCGCAACGCGGGCGCGATTGCACCACCTCACGGCCCAACTCATCGATCATCCAATTAAAATCCAAGGCTTCAATCGCTGCCAATGCTTGGCCCTGCATTTGTTCGAGCAAAATCGAGGCGGCGGCTTGGCTGATCGTGCAGCCCTCGCCAACAAAAGCCAGATCTTGAATTGCATCGTTAGCGGCATCGACCTTAAGATAGATTGTTACGACATCGCCGCAACCAGGATTACCACCAGGCATGGTCACATCCGGATCGGCCAATTCGCCGCGATGGCGCGGTTGTTCATAATGTTCGAGCAAAAACTCGATAGCTTCTTGGCGATCCACATTCGCCTCCATAACTGGTGCTGATTTCTATTTCTATTGTACACGATTCTCCTGCAAAATTGGCTAGCTAAATAGCAAAACACCACCCGCAACGAGTGGTGTTTGTAGAACGCTAACGGTTTGTAGGTTTAGCGGCCAGCAGGCAGGCTGTTGGCTGGGTTCTTGGTAGCGCTATCGACAACCCCGATATTTAGCGGAATTGAGCGCTCGAAGCTGCTGCCATCGGCGGCAGTACCAGTGACGGTTACGGCCACTTGATACAAACCAAAGGCTTGCGGGCTAGTCAAATTCAGGCTAGCGCTATCAACACCTTTCGCCGAGAGGCTACGGTTGGTTGGCAAAGCGCTGTGCAATTCTGTACCTTGAGGTGTGCCAGTCAATTGAGCCTTGACACTCAAGCCTTGGGCATTGGCAGCATTGACCTTCAAGCCCAAGCTTTGGTTTGGCTGAGCCAACAAGCTAGCGGCATCAAGTTGCACGTTCAAGTTGCTATCCAATGTGGCGTTGAACAGATAGGCGGTATCGGCCTTGCCACCGCTGACCACCACCGACCAAGCACCGCTCGCTGGAGCAGCAACTTCGGCGCTGTAGTGGTAGGCTCCACGGAAGAATTCTGTATCAAGCACTGGCTTGTTGGCAGCATAGCGGTTGCCTTGGGCATCAACAAAAGCTACATCGAGATCAGCACTATTGCTGACAAAATCGAAGTTGGCGGTTTTTACCCCAGTTTCAAGATTGAAGCGAATGCCACCACGGCTGGCGTTTTCGAGCATCCCACCACGCAAAATGCTATTGGCATTGATCGTAGTTGCTTGATCAACAACTGGGCTGTTAGCGCTATTTTCGCTGACTTTGCTGCGGAAGGTTCCGCGCACGCTTGGCTCGATTGAACTCCAAACCACGCTGCCCAAACGAATATTGTCGTGGTCGTAGTTGCGGGTAAAGAGCCGTGAATATTGGCGAGGGTGAATTGAGCTACTGACTTGCACCACCCCGTCATTATCACCTGAGATATAGGCTCCGCCAAACCACATGGCCGAGAAAGCTGGGCCATGGTTGGTGCCACCAGCGGTGTGGAAGCGCACATTGCTATAGTTGGCGCTGCCATCAGTTTGCGAGCGGAAGTTGCTCATATAGGCAGTTTGCATTGAATAGGTGCCATCATCGCGTTGGCCCAGCAACGAAGCCAACCAGCCAGCCCACCAGCTATACGCCAAGTCGGCCAATTGTGAACCACGATGTGGCGAGCTGAGGGTAACAATATTTTGCACCTTGCCACTTGCACCATAGTGAATCACAGCACTGTTGGTATCGACACCACCTTTGCTATGGGCGATAATGTTAACCGAGCTTACTCCATAATGACTTAAAATAACATCTAATTGGCGATTCAAGGTTGCGCCATTGACCCAAATTGATGAGGCAGGGCCATCAACTTCGTCGTCAATACTCACAAAGGCGGTACGATAACCAGCCGCATAGGCTTTATCATACATATCGTTCGTGCCATGGTACATGGTTGCGCCCCACCAGTTGGGAGCCTTGCCGTGTAACCCATGGACAAAGACCAAGACTGGCTTGCTGCTGCTGTTGGCTGGCACAGCACCCACCCAAACACGGCCTTTACCAGCACCATTGACTTCAGCAATAATACGCGGAGCTGGCGCAGCGGTTAAATGGGCTGCTTGGGCTTGAACCGACTTGTGTGGAAGGCTAACGGTGGCCAACATGAGGGCGATCAGGGCCAAAATAACTGCAATCCGACGCTTCACGAACGACTCCTTTGCATTGCTCATCGTCACTGACGAACGACCATAGAGAGAATCGACTGGCGGATATATGGGAGAAATCGGTGGATGACTATAGCATAACGCAGAATGTCAAAATAGTCAAAATTTTATTAATAGAGTGTATTTGAGGAGTATTTGGCAATGAATCAGCATCTCTGGCAGGTTGAATGGCTCCAACAATTACTGCAACAACCGCATATCGCCCTCAATCAGCCAGCCATCAAGCAGCTTGTCCATGCCAAAGGTGGTCTGCATCCATTATTGCAATGGCTTTGCCAACAACCATTACAGCCAGATCAACAACGCTTGCTACAATTGATTGTGGCCGAGCCTCAACGCAGCATCGCCTATTATGCCGATAGTTTAGGCATTCATGCGACTACCTATCATCGCCATTTCAAAAAGTTATGTCAATATCTACTGACGCGCCTAAATGATGGTATTGCCGAACCGCAAGCCAGTGCCAGTTTTAACCTGCCAATTCCACCAACCCGCTGCTTGGGCCGTGGCAATGAACAACAAACCATCAATCGGCTGTTTGCCAAAGGCCAACGCTTAATCAGCATTTTGGGGTTTGGTGGGGTGGGCAAAACCCGCTTGGCATTGGCAATTGCCGAAATCCAGCAGGCGCATTATCGCGATGGCGTTTGTTTTTGTGGGCTAGCCAGCATCAGCCAGCCGCAATTGGTTTTAGCAACGATCGCCGAAGCACTTGGCGTAGCGATTGGCCCACAACAAACCCCTGAAAAAGCGCTACAACAATTCCTTGCTAAGCGCCAAATCCTGCTAATTTTGGATAATGTTGAGCATGTCGTTGAAGGGGTTGCCGCGATTGGTCAGCTGTTGCGCGAAGCACCACAGTTGCAAATTTTGGCAACAAGCCGTGTACCGCTCAATTTATATGGCGAATATATGCTGCAACTTCAGCCGTTGGTCGTGCCAACCAAGCCAATTGCCAGCCAAGATTTAGCTGAAACGCCAGCAATTGCCCTGTTTATTGAGCGTGCTCAAAGCCATGCTGCTAGATTTAGCCTCGATGACGCTAGCCTTGAAGCCATCCGCCAAATTTGTAGTCAACTTGAGGGCTTACCTTTAGCACTCGAATTAGCGGCTGCGCATACCCGGGTACTTTCGCCGCAACGCTTAGTTCAACAATTAAGCAACCATGTGCTTGGCCTCAAAACCAGCATCCGCGATTTGCCCGAACGTCAACGCAGCCTGCGCAACCTGATTAGCTGGAGCGTCGATCTGCTTGCGCCAAGCCAGCAACAAGCCTTGCAAGCCTTGGCAATTTGGCCCGCTGGCTGGACGCTCAGCAGTGCGAGCTTTGCGCTTGATCTAGCCGAGGATGATCCGGCACTCTACGACATTTTGGCAAACTTGGTCGATCATCATTTGATCATGCAAGTGCCTCATGCTGAGCGCTGGGTTTTGCACCCGTTTGTCCGTGAATATGTGCTCGAACAACTAGCGCCAGCCCAACAGCAACAATTTGCCCAGCAACATTTGGCGTGGGCTACCCAACTGAGCGAGGCCTTTAACCAGCATTTTGCCGCTGCCCAACAACAATGGCTCGATTTATTCGAGGCCGAGCACGACAACCTCCGAGCAGCCTTGGCTTGGGCCAGCAGCAACCACTACCCGATTGCTGCATTGAATATTGCCGTTAATAGTTGGCGTTTTTGGTGGGCACGCAGCTATTTCAATGAAGGCCAACAATGGCTGGATCAAACATTAGCCCAAGCCACGAGCCAAACCCAAAAGCTTGAGCCAACCCTGCATTCACGCGCCTTGAATGCCTGTGGAGCTATTGCTTGGAGCCGTGGCGATATTGCAGCAGCCCAAGCGCATTTTAGCCAAAGCCTCGCCCTCTACGATGCCAACAACAACCCAATTGGCGCGGCGATGGTGCGCAATAATCTAGCACTGGTGGCAATTAAACAGCAGGCCTATGCCCAAGCTGAAAGCTTATTTGAGCTGAATGCAGCAGTTTTTGGTAGCACGGTCGAACAAGCTGCAAATTATGCCGCAACCTTGAGCAATTTGGCCATGTTGGCGCGTTATCGTGGCGATTTGGAACGCGCCTATGATTTGGCCCAGCAAACCCTCACCCTACGTCAAACCCTCAATAACCAGTGGGCAACCGCAACGTCATTGACCAATTTGGGTGCGATTAGCCTACAACGCGGCGAATTTCAGCCAGCCCAACGTTATTATCAACAAAGCTTACAGGTGTTGCACCAACTTGGCGAGCGCGAAAGTATCGCCGAATGTTTGGAGGGCTTGGCAATTTTGGCAATTCAAGCAGGCCAATACCAGCTTGGGGCACAGCGCTTGATTGTGGTCGAACACTTACGCGAATCAATCGGCGCACCCCGCTCTGAGCCAGAGCAAGCCCTCCTAGCACCATGGATCAGCCAACTAGAGCAGCAGCTTGACCTAGGCATTCGTCAACAACTCCGCCAACAAACCAGCCTTGATCGGCTCGAATCCATGATCGAGCAAGCGTTGAACGAGGGGGTAGAGGCTAGGGGTTAGGGGTCAGCCGCTAGGAGTCAGACATAGAGCAAAAGATCTGTGGTTTTAACGCAGAGGCGCAGAGGGAACATGGCAATAGGCAGATACGATCCCTCACCCCAACCCCTCTCCCACTGCGGCGGACGAGGGGCTTCTAGATTGGTGGTTCCCCCTCGCCTGCTCGGCGGGAGCGAGGGCTATACGATCCCTCACCCCAACCCCTCTCCCACTGCGGCGGGCGAGGGGCTTCTAGATTGGTGGTTCCCCTCGCCTCGCGTGCGGGAGAGGGAGCTAGGGGGTGAGGAAAAAAAATTTACTGCCAACCTTATGAGCACTTAGCTGGAGCGCTTCGCCCTCACCTCACACGCATCTGCAAACGTCCGCAAGCGATAATCAAGCCGATAATCAAGCTGATAACCACGTCGCAGCGAGCCGTTAATAATTCGCATCGCAAATTCTTCAGGATCGAACGGAAAAATCATATACTGTTCAAAGATGACGGTTCCATCAAAAACGAGATCGTTCACAAGTGCTTTTGTTATGCGGCGTTGTCTCAGAATATAGATATTTAACCATTGCTGTTGCTCAATTGATAGTTTAATGGGGTGCTGCCCCATATACCAAATTAATACTTGCACAGATTTAGGCTCAGAATCAGCAGGAACCGCATCAAGCAGCACTAAATCACCACCTAAGAGCGTGCACACGCTTTGCACAGCTTCGATTAATTCAGTGTCATGACTGCCATACAAGCCAATGTGCAAACTCATCGACAACTCGCGAATTCGATAAGAAATTTGCGATAGCCCATAGCCTATTACCCTATTTCGCGTTCTTCGTGGCCTTCGCGGTTTCGCCCTTCGTGTTCCTCGTGCTCTTCGTGGATCAAACATTACTGCGGTGCATCGGCGAGCACAAAAATATCTAAATCGCGGTCGCTATTGATCAATTTGGTTAGCAACGAGCCGCCACGCAGCTCGTCCCAACGTGAGCGCACAGGTCGCCCAATAAAGATCCCAGTTGCATGTTGCTCATGGGCCACTTGCAACATCGCCGCCGCTACATCTTTTTCCTCGATAATCACCACTTCATGGCACAACTCTTCGGCATAATCGAGATGTTCACGCGCCGCCAAACGATAGCCACTCGAGCCACCGCCAGGCGGGCGAATATGCACCCCAATCAGCAATGCGCCCATTCCATAGGCCAAGTCGGCGGCGCGTTGCAGCAAATACATCGCACTAGGATTAAAGCCAATGCCCACCAGCCAACGCGGGCGTTCGGCACTATCGCTCAGTGGGCGGCGAATTTCCAGCAAAGCATGGGTGGCAGCACGGAGTTGATTGAGCACATCAAGCCGCAACGCAGTCTGACGGGCCTGCTCAGCATCGGGTGGTGCAAGCAAAATGCCCTCATCCAACTGGCGAATAATATCGGTTGGCTCAGGGTCGATCAACACCAGTTCGCTGGCCTGCTCCAAGGCACTTTCAGGGATAATCGGACTAGGCGTGATGTTGGTTAGGCGGGTATAAATTGGCGCAATCGTGGTCAGATTATAGGCATAAATTGTTGACCACACCGCAATACCGGCCATGCGCAATTGCTCAACCAACTGCAATGGCTCAATCGGCTGATTGGATAGGCCATGTTGATGGGCTAAATTGCCTAGCACAATAATTTGGGGCGGGTCGTTGAGGATTGTCGCTAGATCAAGCGCCTCGATTCGTTGATTGTTCTGGCGCTCATAAATTAACGGTAAAGGCCGCAAACCACGGGCAAAATCGCATAGATAGTCGCTCGAAGCATTAAAGGCAATCCCAACATCATAGCCTTGTGCCGCTAACAACTGGGCATCGGCCATCAAGCGTCGGGTGCAGCCAATGCCTGGCGCTAAGCTCAAATAAATGCGATGTTCGCCATAACGGTATGAAGCGGAATCAGATCGCATGGAGACCTCATTGGCATGAATTGAGCTTTAATTATACTCGTTGCGTCAATCGCGTGCCAAGAGCATTTCAGGCAAAACTCGGACCACTATCGGGCGGCCTCGCAAATCGCGTTGGCCATAGAACAAAGCTCGTCCAGCTTCTAACTGCTCAACCTGCTTGGCCAAGGTCGGGTTAGCCAAGCCAAAACCCAGCAAAAACGCCCCAAAGAAGATCGTAAATGCGCCACCAAAGGTATAGCCGCTGGCAAAAGCCAAGAATGCCCAAATTGCCCAGACCCAAATTGGTAATGGTTTAAGTGTTGGCAAAGGCTGAAAATCGCGGGCAGTCTCAGCCTTCAGCAAGCGTTCGCGCAGTTTACGCCAATTAATCTTGGTTTGGTAAACATAAATTCCAACTGGAATGACCACGCCAATCGCCAGCATGCCCAGCAAATCATTCAGCTTAAAGCCAAATTGGCTAATTTCCGAGCCAAGAAACAGCAGGCCAAGCGCGATCAAAACAGCACCAGCAATACTCAGCCAACGCCCAACTTGGCGTAATTGTTCAGTTAAGCGCATCGTCTGCTCCTATGGTTGTACTTGATAGATGATCCAGCTATCGGCTTCGTAAACTTTGCTGGCAACCTGTTCGAGCAAGCCAATATTGGCCTGTGGATAGGCTTTTTGCTCGTTTGGCCCCCACACCACATAATCGACCCGCTGGCGAGCCAAAACTTCGCGCAGTTGATTGATATCGGTGGCATTGTAAATTGCGCTGATATCGCCTTGGCGTTGCGCCACTTGCTGATTTGCATCAGGCTGTTTGCTGCGCCATAAACCTTCATGCGAGCCGGGCCAAGCTAATAAGGTTGGCCGACCACTCAAGGTTGCTAACTCACCGCCATCTTGATAGCTGCTGCCAGGTGCAGTCGCCAAAACGCTGTTGCTTGGTGTGTTGGCTTCAAGCCAGGCAGCGGCTTTGCGCATTGGCTCGGAAAAGTGTTGGGAACTTTCTACTGCATCAAGCTTCGAGCCACTTGCATCCCACGAGGGCGAAGTTGTAGGGTTAAGCACTGAAATTGGGTAGACTAAGCCGCCAGCCAACAAAAGCCCAAATAATGGCAACCAAATGCCATTCGTCCAGCGTCGCCATTGGGCATTGCTCAACAAGCCCCAAATACTAGCAGCAGCACCAATTCCCAACAGCATCCAAGCCTGATAATAGACCTTGAAAACCGTGTTCATGCGATTATCAAAAATGTCACGCAGATACAGAAAATCGACAACTACAATCAATAAGGCTGCCAAACCAACCACGATCAAGCTAAAGTTTTGCACATCGCGCTGATTGCGTTGCCAAGCTGTTTGCCAACAGATCACGGCAATCGGCAAAAAGACAATCGCCGGAATGCCGGCAATTAAGCCAATCAGCAGCACCGCGCCAGTCATAGCCCATAATTGCCAAACCTTGATCGTGCGGCTGAGCCAAGCAATAATCGGCACTAAGAACAAGCCAAAAATCGCCACTAAATCAGTCCAGCCAGAGTGATCACGGGCGGGAGCCATAATTTTGCCCAAGCTGCCAATAATTGGAATACTGGCAAATGGGTCGGGCACGGTATCGCGGCCTGCAAATGAGCTAAATGTGAGCAGGAACGGCATATACAACAATGCCGCCGCCAAGACCACTAAACCAACTTGACCTGCAAGCTGTAGCCAATCGCGGCGGGTTGGTTGCGGTGTATGCCCACGCCACAAGCCAACCAAACCCAAGGCATACAACACACCAAAGGTCGGGGCATCCCACGAATTGGCTGCATATAAGCCGCCAATCACCAAGCCAGCTATCGCCAATTCAAGCCAATCGTGCTTTGGGAAACGGACCATCGCTGGCCGGACAAAAATCGCCAAGGCCAAAGCAATCGCCAACAACGTCAGCGGAATCGACAAAACATGCGGGTGCATATCGGCAAGATAAAAGCTGAAGAAGGGAAACTCGGTGATAATCTCACGCTGAGACATCCCCATACGTTGCTGATTATCGACAATGATCATGGTTTCTTCGTGATCATCGTAGATTGCACGCGACGATGGCCAAGCTTCAAATTTCTCGCCCATTGGTGGCAAGGTCGAGCTTTTAGAAATGCCAGTATTTTCTGATTTTAGCGTGGCGGGATCAAGCGTGGCTGGCTCAACCCCCTGAATTGCTTGCCACAAGACTGAAACCCGTTGGCTATCGGTTAGTCGATTAACTTCCGCAGAATTGACGATCTTCTGTAAAGCGCCAATTTGGTTGCCTGCAAACAGCACCAATACGCCACCAAACAAACCAAGCGCAGCAATTGCGATTAATCGGAGACGGGATAGCAAATACTCACGCCACCACAAACCCGCCATAGTTGTGACTAAACCAACAATCCCAAGGCTGGCCAAGCCCATAATCGTGGCCAAACCAAGATTAAACGTTTCGCCAAGCGTCGCGCCACTGAGCACGCTCAATACGCTGATCAGCACATAGCCAAAATAATAATAATTAACGCTAAATCCGGCCAACCACAAATCGCTTGGTGGATAGCTTGGACTATTCAGCACAGCGCTAAACAGCATTGATTCCATTGGTTTTTCGGTGCCATGAATCCCTGAGCCAAACATCCCATGGAAGCGCAATTGAATGCCCAGCAAAAAAACCAAAGCAAACAACAACTCATAGGCCAGCCATTGCGGCCAATATTGGCGAATTGCTGCCAACAAACGGGCTTTATCAAAAGGTTGTTGCACAAACCAACCGAGTGTGCCCAAGCCAATTAAGCCCAAGCCAACCGTCACGCCATCGAAGCCCGAAAGATTGAGCATAGCGCCCATCCAAGCGATCCATGCAACAACCAACAAGCCTAGCGCTTTGCTCCATGCCAAGCCCCGCCCTGGCAAATGCCCAAATAGGCGCATACTCAAAGGCAGCGCGAGAGTTCCAATTAAAACGATGCTTAGCCACCAAGCAATCATAACAACTCACTATGGCAGGTTCTTCAAGCGCTCCTGCGCCGAACCTACCCACAAGCCCTCGGGCGGGGCAATACTCAAATAGGTTTCGTATTCGCGGCGAGCTTCGGCGTTATTGCCTTGCAAACGATAGACTTCGGCCAGATGGTAGTGTGGGTCGGCAAATTGGCTATCGGCAATAATCGCTGCACTAAATTGTGCCGCCGCTGCATCAAGTTTGGTGCGGTCAAGCTCGGCCCAAGCAAAATAGCCTTGACCAAGTTTGGTTTGGTTTTGCGGGGTTGGACCAGCATTATAGGCCTGTTCATAGGCCAATACCACTTGATCGTAGCGTTTCAACGAGAGCAATACATCGCCCAAAAGATGGTGCAAGCCAATATCGTTGGGGTGAACATCGGCAGCACGACCCAAAATCGCCGCCGCGCGATCAGCCTGCCCCGCTTGCCACAATTGCTTGCCTGCCTCGAAAGCATAACCAGCATTGTTAGGGTCGCTCTCATACAAGGCTACCGCTGCTTCAACTTGGTTACCCGCCTGATCAACTGGCGTATTCGGCACAACTGGCGCTGGTACAACTCCATCACGCCATTGCATCGCCAATTCGCGTAGTTGCGGTGTAGTTTTATAAATCGTAACACTATTGTTTTGATAAACTTGCTGCACCCCAGCCATGGTTACAAATTTATCAACGCCCATCGGGTCGCGCAAACGCTCAATCTGGCCAACATACACATAATCTACGCCATATTTATTGAGCAACCATTGAGTGCGCAACACATCAAGGCTACTATACATCTCCATCACATCGCGGATGCGTTGATCAACCAATGGGCCAGGCCGTTGCTCACCAGCATGCAAGGCGCTGATCACGGTTGGCAAACCAGTGTTGGCGGTGATCCGTACCCCAAAAGCCCGATAAAATTCTTGCTCCGATTGCAGCAAAATTTCGGTGCCAGTGATGTTTTCGGTGATCCAGCGAATCGCAGTTAAATCGTCGGCCAAATTGACCACACCATTGTTGACGCTATATTCGGCAGTTTGCATATAGGCCAAACCATCGAGGGTCAAGCCTTGCAAGGGTTTATCGAAGCGCATACCAACACGGCTGAGTGTGCCAAAAATTGGGAAGAACAGCGCCAATACCACCCCAACACTAACCGCCGTTTGCCAGCTATATTTGGCAACCCGCGAGTTACGTAAAGCTGAGGCAATATGCGGCAAAAGCAAGGCCGCACTCAACGCCCACAAGACCCAAACTTGATAGCCAAATTTGAAGACTGTGTTCATGCGCTCAGAATCGCCCGGGCCGCCGTCCCACGAGCCTGGCGCAAGGTGATCGCGGATGAAAATCAGCTCAATACCCAAGGCCACCAATCCGCCAACCAAGCCTAGCACAATCGCCCAACGTGCTGAGGGCGAGGCCACACGGTTGATAAAGCGTCGAATTAAGCCCGCCAACAGCAGGCCAATCAGCAAACGCACCGGAATGCCAGCGCTGAAAATTGGTTTGTAAATCGTCGCTAGATCCGGCAAGACCGAAGGCTCAGTAATCGCGCTTTTGGCGGCATCGCTGCGGGTTAAGAAATAGACGATCACGGCGGCGGCGGCCAACCCATAACCAATCAGCCAGCGCCCGCGTGTCGCCTTAACCCAATCCCAGAATGGCGTTGGCTCGGCTCGTTTGAGCGGCAACAACAACCAGGTTGTGATCATCAGCAAAAAGAGGCCATAAATCGCCAACCATGGCACTAAAGCCGTGCCCACCCGAATCGGCCAAACCCCGCCAACCGGAGCTTTGTAGCTGCCCAAGAATGGTGCATACAGCAGCAAACCAAGCGCAACCGTCGCCACGCCCAGCAAACTATAGCCCAGCGTCGCCCACCAACGGCGTTGCGGTGCTTGCCAACCACGCGCCATCAAGCCAACAATCAGCACCAAACCATAGGTTGGCACATCCCAGGCATTGGCTGCCGCCAGCGAACCAACTGCCAAAGCCGCCAAACCAAAGGCGGGCAATTGTCGGCGCAAGCGTCTTCGTCGGCTCACTTCCCACGCCAAGGCCACCACCAGCAAGGTAATTGGCAAAGCAATCAGGTGCGGGTGCAAATCGGCAAAAATCACGCTCCACAGCGGAAATTCATTAATCGTGTTCAGGCCATCGCTAACCGTGACCCGACTTGGCCCCCAGAACCATGGCACGCCGCCAGCTAAGCGCCGCGTGAAGTTTTCGCTTGTGCCATTGGCCATCGCATCGCTGATCATCGCAGCTAAGTTGCTGTCGCCATCGAGCGGAGCACAAGCGGTTTCGCGACCTTCGCCGCCCAACTCGCAGGCCTGCCAAGCTCGCACCACCCCGCCAATTCCGGTTGAGGTGCCAATTGGCAATACGCCTGCTAAATTACCGAGCAAAGCCACCGCAACCAAGGCCATCGCCGCGACTTTGAGCCGCCGCGTAACCACCAAGCCCACTGCCCACGCGCCAATCCCGATCAATGCGCCAACCGTGGCAACCGCCAAATTGAAGCCAATCGCCGAGTTGAGGCCAAAGAGTTTCATCGGCAAGGCCATCAGATACAGGCCATAGTAATAGTAGTTGATCGTGCCTTGCGAATAGAAGGGATCAAGCGGTGGCATATTGGGCGAACGCAGCACCGCATTCAAGAAGCCAAATTCAAAGGGCTTTTCGCCGCCCCAGTAGGGATGCCACAAATCAGGGTTGGCAGCCCGAACCAAGGTCCAGACCGCAAATAAGCTGATAAACAGCACTTCGCTGATGATAATTGCTCGCCGTTGTTGCCGCCACGCTTGGCGAATGCGTTGAGCTGCGCCAAAATACCAAGCCGCCAGCGCCAACGCCGCCAACATTGCCAAACCAACAATCACGCTCAGTCGCGTCCATTGCCAAAAGCCCAAGCTGGTTGGCAACCAAATCAGCCAACCAAGCAGCAAAATACCCGCGATTTTGCTGGCGCTCCAAGCCGCTGCCAACGACGAACGCAAGGCTTGCGCCACAATCGGAAAAGCCAACAAACCGACAACTTCAAAAAACAGCAACCACAACAGCACTGCCGCCGCTTGATTTTGGTTAATCCAAGCCCAATCGGCGAAGCCATCGACCCGTGGGGTTTCGACTTTATTGTCAACCGTCGCTTGGGGCAAGGGCTTTTCGGCCATGCTAATTGCCGCAACTGGATTATCGGGCGGAATACCTGGCAACTCGACTGGTGGCAAGGCGGTTGGCGCTGGCACTTTCGCATCAGTGCGCAGGTAGATTTGGGTTGTGCCGCTATCATAAGCCACGCGCCAGCGCCCCGAAGCTTTGAGTTGCTCGAAAACTGGCAACAAATCGCCATAGACTGCTCGTTCCAAGCCACCAAGGTAAATCACGCTCACGCCATAGCGATCAAGGTAATTTTGGGCGGTATTAGGGTCAAACGCGGTATAAATTTGCTGAATGATATTTTTGCGGTTGGCGATAATGCCTGCTGCTTCGGCGGGCGCACGTTGCTGATTCTGATGCCCATCCCAACCAATCAAGGTTGGCAGGCCAGTCCATGTCGCAATTCGGCTGTTCCAACGATAGGCTGAGGTACTGGCTTCGAGCACGGTTGGCGTGCCCTCAATGTTCGCTCGCATCCAACGAATTGCCGCCGCATCATCTTTAATCGCAATTTCGCGATTTTCGACCCACGTCGCGCCTTCCATCCAAGCCATGCCATCAAGCCCACGCGGCGCGTCGGCCACATAGCGATCCGCAACCTTGGCTTGGGTGGCAGTAATTGGATAGACCAAAGCACCCAGCACCAACAAACTGGTAACGGTTGCCCACGAAATGCGCAACGGAGCTGCCAATGCCGAACGTACAACGCTACGGAAGGCGCTCAAGGTCAATGGCACAACGCTGGCAGCAGCCAACGCCAAGAGTGCCCAGGCTTCGTAGCCAAACTTAAAGACCACATTCATGCGGCCAGCACCAGGCAGCACAATCGTTTCGGTCAAGAGCAAGAGCAAAATGCCAGCACTGGTCAAGGCCAACGGCACAACTTCGCGCCGTCGGGTGCGGCCAGCCAAGGCGCTCCACAACAGGGCAATACTCCATGCCGTCAAGGGCAAAAGAATCACGATCGATGCCGCGCGTTGGGCAATTGCCTGTTTGAATAAATTATTAATCAACAGCGCAATTTTACTTGGCTCAACGCTCATATCGAGCAGGGTCACGCGATCTTGCAGCAAACTAATCACGGCCATCCAAATCAGAGTTGAGCCAACTCCAATCAAGGTGCTGCGAATGCCCCAAATCCGTCGCGCGAGCAGCAGCATCCATGGAATCAAAATCCAGAACCACAGGCCATAGAGCACGGTAAATTCGCGAATGCTCATGCGTTGGTCGTTAGTCAGCAATTGGGGTTTGCCATAATCGCCGGTTGCTAAATAGCGGTTGAATGGCGACCAAACCACGGTCATCGCCACAAACAGGGCAATTGGCGGGAGCACAATCCACAGCCAACGCTTGGGCCAAGCCACAGTGCGGCTTTGTTGCCAGCCGACCACCAACAAGGCAACAGCGGATAATGCGAGGCTCAACGGATAATCCCAAACATTGGTGGCTTTGAGTGCGCCGACCAAAATGCCTAGCGCTATGCTCCAACCAGCCAACGCTCGGCCTGAAATCGTTGGTGCTTTGTACAAGCCAACTAAGCCGAGCAATAGCAAGACGAGCAGTGAAAGCCCAATAATGTGGGCATGCAGATCACCATATAAAAATGAGAAGAAGGGGAATTCGCTGATTGTGCTGGGCGGAATTACTCGCGTGGCGTTCCAATACGGCCATTCGGGGCGCAAATTGAACGATTCGCCATCGAGCCGTTTAGCAAAGCCCGCAGCGGCATCAGCCACGGGCGAACCACCCTCAAGCCAAATGCCTTGGCTCGATTGTTCAGGATTCGACCAACTCAATTCGCTATTGCCCAAAACCCGCGCACTGTTGAAATAGAAGACAGGCTGAACTAAATTGCCCAAGAGCATCAAGGCTACCGCAGCGCCAACTGCCGTAAAACAAGCACGGCGTTCGATTTTTTTGGCAGCCCGCCCAAGCGTTGAAAGCAAATTATAGCCAAAACTACCACTTAATTGGGCCGTCATTGCAAACAAGCTGATTAATGCTAGATTAAAGCCAACCTCAGGCCGAATCGCCAACAATTTCATTGGCGTGCCCATCAGCACATAGCCCCAATAGTAGTAATTCATATAGCCGCCCGCAAACCATGGGTCATACGGCGGGAATTGCACCGATTTGAGCGTGGCCGTGAGGTAGGCCAAATTCATGGGCTTTTCGCCGCCCATGCCTGGATGCCACAAATCGGGGTTGAGATAGCGAATGGTTAGCAAAATTGCAAAGCCAGCTAAATAAATCGCTTGCGAGGTGAGAATTGCCGCGCGGCGGGTTTGCCACCACAAGCGTAACTCATGGCGCGAACGTAGCAAACTGAGGCTGCCCAACGCCACCAATACCAGATATACTCCGGCGATCCAGAAGCGATTGAACGACCACCAATGCCAAGCCGCTGGGAGCCACGCGATCAAAGCGAGGGCAAATAAGCCGACTAGCCGTGCCATGCCCAAACCGCGATCAGGCAACGGCAATTTCAAGCGCCAGAGCAAGCCAAACGCTGCTAAACCCAAGAGTTCAAGCGCCAGCACCCAAAAGATCAATGGAGCACTATTAGCAACCCCTTCAAAAACCCAAGCCCATGAGCCAGAAGTCAACTGTTCGCGCCATTCGGCCACAGTTTGCTGAAGCATGGTTGGCATGGGCGTGGCAACTTTGGGCCGTAGTTTATAAATTTCATCAACATTCACATCGGCCAAAATTTGCTGCCGTGCCGCGTCAATATTCCAGCGTTCAGTGCGCTTCCAAATCGTCACCCGCGGATGATCGTAGACGCTCCAATCTTCGGTGGCGTGATCATCGGCAATCCGAATGCCCAAAAATGAGGGGTAGGATGTGAAATCGGCAACTTTTTCATAGCCCAGCGTGCCATCAAAAATGCCTTTGAAGAAATTGAGCGTGGCCGGAAAACGCATCGGCAATTGATCAAGCGAATCGTAGGCACGATTTGAGGTAAAAGCCAAATAGTTGGCTTGGTTGGCAACTTGCAGAATTTGCTCAATCGAGCCAGCATCATTTTCATTAACAATTGGCAATTGGATATCAGTCCAGATCCAATTTTCCATGCCTGGAATGCCAATATCCCACGAATCTGAGGTGTGGGTGCTGCCTGGAGGAATGTTGGCGTGTGCCCATGCTGAGGCCTGAGTGCGGGTATGTGGGCGATCATAAATGCGGCTAAAACCCCAGCCCCAAAGCAGGGTTACAATCGCCACCATGCTGGTTAGGCCAACTGCTAAGCCATGCAACGGCACTTTGCGGAAGAGCAATGGTGTGCCTTCGCGCCGCGCCCAATCGACCAAGCTAATCAAGCCCCATGCCGCAAATAAAATCAATGGGCCATAAATCGGCAGCAAATAGCGCATCGGCTTGATCATTAAGCCGCCCTGCCAGAAGAAGTAAATTCCTGTCCAGAGCCAGATTGGCAAAAGCCCCAACAAGCGCTGACGCGATTCTGAGCGCCACAGCGCAATCCCAAAGGCTAGCCAGCCCAGCCAAGCCGCCACACCCAAAGGTACGCCCATGCCCCAACGAATCATGTTGGTCAATTCGTAGGTGTAGTTGCTACGGCCTGCCCATTGATGTGATGATGGGGCATCGACCTCGCCCGATGATGTTGCACTAGCATTCGCAATTGCATTGACAAAGCGTTCTTCAAACCAAAAACCATTGAAGGCATCGGGCATGCTAAATCGCAGGGTGAACCACATTACTAAAAAGGCGAGGACAGCAAATGGCAAGGCATAAATGCCGCTCCACAAGAGCCGTTGAAAGATTGCTGCTGGCGAATGATCACCGCGCAAATAAGCCGGATTATGCCAATAGGCCACCATCGCGGCAATTGCAATAACCCCGCCAAGTGGCGCAAGCGTGATTTTGCAGGAGACGGCCAAAGCCAACGCTGCGCCAGCAAATATGGTGTTGAGCAGGGAACTCCACCAGCGCCGCGATTGAGCTAAACGAGTGCTAGCATATAAAGTCAACAGGCCATACATCGCCGCCTGACCATCGACCACAAAAAAGTGCGCATGTTGAATCAGTGCTGGCGACCAAGCAAAACAAAAACCCGCCAACAAGCCAATCCGGCGGCTGTTGAGCGTGCGGCCCAGCAAAAACAAGATGACGATTGAAATCAAATCGGCAATTGAGGAAACACTACGGCCAACTACAGCAATTGTGCGGCTGGTCAGTTGGTCTGGTTCAATTTCAGGGTAGAATTTTTCGGTTAAGTAGCGCACGGTTGCCACAGGCAATGAGCCATAGACATAGCCACGATCGACAGTACGCGGGTTGAGTGAGTTACAGCCGCTGGTTGCAGTAGGGCGTTGTTTGCTAACATCAGGTTCTTCAGGGTTACGCGCATTTTTGAGTTGGGCCACACCCTGATCGTTCAGCACAATTTCGCATTCAGTGGTGAGATAACTCCAAAACGAATCGGGCACGCGCAAATTGGGCGTGATCGCATCCTTTAAATAATACTCATCGGGGTGGATCAACGGGGCATAGCCATCCCAATCGGCTCGATGAATCGAGCGAACGCCCCAAGCCATCCAGAGAATACCCAACAAGCAGAGCAAACTGATCAAATCGGGGAAGCGTCGCCCCAAGGCACGCAGCGCAGCGAAACGTGGCATAGTTATCACCCTGAACTCAACAACGGGCGAATTATAGCGCAAAATTGGCTTGCATGGGGAAACGGGTAAAGGCAAAAGGCAAAAATCAAAAGAGTAAGCGTTTAACGCAGAGGCGCAGAGCAGAGGATGGCTTTAGGCTATCGGGGATTGTTCCAATAGCTCATAGTCAATAGCTGTAATGGTTCATTAGGTTGGCAACCAGTGCTCGTTCCCTCACCCCCAACCCCTCTCCCACGGCGGTGGGCGAGGGGCTTTTAGCGTTACGTTCCCTCACCCCCAACCCCTCTCCCACGGCGGTGGGCGAGGGGCGTTCTACCCATTCATGATTAAGGGTTACCCATCGCCTGCTGGGCGGGAGAGGGGGTCAGGGGGTGAGGGGAAAGACGCTCTTGGACTTTCTTATTCCAAGCATCCAACTCACCCAACATTCGTGCCCTTCGTGTCCTTCGCGGTTAAATCGCATCCTCTATCCTTCGCCTCTCTGCACTAAAGACCGAAACCGCGAAGAACGCGAAGAGCGCTAAGTTTAGTTACTATTTTTTTTGTGATTATAAACATTCCAAGCATCCAACTCACCCAACATTCGTGCCCTTCGTGTCCTTCGTGGATCGAAACTCTCACGCCCCGAACTCTATGCATAAATATACTCATAGCACACCAAGGTCAGATCATCGCGGGTAATCATGCTAACGGGGCCACTCGGCTCAAGATTGCTGCGACCTTGGGTTTGGTAAAGTTCGCGTAGCACCTCAAGCAGCGCAAGCAAATCGTTGTCGGCGTTGTAGCGATTGAGCGTTTTACGCAAACGTTGCACGACCGCGCCAACTTGGGGTTCTTTGAGCATTTTGCGCAATTCGCGCACTTCGCCGCGATCAACGCCAGGCTGTGCAAGATTGTTGTGGAGCAATTGGGCGATCACGTTTTGTTCCGGTGCAACGATTTTATCGACCACCGTCGCCGTGACTTGTTGCTGAACATCGCGCAAAATGCTGTTGAGAATGGTGTCGTGGATGGCGAAAATATCAACTTCGCTATAGGGCGGGGCAAAGCGTGGCGTATCTGGGCTACAGGCAATCAGCTGCATAATGGTGTAGCGATTATCGGTAATCGTTTGTTTTTCAAGGTCGTAGTAGCGCCAAAAATGGGCGGTGCTGCCATCACGCGGCGCAGTGAAATAGAAAAACAGGCCTTTGGCATTACGTCGCTCAATCCCCGAATGAATCCCATCATCAAGGTCGGTCAGCCAGCGTTGGGCATCGGTCGCCAGCACATTTTGCAATTCGGCAAATAATGATTCGCTGCTCGCTAGCTCCAAAAATGATTCTTGTTCCTCGATCACGCTATGATCTTCGTCGGCGATGCGCTTGAGCGTGTTGAAATCGCGCGGCGTAACGACTTCGCCCAACACGCTAGCATCTAAAAAGCCCGTTTGGTTGATCAAATCGATTTTGCTGGTCAGGCTGCGCACCAAGCCCAGCAAAGCTTCGAGTTCGCGCTCAGGAAACATATTGTACACATGCAGCAGATCGAAATTCGAGCCAAGCCGATCGATCCGGCCTGCCCGTTGGACCATGCGCGTCGGGTTCCAGTGCAAATCGTAGTTGAGCAAATGGCCGCAATCTTGCAAATTATGGCCCTCGGAAAGCACATCGGTGGCGATCAAAATTTGTACTTCGTCGCTTGTGCCAACCAATTCGGGTTGGTTGCTGGCGCGTGGCGCAAAATGGCTCACAATTCGCGTCCGATCGGTCGTTTTGACGCTGCTATCAATGCGCCGAATTGTTGGATTGCCAAGCGTGGCCAGCCATTCAGCATTGCTTGCCTCAGTCAAGGCTTGATAGACATAGCGGGCTGTATCTTTGTAATAGGTAAAAATCACCACTTTGCAGCCGTTGAGTTGGCTGGCAAGTAGGCTTTGCAATTGCAGCAATTTGGCATCGTGGCTGGCTTGAATGTGTTTAATCGCATGCCAAATTTCGTTCAGCGCATCAATATCTGCTTGCAAAGCCCGATGCAAACGCCGCCGATCGTATTTACTGGCCTCAAGTTTGGGCAGTTTGGCAATAATCAGGCTGGCGGCGGCATGCTCATCAAGCGCCGAGGCCTGCGAACTGGGCGTGCTATCGTCGCTATCTTCTTCGTCGGCTTCGAGCAAGCGCATGGCCTGCTGAAACGACACCGAATCGAGCACAATCCCATCTTGCACATATTCGGCAAAGGTTTTGACAAAGGCCAACGAACGGCGAATTGAAATGCGAAAGGCTTCGATACTCGATTCGAGCCGCTTGAGAAAGCGACTTTTGAAAATACCCACCAGCGCTGCTTGTCGCCCCAGCTCAAATTCATCTTGGTCGCTGGGGCGCAGTTTGTAGGCCTCAAGGTTGTAGTGAGCGAGATGTAGGCCTTCGATTGAACCAATAATATTTTGATATAAGCCACTGTAGGCCGCTTGTAAATCGTATTCGACGCTGTGCAGTTGGCGGGTTGGCCAGCGAATTGGCTCGCCATGAATCAGCGCTTCGGGGTAGGCTCGCCGAATAAATTGGCGCGTGCGGCGAATCACCACTTCTTCGAGCAGGTTAAAGATGCGAATCGAACCAGCTTCCAACGATTCGCACCGCGCTGCCAAGAAATATTTGTATAAATCGCCGATGCCAGCCGAAGCAAAGTAGCTGCGGTCGTTGCCGGTAAACAGATTAATTTGGTTGTATAAATCGAAAATATTGTTGTTAATGGGGGTGGCGGTCAGCAAAATCAGCTTTTTGCGGCTACCGCTGCGCCCGCGTCGCCCATTGGCCGCCAGTAAAAGCTCAAGTTGTTGGTAGCGTTTGGCGCGTTTGTTGCGAAAGTTGTGGGCTTCATCGACCAAAATCAGATCAACATCGAAAAACTCGCGGCCATCAAATTCGTCGAGGCCCAACCGTTCTTGGGTCAGCACTTGGGCGGCGATCGTGGCGCTGTGCAATTCACGCTCCCACATGCCACGCAGCGAGGCCGGACAAATCACCAAGGCTTTTTGGCGCTGATGGTAGGCGTAATCTTCCAGCAGTTTTTTGCCAATCCAAGTTTTGCCCAAGCCCACCGAGTCGGCGACAATCGCGCCATCGTATTGGGCTAAAATGCGCCGCGCCTTGCGCACTGCATCTTCTTGAAATTCGGCTAGCTCAACCGCCGAACGGGTGGCTGGTTGTTGGTCGCGCTCAGCTAAATCATCTTTAAAATAGGTATACAGCGCTTTCATGTAAATTTCGTAGGGGCTATATTCGCGCCCGCCAAATTTGGAGTTTTCCAACAGTTCGATCAATTGTTCTTTATAATCAAGCGCATGCTGCCATTGTTGCTCATACCAACGCGAAAGATCGAGAATAGCTCGCGTGCCAATTTCGCTTTTGAGCATGCGTTCATGTTCAAGTTCAAGCGGCGCAGCACTCAGTTGGGCGGCATGCTGGGCAACCGTAGCTTTAGCTTCAGCATCATCAAGCTCAGCGTCGGTGAGCAGGGTTTTGTGCACCAAATTTAGTTCATGATTGCTGACCAAGCCTGGCCCAGTGAAATTGCTGCTGCCCACAATGCCAACAATCGGCGTGAGCGGATCAAACACATTGGCAGCGGGCAAGCGACCATACAATAAATAGCATTTGGCATGCAAAAATGCGCGGCGGCCTTTTTCGCCAGCCAACAAGCCCGTATACAAACGCACCTCAACCTCGTCGCGGCGCAAAAAGCGAATCAGCTGTTCGACTAAGCGCAAGGTGCGTTCAGTAAAGGCTTCGGCGTTCAGTTCATGGCGCAAAAACGCGCTCGAATCGGGTCGCATACCCAAATCATCAGCTGCCACTGGTTTATCGCCCAGCAGTAAACGCACTTGGCCTGTGGTTTCCAGCTCGTGGCGCAGCTGTTCAAAGCCGCGAATGCTGAAATAGGCCGTGGCAATATCTAGCGATTGGTCGCTCGCTCGGCTCAGTAAGTAGCGCAGCACGTCGGCGAGGCGCTGCTCAATATTATCAATCACATAGGGAATTTGCATGAGCTTACCTTTTGTATGATTTACGAAGGCTATTGGTGTTACGTTCCCTCACCCCAACCCCTCTCCCACTGCGGCGGGCGAGGGGCATTCCAATGATCATGATTCGGGTGCTTCCCCCTCGCTCGCTTGCGGGAGAGGGGGCTAGGGGGTGAGGGCATCGCCTAAATCCGCAATAGCTCGAAGGCCCATTCGCGCAGTTGCTCGGCCTCGCTGCGTGGAATAACTTCGTCGTGGGCGGCTTTGTTGCGCAATTTGAGCATGGCTTGGTTGTTCAGCACTTCAACCAAACCGCCAGCCCCAAACACATTGCGGTTGCCAAAACGCTGGCTCACAAAACTGCGCAAGGCTTGCTCTTTGTTGCTGCGCAAGATAATCGGGTAGTTGCCCAAGGTTAGGTGACGCTTGCCCAGCATAAATTCGGCTAAAAAGTCGTTGCGGCATTCGTTGGCTCCATAGCCCGATTCGTCGCGAAAGGGCTTGAAGATTGCTTCATGCAGCAGGGTTTCGACCGCTTTGGTGAAGGGGATTACGCCGATCGAGAAATCCATGGTTTCGTCGTCGGTCAGCAGGCTATATTCGCCAGTCCGTAAAAATGTGGGAATATCGGGCGGGAGGTTGCGCCAATCGGGCAGCGCAGCATCAAGCGTCGCTTCAATGCTGATCGGCTCGACCCGTTCGAAGAAGCGTTCAGCTGCTGGCAGAATTTCTTCGGCAATTTTGTCAATTACGGCATCGGTTTGTTCGTCGCTGGTCGCTGCGCCCAATTCTTTGAGTACGTTGGCTTTGGCTTCGCTCAGGGCTTGCTCATATTGCGGGCGTTCGATCAGCTCAATCTCGGCGGCGCTCAAGCCATACAAACGATAGACAATTTTGTCGATCAAGGCATCAGTGCGGGCTAAATCGGCCTTGATTGGCAGTAATTCATCGAGCGATTGGCGGTAGGCTTGGGCAATGCTGGCTTCGATTTCGCTGAGATTGGCGGCAAAACGATTGCGGTTTTGTTGCAGCCGATACCAGAAGTCGCTCCAACTGACGGCGCGTTGGCCTTTTTGGTAGTCGCCAAGGTAGCCTTGGATGATCGTTTTGCCCGTCAGGCTGTCGAGGCCAGTTTCGCCTTTTTTGGGCTGAATCCGTAGTTGGCTTTCGAGCCAATTCAAGAAGCGCTTGCTGGCTTGTTGCTTGGCTTTGTTCAGCTCGATCATTTGTTGGGCGAGGTAGGCTAATAGATCGTGGACAACATCGCCATAGCGGATTGGATTGGATTGGATTGGATTGGATTGGATTGGATTGGATTGGATTGGATTGGATTGGATTGGATTGGATTGGATTGGATTGGATTGGATTGGATTGGATTGGATTGGATTGGATTGGATTGGATTGGATTGGATTGGATTGGATTGGATTGGATTGGATTGGATTGGATTGGATTGGATTGGATTGGATTGGATTGGATTGGATTGGATTGGATTGGATTGGATTGGATTGGATTGGATTGGATTGGATTGGATTCTCAGCGGTGAATAATGTATTGACGAGCGTCAATACATTATTATCATTTTTTTGCGTATACGAATCAATAGCGATCTGCGTTAATTGCTCCCGTTCGCTTGGCTCGGTCGTGAAGTCGATGCGTGGTATGGGTATTTGTTTCAAATATTGAGTTATATATTCATAATAACCATTTGCAAGCTTTGTAGATATATCTTTGAACATATAGAAAGAAATAGATGAATTTAAGATAGATGTAATATAATAGGGGTTTTCGACAACATTTTCAAGGTTTATAACATATACTTTATTAAGACAGTAATAACTTTCGGTATCAACAACAAATGATCCATATCCGGCAATCTCAGGAGTAATTATCTTCAATGGATCAAATTGATAAGTTGATCTTGGATCAATATATTCATACCATCTAGATTCTCGTTCGTGTATATTTTTTACTTTTTGAATAAATTTCACTCTATTTATTAATAGATCTTTAAATTTAAATAAATAATTTTTAACATTTGGGTATTTATTTATATCAATTACAGACATTTTATTATTATATAATTCGTATGGATAGATAATATATAGTTTTTCATGCAAAACCTCCCATCTTTTCACATCTTGTCCTCTTAATAAAGGTTTTAATATATCTCTCTCAAGTTCATAATTAAATATATCACTTTCACTCACAACAAAAGCATCATTTAATCCCGTAAAAAGACAATAATGAGGATGAGCAATCTCTCCCAAATCTCTACCTGCCACTTTTTTAATTTTTTCATTTAATTCATTATTTACACCAAAATACCATTTATTATTAATCAAATTATCAATATTAAATTTAATAACTTTATTATTTTCTATATTAATGTAATCTTTTACAGAAATAACAGGAATATCTAATGTACGATTATTATTTTTACATAAAAATACTAAACAGCAATACGTAGTAGCTCCTTCAAATAATTGATAATCGCCAAAATCAACTAAACGAAAAAGATTTCTACTTTCTCCAATTATATTCCTAATTTTATCCCCATATGCATTTGTCATAAACTTATTAGGACATATATATCCACTAATTCCGTTAATATTTAATAATTCAATACTTTTTTCAATGAATAATATATATATATCATATGAACCATTAGGAGAGAGATATATATTATTAAAATAATCAACATCACTTTTATCTAGAAATTGAATTCTAATATACGGCGGATTACCCACCACCGCATCGAAGCCACCGTTGGGATTGAGCTGCACATCTTGACCGCCAGGCGTGCTGGGCGCAAAAAAGATTTCGGGAAACTCAAGCTCCCAATGGAAAAAGTGCTTGCTGCTAGCGGCTTCAAGCGCAATCTGGCCAATCTTGGTAGCCTCAATCAAGCTATCATCTAATTTAACTGTGGAATCGTGCAACCAAGGCTTGATGCTGGGCATGCGCAAAAAGATGTTGACCCAATCGCTTTTGCTTTTTTTGGCGGGCTGATTGCCAAACCAACGCGAGGTATAAACATCGAGCATACGCTTGAAGGGCGCGAGATGCTGGTCGGCATCGCGAAAAGCCACCGCGCTTTGTTGCGCTTGTTCAACCGTGTTATCGCTCAAAAAACTGACTTGGCGCATCAAATCGGTGGCCAGGCTCAGGCCTGCAAACTCGTTGCCCGCCAACATATGGCTTTGGCGGCCACCAACATCAAGGTAGGTTTGCACCTCGGCAACCCGCGCCCCAATCAGGCTATTGCCATGCTTCAAGTGATGGTCGAGAAAACTCAAGGGAGCGCCAAGGGTAAAGGCATCGAGCCACAAACTGACCTTAGCCAACTCCACCGCCATCGCATTCAGGTCAACCCCGTAGATGCAGCGTTTGAGCACCGCCCGTTTGAGCAGCGCCACCCGCGTAAGCCGTTCGGGGTCAATCGTCACCCCTTGGCGCTCCATATCGGCCACAATTTCGCTGCGGGTGCGGTCGATCATCGCCCAAACGGGGTTTTCGCTCCAGGCATTCAAAAAGTGAATCAAGCGATTGCTAATAAAATCGACGACTTCAACCAAAAAATGGCCGCTGCCCATAGCTGGGTCAAGCACCCGCAGATTCAAACAATCGTCGAGCAACTGGCCCATGGCACCATTCGGGTCAGTCCAAAACACCGCCGGATTTTCGGGGCGCTTGCTCGATTTGGCCCGAGCAGCGACCAAATTAGCATAATTGCGATATTGTTTCTGGGCCTCGTGCAAACGCGGAGCCAAGGCCTTAAATTTCTGATCAAGCACCGCGCCAACCGTCTGCTGCACAATATATTTCACAATATAATCGGGCGTGTAATAGCTGCCCGTGGCCTTGCGCTCCTTTTTATCGTTGACCAAATAGGCCATGCCCCGCTCGATAATTGCCAGTGGTTTGGCAACTTTAGCGGCTGGCTGATAAACCTCTTTGCCTTTCTCCTTAGTCACGGCCAAGCATTCGCTGGCGATGTGCAACTTAAATTCCAGCAAACCTTCGTAAATGCTCCCAAGCTGGCGCACGCCCAACGACTTAAAATCAATCAATACTAATGCTTGGCTCCGATCATCAAGATCGCGGGCAAGCCGATCCAAGCCCAAGGCCAAGTAGCGATCGGGTACGGCGTAGCGTTGCAAAAACTGGCCGCTCGTGCTAGTTGCGCTAAACAAACCACCGTTGTAGGTTGGCATATTCAAATCGGGCGAGCCACGATCGATCACCGCACACAAATCGAGGATGCGCTGATAAAGCGCGGTTGAAGTGGCGCTGTAGTGGGCTTGCAAATTGGCCGCCCGCTGATCGAGCAAGCTACCAGCAATCTCAGCGATCTCACGTTTGAGCGTGTACAAGCTGCGTTCGCGATAGCCGTTATGTTCATTCAGCGGCAGCAAATCCAGGCTTTCGGCATACAACACAAACATCAATCGATACAAAAAGGTCAACGTACCTTCAAAAACCGGGTTGAGTTGCTGCTCAGAAACGTCGTTAGCACCTTGGCGGCGCATGTCGGCAATAAAACCTTGGGCAAATTGGGGAAAAATCTCAGTAAACACCCGATCTTTCAAGCGTTCGCCCAAGCCCTTGGCATACTCCGCCGATTGTTTGAGCAAGCGCTCCAAAAATCCGCCGAACGCCTGAGCACGAAAAAACAACCACCAATATTTGAGTGCAACCAGCGCATCCTGCGCCCCGAAAGCCTCTTCTAAATCAACCTCGTAGTAGTTGGTAGCCTTATTGCTGGCAGTGGTTGAATATAAGCGCCAATATTTGCCATTGCTCACAATCACCCATGGCACCGTGCCAGCCTCAAGCGTCGAAACCACCTCGGCCCCAGGAATGATCAGCGGCGTAGCGGGATCGCGCTGGCTATCTTGATCGTCTAAATTACGATTCCAAACATAGCCAAAAAAAGCAGCGACTGGTTGGGGATTATTGGGCAAGGCCAAATCGTAGCGATAGGCTGGCTCACCCGCGACCGCTTGCAGCACAAAGCCCAAATCCGCCAAGATTGGCGCATAAAATTGCTTTTGCATCGTCGCAAGAGGCTGATCAGTTAATTGTTGACGGGCAGTTTTGAGCAGCGGGTTGATTTTGCGGCCAATTGGCAACACATCTTCATTCCATTCAGCATTTAATTTGGCATCAGTCAAACGATGTTTCAAATAATAATCCGAGAACAGCGCCCGATTATTAAAATATTGCTCGCTCCACTCGGCCAACACAAAGGCCGAGCGCAGCTTATCCCACTGATACAGCGCATCGGGTTCGGTCATGGTAAAGCGTTTGAGCACGCGCAACGCTACATCCGAAACATGCAAACGATTGATCGTGAGTGGCACAGGCCGCAACATTTGGCGAATCGCCGCGCCACGCTGGGTATTTTGCGCCAACTCGCGCAGCAAGATCACAAACTCAAAGCTCTCATAATCTTTGGTCAAAATAACCAACGCCAACTCAGGCCGATCGCGAAACGCGCGGGCGATAGCATTGCGTAAAGCAGCGGTGAGTGAGCGCACTTCTAACAAATAAATTTTTATTTCTTGATCGTGGGGATCGGTTGCCAACAACTCCAGATGCTTAATTTCTTGGCGCAAATAGGCGCTATCGAGGCCAACCTGAGCATACGAATCGATCGTTGTGCGCACATCGATCGCATACTGCAAACGCGCCAAAAAGCCCGCCAACGCATCGGCATTTTGCAATTGACGAATATCGCCTTTGTTCAATTGAATATCATTGGAATCGAAATCAAGCGTCATCGCACAATCTCCCACAAACCACAACATGGCATCGAGTGTTAGCGTAGTGTAGCATATTTTAGCGCTGGGGGATCGGAAAGTTTGATCCACGAAGGGCACGAAGGACGAAACCACGCAGAACGCGCAGAACGCGAAGTGCTATTTTTTAACCACAGATTGCCCAGATTTGTTTGATTATTTTCCTCTGCCTTCTAATTTTTGATTTGGCATTTCACCCCTCATCCTTTATCCTTCATCCTTTCAGTTGCCCTTCGTGGATCAAATTCAGTGAACCTTCCGCCTCCCTGAATATTCTGTTTTAGGCTATGTCCTTCGATTTGCGTTTAGTTATTGTTACCAACCATTCATAATATCATCGGCATAGCGCCCCAAAAATTGCTCAATATTATAAAACACAAACTCATTGAAGTAACGAACAAGATTCTTATCATCAAATAAATCATTTTTCATACTATCAATACAAATAACCCCATTCAATTTATCACTAACATTAATATATTGGGCATAGATCATTAAGTATTCTAATATACCTTTCTCTTCTTGCTCGATTGGCAAGAAAATATGATGTTGAGCATCAGGATTCTTCTTTATAGGTTTATCATTAGACATACTAAACTGAGCATAAACTACTCTTTTTTCAATATAAGCAATCCCTGCTACCCCTGATTTCTCTTTACGTTTCTCAAGATCTTCGCCTATATAAAATTCAACATCATAAATACTAACATTTCCTATTTCAAAATAAGCATACACACGTAAATACTCTTTCAATAAATCTAAATTTTCAATTTTAGGAAATAAAATTGTTGTTCTAAGTTTGATTTTTTCATTATAATATTTACTCAACCCTTGTTCAATATCAAAAAATAGCTTATAAATGTAATTACTAATCATCTTTCTATTATCACTTTCATTACCGTGATATTTTCTATATTTATTATTTATTTCAATAAATAAATCAAATAAAATCATTTTTGCCCTTAATTTCTCGATCAATACATTCTTTTTATTAAATTCTATGTTCATTTGATTATACAACTCAATCAGCATTTGATATTCTAATTCATATTTATTGATTTTCTTATCACTTAATATATTAGCTTTTTTGCTATTAATTATTTCATTTTTATGCAATGTTAGCTGATTATTATCTAAAACTAATTCATTATTAATCATTATTAATTCATGATATTTTTCATTTAAACTATTCAATTCCAATCTAATTTTCTTATTTTCCTCTCTAACTTCCTTATTTTTAAGGTATACAATTCCATATTTTCTAATTTCAAATGTCAATATTACCAGCATTATAATAATAGATCCTGAGAAAATTATATTAATACTATTCATAATATATCCTTATTCGTTAAAAAACCCCGATAACTTATTCCGAATCTCAGCCTCACAAGCTTTTTCAAAGCCAATATTGCGTAATGCTCTGGTTGCGCTTTCGTTAGCAATATCGAGAGCAACCGTCTGAGGCTGAGGTAGGGTAATCCGTACATAGCGCGATTGCATTGCAGGTTGCCAAGCAAACACACGCCTGAGTGTTTCATGGGCAATCATCGAGGTCGCATCAATTGCAATACTAGCGATCGAATCACTCCAAGAAATAACCCCTCGACTCAAGACGGTCTGTTGCCAGCGGCTCAATTTCACAAAATTTTGTCCCAACTCAGCCCGCGGAGTAGCGATCGACAAAATCTTTAGGGATTGCGGATCTTGGGCTAAGTGTGATACTGCTTCAGCATAGCCCAACAAGGCTGGATGATTGGCAAAAACCCCACCATCACAGAATCGTTCTTCAACTCCTGTGTGCGGGTTTTGCAGAGTCACAATTGGTAAGTAAATTGGGGCCGCCGAACTCGCTAAGGCAATATCGCGAAGATAATAACGATCATCACGATTTAAATCGGCTGAATGATCAGTTTTAAAAACTCTTGGCTTGCCATTGCTCAAATTAAAAGCCGTAATAATAACCCGTTTGCCTTGAGCTTTAATATCACCCAAAGTAATATCGCCAAAAAAATCTTTGAGCAATTTCCGTAAGGCAGTATTCGAATATTGCGCTAAGAAAAAGCCACGGATCAAACGAAATTTGCGCATCCAAAATAATCGATTATTAAATACCAAAGAACCAAATTTCGTATAGATCTGCATTAATTCTTTGCCAGTTTTACCAGAAGCCAAACCAAGCGCAATAATTGCCCCAGTGCTTGTTCCGCAAAACAGCGTAAATGTTTGATGGAAACTTGTATGATAAAAACGTTCGATTTCTTCGATAAATGCCAATGAAGCAACACCCAAATAGCCCCCACCATCAATGCTTACAATATTCATACTTATTCTCCTATTTTTCAGGTTCAGGAAAAAAGTCAATATATCCATCCTCTGAGATAACAACTACAAAGCGCGAATTTTTCTCTTTCGCCTTCTCAGAATAAGCTTTTGCAGCATGATAGCGTGATCCGCGAGCCGGATCATTTTGTTCAGAAGAGCCATATTGTAAAATTGCCCCAATTGCATAACATCGACCTTCTTTATCCATTAATATTCCTCCATCGATAGTAAGTAGAGAGTTTATTGATTTAAAAATATCTCTAATTGACCTAACTTCAATTTTAATACAAACAATATTATTATTAGCGATCTCTTCTTGTACATCGTTACCAAAAATTAATGTAATCCCTTTTCGTTCTTTTAGTGCAACTTCTATGACATCTAAAATAAATCTATGTATATCATCTATGTATTCTTGCCTAAATTCAGCGTTGATAATACGATTACGAATTTCATCCTGATTAATTCCTGTTATTATCCTTGGTATACTATATTCAACATACATCAACATCCATTTATTATAATACAATTCCCATTTACTTTGTCCAATAATTTTTATAATGAATACATCTTTTAATTGCTCAATTATGTTTTTATAATACAATCCATAGATGAATATTGAATCTGTAGCTAATACAATATTATTTCTTGCCATTTGAATTAATTTTCTCGTGGTTTTACTTTTATTAATTCTATAATCTTTATGATCTTTTAACTTAAATATATATTGCATATTCTTTAATTTATCATCATTAATCAATACTAAATATCCATTAATATACGTATTTTCATAGCTCATTTGTGATATAGAATTAATCAAATCAAACATATCTATTTGTACTTCATCATCCTTCTTATCGATATCTAATATTTCAATAACCCCTTTCAATAAAGATTCCCCTGATGAGATTAGTATCTTATTTGAAATTGATATTATTTCATTATTTTTATAAACTATTTCGTCTTTAAATAATGATTCTAAAACGGAAACGCATTTATTAAGGTATGAATAGATAACTGCATCAATAAATGATCGTATTTCACCTCGCCCAACTTCCCTAGGGTCATGAAATTTATGATAATTTGATGATGATTTTTTATCTAGATTAAATATTATATAAACATCGTAACCTAAAATATCCCTGACTTGCGAGAAATATGCAAAACATTTATTATTTTTATTAAATAATTTATATGTATCTAAATTATATTTTCTTCTATATTTTATATTTTTATTTTGTAAATTAAATTTCTTCTTAGCATTTAAAAATGAATTTATCATAGCTCTATGCGAAATATCATTTGAATCAAGATTTGTACTACGTTTTTCAGGGATTACTCCTTTTTTAATTCCCTTGTTACTAGACATTAATTTCTTTTTTATCATTTCAGATAAAATAATATTATTTTTATTATCTGGGTATAATATTACTGAACATTGATTTCTATCATGATACTTAACACCAAATATCAATATTTCATAAATAATATTTGAGTCCTTAAAAATATTATCAGCAATTTTCTTAATATATGTATAATATTGATCTTGGGTTGTCCAAATTTCGTTCATACTCATAGCAGTATCCTTTAAAAAGTCAGTTAAAATAAATTCAACAGCTATCCTAAGCAGGTTTTAGATCATAGTACGCAACACTGAGTTAGCTATAAATATTAAATAAATCAATAAATGTATTAGTGGGTGATTGAAGGGGAAGTCATTGGCTGGAATTACAAAAAGTGTTAGGCAAAATATATACTTCAAATCATCGATTGTCAATAATCAATTGTTAGGCAATTAGCAATCAGGGGCAGGTTTATCACCAAAGATTCTGAGGTAAAGGCAGCTCGCTTGATTCGGCTACAACTCCATGGTTCAATAAGTCTATAGTGATTAATCGCTCGCTGTTTTGCTACCTTTGATTTTTCGCTAAGATTTGCTATACTGCCCATAATTGAATACCTCATCACGAGGAGTCGAGGGATCTGGCCCGATGACACTCCAGCAACCGTCTCGCTGAGAAAGGTGCTTCTTCCAGCAGCAATCGCGCTGATAGATGAGTGGCAACTCAATGATTGAAGCCCTCGCCAGTGTGCGAGGAGTTTTTTTTAACCTTGGTTTTGCGCTTTGGCAGCGCAGGCCATACAAAATAAGGGAATGCGTCATGACCAGCATAAAACCTTACATCGCCGAATTGGCGAAACGTGTTCTGATTTACGACGGCGCAATGGGTACTAGCTTGGATTTGTACGATCTCAAGCCTGAGGATTTTGGCGGCGAACAGTACTTCGGCGCACGCGATTATCTCGCCTTGACGCGCCCCGACATTATCGAACAAATTCATAGCTCGTTTATGGAAGCTGGGGTTGATGTGTTGGAAACCAATACCTTCCAATCAACCCGCATTCGCTTGCATGAATGGGGCTTGGCCGATAAAACCTACGAGCAAAATTTTAAAGCTGCCCAACTGGCCCGCAAGGTCGCCGACCGCTACCAAGCCCAAGATGGACGCAAACGTTTTGTGGCTGGCTCGATGGGGCCAACTGGCTTTTTGCCTTCATCCGACGACCCAACCCTTTCAAATATTACCTGGGATGCGCTTTCCGATACTTTTAAAGAGCAAACCATCGCCTTGGTCGAAGGTGGGGTTGATGTGCTCTTGGTTGAAACCAGCGTTGATATTCTCGAAGTCAAAGCGGCAATCGATGGTATTCGGCGCGGCTTGGCCGAACTCAAACGCCCTGATATTGCGATTCAAGCCCAAGTCTTTTTGGATCTCTCAGGGCGTATGTTGCTAGGCACGGATATTCAGGCCACCATGGTCACGCTCGAAGCCTTGGCCGATGTTGATGTGATTGGATTGAATTGCTCGACTGGCCCTGAACACATGCGGCCAGCGATCACCTACCTCGCCGCTAACTCCAAATTGCCAATTTCGTGTATTCCCAACGCTGGCTTGCCGATGGAAGTCAATGGCGAAACCGTGTTTCCGTTGGAGCCAGCAGGCTTTGCCAAGAGCTTGACTGAGTTTGTGCAAGATTTGGGTGTGCGCGTCGTTGGTGGTTGTTGTGGCACAACTCCGGCCCACCTTCGCGCGTTGGTCGATTCAATTGGCAATAATTGCCCACCCAAACCGAACCAAGCTCCAATTGTTCCACAAGTTTCATCGGCCATGCGTTCCTTGGCGCTCCACCAAGATCCAGGCCCATTTATCATTGGCGAACGGGTCAACTCGGTTGGTTCGCGTAAAGTTAAAAAATTGTTGCTCAAAGATGATTATGATGGTGTGTTGCAAATTGCTCGTGAGCAGGCCGATAGTGGCTCGCACGCGCTCGATGTATGTGTTGCCATGACCGAGCGCCCCGATGAAAAAGAGCAAATGCAAAAGCTGCTCAAAAAATTAACCATGGGCGTTGAATTACCACTCGTCATCGACTCAACTGAGTATGAAGTGATCGACGCAGCGCTGCAAATCTATCCAGGCCGCGCGATTATCAACTCAACCTCGCTCGAAGGCGGGCGTGAACAGAAATTCGACAAAACCATGCCCTTGGTTGCTCGTTATGGCGCAGCAATTATCGCCTTGACGATCGATGAAGAAGGCATGGCCCATACTGCTGAAGCCAAAGTTGCGATCGCCAAACGTATGGCCGAAATGGGCCGCCAAGAATATGGCGTGCAAAATGATGCTTGGCTCTTTGATGCATTGACCTTTCCATTAACCACGGGCCAAGCCGAATTGCGCGAATCAGCCAAAGAAACCATGGAAGGCATTCGCCGGATCAAGGCCGAAATTCCAGGCGCAATGACGGTGCTTGGGGTTTCGAATCTCTCATTCGGGATTCAGCCCCATGCCCGTTCAGCCCTCAACTCGGTCTTTTTATATCACGCCGTCAAGGCTGGGCTTGATGCAGCGATCATCAATCCAACCCACGTTATGCCATTTGCCGAAATCTCCGCCGAAACCCGCAAAGTTTGTGAAGATGTAATTTTTAACAGCGACGAAGAAGCCTTGCCGCGCTTCATCCAATATTTCGAAGCCAATACAGCGGTTGCTGGCGAAGCCAAAGTTGACCCAACCGCCACCATGAATGCCGAAGAGCGAATTCACTGGAAGATTCTGCATCGCAAAAAAGATGGCATCGAAGCCGATATCGACGAATCGCGGGCATGGCGCGAAGCTGGCGGCCAAACCCAAGGCGAAGCAGCGATTGATATTCTCAATGGTGTGATGCTGCCAGCCATGAAAGAAGTTGGCGATAAATTCGGCGCTGGTGAATTGATTCTGCCCTATGTGCTGCAATCTGCCGAAGTGATGAAACGTGCCGTCGCCCATCTCGAACAATTCCTTGATCGGGTCGAAGGCACAACCAAGGGTAAAGTTGTGCTAGCCACGGTCTATGGCGATGTGCACGACATTGGCAAAAACTTGGTTTACACGATTTTGTCGAATAACGGCTACACCGTTTACGACCTTGGCAAGCAAGTTCCAGTCAATACAATCATCGAAAAAGCGCTTGAAGTTGGGGCCGATGCAATTGGGCTTTCGGCTTTGTTGGTCAGCACATCCAAGCAAATGCCATTGTGTGTGCAGGAGTTGCACAAGCGTAATTTGGCTTTCCCAGTGCTGGTTGGTGGCGCGGCAATCAATCGCCAATATGGCCAACGTATTCTCTTCCCTGAGCCAGAAGTGGCCTACACTGGTGGGGTTTTCTATTGCAAAGATGCCTTTGAAGGCCTCGAAACCATGGATAAACTCTCCGACCCAACTGTGCGCGAAGAATATTTGAGCGTGATGGAAGATGCTGCCCGCGAATCGTTGAAAGCGCCAGAGCGAGGTCGCACCCTGTTGGAAAAACTGGGCAAAAATAATCCTAGCGGTGTGCGTTCAACCACTCGCAACGATAATCCAGTGCCAACTCCACCGTTCTGGGGCGTACAAGTTGCCAAAAAAATTCGGCTCGATGATGTTACGCCATATCTTGACCTGAATACGCTTTGGCGTTTGGGTTGGGGCATCAAAAACCTCAAGGGCGCTGAATACGATCGAGTGGTCAATGATGAGTTCAAACCACGGTTGCGCCGCATGATCGACGATGCCAAGCGCAATGGTTGGCTGCAACCACAAGCAGTCTATGGCTATTTCCCAGCTCAAGCCGCTGGCGAAGAGTTGGTGGTCTATGATCCTAAGGATCGCAAAACCGTGCTGACGCGCTTTGCCTTCCCGCGCCAACCAAGCCGTGAACGCTTATGTCTAGCTGATTACTTCCGACCTGTTGAAAGCGGCGAATTCGATGTGGTTGGCTTGCAAATCGTCACCATGGGCCATGTTGCAGCTGAGCGCGTTGAAAGCTTGCAAAAAGCCAACGATTATAGCGAATCGTTCTTTAGCCATGGCTTGAGCACAACCTACGCCGAAGCACTCGCCGAATTTACCAACAAAATTATCAGCCAAGGCTTAGGTTTGAGTTATCAGGCTAAACGCTACTCGTGGGGCTACCCAGCCTGCCCCGATCTTGAGGAGCATACCAAGCTGTTTAGTGTTTTGCCCGCCAAAGAGATCGATGTCAGTTTGACCTCGGCCTTCCAACTAGACCCTGAGCAAAGCACCGCCGCCATCGTCGTGCATCACCCTGATGCTAAATATTTCTCAATTGGCTCAGTCGCCGAACGCGCCGAAAGTGATGTCGCCGAGCTGACCAGTTAATAATATGCCCTCACCCCAACCCCTCGCCCACTGCGGCGGGCGAGGGGCGATCGAATAATCATGGTAGCGCGGTTCCCCCTCGCCTCGCGTGCGGGAGAGGGGGTCAGGGGGTGCTTACAAGGGTAGGTTTTAACCGTTTTCCGGTTTGAACCACCAATCCCGTGGTTCATCGCTGGATGGATGACGACCCTGATTGTGATTGAGGGGGTGCAGGGGGATTAAAGCCCCCTGCGTCTCCCGCCTTGAGGCGGGACGGAAGGGTGGTGATCCGCAATCATTGTTAAAAACCTACCCTTGTAAGGTCAGGGGGTGAGGGCATGAACATCGACTCCAGATCCCACTCAATCATTAAACCTACCCTTGTAAGGCTAGGGGGTGAGGGCGCATTACAATTGGTTTTAACTCAATGAACCATTACATCTATATTCTATATTCTCCATTCATGCTTACAACTGCACCTCAAGCGTGTGTGCCAAGCCATCATCAGCAAAACTCACGGTCGTTGCGCCTTCAGCGTAGACCCATTCGATTGCATTTGTATCAAACAAAACCGCTTTGGGCGGCAGCGAATGCAGATTGACCACGATTGTGCGCAGGGCAGGTTGCCAACTACCTTGGCGGGCGGCAATCATCAACGTAATTGTTTGCTCAGTTTCAACACAGCTAAACGTTGTGGTCGCTGCTTGGCCCTGTTCGTAATCGAACGAGATGCCATCGTCCTCGTAGAGCGTCCATTCGCTTGTGCCACTGGGGTAAACATCGAGGGTTAAAGGATCAAGTGGGGCTTCGCTGGTGTAGTTGAGTACTGGGCCGAGAGTCAAAATCGCCCCACCACGCACATACAGCGGTAACCGTTCAAGCGGCGCATGCACCAAAATATGCTGCGAACCCTTGATCCGCTCACCCGTCCACCAATCGTACCACTCGCCAGCGGGCAAATAAACCGAACGATATTCAGTCCCAGGCCGTACAATCGGCGCAAGCATTAATTGCGAGCCACACAACACCTGATCGTGCAAGGCGTGAGTGGTCGGATCAGCCGCAAATTCATACACCAATGGACGAATAATTGGCGCACCTGTGGTTGAAGCTTGATAAAACAACGTATACAAGTAGGGCAATAAACGATAGCGCAGACTAAGGTAGGCCCGCGCAATTGCTTCGGTGCGTTCGCCAAACGCCCACGGCTCAGCCGGACGTGTGCCCGAACACGAGTGCCCACGACAGAACGGCAGAAATGCCCCAACTTGAACCCAACGTGCCCATAATTCTGGCGACGCATTGCCAAAAAATCCACCAATATCCACGCCAACAAAGGGAATTCCTGAAAGCCCCAAGTTAGCAATTTGCGGCAACATCATTTCTAAATGTTCCCACAACGCCGAATTATCACCAGTCCAGAGAGTCGCCCATCGTGATAAACCAGCAAAACCTGAGCGAGTTAATACAAATGGTCGTTCATTAGGGCGCAATTGTCGCAAGCCTTCATAAGTTGAGCGAGCCATCAACAAACCATACAAATTATGTACTTCGGCGTGAGTTGTACGCTCATCGGCAGATCCTTGCGGCGCATTCAGATCGATCGTACCACCATTGCCACCACCTTCGCTAAAAGGTCGGTCAAACACGGTTGGTTCATTCATATCATCCCAAATGCCGCGTACCCCAGCATCGATCAATTTCTTATGTAAATTTCCCCACCATTCACGTACATCAGCACGGGTAAAATCAGCAAATGCGCTATCATCAGGCCAAACATAACCACTGAATAACGTTCCATCAGCCCGCTTGATAAAATAATCGTTGGCGATTCCTTCGGCAAATACTGCATAATTTGGGTCAGTTTTGACCCCAGGATCAATGATTGTTACCACATTGAAGCCATCACGAGCCAAATTTTGCAACAATTGAGCTGGCTGGGCAAAACGTTCAGGATGCCAAGTAAAAACCCGATAACCATCCATATAATCAATATCAAAATGAATCGCATCGCACGGAATATTGCGAGCACGTAATTCATCAGCAATTGCCTGCATCGTCATGCTTGAATCGTAGCCCCAGCGACTTTGATGATAACCAAGCGCCCAATAGGCCGGTAAAGGCATTGCTCCCAATAATTCACGCCAAGTAGCGGTAATTTCGGCAGGTGTTGTACCCAAAACCACATAATAATCGAGATCTGGGCCTTGGGTTTTTAAGCTCAACAATGCAGCATCAGCCGCCCCAACATCAATACTTGAGCGAAATGATGTATTGAAAAACACGCCATAGCAGAGATTAGGCTGCAATCCCATAAAAACTGGCATTGTTGCATACATATTATCAATACGCGGGCTATGATGTGGTTCAGGATCGAGCGTCCAATTTAAAAAATGCTGACCTGTTTTTTCAAGCCAGCCAGTGCGTTCACCAAAACCATAAAAATGCTCAGAATTATAAATTTGCTTACGAACAACCCATCCATCGGCGTTGTAGCTTGCTGGCGTAACGTCACTAAAAAATGGCTGCTGCTCCAGATTGTTAAATGTAATTCGGCCATCAGCATGTGCAACATTTACTTGTAGCTTTGTCGTCTCAATCCTCGTTGAATCTGAATTTTCTGAAACCGACCATGCAAGTGCCTCCCATGCATCATCAGCGCGATTAACCGCCCATGAACGCCGTGCTAATGGTGCATCATTACTAATACAAACCCGAATAAGCTGTTCGCTACAGATGCTGATGCGAATTTGCTGATTTGCTCGTTTAAACAGACAGCTACGGGCATCACGTTGATCAAGTGTAAACATTGATGAATGTTCCATCACAATTCCTCCAAAATTGGCCAAATTGAAACAAAAAAACTTGACACAAAGCAGAAATCTATATACGATAAGGCTATACAGAGCAAGAATATTGAGAATGGCGTGTCGTCACGAGCATAGTATCATTTTCGGAGGCTAAAACCATGGCAGAATTTACACTCTGGTCACCAGAAGAAATGCAAGAACGGGCAAAACCAAAGCGTGCCGTTCAGCGCGAAACCCGCGAACGCATTATTGCCGAGTATACCAATTATTTCCAAAACGCTAAAGCTGGTTTTGGTGGTCAAGTGGTATTAGGCGATGACGAAGACAAACGCAAGTTGCGGGCACTTGTACGCGAAGCTGCTAGCCGCAGCAACCTTGTATTACGTTTTCGCCCAATCAAAGATAAAAACCGGATTGAATTTTTGGTGATCGACCCACAAAGCCAACCAGCCCGTAAAACTGGCGCTCGCCGTGGCCGCCCCAAAAAGAAAAGCTAAATAGATTAAAAAAGGATGTGGCATACACCACATCCTTTTTTTGGATTTAAAAAACCCCTATGGATTAATCCACAGGGGCATTTAATTATTCAGCAGCAGTTTCAGCGGCTGGAGCTTCTTCAGCTTGTGGATAACCCAAGGTCAAAATCAAAGTTTCAACATCATCGAGAATTTCCACGGTAGCTGGCAAGCTCAAATCTTTAACCAAGATTTGTTGACCAATTTCGGTCAGGCTGCTTGCATCAATATCAATTTGATGTGGCACATCGCCTGGCAAAGCTCGCACCCGAATCACTGATTGAACCAAGTTCAATACAGCGTTGCCACGGCTCACCATATCGTTTTCGCCTTGCAAAGCAACGTGAATATCCAATTCGACTGGTGCGTTGGCATCAACCACCCGCAAGTCGGCATGAATGATGCGATTGGTGACTGAGTTGCGTTGGACTTCCAACAAGAAGGCAACTTGGCGTTTTTGGCCAGGGATGCTCAACTCGATCAAGCCGCTATAGCCAGCTTGGTTGATCACTTTGTTAAATTCACGTTCGTCAACTTGGGCTGAGTAGGGTTCGATCCCACGGCCACAAATACCGATTGGCAAAATACCTTGGTCGCGCAAGCTTTGAACCTTTTTGCCGGTAATTTCACGCGGCTGGAGTGCCAACCGTAGAGTTTCGTTCGCCATTGCTATGCTACTCCATGTAGAGTTAAAATAATCTTAGATCGCTGCAAAACTGCGATAGTGTACCATAAAACAGGTTGTTACGCAAAAAATCAACCCAACGCCACGTTAAATGTGCGCTGGGTCGGTAGTTTTAGCGCCATTCGTTAATCAAGATAGCCACGTAATTTCTTGCCAAGGTGGGGGTGACGCAGTTTACGCAAGGCCACCGCTTCGATTTGGCGAATCCGTTCGCGAGTAATGCCAAATTCAAGGCCAACTTCTTCGAGGGTACGGTAGCGGCCATCTTTAAGGCCATAGCGCAATTGAATTATTTTGCGTTCGCGCTCAGGCAATTTTTGCAAAACTTCTTCAATTTGTTCGCGCAACATGGTCATGGCCGCAGCATCAACTGGGGTTGAAACTCGATCATCCTCGATGAAATCGCCCATGCGGCCTTCGCCTTCTTGACCAACCGGCATTTCCAACGAAAGTGGGTGCATCGAGGCTTCCAAGGTGCGACGCACTTTCGAGGCGGTAATGCCCATGGCTTCGGCTATTTCTTCGGGCGTTGGTTCGCGCTGCATGGTTTGTTGCAACTTATGCGACGTTCGCTTAACTTGGCTAATTGCCTCGCCCATGTGCACAGGCAAGCGGATGGTGCGGCTTTGGTCGGCGATCGCTCGCGTAATTGCTTGGCGAATCCACCACGTCGCGTAGGTCGAGAACTTATGGCCTTTGGTGTAATCGAATTTCTCGACTGCCCGCATCAAGCCAATATTGCCCTCTTGCACCAGATCCATCATGGTCAAGCCATACGAGGTATATTTTTTGGCAATCGAAACCACCAAGCGCAAGTTAGCCTGAATCAAATGTTGGCGGGCTGCTCGGCCAGTATCGATATGGCGTTTTAACGAAATTCGATCACTATGTTCAAGCATGCCATCATCTTGCAGCAAGGTATCGTTGGCGGCGTGAGCCACTTCCATCTTCTTGGCCAGATCGACTTCTTCCGCCGCAGTCAGCAAGGGTACTTGACCAATTTCTTGCAAGTACATGCGCACTGGGTCGTCGAGCGCAATATCCGAAAGATCAGGCAAGGCTCCGTCGAGGTCGTGATCACTATCAAGATCTAAATCGAGATCGAGGTCGGCAACGTTGGGCGCTTCATCTGCATCAACAACCTCGATCCCCGCTTCTTCGATTTGTTCGTAGAGGCTTTCGAGGGCTTCGATATTCGTTTCTGGCTCTGGCAACACGCTGAGAATGTCTTCGCGTTTGATGCGGTTTTGATTTTTTGCCGCAAGCTCCAGTAGCTTGTCAATCATTGAAATGGCTCCTCCGAGGTTGAGTCGCAGGCAAGATGTTTCTATCTAAACTAATGATCGAACGCCGCCCCCCAAGCATCGGCACGAGGCGCGGCGACAGTTTATCTATACATGCCTGAATGCTAAGGCAAATTGTGGCAATCTCATCGCGGTATTGTGCGTGCTGTGATGCCGTTGCTCGTAAGAACAACAGCATTTAGCCACTCGTTTCACTATAGCATTGTTCCTAGTTGATCGTCAACCCTCTCGAAGTACTTTTTAACTAGCAATCTCCATCTTTTGACTGATCACGTTTAGGAAGAATGGTTTATTGCCTTGATCCAAATAAATCATCATTAGCATCGTCATCGGTAATTGGAATAGGCTTAGGCCGTCGTCGATTACCCTGCATCATCGCTTCATAAAAAGCTTTATCATAGGCTCGGGTACGCATCACCACTGGCATCGGCACGGCATGGCCCAACATCATGGCTTGCTGGCGCGAATCAAGCGAGGCCAACACGGTTTTCAAGCCTTTCGAGCCACCAACACCCATAAATACCGCATCAATATCACGATCATCGTTAAGCAAAGCAGTAATCCGCGAGCCAAGTTGGCTCATCACTTCGTTATCAATCGACGATGGCCGTTGATCAACCACCAACAACGTGACCGAATATTTGCGTAATTCGCGGGCAATTTTGCCAAAAATGGTTTGTTTGGCCAGGCTGGGCGTAAGAAAATTATGCGCTTCTTCAATCGTAATCATCAGTTGCGGCGGTTTATCGCTCGATTTTTTTGTGGCTAGAAAGGTTTCGGTACGCCGTACCCATTCATCATAAATCAGGCGCGTCAGAATATTTGAAACCAACATATAGGCCAATTCACTGCGATATTGACCAAACTCTACCACTACATTTTTACCAGCCAACAAGGCATCAATAATTTGACGAATTGATGATTGGCTCGATTTGCGAGTGACAAATTTGAGTTGCTCAAGCTGAGCTAGTTTGCGCGAAAGTGCTGACATCGACGACATATTTGCGCCTGTCGATTCGACAAACTCTTTGAGTTGTTCGGTATCTAATTCACGCAGTTTTTGAATCCAATCGTCGCCAAAACGCTGAGCACAAATAAAGGCCGATTCTGCCGCAGTCGGATTGAGATTAAGCGCATCTTGCAATAATAAAATATCATCAACCCGAATTTCATTCAGGCCAATCGTAATATCACCATCGTATTTTACTCCGCGCCGCCGCGACGACTCAGGATCAAGCGTGTAGATATAGACTTGGCCAGGAAAAAGCTGCGCTAAGCCCTTAACTTCTTGAATCTTATCCTCGGTTGTGCCGCTCCAACCATATTCGGAGTGCATATCAAAAATCAAATTACTCGCAGCATTATGTTTAATCACGCCGCATAATAATAAACGCGTTAAGAATGATTTACCTGTGCCCGATTTACCAAACACACCATTCGAGCGCTCAACAAAGCGCTCAAGATCGATACAGACTGGTACATCCATATCCAGCGGCGTGCCCATTTGAAACTTACCATCGCCCTCAGCCCCAAACACCAAGCCAAAATCATCTTCGCTGGCCTCGTAAATTGGCGCAAAATGGGCAGGAATAGTCTTAACTGGGCGAGGTGTTTCGAGTGAATCTTCGGGCAACATCAATTGAGGGGTTAATTTAAATGTGCCATAGGTGTTACGCCCAGCCAAAATCTCACGCAACAACGGGTGCTCATCATCTGGCGGATCGGCCAAAATCGAAAGGCTGGTAGCGGCCAGTTGCACATCGGTCAACATTGAAAAAAAGCGGTTTTGGCGGCCTTGCACCACCATAAATTGACCAACGCGCAAACGCTCAATTTCGTAGCGTTCATCTAAACGGGCAGTTAAGCCTTCCAATAACGAGCCACTGGTTACTAGCCCAATCCGTGTTGCATGTGCCATACTCAAAAACTCCGTACAAACTCGGTACCTCATTTTAGCACATCTGCGCGACTGCAACAATGCAGGTTTGCTGGTCAGGTTTTGATCCACGAAGGACACAAAGGGCACGAAGGCTTGAAACCACGAAGAACACCAAGATCGCGAAGGGTTCTATTCCGAAAGCTTCATCCCTAATCCCTCATCCCCAATCCCTCATTCCTTTTATGTCTCTGGGTTACTCCTTTTTTGCCTTTTGATTGCTGCCTTTTGCCTTTACTTGGCTTACATCTTGCTAGAAGCGTGGAGCCTTTTTCAAACTACGGTTGATCGCTAGGATACAATAGAGCCAAAGCCGATCAACAAGTTAAGAGCAGTATCGCCGCTTGGTGCAAGGAGCAATGAGCTTATGCAAGCACATGCCGGTCAATCGCTGATTCAACTTCAGCAGGTGACAAAGCGTTTTGGCGATCGCGACGTGGTGCGCGATGTTTCATGGAATATTCAGCCTGGCGAGATTTTTGGCATCGTCGGGCCATCGGGCTGTGGCAAAACCACCACAGTGCGCTTGATGACGGGCGTTTATATCCCAACAACTGGCTCAGTCAGCGTGCTTGGCAAAAATCCCGCTACATTCAATGCCCACGATCGTGAGCAACTGGGTTATATGCCTCAATTATTTGTGCTCTACCCCAACTTGAATGTGGTTGAAAATATGCGCTTTGCCGCCTCGATGTATGGCGTTTCGTTAACTAAACGCCGCAAACGAATTGATGAATTATTGGATTTTGTTGAGCTGGATCAGGCTCGCCGCACGTTAGCTGGCAATATTTCTGGTGGCATGCAACGGCGTTTGCAATTAGCTGCTGCGTTAGTACATGAGCCAGAATTATTATTTGTTGATGAGCCAACCGCTGGCATCGACCCAGTGCTACGTGGCCGCTTCTGGGATCAGTTCAAAGAACTCAAAGCCATGGGCAAATCGTTAGTTGTCACCACTCAATATGTTAACGAGGTCGCCTATTGCGATCGGGTGGCAGTGATGCGCGATGGTCAATTATTGCTGGTCGATACGCCCGATGGCTTGCGCCGCCGCGCCTTGGGCAGCGATGTGCTGACAATACGGGTTGATGCCGAAGATCTGCGTAACGCCGTGCGAATTTTAAGTCGTCATCAATTGGTGTTAGGCATCGAACGCCCTCACAATGCTCCGTTGGGCAGCATGATGGTCTATGTCGATGATGCTAGCACGGCCTTGCCTGAACTGCTGGCCGCCCTGGCCACCGATCCCACCATCGATACGCGCCAAGTTGGTGAATATAATCCGCCATTCGACGATATTTTTATTACCTTGATGGAGCGGCTTGAGCAACCAGAGAGCAAGGAGCAGATCAATGCTTAAAGATTTAGTACGCATTTTTGCGTTCTGTGCCAAAGAATTAAATGCAATCCGGCGACAACCCTTGCTTTTAGTTGGCTTGATCATCGGGCCATTTCTGATTCTCTCATTGTTTGGAGTTGGCTATCAAGGTGAGCAACCAAAATTGCGCACGGGCATCGTTGTACCGCCAGGCCATCGCGACGATCCCCAAGTAACTGAATTGATCAAGCGCATCAGCAATACTTTTGTGATCGATGCGGAGCGGCATATTTATGAGAGTGAGGAGCCAGCCGTCGCGGCGCTCAACAACGACGAGCTAGATTTGGTCGAAATTTTCCCATTGGAGATGACCACGGTCTACTCTACGGGCAAGGCGGTTGATATTCGCTTTATCTATAGCGAAGTTGACCCATTGCTACGCTCGTGGATCGAATATCTCTCGTATACCCAAATTAACGAATTGAACAAAGGCATGTTGTTTAGCGTGGTTGGCCAGAGTCAGCAGCAAATTGGCACATTACGCGATTATGTCAGCGATGCACGCCAGCAAATTAGCCAATTGCGCGAACAACTCAATAGCAACAAACGTGACGAAGCTCGCCAAACTATCAAAACATTACGCGAATCGGGAGCCTTGCAATTAATTGCCTTATCGATGACCCAAAATGGAGCCAGCGAAACCAGTAGTTCAACCCAAAGCCTTAGCTCATTCCAAGCTTCGCTTGATGGGCTTGATCGCGATTTGGCCGCAGGCGGAACCTTGGAGCAGCAAGATCAAAAATTAGCCGAGCTTGATACGCGGCTCGGCGAACTTGATCAACAGGCTGATCGGGTACAAACAATCGATCCAGCGGTGGTTGTTTCACCATTACGCTCGGTGGCTAGCAACCTTGCACCAATCGAAAGCCTTGGCGATATCACCAAAGATCCCGCGACCGCCTATGTACGTTTTTATACCCCAGCGGTGCTAGCACTCTTGCTGCAACATATGATGGTGACCTTGGCAGGATTATCGCTAGTGCGTGAGTTGCAACAAGGCACGTTGGAGATGTTTCGGGTCTCGCCACTTTCGGCCTTTCAAACCTTGGTTGGCAAATATGCCAGCTACACGATTTTATCGGCAGTCATTGTCAGTGTTTTGGTCTCGTTAATGGTCTTTGGATTGGGCGTGCCCTTTTACACAGGCCAATTGCTCAATTTTGCCTTGTTGACATTTATGTTGACCATCGCATCGCTTGGCATTGGCTTTTTGATCTCGTCGGTAGTCAGCACCGATAGCCAAGCGGTACAATTCTCGATGTTGGTATTGTTGATGTCGGTGTTCTTCAGCGGTTTCTTCATCTCGCTAAAATCGTTTTTGCCGTTTGTGCAGAATATTGCCCGCGGCTTGCCCGTTACCCATGGCATCGCCAATTATCAACAAATTATGTTGCTCAACCGTGCACCCGAGGCCAGCACCTATATCTGGCTTGGTGGAATAGCCTTGGTATCCTTTTTGCTTAGTTGGTTGATATTCGGTCGTCAATTTCAACGCAAATAGCGACACCGTTTATCAAGCACATAAGTTGGAGGAACCGCAATGTTTAGACATTTCTTCAAAACGATCTGGATGGCTGCCAAATATTTTCTGTTAGGGCTAGCAACCGCCGCCCTAACCGCGCCCCAAACTGGCGCTGAAAGCCGCCAACTCTTGAAAAAACGCATCTTAGGCTTGTTTGATCAAACGCTGCCAACCACACCCAGCAGCAACGATCATACAGAAGATGGTGCAGCATCGCTCGATAAACAAGAATATTGGCAAAATGGTGCTGAAAAATATAGCGTGTTATAGGGAGGGGCTATGTTTCCACTAGGCGACGATAACTCCAAACTACGGCGACGCGGCTATGTAACCTATGGCCTGATTGCCCTCAACGTGCTGGTATTCTTATACGAATTTTCGTTGGGCAGCGAAAGCCAAGCCTTGCAAGATTTTATTATGACCTGGGGCGCAGTGCCCGAACGGATCGCTGCTGGCGATGGCCTGATCACCTTATTGACTTCGATGTTTTTGCATGGTGGTTGGGCACACTTAATTGGTAATATGCTGTTTCTGTTTGTTTTTGGTGATAATGTTGAAGATGCCTTTGGCCATGGCAAATACTTAGCTTTTTATCTAATTACTGGATTAATTGCCACGGCGGCACACATTCTGCTTAATCTCAATTCAGCCAGCGCTGGAATTCCCAGCGTCGGTGCATCAGGGGCAATTTCGGGCGTGCTCGGAGCCTATATCGTAATGTTTCGCAGCAATTCGGTCAAAGTATTGCTCGGACGTTTCGTTCAAACGGTTCCAGCTTGGATGATGATTGGTTTATGGGCAGTACAGCAATTTGTTGCAACCTTTGCCACAATTACCACAACCAGCCAAACCAGCGGCGGTGTCGCCTATGCTGCTCACGCTGGCGGGTTTATCGCTGGGGTTGTACTTGGCTTTGTACTAAGCCGCATCCAACCAGCTCCGCAATTAGCCCAGCGCCGTAAAGCCTAATTAATATTGGAGGAATTGATAATGAGTAATCAAGAAAACAATCATGATGAACGCGGTTTTGGCGAAAAAGCCAAAGATTTTATTCAAAATTTGTTTGATCGCGATGAAACGCCAAATCAGCAACCAACGACCGAAGAATCACATAAACCACGCGATCGTGGAATTACTGAATACACCAAAGATTTTGTTAGCAATGTTTTTGGCAATGATCGCGCTCACGAACGCCGCGAAGAAGGTGAAGCTAACACCCCTCACGATCGTGGTATCGTTGAATATACCAAAGATTTTGTGGGTGGCTTAGTTGGTCGTGATCGCGATGAAGATCCAACCAACACCGCAGTTGAAAAAGCTCGTGAGCAAAACGAACGTCAACAAGGCCAATAAATTTAATTGAGCCAAAAAGCAACGCAATCGGTTAATACGATTGCGTTGTTTATTTAATGCTGTAAGAGCAGATCAATTACCTGCACCGCCATTGCTTCGTGTAATGGCTCGCCCGTCACGAGTAAGCGTAGAAAAAATGGCCCAATCAACATCTCCAGAAAAATTTGGGCATTGATTGTTGCTGGCAACTCACCGCGAGCGATCGCTCGCTCAACCAATACTCCAAATTGATCGACCCAAATGCCCCAGACTGCTTGACGCGCCTCAGCCGCCTCGGCCAAATTTGAAACATCAACACAAGCCCGACCAAGCGCTTCACCCTCTGGCGATTGTAAATAGCGCACCAAACTGGGCAAAAAGCTCAATACATCCTCGCGAAACGAGCCAGTATCGGGGTTTGGCACATGCTGATCAAACAAGGCTAGCACGGTATCCGCCACCAGCATGGCCTTAGTTTTCCAGCGCCGATAAATTGAGGTTTCATGCACCCCTGCGCGTTGAGCTACATCAGCAATCCGCAACTGGGCATAGCCTTGCTCGAACAATAATTCGCCAGTGGCTTGCAACACCGCCGCATGCACCTTAGCACTGCGCCCGCCTGGACGTTGGCGATGCAACAACGATTGATACACATTCGGCTCATCAGATCCCTCGGATGGCTCAGATTTCATGGGTTCGATCCTTCCGCAGCTAATGCAAGAGACTTGCATTAAGCCAAAAAGTACTCTATAGTAAAGCATAATGCAAGAGAGTTGCGTTTACAGGCGCAAACAATTCATGGCGATAAAGGGAGCATACCATGGATGAATACACGATCAGCGTTCAAGGGACGGTTGGCCAAGAGGCGATTCGGGTTTTGCAACGCAGCACTGGCGCTGAACAATTTATCGCATGGCATGGCATCACTGCCGTTAATCGATTTTGGTTGTGGGATGCCCTTTGGCCGCATGGCGAGGTGCAATTGGTTGGCTTGCCTGGCCATGGAGCCGTGCCCAACCAACCCAACCAACAATGGAGCCGCTGGACCCAAGAACACCTGATTGAAACTGGAATTGCCAGCCTCAAAAAGCTTAATAACGGCAAGCCAGCCACGATCATCGGCCACTCAACTGGTGGCTTGATCGCCTTGGGAATTGCCCACCGAGCGCCTGAATTGGTCAAACGCCTGATCGTGCTTTCGCCCGTGGTTTGGTCGGAATTGACTGGGATTGTCAACGTATGGCAACGGTTTGTCGGCCAGCCCAGCTTGCTCAAAGCGATTATTCATAGCTCGCTGGGCTTAGGCCGCTGTAGCCATTGGGCTTTTTCCAAATCACTGGTAGCCTTCATCAAAGATCGCCAAGGCTTTTATAGTAATCCCAAAGTGGTTAAAACGATTCGCGATGGCTACGAGCAAATGCAACAAACCCCAATTGCTGGCATCGCAGGCATCACCACCGTGCTCAAACAGGCTGATATTCGTCCGTTGATTATGGCCAAACCAACCACCGTCCCAACATTAATTGTGCATGGCCAGCACGACCCAATTGTTCCATTTAAGCAGGCCCAATGGCTTAAACTCAATATTCCCCAAGCCAATCTCTTGGCGATTCCCCATGTTGGTCATTTACCGTATGCCGAACAAGAAACTTATGTCAACAAAGAAGTAACTAATTGGGTCGAAAAAACTGCCTAGCATGCATCCACTTCGCAGGTCATTGGCTATAATACGCTAGATTGAGCAAGCATCAGGAGCGTTTATGCGTTGGCTTATGCGTTTATCGGTGTGGGAATGGATTGCCCTGATTACACTCGTGGGTTGGCTATGGCAACGAATCAGCAGTCGCAGTAGTTATCAAACATCGCCGCAACAGCGGTGGTTAATTGATGCTTGCGTTATCATCACCGTATTGGCCTTGCTCGGCAGCGCGATCTGGCAAATTCGCTGGCTGGGGTTAGTGGCGTTTGGGGCGGCGGCGCTTGGGCTAGGGTTGGGCATTCGTAATTGGCTTTTGACCTTGCGCGGCTGGTTTGGCAATCTATTTAGTCGCAAATAATTGAGATTTGGCTATAATACAGCAGGTCTTTTATTGGAGATACGTTGTGAAGCGCTTTTTGGCTGGCCTGCGCCCCTTGATTCAGCAATTGCCCTATAAATTTCCGCGTGCCTATGATCTGCTGGTGCATCATGGGATTTTTCGCTGGCTGGGCATGGCTGGCTCTGAACAAACTGCACTAGTCGCCAAAGCCTTGCAACATGAGGGTTGGGCAATCGAAGCGCCAATCGGTACAGGTCGATTAACCATCGATTTATATGCGCAACGCCCCAATTTACAGGTGGTTGGGATCGATTTGGCAATGCCAATGCTGCGAACAGCCCAAGCCGAATTAGCCAAAAAAGGCATTATCAACGTACATTTAATTTGTGCCGATATGACTGCCTTACCTTTTCATGCTGATCAATTCATTCAAATTGTGACATTAAATGGCTTGCAAGTTGTGCCGCATGCCGAAACATTAATCGATGAATTATTGCGTGTCGCTGAAGATGGTTGCGCAATTGCAGGCGCTGCCACGGTTGATATTGGGCTAGAGCCACGGGGCGGCGTGCAACGCTTGCTTGTCCGCAGTGGCATGATCAACAAATTGAATCCTGAGCAATTGCACGAAATTATTAGCCTGACCTGGAGCAAACTGAGCGCCAATCGGCGTGGCGCGGTCTACAATTTTCTACGGCCTCGGCTTGATCGCGCAACCGGCGAGCCAATTGTCAAAGAATAGGTCGCAAGGTTGATGATTTTCCGCTTCCGCTATGGTCAAATAGCGCGATAACCCCTGTTTTGTGAGAGGGAGAACAACATGATTATTCTTGGGACGCGTGGTAATGCGGTGGACACGTTAAAAACTGCTTGGCATGTCTGCCCTAGCTGCCAAATGAATGTACCGTTTAACGTTCAACTGATCTATCGGTATTTTCATCTTTATTTTATTTTTGGCGTAATCACCAGTCATCAATATGTTGAAACCTGCCCTAATTGTTTGCGCCGTCAAATTGTGCCAAAAGAAGCTTTGCCGCTGGAAATTCGCCAAGGCCGTTATGCCAATATCACCCATCAATTTGGGATGGCAGCCTTAGCCGTGTTTATTATCGTCATGATTTTGATCAACGCGATTAAGTAGGGTTCCCTCACCCCAACCCCTCGCCCACTGCGGCGGGCGAGGGGCTTTTCGTTTCGTGGTTCCCCTCGCCTCGCGCGGCGGGAGAGGGGGCTTAGGGGGTGAGGGATATTACCTATGGCAAAATTGGTACAGCAACCACACGGAAGGTTTGCTCGCCCGATTTGACCAAGGTTGGAGCGCCCGCAAAGGCCACGAGCGCAGCGGCTTCGCTATCGGTTACCACATTGCCTTCACGCAACTCAGCCTTGAACGTCCATTCTTGGGCGGTTGCAATTTCTTCAGCGCCTGCTGGCTCCAAGTAAATCGTTGCACCTTGGGCTTGATAGGGCTTGGTTTCCACTTGCATCAAGGCTTCAACCGTGGTTAAAGCTTTGCGAAATTGGACAAAACGGCGTTGACCATCAGCATTCAGGCCTGAGCGTTGTTCGGCAAAGGCGGCGTAGGCTTGAGCGCTGCATGAACGTTCGCTCAAATTCACGGTCAAGGTCGTTACATTGGCATCTGAGATCATTGGCTCAGGATCACCCAATGGAGTGTCGAGACAGAAAGCTTGCTCGGCCCCAAGCAGATCGTTCAGCAATTGCTGAATTTGAGTTTCAGTTAATGTGGTTTGTTGCCACAGCAATTTACCGTCGGCATTAAAATATTGGTAAATCAGCTCGCCATTGCCATATAAGCGAAACTGTGGCACAGACAATAATTTGTTGTATAACGGGGTGACAAAGCCGCCCTCATTGCGCATTTCTACGATAGTTACCGCTGCACTCGTGTCATAAGCAAAGCCGCTGGCAACTGCCGAAGTAGCAGTTACGCTCGTTTGGACGGTGGGAACGTTGGTTGCAGTGGTTTGGTTACCACAGGCAGCCAAAACTAAAAGGGCAACAATTGCCGTAATTCGTCGAAGCACTGGAAGATTCCTTTCAAATGATTTGTTTATGCTAGACTAACGACAGGTGAATCGTAAAAGTTCCCAGAACGAAATCTGGTACAATCGAGGCAGCAATGGCAAAACCTAAATCGCAGCCAAATCGGCTGGGGTATGCAATCGGTAGTGGAATTTTCAGTGGCATGATGGCAAGTATGGTTGGTTGGGTGCTCAAAATCGATCAACCAGTGCTGATCGTCGTGCTATTGCTCTCGGTCATCGGCGGGGCAATAATGGGCTACCGTTCACGCTAGTAGTAATTGTGAGGATGCTATGTCGTTAACTCCTGAACAAGTGCGCCAAGTGGCTCACTTAGCTCGTTTGAAATTGGATGAGGATGAGATGGAACGTATGCGCTTGCAGCTTTCCTCGATTCTTGATCATATTGAGATGTTGCAAGCAATTGATGTGACCGATGTGCCGATTACCGCGCAAGTGACCGATTTGACCAATGTCACGCGAATTGATGCAGTCACATCGAGTTTGCCAGTTGATGCAGCGCTGGCCAACGCGCCCGATCGTCAAGGCGATTATTTCCGCGTGAAAGCTGTGTTTGAGGAATAATCGTTAGCTCAACCTACCCCTCTCTTGTCAGCAAACAGGAGAGGGGCTTTACTTTATATGGGAGCAGCCTATGTTTGATGCTCAGTTAATTGGTTACACGCTCGCCGTCGCCTTATTAACCATCACGCCTGGCGCTGATACGCTGTTGGTTATGCGCAACGTTTTGGCGCGTGGCCGCAAAGCTGGAATACTAGCGACGCTCGGCGTTAGTTCAGGCTTGTTCATCCATGCACTGCTCTCAGGCCTTGGCTTATCGCTGATTTTAACTCGCTCGGCGCTGGCATTTAGCGTGGTCAAATGGGCAGGAGCGCTCTACTTATGCTATCTTGGGGTGCAATCGCTACGCAGCGCCCTCAAACCCAATCTAGTAACCAACGAAATATCAAGCACTGCTGAGCCAAGCCTCAACCCGTGGCATGCCTACCGCGAAGGCTTGATCACCAACGTCTTGAACCCCAAAGTTGCCCTATTTTATCTGGCCTTCCTGCCCCAATTCATTCGCCCGAATGATCCAGTGATGCTGCGCTCATTGCTATTAACCTCGATTCATTTTGTGCTCGGCATCGTTTGGTTAGGCCTGATTACCCTAAGTTTGGATAAAATGCGCAGTTGGATGCTCAAACCACGGGTGCGGGCTTGGATCGAAGGCAGTACGGGGCTTATTCTATTTGGATTTGGCATCCGCTTGGCGCTATCCAAACGTTAACGCAACAATTCAGAGCTGGCTGCCGTATCATCCACAGCAAACCAAACGGGGGTTTACCCGTTCTAGGAGGTTCTGATGAAAAATCAACGCGATACCATGATGACCGTTGGAACGGTAGTCGTTGTTGTGGTTGCGATCGTATTACTGATTATGATTGCCAATATTGCTGCCAATGTTGTGGGAGCGCTCGTGCCACTGGTTACTGGCAGCTTACTGTTATTTGGCAATCGCACCGAATTAATGAGCTTGTTACGAACTCGTAACTTGGGGCTTAATTCGCTCAATGTATTGATTGGGATTTCGCTCGTGCTCTTTGGAGCTGGGCAGACACTCTTTGGCGAAACGTTCTTACGCGTTCTGTTCTACATTCCAGCCGTGATCTGTTTAGCCCTAGCAGCTCCGTTAGCCTTTGGCAAAACCGATACTAGCGCAACCTACCGCGCTTGGTGGAATAGCATTCGCAGCAAAGTGCGCCGCAAACCAAGCACGCCTAGCGTGATCAACACCGGTTTTGAGCCAGCGGTCAACAACACGCCGCCAACCAGCCAAGCGCCAAATTACAATCCTGCGCCAAGCCCACAGGCCAATTTCGATCCAATGACCGGCCAGCGCACAGTCAAGCTTGATCCCAACGAGATCAATAACTCTGGCGTTCGCCAATAACATCCTCGGATCATTCCTGTCACGTAGAACCTGATGAGCAATCGTCAGGTTCTCGACGTTTAATAAAGGATTTAATGATGCAAAAGATCGCTTTGATCACCGGGGCAAGCGGTGGAATTGGGCAAGCTATCACGCAAGGACTCGCCGAAGATGGCTGGCAGACGGTTTTGATCGCCCGTGAGCCAACCAAACTCAATCAAACAGTCCAAGCTTTACAAAGCCAAGGCCATTGCAGTGTTGGTTTTAGTGCTGATGTCCGCGACCCCGAAGCAGTCCAACAGGTAGTTGCAACCGTTATAGATGAGGTGGGAACACCAAATGCCATGATCAATCTTGCGGGAGTGCTTGGGCCATTTGGCCAATTCCATGATCTCGATCTGGATCAACTACGGTTAATGTGCGATACGATCTGGTGGGGCACGCTCAATCTCTGTCATGCGGTTATTCCAGTAATGATTGAGCGTGGCGGTGGCTCAATTATTAATATTGCTGGCTATGGCGCGGTTGAAGCATCGCCACGGCTGGCGGCGTATGGGGCAATCAAGGCCGCAATTGTGCGCTTGAGCGAAACGCTGGCAATGGAATTGAAGCGCCAAAAGATTCGGGTTAATTGTATTGGGCCAGGGCTTGTTGCCACCAAATTGAGCACCGAGCTTGAAAGCACACCCGAGGCCCAACGCTTTGCTGATGGGATGGTCAAAATGGCTCAAACCAAAGGGGTTTCTGGGCAGGAGGCCGCCAAATTAGTGCGCTGGCTGCTTGCTGAGGATAATCCACTCACTGGACGGTTGATTACAGTCCACGATGCCTATGAACAATTAAGTTCGCAACTAGTGGAAATCAACCATAGCAGTCGTTATACTTTACGCCGTATTAATGATTAAGTGAGCAGGCCGCTCAGTTGGCGTACTGAACGGCCTTTGGGTTTAATTACCAAGCACCATCAAGCCCATGCGGATACAAAGCCACTTTGGCAGCCTCGCCACGCAGCATCAATTCAAACGCGGTTTCAAATTCTTCCAAAGGCAAGTGATGAGTGATAATCGGACGCAAATCGACCTTATTGCCCGCCACCAAGGCTTGGGTTTGATACCAGGTTTCAAACATTTTGCGGCCTGAAACGCCATACACGGTCGCACCTTTGAACACCACATGGTTGGCAAGGTCGAAATCGGGCAAGCCGTTGGGTGGTAAACCCAGCAATGAGGCAAAACCACCATAACGCAACGATCGAAAGCCCTGATCAATTGCACTAGGATGGCCCGACATTTCGAGCAGCACATCAACGCCTTCGCCTTCGGTCGCCGCCAGCACATGATGCACCACATCGTCGCGTGAATCCAAAGCATGGGTTGCACCCATGGTTCGCGCCATTTCTAAGCGCTTGGGGTTGATATCGGTGGCGAAAATTTGCTTGGCTCCTGCTGCGTGCGCGATCCCCACCGCAAACAAGCCAATCGGGCCACAACCAGTCACCAAGACATTGCGAGTTGAAAGGTTGGTTGCCAAGGCGGTATGCACCGCATTGCCAAATGGCTCTTGAGCCGCAGCCAAGGCTGGTGGCATATTTGGGTCGTTGCGCCAAACATTGACCGCCGGAACCGCAATATATTCAGCGAAACAGCCAGGCCGATCAACCCCAATAATTTCGACGTTGCGGCAAATATGGGCTGCGCCAGTGCGACACTGGTAGCAATAACCACAGACAATATGGGTTTCGGCGGAGACAAAATCGCCAACCTTGACCATCGTCACATCGCTGCCAACCTCGACCACATCGCCAGCCAATTCATGGCCGAAAATCATCGGCGCTTTGAAGCGGCTTTGTGCCCACGGGTCCCATTTATAAATATGCAAGTCGGTGCCACAAATCGTCGAAGCTCGCACTCGAATCAGCACTTCATCACGCTTTGGCTGAGGAATCGGCGCAGTGATCAGCTTGGCTCCTGGAGCTGCCGATGGTTTTTGCACCGCCCGCATCGTATTATTTGCCATAGTTTGGTCTCCTCGTTGAAACCCATGGACGATCGTTTATTGTTTGCATTGTTTCACCCAAATAGCATTTGATTCATTGGCACGAAGGTTTCGGGCAGGAGGTTGACAATCACCAACACCACTGGCCCCCAATATTCTGCCAAGCTTGATTGTTGAATTGCATCGATGATCCCGATTTGGGGTAATCCAACGCAGCCTGCCAAGCAAGCTCCAATTAGTACAATCCCTTGCACCAACCCCAACAGCGCCCCAATCACATGATCAGCGCGGCCCAAAAACAACAGCCCAACTTTGAGACGTAGCCACGTTGCTATCGCACTAACGAGGGCTGTTACTGCCAACAAACTCAGCAAAAACGCAAAAACGCTAATAAAGCCCGGCGCGGTCGCAGGAATCAAGCTGATCAGCAGATCGGTCACGCCTGGATAGATTCGTCCAGCAATCGCAATTGCGGTAATCAACCCCGCCAATGCCAGCAACTGACGAATTGTGCCCCAGTAAAAACCAAGCACGCTATACCACAGCAATATGCCGATCAAAACCCAATCAAGAATCGTCAAACGCACCTCCTTGGGCTATTTTAGCCAACTGCCACCAGATTGGTCAATTGCTGATTGGCAAATTGTACGCCAGCTTGCAACAAGGCTTGCACTTGCTCAGCATTGGCTGCTTCGGCGTAAATGCGCAGCACAGGCTCGGTGCCTGAGGGTCGAATCAAAAGCCAGCTTTGATCAGCCAACAAATATTTGACTCCATCGCGATCATTAATTGATTGCAAGGCCACTCCGGCAATTTCTTGGGGCGCTTCGGCTTTGAGCGCATGCACTAAATCGGCCTTTTTAAATGGTTGCACGCGCTGATCAATCCGATCATAGGCGAATGGACCATATTGGTGTTGCAACTCATCAATTAATTCATGCAACGGTTTGCCAGCACGGGCGACAATTTCGAGCAACAACAAGCCCATCAAAATGCCATCGCCCTCGGGCACATGACCCAAAATCGAGATGCCGCCTGATTCTTCGCCACCAATTAACACTGGTTCAGCCAACATCAGATCGCAAATATGGTTAAAACCCACTGGCGTTTCTTCCACCCGCAAATTGTAGGCCGCAGCCAAGCGATTGATCAATTGGGTGGTTGAAATCGTTTTGACGACCAAACCGCGTTGGCCTTTGGTTTCGATCAAGTGGCGCAAGGCAAGCGCAAAAATTTGATGTGGGCTAACAAACTCGCCGCGTGAATCCATTGCCCCAATCCGATCTGCATCGCCATCGGTTGCCAGCCCCAAATCGTAGCCGTCGCGGCGAATCATGTCGGCCAACGGTTGTAAGTTGCGGCCAATTGGCTCAGGGTGTAAGCGGCCAAAACCAGGGTTCATATCGCCATGAATTTCGGCTACCATCACGCCCAATTCACGCAACCAACGGGCAATATAGCCGCGCCCAGCGCCATACATTGGGTCGATTGCCACGCGCAACGAGCTACGGGCAATCGCTGAAAAATCAATTAATGTGCGCAAATGGGCCAAATAGGCTGGCAATGGATCGAAGCGCACGACCTCACCCGCTTGGGCAGTGGTGTTTTCTTGCCAAACTGGTTCAGCATACAAGGCTGCTCGCCCCGAGGCTTGCAAATCGCTAATTCGGGCCTCGATTTGCTTCATGGTTGCGGGCAAGGCCGAGCCACCAAACGCTGCTTTAACTTTAATCCCGTTGTAGCGCGGTGGATTATGGCTGGCGGTAATCATTACGCCGCCTTGAGCCGCCAACTGTTTAACTGCAAACGACAAAGCCGGAGTTGGACAATCGGCTTTGCTTAAATAGACCGCCAAACCATTGGCAGCCAACACATTTGAAACTGTAATCGCATAGCGATCGGAAAGAAAGCGCGTATCGAAGCCCACCACCGCTCGCGTAACCTCGCCAGCAGGAGTTTCAGCCAGCAACTGCTCAGCGATTGCTTGAGCCACTAAACGCACATTTTCAAAGGTAAATTCTTCACTGATGACAGCACGCCAGCCATCAGTACCAAAGTGAATTGCCACAGGTTTCGGCTCCTTCATTGGAATTCAATGCCTGTTACACAGACAATTACGCCATTGTACCGCGAATTTGGCACTTGTTGAGATGCGGAATTTCAAGCCAAATTTGAGCTTGGGCAGCCGCTTTACAGGCTATTTTGGTAATGTTGTTCAATACCAGCAAAGCAGGTGGCACGCTTTTTGCTTTATAAGTAATCAGGAAATCGGAATAATGATTGTAAATATCAGTTAGGCAACAAAGGAGTTAATTGTATGACAACCACAGTTATAGGTGTATTCAATTCAGACGCACAAGCTCAAGCCGCTGTTCGCGATTTACAAGCACTTGGTATCACCAATGATGCTATTTCAGTTGTTGCTCGCGATACTAGCCGCGCCGTTGATGCCGATGGTAACTTGGTCACCGTCAGTGACGATCATATGACTGCTGGCGAAGGCTTAACTGTTGGAGCAGTTTGGGGCGGGTTGGTTGGCTTGGCCGCTTTGGCAATTCCTGGCATCGGGCCATTGATTGGTGCTGGCGCATTGGTATCGGCCTTGACCGGCGCAGTTGCAGGCGCAGCCACTGGCGGGATTGCCGGCGCATTGATCAACGCCGCTAGCGTTCCCGAAGATCAAGCGAATGTCTACGAAGATCGGGTCAAAGCTGGGAGCACCTTGGTCACGGTGCACGCCAACGATCACATGGCGGCCCAAGTAAGAACTACCTTGCGTCAAGCAGGAGCCGAACGCTTCCAGTGGGATAGCGATACCGATTACGACCAAAGCAATGAGCAAGCCTATGCCGATAGCAGCAAAGTTGGCACAGTTGGCGGTGGTGCTGCTGGCGCGGTAACTGGTGCAAGCATCGGTGCTGCTGGTGGCCCAGTTGGCGCGGTGATCGGCGGGGTAACTGGCGCTGTGGTTGGTGGAGCAATTGGCGCTGCTGGCGATACCACAGGCGAAAAAATGAATGATCGCACGCATGATAGCGATTATCCGCATAGCACCGCCTATGATACGACCAATGCCTACTCTAGCAATGCTACCTATGATCAAATGACTACCGTCGATACAACTCGCGAAGCGATTGCTAATCGCGATTACAGCACCACCAACGATACGCCTGTGAGCAATCGGATTGAAAACGCTGTGCGCGATGTGACCACCGATGATCAAGGCCATGATACCTTCCGTGCTGCCGACCAAGCCTACGATAACAGTAGCAAAGTTGGCACTGCTGGTGGTGGCGCTGCTGGTGCAGTAACTGGCGCAGCCATCGGTGCTGTTGGTGGCCCAGTCGGCGCAGTCGTTGGTGGCGTGGTTGGTGGAGTCACTGGCGCAGCAATTGGCGCAGTTGGTGATACCGTTGGAGAACAAGCTGATACCGAAACAGGTGCATTCAGCCATGATAATCAAGCACAATATCGAGGCACCGCCAACGCAGTCGGTGATAAGTTACGCGATGCTGGCAATAGCGTCGAACGCAAACTTGACCGTGATATCGACCGCGATGGCGATGTAGGTCGCCGGGGCTAAAGCCCAATTCCTCCAGGTGCTTGGGCAGCGGAGCAACCTTGCTCCGCTGCTATTTTTGCTGTTCAGCAACCGTGAGCAAGGCTTGTTGCAACACATTCAACCCATATTCAACTTGAGCTTGATCGAGGATAAACGGCGGTGTAAGGATCAGCACATTGCCATGCATCCCGCCGCCAAGCACCAAAACCCCTTGGGCTTGGCACAAACTCACCACCTGCATAACGGCTGCGGGATTGGGCGTAATGCCATCAGCTTGTACCAGCTCTAGCCCGATCATCAAGCCACGCCCGCGCACATCACCCACTAAGGCGCAGTTTTCGGCAATCGCCTCTAAACCACGGAGTAAGTTTTGGCTTAATTGATTGACCTGATCTAATGTATTATGTTCAGTTAATACCCGAATTGCGGCGGCGGCCCCAGCGCATGCCAAGGGATGACCCATAAATGTGCCAGTATGCAAGGGTTCGCCATTGACCTGCCAATAGGCCATATGCTCAGCACGGCCAACACAGGCGGCAATTTGCAAACCACCAGTCATGCCCTTGCCCATACAAATCAAATCTGGCTCGATTCCATCGTGATTCACGCCCCACCACTTGCCAGTGCGTCCCCAACCAGTAAAAATTTCATCAGCAATCAACAAAATATTGTATTGATCACACAGTTGGCGCAAGCCGCGCAACCAGCCATCAGGCGGCACAATTTCGCCTTCACGGCCTTGAACTGGCTCGACAATTAATGCCCCAATTGAGCTAGCACTGGTTTTGATCGCCTGCTCAGTAGTGGTTAATGCCCAATCCAAACAATCACCAGCCTCACGCCAACGAAATGGATAGGGATACGGTGCACGTTGAATATGGCTCGATAATTGCGGCAAGAATGGTTGGCGAAAATCAGCCCGATTGGTTGCCGCCAATGCCCCATAACTCAAACCATGATAACCACCAGTAAATGCAATGACTCCAGGTTTTTGGGTTGCAAGCATGGCAGTTTTAAGGGCAATTTCAATACTTTCAGCGCCACTACCTGCTAAAAACACCCGTCCATCAGCAATTGGCGCATGCTGTTTAATTAATTGAACCAACTCGATCCGCGCTTCATGGGCAAACACATCGCCCATTCCGTGAATCAAGCGCTGGCTTTGAGCTTGAATCGCCGCCAACACCGCTGGATGGCGATGGCCAATCCCGACCACCCCAAAGGCTGCCGCAAAATCAAGATAGCGATTGCCATCAACATCAGTCACCAGCGCACCCTCGGCCTCGGCCCATACAATGCCGCCAGGCAAGGTTAAACTCGGTGCTTCACTGGATGCCAATTGCGCTAAGAGCGCTTGGCTACGTGGCCCAGGCACAGCACTCACAATTTTGGGTAACATGCTCTATTCCATTCTTAACTATTTTCAGGATCAAAAAACCCATGGCTGCCAAAGCAACCATGGGTATTGTAGCAAGCTTCAAGTTTTTACAAACGAGCGCCGCATTCAGGGCAGAACACCGCTTGACCAGCCACTTTAAAGCCACAACTTGGACACAACCGCTCGATCGGAATCGCCCCGCTATCGACTGGTGGTGCAGCAGGAGCTTCACTTGGCGGTGCATAGCTGGTTGGTGGCACATAATTTTGGGCCTCAACTGGCGGTGCATACGGCGCTTGTTGGGGTGGGACTGATGGCGCATACGGCTGAGGATAGGCTGGTGGTGGCGGGGTTTGCACTGCCACAAATTGCTCGTTTTGGGCACGCTCTAATTCAGCTTGGGCTGAAGTCAAACGCGCTTGCAAATCGTTGATCAAATTGACCAAGCTCGTAACTTCGGGGGCAGTTAGCACACCTTGTTGGTGCAGTTCGTAAGCGCGTTGGCCCAACAAACCATAATTCGTGGCAATTTGCTGCTGCATATCGCCAATATCGCTGCGAACGCGACTGGTACGTTGTAATTTGTCGGCCTCGAACTTGGCGCGATCAACACCTTGCGAGAGTGTTCCTTTAAGATTGTCGAGAAATCCCATATATTCCTCCTACAATAGCCTGGAAACCATGGCTATAAGCCTATTCTAGCGGAAATACAGCTCAAATGCTACCTTCCGCAAGCCTTAGGCCATGGGTTGGTTTAACGTTGCCACATGATCACAAGTTGCAGCAGTTTAGACCCCAGTTGGCACATCAACAAAGAAGGTTTTTACCCGAAAAGTTTGCTCTAGATGTGCGCCCAATGCCTTAACACCCAACGTTTCAGTGTGATAATGGCCGGCACAAATCAAGGGCATATCGGCCTCGATCGAGGGAAAAACCGCTGCATAATTAACTTCGCCAGTCAGCAAGGCATCGCAGCCATCACGCAGCGCTTGCTCCAATTCGCTGGCCCCATCGCCCGAAACGACCCCAACCCGTTTAATTCCACGCGATGTTTGACCCCAAACTTTGATCTCGTTTTCGGGAATTGCCAAGGTGCTTTTGACATGGGCAACTAAGCCTTCAATACTTAATGGCGTGGTTAGTTGGCCGATAAAGCCCAACATTTGGCCACGATAATCGCCAAATGGCTGAACCATTTCCCAACCTAGAAGCTTGAGTAATTGGGCATTATTGCCAACTTCGCCATGAGCATCAAGCGGCAAATGCGAGGTATACAGCGAACAATCAGCTGCCATCAAGCGTTTGATTCGTCGCCCAAGCCAGCCAACTAAGGGCTGAGCATTGCCCCAAAACAAGCCATGATGGGTCAGCAACAAATCGGCATTGCCAGCAATTGCTGCTTCAATCGCCTGCAACGAAGCATCAACCGCCAGCGCGATGGTTTTAACCTCGTCACGCCCTTCAACTTGCAAGCCATTTAAGCTTGCATCGCGAAATTTGGCGGTTTGCAAATAGCTATCCAAATAGCGCACCAACTCTGTTAGTTGCATGATTGCTCCTATTCACCTTGCATGCGAGCAGCAACCCGTTGGCGAAATGGCGCAAACAACAAGCCAAACAACCAACGAATTGGCCATAAAAGCCAGCCAACCAGCGTATCAACGATCGAAGCCAACGGCAAACCTAAACGTAAGAATTTTTTGAGTGGCTTCAAGAATGGCAAACGTGAAAGTGCTACAGTTAACGCCAAAATTGTCATCGAAATTGCAAATTTCAGCCAATGCGGTGTTTCAAGATGCCAAACAATTTTGATCACCGATTCGGTGCCAATTGCTAGCAACAAAGCAAACGCGGCATGTTCAAGGTTTGGTTCCCATTCAATCAAGCTAGTGAAGATTTGGGCCGCGAACCGCATCACCAAAATTCCAATCGCTACGCCTAAGCCAATCACCCAAAAGCGCTTTTGTGGATCAGCATTGACTGCTACGACCACATTATCAAGGCTAAACGCCAAATCGATCATTTCAATAATCAAGACGGTTTGCCAAAAACCGGTCGTTCGTTGTTTGACTTCACTATGCTCATCAATTTGATCGCGGCGATGCATATGGGCAAAGTGATTGACACTCAACCAAACCAAATAGCCTGAGCCAATCGCCAAAACCCATGGATTTTCGGTAATAATGAAGGCCACCGCCAACATTAACCCACGTCCAACATAGGCTCCAATCAAGCCAACTTTTAATGCGGCTGCCTGTTGCATACCCAAAAAGCGCTCACCATGGCCTTGCATCCATTGCAGCCACTTGGGCCATGGAATCGGCTGATCTTGCGGCAAATGCGCCACCATCGCGCCTAAAACTGCGGCATTATCGATCGAAAGAATCCCTTCGAGAAACACTAAAAGAAACACAATTTGCAGAATATCAAAAATGTCTTGCCACACGTCGTCGGTATCCTTTCATGATAACTGATTGATTCACTAGCATTAATTATACGTCACCTGCACGAATTCGATATGAATAGAATGTTGATTATTGATTAACCAACATAGCCCTAAAACCAAAGATGCCAGCGAAGGCTAGCATCTTCGTTCGTACACGTTGATCAGGTCGGATTGATCAAAAATACGTTAATTTAGCTGATTTGGTTACGCACTTGTTTGGTTGCGGTAACCATCGCCTGTAATGCCGCCGCAACTTCAGCATAGGTGCGAGTTTTCAAGCCACAATCAGGGTTGATCCACAATTGCTCGGCAGGCAAATAGTTGAGCAATTGCCGCATTCGCGCAACCAATTGTTCAACTGTTGGAATATTTGGGCTGTGAATATCATACACGCCAGGCCCAATTTGTTGGGTGTAGCGGCCTTCTAAGCCAGCTAACAGCGAGCCAGCACTGCGGGCATCTTCAATGCTAATCACATCAGCATCAAGCGCGGCAATTGCGGCAATAATATCGTTGAAATCGCTATAGCACATATGGGTATGAATTTGGGTGCTCGGTTTGGCATCGCTGGTCGCAATTCGAAAAGCTCGCACCGCCCAATCAAGGTAGTTTTGCCAATCGTTGCGACGTAACGGTAAGCCCTCACGGAAGGCAGGCTCGTCAATTTGAATGATGTTAATGCCTGCTGCCTCTAAATCAGTTACTTCATCGCGCAAGGCTAAGCCAATTTGGGCAGCAACGGCGCTACGCGGCAAATCATCGCGCACAAAGCTCCATTGCAACATCGTCACTGGCCCAGTCAACATGCCCTTGACAGGTCGCTTGGTCAGCGATTGAGCATAGGCAGTTTCGGCAACACTCAAAGCCGCCGTGCGATAAACATCACCAGCAATCACTGGCGGGCGCACACAGCGACTACCATAACTTTGTACCCAACCTTCTTGAGTGGCTACGTAACCTGCCAAATGCTCGGCGAAAAATTGCACCATATCGTTGCGCTCTGGCTCGCCATGCACCAACACATCAATTCCCCACTGTTCTTGCAGCGCAATCACATGGGCAATTTCGGCATTGATTGTTTCGGCATAGCCAGTTGGGTTGCGCTTGGCTTCAGCGCGAGCTTTGCGCAAAGCCGCAGTTTGCGGGAACGAGCCAATTGTGGTGGTTGGCAACAGTGGCAAGTTCAATTTGGCTTGTTGCAATGGCACACGTTCAGCATAGGCCAAACGTGCTGGTGTTTCAGTACCCAAGGCAGCAGTGCGCTCACGTACCGCTGGCACAATTCGGCCAACGCCATCAAGCCATTGCTGACGCGAGGCCAGCGCTGCATCCCAAGTTGGTTGCACGCTTGCAATGCCATCGCGTAAGGCGTTAGCTAATAATTCTAGTTCGGCCAAACGTTCTTGGGCAAAGGCCAAACCACTGCTAACCGCAACAGGCAAATTACGTTCAGCAGTTACGGTTTCGGGCAGGTGTAACAATGAACATGAGCTGCTCAAGATCAAGCGTTCGGGTGCGACAAATTCGCTTAATCCAGTAATTTTGGTATACAAATCGGCTAAATCGCTCCGCCAAACGTTGCGCCCATTAACCACCCCAGCGACTAAAATTTTGTCCTGCGGAAAGCCATGATATTGAATCGCAGCCCAATTGGCGTGGCCTTGCACCAAATCCAAGCCTAAGCCATGGATTGGTAAGCGACACAGTTCGCGATACCACGGCGTAACATCACCATAATAGGTTTGCACCACGATCTTGCCGTGCTTGCTCAGCTCGCGATAGCAGGCGGCAAAGGCTTGCCATTCTTCTTCAGTCACATCGCCAACCAAAGCAGGCTCGTCACATTGAATAAATGCTACATTACAATCATTCAATTCGCGCACAATTTGGGCATACATTGCAGTTAATTGTTGTAGATGTTGGGCTAATTCGGCTCCCGCCAAGCGAGCCAAGCGCAAGAATGTCCAAGGCCCAAGCAACACCGGGCGAGCTTTTGCTCCAACCACATTCTGGGCAAAACGCACTTGTTCCAGCACCAAATTGGCTTGCAGTTCCCAACGCTCAGGAATTTCCGGCACTAAATAATGATAGTTTGTATCAAACCATTTGGTCATTTCCAAGGCTGGCAGGCCATCACGACCTCGCGCCAGTGCAAAATAGCCCTGTAAATTATGCGCATCGACCTTGCCAAAGCGTGCTGGCACAGCTCCCAACATCAGCGCCGTATCCAATACATGGTCGTACAAACTAAAATCGCCAACGGGCACAAGATCCAAGCGCTGGGCTTGGGTCGCCAACCGATCGTGGCATAATTCGTTGATCGCCGCCCGAAAACCAGTTTCATCGAGTTTGCCACTCCAAAAGCGTTCCAAAGCCTGCTTGTATGGCCGGCCAACGCCAACCCGTGGATAACCCACAACTGTTGTTTGAAAATTCATGCTTAATCCCATTCTAGACTGGCCGCTGATTGATATTCAGTGACCCGCGTCTCAAAGAAATTCTTCTCCTTGGTCAAATCGATCGTTTCACTCATCCATGGAAATGGATTTTGTGAGCCATATTGAATCGCTAAACCAATCCGTTGCAGACGGCGGTCGGCGATATATTGCACATAATCGCGGAACATTGCTGCATGCAAGCCCATTACTCCACGCGGCAAGCATTCAGCAGCATATTGAGCTTCTAATTCAACTGATTGGCGAATTAATTGCACAATCTCAGCTTGAAATTCGTTTGTCCAAATTGCTGGGTTTTCAGCTTTGATTCCATTAATCAAATCGACCCCAAAATTCAGGTGAATTGTTTCATCGCGTAAAATATATTGAATTTGCTCACCAATGCCCGTCAGTACATTGCGGCGATGTAATGAAAGCAGCATTGCAAAACCGCTATAGAAGAAAATCCCTTCCATAATCACATAATAGCCAATTAGATTTTTAACGAAGGTTTGCATCCCTGTGAGCGTTTCAGTGCTAAATTGTGGGTCGAGCACCGCCGCAGTTAATTGCATCTCAAACTGATCTTTTTGGCTAATAACTGGAATTTCATGATACATATTGAAGATTTCACGTTCATTCAGGCCCAAGCTTTCGACAATATGCAAAAATGCGTGGGTATGAATCGCTTCTTCAAAAGCTTGGCGTAATAAATATTGACGACATTCGGCGTTGGTAATATGTCGAAAAATCGCCAAAACAATATTGTTGCCAACTAAACTTTCTGCTGTCGCAAAAAAGCCTAAATTGCGCAATACCATCAAGCGTTCATCAGCTGATAGACTCGTTGAGCGCCAAATTGCAATATCACCAGTCATCGAAACTTCGTTGGGCATCCAGTGGTTCGCACAACCATTCAGATAATGCTCCCAAGCCCAGCCATAGCGCAACGGCATTAATTGGTTTACATCAACTTGATTACAATTGATCAGGCGTTTATCGCTGGCATTAAAGCGGCCAAATTGTTCAGTCATGCAACATTCCTCGCTACTCACAGGCTTCGCAACTAGGGTCATCGATTGGACAAACGTTATCGCTCAGCACGCTGGCCGATTCGCTGCGGTTGCGCATCCAGCGTGGTTGCACCCCAAAACGATTGATATCCAAGGTCGATTTTTCAATTTGGGTCGCGGCTAGCGTGCGCAGGTAATAGGTGGTTTTTAATCCCATACGCCACGCCGTCAGATAAATCTCATTCAAGCGTTTGCCGCTGGTTTCAGCCACATACAAATTGAGCGATTGACCCATATCGATCCATTTTTGGCGACGAGCAGCGCAGGCAATCAGCCATTCGGGGGCAATCTCGAAGGCAGTCAAAAATTGAGTTTTGAGTTCAGCAGGAATTCGTTCGATTTGGCTGATTGCGCCATCGTAATATTTCAATTCGGCCAGCAGATCAACATCCCACAAACCGCGAGCTTTGAGCGCATCGACCAAAGCCCGATTGACCGTGGTGAAATCACCCGAAAGATTGCTTTTGACGTACAAATGGCGATAGGTTGGCTCAATTGATTGACTTGTGCCAACGATATTGGCAATCGTAGCGGTCGGAGCAATTGCCAACAAATTGCTATTACGAATGCCATATTGAGCCAAAGCCTCGCGCAGCGGCTGCCAATCGTAATGGCTGCTGTGATCAAGTTCGGGCTTGCTGTCGCGCTGCTCGGCTAAAATTGCCAAACTATCGATCGGCAACATGCCGCGATCCCATTTTGAGCCACGAAAACTAGGGTATGCCCCGCGTTCCCGCGCCAACTCAATTGAGGCAGCAACCGCAAAATAGGCAATGGCTTCCATCGAACGATCGGAAAATTCGACCGCTGCTTGGCTGGCATAGCCAATCTTCAATGCATACAAAGCATCCTGAAAACCCATCAAACCCAAGCCAATTGGGCGATGGCGGGCATTGGCTTGAGCCGCTTGGGGACGCGGATAAAAATTAATATCGATCACGTTATCGAGCATGCGCACTGCGGTCGTAACCGTGGTACGCAATTTTTCAAGGTCAAGTGAACCATCACGAATATGCGCCGCCAAATTAATCGAGCCAAGATTACAAACTGCAATCTCATCTGCCGAGGTATTCAGCAGAATTTCGGTGCATAAATTACTGCTATGAATCACCCCAACATGATCTTGGGGCGAGCGCACATTGGCAGCATCCTTCCAAGTAATCCAAGGATGGCCGGTTTCAAACAGGCGCGTCAAGACTTTGCGCCAGAGTGCTACCGCCTCAACCTGACGTGCTGAACGCATCAAGCCTTGAGCCGCTAGCGCCTCATATTCGGCGTAGCGCACCGCAAAGTCTTGACCATACAAATCGTGCAAATCGGGGACTTCATCGGGCGAAAACAAGCTCCATGAGCCATTGCTCAACACCCGTTCCATCAACAAATCGGGAACCCACAAGGCCGTGTGCATATCGTGGGTACGGCGGCGTTCATCGCCAGTTGGCTTGCGCAAATCGAGAAAATCTTCAAGATCAGCGTGCCATGCTTCGAGATAGGCGCAAACCGCACCTTTACGTTTGCCGCCTTGATTAACCGCAATCGCCGTATCATTGACAATTTTGAGAAAGGGAATTACCCCTTGGCTCACACCATTTGTGCCATGAATTGGTGCGCCAAGGGCGCGAACCGGAGTCCAATCGTTACCCAAACCGCCCGCCCATTTTGAAAGCATAGCGTTATCGCTGATCGCCCCGAAGATTGCCTCAAGATCATCGCCGACCGTCGAGAGATAGCACGACGATAATTGGGGATGGGTAGTGGCAGCATTGAACAAGGTTGGGGTAGCCGAAGTAAAGTGGAATTGCGACAGCACCTCGTAAAAACGCAAGGTTTGGGCTTCACGATCAGCCTCATTCAAGGCCAAACCCATTGCAACACGCATCCAAAAGATTTGCGGCAACTCACGGCGCAAGCCCTGCCACTGAATAAAATAGCGGTCATACAGGGTTTGCAGGCCAGGATAAGCCAAAAGAGCATCGCGCTCGGGCACAATTGCCGCTGCTAAACGAGCCAAATCGAAGCTAGCCAGTTTGGGGTCGAGCAAGCCTTGGGCAATTCCAGCCTGAATATAATCAACAAAAGCACTCGCATAGCGTGGCACAACCGCTGGAGTCGCCAAATATTCGCCAAGCACCTCAAAGTGCAGTTGGCTGGCCAAGAGCGCGGCGGCCACAAAACTATAATCCGGCTCCTGCTCAATCCAGCTTCGAGCGGTTAAGCAACAGGCCTGCAATTGCTCGGCAACCGCCATATTGGGATAAAAGCCCAAACTCGCCGCCTGCCAGAGCGTATTCGCGTCAGTTGTTTGGGGATAAGCAGCACAAGCTTCAACGATTAATTGATAAAGCCATGGAGCCTGTTCAGGAGAGGCGCTAGCCCCGACCTCGATCTCATTCATAGAGCATCCTTAATTGAGCTAAATAAAAAAATGCCTGCTCCCTAGCGGAACAGGCATAAACCATTACCAAACCATGGGCAGCAGCCCATGGGCATTAATTGCAAGCGGCAATGATCACCCCCTTTGACGCGAAGGGACATCTTGATCAACTCGAACTGAGTGGGCATTCGGACTTAGCATTGAGCCATACCGTTGCGCGACAGTGCCGGAATCTCACCGGACTTTCCCCAATATTCCAGCCAAGCTACGACACTTGGCCTCAGATCAAAAAAATTTGTAGGCTGTACTGTAGCAGAAGCCTGATCAGCCGTCAATTGCCGAGCAGGCAGCGATCAAAGTAGCTGATTAGCCCATTACAAAGCGCTAAATGAGCGACGTGCTAGACCCAGTGACTGAGCAGCAAGCCCAAAAATTGGCAAAATTGGCGAGCAACGCTAAAAGTCCTAGCAATTAGGGTAGGCCATTAGCTAGCTAGCACAATAGCTAGGATCAAGCCAGCACAGCAAATGACAGAAATTCTTAAAACGCTAACCATTCTTGGCGGTCTGAGGTTCGATAGCTTTAACAATTGAGCACGATTTATCGGCCAGAGATAGTACAACACTCCTAGCCGAGAACGATATTGGTGGGAAAAACCCCAAAAAAAGCTCTTGACAAGAACAAATTGGTTTTGTACACTCTGAGTACGAATTAACCGCACTTGGCAATCGATGTTTATGTGAAGCAAATAGCATTACAACGTTGCAATAGCTAAATACATGGGGTGAGAGAATGTATTTGGTTAAAGCAGGCACACTCAGTAAGCGCAAAAATCACTAATCGAAAAACTCGTTTCTCGACGGATACGAATTTGATTGATTGGAACATTTTTGTAACAACTCTATCGCTTTGGTGGCAATAACAATCGATAAACCCCTATTTGGTCTTTTTATACAAAAGCGACAGGGTTGGGCTGATGGTGTTAGAAGTAGGCACTTGCGAAACTCGAACAACGCTTGACAACCACGGAACAATTCAACTATTAGCAATATCGGTCGCTCGGCATATCAACTCAGACTCAAAAGGAAAGGCTCGACCAACTACTTTCGTCAGATTGATGTAACCCGCAAGTACTGTGGATGTGTGGCCCAGTGCAGCCAACTTGGCTCCGAACACACAAGGAGGATTTCTCAATGGCAGCAGAAACCGTACAATTTGACCGCAATGTGTTGGATCAAGTTGCCAGCCGCTTTGGCAAACTTGCTCAATCATCACAACAATTGATGCAAATGCTCACTCAACTGAGCCAAACTCTTCGCACAGAGTGGCTTGGTGATGCAGCAACAAGTTACCATGCAGAATGGGAACAAGACATTAAACCAGCCTACACACGCTTGATCGAAGCCTTCAACACCTTCCAATCAACCACCAACGAAATCAAGAAGACCTTCGAGCAACATGAAGAAGAAGCTGCTGGTATCTTCAAAGCTTGGCAAATCTAAACTTTCGCTATTTTTTTATTCTAAGGAGGCTCTCTCATGGCAGAGAAAACAAAATTTGATCCACAGGTTATGCAACAAGCTGCAGCAACCTTCGGCAAAGCGCATGAAGGCTTGCAAGATGTCAACCAAGAAGTATTGTCGATTGCCAACACCCTCCAAGAATCACTCAAAGGTGATGCTGGCAATGAATTCGTCGAAACCCTGCAAATCATGGCTCAATCAGTCGCCAAATTTGCTGCTAAGATGACCGAGATTCAAAACGATATCAAGGTTTCAATGCAACAAATGGCCGATACCGACAACAAAAATTCCCAAATGTTCTAAATTTAAAAAGTCATTTCAGAATATCAAGGAGTTAATTAATGAAAAGTTTCCTAATGCGCTTAGCTCGCAAGGTTTTGGATAGCGTTCTGCAACAATTGATGCAACAATTCAATGTCATTCAAGAACAAGCCTTGGCTCCAATCAAGCAAATTCTTGGCATGGTTGACGGAGTATGGCGTGGTAATGGGGCAACTCAATTCAAAGACGAGTTGCTGAATTTGATGACCCCCGAAGTTACTCGCATCGGGACTGGCATCACCAACTACCACAAAAACTTGACCAAAGCCCGTGATTTGATCGACCGTGCTGATAGCACCGCTCGCAACTTGGTCAACTCAAAATTGCGCAGCATTGCTAAATTCTACTAATTTTGACATTGAATTCTTAAGTATAGATTTTAAGGAGGCCATTTCATGGCAGAAGTAGAAGTATATCTAGAACAAGGCCCAGTTGAAAAAATTGCCAAGACTCTCAATACAATTGGGCAAGTCTTGAAAACTGTGGCTAAGGTGTTGGAAGTGCTTTCAACCACGCTTAAAGCTACCGCATTCATCGGTTTGGTCGGCGGTTATGCCGTTGCTCAATACATCGATCAATTCCGCCCAACAATCGAAAAAATGTCGGAAAAATTGCTCGAAACTGCAGGTGAAGTCAACAAAGCAGTTCAAGCATACATCAACCAAGATTCAACCCTCTCAGGTCGCTTCGGCTAGTTTTATATCCAAGTCATTTTACCCTGTATTTCAAACCGATCATGCACCTGCATGGTCGGTTTGAATTTAAATTCCCTCACCCCCTAACACCTCTCCCACTGCGGTGAGCAGGGGGATTTTCACTAGTAGGGTTGATCAGATTATAAGTATGCGCCTGAAATAAAATACCCCTCTCCCACAGAGCGGGAAAGGGGTTAGGGATGCAATGCAGCTTAATCAATGATCAAATAATATTGAGTTGGTTGAGTGTTACGAAGAAGGTAATCAAAAAGGCCACGGTCAAGAGGCTAATCACAATGATCAAGATCGTGTTGAGGCTGGGCCAGCGGCTCTTTTTAGCAGTTGGTACTTCGCCGAATAGCTTGAGCAATTCTTGCACAACTTGAGCGGCATTCTGTGGACGATTAGCCACTTGAGTATCAACCATGCGCACCGCCAACTCAGCAATCGCTCGCACGTCAGCAGTCCGGTTCATATTAATCCGATGGTTTTTCAAAACCGCTTGATAGACCTCTTCATCGCTTTTGAGCTTAAAGGGGTAAGCTGGAACCCCAACCAACATTTCATACAAAATCAAGCCTAGGCCATAGACATCGGTGGCATAGCTCGGTTTTTGCAAATGTGGTTGCATAATTTCGGGTGAGGTATAAGCGGGCGGAACCATAAACGAATACCAATCATTATTGATATTTTGCGGCGTGCTGGCTATCCCCAAATCAAGCAAATAAACCGTTGGGACTGAAGGATTATCTTCAAAATGCACCAATAACGAATCGGGGGTAATGCCAAAGTGCAACACACCTTTGCTTTGGAGCAAGGCCACTGATGAGGCTAACCGCATGACCAACCAACCAATGTGGTTGACCCACATTTGCGGGTTTTTGGTCAGCGCATCACGCAACGATTCGCCAGCGAAAAAATCTGACAAATAATAGTAAAAGAGGTGTTCGCCGAGCATGGCCCGACCATAGGCTTCGGTTTGAGCGCTAACGGTTGCATTGGCGTAAGGTGGCCGCCAGTTTGGCAAAAAAGTGTTGCGTTCGTTGGAAACCCGCACTGTTTTAAGAAATTCAGCTTCTCGTTTCAAGCGTTCGGTATTTTCGCTACCAACGTGGGCAACTTTCAGAAAAACCCGCTCTTTTTGATGGCTTGCTTCATATAAAACCGATGAGCGTAATACCACAACTGGCCGCACGATTTCAATATCGCCCAGCCATTTTCCATATCCGAGAATTGTTGGCGATTTTTCAGCTTGACAATAAACTTCTTGACAATACAAATTATTATCAAACGATGTTCGTTCACATAACAGACATACCTGTTTCATGGGCGCTTACTCCGTTCCATGGGTAGTCATGGGAAACCAGATTACGGCTCTATCGTACCGCAACGTGGATTGCTAGGCGAGGATTGTTGGCACTACTCTACTCATTTATTCAAAAGCTGTCAACCACTAGCCGAAATATAGGATTGTATGGTATAGTTGGCACGTTACACCAGCTAAACGCTATTTCTCTCTCCTCGTGCCATTTTGTAGAGTGTGTTCAAGATTAGATCCGATCAGTGATTGATCGATGGGCGGAATTTTGGAGATGCACCGATGAAAAACTCTATCCAGATGATAGATCGTCCTCCACGGATTCAACCAGAGCTACCTTTTAATAAGTTTGAAATCCCATCACCCCCAGAAAATCCTGAGGATGCGATTTCTAAGTTAATCCAATTGGCTCTGCCGATGACGATGATTGTTGGCTATGTCTTTGTAACCATGTTCGGAGGGCGGGGCGGCGGCGGCGCTTTGATTCTGATTCCGATGGCCTTATCGGTGTTGGCCTCCACAGGGTTCTCGATCTATTCGTTTATTCGCGAAAAAAACCAACGCTTAGAGCGTGAACGGCAATATCATGAACAAATCGTCGAGCTTAATAAGGATATGCACGGCTACCACGATTTGCAACGCCGTTTCTATCGCTATAACTATCCCGATACCCCGAGTACCATCAGGGTGATTACTGATGCCAAGCACGATTTAGAAAAACCTGAACGTACTCTTCGTTCAAATGCCCGCATTTGGGAACGACGGGTTTCTGACGATGACTTTGGTTCAGTGCGGCTTGGCATGGGAACACTACCCTCAACCGTGGTCTATGAGGTGCGGGGTGGTGGTAATTTTAGCAGCCCACTCGCCCGCGAAGCAATGAAGCTCGATGCTGATTCGCGCTATGTCTCAGATATTCCAATTATCATCACGTTGCGGCACAAATCTGAGGACGAAGGTGATTCAAAGGAAAAGTCTACCCCAATTACGCCAACAACCCATGCCTTGGGGATTGCTGGCGCACGCGATGCTGTCTATGAGTCGATTCGCTCAATCTTGGCCCATTATGTGGTGTTTCACTCGCCCTCAGATACTCGGTTGTATGTCTTGGCTTCAAAGTACAATGAGTGGGATTGGGTCGAAACCTTGCCTCATTGCCAGCCAGGCGAATACGAACAACTCTGTTTTGTTAGCGAAATTAAACAAGTTGCTGATGATGCCGATGAAGAAGGCGATGAATTAGATCAATACATGGAAGGCATTCGTAAAATTCTATCGCAACGTAAGATGCGCATGGAAGATAACGAAGAAAATAGTAATAATTCGGGCCGTGGCAACCCAGGCTTACCATTTATGTTGCTGGTGGTTGACCTACTCGATATGTATGAAAAAGCTGGCGAACGCCTGCGTAATATTGAATCGGATGCAGCACTTTCAATCTTGATCGAAGAAGGCCCACAGCTTGGCGCTGCGGTGATCTTCCTCGTGCCAGAGCGCAGTAAAGTGCCTGGTGGTTGTAAGTCGGTGATCGAAATTGAGCGCACCACGCCAGCAACCAACAGTAAACAAGCCCAACATCAACAATTATTCTTCCGCTACGCTGAGCAAGGGGTCAATACCTTCCGCTATATCGGGGCTGCCGACAATATCGTCAATCGCGAAGAATCACGCAAATTAGCCGAAGAATTATCAACCCTCAACTTGCGCCAAAGCGCTGGAGCTAACCTCGCCGATGCAGTAGCCTTCTTCGACTTGATGGGCTATAGCTCGCTCGATGAACTCAAAGTTGATGCCCTCAAGAATTGGCAACGCAGCATCCAACCCAAATATGCCAACTGGCTTCGCGCTAAAGTTGGCCGTATGTCGGGGAATAAAGCCCGTACTTTGGTCTTTTCGGCCAAAAAAGATGGTGTCCACGGGATGGTCGCTGGGAGTACCGGTTCGGGTAAATCGGAGTTGCTGATCTCGCTGATTGCCGTGATGGCCGTTACTTACGATCCGTCAGTGGTTAACTTTGTCTTGGTTGACTATAAGGGTGGTGGTGCATTCAAGGAATTTGAACGACTGCCCCACTGTGTCGATATCATCACCAACTTGGCTGGCGATGGCGTAACGCGGATGTTTACGGCAATTAAGTCGGAAATGCAACGCCGCCAAGTGCTCAACAACGAAACTGATACCAAAAATATCGTTGAATATCGCAAAAAGAATTTCCATACGACCCACTATCCCTACCCCTATCTGTTTATCATCATCGACGAATTCGCCGAAATGATCGCCGATCGGGCTGAATATCGCGGTGAGTTGGAAAGTATCACGCGGATTGGGCGTTCACTTGGGGTTTCGTTGATTCTGGCAGCCCAACGGCCAAGCGGGATTACCGACCAAATGCGCTCGAACATCAAATTCCGGATTAGCTTGCGGGTGGAAACTCAGGGCGAAAGCCGCGAAATGTTGCGCCGCTCGGATGCCGCCTTCTTACCAACTGGGATTCCAGGTCGTGGCTACTTGCAGGTCGGTAACGAAGAAATTGAATTGATTCAAGTCGCCTACACTGGTGATCCGTATGTTGATCCCAATTCAGTTTCCCAAGAAAAGGTTATTTGGCCGGATCGCCGCCGTGCTGAAGGGGTTGACCCAGGGATTGATACCCAAGATCAAAGCCCACCAGAACTTTACAAAGTGATCGTGACGACGCTCGATGCCTTGTCACGTGATAACAATATTCCAATTCAACGGGCACCATGGCCAAACTTCTTACCACGTGAATTGGCCTTGACCCAACACTTGATCTCCGATGATCCCAATGTGAATGCGGTTACCTTCGAGGAATATCTCTTAGGGATCGACGATATTATGGTTGGCTTGCCGCGTGAGCACGACCTCACCCTCAACCCAGCCTTGAATAAATGGATCAATGGTAGCTCAGGCTGGGTCGAAGATCTCAACTGGCGGGAATATGCGATGCGCCCAGTCGTTGGCTTGATCGATAATCCCTATGCCGCCAAACAAATACCATTGACGGTTGACTTCCCACGTGGTCATGCGGTGGTCTTTGGTGGTTCGGGTTGGGGTAAAACCACCTTCCTGCGCTCGATGTTGATGAGTTTGGCCGCGACCCACTCGCCCAATCAGATGCATATGTACATTCTCGATTTGGGTGGACGGAACTTTAGCGTTTTGGATAAATTGCCTCACTCGGGTGCGGTGATTATTCCGGATGGTGAAGGCTATGAAGAGCGGGTTGAACAATTGCTGCGCGAAATCAACGATATTGTTGATGCGCGAAAGCTCTTGCTCAACGATGCAGGGATCGCCGATATTTACCAATACAATGCGGTTAATCCTAAAAATACCCAACCAGCAATTTTGGTTGCAATCGACAACTTTGCCGAATTTACTGAAACCTTTGGCGAAGGTCCAGATGCCAATGTGGAAAGCGTATTGGATAAACTTGTTTCGATTGCTCGCCAAGCTAAACCCTACGCCATTCACTTTATCATCACAATTGGCAGCATGGCCGAGCTATCGACCCAAGTCTTTAGCTTGTTTACCGAGCGCTATACCTTGAAGCTCAGCGATAACACCGAATATCGGGCGATCGTTGGCGGTCGGGTTGATGATATTAATGATATTCCTGGCCGTGGCTATACCAAAGTTGGGCCACAGCCGCTGAGCTTCCAAGTAGCAGTATCGGCAGGCATCAGTAGCGATGGCTCACTCGATTCAACCATCGAAATGAAGGAAATCGATCAACTAGCCCAATTTATGAGCGATTATGCTCGTACTAGTGGCAAGCACTATGCGAAGCCACGTCGCGTCGATGCCATGCCCAAGGCGATTCTCTTCAAATCGATGCTGCCTGAAATGTATGCCACCATGCTGCAACGTGAGATTCGCTTTGAGCCAGATTTACGGCCCCAGCTCAATGCCTTGATGAGCGAAGCATGGGAAGATAGCATCAAGCCTGAAAACGCCGATTGGCTCAAAGTAACGGTTGGGGTAATGTCCGGCAATCGCCCACGCACGCTGCAACTCGAAGCCAAAAAAGATGGTGTCCACGGGATGATCGCTGGGGGTACTGGGGCTGGTAAATCGGAATTGCTGATGACCTTGATCATCGGTTTGGCCGTGCGTTACGACCCCAGTATTCTCAACTTTATTCTGGTTGACTACAAAGGTGGTGGTGCGTTTGATCCCTTCAAGGATATGCCACACACCGTCGATTTGGTAACCAACTTGAATAAATCGCGGGTACGGCGGATGTTTACCGCGATCAATGCAGAAATGGGTCGTCGCCAAGCATTAAATGCCCGTACCGGTACCAAAGATATTGTTGAATATCGGGCTAAGGGCTTCCACCTTGACCCACAATGGGGGCCATTCCCGCATCTATTCATCATCATCGACGAATACGCCGAAATGATCAGCGATACGCCAGAATTCCGCGATGAATTGGAAAGTATCACGCGGGTTGGTCGTTCGATCGGGGTTAACCTCTTGCTGGCTTCACAACGGCCAATTGGGGTTACCGACCAGATGCGGGCCAATATCAAGTATCGGATTTGTCTGCGGGTTGAAGATATTGACACCAGCCGCGAAATGTTGCGCCGCTCAGATGCAGCCTTCTTGCCTAGCGGGATGCCTGGCCGTGGCTATCTCCAAGTTGGTAACGAAAATCTCGACCTGATTCAAGTATCGTACACTGGTGAATCCTACGATTATGCGGTGGCGGCTGATGGAACTAAGGCTAAGTTCTATGAATTGATTGTGAGCATGGCGCAGGAATTGCTCCATCCACGCCCACGGCCACAAACGCCATGGCCAGCCCCATTACCCGATGCGATTACCTTTGAACAATTGCTCAACCCACGTTATGTCGATAAAACCTATCTGCCGTTGATGACGCTTGGCCGCTCGCAGCGGATTTCCTTGAATGCCTTCGTTGGCGATTGGTTTGAGAATAAAGGTCAATGGTTTGGAGTCGATTGGAATCACGTGGCCATGCGAGCGATCGTTGGGGTACTCGATGATCCAGGCAATGCCCGCCAAATGCCGCTAATTCTCGATTTCAATAAAGGCCATGCGGTGGTCTTTGGGGCTTCTGGTTGGGGTAAAACCACCATGATTCGTTCGATGGTGTTGAGCTTGGCAGCAACTCACTCGCCAAATGAATTCAATGCTCATGTGCTTGATCTTGGTGGGCGCAACCTTGAAGTGCTCCGCGCAATTCCCCACGTCGGGACGGTGATTCTGCCCGATGAACAAGGCTATGAAGAGCGGATTCAACAGCTTTGGCGTGAATTGAATAATGTGGTTGATGAACGCAAGAAGCTGTTCAGCGATGCTGGCGTTTCAACCCTTGCTGAATACAATAGCCAAAACGCTGCCAAACCCAAGCCAGCGATTTTGGTCGCGATCGATAACTTCGGCGAATATATCGAAACCTTTGGCGATGATAAGAATAACGATGCCAATAACTTGCTTGAGGCCTTTGTGGCTTTGGCACGCCAAGGGAAAGCCTATGGCCTACACATTCTGATCACTGCTAGTCGCTTGAACATTCTGTCAAGTAAACTATATAGCCTCTTTACTGAACGTTTGACCTTCCGCATCTCTGATGCAGGCGATTATTCATCAATTGTAGGGACGCGGCTGTTGGAAGTCGAAGAAATTCCAGGCCGTGGTGCAGCCAAGGTTGGACGTGATGCACTGAGCTATCATATTGCGCTACCACCAGGCACGATTGGCAAAGCTGATGTGCTTGGGGCTGATGGTCAACCACAAGTCACCGAAAAACTGCAAATTCGCGGTGAGGCTGGCCAAATTCGGGTTATTGGCAAGCATATGAATGCCTATATTGCTAATAATCCTGGCAAATACCAACCACCATTAGGGATTGCTGCCTTACCTAAGAGTTCATCGTATCGCCAAGTATTGCAAGAAATGCACAATATTGGCCGTGGTGATCGCCCATTCGTCGAAGAACTCAAGGAAGCCACCGCCAAAACATGGGATTATAACGGTGGAACGGGCAAGCAAGCTGGTTGGTTGGCGGCCTGTTTGGGGATTGTCTCGGGCAATCGGCCACGCACGCTGCAACTTGAAGCCAAACGCGACGGTGTTCACGGGATGGTGGCTGGGGGTACTGGGGCTGGTAAGTCGGAATTGCTGATGACCTTGATTGTTGGTCTGGCACTGAATTACTCGCCAAGTATTCTCAACTTCGTCTTGGTGGACTTCAAAGGCGGCGGTGCATTCAAGCCCTTTGAAAACATGCCACACTGTGTGGACATCGTGACCAACTTGAACAAATCGGCAGTTGATCGCATGTTTACCTCGATTGATGCTGAAATTCGTCGCCGTCAAGCGCTCAACGCCATGACCGGCACCAAAGATATTGTCGAATATCGCGAACGTGGGTTCCATCTCAAGCCAGAGTTTGGTGCATATCCCCACTTGTTCATCATCATCGACGAATATGCCGAAATGTTCGATTCAAACCCTGAATATTTGCCATCATTGGAAAGTATCACGCGGGTTGGTCGTGCCCAAGGGGTTAACCTCTTGCTGGCCTCGCAACAACCCAAAGGCGTTACCGACCAAATGCGGGCCAATATCAAGTTGCGGCTCTGTTTACGGGTCGAGCAACCTGACACCAGTCGCGAGCTCTTGCGCAAACCTGATGCCGCTTTCCTACCAAACGGTATGCCTGGTCGCGGCTATTTGCAAATTGGCAACGAAAACCTTGAGTTGATTCAGGTTTCGTATACTGGTGAAAGCCAAATCGACGATCGTGAAGTTGGGGTGCTTTGGCCTGAGCGTGAGCCAGAACCAGTTTCGACCAGCGAAGATACACCCAAGCTGTTCGATACCGTGGTGCAAATTTCGCGCGAGTTGGTCAATTATCAACCAACGCCTAAGCCATGGCCCAATTTCTTGCCTGAACGAGTAAGTTTGCAATCGCCAATTGTCAATGCTAAAGACAATACGATCATCGTCTTCCAGCCAGCGGTTACTGACTGGATCAACGGCGATACCGAACGGCTCTGGCCTGGGGTCAATTGGGAAACTGAAGCCATGCGCACAGCCGCATTGCTGGTCGATGACCCAAATGAAGCAACTCAATTGCCATTCGTCTTTGATTTCAGCACCAACCACTTGGCGATCTATGGCGACTCTGGTTGGGGCAAGACTTCGTTGTTGCGTTCGATCATTACAAGCTTAGCGGCAACCCACAGCCCCGATGAACTCCACGCCTATGTGGTCGATTTGGGTGGGCGCAACTACCGTAGCTTGCGCAACTTGCCCCACATTGGAGCCTTGATCTACGCCGATGACGAGACCTTTGAAGAACAAATGCTGCGCTTGTTCAGCAAAATGGAACGTTTGACCCGCGAACGCCAACAAATCTTTAGCGATGCTGGGGTCAATACGATCTATGAGTATAACCAGCAGTTCCCTGACCAAGCCTTACCAGCAATCGTGGTAGCAATTGATAATATTGCAATCATCCACGAAAATTATGATGCGGTTGAAGAATCGATCCTAATTCCGTTGGTACGACGCTCGCTGAGTGTTGGGATTGCCTTTATCGTGACTGCCAACTTCCCAAATAATATGTCAAGCAGATTCGGTAGCTTGTTTGGTGAACGGATCACCTTTAAACAAGGCCAGCAAGATCGTTATATGGATATCGTTGGTCGCGGCGCAATTGAGTTTGGCGATATTCCAGGCCGTGGTTATATTCGGGTTGGCAAGCGTCCATTGCTCTTCCAATCGACCTTGCCAGTTGGCTTAATTGGTCCCGATGGCCGCGATCATCGCAACGAAGCCGAAGAACTGGATCTGATGGGCCTGATGATGCAAGCTAAAGTCCAACAACTTGGTGGCATGAAAACCACACCTGATCCAATTCAAATTCTGCCGCAAATTGTGCCATTGCGTGAGATGCTGGATGCCGCCAATGAAGTTGCTGAAGGTAAAGTCATTTGGAGCGTTGTTGGCCAAAGCAATAATCTCCAACCCGCCATGTACGATCTCAAGAAGATTGGGCCACACGCAGCGATTGCAGGGCCACCAATCTCAGGGAAAACGACCTTACTCTATAACTGGGTACTTTCGTTAGCCGATCGCTACACACCTGAACAAGTCGCAATGGTCTTGATTGATACCCGTGGACGCTTCTTCAAATATGGTGGCAAGCGCAGCTTTGCTGATTTGCCGCATGTTTTGCAAACCGTCAGCGAAATCGATCAAATGCCGAGTTTGCTCGAAAATCTGCAAATCGAATGTCAAGCATTTGCCCAACAAGCAATTAGCCGACCAGTCTACATCTTCATCGATAACTTTGAAGATTTCAGCGACGAAGCCGAAAGCAAACGTTCAGTCATGAACGACATTGCCGTGCTTACCCGACGCTACGGTGGCGAAGGCGTGTTTGTGATCATCGCAGGGACACTGGATGGCTCAGTCAACGATTTACGCCGACGAGTTATGAGCGCTAACTTTGGGATTGGGCTGCGCACTGCGCAAGCAGTTGAATCGCTGCGGGTTATGCGCACCCCAAGCGAAGTTCGTGGCAAAGAATTACCAATGGGGCGTGGCTTTATGGTCAAGGCTGGTCAAACCACCCTGATTCAAGTTGCTAGCCCATACACTAATGGAAGCCAAGTAGTCGCCGAAGATGCCAGCGATGAAGCCGAACGGGTAATCAATGCGCTCGATGGCTGGGTCGAAACGATTGCTGAACGCCACCCTGAACGGGCAGCTTGGTCAAGCGGGGCGATCACGATTGGCGATAAACCAGTTAACATCGAACAAGATCCACGCGTTGTCCAAATGTCGGCGCTGATTCGTCAAGGTATCCAACGCTTAATGCCACGGCTCAAAGAATCCAATGGCGAAGGCAGCATTACCGAAAGCATTATGCAAAACTACATTACGATGGATTTTGTCAGCTGGAATAGCTCGGAACGGCTGCGATCAATGCTCCATCAAATGTTAATTGATCAGCATATGCACGATGGGCTTGATCTTGAGACTGCCACGATGATGGCCGATATGACCAACAGCGACGATGAATCGTTGATTCTGGCCTTTGAATCAACCCTAGTAGAAAGCTAGCAGTATTTGGGTGGCGGGCTGAATTCAAAGCTTGCCACCCAAGTATAATCCTGTGCGAGGAGTTACGTTCATGGCTAAACAAGCCCGCTTTGAACTTTTCATCGATGTTTATGAAAAAAAGCAACAAGTTGCCCAAGCCCTCACCAATATGCCAACTGGCGAACTTGTTGAATCGATTCTGAAGGAATTTCGGCGTGATTTCGATTTTCTCGGCCAAAACCCTGATGCTTATTGCTTGATGAAAGCTGATGGCACGGTTTTGAGCAATAATCGCACGCTCGATAAACAAGTATCCAATAAAGATCGCTTGATTTTTAGCGAAGCCATGCCAAATATGCCTGCCGACGGCCAACCAATGGCACGGCGGATTTATCTGCGCGAACATCCAACAGGCAATAGTTTTCGCTTACACTGGCAACCAGCGGTGGTTGGCCGCTTTGATAATCAATCGAACAACGATCTTTTGGCAGTTGATTTGGGCAGCCATCCTAATGGCTTACGGGTTTCGCGTCGCCAATTTGAAATTACCGAAACTGGCGGCCATTTCTATATTGAAAGCCTTTCGCCCAACCCAACCACGATCACCGATTCAACTGGGCGGCCAATTCAAGTTGATCGTCGCCAAGTGCTGCAACATGGCGATTTGATCACGCTTGATCGCAGCCAAATTACCTTTAAAGTGATCATCTCGGATTAGGTTATTCGCCGAAAAATCAATATGCAGTTAAAATAGCGCTTGGTTCAGATCAGCGCTATTTTTATGCGCAATGTAGCATTTAGGAGCAATAATGAGCGATTTAGAACATCTGCAAAGTTTGGTCGAAGATGCCTTTTTGGAAGCGCCCTTGATGTATGCAAATGGCTTTATCAACGGTTTAGGAGCAACCGATGCCTATACCGTGTTACAAACCAATGGCCGCGCCGTTGCCGTCGTAAATATGTCGTTGCCAGTCGCGAAAACCCTTGGCCAAGGGCTTTTGGCTATGATTGCAGCCTACGAGGAGCAAACTGGGGACACCGTAGCAACCCTCGATCAAATCCACGGACGTTAATTATGTAGCCTGATCAAACGAGATGCAATTACTTCATCTCGTTTGATCGATTTACGGGCCACGAATTAACTTAAAAATCCATCAAAAGCCCCTCTTGTAAAGCACTAATCCATCGAGTATGCTGGAACAGATGCGATTCTATTATTCCTTGGTAAGGCTGCGCCATTTATTGCAGTCTTAACTAAGAAGGGTGTACGCTTAATCATGGTTTAACCTGAATAAGCCCATAGCATAATCATTGGCTAGTATCTCTAGCAATGATCACAATCTTCTGTTCTTTTTATACCCGATGGAGTTTACCTCATGGCTCAAGACACCATTCAGGCCAAGTACGATGAGTTGGATCAAGTTGCCAGCCGTTTTGGCAAAGCCGCTGACACCACCACAGCAATTTTCAAATCGCTTGAAAGTATGGCCAATCGGCTTGAGGGTGGTGATTGGCAGGGCGATGCTCAAAAGGCATTTAGTGCTGAATTTCGGGGCGAGGTTCAACCAGCCTTTAACCGCCTTCACACTTTTTTCCAACAAGCACAAAGCACAACCTTAGAGATCAAAAAAGTCTTCCAACAAGCTGAAGAAGAAGCGGCTGCCCTTTTTCGTGGCGATGTCTTTGGCGGTGGTGCTAATGGTAATGGTAGCGGCAATGGGACTGCTGGCAATGGCAATGGCAGTGGCAGTGGCAGTGGCAGTGGCAATACTGGCGATGGTGGCACAGGTACAGGCGGCTCAGGCAGTGGCCCAACCTTCAAGGGTAAAGTTAAAGTTCACACCTATGATTACAAAACCAAAACTGGTGAAACCAAGCCGCAACTCAAATTAGGCGTTAGCGGCGCACTCCTTGAAGACAAAGGCGATCTGATTAAGGTTGATGGGCCGATTCCTTACACCCTCAAAGGCAAATACCAAGTTGGTTATGGCGAAGCTGGGATCGGCTTAGGGGTCAATGGCGATAAGAAATTTACGATTGGGCCATACGTCGAAGGAACTGTTGCCAAAGGTGAATTAACCAATGTTTATGGCGACAAAAACTTTGGCTATACCGAAACCCTCGAAGGCAAAGCCCTCTCAGTTGAAGGTTTTGCTGGCCTCAAAGATGGCTCAGTTGGCGCAACCATCGGCGGCACGCTCGTCTCAGTTCAAGCCACCAAAGGCTTGAATGTTGCTGGGGTCAACGTTGGGGTTACCGCCGAAGTTGGCCTCAAGGCCGAGCTTGGCTTTAGCATCGGTAAAGAAACCAAAATTAAATTGCCATTTGTCTCGTTTGGCTTCTCGTTTGGTGGAGCCAAATAACCTAGAGAAGGGGTTAACTCAATGGATGGACTTATTTTAGAGCGTAACGAGTTTTTAGTGTTACTCGAAGCAGCTCGTACCAATAAAATCATTGGCTTAGATAATGAAACGTTGGTTCCGCATGATCAAGCAACCCACCTTGCAGCGCTCAATCAAGGCGTACAAGGGTTGGTTGCCAAAGAATTAGCCACAATCAACGAAGATGAAGTCGTCATGATCGAACGCGAAATTTTAGAATTTTCGCAAATTGTGGCCTTTCCCGATATTGCCTTTATCACCACCCGCGATACACCAAATGTCGGCAGTCAATTATTCCTACACTATGTCAATCAGTTAGGTGTAGTTGAGCAAACTTTGCCAAACGAGCAACAGCATCGCTTGGCATTCTTGCCCGATATGTTGGTGCTCTTTGATCGGTTGGCATTTTTGCTCGAAGTTCAACCAAGCAAAGCCTTTGAGGCCAGTGTGCGGCTCAGCCAAAGCGAGTTCATGGCAATCAAAGAGCTAGCTGAAAATCGCGCCGAAGCCGAGGCTTTCAACCGCCTAAGCCGCGCCGGGCTTGACGAGCAAGCAGCTCAAGCCTTAATTGCAGCAATTCAAGCGCCGATCTTTAGTGCGTCGTTGGCAATTCTGCGCTGCGAAGATACTGAAATTGTCGATGCGATCAACCCAGCGATTTTGCAAGGGCCAACCAGTGCTTGGGCAATTCAGCTTGATGAAGCTGATCTCGAAACCTTCGAGGTTCAATCAATCGATCAAACTTGGCTGCGTCAACACATTCAACACTGGTTTGAGCAACTGGCAACTGCCGCCTTATAAACTCAATTGGCCGATTTAACGGCCAGCGAAGAACCATGAACCAGCGCTTAACGCCTGATTGTTCATGGTTCTTTATTTTGATCGTTGTCCAAAAGGTAGGACTTTGGTATACTGACAGTGGAGTACTAGAGTGTCACTTGGCCTCATGGGTTATTTTCTATTTAATCAAAACTTGTTCTTTTTATTGGCTCCCAACTCATGAGTCGCCCACCCTAGGAACTCTAATCGATCATCAACCCCATTTACAACCTAGGAGTATGTGTCATGAGCAAGGATGTTGTTCAGATACAGTATGAGCAAACTGCCCAAGTTGCTCAGCATTTTGGCCGCCTCAAGCAAACGGTTGAACAATTGCAAACGACAATTCGCAACGTCAGCCAATCACTGGTTGATGGCGATTGGCAGGGCGATGCCAGCGTTGCCTTTGCGAAAGAACTCGATGGTGAAATTTATCCAACCTTCAATCGTTTGATCACTGCATTCCAAACCGCCCAAGAAGTCACGCTCGAGGTCCAAAAAATCTTTGGTCAAGCCGAAGAAGAGGCCGCTGCCTTATTCAAAGGCGAGTTATTCGGCAACGCTGATGGCGGCAGCAAGGGTGGCGGAAGTTGGCTCGATAGCGTTGGTGGCTTCTTCAGCAGTGTTGGCAATGGCATCAAAGATTTCTTCGTTGGCGCAGGCAAAGAACTCAAGGATATGGTGGTTGGGGTTTGGAACATGGTCACCAGCCCAATCGAAACCGCCAAAGGCATTTGGCATGCGGTAACCCACCCAGGCGAATTCTGGGAAGCCTTCAAAGCGCCGTATGTTGAAGCCTGGGAAAATGGCCGCCCATGGGAAGCAATTGGCCGTGGCACGATGTTTATTGGCTCGTTGCTAATTGGCACTAAAGGTGCTGATAAAGTTGGTAAAGCGGCTAAGATCAGCAAAGCAGCAACCGTTGCTGATGCAGCATCAGACATTGCCCGGGTCAGCAACCCACTCCAAGCCGCCAGCGATATTGGCATGCTCGCCAAAGGTGGTGGCGCTGAAACTGCCATGGCTCGCTATATTGCCAATCAATCAAGCCATGTTGGTGCAGGCACAGCCTTGACCGATCGGGTGGTTTTAGGCGCATTCAAGGCAGATCCGGCCTCGGGCTTCCTTGGCTATATCGGTGAAGCCAACGCTCATGGTGGCCGCTATTTCAGCACCACCAGCGATGTGTGGAATAAGCTCAAACCAATTGCCGAAGGTGGCAATAATCGGATTTGGCCGGTCAATCGCGAATTCTTGCAAGCCCAGCTTGAAAGTGGCATTAGCCGCATCGATATCAAAGGCAGCTCAATCGACGATATTCTGACCAAACGGCCTCAATCATATAGCGCCATGGAAGTGCGCTTTATGCAAAGCCAAGCCTACCAATATGGCTATCGTCAAGTTGGCAATAGCTGGATCAAGACTGGCGATTGGCGGGCCAGCACAACTGGTCGGGTCATTGGCGGCAGCATCGGACCAGGTGGCGAGATTTTACAAACCAGCCAATCATTGAACGATTAAGAGGTTTTCTGTGAGCAACGATTGTGGCCAATGCCAAAGCTACATCAATTATGTTGAGCAAGAACTAAGCAGCTATCTGCAAGCTGGGCAATTTCAACGCGTTGAATGCGATTCGCAAGCCGATGGGCAGGAATGTTTGGCCTTGTATCATTCGCCAACATGCCAATTGCTGATTCAACGCACCGATGGCGCTGATTATTGCGCTTTGGGCACGTTTGAAGCCCCGTTTTTGACCGATCAAGTGCTTGAGGTCGATGGCTCACAAGGCTGGTTCAATTTGGTCTATTTGTTGGAGTTTCGTGCCAACAAAAAGATCATGACCCAACGGGTCATTGAACAATTTTGGGATGGTACTTTAGATTATCATCAGTGGTTGGCCCAATTGCTCACAGGCCAATTCGCCCAACTCTTGGCGATGTTTGAGCCTGGTGTACCAGCCACATGGTTGGCAGATTACATTCAGTTTATGCAACGCCAACGCTATTACGGCACATAAATAGCTGCCTGCCTGTAACGATACATTATAGGCAGGCACTAACTAAAGGATGTTCATGGATTCGCATTGTGCAGCATGTCAAGGATTTATCAGCTATGCCGAGAACTGTTTGCAACGCCATTTTCAAGACCAACAGTTCGTGCGCCAACAATGCGATGCCCAACATGGTGGCAGAGAATGTCTTGTGCTCTACCGTTCACCAATCTGTAGTGCCTTGCTGGTGCTCTCAGATGGCGAGTATCACCTGGCACTTGGCAAACACACTGCCCCATTTATCACCAACCAACAACTAAAACTCGATGGCTCCCAAGGTTGGTACAATGTGCTCGATTTGCTTGATCGTCAAGCCAACCCATTGCAACGCTTATGGCAGACGTTCAAGCGCCATAAACCGAATGATCTGGCATGGGTTGCCAAGCAACTTGATGGAAAGCTAGCACAACTTACAACGCTCTTTAAATAAACCGAAATCGTTAAGCCAGCCCTTGCAAATCAGGGTCAATCAGCGGAGCAACGCAGCCAACCTGAATGGTCGCATGCAACAACCCATGACAATTCATGCGGATAGTCCTTTGAAACGAAAAGCTGGTCGCGCATCAACATCACGTCTGGCGCGTATTCCTGAGTGAGTTGTCTGAACTAGTATCGAGGTGGCCCGAATGAATCGTTTTGTACTCACCCAGGCAGAATTGGCGATTATCTTGCATTATTTGGTTGGCGAAGCCCTTGCCATCCAAAATACAACCAATGATCTGGCGGTTAGCACCGAGCAATTACAAGCCGCCGAGGATGAATTGTATGATCGCGGGATTTTACTACGCGATCCATTTAGCAATCAACTGACGATCACTGGGGAGTTAGCGCTGCTGTTGGAGGCAACCTTACAGCCAAGCACGCTGGCAATTTTGAGCATTACCGAGCGTGAAGGCACAGGCTTACCCAAATATTTTAGTTTTACCGATGAATTAATCGTGCTCAATTATGTCGATTCACAAGGCTTGCAAACCTTTCTCGAATTGGGTACACTCGATCATGTGATTAATCAGATCATCGAACTAACAACCCAGCCATTCTTGGCTCATGCTAATCTACCAAGCACCGCCGAACTCACTGCATTGATGCCAGAAGCTGAAAAAGCCGCTTTACTGTTGATCATCAAGGAGCCAGCCGCCGCTACCAGCCAACCAACCAGTCTTTCCTGGCTTGTAGCCCACGATAGCCTTTGGCTGGCCGACCCACAGGCTGCCAAACCTGAAACAACGCCGGTACAGCGGATTGATCAAGCGCAGTTAAGCGACCTCTTACATACGACAATCTTGGCGCATCTTGTTCAACAACCATCCTAACTAGCCTACAGTACTAATGGATGGTATACTGCGCCGTATCCTTAATTGGTCTAGCCGTTTTTAGTTGCTGGAATGAGTGTTAACCATGAGAAAGCATAGTTGGTTCACCATCATCGCGTTGCTCAGCCTCTTGTGGGTTTTGCCAGCGCCTGCCCAATCCCAATCACAAGACGACAAACCCAAAGTCGTCATTACCCATCAAGTCGTTACCGAAAAGAACGCCTTGAGTGTCGAGGCCTATTTTAGCGTTCGCTATAACGATGGTCGCGCGGTTCCGGTCAACGAGATCTCCTCAACTGTGCTTGATCTCAAAAATGGTGAACCACCTGTCCAAGCTGTGCCTCAAGATCCAACCACCCCAATCAAAATTGCCTTGGTCATGGATCAGAGTGGCAGTATGAATCCGTTCATCGAAGAAGTTAAACGAGCAGCCAACCAAGCCATCGATCAAGCTCCAGCCAATGCCAAAATCGCAGTCTTTACCTTCACACGGATGAACAGTGTTGATGTGTATTTGCCAGCCTTTGACTTTAGCGATGATCGCAACGCCGTTAAAGATTATATCAATCAGAACTATCGCTCTGAGCCAGGCGGCGAAACCTGTCTCTACACCGCTGCGCATCAGGCTACTGATTTCTTATTAAATACGCTCAAACCAGAAGAACGGCGAGCGATCATTCTCTTTACTGATGGTAAAGATGAAGATATTAATGGCAATCAATGCAGCGATAAAACCGTAATCGATGTCACAACCAAAGCTGGCCCAACCCAAGGCACGAAAACGCCAATTTATACAATTGGGCTTTGTTCAGCCGATTGTGCGCGAATTCAACCCGAATCTTTGCGCCAAATTTCAGAAAACACCCAAGCTATCTCGTTGGTTGGCCCGCGTGACCAAATGTCAGCAGCCTTCATCACGATTATGGATAGCATTAAGAACCAAAAATATACCAGCGGGTTCTTACGGCCATGTGTTGAAACTCAAGTAACCTTGGAGGTTCAACTGATTAGCGGCGATACAATCGCTGGGATTATTCCAATCGGCGCACATAAATGCTATAACCCAACCGTGAGCGAGGCCAAAATCGCCAACCTCAATCCATTGCCTGAAAAACAAAAATACTCGTTCAATTTCACCACCACCAATACTAGCCCAGTGAATATGGTTGGGGTCGAGTTGCAAGTGCTTGGGCCAAGCCAAACCTTGGTCTATACTGAGCCGATCGCGGTTAGTATTTCACCCCAAGAAACTAAAACGATCCCGATGGAAATGAGCGATACCAAGTTGACCGTAGCTGGCAACTATACCTTACATGTGTTGGGCTATAGCAGCGATGGCTTTACCTTCCGCATTGGCAGCCCCAGCGAGCGCAGCGAAATCTTGGCAACCCAAGCCTTTGCTCACTCGCCGATTCCAATTACCTTTGAAATTCGCTCAAACCCAGTCGTCGATTATGAAACCAATACTATTCGAATCGATGATGTCGAAATTACCGATGAACAAAGTATCATCGACCCTAAATTTACCTACTATAAAGTCCGGCTATTCCGCGAAGATATGCAGCTTTTTGAATCAGAGCGGATTCAGCTCGATCCAACCAATCCTAAAATTGCAATTCCCTTAGCTGATATTCCCCAAGAGTTGATTCCAACTGAACAACAGAGCCAACTCAATTTACAGATCATTTTAGAAACCTCGAATATTCAGCCAATTGAATCGCCGTTCAAGAGTTTCTTGTTCCCAGTCAAGCCCAAAGAGCCATTCCTCAAACGTTATGGGGTCTATGTGCTGATCGCCTTGGTGGTAATTGCGATCGCGGCTGGTTTCTGGTATCTCTGGCGCAATCGCAAGCCCAAAGCTGGCAATGTGCCGATGCCATATAACCCACCAACCCAAGCCTTTAATCGGATCGACTTGCCAGGCGTGAACCCAGCTTCGCGTCAAAATGCCAATGTGCCACAACAACCGCAGCAACAATCGGCGGTTCGGCCAGCCCCGCATTCAGCAGTCAATCAACCAGCCCGGCCTCAAAGCCCGGTCTCAAACGCCAATGCCAGCATTCCAACTGCTCATTTTGACGGAATGCAAGATAATGGCGCAACCATGATTTATAACCCACCAGCAGCGGCAAGCCGCCAGCAACAGTTGCATGTGCGCGTGGTGCAAACCCCTGATCCCAGCCAGATTCAAAATAAAACGATTACGATGTTCCCATGTACGATCGGGCGTAGCGAAGCCAGCGTAATCGTGACTGGCGATAAATTACTCTCCCGCCAGCATGTCGAAATTAGCTTGATCGGCGGGCAATTCTATGTGGCCGATTTGAGCAAGAATGGCTTGTTTATCAACGAACAACGCCAGCAAGCCAATACGCCAATTCAGTTGCGCTTGCCCACAACCATTCGACTTGGCCAAGATACCTATATCGAGCTAAGTCAATAGCAGTGGTCAATTTCAGCAACCAGGGTAGCAGCAATGCTACCCTTTTTATTTGTCATCAAAACCAACACTGAGCAGTGGTGACAGCGCAGCCGAGGCTTTATGCTATACTTGTCATATAGGCCGTGTCAACGAGGACAACGCCAGTTTTTCCTTGCTTGCCCTTGCCTCGGTCGCCATACCGGGGTTTTTAACTTAACAGGGTTCGACGGACGAACAAAGTAATCCTTCATATGAGGAGTTGCCTTCATGGAGCAAGAACGCGATCAAACGCGGTTGTTAGCGATGTATCACACGATGGTTTTGGCTCGTTCGCTTGATGAGCGAATGTGGCAATTGAATCGTCAAGGCAAAGCCCCTTTTGTTATTTCCTGCCAAGGTCATGAGGCTGCTCAAGTAGGCGCAGCCTTTGCAATGCGCCCCAAACACGATTGGATTGTGCCCTACTATCGTGATTTAGCAATGATGTTGGCAATGGGAATGACCCCGCGCGAGGTGATGCTCGGCTTGTTGGCGAAAGCCGAAGATCCTAGCAGTGGTGGCCGCCAGATGCCCGCTCACTATAGCCATCGTGCTTTGAATATTGTTTCGCACTCGTCGCCAACGGGCACCCAAGTGCCGCATGCCGTCGGTGTCGCTATGGGCGCACAAATGCGCGGCGATGATATTGTGGTTTGGACGGCGTTTGGCGAAGGTACATCATCACAGGGCGATGTCCACGAGGCCATGAACTTGGCTGGGGTGATGAAATTACCAGTAATTTTCTTCTGCGAAAATAATGGCTACGCCATCTCCGTGCCGCAGCACAAGCAAATGGGCGTAGAAAACGTCTCGGATCGCGGCCCAGGCTACGGGTTTCCTGGGATCACGGTTGATGGCACCAATGTGCTTGAGGTTTACGAAGCTATGACCGCTGCGGTCGAACGCGCCCGCCGTGGCGACGGCCCAACCTTGATCGAGGCCAAATGTGTGCGTTTGACCGCCCACTCCTCTGATGATAATGACCGAACGTATCGCTCACCTGAAGATATCAAGGCCATGCGCACCCGCGACCCAATCGCGAGCTTCGAGCATTTCTTGCGCGATGAAGGCATGCTCGATGATGCCAAAGTTGCCGCAATTCGCGCCGAAATTAAAGAAATTGTCAATGATGCAACAGCCTATGCTGAAGCAGCACCCTTGCCCGACCCCAGCACCGTGCGCAAATATGTGTTTGCCGAATAACCGTGCTCGCAGGCAGTTTCGCTATTTATCATGTGCATAGAGGTATCAGGTGGCAGAATTAAATCTCTTAGAAGCGATCAATCAAGCGCTCGACCAAGCTATGGCCAACGATGAGCGGGTCTATATTATTGGTGAAGATGTTGGCCAACGCGGCGGGGTATTTCGGGTTACTGATGGTTTGCACGCTAAATATGGCAGCAAGCGGGTAATTGATGCGCCACTCGCTGAGTCAATTATTATTGGCTCGTCAATTGGCGCAGCAATGTATGGCATGCGCCCAATCGCCGAAATTCAATTTGCCGATTTTATCTTCCCAGCCTTCAATCAAATTATCAGCGAAGCCGCCCGCATGCGCTATCGCTCAAATAATACCTGGGAAGTACCCTTAGTGATTCGCGCTCCCTATGGCGGTGGTATCCACGGGGCACTCTATCACTCGCAAAGCATCGAAGCCTTTTTCGCCCATATTCCAGGTCTCAAGGTGGTTGCGCCGTCAACGCCGTATGATGCCAAGGCCATGCTGCTGGCAGCGATTGATGATCCCGATCCAGTGTTGTTTTTAGAGCACAAAAAATGCTATCGCTTGATCAAAGGCTATGTGCCCGATGAGCACTATACTGTGCCAATTGGCAAGGCCGATATCGCCCGTGAAGGCAGTGATGTTTCGGTGATCACCTATGGCATGATGCGTCATTACGCCGTTGAGGCCGCCGAAATGCTGGCCAAGGAAGATATTAGCGTCGAAGTCGTCGATTTGCGCTCGTTAGTGCCACTCGATCGCGAAACAATTCTCAATTCGGTTAAGAAAACCAGTAAAGTGTTGGTGCTCTACGAAGATAATTTGTTTGGTGGTTATGGCGCAGAAATTGCCGCAATCATCGCCCAAGATGGCTTTGAACATCTCGATGCGCCAGTGCAACGCTTGGCAGGCTTGGATATTCCAGCGATGCCCTATAGTGCACCGCTCGAAAACGAATTCTTGCCAACACCAAGCAAAATTGCCGATACGCTGCGCGATTTAGTCAATTATTAGTGGCGATTGGCTGTAGGCGATTGGCTATTGGATAGTGAAGATCCAACTTGGCTTTAGCTTATAGCCCATCAGTATCGATACCATAGAAAGGACTGGGATGTCCGTCGAATTTAAGATGCCAAAGCTTGGTGAGAGCGTCACCGAGGGCACAGTTGGGCGCTGGCTCAAGCAACCAGGCGAGAGCCTTGAACTCTATGAGCCAATGCTCGAAGTTACTACCGACAAAGTGGATACCGAAATTCCTTCGCCAGTCAATGGGCGATTGCTCGAAATTCGGGTCAACGAAGGCGATACCGTGCCAGTTGGTACGATCATTGCGGTCTTGGAAGATAGTAGTAGCGCTACGGTTGCCGCCGTTGGCGCACCAGCCGCGCCCGCCGTCGCCAGCCAAGCAAGCAGCAATAACGGCGGTGGCAATAGCTTTATGTCACCAGTCGTGGCTCGCTTGGTCAGCCAGCATAACCTCGATATTAAGCAAATTGCTGGCACTGGCAAAGATGGCCGCGTGACCAAGCAAGATGTTGAGCGCTTTATGGCTCAGGGTGATGCTGCCAAACCAGCACCGATGCCAATGCCAACGCCAACCGCGCCAACCCCAGCGCCGATGCCCGTCATCAAACCAAGCTCAACGCCAGCACCAATGCCGACGATTACTGGCAGTTTGCTGGCCAAACCAGTGGCTTATACTCCGCCAGCCACGCCAGCCGCGCCGAGCATCGAGCCATTTGTTGGTGATGAATTACAACCGTTGAGTGGTATGCGCCGCGCAATCGCTGAGCATATGGTGCGCTCAAAAGCAACCTCGCCACACGTTACCACAGTGATGGAAGTTGATCTCAGCACAATTATCGCGCATCGTGACCAACATAAGGCCGATTTCGAGCGGCAAGGGGTTAAATTAACCTTTACGCCCTATTTTGTGCAGGCAACTGTAGCAGGCTTACGAGCAGTGCCAATTGTCAATGCCACCTATACCGATGAAGGCATTTTGCTGCATAAATCGGTTAACGTTGGCATGGCCGTGGCCATTCCCGATGGCCTGATCGTGCCAGTGCTGCATAACGCCGATGAAAAGAGCTTGCTGGGGCTTTCGCGCACAGTCAACGATTTGGCCGAACGCGCCCGCACGCGCCGCCTAACCGCCGATGAAGTGAAAGACGGCACCTTTACAATTACAAATCACGGCGTAAGTGGCTCGCTATTTGCCATGCCAATCATCAACCAGCCTCAATCGGGCATTTTGGGGATTGGTGCAATCCAAAAGCGGCCTGTGGTCGTGACGATCAACGGAGCCGATGCAATCGCGATTCGGCCAATGTGCTACCTCAGTTTTACGTTTGACCATCGCTTGATCGACGGCGCAACCGCCGATAAATTCTTGGCAACCGTCAAGCAACAACTTGAGCAATTTGCCTAGATTAACCCGAAACCCCCTTGCTGATTCGGATCAGCAAGGGGGTTTTGTTTAATCCAAAACCCTTCTCACAATTTCTGCATCTGCTATATACTTATCCTAATATGCGGGAAATTTCATAGGTGCTTTGGAGGCTTCATGGCAACGCGGACAAGTGGGCAGGCTGTCGCTCTGACAGGCCTTTCGGTCATGGTAATGATGACATTTTCGCATGCCATGAATGATATGTGGACTTCACTGTTAGCGCCCTTACTGCCAAGTATTCGCGATACCTATCAGGTGAGTATTGGTCAAACTGGCATTTTGGTGGCGATTTTGTCGTTTGCTGGCTCGATGCTTCAGCCCTTGCTTGGTGCGGTTGGCGATTATATTGATCGGCGTTGGTTAGCGGCATTTGGCCCTGTGCTGACGGCGATCGGCCTAACCTTGATTGGCTATGTGCCCAATTTCTTTATGCTGGGCGCGTTGATTATGCTTGGTGGTTTGGGCAGCGCAATTTTTCATCCGGCAGGAGCAGCCTATATCGCCATGGGCGCGAATCCTCAGCAACGTGGTTTGTTTGTTTCAATTTTTTCGGCTGGCGGCACGGTTGGCATGGCCTTTGGCCCCCTAATTGCTGCCCAGTTTGATTTGGTGAGTTTGCCCTATTTGCTGCCCGTGGGAATTGCAGTTGGGGTTTTGACCTTCTTGATGATTCCTTCAGCCAAGCAAAATCGCAGCCAACCCAAAACGTTGCGCGATTATATCAGCGTTTTTCAGGGGCCGTTGCGCTGGCTTTGGTTTATGAGCGTCTTACGCTCGCTTTCGAGTGTTTCATATAGCAGCTTATTGGGCTTTATGCTGCGCGATCGTTTTGATCAAGCGATGGCTGATGCCCATGTTGGCCCGACGTTGGCGGTTTTCAATATTGCCTCAGCGGTTGGCGGCATTATTGGCGGACGCATTTCTGATCGAATTGGGCGCACAGTGGTGCTGCGTTCAAGTATTTTGAGCACAATTCCGCTTTTTATCGGCTTAGTGCTATCATCGCCATTGAATTGGTGGTATTACCCCTTGACGGCACTGGTTGGGGCAATGGTGATGGCTAATATTCCGGTTTCGATTGTCACAGCGCAGGAGTATGCACCGCAACATATTGCCACCGCCAGCGCCATGATGATGGGCTTTGCTTGGGGTACGTCGGGCGTGCTTTACCCCATCATTGGCAGCCTCGCCGACTGGACCTCGCCAACCTGGGCCATGATCGCCGCGATTGGCTTGTTATTGCCAGCCTTCTTTATCACGGTACGGCTGCCCGAGCCTGAGCGCACAACGACGATAGGGTAGTATTTGGGGATTGGTTATTGGGGGTTGGGGATCGGGAGCTTAGCTTATAACCGCGAAGAGCGCGAAGATTCACTTTATTATTGAACGCAGCGGCGCAGAGCTTTAGGATGGCTATTGGCAATAGGCTATTGACTATCGGAGATTGATTTGAAACGCCAACCACTATTCCGATAGCCACTCGCCTATTGCCTTACTGATCTTCGTGTTCTTCGCGTTCTTCGTGGTTAAATAAAATATGCTCTATGCTCTTGGTTTCACATCGCGATACTGGCCTGAGATCGCGTTCCAGCGGACTTTGAGCACATCGCGCAGGTTGCGCCAAGAATCGCGGATATTATCGACTTTGGTTTCTTCGCCGTAGCGCCAAGTGACGGGAACTTCGGCAATCCGATAGCCTCGCCGCAAGGCTAAATACAATACCTCAACATCAAAGGCCGTGACTGCCGCCCCCTTGGGAGCCTCGGTGGTATCGTCGTACAGCCGCATGCGCCCAAAAACGTCGTGGGATGCCTCGCGGCTGAATACCTTAAACCCACATTGCGTATCTTGGAATTGACCAATGCCCAAAACCCGCACGATGATATTGAACACCCGACCCATCAGGTGACGCATAAATGGCTCGTCGATGCGGCTGGCTCCTGCGCCCTCGCGCGAAGCAATCACAATATCGTAGCCTTGTTGCAGTTTGGCTTCGAGCTTGGGCCATTCTTCCATGGGCACGGCCAAATCGGCATCGGAGAAAAGCACATACTCACCAACCGCTTGAGTCATGCCAGTGCGCACGGTATAGCCTTTGCCACGATGCGGGTTTTGAATCACGCGGGCTTGGGCAAAGTTATGACAAGCGGCTTCAGCCAGCGCCACCGTTTGATCGCTACTGCCATCATCAACCACCAATAACTCCCATGACCATGGCTGGGCAGCGAGAAATTGCAAGACTAAAGGTAAGGTTTGGGGTAATCGGCGGGCTTCGTTATAGGCCGGAATTACCACCGAGAGATACGGGGCCATGGGGACTCCTATCGTCCAAGCCAAGCGAGCAGCCGCTGTGCTTCTGCTGTGGCTAACGTTCGTTCACGCCAAATTTGAGGAATGAGCCGCAAGCCAGCCCACTGACCACGTAAGCGAGCACGGGCAGCTTCGCCACGCCAATGGCGCAGCGCTTGACCAAAAATCGTCAGTTGCGACCACAAAAAAGCTGGCAAGGCATACGGCCACGCTTGCAGTGGCATATGGCGCAACCACAGCACAATAAAATTCCGCCCACAATAATAGCTGGCGCGTACCCCGCCACCAGTCGCACTTAAATGATGCAGCACTCGCGCTTGAGGCACAAAGAGGGTGCGCATTCCAGCTCGCCGCGCCCGCAAATTGAGATCAACATCTTCGCAATACATCACGAGCAATGGATCAAGCAATTGGCCATGGTGATTGACAAGTTGTTGCAAACTAGCGCGTTTATAGGCCGCTGCCCCAGCACATGGCCCAAAAACCTCGCTGATTGCATCATACTGACCACGATCAACTTGCCAAACCCCGCGACTCCATGGCAAACCATCCCAATTGTAGCCATCGCCAGTAGTGTGCAAATGATCAGGTTGGCTGTAGAGCAGCATTTTGGCGGCAGCAAAATCATAAGCTGGAAAACGCTCAAGCGTACCAATTAATGCGGCAACAAAGCTTGGCTCAACTTCAGTATCATTATTAAGCAAGATGACCCAAGGCGCACTGGTTGCCTGAAAACCACGATTAACTGCCGCCACAAAGCCTTGATTTTCAGGCTGGATCAGCCAGTTGACCTCAGGATAGGCGGCCTGTAAAGCGGGAACGCTCCCATCAGGCGAGGCATCATCAATCACTGTAATTAGAAAATCGCGGCGGGTTTGCTGGCGCAAGCTCTCAAGGCAAGCAGCCAATAAGCTAGCGCCGTTATAATTTGGAATCAGAATATCGATGTGATGGCTCATTTAAGCTGGCTCGTCGATCGCCGCAACTGCTGCAATTACAGCTGCTTGCCAGCGGCGCAAGCGAATGCCCAAGGCAGCAGCGGCATTGTTGCTCAATGCTGAAAATGGCGGTGGGCTGCTTGGCCGGCTGAATTCTGCCGACGTAATTGGCTCAACAGGCAGATCGATACCCGCCGCTGCCAAGACCGCACATGCCAATTCATGACGTGAGCAAGCGCCCTCATTGACCACATGATAAATGCCTGGCAGATTGCTATCGACCAGTTGGCGAATCGCCCAAGCTGCTTCGGCGGCATGGGTTGGCGTACCAACTTCGTCGGTCACAACGCGCAGTGGTTCGCCAGTTTGCAAACGTTCGCGGCCTAAACGGGCGATCGTGCGCACAAAATTGCGCTGCCCACCAAACAACCAAGCCACCCGCGTGATAAAAACATTGGGTGCATGGTGCAAAACTGCCTGCTCGCCACCCCACTTGGAGCGCCCATAGGCATTGATCGGCGCTGGCTGGTCGTATTCGCTATAGGCTTGCTGGCTGCTACCACTAAATACCTCGTTGGTGCTGACATAGACCAAGGGAATATCGCGGTCGCGGCAGGCCAGCGCAGCATATTTTGGGCCAAGCGTATTTTCGCGAAAAGCCCGCGCTGGATCAAGCGCACAGCCATCGACATTGGTAAAAGCCGCTGGCAAGAGCACCAAATCGGGGGTTAATTGGTTAATAGCCGCCCGCGCAGTGGCTTGACTCAAATCCAGTTCTTGATGGCTCGGCATTAATAAGTGATGGTCAGCAAACGTCTTGGCTAACTCAGTGCCCAGTTGGCCGCTTGCCCCAAGGATCAACACACGCATATAAACTCCTTTGCGCGGCGCATGGTAGAACAAGCCCTCGCATTCGTCAATTAATCGGGCTTATTTAGGCGCTAGGGGTAATTTGGTTGGCATATTCGCCAAAGTAATGCAGCTCGACCAGGCGTTTGAGTTCGTCGGTTGCCAAGGCATCATAGGGCGAGAGCCGCCATTCCGACCAACGACTCAGAAAATCGCGTACCCGCCCAAAGTTATAGCTCTCGCCTTCTTCGAGTGGGCTGGTATCTTGCGAGCAAAGCAATTGGCCACGACTATTGTAGATAAAAATATGCGGAACCCCATCGAAACCTGGTAAGTGCTCTAAAAAAGTTTTATTTTTTTGTTGCTCATCGCCCACTAAAACCTTGACTTTAACATAATGAATATCGCGTAAATAGCGTAATTGGGGGTGGGCATTGATAAACGCCTCTAAGCGATGACACCACACACACCAATCACCGCCAAGCTCAACTAGAATATTTTTGCGTTCACGTTGCGCGGTTTCTAAAGCATTGCGCATATCTGCAAAGGGATCACGTTCTGGATCAAATAATGAATCGGCCATGGAATAGTCCTCAACAGTTGTGATTTTGGGCTTGCTTTGCGGTTGCTCTCGGGGCGCAACGATCAACAGCACCTTCAAGCTCCCCTTATTATAGCGGTTTCTCTTAAATCTGTAGCGCGATCATCGGCTTGATTACTCACCGCTTGCTTGCACAGGGCTAGCCCGCCGATACACATTTTGACCCATTGTTGGGTTTGTACTACGTTGCTATACTTGTTGGTGAGAGATTTTCCACGAACCATAATCTCTTTTGTGGTCAAATCATGCTGATGTGAAGCTAAGGAGTTGAAGATGAAGCAGCTTTGGTTTTTTGCTGTGGTTTTTTTAGGATTAAGCACAATCCTGCCAGCAATATTCCAACCACCCCACCTTCCCCAAACAATGACTTCCCTTCAGATTGCAATTTAACCTAGGGGTTGAGAATCCAACCCAATAACAAATCTGGTTGATTCTTCGTTATGCTGAAGTATTTGTGGATTACAGCAGCGATATTTACCTCCAAGGATACCTAATTATGAATAAACCATCGAAAATAATTGTCCTGATCACTCTAATGGCATTGTTGGTTGGAGCGTTACAAAGGCCTGTTGCTCCAGTTATTGCCAGCGAGCCGCAAATTCCAACTAGCCCAGGCACATGGAGCCAAGCCTTTGCCGACCCACTGAAACTTGACCCCGGCTATATGCCGCTGCGCCCAATTGAATGGAATGGCACGTTATATGCAGGAATCGTTGGCGTAGACGGCTTTGAGCCGGGGGTGGGCTATTGGAGCGGTCAGCAATGGCTGAAACTTGATGGGTTATCAGGTGAGGTCGATTCGGTGGTCGTGCATCAAAACCGTTTGTTTGCAGCCGGACGCTTGACGCTTGGGGGCAACCATATCAGTATTGCTTTTTGGGATGGCAATCTGTGGACGGCGATGCCCACCCAATTTAGCCCCAATATTTTTATCTTGGCCAGCCATAACGATCAACTCTACGTTGGTGGATATTCAGAGCAGATTGCTGACCAAGCCTCAGGTTTACTCTTGCGTTGGGATGACACGCAATGGCATCCCGTCGCTGAAGGTATTTTCGGCGCAGTTATGAGTATCCTCTCGCGGCCCGATGGTCTGTATCTCGGCGGGGTCTTCCAACTCAATGGCCAAAATACCGGCTTGATCCATTGGAATGGAGCACAGTGGCAGAGCGTTGGCGGGGGCGTTCAGGGGATGGTGATGGATGTTGAATGGGCCAATGATCAACTCTACATTAGTGGCAAATTCACCTCGACGCTTGAACCAACTATGCAGAATATCGCTGCCTGGAATGGCACCAGTTGGAATACCTTTGGCACCGGGATTGTTAGCCCAACCCATAATTTGGCGCTGCTTGATGGCGACCTGTATGCCCTCAGCCAAACCGATAGACCTTATCCTTATCAAACGATTTATCAGCTCCAACGCTGGGATGCGACTCACTGGACGACACTCTCCAATTTAAGTGAAACAAGTAGCGTTCTTAATTGGTCGCGCTATCCTGATGTTGTGCTCGTCAATTATCAGCAAGAATTATTGGCATTTGGGCCAATAGGCTTTGTGGATCGCAATGTGCAAACACTGAGATGGGGTGATTCGGCCTTGCGCTGGAAGGGTAATTCTTGGGAAGCCATGACTCCGAATGGAATTTCTGCAATGAAACTCGCATTAGCCGTTGATGGTGAGGATGTCTACGCAGCCTCTGGGCGGATGACTTGGGGCAATGGACAAGCGAGTTTAGCTCATTTGTCGCCAAATAACCAATGGCAATTGCTGATAGCCTATGACTCCCAGCAGCCACAATATGCACAAGCGCTCCAAAAGTATCAGCAGAACTTTTTTAGTATTTACAATAGCACTCTATATCAAGCGGTTAACAATGCTTGGAATCAAGCCAGTCCTGCGACAGTGGAAAGTTTGGCTCAAGCCAATGATTTGTTGTATGTTGCTGGCGATTTTGAGCAATTCAATGGGGTTACAGCGCGTAATCTGGTGACCTGGAATGGCACACAGTGGCAAGCCTTGAATACGCCTGCCTCATTTGATCGGGTCGTTATTGTTGAAGCCCATGGCGATGATGTCTATATTAGCGATGGCTTTCAATTGGCCCACTGGAATGGCAGCCAATGGACAACCCTCGCCACTAATGTGGTCAATATTGGTTCCATTGAGCCAACCGCCAATGGGGTCTATATCGCTGGCACATTTAGCAGTGTTGGTGGCATAGCCACACCAAAAATTGCCTATTGGAATGGCACGGCTTGGTCGGGTTTAACAGGCGAGATCGATGGTTCAATCTACGATCTCGAAATGGGAGCCGATGGCTTGTACGTGGCTGGATGGTTCCGAGGCATTATCAATGGTATTTATAGCCCAGGCATTCTACGCTGGGATGGCACTACATGGCATGGGCTTGGCGGTGGGGTGAAGTCCAGTGCAACACCAAATCAACCAGGTGCTGTGACGCTGCTTGCAGCAACCCCAACCCGCATGCTGCTGTATGGGTCTTTTGATCGGGTGGGAAATACCTACGAATCCAAACAAATTGCAGCGTGGGAGTATGGCAACGAACCGTTGATTAAGGCCAAATCGGATTATGGCCTTACCTATCGTCCGCAGTCAGTTACGGTGAATGTGCTGGCGAATGATTGGAGCGATCAGCCAAATCAATTGCAATTGGTGAGTGTGAGCAGCCCAAGCCATGGCACGGCTGTGATTAACGGTAACTCGGTTGTGTATAGGCCGGAAGCACAATTTGAAGGCGTTGAAACCTTGACCTATGTTGTGCGCGACCCAATCAATGCTGTCACCAGCACAGCGCAACTCCAGGTGCATGTCTGGAATCACTTCCCAAGCATTGCTGATCAGGAACAAGCGGTCTATCCATTTACTGAAACGCTGCTTGACCCATTGGATGGCCTGATTGATTTGAATGGCGATAGCTTGACGATCACCCAAGCCAGTGCGGTCAGCGGCACGGTGACGATTGTCAATAATCAATTGCGCTACATGCCGCCGAATCAACACCATTTTACCGATGTGGTGACGTATAGGGTAAGTGATGGTCATGGGGGGCAACAAAGCGCCCGGATCAACATCCATAGCATTGATACAATCGTGACTGCAACCGCTGATTATGCAACAACCTATCGTCCGTATTCAGTCAGGGTTGATGTGATTGCCAATGACTGGACGATTAATGGAGAACCCTTAGCGGTGGTGGCAGTTGACGCAGCCATTCATGGCACAGCAACGATTAGTGGCAACCAAGTACATTATATTCCTGCGGAAACCTTTCAAGGTACTGAAACCTTAACCTATACCGTGCGCAATCAAACCCGTGGCATAACGGCAACCGCAACCTTGACGATTGAGGTACAAAATCATGTGCCCACTGTTGCTCCCATAACGATTACCGTTCAGCCTAATAGCATCACAACGCTGAATGTAATGGCAAATGCGGTCGATCTAAACGGCGACCAATTAACCATTACGCAAGCAAGCACCACAGCTGGCACGGTAGCGGTGGTTAATAATCGATTGCGCTATACCGCGCCAAATTCTTATCCATTTGTTGCGACAATCAGCTATACCATCAACGATGGTCATGGTGGTTCGCAGGTTGGGACAATTGTAGTCAATAGCGTAAAGTATCACTTATTCTTGCCCTATACCATCAAATAAACGATTAAATCAGCGGTAATCGCGCATCGATTGCCGCTCCCCAATCTAGCTTTGAGAGGAAGTTCCCATGTCGAGAAGTTCAAAATTAATCAGCATCGTTACCCTGTTTTTAATTATGTTAAGTGCTATCACCAAGCCAAGCGCTCCGGTGGCAGCCGTGGAGCCGCAAATTCCAAGCAGCCCTGGCACATGGAGCCAAGATTTTGGCTTATATATAAAAACTGCCGCTAACAGCTATACCCCGTTGCGCCCAATTGAATGGAATGGCACGCTGTATGCAATTTTGAATGGACATCGCAACTTTGAGTCGGGGGTTGGTTATTGGAATGACCAACAATGGCTGAAAATAGATGGCCTGAACGGTCAAGTTGATGTGCTGACGGTGCATCAAAATCGTTTGTATGTGGCTGGGCGCTTTACCATCGCTGGTAAGAACCTTAACCTTGCCTATTGGGATGGCAACTTGTGGACGGCTATGCCCATGCATGTTGTTCAAGATGGCCCGTTTTTGTTAGCAAGTTATGCCAATCAACTGTATCTTGGGAGCGAAGCCCTGTTGATCGATGATCAAGCCTATGGCAGCTTAGCCCGTTGGGATGGTGAACAGTGGCATGCGGCGGCAGCTGGCATTGAAGGTGTTGTGTTTACCATGCTTTCACGCCCCGATGGCCTCTATCTCGGCGGCTCCTTTTTATATAATGGTCAAGCAACTAGTTTACTGTATTGGAATGGTTCCCAATGGCAAACTGTTGGTGGTGGGGTTTATGGCCATGTGGTTGATTTGAAATGGGCCAATAACCAACTCTACATCAGTGGGAATTTCACCTCAACGCTTGTGCCAAGTATGCGCAATGTCGCCGCCTGGAATGGCACGAACTGGAATACCTTCGACACGGGTTTGACTGGCTGGGTTCATAATGTAACCGTTATGGATGGTGAACTCTATGCACTCCATCGGCCAACTGATAGTTCAGGCTATGAGCATCTGCATTGGGATGGGAGTGAATGGATCTTCTTAGCTGATCTTGGTTCAATGGATTATTCTTGGCTATTTTCCCCAAGAGCTGTATTTGTACAGTATAAGCAAGAGTTATTGCTGGTTGGTGAAATTAGCTATTATAGTAGTGCCGTTGAACCAACCAGCCAAGGTGATTCAACCTTACGTTGGAATGGCACAGAGTGGGAACCAATGAATTCCCATGGCTTATTGACCCGAATGGCAACTGCGATTGCCACAGTTGATGAAAATCTTTTGGTGGCATCGAGTAACTTTTACTGGAGCCAAGGTGTTGCTTCGCTAGCCCAATTTGGCAGCAATCAGCATTGGCAGAAGCTCGTTGATCGGCGATCTACTTCAGACCCGGTGCAAGCACTCGAAGCCTTTCAACAAAGCCATTTTATGGTTAGTTACTATACGCTGTACGAAGCTGCTAGCACCACCTGGAACCAAATTGGCGCGTTCCGTGTGGTTCGTGCAATTGCCCAATCCAATAACAAATTGTATGTTGCTGGTGATTTTGAGCAATTCAATGGGGTCACGGCGCATAATTTGGTGACTTGGGATGGCACGCAATGGCAAGCCTTAAATGCGCCAGCCTCATTCGATCAAGTGGTGCTAATTGAGGCCCATGGCAATCATGTGTATATCAGCGATGGCTTTCAATTGGCTCGCTGGGATGGCACGCAGTGGACAACCCTCGCCACCAATGTGGTCAATATTGGTTCAATTGAAGCAACTACCAATGGGGTCTATATCGCTGGCACCTTTAGCAGTGTTGGCGGCGTGACAGCCCCCAAAATCGCCTATTGGAATGGCACGGCTTGGTCGGGCTTGAGTGGGGTGATTAGTGGTTCAATTCTTGATCTGGAAATGGGAGCCGATGGCCTATATGTGGCAGGCAACTTTTTCGGTTTGAACAATGGCATCGTTAGCCCAGGGATTCTGCGCTGGGATGGGTCGGCATGGCATGGAGTTGGCGGTGGTGTTCAGACGTATCGATCGTTTGGTATAGTGAACAATGGGACGGTTCAGCGCTTAGCCGCCACTCCGACCCGTATGTTTATGTATGGTGACTTCAATCGGGTTGGCAACCAATATGAGTCGTATACTTTGGCCGTGTGGGAATATGGTGACGAACCATTGATCAAAGCCAAACCTGATTATGCGTTTACCAATCGCCCTCAAGCGGTTACGGTCAATGTTTTAGCCAATGATTGGAGCTACCATCCATCTCAATTGCAACTGGTGAATCTCACAGCGCCAAGCCATGGCACGGCTGTGATTAGCGGTAATTCGGTGGTCTACACACCGTATCCTCAATTTACCGGGATTGATACTCTGACCTATACCGTGCGCGATCCAATCAATGCCGTAACAACCACAGCTCAATTACGGCTCTATGTTTGGAATACCCCCAATGTTGTTTTGAATGAGCTGTATTTACCAGCAGTTATCCGATAATATTGATCTAGGTGTTGGCCTAAAATGCTAGCACCTGTCCATAGTTAGTTGAGGGCAAGAGAAAACATTATGCGAAAATTATTTCGGCGCTTAGGGCGCATTGGCGCAATCATTGGTTTATTGAGCTGCGGATTGAGCCTAGCGATTGATCCAACTCAAGCTAGGCAACCAAGTGAAACTTCAAATGCCAATTCGTGGAGCAATGAATTTGCTGGGTTTGGTATCAACGCCGACACGCGCGGATTAAGCCATCCATTGGTTTGGAATAATACCCTTTATGCAGCAGCGATTGATGGTAGTTCAATGACTGATCTTACGGGCGTTGTCTATTGGGATGGTCGGCAATGGTTAAAGCTCGGAGCCTTGAATGGCTATGTTGAAGCCCTGACGATTCACCAAGATAAGCTGTACGCTGGTGGCGTATTGAAACTTAATGGTCAAGATGTTGATCTCGCTTATTGGGATGGCACAACGTGGACTGGTTTAGCCACCGTTCTCACGAACAATTACCTGATGAGCTTGGCGAGTTACCAAAATGAGCTTTATTTGACCAGTACGCCATTGACAATCGATGGTCAAGCCTACCAAAATATTGCCCGCTGGAATGGTAGCGAATGGAATCCAGTCGGTACTGGAGTTGATGGAATTATTTTGAATGTCGTCAGTGGTGCTGATGGTATCTATGTCAGTGGCTCGCTTGAGCCGATCAATTCTCAAAATCAAGGTGGAATTGTGCGTTGGGATGGGAGCCAATGGCACGATGTTGGTGGTAGAATAACTGGCTATATCATGGATCTACAGCTAGTTGATAATCAGGTCATTATCGGCGGGGCATTTACCTCAACCACCAACATCCAAATGCATAATATTGCTGCTTGGAATGGCACAACCTGGAATACCTTTGGCAATGGGATTAACAATCCAATTGAAAGTGTGTTGCTTCGCGATCAAGGCTTGTTTGCTTTAGGTAAGCCAATTGGAATCGATGTGCCGTTATATGTTTGGAATGGCTCGGATTGGGCGATTGCAGCCCAAGCAAGCTATAAAAATTATGAGTGGCTTGAATTTCCCAAATATTCGTTGGTTGAATTTGACAATGACATGTATGCCTTGGGTGATTTATACATCTATGATCAATATTATGCGCTGAATCGTCTGGTATTTCGCGATGACCATTGGGAGTCGATGACCCCCAATGGGTTTGATAGTGCTCCACTTAACTTGAGTAACGTTGGTGAAACGATCTATGGGTATGTGCGAACCCACGCAACTTGGGGCAGTGGGCGAGGTGCTCTGATTCGTTCTGATGCTGCGACTGGATGGCAAACGTTAATTGCTGAGCCAGTTGCGAGTGTTATGAGCAATGCCGAACAACTAGAAGTAATCAGTGATACGATCTTTTTAATTCAAGCCAATCGGTTGTATCAAACTACCCAAGTTTCAACAACCTGGCTTAGCATTACGGATCAAACGGTTTTTGGCATGGCCCGTGACCAAGGCAAACTCTATGTAGCAGGTGGTTTTAGCCAATTTGCTGGGGTCAATACCAATAATTTGGCAGTTTGGAATAATGGCCAATGGCAAGCCTTGCATGCTCCAGCCACGTTTAATCAAGTAACGGTAGTTGAGGCCTTGAATGGCGTAGTCTATATCAGCGATGGCGCACAGCTAGCCCGTTGGGATGGGACGCAATGGCAAACGCTGGCTACTGGTGTGAATAGCATTCGCCAGCTTGAGGCAAGTGCTGACGGCGTGTATGTTACTGGCACATTCAGTAGTATTGCTGGAGTACCCGCCTACCAAATTGCCTATTGGAATGGCTCACACTGGTCGGCCTTGAGTGGCATGATTGATGGCCCAATCAATGATCTTGAAATGGGTGTTGATGGCTTGTACGTGGCTGGTTCGTTCAATGGCGTGGCTGGTGGGGTGGTTAGCCCAGGTATTTTGCGCTGGAATGGAATTTGGAACAGTGTTGGAGGTGGAGTACAACACCGTGATCAATATGCAAGTGGGTTTACCGTTACTAGTTTGGTTGCTACCCCAACGCGCATGTATTTGAGCGGTGTATTCGATAGCGTTGGTAATACCTACGAATCATCGAGGATTGCTGCTTGGACATATGGCGAGCCAGGCTGGGTTGCGCCAAGCTATGCAGTCTATGCACCGTTGACGGTTCGTTAAATTTGCTGAATGGAAAGCCCTAGGCCGCTCGTTATTGAGCGGCCTAGGGCTTTTTTGTTTAGATTGAAAGAATTTTGAGGAAGTTGGTTGTGCCACGCACCGCCAAGGGGTGACCGCCCGTAATCACGACCGAATCGCCGGGCTTAATTACTTGACGCTCGATCATAATTGCCCGTGCCAAGTTGCTCAAATCGTCAAGCCGCGTCACGAATGGGCACAGCAAGGATTCAACTCCCCAAAGCAAGGCCAAACGATGATAGACATCGTATTCGTGGGTCATGGCGATAATCGGCACTCGCGGGCGATCGCGGGCGACCAACCGCGCTGTAAAGCCCGATGAAGTAAATGCCACAATCGCCGCAATATCGATCGATTCGGCAATTGCACAAGCAGCATGGCTGATTGCGTGCGAGTAGGTTTCGGGGGCATCAGACGCGTTACGTTGTTGGGCATCACGTGGTGGTGCGCCGCGCTCAGTTACTTCGGCAATTCGCGCCATAATCGTCACCGCTTCAACTGGATAGGCTCCGTTGGCGGTTTCACCACTAAGCATCACTGCATCAGTGCCATCGAGAATCGCGTTAGCCACGTCGCTGGCTTCGGCGCGAGTTGGCCGTGGGTTGACAATCATCGATTCGAGCATTTGGGTCGCAGTGATCACCGGAATTCCAGCGCGATTGGCGGAAGCAATGATCAATTTTTGAATCAATGGCACTTCTTCAGGCGGCATTTCTACGCCCAAATCACCCCGCGCAACCATGATCCCGTCAGCGACGGCAACGATTGATTCGATATTATCAACCGCTTCGGGTTTTTCAATTTTGGCGATCACTGGGGTGCGATAGCCAGCCCCAGCAATTTCTTGCTTAACCAATTGCACATCTTCGGCGCGGCGCACAAACGAGATTGCCACATAATCAACCCCTTCGTGCAAGCCAAAGATCAAATCTTCACGATCTTTTTCGGTCATGGCCGGAGCACTAACGGCTACGCCAGGCAAGTTGATGCCTTGATTCTCGCGCAACATCCCGCCAGTTACCACTTCAGTGATCACTTCAGTTTTGGTGCATTCTTGTACGCGCAACTCGATCAAACCATCGGAGAGCAAAATTCGGTCGCCAGGCTTACAATCGGTGGGTAAATTTTTATAGGTGGTGTTGACGCGGCCAACCCGACCAACTTCATTTTCAATCGTAATAACGAAACTTTCGCCGGCCTTGAGCGGAATCGGCTGTTTATCAACTAATTTGCCAGTGCGAATTTTTGGCCCTTGCAAGTCTTGCAGCACTGCAATCGGGCGATTGAGCTTAATCGAAATTTGACGCAGGAGCCGAATGCGTTCTGAATGGTCGTTATGAGTACCATGGGAGAAATTTAAGCGAGCAACATTCATTCCCGCTAATGCCAACGCTGTCATTTTTTCCTCAGTATCAGAGGCTGGCCCGAGCGTGGCAACAATTTTGGTTCGGCGCATTGATGACCTCGTGTTAAGTGCGGAACACCGCGTCGGCATCTTTGGCGAAACAGTGACCTAAAGTTCTCAAGTGATGACTAATTCAATTCGCTCCAATTATAAACGAAAACGCATCCACAAGGGATGCGTTTTTAGCCGATTCTAGCAAGCTATTTTGTAATGCGCTGCGTCAAATTTAGTAATCCGACCAACTGCGAAAATGCGCTTGCAAGGTTGCTACGATCCGTTGGCCAACCCCACGTTCGCCGTAAACTGGGGAGAATTGCTGGCCTTTTTTGGCTCGCTGATTGCGCACCGCCGCGATAATTGCGGTTGGCTCGAAGCCCGTGACCACATTCGCGCCCGAATCGATCGTTTCAGGCCGCTCGGTATTCTCGCGTACCGTCACACAGGGCACGCCAAAAATATAAGCTTCTTCTTGAATACAACCACTATCAGTGATGATAATGTTGGCGTATTTTTCATAGGCCAGCGATTCAAATGGCTCAACTGGATCAAGTACCTGCACCCGACTGAGCAGATCCATGCTCAAACCATAGTGCTCCATGGCCGCCCGCGTGCGCGGATGCATCGGAAAAATCATGGCATCGAATTCTTGGGCCAGCTCATTGATTGTGCTGAAAACCTGTTGCATCAATTCGCGGCTATCGGTAAATTCCTTGCGATGCAAGGTGATGTAGGCATAAGTATCGTTGCGGCGTGGCGTGAGTTCATGGGCAAAATCATGAATCAAGTCAACCGTGGTATTGCCAATATTGAAAATTCGCCCACGCAAATCGGGAATTTTGGCCAAATAATCGGCTTGATATTGGGTGTATGAGAACAAATAATGGGCTGCGCCATCGACCATAATCCGATTGCGCTCTTCATACATGCGTTTATCGAAAGCTCGTAGACCTGCTTCAACATGGGCCAACCCAACATCGGAGTAGACTGCCGCAATTGCCCCAACCAAGGCCGCCGCAGTATCGCCATTGACCAAAATCAAATCGATGTCATGGCGGCGAATTTGCTCGCGCACCCAATCAATCGCTGCGCCGATGCTGTAGTTGCCCGGGAAAACTTCGTCGGGCATGTAGCCCATTTGGCCAAAAATCGCGGTTTGCAGCAAATGATCATGATGCTGATTGGTGTGAAGCACCACAAACGGCAAATCAGCCGCGCGTAATGCCTGCACAATCGCATAATTTTTCATCACCTCAGGCCGCGTGCCAAGCACAATCCCAATGTTCATAAATTTACAATGACCTCACAGAATGATTCGGCGACGCGCCGATTGCCATCTTCGTTGAAGTGCACTGGGTCAACGTAACAATCGCGATTTAAACCAACCATCGAAACCCAAATGGCCTTGCTAAATTCGGCAACCACTTTGCCAACCACCGCATTGTATTGTTTGCGGCGTTCAAGGGTTTCTTTGGTGAAGAAAATATGTCCATCAGCATAGATTGGCGGAATCTCGCCACAAAAAACTGCTTTATGGCCTTTAATCAAGAGGGTGCGAATAATTTGGCGATAATATTCTTCAAAAAGATCGATCGGGGTATTATTGCCGACATCGTTTGTACCAATCAACACACACGATTGATAGGTATCACTAATCGTATCAATTTCTTCGTTGAGCTTAAACCACAAGTTACGCGCAGTATAGCCATTGACACTGCGATTAATTGTGCGCCATTGATAGGGTGTGCGCTGAGTCAACATTTGGGCTAAATGTAAGGGATAACAGCCATACGAACGAGCACCAAAGGTTTGGCTATCGCCAATACATAACATATTTTGATAATGCATAATAACAATCAACCTAATAATCAAAAATAATCCCGACAGCGAATATTCCACGCAATCCGAGCAAGATTAATCTGATCATTCCCACCTCCCTCAACTCACACCCATAACCCTAACCCAGCTAGCCAGATATTAAAATTTATTTAAAATGACCAATTGCTGATTAATCTTGGGAAGCGCGGTTGATTATAGGCCAATCTGGCTATAAATAAAAGGGCCAATTTAGCTATTGACATAGCTACGTTAGTTTGATCGAGCGAGTGCTTGCTGGCAGCGTGTCATAGATGATCATAAAATTGCCCATAACAGGCGCAAATTCCTATGGTATGGTTAAGCCAGCTTATTTTCCAAGGAGTCGCTATGGGTCAAGCTAGCTCATTAATTAGAACTACCAACCTCCAACGAACCTATCAAATGGGGAAAAATACTGTCCAGGCGTTGGCTGGCGTTGATTTGGAGATTGAACGCGGCACGTTTGTGGCATTGGTTGGGCCATCTGGCTCAGGCAAATCGACCTTATTAAATGTGATTGGTGGCCTTGATCGGCCAAGCTCAGGCGAAGTGTGGGTTGATGATTTGGAGCTTGGGCGTGCCCCCGATAAAAAATTAGTCAGCTTTCGCCGCGATCGGGTTGGCTTTATTTTTCAAAGTTTTAATCTCTTGCCAACCAACCAAGCCTGGGAAAATGTGGCCTTGCCCTTGATGTTAGCTGGCCGTGGTCGCAGCGAACGGCGCAAACGGGCTGAACACTTGCTCGATCAAGTTGGGCTGGGCGATCGCGCTGATCACCGTCCGGCTGAGCTTTCGGGCGGTCAGCAACAACGGGTGGCAATTGCCCGCGCCTTGGCCAATGATCCAGTGTTGATTTTGGCCGATGAGCCAACGGGGAATCTCGATTCGCGCACGGGCCGCGATGTTTTGTTATTGATGCAACGGCTTGTACGCGAACAACAAGTGACCTTGCTGATGGTCACTCACGACATGAATGCTGCCTCGTATGCTGATCGCATTGTCCATATGCGTGATGGAGTTATTGAGCAAATTGAAATTGTTGAACGAACGGCGGAGGCTGTAGCATGACATTTGGCGATATTTTACGCACTGCTTGGAGCAATTTAACCCGCCGCAAAGTCCGCACTTCGTTAACCTCGCTGGGCGTGACGGTTGGGATTTTCACCATTGTGGTCATGCTTTCGTTGGGGGTCGGGGTTCAGCGGGTTATTCAGCAACAATTCGATGCCATCGGGCTAGAAAATGTCGTTGTTCAGCCGCGTGATGCCGAGCGCAATCCCTATACGCGCTATGTACGCCCCGAACGGGAAGTCGTGATTTCGCCTGCCAAAATTGCCGAATGGCAGCAACGCCCCGATATTGTCAGCGTTACCCCAATCGTCGATGTCAATGAATCGATCTCGAAACGGTTGGTGCTACCTGGCGATGCGACCGCAACAATTGCAGTTGGGGTTGATCCTGGGGTTGGCATCAATAATCCTTTTGAAACGCCGCCAACCGCCTTGGCTGGTGTGTTGCGCCCCACCAAAGATGGCGAAATTGTGATTTCGCAGCGAGCGTTGCGCCGTTTGGGCCTTACTGCTGAAGTTAATAATCTGATTGGTCAAGAAGTCCAGTTGGTGATGGAAACCCCGCGCGGCGAATCGCAATCGTTCGATTATACGCTTGTAGGTGTTTCAAGTGCTGATAATAATTTGGTTGCATTAACCCCCAACGATAGCATTGCCCTCAAGGCTTGGTGGTTTAACGAGCCAGATTTGTTGGCAACCGAAGGCTACGATTATGCCTTGATTCGCGCCAAAGATTTGAATGTAGCCCGTCAATTGACCAATGAACTACGAACGCAGCGCTTTCGAGTGCAATCAGTTGAAACTGTGCTTGAACTAGCCTCGAAAATTTTCTTGGTGATCAATATTATGCTTGGCTCGGTTGGTGGCTTGGCGCTGTTCGTCGCCACAATCGGGATTATGAACACCATGATTATGGCGATTTATGAGCGGACTCGTGAAATTGGTACGCTCAAGGCCATCGGAGCTTCGCGCGGCAATATTCGCACGCTCTTTATGACTGAGGCTGGCATGATTGGCTTCTTTGGGGGAGTTGTCGGTTTGCTGGGTGGTTGGGGTACGGGCCGCATCCTCAATCGCTTTGCCCTCGCCTACCTCGAACAAGAACAAGTGCCAATTCGCGGTGATTTCTTCTATATTCCACCGTGGCTGATTGCCCTGGCACTGGGCTTTGGCTTGGTAGTAGGAATTATCGCGGGCTTGTATCCCGCTGCACGTGCCGCCCGCCTTGACCCAATCAAGGCATTGCGTCACGAATAAGCTCGCTTGGTAAAGCAAATCCCCTCGCCATTGATTTGGTGAGGGGATTGCTGTTTAATCGGCATGTTTGATAAATTCGGCCATTTTGAGCGGAATAATTTCAGCGTGAAACTCACCGTTTTCCTGAATATCTAAGAAAGCCACAGTCGGCTCGCCGAGCTGGCCGCGTGGCTGCGAAGCTGAACCAGGATTGATAAACAAGACCCCTTGATATTCTTCGATTAAAGCGATATGGCTATGGCCACAAATCACCACATGCGGCAAGGGTTGCGGCAATTGGCGATACCAGCGTTTGGGAATATCGCCAATATGCTGGATCATAATCCGAATGCCTTGCACTTCAAGCGTTGTATTAATTGGGTAAATATCGAGGGCAGTATTCCAATCGACGTTGCCTGTCACCGCCGTAACCGGAGCAATCGCCCCCAAGCGTTCGATGATTGGTGGCTGTGCTCGTCCGATATCGCCTGCGTGCACAATCCCTGCTGCCCCTATAAAAAGCTGCTCGATCCGTGGGTCAAACTTGCCATGGGTATCTGAAACAATACAAATCCGTTGCATCGCGTGCCTCACCACAATCCACAAGAATCGTAATTATCATAGCATAGCTCAAAATAGCTTACTAAAATGCAATGACAGATATTGACATCTGTCATTTGATAATTTATACTTAAGCCTAGTTACGAATTTATGCGATGGAGTGATAATCATGCAAAAGCGCCAATTAGGCCGTGATGGTTTGGTGGTTTCGGCAGCAGGCTTAGGCTGTATGGCAATGTCGGGGATGTACGGGCCTTCGGATCGTGCCGAGAGTATTGCGACAATTCATTCAGCGCTTGATGCTGGAGTCAATTTGCTGGATACTGGCGATTTCTATGGGATGGGCCATAACGAACTGCTGATTAGTGAAGCCTTGCGTGAGCGTTCACGCTCCGATGTTGTTTTGAGTGTCAAATTTGGGGCAATGCGAAGCCCTGATGGTTCGTGGCTCGGCTACGATGCTCGGCCAGCTGCGGTTAAAAATTTCTTATACCACAGCCTTACACGCTTGAACACCGATTACATTGATATTTATCGACCTTCGCGGCTTGACCCGAATGTACCGATTGAAGAAACAATTGGGGCGATTGCCGAGATGGTCGAAAAAGGCTATGTGCGGCATATCGGTTTGTCGGAAGTTGGGGTTGAAACGATTCGACGAGCAGCAGCGGTGCATCCAATTGTCGATTTGCAAATTGAATATTCCTTGATGTCGCGTGGTATCGAGGCCGAAATTTTGCCTGCTTGTCGCGAATTGGGCATCGGCATCACCGCCTATGGAGTGCTTTCGCGTGGCTTGCTAAGCGGTGCTTGGTCGAAAGAACGGGTTTTGGCTGGCTCAGATTTTCGTTCCCATGGCCCGCGCTTTACTGGCGAGAATCTTGATCATAATTTAGAACTGGTTGCAGCCTTGCAAACAATTGCCGAAGCCAAGGGTGCAAGTATTGCCCAAATTGCCAGCGCATGGGTAGTGGCGCAAGGAGCCGATATTATTCCATTGTTCGGGGCACGCCGCCTACATCAATTGCACGATTCATTGACCAGCCTTGACATTAACTTGAATGCTGATGAATTAGGCATAATTGAGCGGGCGATTCCCAAAGGTGCGGCGGCGGGCGAACGCTACAATGCCTATCTGATGCAACATTTGGATAGCGAACGCTAAAGCACTTGCGATGCTGCGCTAATCGCTTAAAATGGTGCAAATCGCTTTGCTACAGGAAGACCAACTATGCACGCTGAAACGCTGACTCCCGAACGAATTTTGAATGCGACTGTTGATGTGCTGCGGCGCTATGGGCCGAATAAAGCCACAGTAGTTGATGTTGCCCGTGAACTGGGAGTTAGCCATGGCAGTGTGTATCGCCATTTCGCTAGCAAATCGGCCTTGCTCGATGCGGTTGCTGAACGCTGGTTGGCCGAAATTTCAGCGCCGTTGGATGATGTGCTGCAACGCCAAGACCGGAGTGTAGCTAAATTACGGGCTTGGCTGGAATGTTTGATGCATACCAAACAACAGCGAGCCAGCCAAGATCCGCAGCTTTTTGCCACCTATAGCGGCTTAGTGCTAGGATTGCGTCAGGTAACCGATCAACATGTGGCGCATATGATTGCCCAGATTGAGCGTTTGGTGCATGAAGGTGTGGCTAATGCTGAGTTTGTGGTGAATGATGCTAATGCGACGGCCACCGCGATTTGGCATGCGACTGCCCGTTTTCACAACCCGCTGTTTGTGGCAGCTTGGAGTGAGCCAAGCCTCGCAGCAGAATTCGAGGCGGTTTGGGAATTGATGATTAACGGTTTACTGGTACGCTAAATATCAAACTTAATCACGAATGCAGGATGTTGCTTTAGCGCTACATCCTGCATTTTGGTTAAACGAATTTCTGCTACGTGCGCCTTGCTTATTTCTTTGCGGTGGCAAGGCCAGCAATGGCTTGGGCGATCAGAATGACTTTGTGTTCGGCCAACTGACGAATTGTTTTGATTCCAAGGGCTTGTTTGAGGGCTTCAGCATCGCTTTTGCTAATTCCGGCGAGGGCATCGACTGGAGCATCGGCGAGTTCCTCGAAGCTTGAGTTTTCGAAGGCTTTGTCAAGGAAGGCTGAGAGATCGGCCATGATCAGAATCCCCCTAATGAAAGGCGTATCACGACTAGCATAGCAGGATTACTAGCTAGTGTAAATGATTTTTTGCAGGCCATCACAACACAGTAAAATTCCGATCATCGGCATACATCACTACTACGGGCGTATTGGCGGGCGGCGGCGGGGTATTACGTAAATCGTTACGAATATGACTTTGAGTTTTGGTTATGCCAATGCCCTGAGGCGAAACGAATTGATAGTTAATCACTAAATTCCAATCGCCATCGCTATCTTTTTCAAAGCGGGCATTGATAATTTGGCCAGGCAACATTTGGCCACGCTCGCGCAATGCCTTGGCCAAACGCCATGGTCGCAACACAAAGAAATAGAGGGCTAAACTACCGAACAAGCCGAATAAGATTACAAAAGCCAATTGAATTGATACCGAATTCCAATCGGTCTGCGATTCGGCTTGACCAACATCGCGCAGCAAAAAGCCCAACGCTCCACAGCCCACAAACAAAAATGGCAGGCTAAACAACAACATAAACAGCATAAATTTGCCGCTACCATAGGGTTTTTGGCGCGTTACCACGGCGGCATTCTTGGGGTCAAGTAAAAACGGCTGCATACAGTATCCTCTGATCAAACAAACTAAGACCTAGTTTAATCGTTATAGTTTATACCATTAGCAAGTGTCAATCTTCCCTCACCCCCAGCCCCTCTCCCACTGCGGCAGGTGAGGGGAGTTCCAACGCTCAAGCTAGGCTGGCTCCCCCTCTCCTCGCGTGCGGGCTAGGGGGCTAGGGGGTGAGGGATATTCATCATTGCCATCCCAATAAACCATTACAGATTCTTAGTTTAATCGTTATACGCTACGAATATCAAGTTTTTGTTAAGCAGCCGAGCGTAGTACAATGGGCGCGAATATGTGGAGGTGCTATGTACAACCTGACGATTGCGCATCTATACCCTGAGCAAATGAATATCTATGGTGATCGTGGGAATATCATCACCTTACGACAGCGCTGTGCATGGCGTGAGATTACAACAACCCTGATTCCGGTCATGCCAGGCAGTAGCATCGATTGGCAAAGTGTTGATTTGGCCTTTTTTGGTGGTGGTCAAGATAGCGGTCAAGCGTTAATTGCTGCTGATTTTGTTGAACACCAAGCCGAGCCATTACGCCGCGCCGCCGAAACTGGCATGGTATTGTTGGCAATTTGTGGTGGCTACCAACTGCTCGGCCATTATTTCCTAACTCATACTGGCGAGAAGCTGCCAGGCATTGGCTTGTTGGATGTGCACACCGTCGGCAGCACCCAACGCCTAATTGGCAATTTGCTGATCGAAGCCAATTGGGGCACTGGCCGCCAAACCTTAGTTGGTTTTGAAAATCATAGTGGCGGAACCTTCCTCGGCAAGGGCGTAAAACCCTTGGGCAAGGTGCTCGCAGGCCACGGTAACAACGGCAAAGATGGTAGCGAAGGCGCGGTTTGGCAAAATGTGATTGGCTGCTATATGCACGGCTCATTGCTGCCCAAAAACCCACACTTCGCCGACCACTTGCTGGAGCTAGCCTTGCAACGGCGTTATGGCTCAAGCACAATCCTCAGTCCACTTGACGATCAATTGGAGCTAGCCGCGCACAGCACCATGGTCGAACGTTTGCAACGCTAAGCTGTTGATAAAGGATCTTCATGCAACATTTTTATAATAGCGATCTCGGCCAGCTTCTCGCGCTTGATCCCAACCAAACCTATGCCGCTATTCCCGTCATTTGTGCCATGCTCGAAATTCCGCATGCCCCACAGATTAAGCGCATCAAAGCTCATGCGACGCTGGCAGCAGGATTACGTCAACTCAAAGTACCCAACCTTGATGGCGAGGATGAACGGCAAGCCTGTTTGCGGATTGATCTGATTCCCCTATGGGCGGCGGGGCTTGATCCCAACAGCGTTAGCGCCGAAGCTGCGCCAATTATTCAAGCGCTGAGCAGCGAAATGGCCTCAGTGCTTTGGCAAAGTTTTCGTCCACAAGCCTTTGAAACCAACGATCAACTATTGCCCAACCGTTGGGAGCAAACTCAAGCCGAGGTGGCTTATCGCGGAGCCTTGGCTGTGGCCAATCTTACTCGTGAGCAAATGTTGCTTGAGCGCCAGCTAACCGCCGATGTTGAGGCGCGTGAAATGGGCGGAATGAGCGCCGAAATCGAAGCCAATGCAATGTTATTGGCTCGCACCGTTCGGCGAGTGGCGCAGGTAGTTGGTGAGCGCTCTCGCCGCAACGAATACCCCGCAATTTTCGATGGCTTGTATCGCCAATGGGGCATTACCACCTATCGCCGTATGCCACAGGCTCGGCTCAACGAAGCCCTTGCTTGGCTCGAACGCTGGTACGGCGATGCCCTCGGCGAACCTGAGCCAATGCCCGATATTTAAAGGCAGAAGTCAAAAGTCAAAAGTCAGAAGGGAAATGAGGATATAGCCAAGAGCCAAAAGCCTATAGCCTCATTTCCTTCGTGCGCTTCGTGTCCTTCGTGGTTAAAACTAATTCCTGGCTCCTGACCCCTGATCTCTGACTCCTATGTTCTATGCTCTATGTTCTATGCTCTCAAATTAACCTAAAATTCCGCCGACCAAACTACCGCCATCCATGGTGATAACTGTGCCAGTGGTGAACGCAGCAGCATCGCTGGCTAGATATAGCGCAGCGGCGGCAACCTCATCGACTGTGCCAATTCGGCCTAAGGGCGTGCCAGCCACAATTTTTTGATTCAGATCCTCGTTATCCCACAGGGCTGAGCTAAATTTGGTTTTGATCAAGCCAGGAGCCAAGGCATTGACTCGGATATTCATTGGGCCTAATTCTTGGGCCAACTGCTTGGTCATAGCTATCACGGCAGCCTTGGAAATGCTATAAATGCCCATGGCAGTTGCCGGTTGTAAGCCAGCTACCGAGGCTACATTGATGATCGAGCCACCACCTTGCGCCTGCATGGCCTCAGCTGCTGCTTGGATCAACCAAAAATAGCCTTTTACATTGACTTCGTAGGTTTTATCCCATTGAGATGCATCGGAGTTGAGCAACGGGCCAAAGTGGGGATTGGTGGCCGCATTATTAACCACAATATCGATTCGACCCCATTCTGCCAAAGTTTGTGCCACCACCGCTTGCACTTGCTCAGGCTTACCAGTATGACAGGCCATGGCGAGTGCTGTGCCACCTGCTTGGTTAATACTATCAGCGACGGTTTGTAGGCTCTCCAATTTACGGGCACAAACCACGACTTTGGCTCCGGCTTGGGCAAAATGTTGGGCAATTGCCTCACCAATTCCGCGTGATGCCCCAGTTACGATTGCCACCTTGCCACTTAAATCGAATGTCGTCATTGGCATTACTCCTAGCTCAAGGGCGAATACATAGCCTTAAATAATCCACAACTATCTTAGCAAAGATTCGGGTTTTCTCGTTCAAATTGATCAAGTTGGCCTTCACGAGCCTCGGCCAGCAAGGTTTTATACTGTGGGCCAGCAGCAATTCCTTGGGCTTGCAGATCACGCCCAGTCAAGGCGCTAGCAATTGGCCGTAGGTATTGCAAATAATACTTAATTCGGCGTTGAATTGATGTTGCCTGATTACTTGCCCATACTTCAAGCAGCAACGGCGCAAATGGACTCAGCAAACGATCAAGTTGGCCTGCCGCGAGCGTGGTTCGATTTAACGTTGCTACAAGCGCCGCCAGTTCAGGCCATTGTTCAACCATCAAGCGAATCGGCTTGGCCAAACTAAACCGCTGGGTTTGGGTTTGGGCCGCGCTGGGGGACAATTGGCTCATCAACAGCAACCACACAATCGCCAATTGCTGATCGGGCTGGCTGGCAAGCACCATTTCAGCCTGTTGATTGAGACTGCTTGACCAGCCGCTACCAAACAATTGCCCAAGCACACCCCAACTATCCGCCAAACTTAACGCCGCCAAAGCGCTTGGCTCGGTGAGCAACAAACCTAGCTCATTCCACAAACGCGCAGGTGTAGTTTGATCAAGCCATGGCAAGGCTTGCTGCAACAGTGTAGCGGTCTGCGGTTCAAGTTCAAAATTCAAACGGGCAGCAAAGCGGATCGCACGGAGAATGCGGGTTGGGTCATCGATGAAACTCTGATCATGCAACACCCGAATCAAACTCTGTTGGAGATCAGCATAACCATGCTGTGGATCAATTAATAGGGTTGGCTGGTTGGCGAGGCGTAAAGCCAGACAATTGATCGTAAAATCGCGGCGGGCCAAATCAGCAGCTAAATTGGCAAAACTAACGACTGGTAAGGCCGCCGGTTGGGGGTAGTATTCACTGCGGGCTGAAATTAAATCCAAGCTGCAAACACCAGCTGCATCCTGCCAACTCAGGGTAGCGGTGCCAAAGGGCGGGTGGATATGCAGTTGATCTGGCCAAACGGTGGCCCAAATCTCGGCCAGCATAATCGCGTCGCCTTCAACCACAATATCAATATCGCCAACTGGTCGCTCTAGCAACCAATCGCGCACACAACCACCGACCAGATAGCAGGCTAACCCCTGAGTATCGGCAGTTTGGATCAACCATTGTAAACGTTGTTGTAATTCAGCGCTTGCTTGGCGTAAAAAAGGATTCAAATCATACAACATTGAGCGATCTCAACAAAAAAATGCCCTCACTCGCATTGAGTGAGGGCATTGTAACCGACAATTGGTCAAAACTTACGACTTGCTAACCAATGGCATGAAGATCTTGAACACTGCTTGAACTGCTTCGATAGCCACAGCTTCAGTGCTGGTATTGCTATCAGCAGCTGAGCTATATTCAAGGTTATTGGTCAAGACACCAGCTTGGGTTGCGCGAGCGCGGTAGCTGAACGAGCGCAAGCCTGGTGCGCCAGCACCCAATGAGGTACAGATGGTTGCACCTGCGGTTGGCAAGTTGGCGGCGGTCGAGCTATCACCACTGTAGTAGTAGGTGTTGCCAACCGTACCAGTCAAGTTTTCGATCCCAACGGCTGCACCATCGGCGAAGGTGGTCAAATTGCCAGTGAGCGAACCGTAAACGGTACAGAACTCTGACTCAATGCCATCAGCGCGGGCATAGTTGGTAAAGTTGAGGTTTGAAGTTGGATCGTCATATTGTTGGGCATCTTCGTATTCAACTGCAACATACGGTACAGTTGGATCGTTTGGATTGACCCCATCAACAATCAAGATGTAATACTCACCACCACCAGTATCGGTAGCTGAAGAACCATCCAAGTCCAAGTCCGTCCAAAGACCAGCGTACACTCCGTTAGGAGTTGCTGAGTTTGGCATATCTTGGGCAACATAGTTGGTATTGCCTGATGGAAGCGTTGGGTCGAATTGAATCAAACCGTTGCTCCATGGGCGAACAGCGCCATAATTCACATCGTAGGCGCGAACAAGGTACGTGCCTAAGGTGAAGTTTGGTGCGGTTTCGTCACAGGTAGTACTGGCAGCAGCACAAATCGCAATAGCGTTGGCATCAGCTGAAACATCGAAGTTATCGAATGCTACGCCACCATCGCGGCTATCGCTGAAGGTATAACCAGTTTCAGCACCATTAACCAAACCACTCCAAGTAACCGTGCGGGTTGATGCGTTGTAGCTCGCGCCAGCAGGCAAGCTGCTCACATCAACTTCCAAGCCAACTGGCAAGGTGCTGGTTACATAGAAGGTATCGTTCATTGCGCTGTAGTTAGAGAGATTCACGGTGTAGGTGACATATTCGCCAACATCAACCATGGTATCGCTAACATCAACACTGACTTCGGCTTCCAACACTTCGAGGGTGAAGGCGGTACGACCAATGCTACCTGGGCTAGCTGGGCTGGTGCCAAGGTCGAATTCGCCGAACCAGACATCACCAGCTTCGAGAGCTGGCTCATCCCAGTGAATATCAACACTGAATGGTTCGCTGCCTGAAACATTGGCTGGACCAACAACATCCCAGTTGCCAAGGTTGCTGCCAGGTACGTAGTAGATATCAACCGTGGTTGAGTCGGGAGCAGCAGGTGAAGCCTGCCAGTTTTGGACAACCACAATGTAGTTACCAGCCGTTGGGTTGTTGATCGTGACGGTTTCGTAAGCCGATGAGGTTGCTGATTCAGCAACTTGTTCACCTGCTTGAGGAATCCCGTCGCCGTTAGCATCGCGGACAACAAACAAGTCGATGTCTTCTGATGCGGTATCGGTGATCTTAGCGACAAACTTGCTTGCGCCAGTAGGCACTTGCAATGCGCGATAGAAGACACCGTTGGTCAAGCTATCGTATGGGTTACCATTGGTGGTATCGCCAGTGATAACTTCGGTTGCGCGAACACCCTTGGTCAAGCCAAATTCGCGGATGGTCAGGTTGGTTACGTTGAGGGCGCTAAAGCCACCAGCAGTCACCATACCCGTATCGCGGCGGGTGGTTGCAGAAACACTCTCGGGCACGCCACCAGCGCTCGCCTTGACGGCAATTGGGAAGTGGACGGCTGGAGCACGGTTTGCGGCTTCGGTCAAGCGGAATTCGCCAAACTTCCAAACGCCGTTGATTGGTTGGCCAGCAACATTGGCCTTGATCGTGATAACTTGGGTTCCACCAGCAGGAATGGTGAAGCTGGCTGGAGTTGCAGTTACCGTTACAGGCGAGGTTGAGCCACTAACATTCCAAGTTGCAGGAACGTTCAAGGTGTTCTTGACTGTCCGTGTCCACGTACATTCGACTGGGCACGATTCGTTAGCAGCACTTGCAATGTTCAAGGTTGCAGGGTTGCCACCAGCTGATGGGTTAGCATTGATGAAGTTTGGAATGGTTTCATCAAGCACCAAGCCAGCGCTGAATACTTTGGTCAAATCGACGCGGCCAGCACCCATGTTGAATGGATCGGCAGCGGTTACACCATCGGGCTTCACAACGCTGGTCTTAGCAGTCGTCATCAAAGCCGATTTGATTTCGAATGGAGTCCAAGTTGGGTATTTTTGGCGCATCAAAGCGGTCACGCCAGCGTTGTGCGGGCTTGACATTGAGGTACCACCGATAACTTGGAACAATTCGCCATCAGCGAAGCCATCATCCCAAACGAATGCAGTATGACCAGCGTTGACATCAACACCGATCAAAGTTACGTCTGGTTTGAGCACGTTCTTGATGGGCGAAGGACCCATTGAGCTAAAGCCGGCCATCTTATCGCCAGCGCCCATAACCTTGACACCGCCATCAGCTTTACCATTAACAGTGCCTGATTGGACATAGGTTACCAAGGCTTCGCCAGCAACGCTTTCCAAGGTTGCATTCTTTTCGAGGTGAATACAAACTTTGGCGCAGTAGTCGGCAACAATACCTTGGTTATCAGCAGCGTTGACGATGATCCCACCGCCAGCACCACCAGCAAACACGTTAGCGTATTTGAGCACCCGGGCGTTGACACCACGGCGACAAATCACGATATCGGTTGCGTTGAAGGTTCCTGGTGCATAGGGTTGTTGACACAAGCTTGGGGCAACACTTTCGCCTGCTTGCACTGGAGCCAACTTGATTTGGCCAGTGACTGAGCCTGGGTAAAGTGAAGCACCAACCAATGGTGACGGAGCTGTGCCCGTACCACCGCTCAAGTTGCTTACATAGCCTTTGAATTCGCGGGCTTGGGTGCTTGCAGCAACGGTGATCAACCATGGTGAGTTGTGAGCAACGCTCCCAACCGTACCAGCGTTACCAGCCGAGGCGCTAACAATCACACCAGCAGCGTTAGCGTTACGGAATGCAATTTCAACCGCATCGGTCCATGGTGAGTTACCACCACTGATCGAGAAGTTCAACACATCAACGCCGTCGATCAAGGCTTGGTCGATTGCATCAACCGAGTCGCCACCGTTACAACCGCCGTCATCGCTGATTGCTGGATCTTCTTCCCAACAAACTTTGTAGGCAATGATTCGGGCGCGTGGAGCAACCCCTGAAACGGTGCCGAATGGTGAAGCAGTGCCACCATTACCACCAGCAGTGGTAGCGGTGTGGCTGCCGTGGCCATCTTCATCCATTGGTGAATCAACTTCACCAGGGAATGCGATGCCGCCACCGTTATACCACCAAGCCCCGATTAGTTTGTCGTTACAAGCGCCAAACGAACCATCTTGAGCTTGTGGGTTGGATGGAGCACAAACGCCTTTGTAGCCACCTGGCCACGCGCTGTAATCGCCACCAACTGGTGATGGATCGCGCAATGATGGGTGGATACCAGTCGTGGTCAAGGTGCTCGAAGGGTTGTAGATCCCGCTATCGATCACCCCAATCACAATGCCTTCACCAGCGTTCGTGCCGGTGCTGCCACCACCAAGGTTTTGCCAAAAGCTTGGCGTACCAATGAATTGGTTGCTGCTATCTGTATCGAGTTTTTCAACTTTGGCAACTTCAACTGATGCAACATCAGGGTGGTTGCGCAAGACGGTAATCGCTGAAACATCAACATCCAAGAACATCCCGTTCAAGGCAACTTGATAATCAGCAATTTGTTTGATTTGGTTTGATTTGGCCTGCACATCCTTGAGGAAGCTGGCGTGCTGAGCTTCAAGATGTTTCAAGTAGGCTTGTGATTCAGCCGCCTTGACATCAAGCTTGGCGCGGCCAGTTTGCGCATTGGCGGTAGCCTTCAAACCCTTAACTTCGCCAGCATAGGTTGCCAACGGAGCTTCGTGGAATTGAACAATAACTTTAACTTTGCCAGACTTGGGGAAATCACCATACAATGGGGCAATTGTGGGCTTGCTTGAACGATTAGCACTGGCTTGGTTCACTTGAACCGAATCAGTAGCCGTTTCCACAACGGGCTTGAGGGGTTCTGCCGCCCGTGTGACATTGTTAGCGCTCAAATTGCCCGCTAACATGGTTAACAACGCTAAGACCGTTGCTAAACGAGTGTAACGATGTTTCACTACCAGTTACTCCTTCAGCTATATCGAATTCAGACCTGGGCGAGTTGGGAATACTACGACGAAAATCAACCTCCTTATCGACAGTGCCTTAATTCGCATATCAATCTATAGCCTGAACCAAATCAGCGTTAATCCTGATTTGGCAGATGATTGCAGATAAACCCCGTGGCTGAAAGTTGTACAACCTCTTTGGGGAGAACTTGAAATATCACGCTCCGATGGCTCTCAAATGGAATGGAAAAGCGGTACTTAATGGTGATTGCTGATATGCTGCGCTTTATTATAACACAGTCTCTTTGGCATGATGAAATGATTAAGGGGGGATTATTAGGGTAATCGTAGTTTCTGTAGTTGGACGATCAGCCAGTAATCATGTTAAGAACGACAAATTCTCTTCCGTTGCTCATTTCTTAAGATCTGCACACCTTATAGTGGTCAAAGTCGATGCATCCGTAATATAGCCAACGCCAAACCCGAAACCCGTCGGTTGTTGATACCAGCTAGCCTCCACATAGAGGGTATAGTCTCCTTCTTGGGTAATCGGAGCTGTCCATACTTGCTGAAACACGGCTCCATTGGCGGCTAATCGCGCAGGCGGATCAATTGGTTCCCAATAGTAGCGTTGTTTTGCATCACCCAACGGTCCTTCTATATAAAAACGGGTCTGGGCAAAATCAAAGTCAACACTACCTGCTTCAATCTGCATAACAATCGGTTTGGATTCCTGTGATTCCCAGCAGTTTTTGGCCGTCTGAACCACCGCGTTTGGACCAAATATATTCCCCCCTTGCTGCAAGGCATACTCTACCGGCCCTGCAGTTGGGTTAACAGGTTGCAGACTTATTCGCCCACATGCCACCAACAGAAGCATAATCACGAGGAACCTGAGTATGGTAATCCGCAGCACAACCATTCCTCCTTCTATAGATAAGCTATCGAAAACAGCGAAGAACCACCTTTTAATATAGATCGTGACTCCATTATCTCATTCAACAGCTACTTGAGATCGGCACGCGGTATCTTTCTCGTGGTATGCTGATTAACAAGATATCCAACCCCAAAGCCGGCAGGCAGTGGAGTAATAGACCCCTGATCATCCTCCCACCTGAGGAGATAGCGACCTTCTATGGTCAGTGTGATCGTCCAAGTTGTTTGAATCATCGGTTCGCCGACCTTAATTAGGGGAGGAAGACCGTCTGGTTCCCAATCGATCTGGGAAAGATTGGGAGAACTACCAGACTCCAACGGCCCTTCCACAAATAACCTTGATGTTCGTATATCCAAATCCCGTGTTCCTGCTTGCAACGTGAGGTGTATCGGAATCGGCTCATTCAGGGAAAAACAATTTTTTGCTAGCTCAATTGCTGCATCTGGACCAAATTGACTGCCGACATGCTTATCGAAACGCAAGCTGATGGAATCAAGGGGCGGATCTGGTTCTCGATTAATCGTGATACACGACGCGAGCATAAAAACCAACAACAAGAAAATGAAGCCATTATACCGTTTCATACATCTGCTCCCACCAAGACCCGCGTTATAAACTACCAAACCTTGTTGTCACTACAACGCGCTATTTATGCATTGATCAACCTGAACAAATGGTCAATTGTACGCCATTTAGTACCATCAAGATCGATCGAATGACTTCTCACGATGAACTGACGAACGGAGATAGTTATTCTGTTTCGAGTTGATTACATGGAATATTGACATCATAGAAATTCCGCAGATAGGTGATACCAAACGCCATCCGTGTGATTTTTTCACTGGTTGGATTGCCAATCACGAGCATATATATTCCCGGCTCGAGGTCGGGAAGTTTCCAATCGTACTGCTGTGCTGGATCGCTGACTCGAAGCACAGCCGCTGTGGGAGGATTCCAGACAAAGCGTTGCACTGTATCGGTATACAGCGGACCTTGCACAATGAATGAGCTCTGCGCAAGATCAAGATCGATGTTGCCTGCTTGCAGGGTGATGTGCATGGTGATTGATTCATGCAGATCGAAACAGTTCTTGGGAAGATAGATGCTTGCGTCATCACCAAAGTAATTCCCTACATCGTTAAGGCGATACGTTATTGGCCCTGCAGTTGGATCAGGTTGGCTTGGCCCACATGCCGCCAAAACCAGAACCAACAAGCCAAGAATCAAGCTGTAACGTTTCATATCGAATCCTTTAAGCCGAGTCTCAGCAAGCCGCCAACCATTCCCATCCAGCAGCTCTATGCACGAGTTGATGAGCCTGAACAAATGGGTTATACATTAATTGATTAGCACATCAATCAATCCCTTTCACCCATAACGATCATGGTGTGATTGAGATGGTGAAGAGATTTTACCAAGTAGGGAATGATTAGGGGAAATAGCGCAGCTTCTCTTACATCTCGCTGGCGATTATACAACATCCACGGCTACTCTGTCGCGGGGATTTGATGGTTTATGCCCTCACCCCTATCTCCCCTTCCAAGGCTAAGTTTCTGCTATGAACCACGGAATCAGAGGTTCATCGATGGATAATTGCTCACCACAAAATGTCCTTGAGGGGGTGCAGGGGGATTAAAGCCCCCTGCGTTTCCCGCCTTGAGGCGGGACGGAAGGGTGGTGATATTAATGCAGAGTGAAAACCAACAACCAACCCTTGTAAGACCTAAGGTTAAAGGATTCCATCCATTACCAATCCGATCAATCATTACCAGCAACCCCTAGACCAACCCACCAAAATAGCTGTTCCTTGGCACAAAATGCCGTGTTATGATTAACCTAAACCATTGCGAAATGTGATGATTTAATCAGGTTTTAGGAGTGTACCATGGCCCCTGTAAAAGTTGTCTTACCAAATGGCCTGCGAATTTATACCGATGAAATGCCCCATACCCATTCAGTTTCGATGGGTATTTTTACCCAAGTTGGCTCGCGCTATGAAAATGCTCGCCTGACGGGAATTTCACATTTTTTGGAGCATATGTTTTTTAAGGGTACTGCCAAATACCCCACTGCCAAAGACCTTAGCGAGGCAATTGAGGGCATTGGTGGCTATATCAACGCTACTACCTCGTATGATACAACCTGTTATTATTGTAAAGTTGCCAATATTCATACCGAACGCGGCATCGATGTGTTAACTGATATGCTCAACGCTGCCCTATTCGACCCTAAAGAAATTGAAAAAGAACGCGGCGTGATTCAAGAAGAAATTAAAATGTCGCTCGATGTACCCGCTCAATGGGTGCATCAATTGCTCGACGAATTAATGTGGGGCGATCAGCCACTTGGCCGTGATATCGCTGGCACGCTCGAAAGTGTTGGAGCCTTTAGCCGCGAAGATTTGTTGAATTACCGCGATCAGCATTATGTTGCAGGTAATACGGTCATTTCGTTGGCTGGCAACTTTAATAGCACCGAAATTGTTGATCGTCTGACGAGCTTATTTAGCCATTATCGGGTGCTTGACGTGCCCAAACCAATTACCACCAATAGTTTTGGCACAGCTCCAGTTGTGCATCTTTTAAATAAACCAACCGAACAAACCAATTTTGTGTTGGGCCTCAAATCGTTTGGCTATGGCGATAGCGATCGCTGGGCGCTCAGCGTGCTCGATAGCATCCTTGGTGGCGGTATGTCTTCGCGCTTGTTCCAAGAAATTCGCGAAGAACGCGGCTTGGCCTATAGCGTCGGCTCCTACACCGCCGAATACGATGACGCTGGCAAATGGATTGTGTATGGCGGGGTTGAAGTCAGCAAGGCAGTCGATGCAATTGCCGCAATTATCGAAGAACTGCGCAAATTGCGCGATCATGGGGTGACTGCCGCCGAGTTACACCGCATCAAGGAGCAAGTTAAGGGCGGAATGCTGCTTGGGCTGGAAGATACTTGGTCGGTGGCCAATCGCAATGCTCGCCACGAACTGCGCTACGGCGAGGTGATTCCGGTTGAGCAAATTGTGGCTTGGATCGAAGCGGTCACGCTCGAAGATATTCAGCGCGTGGCTCAACGCCTAATTCGCCCAGATAACTTATACTTAGCAATCATCGGCCCGCATGCCGAGGCTGCTGAATTTGAACAAGCTATCACGTTATAGCCATTCGCCGCGAGATGCTGGTTGGCAACGCAGCCAACCAGCCGCATATTGCAAGCATAAGGAGAACACCGCGTGAGCCGTTTTGATGAAATGCGCATTTTTAGTGGAACGGGCAACCCAACCCTAGCGCAGGCGATCAGCTCGTACATTGGCATTCGCCACGGTGAACTGAGTATCCATACGTTTCCGAATGAAAATATTTTTGTCAAAATCGAAGAAAGCGTCCGCGAACAAGATGTGTTCGTGGTGCAATCATTAGGTGCTCCGCTTAACCATTTGATTATGGAAATGTTGATTATGCTCGATGCCTTCAAACGGGCTTCGGCTGGTCGCATTACCGCTGTGATTCCTTACCTCGCCTATAGCCGCACCGATAAAAAAGACCAACCACGCGTGCCAATTACTGCCCGTTTGCTGGCCGACCTGATCGTCGCTGCTGGAGCTCAACGGGTGCTGACCCTCGATTTGCATGCTGGTCAAGTTCAAGGCTTTTTTAGCGTCCCCGTCGATGAAATGAGCACCATGCACCTGCTGACCAACGAGGTCAAATCGTGGGGCTTGGAAAATGGCATCATCGTCTCACCTGGCTTGGGTTTTGCCAAAAAAGCCCGTAACTTCGCCGAAGCTGTCAATATGCCCTTGGCCTTGGTCGAAAAACGTCGAATCAATCACCACGATGGCACGGTTGGTCATTTGGCAATTTTGGGCGATGTGGCTGATCACGATTGTGTAATCGTCGATGATGAAGTTGCAACTGGCCATACCATGGTGCGGGTTTCCGAGTTGTTGATGGAACGCGGCGCACGCTCGGTTCGCGCTTGCTGTATCCATCCTTTGCTCTACGGCGATTCAGTTGAGCGGATCAAGCGCAGCCCAATCGAGCGCTTTGTCACCACAGATACGATCACCTTGCCACCGGAAAAACGCTGGCCAGCCTTGGTGGTCAAGTCAGTTGCTCCGCTCTTGGGCGAGGTCATTCAGCGTATCCACACTGGGATTTCGGTCGGCGCAATGTTTCCCGCTGGCCCACAAATTGGCCGCTGGTAAATTAATACCCAAATAAGCACCATAACCCGAAGATTTAGCTAAACAGTGCGATCTTCGGGTTGTTTAATCTGGCATAAGGATGTTTGGCGATGCTTGATTCGATTGATGTTTTGGTAATTGGTGGTGGCGCAACGGGCACGGGAGTTTTGCGCGATTTGGCGATGCGCGGCTTGAGTTGCGTTTTGGTCGAGCGCCGCGATCTGGCCGATGGCACAACTGGCCGCTACCACGGCTTGCTGCATTCTGGCGCACGCTACATTGGCCGCGACCGCGAAGCAGCCCGCGATTGTGCAATTGAAAATCAGATTTTGCGCCGCATCATTCCGCATTGCATCGAGGATACCAGCGGCTACTTTGTGTCCACGCCCCAAGATCCCAAACGCTACGCCGAAGAATTTTTAGGTTTGTGCTTTGCGGCAGGCGTGCCAGCCCAACAAGTGCGGGTTAGCAGCCTTTTGCAACGTGAGCCAGCGCTCAATCGCGGCATTTCGCATGCCTTCGAGGTTGCCGATGGTTCGGCTGATGCCTTTTTGACAGTTGAAGCCAATGTACGTTCGGCTCGTGAGTATGGCGGGCAGACCTTACTCTATCACGAAGTGATCAATTTAATCGTTGAGGCTGGCACAGTCGTTGGCGCTCGCTTGCGCAATACCCTGACTGGCGAGGAATTTAATCTCGCCTGCCACTACGTAGTCAATGCTGCTGGAGCGTGGGCTGGCCGGATCGCCGCCATGGCTGGAATCGCCGTTGATATTGTGGCGGGCAAAGGTGTGATGGTGGCCTTTAATCATCGCTTGGTTAATAGCGTGATCAATCGCTGCAAGCAGCCAGGTGATGGCGATATTATCGTGCCTGTGCGCACGGTTTGCGTGGCTGGAACCACCGATGAAAGTGTGCCCGACCCCGATGATCGTTCGATGTTGGCCCATGAAATTGCCACAGTTTTGGATGAAGGTGAGATTCTAATTCCTGGTTTGTCTCAAGCCCGCATGCTGCGAGCATGGGCTGGCGTGCGCCCACTCTATCGCGAGCAAGCCACCACCGAAGATCGCGATCTTAGCCGCGATTTTAAAGTGCTTGATCATGCCCAACGCGATGGGTTAGACGGCATTGTTTCAATTGTAGGCGGCAAATACACAACCTATCGCATGATGGCCGAACGTACAGTCGATCTGGTTGCCAAATATGTGCAAAACACCAGCGCCTGTCGCACCGCTGAGGAAGCCATTCCAGCGCCCGATCAACGTCGTTTATTTACGGTTGGTGCACCATTGGCAACAATTGAGGCCGAACAAAGCTATGGTGATTTAATTTGTGAATGCGAATTGGTTACCCGCCAACGTTTGCTCGATGCATGGCAAGCAGGCGCAACCAGTATCGACGATTTGCGCCGCGACACGCGCATCGGCATGGGGCCGTGCCAAGGTGGTTTTTGCACGATGCGCACCGCCGCTCTTGCTTACGAAGCCCAAGTTGCCGATCAACAACAAAGTATCGAGGCAATTGAGCACTTTTTGCAAGAACGTTGGCGCGGTATTCAGCCAATTCTCTGGGGCGATCAGTTACGTCAGGCACGGCTCGACGAGCAAATTTACCTTAATTTGCTGAATGTAAACCCTGAGGATGCCCAATAATGCGGCAGCAACTTGCCCGTTGGCAACAATTGGCTCGCCAGCTCAAACAACAACTACGGGTACTATTGTTGGCATGGCGTGATCCGCGTGTGCCGTGGTATGCCAAAGCCCTAGCAATGTGCACCTTGGGCTATGCGTTCAGCCCAATCGATCTAATTCCCGATTTTATTCCGGTGTTGGGATATTTAGATGATCTCTTGACCCTGCCGCTTGGCATTATGTTAAGCATCAAACTCATTCCTAGCATTGTTTGGCAAGAATATACAATCAAGGCCCAGCAAACTCCAGCCCAAGCTAAACCAGTTAGTTATATCAGCGCAGGCTTGATTATTGGGCTTTGGCTTGGAGCAGCATGGTGGGCATTTAATTGGCTACGCTAGGCATAAATTCAATCAAAAGTCGCTTCATTAATCAAACCTAGAATGCTATACTAGGAAAATACTGACTAAAGTACCAAACCAATGAGGGAAGAACAATGCAAATCGCCGCATTATTGGCCGAGGCTCGCCAAGCCTTGAGTGTAGGAGATCGTGCCAAAGCCAAACAGTTCGCTTCACAAGCCTTGCGACTTGATAGCAAGCACATTGAAACATGGCTTTTACTGGCCGATTTGGTTGAAGTTCCCGCGCAAAAACGCGATTGTTTTCAACGAATTTTGGCCATCGATCCTACCAATGCACAAGCCAAACAAGCCCTGAACCAACTTGATGCACCAGCCCCAGTTGCTGCCGCCAGCTTTGAATTACCCAAATCGGCGTGGTTTGGCAGCAAATCAGCTGAGCCAGAACTAACCGCCCAAGTTGGTGGGCCGATCGCAACAGCACCATTAGCAACCAACGCACCGAGTGGCATTCGACCACTCGGTTCGAGCCAAGCTGCCTCATTAGTTGAATTGAGCAATACGGCTGTGGGTGGCACCACCCCAACTGGCTATGTTCAGCCAATTCAGCCTAGCTATAACCAAACAAATTATCCACAACCCAACCAAGCCTATAGTTTGCCAGCAGCAAGTTATGGCCAAGCCCAGCCACAATATGGTCAAGTGACCTACCCATATGTTGAGCCAAGTGGCGCAGCCAAATTCTTGAAATGGCTAGTTTTTGCAACATTAGGCTTAATAGTAGTTTGTGCAGGGATTGGCTTGATGGTCAATTTTGGCAAAGAGCCACCGCCAACGCCCAAAGTCAGTGCCCAAGATCGCACGACAGCGATGCTTGGTGATACCATGAAGATAATCGTTAATCCCGATTTTTATGATAAAAGCAAACAGAAAGCCATTGTTGAGCCTTATTTGAATAACTATTTTATTGAGGCTGCCCGTACTAATACTGGACGGTTAGACCAAACTGTTCTTGATAGCTTCGATAATGGAGTAGATCAACAGGCCTTTCTGGCGGCTCTACCTTATATCAAAGATGCCTATGTTACGCCAACCCAGTATACGGTAGAATCACAAACGAATGAGATGATTACACTCAAGTTAATCAGTGGAGATCTTGTATTTACTTTTCATAATGGTAAATTTCTCCAAGTTCCATTAAAAGATACCTACGATACATTTACCTGGGTCAATGATGATGGAAGATGGTATCTTGCTGGGATAAGTTTAAAATAAGTTAGTCAGAGGCATTATCTATTCTCAATATTGATATAGAATAGCATTAAACTGTTACTCCGCCCCAATGCTGTGGCTGGTATACTTAAGCGAGAGAGTCGAAGGCCATTCTTTGTGCGGAGGCTTAGAACCCATGGACGCAACAGCCGATATTGGCTTAATCGGGTTGGCCGTAATGGGCCAAAACTTAGTTTTGAACATGAACGACCACGGTTTTGTGGTCGCTGTCTATAATCGCACCACCAGCAAAGTCGATCAATTTTTGGCTAACGAGGCTCAAGGCACCAATGTTGTCGGAGCGCATTCGTTGGAAGAATTGGTCGGCAAACTCAAGCGCCCACGCCGCGTGATGTTGATGATTCAGGCTGGCAGTGCGGTCGATGCCACAATCGATCAATTAGTGCCCTTGCTGGAACCTGGCGATATTATCATTGATGGTGGTAATTCACTGTTTACCGATAGCAATCGCCGAACTGCTGATCTCGAAGCCAAAGGCTTGTTGTTCATCGGCACAGGGGTTTCGGGCGGCGAGGAAGGTGCACGCCATGGCCCTTCGATTATGCCTGGTGGTTCGCCCGCCGCATGGCCGCATGTGCAGCCAATTTTCCAAGCCATCGCGGCCAAAGTTGATGATGGTTCGCCATGTTGCGATTGGGTTGGCGAGGGCGGCGCTGGCCACTTCGTCAAGATGGTGCATAACGGCATCGAATATGGCGACATGCAATTGATCGGCGAAACCTACGATGTCATGCGCTCGTTGGGCTTGAGCGCCGACGAGATGAGCAGCGTGTTTGGCGAATGGAACGCGGGCAAACTCGATTCATATCTGATCGAAATTACCCGCGATATTCTGGCCTTCCGAGATAGCGATGGAGCACCGTTGGTCGATAAGATTTTGGATAGCGCTGGCCAAAAAGGTACAGGCAAATGGACGGTCGTTTCCGCTTTGGATAATGGCATTCCGCTGACATTAATCGGCGAAGCCGTGTTTAGCCGCTTTTTGTCGGCACTCAAAGATGAACGGGTGCACGCCGCCAGCGCGATCAGCGGGCCAGCCGATCAGCCAAACGTTGATCGGGCCGCCTTGGTCAACGATCTCCGTGATGCCTTGTATGCTGCCAAAATCGTTTCATATACGCAAGGCTATATGCTGATGCGAGCCGCTGCCAAGGAACAAGGCTGGAATCTCAATTATGGTGGGATTGCCTTGATGTGGCGCGGTGGCTGTATCATTCGCTCGGCCTTCTTGGGCAAAATTGAGGAAGCCTATCGCAATAATCCCGAATTGGTGAACTTGTTGCTCGACCCCTATTTCAGCAACGAAGTACAGCAATCGCAAGCCGCTTGGCGACGAGTGATTGCCCACGCCGTCCTCGCAGGCATTCCAGTGCCAGCCTTATCGAGCGCTTTGGCCTTCTTTGATGGTTACCGCACCGGCAATTTGCCAGCCAATCTGTTACAAGCTCAACGCGATTACTTCGGTGCTCATACCTACGAGCGCATTGATGCTGAGCGTGGCAAGTTCTTCCATACCAACTGGACAGGCAAAGGCGGCACGACAACTGCCGGAACGTACCAAGCGTAGTTCAAGGCAGAAAGCACAAGTCAAAAGTCAAAATAGTTCATTCTTGGTTTAATCTAAGAAACCATTTTGATTTTTGACTTGTGCCTTTTGAATTAATTTGGTATGCATAGTATGTTAGGATTAACCAAATTCAGCCATTGATCAAAAAAGGCCTGCCTAACACTTGGTTGAGCAGGCCTTCAGTTTTAGAGTAATCGAAGGTTACTTGAGGCTTTCGGCAATCTTGGTGGCTTGTTCGCCATCGATGTTGCCAGTAATCACGAAGGTCACATCGCCTTCTTGCCAAGTCAACACCACACCAACATTGCCACGGCCTTCAATCAAGGTGCCTTGAACGCCACGGACGGTTACTTCAGTGCCGCCACGTTGAATCTTAGCATCTGGATCATCGCCTTTGGCTTGAACCAAGGTCCATTCCACATCAGCGCCAGCGTAGGTTTGAATTACGGTGGTGGCTTTGGCAAGGGTCAACAATTGAACATCGCTCAAGGTTGTGCCCAAGGTTTCGCCGGGAGCCAACAGTTCGAAGCCTGCTTGTGCCTTAGCTTCGTCCAAGGTCAAATCGGTAGCTGGAGCAGCTTGTTCCATTTCCTTGATCATATCGGCGATCTTGACGATTTCGGCGTTAGCTGGTGGCTGAGCGCTGAAAATCGCCATATCGATGCCTTTATTGACTTCAAGGGTTTCAGCGGCAAAGCTGACATTGCCCATATCTTTGGCATCAAGCACAAACTTGACTGGCATCCAATTGGTATCTTCCAACCAAACGTTGATGTCAACCAACAAATCGATTGGCAATTGTTGTTGGGCATCTGATTTTGGCGCAATGCTGACTTTGTAGGTATTGAAACCAGCAACTTCTTCTTCGCCCAAAATTGTGATTGTTAAGGCATCCAAGCCTTTTTCAACGACACCTTGCAATTGGCCGAGCATTTCGGTTTGATCCATGCGACCGCGACCGCCTTGGCCTTGCTCTTGATCTTGTTGGCCTTGGCCCATTTGCGATTCGCTCAACTCAGCGGCAGTGCCAACATAGGCTTTATTTTCAGCGGGGTCGTAGAACCAGCCTTGAGTACCATCAGTCACGACTTCCGCGCCAACCATCTTAGCATCGTTGGCATCAAGAATTTTAGCGCGGAAGGCTTTGATTTCGTTGCCTTCAGCATCTTTGTTGCCAGTTTTGCTCGACCAAACTTCGGCCTTGATAAAGCCGGTTGCTTGATCCGAGGTGTAATCGACGCGCATAATTGCATGAACATTGTTGGTATTGGCTTGGCCTTCCCGAATTTTGGTAACGATGTTTTCAGCCGTGATATCTTCTTGACCACAACCTGCTAACACCATTGTTAACACGAGCATCAAGCTCCACATTCGCTTGAACATTTGGTTCCTCCTAGCAGTATTGAACGGTTTTATAGTAGCACGGCCCCTGGTTACAAACTAGGTCAGCGATGTAATAAAATGATGAACAGCTATTAACTCACCAAATCCATGCCGCAACCAAACTGGCAGCCCATAAACAAAACCACATCACGCTGGCTTGGGTCATTTTGGCACTCGTCATCCGATCAAGTTCTAAGCCTGGAATAGCAGGCCGCAGGAGTTGGGTCATCAAATTAAACACACTCCAAGCAACCATCAATAATTGGGCCAAGCGCAAAACCGCCAGCCATGGCTCGCCCCACCAAACGCCGAGCAAACCCACCCCAATCCCTGCAATTAGCAACAAACTACTGCGCCAAAGCATGGCGCTCAGCAAGGCCAAATAGGTGGTTCGCCCCAAGGTTTCGTGCTGAATCCGGCTTTGGTTGTTTAATAATAACCACCATGCTGGCAGTTGAATAATGGCAATAATCAGCCCAAGTTGCAGCACCACCCCCATCGCTTGCACCAAGCTTTGTTGCGCTAAATTGGGTGCACGCAACAGCAACATATGCACTGCCACTAAGCCCGACCAAAGTCCAATATAGCCCCAAGTTGTGCGTTGATGGCCTTGCAACACCTCTTGCACCGCCCCCGATTCGATCATCGATTCGGGGCGTGGACGCGGCATGGCCACATTACGAGCACGCGGGCGCGGCTTGGTTGGTTGTTTCGGGGCGGCTGGAGTTTCCAGTGGCTCGGTTTGGCTGGGAATTGGCTGAGTTGGCGTTTCCAGTGGCTGGGTTTGATTGCGAAAGCGCTGCTCGGCCAGCTCAGCAAAATCTTCTAAGGCCGAAAGTGCAAGTTGATTGGTTGGATTAATCGCCAGCACCCGATCTAAGCAGTAACGCATTTTATCGGCAGAATCAACCACACCGCTCAGCCAGAGCCATGCTTGCTCGTGGTTGGGGTCGCGTTGCACAATGTTGCTCAACAATTTTCGCGATTGTTCAGTATTACCTTGATTGGCCGCCGCTTTGGCTAAGCGCAACAATTCATCAATCGATTGTTCGGTCATGCTACTTCCTCAATATTAACAAGCCTATTTTAACCGAGGTTGGCAGCACAACGCACAAGCATCAAGGCTGTATAATGGTAGCAACCACTGATCAACGCTATCAATGGCTGCATTTGTCGTAAATGATGCAAGCATTCGCCTGCATCGCTAGTGCGGAGTGTCAACGGTGACCTACTTCGACTCTTTGTTAATTGCCAATCGGGGCGAAATTGCGGTGCGGGTAATTCGGGCTTGTCGCTCATTGGGCATCGAAGCAATCGCGGTTTATTCCGATGCCGACGCACGCGCCTTGCATGTGCGCGAGGCTGATCGCGCGATTCGCATCGGCCCAGCTGCTGCCGCTCAATCGTATTTGAATATCGAAGCAGTGCTAGCCGCTGCCCAACAAACTGGAGCACAGGCGATTCACCCAGGCTATGGCTTTCTCTCAGAAAATGCCAATTTTGCCCGTGCCTGCCAATCAGCAGGCATTGCCTTCATTGGCCCGCCCGCCGAAGCAATCGAGGCCATGGGTTCGAAAAGCGCCGCCAAACGCCTCGCCGAATCGGTGGGCGTGCCAACCGTGCCAGGCTACAACGGCGATGATCAAAGCGAACAACGCTTGTTGGCCGAAGCCGAGCGAATTGGCTTTCCATTGCTGATCAAGGCTTCAGCTGGTGGCGGCGGCAAAGGCATGCGCAGCGTGCATCGGCTTGCTGAATTTTCAGCGGCCTTGGCAGCAGCGCAGCGCGAAGCCCTTGCCGCATTTGGCGATCAGCATGTTTTGCTCGAAAAGCTGATTGAACGCCCACGCCATATTGAGTTTCAAATCCTCGGCGATCAACATGGCACCATGCTGCATCTTGGCGAACGCGAGTGTTCAATTCAACGCCGCCACCAAAAAGTGCTTGAAGAATCGCCCTCAATTGCATTAACTCCAGCATTACGCGCTACGATGGGCGCGGCGGCGGTGCGTTTGGCGCAAGCCGTCAATTATTACAATGCTGGCACTCAAGAGTTTATGCTCGATGCCAATGGCGAGTTTTATTTCCTCGAAATGAATACCCGTTTGCAAGTTGAGCACCCCGTGACCGAGTTGGTGACAGGCTTGGATTTGGTGCAATTGCAAATTGCGATCGCCGCTGGTCAGCGTTTGCCCTTTGCTCAAGCAGATATTCAGCAAACTGGCCATGCGATTGAAGTGCGCTTGTATGCGGAAGATCCCGTGCAAATGTTGCCCTCAATCGGCCAACTCAGCAGCTACACGCCGCCCGAAGGCCCAGGCATTCGACTGGATACTGGGGTCACAGTTGGCGATCATGTCACGATCAATTATGATCCGATGCTGGCCAAGTTGATCGTGTGGGGCGAGCAGCGTGAGCAAGCGATTGCCCGTTTGCGCTATGCCTTGCAGCATTTCGAGGTTGCTGGCGTTACCACTAACATCCCATTGTTGCAAGCGATTATCAACACGCCAGCCTACCAAGCCGGAGCCACAACCACCGATTTTCTGCAAACCTATGCAATTAGCGAGCAATTGCAACATCGTCAGTTGCCACCTAATTTGGCTTTGGCAGCCAGAGCGTTGTTTGATTTAGAGCCTGATCCTGATGCAGCATTAGTTGGCGACCCTTGGAATGTGCCATGGCGGGCGGCCCACATGCCGCATCAACTACGCTATCAAAGCAACGATCAAACCGTGCCGATCAAGGCGCAGCCGCAAGCGCCTCAAGCATGGCTGGTAACGATCAACGACGAGCAACTTGAGATTGTGGTTTTGCGTCGCCATCTCAATCGCATGGTTGTGCGGGTTGCCGATCGAATTTATCAATGCCAACTTGAGCAGGATAGCCTCGTTTGGCAAGGCGTTGGCTATCAGATTCAGCCTGCTGCCGCCCCCAGCCTTGACCAAAATAATGGTCACAAAGGCGATGCGAGCCTTGAAGCGCCCATGCCAGGCACAATTATCAAACTGCTAGTAGCCGAAGGCGAGCATGTTAGTGCAGGCCAGCCATTGCTGATTATGGAAGCCATGAAGATGGAGCACACTGTGACCGCGCCCTACGCTGGCACTGTTGCCAAACTGCCCTACCGCCAAGGCCAACAAGTCAGCGGCGGGGTAGCGCTGGCCGAAATTACCGCTGAGTAACTATCGCCACAGTAACAGCAAGGGATTGATAAGCATTTAAGTTTATCGATCCCTTATATTTTTAAGCTTGATAATTGGTTTATCTCCGTTATACTGTAATTGCCTGATACCCATGAAGACAATCCCTCACCCCCAGCCCCTTTCCCACAGCGTTGGGCGAGGGGTGTTGCAACCTTCATGCGACGATGATTCCCCCTCGCTCGCTCGGCGGGAGAAGGGCTAACTTACAAGGGTAGGTTGCAGCTACGAACCACGGATAGGCTGGTTCATCGATGGATGGATGCCAGCTCTGATTGCCCGTGAGGGGGTGCAGGGGGATTAAAGCCCCCTGCGTCTCCCGCCTTGAGGCGGGACGGAAGGGTGGTGATTGACAATAATTGTTAAAACCTACCCTTGTAAGGAGGGGGCTAGGGGGTGAGGTCACAAAACGCTACGCTCACTAAACCGTTGGAGGCTCCCCATGAATCCCAACAATCCACAAATCTCGAATACTATTAATGGAAGCACTATTAATGGCGGCAACGTCGCAATCGGTAATAACGGAAACATCAATCAAACTAATAATAACTATATTACCCACCAAAACAGCAATGAATATATTGAAGTCTTTGGAACGTTATCAATCTATCTAAAAAGTGATAAACAATATCAAGATTTCGATCCTTATGTTCCGTTTAGTTGTATGGCTGAAATAACTGAAGATAGAACAACCAGAACCACAAATTACACATTATTTACTGATTATTTATATTTAGATAATTATCAAAGATCTTATACATCTGAATTTGATTATTATTATCAATTTCGCAATGATAACAATAAATATCTACGAAGAATTTTTAGAAATATGATTGATGAATTAAAGAAAATAGGATTTTACTTTAAAGAAGAAGATGAAAAATTCATATTAGATACATCTATTGGAAATCCTTCATTATCAGCTTTAAAATCGTTTACAGGATCAGAACACAAGTGTTTCCTTCGTATCTATGATAATTTTATATCAATCGACAAAAAAAATACACAAGTATGTACAATGTATCAATAAATACTGATAATATCAGTATAAATCAAAAAATCCTTAATGAATGGCTGGCTAGTAAGCCGCGACCTGATAAAGGTGACTTAATCGAAATACATTGGCTTTTATCTATATCTATAATCGTTATAACAATCTTTATCGCCTTTTCCCAATACGAAAAGCAAGCAATACCTATTATTATAGGTATGATTATTGTATTAAAAGTTTTAGGATTTATCATCGATTTAATTAATCATATCTATAAAACATCAAATGATTAGATCCTCTAGCCAAAGCCCCAACCAGCAGCTATACTAGCGCCAAGCGTCTGGATTGAACGGAGGTTGCAACGATGGCCTTAACCTTTCAAACCGCCCCACGCATTTCGCAAGCAGAGTTTCGGCGCGTGCTCGAACGTGGCACAGAGCTTGGTCGCTCGCCCGTCGCCCCTTTTGCCGATGAGTGCTACCAAATTATTGTTGGCTATGGCTTAGATCCAGCAGTGGCACTCGGTTTTTTCGCCCACGAATCGCAATTTGGCCTTGATGGTGTTTCAACCAAAAGCCTCAATTGGGGCAATGTTCGCACGCCTTACGATCCCAAACGAGCTGCCGGAACCGTGCAAAGTGCTAGCGGTCATGGCGAATTCGTCTGTTTTCGTTCGTGGCAGGATGGGTTGCGCGATTGGTGTGAGCGAATTCTCAATCGCTATATCAAAGAACGTGGCCTAACGACGGTCGATGCGGCGATTCCAGTCTATGCCCCTTCATCCGATGGCAACAACGAAAAAGCCTATATCCAGCATGTTGAGCGATTGGTAACTCGTTGGCAGGCGGAAGATCCGCAGCCTGTGGTAGTTTCAACAGGAGGTCCAAGCGTGGCTGAATTACAAGATGCCTTGATGGTCGCAGCGTTCGAGGCGGTTGGTGCAACCTATCATCCAGAGTGGGCTTTTCATCAATATGCAATGAACGAGGCCAAGGCTGGGCGGTTTCTTGGCTCGCCACTCGGCGAAAGCAAACGAATCACGGTGGGCGGTCAACAATTTTCGGTGCAAGTCTTTGCGCTCGATACACTCTACACGCCGATTGGCAACCCTGAGAGCAGCACCAACTGGAGCGATATTCGACGGCTCAGTGCTTTGCTCAAGTAAGCTAGAAGTTCGCAATCAAATGCAGCGCAAAGGTCATGAGATCAGGCACAATCAAATCGGGGGTATGCTGCGAGGCTTCGGTGGTGGCTTGCGGTCGCTTGACCCAGGCCGCCCGTAAGCCTGCCAACTGCGCACCTTGCACATCGCGAAACAGATTATCGCCAATATACCAAGGATGGTTGGCCGGAGTTTCGACTTGAGCCAAGGCATGAGCAAACAAACGCGGGTCGGGCTTACGATAGGCATAATCCGAAGAAATAACGATTGGGTCGAAATATTCCAGAATTTCTAATTCAGCTAATTCAGCCAGTGCAATCACTCGCTGCGCATCAGAAACAATGCCCAAGCAATAGTGCTGGCGTAGAATGCGCAAGGCCTCTTTGGTATCGGGGAAAAGTCGTAGATGCTTAATGCTCAACACTCGTAATAATTGAGTGATACTCACCGCCTCAGCCGGATCAAGCCCAAATTCAGCGAGCAACTCAGCCCAAACCGCCTCAGTTTGCCATTCGGGGTAGGCTTCATGGGCTGGCAAATTGGCTTGCATCGCCGCAAAATAACGCTTATGTAAACTATCAGCACTACAAGCCAAACCACGATACCGCAACCACTGCGCCAAGTGTTGCCACAACGCTGGCTGATGTTCGTCGGTATGCACATCAACCAGCGTGCCATAAATATCAAACAATACTAGCGGACGACCAGGCATGCCTGTGCCTCCGCGACCAACCGTTGACGATATTCCCAGCTAAACCATTCGTTGCGAGCGATCCGCAGCAAATAGCAGCCCATATAAAATTGGCCACGTTGGGTAAAGGCGGCAAATTCCTCTTGATCAAAATCGCTCAACAAGCTATAGCGATCATAAACCCGGCGGATTAACCACTCGGCAGCGGTTGGATCACCCGTAGCATTGAAGAAGGCATGCTTCAATTCAGCCACCATACAACCAATATCAATCGCTGGATCATCGTGGCGGGATCGCTCCCAATCGATTAATGCAAGTTCCTCCGGAGCAGTAAAGAGCATGTTGGCCGGAGTTGCATCGCCATGAATCATCGAACGCAGGCCTTGATGCAGCACACCGCTGGCATCCCAATGTACTTGGAGCATGCGTAAATTTGCCAAGGCTGCATGATTGAGCAATTCTTGTTCACGCAATTGGCGCAACAATTTTTCCCAATATTCCCAAGCATTGGTCACATCAATTTTATCGGTGGTGGCAGTTCGACGGTGCAAGGTGGCCAACCAGCCAGTAATCGTATTGACATAGGCCATCAATGGGCCAAGATTGCGAGTCTGCAGGGTGGTTTCGAGAATTGAACCCCAACTTTGGCCTGGCAGCCACTCAGTGATCAACAGCAGGCGCTCAGGGTCGGTGGCCAGTGGGCGTGGCACCAAATAGGGGGCTTGGGCAAAACCCAGCGCATGCAATTGCGCCAGCGTCGTGGCTTCGCGGTTCAACAACGTGCGTGAGTAGGTGGGCAAAAATCGCCGGCCATCTAAGCCCGTTTTATGCTCAAACGACTTAATTACTACGTGTACTCCGCTATGGGCTTCATGCACCCGTTGCACGCTGGGAGTATTCATAATTGGTTCGACATTGAACGTTGGATGTAGCGTGAAAATCCCTAAACTTGGCAGGGCTTGATCACGTAGCGCAGGAAATGCGCGATGATCTGAGAGCAGCATGATCGTCATCGTTCGCCCGCTCCTTCCTTTATACGAGTTCCACCACCATCGGTTGGGCGGCTCACATTGCCGCTAGTGGGGAATGGCTAGAATGTGCAGAACCTAGCTAAATTCAAGTTTTGCAAATGTTCACCTATTCAGCAATGGTTGAATAGTCCTTGCTTCCTCACAGATAGTTAGGTCTTTTTAATTTGTGTAAACGTTTACAAATACTAACATAGCTAGCTAGCATTGTTAATCACAGTCAAGGGAGTAGAAATAGGTGATTCGTTATCCTATGTTGAGGTGATTAAAGATCCCCTGTAGGAGTTATTAATCACCTCACTTGACGACAATTAACATTAACAAAAACTAACTATTAGATCACGATTGGGAGTTTAAATGTCATTTCTCTCGCGAGGCAGTTTATTCGACCGCGCCGTGCAATTTATGAGCTGATTTACGTGCAATCAGTTGTAATGGCACGAGTTCTGTAAAGAGAAAACGAAAACTTCCGCAGCGTTCAAGCATTTGAGGGCCGTAGAGTGCCAGCACCCAGCGCCAATAGGCCGATAAGCCATGTTGCTCGCCATTGCGAACCTCGCCGCCTCGTGCAATAAAATCATCGGTCAATGACGTTAATACGCTGTTGGCTTCTGGCTCAGTTGCCGCAAGTTTCTGCAACCAATGGCGATAAAACTTGCCCCATGGATTATCGTTTTGTTGCCACCATGCCAGCCGTTCTGTTGGCACGCTTGGCGCTGTAGCTGCTTGCCACGCTTGCTGGTAACTGTGAGCAATAATCAACGGTTGCTGAATGCCCAAGCCGCCAGCGGTGATTGGCCAATGAAACCAACCTTCAGGCAAACTAACGCTGTTGTTCAAACGCTGGTGAATCAAATCGCCAATATAGGCCACCATGCTGCCTTGTTGAATGATTTGTTGACCATAGCGCCATAAGGTTGTACGCACCTGCTCGCGATGGCTAGCCCCAAGGTTGACCCGCAGACCAATCGCTTGGCATAGGTAGGTACAAGCGCCATTATACACCTCAATTTTATTAAGAATTGCAGGTGTATTAGTGATAGTCTGGGCAGTTTGGTTAATATATTCGCCAATCAGACTATGATCAAGTTGCCATGTGCCTTGCGCATCAAGCGTCAAAAAGAGCCAATGCGGCGCTTGATGCGGTAATTCGCTGGGTAATTGGTCATTAATTGCCATTGCGCCAGTTTTTTGCTCGTTCAAATTCAGGCCACAGCTAGTACACCAGGTTTGTAGTGCTTGCCATGCTTTGCGCATTTCATCAGGATCGGTGGCGATAATCGTCAAATCATCGACGAAGCGCACGATTTGCACATGAGCATGCAACTCAAGATATTGCTCCATCAACCGCAACACCAACTCGCCTAAAATGTCTGAAATTGGACGATGATTGGGAATGCCAATCTGTTGTTGGGTCGCTTGCTGATTGACTTGCAACGGCACTGCCATATATTCAGCAAAAAACCCGATTTGCTGCTGGCTCAAGCCCATACGCTGCAACACATCGAGCACAAATTGCTGATTGAGCGATGGATAATAATCGCGGAAATCGGTTTTGAGCACATAGATGGCTTGGTCGGGCGTGGCGTGCAAGCCAAGCTGAATTTCGGCGTTGATCAAGCGTAATGCAACTTCGAGATTATGCTCATAATTGCTATCATACTCGGCCAATTGGCTCCATTGCTGCAAGCGTGTAATTTCAGCGGCTCGACTGGCAAAAATCGATTGCGGATTGCCATATAGTTCAAGCTGTTCAGCCGCATCGAGTGCCAGCGGGCGGCGCAGGGTATGCCACAAATTAACGCTTTTGGAAACTGCATAGCTTTCGGCAATTAACTTGTTCAAATCGCGATCATAGCCGCGATCTTGGGCGATGCGCTTGAGTTTTTTCAGGGGCAAGCTGCTGTTGACCCGACAAAACTTAGCAAAATACTCTTGCCAATGTTCAGCAACGACGTGATGCAAACAGGCGGTCAGTAAATCTTCTTGCAAAAATAAACGCCATTTTGTTCGCGCAAATTGAGCAACCGCCGTAACTCCGGACTTGGGCCAGCGCCAATCGGCCAATTGCGTCCGCACAATCATCAACGCATCGGCCAATTCTTTGCGCATAATCGGATCGCCCAAAATCTGACGAGCCTCAGACCGGGTAGCGGCGCTGTAAAAACTATCTTTGGCAATCCGCCGCAAGATCGCGCAGAGTGTATCGCTATCAATTTCATCAGGCTCAGCCTGTAGCGCTTTGCTCAATTCGCTGCGAGTTTCAGGATCAAATTGATCATGAAAGATGGCATCGAGCACCACCCCATGCGTGGTTGCCATGCTTGGCTGATTAATTTGGGTAACGAGGCTCTGGGCCTGCTCGGGGTAGCTCGCCGCCACTTCAGCATGATCAAGCCATTCTTGAAATAGTGCGCCGAAAATCGAGACTAATTCGGCTCGCAGTTGGCCGCTAGCCAGTTCGCGCTCTAGCTCAGCCGACCACCAAGCAGTTAATTCGCTACTCGCAGGCGTAGCTGGATCGCTCAATAAACGCATGTTGGTGATGCTTGGGTGCAGCGGCTGTTTGGCAAAGGTTAATTGCTGGAGCTGCTCGTGAAGCAGGTTAATCCGAGCGTGGGGGTCTTCAATTGTGGCTAAACGTTGGCTAATTTCAGCATAGGTTGCAAGGGCTTGCTCACGTTGCAAGCCCAGCTCGCGCAATTTAATCGCAGTTACCAATTGTTCACTTGCAGTTAACATCAGTGCCTCCAGCGTGGAGCACCTTCTGCTAGCTTTTGTGCATCAACTCGCTCAATGCGGCAAAACTTTGAGAACGTTCGGCAAAAACATAGTGGACTGGCAGAACCGTAATGCCTGTCGAGCCAATCGAACGCAAATGATCGATCGCTGGCAAAATGTTGGCGCTATCGACGACCAACGACACCGCGTACCAGCCTTCACCACCATCGCGACTCCAAACTGGCGAAACAGTTGGGCCTTGCAATCCTGCCAAGGCGGCATGGGCTACCACTCTTGCCCCAACATCGGCAACATCCGAGCCTGGCACGTTGGCAATCAACGAAACATAGGTTTTGGCGCGATGGCGAGCTTCGATCAGCTCTAAAATCGATTGGACAACCCGTTGTTTTTGCGAACTTTCCCGTAGCGACCGTCGGTTGGCGATTAATGCAGCTTGCGCTTGCAGAATTGTGCCTCCTTGAATCATTTTGAGATGATTATCGCGTAGGGTTGTCCCAGTGGCTGTCAAATCGGCGATGATATCGGCATATCCCAACGAAGGCGCGGCCTCGGTTGCACCTTGCGAGTCGATCAGCGCAAAAACATTGATGCCTTGCTGATGACACCATTGGCGCACCAAATTGGGAAACTTGGTGGCGATGCGCAATTGGCGGCCAGCCCGGGCATACTCCGCCGCCAAATCGGCCACATCACGCCACGAGGTTACGTCAATCCAATGATCGGGCACGGCCAGCACCAAATCGCAGTAGCCAAAGCCCAAATCTTTATAGACCACGACTAGATCATCGCTCTCGCCGCCCAGTTCTTCGACCAAATCATAGCCACTTACGCCCAAATCAATCGAGCCATCGGCGACTTTCTCGACAATATCGGGTGCACGATGCAGCAAGACTTCAACTTCGGGCAGCGCTTTGATCGAAGCCGTGTAGCGGCGCGGATTGGGTCGCGAGACTTTCAGGCCACAGCTTTCAAAAAAGCGAAACGTATCATCAGCAAGAGCACCTTTGGAAGGCACAGCAAAACGTAGCATTAGCGCGTTATCTCCACAGTCCATTCAGCAGTTACGTCGGGCAAATTCAAACGACGCACCTGCATTTCGATCTTCCAGCGCCCAACCAAGCTTAGCGCTCCTGAGGTCGCGGTAAAACGTCCATCAGTAGCAGGTTCAAGAATTGCCACTTGTTGGCCAGCTTCGAGATCAAGCGATTCAAAGCGTAAGCGTACTCGATCTGGGCGAATTACGCCATTCGCATCGCGGACGGTTGCGCTAAATTGGCGTTCACCAGGCCGATTATCATCAGTATCGAGGGTCATGGTTAAATCTTCGCGCTGCGCTGTTAGATAGAGCGGCTGGGCGACCCGTGGGGTTGGCGTTGGCAAGGTTGGTCGGGCAGTGCCACCAGCGCTGGGAGCGGCTTTGACTGGATGTGGCGTTTGAGTCAAAGCGCTAGCAACCAGAATCACCCCAATCGCCAAAGCACTTTCCAAGCCCAAGGTCAGGCCAATTTTTACCACAGTTGTTTGATCTTTGGCAGCTTGCAAACGGGGATTAAGCTTACGCCAATGCCAAGAGCCGAGCAACAAAGCTGCCAGCATCACCGCCAACTTGATCAACAAGGTCTGGCCGTAGCGCGATTCCCACAAGCCTGCCAAGGTTGGCAATTGGTCAAAGGTACGCATCGTACCAGTCAACACAACCATCGCAATGCTAAACAAGGCCAACGGGCTAAATCGGGCAATCAGCCAAGCCAAAGCGCTGTTACGTAGCGCCGCCTCGGTTTTACGGAGTACCCAAGCACTCAAAGCCATACCAATCAAGCCACCAAACCAAACCGCCGCCGTCAGCATATGCATCCAATCTGAGGCCACCGGCGTGATTGGATCGTCGATGTTAGCCGCTGCATGGCCGCTCATACTAAAGGTCAATAGGCTTAAACTTGCCAAAGCCAAGGCAACATAGCCCATTGGTTTTTGGTAAGCAGCCAAGAACGTCAGCGGAATTAACAGTGTGATCGCGACCAAGCGAATCAAGGCCAACACGCCCCAACGGCTAATCGCCATCGAAGAAAGCACATCGGCATATTGAATTGAGGCTAAACTACCATCACCAAAATCGCTGGCCCGCACCACAAATTCCCAAACCGAGCCAATCAACAGCCAAACCAAACTCAGCTGGGTCAGCCAAATCGTTGGGCGAACCAGCAACGGCAAACGTGATTCAGGATTATGTTGAATTGCTGGCAATAATAAAATCAACAACCACGCCAAGCCGCCAATCGCCCCTAAGCCGCCAGTTAAGGCGATTGAACGCCCGCTGACCACGCCCCAATTCAAGCCAGCATTGGCGGTTGCACTAACTTCGACCGAGGGCGCGGTGGGAGCAACCCCAGTGCCAATGCTAAACAGCAACGAGCCAGCCGAACGATGGCCATCGGCGGTCGAAAGCACTTTGTAAATCAAGGTATATTCGCCAGGCCGAAGCTCGGCAGGCAAGGCCACTTGCATACTATCGGCAGCAGGAAACTGGGTTTGCGGTAGGCCAATTGGCTGCGATTGCTCATTGTAGAGCGTCAACGAGCTATAACTACGATCAAGCGGCTCGCTAAATCGCAACACAACCTCGGCAGGTGCGACATCGAGCACCGCCCCATCAACAATGCTGCTCTCGATAACCAAGGCATGAGCCGCCGCCACACTTGGCCATAAACACAGCACAAATAGAGCTACAATTAAAATCCGCTTCATAGCTATTGTTCCTTAAATCTAGTAGGGGTCGGGCTAGGATTTACGATCCCTCACCCCCGATCCCTCTCCCACTGCGGCGGGCGAGGGGCGTTCCACGCTTCATGATCGAAGGCTTCCCCCTCGCCTTGCTCGGCGGGCTAGGGGGTGAGGGCATGTCAATCGACGGTAAATCACACCCAATCGCCGATCCCACACCCCCAACAACCGATCCCCATTCCTCTATAGCAAAAAAAGCGTGCTAGGCCGCAACCTAGCACGCTTAATCACTCAAACTACAGGCTTAGGCACGAACTGAGCGGCGGCGCAAAGCCACGCCAGCAATCATAAAGATAATGATTGCAGCCACCAGCATGCCAAGATTGAAGCCATTGCTACCAGTTGCTGGCAAGCCTGGGCTGTGATGATCTGGCTCGGCGGGGGTTGGCACAGCCGCATCGCCCACAGCAAAGCCAATTGAACCAGTTACTTCGTGACCATCGCTGCCAACCACCGACCAACGAACGGTGTAGCTGCCCGTCCCCAAGCCCGATTTCAACGAAACGCGCATAGTTTTGCGCTCAAGATCAGCCAAATCAACCCGACCATCACCGGTATCAACCACAGCGCCATTGGCATCGGTAACGCTTAATTTCAAGCCTTCGGATTCCAATTCGTCGTTGAAGGTCAGCACAACTTCGCTTGGCGCGGCTGCCAACTTCGAGCCATCGGCGGGGGTTGAACTAGCCAATTTTGAGTGTGCTGAACCAACGCTTGGCTGAGCAAAAATAATTACCAATGCTAATAATGCAATTAAACGTTTCATTCTGTAAATCCTTGATTGCAGCAGATCACAACGATCTGCCAAAGAATGCCAAAACCGATCAAACGAATGAGATTAAGCATTACAACCAAGGTAACGTGGCGGCGGGGCAAGTGGACGCTCGATCCATGAACGCCCAAGATAGCCTAATTCGCGGTAGATCCAACGGGCAATTCGGATTGAGCCAAGCAAAATCAGCAAGGTTGCTAAAGCCAAGGGCACTTCATGGCCTTGCTCCAGCACGCCTGAAGTAAACGGCGCAGGTTGGAGATGTTGAAAATCATCAATCATAACCGGAATTTGGGTTTGGTGATGATGATGCCCATGATGGGCGATTAATGGATTATCGGACTGAATCACGGCACAATAGACAATACAGGCTAGGGCAATCCCATGCGTGAGGATCAAGCCACATAGGCTACCAGCGATTGGCAGCCATGCCTGTTTGTTGGTTAATTTGTGCCAGTGTTGCTTCATGAATTTATTGCATCAAGGTCGGAGTTGGCCCCGGCGAGATCAAACATAATTGGCGTTGCTCGGATAGTTTACCCGGCCCCCACCATGCTTTCACTCGGGCGATGATCGTAATTATTTCTTCTTCGCTGAGTTGCGAGCCAAAGGCTGGCATCGAATTTTTACCATCGCGAATCAGCGAAATTAATTCCCAATCGGGGTGTGAATAGGCATGCATGCCATCGTTGAGCGCAGGAAACGGCCCCATACCCTCGCCACTTTGGCCATGACAATTGGCACAATATTGACCAAATAAGGCCTGACCACTGGCTAATTTTTCGCCAAATGCTGGCTCGATATAAGGCACGGCTGGCTCGCCTAGGGTAAGTGTCGCTTGCTGAGCCGCCTCACCACAAGCAATTAAACCGGGGATTCCTAATGTCAACAACAGGGCAATTAGCCGCCACCGATTGAATTTATGTTGCATGGGCATCCGACTCCATCGCCGCCTTGCGCAGCATCCGATTGCGCAGCGCTGCCAAGGTAATTAAGATTGCTAGCACAATAAGAGGTGCCATGTAGAGAATTACGTTGAGCCAGCGCATAATGCCACCAGCAACATTCACGGTTGTGCGAAATTCTTGGGTTTGGCCAGCCTCGCTGAAGCTCATCAGAAATTGCCAATCGCCGCTGCTCGAAAAATCGAGGTCATGCGAACCATAAATTGCATCTTCTGGGCGGCTTTCGGGCGCAGGCGTGTAGCGAAATTCTTGACCATCAGGATCAATCAACACCAACGAAATTGCTTCAACAGGCAATGCGGCATAATCGTTGCTGTTACGCACCGCAATGCTGGCATCGCCACGGCCAACGCTCATTGGCGCAGGAGCCAACGAAACGACCACAAAATATTGATTTCGTGTCTCATTGATGATGTAATTGCCGCCATGAGCTGCTGCTAGATCTGTCCACCACAAACTAGCCAGCACCACCCAACCAACGAGGAAACATAGGCGTTTCAGCATAGAGTGTATCACAATCTTTGGCCGGATAGTGTGGTAGTTTCTTAACCAACTGTCTCAACAATTCGCACTGCCCCACCATCATCGACCAACTGATCAAGGCGAATCGACAACACTTTGGAAGCTCCATCAGGATTCATCGTCACGCCATATAAGGTTGAAGCCGCTTCCACAGTACCACGGTTATGCGTCACCAAGACAAACTGGGTCTGTTGACTCATCTCAATTAATTGTTCACGAAGTCGCACAACATTGGCTTCATCCAGGGCTGCGTCAACTTCGTCCATCACACAAAACGGCGTGGGATTAACTTTCAACAAGGCCACCAACAGTGCCACGGCGGTCAATGAACGTTCGCCCCCAGAGAGCAAGGAGAGCGGTTGGCGGCGTTTGCCTGGTGGTTGGGCAATAATATCAATGCCACTTTCGCTGCTATTGGGGTCGTTCAAAATCAACTGGGCTGTACCACCACCAAACAAACGGGTAAAGGCTAGGCTAAATTCTTCGGCCACGGCACTAAATGTTTGGGCAAAACGGCTATTCATGGCCGTTTCAAGCTCGTTAATCAACTCACGCAGGCCATCAGCCGCTTGGCGAATATCGCTGACTTGGCCCGTTAAGAATTGATTGCGTTCGCCAAGCTCAGCATATTCTTGCGGCGCAAGTGGGTTAATCGTGCCCATTCGCCGCAGTTTGTTGCGCAACTGATCAATTTGCTCGTTCAAGGCTTGGGCCGATAATTCAGCCTGCTCAACCTCAGGCGTTTGGCGCAAATCCAATTGCTCAATATCAATATTCTCTTCGGCGCAACGTTCCCACACATGGTCGCGGCGAGTGTTGGCTGTCGCCAATTGGCTTTCAGCCCGACTAAGGCTGGTTTGCGCTTGAACAAAGGCCTGCGAGGCTGCCCGCTCTTGCAATTCGGCGTGTTGCAGCGCCAAATTTGCCTGATTCAAGCGTTCGAGCAACGGGGCTTGCTCGGCATAAACGGCCTCACGTTGCAGCTGGGCTTGCTGACGGCGTTCGGCTACAAGCACGCTTTGGGCTTCAGCCAAGGCCAATTGTTCAACCAACTCGTGCTGGCGTTGCTGATCTTCACGGCTCCGCCGCACCAAGCCATCAATCACCTGTTGCTGATCGCGTTGGGCACGCTGGGTCGCCTGCAAGGTTGCATCGCTGGAGACAATCGCTGCTCGTGCTGCCGCAACCCGTTCTTCGCTAGCCCGACTGGCCGCCGCTGCGGTTTCGGCTTGCTCACGGGCAGCAACAACCAAACGTTCATGCTCAGCACCATGGATTTGCGCCTGCTCAATTGCGGTTTGGCTGGCGGCAAGTTGCTCGGCAAGGCGGGCTTGCTCTTGTTGAACATTGTTGCTGCGCAGTTGTTGCCATTGTTGCTCTTGCTCAATTTGCTGAAGGCCACGTTGGCGTTGCGCCAAACTATCACGAGCTTTTTCCATGGTAGTGCGGTTGCTGCGGCGGGCTTGCTCGGCCTCACGAACTGCTTTTTCAGCATTGCCAATTGCGGCAATCGCCTGCTTGAGCTGTTGTTCATGCTCGGCGAGTTGTTGTTGGGCGGCCTCAAGTTGGGCGGGCAATTCACGCAATTCTCGTTCGCGGCGCAACGTACCAGCCTCACGAGTTCTAGCGCCACCAGTCATCGCCCCCGATGAGCCAACTTGTTCGCCACCAAGCGTCACAATCGTCCAAGCACCATCAAGTTCGGCTAAAACTCGCCGTGCAGTGGCTAAATCTTCGACCACAATTGTGCGCCCAAGCAAATGCTGCACCGCCCGTTCATAGGCCTCGGCATAGTTCACCAACTCGCTGGCAAGCCCTAAAACCCCTTTGCCTTGGGGAATGCGGCTTGGGCGTGGCGTGCGTAGCGTATCGAGCGGCAAAAAGGTAGCACGGCCAGCATCAGTGCGTTTGAGTTCAGCAATCGCGGCTTCGGCGGCTTCCCAATTGGGCACGATAATATTTTGCAAGCGTGCACCCAACGCCACTTCCAAGGCCGTTTCTAACTCAGCAGGCACTTCAATCACGCTGGCAACCACGGCAAATTGCTGGTGCTGCTTTTCGGCCCATTGCAAAGCCGCCCGAACCCCAGTAAACATGCCAGCTCCGGCAGCGGCAGTGCGGCGCAAGGCATCCAAGCGACTATGCAAGGCATCGGCTTCACGGCGGGCGTAGGCCACAGCTTCTTCTTGCTCACGGCGCAGATTACGGGCTTCCAACAAACTTTTTTGGGCAGCCTCTTCATTGGCTTGAGTTTGGTTAAACTCAGCTTCGGCCTGTTGATATAGCTGTTGGGCTTGTTCAAGGGTGGTTTGGGCTTGCTGAATGCGCGTTTGGCTAGCGGCAAGTTGCTGTTGGTTGGTGGTTAATTCATTGGCCAACGCTTGCCAACGCTCTTGCTGCAATTTGGCCCGTTGCTGAGCCTCGTTCAAGGTTCTGGTTGCTTGCAAAGCAGCTTCTTGGGCTTGTTTGAGGGCTTGATCAGCTTCGCGGCGGGCGGCAATAGTCGCTTGTTCGCCAGCCTCAATTGTGGTTAAGGCGTGGCGCTGAGCAATCAAGGCCGCTTGGGCTTGGGCAGCCTGTTCAGCTAACTCAAGCGCTCGCGCTTGGGCTTGGGTTTGCTCTCGCTCTAGGCTTTGCTGACGCTCGTGAGCCTCAGCGCGACGGGTGATCAGCGCTTGTTGGCGCTCAGTCAACACCGCCCATTCACGCTCCACGGCTTCCCATTCACGCTCAAATTGGGCCAATTGCTGGTGTTGTTGCTCAACCAATTGCTGCTGCTGATCACGCTGCTGGCGTAATGCACCAAGTTGTTGCTCGGCTTGAGCCTGGCCAACTTGAGCGTGAGCTAGAACTTTTTCGGCCTTAGCAAAAGCAATTTCGGCTTGAGCGACCAAGCTTTGGGCGGCCTGCCACTGGCGGCGATAAGCAATCAGCAGGGCTTGCTGCAAGGCGGTTTCAATTTCATGAACCTGCTCAGCCTCACGCGCTTGGCGGCGCAGCACCTTCAAACGTGGCTCGATCTCAGCCAAGGTATCCAAAATGCGGCCTAGATTGTCTTCGGTTTGTTTGAGTCGCCGCTCGGCCTCGGCGCGTTTACTGACCGAAAGGCTAATCGAGGCGGCATCTTCGAATAAGCTGCGGCGCTCCTCGGGACGTAAAGTCAAGGCAGCATCAACCAAACCTTGATTGATCAGGGTATAACTCGAAGCCAAGGGCGATGTGGCTTCTTGAATATCGCGCAAACGAACTTTATTTTTATTCAAGAAATATTCATTCTCGCCAGAGCGAAACGAGCGGCGCGTGATTGTGACTTCGTTGAAATCGAGCGGCAAGGTGCGATCGGTATTATCGATCGTTAGGGCGACTTCAGCCATACCTTGGGCGGCACGTTTGCCACCGCCGCTATAAATGAGATCTTCGGTGCGGCGACAGCGCAAAGCCGAGAAACTTTGTTCGCCCAGCACCCAACGAATCGCATCGGTAACGTTGGACTTGCCCGAACCATTTGGCCCGACAATCGCCGTCACTCCTAGCGGAAACTCAATCACTGTGCGATTGGCAAAGGTTTTAAATCCCTGAATTTCAAGTCGTTTGAGATACATTCAAAGCCCTACTTTATGCTGCGGTGGTGCGTAATTGATGCTGCATGGTCACATAGGTTGGCTCAGGATAGCCTTGATGGCTGTGGTATTCAGTAATGATGTAGCCCAATTGTTGATACATGGCGATCAAGTGCGGCAAGGCTAGACGCACGCCAATCGTAATAATCTGACGCTGTTCGGCTTGGGCAATTGCTTCAACCGCAACAATCAGCTGTTTAGCTAAACCACGGCCACGATAGGCGGGCAACACCGACAAGCGTCCCAAATAGAGTGTATCGCTGCCACGTCGCTCGTACAGCACGCAGCCAATTAATTGATTGTGCGATTCGACGACCAATACCCCGCCATCGCCCATGCGCGAGCGAAAACTCTCAACGGTTTCCCAGCCAACACTAGAGGGCGGATCGAGGATCGCTTCATATTCAACAAAGGCTTGGCGAATGATCTCCAAGGCTTGGCTATGTTCATCAACAGCTGCTTCACGAATCTGCATCGAACTCCCTCAACACAACGGACTGGTGGTCGTGACTGGCGCATATTATACCTGTATCAGGCAGCTTAGATGCAACGCTAAAACAAAAAACTCAAGGGTTGCGCCTTGAGTTGATTTGGTGGAGGTGAGGGGGATCGAACCCCTTACCTTCGCAATGCCATTGCGACGCTCTACCAAGTGAGCTACACCCCCATATCGATTTAGTTACACCAAGCAAGTTGGTGGAGGCGAGGGGACTCGAACCCCTTACCTCGACAGTGCGATTGTCGCGCTCTACCAGGTGAGCTACGCCCCCGCTTGTCGGTGTTGTGTGTTTGTTCACAACGCGAGCGATTATAGCATAGGCGGCATGGGCTGTCAAATTTGGCGAAAGCACCAAGAAGGATCGCCTTTTTTAACCACGAAGAGCACGAAGATAATTAATGTACGGGATGCTTCATGGTTAAATTTCATCCCTCATCCTTTCGTTAGTTGACGAATCAACTATACTCAGCTGAACTACCATGTTGAATGGGAGATATGTGTGTTTGATCAACGCTGGCAACAGTTGGCCAAAATCATTGTCCATCACTCATTAGAGCTACAACCAAACGATTTGCTACGAATTCAAGCTGAAGCTATTGCGAAGCCATTGCTCTATGCGCTCTACCGCGAGGCACTCCATGCTGGAGCCTTAGTTATTCCCAAAATTGTCGATCCGGTATTTGAAGAAATTATGCTCAAAGAGGGCACTCCTGAGCAGCTGCAATTTGTGCCAAGCACCTTAGTTCACGAAATTGAAACCATGACTACTTGGTGTGATATTTATAGCGAAATAAATACGAAACATTTCAACCAAGCCGATCAACAACGCCAACTATTGCGCCGAAAAGCATTCGGCCCAGTCCAAGTATTATTCGATAGCAGAGCAGCTCAAAATCAATTGCGCTGGTGCGATGTGCTTTATCCAACCGAGGCTTTTGCTCAAGACGCAGGTATGTCGCTGTGGGATTTTGAAGACTTGGTAGTAAAATCCTATCTGCTTGATCATCCAGATCCAGTTACAGCGTGGCAGACCATCCATCAACAACAGCAAAAAGTTACCCACTTCCTCAATAGTTGTCGCTCAATTCGGATTGAAGGGCCAGACGTTGATTTGAGTTATCGCTGTGAAGATCGCATTTGGATTAATTGTGCTGGTAAACGCAATCTGCCCGATGGCGAAGTCTTTACCGCGCCAATCGAAGATTCAGTCAATGGCCGATTGAAGATTAGCTATCCAAGCATTTATCAGGGGAATTTGGTTAGCGGAATTCAGCTCGTGATTGAAGATGGCAAAGTAACCCAAGCAACTGCTGAGCAAGGCCAAGATTTTCTGCATACCATGCTTGATCTTGATGCTGGTGCTCGGTATATTGGCGAGGTTGCCTTCGGCCTGAACCCAGGCATTACAAAACCAACTGGTCATACTATTTTCGATGAAAAGATGGCTGGAACGATGCACTTAGCACTTGGTCGAGCCTATCCTGAGTGTGGCGGCAAAAATGAATCAACCCTGCACTGGGATTTAGTCTGCGATTTACATCAAGCTGAAGTGTATGCCAATAATGCGCTGTGCTACAAAAATGGTGAGTTTATTATTTAACATAGAAAGCACCATATGGATAGTTTTGAGCCATTACGCGCAGCTGGCTTGGATGTAACATTCCATGTATGGGACGAGGAAGAAGTCGCAACCGCAATCCGCTATGCTCAACAACGTCGAAGCCAAGGACTTCCATCTCAAGTACCCTATTTTTGGTATGCCAACGTATCCAAGCCCGCCGATCACCCAACCTATAATCTGTCGCAGGATGTTACACAGGAAAAAACACCAAGGCCACTAGATAGTCTTGTATCAAGCATTGCATTGCAGATTGAAAACCGCCAAGCCTGCTATTGGAAAATCTGGGATTACATTCCAGGCCCAGTTCATCACGAATTTTTCTGTCATTACGAATCACTTGATATGCTGATACCCAATCTTATCAACTATTATTGTGGAGAGTCTACAATAATTAATGATTGGGTTGTTCCATTAAATCGGCATCCTGAATTGAACCCTAGGCGAGTAGCGACGATTATTGTCCACGCAAGGCCTACCACACTCACCAAGCTTGAGAAGCATCAAACCAACCAATCTCACCGAGACCAGATGCAATGGAATCGTGAACGTTGCACACGCCATGCCTTCCTACGCCAATACCTCATCATCAAGCATAATAGTGATCCGACGAGCCAACTTTATCTGCGACGTGATTGCCGAGCTGCTTGGATCATTCCTCAATCTGATTAAGAGCTAAAACAGAATCGAGTTCAATTCTAGGACTATATGTTATGTCAAAAATTACGAATCACTATACACGTAATGTGGGGATGCAAGTTCAAGAGCGGATTAATCATCTTGGTATTGGGCAAAAAATGCAGGATCTACCCGAACACCTTTGGCATGAAAGTTTTCGCTATTATGTTAAAGAAGATCCATCACGTCAAGGTGGGCCAAATCTACGGATGATTCGCTTAGATCCTAATAAGCCATCGTTAACAGTTACTGCCTTTATCTTCAATAAATTTGTCCATCCTTTTGAAAATAGATTTATTACAACTCGTGAGGCTGCACGATTACAAGGCTTTCCTGACAACTTCGAATTTATTGGCTCATTAACTAGTATTCAACGTCAAATCGGTAATGCAGTTCCAGTTCCATTAGCAACGGCTATATTACAAACAATCTTACAGCATGCAAAAGCTCATCATCCAGAAAAAAGCTTATTTTCAGCATTAAGTATTTTCAGTGGGGCAGGTGGGCTTAATTTAGGTGCTCAACAGGCCAAATTACCCAATGCAAAATGGCAAACAATTGCATCAATTGATATCGATCGTGATGCATGTACCAGTCTTGAACATCATTTCGCGAATAAAAATGTGATTTGTCAAAATATTATTGATATTACTCAACCTAAATCATTAATGAGCCAACCACTCGATCTATCATATGGTGGGCCTCCTTGTCAATCATTCAGTCAGGCTGGTAAACAAAAAGGGTTATCCGATCCTCGTGGAAATTTAATTTACGAGTTTATTCGTTTTCTAAGTGATCTTAATCCAAATTACTTTTTGTTAGAGAACGTAAAAGGTTTACAGGGAATTAATAATGGCCAATTATTACATCTGATAATCGATGATATTCGTAAGCTTGGGTATAACGTAACATTCGGTGTAGTCAATGCTGCTGATTATGGAACACCGCAGCTTCGCAAAAGAATTATTATCCTAGGTTGTAAGCAAGATTTAGGATTTGTAAATCTGCCGCTACCAACGCATGCGACTGAGGCTAATTTGCTATTACAGCCCTATAAAACAGTTGGTCAAGCTTTGCAAAATCTACCACCCGCCTTAGTTTGGCAAAAAACAACCACCAAGTAACGAACTACTTGGTGGTTGTTCTAAATTGCGTTTGATAATTCAAACCCATATAGCATCGCCAAAATCGCATTAATCTCATCGCCCTCACCGTAAACTCGCTCGTTAATCACCCATACTACCATCAACGAATCACCCATCATCCTAATTTGGTACACGCTGATGCCTCACTGATACTGTAAGTGAGCGGGGCAAGGCAACTAGCATAATTCGCCGCATGATCTCTGCGGCGCATCGCTAGTGTTCCGGATTTTCAAGAAAGGGCGTTTATGCGATTCCTCGATTCAACTCACAAGCGGCGCACATCCTTCCGCCTCGTCACCTTGCTCAGTTTCCTGCTTTTGGCGCTTGGGATGCCTGCCACCTTTGCTTCGACACCACAGGGAGCTGCACCAATTTATCTTCCCGCCGTTTTCAATAATCGAGCCTTCGTCATGTCCGATGGCTTTCAATTTGCCAACTATGGCGGGAACAGCTATCAAAACTTAACTCCAGTCGAGATGCGTCGCCTCTATGGATCATAAGTATGTGCCACCATCCAAAATGATGTCTGTACCCTCACCCCGCCTGCCGAACGCTGGATGGAGTGGGTCAATAGCACGATGGAATATGGGCATTGTGAGGGGATGGCTGTACTCAGTATCCTATTTCAGCGTGGGATCTTGAATCCTGCTGATTTCGGAGCAGCCCGCACCCGCGACCTTGTGTTAGAAGGCAATCAAAAGCTCCAACGCGAGATTGCCTATTGGTATGCAACCATGATTCCTAATCCTGGGCGGGCGGCTCGGATTATCGCCCCACCCCGCGATCTAGTAGCCGTCTTGCGAACAGCGTTTGCCAATACCCAAACTGCCTTTTATACCTTACGCTTCAGCAAATTGGATCGCAGCGGTGGCCACTCGGTCGTGCCGATGGGGCTGCGCGATATTTCAGCAAACGAAGTGGCAATCCAAGTCTACGATAGTAATAGCCCCACGATCGCCCGTGAGTTGATCGTCAATACTGCAACCAATACATGGTCATACTCGCCTGCCCTAGACCCCAACCAAACCAGCGATGACTACAACGGGACGGCGCAAAGCCTCACGTTAGGCCTTGCACCAATCGAGCCACGCCAAGGCCAACAAACCTGCGCACTATGCGCCGAATCAGATCCGTTACTTAACACCACAGCTTCATCGGACAATCCGATCATTTTACCACCAACAACGACAAATGATGGAATGGGAAATGTGAATCAAGGAAATGCGGATATTTCCAATCCCGAATTCATCACGCCATGGATGGATTTGGCACCGTCGAATCCGCTGGTTGATTCATGGTCAAGCCCTGTCTTAAAGTATTTTGTTTTACAGCCAAATGCTGATGGTCACTTTGTACTTTCAGCTCCAAGTGAAAATCAAACTAATATTCCCGTGAGTATCAGATCGATTGGGCGTGGCTATACCTTCGAGGTGGAAACGACCGTTGCAAGTGGCTTCCCAAGCGAAGTCATTGTTGGCAGTCAAGGCAATGTTATTACCTTTACCACCCAAACAACCACCTCGCCCACGATGTATCTTGGCTTTGAAACTCCCACCGACGACTTCGATTTCTATATCGAGGACTTTGACCTCAGCGCCGATGATTCCTTCCGACTTGAGGTTGATGCCTCAAACAAACTCGTTGGGCTACGTGCCATCACCGCTATCCCCGACGAAAGTGTTACCTTTAGTCTGTCGATGGAGCGGATTGATGATCAAGGGATTGAAATTTTCAACTCTCCCGACGAAGGCATTAGTTTGTTTGAAAACGAGATTTTGCTGATCGATTTCAGTCAATGGTCGGGCAATGGCGGAACTCTACGTATGGGCTACGACGATAATCTCAATGGGTTGATTGATGCCAATGAAGCATTTGTAATTGAGGATGTCGGCGATACCATCCCTTAATTAATTCGCGTTAACAGCAAACCAACCGCTCCACATGGATTATGCATGTGGAGCGGTGTAGTGCCTCTGATGATCATCGATGAATAGCAGAAACCTTACGGCGTAACGCTACAGGCGATACCATTCAAGCTGAAAGCAGTTGGTTTGGCATTTGTGCCACTAAAGCTCGCTTGCATGCCAAAACTAGCAGTTGCCCCAGTGCCTAAGTAGCCATTCCAATTGACGTTGGTCACATTGACCGCTTGACCAACTTGGCTCACATTGCCATTCCACAAATTGCTAATAAATTGATTACCAGCATACGTCCAAGCAAGGTTCCAGCCATTGATCGCCGCACCGTTGTTTTTGATCACAACATCGGCGGTAAAGCCGGTTGGCCATTGGTTAGAAATTGTATAGGTCACTTGGCAACTTGAGTTCGTTTGGGTTGGCACAACTGGCGTGTTGGTTGGCACAGGAGTTGCCGTCGCTGGACGTGGCGTGGCGGTTGGCACAATTGGCGTAGCCGTCGCGGTTGGGCCAATCGGGGTTGCCGTCGCCGGAATTGGCGTAGCTGTGGCTGGGCGTGGCGTGGCGGTCGCCGGAATTGGAGTCGCAGTTGGCGGAATTGGCGTAGCCGTCGGTGGTATTACCGAACCAGCCTTTTCATCTAAATAGGCGGCGACCCAAGCTAATGGTGCATTCCAGTTGATGGTAATTTCGTTGGTTGACCACGATTCGATATGATCGACGAAACATTTTTGGGCGTTGCAGCCAGGCAAGCCAATGCTTTGAGCATAAGGGTCTTGCAAGGCCGAGTTAGGGCCGCCTGAAACTGCCCCAGCTGGTGGGCGAGGAAAGCCACTATTCGCTTGAAAGGCCCAGAAACGGTGATGCGGGTTTTGCAAGGGGTTTTCGCCATAGCCCGTCACATACGATTTGTCCATCGCATTGCGGCCCAGCAAATAATCCATACCTTGGCTCATCGCATTGAGATAGCTCACGTTGCCAGTGAAATCGTGGGCCAAGCCCAAAATAATGCCATTATTCAAGACAAACGAGTTGGAACCCCATGGATAACCAGTGCTGGTTGAATTAAATGGTGTGCCATAGCCTTGTCCAGTGGTGTTATTGGCAAACACGGTGGCTGCGCTGATCACTGCATTGCGCACGCCCGCCAGTTCGCTGCTATTGAAACCGCTGGGTACAACCGCCAACGAAATTGTGCCAAGTGCCTCGGTTGTGCCCCACGTCATGGCTGGTTCGCGGCTGCTGTAATCGCTGGGTACATCTTGGTAGTAGCTTGAGCTTTGCAAATAGCTCTTGTATTCGGCTTTGCCAGTTGTGATGTAGAGTTCACTGGCGGCCCAATAAAATTCATCGCCAACTTGCGGATCGCCATACGAACCACCGCCAGTTCCATCGCTATCCAAAGCAATTACGTTGGGGTTAGCCCGCGCCGCTGCCCAAGCAGTTTCGGCAGCGCTCAGCAAACGTGCTGAATACGTTGGATCAATGAAACGCCAGATCCGTGAGCCTTGGGCCGCAGTTGCCGCCAAGTTCAAGGTTGCGGCGGTGCTTGGTGGGCGTAATACCCGATCCTGTGAATCTTGATCGGGGCGCAGTGGAATGCCAGTCCAGTTGGCATCGTGCATTTTGTGGTGCACCATGCCAGCCCGTGGTTGGCCAGCAGGCACTTGCATGCGCAACATAAAATCCAATTCCCAACGCGCCTCGTCGAGCAAATCGGCTACACCATTGCTATTTTCAGGAATACTCATGCGGCCATCGCCAAAATCGGCTGCCGACGAGCCTAAATATTGGTTGCGCTCATATTGGTTAAGCAATGTCCAGACCGAAATCCCACCATTGACCACATATTTGCCATGATCGCCAGCATCGTACCAGCCGCCAACTACATTCAGCGAATAGCTACAGCCAGTGCCAGGCGCACAGGGTACATTGGTATCGCCACGGTTGGGAGCGATGCCAACGTGGCCAGCAGGTCGAGTCAGATCATTGCGTCCAGCATAGGGCATGGTGATCGCAATTCCGCTGCGATTATGGTAGAAGTAGGCGAGGGCATCGTATTTTAATTGGCGATACACTGTTGAGCTAATATCAAATTGATGGCTCAGATTGCCAGCCGCTGCTAACGTAAAGCTGCTGCCTGTGCCAGTGTAGCCCGAAAAATCGATGATATGAATCGTATCGCCAGAACTGGCATCGTAGCCAAAAACCGTGGTATTGCCTGAAAGTACGGTTGTGCCAGAGCTATTGCGCAATTGCCATGCCACAGGCGAGTTACTGCTATTGACCAAGCTAGCGCGTTTGATCGCGTTGGGCAAATAGCCATGTTGGTTGACCCGAATCAGTGAGGAAGCTGCTACCGCAGCGGCGGGGAGATTAGCCGGGGTCGTATTGCGGGATTCGTGTTGGATAACCCCAAACACTGAGGAGATGTTCCCAAAAGCCACACTTGCCGTCAATGCAACCGTGCTACAGGCTGCGATCAGCGTGCGTGATCGTTTCCGCCGTTGGAAATGAACAGTCATTGGTCGATCCTTTTTGGGCTATTGCAACAGGACAATTATCTGCTGCAATAGTTCAACATAATTAAATAGAGCAGCATTTGGGATCGGTTTCAATCTAGGATGGAGATTGCTCAGCTAGCAGTCGCAGCAAAAGTCTTTGAATTGCAACAACTATTTGAGATCGTTCCCAAATTATTGAAGAAAATATTAAATGATTTTTACAACTCTGTCAATGCTCTAGCACTAAAATAGTTAAATCATGCTATAGCCAATATTGGTATAGATCGTTAAACCAAGATGATCGATTAGGGGCTTTTGCAACATATTTCTTAAAAATCATTGACTTTTACTTAAGGAATCTTTATAATTCCAGTGAAATTATAAAGAGCGTATTAAATGTTACTACGATCAAGCCTTTACGCTTTTGTCCGCCAGCGTTGGTTGTGTTGAACTGGAAAACCCATAACGCGGAGCCACGCCGCTCCGAACCTAGTACGAGGGGGACAATCCAATGGTACAACGCCGTATCTTTAGTTTAACCGTCGGTTGTTGGTCGGCATTATTGCTGGTTTTGGCAATTAGCAGCCAAGTTAACGCTCACGGAGCGATGCAAACGCCAGTCAGTCGGACATATGCATGTTTTCTTGAAGGCCCAGAAACTCCTGATACCGCCGCTTGTCGCGCAGCAATTGATATCGGAGGCACGCAGCCACTCTACGATTGGAATGAAGTTAATATTGGTAATGCTGCGGGTCAGCATCGTTCGTTAATTCCCGATGGCAAATTGTGTAGTGCAGGCCGCGCCAAGTATGCCGGCTTTGATCTAGCTCGCGCCGATTGGCCCGCCACACCATTAACATCTGGCAGTTCGATGAGTTTTCTCTATCGGGCGACCGCACCGCACCCTGGTTCGTTCGAGTTTTATATTACTCGCGACGGTTATAGCCCGACCCAAGCCCTCAAATGGTCGGATCTTGAGGCCACGCCCTTTTTGAAGGTCACCAATCCGCAATTAGTTAATGGCTCATATGTGATCAATGCCCGCATTCCTAACAACAAAACTGGCCGCCATTTGATCTATTCAATTTGGCAGCGCTCGGATAGTGCCGAAGCCTTTTACACCTGCTCGGATGTGACCTTTGGCGGCACCAACCCAACCAGCGTGCCAACCGCCACACCACGGCCAAGCGCAGTGCCAACCGCAACCGTGCCACCAACCGGCACACCAATTGCCACCGCCACACCGCGCCCAACCAACGTACCAACTGCCACGCCAACCAATCCAACTACTCAAGCTTGGCAACCCTATACCAGCTATGCCACTGGCGCAGGCGTAGCTTATGCAGGCAACACCTACATCTGTCGCCAAGGCCATACCTCGCTGCCAGGTTGGGAACCCTCAGCAGTGCCAGCGTTATGGCAATTGATCAATTAAATGAATCAAAGCCCCGCAGATCTGGCTGAAGCTGCGGGGCTTTAAATTTAGTCAGCTAACGGCCATAATACCACTTGGTTGGTCATAATCAGCGGCATCAATAGAACTTTACGTTGATGGTCAAGATTAATATCGGCGGGAGCGCCAGTTGGGCCATGGTAAATAATGCGTTCGCTGCCATCAGCCATTAATTGATGAATATTGGCGGTTTGCCACGATGAAACCAACAAACTTTGATCAGCTAACACTACCAAGCCATCGTGTTGGCTAGCGCTAGCCTTGCGATAAGGCTGCAATATACCATCAGCAGTCAGTTCAAAAATCTCAACCGCAGTATCGTAGCGGCAAACCAACAGCGTACCATCAGCAGTCATAGCCAAGCCATTAGGATTACCATCGGCAAGTTTGACCGCCAGCGAAACATTACCAGCAGGGTCAATTTGATAGATCGCCGCCGTACCAGTGCTGCCAAACGCCTCGTTAATTCCCATGTCGCTGACAAACACCGTTCCATCATCACGCGCCACAAGATCATTTAAGAAGCTGCTACCGCTAATTGCAATTGTGCCTTTGACCTCGCCCGAAACTGCATCGAACAAGCGCACGCTATCCAGATCGGCCACATACAGGGTATTATTGGCAATCGCCATGCCTTTGGGGGCATTCAATTCGACCTCAGCACTCGCGCCATCGATCCATTTGGCTTGATTAAGCGTGCCATCGGGGTTAATTTGCGCAATATAGCCGTTATCATCGCGGCCAAATGGTGTACCATTAATATTTGAAACCAGATACAGATCGCTAAGCTGATTGTGTAACATGCCTTCTGGTTGGGCAAAACCTTCGCTCAAGGTAATGGGGGCAGTAATTGCGGCAATTGGGGCGGTTGTTGGCTCAAGCGTGGGGGCAACCGTTGCAGTTGCTTCAGCTTGGCTAACGCTAGTTGTGCTTGGTGCGATCGTTGCAGTCGGGGCGACGGTGCTCCCACAACTCGTTAAACTCACACCGATAATCAGCATTAATAGATAGATCCGAGCCATTGGAGCATTCCTTTCCTGAATAATGATCACAGCAGAATGCTACCAAGCCACGGCTTCGCTAGTAAGACATGGAAATATCCTATGACAAAAACTCCTAGCCTCGTGCCAACCAAGCCAAATCAGATTCAGCGCCGTCGTTTGCTGACCGATTTTCTGCGTGCTCGGCGTGCCCGCATTTCGCCGGAAAGTGTTGGTTTGCCTAATGGCCAACGCCGCCGCACCCCTGGCTTACGCCGCGAAGAGGTCGCTTTGTTGGCGGGAGTCAGTGTTAGTTGGTACACTTGGTTTGAGCAAGGCCGCGAAATTCAAGTTTCCAGCGCGGTTTTAGATAGTTTGGTGCGGGTGTTGCAACTTGATGGCTATGAACGTGAACATTTGTATGTTTTAGCCCGTGATAGTGTTAATCCCTTGCCTTGGCTCTGTCATGAAATCGATTCAGGCACCCAATTGATGCTCGACATGCTCGATCCGGCTCCAGCTTATGTGATTAGCCCATGTTGCACGGTGGTGGCGTGGAACCAAGCAGCACAGCTCGTTTTTGGTGATTGGCAAGCCAAAAGTATGCGCGAACGCAACTTGCTTTGGATGACGTTTAGCCAGCCGGGCGCTCGTTTATTTTTTGCTGATTGGGTTGGCGAAACTCAGCGCGTGCTAGCATTTTTTCGCGCCAACAGCACCAAATATATTGGTCACCCAATTTTGCAAGAATTAATCAACGATTTGATGGCAATCAGCCCTGAATTTTGCCAATTATGGGCGCAACACGATGTTGGCGGCATCACGATTGAGCGCAAAGAGCTACGCCATTGGGATTTAGGCAGCTTGGTGTTTCACCCCAAAGTTCTGCAAATTCACAATAGCGATCAGCAACAGCTAGTGGTCTATCTGCCGTTGGATGAGGCACAAACTCGCGAGAAACTTGAACAAGCTCTGACCACGACGATCTAACATTCTGCTAACATGGAAGCAGCGAAAAGTAGCGCATAATACTACTACGTTGTTGTATCGAGATAGCCACATGTTTGAACCAATCACCACTGATCTTTATCGGGTGCCAATTCCTGTGCCGTTGCCACTCAAATATGTCAATTGCTATTTGCTCAAAGCTGATCATGGCTGGGTCGTGATCGATACGGGCATGCGCTATGCCCAAGCCGAGCAAACGTGGCAAGCAACCTTTGAGCAATTGGGGATTGCATGGTCACAGATTAAGCAAATTATTGTGACCCACTATCATCCTGACCATTATGGCATGGCGGGCTGGATGGCCGAGCGCAGTGGAGCCAGCGTTTGGATGTCGCCAATTGAAATTCAAAGCGTGCAACGCGCTTGGTATCAACCATTGCCCGATGCTGCTGATCATTTGGCCGATTTTTTCGAACTGCATGGCATGCCCAACGATCTCAATCGCCAAATTTGGCAACATACCATGGATGCAAGCCAATATGTCGATCCCAAGCCGCTGCTCCAAACACTCGATATGACCCAACCTTTGCAGCTTGGGCAACGCTCGTGGCAACTCTTGCACGCACCTGGCCACGCCGATGGTCAACTCTGTTTATACGATGCCGCCGATCAATTGTTGATTGTGGCTGACCATGTGTTAGCCGATATTACGCCCAACATCAGCCTTTGGCCCGAAGCCAAACGCGACCCATTGGCCGATTATTTGGCATCATTAAACGAATTTGCGGCGCTCGATGTACGCTTGGCCTTGGCGGGGCATCGCAAGCCAATTATGGCCTTTCGTGAACGTTGCCATGAAATTGCGCAACATCATGATCAGCGGCTTGATTTGATGCAGCAATACGCTAGCACAGGCAAAACCGCCTTTGAAGTCTGCGAATTTGCCTTTGGCGTAACCACCCTTTCAGCCCATCAATTACGCTTCGCAATCACCGAAACCTTGGCGCATCTGGTTTATTTGGAGGGTCAAGGGCGTTTGCAGCGCGAACAACGGGCTAGACAGATTATCTTTCTTGATCAACACTAACGCCGATTCGCAACGTTTTTTGGAGGGTGTATGCGCTGGTGGAAAAAACTTGGCTTATTGGTGGTAGCAATGGCCTTGGTGGCCTGTGGCAACGCCGATGTCGATGCAGCAAAAGTGGCGAGCGAAGGTGCAACCGCCTTTGAAAGCGTCAACAATTTTCACTTTAAACTAACGGTCAGCGAAGGCGAAGCCGCGCCTTTGGGCGATATTATCATCATCGATGCTGATGGCGATAGCATTCGCCCTGATAAAATTCAAGCTAAAATCAAGGCCAAATTGGCAGGTGCACCAATCGCCGTCAATATCAACGGCATCATCATCGGAGCCGATGCCTGGATCACGCCGAATCCGTTCAACCCAACCGCCTTCGAAAAGTTGGAAGATACTGGTGGGCTTGAAACATTTTCGCCAGCCAAGGGTATTAGTGATGTGCTGCGCGGCCTGAAAACCCCAACGTTTGTCGAAGAGGCAGAAATCGACGGCACGGCAACCTATCATATCAGCGGCGAAGTTGATGCTCAAAGCGTCTCAGCGCTGACTGGTGGAGTCGCCGAGGCTGGTACAATTAAGCTCGATCTGTGGATTGGCAAAGACGACAAATTATTACGTCAATTGGTTGCGGTTGGCCGCTTGGTCAGCACCGAAAAAGAAACCATCAAGCGCACCTTGATTGTTTCGAAATTCAACCAAACGCTCACAATCGAGCCACCACAATAGTTTTCCGTAGGCTGGTTCGTTATGTCGAACCACGATGCTATGGATAGACCAAACACTGTAATCGCGAGGTATCCAAACATGCTTGATCAACCATTAAACGATATATTTACAGGGTGGGCTGCTATGACTGAACACAATAGCGATCTAGTGGCTGATCGTTTTGGCATGCCACGCGCTGAACTCGACGAATTAGTCCATGGCTCGGTGGCACATTTGGCACAAACCCATTACTATCATTATTTAGCACGGCCAAAGCCTCAGTTTGATGATGATAGCGACGAAAACACCGCTGCCCAAAGCAAACCCCGCCATGTCGTGCTGTTTCGCACGCCCGATGATGCACTATCGTTCGCCCAACGTATTCGCATTGGCGAAACACCACGGGTACGCCAAATTAGTCGTGAGAATATGATTTGGCATATGCTCAACGATGAAGCGATTGTGCGGGTGATTTTCTTTGAGCAACCACTCGAAGAATTGCCAACTGGCCTAAATTTGCAAACTTTGGCCGATTTGCCTGGCGCAATTGCAATCGAACGCAACGATGTTTTGACCTCGCGCCAAATTTGACCCTTACCTATCTGGGTGTTAGAATCCCGATAGGCGGAATATTAACTAGTAATGCTGATACCAAGAGCTACGATAAATTCGTAGCTCTTTATCTATGTTATGCATTACCCAATGCGAGGTTGTATGTTAGTTGTCATGGACGCACACGCTACACCTGAGGATATTCAAGCTGTTTGTACAGTGATCGAGGACATGGGTTTGCAGGCCAATACCATGCCCGGCCCAACCCGCACGGCGATCGGGATTACCGGCAATAAAGGGGCAATTGCCGAAGCTGCGCGGCTTAAATTGATGCCTGGCGTGCGCGATGTGATTCGCGTCACCGCACCCTATAAATTAGTCAGCCGCGAGTATCGCGAAGCCGACACGATTATTGAAATTAATGGCGTGCAAATTGGTGGCCCTTCGCTGGTGGTGATGGCTGGACCATGCTCAGTCGAAGGCCGCAAACAATTGCTCACTACTGCCGAGGCGGTCAAAGCTGCGGGAGCTACAATTTTGCGTGGTGGAGCTTTCAAGCCCCGCACCTCGCCCTATAGTTTCCAAGGCATGGGCGAAGATGGGCTGAAACTATTGGCCGAAGCGCGTGAACTCACTGGCATGCCCGTCATCACCGAAGTGATGGATACCGAGCAAGTTGATTTGGTCGCCGAATACGCCGATATTTTGCAGCTTGGCGCACGCAATATGCAAAATTTTGCCTTGCTCAAGCGGGTTGGCCGTACTCGTCGCCCAGTTATGCTCAAGCGCGGCCTCTCTTCAACCGTCAAAGATTGGCTGCTTTCCGCCGAATATATTATGGCCGAAGGCAACCAAGCAGTGATTTTGTGTGAACGCGGCATCCGCACCTTCGACGACCACTCACGCGGCACGTTCGATTTGAGCGTGGTTCCGGTATTGCGCGAATTGACCCACTTGCCGATTATTGTCGATCCTAGCCATGCAACTGGCCGCTGGCAGAGTATTTTGCCAATGGCTCGCGCTGGTATCGCCTCGGGTGCTGATGGCTTGATGATCGAAGTACATCCGAACCCTGCCGAAGCGTGGTCGGATGGCGAGCAATCGCTCTTGCCCGAACGCTTCGTCGAATTGATGGAGCAGGTCGAACGGATTGCCGACGCCATGGATCGACCAATCCAAGGCCGCACCAAAGCAGCCACAGTTTAGATCCCTCGCCCTCAACCCCTCACACACTGCGGTGGACGAGGGGAGCCACAGAATTAAAAGCCCCTCTCCCGTTCGACGGGAGAGGGGTTGGGGTGAGGGCATTACCGCCCATAGCGCATCAAACGATCGGCCACGCTTGGCACAAAGCGCTGCAATTGAATTAACAGCTTGACCTTGCCAATTGCCAATTGATACTTATCGCGGCTAAAACCCCGCCAAAACTCCTCAACCAAAGCTTCGGGGCTGATTTTGCCCTTACCACGGCCAGCAGTCATCGCCGTATCGACCAATGGCGGAATAATCTCAAACACCCGCACCCGCGTTTGCTCTAATTGCCAGCGCAGCGCCTTGGTAAAAATATGAATTCCAGCTTTAGTCGCGCAATAAATCGGTGCTTGTTGCTTGGGAACCAAGGCCAAGCCCGATGAAACATTGATAATCGCCGCTTCTGGTTGCTGTTGCAGCGTCGGCAAAAAGCGCTGAATCAAATCAATCGGCGCAGTTAAATTAATCGCAATTTCTTGGTCACGCTCAACCTGGGCATATTGCTGCTCGACCAAATCGCCATGATATTGCACCCCAGCATTGTTAATTAAAATTGAGATATTGGAAACTTGCTCGGCCAAGCGTTGGCGCTCGCTAGCTTGAGCTAAATCAGCTTGAATTGTCGTGATCGCTGGCTGAGTTGCCTTGAGTTCGGCCAATTTGTGGGCATCGCGGCCAACCGCAATCACGTGGTTGCCTGCTTGAGCAAAACGCAAGGCTAAGGCTCGGCCAATCCCGGCTGCGCCGCCCGTAATTAAAACTGTATGACCTGTGGTTTGCATTGAAGGTACCTCGCTAGATAAATTTAATTTCCTGCGCTTACTCTAGCAGGTAGCGGCTTGCCACGCATTATCATAGGTTAATCGTCACGCAATTGGCGACGAATGCGGCTCAAACTAACGGGGGTAATTCCTAAATACGAGGCTATGTGATATTGCTTGATCACGCCTGCCACGCCTGCGAAATCGAGCAAAAAGCGCTGATAGCGGGTAGTTGCATCATCGAGCAACAGGCTACTTTCGCGCTGTTCTTTTTTGATAAACAAGCCTTCAGCCACCCGCCGCAACAAGCGATCCCAACAAGGGTGTTGGGCGGTCAGGGCAGCAAAATCAGCATAATTGGCAACTAAATAATGGCTTGGCAACAGGGTTTCGATTGTAAATTGGCATGGTTCGTTCAGCAACAAAGCCCGATAACCACCAATTAAATCGCCAGGCAGACAAAACGATTTTGTCCATTCCTCGCCATCGCCAGTTAAGTAGTAGAAGCGCAGCAAGCCATCGACCAAAAAGCCAACTTGATTCGTCGTCTCACCAGCATGCAGCCAAATCTGCTCAGCCTCAAGAAAACGCGGCTTGAACAACTTCAAACAAGCCTGCATTTGCTCAGGCGGAATTGGCGCAAGCTGCTGAAAATTGCGCTGCATTAATCCATAGCTATCAATCGCCATTATTCAACTCCAATCGATTTTCGCTTTTTTAACCACGAAGAATACGAAGATAGAAATTATTTATTGTAGCCACGAATTATGTTTCTGATTCCAAACCGTATTTTCATCCCTCATAATTCATCCCTCATCCTTCTGTTCTCTGCATCCCTAACCTCTAGCTGTAATGGTTCATTCGGTTGGCAACCATGGTTCATGCCCTCACCCCCAGCCCCTCTCCCACGGCGGCGGGCGAGGGGAGCACTGTTGGAGTGGTTCCCCCTCGCCTCGCGTGCGGGAGAGGGGGTCAGGGGGTGAGGGAACGCTGGCGGTTGTTAATGCGATAAACCCCTGACCCCTAGCACCTGACCTCTACTTAATTTGCTAGCAAATATGTTTGATTTAAGCTAATTAAGGTACAATAGCAATATTTGAATTGTTTAAAGCGGTGGCGCACAATGACAGATCATGTTGATACGTTGCTAGCAGATATTCAGGCGCTCTTTGCCAGCGAGCCGCAGCTTAAAGCAGCCTTAGCAGCAGCCCAACCCAATACAACCCGCACAATCACGCCTGTACCAAGTGCAGCACGCCGCGTCGTCGCCGCCATCGCGACCCGGCAACATCGGAGCAGTTTGTTGATTGCTGCTACACCTGATGCCGCAGTACGCATGCACGCCGACCTAACCGCATGGCTCGGCGAGAACGTCATGCTCTTTCCACCGACCGATACGCTGCCCTACGAGCATATGTCGGCGGATATTGGGATTGTAGCGCAACGTTTGGCAGTGCTCGGGCGCTTGCATGCTAGCGAACCGATCTGCGTAGTCGCTTCGGTCAAAGCCTTGATGCAACCCACCATGACCCCTGAAGAATTTCAGTTTGCCACGCGCTTGTTGCGCCAAGGCGACCAGCATGATCCACGCAAGTTGCTCGCTCACTGGGTCAGTTTGGGCTATCGGGTTGGCCCAACCGCCGAACAACCAGGCGATCTCAGCCAGCGCGGCGGGATTATCGATATTTTTCCGCCAACCAGCGATCGCCCAATTCGGCTCGAATTTTGGGATGATCAGCTCGAAAGTTTGCGTATTTACGACCCAATCTCGCAGCGCTCAGATAAACGGGTGCGCCAAATTCAAATCAGCCCAGCCCATGAAATTCCGTTTTGGCGACGAACCGAGGCGATCAAACGGATCGAGCAGTTGCAAATTGCCAGCTTGCGCCGCGAAGTACAGCACGAATGGGCCACCGCCCGCGAACATCTTGAAACAGGCCAGCGCTTTGAAGGGCGGGCCTTTTATGCCCCGTTTTTTCGCACGCCCCACGAAGCAGCCGAGGCTGGGCTATGGCAACATTTGCCAGCCTCAGCAATCATCCTGCTTTCCGAAGAGCATGAATTGAATGCCCAAGGCATTGAATTGCAAAGCCATGCCGATTTGGTGCGCAGCACTCAAATTGAAAATAATGAATTACCGCCCGATTTTCCGTTTCCATTAATCGCTTGGACGTTTATTCGGCGGTCGATTCAACGCTGGAGTTGCCTCAACCTCAGCAATCAGCCCATCGCCGATGATCAAAACGATAGCTTTGTGCATGAAATTAATACATTTAGCCAAGCTGCATCCTATGGCGGCCAAACTGATCGGCTGTTTGAGGATCTGCGCGAACGCTTGGTTGGTGGCGAACGAGTGGTGTTGATTTCACCACAGGCTAGTCGGCTGCGCGAATTGGCTAGCCAACACAATTTAGCCCTAATTGGCGAAGAAGACGGCCCCGATGTTGACGATCCGCCATTTCAAAGCGGCACGATCATCATTCGCCATGGCAATTTATCAGGTGGGTTTAGCAGCGATCCATTGCGCTTAACGATTTTAAGCGATAGTGAGATTTTTGGCTGGCAGCAACGCCGAGCACTTTCAACTCGTGCCCGCAAACAGCGCACCGAAAGCGATCGCACGGCCTTTTTGCAATCGCTCAAAGTTGGCGATTATGTGGTGCATATCGAGCATGGCATCGCTCAATACGAGGGTTTATCACGGATCGAGGCTAGCGGCGCTGAACGCGAGTTTTTGGTGCTGCGCTACGCTTCGGGCGATAAATTATATGTGCCGGTCGATCAGGTCGATCGGGTATCACGCTATATCGGCGCAGGCGAAGGCAAGCCAACCCTCACCCGTTTGGGCACCTCAGATTGGGAGCGTGCCAAGCGCAAAGTGCGGGCCGATGTTGAAGAACTCGCGACTGAATTGCTCGATTTATACGCAGCTCGTCAGTTAGTCGAGGGCTTTGCCTATAGCAGCGACACCTCGTGGCAACGCGAACTCGAAGATAGTTTTCCCTATACCGAGACCGACGATCAACTGCGGGCAATCGAAGAAGTCAAAAGCGACATGGAAAATACCCGCCCAATGGATCGGCTGATCTGTGGCGATGTGGGCTTTGGCAAAACTGAAGTTGCCTTACGCGCCGCCTTCAAAGCGGTGCAAGATGGCCGCCAAGTTGCGGTGCTGGTACCAACCACCGTCCTAGCCCAACAACATTTTGAAACCTTCTCGCGGCGCATGCAAATGTTTCCGGTACGGATCGAAATGCTTTCACGCTTTCGCTCAGCATCACAGCAAAAATCAATCACCGAACGGATCGTCAAGGGCGAAATTGATATTGTGGTTGGCACGCATCGGATTTTATCCAGCGATATTCATTTTAAGCAACTCGGCTTGGTGATTATCGACGAAGAACAACGCTTCGGCGTTAAAGATAAAGAGCGACTTAAAAAATTGCGCCATGAAATTGATGTGCTGACATTAACTGCCACGCCGATTCCGCGCACAATGCACATGGCTTTGTCGGGTATTCGCGATTTAAGCGTGATCGACACACCGCCCGACGATCGCATGCCAATCAAAACCTATGTGCAGCCCTACAACGAAATGTTGGTACGCGATGCGATTTTGCGCGAATTAGGGCGTAATGGTCAAGCCTATTTTGTGCATAATCGGGTGCAATCAATTTATACTGTCGCCAATCGGCTGCAAAAACTCGTGCCCGAAGCCCGAATCGGGGTTGGCCATGGCCAAATGCCCGAAAAAGCGCTCGAAAAAGTTATTTTGCAATTTTTCGAAGGCTTGTTTGATGTGTTTGTGTGTACGACGATTATCGAAAGCGGCATCGACGTGCCCAGCGCCAACACCATGATTATTGATGATGCAACAACCTATGGACTAGCCCAACTCTATCAATTGCGGGGGCGAGTTGGTCGCTCAACCCAGCGCGGTTATGCCTATATGTTCTACAACCCCACCAAAGCCATGGGCGAAGAAGCGCAAAAGCGGCTTGAGGCGATTCAAGAGGCCACCGAACTTGGGGCAGGCTTTCGCATCGCCATGCGCGACCTAGAAATTCGTGGCACTGGCAATTTGCTTGGAGCTGAACAATCGGGCAATATCACCACGATTGGCTTTGATCTCTACTCGCGCTTGCTTTCGCAGGCAGTCGAGCGCGTGCGTGAAGAACGCAAACGCGGCCAACAGCAAAAATCTGGCGAACAAAAAGCCCAACGCGCTCGTGCAGTCGAGGCCTTGCGCCGAGCAGCAGTGGTTTCAGCTCGCAGCAGTTTTAGCGGCGATGCCGATGATCCAGTCTTGCCCGATGCGATGGTCAGCATTGATCTGCCGATTAATGCCTACTTGCCGCAAAATTATGTTGACGATGAACCGCTGCGTTTGCGCGTCTATCAACATATTGCCGAAGCACGTTCAACCCGCGATATTCGTATGTTGCGCCAAGAATTAGAAGATCGCTTTGGACCTGTGCCAGAGCCAGCCGCCCGCCTGCTCGATTTGCTGACAATCAAAGTTTTAGCCTTACAAGCTGGCGTTATTTCGATCATTTCTGATGATAATGAAATTACTGTGCGCTTGCCCAAGAGCGTCTATCTTGATCGCGAGCAACTTCAGCGCGAATCACCACGTGGCGTAGTAATTGGCCCGCAATTGGCGCGGCTTGATCGGCGGGTATTGCGCGATGATTGGGAAGTTGTGTTGCGGCAGTTGCTCGAAGCACTCAACAAAATTGGCAATTAATCGGATTATGTACGATCGATATGCTTAATTGCGCATACTTTTTAATCAAATTTTGAGCTTTATCGCCATAAATATCACAGAAACCGCATATTTGCATAAAACCATGGGATCTGCTATAGTTTGAGTGAATGCACCGTCTTGAGCTTGCACAACCAACGTGCATTCACGGCGAGGTAGCAATACCCAGCCACAACAAAACAGGCCACAGCGAAAAAAAGCGAGGCGTGCGTTCCGGGAAGACGCAGGCGCAGCTTTTTTCGTTTTTAGTTGGCAGATTTTTGGATACAGGAAAGAGGATTCCAGTCATGTTCGAACGAAGCAAACGCTTAGCCGCCATCGTGCTTACTGGCGCGATTTTGGCAGCATGCGGTAGCGGCACCAGCACCACACAACCAACCACTGGCAGCAGCGAGGCAACCGCCGTCGTTGAGCCAGGTACTGATACTGGGTCGCAACCCAGCAGCGATGGCATTGTAATCATTGGGATGAGCCAATCGCCAGACACCTTATTTGGGATGGAATCGCAATCGAGCGCCACCACCCAAGTGTTAAACTCAGTGCAACCAGCCTGTGTAACGACCCTCAGCTACGATTATCAACCAGTCTGTTTCGCTGAATTGCCCACCTTTGAAAATGGCGGCGCAGTCGAAGAAATGGTAACAGTTGATCAAAGCTATACCGGCCCATTCGTGATCGAGAATGAACTGATCACTGATACCAGCGTTTTGACTGGGCCAATCGAATTGCCCCAAGTTAAAGTGACATGGAAGTTGATCGATGGCATTACTTGGGAAGATGGCACACCAGTAACCGCCGATGACTTTTTGTTTGCTGCTGAATTGTATGCTAACCCAGGCACCAAAGTCGCCAGCCGCTTCACCATCGAGCACACCGCCAAATACGAAAAAGTTGATGATCAAACTTTCTCATGGTATGGCGTGCCAGGCTATCAAGATTCAACCTATTTCTTGAACTACGCAGGTGGCGCACTTGGCCCTGAACCCAAGCATGTGCTCGGCAGCGTCGATGCAGCAACCATCGGCGGTAGCGATTATTCCAGCAAACCGTTAGCTTATGGCCCGTACAAAATTGACGAATATGTGCCGCAAGAACGGGTGACAATGAGTGCTAATCCACATTATTGGGGAGCAAAGCAAGGCCTACCCAAAATTAGCAATGTAATCTATAAATTCGTCACCAGCGAAGATCAAATTTTGCAACAATTGCAATCAGGCGAAATCGATGTCGTTGGCCAAATTGGCTTATCGCTAGCTCAAGCGCCATCACTTGATGAATTGCAAGCAGGCGCTGAATTCGATATTCAATATGTGCCAGCCACGGTTTGGGAACATATTGACTTTGCTGTTGAGCGCGGCGATGGCGTTGCAACCCCATTTGCTGATGCCAAAGTGCGTCAAGCAGTCGCCTATGCAATCAACCGCCAAGAAATCATCGATCAGATCTTGTTTGGTAAAACCGTCGCAATGAACAGCTTCATGCCCGATGATCACTGGGCCTATCCCAGCGATGCCAGCGTGATCAACTCTTATGCCTTTGATCCCAGCAAAGCGATTCAATTGCTGAATGAAGCTGGTTGGGTTGCTGGCGATGATGGCATTTTGGTCAAAGATGGCGAACCATTCAAGGTTGAATTCTTCACCACCGAAGGCAACGATACCCGTCAAGCAGTCGCCCAATTGGTGCAAGAATACTTGCGCGATGTCGGGATCGACGTTGAATTAAAGTTTGTCGCTGGCACTGATGTGCTGTTCAAAAATGGCTCGGAAGGTATTTTGGCAGGTCGCCGCTACGATATGGCATTGTATGCTTGGGTCAGTGGCCCTGAGCCATCAACGCCGTTGTATCTGTGCAGCCAAGTGCCAACAGCAGCCAATGGCTACGCTGGCCAAAACAACACTGGCTACTGCAACCCCGATTACGATAAAGTAGCGCTCGAAAGCCAAAGCATCATCGAACGGGCTGGCCGCTTGCCATTGCTTAGCCAAGCCCAACAAATCTTCAACCGCGATTTGCCAACCTTGCCGTTATATCAACGGATCAACGTTGGGGCTGCCCGCAAAACAATCAGCGGCTTCAAGCTCGATCCAACCAGCCAACAAGATTTCTACAACATCGAAACCTGGGAATTAGCCCAATAACGTTTTGATCCGTTAACCACGAAGAGCACGAAGGATCAGCTTTCGTGCTCTTTACGATTAATGACCCATGAAGGACACGAAGAGCACAAAGGCTTTAATTGTTTAGCCACAGATTCCCACAGATGTGAATGATTCATCTGTTCTATGCTCTATGTGTAATGGTTCATTGGATTAACAACCAATTGTCACCGTCCCCTCACCCCCTTCCCCTCGCCCACTGCGGCGGGCGAGGGGAGCACGGCTAGAGCGGTTCCTCCTCGCCTCACGTGCGGGAGAGGGGGCTAGGGGGTGAGGGCATGCTGGCCGTGTTAATACTATAAACCATTACATCTATGTTCTTTGTTCTACAACGCCTGCCCCTCTGTGCCTTTGATTTTTGCCTTCTGCCTTTTGACCTGTTAACAATTGCTCATCAAATGCTTACACCGTACTTGCAATTTCTTTAACCAATTCAAGGTAGCCTATGGGTATCGATCATATGAGGAGACTCATCGGCATGGCAGCAATTAATCCTTGGGCAAAACGTCTATATCAGACTGGTCGCTGGGCCAGCAACGTCGTTATTTGGCTGGTACTATGGATCAGTTGTGTGGCGATCATCTTTTTGATGATTCGCTATTTCAGCGGCGCAGAATGGCTAAGCAATCTGCAAGGCTCAGCCCATTTTGTCGCCGAATTTGGCATGCGCCTGTTGATGGCTGCGCCATTTACCCTCTGGCTTTTGTTGATGCTGCGACCAATTCGCACCCGTCGCTGGGTCGTCAGCCACATACTCAAATTGACTCAACGCTTGCGCCGCCAGCCCAAGCCCCAACTTGAGCCAGCCATTGATCAGCTAGATCGAGAAGTTCAACCTACAACCAACCCAACTATGAGCGCAAAACCGCTCAGTCGCCGTCGATTTTTGGTTGAATCAGGACTGGTTGGTGGTGTGGTCGGTTATGCAATGTTGATCGAGCCATATCAGATTCAGGTCCGCGAAGTTAATTTGCCAATCGCCAATTTGCCCGAACGTTTTCGCGGCATGCGCATCGCCCAAATGAGCGATTTGCATATCAATGCCTACACCACCAGCGCCGATTTGGCCCGCGCTGTGGCCCAAATCAACCAGCTCAACCCTGATATGGTGCTGCTCACTGGCGATTTTGTCGATTGGGATGCACGCTTTGCTGATGCCGCCACCGAGCCATTCCGCCAGCTGCGTGCACCCGAAGGTATTTATTCGGTGCTTGGCAACCACGATTACTACAGTGGCAAGATCGATATAATCAAACAAGCCATCCAACGCCACGATTTAGGTTTGTTGGTCAATCAGCATACCATTTTGCGCCGTGGCGCTGATCAATTGGTCTTGGTAGGTTTTGATGATCCACGGCATAATCGTAGCGGCGGGCCACGGCTCAGCCCTGAGAGCATCAATCCTGAAGCGGCCTTGAAGGGTACGCCGAAAAATGTTGCCCGCCTAGCAATGGTGCATAATCCAGTAATTGTGCCGCATTTTGTCGCCAATTATCAGCTTGATGTGATTCTATCGGGGCATACCCATGGCGGCCAATTCCAAGTGCCAATTCTCACCGACCAGCTGGTGGGCAATGCTGAATATTTTGTGCGCGGCCATTACGATTTGGGTAAATCACAGGTTTATGTCAACAGTGGTTTTGGTTTTACCGGGCCGCCCTTGCGATTTCGCTCGGCTCCAGAAATTACATTAATTAATTTAGTTAATGCCAAAGCCTAGTCCGACTCAGGGCTGAGGCCGCGCAGGGCCAACGACTGAGCGCAATCTGTGTTTTTGCTGTATAATAGCCATTACGTGTCAATTTTTATGGTTGTACGAAACGCCAAATAAAGGGGGTGAATTCTAGTGGCAAGCATTTCGGTAGATTCAAATGAATCAATCGACAAAGCACTGCGCCGTTTTAACAAGGCCGTGCAAGCTGACGGCATTTTGACGGAAGCCCGTCGCCGTGAGCATTATGAAAAGCCTAGCGTTAAACGCAAGCGCAAGGAAGCTGCTCGTCTGCGTAAGTTGCAAAAGATGGCTCGTGAAGCCAACAACTAAGCAATTCGCATGACGCACCCCAAATCGCCGCAGCTTGTGGATACCCCACACTGTGGCGATTTTTATGTATCATGAGAGTTGCAGATTTATTAAAGAAGAGGTTTAACTATGTCGATTCAACAACAATTGCAAGAAGATATGAAAAATGCCATGCGCAATAAAGAGCAACAACGGCTCGATACAATTCGCATGATGCTCGCATCGCTCAAAAACGCGCAGATTGACCTTCGGCGCGAGCTTGATGAAGTTGAAGCAGTTGGGGTAATTCAAAAAGAAGCCAAGCGTCGCCGCGATGCCATGGCCGAATATACCAAAGCTAATCGCCCTGACCTCGCTGCTAGTGAAGAAGTCGAATTGGTGATGATTGAGGCCTATTTGCCAACCATGCTCAGTGCTGATCAATTGCGCCCTGAAATTGCCGCAATTATTGCCGAGCTTGGCGCAACCAGCATCGCCGATCTTTCCAAAGTAATGCCTGCAGCGATGCAACGCTTCAAAGGCAAAGCTGAAGGCCGAGTTATTAACGAGGTTGTGCGCTCATTACTTAGTGCCTAAGCCATGATAGTTCGTTCATATCGCTTAAAAACCTTGCTACGTTCGTTCATCGAGCATCACCACCATTTGGTGTTGGTGCTCTTTGGGGCCGTGCTCACGCTAATTTTGACCTTGATTTTTACGTGGCGCTCGGCGATCAACCAAGATATTATGGTTGGTCGTCCCAGCCCACGCACAATCAACGCCGACCGCGATTTGACCTTTGAAAGCCCCTTGCTGACTGAGGCCAAACGCCGTGAAGCCGCCAACGATCCCCGCAACTTGGTCTATAACGAAGATACTCAAATTCATGGTCAACAGCGTGAACAGCTGCAAGCAACCTACAGCGTGATTAACTCGGTTCGCGAAAATCCCAGCCTCAACCTCGATCAACAACGCGGGCAACTGACTGAATTGCCTTCGCTGCCGCTCTCCGATACCCTCGCCATCACCATTCTTGAAGCTGATGACGATACCTGGCAACGGATCAAAGATCAAACCAATGCCTTGTATGATCGAACGCTGCGCGAAAATAATTATTCAATTGATGAAACCACCCTCGCCGAAATTAAAGTGCGCTATTTGCCTTACAACTTGCCCAGCAGTTTAAAGCCCGATCAACGAGCGGTTGTGCTGTATTTGGTCGAACAAACCCTGCATGTTAATCGCACCCTGAATCAAGAGGAAACTGAGCGCCGCCAACAAACAGCCCGCAATGCTGTCCAATCGGTCTCAAAAGATGTCGTCAATGGCCAAAATATTGTGCGCCAAGGCGATACGGTTTCAGCAGAACAATACGAAACCTTGATCAAAATGGGTCTGATCACGCCTGAATTAGGCTTTGATGGCTTTATGGGGCGCTTCTTGCTAGCGCTCTTAGTGGCGTTGGCCTTATGTACAGCACTTTATATCGATCAACATAATCTTTTGACATGGCCACGGGCATTGCTGGTCATCTTGATTTTGATGGTTATTCCGATTTTGTCTGGGCGCATTTTCCTCAACACATGGCTGAATTTCCCTGAAACGTTTGCTTTGGCGGTGATTGCGATTCCGTTGGCAGCGCTATTTAACAACAATTTGGCCTTAGTTATTTCAGCCTTAGTTTCGATTGTGATGATGTTTTTGGGCGAAGGCGCACTCCAAGTTGGCATGATCAGCTTTGCCGGAGCCTTGTGTGGCATCTACGCAATTCGTCGCGCCGACCGGGCCATGGCCTTTATTATGGCTGGCGTTTGGATTGCGCTGGGAGTATTCGCCACCGCCATGATTTGGCGTTTGATTCAGCCCCAAGGCGTAACCTGGCAACAAACTATGTTCACCTTGATTTTTAGCATGCTCAACGGTGGCATCACGGCCATGATGTCGTTGACCTTGCATAACGTGCTTGGGCGGATCGCTGGCATCGTTACGCCAATGCAATTATTGGAGTTGGCCCACCCCAACCAGCCGCTGCTGCGCCGCTTGATGCAAGAAGCTCCAGGCACTTATCATCACTCAGTCGTTGTCAGCAATTTGGCCGAACAGGCTGCTGAACGGATCGGCGCTGATACCTTGCTAACCCGCGTGGGAGCCTACTATCACGATATTGGCAAAATGCTGCGGCCATTCTTCTTCACCGATAATCAATACGATCGCTCAAATGTCCACGATAACCTTGATCCGCAAACCAGCGCCAAATTAATCGCCGATCACGTGATTGAGGGAGCTAAAATTGCGCGGCAGCATAAGCTGCCTGAGCAAATTGTTAATTTCATCGTTGAGCATCACGGCACCGATGTGATTCGCTATTTCTATCAGCAAGCCTTACAAGCCCAAGATAGCGTTGATATCAACGATTATCGCTACCCTGGACCCAAGCCACAATCCAAGGAAACAGCGATTTTGATGCTAGCCGATGGAGTTGAGGCCACTGTGCGCTCCAAGGAGCAAGCGGGCATGCTCGTGGCTGAGCGTCACGATGACGATGATCAACAAGCACCCAAAGGTTGCCAAAGCATTGCCCAAGTGGTCAACCAAAGCATCGATATGCGCCTTGCCAGCGGCCAGCTTGATCAATGCCCGCTCACCCAAAAAGATCTCAACACAATTCGCCAATCGTTTGTCAAAACGCTCCAAGGGATCTATCATCCACGGGTTGAGTATCCCAAATTGATGCGGGAACCGCAAAATAAATAACCATCTACCAACAAGGAATTTGCGCGGTATGTTAGAACTAACAGCCCATATTGAAGTTGTGCCCACCGATCTTGCGCTCGATACCAGTTTATTAGAGCAAGTCGTGGCCCAAGTGCTCGCCGATGAAGGCCAAACTGGCACATGGGAAATTGGCATTCGCATCACCAACGATCAAGAATTGCATGAACTCAATCGCCAATATCGTGGCGTTGATCGGCCAACCGATGTGCTTTCGTTTGGCGAATACGAAGATGATGACGATGATTTTATCGTGCCCGACGGCGTGTACGATGATGATGAATTCGATGACCCTGAGGCTGATGAAGCGGCCTATCTCGGCGATTTGGCAATTTCGTATGAGCGGGTGCTGGCTCAAGCCCAAGAATATGCCCATTCAAGCCGCCGCGAATTATGCTATTTGGTAGCTCACGGTACATTGCACTTGCTCGGCTACGATCACGAAACCGACGAGGAGCGCGAAGATATGCGCCAACGCGAAGAAAAAGCCCTCAGCACGCTTGGCATCACCCGCGAAGCCGAGCCGTTTGTTTAGGGGCGAGGGATCAGGGTCTAGAAATTGATCCACAAAGGGCAGGGAGATCGAAACCGCGAAGCACACGAAGGTCGCGAAGGTTAAGTTTTTAGCCACAGATTCCACAGATTTATGTGATTATCCTGCTATGCCCAATACCTGACCCCTAGCCCCTGATCCCCAGTCCCTATGTTTATGCTCTATGTGTAATGGTTCATGAGGTTGACACCCATGATTCATGCCCTCACCCCAATCCCTCTCCCACGGCGGCGGGCGAGGGGCGCACTCCTGGAGCGGTTCCCCCCTCGCCTCGCGGGCGGGAGAGGGGGTCAGCTTTCAAGGGTAGGTTTTAACCGTTTTCCGGTTTGAACCACCAATCCCGTGGTTCATCGCTGGATGGATGACGACCCTGATTGTGATTGAGGGGGTGCAGGGGGATTAAAGCCCCCTGCGTCTCCCGCCTTGAGGCGGGACGGAAGGGTGGTGATCCGCAATCATTGTTAAAAACCTACCCTTGTAAGGAGGGGGTCAGGGGGTGAGGGAACGCTGGCGGTTGTTCATGCGATAAACCATTACATCTATGTTCTACCTTTGGGAATTTATGGAATGCTTCAGGCGCTTTGGAAATTTATTTGTGGCTTTGGCTATGCCTTTCGCGGCATTTGGATCTTAATTCGCAGCCAACGCAACGCCCAAGTTCATTGCTTAGCTATTGCAGTGGTGCTTTTTTTTGGCTGGTTGTTGGATATCAACACCAACGAATGGCTAGCGGTGAGCTTAATTAGCGTGGTGGTCTTGGCACTAGAAGCTGTGAATACCGCCATCGAAAGCATTGTCGATTTAGTTTCGCCGGAGTATCACCCACTAGCTGGCCGCGCCAAGGATGTAGCCGCTGGTGCAGTGTTGATCGCGGCAATCGGGGCGTTAATAATTGCCGCGATCATCGTTTGGCCACGCTTAGCGCACTTGATAGCTGGTTGATTGTTGATCGAGCAAATAGGCTTGCCAAAGCGCCAAACCACCTTCGCCACGTAGCGCAGGCTGCATGCGATCAGCCCCATCGGGCACTAAACTCAAATATTGCTCGGCAAAAAAGACGGTTGGCCGCCCTTGATACTCAACCACAGGCGAAATCGGTAGGCCAAAGAAATCAGGGCCACCGTGGGCACGCCAATAGCGCCATAATAAGGTGGGCATGGTGATGTTGGTGGTTACTTCCACTGTCGTCGTTACCAACGGCAATAGCTCCTCAGAACGCCCCATGACTGCTTGCACTGCCCGCAAATTCTCGTCGAAATCAGGCAATTCGCCCGTTGATAATTCTGGGGTAATCGAGGCAATGCCAAGTGCACCCGCCCAATCGTGCATGCCGCCAGTGATCATATAGTTACGCCAATAACGATCGTAGCGATAGCCGCTAGCTTCGGCATAGGCTTGAGCTAAGGCGATTGATGGCCCATGTTCACAAAAAGCTGGAAACACATCGCCACCATCGCTATGCACCCAAACTACCGCCGAAGCATCGAGCACCAAATCACGTACTAATTGGCTTTCCAACTCCGATTCGACGAATGCCCCGCCAGTATCGGAAACGATGCCATACGCTCCCTCGACGGTTTGATTCCAGTCGTTTTCGGGGCAGGCATCGAAATTGGTATCCATATTGCGGTTGAGATCAACGCTGCGGCTATTGAAACGCGTGCCAATCGCCAAGCCATCAGGATTGACCGTCGGAATAATGTAGAGGCTCACATCAGCAGGCACTTGTTGCGGGTTTTGGCGAAAATGCTCAAGCAACGCCAAGGCTAGTTGATAGGTATTGGCTTCGGGGCCGCCGTGGGTATTCGAGACGACAAACAGCTTGCGTGGGCCATTGCCAAAGCGCGTACCCGTAATCGCCCGCCCCTGCAACGAAGTTCCAAAGGTCAAATCGACAACTGGAACAGTGCTCGGGCTAGGCGTTGGCGCAATGGTTGGGGTTTGAGCAACAAGCGTGGTCGCTGGAATGCCAAGCAATCCAGCGACCATTATTAGCATAAGCAGATATTTTTTCATTAGGGATTTGGCGTTGGTACTACAATCTCGCCACCTGGCGTTGGCTCTGGTTGTGGCTCAGGCGTTGGCTCCGGCTGTTGCGGCGGCTGTGGTTCTGGCGTTGGCGTTGCCGGATTAGCACATGGATCGGTTGGTTTACAACCCTTTGGTGGCAACGGAGTTGCCGGATTATGCACATAAATATCAGGCCATGGCTTGAAATGGGTGTTGAATGGCTCGCGCAAAATCACTTGGCCATCTTGGCGGATAATGCGATAAACGATGATATCCATGCCATCGCGGGCGGTGTCGGTTTGATGAAACACCCCAACTGGCTCTTTGGGATCAGCGATATAGGTTGGCTCGGTTGGCTTAGGATACTCTTTGGTCACATAAGGCCCATCGAGAATCACTTCGCGCTGGGGAGCCGTACCATACAAGGCATAGGTTACAGTTGCCGTCGAATCATCAACATAGGTATTGAGCAACAGCCACTTGCCCGTATCGTTGACAAAGCGGAAATCCAAGGCTCCGGTGAAAATTGCTGCATCCATGCCATAGGGTTCATAGACTTCGTACCACGAAATGCGGAACGAGTGGGTATGACGCTCAGTGATCGGCAAGCCAGCGTGGAACGCCGCTCGAAACAGCGTGGTTGAATCTTGGCAAATCCCGCCACCCCATTCTTCTTGGGTGCGATTGCCAACAATTGCATAGCCCTTGACAAAGCCATTGGCTTCGTCGATTGAGCCAACCGCATTGTTGAACGAAAACTCCTCGCCTGGCTTGATCAAAATTCCATCAAGCAAGCGTGAGCCAGCTTTGATGTTGGTCACACGATAGGATGCTGAGCCTTTGTAGGAGCTTTTGCCAACCCCAACTGCTTCAACAATTCCCAGGCTATGGATATTTTCGGCGGTTACATCGGGCTGCACTTCACGAATAACCAATTCGATCGTGCGGGTTTCGCCAATCGTGGCTTGCTCGATAATGCGGCGGGCCGAGGCTTCTTCATCGAGGCGTAAACCGGTGCGGCCTTCGCGCACAATCGTGAGTGCCCCACCATCCCAAGCTACGCGCGGGTTGACTGAGCCACGCCCAATTTCATCGGCAAAGGTTGCAACCCGTTGGCGAATCATTTGATCGTTCAACGAAGCCACCATTTTCGTTTTGCCATTGGCATCAGTGTGGGTGTCAAGCCGAATCAAAGCACGCAGATCATCGGTGCTGAGTTCCCACTGCAAATCGCCAGCAATCAAGGTTAATGGCGATTGCAACACTGCATCAATCGTTTGTTTAGCTTCAAACACTCCATCATCAAGCACGGTTGGCATCACCATTTCGGTGCGCAAGACAACTTGAGCAGGTGAGAGTGTTTGCAATTGGGTCAAAATATCTTGGGCAGTTTCATCGATCAGAATCAACCGACCTTCGCGAGCCGGAGTCATTGTGGCAGTATTGCCAGCAACGATCAGATTGGCATTGACTGGCGCGGTGATCAAATCGTTGGTTGCGGTCGTCAGATACTCACTCAGTTGAGCTTGATCAACGGTTACCGCCAACGGAATATCATAGCCATTTTGCCAAATGCCCGAAACCGCCTGCAGGGTATTGATGATGTTGCCACCGCGCCCAAGACTATAGGCTTCATCAACCGATTGCTCAATTGAAAGGCTGATGCCTGCTTGATCGGCGGTTGGCTCCCAAGTTTGGCCATTGAAACTTAGACCAACTGGGCGCTTGAGCAAATCGGCATATTGTTCGGCAAGCAACGCCTTAGCTTCTTCAGGGGTTTTCTGGCTCATATCGATGCCCTGAATCGCCACATTTGGGTAAATTCGGCCTTCAAAGGTCCGATTGAGATACCACAAACCGATGCCAAACAACAAGCCAACCAAGCCTAGCGTAATGCCAGCGCCCCACATAAAAGTACGTAGGCGACTGCGTTTACGCTTTGGCGGCGCAGCGGATCGAACGGGGAGATCGTCGGCCAAGGGAGCAGTTGCATCAAACTGTTGCACATCGCCATTTTGGCGACGACGCTCGATTGGGCCATATTTCTGATAAAATTCATCTGCCATGCCAAGCGCTCCTAGCGACCAAACACCAAATATCTTCTCAGGCTAACAAACATAGCGCCGATATGCAATGATAGATTGCTTATACGCCAATAAAAATGCTAGCGACTAACGAAAGCACCAAAAGTACCACCAAAACAATCGAAACAATTCGATAGATTTGTTTAAGCTGCTGATTATTCACCGTGGACTCTCCTACTTAAACAATGTGGCTATTATACCATTGCTCTGAGGTTATGTCGTTCAGATTAAAGCTGATGTGCGGGTGATAAATCAGCGAAGAGCTTGCCAGCAACCAAGCGAGCAAGCCCAATGCCACCAAGTACATCCCAGAGATGGTGTTGTTTGGTGGTGAGGGTGCTAATGATGATCGCCATCGCCCAAGCACTGACCAGCCAACGCCATGGTGAGCGCACCCGCCAATGGGCCTCGGCCAAAATCAGCGCATAGGCGGTATGCAAACTTGGAAAGGCATTATAGGGTGGGTCAACCCGCCAAAGCCACTTGAGCAGCCGACTCGTGGTTGATTGAGGGCGTGGAACGGTCGTTCGCACACTACAAAACACAATCGAACCAAGGCTGTTCAGCAGGGTGATTGCCTGAAAAACCCGGCGGGCGTGCGTGGGTTTTGGCCAAAAATAGGCTGCATTCAAGCCCAAAAAGGGGTATAACGAAAGATAAGGCAACACACTGGTAGGCATGAGCGGAATCGCCCGATCAAGCGCGGTGGCAGGCACAACATAGGCAGGCTGATCGGGGACATGGCTTGCAGCAAAGTAACCAACAAATGAGCACAATGCGAGCGCAAAATCGGCGCTTGGCTGCGATGAAGTTGATTGTTGCTGCAAGCCCACCATCGTTAGCTATTGACTGCGGTTTCTTTGGCATGATTGCCATTGCGATAGGTACGTGGCACTTCATGGCAACGGCGGCAACGAGCTTCGTAGGCTTCTTGCGCCCCAACCAAAATAATTGGGTCATCATACGAGGCTGGCATACCGTTGATCAAGCGTTGGGTGCGCGAAGCCGCCTGACCGCAAATCACACAAATCGCTTGTAGTTTGGTCACTTCTTCGGCTTTGGCGAGCAAGATTGGCAATGGGCCAAATGGCTCACCACGAAAATCTTGATCAAGGCCAGCGACAATCACGCGCACGCCGCGATGCGCTAACAAATCACATAAATCGATCACAGCTGGGTCAAAAAACTGCACTTCGTCAATTGCCACAACGGTTGTTTCAAGCGCAATTGCTGCGGCAATATCGGCAGCAGTTTGCACTGGCGTTGCCAACACGCGCACGCCATTATGTGAAGCTACTTCTTCATCAGAATAGCGGGTATCGATCGCTGGCTTAAACACCTGAATTTTTTGCCGTGCAATTTGGGCACGCTTGACGCGGCGAATCAATTCCTCGGTTTTACCGCTAAACATACTGCCGCAAACAACTTCAATCCCACCACGTTGCATGACAACTCCTTATAGCATTTTAGAGGAACGAGGGTCGCGAGGCAACAAAAGAGCCACGCGACACCACAAGGAATCGCGTGGCTCTTTCGAAATATCAGAACAACGATGAAACCTTATTCTTCGGTTGAAGCTGATTCTTCGCCGTAGACTTCATCGTAGAGGCTGCGCTTTTTGGGGGCTTGTTGAGCGCGAGCTTCGCGGCGGCGTTGGGCATCTGATTGCTTTTCTTGGCTTGATTGCAAGCGCTTCATAAAGCGATCAACTTGGCCAGCGGTATCCAGAATGCGTTGTTCGCCGGTATAGAAGGGGTGGTTGCCTGACCAAACATCCAAGCGCAATTCAGGCTTGGTTGAGCCAGTAATCAAGACTTCTTCGCCGTTCACCACAATTTTGGCATTTGGATAATATTTTGGGTGAATGTTCTTCTTCATGATAACTCCTCGATGGTGATGCTGGTTTAGGCTTCAGCTTCAGCAGGTACAACGCTCACCATTTTTTGGGTGCGGCTGTAATCTTCGAATTTGACATGACCATCAATCATCGAGTAGATGGTGTAATCGCGGCCAAGGCCAACATTTGCGCCTGGACGCACTTTGGTGCCACATTGGCGAACGATGATTGAACCAGGCTGCACCAACTCACCACCAAAGCGTTTGATTCCACGCATTTGCGGCTTGCTATCGCGCCCGTTTCGCGAGCTACCTACACCTTTTTTATGTGCCATTTGCAGGCTCCTTTCAGACGCGGGCCAACCGCGCGGTCATATTACTTGCTTGGAACTACAATATCGTTGATGGTGATTTCAGTGTATTTTTGGCGATGGCCGGTGCGGCGGCGATAGCGTGCCTTTGCTTTGTAGCGGAACACGATAATCTTTTCGCCCTTCACAACTTCGCCAACGGTTGCTTTCACAACTGCGCCACTGATCAATGGGGAGCCGACAAGGGTGTCGCTGCCACCAACCATCAAGACTTCATTAAATTCGATAGTGCTTCCATCTTCAGCGTCGGTCAAGGCAATTTGCAATGTTTGGCCTGGCTCAACGCGATACTGTTGGCCACGGTCTCGAATAATGGCGTACACGATGCCGCTCCTTCTGGCGGTTTGGTCCGCCGCTGATAAAAAAGAGAGGGGCATCTGCCCGCCCTCTTATAACATTTTTTCTTTACAACACGGCATCGGATTATAGCAGAGAGCCTTGATGCTGTCAACCACGCTGATTTGAATTTTTAGGTCTCGCGTATGGCTTAGATCAATCAAAATACTTCCATACCTTCCAACAGCGCCCCTCACCCCGCCCCCTCTCCCACGGCGGCGGGAGAGGGGCATTCCAACATTTAGGATAGGGTGATTCCCCCTCGCTTTGCTCGGCAAGAGGGGGGTCTAGGGGTGAGGGAATGTATTTATCCCCCTTTGGAGCTAGCTCAATCGTCATTTTTAGACCCCACAAATATAACTAGCTTTTGACCCTGTTTTAATAAATTATTAAGTATGGTATTCTATAGTACCAAACTAGGAACAAAGAATAACGAAACGCCACATCAGATCAGCAATTCCATTCTGAAAGGAAGTTACATGAAGGATCGTCGGCTGATTACCCTGCTCGCGTTGTTCGTCCTTGGGTTTGTTGGGGCTAGCTTGGTACAACCAACGCAGGCCAAAACCGTTAGTAGTGATAACTTGGTCTTGGGCAATCCCAGCGGGGCCGTCGCCAGCAGCAGCTATCCGACCAATTATTTAATTCAACGCAACCAATATGCGCTCTCGTATCACCGCGATAATGGGATTGCCAATTGGGTCAGTTGGCACCTCGATAGCGGCGATATTGGTAGCGTTTCACGCAGCGATTTTCAAACCGACACTAGCTTGCCCAGTGGTTGGTATCGCGTTGCCACTGGCGATTACAGCGGCAGCGGCTATGATCGCGGCCATATGACTCCCTCAGGCGATCGCACCGCCACCACCGCCGATAACCAAGCCACCTTCTACATGACCAACATTATTCCCCAAGCGCCCGATAACAACCAAGGCCCATGGGTTGACCTCGAAACCTATGCTCGCGAGTTGGTCAGCGCTGGCAACGAGTTGTATATTATCAGCGGCGGGGCTGGCTCACGTGGCACAATCGCCAGTGGCAAGGTGCGAATTCCGAATTCAACCTGGAAAATCATCGTCGTGCTTAGCCAAGGCAGTAACGACCTCAGCCGCGTCAGCAACAACACCCGCGTCATCGCGATCAACATGCCCAATGTGCAAGGTATTCGCGATAACGATTGGCGCGATTATCTGACCACGGTTGATGCTCTCGAAAGCTTGACGGGCTATAACTTCCTTTCAAATGTCTCAACCAACATCCAAAATGTGATTGAAGCCCGCGTCGATGGCTCGACCACACCAATTCCGACAGCTGTACCAACCTCGGGAACCAACCCAACCGCCACTCCAGTACGCACGGCCACCCCAACCCCCAGCACCGGCTGTACATCGAGCCGCCTGTTCTTCTCAGAATATGTCGAAGGCAGCAGCAACAACAAAGCTTTGGAACTTTACAATAATACTGGAGCCAGCGTCAGCCTCAGTGGCTATAGCATTCAGTTGTATGCCAACGGCTCGACCAGCGCCAGCAGTAGCGTGAATTTGAGTGGCTCGGTCGCCAATGGCGCAACCTATGTGATTGCCAACGCCTCGGCATCAAGTAGCGTACAGAATCTTGCTAACATCACCAGCAGTGTGGCCAACTTCAATGGCAATGATGCACTTGTGCTGACCTACAATGGCACGGTGGTTGATAGCTTTGGCCAAGTTGGCAACGACCCAGGTAGCAGCGGTTGGGGTGGCACAACCACCGATCGCACGTTGCGCCGTAAAGCAACAATCAGCGCAGGCGATACCAATCGCAGCGATAGCTTCACCCCAAGCAGCACCTGGGATAGCTATAGCCTTGATACATTCAGTGGCTTGGGCAACCACAGTGTCAGTTGCCCATAGGCCGCAAATCGTGCTGAATTGAATATCTGCAAAGGGCTGCTGGAGGAAAATCTAGCAGCCCTTTCATTCTTAAGGACGAGGGCGGTTCGCTCTCGAATACCTGTTTAACGATCGGTCAGCCATGGTATGCTTAGGCAGTGGGTAGGCTCCTAGCCTACAGGAGGAAACGATTACATGGCAATGTTAAATATTGTTGATGTTAAAAAATCTTTTGCCGGAACTGAAGCAGTTCGGGGAGTAAGTTTTAACGTCGAACCTGGCGAATTGTTTGGGGTACTTGGCCCCAATGGTGCGGGTAAAACCACCACTATCCGCATGATTTTGGATATTTTGCGCCCCGACAGCGGCTCAATTGAGGTGCTGGGCGGCGCAATGGATGAAGCCAAAAAGAACCGCATCGGCTATCTGCCCGAAGAACGCGGTCTGTATCGCAACCTTAAAGTTCTAGATTGTATGGTCTATTTGGCGACACTCAAAGGCCTTGAGCGCAACGAGGCTCGCAAACGCGCCAGCGACTATCTTGAACGGGTCGAGCTTGGTCATGTGGCCCAAAAGAAGGTCAGCGAACTAAGCAAAGGGATGCAGCAAAAAGTACAATTTGGCACAACTATTTTGCACGAACCCGATATTGTGATTATCGACGAACCATTTGAGGCGCTTGACCCAGTAAACACACGTATGGTCAAAGATCTATTGTTTGATATTCGGCGCGAAGGTCGGGCAGTGCTGATGTGTACCCACCAAATGCACTTAATCGAAGAAATGTGCGACCGGATTGTGATGTTCAATCGTGGCGAGATTGTTTTGAATGGGACATTGCGTGATGTTCGCCGCCGCTTCGCTCCCAATGCCGTTTGGGTTGAAGGCCATGGCTCATTCGATAATTTGCCAGGCATCGAGAGTGTCCAAACTGAAAACGGCCAAGTGCAGCTCAATTTGCAAGCTGGCACCAGCCCGCAAAGCGTTTTCCAAGCCTTGGCCAGCCGTAGCGACACCACCGTTGATCGTTTTGAAGTAGCGATTCCCTCACTCGACGATATTTTTGTGCGAGTGGTTAATGGGGAGCGTGGCCAATGAGCAAGGCAAAATGGTGGACGATCGCCGCGCATGAATATAGTGTCCATGCCAAACGCAAAGGCTTTTTGCTAGCCACCTTTGGCACACCATTGCTACTTGGCGCAATCTTTGGAGCAGTGATTGCCTTTGTGGCCTTTGGCAATCAGAGCAATAATCTTGGCGTTGTCGATCAAGCTGGAATTACAACCCAACTGCCTGCCACAGTCACAATTACCGATACCTTGCGCAAAGATGTCGATGTCATTCGATTTAGCGATGAAAATCTAGCCAAAAATGCCCTAAGCAATCAAGAAATTGATGGCTATTTGGTGATTCCCAACGATTATTTGCAAACGGGCGCATTGCGGGGAGTCGCTGCTGAAGGCAATTTGAATAGCGATGCCCAAGGTCGCTTCAAAAATTACATGCAAAAAGCGCTGATCAGCCATCAAGCACCGCTTGATAGCGTTCGAGCGCTTGAACCAATTAGTGAAGTGTATAACCGCAAACCCAATAGCAATGCAGAAATTAGCGAAGCCCAAGGAGTGTTGCTATTTTTCACTCCTTACATCTTTGGCATCTTTCTGTTTATCACCGTATTTAGCTCAAGCGCCTACCTGATGACGGCCTTGGTCGAAGAAAAAGAATCACGGGTGATGGAGATTCTGGCAACCTCAATGCGTCCCTTTGAGTTGATGCTGGGCAAGATTGTTGGGCTAGGCTTGGTCGGCTTAACCCAAATCAGCATCTGGGTCGGCACAGCGCTGCTCGGCTTTATGATTGCCCGGGCCAACATCGACGATCTAGCTAATCTGACGCTACCAACCAATGTGTTACTGATTGGGGCCATCATGTTTGTGCCAGCCTATTTGATGGTGGCCGGGGCATTAGGTGCAATCGGAGCGGGGGTTTCAGCCGTCCAAGAAGGTCAACAATTCTCGGGGGTCGTCTCGCTCCTGATGATTTCACCAGTCTGGTTTATGACGCTGATTATTGAAAACCCCAATGGCTTCTTAGCCGTGTTCTTGAGCATTTTCCCCTTTACTGCGCCAATTGTAATGATGCAACGCGTTGCTTTAGTGAGCGTTCCAGCTTGGCAACTTGGGCTCTCAGTGGTTGTACTGGTTGGCATGGCAATTGCCATGATTTGGCTTTCAGCGCGAATTGTGCGGATTGGCATGTTGCGCTATGGCAAGCGGCTTTCGTGGGTCGATATCCGCCGTGCCTTGAGTTTGGGAGGTCAGCATGGCGAATAAAACCTTCAGTGTCGCCCAAAATGAATTTATCAAACACATTCGTAAACCAACATTTTGGCTGGCTGTGTTTGGCGTACCCTTAATGATTACGATCATCAGCTTTGTGGGCCAATCAGGCAACAATAGCAACCGCGATGGTTTTGCCGTACCAGGTTTAGGCGATCCGACCAAAATCAACGAAGATATTTTGGCTGGCAAGCTCAAAATTGGCTTTGTCGATCAAAGCGCAATCATCAATGGCATTCCCAGCAGCTTTGACCCGCAAACCGCCGCGCTGTATGTGCAATACCCTGATCTTGATCAAGGCTTGGCTGCCTTAGAAAAAGCCGAAATTCCAGCGCTGTATGTGATTCCAAACGATTATGTTGCGACTGGCAAGGTTCAGCGCTATAGCAACCAAGTTAATCCATTTGGCGATAGCATCCAATCATCATTGCTGGAGCTGCTGTTGAGCAGCAGTTTGTATCCTGATACTGGCAGCAGTTATGCCTTTTTGACCCAACAACCAACCGCTCAGCTGAAGGTTGAAGGACCAGATGGGCCAACCAGCAATGTAGCCAATGAAGGCGAGCGCATGCAATCGGCCTTTATGTTGGGCATGGGCTTGGCGTTGCTGTTATATATTTCCATCTTCTCATCGGCCAACTTGCTGTTGCAATCGCTGATCGAAGAAAAAGAAAATCGGGTGATGGAAGTAATGCTCTCATCATTACGACCACGCAGTTTGCTCCAAGGCAAAATTCTTGGTTTAGGCCTGTTGGGCTTAATCCAAGTTGGCATCTGGATTACGATTGGCGCAGTGGTGACTGGTCAAGGTGCAGCATTGAGCAGCATGCTCGCAAACGTTGAAATTCCGCTTGGGGCGTGGGTTTTGGCCTTGATTAGCTTTTTGCTTGGCTATGCTATGTATGCGTCGCTCATGGCCGGAATTGGGGCGGTGGCCAACACCATGCGCGAAAGCTCACAGCTAACCATGATTGTAGGCCTGCCAATTATTGTACCATTGGTGTTTCTCAGTGTCATTATCGAGCAACCAAATGGCGGCTTTACGGCGGCCCTCAGTATGTTCCCACTAACCGCGCCAGTTGTACTAACGATTCGCAGCGTCTTAACCAGCGTGCCATTTTGGCAAATAGCGGTGTCGGTAGCCTTAATGGCCTTAACCGTGATTGGCTTGCAATTTGTCACGGCTCGTATGTTTCGCGCCAGCACCTTGTTGCGTGGCAGCAAAGCCTCGTTTGGAGCCATGTGGCAAGCCTTGCGCCAATCAGAGTAATGCAACAAACCAACGATTGCTAGCGTAGATTTCCCTAGCAATCGTTGGCAAAATTGCTCTCGTTTTTTAGCAGCAAATCTGCTAAAGTAGAGCCGAGTTGGAAATGTTCGCGTGTTGGGCTTTGTGTGGAAGAGCTTTGCTCTAGGAGGAAACAAGCGTTATGCGACGACGCATCAGCTTACTGCTGGCTTTGTTGGCGATCTTGTTTACGACAATGCCTGCCTCGGCAGAAATTGTCAATGTCCCTTACTTTGAAGAACCGGAATTGCTGCTTGCTGAAGATGAGTTGCTCAAACTCGCCCAACTGCAAGACAACACCTACCCCAGTGTTGGCACCAAAATCAGCCCCGATGACACGACGGTGGTCATTGGCAACTATCGTTATAGCGACACTGGTTCAGCTTTCTTGAATGTTGTTGATGGCTCGATTGTGCCAATTCAGCCATTACAACTCCCCGAAGATAGCGATTTCTTCCCTTTGGCAGCCACCGAAATGGTTTGGCTTGATAATGACAACATTGGTCAAGTCTTATACGACCTGTTTATGGGTGGGATGGTGCTGTCCATTAATCGCTACAGTGGCCAAATTAGCTTGTATCCAGTTAATTTGCCATTCTTACCGTTATCGATTGCGCCCAATGGCTCGCGCTTGTTGGTGGTCACCTTCGAAGCATCCGAACTTGAAGCAATGCGCCAATCGCCCGATTCGGTGAAGTTGCCATTCAACATCGAAGCCCCAAAAACCACCATGGAACGCACCATGCCCAAGGATCGGATTGCCTATTACAGTCATACCGATTCACGCCGCCACATGAGCGAAGAAACCCTTGATTTGGCAATCTTCGATCTAACGACTGGCGCATTAACGCCACTCTACAGCGTGCCTGATCATACCTTGCTCTACGATTATGCATGGTCAAAAGATGGCTCAAAATTCGCTTTGATTCGCGATACGGTGATTTTGGGCGAAGGTTTTGGTGAAAAGCGCTTGGTTGACGTGATGACCCAAGATGCACTTGGCGGTCTTTCACCCAAGGATAACCCACTCTTCACCGAAAATGTGCTCGATATCTTCGATCTGACGACTGGCAACTTCCAGCCAGAAGCATGGCGAGCGGTTGATGGCGATGGTCGCGTTGTTCGCGACATCGAATGGAGCACCGACGGCCAACGCTACATCGTGCGCTTGGAACGTCCAGCTCAAATCGCTGGTCGCCCACACCCAACCTATATCTTCCCAGATATGGCCAGCTATCAATTCCGTAGCGTCGATGGCACGTTGCAACGCGAATTGTATGCACCTGAATTGCAAACCCCTGAAGCTTCAGGCTTCTTCTATCTCTCACCAGATGAAGTCTTGTTCATCACTGCCAATGGCACCAACCAAGCCTTGTACTACTTCAACCAAGGCTCAGGCGAGTTCCGCAAAGTGTCGAACATGGATGGCACCTATTTTGGTGTAACCACCACGAATATGAGCCGTCAGTTGATCTTCAGCTACATGTCGTTCAGCCAGCCAGCCGATATTTATCGTTTGAACTGGGATGGCCAAGCGCTCAGTCGCTTGACCTGGGCCAACGCCGAGCTTGAAAAAATTAATAATGTTCGAGTTGATAGCGTTTCGTTTACCGTCAGCAGTGGCGCACAACGCAATGGCTTCTTAATTCAACCTGCTGGCGCTGAGTTCCCACCAAAAGATGTGCCAATCGTGATGTGGCAAGAAGGTGGACCACGCGCTACAATGACCCAATTCTTCGCGACCAACACTGAAAATCCCTACAACCTGTTGCCAAACTTTGGCATCGCGGTGTTGTATGTGCCACTGCCTGGTCGCTTGGGCTTCGGGCCAGAATTCTTGAACGCCTTGGCTGATAATGACAACTTCGGCAAGATCGATATCGACGAAGGTGCCGAAATTATTGGCCAAGCAATTTCACGCGGTTGGACCTCACAAAATAAGGTTGGGGTAACTGGCTGTTCATACGGCGGCTATTTCAGCGCCCAAAGTATCACCCGCCACCCAACTCGCTACGCTGCTGCCAACCCACAATGCACCTTGCTCAACAACGCCAATGAATTCCACTTTGGCTTGGGGCCATTAATTGCCTACCTCGAAGGTGGCACACCAATGGATAAGCCCGCTGAATATGCCGCTGATTCGCCATTGAATCGCGCTGATCGCGTGCGCACTCCAACCCTGTTGTTCCATGGCGAATACGACTTCTTGCCAGTCAAGTATGCCGTTGACTTCCATGACCAAATCGAAATTCAAAAGCACCGCGTCAAGTTGGTGACCTATGAACTCGAAGGCCATGGTTTGAGCGACCCTGCCAACCAATATCGCGCTGCCCAAGAGCAAATCTTGTGGTTCCGCCAATATTTGAGCGGTAGCCCAAGTGTCGCTGCCGAGCCAGTCGTGACCGATGCCGCAACCATGACAGTGCCTGAAACTACTGATGTAATCGTGTTTACGGAAACCGCTACGTTTGCAGCACCAAGCTTGCAATTCGGCAAGAATCTGATTACTGCTGAATAACTACGTTCGGAATGCAACAGGCGGGGCAATAGTTGCTCCGCCTGTTTTTATTTAAGCCAAGTATCCCGACTGTAGCTCGCGTTCGATCATCGCCAACAACAGCCCTGAGCGAATGCTGACTTGGGCCGATTCTGTTGCAAATTCGTTGCTAACGCCTCGCGCTGGGCCAATTGGCAAATCTTCGTCGCGCAATGGGTAGCGCAAGCCCTCAGTACGTACTCCCGCAACATCGCCCAAGGGCAACAGCGAAACCCGCAAACCAAGTTTACCCTGCAGCTGCAATTGATCACGAATTAAGCGCACTTCCCAATTGGCATCAAGCAACGCCACATCACGCCCAATCAAGGCTGGATGGGTCAGCAAGAGTTGGTTGGCCATATGCATATCGGGCCGACCACCAAGCGCCGCCAGAATCCGAATCTGATCCGCGCCGCGTTCAGCCGCCAGCAACAATGCCAATTCGAGGTCGGTTTCGTTTTTGGCCGCTGGAAAGCGCTGAATCTCAACCTTGCGGGCTTGCATAATCTCCAAGGTTGCAGGCTGAATCGAATCCAAATCGCCGATAATCACATGCGGTGTAACCCCATGATTCAAGGCATGACGTGCCCCGCCATCAGCAGCAATCAATAAATCGGTACTACTCAATAAAGGCAAGGCCGCCCGAATATCGGCTTGCGGCGCGTCGGCAATAATAACTGCTAGCATTAGGCTCCTTGGCTCAGTGGCGCTAAATCCAATAATTCAGTCAGCGAGTTAATTACATAATCGGTTTGCACAGCGCGTATTTTAGCTTCAGGCCGCTGGAGCAGTACGGTGGTCATGCCAAATTTGGCTGCGCCAGCATGCTCTTGGGTATCGCCATCACCAACATACACCACCTCACGCGGGTCAACATTCAAGACATCGAGGGCATGCTGATAAATGCCAGGCTCAGGCTTGGCCGAACGCACATCGCAGGAGTAGGCAAGTGCATCAAACAAATTTAGCAAACCCAGCGGCTCCATCATCGGGATGGTTTCGGCTGAGCAGTTGGTGACCAAGGCAATTTGGTGGCCACGTGCTCGCAAGGCTTGCAAGGTCGGTATCGAATCGGGATAAACGCGAAGCGTGCTGAAAAACTCCAAGCGCTGTTTGGTCAGCGTGGCATGCACCTCAGGTGTAACGCTCATCCCCAAATAGCCCAAGGTTTGATCAACAATCTCTTCAGCCAAACGATAGGTGCCAACCATCCGCGCTTGATACGAACGACCAGCCGCAGCATGAAAGGCATGCTGCTCGATGCCGAGCAGCGGGGCTGCCAAGGTTGCCCAGTTGTAAGCGGGGTCTGGCTCAATCAAGGTAAAGTACAAATCGATAAATACAGGTCGTGGCATACATACTCCGTCGCAAAAAACATTCTTGCAGCTATTGTATGCAGATTGGCGTTTTATGGTACGATGCTGGCTGATTGTGGCCTTTAATTCCGAAGGGTTGTGCATGGATCGGCCCAGCGTTTCGATCATTGTGATCAATTTCAATGGTAAAAAACACCTCGTTGATTGTTTAAATTCGTTGTTTGTTCAGCGCTACCCAAGCAGTGCGCTTGAAATAATTGTCGTCGATAATGCCTCGCACGATGGCTCCTGCGACTTACTTCGTCAGCAATTTCCCAAGGTTCGTTTAATTGAAAATCGTGAGAATCTGGGTTTTGCTCCGGCAGTCAATCAGGCGGTACGGCTCAGTCAAGCCCAATATGTTGCCTTGATCAATAACGATGCCAAAGCCGATCCCAACTGGATCGAGCATTTAGTTGCCGATATCGAAGCGCATAAAGCCGAAAAGGTAATTGCGGTTGGGGCAAAAATGCTCGATTGGGAAGGCCAACAGATTGATTTTATCCAAGCGGCGTTGAATGTCTTTGGCCATGGCAATCAGCCATTTACGCGCATGCCAACTGCTAGCATCGCAGGCCAAGCTGGCCCACAACTCTTTGCTTGTGGCGGGGCTATGCTGGCCGATCGGGCGTTTTTTTTGGCAATTGGCGGCTTCGACGAAAGCTATTTTGCCTATTTTGAAGATGTCGATTTTGGCTGGCGAGCATGGTTGTTGGGCTACCAAATTCGTTTTAATCCATCAGCGCTGGTCTATCATCGCCAACATGCCACCGCCAACACTATGGGCGGACATCAAATTCGCGCCTTACTTGAGCGCAACGCCCTACGCACCATCATCAAACATTATGCCGATGAGCAATTGTGGCGCATTCTGCCAGCTGCCATTTTGCTGATTATTCAGCGTAGTTTGCTCGATGGCAGCGGTGGCTTTGATCGCAAAGAATTCGATTTACGGCTGCGCAAACAGGGCGACCAAACCAGCACCATGCAAGTTCCCAAGATTATGTTGAGTTACATCGCGGCTTTGGGCGATGTGCTTGATGGCTGGGATAGCTTGTGGGCTGAGCGTGAACGCTTGCAAACGCTTCGCCAACGTAGCGATGCTGAATTATTTAATTTGTTTGAACAACCATTTGGCCTGATCGATCTTGATGTGCGTTTGCATATGCAGCAGCAAACCATGGTTGAAAGCTTTAAATTGCGAGAACTTATGCCCAACCCAACCACGAATGTGCTGATTGTCAGCATTGATCCCTTGCAAGCAGCCTTGGCTGGCCCGGCGATTCGCAGCGTGCAAATTGCCAAACAACTGAGCCACTCCTGCAAAGTTGTGCTAGCAGCGCCCGATCAGGCCGATCTTGCCATTCCAAATGTTCAAACCATCGCCTTTCCTAGCAACGATGGCCGCAGCTTGGGTGAGTTGGCGCTAAATGCCGAGGTCATTATTGTTCAAGGCTATAGTTTGCAAAAATATCCCCAATTGCTGAATGCTGAACGCATTTTGGTGGTCGATCTCTACGATCCCTTCCATTTTGAAGCCCTTGAATTAGCCGAACGCCGTGGCCTCAGTTTAGAACGAGCGCTTGAACTGAATGATGCCAGCGTGGCAGCCTTGACGCAACAACTAGCGCTTGGCGATTTCTTTATCTGTGCCAGCGAACGCCAACGTGATTTGTGGCTGGGAGCCTTGACCGTTAGCAAGCGCTTGACTCCCGAACACTATCGCAATGATCCAACCTTACGCAAGTTGATCGATATTGTGCCATTTGGCTTGCCCAGTGAGCCACCCCAAGCCACTCAGCCAGTGATGCGTGGCGTAATTGAGGGCATTCAGCAAAACGATGTAATTGCATTATGGGGCGGCGGCATCTGGGAATGGCTTGATCCATTGACGATCATTCGGGCCATGGCCGAATTGCAGCAGAGCCACCCCCAATTAAAGCTGGTCTTTATGGGTGGGCAACACCCGAATACCCAAGATGTTGGGGTGATGCAGCGGTATAGCGAAGCAGTTGAGCTAGCAAAACAGCTGGGTTTATACGCCAAAACGGTCTTTTTCAATCAAACATGGGTCGCCTATGATCAACGGGTCAACTATTTGCTTGAGGCCGATTTAGGAGTTAGCGCTCATCATAATCATACTGAAACCCGTTTTGCCTTTCGCACGCGATTGCTCGATTACCTCTGGGCCAGCTTGCCAATGATCGTTTCGGCAGGCGATAGTTTGGCCGATTTGGTGCAGCAACAACAGCTTGGTCAGGTTGTCGCAATCGAAGATGTCCAGGGCTGGGTCGCCGCTTTAACCCATGCCGCCGATCATCCTTCCGATCGTCAGCAACGCCAAGCCCAATTTGCCAACATTCAACAAGCCTATACCTGGGAACAAGCTTGTGCGCCGTTGGTCGAGTTTTGTCGCCAACCACAGTATGCTGCCGATAAACGCCGCAACGTCAAAGCCCAAGGCCAACAATCAGGCCAAACCAGCATGCGCTACCGTATGGATGAGCTTGATCGGGCGGTTGCCGAGAAAAATGAGCATATCGCCCAGCTTGAGCAGCATATCAAAGCGCTAGAAAACGGTAAAGTCATGCGCTTGTTAAAGTGGGTCAATCGGTTGCGAAAAAGTTAAAGGGCAGAGCTTTTAACCACGAAGAGCACGAAGAACGCCATAACCACTCCTTTGTGTAGCTGCGTGCCCTTTGTGGATCAAAAATCAAACGCACCAATCAAATACCGATGATCAGATACGCCAGCCCCTGTTTCAAGCTGGATTGGACGGATTGCTGCGTTATGCCAGATATAGTCGATGCGGACTATGGGCGGATGCCACGATCGCTGCGGCCAACTAAAACCCATACCCACCCCGCGTTCGTGCCAACTATCACCCCAAACCGTGTTCAACGCCGCATAGCCCGCCTGTTGCTCAACCGTATTAAAATCGCCAGCCAAGAGCACTGGCTCGGTTGTTTGGCCAAAATCAGCGATCATTTGCCCAATCGCTGCCTCTTCACGCTCACGCTCGAACCTGAGCCAACGAATCGGGCTATGCTCAATATGCACATTCACCAAAATTAAGGGTTGTTGGGGGTGCTGCACGCGATAGGCTCGCCGATAGCATTGCCAATAGGCACATGGATGAATCAGCGCAAACGGCCATTTGCTCCACAAGGCCAAATCGGCTGGTTGTGCCGCTCCGCTCGCTGGGCGAAATTCAACATACGGATACTTGCTAGCCAAGGCTGTTTGTAATGGTTTACCCAAACCGACATCGACTTCTTGCAGGGCAATTAAATCGGGTTGTTCATCATCGATCACTCGTAGAATATCAACGCTATTTAAATTCCAACCAGCTACATTCCAACTGAGCAGGCGTAAGGCTGGCGTTGTATCGGGTCTTGGTTGAGGTAACCAACGCTCAGCATACAACCAAAGCCAGATCAAACCGATAAAGATTGCCATTACACTCAGCCAGCGCCGCCGTTGCGGAATTGCCCACAGCAATAATGGCAGGGCTGGCGCAAAAAACCATGGTTGCAGCACGCTCAGCAGATCAATCACATTGCTGTAACTTAGGCCTAGCCCAAACAACCACAAGCCTAGCCAAAACCGTGGCCAACTCATGCGCGGCGTGCTCGTGCGCGATACCACACTGTCAAATAGAGCATCAAACCAAAACTGAGAAAATTCGCGCCACGCGGATTAATCGCGCTCCACAGCCAATTGCCAGTTTGCTCGCGTAAATCATCAAACAATTTACCAAGCTTGGGAATCAGCAATAAATCGTAGCCCAACACCAAACATGTGGCGATCAACGGGGCAATAATTCGCCGCGAACCTGCCAAAACCACAATAATTAAGGCAATTGCCGAAACTCGAAATTCGGCCAACGTCGGCGAGATATAGCTAAAACTGACTGCGAACAGGCCACCAGCCAAGGCCGCCACGCCGCCACCCCAAGCATACGCCAAGCGTTTGAGCGCCACAGGTGCAACCCCAACACTGGCCGCTGCCAATTCATCGCTGGCCAAGGCCGCCAAAGCTCGCCCATAATGCGAACGCACCAAGTTATAGCCCAAGATGCCAACGCCACAGGTGATTGCTAACACTGCATAATAGGTCGCGCTAGGCGTAGCCAAATCTAAGCCAAAAATTTGCAGGTTAGGCACGCCCGAAATGCCGCTTGAGCCATTGGTCAGGCTGCGCCAATTTTGCAACACGCGCTGTGCAATTACGCCAAGTGCAAAGGTAACAATTGCCAACAGTTCATTATCAAGCCGTGCTGCTAAAAGCCCAATCAGCCAACCAAATAGGCTGCCGCCAATCCCACAAACCAGTAAAATTCCCGCCAACTCGCCCGAGGCGAGCCATGTTTGCCAACCGCCATGCAAGCCCGTGCTCATTAATCCGACCAAATAAGCGCCCAATACAAATGGCGCAGCATAGCCTAAATCTAGCATGCCGCCCCAGCCAACAATCAGGTTTAAGCCCAACGCCAGCAAGCCATAAATCAAGATCTGAATCGCAGCAACTTGAATACCCAATTCAAACCAGGCATTCAGCAACGGCACACAGGCCAAGAATGCTGGCACAATCAGCCAACGCCAGTTTTGCCGAACCGCTTGGACACTGCCAACCAAGGCCGAATTAATCGGGCTATCTTCTATTTTTGGTTGTTGGCGCAGCACCACCAGCAGCACCAACAAACCAAGCGTAAGCGCTGGAGTCCACTGGGCGGCGATAAAATAATCGCTGAAGGCCGCCAAAATGCCCAAGGCCAAGCCACTCAACAATGCTCCCAGTGGCCTGCCAACGCCACCCAATAATGCAGCAGTAAAGGCAATTAAGCCACTTTGCGCCCCGTAATTGGTGTAAGGCGCAGTGTAATACAGGCTAAAGAGCAAGGCCGCTAAGCCCGCCAAAGCACCACCAAGCGCAAAAACTTGACGCAAGGTTGCGCTGTAGTTGATGCCACACAACTGGGCCATGGTCGGGTCGGCGGCGCTAGCTTGGAGCTTCCAGCCAAAGCGGGTTCGCTGCAACAGCCAATGCAAGCCTAGCGCCACACTCACTGCCGCCGCCAGCACAATCAAATCTTTGCCTTGTAAAATTAGCGCCGCATCGCCAAACAAATTGCCATGCGGCAACAGATCAGGCACATTAATGCGGGCTACTTCGGGAATGCCAGGCACACTGCGATGTTCGCCTGGAATGACGGCGTTGGTCAGGGTACGCACAAACAAAGCGGCTTGGTAGAGCATAAATGAAATGCCAAGGGTCGCCATCAACGGGGCTAAACGCGAAGCCCCTCGAAAAGGCCGAAAGCCAATTTGTTCGATGAGCAGGCCTGTGCCTGCTCCAACCACTGCACAAATGGCCAGCACTACCAGCAATCCTAGTCCAATCGAGAGCCATGAAGCGCCAACTTGCAAGCCCAAAATCGTGATTGATTCGGCTGCCAAAACCGTGAGCAAGGAAAATAAATCGCCATGGGCAAAATTGAGCATGCGCACAACGCTATACACCAGCGTCACACTGATCGCATTCAGGGCGATAATTGCCCCATTGGCCAAGCCAAAAATCACCAATTGCAGCAAAAGCTGGCTACACGAAAACTGGGCACTACCACAAGCAGTCATTGTGATTCCCCCAAGCAAAGTGCGATTGTGGAGTTGAGCAGAGGGTTATTTGTAATGGTTTCTTAGGTTGGTAATAATCGCTAGCCCTCACCCCCAACCCCTCTCCCACTGCGGCGGGAGAGGGGAGTTCCCCCCTTCATACTGAGCTATTTCCCCCTCGCCTCGCTGGCGGGAGAGGGGGCTAGGGGGTGAGGGCATGTCAACCGAGTTCGCTCTTATGGTAGCTTAAGCCGTGTGGCGACGCAAAAAATACATCTGGCTATCGAAGGGTTCTTCGCCAGCAGGTGGCAAATGACAGCCATATAAACCATTAGGCAGCAAAATTCGCGCTTTGGCGGTATCGCGCCATGCCACGCCCAAGATTTCTTCACGAATATAGTTCAACAAACTTGGGTCTTCAATTGGGAATAAAACCTCAACTCGGCGATCTAAATTGCGCTCCATCAAATCGGCGCTGCCAACATACAATTGCTCATCGCCGCCATTGCGAGCATAATACAGACGGCTATGCTCCAAAAAGCGCCCAACAATACTCTTAACTTGGATGGTTTCGCTCAAGCCTTCAACCCCAGGCCGCAGCGAACACATGCCCCGAACCAGCAATTGAATTTCAACCCCAGCCTGCGAAGCCCGATAGAGCAATTGAATGATGTTTGGGTCAACCAGCGAATTCATTTTGAAAATTAATTTGCCGCTCCGCCCAGCTTGTTGATGTTGAATCTCGCGCTCGATCATATGGGTCAAGCGGCGGCGCAAATTGATCGGGGCAATCCACAATTTGCGAAATTGGCTTTGGCGCGAATAGCCCGTCAGAAAATTAAACAAATCCGAGGCATCAGCCCCAAAATCAGGATTACAGGTCAGCAAACCAAGGTCGGTATAAATATTGGCAGTCACGGCGTTGTAATTGCCAGTGCCAAGGTGTAAATAACGTGATACGCCATCGCGCTCTTTACGCACTACCAAGGCCACTTTGCAGTGCGTTTTCAAGCCCATCAAGCCATAAACCACATGTACGCCTTCACGTTCCAAGGCCTTGGCCCATTCAATATTGTTTTCCTCATCGAAACGTGCCTTGAGTTCGACCAACACCGCCACCTGCTTATCGTTCTCACGCGCTTTGAGCAAGGCTTTAACAATTGGCGAATTCGAGCCAACCCGATAGAGCGTTTGTTTAATCGCCAACACATTTGGGTCACGTGCCGCTGCTTGCAGAAAATCTACCACTGGCATAAATGAATCATAAGGATGATGCAATAGCACATCGCGGCGTTGCACCACATTAAAAATATCTTCGCCAGTTGAGAGCACCGCTGGCACACTGGGCTTGAATGGTGGCAACTTCAACTGCCAACGATCCAAGCGCACGACACTCATGAGGCTGCTCAAATCGAGCGAACCATTCAACTGATAAACATCATCGCGCTCAACCTCAAGATTATCGATCAGCAAATCGACAATTCGTGGCGGCATGGTTGAGTGAACTGAAAGCTTGGTGACTGAGCCAAAACGGCGTTGACGCACACCTGCCTGAATCGTCTCAAGCAAATCGGCGGCTTCATCTTCTTCAATTTCGACATCGGCGTTGCGAATCACCCGAAACGTGTAGGCCTCAGAAACCTGTACGCCAGGAAAGAGCGTGCTAATATTTTCGGCGATAATTTGTTCAAGCCAAGTATAACAAACGGTATTTGGATGCTCGCTGGGCACGCTGACCAAGCGTGGCAACGAAGCCGGCACTTTGATTCGCGCAAAATGCTCGTCGCTGTCGGGGTCTTGAATCACAACCGCCAAGTTGAGGCTCAAATTAGAAATATGCGGGAAGGGATGGCCTGGATCAAATGCCAAGGGGGTCAGCACCGGAAAAATCTCATGATCAAAATAATTTTTGAGCCATGCCTGTTGATGAATCGAAAGCTGGCTGTATTCTTGGATAAACACCCCTTCGGCGGCCAGTTTGGGCTGCAAATCTTGGATGAAACAGGCTCGTTGTAGTTCCATCAAGGGGGCAACTGCTGCCCGAATTGCGCGTAATTGCTCAAGCGGCGTTTTGCCATCGGCTGAGCGTTCAAAGACCCGCGCCGCAACTTGCTGGCGAATCCCCGAAACCCGAATCATAAAAAACTCATCGAGATTGGTGCTGAAAATCGCCAAAAATTTCACGCGCTCCAACAATGGCAATGAAGGATCAAGGGCTTCCTCTAAAACGCGCCGATGAAACGCCAACGAACTCAATTCACGATTCAGGAAATTTCGTGGGTCAGCCAGATTTAGTGGTTCAGCAACTGTGTCGGGTATCAACAACTCAGTCATGGGACGCTTCTTTCCACATTCAAGATCAAAACGGCGTTGCCATTGTACGGCAAAAAGTGTGCCCCACAACCAGTAAACCTACGACAATGGCTAAATTTAACCAAGGTTTAAAGAAAAAACTGATCGCGCCGCTCATCCTCGTGGATCGCCCCGGTAATCGCTAGAATGCCAATCCAGAAGCCGCGCGACACCCGGTAGCAGAACAATTGAAAAATACTCAGCACGCCAATTAACCCAGCAGTACCCAGAATTAAATGGTCAGGCCATTGCCAAACCAAAATTAATGCTCCAGCAAAGCCAAGTGCTACGGTGATGGTTAATGAAATCCCCATTGCCCCAGTACTTTGATCGCCAGTTCCTTCAAAGCGTAAGCCACATGCAGGGCAACCCTCAATTAGGCCAAAAAATGTTTTGAACATGTGCCCATAGCCACATGTGGGGCAACGCCCACCCAAACCACGCCAGAGCATCAAAAGTGCATTAAACATCATCAACCTTTCGTTGCTAGATTTGCTAAAACCCGTTGTGAGTAATCCTTAAGTCCTGTTATAGCCTAGGACAGGCCTAAAAACATGTGCATAGAGATGCTTTATGCTGTATGATAGCGAAAATTACTCCGAAATGAGCAGCAAACTCACGCTTGCCGAGTAGCAATATCATACGTATAATAGGCACATACTCCATACGCAAGCTTTTGTTGTGGCTCATCTTCGCGTTCGACTTCAGGGAGGCCGCTTGGACATCGTTAATATTCCAATTCTTAAGATCGAGAACTTTTTAATTGCTTCGGTTCAGGTTGCCCTGTATGACATGCAAGCAATTCAGTTCAAAGACGCGGTTCTCCAGAAGATCTATGAGACCAAAGCAAAAGGGGTCATCATCGATCTAACGGCGATGGATGTATTAGACAGCTTCGTAGGCCGCTTGATTAGTGATATTGCGGCGATGGCTCGCCTGATGGGGACAACCGTTGTTATTACAGGGTTGCAACCTGCCGTCGCAATTACGTTGGTGGAGCTTGGGCTTGAGTTGCCTGGTGTCACAACGGCGCTGAATTTGGAAAAAGGCATCGCTAAGTTGCGGCTGATTACGGAGAACAATGCGGATGGCAATGCCTAATAAAGTCATCACAATTCAGAGCGACCTCGACATTGTGGCGGCACGGATGGCGGCCCGCGATATGGCTAAGGCAATGGGCTTTGGCGCTATCGACCAAGCACGGATTGCTACCGCGATCTCCGAACTGGCGCGGAATATTTATCTCTACGCCGGTGAAGGTACTGTCACTGTCAGTGAAATTCAACAGGGGCTCCGCAAGGGGCTTCAGGTCGTTTGCGAAGACCAAGGGCCAGGGATCGAGGATATTAGCCTCGTGATGCAGGATGGCTATACCACCTCTAAGGGGATGGGGATGGGCATGCCAGGTGCAAAACGGCTCATGGATGAGTTCGAAATTGAGTCGGTGGTCGGCGAAGGTACCAAAATTACCTGCCGCAAATGGAAACGCCCCTAAACAACCGATCAGCATTCACCCCGACCAAGAGCAGCACCTGCTGCTCTTTATTATTTAACTAGAATAGGACGCTTCCAAGGACAAAAAGATGGACAACATGGCGGACAACACGATCGTATTATCGCGATACAATCAGTGTGTGATCATCAACAACCATTTGTTGGAGGAAGTTCGTCTATGGCAGACACACTCAAGATTGTTGGGATTTCGGGCAGCTTGCGCAAGGATTCGTATAACACGGCGTTATTGTGGGCTGCGGCTGGGTTAATGCCCGATGGCGTGGAGTTCAACATTATCCTATTGCATGATATTCCGTTATTCAATGAGGATGTTGAGCAACACGGCTTCCCAAGCAGCGTGCAACATCTACGCCAAGCAATTAGTGAAGCCGATGCTGTACTGATTGCCACGCCTGAGTACAACTACTCAATTCCTGGCGTGCTGAAAAATGCGCTCGATTGGGCTTCGCGGCCTGGTAGCGCTGGCGAGATGCCACTGAGCGGCAAGCCCTTGGGAATTATTGGCGCAAGCGTCGGAGCCTATGGCACTGCTCGCGGTCAGCACCATTTACGCCAAGTGACCGTCAATACCAACATGCATCCCTTAAATAAACCTGAGGTGATGATTACCTTCGCAGACAAAAAGTTTAGCGATGGTCAATTACACGATGAACCAACCCGCAAGGTTGTACGTAACCATTTAGAAGCGCTTGTGGCTTGGACGAAACGGTTAAGTCAATAAATAGTTAACTTAGGGCAACCGGGTCGTCGCATGTTCACACAAAGGAGTGTTGATTATGTCGATTTTGGGCTTACATCATATTACAATTGTTAGTGCAGACGCGCAGCGAACTGTTGATTTTTACACTGGCGTACTGGGGCTGCGTTTGGTCAAGCAAACCGTGAATTTCGACGATCCCGGTTCCTATCATCTTTATTTTGGCGATCAGCATGGCTCTGCTGGTACGATTATCACTTTTTTTGAATGGCCACGTGCGCCGCGCGGGGCAACTGGCCTTGGTGGCACGCACCACTTGGCGCTGAGCGTTACCAACGAGCAAGCTTTGCTCAAATGGAAACGCCGTTTGCTCGACGCTAAAGTGCGGGTCAACGGCCCCTACGATCGCAACTATTTCAAATCGCTGTACTTCCGTGATCCCGATGGTACAATTCTCGAAATTGCGACCAAAGGCCCAGGCTGGACAGTCGATGAGCCATTGGAAAGCCTTGGACAAACAGCCTTGATGCCACCCAAAGAATTGATGAGCAGTAATCGTAACGAATGCGATATTGCCACGATCAATTGGCCGGAACCAGTGCCCGAAATTACCGCCGATATGTCGTTGCACGAAGGCTTGCACCATATTTCAGCGATTGGAGCAAGCGTCGAGCGTTCGCACGAGTTTTATGCAGGCATTTTGGGCTTGCAACGGGTCAAAATGACCTATAACTTCGATGATCCAACCTCGGCGCACTGGTATTGGGGCAGCGAGAATGGCAAGCCAGGCACGGTCATGACGTATTTTGAGCGTGATCCAGCGCATACCCGGCCTGTGCGCATGGGTGCTGGCCAAACCCATCATATTGCTTTTGCAGTGGCCAACGACGATGAGCAGTTAGCATGGCGCGAACGCTTGTTGAGTTTTGGCAAACGGGTTTCGCCAGTGCAGGATCGCACCTATTTCAAAAGCATTTATACCAACGATCCCGATGGGCATATCATTGAGTTGGCAACGCTTGGGCCTGGTTTTGCAGTCGATGAACCAGTTGAGCAATTGGGCAAAACGCTGAAATTGCCACCATGGCTCGAAACTCAACGCAGCCTAATCGAAGAACATCTTACGCCGTTGGTTATTCCATGTAGCAAATTGGCAGTGGTGGAGCAAAGTCATGCATTCTAATCCGATTATTCAAACTGGAACTAACCTCGAAAACGCCACAGGAGCCATGATTATGCTGCATGGACGCGGCGCTGATGCTGCCAGCATCCTCAGTTTGAGCCAAGCATTTGAGCGGCCAGATTGGGCCTATCTTGCGCCCCAAGCCGATAATCATACCTGGTATCCACAGCGTTTTGTCGAGCCAGTCGCGGTCAATCAACCAGCACTCGATTTTGCCTTGGCAGCGGTTGGTCGCGCCGTGGCCGAGGCCGAAGCTCTCAAGATTCCGCGCAATAAGATTGTGGTGTTGGGTTTTTCGCAGGGTGCATGTTTGGCCTTGGAATGGGTGGCCCGCTATGGTCAGGGCTTGGCTGGCGTAATTGCGCTCAGCGGCGGCCTGATTGGCGCTGGCACGCATTTGACCAGCTATAGCACGAACCTCGCAGGCACAACGGCATTTCTCGGCTGTAGCGACCGTGATTTTCATATTGCTGCCGAACGGGTGCGCGAAAGTGCTAGCGTTTTTGAGCAAGCTGGGGCCATCGTCGATCTGCGGCTTTACCCAAATATGGGCCACACCGTCAACGACGATGAAATTAGCGCAATTCAAGCTTTGTTGGGCAAGTTAGTTTAGTTGGTAGCATGCCCTCATCCCCAACCCTTCTCCCACTGCGGCGGGAGAAGGGCCTTCTACCCATCAGGATTGGATGGTTCCCCCTCGCCTGCTGGGCGGGAGCAGGGGCGAGCTTACAAGGGTCGGTTTTCGCTGTGACCCACGGATACGCTGGTTCATCGATGAATGCATACATATCCTTGATTGCCCTTGAGGGGGTGCAGGGGGATTAAAGCCCCCTGCGTCTCTCGCCTTGAGGCGGGACGGAAGGGTGGTGATCTCAATATGTGACTGCTAGCACGTTTATGGTTAAACCCTCCCTCGAAAAGAGCGAGAAGCTAAAGGGAAGACAATGTTTGATGCTCGGTTTCGTGCAATTTGACAAACAAACTATTCTCCGCTATAATGCCACGCGCAACGATAAAACAAAAGCAACGGGGTGTAGCGCAGTTGGTAGCGCGCGACGTTTGGGACGTTGAGGTCGTAGGTTCGAATCCTATCACCCCGACCACTACAACGAGGGCAATTTGCTCTCGTTGTTTTTTTGTTGTTTTGCTGCAAGGAGCCAACCATGCAGATTCGCGATGCGATTATTACGGTTACCAATCGAACGGATTTAAGCCAAGACGATGCGGCGGCGGTGATGGAGCAGATGATGAATGGCGAGGCCACGCCAGCCCAAATCGCGGCCTTGCTCACGGCGTTACATTTCAAAGGTGAAACTGACGCAGAAATTGCTGGTATGGCCCAAGTGATGCGGGCTAAATCGCTTGCCGTGCCCCACGATGGCGGCGTGGTCGATACCTGTGGCACTGGTGGCGATCATTCAAATACCTTCAATATTTCAACGACTGCAGCGTTTGTGGCAGCAGGTGCAGGCGCAACCGTCGCCAAACACGGCAATCGCGCTATGTCGTCGAAATGTGGATCAGCCGATGTGCTCGAAGGTTTGGGGGTCAATATCGAGCTTGATGCTGAAGGTGTGGCCCGCTGTTTGCGCCAAGCAGGCATCGGCTTTATGTTTGCGCCTAAGTTTCATCCCGCAATGCGTTATGCTGGGCCAGTGCGCCGCGAAATTGGCATTCGCACGATTTTCAATGTCTTGGGGCCACTGACCAACCCAGCCCGCGCCGAATATCAGGTGATTGGGGTTGCTAACGCAGGTTTGGCCGAAAAATTGGCCAATGCTCTAAGCAAAATGGGTATTCGCCGTGCCTTGGTGGTGCATGGCAGCGATGGGCTTGATGAAATTTCAATCAGCGCCTCAACCTTGGTGTTTGATGTGCGAGCTGGGGCTACTCCCCAAGCCTCGACAATTAGCCCTAGTGATTTTGGTCTAAGCCTTGCGCCGCGTGAAGCAATTGCTGGTGGCTCAGTCGAGGAAAATGTGGCCATGACCAAGGCAATTCTTGAGGGTAGCGATACTGGCCCACGTCGCGATATTGTGCTCTTGAATGCCGCCGCCGCATTGGTTGCTTGTGAACGCGCCGATTCGTTTGGCGAGGCTTTGCGTCAAGCTCAACAGGCCATCGACACTGGCAGCGCCAATCAGCGTATGCAACGAATGATCGAGGCCAGCAACGGCTAGCGTTGAGCGATCAATTGGCCGAGTGCTTGATTTTCACGCCAAATTGCCAGTGGTGAACGGGCTGGTTTAATCCAATGATCAAGCTCAGCGATGCTAGCCGTGCGGCGAGCTTGAATTGCTTGGCGCTGTTGGCGTAGTTGGGGCAGTTGGCGCAAGGCATGCAAACGCCCGCTGACCGTTGTCCAGCGGCGGCGCACGATAGCCTGTGCACAAGCCAAACCATCGTAAGCTAGCATTAATGGGAGAGCGCGGGCCAACAACGGCGTTGGCCAGCAACGCAAAATTACCCGCCAGCGATTACGCGCAATCAGCCAATCCTTAAAGGGCGAACCTTCGCCGCCAGTGGCCGAGTAGATATGCCGAGCGACGGCCTGCGGGGCTAGCACGGTTTGCCATTCGCGCAACTGCAAACGCCAAGCCAAATCGACATCTTCCAAATAGGCAAAATAGCCTTCATCGAACATGCCGACATCGGCTAAAGCGGCACGTCGATAGGCTACCGCTCCACCGCTGCCACCCCAAATTGGGCTTGGTTGGCTGGCTAATTGAGCAACTGGCTGCAACAACCCAGCATCAGTTGCCACGCCATCGCGATAGAGCTGAATTCCGGCTGAGGCGATGATTTCAGGTCGATGCGCGAACGTCATCAGACCAGCGCTAGCAGCAAGCGTTGGTTGGTGCTGAAACGGCGCGAGAATCGCCGAGATAAAATTTGGCTCAACGATTGCATCATTATTCAACAACAACAGCACATCGCCACGCGCCACATGCAAGCCAACATTGACCCCACCGCTAAATCCACGATTGTTGGTGAGCGCCAACAAGCGCACTTGGGGATAATGTTGATGCAGCCACGCCGCCGAGCCATCATGTGAGCCATTATCCACCACCAACACTTCGATTGAAGCATCGCATTGGGGCAATAAGGCGTTGAGGCAATCAGCGAGCAGTGCTCGGCCATTCCAATTTAAAATAATGATAGAACAATTCATACAAAAAAAGCGATTGGTTACCCAATCGCTCGATCCTTCATCCGAAATTAAGAATCAAATAACACTTCCAGCCAACGCCGCCAATTGGGCGTTGAGTCCACAGGCGGCAAGGCCACAGGCTCAGCGGCGGGAGCTTCTAAGGCAATCGTTGGCGAAACCGTCAACGTTGGCGTAACCACACTGACATGCAACACCACATCGCCTGGTTTGGCCATATCGAGCATGTCGCGGGCCGCCAATTCAATCGCCGCATCGGAGCGCACATAGGCAGCGCGATCACGCAGGGCTTGGCTTTCGGCGGCCAAACGGGCATTTTCGGCTTCCAAGGCTTGAGCCTGTTGCTCCATGGTATAGCCTTGCACCACCAAACTGCCAAATAGCACCATCAAATAGAGCGCAAAGGCTGCCAAGCCCCAAGTTACGGCCAGCGTCGCCCCACTGCGCAATTGGGTTGGTTGCGGAATCTGTGGTTTACGCCATTGTGGCCAGCGCCAACGAGCCATAACATCATCCTCAGGTTTAGATAGTCGTGTTAGCCTAGCACATCGCTTGGGCAAAAAACTGCCTTGATCGATGACAAATTGCTAACAATCAGCATTGAGGAATTAAACCCCGCTTGGCTCTTCGTTTAAGCGTGAGCGTGGAGCATCGAGCAACAATGGCTCATCGATATTTGAAGTCATGCTGCTTTGGCCACGGAACAAGCCACCTGGCTCGATATGTAACGAAGCGGCAGTAATATCGCCCCAAACCTTGCCCGAAGGCGAGATTTCCAGTTGCTCAGTCGCGATGATTTCGCCTTTGACTGCGCCTGAAACGTGGATATTCTGGGCCTTGAGCGTAGCAATAACCCGCCCAGTTGAGCCAACGATCAAATTGCCAAGCACCTCGATCTCGCCCTCAACAGAGCCATCAACCCGAACATTCCCGTCGGATTTGAGGGTTCCAACAAAGGTGGTATTGGCTCCAATCACGGTTTCGGGCTTGCCGGTTGGCGATTGGGCGATTGGTTGTACCACTTTTTTGTTACCGAATAAGCTCATGAATTGCCTCCTGTTGTAGCGGGTTGAGCTGCTGATTCCACTGAGGTAAATTGACCAAGGGCTTGCGCAATTGATGCAACTTCTTCTTCGGAAAGCGTATGGGTTGATTGGCCGCGTTGCACAGCCTTGGCGTAGGTGCGCACCCCTGAACGACTGTAGATACTGCTCAGGACAACCCCACTTTGTTCGCCATCGAGCAGCGCCAAAGCATAACTTTGATCGCCGCCAACATCGCCAAAGGGATTAAAGCGCACAAGCCCAACATGATGCAGGCTGCTGCGGCCCAAACGCCGAACTTCACGTTCGAGGGCGGTTATTTGATCATCGTGATGCGCAACTTGCAGCGAGCGCTGAAGCCAAATATCTTCAAGATGTTCAGCATCAACGCCTTTAGTGAGGGTAGTGTAGCGTTGATCGATGGCGCTCAGCCGTTTGCTTAAACGCCCGATCCAGATCAGCAAGCCGATAATCAGTAGGCCGCTGCCGATCCATAAGTAGAAGCCATAGGTTGTCCAAAAAGCTATCAAGGATATGCCTCGTCTTCAAAACTGCCCTTTATTATAAACGAGGCTATCACCCTCACGCAAACGCCAACCGAAAACAGACATAAGGATGAAGGATGAAGAACAAGGCGGAAGGCAAAAGGCAAAAAAGGTAGCAGGGAATAGTAGCTAATCAAATCAATCTGTGGAATCTGTGACTAAAAACAGCAATTTGTGGCGACAATAGCCAAAAACCCATAGCCTAATCTTTGTGTTCTTCGTGTCCTTCGTGGATCATCCCTTTGCGCTTATTTTGCATAACTCAGCGAAATCGGCTAGCATAGAGTGCTGATTATCGTAGGAGTGTGGGTATGTTGCCACCAGCTTTGCGGGTTGCCTTAGAACGTGAGTTAACTGGCACTGATCAACGGCGTTTAGCGGCGGCAGCCAGCGGGCTTTCCGAGCGCTACCGTGCAGGCCATAGCCGCACGACCGCGCCATTTGTGCAAAATGCCGCCGATGTGTTGGCCTACGCCGCCACGCGCATGCCCGCAACCCTCGGGGCCATCAAAGCCGCTTGTGCTGAAATCGCCCAACGCCAACCAAACTTCCAGCCTCAAACGCAGCTTGATTTGGGAGCTGGCACTGGAGCAGCAACCTGGGCCGCCAGCCAAACATGGTCAAGTTTGCTGCAGCATCAGTTAATTGAACGTGAAAACACCATGTTGCAACTTGGTCAACGGTTAATGCAGGCTGGGCCAACTTCGCTCCAACAAGCTCGCTGGCAACAAGCCAATTTACCCAATGCCAATGCCTTGGGTAATTATGATTTGGTGACGATTGGCTATGTGTTGGGTGAATTAAACGCAACTCAGCGCCAACAATTATTGCTCCAAGCATGGCAAGCCAGCAGCGGTGTATTGTTAATTGTTGAGCCAGGCACACCGCGCGGCTTTGAATTGATTTTGGCAGCTCGCACGTTTTTACTCGAACAACAAGCCCATTTAATTGCGCCATGTCCTCATCAACAAACGTGCCCAATGCAAGCCAACGATTGGTGTCATTTTGCCACCCGCATCGAACGCACCCGCTTCCATCGTAGCTTAAAAGCTGCCGAGTTGGGCTACGAAGATGAAAAATCGAGCTATATTGCGGTTAGTCGCCAATCAAGCCAGCTAGCGCAAGCACGAGTTATTCGCCACCCCTCGCAACAACCACAGCGCATCCAATTGCAACTCTGCACACCCCAAGGCCTTAGGAGCATAACGATTAATAAACGTGATGCCCAATGGAAACAAGCGCGAAAAGCCGAATGGGGTGATAGCTTCGAGCTAAACCCAACCCAAGATTAACCTTAATCATTGACAAAACTAGCAAACTAAGCCCCTCAGACCGTGCTATACTAGCAATGGTATCAGCACATTGCACAGCGTATTAATTTGGCTGAATTCCAGCCCAAGCCAAGCCCAAGCCACGACCTCATCGGCGCTTGGTTTATGCGCTTTTTACCCTTGAAACAGGTCAAGCTTTGCTTGCGTTTCAAGCTTTTTTCAAGTATGCTACAGGGAAGCAAATGCCATTTGAAGGCATGTTGTCAACCTGATTTTCCGGCACAGGAGGCTCTCAAATGAGCGATGTAGCAGTAAAACCAATGACTGCCATTGAAATCGATCCAGCATTGGTCACGGTGACGGCATCAGCAGCAAATCGCTTGTTGTCGATCAAGCAAGAAAAAGAATTGTCCGATGAATATGCCCTGCGGGTTTTTGTAGCCGGCGGTGGCTGTTCAGGTTTGCAATATGGTATGAGCTTCGATGATCAAACCAACGAAGGTGATACCGAATTCTTCGCCAGTGGCTTGCGGGTAATTGTAGACCCAATGAGCGCTCAATACATTGGCGGTGCCTCGATCGATTACATCGACAGTTTGATGGGTGGCGGTTTCAAAATTGATAACCCCAACGCAACCTCAAGCTGTGGCTGTGGTAGCTCGTTCAAACCCAAAAACGGCGAAGCTTCCGCCAGTGGTGGTAGCTGTGGCAGCGGGGCGGGCGGCTGCGGCTGTCACTAAGCCTAGGCCCAAGCCTTAAGCTGTTTGACGATACAGTGAGCGGGGACGAGCAACTCGTCCCCGTTTGTTATGTTTCATGAAGCGCAGACATTTCTATGGTTGGTTGGCGCTGCTCTATACATTGGCCGTATTTGGCCTAGCATGGCATAATTGGACAGGTAGCACAACCCAGCCTAGCCTTCAATTGCAAATCGGAGCCACGATCAGCGCAGCCTTCCAGCAAGGGGGGCGGGCTGCTTTGATTAATATCATCGGAAATGTGGCGGCATTTGCCCCTAGCGGCTGGCTTTTAGCTTTCTGGCGGCCCAAACTGCGGCTTTGGCTCATTGGCCTCATTGGCCTTGGGTTAAGCTGCACCGTCGAGCTTGGTCAATATTGGCTGGGCTATCGGGTTGTTGATATTGATGATGTTGTGTTGAATAGCTTGGGGTTTAGCCTCGCTGGCAGCGTTGCTCGCGCAAGCCAACGCTTGATTCAACGGTGTACGAGGGAAGTCGATCGTGGCGATTCCAGCTGATCATGAGCTTTGGCTCACCGCTTATTGTTTTCAAAGTAATAATCATCAAATTATCGCCGCCGCCGTGCGGACGATCACCCAATGCCACGATCAAGCTCCGACGCTGGCCCAATGGCAAGCAACCCAGCCCTTCGCTGAACAGGTTGTTCAAGGCATGCCAACCTCATATCATATCGCACCTGCTGAACAAGGTTGGGTACTGGTTTATCCCAATCGTTATGCCAACTTAGCCTTTGCCTCATCACTCTCACGTCAATCGCGCAAATTAACGATCGCCTATTTTCCTGATCGCCGCGAAGCCTGGGAGCGTGGTCACCCTGCCGATCTGCCAAGTTTGCCCGATTTTGGCTTGCTTGATTGCCGTTATTTTAGCCAATTGATTCAGCCACCAGTTGCCGATTGGTCGCAATGGATACACCTGTGGCATCCACGTTGGATTGCCCCTAGCCAAGGAGCTTAAGATGTATAACAACCAAAGTGCCGAAGACATTGCCGCCCGTATTGCCGCTGGGGAAGATTTGTATCTGCTCGATGTGCGCGAACCCAATGAATGGGAAATTGCCAGTATCGCAGGCAGCGAACGGAAAGCAATGAGCCAAATTAACGATTGGTGGGGCGAATTGCCCAAAGATCGTGAGATTGTGGTCTTTTGTCACCATGGCGGTCGCTCGGCTCAAGTATGTCAGGCGCTTGCTACCCAAGCAGGGTTTACCCAACTAACCAACATGACTGGCGGGATTGATCGCTGGTCGGTAGCAGTCGATTCTAGCATTAAGCGCTACTAAAATCTGGTGGTGATGATGGACATGCCGATCCAGCAAACCAGTGAATTTATCCAAGGCTTCGAGTTATTCAACGCTGGCCACTATTGGCATGCCCACGAAGCTTGGGAAGTGCAATGGCTCCAACGGAACGGCAACGAACGAGATTTGCTCCAAGGCCTGATCCAAACAGCTGCGGCGTTGGTTCATTGGTCGCGGGGTAACCCCAAAGGTTTGTTGCTCAATTGGCATAAAGCCGCTCCCAAGCTCCAAGCCGCCCTAACTTGGGTCGATTTTCTTGATCTTCAGCATGTGATTGTTACCATGCAAGCACTGGTTGATGATCAGGCTAAGCATCCGCCGCAATTGCGTTTCGTTTCAGCTTCCGATCCACTTTGCAATCAACATTGAGGGTATCGTCATGTCGGAGATCATTTTAGTTGTTGATGATGAGGCTCGTAGTATTGATACCTTGCGACGGGTGCTTGAACGTGAGCGCTATACCGTGCGCATCGCTCGTGATGGTGTCGAGGCACTAGCTGACATTCAAGCATGTATGCCTGATTTGGTCTTGCTCGATGTAACTATGCCCGTTATGAATGGGTTTGAGGTCTGTCGGCGGTTGCGCGACCGCGAGGAAACCCAATTGTTGCCAGTTGCCATGCTCACCGGCCTTAACGATGATGAATCGCGGATTTTGGGCTTGGAGATGGGCGCTGATGATTTTATCAACAAGCCGTTCGAGCGCACTGTGCTCTTAGCTCGCATTCGCTCGCTGCTCCGAGTGCGCCGCCTCACCGAGGAACTTGAAAGCACTGAGCGGGTGATTTTCACCCTCGCAACCACAGTCGAATCGCGTGATCCCTACACTGAAGGCCACTTGCGCCGACTAGCTTCGTATAGTTATGCCTTGGCGACGGCCTGCGGCTGCGATGCCAAAGAGTCGCGTTTGATTCGCTATGGTGGTTTGTTGCATGACATCGGCAAAATCGCCATTCGCGAAACGGTGCTGCAAAAAGAGGGCAAACTCACCAGCGAAGAATACGACGAGATGAAGAAGCATCCGCAAATTGGGGCCAATATTGTCGCGCCAATGCGCTTTTCGGTTTCGGTTGGGCCAATGGTTTTACACCATCATGAACGGTGGGATGGCAAAGGCTACCCGCATGGAATCGCTGGTGATACAATTCCGCTAGGGGCGCGGATCATTGCGGTGGTTGATAGCTTCGATGCAATGACGACTGATCGACCTTATCGCAAAGGTATGAGCCGTGCCGAAGCAGTGCAAGTGCTTCAATCGGGGCGCAACACCCAATGGCAAGCCGAATTGGTCGATCTCTTCGTCGAATTGATCGAACATGGCCATGTGGCTTCGGATGATCTTAGTTGGGTGCTGCGCAACGCCTAAACTCAATGCGCCTTAAACGGGCGTTTCAGTGAGGTAGCTATGCATCCTGATTTGCTTCCATGGTTGCGTTGTCCGGTTTCACAAACCAGCCTTAGCCTGCACGATGCCCGTTGGCGCGATGGCATGATTTGGTCGGGCACTTTGGTCAGCGCCGTCGGTCACAGTTGGCCTATTCGCGATGGAATTGTCGATCTGTTGCCACGCGCGGCAGCTTGGAACGGCGCACAGGTGGTCAATCGGCTGCCATTAGCGGCTTGGGGCTACGAACGGCTCTGGCGTTGGCAAGCGTTGAGCAAACTCAGTGGGCGCAGCTTTCCGGTCGATGAAGAATTAGCCTTGCTGATGGCCCAATTAGCACCACAACGCGGTGGTGTCTACCTCGATTTAGCTTGCTCGAATGGCTTGTATGCGCGGGCAATCGCCGCCGCCCTCCCCGCAGACAGCTATTGTATTGCCCTCGATCATTCGTTGCCAATGTTGCGCGAAGCCCAACGCCGCAGCCGCGCAAAACGCCTCAAAATTAGCTACATCCGTGGTTTAGCCGAAGATCTGCCGTTTGCCGACCAATGTTTGGCGGGCGTGGCGTGTGGTGGCTCGATCAACGAGTTTGTTCGGCCAGATCGGGCAATTTCTGAGGTACGCCGCTGTTTGCTAGCCGCAGGCCGCAGTTTTTGGATGCAAGCCCAGCAGGCCGCTTCACGCTCAGGCCGTTTATTGCAAACATTTTTATTGAGCGGCGGAATCCAATTTCTGGCAGGCGATCAGTTTGTCGAAAGTTTACGCGCCGCTGGCTTGTATGTCGCCTATGAGCAGCGCGATGGCGCAGTCCAAATTGTGGCAACTCGTGGCCGGATTATTGCTTAGCTATTGCGGATTTTGCCCATAGCATGGCGCTCTGATTGCAGGATACAATTCATGGCACAAGCACAATTACTCTATATCGGAACTGAACAAGGCGTGGTATTGTTGAGCAATCCAGGTCGAATTGATCGCTGGATCTCAGTTGGTATCGAATTAGCTGATCAGGCTATTGCCGCCGTTATTTGCCAAGCCGATGCCCCAATGCAAGCCACAGTTTGGAACAGCAACCAAGCTTGGCAAACCAAGGATGGTGGTCAATCGTGGCAAGCGCTTGAGCCAGCGCCTAGCCTGATTGCACCAAGCCAAAGCATAGAACTTACAGGCCAACCTCCAGCCACAATTCGCATCGCCAGCGATCCCAACCAACTCGAACGTAGCAGCGACGGCGAAAGCTGGCAACACTTGGCAATTGGCCAGGTTGGGGAATGGAGTTGTTTGATCAGCGTAGCCTATCAGATCGATAGCATTTACGCGGCAACCAAGGCTGGGCAGGTGTGGGTTTCCAGCGATCGGGGCCGCACATGGGCACTGTTGAAACAACAACTTGCGCCGATTACAGCCTTGGCAATTGGTCGGGTTATCTCTTAGCAGCAATGTTTGGTGGAGCACATGAGCAAAATAACCGACCGATTCACCCATTTTAGCCAAGAGCCGCTCTACAACACCAAGGCAGTGGTGCAACGAACAGGCGTTGCCGCCGATACGCTGCGAGCTTGGGAGCGTCGCTATGGTGTACCGTTTCCTGAGCGCACCGAAGGCCGCCAACGGGCCTATTCTGATCGCGATATTGCGATTATCGATTGGTTGCGCCAACAAACGGAATCGGGATTAACCATCAGCCAAGCCGTGGCCTTGCTGCAAACCGATAGTGTGATCGAACAACCAACGTATGATCTAGCGCCATTGGCCGAATTAAGCAACGATTGTGTCCAAGCCTTGCTCAGCTTCGATGTGCTCAAAGCTGAAGATATTTTGAACAAAGCCTTTAGCGTTTATCCGGTTGAAACGGTTTGTATCGAAGTCATCGAACGGGTGATGGTGGCAATTGGCGATGGTTGGCATGCTGGTAAAATCTCAATCTCGCAGGAACATGCCGCTACAGCGTTTATGTCGTTGAAATTGAGCAATTTGATTCATCAAGCGCGAACTCGCTCCAACCGTGGAGTGATTGTAGTGGCAACAGTGCCTGGTGAGCAGCATGAGCTTGGGGTGATGATGGTAGCCTTGTTTTTGATGCGGCGCGGCTGGCGAGTTGTCTACCTTGGCAGCAACCTGCCTGCTGCCGAATTGCTGCATACAGTGCAACGGCTCAGCCCGAAATTGGTAGCGCTGAGTGCCACCACCAAAGACAATTACAGCCAAGCCGTGCAGTTGCTCCAAGAACTGCACAAAATGCCAAAACCACCAATCATTGGCTACGGCGGAGCGGCGTTAAGTGGCACAACCCAGCAAACCGTGTTGCCAGGAATCTTTTTGGGCTATAACGCCGACCAAGCTTGCGATAAAATTGAGGAATTATTGGCCTAATTCTTGCGCCGACTCATCCAAAACCAAACCGTTTGCGTAGCACCAAAAGCAAACCTATGGTGAGTCTGTAGCAGGAAGGATGCGCTATGTCTTGGCCTTCGCTCGATCCTCAAATGTGTGCTGGGTTGACCTTACCAGCTCAATTTATTCCAACGGTTGCCGAGTGCGTGTCACATCAGCCCAGCAACCAATGGCTTAATCATGCTTATGCCCATTGTACCGAACTAACGAACGTTCACTCAAAGAGCTTCTATTTTAGTACTCAATTGTTGCCTGCTCGGAAGCGTGATGCAATTCGGGTGTTGTATGCTTTCTGTCGAACGAGCGACGACTTGGTAGACATGCACCCTGAAACAGCCCCAGAACGTTTGCAACAATGGCTCAAAACCTTGCGTTCCACCCCGCGCCACGACGACCCCGTGCCATTAGCTTGGCATCATGTGCGCAACCATTTTCGCATTTCTAGCAAACTTGAATCAGAATTATTGGCAGGAGTCGAGATGGATCTCTCGATTAATCGCTATGCGACCTTTGCCGATTTATGGCTCTATTGCTATCGTGTGGCTTCGGTGGTCGGGTTGCTCAGCATGCAGGTAATTGGCTACGCTGCAGGAGCCGTGCCCTACGCAATCAAATTAGGCGTGGCCTTGCAATTAACCAACATTCTGCGCGATATTGGCGAAGATGCGCGGCGCAACCGAATTTACCTACCAAAAGAAGATCTAGAGCGCTTCGGGGTGAGCGAACAAGATATTTTGAATGGGGTGCGCAGCCCACAGATGCAGCAATTATTACAATTTGAAATGCAGCGGGCGCATCAACTCTACGATGAAAGTTGGCAGGGCATCGGGTTATTGCACCCCGATTCACGCTTTGCCGTGGCAACCGCCGCAACTGTCTATCGTGGCATTCTTGATCAGATTGTGCGCAATAACTATGATGTGTTTAATCGACGCGCCAGCCTCTCGTTAGGGGCAAAATTGGCTTATTTACCCAAAATTCTCTGGCGCTTGCGCAAGCTCAACCGTGAGTTTCCGCTTGATCAATGGGGGCAAGTATGATTTTAGTAACTGGTGGCACAGGCTATGTTGGTTCACGTTTGATTGAAAAATTACGCCAACGCCCTGAGCCAGTGCGAGTGTTGGTTCGCACCCCAGAAAAAGCTCAAAAGCTGGTTGCTGGCAACGTTTCAATTGTCAAAGGCGATGTGACCGATCCTGAGTCGTTAATCGCGGCGATGAAAGGGGTCAGCACGGTTATTCATTTGGTGGCGATTATTCGCGAACGTTCGGGCGGAATCAGCTTCGAACGGATGAATTATCAGGCCACGGTTAATGTGGTCGATGCCGCCAAAGCCGCCGGAGTCAAGCGCTTTTTGCATATGAGTGCGCTTGGCGTGGTCAACGACCCCAATTTGCCCTATATGGATACGAAATTTCGCGCTCAAAAATATGTTGAGGCCAGTGGCTTAGACTGGACGGTCTTTCAGCCGTCGGTAATTTTTGGCGAAGGCGATGAATTTATCAATACCTTAGCCGATTTGGTACGCCGCCCGTTGATGATTGCCCCAGCGCCGTTTGTACCAGTGGTTGGCGATGGCAAAACTAAATTTCAGCCAGTTTGGCGCGACGATGTGATCGATGCTTTTATCAAAGTCTTGGATGATCACAGCACGATTGGCCAAATCTATCAATTGGGCGGACCAGAAGCGCTAACCTACGAGCAGATGCTTGATCTGATTATGCAAAAATTGGGCAAAAAACGTAGCAAAATCTATGTGCCAGTGCCGTTGATGAAGCCAGCAGTCTTTATGATGGATAAATTGTTGCCCAAGCCACCAGTCACGCCCGCCCAACTGACAATGCTTAGCCTTGATAATAGTGCGCCGCAATCGGCCACCGAACAGCTGATTGGGCATAGGCCGTTGGCTTTAGGCGATGGTATCGACTACATCAAAAAGCCAAACGCTGCTCGCCATAATTAAATGATAAACCCGTCTGTTGAATTGATTGCAACAGACGGGTTTTCGGTTTAACCGACAAAGAAGAAGCCAATCCCAACGATAATATAGACCGCCAGCAACATTGCTCCTTCTAGCCAATTACTCTCACCATCCATTGAAACAAAGGTAGCAATAATCACACTCAAACCAAGCACCATCACCTCAAACAAGCTGAAGAACAAGGTCATTTGCTGATCAAACAGCATGCTAATAAACACCAACAATGGTGCAACGAACAGGGCAATTTGCGTGCTTGATCCCAATGAAATCGTCATTGAAAGATCCATTTTATTTTTGAGCGCTGCTTGAACCCCAACTAAGTGTTCGGCAACGTTGCCCACAATTGGAATAAAGATAATCCCCAAGAATAACTCGCGCACGCCCAACGAACGGGCAACTGGCTCGACCACACCCACCAAAAATTCACTCATAAAGACAATTGCTAAGGTACAGACAGCCAAAATACCAACTGCGGCTTTAATGCTCATAGTGGCTTTATGGCTTTCGATTTCGTCGGTTTCTTCAAAGCCAGTGTGTGAAATTGTGCCCGAATCACCATCACGCAGAATGTAGATCATACTCAAGATATAGACGATGATCAACACCGCCGCCACACCAATTGAAATAGCCCGTAGTTGTGGGTCATCAACTTGGGTTTTAAACACATCAAGCGCAACATTGGGATCGGCGATTTCTTTGAACAATTCAAACAAGGTTGGAATAATCAAACCAATCACTGCCAGCGTCATCAGCGAGGCCGACATCCCAGTTAGACCACGATCAAACTTTTGCTTGCCATGCTTCAAGCCGCCAAGCAGGAAGCTAAACCCAATGATCAAGAGCAAATTACCGATAATTGAGCCAGTAATTGAAGCCTTGACCAACTCGAATTTACCTGCTTTCAATGCCACAATCGTGATGATCAATTCGGCAGCATTGCCAAGTGTCGCATTCAGCAAACCACCAATTTTTGGCCCAGTGTGAATCGCTAGCTCTTCGGTCGCCTCGCCCAAAAACCCAGCCAATGGAATTAAGGCCAAGGCTGAAAAAACAAAAATCAACATCTCGTTATATAAAAAGAATTCAGCGACCACCGCCAACGGCACAAACAACAACATGTAATGAATCCAGCGCAGTTTCATCGTGGATCATCCTCACACTAGCGAAACAAGGAACTTCCTATAGGGCTGATTAACGACGACAGCGTATCGACATTCGCCAATACGCTGTTGATTATAGATCGTTCTAAATACTGGTTTTACTTGGTGCTTTCTTCAACTGCTTCTTGCAAATATGAAGGTTGGCGCAATTCAACAGGCTTTTGAGTAACTTTCTTAACCCGTAAGTTAAGCATTTCGACCAATACCGAAAAGCCCATAGCAAAATAAATGTAGCCTTTGGGAATGTGTTGATCCAAGCCTTCGGCCACCAACGACATCCCAATCAAGAGCAAGAAGCTGAGGGCCAACATTTTGACGGTTGGGTGACTGTTGACAAAATCGCTGATTTTGCCTGCTGAGAGCAACATCACGCCCACCGAAATCACCACTGCTGCGATCATAATTTCAATATGATCAACCATACCCACCGCTGTAATTACCGAGTCGAGCGAGAACACAATATCCAAAATTAAAATTTGGACAATCACTGAATTGAACGATTTGGCTTTGACATTTTGCTCATGATGCTCAGTACCTTCCAAGCGTTCATGAATTTCAAAGGTTGCCTTGCCCAAGAGGAACAAGCCCCCAACCAGCAAAATTAAGTCGCGCCCTGAAATTTCTTGGCCAATAACCGTAAAGAGTGGCTTGGTTAAGCTCATAACCCACGAAAGCGAAAGCAACAGCAAAATCCGTGTGATCAAGGCTAAGGCTAAACCAGTTTGGCGTGCTTTGGCTTGTTGGGCTTGGGGTAATTTGCCCGATAAGATCGAAATAAACACAATATTATCGATCCCTAAGACGATTTCGAGCATAGTCAAGGTTAATAGGGATACCCAAGTCTGTGGATCAGATAACCATTCCATACAGGTGCGCTCCTTCAATTAGCGAAAATGAATTCTTCCAAATTGTATGCAATCATGCTGCAATGTAAAGGGTATAATTTCTCATATGATACGAACACATGCTTCAATCGAATGGCTGGCCAGTTTACCTACCAGCGAACGCCATGTGCTGGCACATTTATGGCAAGTTGCCGATGCTGCTCAGCTTGGGCAACCAAGTGCCATCCAAGCCTTGGTTGCGCGTTTATCCACGCCTGAACGCTCAGCGCTTGATCGGGTGATTGCGGCTGGTGGTAAGCTCGCGGCCAAATCGCTTGAACGTGAGTTTGGCAAAATTCGCTCACATCGGGATATTGTGACTCCTCGGGCCTATTTATTGGCGCTGCACGGCCAAGCTTCGGTGCTTGAACGTCTCTATATTTTGGGCTTGCTTCAGCCACTCAAAACGCTGGACGGCGAGTATTACGTGATTTTTAGCGATTGGTTGCAGGCGTTGCCAGCAGTTTCGGCCCCCAGTTTGCCAACCTGGCAGCAACATCCCAGCCCAAGCAACTGGATCGAAGCAGATCTCAATCAAACCGAAACGCTGCTGACTACGATCTTGGCGCTGTGTTATCAGCAACCGCTCCAGCTGACCCGCCAACTTCAACTTGAACGCGATGGTTTGAAAGCAATCTGTCAACGCATAGCAGTTTCTACGCCAGCAAGCGAACGCCAATTTCCTCAATTAGCCTGGCTGCGAAATTTGGCGCTTGAGGCTGGCTTATTACACATCCAACATCAACAGCTTCAGCTCGCTGGCAACCCAATTAATTGGCTAGAAGCTACGCCCAAACAGCGGTTAGAGCGCTTATTTAATGCCTGGTTGGTTTGTGATTTTGATGAGTTTAGCTTGACTGAGTTGCAGCCTCAGACTCCATTTACCCTCCAAGCTGCTCGCCAAGCCTTATGGCAAGTATTAACAACCGCGCCACCCGATCAATGGTTGGCCTTCGACGATCTACTGGCACAAATCCAAGCCTTACATCCCGAACTGTTGCGCAGCGATTTCGAGCAGCCCGTAATTCACAATCAATCCAATGATTCATTCGTTGGTTGGCAACATTGGGCCAAAGTTGAGGGCGCATGGATCAAAGCCGCCTGCCAAGGGCCATTGTTCTGGCTCGGCTTGCTTGATGTCGATCAACTTAACCATCCACAGGCTTTGCGTTTAACTCAATGGGCAAGCTGCTTACTCGATCCAGCGCACGAGCCAAGTCAATTTGCTGGGCAACTACAACTAAGCAGCGATGGCCTGATTCGGGTTCCACCAACGGTTGAGCCGCTGCCGCGCTTTCAAATCCAACGCATCACCGAATGGCAATCAACCGACAGCCATGGCACCATGCTCGTGCGCTTGACCGCCCATTCGTATAGCCAAGCCTTGCAACGTGGCATTCAGGCCAGCCAAATGCAAACATTTTTGCAACGCTGGTGTGACCGACCAGTGCCAAACGATTTGCAAAGCTTATTTCAGCAATGGCAAAACGATCGCCAGCACTTATTGGCTCGTCCGGCTTTATTGCTGGAAGCCGATGATCCCAGATTACTCAACGAGCTGGCTAAACTGCCTAACTTACCACCCTACGCCGAGCTTAATCCCCAACTTTGGGAATTGGAAATAGCTGATAGTGCCGCATTAACCAATCTGTTGCATACAGCAGGCTATGCAATCAACCCAGTCAGCGAGCCAGATCAACGGATCAGTGACCATGATCTTAAACAGTTGATTACGGCCTTATTGACGGTTCAGCGTTTAGCGCCAACTGTGGTCAGCCAAGCAGTGATTGAGCGGGTGGTGCAGGCCTTGCCCAGCAGCGAACGCCAACAGCTCACAGCCAACGTCAACCAATGGCTATCAATCATTAATCGAAGCTAGAAGGAGCCAGCATGCGCGACCGATTATATACCACCGAAGCCCTGATTATTCGGCGCTCCGATGTTGGCGAGGCTGATCGGATTCTGACGATCTACACGCCGCATCATGGCAAACTCAGCGTTACGGCGCGAGGTGTGCGCAAAATGACCAGCAAATTGGCTGGCCATTTGGAGCTGTTTATCCACACCCGCTTACAACTTGCCAAAGGCCGCTCATTCGACGTGGTGACCGAAAGTCGGGTAGTCCAGCCATTTCGCAGCTTGCGCGAAGATCTCTCGCGGATCAGCCAAGGCTATTACGTGGCCGAATTGCTTGATCAAATGACCCCCGACGAGAGCGATAATCCGGCGCTTTTTCGCCTAACATGCGAAACCCTAGCAGCCTTGGATGTGCTTGATGACGTTGTGCGGCGTGATGTCATTTTGCGGTATTATGAATTACACACGCTGATTCTTTCAGGCTATCGGCCACATCTGTTTGATTGTGCTAACTGTGAACGCGAGCTTAGCCCAGATGCAGATCGATACAGCCCAATCACTGGAGGTGTTTTATGTCAACAATGTTCAAGCAACGAGCCACGAACATTGCCGATCAACCTCAATACCTTCAAATTGTTACGCTATCTGGCGCGAATGCCGCTGGAGACAGTTGTCAGCCTTGTACCGGCCCCAGCGACAGTTCAGGAAGCGCGATTAGTCTTGAAAGCCTCGTTAAGCCAAATTTTAGAGCGTGAGCTAAAATCAACCCAATTTCTCAATTTAGTGCGTGGTTGACAAGCCTATAGCTTACCACTACACTAGCCGCGATTCCCCCTAAAGGAGCACAACCAATGAGCTATGTTGAGCAACTCTTGGCTGAAAACGAAGATATTAAATATGAAGCCCATCAGCACCCGTTCGTTTTCTTGGGACGCATTAGTTTTGAAGTCGTTGTTATGGCAATTATGGTTGCAGCAATTGTGTTTATCACCAATTTGCCTGGCCAAAAATGGCAAGAAATTCAACCATATGTGCAATTTATTTTAATTGCGATCATTCTGCTCATTCTCGCCAGCGCAGTGATTGACTTCCTACGCTGGCGGAACGAAAAGTTTCTGCTTACCGATCGTCGAGTCATTCATTTGCGGGGCATTATTAATAAATCGACGCTCGATTCATCGCTCGATAAAATTAACGATGTCCAAATGCGTCAAACCTTTATGGGGCGGATGTTCAATTATGGTGATCTTGAAGTCCAAACGGCTAACGAAAATAGTGATAATCTTTTTACCTTTATTCGTAACCCACTGGAATTTAAACGCGCCATGATGAATGCCAAAGAGGAACACGACCGCGAACCAGCAATGTATATGCAATCGGTCAACGCTTATCAAAACTTTGTACCACCATATCAACGCCCCAACGATCAAGACGTTGAAGAATTGTTATTGCGCTTAAACGATCTACGTCAGAAAAATTTAATTACTGATGCTGATTTTGAGGCCAAAAAACGCGAAATTTTAAGTCGGATATAATGCCTGCGGCCATAGCAATGTGGCTATTGTTGCAAAGGATTTCAATTCATGACCACCAACCGAACTCAAGCAATCACTGGCGCAGTCGCTGCCATTCGTCAATATACCGAGCGCGTACCCCAAGTTGGCATTATCCTTGGCTCTGGCTTGAGTCAACTTGTTGATCATATTCAGGATGCCGTGGTAGTTCCCTACACTGCGATTCCAGGCTTCGCACCTTCAGCGGTGCCAGGCCATCGCGGTGAACTTGTTTTAGGTGAACTTGGTGGGGTTTCTGTGCTGGCAATGCGTGGCCGCTTTCACTTCTACGAAGGCTATGCCATGGACGAAGTAACCTTGCCTGTGCATGTGATGCGAGCGCTGGGAGCCGAGATATTAATTGTTACGAATGCGGCTGGTGGCTTAAATGCCAATTGGCAGGTCGGCGACTTAATGCGCATCAGCGACCATATTTTTATGCCAGGCATGGCGGGCTTTCACCCATTGCGCGGCCACAACGACGATACGCTTGGCCCACGCTTCCCAGCCATGCTCAACGCCTATGATTCTGAATTAGGTGCAATGGCCAAGGCTGCCGCTGAACGGGCTGGCGCAACTCTGCGCGAAGGGGTTTATGCCATGCTAGCCGGGCCATCGTTTGAAACTGGCGCTGAGATGAACTATCTGCGCGGGGTTGGGGTTGACGCTGTGGGCATGTCTACCGCCCCTGAAACGATTGTGGCTCGCTACCGTGGTATGCGCGTCTTGGGCATTTCGTTGATCACCAATATTGCCCACCCCGACGCGCCACCAGCCAACCATGAAGAGGTGCTTGAGGCAGGCGAAACTGCCAAGCCCATGTTCAGCGCATTAATCACCGATGTGCTAAGCCAAATCGCTGCCGATGGCAAGTAGTTTGCGTGGCGTAGGCTTATTGCTGATAGGAATTGTAATTGGCATGATCATTGGGGTGTGGTGGTTAGCGCCACGCCTCAATGGAACGATTATTCGCTTTGAGAGCGCTACCAATCCAATTGCTAGCCCTAGCGTACCGACGATCACGCCCAATCAAGCACCAATGCCAAGCGCCACCAGCCCAGCCAGCCCAAGCAACTCGGCTAGTCCAACTCCATCAGCGACCATCCAAGCAACTGCTAGTTTGACCAGTTCCGGTGATCTTAAGCTTGATCTGTTAGCGGCGGTTAATCGCGAACGCCAACAAACCAATTGTGAAGCCTTGGTTTTCGATTCGCGGCTGCAAAGCATCGCCCAAGCCCATGCCGATGATATGGCTCAGCATGAAAAAATTGATCACGTTGGCAGCGATGGTCGCAGCTACAGTCAGCGGCTTGAGGCGGTTGGCTATCAATTTATTCGGCGCGGCGAAAATATCTCAGCCTGGTTCGCCACTCCAATCAAGGTTGTGGCTCAATGGATGGACGAGCCAGTTGATGGGCCACATCGCGCCAACATCACCAATTGTGCTTATCGCCATGTGGGCATTGGCCTAGCCTACGTTGGCGACCACCCGTATTGGGTGCTTGACATGGCCGAACCAAAACCCTAAGATGCAGTTATGTTAAGCGTCATTGAGCATATCATTCAGCCAATGCTGTGGGCAATTGGCACCTATGCAGTGTTGCGCCTGTTAATCCGGCTTGGTCGGCGCATTGGGCTGATTAGCGGGTTAAGTATCCTTGGCCAATTTTTGGCGCTCAGTAGTGCTGGCTTAATTGGCCTATGGTCGGATCAACAGCTTGAACATTGGCCGCTGCTCACTAAAATTTTGCAAACTACCGTGACTGTTTCGATTATTGCGGTGGTTTTGCATATTGGTGATCAACTATTGGTGCGGCGTTTGGCTGCCGATGGTCGCCCTAACGCCATCCCGCGCTTGATGCGTGATATTGCCCGTGGTTTTGTACTGCTTATGACCTTGCTGATTTGCATTGGCCATTTTTTCAAAGTGCAAATTGGCACAGTGCTGCTCAGCTCGACCGTTTTTACCGCTGTGGTTGGCCTTGCCTTACAAGATTTGCTCAAAAATGTGATTGCTGGGATTGCGCTGCAAATGGAGCGGCCTTTTATGCCTGGCGATTGGATTTTTATCGATGTGCAAACTGGCTATGGCCGCGTTTTGGAGATGAGCTGGCGGGCGATTCGGGTCAAGCCGCGTGATGGACAGGTCGTGGTCATTCCCAACACGATTATTGCCCAACAACAAATTATCAATATGAGTGCAACTGGCTTGCCTGTAGCCATGCGGGTTGCAGTAACCGTCGATTGTGTGCACCCGCCAATGATGGTGCGCGAATTGTTGAAAGAAGCAGTACTTTCCAGTCGCGGGGTCGTCGCCCAGCCGGAACCATTTGTATTTGTGCGCAACTATACTGCATTTTCCACAACCTACGAAGTTAAATGTTGGATCAGCAACTACGATGATTTTCCCCAGTTGCAAGGTGATGCACTCAGCCGAATTTGGTATGTGTTCCAGCGTCAAGGCATTCACTTTGCCTCAAACGAAATGGTGCTGACCCGTCCTGAACAAGCGAGTCGGCAACGCCGGCTTGATTATACCCCTGAGCAAATTTTCGACCGTTTGCGCCGAATCAAGCTGCTCGATGGCTTGCACGAGCAAGAATTGCGTTTTTTATCGGAGCATGTCGAAATTCGCTTATTTGAGCGCGGCGAAATTCTGGCCCATCAAGGCCGCCATGAACATATTTTGTATGCAATTACCCGCGGCAAAGTACGGGTTGAAGTTGCGCATGACGATCAGCCTGCAATTGTCGTCTCGCACTTAGGCGCTGGCGATGTGTTTGGCGAGCGTGGCATGTTAATGGATGAGCCACGTTCGGCTAGCGTGATTGCCGAGGAAGATACGCGTACAATTGTGATCGAACGCCACGATTTGGCTCCGCTGTATGCCAAAAATCCCTCATTGGCTGAACGTTTGGGGGTTATGGTAGCCGAGCGCCAACAAGCTACCCACAATTATTTAGAGCAGCAACGCTCGGTCAACCAAAACCCCACGCCATCGCCTGCTGCCCGCTCAATCACCGAGCGCATCCGCGATGTGCTGCTCGATTTGAGCAAATAACTACAACGCTTGAAAATGACCAACCAAAGCGGCATAAGTATCATCCATGGCTTCGGGAATGAGCTTGACCCCACCAATTAATGGCATAAAGTTGGTATCGCCATTCCAGCGTGGCACGATATGCATATGCAAGTGTTCGTCGATACCCGCGCCAGCTGGCCGCCCCAAATTCATGCCCAAATTGTAGCCATGCGGGTTCATAACAGTACTCAAAATTGTGGCTGAACGTTGGGTCAAATGCATAATTTCGGCGGCAGTTTCAGCGGACAAATTGGCAAAATCGTTGGTATGCGCATAGGGCACAATCATCAAATGGCCTGGATTGTAGGGGTACAAATTCATCAGCACATAACTAAATTGCCCACGATACAGCACATGATTTTCAGCATCGTTTGATTCTTCATGTTTGACGCACAGCACACAGCGCGAATCTTTGGGCGTTTCACCTTTGACAAACTGTCCACGCCAAGGTGTCCATTTAATCTCCATTACGACCTCCAAAAAGCCAAAGAACCAGCGTCATTGTAGCCGAGAATTGCTGTTTAAATGCCAACCGATCGCCCTAACGACGATCGGTTGCGCCTTGTTTAGTTGGAAGGTTTATTGGTTTTTGGCAAGCGGAATAAAGAGTTTATAGGGTAGACCATCGTGTACTTGCACATTAATGGGATTACGGGCGCTCGTATAACCAAATGTCCAGCCATCACCAACAAACATATCGGCTATGGCTCGACCATTAATTGTTAACATCCCTGGAGCCGTCGCCCGTAACGTAATCGTCGAACACTGGGTCGGATGTTCCGAATAGCGACATGGCATGGTCAATGGCGGATCAAACTGAGCCAATTCGCTTGAGCTAAGCATGATTTCCATGCGAGGTGCACTCATATTCTGATAATCGACGGTCATGGTAAACATATCGCCAACCTGAACTTGGCTTGGCGCATTCAAAATCAACTGATGCGACACTGCTGGTTGACAAGGCACAGGAGTGATTGTCGAAGTAGAACTTGGCGTTGGCGTTTCGGTTAAATCAGGAACGCGTTGACCAACCACGGTTGGAGTATAGGTTGGCTGGGCCGTGGACGTAGGCGTTAATGTGGCAGGCACACACGTTGGGGTTGGCACTGGGGTGCCATTTGGATCGATAACATTAATCGTCAGTGGAGTTCGTGCCGCTGCTGAACTCCAATACCAACCATAATGAAACGATTCACCTCGTGCATCAGCATTGATAACCAAGGTACCAACGCTGGTAGCTCGCAACGTAATACGCTCACAGCGGGTTGGGTGGCGATCATATTGACATGGCATGACTAATGGTGGGTCAAACCGTGCCAAATTTGCATCGTTAAACCAGATTCGCGTGTGTTGCATACCAATATTTTCATAGGTAATCGATAAAGTGAATAATTCGCCAACATTAACTTGGCTTGGTCCATTGAGAAATAAGGTCGGATGCACATAGCAAGGATCAATATTGGGGGTTGGAACGGGGGTGCGCGTTGGGCTTGAGTTTGGTATATGCGCTTGGGCATCGCTCTCGAACAGATAGTAGGTTGGACAGATGACAGTCGGTGTCATGATAGAAGTACTATTTGGTGATGGTACTATAGAACTACTTGTTGCAATGGAAATTTCGCTTGGGGTTGGGGTTTCAGTTAATCTTACTTTGGCATTTGTTAATCCAGGGTTTTTAGCGACAGCAAAAGCAAATAACACTGCACATAAACTAACTAACAAAGCCAGCCGCCTGTTATCCATAGAAGTCTCCTTGATTCCGAATAATAATCCTAGACTCTTAGTATTGACTATCAGAACTATGCTTGCTATAGGACTAACAGCCCAAAAATAAACTTATTTACAACGATCGTTATTATTATTCATTAAGCAAGCCTTTATGGCTACGTTGCAGCATCAAATTTCTGGTACGTGCTTTGAAACCGATTTAGCAAGAGGGTAATCTCCATTACAATCTCCCAAATCTAAAGAACTATCACTTCTAACCTTGAAGAATTATGTTTAAATATCAACCGATCGCCCTAGCGACGATCGGTTGAGCAGGTTTGAAATCAGCGGTTTATTGGGTTTTGACGAACGGAATAAAGGCTTTGTGGGCTAAAACGCTGCGTACTTGAACATTAATAGGATTCCGTGCATGAGCGCTACCCCAAGCCCAGCCACCACCAGAAATTGGCACTTCGCCATTCGCTCCGGCATTAATCGTAATCGTACCAGGCGCAACCGCCCGCAAACCAATCGTGCGGCAATCGGTTGGGTGCTCATTGAATTTACATGGCATCGTCAATGGTGGATCGAATTGGACAGTTCCGGTTGGGCTGAGCGTAATTCCAGTATAGGGCACGCCAATATTGACATACTGAATCGTCAAACTGAATGCATCACCAACATTGACCAATGGCGGCGCACTCAAAATCAATTCTGAAACAATTGGCGTAATGGTCGGACTCCCACGGTTTGGCGTGATCGTTGGGGTTCCGATACAAGTACTACCGCGCATCGCCAAGTTGGTTGGGCATGGAGTGGCCGTTTTAGTAGCCGTTGGGGTTGGCGTACACGGCACTTGGGTTGTTTGCACGCGATTGCTATTCAATGGTTGAGCGGTTGGCGTGAAACATGGTGCACTTGGAAAGGTCGGCGTTGCGGTTGAAGTTGGCGTTGGAGTACACGGCGCTTGGGTTACTTGGGGTGCTTGCTTCTGAATTGGCCGTGTGGTTGGCGTATAGCATGGATAGCTTGGGAAGGTTGGAGTTGGCGTGCCAGTCTTAGTCGGTGTTGGCGTAAAGGTTGGTGTGCCATCACCCGCCACAATATTTACATACACAGGATTACGTGCCCGTGCCCCACCCCACATCCAGCCGCCATCAATAAACAATTCACCAGTTGCCCAGGCATCAATCGTTAATTCGCCTACAGCGGTTGCCCGCAAGCGGATTTTGGTACAATGGGTTGGGTCTTCAAAGAAATCGCAGGGCATGACTGATGGCGCTTCAACTTGAGCCAAGCCATTGGGGCTGAGGCTAATGCCAGTATCTGGCGCACCAATATTCACATAATCAATCGTTAGCGTAAAGACATCGCCAACTCGGACTTGGCTTGGGGCACTCAACAGCAACTCGGCATATGAAGTTTGTTGGCATGGCAGAGCTGTTGGTGTTGGTGTGCGAGTTTTGGTTGGAGTTGGCGTGGCAGTCGCCTGACCTGCTGGAGTTGGGGTATAGGTTGGCAACATCGTAGACGTTGGGGTTCGGGTCGCAGGCACACAGGTTGGCATAGGAGTTGGCGTGGCAGTCGCATTCGGATCAATCACATCGATCCAAATTGGATTCCGTGCTTGAGCGCTACCCCAAGCCCAACCACCGCCAGCAATTGGCACTTCGCCAGTCGCCGATGCGAAGATTTCTAGCATTCCCCCAGTTGTTGCCCGTAATGTAATCGATTGACAACCTGTTGGATGTTCATTGTACTTACAAGGCATCGTCATCGGCGGATCAAATTGAGCCAGATTGTTCGGACTCATCGTGATTGTGGTGTAGGGCAAACCAATATTGACGTACTGAATCGTAATTGTGAACAGTTGACCAACTTGGACTTCGGTCGGGCCGCTCAGAATTAATTCTGAACGAAGTGGTGTTGGAGTTGGCGTTAATAACGCCTTGGCGCTTGTTACTTCAGGTCGTTTAGCCACAGCAAAGCCAAGCAACACTGCACACAAGCTCACTAACAGGGCCAGCCGCCTGTTATTCATAGGGGTCCTCCTCTATATGAGATTAATCGGCCTAGGCTTCTAAGTATTCATCAACTAAGCCTAATCCTGCTATAGGACAAATGGCCCAAAAAACAAGCTATCTAGCTTACTAGATATTAAAAATCATTAAAGAAGCTTGCTATGAATAATAAATTTAAACTGAATTAAACAGCAACCGATCGCTGCCATAGCGATCGGTTGCTGTTTAATCAACTCAGCAGTTTATTTTCTCGCCAGCGGAATAAAAATCCGATATGCTAATACGTCGCGCACTTGAATCGAAATTGGGTTTGAAAAAGCACTGCCCCAAGCCCAACCACCCCCAGCAATTGGCACCTCGCCAGTTGCTCGAGCGCTAAGGTGAAGGGAGCCTGCGGCAATTGCCCGCAACCGAATGGTGCGACACTGGGTTGGATGCTGATTGAATTTACATGGCATGATCAATGGTGGATCAAATTGCCCAATTCCGCCTGACCAATTGGTAACCCTCGTATAGGGCATCCCAATATTGATATACTGGATCGTCGCGGTAAAAACGTCACCAACATTGACCAGGTATGGCGCACTCAAAAACAACTCTGAAACAATCGGCGTAGCCGTTGCGGTGCCATTGATTGGTGTAATAGTTGAGGTTCCGCCACAACCACTGCCGCTGATTGCTAAGTTCGTTGGGCATGGTGTAGCAGTTTTGGTAGCGGTCGGAGTTGGTGTACGGGTTGGTATGGCATTGTTTGGCAGAATATTAATATAAACTGGATTGCGAGCATTCGCATACCCATCCTCCGCCTGTTGACCACTAATGAAAATCAGGCCAAAAGCACTAGCATCGATCGTTAATTCACCAGCGGAAGTCGCCCGCATGGTTATCTCTTCACATGAAGTAGGGTGCGAGAATCGTTGGCAAGGCATTGCTAGCGGCGGATCAAACATCGCTAAATCATTCGAGGCGCGGCTAATATTGACGGTATAAGGGGCAATATTCACATAATTCATTGTCAAGGTAAAAATATCGCCAACCTGCACTTGGCTTGGGGCATGCAACACCAACTCGGCATATGCGGTTTGGTAGCATGTCAAGGGGGCAGCAGTTGGGGTTGGAGTACGGGTTGGGATTGGGGCCGAAGTGGCTGTCGCCTGACCAGCCAGCGTTGGCGTATTTGTTGGTATATTTGAGGTTGGGGTGCTGGTAGCAGGTATGCAGGTTGGCACAGGCGTAAAGGTTGACGTTGGCGTTGAATTCCAATCAATAATATTAATAAAAACTGGCGCTTGGGCTTCAATCCAAATGAGGTGCCAACCACCATTGTAATAAGCTTCGCCTAATGCCGCTGCATCAAAATCAAAAACCCCTGGATTGGTGGCTCGTAGGGTAAAGCTCGTGCAATGCGTTGGGTGTTGCTCAGCAACACATATTTCATTCATTGGTGGCTCAAAATGGGCTAAACCGCCATCACTAGCCCAGAGAGAGGTCGAGGGTGAGGCCAGATTGATATACTGGATTGAGATGGTGAATAGCTCGCCAACCTCGACCTGGCTTGGTGCTGTGATAATCACCTTTGGCTCGACAAAACAGGGATCATTTGGAGTTGCGGTAAAGGTTGGTCTTTCGGTTAATGTTGGCTGCTGCCGAGTAGGGGTAACAGTAGCATTGGGCCGAATCCATTGCGTTGGCGTTGGCGGGTTTACCACACAGGTTGGAGTAGGGAGCATCTTACGATCAGAGGCAAGCGGATCGATGCTTTGATTGTGGGTTGAAGGTAACAGTCCATTGGCGCTGATTGCCTCGGAGCGTTTAGCCATAGTAAAGCCAAGCAACACCGCGCACAAGCATACGAACAGGGCTAGCTGCCTGTTGTTCATGGGGTTCCTCCTCGCTAAACATTAATGAGCTTACAACCTTAGTATTCCTCAACCAAGCCTAATCCTGCTATAGGACAAATAGCCCATTAACCGAAATATCTAGTAATATAGATATTAAAGATCATTAAAAGATCCTAATGCCAAATAGCCAGTTCGCAAGCATCAAACGGCCAAGCGCCTATGATACAATAGACTCTGTGATGAATCGAACAGATGTGGCGCTACAACTGAGCTGGCACGAGCTTGCCAAAACCTACAGCACCCGCCCGGTCTACGACCAGTTGGCGGGCGAATTGCATAGTGGTGAAGTTTTGGCAGTGCGCGGCCCAAATGGCGCTGGCAAATCGACCTTTTTGCGCTTGCTCTGCGGACTCGAACGGCCAAGCGCTGGCACAATTCGCTATCAGTGGCAAGGCCAAACCTACAGCCCCAACACGATGCGCCCCTGGATCGGCTTTGTTGGGCCAGATGTCGCTTTGTATCGTGAATTAAGCGCGATCGAACATTTGCAATTTTTGGCCAAAGCCCGTGGTTTAGCCGCCGATCAAGTTTATTGGCGCGAATTGTTGGCCCAGGTTGGGTTGGCTGGTCGTGAAGCAGAACGGGTCGCCCATTTTTCATCGGGCATGGCCTTGCGTTTGAAATATGCAATTGCGCTTTTAGCCAAGCCACCAGTGCTGCTGCTCGATGAGCCAACCGCCATGTTCGATGAGCCAGGTCGCCAATTTGTGGCTCAGCTGGTTGAACAACAGCGCCAGCATGGTCTGACCATCTTGGCCACCAACGATCAGCGCGATGCTGCTTGGGCAGATCTCGTTTTGACGGTAGGAGCGGCGGCGCGTGGCTAAACCAACATTATGGCAAGCTGCTTGGGCAGTCGCCTACAAAGATTTACAAATCGAGCTGCGCACACGTTATGCCTTGAATGCCATGGCCTTGTTTGCAGTCACTACTGCGGTGATGGTCAGCTTTCGCTTGGGGCCATTGGGCCTGAGCCGTGATCCGCGCTCGGCAGCAACCTTGGCTGTGCTCTTGTGGATTGCGATCTTTTTTGCGGCGATGAATGGCCTAGCACGGACGTTTGTGCGCGAGGAAGAAGCGCATACTGCAACCTTATTGCGCTTAAATGTGCCAGCCTTGGCCGTCTATTTGGGCAAACTCTTGGTCAACTTGTTGATTTTGGCCTTGCTCGAAACGCTGGTAACCCTGCTGTTTATTGGCTTGTTGAATGTCACAATTACCAAAGTTGGCTTGTTTCTGGCCACACTCAGTTTAGGCGGAGTCGCTTTGGCCGGAGCAACCACTATTTTAGCAACTTTAGTCGCCAAGGCCGATGGCAAAGGCTCGTTATTTACGATTTTGGCCTTTCCCTTGGTGCTGCCATTATTGATTATCGCGGTTGAAACAACCGAATTAGCGCTAAGCGGCGGGACATGGGGTTCAGCTGGCAGCGGTTTGCAACTGCTTGCGGCCTATACCATCGCTGAACATGTGGCCGCGCTCTGGCTGTTTGAACGAGTTTGGGAAGCCTAAAACTCTACTGGTGGGAATAATTAAGCATGCTTGCGACAACCTTTAAGTGGTTTACTGGAATTTGGCTAGCTTTGGTCAGCCTAGCAATGTTCTTGTGGGTACCGGCTCACGAGGGCTTGGGCAATGTTGGACGAATTGTGATTGTCCATGTGCCAACAGGCTGGCTAACCAGTGTGGCCTTTTTGTTTTCGGCAATTTATAGCTGGCGCTACTTGCGTAATGGCCGTGCCCGTGACGATGCCTTGGCCTTGGCTGCGGCAGAATTGGGCTTGATTTTTAGCATTCTGGCCACCGTAACTGGCTCGATGTTTGCCAAAGTAGTGTGGGGAACCTACTGGAATTGGGACCCACGCGAGACCGCGATTGCTGCATTAATGTTGATTTATGCGGCCTATTTTGCCTTGCGTACCTCGATTGAAGATCGTCAGCGCCAACGCTATCTTGGCTCAATTTATGCCCTGCTGGCGTTTGTAGCCGTGCCATTTTTGATCTTTGTGATTCCCCGAGTCACCGATGATACGCTGCACCCCAATTGTGCAATTTTGAATACGCCCAATTGCCAAGGCATTCAATTAACCGAAAATGGGCGAATTATTGGCACAATCGAGGATTTCAAGGTTGAATTGCTGGGCATCGAGCAACAAGCTGATTTAACGGTTGCCACGGTCAGCATTTTATCGAATGGCACAAATTACACCCTTAAACCGTCATTTAATCGGGTCAGCAATAAGCCCGAAGCCATAGAGCGCTTGCCCGAAACCTTGCGCGATGTACAAATCAAGCGATTAAGTGGCGAGCCTGGCAATCAAACGGTCGAAATTGCGATTGCCAACACCGGCAATATTGGCCTGCTAACCGAGCAACGCACCCTGCTAACCTTCTTTGCCAGCTTATTTGGCTTTACGTTGCTGTTCTTCTGGCTCTGGTGGTTACGCGCCGATGTGCTCGATATCAACGAACAATTAGTACAACAAGGAATGACGATATGAATGGATTAACCGACCCCGGCTTAGCCATGTATGTGGCAGCGGCGGTAACCTTGGTGGTTTGGCTAGGCATTTTTGCCTATTTGCTGAAGATTGATCGCCAAGCCAAAGCCTTGCGCCAAGCCCTGCAAGAACGCCAAGCCAACCCAGCCAATCAAACCAACAATGCCCCGATTCGGCCAGAACGGGTCAGCCCAGAACGAAAGGAGACCAGCAATGTCTGACGTTAAACCGCGTTTTCGCTTAAAACCACTCCATCTCGTGGGGATTGCCTTGTTGCTGCTGGCAGGTTGGTTGGGCTTTACCTCGATGGGTGATTCGCTGACTCCCTATGTCAATGTGACCGAGGCCAAAGCCAGCGGGCGCAATGTCCAAGTGATGGGTTACCCGCAAAATCAAGGCACGGTTGAATCGGGTACATTCCGTTTCACCATGCGCGATGAAATGGGCCAACCAATTGAAGTGCTGTATCGCCAGCCCAAGCCAGGCAACTTTGATCAAGCGATCAGCGTGGTAGCAATTGGCGCATTCGATGAAAGCCAAGGCATTTTTGTGGCCGACGATTTGTTGGTCAAATGCCCATCGAAGTATCAAGAAGATACCCAAGCTGCCAAGTAGGTCGCAAAGCTGGGGTTTGTGCTAACTTCAGTTATCAATCCAAACCAGAGGATCATCCATGAATTTGTTTATGTTTGGCACGTTGCTGCTGGTTGTGGCGTTAGTTGCCGCTTTCACCGCCACCACTTCATATACATTGCTAATTGCAGGCCAGCGCACCGCCTTGAGTTGGGGTCGTTGGAGTGTGCGGATCGCCGCAGTTTCGATCCTTGTGGCTTCGCTGTTGCTCTTGGCGTTGTTCTATTTTGGGCGCTATGAGTTCGATTATGTCTACAACTACTCATCGAACGATTTAGAGCTACGCTACAAACTTTCGGCGCTCTGGGCTGGCCAACAAGGCTCATTTATGATTTGGGCCTTGGTTGGCTTGTTGGCAGCGCCGTTGTTGCTACGTCGCTCACGCGAGTTTGAGCCGTTTGTGCTCATGCCCTTGATGGCGGTGCAAGTGGCAATTATCAGCTTTATGTTGATCAATAATCCATTTGCCTTGCGCTTCGATGTTGCCAAACAAATCATCTATGCTGAAGATGGGCGTGGCTTAAACGAGCTGCTGCACAACCCATGGATGGTGATTCACCCGCCGATTTTGTTCTTGGGCTACGGCTTGTTGGCAATTCCCTTTGCCTATGCCATCGCTGGGCTGTGGCGGCGTGATTACGATGGTTGGGTCAAAGCAGCCTTGCCTTGGACAATTACCGCCTGGGTTATCTTAACGACTGCATTAACCCTTGGTGGTTATTGGGCCTACGAAACCCTAGGCTGGGGTGGCTATTGGGCATGGGACCCAGTGGAAAACTCATCGCTTTTGCCATGGCTGACTGTGACGGCATTGCTCCACGGGATGTTGGTGCAACGTGCCCATGGCGGTTTGCGACGGGCCAATTTTAGCCTAGCAATTGTCACCTATGGCTTGGTCATGTATGCTTCATTCCTCACGCGTTCGGGGGTTTTGGGCGATTTTTCGGTGCACTCATTTACCGAAGATGGCCTTGGCACGACCATGGCAGCAGTTTTGGTGGTTGGTTTAGTGGTTTCACTGGGCATCTTCTTCCAGCGCTGGCGTGATGTGCCAATCAACAAGCTCTCGGAAAGCCTGTTTTCGCGTGATAGTTTGTTTGTGCTCGGCATGTTTTGTTTGGTGATTATCACGCTGATTGTGGGCCTTGGCACGTCAATGCCGCTGTTTTCCAAAACGCCAATTTTGCGTGATGGCCTACGCACGACGTTTGCCAAAGCTTTTGATATTGCCGCGAGCCAAGATGGCCGCTTTAGCTTGCAACCAAGCTTTTTCCGCACCGTTACGCCGCCGTTTGGCTTGGTCGTGATTGGCTTGATGACGATTGCCCCATTGCTTGGTTGGCGCGGCGGCAACATGCGCAAATTTATTTTTGCGCTGCGTATGCCAGCAATTTTGGCAGTGGTGGCTACAGTAGTTGGATTGTTGCTTGGCGTGCGCAAACCGCTCTCGCTGGCTTACCTAGGGCTGGGCAGTTTGGGGCTTGGGGTTAATATTTTGATGATCGTGCGCACTGTGCGCGGCGGCTGGATGCGCATCGGCGGCTATGCAGCCCATATCGGTGCAGCCCTGCTGGTGATTGGATTCGTCGGCTCATCGGCCTACAGCTCGCCCGACATCAACATGACCATTCCCTTAAACACCACTCAAACCGCTTTTGGCCATAAAATTACCTTCGAAGGCTACGCAACCCGCACCAACAACCAAGGAGCCGAAAAAGGCGTGATCGATTTGGCGGTGCAACGCGGCGATGGCGAAATCCAAGATGCTGCGCCACAGTTGTATCTCAACCCCCGCGATGGCCAATGGATCAGCAATCCAGCGATTATTCGCGAATGGTGGGGCGATTTGTATATCTCGCCTGGTAAGTATTTAGCTGCCAGCAACCCTAATTTATTGACCTTGGCGCAAGGCCAAAAAGGCAGCGTCGGCCCCTATAGTTTTGTGTTTCAAAACTTTGATTATAGTTTGCCCGAAGGCCACAGTGGTGCTGAAGCGCAAACCGACGAGATTACAATCAAAGCGCGTTTGACCTTCTACGATGAGGCGGGCAATGCCACGACAATCGAGCCAGGCTTACGCGCCGTCGCCAACGTTGGCAACCAGCCCGAGCCTTACACCTTGGCCGATGGCAACCAAGTGTTGATTTCAGCCTTGAGCTTGGAAAATCGCCAAGTGGAATTGCAAATTGTTGGGCTTGATTTGCCAGTCTTGCCTGAACGCGCTGATATTTTTGTCAGCACCAAGCCAGCGGTTGGCTTGGTTTGGGTTGGCACAGTAGTGATGACGCTTGGTGGATCGTTGGCGGCAACGCGGCGCTTTATCGAACATGCCACCAAACGTCGTGCCCAAGCGAGCGTGCCGGAGGCCGCTACCCAAGCTGCTTAATCATAGTAGCTTCCCTCACCCCCTAGCCCCCTCTCCCGCCCAGCGAGCGAGGGGGAAGCACTCAATGATCAGGTTTGAACTCCCCTCTCCTGCCGCCGTGGGAGAGGGGCAGGGGTGAGTAAACAGAGATTATCCTTAAAACCTACCCTTGTACGTTAGCCCTCTCTCCCGCCCAGCGAAGGGGATCAACCCAATCATTAAGGTTTGACCTCCCCTCGCCCGCCGCCGTGGGAGAGAGGCTGGGGTGAGGGAACGGAGATTATCCTTAAAACCTACCCTTGTACGTTACTCCCCTCTCCCGCCGAGCGAGCGAAGGGGATCAACCCAATCATTAAGGTTGGAATCCCCCCTCGCCCGCCGCAGTGGGCGAGGGGCAGGGGTGAGGGAAAGCAAAAACCATTACAACTTAATCGATCATAACCGCTGCGGATGCAGGCAACGTTTGCATCTGTAGCTAGCGAGTTTAAACAGAATGTCGGAACAACCCGATGAATTAGATTATCGTCCGCTGCCCTCGCGGCGTGGCAATCCCACAATTAAACCCATTGATGTGGAACGAGCAGTGCGTTGGCGCTGGCTAAATGGCTGGTTAGTGTTGGTCATTACAACTGCACTAGTAATTAGCGGAACTGGCGGCTTAATTTGGCTCAATACTCGTCCGCCAGCTGAGACCGCCCCGCAACAAATGCCGCTCTTTGCCTCGACGATTTTGAGCGAAATTAGCGACCCAAATGTGCGCGATCAACTGCTGGCGCTTGATGCGAGCACTATCCAAGCCCAAAGTGTGATCAACCAAAACCCGCGTGATCCGAATGGCTGGATTATGCTCGGCCATGCCCATTATGATTTTATTCAGATGATTTATGAGCATGCCCCCAACGGCCAAGCCTATGTGCAAAACCTCAGCCGTTGGATTCAAGCCAGCGATGCCTATTCGCAAGCCTTGGCCTTGGATACCTTCCAACCGCTGATTCGTTCGGATCGGGCGGTGGCCTTGGCACGCTATGGGATTGGCTTTGGCAACCCCTTTTATAGTGAACAAGCCCTCGCAGAAGCTGAAACCGCCTTGTCCCAAGATGATCAGACCTTGCTGGTGTTGCTGAATGTGGGGCGCGTGTATGCCTTATTGCCTGAACCACGCATGGCTGATGCCGAGCGTTTATGGCGAAAAGTTATTGAACTTGGCCCAACCAGTTTGCAGGCCAAATTAGCCCAAAGCCTGCTTGATGGAGCCAAGCCCTAGGAGCAATCATCATGACCAGCGAATCTGAAACTAGCGCCAAGCAAGGCCTTTCACGCAAAGAATGGCTTTGGCTCGGCGCAGGCATTGTCGTGGCAATTATCGTTATTGCGACAGTGGCAATCTTAACGAGTGGTGGTAGTAAACCGCAAACCGTGGTTGGTATCGATCGACCAGTGCCTGATATGGTGCTCAAAACGGTTGACGGTGGCAGCTTTAACCCGACGGAATATAAGGGCAAACCAATCATTATTAATTTTTGGGCCTCGTGGTGCGAGCCATGCAAGGAAGAAATGCCCGCTTTGGTGCGCACAGCCGAACGTTATGGTGATAAAATCGCCGTCGTTGGCATCAACCTAACCGATCAAGATAACGATCAAGAAATTCGGCGCTTTATTCAGCGCTACGCCGTAACCTACCCGATTGCGCTTGATAACGAGCGGGTTGCCCAACAAGCATTTGGGATTTTTAATATTCCTGTTACTTTTTTTATTGATTCTGAAGGCATTATTCGGTATACTCGGATTAATGCGATTACAGAGTCTGAGATGGATCATGTATTATCGGAATTATTGCCCTAAAAAATCGGGTTAGTGTTTTTGGAGAGGATCTCTCACTTATGGAACAACCGTTAATTTTAGTTGTAGACGATGAACCCGATGTTGCCCAGTTGTTGTCGTTGCAATTGACCATGGAAAAATATCGGGTTCAAATTGCCTACGACGGTCCAACCGCCATCGAGTATGTCCGCTCACTCACACCCGATTTAATTATCTTGGATGTGATGTTGCCTGCCATGGACGGCTACGAAACTTGCCGTCGAATTCGCGAGTTCAGCAATGTGCCCATTTTGATGCTGACCGCCAATATTCAAGACCAGCAAATTGTCTCAGGTTTGGATAGTGGGGCCGATGATTATGTCACCAAGCCCTATAGCCCAAGCCAATTGTTAGCACGGGTTCGGGCTTTGTTGCGCCGGATTCCACCGCAACGGCCAATTATCACCGCTGGCGAAGGCTTGATGGTGCTGGATCGACAACGCCGCGAATTGAAAGTCAAAGATAAAGTGATCGATCTCACGCCAACCGAATATCAATTGTTGATTTTGCTGGCTGATAGTGTTGGGCAAGTTGTGCCGCACGAAAAATTGCTTGGCTCGATTTGGGGCAGTGGCAAAGAATCAGATCACGATTCGCTGAAAGTCTATATCTGGCATTTACGGCGTAAATTAGAGGACAATCCCCGTCAGCCGAAAATTCTGCTGACCGAATGGGGTGTTGGCTATCGCCTAGCTGAGTAACCTAGTTTGCTTGTGGATTGAGGAATAAGCGGCACGATCAACGAGGATCGCGCCGCTTTGGCATTTTAGCGGGTGGCCCAAGGGGCAAATTGATGGTAGAAGGTTTGGGTCGAAACAAATTCGTAAGCACCAAGATCGCAGCGAGCCAACAAATCGCCATTGCCATCGATTGGCCGTGATTGACCGCGTTGATCGCTCGCGGGGCAGGCTTGGTTGTTGCCCGCATCAACCGCTGGGCTGGTTTGGGTTAATGGTGCAACCCAAGTGTAGTCATCAACTTGGGTTAGCGGGCTGGTTTGAGCCGCGAGATCACCAAGATTCGTATTGCCAGCCAGTTGGCAATCATCAAGCTCGCTAATCAGCGCATAAAAACCTTGCGTCGCCCCCCAGCAATCGGCTCCCGCAGGCGCTGTATTGAGGCTGATCAAGGTATTGGTAAGGTAGCTCGTACTGGCGGGTAGCGTATAAATTCCACCGCCAACTCCATCTTCATCGCCAAATTTAATGCCATTGCTAATCACACTAGTGTTGATCAAGTGCAATGAGCGCGAATTATAAATCCCTGCACCCGCCAAATTAGCCGTATTATTGCTAATCGTGCTATTGATAATGGTTAATTGATTGGTGTTGTGAACTCCGCCGCCAGTGCCAATTGGCGCAGTGCCCATAAATTCAATTGCTCGATTGGAATTATTGATGATTGTAGCGCGATCAAGTTGCATCGTGCCAGCATTACCAATCGCTGCTGAATCACCAGCATTGAATTTAAAGATACTGCGATTAATATTCGACTGGCCTTTGCTATGAATTGCCGTGCCATGAGCAATCCCATTGCCACTTCCAGCAGCATTGCGATCAAAGATGCTCGTATTGATCGTCAAAGCCTTGAGCGCATAGATTGCACCACCAGCATTGGCCTCGTTGCTCCGAAAGATCGTATTGCTGATCGTCTTGGTGCTATTCAACCACAACGCACCACCTTGCGGATCTTCGTTATCGTTCACAATGATTGCTTCGTTATCAGTAAATTCGCTGGTACTAATGCTTAATTGTTGATCGGTCGAAGTGCTATAAATTGCCCCACCATTGACTGCTTGATTTTGGCGAAAGTCAACCGCATTAATTGTTAACTGAGCGGTATTATAAATTGCTCCGCCATTAAAATCATGCAAGGTTGCGGCAGTACGATTACCAATCAATGCACTATTACTAATCGATAAACTGCCAGCATTGTAGATTGCTCCGCCATGTAAGGCAGCGAGATTATCGTTGTAATTCAGATTCAAAACGGTCTGATTATTATTCAGATTAACATTATTGATGGTTAGCTGGCCTTGATTATAAATTGCAGCACCATTCCATGGGCTATGTGCTTCGATTAAGCTCAGGTTGCTCAGATTAACCGTACCACTATGAATATGCAGAATTCGATTGGTATTGGCGACACTCAGGCCACTAATGATCGTCAGATTCGGAGCCGCGCCGACCAAACTCAGCGTATCGGTAATATCCAAATCGCCATATAAGCCGCTATTATCATCAAGCCGAAACTCCGTGCCAACTGGCGCAGGGTTATCGATATTCAGCGTATAGGTTCCGCTGGCTAAATTGATCGTCGTGACTAGCGCTCCATTGCCACAATCGGCGCTGACACTGTTGGTATTGGCCGCCACAATTGCCTCGCGCAACGAGCATTGGCCATTCTGATTAACTTCATCATTAAAGGTGGTTACGGTAAAAATCGAAGCAGCCGCCTGCGTTGCAATGGTTTGTTGGGCATGACCAATTCCAGCGGTCGCCAAACCAAGCAGCATGCTGCCCAGACCGATTATCGTTTTCAGATGCATACCAAAACCTCGTACTATAAAAAATCGAACCACTACCCATGAACTATATCGAAATTAGGGTGTATGGGTACGACTATGGTTGGCACCAGATTGAGGTGAGCAGGCTTGAATAGTCTCTCCCTATCAAAGCCGAAGTTGTTAAAACCACACCAGCGGGTTTATCCTAGCATACAATCCAGCATTTAAGTAGGGACGATTGTACTACTCGCTGAAGCGCATGCTACGTGCGCCTCAAGACTGATAGCTAAAACTTAAAGCAATGGTATGATGTGTGAAACCTTGAGGAGCACCCGATAATGTCTGTCTTAATTGCTAATAATCTCGGCAAATGGTTTGGAGCCGAACAAATATTTGAAGCTGTCTCGTTCCAAGTGGCTCGTGGCGACAAAATCGCCTTGGTTGGGGTCAATGGCGCGGGCAAATCTACGTTAATGAAAATTATCGCTGGCATCGATAGCTCCAGCGAAGGTTCGTTGCATCGCTCACGCGGTTTGCGCGTGACCTACCAAGCTCAAGAAGCAACGTTCGCCGCCGATTCGACCTTAGAGCGCGAAGCGCATGCCGCCTTTGCTGCGCTGAGCAACATCGAAGACGAAATGCGCCAGCTCGAAGTTACAATCGCCAATCCCGATGATCCCCAATGGGAACAGGCGATGGAGCGCTACGGCGAGTTGCAACATCGCTATGAGCATGCTGGCGGCTATGAAAAAGAACATCGCATTACCCGTACCTTCCAAGGTTTGGGCTTTACTGATGCTCAATGGACGCAGCCGATTGCTCAGTTTAGTGGTGGTCAACGCACCCGCGCCGCGCTTGCCGTGGCCCTACTAGGAGATCCCGATATTCTATTGCTTGACGAGCCGACCAACCACTTGGATATGGCGGCCTTGGAATGGCTCGAAGACTTTTTGCGCGATTGGGAAGGCACATTGATCGTGATTTCCCACGACCGCTACTTCCTTGATCGGGTTTCAAATCGCACTTGGGAAATGGAGTGGGGCCGCTTGCAGGATTACGCCGCGCCCTATTCCAAATATCAAACGATCAAGGCTGAACGCATGGAGCGTTTAGCCAAAGAGTTTGAAGCCCAACAACAGATGATCGCCAAAACCGAGGAATTTATTCGGCGCTTCAAGGCTGGGGTTCGTGCCCGCGAAGCCAAAGGCCGCGAACGCCGACTTAATCGCTTTAAAGAAGGCTGGAATAGTATTCACGGCCATGTTAAAGCGATTGAAGGCCCGCAACGCCGCAAAGAACTTAAATTTGCCTTGCAAACCAACCTTCGTTCTGGCGATGTTGTGCTAGCGCTCGATCAATTGGGAGTTGGCTATACCAACAACGGACAAACCACCACTTTGCTACAATTTGATGAATTGTATGTGATGCGCGGCGAACGGGTGGCCTTGCTGGGGCCAAATGGCAGCGGCAAATCAACCTTGCTCAAAACCGTGGTCGATCAACTCAAGCCCTTGGCTGGTAGTTTTGAGGTTGGAGCCAACGTACAGCTTGGCTATTATGCCCAAGGTCACGAAGGCCTCGATTTCAACAACACGATTTTGGATGAAGTGCTGCGCCATAACCCGCAAATGGGCGAAACCCGGGCACGTACCATGCTCGGCAACTTCTTATTTACCAGCGATGATGTATTCAAGCAAATTCGCGATCTTTCGGGCGGCGAGCGTTCGCGAGTAGCCTTATCGCAGTTGATGCTCAATGGTGGCAACTTCTTGATGCTCGACGAGCCAACCAACCACTTGGATATTCAGGCCCGCGAGGCGCTTGAAGGCGTGCTTAACGATTTTAATGGTACCTTACTGTTTGTCTCGCACGACCGCTATTTTATCGATGCAGTCGCTGATACCTTGTGGTTGGTCAACGATGATGGCAGCATTACGCGCTTTCCAGGCAATTATTCGGCGCTTGCTGCTCAGCGAGAAAACGAACGTCGTGCTGCTGAAGCCGCCGCGATCGAGGCCAAACGCGCTGCCGAACGCCAAACCAAGGCCAACAAAGCCAATCCAACGCCTGTGCCAGCCAGTGCCAAGCGCCAATTGCAAAACCTTGAGCGCGAAATTGCCAGCCTAGAGCAACGCAAAGCCGCGCTTGATGCCGAAATTATGCAAGCATCAATTAAGCAAGATAGCCGCAAAATTGGCGAGCTTGGCACGCAATATGCCGCACTCGAAAACCAACTCAGCGATTATTACACCCGCTGGGAGCAATTGGCCGAAGAAGTTGGAGCCTAATTAAAGGCAAAAGTCAGAAGGCAAAAATCAAAAGCGCAGAGGCGCAGAGAAAAGAAGGGTACGAAGATTTAGGGTTTTGGCTGTAAACGTTGTTAATATCAGCCTTCGTGCCCTTCGTGTCCTTCGTGGTTAAACGGTATCTTTCATAGTTCATAATTCATCCTTGTATAAGGGCTTGTAATGTATCGAATTGGTTTGACTGGCAATATTGCATGTGGCAAAAGCACGGTGGTGGCGATGCTTCACGAATTAGGCGCAGCTGTTTGCGATGCTGATGCCGTGGTGCATCAAGTGCAAGCCCCTGATGGCAGCGCTTATACACCGATCGTCGAGGCTTTTGGCCTTGGAATTCTGCAAAACCAAACCTTTGGCCAGCCAATTAATCGTCAAGCCCTAGGCCAAATCGTTTTCACCGATCAAGCCCAGTTGCGCCGTTTGGAAGCCTTGGTACACCCAATTGTTCGCCAAACAATTATGGCTTGGCTGGAAGCTCAGCGCCAAAATAATGCTCAGGTTGTGGTGATCGATGCAATTAAATTGATTGAAAGTGGCTATCCTGCTTTGTGTGATGCAGTTTGGGTTGTCACCGCTGATCCAGCAATTCAGCTAGCTCGCTTGATCGAAACCCGGGGTATGAGCGAAGCCGAAGCCTTGCTGCGGATTAATGCTCAAAATAGTCAGGCCGATAAAATCGCCCATGCCGATGTTGTAATTGATAATAGCGGTTCGCTCGCGGAAACTCGCCGCCAAGTTGAACAAGCATTTTTGGCGATTCAACGCCATGATTAAACCAAGTAAGGAGCCAGTTATGCGTGTTCTTGATGCCCCAACCAATCAAGCACGACCAACCCCTCAACCACGATTAACCCCAGCCATGAGTTTTGGCTTGGCAACACTTGGTGTTTTTGTGGGGGTTGGCTGGCTCTGGCTTGCGCCACACTGGCTAGCATTGCTAATCACGCTTGGTTCATTAAGCCTTTTGCTCGGCCAAGCGTGGGCCAGTATCCAACGCACTGAGCGCGAACGCACGGTTTTAGCTCAAGCACATAGTGCCCTCGATAGCGAATATAACAGCATTCAAGCCGATTATGCCACGCTCGAACGGGCCTACGAAGATTTGCAACAATCGTATCAACGCTTGCAACGGCGGATCGATGAACGCACCGCCGAACGCGATCAATCGACCAATCAGTTGCAAACCTTGCTTGATGATACCCGCTCGTATGTCGCCCAACTAACGGCATTGAATGAAGTTTCAGTTGCTTTGAACGCCACGCTTGATCGCGATGAGGTGTTGGCTTGTATTTTGCGCCAACTTGAACGGGTGGTTACCTTCGATAGCGCTTCAGTTCAGCAGCTTGAAGATGATGAATTGCAAGTAATCGCTGCCCGTGGCATGAATAACGAAGTCTATGATATGCGGATTTCGGTGCCTGATAATGAATTGGCGCGGAAAGTGGTTGGATCGCCTGCACCAGTGGTTTTGGGCGATGTGCGCAAAGATCCATCGTTTGTGATGCAGCCTGGGCCAATTCGTTCATGGATTGGGGTGGCCTTGCGGGTGGGCGAACGCACGGTCGGCATTTTGACCGTCGATAGCCATCGCGAAAATGCCTATACCGCCGATGATGGTCACTTGGTCGCCAATTTTGCCAACCAAGCTGCCTTGGCCTTGCACAACTCACATCTGTTTGCGGCTGCTGAACGTCGCGCCACCGAAATGGCCTTGCTTTTGGAAATGACCCGCACGGTTGGCTCGACCTTGCACTTGCCCGAAGTCTTGCTCCGTGCCGCCGCCGCCATTGGCGAGGCCTTGCATGCTGAAGATGTATTGGTGTTATTGCTTGATGAACAGGGCGAGCGTTTGACTCCCCAAGCTGGCGCAATGGGTGATCATAACTACTTGCGCATGCGTTGGGCCAGCCCAACCTCGTTGAGTAACGAGCCAACTTTAGCCAAAGTGATCAAACAAGGCTGCGCCAGAGTAATTCATGCGGTTTCGCCGACGATTCCTTACCAAACCTTGTTGGCCTTGCCATTGAGCATCAAAGAGCAAGTTTTAGGGGTTGTCTTGGTCGCCACACCTGATCGCGATGCCCCATTTGGGCCACAGCAATTGGTTTTAGCTGAAGGTTTAGCCACCTCAGCCGCCATCGCGATCGAACAAGCACGTTTGTATGATCAAGCTCGACGCGCGGCTCAAGCTGAGGAGCGTTCACGTTTGGCGCGTGAATTGCACGATTCGGTCACCCAGACCTTGTTTAGCATGACCTTGACGGCTGAAGCTGCCCGTGCCCAAGTTGAGCGCAACCCAGTTCGGGCGGCCACTCAAATTGATCGCTTGAAGGCCGCAGCCCATCAATCACTAGGCGAAATGCGTGAACTCTTGCTGCAATTACGCCCAACGCCGTTGCAAGAACATGGCATTATCAAATCGCTGCGCGACCATATTGCCAGCTTGAATGCTCAAGAAGTTGCCATTAATTTGGAGTGTGAGGGCGAGGATTCGGTACTTAGCCCAGCCAATGCTGCTGGCTTATATCGAATTGCCCAAGAAGCGATTGCCAATGCGCTGCGCCATGCCCAAGCAACTAATGTACGAGTGAGCTTCAGCTTTGCCAGCAAATCGACGACCTTGATGGTGAAAGATAATGGCTGTGGCTTCGACCCCGATTTATTGGAGCGCAGTGGCCGCCATTTGGGGCTAACCAGTATGGCCGAGCGTGCCGGAGAACTGGGTGGCACGCTCGATGTGCAAAGTGTCGTTGGCGAAGGTACCTGCTTAACCGTGCACCTGCATGGGTAAGCTTGTTGCATTCGTACCAATCGCAAAGGCCTAAGCAAATTGATTGATTGCCTAGCCTTGTTAATCGCACTTTAGGGGGTGCAGGGGGATGAACCTATAGGCATCAACCTTAGCCGCTCCCAGCAGTTAAGGCCAACAACCGCTGCGCTGTCGATGGCCGTTTTTGACGTTTCTGCACCCGCGCCAACCGCCCAATGATGCTCGCAAGGGTCGTGAGCACCGTCTCCAATTGCTCACGACATCCGCGACTGCTCGCCAGATCAGTCGCATAGGCCATCACGATTTGCGCCGCTTTGAACAGACTGCGTTCCGCCGTATCCCACGCACTTGCCACCAGAATCCACTGCTGGAACACCAGTCCAAGCAATTTCGCATAGATTTCGCACAAAATCCGGGCAGGTTTTTTCGTTCGCCATTCATCTACGTGGCCATGACTCTTCCACAATTTAAACAACAGCTCGATCTGCCAGCGCATTTTCAGTAAGACCATGGCCTCGGTGAGGCCGAGCTTATCTTCCGGCGCGTTCGTGATAACCACCGTCCATGCCGCCAGATCCATGGCAGCGTTGGAGACTGGGCGGCACTTGTCATGCGCCTCGTCTTGTACCCGCTGGCGACGTTGTGCCGCCACGGCATCGGGGACGCGTTGCACCAATAAGCGGGCCGCGAGTCGCTCCTTGCTTCCCACCAGCACCGTCCCTTCCCAGTGATCCGCATCCCCCAACCCCGTCACGACCTCCAGAATTGACTGTTCTTTCTGTCCTGGCAGCCGAATCCGACTGTGACTCTGGACGCGTGACAGCCAATATACCTCGGCGGCAGCAAGCTCACGAAAGATACGGATGTTGTAGAAGCCGAGGTCCGCCAGCCGAAGGCTCCCAGCAGGCAGCGGGGCACGTTGAACCGATAACACCTGATCCGAAGCTCGTCCGTCCGTGAGGTCGATCCCACACAGGGTTCCCGTGAGGAGATCGAGCTGGACACCACATTTCAAGCCTGCCGTCCCGCGTGCCGAAGCATTGCCACAGCCACGATACGTGGTCGCCAGCGCATCAGGCAGGCCGATCGTCGTGCTGTCATGAATACGCACGCTGGTGAACCGTTGGAGGATGGACACCGCCACGGGATCGGCACTGATCGCATACTCCATACTGGCCAGTAACACGTGATGGAGCAGATCGACGGTGGCCAGCGTAAAGCGGCGATCAATCGCTTGCGGTGAGACCGTCGCGCCTACCCGTGCCGCCATCTGAGCCAATTGGCCTAAACTGGCGGTTGGGTTCGCCAACCAGCCATAGACGAGGGTCTGCACCAAGGTGCTCGGCGTGAAGGTCGCTCGATCGGCCCGCTTCACATAGCCGAGGGTTGCCGCGACGGTTTCGGTGGTCGTGGTCAGTACGGTTTGCATCGCGTCACTGACGTGCGGTATGATGGACATGGGCACTCCTTGGACTCATGGTGTAGTGCAATTCCATGATGCCATAGGAGTGCCTTTGAGTGATACTGGCGATAAGGTTGATGCCTATGGGGGGCAGGGGGATGAACCCCCTGCGTTTCCCTCTAGGGGAGGGACGGAAGGGTGGCGAATCGATAATCTACTCAGATCAGTAAGAATACATAAATCATAATTGCCTAACTAGGCAGGCTTGCCAGCTAATAATTTTAGCCCGATAATACCCGCAACGATCATCACCAAGCAGGCCAGCCGCAACGGTTGAGCCGATTCGCCAAATAGCCAAATACCCAAAATTGCCGTGCCAGCCGTGCCAATCCCTGTCCAGATTGCATAGGCTGTACCTAGGGGCAAATCACGCAAGGCCATCCCCAATAGCGCCATACTCGCCGCCAGCATCACACCCGTGGCAAGGCTTGGGCCAAGCTTGGTTAACCCTTCGCTATATTTTAACCCAACCGCCCAACCAACTTCTAAAACACCTGCCACAATTAAATAGAACCAAGCCATTGTACAACTCCCAAAATTGAAATTAATCAGCGCTTGCAGCGTCGCATAGCCTGAATTAATCATCAGTTCAGCGATATGCAATGATCCTAACAAATTTGGGAACAAAATGCTGACGAAAAACGTCATTGTGCCAAACCCCGAAGAGTGTGTTTCGTCAGTCCACATTGGAGGAATACGTTATGACAATGGACGAGCTTGATCAGGCCATTTTAGAAGTTCTGCAAACCGATGCCCGCCTGCCCAATCGGGCGATTGCCAGTAAAGTTGGCAGCAGCGAGCCAACCGTGCGCCGCCGGATCGAACGATTGGTTGACGAAGGGTTAATCAAAATTGTCGCAGTCGCCTCGCCCTATGCCCTGGGCTATCAGGTGGTCGCCATCATCGGCATGCAAATCGATCGAGCCTACCAGCGCCAAATTGAACAAGCCTTATGTAATTTGCCCCATGTGCATTTTGTTGGCCTCACCTTGGGCAGCTACGATGTTGTGTTGGAAGCATGGCTACGCTCCACCGATGAATTATTAGAGCTGTTGGCCGACCATATCGCGCCCTTGCCAGGAGTCCAGCGGGTCGAGCCATGGCAAGTATTGAAGCTCAGCAAATACAATTACGATTGGGGCAATCAACCTTCGATCAGCAATTCTCACCATTGACGCAGGCTTAACTGGCGCGTACAATGGCCTAATACTGAATCACTAGCAATCGGGAGAAAGGAATATGCCAGGTCAACGCTGGCGGCTCTTGCCGTCTCTGGTATTGGGATTGGCGCTCTTGGGGCTTGCGCCAAGTGTACCAACTGCCTCGGTTAGTGCTGCCGTGCAGGCACAACAAACGACTGCATGGGAGCCATATCGCTATTTTGCGGCAACTGGCCATAACATCTCGTTCGATGTCAAACGCTTCTATGAACGCCAAGGCGATCTTGAGGTGTTTGGGTTGCCATTAACTGAAGTGATTTGGGAGAATGGGTTTCAGGTGCAATATTTCGAGCGTGCTCGCTTGGAGATTCACCCTGAAAATAAGGGCACAGATTTCTATATTTTAGCGACACGTTTGGGGGCAGTTGCCGCCGAAGGTCGCCAAAACGAAGATCCATTTGTCTGGCGCACCGGCCCGAGCTACGAAGGCGCAACCTTCTATCCTGAGTCGGGCCACTCATTAGGCAATGGCTTCCGCGATTATTGGACGAAGTATGGCGGTTTGTATACTTTTGGCTATCCGATCAGCGAAGAATTTTCGGAAGTTAACGCTGAAGATGGCCAAACCTATACTGTCCAATATTTCGAACGCGCTCGCATGGAATGGCATCCCGAGCATGCTGGCACCAAGTGGGAAATTCAATTAGGTTTGTTAGGCAAGCAATATATCAATCGCATGGGCATTGATCAAAATTTGCTCAAGCCAGCCCTCGAAGTGCAAAAGCTGGGGAGTGCCACCACCTACTATCGCGGCTCCAACGCCGAACGCATCAACAACATCAAACGCGCCGCTGATCGCTTCAAAGGAGTCACGGTAAAAGCTGGTCAGGTCTATTCGTTCAACCAAAATGTTGGCGATGTTTCCGAAGAGGCTGGCTTTACCGATGGCTATGCAATCGTCGATGGTAAGCTTGAAAAAGTTGTTGGCGGTGGTTTATGTCAAGTTTCAACCACGATGTATCGGGCGGTTTTCAATAGTGGCATGCCAATTATCGAACGCTATGGCCATAGCTACATCGTCTACTATTATGAAAATATTTTAGGCTTTGATGCCACCGTGTTTGTGCCCGATGTTGATTTCCGTTGGAAAAACGACTTAGGCACCGATATTTTCATGTGGACAGATACCGACACCAGCGCTGGGCGGGTGACCTTCTCGCTGTGGGGCTATGGCGATGGCCGTCGCGCTACCATGGAAGGCCCAACCTATTCCAACGAGCAAAAACCTGGCAAACCGGTTTGGCAATACGACAAAACTATGCGACGTGGCGCAGTTGAACAACTCGTCCATGGCCGCGCAGGCATGGATGTGACGATGTATCGCGTCATCAATAAGGCCAATGGTACATCGAATCGCGAACGCTTCTTCACTCGCTACTATCCATGGGAAGATTTCTATCTGTATGGGCCTGGAGTTAAGCCACCAGCAGGCGTAACGATCGCCCCACCGCGCTATCCATAGACCACACCCGATCAAACAGTAAATTCAACAACGAGCGTCCTTTGGGCGCTCGTTAGCATATCAAAAGGTAAATTATGTCAAATCAACTTCCGCCAACCACCCCGATTCAGCCGAGCAACCAACCACCAGCAAATCAACCGCCAGGCCAATGGTATGGGCAACAACCCTATCAAGCAACGCCTCAAGCCTATGGCAACCCAACCTATAGCGTTCCACCTCAAAGTGTAAATGCTACCAATAGCTGGCTGCGCTGGCTTGGTTTTAATGTTTTAGCCATGATTTTGAGTAGTGTGGTTTTTGCTGTGCTCTTTTTTATCTTGGCAATCTGGTTGTTTATTGATGGAAGCCAAGCTGGCGGCATCGTCGATTCGATCAATACCCAAGCAGGCGAAGTGGGCTTTACAATTGGATTATTTGCTACGATAACTGGCATTAGCGGCTTAGTCGCAGGCTGGATTCAACGGATCGGGCTGCACAACCGGGTTTCTTATGGGCCATGGATATTCAAAACTGGCTTAATGACCGCCCTAACAACCGCTGTTAGCTTGGCAATCTTCTTTTTTCTGATCAATCCTAATACCTCTGCTGATAATTACCAATTGATCAATACCTTGTTTCTCACCGCAAGTACGGCAGCCATCGCCTTGGCAACTGGGTTGGGCCAGCTTTCCGAAGTAAAAAAAGTTAGCCAACAGCCCTTTACCTGGATCATTATTTCGGTCTTAACTTGGACGAGCCTAAGTGGCTTGGCATGGGGTAGTTTTATTTTCTCATTGTAAGCAGCAAGTCACAGCTTGGCGTTAGTGCTACAATCTTTAGCATCTATTTGCCAACTCAGCACTGAGCGTTCTTATAATGCCCAGTGGTCTTATCAGGAGCTAGGTTTATGCCAGAACCAATTCAACCAACCACACCATTGACCCCACCAGCAAATCCCGAGCAACCAGTCGCAACCAACGTACTTCAGCCGCAAGTAACTCAAGTGCTGGATTCCTCGACTCAAGCGTTGCCGCCTAATCCAAGCTATGGGCAATCGCCCCAAGCCTATGGCTATCAACAGCCAACACAATACGGGCAACAACAAGGCTATGGTCAGCCTCAACCGCCCTATGGCCAACAACCAGCCTATTATCAACAACCGCCCCAAGCCTATGGCTATCAGCAACAGCCAGTGGCCTATGGCAATCCAGCCTATATGGGGCCACCGCCAATCATTAGCGATATTAATGCGCCTGATCGTGGGCTGCGCTGGGTTGGCATGAACGTACTAGGCTTTTTTGTGGCTTCAATGAGCTTCTTGAGTTTATTTTTTGGTCTAGCCATGGTTGTCGCCGCATCCTATGTCGATTCAAATTCAAACTTTGAAAATATTGAGAATATTGCCAATGCCGATATTCTCGTATTATTCGGCTATGGGGTCTGTGCAGCACTTACCGCAGCAATCGTGGCCTTAATTCAGCGCGGAGCCTTACATAATAAAGTTTCGCTCTGGCCATGGATTGGCAAAACGGCCTTGGCTGTAGGCATTTTATTACCATTAAGCACCTTTCTCAGCGGCACAGTAATTAATATGCTAGAGCCTGCCGAATCAAATGCTTGGATGTTTATCGTTTTAGCCACGCTTATTTTTGGCATAACCTCGTTTGGCACGGCCTTCGTGCAATATCTTGAGGTTAAGGAAGTCGCCAATCGTCCGATGCAATGGGTGATTACGACTGGCCTAACCTGGACAATTCTCGGTGGGTTAGTTTTAGGTGGCTTGTTTGGCTTCTTTGCGATGGCGATTGAGGGTCAGATCTAAGCCTGTTATCGTTGGCTCGCTCTAACTAACTCATTTTGATACAATGTTGATCTCACACGATTTGATCTTGATAGCATCTTGATTGGTAGTTAAGGTTTACTGGTACTTAAACCAATCAAACGGCGTACGTATAAAAATTCACGCCATTTGTTAGTCTTGAGGCCAGATCATGAGACCATTATCCAAACTTTATTGGACCTTATATCTTCGTAGTGGGTTAGGCATTGCAGCACTCTTAAGTATTAGTCAGTTTTTATTCTCGCCCCAAGGTCGTAAATTAGCCTTAAATATCGTCATCTTAACAATATTTTGGCTGATTCATCGCTGGGTTAAAACGCATCAAGCCGAGCTTGATAATGCGGTAAAACCCACTAGAGCGCAAAGCTTTGAGCAAAAATCCGATGCTGCGACAGCAACCCAGTTGCATTTCCGCGAAGTAATGTATTCCCAACAGCAACATTTAAACTAACTTCTTCAAACTAGGGTTAATTGACAAGTTCATTGGTATACCACTAACAGGCCATTAACCCTAGTTATCCAATAACACCTTCTTGGTAGCCCTAAATACAATTAGCATCAATCATAGACTGTTTGGCATACCCTCCCTTATGGGTTAGTGTTACAATTTCTATGATGATAGTGAGTAATGAGCGTTCTTCGGGCGCTCATTGCTATATTCAGGAGCAAGGTTTATGGCCGATCCAACCAAGCCACCCTATCACGATCAGCAGTCACCAACCGCCTACGCCATTCCAGGCTATGTAGTTCCAACAGCATTTGATCCTTCAATTAATCAGCCTAATCGTTGGATTAACTGGATGATGATCAATATTCTCAGTTTTATCGTGGCAATCGTTACGTTTGCTGTTTTAGTATTTATCGCTATTACAACCATAGGCAAGCTGAGCGATCTCTTAATGTCCTTATTACTTAATCTCAACACCCTTCGCATTCAAATTCTTGGATTATTAATCTTGGGATTGATCGCGGCGATAACGGGCGCAGTATCGGCACTGACCCAACGATCAGCGCTCAACTATCAAGTTCCACGTTGGCCATGGGTGATCAAAACTGCGTTAGCAGTTGGAATGCTCTTTCCAGTTAGCACAGTCTTAAGTAACCTCGTCGGAGATACTTTTTTTCTCCGCGATACATCATGGCAACGATATATCACTACAATGCTTGTAAACTTCGGGCCAACCGCTTTTGGCACAGCCTTAATCCAAGCATTCGAAGTCAAAAAAGTTGCCAATAACCCAATCGAATGGGTGTGGGTAAGAGGCTTCACTTGGACAATCCTAGGAAGCTTGGTTGTGGGAAGTATTATTAGTTTTGTTATGGGGGTAATTGGCAGTATTAGTGTGTAAAAGTAAAGGTTGCCTCAACTGCAAACCAAGCTGAGGCAACCTTAAACGATTGAGAAGAGGAAAAATCTATGCCCGATTCACCCGATCCACTGATTAACCAACCAGCAACCTCCAATTCCGCGCAAGGCTATCGCATTCAAGCAACGATCATGGCCAACCATAACCAGCCAAGCCGTTGGGTCGATTGGGTGATTATGAATGGTGTAGCTTTTGTTATTAGTTGCATCGTTTTTCCAATTCTATTGGTTGGATGTTTATTGATCTTTGCAGGATTCACAGAGTCAGCCTCAGCAACCCAAGCTCAAATTTCAGATGGTTTTGGCCTGCTATTCGTCGTTGGAATTCCAGCATTTGTAACGATGTATCTTGCAAGTTTTCTACAATGGACTACGGTCAGCGAAGGAATTAATCGTTCGACATGGGTCACCAATAGCGCAACGGTTGGGGCAATTACATTGACTGTATGGATCTATCACCTAAGCCCAATCACTGCTCAATCGATTAAAAACTACAATCAAGTTATCATTCTGACCTTTGGAATCACCTCAAGTAGTATTAGCTGGGCACAATGGCTTGAACTACGCAAAACAATCGATCAGGCATGGCAGTGGGCATTGATTAGCATCATCACGTGGACAGGCCTTGGAACATTAATTTTTGGTTTTGGCCTTAGCTATTTGGTACGACGCTAGCCCAAGGAGTAGCCGATGAGTGAAGAACCAAACCAAGCAGATCAACCTCAGCCGCCGTCTGCCAATTATGGCTATCAGCCGTATGATCAGCAGCAAACTTACCCAAGTTACAACTCCCAACCAAGCTATAGCGTGCCAGCAACGACTGATAACAATACCAATGCTCCCAATCGTTGGCGGCGCTGGGTTGGCTACAACGCTTTAGCATTTGGCCTAAGTTGTGTCATTATGCCCTTGGGCTGTTGCGTCATGTCGGTCGTCGCCAATGTGCTGCGCAGCGGTTTGCAGGAATTGGTCGATAATCCCAACTTTAATCTTGCTGGGGCAATTGGGGTTTTCGTGCTACTCAGTTTTCCGCTCTTTCTGACCATCGGCGTTGCCAGCATGATTCAACGAGCAGCCTTGTACCACCAAATGCCCACCAAATTATGGGTTTTCGGCAGTGCCCTCAGTGGCATCGCTGCAATGTTTGTGGCAATAATGTTGATGGGAATGATCGCAGCGCTATTTAATCTCGACTTCACGCCAAATGCCTATATTTTGAGCATCGTTGGCATCTTTGCTGGTACATCAACTGGCATTGGCTTTTTTCAATGGTGGCAAATTCGGCGGGTTGTAATTAATGCTTGGCACTGGCCGCTGATCTCCGGCGCAACGTGGACTGGCCTTGGCACGCTGATTCTTGGCGTAGGGATGAGCTATCTCTACAACCGCTTAGGCATTTAGCGAATGCCCAACATCGCCAAGCCCATCGGCAAATCGCGGGCGGTGCGAATGTTGGTAAGATGAATGCCCGCCCGAATCAGGCCTTCAATCAAGCTTGGGCGTAGGCCAATCAGCATGCTTTTGGCCCCGATCAATTCAATCGCTTTAACAATCGTACTAATCGCTTGGATCGCATCGGGATCGAAGGTTAATAAGCCACTGCCATCGAGCAGCACATGTTCACAGCCACGCTCGCGCAAGGTTTCAAGAATCGTATGGGTCAGGTTTTCCCAGCGCAGCCGATCAAGCACCCCAATCAAGGGCACAATCAATACATCATCGGAAAGTGGGATGCGCGGAATATCGAGTTCGCTGACTTCTAGCTCTAGCTCAGCCAAAACTTGGGCATTATCGAGCGCCAAAGCCACCGAACTGGCGACCGTGCTCAACAAGGCTTCTTCAAACTCGCCATACAAGGCAGGCTGATAGCTCTGAATATTCAACACGCCCACAAAATCAGTGCCAATCAGCAAGGGCACGCTCATCCAGGCGCGTGAACGTTTCTCTTCTTGACCAAAGCTGCGAGTGTTTTCCACGGTAAAGCGTTTGGGCAAATCTTCATGCAAATCATCAAAGCGCACCAATTGCTGGTTGGCAATAATCCAAGTTACGACCTTTGAGCGCCGATAATCCCAAGCATAGGGCACAACGTTTTCAATGCCCTCATCAATCGAGTAGATCGTTTGCATGGTGTCGGTTTTGGGCTGATATTGCTCGATAAAGCCAGCATCAAAACGCAACACGTGATGCAATTGCTCAAAAATTGTTCGACAAACATCAGCCAAATCACGCGGCAGCAAAATCGCCCGAATCAATTCATGAATCGCCAGAATCGTTTGCTCAACTGGCTGATGATGGCGGCTACTTTCATAGGCTGTCATACTCACCTCGCTCAAATTTGGCGCTTGAGATAGCGCAAACTTTGCTGCACATCACGCACAATCAGCACATTATGCTGGCTCAAAATTGGGCTAAGCACCGCGCTATTTTCGGCCTGCACGCCGCTAACAATGCAAGTTGCACCCAATAAGCGTAATGCGCCGATTAATTTATTGAATAAGCCAGTTGCTTGTGGGTCAAATGAGCGCATGCCAGTTAAATCGAGCACCACATAGCGAATCCGTTGGCGCTCAACATGGCCCAAAAGAATCGTTTGCAAAATTGCGAGGCGCTGTTGATCAACCCGCCCAATCACTGGCACAATCCATAAATGTTGATCAACCGGAATTGTGGGAGCGCTCAAGGCCAAGCGCAGCACTTCCAATTCTTCAACTCGTTGAATCTGGTTGATCGTCGTGGCCAGCATTAAACTGAGAGTTTGCAACAATTGCAGTTCGCGGTCGCCATACGCCGCCGTTTCATGATGCTGAATCGTCACCAAGCCCAACAATTGGCTGCCCAACATAATTGGCAAGCCCAGCCAACTACAACTGGCGTGGTGCAAATCGGCTCCGAGCGCATGCTCAAGGTTAATCTCGCTATGGCTATCAGTGTAGATATTTTCAAACAACAGTGGTTTGCGCTGACGCAAAATCCAAGCGCTGGGCGTATGCGGTTTAATTGTGACTGGCTCATCGGCAAAATTACCACGCCGATGGGCAATCACATACACATGGCGCAAATTCTGCTGCGCATCAAAAAAGCTGATGGTACCGTGATCGATCGGCACAACCTGCTCAAGTAATTGATAAAACGACTCGTAGACCACAAACCGATCGCGGGTACTATGGATAATACGGCCAAACTCTTGAATACACTCCAACTCGGCTCGTGCCCGCACCAACGCCTCAGTCGTCGGCATAGCTCAATCCTTCAGCCTCACGGTTCAGCCAATCTGATGCCCAGCCGCCGTCAGAACTGCCACAGCTTCGTTAAATTCAGGCTCACGAAGCAAAAGATAATCGGTATCATAGGTTGATAGCACAAAAATACTGATCTGGGCTTGAGCTAGCGGCGCTGCTAAACTGGCCAAAATCCCAACTTGGCTAAAATCTAATGTGCCTACGACCCGCAGCCCACGCCAATTGCGCTCAGCTTGGACGTTTGCGGGCACACATTTAGTTTCACACACGATCGATAATTCATCAGTGGTACGGCTGATACTCACAAATGGGCTTTGCAAGGCCCATTCCGGCCATGGCTGATCAACATTCAAACGAGCAACCGCCAACATTTCGGGATAGATGGTTAATTTCAATTGATGCATGTTACTCACGAACCCGCTGGGCTGCAAATAGCGCTCCCAACACCACAAAAAAAGCATTTGGCAGGGTAAAGCCCAAATAACGTCGCGAAGGTACTTCGCCTAGGTACAGCAACCATTGGCTTGGCTCAAGATCGTTGCTGATGCCCAGTGTCCAGAGCGCCGCGACTAGCGCTGCAATCACCACGCCTGTCCCGGCAATCCACATTAATTGGGCATTGCGACGCTCGTTGGAGATTCGGCCAACGACTTCGCCGCTCAATAGGCTAATTGCAAACACAAACCAAAAACTCCAATCACCCCAATCGCCGAGCAAACGAAACTGGCCCCAAGCAATCCCGCCAATAATTGCCACACCCAACATTCCCGCAATCGCTTTGAGATATTGCTGGCTGGTGACTTGACTGAGCAGGGTTGGGACATAATAGCCAGTGCGTCCGGCCACTGCACCAGTGCAATCGGGGCAGCGCCAGCCAACCGGCGTGCGCATGGCACAACGCCCACAAATTGGATTCAAACATTTTGAGCAGCGCAAAAGCGTCGCTTCTTTGGGGTGATTAACACAAAAAAACTCTTCTTCTACGGTTGTTTGCATAGATTTAGCCTCGTTTGATGCGTTGAGCTTCGCGCCAAGCCGCCCAACCAAAAAGCACCACCGCTGTGAAAATTCTGCGCCACCGCTCTGGATGGCGAATTAAGCGCCATAACCATTCTAGCCCAAATTTGCGCATCCATTGCGGCGCTCGTGGGCGCAATCCAGCCAGATCATCAAACGTGCCGCCAACCCCAATTCCCAGTTTAATCCCCAACCCAGCGCCATAGCGCCGAATCCAGAGGTCTTGAGCGGGAGCACCATAGGCTACCAAGACAATATCGGGCTGGCTGCGCCGAATTTCGTTGGCAATCACTGGCTGATCAGGTTCGCGCGGCGAGCCAGCCCAAGTGCCAACAATCTGGCAATTGGGATAGCGCTGTTGTAGCACTGCCGCTGCTTTGGCTGCCACCCCATCAGCCGCCCCCAGCAAAAAGATTTTCCAGCCGCGCTGGGCACTTTCAGCTGCCAAACGTTCAGTTAAATCAATGCCTGTGACTTTGGAGCGCAGCTGTTTGCCTTGCCAACGAGCCGCATGCAACAAGCCTGTGCCATCGGGAACCGCAAGACTTGTGGCGGCCAAGGTTGCGCGAAATGCCACATTATCTTGAGCCGCCATCACAAATTCAGGGTTAACCGTGGCAATTTGATGTGCTCCACCAGCGGCGAGCATGGCCGCAATCAGCTCAATCGTTTCATCCATGGTCACATCATCGACGCGCACCCGCAGAATTTCGAGCGAAGCCAGATTGGCTGGACGTTGAAAAGTCATAGTTATTGTTTTTCCTCACGTTGGCGGCCATGGCGTTCGCGCAAGGTAAACCAAACATCCTCGGGCGAAACGCCCTGATTGAGCAACAATACAAACAAGTGATAAATTAAATCGCTGGCTTCGTTGCGCAATTCGTCGGCGTTGCCATTTTTGGCGGCAATAATTACTTCAGCTGATTCTTCGCCAATTTTCTTGCCAATTTTATCGACCCCTTTTTCCAGCAAGTAGGTGGTGTAGGAGCCAATCGGGCGGGTTTGTTCGCGTTCGCGCAAAAATTCAAACAATTGGCTAACAAAGGCCAATGGCACAGCGCTACCTTCGCGTTTGGTGCCATCAAGCGTCGTATGAAAACACGAGCGTGAACCAGTATGGCAGGTTGGGCCAGTTGGCTCAGCCAAAATCAACAACGCATCATTGTCGCAATCGGTGCGAGCAGCGATAAATTTCAGCACATTGCCGCTGGTTTCGCCTTTTGTCCATAACTGTTGGCGCGAACGGCTCCAAAAGGTCACTAAGCCGCTGGTTTGGGTTTTGGCCAGCGCTTCGGCGTTCATATATCCAACCATCAATACCTCACCACTGCGGGCATGTTGCACTACAGCGGGAATCAGGCCTTGGCTATCGTAGGTTAATTCGACCATAACATCACATTCTTTCGACTAAAAAGCGACCAGCGTGGCCGACCATCGACCAACGCTGGCCAGTAGATAGATTTAGTGTTTGAAGTGGCGAGTAGCAGTGAAGATCATCGCGATGCCTGCGGCGTTAGCAGCAGCAATCACTTCATCATCACCTTGCGAGCCACCAGGCTGAACAATTGCGCTCACGCCAGCTTCAATCGCGGCCTGAATTCCATCGGCTTTGGGGAAGAAGGCATCGGAAGCTAGCACGCTACCCTTGGCCCGTTCGCCCGCCTTGCGAATCGCCGTCAATACCGAATCAACCCGTGAAGGCTGACCAGCGCCCATCCCCACCAATTCCTCGCCTTGCACCAAGACAATCGCATTCGATTTCACGCTGGCACAAGCTTTCCAAGCAAATTGCAAGGCTGCCAGTTGCTCATCGCTGGGCACAGTTTCAGTAACAACCTGCCAAGCATCCCAGCGATCATTACCAACGCGATCAACATGTTGGGCCAAAATGCCGCCGCCAATACTGCGATATTCCCAATCGTTGCTGCTTGAGCGGCTGGTATCGACGCTCAACAAGCGTAAATTGGGCTTTTCGGCCAAAATTGTCAAGGCTTCAGGGCTAAAGGATGGGGCAATAATCACTTCGTAAAAATATTTTTTCAGCACATTGGCTAAAGCCCGATCGACGGGGCGATTGACCCCGACGATGCCACCAAACGCCGAAAGCGGATCACCCGCCCGCGCCGCTTTGTGGGCCGCCACCAAATCCTCAGCCGAAGCCAGGCCACAAGGATTAGTGTGCTTGATAATCGCCACGGTTGGCTGATCAAAATTTTGAATTACTTGCAAGGTAGCATCAGCATCAAGCAAGTTGTTGTAGGAAAGCTCTTTGCCTTGATGTTGCACTGCTTTTGCCAAGGTGTTGGCGGCAGCATTGGGAGCGCGATAAAACGCCGCTGCTTGATGCGGATTCTCGCCATAACGCAGCGATTGGGCTAATTCCCAGGCCAAGGGCAATTGCTGCGGGAACGTTTCGTCGGTTAAGTAGGCGGCAATCGCGCTATCGTAGGCTGCGGTATGGGCAAAGGCTTTGGCAGCAAGTTGGCGGCGCAATTCAGGCGTAATTTGCTCAGTCCGCAAGGCTTCCAAAACCCGTGGATAATCAGCAGGATCGATCACAATCAAGACATGGGCATGATTTTTGGCCGAAGCTCGCACCATCGTTGGGCCACCAATATCAATCTGTTCAACTGCTTCTTCTAAAGTAACATCAGGTTTGGCGATGGTTTGAGCAAACGGATACAAATTGACAACTACCAAATCGATCTGGCCGATGTGGTGCTCAGCCAATTGGGCCAGATGGGCTGGCTTATCACGGCGGGCCAAAATGCCAGCATGCACACCAGGATGCAAGGTTTTGACCCGACCTTCCAAAATTTCAGGAAAGCCCGTCAAATCGCTGACACTGCGGACTGGCACACCAGCCCCAACCAACGCGGCTTTGGTACCGCCAGTTGAAAATAATTCAATGCCCAAATCGCTCAAGCCCTGAGCAAAATCCGCCAACCCCGATTTGTCTGAAACACTGACAATAGCTCGCATGAACCAAAGCTCCATTCGCGGTGTACATAGGGCTAAACAGCCCTTTGCCCAGGCGAGCGGCATCTGCGCAAATCGGCTCCCCCGTGGTTGCCCACGTTTGTGTATCGCCAGTCACCGATTCATGCGCCATTATAGCTGCGCCCCGCTTGGAGTGCAAAGACCGAAGAACATAGAGCATAGAACAATAGATGTAATGGTTCATTGCATGAACAACAGCCAAGTATGCCCTGACACCCTAGCCCCTCGCCCGCAGGCACGGCGAGGGGGAATTGCTCTTATCAATACGTACAACTTCTTCTCAATGACAATTATGCTAGAAACGCTATACTCAATGGTGATTTGAGCCTAACCAAACCACATAAATATGCTTATTGCCGATTGATGATTGCTTTAGTATCATACAAACGAACATTTGAGCGATTATTCAAAGGATTCTCAATGGCTGAATCACGCAAGGGCGCAACCAAACTAGCCAATATTCCGCCCGACATTTTACAGCAACTCAATACTGGTCAACTTGCTACTGCTAATTTAATGGAAGGCTTGGCGATCGATTTTCAGCAATTAGTGCAACATTGTTTTGCTGAATTGCCTGCCACTGCTTTGGCAAGATATGATCCAACGACGGGAGTCGTCAAGCGCATGCAAACAATGGGCCAAATTCTCAATCAACAGCTAGGCTTTGGGGCGTTCAATCGCGTAGCAACCCATCAAGCCGATACGGTGCGCGGTTGGGCCGCCTTTATGCTGGCCGATCAGGCTGATTTGAGCATTGTCGAGCGATTAAAGTTGGTACAACCCTTGGCTGATGATGCTCATTTTGGCGTGCGCGAATGGGCTTGGCTGGCATTGCGACCACAGCTTGCTGCCGATTTAGCCACGAGCCTGAGTGAATTGCAAACTTGGGTTGGTCATAGTTCGGAGAATATTCGGCGCTTTGCAATTGAGTCGTTGCGCCCGCGCGGCGTTTGGTGCAGCCATATCAATCAATTAAAACAAAACCCTAGCTTGGCGCTCGAGCTTTTAACCCCAGTGCGCTCCGATGCCAGCCGCTATGTCCAGCTTTCAGTTGCCAATTGGCTCAACGATGCCAGCAAAGCCCAGCCAAGTTGGGTTGAGCAATTAACCACGCAATGGCTGGCTGAATCGCCAAGCGCTGAAACCCGCTGGATCGTGAACCATGCCACTCGGAGTTTGCGCAAAGCCAAGGGCTAAAATTGCCAAACAGCAAACGAATCGGTAGATAGACCGATCTCACATTGGGCTATTTCGGTTAAGCTATGCGGTAGCTCGGATGTTTGTATGACATGGGATCAATGGTGGCGAGATTGACTGCCAAGCGCCATCGTGTGCTAAATGTGGGAGTACCTAATGGCCAAACGTGAATTTTCGGTTGCACATGAATATAACTACCCGCGAAGTAGCTCAATTCGCTGGATTATAGCGCATGTTTGGCGCTATTGGTTTTTAGCTTGTGTAGTATTGCTGTGTTTTCTCGGGTCATGGGTGACCTACTCGCAGGCACGGGTCGTGATCGGCGCTGTGGCGGCCATGCTAGAAGTGCCCTTCGATGCCGCTGAATTGTTACGACTTTCGCTGATTATTTTGGCCTTGTTGGTTGGCGATGGTTTTTGCTTGTGGTTTGGCAGTTTGGCGGGCGAAACAATTGCCGCCCGTTTCGAGGCCGATGCCCGCGAAGAGCTGTATATCAGTTTGCTCGGCAAAAGCCAAGCCTACCACGACCGCCAACGGGTCGGCGATTTGATGGCGCGAGCCACCGATGATACCAGCCAACTTGCCAGCATGATTGTGCCTGGTAGCACCATGATTTTCGAAAGTATTTTGGGGATTGTGGTTCCGCTAACCTATATTGGCTTTATAAAACTTGAGTTATTGTTAGTACCATTGGGCTTTGTAGCCTGTTACATTATCGCGGTACGACGCTATGTGCGGCGCTTGAATCCAGTGGTGGCTGAGCAGCGCGAACAATTTGGCAAGCTCAATGCTGGCCTCGAAGAAACCATCTCAGGAATTGAAGTGGTCAAGGCTAGTGCCCGCGAAGGCTTTGAACGCCTCAAATATCGCCGCCATGCGCGGGGCTTTCGCGATTTGTTTGTGCAGCAAGGTCGAATCGAAGCCTGTTATATTCCACTTTTGCTGTTTGGCATCACCTTTGGCCTGACCTTTTTACACACGATGATCTTATTCGATCAAAATCGGATCAGCATTGCCGATATTATTGCCGTGATGAGCTTAATCGGCTTGTTGCGCTTCCCAACCTTTATCTCGCTGTTCGCCTTTACCTTGGTGCAAACAGGGATCGCTAGCGCGGGCCGGATTTTGGGTGTAATTAAAGAGGAAACTGAGCTAGACGAAAATACCCAAGGCCATCAAGCAGCGATTAAAGGCGAATTGCGCTTTGAGAATGTGCAATTTGGCTATGAAGCTCAGCCGATTTTGCATGATGTTTCGTTCAGTGTCAAGCCTGGCCAAACCGTGGCAATTGTTGGGCAAACTGGCTCAGGCAAAAGTGCCCTAACCCAGTTGGTCAACCGCACTTACGATGTGCAATCTGGTCGGGTATTAATTGATGGAATTGACGTGCGTGAGTGGAATTTGGATACATTACGCTCACAAATCTCGAAAATTGAGCAAGATGTCTTTTTATTCTCGCGCACAATTGGCGAGAATATTGCTTTTGGTGCGCCCAGTGCCAGCCGTGAACAAATTATCGAAGCAGCTAAAGCAGCTCAAGCCCACGATTTTATCAGCTCATTCGTCAATGGCTACGATACCGAGATTGGCGAACGTGGCGTGACGCTCTCTGGTGGGCAACGCCAGCGCATCGCCTTGGCACGGGCCTTTTTGAGCAACCCACGCATCCTCATTTTGGATGATTCGACGAGTGCGATTGATAGCGCGACCGAAGATCAAATTCAACGGGCAATTCGTGAGGCTCAGCGTGGCCGCACCACCTTGCTGATTACTCACCGGCTTTCGCAAATTCGCTGGGCCGATGTGATTTTGGTGCTTGATGGTGGGCGAATCGTGGCGGCAGGTAGCCATGAACAATTGCTGCGCAGCTCAAGCCACTACCGCCGAATCTTTGCCCGTTATGAAAGCTCGCTGCCACCGATTGAAGCTGCCGTTCTGGACTAAAATACAATGCGCCACTAGCGATTGCTGGTGGCGCATCCTGATTAATTAAGCTGCAACCATGGATGCTCAGCTTGATTGGTAAAGACGGTCACAATATCACGGATCAGTTGGTGCGATTGACGATTTTTTGAGATAAAGCCATCCAGGCCTGCACGATAGAAAACCTCTTGAGCTTGGTCGTCACGACTCCAGCCAATAATTTTGGCATCATCGGCCAAGGCACGATGTTTAAAATGCTCAGAACGAATTTGCGGCATTAATTCATCGATGCTTACCCCATCGGCCAAACGTTGATCAACCAAAATCAAACGGGCATACTGCTGTGGTTGATATTCAAGCCATTGCAAAAGCTGAAAACTCGTACTACAAATCGCGATTGTCGTCGATAAATTGAACTGCGTCAGTAATTGTTCAGCGCCGCGAAACTGAGTCTTTGCCATAATTTGCAAAACACGGGTACTCTCCACCAGACACACATTGGCCAGCATGCCAGACTCCTTGCTCCATGCCAAGAAATATTCTATACCTAGAATATTGATATAGCTCATTGGCTCAAATTAGGCCTTTGAGTGTAGTAATCGGCGATAAAACGCTTGTTTGATTAATTATGTGATTGATGTTTGAATTGTAGAAGTTGCTGGTTGGTAGCGACGATGCTCTCGTTGCATTTGATTATAGCATAGCCTGATTGGTATGAATGTGACTTTTGCTGCCTAATTTGGCGTAAAAATGCCGCAACAACCATGATTACTGAGTTGAGTAGCAAATTTTGGTTGTACAATCGTTATTTGCGCATGCTTCAATCTAATTTTGATATTTATTAATCTATTTAATGACTATTAAATGAATATATCTGCATATTACACTTATAGAATATTGATTAATAAGTTTGGCCTAACTGTGCTACATAGCTGCCCGTAGGTTTTTTGTTCCCTCACCCCCAGCCCCTCTCCCACTGCGGCAGGCGAGGGGAGTTCAAATCGGCATGGTGGGATGATTTCCCCATCGCTCGCTGGGCGGGTGAGGGCATGCTAATCGATGGTACATTCAACCCAACCATTAGCTCGGAGCCCAAGTCAAAAAGCCAATTTGCTTAAATTCTGTTAATTAAACCTCTTGACAAATGTTTAAAAATCGGTTAAAGTCTTTGTAATTCCAATGAAATTAGTTAGTGATTTCTAAGTTGGCTAGCAGTTTGGAACGTTCGCGTCGGATGATCTCTAGTAACCACGAAGGAGTGACGATTATGAATTTGATCCATCGTCGGTTTCGGTTTCTAGCCTTTATCTTAATTCCCGTTCTTGTTATGTTGATGGCATTGAGCCAACAAAAGGTTCAGGCAGCCGCACCTGCATGGGATGGTAACTATCATGCCTATGCGATTGGGGCACGAGTAAGCTATGCTGGTGGCGAATATGAATGTATTCAACCGCATACTTCATTGCCAAATTGGAATCCAGTTGATGTTCCAGCCTTGTGGCGAGCGGTTTCACCAAGCAATCCAACCGCGACTTCAATTCCAGCCACCGCAACTCCACGCCCTGCAACATCAACGCCTCTGCCACCAACGGCAACGCCACGACCTGGCACGGCCACGCCAACGCCAAATAATCCAACCGCAACCCCACGCCCAGCAACTGCAACCCCAGTCTTGCCAACTGCAACCACCACACCTGGCGGTGGCAAACGCATCATCGGCTACTTCGCTGAATGGGGCGTCTACGGTCGCAACTATCACGTTCGCAATATCAAAACCAGTGGCTCAGCTGCTAAGTTGACCCACATCAACTATGCCTTTGGCAATGTTGTCAATAGCCGCTGCCAATTGGGCGACACCTACGCCGATTATGATCGGGCTTATAGCGCTGCTGAAAGCGTCGATGGCGTAGCTGATACTTGGGATACTGGCGTATTGCGCGGTAGCTTTGGCCAATTGCGCAAACTCAAAGCCGAATTCCCCCACTTGAAAGTGTTGATTTCATTGGGTGGTTGGACGTGGTCGGCAGGTTTCTCGGATGCTGCCTTGCCAGCTAACCGCGCAGCCTTCGTCAAATCATGTGTTGACCTGTTCATCAAAGACCCACGCTGGGCTGGCGTATTCGATGGCATCGATATCGACTGGGAATACCCCGCAGCTTGTGGTAACACCTGTAACTATCGCCCTGAAGATACCCAAAACTTCACCGCCTTGTTGAGCGAATTCCGCAGCCAATTGAACGCAGTTCGCCCAGGCTTGTTGTTGACGATTGCTGCCCCAGCCGACCCAGCCAAGATCGCCAAGATTCAGGTTGGTCAAATTCACCAATATCTCGATTTCATCAACATCATGACCTACGACTTGCACGGCGCTTGGGAAGCTAACACCAACTTCCAATCAAACTTATATTCAATCGCTGGCGATCCCGGCCCAGTCTACTCGGTTGATATTGCTGTCAACGCTTGGTTGAATGGTGGAACTCCAGCCGATAAAGTTGTGGTTGGTGTACCATTCTATGGTCGCGGCTGGAAAGATGTACCAAGCACCAACAATGGCTTGTTCCAACCTGGCTCAGCTGCTCCAGCAACTTACGAAGCTGGCATCGAAGATTACAAAGTGTTGAAAACCAAAGGCTTGACCCGCTACTCAAATAGCGCTGCTGGCGCTGCTTGGCTCTACGGCAACGGCCAATTCTGGACCTATGATGACCCAGCCATTATGAAAGTCAAGACTGACTATGTAAAAGCCAAAGGTCTTGGCGGCACGATGTTCTGGGAATTGAGCGGCGACACCACGAATGGCGAATTGATCAACGCCCTTTACCAAGGTCGCTAGATTCAAACTCATATCGGTGAGGCTAAATGGCGCGAGCAGTGGTGCTCGCGTCATTTGGTTTTTAGCACAATACATTGAATCAAGAGAACTTACATATTCATATTAAAGCCCTGATTTTGAATATACCATCATATTATGGGTCTCCCAAATCGACCTTTAGGGGGTGCAGGGGGATGAAAACACCCTGCGTTTCCCTCCAGCGGAGGGACGGAAGGGAGGAGATCTATAAAATCAATAAACTCTCCATAAATTATCCACATTGATCAATGCCTTGAGCGAGAGTGCTATACTGAGCATATTCTATTTGGTGGAGGTTGTAGCATGAGTGGCGTGCGAATTCGACGTTTGGCTAGCGCTGCCCGCCCGCAAGGGATGGATTATGTGGTGTTGATGCCTGGGGCTAACTTACAATATTTTACGGGCTTGACCTTGCATTTAAGTGAGCGTTTGGCCTTGGCGTTGATCGCTGCTGATGGTCAGAGCATCAATATTGTGCTGCCAGCCTTGGAGCAACCGCGTGCTTTAGCCGAATATAGCGGCGAAGTGGCGGTACGTTGGTTTCCATGGAGCGATGATGAAGGCCCAATGAATGCTTTGCGCAATGCAGCGGCAGGCCTGATTGGTCGCACAGTTGGCGTGGAATATACGACGATGCGGGTGCTAGAATTACGCGCTTTAGAAGAAGTTGCGGGCGTACATAGCATCGATGCCAGCGCCGCGATCGCCAGTTTGCGCATGCAAAAGGGCGCTGATGAAATTGCCCTGATGCGCGAAGCTGTGCGCATTGTTGAGGCTGGGCTTAAAACCGCAATTGAGGCGCTTCATCCAGGCCGAACCGAGCGCGAAATTGCCCGCATTTGGGAAGAAGCGATGCAACTTGAGGGTGGCGAAGGCCCATCATTTGCGACGATTGTGGCGAGTGGCCCAAATAGTGCTAATCCACACCATACGACGGGCGAGCGCCAAATCCAAACTGGCGATTTGGTAATTTTGGATGGTGGGGCGTTGTATCGCGGCTATTGCTCGGATATTACCCGCACTGTTTGCGTTGGCGAGCCAAACGAGCAACAACGGATGCTCTATGAAACCGTTTTGGCGGCCAATCGCGCTGCCTGTGCCGGAGCCAAACCAGGCATGAGCGGCGCACAGGTTGATCGGCTCGCACGGCAAGTGGTTGAGGATGCCGAATTAGGCCGTTACTTCATCCATCGCACAGGCCATGGCTTGGGTATGGAAATTCACGAGCCGCCCTATATCGCTAGCACCAACACCGTTGCCCTGCCAATTGGCACGGTTTTTACGGTTGAGCCAGGCACCTATGTTGCTGGAATTGGTGGCGTGCGGATTGAAGATGATGTGCTGTTGACCCCCACTGGCGCTGAATGTTTGACCAACTTTCCACGGGAGTTGATTGTCAAATGATCGTGCTGGCCCAAACTATCGCCCAAGATCCACCGTTGTGGGCGATGATTCTCGCGCTTGGCGTGGGCAATATTGTTGGAATTATTGGCATTTGGTGGTGGCGGCGACGCTCTGCCACCAGAAAGTAGGCTTATGCAACAACGTCGTGCTTCATTTTGGACATTAAGTTTGTTGGTGATTGGGTCGTTGGCGCTGCATGGCTGGACGATCGGCACGCTGTTTCAGGTGCGTTCGACCGCCAACCAACAACTCAGTCAATTGCAAATAGCGCTTGATGAAGCACGACGTGAACCCTTGGTCTATCAAGTACCGATTAACCAAACCGTGCCGATCAAGCTCGATGTGCCAATCAATCAATCGCTGAATATTCCAATCAATACCTCGGTGCAAATCAAGGATACCTTGCAATTGCCCGTCGATACTGGTTTTGGCTCATTGACAATTCCAGTGCCAATCGATGTTACGATTCCGGTTTCGACCAATGTGCCAATCAATTTCAACCAAACTGTGGCAATTTCCACCAGCGTGGCAGTCGATTTGAATGTGCCAATTACGCTTGATTTGAACCAACCACCCTTCAATGGATACCTTGATCGCTTGCAAAAAGCGCTAGCCGATGTAGCCGAGCAACTGAATTAACCATATATAACAACCAAAATAGCCCCAGATAGCAACAAGCATAGCATAATCAAAACACTCTTTGTAAAGCCGCAGAAACCAAAAGGCCTAGCTCTAAAAATCGATATTGAACACTATAGTCTGTAGATCTATAGTCTATATAGCAACCATGTTTCCGATTTCACTTTGTTGGACGACGATCATGAAGTTGCAGCATGCGTTTGCAGTGGTTTTGAAGGATCTTCGGGTTAGCCTTGGTATCTCGCAAGAAGAACTTGGCTTTAAAGCAAACTATCATCGAACGTACATTAGTCAGCTTGAACGGGGCTTAAAAATTCCGACTTTAACAACGGTTTTTGAATTAGCCCATGTACTCAAGATTACACCTGCAGAATTTATTGAACGTGTCCAACAAGCATTTGAAAAAGCTCTATCAGAGGAATGGACACGATGAAAATAATTCATGAAGAACGACTCATAGATGCAGGCAATTTCTCCTTAACAACCGATTGGAACACCATTTATGCTGATATTATCGAAGCCATTGCCACCATCCGTTGGCCGACTAATGGTGCTGTTTTCTCATTGAATCCTATTGATAAAGGAAATGGAGTCAAACCAATTAAAACCGCCTGTATGGATCATTTGGCAAAAAAGGGTTGGCTACTGGAACATTCAATTGATATTGCCACAGCTAAGAAACCTGGTCCAATGGATGCATCATATAAAACTCCCAATTCATAACTTTTCTGTTTGGAATGGGAAACAGGAAATATCTCCTCAACCCATCGGACATTAAATAAGCTAGCACTTGGGATGCTAAAAGAAACAATTATCGGTGGGGTACTAATCCTTCCTACTCGTAGCATGTATAAATACTTAACTGATCGAATTGGGAACTATACAGAAATTGAACCCTATTTTGATCTTTGGCGATCACTTCAGATTAGAAATGGTATATTAATGGTTATCGCGATTGAGCACGATAGTTTAGATCATACTGTTCCACTCATTCCAAAAGGAACAGATGGTCGGGCTTTGCGGTAGAATAAAAAAGAATGTTCTGATTTGACTAGGATAGGATTTGTATATGCCCGATCATCCATCAAAACTATTCGATATTCAGCAGAGTTTGGAATATCATCATAGATATAGTACAGATTTAGGAAGTCTCTATCAAGGAGATTGCCTTAATTTTCTTCAAGCCATACCCTCGGAATCGATCGATATGGTGTTTGCTGATCCGCCATTTAATCTTGGTAAAAACTATGGTAAGGGAATTAATGATCAACTTTTAGACGCTGAATATCTTGAATGGTCTTATAGCTGGATTAGCGAACTTATTCGAATTATCAAACCAGGAGGAGCAATTCTTCTGTTTAATCTACCTAAATGGTTAATTAGCTATGGTTCATATCTTAATCAAGCAGGAATGATGTTCAGGCACTGGATCGCATGCAGAATGCCAAAGGCCTTTCCGCGTGGCAAGAAGCTTTCGCCTGCTCACTATGGTTTGCTTTACTACACAAAAGGCGAACCCTCAACCTTCAATAAAGTCTATATTCCTATTCCAGTATGTAGACATTGTGGTAAGGAAATTCGCGATTATGGGGGGCATCGTAAGAAATTGAATCCTCAAGGCTTAAATCTGATGGATATATTTGACATGCCAGAAGAGGTTTGGTGTGATGAAAGCCTTGAAGCACATTCAACCAACCAGTTATGGACTCCTGCCGAAGATTTATGGGATGATATTCCAACAGTCCGACATAGTAAGCATAAAACACGAGGAGCCAATGAATTAGCTCCAATTATGCTAGAGCGTTTAATTGCATTAACCACTAACCCTCATGACCTGATTCTCGATCCGTTTGGTGGATCTGGAACGACTTATTATGCTGCTGAGAAATTACAGCGTCGTTGGATAGGTATCGAGATTGGCGAAATAGATCCTGCGATTCAGCGACTCCAAAATTTGCACCAAGGCCAAGTTGCTCTATGGGAATCGGCCCGAGGGATCGTTTAATAATGCATTATCTGGCGTGTGTGGTCTATTGCGCAACCTTGGCGCTGGGCGCAAGTGTCCAATATTTGCACCTGCGCTTGGGGCAGTGGCGTTGGCTGCATCATGCGCTGTTTTTCGCAACATGGCTTAGCACAGCCACAGCCCTAACTTGGCGTTGGTGGAATGGCGTTGAGCAGTGGTGGTTGGTCAGCTTAATCATCCCAATTTTGGCGCTGTTTCCCTTGCAGCGAGCTAGCACCCGTCGGCATCGTTGGCTGGGTGTTAGCGGCTTGGTAGTTTGGGCGTTCATTTTAGCCTTGAGCGCTTAATGCAAAATCCGCGATAAGAATAACTTGGTGCGTTCATGTTGGGGTGCACCAAACACTTGGTCGGGCGTGCCTTGCTCGACAATCGTGCCGCCATCCATAAAGACCACTTGATGCGCCGCTTTGCGAGCAAAGCCCATTTCGTGCGAAACTACAACCATGGTCATACCTTCGCTGGCCAGCGTCAACATTACGTCAAGCACCTCGTTGATCATCTCAGGATCAAGCGCCGAGGTCGGTTCATCGAACAAAATCACTTTGGGTTGCATTGCCAACGAGCGGGCAATTGCGACGCGCTGTTGTTGGCCACCTGAAAGTTTAGGTGGATATTTATTGGCCTGCTCAGGGATGCCAACTTTTTCGAGCAAACTACGGGCGATTTTTTCGCTTTCACTGCGTGAACTTTTGCGCACTTTTTGCTGAGCCAAACAGATATTTTCGAGCACCGTCAGATGCGGAAATAGCTCGAAACGCTGAAAAACCATGCCAACTTCAGCACGAATTGCATTTAATTCGCGTTCTTTGGGCGTAACATGCTTGCCATCGATCATAATTTCGCCTGCATCGGGCACTTCGAGATGATTGATACAGCGTAACAAGGTTGATTTGCCAGAGCCAGAAGGCCCAACAATCATCAACACTTCACCGCGATCAACCGTCAGACTGACCTCATCCAAGGCGCGAAAATCGCCAAAAAACTTGCTGACCTTGTTAATGCTAATCATTGGTTGATTGGAATTGGCAAGTTTAGTGGACATTGCTGCTCATCTTTCGTTGCAACCATTGCAGCAGCAATGACAGCACTAAAGTCATGGTCAAATAGAAGGCGGTCAGAATAAAATAGGTTTCTTCATATTTAAACGACGAGCTAACCGAAAGCCGTGAAACTTGGGTAATTTCGCGCACACCCAATACCGATACCAACGATGAATCTTTGAGAATCGCGATCAGATCGTTGCCTAAGGCTGGCAGCACATTGCGAAATGCTTGCGGCAAAATCACATAGCGCATCGCTTGCCCATGGGTCATGCCTAATGATCGTGCGGCTTCCATCTGGCCACGACTGATCGATTCGATCCCAGCGCGGAAGATTTCGGCAATATAGGCCGCGTAAATTAACACCAGTGCAATAATCGCACGGGCAGTTAACGAAACAGTCAGTTTCTGGCCGTTTATCGTGATCCAATCGGATAACGCTGGCACAATTGCAAATGAGATGGTAAAAATCAGCACCAAAATTGGCACGCCACGAATAAACTCAATATAGCCAATTGAGAGATTGCGCAAGATTAAGTTGCGTGAAACGCGCCCCAACCCCAGCACCAAACCTAAAATTAATGCACAAATAAATGAAATACCTGTGACCATCAAGGTTGTGCCAAGTCCGGTCAGAATCGTCTCGAAAATGCGGGTATATTCCGGGTCGCTGATAATCCGAAAGCCCATAAAGGCGATGATCAGGCCAATTGCGACCAGCCACCATGGGATTGTGCGCCAATCAAGACGTTTATTGGTTGGGGGTTGCAGCGAGGTTGAAGGCGGAAGGTCGGCAGCCATGGGAACTCCTTGTGATGCCTAAGGAGAGGATGGAATAAACCCAGTGGTGTAGCGCCTCAATGCACCACACCACTGAATTGATGAGCTTATTCGGGCAATTTGAAATCAGGGCCGAAATATTTCTTTTCAAGCTCAGCTAGCTTGCCATTTTCGCGCAGCGCCTTGAGGGCGGCATTCACTGGCTCAACCAAATCGCTGTTCTTTGGAAAAATAAAGCCCAATTGATCGCTCTTGATTGGGTCGCCAACCAGCTTCAATTGGTCGCTGTTGTTGCCAACATAGCCTTGGCCAGCGGTTTCGTCCATAATCACCGCGTCAACGTCGCCGTTGATCAAGGCGGCTACCGCAAATGGGAAGGTTTCAAAACCTTGGATGCGGGCTTCATCGAGCAAACCTTTGGCGGTTTCGTAGTTGCTGGTGCCAGTTTGCGTGCCTAAGCGGAATTCAGTTTTGGCGAATTCGTCCATGCTGGTGAAACGAGTTTCATCGTTGCGCACCAACAGGCGTTGGCTAATTTGAATATAGCCATCGGAGAAAGCCACTTGCTCAGCTCGTTCAGGCGTGATCGTGATCCCATCGGCAGCAGCGTCGAATTGACCATTGCCAACCGCTTGGATCATGCCTTCCCATGAGGTTTCTTTGAAAACTGGTTTACAGTTCAACTCAGCACAAATCGCTGTCCAAGCATCGTAATCCCAGCCTTCGCCTTTGCCCGTTTGCGGGTTGATGTAGTTGAATGGTGGGTACAAGTTTTCGACGGCGATGCTGACTTCACGGCCAGCAAGATCGATCTTGCCAGCGACGGGAGCGGTGGTCGAAGCGGTTGTTGGAGCAGTTGTTGGAGTTGCTGACTCTGCGCCACATGCGCCCAGCACAACCAACAGTAAGCTCAACAGAGCCACAACATTGAGGCGTTTCATCTGCAGTTCCTCCTGATATAGAGTTGGTATTATACCGTCAATCGCACGGTTGTTTTGCAAAATCTTGGCCTAAAATCAAAAATTGCTAGGGCTTATTGCGATCAATGCAATTAACGCAGCGGCGCAGAGTAAATCAACATACTCTGCGCCGCTACGTTAATCGTTATAGTGTTTATTTCCCTCACCCCCAGCCCCTCTCCCACTGCGGCGGGAGAAGGGAGAATCGCTGATGGTTCCCCGGCGGACTAGGAGGCTAGGGGGTGAGGGTACGCATTTACATTACATCCTAATGGCTAGCAGTTGCCGCCGCTCCGGCAGTTCCACCGCGACCGGCCCACTTGAGCGGCCAACCAGGCAGGAATAAGCCAAGGAAGAGTGCTACCATTGCTACATAGAAGGTGAAGTGATAGGTTTTTTCAAAGCCAGCAACTTGTTCAGCACAAGCCAATTGAATGCTGCTCCGAACTTGATCTTGCATCACAGCTGGTGCTTGCTCCATGCCTGCTGGCAAATTCTTGGATGGGTCAACGCCTGGGGTTTCGCACAGGCCAAATGCGGCAGTTGCAACTCCAGCTTGGGCATTCTCGGCGGCACGAGCCTGCGATTGCTCTTGAAATTCTTTGGTTGCGACTGAGGTTGTGCTGGCGAGAATCGTCGCCAACACGGCCACGCCAATCGATTGAATCACTTGGCGCGTAGCATTGATCAAAGCCGAACCACGTGGCACTTTGGGCAAATCAACATCCGATAGTGCTGTGACGAAGGTGGTTTGCACGGTCATGCCCAGCGCCAAGCCACGTAAGGCCAGCAAGAACATAATCCAGCCAATTGAGGTATCGGCTTGCAATTTCGAGAGTTGCCAGGTGTTGAGAATCAAAATCGCATAGCCAGTCACAATCAACGGGCGCGGGCCGATTTTGTCGTATAAACGCCCAGCCGTTGGAGTAGCAAAGCCAGCAGCAATCGCCAAGGGCAGCAAGATAAAGCCAGTTTCTAAAGCGGTGCGCCCACGTAGCACCTGCAAATACAAGGGCAACAAAAATTCGGCCCCGAACAATGCCAAGACGCTAACCCAGCCCACCAAATTGGCCATAGTAAAGGTTGGTTTTTTGAATAAGCGCAAATCGAGTAGGGGTTCTTTGGCCACGAATAATTCAATCAAACCAAAGAGGAGCAAGCTAATGCCACCGATGATAAACCACATCGTGACGCTGCCCGATTCCCAGCCCTGTTCGGCGGCAATCGTGGCGGCATACAGCACCGAGCCAAATCCAACCGTGGAGGTGATCAAGCCTAGCACATCAAGTTTGGGTTTGCCCGTTGGTGGGGTTGGCTTGAGCCAGCGAATCGCCAAACTTACACCCAGCACGCCAATTGGCACATTGATAAAGAAAATCCAGCGCCAAAGATCGTTATCGACCAACAAGCCACCGAGAATTGGCCCTAAAGCAGGCCCAAGCACCATGGCAATCCCAAACACCCCAAGGGCTTTGCCACGCTCATTGGGAGGGAAAGCTCCATAGATGAAGGCCGTGCCAAGTGGAGTTGATAAACCACCACCAAGCCCCTGAATTGCCCGCGCCACGACCAACGTTTCAATTGTTGGTGCGACCCCACACAAAAACGAGCCAAGTACAAAGATTGAAAGACCGATCACATAAGTGCGCTTGAGGCCAAAGCGATCAGCCATATAGCCCGAAATTGGCGTGCTAATCCCCAACATCAAGACATAAATGCTCAAAATCCATTGGGCTTCGTTGATCGTCGCCCCCAGATCTTGTTGCACCGTGCGAAATGCCACGTTTACGACAGTCGTATCCAGAATCACCATGAAGATCCCGAATATAACCGAAATTAATACCTTCCATTTGTAGGCTAAACCGCCTTTTGGTGATTGCTCTGAATCTTGCGCTGTCGCCGCCATGAAATACCCTCGCAACTAGCATGTCCAATTTATTCCACATCAAAAAGCAGCAGTTTCTGGTTGCTTCCAGCCCATGCAAACTACTGCTGATAGATTGCAACTATTTGCTTAGTTAATCTAACTAATTAAATGGTACGCCGAAAAATTTGTTTGTCAAGCAGGCAATTGGGGCTCGGTTGTTGGGGATCGGAGATCGGGAGCTACTATGCGCCGATCAGACTGGATTTTCCTCATTTTGCAATTTAGCTTTATAATCAAGGCGTGGCCAATGCAGAAGTAGGGCTGAATTGGTCTTGTCGTTTTCATTTTTGCGGGAGGTCAAAGATGCCCTTCTATCACAAACTTGGCAACATTCCACACAAGCGCCATACCCAATTTCGCAAGCCCGACGGGTCGCTGTATTCGGAACAGTTGATGGGAACCAAGGGATTTAGCGGGGTCGAAGCCTTGCTCTATCACCATTATCCGCCAACTGCAATTCTCAAAGTGGAAGATCTTGGTTCAACCGCGATTGAACTTGAACCTGATGGAGCACTTCGCCATCGCCATCTCAAAACCTTTGCCCATCAGCCAGGCGGCGATCCCATCGGTGGGCGACGTATGTTGTTGGTCAACAATGACGTGCGCATGGGAATTGTCCACCCCACCGAACCCCAAACCTATTTCTATCGCAACGGCGAAGGCGATGAAATGTTGTTCATTCACGAAGGTGAGGGAGTGCTCGAAACCATTTTTGGCAATATTCCCTATCGTCGTGGCGATTACTTGGTGATTCCGATTGGCACAACCTATCGGGTCAATACCAATGGCACGCCCACCAAAATGTTGGTGCTCGAAACCATGGGCGAAATCACCACGCCCAATCGTTATCGCAATGAACATGGCCAATTGCTTGAGCACGCCCCCTTCTGCGAACGCGATATTCGGGTGCCGCTGGAGCTTACCCCTCACGACGAAAAAGGTGAATTTGCCGTCCATGTGCGGGCGCATGGCCGCATGACCAAACATGTGCTCAATCATCATCCCTTTGATGTAGTGGGCTGGGATGGCTATCTCTATCCATTTGCCTTCAACATCGAAGATTTCGAGCCAATTACGGGGCGGGTACACCAACCGCCACCAGTTCATCAAACCTTCAGCGGGCCAAATTTTGTGGTCTGCTCGTTCGTGCCACGGCTGTTCGATTATCATCCTGAGGCAATTCCCGCACCCTATAATCACTCAAATGTCGAAAGTGATGAGGTGTTGTATTATGTCGAGGGCAACTTTATGTCACGGCGTGGGGTTGATCTTGGTTCGATCACCTTGCATCCATCGGGCATGCCGCACGGGCCGCACCCTGGCACGGTCGAGGGTTCAATTGGCAAAGCGGCCACTGAAGAATTAGCGGTAATGGTCGATACCTTCAAGCCGCTCTACCTCACCAAAGCTGCCTTGAACCTTGAAGAACCCAACTACACCTATTCATGGGTCAACCACTAAAACCCACGACGGCCAAGCAGTGCATTGCTTGGCCGTTTTGTTACCCCCTACCTCAGGTTAGCACCCCAACTCCATCCAGTAACCCTATTTTGGCAAGGCCTCGCTCGTAGTACAATTTGGCTTCGCAACGCCAAACCAACCATAGCGTTGGTAGCGCTCCCATTTTTGTTCGCACAATGTGCGGAATATATTCGATTTCGGTGCTGCACGTGGCCTTTGCTCGCATGATTGACAAGCATTCGACAACTCGCTACAATAGCACCACTAGGCAGTGGTGACACCAATGCACGATGAATCTTTGATTGATCAACTGAGCGATTTAGGCTTAAGTCGCTACGAGGCAACCGCCTATTTGGGGCTACTCGGTCGGCAATCGTTTTCGGCAGCCCAATTAGCAACCCATACCAGCATTCCGCGCCAGCGAATCTACGATGTGTTGCAGTCGTTGGCAAGCAAAGGCTTGGCTCATGAACGGATGGGGCCACGACGTACCTTTGTAGCAGTCGCGCCTGAGCAAGCCTTGCCAGCACTCTTAGCCGAACGGCGCAGTGTGATGGAACGCGAATTAGCCGAGGCCCAAAGCATTGCCCAAGGCTTGGTTGCCACGATGCAGCCGATCTATACCGAAGGCAGCAACGAAGATAATCCCTTGGATTACATCGATGTTTTGCTCGACCCACGCCAGATTAGCGCTCGGGCTTGGACATTGGCCCAACAAGCTGAACATGAAATTTTAGCCTGTTTCAAACGCCCATTAGTTTCGAGCCTTGAGGAAAATGTGGCTGAAGTTCGCGAACCACGCTCGCGCGGCGTGCAGTATCGAGCTTTATATGAACTCAGCGCCTTGGAAGATGCTCAATTGCGGCCAGTGTTGGCGCAGTTTCGCAGTTTAGGCCAAGAGTTGCGTTTTGTGCCACAATTGCCAATCAAAATGAATTTATTTGATGGTCGGGTGGCCTTGCTTTCATTGCAAGATCCCATCACGGGGCGGCCTTCAATTACCGCGTTATGTATGAATCATCCATCGCTAGCGCAAACCTTACGGGTCGCGTTCGAGGCATTCTGGGCGCAAGCTCAGCCCTATAGCGATTAATCGTTGCGGCGTTTCATCAAAAGGAGGCTATCAATGACGATGGCAGAACAAGAAACCACGAATGCCCATGATCCTTTAGCATTACGTGGCATCGATTATGTCGAAATGTATGTTGGTAATGCCCGCCAAGCAGCTCATTACTATCGGACGGCCTTTGGTTTTACGCCAGTCGCTTATGCTGGCTTGGAAACAGGCACGCGCGACCGCGTTTCGTTTGTGATGCAACAGCGCAACATCCGCTTGGTTCTGACTGGGGCACTCAATCCTGATTCGCCAATTGCTGAGCATGTTAAATTGCATGGTGATGGGGTTAAGGATATTGCGCTCGAAGTTGAAAACGCCACTGCTGCGTTCGAAGCAGCACTTGCCCGCGGCGCAACCGCAGTGCTTGAGCCAACCGTGCTGGAAAGCAAATGGGGCAAAGTGGTTAAAGCGACCATTCGTACCTATGGTCATACGGTGCATACGTTTGTTGAGCGCGATGGCTATACTGGTACGTTTATGCCAGGCTACAACAAGGTTAAAAATCCGGCCAAAGCTGAGCCAACTGGTTTAGCCGCGGTTGATCATATTGTGGGTAACGTTGAGCTAGGCAAAATGGATGAATGGGTCAATTTCTATGCCCGCATCCTTGGGTTTAGCCAACTCCAACAATTTACCGACGACGATATTTCAACCGAATATAGCGCCTTGATGTCGAAAGTCGTGCAAAATGGCACAGGCCGGATCAAATTCCCAATTAATGAGCCAGCCGAAGGTCGCAAAAAATCACAAATCGATGAATATCTCGATTATTACCGTGGCCCCGGTGCTCAACACATCGCCTTGATCACGCCTGACATTATCAAAACTGTGCAGCAGCTGCGTGATAATGGCGTGGAATTTTTGCGCACGCCGGATACATATTACTCGGCCTTGGCCGGTCGGGTTGGCCATATCGACGAGGACTACAATACCCTGCAACAATTGGGTATTTTAGTCGATCGTGACGATGAAGGCTATCTCTTGCAAATCTTCACCAAACCAGTTGGCGATCGACCAACCGTGTTCTACGAGATTATTCAACGCAAGGGCAGCCGTGGCTTTGGTGCTGGAAATTTCAAAGCCCTATTTGAAGCGATTGAGCGCGAACAAGCCAAACGTGGCAATTTGTAATTAATCGCCAATACTAAGCCCGCAGTGCTGCCCCTACTCGGCACTACGGGCTTAGTATTGTTATTTAATCAGCTTAATTGTAAGAATTCCTAGCTGTTTTTTGATTCCATCGATGCTACGCTACATTTGTTGCGATTGTGTGAATGTTCGATCCAGTTTGATAGCTATCGAGCAAATACATTTAACCAAACTAGCAAGGTGGAATCATATGCCTCGACATGGTGATCAACCAACCACTCGCGAGTTAGAAATTGCTGAGTTGAGCATTAATGGCTATAGTTGCGACGAAATTGCCCTGCAATTAAGCCTTAGTCCAGCAACAATCCGCACATATTTACGCAATATTTACGCAAAAATGGATGTTTCAAATATTCGCGCATTGACAGTAAAGCTGTATAAACTTGAACGACGTTCAGAGTTTACCTGGAAAGTTCCCGATTAATCTTGGCATCAAACCCTGATCAGCGAGCAGCTTAAGCTTCAACCCTGCACCCATCCAGTAGCCGCAAGCTTGAAGCTCAAGCAAATTAAGCCCACTACATTAACCCAAACTCACGCGCCAAGCTTTGATCAAGTTGGGCATCGCCATAAGCAGGAATATACAAAGTGGCATAGGCCGAAACCTGTTGTTCGGCCAAATCTTTGAGTAAAACGCGCTGGATGGTTGGTTCTTCGATTGGCAAAATCGCTGCTTGGTAGATCGTCACCTCATGCCGAGCAGGATAAAATGCTTGTAAATGCGCGACCAAACGGGCTAAGCCAGCCCGCGAATCAAGCTGATCATGCACCACCTTGAAATAGCCAATCACCCCAATTTGCCATAAAACCAAGGGCGTGCTGGGGTCAAAGCGCCGTGGGCGCACCAAAAAATCGCTGGCCTCGTAGCTTTGATAGCCATGCAAGCCCGGGTCAATGGCCAAATCGGCAAACAAACAGGCCTCAGCTGAAATGCCAGGTAATATGTTGACCCGCAAGCCTTCGCGCTGCCCACGCTGTACCAAATCGCTGGTGGGCGTGACAAATACACTAGGATGACCATAAAATGCCACACAAACCCGCAATCCCTGACGCACTGCGGCCCAAATATGCTCGACCATGGCTGCATAAACCTGCTCACGCGGCTGATCGGCTTGGTAAAAATGGGCTAACGATTCGGCCTGTGGATTCAGTTTGTGAATCCATTCATCGGCCAGCGGGTGCATCACCAAGTAAAAGGTTTGGTCGGCTTTGCTGATCCACGCATGGGCTTCATTAGTTAAATGCGCGATCATGGTGATGCCTGTGCCAACAATTGTCAGCGAGCCTTGTTTCACTGCTGACACCATACTACGTTGGTTGCTCATCAAAGGCTATTTCAAATAATGGTGGCTGATCATCTTTTTGGCGATGATAGACAAAATTCGTTAATTTTGTATGAACTGGGCGAGTTCTACCAACCAAAATATAATTATTGGCCGGAATATGTAATTCAATTGGAATATTGGCACAATTGTAGGTTGGTTGTTCGATTTGGTTTTTGCTGCGAATATAAAAGACCTGAGGAACGTCATCAGGGTCGTTTGGGTCAACATAGCAAACATGTAAATCGAAGTAGGGATTACCGCTATCATCTTCGATCATATAGCTATGATTGAGCAACCAGCAGGTCACGTTATAATCTTTGGATTTATCGGCGGCTTCGATAAATACATTCATATACGATGAAACTGTGACCGGAACATCTTGATAAGCTTGGGTTTCTGTTTGGGCAACAGTGCCAACGCTCCGCAAGGTCATCACGGTGGTAACTTCTTGAATTGGGTCTGCTTTGGCGAGTTTCTGACCAAGCCCTAGTTGTTGCAAAAAGCCTTGAGGATTTTGCTTGAACGAGGCTAAACGGCTTGGGTCATCGACGAGGGTTTGGACGAAATCGACCATATCCATGAATATTCCTCCTACTAAACCGCAATACTCTGGCTTTGCTCAATTTGGCTTAAGCAAAGGGCTACATAGCGTTCAATTCCTGACAGTTCAACCTCAATCGTCGGCCTGCTTTGGCCTGCGGAATGCTGGTGCAACTGTAAACGATTGAGCAAACTTTTGGTTTCGGCACTACAGGCTGGATGTTGGCTCAAGCTATGCCATAGTTTGAACCAATGGCTTGGCTCGCCATCGCAAACCGCCGCCCAAAATTGCAAAACTGTCGCATAACATTCGAGCAATAGCGGGATTTCTTGGCGTTGCTGAGCAACCATAATCGCCCGCGCCAACCATGGCTGCACATATTGAAAATGACGTTGCGCCAATTCGAGTTGGGCTAGATGAATCGCCGCCCGTCCAATCATGGCCTCAACCCCTAGTTCTTGAAAAATGGCAAAGGCTTTGTGCAAATAGCCCGCACTTTGGGCAAAATCTTCGCGGCGCAGCGCCAACATGCCCATTTGATCGCGAATTAATGCCTCGCCAAGCGGGGTTTTGAGCTGATAGGCCAAATCAAGGCTGGCCTCAAAATGATGCTGAGCCAGATTATAATTGGCTTGTGCCAGCGCCACCACCCCCAAAAAGCGTTGACTATGGCATAACCCCCACAGATGTTTTTGGGCTTGATAGTGATCGCTACAGGTCTGGAAGGCTTGTTCGGCGGCTTGCCAATTGCCTTGTGCCAACAACACCGCGCCGATCGATAACCATGTATCACTGACTTTAATTGGATCGTTGACGCTTTCAGCCTGAGCCAAACAGCGTTGTAATAGATCAAGGGCGCGGGTATATTCGCCTCGGCGTTGGGTAATCACCCCAAGTTGCTTATAAATAAACAACAATTCAGCCACATTCTGCAATTGCCTTCGATACAAGACATCGATACACTGTTGCAATAATGCCTCAGAACGTGCTAATTCGCCCAAAATATAATGAAACTCAGCGTAACACGAAACAATTCGCACTACAATTAAAACGATCTCAGCCTCAACATCCTGATGGTCAAGCGTGCTTAATAACGCTGCGGCTGGAGCAAAAAGCTGTTGGCCTTCGATCTCGCGGTTGCGAATCGCAAAGAAATCGTGTAAAGCAATACAATAATCGCCTAAAATATGAATTTGTTGGGCTTGAACCGCCCAGAGCCAACCACCCCGAATATTATCAAGCTCTTGTTCTAAGAGCATTAACCCTTGTTGGCTGGCGTTGCCATGAATTAATTGCTCTTGCTGACGGCTAAATTGGCCAAAGTAGCGGGCATGGCGTTGATACAGCGTTTGCTGATCGGCGGCCAAGCCTTGGAGTTTGGTTTGGGCAAATTGATGCAGCAATGGGTGTAAGGCATAGCGGGTTTGTTGTTGCAAAATTTCAAGCGTGAGCAACGATTTGGCCCGTAAATTGGCCAGCACGTTCAAATCGACCTCGGCAATGATTGTGGCGGTTTCAGCATTAAAGCTACTAGGAAATACCGCCAAGCGTGCTAGACAAGCCTGTTCATGCGGATCAAGCAATTGCCACGAATAATCAAAGGCGGCCTGGATGCTGCGATGGCGGGTTGGAATATCGACCACATCGCTATGAAAAAGCTGCATGTCATTGCTGAGTGCCTCGACAATTTCATGGCCACTACGAATGGTCATCCATGGCGCGATCAATTCAATTGCCAACGGCAGGCCATGGACCATCTGGCAAATTTGGCCAATCGCTTGACGATCAGCGTGGCTATAATCGGCCAAATCGCCCGATTTGCCTTGCCGCTGCAAACAATGCACAAATAAATCGACCGCTGCAAAATGCTGAAGTTGCTCGGCCAACAGCGGCGAATAGCCTGAATCATCATTAATCTGGGGATAGGCCAAGCCTGCTAATTCCAATACATATTCGTTTTGCAGGCGCATGCGCTCGCGCGAGCCAATAATTAAGCGCAATTGCGGAATATGTTGAATCAGACTGCTGAGGGCTAAGCGAGCGCTAGTCGCCAACAATTCGCCATTATCAATGATGATGATCAATTCATGCTGTTGCAACTGGAGAATCAGGTGTTCAACCAGATCGTTGGTGCGTGGTGGTGGTAGGTTTAAGGTCTGCACAATTGCCAACAACACAGGTTCTGCATCCAACAGGCGCGGCTGTTGATCGGCACTGACCAAGGAAATATAAAAAACTCCGTTGCTCGAAGCCCCTAAATATTCGTTGACCACCTTCCAGCCAAAGGTCAGGGCTAATTGGGTTTTGCCGCTCCCGCCAGCGCCCATAATCGTCAACAGTTGGTTACGTTCAGCCGCCAGCCAATGGGTCATGCGTTCTAGCTCAGTTTGGCGACCATAGAGCATTGGAGTTGGCCGAATCAACCGATGCGGACGTTGGGCGGGTGTTGCCATAATTTGGCGCTGCAAGGCCTCACTCGCTGGCTCGGGTTTTAATCCATACTCACGCTCTAAAACTTGTTCGAGCAGCCGATATTGGCGCAGGGCAGTGTGGCGTTGGCCGGTGCGCATCAACAGCAACATCAACTGGCGATGGGCGACCTCATCACATTCATCAAGCGTCACCAAGCGCTGAAGCCAACGAATTGCCTCGTTGTAGTTGCTTACCACGGTATAGCGTTCGATCAGGCGGCGAATCGCGACCAGCGCTTGTTGTCGCCAATATTCTACCTGTTGGAGTTGCCAGCTGCTGAAGCCATCGGCATCGCGGAGATAAAACCCATTGAGAAAATCGCCTTGATAATGTTCGATCGCGCTGGCTAATTCGTTGGTTGGGCTAGCTGGGTTCTCAAAAATTTGGGTGCAATGCTGAAGGTCGAGCCAATAACGGGCTTGGGGATGCAACCCGATCGTATGGCGCGTGACCTCAATAAACGGGTCCATCACTTTGCGTAATTGATTGAGTGTGAGGCGTAAGTTGCCCGCCGTGCGTTCTGCCGATAAATCATTCCATAACAGTTGTGCCAAAACCTCACGTTCGTGGGGGTAAGGATTGACGACAAGGTAGATCAGCAGTGCTTCCACTTTGCGAGTTGCTAGATCACTAATGCGTTGATTGTCGATAAAGATCCGCAAGCCGCCAAAAACGTGAATCCGTAAACTTGGCACCGATTGAGCCGAATCATCAGGCTGATGCGTGACATTCACGGAGCTACATCTCCAATAAAACGATTTTGAAACGCTGGGCCGCTATGCTGTGAATTGTAGCAGACCTTGTAGCGGATATTCAATAGATAGTGAATGAAGGATGAGCTATGAACAGCGAAGTTCGGAATCAAAACCATCACAGCGAAACAGTGGCATTACAACTCGTCGAACAAATTTGCCGAGGCGAACATGCAGCCATTTGGGAGTTGTATAGTTTGTACCACACTGAACTGTCACAGCAATGTTTAGTTTGGATGCATGGCAATCCCCACGATGCCGATGAAGCATTAAGCCGTTTGGTGCTCAAAGCGTGGGAATCGTTGCCCCGCCATGCCTATAAAATTACCAACGCCAAGGCTTGGCTCATGCGCATGGCCTACAACATTTGCATCGATATTCATCGTCAACAACAACGCGAACTCAAGCGGCTTCAACCGCTCGATAGCCTGCTGGGCAATGACGACAGCATGCCACATAGCGCAACGCCCTCGCCCGAAACGGCGTTGTTGAAGCGCGAAGTTTATGAAACGATCAATCAAGCCTTGCAAGCGTTATCGCCACGCTTGAATAGCACTTTTTCGTTGTGGCTCTACAACGATATGTCATGCGATGCGATTGCGCAGCATCAAGGAATTTCGTTGGCCAATGTCTATAAACGCTTGCAACAAGCCCGCGATATGTTGCAACCACAATTACGCCCAAGCACTGTTGAGGGGTAAACGAACATAGAACATAGATGTAATGGTTTATAGCGTTAACAACGGTCAGCATGCCCTCACCCCCAACCCCTCGCCCACTGCGGCGGGCGAGGGGAGCACCGTTGGAGCAGTCCCCCCTCGCCTCGCGTGCGGGAGAGGGGGTTAGGGGGTGAGGGCACGAGAATTGGTTGTTAATCCAATGAACCATTACACATAGAGCATAGTTGAGATTAGGGGCCAAGGATCAGGGACGAGGGATCAGAGTTTGGCGCAGAGGATCAAAGGCTATGGGCTATTGGCTATTGGATTTACTCTTTGGAATACCAAGGAATATTCGATAGTCCATAGCCCATAGCCTCATTTCGTGTCCTTCGTGTCCTTCGTGGATCAAAACCTAGCCCTTGCCCCCTCTTTCCTTCGTGTCCTTCGTGGATCAAAACCCAGCCCCTGCCCCCTGATACCGACCCCTGAGCTTTGCGTGTGTAACTCAAGTGTAACTGCTTGCTGCTATGCTTAAAATCCTTCCTGCCCCATTGCCCACGTCGCCCAACTAGGTTCAATCAAAGGAGATTGCTCATGAAACGAGGATGGCTGATCGTACTGCTGTTACTTGGCATTTTGGCAAGTTTTTGGAGTCCACAGGCGGCGAGTGCAGGTCAATGGATTACCGGTTCAGTTACAACGAGCGCCGGTTCGCGCAATTACAAACTATGGGTTCCAACTAATTATTCGACCTCAACGCCTACCGCCTTAGTGGTGCTGTTACATGGCTGTACTCAAACGCCCGATGATTTTGCCCGTGGCACCGAAATGAACAATTTGGCCGATAACCAAACGTTTTTGGTACTCTACCCTGAACAACCAACCAGCAGTAATGCCAATCGTTGCTGGCAATGGTGGGATAGCCAACATCAAACACGGGGGGCAGGCGAACCCAGCATTATCGCCGCAATGGTGACCAGCATTCAAGCGAGCTATAACGTTGATCCAAGTCGGCGTTATGTTGCAGGGATTTCGGCTGGTGCAGCGATGAGCGTCATTATGGGCGCGACCTATCCCGATATCTTTTCAGCAATTGGGGTTGTTGGTGGCTTGGAATACAAGGCCGCAACCAGCGTGTTGAATGTTTCGACGGCCATGCAATCGGGTGGCCCCAACCCCGAAGCTCAAGGCTTGGCCGCCTATCAATCGATCGGTACGCGAGCCAATTTGGTGCGGGTGATGGTGATTCATGGAACGGCGGACAGCGTGGTTACGCCGATCAACGGCCAACAAGTTGTCCAGCAGTGGCTCACCACCAACGATTATCTTGATGATACTCAGCGCAATTATTCAGTCGATGCAACCGTTGATCAAACAATTTCGGGTACTGTGCCTAACGGTCGGAGCTACACCCGCACTATCTACAACAATGCAACCAACCAACCAATTATTGAACATTGGGCAATTAATGGGATGGGGCATGCATGGTCAGGTGGCAGCAGTTCAGGTTCCTACACCGATCCTCAAGGCCCAAAAGCCAGCAATGAATTTTGGCGGTTCTTTAGCCAAACCTCGGCCAGCCCCACCCCAACAACTACGCCAGCAGCCAGTGCCACCAGCACTCCACCCAGCATAACGCCAACAAATCCAACCTCGACCCCGATTGCTCCTAGCCCTACACCCAGTGCAGGCCAAAGCATGCAATTCCCTTCGTGGGGCTTGGAAGATGGCTTGGTTGCCCAAACAACGTTTGGTGGATATGTATTGATTCCAAGTATGTATGTTGGTGATAGTGGCAGCACCAGTCTGCGCGGAATCCTCTCATTTGACACCTCGGCCATTCCCGATGGGGCGACGATTACCAGCGTCAACCTAAGCTTAGCGTATGAACAAAGCGCGATTGGCACTCCGTGGACAGGTCTTGGAAGCTTAGTTGCAGATCTAAATCAAGGTTGTTTAAGTCTGACCTGTTATCTTGAATTGAGTGATTTTGGCACAACGACCACAGCCAGCAGTGCCATGAGCTTTCAGCAAACCCCCAATGGTTTGAATGGTAGCGCCAATTCAACCGGATTAAGTGCTATCAATAAACAAGGCCGTACCCAAATTCGGCTGCGCTTTGAGAACTTAACCAATGCTAACAGCCAAGCTGATTATGTGCGGATTGCTGGTGGCGAAGCAATGTTGACAAGCAATCGCCCAGTCTTGACTGTAACCTATCAACCATAATCCAAAGTTTATTGGATAAGAGCCATCCATCGCAGTTCAGATGGATGGCTCTTATCGTTCATAGCAATTCAATACAGCAATTATGGTAATAAACTGCGTTATAATGAAGCTAGTACCTAGAATTTTAGCGTATGGCTAGATTTGCCTATGACAGCACCATCTTTCCCAGCTTTTTGCAATCGTTGTGGCAACCGGCGGAGTCCTCAAGCGCGGTTTTGCAGATACTGTGGTAATGCCTTTCAGCATTGGCAGGCCACAGCAACCAAGTCGATCCCTTCAACTGAGGTAGGCGTAAAGGCTGTGCAGCGTAGCATAAAATGGCGTTATTGGTTTGCGTTAACGCTTGTTTTATTCATTGGTGCACGACTTAGCCTAAAACCATTGATGGGATTGGTACTAGGTGGTTTAAATTTTAGCAACGCACCAATTGCTGGTACTCCTAACCAGAGTCCGCCTAATCAACGCCTTGCCACAGGCCAAACGCTCCGAATTCACGTGATCGATGTTGATCAGGGGGACAGTATCTTAATTCAAACTCCACAGGGGATGAACGCCTTAATTGACGGCGGCTATGACAATGGTTTGGCATTAGAATACTTACACCAACAAGGCATTCAACGAATCGATCATATGATCGTATCACACCCTCATGCTGATCATATTGGCGGGCTGGTTGAGGTGCTGAATTCTCTCGAAGTTGGCAGTATTTGGACATCGGGTGCAGTTCACTCCACCAGTTATTTTGAGAATTTGCTTGATGCGATTGATCGTCAACAAGTGCCATATCGCGAAGTTAAAACCCAAGAGTCTATTCCTCTGGGCGATTTGAGTTTATTAGTTGTCCGCAGCGAACCACAGGCTGGTGATTTAAATGATACCTCCCTGATTTTGCGTTTAGAGTATGGTCAATTTAGTATGCTTTTTACTGGTGATGCTGAAGCGAGTAGCGAGGTCGATGTTTTACAAACAACGCCCAATTTGTTACCAGCTACGGTGCTTAAGGTTGGCCATCATGGGTCATATACCTCAACGACTCCTGCATTTGCCCTAGCGGTTGATCCAACTCTAGCGATCTATTCAGCAGGTCGTAATAATTCTTATGGCCATCCACATCAACAAACATTAACAACATTGTGCAATCTCGGGGCAACGGTTTATGGCACTGATCGTCATGGGACAGTCGTTATAACCTCCGATGGACTTGAGTATCAGGTGCAAACGGCCCAGCGAACAACAGCACTGTGTCATTAAGGAGCCAATAATGCTTGTAGTTTTTGATCGCTATGAAGGTGAGCATGCGGTATTAATTGATCAGCATAATCACCAAATCTATAATATTGTCATCGGTTGCTTACCAGCATCAGCCCAAGTTGGCGATTATCTTGATCTCAGTTTCGATACTGCCAACCAGCCCCAATTAATCCTAGCCCCTGAACAACGTCAAGCTGCTGAGCAACGAATTACAGCAAAATTGGAGCGTTTGCGCCGTGGCGATCATTTAGCAAATAATTCTTAATTGAGTGTCAGTTGGGTTTTGTGCCAAGCGCATCGACATAGGCATGAATTCGCGGGTAGGCGTAAGTATCCGATTCGCTAATATAAATCGTGCGCAAGCCATAGACTAAGTTATCGGTTTGGCCTTGGCTCAGCATATCGTGGGCTTTGATGCTTGGGTCAATGCTTTGCCAAATCCGCTCAAAATCGGGCAGTTGCATTAAGCTCGCAACTTTGGCCTGATACCATGTTTCAAATTGGCATGCACGATTAGCTTGCTGAAAATTATAGACATAGTTGCGAGCAACCCGCTCCCATTGCAAGCCACCTTTGCTCAAGATTTTGCGAGCCGAATAATTAACTGGATCAAACATGAAATTCAAAATATTACGATGTTCAACCGGAATACGTTCAAAGTTCAGCCCCAAAAAGTGCTGAAAGACATGCACCATTGGCTGATTAATCGCTAAAATATCCCAGACTTGATTAACTAAAAATGCTGGGTACTGCAAGATATCTAACAAACTTTGCAATTGGGCAAGTTGAGCTTCTAAGGCATCCCCGCTTAAAATATCTGGATCTTCGGCGTAGCCTGCACTGCGCAAGAGGTAATTTCGCTCGTGAATTGGACACTCCAATAAACTGGCAATCCCCCGCACCACATGTTCAGCCACTTGGTTTTTAGCCCGTTGCTCCAATAGCCGTTTATAGGTTGGGTATTCAGCCCAAATTGCTTGTTGGCTAAATGGATTGGCTTGCTTCGGTTGCTTCTTATGCCAAAGCTGATCCTCAAAGGCTCGTTTGCGTTGAATCCGAATACTTTCGGCGGCCTCAATAAATGTCGCATTAATCTGGGCTGCACGGTCTTTGGCCACAGTCATATCTATTAGTTTCCTTTTCCAAGGAGATAGCACCTTTTTTGATGGTAACAAGCCTATGAATCAATGTCAACTATGCTTTAATTCATAGGCGGCTAAACCGAGATAATTCTCTATGCAATCACTGATTAACTCTGTATGCTCAATCGCAGAAGGTCGCCATATGCTCTAGTTTGTGGGAGAGTCGTGAGAACATACAGCAGGGTTGGTATATGGGGTATACCAATCCTGTTGGTATTTCCAAGCATCCTCGGCTAACCCAAAGCCTTTAGCCATCTCTCGCCCTCTGCGCCTCTGCGTTAAAAACGAACCTTATGGAGCGTTCAACTGATCCTTCATCCTTCATCCTTTCATAACTCCTGACATCACTTAGTAATCTCGCTGGGTAGTATTTTGCAGCTTGGCAGGCTAGGCTAACAGCAGTTTTTGTATGCAGGAGTTTGGTCTATGGCCCGCCATTCACTCAGCCCTAATCGATCATTGCAACGTGCTTGGCGTTTTGATCGTGGATTACCTAAGCCATTGTTATTGCTGTTATTGCTTGATTTATGTCTGCTTTTGCCAGTGCCATGGCTCTTGCCAAGCGTGTTTGATCCACAGCCACATAGCCAACCTAGCACAAACCTAGCAATCGAAGTTCCAAGCGCAACTGCAATACCCCAAGGTGCAGGCATTGGCAGCGCAGCCGAACAACGCCAATTGCCATTGTTAATTGATCCAGTGCGGTTGCAAGATGCTCGCTATGGTGATGCCCAAACTATTGCTAGGTTGCTGGCTAAATATTGGCCCAGCTTGGCTAAGCAAACCTTTGATGTGGGCAATGGCATCCAACAAGATGCTGCCAATATCATCACTGGCCAAGCCTTGCGCTGGAATATTAATCCACTCATTTTAGTGAGTTTGTTGGCAATTAATTACGATGTTGCCAATTCGCCACGGTTTGAACAGGCGTTTGGCGGCCCTGAAATGGGCTTTCCCCAACAAGTACTCTGGGCAACAATCGAGCTGCGCGAAGGCTTAGACCAACCAATCACCAACACATTTCAACTCCAGCATGGCGGTTGGTGGTCAACTGAACAACCATTAGATCGAGCGAATGCCAGTTTGTTGCGAGTATTGGCGCAAACCCGTAATCAAACTGAGCTTGAGCAATTGTTGGGTGCTGGTAACCAGTCATGGGTCGCGCAGGTAACCCCAATTATGGGTGATCCGCGTCAGCCAATCTACAATCCAGTCATCGATCAGCCGTTTATGGTCACGCCGTTTAATGCTGCCAATCATCCAATTGCCCAATTCGATCATCAGTATCCTTTAATTAACGCCGATGGCACGATGCTTGGCAATGGCTTGAGTTTCGAGTTAGGCTACGATGGGCATAATGGCTGGGATTACGCTCTACCTGCCGATAGTCCGATTTTGGCTGTGGCAGCAGGCACAGTGCTATTTGCAGGCTGGGTTGATAGTGGTTGCGCTACACCAGCAGGCGTGGTAGTGGTTCAACATCTCAATGGTTATCGCAGCGCATATTGGCATTTGGGGCGGGTTGATGTTCAAGCAGGTCAGCAGGTGGCTCAATCGGAGTTACTGGGGCTGATTGGCCAAACTGGTTGTAGCGTTAATGATCATCTTCATTTGAGCATTCAGCGCTTAGGTCGCGATGTTAACCCTGCTGGCTGGTGTAGCACCTTGCCCGATCCATGGGCTGCCCATCCAGCCGGAGCCAGCAGCCGTTGGCTATGGCTCGATCAGGTCGATAGTTGCAACCAGCCAGCCATGAGCAGTTTGGCCGATGATAGCGATCCAGCCACGACCACGCGCTATGGCAGTGGCTGGCAAATAGATTCAGCAGGCAATTTCAATGGCTCACACTGGACAAGCACTGGTGGTCAAACCCTCTGGCGGCCATGGATCGCCCAAGCGGGTCGTTATCGTGTAATGGTCTTTATTCCCAATGTGGCGACCAAGGCTGGCACGGCCCATTATCGGATTGCCCATAGCGATGGCATGAGCGAAATAGTGATCGAGCAGGCCAAGCATGCTGGCAGTTGGCTCAGTTTGGGCGATTTTTGGTTTGATCCAGGCCAAATTGGCCGCATTGGGCTTAGCGCCATACCAGGCACGTTAACATGGGCCGATGCAATTGCCGTTCAATCGTTAAATTAAGCCAGTGCTTTGGCGAGATCCGCTAAAAATGCCTCGGCAGCAGCATCACTGATCAAACGAGTATCATAACTGAGGGTGGCGATCGCTTGTTGGCTAATTTGCAATGCCTCGCCAACCAACACTTTGCGGGTAGCCCCAATATGCAACGTCGCCGATTGACCATAGTTGATCGGCGCAGCACTCCACAAATTCACCGCACTTTGAATGAAGCTAAACACCCCAGCTTGCTCAGTGGCTGGGCTGGTTAATGCCCGTTGCAAGCCACGCAAATTCAAATCGGCGGCGAATGGAATGCTACAGCGACCCAAAGGATGTTCAACCTGAATATGCAAACTAGCCCGTTCCAAACGATCACCAGCAGACCAAACACTGCGTAATAGTGGATGGCGTTGCAAGACCTGAATTGTGGCGAGCAATAAATGCGCGGTTAATTCGGTTGAAGCAAACCGATCGAGGCTGATGGCGTGCGAACAATAGGCTTGGGGAATGCTGGCTGCGGCAAGTTGGCGCAGCTGAATCTGCTGGAGTTGGGCCTCAGTCCACGGCTGAAGCGTGCTTGCTTGTGGCGGCGTTGTTTGGCTGATTGGCGGGTTTTTGGGAGCAGCAACAACAATTACTTGCTCAGATTGGGCAAAAGCATTGCCCATCTGTTCGGCGACACAAAACCCATCGGCAGGAGCGGCAAGTTGCTCGGTTGGCTCAGCTAACGTTGGGGAGACATCGGGCAAATGCGCCAGAATATCGCGTTTGCCCACCCGCCCATCGGCGAGCGTACCACTGATTGTGCTTAAATCGAGTTGATGGCGCTCGGCAATGCAACGAGCCAGTGGGGTGACAGTAAGTTGGCGTTTTGACACCATTTCAACAAATTGTAATAATGGAGTAGTCACATCGAGGGTGGCTCCCTCATCAACTAATAATGCCGCAACCGTTCCAGTTTGCTGTGCTGGAAGCGCCCATTCAGCGTGTGCATCAACAACCAACGCTACAAGCTGGCCTGCTGCTACCTCAGCACCAGGTTGAATCAACCAACGGTATAATCGGGCGGTTGATTGAAACGTTGGCAGAGCCACTGACGATGCCATGAACACTCCTTTGTGATCTACATGAATGACAGTTGAGCAGCACATTAGCAGGAGCAAGCACCATCGACAAGGGGTGACTCCACGCTGAGACGTAAGCTATTGTACCATGGGGATGAATGGTCAAAAAACGGTGCCAATTCAACCGTAACAAATTGACCCTTCAGACGGTATACATTGAAAGGGGACGCTCGTTTTGTTCGAGTCTCTCAGCGATCAAGAAATTATCGAACGCGCCAAAGCGTATGATCATGCAGTGCTGCAATTTCTTTACGAATCATATTCGCCTGCGTTGTTTCGTTATATTTACTATCGCATCGGCGACCGCGAGACAGCCGAAGATATTCGCGCCGATGTGTTCATAAAAATGCTCGAGGGCTTGGCTTCATTCAATTATCAAGGGTGGAGCATCGCCTCATGGCTGTATCGGATTGCCCATGATCGGGTAGTTGATCATTTACGTCGTCAAGGGCGGCGCAAACAAGAAACCCTTGTGGAAAGTGTTGTTGATCCTGCCGACGGGCCAGATCAACAATCGTTAGAATCGTTGGATCATGCTGAACTCTATGCGGCATTGCAGCAACTCACCGATGAGCAAGCTGAAGTGATCATACTGCGATTTCTGCAAGATCGGAGTATACGTGATGTTGCGCAAATCACTGGTCGTAGCGAAGGTGCTATCAAAGCATTACAGCATCGGGCACTTAACGCGCTGGGTCGATTACTTCGACCAGTGGGGGACTAATGAACGATAATTTGAGCCACATGATTATTGATGCATGGCAAAACGGGGCCAGCCTCGAAACACTCTGCCAGCAGTATCCTCACCACGCTGAGGCTATCCAACAATTAATTAATCCATTAATTCAGTTACAACGGGTCAATCCACCAACTATGCCAGCACGAGCAAGCCATGCACAAGCTGATTTTATGCGTTTAGCGCAACACTATCGCGCTCAAACTGCCCCAAAGCCTAAACCACGACGGCGCTTATTAACTCAACGCTGGGTTTGGGCCACAGCGACAATCCTGCTCTTGGTTTGTTTGAGTGGCAATTTGGTCTTATCGGCCTCGGCTAGCGCCTTGCCAGGCGATAGTTTGTATGGGATCAAACGTTGGAGCGAATCGATCAGCTTGGTGTTTACGCCCAGCGCTGAACAATTAACTGCACGGATCGATCTGGTCAACGAACGCCAGCATGAGATCGCTAGCTTGGTAGCATTAAATAAACCAGTGCCAAGCGAATTGCTTGATGAAGTCGTCAACGAAACTCAGTCAATTGAGTTGGCGCTTGCGCCGACCCATACGAATGACCCACGACGGAGCAAATTGAGCCAAGTCAATCAGCAACTGCAAACGACAATTGCAATTATTCCAGTGGAAAATGCGACTGACAATCTCAAACATCATGATCTGATTGAGACGCTTGATCAAAGCCGTCAGCGCATCGATATTGCCAATCTGACGACTATTCCGACCCAACCAGCGAAGGTTTTGGTTGGTCCAACAGCAACCAAGCAGCCAAGTATCGCGCCAGCGGCAACTGATCTGCCACATATTGCAAACCCAAAGCTCCCGCCAAAGCCACATACACCAACGCAGGAGCCAACCGAAGTCGTTTTACCAACCTCAACGAGCACACCATGGCCAACCGCGAAACCAACGCGGGTGCCGCCGCCTGTGATCAAACCAACTGCCACTGCGACTTCGCTACCCACATCAGCCCCAACCGATGTGCCAATGCCCACATCAGCCCCAACCGATGTGCCAATGCCCACATCAGCCCCAACCGATGTGCCAGTGCCCACCGAAATTCCGAGCATCGGGTTACCAACCGCCACGCCAACGATTGTGCGTGAGCAACCAACTGCGCCTGTCCCAACCAAAGATCCTGGCGATATTAAGCCAACCGAAGTTCCACCAACTTCACCACCAACTTCACCACCACCAACGAAGGAGCCACCGCCGCCTTCACCAACGAAAGAGCCAGAGGATACCAAAGGTCAGCCAAACCCCATTCTCCAATATTAAGGCTTTGATCTATGAGTCAGCAATCAACCCCACAAGATTGCTGACTCCTGACTCCTGACTCCTCCTGACTCCTGACTCCAAATTCTGTCCGTTTGGACAGGTCTAAGCCTGTCCGATTGTGCTGCACCTAGCCCCACTGCTGGCTGAGTTATTAGCAAACGCTAATAGCTATACTGCTAGGCAGATGGAGGTAGCTATGAACAACGACGATTTTCGAGGCTGGTGTAGTAGCCTCGCCACAGTTTGGAATCAACATATGTTGGCTGTTTTGCCCACATTATTCAGCCCAGCCATTCGTTATCAAGAGCATCCCTTCGAGCCGGCCTTGCATGGCGTGGCGGCGGTTATGAGCTATTGGCGCACAACCTTGGCCCAACATGAGCAAGTCGAATGTGTGATCACACCAGTCATCTTTGCCGATGGATGTGGAGTTGCCGAATGGCGCACCAAGCTCTATCACCACAATCAACAGCAAGCCCAAACTTTAGCCGGAATTTTTATTGTGAATTTTGATGCCCATGGCCAAGCTAGCGAACTTCGCGAATGGTGGTTGGCGCAGGCAGTCGAGGAGCAACAGATATGCAACGCATTGGATTAATTACCGGGGCTTCGCGTGGTTTAGGCCTAGCCTTAGCCCAACAATTAGCCTTGAATGGCTGGCACTTAATTATTACTGGCCGTGGAGCAACCGCGCTTGAGCAGGCTCGCGCCGCTTTGGCAACGCACACGACAGTTCAGGCAATTGCTGGCGATATTGCCGACCCAGCCCATCGCCAAGCGTTGGCGGTTGCAACCCAAGCATGGGGGGGCTTAGATCTTTTGGTGAATAATGCCAGCATTTTGGGGCCAAGTCCCCAGCCAAATCTGCTCGATTACCCGCTTGATAATTTAGCTCAAGTGTATGCAATTAATGTATTTGCGCCATTGGCAGCAATTCAAACATTAGCCCCAAGCTTCAAGCCAAGCATTCGAATTATCAATATCAGCAGCGATGCGGCAGTACAAGCCTACGAGGGTTGGGGTGGCTATGGCTCAAGCAAGGCCGCACTCGACCAACTAACCGCAATTTTGGCCGCCGAACAGCCAACATGGCGGGTGTATGCCCTCGATCCAGGCGATATGAACACCCAAATGCATCAAGAGGCCTTTCCTGGCGAAGATATCAGCGATCGGCCACCACCAGAAGCGAGTGTACCTACAATTCTGCGCCTGATTAACGATGATCTGCCGAGTGGGCGCTATCGGAAGTAACGAACACGGTAACAGGGGTCAGGCACTGGAAGTCAAAAGGCAGAAGTCAAAAATCAAAAGGGGCATCATTTTAACGCTGAGGCCCAAAGCGATAAGGCTATGGGCTATGGGTCATGGATTCATTGGGTTAACCACCAATTGTACCGTGCCCTCTCCCCCAGCCCTTCTCCCACTGCGGCGGGCGAGGGGAGCACTCCTAGGGAGCTTTTCCCTCGCTGGGCGGGCGAGGAGGTTCGGGGGTGAGGGCATGCGGGCCGTTGTTCATGCGATAAACCATGACCCATAGCCCATAGTCAGTGCGCAGATGCTTTGTGGATCATCAGCCCGATCCCCGCCAAGCGATCCTCGACCCTCTATTCATGAAAGTGATCGATCTATGCTTGCAACAATAGATTTTGAATTGCCCGCCGTGCTCGAGGCGGGGGAACCACCGGAAGCACGTGGCTTGGAGCGTGATCAAGTGCGCCTGATGGTTTCGCACAGTCGCTCAAATACGATTGAGCATTATCGCTTTGATCAATTGTCGATGATTTTACAAGCAGGCGATGTACTGGCAATTAATACTAGTGGCACGCTGAACGCAGCTATTCCCGCCACCGATGCTAGTGGTCAACGTTTCATGGTGCATCTTTCAACCCAGTTGTTGGCCGAACTATGGCTCGTGGAAGTTCGCTTACCCCATGGCACAAGCAGCCAGCCATATCGGGCTGCACTGGCTGGGAACAGCCTAAATTTACCATCTGGTGGGCAGATTGATATTCATCGCGGTTATGCAAATGATGGATCAGCGATCAATCGTTTGTGGATTGCTAGCCTGCGCTTGCCCCAACCTTTGCCACACTATCTCGCTGAGCATGCCAAGCCCATTCATTATCAGTATGTTGCCGCTGATTGGCCCAACAGCTACTATCAAACAGTCTATGCAACTGAACTTGGCAGCGCCGAAATGCCCTCAGCTGGGCGAGCCTTTTCTGAGCGTTTGCTCACACGCTTGGTGGCGCAGGGCATTCAAATTGCACCATTATTGCTGCATACAGGCGTGGCCAGTCTTGAAGATCACGAGCCGCCCTATGCCGAATGGTATCGCGTACCAGCAACCAGTGCTGATCTGATCAATCGGGCACGCGCTGATCATCGTCGGGTGATCGCGGTTGGCACAACCAGTGTGCGGGCAATTGAAAGCACCGTCGATCAACGTGGCTTGGTGCATCCCCAAGCAGGCTGGACAGAATTGGTGATTACGCCAGAGCACGGTTTGCAGGCGGTCGATGGAATTTTAACGGGCTTGCACGAACCCAAAGCGACCCATTTGGCCATGCTTGCCGCCTTAGCAGGCTATCAACACCTGGAGTTATGCTACCAAGCCGCGTTAGAACAGCACTATCTTTGGCATGAATTTGGCGATTTACACTTAATTTTGCCCTAGCCCAATTCATTCGCTAGATTGATCACTATTCAGGAATTGTTTGGCATACTGCTTGAATAGTGATCTTTTTCAAGGATGATTAGGCTATTGATGCATCCAAATGAGCAACCAATAGATCATGCTTTAGTGCAAAGCTTACTGGCAAGCCAATTTCCTGAATGGGTCGGGTTGCCGTTGCAAAAGGTGGATTCAGCGGGAACTGATAATGCAATTTACCGCCTTGGATCAGAGTTGGCAGTGCGGCTACCACGAATTGATTGGGCCGTCGATCAAATTGCTAGCGATTTTCGCTGGTTATCATGGTTGCAAGCCCAATTGCCATTGCAGATTCCTCAGCCCATCGCCCAAGGCCAGCCAACCGCAAATTATCCATGGCCATGGGGCATTTATGCTTGGCTAGCTGGCGAAAATGCGATTAATGCAAGGCCCAATAATCCAGAACATGGATTGAGTCAATTTTTGCATGCACTCCAAAAAATTGATGCGCAGACTGGCCCAGCTCCAGCCTCGCCAACTGCACGCGGGGTATCGTTAATTCAACGTAATGCGGTAACTCGCGCGGCAATTACCCAAGCTCATACATTACTTGATACTGAACAAATTTTAGCAGTATGGGACCACGCCATACAAATTGAAACATGGGCGTATGCACCCGTCTGGATTCATGGCGATTTGCATGCTGGAAATTTATTGGTTATTGATAGCAACCTTAGTGCAGTAATTGATTTTGGAGCGTTGGCAGTGGGTGATCCTGCTTGCGATTTACTGCCAGCCTGGAATATGTTTGATCGTCAAACACGGCTGAATTTTCGTCAAGCAATGGCGGTTGATGCTGCCACTTGGATACGTGGGCGGGGCTGGGCCTTGTCGGTTGCCGTGATTGCGTTGCCCTACTATCACCAAAGTAACCCTGTTTTGGCTCAGATGGCACGTTATAGCATTCAGCAAGTGTTGGATGATTGGAATAACCTATGATCTATTTAACTCAGCTTATTTATGTCAATTCAGGTCAAGCAGGAGTAGTTGAGCAATTTGAAGCGCTAGTTTTGCCATTGTTGCCGCAATATAATGGGCGGTTGTTGTTACGAATCCGCCCAAACGACGCAACGATCATTGAACAAACGATTGAAACCCCCTACGAAATTCATTTGCTTGAATTTGCCTCGCAGGCCGATTTCGAGCGCTACCTTGCTGATCCTGAGCGCCAAGCGTGTTTACACTTGAAAGAACAAGCAATTCGTTCGACATTTGTTATTCAGGGACAAACACTTTAGCTTTAGATTACACATTGAGAAAATTTATTTTTTGCGATAGGTTTCGACAAAAACATCGCTAACAACCCATTGCCCATCGTCATACGTTGTGGTGCAAAACCAAACCCATGGTTCGGACAAAATCGTTTGGGCAGTCATCCGACGCATAGCTAAAGCGGTTGAGCGAATGCCCCGAACATGGGGTTCAGGTTTGAGGATTGTGTGATTCGCATCGAGGAAAACAACCGACCAAATATTAAATTTCTCAACTACAGCTTGTTTGCAGGCGGCCAAGGCTTGTTTTTCTTGATCAATAGGTGGAGTGGTTGGGCTTGGTACAATGGTTACAGTCGGTTGGGTCGTAGGTTGGGTCGTTTGGTTGGCACAGCCACCAACAAGGCTGACGGCCAAAAGTGCAATCCAGATCAAGCTGCGCATACAGCGTCCTCATCTCTCAATGATACTCATCAATTGGGCAGAGTATACCCGATTAACCAGTTTTTGCCTACAAACAATTCATTCAGGATTGATAATTCAAGCACAAATGCTTTAATCTGCAAGTAATTGGTATATTGTATTCATTGCAATTTCCATTTCTAGGAGAGTAAAACAATCCAGATCAAGCTGCGCCAATGTTTCTGGAATATGGCGAAAGCTAACGAAAATGACTGGTACAGCCTGATTTAAATGCTGACGTGTATAGAAATAAATTTCTAGCGGGTCACGAAATCCCTCAATAAAATGGTCAATAATCAAAATAAGATCTGGATTAAGCTGATAAACTGTATCGAGTGCCAGTTGAATGCTATCACAACAATATGGAAAATAGCCATGCTCGGTTAATTCTTCAGCGATGAAAGGAATTGCCGCAGTTCGGGCAATAATCATAATCGATTTCGCCATGCTAGCTGCTCTCATAAAGGTTTACCTATGCACGAACTTCCAACACCGATCAGGATAACAACAAAGCGCTTTGAGCTACAAGGCATACCGGTTGGCACAATTGGTGAATTAACCCATATTTATGCGGAAGATCAATGGGAATTGTGCTTTGAGAATGAACATGGCATTACTTACGCTATTATTTTGGCCGAATCGAATGATTTTGTGCGGATTATGCCTTTTGAGGCAGATTAACAGGTTGCAAAGGAATTGATCCATTTTTTAACCGCAAAGATCGCGAAGGACACGAAGTTATTAACCGTAGTGGTTCTTCGTGTCCTTCGTGGTTAAATCGTTGTTCTATATGAACCTACTCGGTTGGTAATTCGAGCTTTTTAAACAGCACGCTTGGGGCGGCCAACTCACGACCTGCGGGCAGATCGCTCCATTCCCAGCGGCCAATCCAAGTACTAGGTTCGCAGGTAAGCACTTCGTGGCTATGCTGGCTTTCTTGGCGTTCTTCAAACAGCAATGGCCCTGCCAAATAACCTTCATTACCCAAAAGTTCATGCAATTTTTGGCTGGTGAAGGGCAAAAATGGCGTAAACAAGGTGCGCAAATTATTAATCGCTTGCAAGGCAACATACAAAATCGTGCCACCGCGTTCGCGATCGGTTTTGAGCACCTTCCATGGTTCTTGGCTGGCCAAATATTCGTTGACCGAACGCGCTGCTGCCATAGTGGCGATCAAGCCAGCTTTGAAATGAGCTTGCTCTAATTCCTTGCCAACCGTTTCAAAAGCCGCCCGCACAGTCGCCAAGGCGGCTTCATCCTCGGCGGTGAGGGCTTGCGGCGTTGGCACATGGCCAAAATTTTTGTGGGTGATTGAAAGTACCCGATTGACCAAATTACCCCAGGTTGCTACTAACTCTTCGTTGTTGCGTCGAATGAATTCGCCCAGCGACCACTCAGTATCCGAGGTTTCAGGGCCAGCAATCACCAAGAAATAGCGCAACGGATCGGGATCATACTGGGCCAAAAATTCGCCAACAAACGGAATACTATTGCCTTCAGCGCGTGATGATGAGATTTTCTCGCCGCCTGCCAAGGTCAAAAACTCGCTACTGACGACCTCATAGGGCAATTCCAATTCGCCATGACCAATCAGCATGGCGGGCCAAATCACGCTATGAAACACAATATTATCTTTGCCCATGAAATAATAATGCCGCGCGTCGGAGTTGAGCCACCAATCGCGCCAAGCCTCAGGCCGCCCAACCTTGATCGACCATTCAACTGCTGCTGAAAGATAGCCAATCACTGCATCAAACCACACATAAATTCGCTTGCTATCGAATTCGTCGCCTTCCACCGGAATTGGCACGCCCCACGTCAGGTCGCGGGTGATCGCGCGAGCTGGTACATCATCGAGTAAGCCCAACGAGAAGCGCTTAACATTTGGTCGCCAATGGTTTTGGCTTTCGATCCATTCGCGCAAACGTTCAACAAAGGCTGGCAAATTTAAGAAAAAGTGGGTTGTTGGCTTGAACACCGGCGTTGCGCCACTCAAGGTCGAACGTGGCTCGATCAAATCAACCGGATCAAGCTGCTTACCACAGTTATCGCACTGATCGCCACGGGCTTTGGTGTAGCCACAATGCGGGCATGTGCCTTCAACGTAGCGGTCGGGCAAAAAGCGCTTGTCAGCTTCGCTGTAGGTTCCAATCATTTCTTGAGCAAAAATATAACCTTTTTCTTGCAAGCGGGTAAAAAATGCTTGGGTTATTTGGTAATGGTTTTCGGTTGATGTGCGGGTAAACAAATCATACGACAAGCCCAAATCACGCAAATTGTTGCGAATTTCAGCATTGTAGAAATCGGTTACTTCGCGGGGTGTTTTGCCCTCGCGATCGGCTCGCACCGTGATCGGCGTGCCATGATCGTCAGTGCCACTGACCATGAGCACATTGTTTCCAACCAAGCGTTGATAGCGGGCAAATACATCGCTTGGTACGCCAAAGCCAGCAACATGGCCAAGGTGTCGAGCGCCGGAAGCATAGGGCCACGCGACCGCCACTAAAATATTTTTCGCCATACACACATCCTTAAAAAAACAATCATTGAGGGCAACAAAAAACCGAGCGCAAGTCGCCCGGTTGTACGAATCAACGAGGTGGGCGCATCTTCTAGTTGGCGGGAAGGCCCGCCATGAAGCCGCCAGCGGTAAGGCGAACCCCGGCCCATAGCCAAAAATCGGCTGCTGCTTGCGCCGCTTCGGGGGAAGTTTTGGTTGTGGTTTGATTGGTTTGCATTGGGTTGCCTCGCCTACGTAAGCCTCATTGTACCATACAGGTTGGTTGTGCGTATAGGCCTAAAGCTGTAGCGATTGGGGATCGGGGATCGGTTATTGGAGGTTGAGGATCAGCACTTAATGTAGAGGCACAGAACGACAATAGGCTATTGGCTATCGAACGATTGTGCCGCATACACGCTGATAGCCAATACCTGTTCATAAGTTCCTTATACTTGTTTCTTCTATGCCCCAACCACGCGACTAGTCAATGGATAGCCCGCACCAAAAATCGCGCCGAGCAATTGCTCTTTGATTGCGGCAAATTCGGCACTGCCCCGTTGACGGCTACGTGGTAGGTGAATCGGTAAATTGAGTGCAATATGCTGATTCTGAATAAGCAACACTCGATCAGCCAAGGCAATCGCTTCTTCAACATCGTGAGTAACCAGAATGGCAGTAAAGCCCTGTGCTCGCCAAAGTTGCTCAACCAATTGCTGCATTTCGATTCGCGTCAGGGCATCGAGTGCGCCAAATGGCTCATCAAGCAGCAACAAACTTGGCGTGTTGGCGATCGCACGGGCGAGCGCTAAGCGTTGACGTTCGCCACCTGATAAACCCAATGGCCAATCATATGCGCGATCAGCAAGGCCAACTTGATGCAAAGCTTGTAGGGCATGCTCAGGATTGAGGTTAGGCAAACCGAGCGCAACATTCTCCCAAACCCGTTTCCAAGGCAACAAGCGAGCATCTTGAAACATCACACGGGCGGCAGGATTTAAGCCCGCCAACGGGCTATTATCGAGCGCTACTTGGCCAATGGTTGGCTCGGTTAGGCCAGCAATCAAGCGCAACAAGGTTGTTTTGCCACAGCCACTTTTGCCGATGATCGCGATAAATTCGCCAGGTTTAATCTCAAGGTTGATGTCGTGCAAAATTGTCCGATTGGCAATTGCCTTGCCCAAGCCACGTAACCCTAATTCAACTCCACGGATACTCATCACACACTCCTACGAGATTTGTTGTTTATGCGCCAACTCGCCAACGAAGGCTGCGGCGTTCGATCAAACGCGCAATCGTATCGGCTAATTTGCCGAGCAGAGCATAGATCACAATGCCCATTACCAACACATCAGTTTGCATAAATTCGCGGGCATTCATCGTCAAATGGCCAATACCAGCATTCGAGGCCAAACTCTCAGCGACGATCAAGGTCAACCACATGACTCCCAAAGCAAAGCGTAGGCCAACCAAAATTGAAGGTAAGGCTCCAGGAAAAATAATATGGCGAAACAAGCCCCATTTTGATAACCCATAAACGATGCCCATCTCGCGGAGATTAGGATCAATACTGCGGACACCATGATAGGTATTCAGATACAGCGGGAAGAACACGCCAAAGGCTACCAAAAATAGGCGTGATGTTTCGCCGATGCCAAACCATAAAATCACCAATGGCAGCAGCGCCAAATGGGGAATATTGCGAATCATTTGGAAGGTGCTATCAAACAGGCGTTCACTGGTTGGAAATGTGCCATTCAGCAGGCCAAAGATAAAGCCAAGGCTGCCGCCAATTGCCAGGCCGAGGAGTGCCCGACGAGTGCTAACCGCAATATCGCCAAGCAAATTCTGGTGCAGCAAAAGCTCCCAGGTTGTTTGCAGAATTGTGCTGGGTGCTGGCAACACGCGGGCGCTCAGCCAGCCAATCGTTGCTGCAAGTTGCCATACCCCAATGAGCACGATTGGCACCAGCCATGGGAGCCAGCGTTGGCCCAATTGGCGTAATTGCAGCCGTTTTTTGGCTGAGCGCGGCGCGGTTGTTGGTTGTTCAATCGCCAATGCCATTGCTAAGGCTCCTTTCGTAGGGGCTAGGGACAAGGGATCAGGTGCCAGAAGTTAGCTGAAACCACGAAGGACACGAAGATCACGAAGGGAAATTGGCTATAGGCTAGCGGCTTTTGGCGCAATAGATCATCTATGTACCAACATTTGTTCCGATAGCCATCAGCCTAGCGCCATTGTTTCTCTGCGCCTCTGCGTTAATGGCTTTTTCGGTTTCATATCATTCGTGGATCAATAGCCCCTGACACCTAATTAACTACTGGCCAGTTGGAGCTGGCTCGCGCCGTGAAAATTCGTGCAACTGCAGCAACTCGCCAAAGATCCCAGTTTGGTTGGTAGGCGCGGTTGGTTTGCTACCCAACGGCAAGCGCGGAAACAACAATTCAGCCACGCGATAAGCTTCTTCCAGGTGAGGATAACCTGAAAGCACAAAGGTATCGATGCCTAGCTCGTTATATTCGAGCATGCGTTCGGCGACGGTTCCGGCATCGCCAACCAAGGCTGTACCAGCACCACCACGTACCAAGCCGACTCCAGCCCACAAATTTGGGCTAACTTCGAGCTGGTTGCGATTGCCATTGTGCAAGGCTTGCATACGCTTTTGGCCGACTGAATCCATCTTGGCAAAAGCCGCTTGCGCATTGGCAATTGCCGCATCATCAACATATCGAATCAGATCGTTGGCGGCATCCCACGCGGCTTGGTTGGTTTCGCGCACGATCACATGCATGCGCATGCCGAAACGAATTGTGCGGCCATGCTTGGCGGCCAAAGCCCGAACTTGGGTAATTTTCTCGGCGACTTGGGCTGGCGGTTCACCCCAAGTCAGGTAGACATCGACATGTTTGGCGGCAACTTCGAGCGCTGCTGGCGAGGAGCCACCAAAATAGAGCGGCGGATGCGGTTGTTGCAACGGCGGTAACATTAATTTGCCATCGGTCACATGAATATGCTGGCCTTCGAGAGTTACATGTTCGCCAGCCAACACGCGCCGCCAAACATCCAAAAATTCGTCAGTCAGCGCATAACGTTGATCATGATCGAGATGTAAGCCATCGCTGGCAACTTCGGCGCTATCGCCACCAGCCACCACATTGATCAACAACCGTCCGTTGGAGATGCGGTCGAAAGTCGAAGCCATTCGCACGGCGGGGCCAGGCAACATCAGGCCTGGGCGAATTGCCACCAAAAATTTCATCTGACGCGTGACCGCAGATAGTGCTGAGGCCAAGACCCAGGCATCTTCGCAATAATGGCCAGTTGGTAGCAATGCCCCAGTAAAGCCCAATTCATCGACTGCCTGGGCAATTTGGCGCAAATAGGGAAACGTTGTCGAGCGGCTGGCCACGGTCGAGGCAAGATAGCGCCCATCGCCGTGGGTTGGAATAAACCATAGGATTTCCATCGAGCCAAGCTCCTTTACCAATGAGCGCTGTCGTTGGGTCACACCACCCCAGCGAACACCAACGACAGCAGGAAATCATCACTGATGATTATACAGATCGACGCTACTGAGCGCTGGCTTGGGTTGGTTGCCACGTCCAAACTGCTTCGCGAATGCTGACCTTTTTGGGAATTAAGCCTAATTCAAAAAAGGTATCGGCAATTTGCTGTTGCTCATTCACAATTGCGTCATTGATTGGGCTAAGCCCAAAGGCCTGTTTTTTGGCCACTTCTTCTAAGATTGCCGCATCAACCCCAATCACGGGAGCTAGAATTTTGGCAACTGCTTGCGGTTCTTGGGCTGACCATTGCTCAACTTTTTGAATTTCTTCCAAGGTTGCGCTGACCAGATCGGGATGTTGCTCGGCAAAGCTTTTGGCTGCTAAATAGTAGCTATGGCTGGGCGCAAGGCTCGATCCATCGTGCACAACTCGCGCATCGGTTGCTTTGAGCGCAATCGTCAAATAGGGTTCCCAAATAATCCAAGCATCGACGCTGCCACCCTCGAACGCTGGCCGCGCATCGGGTGGAGTCAGAAATGCTGGCTCAATATCGCTATATTGCAAGCCTGCTTCACGCAGAACATCAATTGCAAAATAATGGGCGCTCGAACCTTTGGCAAAGGCAACTTTTTTGCCCTTGAGCTCGCTCACGCTTTGAATTGGTGAATCTTTCGGTACGAGCAAGGCTTGGCCGGTAGGCGAAGCCGCGACCGAGGCCACATAAACCAGCGGCGTGCCAGCAGCTTGGGCAAAAATTGGCGGAGTTTGGCCAGTCGAGCCAAGATCGATGCTGCCTGCATTCAGTGATTCAAGCAGCGGCGGCCCTGCGGCAAACTCAATCCATTCAACCTTGACATCCTTGAGCCGACTCTCAAGAGCGCCGTTGCCCTTGAGAATCGGCAACGAGCCACCCTTTTGATAGCCGATCCGCAGGGTGCGCGTGCTCGTTTGTCCATCTGAAGCAGCATCATTGCTGGTGGAGCCACAGCTTGCCAAAAGCCCGACGATTAAAGCCAAGGCCAAGCGTTGCCAACCAAGTGAAAAACGGCGTGCCATGATCTGCTCCTTAGGCCACTGCTGCCAGTGGCAAAACCCCTAATTGCTGGGCGATATCATCAAGTGCTAGCCCCAAGCGTTCTTCTAAACTGCGATGAATTCGTGGTGGTAATTTTGATCCGAGCAGCTGAATTTGCTGCTCGGCGGCAAATAGGCTCGGAATGATATGCTTAGCTCCAAGTTGGCGAAACCGCGTTGCCAAATCCGCATAGATTTGAGCTTCGGTTCGCGCCGATGAACCAGTGATTATTGGCAATACCAGCGTATTCCGTAGAATTCCTGTTGGAAGTAGATTAAGCCAGGCACGTAATAATTCAGCATAAGTGTCCTTATAAACTGGCGTTGCTACAATTAATGCCCCGGCTTGGCGAATCAGTTGGCTATAATGGCGCACTGCTGGGCTAAATTGAGCTTGGCCGATTAATTCTTCTGGTGGAATATCGCGCACACTCATCGATTTAACCACGAGTGCATGGCGCTCTAAAATTGTTTTGGAATGCTCCAAAAGTGCTGCTGCTGTTGAGCGGGGCGCTGGACTTCCCGCTAAAGTGACCACATCAACCACCACACACCCCTTTGATAACTTTCTTGATAAGAATACTTAACAATTGCCAGTATAGACAGTCGCGGTTCCGAAGAAGGTTCCATGCTGGTAACAGGTTGGTTCCAAATCAGGGCAACGAGGGATGGAGTATAATCAGATTTTGTGAATCGAACCCGAACAATACCTGGCCTAAGGAGCTTGTGTGGATAAATCATTACGTTCAAAAGTGGTAATCTCAGTAGTGCTGGGTGTAATAGTGATGCTTGGCCTAGCTCTATTTAGCGATATTGGCAAAGTTGGTGATAGCCTCAGCACTTTTAATTGGCTGATGCTGCCAGCAGTGCTGGGCTTTACGATTTTCAATTATGTCTTGCGCTGGCTCAAGTGGGATTACTATTTGCGCAAATTGGGCCAAGGCACGAATGTAAGTTATGGACAAAGTGCGTTGCTATTTACCGCTGGCATGGTGATGGCGGTCACGCCTGGCAAGGTTGGCGAGGTACTTAAATCAGGCTTACTCAAACGCCTGAATGGCACACCGATTAGCCGCTCAGCGCCGATAGTTTTGGCCGAACGCTTGACCGATGGGTTAGCGATGCTCTTGCTGATGGCCACTGGGTTGGCGTTGTATCCGCCGGCTCGCCCAGCCTTTGTGGTCTTGGTGATTTTGAGTGTTCTAGGTTTGGCGTTGTTCCAAAATCGCCGAATTGCCCTTGGTTTTATTGCTTGGCTGGAACGTGGGCGCTTGGCGCGTTTTGCCAAACCATTGCATAGCTTCTACGAAAACAGTGCCGAGCTGTTGAGCGGACGATTGCTGATTGTCTCAACCATTATCTCGGTCGTTTCTTGGGCGGGCGAATGTGTAGCGATGTACTATGTACTACGCGGCTTTGGAGCCGAGGCATCTGGATCACTTTTGTTACAATCGACCTTTATTTTTGCTGCCTCGACGCTATTTGGTCTGGTATCATTCTTACCAGGTGGTTTGGGCGCTTCAGAAGTTTCGAGCACCTTATTGATTACCACCTTGGTCAAATTAGGCGAGGGCGCGGCAACTGCCGCCACGATTGTCATTCGCTTTTGCACGTTGTGGTTTGGCGTGTTGCTGGGGATTGTCGCAATGAGCATCTTCGCCCATCGTTATGGCCTGATCGAGTCGGAGGCAACCAATCTTGCGAAAGAAGCTTAACTATTTATTCGGTTTAGGATTTGGCCTGGTACTTTTAATTGGCTGTGGCTCGGATGCTGCGCTTGGTGAAGTGACGCTCAGCGAGCCAATTATCAACTTGAATACTGGCCCGCGCACCACCACCATCAGCTATCTGATTGGGCAGCCAACCAAGGTTTCGATTTGGCTTGAAACCAGTAGTGGTGAGCGTTATGCCTTGCGTCAAGCAGTTACCCGTGAGCCATCCAAGGATGCGTATCAAGTGCTGTTTGATGGCAGTGTGCCAGTTGATGCTGATACGAATCGTTTATTGCCGAGTGGTAGCTACACAGTGGTGATTGAGGCGGAAAATACTGCGGCCCAACGGCTGAATTTGCAAATCGATCAAGCGCCAAGTGATAGCTTTGACGTGTATGATCTGCGGGTTACGCCCAATCCATTTTCGCCAAATGATGATGCAGTTGAAGATTTTACAACCTTCTCGTATCGTTTGCCGATTACCGCGACCGTCTCGTTGGATGTGATTGATTCAGCCAATGCGACGCGCTATCCAATTCTCAATCGTGAGTTACAAGGCTTGGGCGAACATAGTGAGGCTTGGTCGGGGCGGCCTGTGGTTGGCGGTATTTTGGCCGCAGGAACCTATCAATATGAATTGCGAGCTGATGATGGCCGTGGCAACCGCGTGACCAAGCGCGGCGATGTGACCCTCAGCAGTGCTGGGATCGGGGCGCTCGATGTGCTCAGCGTTGAAATTGGCCCTGAACAGATCTTATTAAACGATGTGATCACGGTCACGTTCAAGGTCAAAAATAATAGCGATGTGGCCTTGCGCACCTTTGGGCCAGCTTCGGGCTACACCTATAGCACCAACCAAAGCTACTCGTCGATTGAAAACGAGCAGTATGCTAACCTTGGCGGCGGCTTATGGCGGGTGGCAATCGATTGGGATGGCAATGGTGGCTCGGGTTTTCGCTACCCATTCCGTTGGGCGATTTCGCCACGCAGCCCTGACCAATGGTACGACCCCAACAAATTTGATTACCTGTATCCAGGCGAAGAAGCCACGATTATTGGGCGCGTGCAAATCAAACAACGCGAAGATCGCATGACCTTTTATGCTGGCGTGGCCCATGAAGGTGTTGATTACCCCACCAATCGACTCAAACCAACCCTAATTCAAGTTTCATTCTAAATTTAAACCGACAACCCACGGTATTTGCCGTGGGTTTTTATATTTTAGGCTGCGCCATTTTTGGTGAGCAGTTGATAGACTAATTGATTAAGTCGTGTTTCGGCTTCGAGGTAGGTTGGCGCATAGCCGACCAATTCCCCATCAAGATACATAGCAAAATCGCCAGTCTTTCGATCATATACAATCATTTTGCGATACATGGATGTACTCGCTTTCTATGGTACGTTGTCGATAACCCAGTAACGAATATTTTAGCACAAACGTTCGTTATAATCAAGGCCTATTTGTTAACAAAATGGACTTTTATTGCGTTTGCTGGCCTGAGTATATGGGTTTGGTGTGACAACCAGTGTCATTTAATTAATCCAATTTGGCAATAGCGTGCGATTAATTAATGACAACCAGACCGAGCCAAGGCTAGCCAACATAGTGCTTGTGCGTGACAAAACTCAACCTATTGGGCTATTTGCAGTCTTGTCACCGATCGGCTATGATCTTAAGTTGGGTGTGTGGTGTGATGCTCTATCACACAGCGCGGCACACATCGTAGCATTGACATTGAAGTACGGCTGGTAGCAATGGCTACTAGCATGGTGGAGGACGCTGTGCGACGACCAAAATTATGGTTTGGAATCGCGATTAGTGCATTCTTTTTGTGGTGGTCGTTTAATGGCCTCGATTGGGCTGGCTTCTGGGATGCGTTAAGCACCGCCAATTATTGGTGGATTATTCCTGGAGTCGTGGTCTACTTCGGGGCTGTTTGGGCCAGAACGTGGCGTTGGCACTATATGCTCCGTCACATCAAAGCGGTTTCGATCCGCCGCTTGTTCCCGGTAGTCGTGATTGGCTATATGGGCAATAATGTCTATCCCGCCCGTGCCGGAGAAGTGATTCGTTCGTATGTGCTCAAGCGCAAAGAAGGCATCGGCATGGGCGCATCGCTCACGACCGTCATCCTCGAACGCTTGTTTGATGGCTTGGTGATGCTCTTATTTGTGTTTGTTACCTTGCCTTTTATCGATTTGCCAACGCTCTGGAACAACTTGGTGATTATTTCATCAATCTTGTTTGGGGTTGCTTTGGTAATCTTTTTGATGATCGCGACCAACCAACGCCGTACCGAACAGCTGTATTCGTGGGCCTTGCGCAGCATCGTGCCTCAACGCTTTCATAGCAAAGCCCATGGCTTGTTCGATAAAATTATGTTGGGCTTGCATTCGTTACGCTCCCCGCGCGAGATGCTGATGATTTTCGTCACTTCAACCGCGATTTGGCTAACTGAAACCACTAAATATTGGTTTATTATGCAAGCCTTTGATTTTCATGTCTCGTTTGATGTGCTGATGTTGATGACTGCCGTCGCCAACTTGGCCCTGATCATTCCGGCTGCTCCTGGTGGCGCTGGAACCTTCGATGCCGCTGGAATTAGCGTGCTGAAATCGTTCAATGTGGCCGAAAGCATTGCAACAGGCTATACCTTGGTGCTGCACCTCGCTCTGTGGATTCCAATTACTGTGCTCGGTTTTTGGTATATGTGGCGTGAGCGGGTGGCTTGGAATGAATTTGATCAAGCTGTCAACGAAAGTCAAGCCGCCGAAAATCGCATTCAACAGCGTGAGGCCGCTCTGCGAGATGAATTAGGCGAGTCGGCGAATCTGCCGCATGCTGAAGTTGAGGTACTCCGTTGAAAACAATTGCAGTAATTGGGGCGGGCTTTGCTGGATTAAGCGCCGCCTATGATTTGGCTTGTGCTGGTCACCAGGTCACGGTTTATGAGGCTGCGCCCCAAGTTGGTGGTTTAGCGGCGGGCTTTCAGGCTGAAGGCTGGGATTGGTCGCTGGAAAAGTTCTATCATCATATTTTTGGCTCGGATAAGGCGCTGCTAGATTTTATTAAAGAAATTCGCGCCGATGATTTGCTCTTTTTCAATAGCCCAGTTTCTGGTCAATGGGATGCTCAGCGTGGCTCAATTGAAATTGGTGGGATCATTCCGCTCTTGACCTATCCCCACCTTTCAGTCTTCAACCGTTTGCGGAATGCTGCTGGCGGGGCTTGGCTTAAATTTTTGGCGATTATCGATCGCTGGCAACACCTCGAAAAGACCACTGCCGAGCGCTACATTCAAAAGCTGATGGGTAAACCGGCCTACGAAGCCATGTGGAAACCTGTGCTTGAAGGCAAATTTGGGCCATACACGCCCGAAGTTAATGCTGCTTGGTTTTGGGCACGGATCGCCTCGCGGACTTTCAAACTTGGCTATTTTCGTGGCGGCTTCCAAGCCTTGGGCGAACGCATGGCCGAGGCGGTGCGCCAAAAGGGCGGCACAATTCGGCTCAACAGTCCAGTTCAAGAGCTGCGTAAAATTGAGCAAGGCTGGCTGGTGATCAGCAACGATCAAGCGAGTTATGATCAAGTGCTTTCGACCACTTCGCCTGGTTTGCTCAAGCGCATGACCCCCGATCTGCCAGCCAGCTACACCGCCAAACTTGATCAACTCAAATCGATTGGGGCGGTGGTGTTAACGGTGGCGCTCAAACAATCGCTGACCAACGGCATGTATTGGATGAACATGGACAAAAAGCATTTTCCCTTTTTGGCCTTGGTTGAGCATACCCAGATGATCGATCGTCGTCATTATGGCGGCCAGCATTTGGTCTATCTTGGCGATTATCTGGAGCCATCGCACGAGTATTTTCAATTGAGCAAAGAAGAACTCCTCGAACGCTTTATGCCTTCGCTAAGCAAAGTTAATCCTCAATTCAAGCCCGATTGGATCGAGGGCGTGTGGTTGCATCGCGAAGCCTATGCTCAGCCAATTGTGCCAGTCAACCATAGCCAAGCGATTCCAGCCTTGAAAACGCCGCTCGAAGATTTATGGTGGGCGAGTATGAGCCAAGTCTACCCATGGGATCGCGGCACGAATTTCGCGGTGGAAATTGGCCGTCGCGCCGCCAAAGAGATGTTGTCTAAATAGAATAGCGAGCATAGAACATAGAGATCTGACTGGATTTAACGGAGAGGCGCAGAGAAAAATAGCGCTATATTCTCTGCGCCTCTCCGTTAATCATTAATTAGGCACGCATAAACGTTCGTGGATCAGCCCTAAATAATCAGCATGGCATCGCCAAACGAGAAGAATCGATACTGACGTTCGACCGCCTCGGCATAGGCTTGCATAATCAAATCGCGGCTTGCCAAGGCACTGACCAAGAGCAACAAGGTCGATTTTGGTAAGTGAAAATTGGTGATCAAACTATTGACCACTCGATATTCATAGGGCGGGTAGATATAAATACTGCTCCAGCCCGCCGCTGCTTGGATTTCGCCAGCAGTCAAACTAACGTCTTGGGATTGGGACACGGTTTCAAGCACACGGGTGCTGGTGGTACCAACCGTGATAATTCTCCCGCCAGCAGCGCGGGTTGCGTTGATTGCTTGGGCAGTTTCCGCCGAAAGCTCATACCATTCACTATGAATTTGATGATCAAGCGCGTTTTCAGTTTGTACAGGCCGAAATGTATCCAAGCCAACATGTAAGGTAACGCTAGCCCAACCAACCCCCAGCGCTTTAACCTGCTCGATTAATGCTGGTGTCCAGTGTAAACCTGCGGTTGGGGCGGCGGCTGAGCCGGCTTGAGCGCTATAGACTGTTTGGTAACGCTCAGGATCAGTCAGCGGGGCAGTGATATAGGGTGGGGTTGGCATTGAGCCAAGTTCGGGCAATCGATCATTAATCGGTTGCTCAAAACAGATAATTCGACTGCCGCTTTCCAATAATTCCTCAACTGTTGCTTGGACTTGGGCTCCACGATGGCCAGTGATGATTAAGCGTGTGCCAACCGCAACTTTGCCTTTGATCAAGGCTTCCCAGCGTTGGGCATCGCGTTGTTTGAGTAGTAGCAACTCGGTTTTGCCACCACTGGCTTTTTGGCCATACAAACGGGCGGGCAAAACCCGACTATCGTTGGCAACCAGTAGGTCGCCAGGCCGCAAATAACGCCCAATCTCATAAAAATGGCGATGCTCAAGCTGGCCTGTAGCGCGGTCGAGCACCAACAAACGCGAATGGTCGCGTGGCTCAATTGGGGTTTGGGCGATGCGTTCAGGTGGCAAATGATAATCAAAATCGGCAATTGGTAGCATGATGATTGGCTATAGACTATGGGCGATAGGCTATAGATAAAGCATACGTTTAGGGTTTATAGCATACCATAGAATATAAGGATGAGGGATGAGGAATGAAACTCATACCCGAAACTCAAGCGCCAAACGCCAAACCGCTGTTCTATGTTCTATGTTCTTATGCTCTATGCCCTTTGTAAAAGCCTTATGCTATAATGGCGCAGATACACCACCAAGATAAGGAACATCCATACAACTATGGAACCAGAAATTTTAGCTCGTCTCGCGCGGGTCGAGGCGCGATATATCGAACTCAATGATGAAATGACTCAGCCTGATGCGCTGAGCGACCATGTGCGTTTAACTACATTGGCCCGCGAACAAACCGAACTTGGCGAATTAGTCGGGCGGTATCGCGAGTTTATGCAGGCTGAAAAATCGGTCGAAGAAGCCAAAGCCCTTCTGCGCGAGGAGAATGATCCCGAGTTGCGCGAAATGGCTCAATTGGAGATCGATGAGCTTTCGGCTCGCATGGAAGCAATCGGGGCTGAAGTACGGGTTTTGCTCTTGCCACGTGACCCCAACGATGAAAAGAACGTGATCATCGAAATTCGCCAAGGCGAAGGTGGCGATGAAGCAGCACTCTTCGGCGCTGATGTCTATCGTATGTACCAACGTTATGCCGAAATTCGTGGTTGGAAAACCGAGGTTATGTCGCTCAGCGAAAATGGTATCGGCGGCTTCAAAGAAGTTATTTTTGAAGTGCAAGGCCAAGGCGCTTGGAGCCGGCTTAAATATGAGGGCGGCGTACATCGCGTTCAGCGCGTACCAGCCACCGAGGCCCGTGGCCGAATTCATACCAGCACGATCACGGTGGCGGTGTTACCAGAAGTCGAAGAAACTGCCGTCGAAATCAAGCAAGAAGATTATCGCATCGACGTGTATCGCTCAGGTGGTCACGGCGGCCAAGGGGTCAACACCACCGACTCAGCCGTGCGGATCGTGTACAAGGCTGGTACGCCTGAAGAAATTGTGGTTGTTTGTCAAGACACCCGTTCGCAAATCAAAAATCGCGAAAGTGCCTTGAATGTGTTGCGGGCACGGCTCTATGCGCGTGAGCAAGAAAAACGCCAAAAAGAGCTTGGGGAATCGCGCTTGGCTCAGGTTGGAAGCGGTGAGCGAGCTGAAAAAATGCGCACCTACAACTATCCTCAAGACCGCATTACCGATCATCGGATTGGCCAAAACATCTCAAACCTGCCGGTTGTGCTTGATGGAGCGCTTGATCGCTTGATCGATGCGCTAGTTACCTTCGACAACGCCGAACGGCTTAAGGCCTTGGGTATGGGAGCCTAGGAGTTTGTTGCATGCACTCGCCGCTTGCTGAATTTATTCGCCGCATGCCCAAATGTGAGCTTCATGTTCACTTAGAAGGCTCGATTACCCCTAAAACGCTTTTAGAGCTAGCGACGAAGAATGGCATTAGCTTGCCTGCTAGCGATTTGGCTGGGGTCGAGCGCATGTTTCAATATGAACATTTCCTCGGCTTTTTGGATGTGTATCGCACCTGTGCTCGCTGTTTGATCCATGGTGAGGATTTTGAGCGGGTTGCCTATGAATTGGCAATCGATTTGGCGCAACAACAGGTGCGTTATGCTGAAGTGATGCTCTCGCCTGCTCAGCACATGCTCCGCAACATGGATTTCGATGAGATTCTTGGTGGTGTTGCGGCTGGGTTTGCCCGTGCTGAGCGCGAGATGGGCATTGTGTGTCGGCCTGCCTTTGATTTTGGTCGGCAGTTTAGCCTTGATCAAGCCTTACGAGCGGTCGAGTTGGCCCAAGCTGGCATGCAATATGGGGTTGTCGCCTTTTCGATTGGCGGCGATGAGGCCAACTATCCCCCTGAGCCGTTTGTTGAGGTGTTTGCCTTGGCCAAGGCGGTTGGGCTGCACGTTATGGCTCATGCTGGCGAGGTCGCTGGGGCCAATAGCGTGCGCGGCGCAGTCGAAATGCTGGGCGTAGATCGAATTGGCCATGGTTTTCGGGTGCTTGAGGATGCCGAATTAACCCAATTTCTGGCTCGCCGTGGCGATATTACCTTCGATGTGTGCCCAACCAGCAATATTCGGACTGGTGTGGTTGCCTCGTTTGATCAACACCCTCTGCGCCAGATGCTCGATGCTGGATTGCCAATTACCCTCAACTCCGATGATCCAGTCTTGTTTGATACAACAGTAACTGGTGAGTTTTTGCTGGCCGCCGAACGCTATGATTTTACGATTGATGATATTTGTAAAGTCGCCCGCCAAAGCGCCAAAGCCGCCTTCTTACCAGCCGAACAACGCCAACAACTGCTGCTTGAGTTTGATCAACAACAAGCCCAATTGCGGCGCGAACTCGGCTTATAATCCGAAGAGCATAGAACAGAACAGAGGGTTCATTCTCTGCCCTTCCAGCAGGCGAGAGGAAACTATGCCATGATAGCTATTAGAACTTCCAGCTATGGTCTCTAGCTAACCCTTATTGCCTGACAATTGGCAACGGTTGCGAGGGCGATTCACGTAATTGCCCAGTAATCAAGCGATCGGTGGCGGGAGCGAGGGGTAGCCACAAGGTGAAGAGGCTGCCTTCGCCAACATTTGAACGAACTTCGATTGTACCGCGATGGGCATCGGTAATCCATTTGACGATCGCCAGACCGATGCCAGCTCCGCCGCCTTTGCGCACCCGCGATTTGTCGGCACGATAGAAACGCTGGAAAATATTAGGCAGAATATCGGGTGGAATGCCCTCGCCAGTATCTTGCACCCGCAAAGCCACCTCGCGCCCAACCCGCTCCAAACTTAGAGTGACTGCGCCACCTTCGGGCGTATGCTGAATCGCGTTATAGGCCAAATTGAGCATTGCTTGCTTAAGCCGATCGCGATCACCGATAACAGTTGCTTGATCTTCGCTGCCGATTTGGAGCTTGACATGCTCAGCCAGTGGGCGCAATTCGCGGAACACTTCCAAAATCAAGGTATCAAGCTCAACTGGCTCGCTACGCATTTGTACGCCAGCCTCGGTTTGAGCCAAAAACAGCAGGTCGTTGACCAAACGATTGAGCCGCGCTACCTCACGTTCTAAGTCGCTCAGCGATTCGTTGAGCAATTCGGGGTTGCGCATAGCTCCGCGCCGCAGCACCTCAAGGTTACCGCGCATCGCCGCTAGTGGGGTGCGCAATTCGTGCGAAACATCGGCGGTCAGGCGTTTTTGGGTGTTGAACAAACCTTCCATCCGCGCTAGCAAATCGTTGGTAATCGTGGCTAATCGCCCAAGCTCATCGTGGGGGTTGGCCACGGCGATACGGCGGCTCAAATCTTCGGCCCGCACAATTTGCTCAGCGGTGTTGGCGATCATATCAATTGGGCGCAAGCCGCGCTTGGTGATTTGGCTGATGCCCAAAAACATCAGCACCACTGTGAGCGAGCCAGCAATCAAAAACACCAACGACAAGGTATCCAAGGCCCGATCAACCGTGCGCAGCGATTGACTGGCCACCAACACCCCAACCACGGTATGATCGAAGGTCAAGGGCGAAACCACCTGCATTGTGCGACCATACGACGAAGGTTTGGTGTTAATGACTGAATTTTTCTCTAGTGCCGAGGCTAATTCAGTGCTATCGAGGGTCGGGCCTTCGCCCATAAACGAAGGTGTTGAGGCCAATCGCACGCCATTGGGGTAATACACCGCCACCGAAATCGGCGAACCTTCAAAATCTTCGTTGGGCACTGGCAACAACGAAACACTTGTGCCGCTAAAATAGCGCTCAAGCGGTTTTTTGGCCTCGGCATATTGGCTCTGAATTTGGTTGGTAGCCCGCACCAAATCATCGCGCACGCCGTTGAGCAAAATCGCCCGTTCCGCCGAATAGAGTGTCAACCCTAGAATTAACAATCCAAGGGTCATAAAGGCCACAGAAATGAAGGTTAGCCGATAGCGTAGGGTCATCGTTCACCGTAGGGTTGTTCACGTAAAATGTAGCCAGCTCCACGCACGGTGTGCAGCATGCGGCCTTCGCCCGATTCTTCGAGTTTTTGGCGCAGATAGCGCACATAGACCTCAATGATATTCGATTCGCCGCCGAAATCATAGCCCCAAACCCGATCATAAATGACATCGCGGGTTAGCACTTGACCTGGATGGCGCATAAATAATTCGAGCAATTCGTATTCTTTGGCAGTAAGTTGGACAGCGCGGCCTGCAATTGTGACCTCGCGCGAAGCCGTGTTCATCTCCAAGCCATTGACTTGCAAGACAACTGGGCCTTCGGTGCGGGCTACATGGCGACGCAGCAAGGCCCGAATTCGCGCTAACAATTCTTCAAAGGCAAACGGCTTGATCAAATAATCATCTGCGCCACTTTCTAAGCCCATCACGCGGTCGGGCACCGTTTCTTTGGCGGTCAACATAATAATTGGCACATCGCTGCCAGCCCGTAATCGCCGACAAACCTCAAAGCCATCCATGCCTGGCAACATAATATCGAGAATCACCAGATCGGCGGGGCGTTCACGAGCGGCGGCAATCCCAGTTGGCCCGTCATGGGCGACCTCAACTGTAAAACCTTCGAAGGCCAAACCACGCCGCAAATAGCCAGCAATTTCTTTTTCATCTTCAACAACCAAAATTCGTGCAGCAGCTTGCGGTTGGCTCATGCAGCACACTCCTTCTTTGAATAATAAACAACACCGCTAGGGTGTGAGATTCGGAATTATTCCCCCTAGCATAGCACATTCTGCTGAAAATCTGGCAAGAATCGGTTAAGGATTGGCTTAATTTTTAGTTTGCTACAGGCGATGTTTTTGGTATAGTTGTTGCTTAAGTCACGCCTGTATCAATCCAGCCAAGCATATTTGTGTATGGGAGTCGCCATGGACGAGCTTTCGTTGACTCTTGCTCGTTGGACAACTCGTCGTGTCATGACCGCCACTTTAGTCGTCCTCGCGATCATCGGCCTCGCTTTTGTGATTGTTAATTTTTATAGTGTGTTTGTGGTAGCCTTTATTGCCTTTGTGCTCAGCACCGCGATTCGCCCATTGGTGCAATTATTACAACGGCTCAAAATCTCACCCCAACTAGGGGTAATTATTGCCTACCTGCTATTATTGGCACTGCTGGTGGGCATTGTTGTGCTGATGGCTCCGCTGATCACCGAACAAATTACCGCAATTACTGCCAAAATTCCTGAGTATTATCATGATGCCCGCCAATTTTTAATTTCTTCGCGCAGTAGTTTTATTCGCAATTTAGCGTTACGTTTGCCACTTGATGCCCCAATTTCGCTATCTGGAGTTGCGCCCAGCGAAACCAGCCAGCAACAAACTGACGTAGCAGTAAGCCAACTTGTCACTGTTGTAGAAAATGCGGGCATCAGTTTGTTTGTGTTGATTGCCACCTTACTGCTGGGGTTTTATTGGACGCTTGATGGTGATCGGGTACTGAGAACCTTGCTCCAGCTCGTCGCGGCAGAAAAACGTGAGAATTGGCGTTCGCTGATTGCCGAAATTCAGGCCAAAATGGGCGCATTTATTCGCGGACAACTCATCCTTGATCTCTCGATTGGGGCACTTTCAACCGCCGCCTACTTGCTAATTGGTATCGATTATGCGATTGTACTGGGCATTTTGGCTGGTTTACTCGAAACCATCCCGATTTTGGGGCCAGTGCTTGGGGCAGTGCCACCCTTGCTGATTACCCTGGCCCAAGGTGACACAACCGCCTTTATTTGGGTGATTGTAGCGACCGTGGTGATTCAACAAATTGAAGGCACTTTTTTAGTGCCCAAAGTGATGGATCGGGCGGTTGGGGTGAATGCGGTGCTGACCTTGGTCGCTTTTGCGGCCTTTAGTGCGACCTTAGGCTTGGCTGGGGGGATTTTGGCCGTGCCATTGGCAGCCATTGTGCAAATTATCTTCACTCGCTTGGTGTTTAATCAAGCTGAAACCAGCACCAACGTCACTCGCCGTGATCGCTTTGGCGTGCTGCATTATGAATCACAGCAATTGCTCCAATCCTTGCAACGCCATAATCGGGCTGATGAAACTGAAGATGAAGCTAATATTGTGTTTGACGATCAGCTCGAACATGTGGTCGTCGATTTGGATGGCATGTTGGCGGCGATCAATAGCAGCGAGGAAGTAGCGGCATGAAACAGCTTGCACGTGTTACCGCAACCATCCTGTTTACGCTGGCGCTTGTGGTATTAATGTGGATGTTCAGCGATGCGGTGTTGCTTTTCTTAGTTTCGCTGGTGATTGCCTCGGCTGTGCGGCCCTTTGCTCAGCGCTTGATTGATCGGGGCATGAGCCGTGGAGCGGCCTATGGCTTGGTCTATTTTGCCAGTTTTGTGTTTTTTGGAGGCTTGTTTGCGGTGATCAGCCGTGGTTTGCTGAGCGAATTACAGCTAGCCGGCGACCAATTATTGAATTTTTACACTCGCGTCACGCTAACCTGGCCCCAAGGCCAAGAATGGCAACAAACGATAGCTAGCGAACTGCCCTCGCGTCAAGCATTGCTCGATTATTTTGCAGGAACTGATGGGACAGCAGTAATCAATAGCATCGTGGGGTTTGGCAGCGGCGTATTCGATTTTCTAGCACAGTTGGTGATTTTGCTCTCACTGAGCACCTATTGGGCAGTTGATCAAAACCGCTTTGAGCGTTTATGGCTTTCGTTGATCAGTGCCAAACATCGCCAACGCGCCCGCACCATTTGGCGGGCAGTGGAGTTAGAAGTTGGTGCCTATATTCGCAGCGAAGTTGCCCAAAGCTCGTTGGCAGGCATAAGTTTAGGGATTATTTTTGAATTGATTGGCTTGCCCTATCCAACGCTTTTGGCCTTGTGGATTGCCATTGCTTGGCTGGTGCCATGGGTTGGGGTATTGTTGGCCTTGATTCCAGCGGTGGCCGTAGGCTTATTGGTCAACATTCCTGTGGCCTTATTGGCAGGTTTATCGACAATCGCCGTGTTTGCCTTTTTGCAAATTTGGGTCGAGCCACGCTTGTATGGGGCCAATCGGGTTAGTCCAGTTTTGGTGGTGCTGATATTAATGGTGATGGCGCAAGCCTTTGGGATTTTGGGCATGCTGATTGCCCCACCCTTGGCAGCCACCATTCAAATTTTGGGGCGCGAACTGTGGTTTAGCAAATCGCCAGAGGAGCAATTGGCTGATGATTATCGCAATCAGTTGCATACCCTACGCCAACGGCTGGCGACGATTGAGCGCGACGAGGTGACAGCAGAAGTCGCAGCGACCGCCCAACATCAATCGTATATTCGCCAAATTGAGGCGCTAATGGATCAGACTCAAGCTGCGTTGGGCAATGCTGGCATGCTCAATCGTGAGCAATCGTAGTTAGTTCGGGCACGAGCCTAGAGCAAGATGAGGCGCAATTCATGAAAGAATGGGTAACCAAAACCGCTTGGCCGTTAACTCAACGCACCTTTAAAGCATGGACGGTCGATGATTGTTCACGCATGGCAGCATCGTTGGCCTACTATGCGGTATTTTCAATCTTCCCGTTGATTTTGCTGTTGCTTTCGATTTTGGGTTTTTGGCTACGCTTGCAAGGCGATACTAACACCAATGCTGAAGAAACTTTAGTTAATTCGTTGATGCAAGTCTTTCAAACCAGCCCACAAGTTGGGGTTGATGATTCAGCAATACGTACAGCCCTCACCGAAATTCTGAAAAGCCTCAGCCAACAAGCTGGCACCAATGCTCCAATTGCGTTGGCCACTACTTTTTTTGCCGCCAGCGGGATTTTCGTGCAAATTGATAAAGCCTTTGATGTGATTTGGGATATTCAACCGCAGCAAGGCAACTTTTTGCATACTGTCAAAAGCACCTTGATCGAACGTGGCAAAGCCTTTGCCTTGGTATTGGTGATTGGCTTATTGCTGATTAGCTCGTTGATTCTTTCCTCAGTCTTGCAAGCCTTGGAAAATCTCTCCAAAAGCTTCGATTTGCCTGGAGTTGGGGTTGGGTGGCAAATTTTCACGTTTGCAACGGCCTTTGCTATCAATGTATTAGTATTCTTTTTATTATTTTTTGCCATGCCCAAGCCCAAAATGCGCTGGCGTGATGTCTTGCCCGGGGCGATTCTGACCGCTGCGCTGTGGGAAATTGGCAAAATTGTGCTTTCGCTGTTTCTTGGCGGCAATAAATATACCGCTTCAACCACTGTGGCGGCTTTTATCGCGCTTTTGGCTTGGATCTACTATGCCAGCCAAATTATCTTTTTTGGAGCCGAGTTTTGTCGGGTGTATACCGATTGGAATAGCACCAAACGCGCTAAGCAAGCGCCAGCGGTCGCCTTACCGACTCCGCCCGATTTACCAACCACAGCCTTGCCGCCAGCTCTGGCTACGGCGCAACAAAAAGCCAGCTATGCGGTTGGTGGCACAGCCTTGGGCGTGGTTTTAGGGGTGCTGATGAGTATTGTTGGTACGCTAGTTGCGATTATCCAATTTATTCAAACCTTGCGTAAAGGCAAAGCCTAGCGTTATTGAGGATGTGAATATGAGCGACCCAAGCGAACAGCCAACGCCAATCGAGCCACCAGCGCCAGAACCCATGCCGATCGGCGACCCGCCGCTAGATCCAACGACCGCTGATCCGCCGCCAATTGGTGACCCGCCGAGCCAACCCCAGCCACCAATCGGCGATCCGCCCAAAAGTGGTGAGCATAAAACATAGGGGAAGCAGCGTGGTTCCCCTCGGCGGCTGAAGGGGTTCTATGTTCTATGTTCTATGTGTAATGGTTTATAGCATTAACAACGGTCAGCATGCCCTCACCCCCAACCCCTCTCCCATTGCGGCGGGCGAGGGGAGCACTCCTGGAGCGGTTCCCCCTCTTGTCGATCGGCGGCTGAGGGGGTTCTATGTTCTATGTTCTGCTAATGCCAATTGCATGCGCCGCAAGCCTTCGGCAAGCAATGAGCGTGGCGTGGCAAAATTGACCCGCCAAAAGCCCAAGCCAGCCTCGCCATACAAGCCGCCTTTTTCTGGCCCAACTTTGGCATGGGTGCGAAAACGCTCAGTTAGTTCTTCTTCGCTCCAGCCAGTTGCCCGAAAATCGAGCCAAGCCAAGTAGGTGCCTTCGAGTGGGGTTAGCCGCACCAATGGATTATCAGCAAAAGTTTGTTCGATCAGGCGATAGTTTTCACGCAGATAGTCGTGCAGCGCATCGAGCCATTCAGCACCCGATTCGTAAGCCACCGCTAGGCCAATATCGCCAAAAACTGTGCCAACATGATAGCCGCTACGGCCTTTTTCGGCTTCGTAGCGTTGACGATGCTCCTCGTTGGCAATCACGCCATACGAAGTCGTTAGGCCAGGTAAATTGAAGGTTTTGCTAGGAGCGGCCAAGGTAATTAGCTGGTCGGCCAAATCGGGGCGCAAACGGCCAAGCGGGGTAAATTCAGCAAATAGAGCCAAATCGCAGTGAATTTCGTCACTCACCACGATCACATTATGTTGCAAACACAAATCGGCAATCCGATTCAGCTCATCGGCGTTCCAAACTCGGCCAACCGGATTGTGCGGGCTACACAAAACCAGCATTTTGGCTTGAGCGAGTTTAGCCTCAAGATCAGCAAAATCGATCTGGTAGCGACCATCGACTTCGAGCAAGCGGTTTTCAATCAGCGTGCGACCATTGTCGCTGATTACACCATAAAACGGAGCATACACTGGTGGCTGAACGACAATCCCATCGCCAGCTTGGGTAAACGCCCGCACAGCGACATTTAATGCAAACACGACCCCTGGATTTATCACAATCTGTTCTTGGGGAATTTCCCAACCATGGCGGGTTTGATTCCACGTTTGAATGGCTTTGAACATGCGCTCAGGCCGCGCTGCATAGCCATAAATTGGGTGTTGTGCTCGCTCGATCAGTGCTTCTGTCACGGCTGGAGGCGAACGAAAATCCATATCCGCAACCCATAAAGGCAGCACATCAGCGCCACCAAGGAATTGCTCGCGCATATCCCACTTTACCGAATTGGTGTTAACTCGATCAATCACCTGATCAAAGAAATCTGCAGTGATCATGAATGCTCCCTCACGGCCACAAACTGGCTGCTACAGCGAGAGAACCTAGCAACAACTCGGCGCTGAGCCGCACACAGGTTCTGTTGGCACTCATTGTACTACCAATTTAGGGCAGATCTGGGCTTAAGTTAGCGGCGCATCGGCTTAGCGTTTTGGCGTTTCTGGCGCTCAAAGGCATATTCAACCCCAGCTTGCAACGTGCCTTGGGTGCGCACGCCCTGCAAATTTACGCCAAGTTGTACCAACGTTTGGGCCATTTCAGGCCGAATGCCCACTAATAACACTTCGGCTCCAACCAATTTGGCAGCCTGAGCCGATTGAATTAAGTTGTGCGCCACTTGAGTATCAACCACCGGAACCCCCGTTACATCGATCAATACGGTCGAGGCTTGTTCCTCGCTGATTCGTTGCAACAAGGCTTCGGTAATGCGGCTGGCTCGTTGTTCGCCCAAAACGCCAATCAACGGGACAACTAATACACCTTGCGAAAGTGGAATAATCGGGGTTGAGAATTCGGCAATTTGGCTGGCCTGCTCACGAATATGCTGTTCACGCGCTTTGAGAATTGTATCGGAGAGTTTCATCGCGCCAGTATAGACAATCGCATGCATCTGTTGCATCCACCACAATAATCCAGCGGGATTATCGGCAAACGTCGCGTTGAGATCTTCGGTAATTACTTCAACGCCCATATTGATGCCGAACAAAATATCTTCAACGGTTGCGCCTTGCTCAGCGCGTTGCGGGCCAATGCGCATCAGAAAATTGGGCATCGCCTCAACCGTACCAGCACTAAGATCGCTCACAAAGGCCGTGTAGGCATAGCGAATTGAGGTCTGTAATTGATCATAGCCAAAGCTACGATACAGATTGATTTTGGCTGCGAAGACGCGATCGGTGGCGGTGGTGACATAGCGATCAAGGTGCGCTTGAATATGCTCAAGAATAGGTTGCATCGATAGGCTCCGTTGTTGCGGCACCAGTGATCGAACATAGCGATTGATCAGAGTGGCGCTAATGTATTTAGTTGATTACCAAGGGCTAAAAAACATCATAGCTTAGAATAATCGTGCTCGCAATCCTGTTTATACGCCCGTACTGAATCCCCTTTTAGTGTGAATTAGGTCTGCCAATGTTAATAGCTTGCAAGCGGCACAGCCAGCTTTTCGGCCCTATAATATTTACAGGTTTCTTTTGCAGGAGACAGCTGATGACACTTGCGACCAATCTTCATCGATTACCCAACGGCTTGACGGTGCTCACCCGCGAGGTGCATACCGCGCCAATCGCGACCAACTGGATTTGGTATAAAGTTGGTGGGCGCAACGAACGGGTGGGCATTTCGGGCATTTCGCACTGGTGTGAGCATATGTTGTTCAAAGGTACACCATCGATGCCTAAAGGCGCGTTTGATGCCACGATTGCCCGCAATGGCGGTACATTCAATGGCTTTACTTGGATCGATTACACCGCCTATTATGAAACCCTGCCCGCCGATCGCCTCAGCTTGGGGTTGCAAATCGAAGCAGATCGCATGGTCAATTCATCGTTTGATCCTGATGAAGTCGCTTCTGAACGCACGGTCATTATTTCGGAACGCGAGGGCAACGAAAACAGCCCTAGTTTTTGGCTTGATGAAGAGTTACGTTCAACCGCCTTCAAAGTCCATCCTTATCGTAATGGGGTGATTGGCTGGAAGAGCGACTTGCGAGCCATGACCCGCGAAGATTTATACACCCACTACAAGACTTTTTACGCACCCAACAACGCGGTGTTGGTGGTCGTCGGGGCATTCAATACCGATGAAGTGCTCAAACAAATCGAAGCCTTGTATGGCCCGATTCCCCAAGGCTTGCCCTTGCCCGAAGTGCGCGGCGAGGAGCCAGAACAGCAGGGCGAACGCCGCGTCCATGTTTCGCGGCCTGGCCCCAACTCAATGATTCAAATTGCCTTCCATGCCCCACCAGCCACCTCACCTGATTGGGCCGCCTTGACCGTACTCGATGCAGTGTTGACGGGTGGTAAATCGCCTTCGTTTACAGGCGGCGGTGCTCAGACCAATCGCTCAGCTCGTTTGTATCGGGCCTTGGTTGAGGGCGAATTGGCCACTGGCGCTTATTCATCGTTTATGGCGACGCTTGATCCATTCTTATTTGAAATTGGGGCAACCGTGCGGCCTGATCGCACAGTCGAGCAAGTTGAGCAAGCACTCTACACTGAAATCGAAAAACTGCAACAAACACCAATCAGCGAGGCTGAATTGCAAAAAATTCAGCGCCAGGTGCGTGCCCAACAAGCCTATAGCCTCGAACGAATCAGCAATCAGGCCATGATGTTGGGCATGTGGCAAACCCTCGATTCCTATGAACGGGCCGATAGTTCGTTGGAAGAGATTGCAGCGGTGACTGCCGCCGATGTTCAACGAGTGGCCCAGCACTATCTAGCCCCACAAAAGCGCAATATCGGGGTCTTTACGCCGAGCAATAGCAGTGGCGGAGGCCAAATCACCCCAACTGCCCGTACATTTCACCCAGCCTTGAGTTTTTATGATGCCAAGGCGGCTGAAGCTGAAGCTACCGCTGCCGCCAACAATGCTCCCCAAGCAACCCGCCATGTGCTGAGCAATGGCATTGTGGTGTTATTGCAGCGCAATCCAAATAGCCCAACTGTTAGCATTCAGGGCGAAATCGCGCTGGGCCAAATCCATGAATCAAGCGCATTAAATGGCGTGGCCGTGTTCACCGCCGCCGCACTCACTCGTGGCACAACCAGCCGCAGTTTCCACGATATTACCAATCTTACCGAAGATCGTGGCTGCTCAATTTCGGCTAGCGCAGGCCGCCACAGCACTTCGTTTGGGGGCAAAGCCTTGAGCGATGATGCGCCATTAATCTTAGAATTATTGGCTGATGTGTTGCGCAACCCAACCTTCCCTGAGCGTGAAATCGAGCGTTTGCGCACCCAATTTACCACCATGCTGCGCCAAAGTGAGCAAGATACCCGTTCGCAAGCATCCAAAGCTGCGCGTGAACAACTGTATCCCAGCGATCATCCTTACTATTTTTCACCCAACGGCTCGTTAGATACCGTGCCTGGGATTACCACTGCGGATCTTGCCGCCTTTGCCAAGCGCTATCACCCTGCCGCGACCACGATTGCAATTGTTGGCGACATTGACGAAACGGCGATTTTGGCCGAAGTTGAGCGCTGGTTTGGCGATTGGCAAGGTCAAGGCGAGCCACCAACGACTGCCGTACCAAGCGTTGATCTGCCCCCTAGCGTGCTGCGCCGCGAAATTGAAGTCGCAGGCAAAACCCAATCCGACCTCGTTTGGGCCGTACCAGGTTTAGCCCGCACCGACCCTGATTTCTATGCAGCGATGATGGCTAATTTGGTGCTTGGCCAATTGGGCTTGATGGGGCGTTTAGGCGAAAATGTACGTGATAAACAAGGCCTCGCCTATTATGCCACCAGCCGCATCGATGCCGATGTTGGGGCTGGCGCGTGGATCATCTATGCTGGGATCAACGCCAAAAATGTTGATCGGGCACTCAGCGCCATCCAAGAGGAAGTTGATCGCTTGTTGGCTGAAGGGATTAGCGAACTCGAACGCAGCGATTCGGTGGCCTATCTCACAGGGATGTTGGGGATTAGTCTTGAGGCCAATAGTGGCATCGCCAATATGTTGCTGAATATCGAACGCTACAACTTAGGCCTCGATTATGTACAGCGCTATCCCGAAATTATCGGTTCGGTTACGCTTGAGCAGATTCATGCTGCCGCCAAACGCTTGCTTTCCAGCGAGCGCTATGTAATTGGAGTAGCAGGACCAGCCGCCTAAGTTATAAGTGGTGGGTTCCGCGCCCCTCGCCCCTCACTCGCTCGACGGGCGAGGGGCGAGGGTAGGTTGACTCCTCACCCCAACCCCTCTCCCACTGCGGTGGGTGAGGGGTTCGCTTACAAGAATAGATTTTAAGTCCCCTCACCCCAACCCCTCTCCCACTGCGGTGGGTGAGGGGCGTTCCCTCCTTCATGCTTGATGACTGGGAACGAGCGATCACAGTTTAGCGAGTTGCTGCGGCGATAGCCGATTCTAGATCATGCCACAGATCGGCGGCATCCTCAATCCCAACGCTCAAACGCAACAAGGCTGGCGGTAGATGCTCCTGCCCGGGAATTGCCGCCCGTCGTTCCATGGTCGATTCAACTGCTCCAAGGCTCGTGGCATGATGAATTAATTTAACTTGCTGACACACATGATCAGCAGCCACAGCGCCACCCAACACATCAAACGAAATAATTGTGCCAAAACCCTTGAGTACCCGTTGAGCGACGGCATGGGTTGGGTGCGATCGAAGCCCAGGGTAACGCACGCGCATAATCTGTGGATGAGCCTCAAGTCGCTCGGCCAGCAGCATGGCCGTTTGTTGCGCCCGTTGCAAACGCACCGCCAAGGTGCGTGCACCGCGTACCGCCAAATAAGCTTCGAGCGTGCCAGGGGTTGCGCCAGTTAACTCACGCGATTTCTTGAGCGCATGCCAAAGCGCCGCATCGTTGGTCGTCGCTACGCCAGCCAATAAATCTGAGTGGCCGCCAATAAATTTCGTCGCCGATTGAATTGCAACGGTTGCGCCAAACGCCAGTGGTTGCTGATTTAACGGCGTGGCAAAGGTATTATCGACCACGACAATCGCGCTGGGTTTACGTGGCGCAGCACAAATCAGTTCAAGATCGGCCACGGTCAGCAATGGATTCGATGGCGATTCAAGCCAAATGAGGTCGGCATCGGCACAGGCTCGCACCCATGCTTCAGTATCATCGACCGCTACCCGCTGCACCGACCAACGCCCACGCTGTTGTCCAGCAGCAGCAAGGCCAGCAACGCCTTGATAACAATCATCGGGCAAGGCAACCTGTGAGCCAACCGCCAGTTGATCAAACACTGCGGCAATCGCAGCCATGCCCGAAGCAAACGCCAAGGCCTTGCCACCCTCTAAGCCACCAACCACCGCCTCAAGCGCTTCCCAAGTTGGCGTGCCATCATCACGCGAATATTCACGGCCACTGCCAATGATAAAGTTCGATGCAGGAACCAAGGGCACATTCAATGGATCGCCTGGCTGCGAACCGCGCCCCGCTGAAACCAACCATGATTCTGGTTTGATGCTGGCTGAATCTTGGCCCATTGTGCAGTACCTCGCAAACAACGAAAATCCTGAAGCCCGAGCACGATCATAGCAAATCAGCGCAAGCACTTCAAATTGCGAGGCTTGACAATCGCTTAATCTATATTACTATTAGATATATAACGCAAGGATATATTATGGAACATGTGATTCTAGGGTTGTTGATGCTCAGGCAACGCAGCATCTACGAGATCAAGAAAATTCTCGAAGAGACGATTTCGTTGTTTTATAGTGCCAGCTTTGGCAGCATCAACAGCGCGATTGAAAAATTGGTGGCAAAACAAGCAGTGACGGTGCAGGAGCAGGTTGAGAGTGGGCGATTCAAAAAAATTTATAGCATCACGCCAAGCGGCCAAGCGCTGTTTGAGCAATGGCTGGCGAGCGCAATTCCCCAAGAGAAGGTCAAAGATCCAGCCTTGACCCGTTTGTTTTTTATGGGCTTTCTCGCCCCAAGCGAGCAAATTCGGCTCTTGCGTGAACATCTTGGGAGTGTGCAAATAGTACATGCCCAACTCAACAGCTTGTTGCGTGAGCGCGAGCAAATCAATGTGGCAGCTGAACAACAAGCGCTCGCCGATTTTCAATGGCTAACCTTGGAATATGGTGTAGCCTACTACAGTTTCAATATTAATTGGTATCAACAACTGCTAAGCAAACTTGAGGAATCTGGCAATGAGTAATCAATTAAGCGCTAAAACGATTAATATACACGATTTTGATTTACACTACTATACCGTAGGCAACCCCGACAACCCAGCTTTGATCTTAATTCATCCAGCGTTTGGCGATCATCAATGCTTTGCTCAGCAGATTGATAGCTTCGCCAAATTGCATTATGTCATCTTAATCGATTTACCTGGTCATGGTCGTTCGCAACCAAGCAAAGCCTTGATTGGCATCGAACGCACACCTGAATATTTGGCCGCCATCTTGCAAAACGAAAACCAAGCACAAGCTCATGTGTTGGGCGTTTCGCTTGGCTCGTTGATCGCTCAAGAATTCGCCTATCGGTATCCGCATTTGGTGGCTAGCGTGACGGTTGTTGGTGGCTACAGTATTTTTGGCGATCAACGGGCGGTGATGCGGGCGCAACGCAAAGAAATGCTCAAATGGATGTTCATGGTGCTATTTTCAATTGAGCGTTTTCGGCGCTATGTGGCAAAGATCAGCGTGTTTTATTCGGCTGGTCAGGAATTATTTTATCAACGTATGCAGTTTTTTTCGCGCTCATCATTTCGCTTGATGAGCAAGTTGAATCAAATTATGCATCCAAACGAAGTAGCACCCCAACAAAAACTCTTGGTTTTGGTGGGCGAGCACGATCAGCCAATTGCCTTGCAAGCAGCCCGCGAATGGCAACAACAGCAACCAACGATCGACTACCATGTGCTACCAAACGCTGGGCATTGCGCCAATATGGATAATCCAACGCTTTTCAATCAATTGGTGCTCGATTTTCTGCATTCCGCCCCAAAACCGCATAATTAATCCTGTAACAACTGCGTAACATCGCGGCGCTATGCTCAAAATATATCATTTTGAAGCAAACGAGGCCGCAATGCAAACACTCCTTTGGTGGATTTACTGGCCACTTAGTTGGCTATTGATTGTCGCCAGCGCTTGGTATCTGCCCAATCGCTGGCGAAACAGCGTCGGTTGGAGCATATTGGGGTTCGGAGGAGCACTCAGCTTATATCTAGCAATCGATTTAGACCCTTGGCAACGCTTGCTCACCAGCACAGCCGGATTAATTCTCTTGCTCAAAGCTGTCGTACTTTTGCAAATTCCCCGTCAAGAACTGCAACGGTATTCGCATGTTGGTTTAGGCTTGTTTATGACGATCTGGCCAGGCATGAATCCAGCCCCTTTTCGCCAACGCCGCCAGATTCAACGCGATCTTGGCCCGACAATTATTCAAGGTTGGGTTGGAGTTATGGCTGGCAGTTGTGGTTTGATTCTCAGTGCTTATCTCTTGCCATGGCTTGGCCAAGCATGGGCAAGTTGGGCAGCAATTCTCAGTATTTTAGGGATTGTGCACTTTGGTTTAGCCTATTGGCTCAATGCCGGGTTATGGTATTGGGGTTGGCCAGTGGCCGCCTTATTTCGGCAGCCCCTCCAAAGCCGCTCCTTACGCGATTTTTGGAGTGTGCGGTGGAACATTGCGTTTGTTGAGATGAACAAACAACTTTTTTTACGCCGCTTAGGCCGCTACGGCCCAAGTACGCTCGTGATAGGAATCTTTCTACTGTCAGGGATATTCCACGAACTTGGTTTAAGCTATCCGGCACAAGCAGGTTGGGGTCAAGCAATGGCCTACTTTGGGTTGCATGCTGGGCTAATGTGGCTTGAGCGAACGTTTAATTTAGCTCAACGCTGGCCACAATGGATCTTAAGTTGTTGGACATGGCTAGCCATCCTTGGGCCTTTGTCATGGTTGTTTCATCAACAATTTCGCCAAGCGCTGATTGTACCTGCCCTACATTGGGCCTAAGCACTATTGCATAGTCAGCCGCTTGATTGGTATTTTGGCTGGGGCATCAGTTTGGCAGCTTTGGCTCATGGCATAATTTTGCTGGCGAGTTCTCAAGTGCCCAAACAACTGAATTGGCGGCAAGATCTCGCCAAATTAACGCCGTTTAACCGCAAAATTATGTGGACGTATGGCGGCTTTATTGTGCTTTGCATCATCGTCTTTGGTTGTTTGTTGGCTTGGCTCAAGAGCGATATTTTGCAAGGGCAACCAGCCGCGTTAGGTCTGGTTGCCTTCAATGGACTCTTTTGGACAACGCGAGTTATTGTTGATTTTAGCTATTTCAAACATAGCGATTGGCCATCAGGGCTGCTATTTGTGATTGGTCATTGCTGCCTTAGCACAACCTTTATTGCCATCGTGATCGTCGATTGGTCTGTGCTTGCTTGGCACATACTAACCTAGTCAATGGGCTAGGCTAATTAAGCTATATCCCTTATTTAGTTGCCCACGGCAAATAAACCCGAAACTGATGGATTGAGGTTGTCGTGGGCAAGGCGGTCTCAGTTGGTACAACCGTGTTGGTATAAGTCGCTGTTAGTGTTGCGGTATTCGTCACCGTTGGAATTCCAGTTGGCGTAGCCGTTGCCGTATTCGTCACCGTTGGAATTTCAGTTGGCGTGGCCGTTGCCGTATTCGTCGCCGTTTCAGTTGGCGTAGCTGTTGCCGTATTCGTCACCGTTGGAATTTCAGTTGGCGTGGCCGTTGGCGTAGCTGTATCCGTCGCCGTCGGAATGGCGGTTGGCGTTGCAGTCGCCGTTTCAGTTGGCGTTGCAGTCGGCGTGGCCGTTGCCGTTGGAATGTCGGTTGGAATTTCAGTCGCCGTATTCGTCGCCGTTGGAATTTCAGTCGGCGTTTCAGTTACGGTATTTGTCGCTGTTGGAATGTCGGTTGGCGTGGCCGTTGCAGGAATTTGGGTCGCAGCCGAGCCTGGATTATAGACCTCGAAAATTCGCGATTGGCTGCTACTGGCTTGAGTTCCGCCAGCGGGCACATAGATTCGCCCGCCAACCAAGATTGGAGCATGACCCTGACGGGCAGTTGGCATCGGGGCAACACTGCGCCAACTCTTAGTCAACGGGTTATACACATCAACTCGATTGCTCACACCGGCCTGATCGGCCCCGCCCAGCAGATAGAACTCACCTTTATACCAAATTGCTTGGCCCAGATCGGCACGAGCTTGGGGTAATGGCGGAATCGTTGGATCGCTGGCGCTGCTCGTCCACGTTTGGGTCAGTGGATCATAGATTTGCAGATCGTTGCTGGCAGCACCGATTGTACCACTCGCCCGCCCACCAAACAGATAGAAAAAATGGCCATCTGTGCCACCAGCAGCACCATTACGCGCCAATGGCATGTTTGGCAAATTGGCCCAAGTGTTGGCGGTTGGATCATAGGCGGCATGATAATTTGAGGTATTGCCGCTGACAATGCCGCCTGCAACATAGATTTTGCCATCAATGAATGCAGAGCTAGCCGCCATTGTCGCAAATGGCATGGCCGTGCCTTGCGACCAACTATTGCTGGAAGGTTGGTAAATTTGCACTTTGCCTGCGCTTGTGCCTGCCCCGCCAAACAAATAGAGCCGCTGGTTCCAGACTTGGGCACTGTGGCTATGGGTTTTATAGGGGCGTTGCGCCAAGCCAGCATTCCACGAATTCGCCCCAAGATCAAAGGCAGCGGTTGCACCATTGCTCTCACCAACCAGATACATTTTATTGCCGATAACCCCGCCAGAAGCCTCGCCCAGTGAGATCGGCAAGGTTCGCGCTAATTCCCAGTGATTTTCAAGCTGGCCGATCCACATTTCGGGATTGGGCACATAGCCACCAGTCGTTACCAAAATTTTGTTGCCATAGGCTGCGGCAACTGGAGTTTTGCGCACCCCAGGAATCGAGGTTAATTTCATCCAAACATCATCATTGGGGTCGTACAGCATCACATCGGCAGAAGCCAAGCCATAATCGCCGCCATTAACCGAGCCGCCCACGACCATAATTCGGCCATCGACTTCAAACACCGATGAGGTAATATGCCCGCGACCTTTGGGCAAATCAGCGACTCGTGTCCAAGTGTCAGTGCTGGGGTCATAACGATTGACTTCAACTTGAGCGGCTGTTGATTCGGCAGCTAAATATTGGCCGCCAATTGCATAGACATAGCCATTGAGCGTCGCCGCTCCAAGGTGATTGCGGGCATTGGGCATGGGTGCGGCAGTGCGCCAAACTTGAGTATCCAAATTCAGTACAAAATGTTTGTTGCTATCCCATTCTTCGAGGTGCAAATTACGCCGATGCGCTCCACCAAAAAAGTGAATTTCGCGGCCAAGTTTGGTTGCCCCAGCAGCGCCGCGATCTTCGGGCAAATCGGGGCCACGGCTCCAAGCATTGGTCAGCGTGTTATAGACCCACACATGATCAGTGCTACCACCAGGCGAATTGCCAATATAGCCACCCAATACATAAATCAAATGGCCATCGGCAACCACAGGGGCATGAGTCATCGCTTCGGGAATATTAGCGCAGATTCGCCATTGATTAGTAGTGATGTTATAGGCAAAAACCGTATCAGTAGCCTCAACTTGGTTGGTATAAAAACCGCCGATCACATACAAGCTATCACCAACAACTGCCCCGCCAGCCTCAAATCGCGCCAACGGAATCGGCTGAAACGTATTCCAATTAAACATATTAGTGGTTGTAGTAATAGCAGGAGTGGGGGATTCAAGTGGAATTTGGGCTTGAGTTGGTTTCAACCAGGCTAGAGCGACCAAACTAAGCACGACCAACAACACCGACCAACGAACCGCAATCAAACGCATAATTTCCCTGTTACAAGCAGCTATCGGCAGCAATTGCCGCCAATACACAAACTGGATATAGCCAAAACGTCCGGCGCAGGCTATTATACAAACATAGTCAAGAGTAAAGAGCCAACAAGTTTCACATTTATTCACAGTGCTGCAACAACTGTGAAACCTTTGTCGTCCAACCCATGCCAAAACCATAGGAGGAAGTTATGCAACCATATACCGAGCATGATACCGAACGCGCTCGCCAAATTGAGGCCGCTCAAGCCAACTATCCAATCTATCCAACCAATCAACAAACGCCCAGCAATAAACTGTTACAACAACTAACCGCCCAGCGTGATTCACGCGGGATCGCGGCGATTGCCCTGATTGTGTTTGGGGTTTTATGGTTTCTAGCTCGTTTGATGGGTGGCGATAGCATTGCCTTTAATTTTGGGATCGATCCCGACGCATTTATCCCAAGCATGATTTTATTTACAATTGCCAGCTGTTTCTTCTTCTTTGCCTTTGCCAAGCGGCTGTTTGGGCTATTTATCCCCGCTAGCATTCTGACAGGATTGGCCGTGGGAATTCCCTTCGCCAACCTGACCAATGGTATGTCGGTAGTGTGGGGGTTGGCCTTGGGCTTTGGGGCAATTGGCTTGCTGGGTAAGCCAATGTTTGGCACGAATGGCTTTTGGGGCTTTATTCCAGCTTCGATTTTGTTTGTGGTCGGAACGATCATTGCAATTGCCACCTTGCCAGGTCTGCTAAGTATTGGTATGGTATGGGTGCCGATAATGCTAATCGGGGCAGGTCTATACCTTGGGTGGGGCCGCAACCGGATCTAGTCAGACTCGGCAGTATTGAACAACCACGGAGCCAATTCCTCGGCTTCGTGGTTTTTTTGTGGCCTCAAGCCTGCTATAGTAGCCCACTAGCTAGCTTAAGGAGTTCAATCTGATGCAACAAGCACCAACCAAGCCACGTTGGCAACCTGATCTTTCCGAAACGACATTCAATGGTTTGCGGGCATTGCTCATTTCGAGTGCAGCCACCCTTGGCTTAATTGCAATCTTTTGGTGGCTGACCAGCTTGATCAATCCTGAAATTAGCCAATTTGATCGGGCTGGCTTGGCTGGTGGTTTTTGGCTGCGCACGCAGTTGCCCTACCTCAACCCAATTTTTCACCTCGCGACATGGATTGGGACACTGTATGGATTGGCCTTGCAAACATTAATTGTCGGCTATTGGCTCTATCGGCGTAAGCCAGCAGCATGGCGCAGTCGCTTGAGCTTAATTATTTTGGCCCTGCTTGGCGCGGCCATTTGGATGACCTTGCTCAAACAGGGCTTTGCCCGGCCACGCCCGAGCATCTTCGAGCCAGCCTACCAGATTAGCACCTACAGTTTCCCCAGTGGCCATGCCATGGCCGCAGCAGCTTGGTATGGCAGTATGGCCATAGCGCTCAGTTACGGCCATACTCAATCACGGCGTTGGGGGATTATTATTGGGTTGGCAGCCATGGCAGTGTTGATCGGCACATCGCGGGTTGTGTTCGCGGTGCATTATCCAACCGATATTAGTGCAGGATGGATTGGCGGAATCGCTTGGTTGGCCTGCTTGCGGGCAGTTTGGCATGGCATTAGTTGGCAACGCCAGCGCCGCCAATCGAATTAGCCTAAAAGCTGTTTCGCCACGATATAGCCAGAACCACCATTAATCCCATGGCCCGGCCATGTTGCTGCTCCCAGCATAAAAATATTCGGAACCAGCGTGCGATGGCTAGGTTGGGCGGGCAAAGGACTCAATAGATAGCTTTGGGCTAAATCATGTGCCCCACCGTAAGGATCTCCAGGCCCAAGATTGGGGCTGAATTGGGCTAAACTGGTTGGTGTAACCGTGTGTAAGCCGACAACACTCGATGGAATATTGGGAATATGGCGCTCAACAATTGCCAAAATGCGCTCAACAAAGCGCTGGGTTAAATCGCCAGTCCAAGTACCATCGCCAACTGCGATCTGTCCGGCGGCATCGCCAATCGGGCGACATGGCACTTCAAGCACTTGGATTCGCATAATCGCTTTGCCTGCTGGCGCACGGGTTGGGTCAAGGTTGGTCGGGCAATCGACGGTAAACGTTGGATTGATTGGCAACAAACCTGCCATCGCTTGGGCCACGGCCAAGGTACATTGATTTAGGCCATCGGTTAAATGCGGCTGACCAATTCGATTAAAACGCGCATCAGGCCAACGTGGCGGCTCACTCAACGCCAAATGAATTTGAACACAACCACGGCCATAGCGAAATTCTTTGGCTTGTTGCAGCACATGCTCCGGCTGCGGCGAATCGGCCAACAAACGCAAATACAATTGATCAGGATTGACCGAAGCGATCACATGTTCACGCACGCCAAAGGCTTCGCCAGTATTAGTATGCACTTCGCTGGCCTTGCCATTGCTCAGCACAATCCGCGTGGCGGCTGTTTGCGTGCGAATTACCCCACCATGGTCGCTGATCAAACTACCCAAAGCGCGGGCTAATTGTTCGCTGCCACCTTCGGGAGTTGCCATGCCCGCGCCCATCGTCGCCAACACAATCAGATAGACCCATAAACCGCTGCCAATTTCATCGGGAGTGCGGCCAAGGTGCATCACCCAAGGCGCAAGCATGGCCTGCATCACTGGCGATTGAAATGGGCTGACCACATTTCGCGCTGTTTCAAACAACAATTTACTAAATGGCGAATAGCCAGTTTCGCTCCGCAGCAACCGTTGAATCATCGTTTGCGCCGTTGGCGATTGCAAATCCATCGAAAATAAGCCAAAAACATCTTCAACATAGGGGTTGAATGAAGCTAACATTTGACCAAGCACCGCGCCATCGCCTGTGGCTAAACGCTCAGCTTCGGCCAACGCCGCCTCGAAGGCTTGGGGCAAAATCGCCGTGCGCCCATCGCTAAACGAAACTCCAGTTGGAATATCGGTGTTGATGTAGCGCAAACCACGCGCCGTCAAATCTGCGCCAAGGTCGGCATAGGCTTGGCTGGTGGTAAATAATGGGTGAGCCGAGGAATAGACGTCATGTTTGAAGCCAGGTAAGGTCAGTTCTTCCGTCCGTACCAAGCCGCCAATCCGATCGTTGTTTTCGAGCACCAACACCGATTTGCCTGCCCGCGCCAAGTAGGCCGCCGCGATCAGGGCATTGTGTCCGCTGCCAATCACCACAACATCATAGCTGTCCATAACGTTCCTTTCACACCACACATACACGGCAAGAAGGTCTTTGTATATAGCTATTCAAACAGCAGTGTCAAGTAGCAGACAAATTTTGTAGCTGTTTTTGTAGCACTTGTGGCATTGCAGCAGCAACTCTTAATATGTTTTAATACTCTCACTGAAATAAGTCTGGTCTTTTCACCAAAGGAGCGACAACGATGTTCTCGAATGTACGATTTTCTTCCCGTGGAGCATCACGCCTAGCTTTGTTAGCATGTTTGGTGCTCAGCCCAATGCTTTTGTTGGGCCAGCCTCAAAGCACATTTGCCGCCACCAACCTCGCGCTCGGCAAAACTGCCGTCGCCTCGACCAGTGAAAACGCTGATTTTGGCGCAGCACTGGCACTCGATGGTAACGTGAATACCCGTTGGAGCAGCACGTTTGCCGACGGTCAATGGCTGCGCGTCGATCTTGGCAGCGTCCAAAGCTTCAATAATGTGGTGCTGCGCTGGGAAGCTGCTTACGCCAGCAGCTATCGCATTCAAACTTCAAACGATGCCAACACATGGACAACCATCCAAACCATCACCAATAGCGATGGTAATGTTGACGATTTGAGCATCAGTGGCACAGGTCGCTATGTTCGCGTCGAAAGCATCACCCGCGCCACCCCCTATGGCATCTCGTTGTTTGAATTTGAAGTCTATGGCAATGCTGGCAGCAGCAATATTGCCTTGAACAAAACGACCAGCGCCTCAAGCAGCGAAAATGCTGCAACGACCGCCAATTTTGCCGTTGATGGCAATGTGAATACTCGTTGGAGCAGCACATTTGCCGATGGTCAATGGCTGCGCGTCGATTTTGGCAGCGTCCAAAGTTTCAATCGAGTGGTCTTACGCTGGGAAGCTGCCTACGCCACCAGCTATCGGGTGCAAACCTCGAACGATGCTAACAGCTGGACGACCATCCAAACCGTCACGAATAGCGATGGCAATGTTGACGATTTAAGCATCAGCGGTAGTGGCCGCTATGTTCGGATCGAAAGCGTTACTCGCGCCACGCAGTATGGCATTTCGTTGTTCGAGTTGGAAGTGTATAGCGGCAGCATCCAACCAACGGTGCAGCCAACCACCCAACCAACCACTCAACCGACGGTACAGCCAACCGCCCAACCAACTACTATTCCGGGCAACTGTACAACTTCAACCAATATTGCCTTGAACAAACCAGCCTATGCCTGGTTCTACGAATCGAAAACCTCAAGCCCAGCCCAAGCCGTCGATGGCAATGCCACGACCACTCGCTGGAGCCATCTCTGGTATCCAAGCGGCCCAGCCAATGCTTGGTTGTATGTTGATTTAGGCTCAACTAATGCCACAATCAACCGCGTGCGCATCTTGTGGGAATCAGCCTACGCCGCCGATTACCAAATTCAAGTCTCGAATGATCGCAGCAACTGGTCGAACATACGCAGCGTGGTTGGCAACACCCAAACCACCAACGACTACAATCTCACGCCAATTACTGGGCGCTACCTGCGAATCAACATGACCAAAAAGGGCACTGAATATGGCTACTCCATTTGGGAATTAGAAGTGTATGGCTGTAATGCAGGCAACCCCAGCTATGATCCCGCGCCAACCCCATTGACTGGCAATTTCAGCCGCGTTTGGGTTGAAAACTTCGATGGCACCAGCCTGAACATGAACAACTGGGCCTATGATAACGATGTTCATGTCAATGGTGAACAACAACAATACACCAGCAACAACGTCGCCGTCAGCGGTGGCACCTTGAAAATCACCGCCCGCAAAGAAACCGCCAACGGCTATCCTTTCACCTCGGGCCGGATCTTTGGCCTAGGTCGTCAGAGCTTCTTATATGGCAAAATGGTTGCCCGCATGAAGATGCCAGTTGGTGAAGGCTACTGGCCAGCCTTCTGGATGATGGGCGCAAATATCAATGAAGTTGGCTGGCCTGGCAACGGTGAGCTGGATATTATGGAAAATATCGGCTATGGCAACTGGACTTCAGGGGCACTTCACGGCCCAGGCTACTGGGGAGCAGGCTCGGCAGGCGGCTTAGTCAACTTGCCAGCAGGCCAAACCACCGGCGCTTGGCATACCTACGCCGTCGAATGGGACCCAACCTATATCAAATGGTTCGTCGATGATCGTGAAATTCTGAGCTTCACTCGCGCCCAAATCATCGCCGATTATGGCCAATGGACGTATAACAATCCCAAGTTCTTTATCTTGAATTTGGCCTTGGGCGGCGAATATCCCGCTGGCTACAACGGCTGTACTGGCAATCCATTGCCAGCAGGCTGTGCCTACTTTGGAGTCAAGCAATCAACCGTCGATAGCATTGTGGCTGGTAATGGCTTGCTCGAAGTTGATTACGTTGAAGTATGGCAAAAACCAGCTGCAACAACCCAAGGTGCTCAATATTTGCCTTTGGCGCAACAAGAAAACTAACCAACTGATCGTTCGATCAGCAACCCGACGGATGCATTAGTGCATTCGTCGGGTTATAGTTTAAGTGGCAAATCCTATCAAGGAGCAAATTCATGTCCACAGTTATCAATCTCGTCGAGAAATTTGGCCATTTCAACGATTATTGTAACCCCCGAGTTGTCGGCGAACTCAACGGTCAGCAGGTCAAGCTAGTCAAACTTCAAGGGGCTTTCGAGTGGCATCATCATGAGCATGAGGATGAATTATTTTTCGTGGTACAAGGCCGTTTGCGCATGCAGTTACGTGATGGAGACCAAGTGCTCAACCCAGGCGAAATGATCATTGTTCCGCGTTGCGTAGAGCATTGTCCGGTTGCCGAAACCAAGGAAGTTTGGTTGATGTTGTTTGAGCCAGCCACCACCCTTAACACTGGCAACCTACAAAATGAGCGCACTCGCACGGAGCTAGAACACATTTAATAGGATCAGCCGCTCAGAATAGTAAACCCTGAGCGGCTGATCACATTGATTAAATTGAGCCGCTCACATAGGCTTGGCCAATAGTGAAAGTCATCAGCACAAACAAAAATGAGCCAACCGTGACTAGTGCGGCAAAACGGGTTTTGATCTGTGGCCGCGCAATTGGAATCCAGTAGAACAACGAGCAAAAGAAGAGTGGAGCTAATCCACCAACATAATGGATATACAACTGCACAACCCCTAAGCCCTGATCAAGCAGCTTGATGCCCAATAGTGCTTGCAGCATAATCACCAGTTGCATGCTAATAATCGCCAAATTTGCCCAACGATTAAGCTGTTTGCCCTTCCAAGCCAACCAACAGACATAGCCCATCGTCAAAATACTGACCGTTACCACCAGCATCCCCATGTTCAGGTGGACAGTCGGCGAAAGGAACAAGCGATCGATCACGAAGACCTCCTAAATAGATTCTGAGAACCATTCTCACCGCAATCCAAACTGTATCATAAAAAGCTGGCTTAATAAAAAAACTGCCCTGTTCGTTGAATGAACAGGGCAGTTGCAATTTAGGAGAGTTATTCGCCTTTCATTGCCATTGGTAAGAAAATCTTGTTTTGGGTTGGCTGAACCGTACTTGTAGCCGTCGCGGTTGGTGTTAGCGTTGGCGTTAGGGTCGCCGTTGCCGTTGCCGTCGCGGTCGCTGTGGCCGTAGCAATCGCAGTCGCAGTGACCGTCGGAATTGGTGTATTCGTTACGGTTGCAATCGCAGTTGCTGTCGCGGTTGCAATTGCTGTCGCCGTCGCTGTTGGCACATTGGTTGCCGTTGCCGTTGGCACATTGGTTGCCGTTGCCGTTGGCACATTGGTTGCCGTTGGTTCTGGCGTGTTGGTCGCTGTTGGCGTTGGCACATCGGTTGCCGTCGCGGTCGGAACATCAGTCGCCGTCGCCGTTGGCACGTCAGTCGCCGTCGCCGTTGGCACATCGGTCGCCGTCGCCGTTGGCACATCCGTTGCCGTCGCCGTTGGCACATCCGTTGCCGTCGCCGTTGGCACGTCAGTCGCCGTCGGCTCCGGCGTATTCGTCATGGTTGGTTCGGGTGTATTGGTCGCCGTTGCCGTTGGCACATCGGTTGCCGTCGCCGTTGGCACGTCAGTCGCCGTCGGCTCTGGCGTATTCGTCATGGTTGGTTCGGGTGTATTGGTCGCCGTTGCCGTTGGCACATCCGTTGCCGTTGCAGTCGGGACATCGGTCGCTGTTGCAGTCGGGACATCGGTCGCTGTTGCAGTCGGGACATCGGTCGCTGTTGGTTCTGGCGTGTTGGTTGCGGTCGGTTCTGGCGTATTCGTCAGGGTTGGTTCGGGTGTATTGGTTGCTGCAGGAGCATCAAACACGATTGGGCTAGTACCATTAGCAAACTCGGTTGCGTTATCGTAGCTATCACCATCAGGGTTACCACTAGCACCATCATCACCAACTGAACTCAATGGATCTAAGCCATAATTTACTTCCCAGCCATCCGGCAAGCTGTCGTTATCACTATCGCTATCATTTGGATTGGTGTTGTTGGCAAATTCACCAGCATTACTCAAACCATCGTTATCAGGGTCGCCAGCGGCTCCATCATCACCAACTGAGCTCAATGGATCAAGGCTGTTGACAACTTCCCAACCATCGGGCAAGCCATCATTATCACTATCACTATCATTTGGATCAGTTCCAGCTGCGGCTTCCTGGCCATCGTTCAAACCGTCGTTATCACTGTCGGCATCTTGAGGATCGGTGTTGTTGGCAAATTCAGTAGCGTTGGTCGAACCATCACTATCAGGATCGCCAGCGGCTCCATTATTACCAACACTGCTCAATGGGTCGAGGCTGTTGGCAACTTCCCAACCATCGGGCAAGCCATCATTATCGCTATCACTGTCATTCGGATTTGTTCCAGCAGCGGCTTCCTGGCCATCGTTCAAACCGTCGTTATCGCTGTCGGCATCTTGGGGATTCGTGCCATTTTGATATTCTTGTAAGTTGGTCGAGCCATCATTGTCAGGATCACCATTGGCTCCATTGCCTTCGGTTGTACTGGTTGGATTAAGATTATTGCTGATTTCCCAGCCATCAGGCAAGCCATCACCATCGGTATCAGCATTATTGGGGTTGGTTCCCAAACCAGCCTCTTGACCATCAGTCAGGCCATCGTTATCGCTATCAGCATCGTTGGGATCAGTGCCATTTTGATATTCTTGCAAGTTGGTCGAGCCATCGTTATCAGGGTCGCCAGCGGCTCCATCATCACCAACACTACTCAATGGATCGAGGCTGTTGACGACTTCCCAACCATCGGGCAAACCATCGTTATCGCTATCACTATCATTCGGATTTGTGCCCGCGCTAATTTCAGCACCATCGTTCAGGCCATCGTTATCGCTGTCAGAATCCTGGGGATTGGTATTGTTGGCAAATTCAGCGCTATTATCCAAACCATCATTATCTGGATCACCAGCAGCATCGTTTGGATTTAGCGGATCAAGCCCGTTGCTCACTTCCCAACCATCTGGCAAGCCATCATTATCAGTATCGCTGTCGTTTGGATTCGTACCAGCAGCGGCTTCTTGACCATCATTCAAGCCGTCATTATCGCTGTCGGTATCGTTCGGATTAGTGCTGTTGGCGAATTCAGCGGCGTTGTTTGAACCGTCATTATCAGGATCACCTGTTGCGCCATCATCACCAACACTGCTCAATGGGTCAAGGCTGTTGGCGACTTCCCATGCATCAGGCAAGCCATCATTATCAGTATCGCTGTCATTTGGATCAGTTCCGGCAGCGGCTTCTTGACCATCATTCAAGCCGTCATTATCGCTGTCGGCATCGTTTGGATCAGTATTGCTAGCAAATTCAGCGGCATTGTTTGAACCGTCATTATCAGGATCGCCTGCGGCTCCATCATCACCAACGCTGCTCAATGGGTCAAGGCTGTTGGCTACTTCCCAACCATCGGGCAAACCATCGTTATCGCTGTCGGCATCATTTGGATCAGTTCCGGCAGCGGCTTCTGGACCATCGTTCAAGCCATCGTTATCGCTGTCGGCATCATTTGGATTGGTGCCTGCGGCAAACTCAGCGGCGTTGTTTGAGCCATCACCATCAGGATCGCCAGCGGCTCCATCATCACCAACGCTGCTCAATGGGTCAAGGCCGTTGGCTACTTCCCAGCCATCGGGCAAGCCATCATTATCAGTATCACTGTCGTTTGGATCAGTTCCAGCAGCGGTTTCTTGACCATCATTCAAGCCGTCATTATCGCTGTCGGCATCGTTTGGATCAGTATTGCTAGCAAATTCAGCGGCATTGTTTGAACCGTCATTATCAGGATCGCCTGCGGCTCCATCATCACCAACACTACTCAATGGGTCAAGGCTGTTGGCTACTTCCCAACCATCGGGCAAACCATCGTTATCGCTGTCACTGTCATTTGGATCAGTTCCGGCAGCGGCTTCTTGACCATCGTTCAAGCCGTCATTATCGCTGTCGGCATCATGAGGGTTGGTGCTATTTTGATATTCTTGCAAGTTGGTCGAGCCATCATTATCGGGGTCACCAGTAGCACCCTGGTTGCCAGTAGCATTCAATGGATTGAGACTATTCGAGACTTCCCAGCCATCGGGCAAGCCATCACCATCGCTATCAGCATTGTTTGGATTTGTCCCCAAAGCAGCTTCAGCGCCATCATTCAAACCGTCATTATCACTATCAGCATCATTTGGATGCGTACCAGCGGCAAATTCAGCAGCATTGTTTGAACCATCGTTATCGGGGTCACCAGCCGCACCATTGTTTCCTGTTGCATCCAATGGATTTAGGCCATGATTGACTTCCCAGCCATCAGGTAGCCCATCGTTATCGCTATCGTTATCCAATGGATTTGTGCCCGCACTATCTTCGGCACCATCATTCAAACCATCGTCATCACTATCAGGATCATTGGGATCGGTGCCATTCTGATATTCATCCAAATTACTGGAGCCATCATTATCGGGATCACCAGTCGCACCAGTCGCACCAGTACCATTGTTTGGATTCAAGCCGTTATCAACTTCCCAACCATCGGGCAAGCCATCATTATCGCTATCTGAATCGTTGGGGTTGGTGCCATTGGTAATTTCTTCACCATCGGTCAAGCCATCATCATCACTATCTGGATCGAGGGGGTTAGTGCCATTGGTAATTTCATCAACATCATTCACCCCATCATTATCGCTATCAGGGCGAAATGTTGTTGCTTCAACTGCATCAATTTGATATGCAGTCAATAAGGAAACAAAGCGCACGTACCGATAGGGAGTAGGACTTTGGGGATAATCAACTGTAGTCGTATAGATAGTACCAAGTGATAAACCAACAATATCTAATGATGACGAGGCAATCACTTGGCGGCTAGCATTCAGAAACTGAACGTTCGCTGCCAACTGCACGCCAATCCCGCCATAGTGCACCACTAGATCGCCAGTACCTTCTTCATTAGCACCCATATCGAGGGTCAGGTTTTGTCCGAGCAAACCAATCACTGTTGCTACAGTACCATTTGGTGCTCCAACAGAATTAGCAGCATTAACAATTAGACCACTAGTACTCGAATCAACCGCATTAGCGTAGGGAGTCTCTCCAGCAGCAGCGGCAGAGCGAACCATACCAAGGTGAAGAACCACGATTAAGGCAAGTAAAAGTCGCCCATAATTACGCCGAGACCGATCGAAATTCATACGATTGCTCCTCTGAAATGGCTACATGTCGCGTTCAATGATGGTGAAATCTGAGTGTAGTAGGTCTGCTAGCCGCATCACATTCGTTAATCGCTGCATTTGATAGTGATCAATCGCTCCGATTAGGTGGTGCAGCCTAAATGCTGGCTCACTCAAACTTCAAAGCTACGAATATCAATCACATAGACCACAAGACACTACATCAAATCATGGATGCATGCATATCAATCACAAGCTTGTTATCGATCAACATTGATCGTCAATTGGCTGAAAATGCAGCTATATCCTATACCATGCCAATTCAAATTCTGGTAATCTTTAGTCCTATCTCACCCAATAACCATGGTAATAGAGGGGATGGGCTAGTCCCACTAATTGTCTGGGAATATTCCCCTAAAGTGGGATATTCTAACCCTAGAGGGCTAGTTAGTTTTCGCTGCCCAAATCTGGCAAAATAGGGCTTCACAAATCAAAAATATTAAGGTATTTTTAGAATTGAATTGATTTGGGATGGCCTTTCTTAGGGATCGGTCTCAATCAAGATTGATCTAATCAGTTCTGCTATCATTTCAAATACGAGGGAGTATCTATGTCGCAGAAACAACGTTCGTTTCGCACCCGCCTAGCCATGATCGGCGGGCTAGTTACCCTACTCTTGGCTGGTCAGCCCGCTACTACCAAGCCAACCGCTGCCGCCGCTATCTGCGAGGTCACTTACACAATCTCGAATCAGTGGTCTACTGGCTTCACTGCTAATGTGAGTGTTAAGAATCTTGGGATCGGTCTCAATAATTGGCAGGTTGGCTGGACATTCGCGGGCAATCAGGCAATTACCAATCTTTGGAATGGGGTGCTCACCCAAACTGGCGCTCAGGTCAGTGTGTCAAATCCAGCATGGGCCGCCAGTTTACCCAGCAATGGTACTGCCAGCTTTGGTTTCCAAGCTTCGTATACTGGTAGTAATGCGATTCCAAACGCATTTACCTTGAATGGCGTTAGTTGCAACGGCGATCAGCCAAGCCCAATGCCTACAAATACTGCTATTCCGAGCATTCCACCTGCCACCAACACCCCTAATCCGCCAACCAATACGCCAATTGCTACCACAACCGGAACCCCTCGCCCAACCAATACGCCAACCAGCGTCATTCCAACGGTCACGAATACACCTCGCCCAACCAATACTCCAGTTCCAACCACGGTCAATCCAACGGCTACGAGTACCCCAACTGGTAATAACAATAATGATGATTGGCTCCACACCAATGGCAATCAAATTGTTGATAGCGCAGGTCGCCCAGTTTGGTTAACTGGAGTCAATTGGTTTGGCTTCAATGCAACTGAGCGGGTGTTTCATGGCTTGTGGTCGGCCAATTTGACCAGCATGATGCAAAGCATTTCGCAACGTGGATTGAACATTATTCGCGTACCAATCTCAACTGAATTGATTTTGGAGTGGAAAGCCGGGGTTTTCAAAACACCAAATGTCAACACTTACGCCAATCCTGAATTAGAAGGCTTAACCTCGTTGCAAATATTTGATCGCTTCGTGATGCTTTCAAAGCAATTTGGCATTAAGGTGATGATCGATGTGCATAGCGCCGAAGCCGATAATTCAGGCCATTATGCGCCACTCTGGTACAAAGGTTCGTTTACCAGCGAGCAGTTTTATCAGGCTTGGGAGTGGATTACTGATCGTTACAAAAATGACGATACGGTGATCGCAATGGATATTAAGAATGAGCCACACGGCACGGCCCACGATAATCAAACCAGCAGTCAATTTGCCAAATGGGATAACTCGACCGATATCAACAACTGGAAATACGTTTGCGAAACTGCTAGCAAACGAATTTTGGCGATTAACCCTAATGTCTTGGTGCTATGCGAAGGCAACGAGGTTTATCCAAAGGCCGGCGCAAGCTATACCTCAAGCAACAAAAATGATTACTACTTTACCTGGTGGGGCGGAAATTTACGTGGCGTGCGTGATTATCCGGTCAATCTTGGCAGCAACCAAGATCAATTGGTCTACTCGCCACACGATTACGGCCCGTTGGTCTTCAATCAATCGTGGTTCTACCCTGGTTTTACCAAAGAAACGCTTTACAACGATGTTTGGTATCCTAATTGGTTTTTTATCCATGAAGAAAATATTGCGCCATTGTTTATTGGCGAATGGGGTGGCTTTTTGGATGGTGGCGCAAATGAACAATGGATGAAGGCGTTGCGCGATTTGATCAAAGAGCACTATCTACACCATACCTTCTGGGTACTCAACCCCAATTCTGGCGACACTGGCGGTTTGCTCGGATACGATTGGGCCACTTGGGATGAGGCTAAATATGCCTTGCTCAAGCCAGCCTTGTGGGCAGATCGCAATGGTAAATTTGTCAGCCTCGATCATCAAATTCCGCTCGGTGGCACAGCTACTGGCACAACCATTACCCAATATTATCAACAGGGCAACCAAGCTCCAAGCAATCCCTAATTGATCGATGAGCAACAAAACAAAAGCCTTGACAATTCAAATTGTCAAGGCTTTTCGATTTATGTCAATAAAAATCTAGCGACAACCACAGCTGCTCGCTTGGCTTGAACCACAACAGTTGGTTTTTTCATCGGCTGAGCAGCAGGTTGCTTGTTCTTCGGCTGAGCAGCAGTCGTTGTTCGATTTGGTGGTTTCGGTCGTTGGCATAATCGTTCTCCTTAACATAAATTCAGTTGAAGCAGTATTCAAGCGCTTCTACTATTAAAGACGGCCAATTTGCCAAAGGACGCAGTTATTCGAATTGAATTAATTGGCGATGGGGATGACAACCCAAAACATGGCCCGCAGGATCACGCTCCACCACACAACATTGATCAAACAATACCCGCAACTTTTGACGCGCCCGCTGAACCCGTGATTTTGTGCCCGAAAATGATAAGCCCAACTCGCTACTCAAGGCTTGTTGGCTGATGCCCTCGAAGGCCGTGCGCTGCAAAACCCAACGATCTTGGCTGGGTAAGCGATCCAACATTTGCTGCACACAAGCATCAAAGCCTGCTAAAATTGGTGGTTGCTGGTTGTTTTCGGCTGCCTGCATTTCATCAAGTGGGCTAGTTTCACGCCGCACACGATAATGATCGATTAATTTGCGCCGCGCAATTTGCCAAAGCCAAGCCTCGCTGCGCTCAGAATCCTGCAATTGCGCAGATTTGAGATAGGCCGCTAGAAAAATATCTTGCAACAAATCTTCGACTGCTGCTTGATCGGCTAAACGAGCCTGCAAAAATCGCCGCAATGGCTGCGCTAGGTTTTGCCAAAGGTTAGTCAGATCAAGCTGGTTCATTGCCCCATCGCCCAGCGACAACAACCTGCTGGTTGCTGCATGCGAACTTGAATATGGCGCACCACTCGCGATGCATCCGGCCCAACTCCACGCAACGTAGCCGAGGCAAAATTAGTTTGTTGCTCCAAGCCAACGTAATACAAGCCCTCAACTGTGGTGCTCACACCTGCCCGATGCAAGGGCAAGCCAGCTTGATCAAGCGCATTGAGGCCTTGCAAATAGCTCAAATGAGGTCGATAGCCAGTCGCAAACAATACTATGTCAACTGCTTCGGGCTGTCCATCAGCCCAAACTACACCCGTTGCGCTAAAACGTTCGAACATGGCTCGGCGTTGGGGTTGGTTTTGATTGATTTTTCTGCTGTACAGACCAGTATCGAGGACAATTCCTTGGGTTCGTTGCTGAATCCAACGGCCAACTCGCGTGTTGAGTGCCAGCCGATCAAAACCTGTCAGCCACCACCACCAATGGATATCACGGCCTGCAATCCGTTGGGCTTGAAAGCGAATTGGCTGGCGCGTAGCTAGGGTCACATCGGCAACTTGGGCCAGCTCGATCGCAATTTGAATTGCCGAATTGCCTGCGCCAACCACCACAACCCGTTTGCCCACAAAATCTGCTGAATCGCGATAGCGAGCACTATGTAAAATCTTGCCTTGAAATGCAGCTTGGTTGGGCAATTCGGGCATAAATGGCCGCGCAAACGCTCCAGTTGCGGCAATAATTTGACCCGCATGAAATACTTGTCCCGCACTACTTGTCAGGCGAAAGCCACCATTCTGCGGTTCGATCGTACTAATTGCCGTATTCGTCTGAATCGGTAAATTGAAATGTTCAGCATAGCGCTGCAAATAGGCCACAACAGTATCGCGCTGCGGGTAGCTATCGGCGGGCGCAGGGAAAGCCATGCCTGGCAAACTTGAAAATCGCGCAGGCGAAAACAAGCTCAAACTATCGTAATAGGCGGGCCACGAGCCACCAACGCTGGCTTGAGCCTCGATAATTTGAAATGGAATTTTAGCTTGTTGCAGCCAATAGCCAGCCGCCAAGCCAGCCTGACCAGCCCCAATCACAATCGTTTGATTAGCCATTACTTGCACCTCGAATCAAATAAATTGCCGCTGCGCTGATCAAACACATCAGCAACAGCAAGCCAAACAGCGGTTGATAGCTATGCAACAATCCCACCAACAGGCTAGCCAAAACTGGAGCCAAGGCCCGAGCTGTTGTGGTCAACAATGCCAACGCCCCGCTGATACTGGCATATTGGGCTGTGCCAAAAACATCGGCAACCAATGCTGCTCGTGTCGGGGTCAACGCGCCAGATCCCGCCCCAAACAAGCAAGCAAACAGCAGTAGCCCTGTCACATTGGGCACAAACAGGAAGATGGCAAACGCAGCACTTTGCAGCAAACACAACATCCATGCTAATTGGACTTGGGGCCAACGTCGCCCAACACTTCCAATCACAATTCGGCTGGGAATTTGCGAACCACCCAGCAAGGCCACAGCCAAGGCTTGAATCTCTGGGGCATAGCCTTGGGCTTGAATCGCTGAAATCAAATGCACGCCTAAGGTGAATGTTGCCATCGTGGTCAGGCCAAAAGCCAGCGCCAACCACCAAAATGAGCTTGCTCGAATGGCATTTCCCAACGACATCGAAGGCTGAATCGTGGGATTTGGCGTAACGGTTGCCACTGCCAGCGATCCGCCATCAGGCAATAAGCCCAAATCGGCGGGCTTACCACGCAATACCAAGCCATGCAACGGAATCGTTAGCACTGCCAAAATCGCTGCCAGCCACAGCAACACCTCGCGCCAATTCAGTGTGCCGAGCAATCGCGTAACTAAGGGCACATATACGACGCTGGCCAAGCCACCGCCAACCGTCAAAATTGTCAGGGCATGTTGGCGTTTTTGCTGAAACCACGTTGCCACCACGGCAAACGCTGGCTCATATAAAATTGCCGCCATCGCCAAACCCAAGCCAGCCCAAATCAGATACCAAGCCAAGAGCGATTGAACATTGGCCCATGCCACCACCAAAATTGCCGCCAAACATGAGCCAAGTGTCATCAAACCGCGTGCGCCATGCTGGTCGAGCCAGCGGCCAACGGGCAAAGCCACAATTCCCGAAATAAACAAGGCCAGCGAAAATCCACCCGTAAAATGGGCTTGCGACCAACCCAACTCACGCTGCATCGGGGTCAAGAGCACGCTAAATGCGTAGTAAATCACGCCCCACGAAGTCATCTCGGTAAATCCCAGCATGCTCACAATCCACCAGCCATAAAACGGGCTTCGCCGCATAACCAAAATCCTTCAGCATTGCAAAAACGATGTTAAGCGGCCATTCTACAACTGCAAAAGAATCTCGCTGCGGGTTGGAGTTGTACCACAGCAGGCTTCGCCACCGAATTGGGTTTTGCAAACGCCAGTTTCTGGCAGCACCAACTGCACCTCACGCGCCGCTTGCCAATCGCCAACCAGCGCTGCCACCACCGAGCGTACTTGCTCATAGCCTGTGCGCATGAGGAAGGTTGGAGCGCGACCATAGCTTTTCATGCCCACAATATAGAAATTTGGCTCGGGCTGCTGCAATTCTTCTGCGCCGTGTGGGCGCACCGTGCCGCAACTATGCTCATTTGGATCAATCAAGGGGGCTAAAACCCGTGGACTTTCGACTGCCGCATCAAGATCTAAACGAATTTCACTGAGCATGCTTAAATCTGGGCGAAAACCTGTGGTTGCGATTAATTGATCAAAGCCTGTTAATTGGCGCTCACCTGCCTGCAAGTCAAGTTTGCCTTCAGCCTGAGTAATGCGCTCAATACCAAAGCCTGTAACCAGTTTAAAGCGCCCGCTTGCCACTAATTGCTCAACCCGACCACCTAAAAGGCCGCGTTGGACTAATTGATCATTAGCTCCGCCGCCATATAAAGCTGCATCAACCTGCCCACGCCGCATAATCCAAGTAACGCTGGTTTCAGGTGCTTGCTCAGCCAATTCAGCTAGATCGAGCAAGGCATTGAAGGCTGAATGGCCGCTACCGACGACCGCCACCGAGCGATTGGCATAACGAGCGCGATCATTGCCCAAAATGTCGGGGATGCCATAGTAAATTTGGTTGTTGGCCGCTGTTTCGCCCAAGGCTGGAACCCCTGCCACGCCCAAGGGATTCGGGTTGCGATAGGTTCCTGAAGCATCAATCACTGCTTTGGCATAGATTTGGTGGGTTGCACCAACAGTTTCAATCGTCAGCACAAATGGCGTGGTGGCGCGTCCAGCATTCTTCAATTTATCTAAGCCCAAACGGGTAATGGCCACAACTTTGCTGTTGAACTTTAAATGGAGCTGAATTTGCGGCAATTGAGCTAAAGGCTGCAAATAATCGCGTACTAATTCTGCACCAGTTGGAAATTCGGCCAAATTGGGAGTTTGCCAGCCTGCACCAATCAAAAGCTGCTCCGCCACAGGATCGATATTAAATTCCCAAGCCGAGAATAAGCGTACATGGCCCCAACGCTGCACCGAATCGGCGACCCGTGAGCCTGCCTCAAAAATAATCGGCGTTTCGTTACGGGCCAACAAATGGGCAGCCGCCGCCAAACCAACTGGCCCCGACCCGATCACCGCTACTGGTAATTGCGCAAAATCCATTCAAAGCCCCCTATAAACAGTAAATTGAAAATTTTCAATATAAAACCCGAAAGAAAATCCATCAGGCTGATGGATAGATTGAAAATTTTCGATTGAAATCTGGTAAAAATGCGCTAGCCCTTTTGTGGCTAACGTGCACGAATTGGCTGTTGCAGCAGCATAGCATAGAGATTGAAAAAAATCAATATCGAAAAACAAAGGTAGTTGCAACCACATGCTGATTGCTTCATACCATGGCGCTGTGTATACTACAAACACAACAAATCAGGAGAGAATCAATGAGAATCTATCTTTCAATCAATTCGGTTCCAGAACTTGATGGTTACCCCAAATTACAAAAGCGAATGCTTTGGAGACGTGCTTTAAAAGAAAATCGTTCAAACAAAATAGTTTGGCTTGGCTGTATTCTACTAATAATAGGCATAATTATACCAGACGTGATCTTTCCAGAGTTTGATAGCATTTGGCTAACAATGCTACTAGCACTAACTTTTGGCATAGTAATCGGATATATCAGTGGGCATATTATTGTCGCGGCGATTCGCCCAACTTTAGCCCGCTATCGTCGTGAGCTTGAGCAGGCTACTGCACAAAATGATCATGATTATTTTGTACCACATGCTTAATTAATCTAAATTCTAGTACAGGAATAGCAATGAAAATTTACTGGTCGAATAATTCAGTTCCTGAATTACAAGGCCTTGATAAGCATAAACAGCTTGATTTACGTTTTCGGGCAGTCAAAGCCAATCGCCATAATCCACGTTTATGGCTTGGTTTAGTAGCTGTATTCTCGGTCTATTTAGGAATATTAGCTTTTTTGTTGTATGCTATTCCTTTTTCAGGAATACAGATACTAATTCAAATAACTCTTATGCTTTTATTTCATTTTTGGTTCAATCAATATCTGATTTGGCTTATCCGGCCACATTTACGGTTATATCGTTTAGCATTAGATAAAACTTATTCAAATGATGATGACGATTATTTTGTACCGCCAGCTTATTAAATGAACGAAGCGCATCGGTTAGCCTTCCATTTATCGATGCGCTTCATTCGAACACATATGCTTGATTAGCATTGATAACAATAGCTAATCAACGCCATGGCTATCGCTCAACCGCTGTGCAAGAATCCATTGTAAAACTTCAGCACTTGCATCAACGCCGTTGATCAAGATATCGGCAGTTTCGGCCACCGATGGATGCGATTCGGGATTGATCACACCGATCGCCAAGGCTTGGCAACCGCGTTCACGCGCTGCCGCAATCGAGCGAAAGCCATCGACATCGGTCAGATCGTCGCCCAAAAAGATGGCTGCCTCAAGCTTGTGATCCTCGATCAGCCAGGCTACCGCGCTGCCCTTATGCCAATCAACGGGTGGGCGCACCTCGAAAATCATCAACCCTTCGGTGATGATCAAATTGTGGGCGGCGGCTAGTTCGCTCAAAACCTTGCGCAGCCAAAGCTCAGCCGCCGTTTGATCAGTCGCCAAGCGATAATGTAAGGTGGCCGTGATGCCCTTGGATTCAAGCACAACGCCTTCAGGTAGCTCGTAGCGCTGCATCGCTGCCACAAATTCGCGCACGGCGGCGCTATATGGTTGCGCAGCGGGCACGAGTACCCCACCATCTTGGCCCCAGATTTCCAAGCCATGGTTGCCGATGTAGCGCATCGCTGGCAGTTGCAGCATACGTTGCACATCGCGGGCGGCACGACCAGAAACTGCGGCAACGAGGGGTAAATGCTCAGTCAATTGGCTCAAAGCGGCCCGACATAAAGGATCAACGGTTGCACCATCAGGCGTTGGTGCAATTCGACTGATCGTACCATCAATATCGGTGATTAATCCCAAGCGCTCCGCTTTGATAATTGGCTGCAACCGTTGTTTAAGCGTCGTCGAGAGCAAGGCGCACTCCTTCGATTCGGAACCAGATAAAGCCATGCGGCGCTAGCGACAGAAAATAAGGTGTCGTCGCAATTGCCGGAAATGGCGTTTCACCAATTAATTCCACCAAGCGCATGCCCGCAAACTCAGCCAAATCCAGCTCAACTGGCTGGATAAAGCGCGAAAGATTATTGACAATCAGCACCGTTTGGTCGGCGTAACTGCGCAAATAGGCTAAAACTTTGCGATTTTGCGTTTCGAGAATTTGAATATCGCCACGCCCAAAGACTGAATAACGCTTGCGCACCCGAATTAAGCGCTTCATCCAATTTAATAATGATGATTGCACGCGCTCCTGCGCCTCAACATTGATCGCTTGATAGCCATAAACCGGATCAATAATCACAGGGCTATACAAACGGGCAAAATCGGCAGCCGAAAAACCAGCATTGCGGTCGCCATTCCATTGCATCGGAGTACGCACGCCGTTGCGGTCGCCAAGATAAATATTATCGCCCATGCCAATTTCATCGCCATAATAAATAATTGGCGAGCCTGGCAAACTCAACAGCATGCTATTCATCAATTCCATACGACGACGTGCATTATCCATCAAGGGTGCTAAACGTCGTCGAATCCCAATATTGATTTTCATGCGTGGATCAGCCGCATATTCACGATACATATAATCACGTTCTTCATCAGTGACCATTTCGAGAGTTAATTCATCGTGATTGCGCAGAAAAGTTGCCCATTGGCAGTTTTCAGGAATTTTAGGCGTTTGGCGTACAATATCGATAATTGGCGTACTATCTTCCTTGCGTACAGCCATAAACATGCGTGGCATCACTGGAAAATTAAAGGCCATATGAAATTCATCATCGTTGCCGAAATAATGGCGCACATCATCGGGCCATTGGTTGGCCTCAGCCAGCAGTACACAATGTGGATAGTGTTGATCAACAAATTCACGCATTTTACGCAAAATTACATGAGTTTCAGGCAAATTTTCGCAATTTGTGCCCTCACGTTCGATTAAGTAAGGCACTGCATCAACTCTGAACCCATCAACCCCGCGATCGAGCCAAAAACGCATAATATTGTACATTTCTTCCAAGACTGCGGGATTTTCATAATTCAAATCAGGTTGATGACTGAAGAAACGATGCCAGTAATACGATTCGGAAACTTCATCCCAAGCCCAATTCGAGCGTTCGGTATCGGTGAAAATAATTCGTGCATCGCGGTAACGCTGATTTGTATCACTCCAAACATAATAATCGCGATAGGGCGAGTCTGGTTGGCGTGCCGCTTGAAACCATGGGTGCTGATCCGAGGTGTGATTAACTACAAGGTCAATCATTACCCGCAAGCCACGTGAATGGGCTGCCTCGAAAAATGTAACCACATCTTCCATCGTGCCATAACTAGGATGCACATTACAATAATCTGCAACATCATAGCCATCATCTTTGCCAGGCGATGGATAAAAAGGTAATAACCATAAACAATCAACGCCTAAACTTTGTAAATAATCCAAGCGCGAAATCAAGCCACGGAAATCGCCATTGCCATCGCCATTGCTATCCTGAAAAGCTCGTACATGCAATTCGTAAAAGATTGCATCTTTATACCAATCGTTTTGCATAAAACTCCTTTAGTAGCATATATACTTATAAACTTGATCCTTGTTCAATTGCCCCCGAACGCTTGACATTGGCGGCTTGCAAAAATGTATCGACCCACCAATAAATATCATATTGATTGATCGAATGCCGTAGCTTGCTAATATGTTCAATCCGTTCTAAGCGGGGCATTGTGACCGCATTATAAAGTGCTTGAGCTGTGCCATTAATATCATAGGGATTAACCGTCAATGAGTGTTCGGATAATTGCATTGCCGCCCCAGCAAATTCACTTAAGATCAGTACGCCATCATCAGGCCCACAGACCGCATATTCCTTTGCTACAAGATTCATGCCATCCTTTAATGGTGTGATTAAGGCGGCATGAGCAGCGCGATAATAAGCTAATAATTCTTCGCGTGGTAATGAGCGAAAAATATAATGAATTGGCACCCAACCGATTTTGGTATATTTACCATTAATTTCACTGACTAATTGCTGAATTGTTTGCTTCAAATCGGCGTATTCACTAATATCTTCGCGGCTTGGTACAACAACTTGAGTTAATGAAATTTTTTGTTGTAGCTCAGGATAGGTTTCGAGCAATGCACTAAATGCTTGTAAGCGATCAGGAATCCCTTTGGTATAATCTAAACGGTCAACCCCAAGAATGATTTTACGTTCTGAAAAAGCCTCACGAATCTGGCTATATAAATTATCAACATTTGGCGTATGCGCTGCGGCGCGAAATTCTTGGGGATCAATGCTAATTGGAAAGAAGCCAACTTTGGTAGGATTTCGATCTGCATGCAAAATTAAGGGATACTCACCAGAGCGATCGATCTCAACATCAGGTAATAATGCTTCAACACAAATCAAAAAATTATTCAAATCACGATTAGTCTGAAAACCTAGTAAATCGTATTCCAACAAGCCATTCAGAATTTGCTCGCGCCACGGTAATTTCAGGAAAATATCGATATGCGGAAAGGGAATGTGCAAGAAGAATCCAATATGCGCATCAATTCCCAGCTGGCGCAACTCACAAGCAACATTAATTAATTGATAATCCTGCACCCAAATATAAGTATCATCACGATAATGTTGGGCGATTGTTTCAGCATATTTACGATTAACTTGCTCGTAGGTTGTCCAATAGCTTGGGTCGAAATTACAACGCGACTGCAAATCATGAAATAATGGCCAGATAATCTCATTCGAAAAGCCCAAATAAAATTTTTCCTGTTCCTCTTGGCTCAGGTGAATCGCATGCATGCTATAACCAATCGAATTGGCAGCATGTTCGAGTAATTGATCGACCGTTTGATCCGCCTCATTCGTGCCCGACCAGCCGATCCAGGTTCCACGTGCTTGGCGCAAAATCGGGTCGAGGGCAGTGACCAAGCCACCCGAAGCTGGCTTGATGGTAGGCGTGCCATCGGCTTGTTCGGCAATCGAAATCGGCAGCCGATTCGAGACGATCATCAGTCGATTTGGTAACTCTTGCATGATTTGCCATCCTCCTTAAAAACACAGTTTGATATAAATACACAGCACAATACACAGCAATACATTAGCATTGCAGGCAAATCCAGCACGACGTTGAGCAGATATATAGGTTGTTTAGCAGGGATAGTGCCAAAAGTATACGTTCATTAAATGCTCCAGATAAACGATTTAGCTCATTCAGAAGCGCTATTCAGCAATGTGAGGGGGTAAGAGAGTGCGAGCGATGTTAATGGATGTTCAAAGATCAATGAGGCTATAAGTTGATGCCCTCACCCCCTCTCCCGCCCAGCAGGCGAGGGGGAGCTAATTAATCGTTCTCCCCTCGCCCGCCGCAGTGGGAGAGGGGCTGGGGGTGAGGGAATGTTAGAACTAGTTATTAATGCTATAAATCATTACACCTATAGCCCATAGCCTAAACCCCATTCAAACCGAGAGCCACAGCATTGCCTCGCAACGCCGTGATCACTTCTTCGATCAAGGTTTCGAGTGGCACATCAAGCTCTTGGGCACCACGAATAATATCTTCGCGATTGACGGCGCGGGCAAAAGCTTTATCCTTCATTTTCTTCTTGACTGAACTGACTTCGACGCTATGCACGCTTTTATCGGGGCGCACGAGGGCGACGGCAGTAACAAAGCCCGAAAGCTCATCAACGGCATAGAGCGTTTTTTCCATGGGCGTAATCCGCTCAACATGGCAATAATCGGCATGTGATAAAATAGCCCGACAAATCTCCTCGCTCCAACCAAGTTCACGGAGCACCCGAACTGCTTCCGAAGGATGTTCAGCAGTAGGAGATTGGGCAGCATTCGGAAAACGCTCATAATCGAGATCGTGAATCAAGCCAACCGTTGCCCAAAGCTCGGCATCAACCTGTTGACGTTGCGCCATATGACGCATGGAGGTAGAAACCGCGAGGCAGTGTTTTCGTAAACTTTCGCTTTGCACCCACTCAGCGAGCAAAGCTTCAGCAGCAGCATAACTATTAACCATCGAGATCTCCTAAAAGCAAATTGCCAATAGAAGATTGTACCAAATTTGCGCTTGGGCTAAAAAGCAAAGAACACAGAACCAACGTGTTCTATGTTCTTCTTGTATCCATCGCTCCAGCCATATCCACGCAAATGAAACACGAGGCACTGGAAAACGCATTTGGGGTTATAGATGGGTCATTGGCTTTGGCAGCAAGGGTTATAAGCCTTCGCCGTCCAGCCACGTTTGAACCGCAGCATCATCAGCGCCGGTCTGACCACCTGAGATATAGCGAAAACGTTCGCCATAGCCTTCCATAATTTCGTTGCGCTTTGCTTCGGTATCAGCGTCGGCAGCCGTGTCATCAATGCTGATCACACTACCCGACTCAAGATCGAGATAACAACTAATCGTCGTATCGGCGGTGCGCAAGGCCTCCAGAATTTGTGCGCGGTCAATGGGCGCAGCCATGGTTGAGTCCTCCTAAGGGTTAGTTGAACGTCGTGGTTCAAACATAGCTTAACATACAAACGCGCTCCGAACGGATAATCGAGCGCGGTGGTACGTGCGGCATCGCGATCATACTACAGCACACGGTAGAAGTCAAAAAGAACAGGAAGCGTATGCGACAGCCTGCAATCACGCAGTATATCGATGCTTATTGGGACAAACTTGTTCGTCAACAGCCGGAAGATCAAAAAACCTTAATTGGCTTGCCCCATCAATTTATGGTGCCAACCCACGACCCTACCTTTCAAGAGATGTTTTATTGGGATAGTTTTTTCATTGCGCTGGGGTTGGGTGGCACGCGCTACGAAGCGGTAATCGAGGGCATGGCCGAAAACATGGCCTATCTCTACCAGCGCTTCGGGGTGATTCCTAACGCTAGCCGTTATTATTTTCTTTCGCGCAGCCAACCACCTTTCTGGACTCAATTGATTTGGCTGGCCTACCAAACCAAACAGGCCGCTGGCGATCCTGATAGCGCTGCTTGGTTACAACGCCTGATGGCACTCGCTGAGCAGGAGCATGCCAGTGTTTGGCTGGCTACCACCCATCCGCATCAGCGCCAAGTGCATCGCGGGTTGTCGCGCTATTTCGATATTAACTATTTGGATACCCTGGCCTGTTGCGAAAGTGGCTGGGATCATTCAACCCGCTGCAATGGCCAATGGATGAGCCATTTGCCAGTTGATTTGAATAGCATTTTGTATCTGCGTGAGTGCGATTTTGCCCAAGCCGCCCGTGTGCGCGACGATCACGCGGCTGCCGAGCAATGGCAATCCTGCGCCGATCAACGCGCCGAAACCATGCAAGCAGTTTTTTGGGATGCCGCTAGTGGCTTTTTCTATGATTACAATTATCTCAATGAAGTGGCTGACCTAGATAACCCTTCGTTGGCCGGATTTTACCCCTTGTGGGCTGGTTGGGCGACCGAAGTTCAGGCGGCGCAGGTGGTCGAGCAATGGTTGCCAAGCTTTATGCGAGTTGGTGGTTTGGTGACAACGCTCAAAACCCATGCTAGCTATCAATGGGCTAGCCCCAACGGCTGGGCACCATTGCAATGGATTGTCGTCGAGGGTTTGTTACGCTACGGCTATCAATCCCAAGCGCGTGAGGTCATGCAAGCATGGTGTACGCTCAACGAAACTGTCTTCGAGCGAACCAACGCCATGTGGGAAAAATATAACGTGGTTGACCCAACGGGCGAAGTTGAGGGCGGCAAATATGGCTCGTTGCCAGGCTTTGGCTGGTCGAATGCGGTTTATCTCGATTTCAAGCGCCGCTTAGCCCAACCAACTATCGAACGCTGGAAGCTTGGCGAATAACGCTTAACTAAATCAATCTACTTGATGGTGAGGAGCTTACGAGGGTGGTTTTCCGCTATGAACCACGGAATCGGTGGTTCATGAGTGGATGCTTGATCACCACTCTATGCAATTTAGGGGGTGCAGGGGGATTAAAGCCCCCTGCGTCTCCCGCCTTGAGGCGGGACGGAAGGGTGGTGATCGCCAATGATTGTAAAGAACCAACCCTTTTATAACCTATCGCAGCGTAACTTGATCGATTTAGCCAAGGCCGATAATCAGTTGTTGAATCAAACTAGCCATCGCTTTGAGATCGGCCAACTGAATATGTTCATTGATGACCCGAACGTTGCTATCGGGGCGTTGAATTCCCAAGGCAACGGCTGGCACATTCATCCCAGCGGTAAAAAGGTGTAGCGGCACCGAGAATGGCGCAAGCGGCACAATTTGCGGAGTTGAGCCATAAACCTGTTCAATTGCCGTCGCTAAACTATTGAGTAATGGTGTGCTCAACGCATTCATTGCGGGCGGATAGGCACCCTTGATAATCTCCAAATGCACATCATGGAAATCGGCACTATTGAGGTGCTCACGCAACAAACGGGCAACTTCGGTTGGGCGTTGCTCAGGCACAAGACTGAAATCGAGCAGCACTTCGGCACTGGCAGGGATGGTTGGAGGGGGGCTATGACCGGTATCAACCGTTAATCCGGCAACATTACAGGTTGGGTTGAAGGTTTCAGCCCGAGCCAGACCAGCCCCGGTCATGCCAAATAAAAATTGCGGCATGCCCCAAGCTTTTAGTCGCGTTTCCTCATCGAGCTGCAAGCCACGAGTGAGCTTATTGGCCTCGCGGCTTGGTGGCACAACCGCATCATAAAACCCATCAATCGTCACTTCTTCGCTATCATTTTTAATCCGATTGACCGCCCAAAGGATGCGCCAAGCCGGGTTGGGTACACTGGTCGCCATATCAGCACCGATCGGAATTTTAGCACCCTCAGCTCGCAAGCGTACCAACAAGCGCCCACGAACCCCAGCATACAAGTAGGGCAAACGCGCTTGATCGAGCATGCCACCATAGCCAACTACCAAATCGGCAGTTAAATGATTAGCTTGATCGGCAACCAAATTAGCTAATGATGGGCTACCACTCAGCCCGTCACCTTCAATTAAAAACGTCACACCAACTGGGAGATCGCCAGTTTCGGCCAAAATTTGAGCCACAGCAGCAATTCGCGCAGCTAAATTGCCTTTATCGTTGGCAACGCCACGCCCATAGAGCAGCCCTTCGCGCTCAGCCAAGGTAAACGGCTCATGAAACCAATCACGCCAGACCCCAGCTGGCATCACATCGTAGTGATTAAAAAAGAGCAAGCGTTGAGCGCTTTTGCCAGGCCGATGGGCCAAAATAATCGGTGCACCTTCAGTTGGGTGCACATTGACCTGAAACCCAAGGCCGCGCAATATATCAGCAATCGTCGGCGCAGCCTGTTCCAAGGCTGGGTCATCGCCAGTAACACTTGGTAAGGCTACCAAGGCACGGACATAGTGCAAAATCAGTTCATCGAGAGTGGATAGGGGAGCAACCACGGAGCTTCCTCGCAATCGCACGCCGAACAATATCAAGCGGGTATCTCCATTATAACGGATAACCGCCAAGCCAAAACGACAATCGCTAGCAAACTTTTGGTCTATCTTTGTTCGTCACTATCGAAAATCCGTCAGTTGTAAACCAATTTCTCAGCTATTGCTCTCTACTAAGGGTAAAATCAAGACTAAAGTCCTACTAGCATTTAGATAGCTAGGCTTGATGATTATTTTTACTGGTATTTAATGTTTTGCTGTGAGGATGGCATGATCGATTTTAAAACAGTGGGCTGGCAAAAACTCACTGAAACCACCAAGCAGGTGCACATTCGTCCGCTCGATTCGTTTGGTGAATTAAAGCAAGTGTTGGATTTACGCTATCGCGGCTATGGTCATTTTGCTGCACCCGATCAAGCGCTTGATATGCTCGATTTGGCTGATCATAGTTTAATCCTGGTGGCCGAATTAGCCAATCGCGGCATTGTCGGCACGCTGCGGCTGATCGATGGTGGGCCTGGCAAGATTGAGCTAGAGCAATTTGTGCCGATCACCACGATTCCCCAATTACATCAGCGCTCGTTTGTCGAGGCAACCCGCTTTACGATTCGCCATTGCCGCGAATTATTGGCAGTTAAGCTGCTTTTATGCAAGGCTTTGTGGATGTATGCGCTGCAACAAGGCCATGAACATGTAGTAATTTCTTCGACCCAGCGCTTGGCAAAATTCTATCGGATGTTGATGTTCGAGGATATTGGCTCGGCGGGAATCTATCAACATCCACGCCTTGGCCAAAGCGAACATCGAACGTTTATTTTGCCAGTGCATACGGCTTTAGATCGTTATCGTGAAATGCAACACCCGTTGTATGCGTTTATGCAACAGCCTCAACCGAATATTAGTTTGCGTCCAAGCAATAATCGCTATAATTAATCGCGATACCTTCCAAATTGGAGCAAATCTATGATTCTTTCGGGAACCCGCCCAGCCGTGATTCAGGCTGTTCAAGCAGTCAGTTTACATGGCAGCATCTTTTACGATGTCACGTTTGCCCACGACGACCAACCTGAGCGGTTGATCAAAGCGCGGCTTGGCAGCGAAGTTATGTATGCCAACCCTCAAGCTGGCGATCAGGTAACGATTAGCTACTTGATGAATATGCCAACCCAAGTTAGCAAACGCGACTAAGTTTGAGCGAAGAGCGCGGTAGTAAGGATGAAACACCACTAGCTATAACGGTTCATTAGGTTAACAACTAATTGTCACATGCCCTCAGCCCTTCGCCCGCCCAGCAGACGAGGGGCTGAGGGTAAGCCTTCTCTCCATGCATTGTTGGTCATTCAACCCCGTATAATTGAGGCTTCCTGCGTTTCTTCATCCCTCATAATTGATCCTTCACCCTTGTTAACAACTTACTCATCAAAAGCGGTTGACGCTACTAGGTAACTCAAGTAAGATTCATTCGCGGCTGGCATAGGCCGTACACCACTATCCACGGGAGATCTTTATGGATTTTAGCAGTTTGGCGTGGCTTGCGGTTATTCCCGCTTTAGGCTTTTTAGTTGTTGTTCATGAGTTGGGCCACTATTGGGTTGGCCGCAAAATGGGCATTAAGATCGAAGAATTTGGCATTGGGTTACCGCCACGCGCCAAAGTGTTGTTCGTGCGCAAAGGTATTCCGTTCACGCTGAATTGGCTGCCCCTCGGCGGCTTTGTGCGGTTTGCGGGGGAAGAAGGTGGCTTCGATGACCCCGATAGCCTGGCTTCGGCCTCGCCACGTCGCCGCATTCCAGTGATGGCAGCGGGTGTAATTGCCAACGTGATTACCGCAATCATTATGTTTGCGATCATTTTTGCAATTTGGGGCTACCCCAACCTTGATAAAGTGATGGTCGCTTCAACCGATGAATTTGCCGCAAACGCTGGGTTTCAAGTCGAAGATGTGTTTGTTTCAATTAATGGAACAGCGATTAGTACCGATGAACAGGTGCGGCTGTTGGTTGAAACCAGTGGTGGCGAGCCATTAGATGTCATCGTCCAACGGGCTGGCGCTGAACAAAGCCTGAAGGTCACGCCCCAATATAGCGAAGAAGCGCAACGCTATCGCTTTGGGGTTGGCTTAGGCAATCCACGCGAATCAGTTAATATTTTTCAAGCGATCATCAACGGGTTTACCTATAGTTTTCGGCTATTAGGCGAAATGTTTATGGGCTTTGCGATGTTGATCGGCGGTTTGCTGGGCACGAATGCAGCGCCGGAAGGTGGCTTAGCTGGCCCAGTTGGCATCGCTCGCTTGACGGGCCAAGTTGCTCGCTCGGGCTTGCGCGATTATCTTAATTTTACCGCCTTGCTCAGCCTGAATTTGGCCTTGATCAACATTTTGCCAATTCCAGCACTTGATGGTAGCCGGATTATTTTTGCCTTGATCGAAGCGATTCGCCGCAAGAAGATTCCACCTGAACGCGAAGCAGTTGTGCATGCGGTTGGGATGATGATGTTGCTTGGGTTGATGCTGCTAATTACCGTTTCCGACGTGCGCAATATCATTAGTGGCGAGCCAGCGATTACCATGCCGCCAACCCCAACGCCAATCGTTAGACCATAAAATCATGGCCGAGCGTAAGCCAATTATCCGCGCCAGCGAACTGGGCGAATATGATTTTTGTGCCCGAGCTTGGTGGCTACGCCGTGAGTGTGGCTGGGAAGGGCGTTTTCCTGAACGGCTAGCCCAAGGCGAAGCGGCCCATCAACGCTATGGTCAAGATTTGCAGCAAAGCCAGTGGTTACGCACCGTAGCCATTGGCTTGTTGGTGCTAGCCGCCTTGGCCTTGGTGTTGGCATGATTTGGCTGGCACTTGGTTTGGGCTTGCTGGCGCTCTGGCTCTGGCGACGCAGCAACCAACTGCGAGCTAGCACGGGCCTGCCTTGGCGCACAGTGGTTTATCACGATACCGCCCGCCGTGAATTAACCAAAGCCTTATTTTCAGCCCGTTATCAATTAACCGGCAAGCCCGATTATGTCTTGGCCGATGGCAAGGCTTTGATTCCGGTTGAGGTCAAGCCGCAGCGCCAAGCAACTAGCCCACGCCAAGGCGATATTTTGCAATTGGCCGCCTATTGTTTGTTGCTGGAAGAAGCGACTGGCGTGGCTCCGCGTTATGGTTTGTTGCGCTACGCTCAGCATACCTTCCAAGTCGATTGGACCGATCAACTGTATCAGGCCTTGCTGGAAGCGCTCGACGCGATGCGCGATGACCTTGAGCTAAATGATGTTGAACGTTCGCATGAACAACCATGGCGTTGTCGCGCCTGTGGATTTGGCGACCGCTGCACAGATGCGCTAGAATATGACTAGCACATCCCAAGCTTTTGATAATGACGTTGCTAGCAAGCGTTGTGACAAACTATGAAATTTAAAATTCGCCAACATCCACGCATGAAAGATATTTGTGTCGGTGATGAGGTCGTGTGGAATCCCCAATTGCTCTACGCCAATGTCGAGGAAATTTTTCCGGCAGCGGTCTGTGTTAAACTGGCGATTTTGCAGACGGAGCCAATTCCCAAATTAGAGCTACGCTCACAGCTTTGGCGGGCTGACGATATTGAAAATCTCAGTGTTTGTCGCTGCTGTGGCTCGCGTGAAAATCTAGTCACGCCCTGTCATACAGGCGTGCCTTTTCGGTTGTGCCAACATTGTTACACCTGCCACATTGAGGAGTCTCTGGCATGAGCCAACGTATTTACCGCTTGCAAGTAACTAAGGATCAGCTTGGTTTTGCGGCGGCGCATTTTATTACCATGCGCGGCAAATGTGAGCGGCTGCATGGCCATAATTATCGCGTAACGGTCGAAGTAGAAGGCTTTTTATGCGAAGATCAATATGTGGTAGATTTTGGGGTGTTGAAAAAACACGCCGCCGAAATTGCCCGCACGCTTGATCATCGGGTCTTGTTGGCCGCCGAGAATCCTAAAATCGAGTATAGCCAAAACGAGCAGCATTTAACAGTACGCTACGAAGATAAATATTATGTCTTCCCAATCGCCGAAGTGATTATGCTGCCAATTCAAAATACCACGGCTGAATTGTTGGCAACCTATTTTTGTGCCGAATTGTGCGAACGCCTGCGCCAAGATGGTGTTGATACGCTCAAAATGGTCGGGGTTTGGGTTTCCGAAGGCCCAGGCCAGCAAGCCTTCGCCAGCCGCGAATGGGTACAAAGCTAATGCTGAGGGATACGTTATGGATGGAATGAGCGCTTTGGTGGTGATTATCGGGGCAGTTGGCTTAATTACCCTCTTGATTATGCGCACCAAAACCTATCGCGAACGCTTACGCTTTCAGGCGAGGGCGATGGATCGCCATATGCGAACCACCAATATTCGCGATGACGTGCGCCAAGACATTTTGGATCTGTTGATTCGTGGCGATCGTTTGGCAGCCATCCAATATGCCCACGAACAAACCCACCTCGATTTGTTAGAAGCGCGAACTTTGGTTGATGATATTGAAAAAGCGCTGAAAAAACACGACCAAACCCAAGGAGCCAGCAGCGATGGCCATTGACCTTGCCCCACACAACCCCTATGGTTTAACCGTGCGCAGCGCCGTGCTTGGGCGCTGTGGCGGTTTCGGGGCGGGCACCGATCGCTTGGCGAATCTCAGCAATCTTGGGGCAATTATCACCGATCCGTTGGGCACACGCGATCAAGCTATTCAATTAATTTCAACGACAGGCGGGTTGTTGTATCGCTCATCAACCCGCACCTGGCGACGCGCCCAACGTGACGCAGCCCATTGGCAAACCCTCGATCTACCAGTGTTGCTCTGCTTACAACCTCGTAGCATTCAGGATCTCCAAGAATTGTTGCGCAATTTGCATGAGGGTGAATGGGCGGCGGTGGTACTTGATCTTGAGCAAAGCAGCGAATTAAACCATATGGCGCGTTGGTGTGAGTTGGTGCGCAATCAATGGGAAGCTCCACTATTAATTCAAGTCGCCACCGATCAAATTAGCCAACTGACTGCCATTCCTCAAGCCGTTGATAGTTTGTTGCTTGGTTCGGGGCCACGAGCAAAACATGAGTCGCACTATGGACGCTTGGTTGGCCCAGCCATTGAGCCACTGCTGGGCTGGGGGCTTGAGCGTTTGCGCGAACTCACTGAAAAACCACTGATTTGCAGCGCACCCAGTCTCGCCAGTATCGCCGCTTTGCCTGAAATTGGGGCACAAGCAATTGTATTAGATAGCCTTTTGTGGACAACTACCCCACAACAGTTACCCCAAATTAATCTCTAATCCTTACAATTCGCATAGCTCAAGTGTTTAACCATCGCACGACCTAGGCCAATTGTCCCCCCTACTGCTATTACTTTGCCTACACCAAAAACAACACTATTGCCCCTCATTTCAGCCTATGGCTTAGGGGTAGACTATCTGTATTGAAGTTGTGCTCATTGGAAAGCAACAGCAAAGGTTGCTTTTAGGAGTGGAAGCAGCCTTGGCAAAGGAAGAATTGTATGGCAAACATTTTAGCAATCGATGACAGTGGCTTGATGCAGGCGTTTTGGGTGCGAATTCTGTCGCGTTCACAGCATAATGTGATTACCGTGAGCAGCGGCGACGAGATGCGCGGCGTTTTAGCCACTATGAATCCTCAATTAATCTTCTTGGATCTCTCGTTTCCTGGCGAGAATGGCTTTGAGCTGTTGCAGCACATTCGCAGCTATCAGCATTGCCTTGAAATTCCGGTGATCGCGGTTAGTGGCTATGCTGGTGAAGATACGCGGCAGGCTTGTCGAGAAGCAGGCTTTACCGATTTTTTAGCCAAGCCGTTTTCATTAGCCGAATTGCGGGGCATGCTCGCTCGCTATCTCGACCATGCCACCAATCCACGGGCTTTGGCTCGCTAAACGTGGGTGTGAATCATGCGATTGCGCAGTTGTTTGCGCAATGCTGCAATGCCCAAGGCCAGCACAAAGCAACTGGTTTGGGTCAAAACAATCGTCGCACCTGAGGCCAAATCGAAAAAATAGCTCAAATACATGCCGATGCACCCTGTTAAACCACCAATCAACGTCGATAGCCCAAGCATGCGATGAAAACTATCAGTCAGCAAACGGGCAGTAATTGGTGGAATAACCAAGGCAGCGGCGATTAACGTCACGCCCAAAATTTTCATTGAAACGATTAATGTGGCAGCCAGCATCAATGAAAACAGTGTATCGAGCCAGTTGGTACGAACTCCATAAACTTGGGCTACATCATTATTAAAGGTCATAAACAGTAATTGCTTATAACTGAAGAACACCACCAGCCCAACCATAATGCAAACACCGCCAATCGCCCAAAGATCGTCGCTGGTTACCCCGAGAATATTGCCAAACAACGCGGCATCAAACGAGCGGGTGAAATTGCGGTAGCGACTAATGAGGGCAACTCCAACCGCAAAACTCGCGGTGGTAATAACCCCAATTGCCGCATCAGCATTAATTTTGGTGCGCCGAGCAGTTTGGTTGATTAACACGGCAGCAGCAAAGCCCCATAAGCCCGCGCCCAGATAGAAATTCCAGGCGAGCACAAACGAAACGACTGCGCCGCCAAAAATTGCGTGCGATAATCCATGGCCGATATAGCTCATGCCACGCAACACAATATACACGCCCAACAAGCCACACAAACTGCCAATCAATAAGGCGGCCAAAATGCCATAGCGAAAAAAGCTAAAGCTCAGCGGTTCTAAAAGCTGGTTCAATCGGGTTCTCCATGGCTGGGTTCAGCACTTCACCAATTACTGGGTTGGGAATCAAATCGCGATAGCTATGGCCATGCGGGCGTTGTTGAATTAAGAGCATGCCTTCATGGTGCACCACCACCATCTCACTATGGTAGGTTTGCTCCAAAACGATCGGGGTAAAGACTGCTTCCGGCGTGCCTTGGGCAATAATCGTTTGGTTAAGACAAATAATCCATGGCACATGATTGGCTGCCGAATTCAAATCGTGAGTTGTCATCAAAATCGTCATGCCTTGTTGATTCAAATCGGCCAGCAAATGCAAAATTGTTTCAGCCACCCGTGGATCAATCCCAGTTGTCGGCTCATCGAGCACCAACATGGCGGGCTTGGCAACCAAAGCTCGTGCCAAAAAGACTCGCTGTTGCTGACCACCCGAAAGATTGCGAATATGCTGCTGGGCCAAATGCTCAATTTCAAGCTGGGTCAGCACGGCCTGCACTGCTTGACGTTGATGTTTGCGTAACCATGGCCATGGATTGCCCTGACGCACTAAACCCATAGCCACAACCTGCTCAACCGTCACCGGAAAATTCCAATCGACAGTTTCAAGTTGTGGCACATAGGCAATCGTCGGAACTTGGTTATCAACTGGATGCTTGCCATGGGTCAGAATCTGGCCATGGCTGGGAGCATGCAAGCCCAAAATCAAGCGTAACAGACTGGTTTTGCCAGCGCCGCTTGGCCCGACCAGCGCCGCAAACTGGCCATGGTGCAGATGAATATTAATTTGATCAAGCACCAAACGGTCGGCATAGCGCAACCCAACATCGCGCAACTCAATAATTGGCTGCATCCAAACTACTCCCTATTGTTGTTGAACGACGCTGCTATCGCTGCCAGGAATATTGCTGGTATCGAAATTGGCAATCAAGCTGGGGTCGCCACCCAAATTTTCGGCCATAATCCGCAGATCTTCGGTCAGCAAGCCTAAATATGAGTGATTGGCAGCCCCGACCTCGCCAGGTAAATCGTCGTCGCGCAGGCTATCAATATATTTTACGCCTGTTTCGCGGCCAATTTGCTCTAATACTGGCGATGGAAAAACTTCCGAGCCAAAAATCGCTGGCACTTTTTGCTCACGAATCTGCGTGATCAAATCGGCAACATCTTTGGCCGATGGCTCGGCAAAATCAGCAGGCTGAATTGCCCCAATCACGGTCATGCCATAGTGCGGGGCGAAATAAGCCCATGAATCGTGGTAGGTCAGCAATTTGCGATTTTCAGCCGGGATACTCTCGATCGTTTTTTTAACTGCCAGATCAAAGGCTTCGATGCGGGTTTTGAAGCTGGCATAATTGGCGTTGTAATACTCAGCGTTGCTCGGGTCGCGGCGCACCAAGGCATCACGCACAATTTCGGCGTAGCGCAAGCCATGCAGCGGGTGTGTCCAGAGGTGCGGGTTGGGGCTACCAGCCTCTTTAGGAAACGAGAAATCGTAGACATATTGCTCAGGCGTGATCGTTTGCTCGCCCAGCAAGATAATTTCGGCACTTGGTTGTTTGTTGGCTTCGGCCAATTTGTGGGTTGGTTCCTCTAAATTAAGGCCATTGATAAAGATTAAGTCGGCCTCGGCCAAGGTTTTGGCATCTGAAGGCACTGGCTCGAAGGTGTGGGAATTCACACCCTCAGGCACAATTCCGGTTAGGCTAATTTTATCGCCTGCAATGTTGTAGATAATATTGGTAATTGGCGAAACCGTACTGACGACGTTGAGTTTGGCGGTTTGGCCTTGGGTGGTTGGGGCGGCTTGTTCAGCACCGCAACTTGCCAAGATAAACAGCGAAAGGAAGCTAATAATCCACCAGCGCCGCATAGCGTTATCCATCCTCGACTACATGAATCCAACGAGTATTCTACCATCGATCGTTTGGCTATCTCGGATATACTACTATTCTCTGCAAAAACGCTGCTTCTGAGCGAGCGCTGAAGGTTGTATGATCAGTACGTTTTACAAGGAGTCTTAGGATGGATATTAAACGGGTAACGGTGATTGTTTTGGATGGTGTGGGAATTGGCGAAGCACCTGATGCCGACGAATATGGCGATGTAGGCAGCCACTCGTTGGCCAACACAGCCGCAGCTATCAATGGGCTTGATCTGCCCAATATGGCAGCACTAGGGCTTGGTTGCATTAGCGAAATGCAGGGTGTCGCCTGCCCTGAATCTTTTAGTGGCAGCTATGGCAAAATGCAACCGCTATCAAAAGGCAAAGATACAGTTTCAGGTCACTGGGAGATGATGGGCATCGTCTTGCCAACACCATTTCCGGTGTATCCCGATGGCTTTCCGGCAGCAGTAATTGAGCCATTTAAACAAAAAATTGGGCGTGGCGTGCTGGGCAATAAATCAGCCTCAGGCACTGATATTCTTGAAGAATTAGGCATGGAACACATTCGCACGGGTGATCCAATTGTCTATACCTCAGCTGATAGTGTTTTTCAAATTGCGGCCCATGAAGACGTGATTACTCCCAAAGAGTTGTATGCAATGTGCGAAATCGCGCGTGAGATCTTGGTTGGAGAGCATGCGGTTGGGCGGGTGATTGCGCGGCCATTTATTGGCGATAGTCCCGAAACCTTTAAGCGCACCATTCGCCGCCACGATTATGCCCTGACCCCAGAAACCCCCACCATTTTGGATAAAGTAGTAGCGGCAGGCAAACAAGTCTATTCAGTTGGCAAAATCGATGATATTTTTGGCAATCGCGGCATCAGCGTTTCCAACCATACCGTTGATAATGCGGCCAGTTTAGAGGCAGTGCTTGAATTTCTCGATGTGGATTTTGAAGGGCTGTTGTTTGCCAACTTCATCGAGTTTGATATGATCTATGGCCATCGCAATGATCCGGTTGGCTATGCCAACGCCTTGAAGGCAGTTGATCAGCGTTTGCCTGAGCTACAAGCCAAATTACGGGCGGGCGATCTGGTGGTAATTACCGCCGATCATGGCGTTGACCCAACCACCCCTGGCTCGAACCACAGCCGTGAATATGTTCCGCTATTGGTTTTTGGCCCCGAAGTGCGTAGCGGAGTCAATTTGGGAACTCGTCAGACCCTGAGCGACTTGGCGGCAACGATTGCTGAGATTTTCGGGCTAGAGCAACCACTGCATGGCACAAGTTTCCTCAGTGAACTACAATAATTTAGCATCGATCAAATTGGTCAAATGCAAAAACCTATCTCGCACGAGGTAGGTTTTTTGCGACAACTGGCGTGATACCGTATGACTTCAGATATCTCTAGTGATACCATGCTAGTACATCGTTCATCCAGCAACCATGCTGTGGGTCTAGAAGGAATCGTACTATGCAATTACGTCAACTCGGTAAGTCGGAATTACGGATTCCTAAAGTAGTGATTGGGGGCAATGTATTTGGCTGGACGGTTGATCGCGCCCAAACATTTCGTTTGCTTGATGCCTTTGTTGCTGCAGGGCTTAACACAATTGATACTGCCGATGTTTATTCGGCATGGGTCGAAGGTAACCAAGGTGGCGAATCGGAAACGCTGATTGGAGAATGGATTAAGCAACGCCAGCGTCGCGATGATTTGATTATTCTGAGCAAAGTTGGAGCTGGCACAGGTTTAGCCAAGGCGCATATTGCCCAGGCAATCGATGCCTCATTACAACGGCTTCAAACTGACTATCTTGATTTATATCAAGCGCATGTTGATGATGCCAATACTCCGTTAGATCAAACGCTTAGCGCATTTGCCGAGCTAATCCAACAAGGCAAAATACGCGTGATTGGGGCATCGAACTATAGCGCTGAACGACTACAAGCTGCCTTAGCAATCAGCCAAGAGCTGAATATACCACGCTATGAAAGCCTTCAACCGCTATACAACCTATACGATCGTGAAGCATACGAAGCACAGTTAGAAACAGTTTGCCAAGAAGCAGATTTGGGTGTTATTCCCTATTCAACCTTAGCATCAGGCTTTTTAACCGGCAAATACCGTAGCGAAGCCGATTTGAGCCAAAGCGCCCGTGGTTCGCGAGTGCGGAGCTATCTCAATCCACGTGGCTGGATTATTCTTAAGGCGCTTGATGAGGTGGCGGCTGAAGTTCAAGCGACACCTGGCCAAGTTGCCTTAGCGTGGCAAATTGCCCGTCCTAGCATCACCGCGCCAATTGCTAGTGCCACCAACCTCGATCAAGTCAACGATCTGATTAAGGCGGCCCAACTTGAATTAACCTCAAGCATGATTGATTATTTAAACCAAGCTAGCCAAGCCTAATTAGTTAACTACGCTGCATTGCTAGACTGTCAACAGTTAACGACATGTCTAGCAACAGCACATGCAGTAATTAGCAGCTTTGGCGATATCAATGATTGGCGATCAAGTATTTGCATAAGTGTAGAGTTCAGTGCATAATGCTAGCCATCTGCATTTTAGCGCCGCCTACCTCAATGAACCAACCACAGGTAATTCCAATGACACCCACAATCATTTGGTAGGGTTTGGCATAGCGCTCAAGGAGGACTGGTGAATCGTTTCCTACCACGTTGGGCTGTGTTATTGAGCTTACTCACCTTGGTGATTAGCTTATTTGCGCAGCCATTAGCCACGACAGCTCAAAAAGCTCCACTAACAACTGATTATGCCCCTGCGACGAGCGACAGTGTTGCCCCAGTCGCAACGCCTTCGCATCGCTTGATTATCGAGTTGCAATCGCCAGCATTGGCTGCATGGAGCAAAAACACCAATAAAGCTCGCAACGCCAACCAACGTTTGGATCTGAAGGCGGCTGATGCCCAAACCTACCTGGCGCAACTCGAAGCTGAACAAAATCGCTTCGTAACTGATATGCGCCAAGCCTTGCCTGGAGCCAGCGTCGAACGCTTTGTCAATGAATTTGGCGACCTCGACGAACTGCGCTATAGCGTGGTGTTTAACGGGATGACCGTCAACGTTGGCAATACCAAACGTGATGACGCTCGCAAAATTCTGGAAGCCTTGCCCAATGTCAAGGGTGTCTATCTCGACTTACCACAGCAAGCCGATTTGCATGTAAGCAACACCCTAATTGGTTCGCCAGCCTTGTGGAGCAGCTCGGCAATTGGTGGCCGCAACAACGCTGGAGCAGGCATCAAAATTGCCTCGATGGACGGTGGCGTGCATAAAGATGCCCCTATGTTCAGTGGCACGGGCTACAGCTACCCTGCGGGCTATCCAGCCAATGGTTTGGGTTTGACCCAAAACAACAACGGTAAAATTATCGCCTCACGCACCTACTTCCGCACTTGGGATGGCCCCGCTGATGGCGACCAAAACCCATGGCCAGGCACGAATGGCACACCGCACGGGGTGCACACCGCTGGGATTGCCGCTGGCGATGTCGTAACCGCAACCTTTGGTGGCCTGAATTTGCCATCAACGAGTGGGGTTGCGCCTAAAGCATGGGTTATGAGCTATCGCGTGTTCTATGCCAGCGTCAATGGCATTGGCTCGTTCTACAATGCTGAAGGGATTGCTGCACTCGAAGATATCGTGGCTGATGAGGCTGATGTCGTTAATAACTCATGGGGCGGTGGCCCTGGCAGCATCGGCGGCGAATTCGATGCGCTTGATACAGCCTTGATCAACACCTCAAATGCTGGAATTTTTGTTTCAATGTCGGCAGGCAATGCTGGCCCCAACAAAGGCACCAGCGATCATCCTTCCGATGAATATATTGTGGTGGCGGCCAGCACGACCCAAGCAACCTTTGCTGCTGGGCAGTTGAATGTGACCCAACCAACCCCAATTTCACCAACCTTGCAAACAATTCCGATTGCGGCTGCGAGCTTTGGCGGGCCAATTAATGCCCTTGTTAGCAACAACTACCTGCCTGCTAGCGTGATTTCGCCAACCAATGCGCTTGGCTGTAGCCCATTCGCGCCAACGACCTTTACCGGCAAGATCGCCTTGATTCAACGTGGTACGTGTGAATTCGGGGTTAAAGCGCTGAATGCTCAAAACGGCGGCGCAAGCTTTGTGATTATTTACAACAATGCTGCCAATGGCAACACCTTGATCAACATGGGTGCTGGTGCAGTTGGTGCGCAAGTCACTATTCCGGCAATTATGATTGGCTTTAACCAAGGGACTGGTTTGGTCAATTGGTACGCTCAACATGGCGCTGCGTCAGTTGCCGAAATCAACCCATCGACCTATCTTGCCCCAAGCACTGCCGATGTGATTGCTGGCTTTAGTAGCCGTGGCCCTGGCGTTGGCGATGTGTTGAAACCAGATGTTACCGCACCTGGGGTTAATATTCTTTCCCATGGCTATACACCTGGGGCCAGCGGCGAAGCCCGCCACCTTGGCTATGGCACTGCCTCGGGCACGTCGATGGCTGCGCCACACGTTGCTGGTGCTGCTGCCTTGTTGCGCCAAGCTCATCCCAGCTGGACCAATGACCAAATCAAATCGGCTTTGATGAGCACCTCAAAGTATATTGGGGTGACGGTTGCTGATGGTTCGCCAGCTCAACCCTTGGATATGGGCGCTGGTCGGATCGATTTGAGCAAAGCCAGTGATCCAGGCGTTTTCTTAAGCCCACCAAGCTTGAGCTTTGGTCAAGTATTGACCGGTACAACCAAGTCGATTCTGGTGACGGTGACCAACGCTACCAATGTTGCTGAAACCTACAACATTAGCACCCAATACACGGGCGGCGGTTTTAACAACATTACCCCAATGGCTGGGGTAACACTCGCTTCAAACACCATTGCCGTACCAGCCAATGGTAGTGCCCAATTTACGGTTACCTTCAATAGTATGGCTGGGCGTGGCTATGGCGATAATCAAGGCTTTATTGTGCTTGATGGCCCAAATCACGATGCCCACATGCCTGCATGGGCACGTGTAACCAAGCCAATGGCCAATGTTGATGTGTTGGTGATTGATAACGATGGTAGTGCTTCGCTTGGCGGTGCCTATATCGATGTTACCCGCTACTACACCGAGACCCTTGAAGCAATTGGCTTGACCTATGACGTTTTGGATGCTGATGATTTGGCTGGCAGCGTAACGACCTTCTTGCCACCAGCTGAACAACTCTATCCATACAAGGCGATTCTCTACTTCACTGGCAATTACAACCGCCGCAATGGTGAGTTTACGGTCGCCACACCATTAACCGCCTTGGATATGGATCGCTTGACCGAGTATGCCAACAATGGCGGGACGATCATCGCCATGGGTCAGAATTTGGCGCAAGTGCTCAACTCAACCAGCTCCACCACCGAATCATTCTTCTATAGTACGGTGTTGAGTGGTGAATACGTTCGGGCCAATATCAACTCATCGAATGCGATGACGGTTACATCGCTGATCACTGCCACAACCCAAGCACCACAAGTCTTCCAAACCATGGAGATTGATATTGATGCTAGCGAGACTGCTGGCGGCGGCGCTCGTAACCAAACCAGCGTTGATGCGCTTGAGTCGCTCTATGGTACCGACTTCGATCCCAATCGCGATCCATTAATTCGCTCATTGTTCTCAATCGAAGGCGAAGAAGATGTAACGGCTGGGCGGCTGCATCGTGCCCAACCAAGCCTGGAAACCCCAGGTATCAGCTATCTCGGACGCACCATCTACACCACCTTTGGTTTAGAAGGGGTCAATAACTTGGGTGATACCACCAGCCGTGAAGCGTTGCTCGAAACCTTCTTCAAGGTCTTGTGGGATGATGCAACCAGCATGATCATGCCAACCTCAGTCGGCTCAAAAGTATGGCTCGACGTTGATTTGACCTCGGAATATGATGCTGTGCCAGTTGAATATCGCTGGGACTTCGGCGATGGTTCAGCCTATATGACGGTACCAGCAGGTACTCCGGTGGCTCATAGCTATGCAACACCAGGCCAAGTCTACACTGTTCGGGTGGAAGTAACCGACAGCTATGGCAATAAGACCTTGGCAACCCGCCAAGTTACCGCACCATGGGGTGTCTACTTACCAGTGGTTACCAAAAACTAGCCATTGATCGTTAGTTGATTCCTGCGACAGGCGTTTGGTGTTGTACCAAACGCCTGTCAGTTTTTAGTCCATTAAATAAAAAAAGCCCCGCGACCAATGGCTGAACACTGATCGCGGGGCTTCGCTTAATTATTGGTAATTGGCAACTTCGTCCTTGATCCGCGCGATGAACTCATCGACGCTAATGGAGCCGAGGTCGCCACCAGAGCGTTGACGCACCGCCACAGCTCCCGCTTCCTCTTCTTTATCGCCCACCACCAACATATACGGAATCTTCAGCTTTTGGGCATCGCGAATCTTAGCATTCATCCGGTTGTTGCTGGCATCAACTTCAACCCGCAAGCCTTGAGCATTCAATTTGGCCGCCACCGACTCCGCATAGGCCACATGCCGATCGGTAATTGGCACTAACGTTACTTGAACTGGAGCCAACCAGACCGGAAACGCCCCTGCATATTGTTCGATCAACGTGCCCACAAAGCGCTCGATCGAGCCAAACGGCGCACGGTGAATCATAATTGGCCGATGCTTTTGGCCATCTTCGCCCGTGTACTCAATTTCAAAGCGCTCAGGCAAGTTGTAATCGACCTGCACCGTGCCAAGCTGCCACTGGCGACCAAGCACATCACGGAAGATAAAGTCGAGTTTTGGCCCATAGAATGCTGCTTCGCCTTCGACCACAATATAATTGAGGCCTTTCTTTTCGGCAGCATTGATGATCGCATTTTGAGCTTTTTCCCAGACCTCATCCGAACCGATGTACTTGGGATTGCCCACCTCGCGCAAGCCGACCCGCGCTTGGAAATCCTTCAAGCCCATCGTGCCAAACACGAAGAGAATCAAGTCAACGACTTTCAAAAATTCTGCTTCGAGCTGATCGGGCGTGACGAACAGGTGCGAATCATCGACCGTGAACGAGCGTACCCGCAGCAAACCCGTTAATTCGCCACTATGTTCGTAGCGATACACCGTACCAAATTCGGCCAAGCGCAAGGGCAAATCGCGATACGAACGTGGTTCGCTAGCATAAATTTCAATATGATGCGGGCAGTTCATCGGCTTGAGCAGATAAATTTCGCCCTCTGGATTTTCCGTGTCATCATTTTCAATTTCGCGCATCGGCGGGAAAATGCCATCGCGATAGGTATACCAGTGCCCGCTCGTTTTGTAAAGATCGATCTTGCCCATATGTGGCGTGACGACTGGCAAGTAGCCGCGTTCGATTTGAGCTTGGCGCAAAAATCGCTCCAAAACATCGCGCAAAATTGCACCTTTGGGCAACCACAAAGCCAAGCCAGCCCCAACTTTTTGCGAGAAGGTGAACAAGCCTAATTCGCGGCCAAGCTTGCGGTGATCACGCTTTTTAGCTTCTTCTTGCTGCCACAAATAATGATCAAGCTCCTCTTTTGATGGCCAGACCGTCCCATAAATCCGTTGCAACATTGGGCGTTTTTCATCGCCACGCCAGTATGCGCCCGAAACTCGCAGCAACTTAAAGCCATTCGGCGGAATATCGCCCAAACTTTCGACGTGTGGGCCTTTGCACAAATCTTCAAACGAATCGTGTTTGTAGGTTGAGATGATCGTATCGCTGGCAGCGGCTTTCTCACCATATTCATCCTCGCCCTTCGCCAAGCCTGCGATCAACTCAAGTTTGTAGGGCTGATTCTTAAACAATTCGCGGGCTTCATCTGCTGAAACTTCACGATAAGCAAAGCGATGTTTGGCCTTGATAATTTTGCGCATCTTGGCCTCGATATCTTTGAGATCATCGGGCGTTAATGGCCGTGGCAGATCAAAATCGTAGTAAAAACCATTTTCAACCGGCGGGCCGATCGCAATCTTGCCCTCAGGGAAAATTTCGAGCACAGCTTGGGCCAACACGTGCGCCGTCGAGTGGCGCAAGCGATACAGTGGATCATTATCTGGATTGACTGGTGGCATAAGAAAACTCCTAGAAAGTCAAAAGGCAAAGGTCAAAAGGCAAAATGCCTACGATGTTAATTTTTGGTTATTGACTGATCAGAAGGTTTTATAAAAGCTTTTGACTTTTGCCTTCTGATTTTTGACTTTAATCTTACCAACATGGCATGAGATGGCGTGGTGCTTCTGGTTGGTGGGCCAAATCGCGCTGATAGACCAATTTGAGCATAGCGGCGCGATACTCAGCACTTTCGATCAGTTGCCAACCTTCGGCTAATAATTGCGCATCCATCGCGGCGCGGTCGGGCCATTCGCGAGCCTCGGCAGCACAGGGAGCATCGCCCTGAACTGGGGCATAGGCAATTAAATATTCCAACATTGTTCTGCTCCTTTAAGTGATTAATTGTGGCAGTATCACTTTCGTCCAGAACGATCACCCCCCTTCTTATAAGTCAGAAGGCAAAAATCAAAAGGCAAAATAGGCTAACCTATGTTCTATGCTCTTTGTTCTATGCTCTGTTATTGGGCTTCGACGGTGGCGGTGAGCACGCCTTCGCCGACTTCGATTGCGGTAATTCGTTGGCCATTGGCGGTTAATTGGCTGTTGAGTTTGGTTTCAAGCGTTTGCGCCAATTGCTCAGCATCAAGGAAAAAGCCCAGAGCGCCATCAATTTGGGCATCAACCACATCAATTCGGCCATCGGCGGTTACCTGCACCCCAGCGCTGGCACTCCCAGTCATGCCATAGGCACCAACGGTCGCGCCCAAACGACCTGGCGTAAAACGCACCGTCGCACTATCCAAGGGGCTAATTTCATTGGGATTAGCCTGAATATACTGGTTGATTTCAGTATCGGTCACTTGAACTACGCCTTGAAAACCAGCCGGAATTTCGCTATTGGGGCCGCCAAGTTGCTCATCGAGCTTGCGATCAATTTGCTGTTCGAGTTGGCCGCCCAAGGTATTGCCTGCTTGTTCGCTGAGCATTGGCCGTAAATAAAAATAAACTCCCAACAGGCCACCCAAGGCCAAAAATACAAAAATCGTCAGGGTGGTCAAACAACCAAACAGACAACCGCGGCGGCGTGGTGGCGGTGGTGGTGCATAGCCATAGCCGTAACCCATACAAAACCTCCTGTGGTGCTGTTAAACAAAAAAGCCCCGTCCATCACACATAGGACGAAGGCAAACATAAACCTCGTGGTTCCACCTAATTTCCAAATTAGCAAGCACTAATTTGCTTAAGTTGTCCGTTAGCGGGGACAAAGCGCATCGGTCTACTAGCCATATGGCGTTGGGCGATGAACTCAGAGGGGGTATTGGTTGAATCCGTGCCAGCAACGCTCGCAATCTATGGCGCTGCTTCCCTGATGGTGTGATTCAAACAACATGGCCTCATCACAGTTGGGTTATTGAATTGTGCTAGATGCTACCACACCTTGGCTTGCTTCGTCAATCAGCCGTTTGAATGAGCGTTCATCCAAGCGATCTCCGATAGCCAATAGTCCGATGCTCTTTTGTGGCCTGTAAGCATTGATTGACAACCCCAATTACAAAATGCTATAGTCGCTACGATTGATAGAGAAAATACCACCCCAACACGACCAACCCTCATTCAATCTCGATCTTTTTAATTCCGCTCAAAAAGGAGTCGGGTGTATGTCTGCGACCGTTGTAGAGATTAATTATGCGCAGATGCAACAACTTAGTCAGCGCTTCCAACGTCAAGCTGAGGTAGTAAGCCAGTTACAGCAACAACTCAATCACACTTATCAACAATTACAAAACGATTGGCATGGCGATGCCGCTAAAAGCTTTTTTAATGAAATGCAAACCAGCATCTTTCCAACCTTTGGAAAATTAAAAGAAGTTTTAGTAACAGCGCAACAAGTCACATTAAACGTTAACTCGATTTTACGCGAAGCTGAAACCGAGGCTGCCAACTTGTTCCAAGGAGCATTTGATGGCGGGGCCGCAGCAGGCAACGGCAAAGGTATCTATGAGGCTAATCCTGCTGGAAAAAGCAAATTGGTAACCGACCCAGAGTATCGCAAAATTGAGCAGCCAGCGTTTGCTCAAGATGCTGACGATAGCGCCGATATTGCCATTGATGATGTTAAACAAGGTCAGTTGGGTGATTGCTATTTGATGGCCGGAACCGCAGCAATTGCCAATACGCGCCCTGATATTATTCGCAATGCGATTCGTGATAATGGCGATGGAACCTATACCGTGACGCTGTATCCAGAAGAAGGTGTTTCAGGCTTTTTTGGGATGCGCTCCAAGGTAGAGGTAACTGTAACCAATGAATTTGTTCATTCAAAAGGTAGCGGTGCGCTTGGTTATGCCCAATTAAGCGACGAATTTGAAATTTGGCCAATGCTCGTCGAAAAGGCCTATGCTCAACATAAAGGCGGCTATGCCAATATTGTCAGTGGTAATGCAGGCGAGTTTATGGCAATCCTGACTGGCAACGATTCATCGCATACCGATGTAGAAGATGTTGATTTTGCCGATCTCAAAAGCCGCTTGGACAACGGTGCTGCAATTACTGCCGGAACCCCCGATTCGCTGACGAATAAACCAGCCGGAGTCCATGCCGATCATGCTTATGTCATTAAAAGTATTGATCCAACCAATAAAACCGTTACCTTATATAACCCTTGGGGTTATGATCACCCAACAATTACCTTTGATGAATTTAAAGCCAATTATGAAACCGTATCAATTAATGAAAAGGATTAAGGGTTATGCGGAATGTTGTCCAATGGTTTGTTTTTGCTAGCCTATTAATCGTATTAGGAGCATGTGCTATGAACAGCACCCCGACACCAATTGTTAACCCCGCCCCAATCGAATATCCCCAAACCAAGCCCGATAGCTTAATCTTGGCCTATGGCGTGCCACACGTCCAATTTGCCCAGCATTGGGTTCGGATCGCAAGCTATGATCGAGTGAGCGAATCAATGCTGGTGGAAATTCGCCCTCATCGCGATACAACCGGAGTCGAACAGTCGCTCAAAGTTGGCGATAGCTTAACAATTGGGAATCAGCACTATCGTGTTTTGGCCTTACAAGCGCCTCAGTCAGGCCTGGGCTGGCTCGAAATCGATTCACAGCCACAGCCATAATTGATCCACGAAGGGCATGAAGGACACGAAGCTAAGGATTCCAAACCTAATCAGCTTCGTGGGTCTTCGTGTCCTTCGTGGATCAAAACGGCCCCTAACTAGAAACTTGCCAAGCGTTCACGCAAGGTTGTAGCGGCCAACTCTTGAGCAGCTAAAGCCTCACGCTCTTTTTGCACAACTTCGGGCTTGGCTTTAGCCACAAAATTTTCGTTAGCCAGCTTCGTGCGGCGGCGCTCGACATCGGCCTCGACCCGTTCAAGCTCCTTGTTGAGCCGTTCGCGCTCGGCGGCCAAATCGACCATACCCGCCAATGGCAAGACAACTTCGGCTGGAGCAAATACCAAGGTTGTGGCTTGCTCAGGCCGTTCGCTCAGGCTTTCGCTAATCAGTAGTTTGTCGGGAGCGATCCGCGCCAGGCGGCTGATAATTGCAGTTTGTTCGGTTAACATCGCTGTGGCTGAACCAGCCGCGATCAATGCCTCGATCCATTTAACTGCTTCCACGCCTGTTTCAGTACGCACGTTGCGCACGCCGCGAATGATATTTTGCACCAAGTCCCAATCACGCTCAGCTTGCTCGTTAAGCATGGCAGCATTAATTAAAGGATACTCAGCGATAATCAAGGCTGCTGGAGTTGGCGTGGTTTGCTCGCTATTGTGTAATTTTTGCCAAGCGGCCTCGCTCACAAACGGCATAAATGGGTGCAGCAACCGCAAAGTTCCTTCTAAAACGCTGTAGAGCGTTTCGCGGGTGCGTAATTGCTGTTGTTCATCGCCAGTGTCAATTTGAATTTTGGCGGTTTCAATATACCAATCAGCAAATTCATCCCAGAAAAAGGTTTGGATTTGGCGACCAGCTTCGCCCAAATTGAAGCTGTTCATCAAGCGTTCAACATCGCCCGCTAAGCGATTGAACCGCGAAAGAATCCAGCGATCAGCGACGGTATAGGCTTGGGCATTCAAACGTTCAGCATCAACTTTGCTCTCGGCAGTGCGCGGCAAATCGCCCAACTTCGAAATCACAAAGCGGGTGGCATTCCAGATTTTGTTGGCGAACGAACGCGCCGAATCCAAACGGGTTGGTTGCAGCGCAAAATCTTGGCCTGGCGTTGATGAGGTGGCGAAGGTAAACCGCAGCGCATCAGTGCCATATTGCTCGATCAAATCCATCGGATCAACCTGGTTGCCCAACGATTTTGACATCTTGCGGCCATGTTCATCGCGCACAAGGCCATGCAAATATACCCATTCAAACGGCTCTTTGCCCGTAAGATAAAGCCCCAACATCATCATCCGCGCTACCCAGAAAAACAAAATGTCGTAGCCGGTTTCGAGCAGTGTGGTTGGGTAAAATTGTTTGAAATCAGGATTTTCAACATCGGGCCAGCCCAAAATGCTGAATGGCCACAAGCCCGATGAGAACCACGTATCCAACACATCTTCGTCTTGGCGCAACTCAACCACTTGACCATAATGCGCAGTTGCCGCAGCCATCGCATCAGCAGCATTCAACTCGACAAACATCTGGTTATCGGGGCCGTACCACACCGGAATCCGATGGCCCCACCAGAGTTGGCGGCTGATACACCAATCCTGAATATTTTCCATCCAATGGAAATAGATTTTATTGAAGCGTTCGGGCACGATTTTGGTGCGGCCTTCACGCACGGCGGCCATCGCTGGCTCAGCCAATGGTTGCGTTTTGACAAACCACTGGGTGCTAATTAATGGCTCGATGATTGTATCGCAGCGCTCGCAGCGGCCAATCTTCATCAAGTGCGGCTTGGTTTCAACCAAATTGCCAGTTTCAGTCAAATCGGCGACCAAGCGCTTACGAGCCTCAAAGCGATCAAGCCCAGCGTAACTGCCACCCTCAGAATTGATCGTTGCATCAAGATTCATGGCATTGAGAATCGGCAAGTTATGACGTTGACCAACAATATAGTCATTCGGATCGTGGCCTGGAGTGATTTTGAGCGCACCCGTGCCAAACTCACGCTCAACATAGGTGTCGGCGATAATTGGAATTTGGCGACCCAAAGCTGGCAGCACCACAAATTTGCCCACCAAATCGGCATAGCGCTCATCTTCAGGATGCACCGCGACCGCCACGTCGGCTAGCAAGGTTTCGGGTCGAGTCGTGGCAATCGTAATTGATTGATCGCCCTCGCTGATCCGCCACTCGGTATCGTTGGCATCGTTAGCAACTTTATAGCGAATGTGCCACAAATTGCCTTGCTCTTGCTCATCGCGATAAACCACTTCAAGGTCGGAGATCGCCGAAAGACAGCGCGGACACCAGTTGACCAAGCGCGTGCCCCGATAGATCAAGCCATCGTCGTACAAGCGCTTGAAGGCCACAACAACCGCTTGCGATAGACCTTCGTCGAGGGTAAAGCGTTCGCGCTGCCAATCGACCGATGAGCCGAGGCGACGAATTTGGTTGGTGATTGTGGAATGCGAACGGCCCTTCCATTCCCAAACAGCGTCGAGAAAATCCTCGCGTCCGAGATCGTGGCGAGTTTTGCCAACTTTGGCAAGTTGCTTTTCAACCACATTTTGAGTGGCGATCCCCGCGTGGTCGGTACCTGGAACCCACAACGTTGGTTGGCCGAGCATGCGATGCCAGCGGGTTAAAATATCCTCGATCGTGTTGGTCAAGCCATGACCAGTGTGCAGCACACCAGTCACATTGGGCGGCGGAATCGCAATCACAAATGGGGCTTTCGTATTGGCAGCAGTTGGCTTGAAATAGCCCGCCGCTTCCCACCACTTGTACAAATGTTCCTCAACCTTGGCGGCCTCGTAGGCTTGGCCAAGATCGGCTCCGGCTAAGGCATTGTGTAAATGTTTGTCAGCAGACATTGTTTAAACCTCAAACTAGAAATTAATTAGGACAGCGTAAATTAACGCATTCAGGGCCACGGGCAATATGTTCACTGAAAAACGTGTTGACTGCATCGAGATTAACATTATCGCGCAGCATCAAACGATATTCCCACGCAGTCATTGCCACAGTTGCATCCAAATCGAAGCGTTTTTGCAAAATTGTATGATGTTCGCGTTGATAAAGATTTTCAAAAGTTGCTTCTAATTGGCCAAGCTCATTTGCAGTAATTAATTGTGGGTTATAAAAAATAATCACCGCACCATGCTCTAAGTTATGTACCATTGCCTCATCAGTAATAAAATTATCGTAATGCCCCCATTCTGCTGGCACCATCGCATGATAGCCTGAGGTTGGCGGTAATGTTGGATATTCAACAATACCTTGTACATGATATGGTGGATCAACCTCTGGAATATATTCACCTAGCCACATTTGATCGATCTCAGCCTTTTTAGGCTTAATAGGGGGTTGTTGACTAAATGTTGCTAAAGTAAATGCAGGCACAATTTCAACCCGATCGACCTCACTCGTGCCCCAAATAATGGGATAGACCATCGTTTCACCACGGCGAGTATTTGGCAATGAAGTTTTTTTATTAATGTAATCGATATAGCCCGAACCAGCGCCAATAATTTGATCGTTCGTATCGTAAAACAGCATTGATACCAAGGTTGAAGTAACCACACCACTATCGGTTGCAATCGCGCTAACATGATAAGTTGGGTATTCGTAGCCCCAACTTTCCTGCAAACGCCCACGAAAGGGCATGCCAAACGTGGTTGGAGTAAGCGCCTCAACTTGTGGAATTGGTTGATCAATTGTGATTGGATAGCCCTGGCCTAGGCTAATTTCGACGCTTTTGGCGCGAAAGCTATCCCCAGTAAAAATCCCATCAACAACCACGATTTTTTGCTTGGGCAGCAATAATTCAATCGTATTGGTATTTTTCAGCACTTTATCAAATTGGCTGGTCAAGGTCATGGTATAGGGAATGTTATACAGTGCTTGATCACTGGGATTTTCAATTTCAAAATAGACCATGGCCTGATCGGTCATCGGCACTTGACCAACGCCCGATCGTACAATCGTGAGTTCAACCACGGCTAGCAGCGGTTGTTCGCTAGCGGGCGTTGAGTTGATATCATTTAACAATGGCCAAAATTGTAAACCAAGCAAAAGCAACAAGCCCAAACCACACAAACTTGCTCCAATCAACATTAACATTTTAGGCAACGAACGAGCAGGTTGCGGCATTGGTTGATCCAGTTTCTGGGTTGCTTGGCCCATACTGTAATTGGCTGGCAGCGTGAAACTAGCTTGTGAATCAAATAATGGCTCAGTTTGAATGCTTGATGGCGTAAAATTAGGCGTATCCTGTACAGCAACCAAGGGCGTGGTTGGGCTAGTGCTTGGATCGCTTGGTAGCTCAGTGCTTGGTGCTACGGCAGCAATTGGCTTAATTGGCTTAATCACAGTTGGCGTGGCGGCATCAATTGCGGCAATTCGGCGCAAACACTCGGCCTGTTGGGCTGGATCATTGACGATGCTCGCTAAAATGCGCCAGGCCTCGCGTTCATGCACATTTTGGCGAATCACGGCGGCTAAAAGCTGTTTGGCTCGATTGTGGTCGTTTTGAGCTAAGGCTTGTTCAACCTCGCGCTGCCAGTTGGTTGGTTCCATCACATTCCCTCAAATTGAAATAATTGCCGCTAAAAACAAAAACCCCACGCCCAACAAGGACGAGAGGAAACTCGCGGTACCACCTTGATTATGTTGCGATTGCAACATCACTCATTGGCGCGATAACGGGCGCACCCGAACCAACTTACTTATGTTCAGTTGATCGACTTCCAAGCCACGTTCAATTATTGCTCAACCGAGGGTGCTTTCAGCCGCCGACACCCAATCTCTGGCGGGAACCAATAATTTACTCATCTTGTTCAACGTCGTTTGTAGTTGCTCAAATAATAGCTATGCTTGCGGTTTGTGTCAAGATTGGAACGAGGTTATCGGCTGATGGCTATTGGCTAGAGGAAAATATGGCCCTCACCCCAACCCCTCGCCCACTGCGGCGGGAGAGGGGAGATCAAGGGTTCCGATAGGTGGTTCCCCCTCGCTCGCTCGGCGGGAGAGGGGGCTAGGGGGTGAGGGAACAACATTGGCTCCCAATCTAACAGCCCATAGCCTCTAGCCAAAAGCCTCTAGCCATTGACATGCTGGCTATAAATCTGTAACCTATAACCAGCAACCCACGTACCAACCCCAGCAAACCCGTTGTATGGAGAACAACCATGACCATTGTCCTTGATCAGCGCTCCGATCAATCACTTGCCGTCTACATCGACGGCGATTTGCAGTTTGATAGCCGTGATGAAGGGGTGTACCACGAGCTTTTGGCCTTGCCAGCGCTCGCGCTTGCCCAAGCACGCCGCCCCAAACGCCAACTCCGAGCGTTGATTTGCGGCGGTGGCGATGGCTTCGTTGCCCGTGAATTGCTCAAATCCTCAGCCATCAAGCAGATCGATTTGGTCGATTATGACCCAACCATCCTCGATTTGGCCCAAAACGAATGGCCTGAACTCAATCAGCATGCCTTAACCAACCCACGCCTAAAATTGCATATCTGCGATGCTGTGCAATTTGTCGATCTGGCGGCGCAGGCAGCCGATGAATACGATTTGATTATTTGTGATTTTACAGTGCCACGTGATCAAGCTGGCGCTCGTTTACACAGCATCGACTGGTATCAGCAATTGGCCTATATTTTGCATCCCCAAGGCTTGATTGCGGTCAATGCTGCTTCGCCATCGCAAACGCCAGTCGCTTATTGGATGATGTATAACAGCATTCGCACTGCCGATTTGAACCCAAAGCCTTATCGTTTTGCCTTGCCTTCGTTTACCGAAGCAGGCTACGGCGATGATTGGGGCTTTTTCATTGGTAGTCGTCGCGCGTTACGCCCACGTGAGTTTGATCATTTGGCCTTGGCTGAGCCACGCGAATTTTTGCACGATATCGAGCAACTGAAACGCGCCTTTGCCTTTCCCGCCGCGCTTGCCGAAAAACGCACCACCGCCCAACCAACCAAACTAGCGAGCGATGCGCTGTTGCACAGTTTATTCGCGCCAACCTGGGATGAAGCCAGCGGCACCGATTGGACATCACTCGATTTTGTGCATGATCCAGCGCCGTTGCCCAAACCGCATACTAGCCCAACCCTAGTGCCAAGTGCTGTCCAGCAGGCATTGCAAGCCGATCAAGGGCTTGATGAAAGCCAAGTTTTCGAGCAAGTGGTGCAAGTGATGCCCGCTTTACGAGCCGAACAAACCCGCAGCATGGTACGTGAATTTATCGCCAACCCCTTGCGATTTCTCAATTCGCTGGATTTGCGCAGCTTGGTTGAGGCCTTGTTGCGGCGTAGTCGCGAATTACCACGCAAACTTGTGACCGAATTACGCTTGCTGCGTCGCCATCTGCAACGCACGTGGGAGAATCCCCAATTGTTGCTCAGCCGTGGCCTACGAATCGTCTCGGTAATTGCCTTGGTGATTATTTTGGCCAACTTGCTACACCCCGACACAACCTATGCCAAAGGCGATACCTCACCAGGCTCTGGCGCAACGTCAAGTCAATCGATGGTGCGTACCAATTCGCCCTATGATGTGGTGCAAGCGCCGCCTTCCACGGTGGCTGGGCGCGGTTTCGCAAGCTCGACCTACGGGCGCGGACCGGTCGATGAATATGGAACCTATATTCCAACCACTCGGCGCTATCGCTACTATGGCTCATATTATGGCGGTAGCTCCTATCGCAACTATAACCGTAACCAACGCCCAAGCGAAGATCCTAACGAGGGCGGTGCACTCTATCGGCTGACTCCCGAAACTGATATTTTGGCCAATGGCGAAATCGTCATTATCTTGACCGATCAAGCCTATTTGTTGCTTGCTGACCAAGTAATGACCGTGGTTGATGCCGAAGATGGCTTGCCGATTGTCTTTTTGCAGCGCGACGAAGCCTTGATTTGGCGTACTCATCGTGAGCTTGACCGCCAACGACGCGGGCTTGATGGCAGTGTCAAAGCGAAACAAGATTGGATCGATTGGGTCAGTTGGGCCGGCTTTGTGCCTTGGCGCAACGATGATCAAGCCGAATTGAACAACATTGTGCAAACGCGGGGCACACTCGATCAAGCAATCAAAAGCTTAGGTTCGATTCCGGCCAATCAGCCCGCCATTCGGGTTGCGCCAACTGCTGGGGGATTTCAATTATTCTCCAGTGTCTGGATGAATGCTGAAGGCAGTTTGGCGATTCTCGAACAGCCAGATGGTAGCAAGGCCTATCTCAATAAAACTGGCTGGTTCCGTGATGCGGCACTAACCCAACCGCTTAGCGAGCCATACCCTGATGAGTTTCGCACGAAAGTTCTAGTGCCATTCTTGACCAAGCAGACCACGGAGTATGAGGCAATCAAAAAGCGCATCGAGGCTGATTTGACCAGTGCTAAGAGCGACTTAAGTTTGTTGAATTCAGACAAAACCGAGTACACGTCAATTCAAACGAGCTATGGCCCAAGCGATATTGTTGATTATGGCACGACCGAAATCCGCGTAGATGAAGCCTTGCGCCGTACCAACGACGATATTGCCCGAACCCAACAGCTCATCCAAATCTTGAATGATCAACTAAGTTCGTTGCCCAAGCAAAACGACGCGGCCAAGAAGTTTTTACAGAGCTTGAAATAATGTACGTCGCGATTCTGCCACAACTGAGCGTCAGCAGTGAACTTGGCCAGAAGTGGGAAGCTTTAGTTCAAGCCAATCCCGCTGGTGGCGTGATGCAAAGCTTAGCTTGGGGTCAATTCAAACAACAACGCGGTTTGAATGTTGTGCATTTTGGCCTATTTGCTGCTACTGATCAACTAATTGGTGGCATGCTCTGCACAATTCCAGCGCAGAGTGGGGTTGGCAGCAATTTGATCGCCGCCGATGGGCCAATTTTGCCCTGGCACGATCAAGCGCTTGCCCGCCAAGGGCTGCGTTTATTGCGCGAGGCGGCTGAGCACCATGCCAGCGCTTATGGCGCGGTTGGTTTGCGGATCGAGCCACGGCTTGAACGTCCAGCATCCAATTTGCTACGCGATTGGCGACGTGCACCCGTCGATATGCTGGCCCGTGAAACCCTTTATTTGGATTTGCGGCCTTCCGCCGAGCAATTGTTGGCAGCCATGAAACCCAAAGGCCGCTATAACATTCGCTTAGCGGCGCGACGTGGTGTCACAGTGCGCATCTCGCATGATCTGGCTGATATTCCCTTGTTTTATCGCTTGATGGATGAAGCAGGCGAGCGCGACGATTTCTATGTTGAGCCAATCGACCATTTTAATGATCTGTTGGCGACCTTGGCTCCGCTTGGTTATGCCCATTTGTTGTTTGCCGAGTATGCTGGCCAAACCTTAGGTACGTTATTGTTAATTACCTATGGTCAGCGGGCGGTGTATCAATATGGTGGCATTAGCAACCAATTGCGCGAGCAGATGGCGGGCTACGCCTTGCAATGGGCCGCCATTCAACAAGCCCAACGCTTGGGTTGCACCAGTTACGATTTTTATGGATTTGAACCAACAGGCGATCCGCATCACCCATTTGCAGGCTTTTCGCGCTTCAAGCGAGCCTTTGGTGGGCAAGCAATTGCCTTGATTGGCGCATATGATTATTATTTCACCGAACAACTAGCCGATGTGATTATTCGCGCAGTGCGCGAATTGGCCTAGCTCGTTGTTATGAGGAAACGCCTTTTAGTGCTTCCGAGGAGGCTCAATGAGTCAACCGCCACGTTTTGGCCGGATACCGCCAAACACAGCTCAATTGGTAGCGGGCCTTGCCCAAACCGTTGCAGGCCAAGTTGTAACAGCCTTGCCTAACCATGCAGGCCATGCAACTCGCGCCGCAGCTACCGAAATTATTCTGGGGATTGTGTTGCGCGACTGGCGCGAAAATGAAAACACTTCAGGTTTATTGCCTGATGATGTGGCCGACTTACGTTCATTTGTGCAGCTTGCCGCCACGTTAGCCGGCAACGATCTTGAAAATCAGGGTGCGCCGGTTTTTCGGGCGGTGCTCACTGGCTTGATGGAAGATTGGCTGGCAAATTGGAATGCTCCAGGCGACCCTGGCGCACCTGGCCCATACTAAGCCCCCACTGGTGGATAAATCGCTTTTTTTGAGCTTCAAGGAGCATGCATGTCTGGTGATGAAATTATGACGTTGGTGGGTCGGGTCGCTGCTTCGGTTGGTTGGACGCTCGTCAGTGTCTTGATTTTCTACGGCGGCGCTCGGCTGTACGATTTGCTTGATCCAATTGATTATCGTGAAGAAATTAAACGTGGCAATGTGGCCGCAGCGATTCAATTAGCAGCAGTGACAATTGCCTTAGCCGCAATTGTTATCATGGCAGTGGCAACCTAACATGGATACACAAACCCAACCATTTTGGCAACGCTTCGGCATCCATACGCTTAGTCTTGGCTTGGGTGGGGCTATTGCTAGCCTTGTATCGTTGTTGCTAGGAAACATCATTTTTGGCCGTTCAAGTCGGGTATTAACTGGTGGTATGCCCGTATTTTTGGTCATAATGATGGTCATTGTAGGTTGTGTATCCTACTTTATCATCAAACGTTGGTTTCGTGGTTGTTCTAGCTTTTTGGTGATTGGCGGCTGGTTTCTTGCCCACTTCGTTGTGAATGTGATTGCTGTCGTCTTCTTTGATTCAGATATGTCGATTGTTTCCTACGTAATCACTTGGCTGATTATGGGAGCACTTGGCGCACTGATGTTCAGCAATTCCACCTTTGCTCGGAGCATTGGGATGGTTGGGGCAGGCACCGCAATCGGCGCAGGAGTGTATGCGGCTTCACGCAACAACGAGGTGCTCAAGGCCTCAGGGTACGGGCGGATTCCGCCATCGACCGTGATTTTGCTAACCCAGCATGTTCGCTTTGCCAACGATGCGGTCAATCAACTACCAGCTAATGCCCCTGCTAATATCCGTAAGATCGCAGTCAATGTTGTGCTCGAACACGTGATTCGCGATTGGTGGTCGAACGGCAATAACGAAGGCCTGACTCCCGCCGATGTCAACGATTTGGGCGCGTTTGTCCAACTGGCTTGGTTTGCGGCGCGTGGTCAAAGTCACTTGTTGCAAGCTGAAGCCGTGTTTCGGGCAAGCTTGATCGCATTAATGGACGATTGGTTTAATTCGTGGAATGCCGAAGGAGTTGAAGGCGCACCACGCTGGCAATCCAAATCATGAGCAATTTCATCCAATCGCCAATCTATCCCGCTGCTGGGCGACACCTACTTGCAAATTTAGGTGGCTGCTCAGCAGCAATCCTCAATGATCGCGATTTGCTGCAAACAATTGTGATGCAAGCAGCCAATGCGACCAATGCCACCGTGCTCGAAATTGTTGCCCATCAATTTACGCCTCACGGTGTTACCATCGTGGCCGTGTTAGGCGAAAGTCATGCCTCGCTACATACCTATCCTGAGCATGGAGCGGCCTTCTGGGATTGTTTTACCTGTGGCGAGCAATGCCAACCGGAAGCTTCGTTGGGTGTGCTCGTTCCTGCGCTGCATGCGACAAATGTCCATTCTCAGCTTATAGACCGTACTATCAGCGAAGTCACCCAAACAGCCCCCTCGACAGTGGCTTAACGCTATGTCAAGATCGTACTAGCCTTTAGTTTCCAGCGATCTTAATTTTAGCGAGGAGCCGCCATGCGTACTCAATACCCTACAAACGAAGCCCAACGTCTTGCTGCCCTGCAAAGTTATGGCTTGCTGGCCCGCCCCTATATTCACGAATTCGATGAATTAGCCCGCTTAGCGGCGCTTTTTTGTGCGACACCGATTGCGATTATTTCGTTGATCGATCATAAATATCAATATATCAAAGCGGCTTTTGGCAGCCAACTCAAAACAATTCCGCGTAAATATTCGTGTTGTGCGCAAACGGTAGTTGAGCGTGAGCTGGTTGTTTATGATCAAGCCAGCCTTGAGCGTAGTTTTGGGCATCATCCCTTAGTGCAGCAGGGTTTTCAGTTCTATGCGGGCATGCCGATTATCAATCAACAAGGCTTTGCTCTCGGTTGTATCGCGGTGATCGATCACCAACCTCGCCAACTTAGCTCACAGCAACGTGAAAGTTTACAATTGATCGCTCAGCAATTAAGCCATCAATTTGAGCTGTTTCGTCAAGTTCAGCAATTAACGGCCTTGCCTCATGATGTTTTCCATTCGAGCATCGCCAGTGATCCCCAAGTGCCGAGCAAAACGCCCTTAATTGCTAAAATGAGCCAGCAATTGCATAAACCGCTGCATACGATTATGACCGATAGTCAGCTTTTGGCTGATCAGTTGATCGAAGCGGGAGTAGCCGAGTTGGAGCCAACTGCCCATCACATTCAAGAAACCAGCGCCCAGCTTTTGGCATTAATCGACGATATGATCGATTTGGCCAAGATTGAACATGGCCAACTTGATGTGCATTATGAAGAGGTTTGTCTGGGGCCGTTGATCGATCAATTAAATGTGATTGTTGCGCCATTGATGGTGCGCAATCATAATACGTTTCATGTGCAAATTGGCACACGCCAACGCATTTTTTGGAGTGATAATCGCTTGGTACGTCAAATTTTGGTAAATGTGGTTGGTAATGCTGCCAAATTTACCCACGCTGGCTCAGTGCGCATCGAAGTCAGCGAAGAACAGCGCAACGGTCAGCATTATTTGGCCTTTCATGTGATCGATACAGGCATTGGCATGACTCCTGAGCAACAAGTCCAATTGTTTCAAGAGCAACCGCGTTTGGGAAAAAGCCTGGGCAGCCAACCAAGCACTGGTTTGGGTTTGGCGATTAGCAAACGCTTGGCTTTATTGCTTGGCGGCGATATTACCTTGAGCAGCAATCCTGGGATCGGCAGTCATTTCACGCTTTACCTACCCTTGAAAGCAACCCCGCAAATTACACAGCCGCAGGCCGCTTAATGCTAAACTTGATTGGCAATAAATTTTAGTATTCTTGAGGATTCACCACCCTTCCGTCCCGCCTCAAGGCGGGAAACGCCGGGGGCTTTAATCCCCCGGCACCCCCTCAAGGGCAATCAGTGGCAGTCATTCCTCCACCGATGAACCAGCGTATCCATGGTTCGCAGCAAAAACCGACCCTTGAACGCTACCACCCCGCGCCCGCAGAGCCAGGCGAGGAGGAACCGCCAAACCAAACTCCCCTCGCCCGCCGCCGTGGGAGAGGGGTTGGGGGTGAGGGCATGTAGCGATTAATTGTGCTATACTCGCAAGCGCTGCATCGATTTAGTCCCTCCGTTGCAGAAAAAATCTAACTATACCAATTCAAAGAACAGTGTTGTTCATGGGTGCTGGTTGCGGCATCCCTAGAAAAGGAGCGATTTCGATGCGAGATAGTCTGCCTTCATTTGATGTTGCCAAAAGTGCGACGATGCAGGTGGTTCAGGCCGAGCCATTTAATGCTGGCACACCCTTAGATGAGCTGGCCAGCAGCTACATTCAACCCACCAGCCAATTTTTTGTGCGTACCCATGGCACGATTCCTAGCCTCGACCCTGAAACCACCACAATTCAACTGCAGGGCTTATTGGCTCAACCATTGAGCATCAGCATTGCCGACATTAAGCAACAATTGCCCTATGTTGAGCAGGTTTCGACCTTGCAATGTGCTGGCAACCGCCGCCAAGAGATGCACGCCTACCAGCCAATTTATGGCGAATTGCCCTGGGGGGCCAATGGCTTGAGCACAGCAAATTGGGGTGGTGCACCCTTGCGATCACTGCTAGAGCGCTGCGAGATTGATTCGACTGCCCTGCATTTGGTGTTTGAAAGCTACGATCAGGTTGAGCGCCACGGCCAAACCTTTGGCTATGGCGGCTCGATTCCACTCAACGAGCCGATGATCGAGCATGCCTTGTTGGCCTACACGATGAACGGCACAGCCTTGCCAGCGCTGCATGGTGGCCCGTTACGTTTGGTTATTCCTGGAATTGTTGGTGCTCGCAGCGTCAAATGGTTGCGCTCGATTGAATTCAGTAGCGAGCCATCACACAACTATTTTCAGCGCCGCGCCTATCGTTTGGCCCAAAGCAGCGAGCCTGAAGCTTGGCAAAACGCGCCAATGTTGCACGAATTGCCAGTTAATGCTGTGCTGTATTTGCCGACAGCTGACCAAACCTTGCTGGCAGGCACGATCACCCTAGCGGGCTATGCGATTACTGGGGGCCAAGCGCTGGTTGAACAGGTCGAAATTTCGCTTGATCACGGCCAACATTGGCAACATGCTCGCTTGATCGACCCACCAAGGCTTGGTTGTTGGAGTCGCTGGCAAATCGAGCTAGAACTGACGGCGGGTGAATATCAATGTTGGGTTCGCGCCACCGATTCGCTTGGTCAACAACAACCAGAGCAGCCAGCTTGGAATGTCAAAGGCTATCATCACAACGCAATTCAACGAATCCAACTAAGCGTTTGCTAGATCAGCGATCATCGCTAACGATTTTGTTAGTGATGATCAGCGAAATTGCTGCTCTAAATGCGGTTAAATCAACGGCGTTCCTATCAGCGCGTGGTACTATAGTTGCAGAAGAAAATATGAGCGTCAGCACGGCTGGGTGGAAGACGCAACACGTAGGACGACGAGGAAATCTTTCATGCACGAAACAACACTCGTGTCACGCTCGGCGCAAGGATTGCGCTGCGAGGTCTGTCAATGGCGCTGTCTACTCGCTGATGGTGAATGGGGTCGTTGTGGTGTGCGCCAACGCCAAGATCAAACAATTACAGTTCATAACCATGGTTTAGTGTCAGCAGCCACGATTGGCCCGGTTGAGGATTATGGGTTTCGCCATTTTTTTCCTGGGGCTAGCGTGTTTGCAATTGGAGGTTGGGGCACATCGTTCCCCGCCCATCACGATGCAGCCTATCACGCCCAAATTCCGACTGATCCTGCCAAACAACGTTCGATTGATCCGGAACGGGTGGTGGGATTTTCGCAAGAGCGCATGACGCGTGGGATTGTTTGGGCCTATAACGAGCCAACCATGAACTTTGAGCATGTGCTGGAAACCGCCCGTTTGGCTCGTTCCACCAGCCGCATGACTGGTATGGTAACCAATGGTTATTGGTCAAAAGCGGCGCTCGATCAGCTTGCACCCTATATCGATGGCTTAATGCTAACGGTTTATGGCTTGAGTGATGCCAGTTATCAAGCATTAACCGGAGTTGAACAATGGCAAGGGATTTTTGCGGGAGCCGAGCATGCGGTCAAACGCTGGGGCTGTCATCTTGAAATTACCACGCCAATTGTCACTGGAGTGAATGATAGTAGCGCCGAAATTGAAGGTATTGCCCGCTGGATCAAACGAAAATTCAATGGCCTGATTCCATGGCGGATTATCCCAAGTCGTGATGCTGATACCAATGCTGCGACTTCGGTGCGCAAAGTAGCCCAAGGCTTGGGCTTGCCGTTTGTCTATGGAGCACAGCCCACCGAAACCACGCGTTGCCCCAAATGCGAATGGGCGGTGATCGAGCGCTTCGATGGTCAGCCACGGGTGGTTGGGGTTAACGACAGCCAGTGCGAAAACTGTGGCAGCGAAGTCTACATTCGCTCATCATTATTCAAACGCAACAAATTAAACGACTAAATACGCAGCTAAGGAGCCTGCCAATGCCCAAACAAGCAGCCCTGATTGTGCAAGATCCTTTGGTTGTGCTGGCGCGTCAAGCGGTCAATCGCTTTATTCGCCAAGGCGAGTTGCTGCCTGTGACTGAGCCATTGCCGAGCGATCAACGCCGCAGCCAAGGCGTTTATGTCAGCTTGATCAAAGCTGGGCAGTTACGTGGTTGCGTTGGCAGCGTGCAACCACAACAAGCCTCGTTAGCCAAAGAAGTGATTTATATGGCGGTTGCGGCAGCAGTGCACGACCCGCGATTTAGACCAGTGCAGCTTGATGAGCTTGATCAATTGAGCTACATCGTTGATTTAGTTGAAAACTTGGCTCTGCTGAAAAATAAAGCTGCCCATGATCCGGTGGCTGAGGGCTTGCGAGTGCAACGTGGGCGCAATCAAGGGGTCGTGCTGCCGAATACCACTGGCATTACGACGTTTGAGCAACAACGCCAATTGGCCTATCAACGGGCCGGCCTTGAACTCACTATATCTGCAACGCTTGAACGTTTTCAGGTTAGGCGGATTATTGAGTTATCAGGTAATTATCAGGAAACTATCAGCTTATAACCAAGCCCTGTAATTTGCAGAAATAGCAAAGCAGCATATAATCTAGCAGCCATCACATGGATAGGACGCACCAACATCAATTGTTGATCAGCTTGCTCGGCAAAAGTCATGGGTCTGCTATACACAAACGGCTATTGTGCGCTGCCCAAGCAATCAGCATAATTGAACTGCGCCCAGCAAAATCACCCAAGCTAAACCTAATCGATGGCATATCACTTGCATTCCACAACGCTGTGTGAACCGAGGAATGGATTCAATTCGTTTTTGAACTTTTTATTTGAGGAGCGCCCTAGTATGTTGACTATCGTGTTTTGGGCATTTATGTTGCTCTGCTGTGCTGTGGCTCCGGTCGTGATCGGCTTGCGCAGTTTTAGCGAGCCAGTCGAAGCTCAATACGAAGCAAACCAAGCCTCAAACCAATAAGTACGCAAATTGACCAAATACCCACAGCGGCGTATACTACTGCTACAACCCAATATCGCTGAATGAAGGACGCGGAAGAGTATCCCCACAGGGATCGCCGACGAAGCAAATTACGGGTAGCCAACCCGTTGATGAATCTTTCAGGCTCCAACACCGTGTCTCGACAGCGCTCTGGAGAGCAAGCATTCACTTGCACCGATGGAGTAACTTGCAGCGCAAGGAATCTCTCAGGTCAATGGACAGAGATCAGGCATTTTGTATGTCGTGATCTCTTTTTTATTTAAGCGATTTTGCTCATGTGGCGTTACATTGTCTCAGCCGCCGCCGATGGCGCAACCAATATGGCGATTGATCATGCCTTGGTGCTGCATGCCAATCAATCGCCATACCCAACCCTACGAATCTATCGTTGGCAGCCTGCTTGTCTTTCAATCGGCGCATTTCAACCCTATAGCGATGTTAATGTGGCGGCTTGCCAACAAGCCCAAATCGAGATTGTGCGACGGCCAACTGGTGGTCGTGCGATTTTGCATGATGCTGAATTGACCTACTCGATCACGGCCCCCAACAGCAACCCACTGCTTGGGGGTCGGGTTTTAAAAACCTATCGCACCATCAGCCATGGATTATTGGTTGGTTTGCGCCAACTGGTAAGTACTGTCGATTGGGCTACTAGCACTAGCGATGGGCCAAAATCAGCCGCCTGCTTCGATACTCCCAGCGATTTTGAGATTACGGTAGCTGGGCGTAAATTGGTTGGTAGCGCTCAAACTCGCACGCGGGGCGCAATTTTGCAGCATGGCACGGTGCTATTGCAGGCAGATCGCCAGCAGTTGAGCCAAGTGTTGCATTTACCAACTGAGCTTGATTCAGCAGCGTTGGCCGAGCGTTTGATTGCGCTCGATGAAGCGGCCCAACGCCCCGTGAGCTTTGACGAGGCGCAACAAGCGATTGTTGCAGGCTTTGCTACAGCTTTCAATCTCGAATTCCAACCTGATCAATTGACTGAGCAAGAGCTGGCCACAGCTGAGCGCTTGCGCCATGAACGCTATACCAACCCTGAATGGTTACAACGACGCTAAGTGATTTACGAGGTTTTTTGATGAAACAAACACCACTCAATGCACGCCATCGCGCCCTTGGAGCCAGAATGGTCGAGTTCGGCGGCTGGGACATGCCAGTCCAATATGCGGGCATCATCGCTGAACACAAGGCAACCCGCGAAGGCGCTGGCCTGTTCGATATTAGCCATATGGCGCGATTTTGGGTCACTGGCCCCGATAGCGAACGCTTTATTCAGTTGATCGATACCTTTGATATTAGCAAAACCGCGATCGGCCAATCCGATTATGGGATTATGTGCTACGAAGATGGCGGGATTGTTGACGATATTTTCACCTATCATCTTGGCCCCGACGAATGGATGGTTGTGGCCAACGCTGGCAACGCCGAAAAAGATTGGGCTTGGCTCAATCAACATACTGCTGGCTACGACGTGGTGCTAACTGATCGCTCTCAAGAGTTGGCGATGATCGCATTGCAAGGGCCAAAAGCTGAAAGCCTGTTGGCTCCCTTGACTGATGCTGATGTGGTCAATTTGGCGTTCCATGGCATCACCAAGGCTACAGTTGAGGGCGCTGCTGGTTATATTTCGCGCACTGGCTACACTGGCGAAGATGGCTTCGAATTGTTCTTGCCTGCTGGCGAGATCGAACGAATCTGGGATCGTTTGTTGGAAGTTGGGGCTACGCCGATTGGATTGGGTGCTCGTGATAGCCTGCGTTTCGAGCCAGGTTTGGCGCTTTATGGCCATGAAATTGAGCGCGATATTAATCCTTATGAAGCCAAATTGGGCTGGGTGGTCAAGCTCGATAAAGGCCCATTCATCGGCTCAGAAGCCTTGCACGATATCAAGGCCAATGGTCCAGTCCGCACTCTAGTTGGCTTAGAAATGACTGGCCGCGGGATTGCCCGTCAAGGCTACCCGGTTGTGGCGCTCGATGGCAGTGAATTGGGCGTTGTAACGACTGGCATGCCTAGCCCAAGCTTGGGCAAAAATCTGGCCTATGCCTTGGTTAAGGCTGGTAGCCTCAAAATTGGCGCTGAAGTCGATGTGCTGATTCGCGAAAAGCCAGTGCGGGCAACCGTAGTCAAAACGCCGTTTTACAAAGCACGCTACAAAAAATAGCCTGCTGCTCTTGCATAAAAAGCCGCTTTGCTTGATAGTAGCGCCTAACAATCTATGCTGATTGTGTGCTGTTTTGGCGTTATTGAAGGAGGACCACCGAATGTCCAATGTACCACATGAATTGCTGTATACCAAAGAACACGAATGGGTGCGCATCGACGGCAACAGTGCAGTTGTTGGCATCACCGAACACGCCCAACGCGAGCTTGGCGATGTAGTATTCGTTGAATTGCCTGATGTTGGCAAAAGCTTTGAAGTTGGCGAGCCATTTGGAACGGTCGAATCAGTCAAGGCAGTTTCGGAAATTTATGCTCCGCTCAGTGGTGAGATTACCGAAATCAACAACGAAGTCGTTGATTCACCAGAATTGGTCAATGAAGACCCCTATGGCGAGGGCTGGTTGGCCAAATTCAGCTTTACCACTGCACCAAGTGGGTTGTTGAGTGCCGCAGAGTACGAACGCTATATCAACGACGAAGCCAATAAGTAGCAATTCAGAAGTCAAAAATCAAAAGTCAAAATAGCCAGACCCACAAGTTATGCTATTTGACTAAAGTATTTAACGCTGAGAAATCAAAAGGTGATTGGAATAATCCTAAGGCATTTCTGCCTTTTGCCTTTTGCCTTTTGATTTCACCATAAGGTGAAACATGAGCCACTACATTTCGATTACCGAGAGCGAACGCGCAGAGATGCTCAAGGCGATTGGCGTTGCCGATGTTGCCGAGCTTTTCCACGATGTTCCTGCTGATCTTCGGTTTCCAACGCTCGATCTGCCCGCCGCACTTGCTGAAGGTGAAATGGCCCGCGAATTACGCCGCTTGAGCAGCAAAAATAGCGATGTGCTGAACTATAGCTGTTTCTTGGGCGCGGGAGCCTACAACCACTTTATCCCTGCCGCAGTCGATTCGTTGTTGCGCCGCTCGGAGTTCTACACCGCCTACACGCCCTATCAGCCCGAAATTTCTCAAGGTACGTTGCAAGCAATTTTTGAATACCAATCGTTGATGTGTGGTTTGTTGCAGATGGATGCAGCCAATGCTTCGCACTACGATGGCGCAACGGCCATGGCTGAAGGCGCAATTATGGCGATCAGCGCAACTCGTAATCGGCGCAAAATTGTCGTGGCTCCTTCGGTGCATCCGCAATATCGCGGCGTGCTACGCAGTTATACCCAAGGTTTGGGCGTAACAATCACTGGCGACGAAAATCCAGCTGCCAGCGTGGCCGATGCAGCGGCTTTGGTCGATAACGAAACTGCGGTGTTTATTGTGCAATCGCCTGATTTCTTGGGTGTGCTGCACGATTTGAAGCCTGTCGCCGAACAGATTCACGCGGCTGGCGCACTGCTGTTGATGGTCACCAATCCGATCGCCTTGGGCTTGTTCCAAACACCAGGTATGGTTGGCGCTGATATTGCGGTGATGGAAGGCCAGCCCTTGGGGATTCCGCTGAGCTTTGGCGGGCCATATGTTGGCGTATTTAGCTGTACCGAAAAACTCTTGCGGCGCATGGCTGGGCGTTTGGTGGGCGTAACGACCGACCTCAATGGCCAATTGGGCTATGTGTTAACCCTACAAACCCGTGAGCAACATATTCGCCGCGAAAAAGCTACCTCGAATATTTGTACCAACCAAGGCTTGATGGCCTTGGCTGCGACGATTTATACCTCGCTGATGGGCAAAACTGGCTTGCGTAAAGTGGCTGAACTTTGCTACCAACGCGCCCATTATGCTGCCAAAGCGATTGGCAATTTGGCTGGTTACGAGGTGCTTGAGCAAGGCGCTTTCTTCCATGAATTTGTGGTGCGCTGCCCACGACCTGTAGCTGAAATTACCCAAGCCTTGCATGCTCAAGGCATTATCGGCGGCTACGATTTGAGCAAGGATTACCCACACTTGGGTAATGCAATGCTGATCTGCGTTACCGAGCAAAATACCAAAAACGATATCGACCAACTTGTCGCAGTGTTGGGAGGCTAAGCCAATGCATACCTACGAACCACCAATTTTTGAATTGAGCAGCCCCGGTAAAATTGGCGCAGCCCTGCCCGACGCTGGTGTGCCCGAAACCGAGTTGCCAGCCCATTTGCTGCGCGACGACGATTTAGCAGGTTTGCCCGAAATTAGCGAAACCGAGGTGGTGCGCCACTTCACCCGCATCTCACAGCGCAACTTCTGTATCGACACGGGGATGTATCCACTTGGCTCGTGCACGATGAAATACAATCCTAAAATTCACGAAGATGCTGCACGGTTGCCTGGCTTTGCCTTTATTCACCCCTTGCAAGCCGAAGAAACCGTCCAAGGTGCTTTGCAATTGACCTATGAATTGCAAAATATCTTGGCCGAAATTTCGGGCTTTGATCAAGTTTGTTTGCAGCCAGCCGCTGGCGCTCAAGGCGAATTCGCAGGCATTTTGGTGTTCCGCGCCTATCACCTTGATCGTGGCGATGATCAGCGTGACGAAGTGTTGTGCCCCAACTCTGCTCACGGCACGAATCCCGCGACCGCCGCGATGGTCGGTTTCAAAGTCGTCGAAATTGCTACCGATAGTCGGGGCAATGTTGATTTGGCTGATCTGCGGGCCAAAGTTGGCCCACGTACCGCTGGCTTGATGTTGACCAACCCCAATACCTTGGGCTTGTTTGATGAAAACGTGCATGAAGTTGCCAAAATTGTGCATGAAGCTGGTGGCTTGATGTATGGCGACGGCGCAAATTTCAACGCGATTTTGGGGATTGTCAAGCCAGGCGATGTAGGCTTTGACTTTATGCACTACAACTTGCACAAAACCTTTACCACGCCTCACGGTGGTGGTGGCCCTGGTTGTGGTGCGGTTGGCTGTAAAGAATTTTTGGCCGATTATCTGCCAGGCCCAATTGTGGCACTCAAAGAAGGCCAATATACCCGCCACACGCCAGTCAAGAGCATTGGCCGCTTGAAAGCCTTCAAGGGCAATTTTGGCATGTTTGTGCGGGCCTACACCTACATTCGCATGCTCGGCGCGGCTGGCTTGCGCTCGGTCAGCGAACACGCGGTACTCAACGCCAACTATCTACGGGTCAATTTGGATAAAATTTATCCTGTGGCCTACGACCGCACCTGTATGCACGAAGTGGTGTTGCAAGGCAAAATCAAGGGTGCGCCAAGTGTCCATACCTTGGATATTGCCAAGCGCTTGATTGACTTTGGTTTTCACCCACCAACAGTCTATTTCCCGATCAGCGTGGCCGAATCGATTATGATCGAGCCAACTGAAACCGAATCGAAGCGCAACATGGATGCCTTTATTGATGCCATGAAGCAAATTGCCCATGAAGCGGTTGAAAACCCAGAGCTGTTGCATGCTGCGCCAACCACCGCGCCAGTACGCCGCCTCGATGAAGCCACCGCTGCCCGCCGCCCAATTCTGAAATACGATCAAGCAGCAATCGCGGCTTTGTTAAGCAAATAATCCATAGATGTTGGATCTAGGCTCTATGTAATGGTTTAGAAGTTGGCAACCGCCATTCAGCCCTCACCCCAACCCCTCTCCCACTGCGGCGTTTAAGGGCGGACAGGGACGCACACCATGGGTTCACACAACGACCTCGGGTTGGTATACTGGGTGGTGACGAAACCAAACCCATCCCAAAACCGAGGTCGTATGCCGAGTATACCAGCCCTTGCCCACTGGATCAACACCATCCTGCGCACCGCCGTGCCCACCCTCTCGCCCTGGACTGCCCGTCGGCTCACCGATTGGCTCGTCAGCATCCTGCTCATGCCGTCCATCACCACGCGCGTCGTGGCCTGGGGCTGTGCCCTTGGACTGTCCACCGCTGCCCACGCCGCCAGTCACGAACGCCGACTGCGCCGCACCTATCGGGATTCCCAGCTGTCGTGGTCGCTCCATCGCGCCATCCTCGCCACCACCCTCCACATCGCACCCACTGAATCCGTCACCGTCATCATCGATGAAACCACCCACACCGACCGCTGGACCCTGCTCACCGCCGCCCTCTGGTATCACGGTCGCGCCATTCCGCTTGCCTGGGTGCTCCATCCCGGCTATACCCGCCGCGCCACCGCCTTCTGGACCGATGTTGCCACCCTGCTGGAGCGCGTGCAGCAGGTGCTGCCCAATGCCATGTCCGTCGTCGTCGTGGCCGACCGTGCTTTTGGCTGCCCCGCCTTCACCGATCAGGTCGCGGCCTACGGCTGGGGCTGGGTCGTGCGCGTCCAAGGCCATACCCGCATCCAACTGCGGGGGCACACCGAAACCATGATCCGCACGCTGGTCACGCGAGGCCATCGCGTGGTGCGGCGGGGCCATGCCTTCAAGAAGGCGGGCTGGCGAACGGTGACAGTGGTGGCCGCATGGGAGGCGACGTGTCACGAGCCGTTACTGCTGGTGAGCAATCTGGAGGGCATTGGGGCGATTCGGCAGGCGTATGGGCGGCGCTCTGCGATTGAGGCCCTGTTTCGCGATTGGAAAACGGCGGGCTGGCAATGGGAGGCGAGCCAGTCGCGGAGCCAGACGACGCAGGAGGCCTTGGTGCTGGGCATGGCGATCGCGACGGTGCTGGTGCTGCTGGTCGGGACGGCGGAGGCGCAGGCGGTGCTGGCCGAACGCGGGGATCGCCCCAGCCCGCGCCGCCCATGGGCGGCACGAGAAAGTCTGTTTCGGTTGGGGCGGTATGGGGTGCTGCGCTGGCTGTGGACGGGAACGCAGCCAGCGCTGGGAGCGCGACTATCGTTGGCGGGAACGGCGCTGCACGAACGGTGGGCCACGACGGTGACGCGGGGTGGTCGGCTCGGGACGGCCATCCCCTAACACTGATGAATACCCATTCCCCAACCTGTCCGCCCTTAAACACTGCGGCGGGAGAGGGGAGTTTCCATTTCATACTAGGGATGGTTCACCCTCGCCTCGCGTGCGGGCGAGGGGGTGAGGGGGAATTAATCACTGTCAATCTAATGCCACATAGGATCTATTCTCTATGCGTGCTGTTCTAGCCATTCCAAGATGGCTTTGGTTGTCTCTTCAGGCATTTCTTGTTGAATCCAATGACCACAATCCAGATTGACAACTTCTACATTAGGCACGAAGGTTGTCAGAGTTTGCGACTTCTGAACAGAATCTCGGTCACCATAAATCATGAGAGTCGGCTGCTGGATAATTGGATTTACATCGGCCAACAAATGCCAATTACGGTCAAGATTGCGATACCAATTGATGCCACCCGTAAACCCTGATGCGGCGAAGGCCGAGACGAAAACGTCCAGTTCGCTCTCGCTCATGATTGGCTCACCAAGTGGTACTGCGATTTTGGCAAGATTGATCAATGCCATCCCTGGCTGCGGCTCGGCAGGAGGGACATTCTTTCGATACATGTTGCGAAGAAACTGGAAACGATTAGCATCAAATACGGCATCTGCCACGCCTGGCTGGCGATTGAAATGCACGAAATAGAAATCGTCGCCAAACACGGCCTCCATAACCTCGATCCAAGGCTTTTCGCCGCGCTCAATATAGGGAACACTCAGATTAATCACCTTGTTGACCCGCGTGGGATGCAACAAGGTCAAACCCCAAACGACCATTGCCCCCCAATCATGGCCGACAAAGGTGGCATTGGCATATCCATAGTGATCAAGCAGCGCAATCAGATCACCCGATAAATGTTGAATATCATAGGCGCTTACATCAGTTGGGCGCGATGAGTTGCCGTAGCCCCGCTGGTTTGGGACGATAACATGGTAGCCGGCGGCGGCAAGGGCAGCCATTTGATAGCGCCAAGAAAAGGCATGCTCAGGCCAGCCATGACAGAGAACTATCGGTTTGCCGCCATGGGGTTGGCCCGCTTCAAAGACTTCGAGGTCTACGCCATTAACGGAAATAAAGCTGGGTTTAGGAAAATCGGTTGCATTAACCATCGTCATTGTTTCCTTCGCTATTGGTTGCTTCAAAAATTCGGCAGAGCATGGGTTGTGCTGTTGTTGGTTCGGCAGTTTGTTAGCCAAAATCTCAACCGCCTGTTTGCGATGCGCGGAGTATAATAGCCCAATGATGACAGCATTCTGTCACCATTCTAAAATTGTGGGCAAAAAGAGGATGCTGATGGATAAAGTGGAACGACTCATCTCGATTATTATGATCTTGCTGAAAAAAGAACTTGTTTCAGCCAACGAATTCGCCCAATTATTCAACGTTTCTAAAAGGACGATCCTGCGCGATATGGATGCATTGAGTTTGGCGAACATCCCGATCTACGCGGTTCATGGGGTCAACGGCGGCTATGGCATTATGCAAGAATACAAGGTTGATAAACGCCTCTTAAGTAGCTCCGATTTACAAAATATATTAACTGCGCTCAGCGGACTAGAACAAATCTTCCTGCCTGAAGAGGTTGAAAGAACGATTAAAAAAATTGAGGCAATGGTTGGTCAATTGGCATTGAATCGTGCGATTTACTTGTCATTTTATGCTTGGGAAGGTCGGTCTGAGCTACTTGAAACCCTCAAGACCTGCCAAGAATCTATATTAAAGAAAAGACTGGTTTTGTTTGATTATACGGATAAAGATGGAACTATAACGCAGCGAATGATCGAACCCTACGAGCTGCATTTTAGCGAATCAACTTGGTATTTGAAAGGATTCTGTTTAGATCGCCAAGCCTATCGAAGTTTCAAATTAGCGCGGATCGATCACATGACGATGGATACCCGCGTATTTCCTTCGCGAGATAATAGCACTACACAAGGCCACGAAGCCCCGTACCTGCCGCAACTGATCACGATTAAGGCTTGGATCGCGCCCAGCATCAAAGACCAAATTATCGAACGCTATGGGCGCAAAAATCTTGAAGTTCAGCATTCTGGTGTATTGCTAGCAACTATGGAGATTCCACACAATCAGCTGGGATTTCAATTTTTAGCCAGCTTCGGCAGGCAGCTCAAAGTTGTTGAGCCACAAGCCTATGTTGAAGATTTTCAGCAGTATTTAGCTCAAATGCTTGCCCACTATTCTTCATAAAGGTCTCGGTTCAGCATCGCTGACCCAATGAATACAAATAATCAATGAATCGTAGCTAGTAATGGTAAGGATTGACAACTAACGATAGTTACGTTATTATCAACTAACGATAGTTACGTTATATAAAAAGGATTTGAACCTATGGCCCTGTTTAATCATCAACTGGCAGAACAAATCACGGCGTTAGTGCTACAACGCTATCGCAGTTTGGGGCAAGCATTAGGGGCAACGACCCTAGCCGAGGAAGCCGCCGCCGAAACCGCTTTTCAACATAACCTTAATTTGTTGATCGAGGTGGCCAATGGGCGGCATATGCGCAGTGAAATTATGTTGCGCCGCATTGAATTGGCACTTGAGCAATTGCTTGATTTGTTGTTGGGCAATGCCTTACAAAGTAAAGCGGTGTTTCCTGAGGATTTTTGGCAGAGCGAGATTGGCATTTTGGTGTCGCGCACGCGCTGGTGGATCTCCGCCGAAGATTTAATTACGATTAGCAATGCTGCTGCGCTCGCCTTTGGTCAGAACAATCAAGCCAATCGCATGCGGATTTCCCGAGCAATCGATAATGGCCTGCTGGATTGGGTTCCCGATCCATCAGTGGCTAATCCGCAGCAAAATCGACGGGTGTTGCGTTCGCAAGTCGAGCGTTTGCGCGATTTAAGTCGTTTGCCAGAACTTGGCGATTAAAGGAGCAGCGATGAATCAGCCAATGCCCCAAACTGCCAGTGAATTAGGCTTGATGCAGGGTTTTCCACCTGCATCAAGGGTTGACCACGCCCAACAATTACTCAAACCCTATAATCGCTGGAGTTTCCAACATATTCAGTTGCTCAACCCAGTCGCCGATGTCTGGCGTGGCACTGAGCCAAGCAGCCCATTTGAGTATGATCTACACGATTTAGATTCTATAACGTACAAAAATTATCTTGGGCAGGAATTGAGCTTTAATCATATGGTTGAGCAAAGCTACACCGATGGCCTGATGGTTCTGCATCGAGGCAAGGTAATTTACGAACGCTATTTGAATAATATGCAGCCACAAACATTGCACGCTTGGGCTTCAGGCAGCAAATCGGTGACTGGCACGTTGGCTGCGTTGCTGGTCGCTGAGCAAGTGCTTGATCCGCAAGCAACGGTTGCCTACTATTTACCTGAACTGGCCAACAGTGGGTTTGGTGATGCAACCCTCGCTCATGTGCTGGGCATGAGCACGGCGGTAGGCTTTGCCGAACAAACTAGCAATTTGGTTACCGAAAATTTCAAGTATGGAGTGGCCTTGGGTTGGAATCCGCGTCCAGCCGATTATCAAGGCCCAACCAATGTCTATGAATTTTTGCCAACCATGCTGAACACTGGCGAGCATGGACAACGCTTTACCTACCAAACTCCGAACACCGATGTGCTGGCGTGGATTATCAAGCGCGTGCTGAATTGTAGTTTAGCCGAGGCAGTATCAACCTTTATCTGGCAAAAACTTGGGGCTGAGCGCGATGGGCTGTGGGTGGTTGATTCGGCTTGTGCTGAAACCGCTGGCTCTGGTTTTTGTTCAACGCTGCGAGATATGGCGCGATTTGGTCAAATGTTGCTCGGGCGGGGCGCATTCAACAACCAACAAATTTTGCCTGAAGCGGCTGTTTTGGCGATTGAGGCTGGGGGCGATCAAATAGCTTTTGGGTGGAGTGCCATCGCCCATCCTAGCAACGCCAACTATTCCTACAACTATCAATGGTGGCATACTCACAATCAGCATGGCGCTTATATTGCCAATGGCTACGGTGGGCAGATGCTCTACATCGCACCCAAAGCCGAGCTAGTTTTTGCCAAAATGAGTTCATACCCTACCCCTACGGCTGATGGCTCGGAATTTTACGCGGCTATGGGCGCAATTCCCAGCTTAATTGCCGCATTACAATACATATTCGCGCTTTGATCTTACCGCGATCAATCGTTCTCTAGACCCATGTTGCTAGCGCACAGTTGAGCTATGCTAATCACCAGATGATCAATTGTTGATAGCGAATACCAACTACACTGCCGCAAGGCGGTGTTTACTTTCTGTGCGAGGAACTATGCAGCCTGAATATGCCATTCGAACCGTCAATTTGCAACGAACCTATAAAACCAAAGAACGGATCTTGAAGGCGCTTGATGGGGTTGATTTAGCGGTACGGCCAGGCGAATTATTCGGTTTTCTCGGGCCAAACGGCGCTGGAAAAACTACCACGATCAAAATTTTAACGACATTGTTATTGCCAACTGGCGGCACAGCTGAAGTTTGGGGCTTCGATGTGCTGCATGAAGCCGATGCAGTCCGCCGCCATATCAATATGGTTTCGGGCGGTGAATCGTCGGGCTATGGCTTGTTGACTGTGCGCGAAAATTTGTGGATGTTTACCCAGTTTCATGGCATGGATAGCAAACTAGCCAATAAACGCATCGACGAATTGCTCGAAGTAATGGGCTTGGCCGATCGGGCTAAAACTCGCGTGAGTTTTCTTTCGACAGGCTTGCGCCAAAAAATGAACTATATTCGTGGTTTATTGACCGATCCTGATGTGTTGTTTCTTGATGAGCCAACGCTTGGGTTGGATGTTGAGGCGGCTCGCACGCTGCGCACCTACACCCGCCACTGGCTCGATACTAATCCAGGCAAAACCGTGGTGCTCACCACCCACTATATGCAAGAAGCCGATGAATTATGCGATCGGGTAGCAATTATCAGCGGCGGCACGATTTTGGCCTGCGATACACCAACCAGCCTCAAACATTCGCTGCAAGAAGATGTGGTGTTTCGCTTATTCACCACACCCGTAAATCCGGCCTTTTTGCAAGCAGTTGAGCAAATTGCGGGTGTGCAAAGCATCAGCCAACGCAGCGGTGATCAGCGCGATGAATTAAGCCTGATTCTCCGTGATGATGCGATTTTGCCCCACGTGTTGAGCCAACTGGCCGCGCATAATGCCGGTTTGTTGTCGCTCGAAAAACGCCAACCAACCCTTGAAGACGTGTTTGTCAACCTCGTTGGCCACTCATTATCAGAAAGTGAGGCCAGTGCATGAGCGTGATTCTCGATAAACATACAGCAGTTGAACGTCAACCCAACCCACGCCGTGGTAAAGGGCCAAGTGCTTTTACAATCTTTTGGCGCTCAGTCATTGGGCGGGCTTATCCACGGATTATCGGCACGCAACGCGAACTAAGTTGGTTGTTTTTCGATATCTTTTTGCCATTTATGGCCACCATGTCGTATGTGTTGGTCTATGAGGCGATTGGTGCGCCAGCTTCCTACAAGGGCTTAGTGTTGGTCGGCGGAGCCATGACCGCCTTTTGGCTGAATGTGCTTTGGTCGATGGCGATGCAGTTGTATTGGGATAAAGAGCAAGGCAATTTGCAACTATATATGCTAGCCCCAACCTCGCGCATGGCAATTTTGACGGGCATGGCCTTGGGTGGGTTGTTTGCAACGACGATTCGTGCCGCAATTATTTTGATTGGTGGCTCGTTGATCTTTGGCATTCGCTATCAAGCCACCAATTGGTTTGCCTTGGTCGGCATTTTCTTCTTGTCGCTAATTGCCTTGTATGGCATGGGCATGCTGCTCAGCTCCATTTTCTTGGTTTATGGGCGCGGCGCTTGGCAGATGACCGCCGCCTTGCAAGAGCCAGTTTTCTTTGTTTCCGGCTTTCACTTTCCAGTTAAAGCGCTGGGCACGGTCGTCGCAACTGGAGCTTCGGTTGTACCGTTGACCTTGGGTCTTGATGCAATGCGCCAATTGCTGTTTCCTGAAATGATGCAGCAATTTCAATTTTTGAGCGTTGGCACTGAAGCAGCAATTTTAGCAGGCCTAGCCTTGGGCTTTGGCCTTGTCGCACGCTGGGCCTTGCTGCGCATGGAGCGCAAATCACGCCAAGATGGCCGCCTGACCGAGCGAGGCAATTAAAGTCAAAAGTCAAAGGGCAAAAGGCAGAAATAAAAATAAAACCCAAAAAGAAATTTCCAGAATTAACATTAATTCTAGGGTTTGCTCATAAGGGATTTTGCCTTTTGATTTTTGCCTTCTACCTTTACAAAGGGGTTTCTATGCAGCGATTTTTGCAGGCGTTTCGGGTGGGCTTTTGGTTGGGCTGGAAAACCGAAAGTAACTGGACGAATCCGCTTTTTTATATTTTGTGGTCGTTGTTAGTGCCAATGTCGAATGGCTTGATTATGACTATGATGCTGCGGGTGTTGCAGCGCACTGGTAATGTGAATGGGGCAGATCTATTGCCCTACGTGTTTATCGGCACGGTGGTTTATTCGATTGTGGCCTTGTTGCTGGATAGTATGGCGTGGGCCGTGCTCGAAGATCGCGAACGAATGGGCATGCTCAAATATATTGCGATCACGCCATCGTCGATGTATGGCTATTTATGGGGCCGTGGCTTTGCCAAAGTTTCAGTCAATTTCCTGGCAGTGCCGCTCACCTTGACCTTTGGCGCGTTGGTGCTCGATATTCCAATTCAGCTAAGTACGATCGATTGGCCGTTGTTGCTGGCGGTGGTGGTGCTTGGTTTATTGATTGTCACCTTTGCAGCCCAGATTTTGGCGGGCGTGACCTTGATGATTGCCCGCCACGCTGGCTTTGTCGGTCAAGCAGTTTCCGGTGCACTATACCTTTTCACTGGAGCCTTGTTTCCAATTACCGTGCTGCCAATTTGGATGCAAACGATTGCTCGCGCCGTACCATTGACCTATTGGCTCGAGGGCATGCGCCGTGCTTTATGGGTCGATGCCCGCAATCCAGCCTATAAAACCGGGCTTGAACAATTGAGCACCAGCAATCTACTATTAATTTTGGTTGGCGCAGCCGTGGCAATGGCAGTAATTTCGATTCCATTGCAGCGCCGCGCCGAACATCGGGCCAAAGAAAAAGGCTTGTTAGATATGAACACGGCTTACTAAGGCGTGAACAGCACTTTGCCACCAGTCATATTGTTTTGATACAGTTCAAGGGCGTTTTGGGCTTCAGCTAGCTTAAAACGCCCTTGAATTGTTGAAGCCAACTCATCAATCAACAATTTTTGGATATTTTTGGTGATTCGGGCAAAATTCAAAGGGTTGATCTGGCTAATCCAATCGGTCAACCAAAAGCCCGTCACATGTTTATTTTCAAAAATCAAACTTCGTGGATCGATTTGGCATGTACCGTCGGCCAATGCACCATACACCATCACCGTGCTCCCCTTGGGCATCGCTTTGAGCACTTGCCCAACTAATTCCCCGCCAACTGCATCAAAGGCCAAGTTGGCTTGCTGAGCGACACATAGGCTGGCAAGTTCCTCGGTAAAATCAGGGCTATTGGAATTAAGCACATATTCGGCCCCTAAAACCCGCAATAATTCAACCTGCTCCTGCCGGCGCACAATGTTGATCAGCGTTATTTTTTCGCGTTGCGCCAAGCGCACCAACATCCGGCCCAATTGGCTTGCAGCGGCAGTTTGCACTAAGGCTTTGGCGTTGCGCTGACGGGCAATTTCGAGCAAAGCCCAAGCACTCACCGGATTGACAATCGCTGAGGCGGCTTGCTCAAAACTCAGGCTATCGGCCAAGGGCAGGCATTGACGCGCCGCCACAATCACATAATCGGCCCACGCGCCATCATCATCGGGCGATTGGGTGGCAAACGAAACCCGCTTGCCCAGTAGCACTTTGCTATATAATTGATCACCAGTGCTCACAATTGTGCCACTACCTTCGAAGCCAGGCACGGCAGGTAGCGGCTTTGTGATACCATAGACACCATTGATAAACATCATATCCGAGGGATTGATCGGGGTGGCAGCGACTTTGACCAAAACTTCATGCGGCTTGAGCGGGCGTAAACTGCGCTCGACAAGCTCAAGTTTGGCCAAATCGCCGCTATAATCGCTGATAATCAAGGCTTTGCTACGAATAATCGTCGGATCAAACGCTGGTTGTTCGCTCATAAAATCCAGATCCTTCTCTAGGCACGGTGCGCTGCTATCATACCGCGTTTTGGCCGGAATGATCGCCCTATTTTTAACAATCTGCTACTTGACGCTGCCTTATTTTGCAGTATGATCAAGATAGTTAGTTAACTTAACTAAATTGTAAGCGGCAATGTAGCCGTTAGATACAGTGATCTACTATGACAACAAGCCGTGAATATGCCCAACAATTCATTCAATTGATCGATCGTACCAAGCGTATGCCCTTGGATGGAGCCTATGCCAAAATCCATGAGCTAGGGTTATCGCATTCGCATCTACGGGCGATGTTTATTTTGGAGCACCAACCAGGCCTGCCGATGAAGGATTTGGCTGAAGCGTTGGCGATGACTCCTCCTTCAGTCACGGTGCTCACGCGCAAACTTGAGGCCAGTGGTTTACTCGAACGCCTGCCCGATCAAGTTGATAGTCGGCGGGTGTTGTTACAGCTGAGCGCCGATGGTTCGCGGATGCTCGCCGAGATGCACAATGCCCATCTCGATCGCTTTACCCAGCTACTGAGTGGGCTTTCGCCCAGCGATCAAGCCCAATTTTTGGAGCTGATGAATCGCGCGGTCGAGGCTTTGGAGCGGATGTATCGCGAGGAATCTGAGGTCTAACCAACATGAGCATCGAGCTTGTCCATTTCTAGAAATTCCATAGCTTTGGTTATGATCACCACCCTTCCGTCCCGCCTCAAGGCGGGAGACGCAGGGGGTTTTCATCCCCCTGCACCCCCTAAAGGACATTTAGAGGACTCTTGTATGTATTCACCGATAAATCAAATCCTAGGACTATTAGCTCGCAACGGAATGCAATTAAAGTCTCACGATTGTTAGGCGATAATCTGTTCTTGATCGTCGAGGTTGTTCCAGTAGGCGTGGGTCATGCGCTGCGAGTTGAAGGCTGCGCCAATTTGGCCACTACTGGCAACCAAAATCAAACCACCCTCGCCACCTTCGATCCGTTGGCCCAGCACTGCGACAGCGGCTTCAGCGGCTGCTTGCACATCCATGCCGCGTTCGAGGTTTTCGATGGCTCGCCGAGCTAACAACACGCGGGCAATGGTTTCGCCCCAGCCCGTGGTCGAACAACCACCAGCATGGCTATCGGCATAAAACCCACCGCCAGGAATTGGCGAATCGCCGATTCGGCCTAGGGGCTTGCCGCTCATCCCACCAGTTGAGGTGGCTGCTGCAATATTGCCCAAACCATCAAGTGCTACCGCCCCTACAGTATCGGCAATCGTTTCGCTATCAGTGCTACCCGAATCAACTTTGAAATCGCGATCGCCGCTGGCCCATTGAGCATGCCGTCGAGGCGTGATCAAGCTGGCATTATCAACGAATTCAACGCCAGCTTCCCGCGCAACTGCCTCGGCATCAGCTTTGGCAAACAAAATATGCGGGGTTTTCAGCACTGCCTGAGCGGCCAAAATGGGATTTTTGATGCCTTCGACAGCGGCAACTGCGCCTACATCAAGGCTCGTGCCATCCATCAAGCCAGCATCCATTTGCACAAAACCTTCGCGATTGAGCACACTGCCATAGCCAGCATTGAAGGCGGGCAAATCTTCCAAAACAATCACTGCGGCGGTAGCGGCTTCAAGTGCCGTGCCACCGGCTTGCAATACCGCCTTGCCTGCTCGCAATGCAGCTTGAATTCCAGCAGCGTGGTCTGGGCGTAATGAATCGGGAATATCGCCAGCGCCACCGTGAACGGCAATTGCTAAGGGCATAGATACCTCATATCGAATTAAATAAAAAAACTACGCCCAGCAATTATACGCTAGACGTAGTGATTTTTTAGAAGGCTTTTTTGAGCAAACCAATCGCGCCTTGTTTCCACGGCACGCGATGGGTCACCCCTGAAGCATTGGCAAATGAGTTACGATTGTCGATATACCACTTGAAGTTGCGAATCAAGGCATCTTGGTTGGAGAATTTGGGCTTCCAGCCAAGTTGGGTTTCGGCTTTTTCGATTGAGACAAATGAGTCTTTCGAGGCCGTTTCATAAACCCACTTGTAGAGCGGCGAAACCCGCAAAAATTCCAAGGCTCGCAGCGTCCAAATGGCTGGGGTTGCTGGCGAACCGATGATCTTTTTGCCATGGCCAGCGTAATCAAGTACTGCTTGATAATCTTCCTTCATGGTGGCGAATTCTTTTGCACCCATATTGAAAGTATCGTTAGCAACTTCAGCAGGCAAGGTCATCGATAGATAAATCGCATCGCAGAGATCTTCTACATCAAGCAATTGATAGCGATTTTTGCCATTGCCAATCATTGGGAAGTTGTGGCCGTCGATCGCCCAATCGTAGAGCAAGGCGAAAACACCGAGCCGTTCTGGCCCGATAAACGATTTTGGACGAATAATTGGCACTTCCATGCCTTTGGCGCGATATTCCAAGGCCACATATTCGGCCATCACTTTGGCTTTGCCATATGGCCCAACCCCATCCAAGCGGTCGTTTTCCACCAAAGGATGGTGATCGGGAATGCCATAAACTGCGGTTGACGAGATGTGAACCACCCGTTTTACGCCATGTTTTTTGGCAACTTCCAGCACATTGCGCGTGCCATCAATATCGGTCGAAAAAATATCTTCGGCTGGATAGAGAGGCAAAGCCGCAGCAGTATGCACAACGAAATCAACACCTTGCATGGCCCGATCAAGCCCAGCAACGTTGCGAATATCGTCTTTAACAATCGTGATATGATCTTTGAGATCGGTATAGGTCCAATCGGCAAAATCATAGGAAACTAAGTCGTAGCCTTTGGCATCAAGGTAGCGCAAAAGGTTAATTCCAAGGAAGCCTGCGCCGCCTGTTACGAGCACTTTTTGACGAGTCATGATTGTATCAATCCTCAAACAATTCAATTTTAGATTATTTGCACATAATATCACAATTTGTTGGGGCTATGCTACACTAGGGGTTAGGGATCAGCGATCAGGGTTCAGGGATCAGATGATAGGGAAGTATACATATTCTTTTCCAACAGAATCTAGCCCCTCATCCCTAGCCCCTGGCCCCTTCAAGTAACAATTTCGCGCATGAGGCGCTGTTTGATATGAGTGTTGACGTTGAAGTTTTGCGGCAATTTACCCGTTTTGCTGCACTCGATCCATTAGCTTTGCGCGATCTTGCCCGGGCGATGGAAGTTCGTTCATTTCGGCCAGGCCAATATTTGGTGCTGGAAGATGATCCGCGGTTTGGCTTATTTGGCATTTTAGAGGGGCGGGTGCGGCTTTCACGTACCGCCAGCGATGGCCGTGAGCAGGTGCTCTCAATTGCTGAAACTGGCGAGCTGTTTAATATCGAGCCATTTGTTGATGCTGGGCCAGCTCCGGCAACCGCCCGCGCCATGGCTCCAACCCGCTGTGTGCATTTGCCAACCGCCGCCTTGCCCGATGTGTTACGCAGCCATCCTGAATTTACCTTGATTTTGCTGCGCGATTTGGCGGCTCAAGCGCGTGATTTGGCGGTGTTGCTGGAAGATTTGGCGTTTCGCACGGTGCGAGCACGTTTGGCACGAATTTTATTGCACGAGGCGGCTGATGGAACCGCTGCCTTAACCCATCAAGAATTGGCAGCTCGTGCAGGCACGGTGCGCGAAATTATTGGCCGAACCTTGCGCCAAATGTCCGATGAGGGCTTGGTGGAGTTGGCTCGTGGCCATGTGTTAGTCTTAGATATGCAGGGTTTGGCAGCGCTGATCGAAAATTAAGCTAATTCAATATATTCATACACATCATTCAGCTTGAGTTGCGCATTAATCGCCTCAAGTTGAATTGTTTGTTCTAGTGACCAAAATTCGATCAATAACCAACGGTGATCCGTTTGACGCAGATACAACTCGCAATGGCAGCGATCTTGGGCAATCACGAGGTAAATTTGCAAGCTGCTGATGGTTCGATAATGTTCAAATTTCATGCCACGATCATAATTTTCGATGCTTGGCGATAGCACTTCAATTAAACATGTTGAATTAAGCAGGGTATCAGGGCGTTCACTGCCAAATTCCAATGTTCCACAGGCAACCGAAATATCAGGATAAGTATACAAACCTGTTTGACTAATTTGTAAACGGAGATCACTAGGAAAAACTCGACAAGGGCTTTGGCGCAATTGCTGATGTAAACTGGCAATAATATTGCTAACAATTAAATTATGGCGAGCGCTAGCCCCAGTCATTGCATAGACTTTGCCTTGATAGTATTCGTGTTTGATTCCTGTTTCTTTTTCAATTGCTAGATACTCATCGAACGTTTTAGATGGTATAGCCTCAGCGCTCATAACGACTCCTTACCAATAAAATTCATCCTTCATAATTCCAAAAAGCGCTTGATCGCTTGCTCGGAGCTAAGTTGCGGGTCGGCTTTGAGCCATTGTTGGTGCAGCCGCAAAAATGGCACAACATGATGCGTGCCAAGTTGGACTTCGCGCAAGTAGAGGCGGCTCATGGGGTAGGCCGCTTCGTAATAGCCTGAGCTATGAAAACGCTTGACTGTGGTTTCAATATCGTAGATCACCACCCGATGTTTGACCCGCCAACCCTGTGGCTTGCGCTCGGCAATTGCATATTTGGCCCACGGATTGCCATCAAGCGGCTGGCCAACTGCTCCGGTGGTAACGATCATGCGACCATCCCAAGGCCGAAATTGCGGAATATGGTTGTGCGAACGAATGATTGTTTGGGGCGTATCGACGAACATCGCGGCTAATTCGCGTTGCGGGGTAATTGCAAAAACTGAATCTTGATCGTGGCGCGGCGAGGCATGCACCACCAATAAATCATCGGTGTGATAGGTAGTAGCAAGATTATGTAATGCTGCCCGTTCAGCTTGGCTAAATTGATTGACCGTCCAAAGCGAGGGCTTCCACAAATCGCTGGCCCATTCTGGCGGTCGCACGGGCAAATCATAATCGCGAATATAGCGCTCATGATTGCCTGCCAGTAAGGTATAGCCAGTGGCACGAGCCAAATCGAGGCATTCACGCGGATCAGGCCCACCGTTGATCACATCGCCATTAATGACGACGTGATCAACCGCTTGGCCTTGAAGATCGGCCAGTACAGCCTCGAAAGCAGCTAAATTGCTATGAATATCGCTGAGGATGGCAATTCGCATTATTCTGCATCTGGATCTGTGGGTGGTTCCCACGGATACACAATCCACTGATCAGTTTCAGCGGCAAAGAAATCGGGCTTGCCTTCGACCTTCGATGAACCTGGTTTGAAGTGCAGCACCGCAACTTCATAGTTGGCTCCCGCAGTATCGAGCCGTTGTTTCACAGCAGCGATCGTGCGGCCACTATCCCAAATATCATCAATTACCAATAACTTCTTGCCCACAATCAGCGGATCACTGGGGAATTGCAAGAAAGTAGGGATTTCACGGGTTGTGCCAATTCCAGTGTAAAATTGCACCGCTGCAACCAGAATATTGCGCCAGTTGCGACGTTGGCTAATCAAGCAGGCTGGAATCATCCCGCCACGGGTAACAACGAGCAAGGCATCATAATCATTATGCAATTGTTCGTTAATAATTTCAACTAATGATTGAATTTCATCCCATGAAAGGACATGTTTGATGGTCATACGTTCTGCCTCGTTGAATCGCATTAGGCCTCTCATCGTGGGGGACCTCCCCAAACTAGGCGGTAATGAGCGCCGTCAATTAAGCTATTCGCGCTATTGTACCAGATAGGAGCTAGTATGAAACATTCTTCAACCGCGATCGCCCAACTGTTGCTCGAGGCCGGAGCGGTGGTGCTTTCGCCTGATCGACCGTTTCGCTTTGCATCGGGCATTCTTTCGCCAATTTATTGCGATAATCGTTTGTTGTTGGCCCAAGTTAGCGCCCGCCGCACCATCACTGAAGCTATGTGCCAACAAATTAGCGATGAATTATTGAACACCGAAGTAATTGCTGGAACGGCCACTGCTGGCGTGCCATGGGCGGCGTGGGTTGCCCATGAATTAAGTTTGCCAATGGCCTATGTTCGTTCAGGAGCCAAAAAATATGGCCGTGGTCAGCAGGTTGAAGGCGGGGTGCAAGCCAATCAGCGGGTCGTCGTGATCGAAGATCTGATCAGCACGGGCGGTAGCTCGCTCGATGCCGTGGCAGGGTTACGTCAGATTAACGCACTTGTGGCCGATTGTTTTGCGATCTTTACCTATGAGATGGAAGAATCGAAGCAGCGCTTTAATGCTGCTGGCGTGCGCTTGATGACCTTGACCAATCTTTCGACTTTGTTGGATGTTGCGGCCCAACAAAACTACATTCGGGCCGAACATCGCAGCTTAATCAGCGATTGGGCCAGTGATCCGGCTGGTTGGGCTGATCGGGCTGGAATTAGCGCTGAGTAATTATCGCCACTTACAGATAAACTTCAGAGCACGAAACCTAGTTCGTGCTCTTTTTAATTAACTGGTTGTCCAAGGCATTAATGTCGCAATCACCCGCTCGATATGCAGTTCAAGCTCAGCCTCAGCCAAAATATTGATTTGCGCCAAGGCATTGCTGAACGAAGCCAGCGCCAAGGGCAAAATCCCCAATGAAATCACGGCGAGCAAAAACGTAGGATGGCTAAATTGTTGAAATTTGCCTTCAGCCCGCAGAGCCTCGAAAAATGGCTGCATCATGGCGCTAAGCGGGCGTAATTGCTGCATAAAATAATTCAGCCGTTCGCCACCAGTAATGCTTTCGTGCACCATCAAACATGGTACTTCGCAAAAGCTGGCCGAGAGCCGAATAATTGTGGCAAGTGAGCGTTTGATCACGGCGCTTGGTTCGTGCTGCTCGGCAATTGCGCTATTGACCAATGGCAATAAGGCCGCGAGATATTCGGCCAGCGCTGCATCGACCACCGCCTGCCAAACCGCATCTTTCGAGCCAAAATGGTGCCGCAATAAGCCATGGGTTACCTCGGCATGGCTGGCAATGTCGCGCAAACTAATCCCTTCAAAGCCCTGCATTGCGAAGAGCGTGCGAGCGCTGACCAAAATCCGCTGGCGGGTTTGTTGGGCGGTGCTGTCGGGCTGGCGACCGCTGAGTTTTTCGTTAGGTTGGTTCATTGTTAAGTCATTTCTAGAATTAGTAGTATCCCCTCACCCCAACCCCTCTCCCACTGCGGCGTTTAAGGGCGGACAGGGACGCACACCATGGGTTCACACAACGACCTCGGGTTGGTATACTGGGTGGTGACGAAACCAAACCCATCCCAAAACCGAGGTCGTATGCCGAGTATACCAGCCCTTGCCCACTGGATCAACACCATCCTGCGCACCGCCGTGCCCACCCTCTCGCCCTGGACTGCCCGTCGGCTCACCGATTGGCTCGTCAGCATCCTGCTCATGCCGTCCATCACCACGCGCGTCGTGGCCTGGGGCTGTGCCCTTGGACTGTCCACCGCTGCCCACGCCGCCAGTCACGAACGCCGACTGCGCCGCACCTATCGGGATTCCCAGCTGTCGTGGTCGCTCCATCGCGCCATCCTCGCCACCACCCTCCACATCGCACCCACTGAATCCGTCACCGTCATCATCGATGAAACCACCCACACCGACCGCTGGACCCTGCTCACCGCCGCCCTCTGGTATCACGGTCGCGCCATTCCGCTTGCCTGGGTGCTCCATCCCGGCTATACCCGCCGCGCCACCGCCTTCTGGACCGATGTTGCCACCCTGCTGGAGCGCGTGCAGCAGGTGCTGCCCAATGCCATGTCCGTCGTCGTCGTGGCCGACCGTGCTTTTGGCTGCCCCGCCTTCACCGATCAGGTCGCGGCCTACGGCTGGGGCTGGGTCGTGCGCGTCCAAGGCCATACCCGCATCCAACTGCGGGGGCACACCGAAACCATGATCCGCACGCTGGTCACGCGAGGCCATCGCGTGGTGCGGCGGGGCCATGCCTTCAAGAAGGCGGGCTGGCGAACGGTGACAGTGGTGGCCGCATGGGAGGCGACGTGTCACGAGCCGTTACTGCTGGTGAGCAATCTGGAGGGCATTGGGGCGATTCGGCAGGCGTATGGGCGGCGCTCTGCGATTGAGGCCCTGTTTCGCGATTGGAAAACGGCGGGCTGGCAATGGGAGGCGAGCCAGTCGCGGAGCCAGACGACGCAGGAGGCCTTGGTGCTGGGCATGGCGATCGCGACGGTGCTGGTGCTGCTGGTCGGGACGGCGGAGGCGCAGGCGGTGCTGGCCGAACGCGGGGATCGCCCCAGCCCGCGCCGCCCATGGGCGGCACGAGAAAGTCTGTTTCGGTTGGGGCGGTATGGGGTGCTGCGCTGGCTGTGGACGGGAACGCAGCCAGCGCTGGGAGCGCGACTATCGTTGGCGGGAACGGCGCTGCACGAACGGTGGGCCACGACGGTGACGCGGGGTGGTCGGCTCGGGACGGCCATCCCCTAACACTGATGAATACCCATTCCCCAACCTGTCCGCCCTTAAACACTGCGGCGGGCGAGGGGCGTTTGGTTTGGTGGTTTCCCCTCGGCTCGCGGGCGGGCTAGGGGGCTAGGGGGTGAGGGCATTAAACCAATAATTATCCTCTTGACAAACTATGCTATCCGACTGTATAGTCATTGTCAAATACTACACGAACGGATAGCATAAAAATAATTGAGGAATTGATGATGACTGAAACCGCCTTGGCAAGCCCAGCCTTGATTGCGCCAGGCCCGTGTGGCCGCCTGTTGATTGGCAATTTGCACGATTTTATCGATGATTTTCTGGTCACGATGCAACGTGATTTTGTTAATCATGGCGATATTGTGCGCTACCAAATTGGCTCACGCATTGTGCATGTGGTTTCAAATCCCGATTATGCGCAATATGTACTTGTTGAGCATCAGCGGGATTTCCCCAAAGTTGGCGGCAACGGCGGTTTACAAATTATCGCTGGCAATGGCTTGATTTCTAATCCCAGCCCTGAATCGTGGCTCATTCAGCGGCGTATGATGCAGCCAATGTTTCACCGCAAACGCCTCGCGGCCATGGGTGAAAAAATCGATGGCGCAGGCGCACGTATGATCCAGCGTTGGCAAGCGTTGCCCGATGCAGCACCGATCGACATGGATCATGAAATGCTGCAAGTGACGCTTGATATTATTATGCAAACCATGTTTAGCGCCGATATGCTGGGCGAAGTGGGCAAATTGGCTCCGGCAGTCACTGCGGCGGTCGATTATGCAAATTATCGCATTTTTAATCCGTTCAGCCTGCCCTTACCAATGCCAACCCGCCGCAATCGCGCCTATATGCAAGCTCGCAAAGTGCTGGATAGCATGATTTTTGGTTTGATCAAACAACGACGGGCGGCCACCGAGCCAGTTGGCGATTTGCTGGATATGTTGCTCGAAGCCCAAGATGCCGAGACTGGCGAGCGCATGAGCGATGAGCAGATTCGCGATGAAGTCCTGACAATCTTTGCGGCTGGTCACGAAACCACGGCCAATACCTTGACTTTTGGCTGGTATTTGCTCAGCGAACACTGCGAAATTCGCCAAAATCTCCAAACCGAGCTTGATCAGGTGTTGCAAGGCCGAGCACCAAGCGTCAACGATTTGCCGCAATTGCCCTACACGTTGCAAGTATTTAAAGAGGCCATGCGCTTGTACCCAGCTGCGCCAATTACTGGACCTCGCCGTGTTACCAAACCCACCCAACTTGGTGGCTACGACTTGCCACTCAATTCGCAAGTGATCGTCAGCATCACCAATTTGCATTTGCATCCGGCTTTTTGGGAAAATCCTTTGCAATTTGATCCGAGCCGTTTCGCGCCAAATGCCAATCAGCCTCGTCACCATTTGGCGTTTATGCCGTTTGGCGCGGGGCCGCGTAAATGCATTGGCAATAATTTGGCCGAGATGGAAGGCGCATTATTACTAGCATGTGTGGCGCAGCATTACAACCCGCAATTGCAGCCAGGCCACCAAGTTAAGCCTGAAATGGCGATTACCATGCGAGCCAAAGCTGGCATGCCGATGTTGCTCAAGCGGCGCTAATCCCCTCATCCCTATCCCCACGCTCCCAGGGGAACCACCAAACCAAACGCCCCTCGCCTGCCGCAGCGGGAGAGGGGTTGGGGGTGAGGGGTCTTAAAACTCGATGTTCATGCCCTCAGCACTATCCCACGCTCCCGCACGCGAGGCGAGGGGGAACCACCAAACCAAACACCCCTCGCCTGCCGCAGCGGGAGAGGGGTTGGGGGTGAGGGAACGCTCGCACTAGCTAACAAACTAGGTTTCTTTCAGCAGTTTGTAATCATCAGGGTTATCGAAGCCCGCGATCCAAGCGGCGGCTTGATGGCAACTCTGCATAGTTGGTGGCACACGCAAGACATAGCGTCGATCAGTTGAAGGACATTGCACCGCCAAACAAACCAAATCTTCATCGTTGGGCATGGGCATTTGCAACAAGCGCCGCACGCCACCAGTATCACGGTCGCGATCAAGCTCTTTGGCTTCAGCTTGGGCAAAAAATTCTTCGTAGCCTTTGCGTTCGAGCAACACCCGCCGCCGCTCAACATTAACTTCGTCGATAATTTCGCTAACGCTGATTGTTTCAGGTTGGAAGGCGATCCGCTCATCAATTGGCACGCCATTCCAGCGCAATTGGCTAACTTGGCTATCCGCAGGCAGGCAGCTAATTTCAGTATTACCCAAATCGAGCCACGAGTGGACTACCAAGCCTGCTGGCAATTCGGTTAGGCTGCTGCAACCACGCACACTGAGCTGAGCCAATTCGCCGAGCCAATTGGGCAAATTGGGCATGTTGATACAGTTGCGAGCCACAATCCGTCCAACGCTGATGCGGCCTGTGCTTGGCCAACGCCGAAAATTAACACAATCGGTCAAATCAAGAAAATTAACATCAATTCCTTCGGGCAGGCTTTCGAGCGCACTGCAACCGCGCAGCACCAACGAGCCAACTTTGAGATTGCGCGGCAAACTCTTGAGATGAATATTGTTGCTCAGGTTCAGCCGATTTTGCACATGCACCAAGGGCAAATGCTCAATGCTGGTACCACGGAGATCAAGTTCAAAACAGTGCAAACCTTCAGGAATGCTGGTCAAACCGGTACAACCACTGAGATCTAAGCGCCCTGCATGCAAATCTTTGGGCAAATAGCGCAATTTGGTGCAATTTTTGGCTTCGATGGCAGTTGCCACCAGTCCACGCGGCAAAAATTCAATATTGTTATCTAAAACCAACGTGCCATTAATTGGGCGACCACCGAAATCTTCGACCCCAGCGCGAATTTGAGCTAAGGCAGTGGCGACAGTCAGCATTGCATCATTCATCGAACTATCCTCAAGGGCTGGTGGTAACAGGAGAGTATTACCACCAGTCGCAGCATTAATCAACGACTCGGCGAATTTCTTGGGGTGAATATTCGCGTTGCATCCAAACCCGATACGTACCGCGTGGCAATTCGATCATGGCATGTTCTTCATGAATAAGTTGAGCGTTATCGGCGGTTACTTCGACGAACAATGAATCGCCGCGTTGCCAAAGTGCCACAGTGTCGGCCAACTTAAAACGATGGCTATGGCCAGTAACTTCGCCATAGGCTAAAGTCGAGCCATTACGCGGCGTTGCATCACTGGGAATTTGATCAATTGCTGCGATGAGGACATCACCATGTCGCCACATTGAAGCACCCTTTCTGCTCGGTTGAGCACTAATGCCGCTGCGAATGCTGCCGTTCCAGCGACCTTACTTAAGCTAGTATAGGGCTTCGACGTGTCAAAGAATGTCACAGTTAATAAACACAATGATTGATTTTTGGCCCAACAGCGCTATACTGTTGCTAGCAATTGATTTGATCAATAACGAGGTGCAACTATGCGCGATTTTTGGCAACGAGTGCAAGCCTTGGCTGGCCAAACCTTGGCTACCACAGCCCAACATCGCTTATTTAGCATTTTAAGCGTTGATGCAAATGAACTTTGGTTGGAGCTGCATAGTACACACAAAAAACGCTGGTTGCGGCGCAACGATTTTGAGGTTTTGTTACAAAGTGGGGTTGATCTTAAGCGCTTAACCCGCGCCGATATTGCTGAACATATGCCCAATGCGCGTTTCAATACCGCTTATGTCTACACAATTTTAGCCCATTTGGGAATAATTGATAATTAATGGGCATCACGGCAAGATCGTGAAGCAAAGGGATGCCCATACCAAACTTAGCTGATGTTACGAGGGATCGCTGCTGCAATAAAAGCGGCCAACGCTGGCTACGCTTGCACCGCTACTATCAGTAACAACTAGGTTCACTCGTGCCGTTCGGCCAAGCGTACAGCTACCCAAAACGTAGTCACCGCCATTTTGCCCGATATCGGCGTTGAGTACGGGAGACCAATTATAGCTATAGGAACCGGTTCCACCACTCACATAGGCATCGCAGGCAAATGCCCCACGGTTATACTGAATACCCAAGCTATAACATGAAACACCTGCGGTTAATGGCCCAGCTTGTGGGGCGGCAGCGGTTGGAGTCAAGGGAGCTAAAGCCAAAGCACAGGTTGCCGCCACCAAACCGAGCATCCGTCGCGAAATTTTGAACATTGCCAGTCCTTCCAATTACAGCAAGATAATTCTTAAGAACAAATTAATTAGCGCTTTGATCGATTTAAGATTCGCTATTGTCGCAGTACAGGTAGCCATAATCTACTGATTTGCGTAAGCCATTGCTATCAGTAACCGTAAGCTTAACAAGGAATGACGTATAAGGATCGCAATAACCAAAGATTGAGTCCCCTATCGTTGTATCAATCGAAGCATTACGAGCTGACCAGCTATAGTTGTAGAGACCGGTTCCACCACTCACATAGGCACTGCAGGAGAATGATCCTTGATTATAATCTATGCCATGTTGTGCACAACCGACGAATACACTCAAGGGCTTGGGTGCGGCAGCGGTCGGAGTCAAAGGGGCCAAGGCTAAAGCACAGGTCGCTACCAATAAACCAATTGCCCGTCGTGACGTTTTAAACATTGCCAATCCTTCCAAAATATAGCTATACGTACTAACTATGTACGTAGACCTCTATTGTGCTGAATATAGTAGCTTTGTCAAAAGATAATCTATTAAATGTCTATTAATAAATATTAACTTTATTAACATAAGCGTTAGATTAACCAGCACGTTAAAAGGACAATTGGCGATCGAATTGGGAATATTTTGGAGGTTGTTGCTGCTCAAAAACTGGGCATCGCGCGGGAGATCGCGAAGAGGAAGGGATGCCCATGACCAATTAGCCGAACTTACGAGGCGACTTTGCGGCAGAGCACGCGCCCAATTTTGCTGACGCTGGCTCCACTGTTATCGGTAACCACAACGTTCACCCGAGCACTTTGGTTAATCGCACAGCTCCCGTAAATATAGCTACCCCAGTTTTCCAGAATCGTAGCATTTTGCACCGCCGACCAGTTGTAGCTATAATCGCCAGTTCCACCACTAGCAAACGCGTCGCACGAGAATGAACCTTGGTTATTGCGCATACCTAGATTTTCGCAAAAAACACTTACATCCAAGGCATTGGGCGCTGCTGCACTGGGAGTCAAGGGAGCCAAAGCCAAAGCACAGGTTGCCGCCAACAAACCGAGCATCCGTCGTGAAGCCTTAATCATCGTCGATCCTTTCGCTTACAATCCTACGCAGCAAATGGCTACGTAGAACACGATTGTGCTTGATTTGACGGTTAGGATCAATAATAGTTGCATGAGAAATTGCTGATACCTAGCTTATTAATCATTGCTTGACGAACATAAGTAATTATCCTATACTTAGGATGCTAAATATTGAGGAAGCCATGTCAAAGCCAATTCGCTACTTAAAACTAAGCTACATTCTGATGCGCAAAGGCCTAGATGAAGAACTAAGTGCCTATCAGCTTACCACCTCGCAATTTGAGATTATGGGCTATCTTTATGGTGAGGCGGAGATTGAGCAACAGCAACTTCAATCCTACAGTGGGGTTACGCCTGCAACCTTGACTGGCATTCTGGATAAATTGGAGCAACGTGATTTGGTACAGCGGCGCTTGAGCCATGTCGATGGTCGCGCTAAAACGGTTGCTTTAACACCCACAGGTCAAGCCCTTTGCGGCCAATTGATCGATCTATTTCATGAGTTTGAAGCCAAAATGCTTGAAGGCTTTTCAGCCGCCGAACGCGCTTTATTCACCGATTGGCTCCAGCGAATTGCCAAAAATTTAGGCTATCACGAATCAGATTAATTTTTTGACATATATTTAGCATCCTAATTATTTTTATCAAAGGAAGCATTGTATGAATGTTGTGGTAACTGGGGGAACCAGTGGAATTGGCGCGGCAGTTGTGCGCGAATTAACCAACAAAGGCCTACAAGTAAGCTTTATTGGGCGTAATCGTGAGCGTGGGCAAGCAATCGCCAAGCAAACAGGTGGGCAATTTATTCAGGCCGATTTATCGTTGCTCCACGAGACGCACCAGCTTGCTACATACCTAAACAAACCACTCGATAGCCTCATTCTATGTGCTGGTGGGATCGGCTCAAAAAGCACACCCTTAGTTACTAGTGAAGGCTTAGAGACATTGTTCGCCACTAACTATTTAAGCAAAGTCGTCTTATCGCAAGCTTTACTGCCCCAAATGACTACCAACGCCAGTATTGTGATGGTAAGCGGCAATGGACGTTACAAAAATGCTTCAACTGCTTGGCAAACTGCCGAAAAAGGGCTGCGAGGAGCATTAAAAGCTGGTTTAGCGCTCGATTTATATGCCCAGCAGCTTGCTCAAAACCAACCAGCACTGCGGGTTCATACCTGTTACCCTGGCATGGTTCAGACAAATTTATTTCAGCAGATGGCTTGGCCAGTACGAGTGTTGGTGCGCATGTTTGGCCAATCGCCAGACCAAGCTAGTGGCTATATCACACGCTTGGTCTACAGCCGCCATGAAGGTGTGCATTGGCAAAAAACCAAACCTATACAGCTTGACTTGCCAGTAACCGGCAATGATTTAGCTCTTGAGCTATGGAACTATAGTCACAGCATTCTGGCTGATTATCAATAACGCAGGAGTTTTACGATGAATTATAAGGTTGGTTGGCTGTTCGATCAGCAAATTTTGGCCCTTACCCATTTTACTCCGGCCATAACTCCTGAGGAGTTTCAGGCAATCGTAACCCAAACTCAAGCCTATCTACAATCTGTTCGCCAGCCTTTTCATGTATTGATTGATAATCGCCAGATTGGCGATAGCAATGTTGTTGATTTAGATATGGTGATGCAAGCATTTCCGGCCTTGAACCATGCCCAATTACGTTGGATTGTGATGATTTTACCTGAGCCAATTAAGCATACGGCGGCTCAGCGAGTAATCCAACGGCAAGCCGAAATACAATTAATCTATGTCGAGACGTTGGAACAGGCTTTAGCTCATTTGCAACAGGTTGATCCAACACTCGATCTAAATCAGCAGGATCAAGCATTTTTCAGGCAACCCTAACGCAAGCGCTGCGCCAATAGCCCTTTGACAAGGCCTAAAATCATAAATGAGATAACCAACAACAGCATGGCCAAAATTAATGCCACATTTAAATCTTGCTCAAAGCCTTGGTAAATTGCCAAGGGCATGGTTTGGGTGCGACCCACGAAATTGCCAGCAAAAATGATCGTAGCCCCAAACTCGCCCAAAGCGCGGACCCAAGTCATCACTGCGCCGCTCACCACACCTGTCCAAGCCAGTGGAATGCTAATAAACCAAAAGATTTGGCGCGAATTCGCGCCATCAAGCGCCGCTGCATCCTCTAAATCATGATCGATCGTGGCGAAAGCTGCGGCGGCGGCTTTAATATAAAAGGGTGAGGCCACGAAAACTTGGGCTAAAACCACCGCCGCTGTGGTAAATGGTAACTCGATCTCGATCAGGCGGAGATATTGGCCGAGCAAACCACGCCGCCCAAACGCCATCAACAGGGCAATTCCGGCGACCGAGGGTGGCAAAATCATCGGCAAGTCGATTAGAGTATCCAGCAATGCTTGACCACGAAAACGTGGTCGAGCCAAAAGAATTGCAATTGGCGTACCAAATACGAGCGTGATCAGCATGCTACTGCTGGTGGTAAGCAGGCTCAGACTAAGGGCTTCGCGCACAGCTGGTTTGGCAAACGTACTAGCCAATGCCTCAATTGGAACCCGCAACGCTACCGCAATTAAGGGGATCAGTAGAAAACCAAGCAATGGCATACTACTCAGTATCAACCAAAACGAGCGACGAAAACGATTATTTCCCATTCAACACCCATAAAAACAGGATAGGCTTTCATCCTACCCTGTTGCTGGATCTGCGCAAATTATAGGTTCATTCTACCGTAATTTTGACGATGTTTTTAAGCTGGCTGGCGTTCGGATTGCTCGGAATAATGCTGGTAAAACTGCCATCAGCTTCGGCGGCGATAATTGCTCGTGGGTCGGCAGTGAGGTCGGCAATTGCCAGCACAGTTTGGCTACCATCGCTACTGAGCAAGCTAAATGTTCGAGCATTGCTCTTGGGCTGAATTTGCATCAACAATTGACCAAAGCCCAAACCACGATAGCTTTGACCATTGAATTCAACTTGTTGTTGTTCGTAGTTCTCGATCAGTTCAGCGGTCAGGGTCAAGGGTGTCGTTAAATTGCCAGCAATCAATAGTTGATAAGGAGATAATGCTGAAGGATCGGTGACCGTAATAAAGCCATAACGGGCCAAAATCTGTTGGCCTGCGGGAGTTAACACAAAATCGACGAAGGCTTGGGCAAGTTGCGAATTGGCACTATTTTGGGTAATTGCAATTGGATAGGTGGCGATCGTATTCAGCTGATCAGGAATTGCCAACGTGCCAATGCTGCTATCGCTGATCGAAGCTGCATCAGTGCTATAGACAATGCCTGCATCGGCCTCGCCCAACGAAACTTTGCTCAAAACAGCTTTGACATTATTTTCATACGAAACCACATTCAACAAGACAGTTGGGCTATAGCTTGTACCAAATTCGGGCAAAGCTGAGGCTTTCGCCAAAAAATCTAGGGCATAATTGCCAACTGGCACGCTCGCACTGGCCAATACCAATTTCAGCTTAGGCTTGGCTAAATCTTGCAGGCTTTGAATTTGGGCTGGGTTAGATTGAGGGTAAACTACGATTAAGCGATTACGAGCAAAAGGCTGAAGCATTGAACCATCAATCATACCAGCATCAACCGCAACCTGCATCTGTGTAGAATTGGCTGAAGCAAAAACATCAGCAGGTGCACCCTGGGTAATCTGGGTTGCCAGCTGATCCGAGCCAGCAAAATTGAAATTGATTTTGGTATTAGGATGGCTTGTCTGAAATGTATTACCAATCTCAGTAAATGCGCCAGTCAATGAGGCAGCTGCGAATACATTTATCTCGCCACTGAGGGTTGGCGTAGGGTTAGTAGAGGTAGTTGGTGCAGCGGGGGTAGTTGGTACGCTGGTAGTTGCGGCTCCACACGCCAACAAACTAAGGCTCAACACAAATAATCCGATTCGACGAATCTGCTTCATACTGATAATCCTTTATCCACACCAAACACTGTTTGGCTCATTTTCCAGCGCCTAGCATACCACTTTAATCAGGGATGAAGGATGAAGGATGAAAAATCAAAAGGTTGAAGGCAAAAATCAATGTAGCTCAAGTTTTGATGCAGAGGCGCAGAGAGTCTAAGGCTTCAGGCTCAATGGTTATCGGCTATCGAAATACTTATTAATATCTCCATTATCCCGATAGCCAAGCGCCTATAGACCATAGCCTCATCATTCACGATCTTCGCGTGCTTCGTGGTTTCAACCTTCGTGCCCTTCGTGTCCTTCGTGGATCAAAACCTGATCCCTATGCTCTATGTTCTTTGCTCTATGCTCTCCTGAGTTTGCCAATTGAGCCGTAGCTGAAAGCGCCGCAAGACTGCCAGAATTGGCTTGCCAAAGGCCATAATCAGCAAAACATTGAAGAAGGCTCGTGTGGCATCCCAGCCCAATGAAGTTAGCAGATAAAAGGCCCAATAGCGCTCTACGGTTGGGCCAAACCCCAAGCCTGGTTGCCAGGAAATTGCGCTTTCGCCTGCGCTAAATGGCCAAAATGTCAGGTTCATCAAGCCGCCGAAGAGTAAGCCCCAAACCCAGCCAAATATCGCTAGCAGGACGACTTCGCCCCACCCAGCATCGGCCAATTTCAACCAGCGTTTGATAGGCTGCAACAAGGCGGTGCTTAATCCCAACCAGCCCATTGCCAACATCTGAAACGGCATCCATGGGCCAATCCCTGCCACCAACAAGGCCGAAACTGCTAAACTCAGGCTACCTAGTAAAAATCCAAAGCGCCCACCATAGACAAAGCCCGCCAAAATGACCAAAAAGAAAAAGGTTGGGCTATCACCTGGGCCAGCAGGCAAGCGCAGCACTGCATTGATCGCCACCAACATGCCCAAGGCTGCCACCACCCGCGAATTCATCGCATGACTATTGAGATCCGCCAGAATAATCCCGAGCAATAATGGCCCGAGTAACAACATAATCAAAGGCGCATCGGCAGCATGATTATCGCCAGCCTGAACTTCGCTTAGAAAAAATGGATAAAAAAAGGCAACCAGCCCAATCAGACTGGTTACCCCAACTAAAATACGGCTAGCAAACGGCGTGGCTCGGCTCATGAAACGGCTTCAATCAATGGGTCGGGATAGACAATTGTTTCATAGCGGGTGCGCAAGGTCGTCAGAATTTTCTCTAATTCGGCTGGTAGCGGTACTTCCCACGAGCACCATTCGCCAGTGCTTGGCAGGCGAAAGCCCAAATGATAGGCATGCAAAAAGTGGCGTTCGATGCCAAAGGTTTCTTTGGGCTTACGATGACCATATAGCGCATCATTTAAAATTGGCCGATTGCGATAGGAAAAATGCACCCGAATTTGATGGGTGCGGCCTGTTTCGAGGGTTGCGCGAACCAACGAATAGGGGCCAAGCACCTCTAGCACTTGATAATGAGTAACCGCATAACGCCCTTCGGGCATCACCATCATGCGCAAACGGTTATTGGGGTTGCGGCCAATTGGCGCATCGATTGTGCCGGTTGGCTCTCGCCAATGGCCTTCGACCAGCGCGAGATATTTTTTATGCATGCGCCGCGCCATCTGTTGCTCAGTTAGCATCATGCGTGCTTGATCATGCTTGGCAATCACCAATAAACCTGAGGTTTCTTTATCCAAGCGATGCACGATGCCCGGTCGCAAATCGCCGCTAGTGGTCAAATGCGGATAGCGATAGAGCAAGGCATTGACTAATGTGCCAGTTGTATGGCCAGGCGCAGGATGCACAACCATGCCTGCGGCCTTATTGACCAACAGCACATCGGCATCTTCATAGATCACATCAAGCGGCAAATCTTCGGCCACGATATCGGTCGGCTTTGCCAGCGGCAGAAAGATCTCAATCTGATCGCCAATTTGCACCGGCAAACTGGCTTTTGCGCCGCGCCCATTGACCCGAATATGTAAATCGGTAATTAATTGTTGAACATATGTGCGTGATAAATCTGGCATATTGGCAGAAACAAGCCGATCTAAACGTTGGCCTGCTTCTGCTTCGCCCACCTGAATCGTGGTTAAATTGGCCGTTGGCTCCATCGCTCCATCCTCTGCTGTGTTGGGTTAACTATTGGCGGCCTCAATTGAAAGCGCTGCATACGGCAACACCTCGAGCCGCTCGATTGGAATTTGCTTGCCAGTTTTAAGGCAAATGCCATAGGTGCCATGATCAATGCGATCAAGCGCTGCTTCAACCTCGCCAATCAAGCGTTGGCGATCTTCAATTAAGGCAAAATTCTTTTCACGCTCAAAAATATCCGAGGCATCATCGGCAATATGATTACTAACCCCAAACTCAGCATCTTGATTGAGCTGGTTGGTGGCCTCTTCCAAACGCTGAACTTCTTCATTCAGATGGTTATGCATATCGTGCAAGCGCTCTTTGAAATAGCCTAATTGTGCTTTTGATAAAGTCATCGTGTACTCCCACACAAATTTTAAGCCAGGATTATAGCACGCCCATGGGCAAGACTCTAGCCATGAACTGCGATTTTGCTCGAATCTTGTAGAGATCTAACGCTTTTGCTGCTTGTGTGGATGGATCGTGGCGCTATTGTACACGATATTTAGCTATATGCTTAGTGACTAGCCCATTCTAAAAACCAATAGGGTTGCACGGGTGTCAAAGCACGATCTTCACCAGTTGCCAAGGTATATTCCATTAATCCATCATAGCCATGGATAAAGAGAAAATGCTCGCCATCGGGATTCCAGGCTGTGCGGCCATCGTCAATATTTTGCGCTAAGGGCTTCAAGGCTCCATCATTGGCATTAACTTGCCACAATGAAACTGGCTCGCCGTGAGCACTAGCAATCTCGACTCCTAACAACACTTCCCACCAAGCCAAGCTTGGCTCTGCGCCGCCACCAATTGCGCCAGGCCCGCCGCCAACCGTCATCACAATGCTGCTGCCATCGGGCGACCAGCGCGGGGCGACAATCGATTTGAAGGGCAGATCTGGCTGGCCGAGTGGCTGGGCAGCGCTGCCATCAAGTTTGGCAAGCATCAACGAGGGAAAGCCAATTTCAACATTCGGCTGCACATAGACCAGATGTTGACCATCGGGCGAAAGTGCAGGTGTAGTTGCACCTTCAACCACAACCGTTTCTTGGTTGCTGCCCAAGGCATAGCGTGCGACGGCAATTTCTTCGCCAACAAATTGGTTTTTCGCGTCGAGCAGGGTGCGACGGCGGGTCAAATACAACGATTGATTATCACTAGCCCAGCTTGGCTCACTTAATGAAACATCGATATTGCCATAGGCTAAAAGGCTGCCTTTGCCAGTGGCCGCATCGATTCCACAGACAATACTCGATTGCAACCACGGAATCGCCAAATCAATTGGCGGCAACATCAACGAATAGGCTAAAGTTTTGCGATCATGCGACCATGCTGCATCACGAATGAGCGTGCGTTCCTTGACGGTGGTTAATTGACTGGCCTCTGTGCCATCGCCGTTAATTGACCACATATTGCCTTCGAGGCCGACGATCACGGGCTTGGTGATCGGTGCAGTATCAACACAATAGCCAGCCAAGTTAGCAGCATCGGGTGCTGTTAGAACTTGGGGAACAGTCGTAACGCTGTTTGAGGCCGCGCCACAGCCAGCTAAACCAACAATTAAACCAACAATTAAAAGCTGTTTTTTCATTATGATTATGCCATTTGATTAAAACAAACCGCTGAGTGCAAACCACTCAGCGGTATTGTAACGCGTTTTACTAAGTTCGTTATTTGCCAACTAATGGCAGATAAAGCTTGTTGTTGACTACAGTTACCACAAAGGTACGTTCGAAGGTGTCTTCGCCATCATTAACGGTAACCGTAATGGTGGTTGTACCAGTTTGGCTGGCGGCTGGAGTCAAGCTCAAGGTACGTTCTGAGCCAGTGCCAACAATTGAAATATTGGCATTTGGTACCAAGATCGTGTTTGATGATTCAGCGGTAACGGTTAAGTTGGCGGCTGCATCATCAATATCGGCCACGGTAAACAGAATTGGCCCAAGGGTTGAATTGACGTTGATCGTTTCATCCATAAAGGCCGAAAGCTCAGGTGCATCGTTAACCGCATTGACGGTCAAGGCAACGGTCTGGGTATAGGCTGAAACACCATCCTGAATAAAGAAGTTCAGGTTGGTTGTACCCGAAGCATTCAAGACTGGAGCAATCGTGAAGGTACGGGTATAAACGTTGGTTGCGCCAGTTTCCACAATATCAGCATTGGCAACCAAATCTTGATCACCCGATAAGCTAGTAATTGTAATATCGCTGGCTCTGGTGTCGCTATCGATTATGCCAATATTAAGCGTGACCGAAGCATCTTCATCGGTGGTCAGGCTGGCAACACTGTTGGCAGTTGGCTTATCGTTCACCACCACCACAAAGGTATCACTGGCTGAGCCTTGACCATTAACCCGAATTTGAATGGTAACTGTGCCTGTACGACCAGCCACTGGCGTGACCGTTACTGTTCGATTGATACCACTACCAGTCAAAACAATATTGGCATTTGGCACCAAAGTAGTGTTTGATGAAGTTCCAGTCAAGGTTACGGTGGTGGTATTAGGATCGGTCGTCAAACGTGGATCGCTAATCATGAAGTTCATGGCCCCAGTGGTGCCATCCTTTGGAATGATCCGATCGTGAATATCCTCGATACGGGTTACATCAAGCAAGCGATCTTGGATGCTTGGGATAATTGGTGTTGTTTGGCTGATATATTCCAACACCACATCGGCCATAACCGCTAAGGTCGTGCCTTTGCCATCGTTGAGCATGGTATAGCCGTCGCCACCAGCGTTGGTAAAGTCGTTGGTTGCGAGGGTATAGATCGAGGTGGTATTTGAAAGCACCTGTGTACCATTATCCAAGGTGATCGATTGGACTTGCTGGCCGATTGGCTTTGATGAATCGAAGGTTACTTTGAAGCCCGAAATTTGTGGGAAGCGGCCATTTGCCCCAGGCAACGCGCCCAAGCCAAATTCCATTACTTGCCATAATTGACCACCAGTAACGGTTCGGGTTACCACCGTATTACCGAATGGCAAGACCGCATAGATATCGCCTAACACCAAATCATAGCCTGGGCCAGTTGGGTAGCCGACGCTCGCACGGCGCAAGTTGCGATTAATTGGCGTGTAGGACGATGGCAAGGTGTCGCGCAAACCGCCGCCGTTGGTAAAGGCAATTTGGGTGCCATATTTGACCCGCATTGCATCGGTTACCAAATTGCCCAATGGTACTTCAGCAACCCGTTCGACGTTATTGCCACGGGTGTAGAAGCCACTGGTCGTACCAATCGGGGTGTCAAATTGTTGGGCTAATTGTGCCCGATAGGGAGCCAACATGGCTTCAATCGCAGCAACTTTAGGCACATTGGCAGTTGGCGTAACAAAGGTAGCACTCTTGTTGGTTACAGTTTCGGTTGTGGTATCGTAGGTCAAGTTAACCTTAAGATACTGCAACCCTTTGCTCTTGTTTTCGGTAACCAATGCCCCGTTGATTGTATTTTGGAAGTTTAAGTCGGTGTGATCGCCTAAGATTAAATCAAAGCCAGTCACGCCGTTGGCAAAATCAATCAATGGGCCTTGATTTGGGGCGGTGATCCCTTTGTGGGTAATTGCCACAAACACATCAGCGCCTTCAGTTTCGGCTTGGGCTTTGGCTGCCATCGCCGCTGCAACTGAATCGGTAATTTGAATTGGCCCGAAGTTGCCTGGCTTCACCAAGCTTGGAGCTTCTTCGTTGACCAAACCGATGATCGCAACTTGTACGCCTTGGAATTCAAAAATCTTGTAGGGAGCTACGCCAGTCAACACGCCAGTGGTGTTGATCAAGTTGGCTGCTACATAGTGAAAAGGAATCCCATTGTTGTAGATTGAGCTAGGAGTTAATGGACTGGTTGGCGAGCCAGCCAATTCGATCATCTGTTGCAAGTGAGCAACCCCACGGTCGAAGTTGTGGTTGCCAAAGGTATTCACCTGAATACCCATCATGCGTTGGGCCAACACAGCGGGTACTTCATCGAACATCCCCGAAAGCGGAGGAGTAGCCCCAAAGTCATCGCCAGCAGTCAAAGTAATGGTGTTGGGGTTGGCAGCGCGATCAGCATTCCAATAGGTTGCGATCGTCGAGGCTCCCCCAGCTGCTGGTGTACCACTTGGGTCGAGTTGCCCGTGCCAGTCGGAAACATTCAACAATTGAATATCGACAATAGCAACTGGCGCGGCACTGGTCAAGGTTGAGCTGAGCGGAACAAGCGCACTCAATATGGCGCAGAGGGCAACAAGGACAAGTAGTTTTCGTTTCGTCATAGCCATGTGATGACAGAGGTTTGGCACCTTTGCCATCGATCCCCCTTTCGTGGAGCAACAATGATTTATTAAGCATGTTGGCTGATTTGACACATCTATTGTACCCGATCTTAATAACCGAGCAACTATTAGAATTATTTAATAGCGGGTTAAATTTAGGTTATCTTCATCAATTAAAGCTAAATATTTGATGAGAATGCCAAAATACTCTAGGAGTGCTTTCGGCGGCGATTATGAGAAAAATTGTTGCCAACGAGTGCCAATCGTAGTTATTTTTTAATCTTTTTGCTGGCGAATTATGTTGACGAAATCTGCAAGCCTTGGTATCCTCCCCCGCCGATACACCATGCATTGTGTATTGCATCCTAGTTTCGATGGTGGCTCCATGTTGAGCCTGGTTTTCTGGAGGTTCCATGGTGAAACGGACACTGCGCTCGGTGTTGTTTGGGGTTATCGGGGTCGCGGTGTTGCTGGGGTTTGCTCAATCGGCACAGGCCGAAGGCAAGCCAACATTGTATCTACCAACGCCACCAGGCCAAACGTGGGAAGTAATTCAAGGCTATAACTGCGGGACACACGACGGTTGGGGCCGACTCTCGTTCGATTTGGTCAATACCGAAGGGCCAACGACTGGTGCACCAATCTATGCCGCAGCCGATGGTACAATCTTTTTCTGGACAGGTCGCTCTGGTTCGCTGATTCTCTCTCACGGTGATGGCTACTACACGATGTATTCACACTTATCATCGTGGATCGAAGCTCCGGTTGGCACTTCGATCAAACGTGGTCAATATATCGGCAACGCAGGCGCGACTAATCCCACACCCACAGTTCCCCACTTACACTTTACCTTTTTCCGTGGCGATGGCCCATATGCCTACAATCGCCAACCAGTGGCTTTAGCCTTCGCTGAAGGCCACGATTTTCCGGATACTGGCAAATGTAATCAATATGCTGGCACGCAATTAGTTGCGAATGGCGAAGCTGATAACATTGCTCCAACCCTCGAATGGGCTGGCCCAGCCGAACGCACCTGGGTCAACAGTGGGCGGCTCGATTGGCAATTAGCCGATAATCAAAGCATCCTTGGCTTTAGCCAAAATTGGGATGCCCCCGCTGCCACTGAAAAACCGCAATTTGCCGCCAACACAGGCTACCTTGAGTTGATCGCAGGTCAACACACCGCCTATGTGACGGTGTGGGATGCCGCTAGCAATCAAGCAAGCTTCCAACGGGAAATCTGGTTTGATCCAACTGCGCCCAGTTTGCCAACCACGACCGTGACCGAAAGCCTCAAACTCAACGGCAGCCAAGCCAGTTTGGTGCTCAATTGGCAAGCGGCCAGCGATGCCGATTCGGGAATCAAAGGCTATCAAGTCTATTTTGGCACTGATCCGTTGGGCACAAGCGAATGGTTTGTGGCGGAGCAACAAGTTGATGTTGGCTTACGCGAACCAGGCTTCTACTACTTCCGTATTCGCAGCGAAGATAATGCCCATAATTTCAGCGAATGGACAACCCTGCAAACGGTGCAAATTAATTAAGTCAAGCGATTAATTTTCTGTATTGAATACCATATCAGCCATCGCCACAAAAGTGCTAGCAGAGTGTCATTGCCAAGCGTGCTGATGACCTTTATACTCAGTTTATCCCCGTCTAGCCTTTGGGAGGATCGCTGATATGGTGTTCTTTGGGATCGTCTTGCTGATCGCGGCTGTTATCTGCTTCTTTTTCGCTCGCAGTCAATCCAATAAATTGGCCGATCTGAATGCTACCGACACCTATACAACCCAAATGTTGCATGATTTGCACAAAAAAGTTGTGGAAACGCTCGGGGCCGAGGCGCTGGCCGAACCCTGCGAAATTGAAGGCCAAGTTAGCTGCGATAATCCATTGGTCGCCCCGATTTCTGGTCAAACCTGTATTGCCTACCGTTTTTCGTTAACTCGCGAATATAGCGAAGTTGTGCATGACACCGATAGCGAAGGTCGCAAACGTACCCGTACCCAAACTGGCAGTGAAACGATTAAATCTGAGGAAGAGTGCGCCTATTTCTGGATCAACGATAATTTTGGTAAGGTCTGGGTTGACCCAACTGATGCCGAGATTGAGTATGAGGCGGGCCAAAATATTCTGCTGCCTTCGCCAGATAAGGCTTCAATTTTGCATTTTGGCGATTTTGAATTTGCCGCCCCAGCCTCAAACAAGGGTGCTCGCCGCACCACTGGCTATCGGGCGCAAGAAGAGCTTTTTACCGACGATGGGCGAGCCTACATTCTTGGTTGTGTGACTGATGACGAGGGTGAGCCAACCATCGCCTACCATGAAAAGAAGCTTGATCGCATGCTGGTTAGCCGCAAAACTGAACGCGAATTGGCTAACAGCGCGGCTGGTTGGTCACGCAATCTCTATTATGGCGCTGCTGGCTCAGCCGTAGCTGGTATCATCTTCACGATTTGGGGTTTGTTGTAATAACCCTATTTTAAGCTTCCATACACCCGTAAAATCGGATCGATTGCGCTGAGGTGGCTCAAAGCCCAAGCCAAACTGGCAGCCTGAACTGCCTCAGCCAACCAACGACTGCCTCGTGGCCAACGCCAGGCCTGCCCGCGCAACCACTCCAACCAATACGCGCCAAGCACCAACAACAAGGGCACAATCGGTAGATAAAAACGATCTTTGTTCCAGGTTAGGGCAATAATTGGAATATAGCTTAAACTCAGCCATGCCAACAAACTCAAACGCGGGTCAGCCCGTTTCAATACCGCTAAGCCCAATCCCAAAAGCATCAATAAGCCAAATGGCCAAATAAAGATTGTGTGCAAGGTAAAGCTAAAAAATTGGCTTAAATTAGCTTGCCAATGACGAAATAGGCCATATGGATCAAACGCCACAATATCGTATAAGCCTGTATCGCTGGGCGCGGTGGCAATCGCTTCGGGGCTATCGGCAGCTACTACCGCATCAACCCGATTGTAGGCAGCTTGCCAGATGTTTTCATATTGTTGTGAGAAAAATGGTCGCCCTGTATCGCGAATATCGAGCACCCACTGCGGCGATGACCCAAGCAAAAATCCGGCTAAAAGCAAACTTGGAGCAAACCAACCTGCCAAACGTTGCGGCCAACGCGGCGGGGCAGGCAGGCGTTGCAGCCATAACCATGGCAAAACCAGCACCACAATCACTATCGATTGAAAACGGAATAAATAAGCCAACCCCAAGCACAACCCAGCCAGTGCGACGCGGCGGCGGGTCAGTTCTGGTTGCCAAACTAGGATCAATAACGCAGCTAAATAGGCTGGCAATTGGACACTATCGCTGCTGGCCACCACGCCAAAAGCCAGTAATAGCGGGGTTGCTAAGGCCAAAATCAAGGCGACAATTGCCCCACGCAAGGCCAAGATCCGATAGGCCAATAAGCCCGTGAGCAGCAAGCTCAAGAGCATGCTGATAAATCCAGCGGTTTGCCCAATCGCTAGTTGATCGCCGTTCCACAACAAACCAAGCCATAAGATTAGCGGAAATCCCAATGGATAGAAGGGATGCGCCCGAAACACCGATTCGGCAGAACTACCATGGTTGGCGTGCCAGCCAAAATCTGGCCCCTCAACCGCCCACCACTGGCGCGAGAGCAGCATCACAATTGCCGCAATGCCAATTAAACTGAGTACTGGCAAGGCTTGCCACCAGCCTTGCCATGGCCAGCGCAATAGTGCAAACCCCGCCAAGGGCAAAATCAACAAACTAGGGGCAAAGCGTAATGGCGACCAAACGCTTTGATCGTTGGCAAGCCAGCTCAGGCCGCCGAGCATTAGGCTTAACCCAATAGCCGATAGTGCAAACCAAAGCCAATCACGCCGTTGCTGTGGCCTGATTAATGCCGCTAAACTCACCACCAGCGCGGTAATCCAGGCAAATGGTAATAACGAAATGCTGCCAGTAGGCGACCAACTGAGGTTTTGCAAGACTACGCCTAGTTGGCGTTGATCGCTGCCTTCAAGCACTTGCAGCTCGCTATTGAGCGTAAGTTGCTGGTCGCTAGCCCAACGCAGCCAATTCAGCGAGATATTGGGCCGCCAAAAAATTTGATAATAGCGCGGCGCATTACTAATCGGTAGCTCAAGCACCCGATGTCCAGCATTATTGAGCTGAACAACCGTGGTTGTTACGGGAGAAACTAAACTCAAGCCTAGCATATAACTACGATGAGTTGCTGGTGAGCCAATAATTCCATGGCCATTCGTCCAACGATAGGCTCCCAATTCTGAGCGTTCTTTGGTTTGAAAGCCCTCCACCAGCCATGGTGAATCGTATTTGCCACCAATTGTGACCTGCGCAGGGCTACGTTGCAGTACCCAAATTAAGGTTATGGCTAAACAAAGAGCTAAAATAGCTATAAAACTGCTTATTTGAATAATTCTACGTTGCACAATCAATCCAATCCTCATCACACAAATCACATCCGTGCTTATCCTAGCACATCTGTTGCGCGACGAGGATTGGATTGGTCAGTTTTGGATTAATTGCTAATTAAGATTTAGCCAATGCTAATCCATTGGCTGCGCAAGCGTTGAATAATTTGGCTTTCATAGCCAAGCAACTCGTTGGTAATTGCAGTCATGATGTTCGTTTCAGGCTTAATTGTGGCCTGTTGGGGAGCAATCGTGCTCAGAAACTCGATTCGCTGGGCGGTTGGCGGATGTGAAGCATCAAGCAATGAGCCTTCTAAACGAGCTACGCGCCGCAAGCGTTCGCGCTCATGATCAGGAATCGTCGTAATATGCTCTGCCAAATATTGCAAAATATGTGGTTTGGCAGGGCTAAGCACGGCCCGCTGAATTGCCAAATGACATGAATCGTCAAGGTGAATCCGATCCAGCAAATCGATTGCGGCGGCACTGCCACCTAATTCAGCTGCCTTATAATCGGCCAAATATTCAGCTCGTTGGCTTTCGCGGCCAGCCAATAGCACCATGAGCCGCATCCAACCCAGTAGAAGCCAACAAAAGCCCCGTAGCAACAGATTAAACGGTAACAACAAAAAGCCTTTCAATCCTAGCTCAGGCTGTACCAGCTCGACTGGATAGATCGTTTGAACCCATGTCGCTAATGCGTTAATTGCCGAATGAATTAAGAACGAGCGATTAATATCATTGTTGATGCTATGGTCAATTTCATGGGCGATTAGGGCAACCCGTTCTTGGTTGCTCAAAGCTAACCACAAGGGCAGCCCAAGGCCCAGTACTGGCGTTCGATGCCAACCCAAACTGCTGAACGAGGCATTAAACCGTTCATCAACCACCACAACTTCAATCGGTTTTGCACCAAGCTGAGTGGTCATTTGGTTGAGCAAGTTAAACAACGTTGGCGCTTCTTTTGGTGTTAGAATTAATTCATCTTTGGAAAATTTGGCCAACCTTGGACGCAAGAGCCACACCATACCCAGCAGCACGACCCCAAAAACTACCGCAAAGGGATTGGGCCAGCCATCAAAAATTAAGAGCACGCCTAAAACGAGGATGAGCAGCGTAAATCCATGAATGAGTCCAGCCATCAACCCAACCACGACTTTGCCGAACGTCCAACGCGGTTTAAGATCATTCAGCGATTGCATCTGACGTAACATCTGGTTACCCAAACGCCGACTCACATTGGTATAGATCTTGTCGAACATGCCATAGGTTTCAGGCAGCGAACGTGGCTTGATATTCCAGCCACATTCACACCATGGCAAATAGGCTGGGTTGAACGCAAGCTGGCGTTGGCATTGGGGACATTGCTGTTGCATAAACTCTCTCATCAAACAATATGGTTCGTGTAGTTGGGAATAGGGCTAGTTTAATCGAGGCCCAGGCTCGGTGCATCCTGCTTTGGGCCTAGATTTCACGCTCAAAGCAGCCCCCTCGACTAATTGGCGAGCAGAGGGGGCGAGGCATTGCTTATTTACTGTGGTTAATATAATTCAGCAAATTTGGTTTGTAAATACTTAACGTAAGGCGCTGCATCCATTGACCGGCCCGTTGCTCGGGTAATCAACTCGTTAGGCAAGAATTTACTGCCATGCTGATGGATATGTTCACGCATCCAACCAAGCAGTGTGCCAAATTCACCACGGCGCATTTCATCCCAAATCTCAGGATGTTGGGCGATTGCCGTATCAAATAGTTGAACCGACAGCACATTGCCAATAGTGTAGGTGGGGAAGTAGCCAAACATCATGCCCGACCAGTGAATATCTTGGAGTACACCCTCAGCATCGTTGGCTGGGGTGATGCCAAGGTAGGCTTGCATCTTGGCGTTCCAAGCTTCGGGCAAATCGGCAACCTTGAGCGTGCCTTCAACCAAGGCAATTTCTAGCTCCATACGCAGCAAAATATGCAAATTGTAGGTTAATTCATCAGCTTCGACGCGAATCAATGAGGGCTTAACCGCATTAACGGCCCGATAGAAGCGCTCCAGATCGACATTGGCTAATGGCTCAGGGAAGGTCGCCTGCAAATCGCTGTAGAAAAACTCCCAGAATGGTCGCGAACGCCCAACAATATTTTCCCACATACGCGATTGCGATTCGTGGACACCCAACGAGGTACCGCGACCAAGCGGCGTGCGATCAAGTTCGGGCTTGATATTTTGTTCGTACAAGGCATGCCCGGTTTCATGCAATGTGCCAAAAAGCGCTGGTGAAAGCCAATTGGGATTAAAACGCGTGGTGATCCGTACGTCGTTGCGCCCAAAGTTGCTACAAAATGGATGGGTGCTGCGATCTTGCCGACCGCGATTCCAATCGTAGCCATAACGCACGGTCACTTTTTTGCCAAATTGTTCTTGGAGCGCTTCGGGATAATTGCCATGCAACGGGGCATCGCGGCCATCGTCGCCCATCGCGGCAATTTTGAGCACCAATGGCACAGTGCCGGCCTTCAATTCATCGAACAAGCCAAGCGCTTGCTTGGTTGTCAAACCACGCTCGTAGCTATTGAGCAAGGCATCGTAGGGATGTTCATCGTAGCCCAGAAATTGGGTTTGTTCGCGCACCATCTCAACAATCGTTTCAAGATGCGGCTGAAACTGGCTGAAATCGGCGTTGGCACGGGCATCTTCCCAAACTTTGCCCGCTAATGCCCGTACCCGCGATTGTTTGGCGACAAATTCGGCAGGCAATTTGCTCGAACGTTCGTAATTGTAGCGGGTATGACTGATCAAACGAGCATCATCAGAGTCGGGCGATAAATCAGCAACATCAACCGCATCAAGCAAGCTGAGGGTTTTCTCGCCAGTGAATAGCTCATGCGAAATTCGACTGATGGTAGCTAATTGCTCAGCACGCGTGCTGGCCCCACCACGCGGCATTTGAGTGCGCTGATCCCAGGCAAGCAATCCTGCGGTGTGATTAAGATCGCGGATAGTTGCGAGATGGTCGCGAAGTTGCTCAAGAGCTTGGCTCATAAATGCTTAAATCCTTTTCGTTAAAGCCGCATAAACCAGATGTAGCTTAAGTGGCTGATTATTCCCAGAGTATTTTAGCATATGTTGATATGATCATACGAGCTTTTTTAAAGATTAAGCCATCACCTTCTGCTCAAACGGGCCATTTGGTTTCAGCCCTCATTCTTCATGCGTGTCTATGCTATCATACCAAGAACATACATTAAATTTTACGAGATACTCACCGATAGTTGGAGGTAGTTCGATGACCTTCGAACGTGCTGCGGGGATTCTTCTGCACCCCACGTCGTTGCATGGTCGCTATGGAATTGGCGATCTTGGCAGCGAGGCTTACCAATTTGTGGATTGGCTACAAGCTGCTGGCGCACGGCTATGGCAAATTTTGCCACTCGGCCCAACTGGCTATGGCGATTCGCCCTATCAATGTTTTTCGGCGTTTGCTGGCAACCATATGCTGATCAGCCCCGATTATTTGGCTCGGATCAATTTGCTAGCCGAATGGGACTTGGAACAACTCACCCATTTGCCAGCCGAAGCTGTCGATTTTGGCGCGGTAATTCCGGCCAAATTGCAGCTTTTGCGCACCGCCTTTGAAAATTTCAAGGCTCAAGCCGATGATCGTGGTTTTCGCGCGTTTTGTGTTGCCGAACAAGCGTGGCTCGACGATTATGCCTTGTTTATGGCTTGTAAAGCAGCTCATGGCGGCGCTTCTTGGACGACATGGGATCAGGCAATTGCTTTGCATGAACCAGCGGCAATCAGCGAATGGGGCAACAAATTAGCTGATGATGTGCAGTTTCATAAGTTTTTGCAGTGGGCCTTTTTCAGCCAATGGGATGCCTTGAAGCACTATGCCAACGAGCGCGATATCAAAATTGTTGGCGATATTCCAATTTTTGTAGCTCACGATAGCGCCGATGTTTGGGCTAATCGCAGCCTGTTTTTGCTGCATCCCGATGGCAATCCGGTTGATATTGCGGGTGTGCCACCAGATTATTTTTCGGCGACCGGCCAGCGCTGGGGCAACCCACTCTATCGTTGGGATGTGATGGCCCAAGATGGCTATCAATGGTGGCAACAGCGAATTAGTGCCAGTTTGCGCACCGTCGATATCGTGCGGGTTGATCACTTCCGTGGCTTTGCCGGCTATTGGGCTGTGCCAGCAAGCGAAGAAACCGCTGTTAATGGCGAGTGGCGACGTGGCCCAGGCGCAGATTTCTTCCAAGCAATTAGCCATGCTTTTGGCAGTTTGCCGTTGATTGCCGAAGATTTAGGCATGATCACGCCTGATGTGTATCAATTGCGCGACCAATTTGCCTTGCCTGGCATGCGGATTTTGCAATTTGCCTTCACATCGGGAGCCTTCCAATCGAACTTCTTGCCCCATACCTATGTGCAAAATACGGTTGCCTACACTGGCTCGCACGATAACGATACCTCGCGCGGCTGGTACACGAGTGCTGGGCCAGAAGAACAGCATCGTGCTCGTACCTATTTGTATTGTGGCGAAGACGCGATTGTGTGGACGATGATTCGCACCTTGTATGCCTCAGTTGCCGATACGGTGATTATCCCCATGCAAGATGCGCTTGATCTGGGCAGCGAAGCCCGTATGAATCGGCCTGGCTACACTGGTGGTAATTGGGCATGGCGCATCAAGCCCGACCAGCTATCCTATGATTTAGCCCGTTCGCTTTATGGGCTGGCCGAAGTGTATGGGCGCTTGGCTCAGCCAGCGATCAGCAATGAGCTTGATCCCAATGCTCCGCCCTATTTTGACCTACAAGAAACCAGCGAACTATGAGATTTGACCGTTCTTGGATGCCCGCGATCATTGCAATTTTGGGCTTGTTTATGCTGCGCACCCAAGTGTTGGCGATGCCAAACTTGGCGCGAGTGGCAATTATGTTGGTTGGCTGCGGCTTTCTGCTCTGGATTGCTTGGCAAATCTGGCAGAATCGTCAAGGCTCAAGGCTCTTTAGCAGCAGCCCGCAAGTTCAATACTGGCGCGGCCAGCGAATTGAAATGAAACCAACTCAGAGCTATAAAAAGAGCCTTAAGCTTGAGCCACGGACAATCGCGCTCATCGCGCTATATGGCCTTGCTGGATTAACGGGCATTATTGGCACGTTATTGAATCTTGGCCGTTTTGGCTTCTAAAGCGCACTTTGGAGCATGCATGCGCCGCTGTCTTTCATTCTTGCTTGTGGGGTTGTTGGCTGGCTGTAGTCAGCAACCTCAACACTTGCTGCGTCCAAATGGCGTTGCCGTTGCCAGCGATCAACACATTTATGTGACCGATCGTGGCAATTATCGCATCGCTCAACTCGACTCCACTGGCCAAATTGCCGCCAGCATTGGGGTTTTTGGGGTTGGCCCAAGCAATATTCACTCTGGCTGGGATCTTGGGCGCGATAGTTTTGGCCGTTTGTATATCGGCAATTTTATCTATAATGATGAGGCGACGCTGGTGCACGATGGGGTGCGCAGTTTCGAGCCTGATGGTTCGTTTGTGCGCGAATTCGGTGGCAACGATTATGATCCAGCCATGGATGAGCCAACCAACGAACCCTATGGCGTAACTGTCGATAGTGCCGACCGCATTTGGGTGGCAAATTACAAGGCCAATCGGGTGGTGGTCTATCATCGTGATGGCCAGCAATTGGCCGAATTTTTTGGCGAGTTTGGTAATGGCAACGAACAATTTAGCGGCATCAGCGATTTAGTCGTTGATCGTGAGCGTCGCCATGTGTATGTGGTCGATTCGTTCAATGGTCGAATTCAAGAATTTTCGTTGCACGAAGCTGGCGATACGATTTCACTGCAATTTTTGCGGGTCATTGGTCGCTATGGCAGCAACCTTGGTGAATTTTCCTACCCACTTAATATTGCGCTTGATCAAGCGACTGGCGATATTTATGTTGGCGATATGGGCAATCAGCGGATTCAACGCCTAACCCATGATGGTCAGCCAATCGCGGCTTTTGCGCCTGATCTGGCGCGTTGGCAAGTTTTTGGTTTGGCGTTTCACAACAATCATGTTTATGCTGCCGACGCTTATAACAACACGATTTGGCGCTTTAATGCCGATGGTAGCAATCCACAACGCTTGGGGAGCGAGCAATGAAACTGCGTATTCCACTGATTATCAAGGTGTTGTTGCCGCTCCAAGTGATCATTATTGCGACGCTGATCTTTGCTGGCCTGAGTTTTTATCGTGAAACCAACCAGCGTTGGCAACGCGAGATGGATACACGCTTGGCACGAGTCGTTGAATTGATTGCCCGTGAGCTTGATCCAGCCTTGTTGAGTCAAATTGATGCGCCAGCTGATTTGTATACCGAGGCCTATACTACGCTGCAAAAGCAATTGGCCCAAGCCCAAACTGCGGCCAACGTGGGCTTTATTGGCATTTTACGCCGCGATATCAAAACCCATCGTTTGTATTATTGGGTCGATGTTGATAATACTGGCATCAACTATCCCTTCTTCTACGATACGCCTGAGCACTGGGCCGCCTTTGAGGATGGCCAGCGCCATGCCGTGCGCTATGCCGATGAATTTGGCTCGTACTATGGCTTGGTTGCGCCAATTGTGGTTAATGATGCTCAAGGCCAGCCCTATGTGATTGCCATTGTCGAGGCTTCGCTGTCGGTTGAGGCGCGTGATCTGACCCAACAATCGTTGATTAACCAACTGTTGCCATTGATTATTGGTGGCAGTCTGGTGGCGATTGCTTGTGCTTGGCTAGCGACGGTTTTTGTGGTCAATCGGCCACTTCAGCGTTTGAAACATGGTGCGTTGCAACTTGCTGACGGCCATTTGGGTCATACCCTGCCTGATGATCAACGGGTTACCGATGAATTAACCGACCTGACGCGCACTTTTAATCTTATGTCGCAGCGGATTGCCAAGCTTTATACCGAGCAGAGCGAACGCGAACGAATGCTGAGCGAACTGCAAATTGCGCGAAATGTGCAACAAGCGCTGTTGCCGAAACGCCTTCCAAGCGTGGCTGGGCTTGAAGTTGCCGCAATTTGTTTGCCCCAACGCGAGACCTCAGGCGATTTCTATGGCGTAATCGCTCAAGGCAGCAGTACCGTTGATCTGATGATTGGCGATGTTTCGGGCAAGAGCGTGCCTGCCGCCTTAGTAATGGTCGCAACTTACAGCACCCTCCGCGCCTTGGCTGGCACTCAAGCGACTCCAGCGATGATTCTTGATCAAACTAATACTAGTTTAGTGCAAAATATTCCCCGTAGTATGTTTGCGGCGGTGAGCTATGCTCGGATCGATGCCTTGGCTCGCACCTTGGTTTGGGCCAATGCTGGCCAAGTATACCCATTTTTAATTCATAGCAGTCGCAACCAGCCAGAGTTTCCTGAATATTTGACTGGGCGCGGCCAATCATTGCCGCTTGGCATCACACCATTAATTCAATATGAAGATAGCCCAATTCAATGTAATCATGGCGATATGCTGTTGTTTTTCACCGATGGAATTGTCGAAGCCATGAATAGCAGCGACGAAATGTATGGCTTCGAGCGTTTAGAAGATTTGGTGCGCTCATTGCCAGCCGATATTCATGCTCAAGCCTTGCTCGATGCTGTGCTCAACGACGTGCAAGACTTTGCCAACCATACCGAGCAACACGACGATATTACGATGCTGGCCGTGAAGTTTGTGTAGCGTGGGGATTAGTTGGCAGGGATTAGAACTCGAGTTATTGGTCCTCAAAACACTTGAGTTAATGGTGTAGCTACAATTTAACCCAGAGACGCAGAGTTCTATTTTATTTGTGAGAGCAAGGATGAACTAGCGCTTTGGCAATGTGTCATCCTTCATCCCTCATAATTCATAATGCACAACTCTGCGCTTCTGGATTAAAAAGCTGCTAATCTCGCCACCATTCAGTTAAATGTTCGGGCTGGCTTGGCTCGACTGGCTGACCAAGTTGCGGCGTGAGAATGCTGATCGGGCTGGCGTGGGCAGCCTTCAGCAAACGCTCGATTGGCTCATCCCAAGCATGCAACGAAAGGCAATATGCGCCCCAATGTACCGGCAACATCGTGCGAGCTTGCAACATTTCAGCCGCTTGCAACGCCTCTTCCGGCTGCATATGCACACCAGGCCAAGCAATATCATATTGGGCCATTTCGAGCGTGGCCAGTTCAAACGGGCCATAACGTTGCCCAATATCATTAAATCCGGCGAACATCCCACTATCACAGCCCACATAAATCCGTGAGTTTTGGCTCATCACCACCCACGAAGCCCAAAGTGTGCTATTGCGCTTAAGGCCACGCCCAGAGAAATGTTGGGCTGGCACAGCGGCAATCGTCAAACCAAATTCGGCCAAATGCAATTCTTCCCACCAATCCAGCTCGTGGATGCGGCTGCTGGCGATACCCCAACGTTCAAGATGCTCGCCAACACCCAAGGCGGTGACGAAAGGCATCGAGCCACGGGCTAGCCAGCGAATTGTTTGCTTATCAAGATGATCATAATGGTCGTGCGAAAGCAGCACTAAATCGATTGCTGGCAATTGTTCTAGCGCAATCGGCGCAGTTTGAAAACGCTGTGGCCCAATGCCCTGCACCGGCGATAAATGCTTAGCCCACACCGGATCAGTTAATAGCGTGATGCCCGCAAATTCGATTAATAACGTTGAATGGCCAAGCCATGTAACGCGTAACCCCGAGGCTGGCGGTGTTTGGTGAAAACGTTGACCAGGCCAAGCACTCGGCAAGGGCTTGGTTGGCCGCCGTTGTTCCTTGCCAAAAAACTGGCGGCGCAAGGTCGAAACCATTGAATTGGCTTGAAGCATAGCCGTTGGATACAAATTTTGAAATTGGTTATTGCGATAGTAGGGCGATGCAAGAATGCGTTGTTGGCGGCTGCGCATGGGCGTTCCTCACACAGAAAAATCGTTGCTGCAATGAGCATAGCACGTTGTTCGCGTGAGAATCCAGCAGAATGATGAATAAGCTGTGATCAACCATTAACGCTTAGCCTTTGGGGTACAATAAAGCTAGATTTGTGTTGCGAGGATGCTTGATTATGCCTATTTTTGAACCGATCGGCCTAGCCTATATTGAGCTAGCATTTCGAATTAGCCAACATATCGATGGCTACGTTGATGCCTATTGTGGCCCAAATTATCTACGCGACCAAGTGTTGGATAGCGCTGCTTGGCCAACCAACCAGTTGGTGCAGGCCGCTGAACAACTGCTAGAGCAGATTGAAGCCAGTGATTTGCCAATTCGCCGTCGCACCTATTTGCGCAAACAGGTGACTGGTATGGCCACCACCTGTCGCCAGTTGGCTGGCGAACGTTTTGATTATCGCGAGGAAGTGCGGCGTTGCTTCGATATCGAGCCAGCAATGATCGACGAAGCCGTGTTCGATGAGGCAATCGACGAACTTGATAGTTTATTGCCAGGCCAAGGTGACGTACTCGAACGCACTCAAATCTGGCGACGACAATTTGAAATCAACGGCGAACAGGCCCAACCCTTGTTGCAGTTGATCGAAACTGAATTACGCAGCCGCACGTTGGCGTTATATCCCTTGCCTGCTAGCGAAAAAGTCGATTTTCGCTTGGTCAACAATCAGCCTTGGAGCGGCTATAACTGGTATTACGGCAATTATCATTCAGCGGTCGATATCAACACCGATTTGCCAATTGCCCTCAATAGTCTGACAAACTTAGTTGCCCACGAAGCCTATCCAGGCCATCACACCGAGCATTGCATCAAAGAACGTGATTTATATGCTGGTCGGGGCTGGGCAGAGCATTCGATCTTTTTGCTGAATACGCCTGAATGTGTGATGGCTGAAGGTATCGCCAATAGCGCGGTGGGCATATTGTTCAGCCCTAAAGAGTTGGTCGAGTGGCAAGCTCAAACCCTCTATCCCAAGGTTGGCATCACTGGCGACCCAGCCCAAGAACTACGAATTAACACGGCACTCAAGGCCTTGGCGGGGGTGGCTGGCAATGCCGCGTTGCTATTACATGCTGAAGGTCGGCCTGCTGATGAGATTGTTGATTACTTGGTGCGCTATGGCTTAACCAGCGAAGAACGAGCACAGCAACGCTTGCGCTTTATTAGCTCACCATTGTGGCGAGCCTATATTTTCAGCTATTTCTATGGCGAACAATTGATTAGTCGTTGGTTTGAGCGCGGCGATAAAATTGAGCGCTTTGGCACATTATTGAGCGAGCAAATCTACCCATCACTGCTTGAGCAATGGGTGATCGAGCAAGCCAACCAATGTTATAAAGGCTAAGAGTAATGACCTCACCCCAACCCCTCTCCCACGGCGGCGGGCGAGGGGCGTTTGGTTTGGTGCTTCCCCTTGATCGCTCGGTGGGAGAAGCAGGGCATGCCACCTCGCTTGATTTGATCAAGTTTCCCCCTCTCCCGCTCGGCGGGAGAGGGGTTGGGGGTGAGGGAGCTTAAAACCTACTCTTGTAAGGAGGAGGATAGGGGGTGAGGGCATCAGCCAAGCTGCTGCTTGAGCCACTTGACCACCACTTGCAAACTATCCAAATTAATTTCGTGGCCCATGGCAAATTCATGGTATTCCAGTTGCACAGGCAGGGTTTGCAGAAAATCGCGAATCGCCCGCCCATATTGAATTGGAATAACCTCATCGTATACGCCATGAACCGCCACAATTGGCTTGTTGGCGATGTGTTCGCGGTCGGTTTGCGGGCCAACTTCGGGCATCCAACGGCCACTCATCAAAATTGTGCCAGCAATCAATTCGGGCTTGGTCAGGGTTGCACCTAAACTCATAATTGCGCCTTGCGAAAAACCGCCCAAATAAATTTGTTTAGGATCGCAATCGTAGGCGCTGCATGCTTCACCCAAAAAGCGCTGCACCGTCTCCCAGCTTTGTTGGGCTTGATTGGTATCAATATTAAAACCCTTGGCATGCCAATGAATATCGAACCACGAAAAGCCGCCAAATTGATAGCGATGGGGTGCGCGAGCCGAAACGACACACAAACGTGGGTCGAGATATTGAGCCAAAGGCAACAGATCATGCTCGTTGGCTCCCACGCCATGCAACATGACCAACAAGGGCGCTTTAGCCTCGGCACTGGTTTGGCGTGGTTTAACGACTTCGTGGGTTAATGAAATTTGACTCATGGATGTAGGATGCTCCTTAGGCCCAGCGACGACCGCCATCAACAAAGATGGTTTCGCCGGTAAAATAGGGCGATTCGACGATAAAACGCACAGCTTTGGCGATATCTTCGGGCACGCCCAGCCGTTTCAAGGGAATTTTGTTTAATGAATTGTGGTCTTCTTGCCAACCATCAGGCAAAAGTGCTACGCCTGGCCCAACTGCCCCAACCCGAATAGTAGGAGCCAAAGCTAATGCTAAACCACGGGTCATCATGATTAATGCAGCTTTGGTCATGCCATAAGGCACAAAACTAGGCCATGGCACTTCGCCACCAACATCAACAATATTCACAATCACCCCATGGTCAGGCATGAGTTTGGCGGCAGCCTGAGCACAAAAAAACGGGGCACGTTGATTGAGCGCAACCAAATCGTCCCAGGTTTGCTGGCTCACGCTACCAATCGGTGTGCGCGGAAAATCGGCAGCACTATTGACCAAAACTGCCAATTTGCCACAACGTTCGCCAATTATTTGAAACATTGTCTCAATTGCAGCCACATCGCGCAGATCGGCGCTATAAGCCCATGCCTCACGCCCAAGTGCCTGAATCTCGCTACAGGTTTGTTCGGCCTCAGCCTGAGCCGCATTGTAGTGAATAATTAAATTGTAGCCAGCGCGGGCTAATTCCAGCGCAATTGATTTGCCCAAGCGCCGAGCGCCGCCCGTGACGATGGCCCAGCCATGATTCATAATTCACCCTCTGCTTGCTTCTGAAAAATTAACAAAAATTGATGCACCTGATTGGCAACAAAACTATAGGGATAACCAAATGGATAGAGCATTGCACTTTGATCGTACCAGATGCGATAGCCGCGATAGCGCAGCTGCGATAATTGATACAACGCTGACACGATATCGGCATGGAGCATGTTATGATGCTCTGGGGTTGGTTGCAGATCTTTGACAAACAACACCAAATGGCCGCCAACCCGCAACGATTGCAAGGTTTGCGCCACAATTGAAGTCAATTCACGCAGAAAGGTTGGATAATCGACATTGCCAAGATCGGCGGGATCATCGGTGAAGGGCGTGGCTGCGCCGTTACCCTGTTTGCGACGCTGACCAGTGCGTGCTCGACTGAGCATTGAACTATAGGGTGGGTCGGTCAACACCAAATCAAAGCGTTGTTGCTGGATGCTTGGGCTGTTGAGTACTTCACGGGCATCGCCTTGCAAAACTGGCAAACGAGCCAAATTCAGTGCATCAGCCGCCTGTCCATACAAATCGATATAGTGCGGCGATAATTCGATGCCGATTGCTTGGCGTTGGGTTTGGGCACAAGCCAGCAGCGTGCCGCCAACCCCAGCAAATGGGTCGAGCACCCAACCGTTGGGCTTGGTAAAAAAACGAATAATTTCGCTAAGCAAGGCTGGTGGTTTAGGCGATGGATGGGCTTTGCGAATATGATGGGCAGCCGAAGCAGGGCCACGGGTTGGGTAAGCGCTGGCTAAAATTGGGGCTGACCAAGCCGCCCATTCTTCAGCAGTTAAATCGTTGAGTGGCGTTGGTGGCGTGCCAGTTAGCGCAATCGAACGCGTTGCATAAAGCCACTCGCGCCCCGATAAATCGTTTAACTGGTTGCGACGGTGGGGCTGTTGCGCTTCTGAATCGCTCATAACGGCTCCTTCTTTCGCGGACACACTGGTTGCGCTATTGTAGCATTGAACCAATATCTTGATATGCTTGATGGGATAAACTGTGCAGTCGATTAGCCTGCCCTCACCCCCTCACCCCCAACCCCTCTCCCGCACGTGAGGCGAGGGGGGAAGCAGCCTAGCATGATAGATGGAATGCCCCTCGCCCGCCGCCGTGGGCGAGGGGTTGGGGGTGAGGGAGCTTAAAATCCAAACCGCCATAAATTGAGAAAAATCATTTTTAAGGAGTACTATAGATGAGTGATCAATCACCACGGGCAGCGTATGCTAATCAGGTACAAATTAGCGGCAGCCCTTACGATTTTACAATCGATTTTGCTTGTGTCGAAGATGTTCGCAATAATACTGCCAGTGTTCAACCAGTCGCACGAATCATGATGAGCCCGCAACATACCAAAGTGTTGGCGTTGATGTTGCTCAAACATGTGGCAGCCTATGAGCATGCCATTGGCGTAATTGAATTACCAAGTGCCTTGCTAAATGATATGAAGCTTGGTAACTTAGAACACTTTATTAGTCAAGTAAATTTAAACGAATAATTTAACAATACGTTTGAGGAGCATGTTCATGTCACCCCCATCGCGGCTGCTTTCGCCCTTGCCAGTCACTCGTCGGCGTTGGTATCATCGTTTACCGTTGGGTTGGACGATTGTGCTGGGCTTTGTGATTGTGGCCTTGTGTTATCCGATCATCTATTTTGGGCGCACCGCCGTCCCGTTGATTTATATTGATCAGGCTGATCAGGCCATGCTCAAGGGCAAGTGGGATACCGCCCGTGAAGCCTATAACACGGCGATGGATTGGAGTATGAATTACGAGGAGCCATTCGATCTGCGCTGGAGTTTAGCGCTTCGAGCCAACGCGATTCAGGCCGCTGTTGATGATTTTGGCATGGTGATTACGGCGCACCCTGAGCGCTATATGGCCTATTGCTATCGCGCCGAAGCCTATATGGAGTTAGAGCAACATCCTGCGGCGCTGGCCGATTATCAAGCCTGTTTGGAGCGTGAGCCTAGCCCAATTTGGCAAGCAACCGCCCGTAATATGGTCGATTATTTGCAAAAGAAGTAGTGGAATCAACCAATGCAAGCACTATTGATCATTGGTCATGGGAGTTTATTCGCTGGTTCGGGGGCAACCATGCTGCGTTTGGCTGCACGGCTGCGCGAGCGCGGCGTTGCCCAATTGGCTGGGGCGGGTTTTCTCAATTATAGCCAGCCTGATCTGACCCAAGCAACCGCCCGTTTAGTCGCGCAAGGCGCAACTGCAATTAGGGTCTTGCCCTATTTTTTGATCGATGGCTATTTTGTCCAAGTGAGTTTACGCCAACAGGTTGCGCAAATGGCCGCCAATTATCCTAATGTAGCTTTTTCGATGGCCCCAGCGTTTGGCGAACACCCCGCCTTGGCCCAACTCGTGCAAAAACGCGCTAATCAGGCTTGGCCTGATTTAGATTATGCGCAAGCTGGCTTGTTGGTAATGGTGCATGGCAGTCCACGCCCAGCCTCAAATGCACCGATTGAAGCCGTTGCTGAACGGGTACGCCAAGCAACACCTTGGGCCGCAGTCCAGGTCTGTTTTATGGATTTGAACGAGCCAAGCATCGCGGAAGCCCTTGATAGGCTGGTTGCCCAAGGTTTGAAGCAGCTTGTGGCCGTGCCCTATTTTATTCAATTTGGCAGTCATGTGCGTGAAGATTTGCCCGAAATTATTCAAGCAGGCCGTGATCGTCATGCTCATACCACAATTGTGTTGGCAAAACATCTCGATTATGACGAATTATTGATCGATGTACTAACCGATCGGGTTGCCGAACACCGACCTGTTATCACTAATGGATGAGGCAATAGATGAGTCGTTTTCCAAATAGCCAAGTGCATCGCTGGGATTTAACGCCCGAGCAAGCGATCGATCTGCAACTCCAACTACGCGATCAGGTGCGTTTAGTCGATGATTTTGCCCAGCCACTTCAAACGGTGGCTGGGGTTGATGCTGCCTTTGAAGACGATGGCGCAACCACCCGTGCCGCAATCGTGATCTTGAATTTTCCAGCACTTCAACCAGTCGAAAAAACCTTAGTTCGTCGTCCAACCAACTTCCCCTATATTCCTGGCTTGCTGTCATTTCGCGAAATTCCGGCAGTGTTGGCAGCCTTGGAGCAATTGCAACAGCTGCCCGATGTGTTGTTGTGTGATGGGATGGGCATTATGCATCCCCGTCGTTTTGGCATTGCCGCTCATTTGGGTGTTTTGACCGATTTACCAACAATTGGCGTGGGCAAAAGTTATTTATGCGGAACCCACGAACCAGTGCCCAATCAGCAAGGTGCGTGGGTTCCCGTCTATGATGCTGGCGAACAGATTGGGGCGGTTGTGCGAACGCGGGTTGGCACAAATCCGCTCTACATTTCGCCTGGCCATCGCGTAAGCATTAGCACTGCTGTCGATTTAGTGTTGGGTTGCACAACCAAATATCGATTGCCTGAAACTACCCGCCACGCCGACCAACTTTCCAAAGATAAAGCCAATAATGGTGGCATTCAACTCTGAGTAGAAGCAATCACACAACTGCTTGCACCTCGACTGCTATTCCATTTAAGGCAGCATTGCCACTTAATGGATCGATCGCTTGATCATCGGTTAAATCGTTGATGCTGCTGCCAGCATGGGCTTGGGCGATTTGAATTTTGGTATCAGAATAGCGATGACCCCAGCCATGCGGCAAGCTGACCACCCCAGGCATCATTAACTCACTGACTTCAAGCGCCACCTCGATTGTGCCAACTCGTGAACTGATGCTGACCTGCTGGCCATGGCTCAGTTGGCGTTGCGCTGCATCGGCTGGGTGCATTTGCAGGGTACAACGATCATCGCCCTTGACTAAACGTTGGCTATTGTGCATCCAAGAATTGTTGCTGCGCAGTTGCCGACGGCTAATCAAGCGTAGTTGCTTGCTTGGTGCTTGTTGCAACAATTCGGCTAGTCGATCCAAATCGTGGGCAATTGCTGGTGGCACAAGCTGAATTTGTTTATCCTCAGTGAAAAGTCGTTCAGGCAGGCGTGGTTGCAATGGCCCAAGGTCAATCCCATGCGGTTGTTGAGCTAATTCGCTGAGTTGAATCGCATATGGCCCTGAACGCAATCCACGCTCAAGCATCGCTTTTGGTGGAAAAATGCGCCCCTCTTTTTCGCTCATGCGCTGGGTTAATTCGCCGAAAATTTGCCAATCGTGGCGAGCAGCTTGATCGATCTCGAATAGCGCGGGGCTGTATTTAGCGGTGTTACGAATCGCCAAATTGTGAAACAGCACATCATAATGATCATGCTCCAAGGGTGAGCTTGGTGGCAAAATCAAGTGGGCATGGCGAGTGGTTTCATTCAAATAGAAGTCGATTGAGAGCATAAATTCAAGCCCAGCCAAAGCTTGGTCAAGTTGTTGACCATTGGGCGTTGAAAGCACCGGATTGCCCGCCGAGGTGATTAATCCTCGAATTTGGCCTTCGCCCGGGGTCAAAATCTCTTCGGCCAAAGCGACTGAAGGCAGCTCGCCAGCGAATTCGGGCAACTGGCGCACACGAGTATGCCACCGCCCAACATTACCTTTACTGCCCAGTGGCAACGTATCGAAGGCTGGCGTGGCAAACATCGAGCCACCCTCGCGATCCAAGTTGCCAGTAATGATATTCAGTACCTGAATTAACCACTGGCTGAGTGTACCAAACTGCTGGATTGAAACCCCAATTCGGCCATAGCAAACAGCGCTACTGGCATGGGCAAAATCATGGGCTAGTTGCAATATTGTATCAGCTGCTACACCCGTTGCCTCAGCGACTGCTGCTGGGCTGAATCGTGCGAACAGCGCTTCAAGCTGATCAAGCCCATTGGTAAAGCCAGCTAGCCGATCAGGATTAGCCCAACCTTCTTTGAGCATCGTATGAATCAGCGCTGCCAATACCAAGCCATCGCTACCAGGCTGAATAAAATAATGTTGATCGGCTAATTGTGCTGTTTCGCTTTGGCGGGGGTCAAACACCACAATTTGGCCGCCGCGCTGCTGAATCGCCTTCAAACGGCGTTTAATATCGGGGGCGCTCATAATGCTCCCATTTGAAACCGCTGGATTCGCCCCAAAAATCAACAAAAACTGAGTTCGATCTAAATCAGGCACAGGCAACATTAATTGATGCCCATACATGTGATACACCACCAACTGATGCGGCAATTGATCGACCGAGCTAGCCGAGAAGCGATTTTTGGTGCGCAAACTGCGGACAAACGCGCCAGCACCTAAAGCTGTGCCAAGATTATGTACCGAAGGATTGCCCTGATAAATCGCGATTGCATCGGGGCCGTAGCGAGCCTGAAGTTGTTTTAATTGGGTAGCAGCATAATCAAAAGCCTCATCCCAACCAATTTGATGCCAGCCATCAGCACGGCGTTGAAGTGGCTGGCGCAAGCGATCAGGGTCGTGGTGAATATCGCCGAGGGCACTACCTTTGGGGCAAATATGCCCACGGCTGAGTGGATCATCCTGATCACCCCGAATCTGCTTGACTGCATTGTCGGCGACCGTAATTGCCAAGCCACACATTGCCTCACAGAGCGGGCAGGTTCGATAATGAATTTGTTCAGTCATCGCTACGCCTCCTTGCGTCACACAATTAGCAGCATTATCGCATAGCAAAATCAGTCGTGCGAGGGATGAGCCATGGCTCAACCTATGCTAGAGTATCAGCAAAGAGCAACCACAGCGATTCCTTGGTGAAAGGCGGAACCCACATGATAAAGATATGGTAAAAGCGCAAAGTTGTTGTTTTGTAGTAAGCTACGCTGTGGTCACGAAATTTAAGGAGATCTATGAGTAATTCTGTCCGTGAACGGATGCATGTCACCGCCAAACCCAAGGAACGTGCCCTATTAGTCGGGGGCGATATCTATAATAATCGCGAAGCTTGGCACATCGACGATTCACTTGATGAATTGGCGTTACTGGCCGATACTGCTGGACTCGAGGTGGTTGGCACGGTTTCGCAAAAGCTTGATCATCCCAATCCCAAAACCTATATCGGGCCAGGTAAAGTGCGCGAAGTTGCTGATTTGCGTTCGGAAACGCCCTACGATGTGGTGATTTTCGATGAGGAGCTTTCGCCTTCGCAAGCCCGCAACCTCGAAGAAGCAATCAAAGTTAAAGTGATCGATCGCACAACCTTGATTTTGGATATTTTTGCCCAACACGCTCGCACCCGTGAAGGGAGTTTGCAGGTGGAGTTGGCGCAATACGATTATTTGCTGCCGCGTTTGCGCCGCGCTTGGACCCACCTTGAGCGCCAATCTGGCGGTGGTGGCGGTGGTTCGGGGGTCGGGGTTGGGTTGCGCGGGCCTGGTGAAACCCAGCTCGAAAGTGACCAACGAATAATTGGCAAACGCATCGCCTTGTTGAAAGAACAATTGGCTGATGTGCATCGTCATCGCGAATTGTATCGCCAAAACCGCCAAGAATCGGGCTTGCCAATTATTTCGGTGGTTGGCTACACCAACGCTGGCAAATCGACCTTGCTCAATCGTTTGGCTCAAGCCGATGTGCTGGCAGCCGATATGCTGTTTGCCACGCTCGACCCAACCACCCGCAAAGTGGCCTTACCTGGTGGTCGCGCAGTTTTGATGACTGATACGGTCGGATTTATTCAACGCTTGCCAACTGCCTTGGTCGCTGCATTCCGCGCTACCTTGGAAGAAATTGCCGAAGCCGATGTGTTATTGCACGTTTTGGATCTGACCCATGCCAATGTTGAAGAGCAATTCAAAACCGTGATTGATACGCTCAGCGAACTCAAAGTGCAGGATAAGCCAATTCTGACCGTGTTCAACAAAATCGACAAGATCGATAGCCCCAGCGATGCCGAAATTGTGCGTATGATCACAGAGTTGGGCTTGCCGATCGATCGTTGGGTGGCGATTTCGGCTCAACAAAACATTGGAATTGATCGCTTACAAACCGCGATTGAACAGATGTTGATGGAGCGTATGGTTAAATTTGAGGTCATGATTCCCTATCGAGCCAACGAGCTGGTAGCGCTTTGGCATGAACGTGGGATGATCGAAAGCGAAGAATTTGGCGCTGAAGGCACAACCTTGCGTGGTGCAGTGCCCCGCCAATTTGCCCATCGCTTCGAGCCATATCGCGTAAAATAAGCCATATCCAAACACTGGGTTAGATTAATTATCAATTTAACCCAGTGTTTTTTATTGATAATTGATGTGTTCCCTCGCCCACAGCAGCGGGCGAGGTTTTTTTTAGTTTAATGGTTCAGCCTTGAGCGATTCAACCATTGCTAGCTTTGCTGCTTTCGTGAGTTATTGTCGCATTCCCCACAACTGTATTTGCCCGCCTTCAATCGCTAGATAAAGCCGATTATCAGGCGAAAGCATGCCTTGTTTGATCCGATACATTGGCATTCCATCGCTGAGTCGATAGACAATCGCTGTATGATCAGGCAAATTAACCGGAATGATCATAAAATCAGCATTGTTAACGATTTGGATAGGAACACTTTTTCGATATGATTGATACCTTATATTATCATAATCAATCGCAAATTGACCTTCAACTGCGCCAAAAGTTCTGACAATACTTAAATCGTTGCGATTAAGCAATGCTGCAATAATTGACTGAGGATTTTCCTCGAAGCTTGCAATAATGGAATTATTATCGCTGCTAAATGATAATTCTCTGACTGGATACGGAAATATCCTAGCTTGAATAAATGATTTAAGCGCTAGATCGTAGATCTGTAATTCGTTATTATTGAAAATAAAGCCAATTTGCTTCCCATCAGCGCTAAAATAGGCATCATTTAAGGTTTTAGTAACGGTAAAGCTACTATGCAGCTGATCGGCTTGGAAAAGTTTTAGCGCAAGTGGCTCATTCATTCCAGTAAATTGCTTTTCGCTGGTTACTATCCAATCGTTTGCACCATGAACAATCGCCATGCCCGAAGCTACATCACCAAAGAATGGCAATCGTTGCTGGCGAATTAATGGTGGATCTTGATTAACCGCCCAAATATTTTCGCCATTGCTGATGCGTTGACCATCGCTACTAAATGTTGGGCGGGTATAGGTGCGATACATCGTATCAATCGGCTGATTTGGAAAAGTTTTGAAAAGGCGTGCTTGATTCACATCGAGCAATTGAAAACCATCACCCGTTGCATAGAGGGTATTGTCGGGGCTGAAATTGCCATACGTGTAAGCTGGAATAACCAACGACGTGACAACTGCTGAATTCAAATCGATCAATTGAATCGAGTGCTGAAAAAACACCGCAGCATAGGTACTATCAGGGCTAAATCGTAGATACAGCGACTGCTCATCAGTATAAATCGTTGTTTGATCGATGACCCGCTCGATGGCTACTCCTAAGCCAACCGCTAAACCTGGTGGCGGCTCAAGCTGGGCGAAAAATGCTTGATTTGGGCTATAAGCACCATAACCACCAGCATGATTTGGAATTGATTGGGTTCCAATGCGTGGTTCACTTGCATCCCATTGGTTCACATCAACCATCTGCTCAGTCTCATCAAGAAACGCGCCTGTTTGGCTTACGTAACGGCGAAGCGTTGCCTTAGCTGGAGCAGGATTAATTAAATCGGGGTTGAGCAATAGGTTAATCGTGGCACTATCAGCACTAATGCTAAGGTTGTAGATCGTTGCCGGAACTTGAGCAACATAGCGTTGCTCTAAACTTGGTAGATCATACACCACAATATTGATCGCCGTTGCAATCGCAATAAATTGATTATTCGGCGCAATCGCAAGATCAATTACGTCACCCAAACCAATTTTTTGTAAGAGACTGAGGTTAGGCAAGCTTGCCAAATTGATCGTTTCGACACGACGTTCTGGTAATAGTACCGGATTGGCATAGGTTGTTTGATCATTCAAATCAAAGGTTAGCGGTGGATCAAGCGTCGTTGGCATAAGGCTTGGCAGTGGCTCGTTGATCAAAATTGGATCGGGCAATGGTTCAATGCTAGCTGTAAAAGGGGTTGGGCTTGGTGCTATGGTTGGCTCAACCGTTGGTGTTGCCAAAACTTGGGCCGCCTCAGTTGGCGTTACTGGCTCGTTGGTTGCTACCAGCGATGGCGTTGCTGAATGCTGGGTTCGTTGGGTTGGGTTTGCTTGGGCTTGAGTTTCAATCGATGCTGTGATTTGGGCCGTAGCTGTCGATTGGCTTTGGCTTGGTTGACAAGCACTCAGCCCAAGCACAATCGTGCCGCAAAGAAATAATCCCACAAGACGCTTAAACATAACTCCTCCTTAGATGCATAGCTCTATCATCTAAGAAGGAGTTGCGACACGACATCATACGGGGCTGATAGTTGGCTCATAATTAACTGAGAACTAATCGGCCTGTTCGCTCAATAAACGCACTTCAGCAGGTTTATTGGCCAGCGCAAACAGCGTATCACCAGCATAGACGACATACAAATATTCGTTATTGCGATAGCTCCAACGGCGTTGGCTTGACAATGGCGCACCAAGGTTGGCTTCTAAAGCTTTTTTGATAAATGGCAATTTGGCATCGAAGCTTGTATTGATGCGGCTATACATGGCACGGTTGATCGTTTCACGTAGCGCGGCATCGGCGGCAGAGGCATTTTGAGCGGCCACAATTGCACTAAGTTGCTTGACTACCGACCAATTGGTTGTGCCAGTGGCGGCAATTGGCGTATACAGCGCATCCAGCGAGAAAAGTTGGGCTGCATAGGCCGCGCCATCGCCAGCTTGCAAGCGGCTGCTGTTACCCAACGGCACTCCAACGAGCTTGCGCGGTGGCCGACTGATAAATTGATAAAAGGCTTGATCCGGTCGGTAATCCACGCCCAACGCGCCATAGGTAAATTGCATCAAGGCATTATAAACATCTTGATCGGTCAGATCATTGGCGCGAAGCACAATATCCCATTGATTGTATGGGCTAATAATTACATCACGGCCATACACCTCGCCAGTATAGCGCACGCCCTTCACGCTAAAATCCATGCCAACCCGAATCGGCGAGCCAAGTTTGTTTTTGAAGGCATATTGATGAAACATCCAATCAGGCCGATATTCACCCTTGGCCAGTTTATAGACTTCGTTGCGCAGTTGTGCGCCAAGGGTATTGGGGCGTGGGCCAGTGCTGGGAAGGCTACTTTCATCAAGCAATTTCAAGGTATATTCAACACTATAGCCCCGTGGATCATCTTTATAGCCAGGTGCAACCGTGCTATGGGCAAAGAAATAGTCACGATTAATGGGAATCGCATAGGTATCACGAAAATAGCGAATTAATTCAACCAAGGCTTTGGTTTGGGCAGTAGTGATCGGCGTACCATCATTTGGTCCCTCAACCTCAACTCCAATCGCGTATACATTGATTTCGCCGCCGCTATAGCCGCGTGCCCAACTGCGTACTCCAGCATGCCAAGCAATATAGGATTTTTCATTGACGTAGTGATAGGTCTTACCATCACGGGCAATCAAATAATTATAACTGGAGCGAACTTCGGGCCGCAAATTCCATTCGAGTGAGCCATAGCCCGCCGTTTCGTGTAAAATCACAAATTCCGGCTTGAAACTCGTGGTGTTACGGGCGGTTTTGTTGGGGGTTTTGTTGAGATACGAGGTATCAAACTGCATACAAGCTCCTTACATGATGCCAATCATTGCATCATTACTACCGCTCCTAATATTCCCGTTGTTAATGTACTACAAAATATAGAAACTAAGGAATTGGTTCAGTGAAGGGCGGGGTACGAATATCGCTGGTATGAGGAAGCGCCAATCGCCACAAAAAAAGGACGTAGCAAGTTTGCTACGTCCTTGATGTTTGGTGAGCCGGGTGGGACTCGAACCCACAACCAGCTGATTAAGAGTCAGATGCTCGACCATTGAGCTACCGGCCCAAACAGCGTCTGCAAGTATACACAGCCGTTGAATTTTTGTCAAATTATTAACATGAGCTCAGCATAATGGCTCCAATGCCGATCACCATGATCCCCTAGCGCACTAACCCAACCCCTCATTAAACAAAGGTTTGGGCAGCCAATGGTAAATGCCCAACATCACCATGGCGAATTAAACAACGCCAACCTTGATCGGTAATACTCATCTCAGTTAAACCACAATGTTGAATATCGGCGTTGATCCAATGGGTATTGGCTGCTCCAAAAATCGCTGCAACTACCGCACTAATCAAATTGCCATGACTCACCAAGAGAATCTGCTCGTCGGCTCGAGCTGGGCCAAAATACTTTTGCCAGAGGTCAGCAAATTGCGCTGCCCCTGCAGCAACAATCGCAGGCTCAAGTTTGGCAAAAAAGGCTTGGGTCGATTGAGGCAAGGCTTCTTCATTGGGAATCGAAGGAATTAATTCGAGCAACAATGGCTCAATTTGCAAGGGAATATTCGGATGCTGTTGCTGAAGCCATTGGGCAGTTTCAGTCGCACGAATACTCGGGCTATGCCAAATCTGGCTGATCGGTAGCGCAGCCAAGCGCGTTGCCAACGCCTGAGCTTGTTGCTGCCCTAAATCGGTCAACGCTCCATCGGGCATCGCCGATTCGCCAGCTTGATTGCAATACTGTCCATGGCGAACCAAATAGATTGTCCGTTTAGCCATCCAAACCCTCCTTTGATTGATCAGGAGCCTCAGCATAGCAAATTTTAGCCGACTGCCAATGATAGCAAACTGAGATCCTCAGCCAAAAAGAGCTAGCAAATGGATCGTACTTTTGGCTATTGACAGCAGCCATTAGCTCTACGATGATATGGAAATCCCCAAACTTGTTTCCATGGCGATTTGTTGGCGTTGTTTTAAGGGAATGTGTGATTATGCATATACCAATCCTTTCGCGCATCAGCACAAAAATTACCTTAGCCAGTGCGTTCTTGCTGTTTGCAACAATTTTGCTGGTGGTCATTGGGCTATTGCGTGGCTTTGCTCAAACGCGCACCGATGTAACCACCGCTAGTCAACATGGTTTGCAAAATCAAGGTCAGGTAGCCTTGTTTGATCTCACGCAAGTTGAGGCCAAATTGCTCAATGCCAACCTTGAGCAAGCCGCCAGCACGACTCGCCATCTAGTTAGTTTGTTTAATAGCCTTGATCAAGTTCCGAGCCTGAGCTTGGATGACCCATTGAGCCAACTCACAACTGGCCCTGCCAACAATCGTTTTGATGCTAACCCCGACCGCAAGAGCGATTTAGTGATTTTTGCCAATACGCCTGATAGCGCGTTACTGCGTCAAAACCTACGCGATTCGCAGATTCTCGATGCGATTTTCCCTGGGGTTTTGGCCAATTTGGGCGATGCGCTAGCAATTTATTATGTTAGCAACGAAGGCATGACCCGCTATTATCCGGTTTCGAATTTGCAAGATATTGTGCCGTCTGATTTCGATGTGCCCAACGAAAATTTTTATACGATTGTGGCGGCAACCCGCAACCCTGAACGCAAAACCGTTTGGACAGATATTTACTCGGATGAATTGGGCAAAGGCTTACTAACAACCGTCAGTTCGCCAATTTACCAAGGCGATCAATTTCGTGGCTTTATTGGTATCGATATTACACTCAATGAATTTTTGAAACAACTTGATACGATTCCACGCCCAGTAGCTATGCTTTTGTGCTTGATCAACAGGGCGATGTGATTGCTGCGCCCCAAATTGCGCTCCAAACATTTTTGAATATTCCTAGCTCGCAAACCCTTAGCCCAAGCCAAACCCTCGAACTTCAGATGAACCCCACCACCGCGCCAGCATTAGCCAGTGTGCTTGAGCGAATGCAGAATAACCAAAGCGGCATTCAAACGCTCCAGGCGAACAATCAAGAACTAGTGGTAGCCAACGCTGCACTCACCTCGATCAATTGGCATATTGTGGTGGTTGCGCCTAAAACCGAGATCACCAGTGAAGCCCAAGCGGTCACCGCCACAATCGAAACCAGTTCAGGCCGAATTGTTGGCAAACTGCTGTGGTTTTTGGCAGCCTTGACTATTATCACCCTGCTAGCGACTTGGTTGATCAGCAATCGGCTGAGTCAGCCAATCGTGGCGTTGGTGCAAAATACCCAAGCCTTAGCCGAATCGAATCAGTTTGTGCAGTTGCCCGAGCAAAGCAACGATGAGCTAGGATTTTTGGCTCGCGCCTTCAATCAAATGGCTAGTAAAGTTCAGTCAGCGCAACAAAGTCTCCAACAAGTCAATCAAAATCTTGAGCAAACCGTGCAGCAACGCACCCATGAGCTAGAACAAGAGCGCGAATCGTTGCAACAAACCCTTGATCAACTCCAACAGGCCAATAGTACAGTGGCCAAACTGACCGCGCCAATTATTCCGGTGGCCCAAGGCGTGGTGGTTGTACCAATTACTGGTAGCCTGAATACCGAGCGAATCGAGCAATTGCAACAAGCCATGTTGCGCACTGCTGAGCGCCTACGGATTCATACCGTAATTCTCGATGTGACCGGACTTGAAGTTTTGGAAGATTCTGCGACCTTTGTCCGCAGCCTTGATGCCTTGCGCTTGCTTGGTTCAAAAGCAATGTTGGTTGGGGTAAGTGCCGATTTTGCCCAAGATTTGATTCAGAGCGGCATCAATCTTGATTCAGTTACGACCATGGCCAATCTTCAAGCAGCTGTCCGAGCAACATTAAATCAAGCCTAGAACTTAACGAACCACATAATAAACCCCCGATCCATTTGGTATGGATCGGGGGGTTTGGTTCGATGCGGGTCTAGCGGTCAGGAATAACATCTAAGAACAAGGTTGAATAGGCCCGACCCAACTCAATTGGCTCTTTGAGTGCGCCCTGGGTTTGCAACATTTGGTGGGTAAACGACCAAAGATCGGGTCGCATATCGCCAATTTTGGTGTTCGCAGGCTTGATCAACTTCAGCATTTCAGTTAAGCGCCGTAGTTGGGCATCGCGATTGAGCTTAACATCGTAGGTCACAACATAATCAACCGCTTGGCTTGGATTAGCAATTACGTCATTCCAACCTTTGAAGGTAGCTTTGAGGAAACGGGTGACCAAATCGGGATTTTCAGTTGCCATTTTTTCGGTAGTAATAATCACCAACTCATAGCTATTGATGCCGTAATCGCTCATCAACATAATTGAGGGTGGATAGCCCCGCTCGCTTAATTCAATTGCTTCGTTGATATTCCAAGCCACCAACGCATCAATTTCGCCATCAATTAACTGATCGATACCTGAATCGAAGCGTGGTAAGGGCTTGGCGCTCTCCAAATCGATGCCTTGGGCGGTCAGCAAGGTATTGTAAAGCTGGGTTGCCCCGCCTTCCGAGACCAGCACTTTCTTGCCAACCAAATCTTGGGGCGTGCGAATATTAGCGCCAGGCAAGGAAAGAATCGCTAATGGGCTATTTTGGGTTAGCACGGCAATCCCAACCACAGGTTTGCCATTAGCACGAGCTTGAATCACACTATCGGCGCTGGCTACCCCAAAATCAGCGGCCCCACTACTGACTTTTTCAGTACCATCAATATAGCCGTTAGCATCAAAACCGCCTGCAATCAACTCGACATTCAAATTCTGCTCGCCAAAACGACCATTCTTTTCAGCAGCAAAAAAGCCCGACGACGAATAATCAAAAACCCAGTTCAACTGAAGCTTGACCGAATCCTTAGGGGCTGGGGTGGGGGTTGCTTGGCTCGTACTACAAGCAGCCAGTAACACCAGCATGAGCACACTGAGATAGCTTAACCGGCGCATCCTAACTCCTCGGCGAGACAGAAGCTTAACCATGGGCAACCTCCATGAACAAAAAAGCACTAAGCGCAATATAATCTAGATACGGGCTGTGTAAATGTCATTATTAGATCGACTAAAGTCCTTGTCAAGGTCTATAAGTCCTAGCCAAGCGCTAGGCGTATACCCTGAAGCAAGCCCAATTAAGTGTCAGATTTTTGGGCCTGCTGGCCCTCTCTACTACGGCAGATAATTAAGCTATATAGCTAGTTTGTGTTGAGTAGAAAGGATTTCCATGGCACACGCTCAAACAATTTTGGTAACTGGGAGCAGCAGCGGTTTGGGTCGGGCAATCGTCGAAACTTTGGCCCAGCATGGCCACACCGTATTCGCCTCAATGCGCGGGATTGCTGGCAAAAATGCCCAGGCCGCCCAAGAATTACGCGATTTTGCTAGCCAACATGGATTAAACATCGAGCCAATCGAGCTTGATGTAGTCAATCAAGCCTCAGTCGATCAGGCAATTGCCACAATTCAAGCCAAAGCAGGCCGCCTCGATTGTTTGATCAACAACGCGGGCGCTGGCTTGGCGGGCTTAACCGAGGCTTGTAGCATCGAGCAAGTTCAGCAATTATTTGATATCAATGTGTTTGGGGCATTGCGGGTTAGCAAAGCTGTTTTGCCATTAATGCGCCAACAGCAAGCAGGCCTGTTGATCACGATCTCCAGTACCAGTACCCAAATCGTTGTGCCATTTTTGGCCGCCTATGGAGCCAGCAAAGCTGCTGAAGAAATTATGGCCCAAAGCATGTTTTACGAATTGACCTCGCTGGGGATTGATAGCGTAATTTTGCAACTAGGTGGCTATGCAACCAAGTTTGGCACGAATATTCAGGTTGCCGCCGACCAAAGCCTGAATGCCGCCTATGGCTTGGCTGGTCAATTTGCCCAAGGCATCAGCACAGGCATTGTGGCTGGGCTTGAGTATGCTGATAATCCAGTTGACGTTGGCAATAAAATCAACGAAATTTTGGCAATGCCCAGCGAGCAACGCCCACGCAAATATAGCATGGGCGGTGGTTCACAAGGCCTGAATGAACTCAACCAACAGCTTGAGCCATTGCAAGCAGGTTTGATCAGCTTGATGCAGATGGAACCATTGTTGTTGCGCAGCCAAACTGCCAGCTAGCCTACTCGTTGAGAGTCGAGAGAGGCAGCAGGATTAATCCTCAAGCTCATTCAAATGCAATTCGATCCGGCGATCAGGCAAGAGCCACATAATTGCTACCGCCACATAGAAAAAGCCCGCCAAGGCTGGATGAATAAAAGCACAACCAATTGCCACAGTGTAGAGCAAGGGCGAGAGTTTACCTTTAAGATCACGTCCGATCAATTTTGCCAGCGAAGAATTTGGGCCTTGGCTGCGAATAATCGTGCCTTGCAAGACCCAATAGGCAACCCCTGCTCCCAACATCACAATCCCATAGGCGGCGGTAGGAATCGTGGCAAAGTGATTTTCGCCCATCCAGCCAGTCGTAAATGGCACAAGTGAGAGCCAAAACAACAAGTGCAAATTAGCCCAAAGTATCGCCCCATTGGACTGGTTGGTCACATGCAACATATGATGATGATTGTTCCAATAGATCCCGATATACACAAAACTCAAAATATACGATAGCAACACTGGCACTAATGGCTGAATATCAGCCCAAGTATCCCCATGAGGAATTTTCAACTCCAACACCATAATCGTCAAAATAATCGCGAGCACCCCATCACTAAACGCCTCTAACCGCTGTGTTTTCATCACCACTCCTGAATCTGGCTGGAATTACAGCTATTTGACAATTTTTGTCATATTGTGTCAATACCCAATCGACTAGGCTTACCACTATACAGGTTGATAGCGGTTACAGGAGGAATATCATGCATTTGAAGAAATGGTCGTTGATTGGAGCTGCATTGGTTGGTTTATTGCTCGCTCAGCCAATTACCCCAAGCACAGCTAGCCCACAAGCTTTGGATATCGCTACTAGAGGATCGATTAGTTGTGCCAGCCCGACGACTGATCGAATCGATTGCTTTGTGGTGGGCGATGATAAACAAGTTTGGCAACATTCATGGCAAAGCGGTTTTGGTTGGGGCACTTGGGTTGGTTTGGGCTTTCCCTATTTCACAATCGATCCAGGCGGGGGTGTTTCGGCGGTTGCGCGTGATGGCACGACCATTGATATTTTTGTGAGTGGCAAGGATGGTAATTTTTTCAATCTATACCAACGCACCTGGAATGGCACAACTTGGAGCGATTGGACGAGCTTAGGCGGGCCAGGCTCGTGGGATATTTACGAATTGAGCTGTACCTCAGCTTCGGCGACCAACATTAGCTGTTTTGTGCGAGCGAGCGACAACCACCTTTGGCAAAAAACCTGGAATGGCAGCAATTGGTCAACGTGGAGCGATCTTGGCACATTTGTTAATGGCGGCCCATTTAAAGGTCTCGCTTCAAGTAATTATAACGCTGATAGTATTCTGCTTTTTGCAATCGGCAGTGATGGTCATGCCTATCGTCGTTTTTACGAAAGCGGCACATGGAGTGGCTGGCTCGATGATGGCGGGCCAACTGGCAGTAGCTTCGATCAAGTAAATTGCCAGGATCAAGCAGGCAGCAAGATCACATGTGCCTTTACTGATACCATGGGGGACGTTTGGTATCGCACATGGGATGCAGGTTGGAGCGCATTCACGCAGCTAGCAACCCCGCCATCAAGTGCTAAGGGGGTTGCGGTAGCCCATTATTCTAGCTTGGGAAGGGTGATCGTTACCAATGGCTTTGATGGTAGGCTTTATCGAACATTTCAGCCAGACCCAACCAGCGCTTGGGCTAGTTGGCTCGACGATGGTCGCCCGCAAGATCTTCAAATCTTTCTGCCAATGGCGATAAAGCCCAACTAAGCCTTGAGCAAAGCAAAATGGCGCATATCGGCAACTTGTTGCTTGTTGCGTTTGAATAATTCTTGATTGTAGCCCACAATCAAAGCCAAAGCGCTAGCTTCATATTCGCTGTAGTCTGCATCAAAATACATTGCAGCCGCCAGCATGAGGCTAGCGCGATCGGTATATTGATGGCCGATTAATTGGCGTTTCGCTGTAGCCAACGAAATTTCGGTGACTGGCAGGCCCGTCCCATAAATCAAGCCAATCAAAGCTCCCACAATCCGTTGACAGGCAATCAGATCGGCGGGCTGGGTTTTGGGCAATGGCGCATTAATCACACATTCAACCAATTTTGGATAATCGCGCAGCCATTGTTGGCATGATTGAACTGCGAGGATAATTCGTTGTTTAGGGGTACAACGGCGGGCATCGAGATCGAGATGGGCATGTTCTACAACGCGGGCGGTGGCACGTTCAAAAACAACCATCCCCAAATTTGCGGCTGAAATATCAAGTGCAAGAATCATCGTTCTACTCCCTTATGTCGTGTAATAGGTCAGGAGGTCGCATGAATGGCAATAAACATATGGCAATGGGCATGGCTCTAGACTCAGAATCTCAGTACTAACCATTCGCTCAAGGGTTAATCCTTGGATGCTAACCCATAGGGGTGATATTTAATCCGGAATTGCCCCAAGTACTAGCCCTAGTTAGGTTGCTGATACGACCTATTGTCTTAGCTCAGCCTTACCAAAAGGATTACCACCAAACCTGTAATTAACCATGCAAGGCCTCAACGTTGGGGTTAGCGTGATTGTGGGAGCAACGAAATCGTAAACGCCTAAAACCACAAACGGCTCGCAAAATGGAGCCGCTTGTGGGAGAGAAGAGAGAGGAGAAGGTTTGACATGAATATAGCAAAACTAGCTTAATTTGTCAAGTAGCAAATCGCCTTGCACACTAGCCCAACGTTGTATGGTATCATCGAATGCCACATCCTACTAAAACACTACGCTCATTGCCACCAGCGATCATGTGGGTTAGGAGCACGCAACTATGTCCTTCGGAAGCGTTTTTATTGCCATGGAAGAATCCATGAGCGATCAATTGATTGATCAAGCTTTGGTGGAGATTCCAGGTTACCGCAAATTGCCCCTCACCAAGCAACAATTGGCTCAACGGGTGCTGATTACCGTTCATGCCTTCGGAATGGATTTGGATGAGGAAGAACCCCATTTTTACCGTACCCACCTCGAAGAAGGGGCTTACCAACGCGCCATGCAAGGCCTGCCTATCGACGATTTTGAGCAATTGGTGTTGCTCTGGCACCGCCGGGGCATCGAAATGCTTATGGCCAAATTCGAGCACCCAGCTGAGCATGTCGCCCTTTTACGCCAAACGTTAAAAGTTATTCAATCGGGGCTAGCTGGGTTATATCGTGGCTATGATCGGGCACGGATCGGCCAACTCGACCGCCAACAGGCAATTTTGAGCGAATTGGCGCTCCCGATTATTCCAGTCTACAAGCATATTTTGGCAGTTCCGCTGATTGGGGTCATCGATAGCAGCCGTGCGCAGCAAATGATCGAGCGTTTGCTCGATGAAATTACCACTCTCAAAGCTCAAATGGTCATCCTCGATCTCACAGGTGTACCATTAATTGATACTGGCGTGGCCCACCATTTGCTTAAAACCGTGCATTCGGCCCGTTTACTCGGTGCACGGGTGATTATCGTGGGGATTCGTGGCGAAATTGCCCAAACCATGGTCCATTTAGGCATTGATCTGAGCGAAATTACGACCCGCGCCAATCTCCAAGCAGGCGTAGAATATGCCCTCGCTTGTACTGGCTTTGCAATTCGCCCATTGTAGCGTGGGCAGGGAATTTGGATTATGGCTAACCAAACGCCGCAACACGATCATTCACATCAATTAAGTGCTTTAGCCGCCCGCGAACGCGAGTTGATCAAACATTTAATCGAACACCCCACGATTAGCAAAAATACCAATCATCAATTTGAGGCCGACCAAACCTTTGGTGAGCGTTTGGCCGATCGAGTAGCGGCGTTTGGTGGTTCATGGCCCTTCTTGATCGGCTTTTCCAGTGCTTTGCTCGGTTGGATGCTGCTGAACGGGCTATTCTTGACCAAACCGTTCGATCCCTATCCCTTTATTTTGTTAAATTTGGTGCTATCGAGCGTTGCAGCCTTGCAAGCGCCAATTATTATGATGTCGCAAAGCCGTCAGGCCGCCAAAGATCGGCTTGATGCCAGCAACGATTATGAAATTAATCTCAAGGCCGAGCTGGAAATTCAGCGCCTGCATAACAAAATTGATGATCTACGCGAAGCTCAATGGCACGAGCTGGTGCAGCTCCAACAAGAGCAAATTCGCTTGCTCAACCAAATTTTAAGCCAACGCCCTGAATAAGCACCCAACTCGTTAACTTTCCGGTTATGTTGCCTTGCCATACTGCTACTATCAATCCTAAAAGGCTTTCAATCCTAGGAGCAAGCAGATGGATGCAGCACTCAGAAAATCACAACGCCACGGCAACCTGTTGTTGGTTGGTTTGTGTCTGCTTTTATTATTGATTGGCATGCATTTGGGCTATCAATTGGCCCATTCCACCCAGCAACAGTTTCGTGCAGCTAACCCAGCAATTAAATGTAATTACCTTTGTAAAATGAGCATCAGCGAGTAAAAAATACTTTTGTGTGTCGGTTTAAAAGTAATCAATATCTCAATTTCAAGTTCAAATTAACTGTATTCATATGTGTTTAAACTGAAAATTGTTCATTTTAAGCTTCTCATTCAAATTTCTTGCAGATGTATTCAGTACTTCTAGCCTAATACCACATTAACCATTCGGTACGTCCTAAAAAATGACTAGGCCAAAGGAGCGGCTATTTTAGTTTGTGCTGCTACAAAAGTACTTGACTAGAAGTACTAACGCTTATTTCACAGAAGTACGGTAAATAGTTAACGTTTTGGTTGATTGTGTTAATTGCTTTTTTAATAAAAAATAAAGATATAAATTATTGATTTGGTTCAGTGAGCATCAGCATTACAATCAAGCACCACACTCGCGAGCCTTCAGCCATTGCGAGAGGTTTGTATGTCAGGTAGCACAATTCAGTTTCCACAAAAATTTCAAGGTATTTTCAAGCGTTCTCAAGCCAGCTTCGCCCCCCATCTCCAAGTCGCCCGCCAGTTACTCAATAGTCTCAATATTCCAGCGCCATTGCAACATGTCTGGGATTATGTAGTCGTGGACAATCCACAGCCATCGTTCATTCTACTGCCCTTGCTTTTTTTAAGTTTGGCTGAGCAATTGGGCGGCATTACACCAGCCCATCAACGGGCGTTGCCAGTAATTATGTTAACCATGGAAGCGGTTGCAGTGATGGACGATACGGTCGATATTTCCAGCCGACGTTCGGAGCGAGCAACCGTGCCTGCCCGCTTCGGCGTAACCCAAGCCACGCCGATTGCCACCAGCCTCACCGCAACCATCGCCGAATTGGCGGTCGAAATTGACCCACGTTTGGTTCAGCCAACCATGAATTTTTTGCGCGAATTAGGCGCTTTGCAAATTTGGGAAGTCGAACATAGCTACCCTGAGCAGGCTGAATGGGACGAATGGATGCAGCAACGCTATCGCCAAGGCCAAATTGCCACCGAATTTGCCCTCAATTTAGCCCTGATGTACCACCGCCAAGCGCCATTTCCGGCCACGCCTGCCTATTTCTTTGCCCAAATAATGCAAGATGTTGATGATGTCGTGGGCCTTTTAGAGCAACGAGTGCAATTCGGCGAGGGCTGTGATCTTCAGCGCGGTCGGGTTATTGCCCCACTGGCTGATGCGTGTGATAATAATATTCAGCTAGCTAGCTTAATCAGCCAGCTTTGGCGTAAAAAACAAGCCTTGTTGGCCGAATCCAATCAAACAACCTTCCAACAACTCAACCAACATGTGCTGGAAGCCGGATTAGCCACAACCCTTGATCGCTTGACCCAGATTGCCATAGCCTGCGAAGAACAAACACCGCCAGCGCTCCAAGCCTGGATGTATGATGTGATTTGCACTTTTATGGCTCGCCTCAGCGGCGTTGGCCTAGCGCAAACCCAAACAGCCTAGTGCTATGGCACGCCCACTGATGGCTTACAATCATGATAGTCGCGGCTATCAGTGGAGCAATCATGAAGGATGGATGGGGCAATTTAGCGCAATCATGGTTCAACGCCTATCAACGCATCGGCCAACAACTTGATCCATTGCCGTGGATTACATGGCTGATTGCCTGCTTTAGTGTGGGAGTCGGCGCTCTCGGCTTAACTGGCATCGATCAAACCGCGCCTAAACTCTTAATTTGGATCGATTTTGGCCTAGCGTTGTATCTGTTTTGGCTGGGATGGGTGGTCTATCGCCGCCCAAACTTGAGCTGGCCGCGCTGGCTGATTGTGCTCAGTATGACTTCAACCTGTTTGATCGCCCTCAGTATTGTCGAGCTTGAAAGCGCCGCAGTCGTCTTGGTGACCGTGCCAATTTTGTTGGCAATTATCACGACCGGACGTTTATGGCCAATTATTAGTTATCCGGCGTTTATGCTAATTGCGACACTGGTTCACCCTGCTGGCTGGAGTTTGTTTAACCCAGCGGTGATTGTGTTTAATTTGTTGTTGTTTTTGACGATGTGGCAATTGCGCAGCTCGGCCAGCCGCGCCACCCAAATTCAGGTGTTGGCCAAAGCCCAGCTTGAGCAAGAACAACAAGCGCGTCAATTTATTCGCTTTTTTCAGCACGAATTACGCGGCTATAGCAGTGGCTTAGAAGGTTTAGTACCAATTTTTGAGCGTTTTTTGGCCAACGCGCCGCAACAAAATGCTGGTATTAGCAGTGACGAAGCCTTGAGTGCCCTCGCCACCACAACCCAACATCTCAAGCAATTAACCACACAACTATTAATTTTAACTCGCGATGGGGTTTTACAACCCCAACAATTACAAACTCTCAATTTAGCCGAATTATTACAACAAATTGTCAATGAGGTGCGCACTTCACATCAGCTTGATGCTGAGCACCTGCGTTTGAGTTTATGCAAACAGCAACCAGTCTTGATTAAAGGCAATGATTTGTTTATTACTCTAGCCTTACGAACAATTATTCAAAATTCAATCGAGGCCAACCCAAGCTCAATCGCTGGACAACAGATTAGCCTTGAGTGCTGTACCAACAACGAAATGGCCGTAATTAGCATTAGCGATCAAGGCGCTGGTTATCCCAACGAATTGCTGCAACGGCTCGCTACCAATCAGATTCCGGCAGTGCTAGGCTGGAGCGGCAAACTTGGTGGCAATGGCCTAGGCTTGGCATTAATTATGCAGGTTGCTCGTTTGCATCAAGGCTCGGTTCGTTTTGAAAATCAAGCTCAAGGCGGCGCACGCACCAGTTTGGCCTTGCCGCGCATTTAGGCAATGAGCTGATTGGTAGCCCATGGCACGGGCAAGCCCACACACGTCCAGCCTGCGCCATGCAAGCGCTGCTGATAAATCCATTCGATGGCTTGGGCAACCTCGTTTTGGGCTAAATGCTTGCTGATAAAGCCATCGAAGCCAACCGAACGAAACAAGCTATCAACATCTTCATAGGCGCTCCAGCCAATGAGCAAGGCCTCGGGATGCAAGGCTGGGTGCAATGTGCGATTGGTACGCAAGCGATAAATAATATGCAGCGGCGTGCGCCCAACCATCGCATAATCAACCACCATCAAACGAATACTTTGGGCTGGATATAAATCGAGTTGACGTTCGAGATCGCCAACCGAACTAACCCGATCACAGCCATAGCTTAAATTGCGCAACAAACTCAAACGTTGATCGGCGATCGCTGCTTGGAGGCCTAAGGCAGCGGCTGGTTGATCATCAACAATTACCACATATGGTTGATTTGTAAGCTGCATACTGCTTTCCTTTCACGCCATTTTTATCAGCTTTACAAGGTCAAAACAGGCTTTTTGATTGCGGCTTGTGGCTGTAATCTTCCTTGTTCGCTTGATTATACTGTGATTCAATTACGAAAACTACCATCAATAGTCTGAGTATTTAAAGGTAGTTGGGCATGGCAAATTCTTGCAGCAAACGCCTTTTAGGCTGAGCCAAAGTTCAGTCGTAAAACCGATGCCCCGCCCCACGAACGGCCTATAATCAAGCAACAATCGCAATCGCAGCCTTGTAGAAGGGTCGTTATGAGCAGTGAAAATCCAATTTATCCAGTGGTAACGGGCCAGCAAATTTATTTTGCAACCCTGCGCCATGAGCATGTTCCGTTGTATGTACGTTGGTTTAGCGACCTTGGTATGAGTGCCAATCTAGGGTCGCTCGGCTTTGCTGCCACGCTTGAAGATGAAGAAGCATGGTATCAACAAGCGTCACGCCAAAACGCCGAACGCATAACCTTTGCCATCCATATCAAAGAAACTGACCAGCCGATTGGCAACATTAGTTTGTTTGAAATCAATCACCGTCGCCAAAGCGCAGCCTTAGGCATTTTGATTGGCGAAGCGAGCCAGCGTAGCAAAGGTTATGGCACCGAGGCTGTGCGTTTGATGGCTGAATATGGCTTTTTCTTCTTGAATTTGCACAATATCAAGCTTTGGTATTACGGCTACAACGCCCGAGCTGGCCGCGCCTACGAACGGGCAGGCTTTCGCGAGGCTGGGCGGGTACGCGGCGCAATCCCCTTGGGCAATCAGCGCTACGACGAAATTTTGATGGATATTGTGCGCGACGACGTTGATTTGCGAGCTATGAGTATGCTGGTTCCTGGGGCAAATCATGACTAAGCTGTGGCAGCCCAATCCTGCGCTGCTCTATCATCTCAGCGAAGATGCCACGATTAGTCAATTTGCGCCACGTCCGCATCCGCGCAAGCCCGAGCATCCACCAATCGTTTGGGCAATTCAAGGCAGTCTTGTGGCAAATTATTTGTTGCCACGAGATTGCCCCCGCATCTGCATGCGCTGCGATCAGCAGACCAGCCCCGACGATCAAACTCGTTTTTTTGGCTTGAGCAACGCCCAAACAATTATCGCAATCGAGCATGCTTGGCTCGACCGAATTCGTGCGACGACCCTGTATGCCTATGCGTTTGAGCAGGCAGATTTTGAGCTTGCGGATGCAGCGGCAGGCTATTGGATTAGCTTTCGTCACGTTGACCCAATCGCCATGCATCCAATTGATGATCTCTTGGGTCAGCTTGTCAGTTTGGGGGTTGAATTACACGTCATGCCCAATTTATGGCGTTTGCATGACTCGGTGGCCCAATCGAGCCTGCAATTTTCGATGATTCGCATGCGCAATGCCACGGCACGTAGCGAATAGGTCACCATGGGTAGTGCTTCCTCCCCCCAGCGGTTGCGCACAGCATGCTATAATGGGCGCGTTGTCAGCCATAAGGAGCATTCTCAATGATTGACCGTATTGCAGAATTATTAGGCGATGAAGCATCGTCACTCTTAGAACATCAATCGAAAACGATTAGCAAAGATTTGATCCATCAACCAGGGCCAGATTTTGTTGATCGGGTCTGGACTGCCTCAGATCGCAGTATTCCGGTATTGCGCAACTTGCAAAGCCTCTATGGCACAGGCCGCTTGGCCAACACTGGCTATCTTTCAATTTTGCCAGTTGACCAAGGTATCGAACACTCCGCTGGTGCTTCATTTGCCCCAAATCCTGCGTATTTCGACCCTGAAAATATTGTAAAACTTGCTATCGAAGGTGGTTGTAACGCCGTTGCTTCAACCTTTGGGGTGCTGGGTTCAGTTGCCCGTAAATATGCCCATAAAATTCCGTTCGTGGTCAAAATCAACCACAACGAATTCTTATCATATCCCAACAAGTTTGATCAAATCTTGTTTGGCACAATTAAAGAAGCCCACGAAATGGGCGCTGCCGCAGTTGGCGCAACCATCTACTTTGGCTCAGCCGAATCAGGCCGCCAAATTGTTGAAGTTGCCCAAGCCTTCAAGATGGCCCACGAGTTGGGCATGGCCACAATTCTGTGGTGCTACTTGCGTAACAACGCATTCAAGAACAGCACTACCGACTTCCATGTTTCAGCCGACTTGACCGGCCAAGCCAATCACTTGGGTGTAACGATCGAAGCCGACATCATCAAGCAAAAACTGCCTGAAAACAACGGCGGCTACAATGCAGTTACCTCAAAAGACAACCCATATGGCAAAACCGACAAGCGCATTTATAGCGAATTGACCAGCGATCATCCAATCGACTTGGTACGCTATCAAGTTGCCAACTGCTACATGGGCCGCGCCAGCTTGATCAACTCAGGTGGTGCATCGAGCGGCGAAAGCGACACCGCCGAAGCAGTCCGCACCGCCGTGATCAACAAGCGTGGTGGTGGCGCAGGCTTGATTTCAGGCCGCAAAGCCTTCCAACGCCCAATGGCCGAAGGTGCAGCCTTGTTGCAAGCCATCCAAGATGTTTACCTGTGCGAAGACGTTACCATCGCCTAAACATCGCGCAATCAGCCAAATCAAGCGAGTGCATAGCCTAGCTATGCGCTCGTTTTCAGTGGAGCACAATTATGGCATCCTATGATTATCGCACTCGACGCGGGGTTGACCCAATTAGTTGGCAACGCTTCGAGGAACTAACCCGCCAGCTTGCCGTGCAAATTGCCCCATGGGGACCAGAACTCGTCTTGGGGATCGCCCGTGGGGGCTTGTTTCCGGCCACCTTGCTTTCATATGCCCTGCGCCGCGAACTCTACCCAATTCGCTTAACCCGCCGTTTTGAAGATCAAGTTGTGCGGCGTGACCCATCGTGGTTGGTTAAACCACCCGAAAAAGTGCGCAATCGGCGGGTGCTGATCGTCGATGAGATGGCTGATTCAGGCCAAACCTTGTTGGTCGCGGCGCTGGTAGTGCGCGATATGGGTGCTGCTGATGTCAAAACTGTTGCGCTCTACGCTCATACGTGGGCTAATCCACGGCCAGATTATGTAGGCTTGTTATCAGATCAACTGATTATGAACCCGTGGGATCGCGAAATTTTGCAGGATGGTCATTTTGTGCAGCACCCTGAATATACGGCGGCAATTCGCGCTCAGGATGACGAACAACCATCGGAACAACCATAAAACTATAGTAAAGTAGGACTGTTGCGCTATAGGCAATAACGACAAAATCTACTACATTGCAGCATAGTCGTTAACTTTTTTAAGGATACGCACATATGCGGGCATTGGTTGTTAGCAGTTTAAGCATTTGCTTTACCATGCTCTTAGTGGTTGCCCTCTTAACCGCGCAATCATTAGCTGGGGTAGAGCAAGCCCAAGCACAAACTATCGGGGCGCAACAAGCCGCACAAACATTTCAGCATCACATCCAACAAACGGCGGTTAATATAGCCTTCTATCGCCTAATTGATCATGGGGCTAGTCGCATTCAATCCGCCGCCTCAATCAAGCCAATTTACATTCCAGAACACATTTTAGGGCGCTATCAACTGACTATGCAACGCTAATTGGCTTGCATGTAGCGCCCATTCCGTCGCCTGCTCCCATCAATTGCGGGAGCAGGCGGTCATTTTCAGCCGTGCAAACGCTCAAAATAGGCTTGCATCGCTTCGTTGTGCAAGGGAAACGCCAACACTTGCGGAGCATCGATCACCACTAAGGCTTCGGTTTCGCTGCGATCAAAGTCGTTTGGTACATCAGTACGACGAATCGGCTGGGCCAAGCCAAAAATCAAAATCATGCCATCGGGCGTGCTGCGCGTCCACCAATCGCGAATACTGTGCGGATCGAGCTGAATATTCGTTTCCTCGAACACCTCGCGCACTCCAGCAGCTTGCCAACTTTCATCGACGTTAACAAAGCCGCCAGGCAAGGCCAATTGACCTTTGCGCGGCTCGATTGCCCGCCGCACAGTTAATAATCCGCGCTCAACTGGCAATAAAATCACACTGACCGGAATTGGATTACGATAGGTCGAATTGCCACATGCGCTGCAAACGCGCGGAAATCCTTGTACCGCGCCAAACGCCGCCCCACACCAATGACAATGCTGAAACGCTGGCATGCAATCTACCTCATCAAATGCAGAATCTGAAGTTTAGCTTAACTGAGCCACGCTAAAAAAACAACAGCGTATCGCCACTGATACGCTGCTACAATCACCCATCATGGCCTAGCTTCATTACAATAAGGCTGCTCCATGGTCAACCAAAATCGACTGAATGCGCCCACGGGCGGTAGCAGGATCGTGAAGTTGGGCAACTGGCACTTCTAACCGGAAATGACAGCCATCACGCACTCGTTCATCGGGATGCCAATAGATCTTCGTGATATTCAGGCTGGTACGAATCGTGCGCATTGCACGCCATAAAATCGGGACGGTCGCTTCCACTGGTACTACAATAAATGCACTCGAATCAACGGCCATGCCGAACCTCCTTTGGGTAGAATCACCCGTGTGGTATAGGACAGATGTTTTGGCGATTGTAACGATGCAGTGTAGCAAGCTTTGACCAAGATTTCAAGCCCCTTGATCACGCATTTGGGTGATTAACGGGTGGTACTTAATCACCCATTGATAGTATAGCTATCTACCCATATTAATCAAGATTAATTTTTACAATTTCAGACTTATTCGCGCTGACTGCTCAAACAAACGTTCATGTGTTCGGCATGATCTGCCAGTTGTTGGCCTTGATCGAGGCTCAAACGCCAAATTTCTTGCACACATTGCCATCCTTGCGCTTGATAGAAGCGTTTGGCACGGTGATTACTAGCGGTTACATACAACTGTATCCGTTGATAGCCCTGTGCGCTGGCCCATGCTTGGGCTAGGTTAAGCAAGCTTTGCGCCACGCCAAGCCCTCGAACTTCTTGTACAACATACAATGCCAGTAACTCTGCCCAGTTACGATGCTTAAATAATGCTGATCCCTGCTGACCTGCCAGCATCAACAAACCAATTGGAGTTGAGCCATGCCATGCCAGCATCGTTATACCACGTTGATTCAGCGCTTGATCGATCAAAAATGTATGTAAGGCCTCGCGCCAATCTGGCGACAAGCTAAAGTAGTGATCAAGCGATGTGTTATAGTAGTGTAATCCTTCAAACAGTTGTGCAACCGCCCATTCCTCATGAGCTTGCGTCGGGCGAATTTCAAAAGCAATCGTCATAGCGTTTTGGGTATCCTTATGCCTGCAAACAATCCTTATTGGTTCTACTGATTATGCGTTGTTTTTGGATGCTTGCCTGCATGCAGCAAAAAGTAGGCCATTCCAAACTGGAATGGCCTAGAATAATACCAGTGATCGCTATGTTAATGGGTTACAAAACTCCAAATCGTACCATCCCAACCATAAGCTGCACCATCCAAGGCTGGGCAAGCATGGCCAAGGTAGCGATCAAGCGTGCTTTGCCAAAAGCTTAATCCCGCGCGATTGCTCGCTAAACAGCGAATCTCCCACGTCGCTGGGAAGCGATCGAACAACAGCCACGCTGTTTGCTGCGCCAAGCCTTGACCACGCGCATGCGGCTCGACGTAAAATTCAGCAATCGCCAGCGTCGTTTGCGGCAGCAAGGCATAGCGATTCAGCAGCACAAAGCCGATGCGCTGCTCAGCTCGTTCGATCCACAATGGCACGCGCTCGGCATCTTCCCAATAGCTCTTTAAATAGGGATACTCGCCGCTTGCTGTCGGATCAAGCTCAGCTAGATAATCAGCGATTAGCGCGGCTAATTGGGCTTGTTGCTCAACCAAAATTGGCCGTAGTTGGATTAGCTGCATAATCCTAGCTCACGCGGGCTTGCACTTCGTCAGCCACCTGCGGCGGATCGCTCATTGTAATGCTGATGGTTGGCGTGCGATGCCAATTGGCACAATCACGCAGCATCACGGCCAGATCGTCGTATAAAGCTTCGCTTAGCTCGATGTTTGGTTCCAAATGCAGGGCATGCACCCGAAAAATCCCAGCACTGCGCTCAGCCTTGGCATCAATCCGCCCAACTACTCGATCTTTCCAGAGAATTGGCAAGGTGAAATAGCCATAGCGTCGCTTGGGCGCTGGGGTATAGCATTCAAGCCGATAGTCAAACTGCCAAAAATCCAGCGTGCGTTGGCGATCCCAAATTAAGTTATCGAAGGGCGAAAGCATCGTCGTCAGACTGGGCGTGGGTGTTTGCTCCAACAAATGGCGCTGGTCATGATGAATATAGGCTGGAGTTTTCCAACCTTCCACATGCACCTCAATTGCCTTGCCTTCAGCCGCCCAAGTTTGCAAGCGTTCTTTGATGCCTGGTCGGCGTTGGCGAAAGTAATCGGGCAGATGCCGCTCGGTGGCAATCCCCATCGCCCGCAAGCCACGCTCACTCAATTGCTCGGCGGCTGCCTCAAAACTAAGCACATCGCGATCATCCCAATCGGGCACAACCCGCTCGGTCAATTCATAAACCCGTTGGAATTTCTCGCGGCGCACAATCATCAATTCGCCCATGCCCCAGAGGATATCGAGCGCCGATTTGGCTGGTTTCCAATTCCACCAGCCACCGCCAGCATGATCGGCTGGGGCTTCAAAATCGGCTGAACGCAACGGGCCACGTTCGCGAATCATGGCCAGCACACCATCAGCCACCGCCTTATTTTCCTCGAGCCAACGCCGCGACCTGTGCCAATCGTGGATATAGCGCAACATCGCTGGACGCAGCAAGGGAAATAATTCGATCGGCAAGAACGAGGCTGCATGTGCCCAATATTCAAATAATTGACCCGCCGGATATTGCAATTGCTCAAACCAAGCAGGATCATAATCACCCAAACGGCTCCAGAGCACAAAGTAGGGCGCACGTGCTACCACATTGATCGTATCGATCTGGACAATTTGCATGCGCTGGATGGTTTGTTGCAATGTGGTTTGATCAACAGTGTTGGGACGACGATCTAAGCCTTGGGCAGCAATTGCAATCGCCCGCGCTTGATCAAGCGAGATAGTCCGAGTCATACATCATCCTTAATTCAAACTCAACCGACACAACGAGGCCACATGTTGAGTTGCCACAGCAGATTAATTGGCTGACAGGCTGGCAAGATCAATCACAAAACGATATTTGACATCACTTTTGAGCATCCGTTCGTAGGCTTGGTCGATTTGGGTTACCCCAATTAATTCGATATCCGCCAAAACATTATGTTCAGCACAAAAATCTAACATTGCTTGGGTTTCGGCGATACCGCCAATCAACGAGCCAGTTAATTGCCGTCGCCGAAAGATCAAATCGGGGTAGCTCGGAGTTGGATGAGGATTTTCCGGCACGCCAACGAGGCAGAGCGTACCATCACGTTTCAACAAGCTTAAATAATCATCGAGATTATGCGCGGCAGAAACTGTATTGAGAATAAAATCGAAGCTGTTGCGTTGGCTGCGCATGGCTTCGGCATCTTTGGAGATTACCACTGAAGCGCCCAAACGCTCGGCATCAGCGGCTTTATGCGGCGAGGTGGTGAACAAAACCACTTCCGCACCCATGGCTTTGGCAATTTTCACCCCAATATGCCCCAGCCCGCCCAAGCCGACCACACCAACTTTTTGGCCTGGCTGGACGTTCCAATGGTGCAACGGCGAGTAGGTCGTGATGCCAGCACAGAGCAATGGCGCAACCCGCGCTAAATCCAAATGCTCAGCAATCCGCAACACAAAATGCTGATCAACCACAATGTGGCTGGAATAGCCGCCATAAGTTACGCCGCCAGTGTGCAAATCAGGGCTATTGTAGGTATAAGTGGTTTTCGGGCAGAATTGTTCTTGGTCATCGCGGCAATCGAAACATTCGCCACACGAATCGACCATACAGCCAACCCCAACGGCATCGCCGAGGTTGAATTTGTGCACGTCAGCACCGACTGCCACAACCCGCCCAACAATTTCGTGGCCAGGCACAATCGGGTAGACCGTGCCATCCCACTCGCTGCGGGCTTGATGTAAATCGGAATGGCAAATGCCACAATATAAAATTTCAATTTGTACATCGTTGGCAGTTAAATCGCGGCGCTCGAATTGGAAGGGGGCAAACGGAGCATCGGCGCTAAAAGCAGCAAACCCTTTGGTCGTTAGCATGGGCTTCCTCCTACAACAAAACATATGTGCAGTTTACCCAAAAAATGCTAACCGTGCATATGACCTAAGGCTTATTTTCACAGGTGCTTGTTTCGCTAACCTTACGTTATAAACCCCCTATGCTCGTTTAACGCCACAATTGCTCACAATGCCATTCATCGTTAGCAGCGGCGAGGCCTTGAAGTTTGGGCCACCAATAGGCCTGATCTGCGCCATCGATAGCATTTCCAATTGGTTCAAAAAGCATGTAAGCTAACATCAAACGATAATCGCTGCAAAGCTGTTGCCACGAGTAATCGATGCCTGAGCCGATTAAGCCTGCCAAATAGCGCCGTAACAGTTGCTCCTCGTAGAATGCGCGTTGGGTTGGATTCCAAAACGTTGCCAGCAGAGAAACCAAATCGTAGGTTGGTAAATTGGCCGAAGCAGCACTAAAATCCAAAAGGTAAGCGTGATCTTCTTGGGGATTTTTGGGGCAGAAAAATTGATTGAAGGCGCAAGCACCATGCACGAGGGTTAATTGGCGATGGCTACTGATGCGTGGCTCAAGCCAACGTTGCCAAAGCGTGGGTAAGGCAGCCAAGGTTGAAGCCAAACGATCATGAATTGCATCGGTGAGAATTGGGCCATGCTGAGCCAGAAATCGCTGCCATTCGGTTTGACGACGCTGCACATGCTGAGCATGCGCCACTGAATCGTTATACCAACAGTGTACTGCAAACGGCGAATTAGCCTCGCCAATCACGGGTGCTTGCCACCACGAACTATGCAGTTGAGCTAAACCATCGATGCACATGAAACGACGCTGCTCATTAGGAACATGTTCGCCAGTGATTAATAATTGGCGATCAATGGCTGGTTCATAGGTTTCGCTTAAATCGGCCAATAAAAGGTTAGAAACCCCTGAAACAGGATCGTAGCTAGCAGCAAAACACGGCACAAACGGCAAATGATTAAGATCGTTGGCCTGCGCATACTGATAAATTGCCACTTCATGAGCGCCATGCTGTTCATGATTGATTTTAAGCAGCAATTGACGCGGCGCTTTGATCGGCGTGCGAAACAATTGTAATTGAATATGACCAAGCTGCGAATTGGGCGTATGGGCTTCGATCAGCTGCATATGCTTGATCATGCCTGAACCCAACCAAGGCTGTAAGTGTTCGGTCAGCCAAGCCAACGAAATATCGCCCAGCGAATGCAGGATGGTCATGATCGCTCCCTTTGCCGCCTATCGATCAATTTCCGCGATACCTAACATTCATTTGCTGCCCACGGGTCGCATTGATCGCATAGGTAATTCCTTGTTGCAGGCTACTATGCGTCATGATCGAGCGGAAATCAACCCCCAAGGTAACCAAGGTTTGCGCCAATTCTGGCCGAATGCCAGTAATGATTACGCGTGCTCCTAGTAGCTGGACGCTGGTTGCGGCACGAATCAACAGGCCTGCCACTTGGGTATCCATCACTGGAACGCCCGTCACATCGACAATTGCGATTTGAGCTTTATTGATATGCACACCTTCGAGCAAGGTTTCCATAAATTGCTGTGCCCGCGCGGTATCAACGCTGCCAACTAACGGCAAGAGCACCACCGTGTCGGCAATCGGAATCAGCGGGGTAGAAAGCTCGATCAAGGCTTGTTGTTGGGTGCGAATAACTTCTTCGTGCAAGCGTTGGCGTTCAGCTTCAGCCTGTTTTTGGTCGCTAATATCATGGGCGATCATCGAGAAGAAGCTGGGTTGGTGATCAATATCATAATGACAGAGCATTTGATACATCACAGGGAGCTTTTGGCCTTGAGCCGTTTGTAGTTGATGCTCGCCCATCCACGAGCCATGGATTTGGGCATGCTGCAAGGTTTTGGCTAGCCATGTTTGCTCAGCTTGGTTGGGGTGTAAATCGTGCCAGGTTAATTGACTGACCTGATCGGTTGGCTCAAGTTGCAACAAGCGCCGCGCCGCCGGATTCAAATATTGCATCTGGCCTGACAAATCGGCAATCGCTACCAAGTCCGGGGTCGAACTTAGAATGGTATCAAAACGCCCCAACAAGGCTTCAGCTTGTTTTTGTTGGGTAATATTTAATAGCAAACCATCCCATAAAATGGCTCCATTGGCCAATTTCGTGGGCCGAGAAGCCCCTTGCAGCCAGTTTTCTTGGCCATTGATATAAACCCGACCTTCCCAGCGCCATGGCTCAAGCGTTTGAGCCGAAGTCATAATCGCCTCTTGAAAGCGCAGTCGGTCAGCTGGATTGACGGCCTCGGTCACGATGCTGGCATTTTGCATAATCGCTTCTGGTTCGAGGCCATAAATATCGCGGCTGCCAGTGCTGACAAATGGAAAACGCATCGTATGATCTGGCTCAAGCAAAAATTGATAGACCATGCCTGGTACATTTTCGATGATCCGTTGCAAGCGAGCCTCGTTATCGGTTAGGGCTGCCGAGGCCGCTACCTCGTTGCTCAGATCACGCGAAATGCCAACCGTGCCGATGATCGAGCCATCGTGATTGCGAATGGGATGTTTGGTGGTGGCAAACAGATGCACTTCACCGGTATGGCGCGTAACTGGCTCTGAATCGATCACCAAGGCTTGGCCAGTTTGAAACACCTGAGCATCATCGCGAATATATTGCTCGGTATAACTTGGTTGGTTAAAATCTGCGTCGATCAGATCTTGCAGCTGCTGGCTATCCATGCCATAGTATTCGCGAAAAGCGCGATTGGCGTAGCGAATATGCGAACCTGGGCCTTTGTATAAAATCAAATCGGGGATACTATCTAAAATCTGTTCGTAGATCGCGATCTGGGCACGCAAGTTGATGATGGTTTGTTGCTGGTCAATCGTCGTTTCATCCCGTTCCACATACACATCAGTCCCCATTACGTGCCTCCTCGATTTATTTTTTTGTAATTACTTTAGTGTCCCCCATGTGGGCTACCCTGCGCCTCCCACAAAGGTCACGATCTTATCTAGTACTTCTGGCGAATGGAGGATGCCACTATGGCCCAATTTGTTGGTCGCCAATAGTTCAGAGTTGGGCCAGTGCTGCTGCAATTCTTGACCATAGCGAAAATCAACCCGCAAATCATTGCGATCATGCACAATCAAAGCTGGCGGTAAATGTTCGGTTGGCATTGATTTCATGGCATAATGGCTGGCTGGTTGGCCAAATTGCCGTTGCAAGGCTTGCTCAAACAAACGCTTGAGCCGTTGCGATAAACCAAATCCATCGGCAAACGCCCCTGTCATATATTCGCCGCTGGTTGGTGCACCCATCAACACAACTCGCTGCGGCAAGCTAACCCCAAGCGTGCCTAGCATCCAAGCGCTGCAAGCCGCCCCAAACGAGTGCGCAATGATCACCTCGAACGGGCCAAGTTGCTGCACCGTCGCCGCCAAAGCTGCGCTAAAATCAGGGATGCTGGTGGTTTTGCCTTCGGAAGCGCCATGGGCTGGGCCATCGATCGCCGTTACTTCGTAGCCCAAACTTGCTAGACGTGGAGCTAAAGCATGCCAGCGGCGAGCATCGTGTTCCCAGCCATGCACCAACAATACTTTGCGCGAGCCAGCGCCCCAACGATAGGCTTGCAAACGCCGCCCTGCATGCTCAACATTCAAACGTTGGGCCGATTGGAGAAATTTTGAAGGTTTGGGGCTGGTTGCCCGCCGTGGTTGTAAAAAAAGCTGAAGCACCATGCGCCCAGCAAGTTGCGGCGCGAGATAGCTCAAGCCGCCAATGCCATTGCGCAATAGCCGCGCTTGCCATGGAAGTTTAATTGATTGAGTTGCCATATGTTCCCCTTAGAAATTGCCTATTTGCAAATCGCCAAACGCATGGTAATTATTGTAATGAGCAATGTTACCACTGTCAACATTGAGGTAGCTACATGATGGAAGAACGGTATCATCACGGCGATTTGCGCCAAGCCCTTTTGACGCTTGCCAAGCAGCAGCTCACCAGCCAAGGGATCGAATCGCTGAGTTTACGGGCGATCAGTCGCGAGGCTGGGGTGAGCCATGCAGCGGCCTACCGCCATTTTCCCAATAAAGAGGCCTTGGTGGCGGCCTTAGCCTGCGCTGGGTTTGAGCAATTACAAATATTCGTTGCCGGAGAAGTAGCCCAGTACAGCGAAGATCCAACTGAACAATTTTTTCAATGTGGCATTGCCTATGTCACATTTGCGATCAACAATGCCACCTTATTTCGTTTGATGTTTGGGGTTTCTGGAGTTGATCGTTTGCAATACCCCGCGACTCATGCGGCGGCTCAGGCTAGTTTTGGGGTGTTGGTTGGCACAATTGAACGCGGCCAAGCGGCGGGCTTGATTGGCTCCGGTGAACCACGCCAACTGGCATTTACGGCATGGGCTGCGGTTCATGGTTTAGCAACCCTAGCGCTCCAAGATCAAATCACACCGCAAGGCACAATCGATCCCGAGCGCTTGGTGCGTAACAGCGCAAAATTGCTTTGGCATGGCTTGAAATATGGGCAAATTTAGGCCATATGCGCATCAAGCCATTCAATAACTAAGGGGATTAATGTGGTTTGTTCTGGCTCGTTCAGCACTTCATGATACAAGCCAGGGTAGCTATGCAGGGTTTTATCTTGCGATTTGAACAATCCAAAGGCATGCATCGCGCCAGCAGGGCTAACCAAGCGATCAGCTAAGCCTTGCAAGAGCAGCACTGGCAAGCTAATTTCGTGGGCGCGTTGGTCGATCACTTTGGTTGCATTGATCATCGATGTGCCCATTTGGGCTTTGATGCCACCTTTGTAATTCAAGGGATCAGCCTTGAAGGCCTCGACTACCTTGGGATCGCGGCTGTTCCACTGGGGATCGAATGGGGCAACTGGTAGGTTTGGCAGAAATTTGCTAATAAACGCCCCAACTTTTACCACCACTTTGGGAGTTGTGGCATCAACTTTGAAGGCTGGGCCAGTCAAAACCAAGCCATGCAAATTATGTCCATAGTCCAACGTGTAGAGCGTGCTGATCAAACCACCCATGCTATGGCCAAGCATAAATAACGGGCCATTTGGCTCTTTATCGCGCACCAAGCGCACAAAACTGGCTAAATCGTTGACAAATTCATCGAAATGTTTGACCGTTGCGCGATTGCCTTGCGATTGCCCATGGCCACGATGATCAAGCGCCCAAACACTATAATTGGCCGCAACCAAGGCCTCGGCTACATGTTGATAACGCCCGCTATGTTCGGCGTAGCCATGCACCACCACCACGGTGGCTTTGGGCGCAGCTGGCCGCCATGTTTGATAAAAAATCGTCGTGTTGTTGCCGCCTGTAAATGTTGCCGTTGTATGTTCCATGCACTAGCCTTTCTGTTTTTAGGGATCGGTTGTTGGGGATCGGGGATCGGTTCTGCTCCACAAAGGTCACGAAGGATGCAACCGCGAAGAACACTAAGGTTCTAACCGTAACGATTCATTGAGCCGGCAATGTACCTAGCCCCCTCTCCCGCCCAGCGAGGCGAGGGGGAACCCCTCTATCATGACGATTGGAACGCCTCTCGCCCGCCGCAGTGGGAGAGGGGTCGGGGGTGAGGGCACGGTGGAACTGGTTGTTAACCTCATAATCTATCACATCTAACCAATTGTTCGATAGCCAATAGCCCAAAGCCGATAGCCATACTCCCCTATGCTCTGTGTTATAGTCTAATCTCTGACTCTCGATCCCCAGCCCTCGACAGCCGATCCCCAGTTTCTACAAGTTCTGCGTACACCGCCCGAATTTGGGCATATTTGCGCTCCCACGTTAGCTCGGCCAAGGTTCGCATATAGCCCTGCTGGCCAAGTTGTTGGGCTAAATCAGGGTTGGTCAGCAACTTGGTCAAGGCTGCTATAAGTTGAGCAACATTGCCATAATCAACCAACAAGCCTGTTTCGTTCTCGCGAATAACCGCTGGCACTCCACCAGCTCTGGCCCCAATCACGGGCAAGCGATACAACCAAGCCTCAAGATAGACAATTCCAAATGAATCGGTGCGTGAGGGCATGGCGAACAGCGTGGCAGCGGCCAAGGCATCGCGTTTGCGTGCTTGCGGCGCTCGCGCAAACACATGAATCCGCTGCTTGCTGACAGGATCAAGCGTTTCCCAAAGCTGCTCAAAATGGGCCATCGGCGTGCCAACCATCACCAGATGCTCGCTACGCCCGCTTGCCCAAAGCTGCTCCATCGCACGAATCAGGTCGAACGCGCCTTTTTCTTTGGCCAAGGTGCCGATATACAGCACAAACGGTTGTTGAATGCCAGTTTCTTGGCGAAAACGCTCAGCATCGCCGCCTGCCAATTCATGTGGCTCAACTCCCACCCCAATGCAACGTAGGGTTGAGCGCGAAATGCCACAATCAGCCAGATAATCGGCCTCAAGCGGCGTTTGTACGATCACTCGATCAGCTTGCTGCATTAACTTAATATGATGCGGCATCGTGTAATAGCGCACTAACGAGCGATCGCCAGGCACGCCTAAATGGACATATGGCGAAAGTACAAACGGAATTTTAGCTTGCTTGGCATATTTTAGCGCCGGAATCAGCATAAAATCTAAGGTAATGTTGGCTGCATGGATCAGATCAAATTTCCCAACTTCTTGGCTTAGGGCACGATTGAAGGTTGGCATGCGCGGCGTAATTTGACTGAGCGCCATCAACAAGCTGCCTGTGGCTGGCAAACGCCCAAATTCGAGCATTGCCCGTCGCAAAATTGGGTAGACCAAGGCTGGGCCAGGTGCACGCACGACCGGAAAGCGCCGAATCGTTACGCCATTGTGTTGCTCAGTTGGCTGATCGATGGTGCGTCGCCCGCTAGCCCAAAAATGGTCAAGATCCCATGCATTGCTTGTCCAAACATCGACCATATGCCCTTCGGCTGCCAACCGTTCAGCAATCACTTGGCAAACCTGCTCTGAGCCGCCGATATACGGGTAATAGCGCTGAATAACGTGTAAAATCCGCATGAATACTCGCTAACGGCCACAACCAGCAGGATTTTTGGCTTGGGCATACAGCCGATCAAATTCAGCCAAATAATGGCGTGCCAAATCGGGATCAGTAATAATCAATAAATTTTCATCGTTATTATTTTCAGCTGCCGCAGTAAAATTATACGAGCCAGTAATCACGATTTTTTCGTCGATAATCATCGTTTTATTATGTAAAATATAACAATTCGCATCACGTAAAATCGGGATTCCGGCATCTTCCAAAATGCCAAACTCCGAGCCAGTGCCATCGGCGTTGCGAGCTTCCATCACAACTTGAATTTCTAAGCCAGCTTCATGGCGATCGATTAAGGCTTGGGCGGTATCATCGTCGGTAAACGAAAATGCCAGTACATTGACCGATTGTTTGGCCTTTTTAATATAATTGACAATTTTCGAGCGCGGCTTATCGACTGGCGAAAAATAGGTTTCGATCTGCACCCCACCAGCCAATTTAATTACTGGGTTGGGCGTATTTTTGGGAGCTTTACTACCCAGCTTGCCAGCGAACAAATCCAAGAAACGCTGGCGATAATTAGCGACCAACTCAGGCACGGTGGAACGAATCATATTATTGTTGTTACGATAAACGTCGTTTACAACCAAATTCATCGAGCCAGTCCAAACAATTGTATCGTCAATGACCACGATTTTGTTGTGCATAAACGCTGAACGCTCATCCCACGTAATTGGGATTTTAGCTGCTTCCAAACGACCTGTCGTTTCGGCAACTTCCGGTGAAGCCAAATTTTCATCATCAACCACGAGCTGAACTTTGACTTTACGCTTTTTGGCGCGAATCAAGGCATCGGTCATCAATTCTAAATCAAAATCGAACGATGCAATATAAATCGTGCTTTTAGCAGCATCAATATCGGCAATCATCGCCGCATCAACCCCACCTTTCCGGCCTGCTGCTTTTTCAGGGTAGCTTGGGCGGGTAAAAAATACCTGATACCATGCACCTTCGGCAACATAGGCTTTATCTGGATCAAGCGCCGCGAGCACATTATTGGGATCGGCCATTGTTGGCGGGTTTGTGGGTGTCGTTGGCCCAGCCACGCTGGTTGGTTCAAGGCTAGTACTGCCAAGCCAACGATTGAAATAGCCCGCCTGATAGGCATAAACCAACCCAGCAATCACCAGAATCACGACAATTTGCCAAGGTTTGAGCTTCGTGGTCGATGTGCTACGCGCCATTATTCCAGCCTTTCGATAGTGGGTAGGGGGCAGGGGCTAGGGATCAGATTTTTAGCCACGAATTCCACGAATTCCACGAATTATTTAATTTCATCCCTCATAATTCATCCTTCATACTTTCCTCTGACCCCTATGTTTTATGCTCTATGTGTAATGGTTTATAGTGCAACGGTCAGCATGCCCTCACCCCCAACCCCTCTCCCACTGCGGCGGGCGAGGGGCACGAGCCATTGCTAGCTCAATAAATCATTAATAGAGCCTAGAGTATAACCTTCATCCTTCATCCTTACTAAATTATCCTCGCCAACCACGGCGGCGCTTGATCCGATGTGAGCGAGGTCGCGCATTTGCGCCCAACATTTGGCCCATGCGGTCAATTTTGGCAGTAATCAGGCTTTGCTTGGCGGCTTGGCCAGCCCCATCAAGCACATTCTGGCCAAGCTTGCTCATTTTCTCGGCCACACTTGGAATTAATTGGCTCAGCGCATTGGCTACCGCTTGGCCAGCTTGAGCAGCTGGCTCGGCAGTTTGCGGTGTTTCTGCAACCATCGCTTTATGCGCTTGATTCAACGCTGAATTGGCAGCCGCCAAAACCTCGTTGACCTCAACAATATCATCACGATTAGCTTGACGCGCCGCTTGGAGCACATCGGCCTCGGCCACCCCAGCCTGAAGTTGTTGCTCAGCCCAACGCAAAAGCGCCTTGGCCGTCACATCAGTCAAATTGTCGGTTAAACGTTCGTTGTTAGCGAGACGTTCAAATGCCGCTTGGCGATCAAGGCTCATTGGAATCCTCCTGTTGATCGATACCATTGGTCTTATGGGCGACGCACCCCAAGCACAATTATGCTACCACGCGGAATCAAGGCTCCATTATCGATTGGCTGACCATTGGCGGTTGCACTCACCACCGTATTTGCTGCGATGCTATCAAAATTGGGAATCAAATCTGGCCCTTGTTCATCGACAATATCGAGGCGTAAATCGCTGCGTGTCGCCAAAATTGCCTCAGCCTCAGCCCGCTGGCGGCCAATCAGATCAGGGAACATTACCAGATCGCCGACGCTCACGACCAATTCAATCTCGCTGCCTTGAGCCAATTTCAAGCCTGCTGGCGGATTTTGGCGTAAGACAAAGCCCGCTGGAATCGTTTGATCGGGCGTGTCGGTGCGCCGAACTTTAAAACCAGCCCGAATCAACGCATCCGAGGCGGCATCGAATTGTTGGCGGGTTACATCGGGAATTTCAACTTGGGCTGGCCCTAAACTTAAGGTAAACGGAATGACCGTGCCTTTAGCGACCTTGGTTCCAGCAGCAACATCTTGGCCGATTACGGTTGCGGCTGGCGCAAGATCGTTGCGTGGCTCTTTGCGTTGTTCGCCAAGCTCCAGCGATTTAAGTAGATCAAGCGCTTCGCTTTCGGTTCGGCCAACCAAATCGGGGACTTCAACCATTTCTGGGGCGGGAGTTGGCTCACCCGTTGGGGCAACTTGGGTCGGCTTATTTCCACCAAAAGCCTGGCTGATCGATTGCATCACATCAGTAAACATCAGCACATAGACCAAACCGCCAATTCCGACCAATAAGAAAGTGGCAATCACCCATAAGCCGCAACCAGATGATTGGCGTGATTGGGGTTGGTTCATTGGCACGGGATGTTGGGCGGCCAAGGGTGGAGCATAATTTTGGCGCGGGCGAGCTGGCGGCGCTGGTTGTTGACGGGGCGGACGCACCTCGGCAGGCTCTTGGGTTTGCGGCAAACGGCCAGCATTCGACGAAGGCACAGCCATGGTCGCTTGGTTGCCGCGCTCACGATATAGCCGCAACAACTCGGCAAACGCTCGCGCCGATTGTGGGCGTTGAGCCGGATCTTTTGCCATCGCTTGGAGTACAATCGCCTCAAGCTGCGGCGGAATCGACGGATTATAGCTGAGCAAAGGCGGCGGTGCTGCCTGAATATGCTGCAAGGCGACTGCCAAAGGCGAATCGCCACTAAACGGCAAACGTCCGGTCAGCATCTCATAGGTTAGCACGCCCAAGGCATAGACATCGGAAAGCGGCGTTGCGCCCAAACCTTGAGCCTGTTCTGGCGCAAGATAATCGGCAGTCCCAAAGGTTGTGCCTGGGTCGGTTAATGCCGAGGATTGCTTGCTTTTGGCGATGCCAAAATCGCTGAGCCGCGCATAATCATTGGTATCAATCAAGACATTTTGCGGCTTGACATCACGGTGCACCAAACCGCTATCATGGGCGGCTTGCAAGGCCTCGGCCACTTGACGCACAATCGCTAAGGTGCGGGGCACTGGCAAGGGGGCTTGCAACGAAATAATTTCTTTGAGATCGGTACCTTGGACATATTCCATCACAATATAATGCAGATCGCCCTCGGCCCCGATATCATAAACCCGCACAATATTGGGATGCCCCAATTGGGCGGCGGCATCGGCTTCGTGCTTAAAGCGGCGCAAAAATTGTTCGTCACTGGCATATTGGCCATGTAACACTTTAATCGCAACTGGTCGATTGAGTCGCAAATCGCGCCCAAGATAGACCGTTGCCATGCCGCCTTGGCCTAGTTTTCGCTCTAATTGATAGCGATTATTGAGAATTCGTGGTTGTTCGCTCATCGCCCCACTAATACTCCTCGTCGCTCAATGGCGACAGCAACGATTGCTCAGACGCATGCCAAATCGTAACATGCGGGTGCAAATCAGGCTCAGCTAGTTTATGTAAGTAACAACGCAAACGTGGCAAATGAATAATATCGTCGCGATTGTAGCGTAATAATAAATCTAAAGCGTTTTGATCGTTATAGTTTTCGTAGGCTTGCCACAAACGCAAGGCATCACGACCATCAAGCCCATGAGTAGAACGGGCAATTCCGATCTTTTGTTCAACAACTTTCAAGCCACCGCGCAGATTTTGCCGCCGACATTCGCGCAACAAATCGCAATGCTCAAACTCGCGCTTCAAATCTGCACCCAAGGCTTTGTAAATAATCGGCAGATCAAAACTTGCACCATTAAAGGTATAGATCGTTTCGACTCCTGCCAAGGCCGCATACAAATTAACATCACTAACCCCAGCGCCAACCAGTTGAACTGTACCACGCCGGGGCAAGTAAATCCCAATCACGCTAATCGTGCGCTGCCAGGTTGTTTCAATATCAAGATATGCGTCCATAATTTGCGAGGGGCTGGAGATTGGGGGTCGGGGATCGGATTAAATAATTAAGGTTATAGTCATTTATAGCTTAAATCAATATTCCCAAATTGGCTAAAATGACTTCGACCTTAACCCGACCTCCAACAACCGATCTCCGACCCCCAACATTACAACTCCAACATCTCGGCGACGTGCAAGGCGCGAATCAGCGAACCAGCTTTGTTGCGGGTTTCGAGATCTTCCAATTTAACATCGCTATCGGCGACAATCCCCGCGCCAGCTTGCATATAGGCTACGCCATCTTTGATAACCATTGTGCGAATAGTAATCGCTGTGTCAAGCGACAACCCGCCAAACGAGACATAGCCAACGCAACCACCATATGGCCCGCGTTGGCTTGGCTCTAATTCAGCGATAATTTCCATGGCCCGCACTTTGGGCGCACCAGTCAGCGTGCCAGCAGGGAAGCAGGCGCGTAAGGCATGCAATGGCGAGTAGCGCGAGGTATCCAGCGTGCCTTTGACCACCGAAACTAAGTGCATCACATGCGAATATTTTTCAATTTGCATAAATTTGGGCACGTGGACGGTGCCAGGCAGCGAAACCCGCCCCACATCGTTGCGCCCAAGATCAACCAGCATCAAATGCTCAGCCCGTTCTTTTTCGTCGGCTAATAATTCAGCCTGCATGCGAGCTTCGTCATCGGCATCGCGGCCACGGCGGCGCGTACCAGCAATTGGGTGGGTCTCAATAATGCCATCTTCAACCCGCACCAACATTTCGGGCGATGCCCCAATAATCGCCGCATCAGGCACATTCAAAAAGAACATGTATGGTGATGGATTGACCGTGCGCAGTGCTCGATAGACCGCAAATGGCTCGGCATCGGTTTCACGCTGAAAACGCTGCGATAACACCACTTGAAAAATATCGCCAGCCCGAATATATTCGCGAGCCTTTTCAATCGCGGTGCTAAATTCGCTAAACGATTGATTTGATTGCAATTGCTCGTTGAGTTCGGGTAAGCTGGGCGAGGCGGCGCTTGAGCTATAGACTTCGGGTGCTAATGGCCGTACCAATTTTTTGGTCATGGCTTCGATCGCTTGGTTGGCTTCGGCAAATTGAGTTGCCAAATCTACCGCCGAATCAAACACCAGTGTGCTCATAATTTTGATCGTATGGCGCACATGGTCGAAAGCCAAAACCGTTTTGACCACCATCCACACGCCATCGGGAATTTGCAATGGGCGCAGGGTTGGCGCGGGCAAACGTTCAAACGTGCGCACAGTTTCATAGCCCAAAAAGCCAACCGCCCCGCCCGTAAAGCGCGGCAAATCAGGTTGAGGCGCAGGGTTAGCCCGTTGCGTGCCAACCACCAAGCGTTCTAATTGATCAAGCGTCGTCAGATCATCAAAGCTGGTACGTTCGCCATTGGCAGTTTCAATAATACTTTGCTGGCCAAGGCCACGAATAATTAAATGAGGCTCACAGCCAATAAATGAATAGCGACCAATTTGCTCGCCACCCTCAACACTTTCAAGCAAGAAACTATAATGACCCTGAGCAACCTTCAAGTACGCCGACACTGGCGTTTCCAAATCGGCGACTAACTCACGATAGACTGCACATTGGGTGTAGCCAGCCGCAGCCCATGCTTGCACTTGTTCAAATGTTGGCGAAGCCATGAACGCTCCATAAAAACTATAAGAAGAGGGGTCAGGGGTCAGATGCCAGGGATTAGTTCGAGGAATGTAAAAAAAAGATCAATTGTAAAATCAGCCTAAATTCTGACCCCTAATCCCCTACCCCTGATCCCTAAATATAATACATCGGCGAATCGAGTTGCTGGTGTTTGCGTTGACAGAGATCGGCGATGGTCATTTCGCTGAGATGGCCTTCGATCACGGCGCGTAATTCGCCCCAAACTTCGCCCAACAAACCAGCATCAAAAGTATCGAGGCTTGCGCCTTCGGGTGTTGGCAACAATGGCCCTTCCAATACCAAAATAGCATCAAGCAAGCTAATTGCTTGGGGAGGGCGAGCCAACTGATGACCACCTTGAGGGCCACGCACGCTGGTAATTAGGCCAGCTTTGCGCAATGCGATTAACAATTGATTGAGATAATTTTCTGAGATAGCTTGACGCTCGGCAATTTCGTGGCTTTGCACCAAACCCTCGCCATAGTGCTGAGCCAAATCAAATAACGCTCGCACGCCATATTCACCTTTGGTTGATAATCGCATTCTGCCTCATTGCTGCTATATACAATCAATTCAGATAGCCGCCATGCTAGCATTAGGGGCCAGAGAAGTCAAAAGCGAGCCTTTTAAATTGGTCGCCACCATGGGCAACAGTTGGGCAGTTGCTCCGATTGAATTGCTTGCTCAGTTTTACATTCAACATAGCCATTAAAAATACAATTGGCACAGCAGCGCACATGCACATGGCAGCGCCAACAAAAGGTCGCACTAGCATACAATTGGGCATCGCAGGCATAACAACAGACTGGCAATTCAGCCAATTGGCTCAAACTCAATGGCTCAGGTGGGTTCCAAGGCGGCAATGGCTCTGGTTCGACCACCATCGGCTCAAGTGGGCCGCGCAAGCTGGCCAAACCGCGAATCGCTGCATGATTATAAGGATTGATCGCCAGCACCCGCTCCAAGCAGGCAATTTGCTGTTCGGGCAGCTCAACCGCGCCACTCAGCCAGAGCAAGGCGATTTCGTTATAGGGTTCTAGGGCTAAAGCTTGGGTTAAATAAACTCGGGCGCTGCGACGGTCGCCAGCATATAACGCCGCCACCGCTGTTTCCAGCAGCAATGCCGTTTGATTTGAAGTCATAGCTTGCGTCCCTCTCTATGACAGGTTAGGCTGGATCGAGGGCTGCTAACGCCGCCATAAGCACTGCATCCTGCTCAGGTAGCACAGTCCGCAGATCAAGGATTAGGCGCTGCGCTTGAATTCGACCAACAATGGGTGGGTCGTTGGCACGAAGTTGTTTGCTCAAAGCTTCAGCCATGCCGTCAAGGGCTAGCCCTCGGCTTGGCAAGCTTGAACCAGGCAGCGAACCACCGCCAATGGTAGCATGAGTTGCCACAAGTTCGGCAGCGGGGTATTGCGCCAGCAGCGGTAGTGCGCGTTGTTCTAATTCATCAAGCGAACTGGTGACCATGCGCCAGATTGGAATTTCGCTGCTCGCTCGCTGGGTTTCATAGGCCAAAAGCGTGGCACTCAAGGCGGCAATTGTCAATTTATCAACTCGTAGCGCCCGCAATAATGGATGTTTGCGCAGTTGATCGATCAGCTGGCGTTTGCCGACAATCAACCCTGCTTGCGGGCCACCAAGCAATTTATCGCCGCTGAACACTACTAAATCAGCCTTGGCTTGAACCATCATGGCAACTGTTGGCTCGGCTACCAATCCATAGGCCTGGGTATCTAACAACGCACCGCTGCCAAGATCGCAAATTAAGAGCTTTTGATGCTCATGGGCGGCTTGGGCTAATTCGGCCACACTTGGCTCGTGGGTAAAGCCCAGCACCTGAAAATTCGAGGCATGGACATGCAATAACGCTGCGGTTTGGTTGGTGATCGCCGCCGTATAATCGGGCAAATAGCTGCGATTGGTCGTGCCAACATCGACTAAAATGCAACCACTTTGGCGCAAAATATCAGGAATTCGAAAGCCGCCGCCAATTTCAACCGCATGGCCACGACTCACAATTACTTCCTGCCCTTGGGCAAAACAACTCAAGCAAAGCAACATTGCCGCCGCCGCATTATTGACCACTAATGCCGCTTCGGCTCCGGTTAAGCGTTGCAGTTGTGGCTCCAACAGGCTATTGCGTGAACCACGCTCGCCTTGCGCCAAATCGTATTCGAGGTTGCTATAGCCAGCACTGGCCGTAATTATGGCCTGATGGGCAGCAGCACTGAGCGGTGCACGCCCAAGATTGGTGTGTAAAATCACGCCTGTGGCATTGATCACGTGGCGCAGTGGTGGTTGTTGACGTTGGAGAATTAAGTCCACCGCATGAGCCACAATTTGTTTAGTTGATGGAACAGCAGCGTGAGAACGAATCGCGTGGCGAGCCTGCTCAAGGCTGGTTCGGGCGGCCTCAAGCAACCATTGAGCAGGCAGTTCGGGGAAACGCTCGGCCAACAGGCCAATCAGCCCATGTACCGCTGGCAAATTGCGCAAACTCAAGCCAACCTCAGGAGATCGGCGACGGCGCAGGCCGTGGCAACGGATAAACCACAGTTGGCTCAACCCCAGGATTCGTCACGGTTGGTAGATCTTGGGTTGGCGCAACGGTTGGGCCATTGGTTGGAGTTGGCGGTGGCACGTCAGTTGGCGTTGCTTGAATTGGGGTTGGCTCAACTGGCGTGTTCGATGGCACAACCGTCGTTGGTTGGGTCGTGCGCGTCGGCGGCACAGTGCGGGTTGGTTGGGTGGTGCGCGTCGGTGTATTCGATGGCACGGTTGCGCTTGGCTCAGGCGTGATGCTGGGCGGCTCGGTTGGCGCATCGGTTGGGGTTGGTTCGGGTGTATTACTCGGAACCGCCGTAGGAATTCGCGTCGATTCGGGCACAAATGGCCCTGATAAGCTGCTGGTTTGGGTGGCAGTTGGCAACGAAATCAAACCGCGATTGCCTTGACCAATTCGTTGCCAAAAGACAATCCCCAAGACAGCTAGGGTTATAATGATTGCTACAGGGTAAATAATTTTTAAAGGATCGCTGGTTGTGGCCGTGCGCATCACCGGACGGGTGCGCATGCGAGGCCGAGCAGCATTACTACTGCTTGGCGGCGTTGGGCGTGGGCGTGGCTGAGCCGGAGCAGCTTGAGGCCGCGATTGAGCACTCGGCGCAACCCGAGCCGTTGGATTCGGATTGCTTGGGCGGGGCACAGGTTGCGGCACAGGCGCGGCAGGTCGCGCTTGCGGCTGAATCGAGCCAACGTCGGTTTGGGCGTTCGGATCATGTTGGCGTTGCAAGGATGGCAGCGCATTCATCGCCACGGTAGCCTTGCCAGCCGAAGAACCAGCTGGAACCGCCAAGCCGCGCAAATCGTCTTTGCTAGGAATCATAATGCCAGCTCGACCGGAGAGCGTGCGTAAGGCATCGATAAAGGCAACTGCCGAAGGCGGGCGGTCGCTTGGTTGCTTGGCCAATGCTCGCTCAAAGACCTTATCGAAAGCCGCAGGCAAGCCAGGCACAAGGCTGGTGATCGCTGGCGGCGGCGTGTAGGTGTGAGCAACCAGCAACTCTGGAACCGTTCCAGTAAAGGGAACTTGGCCAGTGATCACTTCAAACGCCACAATTCCTAAAGCATATAAATCGGAGCGGCCATCAACCAACTGCGCCGAGGCTTGTTCAGGGGCAATATATTCTGGCGTGCCCATAAACATACCGGCGCGGGTTAGACGCTTATCATTAACAACTGGTGCTTGAGCAATGCCGAAGTCGGTTAATAACACCCGACCATCGGCATTGAGCAAAATATTGTGGGGTTTGACATCACGATGGACTGCTCGCTGCGAATGGGCATAATCTAAGGCCTCAGCCACGGGCATTAACAACGCCACGGCGTAGCCCAACCCAAGCGCACCTTGTTCATCGATGACTGCTTGGAGCGAACGCCCAGCAATATATTCCATGGCGATGTAGGGCAAGCCTTCGGCCTCGCCAACATCAAAAATGGTTACAATATTAGGATGATGCAAATTGCCAGCGGTAATCGCTTCGCGCTCAAAGCGCTGGCTCGATTCGGGGTCACTCGCCAGCTGAGGTGCAAGAATTTTAAGTGCAACCGTTCGTTGCAAAGTGGTATCAGTCGCACGAAAAACGCGGGCCATACCACCGCGCCCAACTTCGTTGTGCAAAACATACTTGCCAAATTGGCGACCATTCCAAGAAGTCAAACGCCCGCTCCTTGCGCCTCTAGCGCATTCAGAAGCCCTATGTTAGAATCGCGTCACATTCTATCATAGCCCTTTTGCTTTGTCTCTGACTAAGACTCTAGCATACCATACCACGCCTCTCCATGCATCGTGTGTTTGAGGAGGAATTTTTTATGAGCGATCAGCCAGTGCCATCGCTAACAATTAAGAACCAAGATGTGCCACCGCGACTTATGTCATGGGAACAAACCATTCTCACCATCGGACGCGATGTGGCCAACGATATTGTCATCGATCATCGTTTAGCATCGCGCCGTCACGCCCGCTTGGAACGCGATGAAGCCGGCTGTTATATTCGCGATCTCGATAGCACCAACGGAACTTATTTAAATGGGGTTAAGGTCAATGGCCTCGCACCCTTACGCAATAACGACGAAGTTTGGGTCGCCGATACGGTGATCATTTTTCGCGATCCCGAAGCAACTATGAAAGGCACGCCGCCGCCTGTGGTGATGCATCGGATCGCCACCCAAGATCAAGCTGAATTGCACGTTGATAGTGCTGCCAAGGAAGTTTATGTGCGGGGTAAACGGCTTGACCCACAACTCACCGCCAAGGAATTTCAGCTGCTAGAGCTGCTCTACAATCGCCGTGGCGAGGTCGTGAGTAAAGAGCAAATTGCGATTGGCGTGTGGGATTATGAGGTCTACGATTACAATGCCATCGACGCTTTGATCTATCGTTTGCGCCAACGCATCGAGATCGATCCATCTGCGCCACGCTTTGTGCTGACTGTGCGCGGCTTTGGCTATAAATTGAGCTTAGATTAAAGCCCTCACCGCCTTAGCCTCCTCCTTACGAGGGTAGGTTTTTACTCGTTTTCCGTTGTGAACCACCAATCCTGTGGTTCATCAATGGATGAATGATAGTGTATTCATGTCCTTGAGGGGGTGCAGGGGGATTAAAGCCCCCTGCGTTTCCCGCCTTGAAGCGGGACGGAAGGGTGGTGATCGCCGATGAATGTTGACAGCCAATAATTTGGTTGGCTAATTAACCCTACTTTTGAACTGATGGCGCTAGGGGTATGCAGATTTTTATGGCACGAGTTGTGATTAATCAACAGCATCATTGCAACTTTAGATAAACAATCGCAGTCAGATTGAGTAGCACCCTACTCATAGAGATAAGGACCAATCCATGGCCCATGTTGGCGCTCAATCCATTCTTGGTGAACGTGAAGCTGAGCTACGCGCTGCCGAGCAAAGCTTATTTGATCGTTTGCATCATGCGTTGGAGCAATTTGGCGCTGATGTGACCGCCACTGATGCTGCTCGTTTGCGCGAAGCCACTGAACAACTGGCCGAACTCTTTTTAATTGTGGTTGCTGGCGAGTTCAACGCTGGTAAATCGAGCTTTATCAATGCCTTGCTCGGCGATCGTGTGTTGCCTGAAGGGGTTACGCCAACCACCGATCGCATTAATATTTTGCGTTTTGGCGAGCAACCAGATTCGCAATTGCTCGAAGATTTTCTGTTGTTGCGCACCCATCCTGCGCCGTTACTTGGCGATTTGAATATCGTCGATACGCCTGGCACGAATGCAATTATTCGTCGTCACGAGGAATTGACTAAACGCTTTGTGCCACGTTCGGATCTGGTTTTGTTTATCACGTCAGCCGATCGGCCTTTTACCGAGAGCGAGCGCACCTTCCTCGAGCATATTCGCGAATGGGGCAAAAAAATCGTCTTGGTGATCAATAAAATTGATATTCTCGATGAAAAAGGTCGCGGCGAGGTCATCGAATTTGTGCGCAGCAATGCCACCACCTTGCTTGGCAGCACCCCGATGATTTTTGCGGTTTCGGCTCGCTCGGCCTTACGCGCCCGCGAGAACGATGACCCCAAGCTCTGGGCCGAAAGTGGCTTCAACGCCATGGAAGAATATTTGCTGCGCACGCTTGATCAAGGTGAACGGGTACGGCTCAAATTGCTCAATCCCTTGGGCGTTGGCCAAAAGCTAGCCACAACCTATCGCACTGCTTCCGACGAGCGCTTGCACACCCTAAGCGAAGATATCAAGGCGATCAACAATATCGAGGGCCAAATTCAGGTTTACAAAGCTGATATGCAACGTGATTTCACGCCGCGGATTGCCCAGCTCGAAAATTTGATTCACGAATTTGAGCAGCGTGGCCATAGCTTTTTCGATGAACAAATTCGTTTGGGCCGAGCACGCGATTTAATCAAAAAAGATTTGCTTGAACAACGCTTTCGCGATCAAGTGGTGGGCGATCTCGATGCTGAAACTGATCGCATTACCCAGCAAATTATTGATTGGTTGATCGAGCGCAATCTCAAATTGTGGCAAGACGTTAATGCTTATATCGATCGTCGCCAAATTTCGCGCCATAAAGATGAGATGGTTGGCAACGTTGGCCAAAATTTCAACTACAACCGTCAATCGTTGATCGATTCGGTTGGTCGTAGCACCAGCCAAATTGTGCAAAGCTACAATCGTGATGCTGAAGCCAAACAATTAGCCATGGATTTGCAAGGCACAATTGCTACAACCGCCTTGACTGGCGTTGGCGCGGTCGGCTTTGGCGCATTATTTGTGATTTTGGCGCACGGCGCGTTACTCGATTTTACCGGCATCAGCTTGAGTGTGTTGGCAGTTGCAGGCGGAGCCTATTTGATTCCGGCCAAACGCGCCCAGGCCAAGCGCGAGTTTCACAAAAAAGTTAGCGAACTGCGCGATAAAATTGTGCGCTCGTTGAGCAAACAAGTCTATGCTGAAATCGATCAATCGATCGAGCGGGTGACTGAAACCGTTGCGCCGTACACTCGCTTCGTCAAATTCCAAAATGAGCAACTGCAACACGCTCGCAACGAACTAGCCAGCGTTGAGCAAGCGCTTGGTCGTTTGCGCGGCGAAATAGAGGCTTTGTAGCCAACAAACTCCAGCGCCAAACCAGCTTCAGGCTTGGCGCTGGGTTTACCACAAGAATTAACGGGTATAGATCAGCACCTGTTTTGGTTGTAGAGCACAATTCATTTCGCCATTTTTAACGCTCATTTGACCGCTACCAAGCGCATCAGTCAACACCTCACCATCAGCAATTTCAGTCAAACCAGTTACTGCCAAGTCGAGCGATTTCCATGTGTTATTGATGCAAACTACGACCGTATCGTTGCCCGCCGTGCGTTGAAAGGCCCATGCATCGCTAGGAGTTGTGCGGCTTTCGAGTGTGCCACGTTGCAAGGCTGGATGGGCTTGGCGAATCTGGTTGAGTTGGCTGATCCATTGATAGACTGGTACATCAGTCGCATTCAATTCAAAGGCATCTTCGCGGTTGAAGGGATCTTTGCAGCCGTTGAGTTCTTGCTCGGTGCCATAATAGACAATCGGAATGCCACGCAAACTATAGAGCACCGCCAAAGCTTGCCGCAATTGAGTGGTTTTATCGGCGTTGGGGCCGCCAGTTGCCAAGCATAAAAAGCGCTCGTTATCGTGATTATCGAGAAATGTGCCGTTGACATGGACATTGCGATACTGTTGATCGGCATTTTCGAGCACGCGCTGAATCACCAACAACGTGCGACCACCGACTAAACTTTCTTTAAAGGCGCTGTGCAAGGGGTAATCCAAAATTGCGTCGTTAAATTCGGTGTAGGGCGCAACATAGCCCGCATCGCTGCTAAATACCTCAGCCAGCGAAAACGTATTGGCCGCTTGATCAAACTCACGGAGAAAATCTTTGGGCAAATGTTTGGCCGTATCAACTCGCAAGCCATCAAGCCCAGTTTCGGTTTTAAGCCAAGCAATCCATTTGAGTAATTCAGCACGGGTAGCAGGATTATCCTGATCTAAATCATCAAGCCCGAGCAAATCGCCATCTTCAACCTCTTGTTGATTGCCATAATTTTGAATGTTGCCCTTGTTGTGATACCAGGTTGGGTCATCGAATGGCGGGGCAGCTTTCGAGCCAGGCAAGAAATCGCCCATATGATTGGGCACAACATCGAGCATCACCAATATATCGCGTTTGTGGGCTTCGCTGACCAATTCGCGCAATTCTTCCAGCGTGCCAAAATGCGGGTCAATTTGGTAGGGGTCGTATTGCCAGTAGCCATGGTAGGCATTGGTTGAATTTTGCTTACTGACTGGCGTGATCCAAATGCCGCCAAAGCCCATGCCTTTGATGTAATCGAGCCGCTCGATAATGCCGCGAAAATCGCCGCCATGCCAACGCCGTGGATCGCTACGATCTGCCCCAAAGCCATCGGCGTTGTCGTTGCTTGGGTCGCCATTGGCAAAGCGATCGATCATAATAAAGTAGATCGAACGGCCAGCCCAACGCTCATCGTCAGCGGTAAAGATTGGGGCTGTTGGTTTGGTTGGCAATGGCGTTGGCGTAATTGAGTTATCAACCACAGTAGCGGCAGTAGCGGTTGGATTCAAGGCTTGGCTGGTTGGGGTTGATTGGCTGGTCACTGTTGCCGGAACAGCGGTTGGAGTTGCTTGGCCGCCACAGCCCACAATCACCCCGGCTAAAAGCAGGCCACTCAAAAGCTTTTTCATATTTAGTCCTTCACTAGCAGAGTGCTTGGGTTATTGTAGCGGTATTTGAGAATCGGGGATCGGTTGATGGGGTTTGGGGATCGGATTTTAACGCAGCGGCGTAGAGAAGGAGAAAGGCTATCGACTGAAGGCTATCTGTAATGGTTTATGAGATTGGCAACTGTTATTGTTCCCTCACCCCAACCCCTCTCCCACTGCGGTGGGCGAGGGGCGTTTGGTTTCGTGGTTCCTCCTCGCCTGCTGGGCGGGAGAGGGGGTCAGGGAGTGAGGGCATGCTCCCGATCTAATCTAGCTTTGGCAAATCAAATGTGCCATCGGAATTAACCGGAAATTCCACAATTTTATACACGGCATCAAGGTTGAGCGGCCCGTAGATATGCGGAAATTGCATGCCAGTCTCGTAGCAATCTTCATAGACTAGTTTGGCGTTGAGCAACGCGGGATCGATACATAACAATTGCAAATTAGCTTGACCACGATAAAACGAATTGGCAGGAGTTAGTACTTGCTCAGGAGTCGAGCAATGGATAAAGCCTTCGTCGGCCAACGAAGCCGGGCGATATTCACCAGCAGCTACGGCCTGCTGCCACTCGGTGGGGGAAATAATGTGCAACAACATGGACATTCCTTTAGCAAACAATGAATCAATGCGGCGCATACAGGCTTTGTATGCGCCGCATTGATTGTACTCGGATTAGCCGATTTTGCTAATGCCGAGGCTTAGTTTGCCTTGTTCCAATTCCATGCTGCTGGTGTGATGGTCAGCATTGGCATCGCCAACGCTCAACACCTCGCACAAGGTTTCGGCCTTGATGTACTCGGCATATTCAGCTACGACTGCCGCCAAATCAACCTCGGTTCCCAAGGTTGCATTGATACGATCGGTGATCGCTAGATCAGCGGCCTTACGCGCATCATTGAGGTTACGCACGATTTCGCGGGCGATGCCTTCGCGCAGCAATTCATCAGTCAGCGTCGTAACTAAGGCTACTAACAAGCCCTCGCCTTCGGCCACAGCGTAGCCTTCGGGCGATGAAGCTTCCATCAATACATCGTCGGCGGCCAAGGTTAATGTTTCGCCTTCGACTACAACCTCGAAGCTGGCCCCGGTTTCAACTTTATGCGCTGCATCGGCGGCTTGCTCGCTGCTAAGATTCGCCAACACTTCGCGCAATGCTGGAACCAGTTTGCCAAACTTTTTGCCAACCGAGCGCAAATTGGGCTTGAAGCGATAACTGACCAAGCCATCGCCCACCCCAAGCCAGCGCACCGACTTGATATTGAGTTCGTCACTCAGTTCAGCGCTTAGTTCATCAAGTTGTTCGCCGCGTGGCAAGCGCACCAACACTTCGCTCAGTGGCTGACGCACGCGTATGCCAGCGTTCTTGCGGGCGGCGCGGCCCAAGCTCACAGCCTTGAGCAATAAGTCGGTTTTGCGAATCAATTCTTCATCGATCAGCGCCAAATTGGCTTCAGGATACAGCGCCATATGCACGCTTTCGGCGGCAGTTTGGTCGTAGCTGCGCACTAAATTTTGATACAGCGATTCGGCCACAAATGGCGTGAATGGAGCCATCAGTTTGGAAATCGTGACCAAACAGGTGTACAAGGTTGAATAGGCAGCTTGCTTATCGCCGTTCATGTCGCTGCCCCAGAAACGCCGCCGATTACGTCGCACATACCAGTTTGAAAGCTCGTCAACGAATTGTTCGAGCCGCTTGGCTGGTGTGTTCATATCGTAATTGCTCAGATCGTTGCGCACATCGCGCACCAATGCGTTGAGCCGTGCCAAGGCCCAGCGATCGATCGCCGCCAAATCGCCTTGCGCCAATTCAGGTGTCCAACCATCGACATTGGCGTAAGTTGTGAAAAAGCTATAGGTATTCCACAAGGTCAACAAGAACTGGCGCAACGATTCGCTGACCAAATCGGCTGAGAAACGGCGTGGATTGTAAGGCTGACCAGCAGCAAACATATACCAACGCACCGCATCAGCGCCATACTTCTCGACCATTTCCCATGGCGAAACGATGTTGCCCTTGGATTTGGACATCTTCTCGCCTTTGCCATCCAACAAGTGACCCAAACAGATCACATTCTTGTAGGCTGGGCGATCGAAGAGCAAGGTTGAAACTGCGTGCAAGGTGTAGAACCAGCCACGAGTTTGGTCGATTGCTTCCGAGATGAAATCGGCTTGGCCAGCAACTTCAAACAGTTCTTGATTTTCAAACGGATAATGCCATTGCGCCACTGGCATCGCACCTGAATCAAACCAACAATCAGCCACATCGGGAATGCGCTGCATCGTGCCAGCTTCGCACTCAGGGCACGACCAGCTAGGTGCATCAACAAATGGACGGTGCATATCCAGATTGGCAGTATCTTGACCCCAACGTTCGCCAAGCTCCGCCAACGAACCGACCACATCGATATGCTGACAGGTATCGCATGTCCAAACTGGTAGCGGCGTGCCCCAATAGCGCTCACGGCTGATCGCCCAGTCGATGTTATTTTCGAGCCAGTTGCCAAAACGCCCAGCTTGGATATGCTCAGGCACCCAATTGATCTTTTTGTTGTTGGCGATCAATTGTTGCTTCAAGGCCGTCGTGCGGATATACCACGATTGCTTGGCATAGAACAGCAACGGTGTTTTACAGCGCCAACAGAATGGATAGGTGTGCAGCACTCGCCCTGATTTGAACAACAAGCCTTGTTCTTTCAAATAGCGCGTGATTTTTGGATCAGCTTCTTTGAAGAACATGCCTGCAAAGCCAAAACTTTCAAAGCTGCCCAGCACTTTGCCCGCCAACTCGACCGAGAACAAGGTTGGCAAGCCATACTTGCGACCAATTTCCAAGTCGCCATAGGCTGGCGCGATGTGCACGATCCCCGTACCGTCTTCCAACGAGACGAACTCATCGGCAACGACGCGATAAGCACTGCTCAAATCGATCGCTGCGCCATTATCGCCAACCCCAGGAAACAGCGGCGTATAGCGCAAGCCACGCAGATCAGCACCAACAAAGCTAGCAAGCGTGGCGGCAGTTTCACCCAACACCGCCCCAACCAAAGCTTCAGCCAAGATATAGCGCTGGCCTTCGTGCTCGGCTAGCACATAGGTTGCCTCAGGATTGACCGCCAAACCAGCGTTGGCTGGCAGAGTCCAAGGTGTAGTTGTCCAGGCCAAGAAAGCAGCATCGGCCACTTGAGCATCTAAGGCATGGTCGCTCGGCGTATGGCGGAAGCGCACCCACACCGATGGATCGTCGGTATTATCTTGGTAGCCTTGGGCGACCTCGTGATCCGAGAGCGATGTGCCACAGCGGGGGCAGTGCATCGTCACTTTATAATCACGATACAGTAATTCGCGCTCGTGCAATTGCTTGAAGATCCACCACAACGACTCGATATATTTGTTGTCATAGGTGATATAGGGATCTTCGAGATCGATCCAGAAGGCGATCCGCTGGGTCAGCTTTTCCCATTCTTGGATGTAATCCCACACTGATTGACGGCAGGCAGCATTAAATTCGGTGATGCCATATTTTTCGATGTCGGGTTTGCCTGCGAAACCTAATTTCTTTTCAACTTCCAGTTCGACTGGCAAGCCATGGGTATCCCAGCCACCGCGAGCACCGATGACCTTTTTACCAAGCATGCGGTTGAAGCGCACCATAATATCTTTAGACGAACGAGCCTCGACGTGGTGAATCCCCGGGCGGCCATTGGCCGTGGGTGGCCCTTCAAAAAAGACAAACGGACGCGAAGCATCACCATGGTCAAGCGTCTTTTTGACGATGCCATGGGCTTCCCACCAAGCGGCGATCTCATCCTCAAGCGTCGGAAACGACACCTTGGGATCAACTGCTGCAAACGCCATTGTTGACTCCTCGTTGACTAAAAACACAAAGCCCCGCCCCATACTGCTGGGACGAGGTTATCAAAAAGACCTCGCGGTACCACCCTGCTTGATAGTCGTTTGCACGAACTACCCACTTTAAGCCGTTGCCATCACAACGTCATCCCGATAACGGGGGATATCCGGTTCGCTTACTGCCAAAGGGTTCAGCGTTCGGCTCAGGAGAGATTTTGGTTGGGGTTACTGATACGTGCCTCACACCATTTGCACGCTCGCTGATTCAGATTTTAGCCCAACTACTCGGCTCCGTCAACGCCTGTGACCCGATTGTACCATAATTAAAAGTCAGCCGTCAAAGGACTAAAGTCTGAGCGTTGAAAGCAAAAGGCAAAAGTCAGAAGCCAAAAAGAACCTAGCAGCACACTTAACACAGAGGCGCAGCGTGGAGCATGGCTCAAGGCTATGGGCTATCGGAGATACATTGGAGCATCAAAACCTAATAACCTATAGCCTTGAGCCATACACCCTCTGCGCCTCTGCGTTCATATTTCAAGCCTTGTTGCTTGCGACTAAACCATGACAACAATGAAAGCCACTTGGCACAAGCAGGCGTTGCTCAAGCACTGCCGCCAATTCAACCTGGATTCCATTTTGGAGCGGGCAAGCAGCTGGCTCTTGATGCTCAGCAGTAAACTGCCCAAGCGTGGCATAGCGCAAACCTTGATCAAACCAAAGCTGGGCATTGGCAAGATTGTAAAGTCGCAGCCAGAGCCACCAACTCAAGCGATAGGCCGCATGATCGATTGGCACTCGCCGTTCGCGGGCCAACAAGCCATGACCATAACTGGCAGTTTGATGCCAATAGATTGGGTTGATTAAGCTTGCGGTGAGGCTCGTTTGATCACCGTTGTTCAGTGCTTGCTCAACCAAACGTGGCAATGCTTGTAACCCAGCAAACGAAAGCCGCTCCTCAGGCAATGCTTGGTCACTTAGCGTTTGCCAAGCCTGAAGCATCGCCTCGCGCTGAGCATTGGTTAGTTCAAATTCCATCAATTAATTCTCGCTGGCTCCGATTGACATAGATTGAGCTTGGCCGCACAATGGCCTGCAATTTGGCAATCAGGAGCAATTTCAAATGCAGCTTTTAGTGCTACAAGGCCCAAATCTTAACATGCTTGGCCAACGTGAGCCAACAATTTATGGCTCAACCTCGCTGGCCGATATTCATAACGCTATGCGCGAAAAAGCAACCAGCGCAGGCATCGAATTAAGCTTCATTCAATCGAACCATGAAGGTGTATTAGTTGATACGCTCCACGCCCATTATGGCAAGATTCAGGGCATTATTATCAACCCAGGCGCGCTCACTCACTATGGTTTGAGCCTGCGCGATGGCTTAGCCTTGATGGATGTGCCGATCATCGAAGTGCATTTATCGAATGTCTATGCCCGTGAAGCCTTTCGGCATCATTCAGTGGTGGCGGCAATTGCCCAAGGCCAAATTAGCGGGCTTGGTTGGCAAGGCTACCTGTATGCGCTCGATTGGTTTATCCAGCGCAAATCGGCTTAATCAGCCCATTGGTCAATAATCGCTGGATGCTGGCCCGCATGCAAAAGTTGTGATAATTGCTGATGCTCGGCGGCAATCAAACGCTTAACCAACTCGCCTAAATACAACGCTCCTGCTGCCGTTTGGATGCGCTGAGTATAGCCAGCCCATGGAATTGCCGCGATGGCTTGGGCCAGTTGTTGGCGTTGTTGTTGCCATTGATCAAGGCTGTTGGCTGCATCAACCAGCTGTGGCGACTGATTGGCATGGGCAGCACAATCATAGGTAGCTTGTTGCTCTAAGGCAATTAATTGGGCTAAATCGGCGGGCTGCACATACTGCATCGCCGCCAAACTAGCTGCTCGCGAGGTTTGTAATAATTCTAAAATGGCTTCTTGTTCCACAAAAACCGCCATGGTAACTCCTTATTAACCGCAAATCACGGTACGCACTCTCTATGATACGTACCGTGATTGATTTGCAATCAGTCGGGGGAAGGGCTTTCGGCTAGACCTGCTTAGATGCGGCGCGGTTGCGGCGAACTTTGAGCATGCGGTTTACCACAAACCAAATCAGGCCCAAAGCGATAATCCCCAAGGCAACTTTTTCATAGCGATCAACTAAGCCAAGCACATTTTCCCATTGCGAACCAAGCACAATCCCTGCATAGGTCAAAAGACCATTCCAGATCAACGAGCCAAAGGTTGTCCAGAGCAAAAAGCGCCCCATGGGCATACGATTCATGCCTGCCGGAATTGAAATTAAACTACGTACCAAGGGAATCAAGCGGCCAGTAAATACCACGATTTCACCATATTTAGCAAAGAAGCCCAAGGTTTTATCAATATCAGCTTCGCTGATAAAGAAGAATTTGCCATAGCGGCGGATAAAGCGCCGAATAATCGTTTCGTCGGCCCACATACCAATATAATAGAGCGCCAGCGCACCCAACACTGCGCCAATTGTGCCAGCCAACAACACTGCAACAAGGTTCATCTCACCTTTGCCAACGATAAAACCAGCAAATGGCATCACCAATTCTGAAGGGATCGGGGGGAAGAGATTTTCGGCAAACATCACCAACGCAATGCCGGGGTAGCTTAACGCCGTAATAATCGCAGTAATAATTGCTTGAACTTTGTCCATTATTTCTGACATGAGTGTTTCTGCTCCTTTAAGTGGGGGTTCGTGGGCGGCATCCGTAGGCCACGCTTGCAAACAATACCCTAATCTCGATGTTTCGACAAGTGATAGCTGAGGAGTCAGTTGTTAGGGATCGGGGGCTAGTAGTTGATCCACGAAGGACACGAAGAGCACGAAGGTTACGTTTTTAGCCACAGATTTCACAGATTTGCTTAATGTTTCCACGATAGCCAATCGACTTTGTGTTTCGCCACTGCGTTTCCCTGATCCTTGATTCCTAGCCCCTCTTTCATCCTTCATAATTCATCCCTCATGCTTAACTTTGCTTTATACTTAGGCTAGCAACCAAACAGCGATGGAGGGATGGCGTGCATAAGCCCGATACCAAACGACTGATTCCCCCAATTTTTGTTCTTTTAGCAATATTTGGCATTTTCTTAGCGATTGTGTTTGCCGCAGAATCAACGCCCATGGCCGAGATTCGCTTTAATCTGGATCGTGAGGCGGCTTTACAACGCTCAGTCGAAGCATTACAGGCAGCGGGTGGCGATCCCAGCCAGTTTACCCAAACAATCACTTTTGGCTCGAACAACGATGCTCAATCGTATCTGATTCGCGAACGCAGCCGCGCACTGCTCAACCAACGGGTTGACGAAGATCTTAATCTGGCCAGTTGGAATGTGCGGTTTTGGCGTGAGCTTGATCCAGAGCAATGGTCGATTAGTCTTTCACCAGCCACAGGCCGCATCTTGGCAATTAATCATATGCGCCCTGATGAAGCGGCTGGAGCAACGTTGAGCCAAACCGAGGCCTTGCTTCTGGCCCAAGCTCAATTGCCAATTCCGCTTGATCAATTAACCTTGCTCGATCAATTTACCAATCAACAGCCCAATCGTACCGACCATACCTTTATTTGGCAGCGCCGTGATATCAGCGATGCTGAGGCTCAATATCGCTACAGTGTTACAATTGCTGGCGATCAATTGGGCCAGCGTGGCGAGTATTATTGGCTGCCCCAATCGTGGTATTTGGATAAAGATTGGCAACTGCGCCGTGGTGGTATTCTCAACCACACTGGCTGGACGCTGACCTATGCCCTGACTGCCTTGATTGGCGTGGCTTGGTTTATTCAGGCACGGCGGGGGCGATTACGCTGGCGTTGGGCCTTACGCCTGTTTGCAGCGGTCGCGGCGGTCGGCGTGTTGGTCATGCTCAACAGCATTCCGCTCGATTTGGCTCATTATGATATTAACCAAAGCCTGCCGGTTTACTGGGGCAATGTACTTGGTGGTTATGTTGGTCAACTGGTCACAATCGCCACCACAATTATTTTGGCGGGCATGGCTGGCGAGGCGCTAGTTTGGGAAGAAACCGAGGGCACTGTTTCGTTGAGCGAAACCTTGACCCACCGTGGGTTAGTGAGTCGCCCAGTCGTGCAGGCTTTATGGGTTGGCGGCTTGGTTGGAATTTTCCAGCTAGGCTTTGTTTCGGCCTTTTATGCCTTGGGTAGCCGCTATTTTGGGGTTTGGTCGCCCGTTACGCCCTTGTATGATGATACGATTGCTACGCCGTTTCCCGCCTTGTATGGCATGGCGCTGGGCTTGTTGCCCGCGATCGGCGAGGAATTGATCTTTCGCTTGGGCGGGATTACGGTGTTGACCCGTTATTTTGGTCGGCCCAAGCTGGCAATCATTGTGACAGCCGTGGTTTGGGCCGCACTGCATGCCACCTATCCCCAACATCCGTTTTATATTCGCGTGGTTGAATTAAGCATTATCGGGATTTTGTTTGGCTTTTTGAGCGTGCGCTACGGCGTGTTGGCCTCAATCGCGGCCCACTATACCTACAATGCCTCGCTGTATGTGCCACTTTTTTGGAAAACCAATAACTTCTATTTGCTTAGCGGGATTGCCGCCGCCGCCCTGGTGTTGTGGTTGCTGGTTCCGGCCATCATTCGCCAATTGCGGGGAATTCCGCTTGAGAGCGATAATACAATTCGCGCCGCGCTGCCACCCCAAGTGCCCGAGCCAGTTGTGCCACAATTAAGCTGGCAATGGCGAAGCGATTGGAAACTGTTTGCAGGTCTATCGGGCTTGGCGGTCATTATGTTGCTGGTGATTGGGCTGAATCGTGCGCCTGCCTTGACCCGCAACGGCGTGCGCCAAGATATGGTTACCCGCACCGAGGCCCTCGCCCAAGAGCGCAAAATCGATCTAACAGGCCTGAACCCCAGTGTTACGGTCGTGGCCGATTGGGTTGACCTTGATTTAGCCTATATCTACGATCAACTAGACCCTGAGCAAACCGCTGCTGCGATTGAAAAAGGCACAGTTCGCGCCTGGAGCGTGCGCTGGTCGAATTGGGATCGACCTGAGTATAGCTGGTTGGTATATCTCGATCCAGCTGGGCGTTTGCTATCGTATCGCTTAAGTTTGCCCGAAAATGCCAAGGCGATTTCAACCACGCTCGAACAAGCGCAAACGATCGCAACCACCCATGCCAGCCAATTTATCGCGCTTGATCAGTATGAGTTGAGTAATACTAGTACCAGCCAAAAGCCCAATCGCAATGATTATAGCTTTGTTTGGCAGACTAAAATGCCATGGATTGGCGAGGCCTATCGACGCTTCGAGGTAACCGTAGCTGGCGATCAAGTAATTGTCAGCTCGCCCTCGATGTATACCCCGCCTGAATATCGGCGTGAGCGCGACCAAACTACCCTGAGCGAAAGCATTCTGAGCAATTTGCGCAGCGCCTTGCGTGGCATTCCGGCCACAATCTTGCCAATTTTGGGCTTGATTGGCATTTTTCGGCGGCGTACTGAGCTTTGGCCGTGGGTTTGGCTAGGAATTATTGCCGGGATTGGCTACTTAATTCAAGGTGCTGGGCGTTGGACATTTGCCCAAGTTAGCGAACTACCACGCTTTATTTTAGCAATCAGCCAAACCTTGGCGAATGCCGTCTTGAATGGTGGCGAGCTAGCCTTATTGGGAGCAGGCGCGGCGACCGCTTGGAACCTGACCAAAAACGAGCAACAATTGCCGCTTGAGGCTTTTATACGGGCAATTCCGCATCGAATTCAAGATTTTGTGGCTGATCGAGCGCAAGTTTTGCGGCGCGAAAGCATTGTGTTAGGGATTTTGATCGTGCCATGGATCTTGCTGATTCGCAGCAGCATTGGGTTTACAACAGCCAAAGCTGGGTTTTGGGCCAGTGTTCAACCATTGAACGCACAATCAGCAATGCTTGATATACTATTACAAGCAACATTTGATGCAATTACCACAAGTTTGCTCTTGATCGGTAGCCTGAGCATGCTAACATGGGTAGTACGTGGGAAGCAGCAGATCGCCTTGGCAATTACCTGTCTTGGAATGGCATTGGTCCTCTTGCCGTTACGCGAACCAGCTCAATGGCTCGTTTTAGGGCTAGCTGTGCTGTTGAGCTTTTGGCTTGGCCGCATGCTGCGCTGGAATGGCTTGGCTTTAACTGTTGCTTTATGGTTGGCAAACATTGTACCAGCCGCCCTAACCTTACTTGCAACAACCCCACTTGCATTGCAACTGAACGGCGCAGCCTTGATTGTGTTGCTCTGTGGCTTTTGCGGGTGGTATCTCGGTGGATGGTGGCAAACACAAAATGCAGAAAATTAATCAGACCTATACAATCACTCAGCGGGCTACTTGTTTGGTGTGGAGGATGTTATGAATTCATTGGCGGCAATCCCGCACCTTCACGATCTACCACAAGTGGTTGAAACCGTGAAACGGCGACAATTATCGGGCCGACTCACATGGATCGATCACATAGATCGGGTGCATTTATTTTTTGTGGATGGGATTTTACGCCATGGCCAAGTAGACCCACATGGCCAAATTGGCGAAGATGCGGTGGATTGGCTGTTGACGCGGCGTTCGGGCCATTTCGAGTGGAATGCTGCCGATAATTTATTTAAACCAGCGCATAGTATTAATGCCGACATGGTGGCAAATTTTGATCGTTTGTTAACGATTATGGTCGAGGGCGAAATTTTAAATCGTCCGCCTGAGCACGATTTTGCTCTGGAGTTTTTCGGACTCAGCGCTGCGCCAATTCCTAAGGCTGCGTTAATTCCTCAGCCGGTGCGGCGTTCGTTGGTGCTGCCACCAGGCGAACACGACCCCAACAGTAGCAAGCAATTGCAAAGCCTGCCCTTGGGTAAACAGTTGGAATATTTGCAAACCCGCCGTTTCTCTGGTTATGTCTACTATCAACCAGGGGCGCAAAGCACCGGCTTTGTGATGGGAATTGTAATGTTCAGCGAGGGCCATCTGCGTGGCGTGCATGCCCAAGATTTATCCAACGATCAGTGGTATAGCGCTAATCAGGCCTTGCAACATTTGGCCAATGCCCATTCACAGCCCGAACTTTACCAAACTCCCGCCCGTTTAATCGATGCATGTGCCGCGATTGTTGGGGCTGATCCCAGTCGGCCTGTGGCAATTGCCGCTTCCAAAACGATTTTGCAACAAGTAGTCAATGATGTGCATAAACGCAGCGCGACTGGCGCGGTGCAATTATGCGTACCCGATAAACCAACCCTATATGTGCCGTTTTACCAAGGCCAAGTGATTGGTATCTTGGAGCATGAATCGGGCAATAGTCGCTTGAAACCGATGCCCAATAATCATCCGTTACCCTTTGGTGTGCCCAATATCACCTTGCGCGTGCTCGAACAGGCCACCAAATAACCATAATAAGGTCAGCTATGTCGCAACAGCAGAACATCGTTGCTGGCTTAGAGCACTTGGCGCAACATTTTGTGCGCTCGGTGCAAAGCCAGCTTGGGATTGAGCTTGAATATAATCACGTGGCGGTAAAATGGCTCAATACCTATATCGAACAAATTCGCCCAAATTATGAGCCTGAGCAAGTGCCGCCCAACTTAGTTCAATCGCTTGGGGCATTTCTCGGAGCCTGCATTATTGCCAACTACGGCGGGCGTTGGGGCCACGAACACGAAAGCAACGATTGGGGGATTGCGCTACCAGTCCAAGGCGGCGATATTTGGGTTTATCCCTTCAACAAAGTCTATAAACACATCGCAGCTGGTGAAGAACATTCGGTGCGCATGTTTTACGAGGCTATTCCCAATCTGATCGATCCCAGTCGGAACTGGGGTGGCCCACAGGATATCGAACTTACAACATAGAGCATAGAGCGATTGGGAGTTTCGATCCACGAAGGGCACAAAGGGAGATTAGGCTATGGGCTGATGGCTATCGGCTTTTGGAGTAGAGAATTTTTTGAACTGATTAAACCATTCCGATAGCCGATAGCCATAGTTCCTCTGCGCCTCTGCGTAAAATGTTCTATGTTCTATGTTCTATGTTCTCCCCTTCATCCCTCATCCTTCATCCTTCATCCTTGACCTAAGGGTTACATGGCAAATACTCGATACCACCATAGACTTGAGATTTTGACGACTGTCCATCGCTGCCTTGGGCCAAAATATAGTATTCGAATGCCCCAAAACGTTGCCCTGACATTTCGCGTTTCGCGAACAAGGTACGGCTCCAATTACCACCACCACCTTGCATCACCGTCGATTGCCAGCGGCTTGGCCCAGCGTGATAGTACAAGCTCACATCGCCTGCGGGGAAATTATCGACCGACACGCTGATCGTAATTTGGTCGGGCATGCCACAAGCAGTTTGTTCGGCAAAGGCACGTGCTGAAGCTACTGGCTCGCCAATAATTGGTGGCAGAATTGGCGCAGGTGTGTCGGTTGGCGTTGACGGCACAGGCGTATCGGTCGCGGTTGGTGGCACTGGTGTATCAGTTGGTTTTGGCGGCGCAGGCGTATCAGTTGGCGTTGGCAGCACAGGCGTGTTGGTGCTACGCACCGGCGTATTCGATGGCCGAACAGTTGTTGGTGCTGGTCGGGTTGTATTGCTTGGAATTGGTCGGGTTGGCGTTGCCGTGAAGGTTGGCGAACTCGTTGGCGTGGCAGTCGGAGTCGTGGTTGGCGTTGTGGTGGCACTCGGCACGCTGGTTGCACTGGGCAAGGCTGCTATTCGCAAGCTATTAATCTGACCAACTGCCACCTCAGCACTCGCCGGATCACTCCATTGGCCTTGGCTGCTTTGGGCACGCACCGCTAAACGATAGGCGGCGGCTTGGCTCGGCTGCCATTTGAGATTGGCATAGCCAAATTGTGAGCCGCGCATGGTTGGTTGTTGGGTTGCCACAACTTGGCCATTGACGCTTAATTCAATCGTGCTGAGACCCATTGGATGATAGCCATGAGCCAGCACTTGAATCTCGCCAAGTTCCAAAGCGCTGCCAGCTAATGGTGCGTCGATCCACACTTGAGGCATAATTTGGGCTTGACTTGGTGCGGCTGCTGGTTGCTGTTGGCAAGCACCCAAGAGGCCAATTAACAAAATTCCAAGCCATCGTTTCATGGTTGCACCGTTAGTTTCAATGAAAAATCGCCTAGCTCGCTACTGCAACGTTGGTTGCGATTGGCAAGTTGGCGCTCGGCTTGAAGTGTAAAGTTCAATTTGGGGTCATTCGATTGCCCAATTTGTTCGAGCAAGGCTTGATCAACAGCAACTGTAACCAAGCCATTCGTGGGCCAAGTTGCTAAATCAATTGTTTGGCTAGCGCTCCCGATTTGCAGGCTGGCGCTGGCGGGGCAGGCTTCGTTGGCTGGCTCAGGTTGACTTGCGACACTAAAACTTAATTCTAAGCCACCAACTGATTGATCGAGTCGCGGCAAAATAAAACTCACACTGCCATCAAACCAGCTGGCCGTGTAGCGCCGACAGGCAGTTTCGGCCACAGCATTGCGCTGAAGTAGCAACAAACTACTGACATAGGGATAATTCAGGCTGGTTGATTGGCTTTGGTTGATCGGCAAGGCTGGGCAGCCATCACCAACCGTTTGCTGAGCCACGCCTGCATTCAGATTAAACAAACTTGGGGCGAGGGTATAGCTACCTGCTGCCAATTTAAGCGCTGGCAAACAGAGCACTTCACTATCCAGCGAAACGGCCAAACCACGAAAAGCTTGCACACTCAAACATTCATCGGTTGGGCTGGGCATGGTACGTGGAGCCAAAAACACCAAGCGTTGTTCAGGATTAACGCGGGTTAATTCGAGCGGCGTTCCAGCCAAGCGATCGTTAATTTGAAAGCCTTCAAGATTGGCGTTGGCACTACAATCTTGGCCGTCAGCGCTTGGAAAACAGGCCTGTTCGCTCCATTGCCAGGTTAGAACGGTCGCTCCCGCCGCCAGATTGGTGCTACAAGCCGTCCGCCAAAAATCATCAGCTTGCGGCGCTGCTTGCACACACTCCTCAAGATCGGTGGTTAAGCGAAGGTTGGTTGGCGGCGCAATTGTGCTGAGCGTAGGCACTTGCTGAATTTGGGTGCTAGTGTTCAATTGGCCTTGCAAACTGAATAAATCGGCATCGAGGGCAATTATTTGCTCCTGCCCAAGACTTAATGTGGTGCTGGTGTTGCCCAATAATTGTGGCTGCGTGCCATTCCAGCCCCAGCATTCCAAATTCCAAGTTTGGCTGGCGCTGATCGCGGTTAGTGGTAAAGCGCTGGCTAAATCGTAGCCGCCAGCAATTGGCAGCAAAAAGCCTTGATTGGGCACTCGTTGCCATGGGCCGTTTGCTAACGAGCTATAACAATAAACATCGCTGACGGCTATTTTTGGCGTGAGCAGCAAACTGGCAAATTGAGGCACTTGCAACGTGGCACAAGCCGAATCAGCATTCTCTAGTGCCACCACTGGGCTAGCCGCTGCCCCAGCTGGATTAAACGCCACCACATAATAGAGCGTTTGGCCAAAATCGGCTGGTTCTTGCCAAAGCTGTGGGCCAGAACCATTGGCGGCAACGGTTGCCACCAACTCAAAATGGTTTTGCGTTGGCCCAGCCCGATAGATAAAAAAGCCATCAGCATCATCTGATGTGGGCGTAAACACCAACTGGGTTTGGCAATTGCTGCTGCCAACCAGCGCCTCAGGAGCTAACGGCACATTGGCTGTGCCAAAACGGCGCTGCAAATCAAACCAGATTGCATTGGGGTCGTAGGGTGTAGCCAACGGCAAATTGGCAACATCAGCCGGAAGTGGCGTTTGAGTCGCGCTCAGGCTGGTGGTAGTGCTGATGGGGGTAAATTGACCAGCCAACTGAATCGTAATCGATTGATCGCTGCCCAAGGGCTGGTTCAAGGGCAAATTGCCAAGCTGTGGGTTGAGCTTCAGCAGAGTTTGGGGCGCAACGTCAAAGGCTTTGCTCAGGCTTTCCAGGCTTTCACCTGCTGACTGTTGCACTTGGAAGGTCGCAACAGGCTCATATGGCATCACAGCATTCAAGCGCACAATCGCCGAAGTTGAGGGAATTTTGCTGGTATCGTTGGTGCGAGCAACCAAACTGTGGTCGCCCAAGCCAAGAGATTGCCAAGCAAATAAGCCTTCGTATAGCGTTGCATTATTGGCTGCTTGCAGCGCCCATGGCTGACCATCAGCCCATAATTCGACGTTCTCAATCGGCTGGCTGCCCCACGAGCGCGAATGCACCGTCAGCACTTTGCCCACTGGAATCAAACTCTGATTGAAAGGGTATTGCAACTGGGTAAAGAGGGTTGGTGGCGTTGGTGAAAGTTGGGCGACAACTGGCTGCACCAACAAGGCATAGCCAATCAAGCCAACCAGCAGCGCCAAACTGAGAATGGCAATAATTAACATTCCAGCACGTCGGCTCATCATAACTACCTCCCGTTGAAGCCCAGCCATAGCTGCACCCCAAACGGTTATACGTAAAGACGCTGGTCAGATCGTGAAGTTGCGCAGCGTCGGATCACCGATGCGTAATCCGACGCTTGGTCTTTACGTTGCATTGCGCAATCATTCAATTAAAGGTTGTTGATTACGCTTGTGTATGTCACTTTGAGCTATTGACGAATCGTTGCTGCTGCTTATTTCCCAATCAAGGGTAGGTAAACCGCGTTGGCTTCGATGGTGAGTATGCCAGCGCTAAAGCTCATTTGGTAGTGTTGAGCCTGCAAACTACCTTGGCTAATTGGATACTCACCAAGCGGGCTGGTGAGGGTTGCGGTGGTGGTTAATGTGCCAGTTAATGCACTTGCAGCCGTATCTTGCAAGCGCAAGCCAGTTACTTGATAGCTCAAGGGCGGGTTGGGTTGGCCGAATAAACGACGTTGGTTATCAGCAACGACCTGCAATGGCGCTTTGGCAACGGTCAGCGTAAAGCTTTGCGTTACCATTGTACCAATTCCGTTGCTCACTTGGAAGATCAAATTTGGGAAACTACCGCTGGTGGTCGGCGTACCCGCCAAAATTCCAGTTTGGCTATCGAAGCTCAAGCCTGCTGGCAAGTTGCCAACAAGATTGAGAGTTGGGGTTGGCATGCCGCTCGCCGTCAGGGTGTGGCTATAGATCGCGCCATAGCTCGCCGCCGTGGGCAAGCCACTGGTAATCAACGGTGCAACGCCAATTGTGGTCGTATCGCTGACTTGAACCGTGGTTTGCAATTCGCCAGCATCGCGATAGCTGAGGCTGGCTTGATGCTCAATTGTGCCTGTGGCATTGGGCTTGACCGTGGTGGCAACCTGCAACAAGCCTTGGCTAGCCGAGGCAAATGGTGTGGTCAGATTGAAGGTTACTAGGCCATTTTGCTGGCTACATGTGCCCGCCAAGGGGCTGGCAATTGTACAACCGTTGTAGCTTAATTGGCTTGGCACAAGATACTGCACTTGGACTTCAGTTGCCGGGCGAGCGCTTGGCTCAGTTTGTTGATTATTCAAGCTCAGCGAGGCAATAACCGAGGTGTTGGGTTGCACGCTGGTTAAGCCATCGCTCAGGTTCAAGTGCATGCGAGGAGTTTGGGCGCTAATTTGATAGATCGAAACCGAGCCGCTCACTTCGTTAGCAACCAACAACAAGGGCTTGCCAGTTGGGCTATCTTCGGCGGCGATCACATGCATGCCTTCAGGCCCAAGATCATCGGGCGTGCCAGTAACATAGCTGCTGGGGAAGCTACGCGCAGCGAAATATTCGAGAAATTGGGGCGCGTGCGGGTTGCTCACGTCGTAGGCCATAATTCCGCCCATCCGCTCCAAGCCGACAAAGGCATAGCTGCGGCCATCAATCGTCGCTACCGCCAAAGCTTCTGGCTCTGGGCCTTTATCGTCGCTACGGTTATCGCGGCTGTGGGCGGTGTTATTGGCATTAAAATTATTTGGAAACGTAGCGGCAGTCCGGGTTTCCAAATCATCGCCACTATCAAATACCAACTGACCTGTCGTACCATCCCAAATTGAGAATGAGCGTGCGCCAAATGAATAGAGTGCATGGTGCTGCCCGCCAAAGTTGCCCTTAGTATTGGTGATATTCAAGCGCCCAAGTTGGGCATCTTGTTGCAGGCTGGCAGCGTTGGTAAACACGCTCGAATCAAGCATCACATTTTTGATCCGCACTTCTTCGGTAAATCCGGTGTAGTCGCGGGCATCACCTTCATTGGCAGTTACCAAATAGGTTTGGTTATTGGCAGCATAGCTATTAATCGTATCTGGCTGATACATACCCAACACAGGCCATGGCGCAATTGCATTCATGCCATCGCTATCGCTGGGATCAAGCCCATAGCCCGCGAGATTGTGATTTTTATAGCCCAAAGCTTTGAGCCATTGCACCCGCCCTGCATTCAGATCGATCAAGGCCAAGCCATTATTTTCTTGCAGCGTCACATAGGCTTTGCTCGAATCGGCAGAGATTGTTAAATATTCCGGCTCTAAATCTTGGGCGACGCTGGCGTTTGGCCCGAAAATTCGAATTTGCGGGTCAAGCTCAGCATGGCGACTGCCACCCAGATTAAAATCAGTAAAGCCAACCAAGCTTGATGAAAGCACGCTGGTGGTTGTAATGTTGGCAAAATTTTGCGGCAAATCGATAATCGCCACCGCCCCCTCAGGATCAACCGAATCAACTTGGTTGTAGCTGTTGGGTTCGCCCTCAATTGCCACCACGATCCGGCGGCCATCGGGCGTGAAGGTCAGCATATCGGGCACTGCTCCAACTGTGATTTCATTCAAAAACACGCCATCGCGATTGAACAACACCACCCGCCCAGGATCGGTTTTGACGGCAGCATTGGCGGCCACCGCGACTAAGCCATTGTGCACGGCCACGCTGTTGGGCACATTGCTGCTGGTGGGCGTAATGGCGATCGTTGTAAGCAACTGCGGGTTGGCCGGATTGCTCAGATCAACAATATCCAAGGCGCTGTTAAAGCCATTGATCAAGACCATGCGCTGGCTTTGCGGATCAAAATCGACAATTTCAGCTGCCCGTGGATCAGCGCTACGAAATGGGCCTGGGTTATAACGGCCAATTCGCGTGAGTTTGATTGCCGGAGTGGGGTCGGTTGGAACGCCAGTTGTGGTGAGCGCTGGGGTTGCCAAGCTTGCGTGGGGGAGGGTCGCTAACAATAAACTTAATCCTAGCCCGTATGCTGTTCGCCGAAAACGCATAGCCAATTGCTCCTCATAGAAGAAATATTATTCACACAGCGATTTTTTGCACCAGCCCTAAGCCATCGAGTATCATAGGCGTTGATTAACAAACAACAATCAACAGGTTAAATCTGCTACGATAGGATTTTTGCAATGCGTTTTGATATTTTGACCTTGTTTCCGGCCATGTTTACTGGCCCGCTGACCGAAAGCATTTTGAAACGGGCGGCTCAGGCTGAATTATTGCAATTTCACTTGCATGATATTCGCGATTACGCCACCGACAAGCATAAGATGGTCGATGATTCGCCAACTGGCGGCGGGGCAGGGATGGTGATGAAGCCTGGGCCGTTGGCGCTTTGCACTCAGACAGTACTGTCCGCCGATCCCAATCCAGCTCCGGTGGTGCTGATGACTCCCAGCGGACGTGTGTTTAACCAAACGATCGCCCGTGAATGGGCGCAATTGCCGCGTTTAGTGCTGGTGTGTGGTCATTACGAGGGCATCGATGAGCGCTATATCGAACGTTATGTGACCGATCAAGTGTCGTTGGGCGATTTTGTACTGACTGGCGGTGAGCTGGCAGCAATGACTATTGTCGATGCAGTTGGCCGCCTCGTGCCCGAAGTGCTCGACCCTGAATCGCTGCTGCACGAAAGCCACGACGATGGCCTATTGGAATATCCACATTACACCAAGCCCGCCGAATGGAATGGGGTTGCCGTGCCGCCAATTTTGCTGAGTGGGCATCACGCCAAGATTGCCCAATGGCGACATGAGCAGCGTTTACGCCGCACCTTGGAGCGCCGCCCCGATATGTTGCGCCATGCCACGCTCTCCAAAAAAGATCGTCAGTTACTCAAAGAATGGGGCTGGGAAGAAAAATCAGAAGGCAAAAATCAAAAGGCAGAAGGCTAAGATCTAAGAAGAGATAGCTATGAGCTATCGGAATTAATGAGCTACCACAAAAACGTTCCGATAGCCCATAGCTTTCATCCTTACAATCCTTCGTGCGCTTCGCGTCCTTCGTGGATCAAACCTGCTCCCCGACCCCCAACAACTGATCCCCAAGCCTTACAACCGTGGATCGATTGGCTCGCTTTCAAGCGCAAGCACCCCAAAAACACATTCATGCACACGGCGTAATGGCTCACGATTGACAAAACGATCGAGGGCTTCGAGGCCTAAGGCAAATTCGCGCAGCGCTAACGAACGTTTGCCACTCAGGCCGCGCTGGCGTAAGCGCTCCAAATTTTCGGGCAAATCGTATTCAGGGCCATAAATGATCCGCAGATATTCAGCGCCACGACATTTAATTGCTGGTTGTACGATGCCGCGCGAATTCTGCACAACCCATTGTTTGGGCTTGATGACGATGCCTTCGCCACCCGCCGCTGTGAGTTTTTGCCACCATGCAATTGTTTGCTCAACGCTGGCTTGATCGTGCAAATCGACTAGGCGATAGGGTGTGGCTACCAATAAACGTGGCTCGGCCTCGGCCAAGGCTGCCAAAGTTTGCATATGCCACTCGTGGTCACGATCATACAATGGGCGTTGTTCACAAGCTAAAAGATGAAACGGCGCTAACCGCAAATCATCGAGGCTGCGGACTGGCCAGCAATAGTGTTGGTAGGCCTCAACATAGCCTTGCACCGCCTGTTGGCGCAATTGAGTATGGGCAATCAGCGCTTGCAACTCAACCGATTCGGGCAGGCGCGTGACCGTTTGGCGCAACGCGGCTTGGGCGGCGCTCATGCTAGCGGTTGCGGCAGCTCCGACGGGCGCATATTGATTTTGAATCAAATCATGCGCTTTGGCCGACCACGGCAGCAGTTCACAATCTAAGGCAAACCAGCCTGAATCGAAGCTTTCCCACCAATTAAGCTTACTAATTGCTTGTTGCAGCCGTTGCAAAAAGGCCGTTTCAAGCTCAGGATCGCTAAAGAAGCGCCGCCCAGTACGGGTGTAGCAAACGCCAATTTGCTCGCCAGTTACGCCAAAGCGCTCACGAGCAACCTCGCTATCGCGGCAGATAATCACAATCGCCCGCGAACCCATATGCTTAGCTTCGCACACAACTTCATTAACCCCCGCCCGCCGATAATATTCTAAGGCTTCGGCAGGATGCTCCAAGAAACTGCCAAGTTGGCTAGTTTCAGAGGGCGACATCGTTGGTGGTAAGTAGATCAGCCATTGTGGCTCGATAGCAAAACGGCTGATCACTTCCAATGCGGCGCTGGTTTGTTCTTCGCGCAGGTTGATTTGGCTGATCAAGCTGGTGCTAATTTGCAATTTGCCTTGAAAATCGCTCAAATCGAGCACTTGATCATGCGCTTGTTGAGCTGAAAGTTGGGTTGCATTCATTTCCAAAGGCCGTTTGGGAATGGCATATTGGGCAAAGGCTGGCACTCGCACAAACTCACGCTCGGGATAACGCAGCGCGGTGAGTGCTCCGCCAAAGGCACAGCCAGTATCAATATCAACCGTGTTGTTCAGCCATTCGGGCTGGGGAATTGGCGTATGGCCATAAACAACCAAACCCTCGCCGCGATATTCTTTGGCCCAGGGGTAGCGCACGGGCAAGCCAAACTCATCGGTTTCGCCCGTAGTTTCGCCATATAAGGCAAATTCGCGCACGCGCTTCGACATCCGCCCTTGTAACTCTTGTTTCATGCCAGCATGGGCTACCACCAACTTTCCATCATCAAAAATTAAATGACTGACCATACCTTCGATAAAATGGCGCACTGCTTGGCGAAAAGCCTCATCAGTTTCAGCCAACGCTTGCATCGTTTCGGCCAGGCCATGAGTTTGTTTGACTTTACGTCCAGCCAAAGCCCGCGCTAATTTATCGTCGTGGTTACCTGGCACGCACAAGGCTGCGCCGGTTTCAACCATACTCATCACCAAGCGCAACACGCCAACTGAATCTGGCCCGCGATCAACTAAATCGCCGACGAACACTGCGCGGCGGCCAGCAGGCGGCGTAACCGTAAAGCCATAATTGTGGCCTGGCGTGAGATTAATGCTATAACCCAATTCCAGCAGCAAGCGCTCAAGTTCAGGGTAACAGCCATGCACATCGCCAATAATATCGAAAGGGCCATGCTCAACTTTACGGTTGCTCCAAGCGCGTTGGCGCACAATTTCAACGCTATCAACCTGCTCAGGCGTAACGCTATGCACCACCCGAAAGCCTTCATCGTGCAGCGTGCGCAGCGAACGCCGCAAATTATCGATTTGGCGCTTGACCACAAAATCGCCAAAATCGCGATTGGGGCGACCTAAATTGCGCTCCAAACAGACGCGTTCAGGCGTGTGCAGCACAATCGCCACGGGCCAGACGTGATAATGCCGCGCCAAGGCTAACAACGGTTTCCGTGCTTCGGCCTGCACATTGGTCGCATCGATCACAGTCAAACGGCCCAAGGCTAGGCGCTTGGCAGCAATTGTATACACTAAATCAAAGGCATCAGCTGAGACCGATTGATCAGTTTCATCATCGGTGAGCATTGCGCGACAGGCATCGGACGAAATAATTTCGGTGGGCTTGAAATAGCGCTGCGCAAAGGTCGATTTGCCTGAGCCAGAAGCCCCAACCAATACCACCAACGACAATTCAGGTATTCCTAATTCCATGAAACCAGCTCCTTAGTCCACTTGGGCGCGACGCACTTGGAGCAACCAAGCATTCGCCGCCGCTAGATCGGGCAAAATTGGCAGTTTGGTTGCGGCATAGGCTTGTTCAAATTCAGCATGCAGGGCAATTCGCCAACGATTAATCGTATCCCATTCCAATTCGCCAGCGCGAATCGCCATCAGTTGATCGTGTTCGGCAACGTGACGCAAGCGTAATTCGCCATGGCGCAAAGCGTGGATGCCGCTCAGCAACAAGCGAATCAAATGCATCACATGTTTCCAGCGCAAGCTGCCATGAGTGCGTAAATCGCGCTCAAGCAGGCGAAATTGGGCCAACACATAGCTGTTATGGCTTTGATAGATCCGGCTGGTCAGCAGTTTATGGCGCATTGCGCGTAGCTCCAAGGCCAACGGCGAGGCATGCTCAACCATGTCGGTATACAAACATTCAAGCGCATTTGGATTGGCTCGCAACAGCAAATTCAAAAATTTTTGCACTTCCCAATAGTGTTCTTGGGTTTCAACAAATTCATATTGTTCAGGCACGGTCGCCAAGCCCCAATCTACTGCTGCTGCTGGCACAAAAAAGCCACGCCAATCAGTATCCGATTCAGGCGTATCCAAGCCATAAGCGCGTGAGCCAACCACACAACGATAGTGAATCCATTGGCGGTTTTCAGCGAGTTGCGGTTGCTCCAAGCCCAACAATGGGTCGTTGAATTGCTTACGCAGGCCAAAATCTTGGCGGGTGAGTTGCAAAAGCGTACCATCAACACAGCGCACCGTGTAATATTCGCTATGTTCGCAGGGCGTTGCAACCACTTGAGCCACACTATGTTTGGCCTGATTATCGATCGTGCGCAACAGCACCACATGGGTTCCGAGCGCCAAATGCAGTTTAGGTTGCATCTTCAAACACCCCCAATTGCGACGGCGCACCATGGTTGGGATCTTCGGGCCCCAACGGCTCGATGCTGACGCGATAGTTGTAGCTTGCCGCAACTCGTTCGGCCCAAACTGCAAATTCAGCCCGCGTCCATTCAAAACGATGATGGCGGTGGCGCAGCTGGTCGGCGGGCAAACTTGGAAACAATTGATTGTACTCACGGTTGGGCGTGGTTACGAGCACCAATTTCGGGCGGGCAAAACCAAATACAGTTCGTTCAAAGGCCGCCAAATGGCCAAGCTCAAGGTGCTCCAAAACTTCGACGATTGCGGCGGCATCGAAGCCTTTCAAGCGAGCATCGCGATAGAGCAACGAGCCATGCAGCAAGCTCAGGCGTTGGCGTTGACGTTCGGGCAAGCGTTCAATCCGTTGCTGTAAAATTGCCAACGCACGGGTGCTCAAATCCATGCCAACGACCGCACTAAATTGGCTCTCTTTGAGCAATTCACGTAAGAGCTTGCCTTCACCACAGCCTAAATCGAGAATGCGTTGTGCTCCGCTGGCCTTCAACCGCTGTACAATTACATTATGGCGCTGAGTATGCAGGCTTTGGCGTTCAGTTGGTTCGCTCACTTGCTCCTGATCTAGCTCGGTTTGAGTTGTGGTTTCAGGCGCAACTGCTTGGAGCAAATGCTCAAGCGCAGCGCTGGTAAGGCTTTTTTGATAGCGCAAATAACGGGTTGTAATCAACTCGCATTCTGGATGTTGCGCCAACCACCCATCGCCTTTGCGTAACAATTTGCTCACCTCGTCATTGCCAATCCAATAGTGTTTAGCATTATCTAACACAGGGATGAGCACATATATGTGCGTGAGCAATTGTTTAACCGTGAGATTGGCAGTTAATTTAAGCGCAAGATAGCTATTTGCTGGATTATCATTGGCAATTGGCTCGGCGCTAACCTGATAGCCCAACGGCTCAAACAACCGTTGAATTAAGCTTAAACCAGCCTTCGCCCGCACTGCCACAACTGGCAACTCGACGGTTAGCGGCAACACCAAATCGACCAACTCTGGGCGTTTTTTACAAATCCCTGCCATGGCGCTCGAAAAAACATCACCCATGGCAACACATAGCAACGACGAAGCCACATATGGGCGATCGTTGACATATTGGCTGAGCATGCCCTCGCTGCCACGATTGCCGCGCACCAACGCCACCGGATCGACATCAAGCAATAGGGCGATGGTACAGCGCTCGGCGCTGGCTTCGGGGTAGAAGATATGGGCCGAGCCAAAGGGGAGCGGGAAGGTTTGCACCCGATCAGGATGCTTATGTAAAATAAAACTCAAGTCGGTTGCAGGTGTATGGGTGGTTGTTAATCTGAGTAGCATCAGCAGACTCCCTCTAAATCCATCTCGGCATGATGGCTATTTAACCACAAAAAACCCTCTTGCAATCCATCGCAAGAGGGAAGCCGCGATTCATCATTCGACCGACAAGCAGACTTAGCCAAGCATCAACTGCTTTTCGCCGACACCCAGCATGCGCATCGCATCGCTTGGGCTACGAGCCACCCGCAGATCTTCGCCAAACGAAATGCCTAAGTTGGTCAAAATCATCGCCATCGAGGCCGAAATACCACAAAGCACGACTTGGGTTCCCAACAATTTGACCGTTTGAATCGTTTGGGTCAGCAACCCGCAGCCATAGGTATCGATATGGGCAATACTAGTAACATCAAGCACCACTGCGCGAGCACGCTGCTCGTGGACCCGTTTCAATAAGGCTTCGCGAAAGGTATCGATCCGTTGATCATCGAGATGCCCAACAATTGGGGCATAAATCACGTCGTGGGCTAATTCAGTAATTGGCACTTCTAGATCAGCAATTTGCTCGCGTAATTGTTTTTCCAGCTCAATTTGCTTTTTCAAATCGCCGTTGGTTGAGAGCAAAACCTCATTTTTGAGCGCCAACGCAGCGTTCGATTCCGTAATCGAATCGATCATGCTAATCAAGCGTTGATTGAATTGCCATAACAAAAAGCCAATAATAATAAAGATCCCGATAATCACTGCTGCATTCAAATAGACAAACCATGACAAGACTTGATATTCTTTAAATGGGCTAAATAAACCAGCAAAAAAAGCCACAATACTGCTACTAATTGACGTAACAACAATCGTACCTTTTTGCTCATTAGAAATATATTGTAGCCCGGTAATTGCTACAATTAATGGCGTAAACATATAGCCAGTTGATAAAATTGGCTGGATCAAAGCCAATATAATCGTTGAAAACAGTAAACTTGCCCCAATCGACCAGACGACTGTGGTGTTACTATAATTATCGTAACCATACCACATAAAACCACAGATGAGCGCATTTACTCCCATAATGCTACTAACTATTAAAAGAACTGTATTCGAAAATACAGTTCCTAAGCCCAAAAACGCTAAACCAAATACACCAATGATGACCGTCAATGAAATAACAACCTGCAACAGGCGTTCACGCACAATACTGAGATCCATGGGATTCCTCGGTAGATGTCTGATAACGAGAGGTCATGGTAGACCAATCGTGGTTTGCTCGCATCCAGGTAGCTAAACCATCGACAAAGCGATACAAGCTTGGTGAACAAATCTCAGGAGCCAATTTATCGAGCATAATGCGTTCGCGAGTGAATTGGTTGATTGTATCATTATGCAAACGGGCGACATAATTTAATGCTTCGCCGATTGGTAATTGATGTTGCGTATGCACGAGATACACCAAATTTTGCCAATCGCCAGCTAATAATTCTTTACGCAACGAAATAATATCATTTGAGTAGAACACCACCCGATTAACATATTCACACAAACGCCGCACCATGGGATGCAAACGCACTTGGGGATGCAGGAAATCGTTATTGCCAAATTCAATCAAAGCCAAGCATAAATAAGTACCACTGGTATATAAACGTTGCATTGCATAGGTTTTTTGAGTTGGAATATAGCCCTGAGCACGGTTGTTAGCTTCCCATTGCACTGCTGCAAACGATTTGCGCAATGAATCAAAAAAGTAGTGTTGCCAGGCTTCGGGCGAACCTTGCACAAGTCGGCTGGTTACATCGCCCATTGCTTGCACAATTGGCAAATCGTGGCGCTTGGCAGGCGAACCTTTGAGTACCTTCATCAAGCGTTGCAACAAGGTTGCCATGGCCCCGGCATCATGCTCACGGCCAAAGCGATCCAATTGATCATCTAAGAGAAAGAGGCTGGTGCTCCAATCGGCAATGGTTGGCATGCGCTCAGTTAAAGCATTAGGATAAGCTCGCGCCATCAAGGTACCATAGCCACGTTGATTAAAAGAGAGCCGCGTCTCCAAATCATCGAGCAAGCCAAAGCTATCAGCCCATGCTTGGGTTGAGGCTTGAATCGCAACCGCATCGGGATGAATCGCCGCCGGAAATGGGCAATAGAGCACCGGAAGATCACGAGGCATAAGCGTGGCTAAGTGATGCAATGTAGTACGGGTTGGCATTGAGTCAATCTCCTAGATGCTTGACAAACCTAATGCAAATTGGTTGTTTCAGCAAATAATTCATCTCTACGTTTCATGCAGCATACGACAATTCGGTAAGTTTAGTAGCATAACGGCTAGTAATATCCGACCAATCATAATTTCCGCGCATCAATGTCATCATACCGTTTAATACTTTTTGAAGTGCCACGCTACAATTTTTCAGTTGAGTGGTAGTTGTTATAAATTGTTGAATACAATGATTATGCTCATTGGCGACTATTTCTAAGGCTTCAGGAATACTCATACCTCGTTTTAATGCAACAATTGCTCCATAATTATGCCAATCGCCTTGACGTAATTCTTTTTTAACTGAAACAAGATCATTACATAAACTCAGTACAAGGTTCGTCCAATTTTGTAGATTGCGTAAGTCGATTGATTGACGTTCATCAGCGGTTAAATAACTTGCATTCATAAATTCAATAAACGCAATATAGATCGCAACAGCACTAGTAAATTTACGATAGTGCAAGTATTCAATTTCGCTGGGAATAATCGAGTACAGCCGATTGTGGGCTTCCCATTGATTGCCAATAAAATAATCGTCAACCTGTTGGGTAAAAACCTCAAACCATGCCAGTGGTGCTAGCGCCCGCATCCGACCCATAATATCAGCGAGGGCTGTAACTAATAGTGGTTCGTCGGCAGCAACCGTGGCTCCGCGAATAACTGCCCCAAGCCGCTGATGCAAGCGAGCCAACGCTTGAGGGTCATGGCCAATTCGCGCTTCGTCACATTGATCATCAAGTTCAAACAGCCAAGCATTCCAATCGCTGATAATTTGCAGCCGCTCAACACTCGCATACGGATAACAACGGGCAATCAACAAGGTATAGTTGTAATCAAGAAAAGCTTTACGCCGCGCTTCGCTCAATAAACCTTGTTCAAGCACCCATTTGGTCGTCTGCTGTTGAACCTCCGCTGCCAATGGATGGATTTGCGCAGGAAACGGTGATTCCAACTTGGGAATGGTTGCTGGAACCGTTCTCGCTAATTGTTGTAGGTGTGCTGTATTTGGCATAACATACCTCATCTACACGTTCTACACGGGCTACCATCTGCGCTTCTCACGGCGACACATGGCGAGTAGGTTAAATTACCTTGGTACTACCTTAATCTATCCACCTAACCTATGTCTATCACCCAAAGCGCATTCTTTAGTCCTCTCTTTGATCACCGCTATAGGTGAATCAGTTAATAGCTACTTAGCTACACAAATGTACACACACATCGCGATTATATGAATATAAAGTGATATAACACATTGCGTTATACCACTTTTGACTATACCTTTAGTACTAGTACCTAGGGTGTTATTGGCAAGAAATGGTAACTTCTGTAGTAGCTAACTCAACTAATACCCAGCCACGAACGCTATTAATCAGCCAAATTTTGCTGGCCGCCCAAAGATCGGCTAGGACTAAAGTACGCTCTTGGATAGCGCGTTGTTGCAACAATTCGGCACGATAAGTTCCGGCCAATAAGCCAACTTCGACTGGGGGAGTCCAACGCTGGCCATCAAGTTCAAGCACGAGGTTGCCTCTGGTAAATTCGGTCAATTGACCATGCTCATTCCATAGCAACACATCAAAATCTGTGGGGGATTGTTGGGTGTACTCGTCGTACAATCTGCGGTTAGTCGTTTTGTGGTAGAGGAAGCGGTTCTGGGAGTTAACCGCTGTTGCCGCCAAGCTCACCTTTTGGCCATCGGCGGTCGGCGTTAGCGGGCTGCTACTAATTGCAATATCACCTGTATGGGTGAGGTTCAAACGCACTCGCAACGCAGTTGAATGGCCAAAGCTATGCTGATTGAGCGCATTCAGCACGGCGCTTTGGTCGTAGGCAAAGCCAAAATAGGCCGCCGAATCGTGCAAACGTCGTAGATGGTGTTCAAGCAACCAGTAACGCTGACCATCCCAACGCAGCGTTTCGATCAGATCAAATTGGGGCCAGCGCTCGGTCAATAACTGAGCTTTGAGTTGGGCTTCAGCATATTCGTCGTCAGCCTGCGAATCCCAAGTAATACCGCCGCCCACGCCATATTCGGCCTGCTGGCGCTGTTGGTCGATCCATACGGTGCGAATGGCCACATTAAAGGTTGCGCTGCCATCAGGCCGCAGTATGCCAATCGCCCCACAATAAACCGCCCGTGGATCAGCCTCGAACTGGCGAATCAGTTCCATGGTTTTGACTTTGGGAGCACCAGTGATCGAGCCACAGGGAAAGAGCGCTTGCAGAATATCAAGCAGGCTGGTGTTCGGCTTGGTTTTGGCGGCAACAGTTGAGGTCAGTTGCCAAACGGTGCGATAGCGCTCTAGCTCGAATAAACGTGGCACGCCAACGCTGCCAATCGCTGCGACTCGCCCCAAATCGTTGCGCAACAGATCAACAATCATCAAATTTTCGGCACGGTTTTTCTCCGAGGCCAATAATTGACGGGCCAAGCGTTGATCTTCTTCAGGCCAACGCCCACGCGGAGCCGTGCCCTTCATTGGCTTGGTGGTTAACCGCTGATCACGCCAATCGAAAAAGAGTTCGGGCGAAGCCGAGAGAATTTGATACTCGCCAAGATTGAGGTAGGCACAATAGTTGGCAGCTTGAGCCGCCCGCAAATCATGATAAAAGGCTAACGGATCGCCGTTAAACGTGGCTCGTAGTCGCAAGGTATAGTTAACTTGATAGGTTTCACCACTGGCAATCGCTGCATGAATCGCCGCGATCGCTTGGCGGTAGTGTTCAAGGCTAATCGTCGGTTGCCACGGCGAGAGCTGGTAGTGCTGCGTTGTTGGTTCAACCACTTGAGGCACAGCAAAGGCCGCAAACCAGACCAACGGCAATGCGGCTGGTGGATACGATTGCAAGGCCGAATCAAAGGCGACTGCTGCCTCGTAGCTCACATAGCCAATTACATACGCTCCAGCTTGCGCCGCCGCCTGAGCGGCTTGAATCGTCGGCAGCACCTCGGCACTGGTCGTCGCTTGGTAGATTGCCAAGGGTTGACGAAACTCCAACGCTTGGGGCTGACCAGTTGCATCAGCAAAATCAAAACGCCCATAAATCGCACTCACGAATTGTTGCCTCCCAACAATAAAGCCAATTGGCATAGCCCGCAACGATATGCTACTCTAGCGGCATGCACACCGGTTTCTAGCCCACGAGGTTTCTGATGACTGCGACAATTCTAGATCAGATTTTTGCCCATAAACGCACCGAGGTCGAGCGCCAAAAATTGAAGATCCCCCAAGCTAAACTTGAACAACAACTTGGCAACGCCCCCAAGCCGCGTAGCTTGCGCCAAGCCTTGCGCCAACCTGATCGGATTAGCTTGATCGCTGAGGTCAAAAAGGCCAGTCCATCCAAAGGGGTCTTTTTAGAGAATTTCAACCCAACTGAACTAGCTGAAACCTACGCTAGCAATGGGGCGGCTGCGATTTCGGTGTTAACTGATGTGCGCTTTTTTCAAGGCAGCTTAATCTATTTACGCTCAATTCATGAGCACCTTGATACATTGGGCTATGCTACGCCCCTGTTGCGCAAAGATTTTCTCTATGATCCCTATCAAATTTATGAGGCCCGCGTATCGGGAGCCGATGCAATTTTGTTGATCGTGGGCATGCTCGATGATCAAACGCTGCATGAGTTGTATCAATTAACCTATGGCTTGGGTATGGAAGCCTTGGTTGAGGTGCATACTGAGGCTGAAATGGCCCGTGCTCAGGCATTACAAGCCCAAATTATCGGCATCAACAATCGTGATCTGCATAGTTTTAGCGTTGATCTTGCGACAACTCAACGGGTTAGCGCTAGTTTGCCTGCAATTGGCGACCCTCAGCGGCCTGTGTTGGTGGCCGAAAGTGGCATCCATGGCCCTGATGTGCTGCCAACGTTGCGTGAATGGGGTGTTGAGGCAATTCTCGTAGGCGAATCGATCGTGCTAGCCCCCGATCATGCGGCCCATGTTCGCGCCTTGAGCCAAAAAGCGTAAAGAATAGAGCGCATAGCATCGAGAACCTAAGGTTTTTTAGCGCAGATGGGATTTAGGGATCAGGGGCTAGCGATTAGGAATCAGGATTGCTGATAGGGCTAGATAATTCAAATCTGATCCCTAGCCCCTGAATCCTGACCCCTCGTCCTTCGTGTCCTTCGTGGATCACCACACCCGATCCCCAACAACCAATCGCCAAATTCAAGTACAATAAGGCCGAATGAACTCTGGCCTAGATGTGAGGTGTTTGTGGATAACAAAGTTATCTACTCGATGATTCGGGTGAGCAAAATTCATCCGCCGAATAAGCAAGTTTTGAAGGATATTTCGTTATCCTATTTTTATGGTGCAAAAATTGGCGTACTCGGGGCGAATGGCTCGGGTAAATCCAGCCTGTTGCGCATTTTGGCGGGCGTTGATCAAGAGTTTCAAGGCGAAACGGTTTTAGCGCCAGGCTATACCATCGGCTATCTTGAGCAAGAACCCCAACTTGATGCCAGCAAAACGGTGCGCCAAATCGTTGAAGAAGCAGTCAAACCCGTCGTTGATGCCTTGCGCGAATACGATGAAATCAACGCTAAATTCGGCGAATCCATGAGCGACGACGAGATGGATGCGCTGATCCAACGTCAAGGCGAGGTGCAAGATAAGCTTGACCAAATGAATGCCTGGGATTTGGATAGCCGCCTCGATTTCGCCATGGATGCCTTGCGCTGCCCTCCATCGGATACGCCAGTTGAGGTGCTTTCTGGTGGCGAACGCCGCCGCGTGGCGCTCTGTCGGCTGTTGCTCGAAGAGCCAAGCATTTTGCTGCTCGACGAACCAACCAACCACCTTGATGCCGAATCGGTGGCTTGGCTCGAAAAGCACTTGCAAGAATATCCTGGTACAGTCATCGCGGTTACCCACGATCGCCACTTTTTAAATAATGTGGCTGGCTGGATTTTGGAGCTTGATCGTGGGCAGGGCATTCCGTGGAAGGGCAATTATTCGTCGTGGCTTGAGCAAAAACAACAACGTCTAGCCAACGAAGAAAAAGCCGAATCACAACGCCAAAAAACCCTCCAACGCGAGTTGGATTGGATTAACATGGCTCCGAAGGCCCGTCAAACCAAGAGCAAAGCCCGCATCAACGCCTACGAACAATTGCTCAGCCAAAATACGGAAAAAGCTCAAGGTGAATTGGAAATTTTCATTCCACCAGGGCCACGCTTGGGCGATATCGTGATTCGTGCCAATAATGTGAGTAAATCGTTTGGCGATAAGTTGCTTTACGAAAACTTAACCCTCGATTTGCCTGCTGGCGGGATTGTAGGCATTATTGGGCCAAACGGCGCAGGTAAAACGACCTTGTTCCGCCTGATTACCGACCAAGAACAGCCTGATGATGGCGTGTTTGAGGTTGGCTCAACTGTCAAATTGGCCTATGTTGACCAAAGCCGCGAAACGCTTGACCCCGAAAAAACCGTTTGGGAAGAGATTTCCGAAGGCGCTGAACAAATTCAGCTTGGGCCACGCACGGTCAATTCACGTGCCTATGTTGCCCGTTTCAATTTCTCAGGCTCGGATCAACAAAAGAAGGTCGGTGGCCTCTCTGGTGGCGAGCGCAACCGCGTGCATTTGGCCAAAATGCTCAAATCGGGCGCAAACGTTATCCTGCTCGACGAACCAACCAACGACTTGGATGTGCATACCCTACGAGCCTTGGAAGAGGCCTTGGAAAATTTTGGCGGCTGTGCCGTGATTATTTCCCACGATCGCTGGTTCCTTGATCGGGTTGCTACCCATATGTTGGCCTTTGAAGGCGATAGCCAAGTGGTTTGGTATCCTGGCACCTACAGCGAATACGAGGCTGATCGCCGCAAACGCTTAGGCAGCGCCGCCGATCATCCGCATCGCATCACTTACCGCAAACTACGCCGCGATTAATTTCCCTCAGCCCTCCTTCCAAGGGTAGGTTTTAATAATGATTGGGTGAAATTCATCGTCGATGATCATGCGCTCACCCCCTAGCCCCCTCGCCCGCTGAGCGAGGCGAGGGGGAATTGCCAAATAAGCTTGATCATTTCTATCAATAAATTCAGCTTAACTCCCCTCTCCTACGGCGCAGGAGAGGGTTTGGGGTGAGCGCATGATCTTCTCCACTATTGAACAATGCTTATCGTATTTGCTAGGCTGCCGCCCGAGATTAAGCGTCGCCCCATCCTTCTGCCAACCCACCCCAATTCACTCTTTTTGGCTTTACTGCATGTGATTCAACAATTTTTTGATCGCTAAAACGCTTATTTTTTCAAATGATGAGAGGAGGTTTTCAATGCTTTTGTCGCTTTTTATGATTGGGATCGGCTTAATTGTATGGATCATTCTATGTTATGGTTATGCATTTTTCAAAACAAAAATTCGCTGGTTTTTGCTGCATAGTTTGCGCTGGATCGGCATTGGTCAATATTTTGCCCTGTTGCTCTATCTGATGCTAATCGGGGTTTTACCACTACCCTATGGTGAATTAATTGTCGTTGCGACGATTGGGTTTATCATTGCGCGAAAACATGGGCCGATGTTGCGCAATACTTACACCGAGGGGCCATATCGGACACGAGATATGTTATTTTTTCGCATATATGAACCAGCCATTGCCGCTGAACAAGGTTTTTTTGTGCCATTTCATGCCGCCGTTGATTTTGGCGCACAACGCCAATTACGCACCCAGTTGCTATTCCATGGGGCAATGATTCTGATTAATTGTCTCATTCTTTATGGTGCGTTTTTATTGGCCGATTAAGCTTAGGCAACGCAAAGCAGCACCTTACATATAATGGTTGATTGGAATTAACTATCACGTGGAATGCCCTCACCCCCTAGCCCCCTCCTTTCAAGGGTAGGTTTTTAACAATCGTTGGGTGGGATGTACCGCCGATTGGAATGCCCTCACCCCCTAGCCCCCTCTCCCACCCAGCAGGCGAGGGGGAAACCATCCATCAGGATCATTGGATCTCGCCTCTCCCGCCACGGTGGGAGAAGGGTTGGGGTGAGGGGTTTACATTGTTTGATCGATTAATTTAATTCCACCCCAAGCTGCTGCATCCGCCCCAAAGCATAGGCCAATTTCGGCGCTGTCTCAGGAAAATAAATGCCTGGCGCAAATGCTTGGCTGCCATCTAGCCCCAACATTGTTTCAAGCTGAATCACCGCACCCACTGCCGTCAGATGAGTTTGGCCTTGGCGATCAACAATTGTTTTGGTCAATTGCTGGGCTTTGCCAGCATGATCACGCCCGCTGATCTGCCACACCAATTCATGCGCCGCACCCGTGCCAGGATTGTAGAGCAAGGCATGGCGCAAACGATCAAAGCGCCGATGCATCAACAATTTCCACACGCCAGAACGCGCCAAGCCCAACAACAAACCCATGGTCAAACGATCATCAAAGGTGATGCGGGCCGAAACACTCGCAGCCTTGGTGCTTTGCGGCAATGTCCATTGATCAGGCGTATCAAAGCGATAAGTTTTGGCGCGATAACCATTGGGAAAAGTCACAGTTTGCGGCTCGGTATAGGGGTAAACCTCACGTGGCTGATGTTTCTCAGTGATGGTAAACGGCGTAGCAATATGCTCCATATATTCAATTGAATTTGGCCCAGCTTTATCTTTGAGCGAAAACAGCACATGCAAATCCATCTGTTCGGTTTGGGCTAATTGCTGGGTTGCTGCAAACGCCACCACACTAGCCAAGCCCGCCATCCAATGCGAGGCAAACAGCAATGGAGCCTTCAGGGTGTTGCGATCAATCCTATCCAAGGTTTGTTGTAAACGTGATGTCCAACGGGTGATATCAACCATAGGAATCCCACGGGCCACTGCTTCTTGCAACACATAATCATGCGGGTCATTGACAGCATTGATAATCGCCTGTGGTTGCAACCCCGCCAATGGTTGCGGCTTGAGCACATCGATCGCCGCCGCGCTGGTTGGCCCGCCAAGTTCGGCAACCAATTGCTGGGCTTGCTGTGGATTACGCCCCGCCAAAATCAACGGCAGATCAGGGTGACTCTGGCGCAAAATCTGGGCAATTTGCGAACCAACCACGCCATAACCACCCAAAATAACGATTGCTTGCATTGCTAGCTCCTTGTAATATATCGTCATTTCGGAATATAACGATATGTTTGATAAAAAAATAATTATTCGTAGGTACAGGTTTTTAAGTAGACCACTAATTCCTCGGCATAGGCGACCATCCGCTGAGTATCGGCTTGGTAAATCACCTCTTTGCCTTGGCGGGTCGAAATCAACAAGCCCGCCCGTTTGAGCATGGTCAGGTGTTCCGAGGCGGTTGATTGGCCAATTTGGGCAAGTTCGGCAATTTCGCCGACCGTGAGTTGCTGATGGTTGGCAAACAAAAACAAAATCGTTTGGCGGGTTTCGTTGCCCAATGCCCGCAGAAAAGCCTGAATTTCAGTTGGGAGTGCCGCTGTCATGCGCAACCTTCATTTCGGTAATATCCGATATGATACTCTAATTTTGATCAAAAGTAAAGCTCCAGATTAAGCCAAAAATCCCAAGGCCAGAGGGGCAGCAACATTGCTCACCCCATCCAGCAATTAATTAACTGAGATCAATGGCCGATTGATCGTGGTGATATAGCCATAATCGATCGCGCGACTAGTACTGTAGATAAACCCACGTTCTTCGAGCATCGGGTAAAGATAGGTTGGCTGGATATCAGTCAAGGCTAACAATTGCTGGCCTGGCTCCAAAGTTGTCAAGGCTGCCAAGGTATTGACCAAGGGCAAGGGCGTTTTGAGGCCACGATTATCGATCACGGTGGGTTGTTGCAACACAAGCCGCGACGCGAACCACTGCTCTTCGCCAGGCAATTGGCGATACAGATAACAATCCCAGCGTTCACGATTTGGCCGTTGCCAACTGACAAAGCCTTGATGATCTAAAGCGGCACTAATTGGCTTAGGATCAAATGAATTAACTAATAATAAGACCATGCCAGCGGGCACTGCTTTGGCGCTGCGCAAAATCAATTGCACCGGATCATCAACCTCATTGGTTAATTGATCAACCTGAATTGTGCGATAAATTGGGCGTTCTTGCAGCCATCCTGGTGGCTCTTGGGGCGTAACTTCGGGCTGATTGGTGGCATTTAAGGCCTGATTGACCGCCATCAGCAATTGATCAACTTCTAAGTGCATCATTTGCGCCAATTGGCTGAGCGTCAACCAACGGCTTAAAATCCGCCGCAAATGTGGATTCGACAGGCGAGCCAGCCTTGGCACGTTCAATACGAGCCAATCTTCTAGCTCAGGATGCCGTCCCAGCAATTCACCAACACGCATCGTTGCGGTAATCATCGCAGCCTCCCCCAGACCTTCAAAGCCTGTTGCCGTTGCGTGGCCATAGCGATCCTCCTTTGTCGTAATTCAGTTTAATCAGCCAAGCACAGCCGCTAAAGTGGGAATTTGCCTACGCTATGTAACAATTTCTTCACGATCGCCACCAAGCTTAATCTGCTAAAGCCTGAGACCGACCCGCAACCGTTCATCGCAAGAAGGCTGTGCTATAATGCCCCGTATGTTTCAACGAGCAACCCAAGCCAGAATTGCGATAAAAGGTGTAACCCATGGCAGATGATCGACAGTTGGTGGATGAAATTTCGGCAGCAACCACGCTGGAATTGCCAGTGCTTCCACTCATCAATACCGTGCTTTTCCCAACAATGGTCACCCCACTTTTTGTAGCCCGCGAGCTATCAATGGCTGCGATCGAGGCGGCGATGAGCGCCGATCGGCAAATTGTCGCGGTAGCGCAACGCGCAATTGAAATCGAGGAGCACGATACCAGCCAACTGTATCAGGTCGGGGTGATTGCCCATATTGAGCGGGTGCTCAAACTGCCCGATGGCACAACCTCGGTCTTGGTGCAAGGCCAACAGCGGGTGCAAATTGTCGATTGGCTGGCAACTGAACCCTACATTAATGCGCAAGTGCAAATCATCGAGCCAGATCATGAATCGAGTTTGGCGATTGAGGCCATGATGCGCGGCGTATTGGCTTCCTACGAAAAAGTGGTCAAACTAAGCCGCACTATGCCCGATGATGCCTATGTTGCGGCGCTCAACCTTGAAGATGCGAGCGCCTTGGCCGACTTAATTGCCTCGACCTTGCCGCTTGATATCGTGCGTCGCCAACAATTGCTCGAACTTTTTGAGGTCGAGGAGCGCTTGCGGCGGCTGAGTGTGGTGCTCTCACAAGAGATTGATGTGCTTGAATTAGAGCATCATATTCAAAATCAGGTGCAAAAAGAGGTCGATAAGTCGCAACGTGATTTCTTCCTGCGCGAACAACTCAAGGCCATCCAAACCGAGCTGGGTCAAGAAGATCCATTGACCCGCGAATTGAATGAACTGCATGATCGGATTGTTGCGGCCAATTTGCCTGCCAAAGCCCAAGCCAAAGCCTTAGAAGAACTTGGCCGCTTGGAGATGATGCCGCCAGCCGCACCCGAATATAGCGTTATTCGGACGTATTTGGATTGGTTGCTAGAACTGCCTTGGTCAAAAACCAGCGCCGATGTTGCTGATCTTGAAGTGGCGGCCAAGGTGCTCGAAAACAACCACTATGGCTTGAAAAAAGTCAAAGAACGGATTTTAGAATTTATCGCCGTGCGCATGCTGGCTGGTGATAGTACCAAATCGCCAATTTTATGTTTTGTTGGCCCGCCAGGTGTCGGCAAAACTAGCCTTGGCCGTTCGGTCGCCGAGGCGTTAGGCCGCGAGTTTGTGCGGCTTTCGCTTGGTGGCGTGCACGATGAGGCTGAAATTCGTGGCCATCGCCGCACCTATATTGGAGCCATGCCAGGCCGCATCATCCAAACCATGAAAGATGCAGGCACGATCAACCCAGTTTTTATGCTTGATGAGATCGATAAGCTGGGCAATGATTTCCGCGGCGATCCAGCGGCGGCCTTGCTTGAGGTGCTTGATCCTGAGCAAAATAATACCTTTGCCGATCACTACCTTGATCTGCCGTATGATCTTTCGAAGATTATGTTTATTACCACCGCCAACATGCTTGACCCAATCGACGAGCCATTGCTTGATCGGATGGAGATTGTTGAGCTACCAGGCTATATCGAAGAAGAAAAAGTGCAAATTGCCCGTAAATTCTTGATTCCCAAGCAAATCGAAGCTAACGGTTTAAAGCAACATCCAATTACGATCAGCGATGAAGCCTTGCGCCAAATCATTCGCACCTACACCTGGGAAGCGGGCGTGCGCAACCTTGAGCGCGAAATTGGCGGTATTTGTCGCAAAATTGCTCGCCGTGTTGCCGAGAAAAAGCGCTATCCACGCCGAATCACGCCAACCATGCTCACCGATTTCCTTGGTCAGCCGCCGTTTGACTACAGCCGCGCCAATGATCGTGATGAAATTGGGGTAGCGACAGGCATGGTTTGGTCGAGCAACGGCGGCGATGTGGTCGCAATCGAAACCGCGATTGTTGATGGCAAAGGCACAACGACCCTCACTGGCCAACTTGGCGATGTGATGCAAGAATCGGCCCAAGCAGCGCTTTCGTATGCCCGAGCTTCATCGCGCCGTTTAGGCATCGATGGCAAACGCTTCGAAAAAATCGATATTCATATTCACGTACCCGAAGGCGGTGTGCCCAAAGACGGGCCATCGGCAGGGATTACCTTAGCCTGTTCGGTGATTTCAGCCTTAACTCATCGGCCATTGCGTCGCGATGTGGCCATGACTGGCGAAATTACCCTACGCGGGCGGGTGCTGCCAATCGGCGGGTTACGTGACAAAATTTTAGGGGCATATCGCGCAGGCATCACCACCATGCTGATTCCCAAAAAGAATTTGCGTGATTTGGAAGAAGTGCCCAACAATGTGCGCCGCCAAATAACCGTGGTTGCGGTTGAACATATGGATGAGGTCTTGCCAATTGCCTTTGTCTCGAACCCGCTTGAGCGCGGTAGCCAACACACCAGCGACGGCGATCAAACCAGCGTGGTACTACCGACGATCACCCAACCGCAGCTTGGATCAGTCGAATTGTGATTTATTGCGCAAGTTGGTAAGCTCGGAAGTAAACTCACCCTCGTAAGCTAGGATTAAAGTCATCCATTCAAGTAGCACAATCGCGTACTCTTGGCATGATATCTGCCTAGGTAGCTACATGAGATTACGCGATTGGACGCAGGAACCTGACCTTTGCGAGGTTTTTAAATCGATCCACATTACGGGGGTATTGCAGATTATGCAACATATCGTGGTTGTTGATGATACACCAGCGTTAGCCGAATTAGTCATGCGCATGTTGACTCGCTATGGCTATCATGTGCGCACGCTGAGTGGCGGGCTGCAATTAATTGAATATATGCGCCAACATCGCCCAGCACTTGTACTACTCGATGTAGGACTTCCAGTCAAAGATGGTTGGACGCTGATTCGCGAAATTCGCATGCAGCCTGATTTAGCACATATTCCGGTGATTGCCGTCACCGCTCATGCCGCCGACGAAGACCGCCAACGCGCCTTCAGTGCTGGCTATACCAATTATCTTTCTAAGCCGTTTGATGTTCAAGATTTATTGCAGATGGTGCGCGGATACGTGCCATCGGCAGTCTAGAGGAGTCGTGTGTGGCCGCCCGTTCAATGCCAACAATCAACTTGCCAACCCAGCTAAAGGCTCATCTTCAGGCCGGCCATCCATGGGTCTACCGCGACCATGTGCCGCCGAGTACTCGTTTAGCCAGCGGCACATGGGTGCGGCTGCATTGTGGCAATTGGCAAGGGTTTGGCTTGTGGGATGCTCGCTCGCCGATCGCTCTACGCATCTTTTCGAGCCGCATGCAGCCCGATGCCAACTGGATCAAAACGGTCGTTCAGCAAGCATGGCAGGCACGTGAACCGTTGCGCCAAACTGCCACCACCGCCTATCGTTTGCTGTTTGGCGAGGGCGATGGCCTACCAGGGATCACCATCGATCTCTACAATCAATATGCCGTGATTGCGACCTACGCCGATTGTGTTGAGGTATTGATTGCCGATGTGGTCAAGGCCTTGCAAGCCAGCGTGCCACAACTGCGGGGCGTGGTGCGCCGCCGCCGCGACGATAGCGAAAACGACGATGAAACTGGCAAAATTGAGTTGTTGTGGGGCGAATTGCCACCAGCCCAACTGATAGTCGAAGAACATGGCCTTAAATTGATCGCTAATTTGTTTGAGGGCCAGAAAACTGGCTTATTCCTTGATCATCGTGAGAACCGCCATACCATTGAGCAATGGAGCCATGGTAAAACGGTGCTGAATTGCTTCTCGTATACTGGGGCATTTTCGTTATACGCTGCTCGTGGCGGCGCAACTGCCACCACCAGCGTCGATATTGCGCCAGCCGCTGCCCACGATGCTGAACAAAATTTTATGCTCAATGGCTTGATGAATGAACACCAGCGCTTTTTGGCCCGCGATTGCTTTGATTTTCTGAGTCGCACGATTCAGCGTGGCGAAACCTATGATTTGGTGATTCTTGACCCACCTTCGTTTGCCCGCTCGAAGAAAAATATTCATGCAGCAACTCGAGCTTATGTCAAACTCAATGCCTTAGCGATTCAATGTGTGGCGAAGGGTGGGCTACTGGCCTCAGCCAGTTGTACTAGCCAACTTTCGCCCGCCAATTTTCGCTTGATGCTGGGCGAAGCTGCTGCCCAAACCGATCAGCAATTGCGCATTATTCATGAGGCAGGGCAAGCGCTCGATCACCCAGTGCCAGCGCATTTTACCGAAGGCCGCTATCTCAAATTTGTGTTAGCCCGCGTTGATGAGCGTATGTAAAGTAATTCACCACCCTTCCGTCCCGCCTCAAGGCGGGAGACGCAGGGGGTTTTCATCCCCCTGCACCCCCAAATGTTTATGTTGTGGATTATTTCTGTTGATTCTATTACCCCAACTCCTAGCCTTCGCGTTCTTCATGCTCTTCGCGGTTTCAGTGCTTAATTCGTTTTCTGGATTATTCCTATTGATTCTATTACCCCAACCCCCAGCCTTCGCGTTCTTCGTGCGCTTCGCGGTTTCAGTGCTCCCGATCTCCATCCCAAACTAGCTCATTTATGCTAAAAAGCCCAATTTATGCTACAATAGCAGGGCAGAATGTGTATCTACGAGGAGCCTGAGCAATGCCAATTCGTGTTTTAGACCCAACTTTAGCTGCCCAAATCGCCGCTGGCGAGGTGGTTGAACGCCCAGCCTCGGTCGTCAAAGAATTAATCGAAAATTCGGTCGATGCTGGCGCTACCGAGATTCGGGTCGAGGCACGCGAGGGCGGCAAACGCGAGTTGCGCATCCAAGATAATGGCTGTGGCATTGCCAGCGATGAGGTTGAAACGGCATTTTTGCGCCATGCCACCAGTAAAGTAACCGAAATTGAAGACCTATTTTCGATTCGCACACTGGGTTTTCGTGGCGAAGCCTTGCCTTCCATTGCCTCAGTTGCTCAAGTAACATGCCTTACCCGCACTGCCGCCGATGAAGTTGGTACTGAATTGCGGATCGCTGGTGGCGAAATTCAGGCTAAAACGCCGCGTGGCTGCTCGGTCGGCACAACCTTCACGATTCGCAATTTGTTTTATAACACCCCAGCACGGCTCAAATTTATGCGCTCCGATGCCACCGAAATGAGCCAAATTAGCACAATCGTGACCCAATATGCCTTGGCCTACCCCAACATTCGCTGGACCTTGCTGCTCGATGGCAAGCTGGCCTTACAAACCCCAGGCAATGGGCGTTTGCTCGATGCCTTGATTGAATTGTATGGGATTGATGTTGGCCGCGAGATGATCAGCGTTGATCGGACCTCGGAAGCCGAAGATGAAACTGTGCGCGTTCATGGCTTTGTCAGCCAACCTTCGACCTTTCGCGCTGCCCGTTCGTATATGCACTTATTCGTCAATCAGCGTTGGATCAAGCCGCAAGGCAATTTGGTCTATATGATCGAAGAGGCCTACCATACCTTATTGATGAAGGGTCGGCATCCGATTGTGGCCTTGAATATTGAGCTTGAGCCAGAAGCGGTTGATGTGAATGTGCACCCAACCAAGAGCGAGGTCAAATTTCGCAATCAATCGCATGTCTATGGCGCATTGACCAAAGCAGTACGCGAAGCCTTGGCTGCTCAAAGCACTATTCGGGCTTGGACAGGCTTTGGAGCCAACGAAAGTGTCAATCGGCGGGTCGAATTACGCTCGCCCAATGGCGAACGACGTGGCTCAAGCAATGATGCACCCTTGTTTGATGATGCACCAGCAGCGCCACGCCCTCAGGTCAATAATTATCCTGATGACGATTTTGATTCGACCGTGAATTTGCCGCCAATTGCTAAACAAGCGCGGTTTGAAACCCCAACCACCAGCCAAACCAGCAGTTTCTTGCCGCCGCAGCAACAAGCTTTTGATCCGGCGTATGCACCGAGCATGCCAGCTCCAGGCGAGGCCAAATTGCCGATGTTACGGGTGGTTGGCCAAGTTAACGAAACCTATATTGTGGCCGAAAGCAGCGATGGTATGTATTTGGTCGATCAGCATGCGGCCCACGAACGGGTGGTGTATGAGCGCTTGATGGCCGAACATCAGGATGTGCCAATTGAACGCCAAACCCTGATGTTAGCCCAACCGATTGAACTACCACCAGCCGTCACCCGTTTGCTCAGCGCTCACTTGGCCGATTTGGAGCAATGGGGCTTTGAGGCCGAGGAATTTGGCGAAGGCACATTAATGTTGCGAGCTGTGCCAAGTGGCTTGCACGTTGGCCAAATTGCCACCGCCTTGATGGAAATCGCTGATCATTTGAGTTATGAAGGCGGGGCCACTAGCGACGATCGGCGTGAAAAAATGTTGACCACGATCGCCTGCCATAGCTCAATTCGCGCGGGCAAAACCCTGACCCACGAAGAGATGCGCCAGCTTTTGCAACAACTTGAGCGCTGCGAAATGCCGCGCACCTGCCCGCATGGCCGCCCAACCATGCTCCAAATTACGCAAGGCCAAATCGAACGCCAATTTGGGCGCAAAGGCTAGGGATCAGGGATCGGTTGTTAGGGGCTGGGGATCAGGATTTAACACAGAGGCACAGAGACGATTTAAGGGTTAGGGGCCAGCGATCAGGACTCAGGATTGACGCTTGGGTTCGGTAATGCCAATCTGACCCCTCGCCCCTGAATCCTAACCCCTCACCCCTTTGTGCTCTTCGTGTCCTTCGTGGTTAAAAAACTAAACTCCAATAACACTCAAGATCATTTTATGCTCTATGTTCTATGCTCTATGTTCTTCACTAGATTTGCCAAATAAACAAAGCGAGGGTTGCTAAACTAATGGCGATGATTTTGCGGGCAGTCAATTGTTCGCGGAACAATGGTACGGCAATAATCGCAGTAATTGGCGTTTTGAGATTAATTGCTAGCAGCACAAATGGCAGCGTTGCCGCGTCGGACATGGCTTGGGCATGCATCATCGCCACAAAACCACCAAAGGTGATCAAACCAACCACCGCGCCCCAACCCCATTCGTGGCGGCGCACTTGCGGCGTAAGGTGCAAGCCAGGAATCACCCCAGCCGCAAAATCAACAAACATCAACAAGCCAATTTGTGCCCCAAAATTACGGGCATAGGTCACAGCAGCAAAACTTGAAACCACCAACAAGCCTAAACAAACATAGGTGGCGTTGCTCAGTTTCTCGCTACCTTTAACTTGAGCACCAATGAGCACGGCGACTGCGGTTAATACACACGCCAATAGATTGCCCAGCGTAGGATTGCCAGCCTGCGAGGGTAAATTGATCGTGACCGAGCCAATTTGCAGCATATTCCATGCGGCGGGCAAGAGCAAAATAATCACCCCAGCTACCACTAGATCTAAATTGCTGATCGCAAAAACCAACGATGCAGGCGAATGCTCCAAGGCTTTGGCGCGGGCAATCGTGGCAAAATAAAAGGTCACGCCTGCCAAAAAGGCCAATATCGCCGCAGGCCACGACCATGATTCGCCGCTGGCGATAAAATAAATAAGCCCACAAATTGTTGCAATCACGCTTGAAGCATAAACCATCTGGGCCGGACGTGTCCGACTAGCAAGCGCCTTGAAGAGCAGTGACAATCCCGAATAGGCCACTACTGCCAACGCTGTTAATCCAAAAACCATCGTGTTCCACCTTGGTGTGTCAATAAAGAGTTCAATGCTGGTTGGAACAGAGACGACAAAAAAGCGCGGGAAGACCCGCGCCCAAAGACTCATCAGCGAGGCTACTCAGTAATCGTCTCGCCTGCCGCCGTCCAAGGCGGCTCGACGATACATAAAAACTCTAAGCGTTGTTCGCCATCATTGCGCAACCATTGTGAGCAACGTGGCGGAATATAGTAATACGAACCAGCCTCGATCGCATGGGCCTGACCATCAAGCACCATCGTTCCATGTCCAGCGATGATGTAGTATACCTCAGATTGCTCAAGCCAGTGATCGGCAGTGCGACAACCAACATCAACGTAGGCATGGGCTAAGCTATAACCAATGCGAATTGGCTGCTGAGTTGGATGCAAGAGTTCGCGCAAATGGCAACCATCGCCAGCCACAAACTCGGCTTGATCGCGCAGATGCGCCAAAAAAACTCGGTCGCTCATTCCATCCCCAAGTAGGCCTTTTGTACATCTTCATCTTCGCGCAAAGTTGCGGCATCGCCTGCCTTAACAATTGCCCCAGTTTGCAGCACATAGGCTCGATGGGCAATTCCTAACGCCATCAAAGCGTTTTGCTCAACCACCAAAATGGTTGTGCCTTGGCTGTTGATATTTTGAATAATTTCAAAAATCAGGTCAACCAACACTGGAGCTAATCCCATCGATGGTTCATCGAGCAACAGCAAACGAGGGCGTGACATCAAAGCGCGGCCAATTGCCAACATTTGCTGCTCACCGCCAGAGAGCGTGCCGCCGCGCTGGACAACTCGCTCCTTCAAGCGGGGAAACAGCTCAAACACCCGATCCATGTCACTGGCAATTTCAGCTTTATCGTTGCGGGTGAATGCGCCCATTTCTAAGTTTTCGCGCACGGTGAGGTTGGCAAAAATCCGCCGACCTTCAGGCGATTGCGAAATGCCCTGCGAAACAATTTTATGGGCGGGTACACCATTGAGCGGCTTGCCTTCAAACAGCACTTGACCTGTGCGAGGCGGCGTAATGCCGGAGATCGTCCGCAGGGTTGTGCTTTTCCCAGCGCCATTCGAGCCAATTAGGGTCACAATCTCGCCTTGATTAATCTCCAGCGAAATGCCCTTGAGCGCATGAATGTTGCCGTAATAGGTATGTACATTTTGCAATTGCAACATCGCGAATGTCCTTATCATTAAAGGATGAAGGATGAGGGATGAAGGATGAAATACCAAACCATCCAATCGATCCTTCTTTATAGGCAACCATGAATGCTAGGCCACAGCGATCGGGTTGTTAACCAGAAGTCTTGAATTATGCTAAGCGACTTAGCATTCTTCGCGCCCTTCGCGGCTTCAAACCCGACCTCTGATCCCCAACAACCAATCCCCAAACCTAGGCTTTATCAAACACCGGAGCGCCGCCGCCTTTGCCCTTGGCGGCATGGCCTGTGCCAAGATAGGCCTCGACAACCTTGGGATCGGTTTGGACTTCGCGTGGCAAGCCTTCGGAAATTTTAATCCCGCGATCAAGCACGGTTACCCGCTCGGAAATACCCATAACCACTTTCATATCGTGTTCGATCAGCAGCACCGTCAGATCGCGCTCATCACGTACCTGATAGATCAATTTGGTCAAGGCATCGGTTTCTTTGGGGTTCATACCAGCGGTTGGCTCATCGAGCAACAACAGTTTGGGATTGGTTGCCAAGGCTCGTGCCACTTCCAAACGGCGCTGATCGCCATACGGCAGATTTTTGGCCATTTCGTCAGCACTGTTACGGCCTAAACCGACATATTCAAGCAGCTCAAAGGCTTTGTGTCGCGCTTCTTTTTCCTCGGCTCGCATGCTGGGCGTGCGAAAAAGCGTGCCCAACAAGCCAGTATGCATACGGCAATGCTGGCCAACCAAAACATTTTCAAGCGCCGTCATGTGCGCAAACAAACGAATATTTTGGAAGGTTCGGCCAATCCCCAGCTTGGTTACTTCGCTGGGCTTTGTGCCATTAATCCGCTGGCCATCGAAAATCATGTCGCCATCGCTGGGCGTATACAAACCAGTGATCATATTGAAAAAGGTGGTTTTACCAGCACCGTTTGGGCCAATTAGCCCAACAATCGAACCTTTTTCAATCTCAAATGAAACATCGCTCACGGCGGTTAGGCCACCAAAACGCTTGGTAATGCCGCGAGCTAGCAGCAAAGGTGCCATGCAGGTCTCCTACGCCGCCAACGACGGATCAGCATCCGCCTCGGCTGCCACGCTATTGATATTGATCGGATCATCATCGGAATGTAATTCGGCTTTACGGCGCTCGTTGGGCAACAGGCCTTCTGGTCGAATCAGCATCATCACCACCAACACGATGCCAAACAACAATAAACGTTGTTGGGTCAAATCTTGTAGAGCGGAAACCCCGACCGTACTACCACCGGTGGTGAGGGCTCTCTGGTCAGCAATATCGCGGAACAATTCGGCACCTTTGGGGATAAACATCTTATCAGCGCCCTGAATTAGCAAGCCACCGACAATCACCCCGGCCATATTGCCCAAACCACCAAGAATCACCATACAGAGCAAGATGATTGAAACGCTAAAGTCGAATGAGCTTGGGAAAATCGCTCCGATGAATGCGCCATAGAACGCACCACCAAAGCCTGAGAACATTGCCCCCATCGAGAAGGCTAACAACTTGGTGCGTACTACGTTGATACCCATGGCATCAGCGGCCAATTCATCCTCGCGCATGGCCATCCAAGCGCGGCCTTGGCGTGAATCACGCAGGCGGTTGATGAAGAAAATCGCCAAGCCCATGATGATAATCAACAGGTAATACCAAGGAATTTTGTTCGATGGCTCGAAATTGCCAATCAACGGCAAATTTGGCGGCGAGATTGGGTTAATCCCCTTATTACCACCAGTCAAGTCCATCTGTTCAATCCCAATTGGCAGGCCGAAGAAGCGCAAGGTCAAGGTTCCTGTGGGTGGGCCACCACCAAGGTTGCGGAAGAGAATCGGCACAATTTCGCCGAAACCAAGGGTCACAATCGCCAAATAGTCGCCTCGTAAGGGTAGCGTGGGCGCACCCAAGGCTAAACCAGCAATTGCCGCGACCGCCGCCGCCACCCAAATTACCAACCAAAAACTAATGTTGATGCCAAGGTGCGGCGATGAGAGCATGGCGGTGGTGTAAGCACCAATTGCAAAGAAGGCTGCATAACCTAAATCAAGCAAGCCCGCATAACCCACCACAATGTTCAAGCCTAAGGCCAGGAGAATAAAGATATAAATCGGAATCAAGGCATCAAGCAAGAGCAAGTTGCCAGCACGATCAATCAAGGGAATCAAGATCACTGGCAGGGCAATCACCGCTAACAGTGGGATATTAGGCCGCAACGGCAAAGCCCGTGCTGCACCCGCTGCCGCCCCCAATAATGCGCCAGTGATGGTACAAAACACCAACACAAACAGCAAAATCAGAATATCGCTGGCTAAGCCCATCGCATCAGCCAAAATCACGGTTTCGGATAAATGCTCGGCAAACTCGCTAGCATCAACCCCAGCGGCGGGAGCGATCACAAAGGCAGTTAAAAAGAGGGCGAGGGCCGTCCAAGCGCCAGCAATTGCGCCAGCCCCAGCGCCCAAAGCAGCCCCAGCTTGGGGCGTTGCTTGTGGTTTGCGTTGAAATGCCAGCAAACCAGCGCCCAAACCACTGAGCATGCCCGCAATAATCGCCACCCCTGGCTTATCGGGGCCATAGACAATTGTCATGACTGCGCCGAACAAACCAGCAATTAAGCCACCTTTAACCATATCGGGTAAGGGCGCACTATAGAGCAAACAGAGCGCGGCAATGACCAGACCACCAATTATTGCCGAGCCAAGCGCAAGATTCGGGTAATTCCATAAAAAGAATGTCCCAACTGCAAAGCCAATTCCACCAGTTATCAAATAGCGCTTTGTATTTGGCATACAATCCTCGTTTCTAGGCTTTTTGGCCACCTTCTTGTCCGAGCAAACCAGTTGGTCGGAAGAGCAAAATCAAGACAAGAATGGCGAAAATCACCGCATTCGACCAGCGTGCGCCAATATATTGATCGCTCAAGGCGAGGATCAACCCAATCAGCAAACCACCCAAAGCCGAACCAAGGATATTGCCAATGCCACCAAGCACTGCCGCCGTAAACGAAAGCAAGCCAGCGGTAAAACCCATGGTAAATAAGGCAGTTCCGTTGTAGAGACCAACGATCATACCAGCAGCACCGCCCAACGCGCCACCAATAAGGAAGGTTACAGAGATGGTGCGGTCGGCGTTGATGCCCATCAAACGTGCTGCATCACGGTCTTGGGCCGTTGCACGAATTGCTTTACCAAGCTTGGTAAAACGCACAAACGAATATAAGCCCGCGAGCAAGCCAAGACTCACAACGACTACCAACAGATCTTTATAGGTATATTTCAAACTATCTGGAATAAAAAAGACTTGGCCATTTGGCAGCAAGTCGGGGATGTTTTTTGGCGCAACCGATTGGCTACCCATAGCGGTGGAAACCCGTTCAAGCGCATCGGAACCAAGGGCATCAGCAGCTTTGCCCCAAATCAAGCCATCGCCGAGGAAGATCCCGACGTTCTGCAAGACAAACGACATGCCAATCGCTGAAATCAAGGGAGCCAACCGTGGGGCATTGCGCAATGGCCGATAGGCAAAGCGCTCAATCCCAGCATTCAAGAAGGCGGTACAAAGCATTACCAAGCCCAAAATGGCAATTAACGAAAAGAAAATCGTTAAGCCTGAGCTGGTTTTGGGGTCTAAGCCAAATAAACTAATAAAGATCAACGAAAGAAATGCCCCGATCATAAAGAGATCGCCGTGGGCAAAGTTGATCAACTCCAAAATCCCATAGACCAAGGTATAGCCCAAGGCAATTACGGCAATGTAAGTGCCTTTGGTTAAGCCAATCACGATCTGTTGCATGAGTTGGCCGGTATCGCCAACCATCTCAAGTAAAATCGTTTGGTAAATGGGAATGGCAAAGAATCCGAGGAAGATAATCAGGCCGACAATCGAAAAAGCCCGTCGCTTGGTCAGAAATGGCTCACGTGGTACAAGCGGAGCCGACTGCGGCGACGTTGGAGTTTGAGATGCTGCCATAGCGCGTTATTCCTCTGTACCCAGCAAGGGGCTGGCAACGACACAATCCACACAGGGGAAAGGGACGATCAGCGGAGGATCGTCCCTTGGAAACGGTATCAAATCTTACTTGAGGACTTGAACGAATTCGAACGCGCCACCCTTGATTTGTTGGCCGCTCATTTGGGTCAATGTCGTGTCGCCACTTGCATCGAAGCCCCATTTGCCCAACACGCCATCAAAATCTTTGGTTGCGAAAACGTTCTTCAAGATGGTTTCGCGGTTGATGCTAGCACATGATTGGTTGATCGCAGCCAACGCCACGTTGGTTGATTCGTAGCCGTAGACAGCGTAGGCTTCTGGTTCAGCGTTGAATTTGGCCTTGTAGGCGTTGTACCATTCGGCACCTTTGCCTTCAAGCTTGGCTGGTGGAACGCCACCGAAGGTTGCATAAACGCCTTCAGCGTTATCAGCACCAGCAGCGTCGATAAAGGCTTGTTCGAAGATCCCGTCTGGACCCATGAACTTAACTTTATCAGCGGTCATCCCAGCAGCCCGCATGTCTTTGACCAATTGGCCTGCGTTGCTTTGGGTGATGCCACCGAAGTAGATCATATCGGGGTTGGTAGCGGCGATTTTCGACATCAACGCCTTGTAATCGCTAGCTTTGGCATCGATGCTATCGCGACCTGCAATCTTGATGCCATTCTTTTCAGCGGTAGCAGCAAATACGTCAGCAATCCCTTTGCCATACAACTCGGTATCATCCAAGATGTAGACATTGGTTACGCCCAATTCTTTGGCCCAGTTGCCTGCGGCAGCGCCTTGCAAGTCGTCGGCTGGCACCACGCGGGTGTAGTTGCGCGTACCTTTGGGATAGTAAACTGCTGGTTCGCCTTCAGCACCTTTGCCATCCTTGGTCAAGCCAGGGTAGGTGTTGGCAGGGCTGATCATCACAATCCCAGCATTGTTCAAGATCGGAATCGAGATCTTGGCAGCACCTGAGTTGAAGGTACCGATATAGACCATCACATCTTTGTTTGAAGCAGCAGCATTAGCGTTTTCGGCTTCTTTCGCTTCATCCCAAGCGCCTTTAGCTGCGGTTGCATCGTCAAGATCTTCATACTTGATCTCAACATTCCCATCGCACGCGGTGTATTTGGCTTCTTCTAAACGCATCTTAATGGCGTTTACAATGGTATCTGTTTGTCCTTTTGAGGAACCGGTGCGGGGTAAGCTACTAACAATCGTGACGGTAGTTTTGGTTGTTCCACCAGTTTGGGTGCCACATGCGGCCAAAATCACCATGATCATGGTCAAGACGAGCGAGAATGAAAGGAAACGTTTCATAATTCCAGTTGCTCCTTGTTTAAAAGCGAGGAAAGCCTAAAACTGGCTAGCCCAAAGCCATACATGGTTTTAGTGATGAGGCAAAAACCTCCTTAAAAGCCACATTCAACTCAAAGGTGCAATCATTGAACGACGGCTACCTGCAATGGTAGCGGGTTGGATTGGGAGAAAGTAGAGGGTCTTATAGGGCGGTAGTGTACACAACGACCATGGTTTTGTCAAACAATCAGGGTAGGACAATTTGAAAATCAAAAGGCAAAAGGCCGAAGGCAAAAGAGGTGTCCTGGCCAAGAATGAAGGGCAAGGAATTAACCTAGAGGCGCAGAGTTAAGCAGGATGAGGGATGAATTATGAGGGATGAAGAACCATAATCAAACAAATCTGTGCTCATCTGTGGCTAAATATACCTTCGCGTTCTTCATGCCCTGCGTGGTTTCGGCCTTCGTGTCCTTCGTGGATCAAAATAAACTGGCCCCTAATACCTAATCCCTTTTTGCCGATTTTGCCTGTACAATACCAAGTACCTGAGTCGCAGTGGACGAAAGGAGCAAACATGCGACGGATTGTGATCCTGCTGGGCTTGATTTTGAGCCTGATTCTCATCCCCTCGAATTCGCCCTCAACCAGTGCCGCCGAGCCTTCGCGTCCGGTTTTTGCCTACTACTATGGCTGGTGGGGCAGCCAAACTTGGTATCTCGACAAGATTCGCGACCGCCCGCTGGAACTCTACGAGAGCGACCGCGATAGCACCATGCTCAACCATATTCGCCAAGCCAAAAATGCTGGCATCGATGGTTTTATCTGTACATGGCGCTATACCTGTGCCCGCTTGTTGCAACTGGCTGAGCAAGAAGGCAATTTCAACGTGGTTTTCAGCGTTGATCCGGTAGCTGATGGCACGCTCAACTCAACTCAGGCAATTGTCGATAATATGCGCGAAATGGCTGGCCTCGCCAGCAGCAATGCCTATTGGCGCTGGGATGGCAAGCCAGTTTTCGTGTTTTGGAATGATACAATTTTGCCTGGTGGCCGTGGTTCGCTCAGCGATTGGACCGATCTGCGCAGTCGGGTTGATCCCAATCGCAATCAATTTTGGCTCGGGGGCGGGGTAAACTTCAGTCTGCTCGATGTGTTCGATGCGATTCACTTTTTCGATATTACCTGGGAACGCAAGCAAGGCGATGCGATGATTTCGTATAGCCGCAATTTGCGCGAATATAACAGCAGCCGCAATAGTAACAAACCATTTGTCGCGACTGTTATGCCTGGTTATGATGATTTGCTCTATCGCAACGGCCACTTCCGCGACCGCGAAAACGGCAACTACTATCGCGCTGGCTGGGATACGGCGATCAATTATCAGCCCAAGGCGATCATTTTAACGAGTTGGAATGAATGGTATGAAGGCAGCCAGCTTGAGCCAAGCCAAGCATATGGCAACCTCTACCTCGATATTTCACGCGAAAAAATTAGTGCCTTCAAAAATAATGTGCCGCCAATTCCCGATGGCTTTGCCGATACCAACTTTGAAAAAACCTGGCAACGCACTGATAAGCCCGTCCAAGATGGCCGCACCAGCCGCTCATGGGTTTGGGGGCCAGCAATCGCCAAAGGCCAGTACGAGCCATATGGTGGCAGCACGCGGCTCGTCCAATATTTCGATAAATCACGTATGGAAGTCAATAATCCCAATGGCGACCGCAACCAGCCATGGTTCGTTACCAACGGATTATTGGTGGTCGAGATGATTCGCGGCCAAGTCCAAATTGGCGATAGCTCGTTTGAGCAACGTATCCCTGCTGATGAAGCTTTGGGCGGCGATCCACGGGCAATTAACGATGTTGCGCCTGGCTATAGCTCACTGCGCAATGTATTGGCCAGCCAGCCCGATAAAACTGGCCAAACTATCAGCACCCAACTCAAGCGCGATGCGACGACCAGTGGTATTACTGCGCCAAGTGTTGTCACCAACGCCCATTATGTCAGCCAAACCCAGCATAATATTCCCGATGTCTTCTGGAATTTTATGAACCAAACGGGCACGGTTTATGAAAATGGCCGCTTTGTCAACGATAAACAAGTTGTTGATTGGGTGTTTGCTTTCGGCTACCCACTAAGCGATGCCTACTGGATGCGGGCCAAACTTGGTGGCACAGAAACATGGATGTTAGTCCAAGCCTTTGAACGGCGGATATTGACCTATACCCCAACCAATGCACCTGCCTTTCAGGTTGAGATGGGCAATGTAGGCCAACATTATCGCCGCTGGCGCTACGGCAACTAGGTTAAATTGATCAATAAAAAATGCGCCCACTTCGTTTTGAAGTGGGCGCACTTATTTAATTAAGCCTATTGAGGACAGCGCAAGTTAACGCACTCTGGGCCTTTGAGAATAAACTCATCGAAGAAGGCACGAATTGCGGTTTCATCAACACTATCAAGCAATTGGCGATGGTTCCAGGCAGTCATGGCAATTTTGGTATCCATATTTTCGCGGCTAACCAAAATCGTGCGATATTGTTCAGCGCTCAAAGCAGTAAACAATTTAACCAATTGATCGTTTTCTGCGGCGCTGACTGCACTGGGCTTGAACCAAATAATTACCCCACCATGCTCCATGTTGTGCACAATTCGTTCATCTTCGGGGGGATTGGTTTGATAAAGTCCCCATTGAGCAGGGCCAGCCCAGTGGCTGCCAGAAGTTGGGGGATTCTGCTTGTAGGCGACTTTTTCGCCATCGGCAACGTGTTGTTGGCCTTCATCGGGCAATTCTTGAACAACCCCAGTCGTTGAGGGTGCTGTCGTTCCTTCGGCAACCGTCACCTTGTCAACTTTATCTTCACCACCATTAAGCACCACAACGGCAATCACCACAATCACCAATAGCACGGCTCCGATGCCAAAAAACAATGGCAAACGCGATTTTTGGCCTACTTGGCGACGACCACGACGAGGTTGAGACATGCGAAAAACTCCTTGAATAACTTAAACTGATTGGAACAAAGCAACTGCAACTTGAGCAGCTACCTGAGCATTATTATTAAGTAAAGCGGTGTTGGTGGCGATGCTTTCGCCTTCGGTTTCGCGGGCCATGGCACTCAGCAAAAATGGCGTAACTGCTGCGCCACGAATGCCTGCTGCTTCGGCTTGGGCAATTGCCCGACCAATCGCCGCCTCGACAAATTGAGGATCAAGCGCTTTTTCGACCGGTGGTGGCACTGCCAAAACCATGCCACTGCCCCCGCCATACAAGCGATGAGCGGCCCATGCGGCGGCGGCTTGAGTTGGGTCATCAACACGGCGACCCAATTGCAAACCACTATGAGCACTATAGAAAGCTGGTAACTCTTCGGTCGTATAGCCAACCACGGGCACACCATAGGTTTCGAGCACTTCAAGCGTTGCTGGCAAATCAAGAATCGATTTAGCGCCAGCGCAAACCACTAAAACTGAGCTTTTGCCCAACTCCCCAAGATCGGCTGAAACATCCCAGGTATCGCGAGCACCCCGATGCACGCCGCCAATTCCGCCAGTTGCAAACACCTGAATGCCCGCCAACTCGGCGATGGCCATCGTTGCAGCGACCGTAGTAGCGCCATCGCGGCCAGCAGCTACCGCGTAGCCAATATCGCGGCGACTGAGTTTGAGCACATCCGTGGCCGTGGCAAAATGCTCAATTTGCTCGTTGGTCAGCCCAACATGCACTTGCCCTTGAATCACGGCAATCGTGGCAGGCACAGCTCCCCCGGCTCGTACAGTCGCCTCAAGCTGCAAGGCAATCTCACGATTATGCGGGTACGGCAAGCCATGGCTAATCACAGTAGATTCCAAGGCCACCACTGGTTGGCCATTGGCAAACGCTGCTTGCACCTCAGGTGCGAGAATTAACTTCGTCACAATGGATTTCCTTCTGTGTGAATCAAAAACGTGGGTCAGCCTCGATCACTTCAATCAAAGCAAAACTATACCATAACTACATCTTCTAGATGCGTGCCGATAGTCCTAAATTAATATTCTAACTTAAGTTACTCAAGAACGAGGGGTGAGGGATCAGGAATCCTTACAAGGGTAAGTTTAAGATCCCTCACCCCAACCCCTCTCCCACTGCGGTGAGAGAGGGGAATACCAATGGTCATGATAGGATGGTTGCCCTCTCCTACTGGGCAGGAGAGGGGGCTAGGGGGTGAGGGCATGTGTACGGATCAGGTACATCGTCGGTGAATCCATCCACATCGTCGGTATGGTCAGTCGGGTGTTCTAGCCTTGATTAAACACCGATAACTGCATCGCCGATGATGTCCCTGATCCATGTGACGATGTACCTGATCAGCACAGCATGCCAATCGACGCTGAATCCAACCCCATGATTGTTAAAACCTACCCTTGTGAGGTCATGGATCAGGGGTCAGAAGCCTATAGCCTAATTACTCCGGGGGCTTCGTGCCCTTCGTGGATCAAAACTGACCCCTGACCTCTAGCCCCTGATCCCTATGCTATGTTCTATGCTCTTTGCTCTATGTTCTGCATAATCTACCACTAGACTATGATTTTATGGCATAATAGGGCTACTCCACGTTTGAGCAGCGACATCGACCAGTAGCAGCATTTCCCCCATGCTTGTGGAAAGGCTACCACCCCACGTATCCGCAGCGGTCTGACACTATCAAGAATTAGGGGGTTTGATATGGCCTCAATCGGACGGATTGGTCGGAATGTTTCGAGTTTGCCTCGCCCAGACGAATATCCACCATCAAGTATCACCTTTGATTTTATGTCAATGGTCTTTGCAGCGTGGTGGCTGATTGGCTTGTTCGCTGATGGCGCAGCCCATGCTGCTAACGCCGTGGATACCTTCTTCACCCCATGGCACTTGATTCTCTACTCAGGCTTTTTGGCGGTAGCCTTGTGGATCGGTGGGCTGCAACTGCGCAATATGTACAAAGGCTATACACTTTGGCGAGCCTTGCCGCGTGGCTATTTGCTGGCACTCGTGGGCATCATTTTATTTGCGATTGCCGCCCCACTTGATTTTATTTGGCATGATGTGTTTGGCTTTGAGTTGCGGCTTGATGCTTTGCTCAGCCCGCCGCACTTGATGCTAATTTCTGGCGCGATGTTATTTGGAACCGCTCCATTGCGCACCGCCTGGATTCGCATGCAGCAAGGCGAAAAATTAGCAGGCTGGAGGGGCGGATTAGCGCCAATGGTGATGTCGCTGTTTTTTCTCATGGTCACGACTGCCTTTATGACTCAATATGCCCATCCTTTGGCCTCACCCAAATGGCTCTCATTGCCCTATGTTGGTGCACCAGAAATTGAGATGTATCGGGCTGACCTGTGGGGCATCGCCTCAGCCCATATCAGCACCTTCGTCTTAATTAGCATTTTGCTGCTATCGTTGCGTTTCTGGCCCTTACCATTTGGCTCGATCACGCTGCTGGTCGGTGGCAGTATGTTCTTGCTGTGGGCGATGCGGGCCTCCCGCGTTATGCAATATTGGCCTGTTTTAGTGTGGGCCGTGGTGATTGGCCTTGCTGCCGATTGCGCTATGCACTATTGGAAGATCGATCGTCATAATCGCTTAGGCATTCGCTTGTTATGTAGTTTATTGCCCGCTGGCTTCTTCCTAGGCTATTACCTAATTATTATGGCTGGGCCTGGCCTCACCTGGATTACCCATATGTGGACAGGCATGATTTTCGAGGTAGCAATTGTTGGCTTGATTCTGAGTTTCTTGGTGGCTCCACCCTACGAAGCACCGAGCAAAGCTGCCTAAATCAATCGGTTAGAAAGTTCAAACGCACTCCATTCGTCGATGGAGTGCGTTTAATTTAAGTGTAGGAAAACTAGGCTCAATAGCACCTTTTGGTTTACTTAGCGTTTACCTTTTGGCTATCGCCGATTGTTGAATCTATGCTACTATTGGCATATCTTATGACAAGGCGGTCGAGCCATTCTTGCAATTAGCATCCAAGCTGCTAGCTCTTTATCGCCGCCGCACTATCAACCTCAAGGAGGCCAAGAATGGCAACGGTCGGCCCAACCAAAACCACTGCATCACGGCTGAATCCGGCCCCTACGGGCTATCCGCCATTCAGCAAGCGCCTTGATGTTTTGTGCATCGTCTTCAGCATTTGGCTACTGATTGGCCTGTTTATTGATGGTTTGGCCCATGCCGAGCAATTGATCGATACGTTTTTCTCGCCGTGGCATGCCGTGCTTTATTCGGGTTTTCTGGGCATTACAACCGTGATTGGCACAGTCCAAATTCGCAATATGTACCGCCAATACCCGCTCACCAAAGCACTGCCGCAAGGCTATTTCCCCGCACTGCTTGGGATTATCCTCTTTTCGTTTGCGGCTCCACTCGATTTGATGTGGCATGAATGGTTTGGTTTTGAGTTACGGCTTGATGCCTTATTCAGCCCACCGCATTTGATGATTATCAGCGGCGCGATGTTGTTTGGCACTGCTCCGTTACGCACTGCCTGGCTCCAAACCCAAGCGGGCGCAAATCTGCGGGGCTGGCGTGATTTGGGCACAATGGTGATGTCACTGTTTTTCTTGATGGCTGCCGTCAGTTTCTTTACCCAATATGCTAGCCCCATTGTGAATGCGCCATTTCTCTCCGAACCGTACCTTGAATCAACCATGTCGAATATTGATATGCGCGGCATCAGCACTGGCATTATCACCACGCTGGTGTTGATTGGAATTTTGCTGCTCTCGCTGCGTTTCTGGCCCTTACCATTCGGGGCAATGACGTTATTAATTGGTGGCAGCACTGGCCTGATTTGGTTTGTCCACAATCAAAGTTCGCAAGCCTATTGGCCAGTGGTCGTTTGGGCAGCAATTGTCGGCTTGCTCGCTGATATTGCAATGCATACGTGGCAGATCAATCAACAGCGACCCTTGGCGGTGCGCTTGGTCTGTAGCCTGCTGCCAGCAAGCTTGTTTCTTGGTTACTACTTGATCATTATGGCTAGTATGGGTCTAAACTGGATTACCCATATGTGGACTGGCATGGTCTTTGAGGTGGCTATTTTGGGCTTTTGCTTGAGCTTAATCGCGATTCCACCCTATTCGAAGAACATAGCACATAGAACATAAACCATATTTGATTTGGCGATTGGCTTTATAAGTATAACCTTTCGAGCCAATTGCCCTCTATAATTTATACTCTCTATGCTTGCTTACTCTACATCTTTTAAAGTACGCGAAGCCAAGGTCAATAAAAACAAGCCATAGCCAACCAGAATCGCCATATTCGTCCAAATCACACTGCTCGTAGGGGTTTTACCAATGATTTCTTGAATTGCATCGTTGGCATAAAACAATGGGAAGGCATGACCCAGCCAATTGGCCCATGTTGGCAGTTGTTCAGGATTAATCAACAAGCCCGAAAGAAACACCGACGGCAAGATAATCATCGGAATAAAGGGGAAAACTTGGCCTTCATGCCGCGCAAACGTCGAGATAAACATCCCGAGCATCACTGAGGTAATCGCCAGCAGCCAAATTACCCCAAACAACATCGCCAAATCGCCCCACGCATAACTCAAATCGAATAACCACAAAGCTTGCGCCAAGGCAATTGCCGCCTGGAAAGTGGCGAGCAGAATATAACCCAGCACATAGCCACCAATAATTTCAATGCGCCGAAAGCCGTTGATAAACATACGTTCTAAAGTTCCGGCGGTGCGCTCTTGCACCAACACAATTGCACAGAGCAAAAATGCCAAAAAATGCACCATAAAGGCCGTGATCGGCATAATGTAGCGGGCATTATTAAAGCCCTTGGGCATGGTATCAAAGAAAATTTTCAACAGATAAATAATCAACAACGGAGCCATAACCGACAAGCCAAGTAACCGCTTGTCATGGCGAAGTTGGGTTAATACCCGTTTGGCAACAACTAAAATTCGGCTCATTGCGATACCTCGCTTTTTTGTAGCATGCGCAGCACAATCGTTTCCAACGAATCGGGGTGCAAGGTCAAAGCTTGGATCGTTGGATTCAGGCCATAGCTGTGCAAGGTTTCGGCTAAAGCGTTGGGTGTGCTGGCAATCTGCTGTTCGCTGGTTTGCTCAGCCTGTTTGATAGTTAATCGGGTTTGGCCATGCTCCAAAATCGCTTGCGGCGTATCAACAATCAAAATTTTGCCAGTTTGTTGAATAGCGAGGCGGTCGCAGAGCAAAGCTTCATCCATCAGGTGCGTGCTGATAAATAAGGTTGTGCCAGCGTTGGCTAATTCGCGAAAGAGCTGCCACGAACGCACCTTAAGATGCGGATCGACTGCCGCAGTCGGTTCATCGAGAAAAAGCATGCGTGGTTTGTGCAACAGAGCGCAGGCTAACGAAACCCGTTTTTTCATCCCGCCCGAAAAACCATAGACTGGATGATCAGCGCGGCTGGTTAATTCGGTAAATTCAAGTGCTTCCTGAATCCGTTGCTCCAACGCGGGCACGCCGTGAGCACTGCCAAAAAATCGTAAATTTTCGCGGGCCGAGAGATCTTCATACAGTGCGACACCCTGCGGCATATAGCCAATCAAGGCGCGGAGCTTGGCTTGATCGCGCAATGGGTTAAGACCAAGCACCTGCCATTCACCGCTATTGGGCTTGAGTGCACCAACCAAAGCCTTAATCAAGGTGGATTTACCTGCGCCGTTCGAGCCAAGCAAACCAAAAATCATGCCTTCAGGGACGGTCAAATCGACACCTTGAAGGGCTTGGACATTGCCGTAGCGTTTGGTGAGTCCCCGAACTTCAACTGCGTTCATGGGTTTACTCCTCTGGCTTAAGTCCATTCAGAAAAATATCAATAACCGTGGCAATATGTTCGTCATCGGTTAATCCATCGGCCTGCAAACTTGGCAAAATCACTTTGCTCAACATTTGGGGCATGAGCATCCCCAAAAAAGCTCGGGTGCTGGCGCGGGTATCGTGCTGGCGCATGCGGCCAAGCTGAATTTGATGAACCAAGTAGCGCTCAAGAAATTGCTTGATCTGCGGCACAATCTGTTGATTAAGCAACTCGGTTGGGTTGCGGCCCAGTAGCATTTCGCCCAAGAGCACCCGCATCATTTGCACAGTATGCGGATTATCACCTGCTTGCAGGTAGCCTTTGGCCAACATGCCCAGCAATTGCCGTGGCTGCTGATCGAACAACCCATCAAGTGATTGCATCTGTTGAAGCAGCGGCAGTTGGCCTTGCATCACGGCTTCCAGCAAAGCATCTTTATTTGGAAAGTACCAATAGATCAAGGCAGGCGACTGAATCTTGGCCCGTGCTGCAATCGATTTGATCGTAGCTCCGCGAAAGCCTTTTTCAGCAAATTCGGCTCGCGCCGCCTCCAGAATTGCCTCGCGCCGCTCACGTTGTTCATCAGTCATACCATACCCCAAAAACTTGATTGAACGTTCAATCAAGAGTATAACTAAACCAAGTTTGACTGTCAAGGGGGATTTTTGGGCAAACAAAAACGCGATCAACCAAGTTAAGTTGATCGCGTTTTTAGTCAGGCTTCGTTTATTTGCTCGCCCATGGTATCCAAACATCATACTCGTTTGTAACCGCTGTCGTGGTCACAGTTGGCAGATTGGTGGGGGTTGGCGAGTTGGTTGGTGTATTGGTCGCCGTGTTGGTTGGCGTATTGGTTGGCGTGTTGGTTGGCGTATTCGTCGCCGTGTTGGTTGGTGTATTGGTCGCCGTGTTGGTTGGCGTGTTGGTTGGTGTATTGGTTGGTGTATTGGTTGGCGTATTGGTTGGCGTGTTGGTTGGCGTATTCGTCGCCGTGTTGGTTGGTGTATTGGTCGCCGTGTTGGTTGGCGTATTTGTTGCGGTTGCTATAGCGGTTGGGGTTGGAGTTGGCGTACCGCCGCCAGTAGCTTCACGCAATGGGCCAGCGACTGACAAGCCATAGGCTTGGCTAGAAATAGGTACATTATGGGCAGTAACTTCAATCTGATATGCACCAATTTGGGGATTATTAATGATCACACCTTCGGTATTATTCGTGCGATCGCCAGTGCTCTGATTATTGCCATAATAGCGCGTACCATCAGGCCCAATCAACACCAAATCAAGATCGTTAACCAATTGTTGGGTGGCTGCCAACGAAGCTGGTGGATCAGTCCAGTTGAGCATAACTCGCAGCGGTTGGGTATTGGTCAACACGGTTAGGGGTTGGCTGGCAGTATGGTTATAGCTTACCATCTGGCCTGTATTCAAGCCAGTCGTCTGATCGGCAACCCACAAATGATAGGGCGCTGGTTTGGTAATAAAACTCAAATTGCTACGCCCCCAACCAGCCACACTATTGGGGCGGTTGTAAGGAATTTCTTGAGTTGCACCAGTACCATATTGGCCGGGCGCAATATCAACGGTCGTATTCAGAACAATTGATTTGATGACTGCGGCACTAGGATTAGGCAAGCCTTGGATACCCAGCCACTGGCGGATGAGGGCAACCGTACCAGCAACCAACGGAGTGGACATCGACGTACCACCCGAATAAAGGTAATTGGCATTGGTTTCATGAACACCCCATAAGGCACCAGCCCCACTGCCATATGAGCGAGTTGAAAGAATATTCGTGCCAGGGGCAACCAAATCAGGCTTGATCCGGCCATCATCAGTTGGCCCACGTGATGAGAATGCCGCTATCCCATTAGCATCATCAGAAAGAGTATCCGTGTTAATTGGCGCGGTGGCAAAGCAAAAACTCAATAAAAGCCAAGGCACACCCGTATAACCACCCGTTGGGCGCGGGCTTTCACTAGCCCCAACCGTAATCACATTCTTGGCAGTCCCAGGTGCGAGCAACGAGTCCGGGTCAACAACGCCATTACCACCAGTACAAAAGATTGCTTGGCTCGGGGTTCCATCGACCCCACTATTACCAGCCCCAAACAACATTGTATAATCGGGGTGTTCCCACAAAAACTGGTCGGTGCGTTGCGCATTATAGGGGTAGCCCCCAAATGCAGCTTCTGTATCACTGACTGGCCCGGTTGCATCGCCCCAGCTATTGCTATGAATCCGTGCTCCAGCATCATAGGCTTGCTGATACATTGGGTAGAGGTCGGTTGGCAAGCCAATAATATCGCCGGTCGCAGTTGCTTCAAACGCTTGGACAACCAACTTGGCCTCAGGCGCAATCCCTGCCATCGAGTTGGTATAGGTATGGGTAGCTGGGTTTGAGCCAGAAAGTGCGCCGTTACCAGCAATCGAGCCAGCAACGTGCGTGCCATGGCCATGGTTATCATCCCAATGCCCCCCAGCCGAGAGCACTTGGGTCGCAAGAATCCGATTGGTAAAATCGTTGTTGAGGGTTGTCAAGGAGCCAGTATCCAAACCTGTGTCAGTGTAGGCCACAATTTGATTTTGGCCATACAACTGCCGATCAGTCCAAACAGGCTCAACTTGCTGAACTTGCCGCGCATATTGGTCGAATAATTTCGGCGTACTCGCCACTTCGATCCAGCGCACTTCATTAATTTGGGCCAACTGAATCAGTTGATCGATCGTGCTAATGGCATCAAGCTTCAAGCCTTGGGCTTTGACTGCTTGTTCAGCAGTGGTCAGTTGGTTATCCCAACCAATCGTCTGCAACGCCAAACCTTGATACGCACCAGTGCGCATCAGTTTCAACAACCCAGGATGAAACTTATCGGCCAACGTCCAATCGCCACGCGCATAAAAACCATCAATTCGGCTGGCAGCAGCTTGTTGGGCAGCTGAGCCACGAACTAAATAGGCGTAATCAGGGAGATACTCAATAATGCTCAACCCCGTAGCTTCAAGTGCTTGCCGCTGCTTGAGCAACACAGGCCCACTAAATTGAATAACCGCATACCCCCCAACTGTCTGCAATAATGGATCAGCCTGGTTGGCTTGATTAACCACTTTGAGATCGATCGTGCCGCGTTGTAAATACAACTTGGGTGGAATTGTGGTGCTAGGTGGTTTGCTAGCAGCACCGCCGAAGCTTAGCAAGACTAAGCTCATCAGTAAAAGACCATGAAATAATCGCATGCCGACCTCCAAGTGGTTGTGGTAGGGGTGTGCCCCGAGAGAACTATGAATATTGCACACCGTTGAGGGAAAATCAATTATATAATTATAAAAAATTTTTACTCAAATTGCTAGGGGGTAATTTGAGTAAAGGTAAAGGATGAAGAGCGAGGGTTCAGGGGCTAGGGATCAGGGGTCAGGAAGTGAGTGGGTTAGGTTTTAACGCAGCGGCGCAGAGGATGATAGGGGTTAGCTGTTGGGGGCCAGGGGTCAGAACTTTGGAATAAGCAGCCTTCGCGATCTTCGTATCCTTCGCGGTTTCAGCTTTCGTGTGAATTTATATCTTGCGAGGTTTAATCTGGGTCAAGTAACCTATCCCAACCAAGCAGAGAACGTGCTATCATAGGCGCACAATTCTACCCAGCCAATCTAGATAGGTTGCATCGTATTATGACATCTGCGCCATCAACTGGCACGACCTCGCTGCGTCGCCAAACCAAAATTGTGCTAGGAGCCAGCCTCGTGCTGCTGGTAGCGGTACTCATTTTTCCGCTGCGTATCTTGTTGCTCCAATCGTTTGCCGAGCTAGAAACAACCTCAATGCAAACCGACCTTGATCGGGTGTTGAATGCTTTGCAGTTTGAGCAAAATCGCCTCGACACGGCCTTGGTTTCATGGTCAACCTGGGATGATACGTATGCCTTTATCGAGGCTCCCGATGCTGATTACATTAGCAACAATGCTGGCGATGATGTTTTCGCGACCTATAAATTTAATATTATGGCCTTTCTCAACCAGCAACAAGCCTTGGTGTATGGACGAATGGCCGAGGCAGATACATTTAATGATTTACCAGCAAACTTTTTGCCATTTGTGCAGCAAATTCCGCAACTAACGACGTTTAGTGACCCCAGCCAACGTAATTTAGGCATTGTACGTTTTCAAGAGCGCATTGTCTTGGTTGCTGCCCGCCCGATTATTGATAGCCAAGGCCAAGGGCCAATTCGCGGCACAGTGATTTTTGGGCGCTATCTTGATCAACAGGTGCTTAATGATTTAGCTGCGGTCACTCTATTTCCTTTCAGCTTGGAAGATGTGCTGAATCCACCAAGCGATCTGACAAGCAGCATTCAGCAATTGAGTGATGTCAATCCCCGCCAAATCATCCCAATCGATGAGCATGCCTTGCGTGGCTTACAGCAAATCAACGATCTCCAAGGCAACCCAGCCCTGATTATCAACATTATTCGGCCACGCACAATCTACAACCAAGGCCATCATGCCTTGCAGTTTGTAGTAATTTTGACCTTTCTGGTAACCGCAGTTGGTGGCTTTGTGTTGTACTTTTTGCTCAATCGAGTGGTCATCAGCCGTGTGTTGCGCTTGAGCAGCGAAATCAAACACGTTGCCAATAATCTGAATGAACGGGTAGCAGTGGTGGGCAACGATGAGGTTGCGGGTTTGGCGACCAGCATTAATCAAACCTTGAATGTGCTCGAACAAGCGCAACGAGCAACCGCAGCCGCTGAAGCCGAGCGCAACCAACTGCAAGCGAATACCCTGGCAGCCCAAACTGAACAACTAGCACTCCAAGAGCAATTAATCAAAGCCCAAGAATTTGTAATCGCCGAACAAGCTACACCGTTGATTCCCTTCCGCGATGATATGTTGGTGATGCCCTTGGTCGGCGCGATCGATCAGGCACGGGCTAACCACATTTTGGGCACATTATTGCAAGGAGTTGAGCAACAACGCGCTCGGATCGCGATCATCGATATTACTGGAGTCGCTCAAATTGATGGCTTTACCGCCGAAATGTTGCTCAAGGCCGCCAAGGCTGTGCGCTTGCTTGGTGCTCAATTGGTGCTAACCGGCCTCAGCCCAGAGATTGCTCAATCGTTAGTTGCCTTCGGCCAGCAGTTGAACCAACTTACTACATTTAGCAGCTTGCAGGCAGGCATTGCTTGGAGTATTCGGCGCTAAATTCGCTCTTCTCAACCAATTTTGGCCATGCTATGATGGGGAACAGTGTTGTTCCCCATTATTAATGCTTGCCCCAAGCCAACCAAGGAGCAGAAACATGGCCGATTATCATGTTCCGCAAGCAGATCAAACCCACGCCAGTTTTGCTTGCCCTGAGTGTGGTAGCAAAAAACAGTCAATGCAACCGTTGCTGACATCTGGTATTCACATGTTCCGTTATTTTGTTCAGTGCATTGACTGTGGCTACGAATATACCTACAAAAAGCCCTTGCCCAATTTGAATCGTCAATTGCGCAAGGACCCTTTAGCATGGTTTATGTTAGCGGCAATGCTATTGCTTTTGGCCTTTATGCTCTTTGGTTAGCGTCGTAGCAAGCGCAAGCCGTTGGCAACCACCAACAAGGTGCTCCCTTCATGGCCAACCACGCCCAACGGCAAGGCAATATTGCCAAACAAGGCTGAAGCAATCAGCACCACAATCACGCCGCCAGCAAAGGCAATATTTTGCCAAACAATCCGTTGGGTGCGGCGGCCAAGCCGTAACGCTTCAGCCAATTTCAGCAAATCGTCGCTCAGCAACAACACATCGGCGCTTTGCACGGCTACATCAGTACCAGCAACGCCCATTGCCACACCAAGTTGGGCCGTGGCCAAGGCTGGGGCATCATTCACGCCATCGCCAACCATCGCAACTGGGCCATAGCGTTGTTGTAATTCTTCGATGATCTGGGCTTTATCGCCAGGCAACAGTTCGGCACGCACATCATCAATGCCAATTTGGCTGGCCACATGCTGTGCTACGGCTTGATTATCACCAGTCAACAGCACCACTCGTTCAACACCCGCAGCGTGCAGCGCGGCAATCGCTTGCTTGGCATCAGGCCGAATCGTATCAGCCAAGGCAATTAAGCCCCAGGCTTGTTCGGTTGTGCCAACCCCGATCACGGTTGCGCCTTGAGCTTCGAGTTTGGCAGCTTGGGCTAGCACAGCCTCACCCCACAAACGGGGCCGACCAACTTGCACCAATTCGCCATGCACATCCGCTTGGGCACCCATCCCAGTGATCGATTGGAAATCAACCGCAGTTGGGACATTCAGTTTCTGATCTTGAGCATGGGCGACAATCGCTTTGGCCAAGGGATGTTCTGAGAAGGCTTCGACCGCTGCTGCGGCGATTAGCCATTGTTCCGTTGGGCGTTGACCAAGATCCACAGTTTGCATCACGCTCAATTGGCCTGTGGTCAGCGTACCAGTTTTATCCAAGGCCACGACCTTAATTTTAGCGGCAGCTTCAAGATAGCGCCCACCTTTGAACAACATCCCGTGGCGGGCAGCATTGGCCATGGCCGAAAGCATCGCCGCTGGAATTGAAATCACCAAGGCACAGGGCGAGGCCACAACCATCAGTGCCATTGCGCGGTAGAGCGTGGTTTTAACGCTCCAATCGAGAAATAGCAAGGGAATCGCAATCGCCAACAAGGTCATCACGACGACAGCATAGGCATAATATTGACCAATCACCCGATCGGTAAAATCTTGGGCTTTGGCTTTTTGACTGCGAGCTTCAGCTACGGTCTCGATAATTCGCGCCAAGGTCGTATCGCCAACTGCTACTGTTACTTCAATGGTGAGAGCGCCAGTAGTATTGAGAGTACCAGCAAATACCTTGCTCCCCGCGCCTTTATCAACTGGCACTGATTCGCCAGTAATTGCGGCTTCGTTAATTGATGAAGCGCCGATCCGCACAATCCCATCAACTGGAATCCGTTCGCCAGGCCGTACCAATACCCGATCGCCAATCGCTAAATCAGCCACGGCCACGACTTGTTGCGTACCATCAGCAGCGATCAGGGTTGCTTGGTCGGGAGCCATCTCCAGCAGGGCATTGACGGCCCGATGAGTGCGACCCATGGCATAGGTTTCAAGCGTATTGGAAAGCGCAAACAAAAACATCAAAATTGCGCCTTCGCGCGGCTGACCAACTGCCGCCGCCCCGATTGCGGCCACAATCATCAAGAAATTAACATCGAATTCGCGTTGGCGCAGGCTTTCCCAGGCATTGCCCAGCGGAAACCAGCCGCCGCTGGCAAACGCTACCACATACAACAGCCAAGGCAACCATGTTGGCACGCCCGCAAAACTCCCCGCAACCCAGCCCAAACCTGTAGCGATCAAACAAATCGCGGTCAGGCGCATCATCCATGGCAATGCTGCGAGTTCATCAAGCTCAGCTTGGGCCTCAGCATGCAGGTGGCGGCTATTAACACTTGTGGTAGTCATGATACCTGCTCCTTAGCAATGAGAATCATTCTAAATTGCTGATAAAAAAATTTCGGCTATTAAACCTGTTTTATTAGTTTTATTTAGAATCATTCTAAATTGAGTGTAAATAAAAAGTGCCGAAGCACTCTTTACTGATTTAATTTTTACAACGTTCGCAACGCCCGTAGACCACCACATTGGCCGCTTCAAAGGTCGCTCCGGCGGTTGAGGCGATCTGCGCCAGCATCAAATCAAGCTGTGGTGCATGACAATCGATAATCGCGCCGCATTGTGAACAGACAAAGTTCATATGCGGAGTTGTATCGAGATCATAGCGGGTATGCTCATCGGTATTCAACGGCATCGACTGAATAACCCCCAGCTTTTCCAAGGTTGTAATCGTGTTATAAACTGTGGCCTGACCAATGCCATGCTGCTTAACGACTTCGACAATCTCGGCAGCAGTAGGATGACCGCCATGGCGAGCCAATGCCCAACAAACCGCCTCGCGCTGCGGCGTTGGCCGATAGCCATGATGTTCCAATTCGCGTAATAGGCGACGCGCCCGCTCTTCAGGTTGCATAATTGCCATTGTGCTTCAACCTTAGAATGATTCTAACTACTATTCTAGCATCAGGATTCATTTTTAGCAATATTTACGGGTAACGTCAAGTTAAGCTTCGACAACAATTGATCAATATTTTGGTTCAGAACCTTAGTCATGCCCCACGCTTGAGAGCAGCATAGACAAAAACCCACCCTACAGTCGGGACTAAGGTATTAGCAAAATCAATTCTATCAGCCATCGTAGCTGAGTACAATAGATGCATCATGGGCATTTGGGAGGGCCTGCTATGCATTATCTTTTCGATCATCCAACATGTATTCGGCGTACATCGCCTCAACATTTAGCAAGTTATGCCTATGGCGTGCGGGCAAGCTGCTCGGTGCGCCATCCGGCTGGCGATGGAGTCGATGACCCACGCTTTTTATTATTTGGCCCCCAACGTGGCAATTATCGCCATTGGTTCGATACCTATGAAATTAAGCCCGATAATGCGCCCGATTGGTATGCCCTGACCTTTCCCAAGCCTACCAAATTAAATGTGGTTTATTGGATGCATGGCCCCATGTTTGATGATCATGGTTGGTGGACTTCGCTCCAGGTCGAATATCGCGATGCTGAGGGCGCTTGGCATAAAGTTGACGATTTGCAGATCACGCCGAATTACCATTTTAGCCCGCAACGCGGCGATCGTAAGCCCTTCAGTGCTTATGCTGCTCATTTCAATCCAGTGCGAACCAGCGCGATTCGACTGATCGGCCAGCCCAGCGGCAAGCCGCAAATTACGACCATGGCCTATCTTGCCGCCGATTGGAGCACTTGCGAAGGCATCGCCGCCCACTTGCGCCATATTCAGCAACCATTGCCCGCTATTTTTGATCTGTTACCAGCCAATACCTTGTGGGATACCTTGGCCAGCCTGCGTGATTTAACCAAAATTGCCTTTGATCTACAAACCAGCGCGGGCTTGGGACTTGACCACTTCTTGGAGCCACAGCATTATCAACGGTTTCACGAAAGCCAGCGTCAATGCTTCGCTGATGATTCGCTCTATCAATTAATTGGTCAGCATGCTGGTTGGCGCAAGCTGGGCCAAACCATCGAGCAAGCTCGCGAACAAGCCTATGAAACCAAACAACCAGTCATCGCCCAACATCATGGTGGTTTGGTCTGGCTGGTCGTGCCAGTCATTAGCAATGATCACGTTTTAGGCACAATCGAAAATCGCAATTTTATCGCCCAAGAGCCAATCGATTGGCAATGGCATCGTTGTTATGCCCAAGAATTGGGGCTGGATTGGGAGCGTTATCGCACGGCGTTGGAGCAAATTAGCACATTCAGTCAACAACAAATCAATGCCACAATCAATCATGTGCAGCAGCTGGTACGCCTAGCTCAACAATTGCTCAAAGATAGCCAAGAAATTCATACGCTGAAAAGTAGCGCCTTGGCTGCCGAGGTGTTTAGTCGCTCCAAAAGCACCTTTATGAGCATGATGAGCCATGAATTACGCACCCCGCTGAATGCCATTATTGGCTATAGCGAGCTGCTCATCGACGATCTGAGCGCAACCAACCAACAACAATCGACTGATGATGCCCGCCAAATTCGCAGCGCAGGTCGCCATTTACTGCATGTGATCGAAACAATTTTGCAGGTATCCAACTTAGAATCAGGCGCATCAAATGTACATTACGACGATGTTGATCTTGAAATGCTGACCAATTCGTTGGAACTTAGTTTGCGCACCCAATTTCAAAAACGCAGCAATCAACTTGAAATTAAGATCGATCCTAATGCCTCGTGGGTCTATTCAGATAGCTCGAAAGTGCGTCAGATTATCTTCCAACTGCTGAATAATGCCAATAAATTTACCGATCATGGTCAAGTGCGGCTAACGATTGCCCCTGATAGCCTTGACCCAGAGATGCTCGCATTCGAGGTTTGCGACACAGGTATTGGCATCGATCATGAGCATTTGCCGCTCTTATTTGCTGAATTCAGCCAACTTGATGCCTCAAGCACTCGCCGCTATGATGGCACAGGTATGGGCTTGGCGCTTTGTCGCCACTTGGCGCGGCTGCTTGGCGGCGATATTCGGGTTTGGAGCGAGCCTGGCATTGGCTCGACCTTTACCCTCGCCATCCCACGTCAAAGCGTGATGACTCCAGTTAACGACCTCTGATCATTTAGTAAAACAGTGCTATGCTATAAGGCGCAACGGGGCTACACGGAAGGATGTAGCCCTGTCATTATGCGTGGTTCCTAAGGAGGGCTTGTGGAACAGCCAAATCCTTTGCGAGCAGGTTTACGAATTGCTCGCACCCCTGAAGCATGTACTGTGGTGATTTTCGGCGCGACCGGAGATCTCACTGCCCGTAAATTATTGCCTGCACTCTACAACCTCGCCCGTGAAGGCATGGTTCCAGCAGGCTTTTCGTTGCTTGGTGTTGGCCGTCGCCCATGGAGCGACGATGATTTTCGCGCTGAAATGCGCAAAAGTGCCGAGCAATTCTCACGCGTCCAGCCAATTAATGAAGAAGTTTGGCAAACCTTTGCTGAAGGTTTGTTCTGGGTTGGCGGCGAGTTTGGCGATATCAACACCTACGAGCAAATCGCCAGTCGCCTCGAACAAATCGATCAGCAACGGGGCACTGCTGGCAATCGGCTCTTTTATTTGGCGATTCCACCATCGTGGTTTGATGATGCGATTAGCAATTTGCAAAAGGTCAATCTGACCAACCAAAGCCATGGCTGGTCGCGAATTATCGTTGAAAAGCCGTTTGGTCACGATTACAAATCGGCCCAAGAACTCAACGATCTGGTCAGTCGCGCTTTTGATGAAAGCCAAGTCTATCGAATTGACCATTATCTTGGCAAAGAAACCGTCCAAAACCTGTTGGTGGCGCGGTTTGCCAACGCCATTTTCGAGCCAATTTGGAACCGCAACTACATTGACCATGTGCAAATCACGGTCGCCGAAAGCCTTGGCATCGGCAGTCGCGCAGGGTTTTATGAGGAAGCTGGGGCATTGCGCGATATGATCACCAATCATATGATGCAATTGCTGACCCTGACCGCCATGGAACCACCAGTTGAGTTTAACGAGCATGAAGTGCGCAGCGAAAAAGTCAAAGTGCTACATGCAATTCGCCCGATGAATGCTACTGATGTTGATCAATTTGCGCTGCGTGCTCAATATGATCATGGTACAATCAATGGCGATGAAGTGCCCAGTTACTTGGCAGAGAAAGGGGTCAATCCAGCCTCACGCACACCCACATTCGTTGCACTCAAATTCGAGATCGACAATTGGCGCTGGGCGGGCGTACCATTCTACTTGCGCACTGGCAAACGGCTGGCTAAACGGGTCACCGAAATTGCGATTCAATTCAAAAAACCGCCGCTGCTGCTCTTCCCCGAAATCCGCGATGACATTGAATCGAACGTCTTAGCGCTGCGCATTCAGCCCAACGAAGGCATCACCCTCAAATTTAGCGCCAAACAACCAGGCCAACGCATGATCATCCATCCGGTTAATATGGATTTTCGCTATGGCTCATCGTTTGGGGTAGCTGCGCCCGAAGCTTACGAACGCTTGTTGCTCGATGCCATGCTCGGCGACGCAACCCTGTTTACCCGCCGCGATGAGGTCGAAGCCCAATGGGCCTTGATGACTCCCATCCTTGAGCGCTGGGAAAACGACGGCGTTGAGCACTTGCCACACTACGAGGCAGGCACGTGGGGGCCAGAGGAATCTGATCAATTTATGCAACGTGATGGCCGTGAGTGGCGCAAATTGTAGGAGGTGGCAACCATGATGGGCGAAATTTCCAATAGCCCACGTCCAGCCAATGTTGCTGAGATTGAAGATCAACTGCGCGATTTGTGGCGTGAATTGGGCGATCAGCATCGCGATGAACATTATGTGATGACCCGCGTTTGCACCATGACTGTGATTGGCTATGGTGCAAACCAAACCCTCGCCAAACGAGTACGCACGGCCTTGCCGCAAGTGTTCGGCGTGCATCCATGCCGCGCAATTTTGATCGAAACTGGCAGCGAGGCCGAAGAACTCAGCGCATGGGTCAGCACCGTTTGTCAACCAAGTAGCGAAGAACACGAGCAAGTTTGTTGCGAACAAATTACCTTCTGTGTTGGCGAGCAAATGCGGCGACGTTTGCCCGGCACAGTGCTACCTTTGGTCGTTTCCGATTTGCCCTTGTTTGTCTGGTGGCCTGGGCCGTTGCACCCTGCTAGCAATGTGCGTACCCAGTTGTTTGCTCATGCTGATCGCTGGATTATGGATTCGGCGGATTTTCTCGACCCGCTGCCCGATTTGGCGCGTTTGCACAAGATGGTTATCAGCGATCAAACCGATGCGGTCAGCGATTTGACTTGGGCACGCTTGACCCCGTGGCGCACTGCGTTTGCCCAAATTTTCGATGCAATGGCCATGCGCCCAGTGCTCGAAAACCTTAGCAACATCAAAGTAACCACCGGACGACATCAAGCAGCTGGCTTGCTGAGCATCGGCTGGATGGCAACCTGCCTTGATTGGCAGTTGATCAGCGCGAGTGGCAATAGCGAAACCTTGCTTTGCAATTTCAAACATCGCAATGGCACGGTTACGATCAGCATGCAAACCAGCGATCGAACTGGCGAGGAAGTGCCATTTATCGAAGTACAGGCCGCCAAACATAAAGCCAGTATCACCGTAGGCCGCAGCAGCAACAAACAAGCCTTGCTAGCCAATGTGCATCTTGATGGTGAAACTCGTTGTCAGATGAGCGAACTACCAAGGCCCAGCGATAGCCTGTTGCTCTTGAATGAACTAAATATGTATAGTCATGATCGAGTTTATGAACGGGCTTTAGCGATTGTCGCCGCAATTGCTCAAGCAACCGATCCCCATGGAGCACATGTATGACGCTTCAGATTGCCCCAAGCCGCGAGGAATTGATGATCCTCGCGGCTGATCGGCTAGTAGCCGAGGCTCAAACCGCCATCGCTCAACGTGGCCGCTGGACAATCGCGCTTTCGGGTGGCTCAACGCCCAAAGCGTTGTTTGAGTTATTAGCCAGCCCACGCTACATTAATCAGATTCTTTGGGGGCGCTGTTTTTTATTTTGGGGCGATGAGCGCTGCGTCGGGCCTGACGATCTTCAAAGCAACTATCGCATGACCAAAATCGCCTTGATCGATCATATTCCAATTCCCGTGGGTAATGTGTTGCGGATTCGCGGTGAGTTAGCGCCAGAAAGTGCCGCCAGCCTGTATGCTCATGAAATTAAACGCATTTTTGGGCTAGCTGAAGGCCAATTTCCTCAATTCGACACCATGCTGCTGGGCTTGGGCAACGATGGGCATACCGCCTCGCTCTTTCCAGCCAGCGATATTTTGGGTCGCAACGATGTGTTGGTGGCCGAAACATGGGTCGCCAAACTCAAACAATATCGCATCTCGCTGACTGCGCCTGTGATCAACAACGCCCACAGCAAAATCTTTTTAGCGGCAGGCGACGATAAAGCTGGCGTTATTCGTGAGCTAATCGAGCAGACTGGGGCGTATCAAAGCTACCCCGCCAGTTTGATCAACAACGCCGACTGGCTGATTGACCAAGCGGCGGCCAGCCAACTGCAACATTAACGGATCGTTAACAGATTTTCGTGGCACAATACTAGGCATGCACCATAGCATCGAAAGGAATGTTCATGACTGACCATCGACCAACCATTATGCTTGTGCATGCCCACCCTGATGATGAAGTGATTTCAACAGGCGGCATTGCGCTGAAATATCACGAGCAAGGAGCACGGGTCGTTTTGGTGACCTGCACCCGTGGCGAAGAAGGCGAAATTGTTGATGCTGAATTGAATACGCCTGAGAATAAAGCGCGATTGGCCGAGATTCGCGACGTAGAGTTGGCGCGAGCGATTGCCCTGCTCAATATCACCGATTTTCATCAGTTGGCCTACCGCGATTCAGGCATGATCAATACGCCTGCCAATGAGCATCCCGAATCGTTCAACAAGGCCGATTTGCAGGCTGCTACTGGTCGTTTGGTGGCCTTGGTGCGCCAATATCAACCAGATGTGTTGATTAGCTACGATGAAAATGGCAGTTATGGGCATCCCGACCACATTATGGCCCATAAAATTACGGTTGCGGCGTTTCATGCTGCTGGCGACCCCAGCCAATTTCCTGAGGCTGGGCCAGCCTGGGAACCGAAAAAACTGTATTACACCGCCTATCGCCGCTCGATTTGGCGCAAAGCGTGGGAATATATGCAAGCCCGCGGCGAAAAAACCCCGCTCGATGATCCCGAAGCAGATCTTTCGCGCTATGTTGATGATCCACGCACCACCACTGCGATTGAAATTGGCCAATATTTGCCAATTAAATTGCAATCGTTGTTGGAGCATCGCACCCAAATTGGGCCAACATGGGGCTTTTTGAGCTTGCCAGAGGAGTTACGCGGCGAGTTACTGAGCCATGAACATTTTGCCCTGATCGAATCACGAGTGAGTTTGCCTGAGCGCGAAGAATTTGAAACTGATCTTTTGCTTGGGATTCGATAATTTCCTCACCCCTAGAAAGCTCAGCTTTCAAGGGTAAGTTGTTAATAACGATTGGCATACCCTCACCCCCTAGCCCCTCTCCCGCACGCGAGGCGAGGGGGGAACCACCAAACCAAATGCCCGTCACCCGCCGCAGTGGGCGAGGGGTTGGGGTGAGGGATCTTAACCTACCCTTGTAAGCTAGCCCTCGCCCATCACCCGCACGCGAGGGGGAACCACCAAATCAAATGCCCCTCGCCCGCCGCAGTGGGCGAGGGGTTGGGGGTGAGGGAACTCAGTAACTCGCCCAGCGCTCTTTGGGCCAATAGGTAAACCATGCCTTGCCAATCACATATTCGAGCGGCAATGGCCCCCAACGGCGTGAATCGCTGCTAAATGGCCGATTATCGCCCATCACAAATACATGCCCCTCGGGCACAACCAACTCGCAATGGGTATCACAAAGCGTATCAACCTCGCCAATATAATCCTCGGTTAATTGCTGCTCGTTGACCCAAACCTTGCCCTCGCGAATTTTGATCGTATCGCCACCAACCCCAATCACCCGCTTGATATAATCTTTATCGGGCAAATCGTGGGCCGCTGGTGGAGCCAGAAACACAATAATATCACCGCGTTCAGGTGGGTGCAGCAAATAGAGGAATTTTTTGGGCAACTCAGCTTGACCAGGCCACAAACGCAGTGGGGCATTCAAATCGAGATGAGCATAGATCGCTTTGTTAACCAAAACATATTGCTTGGTTTGCATGGTTGGTTCCATGCTAGTACCTTCAATTTGAAAATTTTGAATCAAGCTGCGCAGAATCAAAAAACTCAAAATCAAGCTAGCCAGCATGTGCCATGAACGGCGTAAGCGTGGCCGTTGCAGTGCTGGAGTTGGGGTAGGCGGGGTAGGCAATGGCGCTTGTGATTGCTCCAACCAAGCAATTTCTTCGGCGCTTGGCGCAGCAACTGGCAGCGGTTGAGTCTGATCAAGCGCCAAGCGGGTGGTTTTTACTTCGGATTGCTCGAAATCGTTCATTGGCCCGTTGGTGCTGCATAACTGGGCGTTTGCACAACACCCCAATCTTCTTTAGGCCAATACGAAAGCCAAGCCTTGCCAATCACATTATCTAAGGGCAATGGCCCCCACTCGCGTGAGTCGCTGCTGTTATTGCGATTATCACCCATCACAAAAACATGGCCAGCTGGAATATCGACGCTACAGGTAGAGGCATAGCCTTTACAACTGGTTTGCGTACCAGCATCAAGATATTCCGATTCGTCGAGGAGTTGGTCGTTGACATAGACTTGACCATCGAGCAAGGTAACTTTATCGCCCTCGATCCCAATCACCCGTTTAATGTAATCTTTGTTAGGCTCGTCATGGGCCGACTCTGGAGCCAAGAATACGACAATATCGCCTTGTTGCGGCTTACGGAAGGGATAAACCACATTTTGCTCAAGATCGCCTCGGCCTGGCAAGAGTCGCAGCGGCGCATTTAGGTCAAAGTGCATATATAAAGCTTTATTAACCAAAATATATTGCTGATCGTGCATGGTTGGAAACATGCTCGAACCTTCGATGCGAAAATTCTGCAACAAGCCACGCACAATAAAAAAGACCAAAAGCACAAAAACGACCGTCTCGATAATCTCTTTGACGACCGACCAGCCGCGACGTTGGGGAACGGTTTCAGCAGCCGCTTCCTCTAAATCCAGCGGTTCTTCTGGTGGTGGAGCTGGCTCAAGCCTGGTTGGTTTTAATGGATTTGGATCATGTTGAGCAGCTTGTTCAAGCCGATCCCGTAGCGGTGTTGAACTCATTGAATTATCCTTACACCCTGAATTATGTCGCTGCGCGGCATTATAGCATACCAACTTTGGCCAAACCTGCCCTAGAAGTCTTGATTTTAATTGACCAAAATGGGGATTGATGATCTAGTATGCCGCGAAGCGCAAGTGCTGTCAATTTAAAGCAAAGCTCATACCGTCAATCAGCCCATGTTAACGATTCCAAGCCGTTTGCAGCTGATAGGCAACTGATCAACGGCTGATACACGCCAATGGTTCCTGTGGCAACGGTTTCTCTCAGCATACCATAGCCCAAACCTTTCCAAGCCGTTTTTAATCTAGTGCTAATCCTAGCCACCCCAAGCCGCAAACTCCATCATGAGATTGATATGGCTAGCCGCAAAAATGTGCTATCATCAAGGTTGGCACCACTTACGAGAACTCTGCTATGTCCCAACTACTCGACATTGAAACAACCCTCATCCGCGATGGTCGCCTCGCATCGGCAGCATGTTTGGTGGTGGCGGTTTCAGGTGGCCCGGATTCACTAGCCTTGCTGCATCGGTTGACGGCCTTGGCCACACCTTATGGCTGGCGTTTGCATGTGGCCCACCTTGATCATGGCTTGCGTGGCGAGCAATCAGCTGCCGAGGCCGCTTTTGTGGCCGAAATTGCCGCTGATTGGGGCTTAACTGCCACAATTGAGCTGCGTGATGTTGACCAAGTTGCCAAACAATATCATGTGGGCTTGCCTGCTGCGGCCCGAGCGACCCGCTATCGTTTTTTGGCTGAGGTGGCTTTGCAGCAACAAGCCGATGCGGTCGTACTCGGCCATCAATCCGATGATCAAGCAGAAACGGTGTTGTTGCATGTGTTGCGGGGCACAGGCCCGAGCGGCTTGAGCGCGATGCGACCACGCACCGAGTGGGTTGGCTGGCGAGTTACCGCAGGAATGCCCCATCAAGCAGTTGGGCCAGCTTTGATTCGTCCGATGCTCAATATTACCCGCGACGAAATTGAGGCCTATTGCGATGAACAGCAATTGGAGCCACGCCGCGACCCAACCAATAATTCATTGGAATATACGCGGGGCCGCATTCGCCATCAATTATTGCCATTGCTCGGCGAATACAATGCGAAAGTTGTTTCGGCCTTGGCGCGAACGGCCCGTTTAGCGGCGATTGAAACCGACTACATGCAAAGCGAGCTTGATCGTCAATGGCAACATTTAATTGAGTTTGAGCCAGGGGCGATTACCTTTCATCGTGAGCAATGGAACCACATGCATCCAGCGTTGCAGCGCCATGCAATTCGCCGCGCGGTTTATTTATTGCGGCCTGAGCGCGACGAATTAACATCCTCGCAGCTTGACCATGCGTTAAGTGCCATGAACAGCCTGCAACTGTTTTGCCAAATGCCGCATAATTTGGTCTTGCATCGCAAGCCACATGGTTGGACAATGACCGTAGCTACGACTATGCAGCCAACCAACGACGAACCGCAATTGAGCATCGATGAGTGGCCGCTCAATCAACAAGGCATGACTCCGTTGCCCGATGAACGTTGGCGGGTGATTATGGAGCTGATGCCCAGCCGCCCTGAATATAATCTTTCGCGCTGGCAAGGCTTGCTCGATGCCAACGCAATTCAAGGCAGATTGATGTTACGTCAACGCCGCCCAGGCGATCGCATGCGGCCCGCAGGTGGCATTGGCTCACGGCGCATCCAAGATATTATGGTTGATATGCGTTTGCCACGCGAACTGCGTGCCCAATGGCCGTTATTCGTTGATGATGTTGGGATACTTTGGATTCCTGGCTTGCTGATGGCCGAACATGCCCACCCAACGCCAGAAACAACCAACTTTTTGCTCATAACTTTGGAGGATACTCACGCCGATGCATCCTGATCTTGAGCGAGTATTAATTGATACCGCAACACTCCAAAACCGAGTTCAAGCGCTTGGCACAGCAATTGCCCAAGCTACGGTTAACGCACCTGAGTTAGTGTTAGTTGGCATCTTAAAAGGTTCGTTGATCTTTATGGCCGATCTGATGCGCTCGATCGGGCGCGAGGTTTGCTACGATTGCATTGCGGTTTCGTCATATGGAGCCAGCACCGAAAGCAGCGGCGTAGTTCGTTTAAATAAAGATCTCGACCTTGATATCACTGGCAAGCATGTGATCATCGTCGAAGATATTATTGATAGTGGCCTGACATTAAAATATGTGCATGATCTGCTGTTGCGGCGCAACCCAGCCGCTTTAGAGATTTGTGCCCTACTAAATAAACCTGAACGGCGCAATGTCAATGTGCAGGTTGATTACCGTGGTTTCGACATTCCCAACGAATTTGTTGTGGGATATGGACTGGACTATGCTGAACGCTACCGCAATTTGCCCTATATTGGGGTGTTAAGCCCACGTGTTTATACACATTAACATATTGCTAATGGGCATTTCCCTTGCTAGGTAGGTAGCGCTTTGGTATAATTTTTGAAGGTCGCTGTACTCCGCATGGAGTGCAGCAAAATTTTATGAGCGTGTACGCACGTTCAGGAGATACTGCGATGGGTGAAAATCGCTTCTTACGCAACAGTTTTGTGTATTTGATCATCGTAGTGGCGGCGTTGGCGCTCTTCTATCAATACATCAATGGTAGTCCTGGCAATACCAGCGAAAAGAGCTACAGTGAAATTCTCGACTTAGCTCTCCAAGGTAAAATTGCCGAGATCGTCCAAACCGAAGGTCAAGTCGAGTTTCGGGCGACCACCAACGACGCGCCACCCACCACCTATATTTCTCGCAAGAACAGCACGACCGAAAGTATTGAAGAAATTCTTTCGCAAAAAGCCCAAGATGCTAGCAAATTAGCCGAGCTTAAAGATCCTGAGAATAAGACGGCAATTGCAGCACCGTTGGAAAACGCTGCCAAAGTTAAGTTCAACCCTAAATCGGCTCCAGCTTGGGGCGGTATTTTAGGCGCGGCCTTGACCTTCTTGCTGCCCACGCTTTTGCTGATTGGCTTTTTCGTCTTTTTCATGCGCCAAGCCCAAGGCTCCAACAACCAAGCGATGTCGTTTGGCAAGAGCAAAGCTCGCATGTTCACTGGCGACAAACCATCGGTAACCTTCGCTGATGTTGCTGGCCAAGAAGAAGCCAAACAAGACTTAACCGAAGTTGTCGAGTTTCTTAAATTTCCTGAGAAATTTGCCCAACTTGGTGCACGGATTCCACGTGGGGTTTTGATGGTTGGCCCTCCAGGTACTGGTAAAACTTTGCTCAGCCGTGCGGTTGCTGGCGAAGCAGGCGTGCCATTCTTCTCAATCAGCGGTTCGGAATTCGTGGAAATGTTCGTCGGGGTTGGCGCAAGCCGCGTGCGCGATTTGTTTGAACAAGCCAAACGCAACGCTCCTTGTATCGTCTTTATCGACGAAGTTGATGCCGTTGGTCGCCAACGCGGTGCTGGCCTTGGTGGCTCGCACGACGAACGCGAACAAACGCTTAACCAAATCTTGGTTGAAATGGACGGCTTCGATAGCAATACCAATGTGATTGTGATCGCCGCCACCAATCGCCCTGACGTGCTCGACCCAGCCTTGGTTCGCCCAGGCCGTTTCGACCGCCAAGTTGTGCTTGATGCTCCTGATATGCGCGGACGGGTCGAAGTGCTCAAGGTCCATACCAAGGGCAAACCACTCTCCGAAGATGTTAATTTGGAAGCAATTGCCAAATTAACGCCTGGCTCATCGGGTGCAGACCTCGCTAACATCGTCAACGAAGCTGCGATCTTGGCTGCACGGCGCTCGAAAAAACGCATCGCCATGCAAGAAATGCAAGATGCCACCGAACGAATTATGCTTGGTGGCCCAGAACGCCGCTCACGCGTGATGACTCCTAAGCAAAAAGAGTTGACTGCCTTCCACGAAGCTGGTCACGCGATTGTTGCTAAAGCGATGCCTGGCGCAAACCCTGTGCATAAAGTGACGATTATTCCTCGTGGGATGGCTGGTGGCTACACCTTGATGATCCCCGATGAAGATCAAAGCTATATGAGCGTTTCGCAGTTTGAAGCCCAAATTGCTGTAGCCCTTGGTGGTCGCGCCGCCGAAGAATTGGTGTTGAGCGACTTTACCACTGGCGCTTCGGGCGATATTCAACAAGTGACGCGCATGGCACGAGCGATGGTTACCCGCTATGGGATGAGTTCAGAGCTGGGGCCAATTGCCTTTGGCGAAAAAGAAGAGTTGATCTTCTTGGGCCGCGAAATCAGCGAACAACGCAACTATTCGGAAGAAACCTCACGCAAGATCGATTCGGAAGTGCGGCGTTTGGTCAGCGAAGGCCACGAACGCGCCCGCGCAATCTTGGAACGCAACCGCGAGGTGATGAACCGCATGGCCGAAGCCTTGATCGAGCATGAAAACCTCGATGGTGAGCCATTGCGCCAATTGCTCGACGAAGTGATTAAGTATAACTCCAACAATGGGGTTTATAATGACGCTTTGCCCAAGCAACGCATCTAAATCAAAGCGTAGCGAATGATCGAAGAATTGGCGCAGGCAGTAATGCTTGCGCCAATTTTTTGCCAAGCTTCTCACGCATACGCTATAATGGTCAACAAAAACTTATAATTGAGCGGCACACTGGGGTGTGCACAATTGTTAACCGTAGGAGTTATCCGATGTCAGGGCATACAAAATGGCATGAAATCCGCCGCAAAAAAGGGGTTCTTGATCAACGCCGAGGCCAACGCTGGACGAAAATCGCTCGTGATATTACGATCGCCGCCCGCGAAGGTGGTGGCAGCCCCGACATGAACTTCCGGCTGCGCTTGGCGATTGAAAAAGCCAAAGCCGATAATATGCCAGCGGATAATATTCAACGAGCAATTGATCGCGGCACTGGCGTAAGCGGTGAAGCAGCGCTCGAAGAAGTCACCTACGAAGGCTATGGCCCAGGTGGCATTGCCGTTATTGTCGATGCTGCCACTGACAATCGTAACCGCACCGTTTCGGAAATTCGCACCGCCTTTAACAAAAATGGCGGCACGCTTGGCGAAGGCGGTTCAGTCGGTTGGATGTTTGATATCAAAGGTTTGATCAGTATTGATCGGACTGAAAAAACCGACCCCGATGAAGTAACCTTGCTGGCGATCGATGCCGATGCTGATGATGTAATTGTCAACGATGATGCAATTATTGTTTACACTGAATTTAGCAAATTGGCGGCGGTGCGCGATGCGCTCAACGAGCAAGGCCTAAAAATCAGCACTGCTGAAAAAACCATGCTCGCCAAAACAATCATGGAAGCCGATGAAGCGACCACCTTCCAGATTTTGCGGCTGATGGAGCGGCTCGAAGATCTCGATGATGTCCAAAAAGTCTATAGCAACCTAGAAGTATCCGATGAATTAGCCGAAAAATATGCCGAACAAGGCTAGCTCATTGGCTGGATGCAGCCCCAACCAGCACGGTTTTAACTGTGCTGGTTTTGTTTAAATTTGTGTTATCCCCACAAAATCCCAGCCAAATAGTAAAACAGAATAGGGCGATTCTGGTATAATCAGGGACGATTATCCAAACTCTTACAGTACAGAAGTCCTATGGACAACCTACGCTACGCCTCAACTTCATGCCAAGAACACAGGGTATGAAGCTAGATCTACAGGTTAAGCATCATGGTATACAGCGCAATTGCAGCAAGGGGCGCACACTCCCGCCCCATCCAGCACTATCCAGTACTATCCGCTAGCTCACGAGGAGACGCACGATGACCGATTTTGAGTTCTGGCAAAAAGTTAAGGAAATGGGTCAGATCACATATGACTGGTGGTATCCTACGATTGCGCTTCCGGCTTTAATTTGGGCAGTTTCGGTTCTCTTCTTGGCAATCTTTGCCGCACGAAAAATTAAAAAAGTCCATAATCGCTTTTTGACCCTCTTTCTATCAACTATTCCCGTGTTGTTGATCTTTCCATCGGCCTATATCGCCCAAGCCCTTGGCAGTGCACTCAATCGGGTTGGTTATACCTTGCCGGAGAACGTCAACGATTTCGCCAGCAACGATGCACTGGTATTGGGAAATTATCTGAATGCCTTTGGCTTATGGGGCGTGTTAGGCATCACCTTTACCTTACCGTTGATCTTAAGCAGCCTCTCGCGTAGCGAAGTGCCAGTGATCAGCCCAGCTATTCGCAATGCCACCAAAACCATCACCAATATTGCTACCCGCGCTTTTGGCCGACGTGGCGGGGCTGGCGGTGGCGGACGGATTAATGCACCCTATGGCTCGATCACAATCAACAATGGCTCGCGTAAAGGCTCAATCGAAGCCTTACGCCCCGATTTTACAATTGGCGGCAAGGGTGATATTCAAGTTAGCGATGTGATTGTTTCGCGGACCCATGCCAAATTTGTGTTGGAAGATAATCAAATTGCTGTGATTGACCTTGGGAGCACCAACGGCACCTTCTTGGTACGTGATGGTCAAGGCTTTATGCTCGATAGTCAGCCGGTGCCACTTGAACATGGCGATACGATCTATCTCGGCGACCCCAACCAAGATAATGCAGTAGAAATGGTATTTGAGTTTAATACAGGAGCATAACCTCATGAAAACGTGGATTTTGCGTTGTAGCCTTGCGTTGCTGCTGCTCTCGCCAGTTTTGACGTATGCTCAAGCAGCCTATGAAGTTAAACTCACCGATGCCCAATTACTGCAAGATCGGGTGGTCAACTTCAAGATGCGGGTCACAAATACGACGACTGGCCAAGATGTGCCACCGCTGGAACCTGGCGATATTGCAATTTATCAAGATGGTCAATTGCTGACTGATTCTCAATTGGTAATGCATGTAATGACCACAGATGCAACCAACTCAGTCAGCCATACTATTCCCTTTGATAGCCAAAGTGTCTTACGCGCCTCGGGGGCAACGATTGGCTTGGTAACGGATTTAAGTGTCGCACTCGGTGATCCATTTATCGGCGAAGTCCGTACTGCTGCCGAAAGCTGGATCAACCTTGGTAACGCGGTTTCGCCCAATGACCCCGAATCAATTGGCTTGTTTATCCCTCGCTCATCGAATAGCCAATCAACGCGTCCCGCCAATGCCCCCGAATTTGATCGCGACCACAACAGAATTATTGGGGTTTTGCGCACTGAGCCACCACGCGATGGCGCAACTAATTTGTATGGGGCGATCTTAGAGGCCGTTACTGCCACTGCTGCTGAAGCCAAAAAACGCGGTACAGACAGCTATGTGGTGGTATTTGGCGATGGCTCTGTTACACCCGATAGCGCTGGCTTGTTCAGCCAAATCGTCGATCTTGCCAATAAAAACAATACGATTATTATCGCAGTAGGCATTGGCAAGACCGAAAATTTGGATAAAGCCACCAATCAACTGCCCAATTTAGCCAGCAGTACCAACGGACGCTATGTTGCAGGGAACTCAGAAGAACGGCCAGGCAATATGGATCAAGCCTATAAAGCCTTGGTCAAACCAGTTAACCGTACTGGCTACGACTTGGCATTCGTCCATACCGCACCCCGCGACGATAAACAACACACCTTCCAAGTTAAGGTGACGATTGCAGGCCAAACGTGGGAAAGCTCAACCTTACCAATACCAATTGGTGGGCTAGCCACCGAGTCTGAGTTCACCCCATTGAGCCAATTGCAAAAATTTTATCTACTGCGTGGTGTGCCCGCCGCAATTATTTTGGCAGCAGTCACAACCGCTTTAGCAACCGCCACCCGCCGTCGCCCAACTCGGATTGATCCAGGGGCTGGTAAGTAGGCTATCGGAGGAGCGACTATGCATCTTGTTGCAGGTCAACAATATGGGCGCTACGAAATTGTTGATGATCGTTTGGCCGAAGGGCTTTCCGGCCCGGTCTACCATGCGATCATCAATCACGATGATGGGCATCGTGAAGAAGTTGCGCTCAAATTTCTGACGAATAAACTTCCTCAAGTTCGTCAGTATTTTATGAATGAGGAACGTTTGCTGAAAAAAGCCGAGCACCCTCATGTGATCGGCTTTGTCCACAGTAATGTCCGTGACGAGCCGTATACGCTGGCCACGACGTTCGTTTATGCCTACAGCAATAAAGAGTTATCGAAGCAAAAAAGCGAAACTATCGCGCTGCAAATCGCCGAACAAATTGGCAGTGCTTTGGATTATCTGCATATTGCCCACCCTGATAGCCCAGTTATTCATCGTGACGTAAAGCCCGATAACATTTTGGTCGATAAAGCCACGCACGATGCGATTCTGATTGACCTCAGTGTTGCTTCGCACGAACGCTTTGCCTTGGTCGATGAACGTGGTTTTGGTACGCCGCCGTATATGGCTCCTGAGCAATATACGGGGCATGAAGTGCCAGCAACCGACCAATATGCCTTGGCCTTGGTCGTCTATTATTTCCTGACAGGCGATACAATCCCCACGATCAAACCACCTAAAATCAAGGGGATGGAATCGAATGATCCTCAAGTATATCAAGCAGCTTTGGCGATTTGGAATACTGAATTTCGCCAGCAACTGGCGGCTCAAAACGAGCGGATTCGCAAAAACTTGGCCAAACATCCCACGGCCATCGAGGTTTTCTTAAAAGCGACTGCCTTTGAGCCACACGATCGTTATAGCTCATGTGCAGCCTTCAGCATGGCGATGCACGAAGCCTTACGCAATGATGGAGCCGCCTTTGCAGCCCCAAGCATGCCCATCAGCAACTCACGGCGCTCAACCATGATCAGTATTGGGGCCATTGGTGCTCTGGTTTTAATTGCAGTGCTCTTTTTAGTCTTGGGTGGTGGCGATACGCCTGATGTCAATGGTAAAGCAACGCCAGAACAAGCAGCGATGCAACCAACCTCAACCTTACCCGAAACCCCGACTACTGGTGGTATTCCAACGGTCACAATCGAAGCGGGTATTCCAACCTCAACCTTACCACCAATAGTTTCACCAACTACTGGAGGCCGCGAGGTAACCCTGAGTCAAGGCTACATTTTGCGGGCACAACCTGGCGATGGTAGCGCGAATGCCCTTGGCAGTGGGCAAGCTCTCGAAGGCCAAAAGTTTCGGGTGCTTGATGAGAACCCCAGCACCATCAGTGGTGATCGACGCAAATGGTTCAATGTACAACGTATCAACGGTGGAGAAACAGGATGGCTACCAGAAACAGTCTTACGCTAGGCCACCAAGGAGCATTGCAATGAGTCAAGCTGCCAATCTGCCTAACCTCGTGGTCTATGGGCAAAGCGATGTTGGGCGACAACGGAATAATAACGAAGATAATTTGGCATGGCGACATGCCGATGAACGTAGTGTTGGCACAAAATTGGTCAACGGGGTAACCGAACTTTTCGCCAAAATTCGCGGCGGCGGGGCAACCGGGTTTAGTGTCAAAATCGACCATAAATTGCTGGCCAGCCACGGGCGGCTCTATGTCGTTGCCGATGGGGTCGGCGGTAATGATGATGGCGAGTTGGCCAGCCGCGCTGTTGTCGAATATACGACCAAGTTTTTCTATAATAGCGATCCCAAAAACTATAAAAGCAAACAAGATCAACTGAATGCGGCAATTCAATATGCCACCAAAATGGTCTATAAAGAGGCCGGCAATACCAATCGCGCCTCAACCTTGGTGTTAGCTTTGGTCTGGGATGAAGGCACATTCCGCAAGATTATTTTCTCGAATGTTGGCGATAGCAAAGGCTATTTGTTCCGCGCCAATAATACCGAATATGATCGCGCCGTCCAAACCAAAGATCATGTCAACGCCATGAACAAAAGCCTCTGGCAATCGATGGGCGACCCCGAGGTAACGCCTCACTTCAGCGATGAGCTAGTTTTGGGCAAAGATGATGTGATTGTACTCTGCTCAGACGGGCTTTCTGATGGGGTGCAGGCCGAGGAAATTGGCAAAATTGCCACCCGCAATGCCCCACAAAATGCGACAACTGAGTTAATTAGCCTTGCTAATGAGCGCGGCGGCCACGATAATATCACCAATGTGGTGGTACGCAACGGCCCTGCGCCCATTCAATGGGGAGCCTTAGGCGGGATTCTCGGCGTTGTGCTGTTGGTTGCTGCTCTTTTAGGCGGGATTGTCTTCATCGGCGGCGATGATGTTAACCGGACACAGGGTGGTCGCAACGCGATCATGATTCCAACCCGACCAATCATCACCATGGTCGATGGTTCGTTTGCCACGGTTACTTTACCTGCTGAAACGGCAACAGCCGAAGCCGAATTGATTCGGCAAGCAACCGAAAACCCAGTGCCAACCGATACTCTTGGGCCACAGGCAACCAGTGTGCCAGGCACAAACCCAACAGCACGGCCAGCCGCCACGGCAACCAACCGCCCAGCGGCCAATAATCCAACGCCAATTCCAGCAACCAACCCGCCAGCTGTTCAGCCAACCAATCCACCAGTGGTCATTCAACCAACCAATCCACCAGCCCCAGGCGATCGCGATGGCGATGGTGTAACTGATGACGTTGATCCATGTCCCGATGTGGCTGGACCAAACAATGGCTGTCCAGCGCCAGTTGAGCCAACCGCACCCCCAGCAGTTGTTGATACCGATGGCGATACGATTCCCGATAATGTTGATGATTGTCCAAATGAGCCTGGTGATCCGTCGCGGAATGGTTGTCCCAAGCCAGTTGAGCAGGCTACTAATACACCAAAACCGCCAACCGATACGCCACGGCCAACCGATACGCCTCAGCCAACGGCTGTGCCAACGTCACCAATTAATCCAAATGATCCACCAACACCACGTCCGTAAAAATAAATAGATAGGTAGATTTACAAGGAGTTGTCTTAATGGCTTTCAAACGTTTATTAATCCTGATCATAGTAGCGATCGGCTTTGGGCCAACTGCGAGTTTGGCCCAAACAGCCCCAAACCCACAACCAGAGCTAAAGACGATTCAACCAGTGGTAGAACAGCCAACCGGAGTCGAGGCACTGCCATTGGTTAAATGGGATGCGATTGACGTGACAGTGGTAGAAGGTCAAGATGTATGGTTGGCGCTCCGCACTGACACACCAATCGAAACCACCAGTGGAATTAAAATTGATATTCAGCTCTACACCAGCAATGCTTCAAATGGAGCTGATATCAATGACGATTTTGAGAGCGAAATCACCCTGCCTCAAACCAATCAATCACGCAATAACCAGATAACCGGCTATATCACAGGGACTTCGCAAGTATTGTATATTCAACTGCGCACCATTCCTGATACGATCATTGAGCCAAACGAAATCTTCTTTGTTGATGTGATTATCTCGAACGGGACTATTGAGTCACGCGGCAACCGTGCCACCATCACGATCGCCAAAGACGAGAAATTCTACCCGGCCTTTGCCAATTGGCAAGGCTGCCAAGATGTCAATGAACCAGCCAATAATACCGCCGCTGGCAGTGGCATCTTAGCCATCTCGGGTGGCGCATGCACAAGTGATTTTGTTGGCGAAAATGCTGGTACTAGTAGTGCTGTTGACTATTATCGGCTCAGTTCAGCAACCAATGGAAACCTAAGTTTACGCCTAAAAAATACGACACCTGACCAACATAATTTCAATCTTTATCTATACAAATACAACCCAAGCACCACCCGCTATGATCTGGTTGCTCAATCAACCAATGATAATCAAGTGGATGATCTGATCAATCTTGCGATTGTAGCCAATACAAGTAACGACAACGGGCTGTATCTGGCTGCCGCCTATTGGGCTACTTCAACTGGCGATAAAACTCCAACCTATGAATTAACTGCAACAATGCAGTAGGTTTAATGCCCTAAGCCCAAGCCCCTCGCCTGCCCAGCAGACGAGGGGCAATCCCAATCTGCTACGACAATGAGCAAGGGCAGGGGTGAGCGGCTAAAGCAGCTAGTTTTACCAACCATCAATGGCAGGGAGGATCATCAGGTATGCGCAGGCTCACTCAATTTGCTCTTTTTCTTGGATTAATTTGTTTGTTTTCTACTGCTAGTTATGCTAACCCCAATGTGCCTACTGCCGCAACCCTCGCTTGGAGTAGCACCTTTGCTTCAACTGCCGAGGGCATTGATGTGTGGCTGCGGATTAATGTGGTCGGGGCCGCACCAACCGATAATGTCAACCTGTCATTTATTTATCAAACTTTTGGGCAAACAGCACAAGCCTCTCATGACTATGAACAAACCGCTTGGCCAAATGGCACAAAAGGGACAATTACGGGCAATAAGCGGGTTGCTTATATCAAAATCAACATCAAAAGGAATGATTACTTTGAGCCAACCGAGACCTTCCAAGTTGAATTACGCTCAGATGCAGCCAACACTGTTATTACTGGGCCAGCCCGAGTAATGGTGACGATAAGCCGAGCACGGCTGATGAATCCAATCGCTGGTATTCTGGAATCATGTTTGAATGGCGGCGAACCCAATAATGATTTTCCCGTATCGGCAGGCCAAATTGCCATAAATGGCGGTTGGTGCAACACTACCTTTGATAAGGAAACGGTTAATGCCTTTGATTACTATCATTTGGTGCAATCGACCGCTGGGAGTATAACCATTCGGCTTGAAAACACCACCCCTGATCAACACGACATTGATCTTTATCTTTTCTATCGTGATGGTCAGGGCGATTACCAGAACTACCGCCAATCAATTAATGGCAATCAACAAGCTGAATATATTGAGGCTCCGCTTGCCGCCTATACCAATTATCTGATTGGCGTGCATTGGGTCAGCGGTAGTGGCAGTAAAATTCCAACCTATCGCCTTAGCGTTTCTCGTTAAGCTCATTTGGCATTGGCAGCTCAGTTGTGGCCTAGTCATTGAGCGGCTCACATCAGCATAATTCAGATTGGGTTAGGCAGTTATCCAATCAACCAATACCACCCTGATCGACGTTTTCTTTCTATATAGGAGTATCAGTACTTATGAAATTTGCGCGAATACTCATTCTACTGTTATTAATCCATGGTATTTTGCCACAAGCAAGCTTTGCCAACCCCGATGCACCAACCGCTGCAACGCTCGCATGGAGCAGTGCCTATGCTTCAACCGCTGAGGGCATTGATGTGTGGCTGCGAATTAATGTGGTTGGGGCGGCCCCAACCGATGATGTCAATCTTAAATTTATCTACCAAACATTTCAGCAAACAGCAGAATATAATCACGACTATGAACCAACCAATTGGCCAAGTGGCACCAAAGGGGCAATTGTTGGCAATAATCGGGTAGCCTATATCAAAATTCACATCAAAAAGAATGATTACCCAGAGCCAACTGAGACCTTTCAAGTTGAATTACGCTCAGATGCAGCAAACACCGTCATCTCTGGGCCAGCCCGAGTAACCGTCACAATTCGCCGCTCACGGCTGATGAATCCAATCGCTGGGATTATGGAATCATGTGTGAATGGCGGCGAACCCAATAATGACTTTCCCGCATCAGCGGGCCAAATTGCGGTGAATGGCGGTTGGTGTAACACCAGCTTTGAAACAGAAGCTGTTCGTGATGTCGATTATTATCATGTGGAACAATCGACGGCTGGGAATATCACAATTCGGCTTGAAAACACCACCCCTGATCAACATGACCTTAACATTTATCTATATTACCGTGATGTGCAAGAGGGCTACAAATTATATTTACAATCTACCAATCCCGGTCAGCAGGCCGAGGTGATTAGTAATGCCCCGATTGCGGCGAATACCAACTATTTGATTGCCGTGTATTGGGCTAGTGATACTGGCGATAAAATACCCACCTATCGCTTAAGTGTCTCACGCTAATGGCGGTTGTTCAGGCTAAGCACAACCCTTGAAAACACCAGGGTTGTGCTTAGCTTCCATCATAACCCATACTCATACGTCGATTCTAGCAACAAGGATTTTTAGGTTATGCACTACAAACGTTGGTCATTGTTCCTCTTAATTCTGCTTAGTTGCGTAGCGTTCCCAAGCGCTCAGGCCGAAGAGGCAAGCCCGCAAGCAGTAACGGTATCGTGGGAACGCACGAATGTTCAAACCACCGAAGGCATAAATGTTTGGCTTAAAGTCGTCGTCAATGGCGCACTCAGCGACGAAAGCCTCAGCCTCAATCTACGCTACCAAACCTTTAACGGGACAGCAATTGCTGGGACTGATTACTCACCAACCACAGGGACTGGCAATGCCTTCACAATCACCGGATTACGTCGCTATGCCTTGATTAATATCGGGATTTTGCAAAACGCAGTGGCCGAACCCTACGAAACCTTCCAAGTAGAGTTGCGCTCGGAAAATGCGAATGTTGCCGTAGCTGGCCCAGCGCGGGTCACGATTGGAATCAATCGTAGCCGCTTGTTTAGCCCTGTCGTCGGGCAGCTTCAACCATGCATTAATGTTGGTGAGCCAGCCAATAACGCCTCAACGACCGCCGGATTCATCGCGCTGGCTGGGGGCTGGTGTCAAGGCGACTTTATTGGCGAGGTTCCGAGTAATTTCGATTACTATCAATTTAAGCTTGCGGTTGGGGGTAAAGTAACGATTCAGCTCGAAAATATCACCCCTGATCAACACGATTTTAACTTGTATTTATACTATCGTGATGGCAACGGCCAGTTTCAACCCTATGTTCAATCAGGCAATCCTGGCCAAAGCGCTGAATTATTGAGCAATATTCCGATTGCCGCCAACACCACCTATCTGATCAATATTATTTGGGCGGCCAAAACTGGCGACAAAACCCCAATTTATCGGTTTAGCGCCCAATACCAACCTTAATCATCAGCAGGTAGCCATCGCTCAGATCGTTCTAGCTGCCGCTTGTCAAGGCTGACGAATGGTGTGATAATGGGGCAGCAACGAAGTTGTCGAAAAATATTAATCTTTGGTACTGAAGAGAGCGGTCTTCCCGCTGTTTTCGTTGTAGGATGCTGCTATGGAGTCGTTTGAACATACACAGTTGGGCGAGTATAGCTTGCAGGATGAAATAGGCCGCGGCGGGATGGCACTCGTCTATCGGGCGCATCACCCCGATTATGGCTCGGTAGCATTTAAAGTGCTACCCCCCTATTTTGCCCACGATACCGACACGCTCCGACGATTCATGCTCGAGGCACGGGCAATTCGTGAACTGCACCACCCACATATTGTGCAGCTCTACGAAGCCAGTGATATTCCTGACCCAAATAATAGTCGTCAACGCATCCATTACATTGCAATGGAGTTTATTGGCGGTGGCACACTCAGCGAACGCTTACATACGCAACCACGCCAACAACTCAATCCAACGATTGAGATGGGCTTGCATATTGGTTCGGCCCTCGATTACGCTCACCGCAAGCAGTTTATTCACCGCGATATTAAGCCAAGCAATATTCTGTATCGCCACGATGGTCATGCAGTTTTGGCCGACTTTGGGATTGCCCGGGTCAGCAATGAAGCCCGTATGACCAAAACTGGTGGTTTTGCTGGGACGGTAGCCTACACCGCGCCCGAAATTGCTGAAGGCCAAATTGCCGATGCCCGCTCCGATATTTATGCCTTAGGCTTGATTCTCTATGAAGCCTTGGCAGGCAAAAACCCATATGCCAACATGCATGCCAATATTGCTGTTGCATTAAGCAAAATTATTAGCACACCTCTGCCGCCATTACGCGAATTGGCTCCGCATGTGCCACCACTGACCGCCCAAATTATCGAGCGGGCAACCGCCAAAGACCCGGAACGACGCTTTGAGAATATGTCTGATTTTGTTGAAGCCCTCAAACAGGCAAAGTTTGGGCGATCAGCAACCAAACCTGATGTGCAGTTGAATGCCCATGGCAAACCCATGATTCCAATTGCCCGACCAAGTGGCAGTCGGACTGAACGTAGTTCTGAAGGCGATTCAACCCGCACCCAGGTGTTTAACCCAGTGGTTGGGGCTGCCAGCGCCGCTAATGTTGCAATCTCAAAGCCAAACCAAGGTTTGGCCGGCCCAGCAAGTGGCGCAAACATGGCCTTGCCTGTTGAAGGAAGCCAAATTTATACGCCACCAGCAGGCAGTGGCCCTAACAGCCGCATCAATCAGCCCTTGAGTGGCGTAAATCAACCCTTACCAATGGGAGCCAACTCACAGGCCAATGTGGCGTTACCCAACGACGGGACCCAAATCTATACCCCTGAGCCAGTTGGCGCACTCAGTGGAACCAATATGGCACTCACTGGCGAGAGCACGCAAATGTATGCACCAGTGTCAGGAGTAAACCAACCCTTATCAGGGGTGAATCAACCACTCACTGGCCAAAATCCAGTGCGTGGGCCAAGTTCACGGCCTAATCGCACCGTCAATGCACGGCCCATTGAGGTTGCCCGGCCTGGCACGGCGGTCAATCAAAATCTTGGCCCTAGCTCACAACCAAATCTCGGTTTTGACGGCGGCTCAGGCACATTTGCGGTTAATCGGCCAAATAACAATAAAAAGAAGGCCTTGATCGCAGGCATCGGCGGCGGTATTCTCGGCCTGATATTAATTGGCGTGTATATGCTATCAAGCAGCAACACTGTCAATCCCAACGATACCAATGGTACGACAAACGCCGTGCAATTTACCACCGATGGCAGTGCTACAGCCACCAGTGCAAGCACCAGCAATGGCAATGGCACACCTGTTGGTACTCAGCCAGCGGTTGTGGTTGATCCAGGTGTTGCAACCAGTACCTTGGCTCCAACACCTGAAAATAGCCCAACGCCTGAACCAACCGATACACCTGTAGCCACGGCAACCTCCAATGCAGTTGTTGTAGCAACGACGCGTCCGCAAGCAACGAATCGCCCACGCCCAACTAATACGCCAAGCCAGCAACAAGCATCTCCTGTCCCACCAACCAATACACCACCACCAGCCGATAGTGATGGCGATGGCGTGCCCGATGAAGTTGATGGCTGTCCTGGTGTGGCTGGGCCAAATAATGGTTGTCCAATACCAACCGAAGTTCCACAGCCAACACCAATCCCTGACTCGGACGGTGATACAATTCCCGATAACGTCGATAATTGTCCCAATGAGCCTGGTGATCCAGCTCGGGGCGGGTGTCCAAAACCACCAGCAACCAATACACCACGGCCAACCGAAAAACCAACACCACCGCCGATTAATCCATAATGTTGTCGGACGATCAGGAGCAAAAGAGCGCACCCACCAGTGCGCTCTGTCTATGATCACAAGCTATGTTTAGCATTAGGTGGCCCTCTATGCAAAACTTAAGTAATCTTCAACTTGGGGAGTATCATCTAGCTGAGCAGATCGGCCAAGGCGGTATGGCGGTTGTCTATAAGGCTGAACATCCACAGTTTGGCACAACCGCATTTAAAGTCTTGCCTTCAATGCTGATCCATGTCGGCGAATTGTTAACCCGTTTTCTCAACGAGGCTGACGCTGTGCGGATTTTACATCACCCGCATATTGTCCAATCGTATGAGACCGGAGCAGTGCCCCATCCCCAACTAGACGAGGAGGTCTATTTTATTGCGCTCGAATACATCGAGAATGGTTCGTTATTGGAGCGCATGATCGCTAGCTCGCTCGCCGTCGAAGATGTGATCAAAATGGGCATCGATATTGGCTATGCCTTGGAATATGCTCATAGCAAGGGGATTATTCACCGCGATATCAAGCCCAGCAATATCTTATTTCGCAACAATGGTCAAGCCGTTTTAGCCGATTTTGGCATCGCCAGCACGGCCCAATATATTCGGCTCACCAAAACCGGCAATGTCACTGGCACAATCGCCTACATGGCCCCAGAAATTATGCAAGAAGTGCCAGCCTCGCCACGCTCGGACCTCTACTCGCTGGCCTTGGTGCTCTATGAAACCTTGACCAATTCACGGCCTTTTGGCACCGATACAGCCTCACCACAGTTGGTGCAAAAAATCTTGCAAGAGCGAATTCCGCCACTGCAAGATGTTATACCGGATATTTCACCAACAATCGCCCACGTCATCGAACAAGCCTTGGCCAAACAGCCAAGCCAGCGCCAAACATCGGTTGGTGAATTTGTCAGCCAATTGCAACATGCGCTGCAACGCCGTACCCCCAGCCAATTTACCATCCCATTGCCTGAGCCATCCGAGGATCTATTGGTCGATCAGTTTACCAAGCCCCAACAACGTAAGCCCAAGGCTAAACCGATCGAGGTCAATCGACCAAATGCGGCTGCTTCATCAACGCTTGGCATTCAAGCCAGCAATGATCTCGCCAGCTCGCCACGGGCAAAATTTACGACAACCCTCCAGTTTGTGTTAATCGCAGTTGTGACCTTCTTTTTAGTCCTAGGTATTTTTTTCATTTTTCAATAATTGACCCTAGGTATTTTTCTTAATTAATTTTTGACACAATTGCCTTAACCCAAGCCATTTCAAGCCAAAAATTGCCCATTTTAGCGCTTCATCGTAAAACAGCGATGAAGCGCTTGTAGTTAACCAGCCTGCCAAGTATATTAACAGTGTAACCCGTATGGATACGGTTCAGCGGGAACAGCACCTAAACAAACCAAACCAAACCCCACATTGGTCACCGCTATCGACCAACGGAATGGCCGTTGGAAATAGTCGGTGGTGCGTCGAAACTAACACATTCATTAATTAGTGTTATGAGGAAACGCACAAAGACAGGCACGTGGCTCGGGCTGGTGGTGACTGATCACCGACGAACACCCATCTGCTGCTCGGCTATCAATGTGAAGCATTGTTATAGTTCTTGCGTGATGTGACAATAACCGTAATTTTAAGGTCAGCCGCAAGGAACGCTAGCAAGCCCAGCCCCTGCGAGGGGTCTCCTCGGCAGGCAGCCGCTTCGCTTAGCCATAACAGTTAGGAGTTTGTTTAGCTTTGAAGCTGTCGAACCGTATCCACGGGTCCTTTGGTTAGAGTGTATTGTTTGAAAAAAAGAATTGCCACCGTCTCGGAGGGGATGGTGGCAATTGCGTTTTAGGGCTTTGGCACGTAGGTAAACACGATATCGGCAAATTCTAGTTGATAATGCTCGTCAATCAGGCGAATGCTCTCTTCAGTCCAGCGTCCCGTCGCATCGCGCCGATCAGTTTGCACGTTAAACGGCAGCATAATCAAGCTCCAACGGCGTTGCCGAATGCTTTCATAGAAGCCATGAGCTGGCCAAACGCCACTCTCAATCGCTGGCCCCATCGTCGAAGGATCATCGAAAATCAAGGGTTTGCCCGCCGCAATCGCCAAGCCCGGGTTATCGAGCAATACATCGCCGGGCTTAGATTGAATATAGGGTACAAATCGCGCCAAATCGAGAATGCCAAACTCGCCCCCATACCAACTGGGGGTTTGGCGTAAACACCAGCCTTGCAGCAACAAGCCACCGATCGCCAGCGCCGTCGCTGCCCGCCGCCAACCTTGCTTACTCAAACCAAGGTTAATCAGCAAACCAGCCGCCAAGCCACCAGCCAAGCACCACGCTAGCATTGTTTCTAAAAGATGATTATGGTGCGCCCCAACTTCGCCCGCTCCATACAACGAAATTGGAGCCAGCGTGGCATACAAGGCCGCTTGGCGCATGGCATAATGTCGCCAGTACAAGCCCAAGCCCAGCAGCGCCAAGCCAACCAAAGGCAACGACCAGCCAAGCAATCGCACATATTTCCACATCAGATCAAAGCTCCACCACTCCGAGCGATGCAAGCCCCAAATGTGGCGCGTCGCCCAGCCAGCGGTCACAAGATCCAACGCGAGATAGGGCAAGCCTGCCGCCAAAACGGCAAGCGTGCCAAATTTCAGGCCTTTGCGCCAATCGTGCAGCAGCAAATTAAGCCCAACCGCCAGCGGAGCCATCGCCAAGGTTTGTTTGGCTAAAAATGCCAAGCCAAAACACACTGCCGCCCAACCAAACCAACGCCCTTCACGCCAACTAGCCAACAGCAAACCCAGCGCCGTAAAGCTCAAGGCAAACAGATCTGGCTTGAGTCGCAAGGCCCATAATTGGGCTGGTGGAAAGGCCAGCCAACACGCCCCAACCGCTAAACCGAGCAACCAAATACGGGTATGGCTAGCCACAAACAGGCTGATAATCAGGCCAATCGCCAGCATTGAGAGCAGCGAAATCCAACGGCCTGCCGTAAAAGGCCGCTCAGGGTCAAACGGCATAAACGAAAGCAGCATCGGGTGCAAAGGGGTATAGGGAGCCGAAATAAATTCTTCGGCTACAATGGGGCGATACAACGAGCGATCACGCCGAATCAGTTGGGATTCGTGCAATAAGGTGCCTTCAAGCCCATCGTCGGGGGTTTGCAAGTTCAGCACAGGCCGCCGCGCCAAGCCTCGTTCAAAAGCTGGCCACATCAAGCCCAGCATCATCACCAACAAGAATCCGCCCAAACCAAGCCGCCACCACGCCTGTTTTTGCCCTTCAGTCTGCTGTTTTTCCATCGGTTTCAATTCTTCCACAAGCCAACAAAAGCCCATGGATGATAGCAGATCCGCCAACTAACGTCTAGCAAGCTGAGCGCTCGTGCAAACTCTGTTGCAATTCGTTACGCACGCTTGGCTCGGTTTCAGTTTGCAAGGCTTGTTGCAGCAACATCACAGATGAATCATCGAAATTGCGGCCAATCGCCCAAGCGGCATGCTCACGCACAAGGCTGCTGGCATCGTGCAACAAGGGCGCTAGCAAGGGCAAAATTGCGGGGTCGCGCCAGTTGCCTGCCGCCACACAGGCGTTGCGCACTAAACGATCACGCTTGAGCCGACTAATCGCGGCCTCGCCATAGCGCTCACCAAAACCAGCAGGATCTAAGGTCAAAAGGCTGGCCAAGGGCGGAGCTGCCCGATCATGATCAATTGGAAAAAAGGCTGATTCTTGGCTTTGTACACCAAAACGCTGCCACGGACAAACATCCTGACAAACATCACAACCAACAATCCAATTGGCCATTTGCGGGCGGAGTTCACGCGCAATTGAGCCTTTATATTCAATTGTCAGGTAGGAAATGCAGCGCCGAGCATCGAGCACATGCGGTTTGGGGAAGGCCTTGGTTGGGCAGGCTTGCAAACAGCGGCTACACGAGCCACACATCGTCGGCGGGGCAGGCTGATCGTAATCAGCAAATTCGTAGGTCGTCAGAATTTCGCCCAAGAAGAAGAAGGAGCCACGCCGTGGGCTAATCAGCATGGTATTTTTGCCGATAAAGCCCAAGCCAGCCTGCTGGGCATGCGAACGCTCTAAAATCGCCCCAGTATCGACATAGACCCGCTGCTGAACTGGCTCGGCAATTTGGGCTTGCAGCCAATTCGCCAGTTCTTGTAACCGTGGGGTCATCAGATCATGGTAATCGATGCCCCAAGCATAGGCCGCAATTCGGCCACGGCTGGGGTCATTCAGCAAACTGGCAGGAATCGGCTGAGTGCGATAATCCAGCGCCACGATAATCAACGAACGCACGTTCGGCACAATCACATTCAAATCTTGGCGACGCGCTTGGCGATCAGGCCGCGCCAAATAGCCCATCTCGCCATACATTCCGGCCTCAACCCAAGCTTGATAAGCAGCTAAAGTTGGTGATGGCTTGGCAGGCGTGATACCGACCAGATTAAAACCTAATTGAGCAGCCTGTGCTCGAACTGCCTCAGCAAGATTGTTCGTCATAACTCACTTAAATCATCGGCGCTTGGAGTTTGTTCGCGTAAACGCCGCACCTCTTGGCGCAACACATCAATCGAAGTTAAAGTACCATCACTCGCCTGAAAAAACCAATGTTCCCAGCCATTGCAACTTGGTTGGCCTGTCAAAATTGTACCAAGCTTGTGAATCGATCCGCGTGTGCCATCGGACATGCGCAGCGAAGCATCAGCCAACAGCGTGGCAACCAAGTTTGGATCGCGGTTAAACCATAATTGTTGGCCCGCTTGCAACAAGCCATGCTCCAACAAATTGCCAAACGGAATCCGTGGAATCCGCCGTTTGTTGCTTGGCAAGGCTTGCAGGGCATCGGTGCTGCTAGGCGACTCAATCGCGGCAATCCGGCCTCGCGCTGCTTCAACATAGCTGGGATCACGCTCGATGCCAATGTAGTGACGCGCCAAACGTTTGGCTACCGCGCCCGTCGTGCCCGTGCCAAAAAATGGATCAAGCACCACATCACCAACATTCGAGCTTGCCAATAATACTCGATAGAGCAACGCTTCGGGCTTTTGGGTGCTATGCACTTTGTTGCCGTTGATCCGCAGGCGTTCGTTGCCAGTACACAGCGGAAATTCCCAATCGCTGCGCATTTGCTTATCGTCGTTCAAATGGCGCAAGGCATGATAATTAAAGGTATACTTCTGGCCTGGCAATTTCGCACACCAAATTAATGTCTCATGGGCATTGGTTAGGCGTACACCACGAAAATTTGGCATTGGATTACGCTTAATCCAAACAATATCGTTTAAAATCCAAAAGCCAAGGTCTTGTAAAATTGTACCAACCCGATAGATATTGTGATAACTACCAATCACCCACATTGTGCCATTATCTTTTAAAACACGCTGACATGCTTGCAGCCAAGCACGTGTAAACGCATCATAGGCAGCAAAATCACGAAATGAGTCCCAATCATCATCAACTGCATCAACATGCGTCATGTTGGGGCGTAATAAATCGCCACGCAATTGCAAATTATAGGGCGGGTCAGCGAAAATGAGGTCAACGCTGGCTGGTGGCAGTAATGGAAGAACATCACGACAATCACCTAAAAGGATTTGATCGTGGTTCAAGGTTAAATCGGCCATAAGCAGTCCTCATGCGTGATAGTAAGATCGTATCCTACCAAAGAATCAATGCATGTGGAATATGCTAAATCGTTAGCATGGGCCTAATTCAGGTGTGAGCAACGATTGTACCTAGTTAGTCAGCAACTTTGCGTTGAAACAAGCCAGCTAAAGCATTTTTGCGCGGCGCAAGCACCAATACCAGCAAAAAGATCGCTGTATGCGCCAAAACAATCGATGAGCCAGTTGGTACGCCATCGATATAGGCCGAAACGTAAATGCCAATCGTTGCCGCAATCAGCCCTTGCACTGAACCCCAAACGATCATTGACCAAAAGCGTCGCACCACCAACGAAGCGGTTGCCGCAGGCGTAACCAACATCGCCACCACCAGCACAATGCCGATGCTTTGAATTGCCACCACCACCGTGATCGCCATAATACTGAGCAGCAGATAGTGCAAAAATCCTACGGGCAAGCCTTGGGCCGCCGCCGCAGTGCGATCAAAGGTCATTAGCACTAATTCTTTGTAGAGCGCTGCAATCACCACCAGAATTAATCCGCCAACTCCCACAATCGTCCAGAGATCGCTCTGACGCACCGCCAGAATATCGCCAAGCAGCAAGCCAAATAGTTCTTTGTTGTAGCCACGATCACGCGAAAGCAGGAAAATGCCCAAGGCAAACATGCCAGCAAACAACACCCCGATGGCAGTATCAAGGCTAACTTTGGAGCGGCGAGTAATCCAGCCAACACCTAAGGCGGTAGCCACCCCAAAAATCGCCCCGCCCAAAGCAATATTCCAGCCGAGCATCGAGGCAATCACCACGCCAGGAAACGAGGCATGGGCCAAGGCATCGCCAATAAACGATAAATCTTGCAGCACCACAAATGCGCCCACGACCGAACACAGAATTCCAATCAGGATCGCGGCAAGCAGGGCGCGTTGAGTCGGCGCAAATTGTAAGGGAACCACGACACAGTTCCAAAAATCGGTACATTTCATGGGTTAGGAACCTTTTTTGAGTTGGGGATCGGTTGACAGGGGTCGGGGATCGGTATTTAGTACGCCCTCATCCCAAGCCCTCTCCCACTGATCGGGCGAAAAGTTATCAGCCTCGTCGTTCCCCCTCGCCTCGCGGGCGGGAGAGGGGGCAAGGGGGTGAGGGCATAATTTCAGCCCAATCACAACCAATCTATTAATTATTCGCTGATCCGTCGCGGTTAATCAAAGTCTGTTTTTCGGTGCAATTGCCATGATTGCAATCGAGAATAATGCGCTCGGCGCTTGGCACTAAAACCAACGAACGCCCAAACGTGGCCTCAACTACTTCGCGAGTCATAACGGCGGTCGGCGGACCATAAGCAATCAGGCATTGGTTTAAGCAGAGCAAGGCATCAAAATGATGTTCGAGATGTTGCAAATGGTGAGTCGTCACCAAGAGGGTGCGGCCTGCACTGCTCAAATCACGCAGCAGATGCAAAATCACCTCTTGCGTGGGCACATCAACGCCGCTAATTGGCTCGTCGAGCAACAAGACATCGGGTTCTTGGGCCAATGCTCGCGCCAAAAAGACTCGCTGTTGTTGACCACCCGAAAGATCAGCGATTGAACGTTCGGCAAAATCTTGCATATTGACTTGTTCAAGCGCAGCATCGGCAAGCGCATAATCGGCTTTTTTCGGGCGACGCAGCCAACCAAGCTGGCCATAACGCCCCATCAGCACAACATCGCGCACACTGGCAGGAAAGCGCCAATTGACCGCGCTAATTTGCGGCACATAGGCCACTTTGCGCGAACGCTTGGCCAAAGCTTGGCCAGCCACCAAAATTTGGCCAGTTGAAGGAATTAGGCCTAAAATTGCTTTGATCAACGAAGTTTTGCCAGCACCGTTGGGGCCAATAATCCCAATTAATTGGCTCGATTGGGCCTGAAACGAAACATCACTGAGCACCGTGCGTTGATCATACCGAATATTAAGTTGACGAACTTCAAGCGCTGGGGCCAGGCTGGTGGCCGATTGAAGCCGAATATGCGCTTGGGAAGCAACCGCTGCCATAGAAAAATCCTTCGTTAACGCAAGAAGCTATAGGCAACAGCCGCTGCTGTTCCTATAGCTACTGCCATACATCACGTGTGCGTTATTTGAGCGCAGCAACAATAGTATTCATATTGTACCGCATCATGTCGATATAGGAAGTTGCAGTATCGCTGCCTAAAGTGTCGGTATACAACACCGCAATGGTTTCAATCCCAGCTTCATCCGCCAGCAATTGGGCAGTTTTTTGGTTGAACTGCGATTCAGAGAAAATTGCCGGCACGCCGCTGGCCTTAACGCTCTCGACCAAAGCCGCTAAATCGCCAGCCGAAAGCTCGGCTTCGGGGTTATCCAACAACACGCCAGCAACTTCAAAGCCATAGTGGTGGGCAAAATACGGAAAGGCATCGTGGTTGGTCACGAGTTTGCGCCGTTCAGCCGGAATTTGGGCCGCCAAGCCTTGCAATTCTTGATCGAGCGCTTGTAATTGGCCAAGATAGGCTTCGGCATTGGCTGCATAGACATCCTTGCCACTGGGATCGATCGCACTAAGTTGGTCGCGAATCGTCAGGGTATACGACATCACATAGGTTGGGTCAAGCCAAAAGTGCGGGTTGCCTTCTTCGTGAGCATGCTCATCAGCATGTTCTTCATCAGCGTGTTCTTCTTCAGCATGTTCTTCTTCAATCACTGCAAAACCAGCAGATAATTCAATCCTTGGCTGCTCGCTGCCCCCAGCATTTTCGAACAAGGGTTCGAGCCATTCCTCAAGCGCATGGCCATTGAAAAACACAATATTGGCATCGGCAATTTTTTGGCTATCGCCAGGCGTAGCTTGATAATCTTCGGGGCCAGCGCCCAAGGGAATAATATTATCAACAAGCACCCGTTCGCCACCAACCTGCTTAATCACATCGGCCAAAATGCTCATGGTTGTAACGACGCGAATTTGGCTGACTGGCGCGGTGCTAATTGCGGTTGCCGTTGGCATGATTTGATCAGCGGTGGTGGTTTGTTGTTGGCTTTGGCTCACTTGGCTTGGCTGAACTGTGGCTGTACTTTGGCCACAACCAACCACCAATACCAGCAACAACCCTAAACTATATCGACGCATTGCATTGAAATCCTTAGCTAATTGATATTAATCTCATTATAAAAGAGATAATATCTCAATAAATGGTTTTTTGTCAAAAAAAAGCCCATTGCCTGGTGGGCAATGAGCCGATGGATATCAGCACATCGGTATCATAATACCGCAATAATGCTTAATGTGCTGAGAATTAACATCAAATAGACTGCCAATCGCCAAGTATAGAGGGAAATCGATTGGCTACTGGCTGGAACTCGCAGCATATGGGCTTCCCCCAGCACCAGCGCGAGTGCTCCAACGACACACAACATCACCATAAGTGTGATTTGCATAGGACACCTCCTTGCGGGAACTGCCGCCAGATGGATGTTGCAGCAGCTATACGCCCCAAACCAAAAAGGTGTTTCACGCTTCGGCCATGTAGCAGGCCAAGGCGCGACGCAAGGTGGGGTAGGCTTGTTGCAAATAGCCATACACGGTGTCGGGGCTAATCCCCAAAGAGCATGAGGCCTCTTGGGCAGTCATTCCTTGCAAATAACACAAATTGATCGCCATGCGTTGGCGGGTTGGCAGCGTTTCCAGTGCTGCATAAATATATTGGCTTAATTCAGCCGAAAGCGTGGCATCGCCCAAATCGCTAACACTCATTCGCTCATCGAGTTCATTCAAGTTGGTTTGGGGTCGTTGGCGACGGCGATAATCGAGCGCAGCGTTGATCGTAATACGATGCAGCCATGTGCCAAGGCTACTACGGCCTTCAAAACGATTGATGTGCTCAGCCGCGCGAATAAAACTCTCTTGCACAATATCATCAGCTTCATCATCGGAGTAAACATAGCGCCGAGCTAAGCGTTGCAGCTGTGGTGCGAAGGTTTGCAAAAAATAATTAAAGGCTGCATCGTCGCGCTGGCGCAACCCAGCAACCAGACTAGCTTCATTTAATTCTTGGTTGCTAGGTTGAAAAGCAAGCATCACAACAATCCTTCGCTAGGAATAATCAGTATTTGTAAGCCCAATTCAGCGGTGTTGCAACTTTAGCACAAGCTATTGCTAAGCCTCATAGCAAATAGCACGACTTTTGGATAGCCCCATCAGTAACATAGGTTCAGTCCAAAATAGCGCAATAGTCCTAGGTTAAAAAAGGCCTAGTTAAGTGGCTCGTAAGCCGATTCGTGATAGGCTTAATCCTATACCATTCAGTGGACTAATTGGGGATTCACTGGGCGCTACAATTTAATAGGAGGCGATGTCATGCGACGACGCATTCGTTGGCTACTGTTAATCGGTGGAGTTGTTGGCCTCGGTTTGGCGGTTGGAATCGGCTGGTGGCAACGCGATCAACCAGCAGTTAAGCTCAATCGAACGCTCGTACAAGATCAAGCTGGCAATATTCAACTAATCGATAGTCATAATCAACAATTAACGTTGACAAATGATGCCTCATCAATCGTGCAATATATTCAGGTTACGCCTGCACCCGATGGCCAACACGTAGCCTATATTCAACTAACACCCACAGTGATCGAGATTCGAGTGCAGGCCTTCGATGGCAGCCCAGCTCGCACGGTTTTCAGCGATTTTAATCTGCGCCCATTTTATCTTTCCTGGTCACCCAATAGCCAAATGCTGGCCTTTTTAGCATCAGGCACAACCATGGAATTATATGTTGTGCCCGCTGATGGCTCCGAAGTAGCGCATAAAGTGCGTGATGGACAACCATCGTATTTTGCTTGGAAGCCTGATAGCAGCGCTTTGTTATTGCACACTGGCGGCGGTACTCCGGTTGGCAACACCGCAGTCCACTCAGTTCAATCCAAAGATTTAACTTTTTTCAAGGAAACCGCTGGCGATTTTCAAGCGCCTGCTTGGAATGCTGATGGCTCAGCGCGGGTGGTGGTAGTAGCTGATGGCGAAATCAATCAACTGATGCAGATTGATCAGGCCGGGCAACAGGCCTTGAGCGAACCAACCAGCGAAGGCTTTATGTTTGTGCTTTCGCCCGACCGTGCCAAAGTTGCCTACCAAACCTTTGGCCTACAAACCCGCTCAGGTTTGATGATTCAAACGATTGCTACTGGCAAAAGCCAAAGTTTCGAAACCGCCCGTCCCTTAGCATTTTTCTGGTCGCCAGATGGGCGTTCGGTGGCCTTATTGGTTGCCGATGCTCGGCCACGCGGCCCCAGCGGCGATGCTGGAATTGTCAAAGTCAGTCGCCAAGCCCAAAGCGGCGTGCAGGTGCATTGGGAAGTACTAGATGTCGAATCGGGCCAAGTTAAACGGCTCAAATCGTTTGTACCAAGTGGACCTTTTTTGAATGTATTGCCCTATTTCGACCAATATGCCGCCTCGTTAACCTTCTGGTCGAGCGATAGCCAATATCTGCTCAACAATAGCAGCGATGGGGTTTGGCAAGTGCATGTTGAAACAGGCGCAGAACAGCAACTAACCAAGGGCGCATTTGGGGTTGCCGTGCCATAAAATATGGATATTTTGCGTGCCCTCACCCCCTAGCCCCTCTCCCGCAAGCGAGCGAGGGAGAACCGTCCATCATGATGCTTGGAACGCCCCTCGCCCGCCGCAGTGGGAGAGGGGTTGGGGGTGAGGGATCTTAGCCCCTTACCCCCGCTTCCGCCCTGCGAGGTGAGGGGGAACCTGCCCATCAACCGCCGCAGTGGGCCAAAGGAAAGGATTCGTAGAAGGCCGATGATAAAACTGATATGGCTCTTGAAAGAACAGGTTTAGCGAAAATACCAGCGTAACGCTCGTTGCAGCCATGGTTTTTCGAGCCAGCGGGTAAACGAGCGTTGGGCGGTCATTTTGAGACCTTGCGAGCGGGTTGGATAAACATTAATTAAGCCACCGAGTTTTGAGGCACTGACACCCGTGCCCATCGCTAGCACTGCGGCATTGATCATATCGCCAGCGCCTTGGCCGATAATATGCACGCCGACAATTTGTTCTTTGCGGCCAACCGCCAAAATTTTGGTAAAGCCCTGAGTTGCATCCTCGGTGCGAGCACGGTCGTTGGCGCTCCACGGCAATTCATACACCCGCAAGCTGCTGCCATACTTGGCCCGCGCTTGGTCTTCATTCAAGCCAACATGGCCAACTTCGGGGTCGGTAAAGGTTGCCCACGGCACTAATTCGTATTTCATGGCGCTTTGGCCTGGAAAAAGTGCATTGCGTAGCACCAAGCCTGCTTCTTGTGCCGCCACATGGGTAAATTGATAGCGCCCAATCACATCGCCACAGGCAAACACTCGTGGATTACTGGTGCGCAAATAGTGGTCAACATGAATGCGCTGTTCAGGGTCATACAAAATGCCTGCTGCATCCAAACCCAAATTATGTAGATTCGGGGTACGACCCGCTGCCACTAAAATTGCATCAGCAACGATGGTTTGGGGTTGGTTATTGGCAGTTTGAATCGTGAGCTGTTTTGCACCAGCCTGCAACTCGACCTTGAGGGTTTTGGTGTTGAGGTAAAGCTGTAAGCCCTCGGATTTAAGTGCTTGAGCCAAAGCCGCACCCATGGCATGGTCATCTTTGGGCAACAGGCGTGGGCCTTGTTGAATAATCGTCACTTCAGCTCCCAAGCGAAATAGTGCTTGGCCTAGCTCACAGCCAATCGGCCCACCACCAAGCACAACAATTCGCTTGGGCAATGCTTCTAGTAAAAAAACATCTTCGTTGGTGAGGTAGCCCGCCTCGGCCAAACCAGGGATCGTCGGAATTTTGGGATGCGAGCCAGTCGCGATGCAAAAGTGCTTGGCTCGTAGTAACTCGCCATTAACTTCCACCGTTTGATCATCATAAAAACGCGCACGCCCTTCGATTACCCGTGCACCCGCTTGACGCAGCACCTCAGGCGCATCATCGTGTTGATAAATTTGCTGCTGCACAGAATGCACATAGCCCATCACTGCGGCAAAATCGATGCTTGGCTGGGCGCTGATCCCATAACGGGCAGCAGTTGCCGTGGTATGAGCAATTTTGGCAGCGTGAATTAAGCTTTTACTTGGCACACAGCCCGTCCAAGTACAATCGCCACCGAGCTTGTTGGCCTCGATTACGGTAATTTTTGCCCCCAACGAAGCGCCAAATTTTGCAAAGGTAATCCCCGCCGAGCCGCCACCAATTACCAGTAAATCGTCCATGCATGCTCCTTATATCGAGGGGCTAGGGTTATGATCCACGAAGGCCACGAAGATCGCGAAGCTTGAAACCGCGAAAAACGCGAAGATCGCTAAATATTCAAACTCAAAAATGTATCTCCCAACCCCCGACCCCAACAACCGATCCCCTAATTCGTATGTTCTATGCTCTATGTTCTTTACTATACTGCCACTATTGCCAAGCAATTCTAAACGATTGCGAAATATTTCTGGAGGCTATTGACTTTTGGCGTTTGGCATTCTACTTCATTCCCTCAGCCTATAGCCTTTTCGGCTTCATCCCTCATCCTTCATCCCTCATACTTTATACTGCGCCGTGTTATGTTATAATCAACGCCAATGCATGTCGCCATTCCCCACGCATTGCGGGTGACATGTTTTTGGGGAGCTACAGATACACTTTTATTTTAGGAGGGTTCCTCCCATGAACAAACGCATGATTGCGTTCATGATGCTGTTGGTCTTGATGATTCCGGTATTGGCTGCTTGTGGCACCGAAACCGCTGCAACCACAGCACCAGCGGCTACCGCCACCACCGCAGCCGCTGCCCCAACGGCAACTGCTGCTGCCGAAGTAACCGCCAGCCCAGCCACCGAAGCAACCGCTGTGGCAACCGCTGCGGCAACCGCCGAAGCAACCACTGGTGCTAGCACCCCAAGCGACATCAAAATCGGTTTGGTTACCGACGTTGGTAAAGTCGATGACGGTACCTTCAACCAATTCGCGTTCGAAGGCTTGAAACGAGCCGAAACCGAACTTGGCGTGAAGATCGACTACATCGAAACCATCGATCCAAAAGACTACGAAAAGAACATTGAACAATTCGCTAGCCAAGGCTACGATTTGATCATCGGCGTAGGCTTCTTGATGGGCGATGCAATCAAGGCCGCTGCTTCGAAGTACCCTGACTTGAAGTTTGCTATTGTTGACTTCGCTTACGAACCAGCATTGCCAAACGTCAAGGGCTTGGTCTTCTCAGAAGACGAATCAGCATTCATCGCTGGCGCTTTGGCCGCAATGGTTTCAAAGAGCGGCAAAATCGGTGCTGTTGGCGGTAAGGAACAAGTTCCTGCGGTCAAGAAGTTTGTACTTGGCTACGAAGCTGGCGCTAAATACGTCAATGCCGATATCCAAGTCAGCAAAGTTTACATCGACTCATTCACCGACCCAACCGCTGGCGGCGAAGCTGCTAAAACCCAAATCGCTGAAGGCGCAGACGTAATCTTCGGTGCTGGTGGCCAAACTGGCTCAGGCGCTATCAAGACCGCTGCCGACAACAATGTATTCGTGATTGGCGTTGACCAAGACGAATACAACACCACCTTCAAAAAAGGCCCAGCCCCAATGTTGATCACCAGCGCTATGAAGCGCGTTGACAACGCTGTGTTCGATGTGGTCAAGGAAGTTGTCGATGGCACCTTCGCTGGCGGCTTGTACTTGGGCAACGCTGCAAACGGTGGGATCGACTACGCTCCATTCCACGATGCAGAATCAGCATTGCCAGCCGACGCTAAAGCCAAACTTGATGAAATCAAGAAGGGCTTGGCTGATGGTACGATCACCACTGGCGTTACCTTGAACTAATTGTTGCCGCAAGGCACAACCCCGTGGAAGGGCTGCGTTCATCATGACGCAGCCCTTCTACTTTTTGTGTGGTATTATCAGCATATACAGCACAGCAACTCGAACAACCCGGGACACGTTTTGCCACCGTTTGGCAGCCAACAGCGTGGTTGTTCTGCATATTTGAGGCAATGCTGCCTCGTTGATTAACTAGGAGTCTTGTGTGACAGCGAACGTCGTACCTGCGTTGGAAGTCCGCAATATCACCAAGCAATTCCCCGGGGTTTTGGCCAACGACCAGATCTCTTTTACCCTACTCCCCGGCGAAATCCACGCCTTCCTTGGTGAAAATGGCGCGGGTAAATCCACCCTCATGAACATCTTGTACGGCTTGTATGACCCCGATCAAGGCGAGATTTTGATCAACGGCGAATTGGCCAAGATCAAAAATCCGGCTGATGCGATTCGGCTTGGTTTAGGCATGGTGCACCAAGAATATGCCCTCGTTGATACCCTAACCGTCACCGAGAACATTATTTTGGGCACCGAATTGCGCAATGGCCCAATTCTCAATGCCAAAGAAGCCAGTCAACGGGTGCGCGAGCTTTCCGAGCAATATGGCTTGGCCGTGCCACCCGATGCCATCGTCGGCGATTTACCTGTCGGGGTGCAGCAACGGGTCGAAATTTTGAAGGCGCTCTATCGCAATGTCAATATGTTGATTCTCGATGAACCAACTGCCGTATTGACTCCCCAAGAGGCCGATGACCTCTTTCGGGTTATGCGTGAATTAGCCGATCAGGGCAAGGCGCTGATTTTTATTACGCACAAATTACGCGAAGTGCGCGAAGTTGCCGACCGAATTACGGTGTTGCGCCGTGGTAAGGTTGTCGGCGGCGCAGACCCCAAAACTGCCAGCGAAGGCCAATTAGCCGCGCTGATGGTTGGTCGCGATGTTGTCTTGAAAGTAGATAAAACTGCGGCCAATCCTGGCGATGCGGTGCTCAAAGTTCGTAATCTTAAACTGCGCGATGATCGCGGATTAACTGTGCTTGATGATGTCTCGCTTGATGTCCATGCTGGCGAAGTGTTGGGGATTGCCGGGGTGCAAGGCAACGGCCAAACTGAATTGGTCGAGGCGATTACTGGCCTGCAACATCTGCCAACCGGCTCGATTGAGTTGCTCGGCAAAGATATTACCAATCGCCCGCCACGATCGATCACTGAACAAGGGGTCGCCTACATTCCCGAAGATCGCAAAGGCACAGGCTTAGTGCTTGGCTATAGCATCCGCGATAATTTGGTGCTTTCAACCTATTACAAAGCGCCATTTACCAAAGGCTTGACCTTCAACGATGCCGCAATCGACGAAAATGCTAAAGAATTGATCGAAACCTTTGATGTGCGCACACCCAGCGCCACCACCACGGCTGGCTCGCTCTCAGGTGGTAATCAACAAAAAATTATTGTAGCACGTGAATTTACCCGCGAAAACCGCTTGCTGATTGCTTCGCAACCAACGCGGGGGATTGACGTTGGCTCGATTGAATTTATTCACAATCAAATTATTAAACAGCGCGATGCAGGGCTAGCGGTCTTATTGGTTTCGGCAGAGCTTGATGAAATTCTGTCCTTAGCCGACCGCGTTGCTGTGATGTACCACGGCAAAATTGTTGGCATTCTCCCGATTGCCGAAGCTACGCGCGAGCGCGTTGGCCTGTTGATGGCCGGTATTCAGGAGCAACCCAATGGCAAATGAGCAACAAGCCCCCGCTGAAACCAAAAAACCCGCTGAAGCTAAGCCGACCAAACGCAGTTTACCTTGGCTCAGTGAGGCAATCGTACCGCTCTTGGCAATTCTAACGGCGGTCTTGATCGGCGCGGTAATCGTCTTTATTTCGATTCCTAGCAATAAGCTGCCAGCCTTTGATCTAAGCCTGTATGGCAGCCGCAGCGATTGGTTTTTCAGTACCTTGCCCGAACGTTTACGGGTAACCCTCAGTGCCTTCACTGGTTTGTTCTCAGGCGCATTTGGCGATTGGAGCAAACCAAGCACAATTCCAGGCGCAATTAGCAATACCTTGGTTGAATCAACGCCCTACATTTTGGCTGGTTTGGCCGTTGCAGTCACCTTCAAAGCTGGCTTGTTCAATGTTGGCGCTGAAGGTCAATTGCTGATGGGCGCACTTGGCAGCGTCGCCGTTGCCGCCTTTATGCCGCAATGGTTTGGGGTTGCCTCAATCCCAGCGATCATTCACTTGCCAGCAGCCTTGCTGGCTGGGGTGCTAGCCGGAGCCATGTGGGGCATTATTCCTGGCTATCTCAGGGCCAAAACAGGGGCGCATGAAGTTATTACGACGATCATGCTCAACTATATTGCCCTGCAAATCATGGATTATCTGATCAATGGCGTGATGAAAGATAAAAGCGCCACCTTGCAACGCACGCCCTTCATCCACGAAAATGCCGCGTTGCCGCGCATTATTAGCAAAGCTACCGACCCAAGTTTGACGGGTGGGCAAGCTTATCCGCGTTTATTTACCACAACGAGTAGCACCTGGGATCTACGGATTCATATGGGGATCATCATCGCATTTGTGATGGTTGGCTTTATTTGGTGGTTGATGAATCGCACACCCAAAGGCTTTGAAATCAAAACTGTGGGCGAAAACCCCGAAGCCGCCCGTTATGCTGGCATGAACATTACTGGCACGGTGGTTGGCGCAATGGGCATTTCGGGCGCTTTGGCAGGCTTAGCTGGCACAAGCCAAGTTGTTGGTTTGGAATATAACCTCAAGGCCGTGTTCTCCAGTGGCTTGGGCTTCGATAGCTTGGCAATTGCCTTGCTAGCCAAAAGCAACCCAATTGCGATTGTTCCGGCAGCGCTGTTCTGGGGCGCGTTACGCACGGGCGCAGGCGCGATGCAAATTAACACGGGTATTTCGATCAACCTAATCAATATCATTCAAGCTTTAGTGATTATGTTTATTGCTGCCGACCAAATTGTGCGCTGGATTTATCGTATCAAGCAAGCTGAAGGTGGCAAAATCACATTTAACCGTAGCTGGGGTAAGTAGCGCCAGCGCCGTCGCTCTTGAATTTTTTAACCTTTACGGTGGATTTGTATGAAATTTACACGCGCACGCGGGGTTGGCCTGCTCGGGATTTTCATCGCGATTGTCCTAATTTTTGCAGTCAATAACAGCCTCGGCAATAAAATCACTGAAAAAAGCAAAATCCAATCCATTTGGGATTTTACCAGCACGATTCGGATTCCCGATAGTGCCAACATGAAGGTAGATCCCAAAGCTCCACCAGTCGCCGCGATCGAACTGCCCACCATGATCACGATTAGCTTGATCTGTGGAGCTTTAGTGATCGCAGGTGGCACGCTGATCGCCAAGAATCCTGAACGTGGTTGGGTTGCTCCCTATATGAGCAGCGTGATTGCCCTTGGTTTCTTTTCGATCTTGCTCTGGGCAGTCGCCAACAACAGCGTTGACCTCTCGGATACGCTTTCGCGGGTGGTACGGCTTGGCACGCCAATCGCAATTGGAGCGTTGGCAGGGATTGTCTGTGAACGCTCAGGTGTGGTCAACATCGGGATCGAAGGCATGATGCTGACGGCAGCCTGTTTTGGCTATGCTGCTGCCGCGATCTCAGCCCGCGCAATTTATGGCGATGCCTTACCCGAAAGCGCCGTCAGAGGCGTGGTTTGGATGCCCTTGATCATCGGGATTTTGGGCGCAATCGTGACGGGCGGCATGATGGCGGCCTTGCATGCGTGGCTCTCAATTCGCTTCAAAGTTGACCAAGTGATCAGCGGTACGGTGATCAACATTATGGCAGTTGGTATTACCGGCTTTACCCGCACCAACTTTTTGCTCAAATTTGAATCGCCACTCCGCACGGGCTTGCCACAAATGCCGCTTGGGCCATTGGCCGATATCCCATTGCTTGGGCCAATTTTGTTTGATCACAAACCAATCACCTATTTGATGATTCTGATGGTGTTTGGCTTAAACTTCTTCCTGTTTCGCACAGTGTGGGGCTTGCGTACCCGCGCGATCGGCGAACACCCCAAAGCTGCCGATACCGTCGGGATCAACGTCAATCGCATGCGCTATCGCAACGTGATTATTGGCGGGATGATCGCTGGGGTGGCTGGGGCTTGGTTCTCACTGGAAGGCTCGTTTGGCTTTGATGATGGTATGACCAGCGGTCAAGGCTTTATCTCATTGGCCGCGATGATCTTCGGCAAGTGGAATCCAATTGGCGCTTTTGGTGGGTCGTTGCTCTTCTCATCTGCCGATGCCTTGCAGCTCAAAGTGCAGGCTTATAGTTTCGATTTGCCCTCGCAATTTATGCAGATGTTGCCGTATGTGGTAACCCTGATTGTGTTGGCTGGGGTGATTGGCCGCGCCCGACCACCAGCCGCCTCAGGCAAAGTGTACGAAAAGTAAACTGCTGTCAATGCAACGTTGTTCAATGCCATTCCGTAGTAACGCGGAGTGGCATTGGCGTTTAAGTGCATCGTTCTTGCTCTTCTCAGCAGCCAAGCCATCGTCTATACTAGGCTTGTAACGCAATTCTGTGTGTTCTTTGGAGGTATTTTGTGAGCAATCAACCACCATATGGTCAACAACCGCCGCAACAACCAGGCTACCCACCACAGCAGCCCTATGGCCAACAACCAGGCTACCCACCACAACAGCCAGGCTACCCACCACAGCAGCCCTATGGCCAACAACCCTATGGTTATCCACCACAACCCCAAAAACGTAGCGGGTGTCTCAAGTGGGGGATTATTGGATCGCTCGTCTTATTGTTGCTCTGCGGTGGTGGCGGTTTTTGGCTCTATAAATTCACCTTAAACACGATTGGCACAGTTAATACAAGCCTTGATGGCTTTATGAAAGCTGGAGCCGCCAATGATGTTAACGCAGCTAAAGCCTTTGTCGATAGCAGTTTTATTACCGATGAACAGCTTGAAAATTTATTTAGCCAACGTGAGTTGTTCGAAGGCTATAGCAGCATCGAAGATCTACCAGCATCGACCAACGCCAATAGTAGCACAGGTCAGTCAACAACCCTCAGTCTGCAAGGAACAATCAATTATTCCGATGGTATGGGAACCTACGACGTACAATATAATCTTGAAGGCGAGATCTGGAAAATTCGCTACGTCAATATCAAACGCTAAACCTCATCTTAAACTGCACCAAGCCCTCTTCCACGAGGGCTTGGTCGTATCCACAATGCAGCCTCACAACCTAGCCACAATTCAATAATTCCAATCCTCAAACGTTGATTTAATAAGTCACGCTGGATCATTGGGAGTTTGCTATGTCGTCTAGGTCGATTAATCGCCGGCTATTGGTGCTTCAAGCAGGCTGGACAGTTGCTCAGGCCCAGTTATTGCTCGCCCATAGCCAAGCCGAATATGTGGTTGTTCAACGCACTGAGCCACAAATCTACTGGTATGTCTACCCTCTCGAAGTTGTCCAAGAACGCTTAAGCTACCATCACCCTGATATTGCGATCTACCTGGCGCTCAATTTGCAAGAAACCTCAGCTAGTTCGACTCTCAACAGCAATCAACTCGAAACCGCCGACTATTTAAGCGTGGTGCTTGATGATCAGCAACACTTGCAAGGCGTAGTTAATCCGAGTGCTCAAGCCAAAGGCACAGAATTTGATCCATTCTTCAAGGCCTATCCCTCAGTAGTTGCCCAAAACCAAGCCCAACTTAACCAAGCCTTTGATCTAGCGGTTGGCTTTCGCGATACGCCTGATGCTGGCTTAATCGGTGGCCATAACCCGATTGTCATTCATGGCTTGCAAACTGATGAACGTTGCACAATTATGCTCAGCGGCGATGGCTTGCAGTTTGATCGAGAGCAAGCCGAATTGGCCTTTGACATTCAGGCAACCGTATTTTTTAAGGCCACGCCAACCCGCACAGGTCGCTGTGTAATCTATGTCGATTATTATCGCCAACGCCAATTGGTGGGCCATGCCGAGCGGGTTGTGCTGGTCGATAGCAACGCTGAACCAGAACCTAGCAATGCTAGCCCGTTTGATTTTGGCTCAACTCCGGTCGATTTACTGATCAACCTGCGCCGTGATGGCGATACGTTCAAATGGACGGCAATGCCGCATGATCAAGCCTTTACACCGGTGCACAATTTGCCGAGCCAACAAGCCTTATCCGAGCAGGCTGCCCAAAATTGTGCCGTTGATCTGTTGGGTGCGGCGGTTAATCCAAGTTTATTGTTGGCGCAACGCGAACTTGAAGCGCTTGCCAGCGATCTAGGCCAATTTGTCCCAAGCCCAATTTGGCAATTACACAGCGATTTGGCCCAGAAATTGCAGCGTCCACTCACGGTTTTGCTGCGCAGCAACGATTTGGCTTTGCCTTGGGAATTAGCGATGGTCGAAGCCCCTTTGCTAGCTGGCGATCAGCCGCTGTATTGGGCCGCCCAAACCCATTTTGCCCGTTGGTATATTCACCCCCAAGTTAGCCCAATGCCACCCGATCAACTCAACATTAGCCAAATTAGCGCAATTGCCTCACGCTATGGCTGGGATTCAGGCCAAGCTGAATTGGTGCATGCAGTTGATGAGCAAACCATGCTGCAAAACCAATGGCAAGCCCAAGCCTACGAAGCCACGATTCAGGCGCTTGATCCATTGTTGAGCCAAGCCACGACCCAAGCTGGCCATCTTTTACACTTTGCCGTGCATGGCCGCAGCCAACCCAACGCCCGCATTCAAGAAATTATCTTGGCTGATAATAATGCGATTTCGGCCAAAGCCTTGGTGGGCAATACTCGCCGTCGCCCGCCCCAATTTAGCTTTGTGTTTATCAATGCCTGCCAAGTTGCGACCCCAGGCCAGAGCTTAGGCCAAGCGGCGGGCTTCCCCGCCGAAATTCTCAAAAGTGGTGCGGCGGGCTTTGTTGCACCATTGTGGGAAGCTGATGATCAAGCAGCCGGAACGTTTGCCGCTCAATTTTATAGCCAAGCGTTTCAAGCCCAACCGTTGGGCGCAATTTTGCAACAATATCGCCTAAGTTATGTGGCCAATAGCACCACCACCCGCCTTGCCTATATCTTTTATGGCCATCCCGCCTTGCGTTTGGCCTATTCGAGCAAAGGAGCAACCCATGCCCAACAACCAAGTGCGGCTTGATGGCAGCAGCCAAGCCCATGAAGTTGCCCCAAATTATCGGATTATTGCCCAAGGTATCACGGGCAATGCCGCCGTACCAAGCCAAGAGCCACGGCGCGGCGAGGCTGGCGCTGGCGTGATCAAAGGTTTGGATTTAGCATTAATCACTACCGAAAGTAAATTAGCTCAAACCTTCACCCTCGATCTTGAGAGCAGCCTGCCACCCCCACCCGGTGCAATGCGCGGCAGCAGCGATTTTGTGCTCCAAACCCCCGATTTTGGCACTAATACCGCGCAAGCGGTGCTTTATACCGATCAAGCGACTGGCTATAGTCAATGGATTTTTCCTGAGCCAAGCCCAAATCCAGCGACGCAACGCCGAGGCGGAGCCAGCGTTACCTATCGCCTGCCCCGCGAACCAATCGTGCCACTCCCACCAGCACCAGGCGAAGATGCCCGCCGTGGCGGCGTGATCAAAGCGATTCGCAAGGTTGTACGGGTGATTGCTTGGAAAACCGATGAATTGATTGGCAACACGCTTGAGGCGATTATTAGCAAGTGGGAATCGGTCAAACGGGCTTATGGCTGGCAAAACTTACCGCTAAATGATACCAATCCGGTTGATTGGGCACGGATACAAACTGGCCGCAGTTTATTATTAATTCATGGCACATTTAGCAGCGCAACCGGAGCATTTGCCGCCTTGCCCAACGAAACCATTGGGCGCTTGCAGCAAATCTATAATGGGCGCTTATGCGCCTTCAATCACCCTTCGCTGAGCGTCTCGCCGCAAGCCAATATCGACGAATTACTCAAAACCATGCCAAATAACCTCGAAATCGATGTAGTTACCCACAGTCGCGGCGGCTTGGTTGGGCGCGAATTGCTGAGTCGGGTACAGCAGGGGATTCCGTTGCGGGTGCGCAAAATGATCATGGTGGCTTGCCCCAACCGTGGCACGCCCTTGGCTGATGGTGAACATTGGCTCACCATGCTCGATCGTTATACCTCGCTGTTGGCCGATTTGCCCGATACTAGTGCCAGCGTGATTATGGAAGGCATTTTGACGGTTGTAAAATTAATTGGCCATGCTGGCTTGCGCAAATTACCAGGCCTCGCCGCGATGACTCCCAAAAACAGCTATTTACAACAACTCAATGCTGGTCAGCCTGGTCAAACCCAAGTTTATGCAATGGTCGCCGATTACCAACCCAACGACCCTAATTGGATCAAACGTTTTATGCGCCAACAGGGCAATAAATTGATCGACCATTTCTTTGGCGAGGCCAATGATGGAGTTGTGCCAACAGCGGGGGGCTATCAAGGCAACAGCGATGGCAGCGGCTGGTCAATCCCCAGCGAGCGCCGCATCCTATTTGATACCGACAAACGGATCAATCACAGCAGTTTCTTTGGCAATCAAGCGGTTAACCAGCAACTAGTCGAATGGCTTCGATAAAAGATGAGGGATGAGGGATGAAGGATGATTGATGTCCTCACCTCAAAATCTCTCTCCTGTAGTGCAGGCAAGGGGCAAGGGGATGCTTACAAGGGTAGGTTTTAATCAGCATCGATCACCACCCTTCCGTCCCGCCTCAAGGCGGGAAACGCAGGGGGCTTTAATCCCCCTGCGCCCCCTCAAGGGCAATCAGTGGGAGATAAACATCCACCGATGAACCATGCATTCCGTGGTTCGCAGCGGCAACCGAATCTTGTAAGCTGGAGATGAGGGCATATACTTCATTACCAACCCAATAAACCATTACAAAACACTACACCCTATTCCAATAGCCCAAAGCCCAAAGACTATAGCCATCAATTACTCTGCACCTCTACGTTAAAAACCTGACTTCTAGCCCCTGAGCTCTCGTCGCTACTTCTGATAGCGTGTAATCAAAAAGCCATGCTCTTTGAGAAATTGCAAATTAAATTTAGCAACCATGCGGTGTTCGGGCTGGCTGGGCGCAGCAAAATGGCTGATAAAATAGCGCTCACCATAGTAAAACTCAATCTCGGTCGGCGTAATGCTAAATGGTGGGGTGGCCATCAGCGGTGCATATTCTAAAGTGATAATCATCTGCTGGCCGCCAACAGGCAATAATTGATCGATCGTCGCGCGATACTGGTTGCGCATCTCGTGGGGCAAGGCAACCAAGGCCGCCCGATCATAGACTAAATCGATGTTGCCAACATCAGCGGTGGTTAAACTCAAGACATCACGATTCAAAATCGTAATATTGCCGGAAACATAGGTGGTTGGGTCGGGTTGCACGTAATCAAGCTCTTGCTCAGCAAAAAATTGCTCAATCGCAGTGGTTACCAACTCCACCCCAATCACGGCCTCGGCATATTGGCTAAACCAACGCAAATCATTGGTTTTACCACATAAAGGCACCAACACCCGTTTGCCCTGCAAAAATTCGGGCGTAGCAAAATGCTCAACATACGGGTGAATATCGCGCCGATGAAAGCTGGTTGCACTACCGCCTTGTTGCCAAGAATTGATCCAAAATGTCGCTTCCATTGTAGGCTCCTTAATCTCACACAAAGGTGCAACCGATGCCCCAAGCAAATTGCTGGCGAGAAAAAGGGGCGCATAGGCTAACCGCATCACAATGGTGATTATCCTACACGCTTCTCACACTTGATTCAAATATTAATTGCTCATAATTAATTAACATCCTATTAATAAAACCTTGGTTAAAGGTCGTTAGACTAACGCCTATCATTTGGCCTTGGTTAATTTTTTTAGCTCTTTTAAGGAGTCTGTATGTCGCTGTCGCGTCGCCAGTTATTGTTGGGCGCTGCGCTAGGGGCCACAGGCGCAGTCGTTCATGAGGATGTTGGGGCAGCGCCGCTGCAACCCTCGACAACTGAAGCCATGGCAACTCCGCCATTCGAGGTCATCGCGCTCTCGCGCATGGCCTACGGAGCACGTTCGGGCGATTTCGCCCGAGTTCGTAGTATGGGTTTAACTGCCTATGTCGATGAGCAGCTTAACCCTAATTTCAACAACGACACCGATTGTAACACCCGTATCGCCAACGCCACCTTGCGCATTGTCTACGCCGCTGGCACGGGCTTTCCGGCCATGGATGAAATGCGTGGCCTTGTTACCCTCAACAAAACCCAGCCCGAATTATGGGAATTGCGCGTACATCCAGCCAACGCTGAGCGCATTCGCCCAATCGATGAAGTGGTAGCCGCCAATTGGATTCGCGCAATCTACAGTAAATGGCAACTATTCGAGATTATGACCGATTTTTGGCATAATCACTTCAATGTCTGGGCCTATAGCGATACGCGCATCTCTTCGCTTTGGCCCTATTACGACAAAAGCGTGATTCGCGCCAATTGTTTTGGTAACTTCCGCAGCTTTCTCGAAGCGGTGGCCACCAGCCCAGCCATGCTGTATTACCTTGATAATGCGACCAGCCGCGATGGCCCCGCCAACGAAAATTATGCCCGTGAACTATTTGAATTGCACACCTTTGGTTCGCAAAATTACCTCAATAATATCTACGACAACTGGCAAGAAGTACCGCGCGATTCGCAAGGCCGCCCAATCGGCTATATCGACCAAGATGTGTATGAGGCGGCCCGCGCCTTTACAGGCTGGACGGTGGCCGATGGCACAGGCGGCATTCCCAACACGGGTTTATTCCATTATCTCGATACATGGAACGATAATGCCCAAAAGATTGTGCTGGCCAACTTCTTAAATGCCAATGCTGGCCCCCAAGCTCATGGCAAAAAGGTTTTGGATCTTGTAGCCCAACATCCGGCCACAATTCGCAATCTTTGTACCAAACTGTGTCGCCGTTTGGTCAGCGACAATCCACCAAGCACGCTGGTAGATAAAGCAGTCGCCACATGGACAGCCAACTATTCAGCCCCTGATCAGATTAAGAAAACCATTCGCACAATTTTGCTAGCTCCCGAATTTTTGAGCACATGGGGTGGCAAGATTCGCCGCCCGAATGAAGTTGTTGCCGCCTATTTGCGCTCAACTGGAGCCGAAGTTAAACCGAGCGCCGAGCTATTTAGCTGGGTTACCTTGGCGGGGTATCGCATGTTCAATTGGGCTACACCCACCGGCCACCCCGACGAAAGCGGCTATTGGAGCAGCAGCAACGCCCTGCTCAATACCTGGAACTTGTTATTCCACTTGCAGCAAAGCTACTTCCCGCCTGCAACCTTCGATTTGCAAGGCCAAATGCCGGGCAGCGTCACCACCGTGCGCCAAATCGTCGATTTCTGGATTATGCGCATGCTTGGCTATCAACCTTCAGCCTTGGTCAAAACCAAATTGCTCAAACTGATGGGCCAAAATGGCAATCTCGATCAACCACCAACTGGAACCGCCAATGACGTTAAATTACGCTTGAGCAGCCTTGTGCATATGATCGGCATGCTCCCTGAATTTTATACGCGCTAGGAGGCTGCAATGGATTTAACCCGTCGTCAATTTGTAGTTGGCTGTAGCAGCGCGATTGCAGCTATGGCTGGTGGTCGGCTGGGTGGTTTGGCTTTTGCCGAGCCAGGTGATATTAACCGTGATATTTTTGTGGTGGTGTTTCTGCGTGGTGGTTGCGATGGCATCGGTATCGTTTCGCCGCTTGATGATGCCAATTTTCAAGCCGCCCGTAGCACAATCACCTTTCCAAGCAGTGGCACAGGCGCGGGCTTTGAATTAGGTTCATTGAGCAATGTGCCGTTTTGGTTGCACCCCAAAGCGGCTGCCTTCAAAGAACTCTACGATAGCCAAGATTTGGCCTTTATTCACGCTAGCGGCTTGACCAACGGCACCCGCAGCCACTTCGATGCCATGGATTTTATGGAACGTGGCACGCCCGACAATAAATCAACTAGCACAGGTTGGCTGACCCGCCACATGGCTGCCACTCGTCCCGATGGGGTTGTGCCAGTTATGTCAACAGGATCAGCTTTACCTGCTTCGTTGCTTGGCAGCCCGAATGCCGTCACGATTTCGAACGTGCAGCGTTACGCTATGCAAGGCTACTCGACCTATGGGGCGCAACAACAAGCCTCATTAAACGAAATTTATAGCCAAACTGGCAGCTTGCTTGATGGCCCAGCCACCCGTTTGCTTAGCTCAATCGCCGCAGTCAAGGCACGCAACCCCGCCAATCCCTACGTGCCAATTACCACCTATCCTGCTGGGGGCTTATCGGATTCGCTCAAAGCCATCGCCCAGATGATCAAACTGGATGTTGGTTTGCAAGTTGCGACGCTTGATTTTGGTGGCTGGGATACTCATGAATCGCAGGTGCCAATTTTGGGCAACCAACTTGATTTATTGACGCGTTCGCTGCATGCCTTCTACAACGACTTGGTTGATTACCACAGCAAGTTGACGATTGTGGTGATGAGCGAATTTGGCCGTCGCTTGAAGGCCAATCGTAGTGCTGGCACCGACCATGGCCATGGCAATTTGGCGATGGTTTTGGGCGGCAACGTCAATGGTGGGCGAATTTTCGGGCGCTGGCCAGGCCTCGCCAATGCCCAACTCGACCATGGCGTTGATTTGGCGATTACCACCGACTATCGCACGATTTTGAGCGAAATTGTGGTGCGCCGCTTGCGCAACAATCGTTTAGGCTTGGTTTTCCCACAAATTAGCCAATATCAACCGCTTGGCTTAGTACGGGGCACCGATCTAACAATTGATTGGACTTCAGGCTTCCGCTCATATTTACCAATGGCCCGCCGCTAGCAGCACCGTTGCGTCCAACAGCTCGATTATAGGGTTATTAGCAGCCATCCAGATTTTGGATGGCTGCTAATCCATGTTGGGATATATTGTAAAAAGCCCTCGGTATCCGTAAAAGTCCATTTGCTTATACAATTACGACAGGATTTAGTAGCGCAGCTAAGCGGTTGATCAGAGCTTCAAAGGTTGCGGCGAGTGTGTGAGATTGCCAGCAACCTACGCTGATTGCGCCAACTGCCATGGACGAGATAGCCTATGATTTTGCAAGAGTTTGCCCGATATCATTCGCATTATTTTTTTGATCCCGATGACGCGATCTTAGCACCGTTGAAAATTTCCAATCCACGCGCCATTGATGGTTTGATTTGTATGCTGCCTGGCAGCGCAGTCGTGTTTTATCGTACTCCGCGCGGGCTATTTTTGCGCTTGAATCGGCGTGAATTGCAAATTGGCGATGCTACCAGCGCCGATGTGATTCGCGGCGAAACCAACACCCTGATTGTCTATGAACATGTGTATGAGCGTTTGCGCTGGAGTTACACCCCACCAGCATGGATCGCACCACTCGTGCCCAACGAACATGCTAGCCTCGACGAGGAGCATTTTGATTTTGGGGTGTTTATCTACAATGTGCTAAGCAACAAGCAACGCAAACGGCTAGTTTTTTCGCGCAAATAAGCTTTCTTCGCAGATTCTTCACGGGTTCAGGCTACAATACAACCATCACCCAGTGGAGGCTTGTATGAGCGCAAAGATTTTAATTGTTGAAGACGAGCGCAAAATAGCAGTTGGTTTACAAAATTATTTAGAGGGCGTAGGCTATAGCACCATCACCGCCAGCGATGGCCAAGCTGGCCTCGATATGGCACGGCGCGAGCAGCCCGATTTAGTTTTGCTCGATTTGATGTTGCCTATGGTTGATGGCTTTACGGTTTGTCGTACCTTACGCGCTGAATCAAGCGTGCCAATTATTATGTTAACTGCTCGGGTCGAGGAAGTCGATTCATTGGCAGGCTTGGAGTTGGGCGCTGACGATTATATTACCAAGCCATTTTCGCCGCGCCAAGTCGTTGCTCGGATCAAAGCCGTACTACGCCGCGTTAATGGCGAGCTAGAGCCACCCATGATTGTGCGCAAAAGTGGGATTGAGATCGACTTGCAACGCCGCACCGTCGTGATTGAGCAAAACCCGATCACCAGCCTAACGCCCACCGAATTTGATTTATTGGTAACTTTAGTGCGCTCAGCAGGTCGCCCCTTGACCCGTAGCCAATTGCTTGATGCGGTGCAGGGGGAAGAAGGCGAGGCTTATGATCGCACCGTCGATGCGCATATCAAAAATGTCCGCCGTAAGATCGAGCCAAATCCTAGCGTTCCGCGCTATATTTTGACGGTCTTTGGTGTGGGCTACAAATTTGCGGAATAAGCTATGAAACTGCAACGAAAATTATTATTAACCCACATCGCAGTTGCCCTCGTTGCAATTTTGCTGATTACGGCGGTGGCCAACTTCACCGTCAATCGCTATTTTAGCGATCTTGCGGCCAAACAGGCCAAACAAGCAGCCCAAGAGTTTGCGCCAACCTTGGCAACCTGCTACCAAATTATTGGCAGCTGGGATTTTAATGGCCAGCGTTGTATGCAGCTTGGGCCACGACCGTTCATGCCGCCGCAATTTCGCCATGTCGTGGTAGTTGATACCGCTGGTGAGATTGTTTTTGATAGCCGTGGACGCGGCCAAATTAATAAACCAACCAACACCATTACCCAACGCGATATTGAACGTGGCGAATCAATTAATGCTGAAGATGGCACGGTGATTGGCACGGTGATTGTGCGACCCAATCAAGGCCAATTTGGCGCAGATGAAGATTATTTTTTGAGTATGGTGCGGCGTAATATTTGGTTGGCCGGAGCAATTACCGCCCTCTTAGCCTTGGCTATTGGCATCGGCCTGGCGCGAACCTTGGCCGCGCCGTTGCGCAGCCTGACTGCCGCCGTGCATCAACTGGCTCAGGGCGAACGTTCAGTTCAAGTTGACGATTCGGGCAACGATGAAATTGCCGAATTAAGCCAAGCCTTTAACACCATGAGCAGCGAACTGCATCGCTCTGAGCAAGTGCGCCGCCAGATGGTTGCCGATATTGCTCACGAATTGCGTACCCCTTTGAGCGTGCTGCAAATTGAGCTTGAAAGCATCGAGGATGGCGTGAGCAAGCCCACACCGGCGGTGATTAGCTCCTTGGGCGAGGAAGTACAACAACTTAATCATCTGATTGAAGATTTACGCACACTTTCCTTGGCCGATGCAGGCCAGTTGACTCTCAATCCAATTGAGCTAGAACCCCAAGATGTGGTCAATCGTGCGGTCAATCGTATGCAGTTGGCGGCACGCGAAAAACAATTGGAGCTAGCCAACGATAGCGCCGAACAGATCGATTTGGTCCATGCTGATCCATCACGCCTACAACAAGTGCTGGTTAATCTTTTGCAAAATGCCGTTCGCTACACCCCGCAAGGTGGTAAAATTCGCGTGACCGCCCGCCAAAGTGCTGGTGAAGTTATTTTGGGTGTTCACGACACTGGTGCAGGCTTCGACCCAACCGAGGCTGCCACGATCTTCGAGCGCTTTTATCGCACCGATAAAGCCCGCGCTCGTGATACGGGCGGCACAGGCTTGGGCTTGGCAATCGTCAAAGGTCTCGTGACCGCAATGGGTGGCCGGGTTTGGGCAACCAGTGTGCCGAACCAAGGTTCAAGTTTCTATGTTGCTTTACGAGCAATCAGCACCAAGGAGGGTGTATGACCGATTTGCCTGATGTAAGCGCAATGAACGAGTTTCAACGCGGCACACTTGCAGACACGCTTGGAATTAGCTTTACCGAAGTCAGTTTGGATCGCGTAGTAGCAACCATGCCAGTTGAGCGCAAGGTGCATCAACCATTTGGCTTGCTGCACGGCGGAGCATCGGTTGTTTTGGCCGAATCGCTGGCCTCGGTGGCTGGTTGGGCCAATGTGATGCACAACAATCAATTGGTGGTTGGGGTCGAAATCAACGCTAACCATCTGCGCTCAATCCGCAGCGGCGTGGTAACCGGAGTAGCCACACCACTACATCGTGGGCGGCGCACCCAAGTTTGGGAAGTACGAATTAGTGATGAGCAAGATCGCTTGATCTGTGTGTCGCGCTGTACGGTGGCCGTGGTTGACGCTGAGGCTTAGCGATTAACTTCTGCCAACAGTGCGGGCAATTCGGCAATACTGGCTAAAACCCATGTTGGTTGCGCCATGCTGGGGATTAAGGTTTGATCCTGACCCTTGCCTGTGCGCAACCAGACACTTGCCATCCCACTGTTTGCTGCCCCCACAATATCAGTCGTTAAGTCATCGCCGACCACCACAACTTCATCTGCCGACAAATTCAAGGCTTGCATCGCCTGCTCAAAAAACGTTTTTGTGGGTTTGCCCAAAATTGTTGGCGCTATTTGGCTGGCATATTCCAGCAAGGCCGCAAACGCTCCAGTATCAAGATTCAACCCCGTATTGCTTAAATAATTGCGGCCAGGCTGACTCACTAAAAATTCAGCTCCCTGCAACAGATGCCGAAAGGCCACGTTGAGGCTTGCATAGCCATCAACCTCGCCACAATGCGCCAACACCACATGGCTCACTGGTTGATCAGCCTTAGGCGGATACTGCTGTTCAAGCCATGTTTTAACCGTTCGCGGAGCCAAAATGTACAAATTAGGGTCGGTATTGGCGAGATAGGTAGCAATCGCCTGCAGCGGATTCATAATTTCATGCGCTTGGATCGGGATTTGGCGGGCTTGGAGTTTGGCCGCCAAAGTTTCGGGCAATTGTGAATCGGTGTTGGTTAAAAATAACAATTGATAGCCAGCTGCCCGTAATTGCTCGATTGCTGCCACCGCCCCCTCGATAAGTGTGCCAGCGCTATAAATCGTGCCATCAAGATCAATTAAACATCCGCGAATTGGCATTGTACATTCCTTCGTTTCAAATAGATCTGACCGCAATTGTATCAGTTTAGGGTTTGTGTGTTCTCAATTCCAGTAGTTATCCATTTCACCACCCTTCCGTCCCGCCTCAAGGTGGGAGACGCAGGGTGTTTTCATCCCCCTGCACCCCCTAAAGGACGATCTGTGGATGACTAGACAATCAAAGAAGCCTCTGGAATTATAGGCTTTGTAATATAGCTAACCCTTATCTTCCAACTACAACAGCAGCATAATCAGGGCTAATTCGTGGTAGGATACAGCCTGATAATGCTGTTGCTCGTGGGGAGAGCCTTGTATGCAGATTGATATGAATGATTTTGTGATGCGTTTGGTGGCGATTGTTTTAGGCGTAACCATCCATGAATTTTCGCATGCCTTTGTGGCCTTGCGCTTAGGCGACCCAACCGCTGCCCAAGAAGGGCGAGTTTCGCTCAATCCGGTGGTGCATTTTGATCCGCTGGGCGCGTTTATGATGTTTTTCGTGATGCTGGGCTATGCCCCGATGGCCTGGGGTCGGCCTGTGCCAATCAATGTTTTTCGGATTCGCTGGGGGCGACGAGGTTTTGCGCTTTCCTCACTGGCAGGCCCAACCAGCAACTTACTCTTAGCCTCAATCTTTGCCATCCCGCTCTATATTAATGGTGGGATGTGGCTTTCCGAGCAACTCTATACATTTCTCTATTATGTAATTATAACCAATATTGGCTTGGCGGCCTTTAATATGCTGCCCTTGCCACCACTTGATGGCTTTAACACCTTTGCTGGCTTGTTGCCACAAGGCTGGGCTACGCCAATGGAGCGTTTACGGCGGCCAGCTAATATTATTTTGATGATTTTAATTCTGTTGCCATGGATGATCAATCGGCTTAATCTTGGTCAACTTGATCTTGACCCACGGATTTTAGATGCCATGATTGCCCCGATCTTCCAATTATTCCAACGGATCGTTTTGCCCGTTGCTGGTTGTTGTCATGCCGTTGGCCATAATCATGATCATGCTGAAGCCTAGGAGTTTTCATGAGTGCGCTGATGCGCTTAGGCCAACTCTGGGCGGCTTTACGCGCCAAGGTAACTCCCGCCGAACGCGCCTTAGTGCAACAACTTTTAGCGAGCCACGAGTATCCACTGTTTGAACGCATGCCGCTGTATGATCAACGCCATTGCCTTGATGTGTATACGACCTTAGTTACTGCGGGTGAGCAGGATGCCGAATTGCTGCGGCTGGCGTTGTATCACGATACTGGTAAGGTTGATCGTCAAGGTCGGCCCGTATCGTTGATTTGGTATGGGATTGCGGTGGTATGGAAACAGCTTGCGCCGCGATTTTATGCTTGGGCCGCGCAAAAGCCGCGTTGGTGGTGTCGTTCAATCTATCGCTATGCCCATCATGGGCCGCTCGGAGCCGATTTGGCGGCTGAGGCTGGTTGCTCAGCCACCATTGTCGCGACTATTCGCCATTATCATGACGATGCGCCAACTGGTTTGGCCGCCCGTTTGCGTTGGGCCGACGATCAGCATTAATTCAAGGAATCGGCTGTGATTGAATATCTACTACAGGCGTTGGGCTTGGGGCTGGCGGCTGGCCTCTTGCCTGGGCCAATGTTGGGCTTGGTGATTCGCGAAACCTTGGAGCATGGTCGCCGCGCTGGTTATTTGGTAGCCTGCGCCCCGTTATTGACCGATGCGCCAATTATCTTGATCGCGCTGTTTGTAGCCAATGCCTTACCAGCCAGCATTAATCGTTGGTTGGGCTTGGCTGGTGGGCTATTTTTGATTTGGATGGGTATCGACGCATGGCGAGCCAAGCCACCAACTGAGGCGAGTGGCGCACCATGGGCTAGTTTATGGCGGGCATTAATCACCAACTGGCTTAACCCACATCCATGGTTATTTTGGCTGCCAGTTGGCGGGCCATTGTTGATTAGCATTCAACGTCAGCATAGTTGGTTGGCGACTGTCAGTTTTTTGCTGGTGTTTTATCTTTTGTTGATTGGCAGCAAAATTTTCCTATGCGAAATCGTTGCTCGTTCGCGGCGTTTTTTGCAAGGCGCGGCCTATCGTTGGGTTATGCGCGGCTGTAGTGTTTTATTGATTGGCTTGGGCCTAGTACTTATAGCTGAATATCTAGGCTGATCGGCAATTGAGCAGGTTAGGCATTATCCCCCATTCAGGTGGCAATAAAGCTTGACCTTGGTACACTCTTTGCTTGAGAGCATAATGCTATAATCGAACGAACCCAAGCTTTTAACCATAGATGAGTACTGTTATGAACGCATTAGCGTGTACAAATTGTCAGATGTTGCTAGCACCAGGTGCACGATTCTGCTCGCATTGTGGAACGGTTGCGCCAACGCCACCAGCTATCAACCTTCCACGCGAAGCAAGCGGCACGCTGCGACGTGGGGTGATTCTCCAAGAGCGTTATAAAATTATGACCTTTATTGGAGCTGGTGGTTTTAGTCGGGTTTATGGTGCAATCGATTTGCGGCTCAAAACGCCCTGCGCCATCAAAGAAAACAATGAATTTGATCAATCGGCTCATGCTCAGTTTTTGGCCGAAGCCCAATTGTTGGCGCGTTTGCGCCACCCCAGCATGACCAAAGTCACCGATTATTTCACTGATCCCAGCGGGGCGCAGTTTTTGGTGATGGAATATGCGCCTGGTAAAGATCTCGAAAAGATGATGGATGAAGCCGAAGAGATGGTTTCATGGCGCAAGGTGGCCGAATGGGGTCAAATTGTCTGTGATGTACTGACCTATTTGCACACCCAAGAGCCGCCAATTATCCACCGCGACATTAAACCCGCTAATTTGCGTTTGACTCCCCACGGCGACTTGATGGTCATCGACTTGGGAATTGCTAAAGAATATCGCGATGGCTCAGCCACAACTCGCGCCGCCCAAGCATATTCGGGCGGCTACTCACCAATCGAGCAATATTTGGGGCAAGGCACTGACCCACGTTCAGATTTATATGCCTTGGGTGCAACGCTCTATCATTTGTTGGTTGGCAAGATGCCACCCGAAGCACCAAACCGCTTGCGCGGCATTTCGATGCAAACCGTTGAGCAAGCTCGCCCCGATATTCCAGTGTTGTTGGCGCGGGCAATCGATCGCGCGATGGCGATTGAGCCTGATCATCGCCCACCGAGTGCTGCGGCTTTGCATATGGTCTTCGAACGAGTGCTTGAGCAAGATCAAGCGGTCAGCATCAGCCAACCTGCGGTGATTGCCCAAGCGGCAACCGCCCGAACCCTGCAAGCTGCGGCGCATGCGGTTGCTACGCCTGTGGCAATCAGTCAACCACGCATCGGCACGCAACCGCGCTCAACCACCAATGCTGGTCAACCCAGCCGCCCATTACATGTGCCAAGCGAACTGCGTGCTGAACGCTTGCCGCATGGCATTATTTGGGAAGGTGATCGGCGTGAAATGGTGCGGGTTATGGCAGGGCCAATGCCAATGGGCAGCGAGGGCAATGATCCCGATGAAGTTCCAGTGCATCGGCTTGACCTCAAAACGTTTTTGATCGACCGCTTTCCGGTGACATGTGCCGATTATGCGCGTTTTGTGCAGGAAACCGGAACAACACCGCCACGGTATTGGGGTGGCCCATTGCCGCCGCATATGATCGAAGATCATCCAGTCGTCGAAATAACGCACGACGAAGCGCGAGCTTACGCACGTTGGGCTGGCAAGCGCCTACCAACCGAAGCCGAATGGGAAAAAGCGGCAACATGGGATGCCACAACTGGGCACAAGCGGGTTTATCCTTGGGGCGACCAATGGGATGAGCATCGCGCCAATGCGCGGGAAGGCGGAGCTGGCGGAACCGTGCCAATTGGCGCGTATTCACCACAGGGCGATAGCCCATGTGGCGCAGCAGAAATGGCTGGCAATATTTGGGAGTGGACAGATACGGCCTATAAGCGCTATCCTTATGACCCAAGTGATGGCCGCGATTTCCCCAAGAATGCTGGCTTGCGCGTCACCCGTGGTGGGTCGTGGTCGTGTTCGCCGGATGCATTACGCGGAGCGAATCGCAACATAGCTGCTGCCAACGATGCCGATTTTGAGGTGGGCTTCCGTTGTGCCGCTGATGTACGCGAGGATTGGTAATGACACAAACTGCCTTAGTGTTGCTGGATGTTCAAGTCAATATGTTCGCACCCGAGGCAACGGTCTATGCTGGTGAACGTGTGTTGGAAGCAATTGCCAGATTAATTCGTGCTGCGCGGGAGAATAACGCAGCGGTGGTGTATGTTCAGCATAATGGCGGCCCCGATGATCCTGATGCACCAGGCAGCGCAGGTTGGCAATTGCATGAGGTTTGTAAGCTCCAAGCAGGCGATTTAGTTGTGCAAAAAGAAACACCTAATGCCTTTTTGCACACCGATTTGGCCGAAATGCTGCGCCAGCGCGAGATCAAACAGCTAGTTTTAGCGGGCTTTCAAACTGAATTGTGCATTGATACTACCTGTCGGGCAGCTTGGTCGCGCGGGTTTCGCGTCAGCCTTGCCGCCGATGCTCATAGCACTTTCGATGGCGAAACCCTCAAAGCAGCCCAAATTATTGCCCACCATAATAGCGTGCTGCGCAATTTCGCCAAAGTCTATTCAACCACCAACATTACATTTTAATCAGCAACGCCGATCGTTGGAAACCCAGCGATCGGCGTTTTTTATTTAATCCACGAAGAGCACGAAGAATTTTTTAGCCACGAATTGCACGAATGATTATTTTTTAGCCACAGATTGGCACAGATGTTTAGGATTATGATCGTGCTAGCTCAAAGCCATCAATTCATAACCATGGCTTCTTAGTGCCTCTGCGTTAAATTCTAAACCTGATTTTGCCTTTTGATTTTTGACCTTTGACTTAACTCTATATTCTTTGATCTATGCACGTATCCCTATTTTCCCGATCTTCGTGTCCTTCGTGGCTCAACTTCATCCTTCATCGCTCATAATTCATTCTTCACCCCAGACTCAATATACTCAAGGCTTTGGTGGCGGAAGTAGGTATTATACAGTTCGGCATAATGACCAGCTTGATCGAGCAGGCCTTCGTGACTGCCAGTTTCGATAATTTCGCCTTTGCGCAGCACGATAATCCGGTCGGCATGGCGCACGGTCGAAAGGCGGTGGGCAATCACAATCGCTGTGCGATCTTTCAAAATGACATCAAGCCCCTCTTGAATCAAGGCTTCGGTCAGCGGATCGATGCTGGCAGTCGCTTCATCCAAAATTACAATCGCGGGGTTTTGCAACAACACGCGAGCTAATGCCACCAGTTGGCGTTGGCCAAGCGAGAGATTGCCGCCACGCTCACCAACATCGGTATCGAGGCCATTCGGCAAGCTGCCCAGCCAATCGCCGCCGCCAACCAAGCGTGCCACAGTTTGGACTTCTTCATCAGAGGCATCGGGCTTGCCATAGCGAATATTCTCACGCACATTGCCATCGAACAAGAATGGCGTTTGGGTCACAATCCCCAGTTGGCTACGATAATCGCCAAGATCAAGCTCGCGAATATCGACACCATCGATTTCAATCGTGCCATGTTGAAACTCATAGAAACGGGCAATCAGTTTGGCGATGCTCGATTTGCCTGAGCCTGTATGCCCAACTAAAGCAATCGTTTCACCTGGTTGAATTTCCAACGAGAAATTGCGCAATACTGGTTCATCGGGGGTGTAGCTGAAATTAACTTGCTTGAAGTTGATGCGGCCACGCACAGGCGTGAGTTTGCGATTATTATTTTGAACCACATTCGATTCAGCATCGATCAGGGCAAAAACTCGTTCGCCTGCGGCTAAACCAAGTTGAAATTGGCTCCAGAATGAGGCAATACTGGTCAATGGGAACCAAAACATGGTCAAACCTTGGACGAATAAGAACCAATCGCCAATGCTTAAACTTTCGTTATTGACCGAAACTGCGCCCCAGTAAACCAGCAAAGCCGTGCCAATTCCTGCCAAGCCGTTCATCAATGGAAAGATACTGCTAAACACAAAGCGAGTTTTTTGGTTGACGCTCCGCGATTTTTCGTTAACTTCATGAAACTCGCGATAAATCACTGGCTCTTGGCGAAACGTTTTAGCCACGCCAATGCCGCTGACCGTTTCTTGGATATGGCTGCTGACAGTCGCGGTCATACGGCGCGATTGAGTGATGGTGCGGCGGGCGATTTTGCGAAAGCCCAAAGCAAACAAAAAGATAATTGGGGCAAAACCCAGCAGGGTAAAAGTGAGTTTTACATCAATCGTAAACAGGTAGCCAATCAACAAACTGACCAGCAACAAGCGGCTGAGCAGATCGAGGGTCAGGGTCATTACTTGCGAAAAGGCTTGGGTATCGGAGTTGACCCGACTGACGACCTTGCCCGATTGAAAGGTATCGTAGAACGACATGTCGCGCTCAAGCACCGCATCGCAGGCATCTTCGCGCAAGGCTAAAACTACATCGCCTACAGCTCGGCTTGAAAGTTGCTGCCGAACTGCATTAAAAACCCAAGCGAGGGTGGCAATCAGGCTCAAGCCAACCGCCAAATAAATAAAGGTGCTCAGGCTGCGGTCAACTTGAAGCTGATCGATGCTGATTGAAACAAAAATTGGTAAGGCTGTATCCAGCACTGCATTCAAAAAAATTGCTCCCGCTGCAATTGCCATGGCGCGGCGTTGCGGCGAGAAATAGTGCATGATGCGGCGCAATAACTGACCATCGGTATACGTCCGGTCATAGGCCTCGGCATCAAGCCCATCCATAATAAAGCCCATAATTCACCCCAAGTAGCTCAGATTTGCTGTTTATGACCTTGTTAGTATCGTTGATTTTACCCCAACTCACTACCGCCCTAAGTCGGATATCCGCACCAATTTGGTGGATTATTGAAACAGATTACTGAAACCACGAAGCGCACGAAGTGTATGAAGGGGCGAGGGAGCAGGGGTCAGAGGTAGGTTTAGCGTGCCCTCACCCCCGACCCCTCTCCCACTGCGGCGTTTAAGGGCGGACAGGGACGCACACCATGGGTTCACACAACGACCTCGGGTTGGTATACTGGGTGGTGACGAAACCAAACCCATCCCAAAACCGAGGTCGTATGCCGAGTATACCAGCCCTTGCCCACTGGATCAACACCATCCTGCGCACCGCCGTGCCCACCCTCTCGCCCTGGACTGCCCGTCGGCTCACCGATTGGCTCGTCAGCATCCTGCTCATGCCGTCCATCACCACGCGCGTCGTGGCCTGGGGCTGTGCCCTTGGACTGTCCACCGCTGCCCACGCCGCCAGTCACGAACGCCGACTGCGCCGCACCTATCGGGATTCCCAGCTGTCGTGGTCGCTCCATCGCGCCATCCTCGCCACCACCCTCCACATCGCACCCACTGAATCCGTCACCGTTATCATCGATGAAACCACCCACACCGACCGCTGGACCCTGCTCACCGCCGCCCTCTGGTATCACGGTCGCGCCATTCCGCTTGCCTGGGTGCTCCATCCCGGCTATACCCGCCGCGCCACCGCCTTCTGGACCGATGTTGCCACCCTGCTGGAGCGCGTGCAGCAGGTGCTGCCCAATGCCATGTCCGTCGTCGTCGTGGCCGACCGTGCTTTTGGCTGCCCCGCCTTCACCGATCAGGTCGCGGCCTACGGCTGGGGCTGGGTCGTGCGCGTCCAAGGCCATACCCGCATCCAACTGCGGGGGCACACCGAAACCATGATCCGCACGCTGGTCACGCGAGGCCATCGCGTGGTGCGGCGGGGCCATGCCTTCAAGAAGGCGGGCTGGCGAACGGTGACAGTGGTGGCCGCATGGGAGGCGACGTGTCACGAGCCGTTACTGCTGGTGAGCAATCTGGAGGGCATTGGGGCGATTCGGCAGGCGTATGGGCGGCGCTCTGCGATTGAGGCCCTGTTTCGCGATTGGAAAACGGCGGGCTGGCAATGGGAGGCGAGCCAGTCGCGGAGCCAGACGACGCAGGAGGCCTTGGTGCTGGGCATGGCGATCGCGACGGTGCTGGTGCTGCTGGTCGGGACGGCGGAGGCGCAGGCGGTGCTGGCCGAACGCGGGGATCGCCCCAGCCCGCGCCGCCCATGGGCGGCACGAGAAAGTCTGTTTCGGTTGGGGCGGTATGGGGTGCTGCGCTGGCTGTGGACGGGAACGCAGCCAGCGCTGGGAGCGCGACTATCGTTGGCGGGAACGGCGCTGCACGAACGGTGGGCCACGACGGTGACACGGGGTGGTCGGCTCGGGACGGCCATCCCCTAACACTGATGAATACCCATTCCCCAACCTGTCCGCCCTTAAACACTGCGGCGGGAGAGGGGAGGTTCCCCCTCGCCTCGCATGCGGGCTAGGGGGTGAGGGAATATTATCTTCAATAACCTCGCCTTAACTTTGTGCAATCCATCCCTAGTCAAGGCTCTTTGGTTCGTGTTATAGTGATAGGAGCGGTGTCAATTATTTTTAAGGATTTGCGGAGGTGTTATGACTGTTCAACAGATGCTCTGGAAGAGTGGCCCAACCGACGCGCCATTGCCCCCGGTTGCTGATGGCTCGTTTTTGGTGGGTAGTTTACAGGCAATGCTCAGCGATCCCATTGATTTTTTCGTTAAGCAATATCAAAAATTTGGCCCGATTTTTCGCGTCAAAGCCCTCAATAATAAATTTACTATCTTGGCTGGGCCTGAGGCCTGCCTCTTTTTAGCCCGTGAAGGCACTAAGCACTTTAGCTCGTGGGAAACATGGCACTCAATGGATGCTGAAATGGGTGCTTCGAAATCGCTGATTAGCGTCGATGGCGAGCAACATTCGCGACTGCGAGCCTTGCAAAAACGCGGTTATAGCCGCCAAACGATTGAAACGCAATTTCCCGAAGTGCTCAAGGTCGTTCATGGCTTCTTGGATCAATGGCAGGTTGGCACATCGAAAGCTACGGTAACTCAACTCCAACGGTTGATTACCGATGAATTGGGGATGTTGATTGCGGGCCAAGGCCCAGGTGATTATATTGATGATGTGCGGACATTTGTTCGAATTGCGCTCATGACCCACATCACGCGCCAACGCCCAAGCATTTTGCGCATGTTGCCTGAATATCGCCGTGCCCGCGACCGCAGCTTGGAATTAAGTAAGCAGGTGCTGAAAGCTCATCGAAGCGGCACACGCGATGCCAACCGCCCGCCCAGCCTGATCGACGATATTATCGCCGCGACCAATGACCCGAGCTTAATGCCTGAGGGCGATTTGGTTATGACTGCCTTGGGGCCATACATCGCAGGCTTGGATACGGTTGCCAACACCATGGCGTTCTTGTTGTATGTGCTGACCACCAAGCCCGAGCTATACGAACAAGTTGAGGCCGAAGCCGATGCACTGTTTGCCAATGGTGTGCCCGATCCAGCCGATTTGCGCAAAATGGAAGTGTTGCATCGCGTAGTGCTCGAAAACTTCCGCATGTATCCAATCGCGCCAGCCGTACCGCGCACCGTCAAAGCACCATTTGAGTTTGGTGGCTATCGCGTCGATGCAGGCACACGAACCTTAGTAGCAACTACGGTCGGCCATTTCTTGCCCGAACTCCACCCTGAGCCAGAAAAATTCGATATTGATCGCTATTTGGCTCCGCGTAACGAGCACCGCATTCCTGGGGCATTTGCACCATTTAGCACTGGCTCGCACACCTGTTTGGGCGCTGGCCTAGCCGAAGTCCAAATTATGCTGACCACTGCTGCCCTGTTGCACTATGCCAAGTTCGAAGCTGATCCAATCGATTATAAGCTGAAGAAAGTTTTTGCCCCAACCCCAGCCCCCGACAGTAGCTTCAAATTGCGCTTGGTCACACGCCGTAACAGCTAAATTAATCGAGTTAAAGCGTTGATCGGCATGGATACGAATCCATGCCGATTTTGTATTAGGGCTAATCGCTTGTGGTACCATACGCTGCGAAGCCACGATCAACAGGAGTAGCTATGACAACCAGCGATTGGCAAACGCCCGATTGGGTCAAACATGCCGTCTTTTATCAGATTTTCCCTGAGCGCTTTGCCAATGGTGATCGGACAAATGATCCGGCAAATGCGCAACCTTGGGGTACAAGCCCAACCTTGTATAATTATATGGGCGGCGATCTACAAGGAATTATCGATAAGCTTGATTATTTAGTGGATTTGGGCATTAATGCGCTGTATCTCAACCCAATTTTTCAAGCCACCACCTCACATAAATATAATACCTTCGATTATTTTAAAATCGATCCCCATTTTGGTACGCTAGAAACGTTTAAAACCTTATTGAATGAAGCGCATCGACGTGGCATTAAAGTTATTCTCGATGCGGTGTTTAATCATTGCGGTCGCGGCTTTTTTGCCTTTCACGATGTAATTGAAAATGGTGTGCACTCGCCCTACACCAATTGGTTTCATATCTCACGCTTTCCAATTCATCCCTATGAATCGCGCTATGCCGCTAATTATCGCACGTGGTGGGATTTTCGCGAGTTGCCCAAATTCAACACCGATAATCCGGCGGTACGCAAATATTTGCTTGATGTAGCTCGCTATTGGATTGAATTGGGTATTGATGGTTGGCGCTTGGATGTGCCAAATGAAATTGATGATCATAATTTTTGGCGTGAGTTTCGCACAATTGTCAAAGATATCAATCCTGAAGCCTATATTGTGGGCGAAATTTGGACTGACGGCTCAGCTTGGCTGCAAGGCGATCAATTTGATGCCGTGATGAATTATCTATTTCGCGATTTATGTACCGATTTCTTTGCTAGCTATCGGGTACGTGCCGCTGATTTTGCGGCTGGAATTGACCATTTAATTGTGCGTTATCAGCCCCAAGTGACCTATGTCCAATTTAATTTGCTTGGTTCACACGATACTGCGCGGTTTTTGAGTGTGGCTGAAGAAGCTGGTAAATGGGCTTTAGAGCGCATGAAATTGGCGGTTTTGTTCAAATTAATCTTTCCTGGTGCGCCATGTATCTATTATGGCGATGAAATTGGCTTGCATGGCGGCAAAGATCCTGATTGTCGGCGTTGTTTCCCGTGGGATCAACCGCAAACCTGGCAGACCGATCTCCAAGCTTGGACCAAACGCTGGGTTAAGTTTCGCCATGAGCATACAGCCTTGCGCACGGGCCATTATGCGACGCTGTTTGCCGACAACGATATGAATATTTTTGCTTGTGCCCGTTGGGATGAGCAAAGCCAATTTGTGATTGTGCTGAATAATAACGAAACACCTTGGACACTCGATTTGCCGTTGCATGCCCAATTACCAAGCGTCACTCATTATCGCGATGTGCAAACTGGCGAGTTGTATAGCGTGGCCGAGGGTAAAATTCGCGAGGTAGCATTGGCTCCGTGGAAGCATTTGGTATTACAAGCTGAATAGTTAAATTGGGCTGCCCAGCGGCGTGCAGCCCAATTATTTAAATCCAGCGGCGAGTTTGGGCTTGATAAGCGCTGTACTGCTCGCCAAACTTCGCCAGCATCGCCCGCTCTTCAAAGGCAATATACCAACGATCAACAATAATGACGAACGCGATAACCAGCACCAAATTTGAGATTGCCGCACCAAGCAACAGGGCGATGCCCAATAAACTGAGGCCAAAGCCCAAATACATGGGGTTGCGGCTCCAACGAAACCAACCTGAAATCACCAAGCGATCAGGCTGGCCGAAGGTCATAATATTCGTGCCCATTTGGCGAAAATGGCGGGCACTGCTGATTGCGACGGCCAAACCAGCAATCCCAATCACCAAACCAAGCCAATTAAACGGCATTGGCACTAAAAGCGCAATTGGCCAAAGCCAGCGAGATGCCAGCATGAGGCCAATCGTCAACAAAAAGAGCCTTGGTGGGAGTAATTTTTGCATAGCCAGCGATTCCTTTCCACAACAACTGCTGCTCAATCTAGCACAGCCGTTGCAGCCATGAAACCAGCAAACTATGGCCTATCTATTAACATTATTAATCATCAGCTCGTAGCCAAGCCAAAATTTTCCAGGTCGCGCGGCAATCGGCCTCTAAATAACGGCTGAGTAATTGCATTTCAGCGCTAGTGCGCGGGTTGGGCTGGCGATAGGCATACCAACCAACTAACTGCGCTTGGGAGCCATCGGCTAAATCGCTGGGCCAGGCTGGATCATATTGGGCATCGAGCGCGGCCAACGCTTTGGCGATGCTCTTGAGCGAATAATCCCAAGCGCCAGGCACAGCACAGGCATTATCGACCAAAACATTTTTCAAATCGAACCATGGCAAATTGAGCAACAGATGATCGCTGGGCAGTTGATGACGGGCCGCAGCATGGCGACATTCAACTGGCTCAGCGTTATGCCAATGGTAGAGCACCGCTTGATCAAGTTGCTGATTGGTTTGGGCTTGTAAAACGGCGATAAATTCAGCCAAGATTGCTTGCTCAGCGAGATGATCTTCGCGCTCAGCAATACACTCGTGATAGTGCCACTCACCGTTTGCCAGCCAGCCAATCCCAATCATAAAAATCATGGGCGTGCCTTGGAGCGTGGGCCATTGCTGCTCAAAATTTACATTCAGATTGCTGAAAAACTCAAAATCAACAAAAAACTCGTAAGGTCTGGTGGTTGGTGCAATGCCTTGGGCGCGTTGCGCAAGGCCAGTATGGTTGGCTTGCATAATGGCCTTCATTGGGTCGGGATACTTCATCACGCCCTTGGGCAGGCTTTGGCTAGCGGCGTTCATGAGGCTGGACAAGCTGGTAATGCCAGCTTTGACCAATTTTTGTTGGGCCGCTGCCCCTATATTCCAGAGCCGCAGCATCTCGCCACCTGGCTGGCGTTGGCGAATTTGGGCACGGGCTTTGCCCCAACGTTCATCGTTAACATTCGGGTTCAGTTGCACAATCGGGTCGTTCCATGGCAGATATTGGCCGCCATCGCGCACAATCTCGAAATAGCGCTCACAGTTTTGGCGAATATCGGCATCAAGTGGCTGCCCAAGCTGAGCCTCAATTGGAATCGAAATTGGATTATGCAAGCGATCACGGGTAATTAAGAAGGCATGTTGTGGCATGATGCCCTGAATCTGGCCTAGCATATAACTATACATACGAGTTTGAGCGCTGTAGCAACTCAAATCAGCAGCTTTTTCGCGCTTTTCAAGGTTGCTTGAAAACTTCAAATCAAGCACCAAATAATGTTCAGTTTCGCCGACCAAATGCGCCAATTCAGGATATTGCTGGCGAAACCACGAGCTAAGCACAATCAGATCGGGCGTGCCAAAAATTCGCTCAGCAGGCCACCACAAGGCTGGTTGGGCAATCACTGGCGTTCTAGCCTCAATCAGGTCGAGGGTTTGAGCGACACGATGGGCTTCGCGGCCTTCATAGGGTTCGACGCAAACTTGAACTGCATTGGGCGCGACGCGTTGCAGCCAAGCCAGCTCAAATTGATGACCTTTTTCGGCCAGAAAATCGATAAAGGCATAACTGAGCGTTTCAGGCGCAAAGCCATGTGCCGCTCCATGATGCTCTAGCCAAATCGCGGCTGGGTCATTTAAGTAGAGCGAGCGAATTTTGGTGGGCGGTAGCCAATCGTTGCCTACCACCGTTTGGTTTTGTAACAATACCCGCAGAGCATCCGACACTCGTAGCATACAACATCCCTCTGGTACGCTGGCAAATTGGGCTAAGCATACCATAAGACAAGGATGAGGGATGAAGGATGAAGGATGAATAAAGAGCAATGGGTTTTTAACGCAGAGGCGCAGAGGATGAATGGCTATGGGCTATGTGTAATGGTTTATCGCATTAACAACGGTCAGAATGCCCTCACCCCCTAGCCCCCTCTCCCGCACACGAGGTGAGGGGGAACCGCTCGGGCAGTGCTCCCCTCGCCCGCCGCCGTGGGAGAGGGGCTGGGGGTGAGGGCATAAACCATGGTTGTCAACCGATTGAACCATTACAGCTATGGGCTATCGGAATGTTTTAATCATTTCAAAAATTCTCTACTCCAAAAGCCTAGAGCCAAAAGCCGATAGCCTAATCTCCCTTCGTGCCCTTCGTGGATCAAAACTCCCTATGTTCTATGCTCTATGTTCTTTGTTCTTGCTTATGGTTGCTGATACAAGCGCCGATAGGCTCCATAGTTGGCATAAACTACTTCAACATAGTGGCGAGTTTCAGCATAATCAATAATTTCAATAAAACGGTCGGGATCAGCCACCACGCGACCATCAGCCCAACGCTCGGCATTACCAGGCCCACCGTTATAGGCGGCAAACGCGCCGGGTAGGCTGCCACTCATATATTCGATTTGAGCATCGATATAATAAGCTCCAAAACGAATCGAAGTCACCGGATTATACAAATCATCGACGCTAAAGCCCTCAATGCCTAAATTCTGGGCGATGCCCTCGCCAGTGCTGGGCATCACTTGGGCCAAGCCACGCGCCCCCACCCATGACGTTGCATTTGGATTAAAAATACTCTCTTGGCGCATCACTGCATACAACACCCGTGGATCAAGCCCAAACTCTTGGCTTTTGGTCACAACCGCGCTGGGATACGGTGTTGGATAGAGCAATTGGCGAATCGCGACACTTGGCTCGCCTGCCTCAATTGGCGCAAGTTGCACCAACTTTTGAGCTGTAGTCACGGTAGCATAGGGCATATCGCTGCGTAAAGCGGCCAAAGCAACCCGATAAATGCTAAATGGATTATTCAAGGCAGCATCACGTGCGGCAATCCACTCGGCTTGGGCTTCGCTATGCAAATCGGTCCAGCTTAGTTCTTCGGCGCGTAAACTATATGGCTCAGTATCTAAGGTGGCGCTGGTTGGTGCAGTTGACCAACTAGCGATCCATTGCCAACCTGCTTGTTCGGCCTCAGGGCTAATTGGCGAGCCAATCGGCAGTTGATCGCCATCGTTAATGTTGAGGGCATCGGCAACCCGTGCCGCATAATACGAATTTGGATCAGCTGATTGAGCCGAACGTAGCAATTGCTCGCCTTTTTCCCGATTGCCACGGCTAATTTCCAAGCGCCCCAGCCAATAATAGCCTTCGGCGCGAGGCGGCCCAATATTGCTATCGCCTAATAATTGCCAAACTGCTGCCGCCTGCTCAACCTGCCCCGTATCCCAGGCATAACGGCCTGCGGCGTGCAAGGCTTGCTGGCCTTCGTGGCTCCAAGGGTAGCGCTGGCCAAGCATAATTTGCGCATTGGCTGTGGCTGCCGGATCGCCGCTCCACGAGGTAATTTCGACGACGCGGCGCAAAGCTTCGGGTGCTAACGGATCATCGGCATAACGCTCGGCAAAATCGAGATAGGCCAAACGTGAGCCTTCACGATCACCCGCTTGGCCTTGGGTTTGAATCGCATCAAGTCGTGCTTGGCGGCCAATCGGCAACTCGGCAAAACGCTCGGCAATACTATTAAATGCTGCTTGTGCACCAGCATAATCATCGAGCTGGCGCAAGGCCAAAGCCCGTTTGCGCTCGATTTCGGCGGCTTCTTCGCCACTCAGGCCATTGGCCAGCACTTGGTCGAACAAACTGATCGCATCAAGATATTGACCATGGTTATAGGCAATCCCAGCGGCGGCCAGCACTGGGGTTGATTCGCCCAAAGCTGCCAGTTCATCAATCGCAATTGGAGCTTCGCTCAAGGTTGGGTGTTGGTTAATGATTTCGCGCAGCCATATTCGGGCTTGTTCAGTTTTGCCCAAGCGCTGAGCACGTCGCGCTGCATCAAGCAAGGTCGTTGAACGGAAACTTGGGGTTCGGGCAAAGCTCAAAATAACTTCGAGTTGAGTAAGTGCTTGCTCGGCCTGCCCCGTTTGATCATAAAATTCTAAGGCTTTGTTTAAGCTGGCGACCCGCTGCGGCCCAGCCATATCGTAGCGTCCGCTGGCAGCATAGGCCGCAATCGCTTGCTCGGTTTGGTTGGTTGCTTGCAGTTGGGCGGCACGGCGCTGAGCTGCATAGCCACTCAACAAGCCTTTAAGATCTTCATATTGTTGATAGGCCTCGATCGCGATCGCATGGTCACCTTGAATTTCAGCGACCCGTCCCAGCAAAAAGAGCGCCCGCAAATGCCATTGATCGTGGGTTTGCTCGTTGATAAAGGAAGTTAATTGCGACCATGCAGCAGCCCAATCTTGGCGTAAGAAGGCACTATAGGCTACCCCAAATTTGGCTACCCGCGCTTCGGGCGCATCGGGGTATTGCAATAACACCTGTTGATAATCGCTCAAGGCCAAATCAACTTGGTCGGCTTGCTGATGTTGCTCGGCTTGCTGCAACAATTGGGCAGGGGATGGTAGCGGCGTGGCGGTTGGTTGACCGACGACATCGCGGCTACAACTGGCTAGCAGTAGCACAATCAAGGCTACGTGTGGAATTTTTTTCAGCATAAGAATCTCATCGCGCTTCATGGCAGCCATTGTAGCATAGCGACCCTGCAAACTCCGTGCCAACTGGCTAAGAACTTGATGAGATTTTGCAGTATTTTGCTTAACAATCGCCAAATCCCGCTTGATACCTAGACCAAATGCGCCCAAAGCCCTAGCTCAATCGCTTAAGTATGTGGTTCAATAGCACCATTAATCTTTGAAACGCGAGATAAGGAGCGCTTTCGATGAAGCTTGAGCTTGTGGAAAAACCACCCCTGCGCTATCTGCTCGGGCCGCAGCAACAACCAGTTTTGCAAACAATAGGTGAAATTAACTTGCTCTTGGAGCATTGTTTTGGCGAAGATTGTCTGAATCTGGCGTTATATGCTGAAAACCTAACCCCAGGCTTTTTTGATTTAAGCACCCGTGAGGCGGGTGAAATTTTGCAAAAACTCCGTCAGTATCATGTGCAATTGGCAATTATTGTTGATTTGAGCCAACAAGCCCATAGTCAATATTTTGCCGAGATGGCAGGCGAGGAAAACAAACAAGGCCATTGTTATTTCTGTGCAACCCTTGCCAAAGCCGAAGCTTGGCTTGCCCAAGATTAGATAGTCAACTGTTGAGCCAAGGCTTGCAATAGTTCCTGGGCATCAGCATGATCGGGCAAACCCGATACTTGTGCATCGCCAAGTTCGATAATCAGCCAATCGCCTGTTTGGGTCAAGGCCAGATCCAATGTCCAAAAGCGACTTTGGATTTGTTGGGCCAGCGCGGTATAGCGCGACCAATCAGGGGTTGGCTGGCTCGGTTGATGATCCCAGTAGGGCGTAGCCCACAACAGCGTGCCATCAAGCCAAAAGCTGCGATACTCGTAGGCCAAGGCTAAGCCACTTTGCTGGTGTGTTTGCCAAATCTGCAATGGATGCCATGCCCGCAGCACCACCCCACCAACCAAAGCCTCAGCTTGGCGCTCAATAAACGTCTGAATCACGCGGGCACTTTGGGCTTGGTCGCTAGCATTGGGAATGAAACAAGCTTCATACCATTCATGTTTACGCGATTTCACATAGTCTTTGATGATCAACGCTTGCTGATTAAAATAGACTGCTGCTTGGGCAGCAATGCTGGCAGCATCCAAGCCTTGGGATTGAGGAAAAACGAGACTTGCTGGCGTTTGGTCGCCAAGCAAGGGCAACACATTCGGCAAATGATGACAAGCGGCATATGCAGCAGGATCGTTAATTAATTGATAGTTTTTAGCCGCCAAGCCCTGTGCGAGTTGTTGATACTGGGCAAGGCTGAGCATCCAACCACGATAGATGGCGAGAGTTGGCGCGGAAGCAACAGGCACACGGCGTAAGGCCTGCTTGATCGCACCATCAAATAAAGCCTCAAGATCGATGACCGCCCAAGCTAGCCTAAGTTGGGCGGAGGCAGCAACTTCCGCAGCATATGCAGCATCAACATGCGGCAAATTAAATGGCTCGGCAGGAAAAAGGATTAGCATAATGGATAATTATAATTGATCCACGAAGGATAAAGAGCTAGGCTATTGGCTTTTGGCTATTGGAGCAATTGTTGGTATTTCCAAGCAATCTCCTCCAGCCCATCGCTGTAATGGTTTATGAGATTGGCAACCGTTCTTGTTCCCTCACCCCCTGACCCCCTCTCCCGCACGCGAGGCGAGGGGGAGTTTTTGCGAATGGAAGGTTTTCGCAAGCATGACCCGTTCCCGCACGCGAGGCGAGGGGGAACCGCTCCAACCGTGCTCCCCTCGCCCGCCGCCGTGGGAGAGGGGCTGGGGGTGAGGGAACGTGACAATTGGTTGTTTATGCAATGAACCATTACCCATAGCCTCTAGCCTATTGCCACTAATTGCTCTGCGCCTCTGCGTTAAAGCTAGCCCCTCGCCGCTGCCCCCTGATCCCTAAACCCGTTTTTGACTTCTGACTTTTGACTTTTGACTTTGTGCGCTACTCAAAATTGGCTGAATCGGGTATGATAGGCATTAGAACGCAAAGTCAATTTAGCCGCGTCAGGTTGCCGCAAAACGCGGGTGAGCGTACTTTGTCCTTTTTGACACAATCATCAATAAGGATATAATTCGTTATGCCGATTGTGTCCGTGCCGGAGGAGCAGCTTATGCTACGGCCATTTTTGCCGATCTTCATTATCTTTGTTGTTGGGGTGGTGATTCCCGTGGCAGCCTTGGTGCTGTCGGCCATCCTTGGCCCCAAAAAAGCAACAAAGCGCAAACTCATCCCTTACGAATCAGGGATGACCCCGCTGGGCGATGCAATGCAACGGATGCCAGTCCGTTTCTATGTGGTTGCCATGCTGTTCATCTTGTTCGATATTGAAATTATCTTTTTAATGCCCTACGCACTTTATTTCCGCCAAATGGGCCTATTTGGGCTAGCCGAAATGGGCGCATTTATGGGCATTCTGCTAGTTGGCTTTGTCTACATCTGGCGGAAAGGGGCGCTCCGATGGGATTAGAAGAAAAAGCTGGCGATTTGGGGATTGTTACGACAACCCTCGAAGGTGTCGTCAACTGGGGTCGCACCAAGGCGATGTGGCCGATGTTGTTTGGGTTGGCTTGCTGTGCCATCGAAATGATGGCCGGTCAAGCCTCAAATTACGATATGTCACGCTTTGGGCTGGAGTTGATGCGGGCCTCACCGCGCCAAGCCGATTTGATGATTGTGGCTGGGCGGGTCAGCCGTAAGATGGCTCCAGTGTTACGCCGCCTCTACGACCAAATGCCCGAACCCAAGTGGGTTGTGGCCATGGGCGATTGTGCCTCGTGTGGTGGGGTCTACAACAACTATGCGATCGTGCAAGGTGTTGATGAAATTGTGCCAGTTGATGTCTATGTGGCTGGCTGCCCACCCCGCCCCGAAGCCTTGATCGACGGGATTTTGCAATTGCACGAGAAGATCAAGCGCGACAAAATCACCGATCACGCCGATGGCAAGCCGATTCGGATCGAACAAGCAGAACGTGGCGCACTTAAGCCACTTGGCTAAATGTCGCCAATCTGTCGTGGGGCAATGGGCCTTGATCACCGGCGATCAAGCGCTAAGGCATTGCCCTACGTTGTATTTGGTGCCACCATTACGCTGGCAACGCCCTGTTGCAGCGTCTCGCCGTGGCTGCGTCACTCTTCATTGAGGAAGCTATGATTGATAGAGCAACCTTGGAGCAGCGCGTTTCTGCCCAATTCCCTACCGTTCGCATTGGCGATGAATCCGGCGATTTGTGCTTGACCGTCGAACGCCAACAATTGCCTGCACTGGCTGGTTGGCTGCGCGATGAGCCAGATCTCGCGTTTACCTTTTTAAATCAATTATGTGGGGTCGATTACCTGGGGCGTGATCCACGCTTTGAGGTGGTTGTTCATTTGACCTCATTTCAAAATAAAATGCGGGTAACGTTGCATATCGAAGTACCCGAAGCTGATCCAACGATTCCAACCTTGGCTCGGCTCTTTCCAACTGCCAACTTCCAAGAGCGCGAAACCTACGATATGTTTGGCATTATCTTCACCGGGCATCCTGGCTTGGAACGTATTTTGATGCCCGAAGATTGGTTAGGTCATCCCCAGCGCAAGGATCATCCCTTGGGCTATGAGGAAGTGGCCTTCACCCACAACGAAGATTGGATTTACGCCAATAAGCCCTTCGCGAAGGAGTAATGCGCTATGGTGATGCACGCACATGCGTATCCCGATATTGAAATTCCAACACCTTCGCAAATTGCGGCGGTGGCATTAAATAACGAGCCTGATGAAAACGGCGAGCAATCCATGGTGCTCAGCATGGGGCCACAACACCCTTCAACGCACGGGGTGCTACGGCTAGCCGTCGAACTCAATGGCGAAAACGTGGTGCAACTGGCTCCCGACGTGGGCTTTTTGCACACCGGCATCGAAAAAACCATCGAAACCAAAACCTACACCAAATCAATTGTGCTGACCGACCGCATGGATTACCTTGCGCCGATGTCGAACAATATGGTGTATGTGGCGGCGATTGAAAAATTGATGCAGCAAGATGTGCCAGAACGCGCCCAAACCTTGCGGGTGTTGTTGCTGGAACTGACGCGGATCAACTCGCACTTGGTTTGGTTGGGCACGCACGCGCTCGACTTGGCCGCGATGAGTGTGTTTTTTTATGCAATGCGTGAACGTGAGTATATTCTCGATATTTTCGAGATGCTGACTGGCGCACGTATGATGACCAGCTATTTCCGCGTTGGTGGTTTGGCATGGGATATTCCAGCCGACTTTATTCCAACTGTGGAAGATTTCTTGACCCACTTTTTGCCCAAGGTCGATGAATATGAAGATTTGTTGACCAATAACTTGTTGTGGAAACAACGCACCAAGGGCGTAGGCGTGGTCAATGCTGCTGATGCAATTGCCCTCGGCTTGTCGGGCGCGAACCTACGGGCCAGCGGTGTCGATTGGGATTTGCGCAAAACCATGCCCTACAGCGGCTACGAAACCTACCAATTCGATGTACCAGTCGGCCAAGCTGGCGATATTTACGATCGCTATCGCTGTCGGGTGCAAGAAATGCGCGAAAGCGTCAAGATTGCCCGTCAAGCGATCGAACGCGTCAAGCAAATGCATGGCCAGCCCTATGTGACCGAAAATCGTAAGGTTGCGCCACCACCCAAGAGCGAAATTACCTACAGCATGGAATCGCTCATTCACCACTTTAAGCTGTGGACGGAAGGCTTCCGCCCACCGCGTGGTTCGGCCTATGCGGCAATCGAATCACCACGAGGTGAAATTGGCTGTTATGTGGTGAGCGATGGCACTCCCAAACCATGGCGTGTCCACTTCCGCGCACCGTCATTTATTAATTTGCAAGCCTTGCCCCACATCGCCAAAGGCAAATTGATGGCCGACTTGGTGGCATTGATTGCGAGCATCGATCCGGTGCTTGGTGAAGTGGATCGTTAAGAAGGAGCTTAGGGTGCTGTACGAACAACACAAGGCTGAAATTGATGAAATTTTGGCCCGCTATCCTGTAGATCGCAAACGCTCGGCCTTGTTGCCGTTGTTATATTTGGCGCAAGATGTCTATGGCCGCTTGGATCGCGATTCAATTCGCGAAGTGGCCGAGATTCTCGATTTGCCCTATACCGATGTTTTTGAGGTCGTAGGTTTTTATACACTCTTTTATAACGAAGAAGTTGGCAAGGTTGTGCTCGATGTCTGCGACGACGTGCCATGCTGCTTCTGTGGTGCTGAAGAGTTGGTCGCCGATTTGGAAAATCGCCTAGGAATCAAAGCTGGCGAAACCACCAAAGATAAGGTTTTCACCTTGCGCCGCGTGAAATGTATTGCTGCTTGCGATCAAGCCCCAGTGCTGCAAGCCAACTTAGAGTTTCACAACCGCGTCTTGCCCGATAAAGTTGAAGCCATGCTCGCCAAGCTGCGCAACGATGTCGAATCTGGCAAGCCCGTGAGCATCTCTGGCCGCCTTGCAGAACGCTAAATCAAGTCAAATGGCAAAGGGCAAAAGGCAAAAAGTTTAATTTATCGAACTTCGAGCTTTTGACTTTTGACTTCTGACTTCTGACTTTTGGAGTGCTTATGCCTAAGACAGAACTCAAAGAATATATTGTGATGCGCAATCGCGAAATTGAAAATATTCGCGATCTTGATGTGTATCTGGCAAGTGGTGGGTATGCGATGGCCAAGCAAGCCTTGACCAGCATGACCCCAGCCGCAATTATCGACGAAGTAAAAAAATCGGGCTTGCGCGGTCGTGGCGGCGCTGGCTTCCCGACTGGGGTTAAATGGAGCTTCGTTCCCAAGGAATTAAACCCCAAATATTTGGTGGTCAACGCCGATGAGAGCGAGCCAGGCACGTTCAACAACCATGAAATTATCGACGAAAATCCCCATCAATTGCTCGAAGGGATTGTAATCAGTGCCTTTGCAATTGGCGCGAACGTCGCCTATATCTACATTCGCGGCGAATTTGCCTATGGCGCACGTTTCCTTGAGCAAAAAATTGCTGAAGCTCGCGCCCGTGGCTTGATCGGCAAGAATTTGTTTGGCACTGGCTACGATGTGGAAATTTATGTCCATCGTGGAGCTGGCGCTTACATTTGTGGCGAAGAAACCGCCTTGCTCGAATCGCTCGAAGGCAAAATCGGCCAGCCACGTTTGAAGCCACCCTTCCCTGCTGTCGCTGGTTTGTATGCCAAGCCAACCGTGGTCAACAACGTTGAAACCTTGACCAACGTGCCACGGATTATCGAAAAAGGCGCTGATTGGTTCCGCTCGTTCGGCACCGAAAAATCGCCTGGCACCAAAGCAGTTTCAATTAGCGGCCACGTCAAAAAACCTGGCAACTATGAAATTCCCTTGGGCATCACGATTCGCGAGTTCATTTTCGATTGGGCTGGCGGTATGCGCGACCCTAATTTGCCATTGAAGTTCATTATCCCAGGCGGTGCTTCATCCAACTGGCTAACCGAGCAACACCTCGATTTGCCAATGACGTGGGATGATATGGCCGCTGCGGGAACGATGCTCGGCTCAGGCGCGATGGTCGTGCTCGATACCTCGGTTCCAGTGGTGCGAGCAGCCTTGAAGGTTGACGAATTCTTCAAACACGAATCGTGTGGCAAGTGTTCGCCCTGTCGCGAAGGCACGCACTTCTTGGTCAAGGTGTGGGAGCGGATCGACGAGGGCCACGGGCGGGTTGGCGATATTGAATTATTGGCTGATGTTGGCAAGCAAATGCTTGGCAAGTGTTTCTGCCCACTGGGCGATTCATCAGTTTCAGCCGTCAATAGCGCGATCAAATTCTTCCGGCCTGAGCTTGATGCAGCGATCGATGCACAACACTAAGCATTATTGATCGTTTCAGTTGAGATATCGCGCAAATTTTTAGCCACAGATTGACACAGATGACACAGATGACCATCGACTGGCATTGTGCGAATCACCAAAGGTGTCAAGATGCCTAAATTTATACACGGTGAGTTGACCTACACGCTTATTGGGGCCGCGATGGAAGTTCATCAGCAACTTGGGCCAGGTCTGCTAGAATCGGTATATCAAAAGGCCTTAGCTTATGAGTTGCAACAACGCCATGTTCTTTTTGTCGAACAGCAACATTTGCCTGTTTAGTATAAACAAATCGTTGTTGGGGATTTTATCGCAGATTTTGTGGTTGAGCAGAGCCTCATTATTGAGATTAAAGCAATTGATAAATTGCATCCCAATCATGTTGCGCAAACCCTTAATTATTTAGCAATTACACGCTTGAACATTGCCTTGTTACTTAATTTTGGCAGTACATCATTGCAATACAAGCGTTTAGTGCGCTAAATAATCTAATCTGCGCTAATCTGTGGCTAAAAAGTTCGTGGCTAAAAAATCTTGAAACGTACTTTATACAAGAAAGGGCAGCCTCATGCCTGATATGGTTACGTTGACGATTGATGGGCAGACGGTCTCGGTGCCAAAAGGCACCTTGGTCGTCGAAGCTGCCCGTCAAGTCGAAAATCTGATTCCGGTGTTCTGCTATCACCCCAAAATGGCTCCCGTTGGCATGTGCCGCATGTGTGTGGTCAAAGTGGGCACGCCCAAGATGGACCCCGCCACCCGCCAGCCAGTCGTTGATGCTGATGGCAAATCAGTGATTGCGATGATGCCACGCTTGCAAACCGCCTGTACCACGCCTGTCAGCGAAGGTATGGTTGTGGTTACTCAAGATGCCGAAGTTGAGCACGCCCAACGTGGTGTTTTGGAAGCCTTGCTTACTAGCCACCCACTCGATTGTCCAGTTTGCGATAAGGGCGGCGAATGCCCATTGCAAAACTTGACCATGGGTTGGGGGCCAGGCAAAACCCGCTTCGACTACAACGATAAAGTTCACTTCGAAAAGCCAGTGCCACTGGGCGATTTAATTTACCTCGACCGCGAACGCTGTATCTTGTGTGCTCGCTGTGTGCGCTTCCAAGATGAAATTGCTGGCGATCCGGTGCTTGGTTTCTACAATCGTGGCCGCGCTTGGCATATCATCTCACAATCCGACCCCGAATTTGATAGCAAGTTCTCAGGCAACACCACCGACATCTGTCCGGTAGGTGCGTTGACCTCAGCCGACTTCCGCTTCAAAGCCCGGGTTTGGGAATTGCAGCCAATTCCAACCGTTTGTAACCACTGCTCGGTTGGCTGTAACATGACCTTCGATACCCGCTCGAACGAAATCAAACGGGTGATGCCCCGCGAAAACGATGCAGTCAATGAAATTTGGCTGTGTGATCGTGGACGCTTCGGCCATCACTTCACCAGCAGCCAGCAACGCCTGACCACGCCATTGGTGCGCAAGGCCGGCAAATTGCAAGAAGCCAGCTGGGAAGAAGCTTTGACCTTGGTTGCGCAACAACTTGATGGCATTCGCAGCACGACTGGCGGCAAGGCCATCGGCGGTTTGGCAGGCACATCGTTGGCCAACGAAGATCTCTACGCCTTCCAACGTTTCTTCCGCGAAACGCTTGGCTCGGCTAATCTCGATCATCGCTCAGGCTCGGTCTTAGACTTGCCGCTTGATGATGTTGGCGCACTCTATGGTATTCGCAGCGGTACTGATCTTTCAACGCTTGGCAAAGGCACGGTTGTGCTGGTATTCGGCGCTGATCCCGAAGAAGAAGCACCAGTTCATTTGTTGCGGATTCGCGGCATCAACACTCGTGGCGGCAGCGTGATTACGCTCAATGGTCGCCCAACCAAACTCGATAGCATCGCCAAGCAAGCTTTGCGCTACAAATATGGCAGCGAAAGCAGCGTGTTGGCCGCTTTGCTCAAGCCATTACTCGATAGCACCCCAGCCGATGGCAAACGTGCGACCTTGCGTGGCTTCAACGATTTAGTTGCCGCACTCAAAGGCTTCAATCTCGATGAAAACGCCAGCGGCATTAGCGCCGATAAGCTCAAAGCGGTCGCCGATTTGATTGGTGCTGCTGAAAACTTGGTGATTTTCTATGGCCGCGATGCCTTGACGGCTGGCGCAAGTGTGCCTGCTGGCTTGGCCAACCTCTTGGTGATGACCCGCAAAGCTGGCGCTGCCAATAGCGGATTGATCAGCCTGCTCAAAGGCGCGAATGCCCGTGGCGCACTCGATTTGGGCGTGCGACCTGATCGTGGGCCAAATTATGCAGCCTTGAATAATGCTGGGCTTGATGCCAAGCAAATGCTCAGCGCCGCCCGCGATGGCAAACTCAAAGCCTTGTATGTGGCTGGAGTTGATCCCGTTGGCGATAATCCTGCTGCCGCCGATAGCTTGAAGAAGCTTGATTTGTTGGTCGTGCAAGAATTGTTCTTGACCGAAACCGCCAAAATGGCCGATGTGGTCTTGCCAGTCTTGAGCGTTGCTGAGCGCGAAGGTACTTATACTAACGCTGAACGCCGCGTCCAACGCTTCCGACAAGCAATTCGCCCAACGCTGAATGCTCGCCCCGACTGGCAAATTTTGCAAGCCTTGGCCAACCAATTGGTTTCCGATGCGGTGTTGAACGTGGCTGGTGGCGATAAGAGCCGCAAGCAAGCTCGCCGCGAAGAAGATAAAGCTCGCGTGCGTACCGAATGGAATTACGCTTCGCCAGCCGAAATTCTGATGGATATTCAGACCAATGTGCCAAGCTACAAAGGTGTGAGCTACGCCTCGATGCAAGGCCCAACTGGCCAATGGGGTCGCCAAGCCAACGAAAATTACTACTTCGATGGCACTTCCTACCAAAATACTGGTGGGTTGGGTGTGCAATTACCAGCGGCAGTTGAAACCAGCACAACCTTGAGCTTGCAACCATTCAGCATCAACACCCCAGCTAGCGTTGCCGACCGCCCATGGACCTTGGTTGGCGCAACCTTCTTGTATGATGATGCTGGCTTGATGACCGACACAACCTTGTTGAGCAACCGCAAGGCTAAGGCCGTGGCAGCGCTCAACCCAGTTGATGCCGACAAACTTGGGGTCAAAAATGGCGAGCGGATCACCGTTAGCTCGGGCCGTGGCAGCCTCAGTTTGCCAGTTCACCGTACCAAACTTGCGCCCGAAGGCGTGGTAGTCGTACCTGTTGGGGTTAATAATGTCGGCTTGGTCAGCGTCGTCGAAGGTGGCGCAACGCCAGTAGCCATTCGACGGGAGGCCTAAGCCATGCAAGATCGCTCAGTATGGGTGATGATTATCCACGCGGTGGTATTAGCATTTGCGGCCCTGACCAGCTTTGCTTATCTCACCTTGATGGAACGCAAAGTCTTAGCCAAGTTGCAACATCGGGTCGGCCCTAACCAGGCTGGCCCCAATGGCTACTTGCAACCATTGGCTGATGCTGTTAAGTTGATGTTCAAAGAAGATATTATGCCATCGCTGGCCGATAAATGGGTCTTTATTATTGCCCCAATTTTGGCCACGATTCCGGCAATTGTGATCTTCGCAGTGATTCCACTTGGCCCTGATTTGGTGGTTTTCGGCGAACGAATTCCTTTGGCATTCGCTAGTTTGAATATTGGCTTGCTCTATTTCTTGGCGGTAACTTCAATCGGCGTGTATGGGATTACCCTCGCTGGTTGGGCCTCGAATAACAAATATTCAATGCTGGGTGGGGTTCGTTCAGCCGCCCAGATGATCAGCTATGAATTGGCCTTTGGGCTTTCGGTGCTGGTTCCAGTGATGTTGACCGCCTCGCGCTCAGCCGATGGCCTTGGCTCGCTCGATTTGGTTCAAATGGTCAATGCGCAGGCTGGCACATGGCTAGGCTTTATTCCCAAGTGGTTTGTCTTTACGCCAACCGGCTTTATTGCCTTCTTCTTGTTCTTGATTGCGGCCACCGCTGAAGTGACCCGCGCTCCCTTCGACTTGGTTGAAGCTGAACAAGAGTTGGTCGGTGGGTATGCCACCGAATATAGCTCGATGAAGTTTGCCTTGTTCTTCATGGCCGAATATATGAAATTGATCGCCATGAGCGGCTTTGCAGCGACGATGTTCCTTGGTGGTTGGCGCTTGCCCTACCTCGAAGACATTGCGGGCAACTGGGGCGCGTTGGTTGGCTTCTTGGTGATCGCCGCCAAAATCTTCTTCTTCTTGTTCTTGTCGATCTGGGTTCGCGCCAGCTTGCCACGGATTCGCTACGACAAACTGATGGATTTTGGTTGGAAGCGCTTGTTGCCAGTTTCCTTGGCAACGGTTGCCGCAACCGCTGTCATCATCGTCTTGACCAACCCACTCTAAGCACAACTTGTAAATAGTTCCCTCACCCCCTAGCCCCCTCTCCCGCAAGCGCGGAGAGGGGGAATTTTGTGCTCTGCAAGATTTTAGCCTGCTCAAGGCTCATTGCACCTACATTTTAGATTTCAGGAGAATGGCGATGCTGTTACGTCAAACCGCACGGCTTCAATTGCATGTGCTCGAAGAATACGATGCCCAACGGGCATTGGAGTTCTATCAGGCGAATGCCGAATTTCGCCAACCTTGGTCGCCAACCATGGATGCGAGTTTTCTGACGCTTGACGGCCAACGCGAACGCCTACGCAGCGATCGGATTAGCCGCGATCGTGAGCAAGGTCTTGCGTTATGGCTGACCGAAATTGATCAACCTGAGCTAGTTGGAATGGTGGCCTTGCGCAATATTGTGCGTGGAGCGTTTTGGTCGTGCCATCTTGGCTACGAAATTCACAACGCCTATGCCAAACGTGGCTATATCAGCGAGGCTTTGCAGGCGGTTGTGGAATATGCGTTTGTGGATTTACGTCTGCACCGCATCGAAGCCAACATTATGCCGCGCAACCAACATTCGATTGGGGTTGTTGAGAAATTAGGATTTGAGCACGAAGGCCTCGCCCGTAAATATCTCAAAATCAATGGCACGTGGGAAGATCATATCCATTATGTGCTTTTGAATGCAGCAGTTGAGTAAGAATCAAATCAAAAGTCAAAAGGCAAAAATCAAAATAAGCTATCGAAATAGTTTCAACCAATTTAGATGGTTGACTAGGGTGTGAGGATTCAGGGTCGAGGGATAAAGAGTTTGAAACAGGGTGCTTTAAACTGATCCCTAATCCCTGAATCCTAGCACCTTCGTGCTCTTCGTGTTCTTCGTGGTTAAATTCCACCCCTTTTGCTCTACACGCTTTTTGCCTTTTGACTTCTGCCTTTTGATTTTATCCTTGTTCTAAGACTTTGGCATAATACGCGCCCCAATTGGGCTGACGGCCATCAACATCGAAGAAGCCATATTCTTCCATCAAGGTCCAAGAAGCCCAGGTTTTGCCAGCTTTTTGAGCAATGTTGGAGTCGCTGGCCAAAGCTACAATTGCCCGACCCAGATAGTAGGGCGTTTCTGATTCGCTGTAATGAGGATCTTTGGCGATGGCATCACGCCAGTTTTCCTCGCTGACCCCAAAATAATCAAGCATTTCTTCAGAGCGCAAAAAGCCTGGAGTCACGGCTAAGGCTGTCACACCATGGTCTTTCAAATCTTCGTGCATACCAACAGCAATCCGCATAACACTGGTTTTGATCAAGTCGTAGATGCTATGGCCGCGATAATTCAGCGTATCGCCATCGGTAACTTCGATAATCAAGCCCTGACCACGGGCAACCATCAGCGGCGCTGCATAAAACGAGGTAATTAAGTGGGTATCGATTGAGTTATGTACGAGGTTTAGATTGGTGTGAATATCGCCTTGCCAAAACTTCTGCTCCCAAACCAGTGCATGTTGGCCACCCCAAATATCATTCACCACAATATCGAGTTGACCAGATTGCTCAGTGTTAATCCGTTGAATCAAGGCTTCAACTTGGGCAGGATCGTTATGATCAACTTGGATGGCAATGCCCTGACCACCAGCCGCCGTCACCATTTCAGCAGTATCGTCGATTGTTTCAGTTCGATTGATTGGCGAACGTTGATTGCGGGTCGTGCGGCCTGTACAATAGACGGTTGCGCCAGCCTCGCCCAAACTTACCGCGATGCCACGGCCACAACCACGGGTTGCCCCAGCCACCAAGGCGACTTTTCCGACTAAAGGTTTGGTTGTCATCAGGGTGATCCTCCTAAAACAACAATCGCACGAACGCAGAGTGTAATGCACAGAGCACAATCACTCAACGGTCGTGCGACCGATGTTTGAGCCTGATCAACTGAACAGGTGGGCAGTTTCGCTAAAACGTCGAGCGCTAAACAAGGCAGCAGGTGTGCCAGCCAACTCGGCTAGCAGTTCATCGGCGGCAACCAAGCCTAAGCCAAGGCCATGGCCGCTAAACCCCACAGCAAAGGCAATTCGGTCATCGCGGCGTAAACGCCCAACCAAGGGGCGATGATCGGGTGCAAAGCCCATTGTGCCCGCCCAACGTCGTTCAATCGGCGCAGCGGCAGCCTCAGGGAAGTGGCGCTGCAAAAAGCCATCAAGCAAATCTTGGATCAACGGTGTTGTGCAATCGGCAAAGGTTTGCTCTTCAGCAACCGCGCGATTACGAAAACCACCCAGCACCAAATTGCCAGCAGGCGTTTGCTGAAAATAGGTAAAGCCATAATCGCAATAGCAGGCTTGGCTCAAAATTGGCTCGATTGGAGCGGTTGCCAACAACTGGCCACGGGCCGGAATCACCAACTGACTAAATTCAGGCAACAGCAGGCCTGTCCAAGCGTTAGTTGCCACCAAAACCCGTTGGGCTAGCCAATTGCCAGTCCGTGACCGCACCAACACGCCATCAGCAGTTGATTCAAGCGCGTAAACCTCGCTAGCTTCATAGAGCTGTGCGCCGCTTTCGCGTAGGAGCGCCGCAGTCAACAAGGCGGCTTGAATTGCACCATCATCGGGGTTGTGCAACGCGCCCCAAAAACCACGCTTGGTTGGATCTTCGGCGTGCCATTCGGTGCTAAAACCATCTTCATGCATCAAGGCTGCCGCATGGGCTAGCTCGGCATGTTCTTGCTCGCTATAGGCAAAAATTAACGAACCACAACGCCGTACCGGTGAGCCAAGCTTGGTCGCCCATTCGATCATCAACTCACGATTACGAATCGTTGTGCGCCACAAGCTTTGGGCTAAATCGCGGCCATATTCAGCGCAAGCCGCCTGATACGAATTGGCAATGCCAGTCAATAGCAAGCCACCGTTGCGCCCCGAAGCGCCGCCAGCAACGTGACGGGCATCGAGCACAACGTCGGCTTGGCTTTGCAGCGCTAAGTACGAGCCAATCAAGCCCGCACCAATCACCAAGGTTTGTACAAGCTGGGGCTGGGCTGTTGGCTCAGGGGTTTGCCACAGCCCAACACTCATACTTTGCCCAGCACTTCCTTGATAATTTGCTCCAGGCGATCAAGCGAGAAAGGCTTGGTCAGGAAGTAATCAACGCCAGCAGTGCGGGCAGTTCGCTCGACCTCAGGAGTTGCATAAGCCGTGATAATGATCACCTTCGTGTCAACATAATCTTGCTTGACCACTTGGGTTAGCTGAGTTCCAGTCATACCTGGCATGTTATGGTCGGTGATCAATAAAGGGCAGGAGCGTTCAGTCAGCACCCCAAGCGCATCTTGGGCACTATTGACGGTGACAATATCGTAACCACCAGTCAAATCGCGCATAATCCGATGCAAAATGATCAAGATATCAGGTTCGTCTTCAACCAAAATAATAGCGGGGTTGCGAACAGCATTCGTCATCGTCGCCTCCACAAAGGTACCTCTAAGCGAGCGTAATTAAACTTTTTTCAGGTGCAAACGTGCGCCATAAAAACAGATGCAGTATAACGGATAGCGCGATCTTAGGCAATGCACGAAACTAGTACTTAGCTTGCGCTTGGCTGGCGTACTAGGGTAGCAATTAAGCCCGGGAGATCACTACTGAATTTGGAATTTGCCACCACTTTATCACAACCCGCCTCACGGGCAGCCTTTTGGCGCTCGACATCAACATGTGAGCCAAAAGCCAGCACTGGCAAGTTGGGGTCTAAGGCCTTAGCAGCTTTTACCAGCGCACTGGTTGCCGTGGTTTCACCGCGCAGATCAACAATCAACAACGCCAAATCTGGCGCTAAAGCTTGTTGGGCAGCGGCCAAACTATCGGCAACTAAGGCCTGATAGCCCAGTTGTTGCAGCACATCGCGCACGCGTACCCCGAACATTAAATCTGGCACATAGGCCACAATTGTTGACATGAGGATTTTTCCTTATTCTAGTGAGCTTTTTTGCAGGGTGCGTTTGGCGATATAGTTCGCTGCCAAAGCCGCGCCCAGCGTTGCCACACATTGGGTAATCAACATTGCTAGGGTAAAGCTATTTTGCTCCAGCGGCGAATCAAACAACATCAGCAAGCCCCAACCGCCAACCAACGCGCCCGCTGGCGTGGGGTTTTCCAACGATAGCCGACCAGCCACGCCACCGCCAATCGTGGTCATCAAGGCGGGCAAGATCAGCGCCACCACAATATGCAACGGATTATTCAATTGAATATCGCTGATAGTGCTAATATCGAGCGCAGCATAGCCAAGCGGCACAATCAGCATGGTCAAGAAATAATCAACCATCCAACCAGCAGCGCTGGCCCAAATCATGCGAAACGTCCGCATGGCATCCAATCCTCACAACATAAAATCCAGTAGCTATCAAACGTCGCTAATGCTTGATAGGTTGCACTAAGTATACGCTTAAATGCCAACAGGGATGAGCCAAAGCCCATCCCTGTTGCTTGAAGCTTCACAACGAATTTAGTCTTCTTGTGAATCGCGCAAGGTGCGGCGAATTGCATCGCGGCGGGCGCGTGATTCACGATTTTCAAATCCGTCTTCTTCTTCTTGTTCAGGCTTTTCGTAGCGACGGCGAGCTGAACGGCGATCATCGTGGCCTGAACCAAACTTCGACAACAAGTCGTCGAGGGTTGCATTACCACCAAAATCTTCTTCTTCAGTTCCACCAACGCTATAGATTTCAGGTTCGCGGGCTGGGCGGTCGCGGCGGTCGTTACGACGGCCACCGCCAGGGTTGCCACCAGGGTTACCACCACCAACAGCGCGGCGTTCTTCGCGTGGGCGTTCTTCACGGCTTGCTGGGTTTGTCCAGTCGCGATCCAAGCGTGATGAGCCACTGGTTGAGATGGGGGTGGTTGGAGCTTCTTCAACCCGCATGGTCAAGCTGATCCGTTTTGAATCGGGATCGACTTCCAACACGCGAACTTTGACTGGATCGCCAACTTTAACCACATCGTCAACTTTGCCAACCCGACCTTCGGAAAGCTCTGAGATGTGGACCAAACCATCGCGGCCAACGCCAAGGTCAACAAATGCGCCGAAAGGAGCAATCCCGCTGACTTTGCCATCGAGCACGGTGCCTGGAGCAATCACATCTAAGTTAACTTCGCGGCGGCGTGGGGCTTTTGGCCGTTCTTGGAAATCTTCCTTGGCGCGGCGCAAGCTCAAGCTAATGCGTTGAGCGCCAGTGTCAACTTCTAACACGCGGAAGGTGTAGCTTTGGCCAACGGTGACAGCATCTTCAGCTTTTTCCACGCGGTTTTCTGAAAGCTCAGAAATGTGAACCAAGCCATCTTTGCCAACACCGATGTCAACGAACACGCCGAATGGCGCGATGCCGTTAACCGTACCATCAACCAAATCGCCTGGCTTCAATTCGCCCAATTTGTCGTTGTTGACTTCAGGGCGCTTGGGAGCGCGGCGGCGGCCTTCTGAACGAGGCGAGCGCATTGTCAAGCTGATACGGCGAGCATCTGGATCAACACTCTTGACGCGAACTTTGACAATATCACCAATTTGCACAACATCGGTTGGTGATTCGATGCGTTGGTCGCTCATTTCTGAGATGTGAACCAAGCCATCGCGGCCAACGCCAATGTCAACAAACACACCGTACAAGGCGGTGCTGGTGACCTTACCATCAAGCTCCATCCCAGCGTGCAAGTCGGCCAAACGACGTGGCGTAGTGCCATCTTCGTCGCCGCTTGGTTCAAAGGTTGCGCCAGCTTCTTCGGTAGCTTCATCATCGCCACCTAAGCCAACTCGCTCTTTGACTTCAGCCAAGACTTCGCTCGCTTTTTCGCGGGCTTCAGCCAATGCTTCGCCAATTTCTTCCTTCACTTCGGCCAATTCTTCCTTCACTTCGGCGACTACTTCGCGGGCTTTGTCGGCCAGCTTTTGCAATACGCCCTCTTCTTGTTCCTCTCCACCGTTAGTCGCGCTGACATTTTGCGCTTCGTCCGTCATTCGAGCAGCCTCCATAGCAGATCACATGCGTTTCCAACCCAATACCGCAGCCTTCGCGACCTTGTTGTTGCCATGTTGGGTGGCATAGCAACGCAAGATCGTGCCATCAAATCCAACTAATGGTGCTTCAGCTCAATGATTGTGGGGAAACGCTGCATTCACAATCATCAGAGTAAAGACCAAAATGTATCGTCGAGCTACACGTACTAAATATTAATACGTGATAATTCTTGGTGTGAGCGTACCAGTTCAGCGAGGCCAACACTCAGTTCTTCCAGTTGATAATACGAGCCATTCAAGCGATCAGCCAGCTCTTTGGCAAGGCCGCGATAGAAATTTGGCAATTCAGTATCAATCACCACGGTCGGAATTTGTTGGCTGGCGATAAACTCGGCCAGTTGGTAGGCTTCTTGTTGTGGTGGCTGTCCAGTCATCGAGACATTGGCATGACCATCAGTCAACAACACCATCAAGGGTAAAATTTCGCGATCGCGCAATTTGGCTCGCGCTAATAATTCAAAACCAGCCATCATCCCACGACTGAGCGGGGTTTTGCCACCAGTTGGCATCGTGCGCAGGCGTTGCTGAGCCATTTCGACGCTGTTGGTGAGTGGCAAGAGCACCGTCGCCCGATCACGGGCAAAGCTCACCAAGCCAACCAAGTCGCGCCGTTGATAGGCATCGCGCAACAACGAGAGCACTGCCGCTTTGGTCGCTTGCATCCGCGTTTCGGCGGCCATCGACCAGCTGGCATCAACCACAAAACAAACAGCATTGCGGGTGCGGCGAACCCGCACTTTTTCGCGTAAATCGCTGCGATGCAACACCACAGCCCGTTTGATATGCGGCTGGCGGCGTTGGCGTTGGAAGGGTGCGGCCACCCGTAGCGTCGCATCAAAGGCCACATCAGTTAATTCGCCGCGTGGCACGCGACTGGTGATATAACGGCCTTGCTTGCGCTCAGTTCGAGTGCGGGTGCGGCGACCACCAGCCTTGCGCCGCATTGAATCGGCTTGGGTTTCCAAACGCTTGGGGCGATATTCTTGGGCAATATTAAAGACTTTGCCATCGCCTTTTTCTGCTTGGCTACTGGTTTGGGGTGGCGAGCCTTTCGGTGCCCCAGTCGGTGGTTCTTCATCGCCCGCTTCTTCGCTATCGCTGGACGCTTCCTCCGACGGGGCTAAGCTTTTTTTAGCTCGTCACGCCCCGCTGTCTCTTCGTTGCCGCGTTGGCGCTCTTGAGCCGCCTTATTCAGCACATCGCTGAGTTGCTGCTCATCAAGCCGCACTTCGGCAAACGGTTGGCGACGCATGCGGTGAGGCAAGGCCAATTGAGCTGCGACCCGAATATCTTCGAGCGAAATCGTAGTGCGACCCTCTAAGGCGGCATGAGTTCGCGCCGTTTCGAGAATTGCCAAGTCGGCACGGTGACCATCAACGCCCAATTCGAGCGAGAGCATTGCCACCGCTGACATATCTTGCTCAGAAATTTGTACCTGGGGCAAGAGTTTTTTGGCCGCCGCAATTTCTTCAGTCAAATGATGCTCGTTGCTGCTCCAGCGTTGCACAAATTGCTCAGGATCAGCATCGTATTCCATGCGCCGTTGAATCACATCAACCCGTTCGCGCACATTTTTCAAGCCACCAATTTCAACCACCAAGCCAAAGCGATCAAGCAATTGAGGTCGGAGTTCGCCTTCTTCGGGGTTCATGGTGCCAACCAAAATAAAGCGAGCTGGGTGTGAAATCGAAATGCCCTCGCGTTCGACCGTGTTGATGCCCATTGCCGCAGCATCGAGCAAAATATCAACCAAGTGATCATCCAAAAGATTCACTTCATCGACATATAGCAAGCCACGATTAACTTGAGCTAATAGGCCAGGCTCGAAACGGCGTTGACCTTCGACCAAAGCATGTTCGAGGTCAAGCGAGCCAACCAAACGATCTTCCGAGGCACTGACAGGTAATTCGACCAAACGGGTTGTCCGTTGTTGCAACGGTAAATCTTCGCCAGCTTGCAAACGACCGCGACATGAACCACACATACGATCAAGCTGATCTGGCGGGCAGCTATAGGGGCAATCGGCTACCACCGTGATTAATGGCAGCAAATGTGCCAACGCCCGTACAGCCGTCGATTTAGCAGTGCCTTTTTCGCCACGAATGAGCACACCGCCGATTCGAGGATTGACCGCATTAAGCACCAGTGCTTGCTTCAAGCGAGGCTGACCAACAAGCGCACTAAATGGGTAGGTTGGTCGAATATATGGTTGCATAGTCGTCTTTCGTTACCACAAGCGGTTACACAAAAATAAGCCCGCATCACAGGGCTGCCAATTGGAGGATTCCAAATAGTGAGGGAATGTGTTTACGCTTTTGAGGCAGAGGATGAATCCCGTCAATGTTCACGATCCCAACGCATGTCCCTACTGTCTGGCCCTTCCAGACACCGCACGCGCCATTATCGCACACACCTGAGCCTGAGTCAACTAGCTCAAGGCCGTTTTTAGGGCCAATTTGGCGCTTTTTTTAACCAATTTTGGCCCCAAGTGTTTATTCAATCAGCGCACAAAGTGTTGGCGCAAATAATTCAAGACCTGTTGATCGATGTGGGTTTCACTGACCAAGCGTTCTTCGAGGTTTTCAACCCCGCCATAAGCCTGCAACGCGGAATGGGTCGCAGCATCATAAACGCCTGAAAGCTCACCCTGATAATAGCCAACCTGCTGCAACATCGTCTGGATTTCGAGCGCAATCGCCTGATCGATCGGCAGTAAATCTTCGGGTTTGGGTGGTGTGAGATAGAAACGATGCAGTTGGAGCAACCGTTGCAATTCTGGTACAGGATTGTGATGATCATCGACCCGCAGATCGATATAGCGATCAAGCACGCCACCATAGGCTCCACCTTTACGCGCCACATACAGCGCTGCTGATTGCCGCCCCCGCTGATCGCCGCCCGCTAAATCGCCAGCCAGCAAGGCCGCTAGCAAACGTTCAGCCAACTCGCCTTGGGTTTGTTCGAAGGTTGTTGCCATGGCTTCAACTACATCGGCTCCGGTTAAAATGTTGCCTTGGGCGGCATAACCAGCGCCAGTGCGACCACCCGCCCAGCTATGGCAAGCGTTGCCCGTCCAGGTTGCGGCGTTACCTTGGGCATCGACCACCCCAACTTGGCGTTGCTCACGGCCCTCATCAGCAGCCAATAATTGATCAAGCGTGGCCTGAGCTGAGGTTCCTTGAGCCAACAACGCCAAGCCATCGGGGCCAAAGCTTATATTGGCATACGATTGGGTGGCAATCGCGCCTGCTCCCGCCTGCGCCCACGAAACCACCGAGCCAACCGCCAAAAATTTAGAAGCGACCGCCACACCCAAATCACCAGTCGTCGGATCGTAGCCTATAATCGAAAATGTCATGCTAGCCTTCCTCAAAACGATCAATAGCGCAACCAGCCAATCGCGATTAAAATGATGCAGCTATTCTACCAAAAGCAGGTGGGCTACCACTGTATTATTTAAGGATGTAATGCGTATGAATGCATGGTTGTTGCCAGTACCCTTTGATACCGAACGTGACGATTGGGGCGCAACTTTATTGGCTGAATGGGGAGCCAGCGTGGTTACGCCAGGCCAGCAAGCCTTGGTGATCGGCGCAGGCACTGGCCGGATTGGCTTGGCATTGGCGCGAGCAGGCGCACATGTCAGTTTTGCTGATGATTCAATTGTGGCCTTGGCCGCTGCCCGCCAGAGCTTTGCCCAAGCCAAGTTGCCAGCCCAATTTTTTAGCACCACCGACTTAACCCCAAGCAAACCGTTTGACCTGGTGTTGATTAACATTTTGTGGTGGAGCGATAACCAGCGTGGCGCAGAACTGATTAATTTGGCAGCGCAACACACCAATGCTGGCGGGATTGTGGCGATTGGCGGTGGTAAACAAGCTGGATTAAGTGGAGCAACCACGTTGCTCGAACAGATTGTCGGGCCAAGCGTCAAAACGCTCTATAAAAAAGGTCATCATGTGGTAATGGCATTTCGGCCTTTACACTGGCAAGCTCAGCCAAGCCAAACAACCCAGCATCAGCTCAGTCATGGCGACCATGCATTAACTATCGAGGCAACTGCTGGCGTATTTGCTCAAGGCCAACTTGATCCAGCCAGTGCTATGTTATTGGATGCAGTGCACATTCAAGCCAACCAGCGCGTGCTTGATCTTGGCTGTGGCGCTGGAATTTTGGGCATGTTTTTGCAACAGCGCGAATCCACTCTTGCTTTAACCTACATCGATAGTACCATGGTAGCAATTGAAGCCACTAAACGAAACTTACAAACCAACCAATTAACTGGCCGAGTGCTGGCATCTGATGGAATTCAAGCCGTCAATGGCGAGCAATTTGATCTGGTCGTGTCGAATCCACCATTTCATGTTGGTCGAGTTCAAAGCCCACAACTGGCCGAAAATCTCTTAAAGCAGGCTGTCCAAGTGTTGGCTCCCAATGGCCAATTGGTGATTGTTGCCAATCGCTTTTTGCGCTATGAACCATTGCTAGAAACTGTTTTGAGTAATGTGCATGAGCTAGCAGGCGATCAACGTTATAAAGTTTTGGTTGGTACAAAAGCAAATTAGCTCATTAATGCAACCTAGGTTTAGTAATTGCGTATTCCATGCTGTGAGTATTTGTGCTCACAGGAGGCTGTTATGAGTATGACGCTGGGCGAGATCGCTATCGCAATCGTAGTGCTCGTCTTATGCTATCGCCTAGGCCTCGAACTTGCGCCGATGATTATGGATTGGTGGCGTGGGTTCCGGTCTGTTAGCCCTGATGATGATGAAAGGAATGACCATGAGCAACGCTAGCCGTCGCCCGTCGGGCCGTCGCATTGGCAGCATTGCCATTGCAATTGTTATTGCAGTCATAGGCTTGGTGCTGTTAACCGCATCGTGGAAAACCATTCCACCAGGCTATGTCGGGATTGCCTTCAATAAGGCTAACAATAATGTCACAACGGCAATTGATCCTGGTTGGACGTTAATCAACCCATTTACCACTGCTATCCAGCAATATCCAGTGACCATCCAGACCTATATCATGGTCCAAAGCGATAACGAGGGTCAAACTGCTGGCGATGATTCGATCAAAATTCAATCGAGTGAGGCTCAACAACTTAATCTTGATGTGGCAGTGCAATATCGAGTGAAAAAAGAAGAAGCTGCGGTGCTCTACACCGATTGGGGTGGCCAAAGCCTTGATGTGATCGAACTGCAAGTTGTGCGTCAACAAACCCGTTCAATCTTAACTACTTTGGCTGGCCGCTATTCCTGGGAAGATATCAGCGGTGAGAAACGGGCTGAATTAGCTGACAAAGTTAAAGAACAATTGACAACCGAATTTGAACGTCGGCACTTGATTTTGGAAGATTTTGTGATTCGCGAAGTGCACTTGCCCGATAATTTGAAGCAAGCCTTGGAGAACAAAATTACCGCCCAACAAGCAGCTGAACGCCAAAAATACGAGCTTGAACAGGCCCAAATCAAAGCCGAACAAGATAAGGTTGAAGCCCAAGGTCGCGCCGAAGCTCAACGCGCTACTGCTAAAGGTGATGCTGACTCGATTTTGATTCGTGCCGAAGCTCAAGCTGATGCCAACCGCCTGCTGGCCGAAAGCGTCACCGAGGTCTTGATTCGCTATCAAATGGCGCTGCGCTGGGATGGCAAGCTGCCAGTGTTTAGCGGCGGCGGAGCAACACCCTTGGTTGATGTTAGTGAATTGATCAATTCAACCCAACCAATTAGCCGCTAAAATTAACCAATAAAGAACGCTGGTTATAGCTTAACCAGCGTTCTTTGCGTTTAAACCTATTCAGCGTGACGTTCTTCTTGCCATGGGTCGGCGTTGTTGTGGTAGCCGTAACGCTCCCAGAAGCCCAAGCGATCGGCGCTCATAAATTCGATGCCACGCAGCCATTTGGCGCTCTTCCAAAAGTATTTTTTGGGCACAAACAAACGTAACGGAAAGCCATGATCAGGCGCTAGCTCCTCGCCCTCGTACAAATAGGCTAGCAACACATCATCATCAAACATAATTTCTAGGGGCATGTTGGCGGTGTAGCCGCCCTCAGAGTGGGCCAGCACAAATTGGGCACTGGGTTTGAGCGCTGGAATATGGGTGAGAAAATCACGAAAGCGCACGCCCGTCCAGGTTGTGGCGAGTTTGCTCCAACGCGTGACGCAGTGAATATCGATATTTTCAATGGTGACGGTTGGCAAAGCGCGAAATTCGTTGTATGAAAAGGTTTTTTGGGCTTCAATTTCGCCAAAAACCCGTAAATCCCAGGTTTGCTCAAGCTCTTTGTAGATCGGAGTCTCGCCATAGTGCAAGACTGGAAATTTCTGGGTAACGTACTGGCCAGGTGGAACGCGTTCTTCCATTCCTTCAGGGGTTGCATCAAACTTTCTTTTGAATGCATCAAACATGAATTGACTCCTTCTTGCACAATATAATTATTGTAGCACTGCTTATGCCAGCAACCAAGCTTTCGGTTTACAATTCAAGCATTCGTGCAATTTGTGTAATTCGTGGCTAGAACCCTCGCGGTTTCTCAATCACTAGGCCAGCAACCAAGCCACGAGCTTTGTCAAAACCCCTAAGGTTTGGTAAGATAGGCCAGTCACATGTGAGGCGTGATGTGTATGCAATCCCAAAAACAGGCATTTGAAGATTCCTCAGCCCACTTTTTGCGCGAGTGGCTCCCACGTTTGGCAACCGCCACGAGCATTAATGGCTTGCACACAAATTTAAGCGCCGCCCTTCGCCAATTTCGCCATAATCCCCACTACCATTTGATTTGGCTTGATCTGGCCGAAACTCAGCCCGAAATTCCTTTAGAATTAATGCTCTCCAGCAACCAACAGGAGCAGCTTGAGCAAGGTGCAATTTTAACCATCACCACCGCTGATGCCACGCAATGGACGATGCTGCCCCTGTTGCACATTACTTTGCGCGGTTGGTTGGCCTTGCCTGAAGCAACCCAAAATGATCAATTGCTCTTGCCCTTAGCGCTGCAAACTGCCGCCAGCATGTGTACGATCACCAACAATCAACAATTGGTGGCCGAACTGCGCGAGCTGACCCAATTTAATTTGATCAGCCAACGCCTGAATAGTTCGCTCGAGCTTGGGCCGTTGATCGAGGCGGTGTATCGCGGCATCCAACAGATGTTTGGTCCGCAAAATCTGTTTGTCTCGTTGTATGATCCTGAGTCGCAGCTGTTTCAAGTGGCAGCGCATTTTTACGCCGATGGCCGCAGCACGACCCCCAATTCGCAATGGACAGTTGCCCATGGCTTAACTGGGGTGATTATTCGGCGCAACGAGCCAATTATCACCGATCGCTATCTCGAAACTTGTGCCCAATATCATGTTACGCCATTGTTTATTGATGATGATATTCCGCCGCTGTTTTGGGCAGGTGTGCCGCTACGCTTCGGCGAACGGGTGCTTGGCACGTTAGTGATCTACACGCTTGAGCCAGAGGTACGCTACAACGCCGACACGTTACGCAAATTGGAGATGTTGGCTCATCGTGCGGCTGATAATTTTGAGCAGGCACGGCTCTACGAACGCACCACACGCCAAGCTCGCCAACTTGAATTATTAAACGAACTTGGCCGCACCATCACTTCAACCCTCGATTTTGAGGCCGTGCCATCGTTGATCATGGGGCGGGTGCAAGAGCTTTTAAATGTTGAAGAGGGTTCGTTGTTGTTGCTCGACGAAGCCACCAACGAATTAGTCTTTCGTTATAGTCTGAGTCCAGTTGGCCAGCAACTTTTGGGCAATCGTATCCCGTCTAATGTGGGGATTGCTGGCTTGGTGTTACGTACAGGCGAATCATTGATCGCCAATCGTGCTGGCGATCATCCGGCGTTTTATACGGGCATTGATATGTTGGTGGGCCATGAAACCCGCGATCTGCTGTGTGTGCCGTTGCTTGGCGCTGGCGGAGTCAAAGGGGTGATCGAAATTCTCAATCATCGCAATGGCTTGCCATTTACTGCCGCCGACCGCGCCTTGCTCGAAGCAGTGGCCGATCAAGCAGTAATTGCGATTGAAAACTCTAATCTCTACACCCAAACCGACCAAGCCCTGACTCGCCGAATCAGCGAACTCGACCAGCGTAACAAGCAATTTCAAGAGATTGTGCAAATTGGCAATGCGCTCAAAGCTGCTTCAAACCTTGGGTCGGTCTTGCCAGCCTTAGCCGAGGCTGTGCAAAGTGCTACGGGCTTCAACCAAGTGACGATTAGCCTCGTTCAAACTACGCCAGGCCATAAAGCAATTATCAAACGGGTCGTCAGCGCAGGTATCGATCGCCAAATTTTCGAGGCCCAAGCTAGCATTACGATTGAGCCTGAGCGCGTCGAGGCTTTGCTCAAACCGCAATATCGCCGGGGTGAATCGACCTACTATATCGATCATCGGCGCAATGGTGATGCGCGTTTATGGCCTGATCCCTCAAATGGAGTCGATGTGCCAGAGCTACGGACTGGCATGTGGCATCCCAACGATAGCTTGTTTGCGGTGTTACGCAGCACCAGCGGCGATCTTTTAGGTCTTTTGACGGTCTATGCACCAAAAAATGGCCTTCAGCCAACCACTGATCAAATTCAAATGCTGGAGATTTTCGCCACGCAATTGGCAGTTGCGCTCGAAAACAATCGGCTCTACGAACGCCAACGCCAAACCGTCGAAGGCTTGACTGCCTTGAGTGCGCTTGGCATGGCGATCAACAGCACCTTCAGCAATGCGCAATCAATTTGGCAATTTACAGTTGGCGGGATGGTCGATTGGACTGGCGCACTCGGCGCTGGGGTATTACTCAGCGATCCCAATGATCCCACGACATTGCAACCAATTGTCGGCTTGGGAATTGAGCACACACCTGACGAGGCGATTATTCAATTTGCCCATAAAGTGCTGGAGCGTGATAAGCCCTTGTTGCTTGGCGATCGCAGCAAATTGCCGAGTGTCTTACGCGATTTAGGTGGTCAAGCCTTGGTGATGTTACCGTTGCTAGCAACCCACCAAACCTTGGGCGTGATCTACTTGTGGTATCCCGAAACCTTGCCCAACCGCGAAGCCCAAGATTTGCTCTCGCTGTTTGTGGGCCAAGCCGCTGTGGCGGTCGAAACTCGGCGTTTGGCCGAAGAAGTGAGCAATGGCCGCGATCGCTTAGCCTCGATTTTGGCTTCAACCGAAGAAGGCATTATTTTGCTGAGCGCCGATTTGCGGGTGGTCGAGGTCAATGCCGCCGCTCAAACCATGATCGGCAGCAACGAAGTCGCCGAATTGTTGGGAGAGCCAGTCGATTTGCTGCTTACCCATTGGTGCGCCCAGTGGAATAAATCTGAGGAAGCTTGGAGCGAACTAACGCTGGCGATCTACAAAGTTAGTCGCGGGCGTTTGGCTGAGGCGCGGGGCCAGTTAGAATTGGGCGGTTTGCGCAGCCAATGGCTCGAATGGACAACTCTGCCAGTTCAAAGCGCGGCGAACCAAAGCCCTCACCCGATTATTATTGTGCTACGCGATATTACCACCGAGATCGAGGCCGAAAATCTGCGCCACGACCTGACCTATATGATGATTCATGATTTGCGTGGGCCACTGAGTTCGGTGATGACCTCGTTGGATATGCTGGCCAAAAAGATGGTTGGCGACCTCAGCGAAGGCCAAGATAAAATTGTCAAAATCGCTTTGCGCAGTAGTGCTCGTCTGCTCGATATGGTTAATTTGCTGATGGATATTAGCAAACTTGAAGCAGGCCAGATGCCAATCACACCAATTACGGTGGCGGTTGATGATGTGGTGCGTTCGGTGATGCAAAATTATGAGCCATTGCTCAACGAGCGCAAAGTCCATGTAGCGCTGAATATTGCTGAAAATACCCCTAAAGCCTCGGTTGATATCCAAACCCTAGAGCGGGTCGTGCAAAACTTGCTGGATAACGCGATTAAGTTCAGCCCAGCCTTATCAACAATCACGATTAGCGCCAACAAAGTTCAAGCCAATCAACTACCAAGCGATCACCCAACTGGTCAATGGATTTTGTTGGGCGTGCGTGATGCTGGGCCTGGCATTCCAGCCCAATATCGCGAACGGGTCTTTGAAAAGTTTGCCCAAGTCAAACAAACTGGGATCAAAGGCACTGGGCTAGGCTTGACCTACTGTCGCTTGGCGGTCGAAACCCACGGCGGGCGCATTTGGGTTGCCAATGACGATGGCCCTGGGGCGCTCTTCCTGCTGACTATTCCGATAGCCTAACATCATATAACAGAAAACCCCGCTCGTAGCAACGAGCGGGGCATTTTTGGATCTGCGATGGGCAGGATCAATTTAGGCAGCGGTGGCTGGCTTAACCTTATCTTTGCCACGACCAAACCAGTTGCGCCATTCGCGGTTTTCCCACACCACCAACAATTGGGCAGCGTTGAAAATTGACGAATAGGTACCGCTGATCAAACCAAGCAACAGAATCAAAACAAACGAGCGAATGCTTTCGCCACCAAACAACAACAAGGCGGTCAAGGTAAAGAACGAGGTAAATTGGGTGTTGATCGAACGCGTCAAGGTTTGAACGATCGAGCGGTTGACCACCCGTTCGTAATCGTCGCTTGAGCGGCGCACGTTTTCGCGCACGCGGTCGAACACCACAATCGTATCGTGGACCGAGAAGCTAATCACGGTCAAGACGGCGGTCATAAACAGCGCATCAACTTCAAGGCCAATTAACCAGCCGAGAATTGAAGCCATCCCGATCACCACCAACACGTCGTGCAACATCGCGATGATTGCACACACGCCGTAGCGAATGGGGTTGGGAGTGCCACGGAAGGCCGCCCATAAATAGCCCATGATCGCCAATGAGGCAATAAAGACAGCTACGATCGCATTGCGAATTGAGCGCCCACGCACGGTTTCACCGACGGTTTGCACTGTTTCGATCCGCGTATCAGCACCAAACTTGCTGGTCAAGCCAGTTTCTACTGCTTTACGCTCAGCCGAATCGCTTTGCACCGACTTTGAGCGCACAAAGGCGATCACAAATTGTTGATTGTTGGTCGTACCTTGTGATAGCTGAGTCCGTGCACCTTCGATGCCGCTTTCAGCAAACACCGCATTGACATCATTTTCTAAGCCATCGCGGGTTTCGCTAATGCTTGGGATATGAATTTCCCAGCGAGCGCCACCCGAGAAGTCCACCCCAAGGTTCAAACCAAATACCAGCATGCTAATCAAGCCTGGAATAATTGTCAGGATTGAAATTGCAAACCATAAATAGCGCCGACGCACTAAATCTAACATAGCCCAATCCTTTATCGATGGTATAGTTGAAAATCAACTAAATTAAGCTTGCTCTGACGATAAGGCTGCCACTTCAGCAGCATCTTCTTCGGGGTTAACCCCAAACCAACGTGGATTCGAAACCCCAAGATCAATCGTCAAGCGCAACAACATGCGCGAAACGGTGATTGCGGTAAACAAGCTGACGATAATCCCCAAGGCCAAAGTCAATGCAAAGCCTTGGATGATACTTACGCCAAGCCCATTACCCAAGACATACAAGATAAAGCTTGTAATCAAGGTTGAAGCGTTGGAGTCGCGGATTGATGGCCATGCATGGTTGAAGCCATCTTCGACTGCCCGTTCCAATGAGCGGCCACGGTGCAATTCTTCTTTGATCCGCGCGAAAATCAACACGTTCGCGTCAACGGCCAAACCAATCGACAAAATAAAGCCTGCGATCCCTGGCAAGGTCAATGTGACCGGAACCAAGTTGTAAATCGCAAATGAGAGGATGGTATAAACGATTAAGGCAATGTCGGCTAACAAGCCAGGCAAGCGATAGTACATCAACATAAACAGCATAACCGCAATCAAGCCAATTGCGCCAGCAATTTTGCTTGCGTCAATTGAGTCGTTGCCAAGGGTTGCGCTGATGCTGCGGTTACTATCTTCGATCAAGGTTACTGGCAAAGCGCCATATTTGAGCTGGTTTTGCAGTGCTTGCGCTTGTGAATTTTGCTCAGCAACCGTCGTGCCAGTCGAACCCATCGTAATGATCCCTTCGCCAGGCAAAGAGCCATTAATTTGAGGGCTTGAAATCACGCGGTTATCAACCACAATCGACATAGGCCGGCCAATGTTTTGGCTGGTAAAGCTAGCGATTTGGGTGGCCGAATCTGAGTTGGTTTGGAAGCGGAAGAACACTGCTGGACGGCCAGCTTGATCAGTTGTCAAGGCAACTTGGCTGGTGTCGAGATCGCTACCACGAGCAATTGTGGTATATGGCGATTCACAAGGCCGCTCAGTAGTAGTGGTTGGAGTGGTTGTGGTCAAATTATTGGTTGACGACAACGGGTTGGTGTTACTCAAGCTGTCGGTGGTGGTTACGCCAGTTGTGCCAGTGACGCTGCTTGGCAACTGCACCGTGATTGGGTAACGTGGCGTAGCGGTGGTACAAACTTCGGTGCCATCGGGCAAATACTGACCTTGAGGATCAATAAATTCGAGGTTACCAGCGCCTTTGAGCGCTTCCGAAGCTGCCGCAGGATCTTTGACCCCTGGCAATTCGACCACAATACTATCGCTGTTGACAACTTGGACAACCGATTCGCTTACGCCCAAGCCATTGACACGACGCTCGATCACACCAGCGGCATTTTCGAGTTTGGCGGCCAAATCGGCTTCGTTGGGATCGGCGGGACGTAAAAAGATTTGCGAGCCGCCTTGTAGGTCGAGACCTAAGTGGGTTGAAACATCGCGACCAGTCAGGCTTTGGAACGACTTAGGAAAGAATACAATCCAAGTCGCTAAAGCAACTGCCACAATCGTCACGACGAGGGCACTAATTACTTGCTTACGCACGACGAACGCTGCCTCCGTGTTTGGTGAAGGATGGGCGTGGCGAGGAATACAGCCCACCCAGAGATACCTAAAGAAACTCCCATCGCAACAGCGCATTATAGGCGCGATACCCACTCGCGTCAAACGCCCTTCCACATTATGACGAGTTAAATAGACCCCGCCTGTGTGGTTTAGGCACAGGCGGGGCTAGCTGGAAATTGCGCTGGGCTAGAGCTTTAGCGTTGGGTCACGCTAACATTATCCACAGCAGCTTCTACCAAGCTAGCAGTGCTGGCATCGGAAGCTTCAATCAAGATTCGCACCGATTGACCAGCGTAGCTGTTTAAGCTAACAGTAGCGGCTGTCCAGGCGGCATCAACATCGGTTGCGCTGCCCAATTTTTCAAAGACTTTGACCGTGCCAGAGCTGGTGACGAGCGACACGCGGAAGTAATCGGCGCTGCTGGCATTCGAGCCATGAGCCAAGTAGTAGCTGAAACTCAAGCTCAAATTACCAGAACTTGGCAAGGTGAAGGCTGGCGAACGGACTGACGATGAGCCACCATCAAGGTCGTAGGCTCCAGCTGAACTGCCAGCCAAACGGCCCGTTACAAGGTCGTTGCTGCCGCTGACAGTTGTGCCAAGCTGCTTGGCTCCGCTGCTATCGGTTGCTTCAGGGTCGCCCCGTTCCCATGCGCCGGTGGTTGCGCTATCAGTCGCATTGGGATTGGTTGTCCAGCCTTGATTGGCTTCAAAATCGTCGCTAAATACGGTGACGACTGGGTTTGGTGTAGCGGTTGGGCCTGGGGTTGCGGTTGGCCCAGGTGTCGCGGTTGGGGTTGGCGTGCCACCGCCGCTACAATATTGAGCTTCTTTGCCAATCACGCGATAGGGACAATCGGTTTGTTCCAACAAATACAAGACCGATTCACGGTTACGGGTGGTTTCACGGCTAATCACTTCGTCAGGTGGGTAGAAACCTGGACTCGAAGAGCGAGGATACATTTCAAAGGTATAGGCAAAGATTCGATGCACCCCATACGCCCAATCTTCATAGGTGCCATCAGCAACATACAAATCGCTGGATTGTTGTGGTGTATAGCCATTGCTCGATGCCATAGTGCGGCCAAGCGCGGCCATTGCATCATAATCGTCGCGTACCATATCGCTCGGATAGGCATCGTAGGTGTAGCCATATGGCCATAACACCAGTTCGCTATAGGTATGGAATGAAATCGAGGTTTTGATTTGTTGTTTACCGCCAACTACCCGACTAGCGACGAAATTACGAATCGCTTGGGTTTCGGGAGCGGTAAAGGCTGCCGTGCCCCGATAGGTATCGCTCGAGGTTGAGCCACTTGAGCCACCACAGCAGCCCCATTTGTAGCTATAGTTGCGGTTAAGGTCGATGCCAACGTAGGAAGAGCCACTGTTGGGTTGGCGATTTTTGCGCCAGCTGCGATAGCTGCCAGTTGCTACGTCGTATTCGCTGCCATCAGGGTTCAAGCTGAAAACGATGTAGATTTCGCGGCTATTGACAATGTTGGTAATCCGATTGTCAATGCCATAGTTATCGACCAGCAAATGTAACAGATACAGGGTCATTTCGACGGTCAGGTGTTCGCGGGCATGGTGCTGGCCGATGAACAAGGCTTCTGGCTCGTTCTCATCGGTTGCGACATTATCGCTAATTTTAACCGCAATCAAATCGCGATTTTCATACGAGCGGCCAATGCTAAAGCGGCTCACAATGCTCGGCTTGCTGGCAACAACTGCCGCAATATTGCTGGTCATCTCAGCATAATTATGGTAGGCCGAATCTGCGCCTGGAAAATCGGTCAGTTCAGGTAGCTCGACCAATTTAAAGCCTAAGCGCTCAATCGCCGCAGCTTCTTCGGCATTGGCGGTAATATCCAACACCTTGCCATGAACTGCATCAATTGAAGCACCAGTTGCGGCAATTGCATTGCGATCTTCGCGCGTGGTTACGCCTTCAAGATGATAGGCCCGCGCCTGATCAAGCGGCTCCGTTTGCTGAACTGGCTGCCGTGTTTGCCCCAAAGCACTCAACGGAGCCATCAGCCCTGCGGCTAATGCGAGTGAACCAACCAACCGAACGATGCGTGACGGCTTCATGAACCCTCCTGTAGAGATAGGGATTGCACCAACCACACGAACAACCTTGTTCGCTCGATAGTGTCCAAATGCCACTAATTCGACACAGATGGTGTTGTCACTTGCTAGTGGTGTCGTTTGATGGTTTGGGGTGGATAGCGAATATATTAAATGATCTTAATACAATTGTCAAAAAAATATTAATAGATAAAGAGAACAAAGGGCATAGAACATAGAACATTAGGAGTTGGAGATCGATATTAATTAACGCAGAGGCGCAGAGCGTTGAGAAGGATGAATTATGAATTATGAGGGATGAATTGTGAGAGGATAGGGATCAGGGGTTAGATAATCAAGCAAATCTGAGCAATCTGTGGCTAAACATACCCTTCGCGATCTCCGCAGTTCCCATCCTTCGTGCCATTCATGGATCAACACCGATCCCTAGCGCCTGATCCCCGACCCCTATGTTCTATGTTCTTTGCTCTTTATTCTTCGTCTGGTTGATCAGCAACCATAATTACGGTAAAATGAGCCAGAGTGCCTTTTGGGGCTTTATTCCGTTAAACTTTCATCCTGTCGGAGGTATGGTACCGTGCCAACCTATGTATATGCGTGCCAAGCATGTGGCGCACAATTCGAGCAATTTCAACGCTTCTCTGACGAGCCGCTGACCATCTGTCCGCGCTGTCAAGGCACGATCAAGCGTGTGTTTCAACCGGTTGGCGTGGTATTCAAGGGTAGTGGATGGTATATTAATGATAGTCGTTCAGGCAATAACAATAGCGCTAGCAGCAAATCAAGCACTCCAGCACCAGGTAGCAGCGATGCTAGCAGTGCCGCGCCTGCTGCTACTAGCGAAAGCAAGCCTGAAGCACCCAAAGCCGAAGCCAGCAAATCAGAATCATCGGCTGCGGCCTAAAGCGACATTCAAGAACCCAAGGTACTTGGCTTAAGGCTAATGGCCTTGGGCTTTCTTTTTGTCTGCGAAAGGATGGATCAGTATGCGGCATTGGTGGCGTTTGGTTCGTGAAGATATTCGGACAATTTTACACAATGATCCTGCTGCTCGTTCAATTTTTGAGGTGTTGCTCTACCCGGGCTTTCAAGCAGTACAAATCCATCGACTGACCCACTGGCTTTGGGGTCTGAACTTGCCGTTTATCCCGCGCTTGCTCTCGCAAATTACGCGCTTTTTCACAGGCATTGAAATTCACCCAGGGGCCACGATCGGGCAGCGCCTGTTTATCGACCATGGTATGGGCATCGTGGTTGGCGAAACCGCGATTATCGGCGATGATGTGGTGATGTATCAAGGTGTGACCCTCGGTGGAACGGGCAAGGAAACTGGCAAGCGCCACCCAACCATCGGCAATAATGTGGTGATTGGGGTTGGAGCCAAGGTGCTCGGGGCAATTACAATCGGCGATGGCGCTCGGATCGGCGGCGGCGCGGTGGTGGTTAAGCCTGTGCCCGCCCATTCGACGGCGATTGGCGTGCCTGCGCGGGTCGTCGCCACCCGTGATCCGCAAACCGGCCAAACCAACCGCGTCGAAATGTTGCCCGACCCAGAGGGCGCGATGTTGCGCTCCTTGCACGAATCAGTTCAACATTTAAATCAACGGGTGATCGAGCTTGAAAGCGCCATGGGCAGCCAAGCTTATCATATTGCCGCGCTCAGCGCCCAACGCACCAACGGCGATGATCCCTTCGATTGCCTTGATGATTTGCAAAGTTACGAGATGCACTACGCTGACGGTATTTAATTTTTTGTGTTGAGGAGCCACATCTATGGCATTAGCAATTTACAACACGCTTACCCGCCAGACCGAGCCGTTTACACCGTTGGTTGCTGACCATGTGTCGATGTATGTCTGTGGGCCGACGGTGTATTCTGATGCCCATATTGGTCATGCCATGTCAGCGGTGGTGTTCGATGTGGTGCGGCGCTATTTGGAATGGTCGGGCTATACGGTGCGCCATGTGATGAATTTTACCGATGTTGATGATAAAATTATTCGCCGCGCCAACGAGCAAGGCCGTGATCCCATGGAATTGGCCGAGAGCTATACCTTGGCCTTTCTTGATCAATTGGGCCAATTGAATGTGCTGCCCGCTACGGCCTACCCCCGCGTTTCAACCACGATTCCGCAAATTATTCAATTTATCGAAGGCTTGATTGCCAAAGATGCGGCATACCACGCCAGCAATGGCGATGTCTATTTTCGGGTACGAGCCGACGAAGATTATGGCAAACTTTCGCGCCGCGCTGTCGATGATATGCGCTCTGGTGCGCGAATTGCTCCCGATGAAGCCAAAGATGACCCGTTAGATTTTGCGCTGTGGAAATCGGCCAAACCAGGCGAGCCAGCTTGGGAAAGCCCATGGGGTCAAGGCCGACCTGGTTGGCATATCGAATGCTCGGCCATGAGTTTGCACGAATTAGCTGAGCAAATTGATATTCATGGTGGTGGAAACGACTTGATCTTCCCCCACCACGAAAATGAAATTGCCCAAACCGAATCATTAACTGGCAAAAATTTCGCCCAAGTCTGGATGCACAATGGCATGCTGCAATTGGCTGGCGAGAAAATGAGCAAATCGCTGGGCAATTTGATCACGATTGATCAATTTTTAAGCGAACACTCCGCCGATATTATGCGCTTGCTGGTGCTTTCTGGCTCGTATCGTGCACCATTGGTTTATAATGATGAGGTTTTGGCTGATACCCAACGCAAACTTGAGCGAATTATGTCGGCGTTGAAACCAGCCCATGGCACGGCAACCAACGGCCCAGTCGTTGAGACGCTAAATGCAATTGTTGCCAAAGCCCCAGCCGATTTCCGTGCCGCGATGGACAGCGATTTCAATAGTGCAGCAGCCTTGGCGGTCTTGTTTGATTTGGTGCGTTCGATCAACGCTGCCCGTGATGCAGGCGTTGGTGGCGAGCCATTCGCAGCAGGTCAAGCCCGTTTACGTGAATTAGCTGCGGTGCTCGGCTTACGCTTAGAAGCGCCCAGCGCCAGCAAAACCGATGCTGCACCTTTTATCGAATTGTTGATTGAGCTACGCGCCGAGTTGCGCAAAGCTAAACAATGGGCACTCTCCGATTTAGTACGCAACCGCCTGAGCGAGCTTGATGTACAACTCGAAGATAGTCCCAACGGCACAACCTGGACGACGAAAGGCTAAAACCAAAAGGCAGAAGGCAAAAGTCAGAAATCAAAACAGAGCATACTCTGAACTTTCAACTTCTGCCTTTTGACTTTTGATTTCTGACTTTTGACAAAGGTTTTGCCTTTTGACCTTTGCCTTGAATAGGGGTTTTTATGCAGTGGCTCGAACTGAGCGTGACCGTCGATACCGAAGCGGTCGAAAGTGTGTCGGAATTATTTGCCCAATATGGCTATAACGGTGGTGTGGCCGTCGAAGAGGCGATCATTCCATCACTCGACTCACCTGAATATCAAATTGATACCAATAAACCAGTGATTGTGCGCACTTACCTGCTGGCCAACGAGCAAGCCGCCGATGCCCAAACCCAGATCGAGCGCGGTTTGTGGGTGCTGGGAATGATGCGTCCAGTCGGCGATTTGCAGGTTAAAACCATCGCTGAGGAAGATTGGGCCAATGCTTGGAAGGAGCATTATCGCACCCGTCGCATCGGCCAACGCTTCGTGATTGTGCCCTCGTGGCTGGAATACGAGCCAGCCGAAAACGATGTTGTGCTCAATCTCGACCCAGGTATGGCCTTTGGCACTGGCTTGCACCCCACCACCCAGCTCTGCCTTGAGTTGATGGAATTGATCGAATTTAACAACACAACGGTGCTTGACCTTGGCTGTGGCTCAGGGATTTTGGCGGTTGGCGCTGCTAAACTTGGCTCACAACGTGTTTTGGCTTTAGATACCGACCCAATCGCGGTTGAAGCGACTGCTGAAAATGCTCGTATCAATCATGCCGAAACCTTGGTAACTGCCTTGGAAGGTAGCTTGGGCGATGCACCCTTGGAGCATTGGCTCGGCTGGGAAGGCGCACAACTCGGCACGCCGCAAAGTTATCGCCACCACAACGAGTTCGATGTGATTTTGGCCAATATTTTGGCCAAAGTGCATGTGGTGTTGGGCAATGATTACCTTGCGGCGCTCAAACCAGGCGGCGTACTGATTACTTCAGGCATTATCAACGAGCGCGAAGCTGATGTAGTAGCCGCGTTTGACGCAGTTGGCTTAGAGCAAGTTGAACGGCGTACCCAAGGCGATTGGGTCGCTTTTACCCATCGCAAACCTGTCTAATGAAAAATACCTATCGTTTTTTTGTGCCCGCCGAGGCGATTCAGGGCGAAACGTTGGCAGTGGCCGAGCGCGAATTGCTGCACCAATGGAACAACGTGCTGCGTTTGCGCGTTGGTCAGCATATTGCCTTGCTCGATGGCCTTGGTATGGGCTATATTGCTGAATTGACTAGCCTGAACAAGCGTGAAGCGCAAGGTCGGATTTTGCAACGCTACGCAGCGAACGGCGAGCCAAGCATCAATGTGACGCTTTATTTAGCGCTGACCCGTGGCGAGCGTTTTGAAATTGCCTTGCAAAAATGCACCGAATTGGGAGCGACCGCCTTTGTGCCCTTGCTGTGTGAGCGTTCGCAAGCCGATGTTTCGGCCACCAAACGCGAACGCTGGCAACGGATTATTCGCGAGGCGGCTGAACAAGCAGGCCGTGGGCGTTTGCCAAGCTTACACGAAGCCCAAACTGTGGCCCAAGCCTTGCCTCAAGCCCGTGGCCATTTGCTGTTAGCTGAAACTGGTCAGACCTTATCGTTTAAGGCAGCTTTGGCGTTAGAACCACGTCAAGAACTAGCAATTTGGAGCGGGCCTGAGGGTGGTTGGAGCGACAACGAGCTTGAGGCAGCTCGCCAAGCAGGCCTCGTCAGCGTTAGTTTAGGCTCGCGCATTTTACGCGCCGAGACGGCTCCGATTGCCGCCTTGGCCGCAGTGATGTTTCAATTTGATCAGTGGTTTAGCCCAAATTCGTGCTAGCATGAACCATAGCCTGAGCGGCAACGCGGCCCACCCATTCGATTGCTAATGCCAACCTAACCTACAACTCGGTGCTTAAGTTGTACACTGCTATACAGGCTGGATTAGCCTAGGTTAAATTGCATGAAACGAGGTTTTCTATGAGCGAATTCCAGCCCACCTCGGGCGGTAGCTCAACATCATCAGCAAAGCTATGGGTGGTGTTGAGTGGGATTGTTGGAGTCTTGTTGGTGGTCGCGATTGCCCTTGGGGCTGGCTATTATTGGGGTAGCTCATCGAAAGAGCAGACGATGACGGCGGCGAATCAAGCTTTAGCCACCGAAACCGCCCAAATTATGCAAGCAACCCAACAGGCGCTGCCCCCAGCCAATGCCGATGAAAACTTTCAAACCTTTTGGGAAGTTTGGAATCTGGTCAACAAAGAGTTTTATCACACCGAGCCAATCGACGAAAAACAAATGATGTATGGCGCAATTCGCGGCATGCTCCAATCGCTTGGCGATGATTTTACTGGGTTCCAAGAACCCGAAGCCGCCGAACGCTCGCGCGAGGATATGCGCGGCAATTTCGAGGGCATCGGAGCCTATGTCGAGTATAAAGATGGCCAGATCCTAATTGTTTCGCCAATTGAGGGTTCGCCTGCTGAAAAAGCCAATGTGCGAGCTGGCGATATTGTGGTCGCGGTCGATGGCAAGCAAATTAGTGAAGTCATCGAGAATCTTGAACGCGATCAAGCGCTTGCAGAAGCCATTAAGCTGATTCGTGGCCCCAAAGGTTCGCAAGTCGTGATTACGGTCTATCGTACCAGCGAAGAAAAGCAAATCGATATTACGATTATACGCGATACGATTCCGTTGATCAGCGTGCGCTCAAGCATGATTGGCGATATTGGCTACATTCAATTGAGCGAATTCAAGCAAACATCCTACGATGAATTAGACCAAGCAATTGCCAAACTCAAAACCAATAACCCTAAGGCAATTATTTTTGATTTGCGTAACAATCCAGGCGGTTATGTCAATCAAGCTCAAAATGTACTTGGACGCTTTACCAAAGATGGGGTAACCCACTATCAAGAAAATAGCGATGGTACGCAAAAGGAATATCGAACTTTGCAGCAAGGCGATGCCCAAGAATTATTTGATCTCCCAGTTGTGGTCTTGGTAAATGGTGGCTCAGCCAGCGCCTCGGAAATCGTCTCTGGTGCGATGCAAGATACCAAACGCGCAACCCTGATTGGGGAAAAGACCTTTGGCAAGGGTTCGGTCCAAAGTGTGCATACCCTGTCGGATAAATCGGAAGCGCGGATTACGATTGCCCATTGGCTTACTCCCAACAAACGGGCAATTCATACGCTGGGGATTACCCCCGATTATGTTGTGCCGTTCTCGGATGATGCAACCCAATATCCAATTGAATGTATTTTGAATCGCACACCTGCCGATGGGGCAACCAGTTGTGCTGATTCACAATTGTTCTGGGCGCTAAAGTTCTTGAACGAACAACAAACCCCACCGCCACCGCCAACCCCAACGATTACACCAACCCCTGGCAAATAGCCATAAAAACGCCCGCTCAAGTAAGTTTGAGCGGGCGTTTGTTGTTTTAGCGTTGTTGGCTGGCGTATAAGTCGCGTGGTACCATTTGGAAGCTGCTCCAGTGTGATGACATTAACGGGTCATCTTCGTCGCGCGGTAAGTGATGGAAGGTGATTCCAAACCAAACGATCGGGTCAGTTAGGGTTTGGTTATTGACAAAACCACTGACATCATCGGCACAACCACTGCCATCGTTGTGCGAAACCCAACGTTCACAAGGGTTATTTTCGGTCACATACACATCGTTATTCGTCCATGGCTCGAAGGTTGGCCCACGAAATACATGATCTGAATTGCCGATCAACTCATAGGAGATCGCATGACCGTCGCTGTTGGTAACCGTTTTGTTCTTAACCCGCCATGAGCGGAAGGTTTCTGGGCTGAATTTAACTGCGGTTTCGGCGGTGTAATCTTGCAATTGAAGATTACGCTGAGCAGCACCGCTCGAATCGAATTCGATTTGCTCCACTACGTTATTGGTATTGCCACCGAGGGCAAAATCGATTCGCCAGTAGTAATTGTGAATGTGCGATGTGCCATATTGGCAGCTGCTTGCATCGATTTTCCAGCCATATTTGGCGACATTGGTACATTTTTGTAATTTACCAGTCGCGCCGATGCCTGGCTCAATCGTGGCATCGTCGTGAAAAATCCATTGGCTGACGTAGTTATATGCACCAATATGCGAAACCGAGCGTAATACCAAGGCCGAGCCTTGTTTGACTTGGGCATAGTATTTGTAGGCGTAACCAGTTGGTACAACCGTCATACACAGCACATTCCGACTGTTGTTTTGAATCAAGGTACCATCGGGGCAATCTGCTGCCACCATATTATTGAGATGGCCACCACCCAAGCCATAATCCGAGAGATCATGGAAACGGGCAGTGTTATCGTCGTAGGGTACGTGAATTTGGGCCAAATTGATTTGATTGATTACTGAGATTTGGCTACCACCTGGTGGTGTATAGCGGATGCCGCGCAACACGATGCCTTCGCTGCTACGTTCTTCCCAACATAATGTCCAATTAGCGCCATTTGCCAAGGTTTTATTAATCACGAAACTGCCGCCTGAGCAGCGGTCGCGGGTCTGGGCATTGGCTTCTTGCTGAGTCTGGGTGCTAAACAAACTGACCGCAATTAATAGCATCCCGAGCAGCATGCCCCAACGTGCTGAAAGCTTCATCACCAAACTCCTAACGATTTAAACTGACCACAAGGCCATTCGAGAGATCGACAATCGGGGTGCTATTGACCGCCCATTCATTATCGGCGCTGAGCAACAATTGCACACAACGATTTTGTTGGCAACTTCGCAGCACTGCGGCGTTATCAATTTGGGGTTCGGCGATATAGACAAAACCAGCAGCATGAAGTTGGCTGGCTTTGGTCAAGCTCTTTTTCGTCAAGGCTTGGTATTCACCGCGCAGTTGTGGGCCAAATGCTGGATGATCAAGCACTAATTGTAAAGCGCGAGCAGTTTCACGATCGGTTGGGTGGGGTTGGCTGCCACGGGCTTGCTCCAAGGCATCAACTTTGCCTGTGCTGAGATTGACTAACACAGCGACCAAGCTATTTTTGGCATAATCGAAAATCAGTACATCGGCACGACGTTGCCATGAACCTTTATCATACACCGCTTGGATTTCTTCGTGGCGCTCGGTTTTGACGAACTCCAATTGGGCATCAGCAGGTACGGCCTTGTTTTCAACAACTTTGCCGCGTTTGGCTTGCCATTCAGCTTGGGCTAGCTTTTGGGCTTGTTCGATTTCGGCTAACGACAGTGGATCATAGCCAGCCCGATTGCTCTGGTTGGCAATTTCGACCTTACCAGTGGTGATGTTCGGGGCGGCGGTGGCCTGCGGATCACGCCGCAGATAGACGATCAGCAGGGCGATCAACGCGCCGCATGTCAGCCATGCAACGTTTTTGAGCACTGCCCGTGAGCGAGATACGACCATCGGACTCTCCTTACAGCAGAAATGGTTCAATAATCAAGCAGCCGCATTTGCGATGGGTGTTGGGCCAGAAACCAACATAACCCAAAACTTGCGTCACTGCCTGAACGATAGCCTAAAGGGTATGAACAGTGCTGTTCATACCCTCGAACATGCTTTAGTTGGGAGGAAAAAGGGAAAGTTTAGACCACGAATGTGCCATTTTTTTGGAACAATTGACCATCGACATACACTTCGCTGTTTTGACGTAAATCGCAAACCATGTCCCAGTGGATTGCCGATTGATTCAAACCGCCAGTTTCAGGGTAGGAAGCGCCGACTGCCATATGGATTGTACCACCCATTTTCTCATCGAATAAGATGTTACGGGTGTAATTTTTGATGTTGGGGTTGGTGCCAAAGGCAAATTCGCCCAAAATCCGTGCGCCAGCATCAACATTCAACATTTGCTCAAGGAAATCTTGGCCACTCTTAGCGGTTGCCTTGACAACTTTACCAGCTTCGAAGGTTAATTGCACGTCTTCGACTTCGCGTCCATTATAGATCGCTGGGAACGAAAAGCGTACAACACCATTGACGTTAGTTTCTTCGGGGCCAGTAAAGAACTCGCCATCAGGGAAGTTGGCATCGCCTGCACAGTTGACAAAGCTGCGCCCAGCAATCCCAACCCGAATATCGGTGCCTTCACCTAGGATATGCACTTCGCGCTTATTTTGCAAGTAATTGATCAAATGTGCTTGCATATCGTGAAGTTCTTGCCATTTGGCGATTGGGTCGGCTTCGTTCAAAAAGCACACGCCATACACAAAATCCTCAAAATCAGGCAAGCTCATATTGGCATCTTGAGCCAAGCCCTCGGTTGGAAAGAGCGTGACACACCAGCGAAAATCGCCAGCATGGGTGCGTGACATCAACGTGCCCATCAATTCGCGGCGTGATTTTTGAAACACCGATTGGCGCTCAGGGTCAACCTGCGAGAGTTCGCGGGTGTTGCTTTGAGCATCGATCCGAATCCGCACATCAGCAGTTTCAATCCCCAAACGATCGTAGGGCGAGATCCACTGCAATTGCTTATCGTTGCCATGATTGAGCAAAATTCGCGAAAGCCCAGGCATAACCGTATGGGCAACTGGATGCCCGCCAGCCAGCAAAATTTCGCGATACATTGCTTGAACTAAGGGCGCAGCAGCAGGCTCACTCTGCAAAACCACCAATTCGCCCTCTTTGATTTTCATCGAATAATTGACCAACGTATGAGCCATTTTGAGAACCCGTGGATCGGCCATGCCAACTCCTTACACAACACAAGCACTCGCCCTTCACAACGAAGGGCGAGCATGAAAGGCGATTAGGCGGTTAATTCATCGAGTTTGGTCACCAAATCGCCAAAGCGATTCATGGCTCGATGAATTGGGTCGGGGGTGGTCATATCGACCCCAGCACCCTTGAGTAGATCGATTGATGATTTGGAATTACCACCTCGCAAGAAGTTGACGTAGTTTTCAGCAGCACCAGCGCCTTCGGTCAAAATCTTATCGGCCAAGGCCAAGGCAGCTGAAATGCCAGTGGAATATTGATAGACATAGAACGAGCGGTAGAAGTGAGGAATCCGTGCCCATTCAATATCCAATTCTTCATCGATGACCAATTCGGGGCCATAGTATTGCTCGATCAAGCGGCGATACAAGGCACTGAGGTTATCGGCAGTTAGCGCTTCACCTTGCTCGACCATGCGATGGGTTTCGCGCTCGAACTCGGCAAACAAGGTTTGACGCAACAACGTGCCGCGAATATCATCAATTTGCTGGGTGACCAATTGCAAGCGCAAGGCTGGGTCATCGCTGGTTTTGAGCATATATTCGGCCAGCAAAGCTTCGTTTAAAGTTGAAGCGACTTCGGCCACAAACAAGGTGTAATGGCCATAGGTATAGGGTTGATATTTACGGGTCATCAACGAGTGCATCGAGTGACCAAGCTCATGGGCCAGGGTAAAGAGACTATTCAAGTTATTTTTGTAGTTCATCAAAATAAAGGGCTGTGAGGTGTAACAACCCCATGAATAGGCTCCTGAGCGTTTATTTTTATTTTCGTAGCGGTCAACCCAGCGCGATTCCAGCCCATGACCGAGGTTGGAGCTATATTCAGCGCCAAGTGGCTCCAAGGCGCTCAAAATCAACGAAGCACCTTGTTCAAAGTCGATTTTGGTTGGGGCTGCGCCGTTTAATGGCACAAACCAATCGTAGGCATGCAGGCTATCAACCCCCAAAATGCGCTTGCGCACTGCGCCATAACGATGCAATTTGGGCAAGTGCTCGTGCACCGTGCTGATCAAATTATCGTAGACGCTCATAGGAATTTCTTTGGGTTTTAGGCTGGCATCTAAGGCTGAATCGTAGCCCCGCGCTTTGGCATAAAAAATATTACTGCGCACATTGGTCGCATAATTGGCCGCCAACATATTACGAAATTGGCGATAGGTGCGGTGAATGCTCATAAAAGTATCGCGGCGAATGCGTTGGTTGGGGTTTTCCAGCAACACTGCGTAGCGGCCCATCGTCACTTCGAGCGGCTTGCCCTGTTCATCTTCAATCGGCGGGAATTTGAGGTCAGCATCGCTAAACATGTTGAAGGTGGTTTGAGCGCCACGGCTAATCTCGCCAGTTTGGGCCAATAATTCTTCAACTTCGCCAGAGCGGGTGTGTTGGCGCAAACGAATTTGCTCTTCTAAGGCGCGGCGATAAAGTTCGAGGGCGGGCAAACTGCTCACATAGCCCAAAATTTGCTCATCGGAAAGGGCTAAAAGCTCTGGCTCAATCCAAGAGGTAGCGGCGCTTGCCTTAATCGAGAGGGCGGTGGCCCGTTCTTCGAGGGCTTGGTAATGTTGGTTGGCCGTATCTTCATCGGCTCGTAAACTGGCATAGACATAAATTTGTTCGAGCACCATGCCAAGGGCTTCTTGGGCTTGAAACACTGCCAACAACGCCTCAGGACCATTGGCGAGCGTGCCTTGCAAATTGGTCAAGGCTGGCAGCAAATCGCTGCTAATTCGTTCAACATCAGCCTCCCAAGCCGCTTGGTCTGCATAGAGACTACTAATATCCCAAGTGTCTTCGGCGCTTACTTCCTCGCGGGTTGGTACCTGTTCTTCAACCATGGTCATGAGGGGTTCTCCAGTTTCATGTCAATGCTTCAGTACTGCACCATTGCAACACTGCTCCAGCAGGCGTAATTATCAATGGATATAGTATGCTGATTTTAGCATAAACTCGATGATTTGTACTACCCGACTTTTGACTGAACTGCTGTTAATTTGCTACAAATCTGCTACTACGGGCCAGCCGCATCATTATAAAGTATAGCAAGATCGTTGAATTACCCAAAAACGCCGATGTACTAGGCGATCCTCGTTGCAGTTGCATCATTCATGGCCCAATTGAAAGCAGCACTAGCAGCACAATTGGACTATTGAGCCCTTGACAAGGAGGCGTTTTTGCGGTCTGGTATTGATACGCCCTTTTTGATGATGGTGGCGGTTTGGATAGGAGTTCTGCAATGATCATTGCTGAAGAGTTACGTAAACAATTTGGAGATTTTCACGCTGTAAAGGGCGTATCGCTTGAAGTAAAGCCGGGCGAAGTCTTGGCGTTGCTTGGCCCGAATGGCGCAGGCAAAACTACCAGCATCCGGATGTTGGCAGCAATTCTCAAACCGACCAGCGGGCGGGCAGTTGTTGGCGGCTTTAATGTAGAAACCCATGCCCGCGAAGTGCGCCATGCTGTCGGCTTGCTCACCGAATTTCCAGGCCTCTACCATCGCATGAAATCGCTTGATTATTTATTATTTTTTGGGCGTTTGCAAGGCATGAATGATCGTGATTGTGGTAATCGGGCAGTGCAACTCCTCCAACAATTTGGCCTCTGGGAAGCCCGCGAAAAACGCATCGACGGCTATTCCAAAGGCATGAAACAAAAACTAGCCTTGATTCGGGCAATGATCCACGATCCCAATATTTTGTATCTCGATGAGCCAACCACGGCCATGGACCCGCACTCGGCCCGCACGGTGCGCGATGCAATTGCAGGCCTGCGCTCAGCCCAGCGCTCGATCATTTTGTGTACCCATAATTTGAACGAAGCCGAGGAGCTGGCCGACCGCATTGCGGTTGTCCACGATGGTGGAATTGCTGTGCAGGGCACAATTGCTGAGCTAAGCCAACAATTGATGGGCGACCCAATTTGGGAGTTACGTCTAGCCCAACCACAACCAGAGCTAGCTCAACGCCTGGCCGATTTGCTAACCATTGAGGAAGTTGGTGATAGTTGGCTCCGTTATCGCACAACCGAGCCACAGACGCTTAATCCGGTGCTGATTCAACGAATAAGTGGTTGGGGCTGGCCATTGTTGGCAATCAACGAAGTGCAGCGCTCGTTAGAAGATGTCTATCTGACGATTGTTGGCCAAACTCACCGCGAACGGATGAGCAGCCCACTTGAGCAGCCCAATGCGGCGGCAGTTGCCGAGGTCGCCTTATGAGGAACCAAGCCTTAACCATTACACGCCGCGACTTACGCGATACGCTCAGCGATTGGCGCACATTGATTCCGTTATGCATTCTTTCGGTGTTGTTGCCGCTAATTCTGCGGGCGGGGGTAGCGCAAGCAGTGAGTTTTCTCGACGATGAATTTATCAACCGCAGTTTAGTGCCATTAGGTCTGTTGATTGCGGGATTCTTGCCAGCCTCACTCTCCTTGATTGGCCCCTTGGAATCGTTTGTCGGCGAACGTGAACGCTCAACCCTGGAATCGTTGTTGGCCATGCCAATGAGCGATCGTGGACTCTATCTAGCCAAGTTTTTGGCGGCACTATTGCCACCAATTGGCTCCTCGGCAGTGGCGATGCTGATGTATAGCCTAGCGATTGAGCTTGGGCGACCAGTACGCGTAGCCTTTGTGCAAAAGCTGCTCAGCGACTATTTAACCAGCGGCTGGATTATTGGCATCACATGTATTTTGTTGATTAAAGTTTTTACCATGGTTGCGGCAGCTGTCTATGTTTCGTCACATACTACCAGCATTCGGGCAGCCAACTTATTAGCCAGTTTCATCCTAATTCCAATGGCAATTTTGGTCCAGATCGAAGCACTGATCATCATCAACGGCATGTTTTTGCCAATTGTGTTGATTAATGGTTTGTTGCTCGTGGTTGGTCTGACCATGGTTGGTTGGGGCATGTATAGCTTTAATCGCGAAGAATTGCTCTCACGTGAGCATGAAAGCATCAGCAAACGAGCCTCAACCCAACGCCTGAGCCAATCGACCCGCACCTATGGCCCTGTGATGACCATTGTACAGCGCGAGGCTGTTGACACGCTCAGCGACTGGCGAATTTTGGTGCCAATTGGCCTCTTGACCTTTTTAGTGCCAATTGGCGCTTTGTTTGGGGTCATTTATGCTTTTGCTAATGTCGATGACCCGACTGGGGTGGTTAATCTATTGCCCTTTATCGTGTTGCTGGTGGGCTTCTTACCAGCCTCATTTTCGCTGATTGTGGCACTTGAAGTTTTTGTTGGTGAGCGCGAACGTGGGTCGCTGGAGTCATTATTCTCAATGCCGATCAGCGATGGTCAGTTGTATCGAGGAAAGTTATTGGCGGCGATCGTGCCACCAATTGGCGCAAGCTTGGTTGGCATGCTGTTGTTTGGGGTTGGACTGAGCGTCTTTGCCCCAACTGCCTTGCTGGGACGGATCAACTTAAGCATTTTTAGCCAAATGGTCTTGCTGAGTATTGCCCAAGCCTTGACGATGGTTTCAGCAGCGGTGGTGATTTCGTCGCATACCAACACCGTGCGCTTAGCCAATTTATTGGCAAGCTTTATTTTGATCCCAGTGGCGATTATGGTACAGCTTGAAGCGGTGCTGATTATCGGCGAACGCTTCGACGTGCTGAATGCGATAATGGCAGTAATGTTAATTTTGACAATCGTCTTGACGCGTACCGGCATTGGTAGCTTTAAGCGTGAATCAATTCTATCGCGTGAGCATTTAGCCCTCAATTTTAGTCAAATCAATCGAGCCTTCAAAGCCTTTTTCAGCGAAATTCGCCCAGCAGGCAGCAACCCCGATAGCCATCTCGGCTTATTCAATGTTGAAACTACTAATGGCCCACAACGCAATCTAGGACTGTGGCTCAAACGCTTCTATCGCCAAGAATTAGCTGTCGTTTGGCGCGAGACCCGACTAGCGCTGGTTGTGGTGCTCCTCTTTTGTGGCGCAGCAATCCTTTTTGGTAGCCAATTTAATCCAGTCAGTAGCCGCGAACAATCATTGGCCAATGTTATGACGCGCTTAGACGTAGGTCAGGGCACACTCTGGGAGCCGCCATTAAGCTTTATTGTCATTAGCAATAGCTTTGCAATCTTTTTTGCTGGGCTATTTTCAAGCATCACTTTAGGCTTTTTTGGCTTGATTCTGCCAGCCATTAACCTAATGGGATTGAGTTTTCGAACCAGTAGTTTAGCCGCAAGCGGCGGCCTAGCAACTGCTCTCAATTATCTAGTGGGCTATGAATTGCCGCATGGGTTATTGGAAATTCCGCTAAGTATATTTGCGGCAGCCTTGGCATTACGTATGGGTGCGGCTTTGGCGTTTGTGCCACCAACCTATAGCGCTGGGCGGCATTTGCTCTGGGCTTGGGCCATGTATCTCAAAGTATTTTGCTTGCTAATTGTGCCTGGACTCGTGCTGGCGGGCTTGATTGAAGTGTTGGTAACCCCAGCTGTGCATCAGATGGTCTATGGGTTTCTGTGGATTTAGCCTGTTGACAAGCCATGAAGCTGCTACGTACAATGGAGCCATCACTTGGTACTGCTAGGAGGGTACTTCGATGGTGGCTCCTTCTGCGCTTGCGTTAATTTTACCGGCGGGTATGCCATTGGCAACCGCGTTAATGATCGTCAATCAACGCCAAATCGATTGGGTGGTGATCACGCCTACGCCCAACCCCAAAGAGGGCGATGCAGCGACGCTGATTGCTGTAGCTGAGCTGAAACAAAGCAATGTTTCGGTCGTTGGGGCATTGGCTGGCCTAACCGTTACGATCACACGAATCTTTCCGGATCGCACGGTGCATTGGCAAAGCGAAGCGATCACAACCAAACAAAATGATGATCGGCGTGGCGATAACGAAGGCATTGAGCCAGAGCCAACTACGCCACGGGTGGTTAATGCAGCGCTGTATTATGCCGATGATCCCCCCGACCTTGTGCCACCAACCACAACCTTGGCAGTAGCAAGCCGTTACCATTTGCGGATTAATATCGGTGAACGGCGGAGCGATTCGCGCTTAACTGATGCCCAAGCCTTGCCAACCCCCGAAATAAGCGAAGATTTACCCTTATTTATCAGCGTTTCAAGTCGTGGCGAATATATGGTGTTTGATGCGCCGATGCAGCGCCTGAGTTTGCCGCCTGTTGGCGATAGTGCCAGCTTGCAATTTAGCCTAACTGCCAAACAGGCAATTGATGATATTCCAATTTGGATCAATGTTTATTACAACTGGACCTTGCTGCAAACGCTTGAATTGCATTTCAAAATTACGCCCGTCGAAGGCGATTTGGCTGCGCCCTTGTTAGCGCGGGTCAGCTATTCGCGCACCGCTGGCTTTGCTGATTTAGTGGCAATTCGCCCCAAAAAAATTACTTGTAAATTAACTGGCGATGGCGAATTTTATCGTATGAGCGTGGCGTGGCCCGATGAAGGTACGAGCACCCGTCGCGAACAACGTGGCTTGAATTTGGTGCTGCCAATCAATGCCGCCAGCTTGAGCAACGAAATTGTCCAAGCGCGAAACACGCTCTACGATATTACCTGGCAACCATCGTATCGCCAAGGCAGCCGTGGCAAGTTGGCCGAGCGCCGCGAAAGTTTGTATCAACTAGCGGTTGTGGGTAATCGCTTGTATGCTGCTTTGTTTGCGCCCAGTGGAGCCAGCGCCGAGCAAGCTGAATCGTTGGCGGCACTGCGAACATGGCTTGAAACAATTAGCGCCGATCAGACCTTGCCAGCCTTGCAAATTATCCACGAAGGCATGCCCAGCGGTGTGCCATGGGGCTTGCTTTACCCTGAGCCAGTCAACGATCCCAACAACGTTGATCTGAACAAATTCTGGGGTTGTCGTTATCGTTTGGAAATTATGACCCCGCAACTGGCCCAAAATGCGCAGCAAGCGCCAACTGCCCAAGCCCAATTGCAGATTAGCGGCGGAACCTACAACTTCCGCGTGCCAATCGCCGATACAGTCGTTGATGTGACTCAACAACATCGTGAAGCGCTGCAAACGTGGAGCACAACCCGGGGCAATGTGGCGCTCGATTTACGCGAATCAGGCGATAAAAATAGCCTTGGCGGCTTATTCGGTAAAAGCGATATTGTCTATATGTATTGCCATGGCCACACCGCCAAAACTCCCGACGATACCTCAGATTGGCTAGCCAAGTTTCGTGATCAAATGGCGCGTTTGGATGATAACGTGCGCAGCAACTATAGCGATTTGCTCAGTTTGAGCCAGAAAGAATATCAACCAAGCGACCCAAATATTAGCGATAGCTGGCTGAAATGGAATCAAAGCCTGTTGCCGTTGCGCTTGCTGAGCCAGTGGGGATTAAAACTCGAACGCAAACCGTTGGTCATTTTGAATATGTGTGAATCGGCCCAAGTGCTGCCAACCTTGAGTAGCGGCTTTATTCCATTTTTCAGCCAATTGGGGGCGCGAGGCATTTTAGGCACCGAATGCCCAATGCTCGCACCATTTGCCGCCGCCTTTGGCCAAAAACTGATCGAACGCTTGGGACAGGGCGAGGCGATTGGCGATATTTTGCCAGCGCTACGCCGCCATTTTATCGAAGAAGAGCGCAATCCCTTGGGCTTGGCCTACACTTACTATGGCGATGCCGATGCCCATGTTTAGGAGTGTGACGTTGGGGCTGTGCGATAACCTTTATCAGCAGCCAAGCATCATTGAGTTATTTTAAGGAGTTGCTGTGAGCGATTCAACCAATCAACAAGCCGTGTTGGAAAGCCAAGTTCGGTCTTTGGTGGAGCTTTCGGAAGATGATTTGTTTCGCAAACTTGGGATTCAGGTCAAACAAGCTGAAGAAGCCGATGCTGCCGCGCTCGAAGTAGCCCAAGCTGAAGGCGCATTTGCCGAGCCAGTTGGGGTTGAAATGGGCTTGGGCGAAAATCTGCGGGCTTTTGGGGCACGCTGGTGGGCCGAAATCGAGCCAAAACTTTACAATTTGCTGTGTGCCAGCGAAAGCAAAGAGCGCAGCCAAATTTTGGCTCAATTGCCCGAATCGAAGGGCGGCACAGCAGCGGCAGTGGTTGGTGGCGATAGTGGTAATGCTGCGGCTGATAATATTGCCACAGCCCTAGCACCATTATTGATTGGCCTGTTGCCCTTCAATTTGCCAATTATTGCCTCAGTTGGCGCAACAATTGCCGCCAAAATGATTTTGAGTTCAGGCCTCAAAACGACCTGCGAAATGTGGCAAGAATCAATTGAGGCTCGTGAAGAAGCCAAGGCTAAAGAAAACCCCGCTGAATAATTGGTTCCCTCACCCCCTAGCCCCCTCTCCCGCCCCGCAGGCGAGGGGCAACCACCAAACCAAACGCCCTTCTCCCACCGCAGTGGGAGAGGGGTTGGGGGTGAGGGATCTTAAAATCTACAAGAGGGTGAGGGCATCGCCATAAGCATTTAGCGCAGCAGAACATTGACCTGCTGCGCTTTTTTGTGACATTCGTAATGATGTTTGAGCAAATTAGCCAACAAAAGTTACGGAAACTGCTCCCAAGCAGCGCTATAATAGCAGTAGTATAGATTGAAGGATTCATGGTATGACATCAATTCGCAAACTGCTTTGGATTAGTCTTGGGACTATTTTTCTAATATTAGGTGTAATTGGCATTTTCGTGCCGTTAATTCCCACCACTGGGCCGTTGTTGGCCTCGGCGGCCTGCTATATGCGTGGTTCGCAACGCTGGTACAACTGGCTGATCAACAATCGCTATTTGGGCAGCTATATTCGCAATTTTCGCGATAAACGGGGCATGCCCTTGCGAGCTAAGGTGGTCACGTTGGTGGTTTTGTGGCCAACCTTAGCAATTTCAGCCTGGGCCAAACCAGTTTGGTGGCTGTGGCTCATCCTTTTGGCGGTGGGGATTGGGGTGTCGTGGCTGATGTGGAAGCTTCCGACGTTGCAGCTTGATCCTCAGGGTAACGCCATGCCAAGCGTTGCTGAACCCGCGCTTCATAGCCATGATCAGTCGGGTAGTAATAGCGATGCCCCGCTAAATTCGGCGGTAGATGCTCCTGTTCAACCTGGGCATCTTTGAAATCGTGGGCATATTGGTAGCCCGATCCATAGCCTAAACCCTTCATCAAGCCAGTGACCGCGTTGCGTAGATGCAGCGGCACTGGTTCGTTGCGGGTAGCCTCAACATCGTGCAAGACTGCGCCATACGCCCGATAGACCGCATTGCTCTTTGGTGCTTGGGCCAGATAAACGACGGCTTGCGCCAAGGCCAATGCCCCTTCACCAGCACCCATAAAATGCACAGCTTGCTGGGCTGCCACACAAATTCCCAAAGCCAGTGGGTCGGCTAAGCCAATATCTTCGACTGCCATACGAATCACGCGGCGGGCCACATACAGCGGGTCTTCGCCGCCCTCAAGCATACGAGCCAGCCAATATAAGCCGCCATCGGGGTCGCTATCACGGACTGATTTATGCAAGGCTGAAATTGCGTCGTAATGCAATTCGCCAGTTTTGTCGTAGGCCACGTTGCGGCGTTGGTAGGCCTCAACAATCGCCTCAAGATCGATCAGGCGTTGGCCGTTTGGCTCAGGAACTTGGGTTAATGCGGCGGCTTCGAGCGCAGTCAAGGCGGCGCGGGCATCACCACTTGCCAGATGAATCAACATATCGCGGGCTTCGGGGCTAAGTTGCACCTGCTGTTTGCCCAAACCGCGTTCGTTGTCGTTTAATGCGCGTTCGATGATCTTATCGATTGCGGCATCTTCCAAGGCTTCGAGCACAATCACCCGACAGCGTGAAAGTAAGGCGCGATTAATTTCAAACGATGGATTTTCAGTGGTTGCACCAATCAAGGTGACCGTGCCATCCTCAACCGCTGGCAGTACGGCATCCTGTTGCGCTTTGTTCCAACGATGAATTTCATCGATAAACAATACTGTGCGTTTGCCATACATTCCACGGCGCTCGTTCGCCTCTTTAACGACTTTGCGTAATTCGGCTACGCCAGCGCTGACCGCCGATAGTGGCTCGAAATGTGCCGAAGAAGCTCCAGCGATAATTCGCGCGAGGGTGGTTTTGCCAGTGCCAGGTGGCCCCCATAAAATCAACGAAATCAATTGATCGCGCTCGATCAGGCGACGCAGCAAACGCCCTTCGCCCACAATTTTGGTTTGGCCCTCGTACTCGGCGAGAGTTCGCGGGCGCATACGAGCCGCCAAGGGGGCATCATTGCTTTGGCTAGCTTGATAGCTAAATAAATCCATGAGTTGTGATACCTTTCTTATGATGATGTTTAGGAGGTACCATGCGCAAAGCTCTGCTTTTGATCAGTTTGCTTGGTTTGTTGGCCGCTTGTGGCGAGCAACAAGTCGATGCGCCGATTGCACCAACCACCGTGCCGCTCAACCAAGCCGCTGGCAGTTCCACCACACCTGTTGCCACCGCAACAACTAGTATTGTACCAAGCCCTGAGCCAACAACAAGTGCAGGCAAGCCAGCACGCAACGCGCCAACCGCCGTAGTCGAGCCAACCGATGCGGTTACTTTGCCCGATGGCTTTGGCATTAGTGTGTTTCAAAGTAAGCTGGCTGGCCCGCGCATGTTGGCGATTGGCCCTGATGGCGCGATTTATACCGCTGAGCGTGGGGAGGATCGGATTGTCCGCTTGCCTGATCGCAACGCCGATGGTTTGGCTGATGGCGTTGAGGTGATTGCTGATGGCTTCGATTCACCCTCAAGCATGATTTTCGACCAAGCTGGAAATTTATATGTCGCCGAAACCACCAAAGTGATCAAATTAACCCAGCCTGATGCTGAAGGCAAATATACTCAACGCCAAACGATCATCGATGGCTTGCCTGCTGGCGGCCATAGCACCCGCACCTTGCTATTCAGCCCTGATGAAAGCAAATTGTATGTGGCGGTTGGTTCATCGTGCAATGTTTGCAACGAAGAAGATGAGCGACGGGCAACCGTGATGGAATATGATCCCGATGGCAGCAATGGCCGAATTTATGCCAAGGGCTTACGCAACGCGGTGGGCATTACTTGGCGGCCTGGCACGAATGAATTGTGGGCTACCAACAATGGTCGCGACATGTTGGGCGACGACCAACCACCAGAAACTGTCAACGTGGCAACCAGCGCTGGCCTGGATTTTGGCTGGCCTCGCTGTCACTCAGGGCGGATTGCCGACCCTGAATTTGGCAAAGATGCCAATGCCTGCCAAGGTGTTACGCCGCCTGCGGTCGAGATGCAAGCCCACAGCGCTCCGCTCGGTTTGGCATTTGGCAACGGCAGCAACTTCCCCGAACCCTATCAAAGCGGCTTGTTTGTGGCTTTCCACGGCTCATGGAATCGCTCAAGCCCAACGGGTTATAAAGTGGTGTTTATTCCCGTAACTGATGGCAAAGCTGGCAATGCCCAAGATTTTGCCACTGGCTGGCTGACCGATGCTGGAGCGGTTTGGGGCCGACCAGTTGATGTAATTGTGGGCCGTGACGGTAGTTTATATATTTCCGATGACGCTGGCGGCGCGATTTACCGCGTCTTTGCCAAATAACCAAGTTCAGGTTTGCTTACCAAGGGTTGTTGCATAACAACCCTTTTTTAGTTAAATCGGCGCTAAACTAAGCCCAAGCCAGCGTTTGGCGTAATTGTTGTTTAAGTGTAAAACGTTATTGGCTTGCAGCATCCCCTATTTGGTGGATGAATTTGGTTCAACTATTCCCAATAATGGGGGATGACGGCTAAATTAAGACACGACCTTGGGCAAATTGCACAAATTACTATCTTGGCGTAGCATAGGTATAAGCTATATTGCGCTTAACATTACTTTACACTTTGTTGTCTGCCGTTGGTTTGAGGAGGCTGCCGCATGGGCCGCTCGTTGCACACTGGGTTTCGGTTATTGATGGTTACTATGGTTGTTTTGGGGAGTTTGGTTGCTTGTGGCGAAACCACCATCGATCCGGCGAGCACCTACAAAGTTATTACTCCAGCCTCGATCAAAGCTGGTGAGGCGATTCCAGCCCCTAATTCAGAGGTTATTTTGAGCCTCAGCGGCCTAATTGGCCAGACCAACAATGCCCAACAACTCGATTTTAGTATGGAAACGCTTGAGCAATTGGACGTGGTTGAATATACCCTCGAAGATCCCTTTTTGGGTCGCACCGTCACCTACCAAGGGGTTTTGATCAGCAGTATCTTTGAGGCGGCTAAGGTTACTGAGGGAGCCAAAACGGTCAAAGCTGTAGCGCTGAATGATTATAGCGTTGATATTCCAATCGATGAATTACGCACAATGCCTGTCATCTTGGCGACTCGGATTGATGGTGAGCGCATGGCCGTCGCCGATAAAGGCCCGTTGGAAATTGTTTTTCCATACCACGCCTACAAGCTTGAGCATGAAAAATATGTTGGTATGTGGATCTGGCAGTTGCGGAGTATGGAGATTAAATAATGCAACCTCGCCGCTGGATTCATCGATTGGTACTGGCAGGCACAAGCTTGATCTTTTTGGTCTTGCTTGTGCTGTTGGGCTTTAATTTACAAACTTTAGGCATGGCAACGCGCTTTTTTACCCTTGATGGCGGTATTTGGAACCCAACTCAGCTTGAGCGCGAAATTCTACGCTTGCGGGTAATTGCCAACGAAATTAGTATGGGCACGCCCAATTTAGGCAACGAGTTTGTGTTGCGACGTAATTTAGTTGGCAGCCGAATTAATGTACTGAGTGATTTTTATCGGGTTGAGCATGAAGATCAGCGCAGCATGCTCGAACGCAGCTCATTTGAGGTGATTAAGCGTGAATTTTTTACGCTGGAAAATCAAACTCGCTTCAATATCTCAGATCATTCGGTACAAGCATTAATTCCTGTTTTAGTAAACATGGAATCCAATGCTCGCGTAATGGTCAATGAGCGCCGCCAAATTGTTGATCGAGCCTCGCAGTTTCAACGCCAATCGCTTGAACGCTTGCGAGTTACGCTCTTATTTATGCTTGGTGGCATTTTAATTCAAGTACCGATTTTCTTTTTGTTGACGCGCCGCCGCTTTGATACGACCTTGCAAAAAGCCTATAGCACTTTGCAAGAGCGTTCAACCGCGCTTGAGCAATCGCAACGCGAATTAGCAAGCTCACATACCCATGCCCAACAACAAAACGAGGCCTTGCAAAAAACCTTGGCCGATTTAGAGCACAGTATGGCTGAACGCAGCGCATTGCAAACCACCGTGCAGCAGATGCAGTTTCCGATTATTCCATTGCGCAATCGCATGGCAATTATGCCCGTAATTGGCAATTTGTCAGCTGAACGGATCAAAATTGCTACCGATTCGGCTGGACATTATGTTGAAGCCAAACGGATCAAAATCTTGCTGTTTGATATAACTGGGGTTTCGGCGATTGATCAAGCGGCGGCGGCTAGTATGCAGCAATTATTGCAAATGTTGCGTTTGCTCGGCTGTGAGCCAGTTTTGGTTGGGGTAACGCCCGCTGTAGCCGAAGAATTGGTGCACACTGGCTTGATTCAGCAAAACTTACAAACCTACGCTAATTTGCAACAGGCAATTGAGGTTACCGCCAAAACAATTGAGTAGATGCCAGTTCGGTTGTTGATCCACGAAGGACACGAAGAGCACGAAGGATACAGCAGGCGATGGGCTTTTGGCTAGCGACAATCATGGGAATACCTAAACGTGTTCCGATAGCCCATAGCTGGAATGGTTCATTCGGTTGGCAACCATGCCATGCCCTCACCCTCAGCCCCTCTCCCACGGCGGCGGGCGAGGGGAGCACTCCTGGGGCGGTTCACCTCGCCTTGCGGGCGGTTGTTAATGCGATAAACCATTACAGATAGCCGATAGCCATACTTTTCTCTGCGCTGCTGCGTTAAACGAGTAATCTATCTTCTGCCTTTTGACTTCTGCCTTTTGATTTTCTTGCTCTTGATCTTCAATTAGTTCTTTGTGATAATGGGCTTGGGCAATGTAGCTCACATCGATGCCGCCCGATCAGCGTTCTCCATTTCAGCCACAAGGGAGATAGTATGCAGATCGATCCATCCACAACCGCACTGGTCTTGATTGAATTTCAAAACGATTTCACCTCGGAAGGCGGGGCGCTCCACGGTGCTGTTGCCGAAAGTATGCAAGCTACCAATATGCTGGCCAACGCGATCGAAACGGTCAAACAAGCGCGTGAAGCAGGCGTGACGATCATTCATGCGCCAATTTCATTTGCCGAAGGCTACCGCGAAATTACCAGCCATCCCTATGGCATTCTCAAGGGCGTGGTCGATAACAATGCCTTTCGCAAGGGCACATGGGGCGCAGAATTGGTCGATGTGCTGACCCCAGAAAGCAGCGATATTGTGATCGAGGGCAAGCGTGGCCTCGATACCTTCGCCAGCACCAACCTCGATTTTATTTTGCGCAGCCGTGGCTTGACCAACTTGGTTTTGGCGGGCTTTTTGACCAACTGCTGCGTCGAATCGACCATGCGCTCAGGCTATGAACGTGGCTACAATGTCATCACTTTGACCGATTGCGTGGCCGCCACCAGCGCCGAAGAGCAACAAGGCGCAATCAGCAAAGATTATCCAATGTTCTCGCATCCCATGGATCATCAGCAATTCCTCGAAATTTTGAGCGGACGCAGTGCCATGGTTAATGCTAGTCGCGGCTACTAACGATGAATCACGCAGCAGAACTTCAGGCTGAGGTTTTGGCTGCACTTCAGCGGTCGGTTCGTGGCAAGGTTCACGCCGACCGCTTGACATGTGCGCTGTATAGCACCGATGCCTCTTCCTACGCCGTCATGCCCAAAGCGGTGGTTATTCCGCACGATCGCGCCGATTTGCAGGCAATCGTCGAAATTGCTCAACGCTACCATGTGCCAATTGTGCCGCGTGGCGGTGGCACAAGCCTCTCGGGCCAAGCGATTGGCGCGGGCATTATCGTCGATCTTTCGCATTCATTCGGCCAAATTGGCAAATTCGATCCAAGTAGCCGCCAGATTTGGGTTGAAGCTGGCTGCACGCTTGATCGCTTGAATAATTTCCTCAAACCACATGGCCTAATGTTTGGCCCCGACCCTTCGTCGAGTGCTTCGGCCACGATCGGCGGCATGCTCGGCAATAATTCAACTGGCTCGCATTCAATTGTCTATGGCATGACTGTTGATCATACCCTCGCCATGGAAACGATTTTAGATGATAGCTCGCTGGCGATTTGGTCAACCCAAGCAGCCAATAATCCGCGTCAGCAACAGATTCAAGCTCAACTTGGCCAAATTGTTGAGCGTTATGCTCCCAACATTGAGCGCGATTATCCACAAGTTTGGCGCAATGTGGCAGGCTACAATCTCCAACGCCTGCTGCAACGCCAGCAACAGCAACAACCATTTAGCGCTGTGCCAATTTTGGTTGGTAGCGAGGGCACGCTCGGCTTGACGGTTGCCGCCCAACTCAGCTTGGTACCACGGCCAAAGGTCACACGGTTGGCACTCTGGCATTTTGATGATCTTCAGCGAGCCTTGGCTTTAGTACCCGAAATTCTGCGCTTTCAGCCAAGCGCTGTCGAATTATTTGATCGCTATTTTATTAATTTGACTCGCCAAAACCCTGAGTATGGTTCGCGCCTGAGTTTTGTGGTGGGCGAGCCACGGGTGGTCTTAATTGTTGAATGGGCGGGAACCGATTCCACTGAATTAGCTGCCAACGATGCGGCCTTAGAAGCTCATTTACGCGCGTTGGGCGAAACTGGCCTGATTGTGCGCGAAACAACACCCGCTGCCATTGCCAATGTTTGGGCGGTGCGCAAGGCTGGATTAGGCTTGTTGATGAGCCAGCGCGGCGATGCCAAACCCCTGGCTTTTGTTGATGACGCAACCGTGCCAGTCGAACGTTTGGCCGAATATGCCCGTGGCGTTGAAGCGATTTGCCGCGAAGCTGGCACTGAAGCCACGTTTTATGCTCATGCCTCGGTTGGCTGCTTACACATCAATCCATTAATTAATTTGAAAACTGAGCATGGTTTAGCCCAGATGGCTCAAATTTCGCAGGCCGTTGCTAGTTTAGCAATTAGCCTTGGCGGCACAACCACGGGCGAACATGGCGAGGGTTTGGCTCGATCTGCCTTCAATCAAAAATTGTATGGCACGGAACTGCATCAAGCTTTTGGCGAAATCAAGCAATTGTTCGACCCAAACCAAATCTTCAACCCAGGCAAGATTTTGACCGCACCCCAGCCGTGGCAACCTGAAATCCTGCGCATCAACCCCAGCTACCAAACGCCGCATGCGCCCAGCGTAACTTTTTTTGATTTTACGCCTGATGGCGGTTTTGCTGGCTTAGTCGAGATGTGCAACGGCCAAGGGGTTTGCCGCAAAGATGATGCAGGCGTAATGTGTCCATCGTATATGGCGACTCACGACGAGGCCAACTCGACTCGTGGCCGTGCCAATGCCCTACGTGCAGCCATGACTGGTCAGCTTGGAACGGCTGGATTGAGCAGCCCTGAATTGCACGAGGCCATGGATTTATGCCTTGAATGCAAGGCTTGTAAACGCGAATGCCCATCGATTGTTGATATGGCGCGGCTCAAATCGGAGTGGCTAGCGCACTATCAAGCAACTCATGGCGTGCCCTGGCGCAGCCGTTTGTTTGGCCAGATCGCTAAAATCAACCAACTCGGCATGTTGGTTCCACGCTTAAATAATTGGGTTTTGGCGCAACCAATCACCCGTTGGCTACTCGATCGCAGTTTGGGCATCGATCAACGACGGCAACTGCCAGCTTTGGCGCGTAGCTCATTTCGGACATGGTTTAAACGCCAAACCCAAAACCAAGCTGCGCCGCTTGGCCCATTGATTCTGTGGGATGATACCTTTACGCTCTACAACGAACCTCAGATCGGCCAAGCAGCGGTCAAAATGCTTAGCGCAGCAGGCTACAAGGTTTATTTAATCGAAGAACGGCATTGTTGTGGCAGGCCATTAATTTCTAAGGGAATGTTGGCCGAGGCTCGGGCAAATGCTGAGTATAATATCGCACTACTCGCGCCATTCGCTGAGTTGGGCGTGCCAATTATTGGGCTAGAACCAAGTTGTATTGCCAGCTTTCGCGATGAATACCCAGCGCTGGTGACGACCAAGGCTGCCAACATCGTGGCAGCACAAAGCTATTTCATTGAAGAATTTTTGGTTAAGCTGGCGGCTGAGGGCGTTACTTGGCATTGGAAAGAGCAGCTACCAGCCGATCAGGTTTTGGTGCATGGTCATTGCTATCAAAAAGCCTTGATCAGCACCAACCCTCTGTTGGCGATGTTGCGGCTCGTGCCAAACTTAGCAGTCCACGAAATTGAGAGCGGTTGTTGCGGAATGGCTGGCTCGTTTGGCTATGAACGTGAGCATTATGAAGTTTCAATGGCTTGTGGCGAGCAGCGCCTATTTCCAGCGATTCGCAGCAGCCACCAGCCAATTCTTGCAGCTGGCATGTCTTGTCGCCATCAAATTGAGGCTGGCACAGGCGTAATCGCCCAGCATCCGATTGTTTTTTTGGCCGATTGTTTAGCCGATTAAGCTACAAGCAAGCGTAGAATTTTCATAGTTGTTCAATTGTTTGTTCATCCAACAAATTGACAAAAGCCATGGCTTTGGCGTATAGTATGGACTTGAAGAGTCGTGTGTATTTGATGATTCCCCTAACCGATCACCATGCCCTGCCTACGGGGCTATTTGGCGGTTGCGCTGAGGCTATCGCTGCTCCATAGGCATCGCAACAATTCTAAAACTACAATCTAAAACGATGCGAAGGAGCCGTGTTATGTCAATAGCGACATTAGCGCCGATCACCGCCGACCGCACAGGCACAGTTTTTGTGCATGATGTTATCAGCACGCACGCCCAGCATTCGCCACAGGCTATTGCCATTGCTACCAGCACATTCAAGTTGAGTTACGCTGAATTCGAACAGCGCACCAATCAGCTTGCCCATTATTTACACCGCCAAGGAGTGCATCGTGGCCACACAGTTGGCGCGTGCTTTGAGCGCTCAGTCGAGGCAATGATCGCCGCCGTGGCGATTTGGAAGGCTGGCGCAGTCTACTTGCCGCTTGATCCAGGCTATCCCCAAGAACGGCTTAAATATATGTTGGGCAATAGTGGCGCGAGTTTGGTACTGGCAACCCAACTCACCGCCAGCCAGTTTCCTGAGCAACAATTGCATATTTTTGAGCAATTAGCCGCTGAGCTTGCACAGCAACCAAGCCATGCCCCTGAACATCAACTTACACCCGACGATCTGGCCTATATCATTTATACCTCTGGCTCAACTGGCAAGCCCAAAGGCGTGCTCGTGCCGCATCGCGGTTTGGCCAATTTGGCGGCTGCTCAAACCGAGCGCTTTGGCATCAACAGCCAATCACGAATTTTGCAGTTTGCCTCGCCAAGCTTCGATGCTTCGATTTCTGAGATGCTGACGGCTTTTTTTCAGGCTACAACTTTGTTTGTAGCCCCAACGAACGATCTTTTGCCCGGCCCAGACTTATTGACAACCCTGCGTGATCACCACATCACGGTTGCCACCCTGCCGCCTTCGGTGCTGGCGTTGCTCGATCCACGCGACTTGCCCAATTTACAAACCATCGTTTCGGCAGGCGAGGCTTGCACCGCTGAAATTGTGGCCCGTTGGGGGACAAACCGCCGTTTTATCAATGCCTATGGCCCGACCGAAGTCACCGTTTGCGCCACCATGAGCCAGTCTTTACGCTACGGTATGGCCGTCAGCATTGGCAACGCTATCAGCAATAGCCAAACCTATATCGTTGATGAGCACTTAAATTTGGTCGAAGGCGAGGCGGTTGGCGAATTATTGGTCAGCAGTGTTGGCTTAGCCCATGGCTACCTTGGCCTTGGCGATCAAACTGCCGAGCGCTTTTTGCCCAATCCATGGAGCGACCAAGCGGGCAGTCGGATGTATCGCACTGGCGATTTGGTGCGGCGCTTGAGCGATGGCAGCCTTGAGTTTCGCGGACGCATTGATCATCAAATTAAGCATCGCGGCTATCGCATCGATCCAGGCGAAATTGAAATGCTCTTGATGGAATATCCTAATGTGCGCCACGCCGTCGTCACGCTGCATCACGACCATAACCAGACCGAGCGGTTGGTCTCGTATTTGGTGTTACACGGCGAAGTTATGCCCTACTATCGCGATATTTACCGCTATTTGGAGAGCATGCTGCCCAAATATATGGTACCGCTCTCGTATACGGTCGTGAAAGAATTGCCACGCACGCCCAATGGCAAACTCGATTTAGCAGCCTTGCCTGAGCCAGATTTTGCCTTGCTGACCGTTAGTGAAAATTATGTTGCCCCACGCACACCGCTTGAACAGCAGATCGCCGCGATTTGGGAAAATATTTTGGATACTCCCAATATTGGTGTGCTTGATGATTTCTTTGATGCTGGCGGCCACTCGCTGTTAGCAACCCAAATTGTTTCAGCGATTCGCAGCACGTTTGCGGTGGAAATTCCACTTTCAGTCTTGCTTGGCGTTGAGCCAACCATCGCCGCCACGGCCCAATTGATCGAGCAATATCAAATTGCTAATGCCGATGATGCCGAACTCGCCGACCTGTTGAACGAACTTGATGGCCTCTCCGATGAAGAAATTCAAGCCTTGTTAGCTGATGAAGGAGCGCTCACCGCATGAACTTTTTGCTAATTCAGCCGCTTGATTATTTGTTCGTCTCTGGCGGGGCGCATAAAGCCAATCGTTTTTTGATGGAAGGCCTCGTCGAGCGCGGACACAAATGTATCGTGCTCTACCCGCTGGAAGAAAATCGCGAGAAAAACGGCAAAGAAAAGTTGCTCAAGCAACTGGAGCAACGCCAAATTCAGGTGGTCGATGCTAGCCATCCCGATCTGGTGCATTATCACATGAATGGGGTTGATGTTTATGCCTCAGGCGGCTCGCTGAGCTTCTTCACCAAACTCATTCATCGCATTACCAACGAATTTCACATCGATTGGACGATCGTCACCGAAGATCGCTCATTTTTATGGGTCGAGGTGGCACACGAAGCAAATCCAGGCCGCGCTATTTTTCTTTCGCATAGCCAAGCAACTCTGCCATTCGGCCCCGAATGCTTCGTTGACGACCCAACCAAAACCCGCACCTTGCAACAAATGGCCGATTTAATCTGTGTCAGCGAATACTTGCAACGCTACGCCAAAGAATGGGGCAATCTCGATTCGACTGTACTACGCTTCCCATCGTATGGCTCAGGCCCGTTCCCGTTCCTTGCCAACTTCGATCAAGGCGCGGTCACGATGATCAATCCGTCGATGCTCAAGGGTAGCCCGATTTTTATTGAATTAGCCCAGCGCATGCCCGAGGTGCAGTTTGCCGCCGTGCCCACGTGGTCAACCACCGGCAAAGATCGGGCAATTCTCGAAGCCTTGCCAAATGTGCAATTTATTCAGCCCTCGCCCGATATGAACGAGGTGCTCAAGCATGTCAAAGTGCTGTTGGTGCCATCGCTGTGGGGCGAATCGTTTGGTCAGGTGGTGGTTGATGCGATGCTGCGTGGCATCCCAGTGCTGGCGAGCGATGTTGGCGGCTTGCCCGAAGCCAAACTGGGTGTGGAATATCTGCTGCCAGTCACCCAAATTCGCGAATATAGCAGCATTTCAGCCAAAGTTTATACGGCAATTCCAGTTGTGCCGGCCCAAGATGTTACGCCTTGGGAAACCACCTTGCGCCGTTTGCTGAACGATCGTGAGCATTACAACGATTTGGCTCAACGTTCGCAAGCCGCCGCGCTGAATTTTATCAACAACATTGGCATCGAACATTTCGAACGCTATTTTCTCAACCTGCAACCACGCCAAACTAGCGTCGTGCCAAGCTTGACTCCCGACCCCAAAGTGCAACGAGCCGCTCAGTTGGCAGCCCTGCCCGCTGAACAACGAGCGCTCTTAGCTCAACGCTTGAAACAACGCCGAGGTGAGCAAGTATGACCGAAGTCGCACGCCAGCTTGAAGATCTTTCGCCCGAACGCCGCGCCTTGTTGGCCCAACGTCTGCGCCAACGCCAAGCCGCCAAGCCAGTGCCCAGCATTCCAGCGCTGGCTCGGATCGGCGAACATCCAGCCTTTGAACTTTCGTTTGCCCAACAACGGCTGTGGTTTTTAAGCCAGTGGCAACCAGAAAGCGCCGCCTATCACATTCCAGCCACATTTAGCATTGCTGGTGAAATTAATGTTTCTGTATTGCAAACTTGTCTTGATAAAATTATTCAGCGCCATGAAGTGCTGCGTAGCACGATCGAAGTGCTCAACGACCAGCCAATGCAGGTTATTCAGCCATTCCGCAGCCTTGATTTGGAGCTTGTTGATCTCCGTGGGCTGAGCAATGAGCAACAAGCCAGTCAACGCCAGCAGCAGATCGAACGCCACAGTCAGCAGCCGTTTGATCTCAGCAAAGATTTAATGCTACGCGGATTGTTGCTGCACACGGCTGCTGATCACGCTGAATTGGTATTGACGATTCACCATATTGCCTGCGATGGTTGGTCGATTGGGGTCTTGTTGCGTGAGCTAGGCCAACTTTACGAAGCTGGGCTACGCGGCGAGCAACTTGAGCTACCAGCGCTGCCAATTCAATATGCCGATTTTGCGGTTTGGCATAAACGTTATGTGCTTGAGCAAGTGTATCAGCAACATTTAAATTTTTGGCAAGAACAATTAAGCGGCACGCTACCCTTGCTCAATTTGCCAACCGACCATGCGCGACCAGCGGTCAAACGCGACCTTGGGGCAACCGTCGAATATCATCTACCTTGGAGTTTGGTCGAGGCGGTTGAGCGCTTGAGCCGCCAAGAGCGAGCCACGCCGTTTATGCTGTTTATGGCGGCTTTTCAGGTTTTGCTCTATCGCTATTCAGGCCAAAGCGATCTGATTATTGGTACGCCGATTGCCAATCGCACCCGCCGCGAAATCGAAAATCTGATTGGATTTTTCGTCAATACCTTGCCAATTCGGGTCAATTTGGCTGGCTCGCCTAGCTTTCGTAGCCTAATTGCCCAAGTGCGCCAAACCTCGTTGGCCGCTTTCGAGCATCAAGATATGCCGCTCGAACACTTGATTGATGTGCTCAAAGTCGAACGCAGTTTGAGCCATAACCCACTGTTTCAAGCCCTGTTTGTGCATCAAACCACCAGCATCCAAACTGTCGATTCAGGTGAATTTGGCTTGCAATTTGGCGGGGCAATTGAAACTGGCAGCGCTAAATTTGATATTAATCTGAATTTGGCCGCCAATCGTGCCACTTTTGAATACAATACCGATCTGTTTGAGCGCAGCACGATCGAACGCATGGCCAGCCATTTCCATAGCTTGTTGGAATATGCGGTGACCAATCCCGATGCCAGCATCGAGCATTTGCCTTTGCTGAGCAGCAGCGAACGCCAACAATTGCTGCAAACCTGGAACAGCACCAGCGCCAATTATCCTGCGGTTGATTCGATTGTGCGTTTGTTCGAAGCTCAAGCGGCGCGAGTCCCAGAGCGCACGGCCTTGCATTTTGAAGGCCAAACCCTGAGCTACGCCGAATTGAATCAACGCGCCAACCAACTAGCACATAGCTTGCGCCAACGCGGCATCGGCTGCGATATGCGAGTAGGCTTGTTTATCGATCGCTCGTTGGATTTATTGGTTGGCGCGTTGGGAATTCTCAAAGCGGGCGCGGCCTATGTGCCAATCGACCCAATTTACCCCCAAGATCGCATCAGCGCTATGCTCGAAGATGGTGCAGTGAGTTTGCTGCTTACCCACGCTGAGCTAGCCGCCGAATTGCCAAAACTTGATCTTGAGGTGCTGTGCCTCGACCAAGCATGGCCGACGATTGCCCAAGCGCCAACGCACAACTTGAATTTGGCGCTTGAGCCGCGCAGTTTGATGTATGTGCTGTTTACCTCTGGCTCGACTGGCCGCCCCAAAGGTGTGGCAATCGAACACCATAATTATGTCAACTATATTCAAGGCTTATTGCAACGAATTGAAGCCGAAGATGGCTGGAGCTATGCCTTGGTTTCGACCTTCGCGGCAGATCTTGGCACAACCAATGTGTATGGAGCCTTGTGCAGCGGCGGCGAATTACATATCGTGGCCTATGAACGCGCCACTGATCCCGAAGCGTTTGCAGCCTACTTTCGCCAGCATCGCATCGATGTGATGAAACTTGTACCCAGCCATTTCGAGGCCATGCGCGGCTTGAACAACTTGGCCGATGTCATTCCCAAGCAGCGCTTGATTTTGGCGGGCGAAGCCAGCCTTTGGGAGCAGCTTAGCGATATTCGCCAACTTCAGCCTAGCGTGCAACTGCAAAACCACTATGGACCAACCGAAACCACGGTTTCCATGCTGACCTATCCAATTCCCAGCCAACCACACTACCCCAGCAGCACCGTGCCACTTGGCAGGCCATTGGGCAATGTGCAAATTTATGTGCTCGATCGCCGAATGCAGCCAACGCCGCAAGGTGTACCAGGCGAACTCTACGTTGGCGGCGCTGGTGTGGGGCGTGGCTACATCGGGCGGCCCGATCTGACCGCCGAGCGTTTTGTGCCCAATCCATTTAGTACCGAAGCTGGAGCGCGGCTCTATCGCAGCGGCGATTTGGTGCGCTATCAGCCTGATGGCGCGATTGAATTTTTGGGTCGGATCGATCTACAAGTCAAAATTCGTGGCTATCGGGTTGAGTTAAGCGAGATCGAAACCGCGATTCAAGCTCAGGCACAGGTTGCCAATAGTGTAGTGATTTTGCGCGAAGACACGCCAGGTGATAAGCGCTTGGTCGCCTATATCGTGCCAGAAGCAGGCCAAAGCCTGAATATTGGCAGCATTCGCGAGGCCTTGCGCAATAGTTTGCCCGATTATATGGTGCCAACCGCCTTTGTTGAATTAGATGGATTGCCGTTGAACCCCAATGGCAAAATCGAACGCCGCGCCTTGCCCGCCCCCAGCAACGAGCGCAATCTCGATAGTTACGTTGCGCCACAAACCGCCACTGAACATGAATTGGCAGGAATTTGGGCCGAGGTTTTGGGGCTTGATCAGGTTGGCATCGACGATAATTTCTTCGATTTAGGCGGCGAATCATTTAAAGCGATTCGGGTGGTGCGCAAAATTGGCAGCCATATCAGCGTTATGACGCTGTTCAAATATCCGACAGTGCGTGAATTGGCCGCTCATCTCTCGGGTGCAAGCAGCGCTGAGAGCGGCGGCATGCTCTATGAATTGAGCAAAGCACAGGCTAAACAGCACACCACGATTGTGGCAATTCCCTATGGTGGCGGCAGCGCGATCACCTATCAACCATTGGCCCAAGCCATGCCCAAGGGCTATCGGTTATTGGCCGCCGAGCTACCTGGCCACGATTTCAGCCGCCCCGACGAGCCATTGCAAGCCTTAGAAGTCGTGGCGAGTCAGCTTGCCAGCGAAATTCAAACCAAAACCCAAGGGCCAATTGTGTTGTATGGCCATTGTGTGGGCAGCGCCATGACCGTGGAAATTGGCCGTTTGTTGGAGCAAGCAGGCCGCGACGTTCAGGGGATTGTGCTCGGTGGCAATTTTCCGGCGGCTCGCGTGCCAGGCCGCTTCTTTGAATGGCTCAACAAACTTATGCCCGCCGATCGTTGGATGTCGGATCGGACATATCGCGATTTTCTCCGCGCGTTGGGTGGCTTCACCGAAATTGTCGATCAAGCTGAACAAACCTTTGTGATGCGCAGTTTGCGCCATGATGCGCGTGAAGTTGAGCGCTATTTCACCCAAGCCTTTGCCCAAAAACAGTCGCAACAACTCAAAGCTCCAATCGCCTGTATCATCGGCGAGATGGATCGAGCGACCGAATATTACCAAGAGCGCTACCGCGAATGGGAATATTTCAGCAACAATGTGACGCTGCATGTAATTCCCCACGCTGGCCATTATTTTCTCAAACATCAGGCCAGCGAATTGGGCCAAATTATCGAGCAACAAACCGAGCAATGGCAACAACCACGGCCAATTCAGCCAACTGCCGCCAAATCAAAATCGCATAAAACCAGCATGCCCAGCCTACGAATTTTCTTTATGGTTGCGTTAGGCCAATTGGTTTCGATGCTTGGCTCAAGTTTATCAAGTTTCGCCTTGGGCATTTGGATCTATCAACGAACTGGCACGGTCAGCGATTTTGCCTTTACCGCGATTGCCTCGATGCTGCCAAGTTTGCTGGTTTCGCCATTGGCTGGAGCAATTGCCGACCGCTGGGATCGGCGCTGGATTATGATTATTGCTGATACAATTTCGGCGCTTTCGACAATTGTGATTGCAATGTTGCTGTGGGCCAATAAACTTGAGGTTTGGCATATTTACCTCACGGCGGCAATTAGCTCGATTGCCGGAACCTTCCAGCGCCCAGCGTATGCCGCAGCCATGACCCAGCTTGTGCCCAAACAATATCTGGGCCATGCCAACGGCGTGATTCAGCTTGGCTCGGCTACGGGCGGACTGATTGCACCGTTTATTGCTGGCGGCATGGTGGCCTTCTTTGGCTTGGGCGGGGTCTTTTTGCTCGACTTCATCTCGTTCAGCTTGGGAATTGGAGTATTGTTCTTGGTGCGCTTCCCCAACACGCTCTATCACAAGCGCGAGGAGCCATTGCTGCGCGAAATTGTGCGCGGCTGGGAATATATCATCAAGCGCCCAAGTTTGGTGGCGATGGTGCTGTTTTTCGCCTTGGGCAACATCTGGTTTGGCATCGCCAGTATCAGCATGAGTCCGTTGGTGCTTTCGTTTGGCGGGCCTGCCGAATTAGGCATTGTCAGCGCAGCTTGTGCTTTGGGCGGCTTCCTCGGCGGCTTATTTATGAGCTTATGGGGCGGTTTGCAGCGTCGTGCCGAAGGCATGGTTGGCTTCGTCATTCTCGAAGGCTTTTTCATTGCCTTGGCCGGGTTGCGGCCTTCGGTATGGTTGGTAGCCTTAGCGATGTTTGGAATGTGGTTTGCGATTTCGCTGGTCAACGCCCACTGGCAAGTGCTCATTCAAACCAAAGTTGGCCTGGAGCTACAAGGGCGGGTGCAAGCAACCAACCAAATGCTGGCCATGCTCAGCATCCCGCTGGGCTATTGGCTGGCTGGGCCATTGGCTGATAACTTGTTTGGCCCTTTGCTCGAACCAAACGGCGCACTCAGCAGCAGTTTGGGTTGGCTCTTCGGGGTCGGGCCTGATCGCGGGATTGGCCTGTTGATGGTGGTGGTTGGCTTAGGTGCAGCAATTTGGGCCTTGATTGGCTTCAACTATCGCCCCTTGCGCTACATGGAAGATGCCCTGCCCGATGCCATCCCTGATGCTGAAATCGCCAGCGACCGCGATACGATTCAAGCCCAAGCCGATGGTATAATCGCTGTGACAGCAAAAGGCTAAAATCAAAAGTCAGAAGGCAAAAATCAAAAAAGCTCAGTTATAACCGCGAAGAACGCGAAGTTGCGCTAAGAGATAAAAAATTAAACATTCTTCGTGCGCTTCGTGTCCTTCGTGGATCAAATGATCCTATGTTCTATGCTCTTAAGCCCTAACACTATCGACATTTGGTTGCTTGATTTGACGCGGCTGCGACCCCAACGTAGCCGCTTTTGGGCTGTGCTCAACGTCGAGGAGCAAGCGCGGGCCTTGCGCTTTCACTTCGAGCATGATCAAGTGCGCTACACGATTTGCCGTGGAGCAATGCGCCTGATTTTGGCCGAATACCTTGGCCGCGACCCAAGCAGCCTCGAATTTAGCCAAAACAACTATGGCAAGCCCTTATTGGCCGATGTCGATTTGAGCTTTAACCTCTCACATGCTGGCAACTACGGCATGCTTGGCCTCAGCCAACTTGCCACCATCGGCGTGGATATCGAAGAACAACGCCAGCTTGACGATTTGGCAGGGATTGCTCAGCATTATTTTGCCCCCAGCGAACGCCAAGCAGTGCTGAATGCTGATGATCAGACCGCCGCCTTTTTTCGCTGTTGGACGCGCAAAGAAGCCTATATCAAAGCCCATGGAATGGGCTTGTCGCTACCACTCTCCAGCTTTGCCGTCTCGATCGAGCCAGAAATTGCCCAAGCCCTCGAATGGAACCGCGAAAACACCGTCGCTCAATGGCATGTCCAGCCGCTCAGTGCGCCCGCTGGCTACGCCGCCGCGCTCGCTTGCCCTCGCTCGACCGAAGAAATATTTGTGCAGCAGCGTGAGTGGCTGGGCTTGGCTGAGTAAATCGTCGAAGCCTGATTTTTTGTCAAGCCGCCAGCCCTGTGTTAAAATGCGCTATTGCGTTGAACACGCACTAGCTTGAAGGGCTTTTGATGCAGCGGTTTCGCCAATCTTCGATCATTCTGCTTCTGACCATGGCTTTGTTGGGCCTTGGCAGCCTGTTGATCGCTCAGTGGTTACGCCCCGATCGTTCGCCACGCATCTGGACAGGCGGCAATATTTTGGCTAATGCCGATTGGCAGAGCGCCGCCGATAACGGGATTCCCGATGGTTGGTCGGGCAATGGCATCAAACGCGCCGATACCACCAATGGCTATGTGCTCGATGATCAATATAGCTTGCAGTTGTATGGGGTCAATAGTTTTGCCCGTTCGCCACGCTTAACTGCCCAAGCAGGCCAGCGCTATCGACTGGGCTTTCAAGCCCTGATCGATCCCGGCACGCAGCGAAGCAGTTTGGGCGCACAAATTCAGGTTTGGGTGCATTGGGTCGATACTGCTGGCGATGATATTCGGCTCGATAAGCAAGCTCCAGTTTTGCTGGGCTTCGATAGCCAAGGCGCAGCAACCTGGACTCCAGTGTTGGTTGAAACTGAACCCAGCCCCAATCAAGCCGCTTGGCTAGCAATTTCAATCCACGCGCTTTCTGATGACCCAATTTATCTTGATAATTTGAGTATGGCAGCGGCTGGCATTTACATCGAACCCTATCCGCAGGGCGCGATTGCTGCTGTGAGTTTTAGTGTCGATTGGGAAACAGCCATGGGCGGGGCGATTCACTCGCTCAGTTTGTCAACCGATGCGATCAGCAGCGCCACGACCTTGGGTTTACAAGCTCGCCAAGGCACATACAATTTGCTGGACTTGTTTGCGCCGCATCACATTCGCGGCACATGGTTTGGCAATGGCTATAATTTTTTATTCGGCAACCAAGAGCGCCGCACCTGGATGGACGACCCAACCTTTGCTTGGGCTGCCAGTACGCCGCGCCGTTGGCAAACCATCGATTGGTCACAAACGCCGTGGTTCAGCCACGATCCCTATGGCACGGTCGAGAGCGATCCAGCCTGGTATTTTGGCGATTTACTTGAACCGCTACGAAACGCTCAGCAAACGATCGAAAGTCATACATTTAGCCATATGTACATTGGCTTTGCCCATGCCAAAGAGTTAGCTAGCGATAGCAATGAGTGGCAGGCAGTGACAAGCAGCCAAGGCATTGCGCCCGCCAGCAGTTTAGCTTTCCCGTATGGCGGCAGCGATGGCATGACCGAAGCCCATTGGCAAACCTTGCAAGCCGCAGGTATTCGCACCGTCGTGCGCACCCGCGTGCTTGATGCCACCAACGTGCAACGTGGTGTGAATGATCGCCATTTGTTGATCGATCGGCGTTGGTGGCAACCGCGCCAATTGCCAGGCCACGATCTGGTTGCCTTGCCCGATGTTTACCTGACCCCGCAAACCGCTATGACTGCAACCAATTACTTGCAGCAAGCCATCGCTAGCGGCGGTGTGATCGATATCTATGCCCATAATTACGAAATTTACAACCCTGAGCAAATTGGCGTTTGGCAAACGGCAATTCAACAGGCAGTTGAAGCCCAAGCGTGGATCGCCACAGTGCCGGAAATTGCCGACCGCTGGCGAGCACGCCAAACGCTCCAACTCACCATCGAACAAACCCCTGATCAACTTCGGCTTCAGCTCGCCAATCCCAGTCGTTTCGATTTAGCCCAGCTTAGCTTGCGGCTTCCGGCTGAGAGCACTGGCAGCGATAAAGGCAATTTTGATCAGGCTAACCATCGGCTGATTCTTGATTTACCAGCAAACTCCGCCGAGGAGATTACGATATGGCTCAAACCATCAACGCCGCACGTACCATAAATGGCCAACGTCGTCGGTTGGGCGGCTTTCATTGGTTTTTGTTGTTACTGACGATTGGCATGACCTTGCTGATTTCAGCGCCAACTCTGTTTTTTCAAACGGTTCAATACGATGCCAGCGCAACGATTCAGCTCGATACCCAGCGCTATCGCAGTTTTATGGCCGAGCAAACTTTGCAAAATCAGTTGTGCGATGCTAGCCGCAATGTAGTCAAAAGCATTTTGCCCAAATTTGGCAGCAATACCTTTGGCTCAGCCTGCGCCGCACTCGCCGCTGACGGTAGCTTGATCCTGACTGCTCAAGCCACTTCGCCCGAAAATGCCCAAGCTGCCGCTGATTACACCGCCCAAAAGCTGATTCAGCACATTCGCGCGGCTGGTGGGCGTGATAGTTTGCGCCGTTTGATGGAGTATGAGCTAGGCTTATTACTCAAAAATCAACCTGCCAACGACGAACTTGGGCGACGCTTGCGCGAATTGATCGGCGTGCAAGCCTTTGATTTTTCGCTGCACGCCAGCACTGATCTACCAACGATCAACGCCGAAGATCTGAACGATCTGATTCGGGCATTCGAAGTGCGCTTTGATCAAATTGCGTTTGAGTTACGTCAACCAGATTTACCCGCCGAACGGGCACGCGATCTCAAAACTGCCCGTGGTTTGATTGGCACAATCTTGACCGATGTGCTCTACTCCGACCCGCGCTATCAATCAGATGATAGCCAAATCAGTGCCGCGTATATCAAACAAGCGGCGATCTTGCCAACTCAAGCCCGTTCGCAAAATTTTGCGCTCAAATTTGGTTTAGCTTTGGTTGTTGGGATCGTTGGCGGGATTTTGTTGGTGCTGGCCGATCGAGCAATCGGCATCGTCGATAAAGTTCGCGAGCTGTGGGAATATCGTGAACTCATTCGCAACTTGGTGCTGCGCGATTTACGTTCACGCTACAAAAACTCGGCATTGGGCTATGTTTGGTCGTTGCTCAACCCATTGTTGATGATTTCCATCTTCTATTTAATTTTTGGCTTGCTGCTGAATTCCAATATTCGCCATTTTCATATTTTCTTGATGGTGGCGTTATTACCGTGGAATTACTTTATCGGCGGCATGGCTGAAGGTATGATGAGCGTCATCAGCAATGCTAATTTAGTTAAAAAAGTGTATTTCCCGCGTGAAATCCTGCCAATCACCACATTAATTTCCAATTTGGTGAATTTTATGTTGGCCTTGCCAATCATGTTTTTGATTATGTTCATCACTGGTGCACCAATCAAAGCTACGCTTTTATTGATGCCCGTGATTATTGTGATCGAAAGCATGTTTATTTTGGGCATGATTTTATTCTTATCATCGGTGATCGTGTTTTATCGCGATGTTTCGCATATTATGGGGATTGTGTTGCAATTGTGGTTTTTTATCACGCCAGTATTTTATCCCTTAGATAATATTGCCAGTGCTAATTACGCCAAACTGGTGCGTTGGCTCAATCCAATGGCCTCGATTGTCGATTTCTATCGCGATATTGCCTATGGTGGGGTCACGACGATTCCCGATTATCCAACGCCTGGCTTGCCCAGCCTCGATGGAGTGGCCCGAACTGGCCTGACCGCCTTGATTGTGCTGTGTTTCGGAGCCTATGTGTTCAACCATTACAGCGCCCGATTTGGCGAAGAACTCTAAGCGAGGCAATGATGATTATTTTCGAGAACGTTTCCAAGCATTTTACGATCAAACGTGATCGACGTAATAGTATTCAGGAACGGATCGCCGGTTTATTCAAGCCGCAAGTGCTGCCTGACGAGGATTTTTGGGCGTTACGCGATGTCAGTTTTACGATCAATCGTGGCGAAACGGTTGGCCTAATTGGCCATAATGGTTCAGGCAAATCGACCACACTCAAGCTAATTACCCGTATTTTGCAGCCCAACAGCGGCAAAGTAATTGTCGATGGCCGGGTTTCGGCCTTGCTTGAGCTTGGTTCAGGCTTCCACCCCGACCTAACAGGCCGCGAAAATATCTTCTTGAATGGCTCGCTGCTCGGCTTCAATCGGGCCGAAATGGCCGAAAAAGTGCCAGCGATCATTCGCTTCTCCGAGATGCAAGAATTTATCGACATGCCCGTCAAGCACTATTCATCGGGGATGTATATGCGCTTGGGCTTTGCCGTGGCGATCAACGTCGATCCCGATATTTTGATCACCGACGAAGTGCTCGCGGTTGGCGATGAGTTGTTTCAGCGCAAATGCTTGGATCGGATTTACCAACTCAAACGCCGTGGCAAAACGATTTTGTTCGTCTCGCATGCCTTGGGCCAAGTGCGCGACTTATGCGATCGGGCCTTGTGGTTTCATCATGGCAATTTAATGACCGATAGCACACCCACCGAAACAATCGACAATTATTTAGCCGAAACCAACCAACGTGATGCTGAGCGGATCGAGGCCGAAAAAGCCGCCGAAAACCCTGAACCAGAAGCACCAAGTACTGAAATCGAAACCAAGACCGAAGAAGAAATCGAATTTGATGCTCGGCGCTGGGGCAGTCGTGAGGCTGAGATCTATAATGTAGAATTGTTGAATGCTGCTGGCGAAGTGATTCAAACCGCTACCACCGGCCAAGCTCTGACCATTCGCATGCACTATCAAGCCCACCAACCAATTGAAAAACCGGTCTTTGGCGTGGCAATCCATCATCGCACAGGCTTTCACATCAACGGGCCAAATTCGCGCTTTGCTGGGCTTGAAATTCCCCAAATCGCCGAACAAGGCTATGTTGATTATCAGATCGAAAATCTACCGTTGCTTGAAGGCAACTATGAACTTTCGGTGGCGTTGTATGACCATACCTTGACCCATCCGTATGATCATCACGATCGCAAACACAATTTACGGGTGTATGCGGCCTCAATTGGTGAACAATTTGGCACAATTTATATTCCTTCGCAATGGTCTTGGCATAAATAAGCAAGCGCCCACATCGTAGGATCAGCTCCAATTCTTGCAATTGGATTGTTGTTAGGGAGTTTTTGTATGCGTCGATGGTTTTCGATTAGCTTATTGCTTTTGTTGGTAGCATGTAGCACCACGGGAGCGCCAACCGCCACTGTGCCAGCCCAACCCAGCCCAACCGCAACAACCCAACCTAGCCCAACGACTGCACCAACGGCAACAACCCAACCCAGCCCAACCATTGAGCCAACCGCAACCCCCATCAGCAGTGACCCACGGACTGGGCGGCCTGCTATGGCACGGGGCACACTAACCCAACGGCCCTATATCACGATGATCGATAACTTTCCAGCGGCATACCCGCAAACAGGTCTCGATCAGGCAGCCATTGTATTTGAGGCCTTGGCTGAATATGGCGTAACCCGCTATATGGCTGTCTTCACACCCGATTTGGCCGAGGTTGCAGGCGATTTGGGGCCGATTCGCTCGGCGCGGCTCTATTTTGTGCAATGGGCTATGGGCTTTCGGGCAGTCTATACGCATGCTGGTGGCAGCCCCGAAGGCTTAGAACGCCTCGCCGCCGATGCTAACGATTTGGTGATTGATATCGATTTGGTGAGCCTGGAAAGCCGCCAGATTTTCGATTACTCACGCCGCTCGTTGGCGCGTGAGGCTCCACATAATTTGTATACCAGCGCTGCTGAAATTGCTCAATATGTTGATGATCGGGCTAGCAGTAGTGCGCAAGCTGATGTGAGCGAAGTAGGCTATTTGTTTGCGCCCGAGGCTGCGATAGCTGAGCCAATCAGCACAATCGATTACTTCTTCATCTATCCCGAAGATCCTGCGGGCTGGCGCTACGACGCTGACACGAACGAATATGCACGGTTACGCCGTGGAACAGCGCATATCGATGCAGTCAGTGGCGAGCAACTAACCTTCAAAAGTATTGTAACGATGGAAGTGGTCGAAGCCCCAATTATCGGCGATGATAAAGGTCGCATCGATCAGCAGGTGATTGGCGAAGGCCGAGCGTTGGTTTTTGCCAATGGCTCGCTTCAAGAGGCTACTTGGCGCAAGGATTCCGAATCAGCTCCGTTACGGTTTTATGCTGCTAACGCTGCCGAAATCGTCTTTCCTGCCGGCCCAATCTGGATCGCTGCCATGCCTAGCCTGGATAATGTGAGTTATCAGTAGGGATCAGGGGCTAGAGGTCAGGGGTCAGTTTTGATCCACGAAGAGCACGAAGGACTATTATTTATCGACTAGCAGGTTCAAAATCCAGCCATACTAATCTATGACAAAACAGCCTTAGCGATCTTCGTGTTCTTCGCGGTTCTAAAATTCTGCTCCCTAGTTCCTCACAACTATTCTTCAACCGTGGCTAAATCGGTTTTGAGTAAAGCATCGCCCAGCGGGTAGCGCAACGAAACTAAAAAGCCCAGCATCACATTAATCACATTCAACACCAAAAACAGGGTTGAAATGCCTAATGCCAAACTGGTCGCTTGGTCGCTGGTGAAGCTACCACCTGCCACAGGCACCATCTGGCCAGTTTGAGCTAAGTTGGTCATAATCAAAATCATCACCACATCGCGAATGCCAATGCCAGCAATCGAAATCACGCTGACCAATGAGATAATCGCAATCATGGCCATATACGGGCCAATATCAATCTTGACCCCTGTTGCCAAAAACAGCAAATACAGTCGAATAAATGTCCAGCCCAAGGTCACGAATGAGAACAAAACCAAGGTCACAATCCGGCTGAGCGGCATATGCAACACGCGATCTTTGAGGCCAGCTTTGACCGCGAGTTGGCGTAATTTGGCAGGCACAACCACTGGCACAACTTTGGTCGTAAACCAACGCCGCAAACCAGCGCTCGCCAAAATCGCCACACCAACCACCACGCCCAAGAGCGAAGCCACAATCAAAAGTTGCACATTGCCAGGCAAAAAGGTACGGTAGAAATACAAGCCTGAGCCAGCAATAATCCCCATAATCGCCACATCGAAGAAGCGATCAACCACGATTGAAAGCAAACTTGGCCCCAGTGGATGGCCTTCGCGACGCAAATACCAAGCCTTGACCGCATCGCCGCCCTGCCCAGGCGTAACTGATCCAACGAAAATGCCCAAGGTATAAAGCAATGAAGCAAACCATGGGCTAATTTCAATATTCCAGCCTTGCAAGATCAAGCGCCAGCGCCAGCCCTTGGAATAAAGAAACGGCAATACCAAGACCACCGACCAACCAAACAACCAAGGATCAGTGGTGCGAATCACATTCCAAATGCTAGCAAGATCGTTGGTAGCCAGAAACCAAATCAAGATCGCTGGACCCAAGGCTGTCAAAAGCCCATTGATAATTCGTTTTTTCATTGGCGAATCCGTTCAAAGCGCAGCGCTGCAATCGTTTCGGCCAACAAGCCAAAACAAAAGAAAAACATGGTCGCAATCAAGCAAAACAGCGCCGTCGGCGGCAGATGCAACCAATTATTATCGTTCAGCGCTCCCAACACATACGAAATAATACATAGCACAAAGAAAAAGCCGCTGACCGGGATAAACACCCGAATCGGATTAAACAAACTGATAATCCGCAGGATGATGATTGTAAATTTAAAGCCATTTTTCAGCAGCTTTTGCTTAGAGCGACCACCTTGGCGGCGTTGCATGGCGATTGGCTCGAAGCGCACGTGGTAGCCAGCTTTGGCAAAAGCCAAGGCGCTGGTGGTTGGCCACGAAAATTGGTTCGGCAAGAGATGAATATAATCAAGCAAAATTGAGCGGCGAAACGCCCGAAAACCTGAAGTCAAATCTTGCATTTCCATGCCTGTCAGATACGAGCCAAGCCCATTCAAGGCGCTATTGCCCAACCAACGCAGCCAATTTTCTTGGCCTGAGCGCGAACGAGCGCCAATCACCATATCGTAATCGCCGATATAGCTCAATAAGCGTTCGATGTCGGCGGGGTTGTGCTGGCCATCGCCATCCATAATAATCACGATTTCGCCAGTTGCAGCCCGAACACCAGTTTTGACCCCAGCACCGTTGCCAATGTTATAAGGACGGGTGATCACGCGTGCTCCGGCAGCGGTGGCAATTTCCACGGTTGCATCAGCAGAATGATCATCAACCACGATAATTTCAAGTTCAGGGTAGCGTGTGCGAACCTCGTGCACCACCCCGCCAATTGTTGCGGCTTCATTAAAGGCTGGAATCACAATGCTCACCGTCCAAGGAAACGGTGATGACGTTGTGGTTAGAGCACTTGCAAGCGTTGTGCGTTCCACAGTTGAACCTCCGGAGAGGCATTGTACCAGAAACTAGCCTAGCGCAAACGCATGGTTTGCGGCCACAATTGCAGCGCATTCGCAACAATCGCTTGGAGTTGATTGGTGCTGGCTCCCAAGCGTGCTTGCAACGACATGCCTTGTAGCACACAAATGAAAAATTGAGCTAATTCATCAGCGTTAGTCGTAGCTGGCAGCTCGCCTGTTTGCACGCCCAACTCTACCAATTCGTTGATTTTGCTCATACGTTGCTGGCAGCGATCCACAATTGCTTGCTCAATTTCATGCGAATCGTAAGTTGTGGCAATGCTAGAAAGCACAAAACAGCCCGCTGGATAAGCCGCATCGCTGAAGGCCTCAGCAGCTCGTTGCAGCAGTTGGGCCAACATCGCTCGCGGCGAGCTTTGGTCGCTAGGCACGGCGTAAACGTAGGCTCCACGCGTCGCCAGATAATGGTCGATCGCTTCGAGAAAAAAGGCTTGCTTGCTACCAAAGGCCGCATACAAACTAGGCGGATTAATTCCCAAACAGGTTGTCAGATCAGCCATCGAGAGCGTTTCGTAGCCATGCTGCCAAAATTGGCGCATCGCACACTCCAAGGCATTGGTTCGGTCAAATTCGCGTGGTCGGCCACGTCGTTGGTTATTGGCTAATGGAAGTTCTTGCGCAGACATCACAGTCCTCTTGCTTTCTTTGCTTAGGCCTATTATACTATTCTGTAATAATCACTACATAATTCATTATACCCAATCTATTAGCAAGGAGCAAGCCGATGCCACGCTATCAAGCAGGCCAAACGATTAATCCCCGCAATTTGACCAGCATTGCCAATCAAGCGCTGAGCATTCCGCACCCGCAGCAATTGACTCACCTGCAATTTCGGCGCTTTGCAGGCTGCCCAATGTGCAATCTACATATTCGTGCCTTTATTCAGGGCCATGCGGCGCTAGCTAAGGCAGGTATTCAAGAAATTGCGGTATTTCACTCATCAAAAACTGCAATGTTGGCGAGCCATGCCGAGGCTCCATTTGCCCTAGTGGCCGACCCCTCCAAAAAACTCTACGCAGCCTTTGGAGTTGATAGCTCGATCTGGGCGGTGTTGCACCCTAAATCATGGCTGCCAATGCTGAAAGGGCTATTCAAGCATGGCGTGGGCATGCCCGAAAAAGGCCAGAACCCGCTGGGTTTACCCGCCGATTTTCTGATTGCCCCTGATGGTACGATTGTGGCTTGCAAATATGCGGTGTATGGCTACGATCAATGGTCGCTGAGCGAGGTCTTGCAACTAGCCCAGCAATATCAACAGCGCAGCGTGGGCTAATAGTTCCCTCACCCCCAACCCTATTTTCAAGGATAGGTTTTTATCGAGTTCCACTTCAAACTAACAATTCACTGGTTCATCGATGGATGCTTGATGACTCCTAATTGCCCTTGAGGGGGTGCAGGGGGATTAAAGCCCTCTGCGTTTCCCGCCTTGAGGCGGGACGGAAGGGTGGTGATCGTTGATGAATGCCGCTGTTCAATACTTGGTTAAAAACCTATTGGTTAAGGAACCAGCTAAAACAACCAACCGCCCTTGATCTTAACCAATCAAGGGCGGCTGAAGCAACAATAATCGCTATTTGTTCAAGTAGGGTGAGCCAACCGCCAAATAGCTATAGCCGCGTTCGACCAACTCATTGTAGTCGGGAATCATGCGGCGACCATCGATGATCAGGTATGGTGCTGGCACGGTGCTTTCAATGGTGCTCGAAAGTCCGCGGAATTCTTCCCAGTCGGTCGAGATAAACAGCATATCGCTGCCTTCGAGCGCTGCTTTGGCCGAAGGGTGGTAGCTAATGCGCTCGAACAAGTGGTTGTGTTCGGGGTTGAAAAAGCGCTTGGCTTCTTCTTCGGCCATTGGGTCGTAGGCGCGAATTTCCTTGACCCCACGGCCAAGCAAGCTTTCGACAACTTTCAAGGCTGAGGCATCGCGCATATCGTTGGTGCGTTGTTTGAAGGCCAAGCCCAACAATGCCACAACTTTATTGTTAAACTTCACGCCAGCTTCGGCCGCTGCCCGATCGATCAAATAGGTCTTTTGGTATTCGTTAATTTCATAGACCGATTCGAGCAAATCGGTGCTTTGGTTGCGGCTCTTAAGTTGATAGATCAACGATTGAATGTCTTTGCCAAAGCACGAGCCACCAGCGCCGTTCGAGACGAACGAACCCCATTTGCTAATGCGGGTATCGGCGGTTACGCCACGCTTGAGATCTTCCATGCGCACATTTGAGACCGATTCAGCCAAACGTCCGCCAACCCCGTTCCAGAATGAAATGTAGGTCAACAACAAGGTATTGGCGACATACTTAATCGATTCAGCAGTTTCAGGGGTGGTTTCGATAAAGGCAATTCGCACATGGTTGATAAATTGCGAGTAGATCCGGCGCAAAATCCGGAAATCTTCCTCGGTATCAGCCCCAACCACGACCCGATCAGGATGGCGCGATTTTTCAACCGCGTTGCCTTCGGGCAAAAATTCAGGGTTCGAGGCAATCCCCACGTTTGGCACATTATGGCTTTTGAGCACTTCCTCAAGTTGGCGGCCAGTGCCAACTGGCACTGTGCTCTTATTGATAATCACCACGCGGCGTTGATCAGCACGTTTAGCCAACAACTTCGCTAAATGATTGACAGCATCGAAATAGTAGCTCAAATTCGAGGAGCCATCGCGATTTGGCGGGGTTGGCAAACACAAGAAAAAGGCATCGACCCCTTCGATTACCGGCTCAAGATCATCAATGAAATGCAGAGAACGGTTGATATTTTCTTGGATAATGCTGGCCAAGCCTGGCTCATTGACATATTTTTCAATTTCTTCGCGCTTGGCGGTTTTGTAAGCCGCAATCCGCTTCGTATCAATATCATAGGCATAGACTTCATGACCATATTCTGAGCAGACCGCAGCGTGGGGCAATCCCACAAAGCCTGTTCCTGCAACGACGATCTTCATGCAAGCTCCTTCGGTAGGCCACTTCGACGGTGGAAGCAACCTCAACCATTAATAACAAACGGCACCGTCCCATGTGAACCAGCGAACAATGACCAACATCCTCGTTGATGGTAGAGCGCCCTCGCCGCACCTGACAACCACAGCGGGTCATCAGCCATGAATTTATGCATCATAGCCAACATCAAGCATTTGTGCAACAGGACTATTCGACCATCCCAGCCTGACGCTGAAGGCGTAACGCCAAACGTTCGCGCAGCTCACTCAAACGGTGTTGATAGCTTGGCTCAGTGATTACATCAGTCCACATAATCAGGGCATCTTCGCCGTTATCGGTGTAGTAGCGCACCCGCGTGCCGCTTGGCTCGAAGCCATATTTCAAATAGAGCTTTTGCGCCGATTCATTTGAAATCCGCACTTCTAAGGTCAGGCGGGTTGCCCCCATATCGATACCTTGATCGATCAAGCCATTCAGCAGCAACTCGCCGAGGCCTTGGCCGCGCTGCGAGGGAGCCACGGCAATCGTGGTGATATGGCCTTCATCGACCATCAACCACAAGCCAGCATAACCCACCAAGGGAAACGGGCTGACTGGCTGCGGCTTGGTAAACACCGACGGCAGCAAGGTCTGGAGCAACGAGCGCCGTGGCACATACGGCATAATTGGCTCATCGGGCGGCAAGCTTGGGCTAGAACGCGCCACAATATAGCGGCTGGTCGCAGGCGAACTTAATTCACGACGATAGGTATTGGCCGACCATGGCGCTGAAAAACTTTGGCGCTCAATTTCTTGGACACGCGGAATATCATCCTCGTGCATAGCCTTTAGGAAGTAGTACATTGCAGCCTTCTATGCTGATGAATGCTTATTTGATCGGTTTAACTGATGCTGGGTCGAGAATCAATTGTGAGCCATGACGACCTTCTAAGCCAAATTGCCCGCCCGTTTGGAAGGTGCCAGTTACTTCAACCAAGCCCCAAACAAAGCCATTACCAGGCCCGACGTTGAGTTGGCTCGAAAGATCAGGTGGAAATCCTTCCATCGAAATTGGCGTGCCCATTGGCTGCGGATTAACCCCACTTGCCACGTTGTCGCCGAGGGGCTTTTCGCTTTGCACCCCAGTTGTCAACAAACCAGAGCTGGCTTGAGTCCAATAATACATGCCACGGGTGGTCACAGTTTGGCCGTTGTAGGCCGAAGGATTTTTCTCGAGCTCATAGATTGAAACTTGGTTGGGCTGAGCTTCGGTTGGCGCTGGATACTCAACCCGCTCAACGCGCTCAATCGCTTCGGCAGATTGCACTACCAAACGGCTGGTAAAACTGCCATCTGGGCCAAACGCGCCAGTTTCAAATTTGCCCTTGACCCGCACCGCGCCATAAACACTATCGATTGGGCGATGCAAATTAGCGCTAGCCTCAGCCGGAAACTCATCAAGCCAGACGAGGCTATCAACGGGCTGAGCATCAGTACCATCGTTGCGGGTTGAAACCGCCTTGGCCAACACCGACAACCCAGGATTACCTGGCTTCCAGAGGTACACGCCTTCGACCGTAATTTCTTGACCGTTATAATTTGCAGGATTGCTGGTAATATCGTAGATGGTCAGGCTGCTGCCGCAACCTGTCAGAAATACTAAGAGCAATAGACAACAACTTCGCCAGATGCCAGAGCGCATCGCAACCTCCAACTATGATCATGGTTCGGCGTGCGATTATAGCAGATCGTCTGGCTCGTTGCCATAATCTAAGCAAAATTAGATCATTATGCTACAATAGAACCATGGCCTTTCTAGCCTTTTCATGATTTATTGTCCCCTCACTCGCGTAGTGGGGTATTGCATACGCTGGGTACTCAACAGGAGAGTGGTTGCGATGTGTACCCTTCACCTTTCAGCATGCGCTCAAATATTGCCTGTTCGGAGGTATCCAGCAAGGAATATCTGTGTTTTTCACTATGACTACACCACATACAATTGCAATTGATGGCCCTGCAGCGTCGGGGAAAAGTACGCTCGGCAAGTTGTTAGCAGATCATTTTGGCTATATCTATTTTGATACGGGGGTGCTCTATCGCGCCTTGACCTATGTAGCCCTCGAACAAGCCGTTGATCTCGCTGATGCCGCCGCTCTCGCCAAACTCGCCCAAACCAGCAACTTCGAAGTGCTTCCGCCAACCATCGCCGATGGCCGTCAATACACAGTGTTGGCCAATGGCGAGGATATTACTTGGCCATTACGCGCCGCCAATGTTGAACGCAATGTTTCGCAAGTCGCCGCTCAATCAGCAGTTCGCGAGGCACTTCGCGATATTCAACGCCAAATTGGCAAAGCTGGCCATGTCGTGATGGCTGGCCGGGATATTGGGGCAGTCATTCTGCCCGATGCCCAGTTGAAAATTTATCTTGATGCCTCGGTTGAGGAGCGTGCCCAACGCCGCGCCCAAGAACTCAACGCCCGTGGCCGCTCGATCAGCTACCGCGAGGTGCTTGACGACTTGACTCGGCGCGATGCCAAAGATGCCGCCAATACCTTCTTAGCCGCTGACGCGATTACCATCACTACCGATGGCCGCTCGCCCGAAGAGGTGTTTCAGGCAATTTTGGGGTTAATCGGGGTTGAAGCCCAAGCTTAATTTCGGCAAACGACGGCGTGGAGATTGCTCCACGTCGTTTTTGTTTAAGCATTGTTACATTGGCTGGGAGCAACCACAACTTTTGGCGCTTGACGATTGGCTCACAAACAAAATACTATAGCAATAGCAACGCTGATGTGGGAGGGTAATCGATGAGCCGCTTTTATCGTTTTTATCATTATCTCGCCAAAGTGCTCTTTTTTATCTTCACTCGCCGCGTGATTGTCCGAGGTAGCCAGCATATTCCCAAGCATGGCGCGGCAATTTTGGTTTCCAACCACATTAGCTACTCCGATCCAGCCACGATTATTGGTTATGTCAAACGTCATGTCTATTTTATGACCAAAGCCGAGATGTTTGACGGTGGGTTTATGGATTGGGTGATTACGAGAGCCGGGGCATTTCCGGTTCGGCGTGGCGAGGCTGATCGCACGGCGTTTCGGCGGGCACTCCAATTGCTCAGCCAAGGCCAATGCATCGGCCTCTACCCTGAGGGCACACGCTCAACCACGCGAACCTTGCAACAAGCGCGGGCTGGCGTGGTGTTGCTGGCGAAACAAAGCGGTGCGCCGATTATTCCAATTGCAATCACTGGCATGGAGCGGGTGTTTTTGGGCAAATTTCCATGGTTTGGGCGGCCAACAGTTACGATTACGATCGGCGAACCACAAACCTTGGAACAACTTGCTCAAAGCAACTTGCCAATCGCCCACCAACGCGATTATTTGGCTGAGCAAATTATGGCCCAAGTTGCAGCTCTATTACCGCAGGCCTATGGCGGCACGAATGTTAGCCAACTCAGCTATGAATAGGATGGGATGTTATGCCAACCAACGTGCCTCAACTCAGTTTTAATATCAATCTCCAAGCTGATGAACGGGTCAAGTTGATCGCCTATCGCCATTGGCTAATCTTGGCACGCAATCTGTCAATTTGGTTTACCTTTTGGTTTATTTGTACCGTGATTTTCTTGTGGCGGGTCTCGGTGGTTGGCGTTGATACCCTGAATACTGTGCTGTTTGGCGCTGGTACGATCTTTTTCGGGGCCATGATTTATAGCTATTTCGATTGGCGCAATGATGCCTTGGTCGTTACCAATCAGCGGGTTATTTCGTATAACTCGCGTTTTTTGATCAGCGTGCAGCGCAATGAGCTGTATGTGCGCGAAATTGAAGATGTAAAAACCGTCACCGAGTCGGTGGTTTCACGCTATTTCGATTATGGCGAAATTGAAGTCCAAACTGCCAGCCGTTTGCGCAACATTGCCTTCGTGGGAATCGTCAATCCTACGTTGGTACGTGACACAATTCTCGAATTTGTTGCGCCGCTCAAAGAAGTTGAGCATGTTGAGCATATTCAGCAAATCGTCAGAGCCAAAGTGCTCAAACAAGGCACAATGCCAAGCTTGCCACCATTGAGCGATTTTATTCCACCAGAACAAACTGGCCGTACACTTTTGGGCATTATTCCGCCAAGCCCCGAGGTGCGCGGCAATTCGATTATTTGGCGCAAACATTGGCTTTTTCTCTTTGTCGAGGCAGCTAACCCAATTTTGCTGTTTCTAATTATCAATTTGTCGTGGTCACTGTTGCTCGGCTACGATTTTATTCGGTCTGGTGGCTCGTTAGTATTTTTGGCAATCCTCGATATCTTTTGTCTCGGCTGGCTGATTTACGAGGTGATTGATTGGCGCAACGATGAATATATTGTCACCCCAATCAACATTATTGATATTGAGCGCAAGCCCTTGGGCCGTGAAACCAAACGGGAAACAACCTGGGACAAAATTCAGAATGTTTCGCTGAATCAAGAAAATTTATGGGCACGCATTTTGAAATACGGCGATGTCGAGCTATTTACCGCAGGTCAAAACGAAAATTTCACCTTTCGCGGGGTAGCCGCACCCGATAGCGTGTTGGCAGTCATTTCGGATTATCGCGACCAATTTGAGCAGCGGGCGCGTGACCGTGAATTTGATAGCACCTTAATGCTGTTGCAACATTATCACCAACTACAACGCGATGAACTCCAAGTGCTGTTTGATGATCATCGCAGCCATATCGAAGCCAAATTGCCGCCAACCGAGCGGTTGGAAACTGGAGTGTAATCCTAATTGGGAGTCAGAATCTGTTGTGCGAAGGAGTTTTCATGGCGCAGTCAGCCCGGTGGCGTGGGTGGTTTTGGCTTGGTTTAGGCCTAATCTGCCTACTTTGGCCCAACCTAAGTCATGCCCAAAATGCCGATGCCATCACCATCACTATCGATCAAGTTGGCTTTGATGCCCAAGGTCATGTAGCGAATGGTGGTTGGTATCCAATTATTACAACGATCGAAAATAGCGGAGCCGACCTTCAAGCCCAAGTTGTGGTTACCACAGGCTTTGGTCAGGCCGATTTGCTGCAAAATGTCGATTTACCTGGTGGTTCGCGCAAACAAGTGCGTTTACTCATGCGGGCCAATCTCAATCAAACCGTTGTCGAAATCAAAGTTATTGATGCTCAAGGCAAGCAGTTAGCCCGCAATCGCAGTAATGTGCGGGTACACGATAGCCAAGAAATTTTAGTAGGCGTATTTGGCGGGCCAGCCTCAAGTTTAGCTGGCGCTTCAGTTCCTGGCCGCCTCACCACGGTGATGCCGCTTGACCCAGCTCAACTGCCAAGCACCGATGGCGAATTGTTTAACTTTGCAGCAATCGTGCTCCAAGATGTTCAACCGACTGCCGAGCAGGCCGCCGCTCTCGAACGTTGGGTCGCAACTGGTGGAACATTGATCGTCAGCGGTGGCCCGAATAGCGCCGAACTGCCCAAAGAACTAGCCTCACTCTTGCCTGCGAGTGTTAGCCGCAGCAATAGTTCGGCGGTGTTAACCACGCTCAATGGGCGCAATACTCCCGCTTTTGCCCAAATCAACCTACGGGTTAACCAACTTCAACCAACCGCCGATGCTAGCATATTCGGCGTTGGGGCCAATAACGAAGCCTTAGTGATCAGTCGCAAGCTGGGCATGGGTCAAATCTTAGTCACAGCCTTCAATCCCAGTGACTTACCCGCCGAAGTTAATGATCGGTTGGTTTGGCCAGTGCTCTTACAACCCCAACTTTACCGCGATTGGAATGTAGCGCTCTCGCCATGGTCAATCCAGATTCGCGGCACTGATCAAAATTTGCCTTCAGTTTTAGGCTTGATGGGAATTTTGTTTGGCTACATTCTGCTGATTGGCCCGATCAATTACTTTATTTTACGACGTTTGGATCGGCGGGAATGGGCTTGGTTTAGTATTCCATTGGTTGTACTTGGCTTTGTGGGTATTATGTATTTAGCTGGTGGCGATTTACGTACTGGCAATATCAATGTCACAACGATTAACATTATCGATAGCCAACTGGGAGCCGATCAAGGCCGTCTAAGCGTCAATTATGGCTTCAATGCAGGGCGACGCGGCGCATGGAATGGCAGTATTGATGCCAATTTAATTGCTGGCAACCAACCAATGCAAGGCTTTGGCGATGAGGGTTCGGGCACAATCGAGCAAACCAACGATGGCAAAACCCGCTTGCCCAATTGGCAAAGCAACATCGGCCAAATGCAAACCCTCGCCGCGATTGGCTCAAGCGCAGTTCCCTACAATTTTGAGGTTAAAGTAGCCAAAGCCAATTCGTGGGAAGGTGCAACCATTACCAACCGGAGCGAACGCAAGGTTGAATATGCGATTCTGTTCAATGGCGAAGAAAGTATTATTTTGCCAGCACTCGAACCAGGTGCTTCGATTACGATCGATAACAGCCTTGATCGCGTTATGCAAAGCAGCCCCTATCTCAACAACAACGACCAATTAACCCAAGCCCTACAATTGCTCTGGAATGCTGGCAACGAACGCACCAACTACAGTGGACTGCCCAAAAATTCGCTGTATACCAAGCCGCATATCACGGTGCTTGATACCGAAGTGCTCAACGAAATTATGGTCGATGGGGTCGCCGCTCCGCAAAAGAGCAGCAATATCTATAATTTGTATGTTGATTTGGAGCAACGCTGATGGAATTGATCGTTGAAACCCACAATTTAACCCAGCGTTTTGGCACACACCTAGCGCTCAATCAGGTCAATTTGAGCATTCCCAAAGGCGCGGTCTATGGTTTTATTGGGCCAAATGGCGCTGGGAAAACCACCACCATGCGCATTTTGACCACCTTGCTCCAACCAACCGCTGGCGAAGCCTTTGTCAATGGCATTTCGGTGCGCCAAGATCCCGATGCAGTGCGCAAAATGATTGGTTTTATGCCTGATTATTTTGGGGTTTACGAAAGCATGCGGGTTTGGGAATATCTCGATTTCTTTGCTCATATCTATGGCATCAAACAGCCACGCCGCACGAGTTTGATTCAAGAATTATTGCAACTAGTCGATCTGACCGAAAAACACGATAGTTATGTGATGAATCTCAGCCGTGGTATGAAACAGCGCCTCAGTTTGGCCCGCACCATGGCCCACGATCCCAGCTTGTTAATTCTCGATGAACCAGCCAGCGGGCTTGACCCTCGTGCCCGAATCGAGCTACGCGAATTACTGCGCGAATTAAGCCGCATGGGCAAAACGATTATGGTTAGCTCACACATTTTGTCGGAGCTGGCCGAAATGTGTAGCCATATTGGCATTATTGAGCGTGGCACATTGCTGGCAAGCGGCCCAGTCGAACAAATTATGCAGGATTTACGCCCGCATAAATTGATCGAAGTGCAAGTGCTTGAACGAGCCATGCCAGCCTTGCAAATGCTCAAACAACTGCCAACCATCAACGATGTGCATTTAGCCAATGAGCTAGCCGATGATCAGGCAGGCGGCAAATTGGCGATCAACTTCAGTGGCACAGCCGAAGAAAGCAGCGCAATTTTGAGCAACCTGATCAGCCAAGGCTTTCGGGTCAATCACTTTGCCGAACGCCAATCCGACCTTGAAGAAGTCTTTTTGCATGTGACACAGGGAGTGGTGGCATGAAGGCAATTTTGCAAAAGGAATTTCGCTCGTATCTACGTGGCAATCGAGCGTTTACCACCCTCAGCATCTACTTATTCATTCTCAGTGGCTTGTGTGTGCTGATTTACGCTGGTCAAAGCGAAAGTGGGTTTGTCGATCGCAGTGAGATTGGCTTAAGTTTATATAGCACCGCCGCCGCCGTAGCCTTGTTTCAGCTGACCTTTTTTGCGCCATCGCTGAATGCTTCATCGTTGGGCAGCGAACGCGATCGCCAAACCATCGACGTGTTGATGGTCACGCCTGTGCGGCGCTACCAAATCATCTTGGGCAAGCTGATTGCGCCTTGTTTATTCCTCTTTTTGCTTAGTTTAGCCAGCCTGCCAATTGGCGCATTGGCCTTGCTGATTGGCGGAATCGAAGCCCGCGACCTATGGATTGCCCTAGCGATTCAATTGGTTACAGTTTTGGGCTATGGCAGCATTGGAATTTGGGGAGCTTCGTGGGCTAAAACCAGCCGTGGTGCAATGATGGCAACCCTTGGCTTAGCATTGGTATTGGCGATTGGGCTGCCGTTACTGGCGATCTTGGTCTTAGCAGTGCTCTCGAATGATCAACCATTGTTTGATTCCATCATGAACAATGGCTTTATTCGCAATCTTGGGGTTGTGGCCTTATCGTTCAGCCCGTTTTTCAGCCTGATAATGTGGATTCAGAGCGTTACCGATGGTCAAGCAACCACTTGGACTTTAGATCTCCAAGGCCAACTTGGTGGTGGCACAATTTTACAACCATGGGTTATTTCGGTGCTGCTTTGGCTAGTGCTCATCCCCTTCTTGATTTGGCGTAGCTCCAAGCAATTGCAAAAATCGGTTGCCCATTCGAGCGGCGGCTAGCAATCGTTGAGCAGCGGCATGCCCTATTGCTCATGCCGCTGCTTTCGCGGTACAATTCAGCCACATGCTGAAATCCAAGGAGGCTGGTATCGCTACACTTGTTGTGATCGAAGACCAACCAGATACGCTATTAATTATTCGGAGCACATTGCACCAACAAGGCCATCAATTACACTTCTTCCCCAATGGCCGCGTGGCGACGGCTCAAGCCGTGCAAGCTCTGCACCCTGCCCTGATTTTGCTCGATGTGCAGTTGCCAGATCAATCGGGCTTCGATTTGATTGGTTCCTTGCGCTCAATAGCTCCCTGCATTGCCTTGACAGGATTTAGTGATATGAGCATTGTTGAACGTGCCAAGGCTTTGGGCTTTTTTGGTTTTTTAGGTAAGCCAATTCGCCCAGCCTACTTTCCACAACAAATTAGCCGTTTGTTGGCTGGCGAAGCGGTTTGGGAACACACGTGGGCAGGCGATGTGCCAGTGCCAATCTTCAGCTAAACAGCAATAGAATTTGTTGTAATTCGCTGCGTTGCTGATCGCTCGCCATACTCATGGCCGAACGCAGCCATAAACGACCCTCGGGGCTTTCATAATGCAGCCAAAACTTCCACAAACCGCCGACTAACTCCAATAATTGCGTATGCTCATAGATCGCCGCCCATTGCAAACAGCCACGAATCGTTGTGTAGCTCTCGCGCAACAACGAAAGATCGTTCATCGGCGTGAGCAATTCGCCATGATCTTTGGCGCGTTCGATCGTTTGCTCCCAGCGTTGCAAAATCTGCTTAATTTCATTGGCCCAATATTGGGTAAATTCCAGCATCAATTGATGATAGACATCGCGTTCGAGCGCTACTTGCCGAGCGTAGAGCCTAATCACAATTGGCATACTAAACCGCGTTTCGCCACGGCTATCGACACTGCCCTCTAAACACGATGCATCAACCAAACCGCTAGCCACCCGCCAATTGACTTTAAAGGCTTGGGTTGCTTGGGCCAAGCTAAAATGATGTTCAAATAGTGCTAAGCGGAGGCAAGCAGCTTGAACATCATCATGCAACAACGAAAACGTATACTCAACCATTTGGCGCAAGGTGCGATGCGAGGCCGAGCCATTCGCCAACGATTCGATCTCCAGCATTTCGACGTTGGTCATGGCCAAAATATCGTTGAGCGAAACCAACAACAATTGTGAAGCGGCAATTTCAATCGCCAAGGGATGCCCCGCCAACCGCTGGACAATTTGCTCAGTTTGACGGCGCTCAACCTGACGGTTCAAATCGCGAGCACGTTGCTCAAACAACAAAATGCCTTCTTCGAGGCTCAAGGCTGGCACGGGAAAGCGTCGTTCGCCATTGATGCTCAAGGCAATTTGCGTGGTGGTAATAATCGAAATATTGCCAAAATTGAGCAATGGCAGCAGCATCTCAGCAACTGCCCGAATATGCTCACAATTATCGATAATCAAGACCGTGCGGCGATTGGATTGCTGAATATAACTGGTTAAATCGGCTTTCGGGTCGCCGAGCCAGCGATTAAGCAAGGCATGCCAGCTATCATGCACCGTATATTCATTGCGTAAATCGATAAAAACGACTTCTTGGGCAAAGCCAGCATTAGCAATATAGCTAGCGAGGGCAATCGCGAGGCGGGTTTTGCCGATCCCACCAATGCCATGCAAGGTTACTAGGCGATATTCGCGGCAAAGCTCAAGCAACTCTTGCAACACTGCTTGGCGGCCAACCAACGGCGTAAGCGGAATCGGCAGACCAATGATCGTGGTAGGACGCAGGCTAGGCAGATGATCGAGCAAATGGCGTAATTGCTCATAAAAACGGCCACGTTTGGCATAGTAGGTGCTATCGGCCATATTAAGATTTGCAGCTTTTTGGCTTTCTGTGGTATAACGATTTACCTGCTGTTCAAAGAAGGCAAGTGCATCAACATCGTGGCTCATGCCATCGCGCAACGTTTGCACAACTACCTGCCGACCACCATGATTATCGACCCACTGCTGCAACGTTTGCGATAACATCTCGCCGCGGAGTAATTGGCGGAGCATTTTATTTGGCCAAGGATGTGGCATGGAACAGCCCTCTGGTCTAACCTACGACCCACCAGCCAGCCAACTGCTCTCCTTGCAGCAGGCGGCGGCCTATACCCGTGAATATTACCCGGCTCAATCGCTCACCGAAGGCACCTTGCGCGTTTACCTTAATAAAGGTAAAATCCGTGGCATCAAACTTGATCGCTATTGGTACACAACGGCAGCTGAGCTTGAGCGCTATCTTTCTCAACCAACATCAGCCACAATCACCCAACCCTCAGTTACGGATTCGTAATTTCTCCAAGATTCTCCCGCCAAACTCTAGACACAATAAAGAGAGATATTGCACTCTCTTGGTTTGATTGTATGCTATCGTAGCATTATCGACGATTAATTCAACCAACAACTTAATAAAGCACCGAGCCAGTGCGAATGTGGTTGCGCATAGCATCATTATATCCGACTATCGATTTCAACGAACAGTCTGTGCTAGGCAAATAGCCAAATTCAAGCGTCGCAGCACTCCATCGGTCACCACTAGGAGGTCTCATGGTCGCCAGCCGTGCGCTCTGTAGCTGTAGAGGGCTACATTGCCAGCCATTGCAAACCCACAGTGGCCGTTGTAACACTGTTACACCAGCCGCCATCAATCTATCGTCAACGCTTGTGGGAGAGAAGAACAATGGAGTAGGTTGGAAGAATGCCAATAGTCCGCTTGTGGGAGCCTAGATAATTTACCGAGGAAGAATAAACAGGCAGGCCGCCGTGAGAAGCAGCCTGCCTGTTATCATTTAACGCCCAAGCAGCTGTTGCACACGTTGCTCGAACGCAGCTTCGCTCATCGCCCCAATCCAGCGATCAACCTCTTGACCATGCTGAAATACCACCATTGTGGGCAAACCACGCACACCTAAACGGCTGGCATATTGCACGTCTTCGTCGGTATTGATTTTGGCAACCACAATTTCGCCTGCATAGCGCTGTGCCAACTTGGCCAAAATTGGCGCAATCACGCGGCAATGCCCACACCAAGGTGCCCAAAAATCGACAATGACTGGCGTATCCGATTGCAATACCTGCGTTTCAAAGCTGGCATCGCTAACCTGAACTGGCTGATCAATCACGGTTTGCATGAACGCGACCTCCACTTGACAGCTATTGCATGATTACAGTAGCTCGTTGGCAGTCTACAAGTTCAAGTTAACTGGAAGTCAAGCAGCAATTTCAGGGGTCGGCATATGCAACAACTGAGCATCAGTATGGTCGCCAAACAGGCGGGCATCAAAGCCTCAACCATTCGTTATTATGAAGAAATTAATCTATTGCCGCCTGCTGCTCGCCAGAATGGTCGGCGTTATTACGATCAACAGATTTTCGAGCGTTTAGCGTTTATTCGCACAACCCAACGCCTTGGCTTTAGCCTCAACGAAATTCAATTGCTATTTCAACATGAACAGCAACAGGCTCCGTTAGCAGGCTTATGGCGGCAATTAGCCAAGCAAAAGTTGGCCGATCTCAGCCAATTGCTCGAACAAGCCAGCCATGTGCAACAATTACTCCAGCGCGGGCTACGTTGTCGCTGCGCCACCCTTGAAATGTGTGTCCATTGTGTGTTACAACATTGTCAAGATTAAATCGTGAAACCTTTTGATACTGTGTCTACGTATAACGCCTTAACAAATCGATCAACTTAGGAGGATGTGCATGTTCCGTAAATTGCTCGCCAGCGTTGGTATTGGCAATGCTCGTATCGAAACCCATCTCCACAATAATACAACCGCTCCAGGTGGCACGATCACTGGCGAAGTGCATATTATGGGCGGTGATGTCGAACAAGATATCGAGGCACTGTATTTGTTTTTGGTCGCTCGCTATACCCGCGAGTACGACGATAGCAAAATAACCCAAGATCACACGATTGGGCAATATCCACTGACGCAGCGGTTTCAGCTTCAACCAGGCGCTCAACAACGCATTCCCTTTAGCATTAATTTGCCGCTCGATACGCCCTTGACCATGGGCCATCAACCGGTCTTTATTCGCACTGGTTTATCGATCAGTGGCGGGGTCGATGCAGGTGATGTTGATCAATTGCAGATTCAGCCGCATCCTTCGCAAGCAACGATTATTCAGGCCATCCAACAAATTGGCTTCCAACTTTATACCGTGCATAACGAATACAATTCACGCTGGCGCGGCCCCTATCCATTTGTGCAAGAGCTTGAATTCAAGCCTTATGGCCACCAAAGTTTCCATATCGAAGAATTAGAGGTTGTGCTCGATTTGCAAGATTATGGGGTCGATGTCTATTTGGAAATCGACAAGCGTTTGCATGGCTTTGCTAAGCTGTTTGCCGATTTTGATCTCAACGAGCGTTACGCGAAGTTGACCTTTACCCATGCCGATATTCAACGCCCTGATTTGGCCCATATCATCAGCCAAACCATCCAATCGCGCATGCGCCACTAATTCCCTCACCCCCTAGGCCTCTCATGTCAAGGGTAGGTTTTAACGTTCCCCACCTCCAACCCCTCTCCTACTGCGGCGGGAGAGGGGACGGGGTGAGGGCATGCACCCAAATCCATCATGTCGCTAACCTAAAACATATTGCGCCAAGGCTTTGTGCAATAAATTACGCAGCATCTGGCCAAAATGGCGATTCAGATCGGCTGGCAATAAGGCTAATTCTTTGGTCAGCGGCTGTGGTTGCCAGCCTTGAATCACCAACATCAAGGCCGCCTTCTGAAATTCAGTCAACACGGCTTTGGCTAAATCGCCGCCTAAGCACCAAACCTCAAATTTTTCTAAACCCTCAGCCGTTTGACGGTCATGCAAATCGACCAACGAATAAATATCAATATTCGTCCAGAGTGCCCCAGCCTTGGCTTGCTCCAAAAGATGTCCACCATGAAACACGATTAAATCGCGGAAACCCTCGCCCCCAGCCACACAAAACACCGCATCAAGCGCCGCCAATTGCTCAGGATGGCGTTTGGCAAAATGTTCAAGCGCCACTTCGATACTGCGCAGGTAGGCGGGCAAAACATACGGCTTGCTAGCTTGGGCATATTCAACAATCCGATGCGCCAAATTCGGCAATAATACTTCGCGCAAACTAGCCAACGCCGCCATAATTGCAGGCAATTGAGCAGCATCAAACGACGATTCAACCCCAATTGCGTTGATGCCTGGATAGATTGTCGCCAGATGTTCGCCATATTTTTTGGCATACACTGCATGCATGCCATGGCGTGGGCAGCCACCACGTTCGACTCCAGGCCCACGAAAATGCGCTCGGATCGGCGCAAACAGAATATAACTTGCTTGCAATTGTTCAGCAATCTGCAGATCGTTCATCGCAGCAGCCCCCTTTTGAGCATTCACACACTAGCCATACTATAGAGCATAATCGCCCCAAACCTGGCAGAGTTTTCAGATTTCTCAGGCCAACTTCAGCCGCAAACTATGGTTTTTGGCCCACCACAGCGCTATACTCACCATAGCTATTTGATGTTGGAGGGATTTATGTTTCGTCGAATAACTCTGAGTTTTTGCTTATTAATTGTCAGTTTGAGTTTCGTGCCCCAACGCCCAAGTTATGCTGCATTTACTGATGGTTTTGCCGATTCGGCCTTTCGCCAACGCTGGCAGCGTGCCGATCAAGCAGTGGCCGAAGGTCAAACCAGCCGTTCGTGGGTTTGGGGTCAAAACATCGGCCCACGAATAATCGAGCGCTATCAGCAATCGCCCCAAGCCAGCCGCCTCGTGCAATATTTTGATAAAGCTCGCATGGAAATTAGCCAGCCCGCTGCTGATCGTACCAGTGAGTGGTTTGCCACCAATGGTTTGTTGGTCGTTGAACTGATCAGCGGCCAGATGCAAACAGGCGATCAACGCTTCGAACCACGGACAGCAGCTAATGTGCCAATTGCTGGCGATCCTGCTAGCTCAAGCCCAACCTATGCTAGCCTTGCGCCAATCGCGACCACCAACGGCGATCATCGCAGCGAAAATCGCCAAGGCCAACGGATTAGCAGCCTGCTCGCGGCAAACGGCCAGATCAGCGATCAGCCAAATTTGGCAACTGCCAACACCACCATCGTGCAGTATGAAAGCGTCACGGGCCATAACGTGCCCAAAGTATTTTTCGATTTTCAGCAATCGTTAAGCACTGTAACCAATGTGTTAGGGACGTTTGGCTACCCAATCACCGAGGCATACTGGATCGACACAACGATTAACGGCCAAGCCCAACGCGTGCTATTCCAAGCTTTTGAACGCCGTGTGCTGACCTACAATCCCAATAATTCGGCGAATTGGCAAGTTGAAATGGGCAATGTGGGCAGTCATTACTATCGCTGGCGCTATACCACGCCAATGTATTATTTTCAGGATAGCAGCATTGCGGCTAAAGTTTCTGAGGCTGGCACATTGGCCATCAATACCGAAGGCTATCAGCCAGCGCTGGTCGATAGCCTACCCAACGATCCAATTTACCCCTACAAACGGATTGATCGCAGCAAAATCACAGGCTATCAACCCAAACATTATCGTTTGCTCAAGCTTGAAAATCGTTATGTCACGCTAACGATCTTACCAGAACTGGGCGGACGAGTTTATCAGCTGATCAACAAAGCTACAGGCCAGAACTTGCTCTATCAAAATCCGGTGATCAAAGCCAGTCATTTAGGTCAACGGGGTTGGTGGCTGGCCGCAGGTGGTATCGAATGGGCCGCCCCAACCGAGGAGCATGGCTACCTCGAATCCGAGCCATGGGATTATCGCTTGGAGCAAACCAACGAGGCCGCACGGGTGATCGTTTCAACAACCGAGCGCCACACTGGCATTCAAATTGAAATCACGATTGAGCTAACCAACGATAGCCAAATTGTGAATATGCGCGGCAATTATCGCAACCCAACTGCTAGCCCACAACCATTTCAATTTTGGATGAATGCCATGATCGCACCTGGCGGGATCAACCATTTGCAACGTAGCCTACATTTTGCCGTGCCAACCCAGCAGATGATTGTGCATGCAACGCAAGATGCAGCGCTGCCAGCACCACAACAAACGATCAGCTGGCCTACTTTCAATCAGCGTGATCTTAGTCGTTATGCCACCTGGAACGGCTACATTGGCCTCTTTGCCGCCGACAACCTGAGCGGAAAATGGGCTGGCGTGTACGATCCAGCGCTCAACCAAGGCTTGATGTTGGTTGATCTTGATCCAAACTTGCCTGGGATTAAAACCTTTGCCTTTGGCGACCAATTTGATCGCAGCCTCTATACGACCGATGGCAGCGATTATGCCGAACTATGGCATGGTGCACAAGCCACATTTTGGGATTACCCAAGCCTAGCCGCAGGCCAAAGTCGTTCGTTCGAGGCCCATTGGCTGCCCTTGCACGATTTGGGCGATTTGAGTGCGGGCAATCGTTATGGCGCGGTTGGCTTGCAAATCAGCAGCAACGGCAATGTGAGCGTGGCAATTCAGCCAAGCCAAGCCTTCGTTGCAACGCCAATTCGCATTAGCAAGGCAGGCCAAACGCTCTGGCAAGGCACGTTTGATCTCAAGCCGCAACAGCCACTACGGATTGAATTAACCCAAAATATTACGCGTGGCGAGCTGCTTGCAATCGAATGGGCTGGGCAAACTCAGCAAATCGTTGTTCCTTAGCAAAAATCTGTTTTTAACAACCACGAAGTTTATTTTTTGATCCACGAAGGACACGAAGGTTAGGTTCTTAGCCACGAATTGCACGAATAAGCTATGCATCCCTCATCCTTCATAATTCCCTTTGCGCCTCTGCGTTGAAACCTAGCCCCTGACCTGCAAAGAATCCGCAAGCTGGGGCTAGCTCAAAGATTTTGACAAACCAGCGCCGCTTCCGTATACTAGCGCTCAAATAAAATCTATTTAATCCGACTAAATTGATTTTATTCTACATAATCATATAACCAAACGTCGAGCATATATGGAAGGATCGAGCAGCATGAGTGCAGCACAACTGCCCAAGGTCAGCGGCGAAGCCCTAAATCTCACCAAATCGATGGAATTGTTAGTCCAAGCCGAAGCGATTGTTCCAGGAACAACCCAATCGTTGATGAAACGGCCTGAGCAATTTGCCTATGGTTCGTTTCCAGTTTTTATTGATCATGGCGATGGCGCGTTGGTAACCGATGTTGATGGCAATCAATATATCGATTTTATTTGTGGCTTGGGTGCAACCACCTTGGGTCACAACCATCTAGCAGTGGTCGAGGCAATTCGCAATAACTTGGATAAAGGGCTGATTCATTCGCTGCCCACCGAAGTTGAGCTACGCGCAACTCAAGCATTGATCGATATTATTCCGAATGCTGAAATGGCTCGCTTCTTCAAAACTGGGGCTGATGCCACTTCGGCTGCTGTGCGTTTGGCTCGCCACCTGACCAAGCGCGAACGGATTATCACGGTCGGCTACAATGGTTGGCACGACCATTTTATGTATTACACTCCTGGCGTGCCCGCAGTGCTCAGCCAATACACCGAACAAGTATCGTTGATGGCTCCCCACGAAAAGCCCAACTTGATCGCTGCCATCAACAACCATGGCGATCAATTGGCCGCCGTGTTGCTTTCAATGCCCTACAAACACTGCTTGGATGCTGAGTATTTGAACGAAGTTAAGGCTGCTTGTCATGCAGTTGGCGCATTATTTGTGCTCGATGAAGTGGTAACGGGCTTCCGCTTGGCGTTGGGTGGGGCGCAAGAATTCTATGGCGTTGATGCAGATTTCGTCTGTCTCTCAAAGGGCATCGCCGCAGGTATGCCACTTTCTGCGATTACTGGACCCAAAAAGCATCTCGAACGCTTATCCGATTTGCAAGTTTCAACCACCTTTGGCGGCGAAATGCTCTCGCTGGAAGTTTGCTACGAAGTGATTAACATCTATCGCAACACTAACTATTTTGAGCATGTGGCCAAGCTTGGTCAACGCTTGCGTGAAGGCGTGAACGCCAAAGCTGAGGCGCTTGGAGTGGCATTGCGCGTCTGTGGCTATGATGCAATTCCCTTCTTCTCCTTTGCACCTGATATGCCAACCCATGCTCGTTTGATGGAAGCCTTGTTGGGCACATTGGCCAAACGTGGAGTCATTTTGCGTCGCGATGTCAACTTCTTGACCAGCGCCCATACAGTTGAGCAAATTGATTTCACGATCGAGGCTGTCGCCCAAGGTTTACAAGAATTGCTTGATCGCGGCATTATCGAATCGACCAACGGCAAAGAACAAGCTGCTGGCTAAATTGATTGATCCACGAAGGACACGAAGGGCACGAAATTAAGGATTAGCGTTACTAAGAGCAATTCGCAATCTATAAAACAGAGGTGCAGGGGCTATTTTCCCTGCACCTTAAATATTTTAGATTAACTAAATCCCCATACCACCAGTTACCTCGAGAATTTCGCCGTTCACATAATTAGCCAAGCTCGAAGCTAAAAAGACCATCGGGCCAGCCGCTTCTTCCGGTGTACCAGCCCGCCCCATGGGATGAAACATGGTAATTCCAGCCATGAGATTTTCGGGCACACCAAGTTTAATCGCCTGATCGCCGCGTTGAATCGTCTCGCCCTGCTCTTTGGCAGCGGTCAAGCGAGTTTCAATAAAGCCATAGCAAACCGCATTGGTTTGGACATTAAAACGGCCCCATTCCTTGGCAAGAGTTTTGGTTAGGCCAATCACACCTGATTTAGCCGCCGAATAATTGACCTGCCCAGCATTGCCATACACGCCCGAAACCGAAGAAACATTGATAATTTTACGGGCTTTGGCCGCGCCATGAGCCTTAATTTCGGCTTTGGCGGTATCGCGCAAATAGGGAGCCGCTGCCCGAATCAGCCGAAAGGGAGCCGATAAATGCACATCGAGCATGGCTTGCCATTGGGCATCATCCATGGTGTGCAACACGCCATCCCACGTATAGCCAGCATTGTTGACCAATACATCTAAGCCGCCGAAGTGCTCCAAAGTGGCGGCAATTGCTTGCGGCGCAAATTCAGCACTGGTCACATCGCCAGCAAACGCTAAGGCTTGGCCGCCAGCAGCTTTTAATTCAGCCGCTAATTGCTCAACGGGCGCAGCATCCAAATCGCACAAGACTACCCGCGCCCCGTGTTGGCTAAACAATCGCGCTGCCGCCGCTCCAATCCCACGCCCAGCCCCAGTAATTAACGCCACTTTCTCGGCCAATAACGCCATTGTCTACCTCCAAAAACAGCTAGTATATGGAGATCATACTAAACCTTGGGCCAAAATGCCATTGAGCAATTGCTAATGCTTGTTTTAGGCGTTACTTCCATTGTTTAACGTGATCATCGTTGGTATGTTTGCCACTGGATCGTTTGGCTGCCGATTGGTCGAAGGCTTCTTGAATCGCTTGGACGGTTCGGGCATGGCTAGCACGAATCCGTTGGCTCGTCTGATGATTATCGCCAAAAACTTTTCGGCTAATGGTCAATGCCTGGGCATGCAACTCTAACGCTTCGCGGTATTGGCCGCGCCGCTCCAATGCCACCGCCAAATTTGCCATAGCAGTGATCGTATCGGCATGCTCTGGGCCAAACACCAATTCACGAATCGTCAGCGCCCGTTCATACAAGGCCTGCGCGTCAGTATAGCGTTTTTGTTCGATCAGCAATCCCGCCAGATCGTTCAGGCTAGAAGCAACGTCGGGATGTTCTGGCCCCAAGGCGGTTTCGCGAATTGCCAACGCCTGTTGATAGAATGGCAGAGCTTGTGAATATTTGCCTTGATGTTCCAACAAGCGGGCCAAACTGTTCAAACTTGCCGCAGTATCGGGATGCTCTGGCCCTAAAGTTTTTTTCCATACCTTCAGTGCTCGTTCCTGTAACACCTGCGATTCGGCATAGCGCCCTTCGCGCTCCAAGGCTACCGCCAGATTGTTGATACTAATCGCGGTATCGGGGTGCTCTGGGCCTAAGGCTGCTTCCCAAACTACCAATGCTTGTTCAAGCATCGCCAAGGCCTCGGCATTCTGTCCTTGTCGCCCTAAAGCCGAGGCCAGATTGTTCATACATCGCGCGGTATCAGGATGCTCTGGGCCAAAAGTGACATTCCAAATCCCCAAAACCTGCTCATACAAGGCCTGCGCCTCGGCATAGCGCATTTGCTCCAAACGAATACCTGCCAAATTATTCATCATGCGGGCAGTATTTTGATGCTCTGGCCCTAAGACCTTTTGCATAATCGCCAAGCCCCGTTCATACCAGCGCTCGGCCTCACCATAAACGCCACGCAAGTGCTCCCAATAGCCCAGACTATTACACAAACGCGCGACCCGTTCATCCTCACGCGCCAATGCTCGCACGGTCACATGGCGCAAATGTGGCTCAAGTGGCAGCATCTGCTTTGGCACACGCGTGGCACTAATTCGCACAGCATGCTCGTTAATTCGATATTCGGCCAGTTCGCGGATTTGTGCTGAGCCGCGATGAACCTGAACAACTTGCGCCAACAAACGATGCACAACCAGCGCCTCGCTCCCATCAATTAATCCACGTTGCTCCAACAATTGCAGCGCTGCGAGTGCAGTTTCAGCATTCGTTTCATCGGGAACAAAATCGAGCACAAGCTGACGGGGGATTGGCACACCTGGCGCACACCAAGCCGCACCATCCAACATATCTAAGGCCAACATCTCCAGTGCATTAGCCGAATCAAACTGGTGCAAACTGAGCATAAACGTCGCTTCAACATCTTGTTCATGGCGGGTTGGCGAGGGCAATCCCGCACCACCTTTGAGCGAATGATGAGTAACCGCCAAATCCTGGCGATATTGAGCAACACTCTGTTGATCATAAGTATTGAGGTAGCTGCCTGCAAGCTGCAAGGCCAACGGCAAATGCCCAAGATCGGCGGCAATTGCCTCGGCTTCAGCAGTTGTCAGGCGTGGGCAAAGCTGTTGTAGTAAGGCACGGCTTTCGGCAGGAGCCAAAACTCCAAGCCGAATCGCGCTCATCGTTGCTAATTGATTGCGGGCGGTCACCAACACCCGACAACCGCCCAACGTCGGCATCCAACGCTCAAGGATCACTGGATCTTCACAATTATCGAAAATGAGTAGGCGCGGCAGCGGCGCTTGCCATGCTGCTAAAACGTGTTGCACCTGGGCATCAAGCGTCAAACCTGTTGGATCGATCGCCAGCGCCTCGGCACATGCAGCAATTTGATTTTCAACCTGCTCAGGATCAGCGCAGTTGATCCAAAATACGCCGCCGTGGAAATAGCTGCCATAGCGATAGGCAAACTCAGTGACCAAGCTGGTTTTGCCAATTCCGCCAAGGCCAGTTGCCACGGCGGGCAGCACAATCGTAGGCTGAGCATGGCTAAGCGCGGCGGCCAGCGCCAACAATTCTTGCTCACGCCCAACAAACGTGCTACTTGATTCAAATGGTAGTCGCGAGGCCGCTGGTTGATCGGCACGCGGGGCAGGCACAGTTGTCAGTGGCAACGAGGCGACCGCCGCTAGCGCTACAACCAGCGGGTCAAGCGGCTCAGCCAGCTCAACAGCAATCGTCTGGCCTGCATACACGATTGTCGCATGGGATTGAGCGCTCGATTGATCAATTAGCAGCGATAAAGGAGCATCATCAAGTAGCGTTGGTTTACCTGCCAACATCGCACCAAACGCCGCTTCAATGGTCAGGCGATCAGCGGCAGGCGACACAGCAAGCACAGCATCAACGAGCAATCCAATTAGGGCTGGCATCTCCATAGGGAATCCTCACATCACGAGTAAGCGGGGGTCTCACTCTACAAAGATCCTTGTTGATCATATTTCTGGCATAATTTGACTAAAATTGAGCAATCATTCAACTAAATTACGAGAGCCAATGAGGTAAACCGATGGCAACAACCTTAGAACACTATGATCAGGCAGGTTTAGAACTTGAAGGCCAAATCTTTTACGAGCCAAATTGGTATTTGTTAAGGGTTGCGGCTGAAGCTCATGCCAGCCTATTGTATTTGGTCGAAACCGCCAATATTGCCTGCAAACCTGCTGCTCGTCCACATATTTCGGTGATCAAGGGCGAAGCTCCCAACCGCAACCAAGCCGATTGGGGCGTGGCATTTGTCGGCGAGACAGTCAGATTTCGCTATGTGCCAGTGCTACAAGCTGAAAACGGCCTACATTTATGGATTGATTGCCACAGCCCAGGCTTGTGCACGATTCGTGAACATTTTGGTTTGCCAACCTTGCGGCGCAACGATGGAGCTTATTTGGTCAATTTCCATCTGACGCTTGGCCGCCGCAAAAAAGCGGTTACGCCACAGCTGCGCCCGCAACTACGGTTATCGCCACAAAGCCATATTGATCTTGAAACTGGAATGCAACACCTGTGAAGAATACAAGATTGTGGTTAAAACAATTCAGCCGCCACAATTGGCGACTGAACGGCTGCCCCACCAAGATTTATACTACGCTACCCGACCCTACCAACGTGAAGAAGTTCGTTGCTTTTGAAAACAATCGCGGCAATAGACCGGACGGCCTTGAGTTGGCTTGAAAGGCACTGTCGTGGTACGCCCACACTCAGCACACACCGTATCGTACATTTCGCGTGAAGCTTGGCCAGCAGCATCGCGGCGATTGCCACCACCGAAGCTAGAACGCCCACCACCACCAAAACTATCGCGACCGCCATACTCGCGGCTGCGCTCGCGACCACCACCAAAACTGCTATCTCGGCTAAATGATGAGCGGCTACTTGGCTCGCTCCGCTGTTGTTTTTTGCTTTGACGACATTGAGTACAGCGACGTGGTTCGTTGGTAAAGCCTTTTTGTGCGTAAAACTCTTGTTCACCAGCAGTAAAAACGAAGTCATTCCCGCAATCGACACAGACGAGGGTTTTGTCGGTGAAACTCATAGGATTCCTTCCAAAAAAGGTTAAGACCAGATTTCGGGGTGAAAGGGTTCGGGTCAACGCAAAACTCAAGCGAGGAAGCCGATTGCGTGTGGGGCAGCAGAGCTACATTTGAGCTCGCGACCAAAACATTCACTTGCGGCCAGTATATCATAGCTAAAACGCTGTGCAAGCCACTTTTTAGGCAATTTTAGCCCTTCAGAATGGGCTAAAATCATTCTTTAGTTGCAATTTTTAGCGCTTGAGCCAGCATGGAGTTTTGCTATAATCAATCCAAGATCGCTAGATTGTCCAAATGTTCAAAGGAGCCAACGAGTGGCACGCACCGCCGATCCGCACCGCCGCGAAGCAATTCTCCGCGCTGCCCGCGAAATTTTTATGGAACAAGGCTATACCAAAGCCCGCATGCTCGATATTGCCGCCCGCGCCGAGATGGCTACTGGCACGCTTTATCTTTATTTTGATTCTAAGCAAACCCTCGCCATGGCGCTGGCTGATTCCGTTTTAGAGGGTTTGACCGAGGTGATTTTGCCGATTTTGGCGCTTGAATCAACCCCAACCATGATTCGCGCATGCGTGCAAACGGCGATTCGCTTTTCGCTGCAACATACCGATTTATTTCGCTTGTTGGGGCTAGAAGCTGGCTTGAGTATCGAGGTTGAACACCAACAGCCTGCTCGCCTCCGTTTGCACGCCCTGCTGGCCGAAGCACTAGCTCAACGCATGCAGCAAGGCACAATCTATACCTATCAACCACTGGCTTTGGCCGAAATTCTGGCGGGCTTGATTGAATGGGTTGTGACCATGGCCATGATTCGCGGTGAAAGCGATGTCAGCCATTACGAACCAACCTTATTGCAATTTATTGAGCAGGCCTTACTACCACCAAACCCAACCCACTAACCTAGCGCGTTTCAAGCTACGACAACGCCTCAAGCCCAGCCAAATAGGGGATGCAAAGTCCTACTGCACAAAAATATCCAGATATGCTATGATAAGGTGCAACCACACCTCAGCCATTAGGTATCCGAACCATGCGTGCATTCTTTACTCCAGCCACATGGCTGATGAAACGCCTAACCTATCCCCAAAAATTTGGGTTATTGAGCTTGGTTTTCGCCATTCCATTAACCTTTTTGCTGAGTGCCCAATTAACTGAAATTCAACGCCAAATTAATTTCACGCGGAGCGAACTAACTGGCACAACCTACCTGCAACCGCTACGTGAAATTTTGCAAGATATTATCGAGCAACAATTAATCGCCGAGCAATATCTTGGTGGCGATCAAGCATTTTTAACCCCACTTTTGCTTAAAAACGAAGAGCTTGCCCAACATCTTGAGACATTTAAAGCCTTCGATTTACAATATCAGGATCGTTACGATACCCAAACGCAAGTCACAATTCTTTTTAATGAATGGGAGCGGCTGCAAGCTCAATTAACCTTACGCAGTGTTCCCGATAGTAATGCCGCCCACGATCGGCTAATTCAGGCGGTTCGCGCATGTATGCAGCGTATCGGTGATCAATCAGGCTTAATTCTCGACCCAAACATTGATAGCTATTATTTAATGAATGCCTTGATTGAAACCTTGCCAGCCCATCAAGCTGCTACTGCGCGGGTTGCTGGCGCTGGTGGTAATGCAATCACTCGTGGCACGGTCAGCAGCGAAGAAAAAAACACGCTGACGGTCGTCAATAGCCAACTCCAAGAAACCAATACCAAAATTAACTATAGCTTAGGCGTAGTATTTAGCAATAATGAAAGCTTACGTCCATTACTAGAAAGTGCAGTCCGCACCTTTATTCAGGCGACTGAAGAATTAAGCTTCCAAATTATTTTGCAAGTGATTCGCGTTGAAACTCCAACGATTGATCCAAGCATTTTTCGCCAAGAAACTGAGCGCACCCTCAATGCAAGCTTTAGCCTATGGGATCAAACATCAATTCAGCTTGATAATGTGCTCAACCAGCGTATTGGCCAAGCTCAAAATCGTCGAATCTTTTTCATCAGCCTGATTACGATTCTTGTCTTAGTGGCAGTATATCTCTTCCTTGGCTTCTATCGCGCAGTAATGGATACAGTTCGCGCTTTTCAACAGGCAGCTGGCAGTATGCTAAGCTCAAATACCTTGAGCAATGTAGCAATTGATACCCGCGATGAATTAGGCCAAGTTGCAACGTCGTTTAACTCAATCGCCAGCGCCATGGTCGAATCGAGCAGCCAACGCCAAGCCATCGTTGATCACGCTGCCGAAGCAATTATTACCTACGATCAACAAGGCATTATTCGCTCAGCCAATCGCGCTGCCGAACGCATTTTGGGCCGCAACGTCGATCAACTAAATATTGCCGAAGTGCTGGGAGTCGAATTAGCCAACATCCAACAACAAACCACGACCTATGAGTTTGATGTACGCTTACCAACCAATGAGATTCAACCGGTTGAAATGGTGTTGGGCACAATGCAGCTCGGCGAGCAGCAACTCTGGATCGCCTTCCTGCGTGATATTCGCATCCGCCGCCGCACAGAGCAAGAACGCAATCGGCTGCAAGATGAGATTATTCGTGGCCATGCCGCCGTGCTCGCTCGCCTGAGTGCTCCATTAATTCCGCTCAGCGATAATGTGGTAGTCATGCCGTTGGTCGGGGCGCTTGATGGTGAACGTTTACAGCAAATTACCAATAATTTGCTCGAAGGATTGTCGAACCAACGGGCGCGGGTGGCCTTGCTCGATATGACGGGCGTACCAAATGTTGATCGTGAAGTTGCCAGCCGTTTGTTACGTGCCGCCCAAGGCATTCGCTTACTTGGCGCAGACCTCATTTTGACCGGAATTCAGCCCGATGTGGCCCAAGCATTAATCAGCGTGGGCGGCGATCTCAGCGACCTCCAGACCTACCCCACCTTGCAACAAGGTATTCGGATGGTGCTGCGCAACCTAGCGTAACCCCAGCCATCCAATCCACGTACCAGCAACGAACCTATCTTAACGCCTCACAAAGCGCTACAATAGAGCTTGACAGTTTAAGGAGAATAAGCTTATGCAACGCTTCTTCCGTAGTTTTCTAATCGTTATTATGCTGGTGCTTGCAGCTTGTGGCGAGGCAGCCCAACCTACCACCACCACTAACCAAACCAGCGGGCCAGTTGTAGGCGCAAATGATCTACTGATTAGCATCACCTACAGCCCAGAGAAAACCAAATGGCTTGAAGAACGCATCACCACTTTCAACAACCAAAATGTGCAATCCAACGGCAAACGGGTCATCGTTGAGGGCAAAGAGCTTTCCTCAGGCACAGCCCGCACTCAAATTCGCGCTGGCCAACTTCAGACAACAATCTGGACACCTTCGGCCTCTACCTGGCTGGAAGTGTTGAAGAAAGAAAGTAATAATCCCACGATTGCCGAAGCCGATCCTCAATCGTTAGTGCTCACACCAGTGGTTATTTCGATGTGGAAACCAATGGCCGAAGCCATGGGCTACCCGGGCAAAGAGGTAGGCTGGTCGGATATGTTGGCGCTGATTCAGGATACCGAGGGCTGGGGCAAATTCGGTCAACAAGATTGGGGCCGCTTCTCGTGGGGCCACACCGACCCCGACATTAGCACCACCGCGCTTTCAACCGTGCTGGCTGAGTTGTATGCAGCCAACGGCAAAACCAGCGATTTGACGGTCGAAGACATCAATCAAGAAAAAAGCCAACAATTTTTGCGTGATTTAGCCCAAGGCATCAAGCACTATGGCTCAAATACCTTGGTGTTCAGCCAAAACATGCAAAAATATGGCATGGCCTATATTTCAGCCTTTCCGATGGAAGAAATTACCCTGATTGATTTCAACAAACAGGCTCCCAATGTCCCGTTAGTGGCAATCTATCCCAAAGAAGGCACGTTTATTCACGATAATCCCTTTATTGTGATGAGCGATGCAACTGCCGACCAAAAAGCTGCTGCCAGCGTTTTCTATGATTTCTTGCTTACGCCTGAAAGTCAAAATTTGGCCATGCAGCAAGGTTTTCGGCCAGCGAACGTTGATGTAGCGTTGGCATCACCATTAACTGCCCAATTCGGCGTAGATCCCAATCAACCACGGAATTCGTTGGCAACCCCACCAGCCGATGTGATTGTGGCTGCCAAAAATGCTTGGGCTAATAATCGCAAGCCCGCCAATATTATGTTGGTGGTCGATAGCTCTGGCTCGATGCGCGACGACGACAAGATGGATCAAGCCAAACTTGGGGTTGAGGTGTTTCTCAATCGCTTGCCAAGCAAAGATAACGTCGGCATGATCGGCTTCTCATCAAGCCCAGCCGTGTTGGTGCCATTGGCAACTCGTAGCGAAAACATGGCTAATTTGCAAATGCAAACCCAAGGACTCGTGCCCGATGGCAACACCTCGCTCTACGATGCGATCGATTTGGCTCGTCAGGAATTGGAAAACCTCAAACAACCTGATCGGATTAACGCGATTGTGGTGCTAAGCGATGGTGCTGATACGGCCAGCCAGCTTTCAATCGATCAAATGCTCGGTAATTTTGGCGAATCGAGCATTCAAATCTTCCCGATTGCCTATGGTGCTGATGCTGAAACTTCAATTTTGCAACAAATTGCCGATTTCTCCCGCACCGAGTTGGTTCAAGGTAGCACTGGCGATATTGATAAAATCTTCGAAAATTTGAGCCGCTACTTCTAAAAATAAGCGCGGTGGGGTTGGAATCAACCCCACCGCGCTTATTTAGCCGAACTAGTTGCCCTAGTAAACAAAGATAATAAAGATAAAGGTGATCACGAAGGCAGCCGCTAGCAAGCCAACTCCCAGCCAACTCATAATTCGCGACCAATCGCGGAATACTCGCGACTCTTCTTCGCTAATGCTATTTTTGAAGCCGAGCAAATGCAAGGTAAACAGATCGCTTGGCAATTCGCCTGGCTCTTCGACGATCACTGGCACACTGGGCGTATCTGCGTCGTTATCATCATTATAGAGCTTGACCACATCGCCATCATCAAGCTGTTGGCCGATTGAAAATTGCAGCTTGGTGACAGGCACCATATGCGCCACCAATCGCGCCAAAACGATCCGCTTATCTTTAGTAACTTCAGTCATGGCTTTTTCAACCAAGCTATCAAGTTTGGGAATTAACGCCCATTCTTTGGGAATCATGCTGAGCGTATAATTACAGACCTCGACTGCTTCGCTTTGCAACACAGCCTCATCAACCGCTGGTAAATCATCGTTGATCTGCCAGGTTTGCGGAATCCGTTGCCAATTGAAGGCTTTGCGCTTGACGATCATGCCAATCCCCTGACAATCGGGGCAAACCAAATAGCCTTTACCTTTACAATCGCTACAGGTTTGAACTTCGTTTTCAACAACTTGGGTTGGGGTTTGCACCTTATTGCCATTGGCATCGGTCACGTCAACCATCTTTTCGACAGTTTTGGTGATGGTTACCCGACCGTTGCCTTTACATTTTTGGCATAAGATGTTGCATTTGCCAGCACAACGCCCACATTGGCTGACCTGTTCCGAGCCTTTGATCCGATCAACCAAGCCTTCGGAAGCGACGAAATCGGTGATCTCAGGCAGCTTAACCTCCCAAACCCCCAGCTCCATATCGCCGGTCATGGGTTGGCGTTCACGATCAGCCTCTTGCTTAACAAAAGCTTCGCCGCGCACTTCATACAGCACATCAAGCTTGTAATAATAGATATTTTGGCTTTGCACGCGATAGAAGGTTGCTAAGCGGCCAATGTTACGGCGGCGAAAGCGTTCGCCCATGCTCCAAGCTTCCAGCAAATTGACCAAATGCTCAGGCTGGCTCAAAATCGCGGCCCGGCGATGGGCACGTTTGATGTGTTCGGCTTTCAGGTGTGGACCAAGATATTCTTCGACGGCGTTTGGTTGGAGACCTTCCGCTTGGAAGGATGGGGCTAGATAGAGCGAGTGGCGCTGCACAGAGACGCTCCCTTCACTGGTAGTCAAGGCAGGATGCTCCGAAAAAATCCGACGTAGCGCCGCACTCGCTTCGGCCACTGTCCGATAGCGCTGAGCGGGATCAACCGATAACAATTTGGCAAGTATCGGGTCGATGTCAGGCGAAAGACCAACTAACGTCGAGATGGATGGAAACGGTTGAACATGCTCAGGGTCGGCATAATCCAGCGGGTCGGCCCATGGCAAACGGCCAGCCAACATCGCATATAAAATCAAACCAAGCCCAAAAATATCGGATTGAGCATTGACTTCGCGTGCTCCACGCAGATGCTCAGGCGAGAAATAGCCAGGTGTGCCCATAACCACACGATTGGTCGTGTTGCTGTGGGTTTGCTCCGAGCGGGCAATCCCAAAATCGCAGAGCATGGCCTGCTGTAAACCCTGATCAAACAAAATGTTGCCAGGCGAAACATCACGATGAATAATGCCTTGGCTATGGGCAAAATCCAAAGCCTCGCCAATTTGGTAAAACACGCTGAGCGCTAGATCAGGGCTGAGCCGTTGTTGCGGAGCGGTTTCGAGCATACGCTTCAACGAACCACCCAGCGCTGCCGCCATCACCGTATAGGCAAATGGCCCTTGCATCCCATGATCATAAATTTCGATAATTTGGGGATGGCGCAGCTTGCTGGTGATTTCGGCCTCACGCTGAAAACGCTCAACCAGCTCCTCGGTATGATTAAGCAACACCTTAATTGCCACTTGGCGCGGCAAGGCCCGATGCTGACCAAGAAAAACTGCTGCAACCCCTCCCCGATCTAGTTCACGCTCAATCGTATAGTTGCCAAACGTTCGAGGTAGCACGATCCGGCTCCTGTTCAGCAGACAGCTTCAAAAACTCAATCCAAGCGCAGATTATAGCATAGCCGTCACACATGTGGGGGAGGAGCGCAAAAGGCAAAAGGCAGAAGGCAAAAATCAAAAGGAGGGATGAGGGATAGAACAAAGATGTAATGGTTTATCGCGTTAACAACAGCCAGTATGCCCTCACCCCAACCCCTCTCCCACTGCGGCGGGCGAGGGGCGATTTTAGCTTATCGGTTCCCCCTCGCCTCGCGTGCGGGAGAGGGGGCTAGGGGGTGAGGGAACGATGACCGCTGTTAATGCCATAAACCATTACCGATAGCCTATAGCCAGTAGCCAATAGCCCTACTTGGTGCTGGTTGGCGTGGCGGTCACGGGAATGGGCGTGCCATCAAGATTAGCCCATTGGTAGGTTTCAAGATTGAATAAAACTTCATAGTGATCGCCCACCGAAATGACCAAATAGGGCGAGAGTTCCTGCACGATGGTTAATGCATTTGTATTTGAAGGAAGCAAATATCTGCCCATTGGTATATCGTTTTCAACGACCCCAATAGAGCCACCCACGATTTTATTATTGGCAGCTTTATTCCGGATCCCATGGCCATAAACCACAAAGTCTTTATTGTTAATCACGCCATGCCAGCAATTCGTGACAAATATTGCTGGCCCAGGCTCATCGGTTGTGCATTCAAGATGCGCAAACAAGCGATATTCCCTAGTTGGCGATGGGGTTACGGGTTCGTATGTAGGCCATGGGGGTGCAGTAGAGGGCAGCTCTGCAAGGCTCGTCGCCGTTTTATCAGCAAGGTATTGTTCGAAGGCTAAATACTCAGCTTCTTTAGTCGCGCCTTCTACTATAGCAGTTTGATCAAGGATCGTGGCGGTAAGATCAACGGTGGTAGTAGGCACAACAACAGCGGTGATTGGCTGATTTCGACTCTCTTGAGGGCGAAGAATCGGTTCGGTATTTGGCAAACTGGTTCGACCACAGGCCGCAACCGAGAGACTTCCAAAGACCATAAAGCTTACAACTATTCGGTAATGTTTCATCTGCAATCTCTCCAAACTCATTCCAATTCAATGATATGCTAGCACGCCAGCATTGGAGTAGGCAATGACAGGAAGCTGAAACATCAAAAGGCAGAATGATCAATGAGAGAACTAGGCTTTGGGCTTGGTGCTATCAGAGATTGGTTGGAAATGCCAACAATTGTTCCGCTAGCCAATAGCCTAAAACCCTACTTCGTGCCCTTCGTGTCCTTCGTGGATCACCATCGCTATTGCTGATTGGGCAGAATGCGGATTAACCCTTAAAATCAGCTATTGAACTGAGTCGCACGCAACGACATATCAGCTAGAATAGCCATGGCTTAGCACGAAAGATTGAATCATGCCTGAATTTGCCTATAACATCCGTCAATATTATCCTCAGCAACGCCAAGAACTGTTGCAGATGATCGCCCAAATTGAAACCTATCCCAATGCTGCTGAGCGCGTATTGACCAAAGCCAACTTGATTATGCTGCATTGCGATCAGGTTGATCCACATACGGCCATGATTGTGAAGCAAGAATTATTGGCGCTCGATGGCGATGCCTTGGTTAGCCCACACGTCTATCTGGGCCAAAGCACGCAGCCAACCAATCTGCTGGCGTGGGCCAATGAACGCTCGTGGCGAGCCTTATGTGGCAAGTTTCAAGCGATTCCTTTACCTGCCTTGCAAGCCTTAGCCCAACAAATTGGCGCGTTGCTGTTGCATAATCAAGCACGAGGCAGCCTCAAACTTGGCGCAACTCAATGGGATTGGGGTCGAAAAACCTTGGTGATGGGCATTGTCAATGTTACACCCGATTCTTTCTCTAACGATGGATTGCTTGAGGTCGGAACCAGCCAGATTCAGCAGCAAGCGCTTGAGTTTGCCGCAGCTGGAGCCGATATTTTGGATGTTGGCGGTGAATCGACGCGGCCTGGAGCCAGCAGTGTCAGTATCGCACAGGAGATTGCGCGGGTTGTGCCAGCGATTCAAGCGATTCGTCACGTTTGCCAATTGCCAATTTCGATTGATAGCTACAAAGCTGAGGTTGTGGCGGCTGCGCTTGAAGCTGGTGCAAATGTGGTTAATGATATTTGGGGTTTGCGCCAAGCCGATGGTAGTTGGAATACGGCACTGGCGCAGTTGGTGGCACAAGCAAACGTGCCAATTATTTTGATGCACAATCGAGTCAGCACGGTTGAGCAATTTGCCCATGGCACAAATTACGCTGCTAGCGACTATGGCGATATTATCGGCGAAGTTTGTGCCGAATTACGCCAAAGCATCGATTTCGCCCTGCAAGCGGGCATTGCCAACGATTTAATTGTGCTTGATCCAGGCATTGGTTTCGGCAAAAGCCCTGAACAAAATCTACAAGTATTACGTCAACTACGGACAATTGCAAGCTTAGGCTACCCGTTGTTGGTTGGCACTAGCCGAAAATCCATGATTGGGATAACATTAAACCGACCTGTTGATCAACGCCTGTGGGGCACAGCCGCCACCGTGGCCTATGCAATTCAGGCAGGAGCCGATATTGTGCGGGTGCACGATGTTGCGGCAATGGTCGATGTTTGTCGAATGACCGACGCTTTAGTTCGTCACGAAGGATAGAATATGCAACAAGCGCAAACACAGCGCCAACCCTCCCGACTGTTTACCATGGCTATCATTGGGCTAGCCGTGTTTGTGGTAGCCGCAATTTTGCTGATTGGGGTCGCTCAAGGTGGACAAAATGTGATCACTTTGGCGGTTCCAGCCTTTATGGCGGGAGTTTTATCGTTTTTATCGCCCTGTACCTTGCCCGTGCTACCAGCCTATTTCGCTTGGACGTTTGGAATCAATAGTGCTGGTGATGAAAGCCTGGCGCAAAAACGCCAACGTACAATTATCTCATCGTTGGCCTTTTTTGCGGGCTTGGCAACCACGATGGTGGTGTTGGGTATGGCGATTACGGCCACTAGCCAAGCCATTCGCGGCATTTCATCCAACAAAGATTTGTTCGCCCAAATTGGCGGGGTAATTATCATTGTCATGGGTGTGATGAGCATTTTTGGGATTGGCTTCACCGGAGCGAATATCAAACGTAGCTCCAGCGCCACCGTTGGCAGTGCATATCTGTATGGATTAACCTTTGCGCTGGGCTGGACGGCTTGTATTGGGCCAATTCTTGGGGCAATTTTGACCCTGTTGATTTCAACCGGAGCTTCGATTATTGCTGGCGCAACCTTGACCTTTATCTATGTGCTTGGCTTGGCTTTGCCCTTGATGATCGTAGCGACCTTCTTCAACAAACTTGGCCAAGGCTCCAAGGGCTGGAAGCTTCTGCGTGGGCGGGCTTTGGAGTTCAACATTGGCAAGCGCGTCGTGATTTTGCACTCCACCAGCGTGATCAGCGGTATTTTGTTGATTGCCGTGGGGATTTTGCTGGTAACTGGACAAATGAGCACATTGAATGATATTGCCCTCGATAACCCCATTAGCAAATGGGCCAACAATGTGCAATACGATATTCAAACCTTTTTTACTGGCGAGTAGGCAGTTATCTTCACCATTCAAGGGTAGGTAATTAACAAACATCATTAACATTAATCGGCGATCACCACCCTTCCGTCCCGCCTCAAGGCGGGAAACGCTGGGGGCTTTAATCCCCCAGCACCCCCTCAAGAGCAATGAGGGCAGACAGACATCGCTCGATAAACCAAAGGATCATTGGTGCTATCAGAACACAGGGTAGCACTTAAAACAATTCATACATCACATTAATCGGGTCGCGGTCGTCGTTGTCGGGGGCGATGTTGACTGGCCGCACATAGCCGCGCAGATACAAATATTCGACGAATGCGCCCACTTTTTCGATGCCCAATAACTGATCGTAGCCCTGTAAACCACGATACATGGCGGCGCTAAGCTGGGCAACAGTTTGCGGCTGGGCCTTGAGCAAATCGCTAATCCGATCGATTTTACGTTGATTAGAAGCGAAAATTTGCTCTAAGCGCTGGGCTAAGTTTTCGATTGGCTGCTCGTGGCCGCCCAAGGTCAATTCAATGCCATCGAGTTTGGCAACTTGGCGCAAGCCACTAATATAATGCTCCAAGCCTGTGCCTGGGGTAATCATTTCGGGCGCAAGATGCGGAGCGGTGCGGGCCAAAATATGATCAGCACTAAACAACACCTCATCCAAACGTAAACAAACTTGGCCCGGGCAATGGCCAGGTGTGTAAATAACCTCAAACAAATTGCAAAGCCGATCGCCATCTTCAAAGGTTTGCTCAATCGGCTGAGGCCGAAACGCATCTTTATTATGCAAATACATACCCATCAAATGCTGATGTTGCTCAGCCGAAACCCCCGCATGGCGCAAAAAGCGACTTAATGCCTTGGAAGCAAACAACAAGCGCCCATCATAATTGGTAATCACCCGCCGATCAGCAATGTGGATAGCAGTCGGAGCTTGGGTAAATTGGCGCACAAACCCTAAGCCGCCAAAATGATCGATATGAGCGTGGGTCAAAATAATCTGATTAACATCGGCCAAACTCAGCTTCTCGCCCCATAGAGCTTGAATTGCGGCAAAGCCAGCGACCAGATCGGTATTCGAATTGCCATGACCGGAGCCAGTATCGATCAAACAGACCAAACCATCGGCGATAACCAGATACACATTGGCATAAAATTGAGGGAAAACCTCTACAGGAAGGCTGTAGATGCGCACCCCAGTATGTGTTTCAAATCGTAAAACACGCTGCTCCACAGAGACCTCCTTCTGTTGCTAGGCCAATTGTACCGCACCCAAGGCGGGCTGTCTCGTGGTATGATGCAAGTAAGGCAATCGCACCATCAATACTAGAAATCTGAGGATTGTTATGTTGGAACTGCAAGTTGGTGTTGCAAAAGTTGGCAAATATGCCACCCCCGAAAGCGGCGACACCCTTGAGATGATCGAACGACCGCATGGCGGATTTTCGTTTGTATTAGCCGATGGGCAAGGTAGTGGGCGAGGAGCCAAGACCCTGAGTAACCTTGTAACAACCAGGGCAATTTCAATGCTCAAAGATGGAGCACGCGATGGTGCTGTTGCTCGCGCGGTTCACGATTACCTGTATGCCTATCGTCATGGGCAAGTCTCAGCAACGCTTAATATACTTTCAGTAGATCTTTCAGCGCGAAGTGTGTTAGTATCAAGAAATAACCCTTGCCCATTTTATGTGATCGATGAGCAGGGGATGACGACCTACAACGAGCCATCGACCCCAATTGGGCTCTACTCGATGACCAAACCAGTCATCACCAAAATTAGCCTACGGCCTTATGTCTATGTCGTCGTGTTTACCGATGGCATTCTGCATGCAGGCCGACGCTATAACGAAAGTATTGAGCTAGACAACTATCTTGGCAATTTTAATGTTCGCCAAGGACGAACAGCCCAAGAAGTTACCGATGATTTACTAGGACGTGCCGTGGAACTTGATCAAAATCGACCGAACGACGATATGAGCGTGATCGTGATGGCCGCCTTACCGATGGAGTCGGAAAATAAAGTTCGCCGCATGACCGTATGTTTTCCGGTTGAACGAGCCTAATTTACAGGCTTCATCGTTGCCAAGCTGGCGGTCAGCAGATACGCTGAAAGGAACCGCCGATGGGTAATCAAGCTGAAACAGTGGTAATTGTGGGGCCATGTGCCGCAGGTAAATCAACCTTACGCCAAGGTTTAGAAACCCATGGAATCCAAGTGCGAGTGATTGCTCAAGAACATTCGGGTATTCGTGGGCTTTGGCGCAAACATCAAGCCAACTACTTAATTTATCTTGATGTAGATTTACCAGCTGTGCATGAACGTGGCCGACCCAGTTTCCCTGCTTGGTTGCACAATCAACAGCAACAGCGTTTACAAGAAGCGCGAGCTGCTGCCGATATTTATCTCGATACAACCAAACATTCGATCAACGATGTACTAAATCGAGTACTTTCGACGATCAAGCACTAAACGATCAAGCCTACTTGATTAATCGTAAAGATTAGCAAGTAGGCTTGATCGTTTGCATTATGACTAAAAACAACAACACCGCGAGCTTACTCACGGTGTTGCTTGGAGCGGTACGCATCCCCCTACGTTCCCACAGCGGGTGCTGCAGTAGCCTCGGTGTGTGTCGCGTTCACGGCCTGGTTCGGGATGGAGCAGCGTGGGTCACAACCACCTCGACACGTACCAATGTGTCTGCCCTCGCGCCAACCACCCATCCTCCGACGAACCTTCATCATTCACAAAAGCCTGCATCATTCCCAGTTCTGCCTGTCCTGCACCATTCGTTGCCCTCCCGCGTCCTGCCGACGCGCGGCAACCGATGATCGCTCGGCTGTCTGTTGTTGTCTGCTCTACCGTTCACACGGCCTCCACAGCAACCCAGTTCCCGTCTCGTCTCGACGGTGCCTCTCATACATTTCTGCACATGGATGACTGATCTTGTGGCCGGTTTCCCACTTAGATGCTGTCAGCGGTTCTCCGTCCCAGACGTAGCTACCGAGCCTTGCGGGTCGTCCCACAACTCGTCCACCAGCGGTCTGTCCAGCCCGGTCCTCTCGTACTAGGGCCAGCCCCACGCAATCATCCTTCGCTCACAGCGGATAGAGACCGAACTGTCTCACGACGTTCTGAACCCAGCTCGCGTGCCGCTTTCATGGGCGAACAGCCCAACCCTTGGGACCGACTCCAGCCCCAGGATGCGACGAGCCGACATCGAGGTGCCAAACCCCGCCGTCGATGTGAACTCTTGGGCGGGATCAGCCTGTTATCCCCGGGGTAGCTTTTATCCGTTACGCCACGGCCTTTCCACTCAGGCACGTGGGATCACTAGCGCCGACTTTCGTCCCTGCGCGGCCTGTTTGCCTTGCAGTCAAGCAGGTTTCTGCGCTTGCACGCCCCAGCCGGTTGCCATCCGGCCTGAACCTACCTTTGCGCGCCTCCGTTACTTTTTGGGAGGCGACCGCCCCAGTCAAACTACCCACCAGCCACCGTCCCCTTGCCAGCTTCATGGCCAAGGGTGAGGCGCATATCTGTCGCAGAGTGGTATTTCACCGTCGCCTCCACCAGACCCGCAAGTCCGGCTTCGCTGGCTCCCACCTATCCTACGCAGCGCCACACACGCGCCGATGGCAAGCTGTAGTCAAGCTCCACGGGGTCTTTTTGTCCTGCTGCGAGTAGGCCGCATCTTCACGGCCCTTGCAATTTCACCGAGCTCCCGGTTGAGACAGCGCCCAGATCGTTCTACCTTTCGTGCGGGTCGGAACTTACCCGACAAGGAATTTCGCTACCTTAGGACCGTTATAGTTACGGCCGCCGTTTACTGGGGCTTCGGTTCAACGCTTGCACATCTCCCCTTAACCTTCCAGCACTGGGCAGGTGTCAGCCGGTATACGTCCGCTGTTTCGCGTTCGCACCGACCTGTGTTTTTGTTAAACAGTCGCCTGGGCCTCTTTGCTGCGACTCGCCTCAGCCTCCACCCGTATGGGCTTCACCAAAGCGAGCACCCCTTTTCCCGAAGTTACGGGGTCATTCGTGCCGAGTTCCTTAACCGGGATTCGCTCGTCCACCTTGGTCTCCTCGACCTGTCTACCTGTGTCGGTGTGCGGTACGGGCACACCCAGTCCTCCGTGCCCAAGCCTTTCGCGGCTGCCTAGGTCCATCCGACTCGCCAATTCCCGAAAGAATTCGCTCGTGCTTGCTTCTCGGTCAACGAACGATGGGATTTGCCACATCATTCTCCCTACCAGCGTGAACGACGCTCGTCTCGTCGCTCGGATTCCCCATCAGCATCTCAGTCACGTTCAAACGTTCTGGGTGTGGTCGCCGATTATCAACGGCGTGTCCATCAGCTACGGCTCGCGCCCTCGCCTTAGGCCCGACTTCCCCGCCGCGGAGTGCCCGTGCGGCGGAACCCTTAGACTTTCGGTGGAGGGGGTTCTCACCCCTCGTATCGTTACTCATACCGACATTCGCACTTGTGGTCGCTCCACGGGTTGCGCTTCCGCGCCCGCTTCGATGCCCCCACAACGCTCCCCTACCATTATCCACAAAGGATAATCCCGCGCTTCGGTGATCGACTTAGCCCCGGTGGATTGTCGATGCAACCGGACTAAACCAGTGAGCTGTTACGCACTCTTTCAAGGGTGGCTGCTTCTAAGCCAACCTCCTGGTTGTCTCCGTCCGATCACGCCCTTGCCCACTGAGCCGATACTTCGGGACCTTAGCGGCGGGTCTGGGTTGTTGCCCTCTTGACGATGAATGTTCGCACCCACCGTCTCACTCGTGGTGTAGGCTGCTGGTATTCCCAGTTTGCCAGCGCTTGGTAAGGCTCGCGCCCCCCGCACGCCAACAGCGCTTTACCCCCAGCAGCCCCGTTCCACGGCTGTACCTCAATACATTTCGGGGAGAACCAGCTATCTCCAGGTTCGATTGGAATTTCTCCGCTACCCACAGTTCATCCAAGCCCTTTGTAACGGACACTAGTTCGACCTTCCACGACCTGTTACGGTCGCTTCAGTCTGACCATGGGTTGCTCACCTGGTTTCGGGTCTACCCTGTGCGACCATCGCCCTATTCAGACTCGCTGTCGCTCTGGCTCCGGCTGTTGCTGCCTTAACCTGCCACACAGGGTAACTCGTCGGTTCATACTCCAAAAGGCACGCGGTTAGCTTACGCCTCCCACGGTTTGTCTGCGAGCAATTTCAGGATCTGTTTCACTCCCTTCGCCAGGGTGCTTTTCACCGTTCCCTCACGGTACTCTGCGCTATCGGTCGCCCACGATATTCTGCCTTGGAGTGTGGTCACCCCTGCTTCCGACGGGATTTCGCGTGTCCCGTCGTACTTGAGATCCCTCACGCAAGTGCTCGCCTTTCCGGGTACGGGACTCTCACCCGCTCTGGTTGGCCGTTCCAGGGCCATTCCCCTAAAGCTCGCGTTTGTAACTTGCTACTGGCAAGGACATGCCAATCTGGAGGTCTCGCAACCCGGCACACGCAACGCTGTCCTGCTTGACACGTGCGCCGTTTAGGCTCTTCCCGGTTCGCTCGCCGCTACTACGAGAATTGTTTCTGTTCCTCGGGGTACGTGAGATGTTTCAGTTCCCCCGGTGCCCTTCCGTATCCTATAGATTCAGATACGGATCACCACCCATCACGGTGGTGGGGTTGCCCCATTCGGAGATGGTAGGGTCGCAGCCTGACTCCGGCTCGCCTACCCGTTTCGGCGGGAGTCCCCGTCCTTCTTCGGTCGTGTGCGCCTAGGCATCCATCACTCGCATTCCTGCTGATCATCGGTCGTCGCGCCTCGGCAGCGCGGAATCGCCGATGGCTCAGGCAGGCAGTTCTGTTCTTGATGCTTGCTTTGCTTTTGATGTTGTCGTCAAAATTATGGATGGTTGGTAAGGTGCAATGCTCAGTAAGCGCTTGCCCACTGATGGGTGCTGCCGCCGCGGCGGCCATTCGTCTGCATCATGCGTTCTGCGTTCTTGTCATCGTCGCTGCTTCAGCGGTTTCCCTAGAAAGGAGGTGATCCAGCCACACCTTCCGGTACGGCTACCTTGTTACGACTTCGTCCCAGTTACGAGCCCCACCCTCGGCCGCTGCCTCCTTGCGGTTAGCCCACGGACTTCAGGTGTTTCCCACTTCCATGACGTGACGGGCGGTGTGTACAAGGCCCGGGTACTGATTCACCGCCGTATGGCTGACCGGCGATTACTAGCAACTCCGCCTTCATGGGGGCGAGTTGCAGCCCCCAATCTGAACTGTGACTGGTGTTCTCGATTCGCTGCCTGTTGCCAGGTCGCGGCGCATTCTCCCAGCCATTGTAGCGTGTGTGTCGCCCTAGTCGTAAGGGCCATGCGGACTTGACGTCATCCCCGCCTTCCTCCGTTGTTGACAACGGCAGTCTGAGGTGACACTTGTAACACCTCACAGGGGTTGCGCTCGTTGCGGGACTTAACCCAACATCTCACGACACGAGCTGACGACAGCCATGCAGCACCTGTAGCACACCCTCGAAGGCGACTTCATTTCCGAAGCTTGCAGTGCTATGTCAAGACTAGGTAAGGTTCTTCGCGTTGCGTCGAATTAAACCACACGCTCCGCTGCTTGTGCGGGCCCCCGTCAATTCCTTTGAGTTTTAAGCTTGCGCTCGTAGTCCCCAGGCGGCATACTCATCGCGTAAGCTGCGGCACGGAACGACGCGAACGCCATCCCACACCTGGTATGCATCGTTTACTGCGTGGACTACCAGGGTATCTAATCCTGTTTGCTCCCCACGCCGTCGTGGCTCAGTGTCAGGTCTCGCCCAGAACGCCGCTTGCGCCACTGGTGTTCCTCCCGATATCTACGCATTTCACCACTACACCGGGAATTCCACGTTCCTCTGCGAGCCTCTAGTCAACGTGTCTACCGCGACCTCGCCGGCATTACTCCGGCGCTTTCACGCGGCACATCATCGACCACCTACCCACGCTTTACGCCCAGTAATTCCGGACAACGCTTGGCCCCTACGTATTACCGCGGCTGCTGGCACGTAGTTAGCCGGGCCTGATTCGGAGGGTACCGTCATTATCGTCCCCCCCAAAAGGAGTTTACAACCCAAGAGCCGTCATCCTCCACGCGGCGTTGCTCGGTCAGGCTTGCGCCCATTGCCGAAAATTCCTTGCTGCTGCCCCCCGTAGGAGTTTGGGCCGTGTCTCAGTCCCAATCTGTCTGGTCGTCCTCTCAGACCAGAGACCCATCATCGACTTGGTGCGCCATTACCACACCAACTATCTAATGGGACGCGACCCCCGCCCAGTGCGCCTTGCGGCTTTCCTCCGCCGAGGCGGATCGTATGCGGGATTAGCGAGTCTTTCGACCCGTTATCCCCCACACCGGGGTAGGTTAGTCACGTGTTCCTCAGCCGTGCGCCACTCATTCCGAAGAATGCGTTCGACTTGCATGCATTAGGCACGCCGCCAGCGTTCGTCCTGAGCCAGGATCAAACTCGCCGACAAGTGACCGGAGTCACTGCGTGTTCTCCTTGTTTAATGAGCCGGAGAACGGTGGCTCTGCTTGGTAGATCCCTACCGAAGCGCGTGACGGTGACAAAAAAACAAATCACTATGATGCATGGAATGTGCTGCGGACGCAGCACCCATCAGTTGGAAAGGTGCGATTTTGGCGATAAAAAATCCGCTGATGTCAGATGAGCATCGGAGCGGAGCAATTCGTCAAATTGTGTGATGTTGAGCAAACATCGTGCTGTCGGTCAACAGCCTGCGAATTCTACCACCGCTGCCAATCTTTGTCAAATCGACCGCTGTGGGTGAATTCATCAGTTGTGTGTGTCGTGACCAATATCATTCGGTCATTCGTTGACAGCCAGAGGATTCTACCACCCTTCGCCACCCTTGTCAAATGCCATGGTTCTGATCCACGAAGCACACGAAGGAGCACGAAGCGCGGGCCACAACCGCGAAGATCGCGACGACCGCGAAGCACTGTTGTTCATCCTTCATCCTTTTATCTCTGCTCCCCTGCGTTAACGCTATGCCCTTTTGCCTTCTGATTTCTGACTTTTGATTTTCAATCAGGCCATGCTGCTTTGACCAAGGCAGGCAAAATAATGCCGCTTGCACCGCGTAAACAGCACTCAAAGGTATCAGAGAGGTACGTTTGGTCAGTATTAACTTCGATGCCATAGGCTCCATGTTCAATTGCGGTGACGGGCAAGGTGGCGGCTGGTGGCACTAAACCCGATGTACCAATCGAAAAAACCACATCAGCTTGAATGCAGGCAGCTTTGGCATGATTAAAGGTTTTGGTTGGTAACACTTCGCCAAACCAAACAATATCAGGCCGCAACAAGGCTTGGCAACGTGGGCAGCGGGGCACACCAATTTCTTCATCAGGCAACCATGCCGATGGTTCAATCACGACATGTTCTTTGGAGCATTTGACTCGCCCAATGTTGCCATGCAACTCCAAAACATTGGTTGAGCCAGCCCGCTGATGCAAACTATCAACATTTTGGGTAATTAGGGTCAAATTTGGCACATGTTCAGCCATCTTGGCCAAGGCATAATGGCCTGCATTCGGGCTAGCTTGATCAACCATTTCACGCCGATAGGCATACCAATCCCAAACCAGCTTAGGATTGCGCTCGAATGCTTCGGGCGTTGCTAGATCTTCGGGTTTCATGCGCGACCAAAAGCCAGTTTGGGCATCGCGAAAGGTTGGAATCCCGCTTTCTGCCGAGATTCCAGCTCCAGTCAAAATTGCGATTCGCTCGGCTTGGCGTAAGCGTTGTAGAAGCTCTTCGGGAAACTTGGCCATAACCAACTCCTCTCTAATCAAGTCAATTACTCAAGCGCAGCAACTAATTGTGGTAATAGTTCGGCCAATTTGCCATGGAAGGCATGATCGGTAAAAAAGCCAAAGGTCGAGGGCTGGCGGTTAATTTCAATCACGGTTGCACCATGACGTTTAGCATGCAATGGCAACGAGGCGGCGGGCTGCACAACTGAATCGGTGCCAATGCACAGAAAAACATCACACATGGTCGCTTGATCAGCTTCGCGCAAACGTTCGCGTGGCACACCTTCGCCATACAACACTACATCAGGGCGCAGATAGCCGCCAGTTCGCGGGCAGCGCGGCGGAATTTCGGTTTCATCCCACGAATCGACCATACCGCCATCTTCATAGGAGCGCATTCGAGCTAAATTGCCATGCAGTTCGATCAATTCACGGCTGCCTGCTCGCCAATGCAATCCATCGGTGGCTTGGGTAATCAGCTTGAACTTTGGCATAAGTTGCTCTAAATCCACCAAGGCATAATGGGCTGCGCTTGGTTGAGCCGCCTCGGCCAAACCACGCCGATAGGCAAACCATTCCCAAACCAAGCGTGGATTGCGCAAAAATGCCTCAACCGTTGCCAGTTCTTGCGGCTCGTAGCCAGCCCAACGTGAATCGAGTTGCTGGGCCTCGCGAAAACTTGGAATCCCACACTCTTGAGCCAAACCCCCACCTGTCAGCACTGTAATTGATTGGGCATTGCGTAAGCGTTGCAACAAAACGTCTGGCAAATCGAACACGCTCAAGGGGTTTCCTCCTGCTGCAAAAGATCACGCGAAATCCAGCCGGTCATCGCTTGACCATCTTTTTCAAAGACAATATTGATCCAGACAATTCCGCCTTGGGTCACAATCGCATCGGGGTCGGGCGCAATCACACGAGTATTGGCCGGAATTGCCATAATAATGTTGCTGCCATCGCTCTTGTATTCGGCAGTTGTACGGACATTGCTTTCTTGCAAGGTTTTGAACACCAATTCACCAACGGTTGTCGGGAGATCTGGCTCATTTGGCTGAACGGTTGGCTGGGGCTTGGCAATATTCAAACTATCAATCCAGCCCGTAATCCGCCGACCTTGGTAATCGTCGATTTCAATTTTGGCCCAACCATTACTGGTTAAGTTGGTCGCGGGATCGCGAATCACGACTTCAGTGTTACGCGGCAAGCTCACCACCAAGGCGCTGTTGCGATCTTGGTTGGTATACACTGGCGTATTATCTTGGATGATGATATAGGTTTCGCTCTGTTGCCCAGGTAGCAAATTGCAGGCCCAGGTTGGAATCCGCTCGCAAGCCCACGTTTTGGCCGCTCCGCCAACCAGCCAATTGCGCCCAAAGGTAAAGCCCCAAACACAGCCAATCACCAATAAGGTAATTAATGTAAGACCAAAGGCCCGTCGCCAAATAAAATTCAAGCAACCACGGCGATAGGTTTCACGCCGAATTTCGCTGCGCAACTCGCTACGTAATTCTTCGCGGCTAATGCCTTGTTGCACTGGCGGTGCAGGCTGTGGCGCATAATATTGCGGTGGTGGCTGTTGCACTGCTTGTTGCTGGATTGGCGGCGGTGCTTGGCGCGGTGGCATCATCGGCTTAGGCGGCGCAACATTCCAGTTAGGCGCTGCACTCGCCGAAGGCGATTGCTGTGGTGGCGGCGTAGGTGTTGGCTGGGTTCGACGTTGAGCCAAATTTTGGCGCATATCGCGCATGGTATCGCGCAAAGCTGGCAATGGCCGCACCAATTGTTTGGTCGGCGCATCAGCTGCCGAATCAACCGCCGCCAAATCGCGAGCCAAGGCCGCAACCGTGGCCGTGCGTTGATCGGGGTCAGCCGCTGTTGCGACTTGGAGCGCTGCCACTAACGAGGGCACAAAGCCATTAACTTGTTGATAGATCGAAGGCATGTCTTTGGCATTAGGGTCGGGCGTGATACCTGTTAGCAATTCGTAGCCCAATAAGCCAAGGCTATACACGATCGAACGCTCATCGGGCGCAGCACCTTTGAGCCGTTCTGGCGCACGATACAGTTGCATATCGCCACGTAATTCTTCGTTATTCAGCCACCACGGCTCTATTAGCACCGCCCGATCGCTGCTCGTGAGCAAAATCGAGCGCGAGCCAATTGGCGGAGTGGGAGTTTGGGTGTTAATCGTAATCGCCACCGCCCCAACCACTTGGCGTAACACTTCCAAGGCTCGTTCTGCCGCTAATGGCAGCCGATCGCGCAATAAATCGCCATCGACATCCTCGGTGATCATATATGGGCGATTGCCGACCTCGCCATTATCATAGACATCGAGCAAGCCCGGATGGGTGCGTTTGGCAAGGCCTTGAGCCTCATCATTAAAACGCTTGCGTAATTGGGCATTCTCTAACAAGTCAGGGCGTAGCAGATGGACTAAAACTGAACGATTCAGCCGTTCGTCGGTTGCCCGAAACACCAATGCTAAGCGATTTTCGCCCAAACGAGCTTGCACCCGATAACGGTTATGCAGTAATGGTGTTGAAGGAGCAGAAGGTTGCGTCATAAATTACATTCACCTTGCAACGCCGAGCAGATCTCGACACTACGCCAAGGGCTACGGTTTGACCGCAATAACTAACTCATAAGCATCAGCTTGCCAAGGCCGAATTTCACAATCGCAGCAGCCAAAATCGAATAATAATTGCTGTAATTGCTGGGCTGTCCAAGCCTTGCCTGGCAACCAACGGGCATGCCGTGGTGTCCAAGTGCTGATGATTAATGTGCCTTCTGGTTGTAAAACCCGCCACATCTCAGCAATGGCCCGCCGTGGACGGGGAAAATATTCCAACGCTTCTAAACATGTTACCACGCCAAAGCTTTGGTCCGGCCAGCGTTGCAAATTATCGCCGCTGCCTTCGTGCCATTGAATCCGTTCGGTAACTTTGGCTTGTTGGGCTTTGATTTGGGCCTGCGCCAACATCGCCGCCGTCAGATCAAGCCCATGAATCGCTCCATGAAACCAGGTTTCTTGGGCCAGAAACAGCGGAACGCGGCCTGTGCCAGTGCCAACATCAAGCGTCGCTGCATCCGGCATGGCCATCAAGGCAACCCGCAACGGTCCACCAAGGTGAATCTCGTCGTGGATTGTAACATTGCTACGCACACGATCATAAATCGATGCACCACGGCTGTAAATCCAGCGCACCACACCTCGGCCAAAATAGCTGCCTTCGCCAATAATAATCAGCCAATACAGCAGCCCAAGGCCCACTACCATACTACTAAGCAGCCAAATCCAGATCATAGGCCGATTATAGCATAGCCCTCTTGTCGCTAGCAGGGTTCGCCGTCTATAATTCAGGCATTGGGCAAACAACCAGCGATGGTCGCAACGAGGCGACTAAGGAGCATGTATGCACGAACTTGCTAGCCACTTCGCAGCTTTTCGCCGTCAGATTGTTGGTATTGATCAGCATTTTATGACACCTTATGGCTCGCTGCCAATAGTTTATGCCGATTGGACAGCAAGTGGGCGTTTGTATGCGCCAATCGAGTTGCAAATGCTGAATGTGTTTGGGCCGTTTGTCGGCAATACCCACTCCGAATCGAATATCACTGGAACCTCGATGACCGAAGCCTACCATTTTGCCCAACGTTTGATCAAGCAGCATGTTAACGCCGCCAGCGATGATGTGTTGATTTTAGCTGGCTCAGGCATGACTGCTGTGGTCAATAAGTTTCAGCGGATTTTGGGTTTGCGCATGCCCGAACAATGGGCTGAGCAGATTAAGTTCTCGAAAAACGAGCGGCCTGTTGTGTTCATCTCACATATGGAGCATCACTCCAACCATACCTCATGGCTCGAAACCATCGCCGAGGTCGTGGTTGTGCCGCCCGATGATCAAGGGCTGATCGATCCAGCCAATTTGGAAGCCTTGCTGCCTGCCTATGCTGAACGCAGCGTTAAAATCGGAGCCTTCACTGCTTGCTCAAATGTGACTGGTGTGCGCACGCTCTACCACGAGTTGGCGCGGGTGATGCATGCTCACGGTGGGGTTTGTTTTATTGATTTTGCGGCTTCAGCGCCCTATGTTGAAATCGATATGCACCCAGCCGACCCAGCCGCCGCGCTTGATGCGATTTATTTCTCGCCGCATAAATGTTTGGGCGGCCCGGCCACGCCTGGGGTTTTGATTTTTAGCAGCAAACTCTACCACAATCGGGTACCTGATCAGCCTGGCGGTGGCACGGTCAACTGGACGAACCCGTGGATGGGCCATAGTTTTGTCAGCGATATCGAAGCACGTGAAGATGGTGGTACTCCCGCCTTTTTACAAACGATCAAAGCGGCGCTGGCCTTCCAACTCAAGCAAACCATGGGCGTTGAGCAGATCGAAGCCCGCGAAGCCCAATTGACCAAACGTCTATTCCAAGGCTTGCGCTCAATCGATGGCATTCATCTGCTAGCTGATCACTTGGAACAAAGACAAGGGATCTTTTCGTTCTACATTGAGAATTTGCACTACAACTTGATTGTACAATTGCTGAACGATCGTTTTGGGGTGCAAGTGCGTGGCGGATGTTCCTGCGCTGGAACCTATGGCCATTATCTCTTGCACGTCGATCCGCAGCGCTCCAAACGCATCACCGATTTAATCGATCAAGGCGATTTATCGGATAAACCAGGCTGGGTACGGCTTTCGATCCACCCAACCACCACCGATCACGAGGCCGATTATCTGATCGATGCGCTGGATCAAGTGGTGCGCAATGGCTCGGCGTGGGCCGACGATTATCAATATTCGAATAAAACCAATGAATGGCGGCATCGCCGACCAGTTCAGCAGGATATAGGAGCGTGGTTTCAGTGTTGCGATTTGGTCGAGCATTAATTGAATTTGGGCGAGGCTTGGTTGGTTGGCTGGGGCTATTTAATTTGCTGAGTGCGCTCGCCAACCTGCCCAACCTTGGCTGGCTAGCGCAACGTCGGCGTGATGGCCTGCTTGGTGCAGCGCTGGCAGTTTGGGGCTGGCGCGGTGGGCGTTGGCGCTGGCTCAGTGTTTGGCTGGCCGTGCCAATTCAATTAGCGCTAGCCTCGTTGCGCAGCTTGTGGCATAACCCGCTGCGCCAATTTATGGCTGGCTCAACGAGTTGTGAGCCAATTCAAATTATGCTCGATTCTGGTGAGCATGTGCCTGGCTTGTGGTATGCCACATCGCACACCAGCACGGCAATTCTCTATTTGCACGGCGCTGGCAACGACAAAACCCGCTATGCAACACGGGCCATCGCGCAATTACAACAAGCGGGTTTTAGCGTGTTGGCAATAGATCTAGCGGGACAAGGCGAAAATCCGCGCACCTTGGATGTGCCTGATAGCAACACCGATGTAGCAGCGGCGGTCGCGTGGTTGCGCCAACATGCGGAACATGTGGTCGTGGTGGCAGTTAGTTTGGGTGGTTGCATCGGGGCGCGAGCAATTGCCGATGGTGTCGCAGTTGATGGTTTAGTCATTATCGGCTCGCCAGTTGCGCTTGATCTCAAGAGCAATCATTATATTCGCAGCGAACTACGGGCTTTGCTCCGCCCGCAATTTTGGCAATACCCCGACCGCATGACCTTGTATCAACTATGGCAGCAATGGCAAGCGCCGCCAATGCGCATTGCCATGGGCTTTAACCAGCTTTTCCCAACGCTTAATTTGGCCGATTCGCTCAGCCGCATTCGTGCCCCAATCTTGCTGGTCTATGGCCAACGCGACCGCATCGCACCGTATCAGGCAGTTTTGAGCAACTTGGCGACCATTCCCGACGTAACGCTACAACTGATGCCTGACCACAGCCATCTAACGTTGCCGATGGAGACGTTTCCGCTAACCGCAGTCACAACCTGGATTCACGAGAGAATTGAGTCGAGTGAAGGAGCAATTCATGTTTGATCTAGAAGTCTGGCGAGCCGAGATTTTGCAACGCTTGCGCCGTTTTGTCCGTGCCCCCCAAACCGAAATGGGTATTTATGGCACTGAACGTCTAACCTACTACCTCAGCAGTTTGGTGCTTGAGCCGTTTTTTCAGGCCTTTACCAACCAGCCATTACGAGCGGTTGTCACCTTGGCCAATGTCACCCAAACCACTGGTACGAGTTTTCTGATTCATAACGCCAATACGCTGCGCTATAGCCAACAATTGCTGTGGAGCGAATTTGAACATTCGCCAGCCTTGCGCTTGGTGATCGAGCAAATTTTGCTCAAGCTTGATGTGATCGAGCATCTACTACACACACTTGGTGATGCCGAAGCCCATTGGTTGCGCCAAAGCTTAAGCGATGAGATTGAGCCATATCGGCGTAACGGCGAATTAACTGAATTGCGCCATGCGCTGAATGAAATTCCATGGCAAACTCGCTATAGCACGGTGCGTTCGCTCCAAACCCGTCGCGGCCACTATACTGGCAGCGATTGGCAATTAATCGAGCAAGCCTTGAGTGATCGGGTGGCCATGGTTCGCGCGGCAGGAGCACGCCAACTTGGTCGTGCCCAAAGCAATTTAGCGGCCCATCTACGCGAGCGGCTGTTTCATGTGGCCTTGTATGATCGCGATTTGGGGGCACGGTATGCAGCAGCTCGTTCGATTGGTACATTGCGCAATCAATTAATCGATAGCATGAGCCGCGAATTACTTACCACAGCCTTGTTTCATGATGATAGTTTTGTGCGTTCGGCGGCTTGTTTGGTGCTTGGGCAACTGGGCAGCGCCATGGTCACCCCCAGCATTTTGGATAGCCTGATCAGCGTGTTGCAGGATGCCGACCCTTACGCCCGCGAAGCTGCTGCCAACGCCTTTGCCGCCATGGGGCAGGCTGCCGCCACCGTCGATGTGTTGGCCGCCTTGCGGACTGCGGTTTTAGATAGTGACCAATATGTCCATGAAGCGGCATTAGGCGCAATTACCGCCCTCAAAGATTAAATGAAAAACCAACAGCCCTCAATGTGTCGAGGGCTGTTGGCTTTATCGAACAATATTAACGAACCCCGATCAACTCCACATCGAAAATCAATTCAGCATTGGGTGGAATCACGCCAGGGTAACCGCGTTCGCCATAGGCCAAATTGCCTGGAATATACAAGCGCCGCTTACCACCAACATTCATCGTCGATAAGCCTTCATCCCAGCCTTTGATCACTTGGCCAACGCCCAAAATGAATTCAAATGGCTCGCCTCGATCAACCGAGCTATCGAATTTGGTTCCGTTGGTGAGTGTACCTGTATAATGAACAATCACCGTTTGGCCAGCTTTAGGTTGCGCCCCTGTTCCGACAACCTGTTCTTCGTAGCGCAAGCCCGATGGAGTTGTTTGCATCGAAAGAGCCTCCTCTGAGATTGATTGGGCCAATTATCAAGGAACATAGGAAAAATCGCAATTCAGGCTATAATAGAAACTAGCAAATTTGTACGCTTGGGCAGGAGTGCGCCGGATGTTGCCAGAGAAGCTGCGTGTTCGTAATTTTATGTGTTATCGCGATGATGTTCCAACCCTCGATTTCGAAGGAATTCGGGTTGCTTGTTTGTCGGGCGAAAATGGCGCTGGCAAATCGGCCTTGCTCGATGCAATCACTTGGGCGCTTTGGGGCAAAGCTCGCGTTTCCTCCGATGATGAATTGATTGCGTTGGGTGCACAAGAGATGGAAGTTGATTTGCAATTTAGCGTTGCCAAAACTTCCTATCGTGTGTTGCGCCGCCGTTCATCAGCCAAACGCGGCCAAACCATCCTCGAAATTCAAGTTAACGATGGTGATAATTGGCGAGCAATTTCTGGCAATAGCATCCGAGAAACCCAAGAGATCATTCATTCTGTGCTGCGCATGGAATACGATACCTTCATTAATAGTGCTTTTTTGGTGCAAGGCAAAGCCGATGAATTTACCCGCAAAGCGCCTGCTGAACGCAAACGAGTGCTGGCCGAGATTTTAGGTCTCGATGCCTACGAACAACTTGAAGCCCGTGCCAAAGAGCAGGTGCGCTATTTCAGCGACCGCGCTCAAGGCCTCGAAGGTACAATCAGCAGCTACCGCGAATGGGTCAATAAGCGTGATTTTTACCTGAGCCAAGAGGCCGAAGCGCAACAACGGGTGCAGCAGCTTAGCCATGAAATCGAACGAGCAACAGTAGTGTTTGAGCAAGCCGACCAACAACGCCGCGCACTCGAACATCGTAAGGCCGAACGCGACCGCGAGCTAAGCCGCAGCCGCGACCTCGAACGTCAAATTGCCGAAAGCGATGGCGATTATCGCCAACTGGCTCAAGATATTGGTGTGGCACAAGCGATGGTCGCTCGTCAAAGCGAAATTGAAACCAATTTTCAAGTCTTGCAAGCTGCGCGTGAAGAGTTAGTGGTGCTTGATCGCTTGCGTGAGCAAATTGTCCAGCTCAACGATCAATACAAAGAGCAACGCGCTTTGGTCGAGCGCGAAGAACTTTCGTTGCAACATCAACTTCAGCAATATCAGCGCGATCAGCAAACCAACGCCGAATTGATCGCCAATAAAGCCAGTAAGCAAGCAGATTTGGCCGCCTTGGCCGAGCAATTAGCCGGTTTTGCCGACGATCAACGCCATTTAGAGCAAGCCCGCAGCCAGCGCAACGAGCTAGAGCAACAAAGCACCAACTTAACTCAATTGCAGGTTGAGGTGCAACGATTGCAAGGCTTAATCAACGTGCGCGGCGATTCGTTAATTGCCGCACGCGAGGAGCAAAATCGCCGAATTATCGAGGCCGACAATGTTTTGGCCAACGAATCGCGCTGGCGCAGTGAATTTGAAACCTCGGTTGCCCAACAAAAAGCCCTGATTCGCGATGAACGCAAGCTCCAAGAAATGCGCAGCCGCGACCAACAAGATGCCAAGCAATTGGGCGAACTATCGGCACAAGAGAGCAATTTAAAGCAACTTGGCAAGCAAATTAACGATAAAATCGACCAACTACGGGCAACCCACGATACGCATTGCCCACTCTGCCAGAGCGATATCGGCCAGCATGGCATTCATCAAGTGATCGAGCAATATATCGTTGAGCGCGACGATCTGCGTGATCAATATCGTGAGGCCAGCCAAGCTCGCAAACAACTAAGCAATGAATATGATGCTCGCCAGCGCGAAATTCAAGGTTTAGAGCGCAAAGTTGCCCAGCTGAGCACTCTGGCAGCAGCAGTTGGTCGCTTGGAAGGCCAAATCAGCGAAGCCCAAGAACATCGTAGCAAACGCAGCGAAGCCGAAAGCACCTTGCGCGATTTGAATCAGCGGCTTGAACATGGCGATTTTGCCCATGAAGAACGCGCCGCCTTAGCCCAAGCCCAAACTGAAATCGCCGAATTAGGCCTTGATCAAGCGGCGCTTGATGCCCAACGCCAAGCCAATGGCCGATTAATCGCCCAGCTCGAGCAACGGCTAGCCCAACGTGGCACAATCGAGGCCAAAGCCGCCGTACTCCAAGAACAACTTGAGCGAATTCAGGCGGCTGAAACCCACAATGCCACATTGCACGAAACAATTTTGAGCTTGCAAGTCCAGATCGATAGTCAGCAATTTGCCCAAACTGCACGGCAACAGGCCGAGGCAATTTACCAGCAAATGGCTGAATTGGGCTATGCCTCACAACGCCATCAAGAAGTGCGCGACGCGGTTGCCAGCCTTGGCCATTGGGAAGGCGAATATCATCAATTGCGTTCGGCGCAAACCAACTTGGCAACCAACCAACGCCAAGCCCAGCGTTTGGCCGAATTGATCGAGCGCCAACGCCAAGATTTAGCCCAAATTCAAGTAATGCTCAATCAACTCAACCAAGAATTAGCCCAATTGCCAGCCGCTATTCAAGCTGCCGAAACCGCTCAACGCACAATCAACGAGTTTCGCGGGCGCTTGGCCGTTGCTCAAAAAGATTTGGGTGCAGCTCAGCAAAACGTCCAGCATGTGGCTCAAGTCGCTGAGCAGTTGGCCGCAGCCGAAAAAGAGCTGCTCTCAGTGCAAGATCAACGCGATGTTCACAGCGAATTGGTACGAGCTTTTGGCAAAAAAGGCATTCAAGCAATGCTGATCGAAACGGCGATTCCTGAGCTTGAGCGCGAAGCTAACGAATTGCTCAGCCGCATGACCGACAACCAAATGCACTTGCGCTTTGAAACCCAACGCGAAACAAAAAAAGGCGATACCAGCGAAACTCTCGATATTCAAATTGCCGATGAACAAGGCACGCGCCGCTACGATTTGTATAGCGGTGGCGAGGCCTTCCGCATCAACTTTGCAATTCGGATTGCCATGAGCAAAATGCTGGCTCGTCGCGCCGGAGCCAACTTGCAAACATTAATTATTGACGAAGGCTTTGGTTCGCAAGATGGTCGTGGGCGCGAACGCTTGGTCGAGGCTATCACCCAAGTTCAGCCAGATTTCAGTCGCATCTTGGTAATCACCCACATCCAAGAATTGAAGGATCAATTTCCGGTGCAGATCGAAATTACCAAACACGACAACGGCTCACGTTGGGCGGTGAATTAGGCTATTGGCTATTGGCTGTAGGCCTGGTGTAATGGTTCGTTTCCTCACCCCCAGCCCCTCTCCCACGGCGGCGGGCGAGGGGAGCACTGCTGGAGCGGTTCCCCCTCTCCTCGCGTGCGGGAGAGGGGGCAGGGGGTGAGGGCAGGCTAGCCGTTGTTCATGCGATAAACCATGACACATAGAACATAGCGAGATTGTGGTTACTCTGCGCCTCTGCGTTTAAACAGAAATGTATTTCATGCTAAAGATCGTGCTACTCCAACTTCCAGTGCCCAGCAATCCGGCGGCGAATGTGCCGCTGGCAGCGGGCTACCTCAAAGCATGGGCGTACAACCAAGGCTTACTTGAGCGTATGCAAATTGAGATTGTGCCACGTGATATTGCCGACCGTGGTGGTGATCGCCTGATTTGTAATTGGATCATCGCTCAACAACCACACGTTCTTGGGATTTCGCTGTATACCTGGAATAGCGAACGTTCGTTGCATCTTGCTAGTCAACTCAAACAAGCATTACCAAATTTGATTGTGGTGGTTGGCGGCCCCGAAGTGCAGCGCAATAACACCTGGGTTTTGCAACATCCAGCGGTCGATGTTGCAGTAGAAGGCGAGGGCGAACAAACCTTCAGCGAATTACTGCTGGCGCTCGAACACCAGCACCAGCAAATTAGCTTGCCGATGCATAACCAAACCCAATTGCCCTACCCGCTGGTGGCTGGCACATTGCAATATCACGCGAGCCAATTGCATGCTGGCTTACCCCGCCCCGCCATGGGGAGCCTTGATCCAATTCCATCGCCCTATTTGCTGGGCTTTTTGGAGCTACGGGCTGGCGAAATTGCCTTTATCGAATGTTCGCGCTGGTGTCCTTACGGCTGTACCTTCTGCTTGTATGGCCGCAACATGGGCACAAAATTGGGTGGTCGCATGTTTGGCAGCCAACGGGTGTTGGATGAAGTGGCCTGGGCACGCCAGCAGGGCGCACGGGCAATTCATTTTGTTGAGGCGAATCTCAATTTGCTGCCCAATTTTCGCGAATTGATGCGCGGCCTGCAAAGCATCAATCAGCCTGAACCAACCCCAATTTATGCCGAATTACGTGGCGAACACCTTAAGCCAGAAAGTGTTGAGGCCTTGGTGCAAGCAGGCTTGACTGTGGCCGAAGTTGGCTTGCAAAGCGCCAATCGCACAGCCTTGCAAGCCGTTGGGCGGCGTACCGACCTCGAAAAATGGGCCGAAGGCACGCGCCGTCTGTATCAGCATGATGTAGCGGTGTTGCTCGATGTGATTTTGGGCTTGCCCGAAGATGATGCTGACAGCACCCATGCTACGATCGAATGGATTCAGCAGCAGCAACTTGGCGATTACGATATTTTTACCTTGCAAGTATTACCTGGCACAGGCGTGCGCAACGATGCCGAACGCTTTGGCATGCACTTTCAAGATCGCCCACCCTACTACATTTTGGCCAATCATTGGCTCAACTACCAACAACTTCGCGCCCTACGCTGGGATTTACGTGAACAAGCCGGGCTTGATCCCTTGGCAATCGAAGGCATGCCGCAACCAGCTTGCGATGTTTGGCTCCAAGCCTGCGAGCAAGCAATTCGCGTGATCGATCAGCCAATTCGTACTATCGTTTTGGATTGTCGGGCTGAATTCAGTTTAGACGAATGGCGGGAGCAAGGCCAACATTATGCTGATCAGGTTGCCAGCCATGTGGTGGTTATCGCGCATCATAGTGATTTGGCCGTAATTGAGGCCTTTTGCTGGCCCATCGCCCAAGCCAACCTCACGATTCACTGGGATGTTGTGCTCGATCAGCCGATCGCCCCCAACGCATTACGTCAACTCCAACAACGCTGGCCGCATACCATTGGCTACCTCGATCGCATAGCGGTCTATCGGCGCTGGCAAGCCGATCCAGCGTGGGTGCAAGTCACACCGCGCTGGTGGATTCGCTGCGATTGGCAACAAGCGCTTGATCCATTGAGCTACGAAGGCATTGCCGAGGTCGTTTGGCAGGTCGCAGCCGATCAAGCTAGTGTGGCGATTCCGGTTCTGAATCGCCGGGGTGGCACGGGGATTGTGATTGAAGCTGAGCAATTTGAGCCAACATGGCAGGAACAAAGTGAGCATTTAGCAATTTTGGCTCCCCTGCCACACGATTAAATAAATTCCCTCACCCCCAGCCTTCTCCCACTGCGGCGGGCGAGGGGAGCAAAATGAGCATAGGCCCCCTCTCCCGCGTGCGGGATGAGGGGGCCAGGGGGTGAGGGAATTTAACATTAACGAATTGCCATCGGCAAATAGACCTGCTTGGTTGGCGCAAAGACCGCCACGCCCAACGATGCTACTGTGCCCACTTTGGTGAAATCGCCAGCAACATACACATAATTATGATCAACGCTCAGTGAGATGACGCGTCCATTGGGTTGACTGACCAAGCCCCGGAAATTCGTGCCATCAAAGCTAGCGATTAGACCTGTTGCCGCTGCATCAATGGTGCTAAAATCGCCACCAAGATAGAGCGAACCATCATCACGCCCAGCCAAAGTATAAATGCCACCATCAGCCGTAGCAATTTCATCCAAACTACCATCAGGATTAATTTCGTAGAAATTGCCAGCAGTATTGGCCATAAACAGCTGACCACGCCACAGTTTCAGGCTATAACGGGCCTTAGGCACTTCCATAAACTGAATTTCTTGCCAGGTTTGGCCATCCCAGCGCTGAATTTCTAAAAAGTTCGAGTCTACATCATTCAGCAGATTGATCGCATAGAAATTATTCTCGAAGAAGAAGAGATAATCTGAGCGATTAAACCAAGCTGGTTGAAGCCGTGGATTAAGGCTCGTGCCATCAAACTCCAAAATGCCAGTTATTGGTTGGCTTGCCTGCGGTTGTGAAAGATACGCCAAGATCTGTTGGCCTGACTCATACCAATAGACTGAATCTTGAAGATTAATATCAGCGCTCGTCCACGTCGTGCCATTCAAGCGCCAAACATTACTAGCCGCTTGGCCAGTAGCCAAGGCTTGTGGCTCAAGGAAAAAGCTGTAAAGTTGATCGTTGGCGCGATAAAACTGTGAAATTCCAAACGAATCGTTGGTATCAGTTGCCAAGGTTTCCCAGCTCGTGCCATTCCAGCGTTGAATTGAGCCTTGAGCACTACCAATTCCATAATCGATAATCACTGGCCGACCAGCATCACCACTGACCAAGTGTTGATCATCAATCACCGTCAAGCTCGCCAAACTTTGGGCTTGCGTACCGTTCCAAGCAACAATTTGGCTTGGATTGCCATTCACCAGCAATTCACCGCCAAGGTAAAGGGTTGAGCCATTGCTGGCTAAAGCGGTCAGTTTGGTAATCGTCACTGGCAAATTAGCAGCATGCCATTGATCATTTTCTAATTTCAAGAGTTGCTGATTGCTTTGAATATAGAGATCTGTGCCATGAACAACTAAATTATCAATGGCAACATCCAGTGGACCACCCACACTGGTTGCGCTTGAACCATCCCAGCGATAGAGTCGATAGGTTTGACTACTGAGATTATAGCCTACAAGATAAATCGTATTATTCGCTGAGTAGACCGTAAAAGCATTATTGGCGATCCCAACATCGAGTGAAACCCATTGATTATCGACCAAGCGTGCCAAACGGCTATCCACGCCATCAATTTGGGTAAAATAGCCACCAGCAATTAATTCATCAGCATCAGAGGCAAAGCTAGTAACTTTACCATCAAAGATCGTGGCTTGCGGTTGAACCGCGCCATTCCATTGGCCAATTGCATAGGCAAATTCACCAGCAAATTGGCTAAACTCACCGCCGATATAGAGGGTTTCGCTATAGCTATGCAAGGTTGCAACCGTAATATCAGGTGAGAATCGATGCAATAATCCGGTAATACCATTGCCAATTGGCTGAAAACTTGTGCCATTCCAACGGGCAATTTTATTTTGAGCTTGCTGCAAACGCTCAAAATCACCAATCGCAAATAGCTCATTCTCAAATGGCAATACCTTGTGAATTTTGCCAGCATCGTTTGGCTGAAGCCCATAGCCTTGCCATGTTGAGCCATTCCAACGTGCTAAACCATTAACTTCGGTTTGATTGATAAAATTGAAATCGCCAGCAACGTAGAGATTATTACTTGGATCAACCGTCAACGAATGAATCGAACCAGCTTTTTGAAAGCTGTTGCCAAGCGAACTATCCCAGATACCATTAATTGGGGGCAATGTGGCTGATTGGTCAGCTACTGCACTCAACAACGTTCCGCCCATCAACACGCCTAAGGCCAGGGTCAAACTAACCAACGTTCGAAACGGTTTTCTTGCCACTGCAATCATCCTTCCTACTACACACACACGATTGCTTTACTATACGCTAGGTAAATCGGATTGTGCGCACGATTTCGATCTTGGGGATCGGTAGTTGGGGGCTGGGGATCGGGAGTCAGGAGGTTCGTTTTTAACGCAGAGGCGCAGAGTTGTGAAGGATGAGGGATGAAGGATGAAACATATAGTCATTGGCGTTTAGAAGATCAATTTGTGGAATTCGTGCAATTCGTGGCTAAAAATAGCTTCGCGCTCTTCGTCGATCAAGCAGCCTAACCCAACAATGTTGGAGCTAACAACATGCAGCAAACTAAACCTAATCTCGACCACATTATGGTTACCATTGATCACCCTTTTGGGACTATTGAAACACCCCTAAACGAATGGATCGCCATCGGGCCAGGCCCAAGGCGGCTACTCCGACCAATGGCTGCTTGTGATGCTGAAACAGGCATAGCCCTGCCACTTAGCGTTATCCCATTTCGATATCGCAATACATTTTTATCGCGCTTGCTCATTCGATTGAGATTATTACCAAGACCATGGCCGACCACCTAGCTTAATTACGATATTGGGGATCGGTAGTTGGGGGCTGGGGATCTTTTTGACGCAGAGGAACGCTGACTATAGGCTATATGTAATGGGTTATGAGATTGGCAACTGTTATTGTTCCCTCACCCCCTGCCCCCTCTCCCGCCCAGCAGGCGAGGGAGGAACCGCTTGGGCAGTGCTCCCCTCGCCCGCCGTGGGAGAGGGGGCAGGGGGTGAGGGATGGTGATAATTGGTTGTTAACCCAATAAACCATTACAGCTATGGGCTAACACAACAATTTAGCTATTCCCATGATCTTCAATAGTCAAAAGCCCATAGCCTGTAGCCTGCGTTACCCTTCGTGCGCTTCGTGTCCTTCGTGGATCAAACCCCGATCCCCAACAACCGACAACCGATCCCCGATATGGTATGATGACATGGGTTTACCCACCAACGAGTCGAGTAGCGCAGGAATATACATGTCACTCCCAAATCAAGCCACCCCAATCGAGACCTATCGCCAACGCAGTGCTAGCTATCAACTTGAATTAGAGCAGCTTCGCCAACGCTCAGATCGCTTTGCCAATCTCCGTTTGGTGTTGTTTGGCGCAGCGCTGTTTGCGGTGATTTTTGGCTTTGCCAATGCACCATGGTGGTTTGCAGTCGCAGTTGGCTTGCTAATTGGCTTTGTTTGGGTCTTGATTCAGCATAATACGGTTGAAGAACAGCGCCAACGCACTCAAGCGCTGTATCAATTAAATCACTATGGCGTGCAACGCTTGGAGCGCGATTGGGTCAATTTGCCCTTGCGTGTGCCAAGCCTCGACATTCCTGCCGATTCGTATGCTAACGATTTGGATTTGGTGGGCCGCGCCTCGTTGTTGCACTTACTTGGCCATTTACCAACCGCCTTGGGCTTGGATACGCTGCTGAGTTGGCTTTTGGCTCCAGCAAATCCCAGCACAATTACATCGCGTCAACAGGCGATCGCCGAACTAGCCCAAAACGTGCAATTGCGCGAAGAGTTGCATGTGGCAGCCCATCATGTTACCGCTGAACGTGCTGATTTCGAGCAATTTCTGGTTTGGACAGAACAGCCAGCGCAGGTACTCAACCGGATGTGGGTGGTTTGGTTAGCGCGGTTGTTGCCAATCGGGCCAATCGCGGGCTTAGTGGCCTATTTGGCTGGCTGGACGAATGTGCCTTATTGGTTGGTGTTGTTTATTCTCAATATCATCGTCAGCAATGGCTTAGGCTTATGGGCCAATCAGGTGATTATGGCGGTCAGTGCACGGCGCAAAGGCTTTGCTGGCTTTGGCGCATTGTTTCGGGCGATCAACGAGCCGCAATTTCAAGCCGCTTTGTTGCGCCAAGCCCAAAGCCAATTAACTGCCAATGGGGTTCGCGCCGATCATCAGATGGCGCGTTTGAGTCGCTTGTTGAGCCTTGCTGATCAGCGATTTAGCTATTTTTATATTGTGCTCCAAGGCTTTAGTTTGTGGAATATTCACATTGGATGGTTGCTTGAGCGTTGGCAGCGCGATGTGCGTGGTCAAGCCCGCGCTTGGCTCACAACCTTGGGCGAAATTGAAGCGCTTGCCGCCCTCGCCACCTTACAAGCCGACCACCCAAATTGGACTCAAGCCCAACTGCATACCACTGATCAGGTGATTGCTAGCGGTTTGGCCCATCCCTTGTTGCGGCCAGATAAAGCGGTGGCCAACGATTTGAGCATCGGGCCAGCAGGCACACTCTTTTTGATTACTGGCTCGAATATGGCAGGCAAAAGCACCTTGATGCGAGCCATCGGCCTCAATATTGTGCTCGCCCAAACTGGCAGTGTGGTGTGTGCCAGCAATTTGCAATTGCCAGTGCTGCGGCTTGCCACCAGCATGCGCATCAACGATTCGCTAGAACAAGGCGTTTCGTACTACATGGCCGAATTGTTGCGGCTCAAAATGGTGTTGGGCGAGGTTGAGCAAGCGCGGGCAGCAGGCCAACCAGCCTTATTCTTGTTGGATGAGATTTTGCATGGCACCAACACGCGTGAACGTACCGTTGCTGCACGCCATATCATTGCCCGCTTAATCGGTTTAGGTGCGATCGGCGCAGTTTCAACTCACGATTTGTCGCTGGCAACCGCGCCCGATATTGCCGCCATCAGCCAACCATGGTATTTGACCGAACACTTCGAGCGCGGCGATAATGGCCCAAGCATGACCTTCGATTATCAATTGCGAGCTGGTTTAGCGCCGAGTACTAACGCCCTCAAGCTGATGGAAATCGTTGGTCTAGTCGATCAGGATGTGCCGTTGAGCGTTGCCGCCAATAGTTAGCAGGCCGATTATGCGCCGACTGTTTGATATTTTGGCAATTTGTGTGCTTTTGGGCTACGCTTGGCTAGCTACACGCAGCCAAGGCGGCGCTGATGATCCAGTCTGGCAACGTGCCAAGGCGCGGGGAGTTTTGGTGGTTGGCACCGATTTTGGCTTCTTGCCATTTGCTCAATTAGAAGGCCAACAACCAATCGGCTATGATGTGGAGTTGGTCGAGGAAATCGCTCGCCGCCTCGATTTAACCGTTGAGTGGCGGCAAATTGGCTACGATGGCTTGTTTCCGGCGATTGATCCGGCCAATCCAAATCAAGTTGATCTGATTGCCGCCGGAATTATTCAGAATCCAGCCGAAGGTTGGCGAGCACGCTATAGCCAAGCCTACCTTGATGGCGGCCAACAATTATTGGTTAGTTCTAGCAACCCAATTACCAAACAAAACCAATTAATTGGCTCGATTTCAGTGCAACTTGGCTCACCAGGCGAGAGCATAGCCCGCCAAATCTTCAGCCCTCAACAGATCGATAATAGCCCGTACATCGAAATTGCTGCTGCCGATCTGGTAGTACGCGGCTTTTCAGAGGCGGCAATCGTTGGCAATTTAACCGCCTTACACACCAACAATCGCCAGCAAACCCGTACCCTCGCCAGCCTCAGCTACGAACCGTTTGTCTTGGCGATGCCAATCACCGCCTACGAATTGCAGAACCAAATTAATCGTGAGCTTGGTCAACTGCATGCCGAGGGCTGGATCGCCAAACTCAATCAGAAATGGTTTCCCTAGCGCAAACGTGCCACAATGATAAAGACACCAAAGCCTAGAAAGAGAATTAGCCCGATCTTAAAGCCAACAGCAAACACTGCCGCCAGAATCGCCCCGACAGCAAACGAGCCAGCCGCCGCAATCTGCATGATCAGGCCGCGTTTACGGGTAGCCCAATCGATCGCTCGCATAATCATTTCGCCAATCACACCGCCCATAAGAAAAAAGAGAAATATGCCAAATGGGCTAAGCAAATAAGCACCAACCCCACCAAGCACGAGGCTAATCGCCCCAGCCTTGACCGCATCAAGCGGCTCAACTTGGTACATTGGTGATCGGCGTTCTTTACGACATTCAGGGCAAATAAAGCCGACTGGCGTGCGTTCGCTGCATTTCGAGCAGATTGGCCGCGCACATTGAATACAGCGTAAGCCGGTTTCGACCGTTGGGTGGCGATAGCAATAGAGCGTTTCGCTGGTGGGAGCCATCAATGGGGTTGGGTCAATTGGCGGCAGATTAACCGCTGGGTGTGGATTAGCCGCGCCACTTTTGAGCGCCGCCAACGCTCCTTGGGCGGCAATATTATCTGGCTCTAATTGCAGCGCCTGCTCAAGCAACAACCGTCGCTCGTTAAATGTCCCAACTACCTCAGCCAACGCGATTAACACCGGTACATCGTTGGGGGCAAGCCGATTGGCTTTGCGCAAAGCGTTACGCGCCGTCGTTTTATCGCCACGTTGCGCTGCCTCGCGTCCAGCACTCAGCAACGTTCCTACATCTTCAGTTTGTTCAAGATCAAGCACAAAATTCCCCTTTCATGGCCTCTACAACCATCCAGCGCACGATGATCCGCGTAGCATGGCTTAGAATGCGCTTATTAGCGTTAATCATACCGTTTTTTGGTTGTTTGAGGAATATTTCGATGCGAATTGTTGTGATTGGCAGTGGGTTTGGCGGTTTGGGTGCGGCGATTCGGTTGCAAGCCAAAGGCCACGATGTGACGATTTTGGAGAAGCGCGATAAGCCTGGTGGTCGGGCTTATGTTTATGAGCAAGATGGTTTTAAATTTGATGGCGGGCCAACTGTGATCACCGCGCCATTTATGATTGATGATTTATTTACTTTGGCGGGCCGCAAAACCGAAGATTATGTCACGATGATGCCAGTCAGTCCGTTTTATCGCATCTTTTTTCATGATCAAAGCCATTTCGATTACTCCGATGACCTGCCAAGCATGGTGCGCCAAATTCGCGAGTGGAACCCTGCTGATGTTGATGGCTATTTGGAATTTGTGCGCCGCGCCGAGCAGATTTTCAACAAAGGCTTCACCGAATTAGCCGATCAGCCTTTTTTGAAATTAGCTGATATGCTCAAAATCGTGCCCGATATGATCAAACTTGAGTCGTATCGCACAGTTTATGGCTTTGTTTCGAAATTTGTGCAAGATGAGCGTTTGCGCCAAGTGCTCAGTTTTCACCCGTTGCTGGTCGGCGGCAACCCCTTCCAAACCACCAGCATTTATACCTTGATCAACTTCCTCGAACGCAAATGGGGCGTGTGGTTTGCCAAAGGCGGCACAGGGGCGTTAGTTCAAGCCTTGGTTAAATTATTTGAAGATTTGGGCGGCAAAATCGAACTCAATCGCGATGTAGCGGAAATTAGCACCTACAACGGCAAGGCTACGGGCGTGCGCCTGCGTGATGGCAGCGAAATCAAAGCCGATGCGGTGGTTTGCAATAGCGAAGTTGCTTGGGCCTATCAAAATCTCTTGCCCAGCAGCATGCGCAAAAAATACACCGACCGCAAGCTCGCTCGGATGCGCTATTCAATGTCGCTGGTCGTGATCTATTTCGGCACCGATCGTCAATATCGCGGCCAAGATGGGCCAAAACTCGCACATCACGATATTATTTTGGGGCCACGCTACCAGCCCTTGCTTGATGATATTTTCACGAAAAAACAGCTGGCCGATGATTTCTCGCTGTATTTGCATATGCCCACCTTGACCGATCCATCGTTAGCACCAGAAGGCTGCGAGGCTTTTTATGTGCTTTCGCCAGTGCCGCACCTTGGTTCGGGCACCGATTGGCGGCAGACAGCCAAGCCATATCGCGACCGAATTATGAACTTTTTAGAAGATCGCTACCTGCCCAATTTATCCAAACATATTGTCAGCGAGCATATGATTACGCCCTTGCATTTTGCCGAAACCCTGAATAGCTACCAAGGCAGCGCCTTCTCGGTCGAGCCAATTCTGACGCAATCGGCCTGGTTCCGTCCGCACAATCGCTCGGAAGAAATTCCTAATCTCTATTTTGTCGGGGCTGGAACCCACCCCGGGGCTGGCTTGCCGGGCGTATTATCCAGCGCCAAAATCGTCGATGATTTGATTGGAGCCTAATCTATTCTCCGTTGAAACACACCACGATTATGCTTTAATCATGGTGTGTTTGCTTTAACCGCCAGCAAGCGACTAGATTGAACCAGAATAGGTGTGCTATAATCACGGTGTTTTGCCAAATCAACACGAGGCTCCAAATTTATGCAATTACTCTATTTAAGCTTAGATCAACTAGAAGCCGACCCAAGCGGGATTCGCCAAGATCAAGGCGATATTGCCGCGCTCGCCGCAACGATTGCCGAACAAGGCCTGTTGCAACCACTTGGGGTTATCGGCATTGGCGCAGATCGCTATCGCGTGGTGTATGGCGGGCGACGCTTGGCTGCCATTAGCTCGCTTGGCTACGAACGGGTGCCCTGCATCAAGCTTGATCTACAAGAAGCTGACCGCCTGACCCAGCAATTGGCCGAAAATGTGGCCCGCTTGGATCTGAATGATCTTGAAAAAGCGGTGGCCTTCAAACGGCTGCGCGATCAACTGAATGAAGTTGGGGTAAATGGCGACCTCGATGAGGAAGTTGGCAAGCGGGTTGGCTTGGTTGGCCGCTCGGTACGCCGCTATTTGAGCTTGCTTGATCTACCCGAGGAAGTACAAGCCTTGCTGCGCAATGGCGATTTGAATGTAACCCAAGCTCAACATATTCGGCGCTTGCCCAATGAACGTCGCCAAGTTGAGCTAGCACGCTATGCTGCTGACGAAGGCATGTCGGCGGCCCAAATTAGTGGTTTGGCGGCCTATCTGACTGCCAACCCCGAGCTTTCGGTTGAGGCTGCACTTGATGCGCTCGAAGGTGGCTTGGAACTACGCACCGAACGCATCGGCGAAGTTGAACAAACTGGTGGCCGTTTAAGCCATGGCTCGACCGAGGGCGCTGGCCTTGATCCCGATGATGCTGATATTTGGGATGATGAAGACGAGCGCATTCAGCATGAACACGATCAATTCTTCGCGGTGGTTGAAGAAACCGAAGCCAAAAAAAATAAATCGCGGGTCTTCCGTATTCGCTCGCTTGATCAAATGGTCGATGAAACTGATCGGATTTCGCGGGCGGTACACGAGGGCGATTTCAGCAAATGGCTGGAAAGCGATGAGAATGCGCCCTTCAAAGTGCGGCTCGTGCTCAAGCAAATCGAAACGCTCAGCAAAGCCCTGCGCAGCACCCTGCAAGATCAAGGCTGGGAAAACGAGGAGTAGACCAAGAATGAATTATGAAGGATGAGGGATGAAGAGCCGAGGGGTCAGGGGCAAGCCAGCCTCGCACCCAAGCTTAAACATCAACCCCGCGCTGTCTGGCGCGGGGTTGATACATTTAAGAAAAGACCAAGGTTAAGGAGTTGGGGTTGGTTGTTGCAAGGTGGGCGAAATGCCCGAAGTTGCAGTTGCCAACGGCGCATTGGTAATTGGCGCTAAAGTTGTGGTTGGTTGGGTTGTTGGCATCAACGACGGAACTGCCACCACAATTTGATTGGGTGTCGATGTCGTATCAGGGAACAGCAAACTGACTGGGGGCAATTTAAAAATATACAGCACCCCAACCAAAGCGGCCAACACCACCAACGACCCTAAAATACCCCAACCGGATAAACCACCGCCTGCTGGTTTAGGAGCAGTAGTTGGCGTAGGTCGAGCAGCGCTTGTCGGGATAGCCGCCATTGCTGGATTCAAACGCCCCGAAGCAGTAATCGGTACATGCTGTTGGGTTTCGTCATCGCGCATGCCAGCCACGGGCATTGGCGCAGTGCCGGTTGGGCCAACTGGCAATTCAAATTCTTCAGTGATTGGCTCTGCACTGCGTAATGGCCCAGTCAACGGCTGATTCAATAATGTTTCCAGCAATGGATCATTATCGGCAATCGCCTCAAGCTCATCGACTTGCACCAACAACGCGGTGATATTATCGTAACCACCGACTCCATTCGCCAGATCGATCAAGCGTGGCACAATTTGCTCAAATGGCAGCGTATTGATGGTTTTTAAGATGGTTGCTTCATCGACGAAGCCATGCAGACCATCGGACGAGATCAAAAAGCGATCGCCAGCCTGAACCGGCTCACGAAACACATCAACTTGCACCTCGCGTTGATGCCCAACCGCGCGGGTGATGATGTTTTTGATCTTCGATTGTGATGCTTGTTCGCGGGTCATTAACCCAGCCCGAACTTGCTCCTCGACAAACGAGTGATCGACGGTTATTTGGCGCATTGCATTATTGCGAATCAAGTATGCGCGGCTATCGCCAACATTCGCCAGAAACGCCACATTTTTGAAGATCAGCAAGGCCACCGAGGTGGTTCCCATATTGCCACGGCCACGATCGAAGACAGCCTGATTGGCACTCACGATAGCAGTAGTGAGGGCTTTGGGAATATCGCTTTGAACAACGTTCGGAAATGTTGCCAACATGGTTTGCACAGCCGTTTGACTGGCAACTTCGCCAGCTAAATGACCGCCCATGCCATCGCAAACAACAAAAAGTTGGATTCCGTTTGGTAGCGGGTCGCCCACGCCATAGGCATCTTGGTTAACTTCGCGTGAACGCCCAATGTCGGTTTGTGCGCTGTGGCGTAGCTTCATCGATACTCCTGTCAATCCCGGGACGATTTACATCGTGAGTGTATCGGCGCGAGTATAGCATAGGCCGTACTATGCAGCAACAATACAATCGGCTGTTAGCTAAAATTTGGCTTATTTTTGTTATTGTATTGATCATCTGGGTGAATGTCTATAGGCAGAAAGCCCAAAATGCCCTGTGCTATAATTGCGCAATTAAAAGATCCGCATGAAAGGTATTGGTTTTTCCTATGGCATTTGCAATCGGGATTGATCTCGGGGGCACGCATTTACGTGCGGCCTTAGTTGACCGAGATGGTGAAATTCTTGCTCATGAACGGATTCGCACCGAAGCGCATGAAGGTGCTGAAGCAGTTGTTGGTCGGATTACTCAATTAATTAACGCCATGATCGCTGCGGCGAATGGTGCAACAATTGTCGGCGCTGGCATCGCCGCACCTGGCCCACTCAACCCCTTTACCGGTACGGTCATTACCATGCCCAACTTGCCAGGTTGGGAGAACTTCCCCATCCGCGATCGAATCGCCGCCCAAGTTCCGTTTCCAGTCGTGCTCGGCAATGATGCCAATTTGGCTGCTGTCGGCGAATGGTTATTCGGCGGTGGTCGTGGCATGCAAAATATGATTTACGTCACGATCAGCACGGGCGTTGGTGGTGGGGTCATTTGTGATGGTCGGTTGTTGCTCGGTCACAATGGCTTTGCCGCCGAAGTTGGTCACATGGTGCTCGACCCGCATGGCTTTGCACCCGCCACGGCCACCCCAGCTGGTTCGTGGGAAGCGCTCGCATCAGGCACATTTTTGGCCTACCACGCTGCCGAAGCGATGCGAGCAGGCACTGCCACCGTACTTAATCAATTAACCACTCCCGATGCCGTCACCACCCATCATTTAGATCTGGCGGCGCAACAAGGCGATGAGTTGGCAATTCGCTTAATCGAAAATGCTGGCTTTTGGTGTGGGATTGCCTTCGTCAATTTGCTGCATATGTTCAGCCCTGAAGCGATTTTCGTGGGCGGCGGGGTTTCCAACTTAGGCGATCGTTTGCTCAACCCAGCTCGCGCCGAAATTACCAAACGCGCCTTGCCCGGCTATCGCAATGTGCCAATTCATCAAACCAAGATGGGCGATAATCTAGGGGTGCTTGGCGCTGCTGCCTATGCATTTAGCTCAATCCAACAAGCCTAATTTTAGCATCAAGCCGCTCAGTTCCAAAGTCTCCTGACAATGCGCCTTTGGGTCTTGGCGGCTTGCCGTTTTTAGCACAAAGGATGCCTGCATGTCGTCAAGGATTCGCCGCAGTGAAATGACCTGCCCCGCCCATAGCCTAGCCATGATCACCAAAGCCGCCGCCTCTGAGGCCGACGAAGTGATTATCGATTTAGAAGATGCTTGCGCCGTTTCACAGAAAATTGCCGCCCGTGCCACAGTCATTCAAGCCTTGCAAAGCTTAGATTTTGGCCAGAAAATTGTAGCAGTGCGCCCAAATGCGGTGCAAACTCATTATCACTATCGCGATGTCGTTGAAATTGTCGAGGCGGCTGGCGCTAAAATTGATGTTTTGGTGATTCCCAAAATTGAAAGCGCTGACGATGTGCGCTTCGTTGATCGGTTGCTCAGTCAAATCGAGGCCAATATTGGCTTGCAGGTTGGCACAATTAAGCTCGAAGTATTAATTGAAGGCACTCGCGCCTTGCAAGCGGTTGAGCAGATTGCCAACGCCTCGCCTCGTTTGGAAAGCTTAATTTTTGGTTTGGCGGATTATGCAGGCGATTTGGGAGCACGCTCGGCAGATGATCAATGGGGCATGTTTGCTTACCCCAAGCACAAAATGTTGGTAGCGGCCAAAGCGGCGGGCCTAGAGGCGATCGATAATGTGACCTTTGCCTTTCGCGATGCCGAGGCCTGCCAACGCGATGCAGAACGCGCTGCCGCGATGGGTTTCGATGGCAAATGGGCAATTCATCCGGTACAAGTGCCAATCATCAACCAAGCCTTTTTGCCCAGCGCTGCCGAAATTGCCGAAGCTCAACGCCTGATCAAGGCCTACCAAGCTGCCGATCAACAGGCAGGCTTAGGGGCAATTGCGATTGATGATCAGATGATCGATGCAGCAAGCTTGCGGGTTCATGCCAAAAAATTAGCTATGGCGCAACGGGCAGGGTTAATCGCCATTCAGCCTTAGCTCAATCAATTTCGTGCCTCATGATATACTGTCAACAGATTGACATTGCAAGCCCTCACACAATAGGACATAAAGGACACAATGGCTGAACAGACGCACATTCGCAACTTTAGCATTATCGCCCACGTCGATCATGGCAAAACCACGCTTTCGGATCGTTTGTTGGAAGTGACCCAAACACTTTCTTCACGCGAAATGCGGGCACAAACCCTCGATGCCATGGATTTGGAACGCGAAAAGGGCATCACGATTAAGATGCACCCCGTCCGGCTAGAATATACCGCCAAGGATGGTCAACAATATGCCTTGCATATGATCGACTGCCCAGGCCACGTTGACTTTAGCTACGAAGTTTCACGCTCGTTGCAAGCCTGTGAAGGCGCATTGTTGATCGTTGATGCTTCCCAAGGGATCGAGGCCCAAACATTGGCCAACGTCTACTTGGCACTCGAAAACAATCTCGAAATTATTCCAATCTTGAATAAAATCGACTTGCCTGGCGCTGAAGTCGAGCGCGTTTCCGAGGAAGTCGAGCATGTGCTGGGCTTGCCACGCGAAGAGATTATTTTGGCTTCGGGCAAGGAAGGCACAGGCGTGCCCGAAATTCTCGAAGCGATTGTCGCCCGCATTCCACCACCCAAAGGCATCAACGAAGCGCCTGCTCGTGCCTTGATTTTCGATTCGCAATACAACGCCTACAAAGGCGTAATTGCCTATATTCGGGTGGTCGATGGCACGATTCGAGCTGGCGATAAATTGCGCCTAATGGGCACCGAAGTGCTGACCGAAGCCATGGAAATTGGCTTCTTCCGACCAGGCATGGTCGCTGGCCAAGCGCTCAGCGCTGGCGAAGTCGGCTATATCGCGACTGGTTTGAAATCGGTGCGCGATTGCCAAGTTGGCGATACAATCACGCTCGTTGATAATCCTGCAAAAACCTCACTGGCCCCGTATGAGCCAGCCAAGCCAATGGTGTTTGCCGGTTTGTATCCCGTCGATTCAGGCGATTACACCTTGCTGCGCGATGCGCTGGACAAATTGCGTTTGAACGATGCGGCGCTTTCGTTCGAGCCAGAAACCTCAGCCGCGCTAGGATTTGGCTTCCGTGCGGGCTTCTTGGGCTTGCTGCACATGGAAATTGTGCAAGAGCGGCTCGAACGTGAATACAACATCGATCTATTGGTAACTGCGCCCAGCGTGGAATATCAAGTGCTAACCAATGCTGGCGAAATTTTGATCATCGATAATCCCTCAGAATTGCCCGATGTTGGCCAAATCAGCCAGATCGAAGAGCCGATGATGTCGATTAGCATTATCGTACCAACTCGCTATATTGGCGTGGTCATGGAGTTGGTCACGGGCAAACGTGGTATTTTCCAAAGCATGGATTATCTCGATAAAGAGCGGGTCGTGCTGAAGTACGAAATTCCACTCTCAGAAATTGTGATCGATTTCTATGATTCGCTTAAATCGCGCACCCAAGGCTATGCTTCGCTGGATTATCATCTGAGCAGCTATCGCGCCTCGGATTTGGTTAAGCTTGACGTGTTGGTCAATGGTACGGCGGTTGATGCGCTTTCGATGATCACCCACCGCGACAATGCCTATCGCCAAGGCCGCCAATTGGTCGAAAAGCTGCAAAAGCTGATTCCACGCCAAATGTTTGAAGTGCCAATTCAGGCAGCAGTTGGATCACGGGTGATCGCCCGTGAAACCATTCGAGCAATGCGCAAAGACGTGTTGTCGAAATGTTATGGTGGCGACATCACCCGTAAGCGCAAGCTCTTGGAAAAACAAAAAGAGGGCAAGAAGCGCATGAAGATGGTTGGCAACGTCGAGATTCCACAAGATGCCTTTATGGCGGTTTTGAAGCTCGATAGCTAATGTAGGTTCCTTAATCCTTTTCTTTCAAGGGGAAGGTTTTAAGGCTTGTATTCATCAATCACCACCCTTCCGTCCCGCCTCAAGGCGGGAAACGCAGGGGGCTTTAATCCCCCTGCACCCCCTCAAGGGCAATTAGTGATGGGCAGAAACCCACTGATGAACCATAGGATCATTGGTTCGTAATAGAACGGGATGAATAAAATGCCCCTCGCCCACCGCAATGGGTGAGGGGTATTGCTTTTAACGAACTCCGGCCAGCGCAAAGGGCAAGAAACTAAAATACTGGGTTTGGGCAATCATACCAGCTTCAAATGCCCCAATATCGCAGCGCACGGTTTGATCGTTATTGCCATCGACAGGCCGGGGATAGAGCCGTTGATCAACCAAGCCACAATCGGCAGGCCCAGCATCAAGCGCGGGACTAGCAGCGGTCAAACTAAAACTACGTGAGCTACCACCATGCAGCGCAAACTCACCAAGCAAGGGATCAAGATTCAGCAGATCGCTGGCTTGCTGATTGAGCAATTGACATTGGGCGGTCGGTCGCTCCAGCAAATTATGGCCTTGGCTGGTCAGGTTGCCGAGACAATCGTTGGCGGTTTGGCTGGGCGTATGCCAATTATTGGCGATCATGCTATTGTTCAGTGCCAAGGTGCCGCTGATTGAAACTCCAGCACCACCAATGCCCGTTACAAAACGATTGGTATTCGAAACCACGGTCGAATTGGTCAGGGTCAAGACTGAAGTAACTCCCCGTTGATCCAAGGCTCCACCCAAACCCCGGCTATCATTGAAGGCGAGCGTGCTGGTGTCGAGCAGCATGGTTCCAGCTTGTTGGCTAATTGCCGCACCTGAGGCATGGCAGTTTTCACGCAGCCGATTGACTCCATTACTCCGATTGGCGCTAAATTCGCTACGATAAATTTCGCTGCTACCTTGGCTTTGGACTAATGCGCCGCCTTGATCGGCATAATTGTCGATAAAGCGTGAATCGCTGATCAATATGCGCCCAGCATTGGCAATTGCGCCACCACTGGCACAATAGAAATTGCCAACCCCACCATTTTGCCCAAATAGGCTGTTGATAATTTCGGCCTCAGCCCCTTGGTTAATTTTAACTGCGCGTGGCTGATTTTGCTGAAATTCGCTGGTTTCGATCAGGGTCATGCCTTTGATCGTATCGACTGCTGCACCTTGCTCACCTTGACCAATGGCTAGCCGAATCTGGCTTTGGCTGAGCGTCAAATTGCCGCCATCGTTGGCAATCGCCATACCAGTGCCCGCTGTATCGGCCTCAAAAATTGTGTTAGCAATACTTACTGTGCTTTGTTTGATGTAGAGACCACCTCCAACACCAACCCCACCCATAAAAATAGTGCGCACCTCGTTATCATTGAAAAAGCTATGTTGAATGCTGAGCATGCCCGCCAAACTAGCCACCCCACCACCATAATTGGCTAAACCGTACAAAATTGGCGAGGTAATAATGCCATTGTGAATCACCCGAACATGATCGAGGCTTAAATTACCACTGCGTTGAAAAATACCATGCCCATAATAGGTTGCCGTATCATCATTATTCAAAATATAGCCATTGCGGATTTCTACATGCTCCAAGGTCAATCTGCCTTCGTGCAAATCCAACACGCGATCAGTTACATTGCCATCGATGATCGTGGTCGCTGAACTCACTCCCGTAATTTGCAGCGATCCGCGCAGATCCAAATCGCCAGTTAGGCCTTGATCGTCATCGCGGCCAATGTTGGTTAGCCGATACACTCCAGCAGGCAGCAAAATCTGATCAACCGCAGCGCCAGCCGAGCAAGCATCAACCGCTTGATCGCTGGTAGCAGCCAAAACCGCCTCGCGCAACGAACAGGTTTGGTTGCTGGGGTTGGTATCATCAACCGTCGTGGTAACTTGAATCTGATTGGTTGGGGCAAGATTGCTCGCTTGGGGTTGAGCAGTATACCAACCACTGCCTACTAGAAATGCTAGTAAACTCCATCGAAAAGACCGCATTGTGGTTCCTCCAGGTGTAACAACAATATCTGGCTATTGTAAAAGTCCACCTGAGGCTGTCAAGCATACTAGAGTGCAGGTGTTGTTAGGTCGCTAATCGTTAAATGACGAATTTCTAAGGCTTGATTTTGATGAGCAAGTATACCACCACGTACAATTCCACGGGGCGAAACTTGGGCATATTGGTTATCGAGCCATAGAATCAAACCCAAATCGCTGGTTGGCACGCTGGCGATTTGGAGCACTAATTGCTGATCAAGCCAAAATTCCACCCGATCAGCATACCAGTCGATTTGATACTGCTGCCACGTATTCCAGCGAAGTTTGATTGGCTGGCTGCGCACGCCCAAAGCCAGTTGCAACAATGGCAAGCAACAGCGTTGGCGTAACCACGTGTTTTGGCTCAGCACCAAGGCCAACGGAGCGAGTGGCAACAAGCCCAAACACCAGCCCAAGCGCGGCACAAAGCTCATCGCCAACCAACCGTTATGTGCGCCATTGGCGGTTAATTCAAGTTGGCTAGCAGCACCCGCATAGAAAAACCACAAGGCTTGGGGTAGTCGCAAACGCCGCAAGCCCGTGCCAGCCGGATCATTCCACCAGCCAAAGCCTGCCGTACCCACAAAATCCTCAGGCTCGCCCAAAAACCGCGCTTCGAGTTGCAAACGAACTGGAGCATACCAGCTCAAGCCGTTTTCAACATAATCATCCAATTGCGCATCACTATAAACCATGCGATCATGCTGATGGAGGGCAAGCCGCACGCCAGCCTCAATCGGCTGAATTTCGGCCTGATTGGGTGTCCAGGCATGCCAGCGCCGCCCCCAGAACGAGCGAAAAGCCATTAGGAGACTCCTATGTCGCAAGCATTGTTAATTTTTGATGGAACCTGCGATTTTTGCACGCGGGCCGCCCGTTGGATCAAAAACCTCGATCACCAACAACGAATTCGGATCGAGCCATTTCAAAAACCTGGCGTGCCCGAATCGGTTGGCTTGACCTATGCTCAATGTGAGCAAGCAGCATGGTTGCAAACCAGCGACGGCAGACTATGGCGTGGGGCCGGGGCGGTTAATGCAGCCCTGAGCATCGCCACGGGCAAGCGTTTGGCCTTAGGCTTTTATCAACTTTGGGGTATTCGCCACATTCAGGATAGCGTCTATAAGTTGGTGGTCAAATATCGCCATCGTATCCCAGGTGATACACCCCATTGCCAACAATTCCCTGCCGATTGCCCGAAATTAGGCTGAGCTAAGTTGTTCGAGCAGCCATTCGAGCGCACGTTTGGCCGAAGCTTGTTTGTTGCCCAAACGATCGTAGGGCCAAACATGCTGCTCGACCAAGCCTTGATTGGGCAAGTGCAAACCCAAATAAACTAAGCCGACTGGTTTTTCAGGGCTGCCACCACCTGGACCAGCAATGCCAGTCGTGCTTAGGCCAACCGTCGCGCCGAGTGCTTGAGCCGTCCCTTGCGCCATAGCTAAAGCGGTTTCAGCACTCACCGCGCCAACGGTCGCCAAGGTTGAAGTTGGCACATGCAGCAACGTTTGCTTGGCGCTATTGGCATAGGCAATAATGCCGCCCAAATAGACGACTGAGCTGCCAGCAATGTTGGTCAGCCAATCGCCCAACAACCCGCCAGTACACGATTCAGCGGTCGCCAGCGTCCATTGGCGTTGGGCAAGGGCGGTAATCACAGCTTGGGCTAAGGCTTGCGACATTGGCAATTCCTCAACGGCGTTTGCTCAGCAGACCAAATGCTGCCAAACCTAAATAAATAATCGTGCCGATAATCAAGAGCTTAATTGCGATGCGAAACACAATTCCAAAAATCCACAAGGCCACTAAGGCCAACACGATCCAGCCAATCAAACGGGCCATTGCAGGCTCCTTCTAGGATAAGCCAATATCCCACGTGGCGGCGATTTCTTCTTTGGTGAACGAGCGAAAAGCCAAGACGGTTGAGGTGCGCACAATCCCCTTCAGGCTGCCAATTTGGTCGGGCACAGTTTTGGCCAGTTGATCGTAATCGGCCAAGCGCACAATCGCGATAATATCCCATTCGCCAGTGACCGAATAGACTTCAGCCACACCTTCAATTGCGGTTAAGCCAGCCGCTACGCCGTTGGCGGCGCTTGGTTCAGTTTGAATATGCACAAATGCGGTGATCATCGCTGGTTCCTCACCATAGCATCCAAAAAAGTTAGGGCTATTTTAACATACTCGCTAAGTAACTTAGGGCAGCAGGCGTAGGCGCTGAATCGTGACGGTTTGCTGCTCAGCACCCGCCACAACCGGATCAAGCCGCAGCATGCCAATTGAGCCTTGCCAAGTTGGGATTTGGCTAAGATCAAGGGTGTAGGTATGCAGCGCTCCATCACCAATCACATCCCATGAGACCGAATGATCTTCGGTTGCACCCTCGCCAGGAGCCATCCAATACAGTTGGCCATGTTGATTTGGCAGGGTGCTGGCCATAGTAATTTCAAGTTTGCGCCATTGGCTGCTCGCCAGATTAATCCGTGGGCTAAGCAAATGTGGGTCTTGCTGTGGGATAAATGTCCAGCCAGCGCCCCAAGTGCTAGCAGTAATAAAATTCTCGCGCCAGCCCAAACTCCAATTCTGCCAGTGCCAATCGGGCAAGCCTTGAGGAATCGGGTCGAGCTTGAGATAACGTGCATGGGTCAGGGTAATTGGCTGGGCTTGGGCTAAAAATGGGGCAAAGCATGCGGTAACCGCTGATTGCTCTAGTCCGTAACGTTCGAGCAAAATTGGGCTAGGCTCGACTGCCTGCTGATCAAGCCAAACCGTATAGCCAGCGCTGGTAGTATCGACGATTCTAGCGCTAATTTCCAAGCAACCATGCTGCCAATCGCCAGGGCTAACGCTAAGTGGCAGGCTGTTTGGGCGCTCAAATTCATATTCGGCATACAAGGCTTGCAAACCATTCGGCACAAAATAAAAATCGTTGGGCCTGCCAGTTTTGGCCAATTCAGTGATGATTTGGCGATCTTGATCGTTGGCCGCAGCGCCATTGGCATAAATTTGCCAGCCATTGCTAAGGCTCATGCCAACCAAGGCTAAACTTAGGGCAGGCTGCCACCAACGGCGCTGCGGCAGCTTGAGCGTATGCAAACTAAGCGTGATCAATAAAGCCCACGGCGGCAAGCAAGCAATCCAAAATTCAATATTATCTGGCTCCCACCAGCCAAAAAAGAGGCTATAGGTGATGAGCCAGCTCGCGGCCAACACCACTAACATTCGTGATTGCCGCCACATCAAACGCCAGCGCCAAGCGATCAGGCCAAGGCTGGCCAGCAAAACCGCACCACCTAACCAACCATGGATCGTATGTTGCCAGCCGTTGAGCAAATTGGCAAAGGTGTTGGCATTGGTCGTGCCCCACAAACCAGTATTGGCATATTCAAACAGCCACTGTTGCACTTGCGGCCATGTGCGGAAGCCACTCAAGCCAAACATCACGATGGCATAGCTACCACCAACCACCAGCAACCCAACCATGGCATACTGCAAAAATGCGTGCCAGCGTTGTTGCCATGCGGTAGTGCCCCACGCAGCGCTCAGCCAAACCACCAGCACAGGCACAAGCCAAAGCACATTCGTTTGATGAAACAGGATTGCCGCACTATGGGCTAGCCCAAGCCAGCGCCAATTGCTCAGTATTTGGGGCGTTTCAGCCAGCCGAATCAACAAGCCAGTGGCAATAATTAAAAACAAGCTCGCCAAGGTATAAACCTCGACCTCAACTGCGTAATACCACCAAGCGTAGGCTCCGCCAACCAACACACTGCCGCTGGTTGCCAGCCAAGGCTGGTTGGTCAAACGCTGAAGCAAACGCCACCAAATGATCACGCCGCTGGCTCCAGCCACTACATTCAGCATTTGCAATGGCCCAAATGCCATACCTTGATAACCCAAACCTTGACTGAGCCAATAGATAATCTCACCAAGCGGCCCATAGAATAAATGATGAGGATGAAACGATTCGCGCCATGGCTTGGCTTGCACTGCCGTCGCGTAGGAGTAGGCATCGAAGGTATGAATTTGGGTGAGCGTCAGGCTATAAAGCCCAATTAAGCCCAGCCACGCCAAACCAAGCTTTAATCGAGAATGTTGCTGCATGTGGCTTCCAAAAAGCGAGCTAAAACAATGACACAGCCTGTTGTCCAGACTGTGCCATAGTACCATTGAATAGGCGATAGGTTATTTAGTTGTCCACGGCAGATAGGTATTTTGCATTGGTGGAGTTACCACAACCGTACCTTGCATACTGCCATGCAAGCTACAAACATAGCTGAAAGTACCAACTTGATCAAAGGTTACGGCATAATCTTGGTTCTGGCTCAGATCGCCTGAATCCCAAATAAACGGCATTTGACCACGGGTCGTGGTGTGGGTCGAAGCATCAAGGTTACGCCACAAGATGCTGGTTCCCAAGGTAACCGTAATTGGGCTAGGGCTAAACCGGAAGTTCTGAATATTGATGGTTTGGGTGGTCGCGAAATCAAAATCTTGGATGACGGTCTGATTGAGAACCACCGTTACCGTTGCCACTTGGGTTTCCAAGGCCATAAATTCGCTAGAAATCGTATAGGTTCCCGGGGCTAAGGCTAAGTTGTAATCGCCGTTAGCGTTGGTTTCGGTGGTGAAGTTGCCGGGGTTGGCGGTGATGCTGACACCAGCGCGGCCCGTGCCATTGAGGGTTGCATGACCACTAACAGTACCAGTCACATCGCCAAATTCAAAGTTTTCAGTCGCAACTTGGCCTTTGACAATCGTTACTTGGCGAGTAATTGGCGTTTCGTTTGGCACAGTAACGGTTGCACTGTAGAGGCCTGCTGGCAAGCTGGTGCTATAGACACCAGTGGTTTTGCCAAATTCAACCACGCCAACGCTATTTTCCAAGCGAATGGTGGCTGAGGTTGCCGCCGTGCCATCGACCGTGATGCTGCCTTGCAAGGTTGGGGCAATCGCATTCAAAGCATTGACATAGCCATGACCAAAGGTATTGTTGGGGATGCTGCTACCAGCAACACCACCACAGGTTTGGGTTGAAGGCGCAGCAGTAGCGGTTTCTTGCAAGATCGCACGAGTGAGATCAACTTGGCCTTGCAGTTCTGGGCGAGCCGACCACAACAAGGCCACAACCCCAACTACGTGCGGGCTAGCCATACTCGTGCCCGAGCTTGAACCATAAACATCATCACCACCATTGGTTGCCGAACGCACAGATGAGCCTGGGGCTGAAATGTCTGGGCCGATTCGGCTGGCACCATTGTTGGTAGCTGGACCACGGCTGCTAAACCCAGAAATTGCCCCAGTTGAGGTATGTGAGCCAACCACAAAGCTTTCAGGGTAGATCGCGACTGGCGTGGTGATGGTGGCACAACCGCTCCCATCATTCCCTGCTGAGGCCACAAACATAATCCCTGCATTGGTCACATTTTGAACTGAGGTCTGAATGCCATCAGAAGGGGTATTGGTACAACCTTCTGAGGCTAGGCAGCCCCATGAATTGTTGACAACGTGCGGCGCTTTGCTGGGGTCGCCTTGAGCACTGGTGCCAGCAGTGGGGAACGGAGCCAACATCCAGTCGATACAGCGAATGTAGGTTGCAGGCGTACCGTTGCCAGCATCCATGTTACGGCAGGCGATCCATTTTGCGCCAGGCGCAACCCCAATTTGTTCGCCCGTGCCATTATCGCCAACAACCGTACCAACGGTGTGAGTGCCATGCGAGTTATCGTCACAAGGCACGTTCAGCGCTAAACCACAAGGATTCGTGCCACCTAACGAAGTGCGAATGCCGTCGTACCAGTTGTAATCGTGACTAGCATTTGTGCCATCCCAGCCGCGATATTTGCTCTTCAATGCGGCGTGCGTCCAGCGCACCCCAGTATCTTCGCCAGCAATTACGATGCCTTGGCCAGTAATGCCTTTAGCCCACACTTCGGGGGCTTTGACATAGTTAACCCCCCAGGTCGTGGTATTCACCGCTTGGGGTGCTGGGTTAGTTTCGGCAACTGGTTTTTCGACCTTGACCACAATCGAATCTTCGATCAATTGCTTGACGCTGGCTTGTTCGGCCAGCCATTGAGCGCTGGCTAAATCAAGCGTCGCATACAAGGCATTAACCGAGAGAAAGCCCTCGGATTGAATCCCGCGGTTGCTGAGTTCGGCAAGCAGTGGAGTTTGATCGCGTTGGGCTTGTTGGCGCAGGGCGGCAACCACCGCCGCACCCTTGGCTTCTTTACTGGCCAAACGATCAGCGAAGTTGGTATCGACTTGGGCTTGCAATAGCACGAGGGTTGGCACTTGTTGGCCAGCATTCAGCTTTGCCAGCAGGGCTGAATCGGCTTTGCTTGCGAGACGGTCGGGGGGGTTGGCGGAGGCGCTTGGCAGACAAAAGCCTGCTAACACCATTAGGAGGATGAATGGTTTGATCAGACGCATAGGCTCCCCACACAGGTAAAAGATATTAAGGTTGGGGCAAGTATAGCAAACTTTTGGGCATGGTAAAATAGCATGATGCTGATAGATTGCTCAATACGCTGAATGGGAATATTATGGAAGATTTTTTGCGCCGAGCAGCGGCGGATTTACATATTGGGGTTGAACAAACCAGCCCAACCACTTGGACACTCACGATCCCCGGTAGTTTAGGGCGGGTTTTTGGTAAAGAAACTGTTTTAGTAACAACTGATAAGCAGGTCGCGGCGCTCGACCCTGATCTTCAATTGCTTTCGCCCAACTCATCGTTGACCTTGCGTTTAGCCGAACAACTGCGCTCACGTGGGCGGCCAACTCATCGCGCTCGCTTGGAATGGTATCCAGATCAAGTGTCATTGCTGGCCGATGTTCAGGAAGCGCAATTAATTCAAGGCCCAAACTTGCAACTGAGTGGGCTACAACAGCATATTGTGTTGCGGATTACCTTTCGTATTCGCTTTGAACGCGAGGTGATTGAGGAAAAAATGGTGGCCTGTTGTGTCGATTATGAAACTGGCCAAGTTTGGCCAACCATCACCGACATCACCAATTTACGCGATCAGCTTACGCCGTTGCCATCAACCGGCCTGACCGATGAGCATGTGAATGTGGCTTTGCACCATGCTCGCCGCTGGCTTGAGCGCTTGCTCTACCCGCAAAAAGCCCTGCACGAAGCCCAATTGGCCCAATTACTGGCCGTTGAAAAAGCGCGGATCAACGCCTTCTACGATGCGCTCGAAGAAGATTCAGGCCTTGCGCTCGGAGCCAAAGAGGGCGAATCGAACAAGCAATATGCCCTCGAAGAAGAGCGTAAACGCCTGCTTGACGAGCAAGAATATCGCTATGCCTTGTCGTTGGCTGCCGAAACTGTCAGCGTAGCCACAATTCAAACGCCCGTGTTGCATATTGGCAGCAAACACCAACCGCATTTGATTGCGATCTCGCCCTTATTTGAGCCGATGATTCAATTGCCCCATTGCCAAACCTGTGGCCGCCAAGCCAGTTTGGTGGCGCATAAAGAACAACTGGTTTGCAATGTTTGCCATCAGGTGCTAGCGCAATAAGTTTTTCACAGCCCCAACCCCTCACCTCAACCTTTCAAGGGTAGGTTTTCAAAGATAGCTGAGTTCCCTCACCCCCTAGCCCCCTCTCCCGCCCAGCAGGCGAGGGGGAACCTTCACATCATGTCATTGGATCTCCCCTCTCACGCCGCAGTGGGAGAGGGGACGGGGGTGAGGGAGGGTATACAAAACTCCTAACTATCCAGCCGACCTTCGCAAAAGCCAATTGATTAATAAAGGTTAATCAAGAATAGGACTTAAGGCGCTTGCAAGGGCTTGCAAACAAAACTATGATACTAGCCAAGCATAGATCCTTTGGTTCTCAGCCTTCTACCCTTTCTATGCAAATCAGTTGTTGTAGCCAACCAGCTTGGCATGGTACTGAGCGTTGCAGAAGTAAAGGGGAAGTATGCGTTACACCCAGCCCTATCTTGAATCATTGCGCCAAATTGGCGACCCTGCTGCCGATAGCTTGATTGAGCAATTGGCCAACAATGGCGATTTAGCGCGGGTTAGTCAGGTGTTGCGCCAGATCACCAAAAACGATCAACCCTTGCCTCGCGATTTGCCCCCCGTTCTGTTTGATTGGCTCGAACACCATTGCAGCCCCTCTGGTTCAATCGATTGGCAACGGATCAATAATGGCGCAGCATTTTTTGCTCGCTATGGCATGGCGATCACCGTCGTGCTCTCAACGGCAGCTTTGGTTGGCTGTTACGCTGCTCAAAAAGGGGTCAAAGTGCTGACCCAAACCCAACGCTTGCAGGCCGAACCTTATCGCCGAGTCACTGAATCGGGCCATTTTGTGATGACGGTATTACAACCGCAGGCGCTCCAAAACAACGGGGCTGGCTTGCAGGTGATTCAAAAAGTGCGCCTAATGCACGCCGCTGTGCGTTATCAAATTGCTCACGCTGGCCAATGGCAGAGCGCCGAGCTTGGTGTACCGATTTGTCAAGAAGATATGCTGGGCACGCTGATGGTATTTTCGTATGGCGTAATTTGGGGCTTGGAGCAACTGGGCTATCGCATAGCCGCACAAGCTGCCGAAAATTTTTTGTATACTTGGTGTGTGATTGGCGAACTGATTGGGGTTGATCCGGCCAGCTTACCACGCTCGATGGCTGAAGCCGAGGATCTGGCCTATAGCATCTCCAATCGTCAGCATGGCCCATCTGATGAGGGGCGCGAATTGACCCAAGCGCTACTAGCAATGCACACTGGGCTCTTACCAGGCCGCTTTTTCGATGGCATGGTTCCAGCATTGATTCATCATCTCGCAGGTGATGAGGTTGCTCGCTGGATGGGCGTGCCGCAAACCCGTTGGAAATATGCGGTACGCTATCTCAAAACCCTCAATAGTGCAATGCGTAGCATCACCCAACGCTTTCCAGCTATCGATGAGCAATTTGATCGACTGACCTTCTTGCTGCTCCAACGTTGGACTGGCGCAATCCATCGTGGCGAACTTAGCGAAACTCTCAGCGAACGCGTGGCCTAATTTTCAACCAAGCCCCAGCCAATGCTACACTGAGACCGATCTGGCTTTGCCATGATTGGTCTTTTTTCGTCCTTGACACAATTCAATTTACATTGTAAATTCATTTATAGATTTACACTGTAAATCTATTGAGGTTTTGAAATGGCGCGGACTCGTAATCAAGCACTCAACGATGAAACGATCATTCAAATTAAGCAAGCGGCCCGCCAACTGATGGCGCAACATGGCACAGCTGGCTTATCAATTCGTGGGATTGCCAAAGTTCTATCGGTTAGCCCACCAGCCCTGTACCACTATTTTGCTAATTTGGAAGACCTGATTACAACCTTGATTGCCGATAGTTTTAATAGTTTGGCCGATACCTTGGATGCTGTTGGGCTTAAATCGCGTACAAAAACCAAGGCTGGGCGTTTGTTGACGGTATTTGAGGCCTATCGCCAATGGGCCTTCGATCATCCAATCGACTTTCAATTGATCTATGGCAATCCAATTCCTGGCTATAACGCGCCGCGCGAAATTACGGTGCCAGCGGTGGTTCGCACCTTTATTACGCCAGTACGCTTGGCCGATCTCGCGATCAAAGCTGGCGAATCAAGCCTCAACGATTTTCGTATTCCAGCATTTTGTGCTGAGCATATGAATGGCATGATTGCCGAACATGGCTATCCGGTGTCGTTAGAGTCGATGTACCTGATTATGACCCTGTGGACACAAATTCATGGCCTGATTATGTTGGAATTGTATGGACATCTTAGCTCGAATGTTGGCAATGCCGACGCTTTCTATCGCCATCGCGTCATAGAAATGCTGCATACGTTTGGTTTTGACGATCTAACTTAATTCAATTTGGCCGGCACGCTCAAGCAGTTTCGGCAACGAGGCTTAGTTTGCTGTTGCCAAAAATTAGCAAGGAATCAATGATGTCAGGTGAATTACACGTTATTTTTGGCACAGGCCCAATTGGTAAAGCGACCGCCCGTTGTTTGGTCAGCGCAGGTAAACAAGTGCGGATGATTAATCGTTCGGGCAAGGCTAGCCATCTGCCCGAGAGCGTTGAAGTCTTAGCTGGCGATATTTATGATCAACATTTTGTAGCCCAACAAGCACAGGCTGCCACCAGCGTTTACCAATGTGCCCAACCAGCTTACTACGAATGGACCAGCAAATTTCCGGCGATGCAAGCAGCAGTGATCGAGGGAGTCGCCCAAAGTAAGGCCAAATTGGTGGTGATGGAAAATTTATATGGCTATGGGCGCAGCAACGGCCAACCAATGACTGAAACCACGCCATTCGCCGCCCATACCCGTAAGGGCAAATTGCGAGCGCAGATGAGTGAGCAACTGTTTGCCGCCCATAATGCTGGCAAGATTCGCGCAACCAGCGTGCGGGCCTCGAATTTCTATGGCCCCGAATATCAATTAATGGGCGATCAGGTAGTCAAGCCAGCCTTGCAAGGCAAAAAAGTTAATTTGCTGGGCAAAGCCGATGTTCTGCACAGCTTTAGTTATGTCAATGATATTGGAGCAAGCTTGGCAATCCTTGGCACTGACGAGCGTGGTTTAGGCCGACCGTGGCATGCCCCCAGCCCTGCCGCACTAACCCAACAGGAGTTTGTAGCAATTTTGGCCAAAGTTTTGGGCAAACCTGTTGGCTATCGCACCGTCAATACTGCCATGGTTTGGCTGCTTGGACGCTTTATCAAAGAATTGGCCGAAACCGTCGAGATGATGTACGAGTGGCAAGCACCGTTCATTATGGATAGCAGCGCCTTTAGCAAAACCTTTGAGCTTGAAGCAACCCCAATCGAACAGGGAATTAAAGCCATGGCCGATTGGTTTCGCAATTAACGTTCAGCAGGCAGCGCAATCAGATCAAAAGGTTGCGCTGCATTGCAAAGCCTTGACCAGCAATTGTTTATATTCAGCGCGTGGAATTTCATAGGCTCCAAATGTTGCTAGATGCGGCGTGATAAATTGGGTGTCGAGTAGTTGAAAACCACCAGCCCGCAAGCGTTCGACCAACGCCACCAAAGCCACTTTACTGGCATCACGCGCTTTGCTCCACATACTTTCGCCAGCAAACAAGCCCGCCAAACCCACCCCATACAAGCCACCGACCATTTCGCCATCCTGCCAAGCCTCGACACTATGGGCTAAACCACCAGCATGTAATTGACTATAGATCTCAATAAATTCTTGGCTAATCCAGGTTTCATCGCGTTCAGAACAGGCCTGCATCGTTTCCCGAAAGGCAGTATCAAAACGAATTTCAAAGGTTTGGCGACGAATTGTGCGCTGCAAGGAACTGGAGACATGAAAACGTTCATCAAGCGGAATAATCGCCCGTGGATCAGGATCATACCAATAGATCTGGCCATCCTCATCCATCGGAAAGATTCCTTGGGCGTAACCATAAATTAATAATTGTGGTGAGAGTCGCTTGGTCATGCTATCATGTCTCCAAAAAGTGAGGTCAACCAACCAATGAATACACGACGGGATGTCGCAACCGCCGAACCACAAACAACAACTGATGTCGAGCTCGATTTTATCACGCTCAGCGATGAGGAACTGGAAAAACCCTATCGGGTTATTTTGCAAAACGATGATATCACGCCCATGGAAGTGGTCGTGTGGGTTTTGGAAAAAGTCTTCGAGCAATCGTTTGAACAAGCCAAAAGGATTATGATCGAAGCCCATGTCAAAGGCCATGCTTTGGTCACAATTTTGCCCTTCAAAGAAGCTAGTGCCCGCGTCTACAGCGCTCAGAGCCGCGCTCGCGATATGGGCTTTCCGCTGGTGCTCTTTTTGGAGCCAGATTTTTAATAATCGGGGGTCGGGGTCTGGTTATTGGGGAGTGGGCTGAGGGAATATAGCATAGCACTGGGCCAATTCTGTGGTAGTTTGGTAATGGCAGCAGAATAATTCGGGTAATTCGTGGCTAAAAAGCCTTGGTGCGCTTCGTGTCCTTCGTGGATCAAAATGAGAATTGATAGTTGGAGGAAGTTATGCGTTCAACCATTCGTGGATTGGTAACCCAAATTGCCCCCTTAGATTTACGCGAGCAGGCCGATTGCAACGAAACCTTGGCGTGGATCGATAGCGATGCACCGTTATTTCGCACGGCCAAGCCGGCAACCCCACCGATGCACTTAGTTTCCTACATTGTGGTCTACGATCCGACGACTGTCCAGATTTTATTGGTCGATCATCGCAATGCTCAATTGTGGTTGCCGTGTGGCGGCCATGTTGAGCCAGATGAACATCCAGCAATCACCGTGATTCGTGAGATCGAAGAAGAATTGGGTATTCAAGCTGAGTTTTATTGGCAAGATCCCTGCTTCATCACCGTAACCGAAACAGTTGGGCTAACGGCGGGCCATATTGACGTTTCGCTGTGGTATGTCGTGCAAGCTGATTCGCAACAACCATTGGCCTACGATCAGGCTGAATTTAATCAAGTTCGCTGGTTTGCGCTCGATCAACTGCCGCTAGAACGCAGCGATCCACAGCTTGGGCGCTTTATTAGCAAGTTTCAACGGTTGCTCAAACGCGAAGCGCCACGACTATTGGCAGTGCGTTAACATTTTGTTTAAGCAGCTTTTAAGGCATTCAAAGGCCTAAAGCTGCGTGGTATAATCTAGCGATGCAGCCGTGCTGCCGATATTCAGACACCACGAGGTACCACATGTTTAAATGGCTTGGGAAACTACTGGGCGACCCCAACGCTAAGGTTGTGAAGAAAATGCAGCCAACCTTAGATGAAATTAACGCCCTTGAGCCGAAAATGAAGGCTCTTAGCGATGAACAACTCCGTGAAAAAACGGCTGAATTACGCACACGGTTCGCAGAGCTAACCAAAGCGGATCGTGAAGCGCTCGACGACCGCTACGCCGACGAAAATCGCCATGATTCCACCGTCGAAAAAGACTATCAAAAAGAATTACGGGTGATCGAAGATGCAGCCCTTGATGAATTGTTGCCTGAAGCCTTTGCTTTGGTGCGCGAAGCCTCAAGCCGCGTGATTGGTCAACGTCACTATGATGTCCAGATGATCGGCGGGATTGTGCTGCACGAAGGCCGCATTGCCGAAATGAAGACTGGCGAAGGTAAGACCTTGGTGGCTTCCTTGCCCTTGTTTCTCAATGCAATTGCTGGCCGTGGCGCACACTTGATTACCGTCAACGACTACCTCGCTAAAGTTGGTGGTGGCTGGATGGGGCCAATCTTCCATAGCCTTGGCATGAGCACAGGCTATATCGCCCACGATTATTCAGCAATTTACGACCCCAATTATATCGACCCCAACGCCAAACAAGATGATAGCCGTTTGGTGCACTGGCGGCCTTGCTCACGCCGCGAAGCCTATATGGCCGATATGACCTACGGGACAAATAATGAATATGGCTTCGATTATCTGCGCGATAACATGGTGCAGCACAAAGATCAATGTGTGCAGCGCGAATTGCACTATGCGATTGTTGACGAAGTAGATAATATTTTGATCGACGAAGCCCGTACTCCCTTGATTATCTCTGGCCCAGCCCAAGAATCCAGTGATAACTATCGCCGTTTTTCTTCGTTGGTACGTGGCCTCAAGCGCTCCAGCATTTCGCCAGATGAAGTGCGCAAGGGCTTGAAAGACGATTTTGATGGCGATTATTGGATCGACGAAAAATCGCGCTCGATTACCTTGACCGAATCGGGCTTAGAGGTGATGGAAAAGCGGCTCAATTTGCCTGATGGCGAAAATATGTACGATGCCAAGAACTTCGAATTAACTCACTATTTGGAAAACGCCCTCAAGGCTGAATATGTTTTCCATCGTGATGTTGATTATGTGGTGCAAAATGGCGAAGTTGTGATCGTCGATGAATTTACAGGCCGAACAATGCCGGGTCGGCGTTGGTCTGATGGTTTGCACCAAGCGGTTGAGGCCAAAGAGGCGGTCGAAGTGCGGCGCGAAAACGTCACCTTGGCCACAATTACCTTCCAAAATTACTTCCGAATGTACAACAAACTTGGTGGTATGACTGGTACGGCAATCACCGAAGCTGAAGAATTTAGCAAAATCTACAATTTGGAAGTAGTGATTATCCCAACCAACCGCCAAGTCGTGCGCGAAGATTATCGCGACCATATTTATGCCTCGCAAAAAGCTAAATACAACGCTGTGTTGCGTGAAATCAAAGAGATGCACGAAGTTGGCCGCCCAGTCTTGGTCGGTACAACCTCGGTCGAAAGCTCGGAAATTGTCAGCAATTTGCTGAAGCAAGAGGGGCTTGAACACTATCTCTTGAATGCTAAGCAACACGAACGTGAAGCGTATATCGTGGCCCAAGCTGGCCGTACTGGCGCAATCACGATTGCAACCAACATGGCAGGTCGGGGAACTGACATTTTGCTTGGTGGAAACCCCGATGGTTTAATTGAGGAACATCTCAAAGCCCTCGGCACAACCATTACCGATGCAACGCCTGAGCAACTAGCCCAAGCCCAAGCCCAAGCGAAAGCCGATGTTGAGGCCGAACGTAAAGCTGTGATGGAAGCTGGTGGCTTACACATCATTGGCACTGAGCGCCACGAAGCTCGTCGGATCGATAATCAGCTGCGTGGGCGGGCTGGCCGTCAAGGCGACCCCGGTTCATCGCGCTTCTTCATTTCGCTTGAAGATGAGTTGATGACACGCTTCGGACGCATCGATACGATCAAGCGTTTGATGGAGCGTATGTCTGATGGCGATGAGGAATTGCCACTCGAATCGGGCTTACTCGATAAAGCGATCGAAAGTGCCCAAACTCGGGTCGAAGGCTATAACTTCGATGTGCGGAAGCATGTGGTCGAATACGACGACGTGGTAAACAAGCAGCGCGAAGTGATTTACGCCGATCGCCATGCCATTCTTGGCGGCGAAGATATGGGCGACCGCATTCTTGAGATGGTCGTTGATGAAATCGACATCCATGTCGAAGAATTTCTCGATAATCGCGAGCTAGACAAGCCTGATCTCGAAGGCTTCTTGCGTCAGTTATATTCGATTGTGCCCCAACTCAAGGCCCAAGAAACTGAATTGGCAGCCCGCTTCAAAGGCAAACAAGCTGATGAAATTGGCGAAATTGCCACCGAAGTGGTGGAAGAAGCCTACAATCGGCTTGGCGAAGAGTTGGCAACCCAATACACGACCTTGTTGCAACGCGGAGTCCAGCCAATTCCTGGGGTCAGCGGCCCAGAAGCCTTCTTTGCCCACTTCGAGCGCCAAGAAATGCTGGGGGCAATCGACCGTGAATGGATCGATTATCTGACGGCAGTTGATGAATTGCGCCAAGGCATCGGCAACGTCGCAATTGCCCAACAAGATCCATTGGTAGCCTTCAAGCGCGAAGCCTTTAAGATGTTCGACGAACTCAAAGGCAACATCCAAAACCGGATTGTCTACAACTTCTTTACTGATGCGGCCAACTGGCAAGTGCGTTTGCGCCAAGTTGAGCTTGAAATGGAAGCCCGTTTGGCTCTGGCTCAAACTGCTGGCGGCTCAGAAAACGCCACCGAAGACGCACCCAAGCCAGCCAAACGTGGCGTTGGTGGAGCGGCACGCCGGGTCAGCAATGCCGCAGGCCAAGCTGCACCAGCCCGTCGAATCGTGATCAAAATCGGACGCAATGATCCTTGCCCATGCGATAGCGGCAAGAAGTTCAAAGCATGCCACGGCTTGCCGGGCAAAGAAGCCGAACTTGAGGCGATTTTGGCGGTCAAGCATACCCACGCGCAAGCGGTTGGTAAAAAATAACATTTGGAATAACCAATAATCGTTGGTAGACCGTGGGGTATGTTTGCTCCACGGTCTTTTTTTAACGCAGAGGCGCAGAGTCAAGGCAGAAGTCAAAAATCAAAAGGCAAAACAGGAGGAGTTAGAGGTCAGGATTCAGGGGCGAGTGGCAGAATGAGCGGCGAGAATCTAGTAAGTACATCGGTAACAGAAGCATAATCATCAAAATCTGTGCTCATCTGTGGCTAAAACAATCCTTCGTGATTTTCGTTCTTCGTGCTCTTCGTGCTCTTCGTGGTTTCAAAATGCAGATTTTATGGTTTGGTTAAAATCAATTTAGCGCCTCTGCGTTAAAATAGCTATTTGTAATAATCTTGATGGATAGAGATCTGCATATGCGAATTGTAGTTAAACTTGGGACGAGCGTTTTGACCGATGGAACCGACCGTTTACATCGCCCGCGAATGGTCGATTTGGCGCGTCAGATGGCCCAATTACGTGAGGCTGGACACGAAGTTGTCTTAGTTTCTTCAGGCGCAGTTTTGGCTGGCTGGGAGCGCTTGGGCTTTCCCAAACGGCGGCGTGAGTTGACCCATAAACAGGCTTTGGCGGCAGTTGGGCAAGGTCGTTTGATGCATATTTATGGCCAATTATTTGAAATTTACGATGTGCCGGTGGCTCAAACGCTGCTAACCCGCGCCGACCTGCGTGATCGAGTGCGCTACCTGAATGCGCGTGCCACCTTATTAACCTGCTTGGAAATTGGCGTATTGCCAATTATCAATGAAAATGATGCAGTGGCGGTTGATGAAATTCGGGTCGGCGATAACGACACACTTTCAGCCTTGGTTGCCAATTTGGTTGATGCCCAGTTGTTGGTTATTTTGAGCGATATTGCTGGCTTGTATAGCGCCGACCCGCGCCATAACCCCGAAGCAACCCTCATCGACGACGTTGCAGCAGTCAATGAACAGGTTTATGCTTTGGCAGGAGCGGCGGGCTCGCATCGTGGCACTGGTGGCATGTTCACCAAAATTCAGGCTGCCGAATTGGCAACTCGCGCTGGCACAACTATGGTGATTGCTGCTGGCAACGAGCCGAATGTGCTGGTGCGCCTGGTTGCTGGCGAGAGTGTAGGCACCCGCTTTCGGCCAGTCAGCACCCGCTTGGAGAGCCGCAAACGCTGGATTATGGCTGAGCGCGTGCGCCAAGCCCATATTGCAGTTGATGCTGGTGCCGTGCAAGCCCTCACTCAGCAAGGCCGTAGCCTGTTGCCCGCTGGAATTGTGGCAGTTGAAGGCGAATGGCGACGGGGCCAAACCGTGGCGATTGTCGCACCCGACGGCCAAACGATCGCCTGTGGCTTATGCCAATATGCCGCCCACGAAGTTGCCCAAATCAAAGGATCACGTACCAGCGACATCGAAAGCATTCTCGGCTATTCCTACGGCGCTGAAGTCATTCACCGCGATGATATGGTAGCCTTTTAAAGTCAAAGGGCAGAAGGCAAAAGTCAAAATCTTGAAATTTAGCTTTATGTTGCCTTTAATCTGGATTTATGCTTAATATCAAAGGATAGCAGATAGAACTATGGCTTTAGAGAGCCTATTTTGCCTTTTGCCCTTTGATTTTTGCCTTTATTTGTGGGGTGTTATGGCTAAACTCTATTTGATTCGCCATGGGCAGGCTGTGGTGAATGTCGAGCCGATTATTGGTGGCATCAAAGGCGATCGTGGCTTGACCGCCTTGGGCATACAACAAGCCGAATCATTGCGTGATCGGCTGATGGCAACTCGTGAGATTGTGCCCGATCTGTTTATTTGTAGTACGATGCCACGTGCAATGCAAACTGCTGAAATTATCGCGCCAGCGTTTGCTCAGCCTTTGCTCTACGATGAAGGTTTTTGCGAGTTCAACGTGGGCGAGGCTGATGGCCTGAGTTGGAAAGAGTATAATGCACGTTATGGTAAATTTGATTTTGACCTGCGCAAGCCTTTATCGCCTGGTGGCGAGACTTGGCAAACCTTTTGTCAACGAACTCATTCCAATTTTGAACGGGTGTTGAACGCCAATCCCGAAGCCACGATTGTGATTGTCTGCCACGGTTGGGTGATAGAATCGTCGTTAAGCTATTTTTGGCCGCATACTCGTAGCGAACAACCAAATGTTGATCTCGAAGTAACCAATACATCCTTGACCCATTGGTATCAGCATCAGCGGGGTGGGCAGGTGCGCTGGTTTTTGGGCGGCTACAACGACGCTGTGCATTTACATGCCGCCGTTCGTTGGCAACTCGAAGGCGATTTGGAAGGTGAAGATCATCCAGCCGCCCCGCTTGGCGAGTTATGACGGCTAGCATGAGGAGTATCCAATGCTTGAGGCAATGGGTCAGCGAGCAAAGCTGGCAGCACGCATATTGGCCCGCACAACCACAGCTCAACGGAATGCCGCCGTCGAGGCCATGGCCGAAGAACTAAGCCTGGATCGCGAATCGATTCTTTCGGCCAACGAGGCTGATATGCGGCTTGGGCGCGAGGCTGGCTTAACTCCGGCCTTGCTCGATCGTTTATTACTCAATGAGCAGCGACTTGAAGCAATTGCCAACGATGTGCGCACTGTGGCGGTCTTGCCTGATCCGGTTGGCGAGGTGTTTGAGCAAGGTGTACTGCCAAATGGCTTGCGCATCGAAAAGCGCCGCGTGCCGCTGGGGGTAGTTGGCGTGATCTACGAGGCGCGGCCAAATGTCACTGCTGATGTGGCGGCATTGTGTATCAAAGCGGGCAGTGCGGTAATTTTACGCGGTGGCAAGGAAATTACCCGTTCAGCTGGAGCATTAGTGCAAGCTTTACGTCGTGCCTTAGAACGGGTCGATCTGCCAGCTGATGCCTTACAACTAATCGATAATCCTGATCGTGAGCTAGTGCGCGGCTTGCTAACCTTAGATCGCTATGTGGACATGATTATTCCACGCGGTGGTTCGGGCTTGCACGATTTTTGTCGTAAAACCGCCACAATTCCGGTAATTACGGGCGGCATTGGGGTTTGCCACGCCTATGTTGACCATACCGCGCCACTTGAGCAAGTTGTGCCGATTATTGTTAATGCCAAAGTGCAACGTCCAAGCGTCTGCAACTCGCTCGAAACCGTCTTGATTGAGCGCAGTGCTGCGGCCAAAGTGTTACCACGGCTTGGTGCAGCGTTGCAAGAACACAAGGTTGAATTACGTTGTGATCCTGAGTCGTTGGCGATTTTGCGCGAAGCTGGTAGCGCTGATTGGAACTTGGTTTCAGCTCAGCCCGCTGATTTCGGCCAAGAATTTTCGGCATTAATTTTGGCAGTACGCGTGGTCGATGGGCTTGATCAGGCAATTGAGCATATTGATCAATTTGGCACCGACCATTCCGACACGATTTTATCGCAAGATCCGGCGGCGATTGAGCGCTTTTTGAACGAGGTGGATTCGGCGGTGGTATATGCCAATTCCTCAACCCGTTTCACCGATGGCTCGCAAATGGGCTTGGGTGCTGAAATTGCGATCAGCACCCAAAAATTGCATGCGCGTGGTCCGATGGCTTTGCGCGAATTGACCTCATACAAATGGGTAGTCCGTGGCGCTGGCCACGTTCGCGATTGATATTGCTAGTGGGCAATCGCGCTGGTTTGGCGTGGATTGCCCATTTGTTGATCGACCCGCAAGCCCCAAAGCGTTGCAAGTGCGCCAACCACATCAGCGCCAGCAAAAAAAAGCAATTGCCATGGCCCCGCGCCAGTGATTACCCACCAACCGAAAATCAGTGGCACGCTCAGCCGCAAAATCACAGTGGTCATGGCATAGCGGCGCAGATCGATTGGGCTAACATTCATGTGTAATACCCCAATAAAGCCCACCAACATGCCCGCAACGCGCGGCCAAACCTCAGTCGTTGTCGGCATGCCAAATACACTCAAGAGCAGATTTGGCGCGAGTGCTGCCAAAAGCCCAGTGCTCACCGCATACCAACCAAACCAACGTAAACTACGAATTGTTCTAAGCATCAGAAACTCCTTGTGCGCAGGCCATTTCGGCCAAAGCGTAAATAACAGGGCATTCACGCAGATCATCAGCGGAACGAGCGGCAAATTCATGCAAGGCTTGGCGCAAACGCTGAAACTGTTGAACCGTCTGATCAATCTGCTGGACTTTTTGCTCAACAAATTGCTGAATCAAGGCTTGCTCGGTATTTTGCGGGCTGAGTTGCAGAAACATGCCCATTTCGCGCAAGCTAAAGCCCAATGCTTGACCTTGCTTGATTGCCAAAATTCGCGCAACCACCGTGTTTGAATAATCGCGATAGCCTGATTCACGGCGTTGGGCGGTTTCGATCAAGCCCATTCGTTCATATAAGCGTACCGTTTGCACACTCACGCCACAACGGCGAGCTACTTGGCCAATTTGCATCGCTCAATTCCTTTCTGCTGCTTAGCATAAACCCTATACTATGCTATAGAGTCAAGCCCAAGTTTTTACTAAAATCAAAAGGCAGAAGGCAAAAATCAAAAAGTAGCAACAGGAGATTGGAATGCAGCTGTAACGCAGAGGTGCAGAGGGGAAGGATGAATGATGAATGATTAAACCACGAAGGGCACGAAGAACGCGAAGGTTACTTTTTTGCCACAGATTATTTAGATTATCTCAATAGCCCATAACCTAGTGCCAATTTCCCTAATCCTATCCCGCGCCCCTATTTTGATTTTTGCCTTCTGCCTTTTGCCCTTAAAAAAACTCCCCCATAAACCCGTAGGTTCGTGAGGGAGCATGATGATGGTTCCCCCTCGCCTGCTGGGCGGGAGAGGGGGCTAGGGGGTGAGGGACTCAAACTGACTTAGGGAGCGACGGTCAGAACTAGAGCTTTGGCCAAATCGGTAAAGATATTGGGCAAAATCCCAACAGCGATAATCCCAATTACGGCGACGATCACGCCCAACGAGAGCGAGGCCGTGGCATAGGTTGGTTGTGGCTCGGTGGCTTCGGTATCGCGCATCCACATCGTCACAATCACCCGCAAGTAGAAGAATGCCGAAATCACACTGGTAACCACCCCGATAATCGCCAGATAATCGAGGTTGGCATCCCAAGCGGCGCGGAAAATGCCAAACTTGCTGGCAAATCCGGCTGTTGGTGGCACGCCCGCCAACGAGAACATAAACACGGTCATCGCGAGCGCCAACAATGGGCTACGCTTGCCCAAACCACGTAAATCGCTCAATTCAAATACGGGCATACCGCGATTTTCCAAAGCAATCAGCACAGCGAACGCGCCAAGGTTGGTTAAGGTGTAGGCCAACAGGTAAACCGTGAAGGCGCTGATGCCTTTTTCGCTGGCTGCCAACACGCCCAGCAACATATAGCCAGCGTGGGCAATCGACGAATAGGCCAACATCCGCTTGAGGTTGGTTTGCGCAACTGCCACGATATTGCCATAGGCCATGGTTGCAGCGGCAAATAAGCCAAACAGCAATTGCCACTCAGGTTTGAGTGCAGGAAATGCTACATTCAAGAAACGCAACATTGCTGCAAACGCTGCACCCTTAGTTGCAACCGACATATAGGCGGTGACTGGCGTAGGCGCACCTTCGTAAACGTCAGGTGTCCAAGCGTGGAAGGGGAACATTGAAACCTTGAAGCCCAAGGCGATCAGTACAAAGCCAACCCCAGCCAACAAAATTGGATCATCAAGTGCTTTGCCAGTGCTTTGCCAAGTGCTCAATTCGTTGGCAATTTGGGCTAGGTTGGTTTTGCCGGTCATGCCATAAATCAAGGCAATGCCATAGACCAAAAAGCCAGCCGCAAAACCGCCAAGCAACAGATATTTAATCGCAGCTTCGCCCGATTTGAACTGCGGCACGGCAAAGCCGGTTAGCACATATAACGCAATCGAGAGCGTTTCAACCCCAATGAAAATCGTTACGAGGTCAGTTGATTGAACCAAGAACAACATCCCAGAGGTTGCAAACAAGACCAAGGGATAAAATTCGCCTTGGCTGAGATTTTGGCGTGGCATGTAATCAAAGGCAATCAGCAAGGTCAAGGCTGTGCCCGCCAGCAAAATCCAATTTACCAATACCCCAAACTTGTCAAACACCAACATGTCTGAGAAGCCTGAGATAGTTGAGCCATAATCCAGCGCACCCAGCGCTGCCGTCACGCCAAGCCCAATCAGGCTCAACGTGAGCAAAACCCGCCGATCCGAGGTGAACATATCGACAATCAACACCAACATCGCCCAAATCATCAGGAATGCTGGCATGCCTAAGACTGTCCAGTTAATCTCCGGCGTGATAAATGTTAAATCATTCATTCGAACTCACGCTCCGTCTTATTGGCCAGCAATCAGTGGCGCAGCATTAGCAACGAAGGCTTCAAGCGCCTTGATCGTTGTTTCCATTGGGCGAGTAAAGTATGACGAGTAGAGACCAATTACCAACATCAAGATACAGAGTGGCAACAAAATCGCTACTTCACGGCGGGTCAAATCGCTGAGGTGTGGCGTGCGACGTTCGCTAAATGGCCCCGAAGCGATGCCTTGGAACATCTTGAGCAAATAGACCGCTGCCAAAATCACCCCAACCGCAGCAAACGCGGTGAACGTCCAGCCGATTGGCGAATCGAACGCGCCGAGCATAATCAAGAATTCGCCAACGAAGCCGTTCAAGCCAGGCAAGCCGACCGAGGCCATCGTAGCAAACAACAGGAAGTAAACGAACACTGGCACAACTTTCCACAAACCGCCGTAATCGGCCAATTCGCGGGTGTGGGTGCGTTCGTAAACCATCCCAATCAGCAAGAACAATGCGCCAGTGCTCAACCCGTGGTTGATCATTTGCAATACAGCGCCTTGCAAACCAACTTCATTCAGCGCGAAAATCCCCAAGACGATAAAGCCCATGTGGCTGACTGATGAGTAGGCCACCAGCTTTTTGATATCGCTTTGAGCATATGAAAGCACTGCCCCATAAATGATCCCGATTACTGCCAACAAGGCAATTGGCCGTGCCCATTCCTGGGCAATTTGCGGGAACAACTGGACGCAGAAGCGAATCATGCCGTAGCCGCCCATTTTCAGCAGCACTGCCGCCAGAATCACTGAGCCAGCGGTTGGCGCTTCAACGTGGGCATCGGGCAACCATGTGTGGACAGGCCACAATGGCACTTTGACCGCAAACGCCACGAAGAACGAGAGGAACAGCAATTTCAATTCGGTATCCGACAAGCCAAATTGATTGATATTGGCCATCAACGTTTGCACTTGGAAGGCAGTATCAGTTGGCAAGCCTTGTTGCGCCAAATATTTGTAATTGAGCAAGCCCAAGGCAATAATGCCGATCAGCATAAACACCGAGGCAGCGAAGGTATACAAGAAGAACTTCACTGTGGCATAAATGCGGCGCTTGCCACCCCACATCCCAATCAAGAAATACATTGGGATGAGGGTAAATTCCCAGAAGATATAGAACAAGAACAGGTCTTGAGCGAGGAACACGCCCAACATTCCCATTTCTTGCAACAGAATTAGCATCAAAAAGTTGTTGGTTTTCTCTTCAACATTCCAGGCACTCCAAATTGCCAAAGGAGTGACAAAGGTTGTGAGTAAGACCAACCACAAACTAATGCCATCAAGACCCAACTCGTAGCGCACGCCCCAATCTGGAATCCAGTTGAAATATTCGTAGAACTGAAGACCAGCGGCATCGTGCTTGAAATTGAACAAAATTGGCAATGACACGGCAAAAACGAGTGTGCTCCAGCCCAAGGCAAAAATTCGGGCTGCTCCGCGTTGGCCGCGCATAAACGCCAGGATGATCGCACCGACGGCAGGTAAAAACACCACCAGCGATAAGATCGTAAAACCTAAGTCGTTTGTATTCGTCAAGGGTTACTCCTTGTGAAGTTGCAAGCCGAGGCCTGCGCTCCACGTCCTAGCGCAACGCAAAGAAGCCAAGCACGATCACCACACCGATCACAAACATCAGTGCATACGAGCGTACATAGCCCGATTGGAACGTTCGCAAGCCGCGACCCGACAAGCCGACAAGCTCTGCCGTGCCATTAACGATGCCATCAATAATTTTGACATCGAAGAACTTACCAAAGAAGCTAGCCAAGGCCTTGTAGGGCTTGACCAACACCGCGTTATACAACGCATCGAAGCCCCATTTTTCCTCAAGGATGGCATAGAAATCGCCGCCCCAGTGGTGCAAGAGGTCGCGTTGGTTGGGCTTGATGCGCTTGTGCTTGGCTGCCCAATTGTAGAGATAGAAGCCGGCAGCAAACGATGCCAAACCTAAGATCGTCACAATCGCGGCAATATTGAGGTGGAACTTGGCAGCTTCTTCTTCGACGATTGGCTCAAGCCATGTGGTCAATGGGTGGAGAACCACAATATTGATCAAACCGCTGGCAAGGGTCAAGACTGCCAAAATCGCCAATGGAATCGTCATCCAGCGGCTGCTTTCGTGGGCGTGAATGTGTTGATCACGTTGTTCGCCAAAGAAAACCATTGAGATTTGGCGACCCATGTAGAACGAAGTCAAGACTGCGCCCAAAATCAACAGCATGCCAACTGTGCGATGGTCATGATCGAAGGCATGGCCGATGATTTCGTCTTTCGACCAGAAACCCGAAACCAAGGGAAAGCCGATCAAGCCCATCGTCCCGACAATATATGTCCAGAACGTAACAGGCATTTTCTTGCGCAGACCGCCCATCTTGCGCATATCTTGTTCGTTGCCAAAGCCGTGAATCACTGAACCAGAGCCAAGGAACAAGAGCGCCTTGAAAATCCCGTGGGTCAGCAGGTGGAACATCGCGGCAACGTATGCTCCCATACCTACGGCTGCCACCATAAAGCCCAATTGCGAGACGGTCGAGAAGGCCAGAACCTTCTTGATATCGTATTGACCGAGCGCAATTGAAGCAGCGACCAAAGCGGTCGCAACCCCAATAAAGGTTACGCTGCTTTGAACCGCTGGCGATAATTCAAAGATTGGATGGGTGCGGATCATCAAATACACGCCAGCGGTAACCATGGTTGCGGCGTGAATCAAGGCCGAAACAGGAGTTGGGCCAGCCATTGCATCGGGCAACCAGACAAACAGCGGAATTTGCGCCGATTTCCCAGTTACGCCAAGCAACAGCATAAAGGCAATCGCCCCAGCCGCCGTGTATTGCGTACCCATAAAGAAGGTGCTGTATTGTTGCAGCGAGAAGACCGTGCCTTGTTCCAAGACTTCGCGGAAGACCAACGAATGCAAGAAAGTGCCATCGGGCTTACGCGCCAAGGCCCAAATTGCAAACATCGCCATCAACAAGCCAAAGTCGCCAACCCGGTTGGTTACAAAAGCTTTGACTGAAGCCCATGGTGGGTCGCGTTGTTCAAACCAGAAGCCAATCAACAAGAACGAACACAAGCCCACGCCTTCCCAACCTAAGAACAGCATCACAAAGTTGTTGCCCATGACGAGCATCAACATTGCCACAATAAATAAGTTGAGGTAGACAAAAAAGCGGGTGGGGCGTTCGTCGTGGCTCATATAGCCCACTGCATAGAGGTGAATCAACGTCCCTACGCCAGTGACCAAGAGCATCATCGTGACCGAAAGCTGGTCGATTAAGAAACCAAAAGGAACTTCCAAATCGCCAAAGGCCATCCAGTTCCAATAGGTTACATCGAACCAACGATTATTTTCGCCCAATGTGGTTTTGGCAGGCATGCCCAGCAACTCGATGAGGGTTGCGACGGTCAGCACAAAGCCCAAACCAACCATGACGCTGGCAATCAAGCCAGAGCGTTTAGCGGTGGGATTATCGCCATGTCCATGGTGCGCGTCACCGTGGCCATGCCCGTGATCATGCCCATGGTCGTGGTGGGCGTTGGCGCGGCTGAGACGCAAATCGTTCAGCCCCAACAGGGTATTGATCACGACACCGAGCAGTGGCAGCAACGGCACAAGCCAAATTAATTCCGCCATAAGTTCTCCAGTAGACACTTCGGCAAGGTGCAAGGCCGTTGCCTAGCCCTTGAGCGTATTCACGTCATCAATGTTGGTGGTCTTTTTGGCACGGAAAATCGACACCAACAGCGCCAAACCGACTGCGACTTCTGCCGCAGCGACTGCAATCACGAAGAATGTAATAATTTGGCCATCGCTTTCAGCACGTGCACGGCTAAACGCAATTAACGCCAAATTGGCCGAATTGAGCATCAACTCAACCGACATAAACATCACGATTACATTGCGACGCACCAAGACCCCAACGACCCCAATCGTAAAAAGAATTGCGCTCAAGAGCACATAAGCATTGGTTGAAATCACGATTGGCTCTCCTCACGGGCAACCACCCGCCGACGGGTCAGCACAACTGTCCCGACTACTGCAATCAAGAGCAAAATTGAAATCACTTCAAAGGGCAAGAGATAGGTGCTGAAAAGCTTGGCGCTGATCGTGGTTGGAGCGCCAATGTTGGTTGCATCGGCCACCGGAGCATCGATTAATGTCGTGCCACGATAGGCCACATAGCCAATCTCGGCCAATAATGCGACACCCAAGACGAGGCCAGCCGGCTTTTGCCAGCCGATTTTCTCCTCGCCAAGCTCGGCATTTTCAGCGCCCAACAGCATGATCACGAATAGGAACAGCACCATAATCGCGCCAGCATAAACCGTCACTTGAACAGCACCGAGAAACGGCGCACGCAGCAAAAAATATAAAATGGCAACCGAGCAGAAATTCAAAATCAAAAACAGCGCACTATGCACTGCATTGCTGCTCAGCACCATTGCCAAGGCTGCCCCCACCGCCACAATGGCCGTGGTGATAAACAAAAATGTTTCCATGGACACTCCCGAAACAAGTCAGAAGTCAAAAATCAGAAGTCAAAATACTCAGTTGAAGCCTTGAATGTTGACGGTATGCGTATTTAAAGCCAAGATCATTGGTATTGATAATTGCTTTTACACCGTGCAAGCTTAATGGTGGCTTCCAGTTTTGGCTTTGGCATTAGAAACCGAAATCTCATAGTTGAAAAGGTTTTGCCTTCTGACTTTTGCCTTTTGCCTTTACTACAGGTCTATTTGGGCCGGTGGGTTAAGTTGTTTGCCAGTTTGTTGTAAGACTGGTGGCACTTCGCCGTGGCCTTTATCGACCGCAACCAGCAACATATCTTGGGTATAGATCGAGGCGCGGCGGTCGTAGAAGGCTAATTCATACTGATGCTCAAGCACAATTGCATTGGTGGGGCATGCATCTTCGCAGTAGCCACAGAAAATACAACGCAACATGTTAATTTCATAAACAGCCGCATGGCGTTCGCCTGCCGAGCGTGGATTCGCCGGATCATTCTGGCCAGGCACCACATAAATTGCATCTGCCGGACAAGCAGCGGCACACAGCGAACAACCGATACACCGCTCTAGACCATTGGCAAAACGCTTCAGCTCATGCCGACCACGGAAGCGCTCGCGGACAGGCCGTTTGACCTCAGGATATTCAACGGTCACAGGCTTTTTGAAGAGATATTTCGCCGTGGTTTTGAGACCCTTAAAATAGGCCATCGTTCCTTTCAGCATTGGCGATTCCTTTCTCGGTGCGTGACTCCTATGGCGTTCACGCCAAAACCGCCACTATGCATCAAGCGGCGGTGCAATGTCATTCGAATCGGTGCCGTCGCGGGCGCGTTTATTTTATCACAATCTCTTGATAAGCCAAACAGCCTTGGGGAAAGTCAAAAAGCAGAAGTCAAAAGGCAAAAGGGCAAGGGGGCAAGGGGGCAGGTCGCAGAACTCAAGGCTTTTGGCTATCGGAACGTTGTGTGGTATGCCATTCATTCGCGATAGCCAAAAGCCTCGCTGGAATGATTTATAAGGTTAATTTCCCTCACCCCCAGCCCCTCGCCCACTGCGGCGGGCGAGGGGAGGTGCAATGGTCATGATTCGGATGGTTCTCCCTCGCTCGCTGGGCGGGAGCGGAGGTCAGAGGCTGAGGGCATGGCCATCGGTGGCAACTGCCACCCAACTAATCCTTGAAAAGGAGGGTGAGGTGTTAAATCAATTAGCGCGGATACACATAATACAAGGTATCCGAATGTATAATCTCATCGTTAACCCGCCAATTAATTTGCCATTGTTGTCCATTCCAAGTTAATTGCTCAAGGCTTGTTTGCCAAAAATGGCGAGCCAAGATCGTTTTTCCGTCGTTATATAATGCCAATGGCTCGTTGATTGAGTCAAAATTTGCAGTAAAGGCCAAACTTGGTTGTTGGGCATTATAGACCCTTAACTGCGATTCTCCGCCAATATTGCTCAAATCCAATGCCAACCAATGGCCATCGGGCGACCATAAAAATGGGCTTTCGCCACTCTCGCTATAGCTGTTAGCATCAAGTTGATACCAGCGCTGTGGCTCAAATTGATATAAAGCCGGATAGTGCCCGCGATCAGGATGTGGCAGCATCAAGGCAAAACTATTGCCCTCAGGCGAAAAGCTAAGCCCATACAAGCTCATTAAGGGCAAGGCAATATCATGGCTGCGCTGATTACTTAAATCGAGCACCCGAATCACCATGGTTTTATTGCCAGTTGCTAAAGGATAGAGCAACCACCGTTGGTTGGGTGAAATATAGACCTGAGTGAGAATCGCCGAATCAACATCGGGAATATTGGCCAGAATACTTGGAATTTCGGCGATCTTCTCAGCTTGAAACGGTGGCCCGAGCTGTGCGCGCCAAAGAATCTGCGGATTTTTGCTGGTTTGGAGAAAATAGACCGTATCGCCTTGCCATGCAATCGGATACGACCACTTTAGATCCGACCAAGCACGCGAATCAGTAATAATATCCCATTGGCCAGTTTGTACATTCATTTGAATAAGCTGGCTCGCCCCAGTAAATTGGTCGGTGCTGCGTAAATCTTGGCCCACAACCGCCAATAGACGTTGAGTATTTGGCGCTAGCAAGGAATTAAAATTCTCAGCATTGATCAACTTCTCAAATTCCCATTGGGCACTTTGTTGGGTTACAAGGTCGGTCAATTGCCATGTTTTTGATTGTGGGCGTTGCAATAATAATGGAGATTGGTTATAGCGTGGAAATATACCCATGCCTTGTTCAGAGAGCAAATCCAGCGATTGATCGCTATTGAATTGGCGTAGGTTCAAGCTTAGCGCTCGAATATCACCAAAGATGGCAATTGGCTGTTTGGTTGGAGGCTGAATTGTGGGCAAGGCAGGTTGCTCAAAGATCGGCACTTGGGTTGGTAATGGCGCAACTGCTGCTTGTAATTCCTGATTAAGCGGGGTAAGTGTTGCCCCAGCTACTTCGCCAATCCAGGCAACGCCATGTTCGCCCAGCACGCTGGGTTCGATCCGCTTAGTTAGGCTATTTGTGGCCACATTCCATGTGTGCAAGGTCAGTTGTGAGCGATCAAAATCATTCGTTTTTATCAGCCATTGATCGCCAATGGTGGTTGGGTAGACCGAAGTCAATAAGTCAACTTCACGAATCGCAACCAAGGCTCCATTATCAAGGTTATAGGCCGAGTGAAAATATTTTGTCCTAATCTTAGGATTAGGATTTGCAACAAAACTATTGACTATCAGAATGGTTCGATCATTGGAGAGGCTGGCACTCAGCATAGTGCCCTGAAAAGGCGTAGCAAGTGTAACATCGTGCTCAGTGCTGTTGGCCCAATCGATCAAGCTAAACTTGGTTGGCTCACGAAAAACTCCCAGTGCTGCTTGCCGCCCATCACCAAGAATCTGGGTATCGCTGACTGCTCCAAAATCGCGTTGGGTTTGGGTTTCAGGATCTAGTCGATACAGTTTATCATTATCAACAAACCACAGCTTGCCATCACCGACCAATGAAATGCTATGCAACCTTGGGGATAGCTGTTGAGGCGGATTAAGCAACCGCCCATCTGCAAGGTTGAGATGACTCAAACGCCAGCTCTGATCTAAACTACTACGATCAAGCAGATAAACCCCTGTTCCGGCTTGATCGACTGTTAAGCTACTTTGATAATCATAGTTACTTTTCGGCTGTAATGGGTAGCTCCAACGTGGCAATCCAGTCGTCAGGTCAATCGCAAATAGGGTTTGGTTGCGGGCCAAGAACAAGGTTTGTTGTTCAGGCAAAATGATGCTTAGATCTTCGGCATTTTGATCAACAGTCGCAATCGTTACCAAGCCAGTTGGCGCAAGCCGCACCAATTGATATTGCTCCAGGTTGGCATTGTTGATAATGGCATAGAGTTCGGTTTCAGCAGCAGCAGCAGGCCGAGCGGTTGAAGTGGGCACTGGAGTAGGTGTTTGGGCAGCAAGGGTTGTAATCGGCAAAGCAACCGCTGGCTGTTCAATTATCGGCACAATCGTTGGCAACACGGCCAGATCGCTTGGTTCTTGGGTTGGCACAAGCGTAATCGTGCCAGTTGGTTGGGAAGGAAGCTGAGTAACCTCAGTTGGCAAGGTTGGCACAACTTGAATTGGGGGTTGCTCAAGAATCGTGGTTGGAAATGGCGCGGCAATGATCGTCGCGCTTGGTTGCATGCTTGGCGTGGCTGAGCCAAGCAATGCGACCTCGCTGGGGTTTGGGCTGGTTTCGTCAAGGCTGCTTGGCATAAAGGTCAATACCAGCATCAAGCCAATTAAGCCAATTGCGCCCAACACAGGCAAAAACCGCCACCAATTGCGTTCAGTTTTGGGTGTAGCCCGCTCACGATGTGGCTGCATACTCTACTTCTCCTACGATTAATTATTTGCTCCACGAAAGCGCTAGGGATCAAAGAGTGGTACTTGATTCATAAAGAATGGAACCAACGAAGAACGGAACCACGAAGAGCGCGAAGAACGCGAAAGGTTATGATTCCGTTGTTCGTGCATTTCATCCCTGATCTTTTATCATGCATCCTTTGGAACTCTGCGCCGCTTGCTCTATGCCCTATGCTCTATGTTCTATGCTCTACGTGTAATGGTTACGCATGCCCTCACCCCAGCCCCTCTCCCACTGCGGCGGGCGAGGGGATCACTACCCGAGCGGTTCCCCTCGCCTGCTGGGCGGGAGAGGGGTCAGGGGGTGAGGGCATGCTGGCTGTTGTTAATGCTATGAACCATTACATCTATGTTCTATGTTCTTCAATCATATTCCTTCGAACAAATCGCGTTCGTAGCCGTTGGGCTGCGGCACAACTCGGCTAAATTGTTCGCGGCCAAGAAAACGTTGGCGCAACAGGCGTGGCAATTTAAGGCTTAGCCCCATTTGGCCAAGCTGGCTACGATGGGCTTGCCAAGCAGCAACTTTTTGGTCAACCACGCTCGAACAATCGACGCTAGCAGTTGGCGGGTTGACTGCTTCTAAAATTTTCACAAAATCGATATCACCATTATTGCCGCCCTTACGTGGATCGCGACCTGAAAGTCGCCACAAACGCAGCATCATTTTGATCAGCAATGGATTAAAAGTCGAGTAGTAGAGTTTGCGCGGTGTCCAGGTTGGCAAGCCTGCATCAAGCTGCTCAGGTAGCCAAGCGCCATCGCCCGCCCGCGCAAAGGCCAAATGCGTGGCATGATGCATGGCAATATGATCAGGATGGCCATAGCCGCCATATTCATTAAAGGTTATTACCACCTGTGGCTGAATTGCGCGAATAGCGGCGGTAACTTTGGCGGCAACGGCCTCGACTGGCGCTTGAACCAAAGCCTCAGGGTGCTCGTTGGCAGGCGTATTGGGCATGCCCGAATCACGATAATTTAAGAAATGATAGGCCGCCAAGCCCATAGCATTGGCCGCATCGCCCAACTCGGTTGAACGGAGTGTTGCAATATCGCCATAGCCTTGTAACAAACTTGGGTCAACATCACCAGCTTCGCCACGCGTTGCACAAATATAATGTACACTCACGCCATGATGAGCATAGTAGGCGATTGTGCCAGCATTACCAAAACTCTCATCATCGGGGTGAGCATAGACAAACAACAAACGGCGGGTCATTGGCGCAGTATTCAGCCAATGCGATTCAATTCCATAGGCGCGGAGATCGCGGGGAAAATGCATGGGAACGGCCCTCACACAAACAAAGAGTATGGTCTGTCGGTTTTCTAGGTTTGTCAAGAAGTTGGCAATGTTCACGTATCGACTTATACCAAGCCTATAGTATACTTAACCCACTACGTTTTGCGAATACCCTAGCCGCATTGCTGTCCAACGTTGCCTAACCACGCTAGCCTATCTATGGTGAGAGTTATGCACTGGCGCTCGTTTATTCCACGGACACTAGCCGATTCCCAATCTCGTCAACAGTTATTGATTGTCATGCTCAAAAGCGTTGTTTGGATCTTTACTCCCGTCCAAGTTATCTTGAGTTTTACCTTGACAACCACAAGCTGGCCACGCCTGTTGTTGCTGGCGATTGTCAACCTGCTTTGTGCTGGAATCTGGCTCTTAATCAAACGCAATAAGCTGGATCTGGCGGGCAAGCTGTTTGTTGGGTTGTTTTGGTTGTTATTTACGGGTTTGATGCTGAGCACTGGTGGCATTAGCTCGCCTTCGATTATTGCCTACTTTTTCGTCATTTTTACCGCCAGCTTTTTGTTGGGAGAACTGGCAAGTGTGATTATCGGCTGTCTGAGTTTAGCGGCAACCTTTGTAGCCGTGCTCCTTGAGCTGAATCAGCTTTTGCCCGCCTCGGTGATTGTTTATACCCCCGTTTCGCGTTGGCTCAGTTACAGCTTTTATCTTGGCATTATGCTGATATTTCAGATGGTCAGTGGGCGCTTGGTCTATAAGGCCATGCAAAAAGCCCAAGCCGAGTTACACGAACGCCAACGCATCGAAGCTGAATTACGCCATTCTGAAGCCCAATATCGTCTTTTGTTCGATACTATTCCAATTGGCATTGGCATGGCTAAACTCGATGGTACAGTCATCGCCATCAACCCAGCTGGCAGCCAAATGATGGGCTATAGCCATGCCGAATTGATGCAAATCAAACTCGAACAGTTATATGCCAATCCCGATCAACGGGCTAGTTTAATTCAGCAAGCCCAGCAAACTGGCAAGATTCGCGACCGCGAGATGGCTTTCCGGCGCAACGATGGCCAATTGGTTTGGGCGTTGGTCAATCTTGATCTTGGGTTAATTAATGGTGAGGCGGTGACGATTGCCACGCTGCGCGATAACACCACTCAACGCGCAGCAGAACAAGCCTTGCGCACCAACGAAGCTCGTTTTCGGGCAATCTTTGAGCATGCAGCAATCGGAATTGTCTTAATTGATAATAATGGTGTGGTCTTTAGCGCCAACCCAACTGCTTGTATGTTGCTTAATTTCAGTGAACATGAATTGCAACAACAAGCCTTTGTTAATTTCACCCATCCCGATGATCGCCAATTTGAAATGAGCTTAAATCAAGAACTTCGCGCCGGATTATGTGATTCGTATCAAATTGAGCAGCGCTTTATTCGCTCTGATGGTGGGATTGTTTGGGGCCGTTTGTGTGCCTCATTAGTCCAAGATGCTGCTGATCAACCTTTATTTATGATTGCGATGATTGAAGATCTTAGCTCGTATAAAGATACCCAGGCCCAACTTGACTTGCAAATGCAAACTCTGACAGCGCTCTACTACAGCTCACAACGCCTAACAACCAAACTCAAAGTCGAGGAATTGGCCCGCGATGGGGCCGATAGTTGTGTTAGCATTTTTGGCGCACAACGGGCTTGGCTCACGCTCAATCAGGCTGATCAGCTTAACTATCACGAACATAACCTAGAACAACCCTTGCCCAGTGTTCACATTGAGATTGAATCGACTCAACCCATCACCCGCGATGGCCCAACTCGAACCATGGCCTTTCCGTTGGTCAGCCATAATCACACCTTTGGGATGCTCAATTTGCAGAGCAATCAGGCTGATTTCTTTCAAGCTGAGCGCAACGATATGCTACAAACCTATGCCAGTCAGGTCGCCGCCGCCTTGGATAACGCGCTCATGTTCCAACATTTGCAACAAATCAACCGTGAAGTTACCAGCGCCTACGATATGACGATTGAGGGTTGGTCTCGCGCCTTAGATTTGCGTGATCACGAGACTGAAGGCCATACCCAACGTGTTACCTGGATGACTGAACGGCTGGCCGCCGCAATGGGCCAATTTAGCGCCGAAGAGTTGATCCATGTGCGACGAGGCGCTTTGCTCCACGATATTGGAAAAATGGGTGTGCCCGATGCCATCTTGCACAAGCCTGGGCCGCTCAACGATGAAGAATGGGTGATTATGCGGCGGCATCCGGTCTATGCGTATCAACTGCTTGCGCCAATTGGCTACTTGCAAGGCTCGCTGGATATTCCGCATTATCATCATGAACGCTGGGATGGGGGCGGCTATCCCAAAGGCTTGCAGGCCGAAGAAATTCCTTTGGCGGCGCGAGTATTTGCCGTAGTTGATGTATGGGATGCCTTGCGTTCTGATCGACCATATCGCAAAGGTTGGTCAGATCAGCGGATTATGGACTATTTGGCGGGTGAGGCGGGCAAGCATTTTGATCCATTAGTCGTTGAAGTATTTTTGCAATTGCTCATGACCATGAGCATTGCCGAGGTGCGTAATCCAGTTAATGAAGCCTAAAAAGCAACAGGCGGGCTAGCAAGCCAGCCCACCTTTGCAAGAGTTTATTGGAATTACCAAGGCTTACGTACCCTCACCCCCGACCCCTCTCCCACTGCGGCGTTTAAGGGCGGACAGGTTGGGGAATGGGTATTCATCAGTGTTAGGGGATGGCCGTCCCGAGCCGACCACCCCGCGTCACCGTCGTGGCCCACCGTTCGTGCAGCGCCGTTCCCGCCAACGATAGTCGCGCTCCCAGCGCTGGCTGCGTTCCCGTCCACAGCCAGCGCAGCACCCCATACCGCCCCAACCGAAACAGACTTTCTCGTGCCGCCCATGGGCGGCGCGGGCTGGGGCGATCCCCGCGTTCGGCCAGCACCGCCTGCGCCTCCGCCGTCCCGACCAGCAGCACCAGCACCGTCGCGATCGCCATGCCCAGCACCAAGGCCTCCTGCGTCGTCTGGCTCCGCGACTGGCTCGCCTCCCATTGCCAGCCCGCCGTTTTCCAATCGCGAAACAGGGCCTCAATCGCAGAGCGCCGCCCATACGCCTGCCGAATCGCCCCAATGCCCTCCAGATTGCTCACCAGCAGTAACGGCTCGTGACACGTCGCCTCCCATGCGGCCACCACTGTCACCGTTCGCCAGCCCGCCTTCTTGAAGGCATGGCCCCGCCGCACCACGCGATGGCCTCGCGTGACCAGCGTGCGGATCATGGTTTCGGTGTGCCCCCGCAGTTGGATGCGGGTATGGCCTTGGACGCGCACGACCCAGCCCCAGCCGTAGGCCGCGACCTGATCGGTGAAGGCGGGGCAGCCAAAAGCACGGTCGGCCACGACGACGACGGACATGGCATTGGGCAGCACCTGCTGCACGCGCTCCAGCAGGGTGGCAACATCGGTCCAGAAGGCGGTGGCGCGGCGGGTATAGCCGGGATGGAGCACCCAGGCAAGCGGAATGGCGCGACCGTGATACCAGAGGGCGGCGGTGAGCAGGGTCCAGCGGTCGGTGTGGGTGGTTTCATCGATGATGACGGTGACGGATTCAGTGGGTGCGATGTGGAGGGTGGTGGCGAGGATGGCGCGATGGAGCGACCACGACAGCTGGGAATCCCGATAGGTGCGGCGCAGTCGGCGTTCGTGACTGGCGGCGTGGGCAGCGGTGGACAGTCCAAGGGCACAGCCCCAGGCCACGACGCGCGTGGTGATGGACGGCATGAGCAGGATGCTGACGAGCCAATCGGTGAGCCGACGGGCAGTCCAGGGCGAGAGGGTGGGCACGGCGGTGCGCAGGATGGTGTTGATCCAGTGGGCAAGGGCTGGTATACTCGGCATACGACCTCGGTTTTGGGATGGGTTTGGTTTCGTCACCACCCAGTATACCAACCCGAGGTCGTTGTGTGAACCCATGGTGTGCGTCCCTGTCCGCCCTTAAACACCGCGGCGGGAGAGGGGCATTTGGTTTGGTGGTTCCCTCTCACCCGCTGGGAGAGAGGGCTAATGGGTGAGGGCTTGTTAATATAAACTATCCTAACCCTCTTGCACAGATATTTTAGCCTAAGGCTTCGAGCAAGAGTGCCGCTTCGTCAGCGCTAATCTTGCCACTTTGCACCATCTTCAAAATTGCCAAGCGTTCTTGGGTTTTATCGACGGCTGGCGTTTCGGCTGGGGCTGCGGTGGCAGCTTGGGCTGCGGCAGCTTGCTCTGGCGAAATCCGCACCGTATCGCCAGTGTAGGCCACATGTTGGCTTGATGAAGAGCCATCATCTTCGCTAATCGACACCCGATGCGGGGCGTTTGGTGCTTGAGGCGCATGCGGTGCGGCTGGCGGCGCTGGTGGGGCTGGCGGGCGGGGCGCATTTGGGTTAGCAATATTTTTTTCGATATTGCCCAAGGCTTGGCCAATTGCTTCGTAAGCACGGCTAATGCCTTCATCAGCAGCCCGCTTGGCTTGCTCTTTCAAGCGCTCGATTCGCTCAGGATCAAAGCGATATTCGCGTTCGTTGATCCGCACGCTCATGCGTTCGGCGGCTTTGGCAGCACGTTCGGCGGCGCGTTCAGTGGCTTGGCGAGCACGTTCAGCGGTACGTTCGCCCTTGCCATCACGCCAATCGCGGCTCATTTCACGGAATTGAGCGGCAATATCGCGGCCCATCGAGGCTAAATCATCGGTGAAATCGCGAATAGCGCGGTTAAAATCATCGTTATTCCAATTCCAGTTGGTGTTCCAGCTTGTGCCACCAACACTCTTGGAGTGGCTATGGCTAGCAGCTCCGCCCCGAATGCTCAAATCGCCTTGCACATTCAATTCTAAGCGAGCTGTACCCGTACCCCAAGTCAGGCTAATCGAGCCAGGCTCACGATCGCCCATGCCTGAGACATCGCCTTGGACAAAACCATTGACGCTCAAATTAGCATCATCGGCAACTTCTAACACAACATCGCCATTGGCACTAGCACGATAGACTTGCTCAGGTAGCCAATTGATGCCCAATTTCAAATCGCCATCAACATGGATTGGCGCAAGGCTCTTGATCGCGCCACGCAACGTAGCATCACCACTGACGCGGGTAATCGCTACATCGCCAAACAGATCGCTTGCGCTCAAATCGCCATTCACATTGATAATCGTCAAATTGTGGGCTTGGCTAATTTTGGCATCGCCATTGACATTTTTAATCACCACAGTATCAGTGTTCTCATAGATTTTGAGATCACCATCAATGTTGGCAAGGCTAAGTTTGGCGCTTTTAGTAAAGCTAGCATCGCCGTGCACCGAATCACTTTCAAAGGTTTGCACATCACGGGCGCTAATATCGCCTTCAATTTGGCGGGTATGCACAGCGCTCAAACCAGTCAGATCAACATCGCCTTGAACCACATCAATGGTTAAAACTGCGCCATGGGGCAAGCGTAATTCCAAATCATCGGAGCAACGCTCGATTGAGAGATGGCCTTCTTGGGCGCGAAAACTAATTTCATCTTCATCAACATCAAACCAAGCTTCGGGCAAATCGTGGGCAATTACCCGCAAACTACCTTCACAAATGCGGACCGCTACGGTTGGATTCATACCGACATTAATTCGTTGTTGCATCGTCCAGACTCCTTATTCAACCACAATTTCAATTCGTTCGCCGTCTTCCAGATCTTCCATATCGACAATTTTGCCAGTCATGCCGCCGCGAATTGCCTCAAGCATTTCATCGAAGTTCAGGGTTGTATGCTTGTTGGAGGCAAAGCGAGCGCCGAGTTTCAAACCAATGCTAATCAAGCCAACTGGAATATTGACATTGATTTTGTGATGGTTGGATTTCAAATCGGTGACCCGAATGCGTACCCACTGGGCACGCGGCGGGCGCGAAACTCGATTGTTTGGCTCCATCACGCCAAGCAATCGTGCCCCTTCTTCGGCAGTCAACTGGCCATTTTCAATCAGGCGCAAAATGCGCATGCGTTCTTCGGTTGCCATTTGAAATACCTCCCTAGCCTTGTAACAGTTTGAGCGCTTCTTCAGCACTCAGTTCGCCTGTTTCAAGTTGACGCAACACCTCGCGCGAATCAGGCCGCGTGATTGAAGGCGGTGCACCTAAAGCGGCGGCAATTTCGTCCATACGCATACGAGCAGTGGTGTATGAGACACTCAACGAACTCGCAACTTGGTTGACATTGCCTCGATGTTGTGCCAAGAGTTCCACAAAGCTCAGTTGCTCGCGGGTCAAACGACCCAAGCGTCCTAGGGTAAATTGGCCTTCAATCGCTGTGTTGCAAATTGCACATTCCAAACGGGTACTGGTTAATTCGCCCGAACAAACCGGGCACTGAGTCAAGATAGGATTCATCAATACCTCGCGAAGTATCAGTTCATCTGATAAAAAGTGTAACCTAAGTTGATAATAAATGTCAATCTAAGTTATATTAATTTTAGATTAGAAATATTTCCAGTCTTCCAACCCATTTCCTACGATCTGAGCAAGGGATGTTTAGCCCACCTCGATGTAAGTTATACGAATAATTGACTGAGGCCATAAAAATGGCTGGCTACCAAGGTTTGATAAACAGCAAATCGACTTGTTTTGCCGCTTAGAACAGGTATAATGGCAAAACATTTGAGCGACATCGAGCTTGCTAGCGAGGAGCATCTGTGGAACCGATATATATCGCCTTGGATTTGGAAACAACTGGCTTAGAACCAGGGCGCGATGAGATTATTGAAGTTGGGGCAGTTAAATTTCGAGGCAATGAGGTTCTCGAAACCTACCAAACCTTGGTCAAACCCAAACAGGTGCTGCCGATTAAAATCGCCCGTTTAACAGGCATCGATGCCCATGAATTGACCACGGCTCCTACATTTAATAGTATTGGTGGCCAATTAGCCAAATTTCTCAAAAGCTACCCCATTATTGGCCATTCGGTCGATAACGATTTGCGCTTTTTGCAACAACAAGGGCTAAAAGTTACCCAGCCGCATTACGATACCTTTGATCTGGCGACGCTGTTGATTCCCCAATTGCCCAATTACTCGCTTTCAACGATTGCCGAACATTTGCAAATTCAACACCCTGATGCCCACCGCGCCTTGGCCGATGCCGAGGCCAGTCGCTTGGTGTTTAGCGCATTGCTCGATAAATTAGCCGAATTATCGGCTGCCGAATTGCATAGCATCGCTCAAACCACCCAAAAATTGCAGTGGCCGCTGGCCAAACTATTTGGCGAAATTGCCAAACGCCGCGTGCAAACGCTCTGGCAAGCGCCGATCGAATTTCAACCGAAACCACTGGTGCGCCCGGTGGCCCTCGAACCAACCGGCAATCAGCAAGAACTCGATGCCCAAGCAATTGGCGCGATGTTTGGCGCAGATGGTGGGTTTAGCCGCATGTTCCCAGGCTATGAGCCACGTCAGCCCCAAATTGAGATGACCGAGGCAATCGCCGAAGCACTCAATCAAGGCGATACCTTGATGATCGAAGCGCCAACTGGCACTGGCAAAAGTTTGGCTTACCTCGTGCCCGCTGCTCAATGGGCACGCCAGCGCGGCGAACGAGTGGTCATCTCAACCAACACGATCAATCTCCAAGATCAGCTTTGCTCCAAAGATATTCCTACCGTGCAAGCGTTGTTGGCCGAGCAACCCGACCAATGGCCCGCTTTGCGAGCGGTGCAACTCAAAGGCCGCAGCAATTACCTATGTTTGAAGCGCTATGAATCCTTTCGTGCCCACCCCGACCACAACGAAGATCAGACCCGTGGGTTGTTGAAGCTCCAACTTTGGCTGCCCTCGACCAACAGCGGCGACCGCGCTGAATTGATGTTGATTCAAGGCGAGCAGCAAGTTTGGAACAATGTTAATGTTGATCCCGACCAATGTTTGCGCCAACGCTGCTCGCTCTACAACGAATGTTTCTTCTTCAAAGCCCGCGCTGAAGCTGAAAATGCCCATATCGTGGTGGCGAACCATGCCTTGTTGATGTCGGATGTCAAATCGCCTGGGATTTTGCCACGCTACGATCATTTGATCATCGACGAAGCGCATAATCTCGAAGATGTGGCGACTGATCAGTTGGGCTTTACGATTTCACAACATAGCCTAACTGGTTTGCTCAATGATATGCATAGCGCTGGCGGTGTGCGTTTGGCGGGTGGCGTGCTCAACGAATGGAGCCAAATCTTCCGTTTGAGCACCGTTGATCATAAAGAGCAGCGCAAACTCGAAGATCTCAGCGCCGATTTGCGACCAAATGTTGATAAAGCCCGCGAAGCGGCCCAGCAATTATTCAGCATTTTCAACGATATTATGGCCAAAGATCGCAGTGTGACCCAATACGATCCCCAATTGCGGATCACCAGCAAAGTGCGTCGCCACACCGAATGGACTCAAGTTGAGCAAACATGGGAAAACTTGAGCATCAATTTGCGCAAGCTGGGCGATGGCTTTGGCAAGCTCCAAGCAATTTTGGATAATCTCGAAGGCCGCGATATCAATGGCTACGATGATTTGGTGATGCGGGTCAAGGGTATGGTCAATGCTTGCACTGAATTACAACGCCAATTTGATGTGGTAATTTATGGCAATGAAGAAACCGTCGCATGGCTGACTGCCGATCAACGTCGCCGCGAATTGTTGGTGCAGGCTGCGCCAATTCATGTTGGGCCATTGCTCACTGAAGATTTATGGCTGAAAAAACGCGCCAGCATCTTGGTTTCGGCGACGCTTTCGGTCAGCAACAGCTTCGATTACCCCAAACAGCGCTTGGGCTTGGACGAAGCCACGACGATGCAACTCGATTCGCCCTTCGATTACAGCAAATCAACCTTAATCTATTTGCCAACCGATATGCCCGAACCCAACGAGCGCAATTATCAACGGGCCATGGAAGATGCCCTGATCAATTTATGCAAAGCGACTGGCGGGCGCACTTTGGCACTGTTTACCGCCAATGCCTCGCTGAAACAAACCTATCATGGCATTAGCGAAAGCCTTGAGCAAGCCGATATTTCGACCTTGGCCCAAGGCATGGATGGCTCACGCCGCTCGTTGATCCAGCGCTTCAAATCTGACCCACGCACGGTTTTGTTGGGCACAGCCTCGTTTTGGGAAGGTGTTGATGTGGTTGGCGATGCTTTGAGCGTACTGGTGATTACCAAATTGCCCTTTAGCGTGCCAAATGATCCGGTGTTTTCGGCGCGATCTGAGGGCTTTGATGATGCTTTTGCTGAATATTCAGTGCCGCAGGCAATTTTGCGTTTCAAGCAAGGCTTTGGCCGCTTGATTCGCTCCAAAGATGATCGCGGGATTGTGGTGGTGCTTGATCGGCGCTTGCTTAGCAAAAATTATGGGCGGCAATTCCTCGAATCATTGCCCGATTGCACGATTCAACGCAAGCCGCTCGCCGAATTGGCAACAACGGCTGCTCGTTGGTTGGTTTAATCATATCTCTTAATATTTTATATTCCCTCACCCCCTAGCCCCCTCTCCCGCCCAGCGAGGAGAGGGGGAACCAGCTCATTATGATGGAGGGAACGCCCCTCGCCCGCCGCCGTGGGAGAGGGGTCGGGTGTGAGGGGGCTTAAAACCTACCTTTGTAAGGAGCGGGCTGAGGGTGAGGGAAGCTATTTAACGCTCAGCACACTGACACTACTGGTTGCGCGGTTGCCTGCTTGATCAATTGCCGTGGCCACAACCCGATAATTTCCAGCTTGAGTTGGGCTGAAATCAAGGCTATACGGTGCTTGATCGCGCATAAACACCTCGCCATTAACCGTCCACTCAACTTTAGCCAGCTGACGATCATCTTGGGCAGTGGCTTGGAATTGCAGTGGTTGGCCGCGCAAGGCCGAGGCTGGTAGATTAATTGAAATCGTTGGCGCAGTTCGATCAAGATAGATTGTTACCCGTTGTTCGTTCATGCCGTTGCTTTGCTTGACCAACAAACGCAGGCTATAGGCTCCCTCAGGCAAGCCATCGGCGTTCCACATCGCCAGCAAACCATTAGAAATTCCGCCAAAGCCTTCGATAATGGTCGTCCAACTGCTTGGATTGGTGCCAGTGCCCCAAGCCACGTTGTAATCGCCAGCCGCGCTGCCGCGAATTCGAATTGGCGAGGCTAAGGCCGCTCCATCACTTGGCTCGATCAAGGCAATTGCCACATTTGCGCCACCAGCACTGGTCGAATTGACCAACGGGCAAGGCTTGGTTGGCGGAGTGCCTAAGCCACCAGTTTCGCCCCAATTGCCCGCCTCATCAGGATAGATTGCAAATACCCGATCTTCGCCTGGCTGATTGGGCAGCGCTACACAATCGCCACTTGGCCCAATCCGCACGGTGCGATAGACGTTTTCGGTTTCGACAGGCTCCGTGCCATTAACAAAATATTCCGTGCGAATGTTGGGGCAGGCGGCTGATGGCTTGGTGCCAGTTGGAATACAAACTTCATGTTCGGAAACATTTGAAGGCGGGGTAAATTGCTCAATTGGCAAACCTTCGTGATATTTAGTCATTAGCCGATTCCAAATCACTGCTGCGCCAAACGAGCCTGGAACTGCTTGCATTGGGCTATTATCGCTGTTACCGACCCATGCACCAATCACTACACTCGGCGTATAGCCAACCGTCCAGCTATCGCGGTCGTCGTCGGTTGTGCCAGTTTTGACCGCCGCCGGACGATCATTCGGTAATTCCATGGCATTATCTGGCCCAAACATCCATTCGCGGGCTTTGTTATCGCTGAGCATGCTCGAAATAATAAAGGCAAGCCCATTGCCATCGGGGCCGAGCACCGCTTGTTTTGGTGGTTCGCTCCAAGCCTCAAGCACTTCGCCACGAGTATTCACCACCTTCAAAATGGTTGTGGCTGGGCGATAATTGCCCTCGTTAGCAAAAACGCTGTAGGCTGTGGTCAATTCAAGCAGCTTAACCTCGCCACCACCCAGCGCCAACGAAAGCCCATAGCGTGGGCGATCATCCAAGGTGCTGATGCCAACCCGCTGCATCAAGCGCAAAAACTCATCAATCCCGACATGATCGAGGGTTTTGACTGCTGGCACGTTGAATGAATTGGCTAAGGCGACGCGAATTGAAACGGGGCCGTGGAAACTGCGATCATAATTTTTGGGCGCATAAACTTCGCCACCCGCAAAACGATATTCAGTTGGTACATCCCACAGAACACTGGCAGCAGTCCAATCGCGGAGCATGGCCGCCGCATAGACAAACGGTTTGAGCGCTGAGCCAGGTTGCCGTTCGGCCAACGCCACATTAACTTGACCATCAATCGCCGTATTGTTGTAATCGGCTGAGCCAACCAGCGCCAACATTTGGTTGGTTTTGCGATCAAGCATCACAACCGAGCCATTGGTCGCATTTTGCTGGGCAATTTCGCTAATGCGTTGTTGCACCTCTTGTTGGGCAATCGCTTGCCAATGTGGATCAAGCGTCGTGGTGACCCGCAAGCCGCCGCGATAGAGCAATTCGGGGCCGTAGCGAGCTTCAAGCAATTCGCGCACATAAAACACAAAATGCGGCGCGGTTAAATTAACTTGGGCTGGCTTGACATACAACACCTCAGCAAAAGCTTGCTCAGCTTGTTGCGGCGTAATCACCCCATTGCGCACCATCGCTGCCAAGACAATTTCTTGGCGTTTTTTGGCGGCATCGGCATTAACCAACGGGTCAAGTTGCGACGGCGATTGCGGCAAGCCAGCCAGCATCGCTGCTTGGGCCAAGCTCAGGTCGCTCACGCTAACCCCAAAATAGGCTTGGGCAGCGGCCTCAGCACCATACGCATTATTGCCATAAGGAATTTCATTCAAATACAAGGCTAAAATTTGATCTTTGGAGTAGCGTTGGCTAATTTGATAGGCCAAAATTGCTTCGCGAATTTTACGTTGCGGCGTTTGTTGGCTACGCTCCTCGGGTGAGAGCAACACATTGCGCACTAACTGCTGAGTAATGGTTGATGCACCACCTTGACCGGATTCTTGATCGGTCAAATTGGCTAGCGCGGCGCGGGCGATCGAAGGTAAATTGACCCCAGGATTAGTATAAAAATTACTATCTTCGACTGCAATTGTGGCCTGTTTCAAATACTCGGAGAATGCGCTGAATGGCACAACCGTGCGTTGACCAGCATTGGGATCGAAAATTTCATACAGTAAGGTTGTGCCATCGCGGGCATAGAGTTTGGTGGTTTCAAAGGCGCGATGCGTACCCAAATTATCAATCGAAGGCAAATTACGACTAAAATACCAATAACCGCCCAAGCCTGCCGCAAGCACGCAAAATACGCCAATGAGCAGCAGTTCAACCAGCAGGATGAGTGCTTTGAGCCACCACGGGCGGGCTTGACGACGGGCAACCCGCGCCAAGCGCCGTTCTTGGCGCGGAGTTAATAGAGTTTGATTGCTGTTTGATTGTGCCATAGTCTTTTGGGGACTGGTCGCTGGGGAATGGGGGCTGGTTAACATCAGCATATTCCCGATCCCTGACCCCTGATCCCCAACCCCCACAAATAGATTTTGCGATAAAATTATAGCATGCAGCCTACACCAACTTCGGGTGATTATGCAGAAAGGATGGTTTGCATGAAGCAACGCAGCATGCGTATTTTGATTCCAGCATTTCTTATTCCACTAGGCCTTTGTATTGTGGCAAGCCTGTTGATTTGGATCTTCGCCCCAGCTAACGATGCTGCTGGAGAAAGCTCAAATAACGATTCAACTCTTTCAGTTGCGCCAACCACAGCTCCAGTTAGCGCTTTGAGCGAAGCACCGGGCAATGGCTTGAGCGACGAACAAGCGCGGATCGATTTGTATAAGCGAGTTGGCCCAGCGGTTGTCAGCATCGATACCGAAGTTACCGGTGAAGGTAGCGAGGCGGCAACTGGCGAGGCGCTTGGCTCAGGCTTTTTGGTCGATGATCAAGGCCATATTGCTACCAACAACCATGTAATCGAAGGTGCAACCCGTATTTTCGTCACTTTTGCTGATGGCCGCCAAGTGCCAGCCACTCTGCGCGGAACCGATGAAGATAACGATATTGCGGTGATTAAGGTTGATGCCGCAGCCGTGAGCAAGATTGCGCCGATGGTATTTGGCAACTCACGCGAAGTTCAAGTTGGTCAAGATACGATTGCAATTGGCAATCCGTTTGGCTTGCAAAATACCATGACTTTGGGGATTGTGAGCGCGGTCGAAGGGCGTTCGTTGCCAGGCCGTACCCTTGCTAATGGTGGTCAATTTCGCATCAGCCGAATTATTCAGACCGATGCGGCGATCAACCCAGGCAATAGCGGTGGGCCATTGCTCAATAGTAAAGGCGAAGTGATTGGGATTAACACCGCGATTCGGGTGAGTGACCCAACTGCTGCACCAGCCTTTGCCGGAGTTGGTTATGCCGTGCCCGCCAACACGGTCAAAGTGATCGTCGAAGATTTGATTAAAACTGGCAAGCACGATTCAGCCTATCTTGGCGTGAGCATGCTAACGATCAGCGCTCAATTGGCGCAAGAATTGAAATTACCAGTCAGCCAAGGCGCGTTGGTGACCAATGTAGTCGTTGATGGTCCCGCCGATCAAGCTGGAATTCGCTTGGGTACAACCAGTATCGAAGTTGATGGTGCTGCATTAATTATTGATAGCGACATCGTGACTGCCTTCAACGGCGAAACGATTCGCTCCAGTGACGATTTGATTGCCCATATCAACGATTCGCGAGTTGGCGATAAAGTCATTTTGACGATCATACGGGGTGATGAAGAGCAAACGATCGAGGTAACCTTGGGGGCACGCCCTTAAAACCAGCAGGTTAGGCCTATTTTATCACCCCTTGGGGGGATCTTTCGAGAATCTGGATCAAGAGCCGTATCTTTTTTGCAGGCTGCACGGTTTCCCTTATGCCAGACCTCTCCACACAGCAAACACGGGCGGGTGCAATCGACTGATAGCACCCGCCCGATGTTTTTAGGTATTCCGCCATAACAACCCTTGTTGCTCTTGCCTTGCTAAAAGCGCCAAATTACGGATAAAGGCCAAACCCAATGCTTCAAATGCTACATTCGGAAAATATTCTTCGCGTAAATCTTGATTCCAAAACGTTCTGAGTGCTTGTTGCATCGCTTCCAGCGTTGGTTGAATGGATGGTAGTTCAAACTTTGATAGGTGGTAAGCCAACCTAGCGGTTTCTTGTGGATTAAGCCAGCCATGAATCCCTTCGGCTGAACCAGCCCAGCCATAGCCGATAACCCAACCGCGCTGACCTAAACAATCCAACAATTGATTGACGGGATGCTCAACTTCGATGCCTTGTTGGAGCAACCAAGCCTGATGAAAGCGCACGGTAACGGTGCGTCCAACAAAGATGCTTGACCCCAAGCAGCGTTGCTCAACTACCTCGTTGAGTAAAAGTGTAAGCTCATCAGCTAAATGGCCTTGCTGATGCAGGGCACATTGATTGATCTCAACACAACTCGTTGAGCGACAGGCACGCTGCTGCCAATTGGCAAACCATGCTTTAGCGCTTTGATGCTGGCCTCGCCAAGCCCAATTCTTATCAAGATAGCTACAATGGGCTTGGAAATCAGCGCCATGCTGAAATTTATAGACATACTGTTCACGGTAGGCTGGCAGCATAAGCTCATCGCTCGCACGAATAATCGCTGCTAGCCATGGCTCAGCATTGCTGGTTTTGATAAATGTTTGCATTGCAGGCACAACAGAGCTGGTATACATCTGATAATCAAATATAAAAACCTCTGCATCTGATCCCATTTTGCCCCCAGTTTAGCTAAGTAACCGGATAGTACCGAAAATCCGCCATGAATTTTGGCGATTCTCGCGGTATAATTAAACACCCGAGCTTGCCATCAATCATCAGCCCAACGACTCATCAACGCTGACTACAGCCTGCCCGAGACCCCACATTAGCATACTGGAGTTCGCCATGCATCATCTTCCCCAGTATTCGACCCGCTTAATTGGCCGAAACCGTGTGGTTGCTGCCTTAGTTGCCCTCTTTCAAGAGCAAGCGCATCGGCTTGTGAGCTTGATCGGCGCGAGTGGCACTGGCAAAACGCGGCTGGGGCTTGAAGCAACCGAAACTATCCGCGATAGTTTTACTGATGGTTGCTATTTTATCAATTTAGCGCCAGTTGATGATGCGGTATTTGTGCTGCCAACCATTGCCCATACCTTGGGCGTGCATGAAACCGCCAATCAATCATTGCTCGATAGCGTGGTGAATTTTCTGCGTGGCAAGCGGGTGTTGTTGATTCTCGATAATTTCGAGCAGGTCAAACGGGCTGCTGATGAGCTTAAATTGTTGATCGAACGCACTGATCAGGCTCAATTTATGGTGACAAGCCAAGTTGCGTTGGGCTTGGCTGCTGAATATGAGTTTAGTGTGCCACCGCTCGAAGTGCCTGAGCAGTCCAATCTGCCATCCAACCAATTATTAGAATATTCAGCAATTGCCTTGTTTGTTGATCGCATGCAGGCGATTCAGCCGCGCTTTGTGTTGACTGATACCCAAGCCAAGGCTGTGGTCGAAATTTGTCGGTTGCTGCATGGCTTGCCTTTGGCGATTGAATTAATTGCCGCCCATAGTTCGGCACTCTCGCCGACCGATTTGCTGTTGCTCGTGCGCAATTATTTGGCGCTTGGCCGAGGCGCGGCAATTGCCAAACCCGCCCGTCACCATGTGCTCTACCCAGTGCTCGATTGGTGCTTTAGCCGTTTGTCAGCGCCGCAACAAACTTTATTTAGCCGCTTGGGTGCGTTTATTGGCGGTTGCTCTAACGATGCAGTGATGGCGCTCTATCAAACAGTTGGCGAGTTCGCGACTGCTGTTGATCCAGGCATTACCAGCTTGAAGCAAAAACATTTGCTCTTGGAAGAAACCATGCCTGGCCAGCAGTCACGCTACATTATGCTCGATGCCGTGCGCGAATATGCTCACCAGCGTTTGCGCAAACGCAAAGAAGCCCATCAAATTGATCTGTATCATGCCCAGTATTACCGTGATTTGAGCATAACCGCCAAAGCTGAGTTGGGCGGCCCCAAGCATGAATACTGGACAAATCGGCTGCTCAGCGAAATTCATAATATTCGTTCAGCGATTCAATGGGCTTTGAGCCATAACGAAGCCAATTTGGCCTTGCAATTAAGCAGCAATTTGGTGATGTTTTGGGTACGCCAAGGCTATCTCACCGAAGGCCGCCGCTGGATCACCGCTGCATTAGAACATCAAGCTAAGGCAGACCCCATAATTGTGCGGCCAGCGTTGGGGGCAGCCGCAGGCATGGCTTGGTCGCAAAGCTGTTATCAAGAAGCCAAACAATACCTTGAAGCAGCCTTAACAATTGAATCAACCAACCAAGCCGAAACTGCACGGCTACTCAATACGATGGGCTTAGTGCTCTATGAACAAGGCTTGCATCAACCAGCTAGCGATTATTTTGAGCAGGCCTTGGCGATCTATCGCACTCTCGACGACCAGACAATGCTGGGAATTACACTCAATAATTTGGGCTTGGTCGAAATTGATCGTGGCAATTTGGCGGCAGCACGCTACATTTATGCTGAAGTTTTGGCCTTATTCCGCCCAGCCAATAATCCCTTTAATCTCACCATGCCGCTAAGCAACTTGGCCTTGATTGAAATTCTCGAATATCGTTATGCTGAGGCTGAACCCTTGCTGGAAGAGGGTTTAGCGCTGTGTCGTGATAATCGCGATTACAATGGCTTGGGCTATTTTCTGACCAATTTAGCTGCTTGTTTGGGTGGCCAAGGTCGTTTTGAGCGAGCGCGGGATTGCTTGGTAGAAGCGTTGATTCTACGCAAAAATGCCCAAGCTAAAATTGGCATGTTGGTTGGAGCCAAAACTGCCAGCGAAATCTTGCTCAAGGCCGGCTTGGCTGAGGCAGCGGCGCTGGCATGGGGCTACGCCAGCGCATTGTTCAGCGAACTGCAATTAACCCCGCTTTGGTACGATGAGCGTCAACAAACCATGCTCGAAACTGAATTAAGCACCATGCTTGGTAACGAACACTTGGCCAGCCTCAAACAAACCGGCACAAGCAAAACGATCGACGACATTATTAGCCTGATACAAACCGCCATATAACGAGCTGAGAGGTTTAGATAGGTATGTTACCTTCGGATTTTCTTTCGGTGCTATCATACCAAACGGTTTTGTTTCAGAGGATTTGTAGTGAATTCGACAATTTTTGCCAATATCATCACGGTGCTCCACGAACCACAGCGCGAGGTCAATATTGGCTCGACAGTGCGGGCCTTGCTCAATACAGGCTTTCAGCGCTTGCGCCTAGTTCAGCCAGTCGCCTACTCAATTGAGCGGCTTGACGATATGGCGCATCGCAGTGGCCCATTGGTTGAGCAAATTGAAACATTTGCTAGCCTTGGCGAGGCCTTAGCCAATGTGAGCTATGTGGTTGGGTTTAGCGGGCGCAGTCGCGGCGAGCGCCAAGCGGTTAGTTTGCCCGAATTTGCGCCAACTTTGACCGCGCTGGCAGCAACCGCTCCGGTAGCCTTCGTATTTGGCCGCGAAGATCGTGGGCTGGATAACGCCGCAATCGAACAATGCAGTCAATTAATCAGTATTCCGGTCGATCCAAGCTATCCTTCGTTGAATTTGGCCGATGCGGTGTTGTTGGCGTTGTATACAATTCGCGGCTTGGCTACGAGCGCCGAGCCATTGCCTAGCCCTGATTTGGCCGACCAAGCTTCCCACGAGTTGCTGCTGAATTTGCTTGATCAACTTTTGACCAAGCTTAACTTTTCACGCACGGCAGGCCAACAAGCGAGTGCAGTGCGGGTTATGCGTGATCTGCTGGCTCGTTCAAGGCCTAGCCCCAGCGAAATTGCCCTCGTAACCGCAATCTGTCGCAAAATGTTGGCTGCACTGCCAACAGCCTAATTCCCGACACATATCCAACTTTCTGTTTAAGTGGAGATTGCTGTTGCCAGCCATAAATTGAAAGGGGTGCAGGGGGATGAAAACACCCTGCGTTTCCTTCCAGTGGAGGGACGGAAGCGTGGCGAATTCAGTTAGCAACAATTAATTTTAGTGGCGATTGGAAGCTATAGCAACTTCTTGCAAAAAGCCGACAATTGCTCTACACTCATTCGGCACGACGACTGCAATGAGGCACGCTGGTTATGATCGATACAAGCGCTCCGAGCGCAGCTATTCTCGCGATTCTGCAGAATGATAATGCAGTGGCGCAGGCGCAGGAACTTCGGGCGTTTGGCGCAACCTGGCAAAGCCAAAACGCTGATCCGCAAATGCTGACCAAACTTGGCATCGAAGCCGCTACCCAAGCTCGGCTTGATCCCAGTGCGGTGGTAACCGATCTCTTGCTTGGCTATGCCGCCGCCCGCGAGGAGCAACGCACTCGCCATTGGCAAAACCACTTGATGCGCCGCGTGCAGCAGTTGGATGGTTTGCATCGTATTATTAGCGCCGCCAACTCAACCCTCGATATTGATGCCTCACTCCAAACCGTCGTCGATACAGTCAGCGATGTGATGCGGGTCGATGTTTGCTCGATTTATCTCTTTGATCAGCATCGGCGCATGTTGCGATTGGTCGCGACTCGTGGGCTGAATCCCAAGGCAATCGGCACGGTTGAGGTGGAAATCGGTGTGGGCGTGACTGGTTGGGCTGGCGAATTGGGCAAGCCGGTGGCGATTTTTGATGTGCGCAATGAGCCACGCTACCAGCTTGAGCCACTGCTCGAAGAATGGCATTTTCGCTCGCTGTTGGCAGTACCAGTAATTTTATTTGCCAGCGAACGCCACCATATCGAAACCCTGCAAGGCGTGATTACGGTGCAAAATCGCGATCCCCATGAATTTTCGCAAGAGCAAACCTCATATCTCGAAGTTGTGGCGGGGGAAATTGCGCTCTCAATCGCCAATGCCCAAATGTATCAACAAACTGATGCTCGTTTACACCAAAAAATTCGTGAATTAACCACCTTGCAGCGCGTAACAGCGGCGCTAGCCTCAACCTTGGATGTTGATACGTTGCTGCATTTGATTGTGGAGCAAGCTGTCAAGATTGCCGATGTTGATCGGACTGATATTTTCCAAGTACGCCCCAACAACAAGGTGAAAATGTTGGCTTCATATGGGCCTGGCCGCACTTCCGGCGTAGAAGATATGATCGTGCAGGTGATTCGTGAGCATCGCGCGATCGCGGTGCCAAATGCCTACACCGACGAACGTTGGTCGGGCGTGCAGGCGATTGCCTATCGCGAGGGCTTTCATTCGTTGTTTGCGCTGCCGATGCGCACGGGCAATCGGATTATCGGGGCATTATGTTTTTATAGCTATGCGCCGCGCCATATTGAATATGAGCAGGTGCAATTGCTCACCACCTTTGCCGATGAAGGTGCAATCGCGATTGAAAATGCCCGCTTGTACGAAGAAACCCAGCGCAATCTGACGATCAAATCAACCTTGCTGCAAGAAATTCATCATCGCGTCCGCAACAACTTACAAACGATCTCAGCGTTGCTGCAAATGCAGGCACGGCGTTTGAACACCGAAACTGAAGGTCGGCAAGCACTTGATGATAGTGTACGCCGCATCCATGCCATTGCCGCAGTGCATAATTTGCTCAGCCACGATGGCGAAGGCCAAACCACGGTGCAAGATATTGCCAAGCAAATTGCCGAAAATATTCAGATGAGCCTGCCAAGCGAAACGCCAGTTGAGTTTTTGATCACTGGCGATTCAGTTTCGGTCAATGCGCGGGCGGCTACTGTGCTGGCGATCGTGATCAACGAATTGGTGCATAATGCGCTTGATCATGGCTTGAGTGCCGAAGGCGGCATTATTGGCATCGACGGCTGGATGGAAAACGAAGAACAGGCTTGTGTCCAAGTGCGCGACGATGGCCCAATCCGACCGGAGCCAGTCAAACGTCGTGTAAGCACTGGGCTAGGCCTTGGCATTATCGAAACTCTCGTCAACACCGATCTTGGCGGCAAATTTGAGTTCAAACGTGAAACTGAATGGACACGGGCATTAATTACTTTTGCGCCCGATGAGTTGGATGATTAAGCAAGCATGACCTATCTATCGTTAATTTGTACAGTTAAAAACGAGGCTGATAATATCGCCGATTTGCTAGATTCGATGTTGGCACAAAGCCGCCAACCTGATGAAATTGTGGTCAATGATTGTGGCTCAACCGACTCAACCGCCGCGATTGTCCAAACCTATATTGAGCGTGGTGCACCAATTCGCTTGGTCCATGGTGGTTTTAACATCTCTTCTGGTCGGAATAACGCCATTGTGCATGCCCAAGGCGACTTAATTGCCTCGACCGATGCTGGCTTAGCGCTCGATCGCACATGGCTCGAACGGATTATCGCGCCACTCGAAGCAGATCAGGCCGATTTGGTGGCTGGCTTTTATCAAGCAGCGCCGCGCAGCGATCTGGAAACCGCAATTGGTTCGACCAACTATCCGCTGGCTGAAGAAGTTGATCCAAGCCGATTTTTGGCGGCTGGGCAATCGGTGGCCTTTCGCAAAGTTGTGTGGCAAACCGTGGGTGGTTACCCCGAATGGCTCGACCATTGCGAAGATTTGGTGTTTGATCGGGCAGCAGTAGCGGCGGGCTTTCGCAGCACAGCGGTGCTCGATGCAGTTGTGCATTTTCAGCCGCGCTCCAGTTTTCGTGCCCTCTTTCGCCAATATTTCTTCTATGCACGGGGCGATGGGGTTGCCAACCTTTGGCCGTTACGCCATGCGATTCGCTATGCCACCTACCTCGGCCTACTCCTTTTGATCCGCAACCTGCCCCAACGCCCATGGCTTCTCGGTGTTTTAGGTTTGGGTATTGCTGGCTACACTCGCAAACCCTATCGACGGTTGTGGCGAGCAACCAAAGGCTGGTCATTCACTCGCCGCAGCAAAACCTTGGGTTTACCGCCATTAATTCGCATGGTTGGCGATCTTGCCAAAATGCTCGGCTACCCGGTTGGCTGGCTGGTACGTCTGCGCAAACGTCGATAACTTTTATGCCTTACTCAATCGCCGTTTTATGTCTATCACTAGGTCACTTATAAAGCCCAAATTGTACTTTAGGGGGTGCAGGGGGATGAAAACCCCCTGCGTTTCCCTCCGGTGGAGGGACGGAAGGGTGGCGAAGCAAAATATATCAACAATCTAAAAGCCTTTCAAACCAACAAATGGCTGATTGACAAGCAGCAACAACCTTTGATAGCATCGATTTCTCTGGATTTTGAAGAAATAGGAGTATACCGATGCGTTATCGTCGAGGGTTGGCGTGTTTATTACTTGGCTTAGTTGGCTGTAGCAGCGCTACCACGCCCACGAGCCAACTCCAACCAACCACCAATGTGATTGCCGTTGAGCCTACTAGTCTACCAGCAGCAACAATTATTCCCACTGTGGCGGCAACGATGGCCCCAAGCCCTGAAGTGATGAGCGAACTCCTGCCCCAGCCGTTGTATGCGATTTCGTCGCAGCCCAATGGTGTGCAAATTATGCGCCTAGAAACTGATGGCAACACCCTCACCTCAATCACAAACGAACCTAATGGTGTGTTTGATTATCATGTCAGCACGCTTGGCCAAATTGCCTACATTGCCGATAATGACCTGATTTTGGTTGATGGCTTGGGTCAAAATCGCCAAATTTTGGTAGATGGCCCAACGATTAACCCACAGGCTGATACCAACATTATGCATCGCGATCAATTGAATACGCCACGCTGGTCGCCTGATGGCAGTTCGATCGCCTTTTCATGGGGCGGTTTGCAAATCTACAATTTGATCACTGGCGAACAAACCATGCTGCAACCTCACACCAGTAGCAGCGATTCAGCGCTTGCCGACATTTACGATTACTCGGTATTGTATGGCCCCAACAGTTGGTCGCCCGATGGGACAACTATTCTAGCTAATGCTGGTTTTGTGCCCGAGGGTGGCAATTTGGTCTTGTTTGATTTAGCCACATCTGAGCCATTAACGATTACGATTGATGGCAATTATCCATGTTGCCATGCTGCTTGGGAGCCAGATGGCAGTGCAATCAATGTCACCAACGAAGCATTTGGTATGTTTCCAACCGGCTGGTGGCATATCAATCCGAGCACTGGCGAATCGAAGGCCTTGATCGATGGCGATAATGTTGAGCCATTTCAGCCAGTTTCGAGTGTTTTCATGCAGCCCGATGGGAGTCACCTCGCCTTTGTGGGCACAGTCAATAGCAGCGATCCTATGCAGATTTCGGCTCCTTTGACCTTGAGCCAAGTTGGGCTTGATGGCACAATTAGAGCTTTGCGCCAAGATAGCCAAACGGTTGGCAGTGTGTTGTGGTCGCCTGATGGCAGCGGGGCAGTGATTGTGCCTTCGATGATGGCCGAAACTCAACTCCAATGGGTTCCGAGTAATGCTAGCCCAGTGGCTAATTTGGCCTTGAGCGGGGCTAATATGCAGTGGGCAACGACCTTAGATCAGTGAATTCATAATGCCCTCACCTCTTATTAGGTACATGAAGCAGGGGAACCACAAATCATGAAATCCGAAAACTCCCCTCGCCCGCTGTGGCGGGCGAGGGGTTGGGGGTGAGCGAAATCATCAATCATCACGCTTTGCTGGCTCATCGAGAGTTACCGGCGCAGCGTGCAAGCCATCGCGATCAACATACAGCGGCGGAGTTGGCATCGTGCCATGTTCAAAGGCTGGGTTGGCTGCAACTGGTGGCACAACCGTAGCGTCGGATGCTTGTTCGCCAACATAGGTTCGCTCAAATTCATCAGCATCTTTAAATAATGGCTCACTCATAACATACTCCTAAATGCAACTATCACAATGTTTATAGTGCAAGCTATAGCAGAAAATGCACCACGCCAGCATTTTTCGGCTATACTAACAAGTACCTTAATGATTGAGCTTCACCGAAGGAGGCTCCTAGATGTATCGTCAACGCAACTCTGGTTGTATGAGTAGTTTGTTTTTTCTGCTCATCGGAGCACTTGGGATAATGGTTGTGCTTTCAATTACGGGCATGTTTGACCCAATTGGCATGTGGTTTCGCCAGCCTGAGGCTGTCAACAACGCCCAAGGCCCAGCGATTGTGCAACAACTCCGTGCTCGCGACGAGTGGATTACCTTTTCTTATCAAGCTGATCAATTGATTGAAGCTCGTAAAGAAGGCAATTTCTTCCAAGAATTGCTCTACGGTGATCGGATTTTATTGCAAGCCCGTGGCGAAGTTGCTGCTGGCATTGATATGAGCCAGCTTAGCGATGATCAGATTGAGATCGATGGCAAATCGATTAAAATCACCTTACCACCAGCCCGCATCATCTACTCGCGCCTAGATAATCAAAGCACCCGAGTCTATGATCGTGAACAGGGTTGGCTGAGTCGTGGTGATATCAATCTTGAAAGTGATGCCCGAACTTTCGCCGAACAATCAATTATCACCAGTGCTTGCGAAAGCGGGGTGCTTGACCGGGCTGCGGTTGAAGCGCAAAAAAATGTCAGCGATTTGCTCTATGCCGTTGACTATACCAACGTGACGGTGATTGTGAGCAAAGTTGGCGATTGTGCTGGTAGTGCCAATCAAATGGCTACCCAACAGCCCAATGCCATTGAACCAACCGCGCCAGCCAATGTCCCAACTAATAGCACCGCTCAACCCAGCGTTGCGCCAACACCAACCAATAGTGGTGGTAGTCTTTCCGGAACCGCTGTTCCAATTAAACCTTAAAGTGCTTAACACTAGAATTTGATGGAGTTATGTTAGAACTTACTTTTGATGCTGATGCACGGGCGTTATACGCCTACTTTACCGATATTAACGAAGGCGACGATGCCAGCCAACTGGAAATTCCAGGGGTCTTTTTATTAGATGCTGCTGGGCAGATTGTTGGCGTGCGGTTGCAATTGGCTTCAGCACCGAAAAAGAGCTTTTTGCAATATGCCCAAGGCTTTGAAGAATTAAGCTACGACGAGGCAGCCCAGCAATTAACCCTCAGCTTTGGTCAGCACGTTGTTGCTGCAACCGAAGAGTTGCCCTACGACGCAATTGTTGACCTTGATCGCAAAGGCCGCGCTTTGGGCCTTGAAGTTCAAGCGATGATCGAATTTGGTCTCAACGAACGCCTTGAAGTGCTCAATCCATGGCTGGTAGCCTTCGATGAAGAGTCCGACGACGAGTTTGAGGCTGATGAAGATGCTGACGACGAGCAAGCAGCTGCCAAACTTGAGGTCAAACCTGAACCCACGGCTGAGGACGAGGACGAAGCTAGACCAGCCGTTCATCAGCCAATCAAACTCAACCCAAACTTGCCCAAGCCCTTGCTACCGACCGATCAGGAAGTGCATAGCGGTTTTGTGGCCTTGGTTGGCAAGCCCAACGTTGGCAAATCAACGTTATTGAATGCCTATCTTGGTCAAAAAGTCTCGATTGTTTCGCCAAAACCGCAAACTACCCGCGTGCCTGTGCGTGGGATTCTCAACGGCCCCGATGCCCAGATTATTTTTGTGGATACGCCTGGGATTCACAAGCCACGCCATAAGCTTGGTAACTTTATGGTCGATGTAGCCAAACGTGCCGTACCAAATGCCGATGTGATCTGTTTTATGGTCGATATTACCGTGCCACCCAACCGCATGGATCGTGAAATTGCCCAGATGGTCTTGCTCTCACGCAAGCCGCATATTTTGGTGCTCAACAAAGTCGATGCGACTGATGAAGCCGATAAGCATCTGCAAGAATATCGCGACCTCGCGCCGTGGGAGATGGAAGTGGCGGTTTCGGCCCGTGATAAATTGGGCATGGAAACCTTGCTGGCCGAAATTGTTCAGCGCTTGCCGGTTGGCCATCGACTCTACCCCGAAGACCAACTTTCCGATGTGTCCGAGCGCAGTTTGGTTGCCGAGATGATTCGCGAAAAAGTCATGCTCAACACCGAGGAAGAAATTCCCCATTCAATCGCAGTTGAAGTCGAAGAATGGGAAGATCGCGGCAAGGTTGTTTATATTCGAGCCAATATTTCGGTCGAAAAAGATTCACAAAAAGGCATCATCATTGGTGCGGGTGGCTCGATGCTACGCAAAATTGGCGCAACCTCACGCTTTGAAATCGAGCGCTCACTTGGCCGCCAAATCTATCTCGACCTCTGGATTAAGGTGCGCGAGAATTGGCGACAAAAGCCTAACGAGCTACGTTGGCTCGGCTACGACGTGAAATTCTTCAGGGATTAACCCCTATAGGCTAACCCTTTATGGACAAATGGCGGGGGATATACATCCCCCGTTTGAGGTATTTTATGCCATACTACAATGTATGGTATTTTTTTGTAATCCATGAGGCGGCCTATGCACGATGTTGAGCGAATCCGTCAGAAAATTATTAATTTACAAGCCCGCCGTGCCCAAGAAAGCGACCAAGATTTGATCGAGGCGCTTGATCAGATGATTGGGCAACATCAACACCAACTAAGTTTGTTGGCTCAACAAGCTGCCGCTGTGCTCGAACCACCAGCCCCCGCCGCTACCCAAGGCCAAGTTTATGGTTCCAGTGTGATGACCAACCTTGGTCATGTTTGGATCAACCAAGTTTTTAATGCGCCCTTGAGCACTGGCGAACGCACCGATCAATTGATTTTGCACTATCTAGCTCATGTTCAGGGCAATGCTGATCGCTTAGTGCTGGGCACTGATGTCCAAGATAGCGATCAAGAGCGTATGTCGTTGCAGCGGGTGTTTACCATGCTGCAAGCCGATTTTTATGGGCCGATTGCAGGCGATGCCTTGTTGCAATCGCTGCTGCTGGGTAGCTCACAGCCACGCCCGCAATTGCAAGATTCGATTCTCAAGGCGCTCAACCAAATTCAACATCAGCGTTCGGTGATTTTGGGCGTGCCTGGTGGCGGCAAAACGACGGTGGTGTCGTATCTGGCTTCGGCTCAAGCGGCGGCATTGCTCGACCCAAGCAAAGCTGAATTTTTGCATAGCCAAGGCTGGATGCACACCAAACTTGTGCCAGTGCGGGTGCGACTGAAACATGTGCAACCACCAGCCGACCCTGAGCAACAAACTGCCGACGCTTTTTGGGAAGTCGTGACCGAATTGCAATTGGCTGGACGGTTTGGCCAACGTGCCATCAATAGCGATGTTGGCTTTCAGCGGATCGAAGTTGAGCGCCAACAACGGCTGCAAGATGCAATTGAAGAATTATTGACCAATGGCAATGGCTTGTTGCTGCTCGATGGACTTGATGAAGTGCAGCCCGAACATCTGGCTGCCGTCAAACGCTGTATCGAGCATGCTCAACGCATGTTTCACAAAAGCCGAATTATTGTCACATGTCGGGTGTTTGATTATGAGCATCCGCTGCCACCGCCGTTTCCCTCGCGCCAGCTCTACGATTGGCCGACAATTCAATTGATGCCGTTTGACCTAACCGCGCAGCATGTGTATATCACCAATTACTATAGCGAATTGGGACGCTTGCATGCCTCACACGCTGATATTGTCAGCATTCGTAAAAAGCATGCCAAACTGCATGCCGAGTTGACGAAATCGGGGATGTTGCATGAACTGACACGCACGCCGTTACTCTTGGCGCTGACCGTGCACGTGAATATGGTGCACACTGATTTGCCTGAAAGCGAAGGCAAATTGCTACACATTTGTATCGACGAATTGCTTAAACGCCGTGCGCCTGAGGCCATCGCCGTTTCACTTGAAGATTTGTATGACTTGGTTGCATTGTTAGGCTATTATGCCCATAGTCAAGAAGAAATTCAAGGCAAAGCGTTGCTTAGTTTGCAGCAAATCAATATGGTGGTGCAGCGCTATTATAGCGATCGCTATCCGCATCCCAATCAAATTCATATGCTTGCGCAGGCGGTTGGCAACGCAACCTTGCGCTTGATCAATAGCAATGGCTTATTGCAAGAGGCTAGCAATAATCAGCAAGATAATCCACATTATGATTTTGCCCATCGCTTGTTTCAGCAATTTTTGGCAGGCATGTATTTGCTCAATCAAGAGCGCCACGACGAATGTATTGAACGGGCCGGCAGCGAGCATTGGCGGGTTTGCTTGCACTACATGGCCAATTTTGCCCCTTACATTCAAAAGCAAAGCTTCATTTTTGGGGTGATTCAAGATTTATTGGGTGGTATGCCCGATGAACAGGTGCAAGGCTCGCACCTGCTTTTGGCGATTGGCAAAGCCAAAGTTGCTAGCGCTGGGCGGCGCAATTTATGGCAGCAAGCAGTCAATCATCTCAAAAATATTGGCGGCTTGAGTGGCAGTAGCCGAGGCGTGCGCCGTTGGGCACCACCACGCATCGCCTTCCCCACTCGTTTGCGGGCGGCCTTAGTGCTGGGCGCAATTGGCGATACCCGCTTTATTGGCGAAGATGGCGCACTCATTGCGCTGACTGAGCGGGTTGTTTGCATTCATGCTGGCAGCGTTGAGCTGGAAGATCCTCATTCACGCCCCCAAACCTATAGCGTTGAGCGCTTTTGGATGAGCCGCTATCTTCTGACCAACTTTGAGTATAGCCAATTTATTGCTGCCCGTGGGTATTTGGATGATCAGTGGTGGCAGAACGACGATGCGCGGCATTGGCGACGCGGTGATCCATCGTGGCTACATGGTTTGCCACCGTGGGCGGCTCCGCGCCGCTTGCCCGATTTATGGCATAACGAGCGTTTCAATCACCCAACTCAGCCAATTGTTGGAGTGAATTGGTACGAAGCGAATGCCTTTTGTGCTTGGCTCACGGTGCAACTGCGGCCTCAACTTGATGCGCTTGGGCCAAATTTGGTGGTACGTTTGCCGAGTGAGGCTGAATGGCAACTCGCCGCCAGCCAACATAGTGAGCGCGAATACCCGTGGGGCGATGAATGGCGCAACGATCATGCCAACACCAGTGAAAGCGAGCTTGAGCAACCAACTCCGGTTGGTATGTTTCCCTATGGCACCTGGAGCGATGGCCCAATGGATTTAGCCGGCAATGTTTGCGAATGGACTAATAGCATCAATCGCGACCCTGAACTTGAACCACAAACCACGCGTAATCGCCGTTTGCAACATCGCGATTTGATGGTCGCTGTGCGTGGTGGTTCGTGGTTTCATAATCGCTATTTTGCGCGTTGTCGTTCGCGCTTACAGCATCGCCCATTTAGCCATGGCCCAAATATTGGTGTGCGCTTGATTATCGGCCACGCCGAATAAAGGAACTGAGATTTATGCAACTTTCAATGTTAGAGCAAATGAGCACCCAAAATTTGTATGATTTACGTGAGCAGCATCGCAAAAATTTGAGCATGCTGGCGCAACAGGCTGGACAATGGGGTGCTGGTAGCGTGCCTGCCGAAACCCAGGCCCAAATCAGCCAGACCCAAGCGATGATCGAGCAAATTAATCTGGTGCTGGGGCAACGTGGCCACAACCATCAAACTGATCCTGCGCGGGGAGCTTCATTGCAGGCGGTGCTTGAGCATTATCGCCAGCAAGCGCCAATTCAAAATACTGGCACGGTTAATCTCAACAATAGCTCGGTGTATGGAGTGGTTGCAGGAGTTAATACGGGCACAATTACGGTAAATCAACAAAATGGCCAAGCTGCTTCAAGCCTGCAACAAGCAGCCGATATGATTCAGCATTTATTGCCGATGGCTCGTAGCCAACGTAGCCCATTTCGCCATGCCCTGAGCGATGCAGAGGTGGCGGTGGGCGATGCGCTCAAAGCTCAGCGCAATGGCAACGATCCACAGCGCTTAATCCAACAAGCTCGTGCCGATTTAGAAGAATTTGCCCAATATCCTGAGGTCAGTCAATTATTAGCGTTGTTGCGATAATTATTAAAGATCCCTCACCCCCTAGCCCCCACTCCCGCACGCGAGGAGCGGGGGAATCATGACGATTGGAACGCCCCTCGCCCGCCGCAGTGGGCGAGGGGTTGGGGTGAGGGCCATGAAAAGATTCACATTTCAAAAATCTTACTGGCCGCGATCTTCAAAAATCGCCGTGCGCACGCCCGCCCAGCGCTCGCGGATCATGCCTGCGAGGGTGCGTAAGCCCCAATGTTCAGCTCGTTTGATGCCAGTGCTGAAGGCAGCCATATTGTTGGCGCGACAGCTAGCTTGGGCTGATTCGCGCAGAATTGGCGTGAGGAAGGCCTGAGCGCCACGATTTGCGGCCTCTTGCACGAGGGTTGGGGTAATTTGGTTGACAATCGCAACCTTACGGATCGATTGAACATTATTTTCCCAAACCTCATCGACCCCGCCATACATATCCATGACAAGTCGTCGCCATTCGGCAGTCGTTACAGGCTTGGGCAGATCGCCGACCATGCCCAAAGGACGGCCACTTTTATCGGCCATAGGTGAGCGCCCGCGCAAGCCCAAAACTTCAGCCATGCGTGGCACAAAGCCAATCGTCAAGCGCTCGTCGAATGGTGCGCCAGCATAGAGCACCCCACGGGTTGGCGGCACCGTATCACGATCAAGTTGTTGCGGGCGATGTAAAAAGATCGCGTCGAGATCTTCGTGTTCAAGCCATGATGGCAAGGTTGGCCATGGATCGAGCGCAAAGCCCATGCGGCGAATAGGCCGCACCGACGAAATATAGATCGTACCCCGTTCTTCACTTGGAAAATACTCGGTCTCTAAGATGGTTTGTAAGAAGGTCGAAAGTTCAGCGAGGTTTGGCATGATCCAGACTCCAAGTAACAACAAAAGGAAGCCCGGAGGGCTTCCCTTCCGTAATAGGGTTCCACGCTGGACAAATTAGGCGCGAATCAGGCTGGTATCTTTATGCTTTTCGCCTTCATCGATCAACATAATCGGAATCCCATCTTCAATTGGGTAGCGATAACCGTTGCGTGGGTTGAGCAGCCATTCTTTGCCGCTTGCATCGGTATACAATTCGACTGGTTTTTTATCGACTGGGCAAGCCAAGATTTCCAGCAACTCGGGGCTGATTGATCGTTTGGTGCTGCTGGCGCTGACGGCGGTGGTGTTTGAGCCTAAATTGCTGACCGGAGCCAACTCAAATGCTTGATCCGCCTTATATTGTTTATAAACCCGATAAACCAAGGCTCCTGCACCAGCAATGATACCGAAGCGCAACAATTTACCAAATTTCATGAATTCCTCCTAGCAACACGCAGCGCATCCAAGGCTTGCTGCGCGGTTTTCACAAATTGAGTTATTTTGGTTAGATCTTTGATGCCAGCGGTTTCGATGCCGCTACTGACATCGACCCCCCATGGGGCAACTGCTTGAATTGCTTGAGCCACATTGTTTGGTTCTAGCCCGCCCGCCAGTAATAAGGGCGTTGTTTGGGCCAATTGGGCAGCGGCTGACCAATCGGCCAACACGCCAGCCCCACCATATGAGCCTGGCACATGAGCATCGACCACCAAGCGCACGTGTTGATGGCTTTGGGCTATATCATACCACGCTTGCTCATTATTTTGATTGGTTAAACGGACAGCTTTAAGCATTGGGAATTGGATTTCATTGACGATCGTTGGATCTTCATCGCCGCTAAGCTGCACTAGATCGAGGCCAACCTGCTGCGCCAGCTGATTAATCTCGGCGGCGCTGGCATTGGCAAACACCCCAACCAATTGACATGGCATGGCAGTTGCCCGCACCGCCTGAACAATCTCAAGCGCCAAGCTTGGCTGGATTTGGCGTTTACTGGGAGCGAAGATCATGCCAATTAGGTCTGCGCCTGCCAAAGCCGCTGTAACAGCGGCTTCGACACTACGCACACCACAGATTTTAATGGCCTGTTCAGGCCAACTCATGCTTCTTCTCCAGTTTCGCTGGCGGCCTTTTTACGGCGACGTGGTTGTTTTTTGGCTGGCTCGACTGGAGCTGGAGCTTCAGCGACTGGCTCGGCCTTTTTGCGGCGAGTGGTTTTCTTAGGTTTTTCTTCGACGACTTCAACTGGCTCGGCAGCTTTCCGGCGGCCACCCCGCTTTTTGGGCTTTTCCTCAGTCACTGCTTCAACCACAGGTTCTGCGATTGGTTCGCTGACGATTTCGGCGACAGGCTCAGCTACAGCTTCCACTTCAACCGCTGGCTCAGGCGCTGGATCATTGGCGACGCTGGCAGCAATCGCTTCGGCCACGCTCAGCGGCACAATCGATTTGCGGCGGCGGCTGGGCTTACGCGGCTTGATCGCTGCGGTTGAGGTTGCCACAGGTGCTTCATACTCGATTGGCTCGGCAAACGAATAATCGGCATCACTTTCAGGCAACGGCTGTTCTTCAAAGCTTTCGGGCAAGGCCACTTCATCGATTGGCGCAGTGTAATCATCGTCAATCGCGATGGTTTGGCCACCGATCATGGCTGGCAACAAACGTGGTTCTTCATCAACCAGGTCAGGCAAGCTTGGGCCATCATCAAAGGCTTCAAGATCGCTTGGCTCGAAGGTTGTTATTGCACCATCAAACTGCTCAGGGTTGAGCACCAAGCGATAGTGGGCTTTGGCTCCACGATTTGAGCGCTGGACTTTGCCTTCGTTGATCGCTTGTTTGATCAATTCCTTCAAGGCATTATTGGTCAGATCAAGCTCAGCCGTGTTGCGCATTTCGCGAAGATCGTTAAAGATATCGGCGAATGGCACTGGCTCGCTATACACGCCCATCACCTGATAGAACAACTGCCATTCACGTTCGCCAAAGCTGAAACCTTCGGTTGGTGCTGGTACAAGGATTGTTTCGCTCAACTCTTCGGGCAGCACATCGACGGCTGGTTGTTCGCTGCGGCTGCTGCCACGGCGGCGGCGACGACGGCCATTGCGGTCGCCACGTTCGCTGCTTGGGGCAACTTCTTCGCCATCGGCCAATTCCATCGGCTCATCGGCGATGCCAATTGTTTCAATCGTGATTGGGGCGATCGATTCGGCTTGCAACTCAAGCTCTTGTTCGAGTTCGCGTTCGGCCTCAACTGAGGGCAAATCTTCAGCAAATTGCGAAAGCTTGTAAGGATCTTCATCGGGCAAGAAGACTTCGTTAACTGTGCCGCTGGTGAAGATTTGAATCTTGCCAAGTCGTTCGGCTTCGCGCACAAAATCGGTAAATTTGGTGAACGGCTTGCCTTGAGCATCGCGATAGCGACTTTCTTTGAAGTTGGGCAGCAGTTCTTTCATCAGCACCTTGAGCGAGCCAAATGAAGTCACATAGCCACGTTTCCGCGCTAAGTGCAAGGCCTCAACCAACTTATCATAAATTGCCGCATCGGGATTGCTGGGGGTGGTTGCCACGACTGGCGCGGTGCTTGGTGCTGGCCGTACCACAATTTCGGGAGCTTTTTCAGCGGGCTTTTCAACCCGTGGTTCGGCTGTTTTCTCCGAACGTGAATCAAGCCGCTCGAAAGTTGGCTCGGCATTCTTCTCAGGGCGTTCGCGTTCGCGGCGGCGATCATCGCGGCCATTGCGTTCGCTACGTTCTGACCGTTCTGGGCGTTCGCTGCGTTCAGGGCGTTCTGGGCGTTCGCTACGATCGTTACGTTCAACCCGTTCAGGGCGCTCGACCCGCTCGAAGGTTTTTTCGTGGCGCTCGTTGCGACGGCCACCCATCGGGCGAATATCGACAATTTGCTCGTAGAACAAAAATTCATCGGCACTTTGAGCGAGATGGCTGGAGGCAGCCCCGCCAATGCCAACGATAATCACATCTTTACCTTCTTGGCGCACACAGTTGACCAAGGCGATAAAATCGCGGTCGCCAGTGATAAAGATATACGAACCAATGTTGGTGCGTGTGTAGAGCGTGCGCATTGCATCGATACACATGTGCATATCCACACTATTTTTGATCGGACGGCCCATGCGACCTTCGTCCTTATCATAATAGTAGGTTGGCACATACATTGGCTCGATATTATTGGCAAACAAAGCGCTGGTAATGCGTGGGTAACGATACCAATCGGCGTAAGCGCGAGCAACTACAACACGGCCATAGTCCTCGCAACGTTCCATCAAAGCTTCGAAATTAGGGGTAGCGTCGAACTTCTCTCGAACTGAAACATAAATGTTCTCGAAGTCGATAAAAACCGCAACATCCTGCTTGGGTTTGTTCATAGGGATTCCAATGTGCTCCTGGGCAGTCATTTTGGTTGTGGCATGCCATTTAATTCTGGCGAGTGATCGAGTACGGTCACCCATTACCACTTAAAACTGCCAACAATTAGACAAAACAATTTGACAAATGACGACATCAAACCAGCTGGAATGATGTATTGCGTGGGCGGCATCGCCTCTCATGGGATACTCAACGCGGCTAGTATACCATATCATTGCGCTGTGTATAGTCCTAAATTTGTTAGCTGGGGATCGGAGATCTTTCAAGGGTGGGTTTTCAACAATCATTGGGTGGGATGCACCGTCGATGTTCATGCCCCCGACCCCTAGCCCCCTCCTTACAAGGGTAGGTTTTAATAATGATTGGGTGGGATCTGAAGTCGCTGTGGATGCCCTCACCCCCTAGCCCCCTCTCCCGCCCGCGAGGCGAGGGGGAAACCCTTGATCATGATCACTGGCTCTCCCCTCGCCCGCCGCCGTGGGAGAGGGGTCGGGGGTGAGGGAGCTTAAAACTTACCCTTGTAAGGGATTGGGGATCGGGGATCGGTCACTGAATTGTATGGAGCAATCAACGGATTAAGCAATTGCTCCCGACCCCCAACAACCAACTACCGATCCCCTCTGTTACGTTTGACGCACATGCAATGGGTAGGTAGAATGATCAACGCTAGGCGAAACCGATTCGTCAGGCTCAAGGAGTAGAGTTATTCGTATGCAACAGCCATATAAAGCGGTTCAACCTCAGTTTTCAAAGATGCCTAAATATCTATTATTGACCATGCGCCCCAAGCAGTGGGTCAAAAATATTTTTGTGTTTGCGGGCTTAATTTTTGCCAATGATCTGCTATTGACCAACCCGCAAAGCCTGCTACGGGTGCTCGCAACCTTTGGTTTGTGGTGTTTGATCGCTAGCTCAATTTATTTGATCAACGATCTGGTCGATATTGAGAAGGATCGTGATCATCCTAAAAAGCGTTATCGCCCATTGGCGAGCGGCCATCTTGCCCCAAGTAGCGCGATTGTCGCAACCCTGATTTTCTTGGTTATCGGCTTGCCCTTGGCCTGGATGCTCAGTCGTGAGGTCGCAATTATCTTGGCTGTGTATGTGGTGATGCAATTAGCCTATTCATTTCGACTCAAACATGTGGTAATTCTCGATGTGTTTATTATTGCGGCGGGCTTTGTGTTTCGCACAGTTTCGGGCGCGGTAGTGCTTGGCATCGATATTTCACCTTGGTTGTTGATTTGTACTGGTCTGCTATCGCTATTTTTGGCGCTCGCTAAACGCCGCCATGAGTTGGTGTTGCTCGAAACTGGGGCTGGCAGCCATCGCCGTGTACTCGATGAATATTCGACCGAGCTATTGCAAGAGATGATTTCGCTGATTACCGCCAGCACCTTGATTGCCTATATTTTGTATACACTCAACCCAACCAATCCCCATATACCTACGAGTCCTTTCCCATTAATGTTAATTACCGTGCCATTTGTGATCTATGGCATTTTTCGCTATCTCTACTTGGTCTATAAAAAAGATGAAGGCGGCAGCCCTGAGGAGTTATTGCTCAAGGATTTGCCAATGTTGGCCGATATTGTGCTTTGGGGCATAACGGTTGTATCGATTAGTTATATCTTTCGCCAATAGGAGTTGGTTATGCAAACATCGCGTTCACCGTGGTTGGATCGCCTGTTCCGCCTTGCAAATTTGGCGATTATTCCAGGCTGGCTGTTGATGATCGGCGCACCGCGTTCGCGCTGGACTCAACGGGTGATCAACGATGATCGCTTTTTTATTGGGATGGGCGGGCTTTACGCGGCCATGTTGGGTGGCGCACTGGTCGAAAACGAGGGCAATGGCTTTAGTTTTAGCTCGATGCTCAATCCAACCCTCGATTCAATCGGCAAACTATTTCAAGAAGGCGGCCCCAAAGGCACATTTGCGGGCTGGACGCATTATTTGGTCTTTGATTTCTTCGTTGGGCGGGCAATTTTGCGCGATGCCCAAGAGAAACAAATTCCACATTGGTTGGTTGTGCCTGCGCTGCTTTGCACCTTGATGAGCGGCCCCTTGGGCTTAGCCTACTATCAGGTGTTGCTGCGCCTGCGAGGTGCTGCATGAACGAACGTCCAATCCGCCGAACTCCGTTAATTCGCATGTCGGATATCGTGTTGCCTGGCCAAACCAATAATCATGGCACGATGTTTGGCGGCGAGGTATTGGCGATGATGGACCGTGCGGCGGCGATTGCAGCGATTCGCTTTTGCCGTCAGCAAGTTGTTACCGCTTCGACTGAACGCATCGATTTTCGCACGCCAATTCATCATGGCGATTTGGTCGATATGTTGGCCAAAGTGATTTACACGGGCACAACGTCATTGATTGTGCGGATCGATGCCTGGGCCGAAGATCCAATCTCGGGCGAGCGGCGTTGGTGTACGACTGGCTTTTATTCGATGGTTTCGGTCGGAATTGATGGCCGTCCAACCGCGATTCCGCGTTTGTTGGTCGAAACGCCAACCGAACAGGCCGATTGGGAGCATGGAGCTAAGATCAAAGCCTTGATTAGCGAACGACTCAAAGCCAACGATGCGCCAATTCCTGCCGACCCACTAACGTTTTAGCTATTGATGCAATCATGCCCTGACCCCAATCCATCTTTCTTTCAAGGGCTGGTTTTTAACCAAATCATTGACCATCGCTATGGATCGATGATCACCACCCTTCCGTCCCGCCTCCAGGCGGGAAACGCAGGGGGCTTTAATCCCCCTGCACCCCCCTCAAGGGCATGCCGTGATGGGCAACCATCCACCGATAAACCACACAATTATTGGTTCGAAGCATCAACCCTATCCCTATAAGAACTAGCTCCCACGGCAGCGGGCGAGGGGCGTTCAAACCTTCATGATCAAAGGAAAGGCTTCCCCCTCGCCTGCTGGGCGGGAGAGGGGGCTAGGGGGTGAGGGAACGCGCCACAGCAGACCAATCGTAAAAACCTACCCTTGAAAGGGCGAGGGGGTGAGGGCATATCAATTGATGATGAATCCATTCAATCATTGTTAAACATTGAAAGACCCCTCTCCCACAGCGGGCGAGGGTATTTTTAGCATTTGATGAGGTAATTATGCAAGCAATTATATTTGAGCAGGCTGGTGATGCTGATGTGTTGCAATTGGCCGAAATCGCCGATTTGCAGCCGCAAGCTGGCGAATTGTTGATTCGGGTGTATGCGACTGCCGTCAATCGGGCCGATATTTTGCAGCGTCGTGGTATGTATCCAGCGCCAGCGGGAGCTTCAGAGATTTTGGGGCTAGAAATTGCCGGCGAGGTGATTGGCCATGGCGTGGGTGTTACAGCTCCAGCGCTTGGGACGCGCGTTTGTGCCTTGTTGCCAGGCGGCGGTTATGCGCAGCAAGTGGTGATTCCGGCTGAACTAGCCATGCCAATTCCGGCAAATTTGAGCTACGAACAAGCTGCGGCGATTCCCGAAGTGTGGATGACCGCCTACGATAATTTGTTTAATTGGGGCCGTTTGAGTGCTGGCGAACGCTTGTTGGTGCATGGCGGCAGTTCAGGCATCGGTACAGCGGCGATTCAACTAGCGCGTTGGCGTGGCGCTGAAGTACTGATCACTGCTGGCTCCGAGGCCAAAATTGCCCGTTGCCGCGAATTAGGGGCGTTTGCCGGCATCAACTATCGAACTGAACACTGGCCTGAACGGGTGCAAGCACTGACTGAGCAGCAAGGTGTTGACGTGGTTTTGGATATGCTAGGAGCCAGTTATTTCAACGATAATTTAGCCAGTTTGCGGGTTGGCGGGCGCTTGGTGATTATTGCAACGATGGGTGGAGCACAAACTGAGCTTGATCTACGCACATTGATGCTCAAACGCTTGACGGTTTGTGGCACAACCTTACGTGCCCGCCCGATTGCCGCCAAAGCAGCCCTAACTCAACAAATGCTGGCCGATGTGTTGCCACGCTTTGCCGATGGTACATTTCAGCCAGTCATTGAAGCGGTGTTTGATTTGGCTGAAGCCAGTGCTGCCCATCGCTTGCTGGAATCAAGCCAGCATGTCGGAAAAATTGTGCTGCGCGTAGCCTAGAAGAACATAGAGCATAGAACATAGAACATATTTTGATCCACAAAGAGCACGCAGAGCACGAAGGGCTGAAACCACGAAGAACACGAAGACCGCTAAGGACGAGGGGTCAGGATTCAGGGGCGTGGGGCCAGATTTGAACTCCATAGCCCACCTGACCCCTGATCGTTGGTCACTGAACCCTCTCCCCTTTTGCTTAAAACGTACCTGATCCCCGATCCCCAATACCCGATCCCCAAGCCCTACTTTTGATTTTTGCCCTCTAACTTTTGACTTTTGATCTACAATGGAGTGTATTTAATTCTACCAACCATAGTGAGGATTCTCATGAGCGAGATTAATCAACAGGCTTTACTGGCGATTGGGCCGCTTGATGGCCGCTATCGTAAAGATGTTGAGGCGCTTAGTGGCCATTTTAGCGAAGCCGCGTTATGGCGCTATCGCGTGCGAGTTGAAGTTGAATATTTATTATTTTTGGCGCGAGCACCACGCATCGGCCTGATCGAAGGCATCGATGGGCAGCTGGCCGGAGCTTTGCGCAATTTATATCGCCAATTTAGCGTCGATGATGCAGTGGCAATCGCAACCTGGGATCGTAAAGTTAACCACGATGTGAAGGCAGTTGAATATTGGCTGCGCGAAAAGCTCGATCTGCTTGGGCTTGGCCAATACAAAGAGGCAGTGCACTTTGCCCTGACCTCGGAAGATGTCAATAACCTAGCCTATGCCTTGATGGTGCAAGAATCGCGTGATGTGGTGTTATTGCCAGCCTTGGGCAATATTCTCGGCCTCTTGCGTGATATGCAAATTGAGCATGCCGAAGCACCCTTATTAGCTAAAACCCACGGCCAACCAGCCACCCCCACCACCATGGGCAAAGAAATTGCGGTTTTCGCCGCCCGTGTCAATCGGGGCATCGAACAGCTTTTACACATTCGATTAACTGGCAAACTAAATGGGGCAACTGGCACATATGCTGCCCATTATGCTGCTTTTCCTGATGTTGATTGGATTACATTTAGCTCGGCCTTTGTGAAGTTTTTGGGCTTGGAGCCAACCCTGCTGAGCACCCAAATTGAGCCACACGATAGCATTGTTGAGGTTGGCGATGCCTTGCGCCGCGTCAACACAATTCTGGTGGATCTCTCACAGGATATGTGGCGCTATATTTCCGATTCGGTGTTTGGCCAAGCGAGTGTAGCGGGCGAAGTTGGTTCATCGACCATGCCGCACAAAGTTAACCCAATTGACTTTGAAAATACCGAAGGCAATTTATTGCTAGCCAATAGCTTGCTGGAGTTTTTTGGCCGCAAGTTGCCAATTTCGCGACTGCAACGCGATTTATCGGATAGCACGGTGTTGCGCAATCTTGGCGTGGCTTTTGGCCATAGTTTGTTTGCCTATCAACGTTTGCTCAAGGGCTTGCGCAAATTGGCCTTCAATACCGAAAAAGCCTACGCTGAATTAGCCGGGCATCCCGAAGTTCTGACCGAGGCAATTCAAACGATTTTGCGCCGCGAACGCTACCCAGAGCCATACGAAGCCATGAAAAAGCTGGCTCGTGGTCGCCAAATTACGCTTGAAGATTTGCATAGCTTTATCGATGAGCTTGAGGTGCGGCCCGAAGTGCGCGAGGAATTACGGGCTTTGCGGCCTGAAACTTATATCGGCCTCGCCGCCAAACTGGCCCGCAAGAAGATTTAATGGCGCTTTAGCCCCGAATAGTACATTATTCGGGGCTTATTTGAGCCGCAAACAAAGCAGCACCAATAATTCCCGCATCGTTGGTAAGCCGAGCAGGCACAAGTTTAGCGCGAATCCGAATTCGATCTAAAAATTGATCAGCATCTTTGCTCACGCCACCGCCCAGAATAATCAGATCAGGCCAGAGCATCACTTCGATGGTTTGCAGAAATAGCTCTACGCCCTGCGCCCATTGCTCCCAGCTTTGGTTTTGCTCTTCGCGCACGCTGGCGGCGGCCCACTCGTGGCCTGGTTTGCCGCGCACACTAATTTGGCCAAGCTCCAAATTGGGCAATAAATCGTGATCATGAAACAACGCCGTGCCAATGCCTGTGCCCAACGTCAACATCAGCAATGTGCCCATCACTTCACGGCCAGCACCAAAGGTAATTTCGGCTAAGCCAGCAGCATCAGCATCGTTGATCACCGTCACCTGACGATCAAAATGCTGGCTGAAACGAGCTGCCACATCGCAATGTAACCAGCGTTGATCAATATTCGAGGCCGTCCGCACAATTCCACGTTGCACTACCGCTGGAAAACCACAACCAATCGGCCCTTGCCAAGCAAAGTGCTCGACTAATTCTTGAGCGACTTCAAGTACTGCTTCGGGTGTGGCAGGCTGAGGCGTATCACGGCGCTCTACATCGGCCAACAATTTGCCAGTTGAACAATCGACCGGAGCCGCTTTGATGCCTGTGCCGCCAATATCAAGGCCTAAAATCTGCATATCATGCTCCTGCAAGCTAGTCTGCTCAGTTCAAGCACAGATTATGCCGCCAAACTTCATCTAAAACGTTGATTGAGCCGTAGTAATCAACGATCATTAAATTGGGAGTAACATAATGCAGACAGTTTCAGGCTGGCTTGAACGGTGGAGCAAGGGTTGGGTCGCATTGGTTGGGCTGGCGATATTCATAACTTTTTTGGGGTTTGTTTTGCCGCAACAAGCCCAAAAAGCTCAGCAATATAGCGCAGGCATCGGCTCACCTGATAGTAGTCTCTTGTATTCGGCTGACGATTTGTATCGCTTTGCCGAGGCCTATGGTGCTGAAGGTCGGGCGGAATACATTGCCGCGCGATTTAGCTTTGACCTGATCTGGCCCTTGGCCTACACCCTGTTTTTAGCCACGTCTATTAGTTGGCTGGGCCAACGCAGCTTTCAGCCCAACAGTCGTTGGCGCTGGCTCAACCTTGTACCAGTGATTGGTTTAGTGCTCGATTATGCTGAAAATTGTGGGGCAGCGCTGGTGATGGGTCGCTATCCTGAGCGCACACCGATTATCGATTGGCTAACGCCATGGCTGAGTGCAAGCAAATGGTTGTTTGTGAATGGCAGTTTTGTAGTTTTGGTTGGGGTAGGTTTACTGTATATTTGGCGGCGAGTTACCAAAAAAACACCGTAGTTAACTCAACTACGGTGTTTTGCAGCAAATTTATTGATCTTTGGTCAAGGTCAAAACTGGTTTATCGCCAACGATCGCATACGAAAATGTGTAGTGACCTGGCGCAAGCTCAGGTGTCCCAACATGCTTTTCGGGGTAAATCACATCGAGATATTGTTTGCCATCAACCGTGACAAAATTCATCTTGCGATAGTTGGCCAGCACTGGCTCGTGAGCTTGATACTCGGTAATATGGCCGGAATCGATTGGGCCATAGGGTGTGGTGCTTTGGCCCACCCCGCCAGCTCCCAGCCAAAAATTCTCGATATCCACTTCGCTATCGTTGCGAATTCGAATATGCACTTTATTCACGTCATCCCCACCACAGCCAGCAAGGCTGATTAATAACAGACTGAATAACCACCACAAACGGACGAATCGCATATGCTAGCCAGCCACCAATTCTTCAATCGGCGTGTTGAGCAATTCGCTAATCATTGAACTGGTTACGCCCATAAAATTAGCGGTGGTGGCGGTAAAATAATCGATTGTTTGATTGGGATGTGGCAATGCCAGCCATTGTTGACCGCCTGCGCCAATCAATGCCCCCACCAAACGCATGCCAATTGCCTTGCCTTCAAGTGTGCGTAAAACCGTCACAGTGCCACGGCTAGCGGTTGCTTGCAGGGTTTCAGCAAAATATTGGGCGGCTTCAGGCGCGAGACCTTGTTGGGCCAACCAACGTGGGTCAGGGTATTGTTTGGCTTGCTCAACTAATTCACGTGGGAAGTTAAAGCCAAGATCAGGCTGGTCGAGTTCTTTGTAGCCCAGGCTATGCGCCAAACGTTCAGTCATCACCTCAGTATTAGTCAAGGCCACCAAGGTATAGTGGCTCCCAACCAAACTCATTTCGATGATACCACTGGGCGAGAAATAATGGCTCACCCCTTGATGACCACTATGGTGCGCATGCCACTCACTGACCACCACAATATCGGGTTCAGCCAAGGTCGCAATCACCATCATCAATGGCTCAGTCATTGAATAATGGCCAGCAGTCTCATCCCAAACAATCCACTGATCGGCTTGTAACTCAGCCAACCCCTGATCCCACTGAGCTTGGCGTTGGTCAGGATCGGCGGGAAACAACGCAGCATCATCGCCACCGATTAAATTTTGAGCATGCACCATACCCAAAAGATAAGCGAGTTGGGGCGTACTAAACTGCAATGGGTAGGTTAATTCGCGTGTCTGTGCCATAATATGGCCTCCTGCTGAAATGGGCAGTGGATCGGCGTTGTAACAACGTCCAAGCCACTGCCCATTATACTGTTGATCTTATCGATTACCTAGAAGGTTTTGGAGAACCAATCTTTGACTCCGCTCCAGGTATTTTGGACATCTTGCTTGACATCGCCAAACCAGTTGACAGCATCTTGAGCTTTACCAATCAAGCTCCCAGCGCCGTTGCTAATGGTTGCGCCGATGCCAGTGTTGCCCATTTTTTCGTTCCAGTAGCGAATACCAGATTCTTGGCCAGTCAATGGGTTGGCCGTGTCGCGGCGTTCCAAGCCAAGGTAGTTATAGCCTGGGCCCATATCGTGGTAGTTGAAGAGGTAGCCAGCAGCATCGTGGACAGCACCGTGATAGCTGACTGGTGAATCGCCTAAGTCGATTGCTTTGTTGCCAGGGCCAACCAAGCCACCGCTTGGATTGAGCATTGAACCAAATACTGGGTCGATGCCCAAGACATCGCCGACGACTTTACCATAGCGCAAGCTTGAGGTGCTGCCCATGAAATCGCCATGGAAGGTTTGGTTGATTGCTTCAACAGCCGATTGGCCGTTGGCTGCGCCGGTTTTGGCAGCTTGTTCGCGCAATTCAAGGAACTTGCCATAGTCGGCTTGAATTTTTTCTAATGGCACGCCACGAGCTGCGGCAATCTTCTTGAGTGCTTCTTCAATTTGCTCAGGGGTTGCATTGCCACTGGTCAGCAATTCCATGGCCGAGTTCAACTCAGGGTTGCCAGCACCTTGGAATTGTTGGCCGACCAAATCGCCCATGTATTTATCATTGAAGACTTGCTCGGTTGACATTGGTTCTTGGCTGCTGCCACCACCGCCGCCACCGCCACCGCCGCCGCCTGCGCCAGCAGTGCTACTACCGCCGCCACCACCGCCGCCTGACGATGAACCGCCACCACCGCCACCTGACGATGAGCCGCCACCACCGCCGCCTGACGATGAACCGCCGCCACCGCCACCTGACGATGAACCGCCGCCGCCAGCAGCAATACCTGCACCACCACCAGTAGCACCAGCATTACTGCCACCACTGCCACTACCATCGGCGTTGCCACCGCCGCCGCCACCAGCACTAGCCGTGCCATTGCCACCACCAGATGGTGCGCCGCTGCCATCAAAGGTAATGCCTTTGGCGGCTTCTTCTTCGGCTTGACGGAAGATTTGCGAGATTTGCTTGGTAACTTCGCCGCTCACTGCTAGCACATTTTGAAATCGCTTCATAGCAGGAAAGATATGCTCGTTCATTTCGGCAAAGAATGCTTGGGCTGCATCCCCTTGCCAAGCACCACCTCGAAGTTCCTCATACATGCGGCGAATCATCGCTTCCATTTGCACTTGGTGATCATGCAATTTTTGGAACCGACTGGAAACTTGTTCCATATCATCAGACTTATGCTGGACGATATCTGCTGTCATGCAGCCTCCCTAGCAAGCACCGTCACAAATGCGACGGTAACAAAAAAATACCACGAACCCTCCACGATTCCTGTTCTCTCACAAGACGGGCCATACCAAATGGGATTTCCAAGACTTTGGACAAGAAAAAGACGATGGGTACTAATCCCTAGGCGGGATTAATACGCCATTAGAATACTAAATGAAGCTCTTACTTGTCAACACGTTTTTAAGAATGTTTCGAGGCAATTTTTAGCCTTGGATCATAAATTCAACCCAAGGCTGCGGGGAAATAAGCGATTCAAGATATAGAGTTTAAACTATAGATGCCCAAACGACCTAACGAACATTAATCTCGTTTAAGTCTGACATCGCTTGATCAAGGAGATTGATAAAATCAGCCTCACCAACATTATGGTAATCGGTCAGGCCATCGGGGGTTACAAAACCAATCCATGCGGTAGTATCAGCAAGAATAATTCCAACAATTCGGCTTTCAATAACCTTGGTTGCCTCAGTACGTAAGATATCAATTGTGCCATATAAACGTGGTTTCTGGAGCGTAGCTGCAAATTGGTGCGCTGCAATTTCACTCACTCCAAATGTGTGTAATAACTGCACATCAGGATTTTGCTTGGCTGCCAATGCCTGTTCTTGAGTTAGTTGAAACTGAATTGGTTGCTTGATTGCTTGGGGAAATGCTGGCTCAAAGTGGCTAGCAAAGCATTGGAGGGCAACATTCCGATTAGAGAGGACTGTAAATTCATACAAGCTACCAAGCATTTGCATTTCAACAACCGTATGCCCATGCTCATAGTAGGCAACATCATACTTTCGTCCACTATCATTTTGCCAAGTGCTTAGCACCACCAATTCGGCATTGACTGCGCTAATAATTAATAGTAAAAGGTCTTCATTAATTACGCTCGTGTGAGTAGTTGGATCATCGATCAGCCATCCATGCTTGCGGAGTTCGTTTGAACCTTGCTCCCATAACGCCGTAGCCTGAGCTTCATCGAGCGTATATGGCGATTTGACCCCAGCACCGAGTAAGGTCGGGGCTGAAACCAGCGATAGTAAGGCGAAAAGCCCAGCCGATGATAGCCGAACAGGATAGGTTAGTTCACGAATCGCTTGCATCACAGCCTCCAAAACATGGTAGGAGCCTGATCTGCCGAATTATCCCGGCAGATCAAGCAAAATCACGCTAGGGTGAATCTAGAATAGAAAAGAAAATATATCTTTCGCTGATTTTGAAGCAGCATTCCATCGATCACTTGCCGCATCTTTGGTTGCATGCCAACCATCGTTCGCCGCATCTTTGGCGGCATTCCAGCCATCGTTCGCCGCATTTTTAACGGTTTTAAGCCCTTCATGAACATCCACAATTTGACCCAATCTATGATCTACAGCATCAATAACCGCGTATTCAGCCAATTTTTGGACGGGGTTATTAAGATTAATACCATCGCCATCAATAAATCCATAGGCTAATTTCTGATTCCAATAACGAATGCCTGACTCTTGACCAGTCAATGGGTGAGTGGGATTACGGCCTTCCAAGCCAAGGTAATCATAGCCTGGTCCCATCTCATGATGTTTGAGCAGATACCCACCTGCGTCGTGCATGATGCCGTGATAGCCAACTGGACGTTCCTTAGCATCAATCGCAATATTACCGTAACCCACTAAGCCGCCTGTAGGACTGAGCAATGAACCAAAAACTGGATCGATACCAAAGACATCGCCAAGAACTTTGCCAAACCGTAAACTTGTGGTACTGCCTAAAAAGTCAGGATGTCGATCTTGATCAAGTTGATCAACGTCACCTTTTTCGGTGGCTCGCTTCCGTAATTCGACAAACCTCTTGTGGTCGGCCTGAATTTTCTCCAGTGGCACATCGCGCAATTTAGCAATTTTGACCAAAGCCGCTTGAACATCGGCTTCTGAAGCTTTGTCATTAATAATGGTTTCCATAGCTTTATTCAGTTCAGGTACATCCATACCTTGCATTTTTAAGCCAACCAAACGATTCATGTAATCGTCGTTGAAGATTGTTTTGCGTAAATCCGGCTTTGACGTATCATCGAATAGCGCAGCACCAATGCTCACACCCGCCAACCCATGACCAGCAGCAAGACCAGCATCCGCCAGCATGCCACCAATTGAACCACTATCAAACGTAATACATTTTGCAGCCGCTTCTTCAGCTTGACGGAAGATCTGATTGATTTGTTTGGTCAACTCACTGCTCACAAGCAAGGTATTTTGCAACCGTTGCAAGGTAGGAAACACAACATCGGTCATTTCAACAAAGAATGCTTGGGCAGCCGTACCTTGCCATCCATCGTTGCGAAGTTGCTCGTACATCTGGCGAATCATTGTTTCCATCTGCACTTGGTAATCATACAATTTTTTGAAGCGTACTCCGGCTTGTTCTACAGCCTCGTAGTGATTGGCAATAATGTCTGCGGACATATAGCCTCCCTAGGGATTATGGGCACAAATGTGCCGATAAAATACCAAAAAACCTACCACGATCAAGCGCATGTGCTAATCATGTTTGACTACAAAACGACATTAGAGATTAATTCACAGCGACGAATTAATGCCTATCATCATAATAAATCCAAACATACTTGTCAACATGCTATTAGCTAGTTCATTCAACTTATTTTGGTATATTTATGCAGTTAACCCAAGGCTGCGGGGAAAGGGTAGCTATGACTATTTAACGTAAACCAGTGCCAACTCAGCAAGGCCAACGCAACCAGCAACAAACCATACTTAACCCAACGAAAACGCTGATTGCGCCGACGAATTGCCCGAACCAACAAGAAGCTAACAGGCACAATCAAGCCTGCCACAAACCACTGGATCACCAAAACCGTATCAGGATCATAGACCGGAATACTTTGGGCTGAACGATATTCGCTGCTGGGAAAAAGGTAGCAAAACTCAATTAGTAAGCCAATCAGGCCATAGCCAAGTATTGTTAGTCGTTGTTTGATCATCTGCCTCGATCTGCTTTTCAAACGCACCAAAAACCCTTATCAACCTACATTGACAAGGGTTTTCAAACTAGAATCACTGAATCAATTACTGTAATGGTGTAGCTGGCAAAACCAAACGTTGCTGCTCGGTCAGGCTTGTACTATCCCAAATCAGGACAAATGGTTCTTTGCCGCCTGAGGCCAATTGGCTGCCATCAGCATTCCATGCCAAGGTTGTAACCCGCTCGGCATGGCCTTTGAGGCTGTTGCTGACTTGTTTGCTGGTCAGATCGTACAACTCGATCAAGCCACTACTATTGCCAATCGCCAACGTTGGAGCGGTTGGATGAAAGGCCAAACCAGCAAATTGGTGCTCACTGCTGCGATGCGTGGCATAGATTGACCATGAACTGGTATCCCAAATCGCGACTCCGCCGCCGTTTTTATCGCCGCTACTGGCTGCCAGCCATTTGCCATCGTGGCTCCAAGCCAATTTGCCTGGTTGATAGTTGAGGCTGGCTTCTTTGAATGAATGTAATTGCTGACCACTCACTACATCCCAAATCTGCACTACGCCACTAAAATCGTTGCTGGCCAGTAATTGACCATCAGGGCTGAGCGCAATTTCAACAATTGAGCCAGTTTTGGCCGGAGCACCAAAGGTCGTTGTTGCCGCACCAGTCGCCACGTTCCAAGCTTGGAGCATGCTACCTTTGTTGTAGGCTGCAATAATTTGCTGCTGATCAGGTGTGATTGCGAGGGCACTGACTTCAAAGGCAGTGGTTTGGCTAGGCAGTTGCAATGGTTTGGCATTCCACGCCAGAATTTTTTGGCCATCAGTGCTATTCCAAGTCGTCAGCGTTTTACGATCAGTGCTTACAACCAATGGCCCTGAAGCTGTAAAGGCCAAGTAAATTTGTTTGGCGGCAAGGGTTTGTTCAATTGTGCTCGTAGCAAGCTTCCAACGATAAACCCCATCGTAGCCAACCCCCACCAAAAGCTGTTGGTTGGGCAGAAACTGGAGCGCCACAATATCGCCGCGAAAGTTAACCCCTGGCCCGACATCAATGCCAATTGTAGGCAACGGATTAGAACTTGAAGTGCTACAGGCAGTTAATGTTCCCAACATTACGCCCACCAAGAGCACAATTGATAATTGATTGCAGACAACGTTTGAAATCGTTGGCGAGGGGTTAACGTAACGCATGAACCTATTTTCCTTCTAAAACAATTAGCGAACTGACTTCAAACCAAACCCAACTTTGATCTTCGCAGATATGTAAATCGAGGTTTTGGTCTTGATCGTGGACGAGGGTTTGGCGTTGGCTTTGTTTGCCCAAAAAGCCCAAAACATCGTACTCATCTTGGATTGAGAGCACATAGTAGGGCTGTTCACGGCTACCATCGCCAGTCAGCAGAATTCCATCCATAACGGTTTTGGCCATGGTTGCTTCGCGCAAGGTGTTTTCCTTGTCACCAAGCTCATTGTAGGCGGTCGCTAACAAATTATGCAGTCCAGGGCTAAGTAACGCGCCGGGCAACAAACTGCGCAATTGGCGAATGACCGTTGGGTAATCGCCCTCGGTAAAAGCCGCACTAGCGACCTCGTTGGGCGAGATATTTGGCGAATAATTGGCACTCGCCATCACCGCCTCGCGCAACGCCATAAAATGCTCGCGCGATGGTTGTGACCAGTATTGATACGCTACATCATTTAATCTCATAACATCAGCATCCTTGTGAGTAAATCGCTAATTTGTTGTGCGTGGGGTTGGCGTTGTAGCTGGTGGCGTTGGGCTTGGGCCTGGTATCGGCACTGGCAATGGCTCAGGCTTTGGCGTTGGAATATGGCGTTCGAAATCAGTCAAGGTCAAATTATCGCGATAGGTTTCGCCATAATTACGGGCATCAGTTTCCAATGGTTGGCTTTCATAGCCCGCAAAATCGCTTTCTGGGGTGATGTAGTTATTGAAGTTTTCGTGCCATTCGTTGGCCATCGCCTCAGTGACATCGTTCATCGGCCATGTGGGTTCAGCTTGGATGCCAATTGAGCGCAAGAACTTATCGAAGTTGCTGGGGTTGGCTAAATTAGCCATTTGGCGTTGAACCTCATGGCGAACTTCATGCGCCACAGTATTCAAAACGCGATCAGGATCACCCATGTTATCAAGGTCGATAAACACCCCTTGATCATTGCGATAGCCGAACAAATCTAGGCCTGGTGGGTCGGCCAGATCGGAAACCGTGACTGGCACATGCTCAATGCCATATTTATCGCAGATTTCGTTGGAGATGCTTTGGAGCACCGCCGCTTGTTCTGCTGGGGTAAGGGTTGCCCAACGCGCACTAATCGCTGGATCAAGCCCAGCGCCACCACCGCCACCAGCATCAAATGACCCACCTTCAGCAGAAAAACTAGCGCCAGCGCCAGCCCCGCCACCAGCCGCCACTCCACCGCCATCAAACTGAATGCCCTTAGCAGCTTCTTCTTCAGCTTGGCGAAATATTTGTGAGATTTGGGTGGTCAGGGCGCTAGCAGAGGTCAGCGTGGTTTGTAAACGTTTGAGAGCGGGGAAAATGCTGTCATCCATTTCGCCAAAAAAGGCCACAGCGGCATCGCCCTTCCAATCGGTGCGCAATTGCTGATAGGTTTGGCGCAACATGGCTTCCATCTGAGTTTGTTGATCGTGCAGCTTTTGAAAGCGCGTTGCCACTTGACCGAGCTGTTCGTAATCGCTTTGTACTACGTCTGCTGCCATCTTGGCTCCTTGTGATCGCCATGGAAAACCCATGACGCTAAAATAGCGGGTTTGCTGTGCAAACCAAAAAAAGGGGAATGTAGCATCCTCCTAAACAGCTCGTCGTCCTAGAATCAATAAAACGGATAATGTAGCAGCAGCCTGGGGTGAGAGATTGCCTGCTGCCCAATAATAGAGGCACTAACAGAGTGTTTAGGCGCGATGTTGTATTCAGCATAGCCAACTATTCGCTGGTTTGTCAAGAGGGTTTAGCCTAGAATTTTGAGGGATTTTTAATTTCTTGTTTAGGCAAGACTTGGCACTTGTGATCAATGCTTCAAACTTGGTCAATCCAAACCTGACCTAAATCTATCGTCCTGTAGCCAACCGAATAATTCTTGGTTATCCATGCCCTCTATAAAGACACATGTGCTAAAATAGGGGTACTACATTGGTTACAAGGAGTCAAGTATGAGCGATACCGATCAAGAATGGGTTGAACGTTTAGAGGCAATCCAAGCGCAATTGGGCGATTTATATACCAATATTGAGGAATTACGCGGGATTGTACGCGAGGCTGGGCGCAAAACCGATGCCCAAGCTTTCAACGAGCCACTTGAGCGTTTAGCCCGTTATGGTCGCTTATTTAGTGATATTCATAGCAGTTGGACAGCCGTCGAATAAGCTAAAATGCCCCGCCGTTGGCAATTCCAGCGGCGGGGCAACCGTTAAGCTTTAAGGCTGAATTTCAATTCGATAGTTGACAGCACTATCGCCATTGGTAATTTGAAGATAGTAATCGCCATCACCTTCGGGCGCGTTGAGGCTGGCGGGCGAACCAGCAATAATCGATTTGGCACTTTCGGCGTAATTACGCTCTTGATTATAGAGTTGCACATCGATCAAGCCATCACCAATCACTGTCACGCTAATTTTGCGTCCAAGGCTTGCTGGAATTCGCAGATAATCATCGCGATCGTCGTTGCCAATCCGGCCTTCGATTGGCGATGCAGCAACCACAACCGCCGCTGGAATCTCATCGCCAGCATCTTTACTACTACCAGCATCATTTTGGGCAATGGTCACCAATTCAAGCTGATATTCGCCTTCACCCAAGACTTTGACAAACCAGCGCGGGCCACGTTCGCCAGGCAAGGTTCGACCAACCGCAACAGGCGCATCACTGGTAAAATCGGCTTGATCCACATAGTTTTGCGAGTTATCCAAGGTTTGGATGGTCAGGCTGCCTTGTTTGGTGCTGGCAGTCAGGGTATAGGCAAAGCCTGTTTGTGGCACTTCAACGCTAAAAATATCGCCGCGATCATCGCCACCAAGCATGCCAGTAATTGTGCCGACCTCAACTTTCACTGCGCGATCGATCTCGTCGGGAGCATCGCCAGCGCTTGATCCATCAGTTTGCGCCGCAAAATCTAGGCTCAAATCGTAGCTGCCCGTGCCATCGACCCGCACAAACCAACGGCCACCTTGCTCGCTATTCAAAATTCGGTTTAAGCTAACCGGAGTGTTTGCTGAAACGCTAGCATTATTCAAGTAGTTTTGGGTTTCATCGAACAACTGAAGCTGCACATCGCCATTAGTTTTGGCATCAATCGTCAATGTGCCGCCTTTTTCGGGCACGTCAAGGCTAAAATAATCGGTCATATCGGCATCGCCAAGGCTGCCAGCCAGCGTCCCAAGCTTGGCATTGACCGCTTGACCAAAATCGTCGCCAGCATCGCCCTTGCTGCCCGCATCGGCTTGCTCGGCGGCAGAGCCAGTCAAACTAAATAAGGCATTGCCGCTGATTTCCCAGACTACTTGGCCACCATTGGGCAAGCCAAATTGATAGCCCAACATGCCTGTTTCGCCTGGCGCAAGATTGATCGATTTTAGGAAACTTTGGTTTTTATCATACAAAACCGCGCTGAGGCCTTGCGGCGATTGACCATCAACTTTGATCGTGCTGGTAACAACCCCACCAACTGGCACATCGAGTCGATAATAGAGATTTGATTGATTAACGCTGGCTTTAATTTGACCATCGAGCGGGGCGGCGCTAGCAAAGCTTGTGTTGGCAGCACTAGCATCAACCGTGGCAACCGTGTTATCGGGGGTGTTGGTAGCGGCGGCAGTTGCCGCCGCTGAAGTTGGCTCGCTCGATTGGGCGGTTGGCTCGCTGGCTCCACCACCACAAGCAACGAGCAAACTTGCTAAAAGCATCATTATGCTCAACCGTCGCATTGTTGTACTCCTTACAACAGCGATGGTTGGCGCATCACTGTTAGCTTGATTGTTCTTCTTCGCTCATGCCGAGCACGTTATAGCCACCATCGACATAGACGACCTCGCCAGTTACGCCGCTGGCTAGCTCCGAGCACAGCCACAAAGCGCTATTGCCAACATCTTCAATCGTGATCGCACGACGCATGGGGTTGGCGTTGGTAAAGGCGCGGTGCAACCGCCGGAAGTTGCCAATGCCCGAAGCCGAAAGCGTGCGGATTGGCCCAGCACTAATCGCATTGACCCGCAACCCATCGGGGCCAAGATCGGCGGCCAAATAGCGGACTGTGGCCTCAAGTGCGGCTTTGGCCACACCCATCACGTTATAGTTAGGAATAACCTTCTCTGCGCCGTAGTAGCTCAAGGTCAAAATACTGGCGTTAGGATTGAGCAATGGCATGGCGGCCTTGGTGAGCGCTACCAACGAAAAAGCACTGACATCCATCGCAATCCGCCAGCCATCGCGGCTACTATCGACAAAACGGCCCGAAAGATCTTCGCGTTTGGCGTAGGCCACGCTGTGCACCAAAATATCGAACGAGCCAAATTCAGCTCCCAGCCGCTCGAACAACGTGGCAATTTGGGCATCGTCGCTCACATCGCATTGCTGCACAAAACTCACACCAAGCTGTTCGGCCAATGGGCGCACGCGGCGTTCTAAGCTCTCGCCAGCATACGAAAAGGCCAATTCGGCTCCAGCCTGTTTCAAGGCTTGGGCAATTCCCCAAGCAATTGAATGATCATTGGCAATTCCAACGATTAAGGCTTTTTTCCCTTTGAGCAAATCCATTGTGTCTCCTGAACTAGCACATTGTTCAGTGGCACAGCACCACTGTAACAAACCTCAACGGCAAATATATGACAAAACTTGTCAATCTCCCCTGAATGACATGAGTCGCTGTAATTAAGACGATTGGCAATCAATTGATCCCTCACCCCCTAGCCCCCTCCTTACAAGGGAAGGTTGTTAACAATCATGGGGTTGGATTCAGCGTCGATTGGCATGCCCTCACCCCCTAGCCCCCTCTCCCGCCCAGCAGGCGAGGGGGAACCATCCTAATCATGACCATTGGTATGCCCCTCTCACCGCAGTGGGAGAGGGGTCGGGGGTGAGGGATTTAAAACCTACCCTTGTACACTAGCCCCCTCTCCCGACCAGCAGGCTCACTCGGCAATGCTCCCCTCGCCCGCCGCCGTGGGAGAGAGGCTGGGGGTGAGGGATGTGTGCTGATCAGGTACATCGTCACATGGATCAGGGACATCATCGGCGATGCAGTTATCGGTGTTTAATCAAGGCTAGAACACCCGACTGACCATACCGACGATGTGGATGGATTCACCGACGATGTACCTGATCCGTACAGGATGGTTAGAACCACTTGCTAATGCTATGAATCATTACAAGTAGATTTAGGCTTGATTTGCTAGATCGAGTTGTTGGCAAACCCAACTCAGACTAGCCGCTAAATTTTCATCACAATAACGCCACGTATGGCCGCCTGGACGTTCGCGATAGATATGCGGAATATGCTGTTGGCGCAGCGCATGATGAAACAAGCGATTCTCCTCAACCAAAAAATCGTCAATTCCACAATCAAAATGCATCGCCGGAATCGGCACGACCAATTGTTCAAGCATCCGAAAGAGGCTATATTCTTGGCGAATGGGGCTATCGACTGGTCCGAAAATCACCATATTCGAGGGATCGTCGATCCAGCGCGGGGCATCAACTGCCCCACTATGGCTAAAAACGGCGCTCCAATGCTGCGGATAGCGCAATCCCAAGCGCAGCGCTCCATAGCCACCCATTGAAACGCCGCCAATTGCACGGCCCTCACGTTGCCTGATTGTCGTATACTGAGCATCAATCAATTGAGGCAACTCAGCGGCGAGAAACTCCTCAATCTGCTGGCCACCAAGGCCGTTGGCATAAAATGAGCGCCCACAATGCGGCATTACCACAATTAAGCGCGTCGCAGCAATATATTGCCGAATATTTGTATAATCCAACCAGCACATATAACTATCTGACAACCCGTGGAGCAAGGTTACGACCGGACAGGCAGGCCCGTCGGCTGAATGGTCGGGCGGTACAAGCACTGCGATCGGCACAACCATATCGAGCATCGTACTGCTGCAAGAAACGACCTCTAACTGATGCATGGTGGCTGCTCGCCTCCATCCGAGATGCTGGAACTAGACCCAAGCATACCGCAGGCTTTAGCGGCTCGTCAACTGCGCAGCGCGTCATTCCAACCAAATTTAGCTATGGAGTTATGGCAATGTATAAGGCAGGAGAATTGGTCAAAAAATCGATTATTCGGGTCGATACTGGTAATATTATCGGTTCAGTCGCCGATCTTTTGGTTGATCACGATGCGGGGCGAATCGTTGGGCTATTGACTAGCACGGGCGGCCTGTTTCGCGAAGCTACAATTGTTGAATGGGCACAAGTTTTGGTCTGGGTTGGCGATGTGATTTTGGTTAAAGCTGGCTGCGAAGTGCTACGGGCCAACGCCATCCCCCATGTTCATGCCCTGCTCGAAAAGAAAATACACCTCACGGGCACGCCCGCGATTGGTCGATCAGGCAATAAATTGGGCACGATTGGCGAATTATTGCTCGATGAAACTGGCCTGATCGTTGGCTATGTGATCACCCGTGGCGTGTTGAAGGGCGAACGGCAATATGTGCTCAGCGGCGGCATCGCGGGCATTGGCAGTGATGCAGTGGTGGTGTATGATGAAGCCTTGCGCGATACGCTCGAAGGGCTTGAGCCAAGCATCCCCGACCCCAAATTGACCATGGTCATGCCCTTAACTGGCACGCGTTTGAGCGTTGAAGCCCCAGCAACACCCGCCAATCCAGCCGAATCCAAGCCTAGTCCAACTGATGTCCAACGTTTGTCCTCGAATGAAATTGATGCTATTCTGCGCGGCGATCAACCTATACCTGGAGCAACGAGTGAACATTGACGATCTATCAGCCACGATTGCCGAGCTTGATTCCGCTGCAATTCAGCAAGCGCAACAACGCCAAGATCAACTGACCAAGCCGCAGGGAGCGCTGGGCCTGCTCGAAACCTTGTCAATTCAATTAGCAGGTATCACTCAGCAATGCCCGCCAAGCGTGCAAAAACCGATCATTGTCGTTGCGGCAGCCGATCATGGGGTGGCTGAATATGGAGTGAGCGCCTATCCCTCAAGCGTCACGGCCCAAATGGTGGCGAATTTTTTGGCGGGCGGCGCGGCGGTGAGCGTTTTGGCCCGCCATGTTGGAGCTGAACTCTTAATCATTGATGCGGGGGTACAAACCGCAATTGTTAGCGAGGCCGCTAATTTTCGCAGCGAATGGCTGGGGGCTGGCACGCACAACTTGGCAATTGAACCAGCAATGAGCCAAGCCCAAGCTCAATCAGCATTTGAACGCGGCATACGCATCGCTCATGAATTGGCTGATGCAGGCCACGATTTGATTGCGCTTGGCGAGATGGGGATTGGCAATACGACCGCTGCCGCCTGTTTAACCGCGATCTATTGCCAGCAACCTGCGGCTGCCGTTACTGGCCATGGCACGGGCGTACAAGCCGAGCACTATCAACGCAAAATCGAGGTTGTGGCTCAAGCAGTGGCACGGGTTGGCAGTAATGTGGATGGACTTCAGCCATTAATCGAGGTTGGCGGCTTTGAAATTGGTATTTTGGCGGGCATTATTGTGGGTGCTGCTCAGCGGCGTGTGCCAATTTTAGTTGATGGTTTTATCACCACAGCGGCGGCTTTGGTAGCCCAAGCGCTTGCGCCAAAGGCGATTGATTATTGTATTGCAGCGCATTGTGGAGCTGAGCCAGGCCATCGGATTGCTTTGCAACAATTGGGTTTGCGGCCATTGCTTGAGCTTGATTTACGGCTTGGCGAAGGCAGCGGCGCGGCTTTGGCGATTCCGTTGGTGCAAGCGGCCTGTCGCATTTTAAGCGAAATGGCCACTTTTGCTAGCGCCCACGTTGATACGGCGCTCTAAAAAACGAATGGCCAGCAGGTATCGCCTGCTGGCCAGCGAGTAGCTCGACAAGACTACCACGAAACCCCATCTTTTTTAGCATCGAAGGTTTCCAAATCAAGCTCCATTGGTGGACGCACCGCAAAATCGGTATATTCTTGTTGCTTGAGTGGAGCCAAAACCGAAGCAATAATGGTGACCACTAAGCCCAGCATAATTGCCAAGAAGGCCAAAGCCCCAGCTGGCGAATCATCGGCAAACAACATCATTGGCACAACAATAAACGAAAGCACCGCTAAAAAAAGTACAAACAGCGTGCCAATAATCGAATAGCTACGCTTGTTGGTCAAAGGTTTGTTTGACTCACTGGCCATTGATCGCTCACTCCTTAAACATGGTTGGTGGTTGCTAGCTCTATTTTAGCGTAACGCAAGGCGCTTGTAAAACGCCACACCCGCCAACATTGCTGTTGACGGGTGTGACTGACGTTGTTCGATTGCAAACTAAGGAAGAACGAGCAGCTTATTGAAGGCTTACATCGTCAACAAAGAACGATGTGATCAATGAGCTATCTGTTGTGGTTTCAAAGCGGATACGAACCGTTTGACCAGCATAGGCTGCCAAGCTCAAGCTTTCAGCCACCCAAGCGTTCTTGGTGTTGACATTCGAGCGAGTAGCCAAGGTTCCCAATAAGGTTCCGCTGGTGTTGTAGACCCGAACGCGCAGGTAGTCGTAAGCTGTCGTGCTGCCTTCGGCAGTGGTTTGATACCAGTAGAAGCTCAATGACTTGCCTGCTGGCACGGTCAACGTTTGGTAGATCCCTTCGCTGGCATTGTTGTAGCCACCCATGTAAACGCTGTAGCTACCAGTGCGTGGGCGAGTGGTATCAATTACGTTATAACCACCGCTTGAGGCTTGGGTCCAGCCAGTTGTGCCACTTTCGAAGCCACCATTGACAATGCTACCGCCGCCTGGAGGTGGGGTTGCGGTTGGTGGAACCACGGTTGGGGTGGTTGGATTTGGCGTGCTGGTTGGAGGCGTTGGGGTTGGGGTTGAGCCACCGTTGTTGACAGCATTGTAGACGTTGATCCGACCACAAGTCCAAGTGCTGCCTGTGCCCGTGATGCGATCTGAGGTCGAGCAGATGCGGTCGCGAATTTGGCTATTGGTCAAGCCTTGTGAGGCCAACAAGCCAGCCAAACCAGCAACGTGTGGGGTAGCCATTGAAGTACCATTGATCGTGTTGTAGCCACTGTTGATCCAAGTTGAGTAGATGCTCGAACCTGGGGCAGCCACTTCAACCCACGAACCGTAGTTCGAGAACGATGAACGAGCATCGCTTGAGGTGGTTGAGGCGATCGCAAAACAGTTGGTGTAAGCAGCTGGATACGAGCTGGTGGTGCTTGAGGTGTTGCTATTACCAGCAGCACAAGCCAAGAACACCCCACGGCCCCAAGCGTAGTCAACAGCATTTTGCAATGCGGTCGAACCACCACCACCAAGGCTCAAATTGATGACTTTTGCGCCATTGTCGGCAGCGTAGGTGATCCCATTGGCCACACCAGCCAACGTCCCACTACCATCGTTGCCCAATACCCGCACTGGCATCACCTTACAATTTGGACATGTGCCAGCACCACCAGTGCTGTTATTCGTTTCAGCGGCGCTTGTACCTGCAACGTGGGTACCGTGGCCATTGCCGTCGGTTGGCGTTGAGTCGTTGTCGATATAGTCGTAGCCAGCCACCATCTTGGCATCAAGATCAGGGTGGGTGCCTTGAACCCCTGTATCAACAACTGCAATCACCACGCTGCTGCTGCCTTGGGTTATATCCCAACCGGTATATGCACGGATGACACCCCATGCCCATTGTGAGCTTTGGCTTGGGTCATTGGGCGTAAAATTCACATTATAAATAAAGTTGGGTTCGGCATATTCGACATTGGGATTTTGCTTCAAGCCAGCCAAGACAGCTTCGCGACCTGCGAGGGTATCGTTGCTCTTGAGGCTCGCAACTTCGATCACTTCTGCATCAAGCGCTGCAATGCGATCGATTTGTACCGCGCCGAGGGCTTTGAGGGCCGAGCTGCGGTTGGCTTTGCTGGTTGTGGCTTTGAATTTGACCACAAATTGGCCCGCTACTGCTGGAGCAGCAAAATCAACGCGATCAACTGGTTTCGCAGGAGTTCGGCTTTGACCAAATGATGGGTTGGGAGCACTGAAGATAATGACAAGACTGCAGATCAAGACGAATGAAACAAACAGACGCTTCAAGGGTGCCTCCTCAATATGTGGATTGCAAATTTACCATGGGCAATCCCAAAACCGACAGTGGTTGGATTACCGCACGTACACATCATTGTTTCGAAGGAATCGGTGAGGCCGTTGGGTTCTTCCGAAGTCGCATGCCCCTTTCTGTGGATTAAGTAAGTGGCCAGTCGAACAACATCGGGATACTCAAGTGGTCGAGTACATGACATATATTAAATCATTTTAACGAATTTGTCAAAATTATTAATATTTATTTGTCATAGGCTAAAAACACAACCATCACGAAATCGCTGATCTCGTGATGGTTGCTAGAGTTTATTGAACGGTCAGTTTAGAAAATGATAATCATGAAATCCTCCCCAAGATAGTGCATATGGCCTCAACACAACCAAAATATAGCTGTGAATTCACAAAGCCTCGTTGATCCTGGCGACGAGCATTGCTCATCGGTCGTGTTCCACCCTGCATTGGGAAGATCAGCGCTTAGTATCCGAGGCTTGCACACCCTCAATCTTAGAAGATTATTACCATAAACAGACCCCCAAACGTTATGTCAGTTCGATTATGCTGAATTCATTTAGAAAATGATAATCATGGTAGCCTCCCTCGCTATTTACACGGGGATGTTCCGGTAAACCGAGCAAGATCCGGTGGAGTTTATTGGTGTTGGGCGATGATACGTTAGCTGTAGGGATGTTGGATGTGTGGTGAGATTCCTCCTTAACGCCAGAGACCTCTCACGTTGAAACCATTGGTGGCTGATCAGGCTGATTCCTAGGCCGAATAGCCGTGATTCACTACAAAAATGGCTTCTACAGGCTATCGTAGGTAGGTTGTTAGGCCTATTGTACCTGTACAGCGTTTTTTTGTCAAAATTATTAATGGTTCTTTGGTCCTAAAGGGGGGATAGCTATCCCCCCTGAAGTCGCTAAAAGGTTTAACCCCGGCCTGAAAAGCATGACCTTAGTCCTATAATGCTTCGTAGTACAGTGGTTACTCTAGCGCTAGATTATAAAAAAATACCCCCCAAGGGGGATATTGAATCTATACCATTAATTTTTAGCGTCACTGCTGAGTAAAATGATTAATTATGTTCAAAATGGCTTCAAATTGGGCTGGTTGCTGCAAAAATGTGTCAATAAGCGCTTAGCCGTTGCGTTTTAGGCGGCCTGTGCGTTTGGCATATTCCTCGCCCCGCAAGAAAATCCACAAGCCAAAGGGAACAAGTAGCAAACCACTGCCCAACAATGGCAACAGGTAGCTGGCCCAGAGGTCGAGCGGCCCAGCATTATTTTGCAAAGCCCGCCGCATGCCTTCCAACACATAGGTCGCTGGCGAGACCGAGGCCAGTGGTTGCATCCAGGTTGGCAATACGCTAATTGGGTAGTACACACCTGAAACCAACAAAATTGTGGCTTTGACGATGTTCGTCATCTGCGCTCCACGTTCGGGAAAGAGTAATGGCAAAACCGCTGCCACAATCCCTAAGCCTATAAAGCTGATACTGCCCGTCAGCAAGATGACGGTTGCACCCAAGAAGTTGGCATTCTCAAGGCTAATTTGAAAAAACACCGCCACAAAGGCCAAAATAATCCCTGTATGAAACAAGCCCCAGAAGATTGCAAAAATTGTTGTGCCCAGCATGTGGGTCAGGCGCGAAATCGGAGCCATAAAGGTATATTCAATTGTGCCTTCCCAACGCTCCCACTGCACCGATTCAGCAATACAATCAAAGACCACCGCCAAATAGTGCCAAACCAATGTCCCGACAATCAGATATAAAATTGTGGCATTGATTGTTGCTTGGTCGAATTCTTGGCCGGTAATCGCCCCAACCGCCTTACCAATAAAGGTAATCGATAAGGCATTGACAATCGAATAGATTAACCAAACAACTTCCCAACCCCAATAGCGTTTGATTAAGTTGATATTGCGCTCAACAAATGCATACGATGCGCGAGTTTCGCGCCAAAACGAACGCCCAAATGCCATAGCTCGCTCCTTATTTTACGATGATGGGTAGTTGCTCTATGCATTGTACTGCGTTCTGAAGCTTGCCAAATCCGCCAAAAGGCAGAGCGAAGGATGAAGGATGAATTATGAGGGATGAAATTAAGAACATAGAGCAAAGAACATAGAACATAGGGTTAAGTCAGAAGTCAAAAATCAAAAGGCAAAATTGGGCTTGAAATTTAACGCAGCGACGCAGAGTTTCAAAGGATGAAGGATGAAATTAAGCGCAGAGAAGTATGGCTATTGGCTTTGAGCTAACAGAACAATTAATCTACATCATCTGGGTCAATCTGTGGCTAAAAACAAGCCTTCGCGTCCTTCGTGCTCTTCGTGGTTTCGTTCTTCGTGCTCTTCGTGGATTCAACTTAACTGACCCCTGATCCCCAGCCCCTGACCCCTAAAAGACAAACCCACACCTGATATTACTCAGCTGTGGGCTTTGTTTTTAAAGTTGCGTAATTTTAGGCAGTTACATTTTTGCCAAGTGCAGCCAACATATCTTCGATGCGGGTGAATTTGACCCGTGGCCGACCTGTAGCCGCGCCATTGGCAACCTCAATCTCGTCGAGGTGTTGCCAATCGGCAAAGGTTACATAGTTGGGTTGGCGTTCTTGCACCAATTTTTCAATGCTTTCGCGCTCGGCATGGCTAGGATTGAGCACTTGCCCTGTCGCCAAATCTTCCAACATACATTGGACAGTTTCAACTGCATCGGGCTTGTTGGTGCCAATCACGCCACTCGGGCCGCGCTTGATCCAGCCAGCAGTATATTCGCCAATTTTGGGCTGTTGGCTGGTTGGGTCGATAATGCGGCCTTTTTGGTTGAGGAAGGTTCCCCAGCGTTCATTGAATGGTACATCAACCAATGGTGAACCACGATAGCCAACCGAACGGAAAACCAAGCCAACGGGCAAATCTTCGGTTTCGCCAGTTGCGCGTGAGGCGATGCTGCCCGATTCGCTGGCGTAAAGTTCGTTTTTAGCCAAACGCAAGCCTGCTACCCGCCCATCGCTATCGCCTAAAACTTCGGTTGGGCTAACCAAGAAGCGGAAAATCAAGCGGCGTTTTTTGCCTTCGGGCGCACGTTGAGCGTAGCCTTGCAGCAATTCGACCTTCTTCTGAGCAGCTTTATCGCCACCAGCCTCTAGATCGGCGCGGCTCACATCGTCGAGGGCAACTTCGCTGGGAATCGCCACCACATCGGCTTCTTCCAGCTCGCCCAATTCTTTGACTTCGGGAGTGGTGAAGGCTGCTTGAGCTGGCCCACGTCGCCCCAGCAAATACACTTCTTTAATATTGCTTTTGCTGAGTGCTTCCAAAGCATGGTCGGCGATGTCGGTACGCGCTAATTCTTCGTGCGAGAGGCACAAAATCCGTGCTACATCAATTGCCACGTTGCCAACCCCAACTACCGCCACCCGCTCTTGCGAGAGATCGAATTGCAGATGACGATAATCGGGATGGCCGTTGTACCAAGCCACAAAGGCGGTCGCCGGAAAACTATTAGTCAGATCCTCGCCAGGAATCCCCATATGGCGATCACTTTGCGCACCTGTGGCATATAAAATTTGATGGTAGTGTTCAACTAAATCGGCGTGGCTCAGATCTTTACCATATTCCACATAGCCAAAAAAGCGAAAACGAGGATTTTTGGCAACCAAATTAAAGGCCTTGGTGACGGTCTTGATCTTCTGATGATCAGGAGCGACCCCACCGCGAACCAAACCAAATGGCGTTGGCAAACGGTCGAACATATCAACTTCTACAACCAGATCGCTTTGTTTGAGCAAGTGATCCGCCGCATAAAATGCCGATGGCCCAGAACCAATGATCGCAACCCGTAATGGCTGCGCTTCAGTTCCCACAGTTGTCATGATCGCAATCCTTTTGAGCGTCTAGCCCTCTTCGATAATTTGAGTTTCGAGGGTATCGAGCTTACCTTCATATTCCCCAAGTTGTGCCTTGACCACATCGCCAATCGACACAATCCCAAGTAAGATGTCGCCATCAAGAATGGGTAAGTGGCGGAAGCGGCGGTTGGTCATGGTTTGGAGCACGGCTTTAAGATCATCACTGGGGCGACCGGTTATCACATTGGCCGTCATCACATGCTGCACTTGGCGCTCAAAAATTGCCGGATCTTGGGCTGCCGCCCGAATAATATCTCGCTCGGAGATAATTCCGACAATTCGATCATCTTCCATTACCACCAATGTGCCAATGTTGTGTTCGGATAAAATCGCCACGGCTTGGCTCAGCGGGGCTTGCGGAGTAATCGTATGAATGATGGGACTTTTGGTTGCGAGCACATGCTTGATCTTCATAGCGTACCTCCAATCTAGCAGCGAATGGGGACGATGTAGGGCAACGATGCCATGCTGATAGTATCATACTTATGTCGATCCCGATATGCAAGATCAATGCCCATCACGCTTAATTGATAATTAATTTTGGTCAGAATCGCGCTATTTGAAATTTCTTGCGAGGTTGTATGCTTGATCCTCAGGTTTTTTCAACTAAACGTTTGATTGCCAGCGCAATCAGCCTTGAACACGCCGATCTACTGGTGGCAATGCACCAAAATCCCACGGTGATGGCAACCCTCGGCGGTTTGCAAGATCGCCAACGAACCTTGCAAGGCTTGCACAATCAAATTGCCGATTGGCAGCAAGCAGGGTATGGCTTGTGCATTTTTCACGATCGGGCAAGTGGGGCGTTTGTTGGACGGGGAGGTTTACGTTTATTGCAAATCGATGAGCAGCCTGAGACTGAAATTGGCTATGCCTTGCTGCCAGAATGGTGGGGCCAAGGCTTGGCGACCGAAATTGCCAGTCGAGCACGAACTGTCGCCTTTGAACAATTGGAGTTAGCGTCGATTGTACTTTTTACGATGACTACCAATCTTGCATCGCAGCGGGTTGCCGAAAAATTAGGGATGCGCTATGAACGCCATTTTGAGCGAGCTAATCTGCCGCATGTGCTCTTTCGTCAAACCAAAGCGGCATGGGCTGGGTAATTTCCCTCACCCCCTCCTTACAAGGGTAGGTTTTAAGCCCCCTCACCCCAACCCCTCTCCCATCGGATGGGAGAGGGGCTGTAATGGCGTGGTTTTGGCATGATCTATGGTGAAAACGGGTGCTCCCCCTCGCCCGCGTTTTCGTGGGAGAGGGGGTTGGGGGGTGAGGGAACGCTCCACCGCAAACCAACCGTAAAAAATCTACCCTTGGATGGGGCTAGGGGTGAGGGCATCAAACAATTAGGCTTCGTCGCGCGAAACCCACCATGCCAACCAGATTAGCAAAGGTTGGAATGGCAAGCGTAGCCACAACAACACTGGACGTTGTTTGCCAAACAACGGTGGATTTTGCTTGAGCATTTGAATATTGGCCGGAAACACCGCCAAATACAAGGCCATCAAACCGAGGCCAGCTTTGCGGCGCACCCCTGGCAATAACAAGCCTAGCCCACCCAAAATCTCAAACAAACCGCTGAGATAGACCATGCTGCGTGGACGCGGCAACGAAGGTGGTACAATCTTGATGAAGGGCTTGGGATTGGTAAAGTGTAAAACTCCCACCAACACCATAAAACTCGCCAGCAACCCACGAACCAGACGTTTCATTGTACTACCCCATTGGATGGCGAATCGCCGACGAATATTGGCCAGTTAAATAATGCTCTAATTGACGCTCAATATCGCCCAGCAAGGCACTCGCACCATAGCGAAACAAATGTGGATGCAGCCATTGATCGCCGAGTTCTTCCTTGATCAACGCCAGCCAATCCAACGATTGTTTAGCAGTTCGGATGCCACCAGCAGGCTTGAAGCCAACTTTATAGCCGGTTTGCTCATGGTAATCGCGAATTGCCCGAACCATGACTAACGACACTGGCAGGGTGGCATTAACTGGCTCTTTGCCAGTCGAAGTTTTGATGAAATCAGCGCCAGCCAACATACAAACTAGGCTAGCTTGAGCAATATTGCGCAAGGTTCCAAGCTCGCCTGTGGCTAAAATGGTTTTCATATGGGCTTCGCCGCAGGCTTCGCGAAACGCCCTCACTTCATCATACAAGCCTTGCCAATCGCCGTTCAGCACAAGATGCCGTGAAATCACAATATCGATTTCGCGAGCACCAGCAGCAACCGATGCTTCGATCTCACGCAAGCGTAACTCCATGGGGGATAACCCTGCGGGGAAGCCAGTTGATACTGCGGCAACCGGAATGGCTGTACCTTGGAGTGATTGTACGGCGGTGGCAACAAAGGTATGGTAGACACACACAGCACCAACCGTTAGATTGAGACTGCGAATACCCAGTGCATCGACCAAATCGCCACGAATCGGCTGACGAGCTTTTAAACATAAACGCTGGACTGTGCCAACCGTATCATCACCTGAAAGGGTGGTTAAATCCATACAGCTAATTGCTTTTAACAGCCAAGCTGCCTGCCAATCTTTTTTAACCGTGCGTCGATTTGGCAAGCTGCTCACGCGGCGCTCCACCGCTGAGCGATTGACGCGAATACTATTGACCCAGCCAAGGTCGAGCGGGCTGATGGGGTTACGTTGTTCGTGCGTCATTGCCGTGACACGCTCCACTTCGGTTTGCATAGTTCATCCTTGGGGTCGAAAGGCATATCGACCCATACTGGTTGTTATCAAATCGTCATCCACAATGCGGATCATGTCGCTGATAATACCATAAGCTTTTGTGCTTAGTACAATTGCTTTGCTTAATTAAAGGAGTTGATTGCGATGACAACAATTCGCCATTCTGTGGAAGCCACGGTTAGTCGGATGGTGTTGCGCACGTTGCGCGAGCGAGCACAGCTGGCAGGCCTACCGCAAGCCCGTAGTGATGCGCCCCGTGCCTTAGCAGCCTTGCTTGATCAAACTATTACTGAACAAGTCAGTTTAGATCAGCTCCAACGCCAAGCTCAACAAGCGATCGAAGCCGGAATTGGCTGCTTAGTTGTGCCATTGGAGCAAGCCGAACTCTGGGTTGATGCGACTGCTGGCAGTGGACTCCGCATTGGCGTGGCAACCCACACTCGTGAACAAGCCGAGCAGGCCTTACGGCTTGGCGTTACCGAAATTGAACTCATTGTGCCGCAAACGGTCATTGGAGATGCAGAACACTTAGAAACATGGCTTGGCGAAATGCTGCCGCGTTCGTATGATCCCAAGCCAGTGCTTAAACTCAACCTAACTGCCTGCGATCATCACCAGATTTTGCTGCGAGCATGTGCTCAAGCCGCCACCCACGATTTGGATCTCGTGACCGTGCCCGCTGGGCTAGTCGCTGATGTGCGGCGTACCATCAACTCGGCGATGGGGATTAAAGTTGCTGCTGTGGATAATTTGGCCCAAGCCCGTGGGTTGTTGAGCAATGGATGCACCCGTTTAGGCACAAGTATTGCGCCAGATTTATTGGCAGCAGCACAGCTTAAATAGAAATGTGCCGTCAAAATAACGGCACATCTCAAACAAACCAACAAATGAGCTTATTGAACTGCTGGTAAGAACAGTGGATTACCAACCACAATCAGACCATTAGACTGATTATCATTGCTGATATCGCCCGCAACCATACCGCCGATCGTCACGGAAAATGGTCGTTGTTCGCCAACCTCGGCATCGGGTAAGCCAACATAGACCACAAAGCTTTGTTCGCTACAGTTCGTAGGAATCTGGTTCAGTTGCCATGTCAGCATCGAGCCTTGGATGGTTGGGGTAATTCCGCTCGTATCGCTAAGATACTCGACTCCATCGGTGAGGGTCAACGTTACAGTAATGCTTTGCTGCATAAGCGTGCCATCATTACCAATTGTCACCGGAATTGCGCCAACTTGCTCACTGGCCGTTCCGACGACGGTACTACTCTTCAGCCATGTATTGCCACTTTCGCGGTACAGCCAAGGCTCGTGACCAAGGGATGGCGTTGTAGCCCCAAACACTACGCCTTGAGTAGTGGCAAGAAATAAACCAGGGTCAGCATTAACCGTATTTGAACCAACTAGGCCAAGCATTGTTGGGTTTGCACCAGCACAAGTCAATTTCCATGGCTGCACGCCACCTTGGGCAGTCGCAGCACTGAAGTACAATTGATTACCAACTGCTGCCAAGTTTTTTGGGTTGCTAGCATTTACGCCTGGAATACCATCGTGCACGAGGGTCGTCCCAGCGATTGTGCCATCAGTGCGCCAAAGCTCGCGGCCATAATTCGCATGGTCGGCGGTGAAGTAAAGATACTTCCCAATCACTGGGCCAAAACTGACATTATCAAGGCCATTTGGATTAACATCAATTGGGTAGGTTCCCGCAACCGTCCCATCAGTGCTCCATAAGCGCTCACCACCAAAATAGGTCATCAGGCCAATCCCATTGACGCTGGTAAGTTGCATGGGACCCTCGCCAACATCAATGCGATTCTCAAAACGCACCATGCCCGTTGGAGTTCCATCGCTTGTCACAACCCCATCATGAAATGAATTGAAGATTAGTTTGCCACCAGCGACAATGGGTCCCAGAACCTGAGCATATTTACGGGTATCGATTGAATGAACTTTGTAGGTTCCCTCAGCCGTTCCATCAGTTCGCCATAAATCGGAGGTAGCACCATAGGTAATAATCGTGATGGTTGAGGTAACAAAATAGATTGCCCCATTGTATTCAACCAAGCGATCAATATTGCTCGCCGACCACGCAGAATTAAAGGCAACCGCCTTTTTAACCAGCACTGGTGCTAAGGCCTGATCAAGTTTCCAGATTTCAATCTGCCCTTCATAGGAAAAAATGAAATACAGCGTATTTTGCACAACCTGCATCAGGCTAATTTTGACATAGCCTGTGGAGTAGTTGCTTGGATCGAGGCTGACAACCTTGGTAATGCTATTGGATGAACCATCGGTTTGCCAAATCGAGTAGCCATCAGTCTCGGTATGGGCTGCAATATAGACATATGCACCATAGCCAACAAGATATTGCGGGCTAATCGCGTTTTGTGCGGCGGTGGTCAGCATAAAGGTTCCAGCAGCCGTCCCATCACTGCGCCATAAACCAACACCGTTATTACCATCGTTAGCGACAAAGTAGCTTAACCCGTTATAGGCTAGATTAATCGATTCATTGCTGATCGATGAGGTTGCTCCAGTCGCAAGGTCGCTGAGGTTTGCCACCGAGGTTTCAGCCGAAGCTGCGGGCAACCAACTACTGCCAAGTAAAAGCAGGCCAATCAAGGCCAAATAGCGAAATGTGATTCGACGCATTGTTTTCTCCTCAGATAATTAATTTGGATATAGCTCATTACGGGCTAAGCCATGCTGCCAGCGCTTAGCCAATTTCAATATTATTGAACTGCTGGTAAGAAGAGGGGAGTACCAACCACCAGCTGGCCATTAACTTGATTGTCGTTGGCACTATCGCCTGGGGCCATGCCACTTAGTTGGAGCGTAAATGGACGGTGTTGATTTAAGGAGAAACTAGGCAACTTAACATACACCACAAAACTGTGTTCGTTACAATTTGCTGCAATCCGATCAAGTTTCCAAGCATAACTATTGGCTTGGATTGTCGGGGTAATGCCACTTGTATCACTGAGATATTCGACCCTATCAGTGAGAATAAGGGTGAGTTCGAGAGTTTGCTGCATAATCGTGCCATCATTGCCAATCGTCACCGGAATTGCGGCAACCTGATCGCTCGCAGTTGCGACTACTGCATTACTTTTCAGCCACGTATTGCCACTTTCGCGATACAGCCATGGTTCGTGGCCAAGAGCAGGGGTATTCGCAGCAAACACGATGCCTTGGGGAGTTTCAAGGTACATGCCAGGGTTGGCATTGGCACTAATTGAATCAATTGGGCCAATCATCTGCGGGTTGGCTCCAACACAATCCAACTTCCATGGTTGGACACCACCTTGGCTATTCGTGGCAGTGAAATAAAGTTGTTTGCCAACTGTCGCGAAGTTGATGGGATTGCTACTCGTCGGGCCTGCAATGCCATCGATGACTAAGCTGGTGCCAGCAAGCGTGCCATTGGTGCGCCACAATTCGCGGCCATAACTCGGGTGTTCGGCAGTAAAGTAGAGATAGTTACCAACCACTGGGCCAAATATGAGATTATCAGGGCCATGTGGATTAACATCAATTGGATAGGTTCCCTCAACTGTTCCATCAGTTCGCCACAAGCGATGACCATGATACCGAGTCAACAGGCCAATCCCATTCACACTAACAAGCTGCATTGGGGCATCACCATCTTCGATGGTATCAAATAATGGCTCACTACCATTGGGGTAGCCATTGCTCGCCACAACCCCATCAAGCAACGAATTGAAAATCAGCTTACCGCCGGCAACGACTGGCCCTTGAACTCTAGCATATTTGCGCCCATCGATCACCTGAACGCTATAGGTGCCTTCGGGAGTGCCATCGGTACGCCATAAATCTGAGAAATATCCCCAAAATGGTATATCGGTTGTTGAAACCAAGAAATAAACCGCTCCATTGAATTCAACTAAGCGATCAATGCTTGAAACGGTGAATTGCATTGCGCTCGCCCGAAAAGCTTTAATCCTGACTGGTTGCAAGGCCTGATCAAGTTTCCAAACCTCAACCATCGATTCATAAGCAAAGAAGAAATAGAGTGTATTTTGGGCCACTTGCATCAAGCTAATTTTGACATAGCCAGTAGTTACGCTGCTTGAATCGAAGCTGACAACTTTGCTAATGCTATTGGGCGAGCCATCGGTTTTCCAGATTGAGTAACCATCGGTGTGAGTATAAGTTGCAATATAGGCATATGCGCCATAACCAACCAGATACTGGGGAATGATGTTGGTTTGCTGGGCAGTGGTCAGCCTAAATGTCCCTGCGGCAGTGCCATCACTACGCCATAATGTCCAACCATTTGATTGATCATTGGCGGTAAAATAGGCTAATCCGTTATGGACGATTCGCATGGTGTCGTTACTAATTGATGAGGTTGTTCCAAGTGCAAGATCGTTGAGGGTTACTACCGAGGTTTCTGCCGAAGCTGCGGGCAGCCAAATACTGCCAAGCAAGAAGATAGCACACAGTGCTACAAGCTTAAGCCACCTACGACCCATATAATCCTCCTCACAATAAAACCAAAACCACCAGCCTTCCACGCCCTCACTATATCACGACCATTGCCTATGGTGTTACCAGTACTTTTGTTGGATATTTGATAATCGTTCAATAGCAGTTTGACAGTAGCCTACGCTGGTGCTATACTGGGCGGTCGATGCCCCGTGGTGGGCATGCTTTTTTTGCTGCAATTTTTCGCTGGTGTTCATCAGCCAACTGACTGATGGATAACCAATAGATTATGACTGTTCGCGGCATTGGGGCGGCAATGCCATAGCTCGTTAGGCTAGAACACGCTCACGGTATAGTAGACGTGAGAACCGTCCAGAACCCGGTATTTCCAAAATCTTTGGAGGAATTGAATGCCAACGATCAACCAGTTGATCCGCAAGCCCCGTAAACCTGTGGTCAAAAAGACCAAGGCACCTGCGCTGCGTTTCATCTACAACTCGCTGAAGGGCAAGCTTACCCGCGGCAACGGTGCACCCCAAAAGCGTGGTGTTTGTACCCAAGTTAAGACCATGACCCCTAAGAAGCCAAACTCGGCATTGCGTAAAGTGGCTCGGGTGCGCTTGTCGAATCAAATGGAAGTGACCGCGTATATTCCAGGCGAAGGTCACAACTTGCAAGAACACTCAGTGGTCTTGATTCGCGGTGGTCGGGTAAAAGACTTGCCAGGCGTGCGCTACCACATTGTGCGCGGTACCTTGGACTCACAAGGTGTCAACAACCGCAAGCAAGGTCGCTCGAAGTACGGCACCAAGAAGAATGCCCAAGTTGCAACGGGCAAGAAGAAAAAATAAGGTAGGGTAACATGCCACGACGACGAAAAATTGCCAAGCGGATTGTGCCTGGTGATCCAATTCACAACAGCATACACGTGCAAATGTTGATCAATAAGGTCATGATGCACGGTAAAAAAAGTGTCGCTGAAAATATCGTATATCGCGCGTTGGATGTTGCAGCTCAACGCTTGAACCGCGAACCAGTTGATCTGTTCGAACAAGTGCTGCGCAACTCCAGCCCTACCATCGAAGTTCGCCCAAAGCGCGTCGGTGGTTCAACTTATCAAGTGCCAGTTGAAGTTAAAAGCGACCGCCGGATTGCCTTAGCGATTCGCTGGTTGTTGACCGCCGCTCGCGGTCGCAGCGGCAAACCAATGCACGAACGCTTGGCGCTCGAATTGGTCGATGCTTTCAACAACACTGGTGCAACCGTCAAGCGTCGTGAAGAAGTTCACCGTATGGCTGAAGCCAACCGCGCCTTCTCACACTACGCTCGCTTCTAAAGTTTATGGCCACCCCTCACGACCAGCGTCGTGAAACAATTGGGTCGGTGACCAGAGCGGCTAGACGCGAGTTTAGCCGCTTTTTGCCTGCATACTTATGGTACAATACAACGTCACCGCCGTGCAGGCTGTCACCAGCTAATACTAACCATGTAACGGAGTAAGGAATGCCTCGCTCGACACCACTCGACAGAGTACGCAATATTGGGATTATTGCCCACATTGACGCAGGGAAAACTACCACCACCGAACGGATTTTGTTCTATACCGGTCGTAACTATAAGATCGGTGAAGTCCACGAAGGCGCTGCCACCATGGACTGGATGGAACAAGAACGCGAACGTGGGATCACGATTACCGCTGCTGCTACCACCGCTCACTGGGAATATGCTGAGCAACGCTATCAAATCAATATTATTGATACCCCTGGCCACGTGGACTTTACCGCTGAAGTAGAGCGCTCATTGCGCGTGCTCGATGGTGGCGTAGTGGTGTTCGATGCAGTAGCCGGTGTGGAGCCACAATCAGAAACGGTGTGGCGACAAGCTGATAAATATAACGTGCCTCGGATTTGTTTTGTCAACAAGATGGACCGCATGGGCGCGAACTTCGATCGCACCGTTCAGATGATTGTTGATCGCCTTGGCGCAAAGCCAGTGCCGATCCAATTGCCAATCGGAGCCGAAGATCGCTTCCAAGGGATCATCGACTTGATGGAAAACAAGGCTATCTTCTACATGGACGATGTTGGTAAAGTCCAAGAAGAACGCGAAATTCCTGCTGAATTGGCTGAAAAAGCGAAAGCAGCCCGCGAATATATGCTCGAAGCCATCGCCGAAACCGACGATGAGTTGATGATGCTCTATCTCGAAGGCGAAGAATTGCAAGTGCCTGAATTGCGCCGCGCTCTGCGTGCCGCCACGATTGGCAACAAATTGGTGCCAGTCTTGTGTGGTTCAGCCTTGAAAAACAAGGGCGTGCAACGCATGCTCGACGCTGTGGTCTTGCTCTTGCCTTCACCATTGGAAATTCCAGTAACCAAGGCTGTGCGCCCAGGCGTTGATTCAGAAGCCGAAGATGCTGAGTTCATCGAGCGCCCAGCCGATGAAAATGCACCTTTCACTGGTTTGGTCTTCAAAATTATGGCTGACCCATTCGTGGGCAAGTTGGCCTACTTCCGCGTTTACTCAGGTAAACTCGAAACTGGCTCATATGTTTTGAACACCACCAAGAACAAGCGCGAACGGGTTGGTCGCTTGCTGCAAATGCACGCTAACCACCGCGAAGAAATCAAGGAAGTCTATGCAGGCGATATCGCGGCTGTGGTGGGTCCAAAAGATACCTTCACTGGCGATACCATCTGTTCACCAGATGATCCGGTGGTTTTGGAAAGCATCAAGTTCCCAGAACCAGTGATTTCGGTGGCGATCGAGCCAAAAACCAAAGCCGACCAAGACAAGATGTCGATTGCGCTCTCACGCTTGGCCGAAGAAGACCCAACCTTCCGCTTGAACACCGATGTGGAAACTGGCCAAACGATCATCCGCGGGATGGGCGAATTACACTTGGAAGTTATCGTCGATCGCATGATGCGCGAATTCAAGGTTGAAGCCAACGTTGGTAAGCCACAAGTGGCCTACCGCGAAAGCATCACCCGCAGCGTCGATATCGATAGCAAGTTCGTGCGCCAATCAGGCGGTAAAGGCCAATACGGTCACGTTAAGGTCAAGTTCGAGCCATCAGGCGAAGGCGAAGGCTACATCTTCGTCAATGGGATCGTTGGTGGGGTTGTGCCTCGCGAATACGTCCCAGCAGTCGAAGCTGGTATCCGCGAAGCCATGGAAACTGGCGTTATCGCTGGTTACCCCGTGGTTGACGTGAAAGCAACCTTGTTCGATGGCTCATACCACGACGTTGACTCGTCGGAAATGGCCTTCAAGATCGCCGCTTCAATGGCCTTGAAGGACGGCGTGCGCAAGGGTGGCCCCCAAATCTTGGAACCAATCATGAAAATTGAAGTGATTGTGCCCGAAGATTACATGGGTAGCGTGATCGGCGACGTAAACAGCCGCCGTGGTCGCATCGAAGGTATGGAAGCTCGCGGTAACGCTCAAGTCGTTCGTGGCTTCGTGCCATTGGCCAACATGTTTGGTTATGTCAATGATTTGCGCTCACAAACCCAAGGCCGCGCAACCTACTCGATGGAATTCCATCACTACGAGCCAATTCCACGCAACTTGCAAGAAGAATTGGTCGAAAAAGCTCGCAGCTAAACCCTGCTACAAAGCGCAACAGATGGGTCGATTGGCTATACCAATCGGCCCATTTTCTTTTAACTTTTTTGTGCGTATAATGAACAACACAAATCGTATCCTGAAGCAATTCGGAGCCAACCCTCATGCTACGAATCACCCAACGCCAAGCCACACTGGCACTTTTAGTACTCTTAAATATCATGACCGCTGCAATCGATGCGGTGATTATTATTCGTAATGGTTGGCAAAATCCGTTACTGATGGGGGTTATCTTGTTGATTCTATCGGGCATCAGCGTAGCCTATTGGCGTGGCATCGAGTGGAGTCGTTGGTTAATCGTCGGGTTTGTGACGCTGATTTGTGCTGGCTTTGTTGATAAAACCCAGCCAGTTAATTTGGTTACGCTAATTCCTCCAGTCATGGCGCTGATCATGGGTTCTTCAACTGCGGTGGTTATTAGTGCCGTAGTTGGCTATGGCGGAATCTTAGTCCGAGCCAATTTCGATGGAGCCTATGCCGCCGTCGATAATTTAGTGGCCTATGCCTTGTTGATTGCCGCAATCGTGTTGATTCGCACGATTAGCGAAACCAATTTGCTCACGTTACAAGATACAATCAGTAAATCCGATGGTGAGCAACGCCGAATCAAAGCACAATCGACACTGATGCGCAGCCAAGCCGATGCGTTGCTCAAACAAAATCAGGAGCAACAGCGCTTATTGGCTTTGGTCGAAACCCTCGAAACGCCCGCCGTGACAATTGCTGCTAATGTGCTATTAGCTCCCTTGGTCGGGGCACTCGATCCCAAACGGGTTGAGCAAATTCAAAAACGCTTACTAGCCAACATTCATCGCCAACGCACCCGTCTATTAATTTTAGATTTAGCCGGAGTTCGCGAACTTTCCAATGAGGCTGCTGAGAAAGTGCTGGTGATGATGCAAGCAATTCGTTTGCTTGGTTGTGAAGTAACGGTTACCAGCGCTTCGGCGGAAATCGCCATGCAATTCGGCGATCTTGGGGTCGATCGCGAGCTGTTCCAAACGGCGCAAACTCCTCAAATTGCCCTTGAACAGAGCATCTATAGCTTGAGCAAGCCCTAATTTGACAAGAAACTCAGAGTGTGCTAATATACATAGGTCAACGCGGGGTGGAGCAGTGGTAGCTCGTCGGGCTCATAACCCGAAGGTCAGAGGTTCGAATCCTCTCCCCGCAACCACAACTAAAGATTTGAGCGGCTTGCTAACAAGCCGCTCATTCTGTGCCGATGTAGCTCAGGGGTTAGAGCGAACGACTCATAATCGTTAGGTCACTGGTTCAATTCCAGTCATCGGCACCATTTTTTTATTTTAGCCCCAATTTTCCTCACACATCCCAATTCTTATCAGCACTTTCTCAGATACTCACAACTCCTGTTTCAGTTCGCTAGCAGCCAAAATCAGCTTTCTTTCGACTACACTCGTTTTCAGTAGTTTTGGTGTAGAAAGGACGCACGATGAAATGGCAATGGGTATGCCGACTAGGCTTGCTATTAAGCCTCGGATTTTTTAGTAACCCCGTAGCTGCGACGCAAAGCCAAACGCTCAGCCGCGAGATTGTCAGCGAGCATACGATTACGCAGCTTAAACTTGATGGCAATTGGCTGGCGTGGCGCACCTGGCGCACCGATTTCGTCAATTATACGAGTGAATTATGGGTAACCAATCTTACGACTGGAACGAGTGTTAGCCTTGGCAGTATTCAAAATGAAACCTATGACTTCTTTATTGATAATGGTCGGGTAATCTGGCGCGATAAGCACCATGTCTATCAGTATGATCTGGCGACCCAAACCAATACCATCTTGCAAGTGCCCCATCAGCAAAACCACATGCGTTGGACGGTTGCTGGCGATTGGCTGATTTGGCTGGAACTCGAAGGTTCACCACCGCAACTCACCAATCAAATCTGGAAATGGCATCTGGCTGGCAATCAGGCTCCAGTCTTGGTTGGCAGCGAGGTAGCCACGATTTATGGCATTGATTCGCTGCAATCTGATGGCGAGATTATTAGTTGGGCTTATGCCACCCATGTTGTTGTAAAAAATAGTGTCTGCTCAGAGATCCATTATCTTGCTTTAGATGGATCACAGGCACCTCAAAAACTAACCGAACCCGCTTGTAATATCGGGATTAAGCAAAATCTATTACTGAATAAGAACTTTTATTATTGTAACAATCAACATTTATATGCTCGAACACTAGCAAATACTGAAATCTTGATCAACGAAAATAATTGTCGTTTTGATGCGCTGTATGGTTTTTCTGGAAGCGGAAATTTCTTGGTAGCGCTCAATTATGGTGAACATACTACTTCCCAGATTAGCGTCGTGGGGGTTGATATTCGACAAAAAAGCATGTTTACAATTGACCGCTTTGGCTATAGCGATAGTGGTCGTCCATTGATTCATATTGATAATTCACTCGTAGCATGGAGCGATAATCGTGGAGCCAAGCCAGTAATTCATGTGCGGCCCATTGCTGAGGTTGTGCCAACCGCCCCACGCCAAGCCGCCGATCCATTGCTAGAGAATCGCAGCTATTACCCTGAAAGTCAGCACTCGCTTGGTGGATTATTTGAACAATATTGGCAGAAGAATGGGGCTTGGCAGTGTTTGGCTATCCGCAAAGCGAAGAATTTAGCCAAATCAATGCCGATACTGGTAAAACTTATACGGTGCAATTGCTTGAGCGTCAGCGCTACGAACATCACCCTGAATTGGCTGGCACACCATATGAGGTTTCGTTGGGGCGTTTAGGAGCCGAGCGTTTGACCACACTCAATCGTAATTGGCAAAACGAGGGCGATACTTCGGCTGGAGCCGAGCAATTGCCTGGCCAATGCCAGCATTTTGCCACTACCGATCGCAAGGTTTGCGGAGCGTTTTTGAGTTATTGGCAAAGCCATGGCTTAGATTTAGGTGATGCTGGGATTAGTTACGCTGAATCATTAGCCTTGTTTGGCTTGCCACTCACTGCGCCACACATGGAAACCAATCCTGATGGCGATCGGGTCTTAACTCAATGGTTTGAGCGAGCACGCTTTGAATGGCATCCCAATAATCCTGCTGAATTCAACGTTCAACTTGGGCGCTTGGCCGCCGAGCAAATTCCGAGTTTGGGTTGGTAAGCATTAATTAGTGAGCCGTCGCCCTTGAATCTGGCAAGGGCGACGGCTTTATAGTTATTTGCTGGTCACACCACCACAATTGGGGTCACCACAAGCACATTGGTTAGCTGGCTGCTTGCGCCGTAAAAACAACAACGGAATCGCACATGGAATCAGACAGGCCACGATCATCACGATTGGCGTTGCACCAGCCAGCCAAACACCCAATGCACTACGCTCGAAAAAGAGCACGCCTGCCATCAGGGCTGCAATCAGCAACAAGCCGGTTTTGCTCCGCAACAGGCCGAAACAATCCTGTAAAAGTTTCATTGAAAACTCCTTTATACGTTGATGCCTTCACGCTATCATGTGAAGTGCACTTTAAGTCAAGCAGGAGTTTTAGCCAATGCCAGGATTATCAATCGGCGAGGTTGCCCAACAAACAGGCCTCCAATCATCAGCAATTCGCTATTACGAGCAGATGGGCTTAATTCCCAAACCACAACGCCATAACACCCGCCGCCGTTACGATTCCAGCGTGTTGCAATGGATTGATTTGATCAATTTGGCGCGTAAAGCAGGTTTTTCGATTGCCGAGGTTCAAACATTAATTCATGGATTTAGCGAGGATACGCCGCCATCAGCCCGTTGGCGAACAATGGCCACCACAAAATTAACCCAAGTTGCCCAACAGATTCAGGATTTGCAGCAAATGCAAGAATTACTCAATCATGGCTTGCAATGTCAGTGTTTGCGCCTAGAAGATTGTCGGATTAGCAATCAGCAGGGGTGTAGCGAGCAATGCAATGGAGCAGATCAGGCCTGATCTGCTCCATATTGAGTTTATTGAGGAAGTGATGAAGGTTTAGGTTTGTAACGCAATAATCGGGCTGAATTGACCATAATGCCTAAATCGGGCAGCGATTGGGCGGCAGCGGCCAAAACAGGCGGTAAGATTCCCAAAGCAGCCAAGCTAAGACCAATCACGTTATAGGCCACAGTAAAACCAAGATTGCCCTTAACGATCCGCATTGTGCGTAATGCCAAAGCCAAGGCCTGTGGAATCAAACTCCAATCGTCGCGCAATAAGGCGATATGCGCAGCATCAAGGGCAACCGCCGTGCCAGCCACACCCATCGCAATTCCAACATGGGCTTGAGCCAAAGCCGGAGCATCATTCACGCCATCGCCAATCATCACCACATGGTGGCCTTGCGCTTGGTAACGGCGCACAATTGCTAATTTATCGGCGGGCAATAATTCAGCTTGATAGCTAATGCCTAATTGCTCGGCAATATTGGCTGCGACTGCTCGATTATCACCAGTCAAGATTTCAATTGTATCAATACCCAAACGCCGTAGTTGAGCAATCGCTGGGGCAACATCAGCTCGCAAGCGATCAGCACAGGCAATTAATCCCAATACTTGCTGTTCGCGCAATACCCAAATCACGGTTTGACCCTGCTGTTCTAGGGCGTTGGCCTGAGCTTGTAAGGGATGTTCGCCCAGCAACCGTTGATGCCCAACAACCACGGTTTGACCCTCAACCACGGCTTGTACGCCCGACCCTGCCAGCGCCTTAAATTCACGAACGTGCGGAAGGTCAATTGATCGATCACGGGCGGCTCGCACAATCGCCTTGGCTAAAGGATGCTCGGAATCTTGCTCGGCTGCCGCGGCCCAGCACAAAACCTCGGCCTCATTCGTCGCAGCATGCACCACAACCTGACTCACCGCAGGCTGGCCATGGGTCAACGTACCAGTTTTATCAATGAGTAGCACACTGGTTTTGGCTAGCGCTTCGAGATATTTACCACCTTTGATCAAGATGCCTTGTTTAGCTGCTGCGCCAATCGTCGCTAGCATGGCAATCGGTGTTGCAAGCGCAAATGAACATGAACAAGCCACCAACAGCACCGCCGCCGTTGCCAGGGGATCACGCTGAATCACAAAAGTTAACAAGGCAATCAGCGCCACAACTGGCAGATAATAGTCTGAAAAAGCATCGCCGATCCGTTGAATTTCGGCTTTTTGCGATTCAGCCTCTTCAACCAATTTGATGACATTGCCAAAGGTGCTATCTCGGCCAACCGCCGTTGCTTGAATGCGCAAACTTCCCGCAGTTGCCAAGGTTGCGGCAAAAACCTGGGTTCCCTCAATTGCATCAATTGGCATCGATTCGCCAGTAATGGTTGCTTGATTGATGCTGGCGGCTCCCCGCAGCACTACACCATCCACTGGAATTTGATCGCCAGGCCGCACCACTACCACATCACCAACTTGAACTGCCTCGATTGGTAGCTGAATTTCAGTTCCATCACGTTCAACCTGCGCAAGGGTTGGAGCCAAGGCGGTTAATTCTCTGACTGCACGGCGAGCTTGGCTCGAAGTAAATTGTTCAACATATTCGCCGATGCTCATAAACAGCACTACCAGTAGGGCGGTTGGCCACTGCCCAATCGCTAAAGCAGCAATCACCCCAATGCTCATCAAGCTATGCGAAAGCACTGTTTTGCGCCAAGCAGCCTGAGCCACGCGCCAGAAAATCCGATAGCCCGCCACAAATACCAAGGCCACGCCAATTGGCCAAGGAATCCAGTCGATTAGTAAATCAAGCCAGCCAAGCTGCTCCCCAAGCACGCTGAAGCCCAACACTACAACGACAATCGCACCAAAGAGCAGCAACAAACGAGCACTTGCAGGGGTTGATTTAGGCGGAGCCGCCTGAAGTTGCGGCACCTGATAGCCAGCTTGTTCAATCGTTTGGACTAAAGCGTTTGGCTCAAGCAGCTGATCATCAAAGGTAATCAGGGCTTTTTCGGCTGAAAACAACACTTGCGCTTGCATCACTCCGCTTAGCTCGCCCAAAGCGGTTTGAATATGCAGCGCACAACTTGAACAATCCATGCCGCGAATCGGTAAGCTGATTGTTTGCTGGCTCATTGGTTCATCTCGCCAGTGTAACGGGTACAGGCATATACCCCCTGCGCAACATCGGCCAATAAACTGGTAGCCAAATTAATCAACTCGCCCACCCGTGGATCGCTCAGCCGATAGTAGACAAAGCGACCTTGCTGTTGCCGTGCGACCAAACCACAATCGTGCAAACAGCTCAGATGATTGGAAACATTGGATTGGCTGAGCTGGGTTGCAGCCACGATCGCCGAAACTGTCAGCGGCTCGGCACAAAGTGCCTCAAGCACTTTCAAACGCGAAGCATCGGCCAAACCACGAAAAAGCTTGGCTTTCAATTCGATCACATCAGTTTGAATGATTGGATTCATTATTCACCTCAACACATCATTACATACTGATACGATGATATATAAATCATTACTGCTTGTCAATCAGCGCGATTTGGCTATTGACATTGATTACTATTCAAGTATTCTATTGAATAGTGTAATACTTGAGGTTTTGATCATGGAATTGAGTCAAAAACGCCAATTTAAGGATGCCTTGTATGAGCAATTTGCGCGGATCAGTCGGGCTTTAGCCAACCCTCATCGGCTGGAGTTGCTCGATTTGCTGACTCAAGGTGAACGTACAGTCGAGGATTTGGCCAATGAAACGGCGCTTTCGATTGCCAACGCTTCGCAACATTTGCAAACCTTGCGAGCTGCTCAATTGGTTAGTGTGCGCCGCGAAGGCCTGTATGCTTACTACCGCCTAGCAAATGCTAGTGTTCAAGCATTATGGCTTAGTTTGCGCCAGGTCGGCGAAAGCCAACTAGCCGATGTGCAGGCAGTCGTCCAGCACTTTTTAGCAGATCGCAGCCAATATCAATCGATCAGCATCAGCGATTTGTATCAGCGGATCGAGCAGCAAGATGTGGTGTTGCTGGATGTGCGACCGAGCAACGAATTTGCTGTTGCCCATTTACCCCAAGCCCGTTCAATTCCGATCACTGAATTAAGCCAGCGCTTGGCAGAATTAGCGCCTGATCAGCCAATTGTGGCCTATTGCCGTGGGCCATATTGCCTATTTGCCGATGAGGCGGTGGCAACGCTGAGCCAACGTGGTTTTGAAGTCTATCGGCTCGATGGTGGAATTGTCGAATGGCAAGCTCATGGTTTTGCCTTAGCTCAGGAAACAGCCAAATGATTCAAACAATTGATGTTACAACCTTGCAAACTTGGCTGAGCCAAGGCCAATCGGTAAGCGTGCTCGATGTTCGGCCTGAGGCCGATTGGCAGGAATGGTCAATTCCGCAAAGTGTCCATGCTGAGGCTTATCACGATTTAAAGGCTGGTCAACTGGCTCCAGCCCTGCAAAACCTCAATCTGCCCCAAAACCAGCCAATTGTGACGGTTTGTGGAATGGGCAAGATGAGCCTGGTTGCCGCCGAACAACTCCAAGCGCGAGGCTATCAGGTCTATTCGTTGGCTGGCGGGATGCAAGCATGGAGCCTAGCTTGGAATAGTGCGCAACTACCGACGTTAGCAAATGGCACTGAAATTATCCAAATTCGGCGGACAGGCAAAGGTTGTCTTTCATACCTAATTGGTTCGCAAGGCCAAGCGTTGGTAATCGATGCCAGCCTTGATCCAGCGGTTTATCTGCAACTAGCGCAAGCGCGTGGCTGGCAGCTTCAGGCCGTTTTGGATACGCATATTCACGCCGATCATCTTTCACGTTCACGTCAATTGGCCGAATTGAGTGGTGCAACCTTTTACCTGCCCGCCAATCAACGCAACAGTGGCGTATACCAGCCAATCAGCGCCAATATGCAAATTCAACTTGGAGCTGCCACAATTCAGGCCTTAGCTACGCCTGGCCATACTTGGGAAAGCATGAGCTATTTGCTCGATGGTAGTCATCTTTTTAGTGGCGACACGCTGTTTTTGGCGGCGGTTGGGCGGCCCGACCTCGAAGCCCAAGCCGCTGAAGCGCAACAACGAGCCAGTGCCCTATACCAAAGCTTGCAAACAATTTTGGCGCTTGATCCTGCAAGCATTATTTTGCCAGGCCACACCAGCAAACCAGTTGCCTTTGATGGTGTGCCAATTATGGCGAGTTTGGCTGAGGTGCAGACAGCAACACCTCGTTTAGCCCAAACTGAAGCTGAATTTGTGGCGGGATTAACCGCTGTGCGCCCAGCAACGCCGCCGAATCATCAAACGATTGTCCAGTTGAATCAGGCTGGAGCCGCGCTACCCGACGATCTCATCACCCTCGAAGCTGGAGCCAACCGCTGTGCTATCGCCTAAAGCTCATCCTGCGATCAACCAAACTGGCTTACGCGCCAATCTTGGTCAATTTAGCCTGCTGATGCTGATCAACGCTATGGTCGGCGGCATGATTGGTCTAGAACGCACGATCTTGCCAATTCTTGGCAGCCAAACCTTTGGCCTGAGCAGCACCACCACTGTGTTGAGTTTTATCATCAGTTTTGGCTTGGTCAAAGCCTTAATGAACTTGATCGCCGGGGTTTTGGCTGATCGCTATGGGCGCAAACGAATTTTGGTGTTGGGTTGGCTGGTAGGCTTGCCAGTACCATGGATGTTGATTTATGCCCCAAGTTGGGGCTGGATCGTTGCCGCCAATGTGTTACTTGGGATCAACCAAGGCTTAGCTTGGTCGATGGCAGTCGTGATGAAAATTGATTTGGTAGGGCCACAACAACGCGGGTTTGCAGTTGGCCTCAACGAATTTACAGGCTATATGGCGGTTGCCATCACCGCTTGGCTAACTGGCTATTTAGCTAGCAGCTATGGCGTGCGGCCCGTGCCCTTTTATCTTGGCATCGGCTATGCCATCATTGGCCTAGGGCTATCGATTGGCTTGGTACGCGAAACCCATGGCTTGGTGCAGCAAACCACCAGCACGAATAGCAATTTCTGGCAGCTTGTGCAGCAAACATCATGGGGCAATCGCACCTTGTTTGGAGCTAGTCAGGCAGGCTTGATCAACAACCTTAACGATGGCATGGCTTGGGGCATTTTGCCGCTGTTTTTCGCTAGCTATGGGCTTGAGCTGCCAGCGATTGGCTTGCTCAAATTTATGTATCCAGCGGTTTGGAGCGTTGGCCAACTGATTACGGGGCCACTCTCCGACAAACTTGGGCGCAAAGCGCTGATTGTGCAGGGAATGTTGCTGCAAGCCGCTGCCTTGGGCTTGATTGTCAACACCACTAGTTTTGGTTGGTGGTTGCTGAGCAGCATTGGTTTGGGCATTGGCACGGCTATGGTCTACCCAACATTGATCGCCGTGGTTAGCGATAATGCAACTCCAGCCAGTCGCGCCAGAGTTTTGGGCATCTATCGCTTTTGGCGCGATCTTGGCTATGCAATCGGGGCATTGTTGGCGGGAATTATCGCCGATTGGCTGGGTATGGCGTGGGCAATTGGCTTGGTCGCAGGCTTGACCGCAATTTCTAGCTTGTTGGCGCATTTGAATCTCAACAAAGCATAAAAAAGCGCTGCTCGATGATTAATCAAGCAGCGCTACCAGCATTTATTTTGCGTCGTCGATTGCACTTTGCAAAGCAGCTTGGCTGAGCGAGCTAACTTCTTTGCCATTGACGAAGAAGCTAGGGGTTCCCCGCACATTCAGCGCTTGGGCATCAGCATTATCGCGCTCGATCTTTTGCATAATCTTGGGGTCGCTTAAATCTTTGGCAAACTGATCGCCATCTAGGCCCAATTCTTGGGCATATTGCAGCATCAGAGCAGTTTGTGGGGTTTGTTTTTCGCCCCATTCGCTTTGTTTATTGAACAGCAACTCTTGCATTTCCCAATATTTGCCTTGGTTGCCAGCAGCTTCGGTTGCGGCAATCGCCAAGACCGAGTTGTTGTGCAAGGGGAAATAGCGCACGACTAAGCGCACATTATCGCCGTTTTGGGCCAGCACATCCTTGACAATTGGAAAGAAGGCGCGACACGATTCACATTCAGGATCAAGAAACTCAACAATCGTGACTGGCGCATCAGTTTTGCCCAAAACTGGACTATCAGGGTAGATCAAGCGCGAAACATCGACGGTTTGGGCTGGCTCGGCTCCGGCTTTGGTCAACATCACCACCGCCACAATCAACAAGACTGGCACACTCAACCAAAGCAACATCTTAACTTCACGCGGCAAGCCACCCTGAGGTTTGCGGGTGCGGGCTTGGCGTTTTTTGGTAGCAACAGATTTATTCATGATCAAGCTCCTTAGCAGGTTTAGCAAATAGCAAAGCAACGGTGATGACGCTGAAGGCGACCCAAGCCAGCAGTGGAATCGTAATAAAGCCATACCAGTTGATCCAACGGGCAAGACACGAAACCCCCGCGCTGCACGGCGCAAGCTCAGCCGAAATTACGCCATAGGTCAGCAAACAGTGATAGCTAGCGACCAGCCAGCCACCAATACTCAACGGCAAGCCATACCAACGCATGGCAGGATCGCGGCGAATAATCCCCACCGTCAGAATCAGCACCAGTGGATACATCAAAATCCGTTGATACCAACACAAGTTGCACGGCGGAAAGCCCTTAATCTCACTAAAATAGAGGCTGCCAAGCGTTGCAACAACCGCTTGAAGCCAAGCCAAATAGCCTAAGTTTTCGCGGACACGCTGTCCAAATGAAATAGTTATGTGCTCATCAGGCTCGCTGAGCGCTGATGATTCGATTGCAGAGGGCTGCATAATATCCTTCTTTATTTAATGATGTGAATACCAGATCACGACCAAATCAGCCTTGATCATCAACCATGATCAGGCAGATTGGACAATAAACTTAATGAAGGATTAAATGCTTTTAGGCGGGGGGACGAGGAGGGCTAAACTGGGCGAGCGATAATTCAGCGGATCAGGCATCCAATGCAGTTGATCAGCCACCAGAATTAATTCGAATTGCGCAGAAACTGATAGAAATGGAGCGGCATGGCTAACACAAGCATCACTTGGCGACTCTGCCGGAGTAGAAATTGGCTGTTCGGCATGATGCTCATCGTTAAAACCTTGGTCTACTTGAGCCGCACATGGATAATGATAGCTGATCAGAATTCGTGGCTGGCATGGCGCAAGCACCAACGGAATTAGCAGCAACACAATTGTGCTGAGCCACGTCATAGTGCGTAAAATGTGGAATTCATGCGCCATACAAATAACCTAACGTCCTTTTCGTTAACTACACTATACCAAAATCGGCTCAAAAGGCCAAATTTGGCGTTTTGCAATCGGTTTGCTATAGTACAGGTTGTGGTTAAAGAGGCGGAACACGCATGGCATACGAGCAATCATTTTTAGGCTATTGTTGGCTAAGCAGCCTGATTGTGCTGATTTTGCTACCAATCGGCCAAGCCAACTACCATCAGCACCCACTTGGCTGGTGGTTTTACCCATGTATGCCGCACATTAACGATCTGCCCCAAGCAGAATCCGAAGCACCGCTTTCACTTCCGTTTAACCCAATTGCCGAGCATGGGCATGGCCAACTAAGCTGGCTCGTGCCAAATCTATTGCTCGATTTAAGCCCACTCAAGCAACGTTGGCGTTATTGGGAAACCCCGGTTTTGAATTATGCTATGTGGTTTCACCCGCGCTACGTGCCACCCCCAAAAACAGTTTAGCCCATCCACACGTCGAATATTTGGCCCAATGCCCACTGCTGTGGGGTATTTATTTTGAGGTTTTGCCATTATGCTACGCTATACCCAGTTAATCTTGTTGAGCCTGATTTTAGTCAGTTTGCTTGGCTGTAGCCGCACGCCCAGCGATGATCCACGTTTGAACATCAGCCTTGAACAAACCCCAAGCACGATGGCGGTGCAAACCATTGTGTTGAGCATCAGTGATGGCGCAACGCCCCTGGAAAATGCCAAGGTACAAATTGAGGCCACCATGACGCACGCTGGCATGCCCTCGCAAATTGTGCAGCTGGAGCCGCTTGGCGCTGGTAAATATCAGGCGAACATTGATTTTTCGATGCTCGGCGAATGGGTGTTGATCGTCAACGTCACTGAATCCAACGGTGCTGTTATGCAACGAACTTTGCCAGCCTTCAATATTCAATAGAGGGAGTTGAACAATGCAACAGCTTCCAGCGATTGATTTGCTGAAATTGCCAGGCTTGCGCTGGCTAGGGCGTTGGCGCTATGCCCGTTTTGCGCTGCAAATGCCGCTATTTGCCATGGCCATGTTGATGGTTTGGGATGGCATGACTGGCGCTCAGTTGGCTCCCAAAAATAGTGCCACCGTGCTGGTGTGGGTGCATTATCGTGGCTTTTTGATGTTGGCTTTGTTGGTGGTTGGCAATTTATTTTGTATGGCCTGCCCATTTATGTTGCCACGCAATCTGGCACGACGCTGGCTCAAACCACGCTTCAAATGGCCAAGCTGGTTGCGCAACAAATGGCTAACCACGGGATTATTGGTCGCATTTTTCTTTGTCTACGAGCGCTTTGATTTGTGGGCCTCGCCGTGGTGGACAGCTTGGCTGATTGTGGCTTATTTTGTGGCCGCCCTGCTGATCGATAGCAGTTTTCAGGGTGCGCCATTTTGTAAATATGTCTGTCCGCTGGGCCAATTTAATATGTTGAGTTCAACCCTCTCGCCAATCGAAGTAGCGGTGCGCCAGCCCCAACGCTGTCAAACCTGCCAAACCAAAGATTGCATTGTGGGGCGTGATGAGCAGCCAGGTTGTGAATTGTGGCTGTTTCAACCCAAAAAGGTCGGCAATCTCGATTGTACGATGTGTTTGGATTGTATTCATGCCTGCCCTCACGATAATATTGGCTTGCTAGCTCGCGTGCCAGGCCAAGAGCTAATCAGCCTAGAACCACGCTCAGGCATTGGCAAAATCGAACAACGCAGCGATTTTAGCTTGCTGATGTTGGTGTTTACATGGGGTGCATTGCTCAACGCCTTCGGCATGATCAGCCCAGTCTATAGCTTTTACAATTGGCTCACCAGCCAGTTTGCCATCAGCAGCGAAACATTCTTGCTAAGTGTAGTGTTTATCTTAGCCTTGGTGATTGAGCCAGTCGCTTTGTTGGGCGGGGCAGCATGGCTCTTTCGGCGGATTAGCGGCCATAGCGAACGCTTAATCGCGATCATCAATCGCTTTATGAAGGGCTTTTTGCCAATTGGCATTGCCATGTGGACAGCTCACTATGCCTTTCACTTTATCATCGGCTTTTGGACGATTCTGCCAGTCTTGCGCTCGTTACTGGCCGAAGCAGGGATTAATTTTAGCTGGATGCCGGTAACGGGATTAAGCCCACTTGTGCCACAAGTGATGATCTACCCATTTCAAATCGGCATGATTCTGCTGGGCAGTGTGCTTTCAGCGGTGATTACATGGCAAACGACAACAACTCTCACCAAACAACGCCAGCAATTGGCTTGGCTGCCGTGGGCGCTGGTCATCGTAGCGATGGCTGGCAGTGCGATGTGGCTGCTAAGCCAACCAATGGATATGCGTGGGATTCTAGAAGGATAATTGTATGCAAACATTGCAACGCTGGATCATTCTTTTTCGTGGAATGTTTATCGCCAGCTTGATTCTCGTGAGCCTTGTGCCATTGCGACCAGCAGCGGCGCATTTTGGCGAACCCTATACGGTGTTGTATGATCAAAAAATCGGTGAGTTTACGCTCTCGATGAAGGCCGACCCCGATGTGGGCACTGGCACGTTTTATAGCGATATTGAGCTACCAGCCAACATGAACGATGGCGAAGTAACGATTGCGATTCAAGCGGTAGCCGATGCCAACAGCACCGGGCCAAGCAGTTCGAGCGCTAGTAGTCAAAGCAGCAGCCACAAAGCCAGCATCGAACAAACCATCGAATTTGATCAAGAGGGCTATTGGACACTTGATGTAACCGTGACTGCGGGCGAGAGCACGGGTAAGCATCAATTTAAAGTGCTGGTCACCCCGCCATTTCCACCGTGGATCACCACGCTGATTTGTTTAGCACCATTTTTGGTGGTCGCGGCAATTTGGACCTTGACCATGCGCCGCAATGCCCTGCTCAAACAACAACAATCTGAGAACTAGAAACATCAGGACAAGGAATCAGGGGCTAGGTTGGTTCATAGCATTAACAACCGCCAGCGTTCCCTCACCCCCTGTCCCCGCTCCCGCATGCGAGGGGGAACCGATCCATGCGTGCTCCCCTCGCCCGCCGCCGTGGGAGAGGGGCTGGGGGTGAGGGCATGAACCATGGTTGTCAACCGAATGAACCATTACAGCTAGGGATTAGAAACCAGCCTTTGGTAAAGCTCTAGGCTATGGGCTATCGGAACATATCACAGCCCTTCAAAAGCCAAAGAACAGAGAGTATAGAACATAGAACATAGGCATTGGAGATTGGTTGCTGGAGGTTGGGGATCGGAGCTGAATCGTTGGCAATAGACCATGCGTTTGGCTAGGATAATTGGTGGAATTCGGGCAATTCGTGGCTAAAAATAATCCTTCGCGATCTTCGCGTTCTTCGTGGTTTCATTCCTTCGTGCGCTTCGTGGATCAAAAAGGGGATCAGTTGCCCGATCCCCGATCCCCAAGCTCAATTCCGTGCTTTCAAGGCCGAAACGCTATTGACTGTGCGTTGCAAATCGCCGAGCGTAAAAGGTTTTTGTAGGAATCCCGCCAGACCATCATTCAACAGTGGGTCGAGCATCGAATCGACACTATAGCCACTCATCAAAACAATTGGCACATCGGCGCGAATGGCCCGCAAGCCATGGGCTGTATCGATGCCATTAAATTGGGGCATGGTCAAATCAAGCAGCACCAATTGATATTCATGGGCATGCTCACGAAAGACCTTGATCGCACTCTCACCATCACTAAATCCTTGAACAGTTAGGCCTAAACGTTGCAGCATGCGTTCAGTAACCATGCGAACTGCTGGTTCATCGTCGATCAGCATCACGACATTATGAACTGAATGAACGTCCTCGTTCGGCGCTGCGGGGGTTGGCTGCAAGATCGAATGTGGTGGTAATAACACAGTGACCTCCGTTCCCATTTGCGGTTGGCTCCACACGGCAATTGACCCATGATGCGCTCGTACCATACCCAAAACAGCGGCTAAACCAAGGCCGCGTCCAGTAAACTTGGTACTAAAATAGGGATCAAACATCAGCCGTTGGGTGCGAGCATCCATACCAACACCATTATCCCGAATACTCAGGGTGAGATAGCTGCCAGGCGCAAGTTTGGGTAAGCCAGTAGCGGTATGTGGAGCTTGGGTGTAGGTTTGGAGCTTGCTGGTAATCTGAATGGCTCCATAGCGATGCTCGATCGCTTCAACACTATTTTTGAAGATACTCAAGATCATTTGGCGGATTTGATTAACATCGCCTTTGAGTAGCCCTAATTGATCGTCAAGCTCATAGGTTATGCTGGTCGTTGGATGGGCCTGCTCACTAAACGTCGTGGTTAGCTCACGCAATTGCTCATTCAGATCGACCGTACTACTGACAAAAAGGCTGCCTCCGGTGTAGGCGACAATCTGCTGGGTTAGCTCGGTTGCTCGAATTGCGAGCTTTTCGATCTCTTGCAGTTGGTGATAAATTGGGTGGGTCGGAATGAGATCGAGCAAACCAAGGCTAACATTGCCACGAATGCCCATCAAAATATTGTTGAAATCGTGGGCGATGCCTCCGGCGAGCAGGCCAAGACTTTTGCGTTTTTCGCGTTCGTTGGCAAGTTGTTGGGCAGCTTCACGTTGTTGGATGGCCGTATGATCGCGAATTACTATCTGTACCGCTGTATTACCAGCAAAAGTTATGGGAATAATGGTCAACCTTAGGGGGATTTCTGGCGTTTTGGTTGTATCATATTGCAGTTCGTGGCTCAGCGCTTGATTCGTAGTAATGGCCTGATCAAATAATTTTTGGATGGTATTCGATGTTTGTTCGAGCAAGCCTGCGAGATCGCTCCCAAGCAGTTGATGACGATTTTCAAAGCCTAACAATTCAATCCCAATTGCATTAATATAGACAATTCGGCCCGCCTGTTGCACTACAATGCCATCAGGCATGGCATCGAGCATCGCCCGATAATGTTGATCGATCAGGCTATTTGGTCGCCAAAGCGCTGCTTGAGCAATCGCATTACTGAGTTGTTGACAAACATTTGCCAAAATTTCCGCATCAGCTTGATTCAGCGTATCCACAATGCTCTCAACCATCAATACCCCGAGCAATTGTTGCTCAGCCAAGAGTGGAATACAGATCGACGATTGAATATGCGGATGGCTACGAATAAAATCGGGGTCTTGATCAACATAGGCAATCAAATAAGCTTGTTTGGTGCGGGCGCAACGCCCAACAATGCCCTGTTGGAAACTCAGTTGCTCAGGGTTATGCCCAAAGCCATGCTGACATTGCAGTTGCAAAATATCGGTGTGGGCGGCGTAAATGCTGATTAAGCTATTAGCAAAACTACGCGCAATCGCCGTCACAATTTGGCGATAGAGCATATCCAAGGGCAAGTTTTGGCCCAAAATCGTTTGCGTCTGTTCAAGCAAGCCACCACGATCAGACTGGGGCTGAACAGCTTCGGCGGCATATTCATGGCGAGCAAGGCTAGCATGCTGGGCAACGGTGGGCTGTTCGCTGGCGTGGTGTGGGTCCATACGTCCTCCCTAGATCAGGATGGGACACAACGACAGAGTATAGTGGCTCGTTTCCTAGCAGTCTATAGTTCTTTTAGTGAGTCTTACCCATGACTTATTTCGCCCCACGCTTGTTGCAAGCGCTCGGTAATTGCCTGCCAATCGTAGTTGGCGGCCACGAAACGGCGAGCAGCCATCGCCAAGCCTTGGGCAAATTGGCGTTCATGCAGTAGTTTGAGGGTGGCTTGGGCAAATTCGGCAGGAGTATCGGCCAGCAAACAATGCTGGTTGGGCACTAAACCTGTTACGCCATCAGCGCCCATCGTAGTTGAGACCAGTGGAGTTTCGGTGGCTAAAGCTTCGAGTAGTTTGAGTCGCACGCCGCCGCCCATGCGCATGGGCAAGACGAACACGGCGGCTTGGTTGAAATAGGGCTGCACACTCGGCACATTTGGGATAATGTCGATCACGCTAGGCTGGGCTAATTGCAACACCGCCGGAGTTGGCGCACGCCCCACAATCATCAACTTCGTCTCAGGTCGTTCAGCCCGAATCAAAGGCAATACTTCTTGAATAAACCAGCGCAGGGCATCGATATTCGGGCGAAAATCTAAGCTGCCAGTAAAAAGCAGCGTATTTGGATCATACTCACGTGGCATGTTTGGGCTAAATTGCTGACTATCAACCCCATTCGGTACAACATGCAGCGTTTTTTTGACCTCAATTTTTTGCAGCATGGTTCGATCTTCGGGCGAAACCACATACGTTTGATCAAGTTGGTTGCAAACGAAGCGTTCATAACGCGCCAATTTGCGCCATTGAATTGCCGAATAGAGCGCAGCATGCCAACGTTTGAGCTGTTGACGATCGGTTTGAGCAGCCCGTTGTTGCAACACATATTCAGCATTCCATTGATCAAGCGTCGCCGGAATGCCCCAACGTTGCGCTTGCAAGGCATATTGCGCCATCTCGATGCTTTCAGCTTGCACTAAATCAAAACGATTGGTGTTGAGCAAACTAGCCAAGGCCGAACGAAATGTTTCTGATGGTGCACGCAAAGCCATATCGGGCAACGGCGAGGTCAGGGTCGTCCAAGCGCGTTGGGTTAAATTGCGGCGCGGTGCAGGAATTAACGTTAAATGGCAATAGCGATTGAGCGGTTGAGCAGCGGCGCTAGCGCTGTGGCTCGGCGAGAGGCTTAAACACCATAATTCATGCTGGCGGCTTAGCTCACGCAGCAACTGAAACATGCGTTGTGTACCGCCGCTATTGGCTGGGTAGGCTGGGTATGGTGTCAGAAACAGAATTCGCATCGGTCAATCAGGGGTATTGCACAAGAAGAATTGAGCATCACGTCCAGCATGGTAGGCATAGCGCACGCCAGCAACTTCAAGCACCACGCGAAAACCTGGGGTCAGCACCGCCCGCCCGATGCCACCATTATCGGAACAACCAAGATTACTGGCAGGCCACGTCAGGGCTTCATCGATCAGCACATTAATTTGCTCGGCTGGAGTCGCAAATTGGGCCTGATGCAAACTGATCACGGTTTGAGCATTGCCGGATACTGGCTGGCTGGGCATAGTTGGCTCCTGCGTCAGGGTTGGGATAACAGGACTGCTGGTTGGCAACGGTTGCGAAACAGCACCACAGCCGATCAACAGCCATGGGCTTACAAGCAGAGCAATGGTACAATTGAGCCGCTGTCGCCAACGACGAGAGCACGTAGTTTTCATAGCCCAAAGGATACCACAAATGCGAAGTCATGCGATTGCCATTGCCAAAGCCGCAGGCCAAATTCTGCGCGATGGATTACGCAATGAGCGTCAGATTCAACATAAAAGTGCCACCATCGATCTGGTTACCAATATCGATTTAGCCAGCGAAAAATTGATCGTCAGCCAACTGCGCGAACAATTTCCTGATCATCGGATTGTGGCCGAAGAATCGGGCGATGATGGTCGGACCGCCGAATATTGTTGGGTGATCGATCCACTTGATGGCACAACCAATTATGCCCACGGTTTCCCATTCTTCGCGGTTTCAATTGCCTTATTGCACAACAACCAGCCAACAATTGGCGTGGTCTACGATCCATGGCGCGATGAATGTTTTGTCGGCGAGCGTGGGGTTGGCGCTTGGCTCAACGATCAACTATTGCATGTCACCAATACCGATACGGTTGATGCCGCCTTGCTGAGCACTGGCTTTCCTTACACAATCCGCAGCAATCCCGATAACAACATCGCCGAATTTACCCGCATCGTGCTCAAAGCTCAAGCGATTCGCCGTGGCGGAGCCGCCGCCTTGGATATTTGTTATGTGGCGGCTGGGCGCAGCGAAGGCCACTGGGAGCTAGGCCTCAAGCCTTGGGATACTGCCGCCGCCGCCGTGATTTTGGCCGAAGCTGGTGGCAAACTCAGTACCTGGACTGGCGCAGATTGGAATCCATGGATTGATCGCTTGGTAGCAACCAACGGGGCAGTCCATGCCGAATTGGTTAAATTATTACAAGCCTAATTCACTATTGAGCCGAGAAAGCTCTTGCATCTGACAAGAGCTTTTGTGTTGTGTTGATTTCCCTCACCCCCTCGCCCCCTCTCCCGCCTAGCAGGCGAGGGGGAATTCCTCCACCATGAACCATGGAACGCCCCCCGCCCACCGCCGTGGGCGAGGGGCCACCATTAACTGCCAACCTTATAAACCATTACAACGAGCAATAACAATCAAGTTATTTTAGCATTCTACCAACAACATATTGGAAAAATTTCAGAACCTATCCAATTCACTAATTGCACTTTAGGGGATGCAGGGGGATGAAAACCCCTTGCGTTCCCCGCCTTGCGGCGGGGCGGAGGGGTGGTGATCATGATAAATCCTATTGATTCAACCAAACACTTGTGAGCACGAAGCGTTAGCAACCGTATTCAACTTTGATTCAAGAAGCATGATAAATGATATGGATGACTAGCTCATTTCATTAATCATAGGTAAAAAAATTAGGGCCAATGGGCTATGGTCAATTTGGGCTAGGCCTGCGATAGTACCCCTGCATCATTGTTGCCTATTTTGGAGTGTGTATGCAGGTTATTCAGTATTGGTTACGGCCTAAACGGCGCTGGCTAATTGTCAGTGCCTTGATTTTTTGTTTGGTTGGCTCGGTGGCAGGCCAAGAACCTCAGGCCTTGGCGGGCGGCAGCACCAATTATCTGCCAGCCGTTATGTTTAACGCCGATTTGGATATTCACAATCGCCAATCGGTAGTGAATTTTTACCAAAATTATTATCTCACCTCGATGGCAGTCGATATTGGCTGGACAGGCAATGCCAGCACATGCACGCCAGGCACAACCACCCAAGCTTTCCGCGATACGGTTTTAGCCCGAATTAATTATTTTCGGCGTATGGCTGGCATGGGCACGGTTACGTTTGATCCGGCTTTGAATGCCAAAGCTCAGCAAGCGGCCTTGATGATGAGTCGCAACCGCACGCTCAATCACAATCCGCCCAGCAATTGGCTGTGCTACAGCGCCGAAGGCAGCGAAGCCGCTGGCAAATCAAACTTGGCAGCTGGGGTAACCGCCAATGGCACTGGCGCGATTGTTTATACATGTCCGATGACAACACGTCCAGCGTTGGGCATCGACGTTGGTTGTTATACCCACCGACGCTCAAAATGGGTACAGGCGATGTCAAAGCCCAAACTGGCACGCTCGATGCCAATAGTTTATGGGTGGTTGGCAACACTGGCCCACGCCCTGCCACCCGCACCGAATATATTGCGTGGCCGCCCGCAGGCTTTGTGCCTTTTATGAATGCCTACAAACGTTGGTCGTTTAGCTTACCCAACGCCAATTTTGCCAATGCTGTGGTGACCATGCAAAAGAGTGGCCAGTCGCAAGCCCTGACTATCGTCTCGCGCAGCAGTGGCAGTGGCGATAATACGATTGCTTGGGATGTTACGGGCTACAGCTCATGGCCAGCGCCTGCCACCGATATCACCTATACTGTGAATGTGAGTAATGTGGTGCAGAATGGCCAAACTCGTTCGTTCAGCTATCAGGTCACCGTGATTGACCCAAGTCGCTAGGGCGGATGGGCTATAGCCAAATCGCTCAATTTTTGTCAAAATTCATTAATTAATTCACTCTACACTGGAGGCATGGTATGCAGGTGGCATCTACTTGGCGGCGCAGCCGCTGGATCAGTTTGGTTGTAACAAGTTTGTTGGTATTTGGCTTGGTGGCCCCACTTGCAGCCCAAGAACCCCAAGCTATCGCTGGCGGCAGCATGAATTATCTGCCTGCTGTGATGTCAAACCCTGAACTTGATATCAATAACCGCCAATCGGTGGTCAATTTCTATACCAATTTCTACTTGCCAAGCGAAGGCGTAGCCGATGGCTGGACTGGCAGCCAAGCCAGTTGTAACGCTGGCACAACTAGCCAAGCCTATCGCGATGCAATTCTGTTGCGAGTTAATTATTTTCGTAAAATGGCGGGCATGGCCGCAGTCACCCTCAACGAGAGCTACAATAGCCAAGCCCAACAAGCGGCCTTGATGATGAGCCGCAACAATAGCCTCAGCCATAGCCCACCAACGTCATGGGCTTGCTACACCGCCGCAGGTAAAACTGCCGCAGGTAAATCGAATCTCTATTTGGGTCAAATTGGGCCAGGTGCAATTACGGGCTATATGCTTGATCCTGGGGCTGGCAATAGTGCCGCTGGTCACCGCCGCTGGATTCTATACCCGCAAAATAAATCTATTGGGACTGGCGATGTGCCCAGCCGTAGCGGTTATGCTGGCTCAAATGCACTCTACGTGATCACCAGTGATTTTGGCACGGCCAGACCTGCCACCCGCACCGAATATGTGCCATGGCCGCCAGCAGGTTTCGTGCCCTATCAAGTGGTGTTTGGGCGTTGGTCGTTTGCCTTGCATAACGGCAATTTTAGCAATGCAACCATCACAATGAGCCAAAATGGCACGAATATTCCCGTCACCAAAGAAACGGTTGCCACAGGCTTTGGCGAAAATACGATCGTTTGGATTCCCCAAGGCTACAACCATAGCTCAAGTTGGGCGCAGCCAAGCGCCGATACCACCTACACAGTCACGATCAGCAATGTTGTGGTTAATTCGCAAAATCGCTCCTTCACCTATAATGTAACCGTGATTAATCCAAATCAATAGCCGCTTTTTCCAATAAAATCCTCAATTCAGACCGACAGTAGCCCCGAGTTACTGTCGGTCGTGATCTGTGCTGGAGGTGCGTGTGGCTCCCAAAATTGCTTTTATTCGTAAGGGGCGCTGGCCGTTGGCGAATGTGCGAACCGCCGAAGCACTGCGTGCTCAATTCCCCGAATACGAACTCCGTGAGATCGATTTAATTCCCATCATTCGACGCAAGCCTGCCTTGGTTGCATTAAACGGCTGGTGGACATTACGCCAATATGCTGGCGATTTGGCCATGCGGCGACGTGGCCCCAAAGATGCCTTTTTGATCACTAGTTATATTTTCCGTGCTGTCAAGCATTTAGTGGCCGATTTACTGCGCGATGACGACTATCTGTTTAGTTTTCAGATGCAATCATTATTTGATGCTAGCGTGCCAAATATCCCGCATTTTGTCTATACCGACCATACCTTGCTGGCAAATCGTCAATATCCAGGCTTTAATCCGGCTTCACTCTATCACCCTGAATGGATGAAGTTAGAGCCAACAATTTATCAAAATGCCAATTTAGTCTTTACACGTTCCAATCATGTTTCACGTTCACTAGTCGAAGATTACCATTGTGATCCAGCCAAAGTACGTTGTGTTTACGCTGGCAGCAATGCTCCGGTGATCAGCGAACCGCCTGATCCAGCTCGCTATGCCAGCCAAAATATTGTCTATGTTGGGATAGATTGGGAGCGTAAAGGCGGCCCTGAATTGCTGCAAGCTTTCGCCCAAGTGCGGGCGGTTTATCCCAATGCCACCTTGACGATCATCGGCGCAAACCCTCAAACCAATCAGCCAGGGGTTGAGGTGATTGGGCGGATTCCGGTTGAGCAATTACCGCACTATTATCAACGCGCCGCCGTCTTTTGCATGCCCACCAAACTTGAGCCATTTGGCATCGTCACGATTGAAGCCATGAACTATTGGCTGCCTGTGGTTTCAACCAATCTTGGAGCCATGCCCGATTTTATCGAGCACGATCACAACGGCTATTTGGTCGAACCAGGCACGGTTGATCAACTAGCCACCGCCTTGATCAAGCTGGTTGGCGATCCTGAACGCTGTCGGCGTTTTGGGGCACGCAGTGTCGAAATTGCGGCACGGTATCGCTGGGAATCGGTTGGTTCGGCTATGCGTGAGGCAATTATCCAGAACATAGAGCATAGAACATAAGGGGCTAGGGGTCAGGGGTCAGGGGCTAGGGATCGGGGGCTTGCTTTTAACGCAGAGAATATGAGGTTATGAATTAGCTGTAATGGCTTATAGCATTAACAACCAGTTTCATCATACCCTCACCCCCGACCCCTCTCCCACTGCGGTGGGCGAGGGGAGCGCTGCTGGAGAGGTTTCCCCTCGCTTCGCTTGCGGGAGAGAGAGCTAGGGGGTGAGGGCATGACATTCACTGTCAACCGAATAAATCTTTACAACCTCATGCTTCTTTGTGGTTAAAACTCCCTCGCCACTGAATCCTGACCCCTAACTCCTCCTGTTTTGCCTTTTGATTTTTGACTTCTGATTTTGCTCTATGCTCTATGCTCTTAAACTCGTCACTTGACAAACTCAAACCTGCCTGCTATGCTTCGCCGCAGAACTTTTGGTTTGTGGAGTTTCTTACTATGTTCAGTCAACAATTGTACCTGAACTCGAAAAAACGTAGCGCAAAGAAGCCAGGCAGCGAGTCTGGGTTATTGCGTCGCGTCTAAGCAACACTTCACGCGCTCAATAAACACCAAGGCTCGCCGCAACCAACGGCGAGTTTTTTTGTATCCAACGTCGGTTTGAAAGGATTTTCCCATGGCCATACTCAAGCAACTTAAACGCATCAGCCATATCCACCGCCCTGCGGCTGTTCGCCCTGAATTGTTCACCGGATGTTCTTGCGGAAGGATTGTGCTTTCATGACACGGCATTTTGCAATTGTTGATACGACATTACGCGAAGGCGAACAATGGGCCAATGCTCATTTCAGCAGTGAAGATCGCCTCGCCATCGCCAATTTGCTGGTTCAGTTTGGCGTTGAATACATCGAAATGACCTCTCCCTGCGCCTCGCCGCAAAGTACGGCAGATTTGCGCAGCATCGCAGCCTTGCCGCTCGGCAACACCAAGCTGCTGACCCACACCCGTTGTAACCTTGATGACGTGCGGCTCGCTGCTGAATGTGGCGTGGCTGGCGTAAATATCCTCTTTGGCACATCACCCTATCTGCGCCAATGGAGCCATGGTCGCTCAATTGAAGCGATTTTGGAAGAAGTTGGCCCAGTTGTGCGTTTCCTCCAAGAACGAAATATCGAAGTTCGGTTCTCCTGCGAAGATTCATTCCGCACCCCACTGCCCGATTTATTGCGCGTCTACCAAGCTGTCGATTTGCTTGGCGTGCAGCGGGTTGGCATCGCCGATACGGTGGGCATTGCCACGCCACGCGATGTTGAACGTGTGGTTGGTGCAGTCCGCAATGCAGTTCGCTGCGACATTGAATTTCATGGCCACAACGATGGCGGCTGTGCAATTGCCAATGCCTATGCAGCGCTCGAAGCAGGCGCAACCCACATCGATACGACCATTCTTGGCATTGGCGAACGCAACGGCATCGCCGCGCTCAGCGGCTTAATTGCCCGCCTCTACCTCTCCGAACCTGAAAGTGTTGCAGGCTATGCCTTGCCAATGTTGGCCCAACTTGATCACACAGTTGCGGCAATCTTGGGCATTCAAGTGCCATTCAATGCCTGTATCACCAGCGAAACCGCCTTTGCTCACAAGGCTGGCCTGCATACCAAGGCTGTTTTGGCCAATCCCAGCACCTATGAAGCGATCGATCCCAAGGCTTTTGGGCGCGAACGCAATGTGCTGATTGGTCATCGCCTGACTGGTCGCCATGCCTTGCAAAGCCGCGCCAACACCCTAGGTTTGGATCTGAGCGACACCACGATTATCGCGATTGCAGCCCAACTCAAAGCTGCTGCCGATGATCAGCCGTTGACGCTCGATGAGGTGGATGCGCTGCTGCGCTCAAGCACCCTCCAAGCAGCCTAACGATTTTTCAAGCTGGCAATTGAAATTGCTATTTCAATGCCCTAGCTTGCTATACCTTGATGTGCCATTTTTCAGCTATTTTTGGGAGTTTTCGTAATGGGTCAGACATTTGCCGAGCAAATTTTGGGGCATGCTTCCGGTCGCAGCGACGTGCAAGCAGGCGATATGGTGGTAGTCAACGTCGATTTGGTGATGATGCACGATAGCCTCTCGCCTAGCATTATCGAAACCTTGCACAACGAATTAGGCGCTGAACGCGTGTGGGATCGCGACAAAGTTGCAGTGGTAATCGACCACGTTGCCCCAGCCGCCACCGTGCGCCAAGCCGAGCAGCAACAACAAGTGCGGCGTTGGGTCGCCCAACAAGGCATCAGCCATTTGTTTGATGTTGGTCGCGGCATCTCGCACCCCGTGTTGATCGAAGAAGGGTTAGTGCAACCGGGCATGCTGGTGGTTGGCAGCGATTCGCATAGCACTGGCTATGGTGCAGCAGCGGCCTTTGGCTCAGGTATGGGCACGACCGATATCGCCTTAGCACTGGCGACTGGCCAAACTTGGTTTCGCGTCCCAGAAACTGTGCGGGTCAATGCGGTTGGCAATTTTCAACCAGGCGTGAGCGTCAAGGATTTTGGTTTGTGGGCGGCTCGCACGCTCCGCGCTGATGGAGCAACCTATCAAAGCGTCGAGTGGCACGGGGTTGATTTTCTTTCGTGGCGCGAACGTATGACCTTGGCAACTTTATCAATTGAAGTTGGAGCCAAGGCCGGAATCGTTGCCCCAACTGGCTTGGGCGCTGAACATCCCGTGCCAGAATGGTTGAGGGTTGAGGCCGATGCCAGCTACAGCCGCGTTGTCGAATGCGATTTGAGCACGCTCGAACCGCAAGTTAGCGTACCGCATTATGTCGATAACGTAGTCGATTTGGCTGATGTCGGGCGGGTCGCGGTTGATGTCGTCTATCTTGGCACCTGCACCAATGGCCACTACGAAGATATGGCCGCCGCCGCCAGCATTCTCAAGGGACGGCGTTTGGCTCCAAATGTGCGAATGATTGTCGTACCTGCTTCGAGCGAAAGTCTGCATCGCGCCGCCAGCGATGGCACATTAGCTACCTTGTTGGCGGCTGGGGCAACCATCGGTACACCTGGTTGTGGCGCATGCATTGGTCGCCATATGGGCGTGTTAGCGCCCGATGAAGTCTGCGTTTTCACTGGCAATCGCAACTTCCGCGGACGAATGGGCAGCCCAGGAGCCAATATCTACTTGGCCTCGCCTGAAGTTGCCGCCGCCACCGCCGTCACGGGCTACATCACCCACCCGCGCAATGTGCTCGATAGCACTGAGCAAGCAGTTTTCGCCTAATTTTTGCAATTGCACAGGAGTCAGCACTATGCCACGGATTTGGGTTTTTGGAAATGATGTCAACACCGACCAGATGGTTCCAGGCCGTTATGCTCCCTACATGCTCGGCGCAAACGATGATGTGCGACGCTATGCCTTTATCGAAGCGCGGCCCGATTTTGCCCCCAACGTTCAGCCAGGCGATTTAATTATTGCTGGGCCAAACTTTGGCTGTGGCTCAAGCCGCGAGTATGCTCCCTTGGCCTTGAAGCGCTGCGGGGTTGGCGCAATTATCGCTCCGCTGTTTGCCCGCATTTTCTTCCGCAACGCCTTGAACTTGGGCATTCCCTGTTTCACCGCCGATCTTCGCGAGCAAGTTGCTGATGGCGATTTTGTGGATTTTGATTTGGCTGCTGGCCTGATCACCAACAATGCCAACCAAATTCAACTACCACCACCAGAAGGCTGGATGCGTGAAGTCTGGGCTGAAGGCGGAATCGTGCCATTCTACCGTCGCCATGGTCGCTTTCCCGCGACAGGAGCCTAAACATGACCAGGTTGTGTTTGATTGCTGGCGATGGGATTGGCCGCGAAGTGGTGCAAGCAGCCCGCCAAGTGCTCGAAGCCTTAGCAGTTCCTGCCGAGTTTGTTGAGGCCGAGGCTGGTTGGGAAACCTTTCAGCGCACTGGCAACGCCTTGCCCGAACAAACTTTAGCGGCTGTCCAAGCGGCCAATTCAACCTTGTTTGGCGCAGTTAGTTCGCCATCGCAGCGGGTCGCTGGCTATCGCAGTCCAATTGTTGGCATGCGCAAAGCCATTGATTTATATGCCTGTGTGCGGCCAGTCCAAACGCCACCGCTGGCCAACGCCCGCGCTGGAGTCAATTTGGTGGTGGTACGCGAAAATACCGAGGGTTTGTATAGCGGCCAAGAAACCCGCGAGGGCGATGAACGGGCTACGGCGCAACGAATTATCACCCGCCAAGCCAGCGAACGGATTGTGCAATGGGCAGTCCAATATGCCCAACGCACTGGCCGCCGCAAAATCACGGTGGTACACAAAGCCAATGTGCTACGCGAAACCTGTGGTTTGTTCCGCGAAACTGCACTGCGCGTGCTAAGCGATGCGCCCGATTTACAAGTTGAAGAAATGTTAGTCGATAACGCTGCTTATCAATTGGCGCGTGCTCCCGAGCGCTTTGAAGTGTTGGTCACCACCAATTTGTTTGGCGATATTCTCTCAGATGTAGCTAGCGTTTGGGGTGGCGGGCTTGGTTTGGCAGCATCGGCCAATTATGGCACGCGCACGGCGGTATTCGAGCCTGTGCATGGTAGCGCACCGGATATTGCCGGCCAAGGCATCGCCAATCCCTTGGCAACCTTGAGCGCTAGCGTGTTGATGCTCGAATTTGTGGGCTTGAACAGCTACGCCGAGCGTTTGCAAACTGCGATTCAAGCGGTATTAGCCAATGGGCCATATACGCCCGATCTAGCTGGCGCGGCGACGACTGCCGAAGTAGTGCAAGCCGTGATTGACCAATTTTGATCCACGAAGCGCACGAAGGACACGAAGAGGGTACGAAACCGCGAAGGACGCGAAGAACACGAAAGGGCGAGGGTTCAGGGGTCAGAGATCAGAGGTCAGGGAGTTTTAACGCAGAGGCGCAGAGAGTAAGGCTATAGACCTTTGGCTATTGGAATAATTAACGCCCCTCGCCCGCCGCAGTGGGCGAGGGGTGGGGGGTGAGGGAAATTCTCAATCCCGACCCCTATTCAATAAAGGATTACAAACAATGAGCGCACAATGCCCAGAATGTGAAGCAACGATCGCGTTGGCAGCCGATATTTTGGATGGCGAGATTGTGCCATGCCCTGATTGCGGCGCAGAACTCGAAGTTGTCAGCCTGAACCCAGTTGTCTTGGAATTAGCACCCGAAGTCGAAGAAGACTGGGGCGAGTAAGGGAGTTATGTCAATGCGTGTAGGTATGTTATGTTCCCGAATTCGGGTTGAAGAAAAGCTGCTGATCACTGAGTTTGAGCGGCGCAATGTCCAATTTGAGCGGATTGATGATGATCAGACATGGTTTGATTTGAATGCTTTGCAAGCCAATCGCCAAGTGCGCGAACAATTTCCTGATGTGATTATTGAGCGTTCGTTGCACCATGGCCGAGCGTTGTACACACTCAAAACCTTGAACGATGCTGGCATTCCAACCGTCAATAATTATGATGTGGCATTAACCTGTGGCGATAAATTTTTGACTACCCAAGCCTTATTATGCAACGGCGTGCCATCGCCCCGTTGTTTACTGGCTTACACTCAAGATTCAGCGCTCGAAGCGATTGAAAGTTTGGGCTATCCGGTAGTGTTGAAGCCAGTAATTGGCTCGTGGGGGCGCTTGGTCTCAAAGATCAACGATCGCGAAGCTGCCGAGGCGGTGCTTGAGCATCGCGATACCTTGGGCAATTATCAGCATGCCATTTTCTATATTCAAGAATATGTCAACAAACCAGGTGGTCGCGATATTCGGGCGTTTGTGGTTGGCGATGAGTGCATTGCGGCGATTTATCGCACCAGCGGACACTGGATCACCAATACGGCTCGCGGCGGCCAAGCATCAAACTGCCCAATCACGCCAGCCTTAGCCGATATTTGTATTGGCGCGGCCAATGCAGTTGGTGGCGGCGTAGTTGCAATCGATGTGTTCGAGACTGCCGAAGGTCGTTATTTGGTCAATGAAGTCAATTACACCATGGAATTTCGCAACAGCATCAGCACAACTGGAGTGAATATTCCCGAACGAATTGTTGATTATGTGCTAGCTCAAGCGCAATAGGCGGCGGGCTGTAGCCATTTGAGGTTGTTATGCTTTCAGTTTCGATAGTTGGTGGCTCGGGCTATGTCGGTGGTGAATTGCTGCGTTTATTGTTGGGGCATCCCCACGTCGAGGTGCGTCAGGTCACCAGCGAACGCTTAGCAGGCCAATATGTCTACAGCACTCACCCCAATTTGCGTGGTCGCACGGATTTACGCTATAGCCCGCAAAGCACGTTGGAGCCTTGCGATGTGTTGATTTTGGCCTTGCCGCATGGCTCAGCCGCCAAAAAGATCGAGCATTACGCTGGCCTTGGTCAAGCATTAATCGATTGTTCAGCCGATTTTCGTTTGCGCGACCCCGAAGCCTATAGCCGTTGGTATGGCGAACCTCACCCTGCCCCGCAATGGCTGGAGCGTTTTGTTTATGGTTTGCCCGAATTGTATCGCGAGCAAATTCGCGCAACCCGCTATATCAGCGGTGTGGGCTGTAATGCAACAGCGATTAACTTGGCCTTATTGCCGTTGGTCAAGGCAGGCTTGATCGATCAAACCAAGCCTGTGGTGGCGGAAGTCAAGGTTGGTTCGTCTGAGGCGGGCGCGGTTGCCAACGATGGCAGCCATCATGCCGAACGCTCAGGTGTGGTGCGCTCGTTTGCCCCAGTTGGCCATCGCCACACCGCCGAAATTATGCAAGCCCATGGCCTTGAAAATGTGCATATTTCGATCACATCGGTGGAAATGGTGCGCGGCGCTTTGGCAACCTGCCATGTGTTTACTCAAGGCTCGGTCAACGAACGCGATCTGTGGCGAGCCTATCGCGCTGCCGCTACCGAACAACCGTTTCTGCGAATTGTGCATGATCGCAGTGGCTTGCACCGCCATCCTGAGCCAAAAATCTTGGCTGGCAGCAATTACGCCGATATTGGTTGGGCACTCGATGAGGCGACTGGTCGCGTGGTTGCGCTGTGTGCCCTCGATAACTTGACGAAGGGCGCAGCCGGAACCGCCATCCAATGCTTAAATTTGATGCATGGCTTCGATGAACGCTTGGGGCTGGAGTTTACAGGCTTGCATCCAGTTTAGGCTATGGGTTGATAGTCCATTTCGTTCCCTCACCCCCAACTGCGGCGGGCGAGGGGAGCACTTCTGAAGCGGTTCCCCCTCGCCTCGCGGGCGGGAGAGGGGGTCAGGGGGTGAGGGATAGTAACCATTACATATAACCTTAACCCCCATCCTTCGTGCTCTTCGTGGATCAAATAAGGATCATACACATGCTTGTAATAAAAATTGGCGGGGCAGCGGGGATTGATTATAGCAATCTCTGCGCTGATATTGCCCGACTTGCCGCCCAAGGCCAGCCAATCGTGCTGTTTCATGGTGGCTCAGATGGAGCGAACACGCTTGGTGAGCAGCTTGGACATCCGCCTCGCTTCATTACCTCGCCATCAGGCCACACCAGCCGCCAAACTGATCGGCGCACGCTCGAAATTTTTATGATGGCGACGGCCTTGCTCAATCGCCAATTTGTTGAGCGTTTGCGCGGTTTGGGAGTCAACGCCTTAGGCTTATCGGGCATCGATGGCGGCTTATTACAGGGCACACGCAAAACCAATGTTCGTGCGGTCGAACATGGTCGGGTGCGCGTGATTCGCGATGATTGGACTGGCAGCATCGATCAGGTTAATCGGGGTTTGTTGCAAACCTTGCTGAGCGCAGGCTATTTGCCAGTCATTGCTCCATTGGCGGTAAGCAACGTGGGCGAACCATTAAATATTGATGGTGATCGCGGTGCGGCCAGTGTAGCCGTAGCGCTAGAAGCCGAAACGCTCTTGCTATTGACCAATGTCAGTGGCTTGTATCGCAATTTTCCCAACGAAAGCAGTTTGATTGGTCGCTTGCCGCGAACCGAATTAGCCCAAGCCACCGAAAAACTAGCGCAAGGCCGCATGAAGAAAAAATTGCTGGGCGCACAAACTGCGCTCGACGGTGGCTTGCGCCGCGTCATCATTGGCGATGGCCGCCGTGACCAACCAATTAGCGATGCCCTTGCTGGCCAGGGAACGATCATCGAATAAACGGCTGAGTTGCTAGGAACCAAACCATGACTGAACAACAAGCATTTGCAGATTTAGAAGCTGCCCATAGCGCCGGAGTTTACGCCAAGCGTCCGATTACTTTGGTGCGTGGCAGCGGCGCAACCCTCTACGACGATCACGGCCAAGCTTATCTTGATTGTGGTTCAGGCATTGGGGTTGCCAACATCGGCCATTGTCACCCAACGGTGGTGCAGGCAATCGCCGAGCAGGCCGCAACCCTGACGGTTTGCCCCGAAGCCTTTCATAATGATCAACGGGCCTTATTGCAAGCCGAGTTGGTACAATTATTTCCAGCCGAATTTCAACGGGTCTTTTTGTGCAACAGTGGCACGGAAGCAGTCGAAGCTGCTTTGAAATTTGCGCGCATGGCTACAGGCCGTACCGCGATTGTAGCAACCATGCGTGGCTTTCATGGTCGCACTTTTGGAGCTTTGAGCGCTACATGGGAGAGTCACTACCGCGAGCCATTTATGCCGCTTGTGCCCGATTTTAGCCATATTCCCTACAATAATATCGAGCGTTTGCAAAACGCTATTACTGAGCAAACTGCTGCGTTGATTGTTGAAATTATCCAAGGCGAGGGCGGCATTCGCCCGGCAACCGCTGAATTTTTGCAAGCAGCCCAAACAATTTGCCGCGAACGCGGAGCTTTATTGATTCTCGATGAAGTCCAAACTGGCTTTGGCCGTACTGGGCGAATGTTTGCATTTGAGCATTTTGACTTAGAGCCAGACTTCGTTTGTTTGGCCAAGGCCTTGGGCGGGGGCATGCCAATGGGCGCGGTGGTGATCAACCAGCGAGTTGGCGCATTGGCGACTGGCACGCATGGCTCGACCTTTGGCGGCAACCCTTTGGCGTGTGCAGCGGCGCGGGCTTCGCTGCGGGTAATTCGTGAAGAACAATTGGTCGATCAAACTGCCGAAAAAGGCGATTGGCTGCTCGCTCAATTACGTTCAATCAACTCGCCCAAAATTCGCGAGGTGCGCGGGTTAGGCTTGATGGTGGGCATTGAACTCAAGGAAAAAGTTGCGCCCTATCTACAAAAATTGATGAACCAGCATCAGATTATTGCGCTCAATTCGGGCAGCAATGTGTTGCGCTTGCTCCCGCCGTTGGTGATTAATTGGGCTGAATTAGAACGCTTAGTGGCAACCTTACGCAGCATCTTCGAGGAGCCAAGCGCATGAACGATCAACAAGCTTTGCAGTTAATTGAGGCCATGGTGGCAACACCCAGTGTTTCGGGCGACGAGGCCGCAATCGCCCAATTGTTGGTTGAGCAGATGAATCAACTTGGCTTCGATGCCCATATTGATGCGGTTGGCAATGCAGTTGGCGTGATTGGCGCTGCTGCTGAAACCGTCGTGTTGCTCGGACATATGGATACCGTGCCGGGCAATATTCCAGTCGAAGTGCGCGATGGCGAGCTATGGGGGCGCGGTGCTGTCGATGCTAAAGGCTCGTTAGCCACGTTTATCGCTGCCGCCGCCCGCGCTCATGCCGAACAACGCCTAACCTATCGGGTAATTGTGGTTGGTTGCGTCGAAGAAGAAGTTGCTTCATCCAAAGGTGCGCATTTTGTAGCCCAAACCATGGCTGCGCCACTTTGGTGCATCGTGGGCGAACCAAGCGGCGCAGATCGGCTCACCTTAGGCTACAAAGGCAACTTGCGAGCGCAAATTCGCATCGAGCAAGATGCGGCCCATTCGGCCCACGCCAGCCACACCGCCGCCGAACATGGCTGTGAATTATGGCAAGCGATCGCCCAACATGCTTATTCGATCAACCAAGGTCGCGAACGAGCTTTCGATCAATTGCTGCCAAGTTTGGTAAAAATTGAATCAGGTGGCGATGGCTTGCGCGATTGGTGCGAATTGCTAGTCAATGTCCGTTTGCCGTTAGATCTTGATCCGGCGGCCTATACTGCGATGCTGCAACAACTGCTGCCCAATTATGCCCATTTAAAGGTAAGCGGCGCAACGCCCGCGTTTAGTAGCGAACGCACATCAAGCATTGCGCGGCGCTTTGGGCGGGTGTTTCGCGCCAACGGCCAGCAACCGCGCTATGTGCAAAAAACTGGCACCGCCGACATGAATGTAGTTGGGCCAGCCTGGGGATGCCCAGTTGTCGCCTATGGTCCAGGCGATGCAGCGCTTGATCATACGCCCCAAGAGCGCTTGCCCTTGGCCGAATATTTACAAGCGATCGCGGTATTGACAGCAGTTTTGAGCAACGATTAATTATTCTTGAATTAACTCAAGGCTATTGCCATCGGGATCAGTCACGATTGCCGCTTTGATGCCGCCTGCGCTTGGTGGCGTGACGATCGTGCCGCCATGCTGCACCACTTTTTCGAGCGCTCGGGCTAAATCGGGCACACACACGTGAAATTGCAAGCGGCTTTGCTCAGCGACGACTCCTGCAATCGCATTCGGACAGAGCAATAAGGGAATATTGACCAAAAAACCTTCATACAGCGTGTGCTCGCCATGCTTAATCTTGCGAAAATTAGTAAACAGCACTGAATTATAAAAGGCCGCCATTTGTTCGATATTCGTGGCAGCTAAGGTTAATTGGGTAAACGAAATTGGTGATTGCATCAGCTTCCTCACATAATTGTCTTTTGCTAGTGCCCATGCTACCATAGGCCAAGCCCAAACCACCGTTGGCAGCACCTCACTCTGGCTTCTGCACCCAGCAAGCCGCATCGTACCCACCTGCATGTGGCTTAAATAATCGTTAATTTCACCGTAAAGCGTAGCTTTTAGACTACGCTTGTTTGCTCGATGGCCTAGAGTGGCCTAGTACCGGAGGATACGCGATGTTTAAGGAGTTCAAGGAATTTGCCTTCAAAGGCAATGTTCTCGATTTGGCAATTGGGGTGATTATTGGGGCCGCTTTTGGCAAAATTGTCACAGCACTGGTTGATGTTGTGATTATGCCGATTATCAGCATCATTCTTAGCCTCATTCTCAATGATGTTAATATTGCAACATGGCAATTTTCGATTGGGGCTACACCAATTATGATTGGGGTACTGATCAAAACCATTATTGAGTTCCTAATTATTGCGTTTGTGCTTTTCTTATTTGTCAAAGGCATCAACTCGACCCGCCGCAAGCAAGAAGTCGAAGCACCAGCCGCGCCACCACCAAGCGAAGAAGTGTTGTTGCTACGCGAAATTCGCGATAGCTTACAAAAGTAAAAGCCCTCACCCCAATCCCTTTCCTTACAAGGGTAGGTTTCTGCTACGAACCACGGATAGGCTGGTTCATCGATGCATGGATGCCAGCCCTGATTGCCATTGAGGGGGTGCAGGGGGATTAAAGCCCCCTGCGTCTCCCGCCTTGAGGCGGGACGGAAGGGTGGTGATCACCCATGCGTATTAAAAACCTATCCTTGTAGGGATTAAAGCCCCCTGCGTCTCCCGCCTTGAGGCGGGACGGAAGGGTGGTGATCACCCATGCGTATTAAAAACCCACCTTTGAAAGATAGTGGACTGGTGGGCGAAGAAATGAAAACTGATAGCGAACTACTGCTCAAGCTGAATCTGCCAAATTGCCCCTTGATTGAGCAACAAAAACTGTGTTTGATCCAATGCTTGCAAATCGTTGGCATAGCGTGGTTCGCCAGCAGAATCATTAATTGGATAGACTTGGGTTGGCGACCAATAGACCAGCGCATTGCGATCCAAGCTGCGAACGATAATCCCATCATCAAGCCAAGCCAACGGCTCTACCCCCAAATTAGTCGCCTGAATCGTATTAAGGCTTGGTTCGTAAATCCGAAAATCATCGCCAAGGTAGTAGGCCAAGGCTCCACGGGCATTCCAAACCAAGCGCGGCGTATTCGTGCCACGTTGGCTTTGATCGAGCAACCGAATTTGGTTACTTGGCAGATCGAAAAGCTGCAATTCCAAAGCAGTTTGATCACGCACTTGCAGCAACAACGCCAACTGATCGCGATTTGGGCTAAGTTGTAATCCCCCAGCCAGCAATTGCCGCTTGGGCAGCCGAATAATCACCTGCTCCTGTGTATTACCACCCACTTGCATAATCCGCAAATCATCATCACCCGCCGCATAATACAGCGCACTGTTGGTCATCAAGGCGGCTTGAATCAAGCCATTGGTCGAGGTCAGTACCGTAGCCGATTGGCCGCTAAATGGCTCGATCGCTTGCAGCAAATCAGGCTGGGCTTGCGAACGCCACAAGAGCAACGCTCCATCACTCGACCAACCCAAAGCTTGGCCCTGATAACTGCGGCTCAGCGCTATAAAACTCAAGCCTGGCGCATGCAACTCGAATTGCTCTTGAGTGATTGATTGCGTGATGAGCCATTGCTGGCTCGGCGATAATGGGCCAAATTGTGTCCGAACAACATCATTCTTGTCAACTAATAGCTGATCGCTCGCACTTATAACCGTGTTAGTACCAACACTTGGCGTTGCCAAAGGCACAGTTGTTGGTTGATTGATGCTGGGAGTTGGGCGAACGGTAGCCAGCGCCAATAGCGTGGGCGTTGGGCGTAAATCCAAGGTCGGAATAACCACAACGGTTGGTTGTGGCTGATCGATATCACACCCAGACAGCAAACTAATTAGTACCAAAACAATATAGAATCGTTTCATATCACCATGCTATAATAAATGTTGGAAACGGTTATCAACAACAGGCAGCCTATGACGAATGATACAATCATTGCAACCGCACCACGACTGGTAATTCGTCGCTGGCAACGGGCAGATTATCAAACCATGGATCGTTGGCCACCCTTCACCGAACCACTGAGCAGCATTTGGAACTTGCCCGATCGAGTGACGGTTGGCGGCGATTGGATGAACGACATTCGGCGAACCTATGCGATAGCGCTGCGTGATCATACCCTAGTTGGGCGAATTACGTTACGCAATATTGATTCGGCTAGTGGCTCGGCGCGGCTTGGCATCACAATTGGCCCTCAATATGTGAGTCAAGGCTATGGCACCGAAGGCTTGGCCGCGTTTCTGCAAGCATTTTTCACCACCTTAGGCTTTCAAACCATGGTGCTTGATGTGGCCTCAGTCAATGAACGTGCGGTGCGCTGCTATCGCCGGCTTGGCTTTCAATACAATGGTCATCATTGGCGCGATGCTGGCTGGCGTTTTATGCAAACGCTCGATCAAGCCACCCGCGAACGCATCGCCCCCTTTATCAAGGAAGGTCGCCATGGGGTGTGGGTGCAATTTTACGACATGACGCTCGAACGGAGTGATTGGCAAGCGGCTCAACATCGGTCAGTTATCCACGTTAATCAATAAGAAGGAAGCAGTGTATGTCGCTGATTGCAGGAAACTTGGCGGTCGTTCAAAAGCTCCTCGACGGCGCAGCTATGTCGTGGGGCATTTATGGTGGAGCCGCTGCCCACTTCTATGGCAGCCGTCGGCCAATTAACGATATTGATATTATTGTGCCAGCCAATACCCTAAGCGAAATTGCCCGCTTGTTGCAACAAGGCCAAAAGGCTGTGCAATACGATGGCGGACGCATTTTATGGCGCGGGATTATTTTGCAAGAAGATTTGACAATTCGGCTAAATGGCAACATTTATCCATTTGTGCTTGATCCACCGATGATCGAACGGTTGCAACGCAAACCATTGCTTGGCTCACGCGTGCTCTTTTTGGCTCCCGAAGATGTATTGGTGCATAAATTAATTTTGTATCGTGGGCCTGAGCAACAACGGTTTGATATTGTCGATTGCGAAGGCATTATCAAGCGTCACCAACTCGACCTTGAATATTTGCGCCAACGCTTGCAAACCAGCAATGCAACCACCATCGTTACGCCACGCATTGCCGATATGGGCGTAACCCTGTAAGTTTTAAGGCATTATGGGCGCATTGCCTGTAGTGCCTTTTTAATTGATTAATGCTCGGTAGCGTATGATGAAAACCACCCAACCAGCCCATCCTATCGCTTGGACACTCGGCAACCTGCTGCTCTTTTGTGGTATGTATTTGTTGCTGTATGTTGGTGGGATGTACGCTGATGATTTTTATAATCGCTTAGCGGCGCGTGGTGATAGCACGCTGCCAATTGCTGCGCCAATCATCGCCACCCCTGAGCCAGCAATAACGACATTTCAAGCCCCCACGCTCAATCAACAAACTGCCAGCGATCAACCACCAACGCTGGTTACCAGCGACCACTCCACGATCAGCCGGATTCAAATTCCGCGTATCGAGGTTGATCAAAAGGTGATCGAGGTAGGTTGGGAATTGCAAGATGACGTAGCAACATGGCAGGTTGCTAAATATGCGGTTGGCCATCATCAAGGTAGCGCCAACCCTGGTGAACCAAGCAATATTGTGCTAGCAGGCCATGTTGGTGGCTCGGCTCCGGTCTTTGATCGTTTGATCGAGACCCAGCCAGGCGACCAAATTGTGCTCTATAGCAACGGCCAACAATATCTGTATGTGGTGCAATCCAACGAACGGGTGCAAGAAGTTGGCGTTTCGGAAGAACAACGCCTAACCAATGCCGCCTACATGAACCCGACCTCCACCGAAACGATAACCCTGATCACCTGTTGGCCGCCAGCTGGCCCCAACGCCTTTGACCAGCGGATTATTGTGCGAGCCGTGCCCTACACGATCGCCACCGAGCAACCTGCAGGCAGCAATTGGCAGATGCGCTAAATCGATTGCAACAAATTATTATCCCCTGCCGTCAGATGAACAGCTATTGACAATCTTGGTCATCACAAAGGGGCAATAATATGACAAAACGAACTTTAGGCTTGCTTTTGATCGGCGCAGGGATCATTGCATTATTCAGCAATATAGGTAATGGCCTTTTTGGGCGCGACCGATATGAGTATGATCGCGAATGGAACTCAGAAGTGGCCTATGCTGTTTCTCAAGGCGGGGAAGATTTTCACGAAAACATGGCTGATTTTGAGGCTGAAATGAGCGATCTACAAGCTGAAATGCGCGATGTGCAAAGCGAAATCAATGAAACTGTTGGCTCAAACTTGCGCGACAGTGGCGCTGAATTCCGCGAAGAAATGGCCAACTTACGCGAAGAAATGCGCGATGTTCAAACTGAAATGCGCGATGCGATGCCAGCCGCACCATGGACCGAGCCACAACCACACTTCCAATATGAGTATCACCATCGTGATGGTTCACCCTTTGGCTTCTTGCTGTTTCCACTCTTACTCGGTGGTGGGATCTTCTTATTGGTTCGTCGTCGCCGCATGGTCGTTCGTCGTCACCAAGAAATTCATCACTTCTAAAAAACGTTTTATATAATCAAAAGCCCCGGCAATGACGGTTGCCGGGGCTTTATTGCGCTTAGGAAGAGGCTTGGCAAATTTAGCCCAGCACGCGATTGAGGTTCGTTTCGAGTTTTTGACGCAAATCGCGCCGTACTTGCTCGCCAGTAGCGGGTGTGGTCAACAATCCAGCCACAATCCCCAAAATAAACGAACGCAAGCCAGTGCGGGCACGCCGACCTTTACGGCCAACCTCAGTCGCAACTTCACCAGTTTTATGGGCTACAGCTTGGGCCGCATGCTGGGTAGTTTCACCAACCACATTCGCAGCATCTTTGGCGCGTTCACCCACCACCGAAGCCGTTTCCTTGGCGCGTTCCCCAACCACATTGGCGGCATCTTTAGCTCGCTCACCAACGACAGAAGCCGTTTCCTTGGCGCGTTCCCCAACTACTGAGGCAGCGCCAGCAACCGCTGGAATAACGCTGGCACTAACATCTTGGGCTTTGGCGCTGACGGTTTGAGCGACTGAGCGCAATGCATCAGGAGCGTGCTCACGCGCTTCTTTGGCGCGTTCAGTTGTGGTTGCCAAAAACTCTTGGACGATACCGCTCAAACGCTGAACCAAATCATTGGCTTGATCGCGGGCATCGGCGCTTTTGCTGCTCGCCACATCGACCGCACGATGCCGCAAATCATCAGCTTGTTCAAGCACACTTTCGCTGGTGCTACTCAAGCGCTCGCGCACCTCGGCCACAATATTTTTGGCTTTATCTGCAAGCGTTTCGCCTTGATCCAGCGCTTGTTCACGAACATCGGCCAAACGACTTTTGGTTTGGTCGCCCAAATCGCTAGCCCGTTCGCGGCTGGCGGCAGCAACTGCAGCCAAACCAGCAGTCGCCGCCCCAAACAGCGCATTGCCTTTATCACGGCCATCAGCAACTTTTTTGCCCATTTGATCGACTGCCTGTCCAATTTGTTCGCGGCCAGTCTCCAAGCTAGCGTTTAAGCGTTGATTGGCCTGCTTGCCAGCTTTGCGCAGTTTCTTTTGTTCACGTTTCAACTCTTTGCGGGCTTGTTTATTCAGGCTGTGAAGATAACTATTGGCATCAGCGGCGCGATGTTCAACCTGATCCCGCAAATTTTCGGTTAGCAGGGCAACTTTTTCGCCCAAGGTTTTGGGGTGGTTACGGCGACTGCGTGCCCCTAATACACCACCAACAATACCTCCAGCAATCAAGGCAGCGGTTAGTAATGATTGTTGTTGTTGATCATTCATCATCAAACTCCTTTGCTCTAGGATTCGAGCAGCTATCTGCCAAACCTATAGCAAACCCTGTACCAAGGGAGTTGGACGTGTTGATCCACGAAGGACACAAAGGGCACGAAGAACGGGGCGTTTGGCTATCGGAGATTGGTTGAAATCGCATAAAACGTTCCGATAGCCGAGAGCCTTCAGCCTGTAGCCATGGTTGCTCTGCGCCGCTGCGTTAAAAAATGAGGATCGAGCTATCGCAAGCTCGATCCCTATGTTCTATGCTCTATGTTCTTTGCTCTTTAATTAGTAACCGTTGGCACAGGCCCACTTGGCGGGCCAAGCACACTTGAAGCCACCCAACCACGGCCAGTTCCATCGGGCAACTGTATTTCATACCAATCGCCAGATTGACCAAGCACTTGCACACTATCGCCAGCTTTCAACTGGGCGATTGGGTCGTTATTGGTGTTTGGTGCTGGCCGAACATTAGCGGTTGGTGCAACCACTGTGGCAGTTGCCGGAGCCAAGGTTGGGGTCGCCGCCGGATCAACCGTGGGCGTTTCCTCAACCAAATCCTCTTCAGGATCATCTTCGCTACTGAGATCTTCGCTGACTGGGGTTGCGGTTGGCAAAATTGGCGTAACGGCAGTGCCCCAAACTACATGATTCGACTCGTTGATTGCGCCGCGGACTGTTGTAATCCGATCATTTGCCCAAAACAAGGCAAAGAAGGCTACCGCAACCAACAAGGCAATCCGAATGGGATCGGAAAGTCGCAGGATTGTGCTGGTACGTTGCATTTCGCGCAACGTTGCAGCAGCACTAGCAGCTACAGGCTCGCCCCAACTGGTGCGGCTACGATCATCGCGGGCAGTGCGGCGTAAGGCCAACAAGGCGCGACCATCACCAACTTTGCCCAAAGCTCGCACGGCAGCCCAGCGCACATTGCTGTTGGGATGATTTAAGGCTTGGCTCAAGGGACGACTGGCGCGGCCATCGCCAATTTGGCCGAGAGCTTCGGCAGCGCGATAGGCTCGTAACCATGGGTAACGTGGATCAAGCGCATCGATCAGCAAGGGCACAGCCTGCGCACCCAAACGAATCAGATCATCCTCGGCCCGTTCATGATTGGGATCGTTGACGTTATCTAAAGCTACGACCAACTGACGTAATTGCGCATCGGCAACTTGTGGTGGGGCTGCTTCGGGCCGCGCCTGCGATGGTTGGGGTTGGCGTGGCTGGGTTGGTGGTAATTGATCAGTCATATCATCTAATCTCGAATAAGCATATTAATAAGGATGTGATTGCAATTGCTCAAGGCACTCGCAACCTTGGCATTGTACCAGAGAAAACAACATCAAATATCTACAGCAGGTTCGTGACCAGCAAATCTCGGCTGATCAGCTAAGGTTGGCAATTGAATCAAATGGGCTATCTAAAGCGAATATGGTACAATTGATCTACATGCAGCTCGTTGTGGTGTTCGCAAACGGCTGTTTTTTTTAGGGCAAACACGAGAGTCTATGCTGCTAGAATTATTTATTGCCGATTTCGCAATTATTGACCAAGTACGCCTGCACTTTACCCCTGCCTTTAATGTGCTGACGGGTGAAACCGGAGCCGGTAAGTCAATTATGATTGATGCACTCGGCATGTTACGGGGCGAGCGGAGCGATCCCAGCTTTGTGCGAGCGGGAAGCAATCAAGCCCGGGTTGAAGGTATCTTCACCTTGGCTGATCGCCCTGATATTCTGCCTATTTTAGCCGAATATGGCCTTGATGGTGCTGATGATGATCAGATTATTCTGACCCGTGAAATTCATGGAGCCAGCGGGCGTAGCGTTGCTCGAATTAATGGCCGCGCCGTGAGTAGTGCTGTGCTCCGTGATATTGGCGGGCGCTTGGTCGATATCCACGGCCAAAACGATAGCCAAACCTTGTTCAATGTACGCACCCACGCCGAAATGCTCGATCGCTATGCTGGAGTTGTCGCTGATCGCGAACAACTGAGTCAGCAGGTGATCGCGATTGAAGCCGTGCGCAGCCAAATTAGCACCTTGCGCAATGCCGAAGCGCGTCGCCTCGAACGGATCGAAGAATTGACCTTTTTGGTTGAGGAATTGACCAACGCCAAGTTGATCGCTGGCGAAGAGGCTACGTTAACCAACGAACGCGGTTTATTACAAAATAGTGCTAAAATCACGGGCACGGTTGATACGATCTATCGTTTGTTGCGCACTGGCACGCCAGCCAGCGAACGGCGTTCAGCCACCCGTTCAATTGTCGATAGCCTTGATGATGTGGCTAATTTGTTGAGCGAATTGTTGCGGCTAGACCCAAGTTTGGCTGGATTGAACGAGCAAACCCTTGAAGTGCGCTATCGACTTGACGATGTGATCGAAGGCGTGCGGGTCTATCGCGATCGGCTGGAGTTTGAGCCAGGCCGTCTCGAAGTGATCGAAGATCGTTTAGCTGAGTTGCGCGATTTAGCCAAAAAATACCGTGCTGCCGATGCTGCCGAATTGCTCGAACGCTTGACCAGTGCCAGCGATGAACTGGAAACCTTGCACTACAGCGCTGAACATATTGCCGAATTGGTGCAACAAGAACAGCAATTGTTGGCAAGCATTGGGCTAGCTGCCGCTGAACTGAGCCGCCGTCGTCGCCAAGCAGGCGATGAATTGGCTGGGCGGATTGCCGCTGCCATGAGCGATTTAGCCATGCCGCATGTTAAATTTCATGTGCAAGTATCGCAGCGCAGCGACCCACAAGGCGTATTGATCGATGATCACTATCTCGCCTTTGATCGCACGGGAGTTGATCAGATTGAGTTTTTACTCAGCCCCAACCCTGGCGAGCCACTCAAACCGCTGGCCAAAATTGCCTCTGGTGGTGAATCGGCACGCTTGCTCTTGGCGATGAAATCAATTCTTTCAGCAGTTGATAGTGTGCCAACCTTGGTTTTTGATGAAGTTGATGTGGGAGTTGGGGGACGGGCTGGCCATGTGGTCGGCGAAAAATTATGGGGCATTAGCGATGCCCATCAAGTGTTGTGTATTACCCACTTGCCTCAAGTTGCCGCTTTTGGTGATTGCCATTTTGCGATTGCCAAGCAAGTTATTAACCAACGCACCCAAACCTTTGTGCAACCACTCAGCGAACAAGAACGCATCGAAGAACTAGCGGCGATGCTTGATGGAACACCAGTGAGCGAAGCGAGCCGTCGCTCGGCCAGCGCCATGCTCGAACGGGCTGCCAACTACAAACTGGCAACCAGCAACCCATAACTTGAAATTCAGATACCCATGCCTTTGAAGGAGTCTGCCTTGGATTCACGCGAGACAACGATCAGCCTATGGTCGCGGCGGGTGATGGAAGCCTGCTGGCTATTGGCTTTAGCAATGATCCCGGTCTATTTTAGTTTGCTCAGTGACCGCCACTTTGAGCCAGATAAAGCGGTAGCCTTGCGCTCAATCGTGATGATCCTTGGCGGTGCGTGGATTATCAATTGGCTCGAACGTGGCCAAGTTTTTCGTTCATGGCCGCGTTGGCGCGATTGGTGGCGCTCGCCGTTGGTTGCTCCGGCTATCGTTTATGTTGGGGTCTTTTTCTTTACCACGCTCACCTCGGTGTTGGTGTTTACCAGCTTTTTTGGCGGCTATAATCGGCTTCAAGGCTTTTACACCAATTTCTCGTATGTCGTGGTGTTTGGGGCGATGCTGGCGCATGTGCGTCGCCGCGAGCAACTTGAGCGGATTATTACGGTGATTATTGCCACAACCTTGCCAACCTTGGGCTATGGTTGGGTGCAATATCAGCGCAGCGACCCCTTGCCGTGGGCTGGCGATACTGCGGCACGGGTTGCCTCAAGCATGGGCAACTCGATTTTTGTGGCAGCCTATTTGATTTTAACCCTGCCCTTTATGTTCTATCGCTTGATTACCAGCGTGATGGCTACCAAACGTGCTGAGAGCGAAGCTACAAACTCGGTTGGCTTAGATGCAGCGTGGTTTGTTACCTTGGGCTTGATTCCGCTTGGTCAATTAAGCCTCTTGTATGCCACCCTCAAGTTGGGAGCATTGCTGCAAGCGCCCTTGTTGGGCATCGGCCATTGGTGGATTTTCCCAATGTCGGTGATTGTAGTAGGCAGTACCTTGCCCTTAATTTCGTGGGTAACCAGCACCCGCAGTCGCAGCGATTGGCGCTTATATCTGCCCGGCGGCTTGATTTTGCTGTATATGCTGAGTTTAGTGTTGGGTGGGTATTTAACTGCCGACCAATGCCAAGGCACAATTAGCGAAACCTGCTACAACCTTGATATGGCAACTGCTAAGCGTGCTAGCGACTTTCGTACCTGGTTCTTGTTGGCGATGGCGGCCTATTTTGGTTTTTATGGCTTAGTGCTAGCCTTGCCGCGCCGCAGCGAAGCAGCAGCCCATGCAATTGTGCAATGGCTCAGTGCTGCAATCTATGCTGGGTTAAGCCTGTTCACGATTGTCATTATCTTCTTTACCCAAAGCCGTGGCCCACAAATCGGCATGTTCGTAAGCATTTTCGTCTTCTTCACCCTCTTTTTGTTGCAAGGCCTACGCAGCACCAGCTTCAAACGCATTTTTGGCGCGGCGCTGAGTGCATGGGTTGTGCTGGCCTTAGCAGGAGCCGCCTTCTTGGTGGTGCTTAATACAGACTCAAGCAGTTTTAGTGGGCTACGCCAAAGCAACCGCTATATCAGCCGTTTGGGCAACTTGCTTGAAACTGATGGCGGCACTGGTTTGGTACGGGTGTTGATTTGGCGTGGCGATGAGCATACCCAAGGCGCAGTTGGTTTGGCCTTGAGCGATCCGTTACGCACAGTAATTGGTTGGGGGCCAGAATCGATGTTTGTGGCCTACAACCCATTTTATCCACCACGGTTGGCCAATTATGAATCGCGCGGGGCTTCGCCCGACCGTTCGCACCAAGCCTTGTTGGATGAATTGGTGACCAAAGGCGCGATTGGCTTGTTTAGCCATTTATTCTTATTTGGCTCATTCTTAATTATTATGCTGCGGCTACTGTGCATTCCACGACTGATCAATTTAGGCCTAACCAGCCTTTTGATGCTTGGAATTGGCATCTTCTTTGCCGTCTTTTTGAAGAGCCTCGCACTTGGTTTGATCGCTGGTAGTGTGGGTTTGTTGGTGGTTGGCCTCGCCACGTGGTTGGGCTATGCCAAGCCGCTCGAAGCATCGCTGAGCTTTACCTGGCAATTGTTGATTATCACGGTGCTTTCGGCGGTTGCCGCCAATTTTGTCGAAAACCTGTTTGGGATTCCAATTGTTTCGTCGTTACTCTATACCTGGGTGATTATGGCGGTTGGCATACTTGCCGGGGCACACGCTGGAGCCTATCAACTTGGCACAAAGCCAGTGGTTGTGGCAGCACCAGTTGTCGAAGAAGCCGCCGAATCAACCCCAGCCAAAGCTGGCACCAAACGCCAAGCAGCCCAAAATGCTCGTCGCACCCCTGCTGGCCGTGGTCGTACCAGCAGCGGCGTAACTGGCGCTGCACCTGCTCGCATTTTGTATGCAGTCGTTGTGCCAATTGTCTTGCTGTTGGTCTGGTTCCTCAACCTCGATAATATTTTTGCTGATATGCGCTATTTGCAGGGCAAACAATTTATCGACCAAGGCCAAGGCCTTGATCAACATCTTTTGGGCTTTGCCGCGATTCAGGATGCAGTTGAGCATGCACCCAACGAAGATTTATATTTCTTGATGTATGGTCGGGCCTTGATGACCTTGGCAACTGATTTGAGCATTGAACAAAACAAATTGGTTAGCGAAAATCAAAATGCGGCGATTGCCCAAGTACTGAATAGTCGCCCACGGCCTGATGCTGAACTCGCCGATTTGCCCGATGCTGAATATAGCGTGGCTGGTTTGCAAACCGTTGCCCGCGATTTCTTGACCAAGTTTGGGCCATTGCAAGTGCTCGATTATGCCCGCTTGGCCTTGGAAGAAGCCCAGCGGCTCAATCCCCAGAACAAAGATCATCCGGCTAACTTAGGCCGTTTGCATTCATCATGGTTCCGTAACACCGAGCAAAGCGACCCTGAAGGCGCACGGATGCACCTTGATGCCGCGATTGAGGCCTACAAACAAGCGCACACGGTCGCGCCCCAAGATGTTGAGTTGACTGGTCAATGGGCTATGTTGTATTTGTATCGCCAAGAATACGATACAGCGATTGCCGAATTGACCAAAGCGACTACGCTTGATCCATTATGGTCGCTCAATTTCATTCGCTTGGGCGAGGCCTACCGCCGCAAGGGCGATTTGCCCAACGCAGCTTTAGCCTTTGCCAATGCCTTGGCGCTTGATCCACGGGCGCTCAGCAGCAGTGGCTTGGTTGACGTAGCCGAATTGCCAGCCGAACGCACAGCCCGTGTCCAAGCAACCTTTGCCTCGATGCAAAGCGATCCTGCGGTGTTTGATAGCTTCTTGACAGGCTTTGAGCGAGCGATTGCCAGCAAGCCAGGCGATATGTCGTATCGCCAGATTTACACCCAAGTGTTGAGCGATAGCCAACGCTATGATGCAGGCTTGACCCAAGTCCAACTAGCTTTGGCCGAAATGGACAAAATGGGTGCAGCTGATCCGACATTCAACACCACCTATGCTGATACCCGAACGGCCTTTGAAAAGCTAGTTAGCTTTTTTCAAAGCCAACTCGGCCAAAGTAAACCATAATTTAGCCCCTAGCCCACTCTCCCGCCCAGCAGGCGAGGGGGAACCACCAAACCAAAAGCCCCTCGCCTACCACAGTGGGCGAGGGGTCGGGGGTGAGGGCACTTAGGCCATGCTTAATTTTCATCAAGAGAATCCATATGAGTGTTTCGCTAGCCCAAATTTTTCTCATCTTTCTTTCGGCGCTCACCATGTCGATTGTCAGCACGCCCTTAGTTCGCCGCTTGGCGATCGCGGTTGGAATTATTGATCAACCTAATGCCCGCAAAGTGCATACCAACCCTGTGCCGTTGCTAGGTGGCTTGGCAATTTATGGCGGGGTCGTGGTTACGTTGCTCATTTGGGATGACCAATTTATTCTGCGTGAATTGGCGGCGATCTTGGGCGGCGCGACGATTGTGGTTGTCTGTGGCATGCTCGATGATAAATGGGGCTTATCGGCCTCATTGAAGTTGCTGGGCCAAATTATTGCCTGTTTTGTGCTGATTTATGCTGGCATTCAGGTGCAATTATTTGCCTCGCCATGGCTCAACGCCCTGATCACAATTGCTTGGGTCGCGGGTATCTCGAATGCGATTAATTTTTTGGATAACATGGATGGCTTGTCGGCAGGCTTGACCGCCGTTGCTTCGGCGTTCTTCTTGCAACTAGCCGTTTTGAATGGCCAGTTTTTGGTCGCAGCTCTATCGGCGGCAACCATGGGCGCGTGTATCGGCTTTTTACGCCATAACTTTGTGCCAACCAAAATCTTTATGGGCGATACGGGCAGCCTGTTTTTGGGCTTTATTTTGGCAGTGCTCGGCATCAAACTGCGCTTTCCGAGCAACAGCATCATCGTTACTTGGATGATTCCGATTGTGGTGCTGGGCGTGCCAATTTTCGATACCTCGATGGTGATTGTGGCTCGTTTGCGGCGGCGGGTCAATCCCTTCAATACCCCTGGCAAAGACCACATTTCACATCGCTTTGTGGCGCTGGGGTCGTCGCGGCGCGAAGCTGTATTGATTTGCTATATGCTGGGCGTTGGCTGTGGCATTACCGCGACCATGTTGAGCAAAGCCGATGTCCAAGAAGCCTATGCCTTGGCGGCCTTGTTGATTGGGATTGCGTTGGTGGGAATTTGGCTGTTTGAACGCTATGCGCGGTATAACCCGCCGAAGTGAACTCGCACAACAAAGCCCATGGTTTCTGCTCCCGCAGCGGTAACCATGGGCTTTTTAAATTAAGCAGCGACCTTATGTGATTCCCAAGGCAACTCAAGAGCTAAACGGGGGGCGGTGATTGAAGCAGGCTTGAGCAACAGCTTAGGACCATAAGCCATCCAAACACTTTCATCTGCGACGCAGCGATACGAGCCATCATCAACAAGTTCCAATCGAGCACCGCAATCGGGGCAGCGGCGTTCTTCGAGCGAACGATTTTCCATGACGGGCCTCCTTGTGTGGGTGGTGTGTCCGGAAGTGGCGGAATTAAAAAATCCCACCCCCGGTTAGAGGAGTAGGCGATCATTGCCCTGTCGTATGGCCACGCTGCCATGTGTTACGCTGTAGTATACATGGTTTTGGCAAATTGACAATCGGGCTGTAGCCCTAGAATAACCAACCTGAGGATTGTCCTTGTTCTAGTTTAGGAGCACGTTGCGATGTATTGTTTACACTGTCGGCAGCGTTTAGAGTTACGCCTACGCGGCGGTCGCGAGCGTTTGATCTGCCCTGAATGTGGTTGGGTGCATTTTACCAGTGCTCCGGCTGGCGTGGCCGCCGTCATTCAAAATGATTTTGGCGAGGTGCTGTTGGTGCGGCGAGCTGGCACGTTTCGCCCAGGTTTATGGTGTTTGCCCTGTGGCTACCTTGAGCACGATGAAGAAATGCGCCAAGGCTTAGCCCGCGAGGTGCTGGAAGAAACTGGCTTGCAAGCCGAGATTGGCGAAGTTATTGCTGTTCATTCCAATCTTGATCGCGAGCCACCCTACCCGCTGGGGGTGTGGCTACGGGCAACGGTCAGTGGTGGCAATTTGCAAGCGGGCGGCGATGCTGATTTGGCTCAATTTTTCGCGCTCGATCAACTGCCACCACTGGCTTTCAACCACGATGCCTTAGTTTTAGCCCAACTTCAACAGCCCGCCGATGCCAGTGTGGCCGCGTTAACCCAAGAGATGCATGCATTTGTGCGCTCCAAGGGTTGGTACGAGGCCAATTCAAAACGCCCACAAACTCCCCGCAACTTAGCGATTTCGCTGACGCTTGAAGCGGCTGAAGTGCTTGAACACCTGCAATGGCGTGAGGAAATTGTCGATCAAACTGAATGGCAGGGCGAGTTGGCCGATGTATTGCTCTATTTGGTGCAATTAGCTGATACCACGAACGTTAATTTGGTTGAAGCTGTGCGAGCCAAATTACGCAAAAACGCTACTCGCGTGTGGGATCAGCCAGCTCAATAAGTGGCTAAAATGAGAGAATTAAAACTATTTAATGTCGTTGATTGACAGCTAGCCGCAATATCCGCTATAGTTAAACAGAACTTGTGTTCTATATCAAATACAAGTTCTGGATGAAGGAGGTATTGCGAATGAGTCAACAACCTGATCAACAACAGCAGAACCGGCCATTGCGGCTGATGTTTATGCTGACGATGGTAATTATGTGTATCACCGTGACAGTTTTAGTTGTGCTTGGGCGCGATGTTGCCCAATTGGTTAGCGTTGTGGCAGCATTTGCCGCGCTGGGCGCATTGCTCTGGCCAAAACATTAACCAAGCCTTGCTGTGAGGGTTGCACGACACTGTGCCACATCATGCTTGACGCGGGCGTTCACTTCCCATTGCAGAAACGCTGCCTAACACGGGCATCACTCATCCCGCCTGATCAAGGGGGAAGAGCAACTGTTCACATGGAGGGGTAACGGGAGTGGATGACGAGCGTGGGGTCAAAACCACCCGAAACGCATAGCGCCAGATTGGATCGTTGTGTTCCCAAAAGCGAATTTGGGGTGACCCATACCCATGGGGATAAAACTGCGGCTCGGCAATCCGAGAAAAATGATGACCATCCGGCTGGTAGGTCACGGGATAGTCGGCCATCGGTTCATCGTGATAGGCAATCGTCAGCGTTTCATCCAGCAACCAAACAGCCGTGCGAATCCCTGCAAGCCCTTCTTCCGCATAGATCCGCCACGCGCGATACTGGATAAACCCATGGCGATTAATCCGGCGTTGGCTCCGCACCGCATGAAACACCAGCCGCAGATCGGCCTCGGTATACACCGTTCCATACGCCCGATCAAGCACCTGCATTGGCGTACCCTGACCATCCGGTCGCGCTTGATGCGCCCAATGCTCTTGATGGTTGTAATTCATCACCCATTGGTCGTGCGCATCGCGGATATCCGTCCACGTTTGGGCTTGCTCAAAGTGGTAGTCGGCCATGCGGCGTTGGATGTTAAACATCGTTTCGATGTAATTTTGCCAGGGTTGGCGACGGGCGATCACCCGTTTGGTAATGCCCAACATGCGATAAATGGTTTGTGCTCGCTGTGCCCGAAAAACCGCCCCGCTATCACTCACCAAACACTGCGGAACCCCATAGTTGCGCACGGCGATAAACAACACTTGCAAATACGCATTGAGATCTTGCCGCGGACTGACGGCACTGGCGAGGACGGCGCGACTGTAGTTATCCAAAATGGTGATGGCATACAGCATCCCAGCCCCAATATCTTGCATATCGAGATAGCGGATGTCCACGCTCCAGACCGCGTGCGCGGTTGCTGCCGCAAAGGGCATGGGCTGGGCTGGGGTCGTTGGCGGTTTGGCTGGCGGTGGGTCCAGCGCCCGAAGGCGTGCTAAGACGCGATTAATCGTGCGGCGGCTATAGACAATGCCCTGCTGCTGTTTCAACGCCGCGCGAATGCGAAAGGCCCCGAGGCGCGGATTCGCGCGAAGCTGTTGAATGGCGGCAACGCCCTCGGTCGTCACGACCCGTGCGCCAGGTTTGCGAGCACGCGAACGGGGATACAGCATGGCCAAGTCTTCGCTGCGAAAGCGGGTCACGATGGTATGGACGGTTTGCCGACTGGTCTGGAGGTAGGCGGCAATGCGCTTGGTTGGCCATCCTTCGAGATGCAACCGTAGCACCGCCGACCGCCGTGTTTGGTGATCCATGGAATGAAATACCGGAAAACGCCGGACAACGGCAGGCGCAGGCGGGGTTTCCCGGAGGATGCGTTGAATGGTGGTGTGGTGTGGGCGGTAGGCAAGTTGGACTTCACAGATGCGACCGAGTTCATGGGGCGTAAAGTCAGGATAGTCCGCAATGAGGCGGCGGATGAGCCGTGGGACTTCGGCAGGCAAACGGGCAGCATGGGGGGCTTCGGCTTCCAACAAGCCCTTGATGCCCTGACGATCAAACTGTTTGACGCGATGATAGAGGGTGCGGATGGGGGTTCCGGTTCGCCGTGCTTGATGTTCTGCGGCATCGCCAAAGAGCACAATGGGGCGAATGGTCTCATAGCGGCGTTGTTCAGGCCAGACCAGCCGAAATGAGAGCTGTTCCCACTGGTCGGTTGCCGGAGCGGCGGTGGATCGAGCCATCTGGACACCCCCATGGTTGGATCGTTGTCATCCCATAGGGCATCATAGCGAGTTCCAAATGGATACACAAGCAGAACATCTGCACCACATCATGGCTGCAACGGGAAGTGAACGCCCGCGTCAAGCATGATGTGGCACAGTGTCGGTTGCACCTTGCAGCAAGGCTTGTTGGCGTTAAACCAATAGTCCTCAATTTGCAATACCTTCGATTGGTTCGTGGCCGATTAATTCACCCTTGGCAGTTACTAGGCGATTGCGTATACTCAGGAATAGATTTCGCCAAAAGCAGCTTGCCTCAAGAAAGGGTTTCCACATGAAGCCACGATTTTTTGCGTTTGGCAGCCAACAACTGCATAGCGATGCACCGCAGCATCATTCATTAACCCGCCGCATGATCGGCTGGATCGGCCTGTTTGTAGCTTGTTTGTTGCTGATTCTGTATAGTTTTAGCCAACTCGATCATATTCCCCTGAGCACGCTCACCCGTGATCCTGCCGATATTACCGGAATGCCGTTCTATTTTGGCATTCTCTCGACCTTGGGAGTAATGCTATGGTCGGCAACGACCGGTGTTTGCGGGGTTGGCTGGTTGTTGCTTGAGTCCAGCCATCAACAGCGGCGCTTTTTAGGCGCATCAGCCCTCTTATCCTTGATTTTGGCGCTTGACGATGCCATTTTGCTGCACGAACGAGTTTTTCCGAAGCATCTGCATATTCCCGAAAATCTGGTGTTGGCAGGCTATTTAGGCTTGGGGATGGCCTATCTTTTTTATTTTTTGCCACGAATGTTAAGCACAGATTATGGTTTGTTTATGCTGGCAGTTGGATTTATGGCTTTATCGATGATTTTCGATGTGATTATGCCGTTTCATGAGCTAGCAACCTTTACCGAAGATAGCCTCAAATTTGTTGGGATTGTCTTTTGGCTCAGCTATTTTGGGCGAACTGTTCAAACTATTTTAGCCCAAGCCAAACTGCAACGTTTAGCTTAACCCCACATTCTGCTAAAAGCGCCGTTAATAACGAATGACGGCGCTTTTGGTTGCCTGCCACTTCTGCAAGGAACTGATTATAATAAGCAAGCATTAATTGAAACGACGCACAGTGGTAGCTTGGTTGCTGCGTCGCTGACAGATAAGGATTAGCATGGCAAACAAACCGCAACCTCAATCTGGCATTGTTGAAGGGTTAACAGGGCGCTTACCCTTTTTAATTGGAAGTTTAGTTAGTTTTTTTAGCTTCGTCTTGTTGATGCGCATTCGAACTCTGATCCATGGAACGTTCGAGAACTTGGATTTTGAAGGGATTCAAGTTTGGTTGATGCTTGATGCAATGATCATTGTGATTCTTGCCCCGCTCAGCCATACAATCAGTCATAGCCTAGGCTTGATGCTCCAAAAACAGCCATGGCAAGCGCAACGCCGTTTGATCTATCCACGAGTCCGCCCTCGCCAAGCACTTACCCGTCGCCAGGTTATTGGCTACTTGCTGGCCCCATTGGCACTGAATGGAGTATTGTTGCTTGGGATTATCATTAAGCCATTTTCAGCCTATTTAGCTTTATGGGGCGCGGTCAATCTTGGTTTAACCAGCAACGATCTTTGGAAAGTTTTAGGCGTTTGGCGCTTCCCTGAATCAACGAGCTTTGTAGTCCACCAAAATCATCTTGAGCGAACGGAGGCTGGGCATGGCTAAAATGTGGTTTGTTGCTCGACGCGATTTGATGTACCATCTGCGCAAAAAAGATTTTTATTGGTCAACCTTGGGCGTGCCCTTGCTCATTGGCGCGATCTATCTGTTTGCCCAAGTGTTTGGCGGCGATCCGTCGGGCCAGGCCACGGCTAATCTTTTTTTACCCAGCACCGATCGGGCGCATAGCATCGGTGTCGTTGACCAATCGGCGGTGCTCAAACAACATTTCGAGGTTATTTCACCAACAACCCTCTTGCAATTTGATGATCGCAACGTGGCTGAACAAGCGTTACGCCAAGCAACAATTGAAACCTTGTTCATTATTCCAGCAGATTATCATCAATCGGGAATAGTCACCCGTACCACCCGCACAGCAAGTGTGTTTGATCAAGCTGATACCAACGCCTTGCGTAGCTTGTTAGCAGCCAATCAACTGCGCTCTCCGCACATTGATTTTGTGCCGCTGCTCTTCGAACCAATTAGCCTGAGCAAAGCTGAAGCAATTGGCCAAAATGTCCGGGTTGCTGGCAACTTAAGCCAAAATTTTGCTGGCTCGATGGTGCCAATCGGCTTTGCAATGGCGATTTACATTTCGATTTTTATGGGCGCAAGTTTGTTGATGCAAGGAATTTTGGAGGAGAAAGAAAATCGCACGCTTGAAGTATTGCTCACCTCGATCTCGCCACGCCAATTATTAACTGGCAAAATGCTGGGTTTAGGCATCGTAGCCTTTATTCAATTGGGATTTTGGGCAGCACTGGCCTTAGGGGTGTTGCGCGGGCAAGCCATTCGTGAAGCGCTCAATCAAGTTCAAATCGATTCAGTCACTTGGATGTTGCTCGGGATCTTTTTTCTGCTCGGCTACCTATTTTACGCTAGCCTAACCGCTGGAATTGGGGCAATCAGCCCATCAATGCGCGAATTATCGCAATTAATTATTTTGGTGAGTGTGCCAGCGATGATTCCGCTGATGTTTATTACCTCGTTGCTGAGCAAACCCAACGGCGCTTTAGCCCTCATCCTCAGCATAATCCCCTTTACCGCTCCATCAACGATGATGCTTCGTTCAGTCATGACGGTTGTGCCACCTTGGCAAATAGGATTAAGTATTGGTTTGCTAGCGTTAGCTGTCGTAGCAACTCTCAGTGTTACTGCCCGCTTATTTCGCGCCACTATTTTGTTACGCGGCAGTAAATTTTCGTTACGCGGGTTATGGCAGGCGTTGCGCTAGCCCACGGAGGCAGTATGGAATCAATTGTGCATATTGTTCTAGCCCTGTTGCGGCGTGAAAATCAGGTGTTATTGGTGCGTCAACAAGGCCAAAATGGCAGTTATTGGGGTATTCCTGGCGGCAAAGTTGAGCTTGGCGAGCATTGGCTTGAAGCCTTTGCCCGTGAGGTGCGCGAGGAAACTGGCTTGGTGGCTGCTGCTAATACCCTTGCTTACATGTCGCAAGTTTATTTGGTCGGCAAAGAGCAAACTGTGGTTTTTTGCGCCTTCGAAGGCACAACCGAGGGCGAAATCGCAATCAACGACCCCGATAATGAGATTGAAGAGTGTGCGTGGTTTGATCTCCACGAAATTCCTAAAATGATTCAATCGCTGCGCTGGCCGAGCACGCGTCTGCCCTTGCTCGATTATTTGGCAGGCAATGTCGAGGCCGGGCGGGTTTGGGCTTTCCGCTCCAACGAGGATAATAGCGAACAATATCTGCTGCAAGCAATCTGATAACCGTTGCTCACATCCCCAACCCTTCTTACTTACAAAGGTAGGTTTTGAACAACCATAGGGGATTCATTGTTGATTGCATGCCCTCACCCCCTAGCCCCCTCTCCCGCCCAGCAGGCGAGGGGGAAACCCTTTGATCAGGATCACGGGATCGCCCCTCGCCCGCCGCAGTGGGAGAGGGGTTGGGGGTGAGGGGTCGTAAAACCTACCCTTGAAAGCACCCACTCGCCCTCCTTTCAAGGGTCAATTTTCGCTGCGAACCAGGGATAGGCTGGTTCATCGGTGGATGAATGACTGCCGATCCATGCCCTTGAGGGGGTGCAGGAGGATTAAAGCCCCCTGCGTCTCCCGCCTTGAGGCGGGACGGAAGGGTGGTGAGTCACCATGATTGTAAAAAACCTACCCTTGAAAGGAGAGGAATCGTGGGTGAGGGCAACACTTCCGCTAGCCGCGCAATAACGATTGGCCACCATCGATCCAGATTTCCGTGCCCGTGATATGGCTGGCTGCATCGGAAGCCAAAAAGCCGACTAATTGCGCCACTTGTTCGGCTGTGCCTGGTTGACCATGGGTCAGGGGAATATCGCCCTCAGGAAATTCGGCGGGCACGGCCACCGTTTCAATTGCCCGTTTTTCAGTGCTTTCGTCGATGCTGGTTTCAATCGCCCCTGGGCAAATAACGTTCACGCGAATCTTAAATTGGGCTAGTTCTAAGGCCAGCATTTTGGCCATAGCCACTTGACCAGCCTTGGTGGTCGAGTAGGCGGTCGCACCCACATTGCTAAATGTACGAGTTCCATTGATCGATGAGGTAATGATAATTGCGCCACCCTGCTTTTTGAGCGCCGGTACTGTTGTTTGCAGCGTTAAGAAGGTACCAGTTAAATTAATGTTTAACGTGTTCTGCCATTCTTCCAAGCTCAATTGCTCAATTGGTGCCCAAACGCCGTTAATCCCAGCATTGGCAAAGACACAATTGAGCTTGCCCCATGTTTCGAGCATTTGATCAACAGCAGCTTGCAGCTCATCGGGCTGCGTAATATCGGCAATTAAGGCCAATGCGTCGCCGCCCGCCCGCTGAATCGTCTCAACAGTTTCGGTCAATTCATCTTCAGTCCGCCCAAGTGCGGCAACGTTTGCACCATGCGCCGCTAAATATAAGGCCGTGGCCTTGCCAATGCCCGAGCCAGCCCCAGTGATTAAGGCCACAGTATTACGCAAATTCATGCGAATGCTCCTTCCTTCAGTTCACAATCCTTGCAATCAGCCAATGCAAGTTGTGTGCTCAGAATCAAGAAAAATCGATGCGCCAGCATCCATCAACATTCATACTTGCTTTTTTGCAATATCGCCAATATACTTCAAAATAATTTGAAACAATTTAATTTGGAGTGTTTTTATGCAAAGTCTTGGGCTTGAACCACCTGTTGTGCTCAAATTGCTATCGCACGATCTCCGTTGGCGCTTGTTACAACTTTTAGTCCATAGTGATTATCGGGTGCATGAATGTGTGGCGGCCTTGCAAGCACCAATGAATGTGGTTTCCTATCATTTACGGCTACTACGCGAAGCCGCCTTGGTGATCGAACGCCGCAGCGAAGCCGATGGCCGTGATGTCTATTACCATCTCGATTTGCCAAGCTTGCAAACCGCCTACCAAGCGAGTGCCCAAGCCCTGCACCCTGATCTTGATCCATTTGCCGCCAAAACCACCAGCCAAGCCTATCAACTTAGCAAACCAGTGCGGATTTTATATTTGTGCACCCACAACAGTGCTCGCTCACAGTTGGCCGAGGCAATTACCCGCCATCTCGGTGGCTCCATGCTTGATGTAGTGAGCGCCGGAACCCAACCTGCCGAGGTGAATCCTTTGGTCTTAGCTACTTTGGAAGAAAAAAAGATTTCGAGTGCTGGCCTGTATTCCAAGACACTCCAGCCTTACCTTGAGCAAGATTTCGATTATGTGATTACGGTCTGCGATCGCGCTCGTGAACAATGCCCAACGCTTGCTGGCCATCCCACCAGCATGCACTGGAGTTTTGCCGACCCGCTGCGTGAAACCAGCGAACTAGCCCAAGCTGCCACAATTGAAACCACCGCCCAGCAACTGATGACGCGCATTCGCTTTTTGCTGACCACAATCGAGCGCCAACAACGTGAAGGGAGCAAATAATGGCTTTACGAATTGGCATTAATGGCTTTGGGCGCATGGGGCGGCTCGCATTACGGGCTGGCTGGAATCGCCCAGGATTTGAATGGGTGCATATCAACGAACTCAAAGGCGATGCTGCAACCGCCGCCCATTTACTGGCTTTTGATTCAGTTCATGGCCGCTGGAATCATGGAGTCTCATCGCAAGAGCAAGCCCTGATGATCGAGCAACAACGCCTGAGTTATAGCAATCATTCAACAATTGAAGCAACCGATTGGGCTAGCCATGAGGTTGATCTGGTGCTGGAATGCTCAGGCAAATTTCGTAGCCCAGAGCAACTAGCTGGCTATTTTGCGGCTGGAGTTAAAACCGTGATCGTTGCCGCACCCGTAAAACAGGGTGCACTCAACATCGTGATGGGAGTTAATGATCAGCTTTATGATCCGCAGCAGCATCGTTTATTAACTGCCGCCTCGTGCACCACCAATTGTTTAGCGCCCATTGTCAAAGTTGTGCATGAACAATTCGGCATTAAGCATGGCATGATCACCACAATTCACGATATGACCAATACCCAAAATCTGATCGATGCACCGCACAAAGATTTACGCCGTGCCCGCGCCGCCAGCCAATCGCTGATTCCTACCAGCACAGGCTCAGCCAGCGCAATTGGCATGATCTTTCCAGAATTAGCAGGTCGTTTGGATGGTGTGGCGATTCGCGTGCCTTTGTTGAATGCCTCGCTGACCGATTGTGTCTTTGAATTGGCCCAACCAACCACCAGTGAAGCGGTTAATCGGGCTTTGGCGGAGGCTAGTCGCGGAGCGCTCAAAGACATTTTGGGCTATGAAGAACGGCCCTTAGTTTCAGTCGATTACAAGGGCGATCCACGTTCGGCGATTATCGATGCAGCGCTGACGACCGTTACCAACCAAACTCAATTGAAAATTATGGCTTGGTACGACAACGAAATTGGCTATGTGAATCGAATGTTGGAGCTAGCCGCTAAGGTCGCCCAACTTCAGGCGGGCTAGGAGCCGACTATGCAGCAACAATTCAAAGAGTATGCGATTGTTACCGCCGCTTATTGGGCCTTTACATTGACCGATGGCGCGTTGCGTATGTTGGTCTTGTTTCATTTTCATCAACTTGGCTATAGTGCCTTGGCGGTGGCGGCGCTCTTTATTTTCTATGAAGTATTTGGGGTGATTACCAATTTGTTTGGTGGCTGGCTGGGCGCACGCTTTGGCCTGAATCGCACCTTACATGCTGGCTTGGTGTTACAAGTTATCGCTTTGGGCATGATGGTTGTGCCCAGTGCTTGGCTCAGCGTGACATATGTGATGCTAGCGCAAGCTGGCTCGGGCATCGCCAAAGATCTGACCAAAATGAGTGCCAAGAGCAGCATCAAAATGTTGGTGGCTGAAGATGCTCAATCAACTTTGTTCAAATGGGTAGCTATTTTGACTGGCTCGAAAAATGCGCTCAAAGGTGTGGGCTTTTTCTTGGGCAGCCTATTGCTGAGCACCATTGGCTTTCGCAGTGCCTTCGCTGTGCTTGCGAGTTTGATTGCCGTAGCTGCCATTGGCACATTCAGCTTTTTGCAACACGATTTGGGGCGTAGCAAAGCCAAGCCGAAGTGGCAACAACTATTTGCCAAAAGCCGCGCGATCAATCTGCTTTCAGCAGCGCGTTGTTTTTTGTTTGCAGCGCGGGATGTCTGGTTTGTGGTCGGCTTGCCAGTTTTTCTGAGTGAAGTGCTTGGCTGGTCGTTTTGGCAGGCTGGCGGCTATTTGGCCTTATGGGTGATTGGCTATGGCCTGATTCAAGCGCTTGCGCCAGCGATTACCCGCCGCTGGCAAGCCACGCCCAACGGCTGGGCTGCAACAATTTTGGCTGGCTTGTTGATGCTGATTATGGCTGCGATTGCCAGTGTTGTGCAAATCAACCAACAATCGGCTATCGTGGTTGTGGTCGGCTTAATTGGCTTTGGATTTATTTTTGCGCTGAATTCGGCAGTCCACTCCTACCTGATTTTAGCCTACACTGACCAAGCCGATGTGGCTTTGAATGTAGGTTTTTACTATATGGCCAACGCCTTGGGCCGCCTGCTTGGCACAATTCTTTCGGGTCTGCTGTATCAAAGCTATGGGTTGGCAGGCTGTTTATGGGCAGCGGCCTTACTGAGCGCAATCACAGCCGTGATCTCGTTGAGCTTGCCGCGTGTGCCAAACCAACCGCTGTTGGGCGAACAGCAGGCCAAAGCTAGCTCGATCTGAGCAGAATGGAACCAAATTGCTACTTGTAAGTTGGCCTGAATCTACTACAATAGAGCTAAGCAAGCGATCGTGGTAGATACCACGTGGCATTTCGGAGGAAACCCCATGACTGATAATGAACCAGGGTTTTTCGAAAATTTGGTTGATAAAGCCAAGGATGTCGCCGAGTCGGTTGGTGAATTTATCGGCGATGCCGCTGAAAAAGCGGGCGATCTAGCCGAACAAGCTGCCGAAAAAATTAGTGATGTTGCCGAAGTCGTCGGCGATAAAGCCAGCGATGTGTATGAAGCCGCCAAAGATAAATTGGGCATCGACGGCGACGAAGCTCCTCCGCCAGCCGCCTAGTTGCACGAATTGCTAAAAATTCAACACCCTCAGCATGGTTCGGTGCTGAGGGTGTTGTTGGTTTAGGGATCAGCTGTCAGGGGCTAGGGATCAGGTTGAAACCGCCTTCATCCTTATCAAGACTCTGCGCCTCTGCGTTAACATTACTTCTAGCTTTTTCTGGACTCTGACAACTAGCCCCTGACCCCTAAATTCTACTCAGCATCAAACAATGGCGTGCTCAGGTAGCGTTCGCCGTTGCTTGGCACAATAAAGACAATCGTTTTGCCAGCATTTTCAGGGCGGGCTGCTACTTGCAAGGCGGCCCATGCGGCGGCCCCTGAGCTAATTCCCACCATCAAGCCTTCTTCGTGAGCCAATTTGCGTGCCCATTCAAAGGCATGTTCGTTGGTAACTTGAATAATTTCATCAATTACGCTGGTATCAAGCACGTCGGGCACAAAGCCAGCACCGATCCCTTGGATTTTGTGCGGCCCCATTTTGCCCCCAGAAAGGACTGGCGAGGCAGTTGGCTCGACCGCAATTGCCTTAAAGCCTGGCTTGCGTTCTTTGAGCACCGAAGCAACCCCAGTGATTGTGCCACCAGTCCCAACCCCGGCCACCAAAATATCGACAGCGCCATCGGTATCATTCCAAATTTCTTCAGCGGTGGTGCGTTGGTGAACCGCTGGGTTGGCTTTATTTTTGAATTGTTGCGGAATAAAGCTGCCTGGATTTTCGGCGGCCAATTCTTCGGCACGACGAATTGCCCCAGGCATGCCCTCGGAGCCTGGAGTCAAAACTAATTCGGCTCCAAAGCCTTTGAGTAATTTGCGCCGTTCCAAGCTCATGGTTTCGGGCATGGTCAGCACAATGCGGTAGCCTTTCGCGGCAGCCACAAATGCGAGGCCAATCCCCGTATTGCCACTGGTTGGCTCGATAATCGTGGTATCGTTTGGATTGATCAGACCGGCGGCCTCCGCTGCCTCGATCATCGCCAAGCCAATCCGATCTTTGACGCTGCTGGCTGGGTTGAAGAACTCAAGCTTAGCTAATACCGTCGCCCCCGTGGTATTAACTTTGCCCAAGCGCACCAGCGGCGTGTTGCCGATAAGTTGGGTAATGTTGTCATAAATCCGCGCCATGGTTTGGGTCCTTTTGTTAACTAAGTTAAACGACAAACCTAACAATAATAGCATAACATAGCTTAGGTTTGTGTCAATGTGGCAAGGCGCACAGAAAGGAGTTGTATGGATGCACATAGTTTGTTGTTGATGGCGGGGATGGTGATTTGTTTTGGGATTGCCACCTTCGTGCTGGCCGAACGAATTGGCATCCCGTCGATTGTATTGTTGCTGTTGGTGGGAGTGCTGGTTGGCCCCGAAGTTTTCGGCTTGGTTGATCCATCGGCCTTAGGGGTTGGGCTGCGGGTGTTGATTCCGCTGTTTGTGGCGATTATTGTGTTTGAAGGTGGTTTGGTGCTCGATATCAACGATTTGCGCCGTTTATCCTACCCATTGCAAATGTTGATGAGTGTTGGAGCCTTGGTGACATGGGGCAGTGCAACCCTGGTAGCACATTTTGTGGCGGGATTATCGTGGCCACTGGCAACCCTGTTTGGAGCATTAATGAGCGTGACTGGGCCAACCGTGATCACGCCTTTGATGCGGTGTAGCAATGCCAAAGAACGCTTAAAAGTGTTGTTACAAGCGGAAGGCGTATTGGTTGATGCGGTTGGGGCAATTTTGGCGGTGGTTGTGCTCGATGTTTTGCTTACCAGCGGCACAACGATTAGTGGAGCCTTCGATTGGGCCGAACGCTTATTGATTGGCTCGTTAATTGGCTTGATTGGCGGCATTGGCTTAGCCTATGCGTTGCGCTTTATTGGCTCGAAACTTAATGCTGAAACCACCCGTTTGAGCGCGTTGGGTGGCGCAATCGCGATCTTTATTATTGCCGAAGCAATTTCGCATGAGGCTGGCATTGCGGCAGCAGCAGTTTCGGGGATTGTCGTTGGCAATATCGATTTTCCCCACGAAGAAGAAGTTGTGTTGTTCAAGGGCGACTTAACCATGCTGGCAATTACGATTATTTTTATTTTGCTGGCAGCTCGTTTGAAATTTGCCGATTTGGCCGCGCTTGGCTGGTGGGGTGTGTTAGCGGTTGTATTGATGATTGTGGTGGTGCGGCCATTGTGTGTCTTTGCTTCGACGCTTGGCTCAACCTTAACTTGGCGCGAACGAGCATTTATTGCTGCGGTTTGCCCACGCGGAGTTGTCGCCGCTTCAGTTGCCACCTTTGCCGCGATCTCATTGGAAGAAGCCGGATTTGCTGGGGGCAATTTGTTGATTGGCTTGGTCTTTATGACCGTGATTGGCACAGTTGTGTTGCAAAGCTTCACCACCCCATTGTTTGCCCGTTTGTTAGGAGTTGAACCGATGACCACTTTAGTTATTGGCGCGAATGATTTGGGCCAGCTGTTTGCCCGCCAACTGCATAGCCAACATCACGATGTAGTCGTAATCGATACCGATCAGCAGTTGATCGATCGAGTGCGCCAGCATGGCATTAGCACAATCACTGGTGATGCGACTGATCTGCAAGTGTTGCGTAAAGCTGGCGTTGAACGGGACAAAGCGGTTGTAGCCTTGACCCCGAGTGATAAACTCAATCTGTTGGTGAGCCAAGTTGTGCGTTCGCATTTCAAGGTTACAACAATTGTGGCTCAGGCTGAAAATGAGAGTACCAGCAGTGTTTTGCGCGATCTTGGCATTACGGTTTTGAATCCCTTACAAGCATCGGTTGATGCTTTAACCCAATTGGTTCAAGGCCCATCAGCCATGAGCATGCTCTTAAGTCATCAAGCCGACCAAAGCATTTACGAAGTTGAAGTATCCAATCCGCGGGTGGTGGGTAAGCCGTTGAAACAGCTTAATTTGCCAAATAATGTCTTGATTGTGGCAATTCGGCGGGCGGGCAACTTATTTGTGCCCGATGGTCAAACCCAATTGCAAGCAGCCGATCAACTAACCTTGATTGGCACAGCCAGCACAATTCAACAGGCTGATCAACAACTGCGTGAGGGAGCGAGCGAGGCAATGTATCAAGCATGAAACCAGCCAAAACCCCTAGTCGCAAAGCGCGTTGGCGAAGACTGATCGCGGCCTCGTTGCGCGATGGTTGGATTGTGTTTCGCGATTCGGGAATTTGGCTGGGTTTATGGCTTTTGTTGTGGTTGGGGTTTACCCTGGCAATTTGGGCAGGCACGCGCCCAGTTTTAGCTTTTAACCAAGCGCTCTATCAAGCATTTAGCCAAATGACCCTCAACCCCGTGCCACTGCCTGAGCCATGGTGGCTGCAAGTATTGTTTTATCTCGCTCCAGCCTTGAATATTATTTTGCTGGCGCGAGGTGCGCTCAATATGGGTATTTTGCTGTTCGATAAACGCAATCGGCGGGAGGCTTGGCAAATGGCGTTAGCATCAACCTATCGTGATCATATTATTGTGTGTGGTTTGGGCAAAATTGGCTATCGGGTGGTTGGGCAATTGCTGGCCAGCGGCTGCGATGTGGTGGTAATTGATGCTCACAACGATGGGCCGTTTCACGAATTGGTGATGGGTCAGCATGTGCCAGTGATTATTGGCGATGCTCGTCAGCCTGAGCTGCTGCACGAAGCAGGTTTGCGCCATGCCACCTCGCTCACTGTGGTTACTGGCGACGATTTGACCAACCTCGATATTGCCTTGACCGCCCGCGAATTGCATCCTGATATTCATATTGTGATGCGGGTTTTTAACGATTCATTGGCGAGCAAACTTAGCTCAGCCTTTCATATTCAGACCGCATTTAGCACCTCGGCGCTGGCCGCCCCAACTCTTGCCGCTGCGGCCTTGGGTCGCGGCATTACCAACGCCTTGTATGTGGCAGGCAAGTTGCTCTCGACGGTGGAAATTACGGTAGCCCGCGATGGCATTTTTGATGGACGCTTGATCCAGACGGTTGAAAATCAGCACGATATTTCGGTGCTTTATCGGCGTGGGCGCAATGGCGAAGATTTACGCCCACGCGGCGATGAACGTTTGAGCAGCGGCGATCAATTGGTGATTATCGGGCCGTTGGCAGCGATTAATCAGATTCAAACGCTGAATAAACCGAATGCCGCGCCGCATGCGCCCTATCGACTTTGAGCATCATCGTTGGAATCTTGCCAACTTCCCAGCGAACGAGTTGGCGTGCGGCCACCAAATTCAGTTGGAGCTGAGCCAAATGCGGTTGGCTGCTCGTAGCTATTGCTGGCTTGAGCTGAGGTTATTGTCGCTTGATAACTAGCAGGTTTTGGTACATACGGCGAAATGCTATCGCTTGGTTGGTAGCTCTCAGGTTTAGGCTGATAGGCGGCAACCTGATCATTTGGTTGGTAGCTTTCAGGCTTGGGCTGATAGCTGGGTGTTGCTAAGGGGGTGGTTTGGCTGCCAGGTTGGTAGGCTGGCTCGCCATTACTTGGGCCAGCAGGCACCAAATCATAAGGCTGGGTATTGGTTTTGCGCCGACTCAAAATAAAGCCGATGCCGACCAAGATTAACCCAACCCCAACCAAACCACCAACGCCCCACAAGGCCCATTGCGGCACACCAGCGCTCAGCGTCCCCACAATTTCAAGCTGATAATCGCGGCTCAAAGGATAGGGAAAATCATAGGTGATGCTGGTTTGCTGCTCGTTGAGCGTGGCAATTTCGCGCTCGTTCCAGCTGCTAATCGCTTCGGGGAAGCGAATTGTCCAGCTGGTGGTGGGGCTAGCAACCAAGCCTGAGCCAAACAGCTCGCCTGATTCTGTACTTCCCAACATTGAATTTTCACCATTTTTGACCGTTGCCTTGAGCTGAACCTCATTGCCATTTTGCTCGATTGCTACATCCTCAAAGCGCACCAAACTATAAAGTTCGTTTAATTCGCTGCTGGTCAATTGATCTTTGAGCATGGCCAGATCGCGAAATTGCATGCGAATTAATGTGCCCCGATATTGACCATCTTCACTGGTCCAATTTTCGTTGCTGGCTTGCCATTCAGCGGGCAGCAAATCGGCGATTGAGCCTAATTCACTGAGCGCATCATCGAGCACATCGGTGCTTGCGCCACTTCCGCCCATCTCAGCAAAATCGAGAAATTGTTGCGAAAACCCTAGTCGAATTTCATAAACACCGCTGGCATCGGCATTAAATTCAGTTTGTTGTTGCTGACTCACACAACCACTCAACAACACCAGCCCGAGAAGCAACAACCAATAACGCATACAGCAGCCTCCGTTGATCAAAAATCGCTCACTATCATCGTACCGCAATTTGTTAGCTAAAACGCCAACACTCCGCCGTAAAGACGGAGCGTTGGCTCAAAAGGTTTCAAATTGGCTTATTGTTTGCGGTTAGGGTCGTTGTTTGGGTCGTAATAGCCTTGTTGTTGATTTTGTTGGGCATTGGGGTCGTAGGTTTGACCACCATATTGTTGATAACCAGCGGCAACTGGAGCAGCTTTGCGGCGGCTCATCACGAAGAAGCCAACGCCTGCCAAGACTACCAACAAGCCAACGCCACCAAGGATCAATGGCAAATTACTGCCGCCAGCGCCACCACTCTTGGTTGAAACGGCCTTAAGGGTATATTGAGCAGTTTTATCAACTGGAATTTTCCAAGTAACGGTGCTGCCGTTGACGGTTGCAATATCGGCTGGCTCAACGCTGCTCACTTCACCTGGCAAAGTTACTTGCCAAACGATCACAGCCTTTTTCAACGAATCGCCCATGCCAGGCATGCCAGCGCCTTCGCTCTCGGCAGCCGCAGCCAAATCGGTGGCCATGGCATTGCCAGATACAGTGAAGGTTTCGCCATCATCGGTTACTTTAAGATTCGATAGCGCTTGACCAGTTGGGCTATCGCTGCTGCCTGAGTCAGTCAAAAATTGGCTCAACTGCTCGTTCAAGGTTGCAAGATTAGCAAATTTCATGTTGATCTGCACGCCTTGGAACTCGGTTTCGCCAAGCTTTTCTTTCCAATCGCTGGTGGTTGCGCTCCACTCAGCTGGATAACCTGAAACATCATCTTTGGTTTGTTTAAAGGGATCTTCGCCCTCAGTGCCACCCATGCTTGCCATCATGGCCATTGTTTCGGCATCCATACCTACTTTAAACGTATTTGTGCCACTGCCATCACCGCTGATTGTGGTTTCGACTTGTGAGGCAACACAACCGCTCAAGGCAATTGCTAATACGCCCAACAACATCCGACTCATCCACTGTTTCATGGGCTTCGCTCCTTCAATAAACTGGCTAACGGAGGATACTGCGATTATAGATGGCAATATATGCCATGTCTACCAAGGTTCTGTGCTATCCTGATAGCAAAATTGCGATAAGGATAATGGTATGCGTCGCTGGCGAATCTGCCTTTTGCTGTGGATGTTGGTGGGTTGTAGCGCAACCGCACCGACAACCAGCACCCAAATTCCAATTCAACCAAGCTTGCCAACTCCAGCTCAAACTCTCAGCCCGACTCAAGCATTGGCCACAAGCATCCCAATAATTGCCGATGAAGCGGCGGTGGAACGAGCCAGCCAACAAGGGCTTGAGCGCGATTTAGCCCAACTTGCCGTTGATTGGCGCTTGATTAGCGAAAAACCTCAACCACTGCGTTTGGAAATGCCCCCACCATACGAGCGCCGTAGCTTTTGGGTTACCGATTTAACCAGCAATCAACAGCGCAATATCAGTGCCACCCTTCAACTCAGCACCACCCACTTATTAATTTATGTCGCCGATGATTTGCCGGTTGAGCAACAAGCGCTGATTAATGCTGCTCAGCAATTTGAACAGGTTGGTTGGCCGTTGCTAGCCAAATGGTATCCGCAACAGGCTTGGCCCCAAGTACCTGTAACCGTCTTGAATGCTGCGGTCAACGGGGCGGGCGGCTATTACGCCAGCGATAACGAATTACCCCAAGCGATCAATCCATATTCCAACGAACGCGAGATGTTGGTGATTAACGCTGCGGCCATGCCACCCAGCGATTTTGGCTATGTCGCCACGTTAATTCACGAAATGCAGCATCTGTTGCATCGGAATGTGCTGAGCCACCCCGCCACTTGGCTCAACGAAGGCGCTTCGATGTTGAGCGAAGATCGTTCAGGCTATAGCAACGATAGCTTGGCACTCGATTTTCTGGCCTCGCCGGATACCCAACTCAATGCGTGGGCCAGCAGCCCTGGCACTGCGCTCAAACATTATGGCGCGGCTCAGCTGTTCCTCAGTTACCTTGATCAGCAACTCGACGGCTTGCCGATGGGAACCTTGGCGGCGGCTGATGCTGGCGATAATTTGACCAGCATTACCAGTTTGATGACCACCCGCTATCCCGATTTAACCAGCTTTGATCAGCTGTTTGCGGCGTGGGCAGTCGCCAATTGGGTGAATGATCCAACGGTGGCTGATGGCCGTTATGGCTACGATCTGCCCCGCGCTGTGTTGCCAGAGCAGGCCCAGAGCAGCGAACAAAACCTGAGCATTCGGCAATTTGGCAGCGATTATTTGGCCTTTGAGAACGCCAGTAGCGAACGAACGCTCGAATGGCAGGGCAACAACACAGTGCCTATTTTCGCCGCCGATGTGACAAGTAGCGCCACATGGTGGAGCGGGCGTGGCGATGCGCGGGTCAGCACGCTCACCACAGCAATTCAAGTGCCTAGCGCGGGCGGCAGCCTGATTTATCGACGGTGGTTTGATTTAGAGCAAGATTACGATTATGCCTATCTCAGTCTTTCGCAAGATAACGGCCAAACCTGGCAAGCAATTGCGACCCAAGCCAGTACTGGAGCCAATCCGGTTGGCTTGAATATTGGGGCTGGCTGGACAGGCCAACAAACCACGTGGCAAGCAGAAAGCGTTGATCTCACGCCGTGGGCAGGCCAACAGATTCAATTGCGATTTTGGGTGATCAACGATGAAGCGTATAATGCTGCTGGTTTAGCCTTGAGCGATCTGACAATCGATGGGGTAACGGCTGAATGGGTTGGGACTGGCTTTGTGCCAGTTCGTAATCAATTGGCACAGCGTTGGGTGCTCACGGCGGTGCTCTATGATCAAGCTGGGGTTGCGGAAGTTGTCTCAATTCCAACCGATAATGGCCAAGCGCGTTGGCTGATTCCGGCCAATCGGCGAGCGGTTTTGGTGGTCAATGCCACAACTCAAGGCACCACCGAAGCAGCCAATTACAGCTATAACGTCACACCGTAGTATAATTGGGCAGCCCTAGCTTAGATGGATTGAGGATTGGCTCATGACTGAAAGCGTCGCAATGACTGAGCAGCCTAGTCAAACAGCTGCGATAACTCTCCCACGTTCGCCCTTAAGTCGGTTGTTGTTGCCAATTGCCTTGGTGGTGTTGGCGCTTGGTGCTGGGCTGGCAGCGTGGAGCGGATTTAATTTTGGCCCACAAACGATGCTGATCGGGGCGATTGCAGGCGGAGTTGGCGCACTGGCCGCTTTGGTTGGCCTGATTGCTGGCTTGCGTCGGCGCTTGCCCTTGAGTGGTTGGGCCTTGATTGTGGGTACGCTCAGCATCGCTTTGGGTGCAACCATGGTCTTCCCTGAACAACGCGAATTGGCGATTATCAGCGCCGCCCTGCCGGTTTTGTGTGCCGCGCTGACCTTGCGCCCCTTGCACACTGCTATTGTTACGGTTGTTAGTTTAGCGAGTTTATGGGCGGCGGCCTATTTTGCTGCCGCCGAGCCAAGCACTAATCAGTTAATTCAATGGAGCTTGCTCAGTGCCTTTGTGCTCGTGATCAGCATTTTTGCCTTGGTTTGTAGCGCAGCGCTCCGTGCTTTTGATCGCCAGCAAACTGTCGGACATGAATCAACCACCCAACTCAATAAGCAACTTGGCGAAGAGCAAGAACGGGTCGAACGCGCCGCCCAATTGTTGGTGCAAGAGCGTGATCGACTGGCGGCGGTGCTGGGCGCAGCGAGCGATGGCGTGGTGTTGGCCGATAGCAATGGCATCATTTTGCAGGCCAATGCTGCTGCCCGCCAACTGTTGAATGAAGCGTTTGGCGGCACGCTCGAAGGCCAAGCACTCAACCAGTGGAGCCAAGAAAACACGGGCCGTTTGCGGGTAATTAGCAACGAACGCGAAGGCGAACGCCAACGGGTGGTTTTTGAGCAACAACAAGGCACGCGCAAACCCGTAATTGGCCTTAACCAAGTGCCAATTCGCAGTAGCGCCGGCAGTGTCTTGGGCTATGTTGGGGTTTTCCACGATAAAACCACCGAATTAGAAGTTGAAGAAATGCGTTCGCAATTACTCGATTTCCTCGTGCAAGATATGCATGATCCGCTCAACTCGGTGTTGGCAGCCCAAGATACCTTGTTGGCTGGCGATTTAGGCGATGGCAATGAGCGGGTTTTATCGACCGCCCGCCGCACAACCTCGCGCTTGGTTGAGCTAACCAATACCTTGATGGAAATGAGCCGTTTGCATGGCGACCCCAATAGCCTGCATCGTTTGGCCAACCCATTGCGCCCATTGATCGAAGGCAGCATCGCCCAATCAACACCACAAGCCCAACAACGGGCAATCAACTTGGTGTTGGAGTATGGCGCAGATAGTGGTGGCCTCGCCTTCGATGCTGATAAGATGCGGCGGGTGATGAGCCACTTGCTTGATAATGCTTTGCGTCGCAGCCCAGCCTATAGCACGGTGCGGGTGCAAGTGAGCAACACGGGCGGAAATGCCCAAGTACGGATCGCCGACCAAGGCCCAAGTATTCCGGTGGAACTCGCAGGCCGCATTTTTGATCGCTTCAGCAAACAGGTTGGCGAACAACGGATCGGCGGGGTTGGCCTAGCCTATTGCAAACAGGTGATTGAGGCTCATGGTGGCCGAATTTGGGTCGATAGCACGCCTGGCAAAGGCAGTACCTTTATCTTTAGCATGCCCTCAGCAGCATAATCTAGGAGTAGTTCCATGGCAAAAGTAGGCCGCAACGACCCCTGCCCATGTGGCAGTGGCAAAAAATATAAGCAATGTCATGAAGCAGCTGACCGTGCGCAGGAAGACCAGTTGCGCTTATTACGCCGTGCCCAAGATCGCTTGTTTCCTAAATTAATTGACGCGACCCAAAGTGATGAATTGGCGCTCAGTATGCCTACATTATTTGAGCAATATTGGGGTGGGCGCTACACTGCCGCCGATATGAGCGAGCTTGATGAGCTGGAAGATCGCGGCTCAGAGCGCTTTTTGACCTGGCTGGCCTTCGATGCTCAAAGTGGCGACGATGGCTCAACCTTGGTCGAACGAATCGCCGCCAATCCGCCAGCTGAGCTTGAGCTTGACGAACATGAGCTGAATTTGCTGCCAACTTGGGCTGGCATTCGTTTGCGCCCTTATCTGATTACAGAAATTATCAAGGGCAAAGGCGCGTTGATTCAAGAGGTTTTGACCAAAGAAACCTTTACCTTGCGCGACCATGCTGCCGCCAAGCGCTTGGAAGAAAACGAGCTGATTTTTGCCCACCTTGTGCCAGTTGGTGAAGAATACTACATTGCTGGTGCAGCGGCTCAAACCACGCCCGACACGGTAGAGAAACTCAGTGAATTCTTGGCAGTTAGCTTGGAAGCTTGGCAATTGCGCAATCCTGAGGCCGATCTGAATCAGTTTGTGCGTGAAAATAGCTATCTCTTCAATCATTTTATCTCAGTGTTGCCACGCGAAGCCAAAGAACCATCACGCTTCGACGACTTGATGCTCCGTGGCCGCACCGCCTTGCTGATGACCAAACAATCGTTGGGGATTGGCAATGACGATGATGACGATGACGATGAATTCGATGATCAGGCTGATGATGATCAAGTTGATGATGACGATGATCAGGCTGATAATGATCAACCTGATGATGATCAACCTGAAACGCTAACCGATTCAGACCAACAGCCAAGCAAATAACCCTATAGCATCATTTAATCAGGGGTAGGAATGAGCCTAGGCCACATTCCGCCCCTGATTGTTGATTAAACCTTTGACTTTGCTGCGGCGTTCAGCTACCATGCAATGGATGGAGAATTGGCTCAGGAATTGAGGAATATGTCTGATCAATCACCACTCAGCGAGCGTGAAATCGAGGTCTTGCGCCAGCTCGCGCTGGGGGCAAGCAATAACGAAATTGCCAATACGCTGGTCATCAGCCCCAACACAGTCAAAGTGCATATTCGCAATATCTACGCTAAGCTGGGGGTATTATCACGGGCTGAGGCGACGCTTGAGGCTGTGCGGCGCGGCCTGATCGAGGTTTTGAATACTCCAAATTCAGTGCCCGAGCCTGAGCGCATTCCTGAGAGCGAGCCGCTCGTCAGTATTCCAATTGATGAGCCAATCGCGCCTGAACCAATGCAGATACCTAGCACGACTCAGCCGATCACAACTCCAGCACCCGATCCGATTACCCCAGTGATCACCCAACCAACCAATCAAATTACAATTCCCCGAGCCTATGCATTGGCGATTTTGGGTGTGCTATTTGGGCTGATTGTGGCAGTGGTGGCAATTGGCTGGTTTGTGGTACGCGGCAACATCACGCCAACCACCCAGCCTGCGACAACGCTTGTGAGCAATGTTTGGCAACCACTGACCGCACTGCCCGAGCCAACCTACCAACATGCCGGGGTTTTTCTAGCCGATAGTTTGATTGTGATTGGCGGCAACACTGATACTGGCGTGGTGGCGCATACCCGTCAATTGAATTTGGCAACCGGGGCGTGGCGTGAACTGGCTAGCAAGCCAACGGCGGTGGCCTCTAGCGGCGCAGTGCAGATTGCTGGCCAAATTTATGTAGCAGGTGGCCGCGATAAAAATGGTGCGGCTAGTAATATTTTAGAGATTTTTGACCTAGCCCAAAATCGTTGGCAAACTGGCCCAGCCATGCCTGCCCCACGCGCCAATGCCATGATTGCCGCTATCGATGGCAAAGTTTATGTGTTTGGCGGCGAGAATGAGGGGATCATCGCCGATACCAGCTTTATTTATAGCCCCGATACCCAAAGCTGGAGCCAAGGCCCGGCCATGCCATTGGCCTTACGTGATGCAGCCATTGCCCAAAGTGGCGGCGATGTTGTATTGATCGGCGGCCAAACCTCAACTGGCCCCAGCCTTGGAACCTGGCGTTTACAAACTGGCACATGGCAAAAAATAACCGATCTGCCAGCCCCACGAGTTGACGCTGGCGCGGTTTATATCACCAATCAGATCTATTTGGTGGGTGGAGCTGAGGGCGACCAAGCTATTTTGGTGTTGCAAAACAATATCTGGAATGCAACCGATTTGCGCACCGGCCATGCAATCAGCGAACACCTCGTGCTTTCAAATGCTCGGGATATTTATAGCATTGGTGGTTGGAACGGCACGAATGCGCTCGCTGAAACCCGTAGTTGGACTCCGATTACCAATATCTTCTTGCCAAGTGTGGGCAAATAGCTACATGCCAAAACTCAAACGGGCTGCCAAAATATTGGGCAAGCCATGTTCGAGCATCAAGGTTTGGGTGCGCCGAATATTGTAAGTTGTGCGATGGAAGCTGACCGTTTGTTGCTCATCGTCATAAATTGCCCAACCTGAACGGGCATCACCATCGCGGGGTTGACCAACCCCACCAGCATTGATGATATAGCGCTTATCAGGTTGCAGCTTGAGCACCAATTGGTCGGTTGGAATCGTCGCAGTGCAATGATCGCCAAGCATATCAGCGGTAAAAATTACAGGCTGATGGGTATGGCCCACAAAGCAAATCGGTGTGCTAAAATGATCGAAGGAATAGGTTGCCCCGACAGTATCGAGTAAATATTCCCAAACAGGGTCGCGTGGGCTACCGTGCGCCAAGGTAACCATATCATTAACCTGTTGCATTGGGCTTAGGCTCAGCAAAAACTCGCGATGCTCCTCGGTTAATTGCAAGCCATTCCATTCATTGGCAATCCGAGCATCACGATTAAAATTGGTCAAGGGAATTGTGCCAAGGCAACCAAGGTCGTGATTGCCGACCAACATCGCTTGCTGGCGTTCACGCATGAGCGCAACACATTCATTTGGTTGAGGCCCATAACCAACCGTATCACCCAAACACCAAACCGAATCGACCTCGCCTGCTGCTCCAAGAACAGCTTCCAGTGCGGCTAAGTTAGCATGAATATCAGCAAGAACCAGAACCCGCATGTGTTACCTTTCTGCAATCAAGCGCTGTTTCTGTGGCAAGGGTTGGTAGAGTATAATGGCGGTCAGAAGCCTTTGTTGAGCTTGAACGAGGAACGTCGTGGAACCAGTGCATCACTGCCCATATGTGGGCCTTAAACAAAATCGTGCGATTCGTTTCGCGAGTCCTACGCCGGAGCACCGCTGCTACATGACGGGTGAGGCTCACGACATCCCAGTGCCCCAAGCCTCGTTTTGTCTAAGTAGCAACCATGTGCGTTGCCCATTATATGCAGGTGAAGATCTGCCGGTTGCGCAGGTTATCAGCACGCCTACGCCAGTTGCGGTGGGTGGTTGGCGCGGCTGGCTGGCTGGTTTATCGACCCGCGATCGCCGCATTTATGCCACCTTGGTGGGCCTACTTGGCTTAATTATTGTGGCCTATGCGATTAGCGGCGTTGTTTTATTTAGCAACCCCGATAACCCTGCCACGCCTAGCGCTACCTCGCAAGTGCTTCAGCCAACATCCGATAGCCCAACATTAACGGTTTCACCATCGCCAAATGCCTTTGCCACAGCAGCGGTTCGTCAAACTCAAACAGCCGAAGTTATTGCTCAAACCACTACCGTCACTCCCTCGGTCTCTGCTACGTCATCGGCTTCTGCAACCACTCAGGTGATTCTTGCATCGCCAACCTTTGTTATTGTACCGCCAACTGAAGATGTGATTGTCGCCTCTGCTACTCCTAGCATTCCGTTTGCCACCGATCTCCCAACCTTTGAGCCAACGTTATCGCCAATTGCGACAACTGCCGTGCCAACGCTTGAACCAACCGCAGAACCGACTGTTGAACCAACTCTTGAGCCAACGCTCGAACCAACAGTTGAGCCGACTGTCGAGCCAACGCCTGAACCGATCCCTGAGCCAACTGCTCAGCCGACCGAGGAAACTGGCGGTCGCGAGGTTAATCAATTAACCTTGTTTTTTGCCGATAGCACTGGCCAAGTGTTAGTGCCAGTCTCGCGCCAGATTGCGGCAACTCGTCAGTCACGGACTGCCGCAATCCAACAGTTAATTCAAGGTGCACGCAGCGATTTGCGTAGTTTGTTGCCCAGCGATACCCAATTACTTGGGCTACGCTTGAATAATGGCATTGCTACCGCTAATTTTAACCGTATCCCGACGTTTGGCAATTCAAGCCTCGAAGATTTGGGTTTGCGTTCGATTGTGTTGGCCTTGACTGAGCAACCAGAGGTTAAGCAGGTGCAAATTCAAGTCCAAGGCCAAAATTTAGGTGGCCTGCGCTATCGTCCCAATGTCAACCCCGATAATCCGCAGGGTTTAAATGGTCAGTTTAACACAACTTCGTTCTTGCCGTTATATTTTCAGCAAAGTAGTGGCCGTTGGGTGCGGGTGATGCGGCTTGTGCCAAGCACCAAAACCGAGGCCCGCGCTACCGTCAATGAGCTGATTCGCGGAGCTGGCCGTTATAGTCATGTTGTTAGTAGTGCCATCCCGAGCGCCAGCCAAGTACGGCGTTTGGTGATTGTTGATGGGGTTGCTCAACTTGATCTTAGCGCTGAATTCAGCCAAACCAGCAATCCGCAGGCGGCGGTTGATGCCTTGGTCTTGGCGTTAACTTCGTTCAGTAGTGTGCAACAGGTACAGATTACCGTCGAAGGCCAATCGCTCAGCAGCATTTGGGGCGCAACATTCAGCAATCCTTTCGTTCGCCCACAACTTAACCCTGAATAGCATTAATTGGGGATCGGTTGTTGGGGGTTGGGGATCGGGACGTAGGGCTATTGGCTTTTGGCTATGGAATGGTGTATTGGATTACCATTCCCTCACCCCTGGCCCCTCTCCCACTGCGGCGGGCGAGGGGTATTCCACCCTTCATGATACGGTGTTTCCCCCTCGCCTCGCTCTGCGGGAGAGGGGGTCAGGGGGTGAGGGATAGACATCATTGCTAATCCAATACACCATTACAGATAGCCTATAGCCTTCTCCCCTTCGTGCTCTTCGTGTCCTTCGTCGTTTCAACATTCAACATATTCGTTTAGCTAGATTGAGAATTTCCATGGATTATGCCCATTTAATTGCCAAAGGCTTGACGGTGCGTGCCGAGCAAGTTACCGCTGCGATTCAATTATTCGATGCAGGCAATACTTTGCCGTTCGTCGCTCGTTATCGTAAAGAGCAAACTGGTGGCTTGGATGAAGAACAATTACGCAGCATTCAAAGCCAAATTGCCCGTTTACGTGAGCTTGACGAGCGGCGCGAGGCGATTTTGAGTGCTCTGCGCGAGCAAGGCAATTTGAGTGATGAATTGGCCCAAGCCTTGGCCGCCGCTACTGATAAAACCACCCTCGAAGATTTGTATGCGCCGTTCAAGCCCAAACGCCGTACCCGCGCCAGCATAGCCCGCGAACGTGGCCTCGAAGGCTTGGCTGAAATTATTCAAATGCAGCCGAATGATCCGATTGATGCTACCGCTCGCCAGTTTCTCAACGAACAGGTTGCCAGCATTGAAGAGGCCTTGGCTGGAGCACGCGATATTGTAGCCGAGCAAATCAGCGATCATCCTGAGGTGCGCCGTCAAACTCGCGAACGCGCTTTGCGTTGGGGCGTGGTTCGCAGCGAGTTAATCGCCGATGCCGAGGATAGCAAGGGCGTATATCAAACCTACTATCAATTTGAGAGCACGGCCAGCCGCCTCAAGCCTTACCAAGTGTTGGCGCTCAACCGTGGTGAAACCGAACATATTTTGCGTTTTAAAATTCAGATGGATCAACGTGATTGGTTTGATGTGGTTGCCAAGTATTTTCCGCTTGATCAACGTTCAGCTTGGGCCGAGCAACTGCGCTTGGCGATCCACGATGGCGCTGAGCGATTGCTCTTGCCAGCAATTGAACGCGATGTGCGCCGCGCCTTGACTGAGCAAGCCGAAAGCCATGCGATCACCGTCTTTGCCAAGAATGTGCATTCGTTGTTGCTGCAAGCGCCAATCGCCAATAATGTGGTGCTCGGGCTTGATCCAGGCTACCGCACTGGTTGCAAAGTGGCGATTATCGGCCAAACTGGCAATGTGCTCACGACTGCCACGATTTATCCTCACAGCGGCGCGGCAGCGCGTGAACGGGCGTTTCAAGAATTGCAAAGCTTGATCAAACGCTATGCTGTGAGTTTGATTGCCATTGGCAATGGCACGGCCTCGCGCGAAACTGAGCAATTAGTCGCCGATGTGATTCGCCACCAAACTGGTTTGCACTATTTGATTGTCAGCGAAGCAGGAGCCAGTGTTTACAGTGCTAGTACGCTTGCCCGCAGCGAATTGCCTGATCTCGATGTCAGCTTGCGCGGCGCGGTTTCGATTGCACGGCGGGTGCAAGATCCCTTGGCCGAGTTGGTCAAAATCGAGCCAAAAGCGATTGGCGTAGGCATGTATCAACACGATGTTGATCAATCGGCCTTGGGCAATGCGCTTGATGGCGTGGTTGAGAGCGCAGTTAATAATGTTGGGGTTGATGTCAACACCGCTTCGCCTGCGCTTTTACGCTATGTTGCCGGGATTGGCCCCAAACTTTCGGCTCAAATTGTCAGCCATCGCGAGGAACATGGCCCATTTCGTTCGCGGGTTGCACTCAAAAAGGTCAAAGGGCTTGGGCCAAAAGCCTTTGAACAGGCCGCCGGATTTTTGCGAATTCGCGATGGCGATGAAGCCTTGGATGCCAGCGCAATTCACCCCGAAAGTTATACGGTTACCCGTAATTTGTTGGACAAGCTGAATATTAACGCCAAAACAGGCCGCAACGAACGAATCAAACGCTTGGAAGATTTGAAAAATCAGCCATTGCATAGCCTTGCGGCGGAATTGGGCACAGGCGTACCAACCCTGAGTGATATTATTGACCAACTGCTGCGGCCAGGTCGCGACCCCCGCGAGGATGTGCCAGCACCAATTTTGCGCAGCGATGTGCTGGCTTTTGAAGATTTGCAGCCGGGCATGCAGCTCAAAGGCACAGTGCGCAATGTCGTCGATTGGGGCGCATTTATCGATTTGGGGGTTAAGCACGATGGCTTATTGCACCGTTCGCAAATTCCCCGTGGCCTGAGTTTGAGTGTTGGCGATATTGTCGATGTTAGCATTCAATCGATCGACCCAGATCGCAAACGGATTGCCTTAGTTTTAGCACAATAAGCCTCAGCCTGCGGTACAATAGACGGCGGCGCTGGCTCGATCTAGCGCCTTAAGATTTGCTTTATCAACAAAAGAGGTAGCTTGTGAGCACGACTCCTATCAGCGATTTTTTGCGCCATAACTTTCGCCACTTCAACGCGGCAGCCATGATCGATGCCAGCGATGCCTATGTGCGCCACCTTGAAAACAACGGCAAAATGATGATTACCCTTGCTGGTGCGATGAGCACCGCCGAATTGGGAATCTCGTTGGCCGAAATGATTCGCCAAGATAAAGTGCAGATTATTTCGTGTACCGGAGCCAACCTCGAAGAAGATTTATTCAATTTAGTGGCTCACGATTACTACGAACGGGTGCCGCATTATCGCGATTTAACGCCCGATGATGAAGCTGCGCTGTTGGTTCGCCATATGAATCGGGTCACTGACACCTGTATTCCCGAAGAAGAAGCCATGCGCCGCTTGGAACGCGCCTTGGTCGATGAATGGACTGCGGCTGATGCAGCGGGCGAACGCTATTTCCCCCACGAATTTCTCTATCGAATTTTGCGCAAAGGCGTTTTAGAAGAATATTTCCAAATCGATATTAAAGATTCGTGGATGTACGCCGCGATGGAGAAAAACCTGCCAATCATCGTGCCAGGCTGGGAAGATTCAACGACTGGCAATATGTATGCAGCTCACTGTATCCAAGGCGAAATCAAGAATATTCATACAGTGCGAACTGGGATCGAATACATGGCCTATTTGGCCGAATGGTATATCGAAATCAGCAAAACTCATTCAATTGGCTTCTATCAAATTGGCGGCGGCATTGCTGGCGACTTCCCAATTTGTGTTGTGCCAATGTTGCACCAAGATATGCAAATGGGCAACGTACCAGTGTGGGGCTATTTCTGCCAAATCAGCGATTCAACGACCAGCTATGGCTCGTATTCGGGTGCAGTGCCCAACGAAAAAATCACCTGGGGCAAATTAGAGCCAACCACGCCTAAATTTATTGTCGAATCCGATGCTTCAATTGTTGCACCATTGATGTTTGCCTTGATTTTGGGGCAGTAAACAGAACATAGAACATAGAGCATAGAACATACGTTATTAACCGCGAAGAACTCGAAGATCGCTAAGTTTGATATCTACCAATAGTTTGAACTTCATGCTGCTTCGTGCTCTTCGTGGTTAAATATAGCCCCTAATCCCAGTTTCGTGCTGCTTCGTGTCCTTCGTGGATCAAATTTGGCCCCTAAGCCTAAATTCCCCTCGTTAGTAGCCTAAAACTCTTAATCATACATACATAGCCATGGATCGATATTTGCTTGCTTCGATCGAGGTGATAGCGATCGTTGGCAAGCTAACCATTATGCTTGGGGCGAATCGTCGCTAGCGTGTTGGCAATGTTATTCCAAAAGCTCTCACCGTTGCCAACATTGTGCCAAGTGCCTGCAATGTGCGAGGCAGTGGTTGATCTGCCCCAAAGAAAATAATTGGGAAAGTGCGGCATAGATTTATCCTTGGCATGGTTGACGTTAGCCTAGACCAACCAGTAACTACTGTTAGCGCAATGTTAAAGAGTAGCTTAAAGAATATTTTCTAGGAACGTTGGCCATTACCAAAACGTTCTACTTACAACGAAACAGATTGGGTAAATTAGTTGGTTAACTTGAAATTGTACTCTAAAACCATAGTCCTTCTGGTTGAGAAAACGTTTCCAACCATCAGGGGAGTAAAGGTGAATAGCACTCACGAAAGGGTAGTAGTAAACAAATGAGCATGGTCATTGAAACTCAAACATATACAATCAAAATTTCGCCTAATACCGATGAGCATAGCATCTCGATTGTGCGCTCGGATGGGATTGAGGCTACCTGTTATCAACTAAACGAGGTTATTACGGTTGTCGAAGTGCTGGGTGGGCGTGGCTGGTGGCAGCAACATCAAACCCAAGTTCGTAGCCTCCTCGAAGCATGTTTTGGGGAAACAGTCTGTTAAACCCCAATTAATAGATCAACAGGGCGGATGAAACATCCGCCCTGTTTTTGTTTAATTAGCCTAATTCACCATTGGCATAGCGGGCACGTAGCACTTTTTTATCGAATTTGCCCACGCTGGTTTTGGGAATTTCGCTTACAAACACAACTCGTTCAGGTAGCCAGAATTTGGCCACCAACGGCTCAAGATACTCCAAGAGTTCACTCGGCTCAACCTCGCCTGCATCTTTGGTCAGCACCACACAGGCCAACGGGCGCTCGCTCCAACGCTCATCGGGAATCGCGATCACCGCCGCCTCAGTGACCTTGGCATGGCCCATCAAGGTATTTTCCAGCTCAACCGATGAGATCCATTCGCCGCCGCTCTTAACCAAATCTTTGGTGCGGTCGGTAATTCCCAAATAGCCTTCGTGGTTGATTGTAGCCACGTCGCCAGTGCGAAACCAACCATCGGCGGTAAAATGCTCGGCGGTTGGCTCAACTTTGTAATAGCCAGCGGTAACCCACGGGCCACGCGCCTGCAACTCGCCAACCGTTGTACCATCCCACGGCAATTCCTCGCCAGCATCATTGACGATCCGCAATTCGACTCCGCCGATTGGATAACCCTGTTTGGCACGTAAATCCCAGCGTTCGTGGTCGCTTAGTTGGCGATGTTGCGGTTGCAAGCTTGAAATTGTGCCCAAGGGCGAAAGCTCGGTCATGCCCCAAGCATGCAACACAGGCACGCCGAAATCGCGTTCGTAGGCTTCGATCAAGCCGCGTGGCATAGCTGCACCACCAACTGCCAAACAGCGCACATGCGAAAAATCGCGGGGATTGGCGCGTAATTCTTGATACATCGCCGTCCAAATGGTCGGCACACCAGCGGGGAAGGTGATTTTTTCGTCGGCAATCAAATCGGCCAAGGCCACTGGATTCAAGTGCAAGCCAGGCATCACCAAATCTGCGCCAGCAAACATGGCCGAGTAGGGCAATCCCCACGCCATCGCATGAAACTGAGGCACGACGGGCATCACAATATCATCGGGAGTAAAGGCTAAGGCTGTGGCTTGATTTTCGCCCATCGTGTGCAAATAGAGCGAACGATGGCTATATAACACGCCTTTGGGATTGCCGGTTGTGCCGCTGGTGTAGCACAAGCCCATCGCTTGGCGCTCGTCAGTGACAGGCCAGTCGAATTCAGCCTCGACTTGGGCCATCAAATCTTCGTAATGCAACACATTCGGGAAGGGTGTTTCGATGCCAGGTTGGGCATTGATCAAAACGATGGTTTCGACCGCAGGAATATTATCGGCAAGCTTGGAGAACAATGGCAACAAGGTTGCATCAACAAAAATCACCTTATCTTCGGCATGATTGATGATATAGGCCAGTTGCTCGGTTGAAAGCCGAATATTCAAGGTATGACAAACCGCGCCAGCACAAGGAATTGCATAGTAGAGTTCAAGATGTTGGTAATTGTTCCAAGCAAACGTGCCGACGCGATCGCCTTGGTTGATGCCAAGTTTGTGCAGCACATTGCCTAAGCGCTTCACACGGTGGTAGAGATCGGCGAACGAATAGCGGTGGATTGAGCCATCAGGTTGCTTGGTTGTCACGCGTTTGTGGGGGTAGAGTTTATAAGCGTGGTCGAGCAACCGATCAACGGTCAGCGGATAGTCCATCATCAGGCCACGTAGCATTGCAATGCCTCCTTGCACTCCAAAACGGGGGCTGGCTCTCAGCTATCGATTTGCGCCATCATACCATAGAGCAGAAAGGATGAAGGATGAAATTTAACGCAGCGGCGCAGAGAGATGCGAGACTAGTTCCCTCACCCCTCTCCCGTCCGGCAGGCGAGGGGGAACCATCAAACCAAACGCCCCTCGTCCGCCGCAGTGGGCGAGGGGTCGGGGGTGAGGGAACGAAAACTGGCTGTTAACCCAATGAACCATTACAAATAGCCTATAGCCTATAGCCACATGCTTCGTTGCTCTATGCTCTACGTTCTTCGTGGATACGTGGCTCAGGCAAGCGGCGCGAGAGCAACAAACCAATAAAGGCGCTGGCCGCACTAATCCAAAACAAGGGTAAATAGCCGAATTGGGCCAATAACACCCCACCCAGCACCGGAAAAAAGGTCGCGATGCCCATCAAGGTATTACAAACACCGACATAGACTGGACGTTGCTCGGCTGGTGCTAACTCCATCACATAGGTTAAACTAGCAGTGTTCGAGCCATCGACACTTAGGCCGATCAACAAGAAAATTACGCCAAAAAACCAACCCAAGGCTTCTGGCCCCAAAATACTGGCAAATGGCATCACCAACAAAGCCCACGTTGGCACGGTGATGATCAACGCACCAGTTAAGACAATCAACAAACGATTGCCCCGTTGATCGCCAACCCGCGACCAAAAGAGGTTCGATAGTGCTGCCGAGAACACTCGTACCGCCAAATAGACCCCAATCATGCGTGGTGGCACATTCAATACTTCACGGGCATACAAAATATAAAAAGGGTCAGCCAAGCCACCCAAACGGGTGACCATGCGCGAAAGCACATATTGGCGAAAATTGCGGTCACTCTTGAGCAACACCGGAATTTTCGCAAACATCTGCTTGGTCGAAATCGCCGCAGGCGGATTGGTTGTCGGCGGCTCGGCAAATAGGCTAAACGAAATAATCCCAAAGCCAATCAACACAAACGAAATAAACAGCAAAACCCCATAATTGTGGGGAAATAGCAAAGGACTGGAACGGCTCAGCAACCAACCAACCAAAGGGCTAACCAAGGCAAACGAGAGCAAACCGCCGATTAAATTGCGTGCTCCGAAAAATTTGCCGCGCTGACGGGCAGGAATCGTTTTGGCCACAACTTCCTGAAAAGCCACCGAGCCAGATCCACCCGTAAAATTGTAGAGCGCATAGCCTAGCAAAAACAGCGGCAACAGCACCCAAACTGGCAAACTAGTTGCATTCCAGACTACCAAAACCATCGCCAGCCAAATAAAAAAGCGCACAATTCCGACTTGGCGATAGACTGGCAATTTGTAGGTCATGCCTTGCAAACGGCCAGCACTCAACAATTGTGGTAGCAGCCAGCCGCCCGATTTGAGCGATGGCAACAAGCCAACTACCCACGGCGCAGCGCCCAGCTCGCGTACAAATACCGTCAGAACCAAATTCGCATCGCTAAATGCGTCGGCTAAAATAAATAAAACTCCATTGGCCACTCCTAAGCGCATGTTACGGCGCAAAGTTTCTTCATTGCTCGCACGCGGAGCAATAGGCCGATGAAGTGCTAATTTCCATTGCATAGCACATTTGTCCTTGGCAACAGGCCGTTTCCTGCTGCCTACAAAAAACGTCCAAGAACCCAACGTTCCCGAACATTTGCTTAATGTACGGAGCCTGCCGTACCAGATTCAATTAGTGCTCATTCTACTGCGATGTGCTGTGCTATGCAAGTATGCGAAAATCACGATATTGATCCACGAAAGGCACCAAGAGCACGAAAAACGAAACCACGAAGAGCACGAAGGACGCGAAGGCTTGTTTTTAGCCACAGATGAGCACAGATTTTGATGATTATTCTGCTATTCTCACTATGTATACTGGATTTTAGCTGCCCGTTCTGACCCCTGAATCCTGATCCCTAGCTTCTACTATTTTGCCTTTTGATTTCTGCCTTTTGATTTTATATTCCTCCTTCTTTTGTCTGATGTTGGGTAGTTGCCACTCATGCTAAGCTTGAGTTATTGATTATTTTAGGGAGTTATACCAATGGAAATCAACTGTTTGATGATCGAAAACCAACGTTTAGGCACTATAAATCAAGCTAGGAGATCATCGAACATATGTTATTGCAGATTAACAACCTCAACAAAGCCTATGGCCCACAGCAAATCCTCAGCGATATCGCGTTAATTATCAATCGTGGCGAACGAATTGGCCTCGTTGGCCCAAATGGCGTTGGTAAATCGACCTTATTGCGCTTAATTATTGGTCAAGAGCAAGCCGATGCTGGCACAATTCGCTGGGGCGAGGGCTGTGAATATGGCTATTTAACTCAGCAATTAATCACCCCTAGCGAGCTGAATGTTGAGCAATTACTGGCAGCTAGCCAACAACAACTCAGCCAACTCGGCCAACAGCTTGAGCAATTAAGCAACCAAATGGCCCATGCCGACCCCGATCAACTTGCCGATCTTTTAGAACGTTATGGCGATGTGGCCGAGCGCTTTGAGTTGCGTGGTGGCTACGAACTGGATTACCGAATTGATCAGGTGCTTGCGGGCTTGGGCTTAAGCCATGTGCCCCGAGAACGCTCAGTCCAAGCGCTATCGGGCGGCGAGAAAACCCGACTTGGTTTGGCCGCGCTGCTAATTAGCAACCCCGATGTGTTATTGCTCGATGAACCAACCAATCACCTTGATCATCAGGCTAGTGCATGGCTTGAAACGTGGCTCCAAGCCCATAACGGGGCAATCTTGGTGGTTTCACACGATCGAGCGTTTCTTGATCAAGTGGCAACCACAATTATTGAGCTTGATGAACATACCCATCAACTCAAAACGTATCCTGGTAACTACAGCGCCTATTTTGCCGCCAAGCAAGCTGAACGCGAACGCTGGGAAGCTGATTATCAACGGCAGCAGGTCGAAATTCGCCAATTACAAATGCGAGCCAAAGCCCAAAATCAACAAGTTGCCCATAATCGAGCGCCGCGTGATAACGATGGTTTTATTTATCATTCCAAGGGCGAAAATGTGGCGGCGGCGGTTTCACGTAATCTGCGTTCAGCCCAACAAGCGCTTGAGCGCATTTTGGCAGATCCAATTCCTGAGCCACCCAAACCACTGGCGATCAACCCAACCTTTAATCCCAGCCCCGATGGTAGCCAACAAATGCTGTCGATCGAAGGCGTGAGCTATCAGCGTGAGCAACAGCCAATCCTCGAACAGATCGATTTGGAATTACGGCCCCGCCAACGCATCCTGATTACGGGAGCCAATGGCAGCGGCAAAACCACCTTGCTAGACCTGATTGCCGGCGATTTGCAACCAAGCACAGGCCAAATTCGCTATGGCCCAAACCTACAAATTGGCTATTTACGCCAAGAATATCAGCGCCCCAAGCCTGAGCAAAGCCTATTTGAAGCCTATCGCGAAGGTTTGCTGGGCTTTAATAAAGATCTGATCAACGAGCTAGTTTGGTCAGGCTTATTCCGCTATGCTGAAGTCAATCGGGCGGTTGGCAGCATTAGCACAGGTCAGTTGCATAAGTTACAATTAGCCCGACTGATTGCCGCACGCGCTAATTTGTTGTTGCTTGATGAACCAACCAACCACTTAAGTTTTGATGTTTTAGAGCAATTCGAGGCTGCGCTCAATCAGTTTGCTGGGCCAATCATTGCGGTTTCGCATGATCGGCGCTTTATTCAGCAATTTGCTGGCGAGATTTGGCATTTACAACAGGGACGGTTAACGCGCCTATGCTGACATCATTTGAACAAACAATTATCGAACCAGCCCGTTATCAGCTAGAAACTTTGATTATTGGCCAAGAATTGCTTGGACTCGAACAAACTGCCTCAACCAACAGCCTCATTCGTGAACGTGCTTTTGCAGGAGTCTCCGAGGGCTTGGTGATTGTGGCCAACGAACAAACCGCTGGCCGTGGGCGACGCGGACGCACTTGGAGCGCTCCAGCTGGCAGCAGTTTGTTGCTTTCGCTACTGTTACGCCCAACCTGGCTCTTGCCAAGCGAAAGCTTTTTATTGACCATGCTGGCGGCGGTGGCAATTAGCGAAGCAATCGAACGCGAAACCAATTGCAAGGTCGAGCTAAAATGGCCCAACGATCTGTTAATTAATGGGCGGAAATTGGCGGGCATTTTGGTTGAGCTAGAAACGGCTGGCCCCGAACGGCTACGCTGGGCCGTGATTGGGAGCGGTATCAACGTCAATTGGCAGCCAACCGAAGATCCAAGCATCAACCAAGCGGCTACATCGCTGGCCTTGGAATGTGGCAAGGATGTTGATCGGGCGGCCTTGTTACGGGCAATTTTACAAAGTTACGATCGCCAGTATCTGAGCTTACGCAGTGGCCGCCGCGAAGCCTTACGCCAAGCCTGGCTCAGCCGTTTAACCACGCTCGGCCAAACCGTCGAAGTTGAGTTGAGCAGCCACAATTTCACTGGCGTGGCCGAATCGGTCGATCAGCATGGCGGGTTGCAAGTGCGCAGCAGCGATGGTCAACTACATACGGTTTACGCGGGCGATGTTAAAGTTCGCCCAGTAGTACAAGCATAATTTGGCAATCAAGGCAATAGCCTAGCGCAACTCAAGCCCCAAGGTTTGACAGCGTTTTAGGCTATTGTTATACTCGCCACGTTGTGACACCTGTCACATGAATTAAAGGCCACAATGCATGCAGATCGATTCCCAGCATTTAACCCAAGCCAATCAATCAACTTGGCAACGCTATCAAACGGTTATCGCCAGCCTTAGTGCAGGGGTAGCCATCCTGCTTGCATTGTTCAGCTTTGGCCTTGCTGCAAGCTTCGACTGGCTCGTAGCTAATGCTCAACCAATTATTGGCTTTGGTAGCTTTGTGCTTTTGGTGATTGGGCTACCTGGCTGGGCTACAATTCGCTGGCTTACCCCGCAGCATGTGCTCACTCGCAGCGAGCGTTGGGCTTTGAGCTGGGCCGTGGGCATTGCCTTACCACCAATTTTATTCAATCTCTTTCACATCGTAGGCCTATCAATTAATCGTTGGGTTGTGGTTGGCTATGCGTTGCTTGGGCTATTGTTGACAATCTGGCCTGAGCCACGGTCAGCTTGGAATACCCGCCTTGCCCAACTCAAACAAATCCGCATCAGCAGCCATGCCTGGATCTTGCTGAGCATCACGCTAGTCAGTATCCTTCAGCGTTTGTTGGCTGTACGCGAATTGAGCGTAGCCCAGTGGAACGATGCCTATCACCATACGATCATCACCCAACTTTTTTTAGATCATGGTGGTATTTTTGAGACATGGCAGCCCTATGCTGATTTAAACACCTTCAGCTACCACTATGGGTTTCATGCCAATAGCGCCTTTTTGGCATGGTGGAGCCAACTGCCCGCCACCACTAGCGTGCTCTACACAGGTCAACTGCTGGGCATTGCCACCGGCGTGATGGCCTATTTACTGGGCCGTCGCTTGAGCAATCGGCCAAGTGTGGGCTTAATCGCCTTTGGCTTGACCAGCTTCTACAACCTCATGCCCGCATATTATGTCAATTGGAGCCGTTTTACCCAATTGATTGGCCAAGTTATTTTAGTAGGCTTGGTGGTCATTTGGCTGCTAGTGTTGGAATATCCACAGTTTAGTTGGAAATTGGTTGGTCTCGCCAGCGTGCTAACGACAAGTTTGCTGCTGACTCATTATTTAGTCACGATATTTGCGGTGGTTATGGTTGGTTTCGGCATTTTAGCCTTATTAGCCCGCCAGCCAAGCTTAACCAATTTGAAGCAAATCAGCTTACGTGCAACAGCAATTAGCCTTGCAAGCGCTCTGATCGCAGCACCATGGCTGTATACCATTATTCAAAGTAAACTTACGGCGATTGCCCGTAACTATGTGACTGGTTATAGCGTTGGCTATGCCACAACGGTAGCAACCCTCGACCAAATTGTGCCAACCTATATTAAAGCTCCAATTATGCTGTTGGCCGTTGTCGGGATTTGGTTGGCTTGTGCCCAACGGGCTTGGCGTATGCTGTTACTGGTGGTTTGGAGCCTTGGGCTTCAGATTTTGGCAGTGCCCTATGTCTTTAACTTACCAATTAGCGGCATTATTAGCGGATTCGCCGTTTCAATTATGCTCTATCTGACGCTGATTCCATTAGCAGCCTATCCCTTGGGCCTTGTGCTGGAGCGCTTTAACCAGCAATGGTATGTCAAAGGCTTGGCTCTGATCGGCTTATATGGGCTGATTGTGTGGTCTACACCATGGCAAACTGCGATTGTCAACGAGCAAAATCGTTTATTGACACGGGCTGATGAGCAAGCGATGCACTGGATTCGCACTACAACTGAGTCAGAAGCTCGCTTTCTGATTAATGGACTTTTTAGCTATGGCGATGCATTAATTATTGCCGATGATGGTGGCATGTGGATTCCCTTCCTGACTGGTCGCCAAACTACCATTCCACCACTGACCTATGGCTCGGAAAAAGCGATTAATCCGCAACTTGATCGCGAAGTCTACGCCTTATACGATGCATTACGCACCACCAACCTAGAGACTGCCGCAGGCCTTGCCTTGCTGCAACAGCATCAGGTTGATTATATTTATACTGGGCCGCATATGGGCAAAAATGCTCAAAAAATTCAACTCAACACCCAAGCACTCCGCTATCGTCCTGAACAATTTCCAATTGTCTACGAGCGCGATGGAGTGGTGATTTTTGCAGTAAAGGCGCAACAATGAAACTATGTGTGGTTGGACCAACCTATCCCTACCGTGGGGGGATTGCTCATTACACCACGCTGTTGGTCAAACATTTGCGCGAAGTTGGCCATCATGTACGATTTTATTCGTATACCCGCCAATATCCGCGCTGGCTTTTCCCTGGTAAAACCGATAAAGACCCCAGTGCTACGCCGTTGCGGGTCGAATGCGAATATGTGCTTGACCCTACCAACCCAATTACCTGGTGGCGCTTGTGCCGCAAAATTCGCGCCGATAATCCAGATTTGGTGGTATTGCAATGGTGGGTTCCCTACTGGACACCTTCGCTCAGCTATATTTCGCGCTGGCTGAAAAAACACACCAAAGCCAAAATTGTCTATATTTGCCACAATGTCATGCCCCACGATGGCGGTGGCTTTTTGGATCGGCGCATGGCTTCAACGGTGCTCAAACAGGGCGATGCCTTGATTGTGCATAGCGACCAAGATTTGCATCGTGCCCAAGCATTGTTGCCGCAAGCAGCTGTGCTTAAATCGCAACTGCCAACCTTTGAAGAAGTTGCCAAGCATACCGATTCGGCGGCAATTGAGCGCTTGCGTGGCCAACTTGGCATCTCCAGCGATCACGATATTTTGCTATTTTTTGGCTTTATACGGCCTTACAAAGGCTTAGAATATTTGATTCAAGCCTTGCCGTTGGTGGTGCAAGAGCGGCCTGTGCATTTGCTGGTGGTTGGCGAGTTTTGGGCTTCGCCAGAGTTTTATCAGCGCTATACCCGCGAATATGGGGTTGAAGCCAATGTCACCTTTGTCAATCGCTATGTGCCCAACGAAGAGCTTGGCCCCTATTTCGATTTAGCCGATGTGGTCGTGCTACCGTACATTTCGGCGACCCAAAGCGCGGTCGTGCAATTGGCCTTTGGGCTAGGCAAGCCGGTCATCACCACGCGGGTTGGCGGTTTGCACGAAGTTGTGCGCGATGGCGTGAATGGCTTAGTCGTGCCGCCACAGGATGAAGTTGCCCTAGCCAAAGCGATTCTGCGCTATTTTCAGGCTGAATTAAAAGCCCCGATGACTGCCGCCGTCCACGCTGAACGCGGCCAACAATTGCATGGCTGGGAACATCTGATCAATTGCCTTGAACGAATTGGGGCCAAATAATGCGGCGGGTCGTTTTTCTGATCACGATGGGTATTGAACGACCTTCGGGTCAGCGCTACTTTAATCTGGCCAAGGAATTGGTGCGCCAAGGCGATCAGGTACGCATCTTGGCCTTGCACCCCGATTTAGAACAATGTCAACAACGCCGCTTTGTGCAGGATGGAGTTGAAATTTGGTATGTTGGCCAGATGCACTCGCGCAAACGCCATGGCGAGGTACTGCCATTTTCACCCTTGCAGTTGCTAGCGGTCTTGATTCGTGCCACATTAGGCATGCTGTGGGCCATTCTCTGCTCGCCCGCTGAGATTTACCACCTTGGCAAACCACAACCTGTCAATGGTTTGGCGGCGATTTTGGGGGTGTTGTTGGGGCGTGGTCAACGCTTTTGGGTCGATTGCGACGATGATGAAGTTGGTAGCAATCGCCTGACCAACCAAGCGCAGCGTATGGTGTTTGGCTTTTGGCAATGGCTCTTGCCGCGTTTAGCCCAAGGCGTAACCGTCAATACCCAAGCCTTAGCGGCGCGAATGCTTGCTGCGCGGGTTGCCAACATTGTCTATGTGCCCAACGGCGTTGATTTGAGCTTGTTCCAAGCGCCAGAGCCAGCAGTTTTGGCAGGCTTGCGCACAAGTTTAGGTTTGGATGGAATGCAGGTGATCGCCTATGTTGGCACAATCGCCCTGCACAACCACCCAATCAACCTTTTGCTCGAAGCCTTTGATCAACAATTAAAGCATGATCCTCTGATTCGACTGGTGCTCGTTGGTGGCGGCGAAGATCTGGGTTATGTTCAAACTTGGATTCGCGACCATGGCTACCACGATCGCATCTTCTGTCTTGGGCATCAAGATCGGCGCAGCATTCCCATGTGGATGGCGCTTGCCAATGTGACGGTTGATCCAGTGTATGATGATATGGTGGCACAAGCCCGTTCGCCCTTGAAGCTGTTTGAAAGCTTGGCCTTGGGAATTCCCCCAGTTACTGGCGATGTTGGCGATCGGCGGCTTGTCTTGAATTTTGCTGCTGATCGGTTGATCGCTCCGGCTGGTGATGCATTGGCGTTAGCTCAAACCCTGCAAGCTGTGCTAGCAACCTGGAGTACAACTAATCGCCAAGCCTGCTTTGAACGAGCGACTGACTATGCATGGTCGGCGTTGGCGCTACGTTGGCGAGCAGGCTACGAGGAATCTTATGCGAACCAGGCACTTGACTCAACCTCAACCAAATAGCGAGTTTGGCAATGATTAAGGAATCTACGCCAACGCAAGCCAGTGTGGCCGAAGCCCCTGCCCCTGCCAAATTGCCACGCGCTCGGCTTTTTCAGATCAGCTTTGGGGTTGGCGGGGTCATGCTGGCGCGGGTGTTGGGGATTTTCACCCAAATTATTTTGGCACGACGCTTGGGTGCTGAGCAATATGGCTTGTTTAACTCGCTGTATGCCTTGCTCAACCCACTGATTATTTTAGCCAACCTAGGCTTGGATAATTGGCTATTGCGTCAAAGCACGGATCGTACAAAGCTCAACAAATCGGTAAGTCGGGTGTTTGCCTTACGGGGGTTTGTGCTGGCAGGCCTGTTATTGGCCGCTGCACCATTTGTCAGTATGCGCAGCCCTGAATTTACCCCGCACCTCATTGCCTTGGCTTGTGCCGGAATTATTGGCGATTTATTGGTAGGCACCGCTGATACCGCCTTGCGAGCCTCAATTCAAGTGCTCAAAGCCTCAAGTTTGCAAATTGTGGTTGCGCTAAGTTTGTTTGTGCCGATTTGGTTTACCCCCAACTTGCCATTTTCCACCGTGGTGATCTATCGTTGTATCGCGGTAGCCTTGGGCTTTGGCCTGAGTGTCTACTACTTGCATGGCATTTTGCGCTGGGTTTGGCAACCACGCCAATGGATCAATACAATTAGCGAGGCGCGTTTCTACTTTATCTCCGAGGTGATGGCCTATTTGACCTTGCGGGTTGATCTGTTTTTGGTGGCTTTGCTGCTACCAACGATCAATTCAGGGATTTATGCGCCACCACTAGCAATTATCAATAATACCTTTTTAGTGCCCAGTATTACCGCCCAAATCTTGCTACCGATGATCGTCAAGCATCCGCCGCGCTCACCACTCTATCGCCGCGTGATTAGCTTGGCAATTGGCTTGAGCATTCTCTACGGCTTGGCATGGTTGGCGCTGCTCACCTGGCATTCCGATTGGATTATCAATCTGATGTATGGGCCACAATATGCCGATGCCATCCCGTTGTTGCAAATCATGGCCATCATTCCATTGCTCAAAAGCCTGAATTTCTGCTGGGCGACCTTTATGGTTTCCAACGATCAGCAGCCGTTACGAGTTAAATTGCAAACCATCGGGGCCACAATTAGCATTCTCGGCAATTTTGTGGTGATTCCGTTGTATGGTCTGCATGGCGTAGCGATTATTAACATGATCACCGAAATTGCCCTGTTTATCTCGTATGGTTATGGAGCTTGGCTGACCTATAAGAAAGTGATGCGATGAAGGTTTTATTATTGAATGCCCATTCGCCGCAAAATGCTGGCGATTTGGCCTTACTTGAGCAATCGTTGGCCCATTTACGAGCCGCGTTTCCCCATGCCGATTTGAGCTATGTGATCAATCAGCCTGATCCGCCGCAATGGCTGCCTGCTGATGTTCCCTATATTTTGTCGATCCATGAGCATAAAACCAATTTGATCAAAGATGCACCCAAGCCACGGCGTAAATGGCTGATGCTGGGGCTGGCAATCTGGTTGGTTGGCATCAGCCTGATCTATCGCTGGACAGGCATCAAACTCAAGCCAGCCAAAACCAGCGATTGGCGTGAATTACTTGAGCATTATTTTGAGGCCGATGTTACGGCAGCGATTGGCGGCGGCTATTTGTATGCGACCAAAGCCTTCGACCTGAACTACATTTGGGTGTGGTTGGGCGTGGCCTTGCCCGTGCTCATGGGCAAGCCGCTAGTAATGTTGCCGCAATCGTTTGGGCCGGTCACTGGCAAAATCAACCAACTGCTGTTGGCATGGTTGGTCAATCGCTCAGTCCAAGCCTATGCCCGCGAAGAACGTTCGCAGCACTATCTCTATAGCATCGGGGTTAATCAATCAGTTCAGGTTGTGCCTGATGTCGCCTTCAACTGCCCAACCGTCGAGCCAGCCCAAGCCGAGCACTATTTGGCCCGTTGGTGGCAACCAGCCAAACGCCCTGCTTTAGTCGTTGGCATCACGGCGATGGATTTTGGCATTCAGCACCCAGGCTCGGGGTTTAGCCATGGCCAACGTTATGAGCAAGCCTTGCTCGATTTGATTCAACATATCGGCCAGTGTGATGATGTGCATATCTTGCTGTTTGCCCAATGCGTTGGGGCCAGCGAGGCTGAGGATGATCGCGTGGTGGCGCGGCGCTTAATCGCTCAACTGCCAGCCACTACGCCAATCACTTTTATTGATGATCGCCTGCAACCAGCCATGCTCAAACAACTCTACAGCCAGATTGATCTACTGATTGCAACGCGTTTGCATTCGGCAATTTTCGCCTTGAGTACGGCCACACCCAGCTTTGTGATTGGCTATTTGCACAAATCGGCAGGCGTGATGCACATGCTTGGCTTGGCTGATTACCAAATTCCGATTGAATCGATCGATAGCAGCAACATTATTAGTGCCTTTGAACAAACCCTCGCTGCCCGTGGCTCGATTAAAACCATGATGCGCAGCAGCATTCCCGCCTTGCAAAGCCAACTTGAACGTTTGCCCAAGCAGATTCGGGCGGCGGTTGGCGATTGGTTACGAGGAGCAAAGTAGCAAATTGTATGCGTAAAATAACTGTCGCTCAAGTGATTACCGGCTTTGCGAGTGCCGAAGGTGCTGGCGGCTCAGCCTTATTTGGCATCGAAGTAGCACGAGCTTTAGATAAAAGCCGTTTTCGGCCAATTTTGTGTGGAATTCATCGGTTTAATGCACCTTCGGAGCAGCGTTGGCTCAAAACCTTGGCCGATGAGGGCATTGAAACCAGAATTATGGTGCAAGAACGCAGCAAATTGCGCTACGATATGGTGCGCTTCAGTGCGTTGCTCAATCAACTGATTCAAGCACAAGCCGTTGATATCATTCACACCCATGTTGAGCGAGTTGAATTTTTCATTAGTTTGCAAAAATTACTCCACCCCAGCCACTATCCCAAACTTGTCCGCACCATTCATGTCAATGCCATGTGGGTTACGCGGCCATTAGTACGACGCTTGATGAACATTGTCTACACCCAACTATTTGGCGAGGAAATCGCAATTTCCCAAGCCACCAAAACCATGCTTGATCAACGCATGGCAGCCAAGGTCTTTGGGCGCTCGGCCAGCTTAATTCAAAATAGCCTACCGCTCGCACGCCTGCAAAAATTCGATCTACCCAAACAGCACCAGCGATTTAGCCCACCCCGTTTTTTAGTGATTGGCCGGCTAGAAATCCAAAAAGCTCAAGATATTTTTATTCAAGCGGCGGCGTTGGTGTTGCAACAATACCCTGAAGCCGAGTTTTGGTTGGCAGGCGAAGGCACCCAAGAGGCCAATTTTCGCCAATTGACGGCCAATTTAGCGATTGAGCATGCAGTTAAATTCCTTGGGCCACGCGGTGATATTCCCGAAGTGTTGAGCCAAGTCGATGTGCTGGTCTCAACCTCACGCTGGGAAGGCTTTGCAACGGTAATTTTAGAGGCAATGGCAGCACGCACGCCAGTGATTGCTACCGATATTGGCGGCAATAACGAACAAATCGTTGATGGCGAAAATGGGCGTTTGGTCGCAAGCGAAAATCCTAGCGCAGTCGCCGATGCCATGATCTGGATGCTTGAACATCCTCAAGCAACTGCGCTGATGGCACAGCGCGGCTACGAATGGGGGCAGCAGTTTACGATGGAACGCACTGCTGCCCAGTATGGCGAACTGTACGAGCGTTTGCTTAGGGAGCAAAAATATCGACCTTAAGTGGGCCTAAATCAAGCTTTTGATCAACCTTGGCATCAATTACCATGGTTACTTGGTCAGGGCCAAGCAAAATTTTATAATTGCTATAAACATCGCCTACCACCACTACATAGCGATGGGGTGGAATGTTTTCAAAGACAAAATCGCCCTGATCATCGGCAAAGGTAATGGGGCTTTGAACGGTATTGAGCACAAAATTGGTTTCGCCTTTGTCATTATCGTAGGCTTCTGCCAATTGCACCTGAACCTGACTATAAGGCTGATTGTTGGTAGGGTTGCTAACATTGCCAAAAACCGTAGCTTTACCACTTTCTGGATCTTTAATTTGGGTCAGATCAATATCTTGAACGATATCACCACGCATTGTGGGAGTTGGCAACGCCCCAACAGTTGGCAATGGGCCAGCCGTTGGGGTAGTACTACTATCGCTACAACCCACTAAAGCCCCAATCATTAACCCCATCAAAAGTATTTTGCGCATCGAAAAACTCCCTCGAATAGCACTAATTTAGCGGCGGGTAATATGCAAGCGACTTTTATGCTCAAAGCGAAATTCAGCTTGGCGGTCGCGGAAGAAATCATCAACAGCTTGGCGGCAGCCCGACCAACTAGCATAGTCGTCGATCACCAAAATGCCACCTTGGGCGAGGTGCGGCACAATCCGCTCAAGACAAACCATCACCGAATCATACCAATCACAATCGATATGGGCCAAAGCAACTGGCTGGTTGATCTGCAAACTATCTTCATATAAGCCCTTGACCAAGCTTACCTGATGCTCTTCAATTGGGTAACCAGCTTCGGCGAAGGCCGTAATCACCTTTTGATCAAGCGCCTCCTCGTAGCCATAGTAACGCCGATTGCCTAAGCCAAGCGACTTACCAGTGCTAATAACCTCGTAGCGTTGATGGACATCCTGACCATCACGTTCAGATGGTGGTGGGATCATGCCAAAAACATCGTAAATGGCGAATGGGCGCTGTTTTGCTTTAACACTCGTAATGACGATTGCTGAGCCACCAGCAGCACAGCCAAGCTCAAGCATTTGGCCCATAACGCCTTGCTGCTCGATTTGGGCAACCGCTGCGCCAAGATCGAGCAAGGCCTGTTGCTCAAGGTAGGTTAAGTGCTGTTGCTGAACATGGCTGATTGCTGCGACAAGCTTTGGTTGCAACCGATTGAGCTTGCTTAATTGCCAAGCATTGATCAGCGTTGACGTGATATACTTCAGTGATGCTTTGATTCCCAAAATGTGACTACTCCTGTTGATTACTGCTAATTAACCCCTCTAAACAAGGGCTAAACTGCCCGATTAACCCAAAAGGATTAGTGGCATTTAGCCAGTTTTACGAGCGATTAGCGCATAATTTTTGCACATTCCGGCGGCAGTGTATTTATATTGAAGGTCAAGGCGGCTAAATAACAATGAGGTAACCACCAGCATTGGCCGAAGCAGCAGTGCGGCCAAACTTCCGCCAAAACCAGCAAAACCACCACCATACAAGCGCGGATTGAGCGGCAAACTGCGCACGGCTAAGTCGGCCTGATAGGCTAATGTGCCGTAATAGCCTTCAAGCCACTGCGTTTGCTCAACCTGAAACCCCGCCTGCGTCAGCTGATGCTTGAAGCCAAACTGAGTATAGCGATAGAAATCGTAAGGCACTTCATGCTCTTCATAAAATAAAGGAGCTGAGAGCCAAAGCGTGCCATTCGGCTTGAGCAGCCGCAGCATCTCTTTTAATACCAGTTGGGGATTGGGCAAATGCTCCAAAACCTGAGTCAGCAAAATCAAATCATAGCGTTCGGACTCAACCGGCACTGCCGCTAAATCACAGACATAGGTCATCGCTGCATAGGCTTTATCGACCTGGCAAAAATCGGCTGACTCATAGGTTACATGGCTAAAAAAGCGCTGATATGCGCCATCGCCCGCCCCAGCATCGAGCATTCGTTGGCCCGGTTGCAGGCTTTGGGCAGCCTGTTGCACAAACTGCTCAAGATACACTCGCGATGAATTTTTGGCATAACGGCGCAGAATTTTTGGCAAAATTGCCATAATAACTTCCTAAAACAATAGTTAACGAACCGCTGCCAAGCATACCATGCTGTTAAGCCATCAGCAAACCAACCCAAATCCACTTAAACCGATCAATAATCCCCCGATTAGCCAAGATGGAGTATTGCGAGGAACCTAGGATCTTGTGATACTATAGCCAGCATAACAAGGGAATACCTAAAAGCGTTTAGGTAGATTAACGGTCTTATAAAGGAGTTTATCAATGACGTTTGCGAAGCTGCGTGTACGGGCAATGATGGTTGCCTTGTTGCTTTCAATCTTTGCAGTAGGCGGTCGGGGCGTATCAGCTCAAACCAATGCCTATGCAACCGCATTCACCACCTCGATCACCTACCAAAACATTGGTACTGGTACTGCTAACATCAACTTGACCGTGTACAGCTCAAGTGGAACTCCATCAGCCATCCCAGCCTCAACCTTGGCTGCTAATGGCGCTGGTGCCTACTTTGTTGGCTCAGTCAGTGGCTTGGGCACCACCTTCAATGGTTCAGCAGTGATCTCAGCAGATCAACCAATTGCTGCAACCTTGGTGCAAATCCCAGCCGCAGCTTCACAAGTCAAGAACCGCCCATTGTCAAATGGTTTCTCAAGCGGCTCAGACACCGTGTTGATTCCAACGGTTTTGAAGGCATCATCAAACTACACCACCAAGTTTGTGATTCAAAACACCGACTCAGTGGCAAATGACTTCACCGTTCAATTCATCAATCCAGCAACTGGGGCAGTTGTTCACACTGCTAACCCAACTAACGTCTTGCCAAACACCTCAGTCTACTACGATGCTGGCACGATTTCAGCCTTGGGTGCAAGCTTCAGCGGCTCAGTCAAAGTAACGGCTGTCAAGAATGGCACCAGCAACCCTGGTAGCGCCGTTGGTACCGCCCTTGAATTGCAAACCAATGGTGTTGGTGCTTATGCTTCACAAGCATTCCCATCAACTGCTGCTGCAACCAAAGTTTCGATGGCAACTGCCCTCTGTAGCTATGTGATTCCAAGTGGTCAAACCACCTCGTTCTATGCAGTCCAAAACGCTGGTACTTCATCAGCAAGCGTGACTGTAACCTACGTTGGTACCGCTGCTGGTTCACCAGTCAACGTTACAAGCACCGCAGTCAACATTGCTGCTGGCGCTAAAGCTAGCTTCAATCCTTGTGGTACCACTCCAACCAACTTCACTGGCTCAGCAACCATCAACTCAACCCAACCAATCTTGGCTGTTGGTAAAGTTAATGGTGGTGGCTTGTACACCGCATTCGAAGGTGCAACCGCTGGTAGCGCCAAGACTGCATTGCCATACGTTCGCTGGTTGACCCCAGCTCAAGGTGGCCAACAAACCTACATCGCTATCCAAAACGTTGGCACGAGCGCAGCAAGCAGCGTAACCGTCAAGTACTATAGCGGTGCTGGTGCATTGCTCGGTACTCACACCATCCCAAGCATCGCTGCTGGCGCTAAAGCTAGCTCAAACCCAACCAACGCTGGCGTAACCAATATGGGTGTTGGTGGTGGTTCAGCCGTGGTTGAAGGCGCTGGCGCTCAATTGATTGTGGTTGCCCGCGTAACTTCACCTGTTGGTACTGGTACCACCGGCGAAGACTACAACGGTATTCCTTTCAACTAGGCTTAAACACTCTTAGTATTCCCTTGGGCCTGCTCCAGCAATGGGGCAGGCTTTTTTGACCCAATAAAAAACGCCAGTTCGTTTGAACTGGCGTTTGCGTTGCTGAGAAGATTTAGGCTAAGACTGAATTATAGACTGGGCTGCACCATTCACGCCGCTTGGGATCTTGGCCATGGGTCACAGCATAATACAAGCTGCAAATTTGGCTGAAGATCGGGCCAATTTGGCCATTGCCAACTGCCCGATGATCAACCTCAACTACCGGAGTAACTTCAACCCCTGTGCCACAAAAGAAGATTTCATCAGCAGCATACAGTTCGGTGCGATCAATTGAACGCTCAACAACTTGCAAGCCCAACTCTTCTGTTGCCAGTTGTTTGATCACATGGCGGGTGATGCCTTCAAGAATGTTATCGGTAATGCCAGGGGTGTATAGCACGCCATTGCGCACCACATAGATATTTTCGGCGCTACCTTCGCAAACATGGCCATCTTGGGTCAAGACAATCCCTTCATCAAAGCCATTTTGCATGGCTTCGCTCTTGACCAAAGCCGAATTCACATATGAGCCAGTTGCTTTCAAACGCGCCGGAATCGCATTATCGTCAATCCGTCGCCATGAACTGATGCCAACTTTCAAGCCAGCTTCTTTTTCGATGTATTTGCCAAAGGGAATTGCCCAAATCGTAAAATCGTCGCTAATATCGTGTAAGCGCACGCCAATACCTTCAAATGATTTGTAGGCCAGCGGGCGAATATAGACATCGCTGCGAAATTCTTCACGGCGCAATAATTCAAGCGTGGTCTCAACCAATTGCTCGGCGCTGTAAGGTAGGCGAATTTGCAGCACTTTGCATGAACGCAACAAACGTTCGTAGTGGGCTTGCAAATGAAACACATACAATTGCTCGTCGGCTTCGTTCCAATAAGCCCGAATGCCTTCAAAGCAGCCTGTGCCATAATTCAAGGCATGGTTCATCACGCTGACTTTGGCATCAGCAATCGGCACAATTTCCCCTTTGAAAAAGGCAAAACGATTGGTGGACATAGATACTCCTTAAACTAGGCAACAACGAATTAGTTACTGGGTGCGGCAACGGTCTGACGACGAAATGGCCATTTGCCATTGACAATAATCACGCCCAGCAAAATCAAACAGAGGCCAATCAGCATATCGCTGCGAATGGCTTCATTCAAAAACAGCCAGCCCCAAAAAATCGCGAAGATTGGCAAAATATAGGTAACTTGGGCGGTTCGCGCCGCGCCAACCTGCTTTACCAACCAAAAGTAGAGAATTTGGGCAATGCCTGTGCCTAAAATGGCTAAACCAAACAGTGAGCCAAGCGAAACCAAACTTGGCATTTGCCAACTATTATGATCAACCACGAGCGCAACTGGCAAAAGCATAATCGCGCCACTTGCCATTTGACCAAAGGCGGGAATCAGCGCTGGCAGGCTGCCAAAGTTGCGGCGCACATACAGCGTACCAATTCCATACATCGATGAGGCAATGATACAGGCAATTTGGCCCCACGTATCCAAGCTATTGATATTGCCAATCGAACGTGAAAAGAGATAGACCACGCCCGCAAAACCCAAGACAATGCCAAAGGTACGCACGCCCGTCAAACGCTCGGAACGCACAAAGGCAAAAGCTAAAATCACTGTCCACAAGGGTGTTGTCGCATTATAGATCGAAGCCAAGCCGCTGGCGTTAGTACCCATTTTGTGTTCGCCCCATGCAAACAAACAGTACGGCAGAGCTGCATTCACGAAACCAACAAAACCCAGTGAATACCATAGTTTGCGCTCACGCGGTAGCTGAACTTTTTGCCAGCGCAACACAGCATAAATTAACACCGCAGCAATCGCCAAACGCAAAAACACAAAGGTAATTGGTGGAATGGTTTCTACGCCCAGTCGAATGAATAAAAATGATGCTCCCCAGACTAAGGCCAAAATTAAGAGAACGCCCGTTTGCCGCAGTGTCATACCTAAATTCCCTTCCTTGAAAGCCAGCAATCTATCGATCAACCGAGGCTGAGTAGCACTGTTACGGCCTTGTTTCGGCATTCACCAACTTACATCAGTGGGGTGGTTTCGCGCCAAGCACGGGCAGCAAGTTGACCACAACGCAAGACATGGCGGGTTAGCACATCGCCAAGGATGCGAATTCCACGATCAATTAATTCTGGTGATTGGGTGGCAAAACAGAGCCGTAAGTGGGCGTTGCGTGGCGGTTGTGGAAAAAAGACATTGCCAAGGGTCACGCCAACGCCTGCTTCAATCGCCTCGGTATAAATATCGGTGCCATTTAATCCAGAGGGCAAGGTTAGCCAGTAGCATAACCCGCCACGTGGATGCGTCCATTGAATATCACGGGGACAATAGCGGTTCAACGCTCGTTCCATGGCATCGCGACGCTCACGATAGAGTTCACGCACATAGCGCAAATGCGCCGCCAACTGACCACGGCCAAGATAATCGGCCAAAGCTCGTTGCAATAATGGCGAGCAGTGGAGATCGTTGCCACGCTTGGCAGTCAGCAACGGGTGCAAAAATTCGTCACGGGCAACCAAATAACCTAGGCGTAAGCCCGGAGTTAGAATTTTGGAGAAGCTGCCAAGATAGACCACCTGCCCATTAGTATCGCGGGCTTTGATTGGGTGTGGTGCTTGAGCATCGTAGCTCAGCGGCCCATAGACATCATCTTCTAAAATAATTAAGTTATGTTCTTGGGCCAATTGCAATAGGGCTTCTTGGCGCTCGGTCGAAAGGCAAACGCCGGTTGGGTTGTGGAAGGTTGGCACGGTATAGAGCAACCGTGGTTTGTATTCACACAATACCCGTTGCAAAATATCCAACCGCAAGCCTTGATCATCCAATGGAATGCCGATTAAGCGCACACCCAAGGCCGTAGCCTGCTCGATAAAGCCCAAATAGGTTGGCTCCTCGACCAAAACCACATCGCCTTGGCGAACAAAGGCCTTTAATGCCAAGGCTACGCCCTGCTGAGCACCAGTTGTCACCAGCACATGGTCGGGCGAGGTTACAACATTGCGGTCGAGCAGCCATGTGGCAATCGCTTCGCGCAAACATAATTCGCCTTGGGTTGGGCCATAGCCTAGGGCGCTGGGGTCGCGCAGGGCTTGCTGAATTGCGCGGCCAATTTCACGCACTGGAAAGGTTTCTTCGGCTGGCGCGGCTTGGGCAAAGGAGATTAAATTTGGCTGTTGGGCCAAGCGTAGCATATCGGCCAACATGCCTTGGCTAAACCATGGCGTTTGTAGCTCATCCACTACCCGTTGGCGAATCTCATATGCTGGAATAATCGGCTTGATCCGCTCGGCGACGAAGGTGCCGCGACCAACGTAGGCCTCAACCCAACCACTTGCTTGCAGTTCGCTATAGGCATTGTGAACCGTCAAACGGGTGAGACCAAGTGATTCAGCTAAATCGCGCACTGGCGGCAGTTTCGTGCCAGCTGGCAACGAGCCACTCCGAATCCGCTCTTGCAGTTGTTCGGATAATTGAATATAGAGTGGTTTGGCGTGCTGACGATCAAGCTGAAATTCCATGGTTGGCCTTTCTCTAGCAGAATTGTCGATTAAACACAACGGCGTAGGAGACTATTGTACCAGTCCTACGCCGTTATTGTCATCTAGGCCATGACAATCGAGAGCAAAAGCATGACAATTGGTAGGACAATCAGCAAGTTCAAGGGGTTTTTGATCGTCCAATGCGCTTGATCGTCGATTGGCATCCATGATTGTTGGTTAGCTGGGCTAAATATATTGGCATATTGTTGCTTATTCATGTTTAGTTCCTCAATGATGTATCCGGTTTGTGGAACTAAATGTACCATGCCATGCAGACATTGTAGAGGGACAATTAGCGATTGTCCCCTATGACATATTGTTTATATTCGTTAATAATCGAAGTTTATTGAGGATTTCCAGTTTGCAGCGGTAAATACACCGTGAACAGGCTACCTTGGCCAACTTGGCTGCTCACTTCAATGCTGCCACCATGCAGATCGACAATTTCTTTGACCACAAATAGGCCAATGCCTAGCCCTGCTACATGGCTACGCGCAGCATTGCTGGCCCGATAAAAACGGGTAAAGAGGTTGGGGATCGATTCTGCTGGAATGCCAATGCCATGATCGCGAATCTGGACGATCGCTTGTTGGGCATTCCGATCAGCACGTACCAGCACTTCGGTTTGTTCGGGGCTATATTTCATGGCATTGTTGATCAAATTGACAAATACTTGCTCTAAGCGAATTGGGTCGCCCACCACTTGGATAGGCTGGCTGCTCGTGCAGTGGTAACTAAGCTGGTGATGATCGATCGTGATGGCTAAATCGTTGACCAATTGTTGTAAAAGCTGAGCCAAATCGATTTGATCATGCTGAATATCGAGCTGGCCTGTTTCGATGCGTGAAACATCGAGCAAGGCGGTCACCATTTTATTCATGCGGCTGGCCTGAGCTTCAATCGCTTGCAGCGAACGCTGAAGTCGCTCATCGACCAAATTCAGTCGTTCTAGGCGGCGCAAACTCAATTGCGATTGACCAAGCAAGGTGGTTAATGGGTTTTTCAACTCGTGCGAGGCAATCGATAAAAAGACATCACGCAAACGCACAGCATTTTGGGCTTGACGATAGAGATAGGCCTGCTCAATCGCCAAGACCATCCGCTGACTTAGCTCCTCGGCCAATTCAACATCAATTTGGTCAAATCGATGTTGATCGTGCAAAAAGACGATTGCCCCGCTGAGCTGATGTTGATCGCGAAAAGGGATGATAATTGCCGAGTGATATGGCTCAGGCAAGGCTTGATCGATAATTTGGGCTTGGCTGTTAGCTAGCGCGGCGGCAAAAGCTGGGTGTTGCTGCCAATTGAGCAATGGCTCATGGGCACTGCTATAGCTGCTCAGAGGCTCTTCATCGGCATCTAGCAGCAAATATAAACCGCAGGCAGCGCTAAAACTGGGAGTTGGCACAGCAGTGCTGGTTTCTAGCACTTGCGCTAAATCAATCGTCGCCGCCAATCGATTATGTAATGTTCGTAACAAGCGTTGGCCAAACTCATCGCGATAGCGTTCGCTTACATCACGAAAAACCATCACCGCGCCAATCACCTGCTGTTCGCGGTCGTAAATTGGCGCGGCGCTATCTTCGATTGCCACATAGCCATTGCCTTGGCGCATCACCACCGAATTGCTCAAGGTGACGATTTGACGCTGTGCGAGAGCGGTATTGACCGGATGGGCCAGCTCCTGCTTGGTTATTGGATCAAAAATTGCTGCCACTGTATGAATTGATTGACCAAGCGCTTGTTGCTCAGGCCAGCCGGTAATCGTCGTGGCAATATGGTTCATAAAGCTAATTTTGCCATCGATATCGGTGGTCAGCACCGCATCGCCGATACTAGCGAGGGTAACTGCAAACCATTCGCGCTGGTTGCGCAACTCGTTGGCAGCCAACTCACGGCGACGCACATCGCGCTCGGTTAAGGCCATTGTGCCAATCACAAAGCCTGTGGCAACCAAAGTAGCAAAGGCCAGCGCAAGGCCTGCTCGTTGCACATTGAGTTTGGTCTGAGCCGCTCTATCAAGCGCCCGAATATTTTCGCGATCAAGCAATTGATCGATAATTTGACGAATGCTATCCATGTGCTGCTTGCCCTGATTTTCCAGCACAATCGCCTGGGCGGCTTCAAAGCCTTGGCTGCGCCGCAAATCAATCGTCGTGCTCAGCTCCTGTTGCTGCTCAGCGATCAAGGTTTTCAGCTCAGGTAAGCGTTCGATAAACAATGGGCGTTGACTGCTGTAGGCTTCAATCTCAGCAAGCAGGCTAGGGAGTTCGGTTTGGGCGGTTTGGTAGGGAGCTAAATATTGTTCGCTGCCAGTGATAATAAACCCACGTTGGCCGGTTTCAGCGTCTTTCAACAACGATAACAGCCGATCCAAACGATTGGTCATGGTTTCCGATTCGATCACACTAGCATTATTGGCTTGAATCGTTTGGAGATATTGCCACGAAAGGAGGCCATTGACGATAATCACAAGTGCTGCTAGCATGAACCAACGATTTAATTTATGCGCAATTAATGATTTCATCGTAGCCCATCGCAACACAATCTAACCCCAAAGTTCAATATGCCAGCAGTTCTACCGAATCATTGCCTAGCAAGCTTTGATGGCTGCCGTAACATTACGACAACCAATGGCAATCAAATTGAGTGTTCGGTGTACGCGAATTGTAGCATATTCATGCCACATCATTGCCACTCATTATCAACATCCACTCATTACTGATCTGCGTAGCTTTGGCTATGGCAATCACAGGAAGGAGCATTGAATGTTCAATGCCCACGAACGAACCCTTTTAGAGCAACAAGCAGTTTGGCTGTTTTGTCAACATGTCGAACGTCTATGGCATGGGTTTGTAAGCCCACGCAACTATGGCACGCTTGATGGCGATGCGCTGCAACCACCGCAATTTCCAGCAATTCGCCGTAGCTCGTTGATAATCGAAGCTCATCCCTTGGACAGTCAGTCGTTCTTTGTTGTCTGTCAACGCCGCGATGGCCTTGATGGCGATTGGCATCGATTACAACGCTTGTTCAACTACCAAATTTTGGCCAATTTGGCGCTAAGTTAAGCGACAAACCGCCAAAACCAGCCTTTCGATGCGCACAGCTTGATCAAGGTGTGCAATTTGCTATGTTTCCTTGCCAATGGATTTTAACTGGAGTACAATTTTTCCTTGGATAGAGCTTTCGTTCAGCCTTTTAAGGAGTTGTGTCGTTTTGAGTAAGAAAATTCGCGTAGCCATTATCGGCGTGGGCAACTGTGCCTCGTCGCTCGTCCAAGGGATTGAGTTTTACAAAAATGCCAACGAGGACGATCACGTACCAGGTTTGATGCACGTCAACCTTGGCGGTTATCACGTTCGCGATATCGAATTTACCGCTGGCTTCGATATTAATATTACCAAGGTCGGCAAGGATTTATCTGAGGCGATTTTTGCTGAACCCAACAACACCTATAAATTTTCCGAAGTTCCACATTTGAACGTGCCTGTCTATCGCGGCATGACCCACGATGGTTTGGGCAAATATCTTTCACAAGTGATCGAAAAAGCGCCTGGCTCGACCGCTGATATTGTGAAAATTCTGCGCGACACCAAAACCGATGTTGTGATCAGCTACTTGCCAGTTGGCTCAGAAATGGCCACCAAATGGTATGTTGAGCAAATTCTCGAAGCTGGTTGCGCCTTCATCAACTGCGTACCCGTCTTTATTGCCAGCCAAGAATACTGGCGCAAACGCTTCGAAGAAAAGAACTTGCCCATTATCGGCGACGATATTAAATCGCAAGTTGGCGCAACCATCGTCCACCGCGTGCTGACCAATTTGTTCGAGCAACGGGGCGTGCGCTTGGATCGCACCTATCAATTGAATTTCGGCGGCAACACCGATTTCTACAACATGCTTGAACGCGAACGCTTGGAATCGAAAAAGATCTCCAAGACCAACGCTGTTACCAGCCAATTGCCCTATGCCTTGCCCGCCGATAGCGTGCACGTTGGCCCAAGCGATTATGTGCCTTGGTTGACCGACCGCAAGTGGTGTTACATCCGCATGGAAGGCACAACCTTTGGCAATGTGCCATTGAACGCCGAAGTTAAGCTCGAAGTTTGGGATTCGCCTAACTCGGCTGGCGTGGTGATCGATGCAATTCGCTGTGCGAAGTTGGCGCTTGATCGTGGGGTTGGTGGCGCATTGTACGCACCTTCATCTTACTTTATGAAAACCCCACCTGAACAATACACCGATGACGAAGCCCATCGCCGCACCGAAAGCTTTATCGCTGGCGAATAGGAGTTCGTAGAACAAAGAACCTAATGGTTGGTTGGCAACCATGCCTGAGACCCCCTCGCCCGCACGCGAGGCGAGGGGGAACCGCTCCAAGCGTGCTCCCCTCTCGCGCCGCAGTGGGAGAGGGGCTGGGGGTAAGGGCATGTCATGGATTATCAATCTAATGAACCATTACACCTAAGCCCTATGCTCTATGCTCTTTGTTCTATGCTCTAAACAATTATGAACACACTACCATTCTTTCGATTGGCGATGCGTTGGCTGCCGCGACTCCCTAATTGGCTGGTCGATGCAGCCTGTGATCTTTTAGGGGTCGGCTTGCTGGCTATCCCTCGCTTGCGCCATAACACCCGTTCGAACCTCAAGCGGATTGCTCCAAAAACCCAAGGCTTGGCTCGTTGGTATTTGCAATCGCGCGTGCTGGCAAACTCCTTGCGCCATTATGCCGATCTGGTGCGGCTTCCAGCTTGGAGTTCCGAGCAACTGCGCCAACGCTTCGAGCATTCGGGTTTAGAACACTTACGCCAATTAACTGAAACTGGCGGCTTAGTCATCGTCGCGCATACTGGCTCGTTTAGCACTGGCCTTTCGGTTTTAGCGGCTCATGGCTTGCCAGTTGTACTGGTTGTTGAGGCAATCGAGCCACCAGAACATTTGGAACTTGTCAAGGAATTACGCGCAGCCCATGGCGGCGAATTGATTGTGCTGGGGCCAAACGCTGGGCGTGAAGTGCTCAAGGCGTTACGTGCCAAAAAATTAGTGGTGCTAGCAGGTGATCGCGATCTGGCGGCTCAATCAATTAAGTTGCCGTTTTTTGGTGAGCCAGCCGATGTGCCAATTGGCCCAGCTCGCTTGGCTTTACGCGGCTGGCCAGTGGTCGTGGGTACTTGTGGCTGGTTTGATGATCATCGCTCATTCTTTCGGGCCGAGCCAATCCAACATTTTCAGGTTTTAGCCCATGAAACGCCCGATCAAGCAGCAGCACGGGTTGCCAGCGACATGTTGGGCTACCTCGAATACCGAATCGCCACCCATCCTGCAAGTTGGGTTGTACTGCAATCAGTGTGGGCCAATCGCACCGACGATTAAAATTCGTGCTACTATTGGGCCAATTGATCCAAATTTGCCGATTTGCTGAACAACTACCAAATAAAGGAAGGCCAAGCACATGGCCACGATGCCAATGAGTGAAACCTATATTCAACCAAGCGAGCCAACTCGTAGCCATCCATGGCGGGTGATTATTCAGATTCCCTGTTTGAATGAAGAAGCAACCCTGCCCGATGTGTTGAATGATATTCCCTTGGATTTACCGAATGTGCATTTTGAAACCTTGGTAATCGACGATGGCTCAACTGATCGCACGGTTGAGGTCGCTCGTGAACTAGGGGTTAACTATATTGTACGCCATCGTGGACGCAAAGGCCTACCAGCCGCCTTTCAATCGGGCATGGATGCCGCATTAAAACTTGGCGCTGATATTATTGTCAACACCGATGGCGATCATCAATACCCAGGCTCGGCGATTCCTGAGTTGATCAAGCCAATTTTAGAGGGCAAGGCCGATATTGTGATTGGCGATCGCCAAACCCAAAATGTTGAGCATTTCTCAACCCAAAAGAAGCTCTTGCAACGGGTTGGCAGTTGGGTTGTGCGCGTTGCTTCCGATACCGATGTGCCCGATGCGCCCAGTGGTTTTCGAGCCTACTCCAAAGAAGCTGGCTTGCGTTTATATGTCACTAGCGAATTTTCCTACACGATTGAAAATTTAATTCAGGCTGGCAAACGTCGCTTAAATGTTGATCATGTGGCGATTACCACCAAGCCAACTCGCCCTTCACGCTTACATCGCGGCAATTTCAATTTCGTCAAACGCCAAGGCGCGACGATTATCCGTACCTATGCCCAATATGAACCACTCAAAACCTTCACCTACTTTGCCCTGCCATTTTTGCTCATTGGCGGCGGCCTGCTGCTACGCTTTATGATCTACTACCTGATCGATCCTAATCAGACCTATACCCGCTATTTGCAATCAGTTTTTATTGGCGGGGTGTTTATGATTGTCGGCATTTTGACCTTCTTCATTGGGATTTTGGCCGACCTCAGCGGCAACAATCGCCGAATCAACGAAGAAATTCTGTATCGTTTGCGTAACCTTGAAGTCGAGGTCGCCCGCCGCTTGCCCAGCAACGATAGCGATGAAATTCATGATTAAGGGTTAGGGGTCAGAAGCTAGGGGCTGTTTCTGATCCACGAAGAGCACAAAGAGCACGAAGGAAATAGGCTATGGGCTTTTGGCTTGGAGAGATCATTGGGAATCCCAACTATTAGTCCGATAGCCAAAAGCCATCAGCCAATAGCCTCAGCTCTTGTTCTGTTCTCCGTTAGCTTTTAATCTTCATCCCTCATCCTTCATCCTTCATCCTTTCGGATTATAATAGGCCTATCGTCCCGCACTTTGTTTTGGGAGGCTTAAGATGAATCAATTTGATGATGTACGCGCCGTGTTATGCGATATGGATGGGGTTTTAGTTCACGGCGCACAAATTATCCCTGGCGCACCGGAGTTTTTGGGTCGGCTACGGGCTTCAGGCCGTAAATTTTTAGTTTTGACCAATAATTCAATTTATACTCCTCGCGATTTACAGGCTCGTTTGGCTCGCATCGGCCTGCCGCTCGAAATTGAAGATATTTATACCTCAGCCCTCGCTACCGCCAAATTTCTCGATTCGCAACGCCCGAATGGTACAGCCTTTGTGATTGGTGAAGCTGGATTGACCAATGCGCTCTACGATGTTGGCTACACCATGACTGAGCACGATCCCGATTATGTGGTGATTGGCGAAACCACCTCGTATAGTTTTGAGCGCATCACCCAAGCTGTGCGTTTTGTCGCCGCTGGCTCACGTTTGATTGGCACCAATCCTGATGTTTCGGGGCCATCGGAGCGCGGAATTTTGCCCGCATGTGGGGCAGTTGTGGCGTTAATTCGCGCTGCCACCAACGCCGAAGCTTATTTTGTGGGCAAGCCCAACCCCGTGATGATGCGAACCGCTTTGCGCACCATCGACTCGCACGCTGCCGAAGCTATGATGATCGGCGACCGTATGGATACCGACATTATCGGCGGAACCGAGTCAGGCATGCGTACAGCCTTGGTACTTTCAGGCATGATGACCCGCCTTGATGCCGAGCGCTATCCTTATCGCCCAACCGCAATTATTGAATCAGTCGCTGAATTATTCAATTAAACAACAAATGTCCGCTGGGATTAATCAGCGGACATTTGATTTAACGCTTATTTAGACAGCGACTTTGGCACTTGCTCCAACGCTGACGGTTTGTTCGCCCAGCGCTTCGGCCAAGGTATTGGCATCAATTACGCTACTATTAGCGGCAGTTGGGAAACTGCGTTCGCGGACTTCGTGGGCATATTGCGTCAGCGCTTGCTCAATTGTGCTGCCCAAATCGGCATAGCGTTTGGTGTGGCGCGGCAGATGATCGCTATACAAGCCCAAAATATCGTGCCAAACTTGCACTTCGCCATCACAACCGACCCCCGCCCCAATGCCAATCGTCGGAATATGCAAGCGAGCCGTGATCGCCTTGGCCAAGGCTGCTGGAATTAACTCCAACACAATCGCAAAGGCTCCAGCCGCTTCAAGCGCCAAGGCATCGTCAAGCAACTGACGGGCATGGGCCACGGTTTTGCCCTGCACCCGCATGCCAATTTGATTAACTGATTGTGGGGTAAAACCCAAATGGCCCATCACCGGAATGCCCAAATCGACCAAGCGGCGCACGGTGGGAGCCAGATTCACGCCACCTTCGAGCTTTACCGCGCCACAACCACCAATTTGCATCAATTTGCCAGCATTTTGGATGGCCTGTTCAGGGCTGGTGTAGCTCAAAAATGGCAAATCGCCAACAACTAGGGCTTTGCTGCTGCCCCGCATCACAGCTTTGGTGTGATAAACCATTTCATCGATCGTTACTGGCACAGTTGAACTATTGCCCTGAATCACCATCCCCAGCGAATCGCCAACCAAAATTAAGGGAATATCGGTGCGATCGACCAGTTGGGCACTGGTGTAATCGTAGGCCGTAACCATCACCAAGCGTTCGCCCCGATCTTTCATCCGTTGAATATCGCTCAATTGTGTACGCATGGTAGCTCCTTTGCTTGGTTGCATATGTTGAACTATCGAAAATAGATTGGGTTCCCTCACCCCCAACCCCTCTCCCACTGCGGCGAGCGAGGGGAGGGATGGTTCCCCCTCGCCTCGCGTGCGGGAGAGGGGGTCAGGGGGTGAGGGCATGCTGGTTGTTGTTAATCTAATGAATCATTCCATCTATGTTCTTAATAATGGTTGAGTCGCCTCGATGCAGGCGCGATACAAACTGGCAATATCAGGGGCATTGGCATCTAAGGCTTGGAGATGGCGCTCGACCGTGCCATAATCGCCACGAGCCAATGGGCCAGTTAATGCTTGGGGCAGGCCAACGCGAGCCAAATTTTCAACGTTATCGCGCAATAAAGGCACGAGTGCTTGCAATGATTCTTGGCTCGACCAACCACAAAGTTGCAATAAATCGACTGCTCGGGCGGCTAGCATAATGGCATAGTTGGCCGAAAGCACTGCCGCACTGTGATAAAGCACCTTATGCTCGGCTTGAATTGGGCGTGGAGTGCCACCAACTGCTTGAACTAATTCCGCCAGCACTAAATACACATCAGCTTCAGCTTCAATTGCCCAGGTAATTGCTGGGGGCAAAGGCGTTGTGCGGCTAGCAAAGGGAGCCAATGGATGGCAACCAGCAACCTGCCAACCACGCAGTTGCAATGGTTGCAAAACGGCACTGGTCAAGGCTCCTGAACAATGCACCACAATGCCAGTGCCATGGTCGAGCACATCAGCCAAGGCTTGGGCGGTAGTGGCTAAATGATCATCAGGAATCGTCAGAAAGATCAATTGAGCTTGGGCAAATAATTGGTTGGGTACGAGCACGGGGCATACAAGGCTTTGGGCTAAAGCCTGAGCCGAAGTAGGTGAACGGGAGCTAACGCCGACAATCGAATAATCGGCTCGTTGTAAGGCCAAGGCCAAGGCCGTGCCAACCTTGCCTGCGCCCAAAATGCCGACTGTCGGTCGAGCGGAAAAAGCCATAAAAAAACCTCCGCAACGCCGAATCGCGTCAGCCGAGGACAACTAAGCACATCACTGTGTACTTACCATCTCGGTCGGGTGCGATCCAAGTGGTGTTTGAAACCAGAAAACCAATCAGTGCTTCCCGCCAAATTGGTCGAGAGCATGATCATTGTAGCACGTTCTGCCAAATGTCAATTAGCCATAACTGTAACATTATGGCTTTTGGATTGTTGATCGAATCAAGCTTCGCCACCCTTCCGTCCCTCCGCCGGAGGGAAACGCAGGTGGTTTTCATCCCCCTGCACCCCCTAAAGTACAATTGATGGGCATCAATCGGATAAAGATCTTACTTGAAACTCTATTTAGTGCGCATAAATTATGGCTTATCAAGGTCTTTGGTTACAACAACCAAGCCATGCTATAGACAATCAGTGCTTGGGCTGGGCCATAGGTAAACCAAACCACATCGCCAATTCCGCGCCAACGGGCATCATTAAACAATTGGGTTGCCAAAATTAAATCGCTGAGCAAAAACAGCGCTGCGCCGAAGGCAAATGTCAGCATTGACAGTTGCTCCAAGGCTACACCAGTTGCAATGCCTGTCGTGCTTGCCAGCAACAACGCATAGGGCAAGGCAACTTGATGCAAACGACTACGTGAGCTATCGTGCCAAACCACTACATACCAGCCAAGCGCCCCCACGATCAACCAAATCAACCAGCTCAGCACATTGAAGCTTTCGATGCGTAGACCAGCCCAAATATAAGCCACATGGCCCAACCCAAAGGCACTCATGCCACCCAAGACATAATTTTTAAGCGGAAAGACTTGGGCCATGCATAAATCGCCCACAAAGCCTAAGCTCATGCCAAGCGCGAGTAACAAGGCAGTTAAATTATGCTGCGCACGCAGTTGCCACCACCAACTCCAAGCTGCTACCACCAAAATTGCCGATGACCCCAAACGCCCCCACAGCGTCATGCGGCGCGTGCCCTCAGCATTCGGCTTGCCGAGCACAAATCCACCAAGCAACACCAGTGCCCACGCGACCAATAACCCGCCCAACCAAAGCTGCATCATTGCAGAGAGTGCGTCCATACTGGCTCCTATAGTGGCTGCAAAATGTGAGTTTTGCACCCTTGTCGGGTCTTTTATGGCCTATTATACTAATTGCTGCGCTATCTGCGTATATTGCACGACCAAAGGAGGTCCGCATGAGTAATTTGATTGTGCTTGGCTCTGGCACGGCACTTCCCGATGCTGAGCGTGAAAATAGTGGCTATGTTTGGCAAAGCGCGGCTGGCCTAGTCTTGCTCGATTGTGGTGGTAGCCCGTATCGCCGAATGCTCAAATATGGGCTTGATCCACGTCAACTCCGCGCAATCTTCATCTCGCACAATCACCCCGACCACTTGATGGGCTTACCCAGTTTGTTGCTGCATTTGTGGCTGGCTCAACACAACGGCGAATTGCTCGTGTTTGGTAATTCGCGCACGATTGCTACGGCAGAGGCGGTCGTGCAAGCCGCCGATTTAGGCATTCACGCAATTAAGCCCCAATTTCAAACCCTCGATGATGCTGGTGGCAAGGTCGAATTACCCTTCGATTTAGGCGCGACACTCACTACAGCCCCAACCTACCATAGCCGCCCAACCCTCGCCTTGCGGATCGATCAAACAGGCCAAGGCAGTTTGGTGTATGGTGCTGATAGTGGGCCATGCGCTGCACTGGTTGAATTAAGCGATCATGCGCATACCTTGATTCATGAATGCACTGTTTCAACGCCCTTCGATACCCACTCAACACCTGAGCAAGCCGCTACCACCGCCCAAAATGCTGGAGTCCAACGTCTGATTCTGACCCACTACAGCCCGATCAATACCGCACCCGAAGCTGAGGTGCTGGCACGAGTTGCCACAATTTTCAAGGGCGAAGTTTTGATCGCCTACGATGGTGCAGTTTTTGCATTGGATGCGGGCTAAGCATGCTAAGATAGCGTTGTGGTTACGGCCACCTCTTTTTGTGTCAATTCCCAATAAGGAGCTACGCCAATGGTTGTGCGCTTAGTTCGGTTAAAATTTGCACCCGAACATGTAGCAGAATTTCTTGCATTTTATGCTGAATGCGAGCCAACAATTCGCCATCAAGAAGGCTGTTTGGCCTTATCGCTTTTACGTGAAACGGGCGACCCAACCGCCTTTGCAACCTGGAGTACTTGGGAATCAGGCCGTGATTTGCAACGCTATCGCCGCTCAGAGTTTTTCCGTGGCTTTTGGCCACGGGTCAAATCACTGTTGCGCGAGCCTGCCGATGCAGTTTCCTACGATGCCTTAACTGGCGATGCTATTCCCGATTTTCATCCGCAGCCAACACATGGTGCTCAGTTAACGCCGCTTGAAGTTGAGTGATCAAACGCTCACGCACAGCCGGAGCCATACTGTAACGCGCCTTAACTTTTAATGTAATCGTGGTCGTGACTGCACCAATTTCGCCATCTTCGCTGATGATTTCGGGCGTTTCAATCACATCATCACCTGGATCGCTGATAATTTGGTGTAGCACGATCATGGTTTCATCAAGTTTGGTGGTTGGCACGGTCAATTTGATGCTGGCTGGCGACCATTTGCCACGGGTAAAATTGCGAATGGTGCGAATATCGCCATTAGGCACCAGCCAAAGCTCACCCGATTCACCGCGAATATAGGTCATGCGCAAGCTAATGCGCTCAACACACCCCACCACTTGGCGATCGCCAATCTCAACTTTATCGCCCAAGGCAAATTGATCTTCAAACAGCAGCGTAATTCCGCCCAGAAAATCGCTAACATAAGGCCGCGCACTAAACCCCAAGCCCGCACTAAACAAGCCCAAAAAGGTAAATAAGGCACTGGGCTGAATAAACATGCCCATAATCAAAAACAGCGAGATCAAAATCGCCAAGCCATTGGTCAGTGACGAAACCAAGGAGCGTAAGGTCTTACGGCGGCGTTCGCTGAGGTTATGGCGGAGCAATTGGGCATTCGAGAGAAAAGCTCGTCGAATGATGATGCTAATCGCGCGGGCGGCGACAGCCACTACCAAAAACGTCAGTGTACCTCGCAGAATATAGTAAGAAGCGCTATTTGTAGGTGGTAAGTAAGGTTGAATCCAATCGAACATAGAGTTCCTCTGCTAGTTGTTTTTCGCCAAATGCTGCGGCAATTCGCATGCCACAGAGTAGCATAGGAAAGGCAAAAGGCAGAAGGCAAAAGGCAAAATAGCAAGGGCTAGGATTCAGAGATCAGGATTCAGCAGGGGCAGCAGGAATGTAGCGAACAGGCTGGGAACAGCAGCCCAATTATCAAAATCTGTGTGCATCTGTGGCTAAAATAATTAGCATTGGTGTAATTTGTGCAATTCGTGGCTAAAATATTCTAGGAAAGGCAAAAGGCAAAATAGCAAGGGCTAGGATTCAGAGATCAGGATTCAGAATGGGTTGCGGAAATGTAGTAATCACATTGGGTACAGCTGCATAATCATTAAAATCTGTGCGAATCTGTGGCTAAAATAATTAGCATTGGTGTAATTCGTGTAATTCGTGGCTAAAATATTCTTCGTGTAGCTCCGTGTCCTTCGTGGATCAAAAAGCCCCTCGCCCGCGCATGGGAGAGGGGTTGGGGTGAGGGGATCGATTAATCGAATTCTAGAGGCTCTTGTTGAGAGTGAGCAAGAACTCGTCGTTGGTACGGGTTTTGGACATGCGCGTCAGCACCAATTCAGTGCCTTCGTTTTCGCCCAACATACTGACCATACGGCGCAACGTCCAAACTTGGCGCAATTGCTCAGGCAAGAGCAACAACTCATCGCGACGGGTTGAAGAGCGGGCAATATCGACTGCCGGATAGGTGCGGCGTTCAGCCAAGCGCCGATCCAAGTGCAATTCCATGTTGCCAGTACCCTTGAATTCTTCGTAAATCACGTCGTCCATACGGCTACCAGTATCGACCAAACAGGTAGCAATGATTGTCAACGAGCCGCCGCCTTCGATGTTACGGGCAGCACCAAAGAAGCGTTTTGGAGGGTACAAGGCCACTGGGTCGATCCCACCAGTCAAGGTTCGGCCTGATGGTGGCATATCCAAGTTGTAAGCCCGTGCCAAACGGGTGATAGAGTCCATCAAGATCACCACATCTTGGCCGCCTTCGACCAAGCGCTTAGCTCGTTCGAGGGTCATTTCAGAAACTTTGGTATGATCTTCAACTGGCTCATCGAAGGTCGAAGCAATCACCTCACCGCGGACTGAGCGGCGCATATCGGTGACTTCTTCGGGACGCTCGCCAATCAACAAGACCATCAAATGGGCATCTTGATAATTGGTGGTGATGCCATTAGCAATCGCCTTCATCAGCATCGTTTTACCAGCTTTGGGGGGCGAAACCAGCAGCCCACGCTGACCGCGACCGATTGGCGCAATCAAATCAACCAAACGAGTTGAAAGAATTTGCGGCTCAGTCTCCAAAATAAAGCGTTCATTGGGAAAAATCGGGGTCAATTTTTCAAAATGGGGGCGCTTACGAGCTTGCTCAGGGTCCATACCATTCACTAATTCAACCCGCAGCAAACTATAATAGCGTTCACTTTCTTTGGGAGGACGAATCTGGCCGGAGATGCGGTCGCCAGTACGGAGGCCAAAGCGGCGAATTTGAGTTTGCGAGACATACACATCATCGGGGCCAGGCAACATACGGTCGCTGCGCAGAAACCCGAAACCGTCAGAAACGATATCGAGAATCCCCGTATTGAAAATATTGCCTGCTTGTTCAGTTTGAGCCTGAATTAATTTGTAAATGAGGTCTTGTTTCTTGAGGCGACTATAGCCAGAGATATCGAGTTCCCGAGCCATTTCTTGGAGGTCGCTCAACGTTTTGTTTTCTAAATCAGCAAGGTTGACCACCGTGCTATCCTCCTACGATGAATTCTTACAGCGGGCGTGCATCATCCGACCTCTTCAAAAAATCAATGGCGTTGCGTGGCGAACTAATAGCATAGTTCAGCCAATATGCCGCACAACCATGCGTTCACGGACGTGCCCACAATGGGAAGCGATCTTGTGAGGGGATGTAACTAATCAGTTGCGTTTTAAAAAGTTGGCTGCTATTTGGAGATGTGTGAATGTGACGCTGGAAGGGGATTCCCAAATGCGTCGCACGCAGTATACCACGACTGACAAAAGCAAGCAACGCCATTTTTTAGCATGACGTTGCTCGATTTTAAGCAATTTCTAACGCAAACAGTGACGGTATATTTAGTGCTCGGCAAACGGCAAATCTGAAATCCGCATCAATTTATCCCAACGGTGACGAGACTCGATGTAGCGTACTGTGCCAGAGGCCGAACGCATGACTAACGAGTGAGTGGTAGCACCCCACCCAAAAAATTGTACGCCCTTGAGAAAATCTCCGGTCGTAATTCCCGTCGCCGCCCAAAAAATATTGTCTCCTTGTACCAAATCGTTGGTCGTGTACACTTTGTCGAGATTCAAGCCGTTCTGACGGGCTAGGTCACGCTCACGGTCATTACGCGGCCAGAGCTTACACTGAATCTCGCCACCAGTACACTTCATGGCGCAGGCCGAAATCACCGACTCGGGTGCTCCGCCAATGCCCATGAGAATATCTGCGGGAGCCTCAAGCATGCTCGGCATGAGGCTGGCTGCAACGTCACCATGCAAAATCAGTTTAATCCGCGCTCCCATTTCACGAATCCGCGCAATAACATCGTGATGGCGAGGCCGATCAAGCACAATGACCGTTACATCTTCGACCCGTTTTTTAAGTGCTTTGGCAACGCTGCGGATGTTGTCTTCAACCGAAGCGTTGATATCGATACTGCCCTTGGCTGATTCGCCAACGGCAATTTTATCCATGTAGACGATCCCTGGTGGGTTGAATAGACTGCCACGTTCGGCTGCTGCGACGACCGCAATTGCCCCCGGCATGCCCTGGGCTAGCAAGGTCGTGCCTTCAACTGGATCAACCGCAATATCAACCCGTGGTTCGCTGCCGTTGCCGATCTGCTCGCCAATGTAGAGCATGGGTGCTTCGTCTTTTTCGCCTTCACCGATCACCACAATTCCATCCATATCGGTGGCATTGAGGGCAAACCGCATCGCATCGACCGCCGCACCATCAGCTTCGTTCTTATCGCCCCGACCCATCCAGCGGGCTGAACGTAACGCAGCCGCTTCGGTTGCCCGTTGGAGATCAAACCCCAAATTACGCTCCAGCTTCATGCCAACCTCCTTGTTGTGCAATATCATCGCTTGCGAGCTTTACGAGTATTCTAAAAATGCGATTGTACCATATTTCGCAAAGTCGGCAGCAAATGATGATTGCTAACCAGCACAGTTCAATTTCTAGGATGTTGAATTAAGCGTGTGAGCCTTTGGTTCGCCTAACTGCGGCTGATAATACCATAGTTTTTCACCAGAACGTAGTAGGTTCTTAGTCCTAGTGCCAATCAGCATGCGTGGGAATTATTTGGGGGCAAAGCGGCCCACCACGGGCAACCAGCGTGTGGCTCGTACATAGATATGGCTGAGTGCTCCGTTGCCACGCCAGCGTACCATCGCATGAGCCAAACCAATCCAAATCAGCATAATCAAGCCAGCCACAAACCAGCCCAGCCATGAGCCAACTAAATAGCCAATCAGCACCGCCAACGACAATAAAATCAGCATAATCAAAAATTCGCTGGGATCGTCGGCTTTGTAGCTGCGCGGGCGTTGGGGTTCTGCGGGCTTAGCAGCGGGCTTGCTCGGCTGAACTGGATGTTGTTTCACCTTGGTTGGCAAGGCTTCGCTTTCAATCGCGGTGCTATAACCAGCAGCCGAACTGCCAGCATAGGCGGCTTGCTGTTGCTCACGAAACATCTGTTGCCAATCAAATTGGGTGGTGGCTTGCGAATGCGCCCAAAGCTCTAATGCTAATTTGATTGCTGCTGGATACCCGCCCGCCAATTTAATCACTTGGCTGATCGTGGTGGGATCGGGATTCAAGTTGGTACTTTGGGTCAGGGTCGTGATCAAACTACGGACTTCGCGTTCAGGCATGGGCGCTAGGGTTATTTGGCTGAGCGTGCTTTGCCAATCAGCAGCAATCTGATCAAGCGGTTGGCTGCTAGCAGCAACAATTTGCAAAAAGCCCTCGTTAACCCAGCCACGCAGCGCACTACGAACTACCCCAATCCAACCCATACCCGCCGACTCCAAATCGTCGAGCAATAGCAACATCGGTGGGGTTGTCGCTTCGTGAAAGGCTTGGGTTAGGCTGAGTTCATCGTCGCCATTGGCTCGCAGCGCCCGCAACATCGGCGAATACAAATCACGCGCTTCGTTAACTCGGGCAAGGCTCAGGAAAACTACTTGAGGCGGCTCGTCGAGCACCATGGCCACAGCTTGGCCAATATGGTGCAGCAACGAAGTTTTGCCACTGCCTTGGGGGCCGATCACTGCACACGAGCGACCAGCCGCCAGCGCTTCGTTAATTTGAACAATCTCACGTTCACGCCCAACAAAGTCGCGCGGATCGTGGATGGGTGTGGTTGAAAAGTAAGGTTGTGTCATAAATTAGAGCATAGAACAAAGAGCATAGAACATAATTAAGCATAGGTTCATCATATGTCTATGATACTCGAAACTTAGCAAGTTCCAAAGCGCGATGTTCTTTGCTCTATGCTCGTTGTTCTTATTAGACGATCATCACTTCTTGATAAACCCCAAATACCTCGCGCAATACATCGCACATTTCGCCCAACGTGGCATAGGCATTGACCGCCGCCAGAATTGGCTCCATCAGATTGTGCTCACCTTGCGCTGCTTGGCGTAGGTTATCCATGGCTTCGGCCCAACGAACTTGATCGCGTTCGTTGCGCACTTTGTTGAGGCGAGCCATGTGTTTGTTCTCACCATCGGGGTCCATTTGCAAAATTGGAATTTCAATTGGATCATCGACGGTGTATTTGTTAACTCCCACAAAGCCGCGCTGGCCGCTATCAACTTCTTGTTGGAAGCGATAGGATGAATCGGCGATTTGCTGTTGAATCCAGCCTTTTTCCAAAGCCGCTTCCATGCCGCCTTGCTCCTCGATGCGGCGGAAGTAATCGAGACACTCGGCTTCCATGCGGTTGGTCAAAGCCTCGACAAAATACGAGCCAGCCAACGGATCAATCGTGTTGGTCACGCCGCTTTCTTCAGCAATAATTTGTTGGGTACGCAAGGCAATGGTCACAGCTTTTTCCGATGGCAAGGCTAGGGCTTCATCCATCGCATCGGTATGCAATGATTGTGTACCGCCGATCACCGCTGCCAACGCTTGAATCGCCACCCGCACGATGTTGTTCTCAGGTTGTTGGGCAGTCAGCGAAACGCCCGCCGTCTGGGTGTGAAATCGCATCCACCACGAACGAGGATTTTTCGCTCCATACACATCACGCATCTGGCGTGCCCAAACCCGACGCGCCGCGCGATACTTGGCAATTTCTTCAAAGAAATCGTTGTGAGCATTGAAGAAATAGGAAATGCGCGGTGCAAAATCATCAATATTCAGGCCACGTTTGAGACAAGCCTTGACATACGCTATGCCGTCGCCGAGCGTAAATGCCAGCTCTTGGGCTGCCGTAGATCCAGCTTCGCGAATATGATAGCCACTGACCGAGACTGGATTCCACTTGGGCATATGTTGGGCAGCAAATTCAATCGTATCAACCACCAAGCGCATTGATGGTGCAATCGGGAAGATATATTCGTTCTGGGCGGCATATTCTTTAAGGATATCGTTTTGGAGCGTGCCACCTAACTTGGCGCGTGAAATGCCGCGCTTTTCCGCCGCCGCAATATACATCGCCCAAATAATTGCAGCTGGCGAGTTAATCGTCATCGAAGTGGTTACTTGATCGAGTGGAATGCCATCGAACAAAATATCCATATCGGCCAACGAAGTGACGGCCACGCCACATTTGCCAAACTCACCCTCGACCAATGGATGATCGGTGTCACGGCCATAGAGCGTCGGCATATCGAAGGCCGTCGAAAGCCCAGTTTGGCCTTGGCTCAGCAGATATTTAAACCGAGCATTGGTTTCTTCGGCAGTGCCAAACCCCGCAAACATGCGCATCGTCCAGAGCTTGCCACGATAGCCAGTTGGGTGAATCCCACGGGTATAGGGAAACTCACCAGGAAAGCTAATATCCTTCTGATAATCAGTGTCGGCAATGTCGAGCGGGGTATACAAGCGCTGAATCGGCTCGCTGGAAATTGTGCTAAATAACGCCGGACGTTCGGGAGTTTTCTGCAGTGTCGGAGCCAGCGTTTCATCATTCCAGCGCTCCTGCGCCGCCCGCATCTGAGCTAACTGCTCGGGACTAAACATCGTCGTTTCCCCCTTGGGTTATGAAAATTCTCAACCTTCACGCGGTATGCTTCCATTGTAGCAAAGAAAATCAGAAGGCAGAAGTCAAAAGTCAAAATGGAGGTCAGGAGCCAGGGGCCAGAGGTCAGCGATCAGTTTTTAACGCAGAGACGGAGAGCGACCGAAAGGATGAGGGATGAAGGATGAAATGTGGGGAGTAAAGGAAGATAATCAAAAAAATCTGTGCCAATCTGTGGCTAAAAACCTTCGCGTGCTTCGTGCCCTTCGTGGTTTCAATCCTTCGTGTCCTTCGTGTCCTTCGTGGATCATTAGTGCTTGACAATTAGTGTATTATAGACACTAAGTCAGTTTTTCGATTTACAAAGGATAGCAATATATGACAACCCGCTTTCAACATGGCATTCTCTTCACCGATCAATATCAATTAACCATGTCGCAGGTGTATTATCGCTTGGGGCTGCATGAACGCCCAGCCTTGTTCGACCACTACTTCCGTTCGTATCCCAATTATGGAGCGCATGCGGCGGGCTATGCGGTGGCCGCTGGCATGCAACCCTTGCTCGAATGGATGGATACCGCCCGCTTTGGCGAAGGCGAAATCGCTGCGCTCTCGGCGATGAAAGGCCGCACTGGCCAAGCGTTGTTTAGCAGCGATTTTTTGGGCTGGCTGCGCAAATATGGCGATCTGCGCAATGTTACGATTCGGGCGATTCCCGAGGGGCGTGTGGTGCATCACACCGTGCCAATGACGATTGTCGAAGGCCCATTGGTGTTGGCGCAAATTCTCGAAACGCCCTTGTTGAATATGCTCAACTTCAGCACACTTATCGCTACCAAAGCGGCACGGGTGCGCGAGAGCGCTGGCGATGGCTTATTTTTGGAATTTGGCATGCGCCGCGCTCAAGGCTGGGGAGCCAATTTGGCCACTCGGGCAGCCCTCATCGGCGGGGCTGATAGCTCATCGAACGTTGGCGCAGCGCTGGATATGGGTGTGCAGCCAAGTGGCACCCATGCCCATAGTTTGGTCCAAACCGCCATGGCGTTGGGCATGGGCGAATTAGGCGCATTCGAGGCCTACGCTGAAGCCTACCCCGACGACACGCTGCTGCTGGTCGATACGATCAACACCTTGGAAAGCGGCGTGCCCAATGCGATCAAGGTATTTGAAAAGTTGCGTCGCCAAGGCCATAAACCCGTTGGCATTCGGCTCGATTCAGGCGACTTGGCCTATTTGAGCATTCAGGCCGCCAAAATGCTCAATACTGCCGGATTCCCCGATGTTTCGATTGTGCTTTCCAACAATCTCGATGAATTAGTGATTTGGCAAATTTTGACCCAAATTCGCGCCGAAGCGCCGCGCTATGGCCTTGAAGCCGATGCCGTAATCAAGCGCTTGGTGTTTGGGGTCGGCACGCATTTGGTCACATCGTGGGGCGAACCAGCCTTAGGCGGCGTGTATAAATTGGTTTCATTGTTTGATCGCGATACATGGAAACCAGCGATCAAGCTCTCAGAGAACCCGCAGAAAACTCCAACTCCTGGGCGCAAAGCAGCATGGCGGGTCTATGATAGCCGTGGGCGAGCTAGCGCCGATGTTTTGACCTTGGATGACGAACATCCACAGCAAAGCGAAGCCTTGAGCCTGTATCACCCAACTGATTCGAGCAAACAACGCACCCTGACTCCTGCCGACCACACCATTGAGGCCTTGTATGCGACGGTGCTCGATTCTGGCCGACGGGTCGTTGATGTGCCCGATTTGGCCGAGTTGCGCGAACGGCGGGTGCGCGATTTGGCGCGGCTTGATCCTGGGGTTTTGCGCTTGGTCAATCCCCACATCTACCACGTTTCGCTCAGCCAACGCTTATGGGAATTGAAACAGAACCTGATTAAAGAGATGCGCAAGGGCTAAGCGCGATCAAACGCCTTGAGATTGGCCACGTTAATAATCAACTGGCAAATTTAAGGCTTATTTATAAAGATTTTTAATAAATTTATTATTCGATCAGCCCAAGCGATGCTGCCAGAGAATCCTGCAGGCGACACCATTAACCATGGATTGCTTGCAGGATTCGTGGTCAGTTGAGGCAAATTGATCACCGCAACAAGGATTTTTATGCTATGATTGACAATCGTAACCCAATGTACAAGGACAATGGTGTTTGTGCAATGTACCTTCCTCAAGCAACTCAACGCCTCATCGAATTGGCGTTAGCAGAAGACCTCGATGGTGGCGACTTAACATCACTTGCCACAATTCCGGCTGATTTAGCAGCCAAAGCCCATGTTTTAGTTAAAGATCAGGGTGTACTCGCAGGCATGGACGTTGCAGCGGCGGTTTGCCGTTTGGTTGACCCGGCCTTAGAATGGCAACCAGTGTTAGGCGATGGTTCAGCTGTGGAGTATGGCACGATTGTGGCCTACCTCAGCGGGCCAGCTCGCTCAGTGCTGATGGCTGAACGCACCGTACTTAACTTTTTACAGCGGCTTTCGGGCATTGCCAGCAAAACGGCGCTCTATGTCGCCAAAATCGCCGATACCCAAGCTAAATTGGTTGATACGCGCAAAACCACCCCAGGCTGGCGGGCTTTGGAAAAAGCCGCAGTACGGGCAGGGGGTGGCGCAAATCATCGGTTTAATTTGGGCGATGGCGTGCTGATCAAAGACAATCATCTGGCGCTTGGTGGGCATGATATTGTGGGCGCAATTCAGCGGGCACGGGCTGTTGCGCCGCATACCACCAAAATCGAGGTTGAAGTTGAAGATTTGGCGGGGGTACAAGCAGCACTTGAGGCGGGAGCCGATATCATTATGCTCGATAATATGTCAATTGAGGCCATGCACGAGGCTGTACAGTTAATCGCTGGACGGGCCTTAGTCGAGGCTTCGGGCGGCATCACCCTTGAGCGAATTCGGGCGGTCGCGGAAACGGGAGTCAATGTGATCTCCTGTGGTGCGATTACCCACTCGGCGACGGCGCTCGACATCAGCTTGGACATTGCAATCAATTCGTAACGTGCTCATCAGTAGGTTATAAGCAATTTATCAGGTTGGCCATGCTACTATTACGCAGTCAGTACTGAGCAATTGCTTACGAACGATTTAGTGCATCGACAAAAGGAGAATGCCATGCGACGACGATGGGTTCGTCTTGGCCTGCTCATGCTTATTGCCATGGGCGTAGTGCTACCTGGAACCAAGGCCGAGGCTACACCGCCGCCGCCCTTAGCCCAGTATTTCCCCGAAACCGGGCAATCAGCGGTCAACTATTTCTGGCAATTTTGGAAGAATACGCCGAATGCCATGCGCGTGTTAGGCTATCCCATTTCTTTGCCATTTGTCCAAGAAAGCTTTACCGAGCCTGGTAAATTCTATTTGGTGCAATATTTCGAACGCGCCATCTTAGAAGAACACCCTGAAAACTTCAATCACCCAACCAATGGCAACAAATACTTTGTGCTTGGGCGGTTGCTGGGCAAAGAATTGGCCAAGGGTCGCGAAAATGAACCAGCCTTCAAGCCAGTGGCTAACCCCAACAATGGTACGGTTTGGTTCCCTGAAACCCAACATACTCTGACCAACACGCCTGGCCCATTTTTGACCTTCTGGCGCAATTATGGTGGCCTCTCGGTGTTTGGCTATCCTTTGTCAGAGCCATTCCAAGAGCTGAACCCCGATACTGGTAAAGTCTATTGGGTGCAATATTTCGAGCGCAATCGCTTCGAATATCATCCCGAAGAAAAACCTGAATTCCAAGTGTTGCTTGGTTTATTGGGTAAACAATACTATAACGAACACAAAACTGAGCCAAAATTGGCCGTCAAGGAATGGTTCTTCCGCTATCACACCCGCGCCGAAGCCATCCCAGTCGATTTCATCTATGGCTACAATGTTCAAGCCTTCTACCAAGAACGTGATCGCTTATACCAATTGGTCAACAACGCCGCCTTTGGCTGGATTCGCCAACAAGCACCTTGGGAAGATCTCCAAGCTGCTGACGGTACAATCTACTGGGGTGAGCTGGATAAAGTTATCAACGACGCTCATGCCAAGGGCATTAAAGTCTTGTTAAGTGTGGTTCGTTCGCCAGAATGGGCCAGCGAAAATGGCACGCACGGCTTGCCATCACGCCGCAACTTCCCCAAATTTGGCGATTTTATGCAGCGCATGGCGCAACGCTACAAAGGCAAAGTCCAAGCTTACGAAATTTGGAACGAGCAAAATTATGCGATTGAAAACGGTGGCGTGGTAGCTCCAGCAGCCTATTATGTGGATATGCTGGAATATGCCTACAAAGGCGTGAAAGCTGCTGACCCCGAAGCAATTGTGGTTTCTGGCTCACCAACCCCAACTGCCACCAATCGCACCGATATCGCGGTTGATGAGTTGATTTACTTTGCTCAAATGTTTGCGATTCCTAAATTCTGGAATAACGTTGATGTAATTGGTGCGCACTTCGGCGGCACCTACAATCCACCAGATACCAAGTGGCCCGATAACCCAGGCCCAGGCCCAGGTTGGCGCGACAACTCCGAATTCTACTGGCGACGGATTGAAGATGTGCGCCAAGTGCTGGTCAATAGTGGCAACGGCGACCGCCAAATTTGGGTAACCGAAATTGGCTGGGCCACCGCCAACACCAGCCCAGGCTTTGAATATGGCAACTCGAATACAATCGAAGAACAAGGAGCTTACCTCGAACGAGCAATGTATATGGCTCGCTACGATTACGCTCCATGGGTTGGCGCAATGTTCGTGTGGAACTTAAACTTCGCGGTGACCTCACCCGATCCGCTGCACGAAACTGCTTCATTCGGGGTATTGAACCCTGATTGGAGTCCACGCCCAGCCTATACCCGCTTGCAACAGTTTGCAGCAACCCATAAATAATTAACCGAGGTCGGTTGCAACAACACGAAGATCACGCTCTGAAGCCAGTGTTGTGATCTTCGTGTTGTTGTCTGACGAGGAGTTTGAATATGCCTAAATCACGCTGGTTAAGTGCCGCCATGGTCTGCTTGCTAGCAGTTAATCTTTTGGCGGCCTGTGGTGGCGATAGTGCGCCCACTACCCAACCAACCAATCCTGAAGCAGCCACGGCTACGCCCGAAACTGCTGCTCCAACCACTGATAGCAATCTACCAGTAACGACGGGCAACCCGTTGCAATTGCCCTATTTGCAATATGGTGCAGCCGCGCAACTGTACTATACTGATCGTAATCGCGCCTTGACCTTGATGAACAACGCTGGGTTCGATTGGGTGCGCCAACAGATTCAATGGAAAGATATTGAAGGCCCAAAAGGTAACTTTGGCTGGGGCGAACTCGATGCAATTGTTGCTGATGCCAACGCCAAAAATATCAAAGTGCTGTTGAGCATTGTACGCTCACCATCGTGGGCACGGGCCGATGGAACCAACGGCATGCCCGATAACATCAAAGATTTTGGCGATTTTGTTGAGGCCTTGGTGGTACGCTACAAAGGCAAAGTCCAAGCCTACGAAATTTGGAACGAACAAAATCTTGATCATGAAAATGGCGGCTCACGTGATTCGATCGACGCTACCAAATATGTTGATCTCTTGGTCGAAGCCTACAATCGGATCAAACCGATCGATCCTGAAGCCTTTGTGATTTCAGGAGCATTGACTTCAACTGGCGATTCACCAGCGGCGATCGATGATATGACCTACTTTGAGCAAATGTTTAGCTACAAAGATGGCATTTTCAAAGATCACATCGATGGTGTGGGCTTCCATCCTTCGCCATCGTACAATCCGCCAGCAACCTTATGGCCCGACCAGCCCGGCCCAGGCCCAGGTTGGCTCGAAAGCCCAACCCACTACTTCCGCCATATCGAAAATCTCAAAATCTTGATGGATAAATATGGCATGCAAGATTATCAAGTGTGGGTGACTGAATTTGGCTGGGCGACCCAAAACACCAGCCCAGGCTATGAGTATGGCAACGAAATTAGCTTCGAGCAACAAGGTCAATATGTGCTCGATGCGCTGCAAATGACCCGCCGCGATTACCCATGGGTTGCCACCATGTTTGTGTGGAACCTCAATTTTGCGGTAACTTCGCCTGATCCGCTTGATCAAACCGCCTCATTCGGTATTCTCAACCCCGATTGGAGTCCACGGCCAGTCTTTGAAAAAATTCAAGGCTTTGTTAACGCCGTCAAAACCGAGGAAGGTCGCTAAATCAATAATTCGGCATAGAGCAGCAGCTGTATGCCGAGTTGTACTCCTCATGCCACAGCCGCCAAGACTCTGGTATACTAGCACGCGGTTTCATACGCAATGGAGGTCAGCGTGATTGCGGTTTATCACCTAAATGCTGGCTCAACTGGCATCGAAGTTCGGATTTTGGCTGAGGCTATTCGTAGCGCCCGCAACCTGACATGGGCCGCAACTCCGGCTCATGCTGATATTTTTGTGCTGACTGGGCCAATTCCGCTGTTGTTACGCCCAGCGTTGAGCAATGTTTGGCGCGATTTTATTGCTGATCGTGCGCCATTAATTGCCTTAGGCCGTGCCAGCATCGATGGACATCCGTTTGGACGCGGTGGATTGGCCGAGCTACCAGAAATCCAAGTAGCCGCCAAAATCGATGGCGATCCACCGACGGTTGCGGCAATTCAGGCCGGAATTGTCCAAGCCCTCAATGCCCGTACCGCCAAACACTAAAGGTCGTTTATGAATACATTGCTTCAACAATTGATTGCTGCGTTGCTCTACCCGGGCATGCTCACCACAATGTTGTTAACCCTCGCCGTGATTGGCATTACCAAGTTGCATGCGCCTGGGGGTGGCTTAAGCCGTGGTTTTTTAGCAGCCTTGCAGGGCAAAACTTCGCTCAATCTAGCGCTAGCAGCACTTTTGGCGCTGATTGCCCCAGCATTTTTGCCATGGGCTGGCTCGCCACTGGCAACACCCCGCTTGGGCCAATTATGGTTGGCTTGGGCCTTGCTTGAAACCTCGTTTATGCTAGCGCTCATGCCTGGCTTGCAAAGTTTGGCCGCTTCGAGCGTGCGAGCCGCCATGCGCGAGGCCCAACTCAGCAGCGCAGGGCGAATTGTGTTGTGGTTAGCGCTGGGGGTGGCCCTTTGGACAGGCGATAATTGGCAGTGGAACATTGTGCCAGCCCGGGTTTTGGCATTAATCGCAGCAGCAATGGCTTTGCCGGTGGCGCTTGGTTGGGGGCCATTTGCCCACGATTGGAGCCTCACCCCAGGCGGTCCCGAAGCCGAACTTAACCGTGCTAGTGCTGAGCTAGCCCAATGGGGTCGCGCAATTCGAGCGACTGTCTTGTTAACCTTGATTCCACTCTTGGGTTTTCCAATCACGGCAGGCTTGCATTGGTCGCTGCATGTAGCCTTGACCATCGCTACGACCTTGGCTTTGGCGGGAGTTGGCCGTTATATTAATGGTTCAACGGTGCGCCAACCCTTGAACGAGAGTTTGCGTTGGTGTTACACCCGCGCCTTGCCTTTAGCCTTGCTGAGCGGAATTGTCTTGGTTGCGATGCAGCGCTGGCTGTAGGAGAGAAGCGATGACTGCCTTATTGCTTGAGAAAATCGTCAAACGTTTTGATACAACAACCATTTTGCGTCAACTCAATTTGCTGGTGCAAGAAGGTCAGGTTTATGGGTTGCTGGGAGCCAATGGCGCGGGCAAATCAACCTTAATTCACTTAATTATGGGTTTTTTATACCCCGATAGTGGTCGAATTGAGGTTTTTGGCAAAACACCTAGCGCTATGCATGGTCAAATTGGCTATTTGCCCGAACGCCTACGCTACCACACCCATTGTAGCGCCCGCGAATACCTGACCTATATGGGCAATTTTGCTGGCATGCGCGGAGCCAGCCTGACCAGCCGAATCAACGATTTGCTCGAATTGGTTGGCCTAACTGAATCTGCCGATAAACGCATGCGCAATTATTCCAAGGGTATGACTCAGCGCGTCGGAATCGCCCAAGCCTTGCTTAGCGATCCGCAACTATTGCTGATCGACGAGCCATCATCAGGCCTCGACCCCCAAGGCCAACTTGAAATGCGCGATCTTTTGCTCGATTTACGCAGCCAAGGCCATACCATTTTGATCTGCTCACACCAGCTTGATGAGATTGAGGCGGTTTGTAATCGGGTGGGCATTTTGGTGCATGGCGCAATCGCCGCTGAAACCGATTTAGCCCAACTTACTGGCACAAATGGCGTGGTGATTACGCTTAAAGAAACCCCAACCGATGCGCTCGATTTTGCCTTGCGTTCAATCGACCCAAGCATTGTACGGGATGATCGCTTTATCACAGTGCCCGAAAACAGCCCAAGTTTGCAAGGGCGTTTATTACAATTATTGCTTGACGAAGGCTATACCGTGGCTTCGCTACAACCAAGCCTTGGCAATTTGCGCGATCTCTATTTGCACGTTGTATCGGGTAAAGAACCACCAGCTGAAATGCAGCCCCAAGCGCCGCTGGCCATTCTGGATAGTTTGTTAGCTGGCGAGGAGCAGCAATAATGGCAAAACTTCGACAAATTTGGGCTTGGACACGCTTCATTTGGAGTGAATACCAACGAACAGGGCGTTTTTTAGTTGAGCTAGGGGCATTAATCATTTTTGCCTATGTCTTTCTGCGCAAACCCAATGTTGATGCTCATCTAACTGCTACCCAGTTCTTTGGCATGACCGCAATTTTTGTGCTCTGTCAAACAATTTTTACCACCACGATGATGGCAGGCCTTGGTAATCGACCGCAAGGTTATGTGGTTTTGGCTCGCTCATTAGGCCGCAAAGGCTATTTAGTTGGCCTCTTTTTAGTCGCCTTTTTAATTAGCTTGGTCAATTTAATCCTCTGTACTATCATCGTCACCATCATCAACAAGCCAGTCTTGTGGGATGCAGTGATTTGGGGCGCGGGAGCCTTGCCGCTGATTTTAGATATTGCTTTGGTAACGGCCTTGGTGCTTCTCCTTTCAAGTTTGGTGCTTTCACAAGGCTGGCGCTTGAGCATTTTGGCGGTCATTGCCTTGGCTTCGTTGAGCACCAGCGATATTTTCACCAATACCTTTGATCCGAATGGCAGCTTGGGCAAAATTTTGGCAGCAATTCGCACAATTGTTGGCATTCCGCTAACCCCATTGTTTGCAGGCTTTGAGCTAGCGGTGACGCGCCAAGCCTATGAGAGCAACTTGAATCAAGCTTTGGCAATTTTGGGTGGTCAGGCTGCACTATTAATCGCGGTCAGTGCGTTTGGTTTTTTTGCCTTTGAACGACGTGATATTATTCTAGGAGCCTAAGGTGCAAGCTGATGTGTTGGTCATTGGCGCAGGCCTCGCTGGCTTGTGGAGCGCAATCATCCATGCGCAGGCAGGCCGCAAGGTTAGCCTGTTGGCCAAAGGTCATGGCACATTGCCTTGGAGCAGTGGTTGCCTTGATCTCCAGCCTCACCAACTACCAACCAACCGAGAACATCCCTACTTCACGCTCCAAACCGTGCTTGAACCAACTACCCAAACTTGGCTTAAATTCACTCAAGCACAGGATTATCGCTTTGTTGCCAATTTAAAGCAGCATTATTGGCTGCCAACCGCAATTGGTACATGGCGGCCAACCAACGCCGTACCATTAACCATGCTCAACGCCGAGCGCTCGATCATCAGCAATTATCGGGTGTTGGTGCTGGGCTTCCGCGAATTACGCGATTTCTTTCCGCCCTTGTTGGCTGCACGCCTACAACAACATGGCATTGCTGCCCGTGGCAGTTACTTAACCATGCCAACAAGCCAGCGCTCCCGCGATTTCAATAGCGTGAATTTGGCGCGTTTATGCGAACAAACCAGTTTTCGCCAAGCCCTAATCAAGCAGATCGATCAGATCCGTGGTGATGCCCAATTGCTACTGTTTCCCGCCATGCTTGGCATCAGCCACACTACTAGCATCATCAATGAGTTGCAAACCGCCTTAGGATGTTTGGTAGCTGAAGTGCCAACCCTACCGACTAATGTAGCTGGCTTACGCTTACAACGCATGTTGATGACAGAATTAGAGCAATTGAACGGGCGAATACAACTGAATGCCGAGGTTATTCGCGGCGAATTTATCGATCGGCGCTTGGTAGCGGTGTACAGTGCGGCGGCGGCTCGCGAACAGCGCCACACTGCTGAGCACTTTATTTTGGCAACTGGCGGGATTGGCGGCGGTGGATTACGTGCCGATTATCCCAATGGCTTACGCGAAACAGCGCTTAATTTGCCAGTTCAGCAACCAACCGAGCGCGATCAATGGTTCGAGGCCAATGTGCATGCCCAACATCAACTCTTCAAAGCAGGGATTGCGGTCAATCAACAACTTCAGCCAATTGATGCCCAACAGCAGCCAATTGCCGAAAATCTACAAGTAGTTGGGGCCGCCTTAGCTGGCTGCGACCCAATTCGTGAACGCTGGGTTGAGGGTTTAGCCCTTGCTAGTGCCAGCCATGCCTTTGAGAATCGAGGGTTCAGTGGCTAGGGGTCAGGGCTCAGTTTGGATTACGAAGATAGGCTATTGGCTGAAGGCTTTGGGCTATCGGAACATGGCGTGGGATTGCAACGATTCCAATGGTCAATAGCCTATCACTTCGCGATCTTCGTGGTTTCGGCCTTTGTGGATAATCTTCGATGCAGTTACGACCTAAAATTCGCTTACCAACGCTGCTAATCGGCGTAAATTTGGCAGTTTTAATCATTGCCATCGTAGGTATTGCTACGGTGGCGATTGGTTTGTTATTGGAACTGGGCGATGATCAAGGCTTAGCGCGAGTCCGCCAAGGGGTAGCGATCGCCCAAAACGATGTGCAACGCTCTGGCAACGAGGTATTAACCACCGCCCAACTGTTGGCCGAACGCCCAACCCTCGCTCGCTTGCTGCAAACCAATGATCAGGTTGCCCTTGAAGATTTTTTGGGCCAATTTCAGGCCACCAGCGAACTGGCTGGCTGTGCAATTTATCAAGATGGTCAATTATTGATTGCGGTTGGTACTGAAATTCCAGCCATGCCTGCGCTCGATAATCGCGCATTATTGCTTGATGGAGCGTTGTTGGGTTTAGCGGCCCGCGTGCCACTTGCCACTGATCCCAGTGTGATCGTTGCAGTTTGGATTGAGCTTGATCAGCAGTATCAGGCTGAATTATCGACTATTTTGAGTTTACCCGTAGCGATTGTGCCCCAACAACGCCTGACTAACCCCAATGATCCCTTGACTGAAACCCAAGCCGCTGCCTTGACGACCAACACCATTACCGATAGCTACTTGCGCGATCAACATCACTATATCGCTAGCGCCCCATTATTGGCCAGCACCGGTCAGCCAATTGGTGTGGTCAGTGTGACCTTACCTGATACTCAAATTCGTAATTCGGCGCAGCGGCTTAGCGAAGTTCTGCTGACCATTGCTTTAGTTGGCGGAGTTTTGGCGTTTGGCTTAAATTTGTTGGTTGGGCGCTATGTTGGTTGGCCGTTGCGGCGTTTGACCATGGCCGCCGCCCAAATTGGCCGGGGCGACTTAACCACGCCAGTTGCTCCAGCCAAAGGCGTTGAAGTGGGCATGTTGGCGGGCACATTGGAGGATATGCGCCAGCGTTTGCGTGGCCTGACCGCCGATTTACAACGCCAGCAAGCCGAGGCCAACGCGATTTTGGCTGGCATCGTCGAAGGCGTGTTCACCGTTGATCGTGATCGGCGGATTCGCTATTTGAATCAACAAGCCGCCAGCATGCTTGGTATCGCGCCAGAGCAGGCAATTGGCCGCTTTTGTGGCGATGTATTACAACCGCAATTGGTCGATGGCGTGCGTCCCTGTGAGCAGGCTTGTCCAATTATTCATGCACGATTTCGCGGCCAAGCTCAAGCAACCGAACATTTGCAATTGCTTGATGGCCGCCGCCGCACAGTGATTATTACCAGCGCTGGCGATGTTGAGCAAAACCATGTGCAAGTAATGCGCGATGAAACTGATATTGAAACCTCACGGCGCTTGCGTGATACGATTCTCGCCACGATCTCGCACGAATTTCGCACCCCGTTATCAGCCCAATTAGCCTCGTTGGAATTGCTGCTTGATCAATTACCGCAACTTTCGACTGCTCAGATTCGCCAATTAATCGTATCATTACAGCGTGGAGCCTTGCGATTAACCTATTTGATCGATAATTTACTGGAAAGTGCGCGGATTGAAGCAGGCCAATTGACGATTCGACGCAGCGAAATTGCGCTTGATGGTGTGGTTGAGGCTGCCGTCGAATTGATGTTGCCCTTGATCGAACAGCGCCGCCAGCAGGTCGAGGTCGATTTGCCTTATCCGCTGCCGAATGTTGCTGGCGATGCCACCCGCCTAACCCAAGTCTTTGTTAATTTGCTAGCCAATGCCAGTAAATTCTCGCCACCAGATACCACAATTGCGATTGGCGGCGAAGTAACCAGCGAACATCTGCTAGTATGGGTCGAGGATGAAGGGCCAGGCATGCCGCCATCGCCCAGCGAATCGCCGTTTCGCTTGTTTGTGCGCGGGCGCAACGAGCCAGAGCAAAGCGGCGCAGGCTTGGGCTTGTGGATTGTTCAATCAATTATTGAGCGTCACAATGGCCGAATTCATGTGCCAGCCCGCAGCCTTGGCACGCGGATTGTGATTGAATTACCCAGAGGAACTGATGAAGATTTTAGTCGTTGATGATGATGCTGAATTGCGCGGATTAATTGGTTTTGCCTTGAGCCAAGCAGGCTATGCGGTAGTGCAAGCAGCTGATGGTACGCAAGCATTAACTCAATTCGCTGCTGAACAACCTGAATTGGTGATTCTCGATGTAAATATGCCTGGTTTGGATGGATTTGAAGTTTGTCGGCGCATCCGTGCTCAGTCGATAGTACCGGTCATGCTCCTGACTGTGCGCAACAGCGAAGATGATCTGATTCGCGGCTTGGATGGTGGCGCTGATGATTATCTCAACAAGCCATTTAGCCCGCGCACTCTGACGGCGCGAGTGCGTGCGCTGTTGCGACGTGTCGGCGGCGAACGACCAACACCGTTGCAACAAGGCGATTTAGTGTTGGATACCGATCGCCAAAGTGTTAGTCGCGAAGGCTTGGGCTTTGTCGCCTTGACTAATCGTGAATTTCGTTTGCTGCAATATTTATTGGCCAATGCAGGGCGGGTCGTCAGCAATGAGCAAGTCACAATCCACGTTTGGGGCCATCATGGAATTGGCGATCGCACCTTGTTGAAACAATTGGTGCATCGTTTACGCCAAAAAATCGAGCCAAATCCCACCGAACCCCAATATTTAGTTACGATCCCTAGTGTTGGCTATATGTTGCAGCCCAACGGCACAAACTAGAGCTGCATCAAAACCTAGCCAACCAACGTACAAGCTGCGACTATTTGGGAGAGAACGATGAAACGTAGCCAGACATTGCTGTACGCAGCTGTTGCACTTGGTGGTGTAGTTATGATCACCGAGCGCTCAATCAATCTTTTCAATAGTAGCTCACTTGAAACAACCTTATATGGGTTTGCCATGCTTGGTTGGAGTTTATGGGTTACGAGCCATATCGGCTACTACTGGCTTTTTATGCGCCAATATAGAGCCACAGCCACTGAACCACGGCCAACCCTTGCGCTATTTGAGGCTTGGCTCAACCCCAGCCAGCAACGAGTTTTGATTATATTCCAGGCTAGTTCGGTTGGATTTGGTGTGTTGTGGTTATTGACTAAGTGGTTGCTCTAAAATAATCACAGCGCTTGGAGAGAACGATGAAATATTGGAAGCAAACACTTTTTGGGCTTATTGGGTTGCTTGGCACAAGTCTAGCATTATTTGATAGCCCATTTTGGCAAAATATGGAACTACGCACTGGCCTACGGATGCTGATCGATAGTTTGCCAGGCGTGATGCTGATGGTTGCCAGCTATATCCACGCCCGCTATCACCCGCGCTATCGCCAAGATCGCCAGCCAATCAAGCAAACTGGTGGGCTTTGGCCCGATTGGCTGCCAGATTATGCTTTTAAAACCTTGGCAGGCTTGGCTTTAGTACAAGGCTTGTTGATTATTAGTCTATCAATCGTTAGTTAGATGCTATGTATTCTCCACCCTTCCGTCCCGCCGCTGGAGGGAAACGCAGGGAGAATTAAGGGTAGATTTTTAAGGATAAATCTCCATTCCCTCACCCCAACCCCTCTCCCACTGCGGCGGGAGAGGGGCATTCCACTCGTCATGCTAGGCTGCTTCCCCCTCGCCTCGCATGCGGGAGAGGGGGCTAGGGGGTGAGGGCATGTCAATTGACGGCGAATTCCCGCAGCCCCAGCTTTATGATTGTTACAACGTTTCTAAAACCCGAATGACCTCATTTTGGTCGGGTTGTTGGCCGGGGTTAGTCACCGAAACATGGCGAATGATGCCAGCTTTATCAATGACAAAGACCGCTCGATTGGTAAAACCTTCAGGTCGCAACACGCCATAGGCCTCGGAAACATGGCGCTGATAATCGCTCAGCAACTGATATTCCAGCCCAAGTTGCTCGGAAAAGGCTTTATGCGACCACTTGCTATCGGTGCTAATGCCAAAAATCTCGGTATCGCGTTGATCAAACTCAGGCTTGCGAGCTTGATAGCTGGGCAATTGCAGCGAACAAACAGGGCTGAAATCTAATGGATAAAACAACAGCACAACGTTTTTTTGGCCCTGGAAGCTGGCCAAGTGTACATCGCCTTCAGTTCCAGTTAACGTCCAATCGGGGGCTTGATCGCCCACTTTGAGGGTGGTACTATCCACGCGCAGCGCTCCTTAAAATGACACACTCTGAAGTTTCTATTATACTCCGCATTGGGATTAGGTGAGAGGAATTATGACAAGTCGAATATCAACAATCATTGAACAAATTGCCCATGGCAATCTCAAAACCTTACGGGCTGAGCAAATTGAGCTACACGCAGCCTATTTGTTAGTTGATCAGGCGATCTTTATGTGGGTAAGCCTCGTTAAAATCGCCCAAGTAACCGTTCACAAAGCCTTTCCGACCAAGCAATTGCTAATTTCGAGCGCAGCTTTAACCATGCTTATGGGGCTAAAATCGCCGATCTTGGTTGAGCCAGCCCAAAATCTCTTATCGGCGGGGCTGATTTTGTGGATACTCTATCTCTTTTATAGTAACGCCGCAGAACACCCCGCCCCAAGACCCACGTGGTGGGTTCCCCGCGCGGGATGCATGCGTGCCAGTTCTGACGAAGAGTAGTTAACAAGCGCATACGATTTCGACGATTACGGGAGATGGTGTAATCCTTGCGAACGCCCTACCTTCCTCATTCGGTGGAGCCGCACCCTCGACTGGAGCAACGGTGCGAGGGCATACTAGTCATCCTCGAGGACTAATAACGCTCCGACGGTACATGGGAGCCATGCACAAATTCGCCCCAAGTCATCAAGCGGCACATTCTTAATCGTGTTATTGAGGAGGCGTTCAACAGCGCTCCGACTTGCACCAGATTCTGCGGTGATCACTCGTATCCCCAACGTGCGATTTTCTTTGACTTCTTTTTGTGCCACAAGGACACGGAGGTAGCTTTTGACTTTCATGGCAATAGCTTAATATAGTTAAATATATTATGCAACTACTACGATAATAGTGTTTTTAATTCAAATATATTGATTATTGAACAACGTAGTGGTATAGTGTCAATACGTAAAAGGAAGTCTGCTCATGCGAATGCTGACCCGTTGTTACAAATACCGTCTGCAACTCACACCGACCCACGTTGAAACCTTGGTACAGTGGGCGGGTTGTCGGCGCTTCGTCTGGAATTGGGCGCTGCACTGCAAGCAAACCCACTACCAAACAACGGGTCAACGGCTGAGCTATCAACGGCTTGCGGCGGCATTGGTTGATCTGAAACGTCAGCCCAAAACGGCATTTTTGCGTGATTGCCACTCACAACCGTTGCAACAAACCTTGATGGATTTGGAAACGGCCTTCAGCAACTTTTTTGCCAAACGCGCCAAGTACCCGCGATTCAAATCACGCAAAATCACGCCGCACAGCCTACGCTTCCCGCAAGGTGTGATCGTGGTTGATGAACATACCATCAGCGTGCCAAAAATCGGGCTGATACGGGCGATCATTCATCGCCCCTTGCAAGGCATAGCGAAGAGTGCAACGATCAAACAGGATGCCACAGGCGCGTGGTGGGTCATTTTCGTCTGTCATATCGACCTCCCTGATGTTCAACCAACAGCTGATCGACCTGTGGGCATTGATGTCGGGCTTGAATCCTTCACCACGCTGTCAACGGGCGAGAAGACAGCACCACCAAAGTTCTACTGTCGAAGCCAAAAGAAACTTGCCCGTGCTCAGCGCAAACTCTCACGCGCCCAAAAGGGCAGCAACAACCGCTTGAAAGCAAAAAAGCACGTTGCCCGTATCCACAAGAAAATCAACAACCAACGTGCCGATTGGCTGCATAAGCATGCGTTGGGGATAGTTCGCCAATTTGACGTGGTGTGCATCGAAGACCTGAATATTAAAGGCCTTGCGAGAACCAAGCTGGCCAAATCATTCAGTGATGCCGCACTGAGTACCTTCATGCAACGATTGCAGGAAAAAGCTGAATGGCACGGACGACGAGTTGTTAAGATTGGGCGGTTCTACGCCTCATCGAAAACTTGCCACTTCTGTCATTCCAAGACTGCCTTGACGCTGGCTGACCGCGTGTGGACATGCCCCACCTGTGGCACGACCCATGATCGCGATGGCAACGCCGCGATCAACATGCTGTATGAAGGGCTACGCCTGCTTGCCGTTGGGACGACGGAAAGCCAAAACGCTGCTCGAGATGGTGTAAACCCAGCGAAACGCTGGTAGCTGTCGTTGAAGGCAGAAGCCACGCCCCTTGTGGGCGTGGTAGTTCACGATTATTTGGGCTGGCGTGATCAAGCAGGGCTACTGATTATGCCGATGACGACTTTCGCTACTGAAAAAGATGCCGCAATTATAGTGACCCATGAAAATCCTGAGTTTATTGGCTAAATACTTGAGACGATCGAACAAGCCTTGACTCAGCCTGAAGTAGCTTCTTACACAATTGATTGTAAAACACAAATGATTAAAGCTTTATAAGTTTGGGATCACCACCCCTCCGCCCCGCCTCAAGGCGGGGAAGGCAGGGTGTTTTCATCCCCCTGCACCCCTAAAGGACAATTTTCGGATGCTTGCGGTTCTAAATTTTACTCAAAAGATAAGGAGACTTTACTGAATTGCAATCCAAATTTCGGCCTGATCGGGCTGGGCAAAATCATAGTATTCAAAATCGGCGGTATAGCTCCGTTGATATAGCTGAGGTTGGCTAAAATACTCCCAAATGTGCATCCACATGCCAATCACATCGCTGGGTTGGGCAATTGTGCCCTGCCAACGGAGATAGCGCTGAGCTGGAATCGTAATCTGGATCAAACCGTCAGGCTGTGGTTGATCGCTACTTACAGCATGGCCGACAATCAGATCATATTCGCCTTGATGATCGCTGGCATAGTTGGTATACACCCCATAGCGACTGGTTAAATCGGCGTTAGCGAGCTGTTGGCTGATGTTTTCGCCAAAAAAGCGCTGATAGAGCGGGCCAATCAAGCCCGTGCGCGGATCAGCCTCGGCCTGATTGGTGGTGCGCGTCGCCAAGCCAGCAATCGTCAAACCAGCACGTTCGTAAACTTGCATACACATTCCTCATACAAACACAACAGCTGATTATATAAAACATTTGTTCTATTTTCAAGTTAAAAAAACCACAGCTAAGCGCTTGGCCTAGCCGTGGTTTTTAGGGGTGACCAAGCTTATTTCTCGGTCACAGCCTTTTTCAAGTTGCTACCAGCCGAGAATGCTGGGGCGCGGGTAGCAGGAATTTCCAATGGCTCACGGGTTTTGGGGTTGAAGCCAGTACGAGCTTGGCGTTCGCGGACTTCAAACGTCCCGAAGCCAGTCAAGACGACCCGATCGCCAGCAGCCAACGCTTCGGTGATGCTTTCGAGCAAGGCGTTAACTGCTTTGCCAGCTTGGGCTTGGCTCAAACCTGATTTTTCCGCAATGGCCTTGATCAAATCCGATTGATGCATTTGGAGTTACTCCTTACACTACCTGTCTTCACCAGAATTGAAAGACAGCCGCATGGCTTTAGTATCCTCGTAATACCACAAGCATTCGCGATATCACCTACCTTATATCACCCGTGCCAAGAATGCAAGTGTTTTTTGGCTCAGGGAGTAGGTTTTTGTCCTGATAAAAAGCAAATGCAGTGCCATGAGCACTGCATTTGGGCCATTCATTAAGCTTCTTTAGAAATTTGTGTTCCAAATTGGCCAGGTTTGGGTTGCGGCACTCCAATTCCAAATCGTCCATTCGTTGCGGCTCTTCCAGCTACCATTCCATTTGCGCAATTGATACCAGAGGAAAATGCGCACTGCCAATGGTTGAACCGAGATGTTCAGGCCTAAGTTGCCGTGGAACCCATTGGTAATGTGGTAGGTCGCGCTGGCCTTGGCTTCGAGCGAGGTTTTGAGGAAGTCGGCGTTGATGCCTACGCCACCGCGAGCGATAAAGATGGTAACAGCGGCGGTAGCACTGGCCGAAGCCCAAACCGTTGGCGTAATCGAAACATTGGCGCTGGCTGAGATTGGCACATCACAGGCGGTTGCAACAATCTTCCAAGGAATTGAGATGCTGCCACTGGCTGACAAGCCCAATTGAATTGGAATCGGGCCAACCATAAAGGTTTTAGTTACCGAGAAGAAGGTCATCGTGGTTTGATACAGATTGCCAGTGCGTTGAACACCACAAGCGATGCGTTCTTTGATTGGGGTAAAGACATTGTTGCCCAAGACTTTGACATAGGCTTCAAAGTAGCGATACTTGGTGCCATTTTCGGTTTGGACATATGAGGTAGCTTTGGCATCGGCCAAGGTGTAGCTCCACGACCAGGCATGGGCTTTGGCTTCACCGTGGGCAAGGGCGGTAATATCTGGGCCATCGCTCAAGTACAAGCGAGCTTTCAATTCGCCCTTGAGGTCGCCACCGCCAACAAATTTTTGCCAATTCCAATCGAAGGCGTTCAGCGTTGGAGCATCGCCGTTGGCATAGAGCAACTCGCGAGCCGTGTGGCGAGCTACTGGGCTAGTTTCGTTGGTGTAGGCTTGGAGCAATAAGGCTTGAGTTTCAGCCGCTGGGAACTTGCGTAAGGCATCAATTGCCGAGGTGCGCACAATTTCGTTGCTATGGCTCAAGTAGCCACTGATAACGCTCAAGTTGGTTGCTGGGCCAGCATTGCCCAAGGCACGCAAGGCTAGGTCGCGGTCGAGGTCGGTTTTGGCTTTGGCGAGCTTGGTTTCAATAATTTGGCTGAGTTCTTGCGCCAATTGTGGTTGTTTGGCCTGCACATTATTGGCAATTGCGCCCAAGACCAACAAGGCTTGCTTGGCATCGCTGCCATTGGCTTGCACCAAGTTGCGCACAGCAGCGATGGTTTCAGCGCTTGGCTCACCAACTGTCAACGCAGTCAAGGCTTGAGTTCGGGTGGTTTGATTCAGGCTTTGGTTACCAACAAAGTGCTTGATGATCATGGCTTGGGCTTGGCTATCAACCACGCCAGTCAAGGCACCGATAATCCCTTCGTGCAAGGCTGGATTGGTACGGCCTTTGCTCAATTGTTGATCAAGCTGGGCCAAAGCGCCATCAACCGTGTTTAAGGTTGCACGAAGGCGAGTTACAGCGTTGGGGTCGCTAGGTGCAGCTGCAAGTTCCTTCAAGGCCGTCGCCAAATCGGCAGCTGCCAAACCACGGTCAGCATTAGCCTTATTGCTGGTCACGCTGGCGACAATATCGGCTGATTTGTATTCTTTGCCTTCGATTGTGCGAATCAGGTTGGTAATTGATTTAGTGCTGGCCTTGCCTTCGAATGATTGTGGCTCTAAGAAGCCAGGAATCGTGCCTTCATAGCGAATCGAATCGTCAGAATCGGCTCCTGATTGAATGCCGTAGCCTGAGCCTTCGTAGTTGTTGAGGCTATTTTCGGTGCTGAAGCCGCTGCGAATCCGTTGGGTCGTGGTATTTTTGAGCAAGATCCCTGCTCGCAAATCGTAGATTGCAACACTGGTGCTTTCAATTTTGGTTGCTTCAGCATTGGCAATTGAACGATCAGCAAAGCTCTTGTAGGATTTTTCGGTGCGTTTTTTGGTAATTTCAACCGTTTGGGCATCGATCATGCGGCTGGTGTAATCGGCGGTATATACGCCTGAAACATCGCTTTCGCCAATGCTATACGGTTGCAAGCACTGAATTTGGGTAGGATCTGAGCACTCGCCGATTGGATTTGGATCGTAGAAGAGGTACATTTGCAACTGTGAAAGCGCTGCTCGCTTGATATTTTGCACATCTTCAGTATCAGCGCTATCGAAATACAGGCCATAGATCGTGCCATTACGATCTTGTTGGAAGTAGAAAGGGCGAGCTAATTCAGCATCAGCAGTCCGGCCAATCACTTCAGGATCAGTGACCTGTTGCCAGCCAGCCTCAGTTTTGTTGTACATCACAGGGTTAATAACTTGGGCTCGCAGGTAAGCACTGTAGCTATCGTAGGCATAGCGTTCGACTTGCAAATAGCCTTGCAGATTGAAGCTGTTGCTATCGTTGCGAACACCACTGCTTTGCTCTTGGGTGGTTGAAACCGTATCAACCAAGGTTGACCAGTAGTATTGATAGATACTGTTTGCTGGATAGTTGTAGTGTTCGCCGGGCAGGGTAGCAGGCAATTCACTTGCGGGGGTCGCTTGCTTGCTTTGGCTTTGAGCAGCAGCACTGCTTGGAATCAGTACCAACTGGACGGTCAAGGCGGTCAGTAGGATCAGCGAAAACAATCGAACCAGACGTGGATGAGCCATGGCTTCCTCCAAGGTAAGGAAATAGTTGGTGGATAGTGTTTTCGAAGTAGGAGTTTGTTGTCTGGCTCTATTTCACCATATTCAATTACCCAACACTAGTTCTTAAGTGATCCTTAAAGCGATATTCAAGCGATACAGCTAGCTATATCACTAGCCATAATTCTGTGCTTGCAAATGTGCCATTGCTAAAATATCGGTTTCCATTGCGCTTAAAATCGCCGTATAATACGATGTATTGTGCGTCGTAGCGGAGGAATCGATACCAATGACGACGTTTTTGTTAATTCGCCATGCCACCAACGATATGGTTGGCAAAGCCTTGGCTGGCTGGACACCCAACGTCCATCTGAATGCTGAAGGTCAGGCTCAAGCCCAACGCTTGGCTGAACATTTAGCCAAAGCCCCGATCAAAGCAATCTATAGCAGCCCGCTTGAGCGAGCCGTGGAAACCGCCCAACCAATTGCCCAGCAACTCGGCCTCGAAATTCAAATCTTGGCGGGTGTTGGCGAAATTCAGTTTGGCGAGTGGACAGGCCGCACGATTAAAGAATTAGCTGATACGCCAACTTGGGCCAATATTCAGCGCTTTCCATCGGGCACCCGCATTCCAGGTGGCGAAACCCTGCGCGAGATGCAAAATCGGGTCGTCGATGCACTCGAAGCCTTGCGCCACCAACACCCCGATGAGCTGATCGCCGTTTTTGCCCATGCCGATGTGGTCAAAGCGATGATCGCCCACTATTTGGGGGTTCATTTAGATTTATTCCAACGGATTATTATCAGCCCAGCCTCAGTCACGATTGTCTCGGTCAACGATAGCGGGCCACATGTGCTATGTGTCAATCACACTGGCGAAATGCCTAGCTTTCCGGAAGCCAAACCTGCTTCAAGCGATTCGAACGAGCTTACGCCGGAAACTGAACGGCCTGTGGGCTAAACTAAACTCTCTCTTGCACTGAATTGAAAGGTTCGGCATGTCAGATTTCGTCTACGATTTACGGCGCGTTAGCCATATTACGGCAGCAGCAGTCGGTCAACCAGGCCAACGCACCTTTTATTTACAAGCTCAAAAAGGTAGCGATCTGGTTTCATTAATCACCGAAAAAGAGCTGGTTCGGGCACTCTGCTTGCGCATTGACGATATTTTGGAAGAGTTGGATAAGCGTGGGGTTGCTCGACCTGATGCTTCCGAGGAGCCAACACCCGCCGAATTGCTGCTGCGCCCCCCATTAAATCCCTTCTTTCGCATCGCCCAAATGTCGTTGGCCTACGACCCAACCAGCGATTTGTTGGTGATCGAGGTCGAAGAATTTCAATTGGCCGATGATGAGGACGATGAGGAAATCGACCCAATTTTGCAACAAAATGCTGAGGCCGAGGAAGGCAAAAACGATCCACGACGAGTGCGGATTTCGGCAACGCGGGCGCAAATGCAGGCACTCAGTCGCAACGCCATGGACATTATCACCACTGGCGGGCGGCCAATTTGCCCTCAATGTTTGCAGCCAATGGAAGATGAAGGCCATCTCTGCGTCAAGAAAAATGGCCACGGCAATAAAAAAGCCTCGGAAATGTAACATAAGGCTATAGACTATAGGCGTTTGATTCATCCAGAACTATGGCGTTGCGGTTTAACGCAGAGGCGCGGAGAATGCAGAGCAATGGGCTATTGGAACGTCGATTGAATTATCAAATCCTGTTCCGATAGCCTAACGTCAATAGCCTATAGCCAAACAATCAACTGAGGTAGCCCATGAGCGATCACGAATCAGAGCAACCCCAAGCGCTCGAATTGGCAACAATCTTGCAAGTGCTGCGCGATGGTCGGATGGAATTGCAGGGATTATTGCCATGGAGCAGTAACTATACGTTTTTGGTTGAAGTGCACGCCGACGATCAGAGTGAGCTGGTGCTTGGGGCTGTCTATAAACCACAGCGTGGCGAAAACCCGCTCTGGGATTTCCCTCAGGGCACGTTGTACAAACGCGAGGCCGCAGCATTTTTGATTAGCCATGCCTTGGGTTGGCATTTAGTGCCGCCAACCGTCACCCGCGAAGGCCCACACGGCGTTGGCTCAGTGCAATTGCTGATTCACGCCGATTATGAGCAACATTTTTTCACCTTGAAAGAAGGCCATGAACGCGAGTTTCAGCGCATGGCATTGTTCGATATTGTGATCAACAACGCTGATCGCAAGGGTGGCCATGTGTTGGTTGACGACGATCAACGGATTTGGGCGATTGATCATGGCATCTGCTTTCACGATGAATATAAGTTGCGCACCGTGATTTGGGATTGGGTTGGGCAGGAGATTGATGAAGCTGATTTGGCCGACCTCAAACAACTCAATCAAAATTTAGAGCCAGAAACCAGCCTGACCATCGCACTTAATACCATGCTCTATCCACGTGAAATCAAAGCGATGCGCCAACGGCTCAGCCGCTTGATTAGCAGTGGCAAATTTCCCGCCTCGTATGGGCAGCGCTCAATTCCATGGCCGCCCGTTTAGACAAGGAAGTCTCTATGGATTTGCTTGATGCAATTCGTTCGCGCCGCACCACCAACGGCCCATTTGAAGATCGCCCGCTCGATCCGACCCATGTCCAAACCATTTTGGAGATGGCGGCTTGTGCTCCCTCGCACTTCAATTCGCAGCCTTGGCGTTTCGTGGTGATTCAAGATCAAACGACGCGCATGCAATTGGCCGAGATTGCAGGTGAATCGATGCAGAAATTAATGGCGGGGGGCCGCTTCTGGCAACGCTATCGCAAATATTTTCGTTTCTCCAAGCAAGAAGTTGATCAACGGGGCGATGGGATTTTGATCGACAATATGCCAGCAATTTTAAAACCATTTGCTAAATATATCTTTACTGAGCGTGGCGGCGAGTTGATGGCCAAATTTCAAGTGCCCAAAGTGCTCGGCAAAGATGCTCGGAAATTAGTCGCTGGTTCGCCCTTGATTTTGGGGATTACGCTCGATAAAAGCGAATACAAACCCGATGATTTATCGGGCATGTACTCGCTACTTTCCTTGGGCGCGGTGATGCAAACGATTTGGCTGACTGCAACATCGTTGGGCATTGGCATGCAATTTATCTCGACCCCGATGGAAGTTGAGGGCCAATGGGAGAAAATCACCAAGCTGTTGCAAATTCCTGATGAACATAGCTTGATGGTGCTGTATCGCTTGGGCTATATCCCGCAGGCCGCCGACCGCCCAACGATCGATTGGACCTCATCGCAGCGCAAACGCACAGCGGCTTTAGCCTATGCCAATCGTTGGGACCAACCGTTTGAGCCAGCAACCAAGCCCGATTAATTATAGTTGGGGATGCGTTGCAAGCCTTCTTGCAAGGTCGCCGAGGTACTAATTGAATCCAATTCAAGCCCTAACGAAACCATGGCTTGGGCAACTTCAGGTCGAATCCCGACCAACATGGTTTCAGCGCCAAGCAAGCGTACTGAGCGCACCACGCTAATAAAGCCTTGGGCAACTTGGCTATCAACCACCACAACTCCGGTAATATCCAGCACCAAATGTTTGATCGACTGACGCTGCACCGCTTGTAAGGCATTCTCTTGCAGGCGGGTCAGGCGTTCACTGTCGAGCGCTCCAATCAATGGCATCACCAATACTTTGGCCGCCACTGGCAAAACTGGCACGCTCATCTCGCGAATCACTTCACGCTGCTGTTCAATCTCATCAAGCAAGCGTTCTTGGGTGCTAGCCCGATCTTGCAATTTCATGAGAGCGTTTTCAAGGTCGGCAGTCCGCTCATGGACTTGGGCTTCCAACGAGGAGTTTAATTCGACTAATTGTTTGGCATTTTGCTCGATCGTGCGCTGGCCTTCGGAAACCGCATGAAAAGCCCCAACCGTAATTCGGCTATTCACAAAACTAATAATCGAACCAATCATGGTAATCAAGATCGCATGGGTAACCACCCCACCAGTTGTTGCAACCTGATCGGTTGTGGGATAGACAAACGCCAATGTGCCAATAATCACCCATGCCCCAACCAAGACCATTAAAATTTGCCATGGGCGCAGCACGACCCCAGCAATCAAGACTGGAACCAGTAAATAGGCTAGGGTATAGCTGGTTTCGCCGCGCAACATCATCGGAATCGAGACGATCACGGAGGTGGTAATCACCACAATCCAGCCAGCAAACGTTACTTTGCCACGCCGCGCCAACGGAATCACCACCACCGCCAAAACCAAGCCTAAGCCCAAAGCCACAGCCGAGGTCAATGGTTTCGGATTAAAGAGCAGGGAAGGAATGGCAATCACAACAATAACGAGGAGCGCACACATCACGCTGATGATAATTTGGCCACGTCGCCGCACATCCTCAAGCGGATGATCAACCTGAGCTAACCATGCCAGTAGTGCTTTCATGAAAAAACCCTTTTTGGCTCAATGGGCTAAAACAACCAGTATTTGCATCGCCGCAGATTGGGAAGAATAACAAGTTGCCCTACTATACCCTAGCCTGTAATTGCACGCAAACAGCCAACGGTACTAGGGCTAGCCTGCTTTTTTATAGTACTAGCGCCATTTATTGAAATACGGTTGTTATAGAATGTTAGGTATTATTCTTACAGCCAGCACCCTCAACTAAGCAATATTTGGTTATCATTGGCATCGATTGTGGCAATTAAATTAACTGCGCTACAACTAAACCGGCGGGCTGCTGCCGCCAACCAACGATCATTCGGGGCAATCAAGGCGGCTTGGGCATGTTCGATTAACAACGCCAATTCCAATGCTCGCCCAAGGGTTAATGCCCAACGCCGTGCCCCCATTTCAGCAACACTACGATCATTGCTACTTTCAGCGAGCCATTGTTCACATCGATCAAGCGCAGTTTGGACCACCACAATCGCTTGGCTGAGGCTTGGATCATGAGCATTGCTCAGCCACAAATTGACTTGTTCACGCAATACGGGCCAAATGCCAGGATCTTCGCTAAGTGCTCGTAGGCTGTCAAGCGCTAAAACATTGGTCGTGCCTTCCCAAATCGAAAGCACTTGCGCATCACGCAGCAAGCTGGGCAAGCCTGTATCCTCAACATAGCCCGCCCCACCAAAACTCTCAATAATCTCGCTGGTATGGTTTACTGCTTGGCGAGCGGTGGTCAATTTGGCAATAGATGTTAATAATCTTAATAATTGTCGTTGTTGGGGCGTGCTTCGGCCAGTTTCATCTAAGCCCAATAATTCGATTAAATAAAAGGTCAGCAGGAACGCCCCAGCATACTCAGCCTGCAAACCAGCCAAGGTATCGACATGCAGTGGTTTTTGATTGAGCAATGAGCCAAAAGCCCAGCGTTTTTGGGCATAATCTTGGGCGAGCGCCATGCCACGTCGCATAAAGCCCACTGCTGAAACGCTGTTCCAAGTGCGGGTAATTTGCAACATCGGCACAATCGCACGCACACCATCGCGCAAGCCTTGCACCGGAATTGCTGGTGTGCCAAGCAGATTCAGCTCAGCCGTCGGTACTTTGCGCGTACCCAATTTATCCTTGAGCCGATTAACTTCGATCTGAGTGAGCCGCCCGCGTTGATCGCGGGTTTCGACGTAGAACAAAGCCAAACCACGCCCACCAGCGGGATTGCCCTCTGGTCGCGCCAAAGTCAAGGCCATTTGCGAGGTTGTAGCCGAGCTAAACCACTTGCGGCCATACAAACGCCAAGTACCATCCTCGGCTTGGCGGGCGATCGTTTCCGAAAGCCCAACATCTGAACCGCCAGTCGATTCGGTCATCCACTGGCCGCTCGTCCAAAATTGGTCGGGATCGCGGCTAATTAAATGCGGTATGGCTCGTTCGATCAAGGCCTGATTGCCCGCTTGGAGCAAGGTTCGGGCAGCGCCGTCAGTCATCGCCAAGGGGCAGCTATACACATCGCTCGATGGATGGAAGAGATAGGCTAAAGCAAATTGGCAGGTACGCGAATATTCATGGAAGGTTTGCTCGTAGGCCGTGGCAATCAAGCCATAACTGGCAGCGATTTGCTCGGCACGTTGCCAGAGCGGGGTCAATACAATCTGATCAATCCGCTCGCCCCAGGCATCCCATTGGGTTAATTGCGGCTCATTCAAACGATCAGCCAATTGCAACTGATACAATTCGTTGCCAGCTAAATCGCCGATTGTTTGCAGCGCAGGTTTGATTTGGCTAAGGACATCGGCGGGTAGGCGGCGGCGGAGATAAAGCTGGAGTAGACGATCATCGCTATATTGATTGCCAAGTTGTGGGGCTGGTTGATTAAAGGGCGGCATCGTTGCAACTCCCAAAGATTAATAAAACCAACGAATGACTGTATTATAGCGCTCAAAGTAGCCTTCACGCAGGGGCTAGGGATCATGGATCAGCAGTTAGGGGTAATGGTTCATTGGATTGGCAATGACATCATTCCCTCACCCCCTTGCCCCCTCTCCCGCATGCGAGGCGATGGGGAACTAGCCCATCGTGATCATTGGAACACCCCTCGCCCGCCGCAGTGGGAGAGGGGCTGGGGGTGAGGGGTCGTAAAACCTACCCTTGTATGCGAGACGAGGGGGAAACCCTTGATCATGATCACAGTATCTCCCCTCTCTCGCCGCCGTGGGAGAGGGGTCGGGGGTGAGGGCACGAAATTCACTGCTAACCTTATAAACCATTACAGCTATAGGCTATCGGAATTATTGCGATACTACTGCATACTCCGATAGCCTATAGCCTTGCTTGCTCTGCGCCGCTGCGTTAAATCCCGATCTTCGACCACCAACAACCGCGCCCCAAAAGCTTAGCCGATATTCAACAGCGCCGCCAAGGCCTGCATTCCGGCTGGGTGAGCCAAAAGCAAATCATGGGCAAGTTGATCGTCAGGGCTTAATTCGGCGCTGATTGCAATTTCACCCTCAGGCAACCGTTGTTGATCTTGCATCCAATTGGGTTGCCATGCACCAAGGCCAGCCAAATCGCTTGGGAAAACCAAGGCCGCTTCTTTAATCAATGGCTCTAGAATTGTGGCATTGCGCCGTAATTGCAAAATAAAGCCAGGCAACCATGGAATCAGCACCGAATCGGGCACAATTCGGAAGATATGGCTCAACAGTTCAACCACGAACAGCGCAATCCGTGGGGCAAATTTCAAGGCCAAAATAAAGCCATTCAGGTAGGCTGGCAGCCCTTGCAAACTTAGTGAATCTTCGGTGAGATGCTCGAAAAATTCGCGCATTGACTGAATACTGCGCCGATTGAGCAGCCACTCGGCCACCCACAACAAACCAAGTTTATCGGGGGCAACCTCGCCCTTGCCAGCTAGCTCAACGCTAATCAGCAATTCGCTGCGCTGGCAGCCAACCGATAAGGCCAAACTTTCGAGCGAAAAGATAAAGCCCAACATGCCTGCCACTGCTTCGGGCGTAGTGCCGCGATCGGCGATAGCCTGCGGTAGCAACGAAGCATAATGGCTATAACCAGTTGCCACAAACGATTCGAGCCAAACCGCCAAGCCTTGAGGCGTAGTGCGATAATATTGCACCAAATGGCGAGCACGATCGAAAATATCTGGCGCATCTTGCACACCCGTTTCTTGAATCAACAAGGCGCGGCTGTGAAACCCAAGTTCCTCGGTAAAGCGTGGGCTATACAAATACATCAAGCTGGCTTCGGCGGTATGCAGCGCTTTGGAAGCGGTGGCATCATCGCCAAAAGCACGTTGACGCATACGCTGTTCCAACACTTGCTCCAACGTAATGCCTTCGTAGCCAAGTTGAATCACATCGCGTTGGTATTTGCCAATTCGAATTTCCCACGATTCTTGTAGTGATTTGCTGCCAAGTTTGCGTTCGCCAATGATTGGCTGCACTACATAATTACCCAGCAAATAATTCAAGCGCCAAAGCAACTCTGAGCTATCAAGCAAATCGGGGCGTTGGCTAAAATCCATTAAGGCGCGTTGGTTGGTTTTGGCATACAGGTTGATATTCAACGGCGCTAATCGATCATAGATATTTTTGGCTAATGGTGGCAGCGATTCATAGCCAACCGTGCCAACCCGATCGCCGCCCAACAAGACCCGACACAATTGGCTGATATTGCGTTTGCGTGGCGTGCGATCTTTCTCCAAACAGGTGATCGCCGCATCTTCAAAATCGTAGGGCGAGGGCTGGCGGCGATTACGAATATTGGCCAAAAGATAGGCGGTTTCATAGATGGCAATCGAATCAGCGGTGCTCGCCAAATAGCCATTTTCCCGCGCCAACCCGACAATTCGCGCACACCAATCGATCAATTGCTCATGATCGGCTTCGGCTACTTCGGGCGGCATGCCCAGAAAATTAGCCAAGGCCTGCGGATTGTTGGGTTGTTGGCTGGCAACGGCTGGTACTTTGTTACGACTGGCTTTGGGCGGTTTTTGCTCCTTGCTCAGCTGAAAGGCCTTAATATCAACAGCTTTCAGGCTTTTGCGCCAGGTCGATTCAGCCAAGGCAATCGTGCCAGGTGGATGATTGAACTGTTGCTCAATTGCCACAAAACTTGATGGAATCAGGCCAAACAGCCATTGAGTATTGCTTTTAGCAGGCATTTCAGCCCATTGCGCAGAATTGTGCGTGCCAAATTCGGCCACATCGCTGGCCAAATGCGCTGCTCCACAAATATACAACGCATCAGTTGGCTCAATCGCATGCTCGGCTAAATGTTGTTTGATCCGTGTCCACATATAGCGTTCGCGCAAACGATCATTCACCACATCTTGAGGTTTGCGGCCAAGTTGGTGAATTAAGCTGCCAACCAAGGTCATTACTTGGCGATAGATGGCATAATCGGCGTGCAAAATCACCCGCTCAACATATTGCTCCCACCACTCAGTAAAATGGCGTGAGTTGGAGTTTTGCAGCAAATAATGCAGAAAATCGTCAAACGTCGGTTCCAACGAGCCAATTGTTACCCCAATCGACTTGCCATGCAGTTGGGCAGCCTCATCGTCGTCATCGGTTTCGTTCTCGTCAATTGTTGGCAAGGGTTGCCATTGAAACACGTAATCAACTGGCCGATCAACAAAAACCAATTGGGTTTCGGGGTGAGTTAAGGCATAGGCAATCGCTTGATATTCAGCCGATGATTCGGTCAGCGGGGCAACCACGCTAATTGGCAGCGCCTCGGCTGGAACCAGCTCGCTTTCGGCGGCAAACGCCTGAAACGCCACTGGCAATTTACAATCGCGCAAATGCCCCACTAATTCGAGCATATCCTCACAAAGCTCGATGTAAATAACTTTTGGCTGCTTTTGATGCAAGCGGCGTACCAGTTGCAAGGCCGAAGCAGGCGAATGATGCGCCACCGGAAATAGATCAAGCGGCTCGTGTTCAGCTCGCTCAACATCATGGGCCATGCGTTGGAGCAAGCGTTGCAGTGCCTCAGCATCTTCGCTGAAGGCTGCCGCTGTGGCCTTTAATTGTTGGGTTAGTGAATCAAGCATGGGTTTACCCCTCGATGACCTTCATTGCATCCTGACCGCCAGCCATGAAATCACGCCATTCGCCTTGGTGTTTCTCGCTGTGTTTGGCCACCACGCTATGCCAAAATTTGTTCATCACGGCGACATCTTCGGGGCGGCGACGAACCAACGTGCCAACCAACGAGCGTCCAAGAATCTCGGGCGTGAGGCGCTGCTCACCAAAATAGGTCGAATAGAGCACAGCATCTTCCAGCACGCCAATTTGTTCAGCAGTCGAGAGCGCTGATTCAAGTTTGGCATCGTCGGAGCTAGCACTGGCACTGGCTTCGCGCAAATCGGCAAAAGTTTGTAGCAAGACATCAAGCAAGGTTGGCGCAACGTCGATTCGCACTTGTTGGCGCTCCAAAAGCTCGGTCGTGCGAAACAGAATAATTTCGCGTTCTTGCTTTTTGTTGGTCACAACCGGAATATGCACAAAATTAAAACGCCGTTTGAGCGCCGACGAAAGGTCGTTAACCCCGCGATCACGGCTGTTGGCAGTGGCAATGATGTTGAAGCCTTGCTTGGCAAACACCACATTATCGTTGCGCAATTCAGGAATCGAAATATATTTTTCGCTCAAAATCGAGATCAGCGCATCTTGGACATCGCTGGTACAACGGGTTAATTCTTCAAACCGACCCATCGCGCCAAGTTGCATACTGGTCATAATGGGCGAAGGAATCATCGAATCACGCGATTGGCCAGCGGCAATCACCATGGCAATATTCCACGAATATTTAATTTGGTCTTCGGTTGTGCCTGCCGTGCCTTGCACAACGTAGGTCGAATCGCCACAAATCGCTGCCGCCAGCAATTCGGCCAACCAGCTTTTGCCCGTGCCAGGGTCGCCAATCAACAATAAACCGCGATCCGAGGCCAAGGTAACAATCGCTCGCTCGGCAATGCTGGGGTCGCCATACCATTTTTGGGCAATCTCGCGATCAAGCTTTTGAGCAGGCGTACTGCCAAGCACGAAGGTGCGCACCATCTGGGGCGAAAGTTGCCAGCGAGCAGGGCGTTGACCGTTATCCCGCTCGGCTAAATAGCGCAATTCATCGGCATATTTGAGTTCGGCGGGCAAGCGCAAAACGGTATCAGACATTATGACAACTCCTTCATTACAAGGTAATAAATTGCTTAATTTGTTCGATCAGCTTGCGAGGGCTGCCAGCAAAAATTGGCCGACCCATTTCTTTGAGCTTGGTACGGAACCAATCGTTGACGCTGAAATAGCCCGAACTGGTGACCGCCCCGACCGGAATAAAATGCACACCCGATTCGATCATGGCTTTGATTGTATCGAGCAGCACTTGATCCGAACCGCCTTCGTAAAAATCGGTGATCAGCACCACGGCGGTTTTGCGTGGCTCTTGAATTTTTTCGCTGGCAAAGAGCAAGGCTTCGTTGATGCTTGTGCCGCCGCCAAGCTGAGTGCGCAGCAATACCTCAAACGGGTCGTGCACCCAAGGCGTGAGATCAAGCATGCGCGTGTCGAAGGCGATCAAATGCATATCAACATGGGGCAAACCGGCAAAAATCGAAGCCAGAATTGTGCATTGCACCATGGCATCAACCATCGAGCCAGATTGATCGACGACCACGATCATGCGCATTGGGGTGCGTTTTTTGGCAGTTTGACGATAATACAAGCGATCAACATACAAACGGCCTTCATTGGAATTCCAATTGGTCAGATTGCGCCAAATTGTGCGTTTCAAATCGAGGTTGCGAAACACCCGCTTAGGTGGCACTGAACGATCGATTTTGGCTGAAACGGCTTGCATCACCTGCAAACGCAACACATCGGCCAATTCATCAACATATTGCTTGATCAGGCGTTTGGCGTTAATCAAGGCATTGCCCGAAAGATGGCTTTTATCGCGCAGCAATTGCTCAACCACCGCCATCGAAGGCGTAAGTTGGGCGGCAAGCCGATTATCTTGCAGCACTTCGCGCAAAGCCATGCGCTTGATCAAATCTTTTTCCAGCCCTTGGATAACTTGGCGCAACTCTTCTTCGGAGAGATTGAAGCCTGAGCCAACGCCCTGCCCACCTTGCAAACCACCAGGTTGGCTAGCTTGGCCTTGACCAGGTTGGCTTTGACGCAACGCTCCAGGCTGAAAACCCAAACAACGTTCAAGATGGGCCACATCTTTGAGCCATTGGGCATACTCGGCAGCGCTGATCGAGCGTTTTTGGGTTTGAGGGCCAAAGACATTCAGCAACAACTTCGAAATAATTAACGAACGGCGCAAAGTCGTAGGATCTTGGCGATCGTCAAGCTCAGTCAGATTGAACTCCGGCTCAAGCTCAGGGTAACGTTGAAACAATTGCTCCAGCGAGAGTGTTGGGTGCAAAATCGACTCAGGCAAGGCCAGATCTTGGGCAATCTCATGGCTCATGCTGTCGAAATTTTCGCCCTGCTGGTCATAGCCAAACATAGTGCTGAGCATACGCCAATAGAGCACTTGGCGACGATTTAATAGCTCGGATTGGTTCATGATTTCTCCCTGAGCAAGCGGCTAGCACGCTCTTTGAGAATGCCAACAGCATTATTTTTAGGCGCTTTCTTAAAAACTTTGCCGTTTTCTAGCCCAATAAATAGCGGCTTGCCTTTTTTCAGGCTGGTTGCCAAAGGTCGCAGCAGCCACTCGCCAGCATCGTAGCGCACCAAGCCAAACAAGCGTTGAGCCGATTCAAGCACCGCCAAATCGATTTCAGTGCCGTTGATCAACCCAAGCTCAAGCATGAAACTGTGTTCACCAGTCGTTATTGTGCAAGCTTCGGTAGTTTGATTGAGTTGATAGTTGCTCAAAACAACTGGCTCGGCCACATGGACTGGGTGGCGTTGTTGGGGGGCAAGTTGAGCTTGGGCAATTGATTGTTTGGGATTCAGGCCAAAATAGCGTTCGGCCACATCAAGCAAATCATATTTAGCGCCCAAACTGGCGGTCTGCGCATCCCACAGCAATTGGCCAGTTGGCAAGCTTGCTGCATCGCGCAACACTAAGGCTTTGGCTGTGCTCAAGCTATCGAACAACAGGCTCAACTCAGGAAACAGCAACCACAATTGATCCTGCTGAATTGCCGCAACTTTATAGGCCGATTGGCTGATTGTAGCCAAGCTAGCCTTGGAATCGGCCTCAAGCACAGCATAGACCACCAAACTAACTAGCGTGGAATGTTGTCGCCATTCGATGCCCAAGGGGTACAGCGTGCCACTGACAGGTTGGGTTGGTGGGGTTGAATTCAGGCTGAGGGTCGAAAGCATGGCCCGCGTCCACAAATCGCCCCAACGAAACAAAGGCAATTGTTCAGGCTGAAGTTGCAATTCATGCAGCCAACCAGAGAGAATCGCCGAAGTGCGCAGATAATCGGGGTTAGTTTGCAGTTGGGCGAGGGTTGGCGTAAAGGCGTTGATCATCGCTGGCTCCAGTCGCGAAAAGCCCATTACTGCTAAATCGGTCAGCCAATGCTGCACGCTACCCAACAAGGGCGGAGTTGCGGCAAGCGCCACGGCTTTTGATGTTGATTGATCATTGATTGGGCGACCAAGTTGCACCCGAATTTGCTGCAAAAGTTGATCATGCTGGGCAGCTTGCAGCGATGCGCGGGCAACCGCCAGCAACATAAACGCGGCTGGTTGAAACACACCATTGCTCAAATCAGTCACAGCGCTGAGCATCGCCTGCTCAAACGGCGTATCGCGATAAACTTGAGCCACCCGCTGCAAACTCATTTGATGGCTATGATTGAGATTGGTAAAGCCTGCCAGCAACAGTTGATCGATCGCTTGGATGAGGTCGTTACTCGCGCTAAATTCCGCTGATAGCATCACAGGCCCCCTGCAAACCAATCCATCTCGGGCAGTGGCATTGGGCTGAGCGGAATTTCGAGCAATTGGAGTGAGCCAAGAAAACGGCTAAAAATTGCACCATGAGCTTGGTTGGTATTATGGCCAACAATCCGCAAGAAATCGCCTAAATGATTGATTTGGGCTGGATCGTGAGCAGATTGCAGATATTTCAAAATGCCTTCGATGCCAAATTGCTTAATGCCTTCGCCCAGCAAATTGGTGAGATGTTTGCAAGGGCTGCCACGCAAACCACCACAAGGGCGATTATTGTTGGTGCTACAGTAGAAATTGAGGCTGCGAGCCTCGAAATATGCCACATACACCCGCTGAATATCCGAGCCACTCGAAACCACGCCTTGCAAACGTCCATCGGCAAGCTCCACAAAGGGCACTTCTTGGACATTGCGTTTATCGGTTTGGCGGAAGATTTGGGGCGGGTTTAGTGATGAGGGAATCATCAAGCCTCCTTTGCGCTATGCAACACTCGATTAATGCTGTATCAACTCTTTATTCCAGCGCAAGCCTAGCATACCAAGCAAATGTGACAGCAGCAGTCACACAGAATATAGATTTATTTGCTTGATCCAAGGGGTTCACCACCCTTCCGTCCCGCCTCAAGGCGGGAAACGCAGGGGGTTTTCATCCCCCTGCACCCCCTAATGTGGGTTCTGTGGAATGTATTTATCTAGGGGTGAATTTGTAATCAATTGAATTTTAGCTTGGTTAAATTCAAAAAACGGATTATCATAAAGATACAGCTAGTTTAAGCGTGAATGCGCAACAAGTGTGGTGTAGAATTGCTGATGGTCATCCAAGGGGGCATATTTGAGAACCAATTTTGTGCTGATCGATTACGAAAATGTGCAACCAGCCACGATCGAATCATTAAACCACGAGCATATTAAACTGCTGATCTTCGTGGGAGCAAATCAGACCAAAGTGCCAATTGAGATTGCGGTCGCGCTTCAGCAGTTAGGCTCACGCGCTAGCTACGTTAAAATCTCTGGTAATGGCAGCAACGCGCTCGATTTCCACATTGCGTTTTATATCGGCCAATTAGCCGCCCAAGAGCCTAGCGCATATTTTCATATTGTTTCCAAAGATACGGGCTTTGACCCCTTGATCCAGCACCTCAAAAGTAAAAAGATCTTTGCAAATCGCGTTCAAAACGTTAACGATATTCCCAGAGTAAAGATAGCACTAGCCTCAACCTTAGATGCGCAGGTCGAAGTTATTATTACCAGCCTTCAAGGCAATAAAAGTTCAAAACCTCGCACTATTAAAACCTTGAGCAGTACCATCAACGCAATCTTTCTCAAAAAACTATCTGAGGCTGAGCTAGAAGCGCTAATCAATCAACTAAAAACCATGGGACTTATTGAGGTGGATGATACGAAGGTGAGTTATAAACTGACAAGTTAAAGCATGGGCAAGTAATCACCCATGCTTTTTGGATAAAAGCTTATTGTTGTTGCTGCATTTGTTGCAACACCGCCGCCACATCGCCACCCTCAACCACCGACCAGCCTTCTAGTTTCGATGGTTGATCGGCTTGTAATGGCTCGTCGGCAAGGCACACTTGGACAGCTACTTCGAGTGTACTTTGGGTTTCGCCCTTGAAAATGCCATGGGTCGGCGGCACATCAGCATAATCACGGCCAAGCGCCACCCGAATATGCCGATCGGCTACCACCACATTGTTGGTTGGATCAAAGCCAACCCAGCCAAGGCTGGGCAACCACGCCTCAACCCAGGCATGCGAGGCATCAGCCGCCGAACGCACACTGTCGTCGGTGCGATGAAACAGATAGCCGCTCACATACCGCGCCGGAATTTGTAACCAACGCAAGAGGCTGAGCATAATATGGGTGTAATCTTGGCAAACGCCGCGTCGGGTGGCCAAAGCTTCATCGATTGGCGAATCAGCGCGGGTGCTCTGCGGAACATACTCAAATTTATCGTAGATTGCTTGGGTAATTTGGCGAATCAAAGTAAGTGGATCAAGCTGTTTGCTCAGGCCAATTTCGTTGGCAAACGCTTGCAGCAAATCGGTCGAGTGCACAAATTGGCTGGAATTAAGATAATCCCAATCGTGGCCGTTCAAGGCATGATCTTCCAAACCTTGCCAGGTATTGAGATCAAGCATGAGATCGTCGGCTGGCGCTTGAATCCGATTTTCAACATAGGCTTGGGTGATAATTTCAAGCTGAGTATGCGCCCGTGGAATGCCAAAATGATGCACCGTATTGCCCTGCGAATCGTAATAAACCAAGACTTTTGATTTTGGCTTGGTGGTTATGTCAAACGATAAGCAGCGTTGATCGCCCTCGGTGCGCGGTTGTTTGCGAACTTCCATCATGCTTTCGCTAATCGGGTTGCTATAACGAAAGCGGGTAACGTGGCGAATGGTGTAGTACATAGCACCTGCCAAACTTCAAGCGTGAAATCAAATAGTTTCGAGGCCAAGGCTGGCCAAAAACCAGCTTGGCAAAGGTTCGCGGGCATGCAGCCATGGCGGTGGAATACAATCGCGGCCTAGCGTGCCCGCCAACAAGCCACCAACAATCGCGGCCATCGAGGTAAAGTTGCCGCCAGCTGCACACACCTGCTCGATCGCCGCAGCATAATCATCGCGATAATGCACAGCACACCACAAGCACCATGGAACGGTAGCTTGGGCGCTATGCTGATAGCCATTACTTAAGCGTAAAGCAATGTGATGCCACATTTGGCGATCATTCATTGCCGCCGCTAAGGCCAAACGATGCTCAAGGCTGCTACTTGGCACATATTGCCCAATCTCGGCCAAGATTGCCGAGGGCTGGCGCAGCGGTTGATCACGTTCGCGCCAGAGAATTGCGCCTGCCACTGCCACTGCCACCGCTCCCGCCACCGCCTCAGGATGGGTATGGGTGGTAAGCGCCGAAAGTTGCGCTTGTTGAGCAACCTCGTTCAGCGGAGCATCAGCCAAAAATAAGCCCAAGGGAGCCACCCGCATGGCCGCGCCAACTCCAAACGAGCCTTGTCCATCAAATAAGTTTTGAGCATCGCTCATGACGGCTGCGCCATCACGCGGCTTGGCCAACAATTGATGCATCGACGTACCATAATCACGAACTGGGGTGTAGCGCAAGGCCAAATCGGCAGCCAACGCCGCACTATGCACCGCGCCATAATGCCATAATTGATCAACCAACGAACATGCCATCAAGGTTGCGTCTGTCCACAGCCATGGTGCTGGCAAAAGGCTGGGCTGGTCGGCAACTGCAAGCCCAGTTTGAACTTGCTGCCAAAGCTGTTGACCATAGGCTTCGCCCACCGATAAGCCTGTTAAGGCCGCCAACATGCGCTGTTGTGCTGCTGTCATGATCATCCTTATACCAATGCTGTCTCCACCGGATAACTAATAAAGGTCTGATAGACGTTGGTATGAATTTGTTGGCATTGTTGTTGAATGGTCGCTAAATAGCCGCTCAAGCCATCGGCCATAATCTCGTCAACTTGACCATAATCAAGACTTGCTTGTAAGCGCCCAGCCAAGCGCTTAACTCGATCGCCGCGTCGCCCAAGGGTATTCGAGGCGATCGCTTGAATCGAGGCCGCAACTTGGTCAGCGGCAAAACGCACCGAACGCGGCGATTCAGCGTTCAACAACAAAAATTCAGCAATTCGTTCTGGCCGAATATCAGCAGTATATACATTACAATAGGCCTCGAACGATGTACAGGACTTTAGCAACCCAACCCAATCTAAATAATTGGTTTGATCATCGGGCGTGCCACCAGTTTCCGCAAAATGCACATCAAGCAAAATCGCTGTGGCCATGGCCCGCTCCATAAATTGGCCTAAACGCAGCCAGTGCCAGCATTCGCCATGGCTTAGGGTCGCAGTGGTAATGCCTTGAAACAGATGAATGCCCTCTTTCAACACATTATGCAGAAATTCATGTGGCTCCTGCCACATCTGATCCATCGTTGTACGCTTGACCTGCAAATAGACCCGATTGAGTTGTTCCCACATTTCCGAACTAATTTGTTCGCGCACTTGGCGGGCATTCTCGCGGGCAGCGCCAATTCCACTGACCAATGAGCTAGCATTGCTGACATCAAAGGTCAAGGCCTGCACCAACGCATAGGTTTGGGGAATACCCTCGTAATTCCAAGCCAAGTAGGTTTGCATGCGCTCCCAGCGACGTTCGGCAGCAGCCGGCGTTTGGTCGAGCATCAACGATAAATTCACATCAAGCAAACGGGCGGTATGCTCGGTTCGCTCAAGGTAGCGGCCAATCCAATATAAACTATCAGCAACCCGCGATAACATCAGCAGCCCCCAGTTTTTAATGATGATCCATGGATGCCCTCACCCCCAGCCCCTCTCCCACGGCGGCGGGCGAGGGGTGCACTGCTAGAGCGGTTCCCCCTCGCCTCGCGTGCGGGAGTTGGGGCTAGGGGGTGAGGGCATCGTGCTCCCCAATCCCCAACTCCTATACTCTATGTTCTATGCTCTTTTTCATCCCTCATCCCTCATACTTCATCCTTAATAAAGAACCCATGTATCTTTGCTGCCGCCACCTTGCGATGAATTGACCACCAACGAGCCACGCCGCAAGGCTACCCGCGTCAGGCCGCCAGGCACAATGCTAATTTGATCGCCAAACAAAATGTAGGGACGTAAATCGACGTGGCGAGATTCGAGTTTGCCATCAATAAAACAGGGAGCTTTGGAAAGCGCAAGGGTTGGTTGGGCAATGTAGTTGCGGGGGTTGGCAATAATGCGATCGCGAAACTGGCTACGTTGCTCGATTGTGCTATGTGGCCCAATCAGCATATCGTAGCCACCCGATTCGCCGACCGCCTTGACCACCAATGAATCCAAGTTATTCAGCACATGCTGACGTTGACGATCATCGCTGAGCAAAAAGGTTTCGACATTGGGCAAAATCGGGTCTTCATCAAGATAGAATTTAATCATCGCTGGCACATAGGCATAAATCGCTTTATCATCGGCTACCCCTGTGCCCAAGGCATTGGCCAAAGCCACATTGCCAGCCCGATAGGCATTCAACAAGCCTGCCACGCCCAGCACTGAATCAGGCCGAAATGCTAAAGGATCAATAAATTCATCATCGACTCGCCGATAAATCACATCAACGCGGCGCAAACCAGCGGTCGTGCGCATATACACCACATTATCGTGAACAATTAAATCGCGGCCTTCGACCAGCTCAACCCCCATCTGGCGGGCCAAAAAGGTGTGTTCGTAGTAAGCTGAATTAAAAACCCCAGGCGTAAGCAGCACAATCGTTGGGTCGCTGCGGCCTTGCGGCGCTAACGAGCGCAAGGTTGCCAACAAGGCTTGGCCATAATGGTCGATCGAGCGCACCCCATAGCTCGAAAACAACTGTGGAAACACGCGTTTCATCACCAAACGATTGGCCAGCATATACGACACGCCACTGGGAACTCGCAAATTATCTTCTAGTACCGCAAATTGGCCGCTTGGCAAACGGATCAAATCGGTGCCAACGATCGAAACATAGCGATCGCGTGGCACGCTAACTCCCCGCATTTGGCGCGAAAAATGGCGACAGCTATAGACCAATTCGCGCGGCACAACTCCGGCTTTTAAAATTGTTTCCTCGTGGTAAATATCGCGCAAAAACAAATTTAATGCCGTAACCCGCTGCGCCAACCCACGCTCAATCGTATCCCACTCTTTGGCGGTCAACAGCCGTGGCAGCAAATCATAGGGGAAAATGCGCTCAGTGCCTTCATCGCGACCATAGACTGTAAAGGTAATTCCTTGATTGAGAAAAGCCAAATCCGCCGCTTGCTGGCGACGAGCCAACTCATCAGGCGGCAACTCGCGCAGCCGTTCCGACAGTAGCCGATAATGTGGACGAGGCGTGTTTGGGCCAAGAAACAACTCATCGTAAGCGGTTTCGAGTTGATACTGACGAAAAGGGGCTACATCGGGCATAGCGTGCTCCTTGCAGTCTGTTCAGCATTGAAGGGATTTGAGGCAACATCGCCGCGTTGGGGGGAAAGAAGATGGCCTATAGTACCGATCTCCACAGATTTCGTCAAGCACCTAGCTACGTACTAGGCTCGTTGAGCGGCTTGGTTGGCCCAAAACCGCGTAGATTAAAACTTGCATAGATAGCCTGATCAGTGTAAGGTACAGGCGCGATGTCCAGCACAGGTGCGTTGGCTGGCGGTGTCGAGGGTTTGAATTGTGCCAAGCTTCCAGCAGATTTGGGAACGAGTTTCTTTCTTAGCAGCTCTAGATATTCTGCTTGTTGCTGCCTTGATTTTTTGGCTGCTCGGGGTCATTCGTGGCACTCGCGCAGTGCAATTATTGCGCGGGGTCGGCATTTTAGTCGTCGTTGCACTACTAGCTGGCTCAACCTTGCCGCTTACCACATTGCGCTGGATCATTCGCGAAGCCCTCAGCCCAGCCCTATTCGTCGCAATTCCGATTCTGTTTCAGCCGGAATTACGCCGTGCGCTCGAATCGTTGGGCCGCACTGGCGAATGGTTTAATCGCTTTGGCAGCACTAATCGCTCCGATGTTGAGGAGATGATCAACACCATTTCGCGGGCAGCCAAACAATTATCACAACAAGGCATTGGCGCATTAATGGTGATCGAGCGTGATACCGGCTTGCAAGAATATGCCGACCGTGGCGTGATCGTCGATTCGCGCATCTCCGTGCCCTTGCTGGTGAATATTTTCTTCCCCAACGCGCCACTCCACGATATGGCGGTGATTTTTCGGCGCAACCGCATTTTGGCCGCCAACTGTGTGCTACCACTCAGCGAAAATGTGGTTGGCAGCACGCGCTATGGCACGCGCCACCGTGCCGCTTTGGGCATCAGCGAACAATCTGATGCAATTTCGGTGATCGTTTCCGAAGAAACTGGCAGCATTTCGATTACCCACGATGGCCGCATGGTGCGCCATTTAACTGAAGGTCGTTTACGCAAACTGCTGGCTGGCTTATTGCGCGTCGAATTAAGCGAGGAAGAAGAAGTATGAATAAGCTTGCAGGTAGCCCATTACGCGCCTTCGTTGCCGCAGTCTTGGCGAGCATCATTTGGGTGTTTGTCAGTTTCACCGAAAATCCGCAGCAAGTTACGCCATTTACCAATTTGCCGATTCGCGCCGAGGGGCTGAGCAGCAATTTAACCTTAGTTGATGGCGAGGGTCGGCCAATTCCCGTGCCCGATGCTGTTGTTAACTTAAATGTTTCTGGCCCGCAAGATACAATCACCCGCATTACCAAGCAAAATGTCCAACCATTTATTAATATCGCCGGGCTAGAGCCTGGCTCACATGAAGTTGCGGTGCAAGCTCGCAGCATTCCTAGCCGCTCCGATCTCGATTTTCAGAGCTTTCAGCCCGCCACAGTTTTAGTCCAGATCGAACAGATCATCACAGCCTCGCTGCCGTTGACCATCACCACGGTTGGTCAGCCGCCAACCAGCTATGAAGCCAGTTTGCCAATTGCCAGCGTCAATGGCGAGATGATCAAACAGGTAACGATAACTGGGCCAGCCAGCCAAGTTAATAAGGTCGTTGGTGGCGAAATTACGCTTGATCTGTCGTCGCAAACCAGTAATTTGCGTACTCGCCGTAATATTATCGCAGTCGATATTGCTGGGCGTGATGTTGAAGGCGTAACGGTTAGCCCTGAGTTGGCTGATATCGAAGTGCGGATTTTATCCAGCAGCGGGATCAAGCGTGTGCCGATTATCTACACAACCCTCAACAGTCCGCCAGCGGGCTATCGCGCTGAGGTAGTGCTTGAGCCAGCCTTCGTAACATTAATTGGTAGCGCTCAGCGCTTAACCGAAGTGGAATTTGTTGAAACTCAACCGCTCAATTTGCCAAATAGCACCCAAAGCTACACCGCAACGATTAAATTGCGCTTTCCGATTGGGGTAACTCCGCGCGATGCTCAAGCTGCCGATAGCACGATCGCCACGATTCGCTTTGTGCCAATTAGCACCGAAATTGTGCTCAACCTGCCGCTTGTGCCGCGCAATTTGCCCGCTGGCCTCGAGTTGAGCTACCAGCCCAAACAGCTTGAAGTAACGTTACGGGGCAATGCCCAGAATTTACAAAACCTCAATAATTTGGCGTTGGTGTTGGATTTAGCTGGACGGAATGCCGGTAGCCATAGCATTCAGCCCAGCCTTAATCTGCCAACTGGCATCACATTAGCCAAACCATTGACTACGATTTCAGTAACCTTAAGTGCGATTATCGTACCCACAGCTGAGCCAACTAGCCCGATTGAACCGACTGAGCCAGCAACTACGCCAATCGCTACGCCAACCGTGACCGAGCCAATTAGCCCAACCGAGCCAATTAGCCCGACCGAGCCAATCAGCCCGACCTTAACTCCTTAATCCAAAGCACGTTTTTGCAAAGCTTGCAGCTCTGCCGAAGGGTCTAGCCCATATTCTTCAAACAAGGCCTCACGGTAACGGTCATAGATTGCCAAGGCCTCAAGCCGACGACCTTGGTTAATCTCCAAGTTCATTGCCTGCGAAACCGCACGCCCATTCGAAATATCTAGTCTCAATGCTTGAGCAAAGGCCTTTTGAGCCTGATCAAAGCGCAGGGCATCATAGCATTGAATGCCGATTGAAATCCAAATTTCGGCTCCACGTTTGGATAACTGCTTACGTTCCCATTCAATCCAAGGAGCCTCATGGCCCGATAAAAACACTTGGCTTGCATAATCGGCGGCTATTTGCAGACGATCAAGCGTCGCATCAGAGCCTTGTAATGGAGTCTGATTGATCACCAAAATATCAGCGTCGATCTCAGACAATGGGAAACACAAACGATAAATCGAACCATCAGAAATAACGCAATCGGGCAATTCTTTGCGAGTACGTTGCAACATTTTACGCCAGCCATCATTGCTACTATCAAATCCCCAAATTTTTGCCCGTAATTCATCAGCAGTCATCCCGCTAGGGTTCATAAGCAACAGGGCAATTAATAAAATACCTTGTTTAGGAATTTTGACAGGCTTGCCGTGCATCTCGACACGCACCTGCCCCATTAAGCGAATAATCAATTTTGGTGCTTGCGGCATTGGCAAACTATGGTGCAGCACCCGTGCCGCAAATGGTGAATTCCATTGGGTATAGGCCTCATGAACCAATTCAGGGAGATGCACGGTCAGCGCCGACAATAGCACGGGCAAGCCACTGCGCCCATCAATAATCAACTTATCAAGGGCTTCCCACGCTTGGCGAGCCTCACCAAATTGATCACGCTGCCAAAAAGCTTCGCTGAGCAAGAGATACAATAAACCTTTGGCCAACGCACCTTCGCTATCAAGCCCAGCCAACGCTCGCTGCAATAACGGAATCGTGCCATCAAGCTTCAATGTCAAGTTAGCAGCACTACGAGCTACTGCCAACCAAGCCTGATCAAGCGGATTTTGGGCCGTCGTAGTATCGATCTCAATCAATAAGCGTTGCAACTGCTCGATCGAACTATGGCGCGTAGCTTGCGATTCCAAGGCCAAGGCATAGGTCAAAATATGATAATCGACCATATTACTATTGCGTAATTGCTCACGCGCCGAACGATAACGCGCAATCGCACTTGTCCAATCACGATCAGCTAACGCTACATCGCCCAACGTGATCAAGGCACCATTGGCAGCCCGATTATCGGAAATCAAGGCATTATCGAGGGCTTCTTGAGCGTAGCGGGCTGCATCACGAATTTGGCCACGATGCAGTGCCACCACCGCCCGCAGATTCATCGTCTGCGATAAACCCGCAGGCGAATTTAATTCATTCCACAGCAACGTCGCTTGGCGTAACAGTCGATCGGCCAACGAGTAGCGTCCGGCGCGTGCCGCCGCATTCGCATAATCACCGAGAATCAACCCGAGCAAACGATTAATGCCAGAATGTTGAATATAGCCATATGCCCGCTCAAAATGGGTAATCGCATTATCATCTTGACCCAACGATACAAGATAACTTGCATGCGTTCGGAGCACCCGCGCCTGATCGGCTGGCGATAAATCAGGGTCATCCAGATAGGGCTGAATTAAACCATCAGCCTCGACAATTGCGCCCTGTGCTCGCAACATATCGGCCTTGAGCAAGCGCAACATGCGCTGATCATCGGGCTGCTGATGAATGCCTAGCAGCTGATTAACCAAAAGCAAGGCTTTCTCACCATTCCGTAACCCAAGATGGTAGCTGCGCACCAACAACCAACCTACTTTTGAGCTAAGCTGCTGAACTGGAACCGCATTCAAGGCATTGACAATCTCAGCAAAAAACTGCTGACGATCAATCAATGCCAAATTGCGCGTTAGGCTATGGTTAATCACATCCCAACGTTGCAAGCGCTGCATTTTTTGTACAAATGGCAATAATTGTTGTTGCGCCAGATACCAATCGCCAGCCTGCTCAAACCATGGGCTCAGATAGCTGGCCTGTGGATCAGAACGCTGGCGCAGACCGACCTCGGGCAAACGCTGCAACTGAAGACTCGACTGCGCCAACAACCCCGCATATTCCCAACTCATCATCAGACGATGCAGATCATAGTGTGGCAGTAACGCTTGGAGCAATTCGGTCGAATCGGGGGCAAGCCAAAGCCAAGCTTCAAGCATCTGATGCAACGGCGCTGGCAAACTCGCCATCACATCTTGCATCACCCACTCTACCGCCGATTGATTGAGCACACCAGAACGATTGAGCGCAAAAATACAAGGAGCAACCCAACCATCGGTCAAGGCGATTAATTGCTCAGCTTGAGCGTGGGTTAGGTGGAGTTGCCGTTGTTGCGCCAGCTCGATTAATTCTGCGCTGGTGAAGGCCAGTTCCTGCATACCCACTATGCGCAATTGCCGACGAATAATCGATTGTTGAATCATGGGCAAATTGGGCAGATGTAACGAAGTAGCAGCAATATGCAGGGCTGGGTTTTTCAATAATTCGCTCAGCCAAGCATGCTCAGGCAAGAACGTCCCCCACGCATCCAAGATCCGATCCAAATCGTCGATCAAAATCCAGCTTGGTTGGCGTAACCTTAAAAGCTGCTCATGTGCATGATCGCTAGGTAAGCCAAGTTGTTGGCAAATAGCCTGAAGCAGCGCTAGGGGATCATGCGCTGACTCTTCAAGCCGAATCAAGGCAGACGGGGCGTTGATGGAATGCTTGAGTGCCTCTAACACTGTGGATTTGCCGCTGCTTGGCAACCCAATGATTAAAACTACCCGTGGCGCATGTTGGGTCAAAGTGAGTAAACGTGGGCGTTCAACATAGGTCGGATAAAAACTCATAGCAGTTTCCTCAAGATGCTTGGTACGATGCTACCCCACCAACCATTAAGCAGTACAGCGCAATCGTGCTCAACCGTTGAGAGGCTAGGTTGTTCCAATTCGTTACCTATGTTCAATAGGATATACCGAGCTATAGAGCACATCTATGCACGTCCTAGGCTATTTCTAGATCGATTTCTTGTATATCCACTGTATCATAGCAAAAGAATCATGAATGTAGTGGAGCAGTTATGCAACTTGTCGCACTCGATCACATCCAATTGGCAATGCCCGCAGGCCAAGAGGCCCAAGCACGTTGGTTTTACAGCACGCTGCTTGGCCTCGACGAAGTGGCCAAGCCTATTCAATTGCAAGCTCGCGGCGGCTGTTGGTTTCGTAGCGCCACCATCGAACTGCACCTTGGGGTTGAAGCCGATTTTCGGCCTGCTCGCAAAGCGCATCCGGCTTTTCGCGTTACCGATCTCGGGCAAGCGCGGGCTGAGTTGAACAGCGCGGGCATTGCAATTGTTGAAGATGATAGCCTGCCGCATGTACGCCGTTTCTTCGTCGCCGATCCGTTTGGCAATCGGATCGAGTTTGTCCAAGTTGGTGATGTCTATTAAGGCTGCTTACAGGAATCATTGCAATCCGCATTGATCAATTGTAATGCCGCTCATTGCTTAACTTAGATGCGAGGGATTCCTATTTATTTTGTATTTTGGGCAGCAACTACTGGCACAACTTATGCACACTAGGAGATCGCCGATCAAAGTATGCTGATTGGCAAGCTACTACACCAACATCCGCTCAACCATGCCCTGAACGCACCCAAATATGCCGGTATCTTCTGGTATACTGAACAACGGCGCGGCCCTCGAATGCCCGTGCTGGCCACCGCGCTGAGTGCTGCATTGTTGACACTGCGAGGGTTGCAGACCATGAAAGCAGTTTTAATGGCTGGGGGTGAAGGCTCTCGGCTCCGACCACTCACCATCAGTCGGCCCAAACCAATGGTTCCGCTGGTCGATCGACCAGTCATGGGCCATATTATTGAACTTCTGAAACGCCACGGCATCACCGATATTATTATTACGGTGCAATATCTCGCCAATATTATTCAAGATTTTTATGGCGATGGCTCGGCGTTTGATGTCGATATTTCGTATTCGGTTGAGGAAGTGCCACTCGGCACGGCTGGTGCAGTTAAATATGCTTCACGCTTGATCGATGATGATAGCGAACCAATTCTGGTCATTTCAGGCGATGCGCTAACCGATTTTGATTTAACTGCCTTGATCGAAGCCCATAAACGCTCGAATGCCAAAGCCACGATTACCCTCACCCGTGTGCCCAACCCGCTGGAATATGGCGTGGTGATCACCGATGATACTGGCCGAATTCGTCAGTTCCTCGAAAAACCTAGTTGGGGCGAGGTTTTTTCCGATACCGTCAATACTGGAATTTATGTGATCGACCCCTGTGTGCTTGATGATATTCCGCTGGGCGAGCCGTTTGATTTCTCCAAAGATTTGTTTCCTGCCTTGTTGCGGCGCGGCGAATTGCTTCATGGCTATATCGCCGAGGGCTATTGGACGGACGTTGGCAACATCGAAGCCTATATGCGAGCGTGCTCGGATTATTTGATGGGCATGGTCAATTTGCCGCGCCTCGGCCATGATCGCGGCGATAATGTCTGGATCGAAGGTGAGGTTGAAATTGCCCCCGATGCCCAAATTCATGGGCCAGTCTTTTTTGGCCATGGGGTCAAGATCAAAGGCGGGGCGATGGTATTCGGGCCATCGGTCATCCGCGATTATACCATTATCGATTCACGTGCCACCATCGATCGTTCGATTATGTGGCGCAACTCGTATGTTGGCGAACGCGCCGAATTACGCGGGGCGATTGTTTGTAAGCAATGCAATATCAAAAGTCGCTCGTTGCTGTTCGAGGGCGTAGTGGTCGCCGATAGCACGATCATCAACGCTGGGGCGGTGATTCAGCCCAACGTTAAAATTTGGCCCTCGAAAGAAGTTGAAGAAGGCGCGACCGTTAGTGCCTCGATTATTTGGGGTGCGCAAGGGCGGCGGGTGCTGTTTGGGCGCTACGGCATTACGGGCTTGGTCAATATCGATCTTACGCCAGAATTTTGCGCCAAACTTGGGGCGGCCTATGGGGCAATTTTGCCCAAAAATACCACCGTCACCATGAATCGCGATGCTCACTATACCCCACGAATGCTCAAACGTGGCTTGATTGCCGGCATTCCATCGGCGGGGATTAATGTTTTGGATTTGCATTCGGTGCCAATTCCCACTGCCCGCTATTTGACCTATGCGCTGAATGCTGCGGGTGGTATGCATGTGCGGCTTTCGCCGTTCGATAATCGCGTGGTCGATATAAAATTCTTCGATCATCGCGGGCTTGATCTGGGCAGCGATATGGAGCGCAAGATCGAGAATACCTACTTCCGCGAAGATTATCGCCGCGTCTATCTCGATGAAATTGGCCGGATCACTGAAAACAGCGATTACAACTCGGTCTATATCGATAAATTCATGGAATCGCTTGACCCACATATTTTGCCCGAGCTAGAAGACCCGTGGAGTATCGTAATCGATTATGCTTCATCGAATGCTGCGCAAATTTTGGGTATCTTGCTACGGCGCTTGAATGTTGATTTAGTTGAACTCAATGCCCAAATCGATGAAGATCGTCTGTTCCAAACCGCCGATCAATTTAATGCTGGTATGCAACGACTGACTGCGATCGTGCCCGTGATGAATGCAGATATTGGAGTGCGGCTCGATTCGGGCGGCGAACGGATTTACGTTGTCGATGATACAGGCCATCGATTAACTGACATTGAATTGTTGGCGGCGGTTACCGCTTTGACCATGGAAGCCAACAAAGGTGGTACGGTGGCCGTGCCAGTCACCGCGCCGCGTTTATTCGATAAATTGGCCGAGCGCTATGGCGGGCGCATCCAGCGCACCAAAACCGCCTTGGGAGCGCTGATGCAACAAGCTGCCAAATGCAACGATTTATGTGTCTTGGGCGATGCAGCAGGCAGCCTGATTTTCCCATCGTTCTTTCCAGTTGCTGATGGTCTGTTTGCAATTGTTAAATTGATGGAATTACTGGCCCGCGCCAAAATTCCCCTCTCGGAGATTCGTCGTTCCTTGCCACGCTCAGCCATGGCTAACCACAAAGTGCCATGTCGCTGGGAATCCAAGGGCAAAGTTATGCGGATTCTCAACGAACAATATGCCGAGCGTGCTCAAGACAACATCGATGGGATCAAGATTGATCTTGGGCCGGAGTGGGTGTTGATTCTGCCCGACCCTGATGGCCCCTTCATTCATGTGATTGCCGAGGGAGTGAACGATGATCAAGCCCGCGTGCTAACCGAAAAATATGCTGGTTTGGTGATGGGGCTTCAGTAGAACAAAGAACATAGAGCATAGAAAAAGAACCAGGCATATGACTTGTATCAAGGTATAGATAGGTTATAGCTACTATGCTCTGTGTTCTATGCTCTTATTTTCGTTTTCTTGACGGAGACGGTATAATGCGCGATATGGAAGAGCGCATCACGTTAAAAGGCAGCCGTGACGGGCTGCGCTTGATTTTACACCCCACCGCAGCGTGGGCAGAAGTCCTTGAAGCCCTGCGCAAGCAACTAGCCCAAGGACCATCGTTTTATCATGGCGCAAAATTATTGATCGATGTTGGTGAGCGTTCGATCACCGATGTGGAGCTACAGGCGATCTTGGCGATCATGGCCGAACATGATATTGAGCCAGCCGCATTAATTACCATCGCACCAACCAATCGGACTACTGGTCGGCAGGCTGGCGTAGAAACCCGCCATCCCGACAGCCTACGGTCTACTCCTCCACCCGTCGTGCAAGGCGAAGGCTTATTTTTATGGCGCACCGTGCGTTCTGGTCAGGCAATTCGGCATCAAGGCCATATCGTTGTGGTCGGCGATGTCAATGCAGGAGCCGAAATTAGTGCTCACGGCAGTGTCATCATTTGGGGGCGCTTACGCGGCTCCGTCCATGCAGGTGTTGGCGGCAATCAACAGGCAATTGTCTGTGCGCTCGAATTGCGCCCAACCCTCTTGCGGATCGCCGATAACCTTGCCCGCACACCTGATAATCATCGCCCAACTGGCCCTGAACAAGCCAGCCTTGATGGCGACAACATTGTAGTAGTACCATGGGATGCCCCACGCCGCTAGTGGGTCTTTGAGGATCATGTATGGCACAAGTAATCACAATCACCTCTGGTAAAGGGGGGGTTGGCAAAACCACCACCACCGCCAATCTCGCCACATCGTTAGCAATGCAAGGCCAACGGGTTGTTGCAATTGATGCTGATATCGGTTTGCGCAATCTCGATGTGGTGATGGGCCTCGAAAATCGGATCGTCTATGATTTGGTCGATGTGGTTGAAGGCCGCTGTCGCACACGTCAAGCGCTCATTAAAGATAAGCGCTTTCCTGATAATTTGTTCTTGTTGCCAGCAGCCCAAACCCGCGATAAAGATGCGGTAACGCCTGACGATATGATCGCCCTTTGCAACGAGTTACGCCGCGAATTTGATTTTATTCTGATCGACTCGCCCGCTGGGATCGAGGGTGGCTTTAAAAATGCAATTGCACCCGCCGACCACATTTTGATCGTCACAACACCTGAAATGTCTGCTGTGCGCGATGCCGACCGGATTGTAGGGTTGGTCGAAGCGTATGAAAAAAGCAATCCAAAGCTCATTATTAACCGAATTAAAGCGCGGATGGTTGCTCGCGGCGACATGATGGATACGCCCGATGTGGTAGAAATTTTGGCAATCGACCTGGTTGGAATTGTGCCAGACGATGAAAGCATTGTGGTTTCAACCAACCGTGGTGAAGTTGCGGTGCTTGATCGTGAATCGATGGCAGGTAAGGCCTATAATAATATCGCCAATCGTTTACTTGGCCACGATATTCCCTTCCTTGTGCTTGATGAAAAACAAGGCTTATGGGCACAATTGGTCAATATGTTTCGTACCCGCCGCTAAAATGGCGCGGTTGAGCCATCTTTATCTTCCACATGGAGCGGATGTATGGGTCTTTTAGATAATCTTTTTGGTCGCAAGCAACAGAACAGTTCGTCGGTTGCAAAAGAGCGTTTATTGACGGTTTTAGTCCATGATCGCGTGCATCTCACGCCTCACGATATGGAAGAGATGAAACGTGAAATTATTGCCGTGATCGAGCGTTACGTTGAAGTAACCAACCCAGAGGCCATTGAAGTAACCTTGACCCGTGGCGAAGCTGCCGACCACCTCAAGGCCGATATTCCCCTTGGTCGCTCGCGTCAACAATAACGCACTGGCCATGTGGAGGAGATGTTATGCACGTTCAGCCAACTAGTCCGATTCGTTTCTCACCTCGCGCAAAGTTTGTAACAGTCCTTTCGATTGTTATTATTAGCCTGTACTTGGTCAACCAAGCTTGGCATATTATGATCCCCTTTATTTGGGCGATCATCACGGCCTATATTTTTAATCCAGTTGTTACCTGGATGCAACGGCGTACCAAAACCCCCCGCTTCTGGTGGGTGATTGTGCTGTATATCATTGGTTTTACGCTGTTAACTTTGCTTGTGAGTAACGTCGTGCCACTGATTACCTCGCAGATTAACGATTTGGCCCAAACCATTCCTATATGGCTTGATGATGCTAAAATCTATGTTGAGCAGCATCAAGCGTTGACCATTCGTGGGGTTGAAATTGTTAATCTGCGTGAAGCTGAACGCGAAATCTCGGGGGCAATTGCGGCGTTTGCCAAAGCCCTGCCTGGTATCGCCCCGCTGTTTCTGTTTGGGCTAGCCGAAGGCTTTATTTTGCTTTTGGTTTATTTCGTCGTAACGTTTTATTTATTGCTCCAAGCCGAAACCATCCCCAACAATTTCTATCGCTTAATTCCCGAACGCCATCGTGATGAAATTCGTCAATTGATTGGTTCGATCGATCGGGTGCTCTCAGCCTACATTCGCGGTCAGTTTTTGCTGATTATCATTATGTCGGTGTTGAGTTACATTGCCCTATCAATTTTGCAAGTCAAATATGCCTTGATTATCGCCATCGCCACCGGCTTCTTGGAAATTATCCCAATCATCGGGCCGTACATGGCCACCGCCATCGCCGCTTTGGTAGGCTTTTTCCAAGGCACAACCCCATTTGGCTGGGAGCCTTGGGTATTAGCGTTGGTAATTATTGCCGTCTATTTTGCCCTGCGCCAATTCGAAGATCACTTTATTATTCCAAATTTGGTCGGACATATCGTCAATGTGCATCCGGTCTTTGTGATCTTTGCAATTTTGGCGGGGGGAGCGGTAGCCGGCGGCTTAGGTTTACTCATATCGATCCCGATTGCCGCAGTTGCTCGCATCATTCTTTCATATCTGCATGGCAAGCTTGTCGATTCGCCCAACCCGCAGGCCGATTTGGTCGAACAAGAGGGCAAATTGCTTGAAAACCATATAGTGGCTGAGCGTCGCGAAAGTCGGCGCAACCGCCGCGAAGCCAAAAAACAGGTCGAAGGCAGCGATCTCAAACCCTAAACTTTAAATTTAACCAATGATTTAAGCCACAGGCCCAAACCTGTGGCTTTTTTGTATTGACAAAACGCCACATATTATGCTAAACATACATATATTATTAAACATATGTATATTGGAGAACATATGACATTTCCCCAAACCTTTGAACTAGCCACAACCGACAAACTAACGGGCCTTTTTACGCCTGATTACTTTCGCTTTTTGGTGCGCGAACAAGTGTTGCCAGCCATGCACGAACGGGTTGAACCCTTGAGCATGTTTGTGTTGGATATCGATTATTTTCTAGCCTTGAATACTGAATCAGGCCGTGAATGTGGCGATGCAGTGTTAGTTGCCGTGGCCCAAGTGCTCAAGCGGGTGTTGCCAGAGCAAGCAATGCTCTCGCGCTACAGTGGCGATGAGTTTGCCGGAGCGTTGCCTGAACTACGAATCGACGACGCATTTTCGTTGCTCGAAGAAGTGCGCCGTCAAGTGTTGGCAATTCAGCTTGATTGCCTTGGCGAAATTAAATTAAGCTGTTCGATCGGCTTGGCTGGCTATCCAGGCCATGGCCGCGATGAAGTTGAGTTGGTGCGTCAGGCCGACGAAGCGCTGTATCACGCCAAAACAACAGGCCGCAACAAAATTGCCCTGCCCGTCGCCGATAGCCGTATGATCACCAAAACCAGCTACTACACTGCCACCCAACTCGAACGTTTAGCCCAACTTGCCAAAGCCCTCAAACGCAACGAAGCTAGTTTGCTGCGCGAAGCGCTCGACGATGTGATCAAAAAATACAACGATCGCTTGAAATCCTAAACAAGGCTTGACACTTTGAAACATTTGTTCTATATTTTTTATGTAGATTGACGGATACGGGCCAGCAATGGCTATGGGTAACCGAGTTCATGAAAGGAATCGCACAATGTTTCAGTCGCTAGACCAACTTGAAACAGGCAGTTTATTTATTTTGACAGGGCAAGCAGGCGCAGGCAAATCGCACTTAGCCGCCAGCACCCGCCGCAGTGGCACGGTCTGGATTTTGGATACCGAGGGCGCTGCCAAGAATCTTTTGGGCAAACCTGGGGTGCACAAATCGATTCAAGCGGTGCAAACGCTCTCGCTGCAACAACTTTTGGCAGCCATGCAAGAGATTCAACGGCTTGGCAAAAGTGGCGATACAGTGGTGCTCGATTCAGTTTCTAAGGTGCTGCAAGCGATGCGTGCCCATGCACAACAACGGGCTGGCGCTGAAACCGACCGCAAAACCCAAATAGAGTTTGATGAATATGCCTCCTTCAATCGCAACCTGCAAGCGATTTATACTGGCCTGACCGAGCTAAAACAACATGGCTTTCATGTGATTATCATCGGCCACTTGGCCAAACAATATAGCGAACAAAGCGAAGATCGCAATCATGCTGATGTGGGCTTGCGGGTGCTGGCCGACGAACATATTACCTACGAGGCCGATGCAATTATTCTCGTCGAGCGTGATGGCGATCAACGCCAGATGCGACCAATTATCAAGCCACCGCGGCCTTTGCATCTCAAATTAGGCGCAAATTATCCCGCCAAACTTGCGACGCTCTACCCTGAACTGGCACTGGACGAGGCTTTTGGCAATAGTTCCGAGCGCACTGGCCGCCCCGTCGATGCTAGCGAAGCCGAACGGCGTTTCTTTGCCCGCTATGCCTCAGTCGTTGGCGGTAACAATTGGAACGCCGTCCAACGCTATCTTGGCCGCAAAGATAAAAAACCCAGCACAATCGAAGGCTGGATTAGCGCTGCCGAACAGGTGCGCCAAGCCCCAAACGACCAAGCCATGGCCGCCTAAAATGGCTAAAATCACAATCCCTCGTCCAGCAAGCAACTAGACGAGGGATTTGAACTAGAGTTTATTCTGAGGCCAGTTTCTGGCCGCTAACTGTAATTAATGGTTCATTGGGTTGGCAACCATTTCTCGTTCCCTCACCCCCAACCCCTCTCCCACTGCGGCGTTTAAGGGCGGACAGGTTGGGGAATGGGTATTCATCAGTGTTAGGGGATGGCCGTCCCGAGCCGACCACCCCGCGTCACCGTCGTGGCCCACCGTTCGTGCAGCGCCGTTCCCGCCAACGATAGTCGCGCTCCCAGCGCTGGCTGCGTTCCCGTCCACAGCCAGCGCAGCACCCCATACCGCCCCAACCGAAACAGACTTTCTCGTGCCGCCCATGGGCGGCGCGGGCTGGGGCGATCCCCGCGTTCGGCCAGCACCGCCTGCGCCTCCGCCGTCCCGACCAGCAGCACCAGCACCGTCGCGATCGCCATGCCCAGCACCAAGGCCTCCTGCGTCGTCTGGCTCCGCGACTGGCTCGCCTCCCATTGCCAGCCCGCCGTTTTCCAATCGCGAAACAGGGCCTCAATCGCAGAGCGCCGCCCATACGCCTGCCGAATCGCCCCAATGCCCTCCAGATTGCTCACCAGCAGTAACGGCTCGTGACACGTCGCCTCCCATGCGGCCACCACTGTCACCGTTCGCCAGCCCGCCTTCTTGAAGGCATGGCCCCGCCGCACCACGCGATGGCCTCGCGTGACCAGCGTGCGGATCATGGTTTCGGTGTGCCCCCGCAGTTGGATGCGGGTATGGCCTTGGACGCGCACGACCCAGCCCCAGCCGTAGGCCGCGACCTGATCGGTGAAGGCGGGGCAGCCAAAAGCACGGTCGGCCACGACGACGACGGACATAGCATTGGGCAGCACCTGCTGCACGCGCTCCAGCAGGGTGGCAACATCGGTCCAGAAGGCGGTGGCGCGGCGGGTATAGCCGGGATGGAGCACCCAGGCAAGCGGAATGGCGCGACCGTGATACCAGAGGGCGGCGGTGAGCAGGGTCCAGCGGTCGGTGTGGGTGGTTTCATCGATGATGACGGTGACGGATTCAGTGGGTGCGATGTGGAGGGTGGTGGCGAGGATGGCGCGATGGAGCGACCACGACAGCTGGGAATCCCGATAGGTGCGGCGCAGTCGGCGTTCGTGACTGGCGGCGTGGGCAGCGGTGGACAGTCCAAGGGCACAGCCCCAGGCCACGACGCGCGTGGTGATGGACGGCATGAGCAGGATGCTGACGAGCCAATCGGTGAGCCGACGGGCAGTCCAGGGCGAGAGGGTGGGCACGGCGGTGCGCAGGATGGTGTTGATCCAGTGGGCAAGGGCTGGTATACTCGGCATACGACCTCGGTTTTGGGATGGGTTTGGTTTCGTCACCACCCAGTATACCAACCCGAGGTCGTTGTGTGAACCCATGGTGTGCGTCCCTGTCCGCCCTTAAACACTGCGGCGGGCGAGGGGGAGTACTCCTGAAGCGATTCCCCACGCCTCGCGTGCGGGAACGAGGGTGAGGAAATAATGGCGGTTGTTAACCTCATAAACCATTACAGCTATGTTCTTGTTCTATGCTCTATGTTCTATGCTCTTTATTGGGCACTAGGCATTTGCACCGGCACTTTGAGCGTAATCGTGCCAGCTTTTTCAAAAGTCAAGCTCAAATCAATCGTATCGCCAACTTTGAGATCTTGCTTAACTTCCAACAACATTACATGGAAGCCGCCTGGTTTCAAAAGTGCTTCGCCATTAGCTGGCACTTCGATTTTTTCGACCTGTTCCATCCGCATCACATCGCCATCGGCCACGACGGTATGCAACTCAACTTTGCCTGCAACATCGGTTGAGGCCGAAATTAAGTTATCAGCAGTGCCACTATTGCGAATTGTCATATAGGCGGCGCTATTGCTACCCATCATGGCACTGCCACCACTCATACCACCACCCATCGTTGGGCTAACTGGCGTGGTTGCCATGGTTGGGGTTTGCATAATCGTGGCAGCAGCAAAAGCTGGACGGGCAAATGAGCCTTCAATTGTTAATGAACCAAGCGTGTTTGCTGCACCATTGCTCGTGCTAGGAGCGGTCGTTGAGGTGGTTTCCGAACCACAAGCAGCCAAGATCAAGACCAATAAACCAAGCATTAAACGTTTCATTGAAAGATGCTCCTAGAATTATTCAACATCGATGTATTGCAACATCGTCTCAAGATCAGTTGCTAAAAGTGTTGGATCAACATCGTGGTTGGCCATGGCAAACCAGCGCCCTTGTTGATCGATAATATACAAGCCAGCGGTATGGTCGATGGTGTATTGCAAGGCCGAATCAGGCAATTCGCGGCGCTCGGCATGCACGCCATAGGCCTTTTTGACCGCCTCAACCACCTCAGTTTCGCCGTTCAAACCCAAAATCGTCGAATCGAACAGCGAAACATAGCGATCAATCGTTGCGGGATTATCGCGCTCTGGATCGACCGTTACAAAGGCAATTTGAATCTTATCGGCATCATCTGCAAGTTTTTTGCGAGCCTGCGACGAAAGCCCCAAAGCCAATGGGCAAACATCGGGGCACGCAGTAAAGCCAAAAAAGAGAATTACAATTTTGCCACGTTGCTCAGCCAGATGAAAATCGGCACCATGCTGATCAATCAAGGTAAAATCTGGCGCTGCTGTTGGGTTGTCAATTGGCCGAATAATCTGATAGCTGGCTGTGCCACAACTGCTTAAACTCAAGACAAGCCCTAGCAGCACACAGCCAAACAGCCAATGAGCGTATTTCATAGCACCCATCCTTATGCAATTTAATCGTAATTGGGATACAAAGAGTTAGCCGAATGCGCTAATTCGTGGCGGGGGCGTGATAATTTGGGGATGATAGGTTGACCAAAGCGCATGCTGCTGGGCAAAACCTCGCCATCCATGCGAAGCAAGCACCCAACCAGCCAGCAGCAACAGCACCATTGGGTAAAAGGCTGCCAAGCCAGCGGGTAAGGGGGGGATTGGCTGCGGCGCAGAATCACTATGTTCAGCATGCAATTCACACACCAACATCGTGGCACTATGCTGCGCTGCGCCAGCCGAATGGCTTGGCATACTCCACCACCAGCAATGGGCAATACAGGCCATTGGGCAAAACAAAGCCAGTTGAATCAGAATAATCCAACTGACTGCTTGAATATGCCGAGGCCAATGCCGCGTTGGCTGATGCTTGAATGCGCTCATGATGGCGCTACTATACCATAGCCTGCATGGCTTCAAATCAGGCATTAAACCGATTATTGCTAGGTTGGGCGTGGACGCTTAAACGTTACCAATAAGCGCGAACTCTGGCCATTACCACTATTTATGTCAACAATACTCACCATTTCCCAGCCATCGTTGCCAGCTTTGTTGAACATGCGGCTGATAATGCTTGGATCAACATTTGGCCCCCAGAAGCCCCCAATATCCACAAGTTCAACATGATATTCCCACTGTTGCATAACGCTTTTCCTCAAAACAAATTAATTGCCTTGATGATACGTAGCCTGCTAAATTGAGGTTCCAGCCTGATCAAGCAGACGTTTGGCGTGACCGATCACGTGCTGGACGGAAATTGCGGTCATGCACTCGCTGGGTTTGGTTTGGCGTGGGCAATGGGTCAACACACCACATGGCGAGCAGGCTAATTCGGCATCGATCACAACGTGGCGGGTTGGGTCGCCCCAAGGCCCAAAACGCCGCTTATCGCCTGGCCCAAACAGATGAATGGTTGGGGTTGATTGACTCACGGCCAAATGCAAAGGGCCGTTATCCACGCCCAACACCAAAGCGCAACGCCCAAACAAGGCCGCCAATTGGCCCAAATTGGCCTGACCAACTGCATTCAAATGGGGAATTTGCAACTGTTGGCTGATTGCTGCCACATCAACAGCATCGGCTGGCCCACCAGTTAATACAATTTGGGCTTGATTTGCCAATTGTTCAGCGACCTGTGCCCAACGCTCAGCCGGCCATAATTTAGCTGCGCCGCCACTGCCAGCCTGAATTGCCACCAATGGTTTTTGAATCTGATGCTGCGCCAGCCAAGCCTCAGCCCAAGCATGCTCAGCGGCACTTGGCATAAACCGCAACGTTTGGGTTTGTGGTTGATCTGAACCGAGCGCTGCCACCAAATCCAAGGCTTGCTTGGTAACATGCTCATTGCTATTCCACGCTAGAGCTTTGGTTAAGGTTGGCGCAACCAAGGGATGGGCAAAACCAATTCGGCGGCCACAGCCAGCCCCAAGCGCCAACAAGCCGCCCCACCAATGATCATCACGGGCAATCAAGGCTGTATCAAAATTCATGCTTCGTAAACGGGCAGCTTCGCGCCAAAGCAAGCGATAAGGAGCCAAGGTCGAGGGTTGCGCACCGCGCACAAAACCAGGAAACTCACAGGTTTCAATCGCATCAAGATCAGGATTGTCGGCCAAGAGGCGGGTAGCCCATGAACCAACCAAAACGCTGATCTGGGCGTGCGGTTGGCTATAGCGCAAGGCCCGTAGCGCTGGGGTCAACAGTAAAACATCGCCCAAATGATCGGGCTTAATCACCAAAATTCGTTGAGGTTGGGCTGGTGCTGGGCGGGTAAAACCAGCCAACGCCAGCGCCAAACCTCGAACCATTGTCGAACGTAGTAAAGCTTTCATAGAAATCAAAAGGCAAAATCAAAAGGCAAAAATCCTTGGTTATTATAATCGAGTTACACCAACTATTCTGCCTTTTGACTTCTGATTTTTGACCTTAAAACAGGAGGCTCGCCGATTCGCGGGCGACTTGGCGGAGGCGCTCGACGACTTCCTTACGCCCAGCTTTTTCCATTTGCTCGGCCAATTCGTTGACTTCCTTGACGAAATCGCCATTGACCAAAGCCATGTTTTTGCGCAGCAACTTGGTAGCATCACCAGCAGTTTCAGCGCTCAATAATTGATTGATCAAGCGTTCTTGAGGAGTCATGGCCTCTTGCAACACTTCGGCAGCAGTTTGGCGCAACAACATCAATTGCTCGGCAATAATTTGCTGATTGGTACGCATCGCTGCATTCAAGTTGGCATCGATCACCACGAAAAAGGCTTCGCTTAACTCTTTATGGCGCTCAACTAACAACGCCCGCGGATCTTCGGCTTGCAAGGCATCACGCAACAGGCCATTGGCTTTTTCAAAAATGGCTTGGGCTTCAGCATCCATACGCTCCAGCGTGGTGTAGATATGATCGCGTCGCGCTTGAGCCTCAGCTTGGTCTGCTTCGGGCAAGGCAGCAATTTGGGCATCCCAAGCATCAAAGGTTTCATCATCGATCAACGGGCGATAATTGCTAATCACATCTTCGAGGCTGGCATCATCGGCATCGCGCAAAGCGGCAACCACATCTTCGACGGCTGGCTCTTGTAACCCAGCGGCTACCGGATCAAAGCCACTCAACTGCATCACCCGTTGGCTCAACTCGCCGATCATTTCGGCACTATCTTCGCGACCTTGTTGTAAGGCAGCTTCGATATAGGAATTGAGGGTGAGGAAAAATTCGCCATCCAGTGCCGCCTTGTTAGCAGCCACCACTTGGGCCAATTTACCTTGATCTGAATCGAGCAAATTCTCGGCTCGATCAGCCTCGAGTGCTTCGGCCAATTGGCTTAGCAACTCGACCCGTTGGCGTTGCGCTTGCATCACCTCTTTAGTAATGCCTTCGCTCTCCAACAAGGTTTCGAGCATGGTTTGCATGGTGATGAAACGGCGGGGAGTCAGCAAATAGCCACGTGGCGCATCGGGTGGCAACAATTGCATAGCCACTTTCGAAGCCTCGCCAACGAAGCGTTCTTGCTCCTCGGTTGGCAAATTCAATTCTTGCGGAAAGAGCGTCCAAAAAAACTTCTTTTCAGGATCATGGTAGATCAAGGGTGAGGCCAGCATGCCGCCAGCGCCACAGCTAGGGCAAACTGCGACATTTAATTGACCTGAAAGCATCGCACCTTTTAATTCAGGCTGCACCCCAACATCGACGTATGTCCAAAGTGCCACCACAAACGGCGTTTGGCAATTTTGACAGCGAATTTGAACCCGCTGTGGCGGCACGACAGGCCGCTGCGGGCCACCTTGGGTGGTTTCTTCCAGCCCTTGTGGTGGATTGGTCATTGAGCAATTCCTTTCAACGAACACGATTAAAAGCCACTATGCATTATACGCGAGGTTGTAGCAGAATACTATTAGTGGGCTATTGGATTCACATGATTGATTGCCAAAAAAATCATCAAACTTCTAGTAGTAGAAGCCAATTTTGCCATTTAGGCCATCCTTAGGTACCATAGCTTGTATCACACCGATGGGAAACAACAATCCCCTCTCGACTATGAAACATTACCCTTGCTCAGCGCGTACCGAGTATAGTGGTGCGAGGTAGAACCGCGTGACAGAGATCAATAGTGAAGAATTGACGCTGGTGCGGGCGACAATTCGTGGCGACCAAATTGCATTTCAACGGATTGTCGAGCTGTATCAAGGGCCAATTTTCAACTTGGCCTACCGGATGTTGCACGATGGCCACGAGGCCGAAGATGCCGCTCAAGAAATTTTCATCCGGGCCTATACCAAGCTTGAAACGTTCGATCAAAGCCGCAAGTTTTCTACATGGCTCTTTTCAGTCGCATCGAATTACTGCATTGACCGCTTACGCCGACGGCGACCGATAGTGCCACTTGATGATTTGGCATTTGCCCTACCAAGTACCGATGATGGTCCTGAACGTTCAGCATTGCGTAGTGAGTTGCGCGATGCCGTCCAACGTGCCTTAGCTACTTTGCCCGATCACTATCGGCTGGTAGCAGTGCTGCGCTACTGGAATGATCTCTCCTATCAGGAGATCGAAAATATTACGGGGCTATCAGAAAGTGCGGTTAAAACTCGGCTGCATCGTGCTCGCAACATGGTGGCTGCCGCGTTGGATAAACAAGGAGCAGAGCTATGACATGCCGTTCAATTCGCGAGCTACGTGCTCAGCAACCAGATGACCCTGACGATCAACAAACCATTTCTCGCCATGTACAGGAGTGCCCAATGTGCCTCGATGAACTTGGGCAATTGCCCGCCGCCTTAGCCGCTCCCAAATCGGCTATTCCACCGCCGAATTTTGCCGCCAGCCTAATGGCAAAATTACCTGCGACTCCTGCGCTTGCCGCAACTCAAGCCCGTAGCCGTGCCTTACGTCAACGTGTGCTGTGGGGTGTGGTTCTGGGCTTCGTCACATTAATCGTCTTGTGGGGCGGTTATGGGGTCTTGTTTGATAGCTCGTTGCCTGCCACAACCTTTGGCGGGGTCGATTCGACCGCTGGCCGCGGGGTTTTGGCCTTGACTCTGGCGGGTAAGCCCATGGCGGCAACGCTTGGCTTGGTTGGCATTCCCTTGCTGCTTGGTGTTCTTGTGCTTGCAGGTGCAGCACTGATGATCTGGCGACGTTTGTTGACCCCTTCACCGGCGCTGCTTGTGGAGGTAGAACGATGAACCGCAATCCACGAGCCTTGTTATTTGGCTGGGTTATTCTAGCCTTAATTATTATTGCCTCACCTTCTTTAGTCTTTGCTCAAGCTCTGCGAACCGATGGCGAGGCCTTGGTGGTTCGGGCCGGCTCAACCGAAAGTGGCGACGTTGCGACCATCAGCCAGCCTATCGTGATCGATGGGGTAGTTGAAGGCGATGTCACTTCAGTCACCGGCTCCATTATTGTGCGTGGCTCAGTCGAAGGCGATGTGGTCAGTTTGTTTGGCAATGTGACCTTCGAGGCCGATTCCGTTGCTCAAGGCAATGTGATGGCAGCCACAGGCGAAGTTCAGTTGCAACAAGGTGCTGATGTAGCCCAAGCTGGGGCTATTTTCAATGGTAATGTCAGCGATAGCGGGGCAACTGCGCTCTTGCCAGTTGAAGGCAATCAAACCCTAACTACCGCAACCCGCGTGATTCTAGCCGTAGTCTTGGCGATTTTGGCCACGATTATTGCCACCTTGCTCAGCTTGATCTGGCCACGCTCGGTTGCTAGCGGTGCTCAAATTATTCGCCTAGCCAGCCAACGTGCTTTGGGCTTGGGCTTGATGTGGTCAGTACTCTCGGTGGCGGTTGTTGGGATTGTCGCGCTGCTCTTGATCTTCTCGCTGATTGGCTTGGCAGTTTTGCCGGTGCTCTTACTGATTGCCCAAGTGCCCTACTTGATTGGCTTGGCCGCAATTGCCATGGTGATTGGTCAACGACTCAATTTGCAAGGGCCAGCCGCTGTTTTGGTAGGCAGCTTGGTCGTAGTCTTGCCATCCGTTGGTTTGGCAGCAATCAGCTTACCAGCAGCCTTTATCTGGTTTTATCTTAGCGCTGGGGTTGGTATCGGCGGGATGTTCCTGCTTCGCGCCACTGTGGTTCAACGCCATAGCCTCCAGTTCTAAAGCTCTCACAGATTCGCATTCGAGGGAGTTGGCAACCACCAACTTCCTCTTTTTGATTTAAACGGAGTTGCTATGGTGATTGTGGTTATGGGCGTGAGTGGAGTGGGCAAAACCACGGTTGGCCAATTATTGGCAACGGCTCAAGCTTGGCAATTTATCGATGCTGACGATTTACATCCTGAGGCCAATCGCCAAAAAATGGCGAACGGCCAGCCATTAACCGATGCTGATCGCTGGCCGTGGCTAGCCTTAGTGCGCGAACAGATTAGCGCCGTCTTGGCCCAAAATTGTAGTTTAGTCTTGGCATGCTCGGCCTTACGGGCTGAATATCGCGATTATTTAGCAGTCGATCAACAGGTGCATTTTGTGCATTTGGTCGGCGATCCTGCATTAATTCAAGCGCGTTTGCAACAGCGCAGCAATCATTTTATGCCGAGCAGCCTGTTAGCAAGCCAATTAGCCACCTTGGAAATGCCCAGTAATGCCCTAACCTTGACGGTCGATGCTGAACCTAAAACGCTGGTTGAGAGTATTCAAAGATGGATGCTCGATTTAACAACTCCTACCAGCTAGAGGTGGTTATGGATTTTCCAGTGATTTCTGATGCGCAAATTCAGGCGATGGCTGGCGAACGCAGTTTTGAACGCGGCTTAGAATACTTTGAGAGTGGCATGGTTGAATCAGTGCTGCAACGCGGCAATATGATTCAGGCCGTGGTGTGTGGCAGCGAAGATTATCTCTATGATGTTGCAGTGCACACCAAAAATGCTGAACAGATTTCAACCCAATGCACCTGCCCCTATGATTATGGCCCGATCTGCAAACATAGCGTTGCGGTGCTGCTGTTTCTGCTGTATTGCCCCGAACAAGTTGTGCAGCGCCCGCCAATTCGGGCGACCCTCGATGAACTAGATGATAGCCAAATTCGCAGCTTGTTGCTTGATGTAGCCGAGCAACACCCCGAAATTACGACCTTGGTCGAACAACACATCGAGCGGTTGGGGTTTTAGGCAGGGAATCGGTTGTTATGGGAATAGAAAGCAGCATTTAACGCAGAGGCGCAGAGCGATGTTGGTTGGCTATAGGCTAAAGGCTTTTGGCTATCGGAACACATTTAATTTTTCAGGGGCATGTATTCCATAGCCAAAAGCCTCATCATCCTTCGTGCTCTTCGTGCTCTTCGTGGATCGGAACTTACTGATCCCTAATTGCTACTCGAAATTGCGGGTTCCACCAAAGACCCGATTAATTGGCATGGTAAAGATCAAGCCAGTATTGGGATTGTTGAGCGAGCCAGTAATTTGCTCGGTCACTGCGACCAATTGCTCAACTTGGCTACTTTGCACCACAGTCAACAGTGTAAAGTGATGCATCTCATCATCTTCAAGCAATTCACGTAGCGAAGGGAATAAGGGCGCATCATCACGATACAGCGCATTGCCAATTCGCCCAAGGCCAGTGCTACGCAAGACCGTCACGCCGCGCACGCCATGTTCTTCCCACACACGCAGCACTTCATTTAACAGATCAACATCATTCAAAATAAACATTAACGATTCGACTTGTGGTTGATTCATTATTTACTCCTTTGTAAAGCCAATTAATGACCTGCTTCTTCGCCAGCATGGGCAGGTTTGAGTACGGGTTTTTCAGATTTGGGCTTTTCTTGATCTTTGGGTGTTTGTTCGTTGCCAAACGACCAGCGTAATAATAAGGGAGTAACCAAGGTGGTTACAAGTACCATCAGCACGGTCATGGCAAACACATCTTCGCCAATAATGCCTTGGCGAATACCCACGCTGGCCACAATCAAGCCAACTTCGCCCCGCGAAATCATGCCCAAACCAACTTGCAACGATTCTTTATTGTTCATGCCGCCAATTTTTGCCCCAATTCCACAACCTACAATCTTGGTAACCACAGCAATCACACACAGCACAGCGGCGAAGGCCACCAAATCACTTGGCAACGAGAAAATATTGGCATGCAAGCCGATGCTGGCAAAGAAAATTGGCACAAAGAAGGCATAGGTCAAGGTTTGCACGCCATCTTCAATCCGGTTGTGATAGGGCGTGCGGCCCAAAAATACGCCCATCAAAAATGCCCCCGTAATTGCCGCCACTCCACCCAAGGCTTCGGCGCTCCACGAGGCAAATAGCACCAACACCAGTGCCGTACTCACCAGCGGTTGGCTAATTGGCAATTTAGCAGCTTTACGAATAATCCATGGCAAAGCGCGTAGCCCAAAAATGCTCATCACCACGAAATACAGCAGCATCACACCGACAATGCTCAGCACAGTCATAACCCCGCCGCCGCTGCTCGCCGTCAAGGCCACAAAGGTCGAAAGCAAGACAATTACCAACACATCATCGACAATCGCCGCACCTAACAACGATAGCCCAACCCGCGAGCGCAGTTTGCCCAATTCGAGCAAGGTTTGGGCCGAAATCGAAACGCTGGTAGCAGTCAGCAAAATGCCAATAAACAGGCTTTTGGTGAATGAATAGTTATTAGGCCAGAACCACGCGAGAGCAAAACCACCAAGCAATGGGATGATGACCCCCAACACTCCAGCAATTGTCGAGACCTTGCCCGCCGCCAGCAGATCGGGCAATTTGACCTCAAGCCCAGCCACAAACATCAAGAAAATCACCCCAATTTCGGCGATTTCAAAAACCGTATCTTGTAAGTGGGTGCTCGTGAAAAAGCTTAGGTTGAGAAAATCCAAAACACTGGGGCCAAGCAAAATCCCCACTAAAAGCTCGCCTAAAACGGCAGGTTGTTTGAGCTTGGTGCTCACAAGCCCACCAATTTTGGCAGCGGCGATCAAAACGGCCAAAGCCAACACCAACTGCAACAGCGGCGACATTCCATCGCCTCCAGCAGCGGCGGCAGGCGAAGGGGCGACGTTGGATTGAACCAAGACCAGCGACATACGCTCCTCCTAATTTGGTCGTGCTTGCGGCTATACCCTGCTATATCCGTCAAATCAACCAAAACTAAACTAAAAAAGCCGCATTACTGCGACTGACTCCACCATGGTTGCCTCGACCACGAGACAGTATTTACTTGGGCATGGGCCTCTATGCAAGAACTGTACCCGAAAAAATCGGCTTGGTCAAACACACGACCCAACTCACAGTATGATATGATCTAGCCGATTTGATTAACTAGCTCAATTCTAGAAGGATGTTGCCCTATGAGCGATGCACCTGAAATGCTGCCCGATGAGCAGCCAGATGCTGCGCCGGTTTTCGATAAAGCAGCTGCCCGCGCTCGCTACCGTGCGATGATGCGCAGTTGGCCGATGCGTTTGATGTTTGCCATGACTGGCGTGGTGATTGTGGCAACTTGGGTTTTTGCCTTTGCCGCCGCCTATGGCCCCGATGTCAAAGAATTGCCAAACCATGATTTGTCGGTGGCGGTCGCCGATTGCAAAACCTGCCATAACGCGGGATTGCCGACCGCACCCAGTTTTAACCATAGTTTTGCGCCAACCTGTGGCTTTTGCCATGTCCAAAGCATGCCCGCAACTCTGCCCTTGACCAGCACATCGAGGTTGCGCTAATGCTCTATGCTGATACGATCGCTGCGTTGGCTACCCCACCTGGCGTTGGTGGGGTTGGAATTATTCGGGTCAGCGGCCCTCAAAGCTTAGCTATCGCCCAAGCCTTGATCAAACCGCGCCGCAAAGGCGTTTGGCGCTCCTACCAAATGCGCTATGGCCATGTGCTCGATGAGCATGGACAAATTGTCGATGAGGTGTTGGCGGTCTTTTTTAAGGGGCCACGCTCATTCACCGGCGAAGATATTTTGGAGATTCACTGCCACGGCGGCCCGCTGCCCTTGCGCCGAACCCTGACCTTGGCTCTAGCTCATGGCGCTCGCTTAGCCAACCCAGGCGAATTTAGCTTACGCGCTTTTGCCAATGGCCGCATCGATTTAGTCCAAGCTGAGGCAACTCTCGATGTGATCGAAGCCCAAACCAACTTGGGGCTTAGCTTGGCGCTCGATCAGCTGGGCGGCGGGCTTTCGCGTGATCTGCGCACATTGCGCGAGCAGCTGATGTATCCCTTGGCCTATGTCACAGCCCTCACCGATTTTCCCGAAGATGATGTGCCCAGCGAGGAATTACAACAGCCCTTGCAGCAAGCCCAAAGCCTGCTCAGCCAACTGCTAGCTGGGGCCGATCAAGGTGTGGTTGTGCGCGAAGGGGCACGCGCTGCCTTGGTTGGTCGGCCCAACGCTGGCAAATCGAGCTTGATGAATGCCCTGTTGCGCACCGAACGAGCCATCGTCACCGCCATTCCCGGCACAACCCGCGATACCTTGGAAGAAACCGCCAATCTGGGCGGAATTCCAGTGGTGCTGATTGATACTGCGGGGATTACTGAAACCGATGATGTAGTCGAACGAATTGGAGTCGAACGCTCACGCGCCGCTCTCAGCAAAGCCGATTTAGTGTTGCTGTTGATCGATGGTTCGCAGCCGTTAAGCCCAGAAGATTTGGCAATTGCCCAATTAACTCATGAACGACCCACAATCGTGATTGCTACCAAAGCCGATTTAGGCCAACACGCTGATTTAACCGCGCTGACTCAAACTCACCCCAAGCTCCGTGGCAGCATCGCAATCTCATCGCAGGCTGGCACAGGCTTGGATTATTTAGGTACAATGGTAGCCGAACAGTTGCTTGGTGGTTTGCCGCTCAGTGATGCCCGCTTAGTCACCAATCCACGCCACCGCGAGGCTTTGCGCCGTGCCAATGCCGCCTTAGAACAAGCCATCCAAGGTTTGCGCGAAGGCCGCCCAGTTGATTTGATTGCGATCGATTTGCATGAGGCGATCGCTAGTTTAGGCGAAATTACTGGCGAAACTGTCGAACATGATTTATTGAATATGATCTTTAGTCGCTTTTGTATTGGCAAATAATCACGCCCACAAGGAGCCACCCGTGCCCGATTCAAAGCAGCTACCCGTCGAACGTGCCAAATTGTATGCACGAATTATGCTCGGCATTACCGCCTTGTTTTTGCCAATTTCAATTTTTGATTGGGCCAATGTTCAATCACAAATTAATTTCTATGTGGCGATTGTCCATGGATTATTAATTGTTGGCTATATGTTCCTACTCAAGCCAAACAATTTATATCCATTAACGTTCGTATTGCATTTTGCTAGTTCGATTACTGTAGCCGTGGTCAATCATAATATTGGTGGTTTTGTATCGTATAATTTTGCGATTATTTGTATTGAGTTAATGGGCACAGGTTTCATTTTGGGGCGGGCACGCTGGATTATTGCTGCAACAGCAATGAGTATTATCATTCATTTGATTGCAATTATCAATGAAATTACGCTTTTTTGGAGCTTTAGCGATCCCAATTCGCTGATCATGATGAGTGTCAGTGATAATTATAAATATCTTGCCATCGTTTCACAAACAATTTTATTACTTGGTACCGGCGCAATTATCACTATTTTGACCCACGTCATTAATCAACGTGAATATGAATTAGAACAATCGCGCCAAGCAATGCAGCAACGCTCCGACGAACTAGCCGCCTTGGCGATTCGGCTGGAAACCTCGAATCAACAATTAGTTTCAACCGAAACAACACTGCGCCAAACGGTTGATGCCTTGACTGTGGCGGCCTTGCCCGTCGGCGATGATGTGGTGGTGCTGCCGTTAATCGGAGGCTTCGATACCCAACGCGCCAAAGCGGTGGAAGATTCCTTGCTAAGCTATATTCACGAACAACGGGCAAATACCTTAATTCTCGATTTAACCAGCGTTCTGGTAGCATCCGATAGCTTGCTGACCATGCTTGAACGAATTATCCAAGGGGCAAAATTATTAGGCACGCGGGTGATTTTGGCTGGATTACAACCCGAAGTAGCTCCAATGATGGTACAGTTAAAGCTCAACCGCCAAACCGTGCTGTCAGCACCGACCTTGGCGGCAGCCTTAGAACTTCGCTAAATAAGGGGGATATGTGGAAACAACGCGGGCTCATGTGATTGTCACTGGAACGGTTCAGGGAGTCAATTTTCGCGCGACCTGCCGCGATCAAGCGCGTTTGGCCAAAATTGGTGGCTGGGTTAAGAATTTGCCCGATGGCAGCGTCGAAGCGATTTTCGAGGGCAGCCAAGCTGGCGTGCAGCGCATGATCAGCTGGTGTTATAGCGGCCCGATTCATGCCAAAGTGCAACATGTTGAGGTCACTTGGCAAGAGCCAACCCACCGTGAGCCAACCTTTGATATTGCGTGGTAATTAATTATGAGCATTAAATCAATTGGTATCCTGATTTTCAACGATGCCGAGGAACTGGATTTTATCGGGCCACTCGAAGTCTTTGGCATGGCGAGCAATTGGGTTGATCTGACGATTAACACCGTTGCCGAGCAAACCCAAACAGTCAAAGCTCGTTATGGCCTGAAAATTCAGCCCGATTATAGTTTTGCCGATGCCCCAGCATTTGATGTGGTTTTAGTGCCAGGTGGGATTGGCGCACGCACTCATGCTCGCCACAACAGCCTGATTCTCGATTATTTGCGCCAGCAACAGCAGCGTGGCTGGGTTGTTTCGGTGTGCACAGGAGCGTTGGTACTCTCAGCGGCGGGCTTGCTCGATGGCAAACAGGCCACCACCCACTACACCGCACTGGATCTGTTGGCCGAAAATAGCCAGATTACGGTCGAACGCCAACAACGCTATACCATCACGCCACCAATCGCCACCTCGGCAGGGGTTTCGGCAGGCATCGATTTGGCGCTAGCCTTATTGGAAACATGGTTTAGCCCCGAACTACGCGCCCAAGTCGCCGAACGGATCGAATGGCGCTAACATCGCTCCAGCTTGGCTAGTTGAGAAACTTTATGTCAAATACTCATCAGCGGCGCATTCAATGGCTGTATTGGATTTTGGCCTTGCCTGCGCTAGCTTTTTTTGTGCTCTTTTTTGGTGTGCCACTCTGGGCAATTATGCAACGCGCGTTTGCCGAAAAAGGCCTTGGCGCGGCCATTCAAATGGTATTCAGTAATCGCAGCCTGTTACAAGTTGTGGCTTGGAGTGCTTGGCAAGCAACGCTTTCAACAATGTTGACCTTGCTTTTGGGCGTGCCAACCGCCTATATTTTGGCTCATTATCGATTTCCGGGGCGAGCATTGCTGCGCTCACTGATTGCCGTGCCGTTTGTGCTGCCAACCGTTGTGGTTGCTTTGGCCTTTCGAGCACTATTGGGCGAGCGTGGCTTAATCAATCGCTGGCTCGTGGCTTGGTTGGAGTTGGCGCAGCCGCCGTTGGAGCTTGAGCAAAGCCTTGGCATGATTTTAATCGCCCATGTTTTTTTCAATTTGACGGTGGTGGTGCGTTTGCTAACAGCCTATTGGAGCAATCACGATCCACGTTTAGAGGCTTCGGCTCAGGTTTTAGGTGCGCCACGCTGGCGAGTTTGGCTCGAAGTGACCTTACCATTGGCAATGCCCGCCTTGTTGGCAGCAGCATTATTGGTGTTTACCTTCACGTTTTCAGCCTTCGGCACAGTGCTGTTATTGGGTAGCAGCCAGCAACGCACAATCGAAGTCGAAATTTATGATCAAGCGATTCATCAATTTAACTTGCCGATCGCAGCAACCCTCTCGCTCTTGCAAATTCTCACCAGTTTGGGCTTGACCTTGGCTTATACGCGGCTGGTTCGGCGTAGCAGCGTGCCTCAAGAAGCCCAAGCATTGTCCTTACGTCGCGCTCGCACGTGGCCAAGTCGCGTGGCAATTGGCGGGGTTATGCTACTTGCTAGCAGTTTAATCGTGCTGCCGCTGGCAAGTTTGGTGCTAGGAGCCTTGCGGATCGAAGGTCAGTGGAGCCTTGAGTATTTTCGCATGCTGGGGATCAATCAGCGTGGCAGTTACGCCTATGTGCCGCCAACCCAAGCCATGCTCAACTCATTGCGCTATGCGGGCATTACCACGATCTTGGCTTTAGTTTTTGGTTTGCCCTGCGCCTATCTATTGGCCCAACCCCAAGGCCGATTAACCCGCCTGCTCGATGGCGTGTTGATGCTGCCCTTAGGCACCTCGGCGGTAACAGTCGGCTTGGGCTATATTATCGCCTTTCGCTCATATGAATTTTGGGGCTGGGAAACGCCTGATTTGCGGCGTTGGTCGGGCTTGTTGCCGCTAGCTCACACCCTATTAGCCTTGCCGTTTGTGATTCGCACCATGGTGCCAGCCTTGCGCCGTTTGAACCCACAATTGCGCGAAGCTGCGCGGATGTTGGGTGCAAAACCATGGCAGGCTTGGCGTGAAGTTGATTTAGGCTTGCTGTTGCCAAGCATCATGGCCGCAGGCTTATTTGCCTTCACTGTATCGTTGGGCGATTTTGGAGCAGCACTGGTGGTAAGCGTAACCAGCCCAGCCACCGCCACCATGCCAGTCGTGATCTTTCGCTTTTTAGGCCAACCAGGAGCCAGCAACTATGGCCAAGCCTTAGCGATGAGCAGCCTTTTGATGGGTGTGACCTTCATAAGTTTTCTGCTTTTAGAGCGATTTCGCGACCAAACCAGCGAATGGTGATCGCTAGACAGCATAGAGTATAATAGCAATGGAATCAGTTGGCTTGGCTAAGGAAGTTTGCATGAAACGCGGGTCGGTACGCCGTACAATGATCACAATTGCAGCGATCATTTTGAGCTTAATGACCGGATTAAATATCATCGGGGTTGTTGAGCGTAGCATGCTCAATAATGATATTGAATATGTGATCGATTTAGAAGATGCCGAACGTTTAGCTCGCGAAATTAGCCTCTACACTCAATATCAAGCCCATGCGCTCGATGCCTATGCCTTAGGTGAAATCGAGGAGCGTGAACACTATACCCGTTATCGCCAAGCCTTCGATGACAAACGCCTAGAGCTTGAACAATTCTTCAAGAACATGCAGCCGAACCCAGAAACCAAAACAGCCTTTGAGAATGTACAAAAACTTAGCGCCGACTATGAAGATGCCGGAGTTGCCTACCTCGCCCAAATCGACCTACGCATCCAAGAATCAGCGCCAACCCGCTCAACCGCAGAACTGGCTGCTTGGAAAATCCTCGACGAACAGGCCGATCAACTCGACGAGGCCACCCAAGTGCTCTCTGATATCATTGATGATCAATCTGAAGCACTTGAAGCAACAATTACCAAGCAAAATGGCCGCATGATTGTGGCACTGACTGGGCGCAGTTTGGCGATACTAGTATTGCTAAGTCTGTTCGTCTACTATCTGCTGGGGAGGGTCGGCAATCAATTCAAGTTGGTACGCGACGGAGCGCAACGCTTTGCCGATGGCGATTTTACCACTGATATTCCAATTCGCCGCTATGATGAAGTAGGCCGCCTCGCTGCGATGTTCAATACCATGGCCCAAACGATTCGTGGCCAAATCGAGCGACTTGAGCAAGCCAAAGATCATGCCCAACGCTTGCAATTTGTGGCCGAAGAAGCCAATCGCGCCAAAAGTAATTTCTTGGCCAATATGAGCCACGAATTGCGCACCCCACTCAATGCGATCATCGGCTATAGCGAAATTCTCCAAGAAGAATGTGAAGACCTCGGCCAAACCGCAATGATCGAAGATCTCGATCGGATTCGCCTCTCAGGGCGGCATCTGCTGACCTTGATCAACGATATTTTGGATTTGGCCAAGATTGAATCGGGCAAGGTTGAAATTTTGCCTGAGGAAATTTCGCTGCCCCAACTGCTGCACGATGTGCGCTCAACCGTCGATCCGATGATCATCAAAAATGAAAATCGCTTGGTGATCGAATCAGCAGCTGGCTTGCTGACGATGATTAGCGACGAGACCCGTTTACGCCAGATTTTGGTCAATTTGCTGAGCAACGCAGCGAAATTCACCGAACATGGCCGCATTACCTTGCGCGTCCAACCAAGCGAAGAAGAGGGCTGGATTGATTTCAGCGTGCATGATAATGGCATTGGCATGAGCAACGCCCAATTATCACGCTTGTTTCAGCCATTTACCCAAGCCGATGCCTCGACCACCCGCAAATATGGCGGCACTGGGCTGGGTTTGGCCTTAAGTCGGCGCTTGGCTCAATTGCTCGGCGGCGATATTCGGGTACAAAGTGAATTAGGCGTTGGCTCAACCTTCAGCGTGCACCTACCGCAATCAGTCATCGATATGGCTCCAGTTTCGTTACTTGATGAAGCGCCAGTTATTATCAGCGATGCCAACAACAACCAACCCAAAGTGCTGATTATCGACGATGATCGCAATGTCCATCATCTGCTTTCGCGCACGCTCAAGCGCGAGGGCTGGAGCGTCCTTAGCGCATTTGATGGCGAAAATGGCTTAGCAATGGTGCGCAATCATCATCCAACGGCAATTTTGCTCGATGTGTTGTTGCCAGGCCATGTCAATGGTTGGGAGATTTTGGCCGAAATCAAGGCCGACCCCAAAATTGCCACAATTCCGGTAATTATGCATACGATTGTGGCCGAGCCAAACCAAGGGGTTTCGTTTGGGGTGTACGATTATTTGATTAAGCCCGTTGATCGCGGCCAATTGCTGCGCACGCTACGGAGTTGTATCGACCCGCAAAATGCCAAAACCCAATTGGTTTTGGTGGTCGATGACGATCATGATAGTCGGGCGATGCTGCGACGCATGCTCGAAGGCGCTGGCTGGAAAGTCTATGAGGCTGCCAACGGGCGCGAAGCCTTGGGCGCATTGCATAGCCGCCCATTTGGCGCGATGATTCTCGATCTAATGATGCCCGAAATGGATGGCTTCGAAACGATCGCTGCCTTACAAGAGCTTGAGCAATTCCGCGATTTGCCGATTATTGTGGTTTCGGCCAAAGAACTCACTGAAGAAGAGCGGCAACAGCTTGAAGAGACCGTTGAACGGGTGGTCAGTAAGGGGAATGTGCGGCGTGAAGAGATTTTGGCGTTGGTGCGCGAGCAAGTTCGGCGGCGCGTTGAGCAACCGCCTACAACCACGTAAATTGCTTAAGCTGGGCTTACGCTTGGCATTGCTGGCAATTTTAGGTCTGTTGCTGGTCAATGGTTGGGTGCGCTGGGCAACCGCCGATTATCGTTTTGCTGATGTGGCCAGCATTCCAAGCCAACCAGTTGCAATCGTGTTTGGGGCTGGTATTCGCTACAATCAACCAAGCGCCGCCCTGCGTGAGCGGCTAGATGGCGCAATTCAGCTCTATCAAGCAGGCCGCGTCCAGCATTTGCTCATGAGCGGCGATAATAGCCAAACCAACTACGATGAAGTAAGCGTGATGCGTGATTATGCGATCGCCCACGGCATACCAGCCAGCGCCATCACCCGTGATTATGCTGGCTTCAGCACCTACGAAACTTGTTACCGCGCCAAAGCCATTTTCGGCGTAAATCAAGCAATTCTCGTCACTCAAGATTACCATCTCCCTCGAGCAATTTATACGTGTCGTGAATTGGGCGTGGCCGCGATTGGCCTGAGCATCCCCGATTGGAATTTCAAGCCCGAGCAAAGCACAACCTATTATCCGCCAGCAACCCAAATTCGCTACACCACCCGCGAATGGCTGGCCCGTTGCAAAGCCCTGTTTGAGGTTCACATCAGCCAGCCGCAACCAACCTTTTTAGGGCCAGCTGTCGGCTTAGGCGAAATCGCCAGCACCCAAAAGTGATTATTAGGATGCCCTCACCCCAACCCCTCTCCCACTGCGGCGAGCGAGGGGCATTCCCTCTTTGATGATTGAGCTAGTTCCCCTCGCCTCGCTAGGCAGCAGATGAGGGGTATTAATCAATGTCAATCCATCTAGGTACTATAGCTTTTATCTGCCCTATACACCTAACCTTAAGTAGCATCAAAATCTTCTATACGCTTGCTATTATATTACCAAGTTATTGACATTCAATTACAGTTTTTGATATATTCAAGATAATTAATTGAGAGCTGCCATTCGTAGCTATTGAGCCACTTCAATCGTGATCTTTTCCAGCTAGTGAAGGAGTTATATGCCAGCACCAATTGTCTTGATTGATTATGAACAAATAGACCAACAGAGTCAGCGCTTCCAACGCCAAGCCGAAATTGTCAGCCAACTCCATCAACAACTCAATCAAACCTATCAACAATTACAAGTCGATTGGCATGGAACGGCAGCCAAAGCCTTTTTCGATGAAATGCAAACGACGATTTTTCCAAGCTTAAGCCGATTAAAAGAGGGATTAATCACTGCTCAACAGGTCACATTAAACGTTAATTCGATTTTGCGTGAGGCTGAAACTGAGGCCGCTAGCCTGTTCAAGGGAGCTTTTGACGGAATTAGTCTGCCAGTAATTGGCACATATCGAAATCCTTCGGCGAATATCCCTACCCTGACAAACCTTGAATATCGTAGACTGGAGCACCCAGTCTTTGCCCAAGGAGCTGGGGATAGCAATGCAATTGCGATGGATGATGTCAAACAAGGTTTATTAGGTGATTGTTATTTAATGGCAGGCTTAGCAGCGATTGCCAAAACCAATCCAGATGTGATTCGCAAGGCTATTCGTGATAATGGCGATGGAACCTATACAGTGACCTTCCATCCTGAAGCCGAGAGTGGGATCAAAAAAATTTTTGGTATGCGTTCTACGGTTGAAGTCACTGTAACCAATGAATTTCCTCATACGAAAGGAGCTATTGATCCGGCATTTGCAAAATTAAGCAATGACTCAGAAATGTGGCCAATGTTAATTGAAAAGGCTTATGCTAAATATAAGGGAGGCTATGCGAATATTGAACTTGGTAATGCTGGTGAGTTTATTGAGCTGCTTACTGGTAATGATTCAGTCCATACAAATGTTGCCGATGTTGATTTTGCCACATTGAAACGTCAGGTAGACCAAGGCGATGCTGTTACGACTGGGACACCTGATAAATTAAATAATCCCCCTCAATTTGTTTCTGAAGATCATGCGTATGTGGTACAGCACGTTGACCTGAATAATAAAACTGTGACATTATATAATCCTTGGGGCACAGAGCATCCCACAATTTCTTTTGATGAATTTAAAGCGAATTATGAGCAAGTAGCGGTTAATGAAAAGGATTAAAGCCTATGCGAAAGGTGTTGAAAACCATTGTCATCAGCAGTCTATTAATCATGTTAGGAGCATGTGGTATGAATAGTAATCCAACCCCAATTACCAACCCAACCCTCCCTGAATATAATCAAACCAAACCTGATAGTTTTATTTTGAAGCGTAGTGTACCACCAAGTGAGTTTCAGGCAGGGGTTTGGTTGCATCTAAGCAGTTATCGGCGCGGCGAAACATCAGCAGTTATCGAAGTCCGCCCGCAACAATTTGAGGTTGTCGGTGAAAAACAAACGGTTTCGCTCAACCAACCACTGATGATCAACGGTCAGAAATATACTATTTTGGCGATGATGTTTCCTGAAGACCGTGGTGCTTGGCTCGAAATTGATTCGCAGCCCCAACCCTGAAACGCGCTCAGTAGATAGAGGGTCGTAATCCGTGAACCCACAAAATTGTGCCTTATCCCTAACCCCTCGCACACTACGGCGGGCGAGGGGCATTCCAAGCCTTAGGCAATCCTACTCAACCGTCGTTGGTTCAGTTTGAGCAATAAACGGCAATTCAACCACGGTAGCCTGCTGCTCACCAATAGTCAATTCGCTACCAAGCTCGTGGCCAGTGCGCACATAGCCCAAACCAATGTACTGATTCAAGGCTGGCGACCATACCACGCTGGTCAAAGTACCAGCATCTTGGCCATTTTTAGTTAGCGTTGCGGGCACTTCAACTGCGCCGCTTAGGCCTAAACCTTGTAGCTTTTTGGCCAAACGACCACGGCTATCCATGCGGGCAATAATTTCTTGGCCGATATAACAACCTTTGTTGAAACTGACTGCATCCCACAAATTAGCTTCAAGCGGAATAAATTCCTCGTTGAGTTCATTCAGCGCCGGATAGCCAGCTTCAACTCGCAATGTGTGGTAGGTTGGGCGATCAAGCAAGGCGGCATTCGCATCATCGAAGGCTTCACACAAGGCATCGGCTGCCGCAAGATCGGCAAAAATCGCCCAGCCAGCGCCACGCATCGGGCGAATTCGCGCTAAACGCACCGGGCAGCCGTCGATTTCAGCGCTGAGGTGTTGCCATAAACCGACGTGCTCCAAGCTTTGGCTGGTCAAGCGTTCGAGCATTGCGGTGGCTTGGCTACCATACACCCGCATCTGATGGACGCTCTCGGTCACATCGCGTACTTTAAATTGGTCGCCATAAAACTTATTGCGGCCAAAATAGGTTGTTAATTGTGCCCCGCGATTGGCACTGGTAATCACCCAAATCGTATCATCATCAATTGCAAACACCGTAATTAAATCGATAATTCGCCCAATATTGGTGGTTAGCACGGTGATTTGGCCAGTGCCAAGCGCTAAATTGAGCACTGCATTGGTCGAGAGCCGATTGATCAAGACCAAACGATCGCGCCCAGTAATTTCGATACAACCAGCCGACGAGCGATCAAGATAGACTGCATGCTCGCTGGCGGCCCGATAGGCTTGTTCATTCATAATTAACAACCTCCTCTAGTTGCTGGCTGGTGGCTCGTTGGCTTGCTGCAACACATCAGCAAAGACTTCATAGGGTTGTGCGCCGACCACCAAGTAGCGCTTGGCAAATACACTCGCGGGCACGCCACTCAAACGGAGTTGCTGGGCTAAAGCAATATCTTCCTCAACCGCAGCATCATACAGTGGATCAGCGAGAATGGCAGCGAGATTGCTAGCATCAAGCCCCACTACTTCGGCACAGGCAGCTAAAACCGCAGGCTGGCTAATATCTTGGGCCTGCAACCAGTAGGCCGAAAGCACGGCTTGGGCAAACGCATCGCCTTGGCCTTGTTGCTCAGCCCATTTGGCCGCTCGATGCGCCCAACGGCTATCAATACCAAACGGCCCTTGATTAATATCCACGCCATATTGGGTTTTGGCCATTGCCACCATCGCTGGCGTTTTCTCAGCGATAAACTGGCGATATTGCGCATCGGGTGGCGGCGAACCAAATGGCCGCAACTCAAAGGCATGCCAAGTTAATTGAATATCGTGAGTTTCAGCCAAGCGTTTGAGATTGGTTGAAACAAGAAAACAAAAGGGGCAAACAAAATCCGACCAGACATCGACACTAACCGACATGATCAAAATCCTTTCCGCGCAAGAACAACCGCCAAGCCCAAACAAGCTTGATTAACTGGCGGCCTTTTCAGTCTACCATGAGCCGCCGATTGTGGTAGACTAACCAAACACATGAGCTATTAAAGGTATCTTGGGCATGAAAATTCTTCACCTCGCAGATATTCACATTGGCATGGAAAATTATGGCCGAATCGATAGCACAACTGGCCTCAACACCCGCTTGATCGATTATCTTGATCGGTTTGCCGAGGCTTTGCAGATTGGCATCGAGCATGATGTCGATTTGGTGCTGATTGCTGGCGATATTTACAAAAACCGCACGCCCAACCCAACCCATCAACGTGAATTTGCTCGTCGCCTGCGCAGTGTGCTCGATCGGGGCATTCCCGTATTTATGTTGGTTGGCAATCACGATGTTTCAGCCGCCGCAGGCAAAGCTCATTCGGTCGAAATTTTCGATACCCTCGCCATCGATGGGGTAACAATTGCCGATCGGCTTGGGATTCATACGATCGAAACTCGCGCCGGTAGCATTCAAATTGTGGCCGTGCCATGGATCAGCCGCCACGCCATTTTGACCAAAGATGATATTCGTGAGTTGCCATTTGCTGAACTCGAAGCTGAATTATTGCGGCGGGTAGGGGCTTGGCTCGAACAAGTGCCCGAGCGGTTGCGCGGCGATTTACCAGCGATCTTGACCTTTCATGGCACTGTTTCCAATGCCACCTATGGCGCTGAACGCTCGGTCATGTTGGGCAATGATCTGATTCTGCCGCCATCACTTTTGGCCCAGCCAGGCATTCAATATGTCGCCTTGGGCCATATTCACCGCTATCAAGTGCTCAGCGAAAATCCCCCAATGATCTACCCTGGCTCGATTGAGCGCATCGATTTTAGCGAGGAATCTGAGCAAAAACAAGTGGTAATTGTTGAAATTGAAAATAATTGGGAAGATGCCAGCTATCAGCCAATTGCGGTGCATCCGCGCCCATTCGTCACGATCAAAGTTGATGTAACTGGCAGCAGCGACCCCATGGAGCGGGTGGCCCAAGCGATTAGCAAGCGCGATTTAAATGGCGCGGTGGTGCGTTTGTTAATTAGCGCTACTGCTGAGCAACGCCCACAGCTTGATGAGACTGAACTGCGACGCTTGCTCGAGGCTGCCGAAACCCATGTGATCGCCAGCATTGCGATTGAGGCCCAACGCAGCGAACGCACTCGCTATGCTGCGGTTGCCAGCGAATTGAATGAAGGATTAACTCCACGCCGCGCCCTCGAAATCTACCTTGAAAGCAGCAATATCAGCGCCACTCGCCGCGAACAGATGCTCAAAGCCGCCGATGACTTGATCAAAGCCGAACAAGCACGTGAGCAAGCATGAAAGGCAAAAGTCAGAAGGCAAAAATCAAAAAGAGTAAGTGAGCGAGGGGCATTCCAACGTTCATGATTGATACGGTGGTTCCCCCTCGCCTCGCGTGCAGGAGAGGGGGTTAGCTTCCAAGGGTAGGTTGCTGCGACGAACCACGGATAGGCTGGTTCATCGATGGATGGATGCCAGCCCTGATTGCCATTGAGGGGGTGCAGGGGGATTAAAGCCCCCTGCGTCTCCCGCCTTGAGGCGGGACGGAAGGGTGGTGATTCACAATGATTGTTGAAAACCTACCCTTGAAAGGAGGGGGTTAGGAGGTGAGGAAAAAATCCAATCAACAGTCAAAAGCTTCACTTCATTGCCTTTGTGGCCCAAACCCAACTATTCAACCAAACGTCCAGCCATACTATATTCTTGATAATTGAAGGCCGCTTGCACTTGCTCGCTGGCAGTGGGAATTAATTGGGTATCCAGTTGCAGCCGCAAGCGTTCGTGTTCATCACGATAGGGCTTAATCACGATTGTGCGCTGCCAGAGCGGATCAGTCGCGGGGTAATCGCTACGTTGATGCGCACCACGGCTTTCGGGGCGCATCAAGGCCGCTAAAATTGTGGCTTCTGCAGTCAATAACATCGATTGTAAATCTAAAGTTGCAGCGATATCGGCTGTGCCAACCGAGTGTTGTTGAGCTTGAAAGCGCAGCGTATGCAGTTGATCAAGGCTGGCTTCGAGCGTTTGTTCGTTGCGTACCACGCCAGCGCCATGCCAAACCAGCTGTTGCAATTGGTCGATTAAGCTGCGTTGGACGGCTCCTGATTGTTGGCTGGCCCAAGCCAAACGCTCAGCGGCGGCTTGCATTTGGGTTTCATGCAGGCTTTGTTCGCTGTGTTGGCGCACATATTCGCCAGCATGCTGGCCAGCAATCCGCCCAAACACCAGAATTTCGGCCAAACTATTGCCACCTAGCCGATTGGCCCCGTGCACGCCAGCCGTAACCTCGCCTGCCGCATATAACCCAGCCACATTGGTGGCATGGCTGAAGGGATCGACCTGCAAGCCACCCATCGAATAATGGGCAGTTGGCGCAATTTGCATGGCTTCGCGAGTAATATCCACCCCAACCGCCTGAAATTGCTCAACCATGCGTGGCAAGCGCTCGTGGATTAAGCTTGCTGGAATATGACTAATATCGAGCCAAACCCCGCCATGCTCAGTACCACGGCCTTCAATAATTTCGGTGTAATTGGCTAAAGCCACCCGATCACGGGTCGATAATTCCATGCGTTCAGGGTCGTAGTGCTGCATAAAACGTTCACCATGGCGATTGTACAGTCGCCCGCCCTCGCCACGCACCGCTTCAGTCACCAAGGTTCCAGCCAATTCATGCGGGAAGATCATGCCCGATGGGTGGAATTGCACCAGCTCCATATCGGCCAAGTATGCACCGACTTGCAAGCCCAAGGCCATACCATCGCCAGTATTTTCGCGCCGCCGCGACGAGGAACGCTGATAGCTATGAATATGGCCGCCCGTCGCCAAAATCACGGCTTTGCTTTCGATCACAAACTCACGTTGATCGGCTAGCCAAAAGCCGTATGCGCCATTGACCCGATTGCCAGTATGCAGCAAATCGCTGATATAGGCGCGTTCGAGAATCGGAATTTGGCGGCGCTCAACTTCACGGATCAAGGCTTTGATAATTTCAAGCCCAGTGTAATCACCGACAAAACAGGTGCGGCGATAGCGATGCGCCCCAAAATAGCGCTGATCGATCAATCCTGAACTAGTTCGGGCAAAGGGCATGCCCCAAGCCTCAAGTTCAGCAATCGCTTTGGGGGCTTGTTGACAGAGCAATTCGACCATGCGCGGGTCGCCCAGCATGCGACCTTCTTGCAAGGTGTCGGCGGCGTGAATCGCCCAAGTATCGTCAACATCGACCGTCGCTAGGGCTGCGTTGATGCCGCCAGCCGCCAACACCGTATGCGCATCGGTCTTAGGACGTTTGCCCACCAACAAGACCTGCAAGCCTTGATCATGCAGTTCGATCGCTGCGCGTAAGCCTGCCCCACCTGTGCCAATCACCAAAACATCAGTTGTATAACGCTGCCGCATAGCATACCTCGTTGTGTAGCGTGAAGCCTTGGCCCAATCAATCAACTATTGCCCCGTATTGCGCCAAGGCGATTTTGTTGTTGTTAAACACTCTACCGTTAACAAATCGCTACGTCTAAGATATGATTGCTCTAGGAATCATAGCCTTGGGCTATCAATTATCAAGGAGCAACCATGGAATTAAGCCAATTGCGCTATTTTGAGGCGGTGGCTCGCTTGGGCAATGTGACGAAGGCCGCCCACGAACAACACATCGCCCAACCATCGCTAAGCAAAGCCTTACGAGCGCTTGAGCAAGAATTAGGGGTACATTTGTTTGATCGGGTTGGCCGAGGGGTTGAATTAAGCGATGCTGGCAAATTATTGTTGCCCTATGCGCGACGCGTCTTGGCCGAACTTCAAGCAGCCCGCCATGCCTTACAATCTCGTGCTGATCTGACGGTGGGCCATGTCTCGTTGGGAGTTACGCCAACCGTGGGCACGCGGCTCATTCCCCAAGCCTTGGCCGCTTTCAATCGGCGCTATCGCGGGATTCAGCTTGAATTGCACGAGGCCGGAGCCAGCGAGTTGGTCGAATTGCTCAATGCTGGGGTGGTCGATTTGGCGATTGTTTCGGCCTTGGTGCATGGAGTTGAATCAACAACCTTGATGAGCGAGCCGTTGGTGGTGGCGGTTGGTTTACAACATCGTTTTGCCCAACGCCAGAGCATTGCCGCCAACGAGCTACGTGATGAGGGCTTTATTTTGTTTCCGCAGGGCTACGAGCTGCGCAATTATACCTTGCAACTTTGCGAGCAAGCAGGCTTCGCCCCGCGAATTGTGCTCGATGGCGGCGAGATGGATACGGTGGTGAGTTTGGTTGCCGCAGGCTTGGGCGTGGCGGTTGTGCCTCAATTAGCCATCGATCAGCGCATGGGCTTGCATGCCTTGATGATCGACGCTGGCGGATTGCAACGCACCTTGCGGCTGATCCGCCATAGTCAACGCCAACCCTCGCCTGCTGCCGCCGCCCTACATCGGGTGCTGCACGAATGGGTCAGCCAACATTATCCCAGTGCTTCAGCAAATTGACGTGAAAGCGCTTTGGCTCCTTGACTCATCCATGGCTTGACTGGAGTGAATTTTAATATTTCCAACGGTGCAGGAATATAGCCGCCGCACATTCGGTTGATGATCGCCTCGGCAATAATGCGCGTCGGAATTTGCTTGGCATCGGATGGACGTTGCCAAACGATTCCCAAGGTTTGTTCGCATAAAAACGCGGCGAATGTATTCAACACCAACAGTTTATAGCGCGGATCATCGCCATAGCGCTGTGGCCGATTGAACCAGGTTTCAAAGCTATGGTAATCGGCTTGGTTGCCGACAAAGCGTTCGACACACATTGCAGCAATTGCTGTGCTTGGGCGCAGCCAAGCAGGCGTGGTTGTGTGGTCAAACCATTGTTCAAGGCTTGGCACAGTGCCAGCAAAATCTTCTTGAATATGCTGGATGGCGATCAGCTCAGTTGGCACGGTTTGGTGATCGGAAGGGCGTTGCCAAAGCTCGCCAAAAATTTCCAAGCACAATTCGATGCCATAGGGCTGATGCAGCAGCATACGATGGCGTGGGTCGATACAATAACTTTTGCTGCTATCAAACCAATGTTCAATCGGCCAATAATCTTGCCACACACCACCCCAACGTTGGGCCGCACTGCGAGCGTGATAATAGGGATGCGACATCAATACCTTCGTTTCTGCCCATTCCAACGCGCTAAATCGACAGTTTGGCGTTGTACTTCTGGCAAATACATCATATACAATTCGGGGTCAGTAGGATGCTGAACGACCAAATACGTCTCATTAATCGAGCCGTCTGCTTCCATTTCCTCAAAATCATAGCTTGTCCAAAGCTCGCCCATATACTGCACCACCGCCTTCGCCACTTCAAGCCGATAAATTCCAAATTGTTGATTGGGGTCTATATGAACACCCCAATCAACATTCATAATGTCCCAAACCATACGCTCTAATTCTTGGTTGACAAAGCCTGTGCCGAACGATGTAGTCGTGCCATCGGCGAGGGTATAGTTGCGATAGCCAATATCAGCCTCATCGTCATTGTTGTAAATTGCCCATTCGAGTGCAACAATCTGCTCGGCTTGCAATAGCTCAAGCAAACGTTGGGCTGGGCTAACGGTTGCTTGAATCAAGGCGGCATCGATGCTCAGCGGTGGGTCGAGGAGCTGACAACTAAGCTCATACAAATCCCACAGATTTAGCGGCAGATTGCTCCATGGCTCAAGCCGCTCCTCGCGAATGGCCTCAGCGAGGCGTTGGGCCACAGCCAAAGCTTGGCTGGCATTGCGATTTAAGCGGGCTTCAGCCAATTGCGCTAAGATTTTGGCTAATGCGATCGTTTGCAGCGAAGCTTCATGGTGGTAGCGCTTGATACATTCGCGATCATCGCCCAGCCAAAATAGCGCTTGAAAGTAGGCCCATTGATAGGTTGCTTGCGCCCATTGGCCTGAGCCAGCAGGTTTGGTTGGCAGCTGGCGAAAACAAGCCTGCAGCGCCGCTTGGTCGCCAGCCATCCGATAGAAATTTAAGCTAGCAATTTGAAACTCCATCGGGATAGCTTGCTGGGCTGCCGCTTGCTGCAAATAGGTTGAGGCCAGTGGATCACGCAAATAGTAGGCACAACGAGCGAGTTTAACCCATTCATAGGCTCGTAGTGTATCGAGGCCTTTGGCTTGTACATCGCGAAACGCATTCAGCAAACTTTGGCGGTGGAGTTGCAAGGTGGGGAATTCAGCCACAATTCGATACTCTCGCTAGATCAATCGTTCTAGCTATAGCAAGAGCTTGTGTCAACCGCTGTCACATATACCAAAAAGATACGATTTGTATTGTGCGGCACTGCCCAAGACAGTGCCGCACAGCGATTCAAACAGTTATTGGGTGGTTAGGGCTGGCAAATACATGCGGTTAGGAGTACAGGTATCGCTGGCCAAGAAGGCAATTTCCGAGGAACCTAAAACTGTGCCTTGGCTATTACGGGCACGGACTTGGGCAAAACAATGGTCACTATTAACCACCGTCGTATTGGTTTCAAAGCTAGTTTTGGGTGTGGTATTTTGCAAACTCAAGGTTGTGCTAGTAACCCCAGTAAACACCTGATAATCGGCAACTTCGGTCGCACCATTCCAGCTATAGTATAAGTTGGTGGTGTTAGCAAGGCTTTGGGTCACTAAAGTTGGCGGCCATGGTGGGTCACCTTGCCATTCAAAGCGCATCGAGCGATAACTCACCATCGGTGCCGCCGCAGTTAATTCAAAAACTGCTTGGCCTTGAGAGTTGAATTCGGTATACAAGGGCTGAATGCTGCCCCAGCCGATGCCAGTATTGCCGTTGGGCAGGCGTTGCGCATTGCCCATCGCTGTGGCAAAATAGTCGGGAGTTGCCCGATAGCGCTTAACCAAACGCACAGTTTTCGCAACTTCATCGATCTCATATTCCAGCGCCGCCGAGAACGAATCCGGCGAGCGGGGCAAGGTGTTCCAATTGTTATACAACATAATATTGCCATTGGCCAAGCGCCGAATATCATGCTGATGGTAGAATCGCGGGCTATCTTCCAAATAGAGAAATTGATTGCCCTCGCCACCTAAGCGCCAAATAACCGCGCCCGTTTGGCGATTAATCTTGGTAATTTCGTCGGTATGGCGGCTTGAAACCAGCCAATGACCATCGGTATCAACATCAATCGCATTGCCATGAATATAATCGACCGGAGCCGTTCCAGCCAAACTATGGCTACTATCATAAACTGGAATATGCTCAGTCGAGCGCCATTGGAAGACGACGTTACCAGCAGTATCCAGCTCTTGCAACACCAATTCGGTCAGGATGGCATTCTCTTCGCCGCCGTAAGGGCTTAAATCATAGGGAATATCATCGTAGATCATAAAAATGACATGGCCATTTGGCAGCATCAAAAATTCATGAAAATCGATCTGATAGCCATTGCCAGCCCGATATTGGCCAAGCTCTTGGTATTGCTGATTCATCACGTGGTAGCTGAGGGTACTGGTATCGAAATAGACCAGTTTATCCTCGGCAATTTTGCGAAAATCGAGTGAAAAGCGGCCACTACCTAGCCCCTTGTAGTAGATTGGCGCACCAGTGTTATCAACCATCATTAAATAGCGATTGGGCGTGACATTGCTGATCCAGCTAAATGGACTAACAAAAATATAGCCAGGGGTATTGCTAATCGCTAGCGTAACCGTCAACGGCGGCAGATTAAAGGGCACAGTGCGCAAGACCGGGCTGCTACCACTTGGTTGTGCTGCTTTAGCTTGAGTAGCCAATTCGGCGGCAAGCTCAGTTTGCAGTTGCTTGACCTGATCAGTTTGTTTAACCAAGCGCTCAACTACTTCAAACGACCATGTTTGCTGATCAAGCTCGGCAATATCGCTGCTTTTAATCGATACGCGCACGGTTTCGCCAAACACAAATGGGCTGGCTGGCTTAAAAATAACCGTGCGTTGATCCTCGGCTAGCACAACGTCGCCTGCATGCAAACCACTGCGTGAGCCAACAACCTGAAATTCTACGGTTGCAACGGCGGCTTTGGTCAGGCTTGGCCCTAAGCGAATCGCGATCGTGTTGGTGGGTTTTACCGCTTTAGAAAAGGGAGCAGGATCACGATACTCGATCATCGGAGCCGCTTGGGCTGGCTGGCGCGGGGAAAAACTGAAACTCAGCACCACGATCAGGATGCAAAGACATCCAAATAATTGTCGCATTGCTAGCTTCCTCCTTAGGCTAAGCAACCCACAACTGGGCTGCCTTAAGGTTTAAGCGAGCATCAAAGGGGCGATGCTCATAAAAAAACAGGGCAGTTTGGGCTGCCCTGTCTGAATTTATTTGTGTTGGGGAAGATATACATTGAAGGTTGTGCCCTCGCCGATCACACTTTGCACCTCGATCGTGCCGCCATGCTCATCGACAATGCTTTTGGTAATTGCTAAGCCAAGGCCAGTCCCTTCAATCGGCGAATCAATATCCCGCTTGACACGATAGAAGCGCTCAAAAATATGCGGCAAGGAATCTTCGGGAATTCCTAAGCCGCTATCTTGAATTTGCACATGCATTTTAGCATCGCCATTATTGGCGCGAATTTGGACCTGCCCCCCGCTTGGCGTGTATTTAATTGCATTCGAAAGAATGTTGGTAAACACTTGGCGCATCCGCGAGGGATCAGCCACCAAGGGCAAGCTGGGCGGAATTTCAGGCTGGACGCTGATTTGACCCATTTTGGCCCGCAATTTCAGCTCGTCGATAACTTCGCGCAACACCACCGCCAAATCAGTTTCTTGCGGCGAAATGCCAATCCCTGCTTCGATTTTGCCCAAATCGAGCAAATCGCTGATCAAGGCAGTCATTGCGCCTGTGTTGCGCACAACTGCTTGCAAGGCATCACGCTGCATCTCGTTGACCGTGCCCATATGCCCGTCGGCAACCAATTGGGCATAGCCTTGAATTGCGGTCAGCGGCGACTTGAGGTCGTGCGAAACCATCGAAACAAAGCGGCTCTTGATTTGGTCTAGCTCTTTGAAATGGGTAATATCCTGCAAGACGATCACTTGGCCGCCCAAGGAACTGTTTTGCAATGGCGCAGTATTGACCGCATAATAACGGTTGCTGATGGCAATTTCTTTGCTTTCGTGATCTTCGCGGCGAGCTAGCATTGCCAACATTGGGAAGAAGGTCAGCAAGGGTTGATTAACCAAGCGACTATTAGAAACGCCCGCAATTGCGCCAGCGGCAGGGTTAGCAACCACAATTTGGCCTTCATCAGTCAGCAAAATGCCATCACTGACCGATTCAATCACTGCTGCCAAGAGCGTTCGCTCCTCGGATGCAGTGACATACAGTCGCGCACTTTCCATTGCTACCGCTGCTTGGCCTGCCAAGGCTGTGAGTAATTGTCGTTCGTAAGCATCGAAGGCATCGCGGCGCTCATCGGCGGCAATCAATAAGCCGTTGATCCCATCACCCAGCATCAAGGGCACGCCAATCCAGCTTTCGCCCAAGGGTTCTTCGTTATTCACCAACAGTTCAATTTGGCTGCCAGCCGAGTTTAATAGCACAGGTTCTGGATCATTCAGAGCAGCGCTAATCGGCCCCAATTTCAATAACGGCTGTTCTTGGCCGTTAATCAAGGAAACCAAGGGCAATGTGCCTTGTTTATCATCGACATGCAGCAATGCTACCATTGAGGCATCGAGCATTTCAGCACAGCGATAAGCCACTTTTCGCGCTACTTCCAATGGATCAAGCGAGCTAGCCAATTCGCGGCTGGTCGAATTTAAGCCCTCAAGATCGAATACCCGCTGCTCTAGCTCAGCAAACAAATTGGCATTTTCAATCGCGACGGCTGCTTGAGCCGAAACCGAACGCACCAATTCCAAGTCGGCAGCGCTAAAATGATCGATCCGTGGGTGCGTCAAGGTCATCACGCCAAGCACTTGATCTTCGCGCAACAAGGGCACTGCCAAGGCCGAACGCACCCGACCACGAGTTGAGGGCAATTCGACCCAGCGTTTATCAACGCGCACATCGGCAATTCGCGCGGCTTCACGTTGGCGAAAGACCCAGCCCGAAAGCCCGGCTTGCAACAAGGCCGCCGCTACCGATTCAGTCACCGATTGATCCATGCCATAACGGGCAACAATCCGCTGAGTCGTGCGGCCATCTTGCGATGAAATGATAATGCTGCCACGTTCGGCGTTAACTGCTGCCACCGTGTGTTGAATAATTCGCGAAAGTAATTGATCGGGGTCGAGCGAGCTAGCCAACTCACGGCTGATGCCATAGAGCAAGCGCAAGCGGTCGCGTTCCTCGCGCACTGCATTGAACAAGCGCGTATTGACCAAGGCCATGCTCAAGGCATTGCCCAACGAAATGAGAAATGGCGGCGACCAAGCTTGAGTTTTGCGACTTGAGCCAACCAAGACCAGCGACATAAGCGCTTGCGGGCCGGCATCGAGTGGCAATGCGCCCCAAGCGACTTTGCCGCCAACGCTGCTGCACAGGCCTTGAAGCAATTCGTAGGGCATCTCGGCCAACCAAGGCGGACGATCTTCCCAAACGATTGTGGCTTTGCTCAGCGGGCTGGGCGGAAATAATTCGGCTAATTGTTGAATAAGTTGCTCATTCAGGCCAACGTGTCGCCATAAATGCCAGCGCATGCCATTTTCAGCGGCGGTGTAGAGCAAGGCCACTTGAGCGCCAGTTGATTCGGCAATTGCGCTCAAGGTGGCATCGGCCATGGCCACTGGCTCTAGCGAGCGCCCCATTTGGCGGGCGATTGCCGCAATTGCTGAAAGCTCGGCGGTGCGCTGACCATCGGCACGCCGCTTGGAAACCGCCGCCGAAGCGCGATTCAAGGCTGCTTGCACTGTTGGCAACGAAAAGGGCTTCAAAATATAATCGTAAGCCCCTAAGCGCAACGCACGGGTGGCACTTTCCAGCGAACCATAGCCAGTCATGACGATAATCGGCATGTCTGGGCGATTTTCGCGCACCCATTGCAACACCGTATAGCCATCAACATCAGGCATGGTGACATCAGTCAGCACGACATCAACGTCGCTTGCTTGGAGCGTGGCAATGCCCGCAGCACCCCCAACCGCCGTGGTTACGCTGTAGCCTTGCCCTTCCAATAACAACCGCAACTGACCACTTAAGCGTGGCTCGTCATCGACCACCAAGATCTGTAATGGCAACTCATTCATCGGATTAACCAATCAACAATTCATCGGAATCAAGATCGGGCGATTGGCTGCGTTGGGCTGCAACCGGAATGCGCAAGGTAAAGTTCGAGCCTTTATCCACGATGCTCTCTACCGAAATTGCGCCGCCAACTTGTTGCAAAATACCATAAACAACTGAAAGCCCAAGCCCCGTTCCCGTCACACCTTTAGTGCTAAAGAATGGCTCAAAAATACGTTCGCGATGTTCGGGCGGAATCCCAATTCCGCTATCTTCAACATTGACAAAAATTTGACCCTTTTGATGGGCCGTGCGAATGGTCAATTTGCCGCCATCGGGCATCGCATCAATCGCATTGCGCACCAAATTGATCAAAACTTGCTTACAAGCATCGCTGCTAATGTTTGGCGCTGGCAGATCGGTCGCCAACTCCTGATACAGTTTAACATTGGCTTTATCAAGTTGTGGTTTGGTGATGTGCATCAGTGAAATGATCAAATGATTGAGATCAGGCGGCACACCATCGTTATTGGGCTGATAGAAATTCACCAAGGTATAGAGCAACCGCGCAATCCGCGCCACTTCTTCATCCAGTCCTTGCACCAAATCGCCAAGCGCCGTGCCAGGTGTGTGTTGTTGCGCCACCAACTCCAAGCCTGAGCGAATAATCGCCAGTGGATTGTTGATTTCGTGGGCTAGCGAAGCCGCCATGCGCCCCATGCCCGATAATTTTTCAGCTTCAACCAAGCGACCTTGGGTTTCGCGCAGTGCGCTGTAGGTGCGGGCGTTGTGCAAGGCAATCGAGGCGTAGTCGGCCAGCATCTGCATCAAGCGCTCATCGCCTTCATCAAAATTGCGGCGATGGGTTGTCGCAGCCACGGTCAGCACGCCCAAGGCTTCAGTCCCCACCAACAACGGCACCATGAGCACAGCTTGGGCCAAATAATTGGCTTGCACCCGAATTCCATCGCGCTCGGAATTGATCCGAATTGGTTTGTTGGTTTTAATTGTGCGCGTTGCCAATTCATAATCGGTATGTTTGCTTAGCTCACGCAAATGCAATGGGTTAATATTGTGTGAGGCTCGCACAACCAACTGATTATCATCAATTAATTGCACAAAACCTTCATCGGCATTCGAAAGAAAAACTGAGGCTTCAACAATTCGTTCAAGCAAATTGCTGGCATCAAGTTGGGCAGTTACCGCCTTACCAACCCGATGCAAAACCGTTAATTGGCGCACTTGGCCTTGTAATTGACCAAGCAAAATTTCTTTTTCACGTTGCAAACGCCACTCACGCAGCGCCCGATCGATCGCCTGAGCAACATCTTGCGGCTCAAAAGGCTTGATCAAATAATCGCGCACGCCCATTTTGAAGGCCGTTACGGCGATGCGTTCGGAACCTTCGGCAGTCATCAGCAAAATTGGCACGGTGTTGCCATCGGTGCGCAGCTTACGCAGCAAATCCAACCCAGTGGTATCAGGCAGCTGATAATCGAGCAAAATGAGGTGCGGATGATGTTGGGTAATCGCGTTTAGCCCATTTCGCCCAGTTTCAGCCAACACGACCTGATAGCCCAGCGAACGCAATTGAGCCTGAAGTTTGACCCGAATTGCTTCGCTATCGTCGATCACTAGAATCGTTTCTTGACCACTTGCCATAGGCTCGCCGTTCTACAATGCTCAACAAGGAGATTCTCGCCAAAATCATACGACAGAGAAGCGTAGAACGCAAGGACGAATGAAAAGTCAAAAGGCAGAAGGCAGAAGGCAAAAGAGTATAGAACATAGAGCAAAGATGGAAAATCAAAAGGCAGAAGTCAAAAGGCAAAAAGAACATAGAGCAAAGGATGAAGGATGAAAATAAAAGCCAAAGGCAAAAGATTGTGCTGGATTAACCGCGAAGGAACACGAAGAGCACTAAGCTTATAGGATAAAAAGCCTTAGTGTGCTTCGTGTGCTTCGTGGTTAAAATCTGTGTGGCTTCTTTCCCCGATCCCCAAGTTACATCACTAAATTATCGATCAAGCGGGTTTTGCCGATGCGCACGGCTAGCGATACCAACACGCCCTGTTGATCGATCGTGGTTAGTTCTTGTAAACTGCGCGGATCGGCGATGCTAACATAATCGACTTGGGCTAGTGGCTCTTGGGCCAGCGTTTCCAACATCAATTGGCGAATAGCCTCAGCATCGGTTTGACCTGCGGCATAGGCGGTTTGAGCGGCTGTTAACGCTCGATATAGCACTGGAGCTGCGGCACGTTGCTCAGCATTCAGGTAACTATTGCGGCTGCTCATCGCCAAACCATCGGCCTCACGAATCGTCGGGGCGATGACTACTTCTACAGGCATGGCTAAATCGCGCACAAATTGGCGAATTACCACAGTTTGCTGGGCATCTTTTTGGCCAAAATAGGCTTTGGTTGGCTGAACGACATTAAATAGTTTGGTCACAACCGTGGCTACACCGCGAAAATGGCCAGGTCGGCGAGCACCCTCAAGCGGAGCCGTAACCCCCTCAACTTCCACATAACTGCTAAATCCCGCTGGATAAATTTCCTCGACGCTAGGCATCCAGACCAAATCGCAACCAGCTGCTTCCAACAAGGCGAGGTCGCGCGGCGTATCCCGTGGATAGCTGGCAAAATCTTCGTTGGGGCCAAACTGCGTGGGATTGACAAAAATCGAGGCGATGGCTACCCCGTTTTCGGCTTTGGATTGTTGAACTAAGCTTAAATGCCCAGCATGCAAAAAGCCCATGGTTGGCACAAAACCAACCTCAGCCCACTGGCGACGCGCCGCCCGAACTTCTTCAATCGTTGTTACAACCTGCATGGTTCGTTCCTTATCCACAAAAACGCTTGCTAACAAATATCTTAATTCAATCTAGGCGAAAGCGCCAAATTGGCAGTTTTGTAACGGGAAATATTAATTTATACCAAATTCCTCCTAACATTCAGATACCACGAAATGCCTCTTTTTGATTGAAACTTGCTGAATTGCCGCTATCGGTATGCTATAGATCTGGATATTTTATTAAAAAAATCTAAAAAATTAAGTTGCGTTAATTATTTAACTATGTTAGCATCATGCGCATATGAACAAATTTGCATGAATATAGAAGTATTCCAATGATTGTAATAAGTTTCTATGAATGCAATTTGTTAAACAATGAACTGACAAAAAATGATTATTTCAAGCCTAGTCAGAATTATTGAGAATCATTCTTGGTTAAATTAACCTAAGCTTGGCTCAGATTTTGATTGAATTAATCATTCGATTGTCTAATTTATTCATGCTGGTACTGACTTTGAAATAATGAATTGAACATTATTTCTAAGATTTGGTTCGATTTGCGCTGAATAATGTATCTTGTCATTTCATTATTCCTCCTATTCAGCTCACTCTTTTTTTAGGCATGATTTTTAATGATTGTTAATAATTTGCCGATTAATTCAATTGTTGCGATGCACCGCAGCGTTGCAACGTGGTTGCTAGGGATCGAAACATACTTGGATGTCAGTTGTCGTTGGGAGCGGTCTCAAAAGTGTATTAAGCATTGTAGGGTTCAGGGTCTAGAATTCAGGGCTATGTTCGCTGCTGTTTGTTCTCTCATTTCCCGATCCCTAACAACCGATCCCCAACAGCCAGTTTACAAGGAGTTTACCAATGAAATTATCAATTGCCCGACGTTGGGTTATTGCCACCGGCTTAGCCACTGCCTTGATTGGCGCAATCCAAAGCCCAATCACCAACGCCCAAACTGGCCTAAGCTGCCAAGTCAATTATACGCTTACTAACCAATGGGGCAGCGGGTTTCAAGCCGATGTGGTGGTGCGCAACACCGGAACCAGTGTGATCAACGGCTGGACGGTTGCTTGGAGTGCTGCCAGCGGCCAGCAAATTGGCCAAATGTGGAATGCGACGTTTACCCAAAGTGGCAGCCAAGTCAGTGCCAAAAATGTTGATTGGAACGCCAGCATCGCTGCTGGTGGCAGCCAAAGCTTTGGCTTTACCGCTACCACGACTGGTAGCTTGGCCGTGCCCAGCAGCTTTACGGTCAATGGCGTTGTTTGTGGCGGTAGTGTTAGCCCAACCGCAACCCGCACGCCAGCCGCGACTGCCACGCGTACTCCAATTGCCACTGCAACCCGCACGCCAGCTGTAACCGCCACGCGCACCCCTGTGGCAACTACTACCCGTACTCCAATTGCCACGGCTACCGTCGTTCCAACCAATCCACCAGTCAGCAATGGCTTGATTGGCTGGGCCACGGTTGCTGGTTCGGGCTTAAGCACAACTACTGGCGGCACTGGTGGTAGCACAGTTACCGCAGCCAACTTTACTGAATTGCAAAACTACGCCAAATCGTCATCGCCCATGATTATCAAGTTCTCGGGTACGATGCAAGGCACACTGACGGTTGCCTCGAACAAAACGATTATCGGCAGCAATGGAGCCTTGATCCAAGGTAATGTCAAAATCTCAGGCGCTCAAAATATTATTTTGCAAAATTTTGCGATCAACGGCAATAGCTGCTCAAGCTACGATAACTGCCGCGCTGGAAGCGATGCCTTGGGGATTAGCAATTCGCACCATATTTGGGCCGACCACTTGACGATTACCAATGGCCAAGATGGCAATTTCGACATTAACAATGGCTCTGATTTCATTACGGTTTCGTGGAGCAAATTCGGCTATACCACCAACAAAGAGCATCGTTTCTCGAACTTGATTGGTAGCTCAGACGATGCAGCCTCGACCGATAGCGGTAAATTGAACGTGACCTTCCATCATAACTGGTGGTTTGGTGGGGCAATGCAGCGCATGCCACGTACGCGCTTCGGCAAAATTCACGTATTCAATAATTTGTACACCACCACTGGCAACGATTATTGTGTTAGCTCAGGCTATCAATCCAAAGTGTTGCTCGAAAATAATGCCTTCATTGGGGTCAACACGCCGCACCGCTTGCACGATGGCGATCTCAAGGCGGTGGGCAATCTCTACCAAAACACCAGCGGCGATCAAATTAGTACTGGCGTTGCCTTCACGCCGCCCTACAGCTATAGCGCCGAAGCTGCTAGCTCACTCAGCAGTTCAGTCCAAGCTGGCGCAGGAGCGAAGTAGCATATTAGGGGCTGGGGATCGGGAAATAGAACATAGAGCATAGAACATAGAACATTGTGAATATGGCTATTGGCTATCGGAATATGCTTGGAATTCCAATGATTCAGTAATTCTATAGCTGTAATGGTTCATTCCCTCACCTCCAGCCCCTCTCCCACTGCGGCGGGCGAGGGGCGCATGCCTGGAGCCGTTCCACCTCGCCTCGCGTGCGGGAGAGGGGGTCAGGGGGTGAGGGAACGCTAGCGGTTGTTCAGGCGATAAACCATTACACTATCGCCAATGTTCTTCGTATGCTTCACGATTAAGCAATGTCCCGATCCCCTATCCCCAACAACCGATCCCCACGTTACAAAGGAGCACCAAAACCATGAACTATCGCTGGCGAATATGCCTGCTATTAATTGCAACAATACTGAGTACATTTAGTTACACCAATACCAATGCCCAAAGTGGCCTAAGTTGCCAAGTTAATTATGCGCTTACCAACCAATGGGGCGGCGGGTTTCAAGCCGATGTGGTGGTGCGCAACACCGGAACCAGCGCGATCAACGGCTGGACGGTTGCTTGGAGTGCCGCCAGCGGCCAGCAAATTGGCCAAATGTGGAATGCAACCTTTACCCAAAGTGGCACGCAAGTTAGTGCCAAAAATGTTGATTGGAATGCCAACATCGCCGCTGGTGGCAGCCAAAGCTTTGGCTTTACCGCTACCACGACTGGTAGTTTGGCCGTGCCTAGCAGTTTTACGGTCAATGGTGTTGTGTGTGGCGGTAGCGTTAGCCCTACGGCAACCACTCCAGCAGCAACGGCAACGCGCACGCCAACCAGTGTGCCAACCGCAACCCGTATTGCGACTAGCATACCAACCGCAACAAATGCGGCAACCAGCGTGCCGACGGCAACGCGTGCACCAACCAGCGTGCCCACGGCCACCCCAAGCACAACCACAGGCCGCCAAATGGAAAAACTCAATCGCGGGATCATCAGCGTGCGCCAAGGCAGCAATAATTTTGTGAGCTGGCGCATGTTTGGCACTGATCTTAGCGCGATTGGCTTTAACCTCTATCGTGGCACCACCAAAGTTAATTCCAGCCCAATTACCAATGCTACCAGTTATTTGGATAGCGGCGCGGCGGCCAATAGCGTTTACACCGTGCGGCCTGTGATCGATGGCGTTGAACAAACTGCCTCAGAAAACTCGCTCAATTTTGCCAATGGCTATCTCGATGTGGCCTTGCAAATTCCGGCTGGTGGCACGACACCTGATGGCGTGGCCTATACCTACACCGCCAACGATGCCAGCGTCGGCGACCTCGATGGCGATGGGCAATACGAAATTGTACTGAAATGGGATCCAACCAATTCCAAAGATAATTCGCAATCTGGCTATACTGGCAATGTTTATCTCGATGGCTACAAATTGAACGGAACCCGTTTATGGCGCATCGATTTGGGCCGTAATATTCGGGCTGGGGCGCATTACACCCAATTTATGGTCTACGATTTGGATGGCGATGGGAAGGCCGAAGTTGCCGCCAAAACTGCCGATGGCACGCGTGATAATTCTGGCACCGTGATTGGCAACGCCAGCGCCGATTATCGCAATTCCAGCGGCTACATTCTTTCTGGCCCCGAATATCTGACGGTATTCAATGGCCAAACGGGCGTGATTCGCTCGACCGTCAATTATGATCCTGCACGGGGCACGGTTTCGTCGTGGGGCGATAGCTATGGCAACCGCGTTGATCGCTTTTTGGGTGGAATTGCCTACCTCGATGGTCAACGCCCGAGCCTGATTATGAGCCGTGGCTACTACACCCGCAGCGTAATTGCCGCTTGGGATTTCCGCAATGGCAGTTTGACCAAGCGTTGGACGTTTGATAGCAATGTGTCGGGCAGCCAATATGCTGGGCAAGGCAACCATGGCCTTTCGATCGCCGATGTTGATCAAGATGGCAAAGATGAGATTATCTTCGGAGCCATGACGATTAATGATAATGGCCAACCACTGTGGAACACTCGCAATGGTCATGGCGATGCGATGCACGTCGGCGATCTTGACCCAAGTCGGGCTGGCTTGGAAGTGTTCAAAGTCAGCGAGGATTCATCAAAGCCTAGCTCGTGGTTTGCCGATGCCCGCACAGGCCAAATTTTGTGGCAAACAGCGGCAGGTGGCGATAATGGGCGCGGCGTTTCGGGCGATATTTGGTCGGGCAGCCCGGGCGCTGAATCGTGGTCATCGATGGATAGCAATTTGCGTAGCGTCAGCGGGGCAACTCTTGGCCGCAAACCATCAGCAACCAACTTCTTGATTTGGTGGGATGGCGATCCAATGCGCGAATTGCTTGATGCCACCCGTATCGACAAATATGGCACATCAGGCGATACGCGCTTGCTGACTGGCAGCAATGTTAGCTCCAACAACAGCACTAAATCGACCCCAGCGCTCAGCGGCGATATTTTGGGCGATTGGCGCGAAGAGGTGATTTGGCGCACCAGCGATAACACCGCGCTGCGGATTTATTCAACTAGCACCAGCACCAACCGCCGCATCTTCACCTTGATGCACGATGCCCAATATCGAGTGGCAATTGCTTGGCAAAACACCGCCTACAATCAACCACCGCATCCTAGCTTTTTCTTGGGCGATGGCATGAGCAATCCACCGCAACCGAATATCTACTTGCGCTAAATTGATCTAGCCCAAAATCACGCACCAAAGGCCGAGGAAATTCCTCGGCCTTTGATAGTTCCCTCACCCCAACCCCTCTCCCACTGCGGCGGGCGAGGGGCATACCAATGGCATGATGGGATGGTTCCCCCTCTCCTCGCGTGCGGGAGAGGGGGCTAGGGGGTGAGGGCATGAACAGCGACGGTGAATCCAACCCCATGATTGTTAAAACCTACCCTTGTGAGGAGAGGGGCAGGGGGCGAGGGAACGCCAATCGACGATGCAACTCACCCAATCATGGTTAAAAATCTACCCTTGTAAATTCAGTGGTGAGGGCAAATTTTTTCAGTCTTGTTACCAACTTGACAGAGTTTATGCTTAACGGCACAATTGCAAGCGCTTACAGAATATCCGTTAACGATACCGGAAACGTTACCGGAGATAAAAACAGTAATTTCAACCAAATATTCCTAGTCCCAAATCCCAAAAACCGATCCTGCATGCGTGGCAACTGCCATTTCTGGGCTGTCGAATGGCAATTGCCGACTTGACTATGACAGTCATTCGGCTCAATGAGGACAAACGAATATGCAGTATGAGCAACAAATCGAAGCATTGTTGGCCCAAATGACTCTTGCCGAGAAGATTGGCCAAATGCGCCAGCTTCATGGCACTGGCGAAACCCAGCAGCAACTGGTGCGCGAAGGCAACTTGGGGTCGGTTCTAAATGTGATTGATGCTGATGCCCACGAGATTCAGCGCATTGCCGTTGAAGAATCACGCTTGGGCATTCCGCTGTTAATTGGCCGCGATGTGATCCACGGTTTTCGCACAATCTTCCCAATTCCACTTGGCCAGGCTGCTTCGTTTAATCCTCAGCTTGTGCGCGAAGCCGCGCGGATTGCCGCCCGCGAAGCCTCGGCCTCTGGGATCAACTGGACATTTGCCCCGATGATCGATATTTCACGCGACCCACGGTGGGGGCGGATCGCCGAAAGCTGTGGCGAAGATGCCTATCTTTCAAGTTTGATGGGTGTGGCGATGGTCGAAGGCTTTCAAGGCGACGATTTGACCGCCCCCGATGCGATTGCTGCTTGTGCCAAACATTATGTGGGCTATGGCGCTAGCGAAAATGGCCGCGATTACAACACTGCTTGGATTCCCGAAGTGCTCTTACGTGATGTTTATTTAGCACCATTCAAAGCTGCCGCCGATGCTGGCGTGGCCACCATGATGAGCGCCTTCCACGATTTGAATGGTGTGCCAACCTCAGGCAACGAATTTACGCTGCGTCAAATTTTAAAAGGCGAGTGGAATTACGATGGTATGGTGGTCAGCGATTGGGCCTCGGTTGCCGAAATGATCGCCCATGGCTATGCCGCTGATTTGCGCGATGCTGCCTTGAAAGGTGTAACGGCTGGGGTCGATATGGAAATGGCCAGCACCAGCTACGCCGAATATCTGGCTGCGTTGGTTGAAAGTGGCGCACTCAGCCTCGATTTAATTGATGATGCTGTGCGGCGGGTGTTGCGCATCAAGTTCCGTTTGGGTTTGTTCGATCAACCGTATGCTAACGCTGCGGCGGCTGATTCAGTCGTTGCGCCTGATCATTTGGCTTTGGCTCGCCAAATTGCCAAAGAAAGTTGTGTGCTATTGAGCAATCAGCAAACTTTGCCGCTCAACCCACAACAAACGCGGGTGGCAATTGTTGGGCCGCTCGCCAACCATGCCGCCGATCAACTTGGCTGCTGGGTATTCGATGGCAAGCCCGAAGATAGCCAAACTCCATTACAAGCGATTCGCGAATTGCTTGGTGACGAGCGGGTGCAATTTGCCCAAGGCTTGCCCGAAGCCCGCAGCTTAGATCAAAGTCTATTTGGCGAGGCAGTCGCGGCGGCTCAAACTGCTGATGTGGTTATTGCCTTCCTTGGTGAAGATGCTGGCTTGAGTGGCGAAGCCCATAGCCGCGCATTCATCGATTTACCTGGCGCACAACTGGCCTTAGTCGATGCCTTGGTGGCAACCGGCAAACCAGTGGTTGCGGTTGTGATGGCTGGACGCTCGTTGGTGTTGGGCGAATTGCAGGATAAAGTGCAGGCGATTTTATATGCTTGGCATCCTGGCACCATGGCTGGCCCAGCGCTCGCCGATTTGCTGTTTGGCTTGGATAACCCTTCAGGCCGCTTGCCAATTAGCTTCCCGCGCACCGTCGGCCAAGTGCCAATTTATTACAATCGCAAAAACACTGGTCGCCCACCAAGCGAAGATGCACCGAGTATTCCCACGGGCACGCCGCTTGATCCGAGTGGTTTTACCTCAAGCTACCTCGATGTTGATCATCGGCCCTTGTTTGCTTTTGGTTATGGCTTGAGCTACAGCACATTTAGCTATAGCAATTTGCGTTTATCTAGCCAAAAACTGGCGGTTGGCGACACACTTAGCATCACCACTACGGTGACCAACACTGGCAAGTATGCTGGCGCAGAAGTGGTGCAATTGTATATTCGCGATCTGGTTGGCTGTATGACTCGCCCAATCAAAGAACTCAAAGGCTTCCAACGAATTCATTTGGAGCCAGGCCAAAGCCAAACTGTAACATTTGAACTTAGCAGCGCTGACTTGAGTTTCCATAACAACGCCATGCAACGGATCGTCGAGCCAGGCGAATTTAATCTCTGGGTTGCGCCAAGCAGCATTGGTGGTTTGCAGGCAAGCTTTGAATTAGTAGCCAAGAGCAAAGAACATCGAGCATAAAACATAAAACCAGTTTCGATCCACGAAGGACACGAAGAACCACGAAGACTGATTAATCTGCCTTCGTGCTCTTCGTGTCCTTCGTGGTTAAATATGTTCTTTTGGATTAAAATAGATCTGTCCAGTGTTTAACTTCATCCACAAGGAACAAAAATATGTCGCTTGCCTTGAATGTACTTAATCAGAGCCAGCCAAGTTGTGCTGGTTGTGGTGGTTTATGTTGCCGCTCGTTTGTATTGCCAATTGATACTCCCGAAACCCGCGAGGATTTTGATGTGCTGCGCTGGCTGGTGTTGCATCGTGGAGTCAAATGCTTAATCAAACAATCGGTTTGGGAATTAGAAATTGACCTGCCATGTGAACATTTGCAGGAAGATAGCCGCTGTGGAATTTATATGCAGCGCCCAAATGTTTGCGTTGAGTATGAAGTAGCAACCTGCGAACGGCATCAGCCACCGCATTTCGAGGCCGTGATCGATAACGAACATGCTTTGCGGGCTTGGGTTTTCTCGCGCTACGGCATGTATCCCGATGACCCCGATTTTCCCTATGGCGAGCAAACGATTCGCGTTGGTTTGTTTTAAGCGCGATCATCGGTATCATGTGCCCAGCGAACGTCTAGTGATAAGGAACGATCAATGTCGATCATTCAGAGTACGCTCGATATCCATAGCCCTGAATTTCGCCAAAATGTTGATTTTCATCGCCAATTAAGCGCTGAATTGCGCCAAAAGACCCAGCAAATTGCCCAAGGTGGCAGCGCCGAAGCGCGTGCCCGCCACGAACGTCGTGGCAAATTACTGGTACGCGATCGGATCGAGCGTTTGCTTGATCCTGGTAGTGCTTGGCTCGAAATCGGCACATTAGCCGCATGGCAAGTCTACGAAGATGATGTGCCAGCAGCAGGTGTAATTACTGGCATTGGGCGGGTGTCGGGAGTTGAGGTATTAATTGTAGCCAACGATGCCACGGTCAAAGGTGGCACATACTATCCATTAACTGTCAAAAAACATTTGCGTGCCCAAGAAATCGCGCTGCAAAACCATTTGCCTTGTATTTACTTGGTCGATAGCGGTGGCGCGTTCTTGCCGTTGCAAGCCGAGGTTTTTCCCGATCGCGAACATTTTGGGCGGATTTTCTACAATCAAGCGCAAATGTCGGCCTTGGGTATTCCGCAAATCGCGGTGGTAATGGGCAGTTGTACCGCTGGCGGAGCCTATGTGCCAGCCATGAGCGATGAAGTCGTGATTGTGCGCGAACAAGGCACGATCTTTTTGGGTGGCCCACCTTTAGTCAAAGCAGCGACCGGCGAGATTGTGAGCGCCGAAGATTTAGGCGGCGCTGATGTGCATACCCGCTTATCTGGTGTGGCCGACCACTTTGCCGATAACGATGAGCATGCCTTGGCAATCACGCGTTCGATTGTAGCCAATTTGCAGCATCGCAAAGCTAACCCATGGCCGCTGCGCACGCCCGAGGCGCCACGCTACGATCCTCAAGAATTGTATGGCATTATTCCCGCCGATACGCGCAAACAATTCGATGTGCGCGAAATTATCGCCCGCATCGTCGATGGCTCGCGCTTGGATGAATTCAAGGCCCGCTATGGCACAACCTTGGTGACAGGCTTTTCCCACATTTATGGTCATCCAGTCGGCATTTTGGCTAACAACGGCATTTTATTTTCCGAGAGTGCCCTCAAGGCAGCGCACTTTATTGAGCTTTGTAACGAACGCGCCATTCCGCTGCTGTTTTTGCAAAATATCACGGGCTTTATGGTTGGCCGCGAATACGAGCAACGCGGGATTGCCAAAGACGGAGCCAAGATGGTGATGGCGGTTTCCAATGCGCGTGTGCCAAAATTTACCGTGGTGATTGGCGGCTCGTTTGGCGCTGGCAACTATGGCATGTGTGGCCGAGCCTATAGCCCGCGCCAACTCTGGATGTGGCCCAACAGTCGCATCTCGGTGATGGGTGGCTCACAGGCTGCCAACGTGCTGCTAACCGTGCGCCGCGATGGCCTGCAAGCCAAAGGCCAAGACATGAATTTGGCCGAGCAACAAGCCTTTATGCAGCCAATTCTCGATAAATACGAGGCTGAGGGCAACCCCTATTATTCCAGTGCTCGCCTGTGGGATGATGGAATTCTTGATCCGGTTGATACGCGCATGGCTTTGGCGCTGGGTTTATCGGCAGCCGCCAACGCACCATTAGCTGATGTTAAATATGGTGTGTTTCGAATGTAATGCGCTGAGCCGCCCCCTTGATTCATGGATCGAGGGGGCAATTTGATCCACGAAGGACACGAAGATCACGAAGTGTTGAAACCACAAAGAGCGCAAAGGATTAGCTTTAGCCACGAATTCCAGGAATAATACTCCGATAGCCCATAGCCGCATCCTTTATCCCTTTACTTCATGCTTGATTGGTAAATGCTCGTTCCTAGCCTCACTTACGGCTGCTTGCAAGCATCGTGTATAATAGGCCGCAGTAGTTGTTAGTAGTTGTTAATGGTTTTGAGCCTTGCTGCTGGCTTGCGGCTTAACTGCATGGGAGGCCAACGATGAGCCGTTTATCGCCCTCTGTCCTCGTGATTATCCTGCTGGTAAGCTGTTTATTTATCTATATTGGGCCAGCACAATATCAAGCAAATCAAGGTCTGGTTGGGATAATCCTGTTGTTAATTGTCCTGATTGGGCTTTTTTTGGCGTTTAGTCGCGGCTCAGTCGCCCAACGCGAATCATCGCGCAATATGTTGGGCACATTAACTGGTATTACCGCTGTTTCATGTGCAGCCCTGCTTGGACAACAAGCCTTAAATGGCAATTTGCTGGGATTGATGTGTGCTCCCGTGCTCCTGGCTGGGGTCTATATGGTCTTCTTGGCCATGACTGCCCGCATTGGTCAGCATGTTGAAGAAGGCGAAGTATTGTTAATTCAACGCCGCATGGATCATCAGCATATCATTCGCCCGCCAGGTTTGCATTCGCCGATTGTGCCAGCCCTCGAAGTTGGCGTAGCGGTTATGCCAACCTACAATATTCAAACCGATGTTGAAGTTGAAATGGTTGATACTGCTTCGCTGCATACGGTCGATAAAATTGTCGTCGATACTCAATCGCGAATTATTCAGCGCTTTCCTGACGATGGTTCAAGCATGCCTGTTGAAATGCGTTACGAAGGCTTTTTGAAATTACCCTACAACTACCCCAATCGCGACCATATTTTTAAAGAAATTGCCGATCGGCGCAATATGGATGTGATGCAAGTGCGCATGAGTGCCGATTTTTGGATCGAAGCGATTCAATCGCAATTACGCCGCGATGTTGAAGAAGATTTACGGGCAATTATTCACGATAATACCTTTTATAATCCTGAAAAGCGCAGTTATGGTAAGCTGGCACCGGCAGATATTTCGGCCCGTCGTGCCGAAATTGCCGCCCAATTGAAAAATCGGGTGCAAGAAAAAGTGCAACAATGGGGCATCGAAGTGCTCGATATTGGCATTACCCAAGTTGTGCTCAATCCTGATCGAATTAAGGCCTTCTATCGGGCGATCACGGCTGATCTGGAAATTCAAACGGCTAATCGTTTGTCGGAGCAAGAAATTAAGCGCACAATCGCAATGGCCGATGCTGAAGCCTATCAACGCAAGAAATTGGCTGAAACTGATCTGGAAATTCAACGTCAACGCAACGAAATTGAAAATGCTTCCAGTTTGCAAATGCTGCAAGATTGGATGAATACGATCATTGCTGATAATCCTGAAATGAAACCTGATGATTTGAAACATTTGCTGACTCTGGCGCTCGATGAGCACGAAAAACGTAAAGCCTACCGCGAACACAATCTGATCGAACAAGAATAACCATATAGCGAGGGAGTTATTTGGCATGGAACATTTGGATACAGATTGGCGCGTGGTGGTTATTGGTGGCGCAGGGCTGGATATCAAAGGGCGTTTGCTTGAGCCATTGATTGAAAAAACCTCGAATCCAGGCCGTTTAACAATTAGTGTTGGCGGAGTTGCCCGCAACATTGCTGAAAATTTGGCTCGCTTGGGCGCACAAAGCAGCCTGATTGCCGCGGTAGGCAACGATGAATTTGGGCGCTTAATCATCCAACAAACTGAAGATGCTGGTGTTGATACCGATGCCATGATGATTTTAGAGGATCAACATTCGGCAGCCTATTTGGCGCTGCTCGATCGCAATGGCTTGTTGTATACGGCGCTCGATGATAGCCACTGTGCGCGGGCATTAACGCCCGATTATATTTACGATAACGTGCAGCTATTGCGGGCAGCCGATGCAGTCTTTATTGATGCCAATTTGGCACGGGCAACTGCCGATGTGATTTTGCAAATTTGTGCCGAAGAAGATATTCCAGTCTGTTTCGAGCCTGTGGCCTATGGTTTAGCAGGTCGCTACCGTGATCGTTTGCGTGGGATGTATTTGATTACGCCCAACGAGCGTGAGGCCGAAGCATTAACTGGCTTGCCGGTGACCTCGCCTGCCGAGGCGACAGCAGCGGCCAAAGAATTAGTGCGGCTTGGCGTGGAAATTGCGATTATTACTTTAGCCCGTGAAGGCCTCGTCTATGCCACCGCCGATGGTCATGGCCATATTCCAACCTTGGTGCGCGATGTTGTCGATGCCACTGGAGCAGGCGATGCCTTGGCCGCAGCCGTCTTATTTGGCCTAATGAATGAGTTGACCTTGGATGAAGCTGTGCGCTTGGGAGCAAGTGCCGCCGCATTAACCGTGGCCTCACCCGACACCGTGCGCCGCGATTTGAGCCTAGAGAGTTTGTACGCCCAGTTGTTAATCTGAGCCTAGTATTTTTGCTAGGTGCTGCCTTGGGAACAGTATGCCTGAACGTATTCTCGTTGCTGACGATAACGAAGCCCTAAGCCAATTGCTTGAACTGATTTTAGTTGAGCATGGGTATGAGGTTACTCTTGCCAACGATGGCGGCGACCTGTTAGCCAAGGCCCAACTGCAAATTCCCGATTTGATGATTGTTGATATTTTGATGCCGCGCATCGATGGCTATGAGGCGATTCGCCAATTGCGCAACGATACACGGCTGGCCCATATTCCAATTATTGTGCTCACTGCGCGTACCGCGATTGAGGATGTGGTGACTGGCTTTGAATTGGGCGCTGATGATTATATCGTCAAGCCGTTTCAAATGCCTGAACTGCTGGCCCGTGTTCGCGCCCAATTGTTGCGAGCAACCCGCCGCCCTGTGCTCAACCCACTGACTGGCTTGCCCGGCAATATTTTGATCGAAGAAGAAGTTAACCATCGCTTGCGCCAGCAACAAGCCTTTGCTTTGTTGTACCTCGATTTGGATAATTTCAAAGCCTATAACGATAGCTATGGCTTTGCCCGTGGCGATTTGGTGATCAAGCTGTTGGCCACAATTTTGACGGAAATCAAGGCTGAATACAACGATGAAGGGCTATTTATTGGCCATATTGGCGGCGATGATTTTGCCCTGATTATGGCATCGGAACATGTCAATGCCCTCTGCGAAGATTTGATTCGGCGCTTTGATCAGCGGATTTTGACCTTGTACGATCCCAATAGTAGCAACAAACCTGTGCCGATCCAGACGCTCTCGGTTGGCGTGGTGCTGCATCGTGAAGATATGCAACAAACCTATCACGACCTAAGTCGCACCGCTGCCGAGATGAAGCGGGTTGCCAAACAACAAACTGGCAGCGTCTATGTGGTTGATCGGCGTGCGCAAAAACAGACGATTGAGCAAGATCGGCGCAAACGTGGCCCAACAATTGGGGTTATCGCCCAAGATGTTGGCTTAGTCGATATGCTGAGCGATTTGCTCCAACAACAATCATTATTTGTAATCGAGGCCGATAGTGAAATTATGCCCGATGCTTTGGTGTTGGGCTATCGCGATGTCTTGCCGCATGTGCCCGAACGTTGGCAGAGCTTGCCACAAATTACCCTAAAACTTAATCAATCAAGCTATGAACAAGGTTTTGCCCAGCTTCAAATTCAGACTGGTTTGAAGCCGACCATTCCTATTCACGAGTATCTTTCGTTGGCTTTGCACTTGGTGCGGCTGGAGGCTCGATGATCGGATGGATTTTTGTCATTTTGTTGTGTGGGCTATTTGGCTATAACTTGTATCGCACTGGCCATGTGCAGCGCTTGATTGCAATTCGCCAGCGCCGCCCATCTGCCCGCCCGACTGGCGCAATTGCTCCAACCCTACGTGCCCGCGATTTGCGCACCCAGCGCTCGTGGGCAGTCCGCATTCGTGATGAAGTTCAATCGCGCGGCAATATGGGCGTGGTTATTTTCTTCCTGATTATCTTAATTGCTTTTTTTCTGAGTTTGAACTTACTGGGCTTTTGGGGTAGTCAACCGACTGAAACTGTTCGGGCACGGGTAATTCTCTCACCATTTACCAGCAGCGCAGGCCAACCAGCCCAAGAAGGTTTTGCCGCAGCCACCACCATGGCCCAGGCTTGGCAAGCTCGTGCTAATGATTTGCAATTTGCTGTGCTCAAAACCCCAATTGCCGATGCCCAAAGTGCTTGGAATTTAGCCGATCGGCCCAAATATGATCTGGTGATTTGGGGCACAATTGTCGCTGGCGGTGATGCCAATAGCGCTAGCATCGAGCCGCAATTGCTCTGGACTCCACGCCAACCCTTGCCGCATGATCGCTCGTTGGGGTTACGCGAACGCTTGAGTTTACCACTCGTATATCGTTTGGCCGACCAGCCATTTAATGCCCAAGCCGTGCTCGGTGAAATTTTGGTCGTGATCGATCTCTATCAAATGGGCGAGTACGATCAAGCGATCCAAGCGATCAATAGTTTGCTTGATCGCTATGCCGTGGATGGGCCGTTACGCCCCGATTTGCTCTTGGGGATTCGTGGCTCGATTGCCGCCCTGCAAGAGCAATGGAGCTTAGCCGAGGGTGATTTTCGGCGAGCCTTAGAAACTGCCGATAAACCTGAATATTGGAATAACCTTGGGGTTGTGTTGCTAGAACAAGGCCGTTTTTCTGAGGCAACTCAAGCCTTCAACACTGCTCAAGAACGCCTCAAAGGCACAAATAGCGATCTTACGGCGCTGCATTTGAATCGTGGTTTGTTGGCGTTACGTGGGGTTGACCCAGCGGTAGCGGTTGGTGAGTTGGCCTTAGCGGTCAAGCTCAATCCTAATGGCATCAGCAACAAATTAGCCTTGGTCGAGGCTCAATTACAAGCGAATCAATTGGCGCAGGCGATCGAAACCATCAATAATCTGAATGGCTATGCGAACGCTGATCCGTTGGTTCAATTGATGACAGCGCGGGTTCAAGTAGCCCAGTTGGTCAACAATGGCGATCAGCCGCTGTGGGAATTGGAGATTGTGCCGCCATTGCCTCGCGAAACCCTGACGATTGTGCGCCAACGGCTTGATAGTGCGGTTGTTACACTTGAAACGATTTCGATCGAGCAACGCCAAATTGCCGCCCGTGATGATGCAGCAGGCTTGCCAGAATCAGGGCGGGTGCACGAAGCTCATTCGCGCCAAGCCTTTGAATTGCTCAATCAGGTGCGCTATTGGCAAGCGGTCGCGATGACCGAAGAGGGTATTTCAGCCTCGCTTGAGCAAAAAGGTCGGCTGCGCAGCATGTGGGATGGCATGTTTGGCGATGATTCTCCGCTGGAATTAGCCCAAAATGTGATCGATCCACTCGCCAAAGCCCAAGACCAGAATTATCCAATTTTAATTCAGGCAGGGCGGGTGCATCGAATTTTGGGTGCGCCAAAAACAGCTATGGATTACTACACCAAAGCCAGCGAACTCAATGCCAATCGGCCTGAGGGCTGGTATGGCTTGGCAATCACGCGCTTTAATACCGAAGGCCCAAGCCCAGAACGCAACCAAGCAGTGCGTGATTATTTGCAAAAAACCATTGCTGCCGCCCCAAATTTTACGCCTGGCTATATTTTGGCTGCTCGCTTAGAGGTTAGCGATAAACAATGGGCCGCCGCCTTGCCCTATCTACAATGGATTGTGGCTAATCGCCCTGATAACCTTGGGGCACGGATTACCCTGGGCACAGCTCAACGCGAGCTTGGGGCTTTGGCCGATGCTGAAGTGACGCTTTTGCCTTTGGCGAATGCGAATAACAGCCAAGCCTTAGTTGAATTAGGCAAAGTCTATGCCCAAGCAGGCCAAGATCAATCGGCTGAAGATATCTTCTTGCGGGCATTGAATGTTGATAGCAGCAATGCTAGCGCTGCTTATGAGATTGGCCGCTTGCGCCAAAACCGTGGCGATTATGCAGGAGCCGAAAAAGCCTATCAAGTTGCAACTGAAATTAATACCAGCTACGTTGAGGCGCATCTCGCATTAGGCCAATTGTATGCGCGGTATCTCGACCAGCCAGATAATGCCGTTGCGGCCTATCAACGCGCAATCGACGCTGGCGGCGAAGATCCACGCAATTTCGAGGATATGGGCCGCGAATTTTTGGAGATTGGGCGTTATAGCGAGGCCGCCGATGCCTTGGAACAATCGGTGCGGCTCAATCCGAATGTGCCTGAATCACGCCATTATTTGGCCCAAGCCTACCTTGAGCAAGGTCGTTTTGAAGCAGCTCGCGAGCAAGAACGCGCAGCGATTGCCCGTGATGCTGATGGCGTGTACATCGAAGCGCAGCTTGGCATAGCCGAGAGTTTTCGGCGCGAACGGCGGTTTGATGAGGCAATTACAGCCTACAACGAAATTTTGGATAACGATTCGACGATCATTCCTGCTTACATTGGTTTAGGCCGTACTGCCGCCGATCGGGGCGAGTGGCAAGTGGCGATTGGCTATTATAATCAAGCCCTCGCCCGCGAACCCAATAGCACCAACGCCCATTTTTGGCTGGGCCAGGCCTTGGTCGAGCAAGGTTTCTATGAACGGGCACTTGATGAATTTAATTTGGTGCTAGCGACCGATCCAAATAATGCCGAAGCCTTGTTTGGGGCTGGTCGGGCTTATTGCAACATGGCGATTAACAGCTATGCCTATGACCCAGCACAAGCTGCCGAATACGATGCTGAGGCGCGGCGTTTGCTTGATCGAGCTTTGAATTATCGGCCAAACGATGCGCGGGCCTTGTTTGAGCGCGGCAAACTCAACGAGCGCCAAAACCAAATGGCCGCCGCGATTAGCGATTATGGTCGGGCCGCCCAATTGGATGCGCAAAATAGCGAAGCATTATATTTGCAAGGCAAGCTCTATCTCAGCCAAAACAACCTACAAGCAGCCGAAGAAGCGCTTGATCAATCGGTGCGGCGCAACCAAAATGACCCAACCGCCTTATATTGGCTTGGTCGAACCTATCGCGCCCAAAACCGCACCAATGATGCAATTAAATCGTTTGAACGAGCCTTGAGTTTGAATGGCAATTTTCATGAAGCCCGCTACTACCAAGGCCTAACTGCCGAAGAAGCCAACCAAATCGATCTAGCGCGTGAAGCCTATCACTTAATCAGCCAACAAGCCAGCCCCGATGATCGTTGGCGCTTACAAGCCGAAGAACGTCTGCGCGATTTAGGTCAGTAGGCCGATCCACGAAGGACACGAAGGCCTGAAACCGCGAAGCGCACGAAGGACGCGAAGGTTTGTTTTTTTGCCACGAATTGCACGAATTTCACAAATTGATCTTCCAATAGCCAATCGCCTATAGCCCATACTCTCTGCGCCTCTGCGTTAAAATCTTGATCCACGAAGAGCACGAAGAGCACGAAGGACTGAAACCGCGAAGCACACGAAGGCCGCGAAGGCTTGTTTTTTTGCCACAGATTTGATGGATGATCCTTCGCTATCTAGCACCTGATCCCTGGCCCCTAGCTCCTCATTCCTGCCATTTTTTGACTTTTGACTTCTGCCTTTTGATTTTCAAAAAGTGTGGTATAGTGAATAACGCAGTGCGTCATCCTCGATCCGACGCAAGATCATATAAGGAGAATCCATCAATGACGATGCAAGAGCACACCGCCGACCCCGCCTTGGACTTCTACCAATTTGATTTGCTGTTAACGCCTGAAGAGCGTGAAGTACGTGATCGGGTGCGTGGCTTTATGCAGCGTGAAGTTAAGCCGATCATCAACGAATATTGGGAGAAGGGCGAATTTCCGTTCGAGTTAATTCCTAAGTTGGCTGAACTCAAGGTCTGTGGCGGCACGATTCAGGGCTATGGCTGCCCAGGCTTATCGAGCGTGGCAACTGGCTTGGTTGCTGCCGAAATGGCCAAAATTGATGGCTCAGTTTGTACCTTTTTTGGCGTAACCAGCGGCTTGGCGATGTCGAGCATCTATTATTGTGGCTCAGAAGCCCAAAAAGAATATTGGTTGCCCAAATTGGCTTCGATGGAAAAAATTGGGGCATTTGCCCTGACTGAGCCAGATAACGGCTCAGATGCCTCGCATATTCAAACCACTGCCCGCCTAGAGGGCGACCACTATGTGCTCAACGGCCAAAAACGCTGGATTGGCAACGCCTCGTTTGCCGATGTAATTATTGTTTGGGCACGCGATGAAGCCACCAATCAAGTGACAGGCTTCTTGGTCGAAAAAGGGACTCCAGGCTTTGAAGCAACCGTGATGCATGGCAAAATTGCCAAACGCGCCCTGTGGAATGCCGAAATCAAGCTCGAAAATTGTCGCATTCCCGCCAGCAATCGTCTCGAAAAAGCACGATCGTTCAAAGATACAGCGGTTGTGTTGGCCAACACCCGTTTTGGCGTAGCATGGGAAGGCGTGGGGCATGCCCAAGCTGCCTATGAAATGGCCTTGCGCTATAGCCAAGAACGCAAACAGTTTGGCAAGCCAATCGCTGGCTACCAATTAATTCAAGAAAAATTGGTTAAAATGCTGGCAGAAGTGGTGGCGATGGAATTAACCACTTGGCGTTTGAGCGTATTGCGCGACCAAGGCTTGATGACCGATGGTCAATCGTCGCTGGCCAAGATGAACAATTCAGCCAAAGCTCGCCAAATTGTGGCCCTAGGCCGCGAAATCTTTGGTGGCAACGGCTTGTTGCTCGAAAATCATATCGCCCGCCATTTTGCTGATATGGAAGCGGTGTATACCTACGAAGGCAGCAACGAAATCAATACGCTCGTCGTTGGTCGCGAAATTACCGGCGTACCAGCCTTCGTCTAAATTACAATTTATAATTTATTCCAAGCTTTTGATCGCAGGCCAACTAGGTCTGCGATTGGGCTTTAAAGTGCATCATAGGGCCGATGTTGTAGATCATTGCCACTGCTATGCTCAAGGCTTGAGTGATGCCCTCACCCCCAGCCACTCTCCCACTGCGGCGGGCGAAGTTCCGCTACAAACCACATATTTGGTGGTTCATCGGGGGATGCCTTTCAATCCCTAATTGTGATTGAGGGGGTGCAGGGGGATTAAAGCCCCCTGCGTCTCCCGCCTTGAGGCGGGACGGAAGGGTGGTGATCAACCAATTCTAAATTCTACCCTTGAAAGGATGAAACTAGGCACGAGGGCACTAAAACAGGAGCAAAGCAATGTCAATTCAACAGGCCTATAACCAATGGGCCAGCAGCTACGATAACGATCGCAACCGCACTCGCGACCTTGATCAACAGGTGATGCAGCAGCTTTTGCAAGGCCACCACTATCAAGCAATTTTGGAATTGGGTTGTGGTACTGGCAAAAATACCCAGTTTTTTAGCACGATTGGCACAGCAGTTGTGGCACTAGATTTTTCAAGCGGCATGTTGGAGCAAGCACGTAGCAAAATTAATGCTCAGCATGTGCAGTTTCAGCAAGCTGATTTAACCAAAGCATGGCCAGTTGCCAGGGCTTATTTCGATCTAGTCGTAACCAATTTGGTGCTTGAACATTTAGCTGATCTCGATCATTTTTTTGCCCAAGCCAACCAAGCGCTCATGCCCAATGGTCAATTATTGATCTCCGAACTGCATCCATTTCGCCAATATCAAGGCTCGCAGGCGCGTTTTCAAGGCCAACACGGTCAAATTGAAGTTCCAGCATTTACCCATCATATCAGCGATTTTGGGCGAGCTGCCACGAAGCACGGCTTACAACTCAGCCAATTGCACGAATATTGGCATGCTGATGATGCCAATCAAGCGCCACGTTTGCTAACGCTGAGCTGGCACAAATAAGCGAACGCTGGCAGAGATTGTGCTAGCAATCACCATTTAATTGCAGCGCTTGCAACGTCACTATGTACAATCACGTAGAAGCGCCAACATACTCTCAGCAGAATCTCAGCTTGCCAAGCCAGCCCAACTATTCACAAAAGCCCTGAGATCGTCTAGACTGAGCCGACACAATGAGTTATTGTGAGGTCTTTTTATATGCAAGATCCCCAGTTGATTGGGCGCATGCTTAATCATTTCAAAATTGTCGATAAACTTGGCCAAGGCGGCATGGCTATGGTTTATCGTGCTTACCAAGAAAACCTGAATCGTACTGTGGCGCTCAAATTGTTGCCACCAGAGATGACGTTTGATCAAAGCTATATTGCGCGGTTCCAGCAAGAGGCGCGGGCCGCCGCAGGGCTTGAACATAGCCATATTGTGCCAATCTACGAAGTTGGCCAAGCTGAAGGCTTTTACTACATCGTCATGAAATATATTGAGGGCAATACGCTCAAGGAAAATATCGAGCAAGAAGCCCCAATGTCGGTTCATCGAGTGCTGGAGTTGCTTGAGCCAGTTGGCAAGGCGCTCGATTATGCCCATCGCAAGGGTGTCATTCACCGTGATATCAAGCCTTCGAATGTGATGCTCACGCCTGAAGGCTGGGTTTATTTGACCGACTTTGGCTTGGCTCGCGGTGGGAGCAGCGATTCGGGCTTGACCCAAGTTGGCACGGTGATGGGCACACCGGAATATATGTCGCCTGAGCAGGCTCAGGGCTTGACAGTTGGCGCTGCTAGCGATCTCTATGCCTTGGCGGTTATGGCTTACGAAATGCTGACCAAACAGATGCCATTTGTCGCCAATAATGCCCAAGCTGTGCTTTTAGCGCGGGTTATTCGTGCACCACGCGCTCCCAGCGATCTGATTCCGACCATGCCATCGGCGGTCGAAGATGTCTTGATGAAGGCGTTGGCTCGCACGCCTGAGGCACGTTATCCAACAGCGGCGGCTTTTTTCGAGGCCTTGCGGCAAGCGAGTAATGGTGCACGGCCAAATGTGGCTGCGGCTACGCCATTTGCCCAAAATCAGCCAGCCCAATATGCGCCAACATCGCCGAGTAGCCCACAGGTCTATCCGCCAACGCCGCTGAGCAATCAACAGGCGGTTGCGCCGCATTACCCACCAACGCCGCTGAGCAATCAACAGGCGGTTGCGCCGCATTACCCGCCAACGCCAGTGAGCAATCAGCAGGTAATGCCGAATTATCCACCGACCAATCCCAGCAATCAACAAGTGGTGATCCATAGCCAATCGCCCTATGATGGCTATGTCGCGGCCAATACCCAAGCCACTCGGCCAGCAATCATGCCAAATGCGGCCCAGCCAGCACAATATAACCAACAGCCAATTAGCCAACCCAGTCCAGTTGCCTATACAGGTGCTACCTCAGTTCTGCGCAACAAGCAAAAATTGACGATTTGGGTTGGCCTAGGGGTTTTGCTGTTGGTGGCAGTTGTGGTTGGGGTTATTTTGGCTTCTGGCAGTGATGCCGAAGATATTATTGCTCAAGGCGATGCTGCCTTTGAACGCCGTGGCGGCTTGATCGAAGCAATTAATCTCTACAAAGAAGCGACCGCTGCTGATGATGAGAGCTTCGAGGCCCACGAAAAACTAGCCATTACCTATCTGATGCGTGGCCAAACGCCTGATGCCGATCAAGCAATTCGTCAAGCAATTGCGATTGATGCCAACCAAGCCAGTGCCCATGCTTGGCTCAGCCAAGTGCATTCCGATAATCGTCAATTTAATGAATCTTTGGCTGAAGCCGAAGAAGCCGTCCGTTTGGATGCGAATCATCCTTTGGCCTATATGGCGCGGGCTACTGCACGAGCTGATGTCGGCAACGAGCAAGGTGATAGCGAGTTGCTGGCCGATGCCTTGGCCGATACCAATAAAGCAATCGAGCTGGCAACCAATCGTTCACGCTTTGAGCAAGCTATGGCCTACAGCGCCAAAGGCTACGTTCAATGGGTCACCTATCAAGATCAAACCAGCCGCGACGCTGGCGCTGGCAAAGAATTTGTCGTCGATGGGATTGATAATTTCAATCGGGCGATTGGTTTGCAAGAGCAATTGCCGTTGCTGCGTAATAATATTGGCTATTTTTACGCCGAACAAGCGCGGGTTGCCCTGCACCTCGGCGAAGATGAAACCGCAGCTCAGCGCTTTGAAAAAGCCTATCAATCATTCGACGATGCCCTAGCGCTTGACCCAAATTATGGTTTGGCCTTTGCAGGCAAGGGTTGGACGCAAATTTACGAGCGTAAATATGAAGAAGCCCAGCAGTTTTTCGATCTAGCGCTTGAGCGTAACCAGCGTGACCCCAACGCCTTGAATGGACGAGCATTGACCAACTGGTGGCTGGGTCGCAACAACTCCAGCGATCCCCAAAGCGATTATGCCGCAGCGATTCGCGATTATGAAGCGGCGATTGCCGAAGCTCCATCGTGGCTATCGGTCTATGTCGATTTGGGTTATGTCTATCTCTACGACACCAAAGATACTGATAAAGCCATCGAAACCTTTAAAAAGGCTTTGGAACGTGACCCGGAATACCCAAATGCAATTGCTGGCTTAGCCGATACCTACTACGACACGCGCTACTATGATGAAGCGTTGAAGCTCTACGAACAAACGATTAATCTCCAGCCTGATTATGCGACGGCCTACCTCGGCAAAGCCAATATCTTGTACAATAACAAAGATTATGATGCAGCGATCGATCAATATAGCACGGCGCTTGATTATAATCCCTCGTTGAAAAATGCTTATATTGGCAAAGCCTATTGCTATCAAGCCAAAGGCGATATCGACGAGGCTCGCCAAGTTTTGCAAGATGGATTAGAATCAGTGGCCTATGTTGATCAATCCGAATTGCAAACTATTTTGGATAAGATGAAGTAATGCGACCAATTATTCTGGCACTTCCAGCAGTCTTTATGTGCTGCGGCATCATCTGGATGGCGGCAGCCACCACCTTTTTATCCAACAAAACAGGCCGTGTGACCGATCTACGCCGTTTGTTTGGTCGAATGAGCCTGATCGTCGGAGCGGTTATTTTGGTTTGGGCGGGTGTAGTAATCGCCATGGATATTGTCAAAATTGCCTATCCCTTGGTGTTTGCGGTGGTTGGGGGCTTATTACTGTTTCAAGGCTGGGCGTTTAGCCGTTTCAAACTTTTTTAACCGAATCAAGGAGTCTGTTATGGCGGTTGTACCACTGATCGAGCTTGGAAATCCGTTGTTACGCCAGCCAGCAACTCCATTTGCCGACCCAACCAGCCCCGAAGTGGCCCGCATTTTGAACGACATGCGCGATACCTTGGCCGATATGCGACAACGAATTGGCTATGGCCGAGGTATTGCCGCACCGCAAATTGGCGTGCTCAAGCGCTTGATTTTGATTGATACCCCCGACACCAATTTAGTGCTAGTCAACCCGCGTTTTGAGCGCTGGAGCCGCGAGGAAGACGAACGCTATGAATCATGTTTTAGCTTTCCTGGCATTTGGGGTTTGGTGCAACGCCCACTTGGTGTAACTGTGGTCGCCTATACGTTGGCGGGCGAGGAGCAACGCATCGAAGCGAGTGGCAGCCTCTCACGCATTATTCAGCACGAAATGGATCATCTTGATGGCTTTGTTTGGCTTGATCGTGGCCCTGATTTGCACAGCCTCTGCACCACCCAAGAATATGAAAAACGCTATATTAGCCGCGAACGCGAATCACATTAATACTGTGAGCATGGTTTGGGCTGCTTGAGCCGCTAGTTGCGCATGGCGATCGTCGATTCCATAGACCGCAATGTAAATCGTAACCTCGGCGTTGGTCGTAGCATTCAAGGGTTTGGGTGGGTTGCTCCACGAATTATGCCCATTGGCCTCAGTTCGCGAAACATAACAAACTTGATCGCCCGTATCCAACAGCAATTTACAATGGCCCAACCACTCAGGCGCAGCGGTGCAAATGCACTCATCAGCAGCTTGTAAGGCGGCCTCAAATAGCGCTTGAATTGAGGTTGTTGGCGAAACTGCGAGTTGAGCAACAATAGTTGCTGCGCCAATTTCTAGCATGCTTTGGCTCCTCTAGCGCAGTGGCTCACTAAATGCCCGCACCATCAACGTTGTGGCCGCAGGATCATCAGCGGTAAATGGAATCACTGGCACATCGGGGCGTAAACTGCGAATCTCGGCGGCGACATGCTCAAGCACGCTTGGCTCTACTAAATCGCTTTTGGGCAGCACAATCACATCGGCGATGTTAATTTGGCCGCGCAATAATTGGCCCAAGCCATAACTATCGTGCCACATTTTGCCAAAGCGCACCGGATCGACCAACGCAATAAAGCGCCAATTGATCTGGCTAATCATCGGGTGTTGCAAACTGGCTTTGAGCAATTCGGGTTTAGCAATGCCGCTAGCTTCGAGCAGCAGCCAATCTGGCTCATAATGTTCGCTCAAGCGTTGCACGGTAATTTGCAAGGGCAAGGCCAAATCGCAACAAACGCAGCCAGCACGCAGCTCGCGCACGGTCATGCCCTGCGATTGCAAATAGCGCCCATCGATGCCGACGCTGCCACGCTCGTTTTCAATAATTGCCACGTACTCGCCACGGTCGGCCAAGGCATTGGCAACCGCCAACAACAAGGTCGTCTTGCCAGTTCCCAAAAATCCGGTTAATACTGCCGCTCGCATCGCCAAGCCCTCCGATTAATCCATCAATTGTATTATATGCCAGATGTTTAATCAGCGTCGGCTAATGCAGCAAGCCTTCATCGCGGGCGATGGCTACGGCTTCGGTACGGCTGCGGGCATTCAGTTTGCCCAACAAATTGTTGACATGGCGTTTAACCGTGCCAATCGCAATCACCAAGCGCTCGGCAATTTCAGCATTGCTATGGCCTAAAGCCAATAATTTTAGTACTTCGATTTCGCGTTCGCTGAGTGGTTCGTTAAGGCTTTGAGCAGCGCTGGACGTGCTACTTTGTTGCAGCATGGCCGCCACAATCGCCGCCCGTTGCGCAGCATAGCTTGTGCCTTCACGCAGTAATTGGGCCAAGCCAGCGCCAGCATCAATAAACGTGCGCAAAGCTCCTTCTTGCTCGCTGATCGCCAAGGCTTGCTCTAGCTGGGTTTGGGCTGGTTTGAGATTATGTTGAGCGGCATAAGCGAGAGCCAAGGTCAGCAGCCATTCAAGCCGATTGCCCCCAAATTTGAGCGTTTGTTCAAGCAATGGCTGAGCTAGTTGCAAGGCTTGGGCTGGCTCGTTATTGGCAATCAACCAGCGGGCGTAGGTATTGGCCGCGCTGACCTGCTGCCATTGCCATGTCGTTTTTTGCACGGTCTGCGCCCAGCGCCGCACTGTCGCTACATCGCCCAAAATCAAGGCCATCCGCGCTTGCGAGGCTTGAACTTCGTTGATAAAGCGCCCAACATTGTTGCGCTGGGCAAAATGCAAGGCTTGCTCAGTCGAGGCTTGGCTGCTGCGCCGCTCGTTGTTGGCATGCTCAACCCGCGCCCGCAAACGGTAGCCATCGGTGGCAATATCCAAATAGCCATTAATTTGAGCAATGGCAATCGCTTGTTCAGCATGAATTTGGGCTTCCTCAAGCTGATTCCATTCGTAGCAAACTTCGCCCAAGCCAACGTGAATCAAGCCTAAGGCTGGCACTTGATGCCAACCACGTTCGCTGGCTAGCTCGATGCCCCGCCGATAGGTCGCGGCAGCTTTGCGTAAATGGCCTTGTTGGGCCTGAATTTGGCCAAGATCGGCTATCGCCAAGAGCATAGCAAAGGTGTTGCCGCTACGCTGATTGATCGCAACTGCATCGCTCGCAGCGGCCACAGCAATGGTTAAGTTGCCAGTCAGCCGAGCCGATACGGTCAAATTGCCCAATAAAATCCCGCGCAATACCAAATCGTCATGTTCAACCAGTTCAAGCGCTGCCTGTGAATGCTGCATCGAATGCTCAATATTATCGCCAAAGCGTAACAGCACCGCCTCGATTGTGGCAATTTCGGCGTTGGCCCGCGCTTGTTCAGCTTGGGGCAAGGCTTCGAGATGGGCACGAGCCTGTTGGAGATGTTCTTCAATCCCTAAAATATCGACCGTCAATAATTGCGACCAAGCAGCAATCAAGGCCAAATGGCTCGATTGGCTCAGCTGAATCGCTGGCAACCGCGCCAGCCAACTGCGCACGCTCAAAGCTTCGCCACGCATCAAGGCATCACGGCCAAACTGAGCAATCAAGTTGGCGGCTTGTTGATGATCGTTGGCCGCAAGGCTATAGTTGATTGCACTGTTTAGATCGTTGTTGGCAGCATGCCAAGCGCTGGCACGTTGCAAAAATTCGGCAGGAGCTTGTGGATCAAGCTGCTGGAGCCGAAAACGCAAAAATTCAGCAAACAAATGGTGATAGCGATACCAGCGTCGCTCATCATCAAGTGCCACCAAAAAGAGCTGAGCATCAGCTAATTGCGCCAACATCTGTGCCCCAGTGCCTGGCTGCCAATCCAGCAGTTGGTCACATAAAGCTCCGGTCAGGCGCTCGGCAACACTGGTAGCTAGCAGAAATTCAAGCGTTGCTGGATCAAGCTGATCAAGCACTTCTTCGGCCAAATAATCGAAAATATAACGATGGCTACCGCTAAATCCGCTCAATATTTGCTGCACATTGGCCCGATCTTTCGCCGAAAGTGCGGCTAATTGAATGCCAGCGACCCAGCCCTCGGTGCGTTCAGTCAGCCAATCGATTGTGCTTTGATCAGGCAAATCGCCAAGGGTTTGCGCTAATAATTGGGCGGTTTCAGCTGAATTGAATTGCAGCACGCTGGCATCAAGCTCAGTCAAATAACCTTTGCCGCGCCAACGACCCAAGGGCAATGGCGGCACATTACGACTAGCAATAATCAGGTGGAGTTGGGCAGGCAATTGATCGATCAGCCAAGCCAAGGCACGATGCACAACCTGAGCATCAATCCAATGATAATCATCGAGCACCAGCAGCATTGGGGCTGGCTGGGCCACACTAATTTCGTTGATCAATAAAGTTAAAACGGCTTCAATCGCTGGTTGTTGTAAACCATTCAACAGCGCCATGGCATTGCGGCCAAGCGTTGGCTCTAGCGTTTGCAGGGCCACAATTAAATAGCGAGCAAAGCGAATTGCATCATTATCGTTGCTATCGAGGGTGAGCCAAGCCACCCGCTGACGAGCATTAGCCAAGCTACTAAGCAAGGTGGTTTTGCCACTGCCTGCACTGGCGGTAATTAAGCTCACTCGCCCACGACAGGTCAAGCGTTCAAGCACATGCTGGCGCTCAACCAACGTACTGGGAATCTGGGGAGCCGCCAACTTGGTTAATAAAACTAATTGATGCAAATCGCTCATAGTGCTCTTTTTGCAACATCGGCCATTTTGGTGGCCGATGTTGCTGCTAGGATGACTGGGCTTTTAGATTATTCCCATTCGATTGTGGCTGGTGGTTTTGATGAAATATCATACACCACCCGATTAACTCCCGTCACCTCGTTGACAATGCGGCTGGAGACTTTGGCCAACAATTCATAGGGCAAGCGAGCCCAATCGGCGGTCATAAAATCTTCGGTGCTCACCGCACGAATCGCAATGGTATCGGCATAGGTGCGATAATCACCCATCACGCCGACACTTTGCACTGGCAACAACACCGCAAAGGCCTGCTGCGTCGCGCGATACAAGCCTGCTGCCCGCAATTCTTCAAGGAAAATTGCATCGGCATGGCGCAAGGTTTCTAAGCGCTCAAAGCTGATTGCGCCCAGCAACCGCACCGCTAAACCTGGCCCAGGGAAGGGATGTCGCCAGACCCAATCTTCGGGCAAACCCAAGGCCAAACCGGCTGCCCGCACTTCATCCTTAAACAGCATGCGTAATGGCTCGATCACCTTGAGTTTCATATCATCGGGCAAGCCGCCAACATTATGATGGGTTTTGATCTTGACTGCCACATTGCGATCTGGCGCTGTCGATTCGATCACATCGGGATAGAGCGTGCCTTGTACCAAATAGGCCGCGTCATCGAGGTTACGGGCTTCGCGCTCGAAAATGCGAATAAATTTTTCGCCGATGATCTTGCGTTTTTGCTCAGGATCGGTCACGCCTGCCAGTGCTGCCAAAAATTCTTCAGCGGCATCAACCGTAATCAATTCGATTTGGAAGTGATCGCGGAAGGTGCGTGAAACTTGCTCGGCCTCGCCGCGGCGCAACAAACCGTTATCGACAAAAATACAGGTCAAGCGTTCGACAATGGCTTGGTGGGCCAACAACGCTGCTACCGCCGAATCAACTCCACCGCTGAGCGCACAAATCACTTGGCCGCTGGGCGCTTGCTGCTGAATTCGCTCAACCGCCTCTTGGATAAAGTGGCTAGGCTGCCAACTGCCAGCACATGCGCAAATGCGGTAGAGAAAATTGTGCAGCACTTGCTTGCCATAGGGTGAGTGCACGACCTCAGGGTGAAATTGCAAGCCATACCAGCGTCGATCTTCATCGGCAGCAGCGGCATAGGGCGAGTTGGGGCTGATCGCGATTGGATGCCAGCCAGCAGGCAGGGTTTCCAAGCGATCGCCGTGGCTCATCCACACCGAATGTTCGGTCGGAATATCGGCTAAGAGTGGCGATTCAGCGGTAATGGTAATCACGGCATGGCCAAATTCGCGGTCGTTGGAAGGCTCGACTTTGCCACCCAAATGATGGGCCTGCAATTGCAAACCATAGCAAATGCCCAACACAGGCAGGTTGCTGGCCAAAACCCATGCTGGCAGTTGCGGCGCACCCTCGGCATAGACGCTATTCGGCCCACCCGAAAGAATGATGCCTTTGGGGTTGAGCGCAGCAACCGTGGCCTCGTCGGCATCGAACCGCACTAACTCGCTATAAACGCCCGCTTCACGAACCCGCCGCACAATCAATTGACTATATTGTGAGCCATAATCAAGCACCACAATTGCTTCATTCTGTGTCATTGTTTCCTCAGTTTGGCACAACAACGGCGTTGTTATTTTGGTTGAGCATACGATGGGGCTAGTTTAACATAGGAACGCAGAACATAGAACATAGGAGTTGGGGATCGGGGATCGGTTGCTGGGGGGTCAGGGCACAGTGGTGAGGATTCAGGGGTCAGCTTTTAAAGCAGAGGCGCAGAGATCTGAGGGATGAGGGATGAGGGATGAACATACGGGTTTGGGAAGAAAAGATCATTCGTGGAATTCGTGGCTAAAATAACCTTCGTGTGCTTCGTGGATCGACAGAGGCAGGAACAAAATCTGCTATGCTAACGTTGAATCTAGTAAGCACGTTGGCACAAGGCCAGCCTGATTAAAGGAGTTTTACCGAATGCGTAAGGGATTTTTGCTGCTCGTTTTGACCTCCGTTTTAGCAGCATGCGGCACCGCAGAAAGCACACCAACCACCGTTCCTACGGCCACCGTTGCTGCAACTCCCACTACCGATAGCGCAGCCTACCCCACCCCTGATCTTGCGCAAAGCGAGATTAACCCAATGATGATCGAAAGTGTTGCAGTTTCGGTTAAAGAATCAATGCCGCCCCAAGTATCGGTTGAAATTAACGGCATGCTCAACGATGGTTGTACTTCTTTCCACGAAGCCAAACAATCGATCGACGGCAACACCATCAAAATTGAAGTCACAACAATTCGCCCTAAAGATGCCATGTGCAACCAACAGATCTCGCCATTTAGCACAATTATTCAAATCGAGGGCGAGCTAAAGCCAGGTGAATATACGATTTTAGTCAATGATGTCGCCGAAGCGCTTAAATTGTAAACTTGCAGATAACGTATTATGCAGCGGGGAGCTTTGGCTCTCCGCATTTGGTTTAATCTGAATGTTATTGAGGCTCGGAAAAATAGTAGATTCGACGCAGTTGTTGGACGAAATTACGGCTCCATGGCCAGCTAAATAGCACTGGATACAACATACACAACTCTTTCAGCTGAGTTCAATCGTTGCGCAAGCCCAAATCAGGTTTTTTGCAACATCCACCGGCGCTTTGGGCTTGCTTAGGTTAACTGTAGCAATTGCTTATGAAAAAGTTGTGGAGAATTGTTGAACATTTCTAAAATATTGAGCCAATTTGGGCTTGCCGAGCAGCAATCAAGGTTGTAAGGTAGAGCAATATCAGCAATGGGGCTGATCTAGAAAGGGCTGCTGTGATGATTGTTGATCTCTCGACGCGCTTGGATTGTGCCGCCAGCACCGCAATTGAGCATGTAACAACCTCGCGTCTCTTGGAGTATGTCGCTAAGCCTTTGGTGACCTTTGTGCCCAAACAACCCAACCAACTGCCCGATATTTGGCGCGATGGCACCTATTGGGTCGAATTGCGCTTGTTTGGGCTGATTCCGATTGGCAAGCAGGCGATTGTGATCTCGCACCCCCAGCAACACCCCTTTACTTTACGCGATAATGGCCATAGCCCGCTCATCAAGCGCTGGGATCACACGATCGAGGTCGCTGTTGAAGGCACAAGCACCCGCTATCGGGATCATGTGGTGGTTGAGGCGGGCTGGCTCACTCCATTCATTTGGCTGTTTGCCCAGGTGTTTTATCGGCATCGTCAGCGCCGTTGGCGGCGCTTGGCAGCAAGGCATTTTCGCTATGAGTAATCCACTGCTCGATCAAACCAATCTGGTAGTGCAATTGTGCATCACGGGAACCCAAGCCGAAATGCACGATCGAATTGGGGCAGCCCAGGCGGCTTATCAACAAGCTTGGGCTGTTGCTCAAACAGCGTTAGATCGTTGTATCGCGGCCCATTATTGTGCACGGCATCAACCACTTGCCACGATGCTCGAATGGAATCAAATCGCCCTTGAAGAGGCTAAATTGGTGGAATCAAGCGCAATCAGCGAATTTCTGCCTTCGCTGTATTTAAATTTGGCTTGGTCGTATGAGCAAAATGCCCAACTCGACCAAGCCTTGGAGCAGTATCAAGCGTGTTTGACCAGTTTGGCTGCATTGGCCGAAGGTTCCTATCGCACGATGATCAACGATAGTGCGCTGGCAGCCTTGCAACGGCTAGATCGGTAGCGTCCAATCGTAGCGCACCGCACCCAAACGCATCGCCGCAGTAATTCCAGTACAAACTAAAACTGCTAAGGCATCAAAGCCGAGATAGGTACATAAGAGATACCCGCAGGCTCCAACAAAAGCACAAGTAACATACAATTGGGTGCTGCGCTGAAACACCAGCGGAATTTCATTGCACAAAATATCGCGCAACATACCGCCAACTGAAGCGGTGATAACACCCATCAAGGCCGCGATAAAGACTGGCATCGAAGCCTCTAAGCCATAGGCCACCCCAACTGCCGTAAACAAACCCAAACCAAACGCATCGGGGATCATAATCGCCTTTTCGGTCAAGGCGACCCAATCGGCCTTGGCTACAAAAAACGAGCCGATCGCCAAACCAAGCATCAACATTGGATAAATCGGCTGTTGTACCCAATAAAACGGGCGGCGATCAAGCAAAATATCGCGCACCGTTCCGCCACCAAACGTCGTCACAAAAGCCACCGTGTACACGCCAATTAAATCGAACGAACGGCGGCGAGCAGTAATAATGCCCGAAATGGCAAAGGCAATCGTGGCACAAATTTCAATAATTGAGAGTAGCGTTTGCACAACAACCTCTACGTTGATTTAAGTTAATACAAAACCGCGCCGAAAACATCGGGCGCGGTTCATGTCGCGATTGTCTATCACTATACCATGAAGTTACGATCGGTCTATAGCTATTTAGGGCATAGTTGGGCTAGACGGGTAGGCTCCATGGGCGGCTAAATATTCATCCTGCAACAAATCCATCACTAGATCATCGTGCCAACGGCCATTGCGAAAATTGATCTGGCGCAAACGCCCAGTGACTTGAAAGCCAACTTTGCTATAGACGCGCTGCGCCCGTTGGTTGTAATCGCGCACCGTCAATTGCAAACGGTGAAAATTCAGCTCAGCAAAAACATAACGCACAATTACATGCATCGCTTCGGTGCCATAGCCGCAGTTCCAAAAATCTTTATCGAGCATAATCCCCAATTCGGCTGAGCGATTTTTTAATTGCGCCCCCCAAACATTGGTAAAGCCAATCAACTGGCCAGTCTCGCTGAGTTCAATCGAGAAGCCCACATCGCTGCCACCATCGCGAAACCAATGGTCAAACATCATCACATTGGTGGTTTCATGGCGCAACCGAATATCGCCATCGGTTTGCAGAGCCATAATTTCTGGGTCACCCCACCACTGATGAAAAATCGGCAGATCTTCTTGACCAACTGACCGCAGGGTCAAACGATTTGAGCTAAACATGGGGTATACTCCAGTGTAATTAAGCAGCGCTGATTGTAGCACGGTATCAGCAATTTTGGGGTGAGAGGAATGAACATGCTCGATCTGAACCAAGTTGATCAAGCCGCCATGCTCAGCCTTGCCCGCAACCCCCAAACCGACCCACAACAATTAATTGCGCTTACCGAGTGGCTTAAACTCCAACAAGGCGCTGATTCGGCTCAGCCTAGCACGAGTTTCGCTTACCTCAAGAGCCAAGCACCGCAAGGCCCACTGGCAGTTATCTTAGAACGCCGAACCTCGCCGCTACTCGAAGCCTTGATTGCCAACCCCAATCTTCCGCCAATGCTGGCTTTAGAATTTGCCGCCGATGTGCCAGCTGCATTTTTTGCCAATCCGGCATTGCCCATATGGTTGCAACACGATCCTGCGTTGTTTAAGCGTATGGAACCACTACGCTGTATGCAGTTTTTAAGCTATCCAGCTATTCCCCAAGTTATTTTAGCGTCGATTCAAAGCATTAGCCCTGAAATTGCTCAAACCGTGCACCTGCATAGTGCTTCAAATCCTCAGCTTGATGCCGATTGGTATGCCGACTATCAGCATTACAGAGAGCAAGTGGCCTTGCCCGATGCCACAGCAACAACATTACTGCAAGAATTAATTGGCTTGAATGCGATTAATCAGCCGATGTTGAGCTGGCTACGCCAATCACCAGCCGAGCAGCATCAAGCCTTATTTAATCGAGCGCCAGCTACGCCACAGCCTGTGATTGAGCCACAAACGCTTAACTTTACCCCAAACTATCCACGATTGCTCGAATCTCCGTTGGCCGAACGAATTCAAGTAGCGCATTCCAATGATATTAAGGGCTTGGCAATTTTGGCTGAAGACGACGATCTTAGCATTCGACTGCTAGTGGCCCAAAATCCGGCAACTCCGCGGACTGTTCATCAACTACTGGAGCTTGATGATTCGCAGCATGTGCGAGCGGCACTAGCGCGGAATCCCAACATTAGCCCAAAATTACTGCTGACACTAGCGCGTGATTACACGTGGTCGGCAGTGCCAATTCGTGTGGCAGCAGCCCTCAATCCAGTCGCAACTTCCGAAATTCTAGAGTTGCTGGCCCAAGATCAAGCCTCGTTGGTACGTCAAACGGTTGGGCAAAACCCGCAGGCCTCAGCTGAAATACTTGATCATGCCCGCCAGCGAGCACTAATCGAAGCCCTGTATGCGCTCGATCCCTGGCTGCATATGCTGGCATTGGGAAACCCCGCGACCCCAATTGAGCATTTGGCGAAGGGCGCTCGCTCCCCGTGGTGGTTGGGGCGAGCAGCTTTAGCCGAAAACCCGAGTTGCCCAAGCAATGTGCTTGAGCAATTGACCAATGACGGAAATTGCTATGTGCAACGCTTGGCACAAACTCAATTGAATGCTCGTTAAATAACAACGAGCCGCGATCAGAAAATCGCAGCTCGTTGCAACAGATTGCTTATTGCCAATAGCCGATCATCAAATCGCCGCCACGGGTCGGAATCCCGCTGCCGCCAAGAACTGCCTGCCCAGAGCCATTGTAGACCGTAAACGTCACTTGTTGACTAGCAATCAGCCCACAGACATTCGTATTGCCAGCGCCATCGAGGTTGCCACGATTGCCTAAACCATCGACCGTCACAAACCAGCCACCCGTATTTGCCCCACGAACATGCACTGCAAAACAGGTTGGGTCAACCGCATTTTCAGCATATTTTTGAAAATATAGACGTTCTGGTGTCCGAGCAACCGTAGGTTGTGGTCTGGCGGTTGGGACAGGTGTTGGCGTTGGTGAAATTGCCCGTAACCCAGCTTGAGCTTCACTTACATCAAGATTAACATCCTGATCTTTCAATTCAATCGCCTGACGATAAGCCTCACGAGCAGCTGCTAAATCGCGGGCTTCGACCGCAGTTCGAGCCTCCAGTAGATAGGCTTGATACAGTTTTTCAATCACGCCTAATTCTGATCGCAGGCCATTAAATTCTTGCGCCGAATTAATTTGTTCCAAGGTTTGGCGCAGCTGCTCAATTGAGGCTTCCGTTTTTCCATCACTTAATGCCTGTTGACCAGCTTGGTAGCTGTTGAGCAGATTGTTGAGGCGTTTGGCCAATGCATGATTCGGATCAAAGCGAAAGGCTTCAGCCAAATATTGTTGGCTGATTGCAACAGCTTCAGGGCTGTTTAGTGCCCCCAAGGCCCAATTAAAATAGGTTGCTGAACCAATACTTTCAAGTTCTAAATAAGTTGGTTCAAGCTCCCATACCCGATTAAACGCTTGAGCTGCCAACGGCCAATCTTGGCGATCATAGGCTTCTTGTCCAAGCGCATATTCAAGCCGTTTGGTCTCTAGTGGATCAACCGTTGGCGTAGAGGTTTCGATTGCTTGGACTGAAACGGTTGCTGTTGCTAGCGGCTCTGGCACTGTCGAGGCCATCGCCACTGAAGTACTAGGAGTATCACCATCTGCATTGGCCGAATTATTACCAAAAAATGTACTACCCAGCCAGAAGATTAACCCTAAAACAACAACTCCAGCAGCAACTTGCCAACGCTTATCATCGAAAAGTTTTTGCCATGCTGGCGGTTTAGCCGGACCATACCAGGTTGGGCTAGCGCTCGGACTAGCGGGCAACGGCTGATTAACGTTTGAGTTGACTGCGCCAATTGGTTGAGCGTTTGGCATAGTGCGGGCGGGTTGTTTAAACTCAGGTTGGATGACTGTCTTGATATGACGTTCATTGGTTGCTGAATTTCCGAAGCCCATATTTGGGCGGCTTGGTGCTTGCATGAGTGTTGCATGGCTTGGAACTGGCACATTGGCTCGCGAATTCGAGCGAGGAAAGCGAGCTTTTTCAAGCGCCTCTAGAAAATCGGCCATCGATGCAAAACGCTCATCCGGGTCACGCATAACTGCGCGTGTGATTACATCGGCGATGCCTGGTGAGACAAATTGAGCAAATTCACGCAATGGTGGCAAGGGGGTATGTTGAATTTTTCTAATCGTCACTCCCTCATGGCTATCAGTTTCATGCCAATAGGGGTGGTTGCCCGCCAAGGCTTCGTATAGAATCAAGCCTAAGGCATAAATATCTGCTCGGGCATCAGGCGTAATTCCATCAAACACTTCAGGCGCAGTATAGGCAATTGTGCCAACAAACCCGCCTGTTCTGGTAATCCGCGCTTGATTGCGGGCAAGCGCAATCCCAAAATCGGCTAGCACTGCCTCGCCGTTGCCACGAAATAAGATATTACTTGGTTTGATATCGCGGTGAATAAAATGCTTGCCATGAGCATAGTCTAAGGCTGAGCCAATTTGTCTGCCCATATCCAATGTTGCTGCTAAATCTTGCTTAGGTTGGCGCTGCAAGCGTTCAGTTAATGTGCCGCCATCAATATATTGCATGGCGATAAAGGGAATCCACTGCTGAATCGGGGCATACCATGTCTGGGCAGTTTCGTAAATTGCCACAATATGTGGGTGATGTAATTGACTGACGGTGTTGGCCTCTTGAAAGAAGCGTTGCAACATATCGGGGTCATTAATTGCCAGCGGGTTTAACAATTTTAATGCCACTGTTTGAAACGAGGGATGATCCGCTTGATAGACTTCGGCCATCCCACCTGCGCCAATTTTATGCCGAACTTGGTATTCACCAAACTGCTGCTGGGCATACATTCCCATTGGTTGATGATTGAATTGAGGATGTGCAGAATTATTCATTGTCGCCCCTTACCCGTCTGAACAATTGAAATCATCACAAAAGAATAGCATTAAAACTCTAAATTAGGGCTATTTTGCAGCGCCTAAAAGCTCAATACTTAAAGGATAAGCATCTATAAACTTGGCTAAATGACCAAGTTATTATCACATTATTTAAGCTGCTTCGCAAGGGAAAATAAATTTTGCTAGGATTCCATAGCATTGTATGCTAATGCTATATTACTTATAGATGCATAGAGAGGAGATATTTTCAGTTATTTAAGTATCAAAATGGGTAGTGGTAAGGAAGATGATATTTTTATAATCCGAAAAACATGGTATCAAGTGTGGTGTAGAGAGTTAAAGATAATTCCCCATGTGCTTGATCTGTGGCATATGGGGAATTACGGGATGGATTATCGAAAGATGGTATAAATATTTATTGCCAATAGCCGGTCATCAAATCGCCGCCACGGGTCGGGATGCCGCCGCCACCTGGCACAGCCTGCCCAGAGCCATTGTAAACCGTGAAGGTCACTTCTTGGCTGGGGGACAATCCGCAAACGTTGGTGTTGCCAGCGCCATCGACATTGCCGCGATTGCCCAGTCCATCGACCGTCACAAACCAGCCGCCCGTGTTAACCCCACGGATATGCACCGCAAAACAGGTTGGATCAACCGCGTTTTCGGCATATTTTTGGAAGTACAAGCGTTGAGCTACCGGGGCAGTCGTTGGTGGTGCTGGCTTCGTTGGGGTCGCTGGCACCGCAGTTGGTTGGGTTGCCGCAATGCCTGTATTAGCTGCTGCAACATCTAAACTGTTGTCCAGATCCTTGAGGGCGGCAGCTTCACGATAGATTGCATTGGCTTCGGTTTCGTTACCAGCCTCCTCTAGCTCGCGCCCGCGCCCAAGATAGGCTTCATACAATTGCTTGACCGTTTGTAGCTTACCCATAATTTCGCCAAACTCGCCGCTGCCAGCAGTTTGGGCTTCTTTATAGCCATTAATCGCTGCTTGCCAATCTTGTTGTTCGGCGGCAGTTTGGCCATTGCGATAGAAATTCAGCACTTTGGCTAAGTTGCCACCTGGTTGATGGTCGGGCTTGAAACCAAAGGTTTTGTTGAGAATTTCAAGGCTTTCTGCAACGTTTTCAGGGCCAGTTAATTCGCTGACCGCCCAATTGTAGTAAGTTGCCGAGCCAATGTTGCTCAAATCAAGATAGGCTGGATCGATGGCGAGCACTTTGTCAAAGGCCGCTGCTGCATTTGGCCAATCTTGTTTAGCGTAAGCTTCTTGCCCAACGATATATTCTAAGCGTTTGGCCTCTTGGGGATCGGCAGTTTCGGCCACAGTTGGAGTGGCCGCATTGGTTGCCGCAACCGTTGGGGTACTCTCATCAACCGCAACTTCTGCGGTAGCTGTAGCGCCGCTAGCAAGATTTGGGTCATCTTCACCTTGGCCAAAGCTCAAAAATGCAATCACAATCAAGGCTAAAAGTGCGCTACCTAAGGCCACGAGAACCTTTGGCGAACGGAAGAAATCCTTGGCTTTGGCAAGTGGCGATGCTTTTGGCGGCATGGCATAGGGCGGTGGAACAGGCGCATAGTCAGTTTCCGCCGCCTGAGTTGCTTGAACAGGAGCCGCAGGTCGCGCCAGTTCAATCCGTTGGGCGTTAATTGGCCGCGCTGGCCCTTTTTTGGGCAGTTGTTGGTTTGGCTGCGAAGCCCCAGCCATTGGTGGATAGGCCTGATTGCCAGTCGGCGGCATATAGGTTTGGTTACCAGTTGCTGGCGGTGGATAGGCTTGTGGCTGATTCGGCGGATAGGCCGGATACATCACGGTGCTTTCGTTATCAACTGGCTGGTTGGTTCGGCTTGGAATTGGCCGATTGGGCACGCTTGCAGTTGGCGTGTACATCATTGTACTTTGGTTATCCAGCGGCATGGTTGGCGCAGCTGGCAACGGCTGGTTGGCCTGCGATTGGACACTTGGCAAGGGTTGATTGGGCTGGGTAATCGGTGCTTGCCGTAACGGTGGGTTAGCCGCTGGTGGCGTATAAATCTGGGTCGCATCAACTGGCGGCTTGGCCGCTGGCGCAGCCTGTTGCACCACCGGATTCGGGGTCGGCGGCGTATAGATTTGGGTCGCATCAACTGGCGGCTTGGCCGCTGGCGCAGCCTGTTGCACCACCGGATTCGGGGTCGGTGGCGTGTAGATTTGGGTTGGCTCGTTTGGTGGCGGCGCAGCCTGTTGATTCACCACCGAATTGGGGGTTGGTGGCGTGTAGATTTGGGTTGGCTCGTTTGGTGGCGGCGCAGCCTGTTGATTCACCACCGGATTTGGGGTTGGTGGCGTGTAGATCATCGTGCCTTCATTAGACTCAGGCATGGCCGCAGCCGCCGCAGATGAAGCAGCAACCCCAGCTACAAAGGCTTGCGTTGGGTTATCGCCACTTGGCTGATTGCGTGGTGGTGGGCGATTTGGCGCTCCAGGCCGACCAGCAATTGGAATCATCGGGCGACCACTGGCATTCAATTGTTGCGCAGGTCGATCGCTGACCCGATTGAATTTAGCTTGTTTCAAGGCCTCAACAAAATCCGACATTGTAGCAAAGCGCCGAATTGGATCTTTGGCGGTTGCTTGAGCCAGAATTTCAGCCGTCAACGGAGGCACATGCGGCGCAACATCTTGCAATGGTGGCAGCGGTGTCGTTAAAATTTTGCTCATGGCAATTTGGGCATTAGTGCTGATGTTGGCATAGGGGTTATGCCCAGCCAACGATTCATACAAAATCAAGCCCAAAGCATAAATATCCGAGCGCACATCGGCGGTTTCGCCCTCGAAAATTTCGGGCGCAGTGTAAGCGACCGTACCAGCAAAACCGCCAGCCTTGGTCATGCGGGCCTCGTTGTTGGCGAGGGCAATCCCAAAGTCGGCGAGCACAGCATGGCCGTTGCTGCGAAACAAAATATTGCTCGGCTTGATATCGCGGTGAATAAAACCCTTGCCATGGGCATAATCCAAGGCTGAGCCAATTTGCTCACCCATTTCAAGCGTCGAGTTTAATGGCTGTTGCGGCTGTTGACGCAAGCGATCGGTCAGCGTGCCCCCAGCGATATATTCCATTGCGATATAGTGGATCGGCTGGTAGGGGTTTTGGGCTTGGGCAATGTCGCTGGCTTCATACAATTGCACAATGTGCGGGTGGTGCAAGGTACGATTGGCCCGCGCCTCACGCATAAAACGCTGAAGTGTATCGTTATCGTGGGCAAAATAGGGTGGTAATACTTTGAAGGCAACCAGACCATAGGCTTGATGCTGCGCTCGATAGACTTGCGCCATCCCGCCACGGCCAATCTCTTCTTGCAATGTATACTCACCCAGTTGGGTATGTTCAAATGATTTCATTGCTGTAATCCTACAACGTCAACTGCGGAGTATCCGCTTCGAGTATCAAGTGCCGAAAATTGCAGGCTAGATTGATGCCCCATTATCACATTATTCGCCAACATTGACAAGCACGAAATTGAGTATTTAAAAATTTCATTAATTCGGGCCTAAATCCCTTGCTAGCGCATTGAATCGAATCATACTCACTTGAAAATGCTTGCTAGCTATATGGATATTCAGAACAAACCTGATCTGTTTCAGTAAATTCTGATTAAATACAAATCATTTTGACTATATATAATTGTTAGGTTTTACTAATTTTGTGCTGCACTGTGGCAAAATACCACTTGCAACTAGCGCAGAGTGCGGTATGCTACATGCCAACCACCAGAGCTTCCCGCCTAAGTTTTTTAAGGACGATCCATGAATCCGAATATTCGTTTGCTGTCGCTGGCTTGTGAACGGCTCGGTTTGACGTATGAACATTTACACTCGACGGAAAACATTCTGCGCATCGTTGGTCCTACCCGTAATTGGCTGTTTGTCAATTGGAAAGCACCGCTCAACGACAACACAATGAGCGAAATCTGCCGCGATAAAGATTATTTTTATACCCTCACCCACAATTGGATTAAGCAACCACAAACTGAATCGTACTTCCACCCACTTGGGCCGGATCGTTTTGCCAAATATCGCGCCTTCGATAGCCTCGAAGCAATCGCCGACGATGTGTTGGCCAAATTCGCCTTGCCCGTAATGATCAAACGCAATCGTGGCTCGGGCGGCTTGAATGTGTTTCGCTGCCACGACCGCGAGGGCATCATTCGCGCCTTGACCAAAATTTTCGATGGCGCAAGCAAAGATTTTGATTATATTGCGCTGGCTCAGGGCACAATTGAGATTGCTCACGAATATCGCGCAGTCTTTTTGGATGGTCAGTTGATTTTGCTCTACGAAAAAAATATCGATCAAGCCATGTTTGAAGGCAATCTTAGCCCATTGCACTGGAATGGTGGCCGGGCAGTGGTGATTGACGATCAAGCCTTACATACGACAATTAGTAATTTTGCAGCCTCGCTATTTGAAGCCTTGCCTTTGCGCTGGACAGGCTTGGATATTGCTCAAGATCGCAATGGTGAATGGTGGCTGATTGAAGCCAATGCCTCGCCTGGCTTTGAATATATTGCCCGCGATGCTGGCGATGATGTGATCGTCGGCGTTTATACCCATGTGCTCCAAACTTTAGGCGTTGTTAGCCCCAAACTGGTAGGAGAATTGGCATGAGTGAGCAGCGCGACCAATGGATTGCCCAAATTGAACAATTGCCTGCGCAACTAACTGAGTTGGTGCGACCACTCAGCCCAAGCCAACTGACCACACAATTTTTAGCTAACGAGTGGAGCGTAGCCCAAAATATTCATCATCTGGCCGATTCGCATATGAATTCGTATATTCGTTGCAAATTGATTGCCAGCGAGGAAAATCCTACGCTCAAGCCCTATGATCAAGATTCGTGGGCGGCGTTTGGCGATGCGCAGCAAGCTGATGTCGAAATTTCATTGCAATTGTTACGTTCGTTGCATGCTCGCTGGGTGCAATTTTGGCGCGAATTGCCTGAAGACGATTGGCAACGCACTGGTTTTCACCCCGAAAACGGCCCAGTCAGCTTAATCAGTTTGGTCGAAACCTACGCCAACCATGGCCTTGGTCATATCGACCAAATTCAGCGCACCTTGGCAGCTGAGCCACAAGCATGAGCAAGCTCCAAGCGGTGTTGTTCGATGTTGATGGGGTGCTATGTGTGCCGATGTTTCGCTTTGCTGCTTATTTGGAGCGCGAACATAACCTCAGCTTCAAACATACCCAGCCATTTTTTCAAGGGGTATTTTTGGATTGCATTGATGGCAAGGCCGATCTGCGAGAGGTTTTGCCATCGTACCTGGAGCAATGGGCTTGGCCTAGCGACCTTGATAGCTTCTTGGCGCGTTGGTTTCACGAAGAGAGCTTGGTTGATGCCCGGGTGTTGAATGCGATGCAACTGCTGCGTGAGCGTGGAATGAAGTGCTATCTTGCGACCAACCAAGAGCGCCATCGTAGCAACTATCTTTGGCACGATTTAGGTATGTGGCGCTGGTGCGATGGCATGTTGGCTTCATGGGGCATTGGCGCACGCAAACCAATGCCCGAATATTTCGAGCGGGTTACCCAGCAACTTGGGCTAGCACCCGCCAGCATCGCCTTTTGGGATGATGCCCAAGCCAATGTTGTTGCCGCCCAAAGCCATGGTTGGCAAGCCCAACACTATCGCGATTACAGCAACCTAGCGGCTTGGCTCAAAACCACTATTCCTCAAAGTTAAACTCCCGAACGAGGCTGGAGCTACTCGGTTTGTTCGCTCCAGCCTCGTTCTTGCAATTCGTCGCGTAAACGCTCGGTCAAACGCTCGGCATCAGTGCGCCAACTATGGGTCGCTGGAGCCAACTTCAAAAATTGGTCAAAATCGGCAATTGCCCGCGCCGCCGCATGCAAGCCATGAAAGCTATGCAAAATGCCACGTTGCAAATATGGCTCGGCCCACGCAGGATCAAGCTTGATCAGATCACCAAAATCGCGCACGGCTCCAGCATAATCATCAAGCTCACGCCCACGAATTACCGCCCGCCGCAAGACGGGCATGCCCCACCACGGTGCATAGGTTTGAGCACGGGTATAGGCATTGAACGCCCAGCGATACATTTGCTTGGAAAGCGTGCGATTGCCCCAATAGGTACAACTTTGGCCCCAGGCAAACCACATTTTGGCCTTGAAAGGAATTTTTGGTTCGCTCATGCAGGCTCCTTTCGCGCAATCGTTTTAACCCATGGCGGGCAATTTGGCCGACTATCATCAATGTTCCATTGTTCCAGCACGTGCAAGCCAACCCCCGCCAAGGCCTTAGCTACCAACTCAGGTTGATGATAGGCAAAAAAGCGTCCATCGGCCTGCATCTGTTCACCTTCGCCAATTTTTAGGCTGAGATAACAAATCCCGTGCGGTTGCAATACCCGAGCAATTTCGCTCAAGGCTAGCGAAAATTCCAAATGTGGTAGATGCAATAATGAGGCTTGGGCCCAAACGCCTTGCACGCTGGCCGCTGCAATTGGCAAACTCCGCGCATCGCCAGCAACCAAAGCAACTTCAGCCTGTTTGGCAAATTGCAACATGGCCCACGTTGGGTCAAGCCCAACTACTTGGTAGCCAGCTTCGCGCAGCATCAGGGCATCGCGGCCAGGCCCACAACCAACTTCAAGAATTTTAGCGGGTGCGGCCAAGTAGTGCATAAAACGATCACGTGATTTTAAAGTCCAAGCACTAATTGCCCCCCGCCGTTGCTGATAATCATCGGCAATTGTTTCGTAAGTTGCCACGGTTTGATTAGCCATACGCTCAGTTGGCTTATGTAGGATGGCGTAAAAATTACCAGGAGCGCTGGTCATTTCGCGCCGTTCATGATAGCGATAGCCCCAACGCTCATACATCGCCTGATTTTCGGGCGAAACTTCCAGCGCACCCAACGAAATGCTTTGATAGCCTTGGGCGCTGGCCCATTGTTCGACTGTCTGCACCAAGAGCTTGCCATAACCGCGACCTTGAGCTGCAGGATCGACGCTCAAACGCCAGAGGTGCAAATCGGTGTCGGTTGGGCTGAACGTGCCAACCCGTACTGCTGCGACAATCTGGCCGGCCTCTTCGACCACCAAAATCTGCCAATTGGGATGCTTGGCCTGCGAGGCGCTCAGGCTCTCGACAGTTTCGTTATAGACATAGGCATACAGCTCGCTTTTGGCTCGTTGCGGGGCGTAGGCCGCATAGGTTACCGCAATCACCGCCGGATAATCGGCGCTACTGGCCAAACGAACTTGCACTTGTTGACGTTCCATTGCGCTCCGACCTTAAACAGCAAAATACTCCGCTCTCTACTATACATCAGAAGTTTAAAGCAGGATTAATCGTTGGTTTGACCAGTCGCTAAAATAATTTTCAAGTGGCTTTCGCCATAGGCAGCGGGGTAATCTAAGGGCGAGGCCGGATAATTGGCTTCAATCGTGCCATGCCAACGCCCTTGCTGCATACCGCGTTCGACTTGACCACGAAATTGCCGCCGCGAAAGCCCAACATGGTTACAGCAAGCGATTAAATGGCCATCGGCTGGCAACAACTGCACCGCCAAGGCTACCAAATCGGCGTAATCTTCTTCGGCTCGCCAACGCTTACCCCGATTGCGGGCAAACGACGGTGGATCAAGAATCACCACATCGAATTGACGGCCTTGACGCACCCAACGACTGAGCCAATCGAAGACATCGCCAAATACAAACTGACGATCTTCAACGGCCAACTGATTCAGGCCATAATTAATTTTGCCCCAATCCAACGAGCGCCGCGAAAGATCAAGATTGGTCACGATTGCCTCAGGGGCATCGGCAACGGCTGCCACCCCAAAGCCACAGGTATAGGCAAAGGTGTTGAGCACCCGCAATTGACGCTTGGCAAGCAAATTGCGCACCCGTTGGCGAGTTTCACGCATATCAGCATATAAACCAATGCTCAAGCCGTCGTTAGGCCGCAATTCATAGCTTAACCCAGCTTCTTGCACCACCACTTGCTCGATTGGCTCACCCCACACTGGCCTAGTTGGAGCTAACTCAGCCATCGCGGCCTCGTCAACTTTGGCAGCAGCCCGAGGGCGATATTTAGCATAAATCGCCTGCGGCTGCCATTGCGCAACCAAGGCGTTGATTAAGCTGGCTGGCACTTGGCGCACATGTTCGTCATAGCACGAGGCAATTAATACCTGATCAAGTTTATCGACCGTCCAATGCTGCAACCATGGATGGGTCAGACCATCGCTTGGGCCATGAAACACCCGAAAGATCGTCGTAGCAGGATCGGCTGCCAGGACAGCCCGCCGTTCAGCCGCTAACTCGATTAAGCCATTCAGCGCAGCTAGCTCGGTGCTTTGTTGTAATTCGGGCAAGCCTTGCGCCACCCGCGTGAATAAGGCTGGAGTTGGCGCTTGAATATGCAATGGTTGTTGAGTAAGCGGGTGGGTGAAGCGTAATTCGCTGGCATGCAGCATCAGTCGGGGGGCAGCTCGCGCCACATCATACAGCGGATCGCCAACAATTGGATGGCCCAAACATTCGCAGTGCACCCGCAATTGGTGAGTTCGGCCAGTTTTTGGCTGTAATTCCAACAAGCTAAATCGCTGATCAGGACTGCTGACCAAGACCCGATAATGCGTAATTGCTGATTGAGCACGCCGATCATGGGCTGAGGCAACCTGGATCATGCCATCGCCAGCAGGCGCAAGCGCAGCATCGATGACCCCTTGAGTTTGGATGGGCACGCCATACACCAAGGCTTGGTAGGTTTTCTCAATCGTATGTTCAGCAAAGGCCGTGGCCAAATTGGCATTGGCGGCGGGGTCAAGCGCAAACAGCATCACGCCCGAGGTATCGCGATCTAGCCGCTGATGAATCGCCAAATACTCAAGTTGCAATTGGGCACGCAAAGCGCGTTCAACATCGGTTAATGCCAAATCGCCTTGGGGTGCGTGGGTTGCCACCCCGGTTGGTTTATTGATCACCAGGATTTGCTCGTCGCGGTAGAGAATTTCGATGTGCATTATGATTTCATTCCTTCAATCAATTGCTGCGGGGAATTAGGAATAGTATACCCTCATCCCTCATCCTTCATCTGTTCAGTCAGTGTTTCGCCGAAGCGCTCCCCGCGCGAGAGATTGATCAATTCAAACAAATCATCCTGTTCAACATTAATAATTTCACGTTTGGCGAGCTCTAAAATCGTCCAAAGGGCCACAATCACTTCGCTACGAGTCGTCGCGAGGCTCAGCAGATCGTCGAAGGCGACATAGCGTTGGCGCAACAAACGTTCGCCAATCAGCTCGGCCATTTCGGCAATTGTAATAACTTTGGCCTTGGGGATGGCAATTGGTGGAGTTTCACGCTCGATCAGGCTCAAACGCCGCGAGAGGGCATTAACCAAGGCACTTAATTTATGGGTTGCAATTTGGGGCGCTGGTAAATCGGGCTGGGGTGGCAGCGCAACCCGCTCCCACACGCGCAAACCAGCGCTTTCCCATTCGCGCAATTGGGTTGCAGCTTGTTTAAATTGTTGATATTCGCGCAAACGCTGGGCCAGTTGCTCAGCCACATCTTCTTCAGGCGGGGCGGGTGGTGGCTCGCGTCGAGGCAGCAAAGCCCGCGATTTAATCAACAATAATTGGGCCGCCAAGGCAAGAAAATCGGCCACGGTCAAAGGGTCGGGGTCGGGAATGGCTCGCACATGGGCCAGATATTGATCGGCAACCGCTGCCAACGAAATTGCCGTGATCGCCAATTCTTCACGCTCAATCAAGCGCAACAACAAATCCAAAGGGCCAGCAAATTCGGGCAATTGCAGATTATAGGGGTGATGGGTTGCTAAGGGCATAATCGTATTGATGAGGGATGAAGGATGAGGGATGAAATCATCGCATATCGCCCATTATAGAAGAGAGATGTAATAGTTTATCGTATGAACAACCGCCAGCATGCCCTCACCCCCTAGCCCCCTCTCCCGCCCAGCGAGCGAGGGGGGAATCATCTATATGGAACGCCCTGCTCCCGCCGCCGTGGGAAAGGGGTCGAGGGTGAGGGGACTTAAAACCTACCCTTGTAAGCTAGCCCCGCTCCCGCACGCGAGGCGAGGGGGAAGCAGCCTATCATGAGCCGACAACTCCCCTCGCCCGCCGCGGGGGGTGAGAGAACGAAACTATCCCGATCCCCAACAACCGATCCCCCGATCCCCAGCTACTACGGATAAATCCCACGCATCGCCATCGCACGGACGACGCGATCAACGGCTAGCAGATAGGCCGCTGTGCGTAATGGCACAAAACGTTCTTGGGCGACGGTAAAGACCTCGTTAAAGGCCCGTTCCATGGTCGTGGCTAATTCGCCATGAACTTCGCGTTCGGTCCAAAAAAACTCTTGCAAGCCCTGGACCCATTCGAAGTAGGAAACCACAATCCCGCCTGCATTGGCCAAGATATCGGGCACAACCATAATTTGTTTGTTGGCGAGAATCGAATCGCCGGTTGGCGTGATTGGACCATTGGCTAATTCGACCACAATTTTAGCTTGAATTCGGCCAGCATTGGCTCCGCTAATATCGTTTTGGCCTGCTGCGAGCACCAAAATATCGCATGGTAATTCGAGCAATTCGTTATGGCTAATCGGCTTTGTGCCAGCCAAATTAGCTACGCCATCGGTCTGAACTCGATGTTCAATCAAAGCAGCAACATCGATTCCAGCCTCGGATTCAGCGACAATGCCGGTAGTATCATCGCTGGCAGCGATAATCCGACAGCCCATTTCCGCCAAGAATTGCAGCACCAAACGCCCAGTCGAGCCGGAACCTTGCATCACCACCCGTGCTCCCGCCAAATCGAGGCCAATTTTGCTGGCTGCTTGGCGCACGGTATAGCACAAACCACGGGCAGTTCCTTGGCCATGGCCCTGTGAACCGCCAACTTGAACTGGTTTACCGGTTGCAACCGATGGCATTGTGTAGCCATGATGCATCGAATAGGTATCCATAATCCAAGCCATGGTTTGCTCATTGGTGTTAAGGTCGGGCATGATCACATCACGTTCAGCGCCGATCAATGGAGTAATTTCGGTCACATAACGCCGAATAATCCGCTCAAGTTCGCCACTAGTCAATTCGCGATGATCGCAAACGATCGCGCCCTTGGCTCCACCATAGGGAATTTGCACAATCGCGCAACTCCAGGTCATCCACATCGCCAAAGCTTGCATTTCATCGAGCGTAGCCGACGATTGTAAGCGCAAGCCACCTAGGGCTGGGCCACGCGTAATATTATGATGGACACGATAGCCAGTTAAAGTTCGCACCCGCCCATTATCCAGCTTGACCGGAAAATGCACGATCAACTCACGCCGTGGCTCGCGGAGCATATCGCGAACTTCCGGTTCTAAGGCCAGCAATTCAGCGGCAATATCAAATTGGCGCTGGGCGGTTGCCATTGTGGTTTCAATCATCGTAAAACTCCTCGGCAGTGAGTGTAAAGCAACGCTGCTTTAGGCATAATCGTTAAGTGCATGTATCTTAACACACTCCGCATGGTTCGTGCGAGCGCCCAAACGAAAACGCCGTACTTCGTGCCACATCCGGCCAAAACGTTCTTCAAACAAGACCAATTCAGCTACATGCCAGCGTTGTGGTTGCCAGGTTTCGGCGACCCAGGTTTGAGCGCTCGCCAAACTGCTATATTGCAGCAATTTGCCAATCGTTAAGGCTGGCCATGGCTGGCGTTTGATTGGGCGCGTTTGCGGCAAGCTCGCTTGGAGTTGTTCGAGCAAGTTTTTGCCTTGGCTAGGGAGCAGCACCAAACGATGCTGATTTGGGGCAATTTGCAAGTGCTCAAGGGTCAGATCAAAACTCGACCATTGGCTCAAGGTGGTTGCCACCGCTCGCTCAAAATCATCACGATCGCTGGGATGGCTGCTTGGCACAAGCACGATATGCGGCGGCAAGCCATGGCGATAACTCGGATCGTAGCGCTGGCGATAGTGATCAAGCATTGCCACTACATCGGGCGGCGGCACAATTGCCAAGCGAATTGGCCGATGCTTGCGCTGATAGCGCGTGCGATATTCCATAAAACGCCGAATTTGCTGGTTCATGGTGCGCAACGAGCTGATACCAAAGCGCCCCAGCCATGCCAAAAATCGATTGGACGAACCAGCCAAACGATGCAAAACCTGTTTATAAGCTACTCGCGTTCGGCGAATCAGCCGATGGCGTGGGCCAATCAAGGCCGAGCCAATCACCAAGAAGATAATCCCTTGGAGAATTGGCAGAATCACACCCAAGATGCCGATAAAAATCAAAAACCAGCCCAATATTGGTCGAACCCGTGGCCAGATACGCAAAAACCACCCCCAGAGAATTTGGCGTTCTTGGGGGCGGTAGCTACACCACACTAAGTTTAGCAATAAGATTCCAAGTAGTAAGCGCATAATTTCAGTTTGATCCACGTTGATCGTCAGTAGTCATCAGCGCGATTAAGCAAAATCTGCGCCGCTAGCGTTGCCAAGCACCCACATTCCAAGTAATTGGAGCCAATGGTTGCGGTTGCACACCTCGCACATTCGGCGCAAGCAACACCGTGGTTTGGCGGGTAATCACGGGCAAGACTGGCAATTCGCGGGTGAAAATTTGCTGTTGTTCGCTATAGGCAGCCTTACGCACCGCCGGATCAAGCGAACTGGTCGCGGTACGAATCGCCCGATCGGCGGTATCCATACACCAACCAGTAAAATTATCGCCGGAGTAGCCGTTAATTTGGTTAGGAATCGCGGCACAACTCCACAACACCGCGCCATCGGGATCAACGCTGCGCAGCCAGCCAAACAAGGCCAATTCAAAGCGTCGCCCAAATAATGGCCCTTGCTGGCTATACAAATCGGTGGTTGATAAGGCTTCAACCTTAATATCAATCCCGATTGCCTGCATATCGCTGACAAATTGCTCACTCAGGCGTTGGCGAATCGGGGTTTGAGCCGAAGTGGTTAATGTCAATTGGAAGGGCGTACCATCAGGGCGTTCGCGCAAACCATCATCATTGGTATCACGATAATTCATTTCATCAAGCAATTGGCGTGAAAGCGCAGGATCAAAGGTATAACTGACCACTGTTGTTGGATCAAAAGCCCATGATTCAGCCGCCAACCAACTATGCAAAACTGCTTTGGGCGTGCCATACAAGGTTGTGCTAATCGCCTCACGGTCAAAACCATGGGCAATCGCTTGGCGCATCCGAATATCTTGCAAAGCTACAACCGCCAAATTCATGTCGATATGTTCCCAAATTGGGTTGGGAGCTTGGAGCAATTGCAAGGTTTTGGATTGCACATCAGTTTTCAGATCAAGCGCTAATTGCTCCAACGAACCTTCTGTCCAAGCCACATCGACCCGCCCGCTCAGCACATCGTCGCGCATCATGGCAATATCAGGATATAAACGGGCAATAATCGTGCTAGGCAATTGTTCCGTTTGACCTTCGCGTCGCACAAATTCCAACTGCGTGCCTGCCGTCCAGGCTTTGAGCGTATACGGGCCATAGCCAACTGGCGACTGGGCCAAACGATCGCTAACTTCTTTGGCACTTGGCTGACCTTCAAACAAATGCGCTGGCAATGGAGTCCAGACCGTCACCAAATAATTTGGGTCGTCGCGTTCGGGCGGCAAATAAGCACGAGTCGTATATTGATCAATCGCCACATAATCGGCGGTTAAGTCGCTTTGGGTTGCCAATTGGGCGGTTGAGGCGCTACCACGCAACAAATTATAGGCAAAAACTGAATCAGCTGCGGTTAATGGTTGGCCATCTTCCCATTGCAAATTTTTATTCCAGCGATAGGTGACGGTCAACTGACGCACGCTGGTAATCGTTTCGGTTTGCGTGGTGGTAATTACGCCATTCGCATCAAGATTAACCGTGGTTGTAATATATTGCACATCACCATTTTCGAATGATGGCACGCGCTCCAAAACGCCAGTTGTGGTATAGGCTTCAGCAACCACCGTCAAAGGCGCAGGGTAAAGCAATTCAATCAATGGAGCTGCGCCACGAAAGGCATAACTGTAGGGATACAGATCAACTGGCTCCTCCGTTAAGCCCAACGTCCAAAGATTGGAAGTGGCAGGGTTGGTCGTTGGCAAGGGAGTTGGCACTTGGACAGTGGGCTGACCAGCTGGTGCACCACCCTCAATACTACAACCAATCAAGCTAAAACAGAGCAACAGCGCAAGGCTAAAACGCAATTTCATGAGCATCAATCCAAGGTCAAGCATCAAGCAAGCAATTAACAACGTGCTGATGGTTGACGCTCTAATTTATTCAAACCGCAACGTTCGATCACTTTTAAGCAACAGGCAGTGTAGCGCAGCCCGCCACTTTTGTCTAATATTTGTAGGCCATATTTCAGGGAACACAGGGGTTTCTCATCAGATCTTTAGCTCGTTAAACAACGAACCGAGGTAGCAAAGCCGCCTCGGTTCTGGTGTTATTGCCCAACAATACGCTTAACCTTGAGCAAAGTGACATGCCACAAAATGGCCTGGCTCTTTTTCCTCAAAGATTGGGTCATCGTGTTTACAAATATCTTGGGCCAGCCAGCAGCGCGGGTGGAAGCGGCAGCCACTTGGTGGATTAACTGGACTAGGCACATCGCCTTCCAAAATAATCCGGTCGCGCTTGATAGTTGGGTCAGGCAAGGGAATTGCCGACATCAAGGCTTTGGTATAGGGATGCATTGGTTTGCGGAAGAGTTGATCGCGACTTGCGAGTTCGACCATACGACCGAGATACATCACACCGACCCGATTGCTGATATGCTCAACAACACTCAAGTTGTGGGCAATAAACAGGTAGGTCAGGCCCAAATCTTTTTGCAAGTCGTTCAACAGGTTGAGCACTTGGGCTTGAATCGACACGTCCAAAGCTGAAACTGGCTCATCGCAGACGATCAGCTTGGGCTGCATCACCAAAGCACGGGCAATCCCGATCCGTTGGCGTTGGCCACCCGAAAACTCGTGCGGGAAGCGGCGCATGTGACCGGAATTAAGGCCCACCCGATCCAGCACCTGGGCAACTTGGTCAAGTCGCTCTTTGGGCGTACCAATATTGTGAATCGTCAAACCTTCGGCAATACTTTGGCCCACTGGAATCCGTGGGTTAAGCGAGGCATAAGGGTCTTGAAACACAATTTGCATATCACGGCGCAAGGTTCGCATGCGGCTAGAGCTTGCCTTGAGCACATCTTGGCCTTCAAACAGCACCTCACCACCCGATGGTGGGATCAGGCGCAAGACTGTGCGGCCCGTCGTAGTTTTGCCACAGCCCGATTCACCGACCAAGCCAAGGGTTTCGCCCTTCTTGATGCTAAAACTCACCCCATCGAGCGCCTTAACTTGGGCGACGGTGCGGCGCATCAAACCACCCTTAATTGGAAAATATTTCTTGAGATTACGAACCTCAAGCAAATTCTCACTGGTACTGTTGGAAACAGTCATGTCAAACCTCTTCTAGTACAACCAGCAACGTACCAGTCGATCACCTTCAAGCTTGATCAACGGGGGTTCTTCTTGCGTACATTGATCCATTTTGTGGGCACAGCGTGAAGCAAACCGACAACCTGCTGGCGGGTTCAACAAACTTGGAACTTGGCCAGGAATTGTCTCTAATTCATCGCGCACATTGCCCAAAACTGGCGTTGAAGCGATCAAGCCTTGGGTATAGGGGTGTTTGGGTGCTTCAAACAGCGCATGGACAGGCGCATATTCAACCGCCTTACCGGCATACATCACCATCACATTTTCGGCCATTTCGGCCACCACCCCTAAATCGTGGGTAATCAAAATAATTGCAGTATTAACCTTTTCGCGCAACTCGCGCATCAGATCCAAGATTTGGGCTTGAATCGTTACGTCAAGTGCAGTCGTTGGCTCATCGGCAATCAACAATTCAGGGTTACATGCCAAGGCCATCGCGATCATCACCCGTTGGGCCTGACCGCCAGAAATTTCGTGGGGGAACGAACGCATCCGACGCACGGGGTCGGGCAAACCAACTAAAGTAAGCAGCTCAATCGTGCGTTTATTGGCTTCCTCGCCCGAAAGCCCTTGGTGAATTTGCAAGGCCTCGATAATCTGTTCGCCGATGCGGAAAACAGGATTCAGACAGGTCGTTGGCTGTTGGAAAATCATTGAAATCCGATTGCCACGGATTTTGCGCATTTCTTCTTCACTCAGGTCGAGCAAATTCTCGCCATCGAACATAATTTCGCCTTCGATGACTTTACCAGTTTTGCCCAACAAACGTAAGATCGACATGGACGTTACGCTTTTGCCACAACCAGATTCGCCGACGATGCCCAAGGTTTCGCCACGACGCACCTGAAAATCGAGGCCATCGACAGCATGGACAGTGCCTTCATCGGTGAAAAAGTAGGTTTTGACACCCTTGAGTTTCAACAAAACATCGGATTGAGCCACAAGCATGCCCCTATCTAGCAAGAATTACAGGTTAGCGTTTGGCGCGTGGGTCAAGAGCGTCGCGCAAGCCATCGCCAATGAAATTGAAGCACAATGAACAAATAAAGATTGCCAGCCCCGGGAAGAAGGCTTGCCATGTATATTTTTCAAGAATGGTCGTATTAACACCTTTGAGCATATTGCCCCATGATGCGGCGGGCAGTTTCACGCCGAAGCCCAAGAAGCTGAGAGCAGCCTCGGTGATCATCACACCACTCAAGGCCAACGAGGCATTGACAATGTTGGGAGCTAAGGCATTTGGCACAAGGTGGCGGAACATAATCCGCAAGTTGGAAGCACCCAAAGCACGTGATGCTGAAACATATTCTTGTTCACGCAAACTCAAGATTTGGCCACGCATCAAACGTGCGCCGCCCGTCCAACTAAAGAACACCAGAATCAAAATCAACAGATTGATCGTTGGTTCTAAGATCGTTGAAATAATCAAGAGAATTGGCAGCAACGGCAAGGTGTTGAGGAAGTCTACAAAGCGCATAGCGAATGCATCGACCAAGCCCCCAAAATAGCCACTCATCACACCAACGATGATGCCGATTAATTCGCTCAGTAAGGTAACGGCAACCGCGATATACAGCGAAACCCGCCCAGCATAGAGCAAACGCGTCAGCAAATCGCGGCCAATATTATCCGAGCCAAGCCAGAAGGTCAGGGTTGTACCTTTGGGAGTCCGAACCTCGCCACCGATACTATTGTAATAAAGATCTTTGGGCAAGGTATATTCGGTGCCTGGCGGTTGGTCTTTCTTGGTAACGGCGCTATCGGTTTCGCCAAAAGGCATAAACAACGGCCCAAAAGTAACCGCCAAAATCATCAAAGACAAAACGACAACACTTCCAACCGCAAAGCGGTGGCGGGTAAACCGTTTGAGCACCTCAAGCCATGGACGCTCATATTCTTCTTTTTTAGGCTCATGAGCTTCGACTTGCGTTGTTGAAACAGCCATGGATCTTCCTTTCACAAGGTTAATGAAACCAATCGCACCCTACCAGTAGCAACTAGTCAAGTCGAATTCGTGGGTCAACAATGGTATAGAGCACATCCGCCAGCAACGTCGCAAACACCAACAAGATCGACGAAATCAGCAAGAAGGCCATCGCCAAAGGATAATCTTTGAGGTTCAGAGCGCTAATAAAGGTAAAGCCGAGCGCTTTATAATTAAAGACTGTTTCGGTAAACAGTGCGCCACCAAACACCCCAGGAATCGCAAAGACGATGATCGTGATCAATGGAATCAAGGCATTGCGGAAGGCATGCTTGTAGATCACGACGCGTTCTTTGACCCCTTTAGCGCGGGCAGTCCGCACATAATCTTGGCTCAACACTTCAAGCATACTCGCCCGCATAAAGCGGCTCCAGTTGGCCAAGTTGAGCATTGAAAGCACCGTAACAGGCATAACCAAGTGCATCACCCGATCAAGCAACGAGCCAGCGACGACCGTGCCAAGAATCGGAACCTCGTAATTACGCAGGGCCAGAATATCGCCAGCGGGGAAGTAGAACCAGCCATTGCGTTTAAACCACAGCGATACCGCGATAATCAACAAACCAAACCAGAAGGCCGGCAGTGATAAGCCAATAAAGCTAAATGTGGTCAACACATAATCAAAAAAAGAATATTGGCGCACTGCTGAGAAAACCCCCAGCGGAATGCCCAGCACCAACGAAATAATTGTTGATGAAATCATCAACCACAGGGTATCGGGCAATTTATCGCCAATAATCTCCAAGACTGGCTTATTACGTTGAAACTTCCACGATGTACCCCAATCCCAGCGCAAGATCCCCTTGCGTTCGCCCTGATATTCTTCAAACCCAATTTTATCCATCCAGGTATCACCAGCGAGCCAAGTTGGATACCACAAGAACCAAGGCTTATCGGCCCCTAGCAACTTGATTTGACGTTGAATATCTTCGGGGCTAGGCCGATTCTTGGGGTCGGTAACTTGGGTTAGCTCCTCAAGTGGGCCACCAGGAGCCAGGGCAAACAGCGAGTAAATCACTGCTGACGATAAAATAAGGACGAGAATCGCTTGGAACAAGCGCCGAATGAGATATACGGTCATGCGGTACCTCTACACTTGCTTGAATGGTTAATGCCAAGATAAACAGTTGTTAACTACTACACTCTACTTTGGCAAATTACGTTCAAAAAAAGAGCAATCAATTTTAAGCTTGGAAAACTGGCCTATTGTACCATTTATCTCGCATTACAAAAAAAACCACACAAGCACGACAATCACTGTCTGGTGGTTCCATTCCGAGTCTGACAACATTGTCTTGATTTAGCTGCATGGTGCTCGCGAAAGCTGTAGGGAAAGAGAGGGATCGACTGCGGAGCCACGTGTAGGCACGTAGCTCCGCAGCTGGAAGGTTACCGATTACTCAGTAACATCCCAGGTTTCGATGTTCCAGAAGTCAACTTGGCTGGTTGGGTTCAATTCCAAGCCGCTAACCTTGACGTTGTAGGCACCAACATTGACACGTTGGTACAATGGGAAGGTTGGCAATTCGGCATTGAAGACTTTTTGAGCTTCGATGACCAAAGGAATCCGCTTGGCGCGGTCGGTTTCTGATTGTGAGGCCAAGGCTGGCTTGTCGTAATCTGGGTTACACCAGCCAGTGTTGTTTTGACCACCAAAGCTGTTTTCTTCGGTTGGCACTTGTTCACAGAGGTACAGAGCGGTCGAAGGCTCTGGGCCACTGACCCAAGCGTACAAACCTAAGTCGAAGCGGCGGCCTGACAAGATACCTTCTGAGCCGTTCTTGAACAAGACATCGGTTGCTGGAACGAAGTTCAAGGTAACATCGATACCAACAGCTTTCAGGTCTTCTTGGATCAACTGAGCAACGGCTTCGCGGGTTTGGTTGTTTTCGGTGGTGTAGAATTGGATGGTGAGCTTGGTGCCATCTTTTTCAAGAATGCCATCAGCGCCAGCAACCCAACCAGCTTCAGCCAAGAGAGCCTTAGCTTTTTCTACATCATATTCGTATGCTTCCAAGCCTTCGCCGTTTGGTGGATAAGCCCAGTGGTCGGCTGGCAAGAAGGTGTTCATCACAACGGTCTTGCCGAACAAGACGTTATCGATGATTTGTTTGCGGTTGACAGCGTAAGCAACAGCTTGGCGCAACTTGACATCAGCGAATACTGATGGTTGGCCGTCGTTGCGCTCGACACCGAAGTCCATGTGTTCCCACACGGTTGCTGGAACATATTGGCCCTTGAGCACGCCAGCAGCTTCGAGTTCGTCGAGCTTAGGAGCGTTAGCCAAGGTCAAACCAATTGAACCAACTACGTCGATTTCGCCGCTTTCCAATTGTTGCAACACTTGATCTTCGCTGGTCAGATACTTGAAGGTAACATTACCAACGAGAGGGAAACCTTTTTTCCAGTAGGTTTCGTTTGCAACCAACTTGGTGCTTTCTTGTGGGGTGTTTTCAGCAATCTTGTATGGGCCATATGCCAATGGCTTGCTAGCGTAGTCGCTACCACCAATGGTTGCTGGATCTTCGCCTTCCAAAACGTGCTTTGGTTCAGGCCCAAAGGTGTTCAAGAAGTAGGTTGCATCGGTGTAACCTGGTGCAGCGTACCATACCAAGGTTTTTTCGTCTTTGGCTTCGTATTTTTCGGTGCGATCAAGCACGAAGCGGCTAGCGTTCTTGATGCCTGGATCTTGGTACAATTCAGCAGCAAACACGAAGTCGGCAGCGGTAATTGGCGTACCATCTTCCCAAGTCATGCCATCGATCAAGGTCCAAGTCACAACAACTTGTTCCAATTCGATTGCTTCGGTCAAGCTAGCGGTATCGGTGATCAACTCATCATCGATCACGATGTTGCCAGCATAGGCGCTATCAACTGAGACGGTTTGGGTCACTGCATCGCCATCTTCGAAGCTTGGCAATTTGGTGAAACAAACTGGTTGATATTCGTAGCTCAAAGTGGTGAAACAAGCTGGTTGAATCGCTGACAACACTTGGGTCGTGGCGCTTGATTGTGATTCAATGCCGAACAAGGTATCTGGCGATTGGGTCATACCGATGATGATGGTTTTATCCATATCAGGAGTAGTACCGGTGCTTGGTTCGGCGGTTGCTTCAGCAACGGTTGGTTCGACGGTTGCTTCAGCAGCAGTTGGTTCAGCAGTTGCTGCTGATGAGGTATCTGTAGTTGCGGTTGCTGGGGCAGTCGTTGCTGGAGCTGTGGTTGGAGTTGTTTCGCCACCACAAGCAGCAAGGATCGGAACAACAAGGACCAACATGAGCGCAAAGCTCATCAATTGGCGCTTTGATCGAAGCATTCTTGCCTCCTAAATCAAACAGTTGAAAGGACGATTTATAAATCGAACATTCCTATATCAGAGGGATATAGGGCCAACAGGTGTCTCGTTGGTGACGCGACCACCTCCTTCCAATGTGGTTTTTGGGGATAGTATAAGTAGCACAGATGCAATCTGTATTCAGAGCATCATTATAACCATTAAAAAGCTGGTGTCAAAATTTGTAGTACTTTTTGCCTAATCTTTGGGCAGTTTGCCCAACGACCTAGCTAACTATCTAAAAATATTTACGCTCAATTTGGGCAATTTGCTCGCCCCAAGGGGGTAGTACCACTCCCTCAGAGCGAGCCAAAAGCCTTACTTGCGGCGTTCACGGTTGCGCAAGAATGGCGGAATATCTAAATCGTCGTTGCTACCAAACGAGGTTGGCGGGGTGGGCCGTTGTGGTTGTTGTGGTTGAGGTGCTGGCCGCACTGGTTGCTGGGTTGGTTGTTGGTAGCTGGTTGGTTGGCTCGTCGGTTGGCTTTGCGCCGATGGATATGAACGTGAGCGATTGTTGCCTTGTGGTCGCGCTTGATCAAAGCCCGTCGCAATAATCGTGATTTTAACTTCATCAGCTGGCAGGTTGGGGTCAATCCGTGCCCCGAAAATAATGTTGGCATCAGGATCAGCTGCCTTGGAAATAATCTCGGCAGCTTCGTTGACTTCCAACAAGCCCAAATCTTCACCACCAGTCACGTTGAACAGCACACCCTTAGCGCCATCAATCGAGATTTCGAGCAAGGGTGATGAGATCGCCATATTGGCAGCATCGATCATGCGATTATCGCCGATGCCATGGCCAATTGCCATCAAGGCTGTGCCCTGTTGCGACATAATTGTTTTTACGTCGGCAAAGTCGAGGTTAATCAACCCACGGCTGGTAATCAAATCGGAGATCCCTTGAATCCCTTGGCGCAGCACATCGTCGGCCATGCGGAAGGCTTCGTTCATTTTGGTGTTTTTCGAAGCAATTTGCAGCAAACGATCATTTGGCACCACAATCAAGGCATCAACGCTTGGCTTGAGTTGGTCAATTCCCGATTCGGCAACTTTGCGGCGATGGTTGCCTTCAAACAAGAAGGGTCGTGTCACCACACCAACCGTCAAAGCGCCAATTTCTTGGGCAATCGAAGCAATCACGGGCGAAGCACCCGTGCCAGTACCACCACCCATGCCAGCAGTGATGAAAACCATATCCGAGCCACGCAACACATCGTGCAGCTCATCATGGGTTTCTTCGGCGGCTTTTTGACCAATTACGGGATTACCACCTGAGCCAAGTCCGCGCGTCAGTTTATCGCCAATCCGCACGCGAATCGTGGCAGGTGAGTGAATCAGGGCTTGAGCATCGGTGTTGACGGTGATAAATTCGACCCCTTGCAGGCCTGATTCGACCATGCGATCAACCGCATTCGAGCCGCCACCACCAACCCCAATCACCTTGATTTGGGCGAAATTTTCAATTAAGTTACTATTGAAATCCATGTTAAGTTTGCCTCCAGATCAGCACCAAAGCCCAGCAATGGCGTGGATCGACTGTAGCCACGATGCTTGTTTACGGTAAAAATTCCCGTAACCACATTTTGAAGCGGTCGTAGGTTTGTTTCCAGTTGGTCGTTGCTGGTTGGCTCGCAGCATGGCCGCCAACGCTGCCCATTCCATGACGCAAGCCCCAACGGACAAGCCCCACAGCCGTGGCATAGGGTGGTGCATCTATTGCTTCAGCTAATCCAGTCAAATTCGTTGGAATGCCAATGCGCACTGGCATTCCTAAAAGTTGGCGTGCCATCTCATCTAAGCCAGGCAATTGAGCCGAGCCACCTGTCAGGACAATCCCCGCAGGCAGTAGGCCTTCATAGCCAGAACGACGGATTTCATTGCCAATCATGTCGATTAGTTGTTCGGCTCGCGCTTGCAGAATTTCATTCAATTCAACTCGCGAGACTTGTTGATGTTCGCCTGGCGAAAAGCCATCGGTATCGATCAGATCATCAGCAGGGTCATGGCTGTCGATATCGGTTACTTTGCCATAGCGCAATTTGAGATATTCGGCGGTGTTATGCGGTGTATGCAGCACATAAACCAAATCGTTGGTAAAATGTGCTCCGCCAATTGGCAACACCACGGTGTGCCAAATGCCACCACCAATAAAAATCGCAATGTCGGTTGTGCCGCCACCAATATCAACCAGCACAACCCCACGGCTTTTATCTTCTTCGCTCAGCACCGCCTCGCCTGAAGCCAAGGGTTGCAGCACCAGGTCGTCGATGCCGACCCCCGCCCGTTCAACGCTCTTGATTAAGTTTTGAATCGCCATTACCTCGCCAGTAACGATATGCGTTTCAACTTCAAGCCGATAGCCTGCCATACCCACTGGGTCGCGAATACCCTCATGGCCATCAACGATATAGGCCCGTGGAATCACATGGATCACTTCACGTTGGGTTGGGATGGCAATCGCTTGGGCGGCTTCGACAGCGCGGGCAACGTCTGTGCGCGAAATTTCATGATCAGGCCGTGAGATGGCGACCACCCCACGACTATTAACTGAGGAAATATGGCGGCCCGCAATCCCGACAAAGGCAGTTCCAATCCGATAACCCGAAAGCCGCTCGGCCTTTTCAACCGAGGTCGCAATCGCGCTAACCGCCTCGTCGATATTGACCACGACCCCACGGTCGAGACCCTTGGAAGGAGTGAGGCCAACCCCTAAAATATTCACTTTGCCTGTATCGTGAACTTCAGCAACCAAAGTACATATTTTGGTTGTACCGACATCAATACCGACAATGGTGCGATTCATGGAAAACCCCTTGTGTTAGGCTAAAATGTTGCCTGTCAAGCAGGGTTGCTGGCGATTATACGAGATAGCAGATCGCTTTGCAACCACGCTGCATTGCGTCAACAACCTACACTAGGTCGCAGAAGAAGCTGCATCTTCAAGGCTGGAACAATGCTCAATGTCGGGTTGCTCGAAATAATGAATGATGAGAGCGCGACATTGCGAAAAAGTGCATCTATCAACCGTACCACAGCCTTGTTTTACTAACCTGCGCCTAGCCAACCAGGTGTTGTCGAATGCGACTGGCATTTTCAAACAAACGGACACCAAAGGCCACCACTGCCGCCAAATAGAGGTCAATGCCTAGCCGCTCACCAAGAAACGCCAGCACAACCGCCAATACAGTGTTGCCAATTAATCCCGAAATAAAAATCCGATTCCGATAGCGTTTTTCGATTGTTGCTCGCGTTGCCCCAACAATCGAATCAAGCGCTGATAAAACTGCCACCGCTGTATAACGGGCAAATTGCGAGGGGATTGTCAGACCGGAAACAAGTCCAATCGCCACCCCGACTCCCAGCCCCGCCAGCGGAATCCACATAGCTTGTCGCTGCTCCACGCATGTGCTCCTTATTGCGACCCTGCCGTTGGCGTTGGAGTCGCCTGCGGTCGATAGTAGGGTTTTTCCGGTCGTAAATCGATAAATGTCCATACAGTGTTACTTGCTTGAACTTGTTGCAACGTTGCAAGTTTCAAATCAAGGCTCACCTGCTGTTCAGCCAACCGCCCAAATACCGCTTGATTGGTATCATTGTAAACCGAAAGCCCATAGTATGGGTCCCATTCGTAGCGCGTCGGTTGCCAACCAAGCTCTTTGGGAATGCGCAAATAGAGCGTTTGAGCCAAATTCAGCGCATCCGTGTCAATATAGCTCCCCGCCGAAATCGGAATCGTGCGGGTATCGTAAATCACTAAGGTTGCCGTCGTAATCGACGTAGCTAAGCCTAACACTTCGCCACCCGCCGTCACTTCGTAATTTGTACCACCCATATTCCAAACCACGGCGGCCTGACGCTCTTGCACCCGCACCAATACGCGGGCGGGAATCCGCAACTGCACGCTGGCGGTGGACACATAGGGGTTTTGGCTAATTCGCGCGGCCACTTCCGCCGGATCAATATCCCAAATCGAGATGCCTTGCAGATTGGCTAATTGGCTAATCGTGGCAGCATTAACCGAGCGATTGCCCTCGATCTCCAATTCGCCAACCACAAAGGCTGGCGAACGAAAGACCACAATCAAACAGCCAATACCGACCAACAACAACACCAACGCCGCTAATTTGCCATTTAAGAGCATGCTGCGCAGAATGGTTCGTGCCGTTGGGCGCACCATCGGCGTGGTGGTACGCACGCCCAGCGGCGCACGCCCACGCGGTTTGCGGCTAATCAAGCGGCTTGTGCGACGTGGATTACTCATCGGCCTCGCTCGTGATAACGCTCAATCGCCAAATCGATCAGCCGATCGAGTAATTCGCTATAGCCAAGGCCCGTAGCTTCCCACAATTTGGGATATTGGCTCATCGCCGTAAAGCCAGGGAAGGTATTAATTTCGTTGATATAGATCGCGCCAGTTTCGCGCTCGACAAAGAAATCGACCCGCGCCAAGCCAGCCCCGTCAATCGCTTTGAAGGCGGTAACTGCCATCTCGCGCAGCTGTTCGCTGGTCGCAGCATCAAGCTCCGCCGGAATTGCAAATTGGGTTTGGCCTTCAAGGTATTTATCGGCATAGTCGTAAAAATCGTTGGCAGGCAGCACTTCGCCTGGCACTGAGGGCTTGGGATCGTCGTTGCCCAAAATTGCGACTTCAATTTCACGGGCATTGATGCCTTGCTCGACTACAATTCGCCGATCATAACCAGCGGCCTCGGCCATGCCAGTCGCCAATTCAGCTCGATTGCTGACTTTGCTAATACCAACGCTGCTACCTAAGTTGGCGGGCTTAACAAACATTGGATAGTGCAACGTAGCCTCAAGCCGCTCGTAGACAGCTTCGGGCTGGGTTTGCCAATCACGGCGCAAAACCAACTGCCAGGGCACTTGGGGCAAACCAGCGGCGGCAAAAGCCGATTTCATCAAGCCTTTATCCATCCCAACTGAAGCCGCCAAAACTCCACAGCCAACATAGGGCAGATTGGCGAACTCAAACACCCCTTGAATCGTGCCATCCTCGCCAAATGGGCCATGCAAGACTGGAATAATCACATCCAAAGCCGCAACGTTGGTTTGTTCGGGCAAACTGCCAGCACTTTGCACAATCGCTGTTTCGCTGACGACACCAGCTTGCGGTGTACGGCCAAGCATCTTTTGGTCGGCCTGTTGCTCCAAGGCCAACAACGGATCACCGCCGCTGAGCCATTGGCCATTACGGGTGATTCCAATCGGAATCACGGTATATTTTTCAGGATCAAGCGCATTCATCACGGCCCGCGCCGATTTCAACGACACTTCGTGCTCGCCCGATTTCCCGCCAAAAACAATTCCAACCCGCCGTTTTGTCATAACGATTGATCCTCACTGGTGATCACGCGAACTTCTAATTCGAGTTCGATACCAAATTGTTTGAGCACTTCGGTTTGGGCATATTCGGCCACCCGCAAAATATCGTTAGCCGTCGCCCCGCCCAAATTCAAGATATAGTTGGCATGTTTTTCGGCAATTTGGGCCGCGCCCATGCGAAAGCCTTTCAAGCCAGCAGCATCGATCAAACGGCCAGCCGTGGTATTGGCAGGGTTTTTAAACACCGAGCCACACGACGAGCCAGCGGGCGTGCGTTGCTTACGACCTTCGGCAATCTCAGCCATTTTGCTGGCGATCCACACTGGGTCATCGCGCCAAGCAGTCAACACGGCATCAAGCACATATGGAATGCGCGTGGTTGGGCGATTGCCTGCCAGTCGTTTGAGTTGGCTGGTGCGATAGTCGAATTGAAAATCAGCCGCCGCCCACTCGACAATCTGGTTATCGGGCATTAATAAACGGGCCGATTGCAGATGTTTGACAGTTTCGCCACCATAACAACCAGCATTACCATAAATTGCCCCGCCGATTGTGCCGGGCAAACCTTCGGCCCATTCGAGGCCCGCAATGCCTTGAGCCGCCAAGCGCCGCACTGTGCCAGCAGTTGGTGCACCAGCCTGCACATGAATCGTCAATTGATCGCCATGTTCATGCAATTCAAAGCCAGTCGCGCGGTTGCGAATCACCAAGCCATTCCAGCCTGCATCGCTCATCAGCAAATTCGAGCCGCCGCCCAGCATAAAAATTGGCAACTGCCGAAGTTCAGCCCATTGCACCGCCTCAACCTGTTGCTCAGGGCTGGTAACGTTTACAAAATACCGCGCAGGGCCACCAATGCGCCAAGCTGTGTAGGGCGCGAGTAGCTCATGTTCGCGAAGATCGATCATGCTTAAACCTGTATTCCTATAGTTCGCAAGCGTTCACGCAAGCGTTTTTGTTCATCGTAATGGCCAAGACCTTGGCGCAATAAAAAGGCCGTATGCCAATGCTTGGCCGCATCATGGCGATCATTCCACTCATAGGCCAAATCGCCCAAACGCTCGCTGGCCAAGGCAATCCCGACTGTATCGCCCAATTGTTGGGCATTAGTCAGGGCAATATTGTAGTTGGTGCTGGCCGAGCCATAATCAGCTTGCGCCCGATAGGCATCGCCCAAGCGATTGTGCAGCATAATCTGGCCAACTCCAGGCGTGCGCCGATCCTCATATTGCAAGGCTTTGAGCAACGACTCAATCGCCGTTTGATAATCGCCGCGGGCATGGTGAATCACCCCAAGCACGGTGTAGGCGCGGGCGGTGCCAACCGCATCGTTTAATTTTTCGCGCAGCATCAGGCTTTCAGCTTGGCAACGCAGCGCTTGATCCAAATCGTTTAATTCGAGATACGAAAGCGCCAATTTTTCATGAACAATCGCCACGCCCAACGTGCCAGGCAGATGTTCCTCGATTTCTAAGGCGCGTGAGTAGTAATCGGCTGCTTGTTGGCCGGAACCAATCAACCGATACACATCACCAATGCTTGTGATAATTTTAGCGATTGTTAGCCGATCGTCAATCACCGCTCCGCGTGCTTGTGCGGCGTTATAGAGGTGAATTGCTGCGGTATGGTGGCCTTGGAGTTGCTCAGTTTTACCAAGATGCAACAAAGCTTCGGCCTCAAGCGGCACATTGTTGGTAGTTCGAGCCAAATCGAGCGCCCGTTTTAATGTTTGCTCGGCGCTGCTATAATCGCGGATTGCTCGTTGCGAACGCCCCAAGGCCACCAACGAACCACCCTCAATTTGCACCGATTGCGCGGCGCGGGCTAAGGTCAACAATTGCTGAGCGTAAAACAAGGCATCATCGTGATTGCCCGCCCAATCCAGCACCGTCCAAGCCAAGCTGTAGGCCCGAATCGCAAAATTAGCGCGTTGCTCCTCGGCCAAACGGTTCAGATATTCCAAGGCCCGTTCACACCAAACTCGCGCATCAGCAATATTATGTTGAGCAATCACCGTTTCTGCTTGATCAAGCGCAGCCGTAATTGCGGCGGGCCATTCACAGGCCAATGCTAAATGCCATGCCATAATTCCATCCAAACCTTCAGGCCGCCCTGTCTGTTCAGCGTAGAGTTGACGCAAGCGCTCTGCCGCATCACGATGAAATTGGCGATAGGCAGCATCAGCAATCATCGAATCACCTCAGCGCCGCCACCAACCGCTCGCCAACCACAACCCCATCGCCAGCTCCCAAGGTCAGCACCACATCGCCAGCCTGCACATCGCGCAGCAATTGCTCAAACGCTTGGTCTAAATCGCCGACTGCCAAGGCATTGGGATGTTGCATGCCAGCCACGATTTGAGCGGTTGGGTCGCCCTTGCTGGTTTCGCGTGCCCCATACACCGCGCCAATTCGCACCAGATCCGCCTGCTCAAAAGCAGTTTGAAAATCAGCTAGAAACGCTTCCAAGCGGCTAAAGGTATGTGGCTGAAAATAGGCCACAATTCGTTGCGCTGGAAAGCGCTTGCGAGCTGCCGCCAAGGTCGCACGAATTTCCACCGGATGATGTGCATAATCGTCGAATACGCGTACAGCACCAACTTGACCTTTTGGCTCGAAGCGTCGCGCTGCCCCTTGATAGTGGGCAATCGCTGCCACCGCTACCGCTAAATCAATGCCATAGGAATGGGCAGCGGCTAAGGCCAACAAAGCATTTCGCACATTATGTTCACCAGAAACCGCTAATTGCACCGTCATTGGCTCAGCAGCAGGGCTGATGAGTTCAAACAGCATGCCATCGGGCGTAGCTTGAACCGCCGTTGCTCGCCAATCGTTATGTTCAGTCAAACCACAACGAATCGCTGGCACATCAGCAAGCACCCGTTGCGTGCCCAGATCATCGCCGCACAACACCAAATGTTGTAGGCTCGGCTTGATGGCAAACTCACGAAAAGCTGCATCATACTCAGCTTGGCTGGGATAAATATCCACATGATCCCAATCGAGATTGGTGATAATGCCAATTGCTGGACTCAGGGCCAAAAACGTGCGGGCATACTCATCGGCTTCGAGCACCAATGGCCCTTGACCCCAAGCGGCACTCGCGCCTAAGGCTGGCACTTCGGCTCCAATCAAAAAGCCAGGCGTATAGCCACAATGCTTAAAAATAACCGCTAACATTGCGGTAGTGGTGGTTTTGCCATGCGTTCCAGTAACCGCAAGGGTTGGGCGTTCAGCGCTCCATTCACGCCATAAATCATGGCGGGTCAGCACCGGAATCGCCGCTTGGTGAGCCGCCACAATCTCAATGTGGTCAAGTGGCAAGGCCGAAGTCACCAACAGCCGATCAATCCCCTGCACATGGCTCGCGCTATGGCCAATTTCGACTGAAACACCATGGTCAGCCAAGCGGGTTGTAGCCGCATTGGCCGCCCGATCGCAGCCAGAAACCTGATCGCCACGCTCCAGCAGCAGCGTCGCAATCGAACTCATGCCTGAACCACCAATTCCAACAATGTGCGTATGCACCAGTGACTCCTTAAAAAAGCCAGATAAAAACAGCAGAAACGCTGAGATCGACGATTCCCAGCGTCCCCAAGGATTTTCAGAACATCGAACATCGAGCAGCCATTGAAACAATCTATGTTCGATGGGTCATGGTTCATCGAGTTGACAATGAATCGCGTCCCTCACCCCCTAGCCCCCTCTCCCGCACGCGAGGCGAGGGGGAATCGCTCTAGCAGTGCTCCCCTCACCCGCCGCTGTGGGAGAGGGACTGATGATTATTGTTAAGGCTATGAACATTACAGCTATGTTCTATGTTCTTTGCTCTATGCTCTTTAGCTTACTCCCGCATTTTGGGCAAGCGGAAGAAGGTCACAACCAAGACGACCAAAAAGAGCAAAGCAAAGATCGTCGGCAAATTGTCTTTCAAAGCATTGTCTTGCGAGATTGACGAGACGGTGATGCCCACGCCCTCATCAAAGGGCAAATTCGCGCCATCTTTGTCAAAGGCAATCCAAAAATCGAGTAAGCGTGAAAGCACAATATACGAATTGAGCACGCCTACGCCAACCCCAATTACCTGCCCACCACGACTGGTCTCCTCGCGGCTGCCAATTGCCGAGCCAATCACATACGAAAGAATCACCCCGATAATAAACGAAATTGCTCGAAAATTCTCGAAATTCTCGCTATCGATAAAGGGCGAACGTTCACCGCTCTCGCTGCCAAAAAGCGCATTAATAAACACCGCAAAGGCATTGACAATTCGATTCAACAGCCCTGCCATGTTTTCAGCAACCGTAGGGTTTGCGAACAGAACCAACGAGAAAATCAGCCCGACCGTGGTGATCGCCTCTTCCTTCCAGCCGCGTCGCCAGCCAAAGAAGCCTGCGATTGGAAAAATCACAAGCATCAAAAGCTGCAAAAAGCTAAACTGGATCGCTTGTTGCAAGAGGATCAGTCGAAACGACATACGCTTTAGCCTCCTCGGGCAAGCGCCAGCCATTCGCTGGCAAGCCGCGCCCCTGCATCTGGTTGGGCAAGGCTGGCACTGCGTTGCGCCATCGTTTGTAAGCGCAAAGGGTTGCTCAGCACTGCTGAGAGTTCGCGCCACAAACGGCCTTGGGTTGGCTCTCCAGAGCCTAGCATTGCTTCATCAGGAATGCTAATTGCTGCGCCGCGGTCGGCTAGGGCAGCAGCGTTGTATTCTTGCTTCACCATGGTCAAAGGCACCAAAATCGATCCAATGCCTGCGGCAGGAAGCTCGGCCATCGTCGATGCGCCAGCCCGACTTAACGCAAAATCTGCTGCGCCAAACGCTGTGCTCATCGAGCGTTCAGCATCCGCATGCAGATATGGGTAAAGATGATAACGGCTGGCTAGCTCAGGGCTGAGTTTGGCTTGAGCCTCACGCAGCCATGCTTCATCACCATTCCGTCCGCAAACATGCACGACCTGCGCTAATTCTAACAGATCGCTTAAGAGCGCGGCAACCGCCTGATTAATCGATCGTGCCCCGCGACTGCCACCATACACCAACAGCACTGGCAATCGATCATTCAGGCCAAATATGGCTCGACAGAGGGCTTTATTTTGATTAAACAGCTCACCACGCACCGGATAGCCAGTTTCAACCACCTTATGCGCAGGCAAGTAGCGCTTGGAGTCATCAAAGGTTACGGCAATGCGCGTAGCTAAACGGGCCAGCACCCGCCCAGCCCAGCCTGGCACAATATCAGGCAAATACAGCAAGGTTGGCACACGCTCAAGCGCCGCTGCCACAAATAACGGCACACACACATAGCCACCAGTGCCCAAAATTGCCGCAGGCCGTTCGCGTCGCAACAAGCTGCGGGCAGCAAGCACTCCTTTGATCAAAACCCCAGCATTTTTCACCATTTGCAATGGGTTGCGCCCGCGCATGGCCGCAGCCGGCAGGCCAACAAACGGAATTGTGCTTTCGCGCTGAACCAAATCGCCTTCCATGCCATCAACCGAGCCGATATAGCGCAGTTGCGGCTTAACGTTGGCGTTTATTGCGCCGACGTTGCTCGATGCGTTCGCGGGCAGTGCTGCCGTTGATTGGCTGGCTGACCAAGTTTTTGCGCTGTTTGGGCTTGCGCCAAGCGATAAGTCGCTTGGATTCGTCGGCGGGTTTGCGCCACGTTCCGCCGAGGGAGTTGCCGACGGCAAAGCTGCCGGATCGGTGATTTTCTTCAGGGCGCTGGCCACCGCCAAAGCCGGATACACGTGGCCGCCCGTGCCACCGCCGCACAGCATCAGCAGCGGCGACCACTCGCGGTCGGAGTTGGCCAATTGTGGGGATGGAGAGTTCATTGGTTCGTTCCTCAGCCCGTTTCAACGGCGCATAACGGGTTACACTCAGCAGCAAGCCCGCCGCAATCATGGTCATCATCAACGATGAACCACCATACGAAATAAATGGCAGGGTAATTCCAGTAAATGGGATCACGGTAGTCACCACGGCGATATTGATCAGCGCTTGCACCACCAACCACGTGGTCACGCCCACGGCAATCAAGGCTCCAAATGGATCAAGTGTTCGCGAGGCGATGCGGAAGCCGCGCACTGCTAACACGACAAACGCTGCCAACACCAAGCCAGCCCCGATAATGCCTAATTCTTCGCCAATCACGGCGTAAATCGCATCGGTATGGGCAAACGGCAACCAGAAGAATTTCTGGCGGCTTTGGCCTAAACCAACGCCCGTCCAGCTGCCTGAGCCAAGTGCATACAAAGCATGAATTGGTTGATAGCCACCATCACGCGGATAGCTGAAGGGATCTTGCCAAACCAACACCCGCAAGGCCCGATAACCTGCTGACTGAATTGCCAGCCAACCAACCACCGTGGTCATACTGGCGGCGATGCCCAAGTGGGTCAAACTTGCACCTGAGGTAAACAAAATCGCTGCGCTGATCACCACAATTACAATCGTGGTACTCATATTTGGTTGCAACAGCACCAAGCCCGCCAATAGCCCCAGCATAATCCCAAACGGCAACAGCCCCGTAACAAATTGGCGAATCTTCGAGCCACGCCGCGAGAGCCAGTCGGCAAAATAAATAATTGCCGCAAATTTAGCAATTTCGCTGGGCTGCATGCCAACTGGGCCAATATTAATCCAGCGACTAGCACCATTGACCTTGGTAATATGTTCGGGCAACAGCAAGACTAATAGCAGCAAAAAGAGCGTAATAAGCATTAAGGGCAATGAAAAACGCCGCAATTTACGATAATCAAAGCGCATGGTCGCAATCATTGCGCCAACGCCGGCAATTGCCCACATGGTTTGGCGCAACACCCAATAGACCGATGAGCCATATTCAGCATAGGCCACATAGAACGATGAGCTATAGACCATCACTAGCCCAAACGCAACCAAGCCGCCCACCAGGGCTAGCAACATTCCATCAGGTTTTCGCGGAACTCGATCGTTCATGCGACCTCCAACCGTCTAACGGGCATTTAACCAAGCTTGATAAAGTTCTTCTAAGAGCGCAACGCTTGTAGCATCGTTCATGCGTTGGTTATGCACAAACCACGTCGCAACCAGAATAAAGCCAATCGCGCCAACCACGCTCAGCCAGAGCAATGCTGATGGTGCTTTAGCCTCAATCCGCGGCTTAAACCAATCGGCAATATAGACTAAGCGTGGAGCCAAACCATAGCCCACCGCCAAGCCCATCAGCATCCCGCCAATGTGAGCATAATTGTCGATCACCGACGAAAACGATAAGCCAATGATCAAGTTAATCGCGGCTGTACCGACCATTTGGCGCAAGTTTTGGCGAGCAAAATCACCCAAGACACTGCGAGCCGAAAGGAAAAAGCCAATCAAGCAGCCAATCAGGCCGAAGATTGCCCCCGATGCGCCAATTGAAGGGCCAGTCAAACTGCCAAAACTATACGAAGCCCAAGCCCCGCCAATCCCCGCAATCAGGTAGATCACGCTAAACCGCAGGCTACCATAGAAGCGCTCAACGGTTGGGCCAAGCGCATACAGGGCATACATATTAAAGCCAATATGCACAATCCCGCCGTGCAGCACGGTCGCCGTGAATAAGCGCCACCATTCGCCGCCGATATCCATCAAAGGCGACCACTTGGCTCCAAGTTCGATCAAGACAAAGGCATCGCCTTCGGTATTGCCCATCACACTCATGCCCTGAAGAATACAGATCACAAACATAACGACGTTGATCGCCATAAACACCCAAGTAGCCCGTACTGGTGCATTGGGCAGTTGCACCATCACAGGTTGGCTGGGCGAATATTCAACACGCTCAGGTTGATAGCCTGAATAGGGATCTTGCATGGGTTGCCAATTTCTGAGCCAATTGCAGCAATCAAGCTCAATAGCGACGAAACAAGAACTTAGGCTTTTGGCAATAACCTTCAATCGCAGAACCTTCACTATCGTGGCTGGTTTCCAGCAATTGCGCTATAGCCCAATATTCCTAAATAATTTTTAAGCTTCCGTCAGTAGGCCAACAATTCGGCGAAATTCTTCGCCGCGATGAAATTCATTGCGAAACATGCCAAAACTGGCAGCGCCAGGCGAGAGCAACACGGTATCGCCAGCTTCAGCCTCGGCAAAGGCGGCGCGAATCGCTTGCTCAAACGATTGATAGCGCTCTTGCTCAGTACCAAGCGCCGCACTCAGGGCTGGCGAACCCGTGCCATCCAAGATAATCAGCCGTTTCAATTGGGCCGATTGTTGAATCGCTTCAACCAATGGTGTCCACGCCAGTTTTTTATCAGCCCCACCAGCAATCAAAATTACTGGGCTGGTCATCGAATTGAGCGCAGCAGCAGCAGCCGTTGGAGTGGTAGCAGCCGTATCGTTGATCAAACGCACGCCGTTGATCTCGCGTACCAACTCCATACGATGCTCAACCCCAGCAAAATGCTCAATGGCCTTGCGAATTGCGGCATCGGGCACGCCATAGGCTTGAGCCAAAGCCGCCGCCGCTGCAATATTCAAAGCATTATGTTGGCCTTGCAACTGACCCATCGGCCAGCCTTCGTTGCCATCAAACCAAATCACTCGGCCTGGAGCGTCATTGGCCCACGTATTGACAATCAGATCATGCTTAGGCAGCACTACCACATCATCAGGGCTTTGATACAGAAAAATTTGTTGCTTGGCTAATCCATAATCGGCCATCGAGCCATAACGGTCGAGATGGTCAGGTGACAAATTGGTGACACAGGCATACTCAGGGCTTAATCCGGCCTCGCCCAAGCCTTCCAATTGCCACGACGATAGCTCAAGCACCACTGGCGTTTTGGCAGTAATCCGTGGCAATTGTTCCAAAGCCGAAACCCGCAAATTGCCCGCAACCACCGTATCAGGATAAACCTCGCGCAACATCGCCCCAGTCAGGGTAGTGGTGGTGGTTTTGCCCTTGGTTCCGGTGATGCCAATAATTGGCGCAGGGCAAAGCCGAAAGAACAGCGTCATCTCCATTTCAATCGCCACACCAGCAGCGCGAGCCAATTGCAAATAACGCGATTCACGCGGCACACCTGGGTTGCGAATCACCATATCGACCCGCTCAAAATCTTGATCACGATGCTCACCCAGCACAAATTCAACTGGTAAGCCTGCCAAAGCCTCAAGCGAGGGCTGCAAAATCTCGGCGCTACGGAGATCGGTCACAATCACATGGGCTCCTTGCTCAAGCAAAAAGCGCGTGACCCCTAAACCGCCACCATGAACACCTAAGCCCATCACCGTTATACGTTTATTGCGTAAATCGAGCATGCATTGCCTTACTTGCTAAGCACTTTGCTATTGAATCAAGCTAACTCTACCAGCAACCTTACGAACGCCCGTTAATTGCCGATCGGCGTTGGATAGGCCGTCGGCAACGGATCATCGGTCGTGGTAAAAGGATTATTGGGCGCTGTCGGCTGATTGGAACTGGTTTGTTGGGGCAAGGCTGGATTCAGCGCCAGCGAAATGCCGATCATCGCGGCAATAATCCCAATCATCACAAAACGCTGGACCACTTGCATCTCCGACCAACCTGCTAGCTCGAAGTGATGGTGAATTGGGGTCATTTTGAAAACCCGTTTGCCAGTGCCAGTAGTGATGCGGGTATATTTGAAGTAGTAGCGCTGAATCACCACCGAGGCAGCTTCGAGCACATAAATAATCCCGACGATTGGCAGCAACAACCACGCTTTGGAAATTAGCGCCACAATCGCCAAGGTCGCGCCCAAGGCCAACGAGCCAGTATCGCCCATAAATACTTGAGCCGGATGGGCATTGAACCACAAAAAGGCCACACACGCGCCCGAAACCGTAAACGAGTAGGTCACCAAATAATCGAAGCGATAGACAAAGGCAATCACGCCAAAAGCGGCAAAGGCAATCGCTGAAGTCCAGCCTGCCAAGCCATCCATGCCATCGGAAAAATTCACCGCGTTGGCCATCGCCACAATCAAAAAGGTCGCAATCGGAATGTACCAATAGCCAATATCGATCACGCCGACAAACGGCACGACCACCTCACCGCCATTATCCAAGCCAAATGGTGTGGGCAGATATAAGGCCAGTGAGGCAAAAAAGGCGATCATCACCAGCCAAACCATTTTGAAGCGTTCGGTCAGGCCAAAGGTTTTCGAGCGCACTTTGGTCAACGAAAGATAATCATCGAACGCGCCAAGAATGCCATAGCCAACCAGCGCCGCCAAGGGCAACAGCATCGACCAACGTCCAACCAAATTGAAAATCACCGTGATGATCACAACCGAGGCGATGATCATCACGCCGCCCATAGTTGGGGTGCCAATTTTGATCATGTGGCTTTGCGGGCCATCAACCCGAATCGCTTTGCCAATGTTATGAGCCTTGAGCCAGCGAATCCACCAGCGACCAAGCACTAAAGTCAAAATAAAGGCCGCTCCGGCCAACAACAACGCCTCAGCCAGTTTGAGCACCAGCGCTCGCTGAATCTCGATCACGACCTGTTCGTTATTCACGCCGTAGCCTCCGGCCTAACTTGCAAGGCATTTGCAACAGCTTCCATGGCAGCAGCACGCGATCCTTTGACAAGGACGTAATCATTCGCTTGGAGCGTCGATTGCAACGCCGCAATCAGCGCAGCTTTATCAGGCAGCACATGCACTTGTTCAGCAGGCAGGCCTACTTCAATGGCTTCTTCGCCAATCCAACGCGCTTTTTCGCCTACTACATATAATTGATCAACCACATCGGCGGCTCGCACCCCGACCAAACGATGACCCGATTCATCGTGCGGGCCAAGCTCGGCCATATCGCCAAATACAGCGATGCGGCGGCCTTGTAGTTCAGCCAATAAATTCAGCGCCGCAATGCAGGAAACAGGCGAGGCATTGTAGGTATCGTCAATCAGGGTTGCGCCGCCAACTGCTGGATATGAGAGCAAGCGCAATTGGGCGCTGCTGCGCAACCCTTGAATCAGCGAATCCCATGAAAGCCCTAACACAATCCCGACTGCTGCCGCCGCCAAAGCCGTGTGCACGCTGTGCAAGCCAATCAAGGGCAATTTGATATGCCATTGTTCGCCACGATAATGGGCATCAAAGCCAATGCCATCGAGGCCACGGCTTTCGATGTTATCGGCCCACAAATCGGCTTCAGGGTCAAGCCCATAGGTAAAAACTTGGGCTTTGGTCACCTGTTGCATCGCCCGCACCCGCTGATCATCGTAATTCAGAATCGCCCAACCATCGGCGGGCAAGGCTTGCACCAATTCGCTTTTGGCCTCGGCCACATTCTCGATCGTGTGCATACGCTCCAAATGCGATGCGCCAACGTTGGTCACGATGCCAATTTGGGGCTGGGCAATCGTTGTTAGCAAAGCCAGATCGCCTTTGTTGTAGATGCCCATTTCGAGCACTGCAATCTGATGTTCTGGTTCAATTCCTAACACCACCAAGGGCAAAGTATTTTCGCTGTTGTAGGAGCGTGGGCTTTTGTGGGTGCGCATGGTTGGTGCAAGCATGGCCGCTAGCACCTCTTTGGTCGAGGTTTTACCAACGCTACCCGTAATCCCCACCACTACCAAATCCTGCTGTTGACGATAGCGCGTCGCCAACCGATGCATCGCAGTCAAGGTCTGATCAACACTAATCAGAAAAAAGGCATTGGCTGGCGCTTCATTGGCAATCTGGCCTTGATCAGGGTCGAGCAGCACAAACGGTCGATCCAAACCAAGCTGGCTGGGATCAGCCAAACGCCCGCGTTGGACTAAAGCCGCCCGAACGCCGCGTGCCGCCGCTGCCGCAATAAAATCGTGGCCATCGACCCGTTCGCCCTGTAAGGCCACAAACAAACCATCAACGCTGGCTTCACGCGAATCGATGCAGGCACTGCGAATTGGCAAATTGGCGAGGGCTGCGGGCAATTGCAGGCGTGGTTCGCTGGCAATTTTCACCCCATCAACGACCGTTTGTAAGGTTAGCATAGGCCTATCTCAAAGCCATGGGTTGCATGGCGCTAATTCATTGCTTATTGGGCTTTTTGGCATTCATGCACCAAATCAGGGTTGGGCGGAATTTGATAATGGGTCAGCAAGCGTTTGAACACGGCAGCATAGACTGGAATCGCCGATGTGCCCCAAATATCCTGGGTACGATCAAGCTTGACCAATACCGTAAAACGCGCATCTTCAATCGGCCCAAAGCCCATCACTGAGCCAATCGTGGCATTTTCGTAGCCACCACGGCCATCGGGAATTGAGCTTGTACCAGTTTTAGCCGCAATATTGTAGCCAGGCACCAAGGGCACACCGCCATTGCCTTGGCGATCGTAATAGCCATTACATGCCGTCCACCACATCTTTTCTTGAAACGCATAGTTATTGTTGGCCGCTCGCACCATCATTTTGGCCACATCCATCGCAACATCAGCATCGATGACTTTGCGCAACACTTTTGGCTCAACCTTGTGACACTCGCCGCGCTCACACCATTCTTGAATTATGTAGGGCTGCATCAAGTTGCCACCATTGGCAAGCGCCGACATCGCCCGCACATGTTGCAGCGGCGTGACGGCAATCCCTTGGCCGTAGCCATTGGTTGAAAGCACGATTGGCCGCCAATCAGCGGTTGATTCAGGCCATTGCACAATCCCAGCCTCTTCGCCACCCAACTCAATTCCAGTTGGCTCGCCATAGCCAAAATCATGCAAGCCTTGATAGAAGGCTTGATCGCCCGCCATTTCGGCATATTGCAAGGCTCCCACATTCGATGAATACAAAATCACATTTTCGGGAGTCATCGGCGAATGGCCATTGGAATCAAAGTTGGCGCAGCAGCCAGGCGCACGGGCAATAAACCCAGGGTCATCAACCACACTATTGACCGTAAAGGCTTTGGCTTGTAATCCAATTGCCAAATTAATCGGTTTGAAGGTTGAGCCAGGTTCGTATTGATCGGTAATCACCGAGTTTTTGTTGTAAATTTCTGGTTGATATTCGGTATAACGATTGGGATCAAACTTGGTGGAAGTTGCCATGGCCAAAATCGCGCCAGTTTTGGAATCCATCACGGTGATTGAGCCGCCACTTGCGCCATGGTTGACTAAGGCATTTTGCAATTCTTCTTCGGCAATATGTTGGGCAGTTGGATCAATCGTCAAAGTGATGTCAGCGCCATCGCGTGGCTCTTGCACGGTTGGCGGCTCGATCCAAATCGAGTTCGAGGCCGAATCGATTTCGGCTTCTAAAGAGCCAGCGACCCCAGCTAACAACGAATTGTTATAGCCCTCAACCCCGCTAATCCCAACATTTTCGTAATTGGCAACCCCAACCACATTCGCCGCAAATGTGCCTTTAGGGTACACCCGCACTGGCTCTGGATTAAGCGTTAGCGCGGTATTTTTGAGCGCCCGAATTTGCTCGCTGACCTCAGGGGTTAAGCGCCGCGCCAAGACCACATATTCGCGATTTTTGGTCAGCAGCAGTTGCTTGATTTCGCTAGGGGCTTTGCCAATCAACGGCGAAAGCAACAAGGCCAAACGATCCGATTCATTCGGGTCGGTCGGGTCATCATCGATATAAGGCGGAGCAACGCCGAGCGTATCGCGATCGACATTCATTGCCAACACACTGCCAGTGCTATCGCGAATGATGCCACGGGCAGGCTGAATTGTGCGATTTTGGCGAAACTCACTCTGCGCCAAACCCGAAAGCTGATCATGGCGTTGAATTTGCACTTCAAATAATTTATGGGCATTGGCTAAAGCAAACACCACACAGATCAGCAAAATTGCGTTGATCCGCCAGCGTGAGAGCAATGGTGGGTTTTGAGGAGTTGGAGCGGTACGTGAGGCCATGCAAGTTCCTCCAAGCAGCAAAGGCTGGAACGGGCGCTAACGAGCCTGAGCCGTCCAACGATGGTGTGGTAGTTCGATAATCAGATATTCGGCTTGGCTTGCGTCAATTGGCTTGAAGCCCAAGGCAGTTGCCCGCTGACGCACAACCTCAAGCGATTGCGATTGTTCAATCTCATAGAGCAACTGGTTATTCTCGCGCTCTAATTTCGTCTGCTGCACTTCGAGTTGTTCGAGCCGAAAACCCAGCGCGGCAATTCGCCCAGTTTGCGCCAAATAGAGCATACACATTAAGGCCACCACCACCGCCAAGGCGATCAGCACGCTAGCGCGACGTTGACGGGTTGATTGGCTGGTGCTGCGATTACGGATGGCACTCAGGCCACCTATTGATTGAGATTGAACCGCCATCAAGCATCCTCCGACAGTTGAGCTATGGTTAAGACGCAAGCGTCTTGGTTAATCGTCGTTCGGCAACCCGCAATTTAGCTGAACGCGCCCGCGGGTTGGCTTTCAATTCTTCGGGTGTGGCCTCAATTGGCTTGCGGCTCAGCACCTCAAGCGTTGGCACATAATCGCAATCACGGCCAACCGGGTAGATACACGAGCGTGGGCCAGTGTTGGCAGCACAATTATGCGGGCAGGCCAAAATTTCAAGCTTGGCTGGAATCAAACATTCACTAGCTTGATCGCGCATCCATTCTTTGACAATCCGATCCTCTAAAGAATGGAAGGTGATCACGGCCAAACGCCCACCTGGGGCTAATAAATTGGTGGCCGCTGCCAAGCCTTCGCGCAACGCCCCCAACTCATCGTTGACCGCAATCCGCAAGGCTTGAAACGTTCGGGTAGCGGGATGGGTTTTGCCAGCCTGACCACCCACAGCACTTTTGACCAAACTAGCCAATTGAGCAGTGCTGGTAATTGGGCTTTTGCTGCGTTGCTCAACAATCCGCCGCGCAATCCGCCGCGAAAGGCGTTCCTCACCATATTCATAAATCAAATTAGCCAAACTGGTTTCATCAAGCTGAGCAATCAAATCGGCAGCACTTTCGCCGCGCGTCGGATTCATGCGCATATCCAACGGCGCATCATACTGAAACGAAAAACCGCGTTCGGGTAAATCGAGTTGCGGCGAGGAAACCCCAATATCGAGTAGAATACCATCGACTTGCTGCCAGCCGTGTTGGGCGGCGAGGCTAGCCATTTGGCGATAATTGCCATGGACAATCGTCGCACGCTCGCCATAGGGGGCAAGTCGTTCACGCGCTGCCGCCAAGGCCATGGGGTCTTGATCGATCGCGAGTAATCGGCCTGTGGGGCCGCTGCCTTCCAAGATACCGCTGCTATGGCCCGCCCAACCAAGCGTGCCATCGATATAGCGCCCATCTGGGCGTAAATTCAAGGCTGCCAGTGCGGCATCATATAAAACTGGAATATGCATACTCACCATCAAACAGCCTAAATCCCAAAGGCGGAGACATGCTCAGCCAAGGCAGGCGCTTCATCGGCAAAACTATCGAGCACCGTTTGCCAGCGCTCAGCCGACCAAATTTCAATAAAACTATCCATGCCCGTAACCACCGCTTGGTTGGTAATTGTGGCATACTGGCGTAAGTTGGGGGGCAACACGATTCGGCCCTGTTTATCGAGGCCCAAATCGCTAGCGCCAGCAAACATCAAACGGCGCAAATTGCGAGCCGAAGGCTGAGTAATTGGCAGCGCGTTAATCCGAGCAGCCAATTCACGCCAAACTGGCATGGGGTAGAGCAGCAAATTTTGGTCGAAACCACGGGTCAACACCAGACCCTCGGCCAAACCAGCCCGAAATTTTGCTGGAATCGCCAAGCGGCCTTTTTCATCAACCGTATGTTCATATTCGCCCAAAAACATGGCATGCTCCCACTGTCAAGGTTTTTTCGCTCAGATGTTCGCCTACAGAATTCCCCACATTCCCCCACTTTGCCCCACTTCGATCGCCATTATAGGCCATGGATTAGGTTTTTTCAACCGCAGGCCATGGCCCAACATGACAAATCGCTAACAGAATTCAGCTCAAAAGGCTTGACGAAGGCTGTTCAAATCTGCGCTAAAATAGGCCCAAAGCATCAAGTTAAATGCCAATTTTGCGCTTGACGCTAGCATGCTCATCGCTATAGAATGAGAGAGCATCTTCCTGAGACGAGGCTCACCATGACAAGGCCGCTCTTGCTGAGTTTTTGCAGTGCGACCATAACCGCGCTCTTGTTTGGATTGGGTTGGCTAGCCAATCTGCCGATGCCTTGGATTTTAGCCTTAGGGGTTGTGCAAGCAGGCATTATGTGGTGGCGCACACCATGGGCTGTTGGCAGTGCCATCAGCATGGCGCTCATCGCATGGTTTGCGGGCATTAATCAGGTTGGGTGGCTAGCACTGTTGGTTGGTGGTTGGTTGGCTCAAGGCGGCTTGCCAGCCCTCATTTTTATTCTGTATCGGTATCCCTACGATATGTCGCGCGAATCGGCCCTGAATGGTTTTTTGGCCAGTGGGGTGTTGTTCAACACGGCGATTAGCGCATTTTGTATGAGCATTGTCGGCTGGCAAGTCGGCTGGATCGAGGAACATTCGTTGGTGGTAACCACAGCATTGATGTGGCTCACCAATAGTTTGGGTTCGTTGATCATCACCTTGCCAATGCTGCGTTTAGGCACGCCATGGCTCTCAACCCGTGGCTGGTTTGGCACGCCCGCCGCTTTGCAACGCAGCATTCATCGCAGCACCATCACCCGTAGCGACGTATTGCAATTGATCTTTATGCTGACCATCGTCGGCCTGATCGGCTGGGGTATCGATCGGGTTGCCTATATTCCTGTGCAATTTTTAAATGTGTTGTTTCTCTTGCCAATCGTGGCCTTTACTGCCCGCCATGGGTTTGATGGCGCATTGCTCTCGGCCACAGGCAGTATGTTAATCGCACTCTCATTTTTCCTCGATGAAACCAGCCGCATGCGCCGCGTTGGCACGATGGGCAACGACCGTGTAGCCTTTGCTAGCATTGTTTTTGAATTAGGCGTGTACTACTTAATTAGCATGATCGGCGGTTTATTAATTGATATTCAACGCGCCGAAAAGCAACGCCTCGCCATGCTGAGCCATGTCAATCGGATTTTCAACCAAGCGCAAAAAGAAGATTTGCTTGATCAATTGGTGCAAACGGTCTGTGAAGCGCTCCAAACCAACGTTGGAATTATGTTTCAATATGATGCCCACAGCCAAAGCCTTAAGCCGCTAGCCTGGCAAATGCCCAAAGATTGCTCAATTGATGTGATCGCCACCGCGCTATTAACGTATTTTCCCGATTTGAAACAGATGACCCAAACCTCGGCCAGCGCCTACCATCACAACGATCGTAATGCAGCCACCAACACCAGCGCATTTTGGCTCGAAACTGGCTTAGTATCGGCCTTACTCATCCCATTGGTTGGACGCAACGGCACCTTGGGCTTGATGGCGCTGTTTGATCAACGACCTGAGCGCTATTTTGGCCGCAGCAATATCAATTTTGCTGAAGCAATTTGTTCGCAAGCAGCGATCGCCCTCGAACAACGCGATTTGATTACCACGCTCCAGCAACAAACCGAGCAACTGAATGCGGTTTCGAATATTACCGCCACACTCAACGCAACCCTCAACCTTGAAGTGGTTTGCCATCGAATCGCCCAGCAAATCGAACGGGTCGTGCCCTACGATTGGGCTTGTGTGGCCTTGGCAACCGAGCAAACCCGCTTTTTCAGCGTACTGATGAAAACTGGCCGTGCCGAAGTTGACCTGCTTGATAAAACCTTGGTGCTTTCACAGGAAATTTGGCAGGATTTTGGGCCGATCGATGCGCCGCCCTATCGCATGATTATGAATTCATCGCCAGTTAGTCGCGCAGCGGAGTTGCGCCAAATTGGCTTGGCGGTAGCACTGTTGGTTCCATTGCGCCGCGATGATCGCTGGCTGGGTGTGTTGGTGCTTTCCAGCTTTGATCCTGATGCCTTTCCACCAGCACACCAACAGTTGTTGCAAATTTTGGCGCGACACATGGCCTTGGCAATTTCCAATGCGCAACTGTACCAGGAGCTTGAGCAAGCCTACCGCGCCAAACAAGAAGCCCAAGATGTGTTGCTGCAAACCGAGCGCTTGCGGGCTTTGGGTGAATTATCGAGCGGGATCGCCCATGATTTCAACAATTTGATTGCGGGAATTTTGGGGCACACCCAATTATTGCTGATCGAAGCGCCCGAGGAGCAACGCGAAGGCTTGGCGGTGATCGAACAAGCAGCGCGTGATGGTCGGCATATGGTCGAGCGGATTCAGCAATTTACCCGTGCTCAGCAGCCCGAAGATCATGAAATGGTCGATTTGAATACAATTATTAATGATGTGATTAAGCTGATTCGCCCACGTTGGCGGAGCCGCCCTGCCAGCACCATGATTCAAACCCGCATTGAAAAAGGCCAAATTCCATTAATTTATGGTTCACCTTTTGCCTTGCGCGAAGTGCTAACCAACGTTGTACTGAATGCGACCGATGCCATGCCCAAAGGCGGAATTTTGACGATCCGCACCGAGCAAGTTGAGGCTGATGTGATTATGGAAGTCAGCGACACAGGCATTGGCATGGATGAAGAAACCCAAATTCGCATGTGGGAGCCATTTTTCAGCACCAAAGGGGAGCATGGCACAGGCCTAGGGCTTTCGATGACCCATGCGATTGTGGTGCAGCATCATGGCGGGCGGGTCGCAGTGCAAAGCGAAGTAGGTACTGGCAGCACGATTTCGCTGGTGTTCCCAATTCCGCGCCCCGAAAGCTCCAACGACCCCTTGCAAGTTGGGGGAGCACAAGCCTTGCAACGGGGCACAATTCTGGTGGTCGAGAGCGATACGCGGGTCCAATCGGCGTTGGCGGGCTTGCTCGAAAGTTTAGGGCACACGGTGGTTTGCGCCGATAGCGGCACCTTGGCGCTCGATTTGGCCTATGCCCGTGATTTTGATGCCTTGATTGCCGATAGCGGCCTGACCGACATCAATGCTTGGGATTTGACCGAACTGCTGAAAACCCGCGACCCGCTGTTGGTGGCCATGCTGTTGACGGTTTGGAATGCGCCCGATCTTGATACTCGCCGCCATGTGTTTGATGCAGTGCTGCCCAAGCCATTTGAATCGCAGGTGTTGGGCGAAACCATCGGTTTTTTGCTGAATAATCGCGCCAAACTAGCCAATAATATGGAGAACTAAGCATGAGTTTGCATCCCCAAGCAGTCCATTTTCCCATTGCACTCTTGCTGGTTAGCTCAATTTTGACCCTCTGGAACGAACGCCGCCCGCACCACGAGCTGGCGATTACCGCTCGTTGGTGCTTGAAAATCGGCTGGTGGAGCAGCTTGCTGGCAGTAATGACGGGTATTTTAGCCGCCGCCCTAGCCTTCGATCAGATTCGCCAGCAATTGACTTGGATCAATAGCCACGCAGTGGTTAGCCTTAGCTTGGTGGCGGTTTATTGGCGTTTAGTGTTAGGCAAGCCATTGCCTGCCGCCGCCCAAAAGCGCCGTCATCTGCTGGGAATTGGGCTAATCGTGCTAGCAGGTTGGCTTGGAGGCCAATTGAGCGAGCGAATCTAAACATTTTCAGCGTTGAATCTTCATCGATCCTTCATCGCCACCCACGAGAATAGCTCTTGCAAAGCGGAAAGTTCTTAGCGACGAAGGAGCAGCAACGATGGATAATGATGATATTCCAGTAGGCCGAATTTTAAGCCGCCGCGAGGCGCTCAAGCTTTTTTCAGCGGTTGGCGCAGGCATGATGTTGGCCGCCTGTGGGAGCCAAAACTCAACTGCGACCACCGCACCAGCAGCCACCGCCACAACTGGTACAAGTGCCGCAACCGCCATACCAACTGCAACGACTGCCGCAACCAGCATTGCCAGTTTGCCATCGTGTGTGGTCAAACCAGAGATGACAGTTGGGCCATATTTTGTCGATGAGCAACTCAATCGCTCGGATATTCGCAGCGAGCCATCGGATAATTCGCTACGGGCGGGCGTGCCGCTGACCCTCAATATCAACGTTTCACAAATTAGCAGCAGCGCTTGTACGGCCTTGGCAGGGGCGATGGTCGATATTTGGCAATGCGATGCAGAAGGAATTTATTCGGGGGTGACTGATGCAGGCTTTCAAACTGAGGGCTTAAAGTTTTTGCGCGGCTACCAAATAACCGATTCTAATGGCGATGCCAGCTTTACCACGATTTTCCCAGGCTGGTATCAAGGGCGCACCGTGCATATTCATGTCAAAATTCGCACCACCAGCAACACCAACGAAGCCTATGAATTTACCTCGCAATTTTATTTCGATACCGCCTTGACCAATGAAATTTTGGCGAATGCACCCTACAAAGCTGGGAGCCAACGCGACACCACCAACGAAAACGATATGCACTACGCCAATGGTGGCGAGCAAATGCTGCTTAGCTTAACCAAAACCAACGATGGCTACACCGCTGGCTTTCCAATCGCGCTCGATTTGAGCGACGCTGAAACTGGCCAAGCTGATCGGTTTGAGCAAATGCAAGCGCCGCCACGCTAGCGTTCCCTCACCCCCTAGCCCCCTCTCCCGCCAAGCGAGCGAGGGGGAATTATTGCATCATGAAGCGTGGCACTCCCCTCGCCCGCCGCCGTGGGAGAGGGGTCGGGGGTGAGGGCATACCATTCATTGCCAACTAAATGAACCGTTACACCAATAGCCAATAGCCATGGTTGCTCTGCGCCTCTGCGTTAAATTCATAATTTCTTTCTGGCCCCTGACCCTACTTCCTAGCCTCAACTCTCTGCGCCCTAATCCCTCAACTTACCCTCGCATCGCCCGATAATAGCCAATATAGTCATCAACCGAATAGCGCTGAATGACTTGGGCGATCACATCGGGCAGCAAATCTTCGAGTTTACGAAAGCGCAAACACGATTTGCCCATATCGAATTTTTTGCCTGCTTGGCTAAATTGCTGCTGCAACCACGCCGCATAGGGTTCATCGTAAGCAACAGGCATTAAATATAACGAATTATAATTTTTCTGGGCAGCCAAAGCGATATAGCTCAACGGTTGGCGATTGTAGGTATTGGGAAAGCGCTCCAAGGGTATTTCATAGCTCAGCATACCCCAATTGCAGGTTTCAACATAGCCCTCGGGCAAATGCTGCAAGATCAATTGGCGCACTGGCTCGATCACACTGTAGCGCTCAGGAGCCAACTCTGCCAGATATTGCTCGACAGTCGTAGCTTTGCTTTGCATCGATCACCTCCATTGATTGATAGCCTGTTGGGCTAAATTTAAATAGCGTTGATAATTGGCTTGAGCCGTAATCAACCAAGCTGGCGGGCGTTGTACCAACCGTTCATCCAAGCCACGTGGCACTTCATACAGGTATCGCTGCCAACGCACAACCCACCAAATCAGCATCAACGTGCGATAAATCTCAATTCGCTGGACAGCCCGTGGGTCGTCGCCAAAGCCACAATAGGCCTGCACAAACCACGACCAATGCTCAGTCGGCACCTCAGCATAGGCCGGATGGGTCATCAGATCAACAATATCAAAGTTTGGATCGCCCCAGCCTGCATTTTCCCAATCGACTGAGACAAAACCTGTGGGTGTTACCAAAAAATTACGCCAATTGCTATCAACCCGACACAAACTCATTGGCGGGCTAGGCAACTCGGGTACAGCCCAAGTTTCTAGCCAGATTAATAGATTTTCGAGCGTAATCGGCAATTGATCAGTCGGAATTTTGGCGCAATGTTGTTCGATCAAAGCCTTGCCATCAGCAACACTGGTCATATTGAGGGTTGCTTTGGGGAGTTCAAATGTGGCTGACGTTTGGGTTATTTGGCGAAGCGCCCAGTAGTGAGCAATTAAGCCTTGCCATTGAGCCGAATCCTGGGGAATGCTCGTCAACGCTGGAAAATCGAGCCATGTTTGCACGACAACTGGCTGGGCAAAATTGGCTTCATCAAGCCAAACTGCCTGCGGAGCCAGCAAATGATTAAACTCAGCTACTATCTGGAGTGATTGATATTCACGCCATGCGCGGCGACGCTCATCACGAATCGTCCACTTAATTGCATAATCGGCATTGGTGGATTGCGCCCGATAGACCCGATTGTTCGCGCCACCAGCAATTGGAGTTAACTGCCAATGCTGCCAACGGGTTGGCTCGACCAACGATTGCTTGGCCAAATATTCGAGCACTTCGCGCAAGCGTTGATCCATAACTAACCTGATTGTGCAGCAGTAACACGGGGCACAGCCAATGCCTGGGCTACCTTGACAATGTTCAATTCGCCATAGGTTTCGCGCACAAAACTGATTAATTGCTGAGTATGCTGGAGTAATTGAGCATAACGAGCATCGCGCAGCCAAATTGCATCGAAGAATTGCGAGGTTTTGTCGTAAAGCTTAAACAATTTGGTCAAATCGCTGCGCTGCCACAGATCACGCATTTCATGATCAAAATCATCGAAAGTCATTTCTTGAACGAGCTGACGCACTTGTTCGGGAGTGTTCTCCAGCAAATCGGCATTGGTATCTTCAAGTAAATCGTGCCAGAGCAGCACAATCGATCCCACCCGACGAGTAGTTTCAGGCAACAAGGGTTCGGCCAAAATCGTCATGGCACACCAAATTGGGTGCATGGCATATGGCGTGCGACCATCCCACAAACGCACTTGATTTTGCGGTGTTCGTGCTTGAAATGTATGCGCTTGAATGGTATGGGCGATCGCCGCCGCTAATTCCGTTGCCCAAATTTCAGTTTCAGGGTTGATACAAACCCCCTCGCTTAGGATAAACGGCGATTCAAGGCGCGTTCGATCCCGCTTTGTAAATTGCTCAAGGTCACAACATCGCCCAAACTAATGCCCAAGCTAACCAAGGTTTGAGCAATTTCTGGGCGAATTCCGGTTAATACCACCTCAGCGCCCAGCAAACGCACGGCCCGCGCCGCCTGCAACAAAGCACTAGCAACTTGGGTATCGACGACTGGAACCCCAGTTAAGTCGAGAATCACCACGCCAGCGTTCATTTGGCTCACACCTTGCAGCAGCGATTCGACAATTTGGGTCGCGCGTGCTGAATCAATCGAGCCAATCAGTGGCATAATCACCGTGCGATCGTTGATTGGGATTAATGGCGTGGAAAGTTCGCGGAGCGCGGCAGCTTGAGCTTCGATAATTTGGCCCTGCATTTGTTCGCGCATCACTTCAGCTTGTTTGCGTTCAGTAATATCTTGCACCAAGCCCAACATGCGAATTGCCACACCATCGTTGTTTGGAATAAAGAACCCACGATCTAAGAGCCAGAGCCAATGACCAGAATGATGTAAAAAGCGATATTCAACCGCATAGGTACTGCAATTTTCTTGGGCAATTTCGAGCAAGCGCAAGGCTTCGGGGGCATCGTCGGGGTGTAAACCAGCAGCCCATGCATCAAGGCTCAGGCTAAATTCGGCCTTGGGATAGCCCAAAATCTTGGTGACCGAATCGCTCCATTCAATTTTATTGTTGGTCACATCGTAATCGTACATCACCAACTCGACGGTTGACATGATCAGATCGAAGCGTTGCCGCCAATCAAACAATTCTTGGGCAATTTGGCGGCGCTCGGTAATATCGAAAAAGGTGGCGATGGCATATTCAATTTGATCATTGGGGTCGTAAATCGGGCGGGCATAAACCTCAATTGCAGTTGCAGGCTTATCGGCATAGCGAAATTCAAGATCATCAAGGTGCACCATTTCGCCCTTGAGGGCGCGTTGGGTTGGCAATTCTTCGCGCGGATAGAGCGTTTCACTGCCAATTTTGTAGGTGCGATAGGTCTCGGTTTGCTGGCTGACTGGCAGCATCACATGTTGGCCGAGCAACTCTTGGGCTTTGGCATTGGCATAATAGGGCTTGCCATCAGGCTCGACCACATACAAACCAACGGGAGTCGCATCAAGAAACTGTTGCAAACGATTTTGCAGACGGCGCAACGCAGCTTCATTTTCGCGTTGCAAGGTAATATCCATCAACACGCCATCCCACAAAATATCACCAGCCTCGGTGCGAGTTGGCCGCGAAGCACCGCGTACCCAGCGCACAACACCATCGTAGACCACACGGCCTTCCCATTGCCAAGGTTCGAGCAACTGGCCCGATTCAACAAACGAACGGATAAATTCTGGCTGATCTTCGGGATGCACCCAGTTATAGAGAGCATCGCGCTCCGAAGTCAGGCGTTCTGGCTCGATGCCAAAGGCTTGGCGAATGCCCTCGCTCACATAGGGAAACTCGCTTGTGCCATCGGGATGCAGCACAAACTGAAAAACCATGCCAGGCACATTCGAGATAATCCGCGAAAGTCGGGCTTGGGTTTCCGTCAGTGAGCGCGAAGCTTGGGCCGCACTGGTTACATCGCGCAACACTGCCACCAAGCCAATGACTTGGTTAGCATCACGCACTGGTTGTTTGATGCTACGGGTGGTAATCAACGAGCCATCGGGCGCATTTGAGCGCTCCTCAAACTCGCTACCAAGGCCACTACGTAAGACTTGGCGATCGTGGCTTTGATATTCTGAGGCATAGGCATCATCGCCCGAACGATCATCGGCTACATGAAACTGCTCAAGCGGCAAGCCAAACCATTCGCGAAAAGCGCGATTGGCATACTCAATCGTGAGATCAGCATTTTTAAACACAATCGCATCAGGCACCGTGTCGAGCATGGCCTGTAAAATACGATTTTCACGTTCAAGCTGAGCCAGCCGAGCAGCTAAATCGACAGATGAAGGCGGGTCTTGGGCCATAGCTGCACTCCTAAAAATCCTTTGGCGATGGGCGCAAACGCGGAAGTAGCTTAATTTTACCATAGACGTTTAGGCGAGGGAATAGTGAGAACCTCAAAAGGCAAAGGGCAAAAGGCAAAAAAGTTTTAAACGCAAAGACCAAAATTATGCAGCCTCATTTAAAACGAAAGGGTGATTAAGCTTCTGAGCTTTGATTTTTGCCTGTGGGGCTAGCATTTTGACTTCTGATTTTTGCCTTTTGCCTTACTAAAAGACTTTGACGAGAAATTATGATCTATGGTAAGATAACGCGCAGCCCCAAATTTGGGGCTATTCTCATGGTATGCTCCCTCACCTGATGAGGGTTGTAAATACAAGCCCGCAGATGTGGCGGGCACCAGCACCGCTAAACTAAAGGAGCTATTCCGTGAAGGTTCTGTTGATTCAAGATGTCGAACACCTTGGTACTGCGGGCGACATCAAAGAAGTATCTGGTGGCTACGGTCGCAATTATTTATTGCCAAAGAAGCTGGCTGTGTTTGCAACACCTGGTTTGATCAAGCAAGCTGAAGAACGCTTGGCCAAACAACGCAAACTCGAAGCTAAACAACGTGAAGAATTACGTGGTTTGGCCGACAGCATCAATGGCGTAACCTTGAAGTTCGTCACCAAAGTGGGCGAACAAGATCGCTTGTATGGTTCAGTAACCAGCTCAGACATTGCTGAAAAACTGCAAGCAGCCATCGGTCAAGAAGTTGATCGCCGCAAAATCCAACTCGACGAGCCAATCAAGCGCACTGGTGTGTATTCAATCGGCGTGCGGTTGCTCGCTGGTCTCGAACCACACATCAATGTGGTGGTCGAAGGTGAAAATGGTGAAGGTAGTGTTCAGCCCGCAGCCGAAGCTGCCGAAGTTGCGAGCACCGAAGCCTAGTTCATTCGTTTGGTCCAACCGCTGATGCCGCGCCAATGAGCGCGGCATCAGTGCTTTAGCCGTTGGTTTCCACAGCTTTTCGACTGTGTATCCACCCGTTATCCCAACATTTTCCACATCCGAGGTCGCTATGGATAAGTCGTTACCCGCCGATATTAACGCCGAACGTGCCACCCTTGGTTCGATTTTGCTTGATCGTGATGCAATTATTCCAGTTGCACCTTGGCTTGCTAGCGACTATTTTTATCTTGAAAAGCATGGCTTGGTTTTTAATGCCCAAGTGGCTTGTTACAACCGCCGTGTGCCACCCGATTTGGTCAATGTTACCGATGAGCTGCGCCGCAAAGATCAATTAGAGGTCGTCGGCGGGGTTCAGTATTTGCTTGAGCTTTCGAATAGTGTGCCAACCTCGGTGCACGTCGAATATTATGCCCGCATCGTTGAACGCACCGCACTATTGCGCCGTTTGATCATCGCTGGCGGCAAGATTGCGGCCCTCGGTTATGACGAAACTCAAGAGCTTGAGGCTGCGCTCGATCAGGCCGAATCAGAATTATTTGCGGTTTCGCAGCGGCGTACCGCCGATGGCTTTATTCATATCGGTGCAGTTGTCGATAGTTTCTTCGAGCAAATTAGCCAAATGCAGGAGCGCGGCGGCGAAGTTGTGGGCCTCAAAACAGGCTTTACCGATTTTGATAAATTAACTGGTGGCTTGCAACGCTCCGACTTGTTGATTTTGGCGGCGCGGCCAGCCACTGGCAAAACCAGCTTGGCCTTGAATATTGCCTACAACGCCGCCAAGGAATCTGAGGCCTGCGTGGCGATTTTTAGCCTTGAAATGAGTCGCGATCAGCTGATGCAGCGGATTTTGGCCACCGAAACTGGCGTGGATATGCAAAAGCTGAGGACTGGCCAAATTCGCGATAGTGATTTGCAGTTGCTGACCGAGGCGCTTGGTAAACTCTCCACCATGTCAATTTATATCGATGATTCACCTGGAGCCAGCATTATGGATGTGCGCTCCAAATGTCGGCGCTTGCAAGCTGAGGCAGGCATCGATCTGATTATCATCGATTATTTGCAGTTGATGCAGGGTGGCGGCAAACGCGATGGCAACCGTGTCCAGGAAATTAGCGAAATTAGCCGTGGACTCAAGGCCTTGGCCCGCGAAATCAATGTGCCAGTGATTGCGCTTTCGCAGCTTTCGCGGGCCGTCGAAAGCCGCACCACCCACGTTCCCATGCTCTCCGATTTGCGCGAATCAGGGTGTCTCACAGGCGATACCCAAATCTATTTGCCTGATCAAGGTCATTATGTCCGAATCGATCAATTAGTTGGGCAACAAGGCTTTAATGTTCTAGCGCTGAATCAAGCAACTTGGAAACTTGAATCATGGCCTGTTACCCATGCCTTTACAACTGGCACAAAACCTGTTTTTAAACTCCGTACTAAGCTAGGGCGCAGTATTCGCGCCACGGTTAACCATAAATTCTTAACCATTGATGGTTGGCAACGGCTTGATCAGTTGCATCAAACCAGCCAAATTGCCATCTCACAGGAAATTGCCCATGAATTGGGTAGCAACAGCCAACCAACCGCGATTGAATGGGAAACAATCATTAGCATCGAGCCTGATGGCGTTGAGCCAGTTTATGATTTGACGGTGGATACGCTCCATAATTTTGTGGCAAATAATATCATTGTGCATAACAGTATCGAGCAAGATGCGGATATCGTGATGTTTATTTATCGTGAAGAGCTGTATGATCCCGAAACTGATAAGAAGGGCATCGCCGAAATTCACCTAGCCAAGCACCGTAACGGCCCAACCGGGATCGTGCCTTTGCGCTTTTTTCGCTCGACAACGAAATTTTCCAATTTAGAGACCTATCGCCAACCTGAAGGCTATTAGTGCCCTCACCCCCTAGCCTTACAAGAGTAGGTTTTAACATTCCCTCACCCCCCAACCCCTCTCCCACTGCGGCGGGAGAGGGGCGTTCCAATCATCATGATGGACGGTTCCCCCTCGCCTCGCGTGCGGGAGAGGGAATTAGGGGGTGAGGGAACAACAAATCCATTCTCAAACAAACCCAGCATCCCCTAAAATCACCCTTGCACTAGCTAGCTATGCCGTTATAATCAACAGCATTGAGTAGAACTGAGGGCGATCCTCTCCAATTTTCCCGCATGTTTGCCAGAGTTCCCCTCCTCGGTATGAGGTTTTATTAAGATGCCCGCAACCATTGTGCAGATCGACTATGCCGTAGTCGATCCGATCATTCAACGTTTCCAAAAACTGCATGATCAGAGCCAAACGATTCAAGCCAGCCTCTGCCAAACCATGGCCGCGTTACAAGCTGGCCAATGGCAAGGCAACGCCGCCAACGCCTGTTTTCAAGAATTTGACCATGTAGTTAAGCCAGCTTTTCAGCGCTTGCTCCACGTCTTGCAAGGCAGTGTTGAAACCACCAAGGCCATTCGGAAGATCATGGCCGATGCCGAGGCTGAAGCCGCCGCGCTGTTTCGCGGCGATGTTGGCGCGATGGCCGTAGGTGGTAATGGTGCGATGTTGGTTCAAGAGGCTGATGCGAACACCCCAACCCCAACCCCGCCTGAACCACCACTGAAACTGCCATTCGTGCAAAAGCTGATCGAATTGGCGCAGCAATTGTTTGCTGAGTGGCAAAAGAATTTTGGCGATAAGGTCAATCCTCATCCTGATGGCTCAGTAAGTGAGGCAGAAGCAACCATTATTTTTAACGATATGGCCAATGAGCCAGATATTGCATTCAAGTATGCTAATGATGGCTGTTATGCACGGGCACATCTTATGACCTATCGGATTCATGAACGGTATGGTATACCGCTAGAATCGTTAGAGAAAGCGTATATCCAAGCATCAGGAACAGCCCCTGATACCCATCTTACTGTACCAACCGAATATCGTTATTCTGATCAAAAGTATGATGATGTAAGCTCATATGATGGGATTGTGGACTGGGGATGGCATGTTGCACCAACAGTCAAGGTTAGAAATAATGATGGTTCAATTACACCGATGGTTATCGATCCATCTCTTTTCAGTCAGCCTGTTTCATTAGAAACCTGGCATTCTAAAATGAACGATAATGATGCGATATTAAATCTTGTACCTTATAATTGGTATACTCCAAGAAAGGGTTTTGAACCTATTTCATCTTTGGGGAAACCCCATCCAAACGAGGGTTTAGTAAATTATACCCATACAAAAGAGGAATTAGACATTTCTGCTGAAGCAACAATGATTAATTATATGAAAAGATGTGAAGATTCAGGTTATTGCAAATAGAGGTTAATAATGAAAAAATATAAATATTTATTACTAATAATATTATTTTTAATTTCTTGCACGAATAAGGAGAATATTGTGGATAATAACGAATTAAAAATTTATATCTTTACCAATGAAGATATAAATTCTCAAAAAGCCGCTAACCCACATATTTCTGATACATTGAATCTTTTATCAACAATTGATTTAGAACATGCCGCCTATATAATTCATGAATCGGATATCATTGCCTACGATTGGCGTGAACAAACTATTAAGATCATAAATTCTTGGCATAATCGACCGCAAGAAACTCCCTTTTTTATGCATGAAGGCAGCAAAGTCATCGTGGTGTTTCAACAACAACGAATCATCTTAACCTCCTTACTTTCAGAAGATACGGCCCGATTTATCCCTTCTGACGAGACCGCTATGTATTCGAGTTTTCGTCAAAATCATATATTCTATAGTTTTCGCTATGGGTCATTGCTTCAAACAGCACAATCATATCCATTTCTCAATCCTGATCCGGCGATTGCCGAAGCCGTCAAGCAGCATTTGCGCCAACTTGGCAAGTTGGTTGAGTAGTAAGTGCCCTGACCCATAGCCTACTCCTTACAAGGGTGGGTTTTAAGGTTGGGTGGGATTTACCGCCGACTGGCATGCCCTCACCCCCTAGCCCCCTCTCCGCCGAGCAAGCGAGGGGGAAACCCATCCCAGCATGACTATTGGAATGCCCCTCTCCCGCCGCAGTGTTTAAGGGCGGACAGGTTGGGGAATGGGTATTCATCAGTGTTAGGGGATGGCCGTCCCGAGCCGACCACCCCGCGTCACCGTCGTGGCCCACCGTTCGTGCAGCGCCGTTCCCGCCAACGATAGTCGCGCTCCCAGCGCTGGCTGCGTTCCCGTCCACAGCCAGCGCAGCACCCCATACCGCCCCAACCGAAACAGACTTTCTCGTGCCGCCCATGGGCGGCGCGGGCTGGGGCGATCCCCGCGTTCGGCCAGCACCGCCTGCGCCTCCGCCGTCCCGACCAGCAGCACCAGCACCGTCGCGATCGCCATGCCCAGCACCAAGGCCTCCTGCGTCGTCTGGCTCCGCGACTGGCTCGCCTCCCATTGCCAGCCCGCCGTTTTCCAATCGCGAAACAGGGCCTCAATCGCAGAGCGCCGCCCATACGCCTGCCGAATCGCCCCAATGCCCTCCAGATTGCTCACCAGCAGTAACGGCTCGTGACACGTCGCCTCCCATGCGGCCACCACTGTCACCGTTCGCCAGCCCGCCTTCTTGAAGGCATGGCCCCGCCGCACCACGCGATGGCCTCGCGTGACCAGCGTGCGGATCATGGTTTCGGTGTGCCCCCGCAGTTGGATGCGGGTATGGCCTTGGACGCGCACGACCCAGCCCCAGCCGTAGGCCGCGACCTGATCGGTGAAGGCGGGGCAGCCAAAAGCACGGTCGGCCACGACGACGACGGACATGGCATTGGGCAGCACCTGCTGCACGCGCTCCAGCAGGGTGGCAACATCGGTCCAGAAGGCGGTGGCGCGGCGGGTATAGCCGGGATGGAGCACCCAGGCAAGCGGAATGGCGCGACCGTGATACCAGAGGGCGGCGGTGAGCAGGGTCCAGCGGTCGGTGTGGGTGGTTTCATCGATGATGACGGTGACGGATTCAGTGGGTGCGATGTGGAGGGTGGTGGCGAGGATGGCGCGATGGAGCGACCACGACAGCTGGGAATCCCGATAGGTGCGGCGCAGTCGGCGTTCGTGACTGGCGGCGTGGGCAGCGGTGGACAGTCCAAGGGCACAGCCCCAGGCCACGACGCGCGTGGTGATGGACGGCATGAGCAGGATGCTGACGAGCCAATCGGTGAGCCGACGGGCAGTCCAGGGCGAGAGGGTGGGCACGGCGGTGCGCAGGATGGTGTTGATCCAGTGGGCAAGGGCTGGTATACTCGGCATACGACCTCGGTTTTGGGATGGGTTTGGTTTCGTCACCACCCAGTATACCAACCCGAGGTCGTTGTGTGAACCCATGGTGTGCGTCCCTGTCCGCCCTTAAACCCAGCGAGGCGAGGGGTTGGGGTGAGGGATCTCTAAAACCCACTATTATAAGCTAGCCCCCTCATCTCGCACGCGAGACGAGAGGAATCGCTCCACCATGATTCTCTCGCCTGTTGCTGTGGGCGAGGGTTCGAGAGTGAAGCAGTAATCCGCACATTGATCGGACGCAAAACCAAGCGCTAGCCTCGATCTGCTATAATTGCAGCCCTATTGAATGTTTGGGGTTGTGTATGCTTGAACAGTTACTTGAAAACGGCGAAAGCGAAATGCTGGCCTGCTTCCGTGAACGGTTTCGGCCTGAAGATTTGGCTGAAACTTTAGTGGCTTTTGCCAATGGTGGCGGCGGCAGCGTAGTCATTGGCATCAGTGGGCGAGTCAGGCCCAAAGTCGAGGGTGTTCAAGATATTCAAGCAGCAGAAGAGGCAGCGTTAGAGGCAGCGCTAGCTTGCACGCCGCCGCTGGTCTTGCCCTTGCCCCAACAAATTACCAGCAATCAACAAACCGTCTTGTTGATCGAGGTTCCGCCTGGTTTGCCGAATGTCTACAGTTTACATGGCAAATATTTGCGCCGCGAAGGCCCGAGCAATGCGCCAATTCCGCCCAATGCGTTGCGCCAATTGCTGATCGAGCGTGGCGAGGTTGGCTGGGAGCGCGTGCGGCCCGAAAACGTCACAATGGGCGATTTGAGCGAGATGAAAATTCAATCGTATGTGGCCCGCATTGGTCCGCCCGCCGATGTTGACCCCATGGGTTGGCTCTATCGGCGCGGCTGCCTCGTTCGCGATGCCCAAACCAACTATCAACCAACCAATGCTGGCATGTTGCTGTTCAGCATCACCACCGAGCGCGATTATCCCCAATGCGAGCTGACTTTGGTGCGCTACACGGGCAACGAGATGAGCGATGAATTCGAGCGGGTCGATATTCGCACAACCTTGCCCGACCAAGTACGCCGCGCCGAGCTTTGGTTGGGCGAACATATGCGGCGCGGCTCACGCATGGTTGGCCTCGAACGCGAAGATTGGACGGAATATCCGCCAGCCGCGGTGCGCGAAGCCTTGGTTAATGCTGTGGCCCACCGCGATTATACCGTGCGTGGCGAGGGTATTCGCATTGCCATGTTTGTTGATCGACTAGAAGTCTATAGTCCAGGTCGCTTGCCAGGCCACGTCACGATCGATAATATCGCTGCTGAGCGGTTTAGCCGCAACGAAACATTGGTGCAAGTGTTGGCCGATTTGGGCTTGATCGAACGGCTTGGCTATGGCATCGACCGCATGCAGCGCCAAATGGCCGACGCAGGCTTGCCACCACCCGAATTTCGCGAAACCGCTGCGGGATTTTTGGTAACCCTGCGCAACAAAGGCATGAACGTCGCCAGCAATTCCACGATCGACACCGCCAAATGGGAAGCCTTAGGCTTGAACGAACGCCAAATCGGAGCTTTGGTCTATTTAACTGAAAATCGCCGCATTACCAACCGCGATCTGCAAGACCTCAGCCCCGATGTTTCGCCCGAAACAATTCGGCGCGATCTCTCGGATTTGGTCGATCGGGGCTTGATTTTGAAGATCGGCCAAAAACGTGCAACCTATTATATTTTGCGCTAGGCGTGCAGCACGTGGCCGACACTTTGCTCTTGCAAACGCAGGTCATGGCCTTCCCAACGCTCTTGGCAATTGAACCAATACAACCATTGACTAGGATTATCGCTAATTACCGAGGCCATCCACTCGTTGAGTTCGTCGGTGGCCTCGCGGCGTTGTTGGCGGCTAAAACTCCGCCCCAAATGCACAGCTTCTTCGCAAATGAGGCGATGGCGGTGGCCTTCACGCACGCTGTAGCACGGTACAATTGGCACATTATCTTCTAGTGCAAAGGTTGCCGCGCCTTGGGGAGTTCGTGATTGTAAGCCAAAAAAGCTAGCCTCAGGAAAATTCGGTCGCCAAAAATCGCCCAGCAAAAAAACCACGCCATTGGCTTTGAGATGCTGGCGCAAACTCCGAATTAACTCACGCGGCGACGTTGCATCGTAATCAAAGCCTGCACAGCCCAAACGATTGAAATGCTCGTAGAGTGGTCGCAACTCAGGGCTACCAGCCGTGCCAACCGTCAAACAATTGTAGTGTTGAGCCAAACGCCAATAGCTATAGAAGAAATTGCCTTGATGCGGCGTGTAGAGAATCACGCCACGCCCTTGAGCCAGGGCTGCTTCAATATGCTCAGTGCCTTCCAGCACCACCTGCTCCGTCGCCAAGCGATCAATCCCGATCATCACTTCATAGAGCAACAACAGCAGATGTTGCAGATAGCGCACACAAATGCCAGTGCGCCACAGCCACGAGCCATCGATCAGCACATACACCAAGTTGCGTTGCAAATGGCGGCGTAAGCGCGGCACCCCCCAATACAAACCCAAGGCTAATGGCCATGTCAACGCAATAATCAGTTGTTGCGGCAGCCAACCACCAAAACGCCGTACTCGCGCCAAACGTTGGGGGTGGGCAGTCAAATGTGCCAGCAATTGATACATAGCCACCTCATACTGTCGCTTGATACGAGCTGGCAAAATGGCGTTGATAGCGCTTGGTCATTTGGCTGGTTTCAAATACCACAAAAAAATCGGTGGTATGAAATAAAGGATCATAGGCTGGCTCGCCCGCTAATTCAGCGCCCATCCAACGATAGCCTTTAATTAATGGTGGCAAGCGCCGCACCATTTCGCGCTCGCTACAAGTCATGGGCAAACAACGCAAATCGGCCATACGATGACTAGCTAAAGGCTGCACATGATAGCGATCGGTAATCACATTATGCTGGCGCAGCATGCTATACAAGGCACTCACATCGGGCAATTCATCGTGGTTCATGCTGGCGCAGCCAATCAAATGGCTATGTGGGCGCTCAGCGAGGTAGTTGGCAATCCCGCCCCAAAGCATTTGAATGGCGCGTGTGCCACGATAATCGGCGGCAATACAACTGCGCCCAAGCTCCAAGGCATTGGCTAAATGGCTAAATTTTGCAAGATCAAATTCGGTTTGCGAATAAAAGCCTTGATGGGCTAGTGCCCGTTCGCCAGGCAATAAACGATAGGTGCCGACCACTTGGTCACAATTTTGGTCGATAACTAAGAGATGGTCGCACCATTGATCAAACACATCATATTCAAGCCCATGGTCGTTCCAAAGTCGCGAGTTATTGGCTTCTTCAACAAAAACGCGATAGCGCAAGCGCAGCGCTTGCTCAATTTCGGCGCTCGTCGTGGCACACTTAACCGTTAAACGTGGGGTCGTGCTGCTGATCGTTGCAAGCGTCATAGCGTTGGCTCCTCTGGTGATGATGGGTCACAGAGCTAGCCTAGGCTGCTTGGTTTAATCAATTGCGATTGAATTGTTAACAGTTATGTTAAATTAAGTAAAGTTTTAGCCCAAGTAAGCTCGCCGAACCATGCTCCGTCTGGTAGATTAACTATTATAAGGAAGCAAGTTATGCGATACCCTCATCAACGAACATGTGTTGTGCGACTAAGCCTGTTTATCATTCTATTAGCAAGTTTGCTGATTGGGCCAGCATTATTGATGAAGTTTTACTATTTCGAGCGCATTTGCCAAACGTATGCTCAAGCTCATAATTTTGAGAGCAGCCGTTACAGCCCAAGCAGCAAAAATAGCCCTGAGCAATGTTTTTTTGAAGGACAACGCCCCGTACTGGTCAAGCAGATTGTTGGCTGGAAACATCGAATTATTTTAGTAGTATGGCTCTTATATCAGCCATTCGGCGCATTTGGGCTAACCTTTGGGATCTTTTTAGCGCCATGGGAGAAACTGAAATGGTTCAAAAACAGCCGTCCATGACGCACTGCGTGCTATGCTATAATCCCAATACGGCTCAAAAATGACCGTGGAGGTTCCGATTTGAAAGATTTTTTTCGGCGTGCGCCGTTACCCTTCACGTCTTCGCGGCGTGAGCAACAAATACCAGATAATGTTTGGGCCAAATGCGCCAATTGTGGCGAATTGACCTATCAAAAACAATTCAATGATGCCTTAAAAGTCTGTCCAAAATGCAGCTATCACTCGCGGATTAGCTCACGCGAATGGATTGAAGTTTTGGCTGATGCTGATTCATTCGTCGAATATGATGCTGATCTACAAGGGATCGACATTTTGGGCTTTGTTAGCCCCAAAGATAATTACGAAGCGAAATTAGCTGCCACCAGCGAACGCACTGGCACTAACGATGTTGTGATGAGCGGTAGCGCCAGCATCGAAGGCTTGCCATTTGAAATCGCAGCCTGTAATTTTGAATTTATGGGCGGTTCGATGGGCAGCGTCTTTGGCGAAAAAGTGGCACGAGCAGTCGAACGAGCAGCCGATCGTGGCGTACCAGTGCTGACGATCAACGCTTCGGGTGGCGCTCGTATGCACGAAGGCATTTTTGCCCTGATGCAAATGGCCAAAGTTTCGGTTGCGCTCACCCGTTTGGCTCGGGTGCGCCAGCCCCATATCTCGCTCTTAGTTGACCCTTGCTATGGCGGGGTTTCAGCCTCGTATGCCTCGGTTGCCGATATTATTTTGGCCGAACCAGGTGCGAATATTGGCTTTGCTGGGCGACGGGTGATTGAGCAAACGATTCGCCAAAAATTGCCACCAAACTTCCAAACCGCAGAATTTTTCCTTGAACATGGCATGATCGATGCAGTTGTGCCACGCTCGGACATGCGGGCAACCATCGGGCGTTTGTTGCGCCTGTATCAACGCCCCACATCATCGGCTGATCATCGCGAACATGTCGTAGCGGGCCACCAATAAGCCCCACGCAGAGGTCAAAACGTGACAACGTTAACTGAGTTATTGCCTTGGGATAAGGTGCAAATCGCCCGTAATCCCCAACGCCCACGCACCCTTGATTATATTCGGGTGCTGTGTGAAGATTTTTTTGAACTCCGTGGTGATCGCCATCATGGCGATGATCAGGCGCTGGTCTGTGGTATAAGCAAAATCGATGGCCGCAGCGTGGCGATCATCGGCCATCAAAAGGGCAGCGACACCAAAGAGAATGTTCGGCGCAACTTCGGCTCACCACACCCCGAGGGCTATCGCAAGGCCTTACGGGTGATGGAGCATGCCAAAAAATTCAACATGCCGATTTTGACATTAATTGATACTGCTGGCGCACACCCAAGCATGGCCGCCGAAGAACGCGGCCAAGCCGAAGCTATCGCCCGTAATTTATTGGTTATGGCCGATTTGCCAGTGCCAATTATTGCGACCGTGATCGGCGAAGGCGGCTCTGGCGGTGCTTTGGCGATTGGGGTCGCCGACCGTTTGTTGATGCTTGAACATGCTGTCTATTCGGTGGCCTCGCCTGAAGCCAGTGCCGCAATTCTCTGGCGCGATTCGAGCAAAGCCTCAGAAGCTGCCAAAGCTATGAAAATCACCGCCCAAGATCTCCACAGCTTTGGCATTGCTGATACCATTATTCCCGAGCCAGAGGGTGGGGCGCATATGGATGTGCCAGTAATTTTACAAGCAGTTGCTAGCGCACTGCGTGAGCAAATTACGACCCTGAGTACCCTCACAATCGATCAATTGCTTGAACAGCGCTATGCTAAATATCGGGCAATTGGGCGCTTTCGCCAAGCCCAAACCACACTGGTTGAAGGCTAAAAAACGCTTGCAAGATTAAATAATTTGGCCAGCACCTTGTCTACGAGGTGCTGGCCTTTTGGCTTAAGGAGCAGGTTTGATTAGCAGGGAACTCCAACCTCAATTCGTTGCAATGCAAACATATCATGCATTTCGCGCACAATTTCGGCGGCACGAGCTGGCTTGATGCAACGCTCAGCAATCAAACGCTCGGCCACTTCTTCGACCAAGGCAGGCGCTGCTCCAGCACTCATAGCGATTTGGCGTGCATGCAAGCTCATATGGCCACGCTGAATGCCTTCGGTTGCCAAAGCTCGCATCGCCGCCAAGTTTGAGGCCAAGCCTGCACAGACACACATTTCAGCCAATTCGCGGGCTGAACTAACATTCAACAACTTCAAGGCCGCAGCAGCTGTTGGATGCACCTTAACTGCGCCACCCACAATTCCAACTGCCAACGGCATGGTCAATGTGCCAACCAAATTGCCTTCGGCATCTTGCTCCCAAGTGGTCAACGAGGTATAGCGGCCATCACGCGCAGCATAGGCATGCGCACCTGATTCGATGGCCCGCCAATCTTGGCCTGTTGCCAACAACACCGGATCGATCCCGTTCAAAATACCTTTGTTATGGGTAGTAGCGCGATAGGGATCAACAGCGGCGAAGGCATAGGCCCACAAAATCCCCTCGATCACATCTTCACCACGCAAGTCCGAGCGATCCAAGGCGCGGGCGGGAATAACACAACGGGCAGTTGCCAAACGCCGATCGCTCAAGTTCGAGAGAATGCGTAAGTAAGCGCGACCGCCAGTTAATGCTTCGAGCCGTGGGGCAACGGCTTCTGCCATCGCATTGATTGCATTTGCCCCCATCGCATCCAAACAATCGACGATTAAGTGCACCACCAACATCGGCCCCATTGGGCTAGCAGGGAACGAATGCACTTCAACATCTTTGGCACCGCCACCCAAGGCTACCAACGAGGTGCTTTGACGATTGGCAATTGCCAGCAAATCGGCTTTATTGCGCAAAATAATTTCGCTGGCTGCGGCGTGATCGGCGATATGCACGAGTTGAATTTGACCAATCATCAATGATTCGGTGCTACTGGTGGTAAACCCGCCGCCTTCGCGGGCCAATTTAGCGGCAAACGAAGCCCCAGCCACAATTGATGGTTCTTCAACAACCATCGGGATCAAGGTATCTTTGCCATTAATTTGGAAGTTGGTGGCAATGCCTAAGGGCAAACTATAGGTTCCAACCACATTTTCAATCATTTTATCGGCGCGTTCGATGGTTAAACTGCCAGCGCCATGTAACGCTCGCAAATCATCGTTATTCAAGCCATCGAAAGCCCCCACGGCTTGCAAACGATCGAGCGGCGAAAGTTGGTAGAATCCTTGTAAACGGCTATTTTTTGCTTTCATAAGAACGAAGCTCCTCTGTCGCCAAAAATGGATCGGCATGTTGTAGACGGCTGAAGTGTAGCATGTGACGCATGCCAAACCTAGCGAAAAAGCTGCCAAAACCTCTCATTCCGCTGTCGATTTAGCTACCGCTGCCAGTTTCTACGCAGATCTCAGGCCGTAGGATGGTTAACCGATTAACAAGCCATTAATAGTACTCAAGTAGGAGCGATGTGGAAAGCAATGCTTGAGCAACCAACAATTGCCATACACCAATGGCCGATAGCCTAACAGGAATATATCTCTAGCGCTAGACTACCTTGGTACTACCCTCAAGCACAAAAAAGCCCCACAGCATTTAGGAAGCTGTGGGGCCATGGTCAAACGATCAACTTAGGGCATGACGGTGAAATAAATATCAGCAACATGTCCGCTGGTCTTACCTTCGAGCGAAATCAGCCACAAGCCAGTTGGCGAGCCTGCGGTTGGCCATTCGACATTTTCAACCGAGCCACTTGGCCCAATCGTGGTTCCTTCATCAAATTCATAGACTTCGCCAGCAGGATCGACAACCCACAAAACGACTTCTTCATTTGGTTGGAAGCCAAAGAAATCGAAGAAGACAACCGTGCCAACTTGCGGACATTTGGTGGGCCGAATATTCGCCGACACTGGATCGGGAGTTTGGGCACATTGTTCGGCTGGGGGCAATGGCTCGCTGACATCATCGAGAATTTCTTTGCCAAGCAAGCCCAAAAGTACCTTAAATTCATCGGGATTGTTCGGATGCCATTCGAGGCGAGCACGTTCAAACCATTGGGTGATCACGGTATCGCCGCTGGCGTTGGTTTCAGTTTGGGCACTGGTTAAGGGCAAACCAAATAATTGCAATGAACGGGCATAGGTATCTAAGCCCTCAATTTTCAAACCATGTGATTGCCAATAACTCTTGAAACCTAAATTGCCTGCTTGGTTACAAACATTATGGCCCGTTTGTTCAAACCACAAACAGCCTTCAACGGGGCCAGCTTCGCGTGGCTCGATCTCGCGGCCAAGTTGGCTCAAGCGTTCTTTACCCAACAAGCCCAACAACACCTCGTAAGGTGTGCCAGCATTTTCGGGGTGCAACTCAAAACGATTGCGTTCGAGCCATTGCGTCCAATAAAAATCATCACTATCAACGTTATATTGATCAGCAGCTTCAGTGATCGGGTAGCCGAACACTGGCAAGCCACCGTTATTGCGCCAATAGCTCAAGAAATCGTCGTCCAAGCAGTCAACAATCCCAGGCACATCAAAACATTGGGTTTCTAGGATAATTGGCTCAGCGGCGGCGGTTGGGCGTGGCTGAACAACCAAGGCGGCCACTGCCAGGGTTGCAGTCGCCAAACCAAGCATTCGACGGATCACACTCACTATTTCCTCCAAACATGCTGCAAACAGCATCAAAATAATGGAATAGCCTTATGATAACAAAAACCCAGCGTATTGCCACACGCTGGGTTTCTGCAATCAATCGATTGGTTCAATCGATAAGCTTATTCGGTAATCGTAAAGTAGATGATTGAAGCGTGATTGCTGGTCGTCCCTTGCATGGTAAATTGCCATGTGCCAGGAGTAAAACCATCAGTTGGGAACTCGATCCCTGAGATTGCACCTTCGGGGCCAATATTCATAGTATTGGCAATCCCAACATTAATTCCGTCGGGATTAGTGATCCAGAAGCCAACTTGTTCGTTGGGTTGGAACCCAAATACATCGAAGATAAAGACCATGCCTGCTGGACCACATTTTGCTGGGCTAATTCGCGCTGAAACTGGTTCAGGCGTGCTAGTACAGTTGCTTGGGTTTGGGGTTGGCTGGGGAGCCTTGGCAATTACTGTAATATAGACAATAGCCTGATGGCTTTGATAGGCTGATTGCATGGTAAATTGCCAAGTGCCAGGTGTGGCATCGCGGCTATCGAATGGGAGGCCACTAATGCTCCCGTTTGGGCCAACCTTCGCTGTTTGCCGTGTCCCAACATTGATCCCATCGGGATTGGTAATCCAGAAGCCAACCTCTTCGCTGGCCTTGAAACCATAGAAATCAAACGAAAACTCGGTGCCTTGCTCACCACATTTGGCTGGGCGCACGCGAGCTGACACTGGATCAGGGGTTGAAGCACAAGGATCAATTGGCGTTGGTGGAGTTGGTTGGCTACGGCCATCGATAATTTCTTTACCGAGCAAGCCCAAGAGCACCTTGAATTCATCGGGATTGCTTGGGTGCCATTCGAGGCGAGCACGTTCAAACCATTGGGTGACAACTGTATCGCCGTTGGCATTGGTTTCACTCTTAGCGCTGGTCAAGGGCAAACCAAACAATTGCAATGAACGAGCATAATTGTCTAGGCCATCAATTTTCAAGCCATGCGATTGCCAATAGCTCTTGAAACCCAAACTACCTGCTTGATCACAGACATTGTGGCCAGTTTGTTCGAACCATAAGCAGCCATCGACTGGGCCAGCTTCGCGAGGCTCAATTTCACGGCCAAGTTGGGTCAAGCGTTCTTTGCCCAACAAGCCCAACAACACCTCGTAAGGCGTACCTGCATTTTCGGGGTGTAATTCAAACCGATTACGTTCGAGCCACTGTGTCAAGTAGCTTTGCTGGGTATCGGGGTTAACTTCATTGGCAGCCGCAGTAATTGGGTAGCCAAACACTGGCAAACCACCATTGCTGCGCCAATAGCTCAGAAATTTATCATCTAAACAGTTGATAATCCCTGGTACATCAAAGCATTGGGTATCAAGTTTGATTGGTTCTGCAGCCGCAGTTGAACGAGGTTGAACAGCTAAACTCACGACAGCGATAGCCGCAGTGACGATGCCTAAAATCCGACGTAAAACCACAATATCCTCCAAATATGCTGCTCTCGGCAGCCTAAAACCTATCAACGCAAACTCTTCATCAAGTTGTATGCCATTGGCAAATTCTCTCACAACCGAATCGAGCGGCGTTTCCCTATTTATGTGATACTGAAGCCAGCCCAAGAGACAAGCTGGCTTCAGCCATTCTAAACGCGATTAGCGCCAACTGCGATTGTTGGCATATTCTTTGGCCAACAAACCTAACAGCACGCCTTGACCTTCGTGATACTCAAAGCGGCCGCGCTCAAACCATTGGGTCGTGACGGTTGCCCCATCCCGATTGGTTTCGGTCATTGGCTCGGATAATGGCAAGCCAAACAATTGCAAGCTGCGATCATATTTGTTCAAAGCAGGATCATTCAGCCCATTGGTTTCCCAATATTTGCGGAACTCGCCACAAATTTTGTGCTGGGTTTGATCGAAATAGAGACAGCCATTTTCTGGCCCAGTTTTGGGGAAGTTGGCCCAATCGTCGCCACGATCCCGCAGCACAGCATCGCCTAAGCGACCCAGCAACACGTTGTAGGGTGCAGCTTTTTCAGGGTGAAATTCAAAGCGTTGGCGTTCGAAGTATTGCACCGTAAACGAACCTTCAGGAGTTTGTTCGGTAAATTCTTCGCTAATTGGGAAGCCAAAGACTGCCAAGCCACCATTACGATCCCAGTAGTTTTTGAACTCGCCACGCAAGTTATGGCCAGTTTCAGGGAAGTAGACTTCGCCGACCGGTGCTGGCAATGGGGGCGCTCCCACAGGCACAAACGCAGGGTTACCTGGTTGTGGTTCTGGAGTTGGTGGTTGCGGCGCTGGTGGTGCTGGTGGTTGGGGTTGTGGTTCGCCAGGAATCGTGCGCAAAACCGCATTTTGCACCGTTTTGTAGGTATCCAGTCGGCCAAACCCACTATAGACATCTTTACCAGGAGTCAAAATATCAACAGCACTGCCAGTGATCAATTTTTCAATTTGATCGACCGTAAGCTCAGGCCAAACACTCAGCGCCAAGGCCGCAGTTGCTGCCACAAACGGACAAGCTGGCGATGTGCCACTGCCCATTTCATAGGTATCGCCACCATCCCATCCAGTCGTCACAATATTTACGCCTGGAGCAGCAATATCCACATAATCGCCATACGATGAGAAACTTGCAACCCGATCTTGGGTCGTGGTTGCCCCAACCGCAATTACATGATCAAAAGCGGCTGGATACATGCGTGGGTTGCCCTCATCGCCCGAATTGCCAGATGAGGCAAAGAGTGGAATATTTTTGCTATAAATATAATTAACTGCATCTTGCTCGGCTTGCGTACCCCGTGGGCCACCCAAACTCATACTAATGATGCGTGCGCCATTATCAGCAGCCCAATACATGCCTTCGACAATATCTGCCGCTGTGCCTTGACCACGACTGTTCAGCACTTTAACTGGCAGGATTTGGCAGTTCCAACAAACCCCAGCTACACCTTGACCATTATTGGTTAGGGCAGCAGCAATCCCAGCCATGGCCGTACCGTGGCCTTGATCATCTTGGCTATTGCTATTATTTTGCAAGGCATTGTAGCCAGGCAACACATGGCCAGCCAAATCAGGGTGGGTTGGTGAAACCCCAGTATCAATAATGGCAATCACCAAGCCGTTGCCTTGGGTCATGTCCCAAGCCGCATTAGCGCCAATTTTGGGCAAGCCCCATTGTTCTGAGTAATATTCATCATTGGGATCGACCAGAATCTCACGCACAGCGTTGTATTCGGCGTAGCGCACTGCTGGATTTTTGAGCAATTGGGCAATTTTAGCATCGCCATTTGCGCCTGCGGGGAGCTTCAACATTGCCACTTGACCAGCCCCATCAAGCATTTGGGTCGAAAGTAATGGCCCAATGCCTAGGCCATTTTTCAATGCCTTAGAACCTTCAAAGAATGCCCCATTCGCACTGACACGATAGCCATCATTAAACGTTACCAGAATTTCATCGGCAATAATCTGATCATCGAGGGTCGCTGCCTGCGCTGGGCGTTGAATCAAGGGCATTAATCCAAAAGCCAACAACAGTAGCAAGCCCATGCGAACGGTTCGTTGCATACGTTGCCTCACTCATTCAGTTAAATATATGGGGAGAGGTAGCTCTCCTCTACAAGCTTGCATTATACCAGCAGCCACGCCAAATCGACAATATGCCAAATTTATGCTCGCCCCTAGTACTTTAGAGCCATACGCTACACCATTACAAACGTTACAACAGTTGTTAGCAATTGTGATGTGTCGTTAATTGCGTGTTTTGTCAACTAGACACTCTGGCAGCTTTTAGATACAATACCAGTGATAGATTTCTAATGGTAGATTTGGTAGAATTTATAGATTCATGACAGAATTAAGCATCGACATCGACCCAGAATGGCTTTCGTTGAGCGAGGCCAGCGATTTACTCGGCGCAGCACCTTCAACGGTGCGCCGTTGGGGCGACGCTGGTTTAGTGCCAACCAAACGCACGCTTGGCGGCCATCGCCGTTTTCAACGGGCAGCGGTTGAGCGCATGGTCAATCAGCAACAGCCCGATCATACGCCAGTGCCCGAATTAGGCCAAACCCGCCATTGGCATCTCGATACTCGCGAGTTGATGGGCCAAGGTTGGCACGCTCGGTTTGATACCAACCCAACCACCGAGCGCATGCGCGGCTTAGGCCAACGTTTGTTTGGCATGTTGATGCAATATGTCAATAGCAACGAGCTTGATGAGCGCATCTTGGCCGAGGCCAAAGCTGTTGGGGCTACCTATGGGCGCGAAGCTCGCGAAATGGGAGTCTCGATGCACGATACAGTCGAGGCCTTTTTGTTTTTTCGGCGGGCGTTTGCCCAGTTGGCCAAGCCACAATCGGTCCGTCCAATCGATGTGGCAACCGTCGTAGAACTGCGGACACGCCTCGATTTGTTTATGGATGCAACGCTGCTCGGAACAATCGAAGGTTTTGAACAAGCAGGCTCGTAAGTGCAAAAGCAAATTCGCATCGATCATGCTTTGGGGATTCTTGTTGGTTGCGCTCGATGATGATTGCTATTTGCTTTTTACTGGGAGTTTACTGTGCAACTGGTGGTTGTGGGGGCACATCAACGCACGGCCCCAATTTCAATTCGCGAGCGAATCGCCTTTGCCGAGGCCGAGTTAGCTCAAGCCCTGAGCAGCCTACGCCAGATCGCCGTTGAGGGCTTTATTCTCTCAACCTGCAATCGGGTAGAGTTGTATGCCTTGGTCGAAGAAGCCGACGGCGGGCGTTCATTGCGCCAATTTTTGGCTCAGCAACGCTCAATCGATCTCGATGAACTTATGCCGCATGTCTATACCTATCTCGATGAGGATGCTGTGCGCCATTTGTTTCGGGTGGCTTCGGGCCTAGATTCGATGGCACTGGGCGAGGCTCAAATTTTGAGCCAAATCAAAACCGCCTATAACGCGGCCCAACAAACCGAGTTGCTGGGCACAACCATGCATCGTTTGATTCAGGCTGCCTTGACTACGGGTAAGTTGGTGCGCACCGAAACCCAATTGGCTCATGCTCAATTATCAGTCGTTTCGGTTGGCCTTAGTCTTGCCCGCCAACACCTCGATCTAACTAATCGTTCGGTGGTGATTATCGGGGCTGGCCGCACTGGCGAGTTGGCACTCAAACACTATTTGGAATATACCAGCAACATCACTGTGCTCAGCCGCACATTTGAACGAGCAGCGCGTTTGGCTGAGCATCATAAGGTTGCAGCCAAGCCAATCAGCGAACTTGCGGCGGTGTTGCAGGCTAGCGATGTGGTGATTAGCTGTACGTCATCGCCTGAATTGATGCTTGATTTCGAGCAGGCTCAGCTGTTGCAAGCGCAACGCCAACGCCAATGGGTATTGCTCGATTTGGCCGTGCCCCGCGATATTGATCGCCATGTTGGGGCGTTGCCTGAGGTTTGGCTCTACGATGTCGATGATATGCAGGCGATCTGCGAACGCAATCGGGCTAGCAAAGCTGCCGAAGTTGCCGGAGCCGAGGCGATTGTCGAACGCGAGTTGATTAAATGGCAGGAATGGTGGCTAACTCAAGCCGTGCTGCCAACGATTCGCGCCTTGCGTGCGCACGCCGAGGCAATTCGTTTGGCCGAACTTGAACGCACACTCGCCCGTTTGGATCTTTCTGAGCAGCAGCAGCAAGCAGTTTCGGCCCTGACCAGCGCGATTATCAATAAATTATTACATCAACCAATGCGGGCGATTAAAGATACTGCGGCCAGCCCACAGTTGGCCCACGCCGCCCAGCAATTATTCCGCCTCGATTTTGAGGCAATCTAATTCAGTTTTGATGGGCATCCATCACTGGTATAAAGGAATTAAGCTTCCATGGAAGACGTTAAATTGCCAAATTCCACCGAAGGTCAATTGTTTGTTCAATACACCACCTTCAAGGCTGCCCCCGAATGGCGACGCTTGCCAGCCGCAGCCCGCGAAGATTTGCGCGAACAATTCGCCCAAGTGGTCGAAGAGGCCTATCCTTCAATTGTGACCTATGCCTATAGCACAATTGGCTTTAAGCTCAACTCCGATTTGTTGCTGTGGCGCAAAGGTACGTCGCCAATCGCCATGCAAGAAATGACCAGCCGCTTGCTGCAAACTGGCATCGGCGCTTATTTTGAGCAAACCAACCTCTACTTTGGCTTTACTCGGCCTTCCAACTATACCAAACGCCCCACGACCCAAGAACAAGCGATCGACCTCGAAGATCGCGAACCCTATTTGATTGTTTATCCCTTCAGCAAAACCAAAGAATGGTATTTGATGAGCCGCGATGCCCGCCAAGGCATGATGAATGAACACATTCGGGTTGGCCACGAGTATGCCGATGTGCGCCAAGTGTTGCTCTACACCACTGGCATTGATGATCATGAATTTATTGTGGCCTACGAAACCGATAGCTTGCCACGCTTTGAAGAATTGGTGATTGCGCTGCGCTCAACCGAAGCTCGCCGCTACACCCTCAACGATACGCCAATCATCACTGGGGTCAATCGGCCAATTCGCGAAGCCTTAGCCATGATTTAGGCGGCAAACCGAGGCAGAATTCAGCTTGAATAGCGATTCTGCCTCGGTTTTGAAATTATTCAGTAAACCATACAAGGACATACCAATAATTATGCAAGATCGATTTTTACGGGCCTGTCGGCGCGAAGCTGTGGATGCCACCCCAGTTTGGTTTATGCGTCAGGCTGGCCGTGCGCTGCCCGAATACCGTGCCATCCGCGAGCAATATGGCTTTATGGATATTTGCTATCAGCCCGAATTGTGTGCTGAAGTAACTTTGCAGCCAGTGCGCCGTTTGGGTGTTGATGCAGCAATTATGTTTGCCGATATTATGACCCCGTTGATTGCGACTGGGGTGGGCGTTGATTTGGTTGAAAGCATCGGCCCAGTGGTTGCCAACCCCATTCGCACGATGGCCGATGTTAGCCGCATTCGGCCAATTGAGCCAGAAGTTGATGTGCCTTACATTAGCAAATCGATTCATTTGCTCAAAGCTGAGTTGGGCCAAACACCCTTAATTGGCTTTGCTGGCGCACCATTTACCTTGGCGGCCTACTTGGTCGAAGGCAAAGGCTCGAAGAATTTTCTGAATACCAAAGCGCTCATGTATGGCAGCCCCAACGTGTGGAATGCCCTGATGGAGCGCTTGGCTGACCTGACGATCAGTTATTTGCGGGTGAAAATTGCGGCTGGGGTTGATGCGCTACAACTTTTTGATAGTTGGGTCGGCTGTTTAAGCCCCCACGATTATGCAACCTTTGTGCAACCCTACACCGCCCGCATTTTGAAAACCCTACGCGAAGAAACCAACATTCCATTAATTCACTTTGGCACCAACACCACCAATCTTTTGCCGTTGATGCGCAACGATGGTGGCTCAGTGCTCGGAGCCGATTGGCGGATTCCAATCGACGAGGCTTGGGAACTAATTGGTGATGACAAAGCCATCCAAGGCAATCTTGATCCGGCGGTTTTGCTGGGGCCATGGGAATATGTTCGCGAACAAGCTGCCGATATTTTGCGCCGCGTCAATCGCCGCCCAGGCCATATTTTCAACCTTGGTCATGGCATTCACCCACAAACTCCGGTTGCCAATCTCGAACGCTTGGTGGCATTTATTCACGAAAGAGCATAGACCATAGAGCATAGACCATAGGATTGAGGACTGGAAATTGGAGAACATAGAGCATAGAACATAAAATAATTCTTCGCGATCTTCGTGTTCTTCGCGGTTTCAAGCCTTCGGGTTCCTTCGTGCGCTTTGTGGATCATTAATAGATAAGAGGTAATCAATGTCAGCCAAAACAGCTGTCTTGCTGATGGCCTATGGCACACCCAATCGCATCGATGAAGTTGAACAATACTACATCAATGTGCGTGGTGGTCGCATGCCAACGCCAGAGCAGGTCGAAAATCTTTCAGCTCGCTATCGAGCAGTTGGTGGTCATACCCCGCTGACCACATTAACCAAATCGGTGACTGATCAACTGCAAGCCCAACTTGATGCCGAATTTCCTGACCAATATCAGGTTTACTTTGGAATGAAATATTGGCATCCATTAATTCCCGATGTGGTCAAGCAAATTCATGCCGATGGTATTAGCAAGGTGATTGGGCTTGCCCTCGCACCGCATTATTCCAAAATCAGCATCGGCGGCTATCAAAAACAAGTTGATCGCGCTAACGAAGAATTTAACACCAACATCGAATTAACCATGATCAATAGCTGGCAAGAGCAGCCAAAGTTTCGCAATTTGATTGCTAACCGCATCAGCGAGGCCTTAGCTCAATTTCCTGCCGACGTGCGCGATCAAGTAACGGTGTTGTTTAGCGCTCATAGCTTGCCGCAACGAGTCTTGGCCTGGGGCGATCCCTATCCTGATGAGTTGTTGGGTAGCGCCAAAGGCATTGCCGAAATGCTCGAATTGCCAGATTGGCGTTTTACCTATCAAAGCCAAGGTGAAACTGGCGAACCATGGCTTGGGCCTGATGTGCTCGATACCTTGGCTGAATTGGCGGCTGAAGGCAAAAAATATGTGCTGCAAGTGCCATTTGGCTTTGTCTGCGACCACCTCGAAATTCTTTACGATATTGATATTGAGGGCAAGCACAAAGCCAACGAGTTAGGCTTGCAACTTGAACGCATTCGCTTGCTCAACGATGATCCAGCCTTCGTCGATTTGCTCAAAACCGTCGTGACTGGCCAATAAAGAGGGAGCAGCGGTCAGTAAAGAGGGGATAGGCTACGGCAACCGCAAAGATTAGGAAGAATGCCGCTGGGCAGAACGATACGTGTCAGGTTTATCGAGGGTATCCTGCCAAGCCCAAATTGTCCTTGAGGGGGTGCAGGGGGATTAAAGCCCCCTGCGTTTCCCGCCTCGAGGCGGGACGGAAGGGTGGTGATCACCAATGATTATTAATCCACGAAAAATACTTTATTCACTTATTCTATAGTTAAGAATGACAGCATGAACATATTAACCATTGGAACGCGCAAAAGCCAATTGGCCTTGGTGCAAACCCACGCCATGCGCGATGCCTTGTTGGCGGCGCATCCCCAATTAACGATCGAACTTGAACACATCACCACCAAGGGCGATGCGATTTTGGATCGACCATTGGCGGCGATTGGCGATAAGGGTCTGTTTGTCAGCGAAATTGAGGATGCCATGCGCAATGGCAAGGTCGATCTGGCGGTGCATAGTGCCAAAGATTTGCCTTCAATTTTAGCGCCCGACATGACGATTGCAGCCTATCCCGAACGGGCCGACCCACGCGATGTCTTGGTTGGAGCCGAAGGGCGCAGGCTTGCCGATTTGGTGCCTGGAGCCAAGGTTGGCACGAGTAGCCCGCGGCGTGCTGCCCAATTGCGCCATTTACGGCCCGATCTAACAATTATTGATATTCGCGGCAATGTTGATACGCGCTTGCGTAAACTTGACGAAGGCCAATACGATGCGATTGTGTTGGCGGCAGCAGGCTTGCAACGCTTAGGATTATTGAAGCGTGTGACCCAATTTTTCGAGCCAGCCGAAATGACTCCAGCGGTTTCGCAGGGCATTTTGGGCATCGAAGCACGGGCAGGCGATCAACGAGTTGCTGATTTGCTCAAGGTGCTCGATCACGCTGAATCACGGGCGACTGCTGAAGCCGAAAAAGCCTTTTTGGCCACCATTGGCGGCGGTTGCCAAGTGGCGGTTGGCGCATTTGCCACCTATCAAATAGGCCAATTGCACTTAATCGGTATGATTGGAGCACTTGATGGACGCTTAGTGCGCGGTGAATTAACTGGCAGTGCGAGTACGGCGCAAGCGCTTGGGACAAGTCTAGCGCAACAATTATTGGCTCAAGGTGGGAGAGAACTGCTCTAGCTCGGTTGCGATTTAGAGCAGTTTTGGCATAACCGATCGTGCTTGAATTAACAGCGGGCAGGCCATAATCTTGTATACTACCAAGGCCGACGATTAATGAATTGCATATTGAATACTCGCCTATAGCTGCGTGCTAGCAACAGATTGTGGATTGCAACAATGACGATGCACACACCCTTAACGGGCAAGCGAATTGTGTTGACCCGCGCCCGTGAGCAGATGACCGAGTTCGCTCAACTCTTGGCAGACCATGGAGCCGAAACGCTCTATTGCTCGGCAATTCAAACCCTACCACCCGACGATTGGCAACCATTTGACCGCGCTCTGAGCCAAATTGAAGGCTTCGATTGGATGATTGCTACCAGTACCAACGCCGTGCGAGCGTTCTTCGAGCGTTATGGGGTTTTAGGCTTGCCCTGCAACGCCTTAAATCAATTAAAAATTGCCGCGATTGGCAAGGCTACCGCCAAATTATTAACTGATTTTGGCCATGCGCCCGATTTTGTGCCGCATGCCTATGTTGCCGAGCAATTTCTCGTCGAATTTCAAGATATTGCTGGCCAACGCATTTTTCTGCCCCAAGCTGATATTGCACGCCCACTGTTGCGCGAAGCATTAATCGAACGTGGCGCAGACGTAACGGCGGTGGTGGCTTATCGCACCGTGCCCGATCCACAGGTAGTCGCATTGGCTGAGTTGCTACGTCAGCAACGGGTTGATGTGGTGACATTCACCTCAAGTTCAACCGTGCGCTACACCATCGAAGCCTTGCATGCGGCAGGTATGCGCAATTCACAAGAATTTTTAAATCAGACAATCATTGCAACAATTGGCCCTATCACCAGCCAAACCGCGCTTGATGTGGGCTTGCATGTTGATATAGAGGCAGCGGAACATTCAACCCAAGGCTTAGTTGAAGCCCTGCTTGAATGGGCCAAAACCGAGAAGGAACTGGCATGAGTATGCTCGAAAGCGTGCCAACGCCCAATCGTCGTTTGCGGCGCGGACGGCGCAACGCCACATTACGGCGCATGGTACGTGAAACTCAATTAACTGTTGATAATCTAATTGCCCCATTATTTATTGTTGAAGGCCAGAATATTCGCAAGCCAATTAGCTCGATGCCTGGTCAATTTCAACTTTCGCTCGATCAGCTCGGCACTGAGATTGATGAACTGGTTGCGGCGCAAATTCCAGCAGTGCTGCTCTTTGGTATTCCCTTGCATAAAGATGCTCAAGGTAGCTCAGCTTGGGATGCGAATGGCCCTGTGCCTAGCGCAATTCGGGCAATTAAACAGCAAGCACCACATTTGGTGGTAATTGCCGATGTTTGTATGTGCGAATATACCGACCACGGCCATTGTGGCATTTTAACCAGCGGTGAGCCAGAAACAATCACCGTTGATAATGACCCAACCTTGGAATTATTAGCCCGTGCTTCGGTGGCTTATGCCGAGGCTGGCGCTGATGTGGTTGCTCCCAGCGCCATGATGGATGGCCAAATTGCCGCAATTCGCTATGGCCTTGATCAAGCAGGCTACCACGACACAATTATTTTGTCGTATGCAGCTAAATTTGCCTCGGCTTTTTATGGCCCGTTCCGCGAAGCTGCTGAATCAACACCCCAATTTGGCGACCGCCGCTCGTACCAAATGGATGCGGCCAACGCCCGCGAGGCGATTGCCGAAACCGCGCTCGATGTCGCCGAGGGAGCAGATTGGCTGATGGTCAAGCCAGCTGGGGCTTATTTGGATATTATTCGGGCAGTTTACGAAGAATTTGATCTACCACTAGCAGCCTATCAAGTGAGCGGCGAATATGCCATGATCAAGGCTGCTGCTGCCAACGGCTGGATCGATGAGCAACGGGTGGCACTTGAAAGCTTGCTGGCAATTCGCCGAGCAGGCGCAAGTATGATCATAACCTATTATGCCAAGGCGGCGGCGCAGTGGTTGAAAGCCTAGGGACGAAGAGCATAGAACATAGAGCATAGAACATAGGGCTGGGGATCGGCTGTTGGGGATTGGGGATTGGATTTAGCGCAGAGGCGCAGAGTAAGAGCATAGAACATAGAGCCTAGATGTAATGGTTCATTGGATTCCGTTCCCTCACCCCAACCCCTCGCCCACTGTGGCGGGCGAGGGGAGCACTGTTGGAGCGGTTCCCCCTCGCCTCGCCGGCGGGAGAGGGGGTTAGGGGTGAGGGCATGCTGGTCGTTGTTCGTGCGATAAACCATTACATCTAGAACATACAGGGTTTCTTCGTGCTCTTCGTGTTCTTCGTGGTTTCAAAACCGATCCCCAGCCCCCGATCCCCGATCCCCGAGACATAACATATGGAGACAGAAAAACGTGATCAACGATGCTTCTAGCGCGGCGTTTGAACGCGCCCAAGCACTTTTACCAGGCGGAGTGAATAGCCCAGTGCGGGCTTTTCGGGGCGTTGGCGGCGTGCCACGCTTTATCGATCATGGCGCAGGAGCCTATCTCTACGACATCGATGGCAATCAATATATCGATTATGTTTTGTCGTGGGGGCCGTTAATTCTGGGCCACGCCTATCCAGCAGTAGTCGAGGCAATTTGTGCCCAAGCTCAACGTGGCACAAGCTTTGGTGCACCAACCGAGCTTGAAAGCGAATTGGCCGAGTTGGTGATCGCCGCAGTACCAAGTGTCGAGATGGTGCGCTTTGTTTCGTCGGGCACTGAAGCCGCGATGAGCGCAATTCGTTTGGCGCGGGCTTACACCCAACGCGAGAAAATTATCAAATTTGAGGGTTGCTACCACGGCCATGCTGATCCATTTTTGGTGCAAGCTGGCTCAGGTGTGGCAACCTTAGGCTTGCCCGATAGCCCAGGCGTTTTGAAAAGCGCTACCAGCAACACCCTGACCGCACCATTTAACGATCTTGAAGCAGTCGAAGCGCTATTTAAAGCCAATGCTGGGCAAGTTGCCGCCTTGGTAATCGAGCCTGTGGCAGGCAATATGGGCTTTGTACTGCCACGCGAAGGCTATCTTGCAGGCCTGCGCCAACTTTGCGATCAATACGGGGCATTATTGATTTTCGACGAAGTAATGACGGGCTTTCGCGTGGCCTACGGTGGAGCACAAGCCTACTTCAACGTGATGCCCGATTTGACCTGCTTGGGCAAAGTAGTAGGCGGCGGTTTGCCAGCGGCGGCCTATGGCGGACGACGCGAGATTATGCAGATGGTCGCTCCAGCTGGCACAATGTATCAAGCTGGCACGCTTTCGGGCAACCCACTGGCGATGGTCGCTGGCATTGTAACTTTACGCGAAATTGCCAAGCCCGAAGTTTTCGAGCGCTTAACTGGTGTAACTTCGACGCTGTGTCAAGGCTTTTGGAAGGCCGCCTTCAAAAATGGCATTCCCTTCCAAGCGCATAAAGCTGGCAGTATGTGGGGCTTCTTCTTTGCTGGCGATGAGGTTTATGATTTCACATCGGCCAAGCGGGCTGATACCGCCATGTTTGGCAAATTCTTCCATGCCATGCTGGAGCAAGGCGTGTATCTTGCGCCGTCGCAATTTGAGGCCGCCTTTGTCTCAACGGCCCATACCGACGAACTCGTCGCTCAAACGATAAATGCAGCCCAAGCGGCTTTTGCCAGCATTCGCAGCTAAAATAACAAGCAGCGCCAGTTTAATTAAGCTGGCGCTCGTTTTTCTCAACGGGTCAAATACCAAGCAAATCCTGCAATTATTATCACCAAAGCTACTGAAACAAGCACAAAAGGCAAACGATAGGGCTGTGATGATGCCACAGTTGGCACAAACATCTGCTCGTGCTGCTCACGCTGATTGTGTTCAATCGCCCGTAAGTTTTGTGGAAATTGGGCAAAAAGTAAATGCAACCAACCTAATACAAGCATTGCAAATGATATAACTATTAGTATTATTATATCCTTGTCAGGCGATTTTACCCATTCAATTCGTTTACTAATAAAAGAAAAAATCAACATAAGGATAATCCATACACCATATTCCATACTTTCGTTTTATCATGTAAGGCAGGTGCAAAGTATCCGATATTTGATAGTATATTAGGTTTATATTGATAATACATTGATTTAAAATATGGAATACCGTGATTAAATGGAATTTCATACTGTTTATTTTTTTGATTCACATAATTTACAATTGTAACTATATCTTTGCCTTTCAACATTGTCACTGGAATTTCAAACATTTGATCTTTATTGATTACACGGAGCAGATACATACCATTATCATATGTCATATCCTCAGCTGCAATAACCTCATTCCAATTAATCTTTTTTCCAAGCACAAGCGAATCGATGTGCATATAATCATCAGCTGTAATAAAACGCCATTTATGTGATAACCACGTAAAGCCAATGGGAATCGTAGACAACCCGAAACTAATTGCTGCATCAAAAAATTCATTCTTACTGACAAGGATAACTGTTGCCACAACTAAAATAACCACAAACGGAACTGCATATTTTGTAGCAGCAGACTTATAAACCGTCATACGTCTTAACCCTCAAACTATTCGGCTAAACGCTGCAAATCGGCGACCACAAAGCCGTGATCCGACAAATTAGCCGTGCCATTCCAAGCCCGCAAGGGCTGCCAATGGGCGTTGGGCATAATATAATCCAAACGCACCGCTTTGGGAATAGCGCCATTGCTCGGAAAGGTATAGCCCAAACCCCAGCCTTGTTGTTGGTAGGCATCGCCAAGCTGTTGACGTAAACGTAAATAATTGGGCTGGCGTTCAGTCGTATTCAAATCGCCTGCCAAAATTAAGGGTTGGCTTTGGTCAGCAATCAATTTCAGCAAATGATCGAAGGTTGGGTCTTGCTGGGTTTTGGTATAAATGCCCTTGAAACTGGCCAGCGGAATATGCGGATGGGTGTTGATCAGGCGGGTTGGGCCGTTTGGAGTGGCAATCTCCAAATATTGGCAGCCACAACTATCAACACCACGCGCAACCGGAGCCAACTCGCGCAGCGGCCAGCGGCTAAGCGTCGCCAAACCACCAGCGCCCGAATGGGGATCAAGCGCGGCATAAGGGTACAAATCTTCCAAGGCTTCGGGGAGTTGCGGGTCAAGCTGAAAATTATATTCCTGCAAAACTACAATATCCGGCTGTTGCTGACGAATTGTCGCCGCCAAGCCAGCAATATCTTGGGTATTGTAAAACACATTCCAGGTCATAATCCGCAAATCTTGGGGGGTCGAATTCGCTGATTGGGGTAGCCAACGCCCGCCATATAAGCCCAAAACTACCAGCATATTCAAGCCGAGCACGCCCAGCAAATAATTGCGACGCAAACTAACCGCCAGCAGCGCAATCGGCAATAAACTGGCATACACCCAGGCATCAAACACCAGCAATACCATACCTTGCGGTGTAGTTGCCAGCGCAGTCCAGCGTAAAAGCGACCACAAACTGCATGGCACAACGCCCAGCCACGCCAAATAGATCAAGCCACGTTTGATCATCACGAATTCTCCCTTACTCTACAAGCTTGAGGTTCATTGATCGTCAAATTATCAATTAATCATCACGACCAACCAAAAATTCATCATGCTGCAAACTAAATTGATTTCTACCAGAATACTTAAGCAATTGTTTGCGCATTTTGATCTTATATTGGCGGCAATATTGATATAATTCCTGTTCAATCGCGACACAATCTGCTTGGGTAAATATGCTAGCAGAGATTCCATCTTCGCTGATTTTACCATTATTATAAATGAACTTAAATTTCATATAATCAGCAGCTTTGGGTATAAGTTTTTGAGGATAGTAATATGACTCAACCGTCACCAAGCGCATACATTTCCAATCTATTCTCATTCTCTTCAAATATACTTGAAATTCAATATATTCAGCATTAATATTCAAATATCCTTGTTTTTGAATGTAAAATAAATAAAAAGCTAGTGCAGCAGTTAATCCTATCACGATAGCCAAAGCAAATTCATTATTAATCAGCAAGATGCTAGCGATATTTATCAAAATTACCATAATAACCAGTGGGAAATAGATAGTTTTTCTGTGTTTATAGGTCATTAGAAACCTACAATCCCATAATATATCGAAATCAACACAACGATTAATCCATAGAATCCCAATAAGCGGGCAAATAGGGTTTTATCAACCAATTTTGGCACATACAAGGCCGATTCTTGTGGCTTAATCAACAGGTCAGGTTGCTTAATCGCATTTGGCAACAGTGCTAAGCCTAATTTGAGCACTTGATAGATTGCAAATGCAGTCAGTGCAACAAAAAATTCTTGTTCGGTTACAGCTGCATAAATCATTGCAATTGCCAACAAACACCAACAAAACCTACGCAAAATTTCAAGTGACTTAATTAGTGGTGGTCGATGCAGTCGCATCAGCTTTTGCCAAATGCTTAATCGCTCTGGATAGATCACTGGATAATCAAGGGTATCGATAGTTTTATTGGGAATTGCATAGTGTTGAATATAATGCGCTAGCTTGGTTTTAAATAGTGTGCGATCATGCTCAGTAAAGCGCGTATGCACAATGATTGAGCGTTGGGCATCAGAAAAACGCACGGCGTAGGTTGCCCAGAGATAGCTCAAATCGCGATCCATAAAACGTGGTGCTGCTGGCTCAGTCACAAATTCAATCGCATGCAGCGTATTCCAAGCAAAAGTATAATCGCCAGTGTAATTTTTCACCCGAATGCCCTGATCGCTCAGATAAACATGTTGCCACGTTAATAAGCCAAAGCGCACCAATAGCGCGAGCCACCACCCAGTAAAACAGGCTGCGGCCCAAAAGGTATAGTTGCTCAAAAAGCCCAGCCCAAACATCAAGCCAAGCGACCAAGTTAGGCCGACCAAAACAATTAAACTCCGCGAAATGCGCAAGTGAATGATTGATGGATTCATTGAAGTTCTCGCTTCTCAAAATATTGATTAAGTGTACCAGCGGTTAATACGCACCGTTGAGGAGCTAGGATACAGAAATCATCCTCGTTAGCACCCGCCAAATCGTGTACAATAGCGCTAGCTACACACCCAAAATTCCGCCCACCCAACCAACAGCACCAAAATTTCAGCCGATTCAGCCGAGGAGTAACGATAATGACTGAACTTCCACTGCGACGATTGATTTTGTACAAACATGGCGTTGGCTATTTCGAGCGGCGCGGTCAGTTCGAGGGCACGAAACTGGCGTTGGCCTTCAGTCGCGAAGCCATGGACGATGTGCTGAAAAGTTTGGTGGTGTTGGAAAAAGGCGAGGGTCATGTCAAGGGCATCGATTACGAACGACCTGAATCATGGAGCAGCCGACGAATTGAGCTTGGCGCTGGCCGCCCACTGCGCGATCTCTTAACCGAATTACGCGGGCGACGAATTCGCCTAGCCTTGCGCGATGAAGCTGCTGCCGAAGGCTTGATCGTCGGCATCGACGAGCCACCACCAGAAGAGCCAATTTCGCAATCGCTGGTGACAATTTATCGCAGCGATGTGCGCCAAATCACCTTGCATCGTTTAAATGATATTCGCGGCGTGCAATTGCTTGATTCGGCTGCCGACGAAGTGCTGTGGTCGTTACGCGCCAACAGCGATAAACAAGATTCGCGCACAGCCACGATTCAGCTCGACGAGGGCAAGCACGATCTTTTGGTGGCCTACCTTGCGCCAGCCCCCAGTTGGAGGGTTTCCTATCGGATTATTGTCGATAATATCGAAACCGAATTGCCCGATGTGCTACTCCAAGGCTGGGGTTTATTCGATAATGTGCTTGATGAAGATTTAGAAGATGTGCGGATTTCGTTGGTTGCAGGCCGTCCAGTTTCGTTCCGCTACCCGCTCTACGAGCCGCAACAACCGGAACGCCCGTTGATTGAAGACACAATTCGGCCTGCCGCACCACCAGCCTATACCTTGGCTGCTCCGGCTCCTGCTAGCGCACCACGACCAAAAATGATGCGAGCCATGGCTATGCGTGAAGAAGCATTTGCGGGAGCTGATCTTGATAGCCTGAGCATGGATGAAATGGCATCAATTGCACCCGTTGCCGAAGGTGCTGCCCAAGGTGCGTTATTCCGCTACGATGTGCGCGAACCAGTCAGCGTTGGCCGTGGTCGTTCAGCTTTAGTACCATTGCTCAATTTACGCACCGCCTGTCGGCGCGAGTTGGTCTATCGCGGCGCGGCGGGCGAGACCCATCCCATGGTCACGGTACGCTTTGAAAATAGCAGCGGCCTAACCTTAGAGCGCGGCCCAATTACAATTATGGAAAGTCGCTCATATGGCGGTGAAGCAGTCTTGAACTGGACAGCCGAAGGGGCAATGGTCACAATTCGCTATGCCCAAGCCTTGGAAGTTTCAGTTAAAGAAAATCAAAACTCGGCGCATCAGACCCGGCGTATCCGGCTTGGTCGCGATGTGTTAATTCACGAAGTTGAAGAATCGCTAACCACGATTTACACCGCAACGAATACTGCTGGCGAAGCCCGCGTGATCAAAATTGAGCATCCTTTGCGTCACCCCTACGAGCTGTTCGATACCGTCCAACCAGCCGAAGCCAATAGCCAATTGGCCAGTTGGTTATTGCCAATTCCAGCGCGAGGCGAAGCGGCCTTGCGCGTGCGCGAACGACGCTTGGTTGAACGGCGCGAACACATTCGCTCGATCAATTTCGAGCAATTGCGCCGCTATTTGATGGATCGCATGCTCGATCAAAATACGGTCAGCGAGTTGCGCGAAGTGCTCACGCTGTATGCACGAATTGATAGCATCGTTCAACGCTACAACGAAATTGAAGCGTTACGTCAGAAGATCTACAATCAACAAACTCAAATTCGTGGCAACCTCGATGTACTCAAAAACGAAGGCGGCGAGGGTGAACTCCGCACCCGCTATATCACCACCCTAGCCGAAACCGAGGATCAACTCAACGGCCTGCGTGAGGAAGAAGTGACATTGCGCAGTGAAGAAGCCGCCTGCCACGCCAAACTCGAAGAGCATCTCAGCCGCTTTCCGGGCTAGGATAGAGTAAGTTTTTAACAAAAGTTGTGTAGGATTTATCGTCGATGTTCATGCCCTCACCCCCTTGCCCCCTCTCCCGCCCAGCGAGGCGAGGGGGAAATCCTCTATCATAAATGTTACTCCCGCTCAGTGGGCGAGGGGTTGAGGTGAGGGCATGAACTTCCCTTATTCAACTAATTTACCGAGCTGGCGAAAATGCTGCTTGACGGCTTCGGCCATCGCTCCATCGTCACTGACAATCGCAGCTGGCGAAGTTGCGCCTGTTTGCATCAAGCGATAGCTAAGCTTGGTTGTATCACCCACATTTGCTTGCAGTTCGTGATACATCACGGCAGTTTCTGGTGCAATATATTTGCTGGTAATGCTTAGCTCTCGCTGATAGGCGCGAATAATCTGTCCATTGAATACAACTAAGGTTGTGCCTTCTGACATCCAAAGTGGCGTTTTTTGATTGCCTTCAGCCCAAGGGTTTTGCAGCACTAAGGTCTGTTTCGGCCAATTATATTCAACGATAGCGCTATCAGATAGTACATAGCTGGCTTGTGAGAGGTCGGGATCACGTAAGATATTCCACTCCTGATTGGCTGCAATATGGGCATCTTTCTGTTGGCTAAGGACTTTATGCTCAAAAAAATATAAACGATAGCTTGTAAGTTGATTGGCTGCGGGTGGAGTTTGATCGGTTTGGATGCAGCCAATCAGCACTATGAGCAACCACCAATAGCGCATGGTCAGAATCCCTTACTCAACCAACTTTCCAATTTCGCGCAAATGCTGCTTGACGGCTTCGGTGATAGTCGGATCAGCTGCTAAAAATTGCGATTGTGGCGGGTACATAACTGCCGATTTTGGATGAAATGAATAGACCAACTTGCCTTGTAATTCTGGATTCTCCATCAGAATATAGTCATTTGATAAGGCCATCGCTGGGTAGTCAAATCGCCGAGGGCTAATTGCGGCCACGACCTTGCCTCCAAACAAGCGTTGCCCGTTATAGATTACGACAAATGAACCTCCACCATTCCACATATAACCTGGCGCATCACGATCAGTTTGCCCCCATGGATTAGTAAAGGTGATGGTTTGGGTTTGCCAATGATAACTGAGCAATAGATCTTCGGTTACGGTAAACGCACTTTGTGCTAAAGGCACAGCTTGTAAAATCGGCCATGCAGTTTCGGCGCTTGATCCAAGTCCCGGTACGGCATCTTGATCGAAGATATAAATCGCAAACTGATTGGCTGTGGGTAGAGGTTGATCGGTTTGGATGCAGCCAATCAGCAATAAGAGCAACCACCAATAGCGAAACCATGCCATGGTCAGAATCCCTTACTCAACCAATTTGCCAAGCTGGCGCAAATGCTCTTTGACTGCCTCGCCGATTGTTGGATCGGGGTTGGGAAAACTATGGGGAGCATCACTACGAATCGTTCCGCTATTCGAGCGTAACTGATAAACCGAAATCGCTTGCTGATTGCTATACGATTCGATTGTATCAAGCAATAACGGATAATCGGCGGCCATTGCGGTTGAGTTTGAACGCACGCGCCCCATTACAATGCGTTGTTGATTAAAGACCAGCACAAAAAATCCTTCAATATCCATCTCAGCAGGGCGATCTTTGGCAAGTACTCCTTGGGGATTACGAATCCGCAGTTGTTGCTGAGGCCAATTATAGTCAACGAGATCAGTTTGATTGAGAACAATAGAAGCTTCAGCTAAATCAATTGTTTGGAGTGCTGTCGTTGGATTTTGATTTGGTCCTTCAAACTGATTAATCACTGTTCGCTTGAAAAAAAATATTTCTAAACTTTGACCATTCGTAGTTGATTGCTCTTGCTGCTTCATACATCCTCCCAAAATAATTAATATTAATGCATATCGCCAAAATTGCATAGTACACCTCCATTTATTGGCAATAACCAGCTTCTTGACAATAGCGCATATATTCTTCCATGGTTTTTTGAGCATGATCATCAAAAAAAGGTTTATTTTCAGGGGTGACTTGATCCCAAGGGGTATACCAAGAATGATCTTTTATTTCTACATTGGATTGAGGATCATTCATTAATGCTTCCCATTGATCAACGCTTAATGGATGTGTAGAGAGCGAAGGATCAATAACCATTATCTCGACCCCATTTGGGGTTTGGACTTTAATTGCAGGAGCAATATGCCAAGTCCAATTAACAGTTCCATCTTCGGATGAAAATCCAGGATACATTTTATCAGTTGGCACAGTCAGCGTAGGATTACTATCTGATGGACTACGATCAAGGATTGTGACTTTAAACATATCATCTGGATTAATCCCATAGCGCTCAACAATTCGGTTGCCCATAAGATATGATCGGGCATAACAACCATCGTCTTTAAAATTAAATGGAATATCTGCCTCATTCGCCATATCATCAAAAATCAAGGTGGCATCGGCATAACTGACCGAGCCATCTTGATTAACTTGCACACCATCGGCACGATCATTCTGCCATGTTTCGACCGCTTGGAGAATAAAATCAATTAATTTTTGAAAAATGGCGGCAGCAGCGGTTTGTCGCTCGGTGGCGTTGGGGTTGGGGTAGATTTCGATCGTATCTCGCCATCAACGAATTGGACAAACATCGCACCATTACCACCTACGGCCATCGCGCCAACATCGCCGCGAAACAGTGCGGCGGCTTCAGCCTCAGCATCGGCCATGATTTTCCGAATGGCCTTGGTGGTTTCAACACTGCCTTGCAATGAATGCAACAAGCGCTGAAAAGCTGGCTTAACCACATGGTCAAATTCTTGAAAACAGGCGTTGGCGGCACTGCCTTGCCATTGGCCGGCTTGTAACGAGGCCATGGTTTGGCAGAGGCTGGCTTGAATGGTTTGACTCTGGTCATACAGTTTTTGGAAACGTTGGATGATCGTATCCACAACGGCATAGTCGATCTGCACAATTGGTGAGGACATAGCGTCAGACCTCACAACGAGGGGGGGAACTCTGGCAAGCATGCAGGAAATTGGAGAGGATCGCCCTCAGTTCTACTCAATCAGCTTGAGTATAATGCCAGAAACTGCAATTGCAAGGGTAAACTTTTAGCTCAAGCGGCCAATTGACAGGTTTGCATAAGCTATGATAGAGTTGCAGCCACAAAGTTGATAGCAAACGTTGATGGGGATTAGTAGCGCAGCAGGAGCCAACCAGCGATTCGAGGATGGTGTAAGCTCGAAATGGACTAGGCTGCCCGAACCCACCCCAGAGTTACCGCCGAACCAAGTGTGTACACCACACCCAAACAAGGTTGGTCGGGTTTGTCGCCGAGATCACGACACGTCAATTCACTGGTTGACGACCAAGGGGAGGCTCATCTGAGCTTCAACTAGGGTGGTACCGCGGTTTTTTTAGCCGTCCCTAGATGCTGTTGCATCTGGGGACGGTTTTTTTATTGGCTGCAAGGAGGTCGGTTATGCGGATGAGTAGTGGTTTCGGGCGCACCTTGCGCGAGGCTCCAAGCGAAGCAGAATTAGCTGCACATCAATTAATTTTACGGGCTGGCTTAGCACGGCAATTATTAGCTGGTGGCATGGCGCTGTTGCCACTGGGCATGCGAGTATTTCGGCGGATTGAAGCAATTATGCATGCTGAATTAGCTGCTATCGGTGCTGGTGAATTTCGCACGCCAGTTGTGCATGCTGCCAGTTTATGGGAGCAAACCGGACGTTATGCCCAATATGGCGAGGCTATGCTACGCTTCAACAATCGCAATCAACAGGCTTTATTATTTGCGCCAACCCACGAAGAGGCGGTTGCCGAGCTAGCCCGTCGCGAGGTTGATTCGTATCGCCAACTGCCAAGCCTGCTCTACCAAATTCATACCAAATATCGCGATGAATTGCGGGTTCGTGGTGGTTTGTTGCGGCTACGCGAATTTACCATGCTTGATGCCTATTCGCTTGATACCGATTGGGCGGGCTTGGATATGGTTTATGATCGGGTTGCGCTCGCTTTCGAAACGATCTTTGAGCGGTGTGGCGTGCGTTTTACCGCTGTCGAAGCCGATGGCGGCGAGATGGGCGGCCGTGAACCACGCGAATATATGGCGTTTTCGAGCAGCGGCGAAGATAGCTTGGTGGTTTGCCCGCTCTGCAGTTACGCCGCCAATAGCGAGGTTGCGGTGCGCGGCCAAGCTGCTGCCAATGATGATGTCGTACCAGCTATGAGCGAAATCGCCACTCCAGCCTGCACCACGATTGCCGAACTCGCCACATTTTTGCAGGTGAGCGAAGCCCAAACTGCCAAAGCAGTCTTTTTTAACTCAGCCGAAAAGGGCTTGATTTTCGTGGTGGTGCGCGGTGATCGTGAAGTCAATGAAATTAAATTACGAGCGGCGGCAGGTGTTTCGGCGCTTGAGCCAGCCACGCTTGAGCAAATTAGCGCGGTTGGGGCAGTCGCAGGCTATGCATCGCCAGTTGGCCTGAGCAATGTTACAGTAATCGCCGATCATTCGGTGGTTGGCGTTGGTGGCTTGGTTGCTGGAGCCAATCGCACAGGCTATCACTTACAAAACGTCGTGTATGGCCGTGATTGGCAAGCAACCGTGGTTGCTGATATTGCCAATGTCGAGGAAGGCGATGCTTGCCCTGTCTGTGGCGCAGCTTTGAGCTTGGAACGGGGCATCGAAATTGGTCATATCTTTAAATTAGGCACTCGTTACACCGAAGCGCTCGGCGCAACTTACCTTGACCCACAAGGCCAAGCTCAGCCAATCGTCATGGGTTCGTATGGCATTGGCCTCGAACGTTTGTTGCAAGTCATTATCGAGCAGCATCACGATGAAAAAGGCATTGTTTGGCCTGCATCGGTCGCACCATTCGATCTGCATTTGGTGCAACTTGGTGCTAGTGCCACGGTCAGCGAGGCCGCTAATCAACTTTATCAACAATTGAGCGAAGCTGGTCTCAGCGTGCTCTACGACGATCGCAATGAATCGGCGGGAGTCAAATTTAACGATGCTGATTTATTGGGCATGCCGTTGCGGCTTACGGTTGGCGAACGTGGCCTCAAGCAAAATGTTGTCGAGTTACGCCAACGAGCAACTGGGGTAGTCGAGACAATCGCGCTTGATCAAGTGGTGAAGAGTATTAAGAACATAGAGCATAGAGCATAGATGTAATGGTTTATCGCATGAACAACCGCCAGCGTTCCCTCACCCCCTGACCCCCTCTCCCGCCCGCGAGGCGAGGGGGAACCGCTCCAGGAGTGCTCCCCTCGCCCGCCGCCTTGGGCGAGGGGTTGGGGGTCAGGGGGTGAACCATGGTTGCCAACCTCATGAACCATTACACATAGAACATAGGAACGAGGGGTTAGCCAGTTTTTAACGCAGAGGCGCAGAGTACGAAAGGATGAGGGATGAGGGATGAAGGATGAAGCTAATTGGTGCAATTCGTGGAATTCGTGGCAAAAAAGCCTACTCCCTTTGTGCCCTTCGTGGATCAAAATCAACGTTTCCGCAGCGTGGCGGCGAGGCAATGGTGCCTGTGAACCTTCAGCCAATCATGGAGAACACCAGACCATGTTAACCAATCTCAATGTTGCAGTTATTGGCACAGGCACCATGGGCGAGGCCGTCATCGGTGGCCTGCTCCAAGCCGAATTAGTGCAGCCAACCCAGGTTTTGGCAGCCACTCCGCGCCCTGAGCGTCGCCGCGAGCTATCACAACGCTGGGGCATCGCCACCACAGGCGATAATCGCGAGGCCGCAACCTGGGGCAATGTGGTCATTTTGGGCATCAAGCCTCAGATGACTGAGCAAGTGCTGCCCCAACTCAACGGCGCATTTCAAACCGATGATCTGATCGTTTCAGTTTTAGCTGGGGTCAAGATGCGCCAAATTGCCGAAGCCACCGGACATAGCGCCATCGCCCGTTCGATGCCCAACACTCCGGCCCAAATTGCCGAAGGCATTACGGTTTGGACAGCCAGCAAGGGGCTTGATCAAGCGCGGCGTGGTTGGGCCAAAATCGTGCTCAGTGCGATTGGCGAGGAAGTTGAGGTTGAGGACGAGAAATTTATGGATATGGCCACAGCGCTCTCGGGCACAGGTCCAGCCTATGTTTTTATGGTAATGGAAGCCTTGATCGATGCTGGCGTGCATATGGGTTTTCCCCGCCGGATCGCGGCCCAACTAGTCGAGCAAACCGTAATTGGGGCAGTGCGCTACTCGGCCCAATCGGGCAAGCATGTCGCCGAATTACGCAATATGGTCACTTCGCCAGGAGGGACAACCGCCGCAGCGCTTTATGAACTCGAAAAAGGTCGTTTGCGCACGGTTTTAGCCGATGGAGTTTGGGCTGCATATCGTCGCGCTCGTGAACTTGGCGGCGAGTAGTTGTTCAAATACAGCCGAAGTCTCAGCGAATTTTCGCATAATGCTTAGGCTGTGATTGAGTAGCAGCAAATCAATTGCATTTTTCAGCTGTCCATGTACCATTAAGCCTAGATTCGTGCTGAATTAAGGTTGGTGGCCTATGCTGGAGTTTCGTGATATTCGGGCCTTGGAAGGGCCAAATGGCTATGATCATGCCCCGGTTGCTTTAGTTCGGCTGGTTGGCGAAACTGTGGAGATCGATGCTTGGCTCAAGCAAGTGGCGCTGGCGTGTGCCAACTATGGCATTGCCCATACTGAGCCTGTTTTACAACAACACCCTAGTTTGGGTGAATATGCGATTACTTGGCGCACCGCCACGCCCGAAAGTTTGGCTCTGCTGCTTGAGCAATTGGCGGGCACGGATGCAGCCGCTAGCTCGGCTGAAATTCAGGCTATGTTGGAGCAGGAGCAAATTCCAAACCCATTGCACGATTTAGCCAAGCAACACTTGCCACTTTGGCGCGAGGCTGAAGCATGGTGGGTTGGCTATGGTCGTTATCGCCAAAACGCTGCTCAATTCGACCTTAGCACGTACCAAACCTTGCCAATTATTGCGATTAGCGGTACTAACGGCAAAACCACCACGACCCGCTTGATCGATTTTAGCCTGCGCACGGCGGGCTACCAAACAGGCCGCACCGATACCGACGGCGTTTGGATTAACAACCAAGCAATCGAGCAAGGCGATTGGACAGGTTTTGGTGGAGCACAACGGGTGCTGAGCCATCCAGCGGTCGAGGTGGCTGTGTTGGAAACTGCTCGCGGTGGTTTATTGCGCCGTGGCTTGGCCTTCAACCATTGCGAGATTGCGGTTTTAACCAATGTTGCCGACGATCATCTGCCAGATCGCGGTTTGGCAACCGTCGCCGAAATGGCTCATTTCAAGGCCACCATCGTGCGAGCCGCCCAAAAAGCCGTTATTTTGAATGCTGATGATCCAGTGTTAGTTGAGGTGGTTGCCCCTCAAGCAACAGCGCCAATTATCTGGTTTAGTTTGCAAGCCACCAATCCCTTGATTGTGCAAGCGCAACAGAACCAACAAGCCTGTTTGTATCTCGATGCTAACCAATTAATCCTGGCCAGTGCTGGCCAAACTCAAGCATTAATTGCGGTGGCTGAGTTGCCCTTGAGCTTTGGCGGAGTGGCGCAGCATAATATCGCCAATGCTTTGGCTGCCGCTGCCGCACTGTTTGCGTTTGGATTAAGCGCTGGCCAGATTGCGCTTGGCCTCGCCGGATTTCAACCAAACGCCGAGCATAATCCAGGCCGTTTGAATCAATTTCAACGCGATGGCATCACCTTGTTAATTGATTATGCGCACAATAGCGATGGGCTGCGGGTATTATTAGCCAGCGCCGCGCCCCTTCGCGCCGCCAATCGCCATATTGCCATGGTGTTCAGTGGCACTGGCGATCGTACCGACCAACAAATTCAAGAACAAATGACGATCATCGCTCAGCATGTCGATCGGTTGATCCTCAAACGTGATCCATGGTTTTTGCGTGGGCGCGAACCAGGCGTTTTAGAGCCATTGATGATCGCTGCGGCAACTGCTGCTGGCCTTGATCCTGCCGCAATCGCTGAGCTAGAGGGCGACGAAGCTGCGTTTAATGAGCTGACCCAACCAGCCAAGGCGGGCGATGTGCTGATTTGGATTGTTTATAAAGATCGGGCTAGCAAAATTGCCATCGCCCAAGCGTGGGAGCGCAACCCATGAGCGAAGCCATGAGCGAGTCTGTAAGCATCCAAGAGGAATACCTGTGGAATAGCGCCCGTGAGGATCTGCCGCCCAAAAAACCATTGGTTGAAATTGGTTGGGTGTTAATTGGCACCTTTGAAAAAATCGACGAAGGCGCAATTCGCACAGCTCGCGAACGGACTCGTGAATATTTACGCCAGCACTTCCCTGAATTTTCGTGGCGCGTGCCAATTGTGGTGCGCCCCGACCCTGACCCTGGCGATGTGCTAGCCGAGCCAATTCGCTTAATTGATATGGCGGTGACCGAGCGTTTGACTAAGGGTTGGGATTTTGCGATTGCTTTTACCGCGACCGATCTACATTCCCTGAGCAAACAATATACGCTTGGCACGCCCGCCAGTGGCCTTGATGCAGCGGCGATCTCGACTGCGCGGCTCGACCCAACTGCGCAGCGCTCGATGGTACGCAAAGCTGAGCGCGAATTGGTGTTGAGCAATCGAATTTGGGCTTTATTTTTACATTTGCTGGGCGATTTGTTGGCCTTGCCGCATAACGACGATCACAGTAGCCCAATGAGCGTGCCGCGTGTGCCCGAAGATCTCGATGCAGTCCACGATTTTAGTAGCGAGGAGCATGAGTGGATGCTCGAATCGCTGACCGAAGTTGCCGACTTACGGGTTGAAGAAACTGGTCAATCATCGCGCAATCCATTCTTTTTTACCTTGCGGGTGCTGGTGCGCTCAGGCCGCGAAATTATCGCCGCAGTTGCCCGAAACCGCCCATGGATCTTGGTTTGGCATCTGACTAAATTTACGGGCGCAGCCTTATCAACCTTGCTAATTCTGCTCTTTACCGCCGAAGTCTGGGATGTTGGCGTGCGCTTGCCATTGGCTGAGGTAGCTGGCGCGTTAGGAATTACGATTGCCGGAACAACCACCTTTGTCGTGACGCGCCAACGATTGCTCACCCGCCGCACCCGCTTTCGGCTGACTGAGCAAGTTGTCGTAACCGATTTCGCGATTATTCTGACGATTTTAGGCTCAATGCTTTCGATGGTGTTGCTGCTAATCAGCGCGGCAATGTTGGTGATTTGGGTGGTGCCAAATGAGCTAGCCGAACGCTGGACTGATTTTGCGATTCTGTCGCTTGAGCATAATCTGGCCTTGGCTGGCACGGTTACGATCATTGGCCTGATTGTAGGCGCACTTGGGGCCAGCATCGAAGACCAAACCACCTTCCGTCATGTGGCCTTCATCGATGAAGAAACTTAATTAGAGGGATGAAGGATGAAATTTAACCACGAAGAACACGAAGAGCACGAAGGTCGATAAACTTTGTATGCTTACAGTATCCCCAAGCTCAATTCTGACTTTTGGTTCTTGCTTTCATCCCTCATAATTCATCCTTCATCCTTCCGACAACTTCTTGGTATACTACAATGAGGCAACGAAGCCGACCAAATCATAGGAGATATGCTCAATGGATTTCCAGTTAACCCAAGAACAGCAAGAGTTACGTCAGAGTGTGCGTGAATTTGCTGAGCGCGAGTTATTGCCCAAAGCCAAAGACGTTGATGAAAAAGCCCAAATTCCAGCCTCGACCTGGCAAAAAATGGCCGATATGGGTTTGATGGGCTTGCCTTTTGCCGAAGAATTGGGCGGCGCAGGAGCCGATGCGATTAGCGCAGCGCTGGCAGTCGAAGAAATTGCCCGCTGTTGTGGCTCGACGGCGCTTTCCTATGCAGCCCATGTTGGTTTGGGCAGCGCCCCCATCGCGATGTTTGGCAACGATCAACAAAAAGAGCAATTTCTGCGGCCCGCCGCTGAAGGTCGTTACCTTGGAGCATTTGGCCTGACCGAGCCGCATGCTGGCTCCGATGCTGGCTCAACCCGCACCACCGCCGTGCGCGATGGCAACGAATGGGTGATCAACGGCGCAAAAATGTGGATCACCAATGCCGCCGAAGCCGGCCACCTGATCGCTACCGCCATTACCAATAAAGATCGTGGCAAGCGTGGCATCAGCGCGATTATCATTCCTAAAGGTACGCCAGGCGTACATTTTGGCAGCCCTGAGCACAAAATGGGCTTACGTGGCTCGAATACCCACGCCATCACCTTTGATAATGTGCGGGTTCCGCTAGAAAATCTGCTGGGTGCTGAGGGCGATGGCTTTGTGCAATTTCTCAAAGTGCTCGATGGCGGACGGATTTCGATCGGGGCAATGGCGATTGGTTTAGGCGTGGCCGCGATGGAAGCTGCGGTCAGCTATGCCCGTGAGCGTCAAGCCTTTGGTCATGCGATTGGCAGCTATCAATCGATCAGTAATATGTTGGCCGATATGGATACCGAGCTAGAGGCAGCTCGTTTGCTGATTTTACGCGCCGCATGGCTCAAAGAAAACGGCAAACCATTCACCCGCGAAGCAGCGATTGCCAAACTCTATGCCTCGGAAGCCTCAGAACGCGCCTGCCGCAACGCTGTCCAAATCTTTGGCGGCTACGGCTATAGCAGCGAATATCCGGTTGAGCGCTACTATCGCGACACGCGTTTGCTGACGATTGGCGAAGGCACATCGGAGATTCTGCGCATGGTCATCTCACGTGGTTTACTTGGCGAATTAGCCTAATTCGCTGGAATTAATCATTAAATAGTTAATCGTAAAAAGCACCTCAATCGTAATTGATTGAAGTGCTTTTTAATTGAATGCTAGAATATTTAGCGCTTACCGGAAACCGAGACGGTTTGCTCTTCTTCGCGGCCTTTGAACACCAAAATAATTGGTGTGCCAATAAAACCATATTGTTCGCGAATACGATTTTCGAGGTAGCGCTTGTAGCCAAAGTGCACTTGTTCTGGCGCATTCGAGAAGAACAGGAACACTGGTGGCTCGACTTGGGCTTGAGTTGCATAGAATAAGCGCAAGTGAGCGCCTTTATGCATCGCTGTTGGTGGATGTTCGCGCACCGCCGCCCGCAACAAGTTGTTAATATCCGAGGTGCTTACGCGTTTGTTGCGTTCGCTCTGGATTGTTTGGGCAATATCGAGCACTTTAGTAGCCCGTTGGCCAGTTTTTGCCGAAATAAATTCAATCGGCGCATACGGCGCAAAGTGAAACACCTGCGACATCGTAGTTTTGGCATCTTCGTAGCTGAATTTGGCTTTATCGATCAAATCCCATTTGTTGACGATAATCGCCAAGCCTTTGTTAGCTTCCAAAACCATACCTGCGACGTGGGTATCTTGAGCGGTTGGGCCTTCTTGGGCATCGACCAAAATCAAGGCAATATGGCAACGCTCGATCGCTTTCATCGTGCGTAACACGCTGTAGCGTTCAATCCCTTGCTCAATCGAGCCACGCCGCCGAATCCCAGCGGTGTCGATCAAGGTGATTGGAATGCCTTTATAGGTCAATTTGGTGTCGATTGAATCGCGAGTTGTGCCAGGAATATTGCTGACAACCACCCGCTCTTCGCCGACCAATTTATTCAGCAAGCTCGATTTACCAACGTTTGGTCGCCCGACAATCGCAATTTTCAGCGAATTGTCGTCTTCCTCTTCTTCTTGGCCTGCTGGCAAGTGGCGTACAATTTCATCGAGCAAATCGCCCGAGCCAGTGCCATGGTAAGCGCTCAAGGCAATTGGGTCGCCCAAGCCAAGGTTATAGAATTCGACCGCATTCTGGCGGCGATCTTCGGTATCGGCTTTGTTTACACCCAAGACCACGGGCTTGCTGCTGCGACGTAACAAGGCGGCAACCTCTTCATCAGCAGCAATCAGTCCTTCACGCACATCGACCATAAACACAATCACATCGGCTTCATCGATCGCCAATTGAGCTTGTTGGTGAGTACGGCGCACAATTTCAGCCAAAGGCAAGTTCGGGTCATCATCGCCAACCAACAACCCAGCTGTATCCACAATCGTAAATACGCGGCCATTCCAGATGGTTTCGCCATATTGGCGGTCGCGGGTTGTACCAGCTTCATCGGCAATAATCGCGCGGCGCTCGCCAATCAGCTTATTAAACAAGGTCGATTTGCCAACGTTAGGTCGGCCAACAATCGCCACAATTGGTTTTTCCATGGTTATACCTCTTTCGCAATGCGGCCCAAAAGCCAACATCACTACATTCTACGACGTTCAAGTTGCACAATCGTGGCCGTTTGACCCAATACAGCGATTGGGAAGGTTCCACGAACTCGTAATTCTGGGGTAGCATTGATTTTTTCGCGCAGCACATCGATTTCGGCAGCCAGCGCCACGATCATGCCGCCAGGCGCAACGATTCGCGCCCATTCTGCACAGACCCCAGAATAGAGTTGATGCAATTCATCGATATTGTTGACTTGTTTACCAAAGGGCAAATTGGTGACGAGCTTGTTAATTTCGCCTGGTTGGAATGGTAAGTCAGTAGCATCTAGACGGCGAATGGCTAAATCGCCGCCAACGCTTGCCAAGTTACGGCTCAGAGCTTTGACTGCTTCACGGCTCTTATCGCCAGCAATCAGCCGCTCAAACGGGCCAACTGCTGCGCGTTCAGCAATGATCGTTCCTGTGCCAGCCATGGCATCTAAAAAGACATCGGTCGGTTGCGGGTTGGAGAGCCGCACCATTGCTGCGGCAATCGCAGGTCGCAAGGCCGCCGGACGATCAACCACCCGCTGAATGCGATGGCGCATACCGCCAGTTGAAAGCCGAATTGCAACCACAATTTCGCTGCCAAATAGGGTTACCCACATTTCAACATCGGCTTCTTCTTCGACCAATTTCCAGCGGCCTGGCCAGTTATCGCGCACAGCATCGGCGACGGCGATACCCACGGCTTTACGAGCAAAATCTTGCTTGCCCGTGACCCGCGTTACCACCCGAAAACTGGTCATTTTGGGCGTGCGACCACCATTCAAGGTAAAAACCCGCAAGGCTGTTGGCACAAGCATACTATTTTTGACCGCAGCATGAATTTGCTTCAAACCACTTTGATCAGGTGAGATGTTGAAAGCCCGCGCTGCCACCACAAATAAATCTTCGGCAGTCCGCAAATTAAACAATTCTTTAGAGTTGGTGTCGGTATGAAACAACAACATATCATCTTTTTGGGTAACGTGGCGTTGGGCAACTAGCATTGGTTTTTGCAAGGTAGCATTAATTTCGGCCAACAACAATTGGCCAACCCCAGGTTGGGTTTGCACTGCAAACAACGGACGGCTCATATCAACCGTTGGCTGTTTGACAAATGCTCGCTGACGAACTGCTCCGGCAGGAGCCGCCCCCGCTGGGCGGCCAGCAGGATCATGACGTGGACCACGGGTTGGCGCTTGATTGGGGCGTGAGCCAGGTCGGCCAGGCCGTGCTGGACGAGCGGCATTTGATTGCGGGCCGCGCTGTGGGCTACGGCGTTTTGGGCGTTGGAATGGCATATCTATTACAACTCGCAAAAATTACGAGTTTTCCTTTCATCAGACTAAATTCAGGCCAAACAGCCATGCTGTTGACCAACAAACCCACCATAGCCCGCGCAAATGCCCGAAAACCCAGCCTGCTCAAGCCGATGGTGTTAGTGGCGTGCGAAATGGCGTTGCATCGTTGATAATTCGATGGTCACCAATATCATCACGCAAACGTTGAGGGCGAACTCGCCCACGATTTAATGCTTGCCAGAGCGCTTCAACACAGACAGCATCAAATTCTGTGTCGGCTCCAGCCCGCAAACGTCGAAACGCTTCTTCAGTTGGTAAGCCTCTGCGATACGGTCGGTCAGAGGTCATCGCATCAAAGGCATCGGCCACGGCAACAATCCGTCCGCCGAGTGAAATTTGGCCTTTGGCTAAGCCATAGGGGTAGCCGCTACCATCAAGTCGCTCGTGATGTTGAATAATCACAGGCAACTCGGTTTGCAACATGCGAATATGGCCGAGAATTCGCTCGCCAATTTCCGGATGCGATTTCATCTCGCCAAATTCATCGTCGGTCAAGCGCCCAGGTTTCTTCAGCACCCCATCGCTAATGCCAATTTTGCCAACATCGTGCAAAATCGCGCCAATGCGTAGATGATGAATAAAACTTGGCTCTAGCTCTAATTCCTCAGCAATCGCCACGGCAAATTCCGAAACCCGCTTGGAATGGCCTTCGGTATATGGGTCTTTGGCATCAATCGCCGCTGTCAAGGCTTGAATAACATCGAGAAATAGCTCGTTGACATCAGCATACAAATCGGCAATTTCGAGCACAGTTGCAGCTTGCCGCGCCAACGTTTGCAACAACAATTTATCATCATCATCGAAACGGCCATCACGTTTATTCAAAACCTCGATGCAGCCAATCAGATGTTCCTCGGATTGCGCTCGTTCACGGCCAAAAGTAATGCACCGAGTGCGCAATGGCACAGCCAAAATTGAACGGGTCTCAAAGCCAGTCATCTGATCAACACTACCATCGTGGCGTTGATCGCGCTTGACATCGCCAACGCAGATTGTCTCGCCAGTTTCAGCGACGTAGCCTGCGATGCCACGACCTTTGGCCAAACGCACCGACTGAACGCGTTCATGCAGATGGCCAGTTGAATGCTGCAAAATCAAATCGCCCGATTCTGGCTCGGTCAAAAACAGCGAACTAGCCTCGGCATCAAGCAAAATTCGCGCATAATCGATGATCAAATTCAGCAAGGTTGTGCGGTCGAGGGTCGAACCAATATGGCCCACAATCTCGACTAAGGCACTCAAGCGTGATTCACGTTGCTGACTTTTTTTCAACAAGCGGGCTTTTTCGACTTCGGCAGCCATGCGATTGCCCAAGAGTTTGAGCAAGCGCGGCTCAGAGCGTTGTGGATTGAAAATCTGAATCACCCCAACGACCTGTTCTTCGAGCAGCAGCGGCAACGACAGTAGCGAGCGTAATTGCAGGCTGTTGGCCTCGCCTAGCCGTCGATCCCAACGTGGGTCTGCGTTGATATCTTCGATCCACAATGGTTGAGCTGCGCGAATGGTAGCCCCAACCAAACCGATATTAATTGGTAAACGCATGCCAACCAAATGTTGACTCGCCGGATCGCCATGGACAACTTGAAAGACGATCTCATCGTCATCAACCAAATAGAGCGTACCCGCCTCACCGCCAGCAATCTCGATCAACAAGGCCAGCATGCGATCAAGCAACGGATCGAGGGTCATACTGCTAGCAATTGCATCAGCCCGCTCAATCACGACCAACACTTGTTCCAACTCAAAGGCACTATTTTGCACAACCGTCTGCGATGTCATACTCATGCTCCACTGTGTCGGGTAGCACTCGCAGGCGGCTGAGCGGCTAGCGCATTGAAGCCTGAGCCAGATACCGGCGCTGCGAGCGCGGTTTAGCTTGGCGGCTGAGTTGACGCACGACCCGGCGAATTTCGTGGGGCATCCGTGCCATTGTCACCTGCGCACCAAGTGCGGTTGCAATTTGTTCAACAGTCCATTCATCAATTGTACGAGTTCCGGAGTGATCGAACATCACTTTCGGCAGCATCACAATATCAGCGGGGCCATGCTTTTGTAACTCAGCGACCACATCGCCGCCAGTCAGCAAACCCGAAACTGTTACCATCTCGCCAAAAAATTGATTGACGACTGGGCATAATTCTACGGTCAGGTTTTCAATTCGACTAAGTTGTTCAGCGACTTGTTGCAACACGGGAGCGGCGAGCGTTGCGCAAGCCAGCAACATACGGGTGGGTTTATCGACGGCACTTGGCAGCGAAGGCACAATCTCGGCCCATTCATCTTGGAATTGGCGCACCAAGCCCACACCATTCTCTAATTGATCGTAGCCTTCGTACAACGAGCCATCGGGCTGTTCGCGGCCCGCCAACAGATAAAACTCATCCGAGGGATAGACTAAGACCGAGCCATGTTCGGCCATATAATATTCTTGAAATGGTTCGCAGATATCGATCACCGCAGCGGCTTCATCGCCACGATATGGCCGCAACTCGACTTCGGTGGCCGCCCCCAACCGCGCACAAAAGCCGAGATTTCCTTCCTTGGCCGCTTGAAACAATTCGTTGGCAACTGGCGCTTCTTCTTGCCAAATTGGCTGAGCTTCCCAGTTGCTATCAATCCATTCGGCGCTTTCGTGCACACGGATGGCAGCTTTGATGCTTTGGGGCTTCTTGCCCTCAAAGCGATAGCGGGTCAGGCCAACTGGCACAATCGCGATGCTTTGAACAATTGGGTACAACTGGCCCAATTCATGGATGGTTTGGGCTAAGGCTGGGCCATCATTCAACTGTGGACAGGCCACCACTTGGGTATGCACATCGATGCCCAAATCGCCTAAGCGTCGAATTTGCTCCAACACATCGGGAACATCGGGCTTGCCCAACAAAATTGCCCGCAAGGTACGATCAGTCGCATGGACTGAAATATACATTGGCCCCAAGCGTTGTTCAGCAATCCGATCCCAATCTTCCTCCTTGAGATTCGTCAATGTTACAAAGTTACCATACAAAAACGACAAGCGATAGTCATCGTCCTTAAGGTAGAGTGTTTTGCGGAATCCTTTAGGCATTTGGGTCAGAAAGCAGAAGGGGCATTTATTATTACAGGTTCGCAAGCGATCAAATAATGGCTCGACAAAATCGAGGCCAAGCATATCATCGGGGTTTTTGGTTAATTGGATGCTACGTTCTTCGCCAGCTTGGCGCACCAGCAACTCAACTTGATCTTCAGTCATGGCAAAGCGAAAATCAATCACATCGCGCATCACCCGACCGTTGACTTGCAGAATTGCGTCGCCAGCTTGTAGCCCAAGTTGCGCACCAGTACTGCCTGCTGCGACTGCTTGAATAACCCCGCCATTGCCTGGTCGAATATTACTAAGATTTGGTTGATATTCCATAGCACATCACTGTTTATTGCGTTAAGCGCGGCTGCTAATCGCACAAAAGGCGCACCTTGCATTGTGCGCCTCATCCGCATTCTATCGCGTCAAATTACCAAGGGCCGTAGCCCAACATTATGTATTATAGCAGAAAGCCTTGATTGTGCTAGACGCTGATTTAGCGTGGCAGCACAATGAGTTCTCCGCAAACGCACATTTTTGGTCGATTTTCAATGCCACTTTATCCCTCAAATTGCCATTTAGGGGGTGCAGGGGGATGAAAACACCCTGCGTTTCCCTCCGGCGGAGGGACGGAAGGGTGGCGAATCAAAAGTAGTGCTAATTGTGAACAGAACTCGCGATGTAGCTTAGCGTGGCAGCACAATTACTTGTTTATCATCAAGCCGGCTTGGTCGATACAGAATCGCCACATTGCCCACCAACGCGACCAACGTAGCCTCAGTATCAGCCACTAATTGATCAGTTAATTCGCGCCGTTCTTCTTTAAATTCGCCAAACTTCACTTTGATCAATTCATGGGCATCAAGAGCGGCGGCCACAGCGGCTACCACCGTGCTTGAAAGCCCTTGCTTGCCAATTTGCACCACAGGCTTGAGATCGTGAGCCAAACGGCGCAAATATTGGCGCTGATTACTATTTAATGTGAGCATTATTGCCCTTTCAAGGTTCGATTGCAATAAAAAACTGCTGGTTTTCACCAGCAGTCATTCGTGGAGCGGGAAACGAGACTCAAACTCGCGACCTTCTCCTTGGCAAGGAGACGCTCTATCAACTGAGCTATTCCCGCATCGCGTTATGGGCTTATTATACACAGCTTGGAGAAAATTGCAAATTGAGCCAACTTCTGGCTCAACCTAAGTTTAGAATGATGGATTCTAAGTGATGCTAATCAGCAGAAATTACTTGTTCATGCTTTGTCGATATTTTGTTCAAATCTTGTCGTAGGCTCAGCTTTCTGCTACACTCAAATTAATGAAAGGTGTGGATGATGCCCTCGACAAACACCCAAATCAGCCAATCACGGAAAGCTTTATGAAGCGCCTATTGCTCCACATCCGCTGTTTTTTAATGGCTGGTGGCAACCTGTATGCCTTACGAACTGGGCTTTTGCCATGTTTGCTGGCGTGGACAGCTTGGCGACACCCGCACTATGTGGCGCTGGCCTTGGGCTTAAGCAGTTTTAGCTATCTGGTGCACTATTTGCGCTATGCTGAGCGTTGGCCAATTGGACGAATGCCATGGATTGATCAATGGGCTGAATTTGGGCTAGCGCTGTTGATGCCACTGATCGCGACTGGCTGGTATAGCCCATGGTTATTTGATACATGGCTGATGTTGGCTGCAACGGCACATCAACTTTCACGGCGCAGTAGTCCTACGCTGGGCATAGTATGGTTGGGCTATAGCGTAGCGTTGTTTGCCAGCAATCCCTTGGGCCAAACCAACCCGATGCTCTTTTGTATGTTGGTGCTAGGAGTTCCAGCAATTTTATTGATCAGCATCAAACCGCAGGAAGTTGAACCGATTCCGCAACCAAGCTCGCGCATGCTCAGCAGTTTACAGACAGCGCAACGCCGTTTTGAGCTCATTCGGGCAATTATCGACCATGCCCAACGCTCAGCAATGGTTGAAGCGGTTTATCATCAAGCTCAACATGGTGTACGCGACTTAAGCTTATTAATTGATGACATTACACCGCAAGCCGTCCAACCAAGCCTAATCGAACGTTTTAAACCAATTATTGAACGCTGGAAAATCAACAATGGGATTGACGTAGCGTTTCATACGACGATCGTACCGCAGCAATTGAACCCATCGATTGAAGCCTTATTCGTGCGAACACTCGAAGAAACCTTGAATAATGTGGCTCGCCACGCCCAAGCGAGTTTGGTCGAGATCAGCCTCCGCAGCGATGAACAGCACATTAGTTTAATTGTCCGCGATAATGGGATTGGCTTGGTATATGGTACGACGCAACGGGCTGGTAGCCGTGGCTTACGTTGGTTACGGTATCGGGCGCAAGAGATCAATGGCTATTTGGATGCCTATGACGGCGTTGATGGCGGCTTAGTCGTGCAACTATCAATTCCACTAACCGTCTATGTTACCTAAAAAAGCAACAACCACCATTATTTGAATGGTGGTTGTTGCCAAAAGAGCATGGGCCAGGCAACCCTGTGACACCCACAGAGGCAAGCGTACCGTTGCTATCTTTCAATCCTGGCGGAGTTGGCAAGCATATGCCGCACAAGACCCGACCCATCCGTCATTATAGGCTACAAGCGGCTTTAAGTCAAAAACTGTTGATCTTTTCATCTGGCATGGTATACTGGCGATGGCCAGAAACAACTACAGCCAATGGTGTCCTAGAAGATAGCGATGTGTCAGAAAGCAGCGATGCCAGAGCAAGTGCATCGCTTTTTTATTGGATACTTAATTTTTTTTAGGACAAAAGTCACCCTTGACACTTTTAGTGTCAGAGGCCAAAGTAGTAGACGACCATTGGTAGGTAGTCCTTTCTCTTGATATGGTTAAGCTTAAGTACTATCAAAAATTTAGTACCCACGCTTTAGAATATTCAGTTGGCACACGACCAAAGACACCGTACTATTGTAAGTAGCGCTAAGTATTCAATTTGGGCCCGATCCTCGTTGGAATCCGATGCGGCGGAAGCTTAGCTCAGTGTTCAATTTTGGTGTAGTGTGGCACCTATAGCCAGAAAGTAAGCCACCATGAAGTACCTGCGTCGATCAATTATTGCGCTCGTTCTCTATCTTGCTGCGTTTTTCAACATCGAGCGGCTGGACTTCCAGGGCGAGAATGTTATTGACCTACGTTCATTTGTGTATGTGCTCGGGTTGGCAGCAATCCTTACGACTATTGTGCTGCCATTTTTTCGGCAACGTCGGCTTTTGGTGGCCCTCACCTACTGGGGCGCGATCTACGCAATTATTCGTTTAGCATTTTTCAATGATGTTTCGTTTGTTGGGGTCGATATTTACTTGTCGTTAACTGAATTGGTGTTCTTATTGGTTGGTGTTCGCTTTGCCCACCAGGTTGCCATCGATCTTTACGATTTCGAGCAAGCTGTGATCAACATCACCTTGCCGCAAGTTAATCGCCAAATCCGCCCGCTCAACGATTCCAACGATGAAATTCAAACTGAGATGGTGCGGAGTCGTCGCCATCGTCGCCCAATGAGTGTGCTGGTGATCAAGCCCGATCCCCAATCAGTCAATCTGGCGATTCATCGCAGTGTCGAAGAAGTGCAAAAATCCATGATGACGCGCTATGTCGTAACCAGTTTAACCCGCGTTGTCGCCGATGTTATGCGCCGAACCGACATGATTTTTGAGCAACCAAGCTCAAACCAATTTATCGTGATGAGTCCCGAAACCAATGCTGCTAATTCTGTTTCGTTTGCGGAACGCATCAAGGCTGCTGCGTCCGAGAGGCTGGGTGTAGATGTGTTGTGTGGAATTGCATCATTTCCCGACGATGCCCTGACATTTGACGAGTTGATCCGCGAGGCCGATACCCGTGCGTTGCGCCAACTCAAAGGGGTAAAACCACAAGACACACGCTCGACCGTTCAGACTGAGGTTTAAAGCGCCGTTCATGCATCGTGCAGAAAGGAACCGTCATGGCTTCTTCACTCAACTATCGTGAAAACCCAGCCTATGCCTGGCTGTTTCAAATTCAACCCAATCGCTCGCCAATGGCTCGTAAAATCTATTTGGCGAGCAAACGAATGATGGATTTGTTGATTTTATTAATGGCAATGCCCTTTTTGCTGCCATTTTGATCAAAATCGATTCGCCCAACGGGCCGATTATGTTTACCCAAAAACGCACTGGCCAAGGTGGCCGAACCTTCCGAATGTATAAATTTCGCACAATGGTGCCCAACGCCGAGGAAATGAAAAAGCAGTTGATGCACCTCAACGAATTGCAATGGCCTGATTTTAAAATTAGCAATGATCCTCGCATTACCAAGGTTGGCAAATTCTTGCGCAAAACCAGCCTCGATGAATTACCCCAATTGTTGAATGTGATCAAAGGCGAGATGAGCCTCGTCGGCCCACGCCCAACCTCATTTGGCGCTCACACTTACGACTTATGGCAAACTGAACGCCTCGATGTTCAGCCAGGGCTAACTGGGCTATGGCAGTTGTTTGGTCGCGCTAGCACCGAATTTCATGATCGCTTGCTCTTGGATATTGCCTATATCGAACGTCGCTGCCTGTGGCTCGATATTCAAATTCTGTTCCGCACGATTCCTGCCGTGTTGAAACAGCGGGGTGCACATTAGTGGCACAACCAATCGCTTACATGATGTCACGGTTTCCGCATCTGTCGGAAACCTTTATTCTGCGTGAAATGCTTGAAATGGAACGGCTTGGCTGGGATGTTAAGCTGTTTCCGTTGATGTTGCAGCAACAAGCGGTCGTCCACGATGAGGCCAAGCGCTGGATTCCGCTGGCTCAACCGCAGCCATTTATCTCGCCGCATGTTGCCCTGAGTTCGTTACAGCGTTTGGCCAAACAACCTCTCAAAACAGGTGGCATCGTTGCTAAAACGCTAGCCGAAAGTGCCACAACTCCTAGCGAATTAGTCCGTAAATTGGCATTAATTCCTAAAGCAATCACCTTGGCTAAGCATATGCAGGCCCAGCAGATTGCCCATATCCATTGCCATTACGCCACCTATCCTGCCTTTGCTGCGTGGATTATCAATCGCCTAACGGGTATTCCCTATTCTTTCACCGTCCATGGCCACGATATTTTTGTCAATCGGGCGATGCTGCCGACCAAAGCCCGTGGAGCCAGCGCCATTATGGCAATCGCCGAGTTTCACCGCGAATTTTTGGTTGAAAAATTAGGCGAATGGGTACGCGATCGGATTCATATTGTGCATTGTGGCATTCGCCCTGAGCGCTATCAACCGCAACCCAAGCCAGCTGGCGAACGCTTTGAAATTTTGACCACCGGCAGTTTGCAAGATTACAAAGGCCACCCCTTCTTGATTCAGGCCTGTAGTTTCTTGCGTGATCGTGGGATCGCCTTTCGTTGCCGCATTATTGGTGGCGGCGAAGATCGCCCAATGCTTGAGCAATTGATTGCCGAAAAACAATTAACTGGGATGGTCGAATTGCTTGGCCCGCAGCCAGAAACCGCCGTGCGCGAGCTGCTTGCTACCGCTGATTGCTATGTTCAAGCTAGCATTATCACGCCCTCAGGCAAAATGGAAGGCATTCCGGTTTCGTTGATGGAAGCCTTGGCCTGTGAGTTGCCAGTCGTGGCCTCGCGCATGTCGGGCATTCCTGAATTGGTGCGCCACGGCGAAACAGGCTATCTTGTGCCCCCCGCCAATGCCGCAGCCCTAGCCGAACAACTGCTGTATGTACGCGATCATCCTGAGGAAGCCGCTAGTTACGCTGCTCGTGGCCGCGAACTGGTCCAACGCGACTTCAACTTAGTAACTTGCGTCGAAAAACTTTCTGAAACGTTACTCGCCGTGAATCCCGCTTTGCAACGGCCAATTCAACGCAATGCCTAATGCTCAGGAGCAGCTGTAATGCCCCAGAAGATTGCTTTTCTTAAAATTCGCGATTTTTCATTTATCAATCCCAATCTGATCGCTCAATTTAAGCGGGTATTCCCTGAATACTCGCTTGAGGTTTTCGATTTTAAGGATTGGCTCAAATACAATCCGCATCTTTATCTCTTGGCGATGGCAGCCGTGTATAAAGAATATGGTCGCGACATTTTGGCTGGTCATAAGCAGCCTAATCCGCATTTATTCGTCACCCGTTGGATTGGCAAACAGATTAAAAAGCTGGTGCAACAGCGTTTCAACCCGCGCGAATATGCCTTTACCTTTCAAACTCAGACCAATTTTGATGCGAGTGTGGCGGGCATGCCCCATTTTATTTATACCGACCATACCTTGCGAGCCAACTGGCGCTACAAATTATTCGATCCTAGCAGAATTCAATATTCAGCCGAATGGCGTTCAGCGATTGAGCCAGAGATCTATCGCAACGCCAGCAAAATCTTTTTTGCCAGCAATTTTGCCCGAACTTCAGCGATCGAGGACTATGATTATCCGGCTGAAAAGGCTGAATGCGTATATACAGGTATTAATGTTAAAATAGACCCACCAACCAACAAAGCATATGCCGCCAAACGGATCTTATTTGTTGGAGTAGAATGGGAGCGCAAAGGCGGGCCAGAAGTCGCCGAAGCGTTTAAACGCATCCAAGCCAAACATCCCGACGCTACATTAACGATTGTGGGATGTTCGCCTGAGCTTGATCTGCCCAATTGTCAGGTGATTGGGCGAGTGCCGCGTGAACAAGTTGTTCAGTATTTTCGTGAGGCAACTATTTTTTGCATGCCCAGCCGCATCGAGCCAGCTGGGATCGCCTTCACTGAAGCGGCTATGTATAAACTTCCCATTATTTCGGCCAACAGTGGCGGCCTGCCCGACCGCGTGCTGCACGGCCAAACTGGCTATCTAATTGAACCAGGTGACGTTGATGGCCTGACCAATTATTTAAGTGATTTATTGGATCACCCTGAACGATGCCGTGAATTTGGTGAAGCTGGCTACCAATTAGCCCATCGTGAATTTACTTGGGATCGCGTTGGCGATCGCATTCGGGCTGCTATTCTTTCAACTATTCAACCAACGCAGCGCATGGCCTAGCCAGCAGTCGGCGCTGCAACAAAGGAACCGTTGCTATGGAATTTCGTCATTATCTTCGAATGTTAGGGCGCGGCTGGTGGCTGATCGCTCTGGCAGCATTAACTGGGTCAACTTTGGCGCTGGCCCGCGCTTATGTAACTGAGCCTGAGTATCGCACGCGCACGCGCCTGTTGCTCAGCCCCAACTTGGCACGGGTTGATAGCGGCCAAGAGTTATATAGCGTTACCACCTTGCAAAATCGTACAATCGTCAATACGATTGCCGAAATTCTGAATAGCGGCAGCCCGTTCAAGGAAACTGGCTCGGTGCTTAATCTGCCGCCAGCCGAAGTTTTGCGCTACAAAAACAATGCGGTGACAGTTCCTGAAGCCAACGTTTTGGAAGTCTATGTTGATGGGCCTGATGCGCCAACCACTGCCTTGTTAGCCAATAGTTTGGCTCAACGCACCATTGATTTTGTTGATCAAAAATATCCCAGCTATAGCCTAACCGTACTTGACCCAGCCTTGCCCTCATCAACCCCCCAAAGCCCGCAGCCAGTTCGTGACACGACCTTGGCCTTGATTTTGGGTGCAGTTGTTGGTGCAATTATCGCGATTGTGCAAGAGCAACTCAAAACGCCGTTGGAAGCACTGCGTCGCCGCAGCACCGTCGATGCCGTTTCGACCGCCTTTACCCGCCGCCACTTCGACCAACAATCCAAGGAAGCGCTGGGTCGCAGCTCGATCGCCTCGTTGGGTTTGGTCTATCTCGATGGCATGCAAGATGTGATCGATAGTATGCCTGCGCCAGTTGTGCAGCGGGTGTTGCGCCATGCCAAAAATGTGTTGCGCAACGAACTACGCGGCAACGATATTGTGGGCCGTTGGGATAACACGACCTTCTCGATTTTGTTGCCCGAAACCCCCGAAATTGCCGCCACGCGCACGCTTGATCGGATTTTGAACGCGCTTGATCAGCCAGTCGAAACTGGGATCGATGACGTGGTGGTCAAACTCACGCCCTATGCTGGTGGAGCCACCCGTCGCAACAATATGGCTTATGCCCAATTAGTCGAAGAAGCTGAATCGGCCTTGACCCGCTCGTATCGCAGTGGCGAAAAGAATGTGCTCTTCTCAGCCGTTGAACAACCTGCCTAAATTAAACCAACCTGCACGGCATGCAATTCATGCCGTGCAGCCATGAGGTCGTTATGCTGGCCAACACACCGCAAGAAGAGCCAACCAGCCAACCAGATGTTTTTAACAGCAAATGGATGAAATTTGCCTTTGCTTTTTTAGCGATCGCTGGGGGCGCTGGGGTTGCCGCCGCCTTGGCATTTTTCGATAACCCCTTGAAATTAGTGCTGCTGTTTGGTGGCGCTGGTGCAGCCATGGTCACAATGCGCAATAGCGAATGGGGCTTGCTGGCACTGGTGTTCATGAGCTACACCCGTTTTTCCGATGTGATGGTGCGCAACGGAGCGCCCTCAACCGCCCAACCATTTTTAGCGTTGCTCTTTTTAATTATTTTCTTGCGCTGGGCACTCTACAACCAAAAACCCGAGCCTTGGCTCAAGCCCGCCGCCTGGATCTTTGTCTATGGCATGGTTGGGGTCGCCACATTTCTCTATGCTGATGATGTCATGCGAGTTAAGAATGGGGTCATCACCTACTTCAAAGATGCGATTATCGTGATCGTGGTGGTGATGATGATGCGTTCGCCCAAGATGCTGCATCGTTCGATGTGGGCGCTCTTGTTCGCTGGCATTTTTATGGCTTCGATTACCACCTGGCAGCAATTAACTGGTACGTTCGAGAACGATTATTTGGGCTTTGCCAAAGCTGGCAAAATGCAAATCGTCTCAGGCGTTGAGGATGATTATCGGATTGCTGGGCCAATCGGCGACCCTAATTTCTATTCACAAGTGCTCTTGACCCTAATTCCACTGGGCATGGATCGCATGTGGAATGAGAAGAACAAAAAATTACGCTGGTTTGCAATTTGGCAATTGAGCGTTTGTATGGCCTCAATTTTCTTCTCGTTCAGTCGTGGGGCATTTCTCTCGCTCTCGATTGCCAGCTTAATTATGTTTGTGCGCCGACCACCCAAGCCGCTTTCGGTGATCATTATCATCGCTTTGGGTTTTGTAATCATCCCGACCTTGCCAGCTTCGTATATCGCGCGGCTCGAAACGATTCCCGAGGCAATTCCCGGCTTAGCTCAAGAAGATGTGCGCAACGAGGCTTCGTTCCGTGGCCGTTCGAGCGCCCAACAAGCGGGTTTACGCATGTTCTGGGCTAACCCAGTTTTTGGCTTAGGTGTGGGCAATTTTGGCAATCACTATCAAGAATATGCCCGTGATCTAGGACTTGATAACAGCCGTTGGGACCAAGCGCCGCACAACATGTACCTTGAAATTCTGACCGAAAAAGGCTTATTTGGGCTTTCGGTCTTTAGCGCAATGATGTGGGTGCTGTTCCGCGATATGAACCGAGCACGTAAAAAGTTTCGCGAAATCAATATGGGCGATTTCGATGGTCTGATCTTTGGTTTCCAGGCTGGGTTGGTTGGCTATATGTTTGCCGGGATCTTCCTGCAACTATCCTACCCACGCTTTTTCTGGATTTTGATCGCCATCGCCTATGCAATTCCCAATGTTGCCAATAAAGCTTATGAAGAGTATCGCGAGGCGCTACCAAATGGCGAAACAGCCTGAAACGATTGTCCAGAGTGCGGCTCGTAATACATTATGGTCGTATGCCGCCACCTATGGCGGCAAAATTCTGATCTTTATCACCACGGTGATTCTGGCTTATTTCGTGACCAAAGCTGAATACGGCTTGGTCGGCATGGGCTTGACGGTTATCGCCTTTCTTGAGGTGATGCAAGATCTAGGGATCGGCTCGGCAGTAATTTATCGCGAAGGCGAGGATGCTGCTAACACCGCTTTTTGGCTTGGCTGTGGAATCGCCTTGACGCTCTTTAGCATAACTTGGTTGGCAGCACCCTTAGTTGCCACCTATTTCTTGCAAAATAATCCTGATGTGATTCCGATTATTCGGGCCTTGGGCTTGAGCTTTCCCTTGTTTGCCATGCGCAATATTCACGATGCCTTGTTGCGCAAACGCATGCAATTCAAAAAACGCTTTATTCCCGATCTGATTCAGGTCAGCAGCAAAGGCGCAATTTCGATTGGCTGTGCCTTGGCGGGCATGGGCGCTTGGAGCTTGGTTTGGGGCCAATTGGGTGGCTCGGCCTGTGGCGTGATTGCCTATTGGATGGTCAATCCATGGCGACCTAACTTCAAGATTGATCGAGCCGTGATCAAGCCGCTGTTGAGCTTTGGTAGCAATATCGTGGCAGTCAATGGTTTGGCTGTCATGTTGGCGCAAACCGATTATCTGCTAGTTGGACGCTATCTTGGCGATGCAAACTTAGGTATTTATACCAATGGCTTTCGCTTCCCTGACCTGATGGTGATGCAAGTTTGTATTGCCTTGGCCAATGTGCTGTATCCCTTGTACAGTCGTTTGCGCGATGATCCTGCTGGGTTGCAACAGGGCTTTTTTATTGCCTCGCGGTATGTCGCCTTAGTGACTGTGCCGCTTTCATTGGGAATTGCAATTACGGCTGAGCCGTTTGTTTTGACCTTGCTAAGCGTAAAATGGATTGAAACTGTGCCGATTATGCGCACAATTGCCATTTACACCCTGTTTCTTTCGCTGGGCTACAACGTTGGTGATGTCTACAAGGCGCAAAATCGCACCAGCATTTTGACCAAGCTTTCAATCGCTCGTTTAATTGTGTTAGTTCCGGCGTTATGGTTTGCCGCTGCCCAGTTCAAATCGTTGCAGGCAGTCGGCATTACCCATGCAATTGTGGCATTTTTGGGCAGCACACTTAATTTGGTGGTTGCCGCCAAAGTGCTGAACATGCCGATTCGCCGAATTTTGAGCGCCTTCCAACCAGCCATAATTGCTGGCACGGTGATGAGTACTTGTTTGATTTTGACCCTGCTGGCCTTGCAAAACACTCCTGCATGGCTGCAACTCTTGGCGGCAGTCGTGGTGGGCATCGGCTCCTATGCTGGAACTTTGTGGTTTGGTCAGCGCGAAGTTCTGACCCAAGCAGGCCAAACCTTACGTGGTGCGGTGGCACGGAGATAATATGCACGTTGTTCAGGTGATCGATTCGCTCTATCGTGGTGGAGCACAACAATTGCTGGTAACCTTCGCGATCGAAGCCCAACGCCGTGGGATCAAAACCAGCGTTGTTTGTCTCAAGGATGAAGATCGCGGCAGCAACTTGGTTGAACGGCTGAATGGTTTGGGCGTTGAAGTGCTGCGTTTGGCTGCGCCCAAAATGCTGGCCCCTAAACGAATCTGGCAATTAACCCGTTGGCTGCGGCGCAATCAGGTCAGTGTGGTGCATACCCATTTGACCTATGGCAATGTCGTAGGTATTTTGGCAGCCCGTTTGGCTAATATTCCTGTGGTGGCGACGATGCACTTAGCGGGCTTCGATCCATCAATTGCCAATCGCCAACAGCAGTTTGAGGCCCAAGTGGTACAGCGTTTGGCGCAGCAAATTATCGCTGTTGGCTATACCACTCGCGATGCCTACCAGCCAATTATGCCCAATCGCCAGCTGCATGTGGTGCATAATGCCGTGGTAGCCGTGCCAGAAATTAGCCCTGAGCAACGCCAAACCACGCGCGAAGCAGTGTTGGGCGACCCAAATTTGACCATGTTGATCAACGTTGGGCGTTTTGCGGCAATCAAAGATCTGCCAACCTTGATCGATGCCTTTGCCTTGGTGCATGCTCAACATCCCCAGGCGCGGCTCGTTTTGGCGGGCGAAGGCGATCAACGACCCAAAATCGAAGCCAAAATTAACGCACACCAATTGCCTGCAGTGGTCAATTTGCTTGGCGCACGCGATGATATTCCAGTGCTATTGCGTAGCGCCGATTTGTTTGTCAATTCGTCAGCCAACGAAGGATTGCCGATCGCCGTGCTCGAAGCCATGGCCGCAGGCTTGCCGATTATTGCCACCAAAGTTGGCGACGTGCCGCATGTGGTTCGCGAACAAGCGGGCATTACGGTTGCGCCGCATGATCATCAAGCCTTAGCTGCTGCAATTAATCAAGTTTTGAGCGAGCCAAGCCAGATCCAGGCGATGCAACAGGCTGCTCAACAAATTATCGAGCAATACCATAGCCCTAGCGCGTGGGTTGATCAATTATTAAGTTTGTATACCGCCGCCCACGAGGGCGTTGACCAGCGCGAGGCTGTCTCGGCATGAACGACACGTTACACGTAGCCATGATCATCCAAGGCTATTTTCCGCGCATCGGCGGCGCTGAACGCCAGCTTGCGGCTTTGGCTCCTTTTTTGGCCGCTGAAGGCGTGGCAATTAGCGTGCTGACACGACGGTATGCAGGTTTCAAGCCCTTCGAGATAATCGACAATGTGCCAGTCCATCGCTTGCCAATTCCTGGGCCTGTGCCAACTGCGGCCTTGGTTTTCACCGCAGCAGCGATTCCCTTGCTTTGGCGTTTGAAGCCAAATTTGGTCCATGCTCACGAAATGTTTTCGCCTGCCACCACGGCGATTGCGGCCAAACAAGCCTTGGGTCTGCCCTACGCCGTGACCGCCCATCGTTCAGGGCCACTGGGAGATGTGCTGCGCATGCAACAACGTCCGTTTGGCAAAGGCCGGCTGGAGCGCATCACCAAAACTGCCGATGCCTTTTTCACGATCAGTCGCGAAATCGATCAAGAATTTGAGCAGATTTTGGGCATTGAGGCCAAGCGGCGACATTATGTGCCCAACGGGGTTGATCCTGAAAAATATTGCCCAATCGCTGCCGAAGCCAAAACTGCGCTACGCCGCGAACTCAATCTGCCAACCGAAGGCACAATTACGCTGTATGCTGGGCGGCTCTCTGAGGAAAAACGGGTGCGCTATTTGGTTGAGGCCTGGCCAGCAATTCGTGCCAAACATCCCGATGCGACCTTATTGATTTTGGGACAGGGGCCAGAAGAAGCCAATCTCAAGGCCAAAACCAGCGATGGAGTGATTTTTGGCGGGGCGGTGCATAATGTGCCACCCTATTTGCAAGCCGCCGATGTGTTCGTGCTGCCATCGATTGCCGAGGGTTTTTCGGTGGCAATGCTCGAAGCCATGGCCAGCGAATTAGCCGTCGTGATCACCGATGTTGGCGGTGCACGCGATGCGATTGACGATACTGTGCATGGCTTGGTGATTCCGCCCGACGATCAGCCAGCGCTTGAACAAGCTTTGTTGGCAGTTTTGGGCGATCAAGCCTCGCGCCAACGCATGGGCCAAGCCGCTCGCCAACGGGTGCAACAAGAGTTTGCCCTGAGCGTGATTGCCAAGCAATTGCGCGGATTGTATGAAAATATAGCCACGTTAAGAACATAGAACATAAAGCATAGAACATAGGAGCGAGGGTTCAGGAGCTAGGGGTCGGGGAGAGAGTAGTCTTGCTTTAACGCAGAGGCACAGAGAACGAAGAGGATGAAGCACTTAGGGGGTCAGGTCGAGCTATTAGCATCACAGAATAATCATACAAATCTGTGCTAATCTGTGGCTAAAACAAGAATTTCGCGATCTTCGCGTTCTTCGTGGTTACAACCTTCGTGCACTTCGTGTCCTTCGTGGATCAATAGTGATTAAGGAATATTCAATGATTGCGGCGTTATTTTGGCTGTTTACAGGCAGCGTCATCTATACCTATGCTGGTTATCCAGCGCTGTTGACTTTACTAGCACGCTTTCGACGTGAGCGCGGGCCTTATCCGCACGCTGAGCCAGCAGTTACTTTGCTGATTGCGGCCTACAACGAAGAGGCTGAAATCGCTCGCAAAATTGAAAACTCGTTGGCCTTGGATTATCCACGTGAGCAACTGCAACTATTAATTATTGCCGATGGCTCAAGCGACCGCACCCCCGAAATCGTGCAGCAATATGCCGATCGCGGCGTGGAATTGCTGTATGAAGCTCCACGGCGCGGCAAAATGGCGGCGATCAATCGGGCAATTCCATTTGTGCGCGGCGAAATTATTGTTTTCTCTGATGCGAACAATCGCTATGATGCCAATGTGATTCGCGAATTGGTTGCACCATTTGCCGATGCTGATGTTGGCGCTGTTTCTGGCGCAAAGGTAATCGAAAAGGGCGACGGCGCTTTGGGCGAATCCGAAGGGCTGTATTGGCGCTACGAATCGTTCGTTAAAAAGCAAGAAAGCAAATTGGCTGGTTGTACCGCCGTTGCTGGCGAAGTGCTAGCGATTCGCAGCGATTTATTTGAGTCGCCGCCCGATGAAATTATCAACGACGACACCCATATGGGCATGCGGATCATCGCCCGTGGCTTTCGGATTCACTATGCGCCCCAGGCTCGCTCACACGAACGGGTTTCGCAATCGGCGCAGGATGAAATTGCCCGTCGCGCTCGAATTTTCGCTGGACGCTATCAAGCCATTACTTATGCTCGTAGTTTGTGGCCATTCCGCCGCCCACTCGCCTTGTGGCAATTACTCTCGCACCAAACCTTACGCACCTTGGTAGCGGTCAATATGGTCGGCGCTTTGGTGATGAACATTCTGGCAGTGCTCTCGCCAAGTAAGGCAAAATCGCATAAACTACTACGTTTAGCAGCACCATTCAATTGGCTGTTGTTAATCTTCCAAATTGTGTTCTACACCATGGCTTGGCTGGGTGGCCGAGTTGACTCAAATAGTAAACTAGGCAAGGTGGTTTACATTCCAACCTTCCTAGTCAATAGCAATTGGGCTGGCTTGATTGGCCTATATCGCTTTGTCCGACGACGACAAACCACGCTATGGCAGCGAGTGGGGCGGCGCACGAACTAACTTCGACTGTTGTTGGTGAACTGAGGTGATCCTATGTGTGGTATTTGTGGCATTGTCTATTTTGATCGCAGCCGTACAGCCGAGCGACCCTTGCTCGAAGCACTGTGCGACAATATCCATCATCGCGGGCCAGATCAAAATGGCTTTTATCTCAATGGCCCAGTTGGGCTTGGCTCAGTCCGGCTTTCGATTATCGACGTTGCAGGCGGCAAAATGCCCATCGCCAACGAAGATGGCTCGATCTGGATCGTCTATAACGGTGAGGTTTACAACTTTACCGAGTTGCGCCCACGCTTGGAAAAAGCTGGCCATAAATTTGAAACCCACTCCGATACTGAAACAATCGTGCATTTGTACGAAGAAATTGGCGATGAATTTCCCAAGCATCTTAACGGCATGTTTGCCTGCGCAATTTGGGACGACCGTCGCCAGCGCTTGGTGATTGCCCGCGATCACGTTGGGATCAAGCCAGTCTATTATGCCAATTTAGGCGATCGCTTGGTCTTTGGCTCGGAAATCAAGGCCATGCTCGATACAGGCATCAGCCGCGAAATCGACCCAATTGGCTTGCACGATTATCTTTCGCTGAATTATGTGCCTGGCCCAAACACAATTTTCAAAGCGATCAAAAAGCTTCAGCCTGGCCATATGCTGACCTACGAAGCTGAAACCAATGCCGTCGAAGTTAAGCAATATTGGGATATTCCACGGGTGGTTTCGCCGCACTTCAAAATCACCGACGACGTTGAAACCGACTTGCTGAATCTGTTGCGCACGGTTGTGCAGGATCAACTGATTAGCGATGTGCCCTTGGGCGCATTTCTCAGCGGCGGGGTTGATTCGAGTTTGGTCGTGGCTTTGATGAGCGAAGTCACCAACCAACCAGTTAAAACCTTCTCGGTAGGCTTTGCTGAAAAATCGTATGACGAATCGCCGTATGCGCGAATTGTCGCCGAACGCTTCCGCACCGATCACCACGAAATCATCATGAATCCTGATGCGCAGGCCACGGTTGATGCCATGGTTAAGTATTTTGACGAGCCATTCGCCGATTCGTCGTCGGTGGCGGTCTATGCAGTCAGCGAATTGGCGCGGCAGCATGTCAAAGTGGCGCTCAGTGGCGATGGTGGCGATGAGGTGTTTGGTGGCTATGCCACCTATCAAGCAGACAAAATTGCCGCGCTCTATCGGCGTTTGCCCCAAGCGATTGGCGGCGGGTTAGTACCAAGTTTGGTCAATATGCTGCCCACATCCGATGGCAAAGTCAGCTTCGATTTCAAGGCCAAGCGTTTTGTGCAAGGCGGGATGCTTGCCCCGTTGCCAGCCCATGCCGCTTGGAAAGCCTTTATGAGCGAATCGATGAAAGAGCAGTTGTACGCTGGCTCGGCCATTTTGACCAAGCAACGACCAACGGTTGATCTCTTGCAAGGCTATTACGATGCCTACAATGCCGACGATGTGCTCAATCGCTTGCTGTATGTCGATTCCAAAGTGCAGTTGGCCGACGATATGCTGGTCAAAGTTGATCGCATGAGTATGGCCCACTCGCTCGAAGTGCGCGTGCCGTTGCTCGATACGCGCTTGGTCGAGTGGATGGCCAAATTGCCCAGCCACACCAAAATCAATGGTATGAAGCTCAAGTATCTGCTCAAGCGAGTGGCCGCCAAAGTGCTGCCAGCCCAAATTTTGGAGCGGCGCAAAGCTGGGTTTAGCGTGCCAATTCCCCAATGGCTCAAAACCGATCTACGGCCATTGGTCAATCAAAAACTTTCGGTTGAGGCCTTGACCGAACAAGGTTTCTTCAACCCACAATATATCGCAACAATGCTGAGTGATCACTGGGCAGGGCGGCACGATTACAGCCGCCAAATCTGGAATTTACTGATGTTCAGCATGTGGTACGAGCGGTACGGCAAATAAGCGACGTACCACCAACCCTGCCAGCGTAACAGTGCGTTACGCTGGCCTATTGTCTCGCAAGGAGTTCGCATGGTTCGTTTAGTGCGCGTTTTTCTGCTTTTTTCCGTGGCGCTGGGTCTTTTTGCCAGCTTGCCAATGGTTTCACAGGCTGCTCGCACCAGCCTTAATCCTATTTCAGCAACAACTGCGGCAGCCCCGCTTAACCAAGCAACGGTTACGCCGGTAGTTACCGATAGCGATACTGTGACCTTTGCCCAGCTTGGCGCTCGCGAAGATTCGATGGAAGGGCCATTCAATGCCCGTTATATCAACATTCGCTTGCCAAATACCTGGAAATTAGAGCCAGGCGCAGCGATTACGCTCGATTTTGAAACCTTCGTTTCAGGCAGCGCCGTCAGCAGCGAAGAAAACGTGCAGTTTTTTGCTGGCTCGATGGATGTGCAATTTAACAATGTGCAGCTTGAACGAATTTTCTTAGATCGTTCAGGCCCGCGCCAAGTGACCATCCCCATTTCAGCCACCGCCTATACCTCAACCCGCATCGATGGTGCTCACACTCTGGGCATTTTGCTCGATGCAGGCTTAAATTGTGGTAACGATAGCCAAACCAGCGTGATCATTCGAGCAACCTCATCGCTTAAATTGCCACATACCTTGGGTACGCTATCAACCGATGTTAAGCAACTGCCCCGCCCAATCTTCCAAGATTCACCGCTGGAGCCAGATGTTGCCACGATTATTGTGCCCAACAACGCCAGCGCTGCCGAGCTTGAAGCAGGCTTGATTGTGGCCGCGAAAGTTGGCAGCATTACCTCAAGCCGGATTCAAGTGCCGTTAATCGCCGAAAGTGTGCTTTCACCAACCTTGCGCACCGAATCGCACTTGATTTTCGTGGGCCAAGCTGCCAATTTCGAAAATTTGGATGCTGTGGATTTTGCTGAGGGCAGTGGAGCCGAGGGCTTTAATCTGAGCGAAGCTCAAGCCGCCGATGGCATTATTCAAATGGCAACCTCGCCTTGGAACCAACAACGGGTGGTTTTAGCCCTCAGCGGCAACGATGACGAGGGCGTGATCAAAGCTGCCAAGGCATTTAGCACCGGCAACATTCGTGCTAGCAGCGAGCCTTCGATTGCTGTAGTCGCTGAAGTTAATTCGCCCGATGTCTTGACCAAAACCTTGAATTTGCAAATTACCGATGTGCCAAGCACTGGCTTGACGGTCGAACGCAGCTTCCGTAGCCTTGGCTTCGAAACGGTTTCAGAGTTTGGAATTGGTGGGCATACCTTTGAACTGAATGTTGATATGCCCAGCGGCTATGAAATGAACGACGATGGCTATATCGAAGTCCATTTTGCCCACTCGGCACTGCTCGATTACTCAGTTTCAGCGATGATGGTGCGCGTCAACGATCGCCCAGCAGGCTCGATTCGCTTCGACGATACCACCGCCCAAAATGGGGTCGGTCGCGTGCCGATTGCACGGGGCAACTTGAATGTTGGTCGCAACCGAATCACGATTAGCGCCAACTTGATTCCCAATACGCCTTGTGTTGATCCCAACCTTGCGGGGATTTGGTACACGCTACGAGCTGATTCGATGATTGGGATTCCAGTGCGGGCCACGCGTGGGCGCTCGGTGGTGCTGCGCAATTTAGCAACCTTCCTTGAGCCATTGACGATTAGCAATACTTTGAAAAATTTGGCCTTTGTTGTTCCAAGCGATGATCCAGCCAGTTGGACGGTCGCAGGCCAACTCGCCACGGCCTTGGGCGATAGCCTTGACCCAGCTTTTGTCGAATTACGCGCGGTCAATCCGGAGCAAGTTGCTAGCGTCCAAGCAAATCATGATTTGATTTTGGTTGGTCAAGCACCTGATCATGCTATTTTGCAAGATCCAGCGTTGCAGCCAATTATTCCTGCCCCGTTTGCCCAAGGCAGCAAGCATCCAACCCTTGGCAATAGTCGGGTGGTCTATCGAATTCCAGCTGAATTGAGCCTTGGTTACTTAGAATTTATGCGTTCGCCATGGAACGAGCAGCGCAGCATTTTGGCGGTGCTTGGCAGCACCGATCAAGGCGTGCAATGGTCGGGCAATGCCTTGACGACTTCGCGCCTGCGCACGCGGCTCAACGGCAGCTTGGCAATCGTCAACGACCAACAGATCAGCGTTGAAGATCCGACGGTTACTGGCGATACTGCGGGGATTGCCAACGATGCCCTCGGCGAAAACCAAGATGACCCGATCTATCGTGAAGTTATACCACCTACAAAGCCCGAATGGATTTTGTATGCCATCGCGGGTCTGTTGGTGGTGATGGTGATCATTTCAGTGATTGTCATCATTCAAGCAGCCCGCAAGCGCAAGCAACGCCGAATTTAGAACAAAGGATCAGTTACTAGAGGTCGGGGATCAGTAGATCCTCGGCCTTTTTTTAAATTGAAACCACCCCCAAGCCACATCATTCCCTCTTTGTGTTCTTCGCAGTTCCCTACTACCCTATCTCTGATCCCTGATCCCTAGCCTCTGACCCCTCGTTTTGAGCTTGTGGCCGATTTTTTGCTATAGGCTCAGTATCGTTTCGTATGGAGCAACAATCGGTTTATGACAGTTCAAACAACTACGTGCTGCTCAACCTGCAATTTTGCCGAAAACCCGCCGAGTGCGCGGTTTTGTGGCAATTGCGCTAGTCCTTTACCGCTGCACTGTTTTAGCTGTGGCGCGGCCAATCCACCTGGCTTTCGCTTCTGCGGCACATGCGCCACTGGCTTGATTGAGTATATTCCTGCCGCCACAACACGGCGCGTGGTCACAATTCTGTTTGCCGATGTTTGCAACTACACCAACCTGACCAATCGGCTGGGTGCTGAGCATATGTATAGTTTGCTCGACCCATGTTTGCGACGCTTGGGCGAAACGGTACGGCGCTTCGAAGGTACAATCGATAAATTTACTGGCGATGGTTTGATGGCGGTTTTTGGCATGCCAGTCGCGCTCGAAGCGCATGCCGCCCAAGCTGCCTACGCCGCATTAGCCATGTTTGAAGAATTAGCCGCCTACAACGAAACAATTGCCCATGCTGGAGTGCAATTTCAGATTCGGGTCGGCTTAGCTAGTGGTGAAGTGATTGCAGGGTTGCTTGGGTCTGATCGCTACAGCGATTTGACCGTGATCGGCGGCCCAGTCAACTTGGCGGCGCGGCTGCAACAAGTAACCGATCCTGGCACGATTATGGTCGATGGCGATTTAGCCCAATCATTACAAACCAGTTTTATGTTCAACGAGCAGCATCCAGTTGCGCTCAAAGGCTTTGAGCAACCTATCACTGCGGCTATTTTAGCGGGCAAACAATTGGCCCAGGCGGTCGTTGATGGCAGTTTTGGCTTGCCTTTGATTGGCCGCGAGGCCGAATTGCGGAATCTGATCGGCGCAACCGAGCTACTACACAACGGCATGGGCGGCGTGATTGGCCTAACTGGCCGGGCTGGCGTGGGCAAAACCCGCCTGACCGCCGAAATTATTCAGCATTTGCATAGCCGTGAGGTCAAAGTATTGACCAACGATTGTAGCAGCGCCACTCGAATTGTGCCCTATAGCGCCTTTTTAGGCCTGATTCGCCAACTTTTCCAGATTGATCATGCCGATTCTGCCGCCACAATTCATCATAAAATCCAATTGATGATTCATAGTTTGGGCAATATGCCGCTCGATTTGCTGCCCTACATTGAATATTTGCTCTCGCTGGATTTTATCGATCAAAGTTTGGTTGAGCGGGTGCAACATCTTGACGCAGCTCAATTGAAGCGCCATGTCTTTTTGGCAATTCGCGAATTATTGGTAGCCTGTACCCGCCAACAATCGATGGCAATTGTGATCGACGATGTGCAATGGGCCGATGATCTATCGTTGGAATTGCTCGAATTTATTGCCGAAACCTTTGATGCTTCGTCGTTGCTGCTCTATTTGGTAGCGCGTGATGATGAAACGCCGCAGATTCGCCAAACCTTCAATCGGATTTTAGCGCAAGCCCGCCAACGTGGCTTAGTGCTTGAACTTAATTCGCTTAGCCCTGAAGCAGCCGAAGCCTTGATCAAACAAATTCTGCCGCAAGCTTCAGCCGTGATGATCGATCATTTGGTGCGCCAAGCCGATGGTGTGCCCTTCTATTTAGAAGAATTAGCGCGTCATGCCCTGCATGCTGGCCTTGATATTCAGGCTCAAAGCAGTGATAGCCTACAAATACCGTCAATGCCGCTTTCGCTGCAAGCGCTGATGCGTTCGCGCTACGATCGTTTGCCCAACGATTTGGCGCATAGTTTGGCGCTGGCGGCGGTGATTGGCCGCCGTTTTAGCCAGCAACTACTCTGCCAACTACGGCCTGAGCAACCGATCAATCAGCAACTCCAACAATTGCAGCAACGAGGGTTTGTACAGCCAATCGCCAACCATCACGATGATTGGGCATTTAGTCATTTGCTGCTGCAAGAAACAATTTACGCCAGCCTGTTGCAGCAACAACGCTATAACTTGCACGGCGAGGTTGCGCTAGCACTCGAAACCCACGATGAACAACGGCCTGAATTATATCTTGATGCCTTGGCCTATCACTTCAGCCGTTCGCAACTGACTCACAAAGCGTTGGAATATTTGTTGTTGGCGGCGCAACGAGCAGCTAGCCGTTTTGCTAACGACGATGCGCTGCGCTTGTATGATCAAGCTATGCCCTTGCTCAGCGAGTTGGATCACCCCGCAGCCGAACAAGCCGTGAGTTTGTTTCATGGGCGTGGCGATGTGCTCAGCTTTGTTGGGCGCTACGATGAAGCTCGCATGGCCTATCAACAAGCGATGAGCATGATTCAGCCAAACCCAGAAACCCAAGCGACCCATGCCACGATTTTGCGCCAACTAGCGGCAACCTATGAAAAACAGGGCAATTACGACGAAGCCATGCTGCATTTAGACCAAGCTCGTTTGGTTTTGGCCGATGGAGCCTTGTTTGATCATGCCCGCATTGATTGCGATGCCGGCTGGATCGCCTTTCATCGCGGCAATTTGACCCAGGCTGAGCGGTTGCTCAACAACGCCTTGACCATCAGCGAATTGAATCAACACCATGGCTTGCAAGCGCTGGCCGCCAATCGTTTGGCGGGGGTCTATTGGCAACGGGGAAGCCTTAAAGCCGCCCAAGCCTTGGTCAACCAAAGTTTGGCGGTCAGTCGCTATTTAGGCGATTTACCAGCAATGAGTCGGGCGCTCAATAACCTTGGGGTGATTGCGATGGAGCTGGTCGATTGGCATGCTGCCGCCAATTACTACGAGCAAAGCCTAGAAACCACCCAAGCTATCGGCGATTTGAATGGCCAGATTTTGGCGATTAACAATCGTTCGCATTGTATGTTGATGCTTGGATTGCTCAACGATGCGCTACGATTCTCGCAAATGGCTTTTCGTTTGGCCCGCCAAATTGGCGCAAAATTACATATGGCCACAGCATTAATTCAACAAGGCACGATTTCATTTTATGTTCAAGATTATCCACGTGCTCGGCGCTACTATCTCCAAGCCGAGCAGCTCTTTCGTGAATTAGGCCACTACGACCCCAAGCGAGTAATTTTGGCCGAAATGCTTGGGCGAATCGCGTTCGTGGAAGGTCGGCGAGCTTGCGCCAATCGGATGGCTGCTCGTGCTTTGCGGCTGGCCCAACAACTCAATGAACCACAATCGCTATTTCGCAGCCAAGCCTTGCAGATCTATTTGCAAGCCTATAACGGCCAACGCCGCCAAGCCAGCGAGGCGATTGATCAACTGCTGCAATTATCGGTTAACAATAATTATTTGTTGGCTTTAGGCTTGATCATTGGCGCGACGATTAAGCGCCTGAATGGCGATTACACGGTTGCCCTAGCCCATCAAGAACGTGCTGACATTTTATTTGAGCAGATGAATACCCCAGCGATGCTCCGCGAATACATGTAAAAACGCTGAGTTGTAACCACAACCCAGCGTTTTGTTGCGCTATTTTTTTGATGCCAAAATGTGGAAGCATCGCTGCTCCCACGCTCCGCTCGAAATGGTTGAAATTTAGTCGCTCACGAGGCTTCCAGCGTTGACATTGGTGGTTCCACTCGCAGCAGCGTTATTGCCAGCCCACGTGCTATAACTGCCAGCCCACGTGCTGTAACTGCCAGCCCACGTGCTGTAACTGCCAGCCCACGTGCTGTAGCTGCCAGCCCACGTGCTGTAACTACCAGCCCATGTTAGATAACTGCCAGCCCATGTACTATAGCTCCCCGCCCAGGTGCTGTAGCTGGTCGCAAGGGTTGAGCTATAGGTCGTGGTGTTATCAGTAAAAGTGTTGGTCACCGCATCATACTCAGTCGAGCCTTGGTAATGGTTGCTGGTATCATCGGGGTTGCTGCTCACAATCAGGTCGGTCGGCAAATCCATTCCCGCGTTGGCAGCGCCAGTGTTGCTACCATCGATCACCGCAGTTGGCACAACTTTGCCTGCGCCTTGTTGCCACGTGCTGTAAGCGGCTTGACCATCATCCAAAGTGGCAAGTTGGGCCGTGCCAGTCAAACGAGCCTTAATTTGGTTATTGGTCAAATTTGGCTCATCTTGCAACAACAAGGCGACAATTCCACTGACTTCGGCGGCGGCCATCGATGTGCCACTCAAGGCATAATAATTAAGCTGTTGCGAGGTTTTCAAATCAGCCCATTCGAGTTTGGCGCGTTCGCTAACCAAACCTGCGGACCCAGAATTAGCTAACACACTATCGGCGGGCAGGGGTGCAATGACCCGCGAGCCAGCAATCACCACATCGGGCTTAACAAAACGACTTTCGGTTGGCCCAGCCGATGAATAGGCTGCTAAACTATCGCTGCCATTGTCGTTGTAGATTGCAGGCCGAATTGCCCCGACACTGATGATATAGGGCACGTTGGCTGGAGCCATAATCGTGGCAGGATTTGGGCCAGTGTTGCCAGCCGCTGCCACCACCGTGATGCCCTCATTCCAAGCATGCATCACCGCTTGATTGAGCGGATCATACCAGTAGGGCGCAATCACTTCGGCTTGCAACGAGAGATTCAGCACCCGAATATCGTACTCGTCAGCATGCTCAATCACCCAATCAATCGCCGCAATAATCGTGCTATACGAGGCTTGGCCTTGCGAATTTAAGGCCCGAACGACCACATAATTCGCGCCTGGGGCAATCCCGACTTTGGCTCCGCTATAGCCTGCTGGCAAAGCGCGATTATCGGCTAAAGTGGCAAATACATGCGTTCCATGGCCGTAGGGGTCGCTGCTATTCGTAATTTGGTTGCTTGCCAACATGTCTTTATAAATCAAAAAACGGCTGCCTTGGTTGTAGCGAGCAGTCGTGTTATCGATGCGCTGCCAACGCTCAGGTCGTTCGATCGCTGGCAAACCCGAATCGATCACTGCCACGGTCACGCCGCGTCCATCGATACCACGGCGTTGCACCACATCAGCGCCGGTTACAATCGATGGATATTGCAATGGCGCAGGGTTGCTACTTTTGGGGCCAGCCTGCACAGCAATTGGCTGATCAACAGCTCCTTGCGCTGAGCTAGCAACCGCTTGATCGGCAAAAACCCGCAAGCCTTGCGCTTGCAGTTGAGCAATTTGTGGTTTGGTTAATTGGGCTACGCTGGTTTCAAAGCGGGCAAATTGGCGTTCGACAGTGCCGCCAACTGCTTGAATTGCCCTAGCTTGGTTGCTTAGCGCAGCACCTTGCACTAACATTGATTGCGGTTGGGTGGTTGCAACAGGCTGTGCAAGGCCAATCGCACTCAAAAAGAGGCTTGCCAGCAATAAACTGCGAAAAAATCCTCTGCGATGTTCTCTATCCATAGCGCCTCCAAAATTGGCATACATGCGATGTTTCGAGCGGAATGAGGCTGCTATATCATAGGCTATGCCAGTATTCGACGTTATGTATGGCCATTAGTCCTAGCTTATACTAGCCCATGGGGGAGATGCCAAGGCTTGTAGTAGCTTTTTCATCAACCATTAAGCTCGCTATGCTATAACTTCAACAGCGTGCTCCATGGCTTACAAGGATGCATTGGGTTCTGACATAGGTTTTACGCTTCGTACCAATGATTCTATGGTTCATCATTGGATGGGTGACTACCCCAGATTGCCCTTGAGGGGGTGCTGGGGGATTAAAGCCCCCGGCGTTTCCCGCCTTGAGGCGGGACGGAAGGGTGGTGAATCCCAATGATTGGTTAAAAACCGATCCTTGAAGGGTGATCTATGCACATTACAACAACCCGCCTATAAGGAATTTTTGATGATTGACGATCCTTTTGCCGATTTAGTGGCTGTGCCACGCGGCAGCAAAGATATTCCAAATGTCTCGCATTTAGTCTATTCGCGGCGCTGGCAATACCTTGGTGGAGTATTGGGAATGCTTGGGTTGGGCAGCCTTACTGCCTTATTTGCTAGCCAACCACCACGTTGGGCCAAGCCAATACTCGGCTCGTTGCTAGCAGCGGGGCTGACTGCGGGTGGGCTTGGGGTTGGTAACATTTGGCGCTTAGCAGTTGAACGGCATACATTGCGCTTACCCCGCTGGCCAAGTGCCCTCAATGGCTTCAAAATTGCCCATCTCAGCGATTTGCATCTTGGGCCAAACTATAGCCAGCGTGTGCTGCGTCAAGCACTCAACGCGATCAACGCTTGGCAACCTGAAATTATTTTATTAACTGGCGATTTTGTTAATCGTCCAAGCGATGTTGATACATTAGAACAGATGCTGACGGGAATTTCAGCGCCCTTGGGCGTGTATGCCTGCCTTGGCAACCACGACTACTGGGACGATCCGCAACTGATTGCCCGCACGCTCAAAAAAGTTGGCGTAGAGGTATTGATCAATCAACATCGGCTGGTGCAATGGCGGGATCAATCAATTGTCATCGCTGGAGTAGCCGATCCATGGCAGGCCGATGCTGATTTGGCACAGGCGTTGCACAACGCTCCAGCAGTACCAGTGGTATTGCTAGCCCATGGCCCCGATTTTGCCGACATCGCGGCTGAGCAGCCAGTAGCCTTACAACTTTCGGGACACGCCCATGCTGGCCATATCAATGCACCGTGGTTGGGGCCGTTGGTTGTGCCACGTTGGGGCGAAAAATACCCACACGGCCAATTTCGCATCGGCCAATGTGGGTTGTATGTGAGTCGGGGTTTGGCAGGTCTGCCAATTCGCTTTGGGGCAACGCCCGAGGTTGGCTTATTGACCTTAATGGCAACCTAGAAATCTTCGTGAACTTCGAGAATTCGGCGGCGCAGCGGGTATAAATCGGCGGGACGACAATGCACATCGCCGATCCGCAGCTGATATTTCAAGAATGCCAACTCAGTGAGTAAATGATGGCGAGTACGCACCGTTTGCACTGCTCGCCAGCCGCCGCGAAAGAGCGCTTCCCATTGGCTTTGCACCCGACGGCGGGTTGACCGCACGGTTTGGTAGGTCGCTTGGTCGATAAATCCACAGCGAATTTCCTCAACCAATTCTAGATCGATCCAATAGCGCTCTTTACGCCAGGCGATGATTGCCACCAACACCACAATTAACACGCCGCCGCTGCTGATCAACCATGCGATCAATACACCAGGAAAGCGATAGCTAATCGTCATATTGTGCAGTGCGTGGAACACGACAGCCAAAATCAGGCTCAATGGCTGCATCACAACCACCACCCAACGGCGGCGCTCGTAGCGAATCATGCCCAACGCCACCCCAATGATGCTGGTGTAGAAGGCATGATTAAAGCCAAATAGCACCACACGCAGCCACAGTAATGAAGTAATCGAGCCGCCACGACTAGCAAAATAAATCGCATTTTCGGTCATAGCAAAGCCAAAACCAATCAGTGCGCCATAAATAATGCCATCGAGCACGCCATCGAACTCATAGCGAAAGAACATATAAATGCCAAACAATGCCAAGGCTTTGAGTGGTTCTTCGACCAACGGAGCATACCAAACTGGTTGGCTGCCACGGTCAAAACCTAAAGTTGAAGCAGTATTGGGCAATTCAGCCAACAACGCGAGGGCCACGGCAGGCACCGCACCCCATACAAACACTGCTAACAGCAGCGGCCATGGTTCTTTTTCATAGCGATCAAGCCACCACAAAAAGGTCACGTACAGCAGCGTTGGCAATACCGTCAAAACAATTGCAAGCCACATTGATTTTCTCGTTGATTGATTGCGGCGCTCAGCCTGGCCATCAATACGGTATGACCTACTCCGTCACCCATGGTCGGGAATCGGGTTCGGGAATACTTAGCTCAGCGAGACGGGCATTTGTGGGAATCCCATCACTGTCCCATCCATGCAGAGCATAATATTTCGTTAGCAGTGTGTCAAGGGTGGGAATTTGATTGGCGGCAATACCGCTGGTCAATGGTTGTTGTTGCCAGCGGGTGCTGAGGTCGTCGCTATGGCCCCATTGCAAGGCCAGCAGCCGCTCGACCGTAATAATTCGCTCGCCAACTTTGGCTAAATCGGTCGGCGAAACGCTCTTGCCAATATCGGCACTTAGAATTGTCGCCAGTTCTTTGGGGGTAATTTGGTAGGCCAAGGCCGCCAAGCGCCGACAAATTCCAGCGCTATCGAGGCCAGCGACAAAGCGTTCATGCCAAATCAGGCGTTCAGGCTTGCCATTGACCACGTTTGGTTGATGGTCGTCGTTGCCTTTGAGCCATTGGGGAATGGTATCAAGCCACTCATACCAAGGCATAGCTCCTCGTGCATCGCCACCAATTGAACTGGTCGCCAAGTGCAAGGCCCAACCTTGGGCAGCGCGTGGGTCAAGTGGGCTGATCGTCAAATTATTGGCCAGCGGGGCAAATTGCTCGCTGCCGTAAAAGACTTGGCTCATCTCGTATACACCCAACGAGAGCAAGCCTCCAATGCCTTGTTTGGTGGCAATCGCATCGATCGCCGCCAAAATCGCCGCTTCATCGCCCCATTGCAAATCGTATTGGCGGGTCAATTCACGCTGGCGACATTCCATCAAAAAGGCAATTGCATTGGCAGTTGCATTGGGATCAAGCCCATAGCGCAGGCAGCGTTGGTTGGCTTCGATAATTGCTGCTGGTGATTGTAAACCGCAGCGTGCCCCAAAACCCACAATCGCCTCAATTTCGGGGCGAGGTTGGTTGGTGGTAGCAAAATCATGGTAGCAGGGCAGTGGGCAGCGTGGGCAACCACGATCATAAATCTCGCCAGCATAATCGCCAGTGGTTGGCATCACGCTTGGCTCAGGATCTTGGCCATTGCGTCCGGTGATGGCCCCATGGTTAGCGGCTAAATCAACATAGTAGCTTGAACCATAATCGCGAATCGCGGTTGCCAATGGGTCGCGGTCGATGCGCTCGGTAATTGGCTTAAACGATGAGAGAAAGTTGGCGGTATCGGCAGGCTTGACCATACGTGTGCCGCGCACCACAATTGCCTTGAGCCGTTTCAAGGCCATCACCATGCCCGTGCCAGCCGGCTCGGCCAAGTAGCGGCCTTCGGCCACCAAAGCCGCATAGGGCAACATCTTTTCGCCAGCCTGACCAAGCGTCAAAACTCGTGCATCAGCGCCGTGCTCGGCCATCAGGGCATCGTTAATTTGCTGGGTATCAAGGCCATTGAGATGATTCGCGGGGTAGAGTTCAGCTTGGCCATTATCGATCACGGCGTAGAGCCAAGCAGTTGCCTGACCAACCACCCAAACCGCATCAAAACCAGCGCGTTTGAGCGCCGCGCCCCAATCGCCGACCGCCCAACTATGAATCAAATTGCCAGTCAAGGGCGAACGAGTGGTAGCCACAAAGCCGCCAGTAGCATAGGCCGGAGTGCCAGCCAACACCCCAGGAGCCAACAGCAACGGATTATCGGGAGAGCGAACTGCTGTATCGGGGGGAACAAAATGATACATCAAGCCCGCTGTCAGCCCACGTCCACCCAAATATAGCTCGCGAATTGGCGATGGGATGTCAAACGTGGAAGTACTGGCTGTGTCGAGGTTAATGCGTAACGCACGCCCGATAAACGCCATGCGTGGTCTCCTTCCGAAGCTACTACGATGGGTATTGTACAGTAGGTACACAAGTCTAGCAACGCATACCCTGTACGCTTGTCAGCCCGACCGCAGGACTGGCCTAAAACCGCTTCTCTAGTCGTTGTAGGCTGCATGCTAGCGTGTTTCAAGTCGGGCGCTGTTTAGTGCTGTCCAGTCAATTTGCACGCCTAAACCTGGCGTTGCTGCTGGCTGAATCGTAGCGGTTGCAAAGTTCAATCCAGTTGCCAGATCGTTGGCGATCAATAATGGCCCATCAAGGTCAACGAAATCGGCCAAGCCAGCCAAAGCACAGGCCGCTGAAACCCCGATGCTACTTTCAATCATACACCCAAGCATCACTTGTAAATCATGGGCTCTGGCGGTGGCAATCGCTGCGCACGCCCCGACAATTCCGCCAGTTTTCATCAACTTGAGGTTTACGCCATCAACCACCTTGGCCCAACGCGCCACATCAGCCGCAGTTTTAATCGGCTCGTCGGCAAAAATTGGCACGCCATAGTTGGCAGCTTTAAGTTGAGCATAGCCCGCTAAATCATCAACTGCCAACGGTTGCTCAATCAACTCCACGCCCAATTCAGCCAGCGCCGGAATCAATTGGGCGGCGGTTTCACGGCTCCAACCAGCATTGGCATCAACCCGCAGGCGGCTGTTGGGTGCGGCTTCGCGAATCAAAACCACGCTGGCTAAATCGGCAGGGCCGCCCAACTTCACCTTGAGAATTGGATAATGCGCTACGGCCAAAGCTTGTTGGCGCAAAGCTTCAGGCTCTTCAATTGGCAAGGTAACTGAGGTTTGTGGGAGTTCTAAGCCGTTCAAGCCCAAAAGATGACGCAATGACACACCAAGTTGTTGGCCTAAGCGATCATGCAAGGCTAAATCGACAGCAGCGCGGGCGGCGCGGCTCTCAAAATCGAGCTTGGCCAAGAGCCAATGAATTGCCGCTGGATCATAGCTGCTGGTAATTGTTTCGCGATAGCGTTCCAGCCAAGCCTGAATTTTAGCAGCAGTTTCGCCGTGGTAGGCTACAGCAGCGGCCTCGCCCCAGCCATCATCTAAATTCAACAACACATTATGGCGGGTATTGCTAGCTCCGTGGGCAATCCGAAACGTGTTGCGCAAGCGTAGTTCAACCGGATAAATCGCCCATTCCATGGCTACTGCTCCTCGCGAATCCGCCGAATTACCACCAACCCTGGGTTCCCTTGTGCTTGATAGACCTGCGCATTCACTTCATCAATGCGATCAAGCGAGATGCTCCAATTGCGTTGATTTGCATGAATCATCCACTCGTTGTCAAGGGCAATCGACACATGGTTAATCCGTTCGTGGCGATAATCTTCGATGTTGCGTAGCACGCCCCAAAACAGTAAATCGCCAGCTGCAACCTGCTCACGGCTAATTAAACGACCAATTTGCGATTGTTGATCAGCGTCGCGTGGCAATTGCACACCCAGCCAACGATAGGCAGCCTGAGCCAAACCTGAGCAATCGAAACCAAAACTAGTTGTGCCACCCCACAAATAGGGCACACCAATCAATTGGCGAATTGCTTGCAACATATCCTCGATACCAGCGCTATCAACCGAACACAAATCTTCAACGGGCGTTAATGAATCGGCTTCGAGCCAACCTGGCAGGCCTGCAGGTGAGCGCATAAAGGCTTTGCCATCACGAAATTCGTCAATTTCAAGCCGAATGCCCCATGGCAACAAGCCAATTTGGTCGCCCTCTAAACCCCACAATGGCAACCAACGGCTGGTCACAACGTGGGTTGCAGCACTTCGATAGGTGCTTGGCTGCTCGTGCAGCACAACACCATTGCGCCGTACCCAACCCAAATAACCATCGCTGGTAATTACTTGCAACCATTCATGCTCGTGGGCCAGTACCTCTAAGCCTTCGCCAAAACTGGCCTCAGTCACCAATTCCGAATCGCGAGTAGCCTGCCAGCGCACATCTAATACCCCAAAAGTAACGGTTGCAAAGCCATGCTCCGGCTGTTCGCGCAGCACAATCAATTCATCGCGCACATTTGGCAATAAAGCCAACAACGCCGCATGCTGGCTGCGATCCAACACCCGACCACGGAGCACCGTTCCATTGTCTTCTTCGACGTGGGCAGCTAAAATCGTCATGCGCCGACGATCAAATTGGGCTGCATACTGATCAATCGTGGTTTGAAGTGGATGCATCGTTCACGTCCTCTGCTAGCATGAAACCTTGAGCGGTGAAAAAGTGGGCTTGTGAACTATTGGCTAAAACGGCTACCTGAACTTGTGGATAACGCGCTTGGGCTAGGGCATTTAGCGCCGCACTCAGCAGCACTGGTTCAAATTGTTGGTTTTGAAACGCTTGCGCTACCGCCAATTGCAAAATCTTAACCGTGCTGGCCTGTTTGACCACCACAATTGCGCCGAGCAAACCGCTACGCGTTTCGATCGCAAATGAGCAAGCATCTAATAAACGACCGTAATCGCCTTGCAAGGCAGCAAAGGCCCAATCGATTGTGGCCGAAAGCGTGGGCGTTGGCTCATTTGGCAATGGCGCGGCGGCAGCATGCAACAAGCGACCCAAATCAACTCCATCGTCGATACTCAGGTAGCGCAGTGGGTAGGGGGCATCAAGCACCCCTAGGCGAGTTGCCATGTGTAAGGTTTGCCAATGATCCATGGGGTATCCTTTGAGATCGTGATTAATGGGTATGCTACCATATTTTTGGGCAATCCGAACGATCCCCAACTCCACCAAGAGTCCTAGTTCGATAATCCGACTAAAGACTGAGTGATCGCTACTTGACGGCCTGCAAGCGGCTATGCTATTCTAGGCCTGTTCGAAATCAATTCTGCTATTTTCTTAGATGGAGGCTGCATGATGATCAACTTGATCAACAATCCAGTGCGCACTGCAAGTGATGCAGGCACCCATGCGCCCATCTACCTCGTGCTTCTCTCCTAAAGCGATTCGCTAATAAGCACCGAGGGCCGTGGGCGTGATTCTAACAACGCTCACGGCTCTTGTTTTCTACGGCTGTGGACCTGCCTTTCTATGATGGGCCGTGAGCATTCTTTCAAGCAAGATACTCATGGTCTATTACGTTTGTTTAGGAGGCTCCTAGTGTTAATGCTCGACCGCGATGGAACCGTCCTGTGTGTAGAAAAGCCCAAGCCCAAGCCCAACTCGATGAAACGGGCTTATGCCGAGTTGCCCCACGAACCAGATCAAGATCAAACCAGCCGCATTGGCCGCTTGGTGGATCTGGCCTTCGATCAACTAGGTTTTCGGCGCTTGGAATTACACGTTAGCGACGACCACGCCAGCAAACGTCGATAAATCCTCCTCAATGAAGAGAGAGAGTTGATCGATCCCATCTATCGCATATCATGGAATTGCTCATAGCAATTGACCAGTTCGTGCAACCCTTGGATGGAGTATCCCAATGCAGCAAGCACCTGCTTTAGTGGTAGCAAATATTTATAAACAATTTGGCACGAGTGAAGTCAAACATTGGCTCACTCGTCGCCCTCGTCCTAACCCCAAGCCACCAGTCGTCGCGGTTGATCACGTCAGCCTCGATGTGGCCGAGGGCGAGATTTTTGGCTTATTGGGAGCCAACGGCTCAGGCAAATCAACCTTGATTCGCTTGATCTCAACCTTACTTATTCCCGATTCGGGCAAGATTCAGGTTTTTGGCCTCGATGTCCGCAACGATGAGAAAGCCGTCAAACGCTTAATCAATCGGGTTAGCGTTGAGGCTTCGTTTTTTAAGAAATTGAGCGCCTTAGAAAACTTAATGTACGCCGCCCGTTTGTATGATCTCAAGCCAGCCTATGCTCGCGCCGAATGTGTGCGCATTTTGGCGGCGCTGGGCTTGAAGGAAAAACGCTTGTACGAGCCGCTGGAAAATATGTCACGCGGCATGCAGCAAAAAGTTGCAATCGCCCGTGGCCTGTTGACCAAACCACGGTTATTGCTGCTTGATGAGCCAACGACCGGGCTTGACCCACGTTCGCGCTCGGATGTGCAACGCTTTGTGCGGCGTTTGCGCGATGAATCGGGCACAACCGTCTTTTTGACCACCCACGATATGGACGAAGCCGACCGGCTTTGCGACCGCATCGCGATTATCGATGCTGGCAAAATTGTAGCTTTGGATACCCCGCAAGGTCTCAAAGATCGCATTGGTCAGCAAATTGGCAAGTCCAATGCCACTATGGAAGACGTTTTTATGACCCTCACAGGCCGATCATTGGCCGATGAAGATTTTATGGACGAAGACACCGACTATATGGAGCATCATCATGAAGACAACGCTGAACACAGCATCGAAGGAGCGTGAATGAACGGAACGATCATGCGTGCCCAAAGTGGCTTTTTCTGGGTAAAACTCGATGAAACAGGCGAAACGCTGCGCTGCACCCTGCGCGGGCGGCTCAAAAAAACCAAACAGTATAGCGATCTTGCCACGCTTGGCGATTTCGTGCGGATCACGCCAACCATTCCCAACGAAGGTGTGGTTGAAGAGATTTACCCACGGCGCAGCAAGCTTGCCCGTACCGCCATCAAGGGCGCACATTTTGAACAAGTAATTGTTGCTAATTTAGATATTGTGCTAATTACCTTTGCCGTAGCTCACCCTGAGCCACATGTGCGCATGATCGATCGCTTTTTGGTGATTGCTGAGGCCAATAATCTTGATGTAGCAATTATTGCCAATAAATGCGATTTAGTCAGCGATAGCCATCAAAAGGTCTTTGGCATCTACGAGCAAATTGGCTATCCGGTGTTTTACACCAGCGTGAGCACTGGCCAAGGCATCGAGCAAGTTCAAGAGATAATTCATAATAAAATTTCGGCCTTTACTGGCCCTTCGGGGGTTGGCAAATCGAGTTTGCTCAATGCGATTCAGCCAGGCCTGAATTTGCGCACTGGCGATGTCAGCGATGCAGTCAATAAAGGCCAGCATACCACGGTGGCAGGCGAATTGGTGCCATTGCATGCTGGTGGTTTTGTGGCCGATACTCCAGGCATTCGCGAGCTGGGCCTCTATCAAATGGAGCCAGATGAACTTGAATGGTGCTTCCGCGAATTCCGGCCATTTATCGATGAATGTGGCTTTAGCGATTGCACCCATACTCACGAGCCAGAATGCGCAGTCTTGGCCGCAGTTGAGGCTGGTCAAATCAGCAGCGCCCGCCATCAAAGCTACCAAAAACTACGCGACCACACCGCTGAACAAAGCGCTAGTCAACGCTTTTAAGTTCCCTCAGCCCTGCTTTCGCCCAACGAGACGTAAAAAAAGCCCCTCTCCCGCGTTCAGTGGGAGAGGGGTTGGGGTGAGGGAACTTAGCGTCGATTATTGTTTTCGGTTGAGCGAGCAATCGATGGGCCAGGGGTATGTGACGGTGGCCCAGCAACTTCACGGGCTGATGGCGGAGCTTGCTCTTGCTTAGCCGCATAATCTGCGGCAAAGGCCGCCAAGGTTGCATCAGGCTCGTAGAAGAAATCGAGATTATTGCCATCCTTGGCTTCTTCTTCCGAGACCACAATTTGCACTTTTGCCCCGCTGGGAATCCCGCCCGAAGCGAGCAAATCGGCCAATGGAGCATCGATATCCTTCATCAAACGGGAGCGCAACGGGCGAGCGCCAAAACGTGGGTCGAAACCACGGCGCAAAATATAATCGCGGGCTTCCTCGTTTAAGCTAATTTCCACTCCATGGCGACGATATTGCTCATTCGATTCAGCGACCATGCGATCAAGGACTTGGCGCAATGTGTCGCTGCTTAATGGCCGGAAAGCGATAATTTCATCGATCCGGTTGATCCATTCAGGACTAAAGACCTTTTGCAGCGATTCAAAGCCGATTTGATAAATTTGTTGGCCAGTCGATTCGACGACGCGATTGGGTGTGCGGAAACCGATGGTGCGTTGCGAGACATAATTTGCCATTTCCTGAGCGCCAACATTCGTGGTCATGATAACAATAGCGCGATGGAATGAAACTTTGCGCCCACCGTTGAGCAAGGTAATCTCGCCATCTTCCATGATTTGCAGCAACAAATTCCAAAGCTCGGATGTGGCTTTTTCAATTTCGTCAAACAAGATCACCGCATTTTCTTGCTCGATCAACTCAGGGTCGAGCAAGGGCTTTTGATCGCGTCCGACGTAGGAGGGAGGAGCGCCAAGCAACGCCGAAACTTCGTGGCCTTGGCTAAACAGCGAACAATCGAGCTTGAGAAACCCACCGCCTTGCGGATGTAAAAATGCAGCTAAGCGCTTAGCACATTCACTTTTACCAACGCCAGTTGGCCCAAGAAACAGCAACGTTGCGCGTGGACGCTGCTGACTACCAGCACTAAAGCCAAAGCGAGCACGATTCAGGGCACGAATTAAGCTTTCGATCGCGCGATTTTGGCCAAAGACGCTGGTGCGTAATTCTTGTTCAACGGCATCGAGTGGGTTTTTATCACCGCGCACCGCTCGTTGCATGGAACCGCTGATCGGTGTTTTTTGCTGTTCATCCATACTTTACCTCCAAGACAGATACGGCAACCATGGCAAAACCCGTGAGACTATTGTATCCCACGGGTTTTTGCTGAGTCAAGGATGCTTAGTACTGTTTTTTAGGGTGCTACAGGGATGGTATTTAATACCGCAGGGTTGATAGTCAAGATCTGACCAACGACCCATCCTTCACTACCATTTGGTAACTTGATTTTGAACCAAGCGCTATCGCTGCTGCGGTTGATCAGCGAGACATTGACCCCAGCATCAACTTGGGTCAAAACATCGCCCCCAGGTGCTGAGCGCACATTACCGCCATTGAAGGCTACGGCAAATGGTGCATCGCCGCTAACAGGGGTAATTTTGTTGACTTCAGTTGCAGGTAAGTCAATCGTGCTGCTATTGAGCCAGCCTGATTGACCGCTTTGGCTGATCGCGACCAAATACCAAACTTCACCATTCACTGGCATCTTGACGACAATTCGCGCAATTTCGCCAGCAGTTACGTTGCCACGTTGGTTGGCTGGGCCAAACGGCGTGGTATAGACAATGCCTGGGCGGCTGATCACCACATTATCCAACGGCACGGGCAGGCCACCAGGTGCGGCAGTTGGCTGAACTGGCGTAACTTGGGTTACTGGAGTCGAGCCATCAGCAGGCGTTGGTACCATCGTGCCTGAAATTGGATCAGTGATGGTTGGGGTTACATCGATTGGAGTTACTGCGGTATCGCCCAAGAAACGATCAAGCGCATCGCCCTTGATTTCAATCGCTTCGTCGGCTTTGGCTAGAACATCGCCATCAGCGCTCGCAACGGTTACTTGGACAGTATATTCCGACGATTTGCGGCCATCTTCGTGACCTTCCATTTCAGGAATAATCAAGCGAGCCTTGCCGCCGCTGACAGTGGTGGTCATGGCATCGGTATCAAAAAATTCAAATGGGCGGCCATCTTCCAATAAGATCGCTCCCACTTGACTCTCATCAGGTGCATCTGTGGTAATGGAGATTTGAGCCGTCAATTTGCCATCGCTCACGATCATACTAGCCCGATCAATCGTTAGCGCGGTGGTTGGCACTTTGGTTGGAACAACATCTTCCTCGCCGCTACCCTGCCCCCAAACAGCATAGGCAATTGCCCCCAACGCCAAGAACAAGACCACCACAACCAAAATCATCCCTAGACCGCCACCTTTTTTTGGCTCTTCGGGAGTTGGCAACGACGTATAGTCAGTTGGAACATAATCAGCAGGCAACGAAAGTTGATCGGGGACTTTTTTGCGCCGTAACTGCCAAACAGTCGTTGGCTGAGAACGTGGTGTTAAGGCAACTTGAGACATTCGGCTCGCCTCCCCCACGAAGTGTGGGTTACTAAAAAATGCAAAGTTATCGCTTTAGGGCGTATTATAGCGAGGAGAGATTGATTTGACAACGAAGCCAAGTGTTGGCTCTGATACAATAGCCTAGCATTAGTGTCAAGCGAGGTCGTCTTATGCGGTTGATCGTGGTTCGTCATGGCGAAACAGCCTGGAATGCTGAACGCCGTTATCAAGGTCATTTGCCAATTCCGTTGAATCAGCGCGGGCGCGAACAAGCCTTATGCGCTGGTCAACGCCTAGCAAACCTAGCAATCGATCATCTTTATGCCAGCGATATTGCCCGGGCGTGGGAGACCGCCACCATCATTGGCGAGCAAATTGGCCTTACGCCTGAGCCATTAATTGATCTGCGTGAGATCAACGATGGCGATTGGGCCGGCCATACTCCTGAAGAATTGCACGATCTGTTTCCCGACCATATGCAATTGATCAAACTCAACCCCGACAGTACTCAACGCCTGAATGGCGAATCGTATGCTGAGTTGCAACAGCGCATGGCCAAGGCCTTCGAGCATTTTGCCGCCAATCACCGTGGTCAAACCGTGGTAGCGGTTTCACATGGCGGCGCAATTCGCGCTTTGGTCTGCCACTTGCTGGCAGCACCGCTACGTCACTTTGGCCGTTTATGGCTCGATAATGGCGCGTTCGTCGAGATTGTAGCTCACGGCGATGAATGGCGGGTCTTGCGCGTCAACGATGCCGCTCATCTTGATGGAGTGTTTGCCAAAGGCGAGTGAGTACAAAGCAAAAGGCAAAAAGCAAAAGGCAAAAGCGAAGAAAGAACATAGAGCATAGAACATAAGGAAAGGATTAGGGTCAGAGATCGGGCGTTTAACGCAGAGGCGCAGAGGATGTGAGGCTATGGGCTGAAGGCTATCGGATATCGGAACATATTGGTGGTATCGCAAGTATTTCGCTAGCCAAAAGCCCTTAGCCTATAGCCCTATTTCGTGCCCTTCGTGCCCTTCGTGGATCAAAAACAAACTTTGTGTAACTTCGTGCCCTTCGTGGATCAAACATAAACTTCACGCTCTGCGTGCTCTTCGTGGTTTCGCCCCTATGCTCTATGTTCTATGTTCTCACTCCCGTGCTATAATCCCACGGTGATTTTTTATGTCCTGTGAGGAGCCTTAACCGATGCGACGAACAACCACGATTGCGCTGTTGGCGCTCGTATTAACCGCTTGTGGTTCAGCTGAATCAACCGCAATTCCAACGATCGAAACGCGCCCAACCACCGCCCCAACTGCTGAAGTAGCCCCAACCGAGGCAAGCACTGGCCGACCAACCACTGCTCCTAGCGATGGTGGCAACACCAGCAGCCCTGGCATGCCGAAGCAATATGCCAGCGAGCCAGCCATGACGATTGACGTTAACAAGCAATATATCGCGACCCTCAAAACCCAAAAAGGCGATATTGTGATTGAACTCAACGCCAAAAATGCTCCCCGCACGGTCAATAACTTTGTGTTTTTGGCTCGTGAAGGTTTCTACGATAACGTGACTTTCCATCGCGTGATTCCAGGCTTTATGGCTCAAGGTGGCGATCCAACTGGCACTGGGATGGGTGGCCCAGGCTATGAGTTTGTCAACGAATATGAAGATACCACCAGCAATTTGCTCTTCGATAAAGCTGGGGTTTTGGCCATGGCCAACGCTGGCCCTAATACCAATGGTTCACAATTCTTCATTACCTTGGCTCCAGCCTTGCACTTGACCCCCGATGCCTATACAATCTTCGGCCAAGTAACTGCTGGTCAAGATGTCGTTGATCAGATCACGCCTCGCGATCCAAACATGGGTGGCGCACCTGGCGATGCGATCTTGACGGTTACGATCGAAGAAAAATAGTGCTTAATCAAGTGGCGTAGTCAATAACTCGACTGCGCCACTGACTAAACTATAATACGCCCCTACAATCCTCAACAGGCCCGCTTGCTCACGCTGAGCCAACAATGGTATTCGCTGCAACTCAGCCACGGTATGCACCACATTCGCCCGAACTGCCGCATCTAAGCGGTCGGGAGCATGAATATCAATTTCAGCAACCGCTGGGCGCAGATGATCAACTAAAACAGCAATGCGATCGGGCGCGGTTTGATGCTGATCAAGCATGTTAATTGTCGCTTTGACAGCGCCGCAATGCTCATGACCAAGCACCACCAACAACGGAATTTCTAGCACATCAGCGCCAAACTCAATGCTGCCAACAGTTACTTCATCGATTGCATGGCCTGCCGTGCGAATCACTAACAAATCGCCAAAGCCACAATCAAACAATAATTCGGGAATCACCCGTGAATCGACGCAGCCGAGGATCATGGCAAATGGGTGTTGGCCTTGCGTTAGTTGTTGGCGGTATAAACTATCGTGGTGAGGTTCGAGTGGGAGGTTGGCGACGAAACGGGCATTCCCAGCCAGCAAATAGGCTAGTGCCGCCGCCGCATCAACGGTCAATGTTTGCAGATCTGGCAAAACAACAGGTGGAGCCATCGGAAAACCTTTCCTTGTATGCAAAGCATCATTGCTACCAGCATACCAAGCCTTGGCTCCAACACTGTTATGGTTCCGCTACCCAAGATACGTATCTAATGACCCAAGCCTAGAAAAATTCGACAGTGCCACTATCTAAATGGTAGTAGCCGCCGATAATTCGGACTTTACCTTCAGACTCAAGTTGAGCCAACAATGGCGCTGCTTTCAAGGCAGCCACGGTTAATTTGGTATTTTCGCGCACCACTGCGTCAACCAAATCGCTTGGTTCTTGGCCTGAAGCCTTGACGGCCTCAACCGCAGGCCGAATGTGCTCAACGATTGCGGCAATTTGGTCGGGCGCAGGCGTGTTTTTTTCAACCGATTCGATCGTAGCGGTTACGGCACCACATTTTTGATGGCCCAAAACCATCACCAAAGGAATACCCAACTCAGCAGTTCCAAATTCGATGCTGCCAATCGCCACGTCATCAATCACTTGGCCTGCCGTGCGCACCACAAACAAATCGCCAATCCCGCGATCAAATACCACTTCTGGCCCAACCCGCGAATCGACACAGCCAACAATTGTGGCAAAGGGGTTTTGGCCTTTGGCCGTGGTTGTGCGGCGATTGGGATCTTGGTTGGGGTCAACCGTAAGATTGGCCACAAAACGGGCATTGCCATCTTTGAGCAGTTGTAACGCACTATCGGCGTTAAATTCAGTTGGCTCAGCGGTTGCCGCAGGCTTGATGGTTTCTTCAGCTCCGCAACCAGCCAATAAACCTAACGTCGCAACTCCCGACACACCTAAAAATTGTCGTCGCGATAGTTTGCGCACATCCATGAGGGCTACTCCTTAGATAGCTAGAATCAAACTTGCCCATTATAGCCCTAACGTTTGCGCCAATCAACCCTGTTGAGCCTGCTCCAAAAAGACCCGAATTGCGCCATAGGCAATTTCTGGTTGCTCCAAAACACTCATATGCCCAGCATCGGGAATCGTCACTAAACTGGCGTGTGGCAGGGCAGCAACCATGGCATGGGCATCATTGGGCGTGGTAATTTGGTCGTCGTTGCCAACAATCACCATGCTTGGCAGCGCCATGGTCGAAAGATAGGGCGTTGAATCAGGGCGACTGGCCATGGCATGGGCTGCGCTGGCAATCGTTTTGGGATTGGTCGTGAGCATCATACTATTGAGCCGCTCAATTAAACGCTGATCATCAGCATTGGCGGGGCTGAGCAATTTAGGCAACATTTGGGCGGCAATCGGGGCTGCACCTTCGCGGAGAGCGGTCTCAGCGGTTTTCAAGCGATTTTGCTTAGCATCGTAATTATCAGATGTAGCTTTGGTATCAATTAACACCATTGCCCACAAACGCTCAGGGTAGCGTCGCGCCAAATTCAGTGCAATATAACCACCCATCGATAAACCAAGCACGGCCACCCGATCAATTCCCAACTGATCCAATAATTCAATTAAATCATTGGCCTGATCGTCGAGCGTCCAACTCTCGCTGCCACTTGATTCGCCAAAACCACGTAAATCGGGGCTAAGCACCCGATAACGACTAGCTAAGGCCAATCGCGCTTCATCCCACATCGAACGATTGAAGGGAAACCCATGGATACACAACACCACCTCGCCATCACCACCATCATCGTACATCAAACTATGACCACGAACGTCAATCGGCGGCATGAGCTAGCTCCTTCCAAAAAATACACTCGTTGATCGTGGACGCGGTACAATAGCATGCTAGGAGGGTCATAATGAACTGGCAGCTTTATATGCGTCCCGGGTGTCACTTATGCGACGAAGCCGAGCATTGGCTTGAAGCGCTAGCGCAGGAGTTTCAAGCTCAGCTTGTGTGTATCAATATTCTTGATGATATAGCAGTGTATGAGCGTTATAAGTATAAGATACCTGTGCTGCAAATTGCAGCCCAATCTTGGTACTATCCGTTCAATGAGACTACCATCCGCAATGCACTCAACTCTATACCGAATCCAGATCAAGGAGTTTAATAATGATAGGCCGTTTAGCCTCGTTTGGATGTATATTTTTGTTACTGGCTGCATGTGCCAGTCAAGCTAGTCCCACAGCACAAAGCCTGCCAGCCGCCAATGTCAGCTTGGCCCAAAACTTGAGTTTGGCTGAAGGTACAGTGCAAATTGGCGAGCAAATTCCTGAGCTAAGCTATGAGCAAGCAGGTAAAAAGGTCGCGCTGAGCGATTTTCGTGGCAAAGTTGTGGTGCTCAATTTTTGGCAAACCACCTGTGTGCCCTGCCGCACCGAAATGCCCGATTTCGAGGCGATCGCCCGCGAACGCCAAGATGTGGTCTTTATTGGTGTGAACAAAGATGAAAATGCTGAAGTTGTGCAGCGTTTTGCCAGCGAAATTGGGGTAAGCTATGTATTGCCACTGGATCGCGATGGCAGTATTAGCCAAGCTTTTAATGTTAACTATTTGCCCACAACCTACTTTATTGATCCCAATGGGTTAGTCCAAAAAATCCATGTTGGCGCAATCAGCCGTTCGCAAACGCTTAAGCTGATCAGCGATTTTGGGCAACCCTAAGCTATAAAACAACCCTAAGTAGTAGGAGTAGCCCGATCATGAATGAACGCGATCTCAATCGTTTAGTGCTTGAAAAGGCCAAGCAACAAGTTGAAGCTCGTAAAGCTGAGCGTGAAGTTATTGTTCAAGAGGCTCGCAAACCCCAGCCCTTACCCGAACGCGATGAACGCCCAGCCTTATGGGGCTTGATCGGGGTGTTACTCACCTTAACAATTGCTGGGCTGTTTTTAATTCCTGGCAATTTCACCGAGAAACTTAGTTGGGTGGTGCATGGAGTTTGCTCGAAGGAACATACCCTGAGCCTTGGCGGCACGATGATGCCACTCTGTCAGCGCAATACAGGCTTGTATAGCGGTTTCTTGGCCACAATCATCACGCTCAGCTTATTGGGCCGTGGCCGTGCCGCCAAACTACCACCCTTGGCAATTGGGATTGTGCTGGTGCTGAGTGTGGCTTGGATGGGCAGCGATGGCTTTAATTCGTTGTTGCTCGATATTGGCAACTACAATCTCTACACGCCGCAGCCAATTTTGCGCATCCTCTCAGGCTTGGCGATGGGTATTAGCATGGGTTCGATGTTGCTGTTTGCCTTCAACATCAGTGTGCGAGCCAATGCTCGCCACGATCAACGAATTATTGGCAGTTGGCGCGATTATGCGATTTTAGTGGCGGTGGCAGTTTGTCTGTTTGTGCTGACCCAACTGGCCTCACCATTTATTGCCTATCCATTGGCAATTTTCAGCACGGTCGGCATTTTAAGTGTTATGTTTATCGTCAATATTATGATCATCGCCATGATCACCCGCAGCGAGAACACGGTTGTGCGTTTGAGCCAACTGGCGCGGCCAGCGATTTTTGCGAGCTTTATGACCGCCGCTGAGTTTGGCTTGTTGGCATGGCTGCGGATCATTATGGAACGTTCAGTCGCTTAGTAGATTTTTTGGAGGTACTTTGGCATGCCCCAGGCAGCAATCAATGGCATCACGCTTAATTATGAAGTCGCTGGGCAAGGCGCACCCTTGCTCTTGATTATGGGATTGGGCGGCACGACCGATGGCTGGCGCAAAGAATTGCCGTTTTTAACCAAACATTTTCAGGTGATCTATTACGATAATCGTGGGGTTGGTAAAACCACCGCTCCCACCGATTTCACCGCCTATAGCATGGAGCATTTTGCTGCCGATGCGATTGGCTTATTGGATCATCTGGGGATTGAGCGGGCGCACGTTTGGGGCGTTTCGATGGGTGGAATGATCGCCCAACATGTGGCCTTGAATTACCCTGAGCGGGTGCAAGGTTTGGTTTTGGGCTGTACGCTACCGCATTACGCCAACGATCCCGCCAATATTCCTGCCTTGCCCGATGAATTTCATGCTGAAGCTAGCAACCTTGCGCCCGAAGCCTGGGTTTTAGAGTTGATGCTGAGTGGCACGCAAAAAACTGCCCACGAAGTTATGCAAGATAGTGTACGCTTTAATTTTGCTCCAGCCTTTGTCGAAGCTCATCCCGAAGTGATCGAGGAATATATTGAGGTGGGCATGCAAAATCATGGGCCAGCTCATGGCTTTATGGGCCAATGGAGCGCAATTATGAACCACAGCACGATCGAGCGTCTGCCTAAACTCCAGCATCCTACGCTGGTGCAGCATGGCGATGCCGATGTTTTGGTGCCAATTGGCAACGGGCGGTTGCTGGCGCAGATCATTCCCAATGCTGAATTTCAATTAATTCCTGGCAGCGGCCATTGCTATTTTATCGAGCAGCCCGAGCTAGCCAGTCAAGGTGTGCAGGCCTTTCTGCAAAGCCTCTAAGTTGGGTCGATGTTTCAGCAGGCTGATTCAACAGCCTGCTGTTTTTTTAGCCAAGGAAGCTGCATGCATCCAAAATATCAAGCCTGGTTCGCCGGAATTAAAGCCGAAATCCCGATCGTTTTAGGGGTTGTGCCATTTGGGGTGATTTACGGCGTAACTGCATTAAAACTCGGCTTATCACCATGGCTCATCCAAGCCATGTCTACAATTATTTTTGCTGGCTCCTCGCAGATGATCGTGGCTCAATTGTTTGGCACAGGCGTGCCCAACTTGGCGATTATTCTGACCGCAGCGGTGGTAAATTTGCGCCACGCCTTGTATAGTGCCTCGGTTGCGCCCTACCTGCAACAACTTAAACGCACTTGGCGCATCCTTTTGGCCTATTTGCTGACCGACGAGGCCTATGCCGTGGCAATTACCGGCTATCAAGAACGCAATGACCCTGAGTATGGCCACTGGTACTTCTTCGGGGCAGGCTTCATGCTTTGGTTCTCGTGGCAGCTCAGCACGGCAATTGGCTTATTGGTTGGTAGCCAAATTGGTACAATGCCAGTCTTGGAAATCGCCTTAGCCCTGACCTTCATTGGTATTTTGGTCCCGACTTTACGCGATAGAGCGGTGATTGGCGCAGCGGTGACTGGGGCGAGTGTGGCAGTGCTAGCGGCAGGCTTGCCCTATAAATTGGGCTTGATTGTGGCGGCAATTGTGGGCATTGGGGTTGGTTTAGGGCTGGAAGGAAAACGGGCATGAGTCAGTGGCTCACAATTGTGATTATCGGTTTGCTCACATTCGGAATTCGCTACTCCTTCATTGCCTTGTTTGGCAACGCCAATGTACCTGAAATCATCAAGCGCGGCCTACGCTTTGTGCCAGCAGCGGTTTTGGCGGCGATTATTGCCAGTGATTTAGCGATTAGCAATCAGCAGATTGATCTGATTAATCCCAAAATGGCGGCTGGGGCAATCGCGATCATCGTGGCTTGGTATACGCGCCAAGTCATACCAACCCTCGTAGCTGGTTTTATCGTGTTTTTGTTACTAAATTAGTTGCAGGTCATGCGGTTCTCCCGTAGAATAGAAGAGCAGCATCCTTGATCGGCAAAGGAGACGACCATGCAGCTGATTGGCAGTATTGTCATTCTAGGGTTTGGCTTAGCGCATTTAGGGCTAGGAGCCATTTTGTTAGCCACTGGCTATCGCACCCTGACCAATGAAATTATCCCGCGTTTGGTAGAAGCTCGGCCTAGCGCTGGTGCTCGCGTCGGCGCAGTTTTGGGTGGAGTCGGTTGGACAGTCGCCGTTGCGCTGTTTTGCTTTTTGGTTGCGGGGCGAGCTGCCCAAATGGTCTTGTAAGCCATTCTTGCAACGCTCAACAACGAATCAACAACAGCATAATCGCATGGATCATATCAACACTATTTACACTGAGGCATTATGCGTTCATCGATTCGTCAACGTTTTGGCTTAGGCCTGATCATTCTGGTGATGGTGGTGGGCAGTGCCAATATCATTGCTCGCTGGTCACTAGGCAAGTATCGCACTGATGTCGAGGCGCTGATCGATCAAACGATTCCGCAACTCGATTCATTGTTGCGGCTGCAAACCAGTGCCCAAGGCATCACCCAAAATACTCTCGCATTTTTGCAAACCAAAGATGATCAATATCTGCTTTCGCGAACTGGTTGGGTGCGCGAAACTGAGCGTTTAATTGGAGTGATGGATGGCTTAACTGATGATACCAATCAGCCAGTTCAAGCAGCCTATGTTGCCTTACGCCGATCAGTTCAATCAATTATTGAAGATACCCAAACCTTTATTGATCGCTCTGCCACCGACGATCCTCGCGTGATCGAACGCCGCTTCGACCAAGTGCGCGATTTGAATTTATCGTTCGATACGCGCTTCAAAACCTACCGCGATTTAGTCACCGAAGAAGGCGTTCAGCGCCGCGCTAATATCTCCAATAATCCATTGCGTTATATGAATGTGCTGGGCGTGATTGGGGTGATTGCCCTGATTGGCATGACGATCTTATTTCATCATATGATCTTTAAGCCAATTCGCGCCTTACAAAAAACGGCCCAAACTGTGGCTGCTGGCGATTATGCGCAACGGGCCGAAGTTAAACGCCTCGATGAAATTGGCGATGTGTTTGTGGCCTTCAACCATCTACTCGATAGCATTAACAACGAGCAGCAAGCCTTACGCGATCAGGTTGAGCGGGTCGATCAAGCTCGTCATGAGGCCGAAATTGCCCGTAGCGATGCCGCCGCTCAACTTGACACCATCCAAAATCAACGGGCAATTATTCGCTCGATGAGTGTGCCGATTTTGCCTGTTGGCAAGCGCATGTTGGTTGTGCCATTAATCGGCGAACTTGGACCACAACGCCTCAAAACCCTGCAAACCAATGTGCTTGGTCGGATCTCGACTGACCGCCCACGCTGGATTATTATCGATGTGACGGGTGTGCCAGTAATCGACAATATGGTCAGCCAAGCCTTCTCAGAACTGATTGATAGTGTGCGACTCTTGGGCAGCGAACCAATGCTGGTTGGCATTCGGCCCGAAGTTGCTCAAGCGCTAGTTACCACTGGCATGAATTTCAATAGTTTAGTGGTTGAGGCGACCTTGCAAGCAGGCATCGCCTACGCCGAACGCCATAGCTAAGTGATGCCCTCACACCCTTTGCCGCCCACTAGGCGAGGGGAACTACCACATCATGAAACTTGGAACTCCCCTCTCCCGCCGCACTTTAAGGGCGGACAGGGACGCACACCATGGGTTCACACAACGACCTCGGGTTGGTATACTGGGTGGTGACGAAACCAAACCCATCCCAAAACCGAGGTCGTATGCCGAGTATACCAGCCCTTGCCCACTGGATCAACACCATCCTGCGCACCGCCGTGCCCACCCTCTCGCCCTGGACTGCCCGTCGGCTCACCGATTGGCTCGTCAGCATCCTGCTCATGCCGTCCATCACCACGCGCGTCGTGGCCTGGGGCTGTGCCCTTGGACTGTCCACCGCTGCCCACGCCGCCAGTCACGAACGCCGACTGCGCCGCACCTATCGGGATTCCCAGCTGTCGTGGTCGCTCCATCGCGCCATCCTCGCCACCACCCTCCACATCGCACCCACTGAATCCGTCACCGTTATCATCGATGAAACCACCCACACCGACCGCTGGACCCTGCTCACCGCCGCCCTCTGGTATCACGGTCGCGCCATTCCGCTTGCCTGGGTGCTCCATCCCGGCTATACCCGCCGCGCCACCGCCTTCTGGACCGATGTTGCCACCCTGCTGGAGCGCGTGCAGCAGGTGCTGCCCAATGCCATGTCCGTCGTCGTCGTGGCCGACCGTGCTTTTGGCTGCCCCGCCTTCACCGATCAGGTCGCGGCCTACGGCTGGGGCTGGGTCGTGCGCGTCCAAGGCCATACCCGCATCCAACTGCGGGGGCACACCGAAACCATGATCCGCACGCTGGTCACGCGAGGCCATCGCGTGGTGCGGCGGGGTCATGCCTTCAAGAAGGCGGGCTGGCGAACGGTGACAGTGGTGGCCGCATGGGAGGCGACGTGTCACGAGCCGTTACTGCTGGTGAGCAATCTGGAGGGCATTGGGGCGATTCGGCAGGCGTATGGGCGGCGCTCTGCGATTGAGGCCCTGTTTCGCGATTGGAAAACGGCGGGCTGGCAATGGGAGGCGAGCCAGTCGCGGAGCCAGACGACGCAGGAGGCCTTGGTGCTGGGCATGGCGATCGCGACGGTGCTGGTGCTGCTGGTCGGGACGGCGGAGGCGCAGGCGGTGCTGGCCGAACGCGGGGATCGCCCCAGCCCGCGCCGCCCATGGGCGGCACGAGAAAGTCTGTTTCGGTTGGGGCGGTATGGGGTGCTGCGCTGGCTGTGGACGGGAACGCAGCCAGCGCTGGGAGCGCGACTATCGTTGGCGGGAACGGCGCTGCACGAACGGTGGGCCACGACGGTGACGCGGGGTGGTCGGCTCGGGACGGCCATCCCCTAACACTGATGAATACCCATTCCCCAACCTGTCCGCCCTTAAACCCGCCGCACTGGGAGAGGGGTTGGGGGTGAGGGACATTCGATTTATTGACGATTCATGGCATGAATCATTTTGAGGCCTTCGTGGGTCAGCCATGGGTCAACATGATCGATCACATGGGTTTCGCCAGCAATAATATCGGCAATTACCTCAGCCTGACCACCAGTTGCGACAACTGTCCCGCGCGTGCCCAACTCCTGCCACATCCGCGTGACCAAGCCTTCGACCAAGCCAGCATAGCCCAAAACAATCCCCGATTGCATATAGTGCGAGGTGTTTTTACCGATTACGCGCGGCGGGCGAGCCAATTCCACATGATAAAGTTTGGCAGCAGCCCGAAACAGCGCATCAGCCGAAATCCCAATGCCTGGGGCAATCGCTCCGCCAATATAATCGCCCTCAGTCGAAATCACATCAAAGGCCGTCGCCGTGCCAAAGGCAATCGCGATGACTGGCCCGCCATAGCGCCGAAAGGCGGCAACCGAGTTGGCAACCCGATCAGCTCCAAGTTCGCGCGGCGTGTCGATCAATAAGCGCATGCCAGTTTTGATGCCAGGGCCAATCACAACTGGCTCAACATTCAAATAGGTGCGGCTCAATTCGCTAAATACACTGGTTAAAGGCGGCACAACACACGAAATCGCACAGCCCTCGATTTGATTGATCGCAATGCCACGCAATTCGAATAAACTACGCACCAACACCGCATATTCATCGGTTAATTTTTGGCGTTGGGTTGATAAACGCCAATGCGCCACCATCTGATCGCCATCCCATGCGGCGATTTTGCTATTGGTATTGCCAATATCGATTGTTATTAACATTCTGCTTTTCCACATCAGCGTGAATCAAAAATCCAATCCATTATTGCATACTTTTGCTTTTTCAACTATTTTTAACAATTCGTCAATGCACGGAGCAACGAAACAATGATAATATAAGCACAGAATTGGCTTTTTTTTGGCTAGGGAGCTACCCGTGGCCGTTCAAGTTTGGATTGGCGAAAAGCCCGAACACCCCAATGAGCGCAAAGCAATTATTGCCTTAGCCAACGGTCTCGACCGCTTGGAAGGCCTTTATGTCATGCTGGCAAATTTTAGCGTCGGTGGCCATACCATTGACCTTGTGGTGTTGAAGAACGATGCAGTTTTTATTCTCGAAATGAAGCACTGCGATGGCAAGGTTTATGGTTCGGTCAATGGACGCTGGAAGGTCGTCAGTAGCGCTGGTTCGGTCAAATGGCTCAATCAAGGCCGCAAAAACCCCTATAACCAAGTAATTGCCTACTATTACGCCTTCCGCAATTTCTTGCACGACCATCAGCACGAAATTATGTCGGAGCAAAAGGCCAGTCAAACCGATTTTCGGGCTTGCAAACGCCTGATCGTGATCTCGCCTATTTTAGAGCGTGGCTCGGAAATTAATCTCGATTGGCGGGTCAATGTTAAAGGCTTGGATGAATTACCAACCCACTTGGTGACTGAGCGCACCGATGAAATTCATTTCACCGATGAGGAAATGCTCAAAATTCCGCGCTTGCTGAATTGCTCAATCTGGGAAGAAGTCAATCAATTGGTTGCAGGAGTGATGCCTGCATGGGATGATACACCCTCTGATCCGCCGCCAGCCGCGCCACCACCCGAACCGATTGCTTTGCCAGAGCCGGTGATCGAGCCAGCTTTGCCAAAAACGTGGCCCGAACGCCTGCGCGATAGCTCGTTACGCACCCGTTTCAATGTTTTAGGCTGGGCGGTTGTCTCAGTTTTGTTGATATTGGTGTTAGTTCAGGGTCGCAATATTACGATTATCTCGAATGCCCCAACGCCCGAGGTTTATGGCACAATTCCAGTTCCAGCAGCCTCGCCAACCCCAAGTGGTTGTATTACGACGTTTGGGCAAACCATTCGCAAGGCCCGCGACCCAATTTCCTATCAATGGTATACGATCGATAGTCGGGCCAGCGAAACGGCCTATGTAGCAGTAACGCTTGATCGGGTACAATTTTGCTCCGACCAAATTGTGCTGCACTGGAGCGTCCAAAACACAACAGCTGGCATTGTTCAATTAGGTTTGACGAATAACAATATTGCGGTGAGCGACACCAGTGGCATTATCTATCGCCTACGTGAAGAACGCCAAACCATTCGCGTGCGCAACGGCAAAATTAGCAGTGGCACTGCAACCATTCCACGCTCGGTCAATTTGAGCGCCAATACCCTAACGATTGAGTTGCTCAACGAGCCATTTGGCGGCCAGTTGTGGACCGTGCAAGTGCCCAAGAAATAAAGAACATAGAACATATATTCAGGGGCTAGGAGTGGGGGTGAGAGATCTTAAAACCTAGATGCTACCCTTCATGATCTTCGTGTGCTTTGCGGTTGCACCTTTTGATTTCTGACTTTTGATTTCTGACTTTTGATTTCTGACTTTTGATTTCTGACTTTTGATTTCTGACTTTTGATTTCTGACTTTTGACGTAACTATGGATCAACTAACAGGCAACCTAGAACGCATCACCTATCGCTCGGATGAAACGGGCTATACCGTGGCGCGTTTGAAAGCCCAAGGCCAGCGCAGCGTGATCACAATTGTTGGGCGTTTGCCCGATGTGCAAGTTGGCGAACAGTTGCAACTTGAAGGCCAATGGATCGAGCATCGAACCCATGGCCGCCAATTTGAAGTTGCTAGCTATCAAACTGCCCGGCCAACTGGCAACGAAAGTATTGTGCGCTACTTGGCATCGGGCTTATTGCCAGGCATTGGTCCAGTCAATGCCCAACGCATCGCTGATACCTTTGGTGAAGCCACGCTCGATGTACTTGATACTATGCCCGAACGCTTACGCGAAGTAAAAGGCTTAGGCACGAAGAAAATTGCCGCAATTATCGTAGCCTGGCAAGAACAACGTGCAATCAAAGCCTTGCTCGAATTGGGCCAAGCCGTTGGGTTAACGACAGGTTTAGCCTTACGCATTTTTCGGCACTATGGCGAGCAGGCTAGCCAGATTGTGCAACACGACCCTTATCGTCTAGCCTTAGAAATTGAAGGCATTGGCTTTCCGACTGCCGACCACATTGCCCAAGCTTTGGGCGTAGCGCGAGATGCTCCCAGTCGGGTGATTGCTGGATTGCGCTATACCCTCAGCATGGTTGCCAACACCGAAGGCCATTGCGCTCTGCCCCAAATCGAGTTAATCGCGCAAACTCAAACCATCCTAGAATTACCCCATGAGCTGATTGCCGAACAATTGGCGGTGGCAACCGAATCAGTGTTATTGGTGCTTGATGGCGATCTAGTCTATTTACCAGCCTATTATCATGCTGAAACCGAGTTAGCACATAACTTGCAGCGCTTGCAACAGCTCCCCAGTGCAATCCAATTGCGCTTCAAGCAGCAAAGCGATGCGATTATTATGCGCCAATTGCATAATGCGAGCTTCGATTTGAGCCAACGCCAAGCCGAAGCCGTGCTGGCCGTGCTCCGCTCCAAAGTGGTGTTGCTAACTGGCGGGCCTGGCACAGGCAAAACCACCACAGTCCGCGCAATTTTGGCCTTGCTCCAACAAGTTGGGTTACGCACAATTTTGGCGGCTCCAACCGGACGCGCCGCCCGTCGTCTCGCCGAAACCACCAATCATCCAGCTGCCACAATTCATCGCACCCTCGAATATAGCGGCGGCGCTGGCAATGACCGCTGGGGCCGCAACGAACATGCCCAACTAGTTGCCGATTTAGTGGTCATCGACGAAACCTCAATGCTCGACATTGTGCTGGCCCATCATATGGTCAAGGCCTTGGCTCCAACCACCCATTTGCTCTTGGTTGGCGATCCTGATCAGTTGCCAGCAGTTGGGCCAGGCGCTGTATTGCGCGATTTGTTGGCTAGCAACCGCATCACAACCGTCCATTTGGATACGATTTTTCGCCAAGCCGCTGATAGCCAAATTATCACCAATGCCCATGCAATCAATCAAGGCCAGTTACCCAGCGTCAATCAAGGTGATTTCTATTGGTTTCCGCGCAGTAACCCAGCCGAATGCGGTGCGATGATTGTGGATTTGTTGACTACCCGTATTCCACGCCAATTCCCGCAATTTGATCCTCTGCGCGATATTCAGGTGTTGGCAGCAACCCATCGGGGCGCGGCAGGCGTGCTCGAATTAAACAGCCAACTGCAAGCAGCACTCAACCCGCCAAACACCACTCGCCAAGAAGCCACGATTGCTGGCACGCTCTTTCGCGAAGGTGATCGGGTTATTCAAACCCGTAACAATTATGATCTCGATGTCAGCAATGGCGATTTAGGCCTGATTCAAACGATTGATCTCGAAGAACGCACGGTTAGCGTTTATTTTGACGATACTCGCAACGTCGTCTATCAGTGGAATGAGTTTGATGAAGTGGCCTTGGCGTATGCAATTAGCGTACATAAAGCCCAAGGCTCAGAATATCCGGTGGTGATTGTGCCAATGTTGCGTTATTACAATGTGCTGCTCAACCGACCGTTGCTGTATACCGCCATCACTCGCGCTCGTCAATTGGTGATTCTGACTGGCGATTGGCAGGCCGTCGAATTTGCGATTGCCCAACGCCGCAGTGGGCAGCGCATCACGGGGTTAAGCCAACGCTTTGGGATGCATTGATGGATGTCTCGCAGGATCAAGCGCTGCGCTGTGGAAGTGTCAAACATCCTACACTTAAATATTAGCCTTTTATGCTACTCTATGCACAGCATATTGTGAGCTGGTTGCGATTGAGGATACCGATGACGATACGAGAGCATGTTGCATTAAGTGTTGCGCAAATGGCGCAATGGGCAAGCCGCCAGTTTGGCTTTGGTGGCGGCACAAATTTGCCTGGCCGAATTGCTCGGCGGATTGCGCCCGATGTACTGCGCCATCAAACTAAGCGCTTATCCGGCGGGGTGGTGTTAGTTTCAGGCACGAATGGCAAAACTACGACCAGCCGCATGATTGCAGCAATTTGTAGCCAGCAAGGCCAACCCGCCTTGCACAATCGCGCTGGGGCCAATTTGATCACCGGCTTAACTGCGGCTACGCTTGATTTAGGCATTTGGGGCCAGCCGCACTATCAACGGGCCTTGTTTGAGGTTGATGAAGCCCATTTACCTGCGGCGATTGCTGAAACCCAGCCACGGGTGGTGCTGTTGCTCAATCTCTTCCGCGATCAGCTTGATCGTTATGGTGAGGTTGATACGCTAGCCGCCAAATGGCAAAAAGTACTTGCCAGCTTGCCGAGCACCAGCACGGTCGTTTTGAATGCTGATGATCCGGCGGTGGCCGATTTGGCGACCGGCTTGCAAGCTCAAGTACTCTTTTATGGCCTAGAAGATCAACGCCATGGAAACGATGCCCTGCGCCATGCCGCCGATTCGATTTTCTGTCGGCGTTGTGGCCAGCCCTATCGCTACGAGCCAGCCTATTATGGCCATATTGGGCGCTATCATTGCCCAGCTTGTGGGCATCGGCGGCCTGAGCCAAACGTTATTTTGCGCCAATTGGAGCTCGATGGCACGCGTGGTAGCACATTGCGGGTGATTGCGGGGCAAAACCAAGGGCAGCAAGCTCTCGAATTAAATTTACCCTTGCCTGGGCTTTACAATGCGCTTAATGCCTTGGCCGCGATCGCCGCAACCAGTGCCTTGAATGTACCTTTGCCAATCATCCGCAACGCATTAGAGCAATTTAGCGCCGCCTTTGGCCGAATCGAACGCTTTGAATATCAGCAAAAATCGGTGTTGATGGCGCTGATTAAAAATCCAATTGGGGCAAGCGAAACGGTACGCATGATTACGAGCGGCAGCCAAGCACCGCTTAATCTGATGATCGCAATCAACGATAAAATTGCCGATGGCACTGATGTTTCATGGCTTTGGGATGCCGATTTTGAAGCATTAGCTGGCCATACACAGCGGATTGTCGTGAGTGGCACGCGGGCCGCTGACATGGCTAATCGCCTAAAATATGCAGGAATTGACCAGCACCAATTGCAGGTAGAGCCAGATTTGGCTCAGGCCTTTGATCTAGCAATTGCTGGCGATGAGCCGTTGACGATGTTGCCGACCTATACTGCCATGCTTGAAATGCGTGAGGTATTGGTTGAACGAGGCGTACTCAAGCCATTTTGGGAAAGCTAAGATTACGGGGGAATGCTGATGACCGACCAAGCGAGCTGTGTCATTATTCGACCAAACGAGCAGACCGGATTTGCTGGCAAACAAGGCCTCGATTATTTTAGCGGAATCGCTGCGGAAACTGCGGGATCGCAAGCAATTTGTATGCATATGTTGCGCATGCCAGCAGGAGCACGGGCCAAAGCGCATCACCACGAAAACCACGAAACGGCAATTTACATGCTTAGCGGTACCGTCGAAATGTATTATGGGCAACAATTAGAACACCATGCGGTGGTAAACGCTGGCGAATATGTGTATATTCCAGCTGGAATGCCACACTTCCCATTTAACCCGTACACTGAAGAAGCCGTGGCAATCATTGCCCGCACCGATCCTCACGAGCAAGAAAGCGTTGTGTTACGCCCTGATTTAGAACGGTTGAGCAGTTGATTTTAACCTAGAACGAGCCGATCAGCCCGTGAGGTACACAGCGCAAAACTCCCGTTATCAAGCTTGATAACGGGAGTTTTGGTCATTGCGTTCGTTGCCCAATTTTAGGGTTGTTGAATCATCAACGGTTCAGCTGAGGTAGCTTGGGCATTCGGCGGGAACTCGCCAGTATTACCAGCCCAGTCACGCGCCCGCGCACGAAAGCCATAGGTACTATTTTCGGCATCAGCAGCGCTTACATCAATGATAAAGGTATCTTTCAGTTCGGTCGTTGTGACCAACCAATCGACCCATTCACCACCATTGCGTTGCACCTGTACATCGAAACTAGCCACCCCTGTGCTATCGTCTTGGCCGTTCCAATGCACCTCGTAGCGGCCCGCGCCGAGATCCTTGACATCGATGATGGTAGCGTTTGGTGCAGTGTTATCGGAGCGCGGCAACCAAGCCATGGCATCGTAACGCACGCTCAAGCCCTCTTCACCAGTCACATCATCGAGCCGAATTTCATTACCACCCTTGAAGTAATAGACCCCCAAAGAATACCATTTATTCTGATTGGCCTCTTGATCGACGCGTACTTTGGTATTGCTGCCGTCGTGAGCAATCACGTAGGTGGCATTTTTGGTGGCTGGCTCGCCACACGGCGGAATATAGGCCATCACCTCGTAGAAACCAGGGTTGGTAATTGGCGCTTTCCAAACCCCAAGGTTATCAACTTGGCTTTCGTTGGCGACGCTCTTGGTCCAACGGTGTGAACCATTGAAACCACAGCGAGCATCGAACCATGTGCCTTGCATTTCGCGGAAGCTATTATCGCGATTATCGACCAAGATCGAGCCTGCTGGCGGCAAGGCCACTGGCAATGGAGTTGCGGTAACATTCGGGGTTGGGGTTGCCGCAGGCGTGCCAGCCCCAGGATCGTAGCCTTCCCACAAGAATGTTACTTCAACCCAGGCATTATCCGGAATACCTAAATCCCAGAATGTTCCATCGGCGATATCAATGCCGTTGGGTAAATTCGGGCGGCGACCACGCTCATCGCGCCCGCCATTGTAGCCATCATAATAGGCGGCTTGAGCCTCGGGCAAACCGCGTGGCAAATCTTTCCACGACTGACGATTGGTTGACCAATAGTCATCACGGGTATTCCACGGCCCTACATCCCAAACTGGCACAACCTTGGAGCGACCTTTGTAGGTCACGCGCACTTGGTATTCATAACCCCGATACGATGAGAGTGCTCGCCATGAAGGCAAGGCCACAAATTGATCGTATGGGCGAATGATATGGCCGTTAGCCGTCCGATGGCCGACCAAACCCTCGCGAGTGGCATAAATTCGGTAGGTTGGTGCTTGCGATTCAGCCTGAATCGTCATACCATCTGACCATTCAGCCACCATTGTGACCGAACGCGCCCGTGGTGATTCGCCATTGGCCAAAAGCCACAAACGATATTGAATCACGCTACTTGGGCGTTCGAGCGCAACTCGGCCACCACGTGGAGCCTCTTGCCACATCTGCCACGAACCGCTGGGATTTTTGCCACGCACATCAAAGCGCACAGCACTCCCAGTCGTCAAGGTTGTATCGGTATCAATTACAACCGCAGCAACGACTGATTCAAATTGATGCTCGGAAGAAAGGTAACTACCTGCTTGCGGATAATCACCAACGAATGCAGGAGCGGGAGGGGCGTTGGGAGCGAGGGTGATAGTGCCACTGCCGACCAACCCATCAAAGCTGCCAGCCGTTAAATCATCAACCCAAACTTGCTCTGGACCAGCATTAATCGTCAATACTGGCATAATCAAGAGGGCAATGGCGACGGCGGCGAGCAAATAACGCCGCATAATCGACAACCTCCTACAAGTGTGAATTCAGCCCACGAACCACAGCAAGGCAATACATGGCCATAAACTCCACGTTCTTAGCGTTCATGGCAACAAACATCTCAACAGGGAGATGGGGCTTGGAGGCCAATCATAGCGGGTTGATACCTTAAAGTCAATAATAATTTTCAGCTAATTATCAGGTTTTTCTCAGTTTGGGCTATTTTGGGGCCACATATATGCTAAAAATAGCCATAAAAAAGGAGTTATTCCAATGATGCCGTTAGCCACATGGATCGATCATTTAGTTGTCACTGCGCCCGATCTCGCACTGGGCGTGGCCTATATCGAAGATTTGTTGGGCGTGCCGATGCAGGCTGGTGGCCAACATCAGGCGATGGCAACCCACAATTGTTTGCTCAAACTAGGCGAGCATTGCTACCTCGAAGTGATCGCGCCTGATCCAACGCTGGCTGCACCCGATCGCCCACGCTGGTTCGCATTAGATTCGTTGCAGCCAACCAGTGCTCCGCGCTTGGCAACTTGGGTCGCGCAAACAATCCTGATTCAGGCGGCAAGCGAATTGCTGCACCAACAACTTGGGGTGGTCACGCCGATGCGCCGTGGCGATTTAGCTTGGCAAATCACGATTCCCGCCGATGGCAGTTTGCCGTTTGCTGGCGTTGCGCCAATGTTGATCGAATGGCCACGCGAGCAACATCCAATCCAGCGATTAACCGATCAAGGTTGTCGTTTATTGCAGTTGGAGCTACACCACCCTCAGGCCAGCCAGATCGAAATCATGCTCAGCCAAATTGGTATGAAGGATGTAATTCGTTGGCAAACTGCCGCCCAGCCACAATTAATCGCCACGATTGCAACCCCAAGCGGGATCAGACACATCGAGCAAGCGCCAGGATGAAAAGTGAGGGGCTAGGGGCTAGGGATCAGTGGGTAGGAATTGGGGCTAGATTTTAACGCAGAAGCGCAGAGGATAGATCAAGGGGCTAGGTTTACTACGCAGCCACAGCAGAAACGAAAGTAGCCTTCGTAGTTGCCAGCCCCGTGTGGATCAGATCAAACTTAACCCCTAGCCCTTAGCAACTGATTCCTTGTTTGGATCAAACTTGCGTGGCGCGACTGGAGCTTGATCGCCAACTTGTAACTGACATTGCCACCAACCAACATCATGCCAACGCTCGTGTTTAAAGCCTGCTTGGCGATAAACCCCAACTGGCGTAAAACCCAACGCCTCATGCAAACCAACACTTTTAACATTGGGCAAGGTGATACCAGCATAGGCCGAATAATAGCCAAGCCCACGCAAAATCGCTAAAAGCTGTTGGTATAACGCCCGACCAACACCTTGGCGCTGGGCAGTATTAGCCACATACACGGTGGTATCAACCGACCATTGATAGGCCGCCCGCGTTCGGTGCTGGCTGGCATAAGCATAGCCTTGCACCACAGCCTGTTCATCACACCAAACCAGCCATGGGTATGATTCGAGCGTTTTGCCGATACGCTGGCCCATTTCAGCCACACTTGGAGTTTCTATTTCAAATGAGATTACGGTTTGCTCAACAATTGGCGCATAAATCGCCTGAATAGCCACCGCATCAGCCACCGTCGCAACACGAATTTCAGCCATAGCCACCTCAACTAAAAAGAAACCAGCCCTCTGCATGATAGCTGAAAAGGGCTGGTTTGAAAGTTAGGCAGCGTCAGCGTTGAGGGCTGGGCGAACTTCTGGATCACGCGGTTCAACCGCAGGTTTGGCATTGTTTTTCAGCGACATTGGATGTTCAACCACAATAAATAACGCTGCGCCAACCACCAGCGTCAAGCCAAACATCAACGGCAAGATCAGCCAAAAGAACCAGCCAGCCGTCGGGGTAGCGGGCAGTAATTTAGCAAGCAGCATAAAGCCTGCATGCAAGGCCAAGCCATGAATCAAATAATACGAATAGCTCATATTGCCCAACCAACGCAGTGGTGTCCACGAAAGCGCTTGTTTGAGCCACGATTCAGTTTGGCTAAAACAGTGCCAGCATACCAGCAAAAAGCCACTGAAAATTAATGTAAACCGAATCGCATTACCCAGCGTGCCAGTCAGCGGCAACAACGGTGCACAGGTTCCCATAACCAAACCAAGCAAGCCGAGCCAAGCCGCTGGCGTGCGCTCGCGATACGATTCCAACAATTCGTGCAGCAAAATGCCAGCAATAAACATCGCCAATTTCAGCGGGCCTTGCCAGATGATACAAACGGCGGTGAGCACCACGCCAACCACGCTGAAAAAGCCGATCCGCCATTGGGGGGTTTTGCCACGCAAGCCAATCGCCACGACGATGACTGGCATAATCAGATAATAAAATACTTCATAACTCAGCGACCAAGCCACCGTAATCATTGGCTCAATCGGCAGCAACCCAGGCAAAAAGATTAAGTTTTGAATGAAATAGAGCGTTGCAGCAGTTACGCCGCTGGGGATTTTGCTTTCAGCCGGAAAAAGAATTGATAACCCCAGATAGACCATGAAAATCACAAAGAATGTCGGGTAGATCCGCCGAATTCGTCGCCCAATAAAGCCCATATAGGCTTGCTGACGTTTAATCAATGAGGCATAAATTAAGTAGCCACTGAGCACGAAAAATAAATCAACCCCAGTGTTGCCAACCATTGCCAATGCATTATTAATCGTTGCGGTTGGGCTATCGCTGAATAACCACGGCTGAATTGAACTACGAAAGTGCACCAAAAACACCAGAAAAACTGCGATTCCGCGCAAGCCTTCCATCGAGCGCAGGTTGGTTCCTGCTAAACCACGGGCTAGCTCAAAGCGCTGCCGAAAAAATGCCATAATGCCTCCTCAGCAAAATTCGCCAACCAATCGATGCCCCACACTGCAAAAAACTCAGAACTCAAAGAATCACCGCCACAGGCAGCAACAATGCCAAACAGTTCAGCGTCGATGGGATATCAGTGTGAGGATCGCAGGCTGCGATTGATACGACCTAGTATAGTAGAAATGAATCAATTGATCAAGAACTCGATCTAAATAAAAAAGCAACTTTATCGTCAAAAATAAAGCTGCCTCCTTACATTATTGTTGCTAAAATTATCTTTAGCAAATCAATTATCATTATTCATCGAATGCAGATTAATTCTGCTTAGCATTATTCGTTTGGCCCTGTTCAATCAAAATATTGGCATTATTTTGGGTCTTGTTGATCGCAATCGAACGATTATTAACAATATTTAATGAATTCGATTATCCAAACAATGCTCAGCCTGAGCATTTGACCAAAATAGCCCGAAACCAGCAAACAAGCGTTCGTCCAGCATCAAAGATCCTAACAGCTATCGGTACTAGCAACTTTAGCAGAGTCATGGCGGGGTTGCAATTAAATCAGTCGGTTTTAGATGGTACTTTTGGGTTAAATTGTTGGTGAATTTCTTGGCTATGTTGTCCCAGTAGTGGTGGGGCCAAACGAATACTCGCGGGTGTTGCCGAGAATTTAAACGGAATTCCCAAGACTTTTAAATCACCAATCGTTGGGTGTGGCACACTGACCACCATTTCACGTGCCAACACCTGCGGGTCGTTCAACACTTGACCAACGCTGCGCACTGCGCCCACCGGAATGCCCGCCGCCTGAATTAACGCCACCCACTCGGCGCTTGGTTTTTGGCCGAACTGGTGATTCAGCAAATCAACCAATGCGCTGCGGTACTGCACTCGTTGCGGGTTGGTGCTAAAGCGTGGATCTTCCGCCCAAGCTGGTTGTTGCAAAACAGCACATAACTGTTGCCATTGGCGATCATTGCCGACGGCCAAGGCAAACGCGCCATCGCTGGCCTCAAAGGTTTGATAGGGCACAATCGTAGGGTGAGCATTACCATAGCGGTTTGGCTCCTCGCCAGTTACCAAATAGGCACTGCCAACATTCGCCAACCAAGCAACTTGGGCTTCTAACAGCGAAATATCAATATGCTGCCCCAAACCTGTGCGTTCTCGGGCATACAACGCCGCCAAAATCGCGTTGCTCGCCAACATTCCAGTCGTCAAATCGACGACAGCAACTCCAACTTTGCTGGCCTCGCCCTCGGCGGGTCCGGTAATGCTCATCAAACCTGCAGTCGCTTGCACAATAAAATCATAGCCTGGCAGCTCAGCTTCAGGCCCAGTCGCGCCCATTCCGCTGATTGTGAGCGTGATCAAACGGGGATTTTGCTCGCGCAGGCTGGCTAAACTCAAGCCAAAGCGTTCGAGCGTGCCAGGCCGAAAGTTCTCAACCACAATATCGGAGTGGTTGGCGATTGTGCGAATCAACGCAGCATCAGTGGCAGTTTTGAGATCGGCGACCAATGAGCGTTTATTGCGATTGACCGCCAAATAGTAGGCGCTCTCGCCAGCAACAAACGGCGGCCCCCAGCGGCGGGTATCATCGCCTTGCGGCGCTTCAACTTTAATCACATCAGCCCCAAGATCGCCAAGAATCATGGTGCAATATGGGCCTGCCAGCACCCGTGAGAGGTCGAGCACGAGCAGGCCATCGAGCGGAGAACTCAGCATTGAGCAGTACCGTTAACTAGAAGGAAGTAACTTCCTCAGGCGAATTATTCGCCACAACGATACAATGATGAATTGTTTTGAGCAAATTGTGCGCCACCAGTGTTGCCATTGGTGGGGGCTGCTTGAGCATTTGGCATTTGGCCATTTGGCAAATCAAAGCCTGCTTGACTGTTCGGTGCATCAGTGACTGCCGTACAGTTTTGCTGGACCCAAGTTTGCACCGTTGAACTGCCACCACGGCCAGCGCCGCCCATACCGCCAGTCATGATGTAGCGCAATTTGCCGTCGGCTACCAACTGGGCAATATCAGCGGCATCAATCACCGGATCACTGCCGGAGAAACCGCCCATCATCAAAACAGGCCGCCCAGTTTCAATCACCAACGACGAACCCATCATCGAGCTTGGCACGGCGAGCATATAGTAAGTATCGCTAGTACGCTCTTGTAGATAGGTTGCCAAAGCGCTGGGGCTGCTGCTATCCGAGCGGTTACGATTGCCAGCAAAGCCCGCCGCAAAGCCAGTGGCATTATCGGTTGGGGCAGCGGCGCTGGGCAAGGTTGTATTCATTTGCTCCATCGCCGACGTTTTGTAGGCCCATTCACTAGGGATGAGCAGAATCGCGGCGATGCCAACCGCCGTTGCTGCCACCCGCCACGAAGCTCGGAATGCCAAGCCAGCCGCCACCAGCGCCAACCCAAGTGCCACTGAGGGAATCAGCCAGCCGCTGACGCTGGGCTGCGCAGCAATCACTTGCACTACCAAGGCCGCTGCTACCAAACCAATGAGCCATAAACCAACGATCTTGCTGGCGCTGCGTCGCCAAACCGTGATGCCAATTGCCAGTGTGCCGGCAATCGCCGGAGCAATCGTAGCGCTATAGTAGCCATGCGAAAAACCAGCAAAACTCAGCACGACAAAGGCAGTAACCAGCCAACCAGCCCAGCCCCAAACATCGGCATCGGGCCAGCGGCGTTGCTTGATGTAGTGGGCAGCCAAGCCAACCACGGCGAAGAGTGCCGCTCCTAGCAACCAACCAATGTTAGTGTTCATCGGTGAACTGAACATTCGGAATAAACCCGATTCGCCGCTATCCATGCCTGGGCCACCGCCACCAGTGCGGCCAGTTTGGCCGCCAAATTGGCCGCGCATGCCTTCATCGGTCATACCGTTGGGCGGAGTTTGTGCGTTGCCATTGGGCATTGCAGGCATTTGAGCATTACCATCGGTGGCATTGGGTCGCTGGCGATCATCAGTTGTTGGAATTGCGCCGCCCATGGCTTGGCCTTCGCGTCCAGTCAAGCGCTCAACCCCGTTGTAGCCCAAAATCAAGTTGACAACCGAGTTGGTATCGCTACTACCGATGTATGGCCGTTCGCTGGCTGGAACCAGATCAACCGCGATTGCCCACGAAAAGCTGACCGCCAACAGCACAGGTGTGGTCAGTCCAAGTTGCCAAAGCTTACGCCACCAGCCAGTTTTGGCAGCAAAAAAATACATCGCATAAAAGGCTGGCAAGGGCAAAAAGGCCTGTAGCATTTTGATATTAAAGCCGAGGCCAACCACTGCACCTGCCAATAACAAATATTTAGTGCTGGCACGTTCGGTTGCCACCAAAAACAAGGCCATCGCCCCAACCAAAGTCACGATCAACAACGCATCAAGATTGTTAGTACGTTCGACGGCGATGCTAATTGGGCTAATCGCCTGAATCGCTGCCGCCAATAAGCCTGCCGACCGCCCCCAGCGCCGCGCCACAATCCAATATAGCAGGCCAATTGTGGCTAGCCCAGCCAAAACTTGCGGCAGCACCACCACTGTGCCACTAACCCCAAACAACTTGCCAAAAATCGCCTGAATCCATAACCCTAGCGCTGGCTTGTCAATTGTGACTGAGCCACCAGGCTCGGCTGCTGCAAAGAAGAAGTTATGCCACGATTGGGTCATGGCAACGGTGGCGGCGGTGTAGTAGGTATTGCCTTCAGCTACAGCAGCGAAATTCTGCAAACGCAGCCAGCCAGCACATAGCAAAATGATACTCAGCAGGACCAACGCTTGGCTACGGGTTAATTGGGCAATCCGCCAAGCCAATGGGCGGCGCAGATTGCTCGTCGTGGTTGATGCGCTCATGCGACCACCTCATGTTCAAGATTAAATGTCCAAATTCGATTCAAACCAAAATTCCAAGCAAAACCAACCATCGTCGCCACTCCCTTGGCTAGCACATAGCCATGGCTTTGCCAAAGATCATTGAGCGGAGCTTCGGTTACGGCCACAATCAAGGTATTGATCACCAAGGCGCTTAGGCTAATTGCCCCAAAGCGTAAAAATTGCGGCAACCAAGCGGGATTGTTGCTGGCAAACGTCCAACGGCGATTCCACCAAAAGTTATTGATGATGCCGACGCTGTAGGAAACAATGTTGGCCAAAATCGTCGCCCAACCCAGCATTTTGAGCATGCCCAGCAAGATCAGATCGACCAAGGTTCCGCTGAGGCCAACCAAGGCGAAACGCCACCAACGTTGCCGATCTTCAGCGATTAAAATAGTCATGGAAACGTCCTCCGACCGTGGTTTTGTAACAACTGCTAAATAGCCATGACGTACCGCTTCGATCTCCATTGATGTGGCTTGCGCAAACTTGAGTGTAAACAGCACAGCGCAATTGGTACACAACTGGCTTAATCTCGATTTAGAGGATGGCGGGCTTGGTTGTGCGGCTCTCGCGATTGAGCACGCGATAAAGCTGCAATAATTCACGAAACGCCCGCAAAATAACGCTCAATTTGGCTCCAGTTGGCTTGCCTGCAACCCGTGGGCGATGGCCAATAATCGCCACTTCGGCAATCTGAAAACCTGCGCGTTTGGCCCGCACTAATAATTCAGCGCTAAAGGTGGCCCCGCGTGATTGCACCTGTTGGCGCAGCGTATCGATCACCCGTTGATCGAGCATTTTGAAGGCGCAATCGATATCGCGAGCGGTGTAGCCAAACAAAAGCGTCACCAAATGGCTCCAACCCCAGCCATTCAAGCGGCGCAACACTGGGTCGCGGCGCGGTGCACGATAGCCCACCACCAACGGCGCATGATGGCGACGCGCCACCAATTTTTCCAATTCAGCCAAATCAAATTGACGATCTGCATCGCAGAAAAAAACCAATTTGCCCATGGCGTTGGTTAGGCCTGTCCAAACCGCTGCGCCATAGCCTTGGTTCATGTCGTGATTGATTAAATGCACCTGGTGATGGCGGGTTGCCACATCGCGCACAACGTTGGCAGTCTGATCGTGGCTGCCATCATTGACCACCACAATCTCGCCGTTCAGGCCAAGCTGGTTGAGCACTTGAATGGCATCGAGAATGCTGGCTTCAATATTTTCAGCCTCGTTATAGGCCGGAAAAACAATCGAAAGATCGGGCTGCGAATCCATTGGCGGGCCTCCTAAACACACGAGCGATTGGTGGTCGGTGCTTGTCATAGCACTAGAATGTTTGCTTGGCTTTACTATCGGCCAGCCGTGTGAAAAAATCGTGAATAAACATCGCTAAATTTGTGTAGAAGCTGGGGTACACTGAATATTGTTTCAACTTGGCAATAGGAGTGGTGTGTTATGATCGATTTTGGGCCGTTGAAGGAAGGGAAACTAACGTTGGGCGAGCTTGGGGCAAGCTTGAGCAAGCAAGATCTATGGGATGCAACCGACGAGATGATCGGCGACCTACTCGGTTTATTAACTGATGCGGTTGATGCCGATATCGTCTTTGTGCCATCCGATCCCAAGGCCAATGATCCTGGAGCTTCAGAGGAAGAAAAGGATATGGCTTGGACGTTTGGCCATTTGATTTGCCATGTGACTTCGAGCAACGAAGAGGCCGCCTTAACCGCCTTGGCCATGGCTTCGGGCATTTTGCCTAATGAACGGTTGCGCTACGAAACCCCATGGCGCGATTTGCAAACCCTTGAGCAAGCTCGCCAACGCCTCGAAGAAAGCCGCCGTATGTGCCTGAGCATGCTCGATGCATGGCCCGACCAACCCCATCTTGAAATTAGCAAAGTGTTGTATGAAGCATGGGGGCCGCTCAACGCCCATGGCCGCTACTTCCTTGGTTTGAAGCATTTAAACGATCATGTTGCGCAATTTCACGAAGTAATGCGCCAAGCCAAAGCCGCCCGCAGCTAAATTTCACTTGCCAGAAAACAAGGACACATCGCGATTAAGCTGATGTGTCCTTGTGGTTTAACCCATGATCTAACCGTTTGGAACATGATCATGCGACCAAAGACTGATATTGTTATGCACATTTTAGCATATACTATATAGTCTGCTGGTTCGGGATAACCATCAAAAAGGAGGCATGCGTGAAGCATCTAGATCAGTATCGACGGCTACTGGCGCACCTACGGCCTTACCCTAGGCAAGTGTTCTATGCCTATGGTTCTACTCTATTGGCGGTTGGTTTAAACATCGCAATTCCGCAATTGCTCAAACAAGCAATTGACGAAGGCATTGCTAGCGGTTCAAGTCGTGCTTTGCTGATTACAGCACTGATTATTTTGGGCGTGGCGGTGGTACGGGTAATTTTTGGCTTTGCTCAACGCTACTATGGCGAATGGCTGAGCTTTCGAGTGGCCTATGATTTACGCAATCGTTTTTACGATGCGATTCAACGGCTGCCATTTTCGTTCCATGATCGCTCACAAACTGGCGACCTGATGAGCCGCGCCACCAGTGATATTACCGAAACTGAGCGCTTTGTTGGGGTTGGGCTACTCGAACTTAGCTCAACTATGCTCTTACTATTCGGCATTATCGTGGCGATGGTCGTTGAAGATTTACGCTTGACTGGCTTGGCACTCTTGCCCTTGCCTGTGCTGCTCTACGCCACAATTCGCTTTGGCAACACGGTTGAGCCGCTGTTTACCAAAATTCAAGAGCAAATGGGCAAGCTTTCGACTATGATGCAAGAAAGCCTGACTGGTATTCGCGTGGTCAAGGCTTTTGCGCGTGAGCCATATGAACTTGAAAAATTTGATCGTGATAATGGCGAGTGGTATAACCGCCGTTTTGCGGTAATTCGCATTTGGGGCAATAGCTGGCCCTTTTTCAACTTTTTGGTCGCCATCAGCGTGATTATTTTGCTCTGGATTGGCGGACCACAGGCGATGAACGGCACAATTACGGTTGGCTCGTTATTCGCGATGATCAGCTATGTGCTATTGCTGAATAACCCTGTGCAACGCTTGGGCTTTACCGTCAACTTGGCAGCGACAGCGGTAGCAAGCTCGGCTCGCGTATTTGAAATTATCGATACGTTTGATGAATTAGCCGATAAAGCTGATGCCCATTCGTTGGAGCATGTGCAGGGCAACGTTAAATTTGAGCATGTTTCGTTTGCCTATCGCGAAGGTGGCCGCCCAACGTTGCACGATATTTCGTTCGAGGCCAAGCCTGGTCAAGTTGTGGCCTTGATGGGGCCAACTGGCTCAGGCAAAAGCACGATTACCAATCTCATCCCACGCTTTTACGACCCAATCGAAGGTCGGGTGTTGGTCGATGACCACGACGTGCGTGATTTGGCAATTCAAAGTTTGCGCCAACAAATTGGGATTGTACTGCAAGATTCATTTTTATTTAGCTCAAGCATCGCCGATAACATTCGCTACGGTCGGCCTGAGGCCAGCGATGAAGAAGTGATTGCGGCAGCCAAAGCAGCGCGTGCTCATGATTTTATTTTGCATTTTAGCGAAGGCTACCAAACCAAAATTGGTGAGCGTGGCGTGACCCTCTCTGGTGGTCAACGTCAGCGCATCGCGATCGCTCGTGCCTTGTTGCTCAACCCACGCATTTTAATTTTGGATGACTCGACATCGAGCGTTGACACGGAAACTGAGCACTTGATTCAACAAGCGCTTGAACAACTGATGCAAGGCCGCACAACCTTTGTGATTGCCCAACGCTTGCTGACGCTGAAAAATGCCGACCAAATTTTGGTGCTCGATGCTGGCAACGTCGTGCAGCATGGCACGCACACCGAGCTACTGGCCCAACCAGGCTTGTATCGCACCATCTACGATCTGCAACTCAAAGATCAAGAGGAAAGCCTTGTTGAAGAACAAAGGGCATAGAACATAGAGCATAGGACTTTGTTGGTGTTTTTTGACTTTTGACTTCTGCCTTTTGATTTTATGAGGGTGTTATGACAACCAAAGCTTTAGCACCGTCGCGTAAGCGCGATGATGAAATAGAAAAAAAGGTCGCCGATTTATTGCCCAAGGACGATGAAAATAGCTTGGGCAAGGCCTATGATCCACGGTTGATGCGGCGACTCTTGGCCTTTATCGGGCCATACAAACGCACCATGACCGCCGCAATTGTGCTGATGATTATTGGCACAGTGCTGTCGGTCGTCTCGCCATGGGTGATTGGTCAAGCAATTGACGTGGGAATTAAAGCTCAATCGCTCGATTCGCTCTACACTTGGACAATCATTTTTGCAGTGGTTTCGTTGGGCGAATGGCTTTCCAACCGCTCACGGATTCACTTGCTGGCGATTGTGGGCACGGGCGTGGTTGCCGATGTGCGTTCGGCGCTCTTTCGCCATTTGCAGCGTTTATCGCTCAATTTCTACAATCGCTACAGCGTTGGCCGCTTGATGAGCCGCCTCATTTCTGATGTTGATGTCTTACAAGATTTTGTTACTTGGTCGATTACTGGGCTAACGCGGGCAACCTTCTCGCTGGTTGGCATCACAATTGCCATGCTCTTGCTGAATTGGAAATTAGCGCTGGTAACCTTTGCCGTGCTGCCAATTATGGTCATCGTGACCAACTACTGGCGAGTGCGCGTGCGCCAAGCCTATCGCTCAACCCGCGAACGGATCGCCTTGATCAACGGCTATTTGAACGAATCAATCTCAGGCATTCGGGTAACCAAGAGCTTTGTGCGCGAAGCAGCCAACGGCGAGCACTTCGATGATCTGAATCGCTCATATTTTAACGCCAACACCAGCGCTGCGCGGCTAGCGGCAACCTTTTTTCCCGCTGTCGATTTTATGGGTTCGTTGGCAACGGCCTTGGTCGTGGGCGTGGGCGGTTGGCTGGTGCTCGGCGATAATCTTACGCCGGGGGTTTTGGTGGCGTTTGTGCTATATGTCAGCCGTTTCTTCGACCCAATTTTGGAGTTAGCGCAACGCTACAACACCTTTCAATCAACAATGGCTTCTTCAGAGCGCATGTTTGCCTTGCTCGACACCGAGCCAGATATGCTCGACGCGCCGAATGCCCAAGCCTTGCCTGCCGTGCGTGGTCATGTGATGTTTGATCATGTGTCGTTTGGCTATGCCGACGGCGAGCCAGTGCTGCGCGATGTGACCCTCGAAGCCCAGCCAGGTGAAACAATCGCTTTGGTAGGCGAAACAGGCGCTGGCAAAAGCACGATTATTCGTTTGCTTGGGCGCTTCTTCGATGTCACCGATGGCGCAGTTTTGGTCGATGGTCATGATATTCGAGAGGTAACCCAAGCCAGCTTACGCCAACAATTGGGCATCGTACTGCAAGATACCTTCTTGTTTGGCGGCAGCATCACCGAAAATATTCGTTATGGCCGTTTGGATGCGAGCGATGACGATGTAGTTGCTGCCGCCAAAGCGGTTGGGGCACACAAGTTTATCGAGCGCATGCCCGAAGGCTACGCCACCGATGTTGGCGAAAATGGGGTCAATTTGAGTGTGGGCCAACGCCAAATTCTCTCATTTGCGCGGGCCTTGTTGGCCGATCCGCGCTTGCTGATTTTGGATGAAGCGACCAGCAGTGTCGATACCACCACCGAGCGCCAAATTCAGGCCGCCTTGGATACACTGATGCGTGGCCGAACCAGCTTTGTGATTGCCCACCGTCTGAGCACAATCACCAATGCTAGCAAAATTGTGGTGCTTGATCGCGGCCAAATTAGCGAAATGGGCACGCATGCCGAGTTGTTGGCCCGTCGAGGCCGCTACTACAACCTTTACACCATGCAATGGAGCAAAGGCAACGGCACGATTGGCGAGTAAGAACATAGAGCATTGAACATCGAGCATAGGGGCGCTGGGAATTTCGGTTCTCAGCGCCGCTTAATTTTGATCCACGAAGGGCACGAAGGACACGAAGGGCCGAAACCACGAAGGGCGCAAAGATCGTGAAGGCTGCTTATTCCGCTAGCCCAACCCTGCATCCTGAACACTCAACCTTTTCTGCTTATCGTGGTTTTGCAGGCGTAGCTTTGGTTTCAATGGTTGGGGTAATTGGATGTTTGCTGACGATCATTTCTATCACCGTACTATTGCGTTGCCATTCGACTGAATCGCCTGGGGAAGCAACAACTGCCAATTGGTAAATACCTACTTGCGGCGACCACCTTTCATTGATCTCAACAAAGGTATAGGGTGGCGTATCATCAATTCGATATGGAGTATCTCCATCAAACAGAAAGGCGACATGACCAATCGTTGCGGGGTTTGTATGCACTTGGAGATTAAAATGCTTTGTTGGCAACGAATCAAGGATGATAGTCGCAGGATTGGGCATGGGATCAAAGCCCGGGATTGGCTGGTTTGTATCGCCATCAAGCAAGCTCACCCCTAAAATCTCGATCCTTGGGGCAATCGTCGGAATAGAAATCGTTGGCCAAATAGTAGTGGTTGGATTGAGCACAATCGGCATGCCTTCCAGATCCGTCCATTGATAGGTTTCTAAATTGAACAGAGACTCAAAGTGCCCGCCAACCGAAATAACCAGCGATGGCAACATCTCTCTGACAATCGTCAAGCCGCCTAGCTCGACAGGAAAATGAAAATGATTGATAAATTCACCATTTTTATAAATCGTAAGAAACCCAGCAAGAACCGCGTAATTGGCTGGTTTATGGCGAACGCCATTGGCATCGACGAAAAAATCGTTGCCATTAACTAAGCCATGCCAACAGTTGATGGTAAAACTTGCTGGCCCAGGTTCTTCAGTATAAGTACCACATTCTTTTTGGGTAAAAAGCCGATATTCGCGGGTTGGAGTATTCACAATTGGTTCGTAGATAATCAATGGGGCTTGGGTATGCGATGGTTCAATAGGGCTTGTGGCTGTTTGAAGGGTGGCTGATTGAGCGGAACGTTCGTCATTGCTTATCTGTGTACGACCACAACTTACTGCCAAGATCACGACCACGATCAACCCAATCAACAAACGATAGCGCATCGTAAAACCTCTTCCTTCTTTAATTCTACTCAGTTTGCTATTAGCCTAATGTGTGCAGCCAAGCCCAAGCAATGATAATTAGCTGAAAATGGGCTTATAGTCAAAAAGCTAGGTTAATGATTCACGAAGGTCGATACGGCTATGGGTTCTGCGTTCACATTCCGATCCCCAATCCCCAACTACCGACCTTACAAGAGTAGGTTTTAAGATCCCTCACCCCCGACCCCTCTCCCACGGCGGCGGGCGAGGGGCGTTCCACTGTTCATGATGGAGGGTTCCCCCTCGCCTCGCTCGGCGGGAGAGCGGGCTAGGGGGTGAGGGACTGCCAATCGACGGCGAATCCCATCCAACGATTGTTTAAAACCTACCCTTGTAAGCAACTACCGACCCCCAACTCTTAGGTTCTTTGCTCTATGTTCTTTGTTCTTGTGATTCATCCTGCATGCTGGGCGTTGCGTAGAATATAACTGAAATACATGCTAGGAGTACGCTGATGAAATTGGTTAAACGCCTTGCGATTGGGCTAGTTTTGCTGTTAATCATAGGAGTTGTCGGCTTTGTGGTGTGGGCGAGTAATCCCGCTGCCGCCATGGCAACAGCCAACGAAGCCTTAGTTTCCGACCAAACCGTCACGGTGACAGAAACCGATTGGCTGATTTTTGAGCCAAGCGCAGCACCAACCACAGGCCTAATTTTCTATCCTGGGGCACGAGTTACGCCTGCAGCTTATGCCCCGCTGGCTCATGAATTGGCCAGCGCTGGCTACTTGGTTGTGATTGTGCCAATGCCGCTGAATATGGCAATTTTTGGCTCCGACCGCGCCGATGCGGTGCTGGCGGCTTATCCGCAGATTGAGCATTGGGCGCTTGGGGGGCATTCGTTGGGTGGTGCCATGGCCGCGAAATACACCTATGAACATCCCGATACCATCGATGGTCTGATTCTGCTGGCGGCCTACCCGACGGCCTCGAACAGTTTGGCCGAGCGTGAGCTAGCTAGCAGCATGATTTATGCAAGCAACGATGGATTGGCAACATTAGTTGATATTGAAGCAGCCCGACCACTGATGCCAAGCACCACTCGTTGGGTTGAGATTCAGGGTGGGAATCATGCCCAATTTGGCTGGTATGGTGAGCAATCGGGCGATTTGCCAGCCACCATTAGCCATGCAGAGCAACAACAGCAAACCCTAGATGCAGCGCTAGACGTATTGCAACAACTTGATCAATAATGCTGTGATAGATTGATCAAGTTGGCTGATTACATGGATGAACGTTTTCGTTGGTGGCCGACCATTCGGCGCTATCGACTGATATTAATGCTTTTGCTGGTTGGGGCGGCAGCGGTTCGCTTAGGGCTATGGCTATTGCCAAGCCACCAACCAGCCAATGATGAAGTTGAATACCTCGCGGTTGCCCGCGATTTGTTGGCAGGCCAAGGTTGGCGTTTTTATGATGCGTACCCATGGCTACGTGCTCCGTTGTACCCGCTCTATCTGGCGGCAACCCTCTGGTTAAGCAACAACGATCCCCAACATGCCTTGCTCTTTAATATCGGTTTGAGCCTGATTCACCTGTGGTTGCTGTGGTTACTTGGGCGCGATTGGGCTGGCGATCATCCTCATGCTGAAAAAGTTGGCCTGTGGACAGCTGGCTTGGCTAGTGGTTTGTTGACCTTCGCAACTTTTGCCAATTTATGGATGAGCGAAACGCTCTGGAATGTGCTTTGGGCTAGCAGTTTGCTGCTGATCCTGCGTTGGCAGCGGACGAAACAACTACGTTTTGCCTTGGCAGCAGGCTTAACGATTGGCCTGACGATTCTGACGCGCTCGTTGCCCTTAGCATTTGTGCCAGTATTAATTGGCTGGATGTGGTGGAATTGGCGAGGTTGGCGGAGTGTGCAGCATGGCTTGGCCTTGGGCTTAGTCGCCTGTGCGGTGGTTGCACCATGGTCGTTACGCAATTGGCTGGCTTATGGCCGTTTGATTACGGTTGAAACTGGCTTTGCCTATAATCTATGGGCATTTAGTGAACCAGCACTTGAGCTAAGCGAGATTAATACTATTCTCGCGGCGATACCTAATCCAGCGGAGCGAGCTGATTATGCCTCAGCCAAAGGCCGCGAGTTGTTAGCCGCCGATCCGAGCATTTTGGCGCGTAAGCCTTGGACGAATACGGTGTATCTCTGGCGGATCAAGCCGATTGAGGATCGTTTTATTCAGGCCAATTATTATAGTGATGTGGCTTTACCATATTTAATTGCTGCCTTGATTTTCGATGATATGTGGTATGTGCTGTGTGTCGTGTTGGCACTATGGGGCTTTGCGCGTGCTCCGCGTGATGCCCGCTGGTGGCTGGCCTTGCTCTGGGTGGGTTATATTGTTGGTAGCACGATGTTCACCCACGGCGAGGCCCGTTATCGCCAGTTTTTCTGGCCAATCATGCTGATGTATGCGGCGTTTAGTTTGGCTAAATTACGGGTCAGCACGCCAATTTGGCAACGCTTGGGAGCAAGCGCACTCGGCCTAATCATTGGCTGGGTGATTATTGATCATTCGCCTTGGCAATTGCTGCAACAGCAAATAAGCCGTGGTTGGTGGCGCTGGCAAGCCGACCAAGCCCTAGCGGCTGGCGATTTGGCCCAAGCTGAGGCAGCAAGTTTACGCGCACTCAATCGTTTGCCTTCTGCTGATGGCTGGTTGGCCTTGGCCAACATTAAAGAGCAATTTGGTCAAGCTGATGCTGCACTCGAAGCCTATATTGCTGCGGCCAATCACAACCGCGATTATCCCTTGGCTAGCTATCGCTTAGGCAATTATTTACTCAAACGCGGGGATCTGGCAGCGGCGCGTGAGGCCTGGGCTAACCCCTATGTTGATCGCACCAGCCTGCTGGATTGGGCTTGGCGGTCAGCCGATCGCTCAGCCGAAACACAGATCGATCTTGGGGCTGGCTTGGATATTGGCTTGATCGAGGGATTTTATCCGGCTGAAAACCTGAATGCGAGCACCGCCCGTTGGTCAACCGCTCATGCTCGTTTGCGCCTGCCTGCGGGCGAGGCTGGCGTTGTCCGTTTGCGGATTGCCAATCCACGGCCAGGCGATGCGCCAGCGGCAAACCTGCAAATCTGTGTTAGCGAGCAGCACTGTATCCATGCCGAACTTGGGGCTGAGTGGCGGGTGCTGCATCTGCCACTTGCTGAGAGTTCAAACGAACGTCAGATTGAACTATTGGCTCAGCCATGGCAAGCCCCAAGCGACCAACGTCAGCTGGGCATTGTGGTGGATTGGGTTGAATTAGCGAGGTAAGTATGCGCCGTTATTGGTTGATTGGCATTGGCTTGGCCTTGGTGGTAGCCTCGGTACTGTTTGCGCGTCCGCTCAGCCAACGGGCGTTTGTGCCGATCGCCCAGCGCAATTCATGGTGGCAACCGAGCGTTAATTCCACCATGCAACTACAATTCACTGGAACACCGCTTGATCTTTCGGTTGATGTAACGGTGTATGACTTGGATTTGTTTGATACCAGCAGCGCAACGGTCAGCCAACTGCATAGCCAAGGCCGTAAAGTTGTGTGCTACATCAATGTTGGCGCTTGGGAAGATTGGCGCGATGATGCCGCTGCGTTTCCGAGTAGTGTGCTGGGCAATGATTATGATGGCTGGCCAGGTGAAAAATGGCTGGATATTCGCCAAATCGACTTGCTTGCGCCGATTATGCGAGCACGCATGGATGCATGCAAAAGCAAAGGCTTCGATGGCATCGAGCCAGATAATATCAATGGCTATCAAAATAATACTGGTTTTCCATTAACTGCCAATGATCAATTGATTTTCAACCGCTGGCTAGCCAACGAAGCCCATAGCCGTGGCCTATCAATTGGCCTAAAAAACGATTCCGAGCAAATCAGTGAGCTGATCGATTATTACGATTGGGCATTAACTGAAGATTGTTTTGACCAAGGCTGGTGTGCCGAATTAAGTCCATTTATTGCCGCAGGCAAGCCAGTATTCGCGATTGAATATACTGATACTGGGGCACAAACCAGCCAATTCTGCCCCCAAGCCCGCCAACTGGGAATTAAGGCCATGCTCAAACATCGTAATCTTGATGCCTATCGGCTGGGCTGTACGCCCTAAAATCCACAATAAAACCGTTCCCCTCGCTCCATGCATCGTAAGGTTCAGCGATCACTATCTGCTCACCATCAATTATCCTTGAGGAGATACGGGGGAATTAAAGCCCACTGCGGCTTCCGCCTTGAGGCGGCGATGCAATAAGGGGATGCAGGAATTATGAGTTCGATCATTTAAAGCGTATACCTGCAAATGTTAAGCAATATGCTATAGTTACTGGCGATCAATGGGGATCGTGCGACAACAACTTTACCAATGGACAAGGAACTAAGGCTATGGCAAATCCATTTTTGGAACAACTAGGGCAGCGAGCCTTACTATGTGATGGCGCGATGGGTACGCAACTGTATGGTCGCGGCATCGATTTTGACGAGTGCTTCGATGCCTTGAATCTGACCCAGCCAGATGTCGTGCGTGAAATTCACCAGAGTTATATTGAGGCTGGGGCCGATATTATTGAAACTAATACCTACGGCGCAAATCGCTTCAAATTGGAGCCATTTGGCTTGGCCGATAAAGTCCGCCAAATTAATCATCGTGGCATGAAGCTGGCCCGCGAAGCCCGCGAAATAGCTGGCACCAACACCTTAATTGCCGGTGCGGTTGGCCCTTTGGGTGTTTTATTACAACCCTATGGACCCCTAACCGAGCAAGCAGCCCACGAAGCCTTTGCCGAACAAATTGGCACCTTGCTGGAGCAGGGCGCTGATCTGTTGATGTTCGAGACATTTAGCGACTTGCGCGAGATGCTGATTGCCGTCAAAGCTGCGAAGCAAGTTGGCGATTTGCCAATCGTGGCGCAGATGACCTTTGCCGAAGATGGCCGCACGGTGCTGGGCAACACGCCTGAGGAAGTGGTGCGCAAATTGGTTGAGCTGGGCGTGGCAGTAGTTGGGGTTAATTGTTCGGTTGGCTCGCAACGGGTTTTTCGCGTGGTACAAAGCATGCGAGCCGTCAATCCGACGATTCCGATCTCAGCACAACCAAATGCTGGCTGGCCAACCGAGCGCCATAACCGCGTGTTTTATCCGTCGTCGCCTGAATATATGGCCGATTATGCCCGCCGCATGGTCGAAGAATTGAATGTGCAAATTGTTGGCGGCTGTTGTGGCACTACTCCGCAGCATATTAGCAACATGCACAGCGCCTTGCAGGATCTGAATCCAGCTAGCACGCTGAATATTACGATTGTTGATGATGAAGTGCCAAGCGTCCAATTGCCCAGCAAGAGCGCCGAAACGACCCAACTTGGCCGCATGTTGGCCGATGGTGCGTTTGTCACGAGTGTCGAAATCGATCCGCCTAAAGGCCATAATCCACGGCGTTGCCTCGAAGGTGCTCGCCAAATGCAGGCCGCTGGGGTCAATTTCATCAATGTTGCTGATAGCCCGATGGCACGGGTGCGCATGAGTGCCTTGCCCATGTGTAACTTGATTCAGCAACAAGTTGGCATGGAAACGATTCTGCACTTTACCACCCGCGACCGCTCATTAATGGGCCTACAAAGCGATTTACTCGGTGCGCATGCCTTGGGTGTGCGCAACATCTTGGCATTAAAGGGTGATCCGCCCTCGTTTGGAGCCTATCCTGGTACATCGGGGGTATTCGATGTTGATACCATCGGCTTGGTTAAGGTAATTGCGGGTATGAATAGCGGGGTTGATACGGCTGGCAACGATATTGGCACACCAACCAACTTCTTAATTGGCGTAGCGCTGAATATCAATGCCGAAGACCCCGATTGGGAAATTGATCGGTTGCATCAAAAAGTAGCAGCCGGTGCGCATTATGCCATGACCCAAATTTCATATGATGCAACAGAGCTTGATCGGTTCCTTGATAAGCTTGGCCCACTGCCAATTCCGATTATTTTGGGCTTGATGCCAGTGCAGAGCTATCGCCATGCCTCATTCTTGCATAACGAAGTGCCAGGCATTACCTTGCCCAAGGATGTGTTGGAGCGTATGAAAGAAGCTGGGGCCAATGGTCGGGCGGTCGGAGTACAAGTTTCACAAGAAATTTTGGCTGCTGCCTACGATCGCATTCAAGGGGTCTACATCATGCCATCGTTTGGGCGCTACGAAATGGCCGCCGAAGTGTTGGAAGTGTTGAAAGCCGCTAACGCGTGAGCATGCCCTCGCCCCCTGCCGTATAATGGTAGGTTGTTAACAATGGTTGGGTGGAATTTCCTGTCGATTAATATGCCCCCACCCCTGGCCCCTCTCCCGCCCAGCGAGCGAGGGGGAACCACCAAACCAAAAGCCCCTCACCCGCCGCAGAGGGCAATGGGTGAGGGGGCTTAGCCTTTATTGCAACCTCAACTGATTGTGACAACGATCAGTTCACTCCCAATCGTCGTGGTCGGGGTCGTGGTAGCGCGGGCGGGGCGGCGCAATCGAGCTCATATAATCTTGCAGAATCAAAATCGCAGCTAATTCATCGACATGATCGCGATGTTTGCTTTTTTTGATGCCCATGGCTTCGAGCGAACGCTCAGCCTCAACGCTGGTAAAGCGCTCATCATACAAAGTAATCGGAATCTTGGTGCGTTTTTCCAGCCCACGACTGAAGGCTTGCACCGCTTTGGCCTGTGCCCCAACCTCGCCACGCAAGGTCAAAGGCAAGCCAATCACAACTTCAACCACCTCGTGCTCAGTAATCATGTGCAAAAGCTGAGCATAGGCTTTATCAGTTGGCTGTGCTGGCAAGGTCGGCTGGCCGCTAGCAATAATTCGGTCGGGGTCGCACATAGCCACCCCGATTCGTTTGTTGCCAACATCCAAAGCGATGATTCGGCCATGGGTTGGACGCTCACTCATTCCTGCACCTGAATATTAATTTCGGCTGGATCAACGGGCAAGCGCTCAACTTCGGGCACTGACACAATATCGCCAATCAAGCCACTTTCGCGCAAAGCTTCCAACTGCACCAAGGCTTCGGCTGGGGTTAGGCCTTTGATGCTATCAGCGATTTTCAGTTTAGTGCTATCGGGTAAACCAACTGCGGTTTTGGGAGCAACTTCGACCGTTGCCAGCAACAAACTAGCACCTGAATCATCCAAGCGCACTTGGCTACGCACAATGCTGGTGGTATCGGTACTGAATGATGGGTCTTTGATCCGCAAGGCATTCGGCAAAGCTCGATTCAACTGCTCGGCAAAACTGCCACGCACCGCCAAGCCTTGGAAATTCGCTGTTACGACCAACTCAAAACCGCCATCGGTTTCGGGCACTGGTCGGGTTTGAATATCGTAAAGCGAAGGGTCTTGAGTCAAGGCATCGACATTCGGCAAAAATTCAACATCAGCCAAGACTTCGCCTTCTTGTAGCACGGTTTGCATTTGAGCCGGAATCGCACTGCGGAATTGGGCTACTGCTTGGGGCAGTAACGGCATCCAATCGCTTTCGACTGGCAATTTTAGCAGCGCAGTTGTGCCGCCTTGAATTGGCTCAGGATTGATCGAAAAGAGTGCACCTTCATAGCCTTCAATCGTCCAAACCGGATCTTGGCTAGCAGGCATGTTGTAGCGCGTACCACCAGCACTGGCCACGATTTGCAATGAACCAACCCCGCTGACAATTCCGGCAAAGTTGCCTGTTGCGGCAGGAATCGTCGTTTCGGCTTGGGTCAAAAAGATAATTTCTTCGCCAGCCGAGTTGAGCACTCGAACCCGCGTATTAGCAGGAATTGGGTAGGCCTGGGTGTTGCGGTTATAAACTTCGAGGATGCCAGTCGCCGCTTGATCAGGTTGTTCGGTTGCCGTAATGACCGTACCACGCACGCTCACCGAAATTGGCACGTTGATCAAGCGCCCTTGAATTGCCGCCGAGCTTGGTTCGCTAATTGGGTCGGCTTGATAGTTGAGCCGCACATCTTCGTAGGTTTGGCCGCCAGAGGTTGGAGCTGGTCGCACCACCACGGTTACGCCGCTGGCCAATTTATTGCCAAACAGCAGCCATAACAACGCGATAATTGCAATCGCCCCTAGAATAACCATACCCCACAAGGGATAATTGCGTTTGGGCGCGGTTTGTTGTTTGAGTTCAGCCTTTTCGTCAGCGCGTTTTTGCTCGGCCCGAGCACGGCGAGCTTTGGCATCTTGGCGATGCATATCATCGCTAGTTAATTCAATATCCTCGGGGCGAATCCGTGGGCGAGCTGGCGCAGCGCTGGCCGTATCGCCACTCAGCGCATCAGAAAGATCGTTGAATGAATCAAAATCCCAGCTATCGTTGCCACGCGCTTGTTCATGTTGGCGCAAGCCAGTTTCGCCAGCAGTCGAAGCCACTGAAAGGCTATCAAGGGCATCAGCCCAATCGTCGATTTCGCTGCGGGCTGGTTGACTGGGGGCTGCCGTTGGAATCGGCTTGCTAATGCTGGGGCTGGTTTGCAACCGATCGGTGGTGGAAGCAGAGGGCAACCCTTCCAGCGAAGCCAAAAAATCTTCTTCAGGGCTAGCTGGTGCAACTGGTTTAGCTGGAGCTGGCGGAGCAGCAGGCGCTTTGGTTGAAACAACGGCTGGCTCAATTTCGACCACCATCATCTGGCAAGTCAAAGCCGCCTTAACCACCTTGGGATCGCTGGTATAGAGCGTTAACTCAATGCCCTCGCGATTGGCAGTTTCGCGCAAGCGATCACAGGTTTTACGGCTTTGTAACGAAATCGAGCCTTCGGGCATGAAAATATCAACATGCTCTGCTTTGGCATTGCGCACTTGCTGAATAATGCTATCAATTGGATCAGCAAGGGCAATCGTGATCAGTTCAGTTTTGCCAGTTGTCATTGGGTTGCCCCCAAAGCTTTCAGAATGAACACACATCGGATGCTGTGGTGTTGGCAGGATCGGCAATATTGTACAACGATCTTATCCTGATGAGGGCAACACCACAGTTTGGTCCCTCATTGGGCGATTGGGGTAAGCTAAGAGTGGGTCATCACCCTTAGCCCATTCCTTTCAAGGATAAGTTTTAACCAATGGTATGGATGATCACCAAAATCAGTGATCACCACCCTTCCGTCCCGCCTCTAGGCGGGAAACGCAGGGGGCTTTAATCCCCCTGCACCCCCTCAATGACAATTCGGGATTGTCTCACATCCATCGATGAACCACCGATTCCGTGGTTCGAAACAGGCCTCGATTAAAATCTACCATTACAAGTATAGTGCCCCCTCGCCTAGCTGGGCGGGAGAGGGGGCTAGGGGGCAAGGGCTATTTCCAGTTACAGCAAACCGTTGGCTTCGGCTAAGGCTTGATCAAGCGCAGCCGCATCGCGACCGCCAGCTTGGGCAAAATCGGCGCGACCGCCACCACCACCGCCAACTTTGGCAGCCAAGGCTTTGACTAAATTGCCAGCATGCCGACCAGCTTTGACTTGATCAGCGGTTGCAGCGGCGAGCAGCAAAGGCTTGCCATCGATTACCGTGCCGAGGATCACCACGCCACTGCCAATTTTATCGCGTAGTTGTTCGCCCAAACGGCGGAAGCTATCAGCATCGCTGGCTTCAACGCGGGCGACCACCAATGGCGTGCCAGCTTGCTCAATTTTTTGGGCGAGCAAGCTATCGACTTGACCAGCAGCAATTTCGCCGCGCAAGCGTTCGATTTCGTCGCGGCGAGCTTTTTGGTCGAGCAACAGGGCATCGAGTTTTTCTTCAACTTTGCCTGGTTGTGCACCCAGTTTATCGCCGAGCGTGCGAATCAATTGGGCTTGTTGGCTGACCCATTCAGCAGCAGCGCGGCCAGTTACTGCCTCGATCCGCCGCACACCTGAGGCAACCGAGCCTTCGCTGACGATTTTGAAGAAGCCAATTTCGCCAGTGCGGGCAACGTGAACACCACCGCAAAGCTCGCGTGAGCATACTGGCGCTTCGCTGTTGGTATGGATGTGATCACTTGCATTGCCACAACCAACGGTGACCACCCGCACCACATCGCCATATTTTTCGCCAAACAAGGCCATTGCGCCCAATTCGCGGGCTTGCGGCAAGGCCATTTCGGCAGCCTCAACCTTGCTATCAGCGCGAATCCAGGCATTAACTTGATCTTCGATTTGCTGGAGTTGTTCGCTGCTCAAGCCTTTTTGGTTGTTGAAGTCGAAGCGCAAGCGTTCGGGTGCAACCAACGAGCCTTTTTGCTCAGCGTGATCGCCAAGCGTATCGCGCAAGGCTCGGTGCAGCAAGTGGGTTGCTGTATGATTACGCACAATATCGCGGCGACGCGCTGCATCAACCGTTACGGTGACTTGCTCGCCAAGGCTCACGCTGCCTTTGCTGACTTTGCCACGATGGACAAATACACCAGGCACGGGCTTTTGCACATCGTCGATCACGATGGTGCCATGTGGCCCGACCAACACACCACTATCGCCCATTTGGCCGCCGCTTTCGGCATAGCAGGGCGTGCGATCAAGCACAAAGGCCACTTCTTGACCACGTTGAACCGTGCCAAGCTCCTCGCCATCGAATTCGAGCGCCAAAACATGACCCCAGCTTTCCAGCTCGTTGTAGCCAGTAAAGCTAGTTGGAGCCAAATTACGCTCAGCCCAGCGTTCGGTCACTGCACCTTTTTTGAATTGAGCAGCACCACGGCCTCGAGCGCGTTGAGCCTCAAGTTCAGCCTCATAGCCCGCCAAATCAACCGTCAAACCACGTTCAGCCACGATTCGTTCGGTCAAGTCGAGCGGAAAGCCATAGGTATCGTAGAGCTTGAAGGCATCAGCACCGCTGAAAACGGCTTTGTCGGCTTGATTGGGCAGCATCGCTTCGAGTTGGCGCAAACCACCAGCCAAAGTTTTGTTGAAGCGTTCTTCTTCGCCCGTCACAACCTCGGCAATATAGGCTTGTTTGCTGCGCAACTCAGGGTAGGCAGCACCCATCATATCGATCACAGTTGCGATCGTTTCGGCCAAAAACGGCGCTTTGAAGCCGATCGTTTGGCCAAAATAGGCCGCCCGCCGCACCAACCGCCGCAACACATACGAACGACCTTCGTTACCAGGCCGCAAGCCATCGGCAATCATAAAAGCGATCGAGCGGCTATGGTCGGCTACAACATGATAAGCCGAGCTATTGGCTTGATAATGGTCGCTGCCAGTGCCCAGCAATTCCATCACCGTGTGGATAATTGGCGTGAACAAGTCGGTTTCATACGAGCGAAACACGCCTTGCTTAACAATTGCCAAGCGTTCGAGGCTCATGCCTGTGTCGATTGATGGCTTGGGGAGCAGCGTCAATACACCGTTTTCATCACGGTTGTATTGCATAAACACCAAGTTCCAAATTTCCATATAGGTGTCATCTTCAGAGTTAACACCTTCAGGCACTTGGTTATCAGGATCATCGCCGATGTAATAATGAATTTCTGAGCATGGCCCGCGTGGCCCGACATCACCTGCCGACCACAAATTATCTTTGGCATCGAAGCGCAAAATCCGCTCGGCAGGCATATAGGCCAGCCATAAATCATGAGCTTCTTCGTCGGCAGGAATTTGCTCATCGCCTTCGTAAATGCTGACCCACATGCGTTTGGGATCAAGCCCAATTTCTTGGGTCAGAAACTCCCAGGCAAAGCGGATGGCATCTTTTTTGAAATAATCGCCAAACGAAAAATTGCCCAGCATCTCAAAAAAGGTGTGGTGGCGCGGCGATGGCCCAACATTTTCAAGGTCGTTTTGCTTGCCGGAGATGCGCAAACATTTTTGCGATGAAACTGCGCGGCTGTAGGGACGGCTTTCGCGACCTAAAAAGACATCGTTAAACTGAACCATCCCAGCCACTGTAAACAACAGGGTGGGATTATCGGCAGGAATCAGCGAGCTACTTGGCACGACGGCGTGCCCTTGCCGCGCAAAGTAGTCTAAGAAACGCTGCCGTAGCTCTGAACCTTTCATTTAGGAAACCTCAAGGTACTAAGAACATAGAACAAAGCGCATAGAACAAAGCCAATTATCGTGCTCAAGCCTTTAATGTTCTATGTTCTATGCTCTGTGCTCTCACGATTATACACGATGCTGATGGGCTATTTGTGCATCAGGTTAGGCTTAATTCAAACAAACTATAGGCTTCGTTGGTATTACGCCAGTTGAGTTGGGTGATTAATTGAGCTTGCCGACTGCCCCGCCAAACTGGAGTTAATAAATTTTCGCATTCGGGCAGGGTACGAGCATGAGCCAAAAGCCGGGTTTGGGCGGCCAAATCACCCTCAATTTGGGCAATAAAGCCATCGTGTTCGCAAATCATCCAACCACTGCCATCCGCCAGAACATACAATTCTTGGCGCTCGGCACAGCGTTCAAGCTCAGCTTGATCGAGGTTGCGCACCGTCCACTGATAGACATAGCGACCCGCTTGCTCCTGCAAATTCGCCGCTTGGCTCAGATCAACCAAACGTGGGTCGGGCAAAACTTCGGCTTGCGCAGCAGGCAGATCATTCAATTCGTACCACTCAATAAAGCCTACATTGGCAAAATTGAGTTTTTCGGCCATCGAATGCATGCGCTGATTACTCTGCTCGGTCATATAGCCAAGCGTAGCTGCGCTCCAACTTTTGGCCCAAGCAATCGAATAGTCGATCAATTCGCGACCCAAACCTTGGCCTTGAAGCTCAGGATGAATGCGTAAACCACCAAACCAAGCCTGAGTTGGCGAGAGCACGCGCAGGCGCAGCACCACGACTGGAACTTGCCAACCTGCCATCTCGCCAACATACAAATGGCCTTGCGGCAACCAATATTCCCAAACATCGCCAATATAATCGGGCTGACCATTCCAGAGGGTGTTGCACCAAGCTACAATCGGCTCGCGATCGGCGAGAGTTGCTGGGCGCAACGTCATTCTATTTGAGATCGTCGTCGTCGTAGGCATGTAAATCATCAAACTCTATATCATCAAGGTCAACAGCGCTGCCGTCGCTATCGAAGTCATCAAGGTCAAAGCCAATCCCAGCCAAGCCCGAATCTTCTTCGAGACCACTGGTGAGCGTATGCAAAGCCCGTTGCAACGTTGTAGCATTTTCAGCTGCAAAATACGAGAGGCTATTAGCATTCAAACGGGCTTGCTGACCATCATCAAGTGGGCTGGCTCCCAGCAAAATCACGGGCATCGAGGCAATCGTTTTGCCGTAGGTGCTCAAAAAGCGTTCGAGTTCGCGCTCAGCAAAAATTGATTGATCTTCACTTTCGAGATCAAGCAGCAAAATCACGCCATCGGTATTATGCAACACATGCTGGCGATCAGCGGCAGTCGATCCAGCCGAACGCAAGGTATGCAACATATAAACAGGCTTGATATCCCCAAGGGCAGCATTTGCAGGACGGTAGCGAGCTACGAGGGTTGGTTCTTCGGCTGGCGGGGTATCCCACGTTACTTCGCGTTCAGCTAATGGAATCGCTGTAACCAATTGGGCGGCTAGCTTCACTGCATTGCGGGTAGGTGGGCCAAACAACACGACCTTGCAATGCCATTCATTTGTCTCATGATTGAGCCGTGACATAGCTCCTCCGAAATTCCACTGCAAAAACGATGGGCAGTCGCAAGGATTATAGCATTGTCTCGCAGATTAGCGCTAGCGTTTAATCACAACTCAAGCTGGCCTCTCGCGCACGAAGACGGCGAGGGGCCAGTAGTTTACAACATAGTCCAATCAAAGCTTATAGGGGTTTGAGCCAGCGAATACCTAAACTTTCGATTGAACAATCGCCACTGCATTGCTCGCCACTCAAGCGATCGTGCCAAGTGCCTTGAAGTTTGACGCTTTGGGCTTGTTCGCCATGGTTGAACCACAACACGCCATCGGTCAACTCGATGCGTTCAATTTCGTTGGGCAAGCGTTGGGCAGCGGGCCAGAGCCGTGGCAGCAGATCGCCCAAAATTTCCTCGGTGGGATAGCAGCCCATCAATACTGCTAGGCCTTTGCCATAGGTCGCGGCGGTGATTGCAGCCTGACCCTTTGCGTAGCTTTTGCTCCAGGTTGCTAAGCTATTGGCATGGCTCACATTCAGCACTTCCATCCAAAGTGGTGCGGTGTGGCTCGTCTCGCCAAATTTGACTGCCCACGGCTTGGCTGGGTCGAGGGCGCTCCACTCGGCAACATCAGCCCCAAATAAATCGGTCAAGCCGCTGGGGAAGCCATCGGGAGCGGTGCGATTGTCGCGGCGTTTGGTTAAACTGCGTGGCGTGCAGATCAACGTGCCGCCTGCCTGAACCCACTCACGCCAGCCCGCAGTTTCAGCAGGATTATCGAGCATTGGGGCGACAGCAATCGCTAGTTGATAGGCAGCGAGTGGCGTGCCACGCTGCACAATATCGACCCCAACGCCATAGCTGGTAAGCGTGCGATGGATGGTGCGCAGCAATTGCCAATAATTCCAGCCTTGAGCATGCGGATCGAGTTGTTGCGCCCAATGATCGTCGTAGGAAACCAGCAAGGCAACCTTGCGCGGTGCAGCTTCGGGCTGGCCATGCTGCTGCCATTCGTTGGCAACAATCCGCGCTTCGGTGCTGCCACGCGCTGGCCGATTGGCATGATCGCGCAGGCCGCTATGATATTGCTCTTGGCCGAGCCAACATGCCCGCCAGCGGAAATACAGCACATTGGCTGCACCATGGGCGGCATCTTGATAGCTCCACAAGCGCACTTGGTTGGGTGGCACTGGTGGATTGGTGGGAGTCCAATTGATTTGGCCTGGCTGTTGCTCCATCACCCAAAATGGCTGACGCTTGAGGCCACGAATATGGTCGTGATACATCGCCACCGCTTGCCAATCGGGAAAGCCATGCGGGTAATTATCCCAAGCAATTGTATCGACTTGCTGCGCCATATCAAACCAATTAATCTCATCGTCGCCAGGTGCGATGTTGGTTAAAATCGTGCGATTTGGAGAGTGCTGGCGCAAAATTTCTGCCTGCATCGCGCAATATGCTACCTGCTGATCCGAGGCGAAGCGGCGATAATCGAGCACTAACGAGGGATTATGGCCGCCGCCAACTGGTACATTTGGCAAGGGAATTTGTTGCCAATCGCTGTAGGTTTGGCTCCAAAAGGCCGTGCCCCATGCTTCGTTGAGGCCTGCTAAATCGCCATAGCGTTGGATCAGCCATTGGCGAAAAGCCGCAGCACAATGTTCGCAGTAGCAACGCGCCGAGCCATGATTGCCAATTTCGTTATCGATTTGCCAAGCGGCAACCGCTGGATGCTGACCATAGCGCTCGGCCATGGCCGTGACGATCTGGCGGCTATATTCGATGTACTGAGGATTGACCAAACAAGCTTGGCGACGACCACCATGGCCTAAACGACGGCCTTGGGCATCGATCCGCATTAAATCGGGCTGGTTATGCGTTAGCCAAGCAGGCGGGGTAGCGGTGGGCGTGCCAAGCACAATGTTCAAGCCTTGGCTCGCCAAGGTTTCAATTGCTTGGTCGAGCCATACCCAATCATACTGGCCAGCGGCTGGCTCCATCAAAGCCCAAGCAAACTCGCCAATCCGCACATATTCCAAGCCCAAGGCCTGCATCTGTTTGGCATCATCGGCCCACCACGTTTGGGGCCAATGCTCGGGGTAATAACAAACACCTAATGGCATAGAAACCTCTTTTAGAAAGTCAAAAGGCAAAAGTCAAAGGGCAAAATGCCTATGCAGCTTGAAAATATCCTTGGTTCTGCCTTTTGATTTTTGCCTTCTGCCTTTTGATTTTACCCTTTGACTGCGCCTGCGAGTGCGCCGGAGATGAATTGGCGCTGGAAGGCGATAAAGATCATCATAATTGGTAGGGTGGTGAGCGCTGTGCCCATCATCAATTGGCCATAATCGATAATTGATAAGCCAACGAGGGCGTTGATCCGCACGGGCAGGGTTTCCATGGCTTTGTCGCGCATAATAATCAACGGCCAGAAGAAGCTGTTCCATTGAAACATAAACGAATAAATTGCCAAGGCCGCCAAGGTTGGGCGCATCGTTGGCAGCGCCACGCTGGTGAAAACCCGCCACTCGCCAGCACCATCAATTCGCGCAGCATCAAGCAGATCATCAGGCAAGGATTGCATGCTTTGGCGCATCAAGAAGATGCCAAATGGATTAGCTAGGGCAGGCAAAATCACCGCTTGATAGCTGCTGATCCAGGTTGGATCGCCAAAGAGCGTAATTTTGGCCATGAGCTGAAACAGTGGCACGGCGGTGACATGATAGGGAATCATCAAAACTAACAAAAACATGCCAAACAAGATTGAGCGCCCGCGAAAGCGGAATTTGGCAAAAGCATAGCCCGCCAGCGAAGCGATAAAAACGCTGAGGCTGGCATACACCACCGCAATAAATGCCGAATTGAACAGCGAACGCCCAAAGCCATTGGCAAACAGGCCTTGAATATTCGACCAAGCAGCGCTGCCAAACCACAAATGTGGTGGAAAGCGCAGCACTTCGCTTGAGGGCTGCGAGGCTTGGACAAACATATAGTAGAAGGGGAATAGTGATAAAAATGCCCCAACGACCAATAAGAGATAGATCGCGCCACGCTGGAAGCGGCTCACAAAGGGCTTAGGCACAAGTTCATCGGAAAGCTTGGTTTTTGCCATCGCTTAGTCCTCCCCGCGCTGGGCGATGCGAAATTGTAAAAGCGAAAAGACGGCGATGATCAAGACCATGGCGTAGGCAATTGCTGAAGCATAATTAAACTCGGCATTTTGGAAGGCCGTGCGATAGAGCAAGGTGGCCATGCTGAGGGTTTCATTAGATGGCCCGCTGCGGGTCAGCAGATATGGCTCATCGAAAATTTGCAACGTACCAATGGTTGAAAGCACCGTGGTTAGCAAAATCGTGGGGCGCATCATCGGTACGGTAATCGCCCAGAATTTGGCCCATGCGCCTGCGCCATCAAGCTCTGCCGCCTCGTACAATTCGGTTGGGATACTCTGCAAACTGGCGAGATAAATCACCATGTTATAGCCCGTCCAGCGCCAGGTAATTGCCATAACCAGCGAGAATTTAGCGGGCCAAGCATTAGTAAGCCAGGGCACAGGCTGCACGCCCAAGCCATTGAGCACATAGTTGATCAGGCCTTTTTCATCATTCAGCAGCAGCCGAAAGATCAAGGCTACCGCGAATAAGGCGGTAATTGCTGGCAGAAAATAAATTAAGCGAAAGGCTGTGCGAAATTTGAGCACGGCGCTATTGAGCAACACCGCCAAGACCATGGCGAGGCCAAGTTGCAGTGGCACTTGAAATACCAGCAAAAACACCGTGTTGATTAGTGCTTTACGAAACACCGTGTCGCCGAACAAGCGCCGATAGTTATCGAGACTGAAGCCGCTGTTAGGGTTGAGTTGGCTCTCAAAGCTCAATTGCAACGAGGCAATAATTGGGTAGAGCATAAAGATGCCAAAAATCAACAATGCTGGCAGTAAAAACATGTACGGGGTTAGTCGCCGTCGCCATTGGTGGCGGCGCTCTGCTGGTGTAAGTAGCTGCGACCCCATAGAACCCTCCTAGGCAAAGGCCATTAATTCAAACTCCCCTCTCCCGCCATACGGGAGAGGGGTTGGGGTGAGGGTATGACCTATTGGGCGATTTCGCGGCCAGTTTGGTTGGCCAATTCGGCAGCAGCTTCTTGCAGAGCTTGTTTGGGGTCCATGCCTTGGCTCAGCACTTTGGCTTGAGCTGAAGCCAAAACTGCTTGGCCTTTAGCATAGTCTTTGGTGTAGGTTGCTGGTGGAATGTTCTTAATTTCATCAGCAAACAACTTCCAAATTGGTTGGTTGTTGAAGAAAGCCACTGGCTTGCTATAGAGGTCAGCGCTGTAGGCTGGCTGATAGCTTGGCCAAATGCCGAATTTTTCCATCATAATGTTTTGGCCTTCGCTGGTGGCCAAGGCATGCTCAACGAACAACCAAGCTGCATCGAGATTTTTGGTTGCAGCCGGAATTGCCAAGGTCGAGCCACCAAGGTTGGCAGCGCGATTGCCGCCTTTTTCGAAGGCTGGCAACAACATCACATCCCATTTGCCTGAAAGATCAGGCGCTTGGTCGATGATTGTGCCGCTATACCAGACCCCAAATGGAACCGTGGCAACATCGCCATTCTTGGTCGCGGCAACTGTACCATCCCAACCATTGATATTGGCAACTAAGCCTTTATCGTTGATTTCTTTGAGCAAGGTCAGCGCTTGTACCGATTTGTCATTGGTCAGGTTGATTTTGCCATCGTTATTGAAATAACAGCATACGCCCAATTGGCTGGTCATCATGCGGAAGCCAGCATCATCGGCCACAATATCGACTGGCAAGAGCTTGGTTTTGCCATCGGTCGCGGCCAAAATCTTTTCGCCAGCAGCGATCAAATCGGCCCATGTTTCGATCGATTTAGGATCTACGCCAGCTTGCTCGAAAATATCAACGCGATACCACAAACCAGTTGGGCCGGAATCCCAGGGAATCGAGCGAATTTTATCGCTAATTTTGGATTGGGCCCATTTGGAAGGATCGAAATCTTTTTCGTATTTGCTGGCGCGGCTGGTTAAGTCGGCCAAGCCATCGGGGAAGGTTGACGTATAGACATCCATGCGGTCGGATTCGATCGCGACTACATCGGGTAAGCCCGCGCCGCCAGCTTGTAAGCCCGAAGTTAGCTTATCGTAGACATCTGTGCGTCCAATATCTTGGACAGTAACTTTGACGTTGGGGTATTTTTGGTTAAACGAGGGAACCGTTGCTTCGAGGCTCTTGGCGGCCACATTCCAAGCCCAAACCGTAATTTCGCCCTTAACTTCGGCGGGATTGGTCGAGCCGGTGTTGCTGGTAGTGGTTGCGGTGCTATCACTGCCACAGGCAGCCAAAATCAGCGTCAATACCAACAGGCTAATTAACGAACCATGAATCTTGCGACGAACCATCATCGGGTCTCCTTGCGCTACATTGCACATACCACCATACTGCGAATTATTAGGTACGTTCTGGCTTGTGGAAATTTAATCGGGGCTGACCTCCTTTGCTTAGCTCTAGGTACGCATTAACAGAGATCATGGATTAAATTATTATAGCTATCATAGCATATTCTGGCTATTTCGTGGGAGCGTTTCCATTGCTTGTAACGATCCATTTCAGTGCTTTCTAAGCTTACTTTCAGCCATCGCTCATTAACGGCGAGTGATGCAGTCTGTTACGCTTAGGGCGAAGATAGTTTATTGGAGGATGCTATGCGTCGCTTGATCGCTCTTGGCGTGCTCGGATTGGTGCTTACGAGTTGTGGCCAAACCACGAAACAACCATCAGCAGCAACGCCAAGCCCAAGCCAAGCCTTGTTGATTACGCCAACGCTGGTAGAGCCACCACCCACACTTACAGTCCTCACCAGCGCTTTACCGACCCATTTTGATTTCGTTGAAGCCGAACCATTATTCGTAGAAGCAATCCCGCCAGCATTGGAAGTCCAGCGGGTTGATGCGGATCTCCGTTGGCAAGAATTGCCCAACGCTGCCTTGCTCGTACTGAGTCAACGTTTTGATGATTCTGTCGCTGCCTTGAATTATCGTGATCTAGGGTTGTTTGATCCACAAGGCCAGCTTTTATTTTCGCCCAACCACGAGCTAGAAAAGCTTGGTTGGTGTAGCTCTGAGCATTCTGCTTACGCCCCGTCTGCCCAATGGTCAGATGATGGTCGCTGGTTTTTGCTTGGTTGCCAAGCCGAGTTGGAACAATTTCGCTATGCGATTCTTGATCTTGCCAAAAATCAATGGCTGCTAATTAGCGCCGCCGATTCGACGGGCGAACAGCCTTCGGATGTTGGTGTCTTGCTCCAACATAACCAATTTTGGCTGACCTATAATCATGCTCCATCACCAGCAACATGGGTCTATCAGTTTGAGCCAGCTACTGAGCACACAACCGAAATCAGCGTTTTTGCGACGATGGATAGCAATGTTTCTAGTGGATTAATCGATATGCAAGCACAACCTGATGGTCGCATGTTGTTTCATGGTTGGCGGGCAGCAGCACGAGGTTTATATTTATGGCAAGCAGGCCAATTATATAGATTACAGTTTGAGCAACCGTTGCTGCTTGATGAGCGCCTAATTTGGGCTGAAAACAATGAAGCTGCGCTGGTTTATCATACCCAATCGATTTCATCAACCCTTCAACAAACCTACGAACTTAAGCTTGATCTAAAAACCCAGCAGGTAAGCCTTTCCAATACTAGCACCGCTTGGATCGCACCACCCGCAACGGTTGCTCGCAATGGGTATAGCTGGAACTTACGGCTTGATGGCTGGCATTTTGAGCATAACCAACAAGCAGTAGCGTGGTTGCCAAACACCGAGCAGTTATTTACAGCTTTTGGCGATTGGCGCAAAACTGATGGGGATGCTTGGATCTGCCAAGTTGAGCAAGGGGTTGGGGCCAATGTTTTAGCCATTGATGCTACTGGCCAAAGCCGCCAATTTTTGCATTATCCCAATGTGGGGTTTAGTTATCCCGATTGTGTCAGCGAATCGCCATCTGGATTGCTGGCAATCAGCCTCAGCAATAACCGAATTGTGCTAGTTGATGCCCAAGGTCAAGAATTGGCGACAATTGTTGGGGCTAGCCGTGGCTGGCGGCCAACAGGAGAATAGCCGCTATCTTAATTCAAGGGTGCGAAGAATGATCGAATCTGGATCAACAGCCTTAGATTCACATACCTACTCAGCGGTTGAATTGGTACGCTATGCCTTGCATGATCCTGCCAAGTTCAAGCAGGTTGATGCCATGCTGGTTCAGCGGATGCCCGACCCTGCTGCTGCCAAATTGCTAATTGCTGCATTTGAGGCTGGCACAGCTCCCGCGTGGTTGGTAGCGTATTTGATTGGGCGGATTAGTGCAGATTGTGGATATGCAACGGCTCGCACAATTGTGCTGGCTACGCCTGGCCAGCTAGCCGAGAGCTATGCGGCGGTGGCAATGGTGCGCATTCGTGGAGCACGAGCCTTTGCTGATTTGGCTGAATTGCTTAAAACCGCCCCGCAACGTGCTAGCCGCGAGGCCGCAGCGAGTGGGCTGGCTGAGTTTGGCTCGGTTGAAGCGACTGAGCTCATTTTGGCGGCAGGCCAAGCCCAAACAATTCGGGCAACTATTGCGCGACGCTTGCTCACCCCAACCCCTCGGCAATTGTAGGCGAGGGGTTGAGTGCAACGCATGATTTAGGGAGTAGCAACTTTTTGCTTGAGGCTATTTTGTAGTTCGCTGCTCAAATTGGTGAAAAAGGTGTATTTGGTTTTTTCTTCGATGGTGGCAACCGAAACGATATAATCGCGCCAATCTTTATCGCGAATGCCATCGCGATTGGGCATTCGCAACGCAATCACTTCGGTGTTGCGGTTGATATCGCTGATCTGATCGTTAGCATCAAGCACCAGCGCAATCTTCCAAACATACTTGGGCACGCGAATTTTTGGGTCGCCAATGCTGCCGTCGGAGCCTTCGGGGCCAGCGATCAGATAAAGTTGCTTGCCATCACGCACCAAATCGCGGCAATAATCCTCAAATTCTTTCCATGGGCCTTGGTTATTGTCGGGAGCTTGCGGCACGATGTTAGTCATATAAAACACCGAGCGATTGATACTTTCCGAGGCGGTGCGATCGGCTGATGGCAACATGTGGCCGCGATCATAGCCGCTGTTGGTGTAATCGGTCGGCTTAACTCGATACCAGCCTTCGGGCAAATCGGGGTCGGTGGTAAATTGGCTGCGGTCGGTGTTGCCTAAATCGCCAATATCGAGATGCCAACTGACCCAATTGAGAATATTCAGTTTGCGATTATAGGCCAAACTATATTCTGGGCGCTGGATCAAGTAGTTATCGCTGCTGCTAGTTTCGGGCAAGGCTCCACTAGGGTTGCCCAACGCCATGTGATTCACTTCGGCTTGCGGTTGATTTGAATTATTGGAGCTACCTGGTTTTGGCGTGGCCAGAAATTGCTGAGCATCGCAGCCACTCAACAATACAATCAGCGTGATGATCCCAATCCAAAAACGGCGCATAAACATCCTCACAGCAACTAGAATGGTTTCTGCTAGGCAGTGTAGCACAGTTGGGCGCTTTAAACGTGCATGAGCATTGGTAATCATTCTCACAATACACAAAAACACACGCCCCACATGGAGCGTGTGCTTGGAAACGAGATTTAGCTAGTGCTTATTGTACGCCACAAGCCGTCCAGGCTTGAGCAGTTGCGTTGTATTCAGCGCTGCTTGCGCCATAGAGGTCGCGGGCGGCGTTGAGGGTTGCGGTGCGCACGGCCTTGAAGTTTGAGCTTGGGGTCAAGTAGACCGTCAAGGCACGATAGAAGATCGCAGCGGCTTTTGGTCGGCCAATGCCAGTTACTGCTAAGCCAGAGGTGCGGTTGGTTCCACCTTGAGCCAACAGATAGAAGACTTGGTTTTGAATCCCACTGTTGATGTGCACGCCGCCATTATCGCCAGTGCCAGTGTAGCGCTTGCTGTAGTGGTCGGGGTCGCCTTCGGCGGCTGGGTTCGACATATTGCGCAACGCATCGCCAGCGGTGGCTGGGGTGTAGATGTCTTCGCCAATCAGATAATCGCCTGTGCCGCTGCTATATTCGACCATTGTGCCGAAAATATCCGAGAATGATTCATTAGCAGCACCTGATTCGTTGCTATAGATCAAGCCAGCGGTTTTTTCGGTCAGACCGTGGGTAATTTCGTGGCCTGCAACATCGAGCGAAACCAATGGACGGAAGGTTGTGCCATCGCCATCACCATAGGTCATGCTTGAGCCGTTCCAGAAGGCGTTGTTATAGCGATTGCCATAGTGCACGCGGCTCAATACGCGGAAGCCATTGCCATCGATGCCACGGCGGCCAAAGCTGCTCAAGTAGTAGTCCCAGGTCAATTGAGCGCCATAGTGGGCATCAACGCCAGCGCTTTGAACGTTGGCAGTCGTGTTGGTTCCCCAAACATTATCAGCATCGGTGAAGGTGCTACCGCCAGTGGTGCGGTTGTTCATGTTGGTGGTGTACATCCCGCCGCGTGAGTTATCGCGCAGATAGTAAACCCCACTCACCAAGTCGGTGGTAATTGAGACATTGCCGCTGTATAAGCTCTTGCCAGTCCCAGTCGCGTTGACTCCATCCATGTCGTTGTAGTACAACTCAGTTTCGCCAGTTTTGGCGTTGATGAAGAACTCGTGGTGAGCGGTTGCTTCGCTGCCATCTTCAATGTGCAAGCTTACTTGGAAGACGATCACCGAATCTTTGCCTTCGCGTGGCAAGATTTTGAGTTCGCTACTGACTTCTGTACCGCTCGCGTTTTTGGCGTTGAAATCATACTTGACTTGGCTTTGAGCAATTTTGATCGCCTCGGCCGAGCTTAAGCTAGCGCTGGTATCAATCCCATCAACCGCGAAGAGTTCACCACTTTCTTGGGTCACATTGCCTTTATTGTCGAGGTGCGCAATGACTTGGCCGCCAAAGACTGGCAAGCCAGCATAGGTTTGGTCAAGGCGCACGTTGATGCCCAGATCATCTTGATCAACGCCACGCACTTGCAAATTGGCGCTATTGGCACCCTTGCCAGCGAAGTGATTCAAGCTGGTATCAACCGCTGCGGTGACCCAATCTGGGCGCACGCCTTTGGCTTCGGCTTCGCGATAAGTGCGGATCAACTGCCCGCGAACTTTGTCGTAATCTTGAGCACCAGTGCTAACAGCAGAACCAAAGACAGCCCCAACTAAACCGAGCAATGCAGCCACAGTGATTAAACGTTTGCGAACCATAAAGAATTATAACCTCCGCAATTTGTAGGGATTTCGAGAACAACTAGCTCATCAGCAAGCCACCACATAAAACAGCAGCTTATTCAAAATTGACGAAAATAGTCATACAGCTGGCGCATCAACAACGAGCGTTGTTCATAGCCAATTACGAAATTGCAGTGCCGTGGCAGGTCTGGCGCTGGCTTCTCTGATGAGGTCGGGCGACATCATGCTAGAAGTCATCGGTTGGCCAAAGCTGGAGCATTATCATGCTCATGGCGCTTATGGAAGGGTCTGAGTCTTGGTTTGCTTGAATAGTACTATCGGCGCAAGAAAACAATACCACGCCCTATTTCAATATGCAAAATTGTTGATACGTTGTTTCAACTAATTTTTAACTATTTTTAGGCCACTACAAAGGGATAAAAATTATTTTACTATTTTTCACCACCATCCAGTGGCAATAGTGACATGGGGGATTTTTAGGGGATTGCGGCTCTAAAAAACCAGCATTATTGAGGAGTTTGCATATGCGACTTTGTGGTTTTACTGCTGGCTGGCTGCTTGGGCTGTGGTTAAATGATAGGCTACAAATAGCATGGTATCTATATTTTATGGCATCAATAGCGATTATTTTACTCATTATCTATATCCGAAAATCATGGCGGGTTATGCTGATAGCAATATATGCTGGTACTATGCTAGGGGTAGTACGAATGGCGGTCAGTCAAAATTCCTCAAATCTTGACGATATTCGTCAACAGATTGGCATGACAACTCGTTTAGAAGGAGTAATTGTCGGCCAGCCGCAATGGACTCCACAGCAACAACGGGTGGTTTTAGCCGTCCATGCTTATCAAGATAATCAGCAACGAGTTGCCACAACTGGCAAGATTATGTTAACTCTTCCAGCCGAGCCACCACGCAGTAATGGCGAACGTTTGTTAGTCAGCGGCACAATCATCACGCCAACCGCTAGCCCAAATTTCGATTATGCCGACTATCTACGTCGCCGCTCGATTTATGCCATGCTTGAGCCTGCAACCGTTGAACAAGCCTTGCCTGCAAAAAATTCAGTCTATCAACGCTTAATCGCGCTCAAACAGCGCTCGCAAACAATCATCAACCAAACGTTGCCGCAACCGCAAGCAGCAGTTTTGGTCGGAATGTTGCTGGGAGTCAAAAGCAGCGTGCCTCAAACTGTGTGGGATACCTTCAATCGCACTGGGCTTTCGCATATCTTAATCATCTCAGGCTGGAATATTACAATTGTGGTGGCGGCGTTATTGGGTTTGGGCAAGGCCTTAAAGCTTAGTCAACGCCACGCCACCATGGTGGCAATTGGCGCAATTGTGGTGTATGTAGCCTTTGTGGGAGCTAGCGGGGCTGTGATTCGCGCTGCCTTGATGGGCGCAATCGTGGCACTAGCCCAGCCGCTTGGTCGCAAATCCGATGCTTGGGCGGCACTCGCGGCAGCAACTTGGCTCATGACCCTGATCGATCCGCACACCTTATGGGATTTAGGCTTTCAACTATCAGCTTTGGCCACGGCGAGCTTGTTTGCTTGGGGCAAGCCAATTGAAGCTCAATTGCGGCAGTGGCTGCGTTGGCGCTGGCTCGAATGGATGATCGAGCCATTGACCGCAACATTGGCCGCCCAAATTTGGACACTGCCGATCATTCTGTATCATTTTGGTAATCTCTCGTTGATTGCACCCGTCGCCAATGTACTGATTGTGCCAGTTGTGCCGTTGATTATGGCCAGCGGCGCAATGCTAGCATGCTTGGGGTTGTTTGGCCGTTGGTTAGCATTGCTGGCCTTGCCAATCACATGGGCGGCATTAACTTGGGTCGTTGAGGCCGCCGAATGGCTGGCCGATTTATCTTGGGCAGCGGTCGAAATTCCTAGGTTTGGCATGAGCTGGCTGGTGCTGGCGTATGGCTTGAGCGTTGGGGCGAAGGCGTGGATGGTTAACCACGAAGAACGCGAAGGACGCGAAGTAAGAATTTAACGCAGAGGCAAAGAGAGGGCTAGGGGCCAAGAAACATAGTGGTAAACCAGAAAACAACTTAGAGCTAGCAGAAAATCAAACAAATCAGGGGCTAAAAATGGCTCACTCTTTGCGAAGTTTCATCCATAATTATGAGACTTCGTACACCTAGGGTTAACCGCCCTCCGAGCAAACCACCCGTACTTCGGGCTTCCCCACGAATGCGAATAGTATTAGCCAAAGATCACAGTAAAGCTTCATAGGCAGCACATTATCGATCGCCTATAATCAATATAATCAGCGGAGGTTGCCTATGTCACAGCTTACGGAACCTTGGGTGTTTGAGGAAAACCCAATGGTAAATACCCAGCACAGCCAGGTTGCGGTCAAATTAACCGGCGCGGATACTGATGGGGCGTTTTCGTTAGTTGAATATACCAGCTTGCCTGGAACGAGCGTTATGCAACACATCCATACCCGTGAAGATAAAACCTTTATTATTCAAGCGGGGGTCTTTGAGTTTTGGATTAATGGTGAGACGATTGTTGCCGAGGCGGGGGCAACGGTTAATCTCCCAATGGGCGTGCGCCATTCATTCCGCACGCTTGGAACCAGTCCCGGCATAGCATTGATAGTTGCGGCTCCGGCAGGTTTCGAATATTATTTCAATGATTTCAGCCATGCCCTTCAAGAATTTGGCTTACCATTGCCTGCTGCCGCTTTGCAGCAGCTGAATCAAGCCTATGGAATCATTTTTGAATAATAAGGATTCGTCAATATGCCCCGATTGCCAATCCTCGCACGGGATCGTCGGCGCTTGCAGATCGCTGGGTTATTGCTTGGCGCTGGGTTAACTGTGCCGTTGCTGCTTTGGTGGACGTTTCCCGCAACCTCTCCCGCGCCGCTTGGGGCAACGGCCACACCGCAAATTGTGCGCGTCGGCGCAACCCTCGATGAGCCAATTCCTGCTGATTGGCAAGCCCCCGTTTTAAACCCCGAACTCGAAGCCCAGGCCTTGGCTATCCCTGAAACCTTGCCGTTAACCGCTAGTGCGCTATTGTATGATTCGATCTCTGCTGATACGGTCTTTACTACAACAATTGCTGGGTTGGTTGCCAGCGAGGAATTGAATTTGCGCGATGGCCCGAGCGTTGATTATTTGCCCATGGCGATTTTGCTCAACACCACGCCGTTGACAGTAGTTGGCCGATTTGAGGGCTGGCTGCAAGTTGTAACCCCGCAACGAGCGCTTGGTTGGGTTGATGATAGTTATGTGGCCTTGGCCAGTTCAGCCCAAACCCTGCCCCAAGTTAATCTGCATGCCGACCCAAATCCAGTTTTAGTGGCGGGATTAACGGTTGAACGAGCTAATGTTCGCTCGAAGCCGCAAACTGAAGCTGAAATTATCACGACCTTGAGCGCTGAGCATGGGCAAGTCAATTTATTGCAACAACGTGAGGGTTGGTTCAATGTGCGCACCAACGATGGCACTGAGGGCTGGGTTTCCGCCGAACTGTTACAAGCCGATGCCTATATTTTGCGGCGTGTGCCAACCTTGAGTGCCTCGCCCAACGCGCTTGAAGCGGTGCGTTTGGCCCGCAAATATGTAGGCTATCCCTATGTTTGGGGCGGCGAAACTCCGCGCGGTGGCTTCGATTGCTCAGGCTTGGTGCTGTATGTTTATGGCAAATTAGGCATCGATATGCCCCATAGCGCCGCCGAACAATGGACTGGTGGTTATGGCGAGAAAGTTGCTAGTCGCCGCGATTTAGTGCCTGGCGATATTGTTTTTTTCAAAAATACCTATAAAAAAGGCGTGAGCCATGTGGGCATTTATGCTGGCAATGGCAAAGTGATTCAGGCGCTCTCCGAGAGTTTAGGCATTCGCGTTTCCGATTTATCCAATAGCTATTGGAGCAGCCGCTATGTTGGGGCAATTCGGCCATTTCCCTAGTTCAATGCCGATTGTAAATCGCGATAGATCGCCACATTATCAAAAACAATCCCCAAATTGACCAAAGCTTGAGCTACCTCTGGCCGCACGCCAATTAGGGCAACCTTGGCTCCCAGCAATTGGGCAGCATCAATCAAACGCAGTAATCCAGCAGCCACATCATTATCAAACCATGAAAGCCCCGTTACATCGAGCAACAAGCGTTGAGCACGACGACGTTGAATTTCGCCTAAGGCAATCGCCTGTAAATCGCGTAAGCGTTCATTTTCCACAGTGCCGACAATTGGCAACACCAAGGTATCGCGGCTAACTGGCAGCACTGGCACGCTTAATTCGCGAATTGTTTGGCGTTGTTGCTCAATTTGGGCAACATAGGCTGCTTGCTCTTGATTACGTTGCTGTAATTCGCCGAGCGTCTGTTGCAATTGCTGGGTGCGTTGCTCAACTTGTTGTTCTAACGAATCGCGCGATTCTTCTAGCGAATAATTAATTCGTTTGACTTCACGCAAGGTCAAATTCAAGCGTCGATGAAAACTAAACAAAATTGAAATAATCATGGTGACGATTGGTGCACCAGAGGTAATCATAATCAACAGCACATTGATTTTTGGATAATTATATTGATCATTGAAGATAAAGCCAAAAAACAAAATGATAATAATTGAAAGCCAAGCCACAATACTAATCCGTTTGAGGTTATAGCTATTAACAAACTGAACCGCAATAATCAACATCAAAAAAACATACAAAACACTGAGTGGCCATTCAATTGGATTGAAAAAGGTAATGATCATTGGCAATAAGGTACAGCCAAGCATCATAAGGTAAATACTACGATTGATCTCATTCCGGCGAGCAAAAAAGCGAGCGGCAATGAAAAATAAGCCTTGTATCAGCACCGCAAAACCGCTAAGCGGAATTTTCGATTGCATGATGAAATCCGAGGCATCGGGAATCATCACAGTCAGGCCAGCCCCGGTAAATAGTCCAAGGTAAATTGCGATGGCAGTTAAGCCCAGATAACGGCCTAAACGCAGATGATCAGGCAGTTGATCAGGGTCAACAATGCGAGTGCTTTGCATAGATCACGTTCCTTTTGCCACACAGTGTTGCTATTGTATCAAATTTTCGACATATGCTAATACAACAAAAGAGCAGCCAAGCTTGGCTGCTCTTGATCAATTGAGTTAGGCGATGTTGGGACTATTCTTTGTTGCCAAACAAGCCGCCGAGCAAGCCTTTGGCTTTATCAGCGACATCCATAATATTTTCGCCCGTCAGAAAGCCCTCGACTTGACCGCGCAAACCTTCTGGCAGTTTATCGCCCAAAAAGCCTTTGACCACTTCAACCGCCTTGTTGGCTTGCTCTTCGTTTAAGTTGGCCTTCTCGACAAGTTGGGCAATTAACTCTTTCATGGGTCACTCCTACGCTGCAAAAATCCTAACACTCTGAGTGTAGGCTCAAAAGTTTACCTAAAGGTTAACGAACGGTTAGAAAGCCTTGGCTTTGGCGCGTTCACGGCCATAAACCAAAATATCATCAAGGAAGCGCGATGGATTACGTTGGTTGCGTTGGCGTTTTTTGGCATGCGAAAGATAGAGTTGTTCACCTGCGCGGGTCAAGGCCACATAGCACAAACGCCGCTCTTCTTCCACCCCGCCTGCTTCGACCAACGAACGTTCGTGGGGCAATGTACCTTCTTCCAAGCCCGCCACGTAGACAATTGGCCATTCCAAGCCTTTGGCTCCGTGGATGGTCAGCAATTGAACAGCATCACGCTCATCTTTGTCTTCAACGTTGGTCAGCAGGGCAATTTCCTGCAAAAAGGCTGCGAGGCTGGTATGTTCGCCAGCAGCAACCCGTAATTCTTCAAGGTGGGCCAGGGCATCACTGCGCTCAGGGTCGTTCCAGTCTTTTTCGATCATGGATTGATAGCCACTTTCTTGCAGCACCGTTTGCAACAAGCCCTCGGGTGGGTAGCTGCCGCTAGCCAATTTGCGCCAACGATAGACTTTGCGTGCCCAATCGCTGACCATTTGGCTGGCTCGATCACTCAAGCCTTCCCATGCTTCACGCTTCAACAAGGCTTCACCGAGCGGTAGTTCCAGTGCAGCAGCTTTGCTGGTGAGATGGGCGATTGTGCTAGCGCCAATGCCACGCGCTGGCACATTGATAATCCGATTCATGCTCAGGCTATCGCTGGGATTAGCAATAATCCGCAAAAAGGCCAAAGCATCGCGAATCACCCGCCGATCGTAAAACCCCGCTTGACCCTTGAGCGAATAGGGAATCCGTGCTTGGCGCAGCGCCGTTTCTAGGCCACGGCTCATATGCCGCGAACGATACAAAATCGCAATATCTTTGCTGCGACGACCTGTGCTCAGCAAATTACCAATTGATTTGGCAATCGCATCGGCTTCGGCGCGATCATCAGTAGCCTCGTTGATCACCAAGGCTGGCACTGGCGGCGAACGACGCGCAGCTTTCAAGGTCAAGGCTGGCACAGCGACCGAATGGCGCATCACGGCATAGGCCGCATCAAGAATCTCTTGGCGCGAACGATAATTGGTCAACAACTCAACCACTTGGGCTTCAGGGAAATCGCGGGTGAAGCGATTGATGATCGTGTAATCGGCGTTGCGAAAACCATAGATCGATTGTTGGGCATCGCCAACCGCAAACAATGAGCGTGGGCGCTGAGCAACTGGCCGTGAAAGTAACTCGAGCAAGGCATATTGGGCCGAATCGGTATCTTGATATTCATCGACCAACACATGCGCCCAGCGCGATTGAACTTCATCGAGCACATCGTGATGCTCAAACAACAGCTTGTAGGTCATCACGATCATATCATCGAAATCAACAGCATTCGAGCGCTCAAGCTGACGTTGATAGGTGCGATAAATCGCTGCTGCATATTGACTGACCGGATCACTAGCCATCTGCCGAGCTAAGGTTGGTGGTTGCATGCGGCTTTTGAAGCGCGAAATCAAATTGAGCACTTGCGGTGCTTCAAGATCGTGCGGCATGCGTCCGGTATAGCCATCCATGGCTTGTTGCACCAGTTGCAATTGCTCATCGCCAGCGTAAATTGTAAAGTTGGCAGTGTAATTGCGAATTCGTCCATTAATATGTTGGCGCAGCAATTTGCCACAAATCGCGTGGAAGGTTCCGGCAGTCAGGCCACGGCTACGCTTGCCCAAAAGATCGCGCAAGCGGGTACGCAGTTCGCTGGCGGCTTTGTTGGTGAAGGTCACCGAAACAATCGAATCGGAGCTAGCGCCCTGCTCGATTAAATAGGCGATGCGGTAGGTCAGCACGCGAGTTTTACCGCTGCCCGCGCCAGCCTTGACCAAAACTGGCCCAAGCTGCGCCATTACCGCCGCCCGTTGTTCGCTATTGAGTGTATCAAACATAGTTTTTTAAAGGCAAAAATCAGAAGTCAAAAGTCAAAAAATCGAATATAAATGGTATCATCAAAATCGCAGGATTACTTTAATTGATTAAAGTACCAAAAAAGGGCAAAAATCAAAGGCCTAGTATTCTGCCTTTTGATTTTTGCCTTTTGACTTAGCTTACAAAGCGAATTCGCAGGCTATCGCCGATGCCAACGCCGAGCATGCGAGCTGCATTACCATTGCGCACCGCCAGTTCAAGCCGTTCGCTAGAACCAAACAACGCCATCACCATGCCCCATTCGCTATCGGCGTAAGTGCGGCAAATTCGGCCAATTTGCTGATCGAGAATTCCAATTTCAACTTGCTCGATGCCACCATGCTGAGCAATAAAATCACGGGTAATATTGGTAATACAATTGCCAAAATTATCAACGTGGATGATGCGGCCTTCCCAAGCATCGTCAGGGCGTTGACGTGGCTCAGCCAAAGGCAAGTCGATCAATTCGGCCAATGGTTGGCCCAATTCCTCAGGCTGCACACCTTTTGAAAGATGCGCGGCAACTGGCGCGAAAATATCGCGGCCATGGAAGGTAGCACTAACCTTGGGCAACCACCAGCGATCATCAGTTAATTCGATCAACTGTAATTGCTCACGCCCAAATTCGGCGACTAAATCCTTCCAAATATACGAAAGCACACCATTATCAGGAGCCACAAAGGCCCAACGGGGCGAACACAACGCCACAGCTTTACGATCACCGCCCACACCTGGATCAACAATCACCAAATGAACAGTGCCATCGGGAAAGTAGCGATAGCCTGTGTGCAATAAATAGGCCGCTTGGGCAATCCGTTGGGCATCGATTTCATGGGTCACATCGATCAAGGTTGCCTGAGGATTAACCGAAAGAATCACGCCTTTGAGCACTGCGCTATACGCATCAACGCTGCCAAAATCGGTTGTCAGCGTTAGAATTCCATTGGGTTGCATAAACTCCCGCCTACAAGTTGCTTAGGTCAATAGTTGTTAACGCAGTTTAGTATACGAGAAGCCACAACGAAAGGCAAAAGTAAAGAATCGAGAACAGAAAACCCTCACATCCTCGTCCACAGCAGTGGCAAAAAACGTGAGGGAAATCCAACGTTTATTGGTGAAAGCAACGATTCAAACCAGATTTAGGGTAAGGCATTCAAGGCATTGCGCACCAAATCTTGGTTCGAACTAAAAATAATCACAAATTCTTGGCCACTGCCTTTGACTCCAACATGGACATCATCATCACTTCGGTTTGGATCTCCAGCCCGTAGCAGCAAATCGCCATTTGGGTTAAGCGTACCATTGAATAAGCTCAAAAATTCATCACCATCGGCGGCGCTATCCCAGCGCAATGTCCATTGCAACACAGGCGTGAAATCGCTGTTGTGTTCATACAGGGTCATGCGACCGCCGCCAATTCCTGCTGCCGCAGCTTCCATATCGCCAGCAGTCGCGGTATATTCGAGCAACGCTTTAACATCGAACTCGCCAACCGTATTGGTCATAGCGGTTGTCCAATCAGCACCGAGCACTGGCAACAGATCAAATTGATCGGGCAGGGTTGGGTTATCGCGGGTGGCACTCAAATATTTTTCAGGGTGCAAAATTTGCTCGGTCGAGGTTGGTGGGTCTTGCAACGCCTTAGTCACTGCCTCCCAACCACCTTCGGCATAAACTGCTTCAGCAAACGCTAAACCATCTTCATAAGGAAAGACTAGCCCATCGCGCAACACGCCAGGCACTTGATCAAGAATGCTGCTGCTATCTTGTTGTTCTTGCAAGGTGCGCAATAATTCTTGCAACTCGGCAGGTGACATGCGTGGAATAAGATCGTTTTGCAACCAATCGCTCATTAATTTGGTTGCATCGCCTTCAACCAACGAACGAAATGCTAAAGATCGATCAGCATCAAATTCGCCAACTTTCAGGCCATCTTGCAGATTAATCAATTGATCTTGCAAGTTATGATTAAATTCATGGGCATAGGTAATTTGATCAGCTGGTGGAAATTCACTGTTTTCAGCAATAATATAGAAGGTATCAGTTTCGGGATCATAAAATCCACCAATTTGCTCAGTTTGCAAATCAATATAGAGTTGTTGCAAATCAATATCTTTTTCGGCTAAACCAAGCATCCACAATTGGCTGGTTTCACGGCGAAAATCTTCGGGAGTATTTTCGGTTTCCATTTCGCGCACAATATAATCACGCAATTCATCGCGGGTGAGCATGCGTCGTGTGACGGGGCGTTCTTCTGGCAAACCACGCAACGCGATCACTTCTTGCTCAATTTGCTTCATCACTTCAACAATTTGTGCTGGCGGCTCCACGCCACCTGGGCCGGTTGGGGTCGGGGCAGCCGGATCAACCGTCGGAGTCGGGCCAGCTTCAGGCGTTGGCTCAAGCGCTGGGCTGGTCGGCTCAGCAATGCTGGTTGGTGGGTTATTCAAACGCTCTTGTAAATCATTCACTTGGTCTTGCAGCTGACGGTTTTTATCTTGCACCTCATCAGCAGCAGTAATTTGATCTTTTAATTTGCCAAATTCAGCTTGGGTCGTGGCATCGCGCGAGATAATTGTGCCGCGTTCAAACCAGAGCCAACCGCTAGCACCAAGCGCTACCAACAGCAATACCACCAAACCAACAATCACGGAACGTGTTCGATTCATGGACATTCCTTCAAAACTAGGCCGAAATCTCTCAAACGTGTATTGAGCATATCACAGCTTTGGCCGCTTGGAAGTGAAAAAGTGGTGAGCAGTTGGCGTTCATTTGCCGATTGCGTGTACAATCAATAGAGCGCGATTCACTCACAATGAGGTTCTTATGGAAAGTATTAGCGTTTTTTTAGTCGATGATCATTTGGTTGTTCGCCAAGGCTTGCGCGATTTTCTCGAACTCCAAGATGATATTGAAGTTGTCGGCGATTCGGGAATGCCGGTTGAGGCAGTTGGCCAGATTAAGCAACTGTTGCCTGATGTGGTGATTATGGATTTGGTGATGCCTGAAATCGACGGGGTAGAAGCCACTCGCCGCGTCAAGGCCGTCAGCCCCACCACTCAAGTGATTGTTCTGACTTCGTTCTCTGATGATGAAAAAGTCTTTCCGGCAATCAAAGCAGGGGCAATATCCTACCTATTAAAAGATGTTAGCCCGTTGGAATTAGCGCGGGCTGTGCGTTCCGCCAAACGCGGCGAGGCGGTGTTGCACCCTGAAGTGGCCGCCAAATTGATGCAAGAATTCTCTGCGCCGCGCAACAACGACCCCGATGCTGAAGCCCTGACCGAGCGCGAAATGGATGTTTTGCGCCTGATCGCCCGCGGTCATTCCAACCGTGAAATTGCCGATTCGCTGATCATCAGTGAGAAAACTGTCAAAACCCACGTCAGCAACATTTTGTCGAAATTGCACTTAGCGGATCGTACCCAAGCCGCGATTTATGCCCTACGCCAACGCCTCGTCCCCATGGATGATCCTTTACCTGGACGCTAGTTTGGCGCAAGCCGCCGCTCAGTTGAGTGGCGGTTTTAGTTTTTTAGGCCGATTTTTCGTTAATTTTTTGCACATCCCACACTATCTTACTCCATCGGCTATAGAATAATTGATACTTCTCGCCTTTGACCAGCTCAAGATAGTGCTGTTGCTTAACTGATACCTTGCCAAGTTTTTGAAATTTCGCCGTATATTCAACTCCAGGATTGCTATGTCTCTTATCAAAATCGATAAATGTATCGATCGTAGATTCAACCTTTCCTGTAATAAAATCGATAACTTGAAATACTATTCCTTTAAATAAATTCAGAAATATAAACAGAATTACAGAAGATACTATAATACCTATAGATGCATTATCAGAATTCCATAATAATCTTTTTATATAACTACCTAAAAATAGATAAATTAATATCATAAAAATCACAAAATTCACAATCGATACTATAATTTCTTTACGTTGATTAAGTGATAATTGACCTACTCCTTGAACACCCTCATTTGGTGAGTAGGATATTTGTTTTTCGCTTAATACATTATCAAGAACTGCTTGATTCGATTCAAGTTTCACCTTCCAAAGCTTTTTACTTTTTTGGCTATACATTACTCGATAGAATGATTGCAATTCAACAGTATTATATATTTCTTGATCAACTTGAAAATCACCAAGACGCTTAAAAAAAGCCATATAGATGATGCTTCCTTTATGACCATAAAACCGATCTACTTTGAGTAATTGGTCCGATTCAACGTACACAACACTATTGACAAGATCATGTAAATCTTTATTAAAATATGTAGCAGCAACAATCAAGCCAATCACGATCAACAATGGAATCAACGTAAAATTTTTGGGTGAAACAAGCGTAAAGATTCCAATAATTGGCACTAAGGCAAATAATAATGGAAACAAGGCTTTGATGAAATGATACCAGCGTTGTTTGCCGGTCATTGGCATGCTTGGAGCCTGCTTTGAACGAGGCGTTGCAGGCTTTAATTCAGTTTTTTCGGCTAAATCCGGCCAGCCACAGCGTTCACACGTAGCTTGATTATCAGGAATTTTGGTATAACAATTTGGGCAATTCATCATTTTACTCCTTCGCTCATCGCATCAATAATTAGCTTAACCAATAATTTAGGTTTAAGAATCGAGTAATTGTGCCTCCCATAACTTTCTAGTCCATCGACTATACGTAATTTGATATATTTGATTTTCAACCAGATCTATATACTGTTGCTCATTAATATTCAGGCGATTATTGCCTTCAAATATTGCATAAAAACGTTTCCCTCTTCGGCCATAGGTAAATTCCACCCGAATCAATCGATCATTGTCAAGCTCATTCGTATTCGAAATCAAATCTAATAGAGCAAGAACAATCATTCCTAGGTTATAAAAAATAAAGATATATATAATAATTATAAATACATTTAAATCAGATAACGCTAAAGCTGGATTAAAAATAACATATATTGGATACAAAGAAACAAGAATACTATGTCTCATCAGCATAAATAATAATTCTTTTCGCTGAATAAATGTTATTTTTCTTTGTTTATCACTTATATTTTCCTGATGATTTGGTTTTATATCAGAAATTATGTTAGCTGGTTTTTCATCTTCAATTTTCATGCTCCAAACGATTTTACTTCTTGGACTATACTGTATCTGATATATTGCTCCTAACTTAGCGTTATCAAACATCTCAGCATCAATTGTCACACAGCCAAGATCTTTAAAGAAACCAAAGTAGTAAGTTCTGCTATTTTGAACACGATCAACCCTAATGAGTTGGAATGACTTAATATAGGAATTTCCGTCAATTAATTCATGCAAACTAGAGATTTTATAAATACCAATAATTATAACACCAATACCTAGCGTAAATACTAACCAATTAAATTGCATTGGTAAAAGAATACCAAAAATAATAATATTTGGTATTGCAAGCAGTAATAACCCAAAAAGGCTACTCAGAAAAAGACTCCAACGTTGTTTGCCGTTTAGGGGCACAGTTGTACGACGAACTGAGTTCACCTGGGATTTTGGTGATTGAGTGTTTCTTGGTACACCAGGCCCACCACATTTAGGGCAGCGGGTTTCACCTGATGGGAATTTGATATAACAATTTGGACAATACATAACTCTGTTCCATCGTTCTCACATGCTAGAACTTACTTTTCGCGTTTACTCCGCCAAAGATCAAAGATTAATCGGCCTATTTTAGCTACTAGATACACGCCAAAAATCGCCATCAGCAGCCAATACAACCAGCCATATGAGCTGAAAAACCACCAACAGAAAATGAGCATTATTGACCAAGGCACCAAGCCAACCAAAAAGAATTGCCATGCTTGCTTGGCAGTCAATGGCCGAGAACCTAGCGGAGCAACTACTACCTGTAAGGCTTGTTGATTGATTACAAAACCGCAATTATCACAATTACCAGCGGTGGTTGTAATCGGTGCAGTACATTCTGGACATTGCATCGAGATTCCTATTCTGCTGAATTAGCCAAGCTGTTGCATCGCCCACAGCCGTTTGCTACGAGGGCTATAGGTCACTTGGTAAATTGCCCCTTGAAAGGCTCCATCGTAGTTTTCGCGGCCAATATTCAAGCGGCCAATTCGTTCGAAATGCCCATAATAGGTTCGGCTATTTTTATTTTTAACAACTTGGGTTTTAGTCAAGCGATCAACTTGGACTTGGGCCACGCCACTGAAAAAATCGGCCAAATTCATAATTGCTTGCCAACCCACCACCAAGCCAAATAGACCCAAAATAAACCAAAAAAAGCTAATTTCCTCGGAACCCCCCGATCCTCCAATAAACCAAATGGGGATCGCCAAGATGATGAGTGGAAAAAACGCGCCAAACAGCAATTGGGTCTTTTGGCCACTGGTCAAGGTCACCGTTGTGGGCATGGCGTTGCCCATCATGGTGGCGTTTGGTGGTGGTGCAACGCTTTGCAGCGGCGCTTGATCCCAGGTCGAGGCTGGCTCAGCAGTTGGTTGCTCCCACGCTGCCGAAGCAGGCATGGTTGGCTCCCAAACCCCAGCATCATTGGTTTGATCGCGACCCCAAGCATTGGCGGTTGGCGATTCACCAAAGGCGGCTGAGGAAGTTGCGGCTGCGGGCGCACGTAATGGCCAATCGCAACGCGGGCATTTTTCAGTGCTATTTGAAACATTGCTATAACAATTTGGGCATTTCATTAGCAGTTCCTCCATTAATAGTGTACGCCTAGAATCATCGCGTGTTGCGCGAGCCAGCAGCGATCAGGCAGAATCCCCCCAGATGGGCTAGATCGGGATAGTTCAAAATACCGATAAAGCTTGCTTGACAGCGCTAATCTGGATTGTTATAATGCGACCGTTATCGATAACGGGATCGATAACGGGATCGATAACGAGGTCGGTACCACCTCTAAAACCCTCCCTTCCATTCGCCGTTCCAAACTTAAGCTACAGTGTTCGCAACTTGTGTTCGTTGGGTGTGCAATTAAGCTCATCAACAGCATTTGTGGCAAAACCCAAGCCACCGCCCACGAAAACTTACTCCAAGGAAGGACATGACGATGAAGTCTCCTCGCGCGAAGTTCATGATGGTTTTGATGTTGCTCATGACAATGGTTTTGGCCAGCTGTGGCGAAGCCGCAACTCCAACCACTGCGCCAACCGATGGCGGCACTGGTGGCACAACCGCCAGCAGCGATAACAGCAAATTCACCATTGGGATCTCAATGCCCACCAAATCATCAGCCCGCTGGATTGCCGACGGCGATAATATGGTGAAATATTTCCAAGAAAAAGGCTTCAAAACCGACCTTCAATACGCTGAAGACGATATCCCAACCCAACTTTCACAAATTGAAAACATGGTCACCAAAGGGGTCAATGTTTTGGTGATTGCGGCAATCGATGGCGAAACCCTCTCAGATGTTCTGCAAAGTGCTAAAGACAAGAAAATTCTGGTTATCGCCTACGACCGCTTGATCAAGAAAACCCCCAACGTTGACTACTACGCCACCTTCGATAACTTCCAAGTTGGGGTCTTGCAAGCCCAATCAATCGAAACCAAACTTGGTTTGAAAGAAGGCAAAGGCCCATTCAATATCGAGTTGTTCGGTGGCTCATCCGACGATAACAACGCCTTCTTCTTCTACAATGGCGCTATGTCGGTCTTGCAACCTTACATCGATAGCGGCAAGTTGGTGGTTGGTAGCGGCCAAACTGGTATGGATAAAGTTGCCACCCTGCGCTGGGACGGTGCTACCGCCCAATCACGCATGGACAACATTTTGAGCGCCTTCTACGGCGACAAACGGGTTGATGCAGTGCTTTCACCATACGATGGTATCAGCATCGGGATCATCTCATCGCTCAAGGGTGTTGGCTACGGTAGCGCCGACAAACCAATGCCAGTCGTTTCAGGCCAAGATGCTGAAGTGCCCTCAGTCAAGTCAATTATCGCTGGCGAACAAAGCTCAACCATCTTCAAAGATACCCGCGAGCTTGCTAAATCAGTGGTAGGTATGGTCGAAGCATCATTGTCAGGCAAAGAAGTTGCCGTCAACGATACCAAAACCTATGACAATGGGGTCAAAGTTGTTCCTTCACAATTGCTGGTTCCGGTGGTCGTCGATGTAACCAACTGGGAAAAAGTATTGATCGACAGTGGTTACTACAAAAAAGAAGACATAACCAAATAATTCTGGCAGCAAGGTCTGTGTATGGGCAAGGCTCATGCACAGACCTGCTTGCATATGAACAACTTGGCCATCTTCTCAGCAAACGAGGCACAGGTTATGTCTGATGTACTACTTGAAATGCGCGGAATCACCAAAACCTTTCCTGGGGTCAAAGCGCTGAATGATGTCAACCTACAAGTGCGCCGAGCCGAAATTCATGCCTTGGTCGGCGAAAATGGCGCAGGCAAATCAACCCTGATGAAGGTGCTCAGCGGAGTCTATCCCCACGGAACCTACACTGGCGAGATTATTTTCGAGGGCCAAGAATGTCGTTTTAACGATATTAGCGCCAGCGAAAAACTGGGGATCGTGATTATTCACCAAGAACTGGCCTTGATTCCGTTTCTCTCCATTGCCGAAAATATCTTTCTCGGCCACGAAACTGCCTCACGCGGCGTGATCAATTGGAATACGGCGATTGCCAAAACCCAAGCATTGCTCAAAAAAGTGGGGCTGAGTGAATCGCCCAATACCTTAATTACTGATATGGGCGTGGGCAAGCAACAACTGGTGGAAATTGCCAAAGCGCTTGCTAAAGAAGTTAAACTGCTGATTCTCGATGAACCAACTGCTAGCTTAAACGAAAGCGATAGCGAAGCCTTGCTCGACTTGCTGCTGCAATTCAAACAACAAGGCATTTCATCAATTCTCATTTCGCACAAACTGAATGAGGTTTCGCAGGTTGCTGATGCGATTACAGTGCTCCGTGATGGCGCAACCATCGAAACGCTCGATTGCCACAAAGAACCAATTAGCGAAGACCGAATTATCCGCGGCATGGTTGGCCGCGATTTGAGCCATCGTTTCCCGCCGCGCGAGGCCACGATTGGCGAAACCATGTTTGAAGTCCGCGATTGGAATGTCTATCACCCACTCCACGCCGAGCGCAAAGTTGTCGATAACGTCAGCTTTACTGTGCGCAAAGGCGAAATCGTCGGGATCGCTGGCCTGATGGGTTCGGGCCGCACCGAATTAGCAATGAGTATTTTTGGCCACGCTTATGGTAAGCATATCAGTGGCCATGTATATAAAAATGGCCGTGAGATCGATGTTCGCACGATCCAAAAGGCCATTCGCAATGGCATTGCCTATGTCACCGAAGATCGCAAAAGCTATGGTTTGGTGTTGATCGATGGGATTAAAAATAATATTACCCTCGCCAATCTACCAGCCGTCGCCCGCAACTCGGTGATCAACGAGCCAAAAGAGTTGCGCGTCACCAATCAATATCGTGATGATTTAGCAATTCGTAGCTCCAGCGTCTTGCAAAAAACCGTTAATCTCTCTGGTGGCAATCAGCAAAAAGTCGTGTTAAGCAAATGGCTGTTTGCCAGCCCCGATATCCTGATTCTCGATGAGCCAACCCGTGGGATTGATGTGGGAGCCAAATACGAAATCTACACGATTATCAATCGCTTGGCGCAAGAAGGCAAAGCCGTCATTGTGATCTCTTCGGAATTACCCGAAATTCTCGGCATGTGTGATCGCATTTATGTGATGAATGAAGGCCAGATTGTGGGCGAAATGCCTGCTGCTGATGCCTCGCAAGAGAAAATCATGAAATGCATTATGCAGCAGGAGGTTAACCAGCCATGAGCGCTGAACTAAAAACCAACGAATCCAGCAAAGCGGCTGGTTTCAATTTCGCCACCGTTGTCGATTTCTTCAAAAATAATATGCGCGAATATGGCATGCTGGTTGCCCTTGTGATCATTGTGCTGTATTTTCAATTTCAAACCGATGGGGTGCTGCTGCAACCACTCAATGTCACCAATGTGATTTTGCAAAATAGCTATATCGTGGTGATGGCCTTGGGGATGTTGCTGATCATCGTGGCAGGCCATATTGACCTCTCGGTCGGCTCGGTGGCAGCCTTCGTTGGAGCGGTGGCTGGCTATATGCTGGTCGAAAAAGATTATCCAATCATTGTTGCCTTTGCTGCTTGTATCGCCATCGGTGCAGCAATTGGCGCGTTTCAGGGCTATTGGGTGGCCTTTCGCAAAATTCCAGCCTTTATTGTGACCCTCGCGGGCATGTTGATTTTTCGTGGCTTGACCTTGGTCATGTTAGGTGGTACATCACTTGGCCCCTTCCCCTCAAGCTTCCGCGAAATGAGCACAGGCTTTATCGGCGACCCAATCGGCGGAGCTGAATCAGCTCTCCACATCACGACACTGATCGTAGGCTTAGCCTTTGCGGCAATCATCGTTTACTTAGATCTAGTCGGTCGCAAAAATAGCCGCTCGTTCAACTTCCCAGTCATGTCAACTCCATTGTTTATCGCCAAAAATGCCTTGATTGTTGGGATTATTCTAGCCTTCTGCTATATCCTCGCTTCCTACGAAGGCTTGCCCAATGTCTTACTAGTGTTGATCGGCTTAATCGCGCTGTATATGTTTGTTACCAAAAAGACTGTGATTGGGCGACGGATTTATGCCTTGGGTGGCAACGAAAAAGCCGCTAAGCTCTCTGGTGTGCCAACCGACCGATTAACCTTCTATACCTTCATCAACATGGGGGTTTTGGCAGCCATCGGTGGGTTGATCTTCACCGCTCGTCTGAACTCGGCCACACCCAAGGCAGGCACAGGCTTTGAGCTTGATGTAATCGCCTCAGTCTTTATCGGTGGTGCATCAGCCTCAGGTGGCATCGGCACAGTCTTTGGCGTGGTGATCGGGGCACTGGTGATGGGCGTGCTCAACAACGGTATGTCGATCGCTGGGGTAAGCGTCGATTGGCAACAAGTGATCAAAGGCGCTGTGCTGTTGGTCGCAGTCTACTTCGATGTATCCAGCAAAAATAAAGGTTAATTGCAGGTAGCCAAGGCATTAGCCTCGCTAGGCTAGTGCCTTACCAATCTAAAAGGAGTTGCCATGAGTCGGCAAACATACGCGATCGGTGTCGATTTCGGCACCGAGTCGGGCCGTGCTGTGCTCGTTGATGTGCGCAATGGTCAAGAAATCGCCACGGCAATTTATCCCTATGCCAATGGTGTGATCGACGAGAAGCTGCCTGGCACCAACATTCGGCTGGAGCCAGATTGGGCACTACAAGACCCCAATGATTATCTCGATGTGTTCAAAATAACCATTCCTGCTATTCTCAAAGAAAGTGGCGTTGACCCAGCCAATGTGATTGGGATTGGGGTCGATTTTACTGCTTGTACGATGTTGCCAACCAAAGCCGATGGCACGCCATTGTGTATGCTGCCTGAGTGGCGCAACACTCCTCATGCCTGGGTCAAATTGTGGAAACATCACGCGGCCCAGCCAGAAGCCAACCAACTTAACCACCTTGCTCGTGAGCTTGGCTATAGCTTTCTTGATCGCTACGGCGGCAAAATTAGCTCGGAGTGGTTTTTTCCCAAGGCTTGGCAAATTCTCAACGAAGCCCCCGAAGTCTATGCCGCCGCTGATCGTTTGATCGAAGCGACTGACTGGGTAGTTTGGCAATTAACTGGGGTCGAAACCCGCAATGAATGCACCGCAGGCTACAAAGCCATGTGGTCGAAATCCGAGGGCTTTCCACCCAACGAATTTTTCAAAGCACTCGACGAACGTATGGAACAGATCGTCGATCAAAAAATGTCGCGCACGCTCTTGCCGCTTGGCGCAAAAGCTGGCGGTCTCAGCCAACAAGCCGCCGAATGGACGGGCTTACTGGCAGGCACAGCAGTTGCCGTCGCCAATGTTGATGCCCACGTCACCCTGCCAGTTACTGGCAACACCGAAATCGGCACGATGGTGATGATTATGGGCACCAGCACCTGCGACGTGATGAACGGCGAACATCGCGATGAATTGCCAATTGTCGAGGGCATGTGCGGGGTGGTTGATGGCGGGATCGTGCCAGGCATGCTGGGCTACGAGGCAGGCCAGAGCGGGGTTGGCGATATTTTCGCTTGGTTTATTGAGCATGGCGTGCCTGGCGACTATTTTGAGCAAGCTAAGGCCGAAGACATCAATATTCACACCTTGCTCGAACGTGAAGCCGCCAAACTTCAGCCTGGCGAGAGCGGTCTCTTGGCGCTCGATTGGTTCAATGGCAATCGCTCAACTTTGGTCGATGTTGAACTCAACGGCTTGGTGTTGGGCATGACCTTGGCCACCAGCGCACCCGAAATTTACCGTGCCTTGCTTGAAGCGACGGCCTATGGCAAACGCGAAATTATCGAAACCTTCAATCAATCGGGCGTGCCAATTCGCAAATTGATTGCGGCTGGCGGCCTGCCCGAGAAAAATCATCTGCTGATGCAAATTTACGCTGATGTGACCAACTATGAAATTAGCGTGATTGCCAGCAAACAAGCCCCAGCGCTTGGTTCGGCCATGCACGGCGCAGTTGCTGCTGGCGTTGAAGCAGGTGGCTACGCCGATATTGCCAGCGCCGCCAAACAGATGGGCCGACTTAAAACCGAAACGTTCAAGCCCATTCCCGCCAATGTTGAAATTTACGACCAGCTCTATGCTGAATATAAAGTGCTATACAACTACTTTGGTCGTGGCGAAAACGATGTGATGAAGCGCTTGCGAATGCTCCGTCACGCCGCACTCACGGCGTAGTTGCAGCTAGATTGGAATTGAGACCATGTTAGAAACAATTAAACACGAACTCTGGAAATTGCACCTTGAATTGCCCAAAAATGGCTTGGTGACTTGGACTTCGGGCAACGTCAGTGCCCGTGATCCTGAAACCAATTTGGTGGTAATCAAGCCGAGCGGCGTGATGTTTGAAGATTTGCGCCCAGCCGATCATGTGGTCGTCGATTTAAACGGCAATGTGATCGAAGGCGACCTAAAACCATCATCGGATACCGCCAGCCATTTGTATATTTATCGCCATCGCCCTGATGTCAATGGGATTGTGCATACACACTCGCCATTCGCCACGGCTTTTGCGGCTAACGGCAAATCAATTCCGGTTTATCTCACAGCAATGGCCGATGAATTTGGTGGACCGATTCCATGTGCTGGATTTGCCTTGATTGGTGGCGAAGAAATTGGCCAGCAGGTGGTTGAACATATCGGCACATCGCCAGCGGTGTTGCTGCAAAATCATGGCGTTTTCACAATTGGCAAATCGGCCAAAGCCGCCGTCAAGGCTGCCGTGATGACCGAAGATGTAGCGCGAACGACTTGGTATGCCTTGCAAATCGGCCAGCCCCAAGAAATCGCTAGCGAAGACGTTGCCAAATTGCACTATCGCTATACCCATGTGTATGGTCAATAAAGCTGGGGATCGGTTGTTGGGGATCGGGTTATAGATAACTTTGGTTCCCTCACCCCCTAGCCCCCTCTCCCGCCCAGCAGGCGAGGGGGAAACCCTTGATCATGATCATTAGATCTCCCCTCTCCCGCCGCAGTGGGAGAGGGATTGGGGGTAAGGGAATGAACCGATCCCCAAACCCCAACTATTACAGAAAGGCCAGTCAATGCTTGACTTGAAACAATACGAAGTTTGGTTTATTACGGGCAGCCAACATTTGTATGGCCCCGAAACTTTAGAACAAGTTGCCAAACACTCCCAAATTATCGCCGCTGGGCTTGATCAAAGTAGCACAATTCCGGTGCGGGTGGTGTTTAAGCCTGTGCTTAAAACGCCCGACGAAATTTATAATTTGGTGCTCGAAGCCAACGCCGCCAAAAACTGCATTGGCTTGGTCGCGTGGATGCATACCTTCTCGCCAGCCAAAATGTGGATTGCCGGCCTACGCAGCTTGCAAAAACCATTGGCTCACTTGCACACCCAATTCAACAGCGAAATTCCATGGTCGGAAATCGACATGGATTTTATGAATCTCAACCAAGCCGCCCACGGCGACCGCGAATTTGGCTTTATTGTCAGCCGCATGCGCTTGGAACGCAAAGTGATTGTGGGTCATTGGCAAGATAGCGAAGTGCATGATCGAATTGCTGCCTGGACTCGCGCCGCCGCTGCTTGGCACGATGCTCAAGGCGCACGCTTCGCCCGCTTTGGCGACAACATGCGTGAAGTTGCCGTAACCGAAGGCGATAAAGTTAATGCTCAAATGCGGCTTGGCTATAGCGTCAGCGGCTATGGCGTGGGCGATCTAGTGCGCTTTGTCAACGAAGTTAGCGATGCCGATATCGACAGCACGTTGCAAGAATATGCCGAACAGTACGAATTGGCAGCAGGTTTACAAGCTGGCGGCGAGCAGCATCACTCGCTACGTGAAGCCGCCCGCATCGAGCTAGGCTTGCGCTATTTCCTTGAGCATGGCAATTTCAAAGGCTTTACAACGACGTTTGAAGATTTACATGGCTTAGTGCAATTGCCAGGTTTAGGCCCACAACGCCTGATGGATCGTGGCTATGGCTTTGCTGGCGAGGGCGATTGGAAAACCGCTGCGCTGGTGCGGGCAATGAAGGTGATGAGCGCTGGCCTCAACGGTGGCACTTCTTTCATGGAAGATTACACCTATCACTTTGGCAGCAACGGCATGAAAGTGCTAGGCGCACATATGCTCGAAATCTGTCCATCAATTGCTGCGACTAAACCACGGCTCGAAGTGCATCCCTTGGGCATTGGTGGCAAGGCTGATCCGGTGCGTATGGTATTTGATGCCAAAACTGGACCTGCCGTCAACGCCTCAATCGTGGAAATGGGCAATCGTTTGCGCTTGATCAATAGCGTGGTTGATGCAGTTGAAACCGACCAACCCTTGCCCAAATTACCAGTTGCCCGCGCCTTGTGGCTACCCCAGCCCGATCTCAAAACCGCTGCGGCAGCTTGGATCTACGCAGGCGGAGCGCATCACACGGGCTTTAGTTTTGATCTGACCAGCGAACATCTCGCCGACTTTGCTGAAATTGCTGGCATGGAATATTTGCAAATTGATCGCAACACCAACGTTCAGCAATTCAAACAAGAACTTCGTTGGAACGATCTGTACTATCACTTGGCCAAAGGTTTGTAAACCCACGGCAAGCAACCCAAGTCGCAACGCTGCACAACCTTGGCAACGATCGCCAACTGTGGTGGATTGGCGATCCTCTAGCCTTGAGCAGCAGGGCAACTTGGCGTGAGCAACGCTGGGACAAAATCGGCTATACTACCGACTTGCGTCCCAGCGATCTGAAATGCACCATGCTATTGGGAGTTCGCCATGACCATTCAGCGTCCACAAAAAGTCACGATCAAAGATATTGCCAAACTGTGTAATGTTTCGACCCAAACCGTTTCGCGGGTGCTCAACAATCGGCCTGATGTTTCGCCGCAAACCCGTGAGGCCGTTGAAAAAGCCATCGCTGATATGGGCTATCAGCCAAGTGCCTTAGCCCGCAGCCTCGTGCAACAGCAAAGCTTTACCTTGGGGGTAATTACCGCAGGCTTGCAATATATGGGCGTGTCGCTCACGTTGAATGGAATTGCCGAAGAAAGCGAAGCCTCGAATTATGCCCTGTTGCTCAAAGAATTACCGCGCTTTGATCTGACCAACATTGTGCCAATTATTGAAGCGCTCATGGCCCGCCATGTTGATGGGATTATCTTTGCGGCGGCTGAACTCAACGAAAATGTCGAGCTGGTTCAAGCTCAACTTCCAGCAACCTGCCCACCGATTGTTTTTGTCAAAAGCCAACCTAATGAGCGCTTTACCACAATTGGCATCGATAATTATGGCGGTGCACGCCAAGCAGTTGAGCATCTGCTCAGCATTGGGCGGCGCGAAATTGGCCTGATTTGCGGGCCAATCGAATGGCTCGAAACCCGCCAACGCCGTAGTGGCTGGTACGATGGATTAGCGGCAGCAGGCATTACGCCAACCCAACAGCAAATTGGCATTGGCAATTGGTCGGCAGCCAGCGGCGAGCAAGCCTGCGCCGAATTATTCAAACGCTACCCACAGATGGATGCCGTATTTGCTTGTAACGATCAAATGGCCTTGGGTGCGTTGCATTATGCCAGCAGTCATGGCATTCGCGTGCCCGAAGATTTGGCAGTTGTCGGCTTTGATGATTTAGCTGAGGCCGCCTATTTTTCACCAGCACTGACCACGATTCGCCAACCATTGCGTGAATTAGGCCGCTTGGCCGTTCAAACCTTGTTGCAATTGATCAATCCTAATGAAGGCCAAATGCCACCAGTTGTAACAACCATGCCAACCCAATTGATCGTGCGCGACAGTAGCCTGAGCTAAGCAATTTTACGGGTAACTAGCGCCAATTCCCAGACGATGTTGCTACGCTGGCTATAGTTTACAACATAATAATTACCTTCAATTGCACGTTCGTAGTGACGTTTGCTGCAATTGTTGGCTACCAATTGCCCTAAAATCGCCATAAAACCGCCTGCCACCACGCCTACGAACCTCTTGTAATGCTTGCAATTGATCAATTTGCACCAGCACCTGACCACTGATCCAATCGCGCAGCAATCGCACGAGATAAAAGCCCACTACAGCGATCATGAGTCCGATTATGGGCCAAATCAAGCCTGAAACCTGCTTAAGTGCAACATGGAACGTAACAACAATACCTATGAGAAATAGGAGTGCAACCAATAAGGTAACAATATTTTGTCGCAATCCTTGGCGTTGCTGCGTGGATAACGCGATGTGTTGGCGCATAATCAGGGGTTTGAGCATTCGTTTACAGTTGGGGCATTGATTAATATGCAGCGCAACTTTTTGCTGACAACGCGGGCATTGCATGGCGATTTCCTCAACATCAGAATTCGCCATGGAATACGCACCTATTAAGTAGTTGGTTGGCTTCAATCGGCTCAGCATGGCCATTTCATAGTACCCAAACGTTGGCTCGATCCGGTCGATATGATTTTCTATGGTATAATGACAAAACCGCATCGCCAAGATGGGGTCATAGCCATTTGCGCCTACTGTAATGACTCTTGATTAGAACCACGCCCTAGCAATTTGGGGCATGGTGGAGAACACAGACCGATATGCCAATTGATGTTAAATCAATTCGACTCGGTGAAACTGGCTTGGAACGTCTGATCCAATGGTTGCGGACATCCAACCAGCCTCAAACGTTAGAAGCGATCACCGCGAAATATGTCGAAATTTTGCGCTCGCTGGTGGTTGAGGAGGAAGGGCGATGAGTAACCCAACCAATGCACCAGCTCAACCAACATGGAGTGGCAGCAACGAGCAGCAAACGCTGGCCGAGCGTGCCTTCAATGTGATGATGCTGCAAAGTGCCTTTTTTCCCGAAAATGTTCCGGTTCGCCAAACCGTAGCCAATCTGGCCGCATTTATTGCTAGCCAAGATGGGCTTGATGCAAGCGCTTTAGAAGCAACCATCAGCGCCGCGCTTGAAGCCAATAGCCAAATTTTTCGGCGGATTGACGATGGCGAACGTGTGGTTTATGCCACTACCCGCCTCGGCTACTATACCGAACCGCAAATTGATACACGCCATACTTTTGCCAAACGGCTGCACGAGCCAGAAAATCCCTTGCCAATCGATGATTTGAGCGTAGTGATTACCCGGACTCGCCCAGCTTTAACGACGATTGAGCCAGTGTTTATCTCGGATTACTGGCAACAACGCTCACCAACGACGGGTGAAGAAGGTGAAATTATCAACGTTGCGCCTATTTCCCCCAGCAGCGATGTTGAGCTTGACGAAACCTTCGAGGATGAAGTCGAACCAGTTGCCGTAGCACCGGTGGTGGTTGCTCCTGCAGCAGTGGTTGAAGCCCCAACTCCGGTTGTGGCAACCAATTCGACCACCTTGGTCTTGCCTGGTGGTGCAGCACTCGATTTTGCCCAATCGGTCGAACATATTTTGGCCGCCCATGGCAGCACAATCCAAGCAGCGTTATCCGAAGCTATCGATAACGACCCATTGCGCCGCATCGTGGCCTTTGGTGATGAATATTTTGCTGAAGAAAATATCCCAACGCTCAGCAAAGGCGATCTGCGCCGCATCCGCGAGTATATCGTGGAGCAAGGCGAGCCAATGCCCGATACCTCAATTCTCAGCGATGTTTACTATCGAAATCCCCGCGATAACGATTATGTGACCTTCCGCTTTGCCTTGAACTATCGGCTGAATCGCGAAAAAGATTTTGAGTTTGTTGGGGTGCAAGGCGCACGGTTGTGGAGCGCCAAGGGCTTGCCAGCAGTTGGCACCAAACGCTTAAAAACCAGCGAGCTTGGTCAGTTTTATAGCTTCCTCGAAGAAACACCTCACTTCGATGATAGCTTGAAGCAAACCAGTCCCGATGATATCAAACAAAACCGCCAAATGAGCCGCTTCCTGAGCTTCTTTGAATGGGAATATGGCGTGTTGCCCTACGATGCAGCAATGAAGGCACTCTTGCCACAACCATTGTTGCCCGAACAACGCACTGCCATCTTGCGGATCGAATCGCCACAGCACTATAGTTTCTATTTGGCTGAATTGCGCTACCCAACTGCCAATCGCGGTGGTTGGTTGCATGGCCTCGAAGATTTCTTCAAGGAACATTTGGTGCCAGGCGCGTTGATTACGCTTTCGGCGACCGATGATCCAAGTGTTTGGACGTTGCAATACGAAGAAACCAGCGGCGCTGATGTGAAGTTGCTGCAACAAGACGATAAAAAAGGCCGTTATGCCTTCGTCAAGCACACCTTCTACTGCGATGCTGACAACGATTTAATTGCCAGCCAAGAGCGCTTGCCACGGCTCAAGAACATGAAAGTGCTGACTCCAGGCGAACGCCGCCGCTTAGCCACCACCGCTGGCTATGTCTTGGAGCAAGTTGGCCAACCTCGCCCAGGCGATCGGGCTGGCTTCGAGCTGAGCATCGACGATCTGTTCTTGGGGGTCAACGTCCAACGGCCAGCAACCCGCAGCTATTTGCTTGGCGAATTGGCCGAGGAGCAAGATTTCTTCATCGAGGAAACGGCAGTTATCTACTTCCCGCCACCCGAAGATGAAACCAGCGTCGAAAACAAAAACTTCGTCGAAGACGACGAATAAAACAAAACGGCTGAGGCAACCACCTCAGCCGTTTTTTGATCGATCAAGATTAATCGTCTTCTTCAACACTCCAAGCATGCACGCCTTGCTTGGTAAACGAGAAGGGTCGCACGGTCACGCCTGCTTCAATCAAGGCCGCTTCGAGTTGCAGCCGCTTGCTAAATGGCACACAGAAACACATAAAGCCACCGCCACCAGCACCCGATAATTTGCCACCCCAAGCCCCTTGGCGCAAGGCTAAATCATAAATTTCGTTGACAATTGGCGGCGCAATATGTGGTGAGAAGGCTTTTTTAATTTCCCAAGCATGGTGAAGCAGTTTGCCAAATTCTTTGATCTGACCACGCCGCAAGAGTTTCGCACCCTCATCAACCATGGCTTTGGTTTCATCGTGCAGACGCAAGGTTTCGCCCTCGGTCACCCGCCGCACTTGGTCTTGCACCAAATTATGGGTCAGCAGCTTACGATCCCGCACATAGCCAATAATCAGGCACGACTCTAGTTCCAACAGAGCATCTTCACTGGTCGCAACGCGTTCGATGATCACCTGTGGGCCGCCGAAATGCTGCACGGCCATGCCACCAAACACCGCTGTATATTGGTCTTGGCGACCACCTGGAATCCCCAAATCAACTCGTTCGATGCGATAGGCCAACTCGGCCATTTCGTAGGCATCGAGCTTGAGGTGGTAGGCAGTATCGAGCAATTTGAGCATGCTCACCACCAAAGCCGAGGAAGAACCTAAGCCTGAACCTGGTGGCACATCGCTGAACATGGTAATTTCTACGCCGTTGATTTCAGGATGAGCATCGATTACTGCTTGGGGCAACGAAAGTTTGCCATCCCATTCACGCCCAGTTACCGCCCGACTAACGGCACTCAAGTCGAGTGAGCGAATCGTAATTCCAGGCTGATCGATCGGCTTGAGCATACAGCGCACATATTTATCAATCGTACAATTAAGCACCTTGCCGCCATGTTCTTCGGCATATGGGCTAACATCAGTGCCCCCGCCGAAAAAACCAATCCGCATTGGTGCTTTGGCTTTAAACAATTTCACACGCTACTCCTTGAGCCATGCCAGAACCGAGCGGCATAGCGATGAGGGTTAGTTATTGGCACAACAAAACGCCATCGCAAGCAATGGCGCTTCATATAATATACTATATTCTACTCAGTCAAAATGTATCGAGTAATTAGCGCAAGCGTTTAGCCTCATTCAAACCGTGTGAATAGAGATATTGCAGCCATGTGCGGGCATTCCATGCGCCAAAATCGTTGTGCTCGACCACATCGCTAGCTGGTTGCTCAAGCGCAAAACGTTTGGCTAAAGCAATGGTTTCTTGGCGGGTGGCCTTGAAATCGGCCTGCAACTGTGGCCATGAACGATCCTCGGCTGGCGCATACCCATTATATTCATCACGATTGAATGGCTCGCCAAAACACACTTTGAGCCGCTGCACTCCCCAGCGTTCGATGCCCACGATATGGCGTAATTGCTTCCGGTTTTCAGGCAGATCGGCAGCCTGATTGGCTCGCTGCTCAATCGTCGTACCACTTTCGGTCAAAAGCTTCTCGTAATCGCCATATGAACGCTGTTTGGACGGACGGATGAAGAATAAATAGGAAACCACCTTCAGAATCAAATTTCGCATAGCACCCTCATTGGATAGGATTCGGGGTTAATAGTAGCTTAAATTCAAGGATGAGGGATGAGGCCTATAAAGGCAAAAGGCAGAAATCAAAAGGCAAAATAGTAGGGGTCAGGATTCAGGGGCTAGGGTTCAGAGAATCACATAAATCTGTGCAATCTGTGGCGATAAATATTTCGTGGAATTCGTGGCGAAAAACTTAACCTTCGCGTTCTTCGCGGTTACAACCTTTCGTGCCCCTTCGCGTTCTTCGCGGTTTCAACCCTTCGTGTCCTTCGTGGATCAATTTGTCCTACAGCATTGCTCGAACTTGTCGCTGCTGCTTGACTGATGACATCTGCTATACTTAGGGACGCGAAATCGTCCCGCAAGCCAAACTGTTCCTCACAAATACCGAGGAGTGTAGCAATGACACTGATTGAAACGGTTGATGCCGCTCACTATTTCGAGCCAAAATCACCCGAACTGAGCAGCCAATCGATCTCCGCAATGGCGCGTGGCATGGTTGGTTCTGAAATTTTGCGAATTGCCGGTAATGTCCGCACGTTGCAAGCCCAAGGCCGCACAGTCTGTAATTTCACCGTCGGTGATTTTGCGCCTTCCCAGTTCCCAATTCCTGAAGCGTTGCGCGATGCAGCAATTGAATCATATAGCGCTGGCCGCACCAATTACCCACCAGCCGAAGGCGTGATGGCCTTGCGCAAAGCGGTGCTCGACCACTACGAACGCCGTTTGGGGTTGCGCTATCCCTTGGAAAGCATCCAAATTATTTCTGGCGCACGGCCAGGTCTCTACGCAGCCTATGGCGTATTGATTGATCCAGGTGAAACGGTGGTCTATCCAGTGCCATCGTGGAACAACAATCACTATGCCTATTTGTGTGGCTCCAAGGCGATTGAAGTGCCAACTCGCCCTGAAGATGGCTTCTTGCCAACCGCCGAACTGCTTGCGCCATTCATCCAAGAAGCACGTTTGATCTCGATTAACTCGCCGCTCAATCCAGCAGGCACGATGATCTCGCCTGAGGAATTGCGCAAAATTAGCGAGTTGATTGTCAATGAAAATAATCGCCGCAAAGAGCTTGGTTTGCGCTTGCTCTATTTGGTTTACGACCAAATTTATTGGGAATTGCAGCTTGGTGATATTCGCCACGTTACGCCGGTCGAAGTGATGCCCGAAATGTCAGCCTACACGATTTTCATCGATGGCATCTCAAAATCGTGGTCGGCAACTGGCTTGCGGGTTGGCTGGGTTGTGGCTCCGCCGCACATCACCGATCGCATCAAGGCCTTTTTGAATCACGTTGGCGCGTGGGCACCCCACCCAGAGCAAGAAGCCACAGCGCATATTTTGAATTCAATCGATGTGCTCGACGATTTCTATGCTCATATGCACAATGAAGTTCGCGCTCGCTTGAATTTGATCTACAACGCCGTACAGGAAATGAAGGCAGCCGGCTTGCCAGTCGATGCAATTGCACCGCAAGGGGCGATTTATCTTTCCACCCAATTCGATTTGGTTGGCAAGAGCCTTGATGGTGTGCCAATCACCAGTAACGCCCAAATTGGCGATATCTTGCTGGAGCAAGCAGGCGTGGCCTTGGTGCCATTCCAAGCCTTCGGCCTGCGCCAAGAAACCGGCTGGATGCGGCTCTCGGTTGGCGCGGTTTCAATCGCCGACGTTGAGCAATGCATCCCACGTATGCGAGCAATTTTGGAGCGCGTCAAGTAACGATGCCAGATCCACGTGGCCTGCGTTTGCTGCTAGCCCGCCATGGTGCGACCGCCTGGAACGAAGCGGGACGCTACCAAGGTCGTGCTGATGAAGGGCTAAGCCAGCGCGGTCAAGCTCAGGCTACCCAGCTTGGGCAGTGGCTCAGCGACGAAACACCAGAAATTGTGCTTCACAGTGGCGCACGTCGTACAGCCGAAACGCTGGCGCGTGCGCTACCGCAGCATCAAGCGATCAGCGACCCGCGCTGGCGCGAAATTGACCATGGCGAATGGGAAGGTCTGACCTATCGCCAAGTTTTGGATCAAGCTCCTGAGCAAGCCCGCGCTCATTGGAATGATCCGCTGCATATTCCCGCACCTCAAGGCGAAACCCTGATTACCGTCGCCGAGCGCGTCCAAGCCGCCACCAACGATCTGATTACCAATTACGCTGGACGCAGTGTCCTGTTAGTTGCCCATGCCACAAGCCTGCAAGTGTTATGCTGCCAATTATTTCAAACTCCCCTCAAGCTTTATTGGCAGTGGAAATTCGACCTTGGCAGCCTTTCGTGCCTCGAACTCTACCAAAGCGGTACGATCATCAATTGGCTCAATCGCGGCTACACCCGCCCCGCAAGCTGCTAGCATTCAATAGACTCGCAGCATCCGCTATGGTATGATCGCTACGCTATACTGCCAAAACGAGGGTGTCACGATGGCCGAACTTCAGCTTAATTCATTAATCATTCAGAATTTTCGGGGCTTCGAAAATTTTCAGATCAACCAACTTGGACGGGTAAACCTGATTGTTGGTAAAAATAATATTGGCAAAACTTCTCTGTTAGAGGCGATTTGGCTGTATGCCAACCGTGGTTCAAGCGTGACAATCTACGATATTTTGAAAGATCGCGACGAGCATCGGGTGTTTAATCTGAACCCTACTACCGAACAAACCCAACAAGAAATTCTTGCCATCAAAAATTTGTTTTATCAACGCAATGACTTTACCGACCAGACCCAAACGCTGCAAATTGGCAATACTCGCGAGAATTATCTCCAACTTCAGGCGCGTTGGTATCAAGTTGAGATGGATGATCACGATAATTTAACTCCCAAACCAATTAAATATGCAGATCTTGATTTTAGCGATGAGCCATTTTTTGGTGTCGAAGTAGTAATGTATAGAAATGGTAAATCCGCTCAAAAAATTAGAAAATATCCAATCTATCGCCAAAATCCTACCCAGAATTGGAATGAAATTGTTTGTAACTTTATTACATCAAATTTTGTTCATCGCTATCAGCTTAGCAAATGGCGTGATACAACCCTGATTGAAGGACTTGAGAATTATGCACTTGAGGCATTGCAAATTATTGAACCTTCGATTGAAGCGATTAATATGATTACGGTTGAAGAAAAAGTAACAACCGATTTCTCGATAAGCTCAAGGTTGGTTCCCATTCCTGTGGTTAGAATGGTCGGGGCAACCAAATTTATTCCTTTGCGCAGCTTAGGCGATGGTTTGAATCGCATGCTGATTTTGATTTTAGCAATGGTCAATGCCAAAGATGGCTTTGTATTAATTGATGAAATTGAAAATGGCCTGCACTATTCAATCTATCCTAATGTTTGGAAATTGATTTTTAAGCTAGCTGAAACCCTAAATGTTCAAGTATTTGCGACAACTCATAGCAAAGAATGTTTAAATGCCTTCAATAAAACCAATAAAGATCAAGCCGCTCAATCAGGGCGATTAATTCGCTTGGGTCGCAAAAAAGGCAACATCGTTGCAACTGAATATAATCAAAAAGATATGCAAGTTATCCTCGAACGTGATATTGAGGTACGCTAGCAATGGGACAGATTAATTTAATTCTAGTTGAGGGCAGCAACGACAAATTTATTTTAATCGAATTAATCAAGCGTAGACTTAACTCAATCATCAATAATCCAAGTCAAGCCGATCATGATAAAGCATTAATTATTAAACATAATGATACCCGCTTACGAATCGAACAATCGGGCAGTAAAGAAAAAGCTATCCACGATTTAAAATTTATATTCAGTGGTTTTAATGATAGCCAGCAACAAACCCACGACAAAATCTCAATTATCGAAGAACTACGGGTTCGTTTAATGCAACAAGACGATGAAAATGATGATATTGTGATTGGCTTAATTCTTGATGCCGATAAGGATGCACAAAAAACCTATGCTCAAGTCCATACAATATTAGCTGAAAAGTACCCTGATGTAGTGCCAATCCTTCCTGTCGAGGGTTTAGTATTGCACGCCGTTGATCAACCACGCATCGGCGTGTGGATTATGCCAAATAACCGCGATCAAGGCACAATTGAAGATTTTTTTATCAGCCTGATTCGGCCTGATGATGCGCTCTGGCAAGAAGTGCAACATACAATTAGCGCTGTCCGTAAAAAAGCCGACTTAACATCGCTTATGTTTACCGAAAAAGATCTACGTAAAGCTCAAATATTCACTTGGTTGGCTTGGCAGAAAAATCCAGTTGTTCAAATGAGCAAAGCCATTGAGCGCAACCACGCCGCTTTAAATTTAAATTGTGAGCCAGTTGAATTATTTATCAATTGGCTCACTCGTTTGTTCGATTTACCTGATTCAGCTTAATTGGAGATATTTCTATGCCACGCTGGGCACTTTTGGCCGATGTTCATGGCAATCGCTTGGCCTTAGCCGCTGTTTTGGCCGATCTCGCTCAACGCCACGTTGATCAGATAATCAATCTCGGTGATAGCGTGTATAGTGTGTTGCAACCACGCTGGTGCGCTGAACAACTAGCACAAATCGCCAACATCTCAATCAGTGGCAACCAAGATCGCATACTGTTTGAGCAAATTCCAGTAGAACAACAAACCCTGAGTTATCGCTTTGTACAGGCCGATTTAGGCCCAAACGAGCGCAATTGGCTTACCAACCAACCAGCCACGGCAATCGTTGATGATATCTTTTGCTGCCACGGCACACCAAGCAGCGACACCACCTATTTGTTGGAGCATGTCACGCCACACGGGGTATTGCTCCATTCTGAAGAAACAATTCGCGCAGCAATTCAAGGCATCAGCCAATCGCTGATCGTTTGTGGTCATAGCCATATCGCCCGCACCGTGCAGCTGAGCAACGGCCAGTTGATCGTCAACCCCGGCAGTGTTGGCATCCCCGCGTATAATGATGATCAGCCATATCCACATATCATCGAGGCTGGTAGCCCGCATGCACGCTATGCAATCGTCGAACGTAATGCCCAAAGCTGGCAGGTTGAGCATTTTACGCTTGGCTACGCTTGGCAACAGGCCGCCGCTACTGCTCAGCACAATGGCCGCGACAATTTGGCCCGTTGGCTGCAAACAGGCCGCGCCAAGCTCGATGATTAACATCCCCTTGCAACTTGAAAGGATCAGCCATTTTGACGCTTGATCAATGGTTTTATCTGGCGGCGTTGGGTTTCGGTGGGGCAATTATTGCGATCACCAAAATTCGCCGTCAGCCGCTCTGGCCTTCGCTCGAACGGATGCAACGCTCATCGCGCTGGTTGATTTTTCAGCCCTTGGTGCTGGCAAGTTGGCTCATTATGGCGGCTGGCGTGGGCTTTTTGGCCCGTGGCGCTGGAGTCAATTGGTGGTTAAGTGGCATGATTGCCTTGGCAGGAGGCTTGGCAGTTGGTTTGCTGCTCTATCGAATGATTATTGAACGTAGCATTGTGCAACAGGCTGGCACGGCGCAAAGCAAAGTTGGGCCAATCGGCCAATTGGGCGTGGTGGTCGAAGCCTTGCCCGTCGATGGCTTTGGGGTGGTCGCCTACGAACATCAAAAAGGCGCAGCCCGTATCAATGCCCGAGCAATTGGTGGCCGAGCAATTGAGGCAGGCTGCGCCGTGATGATCGTCGAGGTTAATGAGCAAGGAGCAACTGTGCTGCGCCTAGAGTCGCTGGAAAGCTAGCCGTAAATACAATATGGCGTAGTTTGCTCGATGATTGGGCTGCCAGCGGGGGCGGTGTAGGTTTGCCATTCAGCAGGCAGTGCCTCCAATTCAACCGTTTCATCGACGACAAACTGCACCAAGGTTTCGGTGGTCAGGCCTTCGTAGGTCTGGCTACTGGTAAATTTCCAAATCTGGCCAGTATTGGCATCGATCCAGGCTGTACCAACAGCGCTGCCAAGATCGACAATGGTGAGCTGGCGACCATCAAGTTCTTCAGTGCCAATGATTGTGGCATTGGGGAAATCGCTGTCTGAGCCAAACGCCACACTACCCACCCATTGTTCCAAGCTCAACGAACATTCGTCGAACGGCGCTTTGACCGAGGTATTGTCGTGGGCGTTGTAATTCCAAAAGTAGTTTTCATCGACAATCGTTGGCCCCATTTGATAGCCAACTGGTTGACCATTCAGCGATTGGCGGGCTGGTTGATAGAGCAAAATATGCGATTGACCTTGCACCAGCCAAATCTCATCGCGATAATGCTCACCAATTTGGCCATCGCTGCGGGTAGTCGAAATGTCAATTGCGATATGGCGGGCTTTACCATTGGCCACAATTGGTTGGCTGGCAAAGGTTTCGGCGCGTTGAATCAATTCTGCTGCAGAGACGCTACGAGTTGGTTGATTCAAGCCAAAGACTAAGCCCAAAGCCACGGCTAGGCTACAGGCGACCAAGGCAAGCACCCGAACGGGCCGCTGTTTAAACAATGTTTGCATGAAATTTCCTCGCTTAACTGGTGGCTGAAGTCCAGCCTGAATCCGTTGAATTGTTGCTGGTGATGGGCTGAATCGCTGAGATTGCCCAATTAATTGCTGGCCAAGCTCGCTCGTTTCTAGCTCAGCCAAAGCATGCTCAAGTTCAGATTGATTGGTCATCGGTGAGCCTCCGTTTAAGTTGTTCAAGCGCTCGATAGGCGGCCATTTTGACCGCAGCCTCGCGTTTGCCCACAATTTGGGCAATTGTGGCATAAGGCAATTGGGCAAAAAAGCGCAATTGAAGCAACTCTTGCTGTTCAGGTGTTAGTTGAGCCAAGGCGTGGTGCACCAAACTTTGTTGCTCAAGTTCAAGCATCGTCAATTCGGGCGAAGCTTGGTGACTCGCCAATTCGGGCGATAGCTGGGTTTGCTGGCGGCGATGCTGGCCGCGCCGATAGAAATCGACTAAACAACGCCGCACAATCGTAAATAACCAGCCGACGAATGGCCCATTGGGTTTGAATTGACCAAGGCTTTGCCAAGCTCGCTCGAAGGCTAACGCCGCGACTTCCTCGGCATCGTGGTGCTGTTGCAAGCGTGCCATCAAAAACCGATAGACGGGCGTGATATAGCGTTGGTATAAGCGCAAAAAGGCCTCGTGATCGCCCGCCACCGCCAACGCCACATCACGATGATCATCAAGAGTTTGCTGATCGAATGGCGTTGGTTCCGCAACGAGCCGCTGGATCAATGCCATACATCAGCCTCCTCATATAGTCTGAATCTGCAATGGCCTTGCACTCAATACATCGTTGCCCAAGCCCAAAAAGTAACAAGCTTGATCAAATTAGCACTCTCGCCACGATTTTGCTAAATTCTAACAATCGCTTAACGCAGATAAATCAGCCGAGCAGCACGATTTTTGCCCTTCAGAATGCGCTAAATCGCTTTAGCACTCTCAACCCAAGAGTGATAAAGCAAGCCTTGACAAGCTTAACAGAACCACATACACTAGCACTTGGATTTAGCACTCATCACAGTAGATTGCTAAATGGTCAACTAAGGAGGACACATAACCATGTCTGATTTCCGGATTCGCCCCTTGGCCGATCGTGTGGTGATCAAGCCTCAAGCCAAAGAAGAAAAAACCAAGAGTGGCTTGTTCCTGCCCGACACAGCGAATAAAGAAAAGCCTCAAGAAGGCCTCGTTGTGGCCGTTGGTGAAGGCAAGTTGGATGATAACGGCAAGCGCGTGCCAGTTGCAGTGCAAGTTGGTGATCGGGTGCTGTTTGCCAAATATGCTGGCACCGAGATCAAGCTGGACGACGAAGATTATTTGATTTTGGCTGAAAAAGATATTTTGGCCGTCGTTCAAGGCTAAGGCTAATTCGCGACGCTTCTTAGGAGGATTATTTACCAATGGCAAAGCAAGTTGCTTTTAATGAAGAAGCCCGCCGCGCACTCAAACGTGGCGTGGACGTGGTTGCAGATGCAGTTAAGACGACCTTGGGCCCACGCGGTCGCAACGTCGCTATCGATAAAAAATTCGGCTCACCAACCGTAACCCACGACGGCGTTACCGTTGCTAAAGAAATCGAATTAAAAGACCCATTTGAAAACATGGGCGCTCGCTTGTTGGTTGAAGCCGCAACCAAAACCAACGATGTTGCTGGTGACGGTACCACCACCGCCACCGTTTTGGCTCAAGCAATTGTCCACGAAGGCTTGCGCCAAGTGGCTGCTGGCGCTAACTCGATGATGATCAAGCGTGGCTTGGACAAAGGCACTGCCGTTTTGTTGCAAGCAATCCGCGATTTGGCCAAGCCAGTCAACGATCGCACCGACATCTCAAGCGTTGCCACCATCTCAGCTGCCGATTCGTCAATTGGCGATTTGATTGCTGAAGTGATGGACAAAGTTGGCAAAGACGGCGTTATCACCGTTGAAGAAGGCAAAGGCTTGGGCTACGAAACCGAGTATACCGAAGGTATGCAATTCGATCGTGGCTACATCTCAGCCTACTTCGTCACCAACAGCGATCGCATGGAATCAGATTTGGAAGACCCCTACATTTTGATCACCGACAAGAAGATCAGCTCGATCCAAGAAATCTTGCCAGTGCTCGAAAAAGTCTTGCAATTCACCAAGAACTTCGTCATTATCGCTGAAGATATCGACGGCGAAGCCTTGCCAACCCTCGTGTTGAACAAATTGCGCGGCACGATCAACGTGTTGGCAATCAAAGCTCCTGGCTTCGGCGATCGCCGCAAAGCCATGTTGCAAGATATCGCCATCCTCACCGGTGGTACGGTTATCAGCGAAGAAATTGGCCGCAAGCTTGATAGCGCCACGGTCGAAGATTTGGGCCGCGCTCGCCGCGTGATTGCCAACAAAGACGAAACCACGGTTATCGAAGGCCGCGGCGACGAAGATGCAATCAAAGCTCGGATCGAACAAATTCGTGCTCAAATTGAAACCACCACCAGCGATTTCGATCGCGAGAAACTGCAAGAACGCTTGGCCAAATTGGCTGGTGGCGTAGCAGTGCTCAAAGTTGGTGCTGCAACCGAGCCAGAATTGAAAGAACGCAAGCACCGCGTCGAAGATGCCCTCTCAACCGCTCGTGCAGCTGTTGAAGAAGGTATCGTGCCTGGTGGCGGGATTGCCTTGTTGAGCGTATTGCCAGCCTTGGATAGCGTTGTGCCAGCCAACCAAGACGAAAAAGCTGCTGTCTTGATTCTGCGCCGCGCCTTGGAAGAACCAATTCGCCAATTGGCCCGCAACGCTGGTGAAGATGGTGCTGTGATTATCGACACCGTGCGCCGCTTGCAAAAAGAAAAAGGCGATTCAACCCTTGGCTACAACGTCATCACTGGCGAATATGGCTCAATGGTTGAAATGGGCATCATCGACCCAGCCAAGGTAACTCGCTCGGCCTTGCAAAACGCCGTTTCGATTGCCTCGATGATCTTGACCACCGATGCTTTGGTCGCCGATATCCCAGAAAAAGAAGCTGCTCCAGCTCCTGGTGGTATGGGTGGCATGGGCGGCATGGATTTCTAATCCAGCCCAATCGGCAACGCAAAACCCCTGTTGTTCAATTGAGCAACGGGGGTTTTCATTTAACTTGGATGATAAATCTAGAGCTTTTTAATTAGGAGATTGATTATGTCAATTCGAGTATGTTTAGCTGGGGCTACGGGCTGGGCTGGTTCAGCACTGGCTCAAGGCATTGCCAAAACCAACGATTTGCGCTTGGTAGCGGCGGTTTCACGCAGCCACGCTGGCCAACAGGTGGGAGTTGTGTTGAACCAGCCTGAGCTGGATTGCCCAATATTCGCTACTGCCGAAGAGGCGCTTAGCCAGCCCTGCGATGTTTTTGTCGAATACACCAAACCTGCTGTGGCCCTTGATAATGTGTTGAAAGCCTTGGCAAGCGGAGCGCATGTGGTCATTGGTACATCGGGTTTGGATGATCCAGCCTATGCCACAATTAACGAAGCAGCCTTGAAAGCTCAACGAGGCGTGCTAGCGGTCGGCAACTTTGCATTAACCGTCGTCTTATTGCAAAAATTTGCCACAATTGCGGCGCGTTACATTCCGCACAGCGAAATCATCGATTACGCCAGCGACAAGAAAATTGATGCGCCTAGCGGCACAGCCCGTGAATTAGCGTATCGGCTCGGCCAAGTGCGTGATTCCGCCCAAACCGTGCCAACCGAAGCGATTGTAGGCGAACAGGCAACCCGTGGGGCACGAATGGCCGAGCAACAAGTGCATTCGGTACGCTTGCCAGGCTATGTCATTAGCATTGAGGCGATTTTCGGCATGCCCGATCAAAAGCTGATTTTGCGCCATGAAGCTGGCAATGGAGCCGAGCCATATGTTGATGGAGCCTTGCTAGCGATTCGCAACGTTCATACCTTCGTCGGCTTGAAACGTGGTTTAGAGCATGTCTTGGATTTAGATTAAACAACAAGAAACCCGCTGGAAAAATCCAGCGGGTTTCTATGGAGCGGTACGCATCCCCCTACGTTCCCACAGCGGGTGCTGCAGTAGCCTCGGTGTGTGTCGCGTTCACGGCCTGGTTCGGGATGGAGCAGCGTGGGTCACAACCACCTCGACACGTACCAATGTGTCTGCCCTCGCGCCAACCACCCATCCTCCGACGAACCTTCATCATTCACAAAAGCCTGCATCATTCCCAGTTCTGCCTGTCCTGCACCATTCGTTGCCCTCCCGCGTCCTGCCGACGCGCGGCAACCGATGATCGCTCGGCTGTCTGTTGTTGTCTGCTCTACCGTTCACACGGCCTCCACAGCAACCCAGTTCCCGTCTCGTCTCGACGGTGCCTCTCATACATTTCTGCACATGGATGACTGATCTTGTGGCCGGTTTCCCACTTAGATGCTGTCAGCGGTTCTCCGTCCCAGACGTAGCTACCGAGCCTTGCGGGTCGTCCCACAACTCGTCCACCAGCGGTCTGTCCAGCCCGGTCCTCTCGTACTAGGGCCAGCCCCACGCAATCATCCTTCGCTCACAGCGGATAGAGACCGAACTGTCTCACGACGTTCTGAACCCAGCTCGCGTGCCGCTTTCATGGGCGAACAGCCCAACCCTTGGGACCGACTCCAGCCCCAGGATGCGACGAGCCGACATCGAGGTGCCAAACCCCGCCGTCGATGTGAACTCTTGGGCGGGATCAGCCTGTTATCCCCGGGGTAGCTTTTATCCGTTACGCCACGGCCTTTCCACTCAGGCACGTGGGATCACTAGCGCCGACTTTCGTCCCTGCGCGGCCTGTTTGCCTTGCAGTCAAGCAGGTTTCTGCGCTTGCACGCCCCAGCCGGTTGCCATCCGGCCTGAACCTACCTTTGCGCGCCTCCGTTACTTTTTGGGAGGCGACCGCCCCAGTCAAACTACCCACCAGCCACCGTCCCCTTGCCAGCTTCATGGCCAAGGGTGAGGCGCATATCTGTCGCAGAGTGGTATTTCACCGTCGCCTCCACCAGACCCGCAAGTCCGGCTTCGCTGGCTCCCACCTATCCTACGCAGCGCCACACACGCGCCGATGGCAAGCTGTAGTCAAGCTCCACGGGGTCTTTTTGTCCTGCTGCGAGTAGGCCGCATCTTCACGGCCCTTGCAATTTCACCGAGCTCCCGGTTGAGACAGCGCCCAGATCGTTCTACCTTTCGTGCGGGTCGGAACTTACCCGACAAGGAATTTCGCTACCTTAGGACCGTTATAGTTACGGCCGCCGTTTACTGGGGCTTCGGTTCAACGCTTGCACATCTCCCCTTAACCTTCCAGCACTGGGCAGGTGTCAGCCGGTATACGTCCGCTGTTTCGCGTTCGCACCGACCTGTGTTTTTGTTAAACAGTCGCCTGGGCCTCTTTGCTGCGACTCGCCTCAGCCTCCACCCGTATGGGCTTCACCAAAGCGAGCACCCCTTTTCCCGAAGTTACGGGGTCATTCGTGCCGAGTTCCTTAACCGGGATTCGCTCGTCCACCTTGGTCTCCTCGACCTGTCTACCTGTGTCGGTGTGCGGTACGGGCACACCCAGTCCTCCGTGCCCAAGCCTTTCGCGGCTGCCTAGGTCCATCCGACTCGCCAATTCCCGAAAGAATTCGCTCGTACTTGCTTCTCGGTCAACGAACGATGGGATTTGCCACATCATTCTCCCTACCAGCGTGAACGACGCTCGTCTCGTCGCTCGGATTCCCCATCAGCATCTCAGTCACGTTCAAACGTTCTGGGTGTGGTCGCCGATTATCAACGGCGTGTCCATCAGCTACGGCTCGCGCCCTCGCCTTAGGCCCGACTTCCCCGCCGCGGAGTGCCCGTGCGGCGGAACCCTTAGACTTTCGGTGGAGGGGGTTCTCACCCCTCGTATCGTTACTCATACCGACATTCGCACTTGTGGTCGCTCCACGGGTTGCGCTTCCGCGCCCGCTTCGATGCCCCCACAACGCTCCCCTACCATTATCCACAAAGGATAATCCCGCGCTTCGGTGATCGACTTAGCCCCGGTGGATTGTCGATGCAACCGGACTAAACCAGTGAGCTGTTACGCACTCTTTCAAGGGTGGCTGCTTCTAAGCCAACCTCCTGGTTGTCTCCGTCCGATCACGCCCTTGCCCACTGAGCCGATACTTCGGGACCTTAGCGGCGGGTCTGGGTTGTTGCCCTCTTGACGATGAATGTTCGCACCCACCGTCTCACTCGTGGTGTAGGCTGCTGGTATTCCCAGTTTGCCAGCGCTTGGTAAGGCTCGCGCCCCCCGCACGCCAACAGCGCTTTACCCCCAGCAGCCCCGTTCCACGGCTGTACCTCAATACATTTCGGGGAGAACCAGCTATCTCCAGGTTCGATTGGAATTTCTCCGCTACCCACAGTTCATCCAAGCCCTTTGTAACGGACACTAGTTCGACCTTCCACGACCTGTTACGGTCGCTTCAGTCTGACCATGGGTTGCTCACCTGGTTTCGGGTCTACCCTGTGCGACCATCGCCCTATTCAGACTCGCTGTCGCTCTGGCTCCGGCTGTTGCTGCCTTAACCTGCCACACAGGGTAACTCGTCGGTTCATACTCCAAAAGGCACGCGGTTAGCTTACGCCTCCCACGGTTTGTCTGCGAGCAATTTCAGGATCTGTTTCACTCCCTTCGCCAGGGTGCTTTTCACCGTTCCCTCACGGTACTCTGCGCTATCGGTCGCCCACGATATTCTGCCTTGGAGTGTGGTCACCCCCGCTTCCGACGGGATTTCGCGTGTCCCGTCGTACTTGAGATCCCTCACGCAAGTGCTCGCCTTTCCGGGTACGGGACTCTCACCCGCTCTGGTTGGCCGTTCCAGGGCCATTCCCCTAAAGCTCGCGTTTGTGACTTGCTACTGGCAAGGACATGCCAATCTGGAGGTCTCGCAACCCGGCACACGCAACGCTGTCCTGCTTGACACGTGCGCCGTTTAGGCTCTTCCCGGTTCGCTCGCCGCTACTACGAGAATTGTTTCTGTTCCTCGGGGTACGTGAGATGTTTCAGTTCCCCCGGTGCCCTTCCGTATCCTATAGATTCAGATACGGATCACCACCCATCACGGTGGTGGGGTTGCCCCATTCGGAGATGGTAGGGTCGCAGCCTGACTCCGGCTCGCCTACCCGTTTCGGCGGGAGTCCCCGTCCTTCTTCGGTCGTGTGCGCCTAGGCATCCATCACTCGCATTCCTGCTGATCATCGGTCGTCGCGCCTCGGCAGCGCGGAATCGCCGATGGCTCAGGCAGGCAGTTCTGTTCATTGATGCTTGCTTTGCTTTTGATGTTGTCGTCAAAATTATGGATGGTTGGTAAGGTGCAATGCTCAGTAAGCGCTTGCCCACTGATGGGTGCTGCCGCCGCGGCGGCCATTCGTCTGCATCATGCGTTCTGCGTTCTTGTCATCGTCGCTGCTTCAGCGGTTTCCCTAGAAAGGAGGTGATCCAGCCACACCTTCCGGTACGGCTACCTTGTTACGACTTCGTCCCAGTTACGAGCCCCACCCTCGGCCGCTGCCTCCTTGCGGTTAGCCCACGGACTTCAGGTGTTTCCCACTTCCATGACGTGACGGGCGGTGTGTACAAGGCCCGGGTACTGATTCACCGCCGTATGGCTGACCGGCGATTACTAGCAACTCCGCCTTCATGGGGGCGAGTTGCAGCCCCCAATCTGAACTGTGACTGGTGTTCTCGATTCGCTGCCTGTTGCCAGGTCGCGGCGCATTCTCCCAGCCATTGTAGCGTGTGTGTCGCCCTAGTCGTAAGGGCCATGCGGACTTGACGTCATCCCCGCCTTCCTCCGTTGTTGACAACGGCAGTCTGAGGTGACACTTGTAACACCTCACAGGGGTTGCGCTCGTTGCGGGACTTAACCCAACATCTCACGACACGAGCTGACGACAGCCATGCAGCACCTGTAGCACACCCTCGAAGGCGACTTCATTTCCGAAGCTTGCAGTGCTATGTCAAGACTAGGTAAGGTTCTTCGCGTTGCGTCGAATTAAACCACACGCTCCGCTGCTTGTGCGGGCCCCCGTCAATTCCTTTGAGTTTTAAGCTTGCGCTCGTAGTCCCCAGGCGGCATACTCATCGCGTAAGCTGCGGCACGGAACGACGCGAACGCCATCCCACACCTGGTATGCATCGTTTACTGCGTGGACTACCAGGGTATCTAATCCTGTTTGCTCCCCACGCCGTCGTGGCTCAGTGTCAGGTCTCGCCCAGAACGCCGCTTGCGCCACTGGTGTTCCTCCCGATATCTACGCATTTCACCACTACACCGGGAATTCCACGTTCCTCTGCGAGCCTCTAGTCAACGTGTCTACCGCGACCTCGCCGGCATTACTCCGGCGCTTTCACGCGGCACATCATCGACCACCTACCCACGCTTTACGCCCAGTAATTCCGGACAACGCTTGGCCCCTACGTATTACCGCGGCTGCTGGCACGTAGTTAGCCGGGCCTGATTCGGAGGGTACCGTCATTATCGTCCCCCCCAAAAGGAGTTTACAACCCAAGAGCCGTCATCCTCCACGCGGCGTTGCTCGGTCAGGCTTGCGCCCATTGCCGAAAATTCCTTGCTGCTGCCCCCCGTAGGAGTTTGGGCCGTGTCTCAGTCCCAATCTGTCTGGTCGTCCTCTCAGACCAGAGACCCATCATCGACTTGGTGCGCCATTACCACACCAACTATCTAATGGGACGCGACCCCCGCCCAGTGCGCCTTGCGGCTTTCCTCCGCCGAGGCGGATCGTATGCGGGATTAGCGAGTCTTTCGACCCGTTATCCCCCACACCGGGGTAGGTTAGTCACGTGTTCCTCAGCCGTGCGCCACTCATTCCGAAGAATGCGTTCGACTTGCATGCATTAGGCACGCCGCCAGCGTTCGTCCTGAGCCAGGATCAAACTCGCCGACAAGTGACCGGAGTCACTGCGTGTTCTCCTTGTTTAATGAGCCGGAGAACGGTGGCTCTGCTTGGTAGATCCCTACCGAAGCGCGTGACGGTGACAAAAAAAACAAATCACTATGATGCATGGAATGTGCTGCGGACGCAGCACCCATCAGTTGGAAAGGTGCGATTTTGGCGATAAAAAATCCGCTGATGTCAGATGAGCATCGGAGCGGAGCAATTCGTCAAATTGTGTGATGTTGAGCAAACATCGTGCTGTCGGTCAACAGCCTGCGGATTCTACCACAGCCATTCGTTTGTGTCAAATCGACCGCTGTAGGTGAATTCATCAGTTGTGTGTGTCGTGACCAATGTCATTCGGTCATTCGTTGACAGCCAGAGGATTCTACCACCCTTCGCCACCCTTGTCAAATGCCATGGTTCTGATCCACGAAGCACACGAAGGAGCACGAAGCGCGGGCCACAACCGCGAAGATCGCGACGACCGCGAAGTGCACGAATTGCACCAATGCTTCTGCGGTGCCACAGAGCTATCGACCCCTGCCCACTGACCCCTGAATCCTAGCCATCTACCTTTTGCCTTTTGCCTTTTGATTTCTGCCTTTTGATTTCTGCCTTTTGATTTCTGCCTTTTGCCTTTCACTCACTCCTCGCCCACTGCGCGACGGCGGCGGGTGCTCACAGCCGAGCCTTGGGATTGCAACAAGGCCATATCACGAATGATTGTGCGCCGACTAACGGCCAAAGCATCAGCTAAATCGTCGTCGGTTGGGGCGGCTCCAGCATCGTCGGCTTCATCAAGTAGGCGCTGCAAACGATGGATGCGCAATTCGCTGCGATCGTTAAAGCGATTATCCTCAGGCGCATGCAAAGTCCAAATTACCTCAACCCGATCGGTGTGGCTCAGTGATTTGCCCAAGGGCACATCAGCGCGAACTAACAACACTTTGCGTTGAATATAGCCGCCCTCGGAAAGCATTTGAGTACGGCCATACACCCGCGTCAGGCGCATCCACAGGCCAGCCATCGAGCGAATCGCCCCAGCCAGCGGCGCAACTCGTTGCAATTGCAGCACCATGCCATGCAACTTAACATTGTTTATAAATGAATCACGCAGGGTTGGGTCACGGAAACGATTGGCCTGATTGTGAATTGAGCTGTAGGCATGTTGCAAATGTAGCCGATCACCATACACCCAAAACCGCGTGAAATGCAGCAATACATCGGCATAAAACAGCTCTTTGGGGTCGTACATAGCTTCCGCTTCGGCCAACATCGCTTGGGCTTCGGCAGCAAAACCACATAATTGAGCAGCTAAGGCATGCATCAAAATTGGTTGCAAAAAGGCTGATCGGGCTTGTTGCCACATGGCTGTAGCCCGCCGCAACAAAGGCAAGGCTTGGTCGGGCCGATTGCGAAAAATCTCCATTGCGCCAATTGCCGAGAGTAGATATAACCCTGCGCCTTGTTGATGCGCCTGATCAAGCCAAGGCTGCACTTCTTGCACCACCGTTTCGGCTTGCTCAAAATCGCCAGCTTCTAAGGCCACCAAAATTGTGACGCTATGGGCAAAAAACGACCAATTGGAGTTGGGCGGCATTTTGGAATCACGAATCATCTGGCGAATACGCTGAGTCGTCGCTTGGGCCATTTCGGTCAAGCCAAGCGCAGTCGTGATGAAGGTTGACATGAACAAACCCACACCCAAAAGCCAAATATCATCAAGCGCTTCGAGCAATTCAATTGATTTGTTCATCGTGCTAAGCGCGGTTTCCCAATCGGCATAGCTAATGCCAACTTCGCTCAATACCCGCAACACATTGCCCCGCGCTGGATACAAATAGGGGTGTAATTCGGTCAAGGTCAAGGCTTCGGCGGCAATCCGCTGAGCTATGCTGGTATCGCCCAGCATCCGGTAGGCAAAGGCTAATGAGCAGAGCGCGGCCACCAAGACCGTATCATCGTGGCTGCTACGGGCTAGGGCAACTGCTCGTTCAAGCAATGGCAAACTATTGCGTGGCTGGACTGCGGCGCTACTAATTAAATGAAAGCCATAGGTATTTAAAATGCGGGCTTCTACCGCTGGCAATTGCTGAGCTTGAGCCAAATCTAAAGCTCGCTCGGCAATACTCGCCATTTCAGTTGGGTTAGAATCAACTGAAGAGAGCACAATCCGGCTTTCATACACTTCGAGCAATGCCGCTTGATCGCCCAAACTCAAAGCCAAAGTTTCTAGACGCTCAACGTCGGCCCGCCAAACTTCTAGCTGGCCCAAAAACACCAAAACCCGTTGACGCAAGCGCAATAAGGTCAATTCCAAACGGGCATCAACTGGTATTTGCTGATATAACTCCAAAGCCCGATTGGCATAATCGAGGGCTGTCGTGTAGGCATAGGCTTGCAAGGCTTGTTCGCCAGCTTGTTGATAGGCTCCAATCGCCGCCGCCCAGCGTTGTGCTCGCTCATAGGCCCAAGCAATTGTTTCGGGCCGACAAAGTGGCTGTTGCTCAAAATAATTGGCGGCCTGTTGCACCGCTGCTTGGCATAATTCCAGTGCTAAACTTTGCTCAACCGCCACGGCAATCAGATCGTGGTAAAACTGAAAACCTGCATGTGTCTGCGCCACCAGCCGCGCATCTAAAAGATCAGGGATGGCTTGATCGACCTCAGTGCCTGCGACAAACCGCCAAGCCGCTAATGTCCAGCTACGACCCAAGGCATTGGCCGCTGCCAAAGCCCGATGCGCCAACATTGGCAAGGCCTGCACTCGCTGCGCCACCAATGCTTGAAATGAGTGCTCATGAGCATCGCCACGATGTAATAATTGCTCTTGCAAAAAGAGTGGATTGCCCGCAGTCAGGGCATGTAAAGCGGCAATTTCGGCCATGCTCGGAATCGGCACATGATTCGGCCACAAGCGCCCCACCAGATGTTGAAAATCGTGCAGCGCCAAGCCATTTAATTTAACTGATTGAACTGGCAATTCTTGACGCATGCGGCGCAAGGCTTGCAACATATGGCTCGATTCGCTACCGCGATAGGCCAAGATCAGCAATAAACGGGAGCGTAAGAGTGCCTGAATTTGGCTCGGCGACCATTGCAGCACATTAAATACAATCCGTTGCGCCCAATGCATATCATCTAGTACTAATAATAATGGTGCTTGCTGGGTCGCTGCGAGTAAGGCATTCAACAACGCCGCAGGCAAACTCGGACGATTCGCGTGATCGTGCTGACTCAATTGGGGTAAATTTGGCACAAGCGCCGACAAGCCAAGCCGTGTAATCGGATCAAATTGGTCAAGCAGGCTTTGATCAAGGATTTGGGTCAGAGCTTGATCAAGTGGAGCGTAGGGCGAATTGCCACCATTAATTTGACCCGCACCCCAAGCCACCCGAAAACCACGCGCTTGGGCTGCTTGGCTCAATTCGTGCAATAAACGGGTTTTGCCAATTCCAGCAGCGCCATCGAGCAGCACCAAGCCACCACTATGACTCAAGGCAGCATCCAAGCCATCAAGCAACAACGAACGTTCATGCGTGCGACCCACAAATGGTATTTTCTGCCAACTACCGCCAATCGTGGTTTGACGCAAGGTTTGTTCAGCCCGAATTTGCTCGGCGAGGGCACTGGTTTCGGCAACTGGCTCAACGCCCAAATCAGCAGCCAAACGTTCGCACAAATGACGATAGGCGGTTAATGCCAAGTGCGGACGGCCAAGGCTTACATGGCAACGCATCAGGAGCATACAGGCTTGTTCATCGAAGGGATCGAACGCTTGCCAACGCTCAGCACTTGTTAGCGCCACACTATAATCGCCTTGGGCAAAGGCATGGTGCGCCAATTTGGCAATTGTGGCGGCAAACAGTGCTTGCAAATCAGCGCGGGGGCCATCGAGCCATTCGGCATCAACATCAGGCAATAATTCATCACGATATAATTGACATGCCAATTGCCAATCGATGCTTTGATTGCTTTGCGCACCTTGCTGAAACGCTTGGAGATCGCACCAAATCGAGCCTAATTGCAAGGTTTGGGCGTTCGCCAAGAGCCATTCATCACAACTTGGGCTATTTTGGCGTAGCCGATAGAGTGTCGCCGAAAGTGCTCGTCGCGCCTGAGGTTCGGGCAAATCGGGCCAGATTGTCGCCGCCAAGCGCAAACGACTAATGGGCTGCTGGCGATTTAAGGCTAAAAATACCAATAATGCGGCTAGCGGGCCATTGCCAAGCGCAATCTGTTGGGTTTCATATTGGAGGCGTGGCGAGCCAAATAGGTAGAGCGAGCAATCTTGCATACGTCTATTGTAGTGGACATGTCTAGAGTATGGGCGCGGCGTTGATGTCCAAGGCCTTTCTAGGCGAAAACAATTGATCACTGGCAACAAAAGGTATAGGTTTTAGCAGATTATGTCATTCTATCAAGCAGCTTTAGGACTAATTGACTGTAGGAGGGCGCTAGATATGGTAGTATGATCAAAACTTAATCATATGTTCGCAAATCATTCATTCTTTAAAGATATCATCACGACTCACCCTGTTAGGTAGCTTTAGTCTAATTGACTATGCTTAGCAGCGGCGTATAATGGCAATAGACGGGTATTGCATTGGCGATACCATTCCTCAAGGAGGCTTGCAATGGCTGGTTTAGGCGTAACAGAACTGTTAATTATTTTGGCAATTGTGATTGTATTGTTTGGTGCTTCGCGGATTGGCGATCTTGGTGGAGCAATGGGCCGTGGCATTCGCGAGTTTCGCCGTGGTGTGCGCGATGAAGATGCCACAGCACCAACCGATGCTAGCAAAAACGAATCGAAATAACGGACTACTAACAATTGACATGCATCGTTGAGGCACGTAGCGCGTGCCTCGCGTTGTTCTTACGGGGGGGCTATGACCGTTGCCCTGCGTTTCCTCGGGGTTCCTTCAATCCTCTACAATCAGCAAGCACAGTCGCTTCCCAGCAAAGCGGTAGCCCTCTTGGGGTATCTTGCAGCAACCATCCAACCTCAACGCCGCGAACATCTTCTGGCATTGCTGTGGGCTGAAAGTAGCGATGAAGCCGCCCGCAAAAATTTACGCAATACGCTATGGACAATTCGGCGCAGTTTAGGTGGTGAGATCATCTTAGCCGATGAGGATCGCTTGCGTTTGCATCCGGATTGTGCGGTTGATCTTTGGCAGTTACGCAGTTTGGCAGAAGGTTTGGTTTCACCAACCGTTGAGCGTTTGTTGCAGCTTGCCCAAGGGCCATTGCTCGATGGCGTGATGTTACCCGACGCTCCCGATTTTGATTTATGGCTGGTGACCGAGCGCGAACAGGTGCATTTAACCACGATGCGCTTATTTCAAACCGCGATCAGCAATTATCAAAAACAACAGCAATGGGTGCATGTGTTGACTTTAGCTCGCGCCGCCCTGCGTTTCGATCCGCTCTCCGAATCGTTGTATCAGGCGATTATCGAGGCCCATTGGCGGCAAGGTGAACGCGCCGAGGCCTTGCGCCAATATGAGATGTTGGCCAATACGCTGCAGCGTGAGTTAGGGATCGATCCCTTGCCTGAAACCCAAATGCTGCGCCAGCGCATTTTGCAAACCAACCAACTGATGAGTACAAACAACGCATCAGAACCAGCCAAACCTGTGGTCACAGCGCCGATTGCTGAGCCAAAGCCCTTGCTCAAGCCAATTAAACGCGCCGCCCCCCGCGCCGCGCCCTTTGTTGGGCGGCAATATGAGCAATTACTGCTTAACCAAGCCTTGATGCGCAGCAACGAACGGGGCTTGCAAGTGGTGCTCATTACTGGCGAAATTGGGGTTGGCAAATCGCGGCTCTGGCAGGAATGGGCACAGCAATTACCTGCTGATAGCACCATGTTGGCGATGCACTGCCTTGAATCGACCCAAAGCTTACCGTTTGCCCCGTTGACCGAACTATTTGGTCAGCGCATCTGCCTATCACGGCTTTTTTCGGGCGATTCAGCGGTTGATCCGATGTGGTTGGCCGAGGTAGCGCGATTACTGCCGCAATTGCGTGGGCATATTCCCAATTTGCCAGAGCCACCAGTGTTACCCGCCGATGAAGAGCGACGACGTATGTTCGAGGCTTTTGCCCAATGTTTACGGGCAGTAATGACCAATCATCTGGTAATTGGCATCGACGATTTACACTGGGCCGACCAAGCCACCGCCGAATGGCTCGATTACGTCGTTGATCGCTTGCACGATTTGCCGATTGTGTTGGTGGTGACCTATCGTTCGGAAGAGGCCAACGCCCGTTTGCAACGCTTGGTGGTTGGTTGGCAACGCGGCAGTTTGGTCACCCGCATCGACGTGCCACGGCTCGATCTCAGCGAAGCACGTGAACTTTTGGGTGCATTGGGTCATCCTAATCCTGATGATCAGACCTTGCTCGAACGTAGCGCGGGTAATCCATTATTTTTGCTCGAACTTTGCCGCACGGCTGATCCGGCTGATGTGCCGCCGATGTTGGTCGATGTGCTCAGCGCTCGTTTGGCGCGTCTGCCAGAACGAGCAGCCCAAATTGTCCAAGCGGCAGCGGTGCTTGACCCCTTGTTTGGCTATAGTATTCTGCGCGAAACTGGCGGACGTTCCGATGAGGAAACCCTCGATGGGCTTGATGGGTTGCTCAGTGCCGCTATCTTAAAAGAGCACGGCGATAGCTATACCTTTAGTCATCCCTTGGTAGCAACCGTTGTCCGTAATAGCCTCAGTCGCGCCCGCCGCAGCTTTTTGCATCGCCGCGCCGCCCAAGCTCTACAACACGAATATAGCGATCAACGGGCGATTGCAGGACGCTTGCTATTGCATTATCGCGAGGCGGGCGAGGCCAAATTGGCTGCCAGTTATGCCGACCAAGCTCTAGAGCACGCGCTTTCATTGGCAGCACCGAATGAGGCTGTGGCTTTTGGGCAACAGGCGGTTGAGCTTGATCCAACGCCTGAGCGCTATTGTCGGCTGGGCGATGCCTTGGAGTGGAATAGCGAAGTGCCTGCGGCGCGTGAGGTTTATCATACGGCGCTGGCGCAATATCAAGCCCAAGCCAATTGGCTTCGAGTTGTGGCAGTGTGCACCAAGCTTGGCCGCACCTATTTGGTCGTCGGCAGGCCTGAGGTGGTGATCGAATGGGCGGAACGGGGCTTGGCAATTTATCATAAACACAAGATTGATGATCAATTGATCGAAGCCGATTTGCTGTTGCTCTTAGCGATTAGCCAACGTTTGGCGGGCTACCCATTAAACGTAGCCTACGAAAATATTCAAGCCGCCTTAGAGGTTGCGACCGCCCAGCAAAATCACTCGTTGATTGGGCGTTGTCAATTTGAGTTGGGCAATATTTTGGCGCAACGCGGCGAAATTAAGGCAGCGGTCGAAACTTTTGCCTTGGCGATTGCCAGCACCGCCGCCACCAACGAGCAATATCAAATTATCTTGGGCTATAACAATGCTGCCTATAATGCCACCTTGATCGGCGATTTGGTCACGGCGCATAGCCATATTCAAGCAGGCTTGCACTTGGCCGAACGCTTGGCCTTGCGCGTGCCATTGCAATATTTGTATAGCACACGCGGCGAAATTGCCTTAGCCGAAAAGCATTGGGACGAGGCCGAAGAATGGTTTGAACGCGGAATTAGCGTGGCTCAAGCCAATGGTAATGCGGCTCAAGTTGCCAATTATCGTGCTAATTTGGGCTTGGTGGCGCGTGGCCGTGGCGATCTTGATCAAGCGTTGGTCTTGATGCGCACAGCACTCAGCGAAGTTGAATTGCTCACTGCGCCATTTTTACAAACCCAAATCAACATTTGGCTGGCCGAAATTTGGCAAGAACGCCACGATTATCTAGCTGCCAATGCTGCCTTACAACGGGCACAACAGGCCGTCACACCTGAACAAGGCTTTTTGTATCAACGGGTTCAGCAATTACAACAACAACTTGGCAGCATGCAACCAGCAATGGTTCATCAGCGTTCTATTTAAAAAGGAGTTGCCATGGCCGATCAATCAGTGCCCTACAGCCATAGTGAATTGATGATTGCTTTAGAACGCGATGTTGCAACGGTTAGCGACACAATCTTGGCCTTGACCCCTGAGGAATGTTTTGCTCATCCGGAAGGGGTTTGGTCACCGGCTGAGAATGTGTTGCATCTTCAACAATTGACCAAAGTTTTGACCCTGGCGTTTTATGTACCACGGTTCACGCTTAGCACGTTGTTTGGCAAGCCCAAGCATCAATCGACCGATTATTTAACGATCAAAACTCGTTATCAAGCAGCAATTGCCAAGGGATTTAGCGCTCCGGCCTATTCGATTCCAGCCAAACCGCAAGGCTCAATCAGCCTGCAAGCGCAACAAGCCTTGGTTGCACAATGGCAAAAACTCAATCAACAGCTGATCGAAACGCTTTTTCATTGGGATGAAGCAGCACTTGATCAGTATCAATTGCTGCATCCAGCTTTGGGCAAATTAACCGTGCGTGAGATGTTATTTTTTATGCATGCCCACACCGCGCACCATCTCAACGATCTTGCCAAATTGCGCCAAAACCACGTTGCCAGCGAATAGTTCCATTCCCTCACCCCCAAGCCCCTCTCCCGCTGCCGCAGGCGAGGGAAGTTTAGATTTGAGGGTGACGAGTATTAATTAGCAGTTTTGCTTATACGGAAACTCGCGTTCTCACAAGGGTAGCGTTTCCTATCGAACCACGGATTTGCTGGTTCAGCAGTGGATGAATAGCTAGCACCAATTGAATTTTAGGGGGTGCAGGGGGATGAAAACACCCTGCGTTTCCCTCCGGCGGAGGGACGGAAGGGTGGCGAAGGAAGCAATTCACCATAGTAATCTGAACCAATAACCATTACATAAACTTGTGACAATCATTGACATAGAACAAAAGTTCTACTATAATTTTCTTCAGTGGTAAACGAGCATGTACGTTTAGCCTGAGGAGGCATTATGGCGGTCACAAGTCGTAATTTACGCACAAATTATCCACGCCAATCGATGGGGCGACGACTTGTCCGAGTTACAGCTCCGCAACAAGCGCATCGGCGCACTCAAACGCAACAAACACCAACGACGCTGCCCGCAATTTGGATTAATCGGTTGCTTTGGGCTGGGGTAGTGGTACTTTTAGCCCTACTTTTAGGCACACTCAGCGGTATTTTTGGGGTCTGGATTGACGATTTACGCTATGGCCGACCACGCGTTTCACACTTAGTTGCCAATGTCGGCCACGAAAGCGCTCAAGGCTTGCCCAGCGAATTTATGGCGATCAATTTGAATCGGCGGGTGGTTGTGTTAGAATTCCCTGGAGGCGATGCAAGCAAAGCTCGCACGCTAATTGGCCCATATCTCTTTGGCGCAGGCGAAGATCTGACCCCCATCACCCTTTCGACCCACGATCTGAACAACGATGCCCGTCCGGAGCTATTGGTCAACATCAAAAATGAACAACTAATTTATATCAACCAAGCCGATGGCTTTCGGATGATCACTGCTGCGGAACAAGCTAGTTTGTTGAACCAGCAACAATGAGTGGTCTCCGTGCCAGGAGAACCCATCCATGTTATATGGTTTTGATGATTTTTCTTCGCGACGACGCACCTTCTTCTTAATTGCGCTGGCGGCTGCTTTGGTCTGGATGATCGTGCAGTTTCGCGGAAGCAGCAACGTCTTTTATAGCTCGATGAGTGCTCCAGGCCGACCCGCCCAATCTGCTAGTGGTAATCTTGCTGGCTCGTTTGGGGCGATCGACGGCGATAGTATTTTGGGTGTACCAACCATTTCTGCTGCAAAAATCGATCAGGTGCTCAGTTCTTACAATTCTCCAGCAACTGGCAAGGGTCAAGTGATTTATGATATGGGTATCAAGTATGGCATCGATCCAGCCTACTGCTTAGCCTTTTTCATTCACGAATCGACTGCTGGGACCCAAGGTGTTGCACGGGTCACGCAATCGATTGGCAATATTCGCACCACCGCTGGTTATGAAGATTACCAAGGCTATCGCAAATACCCAAGCTGGGAAGCTGGCATCGAAGATTGGTACAAGCTGATTCGCAATTTATATATCGACGAATGGCAATTGACAACAATTCAAGATATTATCCCAGTGTATGCGCCACCAGTTGAAAACGACACTAATCATTATGTCGAAACGGTGCGCACATTGGTCAACTCATGGAGAGCAGCAGGTTCATGAATTGGTATGATTTGAGCGATTATGGCAATAACTATAAACGTGGTGCAGTCGCCCTCGGCTTGATTGTGGTGCTCTTTTTGTTGCTCAATCGTCCTTCTACACCTACAATCAGCGCTTGGCGCGGTGAAAATCCCAGCGTTGCGGGCCTCTCTGGCTCAGCAATTCAGGTTGGCCAAGGCGATACCTTGGTCGCGCCACCAGGCATTTCGAGCGATCAACCATGGGGCAATCCGGTTGCCGCCAATCGAGTAGTAATGACCCAAGGCTATGGAGTTGGCTCACACGCGCCTGCCGAAGTTTGGGGGGCAATCGATCTAGCGGTTGATGGTAATGGCGATGGCGCGGCTGATCCAGCTGGTTCGGTCGGTGCACCTGTTCGCGCGACCATGAGCGGCTATATTGAGGTTACCGCCGATTCGTGGCCAGCAGGCAACCATATTTGGGTTATCGGCAACGAATATAAAACTGGCTACGCCCACCTCTCCGAGTTCAAAGTGCAAGATGGCGATTATGTTGAACGTGGCACAATCATTGGCACGATCGGTTCAACTGGATCATCGAGCGGTCCGCACCTCGACTACCAAATTTGGCATAATGGGGTTAACCAAAATCCCCTCAACTACCACCCGTTACCGTAATGTTTTTCGCGCTAAAATAGACTATTCTAAAAGCATGAATCGTTTGCGCTGATTCATGCTTTTCTTTTGCTCAGTTTCCTCATTGATCGAACATACGAGGCACTATGGCTCTAGCAACGCCCACGCCCCAACAATCGCTGGTTGAGCGAATTCGGCTTTTGGTGATTGCCCAAACCGTCATGGTTGGCTTAATTGGTATCGCCACTTGGTTTTTGGTCGAAATTCCAAAGGAGCGGGCGGGAGTTGCGCTAGGTCTAGCACTCGTCACGACTATCAATGTTTTTCTCTATCTATTGCGCAAATCGCGTCATGCTCCACGGATCGTCGTGGTCAATTTCTTGTTGATCGTCGGGGTGATTGTGCTGACAGATGCGACAGGTGCCCAATTATCGGGCATGAATTGGACGCTGTATCTGATTTGGCCAGCCTTGACCATGTTGGTGCTGCGCGAATTACGCTATGTGCTGGTGGTCAGTGTCGTTACCTTGGCAGCATTAATTACCTTCCCTTTGCTCGAAATTTATGGGGTGATTTCGCTGGAGTTGATGATTCCTGCGCCGATGTTACTGTTAAAATTGATTATTTTTGTGGTCGTTTTTTTGATTTTGACTTCCATGATGATCGTGATTGGCTTGGCTGATCAGCGCAGTCAAAAAGTGCTAGCTGAACATACGGCATTAATCACCAATCAACAAGCTGAATTAGCCCAAGCCAATCAATCGCTGCAAGCAGGCAACCACCAATTACAAGCCTTGGCCCAACGTCAAGAAAGCTTGCTTAATCAAATTCAACTGCTCGAAGCACCCATTATTCGCTTGGGCAATAATGCGATTTTGCTGCCAATCACGGGTATGCTCGATCAACAACGGATTAGCCATATTCGCAGCGCCGTGCTCCAACAAATTTACCAACTACGAGCGCAACATTTAATTCTCGATATGACTGGAGCATTATTGCCCGATGCCAGCGTGCTGCCCGATTTTGCCGATATGCTAGCAGCGATTAAACTCTTGGGTTGCGAAGTGCGGGTTACGGGCATGACCAGCGAGATTGTGCAGCAATTGGTCTTTACCGATGTCGATTTGCGCATTTTTGGCAAAACTGGCCAGTTGGAGCAATTGATTCAAGAGGTTTTACAGCCTTCAAAAGGGAAATAGCTCTTCGATTGAGATTAATTGCAACGAGCCAGTTGGGCATTGGCTCAAACAAGCCCGATCATCATAGCCTGCGCATAAATCGCATTTACTAGCCACGGTTTTGGGCTGAATTTGATGTGATTGCTGGCGCATCCGCTGCCAAAGCTGCCAAAGTGGCCCTTGCTGGTTCTGTAAAAAGATCGTTTGCGATTCAACCGCATCATAAGGGCAGGCCAGCACACACTCGTTGCAACCAGTGCAAGCATCAGTAATCCGTAACGCCCCATTATCATCCCATTGAATCGCAGCTTCGGGACATGCCTCAACGCACTCGGCTCCAACTCGACACTGCCGACAACTCTGAGTAATATCCCAATCTTCGATTTTAGCGCCGTTGAGCCGCATACGGGTTTGGCCAAAACGCTCAGCACAAGCCTGCTCACAAATTCGGCAATCGGGCGGGCATTGCGCGGGCTGGCGCACCAACACATGCGAGCCACGAAACATGCCATAGCGCACCGCCACTTTGATCAAATGCTGACGAGTTTGGTCGCCGCGTACTCGCTCCGAGTGATGCACCCGTTCATCGATCACCCGCCGTACCGCCGCTTCAAGCGAAGGATGTTGGGCAACTTGGGCCGCAAAAACCGCACCCGGCAGGTGCAAGCAGCGGGTTGGGGTTAGACAACGTAAGGTGGCATTGTGCGGTGTTGCCGAGAGCAAAGCCATCTCGCCAAAAAAATCACCATCGCTGAGGGTTGCTACAATCACGCCATGTTGCTCAACGGCAATTTGGCCTTGTTCGATCAAATATAAGGCTTGGCCAGCCGAGCCTTGCTCAAAAATCACGGTGTTACGGCCAAATTCTTGGCGCGTGAGTTGGGTTGCCAACAAGGCCCGTTCTTCAACGCTGACATGACTAAACAACGGCACACGGCTCAGGGCACTAACCGCGCGGCGTTGCAAATAGCTCGCTTCGAGCAAACGCATAAATAGTGGCAGATGTTGCTTTTTTTCGTGCAAACGCTCAATCGACCATTGCAACGCGAAGATTTGGGTTTGGGCTTGGACGGCATACAACAGCGAATGTGAGCTAAAAAAGATGCTATTGCCAAAAAAATCGCCCTCGCCCAACTCGCCAATTGAAATCGGCTCACCATCGCGATCAAGAATCACTGTATCAGCCACGCCGCTCAAAATCACATAGCATTGGCTACTGCGTAAACGGGCAATCGGAATCGTGTCGCCTGCCGCAAAAGCCCGAAAAACCCCAATTCGCGCCAAAATTGTGGCTTCGTTGGTGGGTAATTCGGCCAAATTGGGCAGGCTCTGCAAAGCATCAACTTGGAGATTGAGCGCGAGAGGAGCCATATATTGAGCCTCGATTATTGGGTTTGTTGATAGTGATAGGGTAAACTGCGCCGCATATGTTCATCGGCCATTTGCCATGAATGATTGGCATTTGGCACAACCCCGCTGAGCCGATTGTGCGCCCCGACTTCGCGCAGCAACTCATCGAGCCGTGCCCCACGATAATAATTAACATTGGGCTCGGCGGATTCAGGGCCATATTCGATCAACCATTGCAATTTTGAAGCCTGCGCTCCATCAATTCGCAATAAGGTCAATGGGTTATGTTGGGCTGCAAAAGTATGGTCGCGCGGCACGCCAAAATTGGCATCAAATAAATTACGTTCGAAAACACTATCACGAGCAGCGATAATTTCGGCATTCTCAGGGTCGTCCCAAAAGAATAAGCCATCGTAAGCCCCGACCGAAGCCCACTCGTTGGGATGGCGCAAAGCTTGATTAACACTGATAAAGCCGCCCAACGAAAAGCCATCAAGCGAGCGATGCGCACCGCCAAATAGCACCGGATAATGGGTTTCGACATAGGGAATTAAATCGCGATAGATAAAATCTTCGAATAAGCCAGTGCCAATTGAAGGATCAGCCACTAATTCTGGTGAATGGAGATTGATGCCTAAGCTATGAATCCCATCATTGGCGTTGGTCATGCCTGGAAACACCATCACCATCGGGCCAATCTGATCTTGGCGACGTAATTCCTCGTAGACATCAATCACATTGCGATTGCCACCGCGCGTCCCATCTTCAGTTTTATTGATCCATTCGCGTTCATGACCACGGAAAAGATAGAGGCTGGGTACACGCAGGTTTTCATCGCTACGAGTTTCAATTGGCAGATAAATATAAAATGTGCGGGTAATTCCCAAAGCCTGGCTGAAAAAATCGACCCGTTCAACCCGCTCATCATAAATTTTAGCTGCATCACGCTGACGATCAGCCCAAGCCGCCACTGTACCCTTAACTTGCGCACCGCTGGCGGCGATTCCAGTTCGATTGGGCATTTCGCTGCCATCAGCGGCTTTTTCGACATTCGACCACGAACCACGGGTTAACTTGAAATCAAGCCGCAAGCCATTGGTAAAGGGCCAAGCGCCATAGGCAATATCGGCACTGCGCGAAAGCACATAGGTCGGATCATTCGGTCGCCACTGATTAAACGAACCAGTCAGATACAGTTGATCACCAGGCGCGGTATCGGCAGGAATTTTAAACTCAAAATTAACCAATGGCGTAGCTTCAGGCGCAGAAAATAGCGCGAAGCCGCGTTGACGGCCAACCATCACTCCTAAGCCAAATGCCAGCCCCAGCCCAACCACAAATAAGATTAAGGTCAACCACATGCTGCGTGCTCGTTTCAACGCTGAACAAGATCGTGGTAAGCGCCACGATAATAGAGCAAGGGTAGACCATCGCGCAGGGTTACATGCTCAACTTGACCAATAAAAATCGTATGATCGCCGCCATCAACTGCCTGAAACAGCCCGCATTCCATGTTAGCCAAAGCTCCGTCGAGCAATGGAATACTGCGATTGCCAGCCGCCGCCGCAATTTCCGACCAATCGTGTTTTTGCGGGCCAGCAAAGTGGCGCGACAACGATTCTTGCTCGTTGCTCAAGATATTGATCGCAAAAGCCTGAGCTTGGAGCAACAGATCGTGCATTGGCGAGCGTTTATCAATCGCGATAATCGCCAAAGCTGGATCTAAAGAGAGCGAGGCAAAGGCGCTAACCGTTAAACCATAGGGCTTCGCATCCACAATCGTTGTCACTACAGTTACACCGCTGGCAAAACGGCTCATTGCTTGCCGAAACAAAGCAGGGTCAAGCGTCATCGAATATTCCTCATACAGATTGCTACGCCTATTGTAACGAGGTTCAAATGTCAATGCAAGGCTAGGGGCTAGGGATCAGGGGCCAGTTTGATCCACGAAGCCCACGAAGAGCACAATGTGCTTTGGCTTTTGGCTTTGAATTTCATCCCGCATCCCGCATCCTTCATACTTTGCACGACTTCTGCTATTATGCATATATCGACATATTGCATGAGGTAACGGACGCATCATGGCAATTCCATTAGGCGCAGCACAGGGGCGAAGCAGCCAACGGAGTGCTGTATTAAAGTTGGGCTTGCCAGCAGTTGGCGAGCAATTATTGAGTTTGATGGTTGGGTTGGTTGATACCTATGTGGTGGGACACTTGAGCTTAGCCGTCGCAACTGCCAATGGCTACGATCGCCAAATCGCCTTGGCAGCGACCGGCATTTCGAGCCAAGTCACATGGACATTAATCACCTTTTTTATGGCAGTAGCCCTCGGTAGCACGGTGGTTATTGCGCGGTTTGTGGGGGCAGGCGAGCGCGAACAAGCCAACCAAACCCTGCGCCAAGCCCTGCTAATTGGGCTAGCCATGGGCCTGCTGAGTTTATTTTTGGCCTATAGCTTTGCCCCTCAACTGATGGATTTACTCGGCGCAAACGAGCAAGTGCGCCAATATGGGGCTGGCTATTTGCGTATTTCCGCCTTATCAATGCCCTTAATGGCCATGCTTTACGTGGGCAATGCCGCCTTACGTGGCTCCGGCGATACGCGCACCCCACTCAAGGTTATGCTGGTCGTCAATGGGATCAACGCAGGGTTATCGTTGCTCTTGGTCAATGGCTATTTTGGTTTTCCGGCGATGGGGATTAATGGGGCAGCATTTGCCGCGATGAGTGGGCAAGGCATCGGTGGCTTAATGGTGCTTGCAACACTGATTCGTGGCCGTTCAGGCTTGAAGCTTGATCAAATTCCACGCCCAGATGGCAATTTGATCTGGCGGATTTTACGCCAAGGGCTGCCATATGGGGCTGAGCAATTTATTTTTCAGGCCGCATTATTAATTTTTATCCATTTGATCAACGATATTGGCACGGCGGCTTATGCTGCGCATAACACCATTATCACGATTGAAAGTATTTCGTTTTTGCCAGGCATGGGCTTGGCGGTAGCCGCCACAACCTTAGTCGGCCAACATATGGGAGCAAATCAGCCACAACAAGCTAGCGAAAGTGGCTTTGAGGCATTTCGGCTGGGAGCACTCTTCATGGGGGCAATTGGCTTATTGTTTGTAGTTGCGCCAGAAGTCTTTTTGCGCTTTTTCGTTGCTGACGAAGAGGTAGTGCAACTCGCCGCCTTACCGTTGCGCATGGTTGGGTTTGCTCAGCCCGCTTTGGCCGCTAATTTCATCTTCAGCGGCAGTTTACGTGGTGGTGGCGAGCCAAAATGGCCACTGATTAGCAAAATGCTGAGTGTTTGGTGTGTCCGCTTACCGCTGGCATGGCTGCTTGTCAAGCACTTCGACCTTGGCTTGAATGGCATTTGGCTGGCAATGTGTACCGATTTTGCCGTCCAAGGCAGCTTGGCATGGTGGCGCTTCCGACAAGGCAAATGGCAAAGTGCAAAAGTTTAGCATTGGGGAGCAATGGTTGAGGTTGGAGCAGGGTCGGGTTTAAGACCCCTCACCTCCGACCCCTCTCCCACGGCGGCGGGCGAGGGGGTCAGGGGGTGAGGGCATGCTGACCGTTGTTAATGCTACGAACCATTACAGCTAGCAGTTAGGGACGAGGGATCAGGCTATTGGCATCAGAAGATAAACAAACGCATCTGTGCTGATCTGTGGCTAAAACTTAACCTTCGTGCGATTCGTGTCCTTCGTGGATCAAAACTGCTGACACCTCGTCCTTAACCAAAGCTAAACTTGCGAATTGTTAGGCCATGATATGATGGCAGCTATGATGATTCAGACGTTGAGCGAACTTTACCCTGATTTGCGGCGCTTGCGGTTTGGTAGCATTGTCTATGCCTTGCTAACCGACACCACCCCCGAAAATCAGCAACATCGAATAATTCTCGATGCGGCGCTGCGTGAAGCAGGTAGCCGTGGTTGGCTCACACCTGAAGTTTTTGGCCGCTTACGCGCTGGCGACGATGCAGTGGTGCTTTCGATTCTCGATGAATTGCTGATTGCCCAAGCCTTGGATCGCGCCAATTATAGTTTGCAGTTCAATCCACCTGGCGAAGGTCGCCACGTTGGTGAGTTGTTGATCGAGCGTGGCGATCTGCGCTCGTTTATCGAAGTTAAGTCGTTGCTGCCGGCTGAGGCGGTGGTTTTAGCCCAAACAACCTTAGCCCGTTTGCGTGATTTGGCCAGCACCATTCCTTTGGCAGCCCGTTTGACGCTGGAAATTACCCATCATCCCAATAGCGGCATTAGCCATCGCGAGGTACGGCGCTATTTGCATGTTGCTGCCGAGCAAATGCTCAGTGGCTGGACTCACCCCGCCGCCTATACCCATAGCTCAGGCATTTATCTGCGGCCTGTTGATTGCCAACCCTTGCCCGAAGCCGAACATTTACAGATTGATCTGTATCAAGAGGAATATCCAGGGTTGGCGCGGCGAGCACATCGGGCGTGGTGCGACCGTTTGTGGCGAGCAATTCGCGGTGGCTATACCCAATTGCCAGCAGGTGAGCCAGCAGTGATCATCGTGGTTGATCATGCTCAGCCAGCGCCGCCACTTGAGGCGTGGCTTGCGCCCTTGGGTGATATGCTGCGCATGGGTGCACATCATCGCTTGAGCGCTGTGATTCGAATCGAACTCGCTAGTTTGCGCACAGGTCAGCCCGCGCTTACAATCTTTCATAATCCACGGGCCAGCAGCCCGTTGGTCAGCCAGCCAATTCTTGGCCAGCACGAATTGCATATTTCAATGTTGAATCCTGAAACGTGGTGAGGAACGAGCATGCCCCGAATAACCAAAGTCTATACGCGAACTGGTGATAATGGCACAACCGCACTCGGCGGTGGCCAGCGAGTCCCCAAGGAATCGCTGCGGGTTACGGCATTTGGCACGGTCGATGAGCTTAACTCCAATCTGGGCGTAGCCTTGGCAGTTGGCGTGAGCGAACGGCTCCAAGCGCCATTACAAGCCATCCAAAACGAGCTATTTCATCTTGGCTCCGACCTGTGTATGCTCGAAGAAGATAAGCAAAAATGGCCGATTCCCCAAATTGAGGCGCGACACATCGAGGCGCTTGAGCAGCTCATGGACGAATTGATGGATGCGGTTGGCCCACTGGAGAATTTTATTCTGCCTGGTGGCTCGCAAACCTCGGCTCATTTGCATGTTGCCCGCACAGTTTGCCGCCGCGCCGAGCGCGATGTCGTAGCGCTTAGCCGCGAAGAAACCATCGGCAGCTTTGTAATCAAATATCTCAATCGGCTTTCCGATGCGTTGTTTGTGATGGCTCGCTATGAGAATTTTGTGCGCAACGTGCCCGATGTCATTTGGGATAGCCGCGCCTAAATGTGCTAGCCGATCATGGAAAAACCCATGATCGGCTTAGTTAGCGCCAATCTGGTTGCGAATCGCAGCATTGAGCCAAGCACTAAATTGACACATACGCCAATCGTTACAAGGCTCGCACAGCAGATTAAACGCCCCAGCGCCAGTTTTCGCCTCATAAATGTGGAGCTGGTTCACCGCATAGCTAAGCAGATCCGGCTTGGTTGTTAGTGCCAGCAAGACGCGTTTGATCTCACGATAGTTAATCTGTTGTGGTTCTAGCTCATGGATTGAATGGTCGAGGAGTTCTAAAACAGCGGTCAAGGTTACCGCCAACAAACAATGCTGCTCGCGATCATACAATAAGGCATGGGTTGGTTGCTCGCCAAACACATTGCCAAATGCCAATTGAGGGTTCAACAAACAGGCATCACGTAAATCTTGCACAAAATTCATGTGCCACAAGCCAGCCTCTGCTCGCAACCAGCCATCGTTGGCTAGCGCAATCAGGTGATTGTATTGCGTATGCCACCACCAACATAAAAAACGACCATCCCCATGATAATCCAGCAAGGCATCGAAATTCCAAGCGGCCTGTGGCGGCGGCAGCGGAACTTCGAGCACAATGCCGCCACTCACCAACAAGGCTAGTTCTACGTTGATAATCATAGGTCACCTGCGATCATTTGCAGGTCAGCGAGCCACCAGTAGTCCGTTAACTGAGCACGCAAAACGAGAATGTTTCGACTACACACAGCCATAGCCTCATCCTTGCAAAAGAACGAACCCCAAATCGGTTATCAAATGATCTAGAGCTTTAGGATATAGCTAATTATAGGATGAGCACGCCAAAAAAAATAGCAGGATTTTGGTATTGATCTCAACAAGTTTAAATCATTTGGGCTATGATTTAAACTTGTTGCTTAATATTTTTAATTATTGGGTGATTATCCGAACATTTGGCCTTTATTCGCTGGTGGTGATCAGCACTGGCAGATTTTTCACGCCAAAGGTAATTGGGGTGGGAATTGGCTCAAGTTGTGCGTCAGGTTTGATCGTGATTGTTTCGATGCGTTTGAGCATGGCTTCTAAGGCTAATTTGCCTTCGAGCCGCGCCAATGGCGCACCCAAGCAGTAGTGAATACCATGACCAAAGGCAATATGTTGGTTGCCTTTGCGATGCAAATCAAAGGTTTCTGCATCGGGAAATTGGCTCTCGTCGCGGTTGGCCGAGCCAATCACTGCCATCACCCGCTGGCCCGCTAGAATCGTCACATCGCCGATTTGCTGCTCGGTATGAGCGTGGCGGGGCATGGCTTTAACTGGCGAATAGTAGCGCAAGGTTTCATCTAACACATTCGGAATTAAACTGGGGTTGGCGCGTAACTCAGCATAAATCGCTGGTTGTTCGCTAAATACCCGCACCGCGTTGCCCAACAAATTGGTGGTGGTTTCGTTGCCTGCAACCAACAACAAGGCACAAAAACCAATCAAATCCATATCGCTAAGCGATTCGCCATCGATTTGGGCGTTGAGCAAATCGCTAATCAAATCAGCTTGGGGCGCGTTGCGGCGTTGCTCGATCATGCCAAATAGATAGGCTCCAAACTCTTGGTAAATTGGCACGATTTTGCTCATATCAGGATTATTCGACGAGGTGATGATTTGCTCTGTCCAATATTTGAATTTATCTTGATCTGCGGTGGGCACGCCCAACATTTCGGCGATCACGGTCATGGGCAGAGGCGTAGCAAAATCGCGAATAAAATCTGGCTCTGGTTGGGCCAGCATATCATCAAGTAAACGATTGACCAAGCCATCGATCCGGTCGTGCAATTGCTCGATCATGCGGGGAGTAAAAGCTAAATTGACCAACGAACGCAACTGGCGATGGCGCGGCGGATCAGTCATCAACATGCTATTGGCAAACATATTCATGCCATCGCCACGGTCGGGCGGAGCCGAGGAGAAGTGTTCGTAATCGGTCATAACCTGCTTGACATCGGCATAGCGAAAGACCACCCACGAGCCAATCGTTTGATCAAAATAGACCGGATTTTGCTCACGCATGGTCTTAAACCACGGGTACGGGTTCAACAGGGATTGCATAAAACTCACGCTGGTTCTCCTTCCGACTGAAAAACACAATCCATACTATTCTACTGCTAGATTATGAAGCTGGCTCGGCTGAGGTTGAGCCAAGCCGCAACAACGTGGTTGCTTGCCACTGGCTGCTCGTGCCTAAGCGTATCATCAACTTCTTGCCCAGCAATTCGTTACAAGCTTTCTGAAATTGGGCCTCGGTGAGTTGGCCCAACCAACCCTGACGCAACAGTGTATCGAGCAAATCGCCATAGCTCCACAAGCGTGGTTGTTGGGTGGCGATGCTGGTTAGTGCGGCGACAATTTGGGCATGCTGTTGGCGACGCAGCTGGTTTTTGCTCGGCAAGGCGGGGTCGAATAAGCCAATTTGCTGGGGGTTGCCCGCATTCTGCGATAAGGCCTGGGCTTCGGGGTTCTCCAACAATGCCCCTTCAAATTGATACAAACACTGATTGAACGGCAAAACCAACGAGCGATCGCTGGTCACGATGATCAAATCGTAGGCTTTTTGGCCCCATGTGGTATGGATTGGACAAGCCGCCGCCCAGCGCCAACGCGAACCGCCAAGCTCCGTTAACTGCTGAAGATAGAAGGTTTGCAGGGCTGAGAGCAGGGTTTCGCTGGGTGATTCGTTCACAATTGTTCGCCAATTACGGCTGGCAAACAATTGATCAAGCTGACGCTCAGTTTGGGTCGGTTGCTGTTCACGCTGCGCCAGCAAATTGGCCAAGCCTATGTGATCAAAGCGTAAGATTAGATCAGTGCGAGCCAAACGGCGGGCCAATTGATCCAAGCCATTGCTGATGGGAAGCAAACCGACTTCACCATCGAGAATAATCAGGCTTGGGTTGGCGGCTAATTCACTGGTTAATTGGGTCAGATTAAGCGGATCATGGGGCCAAAATTTGAACTGTTGCCCGCTGGTTGGTTGCCATGCCGCCTGTTGTTCGGGTCTAGTGGCACGTAGAATGATTTGAACCGAGGTTTTGGTTTGGTTGGCTAGCTGTTGATAATGGATGGCTGCGCCAGCCGTGGCCCAACGCCCAGAGCCATAACGCACAGCCCCAGCCTCGCCATCGAAAATCACCAAGTGTTGGTGAGGCGAGAGGCTTGGTGTGATCAGCGGGAGATAGGTTTGCACGAGGCTAACTTTGCGTTCAGACCAACGTTGGGCTTGCGATTGCAACATAGGGTTACTCGTAGCAACAAAACCACTTGACTATATGCTATCACGAGCAACCCTACTTTGCCTATAGATTTTTATGGTTGGAGCACTTCTTCACTGCCTTCAACCGTCATAACAACCTGCTTGACTTGAGAAAATTGCTTGAGCGTTAGGTCAACTTGAGCTTGCAGTGATTCAAGTTGCATTGACCCACCGCCCCATGCTCGCATTTCGCGACTCCAATCGACGTAGGCGATATCGCCTTCGATCCGCACTGAGCGCAGATGCACCCGCCCAGTCCAGCCAGTTTTATCACCAGTGTAATCGGCAATAATTTTAGGGCTAGGAATCGCTGTGCTATAGGCTGAATCTTTGCCAACTGGACCCCAAACTAACTCGCGTAAGGCAGCGCTGGCGACACTTGAGGTTTTTGGTAAAATCCGAATCCCATTGATCGAGCCTTCGCCAGCTAACCAAGAGACTTCGACACTCGTAGTCGGTTGGCTGGTTAGATCTTGCATATACAGATTTTGGGTCAACTCAACTGTGCCATCAGCCTTGACCAACTCTAAAATTGCGCTTTGGTTGGGTAAAATGGGTGCAGCATTGTCCCACATCAAACTCAAGGCCAAATACCCGTTGTAGGCTTGGGTAGTGTTTTCCAACAGGGTGCCATCGGCGTAGCGCAAACGCACAGTGTAAGTATCGCTGCTTAAACCAACGGCTTCAACATGCAAAGGCAAGAAGGCACTGGTTTCGGGCGCAGGTTGGGCCAAATATGCGCCTGTGCCATTCCAAGCAGGCAACGTCAGAGTTGCTTCGTCACGCCCAACGACTGAACCATCCTTGGGCGAGGTTGTATAGGCCACAATCCGACCGATGCGGCTACTCAAGGGGGCTTGAAAATTGATACTGCCGCTGAATGTTCCAGCCGAGCCATATTCGCCATCGGCAATCACGCTGGTTTGACCGAGCAAATGCAATTCACTATCATAGACTTCGATCACGACATTTTTTTCAAAGGGCATTGCCGAGAGCGTGCCTTTGAAATTCAATGGATTGCCAACGACCGCATGCATCGCTGGTTCAGTCAATTCGATCAAAATTCCTGGCTCGGCAGGCGTCGGTTCGGCAGAAGTCGAAGTAAATTGGACTGGTTGCTCGGCAATTGTGCGATAGGGCAATTCACCGCTCATATCATCTTCGATCACCTTGATCACACCTGGGCCGCTTGCTGCTGCGACGATTGGCACGGTCACATCGAAGGTTGCGCTGCTGCCATATTCGCCAGTGGTATTAATTGGCCCCTCATACAGAATGTTGCCGTCGTTGGTTTGAATCACGAGGCGCAAGGTTTTTTCGAATGGGGTAAGCACGATCGTGCCAGCCACGCGCACCGAATCGGTCAACACCGCATCCACAGGCGGCGCACTTAAATTAATTTGGTTGGCCGTAGCAACCGTTGCTTGCGGCATACCCGTTGCTTGGGGCACGGTTGTTGGAATAGTAGTTGCTGCTGAGCCAGTTTGGATGGTGGCGGTGGCTTGGGCTGGTAAATTGGTGGTTGCTGCTGGCGTGGTCGTTGCAGGGCTTTGACCACCGCAGGCCACGAGTAATAACGCCAGACTTATATATTTCAAAGAACGCATTGAATCCTCCTTCAGATACACCCTTACTCTAGCGGTTAATCATATTTCAGGCCATGGCTGGCAACTGAGGCCCATCTGATAAAAGGATGAAGCAGTTAGGGGTTCAGGGGTGAGGGATCAGGTTTAACGCAGAGGCGCAGAGAATATAATCCTGCTCCCAACAACCGATCCCCAATTCCCCGAAACGTTTATTTGCCCGCCGCTAGGCCTCTATGCTATTATCGCTGCTAGAATAGTAGGTTTATTTGCTCCAACAGCGTTAAGGGGTTTGGCTCCGATGACTGCTTGGTGCTCGCCTAGCTCAATTAGGAGTCTAAAAATTCATGTTGACGATTGATGAAATTTTATCGCGGGGCGTGTCTGAGGTGATTGTTGAAGCCAATGTTCGCCGCAAATTGAATGCTGGCAAACCATTACGCCTCAAATTGGGCATCGACCCAACCCGCAGCGATATTCATATTGGCCATGCAGTGGCGTTGCGCAAGATGCGCCAATTTCAAGAGCTTGGCCATACCGTCGTTTTGATTGTGGGCGACTGGACAGCTCAAATCGGCGACCCCACGGGCCGTGACGAAAGTCGCCCACGCTTGACGGTCGAAGAAACCAAAAGCAACGCCAAATATTACATGGATCAAGTGTTTAAAGTGATTGATCCAGCCAAAACTGAAGTTCGCTGGCAAAGCGAATGGTTTGGCCAATTCGATCTTGAAAAAGCTTTTGGCTTGATTGGACGCTTTACAGTTAACCAAATGTTGGCGCACGAAACCTTCCGCAAGCGCTACGAAGCTGGCCAGCAGTTAACCGTGCTTGAGTTGATGTACCCAATGCTGCAAGCCTACGATTCGATTGCAATCAAGCCTGATATTGAGTTTGGTGGCACTGACCAAAAATTCAACATTTTGGCTGGGCGACAATTGATGGAACAAATGGGCATGGAGTCGCAGGATGTCATCCTCGTGCCATTAATCATTGGCACTGATGGCCGCAAGATGAGCAAAAGCTTCAACAACTCGGTTGATATTTTGATGTCACCTAACGATAAGTATGGCAAAATTATGTCAATGGGCGATGATGTTTTGCCAGTTTATTACGAAGTTTGGAGCGATGCACCACTGGCTGAAGTCAAGGCCATGTCAGAAGCAATCAAAGCTGGCAGCGTCAATCCCCGTGATCTCAAGATGCAACTGGCGCGTGATATTATTCGCCAACTTGATGGTGAAGCGGCAGCGGCTGAGGCTGAAGCTGAATTTATTCGCGTGTTTCAACAACGCGATTTGCCAACCGATATGCCCGAAGTAGCGCTCAGTGAAGCTGCCAACATTGTCGATTTGTTGGTTTCAACCAAGCTGGCCGCGAGCAAAGGCGAGGCCCGCCGCTTGATCGATGGCGGTGGTGTGCGTTTGGCGGGCGAAAAAATCAGCAGCTACGATAGCCTCGTTCAACCAGTTGGCGAACAAATTTTACAAGTTGGGCGGCGCAAATTTGTGAAATTACTTGGTAATTAGCGCTAGATGCGAGGGTGCTGTGACGGGTTCGCGCTCGTCACAGCAAAAGGCTTATGGATCAACCGTTTCCGTTGGCGACCGCCTGTTTTAAATGTTGGCGCAGAGTCCAAGAACGTAACTGTATTGTGCATGGCTATGGCGATGCCAACGCCAAAGTGATGTTTGTCGGCGAAGTGCCCGAAAGTTTGGGAGCCAATCAGACTGGCGTGCCATGGACGCGCACCATTGCTGGTCAGCGTTTGCAGGTGTTGCTGCGGGCCTTACGTTTGCGCACAGCCTCTGATCCTGAGCATGAAGAACCACGTTTGGTCGGCGCATACCTGACCTATCTGGTTCGTTGTAGCACCCACGCCGATAGCCCACCAACCATGGTCGAAACCTCGAACTGCGTTGCCTATCTTTGGCGCGAGCTGGTGTTGGTCAACCCACGGATCATCGTAACGGTTGGCGAAGCTCCAACCCGTTTGATGTGTGCTAAATTGTTTGGCCATGTACCAGGCAATGTTGAATCGATGCATGCCCAACCCTTGCCTGTCGATCAACGGATTCTGCTGCCGATGATCGATCTTGAAACCATCACCAAAGAAGAAGCCCACGTTTTTGCTCGCGTTTTATCGGCCCTGTTGGAAGAGTAGCAAACTGCGTTATACTCTCACCAGAGGATTTCAGGATCGCGAAATTTCTCCCGTATCACTCAACCTGCTAGGCTCTGACCTAGCCTTAAAGCGAGCAAAAGGTATGTTGCGGTTTATTCTCAAACCTGATCGTGATAAATCAATTCGCCAACGCCATCCATGGGTTTTCAGCGGGGCGGTTGCCCGTCGTTCTGGCCCAGTGCATCCTGGCGAAACCGTCGATATTATTAGCTCCGAGGGGGTGTGGTTGGCGCGGGGCACTGCCAGCACCCACTCGCAAATGGTCGCCCGCCTGTGGACGTGGCAACGCGACGAGGAGCTAGACCCCAGTTTTATTCGCCAACGGATCGAACGAGCAATCAAAGGGCGCGAACAGCTCCATAATGATCCCCAAACCAATGCTTATCGCGTAATTTTTAGCGAAAGCGATGGCTTGCCAGGCTTAATCGTCGATCGTTTTGCTGATTGGCTAGTGGTGCAATTGCTGACTCAAGGTGCAGTTGCTCACACGGCGATTATCGTCGCAGCCTTGGCCGAATTGATGCCAGTCCGCGGGATTTACGAGCGCTCTGATGTTGAAATTCGTGCTCGTGAAGGCTTGGGTGAGGCTGAAGGCCTGCTTTGGGGCGAAGCACCACCCGATCAATTAACTATTCGCGAAAATGGCTACGAGTTTGTGCTCGATTTGGCGGGCGGCCAAAAAACTGGCTGGTACGTTGATCAACGCATCAATCGCCAGCGCGTGGCCCAATATGCCAAGGATGCCGAAGTGCTGGGGGTTTTCTCCTATACTGGCGGGTTTGAGGTGCTAGCGGCGGGCGCTGGCGCTCAATCAATCACAGCGGTTGATAGTTCGGCGGCGGCCTTGCGTGGCTTACATACCAACCTCAGCCAAAATGGGCTTAACACTCCAGTTACGGCGGTCGAAGGCGATGCCTTCAAGATTTTGCGCCAACTACGCGAAGAAGGCAAACAGTACGATCTGATTGTGCTTGACCCACCCAAGTTTGCCCACTCGCAGAGCCAAATTGATCGAGCAACGCGTGGCTACAAAGATATCAATATGCAAGCCTTCCACTTGCTACGACCAGGCGGCGTGTTGGCAACCTTCTCATGTTCAGGGCTGATTAGCGCCGATCTCTTTCAAAAAGTGGTGTTTGGCGCAGCCTTGGATGCTGGTCGCGATGCCCAAATTATCGACACACTCACCCAAGGTGGTGATCACCCTGTCTTGTTGACCTTCCCAGAGGCGGCTTATCTCAAGGGATTAATCTGCCGCGTCTGGTAGCCGTTGAGGATTTGCAATGGCGTATCGTTTGCTCAATGAAGGCTCGATCACAACGCCTACTGGCTTTCGCGTAACAGGTATTCACTGCGGCTTGAAAACCACCAGCCGTGATCGTGATCTTGGGTTGTTAATTACCAAAACTGGTTGCACCGTTACTGGCCATTTTGGCGCAACCAGCGGGATAACTGGGGCTTGGACTACCGCTAATTTGCGGCGCAACGCCGAGGATGTGCGGGCCGTCTTGCTGCTGACAGGCGTGGATGGCGGGCGCGGAGCCAGTGCTGTACACAATTGTCAGGAGTTGGCGGGCTTGCTCGCCGAAGAAGCATGGATCAAGCCAGAGCAGGTGGTGTTATTGGCGGCAGGCGCAGCAGGCCCATTCGATATGGATTTATTGCGGCGCGGCGTGCCACGGGCGCTTGATGAACTTGATAGCAAAGGCGGGCGACGTTTAGCCCTAGCCCTTGCCCAAGAGCCAAATCCAACTGCTCAAGCGGCGGTTGAGGTGGAAGCGAGCGATGGGACAAGTGCCAGCATTGGCGGTTTAGCCAGCTCTGGCGATGCTCCACGCTGGTTAATTACCACCAACGCTCAGCTCTCAACCCGCCTGCTCAATCGGGCAGTTTTAGCCTTGCTTGAAGCCTATCCAGCACTTGATCAAGCTGCCATCCTGATTTTGGCCAATCCTAGCGCCAGTTTAGCGCCAACCCACAGCAACCAAGCAGCCTATCGCGAATGGTATGCAGGCTTGGCTGGATTAATTGCCCATTTGAGCGAACAACTCGCCTAGCGCATTGTTTTGCGAGCTATGGCCATGGTACAATCACAACCAAGGCCATAGCTATGGCAAACGAGAGCGCTTATGCAACGATTACCTTTGTTTCCGTTAAACGTGGTGTTGTTTCCTGGAGCACAACTGCCGCTGCATATTTTCGAGCCGCGCTATCGCACAATGATTAGTCGCTGTCTTGAGGAAAGCAAGCCGTTTGGGGTAGTGCTGATTCGCGAGGGCGTTGAGGTTGGTGGTTCAGCCGTGCCACATATGGTTGGCACAACCGCCGATATTCAAAGCGCCTATCGGTTAGCTGATGGCCGAATGTATATTGTGACCGAAGGCCGCCAACGCTTCCGCATCAACTATCCACTTAGCGTTGACCCGTACATGGTTGCAATGGTCACGATGCTTGATGATGATGTCAACGATCGCCATCAAGCTGATGAATTGACCGCGCTTTATTCACAATACCACCGTACCGTTGCCGCCGCGACTGGCATGCGCTCCAATGCGATCGATCTGCCCAGTGAGCCAGTGAGTTTAAGTTATAAGCTAGCCGACTCGATGCAGATGGCCTTGCCAATTAAACAACGTTGGCTTGAATCCGATCTTGATCAACGGATTCATGAATTGATCGAGGCGCTACAATTTGAGCTAGCGCTCCTGCCCAACATTCCGCCCGACCAGTTGGATCGTGAACCACCTTTTGAAAACACTTCGTGGAATTAAGTGCCACGTCACAATTATGTTAATTGCTAGTGTTCGACTTGAACTCTTCATCCCCGCCGTTCATTCACTCAAAGAAAAACGTAGTGTGCTTAAATCGATCATTACCCGTTTGCGCAACGAGTTCAACGCCTCGATCGCCGAGGTCGATGAACATGATCGTTGGCAGCGCGGGGTGATTGGGGTAGCCTGCGTCGGCAGCGAAACTCGCTATCTCGAAGGCCAAATCGATGCAATTATTCGCTGGATCGAGCAAAATCGGCCTGATGTGAGCATTGTGGATATTGAGCGCGAGCTGTTGTAATCGCATCCTCCGACGTTCCCTCCCCTCAACCCCGCTCCCACTGCGGTGAACGAGGGGAGTATTCCCTGAGCGGTTCCCCTCGCCTCGCGTACAGGCGAGGGGCGAGGGCATACCACATCCAGTCGATCCCCAACCCCCAACCCCCGATCCCCGAATCCTACTGCATTTGCCAGATGCTGGCGCTAATGCCAGTTTGTGGCAAAACTAGTACCCCAGCCTGAATCGTAATTTTCGTTGTGCCAGCGACTTTGATAAAGCTTGTACCATCAGTCAATCCGGTTGCGAACATTGGAATTGGGGGAATGCTGGTAGCAGCCCGCTGGGCAACGATCAACAAACATTCATCAGCGCTGCGCCGCATAAAGGCCACCGTATCGCCTTCGGCCAGCAATAATTGAAATCCGCCAACACTCAAAGCGCTCGAACTACGGCGTAATCCAATCAGCGAACGATAAAAAGCTAGCAGATCGTGATCCCAAACTTGTGCATCCCATGGCATACAGCCGCGACACTCGGGATCGCCGCCGCCTTGCATGCCGACTTCATCGCCATAATAGATGCAGGGCACGCCCGGGAAGGTCATTTGCAGGGTAACTGCGACGTGATGTAATGACAGATCACCACCAACAATCGTCAACAAACGTGGCGTATCGTGCGAATCGAGCAAATTGAATTGTTGCAAAGCGACTTGCCATGGAATCACGGCCAAAAAGGCCAGCCATTGCTCGCCCAAGGCTTCAGTCGGCAATAAGGCCCGATCTTCCCAAACCAGGTTCCACACCGAGGCCATATCGAAGCCAACTAGCCATTGCAAGGTCGGGAAGGTAAAGCCACGATAGTTCATGCTGGCATCAAGTTCATCGCCTTGAAGGTGATTCGTGCCATCATAGAAATGTTCGCCAAGTAAATAGGCTTCAGGTGATTCGGCTTTTACGGCGCGGCGCAGTGCGCGGCCAATTTTATGCCCTAACTGGCTCGAACCTTGGCGGGCCAACATATTGGCTACATCGATTCGCCAGCCATCGATCGCATAGGGTTGACGCAACCAATGGCGCACAATCGCCTGTTCGCTGCCATAAATTGCTTGGCGCAAGCCATGGCTGGTGTAATTGAGTTTGGGCAATGAGCGATGACCTAACCATGATTCATACTCGTTGGGATGTTGCTTCCACGAAAAATAATCAGCGGTAGGCGCGTTGGTATCGGCTTGAGCCGCCGTAAACCAATGATGAGTGTAGCCACAGTGATTGAGCACAATATCCAACATCAATTTCATCTGGTAGCGTTGGGTTGCTTGGCGCAATTCAGCCAAAGCCGCCTCACCGCCAAAATGCTGATCGATTTGCAGATAATCGGCGGTATCGTATTTGTGGTTTGAGGGAGCAGTAAAAATCGGCGTGAGATACAGCGCATTAATCCCTAGCTGCGCAAGATAATCAAGCTTTTGGCTAATACCCTGTAAATCGCCACCGAAAAACTCGATACCACCCGTGGCTTTCTGAGGAGCCTCGCCCCATTGGCGGGCAATCGTTGGCTTGCCATAAACTGTATATTCGCCATCAACCACATTATTGCTTGGCTCGCCATCACAAAACCGATCAGGAAAAATTTGATAGAACACTGCTGAATGCACCCAGGTTGGGGCATGATAATCAGCCAACAACTTAAAATCGGTCGCATCGGTAGGGGTTGAACGTTGCATGCCTGCTGCCGAAAGCCACCAGCCGCCTTGCTCGGTCATCAGCCAAAAGCGATAGCCAGTGCGCGGCATCGAGAGCGTGATTTGGCCTTGCCACCATTGAATCGTTTCAGTCCGTTCGGCTGGTTGCATCGCCACAAACGTTTGCTCGCCATCGGGGCAGATGCGAATAAAGGCTTGGGTAATTGGCGCAGCTAATGGAGTTCGCAAGCGAACAGTTACTTGTTGACCAAGGTGATAGGGCTGGCTTGGTTGAAGGTACAGCGCCGAACCATCGTGGTGCACAGCGCTTGTCCAAGTTGGGTAGTGCATTGGTCTTTCTCATTATTAATACATGGGGATTGGTTGCTGGGGGCCGGGGGTCGGTTTTTAGTTCTAGGTATAATGGTTCATTGGATTGAGTTCCCTCACCCCCAACCCCTCTCCCACTGCGGCGGTAGAGGGGAGCACTCCTAGAGCGGTTCCTCCTCTCCGCGCGAGCGGGAGAGGGTGTCAGGGGGTGAGGGCATGCTGGCCGTTGTTCATGTGATAAACCATTAAATCTAGGAGCTAACAAGGATAGATAATCGTCGTAGCCCGATCCCCAATAACCGATCCCCGACTGCCAACATTACCACTCCGCGTCGCCGAAGAACTCGCCATGATCGCGGGCTAGAAAGGCTTCGATCTTGGGGCGAATTGAGCCTAAACTAAATTCCGCACCATGGCCAGCATAACAAATTCGTTGATCATCCCAGGTTAAAATGGTGTTGCGTAGGGTTTGCAAGCTGGTTTGAAAATCGGCTGCCGACCACGTGCGGCCTGGCCCACCTGCAAACAAGGTATCGCCGACAATCGCAATTGGGCTAGCATCGACCAAAAAACTGACCATATCGCCAGTATGGCCAGGCGTGTAGATCGCCTTGACCGTATGTTCGCCAATCGTCAAAATCTGGCCATCGCTGATGGCTGCATCAAGGGGCACAGGGCGGGTTTGTGGCCCAGGATGGCCGAGCACTGGCACATTCAGGCGTTGGCGCATGCTGGCAACCTCGCCAATATGATCATTATGGGTGTGGGTTAGCCAAATCGCAATTGGAGTGGTGTTGTTGAGCATCGCCTGCAACCGCGCCGGGTCAGCCCCGGGGTCAATCAACACACTTTGATTGGTCTGCGGGCAAACCAAGGCATAACTGTTCATGGGCCATGGCCCAACGGCACGCTGTCGAATTTCCATTGATTCATTCCTCCTCACTGCATTATAAATTCAATTTTCCCAAAAGCCGCTAGGCTGGCCTAAATTTGCTGCTATGCGCTATCATAAGCTATCGTATTAATCATTATTTAAGGAGTAGTTCGATGGTATTTTTGATTGGGCGCATGCTCTTGGTGCTTGGTTTGTTGGCTGGCGTATGGCCCAAGCCCAGCCAAGCCAGCGCGATCTTGATCGATTGCAATACGACAGCAGTTAGCGCGGCGATTAGTGCTGGCGGCGCGATCAACATCAATTGCAACAGCCCCACCGTCTTGACGTTTGGCAGCGAATTGGTGATGAACCAAGCAACTGAGATTAATGGCAATAACAATGCAATTTTCGATGGCCAGAATACGCGGCGGTTGCTGCGCAGCGCCAATAATCTCAAAATCACCTTGCGCAACCTCACGATTCGCAATGGCCGTACAACTGACCAAGGCGCAGGCATCAAAGTTGGCTTTTGGAATACGCTCAGCATAAGCAATGTGCGTTTTGAAAACAACCAAGCAACCAAAGATACGGCTGCTTGCGATGGTGGCGGGGCAATTTTTATCGGCGGTGGCAGCAGCGCCATGATCGATCACAGCACCTTCATCAACAATCGCGCCAATAATGGCGGGGCAATTAACAGTTTGCGCACCAATTTGATGGTCAGCAATAGCAGCTTCGAGCAAAATAGCGCCATGCATACCGCAGCCATCAATCAACATGGCGATTGTGGTGGCGGCGGGGCAATCTACATCGACGGCACGCGCATGCCCAACGATGGCGGCCCCGATGGCATTGTGCTGCTCAATAATAGCTATACCAGCAACACCAGCAACAACCATGGTGGCGCAATCTTCATCGGTTTGTATAGCAACGAAACCGCCACAATCGAGCGCTCAAGTTTTACCAACAACAGCGTAACTTACGCAACATCAGCCGATTGGTCGGGTACAGGCGGGGCCATTTGGTATGGCTTTGCTGCTGGTGGCGTGACTAACGAACGGCTTTTTATCAACAACTCAACCCTCGAAGGCAATAAAGCCATCGGCCAAGGCGGCGGTTTGTGGGTTGATGCACCTGCCACAATTCGCAACACCACCTTTTATGCCAACGATGCCACCGATCCGCGCAGCTATCCCGATGATCAAGAATGGCGCAAAGGTAACGGCGGGGCGTTGGCGGTCAATAATAATGCAGCCGTTGATATTACCAATGCAACCTTTATGAACAACCATGCTGGCTTCAACGGCGGAGCAATTGCAGGCCAAACCATCACAATCCGCAACACGCTGTTCTACAATAACACCACCGATTGGTCGATTAAGATTATGCAGCATTGCACCAATGCGCTAATCGATGGCGGCAATAATCTGCAATACCCGCCTAAAAATCCTAACCCTAATTATTGGAACGAAACCAACTGTACCAGCAGCATGCGCACCCCAGAACTAACACTGAGCAACATTGCCAATAACGGTGGCTCCACCCGCACTGCCGCTTTACCTGCTGGTAGTCCCGCGATCAATCTGGGCAATCCCGCCAGTTGTAGTGCGCTCGATCAGCGCGGCTATACGCGGGCTGGGGCTTGTGATGTTGGAGCATATGAATACAACGGCGCAGCATTTAGCCCAAGCCATAGCATTTATATTCCGTTAGCCCGCAAACCCAATTAAAAGCAAAACCCCGCTTGGCTTTCAAGCTGCCAAGCGGAGTTGGTTTGATCGAGCAATAATGCCTTCGGGGTAGGTTTTAGCTCCGTTTCGATCCACTAATCTTCTAGTTCATCGATGGATGCCTGCCTACCACCACATGTCCTTGAGGGGGTGCAGGGGATTAAAGCCCCCTGCGTCTCCCGCCTCGAGGCGGGACGGAAGGGTGGTGATCTTCAATGATTGTTAAGAATCTACCCTTAAAAACTCATCCTCTAAGGCAGTTTTAGCCAAGCAAAGCGCGGTCGATGCCCATGGCCACAAAGAGCAGCGCCAGATAGAGCAATGAATAGCGATAGAGCTTCCAAGCCGCAGCATGCGAATGGTCGCGCATCATATTGGCGGCGTAATACAAGAAGATTGCCCCAAGCACCATCGCCAAGCCAAGGTAGAGCAAACCAACCACTTGCAACGACACCAACATAAACGAAAGCGCAATCATAATAAAGGTGTAGAGCACAATTTGGCGGCGGGTTTCAGCTTCGCCCTTGACCACAGGCAACATTGGCACGCCAGCTTTGGCATAATCTTCGCGGCGAATAATTGCCAAAGCCCAAAAATGCGGTGGTGTCCAATAGAACACAATCGCAAACAGAAACACAGCGGGCAGCCACTTAATTGGGCTATCCACAAATAAATTAATATCAGTGCCAGCCGCCCAACCAACCATTGGCGGAATCGCCCCCGCCGCGCCGCCGATCACGATATTTTGCACCGTTGTGCGCTTCAACCACATGGTATAAATCACCACATAGTAGAAAATACCGCTAACTGCCAAAATTGCCGTTAACAAATTAACGGGCAAGAGCACCAAAAATGACAACACGCTGAGGGTCAGGCCAAAGCCCAAAACTTCCCATTGAGTTAGACGATTATTGGGCAATGGGCGTTTTTTGGTGCGGCTCATCACTGCATCAATATCACGATCGTAGAACATGTTGATCGCGTTAGCGCCACCAGCTGCCAACGTACCACCAAGTAAGGTCAAAACGACGATATAGAATTTGGGCCACTCGCCGCCATTAGCCAAATACATGGGAATCAAGGTGGTCAACAACAGCAACGAGATAATCCGAAACTTCATCAACACCCGAAAATCAGCCAATTTGCTGTTGGCTTGGGCTTTGGGTGTGCTGATGTCGCTGTGGTAAGCCATATAGGCGACTAAACCAGTGATAATGGTCGTAGCAACCGAACAGGCCAAATTGGCCCAACCAACCCAATCGGCGTAGGTGGTATTGACCAAGGCAATCACGGCGATGCCCAGCGGTTGGGCGAGCCAAGTGAGCCATTGAATGGGCCGATGAGCAGCGCGTGATGAGCCAACCAACGAGACCAAGCCCAGCAAGGCTGTTAGCAACAACCAGGCAAACAAGACCGGAGCCAGCGTATGCTGTGGACTCAAAACCCACCACAGGCTATTGATGGTTGTTAAAGCACTAAAAACCGCCGTCAACGCCGCCGTTGGGCGGAACGAATCGCGAGGTTTGGCAGGCAAGCGTTCGCTGATGGCTGCGCTAACCTCATTTTGTTGTTCAGGGGTGGCAAGAGCCGGCATAGGCCTCGGTTCCTTTGTACGCACTAACAAACAGGCCGTTCACGTTGAACGGCTGATCGCTATGATACCATTGTTTGATTATGTTCTCTCAAAGATATAGCATAGCCAATTGGCAGTGTCAAACGCCAAGGGCACTTTAGGGGTCAGGGTTCTGTTTTCAGGGTTCAGGTCGAGCGTAAGCGTTATAGGCTATCGGCTATGGGCTATTGGCTTTTGAATTGCCGATCATTGGAATGATCATCATCGTTCCGATAGCCGATAGCCATCAGCCTACAGCCTAAATTTGCTTGATACTCTGCACATAGCGGGTCAACAACGCCTGACGTTGCTCAACTCTAGCATCGCGCCAACGATACCAACAATAGCCTGCAAACAAAAAGAAAATTGGCCACAGCTGCACCCGATGGCGATAGGCCGTGCCAAAATTGCCATACTGCGGAGCCGCCGCCGCACTGCCAGCCAGCAGATAGAGCCAGAGCAACATTGTTTCGCGCCAACGGCTACGCCACGCCAAGATCATGCCAATCATCGCCAAAACCCACAACGGATACCACAACAGCGCCGCTTCGGGAATGGTCAGCAATTGGGCGGTGCTCTTGGTAGCTTCCCACGGCCACGGTCGCAACCAGAAATTAATCAAGGCAATTGGCAAGTAGCGGGCAAAACCCAGCGGCGTGGTCGTATCAATCGTATTTTCAATTGTGCCTGTGCCGGTTGAGTTGGCCTCGCGTTTTTCGCTAATTGCGCTGAGCGAAAGCCGCTCTTGCAGATAATCGCTGCCCAAAAAGCCATAGCCGCTGCTCGAAAGCACCAAGCCCAAGGCCACAATCGTGATCGCGCTCAAGCTCAGGCGGGTTAGCCAATGACGGGTTTGCTGAAAGCCAATTGTCAAGGCAATCATCAAAGCAATGCCAATTGAGGTTTCGCGCCGCACGCTCATCAACGCCCCAATCAGCAGCACCAACAATGGAATTTGCCATAACGACGAGCGCAAACCTTGACTGGCTACATACAAAATCCAGACTGAGAGCAGCACCACCGCGCTATCTTTGAGATTTTGCGAAGTCCACAAAATCAGCGATGGCATAATTAACATCCACAACGCGGCAAACCGCCCAACCCGTTGATCGAAAAAATGGTTGCCTAATTTGGCCGTGTACACCGCCGCCATGCCAGCAAACAAGCCATTAGCCAATTTTACCAGCAAGGTATTTGGCCCAAATAACCAAAAAATTACTGCCGAAAAATAAACATAGCCCGGCGCACCAACCGGGGTTGAAACCACCGCCTCGTAACTAGCGAAATAATTAGCGTTCCAAGCTTGGGCAATCGTCATGGCATGCGGGCCATACGCTGCGCCATCACTCAGCGATTCAAAACTGGGCCAGAGAAATTCGAGCGCAAAGCTGGCTCCCCAACGCAGGCCCATCGCTGCAAAACAGAGCAGCAGCATACCCCGCAACTCGTCGGGCTTGCTAATTAGCCAAACCCAAGCATAACCAATTGCGGTTAGGCCAAGGCAAAAGGCTACGCCTGCCAAATAGCGCAACGGCATCAAACCTGCCAGCCCGCCTAAACCAAGGCAAACCACGGCTACCAATAACGAACTCAGCCAACGATGATTCTTAATCCACATAATTGTGCGCATATGGCCTCATTTGGTGATGAGTTTGTAGCCATAATTCTAAGGTGAGCAATGTCCAAAGTTGATGTCCAGCGTTCATTGTACCAGCCCAATGCGCGTGGCAAAGTTGCTCAAGTTTTGGTTTGGGCAGCCATTGCTGAACATGGCTGGTCGTTGAGAGCAAGTAATCGTGCAGCATTGGCTTGAGTTGTTGGCGAAACCATTGATCAAGCGGCACACCAAAGCCATGTTTAGGTCGTTCGATGATGATTTTTGGCAGGCGTTCGGCATAGGCTTGGCGTAAAAGCCACTTGCCACGCCCACCGCGCCAATGCAAATTGGCTGGCAATTGCAAAGCCCACTCAACCAATTGCTGATCCAAAAATGGCGAGCGAACTTCTAAACCATAGGCCATGCTCATACGATCGGCCTTGACCAACAGATCATCGGGCAAATAACTCCCAAGGTTATAACAGATTAATTGAGCCAGCGGATCAGTAACGCCTTGGGTTGCTTGGCTAAAGCGTTCGGCGGCGCTAGGTTGCAGTGCCGGCAAGCCCCAAGCGGCTAATTCTTCGGGTGTAAAAGCCATCAGCCAGCGCGGAAAGCCCTGGGCAAGCGGCAATTGAATTTTTGCCAGCACCCGTTTAAGCCGGGCCAAGCGACTGCTCGCTTTGGTTTGTGGCAACAAGGCAATGGTTTGCTCAAGCATTTGGCGTAGCGGTCGCGGCAATTGCTGATAGCGCTGCGTCCATAAGCCTGCGCCAAAGCGTTCGTAGCCAGCAAACACCTCGTCGCCGCCATCGCCCGATAAGGCCACCGTGCAATGTTCACGGGTCATTTGGCTGAGCAAGGCCATGGGCAAGGCCGACGAATCGAGAAATGGCTCATCGTAGTGGGCTAGCAACTGGGGTAATTTGGCGATGGCATCAGGCTCAACCATAAAACACTGATGTTTAGTGCCAAGCTGTTTGGCAACCAATTCGGCGTAGGAACTTTCATCGTACCAGCCACCACCAGCAAAGCCAATACTAAATGTGTGCAGTTGCTGACCTAACAAAGCTTGAGCCTCGGCCACCACAATGCTTGAATCTAAGCCGCCGCTCAAAAACGCACCCAATGGCACATCGCAGATCAAGCGTCGCTCAACTGCGGCTCGCACCAACTGGCGCGTTTGTTCAATTGCGGCTTTGTCTGAGATGTTAAGCCGTGGTCGTTGGGCGATCTGGCGTGCTTGCCACCATTGCCATTCGCGAATGCTGCCCGCTTGCCAAACCAAGGCATGGCCTGGGGCAAGTTGCTGAATGTTGGCATACCAAGTGGCCGGATTTGGCACATAGCCATAGGTCAAATAGGCGATCAGCGCTTGTGGATTGAGGCTGTGATCAAGCTCAGGGTATTGCAGCAGCGCTTTGATCTCCGAGCCAAAGATTAATCCATGCTTGGTTTGGCTATAGTAAAGCGGCTTTTTGCCCAAACTATCACGCACCAGCCATAAACTTTGGCTTGGTTGATGCCAGGCTGCAAAGGCAAACATGCCTTCCAAACGCGAAAAAGCCTGCTCGCCCCATTCAATCAAGGCGGCCAGCAGTACCTCGGTATCGCTGTTGGTGCGAAATTGATGCCCAAGCCCATGCAATTGTTGGCGCAAGGCCTGAAAATTGTAGATCTCGCCATTAAAGACTAATTGCCACGCACCATCGGGGCTGCTGAATGGCTGATCGCCAGTGACTAAATCGATAATGGCCAACCGCCGATGACCCAATTGAGCATGGGCAGTTTGCCAAGTGCCCGCACCATCTGGCCCACGATGCATCAATTGTTGGTTCATGGCCTGAACAGTGTTTGGCTCGATTAAGCTTGTACTGACGATTCCGCAGATTCCACACATAGATAATCCTTGAGTGCTGCCACAATCGTGGGTTGATAGCGCTGCACGCTGTATTCGGCCTCGATTTTTTGACGGGCGGCTTGGCCGAGCGTTTGACGCAACTGCTCATCTTCGAGCAAACGTGCCAAATAATCAAGCCATTCCGCCGAATTATGCGCCAAAAATCCAGTTTGGCCATGCTCGACAATATGTTGATTGACTCCGACAGCGCTACAGACGCTAGGAATTGCCGCCGCGCCATATTGAATTGCCTTGAGGCCACATTTGCCCTCGGCCCATAAATCAGCTTCAATTGGGTATAAACCAATGTCGATCTGCTGAAAATCATGCCATTCGCGGGCTTGCTGCCAATCGTGATTGATACATTCAATGCCTTCAATTTCAATCGGCTTGGCTGCACCAACCACCAACAAGCGAAAGCGATAGCGCTGCGCCAATTGGCGCAACACAGGCACAATTTGCTCTAAATAGCGGGCGGTCGAATGGCTGCCAATCCAGCCAAGCGTGCAAATATGCGGGCTTGGCACAGATCGCGGCTGGCACTGTTCACAATCAACCACAGTCGGAATAATCTGCACATTGGCATTGAAGCGCCGCGCATAATCGGCCAAATAGGCATTGCCCGCCCAAACCATGCTGCTCAAGCTCAATAGTTGATCGGTTTTATTGGCTGGTCGGGCCAAACGGCTCAGCCAGCCATTGATACTGCGCTTAGGATCGGTTGGCAGAAAAATCGCATCATCAAAATCAAAAATCACTGGTACGCGCCGACTAAACCAACGCTCAATCATTGGTGCGCCGATCAAGGCGGCCTCGCGTTGCACAATTACGGCGGCTGGCTGGCGCGGCAATTTAACCAACCATTGGGTCAAAGCGCTCAGCATCGCCACGATTTTTTGCGGGTAGTGTTTGGGTTGGTAGAGCAAGCGCTGAAGTTGCGGCGTGGCAAAGGGCAGATAACGCAGTTGAATTCCTGCTGCTGCCAAAGCCGGAGCATAGGGCATAATTCGATAGCGCACACTGGCTGTTAGCATTGGTTGATAGGCTGTCAAACAGAGTACAGTGTGCGGTTGGTTCATGCTTCTAACTCTCGATAACAGGCGGCGTAGCGTTCAACCGCCAGCTGCAAATCAAACTCACGTTCGGCCAAGGCCCGACAGCGTTGAGCCAAATCGGGCTGTTCGCGCAAGGCTTGATAGGTTTGCCACGCTGCTTGATAGGCCGCTACGTTAAAATCATCAAGCTTGATTGCCACGCCTTGAGCGAATAATTGATCGCTATCGCCGATGCCTGCATTACTAAAAATTGGCAGCCCACAGGCCAAATATTCGCCAAATTTGGTTGGCGACGAGGCAATTTTGGCATAGCTGGGCGTGATTAAGGAAAGTGCTGCATCGGCCACGCTGAGCCATTGAGCCACCTCATTGCTGGCCACACCACGGATTGTATAAGATTCTGCGGGGACATTCAAATCCTGCAAGGCTGTGATCAACGGCTGGGGATCTTGGTTGGAGAGTACCAACCAGCGCAAATCTGGCTCAGCGTGCAGCCACGAGGCAAAACATTCGGCCATATCGCGGCTACGATACCCGCCACCAAGCGAGCCACTATAGACCAAAATTGGGTTGGTTTGCCAACCAAGGGCTTGGCGAATTTGGGTTCGAGCGGCCAAATCGCGCTGCCAAACTTGCAGATTGGCCGAGCATGGAATAATTGTGGTTTTATTGGCGATGTGCGGTGTTTGGCTATGTTCGGCCAAATAGGGCAAACTTTGCTGGGTTAGGGTCACAATCTGCTCAGCTTGTTGCAGGCTGGCACGCTCAAGTTTTTTGAGCAAACGATAGACCAAGCCTATGCGCGGCATGCCCAAATCGGCGCGTTCATCGGCCCAAAAACCGCGCAGATCGAACAGCAAGGGTAGTTTGAACCAGCGTTTGAGCAAGAGGGCAATCGTCATTGGCACGGTCGAGCGAATGTGCAAAGCTTGAATTCGATAGCGCCACACTGCCACGCTAGCCGTCCACAAGCCCAATGCCAGATCATACAAGGTTGCTGGGAGAATTGGGCGTTGATGATAGCGCAATGGCAGCCAAACCAAGCCGTGGCTTTGCAAACGCTCAATCAAAGCTTGCCGCCGCGCCAGATCGGCCCAACGCGCCGCCTTTTCAAACGAAAGAATCACAAATTGATGGCCATGCTGAGCAGCCAAGCCCTCTAAATAGGGCAAGATTTGAGTTTGACCAAGTGGATCGAGTAAGCCATCATAGGTAATGTAGAGTGTTTTTAGCATAGGTTTCTTGTTGGGGGTCGGGGGTTAGGGGCTAGGTTGAAACCACGAAGAATACCAAAAGAGATAAGGATTGATCTGTGCCCTCACCCCCAACCCCTCTCCCACTGCGGCGGGTGAGGGGCGTTTGGTTTATTGGTTCCCCCTCGCCTCGCCTGCGGGAGAGGGGGCTAGGGGGTGAGGGCATGCTGGTTATCTTCGTGCGCTTCGTGTTCTTCGTGGTTAAAGGCCTGTTCCCCGATCCCCAACCCCCGATCCCCACTAAAAAAACAACGAGCCGTGCCAAAACGACACAGCCCGTTGCCCAAAATCGTCAAACGATCTTATGCGCCGACTTCTTCTTCGGTGGTAGCTTCGGTAGCGGCTTCGGCGACCACTTCAGCTACAGGAGCTGCTGGTGCTTCGGCGGCTTCACCTTCGCCATCGACGCGGCGCAAGCTCAAGCCAAGGCGTTGGCGTTGGCGATCAAGACTGATCACCTTCACTTGCACTTGTTGGCCTTGTTGCAACGAGTCGGGCGATTGGCCGTTTTCGGTCAATTCTGAAGCGTGGATCAAACCTTCAACGCCTTCTTCAACGCGTACAAACACGCCGAAAGGAGCGATGTTGGTTACTTCACCAACGATCAATTGGCCGAGGTCGTAGCGTTGATCGATGGTTGCCCATGGATCTGGCTGCAAACGGCGCAAGCTCAAGCCAATCCGTTCGCGATCGCGATCGACTTCCAAGACGTATACTTGGACTTCTTGGCCTGGTTGCAAGACTTCGCGTGGGTGGTTGACGCGCTGCCATGAAAGCTCTGAGATGTGAGCCAAACCATCAGCACCGCCCAAATCGATGAAAGCACCGAATGGAGTGAGTTGGTTGACCCGACCAGTGACGACTGCGCCTGGTTCGAGGGTTTCGAGCAAGCGTTCCTTTTGCGATTGTCGCCAGCGTTGCATAGCGGCACGCTCTGAAAGCACCAAACGATTGCGATCGCGATCAACTTCGATAACTTTCAAAGGAATATTTTGGCCGACCATCTTGGTCATGGCGCTTTGTTGGCCTTCAGTGCCAGTGCGGCTGTGCAAGTTGACCACTTGTGAGGCTGGTACGAAACCGCGCACACGCCCAACTTGAACCAACAAACCGCCCTTGTTGTAGCCGACCACGCCAGCTTCGATGATTTGACCATTTTCGAGCATCGTTTGGGCTTCTTGCCAATCGCGCTCGACCTGCACCATGTTCAATGAAAGAACCAGTTCGCCTTCTTTTGATTCTGGCTCCATCACGTACACTTGCAGTGTGTCACCGTTTTTGATCCCACTGACCAATTCTGGCGGCAAACGGCGCAGATCTTGGTTAGGGATAACGCCCTCGTGTTTTGCGCCAATGTCAACCAAGATTTGGCTGTCTTCGACGCGCATGACGATACCTTCACGCAATTGACCGCGTTCTGGGCGTTGATAATCGTACTCAGCAAGCAGTGTCGTCCAATCTTGAACGGCATCCATGCTTTCGGTGTCCACTGTCATCGGGTCTCCAATAGTGTTGATGGGTCTGCGAGCAAGCCCGCAGGGTTAGGCCAATGCGACCAAATTAAATATTCGGAGAGCTTCATTCGGGAGGCGCTGCGTAGAAATGGGGATTTACGTGCTACCGCTCCAAAGTTGCATCTATAGTCAACGCCAAACAGCGAGGTCGCCCGCTGACTGTTCAGCTAAAAAAATGGCGTTAAAAAAGCGCATCACGTGATCGTGCTTTGCGCGAAATGCATCTTTGTTTGACGGTGATTTTGGGGAAACACGAAACGCTGTGTTCTCCTTCGCTGGCTATCAGCACAACCACGACTCACAGAGACGTAAGGCTACGATCAACGAAATTTAATGGTTTTTACGCGACTGCAATTATACGTAGGTTAGCAGCGAATGTCAAATCTCAATTAATCATTTGTTGAGCCGATTTTTTATCGATCGATTTTATACTATTCATAGTTCTCCACCCTTCCGTCCCTCCGCTGGAGGGAAACGCAAGGGGCTTTAATCCCCCTGCACCCCCTAAAAAGTACGTTGTAGAACGATATAGTTCATCATTTACCCATTATCCATTATGAATCTTGTGTACGAATAAGCCCAATTTCAATAATTATTGAGATCATTATTAAAGCGCTGGTTCGGCACTGGCAATCGCAATTGGCTCAGCTTCCAAGACTGCGGTTTCACGCGCTTGTTGAATTTCTTCCGTCCACTGGGCGGCGTACAGCTCGGTAAAGCCACAAGCGCTACAAACTTGGGCGGAAAGTGGTCGATGGCCGGTCGCCAAGGTTCCCATCACCATAATTTCCACTCCATCAGGCGTAACTAAGGCCGAGGTCGTCATATCGTTGGTACATTTTGGGCAGTGCATAAAGCCTCCTTGGTTGTGCTCAATCGTGGTTATAGCAGAAGCAATGCCGCGATTTTGGCGATTAATTATTAAAAATTCCAATCTTATGTTAATCAAAATTCACAAGTTTGCGCCTGTTTTATGCTACACTCCATAGTACATCCAGCAACTCAATTTAGAAGAGACAGTGTTGTTTCCCATTGTTCCTGCATCATCTCAGCATTAGGAGGTAAGGAGTGTTGTTGTATCGACGATTAGGGATGTTGTTTTGTGTGTTGTTAATTGGTGTATTGATTCAGCCTGTGCAGGCCCAATCCACAGTGCCCTACCAAGCAGGTTTCCCCGATTCTGAGCCATATGGCAGTTTTTTTGCCTCGCCCAGCGTGGTTGATCTTAATAATGATGGCAAATTAGAAGTATTAACCGCCGATAGCACTGGCTGTATTTGGGGCTGGGATCAAGATGGCAAGGAATTGGCAGGTTTCCCTTGGAAAACAGGCACCGTCTGCGATGATGATCCACGGATCAATAGCTCATTAGCGATTGGCGATATTGATAATGATGGCAAACTCGAAGTTGTCGCCGGAACTCGTGGCAGTGCCGCAACTTCTGGGAAACGTGGCAAAGTCTTTGTGTTCGATAATCAGGGTCGAGTACGTAGCGGTTGGCCGCGTGAAATGGCTTGGGCCAATATCACCAACGGCAACGAGCCAGAATTTATGAGTGTAACAATTGCCAATATCGTTGGCGATTCACGCATGGAAGTGATTGGCATTACCACCAACGAGGCAGGCAGTGATACCAACTATGCGCCGAATGTGTATGCATGGTCGCATAATGGTGCAACTGTCTCAGGTTTTCCAACTTCATCGCACAAAGGCTCTGGGGCATTTGGTCAAGTCAGCGCTGCCGATATTGATAACGATGGTTATGCCGAAATTCTGATGGGCCGTGATGAGCTGTATTTTTATGCCTACAATGGCAAAGGCCAATTGCTGAGTGGCTGGCCATTGCAAACCTATCTCGATGAAAGCAAACGCACCTGGGGCAAAGATAAATATATTGAATACACGCGGGTTGCACCAGCGATCGGCGATTTGGATAATGATGGCAAGCAAGAAATTGTGTTTGCGGGCAAAGTGCGCGATCCGCTCAGTAATCACGAACAAACCACCAGTGCCTTGTTGGTCGTTGGGGCCGACGGTAAGCGCAAAGCTGGCTGGTCGGTTGGCAAAACGGTTGGCAGACCCCTCAAAGCCAATTATTTCACGCCCAACAATCCTGTGGCCTTGGCCGATTTTGAAAACGATGGCAAATTGGAAATTGTTGTGACCTACGACGATGGCACAATTCGCGCCTACAAACACGATGGCACACAGTTATGGTCGTATAACTACACCAGCGGCAAAAAATTGTATGCCAGCGAGGTGGCAATTGGCGATGTAACTGGCGATGGCAAAGTTGATATTGTGTTTGGAACCTATAGTTTTGATACAACCGCCAATACCTATGTGCGCTTGTATGCGCTCAACACCAGCGGTGCAAACCAAGCGCCGTATCCACTGAAATTTACCTATGAACCGAATAGCACTAATTTTAAAGGTATTTCGGCTGGCCCAACTCTAGCCGACCTTGATCGCGATGGCGATACTGAGATTTTGGCTCATAGCAAGGGCGGCGTTTTATATGTTTGGGATACGCCAGCCCGCTATCGCTTGGATCGTATGCCATGGCCGACGGCGCGACAAAATAATTATCGCAATGGTAAATATACGCGCTAATCAAGATTGCCCTCACCCCAACCCTTTACTCACCAGAGTGGGCGAGGAGGCTAGATTGCAAGGATCAGTTTTAACAACCCCTCGCCCACTGCGGCGGGCGAGGGGCTTTAAATGCGTGGTTCTACCATAATGCGTAGCGCTTCTCCCTCGCCTCGCTTGCGGGAGAGGGGCTAGGGGATGAGGGGAATATGGGTTACATTGAGCCAGTTGGCTCTTTGGCTAGTTGGCGGCGTTTATGGCCAAAACGTGGCATGTTGAAACATAATGGCAGCGGACGTTCGCCTGTCCAAGGGGCTGGCGGGGCGGTTACCAATTTGGCTAATTCGATCAACACTTGATCGTAATTGACCCGCCAACCAGCAAAATCACGCCATGCTTGGTCGCGATCAGCTTTGAGTGGCACGCCACTAGCGATCAATTCAGCACAAGCCTGATCAAAATCAGCCCGCGTGATGCTAATTGGATCATCGGCATGCGGCGTGGCATTGTAGGGAATCATATACAAATCGGCGATGCGGCGCAGCGCCAAATAGCCCGCCCGAATGCACAAATCGGCATCTGGCTGGCGCGGGATATCAAGGGTCGAAACTGCCAACGCTGCGGAATCCAACACCGCCGCTGAAGCGGTGATCCACGAGCGATACGGCTGGGGCGAACGAAAAAACGCCAAGGCCGCAAAGGTGGTATGGCTCTCCTCTAATTCGGCAAACCATTGCTCCCAAATTGCCCATTGCTCAGGCATACGCTCCAAATTATGAATCCGCTGATAGCGCTGAATCATGGTAATTGCCGATGGCGGCGTGCCTGCCCGCACTTCCAGCAAGGTCACGGCTTCTTCGCGCTTGGAAAAAGCCCCGTACATCGTTGGCAGATAGGCAATTAACAAAGCCACAATGCCTAAGCCAACCGTTGCCGCCAAAAAGGCCAAAATTGTTTCAACCGTTGAATCAACTGCGGCAAACCCCAGCGTCAACATCGACGAGCCACTCAGCAAAAATGCTTTACTCCAAGGATGCTCGCCAACCGCCCAAAACATACAGGTAAAGCCGGCAATTGCCAACACCATCCAAACCACTGGAATAATCAGCAAGGCCACTGGCGCATAAAATGCCAGCACCCGATCGGCTTGTTCGTAGTTGTTGATTCGGCGCAAACGCACCAAAAAGCAGCCGTAGACCAGCCGAAAGGTGGTGCGCGTCAGCCAAACATTATCGCCGCGTGGCAACACGACCATGCGAATCGCACTAAATAGCGTGAATGCCACAATCACCAGCCCGATCAAAAACACCCCAAGATTGATTAATCCCTCAACAATTGTCATAGTATCCTCGATGCTTGCAAGTGCCTTGGGATATTGTATACCTTGAAGAATAAAGTCAGAAGGCAAAAATCAAAAATGGCTTGGGAACATTTCGTGTTATTGGGGGCTGGGGATTGGGGGCTGGAGATTGGGCGAATTAACCGCGAAGAGCACGAAGCACACAAAGAACGAGGGAATCAGAAGTCAGAATGCGAGATAAAAGTTTTGAACTATCCCACCACTGGCCCCTGATCCCTGAATCCTAGTCCCTCTCCTGCTCTGCGTTAAAATTTAATGCTCAAACCCTGTTCCTATGCTCTATGTGTAATGGTTCATTCGGTTGGCAACCATGGTTCATTCCCTCACCCCCTGACCCCCTCTCCCGCACGCGAGGCGAGGGGAACCGCTCTGGGAGTTCTCCCCTCGCCCGCCGCCGTGGGAGAGGGGTTGGGGGTGAGGGAACGCTGGCGGTTGTTAATACAATGAACGATTACATCTATGCTCTAGGTTCTTCAATGGTTAATGCTGAGGCTTTGGTGCTAAAGGCTTCGCAGGTGCGGCCAGTTGCGGCATGATAGGCTGGACTTAAGGCCACAATCACCGCATCAACGTGGCTGGCTTCGACCAAGGCCACGCAGCAGCCACCAAAGCCAGCGCCAGTTAGGCGAGCACCCCAAACCCCAGGCATATCGCGCAACAACTCAGTTAGTTGATCAAGCTCAGGGCCGCTAACTTCATAATCATCGCGCAGGCTCCAATGCGATTCGTTCATCAACTCGCCAACGTAGCCAAAATCGCCTGCCCGAAACGCGGCGGCGGCTTTATGCACCCGCTCATTTTCGCTGACAACATGGCGGGCACGTCGATAAATCACTTCTTCAAAGCGATCTTGTTCAACGGCTTGGGCCAGCAAATCGCTGTTAACATCGCGCAAATCGTTGATGTTTGGGTCGAGTTGACGCAAGATTGCTACAGCTTGTTCACATTCGGCGCGGCGTTGATTATAAGCCGAGCCAGCCAAGGTGCGTGGCACGCCACTATCAATCACCAAAACTGCCACTTCAGCCGGAATCGGCACGGCCTCAATTTCCAACGAGCGGCAATCGATTAATGTGGCATGGCCGGCAACGCCTGCGGCAATCGCAAGCTGATCCATAATTCCACAATTAACATGGGCATATTCAATTTCGGCGCGTTGGGCAATTTTAGCTAATTCAGCGGGAGCAATCGTGATGCCTTGGGCGTAGAGTAAGCTAAAAGCCAAGCCAACTTCTAATGATGCTGACGAGCTTAATCCGCCACTCAGCGGCAAATCACCATCAATATTAATCTCAGCGCCTTGCAACGCGTAGCCAGCATCAAGCAAGGATTGGGCTGTTCCGCGCACATAATCACGCCAATCGCCGTGCGTGCCAGCCGCCAAATTAGCCAAATCGGCTTGATCATGTGCGTTGAAACGTAGGGCATGCACAATCAACTGCTGATCATCACGGGGTTGAACCTGAAACGTCGTACCACGTTCAAGCGCCAGTGGCATAACAAACCCAGCGTTGTAATCGGTATGCTCGCCAATTAAATTTACCCGACCTGGAGAACGAACAAAAAATGCAGCTTTAACCTCGGTCATAGCCAAATGCTCCAAAATCTATCAAATGGGTACGTTAGCGAGCGAAGGAGCACTGCCAAGTTCAGTGGAATACAGCAGAGGGTATAGACCAAACAGCACCCAATAGCGGGATTGGATGCTGCTTGTCGAATGAGCCACAGCCGATCTTGCAAGCCAACGCACGAAGCGATTGGCTAGATCTTATGCCTTATTGGCTAAATAATCAATCATGTCAATTTTGGTGATGATCCCGCGTACAACGTCGGATTCATCGACCACCACCCCGACTTGACCACGGCTAAATACTTCGGTCAACGCGTCGATACTCGTGTCGGGGCCGACGGTTGCCACGGCGCTACTGACAATATCGCTAATTTGGTGATCCATCTGACCAGCGCCCGAAAGCAGATAATCCAACAAATCAACTTCAGTAATCAAGCCAACCAAGGTGCCATCATCGCGCACGACTGGCATTTGCGAAATATCGTTGGCTTTCATATCTTGGATAACTTGGGCCACGGTGTGGGTTGCTTTGGCTGAAATGACCGAGCGTGGCCGAATATCAAGCAATTGGCTAATTGGTTCGCTTTCCAAGAAACCATTTTCGCGCATCCAATCGTCTGAGAAGATTTTGCTGATGTAGCGCACGCCCGAATCGGGCAGCAGGATCACAGCAGTTTTGCTTTCGTCCCAATTTTGAGCACGCAACCAGCGCATCGCACCTGCCACGGCCATGCCACACGAACCGCCGACAAACAAGCCTTCTTCGCGCACCATGCGGCGAGTCATCACGAACGATTCTTTATCACCAACCTGCACCACATCATCAACATATTGGAAGTGCATCGTGGTGGGCAAGAAATCTTCGCCAACCCCTTCAACTTTATAGCCAAAGGCTGGGCCAAGCTGGCCAGTGCGGAAATATTCGGTATACAACGAACCAACTGGGTCAATCCCGACGACTTGAATATTGGGATTTTGCTCTTTCAAGAATTTAGCCGTACCGCTGATTGTACCGCCAGTGCCCATGCCTGCGATAAAGGCATCGATTTTGCCAGCAGTTTGTCGCCAGATTTCAGGGCCAGTGGTACGGTAGTGGGCCTCAGGATTGGCTTGGTTCCAATATTGACCAGCTAAAATTGCATTAGGAGTTTCTTCGGCCAAGCGCTTGGAAACCGAATAATACGAGCGTGGATCGTCTGGCTCGACAGCAGTTGGGGTAATTACGACTTTGGCTCCTAAAGCACGCAAATAACGAATTTTTTCGTCACTCATTTTGTCGGGCATCACAAAAATCGTTTTGTAACCACGGATTGCTGCGGCAATTGCTAAGCCCGCGCCAGTATTCCCGCTGGTTGGTTCGACAATCGTGCCACCTGGTTTGAGTCGGCCTGAGCGCTCGGCATCCTCGATCATGGCAATCCCGATGCGGTCTTTGACCGAACCACCTGGATTCATGTATTCGACTTTGGCCAGCACTTGAGCGCGAACCCCCCGATTAACCCGATTCAAGCGAACCAAGGGCGTGTTGCCGATCGCGTCCAAAATGGTGTCGTGAATTTGCGGCATCGCCATTGTTGCCGTCTCTGTCATTGGGTGCTCCTGAGTTGATTGATCTGTCATGCTTTCTATCCTAATCGCAAAAATTCAATGTCGCAAGCGCAAGGCTTGGCCTCATGGTAGCACAAAGCAAGGAGGAAGTTTAGAACCTAGCGCATCAATGTAAGGGCTTATGAACTTAATAATCCATCCCTCTTGTTCCCTTTTCAAGGGTAGGTTTTAATCGTGGTCTGTTTCGAACTACGGATTCCGTGGTTCATCGATGGATAACGAACTGCCCCTGATTGCGCTCGAGGGGATGCGAGGGATCAAAGCCCCTGGTCATCCAATAAGCCATTGGAAGTGCTAGCGAGCTTGAAATAGTGCCAAATAGGCGGGATGCCAAGGCAAATTGCGCCATAGAACCGCAGGAGCAAAGGGTGAATAGGTTTCAAAGACAGTTTTGAACCCAGCAGCTTCAGCAACGCCGCGAAATTCAGCCCCACTTGGCCGATAAATATGGGTTGGGTCGGCATCATACGAGCCGCGATAAATGCGGGCTTGCAACCGATTGCCAATTGTCGGCAAGTGCGCTACAAACAAACCACCTACTTGCAAGCGTTCGCGAATTGCGGCAACCGCTAAGGCTGGCTGCTCCAAATGTTCAACCACGTTGATCGCGGTAATCACATCGAAATTAACGCTAAATGGCAGTCCATCTAAAATGCTGCCAACGAATAATTTGGCTTGGGGCATGCGTTGTTGCGCTTGCGCCACAGCATAAGCTGAAATATCAGTGCCAAATGGCTCAAACGGCGGGGTCATCGACTGCAAAAATAAGCCTAAGCCGCAGCCAATATCCAACAGTCGCCCAGTTTGGCGAAAACGCAATACATGGCGACGAATATACCGATCACGTAAGGTATCAACCAAGCTTTTGCGTCCAGCCTCAGGCCGCGACATCGCATAGTAGGCCTGATCATAGGCATTTCCATCGGGCATAGCAGCAACCCCTTCAATTAACAATCTACCTAGGCTCAATCATGGTGATAGCGATTGAGCACCAAAATGTGTGCCAGTATTCAGTGTAGCATCAAACTGCATTATTGATCCACGAAGCAACATGAAGGGCACAAAAACGGTTTTTAGCCACAGATGAACACAGATTAAGCAGATTATTCCTCTATGGCTAGGCACTAGAAGTTCGCATCCTCATGACATTTCATCGCTCGTCCCTCATAATTCATCCTTTGGTTCTCTGCGCCTTTGCGTTAAAACTCTTGCTCACGATCTTCAATCATTACAATTTCAAAACAAATGTACTAAAATAGATTAATTCGCGCAATCATGGCAAGGTCAATGTGCTATACTGCCGATGAAATGTGCAACTAGAGGAGCGACCGCAATGAGTGCCCCTGCATCTCGGGCTAAAACAACTGCGACACCGCGCCGCGACGATGATCATGAACTGCGCAATTATCGCTTGGAAGAGCGGATAGGCCAGGAAGAGTTAACGACCATCTATCGCGCTCGCCACCTAACCCTTGATCGCCCGGTTGAGGTGCATGTGTTACGCCGTTCAGATTGGGTTTCGGTCAGCCGATTTGGGCAGGCCGCCCGTTTGGCTGCTCGGCTCAAACATCCAACAATTGTGCCAGTGATTGATGCTGGCCACGATGATCGGTTTGGTTACTATTTGGTTACGCCGCCGCTCGGTGGGCGCTTGTTGCAAGAGGTGCTTGAAGATGGGGCGCTCTCAATTGGCGATGCTGTGCGTATTTTCAGCGATATTGCCAAAGCCCTCGACACAATTCACGCCGAAAAAATCGTGCATCGCGATATTCAGCCAGGTACAATTGTCGTTACCGAGGCGATCCATGATCAAGCAGTTACTCGCCATGGCTTTTTGACCAACTTTAGCTTGGCTTGGAGCAGCGATGGGCCAGATCTTTCGCAACTTGAAGAGGCTGATTATTTGACGGCTTACGCTCCACCAGAGCAAGATTTTAAGCAAAATGCCACCGAACCAAGCCTTGATATTTATGCCTTGGGGGCAGTGCTTTACCATATGTTAACGGGTGAAGTGCCACCAGCCCCCGGCCAAACCCCCAAATCGTTAGGCGATTTCAATGTAGCCTTAGCTCCAGCTGATCGAGTGTTACGGCGTTTGCTCTCACCTCAAGCCTCAGTGCGTTATAGTTCGGCTAATCAGGCTGCGGCAGCCTTACGTCAAGCCTTGCGCGAAGCCTTACCCGCTGAAACCAGCACGACCCTTGCGCCAATCGCCGCCAGCAGCGTGGAAAGCGAATGGCTTGAAAATCCAGTTGAAACAGTGTTGGTAGGGATTCTCGATGGCGATTTTGTGCAGCGTGGCCGCGAGTGGGGTCGCCAATTGCATGAGCCAACTAATTTGCGCAGTGTACTCAATCGCTGGAGCGGCCAAAATATGCTGCGGCGGCGCGATTTGGGCAACGCGCTTGTGCCCGAACGGGTGGTCAGCTATAACTTTTATACCTACGAACTACGGGCCTATTATGAAACCCGCACCACGCCAGAGCCACGCGAAAAGCCCTATCAAGGCAGTCGCATCAGCACTAGCCAAAATCCACCTGGAGTTTGGCAAGTGATTTTGCCTGATCCTCAGCCATTTGACGAAATTCGCCCAACTGAGATGATTATTCCCAACTCCGAGCGGGTTGAGATGTGTATTTATTGTGGTGGCAAGGGCGATTTACACTGTACCAAATGTCATGGCCGTGGCTTGCTCGAAACCAAACGGGTGCAAACCAATCCCGATGGAACCAAAGAGCGCCGCACGGTCACGCTCGATTGCCCTGAATGCGAAGGTGAGGGCCAAGCCGATTGTGGGCGTTGCCAAGGTTCGGGCCAAGTTTTGACCGAAGATGTCTTTTATTGGTCGCGTTGGGGCAAACTTTGGGAAAACACCGATGACGAAGCAGGCTTGCCGCTAGCCGATATTCGCGAAAAATCGCAGCAAGTCTATACTGCCCAAATTGATGTGCGCGATACCAAATGGCATGCGATTGCGCCATTGCATGAATTATTGCAAGCTGCCGAAAATGTCGATGCTGATCAGCAAACCCGCTTGTTGCATGCCGAATTAACCATTCATGGCACGCCCGTAACCGAAGTCGATTATACCGAGCGCAATCAAGCCCATACCTTATATATGATTGGCTTTGAGCCAACGATTATTCGTGGCAACTTTACCTTGTTTGATCGCGAACGCATTGTGTTATATAGCGTGATTGGGGTTTTAGTGTTGATTGCAGTTATTGGATTTTTGATCTTTTAAGCTAAACGTGCCGTCCTCAATTTCTTCCTCCTAATCGAGGACGGCGCAACCCTCACTCAATCCTTCAATCCCACAAGCGCTGTTGTTTGCTTTGCTGCATCGTAATTATCCTTTAGCGTTGATAGAGCCGCATAAACCCAACTCGACTTTGTGGTTGCAGTTGCAAGGGTGTGTCTAAATTATGCACAGCCACCCCATCGAGCATGAGCCAACAATCGCCAGCCCGAAATGCGGCCTCAGCTTGGCTGCGCACATGTTCAGCAGCAATCATGGTGTTTGGCGTGGGTTTGGCAATCAAATAATTAAGTGCAATACTCGGAATATTGGCTTGCTGGCTTTGGCTTAGTTCGTGGTGTACATGCTCTTGCAGCAATTGCCGCGCTGAAATTTGGCCTGTTGGCAGGGGAATCAGGCTTGGTGCGGTGCGAAGTTCATTGCCAAGGCCTAGTAGGTGGGTGGTCACTGCGACACAGTTCATACTCATAACACATCCTTCAACACAATTTGCGTGACGAACTAGAGCATAGCGTAGGTTTGTGTCAACCAGTGTCACAAAGCAGGGCAAAAGGCAGAAATCAAAAGGCAAAAGCATAGAGATCAGGATTCCGACATCAGAGAGTTGTAGCACAAGGAACACAGAGCATAGAACATCCAAATCATTCAAATCTGTGTGAATCTGTGGCTAACAAATTAAAGCATTCATGTTCTTCGTGGTTAAAAACCCAATCACGCCGGGAAGATCAGGCCATGATCAACATGCATTCGGGTGATTTGGCTCAGAAAATTAGGCGAAAAATCATCAAGATCAGTAGCAGTGATCAGGGTTTGTTGCTGGGGACGCACAATTGTGGTCAATAGATGTTCGCGGCGTTTTTGATCAAGCTCTGAAAGCAAATCATCGAGCAGCAGAACAGGCCGATCGCCCGTGCGACTATGCATCAATTCGGCTTCGGCCAACCGTAAAGCCAAGGTCGAGGCTCGTTGCTGGCCACGCGAGCCAAAGCTGCCGACTTCACGCTCCGCCAATTGAATCGAAAGATCATCGCGATGTGGGCCGATTAACGTCACGCCACGTTCGCGCTCTTCACGACGTAGCTGCTTCAAGGCTGCTTGAAAACTTGGCACATCGTGAGCAGGCGTTGTATCTAAGTAGTTCAAACGTAAATCTAAATCGCTGCCGCTAATCTCGGCATACAAGCGTTGCGCAAGCTGGTCAAGCGTGGTGACGGCGCGGCGACGTTCGCGCAGCACATACACCCCAGCTTTGGCTAGCTCCTCATCCCAAAATGCTAGATCTTGTTCGCTGGCAGCGCGACCACGCTCACGACTGGTTCGCAATAGACCGTTGCGTTGGGTTAGCACTTGGTTGTAGCGCGAAAGGGCGCGAACATAACGGCCATCGATCTGCGAAAGCGTGACATCGAGATAGCGTCGCCGCTCAGCAGGCGCACCCGTGACTAACTCTAAATCTTGCGGCGCGAACATCACCACCCGTAACTGACCAATCAGATCGAGCGCTCGCCGAGCTATTTTATTGATCCGAATGGTTTTGCTGGTGGTAGGGGCTAAATCGCCATCAGCGCCAAATTTGCGTTGCAGCACAATTTCAATCGTTTGCATTTCGGCCTCTGGTTGCGGTTGCAAGCTGGCGGCCAAGCGAGCAAATGGCGGTAAGCCAAGATCGCCTGCTGCTTCAAGGGCAATTAATTCACGTTCAACCGAGGCCCGTAAAGAGCGAGTTGTAGCCAAATAGTATAATGCTTCCAGAATCGTTGTTTTGCCCGCTGCATTGGCCCCATAGAACAAACACACGCCTGGAGGCAAGGCTAAATTGAGGCTGCGATAAATTCGAAAGTCTTGGAGTTGCAGGCGAGAAACATACATACACGGTCACCCAAACGCTAAAATGCAAACAATAGAGCTATTTTAAACCCAAACCTGATTAATAAAAAGTCAAATTCACCTTTTTAGGCAAGGAATCCGCCATGCAATCGATCGATCGCTTAATGATGAGCTTTGCTGGGCAATGGTCGGTTGATTTTCGCAGTTGCACTGGAGCAATTTATTATCAATATCAACCAAGCTTGCAATTACCGTCGGCCAGTTTGATCAAATTGTTCTTGGCTTGGCAATGGTATACAACCAATCAGCCTGGATTCGACGTATTGATTAGTGAACAGCTGATTGTTGATCTTGATGGCTCGTTGGCGCAGGCGATTGGTAGCAAGTTTAGCAGCGATCACATGATTTATCTCATGCTCAATCAATCGGAAAACAACGCCACCAATGTGTTGTTAGCCCAATTGGGCGGAATTCAGGCGGCAAACAGTTGGTTGCAGCAAGCGGGCTATCAGGCAACGCGCTGGGGGCGGGTCATGCTCGATTTTCAGGCCCGTCAGCAGGGCTTGGAAAACTATACTAGCGCCGAGGAGCTAACTAGGCTGTTACACACCATGACCGATGCCATAGCCAAGGGGGGATCAATGGCTAGTACCCTCGTAAAGAGTCTCGTTAACTCAGCGAGTGACGATAAAATAGCTGCAAGCTTACCACCAGCGGTAGTATGCGCCCACAAATCGGGGGAGCTAGCCGACGTTGAACACGACGCAGCATTAATCTACAGCGCTGGCATGTGGGATAGTTTGGTAATCATGGCAGCGGCAGTACCCGACCCAACTACCGCCCGTCAACAGATTCGCCAGCTAACCAGCGAACTCTGGCCCAATAAAAAACCTGTTCCACCGCAGGGGTGAAACAGGAAACATGGGTGGGGGATTAAATGGCTATTGGCCTATTGCGGGCCGTAGATATCAAGCGCAATATTATTACGATTGCTCGGATCAATTTTGACTGGCAAGACTGCGCCGGGCTGAAATTGTGGAATCGATATCATGGGAATAACCGCCTTGGTTTCGGTCTGATACTGGCCTAATGGGCCATCAATTTGCAAAACTAAGCCAATTTGCGGATTATTATTGACCATCATGCCAGTTTGATAAACATTGATAATCGTGGCTTGGCCTGGTAAACCTTGTTGCAACAACTTCTTATTCGGGCCAAAAGCACGTCGGAGGACAACAATCAGCACAAAACTGAAAACCAAACCGCCAATCGTCCAAATCATGATCGAGTTCATGGTGTCATTAACTAGGTTCTGCATAACCACCTCCATAGCGAAAAAGTACTAAGAAGACCAGTACCGTGGTGTACGTGCTAAAGGTTGAAATGTCGCAGCTAGCTAGATGGCTATTGTATGCTTAACAATCAGCAAAGTCGAGAGCTAATTTTGACCCATTCCGAGGCTTTACTGATCTCTTTACATTGATTTTAGCAATACGGTATACTAATCAGAATCGTATACCTGCGCAGGGACTATTCCATGCTGAATGTGCCATCTGTTGCATCATCATCACTTGATCCAGAGGTTGCCTCACCGATTGTTCGTGTTTCCGGCTTAGTCGGGCTGCCGTTTTTACAGCATGGCTTTTCGACCCGAACCTGTGGGAATCTCGCAACCCGTTATGGCCCGCCTGCCGAAGTTGGGGCAGCGCGGCGTACTTTTGCGCGGGTCGCCGGAATTGATGCAGGGCGCGTGGCCCATTTTGCTCTGACCCATAGTTCCCGCGTGGGCTTGGTCAGCGATCCCGATAGTATGCCAATCGATAGCACACCGCATCGGATTTCGGTGCGCGGTTTGTTGGCCGATGCCTCACCGCGCGATCTGAGTTTTATCAATGCTCAAGGCATTCCCAATCAACAAGGGGTCGATAGCCTGATCACCACGACCCGCAATTTGGCGCTGTTTATGGTGGTCGGTGATGCTGCTCCGGTGATTATTACCACGCGCCAAGGCAAGGCGGTGGCCTTAGTCAACGTTGGCTTGGTTGGCACGGTCAACAATGTTTTAGAGAATACGATTGAGGCATTGTGCCATTTGGTTGCCTGCCAACCTAGCGATTTGGTGGTCGGCATCGGCCCAACCGTTGGCCCATGTTGCTATGCCCTCGCCCAATCGCTGACATGGGCACAGGTTGTTTCTCCGGCCTTCTTTCAACGCCACGGCCCCAACGCCCCAGGCATTATCATCCGCGATGAACAATATTTCTTCGATTTACCTCGCATGATTGGTCATATACTCGAACAAACTGGCGTACAAACCAGCAATATTCACTCAATCGACCTTTGCACTGCTTGCCCTGATACCGCCTTTTTTGGCCATTACGCCGGAGTTGCTGGGCGTTTCGGGGCGTTAGTAGCATTACGTTAGATGTTCGGCAAACAAGCCCAAAATCAGCTCAGGTCGAAATAATAACGGTGCAGGAATGATGATCCAACTCAATGTCCAACTTGCTTGGCGGCGATCTGACTGGCGTAACCAAGCCCGCACGCTGCGTAGCCGCTCCAGACTAGTCGCCCCAATTTGCACCACAAAATAGCCGAGTGGCCAGCCCCAACCACCTGCCGCCGGATAGCTCAACAGCAATTCATGCAACAAGCCTGATGCGATAAAGACCACTGCCGCCGCCCAGCGCCAACCAATGATTGGCTTGAGTGGTTGCCAAAACACCAAACTCAACACCGTATGCACCGCTAAATTCCAGCGCTTGCCCCACCATTCGCTAACCGAACGCGCATAAATTGGTTGCAAAAATAAGGGTTGAACTTGCCAGCCAAAAGCCTGCCAGAGCGCCAAATACAGCCGCGTAACCCCAAAAAAGAGGCCAATTACCAAGCCGACCAAGGCTAGCCAGCAGCGCCAAAGCAGCCATAGATCGGTATTTGGGGCAGGCAACCACCAAGCCAGCAAGCCAATCGCTAGCCCTAAACCTAGCCATAATGCGCCAATCAGCAGGTTTTTGCGCCAAGCAAGATCAGGCTGGCGCGGCAATTCCCATGGCTCAAGCTCCATCCCCAGCCACAAAATAAACCCCAAACTCCGCCAAAAACCAAGTTGTTTGATCTGGGCATGCGGGCTATAGAGCAAACGCCACCCTTTAAATGCGAGGTAAGATGGAATCCAGGTGGCGAAAATCCGGCCCCAAATTTGCCATGGTTGACTCAGCCAAAGCCCATTGCCTATCGCAAATAAGGCTAAAAACCAAGCTGCCCAGCGTCGTTGCTGAGCATCTCGGAGTAGCTGTGGCAGGCTCAACAGCGCCAGCCCAGTGCTAGATAAAACACCAATTAACCAAAGCACCCTCATCGAGCGTCGTTGCCTTGAATTGGCTCAAGCCGCAAGATCGCTTGGCGCAATTGGGCCATATAATCCATTTCTTCAAGGTCGAGGTTGGCGCGTTCGACCGCCAATTGGCTTAAACTGACCAAACCGCGCTCAGGATCGTTGACTTTGCGCTCCCACTGCTCACTGGTTAGGCTGCGCAACAAGCCCAAGCTGGTTTCGCGGCTATCCATAAAGCTACCAAGCTCCTCGGCTGGATTGAGCACAAACGCCTTAGGGTAGCGATTGAAAATCGTGTTGAGGCTGGGATTTTCAGCTTTCAAGGCTTTTTCGAAAACTTCGATTAATTCAGCTTCGCCACGGCGGAGGCTGGCAATCACATGGGCCAACGAACGCTCAAAACCTTGCGGTCGCTCTTGTTGAACATCAGGTTGCAAGCCCGAAACTCGGACTCGCACATTATCGAGTGTGCTGGCCATGACTGATAAAGCCCATAATTCGTTATGAATCGGATCGTAAACATCTGAATGTGCCATGATCAAATATCCCCTTAATTGGCAATCGACATGCAGTGCTAAGTATAGCAAAGACTCGCCATTTGGCAGCGGATTGGCTAACGATCGATTGGTAATAGTCACATGCCAGATAACTGCTCTATATCTACAAATGTATTACTCATCCACAGAATGAATTTTAGGGGGTGCAGGGGGATGAAAACCCCCTGCGTTTCCCTCCAGTGGAGGGACGGAAGGGAGGAGAATCTTAAGTAGATATTAAAAAATTGAGCCTATAAATCCTTGATTAATAAGCCTAAACTACTTGCCGCGCAACCCAAAAAACTGTATCATACCCGTAGATTCCACCACAGTGCATAAACGGGAGCCTTCATGCAGGTTTTTGTCCACCTCGATGAGTTATTAACACCAGCCTTGCTTCAACAACATCAACGCCATATCGTTGATTTTTTGGAGATGGAAGGCATTACGCCTGAGGCCGAGGTTGGGCGAACCAAAGTCAATGAACGCACCGCCAAAGAATTACTAGCTGAATTAGCCCATGATCTGGATCAAGCACCAGAAAACGAATAATTGATCAATTCCCTCACCCCAGCCTTTCTCCTTACAAGGGTAGGTTTTTAAAATGGTTGGGTGGGATTCGCAGTCAATGAGCGTTCCCTCACCCCCTCTCCCGCAGAGCGAGGCGAGGGGGAACTGCCAGGCTAAAACCCCCTCTCCCACCGCAGTGGGAGAGGGGTTGGGGTGAGGGAACGTCCAATACCCGCACTTCACTCTCCAACTAGCTTGCTTGCTAACCACAGCCGTTGTCGTTCGCCGTTGAATTGTTGCAAAGGTCTTGGAGGTAGCCAATGTCATTTCGTAATCTGGGTGAGTTGTTTCGCGAGCGGTCACAAGCCTTTGCCCATCTCAATCGCTGGCGAACTCGCCGCAATGGCGAATGGATTACCTGCACCAACGCCGAACATCAACGCCATGTCTATCAGTTGATGGCAGGTTTTCAACAGTTGGGGTTGCAAAAAGGCGATCGCGTGGGCATTATGTCCAATACCAGCGTTGATTGGGTCGAATCGGATTGGGCTTTGGTCTGTTCAGGCGCTGTGCCAGTTTCAATTTATCCCTCGTTGATGGCCGATACGGTGGCCTTTATTGCCCAAGATGCCGACCTCAAATTTTTGTTGATCGAAAATCGCGAGCAATACGATAAATTGCAAAAGGTCCGCTCGCAGCTTGAGCATATCGAACGGGTAATTATTTTTGATGGCCGGGATTTGCCCAGTGATGACCCATGGATTTTATCGCTAACCAGTTTGCGGCGCATGGCCACCAGCGATGCAACCGCCCAAGAGGTTTTTGCCACCAACTGCGCCCAACAGATCGAGCCAGAAGATTTGGCGACAATTGTCTATACCTCGGGCACAACTGGCAATCCCAAAGGCGCAATGTTGGCGCATCGCGCCTTGCTTGGCGAACTAACCGCGATTCGCACGACTATGGCCATGCAAGCTGGTGATGATGATGTGTTATTTTTGCCAGCCGCGCATATTTTTGGCCGCTTGCAACATATGTGTGGGGTCGATAATGGCCTTAACACCGCAATCATCGAATCGATCAAACAAGTGCTTGAAGATGTGCAAGCAATCAAACCAACCTTTTTCTTCAGCGTCCCGCGCATGTACGAAAAGATTTTCAGCACAGCCCAGGCTCGCGCCGAAGCCAGCCCAATTCGCAAACGGATTTTTGCCTGGGCGCTGGCGATCGCCCGTCAAATGAGCCGCTACAAAGGCCAAAAAGCAGCGGTTCCGGCAGCATTCAAGCTGAAATATGCCTTGGCTGATCGCTTAGTGTTTAAGAAGGTTCGTGCCTTACTTGGCGGCAATATTCGCTATGCAATTACTGGCGGCGCTCCGCTCGATATCGAAATTTTGGAATTTTTCAATGGTGCGGGTGTGCTGTTACTCGAAGGTTGGGGCTTGACCGAAACATCTGCTGCGGTAACCGCCAATCGCCCTGATGATTATCGGCTAGGCACGGTTGGCAAGGTGTTTCCTGGCAACGAAATCAAAATCGCTGACGATGGCGAAGTGCTGGTGCGCGGTAATCTAATTCTAAGTGGCTACTATAATAATCCGCAAAAAACCAACGAAGCCTTGATCGATGGCTGGTTTCACACCGGCGACATCGGCAAAATTGATGCTGATGGCTTCTTGAGCATTGTTGATCGCAAAAAAGATTTGCTAATTACCGCGTCGGGCAAAAATATTGCGCCGCAAGCCGTCGAAGCTGCCTTCAAAAATAGCCCGTACATCTCGCAGTGTGCCGTCTTTGGTGATCGCCGACCCTATTTGGTGGCATTGTTCACGCTCGATATGGAAGCCGTCACCGCTTGGGCTAATCGTGAGCATGTGCCAGTTGATGCTAATCTGCATAAGCATCCTAAATTAGTTGCTGCGATTGAACACGAAGTGCAAACAATCAACCCAACCTTGCCTTCATTCGAGCAAATTAAGGCCTATGAAATTTTGCCCGAAGATTTTACCATTGAAAACGATTTGCTCACGCCAACGCTCAAAATTCGTCGCCGCCAAATCTACGAACGCTTCGCCAAGAGTTTTGAGCAATTGTACAAACGTTAGAGGATTTTGTGATTACGATTGAAACTTTAGCGATCGGCCAGCCCCAAACCTACCACGATGCCAAAGGCGCTTGGTCATCGGCGATTGGCCGCCAAGCGATCACGACACCTGTGCGCTTGGAGCAATTGGGCCATGTTGGTGATGCGGTGGCCGACACCAAAAACCATGGTGGCCCCGATAAAGCAGTGTGTTGCCAGCCCGCTAGCCATTACCCACTGTGGCAAGCAGAATATGGCTTAGCCAATGATCACCCGATGTTGCAAGCCAGCGGTATCGGCGAAAATTGGACGCTCAGCAACGTAACCGAGCAAGATGTGTGTATTGGCGATCAGTTCAAGGTTGGTAGCGCGATTGTGCAAATTTGTGCGCCACGCTACCCCTGCACCAAACAAGATCGCAAGCTTGGCCTCGATGGTTTGCAACAACGCACAATTGCTACCTTGCGCAGTGGTTTTTATCTGCGGGTTTTACAAGCAGGCGAGGTTCAAGTTGGCGATGGATTGGAGTTGATCGAGCGTCCACATCCCACGATTACGGTGCATAAAGTCAATCAACATCTGCATCACGAGCGCGATCAAGCCTTTGGTCGCCAACTGTTGGTGGTGGACGAACTGGCTGCTAGTTGGAAACGAATTATTCAAATGATTATTCCCAGCTTGGCGCAGTAAGCATGCCCTAACCCCGCTGAGCGAGGGGAATCACCAAACCAAAAGCCCCTCGCCCGCCGCCGTGGGCGAGGGGTTGGGGGTGAGGGAATGTCAATCTAGTAGCAGTTGATCTAGCTCGGCCAGCATTGCCACCCGTGCGGTTGCAGGTAAACCAGCGGCAATATGGCCTTGGGCAATCGCAGTTAATTCAGGTCCGCATTCAGCCGCCGTTAATGCTCGAAAGCCCAAACGTGCGTAAAACAAAGCATTCCAGGCAATATCGTTGAAAGTCAGCAAGCTCATGTGGCGATAACCCTGCTGCTTGCCCCACGCTGCCACAGCCTTAATCAACCCTCGCCCCAAGCCGCGCTGCCCATGCTCGGGGTGGACATCCAGTTCACTCAGATATACCTCACCATCGACGATTTTGGCGAGTGCAAAGCCAACAGGTGTAGTGTGTATATCGACAGCAACCCAAACCCCATCCCAACTGAAATACGCCGCTAAATCTTCCAATGTGGCTGGCGGCCATGCGGCGATAAAGGCATACTGGGTTGGCAAAAAAAGCTGGGCGGCGGCAACTTCAATCGCTGGCAACATGCTTAATTCGGCCTGAGTTGGCCGTCGAATCGTATAATTTGGCTGCATCGCCCCTCCTCAAAACTAAATTTACTCTGGAAACTGCCACACCTGAATCTCATAGAAGAGCAAAGTTGCCAAAATAGGCTTTGAGGGATGCCACTCAACCGTGACATAGATCAAATCCTTATTAGTTAACGGATGAATCTCAAATTCTTGAGTATGATGGTTAAAAAAATTCAATCTCCCAATCGTATATAAAACCGTATAATCGCCTCGAGGGCTACTCTTAGGAATTCTTCCACTGAATTCAGCCAATTCAATTGTTTTTATAATGCCATTCTGCCAAATTTCAAGTTCTTTATCATTATTTTCACCAGCTCCAACAATACGATTATGGTTTGAGTCTATATCAACCGCATATTGTTCATCTTCAAATAATCGTATCCATTCTTCAGTTATTGTATTAAATGTGTAAATTCTATTGGTTACGTTAACAATAATATTAACTTGATTAATCCATTTCATTTGTGTAGTATAGCCAAATTTTGTTGGAAATCGCCTAATTTTTGTGCCATATTCATCAAATAATACAATTTGATTGTAATATTCGCCATTATAGGCATAATAATCAATAACGGCTAATTCATTAGTCTGTTGATTCCAACTAAGTTGCTGAAATGCAGACTCAATACCATTATTGATTCGTTTGATGATCGTGCCATCAGCAGACCACAAAACCAGCGCTTGACGATACGACACCGCCAAAATATCCTTGGTTGGATGCCATTCGAGATCATCAATTGTATTAAATGCATCAATGTTAACCGCTAGTTGCCGTAGGCGCTTACCATCCACGGTATAGATCGAAACAACCGATTGATCTTCTTTGTTTAAGTCAAGATGAGCAACGGCCAATCGATCGCCACGCGAATTCCAAGCAAACTCGCTGCCAGCTTCTGGTAGTTTAATCGTATGCACCAAGGTTGGTTTATCCACAGGTGCTAGTTGCTCAAGCGTAAATGGACGACTCGCCCAATAGAAGTAGCCAGCGGCACTAGCAAGCACGGCTAGCAACATGCCAATGCTCAGCACAGTATGCCAACGAATTCGGGTTTGCATTATCAATTCCTCTCGTGGTTACTCAGGAAACTGCCACAACTGAATCTCATCAGTGAGCAGAATTGCCAAAATTAGCTTAGACGGATGCCAAGCAACATAGTAAATCGTTTCATCAAACTTAATCGTAGGGTATAATTCAAAGTTATGGCTTTGATGATTCAACATTCGCAATTCAGATGTTGGTTGATAGATAATCGTATGGTTACTGGCAGGGTTAATCGCAAGAACATCACCAGCTATCCGATCAACTGGCAATTCAGTTAGTTGATTATTCTTCCATAGAGTAATAGCTTTTAGCGATGTTGGAACGGCAGCAATAGTATGATGCTGTTGATCAACATCCATTTCGGCATATTTACCTGCAATTAAGCTACTTAATATTTCTTTTTCGGTATCTAATACAAGAATTTCGTCGTTAGCAGTATGGATTACAATCTGATTTTCATCCAACCATTTGATATCTCGTGTAAAATTAATTGATTGAGATATTTGTTTAATCAATGCACCTGTATCATCAAATAGGGCAATTTGATGATAGTATTTACGATCAAATGCATAATATTGATTAACTGCTAATTGTTCGGTTTGTTGATTCCAATCTATATCCCAAAACGCAAATGTTATGTCACTATTAATTTGTTTGATGATCGTGCCATCGGCTGACCATAACACCAATCTTTCGTCGTAGGCAACAGCCAAAATATCCTTGGTTGGATGCCATTCTAGCTCGTTAATCCCAAGCCCCATAAAAAGGTGGGATCTAAAATCAGCCACGAGTTCACCAGCACTTGAATAAATCAGAATATTATTTTTATCGCTTGATACGGCTAATCGATCGCCACGCGAGTTCCATTGAACAATCCGATCAAATGGTTTTCTAGGGTCAGCTTTGATTGTATGCACTAGGGTTGGTGTATCCACAGGCGCTAGTTGCTCAAGCGTAAATGGTCGGCTTGCCCAATAGAAGTAGCCAGCGGCGCTAGCAAGCACGGCTAGCAACATGCCGATGCTCAACGCGGTGTGCCAACGCGGTTTGAGGTTGGTAAGGATAGGCATATTCTCTCCTACTCAAGCTATCGTTACACAGATCATACAAGACGTTGCTCCAAAATGTTGCATGATTTGCTGGTGGATAAAAAAACTCCCTTGGTACAACGACCAAAGGAGTGCAACCTACGCCAGACTTAGGCGGTTGGCGGGCGCAGATAGGTACGATCGGGTAAGCTGGCTAGCTCACTCTCCTCGTTTTCAGCATCATCCTCTAAAACAGGCATGGGTGCTTGAAATTGCTGCAGGGCATCGAGCACTTTGCTGACATTCTGCATCAAATCGCGAATTTCTTGGCGTAGCTCGTGTTCTTCGTGCAACGCTTCGCCAAACGGCCACGATTGACGGCCAGTCACCGTGCCAACAAAAGCCATATATTCGCCAGTGAAATGCAATTGCACATCAATATCGAGCGGCTGAAAATCAAAAGTTTTGTCTTTGGTTGCAATCTGAATCGCTTCGGTCAATTGGGGAATATTGACGACATTGAAGCGTTGTTCTTCAGTTAATGGAATCGCATAGGTCAGATCAAAATCGAGATCAACGTTGTAGGCACAGCCTTCAATTGCGTGCAAACATGGCTCGTCACTATCATGATACAGCGCACAAATGGCATCACTGCCCATCACCGAAATCGCCGTAAGCGCAGCATCCCAGGTAAAACTAATCGTCGCAACCACATGTTCCATATGGTGATCGCGCTGCTTGGCAGGCTGACAACTAATGCTCAACGTCCGCGATAACGAATGTGGATCTAGCTGTTCCTGCGAAAATTGAATCGCCAAACCTGCTCGCTCCGCCTCGCTAATTAATACTGTCACCACCGCTTCATACGTTAACATCTTCGCTCCTTTCAGCGAGGCTTGTTTTGTTCATGGTCATTATAGCACTCTCAACCATGGCTCAACACTCGCCGCACGGATGTTAACACACTATGCCAAAACTGCTGCTAAAAAGCGATCGGTCACATGCTCCCAAGCATATTGTTGAACATGCTGCAAACCATAATCGCGGTAGCGCTGTTGTAGCTCGGGGTTTTGCAATAGCTCAATCAACGCCTCGGCGATTGCCGTTACATCGCTTGGCTCCACCAACGTGCCAGCCTGACCATGCGGCACAACCTCGGGAATCGCCGCAGCATTGGTGCTGACAATTGGCAAGCCACTAGCCATCGCCTCTAAAAAGACGATCCCAAAGCCTTCTTGGACGCTGGGCAAGCAGAAAATGCTGCTGCGCCCATACCACGCTCGCACTTCAGCATCATCGGCAATCGCGCCGAGCATGCGCACCGAGCTTTCGAGATTATAGGCTCGTACCACGCCACGCAACATATCGTGGTCAGGGCCATCGCCGATGATCACCAATTGGGCTTGGGGCACTTGTTCGATCACGCTGGCAAAGGCCCGAATCAAGTCAATCACATGTTTGCGTGGATATTGGCGGGCCACACATAGCACCGTCCATGGATCGCGCTGGCTACTGTGGGCTTGCTCCTGCCACAAACTCAAATCGATGCCCTCGGGCACAATCCCAATCTTGCTGATCGTCACAGCATAATGCGCATGAATCATCTGGCGGCAATATTCGCTGGTTGAAATAACCTTGGGGGCACGCCGCGCATTGATCAATTCAATCCGCGAGAGCGACCAGAGCAACGCCCGAATAAAGCCTTGTTCATGGCGCTGTTCTTCGGCAATTACGCCTTTGATGCTACAGATATAGGGCACATTTAAGCGCTGGGCAACTCGGAATCCATCAATATCAAAACCAACCACCAAATCATAGCGGTGGTTGGCAAGGCGACGCGGCAATTGCCAATTGTAATAAAGGCGGCGCAAGGTTAAATTACGCGGCCAATTGCCAGTTGGCACAATCCGATCAACTACATGGCCACGGGCTTGCAAGGTACGCGCTAAACCGCCGATTGCCGCCGCCGTGCCGCTGCCATCAACCACCGCCTGTAACCACGAATCCAAGAACGCAATTCGCAATTGCTGCATAGCACCTACATGTATTCAAGGCTAACGCGCTTAATCAATGCCACTTTTTAGCGTTAGCATATAACCAATCAAATCATTAATATCTTGGGTTGATAATTTTTGGGCATAATCGCGCGGCATAATGCCCTCTTGAAAGCCGCCCACCAACTCTTTATCTGGCTCGGTCAGCGAGAGCCGCAGATAATCGATCGCGCTCGTGCCATCGGGGCGTTGCGCAGCACGATTACCAATATTCGAGAGATTTTGGCCGATGCCTTGGCCGGCTTCGCCAGCAACATCACTATGACAATCGACACATGCTTCAAGTTGATCGAGCGTCAATACTTCGGCTCCCTGAAAAATGCGTTTGCCGCGCTCAGCATTACCCACGCTGGTACTATCGTTGGCCGCGCCACAGCCCAGCAACAGCAAGCCCACCACAAAATAGCCAAATCGTCGCATTAACGCACTCCATTATAGGTGATTCGGTAGATTGCACTCGTACCGAAATCGGCGATATACAAGTTGCCATCGGGGCCAGTAATCACATCAATCGGGTAGAGCATACCATCAGCAAAGGTGGTTGATTTGGCCAGATAATCGCCGTTGCTGGTTTGCCCAACTTCAATGTGTACGACCTCGCCCGTCTGCCACAGCGTCAAAAAGGCGCTATCGCTATAGATTTGCGGATATTGATTGCCACTATAAAACGTAACGCCCGTTGGCACCGAGTGAGCGGGAAAGCTGATCAATGCGCCGCGTGTGCCACCGTCGCTGGGCGGGTCGCCAAAAAAGTAGGGGTAGCCGTAGTGTTCGCCTTCAACCAAATAATTAAATTCATCTGGCGGATCATTGCCCTCAACTGAGCTAGGGCCATTATCGCCCCCAAACAGCGCCCCATCGGCATTGAAAGCGACATCAAACACATTGCCCAAGCCCCGCGCATAGGGGCGCAAATCAGTGCCATCGGGATTAACCGATAAAACGCTGGCGGCTAATTCATTTTCCTCAAATTTACCGTCGGTGGTGCTGCCAACCCCAAAATACAAGCGGCCATCGGGGCCAAAGGCCAAGCCGTTGTTGGAGTGTGGCTGCAAAATCATTGAGGGCAAATTATCAACCACGATGCGGCGACTATCGGCTACGCCATCGCCATCGCTATCGCGCAAGGCCTCGATTTTGCCTGAACTAGCACAATACAACTCGCCATCGCGCCAAACCAAGCCGACCAACAAATCAAAATCGCCAGCCCATTTGCTCAAACTATCAATCTGCTGATCATTATTTTGGTCGCGGCCAATCCACAAATCGCCAGCAATATCGGCGATGTATAGTTCGTTTTCTGCTCCAAAGGCAATCGCCGTAGGATTATCCATCGTGCCACGGGCGTAGACGCTCCATTCAAAGCCTTCGGGCACGTTGATCACCCGCAAATCAGGGTTGCGTTCACGCTCGCGCTCGGGAATGCTGGTTTGCCACATGGCGTAAAAGGCGGGCGTGGCGATTAATGGCATGCCAAAGAGCAACAATAAGGCTAAGCCTCGTCGGTGCAATTGCTGATCGATGCTGTAGCGCACTTGTTTGGCTAGCCACCATAACACAAATGCGACAAGCACTAATGCACCAAGCACGGCCGCCGCTTGGCTCAGCAAATCCCAAAATTTCACCCGAATTAATGGATCGCCAATCCCAATTGGATAAGTGCTGAGCAAGCCTTGAAATACCAGCAAGATCAAGCCTTGCACGGCAATTGCGAGGCCAATCCAGCGCCAACGGCCTGCTTGGCGCATAAGCAATAATCCGCCAATCATCGCCCCCAGCCAAAGTGATAGCAGCACCAAGGTTGCAATATTCAGCAGCATCGTGATTAATCCTTTGTATGTGCACCAAAACGATGACTGGCACATGCCAGCCAAGGTGGGTTGTTTGAAGTTTCAGGGAGTTGGTAGCAGGGCTACTAGGCTCAGTATATCATGGCTGCTGGGGCGATTTGGGTGAAGCATTAGTCCCAAAAGCATGGCGAATTTGGGCGATTTGGCTTGCGCAATCGTCAAGGCTCAGGCGCTCGACCGCTAGTTCGACCCGTTGCCAACTGCTTTGGGCGAGTTCAAATGGCAATGTTTGGCCGTTGGCATCCCAAATGGTTTGCGAACGTGGGGTCGTGCCAAACCATGGAATATCGCCTTGCCACAGTGCAGTTTGCTCTGTTTGCAGAAACGGCTTCAAATGCGGTCGCTCAGGGATGCTTAGCCACAAATGGTCAAACAAGCAATCGCGATCAACTGCATCGCGCAGCCGATTGGGATGGCTGGCATGGCGCAGTAAAATCGCATAACTATTTGATGGACGGGCAATCACCCGAATCGTGGTATCGGCACAAACGGCGAGAATCTTGCTCAACAACTCGGCTTTGGCACTCAACAAGCATAAATAGGTGGTGCGGAAGCCTTGCTCAACCTCAGCGGCATAGTCTAGCGGATCAATCAGGAGCTTGCTACAGGTTGGTAGATTGTGGGCAGCTGGCACAGCGGTCGGGGCATAGCGCAAAGCCATTTGATCAGTATTGGTCTCATCCCACACTGGCTGAGGCAAGGGCAGGGTTTGCTCGGCATTGCCCGCGATGCCACTCATATCGACCCCAGGATGTTGCTCGGTGGCAAAGTGCAAGCGTGGTAACAAGCCAACTTGTTCAGCCTCGATCAATTCGTTGGTGTTGCTCAATAATAGGGGATGGCACAAGCCTTCGAGGTCAATCAAGACCGGATATTCGCCGACGGCAATCACATTTTCATAATGCACATCGCAAGCTTGTAACACCAAAAGCAAGGCCAATAATGCTCCATGGCGTTGAAAAAAACGCCGTACCGCCGCCGCATCGGCACATGGCAAGGCTTGCAACCATTCTGTCCAGCCATAATTGCCACAATCGAGCACCTTCAAACCACGTAATTGGATGGTTTGCGGTTGTTGGTTGTGCCACGCTAAAACCTGATTAAAGGCAACTTCGGTGCTCAGCGAACGCGGTTTGTAGGCCAAATGTTGGCCACTGGCAAAATCCAAGCGGCAAACACTCTTGCCCGCATGGCGATCGCCCAAGCTTTCCAAGCCTGTCCATTCGGCAAGTTCAAGCCCAAAATGCTGTTGAAGTTGCTGCCAATCGTGGGCGAGATGTTGGGCAATTTGGCTGATAAAATTAATCGTCGTTTGGCATTCGTGCACCAAACTCCGCAGCAACACTGGATAATCAGCCAATAGATCGAGCAAATCGCCGATCTGGCTATAACGTTTGATAAAATATTCAAAGCGATCTTGGCTGGTCGCCCCGTGGAGTTGGCCGCGCAAACGGGCTACATTCAGCTCAAGCACCATGGTTTGGGCAGTTAATTGGGCTAAACGTTGCACGAGCGCCTTGCCAATCGCCGCCTGCAAGCTCGGCCAAGCATGTTTAACCTGTGCTTGTTGCAAGGCTTGTTCAATGTGCGCTAGGCAATAATCGACGATTGGCCAGAGTGGATAGCCCAAGTTTGGTTGGTTGAGCCAGCGTGGATGCGGACGAGCTTGCCATTCGCGCCATGCTGTGAGGGTTTCGGCCCATGGCGGAGCAGCAACCACAACGGCGGGATCAAGCAAAGCTTGGAATTGCAGATCATCCAATCCATCCAGCGCCAGCCGTGCCTGCCACCAGAGCGTTTGCTCGAATGGGGCTTGCTTGCGCCAACGTTGGTAACGCGAGCTGGTTCGAGCGCCAAGCTCGCTCAAACCAAGCGATCGGCGCTCGCGTAGATTCAGGCTTGCCAACCAATTCATGTGCGCAGCTCACGCAGTTTCAGGCTAGGCATCTGGTCGAGTAATTGGGCAACAATTGGCTCGGCTGGCAAGTTTGATTGATCAGGCTGTGCTAGAGCCTGTTGAATCTGTTGCCAACGAGCTTGTTGATTGTTCCAGCGCCGCAAGCCATATTCGTGGCGCAACTGTTCGAGCGCAGCGACAACAGGCGCGATTGTCTTGCCATAGCCCATGGTTGTCAAACAAAATGCCAAGGTTTCAAGCGATTGAATTAAGCCTTCGGGGTTGCCGATGGTACGATAGCCTTGAATTGCTTGGTTAATTTGCTCTAACGCTGGGCTATAGTGGCCTTGAATCGCATCGACCAGCGCCAAACCACGCAAGGCATTGGCAATACCTGTGCCAAATTGCATGCTGCGGCCTAACTCCAAGGCTTGGGTAAATAACTGGCGGGCTACCACGTATTGGGCTTGTTCGACAGCCAACTGTGCCTGCACCGCCAACACCATACACACCATATGCTTGCTACCAAGATCTTGGCTCATCTGGGCAGCTTTGCTCAAATAACAGGCGGCTTGCTCCAATTCGCCTGCGGCCAGCGTGGCATAGCCTTGGTACATCAGGGCAAAACCAATCACGGTTTTATTGCTCATCTGCTCGGCGATGGCCTGACTTTCGCTGAAACAACGCTGGGCGGTGGCATAATCGCCACGGTAGAGCGCCAATTTACCTTGATGTTGCAGAACCATTGAGATGCGATTTTCATAATGCTGTTGCTGACAGAGCACTTTGCTTTGTTCAAGCAACTCGGCAGCTTGGCTCAATTCACCACGATCAAGCTGAAGCGCCCCAAGATTACAGACCAAACTACTAATCGCCATCGATAGATCAAGTTTGCGCCAAATTTGCAAACTATCGTTGAGCAAAGCCTCAGATTGGGCATATTGGCCTTGCCAATGAGCAATTAAGCCCAAATTATTGTAGACCCGCGCCATGCCAACCTGATCATTGGCAGTTTCGATCAGCTGGCGGCTTTGCGAGAAGGTTTGGGCGGCATCGCCATAATCGCCTTGATGATAGGCCAAGTAGCCCGCAGCATTGAGTGCCTCGATCCAGAGGGTTGGCTCAAGCGTAGTTTGGGTGGTTTGGGCTTGCTCAATTGCTTGAGCCAGCCAACGCCGACCCTCACCAGCATAGCCGCGCAAATACCACAAATCGGCCAAACTGGTAGCAAGCTGAACATTTTGTTCGATTTGGCGTTGGGTAAAGAAAAATTCTAAGGCCGCCCGAAAATTGAATAAATCGCGCTCAAAACGATCGCCAGCGGTCACATGTTGGTTATGCTGACTGAGATCGGCTTGGAGGATTTGCGCCAACTGCAAATAATATTGGGCATGGCGTTGGGCAGCTTGGATCAACAAACCAGCGTGTTGCAACATCTCGCGGGCATATTCGCGCAACACATTCAACATCTCAAAGCGCGTTTCGCCCTGTTGATCAGCCTTGGCGTAGAGCAAACTTTTATCGGCGAGGGTATTTAAGCCATCGAGCAAATCGAGTGCCCAAGCTTGCTCAGCCCCGACGGCGGCAAGTGACTCAAGCGTACAGCTTTGTGGAAAAACCCCGACATGCATAAACATCTGCTGATCGCTTGGCTCAAGCAGATCGACACTCCAACGAATTGCATCACGCAGGGTGCGTTGGCGCGGCGGATGATCAGACGATCGGCTAGTTAAGACGGTTAATTGATGCTCAAGATGGCGCAACATCGCTTTGGGTGCCAGCAACATACTGCGGGCAGCAATCAACTCAATACTCAACGGCAGGCCATCAAGCTGGCGACAAACGGCACTAATATCGTGCAGACTGGTTTCGTTAATCTCAAAATCGGGATTGACGGCCTGTGCTCGCTCAATAAACAGTGCTACAGCTGGCGAGAACGTGGCGCTTGGCTCATCGCTGACGGGAGTTGCGATAGCCAACGGCGCAACCGCAAAACGGCGTTCACGGCGTAAGCGCAAAGCCTCGCGGCTAGTGACCAACACCTTCAGCCCATAACAAGCCTGAATCAGCTGATCGATTGAGCTAGCGGCGGGCAACACCTGCTCGAAATTATCCAGCACCAATAATAATTCACGGTCGTACAAAAAATTTTTGAGATCTTCGAAGCTGCGACGAATGCCAGTTTCTTTGATTCCTAGGGTTTGCGCGATCACGCTCAACACATCTTGAGGATTGGTTACGGGAGCGAGGGCTACGACAAACACCCCATGGCGGAAGCGCTCAAGTTGTTGTTGGGCTACTTGCAACGCTAAACGAGTTTTGCCAACCCCGGGCGGGCCAACCAAAGTTAATAAACGCACATGCTCGTTGGCCAAACGCTCATTGATGGTCGCAACATCAGCATCACGACCAATCAATGGATTGGGTAAATCAACCAAATTGTGGGGTGGTTGATCGACCACAAAATTGACCCGTGCAGCACCTGGCGTTTGGTCAGACCATACTGGCCCAGTGGTTGTTTCCGAACGCGCAAAATGAACAAATGCTGTATGTTCAGCTTCAGGAACATTACAACATTGGGCTAAGCGCTGAGCAATCTGGGTTGAAGGCTTAAGCGTATTAGCTTCAATTTTACGAATCGTGACCGTGGCACAGCCAACCAAATGAGCCAACTCGTCTTGGGTCAGATCGAGGGTCTTTCGGCGTTGTTTAAGCCACATTCCAAAAGAGGCATCAAGCTTAGTCATATACGCTGTCCAGTGTGCTGTGGAAGTCAGGAAAGTAAGGACATTTGGTAATTGCCAGCTTACTGTTCGTCGGTGTTAACGGCGCAGGGAACCGCACTAGTAACCGAAGTCATGGTTGGAATGATGCTGCATTCGACTAAGGTACCACCTTGAATTTGGCGCAATTCTTCATCGCTCAACTCAGTCATTCCGGCAGGATTCGCAGGCATTGGCTGGGGTTTAGTGGGTTCAGCCTCAGGATTTTGATCAGCATTATTCCACGCGTTGATCGTTTCTTCATGCGACATGCTGGGTCTCCTTTGATTTTTAGGGTGGGTTTAATCGGGAGGTTGTTAGATGCCCTAGTATACGGTTAAAATATGGTTATTGGCAAGCGTAGTTTGAGCGATAGCGCTATATCGGTTTTTATATCGGTTTTGGACTAGTTGGCAAAGCCCAACTATGGTTAAATGGGGCCAGTTTCGCAGGAGGACACCCCAATGAATGACCACAGCCAAACCACTCTGATTCCAAACACCAGCCTGTTTCGCTCAGCTGCGCTAACCTCATATGTTGCTCATCATCAAGAGCAGGTTGTCCAAGAGCGGATTTCGCCGCTGTTGCTGCGTAGTTTGTGGTTGCTGGTCGCGGTGCTTTCTGTCAGCTTAGTTGTGGTTGGTGCACCGATCGTAAACCTCTAGCCCCGGACAACCTTGCGCTACAAGCAAGGTTTGGCAATGTTGAAACGTTGGTTGGCAAGCTTCAAACGGCGACGGGTTCCAGTTTTACTCCAATTAAGTGCAATTGAATGTGGTGCTGCATGTTTGGCCATGGTGCTTTCCTATTGGGGGCGAGCAACCTCAGTTGCCGAAGCTCGCGAGGTCTGTCGGCCATCGCGTGATGGCTTGAGTGCCCAAACAATTGCGGCTGCTGGCCGACATTATGGCCTGATTGTGCGAGCCTTTGCCCTACAAAACCTCGATTTTGGCTCACTCCAACTCCCAGCAATTTTGCATTGGAATTTTAATCATTTTGTGGTGCTTGAACAATGGTCACCACGCGGCGCAACCATCGTTGATCCTGCCTTGGGTCGGCGTTTTGTTGAGTTAAGCGAGCTTGACCAACGCTTCACTGGGATTGTGCTCAGTTGCCAGCCTGGCCCCAATTTTGAGCAACGCCAGCGCTCCAACACCAACCAATGGCGCTTGATTCGCTCAACCCTTTTAGCCAAACCTAGTTTATTGGGGCAAATTATCGTGGCCTCAGGCTTGTTGCAATTGGTCGGGCTGGCCCTGCCATTGCTGACCAAAAGTTTGGTGCAGCAAGTAACCTTGCCAAGTTTCGAGGTCTTGCTTGGGCGAGTATTAATTGGCTTGGGCTTAATCATCAGCATTCGCTTTTTGATTCAATATATGCGCAGCCTGTTGTTAATTCAGCTACAACTGCGTTTTGATACCGATTTAAGCGAGCATTTTTTAAGCCATTTATTGCGCTTGCCCTTGGCTTTTTTTGAACAACGCAGTAGCGGCGATTTATTGCTACGCCTAACTAGCAACAGCACAATTCGCGAATTGATTACCAACCAAGTGCTGTCAGTCGTGCTCGATGGCGGGTTAATGTTGGTGTATGGTGGCTTGTTGTTTTGGCAAAGTGGCAGTTTTGGCTTGACTGTCGCGATCATTGCCTTGCTCCAAGTGGCAATTATTTGGCTGACTCAAGGCCGTTTACGCCCGCTGGTCGAGACCGATTTGTTGGAGCAAAGCGAAGCCCAAAGCTACTTAGTCGAATTACTCAGCGGCATCACCACAATCAAAGCCATGGGCGTGGAGCATTATGCGTTTGGCTATTGGCAAAATTTGGCTCGTCGCCAGCGTAACACCAGCCTGCGCCGCCAGCGTCTGAGTGCGATTGTCGATAGTATGTTGGGCACGCTGCAAACCGCCACGCCATTAATTTTGCTGTGGGTTGGCTTACGCGAAGTGCATCAAGGCCAGATGGATTTAAGTACGATGCTGGCATTAAATGCGATTGGCACCTTGGCCCTCGCGCCGTTGGTCACATTAATTAGCCAAGGCCAGCGCTTGCAATTATTAACCAGCTATCTCGAACGATTAAATGATGTGTTGATGGCCCAGCCTGAGCCAGATGGCAGCTTCGCGCCTGAAGCAAACTTGCAAGGCGCAATTCGGCTGGAAAACGTAAGTTTTGGCTACAACCCACATACTGCGCCGATTCTGCGTGATATTTCGTTGCAGATTGCGCCAGGCCAAAAAGTTGCCTTGGTTGGGCGAACTGGCTCGGGCAAAAGCACGCTTGCCAAATTATTGTTGGGTTTGTATCAGCCCAGCAGCGGCCAGATTTTGATCGACGAACGCCCGATCGAGGACTATGATCGTCAAGCCTTGCGTCAGCAATTTGGGGTCGTGCTCCAAGATGCCTTTTTATTTAGCGGCTCGATTCGCCAAAATATCAATTTGCAACGGGCCAGTTTGCCAGCCGCCCAACTGATTGCGGCCAGCCAACGAGCTGGCTTACACAGCGACATTGTGAGCATGCCAATGGGCTATGAAACACGAGTTGGCGAGGCGGCAGGCGGAATTTCGGGCGGCCAACGCCAACGGATCGCACTGGCCCGCGCCTTATTGCGCCAACCTGCAATTTTAATTTTGGATGAAGCTACCAGCCAACTTGATACCCTGACCGAACAGATTGTTGAGCAACAACTGAATCAACTCAATTGTACGCGGATTGTGATTGCCCATCGCCTGAGCACGGTCAAAAATGCCGATTTGATTATCGTGCTGGATCGTGGGCAAATTGCTGAACAAGGCACGCATAGCGAGTTAGTGGGCACTAATGGAGTTTACGCCAAGATGGTGCTCAATCAACAACCTACATAGCATCAATGTGTGGCAGGCTGAGCACCAGCACGAACGCTACAAAATACCGTAGCGTTCGCGCCAAAAATCCAGCACTTCTTGCACAATTTGCTCCATACCAATTTGTGGCTCCCAGCCAGTGGCTTGGCGCAATTTGCTGTTATCGCCTTGCAAAATTGGCTCATCGACTGGGCGTAAACGGCTTGGGTCGAGCCTAACTTCGATAGGCACACGCCCGAATCGTCGCACCAACTCCACAATATCGCCAATGCGGGTAGCCACGCCTGAACACAGATTGTAAACCTCGCCAGGAGGCGCTTTTTCGAGCAGCAGCCACAAAGCCCGGGCCACATCGCTGAAATGGCTGAAATCGCGCTGTGGCTCCAAATTGCCAACATGGATCACTGGCTCGCTCTGGCCTGCTTCAATTGCCGCCATCTGCTGGCAAAATGTTTGAATCGAGCAGCGATCGCCTTGGCGTGGCCCAACATGATTAAACGAGCGTGTAACCACCACATGCAAGCCATATGATTGATGATATTGCAAACCCAACATTTCGGCGGCGGCCTTGCTCACGCCATATGGGCTGCCTGGGCGCAAGGGGTGGCTCTCCTTAATCGGCACATCAGCCGGATTAACGATGCCATACTGGGCGCTGGTGCAAGCAATATGCAAACGGGCTTGGGGTACGGTAACCCGTACCGCCTCTAAAATATTTAAGGTTCCTTCGGTGTTGGCACGTAAGGTGGTAACTGGAGCATCCCATGAGGCGCTAGGGTAGCTTTGGGCCGCAAGGTGAAAAATGCGCTCTGGCTGCACGCGCCGCAGCAAGGTAGCCATCGCAAAGGCATCTTCAATATCGCCTTCGTGGAAGGTTACTTTGCCTTGCAAATGCTCAATTGGCCGTGGATCGGAGCGCCAACGCTTGAGCGCATGAATTTCGAGATCAGGCAAGGTTAACAGATAATCGGCGAGAAAACTACCAACTGGCCCAGTAATGCCAGTAATCAAAACACGCATTAGAGTTCCTCAGTAGGTACATAGCAGCGTAGCAGGGTCACCGAGTTGGCAACTTCGTAGGTGTATGCGCCCAAACTTGCTGGCAAAACCAAGGTTGTGCCTAGCGTTAATTCCCAAACCCCATGAAATGAGCGCAAGGTGGCCGAGCCATCGATCACCGTGATAATTTCAAAGCTGGTGGGCAAGGTTGCCGAATCGACACGGCCATGCAATTGCCAACGCTCCATGGCAAAATAGCGACATTTAACCAGCAACGTTCGACGTGAATCAAGTCGGGTTGGTGGAGTTTCAGCGGGAGCCGAGGCCGCATAATCCAGCACATCCAAGGCTCGTTCGATGTGCATCTCACGAGGCCGACCATAATCATAAATTCGATAGGTCAGATCGGAGGTTTGCTGAATTTCAAACAGCATCACGCCAGCATTGATCGCGTGGATCGTACCAGCAGGCACGAAAATCGTGGTTCCAGCGTGGGCGGGCACATAACGCAGCAGTTCGGGCAAGCGATCATTGGCGATTAATTCGCTGCATTGTTCGCGGCTGGTTTGGTGATTAAAGCCATGAATCAATTGGGCATTGGCTTCAGTTTGCAGCAAATACCATGCTTCGGTTTTGCCATTGAAACCAGTAGTGGCCTCGACCGTGTGGGCATACACATCGTTGGGGTGCACCTGCACCGACAAATGATCGGCGGCATCAATAAATTTAGCCAGCAAGGGAAATTGGCTGCCTGAGCGCTCAAATGGCACGCTGCCAAGCAATAATGCCCCATAGCGTTCGGCGGCGGCGGCTAAGGTTTGGCCTTGCAATGGGCCAGCGGCGATGATATTTTCGGCATAGACCAGCCAAATCTCGCCCAACGGACTAGGGGCATTTGGCAAGTTCAGCCATTGAGCAAGGCGATTGCCGCCCCAAACACGGCTATCGTAGCGGGCTTCGAGTTGGATGGGTGGTAAGGTTTTCGCTTCCATAATTACTATCTTCTAAAGATCGCAACGACGCTGAGGTAAGCTCACCCCAGCGTCGTTCCATCGATCAATCGTGATAACGCTAGCGATGAATAAAACTCGTCCAAGTGCGATATTCGCGGCCTTCAAAGGTCGCAACCACTTCAACCGGAATCGTGCCAATCGGCAGATCGCGCACATGGAACACAAAACTGGCAGTGCCATCAAGCCCAGTTGTATGGCCGGTGCCTGGAATCCGTTCGCTGCCAATATAGCGGTAGATATTGACAAATGCTGGATGCGCCGCCTCGCCATTGACGATCAAGCGCACACAAATCACTTCATCCTCGGGCGGGCTGACCACGGGCAAGGTGGCCCATGCTTGAAGGCCCTCGATTGGCGCTGGCACATTGATATGACAAGGCCGATCGGGGAATGGCACATTGATTGGAATCGGCAGAACCGCAGTTGGAATGGCGGTTGGCTCGATTGGCGCTGGAGTTGGCACAACTGGGATCGTCGGGGTTGGGGTTGGGCGTGGCTCTTGCTCGCGTTGGCGATATTCAACCCCAACCAACCCTAGCACGACCAAATTGCTTTGGTGCAATTCCATGCGGCCCCGCTCGAACCATTGAAACGAAATTGGGTTGCCAGCAGGATCACGGCCAACCAGCAACGGACTGATTGGCAAGCCATAAATTTCGAGGCTGGTTGCACCTGGCGTTGTGCCCACAGTTTCCCATTTGGTACGAAACGGCTCACAAACATTAAAGCCAGTGCGCTCGAAATAGCGGCAACCAGCGCGGGCAGTTTCGCGTTCATGGGCGATGCGATAGAGTTCTGCCCCCAAACGCCCAAGCTGCACCTCGAACTGGCGCGAGTGCTCAGGATGATATTCAAAGCGTGCTCGCTCGAAATATTGCACGGTAAAAATGCCGTTACTGGTTGTTTCACGAATTTCAGCAGTAATTGGATAGCCGAATTGACTTAGACCGCCGTTGGTCTCCCAATAGCGCCGAAATGCCCCGTTGATACACAACCCAGTGCTCGAAAAACACAATGGTTGTTCAACGGCAGGCGGCTGATCATCATCTTCGGGGTTTTGGGCGGCAACCGGTTGCCAGCGCCAACTCGCCCAACTCACACAGATAAGTATCAACCCTAGCCCAAAGGCGAGCCGCCAACGGTGCATACGTCAATCCCCCTCACTAGGCAATATTGGTTTGAGCGCTCAAGGCAGTCAGGCGGGCGCGTAAGGCCAACATTGCTGCTAAATTGCGCATCAAACGATAACCAAAAATTGGATCTTGCTCACAACGATTGAGAATTGCAGCCTGCGAAATGCAAATCACCCGCACGCCTGCATCGCCTGCTTGGAGTCGCGCCGAACGCACACCGCCATCGACCAACGCCAATTCACCAGCAATTTCGTCGGCAAACAAGGTGGCAAGTTTACGCTCTGGGCCTTCGGCTCCGAGGCTGCTTGGGTCGAGCCACACTTCCAAATGACCGCGCACCACCACATACAGATCGTTTTCGCTGGATTGTTGGGCTGAAAGCACTACCGCTGGCTCGAGTTGCTGAATCGTGGCGTGATCAGCCAAGAATGCTAAATCGTCGGGTCGCATTTGTTCAAATAAGGGAACATCGGCCAAACGTTGGGCGATTTCGGCTGGGGTCGGTTGCTCAGATGAATCTGGCTGCAATGCCATAAGGCCTCCAAACTAGCTTCATGCCTGTATTCTAGCGGTTCTTGAAGTGATCGGCAACATTGGCCTAATTTTGGCGTACAATGCTGACAGACCAACGGTCATCCCCCCAAATCGTGAGCAAACTATGTTAATATCCCCATACTGGCGATTTTGGTGGGACTCTGGAACTATATCATGCGGCGTGGTAATGGCATAGTCTGTGCTTTATAGCTAATCAGAATATCGCAATAAAAATTGACACATTACAAACAACGTTAAAAGGAGGTCACAGGGTGCACTGTCCTCATTGTAATGCACCCTGTCGCTACATTGGCGAGCAACGGGGCGCTGAAAAGTATAATCGTGGCCGGAAGATGTTGTTGTGGACGTGTGTTGCTTGTGGTTCAACGTTAAGCCAATTGGTCGATAAGGACACGCCGATTCCGTCGGTTGGCACGCTTTCGTCGCAGCAACAAACCAAAACAACCGTCATCAGTGGTCGCTCTGCACGAGACTAAGTTGCTGGGCATCAAATGTTAGGTCGAGGTTTTGGCCTTGATCAAGCTGATAGTTGCTCGGTAGATCGAGTTGCAATCCACCATGCGCATAGCGCCATTCAATTCGTTGATGGCTACCACGAAAACTTTGGCCAACCACTTGGCCGCGATAGCTGGCTGTTGCGCTTGGCGCTAGCTGGGCGGCCTCAGGCCGAATCAGCAAATAGGCTGCTTGGGTTTGCGAGCTTTGAATTTCAAATTGGCCTAAATTGGTTTCGACCAGCTGTAACTCAGGGCTAAGGCTGGTTTGCTTCACAATTGGTAATAAATTGGTCAGGCTCAAAAATCGTGCTACAAAGGCAGTTTTGGGCTGTTGATAGATCGCTTGGGGCGTGTCCAGTTGCACAATTTGGCCTGCATTCATCACAGCCAAGCGATCAGCAACCACAAACGCTTCATTTTGATCATGGGTAACATAGATCGCTGTCACTTCAGCTGCTTTGATAATCCGGCGCAATTCCTCAGTTAAGCGTTCGCGTAACGTCCGATCCAACGATCCCAATGGTTCATCGAGCATCAATAATTGTGGGCGCGGCGCTAATGAACGCGCCAAAGCCACGCGCTGGCGCTCGCCACCCGATAATTCGAGCACCGAGCGTTGTTGATAGCCAACTAAGCCAACCAATTCGAGCATTTCAGCGACCCGCTGTTGGCGTTGAAGTTTGGCCATGCCTTCCATGCGCAGGCCAAATTCAATGTTTTCGCCAACATTACGATGCGGAAACAGCGCCCAATCTTGGAACATCAGGCCAAAATTGCGCCGATGAATTGGAATCGGATTGAGCGGTTGGCCATGCAACAACAACTGGCCTTGATCAGCAGATTCAAGGCCAGCAATAATGCGTAAGAGGGTCGATTTACCACAACCACTGGGGCCAAGCAAGGCCAAAATTTCACCACGATTGATCGTTAGTTCAATCTCGCGTAAGACGATTGTTTGTTCAAACTGCTTACGAATGCCTTGCATGTGCAACATAGTTTATCCACGACTGCGTTGAGTGAGGCCAATGCCAAGCAATAGTATAGCAAGAATTGCCGCACCAACCAACCAATTGCTTTGTGGTGCTGGGGCCGCACTGGTATCGGGCAAGACTGCGGGAATAACTGTAGGCGTGGTGGTACTGCCAGTGCCTTGTTCCGGCGTGAGCGTGGCAATTGCTTCAATCGTGGCGGTGCTGCTGATCGCAACGGTTGGCGTAGTAATCACCACTTCGGTGGCGCTGACGGCAATCGTCGCGGTCACTTGATTAATCGCCGTGGCGTTAGGCGTTGGCCGTGGCGTGCGAGTTGGGGTTGGTGTGCCAGGTGCACCAATAATCCGAATTGGCACATCATCGGCAGCCGGTGCGAGATCGTTCCCAAAGCTATCGCCAGCACCAACCACCCGAGCGCTATTGGTGGTTTCTTCAATCCCCTTGAGCGCCGTAAAGACTGTCGTGATCGAGATAAATTCGTTGGGTGGCAGGCGCATTGGGCGCGGCGGGGTCAGCACATTCGCCCACGTCAGGCGACCTGGTTCAATTGTATCGGGCATTGGTTCAGATGAAATAAATTGCAGCGCGGTTGGATCAAAGGTATCTTCCAACGGCAAACGCACCACATCAACTAAACCAGCATTTTGCACCCGAATTGTGAAGGTGATGCGTTGTCCAGCTTGGGGCAAAATGCCTGCATCGAGTGTTTTTTCGAGCGGTGTTTGGCCGCCAACTGCTTCATTATCGTGCTCAGCCTCGCCATCGCCCACCAAATTACCCAATGAATCGTAGGCATCATGGGTTGCGGCGTGGTTGACGACCCGTGGCGAGGGATGTTCAGCGGTGAAGCGCACCAAAATCACCACTTGTTCACCAGGAGCCAATGGCCCAGTCGTTTCCAGAATGTTATCCCAATTGATTACACCAGTGCTGGCGTTGTGGCTATCTTCGGCTGGAGTAGCATTGATATAGCCCAAAACCGAACGATCATAGGTATCGACAACTGGCAAGGTGATCACGGTGGTATGCCAATTGTTGGTGATGGTGATGGCAAAGGTCAGGGTTTCACCAACCATCACCACATTGCTCGATTTGAGCAAGGTTTTTTCAACCCGCAAGCCATTGCTTTGGGCAGCGGCGGGGCGTACCGAACCTCCAAAAAACAGAACTCCGACTACCAACAGAAAAAGTGCGGTCGTGATGGCCAACAACAAACCAAGCATGCGCGAACGAAGCATCATGTTGCTCCTTTGCGTTAATTAAAAAGTGGTTAAATACTACCATAGAACGTATCAAGTGTTGTAAAGGCTATAGGCTATAGGCTTTTGGCTGATGGAGATTGGGTGGAACTACGATTAACGCAGAGGCACAGGGCATAGATGGCGCTGGGCGAGGGGCTAGGGCAGAGGGATTGGTGACCATTGTTAATGCAATAAACCATGACACATAGAGCATAGAGGTAATGGTACAATAGCTTAACGACCACCTGCGTGGATCGCAGCTCTACCCTTGGAGGACACCATGGGATTACGCAATGCCGCCGTGAGGACGGCTGGACAATTGCCCGCTTAGCCACGCATTTTCGAGTAAATCGCAGTACGGTGTTCCGGTGGATTCAGCGTGACCAACCCGATGACCACTCCACGGCTCCCAAACGCCATGGCCGAATTGTTATCACCAAGGTCTATTGGGCCGCAGTACTGGCCTATCGCGATGCGAACCCGCATCACGGAACCCAGCACATTGCCCATGAACTCCACCCACAGTTTCCGACCGCCAATAAAGCCACCATCTGGCGGATTCTTCATGCCGCTGGACGGATCGGGCCACGACCAAAAAACATAGCGTGGCTCATGCCGATTGGGTGGCATTGACTGCAATTGGATATTCACGAAGTGTCCTTCGTGGATCTACCGCTATACTAGGCCCGTGGAGAACACCATGCTACGCAACAACGAACTATGGATCGCGATTGCCATCGCGGTAACCTCAACGATCATCGCGCGGTTGCCAGTACTGCATTGGCTGGTTTATCCGTTTGAGCTGTTCAATACCTTTGTGCATGAGCTTGGCCATGGCTTCGCTTCATTGCTGACTGGCGGCAAACTTGATCGGCTTGAAGTGTATTCAAATGGCGAGGGCGTGGCCTGGACTGCTGGCGGCATTCGCTGGATTGTGGCCAGTGCTGGCTATTTGAGTAGCGCCTTGGTTGGCGGCGCATTATTAATTCTTTCAGCACGGGGCATTAGCGCCGATCGCGTCACATTAATTATTGGAATTGCATTGTTTGTGCTGTGTGGCTTGTTTGTTCGCAATATTTTTGGAATTATTGTTGGTATTTTGCTGGCGGGTGCATTCATTGCCGCCAGTTATAAATTGGCGCTGCACTGGAACGAATGGCTGCTGTTGGTGTTGGGCGTGCAAACCATCTTAAATGCGCTCGATAGTTTATGGGATTTGCTGCGACTTTCATCCTACCGTCGTCACGTAACCAGCGATGCCCTCATTATGCAACAAGCAACTGGAGTTCCAGCAATTTTATGGGCATTGGTGTGGAGCGGCATCGCCTTATTGATTTTGTGGCAGGCCATTCGATTTGCCTACTTCCGTGACATTTAGCCCATTCAAGCGCCGCCAGATGTGATATGCTCTAGGGGTGATCGAAGTAACCCGGAGGCAATCGCTATGCTGGAGGAGATTTTCGCTCCGCAATCGGTGGCCGTGGTGGGAGCATCTCCCGATCCATCACGTCTTGGTCACCGTGTCCTCAAAAATGTAATCGACAATGGCTATAAAGGGCGAATCTACCCGATTCATCCTACTGCCAGTGCAGTTTTAGGCCAAACGGCCTACCCGTCGGTCGCTGCTGTTCCCGCTGATGTTGAATTGGCAGTTTTGGTTATTCCACCGCAGCATGTCTTAAATGTGGTCGAAGAATGCGGCCAAAAAGGCGTGCGCGGTTTAGTTGTGATCACCGCAGGATTCAAGGAAGTTGGCGGTGAAGGGGTTAAGCTTGAACACCAATTGGTAGAGATTGTGCAACGTTACGGCATGCGCATGGTCGGACCCAATTGTCTTGGTGTGATTGATACAGTCAGCGATTTGAATGCTTCGTTTGCAGCATTAATGCCCGCTGATGGTGAAATTGCCTTTATGTCGCAATCGGGCGCGGTCTGTACCGCCATCCTCGATTGGAGCAAAGAGGCCAATATTGGCTTTTCGCGCTTCGTCAGCCTTGGCAATAAATCCGATGTTGATGAAGTAGCATTGTTGCAGGCTTGGGGCAACGATCCCCAGAATAAAGTTATTTTGGCCTATTTGGAAGGCATTTCCGATGGCCCCGGCTTTATTCAGGCCGCCCGCGAAGTGACCAAACGTACACCCGTTATCGCGATCAAAAGCGGTACGACGGCAGCAGGCACGAGAGCAATTTCCTCGCACACCGGCTCGTTGGCTGGCAGCGAGAGCGCTTACGAATCGGCATTTGGCCAAAGCGGGATCATTCGTGCTCGCACAATGGAGCAATTGTTTGATTTTGCCTTGGTGTTTGCCTACCAACCCTTGCTGACTGGCTCGCGAATTGCGATTGTCACCAATGCTGGCGGACCTGGAATTATCGCCACCGATGCGATTGAGCGGGCTGGCTTGCAAATGGCCGAATTTACGCCCGCAACCATCAGCCAACTTCAAGCTACGTTGCCAGCCACCGCCAATGTCTATAATCCAATCGATGTCATCGGCGATGCCAAAGCTGATCGCTATCGAATTGGGATTGAGGCGGCCTTGACCGACCCGAATGTTGATGCGGTGTTAGTGCTGTTTACCCCGCAAGCTGGCAGCGAAGCCGAAGCCACGGTTGAAGCCATGGCCGAACTTTCAGCCAACCAAAGCAAACCAATTGTTGCCAGTTTTATGGGCGCATATAGCATTAAGCCTGCGCTCAAACTGCTCAATCAGTATAAAATCCCCAACTACGAATTCCCTGAACGAGCGGTATCAGCCTTGGAAGCTATGTGGCAACATCGCCGCTGGCGTGAACAACCAGCCATGACTTACGCTCGCTTCGATGTTGATAAAGCGCATGTCCGCGAGTTATTTGCTCAAGTACGCGAGGCAGGGCGGGTTGAGCTTGGCGAAATCGAGGCCCGTGAAGTGATGGCAGCCTATGGCATGCGTTTGCCCGACAGTCGGCTTTCGCGTTCGCCCGAAGAAGCCGCCGAAATTGCCAAGGAAATTGGTTTTCCGGTGGTGATGAAAATTAGCTCGCCCGATATTCTGCACAAAAGCGATATTGGCGGGGTACGTGTGGGGATTGCCGACCCGCAAGCTGCCAGCGATAGCTACGAACTAATCGCCTATCGTGCCCGCAAATTCAGCCCAAATGCTCGGATTTGGGGGGTTTTGGTGCAGGAAATGGCGCGTAAAGGCCGCGAAGTCTTGGTTGGGGTCAGCCGTGATCCGCAATTTGGGGCGCTAATCGGCGTGGGCATGGGCGGTATTTATGTCGAAGTGCTCAAAGATGTTGTATTTCGACTTGCGCCCTTGAGCCGCGAAGAAGTGCGCGAACAACTGCGGGCAATTCGTTCGTTTCCATTGTTGCAGGGCGTGCGTGGCGAGCAGACCGCCGATTTAGAAGCCGTTGAAGATATTGTGCTGCGGGTCAGCCAATTGGTCAGCGACTTCCCCGAAATCGTCGAAATGGATATTAATCCGCTGGTCGTCTACAACCGTGGCGAAGGCGTAATCGTGCTCGATGCCCGCATTATTCTGCAAGGATAGATTTGAAAGTCAAAAGGCAAAGGGCAGAAATCAGAATTAAAGATCAATTCTATTAAATTAAGTCAGAAGCAAAATCGAAATTGAGAATTAATCACATTCTGGACAATACGATTCTAATTGTGCCATTGGAATTTAGAAGTATCTCAAAATCTATTTTGACTTTTGCCTTCTGACTTTTGATTTTTGCCCTTTGCCTTGATACAAGGAGTTTCGCTATGGCAACGCTGTATGTTGCATCAACAGAATCATATGTTGGCAAGAGTGCAGTTTGTGCTGCCTTGTTGCGCCAACTCAAGAATCGCCAGATCGACGCTGGCTATATGAAGCCAGTCAGTGTTTCGGTAACCCACACGCCTGAAGGGGCGTTCGATGAAGATGCTGCCTTTATTCGCGAGAGCTTTGGCCTAAGCGAGCCATTGGAGCAGATCGCGCCAGTGCTTTTGCGCCGCACCACGATCGAAAGCATTTTGCGCGGCGAGCAGCACGATTGGGCTGGGGCGGTGCAACAAGCGTTCCAAGCAATCAGCAGCCAACATCAAGTGACCATCGTTGAAGGCACGAATAGTTGGGCCGAAGGTTCACTGGTCGATCTGAGCGCCGATCGGGTGGCCGATTTGATCGATGCACCGATGGTCTTGGTTTCGCGCTATCGCACCACGCTCACTGTTGATGCAATTTTGTCGGTGCAACGCTTCGTCGGCAAACGGCTCAAGGGCGTGATTCTCAACCAAATCGAAGAAACCCGCCTCGATTTTGTTCAATCGCATGTTGTGCCCTTCCTTGAGCAGCATGGCATCGCGGTTTTGGGCTTGTTGCCGCAAGATAGTGCGCTCTCAGGTATTCCCGTTGAAGATTTGGTGGCTGAGCTTGGTGGCAATGTGATTGGAGCCGATTTTGGCAAGGGCAAAATCATCGAATCGCTGATGATTGGGGCGATGGGAGCCGAAGCGGGCTTATCGCACTTCCGCCGTCGCGCCAACAAAGCCGTGATCACTGGCGGCGACCGCACCGATTTGCAATTGGCTGCCTTGGAAACCTCAACCAATGCCTTGGTATTGACAGGCAACTTCCGCCCGCAACAATCGGTGATCGATCGTGCTGAGCAACGCAACGTGCCGATTATCACAATTGCTGATGATACCTTGACTGCGGTTGAGCGGATTGAAAATATGTTTGGGCATATTCGCTTGCACGAACGTACCAAACTCGAACGCTTCACCAAACTTATGGCCGAGCGCTGCGATTGGCCGCGCTTGGATGCGATTTTAGGCTTGTAGCACTTAAAAATCATAAAAGGAGGTTTGAAAACCTCCTTTTATGATTTTTTAATATTAATCTTCCATCATTCTATCAACACAACCACAGTCATAAGCAGCTTCTTCAACTACTTCTTTTATCGTATCGGTCAGAATACTTCTATTCCCTTCAAAAATTGAAACTGATGGATCATTTTTCGAAATCATAAAATTTCCCAACTTATATGCATTCTCTATATCTTCATTTCCCTCTATAATCTCCTCACAAAACTCACACTCCCCTAGAACATTTGACCGAATAGCTATTTGAGTAGCAATCCGTCGTTGATCCTCTCTCAGTAATTCCAAATTCTTGTGCTGTTCCATGATGTACTCCTTTTAATTGAAGAAAATTGGTAACCATCAAATAGCAGCAAATTATTAACAAGGTATAAATAATGTATCCATACAATCGAGATTATACTTGTATAACGATACGATCCTATCAAACCATAGTAGTAACTTAACTCATACATTAGTTTGGATATTATTCAGTGTAGTTATTTCATGATAAAAAACGCCCCGTGTTTTGTTCAGAACACGGGGCGTTTTATTTTAGCCTTGAAGCGAAGAATTTAATCTAGCGGTAGCGCCATTGTTCGTAGTGTTGGCCGACATTACCCATTTCGACTTGCCAATCGGCGGGATTGCTGGGAGTGTAGGTCAGCACGCGGCGCTCGAAGGCTTGCACCAACACAGTTTGCTCAACACCACCAACATAGACCTTGGCCCAGTAGGCTTCGCTAATTGGGTAGCCCAAAGCAAAAACCCAATCCATCACTTGGCCGTTTTGGGTACGGCCATTTTGGCTAACCAAGCCTTGACGATTGACAAAATCCCAGAAGGCGCTAGGGATGTTGTGGCCAGTTTGTGGCACATAATGCACCAACTTAGCTGCATCAGTTGCAGCGCCAGCATAAGCGCTCACTTTGCCACTACGCGCTAATTGCTGATCGGCGAATTGACCAGTACGATCGCTGGTTGCGCCAAGCAAATTGCTAAAACTGGCGTAGGTTGGAGCCGAAGCAGCGCCTAAATCGCCAGCAATATTAATTTGGGCCGGACTACGCTGCACATAATTGCTATCGCCAATTTGAATCTGGCCCTGAATCAATTCCTTCGCCAGCAAGCCGTTGGTCACAAACCATTGGCTTTGGCGGTCGGCCTCGAAATCGCTAATTTCCATGCGCGATTTATCGAAATATTGCACTTGACGCAAACCACCAGGCGCTTGATCGTAAACCTCGGCGCGGGCTTGGCCGCTGCTCGGCCCCCACAACCAAGAGCGCACTGCTTGGCCACTCGCCACTGGAGCATCGGCATAAGCCCAAACCTTGTTAAAGGCTGGGTCGGCAAATTTGCCATTGCTGCGCGTATCGAAGTTGGGCAATTTGTTGCTCGATGAAGTGGTTGGGGTTGGATAGGCCGAAGTTGGCGTGCGGGTCGCCGTGCCAGTCGCGGTTGCCGTGCGATTAGGATCGCTAGTTGGCGTAACATCATCCTCGAAAGTTGGCGTAATATCATCTTCGAAGGTTGCGGTTGGCTGCATGGTTGGTTCGCCTTGGTTGGCATTAGTTTTGATCTGGAAGGTCAAGGTGTAATCGATAAACTGATTGCCAACATCGCCAACATTCTTGACCTGCACAAAATAGAAGCCATCGACGAACGGCGCGAAATCGATTCGCGAATCCAAGCCTGATTCATAATCATCGTTGAAATCGATAATCGTTGTGCCATCGCGATCAGCCAAGACCATCACTGTATCAGCACCAACACTGAGTTCCGAGGTAAAGATCGAATAGACTTTGCCAGCTTTGCCAAAGAATTTGACCCAATCGGCATCACCGCGTGGGCACAACCGATGGTCGGGATGAACTTCGCCAACCACAATCAACGGTGCAATTTCAGGCAAGCCATCCGGCTCGTAGAGATCTTTACAAATTTCAGGGATGAGCGTTGGCGTGGGGCCATAACTTTCACTATTCAACACCACTGTGTAGAGCGCATCAATAAAGCCGCGTCCGGCGGAATCGCGCACCTTAATGTAGTATTGGCCGTTGGCGGGCGCACGCCACGATTGAATTCGTGGCTTGATATCGCTGGGATCATTGTTGCGCGGAAAGTCATCGTTAAAGGCCAATTGATTGCCGTTGCTATCGTAAAGCGTCAACGAAAGATCCAGCCCATCGACCATTTGCGAAACATCGATCGTATAGACTTTGCCCTCTAAACCGCCAAATAAGAGCCAATCTTCGTCGCCAACTGGACAAATCGCGTGCACTTGCGGCACATCAACTTCAATTCGGCGAGCCTGGCTGCGGGTATTATTTGGCTCAAATTTATCGTTAACCGTGCCACCATTACCATCGCAAATCCGCCCAGGCGTGCCAGTATTGGTAGCCGTTGGAGCAGTGGCGGTAGGTGTATTAGTACGAGTTGGAGTTGCTGTTGGCGCTACGACATTAATAAGAAAATCAACAATTCTTGAACTGGCAACACCTGTAGTATTGCCAGTAGCAGTAACACGAATCCTAAATGTATACGTTTGCAAGGGAGCAGTAGCTGCAATATTAATTGTAGCCAAAACTGTAACCTGATCACTTGGATTTACCCCTGTCACAGGAGCAATTGCATTAACTGTAATTTGGGGTGGTAATCCCTCTGGAGCAAATGTAAAATTTGCACTTTCATTAGAGCTACTTAGGCTCTGAATTTGAAATGCAAATTGGCGCGATTGCCCAGGAACCATGGTATCTGCAAAGGAATTAGGATCTACGAAAAAATTGACTGTATTCGGGGCTTGCGGCTGGGCTTGGGGTGGCGTTACAGGCCGCGCCCATACACCCAGCGGCGTTAACAAGCCAGCTAGCACCACGAACATTAATAAACGCGCACGTTTCATAGGCAACTTCTCCGCTTCAAGGCTGGTTGATTTGACAAATGGGTTAAAAAGAGCAGCATCGCTATTCTAGCCCATTATAACGTCAAATATTGATTTTGGGGCAAGCAAAAAAGCATGCCCTCACCCCAACCCCTCGCCCACTGCGGTGGGCGAGGGGCTTTTCAGGATACCGGGACGGGTCTTGAAGGTGATAGCGGTAGCGCTCCCACTGCGGCGGCGAGGGGCTTTTCGTTTGGCGGTTCCCCCTCGCTCGCTCTGCGGGAGCGGGGGCGAGCTTCCAAGGGTAGGTTTTAAGATCCCTCACCCCCGACCCCTCTCCCACTGCGGCGGGCGAGGAGCATACCAATGGTCATGCTCGGATGGTTCCCCCTCGCTCGCTCTGCGGGAGCGGGGGCTAGGGGGTGAGGGCATGGCAATCGACTCCAAAGTTCACCCAATCATTGTTAAAAACCTACCCTTGAAAGGAGGGGGCTAGGGGGTGAAGGAACTTAAAGCTGGTTGATCATGCTATTTTCGATAATTGGCTGGGGTGCGCCGTTTTGGGCTACCCGCAGCATGGCTTGGGCTAGTTGCTCAGTTGTGGTGACATAGTGGGGAATTAAGCGTTTAAACAGGGGATACAGCGGGCTAGTAAGCCTATACATTAGCCGATACCAGCGGGTTTTGGAAACTACGCCATGTTGAGGTTGGATAAAGCCTGGGCGAAACATATAGGCCGCGCGAAATGGCAAGGCCAATAAGGCTTGTTCAGTTTGGCCTTTGACCCGTGCCCACATCGACCGCGAATCAGCATCAGTGCCCGAACCTGAAATATAACTAAAGCTTGATTGTGGGTTTAATCGTGCCAAGGTTTGGGCCACATGCAGCGTTAAATCATAGGTAATCGAGCGATAAGCAGCTTCGGTCATGCCTGCCGCCGAAACGCCCAAGCAAAAAAAACAGGCATCATAGCCCACCAATTCATGCTCGATTGAGCCGAGTTGATATAAATTACTATGCACAATTTCAGCGAGTTTTGGGTGGCGTTGGCCGGTGGGCGTGCGCCCAACACACAACACTTGCTCAATCGCTGGATTCAACAAACACTCACGTAATATGCCTTGCCCAATCATACCTGTAGCACCAAAAATTATTATTTTCATCAAAATTTCCTTTTCAAGCGATTGCATTAAGCCTAGCACGATTTCCAGGCAAGTAGCCGAATGGTTTATGCGGTTGGCAATGACCTTCAGCCCTTTCAAGGGTAGGTTTTAATAAGCATCATCATCACCACCCTTCCGTCCCGCCTCAAGGCGGGAGACGCAGAGGGTTTTCATCCCCCTGCACCCCCTAAAGTACAATCAGGGAACGACATGCATCCACTGATGAACTACAGATTATGCGTTTGACACGAAATAATACGAAAATCACCTTCTCCTGCCGCGAGGGAGCAAACTATGGGTGAGGATATCTCGGCAAAAATTAGTGCGAAGAAAAACGGTAGCCGCCAGCAGCAACCCTCGCTATACTGCTTGCAGTCAATCGGTCACACAGGAGTTTGCCCATGCAACAGTTAACTATCGAACAGATCGCAACGCCGATTGGCGCTGTCGTGATTATTAGCAGCCCTCAAGGCGTAGTTTATTTAGATTTTGGCGATAACCAAGCTCGTTGCCAACGCTTGCTCAGCCAACGCTATGGCCAATTTGCGCTCATTCCGGCTAGCCAAAATCTATGGGCCGATGCAGTTGCAAGCTATTTTGCAGGCGATCTGCGGGCGCTCGATGTGATTACGGTGGATCTGGCAGGCAGCGAGTTTCAGTGCAAAGTTTGGTTGGCACTACGCGAAATCGGGGTTGGTCAAACGATGAGCTATGGCGAATTGGCGGCCAAAGTTGGCACACCCAGCGCCGCCCGGGCGGTTGGCATGACCAACGGTCAAAATCCAATTAGCTTGGTGCTACCCTGCCATCGCGTGATCGGAGCCAACAAAAGCCTAACTGGCTACGCTGGTGGTTTGGAACGCAAACGCTGGTTGCTGCGCCACGAGGGTGCTCAATTTAAAGATACGCCTGCCCAAGCGAGTTTTGAATTAGTTTGAAAGATATGCTGATGTTAACTGAAATCGAGCCAAGTCTGCCAAGCCACACCGAAATGGTTGCCCACATGCTGCAATCGGATGCCAGCTATAACGGCAAATTTATTACGGCGGTCAAAACTACGGGCATCTATTGTTTGCCAAGTTGCCGCGCCCGTAAGCCCAAGCCTGAGAATGTTGAATTTTTTACCAATCCCAACGCAGCTCAAGGTGCGGGCTATCGCGCTTGCAAATTGTGCCGCCCTGATGATTTTTATCGTGGCTTTGACCCTGAGGAACATTTGACTGAGCAATTGATTGAAGCGGTGCTGGCCCAACCAGCCGCATTTGCCGATGTCAAGGCCATGGCGCAAACAGCGGGGGTTGGCCAAACCAAATTATTTGAATTAATGCGCATTTATTACCACACCACACCCGCCGATCTACTACTACGAGCGCGAATTGAGGCCGCTTGTGGTTTATTGCTCAACACCGATCAAACGATTATTGCGATCGCTAATGAAGTGGGCTTCGATAGCTTATCGAGCTTCAATGAAAACTTTCGCAAACACACTATGCTCACGCCTAGCGAATATCGGCGTATATCTGAAACTGGGCGATTTAGCCTTGCCTTGCCCAACGATTATCCTAGCCGCCAAATTTTAGGCCAGCTTGGGCGCGATCCAGTTAGCCTGACCGATCAGGTGGTCGAGCAAACATGGTACAGCACCTGTCGCTTAAATGGGCAAACTGGGGTGTTACTCGCAGTCACTATCACTCCAACCACGGCTGAATGCAGCATCGTGGAGCAATCAGCCGTAACGCCCAGCGACGTTGCCACGATTCATCGCCATGTTATTGCAGGCTTGGGTTTGAGTAACGATCCCAGTCGTTTCGAGGCCCATGTTGCCAAATCGCCCGCCTTATTGCCATTAATTGAGCACCAACGTGGTTTGCGCATGCCCTTGGTGCATAATCCATTCGATGCCTTGGTTTGGGCAATTTTGGGTCAGCAAATTTCGCTGGCGGTGGCTTATCGTTTGCGCCAACGCCTAACCGAGCTAGTTGGGCAACGATTAAATCAAGATTTTTATCTTGCGCCAACGCCCAATACAATTGCCCAACTAACCGTTGAGCAACTGCTACCCTTGGGCTTTTCCAACGCCAAAGCCCGCTATTTAATTGATACCGCCCAGGCGATTATCGCTGAAAGCTTGCCATTGGCGAGCTATCACCGCAAATCGGCCACACGGATCGAGCGCGAACTACTAGCGTTGCGGGGCATCGGCCCATGGACAGCCCAATATGTACTAATGCGTTCGTTTGGCTTTAGCGATTGTGTACCAGTGGGCGATAGTGGCCTGACCAGCAGCTTACAGGCATTTTTTCAGCTTGAGCAACGCCCCGATCGCTCGACAACCCTTGCTTTGATGGCAGCATTTAGCCCTTATCGCAGCCTAGCAACCTTTCATTTATGGCAACGTTTGAAGCCAATGTGAGGGCAGAAGTTCGTATTTTTGATCCACGAAGGGCACAAAGGACACGAAGAACGTAAAAGTTTGGGTTAATAGGCTAGCTGTTTGGATTACCAACAAATGCGTTAGACCAACACATCTCAAACTTAGTGCGCTTCGTGTCCTTCGTGGTTAAAAACTGCCGATCCCCAAAATATCGAGTTTGCGGTACAATAAACTATCGTGTCCTTCACTTATGTCTTGTTGAGCTATGCTAAATTTAACTTATGATGTGGTCGTCGTTGGCGGCGGGCATGCGGGCTGTGAAGCGGCTTTGGCGGCTGCTCGTATGGGTTCGCAAACCCTTTTGCTAACGATCGATCTTGATAAATTGGCGCACATGTCGTGCAATCCATCAATTGGCGGCCCAGCCAAAGGCAACCTTGTGCGCGAAATCGACGCACTCGGCGGCGCGATGGGGGTCATCACCGACCGCACCTTGATTCAGATTCGGCTGTTGAATGAAACCAAAGGCCCAGCCGTGCAAGCCTTACGCGCTCAAAGCGATAAGCGTTTGTATGCCAAGGCTATGAAGGAGTTTCTTGAAGCGCAGCCAAATTTAGCGCTCAAACAGGCCATGGTTGAGCGCATCATTCCCTTGGCAGACCAAGCTGATGGGGCGCGTTTTGCCGTCGAAACCCAAACGGGCTGGCAATATCGGGCCAAAGCCTTGGTCTTGACCACAGGTACATTTTTGCGTGGCCGCGCGATCACTGGCGAATCGATCATTCCTGCGGGGCGGATGGGCGAGCAACCAGCAATCAATCTTTCGAGCGATCTAAGCCAGTTGGGCTTTCCACTGGTGCGCTTGAAAACTGGCACGCCACCACGGATTGATGCGCGAACTATCGATTTTAGTGGGCTAGAAATTCAGCCAGGTTCCAGCACGCCACTGTATTTTGGCTTTAATTACGATGGTCAGCGGCCTGAATCGTTGGTACATGGCCCGCCCAATCCAATTTACCCTGAACCGATGCTTGATGGTTGGCAACCACAATTGCCCTGCTATCATATTTACACTACGCCCGAATTTCACCAGCATATTCGCGATAACTTGCATCGTGCCCCGATGTTTAGCGGGGTGATCGAGGGGGTTGGGCCGCGCTACTGCCCGTCGATTGAAGATAAAATTGTGCGCTTTGCCGATAAAGAATCGCATGGGTTTTTCCTTGAGCCAGAAGGCTGGGAAACGCTCGAAATCTATGTGCAGGGCTGCAATACCTCGCTGCCTGAAGATGTGCAATGGGCTATGTTGCGCTCGATTCCGGCTTTACGCAAGGTCGAAATTATGCGGGTTGGCTATGCGATTGAGTATGATGCCGTCGCAACTGGCGAAATTACCGCCTCGCTAGAAGCCAAACGCCTGCCAAATCTCTTCTTTGCTGGCCAAATTAATGGCACAACTGGCTATGAAGAGGCGGGCGCTCAAGGCTTGATGGCGGGGATCAACGCTGCCTTGAAGGTTGCCGAGCGTGCACCATTCATTTTGCGCCGCGACCAAGCCTATATCGGCGTGATGATCGACGATTTAGTGACCAAGGAAATTCGCGAGCCATATCGCATGTTTACCTCACGGGCCGAGCATCGCTTGTTGTTGCGTGGCGATAATGCTGATCTGCGGCTCACCCCGTTGGCAGCTGAACTTGGTTTGGTTAGTGCTGAACGCGCTGCCCAGGTTGAGCGCAAGCAATGGGCAATTGATCAAGCAAGCCAGCAATTGCGCGGCTTGCGCTACACGCCCAGCGCTGAAACCAATGGTCGCCTGCAAGCTGCGGGCATCGAGCCATTGTTGCAACCAGCTTCAGGCGAAGACATTCTGCGGCGGGTCGGGGTCAAGTATGCCCAACTGGCCGAAGTTCAGCCTGATCTACCAGTGGTTGAGGCCGATGTCGCCGAGCAAGTTGAGCTAAGCGCCAAATATGCGGTTTACATTGCCAAAGAGCAAGCCTCGGTTGAGCGGGTACGCAAAATGGAAGATCGGCGCTTGCCTGCCGATTTGGATATTGAGGCGATTCCTAGCTTGCGAATCGAAGCCCGCCAAGTGCTCAAACGCTTCCGCCCAGCAACCTTGGGCCAGGCATCACGCTTGGCAGGCATCAATCCTGCCGATATTGCCCATCTGCTGATTCATCTCGAACGCCGCGAACGGGCGACGGTGGAGTAGAGTTTTGATCCACGAAGGACACGAAGCGCACTAAGTTTAGTTCAGTGGTTCTTTGGCATTAATTTAATTAAAGATGTCAAGCTCCCAGCGAATTCAACATTCGTGCTCTTCGCGCTCTTCGTGGTTAATCTCATGCGAAAATTCGATGACCGTGCGCCCACGCCATAGCTCGGCCCAATTGCGGCGAATTTGCTGGGCAGTTGCCCGATCAAGATGGGCAAACGGTTCGTCGGCCAAAATAATTGGGCAATCTTTGAGCATGGCGCGGGCAATCGCGATGCGCTGGCGTTGGCCACCACTTAAATTTGCCCCACCCTCAGCCACCAACGTGGCATACCCCGCTGGCAATTGCGCAATAAACTCGTCGGCACAAGCCCAACCTGCCGCCTGCTGAATCGACTCAGGGCTAGCAGCGGGCTTAGTTAAAGAAATATTTTGGGCAATCGTGCCATTGAATAGGTAGGGGTGTTGCGGAATATAGGCGATCATGCTGCGCCATTGGGTAAGATCAAGCTGATCGATCGGCGTAGCTCCCAGCTTGATTTCGCCAGCGGTTGGCTGGATTAAGCGCAATATTGCCAACACGAGGCTGGTTTTGCCTGCACCACTGGGTGCTTGAATCAGGCTATGCTGGCCTTGGGGAAAGTGCCAATCGCGCTGTTGCAGCACATTTGGCCCATCCTCAGCATAATGAATGGCTAAATTGTGTACCGTTAAATCGCCTAGCACTGGCTGAATCTTGCCCACAGGTTCAACATCTGCTACTGGCTGCGCCAAAAAATGATTAATTTGCTCGGCGGCCTCTAGCCCTTGCATACCAGCGTGATGTTGCACACCCAAAGCGCGAATCGGCGCATACACTTCGGGAGCCAAAACCAGCACCAACAGGGCATCGTAAAACTGCAAACTGCCATTCAGCAAGCGCAAGCCTATTTCGACCGCGACCACCGCTGTGCTAAGGCTGGCGGTTAATTCCAGCACCAAAGCCGAAACGAAGGCAATTTGCAAAACTGCTAAGGTTGCGTCGGTAAACTTGCGGCTAAGTTGGTCAATCTGTTGAATTTGGGCACGACTGCGGCCAAATACTTTGAGCGTGGTCAAGCCTTGCAGCAAATCCAATAGGCGGGCATTCAGGCGGCGCAACTGCACCCAACGCTGTTGGCTCAGATCGCGGGTGTGCAAGCCGACCAGCACCAACATCACCACACTAACTGGTACGGTCAAGGCCAGCACGATCGCTGATAAACGATCATACGGCCAAACCCAAGCGATCATCAGCAATGGCACAATTGCCGCTAGCATGCGTTGGGGCAAGTAGCCCGCTAAATAATCATCGAGCAATTCGACCGTTTCGCCCAAAATCTGCACTCGTTCGCTCGCAGATTGTTGGCCTTGGGCTGGGCCAAGCATCAGCATCTGCCCAACGAGGCGTTGGCGGAGTTGTTGCTTGACGTTTTGGGCAAAGCGTTGAGCCGCCGATTCGGCTAACCATTGCAAGCCAAAACGCAGCAGTACAACCAAGCCCATTACCCCAAACCATGGCCACAGCTCAGCCAAACCCAAGCCATCGCGAAAAACGCCTGCAATAATGCTGGTTAAGCCGATGGCAATAGCGACTGTGGTCAAGCCAACCAAGCTGTGCAAGCCTATGCTTAGCCACAACCAGGCTTTGCTCGGCTGAAGATTCGGTTTAAATTGGGCTTCGACAGTTGCCATGAATCGGCTTCCTTAGAACATAGATGTAATGGGTCATTGGGTTAACAACCATTTCTCTCGTTCCCTCACCCCCAACCCCTCTCCCACTGCGGCGGGCGAGGGGCGTTTGGTTCGGTGGTTCCCCCTCGCTCGCCTGCGGGAGAGGGGGCGAGGGGGTGAGGGCATGACCATCGACTCCAAATCCCACCCAATCATTGTTAAAAACCTACCCTTGTAAGGCGAGGGGGTGAGGGCATGTGCTTCATTGTTAACCGACTAACCCATAGCCAATAGCCAAATCTCCCTTCGCGATCTTCGCGGTTTCAATCCTTCGTACTCTTCGTGTCCTTCGTGGATCAAAACTTAACTGGCCCCTGATCCCCAACCCCTTTACTCAATAGGTCAATTTCGATTTTGTGCTAACCCGTTGACGGAAAACCCAATAGGTCCAAGCCTGATAGCCCAAGACAATCGGTACAAAAATCAAGGCGACAAAACTCATAATTTTGAGCGTGTAGGGGCTTGATGAGGCATTGTAAATCGTTAGGCTCCAATTCGGGTCGAGGCTCGAAATCATCACCCGTGGGAACAACGCCATAAAGATCGTGATCACTGAAAGCCCAATCGTTAGGCAGGTCATGATAAAGGCCCAACCTGTTTGCTTGGTATGCACAAACCACCCAGCACCCAGCAAGGTCAACAAGGCCGACACTGGAATAATCCCTGGGTTTACGCCCAGCCGACTAAATGTATCGGTCGCGCTGTAGGTTGCCACAATAAATGCCAAAATCAGCACTGTGGCTACTGGCCCGATGCGTTGCGCTAATTTCAACGAACGCTCGCGCAGCTCGTCGGTGGTTTTCAAATTGAGAAATAAGGCTCCATGCAGCAAAAACATGCTCAGCGTGGTCAAGCCCACCAGCAAGGCATACGGATTCAGCAAATCAAAGAAATTGCCCACAAATTGCTTATCGGCATCAATTGGCACGCCGCGCAACAAATTGCCCAAGGCCACGCCCCAGAGCAAGGCCGGCACAGCGCTGCCGAAGAAAATCACCCAATCCCAGGTTGTGCGCCAACGTGGGTCGGCGACTTTGCTACGATATTCAAAGGCCACCGCCCGTACAATCAAGGCACAGAGCATCAAAAACAAGGCCAAATAGAAACCACTAAACAAGGTGGCATACCATTCAGGAAAGGCCGCGAAAATCGCCCCACCTGCGGTCAGCACCCAAACCTCGTTGCCATCCCAAAATGGCCCAATTGTGTTGATAACCACGCGGCGCTCTTGATCGTCGCGGCCAAGCCATGGCAAGAGCATGCCCACGCCATAATCGAAGCCTTCGAGGATGAAAAAGCCAATAAACAGCACCGCTACCAGCACAAACCAGATACTATTCAGATCCATGGCAGACCATCCTTTCAGCTTAGAGCGCTAAATCAGCTTCGACCGTCGCAGGGCTAGCATCGGGAATATGATTGGCTTCGCGCACGATCAAAAAGACCATCACGCCAATCAAGACCAGATAGATCAAACTAAACCCAATTAACGAGGTCAGCACGCTGCCGCCAGAAACTGCCGTCGAAACCCCATCGCTGGTGCGCAGCAAGCCATAGACGATCCATGGTTGGCGGCCCATTTCGGTGAAAATCCAGCCGCTGGCGTTGGCGATATAGGGCAAACTAAGCGCCAAAGTCATGAACCACAAATACCAATTAGGGAAGTTCAAGCGCTTGCGCAACACGAAAAACAGGCCAATGATCGCCAAACCAAACATCGCCATGCCTGAGCCAACCATAATCCGAAACATCCAGTAGGTCATAAAGACATCGGGGGTGTAATTGCCCGGGCCGTAGGTTTGTTCAAATTCAGCTTGGAGATCTTTGATGCCTTTGACTTCGCCATCAAAGCGGTTGTAGGCCAAAAAGCTCAGCAAACCTGGAACTTTGACCACGAAGCGATCGCGTTGTTCGGGCACATCGGCCACCGTAAACAACGACATCGGCGCGGGATCAGCGGTTTCCCACAATGCTTCGGCGGCGGCCATTTTCATTGGTTGCACTTTGATCATGTATTGAGCTTGATTATGCCCGACCACCATCACCAAAATTGTTGAAACCAAGGCATAGCCCAAGGCCAATTTGAATGAGCGCTGAAAAATCAGGCGATCGGCAGGCTTGGGTTGTTTGCGCAATTGCCATGCGCTAATGCCCAAAACGAAAAATGCCGCCGTGACCATGGCTGCGGTGACGGTATGCGGCCATTGCACCCACACGTGGCCGTTGGTCAGCAAGGCCCAAAAATCAGCCATTTCGGCACGCCCATTGCGTAACACATAGCCAACTGGCTGGTGCATAAACGAATTGGCGATCAAAATCCACAAACTGGAGAGCATCGTGGCAATCGCTACCAGCCAAATCGAAGCCAAGTGAGCGAGCTTGGGTATGCGATCCCAGCCGAAGATCCAAATTCCTAAGAAGGTCGATTCAATAAAGAAGGCCATCAAGGCTTCAATTGCTAACGGAGCGCCGAAAATATCGCCGACAAAGCGCGAATATTCCGACCAGTTCATGCCAAACTGAAACTCTTGGACAATCCCGGTGGCCACGCCAATCGCAAAATTGATCAAAAACAGATGGCCCCAAAATTTGGTCATACGTTTATAGGTGATATCGCCAGTGCGATAGTAGATGGTTTGTAGCAAAGCCACAAAAAACGAAAGCCCGATTGTTAGCGGTACAAACAAAAAGTGATAAACCGTTGTAACGGCAAATTGCCAACGAGCAAGAATCAATGCATCCATACGACGTACTCCTTGAGCATGGATTTTAGGAATGTCTGCCGCAGATGCTTGCTGGCTAGGTGGTCGTAGTCAACATGCACTCGTTAAATGGTATCCAATTGCGGAGCTGGCATGGTGGCTAAATCGGCATAATAGCGTGAAGATCCCGCTACCTTAGTGTTAATTTCGTTAAGCAGGTGGTCAGGCGGCCAACGATACTTAACGCATCAAAGCCAAAAATAGGAGCATTGGTGCTTGCTAAATTTCCCTAATAGTACGATTATGTGTAGAATAGAACCCGCCCCCAAGCTGTGGGTTGACCAGAGAACTGAAGGTTTCGCCCAATCACCAACGATTTTGCCTGTGGGGGTTGCCATGGCAACTCAGAAAAAATTGCTCGCTTCACGGCCTCAGATAGCCTTAGTTAAAATGAGCGAACAATCTGTGCAACAACGAATAACCGGCGCTTTAGCCGATGAAATAGGTGCGCGTCCGGCAACCTCGACCGCCGAGGCTCGTGCCGCCGCCGTGATCGCCGCTCAGATGCGTCAAGTTGGCCTCGAAGTTGGCGTGCAAACTTTCTCCGCCGCTGCTGCGCCAACCGCAGGCTTGGGCTTATTGGCAGCGATCGGCTTGTTGGCGCTCGGCTTAGGCTGGTGGTTTCCCTATCCTTCAGTCGCCTTGATTGCGCTATTATTGCTGTTGGCAGGCCGCGAATTGCATGGCCCGCCCGTTTTGGCTGGCTTGTTGCGCCAACGCCCAAGCCAAAATGTGATTGGCACACGGGCGGCAACCCGTATTCCTCGTGCTCGCATCGTTTTATTATGTCACCTTGATTCGCCGCGCATGCTCTCGCCACGCCGTGCCAGTTGGCTGCGGGTTTGGTTACTAACGATTCCATTTGGATTTAGTTTGAGCCTGATTGCGCTTGGGGTAGCGATTTTTCTACCTGCTTGGCATAGTGTGCTGTTAATTCCAGCATTCTTTTTGTTGCTCAGTTTGCTGGTGGTGATTCGGCGTGAGTGGAAGGCCGATTGGACGGTTGGCGCGGTCGATGCTGCTGCCGTTGGCACGGCAATCGCGTTGGCAGCCGATTGGCCGCAACGTGAAGATGTAGAACTATGGGTCGTGGCGCTGGGCGCAGGGGCCGCCGCTGGTTCGGGTATTCAAGCCTTATTGAATACCTATCCCTTCCCCAAAGCCGAAACGTGGTTTGTTAACCTGCCGTGGCTGGGCCGTGGCAACCTCACAATTGTGGCTGGAGAAGGATTGTGGCGCGAACGAAAGCCCGATCCTCAACTTACCAAAATGTTCCACGAACTACAATCCGCCAGCGCCCCACTGATTCGCTCGGCCTATCGGGGCGAACGCTTGGATAGCGCTCGGCTTTTGGCTATGGGCTATCACGCGGTCAGCGTGGTTGGCTTGAAATCCGATGGCACGGCAGCGGGCTTCCGTCAACCAGACGATGAAACCCGCTTACTTTCCGTGCCACAGATGGAATTGGCCTTACGGGTGTTGCGGCGGGTGCTCGACCGCTTTGCTCGCAGTCATAGCAACGAGCCGCAATTACCCTAAGCAAGGCGTTGCTTGAGGCTTGGCGCAAACCGAAACACCGTCAGGTCCAACACCAGCATAAACAACAACGAAGCGCCAACCAAGGGGAAGGCCAAGCTCGCCAGCACCACCATCAGCAACACAGGCTTCCAGTGGGGGAAGTTGGCTGGCAAATTGGGCGCACCCAAGCGGCCCTCAGGGCGGCGTTTCCACCACAACACCACGCCCGAAACCGATAGCAACAGCACCGTCATGGCCCCAAACAAGGCTAAAAGTTGGTTAGCCAGCCCGAAATATTTACCTTCGTGCAGCGAAATACCCATGCTAACAGCTTTGGGAACCATGGCATAATCACGCCAGCGAATGTCGGCCAAAATCGCTCCGCTATATTGATCAACGTGAATTGTGGCTTCATCAGCAGGATCATTCGCCACCGCAGCGATGGTGTACACGCCTTTTTCTCCATCAGGTGGCGTAACCGTAAAGCTGGCAATCACGCCACGGGCTTTGGCGACTTCAATCACCGAATCAAGCGTGACGGGCGTTGCGGCTTGTGGGCCTTCGGTAGCGCTGCTTGGCACCGGCGCACTCGCTCCATCACCACGATGCTCAGCATGATCAGGGTCAGATTGAGGCAATGGCGCTTGTTCAACTGCCCACGGCACAACTTTGTCGGTTGTGGTGTTGAGGCTGCCAGTCAATACTGTAGATTCAGGAATATTGCTCCAAAGTTGATTGGGGTAACCGCTCCAAACATTAGCAAATTTATCACCCCAATAGCCAGTCCACGGCAAGCCCGAAATCAGCAAAAACAGCACAATCAACGAGGCATACATGCCAGGCACGGCATGCAAATCGCGCCAGAAAATCCGTTTGTTTTTGCTGCGCAAGCGTGGCAGCCACGTGCCCCAGATGCCACTTTTCGAGCGTGGCCACCAGAGATACAACCCCGAAAGAGTCAGCAAAATCGCCCAGCAAGCGGCTAATTCAATAATCCGATCGCCCGTTGTGCCAATCAGCAACTCGCCGTGTAATTTCAAGGCAATCGTTTGTAAATTCCAATCTTCATCGCGCTCGCCGAGCACTTGATTGGTATAGGGATTGACGAAAACCGTCAGATTACGGCCATCGCTGGTGCTCATACTAATTTCAGTGCTACGATCGTGGGCATCGCTTGGGCGAATTTTGCCAACGCTGGCAGCGGGATAAGCAGCTTGGGCAGCGGCCAATTGGCTAGTGTAGCTTTGCGCCGAGCCACTGGTGTGTTGGACATGCATCAAATCGCCGTACATCAAACGGTCAAGTTGGGGCTTGAATAGATAAATGCTGCCAGTTACGGCTAGGACAATCATCAGCGGCACAACAAACAAACCGGCATAGAAATGCCAACGCCAGATTGCGCGATAGAAAACAGATTGTGAACGGCGTTCGTCGGTGATTGCTCCGTCGTTGGTGGTTGTGGTAGTCGTCATTCAAAAAACCTCGTTGTGGTGCTGGTTGGAGCCACAGGCAGCTAACCACCTGTGGCGATCGACATTAATACTGTTGGTGCAGACTGCCACCTGGATCACGCCGTTGTGGGGTTGCAGGCTCTGGTAACCATTGTTGAATTGCCGTGACGAGATCGTCGATTGGGTTGCTGCGCCAAACCACCGCATGCCCATTGACATAGGCAGTAGGTGCGCCAGCTAAGCCATTGGCAACTTGCCAACGACTAAACGCTACGATTTCACGGCCAAAATCGGGGCGTTGAAAACAAGCCTCAAACGCTTGGCGATCGAGGGTGGTTGCTTGCAGCACTTGAATTTGGGCTTGCTGACGCGGATTGGGGGCGGTCAGCCACGTCGCATCACGCATCAACGCATCGTAGGCTGGCCAAAATTGACCTTGGCTGCCAGCACACACGCTCATCACCGTGACATCGACCGACCAAGGCGAAACCTCGGGCATCGCCATCATATGAATACGCAAGTAGACATCGCCTGAATCGATAAATTGGCTGAGAAAGCCCTTCGATTCCATGGCCAAATGCAGGTCACGGCAATGGCTACAAGTTAAATCGGTATACAAATCGAGCACAATTGGTGCGGTTGGCTTGCCAAGGCTCCAATCGGTGGTCGATTCCCGGGTAAATTGAGGGATTGGCGCTGCGGCAACCGCAGTTGGTTGGCTCGTTGGCAGCGTTGTTGGTGCAGTTTGCTCGGGCATTTGCCAAACACTCAGACCCAACACCAGCAAACTAATCGCGATGCTAGCCAAACCACCAACTAAAAAACGGCGTTGGCTAGGCACGATGACACGGCTTGTAAGCATGGTGTCCGCCTTACTTCAAGCTTAATAAATAGGCCACCACATCATCGACCTGTTGTGGAGTTAAAGCATCGCCATAGCCTGCAAACATCAAGCCTTGGGCAAAACCATCGACCACAAAACCGTTGGGGTCAACAATTGAGCTATGCAAATATTGGCTAGCATCCTGACCCGCCACCCGAGTAGCGGCGCGATCGGCAATTCCAGCCAAGTTTGGGCCTACGGTTTGCGGCTTGCCAGCCTCGACCACATGGCAGCTCAGGCAGGGCGGCCCACCAACAATCGCCGTTGTACCATCAAAAATCGCTTTGCCAGCAACAGCATCGCCAGTGCTTGAACCGCCAGTACTAGCCACAGGCGCAGCCGTTGGAACCCCAGTAAATACGCCTACTTCCGAATCTTTCGCTGCCGAACCACAGGCAACCAAACCTAGTAAAGCCAAGCCTACTAAGGCATAGCGCACACGCAAATGAATTGTCATGCTCGGAACACTCCCAAACTCAAAAACCCTCACCATGCAGCGCACAATGAGATCACAAAACCATTAATTGTGGGTTGAGTTGGGTTTAGCGCGGAGGGGGCGTGGTCAATTGAAGTTGAAACGAATCAAAGGGGCGTTGAATCAGCCAATTCAAACGGCGCAAGCTACGCAAAGCGATGACAGCAATTGGCCAAAAAGCAACCATCGCAAACATTGCCACCAAGCTCGTGCCCATACCGGTTTGGGCCAGGCCGCTTGGCGTGCCACTTGGAGTTGAATTGTGCTGAGTTGAGAGTTCGCAGACAAACATGCTGGCTTGATGCGCCGCTGGCATCGTTGACATTGGTTGGTGTTGCAGCAGACAGTGAATCACACATCCCAATGGGCACACCAAAGCAAGCTGGACAATCATTGCCCAACCTAAAAGCGTGCGCCACGATAGCATTATGCGTTTTTTCTGGTACCACCCACGCATACAGGTTTGCTTCCGCCTGATGTTGCCGCCGAATTGAGCGCTATCTTAACACAGTTTAAGCCGTTTGCGATCAGGTGTTAACTTGATTTCGGAAGTTGAGATATACTCGCCATTGGGTGTTGCATGGTGCTGATTCAGGGCTAAACTACATCCAAGTCGTGACTCACCACATCAAGGAGATTGCAATGCGCTCAACAATCTATGTGGTCATCCAGTTCATGTGTTTAGGCCTATTGGCAATCAGCACGCCGTTGAACACGCTGCCGAACCTTTGGTTGCTTGGGTTTGGGCTAGGAGTAGGCTTGGGCGTTTGGGCCATCATCAGCATGCGGATCAAAAATCTCTCGATTATGCCTGAGCCACTTAATAATGCCCAATTAACCGTCAATGGTCCCTACCGCTGGATACGCCACCCAATGTACACTGCATTGGTAATCTGTAGCTTGGCGTTGGTCATGCTTGAGCCACAAGTTTGGCGTTGGCTGGTAATAGTGCTCTTAATGATTAATTTGTGGTTCAAAGCGCATTACGAAGAGCAATTGCTTAGTCAACGCTTTGCCAATTATGCCAGCTATCAACAACGCAGCAAACGCTTTATTCCGTGGCTGCTTTAGCCAACACAACAATCTTAGGATCACGAGGGTGAATCCGTAAGCTCAAATATTGATTTCGCCGAGGAATCTGATTGTTGGGAAAATAACCATACACAGTTGCTTGGCTACGAGGCTGATCAGGCTGGTTAAGCTCAACAGTCACCCGATATTCACGCTCGCTAATTCCTGTGGCAAAGCCGCGTGATTGTTTGTGTTTCCAGCCAGTGGCGACACAATCGATCACCTGCGCTTGAACGAGTAGGCCAATGCGCTCGGTTTCGCGATAGCGTCGTGGTTTGAGTGCCCAGCGTGCAGCCAGGTAAATCCCTAGCCCAAAGCCTACAACACCAAACACCGTCACGACAATAAACAATGTTGGGTATGTGCGCGGATCAATCAAAAAAATCGAGCCAATATTATAGATCAGATACAAAATAATCGAACCAAGCGTTACGATCAGCAAACGTCCAGAAATGTGCGCAGAACTCATCGTAGACTCCTTTGTTAGAGCAGGAATTGTAATGCATGCCCTTGATCAACTCCATCGTTTGACCGAACGAATTTTTTGGATGCCCGCCGATAGCCGCACCGATCGCCCGATGTTGGGCTTGGTCGTTGGCGATCACGAATGTTTGGTGATTGATGCTGGTAACTCACCTGCCCATGTTGACTTGTTGCGTAATGCGATTGAAGCCCAAGCCTTGGCTCAACCAACATGCCTAGCCCTAACCCATTGGCATTGGGATCATGTGTTTGGGGCTGCGACCCTGAATCTACCAAGCTACGCCTCACAAGAAACCAATCGCATTTTGCAGGTGTTGGCGACCCTCGATTGGAGCGACGCAGCGCTTGATCAACGAGTCGCTGATGGTTTAGAAATTGGCTTTTGTCGCGATATGATCAAGGCTGAGTTGGCAGATCGGAGCCAATTGCAGATTGTGCCAGCAACGACCAGCATCGAACAGCAATTCATGCTTGATTTAGGCAATTGTGTTGCCGAATTAATCGTTGTTGGCGGCGATCATGCCCACGATTCAACAATCGTTTATGTACCAAGTCAAGCCGTAGTCTTTTTGGGCGATTGTATTTACGACGACCTCTATCATGGAGCAAGACGCTTAACTACCAGCCAAATTTTCCCATTGTTAGAGCGTTTATTAGCGTTGCCTGCTGATTTTTATTGTGCCAGCCATCATGAGCAACCGTTGACGCGGGCTGAATTCGAGGCTGAAGCCCAGTTATTACGCCACATTGGCACGATCGTCAACCAAATAGGTGCTGATCCTGATACGATTCTGGCTCAAATTAGTCAACAACTAGCCATACCGCTAACCGAAGATCACCATGACATCATGCAGGCATTTTTGGCCGGTTTGGCGCTCCCCGAGGTTCAATCAATGTATTAAGCTGTAATCAGCCCAAACTTCATAATCGAGCAGTTGATTAGGAAAGGAATCGCAATGAATAGTATAACGATCGATGAGCGGCTTTTTGAGGCACTTCGTTCTGGGCAAAGCTTAATTGCTACTGAGATTCTTGCTGCACACCCTGAGCTAGCAACCACCCGCTTCGATCCCATCGATCAATCGCTGAGTGTTACGTCTTTCGTATGCCATCCAGAGCAATACGGCAATGCTCGGATCGGTCAATCCCCACTCCATTTGGCAGCATGGAACGGTGAACAGCGCTTGGTTAAGCAGCTACTTGAACTTGGTGCTGACCCCAATGCCCGCGATCGGCAGGGTGGCACGCCGCTGCATGCGATGGTACGCTGGGTTACCCGACCTGATATTGTCGGCATGGTATTGGAACGAGGCGCAGATATTAATGCCGTTGATTATGCTGGGCAAACACCATTACATTTAGCGGCTAGTTGCATTCGTCGCCCGGGTCATCAATGGGGCAATCACACCGACCTGTGCAACTTTTTGTTAGCACATGGTGCAATTGCCGATATTTTCGCGGCAGTCATGCTTAATTTAACCGATCAGGCGGCGATGCTGCTCAAGCAAAATCCTGAACTAGTGCACGCCCGCACAACTGGCAATCAGACCCATCCAGAAAGCGCGACACCATTGCATATTGCCGTAGATCGTGGCAAGCAGGCCATGGCGGAAATGCTGCTGGACTATGGTGCTGATCCCAATAGCCTCGATGCCCGTGGTCGCCCAGCCTTGTATCTGGCAGCGCATATAGCCGGAACGCGCAAACTAGAGCCAACCCCTGAACTGGTAGATCTGTTGTTACAACATAGTACAGCTACACCGATCTTCAATGCCAGCCTGATCGGCCAGTGTGCTGAACTTCGTGAGTTGCTTATCCACGATCCTGCACAAATTCAGGCGCTTGATCAAGCTGGATATACTGCCCTGCATTTGGCGGCATGGAATGGTCAAGTTGCAGCGGTTGCCGAATTATTGGCGCATGATGCCGATATTGCTGCCCGAACCAAACGCAACGAAACCGCCCTGCAACTCGCAATAACCTATGGTCACCATGCAACTGCCGAACTGCTGCTGAACCATGGCGCAACTCCCGATATATTTAGTGCTGTTATCCTTGGTCGGATTGATCTGCTGGAACAATTGCTGGATCATCAATCCGAACTCGCCAGTACCACCAATCGCTATGGACGCACGCCGTTGCGGCTGGCAATTGAACGTGAGCAAACAGCAGTTATCGATTATTTGATTGGTCGAGAAGTTAAACCCGACCTATGGATGGCGGCAGGTATGGGCGATTTTGCCAGGGTCGAAGCCTTAGTCGAAACTGATCGTCACGCTTTACATCAGCGCGATCAATGGGGCTATACTGCGTTACATTGGGCCAGTAAATCTGGGCAACTTGCGGTGATCGAATATCTGCTTGAGCAGGGTGCTGGCTTGGAGCCGCGCGGCTCTGATGGTGGCACGCCGCTTACCTTGGCCTTGTGGCATGAACAATCGGCAGCAGCCCGCCTGTTGGTTGCTAGCGGCGCTGATATTGATGCTCTAGACAATTGGGGTGGTTCACCACGTAATCAAGTAGCAACGCTCTAGCACGTTGATTGAAATTGAACATGGCGCAACAGATTTTTGCTGTTGCGCCATTGGGCTTAAACTAAGGCCATTGCTCGCACGCCGTTGCGGAAAATCGCCATGCCTGGTCCTTCGAGGTCAAGGCCGCGTCGCCGCCATTGTGGATGATGTTGCGGCAAGAAGGCTCGATCAGGGTGCGGCATCAAGCCAAACACATTGCCCGCTGGGTTACAAATACCCGCGATTGCATTTAAAGCTCCGTTAGGATTAGCCGGATAGTCCATGGTTGGTTGGTCGGCTTGATCAAGATATTGCACCACAATTTGGTTATTGGCTTGGAGCTTTTCGAGCGTAGCTTGATCGGTTAGGAAACGGCCTTCGCCATGGCCAACCGGCAAATCGAGCGTGCCACTCAAGCCTTGGGTAAAGAGACATGGGCTAGCACTGTTGAGGCCCAATTTGATCCAGCGACACTCGTAATGGCCGCTAGCGTTATCGATCAAGGTGGCTTGGCCTACTTTATCGCTGGGCAAAAGCCCAGTTTTGACCAAAACCTGAAAACCATTGCAAATGCCCAGCACAGGCCGACCATCAGCCACAAAGCGGCTCAGATCCTCGCGCAAACGATAGATCAAATCGACTGCCAACATGCGGCCTGCACCAAGATGGTCGCCATAAGCAAAGCCGCCTGGAATCAGCAGCATGCCATAATCGGCCAATTGAACGCTGCCTTCGGCCAAACGGTTAACGTGAACCCGCTCAGCCTTGGCTCCCGCTAATTCGAGGGCTTCGGCGGCCTCGGCATCACAGTTAATCCCCGGTGCGCGAAGCACCAATACCTTTGTCATAATCAAAGTTCCTTATCGTGAAGGTCGATTATTCAAATGTTTATGTTCTATGCTCTATGTTCTGTCATCGTTCAATCACATGTTGCTGGCGCGAAGCATGAATCCCCGCGCTGGCCAAATGCACAACCCACAGCACCAGCCCTGCAATCACCAGTAACGCAGGCTTGGTAAAATTGCCGCTGCTGCCGATTAAGCGTGGTAGCCAGAACGGCGCTCCCAGCAAGCCAAAGCAGATCAACGGCGATCCGATGCTGGCGGCAACCAGAGTTGGCACAGCAATTTCGGCGGCATAATAGCGGCTGGCAACCATAGCATAGAACAAGAGCAATGAGCTTAGCCCAGCAAAAACCGCCATCAAGAGATAGAAATTAATCCCCCAAGCCCCAACATTTTGGCTATAACGCCATAACCCGGTGCGGGCGGCTAACCCTTGAATGATAATGTGATAGAGCACAAGCGCCACATACGCTACCACTCCTGTCAGATAATGGCGTGTCCACCAATGTTGCTGTTGACCGAAATACATCAACAACACTGGTAACGAGCCAATCCAACTAGCCGCCAGCAACGCATAGATCGGCACAGGATTGCCAAGGATGCCTATTGCTGCCACATTATCGGGGTAGGTTAGGCTATACAAACGTTGCAAAATCGGCTCGGCTACGATGGTGCAATGGCCTGCAATCAACACCAGCAAATAGCGGTATGAGCGAAAGCGCAGCCATAATAAAATTGCTACGGCATAACAAATGACCGTAATTCCAATGAATATTGCTGCCATGCACCAAACCTCGCGCTAATTTTTACGTTCGCTTGATGACCAATCGTACTCGTAAATCAAAATTTGGCCTTGTTTGATCGTCCAAAGTTGATCGCTCAGGCCATAATCGAGTTTGTAGGCATCTTGGGCAATTTGCATGGCAATTCGTTGCAGAATTTCAGGGTTGGCATCGCTGAAGCCAATCAAGAAATCGCGGTTGGGAATCCCCAGCACCAAGTTTCCAGGCAATAAATCGGCCCATTCGCTCAAAACATCGGTTAATAAAATTCGTGCTGCATCATAGCCATCGCTGGTCGAGTAGATAAAGAGCATCTGATTGCCCTCGCCCATTACTTGAGCCATGCCAGGTTTGAGGGTTTTGATGCGCAGGTTATCCACGGCTTTGGTGTAAATCGTGGTTTCGAGTACACCCCAGGTTTTGAGATGTTCCTCGTTGATGTAGGCCACGCTCTCTGGTTCATCGATCACATAGCAAACGATCAAATCGGCCAGAAATGGTCGATAGACCAATTGGGGCAAATTGCGCTCAGCGACTTCGAGCAGCATCGAAGCTGGCTTGATCATCGGATAAACTCGATCTTCCAGTTCATCCCACAGCTCTTGGCCGCGATCAGGTGCAAATGAGCGAACTGCTGCCTCTAACGATTGTAAAATTGATTCAAGTTGCTCTGGCGAGCGGCGATAGGCATTGTAAAAATGCTCGAGTTCGGAGACGACCGCCCGTCCATGCCAGCGAAAGCGAATCTCCATGCCATCGCGGCTCAGTTCTTCGATGCCGCCAAGTTGCTCTAAACGCTCCTCGACAACATCGCCAAATTCATCATCATCTAAAAGTGGCCGATCTTCCATAACCCTTGTCCTTATTGTAGGTTAAAAGCCAAAGGCCTAGCGGGTTGAGCGCAATGGTTTATGACATGAACACCAGCCAATGTTCCCTCACCCCTGGCCCCCTATCCCGCCCAGCAGGCGAGGGGGAAACCACTCCCCTCGCCCATCGCAATGGGAGAGGGGTTGGAGGTGAGGGGTTCAGATTGTTGCCAATGCGATGAACCTTTACAGTTTGAGCGCTAAGCCTTTGTACATTTAAGCTTGCCATGCAGCCTTGAGGCTTGCCAAATCGCTGTCGATAATCGGCTGGCCAGCCAAATCGTTGATGATCAGGCGTGGTTCAGCCAGCACTTGGCCAATTTTGGCGTAGGCGATGTTGCTCAACTGAGCTTCGAAATTGGCGGCTTGCTCTGGGGCAACCTCGACCAAGAAACGGGTGGTCGATTCGCTCCACAACAAGGCATCAGCGCTCAAACTGCCAGATGTTGGCATAGCGCTCAATTCCAAGCTCAAGCCAAACCCGCCAGCAAAGGCCATTTCGGCAGCGGCGACCGCCAAGCCACCTTCACTCAAATCGTGGCAGGCTCGCACGCTATTGGCGCGAATTGCCGCATGTAGCGCTTTATGCACGCTTGGCGCGGTTGCCAGATTAACCTTGGGCAGATTGCCATTATCGATGCCACCAACCAAAGCACTGACTGCCCCGCCGCGTTCGTTGTGAGTCAAACCAACCAAGTAGATCGCATTGCCAGCGGCTTTCGCGTCCATCGAGATTGTTTGCAACACATCGGGTACTAAGGCCATGGCCGAAATCAGCAAGGTTGGTGGAATCGCCACGCGCTTGCCTTCTGCATCGCGATATTCGTTGTTGAGCGAATCTTTGCCCGAAATAAAGGGCGTGCGATACGCCAAGGCGGCATCGTGACAACCAGCCGAAGCTCGCACCAAGCCTGCCAAGCGGTCAGGCAATTTGGGGTCGCCCCAACAGAAGTTATCCAAAATCCAGGTTTGTTCGGGGTCGCCGCCAGCTGCGACGATGTTGCGCAAGGCTTCATCAACCGCTGCTAAGGCCATCCAATACGGATCGATTTTGCCATACAACGGATTCAGGCCACAGCCAAGCACCACGCCACGGTTTGAATCGACCCGTGGTTGTAATACCCCAGCATCGCCTGGGCCATCTTCGTTCACGCCAACCAAGGGCTTGAGCACGGTGGCCGCCTGCACTTCATGGTCGTAGGTGCGCACAATATTTTCGTTGCTGGCGACGATTGGCTGTCCCAACGTTGCCTTGAGTAGCGCCGTGTGATCGATAGTGGCTGGTTGGCTGGCTGGTGCTGGGCTTGGCTGCCAATCAGCATTCAGCTTAAATTGCACCCCGCCGCTATGCAAAAAGGCCATATCCAGCTCAACCACGGTTAATTGGTTGTGCTTGACTGTCAGCACACCATCAGCAGTGAAGTGACCAATCACGGTTGCCTCAACATCTTCGCCACGGCAAAGATCAAGCAAGGTTTGGACATTTTGCGGCGGCACGGAAACGACCATGCGCTCTTGGGCTTCGGAGATCCAAATTTCCCATGGTTGCAAGCCAGCATATTTGAGCGGCACATCGCGTAATTCAACAACTGCGCCAGTTTCTTCGCCCATCTCGCCAACCGCCGAGGAAAGCCCGCCCGCGCCACAATCGGTAATTGCGCTGTACAAACCTAAATCGCGGGCTTGCAACAACACGTCGATCACGGTTTTTTCGGTGACGGGATCGCCGATTTGCACCGCCGCCCCAACCGTTTCAGCAGTGTCGTGAGTTAATTCAACCGACGAGAAGGTTGCACCGTGAATGCCATCGCGGCCAGTGCGTCCGCCGATTACGACAATTGCGTCGCCTGCTTGAACGCCGCGTGGGTGGCTGCCGCGTGGTGCAATGCCCAGCGTGCCACAGAATACCAATGGATTGGCGGTGTAGCCATGGTCATACCAAACCGCCCCGTTGACATTGGGAATTCCTAGTTTGTTGCCATAATCGCGTACCCCAGCCACGACACCTTCGCGAATCCGCCGTGGGTGCAGCACACCTTGCGAAAGCTCGCTTTCTGGCAAATCAGGGTAGCCAAAACACAACACATCGGTCACGGCGATTGGCTTAGCTGAAACCCCCAACACGTCGCGCACAACCCCACCAACCCCAGTATTTGCACCGCCAAATGGCTCTAGTGCTGAAGGGTGATTGTGGGTTTCGACCTTGAAGGAAATTTCATACTGCTCATCGAAGGCCACAATCCCAGCATTATCGACAAATGCCGAGAGCAAGGCCTCGTTGCTAACAGCGTTGGTAGCGCTACGCAAATAGTGATTGAGCAAACCATTGATCGTTGCCCCGTTGGCGGCATTGAGTTCAGCCAAGGCTGGGTGCAACGCCGCATCAATTCCCTGATCTGCGGCAACTTGTTGATAGCTGATCGTGGCGCGGAAGGTTTTATGGCGGCAATGTTCCGACCATGTTTGAGCAAGGGTTTCCAGCTCACCATCGGTTGGGTCGCGGCCTAAATCCTCAAAATAATCGCGAACTGCCTGCATTTCAGCCAAACTCAAGGCCAAAATGCCTTCACGGCTAATCCGTTCGAGTTCGCTATCGCTGACTCCGCGCAAAGCCACGCGGGTGATCGTGGGCGTGTGAGGAGCTGGAAGTTGTAATAAGTGTTGATAAAACTGCAAACGTTCAGCGCTACGAGCCTCAAGGGTAGAATAAGCAGTTTCAATCAAATCGTTTAAAAGATGTTCACCAGCAAATTGACGCAAAACAGCTTCGTCTTGCACATCGGACACATAGACGCGACGCAGGGTTTTGGCCTGTTTCAAGCCGTTAATCCCAATATGGCGTGCGCCAACTAAAATCGTCTCAGCTTCGTTATCGGTCACGCCTGGACGAAAGGCAATCTCCACCAATGCTCCAGCTTTGGGCGTGGCTAGCTCAGCGTCAAGCGCTTGCCAGGTAGCAGTATGGGCAACGGGATCATGCAGTAATTCGAGGGTCAGGCGTTGGACATCTTCTGAGGAAAGATCGCCGGCGAGAAGGTACAGCCGTTCGTGGTTGTCGGCCTCGCGTGGGCAAACAGTGACCAAATATGCGGACACAATTGACTCCTGTTCGAGTTAACTCGTAGGCTATCGCGATTCTACCCGTCTCACGGATGAATGTCAAAAAGGCATAGTCAGGGGCTAGGGGTCAGAGGTTAGCAATTTGGAAACCGCGAAGGTCGCGAAGAGCGCGAAGATGAGGCTATAGGATTTTGGCTATCGGAACAACTGGTGATAGTTCCAACCAATCTCTGATAGCTAAAAGCCATGATGGTTCATTGAAATTTCCTCACCCCCGCTCCCGCCCAGCAGGCGAGGGGGAACCGCTCTAGGAATGCTCCCCTCGCCCGCCGCCGTGGGAGAGGGGTTGGGGGTGAGGGAATGAACCATTACATCTATGCTCTACTTTTCGCGTACTCGCCAAGCATGATACAAAATGATCGAGCCAGCAGTGGCGGCGTTGAGCGAGGCAACGTTACCGCGCATCGGCAAACGCACCAATAAATCGCAGCGTTCGCGGGTTAAGCGGGCCAAGCCTGGGCCTTCGGCTCCAATCACCAAAGCCAAGGCTCCGCGCAAATTGGCCTTATCAAAATCGACCGCCCGCTCATCATCTTCAACTCCCGCCACCCAAATATTGTACTCTTGCAGGTGCTTGATGGTTTGGGCAATGTTGGTAATTTGGGCCACATACAAATGCTCAACTGCGCCAGCTGAAGCATTAATCACTGCTGGTGTGATGCTGGCCGAGCGCCGATCGGGGAAAATAATGCCATGTGCGCCGACAATTTCGGCGGTGCGCATCAGCGTGCCAATATTTTGTGGGTCTTGCAAATGGTCGAAAATCAAGATCAGCGGCTGTTCGCCACGCTCACGGGCTAGCTCAATAATATCGTCAACTTCGACATAGGGATAGGCACCGCATTCGAGGGCAATGCCTTGATGGTTTGCCCCAGCCGTGCGTTTATCAAGCTCACTACGCTGCACTTTAGCAACTTGCATTCGGCGTTCGCGGGCAATTGTATTGATCGCCTGCATCGATTCGCCCTCTTTAATACCATCGGCAATCAGCAAGCGACCCAATTTACGCCGATTAGCACGTAACGCCTCTAAAACAGCATTGCGTCCATATAATAATTCCAAAGTATCAATCCTATTCGGTGCTAAGTTATTGGTCAGTTTGCGCTATTATAGCGTCAAGCTGTCAATGGAGGAATGACATGGATCAGCAACCGAAGGAGCAAAAGCGCGTGATTACACTAAGCGTTGGCATGATTATCAATCTTCTTCTGATTGGGTTGGTCGCTGGAGTGGCGGGCGGCATGTTCGGAATTGGTGGCGGGGCGATTATGGTGCCAGCCATGGTTTTGTTGCTGGCGCTTGATCAGAAATTTGCCACTGGCACATCGATTGGCGCACAGATCTTGCCAGTTGGCTTGCTCGGCGCTTTTGTTTACTATAAAGAGGGTAATTTGGATTGGCGAGCTTCGATCATTATTGCGCTTGGCTTGCTAGTTGGAACCTATTTTGGAGCCAAAATTGCTGCACCAATTTCTTCGGCGACCATGAAAAAGTTCTATGGCGCATTTCTGTTCATCATTGGTGCTCGCTATTTGTTTATGAAATAACTGCTGTTAGATAATTGGCAAGCATCCGCCATTAACCAACATAACGATTAGTTGATTGAGCCATCATTGCAAAACTATGCTAAAACTGATCAACCATGATCAAGGCTTGACGCTGTTGCATGGCTAGGGTAGATTGAGTTGATACTGCAAGGAGGCTCGGTAATGCCATCAATAACTCTCGATGCTCAACGCTGGCAAACATTCAGTCAGTTGCTCACGGCAACCGCCTACCAAAACCCACAGGATCTGCTTGATTCGTTTTTGCAACGTTTAATCGAGTTTTGGCCGGCCCAAGCAGGGGCATTGCTCTATATTGATCCATTAAATGTGCCGTTTTCGCTGGAGCATGGCGAATTGCCTGCCGATGGTCACGAAATGATCGAGCAAGCTCGTTCGGTATTCGAGCGCACAACTGGCGGCGAGCAAGATTTAGGGGTCTATGGGATTAACGATGAGCTAGCCTTGGTGGAATTAACTCTGCGTTCTGGTGATGATGAAGTTGGCCTGTTGCACCTGATTGTTTCTGCCGACCGCGTATCACCTGAGAATGAGGGCGAATTGGCCTTGCTTTTGGTGGGCGTGGCTGGTGGAGCCGCCGATCGAGTGGCCTTGCTCAACACGACGCGCAGCGAACTTGATGAGATGAATTTGCTCTATCAAGTCAGCCAATCGATTGCCAGTGATATTGATTTGCGCAGCCTTTTGCGCACGATTATTGAAAAAGTTACCCAAATTGTCGATAGCGAAAGCGCTTCGTTGCTGTTGGTCGATGAAGTGCATAAAGAGCTGTATTTTGAAACGCCTTCGAACAATAGCCAAGAATTGCGCTCTTATCGCATGCCAATGGATCAAGGCTTCGCTGGCTGGGTTGTCACCCATGGCCAAGGCTTGATTGTTGATGATCCACAAAATGATGCGCGGTTCTATCGCCAAGTTGATAGCGATATTTCGCATCAAACCCGCAATATTCTGACCGTGCCAGTGCGTTCACGCGAACGGACAGTTGGGGTAATTCAGGCAGTCAATAAGCGTAATGGCCCGTTTACCGAGCACGATTTGCGCACGCTCTCGATGCTCGCCAACCAAGCGGCGATCTCGATTGAAAATGCCAATCTTTACACCAAACTCAAAGAAGAACGCGATCGTTTGATTCGCAAAGAAGAAGAAGTGCGTCACCAAATCAATCGCGATCTGCACGATGGGCCAACCCAATCGGTCGCAGCGATTGCCATGAACATCGAGTTCATCAAAAAATTGATGCAGGCCATGCCTGAGCGCGTCGAAGATGAGCTTAATTCATTAGCGGCCTTGGTCAAAAAAACCTACCAAGAATTGCGGACGTTGCTATTTGAGTTACGCCCGTTGGGTCTCGAAACCCAAGGCTTGGTGGCAACTCTACACGAATACGCCAACAAATTCCGCGATCCATCGGGGATGCAAGTGCGCTTTACGCCTGGCAACTTTATTGGTCGTTTGGCCCCACAAACTGCCGCCGCCACCTTTATGATTATCCAAGAGGCGGTCAATAATGCCCGCAAACATGCCAAAGCCTCGATGGTCTGGATTGAGCTTTTTCAAGATAGTGAACGCCAAATGCTGACTGCGGTTGTGCGTGATAGTGGGATTGGCTTTGATCTTAAGAGCATCACCACGTCGTATGAGGAGCGTGGCTCGTTTGGGTTGTTGAATATGGGCGAACGGGCAACCCTCGCGGGTGGCGCTTGCGAAATTCGCTCGTCGGCAGGCGAAGGAACCCAAATTATCATTCGAGTGCCGACCTTGGTCGAAGAAGCCGAAGATTTTGCGTAACGTGCCAATCAAGGCCTGAACATAGAGCACCCTTTTGTCTGGTGGCAAGGACAAGAGGGTGCTCTTTAATGCCTATTGCGCCTGAGGAAAGCCATGTATTCTATAATTGGGCTTGATCTGGCATTAGAAGGAGCATTGCCATGGCGCAGGTTGTTGATCTCACGATTTACCCGATTAAATCGACCGCTGGAATTCCACTTGATCAGGCATGGTTGGAGTTACGCGGCTTTGCTAATGACCGCCGTTGGGCAATCGTTGCCAGCGAAAATCGCCGGATTTTGACGGCGCGTGAATATGGCACCATGTTGGCAATTCAGAGCCAAGTTGGGCCTGATGGCTTGTTGGTGCATTTGCCCAATCGAGCTGAGCCAATCGCCTTGCCTTATTTATTGCAGCCAATTGAGCGGGTCAATTTATGGGCCGAGGAACAGCACCCAGCCATGGTCTACAACCAAGCAATTAATCAAGCATTTAGCGAATATCTTGGAATTGACTGCTTGGTAGTTTATATGGGCGAGGGTTGCGAACGCCCATTGCCAACTGATATGCCATCGGGCTATACGGGCCGCATCACCGACCGCGTAAGTTACGCCGACGATTATCCGATTTTGCTAGCTTCACAGGCTTCGTTGGCCGATCTGAACCAACGCCTCGAACAGCCAGCTGAGATGCGCCAATTCCGCCCAAATATTGTGATCGATGGTGAACGGGCCTACCAAGAAGATCAATGGCAATGGTTGCAAATTGGCGAATGTTTGTTTGAAGTAGCCCAAGCCTGCCCGCGCTGTGTGCTGATTACCGCCGACCCAACCACGGGCCAAAAGCATGCGCAGCAAGAGCCATTGCGCACCCTAGCCCGTTATCGTAAAACGGCGGGTGGCGTGCCATTTGGCATTCAGCTCGTGCCACGTAAGTTGGGCACAATTCGCCAAGGTGATCAGGTTGTGGTGCTCAAACAGCCTGTATAATCAATTGATTACATTTTTTAGGAGCGAGCATGAACGGCCAACAACGCAGCGCCATCAAGCCTGGCATTCAAGTAGCGATTGTGCTTAAGCAGGATCAAGCGACGGGCAAGACCACCACTGGTATTGTCAAAGATATTCTGACCAAATCGCCGAACCACCCGCATGGCATTAAAGTGCGTTTGGTAACGGGTGAAGTTGGGCGGGTCAAACAAATTTTGGGTTCGCCGAATGGCTAAAATCGCCCTTGTCAGTCATCCCGAATCGCTGCACCATATCGAACACAAAGTTGGTGGTTGGTACGATACAGGCTTAACAGAACGTGGTCAGCGCCAAGCCAAGGCGATTGCAACCGCATTGGCCGAAGCGGGGATTCATGCTTGTTCGATCTATAGCTCAGATTTGCAGCGGACTGCCCAAACTGCTGAGATAATTGCCCAAACGTTGGCTAGTCCAGTTATACTTGATCAACGCCTGCGAGAGATGAGTTATGGGGCGGCAGAAGGCCGTGATCAAGCATGGTTTGATCAGCAGATTGTCTATCCACCTAACGGCGTTGGTAGGCTTGATCATCGGATTTATCCAAGCAGCGAGAATCGACGCGAGGTGGCAACGCGAGTGTATGCCGCCATGGAAATGATTACTGCTACTGCTGAACAACAGCTCGTGATTGTGACCCATGGCTTTGCGGCAACCTTTGTGATTGCCGCTTGGCTCGGGATGCCGCTTGAGTCAGTTGGTTTAGTGGCCTTTCGGGTTACTTCGGGCAGCATTTCGTGGCTAACCCAAACTGCACCATTCCACAACCGTATGCTTGATCGATTAAATGATACGCAGCACCTAACCAACCTTTGAGGAGTGGATGATGACTACTGCGCTCAAGGCGGCGTTCGGCCAATTTTTCGATTGCCAAGATGTAAACTTTCTCGATGAGCTTTTGGCACAACCTGGCCGTGGCACAATGCCATGGCAGTATGTTACGCCATGGGAAATTCGCTATCTGGTTGAGCTTGATGCCCAAGGTTGTAGCCTTGAAGTCTATGCCGTCAATCGCTTTACTAACGATCAGCATCTTAAAATTGATAGTGCTGGTGTGATTAGCCATTTTGCTAGCCCCGTTGGTTACTACGCCTACGACCCTGCACTTGAGGGCGACCGCGAGGCTCAACAACAGGCCATGTATACATATAATCAGGCAATTTACGCTGAGCTACGAACCAAAGGCCTGATTGAACCTTGAGCATGGTCAGACATAATCTAAACGTTTAATGGCGATAAATGCAGTGGCCAAACAGGTCATAACGGCGTAATAACCCCAAAGTAATTCTAGAATTGGGTGAAACATAATTAACAACCCTAAACCAACTAAGACAAATACCGTAATAATAACCAATACTTGCGTTCGTTCGGGTTTTTCAGGGTAAACTCCAGTTGTGGCTAGCTGATTCGCCATCGACATACCAGTGATGAAGAGTGTTGCAGCAGTGACTGGGATGAGCAATAATGATAACCACATGATGGAACCTTCATCATCATCATTGCGCGATGATGAATAATACGAATAGGTCTGACTGCGATTATTGGCTGTTTCAGCGACGCTTGCCGCCGTAATTTCGCTGGCCGACATATCGATTGGCCCACACGCAACAAACGGTGAGAAAAAGAGGAAAAACAAGATAAACCCAATGATCATCAGCGCTCTACTTGAAAGCTCAACCTCTAAAAATCGTTGGGTTTTGGACTGAGAAGTACTGGAAGATGCAGGTTTGCTGCCACTCAACCATTCATTACAAAAACGACATTTTTTGGCATCAGCCAAAATGTGTTCAGCACAATACGGGCAAGGTCTGGTTGCTGAGGCACTCACAAACTGCGGCGTTGGTTGTTGGCTTGGTGGCTGATTTGCTGGCGGTGTTGGTGTTGGTGTTGGATAGCTGGGCGCTGGATTAGGCTGATAAACGATTGGTTGGGCTGTGCCGAGATATTTTTGGAGCGCCAATTTCCAAGCAGAGCTACGGTTAATAATCGAACTATGCGGCTCCTTTTGCAAAACCTCAAGTATTTTCGCATGTGCATCGGCTGGGGTTTGGGGTGCTTCAAGCAGCTCTAGCAGGGCCACAACAATCCGCGAATGTGATTCACTGAGGCTAGCAACATTTCGTACATGATCAAGGATCGCCGAACCTTGAGCCGATTTGAGATCATTGACGATTTGATTGACTTTTGAAAACGCGATAGTACTCATCCTTATTCCGCTCCTATTTTAGGCAGATTGATCGAGACAAACCGTTGCTTGTATACAAGATTAAGATGCTATTTTTCGATTATTTTCCTGTATCCAAGCAGCAAATCCGCTATTGTGGGTGATTAAGCGCTTATTTGAGATCGGGTGAATATTTCTCAAGCCGCTTGACAGTGATTCATTTGACTCTTTAAAATAGCAAAGCTGTGCTATTTGAATTGGAATGGAGCAATTGAAGTATGGATATTGATGCGCTGTGGGAATATGCTGACCCTGCTGTGAGCGAGAGCCGTTTTGTGCAGGCCTTGAACGAAACCAGCGGTGACGATCAGCTTGAACTTCTCAGCCAAATTGCCCGCACATTTTCGCTGCGTGGGCGGTTTGCCGAAGCGCATGAACGGCTCGATCAACTCGAAGCCCAATTGCCTGTAGCAGGTGAGCGACCCAAAGTGCGTTATTACTTAGAGCGAGGCCGCACCCACAATTCGGCTGGCGAGCTCGAAATGGCGCGTTATTTCTTTAGCCAAGCTTGGAAACTGGCTAGCCAAGCGGGTTTTGTGGGCTTAGCAGTTGATGCAGCGCATATGTTGGCAATTAGTTATGGTAGCGATCAACAAGCGCTGAGCTGGAACCAACAGGGCTTGGAGCTAGCCCGCAGCTCTGATGACCCCAAAGCCCAAGCATTAATTCCTGCGATGCTCAATAATGCCGCTTGGGATCTGCATGAACGCGGTGAGTTTGCTGAGGCTCTAGCATTATTCAAAGAGGCTGAACAGGCATGGCTGCAACGTGAACGCCCGCGCCAAATTCAAATTGCCCGGTGGTCGGTGGCCCGCTGTTTACGGTCATTGGGCGACTATCAATCGGCGCTAGCATTGCAACAAGCGCTGGCCGACGAACTGCAAGCCGCAGGCATCACCGATGGCTATGTTTTCGAGGAAATTGGCGAGAATCTAGCCGCTTTAGGCGAGCATGAGGCGGCTAAGCCCTACTTTGAGCAAGCCTATCACGCTTTAGCCCAAGATCAATGGTTTGTACAAAACGAGGCCGCGCGATTACTCAACCTCAACATTCGAGCAGGCAAAGCCTAAATTATGGCGAATCAATGCCTGCCAACTAGCTAAAATTGCTGATTAGAAGGCATTGATTTGCGTTCGACACTCCCCTTAAACTGCGCTATAATCCAAACAAGTTTCTAGAGTTGCTGATTCGCGAGCCTCTGATCAGAAATTTCTGATCGGCAGGTGATATTTGTGTTTACAACCATGAGCACTGCACCGCGTGATTGGTTGGCTAGTCGGGCTGAGTTCCCGATTTTGAGCCGCAAAACCTATCTGAATACATGTTCGCTTGGCGCATTGAGCAGCCGCGTGCGTGCGGCAGTTAATCAGCATTTGGATTTATGGGAAGAGTACGGGGCATCGGCGTGGTATAAGATTTGGCTCGGTGAGTGCGCTGCTTTACGCACGACCACCGAACGCTTATTTAATGCTCCGGCTGGCTCGGTGGCTTTGGCTCCTAGCGTTGGCGTGGCCCTTTCGGTAATCGCCAGTGCCTTGGATTATCGCCAACGGCCCAAGGTGATTTCAAGCGTCCTCGATTTTCCAACAATTCCGTATCAATGGTTGGCGCATCCTGAGGTTGAGGTGGTGCTTTTGCCATCGCCCGATGGCGTGCATGTGCCATTGGAAGCCTACGAGGCTGCAATCGATGAGCGCACGGCCTTGGTGGCAACCTCGCATGTCTTTTTTGCCAGTGGCACAATTCAGCCAATTGCTGAAATTGCCAAATTAGCCCATGCCAAAGGCGCATTATGCCTGATCGATGGCTATCAGGCGGCGGGGCAAGTGCCAGTCGATGTCGTCGCCAGCGATCTGGATTTCTACATGACTGGGGGCTTGAAGTGGCTGCTTGGTGGAACGGGCATTGTTGAATGCTATGTCCGCCCCAGCCTGATTCAGCAGCTTAAGCCGACGGTTGCTGGCTGGTTTGGTCATGCCAACCAATTTGCCTTCGACCCCAACAACTTTGAGTTTGCCCCCGATGCGCGGCGCTTTGAAGTTGGCACGCCTGCTTTATCGGCGGTCTATGCTGGCCATGCTGGCATGCAGATCATCCTTGACCATGGCGTGGCGGCAATTCAACAACGCACCAGCGAACTGGTGGCCTATTTGGTGGCCAAGTTACGCGATGCAGGCTATCAACTAACTATTTCTGGCGACCCACAGCAGCATGCAGGGATCGTGATGATCCAAAGTGCCGAGCATGCCAAGTTGGTGGCTGCCTTGGCTGAGCAGGGGATAATCGTTGATCATCGGCCTGGCCATGTGCGGGTATCGCCATTTTTCTATACCTTAGAGACAGAGCTTGATCTTTTTGTGGAACGCTTGCAGGCTCTTAGCCAGTAATTTGGAATTCAGCATCAATAAGGAGGTTACGTGTCCACTCGCACGATTTTGGACCGTTATCAAACGAGTGCCTCGTATCTAGCGCGCATTTTACTCCGTTTTTCGGGCTTGTTGCTCACGGTGTATATGCTGACGTACATTTGGGAATTGAGCACGGTAATTCGCACCAGCGATGAGCCGGCTGGCACCGCTGCGGCGGCCTTCAACACGGCGATGGCTGCGTACAACACGACCTTCTGGCATATTACCCATGCGGTGGTTGTGGCGCTGGTGGTGTTGCATGCCCTAACTGGCTTGCGGGTTTTGACCCTTGAGGCAGGGTTTGGCGCTCGCTTCCAACGAGCCTCTTTCTGGCTTTCGTTGGTCTTGACGGTGGCGCTGTTTGTGCTGCTCTTTATTAAGATTATCGCCAATCTGGCGGCGTAACGGCTGGAAAGGAATCGCTTCAATGGTGCACCGAGATGTTATCAGCGTTACAAGCCGCGCTCAAAAGGTTAAAGTAGAACCTGGTGCGGGCACGCTGTTGTGGATTCTGCAACGCCTTTCTTCGTATGGTTTGTTGCTGTTTTTGCCAATCCACCTGTATTTTACCTATTTCACCAAGCTTGATACACCAGCACTGACCTATAACGGTATGCGCGAAACCTTCAGCGCATTTCCACTGTGGTATGTGCTGAACGAAGGGCTTTTGTTAATTTGTGCGCTGTTTCATGGCCTCAACGGCTTTCGCAATGTCATCTACGACTGGACAACCAATAGCGCTGTGCGCCATACGGTCAACTTTTTGTTGATTGTCTTGGGTATCGCCGGGGCAATTTTGGGCTTCTGGACGTTGTGGGCTTTGGCATAAGGAGTGTCGTCTGTGATTCAGCATGATGTAATTGTGGTTGGCAGTGGCATCGCTGGGATGCGCTGCGCCCTTGAGATTAAACGTAACGCGCCCAAAGCCGATGTGGCGATTGTGACCAAACAATATCCAGTTCGGGCGGCTTCGGTCGTCGAACGCACAGGCATTGCCGCCGCCTTAGGGAATAGCAGCAGTGATAGCGTTGAAGCGCATATCAGCGATACCTTGGCCTATGGCAAAAGCAATAATGCCGCTGCGGTCAAGGCGCTGTGCGAGCAAGCTCCTGCCGCTGTGTATGAGCTAGAGCACATGGGCTTGCCATTTAGCCGCTTGAAGAGTGGCCGGATCGCCCAACAAGTTGGCTATGGCCATAGTCAACCACGCTTGGCTAACGCTGGCGACCAAACTGGCCACGCAATTGTCACGACCTTGTATGGCGAAGTCGTGCGCTTTGGTATCAAAGTGTATCCTGAGTGGTTTATGTTGGGTTTGGTGGTTGAAGGCAAAAACGTGCGTGGTGTGAGTGTGCTCGATATTCGCAGCAGCGAAATCGAAGTTATCAATGCCAAAGTAACGGTGCTGGCAACTGGCAGCTATGGTCAACTCTATGCCACTTCCAGCGATTCATATGCCTCAACTGGCGATGGCCATGCCGCTGCTTTGCGAGCTGGCATCAACCTAATCGGCATGGATTTGGTCAATTTCCACCCCTTGGGTGTGGCCAATACTGGCTTGATTATCAACGAACAAGTGCTAGCCGATGGCGCACACCTGCTTAACGCCAGCGAAAAACGCTTTACCAACGAACAAGCTAGCTTGGCTGAGGTAACTGCTGCGGTTAACGCTGAAATTGCTGCTGGCAGAGGCGTTGATGGTCATGTTTGGCTCGATGTGCGGCATCTGCCAACCAGCCAAATTCGTGAGCGCTACCCACACCTATTGGATTATGCCGAAGATTTTGCTGGTGTTAATCCCAACCATGATTTTATTCCAGTCAAGCCGACCCAACAATCGAGCCTTGGTGGTTTGCCAACCGACCTCAATGGTAGCGTGGCAGGCTTTGAAGGTTTGTATGCAGTTGGCGCTTGCGCCAATAACGGCGTGCACGGCGAGCAAGCCTTGCCTGGCAACGAATTGGCGGCTGCCGTAGTGTTTGCCAAACTGGCAGGCGCGGCAATTGCCGACAAACTGGGCGCGGCTAGCTATGGCAACGTGCCAAGCTACGCTACCAGCAACGCCAGCGACGAAATCGAAGGCTTGTTCGGCCAAAAAGGTAGCCACAAATTGGGTCTTGTGCGCAAAAACCTGCGTCAAGCCTTCAATAGCCAAGCCCATACTGCGGCCAGCGATGAACAACACGTTGGTTTAGTACATAGCTTGCGCGAACAATTTGGCCAAATTGCCCTGCACGATAAAAATCGGCGCTTTAATACTGAATTGCTCGAAGCCCTAGAGCTTGATCGGCTACTGGATGTGGCAGATGCTGTGGCAAAAGCAAGCGTGGCTGCGCTCTAAGCGGATTGGTATGCCCTCATCCCCTAACCTTCCAAAGGGTTGGCTTCCGCTGCGAACTACCTGATGTTGTGGGATGTGTGATGTTCCCTGATTGCCCTTGAGGGGGTGCAGGGGGATTAAAGCCCCCTGCGTCTCCCGCCTAGAGGCGGGACGGAAGGGTGGTGATCACAAACGCTGATTAACAAGCTAGGCTTGAAAAAAGGAAGAATCAGGGATGCGAGCACATCGGCAATTCTGAATGGCGTGAACCAATTCATTTAAGCGCTAGAACCTAGTGGAGTAGTTTCAATGAAAGTAACATTTCGTGTGCCACGCTTCGATGCTGCCACCGATTTTACCGCCAAATATCAGGTCTATCATGTTGAGGTAAATCAATTTACCACGATTCTTGATGCCTTGAATATCATCAAAGACGAGCAAGATAGCAGCTTGACCTTTCGGCGTGGCTCGCAATCGGGCATCGATGGCTCGTGTGGCATGATGATTAATGGCCGCAATCGCTTGGCCTCGACCACCCGTGTGCTGTCCTTAAATAGCACTGAAATTGCCGTGGGACCATTACCAGGTTTCCCAGTCATTCGCGATTTAGTGGTTGATTTCGATTCGTTCTTTGCCAAAGATGCAGTGATGTTGCCCTATTTGGTCACCGACATCGCCAAGCCTGCTGATGGCAAGGAGCGCTTGCAAAGCCCCAAAGATGCTAACCGCATCGCCTTGGCTGCTAGCTGTAATCAATGTGGTTGCTGTACCTCGGCCTGCCCAGTTCACTGGAGCAACGGCGAATATTATGGCCCATCAGCATTAACTCGCGCCTATCGCTTTGTCGAAGATTCACGCGATACCGCGATTAAGGCTCGCTTGGATATTGTTGGCTCAGAAACCGGCGTTTGGCGCTGCCATACCGTGTTCAACTGCTCAGAATGCCCTAAGTCGATTCCCAATGGCGAAAATATTCAAGCCCTCAAGCGCAAAATTATGCTCAACAAAATTGGCCTTGGGCGGATTGAAGTTAAAGTTGCTCGAACCGAAGCAACTGTCTAAATTCCATGACTGGGCAATCATCAATTCAAACATTGCTGCGCCATTGGCTCAAGCTGTTTGCCTTGGCGATTGCCCAGTTGGTTCAATATTTCGTCAAGCCACCAAACCAGCTAGCAATGAATGTAGATCAAGCACCACCTATGCCTATTACCCCAACTGACCAACCAGAAATTGAAGCCGAATCGTGCTCAATTGAGGTAGTTGCAAACCCTGAGTTTGAGCCTGCTGTTTTGATTGAGCCAGTTGAATCGCCATCGCCAATGCCAACCCTGACCGAGCATTTACACCCTGATTTATTGCTGCGAGCCGAGGCTGTGCTGTTTGTCGCCGGTGATCCGGTTGAATATGCGACCTTGGCCAATGCCCTCGAATTGCGTGAGCAGGACATTCCGCTGTTAATTGCGGATTTACGCCAGCGCTTCGCTGGGCGCGGCATTCGGTTGCAAGATCAAGCTGGCACCTTGCAATTAGTTAGTGCGCCCGAAGCCACCAGCGCCCTCGAACGCTTTCTAGGGGTCAGCCAACCGCAAAAACTCTCACCAGCAGCACTTGAGGTTTTGGCAATTATTGCCTATCGTCAGCCAGTAACGCGGGCTGGGCTTGAGGCAATTCGTGGGGTCGATTCGAGTGGCGTTGTACGTTCGCTCTTGGCGCGTGAATTAATTTATGAGGTTGGGCGGGCTGAAACGATTGGCCGCCCAGTGCTTTATGGCACAACCAGCCAATTTTTGCATATTTTTGGGATTACCAGTTTAGCTGAATTGCCAGCCTTTAATTTTGAACGCCAAGCCCCAACCGACCCCGATGCAGCTCAAGAACGACTGTTTTAAGCGATTTTGTTGGATTACCCCTGCTCGTACTCTGTGATATGTGACACCTTGCGTCATAAACCTGCTTAGGGTATGATCAAGTTATAATGACTGTGCGCCTTCAACGGAGAACGCCAACATGACGCAATCAGATAGCCTTCGCTCGTTTGGTCTGTATATTGACGGAGCTTGGGTCGCGGCCAGCGATGCTGCTAGCGAAACCCTGTACAACCCCGCGACGGGCGAGCCAGTTGCCCAAGTAGCGCGGGCCACCATTCACGACATTGATCGAGCGGTTGGAGCTGCGCGGAAGAGTTTCGATATTGGTTCGTGGGCGCAAATGCGGCCTGTTGATCGCGCTAAAACGATCGAGGCGATTGCCGATTTGCTCGAAGAAAACACCGACGAATTGGCCGAGCTTGAGACGCTCAATGGTGGCGCAACTCTGCGTAAAAGTTCATGGCTCGATATTCCGGTAGGTATCGAGCATTTGCGCTATTTTGCCGATTTGGCGCGGCAACACCCCATGCAAACCTTGCCCTATATCGATTTTCCGTCGCCGAGTGCTAATGCGGTTTGGCGCGAGCCGATTGGGGTTTGTGGCCAAATTATCCCTTGGAACTACCCATTTTTGATGGCAATTTGGAAGATTGGCCCAGCCTTGGCCGCTGGCAATAGCCTGGTGCTCAAGCCAGCCTCGTTGACTCCAGTTACCGCTTTGCGTATGGCCGAATTGATTCATGAAGCCGATTTGTTGCCGCATGGCGTTTTCAATGTGGTAACTGGGCCTGGCGGTTTGGTGGGCGAACGCCTGACCAGCCATCCTGCGGTCGATAAAATTGCTTTTACTGGCTCGACCGAGGTTGGCCGCCGCATTGCCGAAGTCGCTGGGCGTAATCTCAAGCGCGTTACCTTGGAGCTTGGTGGCAAATCGCCAGTGGTTGTTTTGCCCAATGCTGATCTTGATTTGGCGGTTGATGGGGCGATTTGGGCGGCCTTTATGCATTCAGGCCAAAGCTGCGAGGCTGGCACACGCTTGCTCTTGCCCGATTCGCTGCACGATCAATTTGTTGAGCGGATGGTCGCACGAGTTGAACAATTAGTGTTGGGTGATCCGCTTGATCTGACAACTGATTTAGGGCCGTTGGTTTCAGCTGCTCAAAAACGTGCAGTCGAGGCCTATATCGAGCTGGGGATTCAAGAAGGCGCTACCTTGCGCTGCGGTGGAGTGGGCATCGATGATCCCAATCTGGCCAATGGCCATTTTGTGCGACCCACGATCTTTACCAATGTGCATAACCAGATGCGGATTGCTCAAGAAGAAATTTTTGGGCCAGTCCTTTCGGTAATTCGCTATCATACAGTTGGTGAGGCGATTACGCTTGCCAATGATACCAACTATGGCTTGGCAGCCAGCGTGTGGAGCCGCGATTTACAAGATGCCCAAGAGGTGGCGAGGGCAATTCGGGCTGGCACGGTTTGGATCAATGATCATCACCTGATCAATGCCAAAGCGCCATTTGGGGGCTACAAAGATAGCGGAATTGGCCGCGAGTTGGGGCCGAATGCGCTTGATGCCTATAGCGAAATCAAGCATATTCATACCGACTTGACCCAAGAACGCACCCGCCGCATTTGGGTCGATATCGTTACGCCACGGCTTGATGATTAATAGACTAGAGACGTAGGAGAAGGTTTTCTAACCACGAAGGACACGAAGAGCTTGAAACTGCGAAGATACGAAGTGTATGTTTAGCCACAGATTGGCACAGATCTACACTGATGTTCATCTTTCCTCCCTCATCCTTCATCCTTATCAAGCCTCTGCGTTTATAATAGATCGTATGTTCTATATTCTATGTGTAATGGTTTATAGCGTTAACAACGGCCAGCATGCCCTGACCCCCTGACCCCCTCGCCCGCCCGCGAGGCGAGGGGGAACCGCTTCAACAGTGCTCCCCTCGCCCGCCGCAGTGGGAGAGGGGCTGGGGGTGAGGGAACGAGAACTGGTTCTCAATCCAATCAACCATTACCGATAGCCCATAGCCTGATCTCTTCTGCGCCTCTGCGTTTATAATAGATCTTATGTTCTATATTCTCTCGACGCGAGGTAACGATGAGCACTATTGCCTTTTTACGCGCAATCAACATTACCAACCACTTTGTAAAGATGGAAGAGTTACGCGATGTCTTAGTGGCCCATGGTTTTAGCAATGTTCAGACCTATATTCAATCGGGCAATGTGGTTTTTGATGATCCAACCCAAAGCTATGCTGAGGCCGAGCACTTGATTGCAACCCAACTTGAGGACTGTTTTGGCTTTGCAGTCGCAACATTTCTACGTTCTGCCGCCGAATTGGTCGAGCTTGAACAAGCCTGCCCATTTACGCCAAGCGAGATCGATCCGCAAGCGGCTTTGTATGTGACGTTTGTGCAGCACGAACCAGATGCTGAAGCCCAAGCCCGTTTAGCCCAATATCAAAATGAGTTGGATACATTTCGGATCACAGGGCGGCATGTGTGGTGGTTGCGGCATAAACAGCGCGGGGAAAGTAAGTTTAGCGGGGCAAAATTGGAGCGAGCGATCAAACAGGCCGGAACCGCCCGTAATATCACCACAATTCGCGCGATGATCGCCAAATATGGGTTTACCAAATAGCTGGCTTCCAGCATTTGAAAGCCAGCTCGTGGATTATTCAGCAATCAGGCCGCGCCGTTTGAAGTCGGCAGTTACTCGCGCCGTCAGATCGTAGAGATTTTCGCCAAGGAACAAGCTTGGGCGTAGTTCATCGCGATCGCGGCGTTTTTCCACGGCGAGCCAGGTTGGGCCATATTGATAGACATTTAAGCTGACATCACCAAGCACAATCGGCTCGTTGACCGCCGTTAAATCTTTTTTCCAAATTTCCCATGGCTCGGCAAACATGCGATCAACCCGTAGATCGTGTTCGTGGAACAGCCGTTTATCTTTGATCAAGGCTTTGGCGACCAAGGCATGCAAGCCCATCAAGGCGTTTGGCTCGCTCAATGCCACAGCATGGCGCTTGCTCGCTGCAAAGGTATACAATTCTTGCTCGTTGGCAAACACAGGTGCCCAGAAATCGGTTTGACCAGTAATCCGCTTTTTGAAATAGCAAGTCGGGCGAATCAAGCCCAGCGTTTTGGCATCAACACCGCGCACATGTAGCTTATCGCTGGCTCCAGGTCGGCCAAGCACGCCTGTCAAATGCAGATATTCATTCAAATATTCACGCACTTTGGCAAGCTCAACATGGCGAAAAACGGGGCCACCAGGGGTTGTCGCCAGCACATCATCACCAATGCTATAAATTGGATAGACTTGGCGCGAACGGCGGGCAATAAACACATAGGTTGGTAGGCGAGCCAAGTTGACCAAGGCTTTGAGCACAGGCACTGCTTGGCGTAAAGCTGTTTCAGGATCAGCATCCTCAACCCGAAAGCCTGCAATCTCCAATTCATAGAGTTTTTGCTCGGGTGAGTGATAGATGGGCAATTCTAGGGTTTGTTGCTTAATTAATGTGCCAGGAGCATAATCGGCGCTCACCACATAGGGTTGGAGCGGAGTTTCAGGTTTGGCGCTCACTGCAAGTTGCATAATTGCTCCTTGATGCTAACGATGCGCTGACTGAGATTAGCTCAATCAGCGCATGCTTGAATTGGTTTATTTGGTTGACGAAAGCTCTGGCATCATTGAGCGAGCACCTGCCACACCAGCAACCGGCGTGCCAAACTCGGGGTATGAAACCGTGTCGTGCTCAGAAATATCCAAGCCTTCGATTTCTTCTTGCTCCGATACCCGAATGCCCAACGTCTTTTTCAGCACATAGAAGACGATGAACATGGTTGTGAAGGCCCAAGCGCCAACTGCCAAAACCCCAATCGCTTGGGTGCCGAGTAGGCCCAAACCACCGCCATAGAACAAGCCAGCAGCATCGCCCATGCCAGTCAAGCCGCCAACAGCCGGGCTAGCAAACAAGCCAACTGCCAAGGTGCCGAAAATCCCATTGAAACAGTGAACTGGAATTGCCCCAACTGGATCATCAAGTTTCAAGACTTTTTCGAGGAAGATCGAACCATAGACGAAGATGATCCCGCCGAGCAAGCCGATGAACAATGCGCCAACTGGCGTAACATTGGCACAGCCTGCAGTAATTGCGACCAAACCAGCGAGTGCGCCGTTGGAAGCTACGGCAGTATCGGGGTGACCAGTGATCAACCAGTTGGTGATCAGGGCTGAGAGTGCGCCAACCGCAGCGGCCATGTTGGTGGTGACGGCAATATAGCCAATGCTTTCGTTCATGCCCGAGAGGGTGCTACCTGGGTTGAAGCCAAACCAGCCAACCCACAGAATAAAGACCCCAAGCACGCCAAGGGTCAAGCTGTGGCCTGGAATAACGTTGCTTGAGCCATCTTTGTTGAATTTGCCCAAGCGTGGCCCAAGCAAAATCGTGCCAGCAACTGCGGCCCAGCCACCAACGCTATGCACAATCGTCGAGCCAGCAAAGTCGATAAAGCCCAGTTGGAATAGCCAACCGCCGCCCCATTGCCAGTGTCCCGAAATGGGGTAGACAATGCCACAAATCACGGCGCTATAAATCAGGTAGGAGATAAATTTGAAGCGTTCGGCGACTGCGCCCGACACAATTGTGGCGGCGGTGGCGGCAAACACCAATTGGAAGAAGAAACCAACCCAATCTTTGCCGCTGCCAGTTGCTGGGCTAAAGTCGCTGAGGAAGAAGTTGTCGGTACCGATGAAGCCACCAGCTGATGCACCATACATCAAGCCGAAGCCAATTGCAAAGAACAACACCGTGCCAACACAAAAATCCATCAAGTTTTTCATCAAGATGTTGGCGGCGTTTTTGGAACGAGTAAAGCCACTTTCGACCAAGGCAAAGCCAGCCTGCATAAAAAAGACCAAAACCGCGGCAATCAACAACCAAATAATATCAATTTGGGTGGTGATTGTTTCGGTTGCTACCGGGGCGGCTTCTTGGGCAAAAGTTGCAGTGGGTATTGCTAGCGAAGCAACTGCTGCGGGTACAATCCAGCGTCGTCGTCGAAACATTAGAACCTCCCTTGATGACAGGTAATGATTGGCTACGATGCGATACACGCCGATCAAGCAATAGGTTGGAATCTATTGAGTTGATCAAGCTAACAAATGCTTCGCCTTTGAAGATTTAACCTGGAGCGGATTCAGAATACCGATGCGAGGAAATCAAACGCTACCTAGCACTATACCCATCTATTGTTGTGCAATAGTGCTAAAATTGAAGCAAGCTTGATTGGGTAATTGGGTTTATTTACGGCTGTAGGTTTATCTTACTCAATGATTGTCACTTGATTCATCGCCATGTTGCCTAAAATATTGAAGTTATATTTTGTGCAATTTGTATATTTTGCTATAATTTCTACTTGTTAGTACGCCTAGAATTTTAAATTACTATCAGGCTGCACTGTTAATACTATCAATAATGCCCAAGCGATTGGGCAGTTTAGCTAATTTCGGCTAAGGTGTGCACAATGATCGAACGAATTATTGTTGGTGCTGGGTGTTTTTGGGGAGTCGAAGCGGCTTTTGGGGCGCTTGCCGGTATTGTCCAAACCCAAGCTGGCTACGCTGGTGGTTGGACTGAGCAGCCAAGCTATGAGGATGTTTGTGCAGGATCGACAGGTCATGCCGAGGTCGTCGAATTACATGTTGATCTAACGATCATCAGTTTAAACGAGCTGTTGGGTTATTTTTGGGCTATGCTAGAACCGCCAGCCGACCCCGACCCACAATATCGCGCAATGATTATTTGTAGCAATGCTGCTCAGTTGGAGCTAGCTCTGGCCAGTAAGCTAGCTCAACCACAGCTCGTTGATTATTCTGTTGAAATAAAACTTGATCTGCCGTTTTACCCCGCCGAGGAATATCATCAACAATGTTATCGCAAATGGCGTGATCGCTTTGAACGGCGGGCTAAAGTTGTTTGAGCATATCTTGAATCAGTTCATGGTTGATGCCTGCGCCTGCCATCGCGCCACCAGCGGCGGCATTGATTGCTTGCTGCATGCCTGCGGTCGCATCGCCAGCAGCATACACGCCTGGCACGCTGGTTTGCCCCAACATTTGCACCTTGATCAAGCCTGGCATATGGGGATTATCGGAAACTTCACAGCCTAGTTGGGCTGGTAGTTGGCTACGTTGGCGTTGGGGCACGCCGATCAACAAACCGCTGCGGGCCAATGGCTCACCTTGATCAAAAATCAAATGGGTCAATTGTCCATTGGCTTGTTCGATACCAACCAAACGATCTTCGCGAATTGGCAAGTTGAGTTTTGCTAAGATTTGGCGTTGCTCAGGGCTAAGTTGAGCCTCGCCATTGGTACAAACTACTAAATCGCTGCTCCAGTTGTGCAACAAGGTAGCAACGTGAAACAAACGCTCAGCATCGGGCACTAACACCGCCAACGGCTGATCGCGCACTTCCCAGCCATGGCAGTAGGGGCAGTGAAATACGCTTGATCCCCACAATTCGGCTAGGCCTTCGATTGGCGGCAATTCGTCGATCACGCCCGAAGCTAGCAACAATTTGTGACTGCTAATTTCGCTGCCATCATCAAGCTTTACCACAAAACCACCATCGATTGCTTGGGCATGCTCAGCAGTCGCGAAACGTACCTGCACACTTGGGTAGGGCTTGAGTTGCTCGCGGCCAATTTGACGCAATTCAGCAGGCAAAATGCCATCACGCGAGAGAAAATTATGCACACCAGGCGATTGCGCATTGCGCGGCTGCTGACTATCGAGCACTAACACACTGCGTCGTGCTCGCCCCAACACCAAGGCTGCACTCAAACCCGCCACGCTACCACCAACAATAATCACATCAAACATTGCGAAAACTCCTTATTGATACTTGATATCAATATATAAGCTTTTGCTAAAATGTCAAATTTGTAGTGATCGTTACGATAAAATCTAAGGATAATTACAAAAAAGCCCGACTCCACTTAAGGAATCGAGCTAAATCTACTTTACAAAGGTAGATCTTAATCAATCAATTGGGCTGTGGTATTTACTTGGCATTCACCACCCTTCCGTCCCGCCTCAAGGCGGGAGACGCAGGGGGCTTTAATCCCCCTGCACCCCCTCAAGGACAATTAGAGAAATCACTCGTCCACCGATGAACTATGAAATCGATGGTTTGCAATGAAAAGTGATTAAGGCCTACTCTTGCAATCCTAAAACGACTAGGAAACCCTGATTATGCGCCGTAGGGAACCCAAATATTTTTGATTTGGCTAGCGTGGCGTAGAAATTCTTCGCCCTCGCCAACTCGTCGATCAAGCCAATCGCGAGTTTCGCCGTAGTTGACCCAGGTTTGTTTGAGGTTGCCGATTGAACTGCGCTCGACCATGGCGCTACCCTCAGCACTGCCCCAATACCACAAACCATCAACGTCGTTGTGCTCGGCCAGCACTTTGGCTAGGCTATCGCGGTCGCCGGTGATAATGTTGACCACGCCTGCCGGCACATCGCTGGTATCGAGCACTTGATACAAATCGGTGGCTGAAAGTGGATGCTCTGGCGATGGAATGATAATCGCACTATTGCCCAAGGCGATGGCTGGTGCTAGCAATGAAATCGTGCCCAACAAGGGATATTCGCTGGGACAAACCAAACCAAGCACACCGAGCGATTCGACCATGGCGAGGGTGGCGTTGCGTACAGGCGTGGCATGCACCGAGCCATCATATTTATCGGCCCACGCGGCGTAGGTAAATAAGCGCTCGATTGATGTTTCAACTTCGAGGTCGGCATCGTTGCGGCCTGTTTGTTGGCGAATGCGTTGGGCAAATTCGGCGGCACGTGCGCCTAAATTTTCAGCCAAGAAATAGAGCACTTGCGCCCGATTATAGGCGGTTGCTGCCGACCAACTGTTAGCAGCACTGCGTGCAACTTCGACCGCGTTGCGAATATCTTTGCGGCTGCCATCGCCAACTTCGCCAAGCTGCTCGCCATTGCTGCCAACCACAATTCGGCTGTAGCCCGAATCGGGGCGGGCTTGCTTGCCGCCAATATAGATTTTGGGCGTGCGATCAAGCGCTGGTAGGCCGTTGCTGGCTGTGGTTGCCACAGGCGCGGGCGCTGGGCTGGCCTTGGTTTTAAGCTTTTTAACCTCAGATTTTTTGAGATATTCGTATAAGCCTTCTTTGCCACCTTCGCGACCGTAGCCACTTTCACGATAGCCGCCGAAGCCAGCTGCTGCATCAAACAAGTTGGTGCTGTTGATCCAAACTACGCCTGCTTTGACGCGGGCTGCGGCATGCAGCGCCACGTTAATATCTTCGCTCCAAATGCTGGCGGCCAAACCAAAACGGGTATTGTTGGCAATCGCAATCGCTTCATCAGGGGTGCGGAAGGTCATCGTGACCAAGACTGGCCCGAAAATTTCAACTTGGGCCAAGGTTGAAGCGGGAGCCACGTTGGTAAACAAGGTTGGCGGATAGAAGTAGCCATCAGTTGGGCAAGCCCACGATGGTTGCCATTTGATTGAACCTTCGTTTTCGCCTTCGGCCACCAGTTGCTCGATTTTTTGTAATTGGGCTGGAGCAACAATCGCGCCAATATCGATCGCTTTATCTAAAGGATCGCCGATGCGCAATTGCTCCATACGAGTGCGCAACTTGCCAATCAGCTTATCGGCAATGTTTTCTTGCACCAACAAACGTGAGCCAGCGCAACAAACTTGGCCTTGATTAAACCAAATCGCATCAACCACGCCTTCGACCACGCTATCGAGATCAGCGTTATCAAACACGATAAAGGGCGATTTGCCGCCAAGCTCCAAGGAGAGTTTTTTGCCGCTGCCAGCGGTGGCGCTCCGAATAATTTTGCCAACTTCGGTTGAACCAGTAAAGGCAATTTTGGCAATATCGGGGTGCTTGACGATTTGCTCGCCAACTTTACCATCGCCAGTTACGATGTTGACCACGCCCTTGGGCAAACCAATTTCGTGGCAAATTTCGGCAAATGCCAAGGCGGTTAATGAAGTCCATTCGGCAGGCTTCAGCACCACCGTGTTGCCCATCGCCAAGGCTGGGGCAATCTTCCAAGCCAACATCAACAGCGGAAAGTTCCACGGAATAATTTGGCCGACCACGCCCAGCGGCTCGTAGCCTGCCAAATCGCTTTCTTGCAATTGTGCCCAACCAGCGTGATAGTAGAAATGCCGCGCGACTAATGGAATATCAATGTCGCGGGTTTCGCGGATGGGCTTGCCATTATCGAGGGTTTCGAGCACCGCGAAACGGCGCGAATGTTTTTGAATTTGGCGTGCCAAGGCATACAAATAGCGAGCACGCACATGGCCGCTGGTTTGCGACCAAGCTGGAAAGGCCGCCTTGGCAGCAGCCACCGCAGCGTTTACTTCATCGCTGCTCGCTTGGGTCACTTGGGCCAACACGCTGCGATTGGCTGGATTGATCGAATCGAACAAGCGCTCGTTGGCGACTTCTGTCCATGTACCATTAATATAGAGCCCAAAACGACGGCTATGGGCATCTAGCCACTCGTGGGCTGGAGCAGCAGCTTCGGGTGCTGGGCCATAGCTCATTGTTTTGTAAATCTCCAGCAATGTGCTCATCGTCGAGTCCTCGTTATGTGTATTTAAGTCGTTTTGTGCCATCCTAACAGGCTTGGGCAATTCACGCAAAGGCTCTTGGCTATGGGCTGTATAGATCATCGAGCCAAGCTCATGCAGCAAATACGGCTGGCTAAGCCCTTGTTTTTCGGCGCTAGATAGCCTAAACTACCCACATTAGCAGAGGTCTTCATAGCGAAGGAGTTCGCAGCCTATGATTAATCCAACCATTGAAGCCGCGATTAACGATCAAATCAAGCACGAATTTGAGTCGGCCTACCTGTATCTCTCAATGTCGGCCTACTTCGAGTCGGTTAATTTGAGTGGCTTTGCTCATTGGATGCGCTTGCAGTACGAAGAAGAAACCGTGCACGCCATGAAGCTGTTCGATTATCTGCATGATCGGGGTGGCCGCGCTGTTTTGCAAGCCATGGCCCAGCCGCAATCAAGCTTCAATTCATCACTTGAAGTGTTTGAAATGGCCTTGCATCACGAACAACGCGTTACCGCGTTGATCAACTCGCTCTACGATTTGGCGATCAAAGAGAATGATCATGCTACCCAAATTCATTTGCAATGGTTTATTACCGAGCAAGTCGAGGAAGAAAAAAGCGCCTCGGATGTGGTCGAAAAGCTCAAAATGGCTGGCGATCATCCAGGTGCGCTGTTCTTGCTCAATGAACAATTAGGCAGCCGCGCCGCTGAATAGACTTTCCTGCTAGCACAAGGCCTGCAATCAATCTGCGGGCCTTATTCATTTAACGTGATTTTGATTGAGCTTGCCGCCAGCGCCACAGGAATATCAGCACGATTGCCCCAATATTTAAACCAACAGCGAGATTTTTGAGCGTAAAACACCAAGTCCAGAGCATAGCCACAGTTGGCAATTGGGTAGGATATTGCAATAACATCAGGGCTTCGCAGCTATTCTCAGCATAATCGGCGAAGAAATAGAGGCTCGCCAAGGCTGGTAGCCACTGTTGCCAACCGTGAACATCACGCGTCAGCCGCAGCAACGCTAGCCCAAAAAAGAGCCAAACTCCAATCGGTAACAGCATGTCGGGCACAATCAGCCACACATGACTGCTGCGATATTCGCCATAATTGCTGATTAATTGATAGGCTAAATCAGCTGTAACGCTGGATTTGGCCGAAAATGCATTTGCACCACCGCCCAAATCCAACAAGCCATAGCCCCTAGTCCACGAATGAAATAAGCTTGCCAACAGATTACTAATCACTAATTGGGTCATGGCTACACCAAAGGCTAGCCAAATCAGGCGTGGTTGGCCAAATTTGTGCAAAAATTTAGGCATTGGTTGCTCACGATCAGATTAAATTCAGCCAAAGCATAGCGATGATCGAAACTAGCTGTCAAGCATGAAAAAACCGCCCCAATTTGAGCGGCTGTCGGCTTGGGTTGTGCTTGATTTTAGCTTGGCAGCAGCACAATCGCCTCGCCCTCGATCAAGATTTTGGCTTCTTCGTTCAGCAATTGGGTGATTAATGTAGCGATTGGTTTATCATCGCGCAGGCTTTTAATTTCGGCATAGGCCGTGACCGTATCACCAATGTAAATCGGGCTGCGAAAAGCCAAGGTTTGGTTGAGGTAAATTGTGCCTGGGCCAGGCAAATGCATGCCAATCACTGCTGAAATCAGGCCAGCGCCCAGCATACCATGGGCGATCCGCCGCCCAAAACGCGATTCACGTGCAGCAATTTCGTCGATATGCACAGGGTTGGCATCGCCCGAAATTCCCGCAAACAAAATAATATCGGCTTCGGTGATGGTTTTGCGCAAACGAGCGCTTTGGCCAATTGTATAGCTCATGGTTGAAATCCTTTGAATAGTGGGGATCGGTTGTTGGGGGCTGGGGATCGGGAATACGGATGAAGGATGAAATTCTACAAATCTGTCCTTCGTGCTCTTCGTGTCCTTCGTGGATCAAACCTGACCCCTTGCCCCTGATTCCTGACCCCCTATGTTCTAATAGCCAAACAATTTGCGTAGCTCAGGCTTGACGACCTTGCCACTGGCGTTATGCGGCAACTCAGGCAAGAAATAAATCGATTTTGGGGTTTTGTAGCTAGCCAGGCGTTCGCGACAAAAAGCGATCAGGGTTGGCTCATCAAGCTGCGTGCTTGGCCGCAACACCACTAAAGCCCGCCCAACCTCGCCCCAGCGACTATCGGGTATGCCAATCACGGCGCATTCTTGTACCGCAGGGTGCTGATAGAGCACGTTTTCAACCTCAGCAGGGTAAACATTCTCGCCGCCAGAAATATACATATCCTTCTTGCGATCAACGATGTAGAAATAACCTTCAGCATCGACCCGTGCTAGATCGCCAGTGTAGAACCAACCTTTTTGCAGGGCTTGGGCGGTTGCGACCGGATTGCGCCAGTAGCCATTGCACACCGTCGGCCCATATAAAATCAATTCGCCAATGCTGTTGGTCGGCACATCGCGGCCCGCCTCATCGACAATGCGGGCATCAAGGTGAAAAATCGGCTTGCCCACCGATCCAGCCTTACGAATTGCATCCTCTGGGTTGAGCGTGAAGCAATTAACCGAAACTTCGGTCAGGCCATAGCCTTGGCGAAACGGAATATTGCGCTGCTGATAGGCTTCGATCAAGGGAATTGGGCAGGGCGAGCCGCCAGCGATGCAAAAACGCAGACTGCTGAGGTTGGTTTGGACAAAATTGGGCGCTTGCAGCAGCATCTCAAACATGGTTGGCACGGCAAAAAAGATCGTCACATGCTCTTGCTCAATCAATTGCAAACAGCGCTCGGGATTCCATTCTTGCATCAAAACCATTGTGCCACCAGCATGCAAAATCGGCAGGGTTAGCACATTCAGGCCGCCAGTATGAAATAGTGGCGTATGAATAATGCTCACGTCATCGGCGTGTAAATCCCAGCCAACATTGGTATTGAGCGAATTCCACACCAGCACCCGATGCGAAAGTACTGCGCCTTTGGGTGCGCCAGTTGTGCCTGAGGTATACAAAATCAAGTGCGGATCATCAAGATCAACTGATTCGCTGATCGGCAAATCGCTAGCTTGGGTCAGCAGTTGATCGTATTCAGGCCCAAACTGGACACACTGCTTGATTGGGGTTTGACTGCGCAAGGTTGGCAGCAGCGGCGCAAATTGGCTATCGTAGAGCAATATGCTCGATGCACTATCTTTGAGCATATAAATTAATTCATGCTCGGTTAAGCGCCAATTGAGTGGCACTAAAATCGCCCCAAGCTTGCCAGTGGCAAATAAGGCATCGAGGTAGCCAATTTGATTTTTGGCCAAAATTGCTACTCGATCGCCTTTGCCTACACCAAAACGTTGGCGCAAACTCGCAGCCAAACGATTGGCACGGCTATTCAATTGGCGGTAGCTATAGCGCTCGCCATCACGGTCGTCAACCAGCGCTAGTCGCTCTGGCGTAAGCAACTCGCGCTTGCCAAGCCAGTCACCAATGTACATTGCAATGCTCCTTTAATCAGAGGTCAGGGGCTAGGATTTTGATCCACGAAGGACACGAAGTGGCACGAAGGTTCGAACCACGAAGAATGCAAAGGATGCTAAGAGCTTCAACATCGATCCATTTCATCCTTCATCCCTCATAATTCATCCTTAGGAATCTCTGCGTTAAACCTATCCCCTAGATTCTGATACCTGCCCCTTTTTGACTTTTGCCCTTTGACTTTTGCCTTGGTTTACCCCCAACGCACGGCGCTTGCGGCCCAAGTATAGCCAGTGCCAGCACCTGCCAACACCACCAAATCGCCAGCTTTGAGCAAGCCACGTTGTTGGGCCAAATCAAGCGCCAATTGTTGATCAACCGATTGAATATGCCCATAATCATCAAGGTAGATCGCTTGATCGGGGCGTAAGCCCAAATCGTGCAATAAGCCATTGTGAAATGAAGGCTTCATATGGGTAATCGCCAAAAAATCAATATCCGAACGCCGATAGCCCGAACGGGTAACTGCTTGATCGATCACTTGCACAAAATTAGGTTGCGAAACCAAGCCCAAGCGATCACGCATATCTTCAAGCTGCAACACATCAAGTTGATGGTAGCCTGCATCGACCGTGGCTTGGCTGGTTGGGAAGCGAGCGCCACCACCGCGCATCACGACATTTTCGCTAAACGAGCCATCAACCAGCACCGCCGATTCGAGCACTTGGTTGGTTGCATAATCGCGGCGTAGCAGCATGGCCGAAGCACCCGCGCCAAAGTTGAACATAAATCGCGCTTGTTGGTTGTCATAGCGCACTAGCTCATTTTCGCGGGCTGCTGAAACCAACAGAACATTACGCAACATTGGGTCGGCTCGCATTTGATCGCGGGCGGTTTTGATGGCAACTGGTGAGCCAGCACACAAGGCATAAATTTCATAGGCATACGCCCGTTTAGCCCCGATCAGATGTTGAATTTTGGCCGCCGCCGACCAAACCACATAATCTTTGTATTCACTGCCATGATAAATAATCAGATCAACATCCAGCGGGTCGAGTTCGGCGATTGCCAAGGCTTTACGAGCAGCCTCAGCCGCCATGGCCGATGGTGTATCGTGGGCTTCGGCCAAGTGTTTTTGGCGAATACCCAGCTTTTCGATCACCACGGCTTCGGGGATATTGGCGGCTAAGGCGATTTGACTAGCAGTCTCGACGGCTGCTGGCAGATAGGTCGCGATTGCAGCAATGCCAATTGGCGGAAATTCGTAGGTCATGATTCAGCCTTTGGTTTCATGGCTTGGCGTAGGCGTTCGACTGAGCTACGGCTGGTTTTGCCGCGCAACTTGCGAATTGCTCCCATCAAACCAGCCGGGAAGAATAACACCAGCACCACATACACGATGCCAAATACTAAGTCGGGGCGCAACCACGCTGGCAAAAGTGCCTGCATAAATTCGCCTTTGAGGCCATGATCAAGCAAGCGGATGGTAGCAGCACCGAGCATTGGCCCGATTAGCGTGCCAATCCCGCCGATGATCGTCATCAACAAGGCTTGAATGGTGAGATTAACGCTGAGCATTTCGAAGCTGGCACTTTTTTCATACAGCACCATCAACATCCCTGCCAAGGCCGCAATCGTTGATGAAATTGCAGTTGCCAATAATTTGAAATGCAGCGTGTTATAGCCCAAGGCCGTGGCGCGTGGCTCGTTCTCGCGAATTGCCACAAATACCCGCCCTGTTGGCGAGTTGATCAAACGCCGCGCCGCGTAATACAAGCCAACCATACACGCCAAGGTCAAAAAGTAAAAGCGCAGTCGATAGGTCGTGGCATCGATCGCTGCGGGCACGACAATCCCTTGCAAGCCAATTTCGCCGCCCGTAATTGGCTTGAGCTTGGGATCATCGGCTTTGAACAGGATGAAGGCAATTTCGGCCAGCGCGAGGGTAATCATCGAAAAATAGACCCCGCTGACCCGTAGCGACAATGCGCCCACTGCTGCCCCGATAGTTGCGCCAACCACAATCACCGCTGCAATCACAATTAGCATCGAGGGCGGCTCGGCTTGGCGCAGCAAAATGGCGGCGGTATAGCCACCAGCGCCAAAAAACAGCGCATGGCCAAACGAAATCATGCCGGTGTAGCCCATCAGCAAATCGTAGCTCAGGGCATAAATCGCCAGAATAAAAATCTGAATGAAAACCCCTTGCCAAAAGCGGGTGGTATCGGCGGCAAAGGCAAATGGCAAGCTTGCAAGGCCGCCAATCGCCACAAGTGGCAGTAGTGGGCGCAAACGCTGCATAGCAAACCTCGCCTAAACTTGGGTCAGAAAATCGAGTAGAGCCGTATTGAACAAACTGGGCTGTTCGATCTGTGGCGAGTGGCCACAATTTGCCAGCACCGTTTCTTGATATTGGCCACCGTGGGCGGCATAGTTTTCAAGCACTGCCCGCATTTGGCCAACCATCGGCTGAGCCGGATGAGTTTCCGCGCCAGGCCAGCCTGGAACTAAGCCCAATTGCCCAAGCATACACAAATCAAACATCGAAGCATCAGAGACAATTTGGTCAGCATCGCCGCGAATCCAGAGCACTGGCGGTTGGGGCTGAATGCTGGCAAAACTGCTTTGGTTCAGATATTTGGGCGAGAGCGCATTGTTTACGCCGCCTGTACCTGGGGCAACCATCGGCCAATTGGCTGAAGCCACCAAATCACCAGGGTAATTTTGGGGCGAGCAATAGGTCTGAAGCATTTCATCAACAAACACATCTTCGCGGCTTGAGCGGAACGGCGGTTTGAAGTAGAAGCTATTCATAATGGTGCGTGGCGAAACTGGGCCATCACCGCGATCTTCATTTTTCAAGGCTTCGACAAAGGCTGCATTGGCCGTACCACCGCCGCTCCCAGCATAGTCATGGCTGTTGGGTTGGCCGTCGAGGCCTTGCGTGCCGCCGTAGCCATAGGGCGAACCTGGGGCAACAAGCGTCAGCGAACGCACATTCGTGGCATAATCGAGGGCATATTGCAGCACCACATTACCACCCAACGACCAGCCAACCAAGTGCGGTCGGCGAATATTGAGGGTTTGCAACAGGCTATCGAGATCGTCGCTGAAGTCACGCACACCACGGGTTGCATCAAGCGGCAAGCGCTCCGAGCGACCATAACTACGCAGATCAGGGGCAATCACATAATAATCATCGGGCAAGGCCAGCATCAATTCTTCCCAAAAACGGGCGGCTGAAACATTGCCATGAACGAGCACAATTGGCTGCTTGCTTGGGTCGCCACGCTCAATCACATGCATCGCCAAGCGCGGCATTTGAACAACACGGGCGGTTAATCCAGCTAACAATGGTGGATTGAGCATGGGTTTTTCTCCGTAATAATTAAGTTGTTTCTTCCCTCACCCCCTAGCCCCCTCTCCCGCCCAGCAGGCGAGGGGGAGCCATCATATCATGACTATTGGATCTCCCCTCGCCCGCTACAGTGGGAGAGGGGTCGGGGGTGAGGGAATATGTCCAACATCTAATTCTTATTAAAAATTCCGCCAGGCTTGAGCAATAGCACGACCGCCATTACCAGCACGGTTGAGGCCGAGGCGATTGCGGTTGGTAGGCCTGTTTCCAGCACCAAATGGTCACTGAAGGTTCGCGCTAGCCCAATCAACAATGCGCCTGCTGCTGCTCCGCTATAGCTGCCCAAACCGCCAATTACCACCACGATAAAGGCAAAAAGCTGGTATTCCAAGCCCATTTCGGGGTAAACCCCAATAAACGAGGCTGCTACCGCGCCGCCCAAAGCCGCCAAGCCACTACCAAAGCCAAACACTCCGGTAAAAACCCGCCGCACGTTGATGCCCATCGCCTCAACCATGGCGCTATCCTGCACGCCAGCCCGAATTGTTAGGCCAATCCGTGAACGGCGCAGCACCAAAGCGATTAGCACCGCCAACGAAACGCTGAGACAGATCAAAAACAGGCTATAGCTTGGAAAACGGCGACCGAGCAGGCTCAGGCTTTCGGTCAACATCGGCGGCTTGATGGGGGCACGACTGAGCGAACCCCAAGCCGGAATCGTGCGCACCAAGGCATCAAACACAAACACTAAGCCCAATGTCAGCAACACTTGGTAAATTGGCCGTTTGTAGAGTGGGCGAATGAGGCTGATTTCGATTAAGCTGCCGACCGCTGCACCCACCAATGTACCAACAATCAAGCCGATGATAAAGCGCAGATTGCCGCTGGCGATGGTGATTGGCCAATGGCCTGCATAATTTGGATCAAGCCAGACATTGCAGGTCCAAGCGCAATAGCCACCGAGCATAAACAGCGAGCCATGGGCAAAATTCAGCACATCCATCAGGCCGAAAATCAACGATAAACCCGCTGAGATCATAAAGTAGATCGCAGCCAAGGTCAGGCCTGGCAACAAAATACCCGTAATCAGCTTGGGCCAACTCGCTGGAGCAACCATCAGCACTGTAGCAAAAATCAATACAAACACTGTTGGAATAACCAACGGGGCTAAGCGTTCACGCAAGGGTTTGGTTTGAATTGTCGGGGGAGCAGCAACAGCCATACTCAACACCTTTTAGGCAGCACCAAGATAGCGCTGAATTAATTGGGGATTGCCCCGCAGCGCCGTCATCGTGCCATGATCAACAGTTCGGCCATCATCGAGCATATAGTAGGCTTGGCTGATCGCGCTGGCCATTCGGAAATTTTGCTCAACCAACACCACGGTGGTATGTTCGCTCAGCGCAGTAATTGCTCGCATCATCTGTTCGATAATCACTGGAGCAAGGCCTTCGCTCGGCTCATCGATCAACAGCAATTGGGTTTCGGGAACCAAGGCCCGCGCAATCGCCAGCATTTGTTGCTGGCCGCCCGAAAGTTGGCTGCCCAGCAACCGCTCAAGCCGCTGCAAATCGGGAAACAGGCTAAAGATCAAATCGCCACGTCGGCGTAAATCGCCGCGTTTGCGTTCAGCCAAAATCAAATGCTCAGTTACCGTCAAATCGCGAAAAATTGCGCGATGCTCTGGTACATAGCCAATGCCTAATTGGGCAATACTGAAGGTGCGCAAGCTGTTGAGGCGTTGGCCTGCAAAGCGAATTGAGCCTGCTTGCGGCGGCGTTAAGCCCATAATTGATTTGAGCGTGGTGGTTTTGCCAGCGCCGTTGCGCCCAAGAATGGCGGTAATCGAGCCTTGTTCGGCCTGCAACGAGACATCGTGCAAAATATGATATTGACCGATGAAGGTCTGAAGTTGCTCAACTTCAAGAATTGGTGTCATGGGCGACCTCGTGAGGCTGGGTTAGCACATCATCATACAATTCACCGAGGTAGGCTTGTTGCACCCGTGGATCGGCGGCAATCGCTTGGGGCGTGCCTTCGGCCAGCACACTGCCACCATGCATCACCGTAATTTGATCGGAAATGCTCATCACCACGTCCATGCGATGCTCAACCAGAATAATCGTATGTTGGCCGCTTTGGCGAAGTTGCTGAATAATCTCGATCAATTCAGGCACTTGGTTGGCAGCCATGCCAGCGGTTGGCTCATCGAGCAATAATAGCCGTGGCTCACTAGCGAGCAGCAGGGCTAATTCAAGTTTGCGTTTATCGCCGTGTGGCAAGGCGCTGGCGAGTACCTGCTCAACCCCGCGCAACCCTACCAACTTGAGCGCAGCCTGCGCTCGTTCGTGATAACGCTCGAACCGATCGCTATGCTGCCAAAATTTGAAGGTATCGCGGCCTCGGGCTTGAGCGGCCAAACGCACATTTTCGGCCACGCTCAGCGAGGGAAACAAACTGGTAATTTGGTAGGCGCGGCCAATGCCAAGGTGAATCATACGGTGCAAGGGCAGACCAGTAATCTCGTTACCAGCAAAAAATACCTTGCCGCTGCTGGGCTTAATCGCGCCACTAATCATGTTGAAGAAGGTCGTTTTACCCGCCCCATTTGGCCCAATAACCGAGTGAAACGAACCTTCTTCAACTGCGATGCTTACATCACGCACCGCCTGCAAACCACCAAACGAGCGTGAAAGATGTTCAGTTTTCAACAAAACGTTTGGCATTGGAAATTCCTCAAGAGTGGCTGAAGGTATAGGCTATAGACTATCGGGCTACTGATTTATTAGATTGATAATGGATTGCGTTCCCTGCCCCCTGCTTACAAGAGTTGGTTCTTGACAATCATGGGTGATCACCACCCTTCCGTCCCACCTCAAGGCGGGAGACGCAGGGGGCTTTAATCCCCCTGCACCCCCTCAAGCACAATCATTGGCTGTTATCCATTGACTGATGAACCAAAGGATTATTGGTGCGAGCCAGACCAAGATTCAAACCACCTTGGTAAGCTGGCCGCTCCCGCGCGCTTATCGTGCTCCCCTCGCCCGCCGCAGTGGGCGAGGGGTCGGGGGTGAGGGAACAACTTAACCCGATCCCCGACCCCCATCAACCGATCCCCAACGTTACTCCGTCACCATCACAGGTGGGGCAGTTTGTTCAGCGCTGCGTTCTTGCAGCAACTCAAAGAACTTAGCGTCAGGGTCGGTAATGCTGATCAACTTGACCATGTACATCGGCTGGAGCGCTTGATGATCTTCTTTGCGGAAGGTGTAGATGCCTTTTGGCCCTTCAAAGCTCATACCTTCGAGCGCTGCGATCAAGGCATCGGCGTTGGTATCGCCCTTGGTTGCTTCCAAACCGCGCACGGTTGCGATGCCTGAGGCCATCCCGCCAGCGGTGAAGAGATCGGGGTATGAGCCATATTTAGCTTTGTGCTGCTCAACCAACCAATCGTTGACTTCGTTCTTGGGCAGGGTGTAGTGGTAGGCAATCATGCCAACCGAGCCAACCGCATCGGCATAAACCATCGGCATGGTCACGTTATCGCCAAAGCCAGTCGCCAAGGTCAATTTATCGAGCACGCCTTGCTCTTGCATTTGCTGGAACAAGCGTGGAAAGTTGGCTCCGGCCCAAGTGACCATCAACACTTTGGCCTGTTTTTCGTCGGCAGCATCGAGCAATTTTTGCAAATAGGGGGTAAAGTCGGTTGTATCGGCGGGAATAAACACATCATCCGAGACGAAGGTGCCACCGTTGGCCTCGATGATCGAGCGCCACGAAGCGGCTGAGCCTTTGCCAAAATCGGTATCGGGAGCCAATTGTACAAACTCTTTGCCAACGTTCTCGACCATATACGGGCCGGCGGTCAAGGCATCTTGCAAGGTATTGCGGCCAGTGCGGAAGACGAAGCGATTGAAATTCGAGCCAGTAATTTGTGGCCCAGCCGCTGGATCAATCATCGCAATGATATTGTTTTCTTTGGCAATTTCAATCACGGTCAAGGCGCTTGAGGTTGAGGCACAGCATTGCAGCAATTCCACGCCATCTTTTTCGATCAACTCACGCGCTAATTGACGAGCGCGTTCGGGGTTGTTTTCGTCGTCTTTGACAATCACTTCAATTGGGCGGCCAGCAACTTGCATTGTGCCGTTGGTGGCATACTCCAAACCCAACATAAAGCCATTGATTTCTTGGGTTCCATACAACGACAAGGCCTTGGATTGATCGGTGATCAGGCCAATTTTGATCGGTTTGCCAGTCGCGGCAGCGCTATCGCTGGTTGGCGCGGCGGTTGGTTCGGTGCTTTCTGTCGTTGCGGCAGGCGCGGTCGTCGCGGGAGGAGCTTCGGTGGCTTGGGCTGAATCGCTGGTTGGATTGGTGGCGGCAGTTGGTTCAACTCCAGTGCCACTGCTACAGGCAGCCAACAGCTGAATTGCAGTAACCAGAATTACCAACATCGAAATCAAACGCTTCATTACGTGCGTCCTCCTTTGGACTATGCAATTGAAGTAGCTCTCACTTCAGCATAGCAAAGGCCAGTTACACTTGAGTTACAGTTGATGCAGCGTTTGTTCGGCTCGTTGGTAGGCGGCTTTGGTGGTGGGCATTGGAGCTAAGCCCAAATCGTGCTCAAGCACTTGTTGGCAACGTTGATAGCTGCGTTGCAATTGCACCCGATTGCCAAGTTGGGCATAGGCCATAAAGCTAGCTTGATAGGCGTTTTCTTGATAGGGATCAGCTTGTAAAGCGGCTTCGGCCCACTCCAAGGCTTCGGTTGGTTGCTGTTCAGCCAACAATAATTGGGCTAATTCGCAGGCAGCTTGCACAAAATGATGGCGCAATTGCTCACGCACAGCATTCGCCCAATCGCTATACAAACAATCGCCCAAAAAATCGCCAGCATACAAATTGAGTGCTTGGCGATAGTAATTAATGGCTTCTAGTGGATTGCTAGCGTGGTTGGCACGTTGCAGCAATTGCTCAAAGCGTAGCACATCCAGCTGAATTGGCGCAGTATCAAACGCCAAACGATAGGCAGTATTACGGCGTTGAATATAGCTTGAGGCTTGGCGCGTCGGGCGTTCTGGCTCCAACACAGCGGTTAGCGCATTCAGGGCAACTTTAAAGTGGGCTTCGGCTTGATTTGGGGCTAAATCAGGCCAGAACAGATCGCAAATTTGCTCACGCTGAATCCATTGGCCGCGTTGGGTAATTAAAATCCCAAGCAAGGCGATTGCCGATTTACGACCCCAATTGAGCACTTCGCTTGAGCCACGCCAGGCCCGCATTTGGCCAAAGGCTTGCAAATGCAACACTTGTGGGGTTTGCCAGCGGCTAGGTGGCAAAATCAAATTGGGCTGTTCGTGGATGATAATCCCGCTGCTGGCTGGCTCGCTTCCTAGCTGCCCAAGTTGTTGCAAGGCATTAATTCGTGCCTCGGTCATTACCAACATGCCCAGCGAAATAATCGTGTGGGTACGTTCGAGCCACCAGGCCAAGGCTTCTGGCTCACGATCCAAGGCTTGCTTCAAAAATTGGGTCATCACATTGGTTGAAAGATGGGTAACGAGCATGCTGTGAACTGGTGAAATGCCTTGTTGGGCACGTTGCACCGCCACCTCACGCCAATAATCGGCATAGGTTGAGGTTGTGCCTTGGGCTAAATCGATCTCGATTGAATGAATGGCATTGTAGAGCGCCATTTTGACATGCTGCTGCGGCAAGCTGGCATACACAGGCACATGGTTAGCAACAATTTGCTCGGACACATGATCAACAAAATCGGGCAAGAGTTGATGAAAAACACGTACTACCTGTTGCATACGCTACTCCTCAGCGGTGAGGTAATGATTGGTCGATGCAGGTGGGGTGGGCTAAGCCTTGAACCAATATTATAGCAGAGCCATGAAAATCAAAAGGCAGAAGACAAAATCAAAAAACCTATTTCCGCCAGAGCCGAATGTTACCGCAGAGTCGCAACGTGTTGATAAGGATGAGGGATGAAGAACATCGAGAGATGGAATTGGAACCACGAAGAACGCGAAAAACGCGAGGTAATTTACCTTCGTGTTCTTCGTGTTCTTCGTGGTTAAAAAAGCTCTGCGCCTCTGCGTTAAAAAAATAGCCCACGAGCGACTGATTAGACTTGAAGTTGAAGGTACTTGCCTACAAGCCTAAAAACAATTCATGGAAACGGGCATCGCCAGTTAATTCGGGGTGAAAAGCGGTTGCCAAGAGTTTACCCTGACGAGCCGCCACAATCCGCCCATCATCTAAACTGGCTAAAGTTTCGACGGCCTCACCCACCTTATCGATCTGCGGGGCACGGATAAAAACTGCATGAAATGGTGCTTCGCCAAGCACTGGCACCTGCAAGTTGGTTTCAAAACTATCAACTTGGCGACCAAAAGCGTTGCGTCGCGCAGTAATATCCATCAAACCAAGCGCTGGCTGGCCTTCAACTCGACCTTCGGCAATTTCCTTGGCCAGCAAAATCATGCCAGCGCATGTGCCCCAAATTGGCATGCCTTCGGCGGCTCGTTGCTGAATTGGCTCCAGCAAATCGAAGCGCACCAACAATTTACCAATCGTCGTGCTCTCGCCACCAGGAATAATCAAACGCTCAACTTGGACTAATTGTTCAGGCAAGCGCACCTGCAAGGTTGCCACGCCCAAGCCTTGGAGCATTGTTTCATGCTCAATAAACGCGCCTTGCAGCGCCAAAACTCCAACCGTCATTGCTTTATTCCTTTTTGAATATAAAAAAGAAGGCAATCGGCTAGCATCGTTGCTGCTTTGCCTTTTGCCTTCTGCCTTTTGACTTTATAACATTACCAACCGCGTTTGGCGAGCAACTCGTTCTCTGGGATGGTATCGATGTTGATGCCGACCATGGCTTCGCCCAAGTTGCGGCTAATTTCGGCCAAAAGCTTGGCATCGCGGAAGTGGGTGGTTGCTTCAACAATTGCTTTAGCGCGTTTGGCAGGATTGCCCGATTTGAAAATCCCTGAGCCAACGAACACGCCATCAACACCCAATTGCATCATCAAAGCAGCATCGGCTGGAGTTGCAATCCCGCCAGCAGCGAAATTGACAACTGGTAAGCGGCCTAATTCAGCAATTTGCTTGACCAATTCATAGGGAGCTTGCAAGTTTTTGGCAGCCACAAACAACTCATCGGGATCGAGGGTTTGCAAACGGCGAATTTCGGCGAACATCGTGCGAGCGTGGCGCACAGCTTCAACCACATTGCCCGTGCCAGCTTCGCCCTTAGTGCGAATCATGGCTGCGCCTTCGGTGATGCGGCGCAAGGCTTCGCCCAAATTACGAGCGCCACAGACGAATGGCACTTTGAAATTGTGCTTGTTGGTATGATGTTCTTCATCAGCAGGCGTGAGCACTTCGCTCTCGTCAATATAATCAACCCCAATCGCTTCGAGGATTTGCGCTTCAACAAAGTGACCAATCCGTGATTTAGCCATCACAGGAATGGTGACTGCTTCAATGATGCCTTGGATCATTTCGGGGTCGCTCATACGAGCCACGCCGCCATCCTTACGAATATCGGCTGGAACCCGTTCGAGCGCCATCACGGCGACTGCGCCAGCTTCTTCAGCAATTTTAGCTTGGTCTGGCGTAACCACATCCATAATCACGCCGCCCTTGAGCATTTGGGCCAAGCCGACTTTGGTGGTAAATGTTGAAGTTTCCATTGCAATTCCTCTGGTGGATTGATGATTTTGAGTGTCGTTTGATTAGACAGGCGCTATTGTACCATGGCTGATTGTGACAATCGATAAACATTGCGGGGGGACAAAGGGGGACAATCGTGCATGATCGGCAATTTTGACGGCGCAAGGTAGCCTATGGTACGATCAGCCCAATCAATCATAAATTGCTATTCAAATGTTGTGCAAACAGTTGGGGGAAATCCGGTGCAAATCCGGTGCAGTCCACGCTACGGTAAGCCTTTGGCCAAGCCCGAATACCCATTGAATAGTTGATTTCTGGGTTGGCTTGCGTTGGCACAAGCACAACCAACGCGTTGTTATCTGTTCCTTAGCCAACTGGCTAAGGTTTTTTTGATTTAGGAGGCACGCATGCTCCGACGAGCAGCCATCCATCGCTGGTTATTGGTTTTAGTCGCGCTATTTGTGGCCATGCCAGTTGCGGCGCAAGCCCCGACCGAAGGCGCAAAAGCTGGCGCGTGGATTGTCACTCAGGCTCAGGCCGATGGCAGTTTTCCTGGCTTTGGGTTGGGCGAAACCGCCGATGCCGTCTATGCCTTGAAGGCAACTGGCTTGAAAGTTGATCTCAACGTTCAAAGCTTTATCGAAAAAAATGCTAGTGCAATCGCCGCTAAGCCTGGGGTTGCCGCCAAGTTTGTGTTGGCCGAATTGTTGCTGGGCTACAATCCTCGCGCCGTTGCCGGAACCGATTTGGTCGCGGCTGTAACTGGCAGCTACAAAGCCGATAGTGGTATGTATGGTGGCGATGTCACGACCCATGCCTTGGCTTTGTTGGCCTTGAATGCTGCTGGCGCACCAGTCGAAAACAAAGCGATCAACACCTTGAACTCGGTCCAAATCGCCGATGGATCATGGTCGTTCAGCGGCGATACAACTGCTGGCGCTGGCGATACCAATACCACCGCTTTGGTAGTACAAGCCTTGGTTGCGATTGGTCAAGGTAAGAGCGAAGCTGTTACCAAGGCGCTGAGCTACTTGCAAAGCCAACAAAATAGTGATGGTGGTTTTCCCTATTCGAAGGCTTCGAGCTATGGCAGCGCCACCGATGCCAACTCAACCGGCTTGGTAATTCAAGCGATTGTGGCAACTGGCGGTAATCCAACCGCTGCACCTTGGGCGACGGCGACTGGCAATCCATTGAGTGCCTTGTTGAGCTTGCAAAATGCCAGCGGTGCGTTCCGCTACGATGCAGCAACGCCCGATGATAATGCGTTTGCGACATATCAAGCTACGCCTGCTTTGTTCTATGTGACCTATCCTTTGACCGCCTTGGTGACAGCACCCCAACCAACTGCTGTGCCAAGCACACCTGTGGCAACCGCTACCCCCAAACCAAACACCCCAATTACCTTGCCCGACACTGGCGCACCTGCATTGCCATTATGGCCAGTGGTGATTGTGTTTGGCTTGGCTTGTATTGTGGCTGGTTTACGTTTGCGCCGCGTCGCTTAATCTATATATTCCCTCACCCCCTCACCCCATCTCCCGCCCAGCAGGCGAGGGGGGAGCCGCGAAAAGCCCCTCGCCCGCCGCAGTGGGAGAGGGGTTGGGGTGAGGGCATTCTTTACCGAAAATGATTGGCTAGGATTCGCCATCGATGTTCATGCCCTCGCCCTCTCGCCCACCCAGCGAGGCGAGGGGAACCAGCCCAATTAAGTGCCCATCTCCCTGCGAGGCGAGGGGAGCCGCGAAAAGCCCCTCGCTCGCCGCAGTGGGAGAGGGGTTGGGGTGAGGGCATTCTTTACCGAAAATGATTGGCTAGGATTCGCCATCGATGTTCATGCCCTCACCCCCTCGCCCAGCGAGGCGAGGGGGGAGCCGCGAAAAGCCCCTCGCCCGCCGCAGTGGGAGAGGGGTTGGGGTGAGGGCATTCTTTACTGAATAGGAATAACATTTCATGGGTCGTTTGTTGGTTGTGGTAGTTACGCTGGTTTTGTTGCTGCTTGGCAATTTGGCTCAATCGATTGCTGCTCAAGGTGATGGGCATCAATATCATGCGGCGGTGGTCGTGCAATATGCTTCCGGCGCGGTCGATGCTCGTTGTGTTGGCTTCGATCAAGAATCAATTAGTGGCTATGATGCTTTGCTGGCAGCAGGCTTCAATGTGGTGGCTGAAGGCTCATCGATGGGAGCAATGGTTTGCTCAATTGATAGTGTGGGCTGCGATTATCCCAATGAATCGTGTGCCTGCAAATGCCAAGGCGGCGATTGTACCTACTGGGCCTATAGCCATTTGCTCGATGGTGTTTGGCAATATTCCAAGCTTGGCGCTGGCTCATACAAGGTCCGTGATGGCGCAGTTGAAGGCTGGGCTTGGGGTGGTGGCAGTGTCGAGCGTGGCTCAACGCCGCCAGTGATCAGTTGGGGTGAGGTTTGCGCGGCGCAAGCAGCACCGGTGGCAACCGAAATTCCGGCAACCGCCACTAGCGAACCAACCGCCATTCCCGCAACCAATACTTTAGTTCCGGCAACAATCGCTAGCCAGCCAAGCAGCACCGCTAACCCAACCAGCGAGGCTATTGCAACTGAAACCCAATTTGAACCAAGTGCAACCACAAAAGTCGCCAGCCCAACTATTGCGGCGAGCGCAACAACTGCTCCGACCGAGCAGGCAACTGCCAGCCCCAGCATTACGCCCACTGCGACGCTGACGATCGTGAGCACGCCAACCGTTGAGGCCAGCAGTAGCGGCTCAGCAATTCCGATCAATTACTTGATTTTTGGCTTGATTTTGCTGGCCTTGGCTGGCGGCGGCATTTGGAAGCGCCAGAGCAAGCGATGAGTGCCGAAATCTATCAACCAACTGCTGGACGTGCCCGCGAGGCTTTGACCAAAACTGCTCCGCCAACGGCCAACAAGGAATGGTTCAGTCCAGTTAGCCAACGTCAGCGCCGCATCGCCCGCCCATGGGAAGGCGGCCATAGTTTGGCGTGGGTTGCTTGGCTGGTCGCAGCCTTGGCATGTATCGGCCAAACCGATCAACCGCTCTATTTGATTTTGATTGGGGCGGTGACGTTGTTGGTTTGGCAGAGTTGCGCCTTGGATAGCCCGTTTCAGGCGGTGGTACGGGTTATGTTGCAACTTGGGGCGGTGTTGTTTGGCTTTAATTTGCTGTTTAGCGTGATTACCGCCAGTGTGCTGCGCGGCCAAACGGTGCTGTTTGAGTTGCCAAGTTGGCGCTTGCCGCAACTGCTTGGTGGCATTCAACTGGGCGGAATTATTACCGCTGAGCAATTAGCAAGTGGTGCAGTGCGTGGGCTACGTTTGTGGACATTGTTGCTGGTGGTTGGTACATTCAACGCCTGTGTCAATCATTATCGCTTGTTACGGCGCACGCCCCAAGGCTTTTTTCAATTGGGCTTGGTGCTAACCATTGGCTTGGCGTTTGTGCCCCAAACCTTGCTACGCTTACGGGCAATTCGTGATGCCCAACGCTTGCGCGGCCATCGCTTTCGTTCGTGGCGTGATGCATTGCCCTTGTTTGTGCCCTTGCTCAGCGGCGGCCTAGAGCAATCGCTGACCCTAGCCGAAGCCATGGAAGCCCGTGGGTTTGGTCGCGCTCAACGTGGTCAAATCGCCGCCTACTGGACATGGCTGGGTTTGGCGGGCGTGTTGCTGGTCTGTGCTGGCATTTGGATGCTGTTTTTCTATGCTAGAGCCAGCTTGGGCGCAATGGTCGCTTGGGTATTATTGGCACTTGGCTTGATTGCCATGCTCAGTTATTGGTGGCAAGCCAATCGGCTGATTGTGCGCACCAGTTATCGCCGCGAACGCTGGACATTCCGCGCTACGGTCATAACGCTTTTGGCGCTGGCTGCGCCGCTAGGGTTTTGGCTAGCACAGCGCTCAGGCAGTGCCATGGTTTATCGCATTTACCCCAAATTAGCTTGGCCACCATTTGAGCCATTGCTGACCCTGGCAATTTTGGCCTTGCTTGCGCCATTATTGTTTAAGTCTAGCGCTCGCTAAATGAAACAATCGCCTGCAATACCGCCGGATCATTCGGAATCGTGTATTGGGTCCAATCGTCTTCGACCACAATATTTGGCTGCACACCTTTGGTTTCAAAATTACTGCCATCAGGCAATTTAAAGCCCTCTTGGGCCACCCACAAGCGTGAGCCATCCTCAAAATTATATTGAAAAATCGTTTCGGTATTGCCTTGGCTGGCTTGGCCCAGCACCAAAGCCCCATTAAATTGCAGCGTTCCAGCCAAAACCTCAGCATACGAAGCACTATCTTTGTCGATGAGCACCGCTAGCGGCACTTGCTTCAGCTGCTCGTACAACAGGCCAGGTTTAACAGTTAATGGATACAATTTTTCCTGACTATAGAAATTGCCAACCTCGCCGCTGACAAATTGACCCAAAATGCCTTCAAGCACGCTACGCCAGCCACCGCCGTTGGATCGCAGATCCAAAATCAAACCATCAAGCGGCTGAGGATCGGCGACCAATTTGCTGAGTTCGCTGACAACTTGGGTATGCATATCGTCGGCCCACAAGCTGGGAATCAGCAAATAGCCAACGGTTGGAGCATTGGGCAAGCGGCGGCCTGATGGCGTAATTTTGCCCACTACTGCCCGCCGCGTTATCAGCAACTCGCGTGGGTCAGCTTGCGGTGTTTGAATGGTCAGCCGCACTTGGCTGCCTTCGGGGCCACGAATTTGGTCGGCATTGGTAAACGGCTGGCCTTCAACGGCGGTAATGCGATCGCCGCGCATCAAGCCCGCCGCTTGGGCTGGGCTATCAGGGAAAACCAAGGTAATAAAAGCGGCATTTTCTTCGTGAATTGTCAAAACACCGATGCCAACATAGCTATCGGTTCCGCTGGCAACGGCATCTTCATAAACTGCTTCGACTGGTCGGGCAAAGCGCGAATGTTGATCATCGAGTTTGGCGACCATGCCTTCGAGAATTGTGTAGAGCGTTTCATCATCGGGCGCAGCCTGCACTTGCGGCTCGATTTCAGCACGCACGGCGGCCCAATCCACGCCATTAAAATCAGGATACAGATAATGTTCATTGACCGTTTGCCAAACATCATTGAATAAAGCTAGCCGTTCGGCGGGACTCATTGGGGTTGTCGCGGTTGGCGTAGCTTGCGCTAGCTCAACGGTTGGGGTAGGCTCAAGGCTTGGCTGCGCGGTTGGGCTGGGCAAAAAGGTTGGAGTTGCCAAGGCGAGGGGAGCCGTGGTTGGTGGCACAGTTGGTGTGGCCGCCCAAGGCAATTGTGCAGTACAGCTAGCGAGCAATCCAATTCCTAGCAAAAGCAACCAACGATAACGCATAACTACCCCAAATTAAGCATAAGCCGCTGTAAACTGCCCACAAGCAGCCCAGCGGCTTACGGTAGAACGATCGATTTAAACCATCAAGAGCATTTGTTCGACGATTTGGGCAGCTCGTTGCAGTTGCACAATCGGAATAAACTCATCGACCGAGTGAATATTTTCGTAGCCAATCGCCAAGTTGGCAGTTTCGATGCCATTATTGCTGATAATGCTGACATCGCTGCCGCCGCCCGTGACCACCAACGAAGGCTCAAGCCCAATCGCCCGAATCGCTTGATTGAGCAACTGCACAATTTCCGCATCGGGGGCTAGCACGCTGGGGCCATAATGTTGTTTGTGTTCAATTTCAACTGTCGCGCCAAATTTAGCGGCAGCTTGCTCAAAAGCATTGCGCATAATGTGCCATTGGGCATCGAGTTTGGCTTGGTTGCGCGAACGAGCCTCGCCTTTGACCACAACTGAATCGGGCACAATATTGTTGGCCTTGCCACCATGGATCGAGCCAATATTGGCGGTGGTTTCGTCATCGAGCCGCCCCAAAGGCATGGCAGCAATCGCATGCGCGGCAACTTCAATCGCGCTGATGCCTTTTTCGGGGGCAACTCCAGCGTGGGCCGAAACCCCAGTAATCGTCGCGGTGAACGAATCGTGGGCGGGTGAACCAATACAAATCGCCCCAACATCGCCATTTAAATCGAAAGCGAGGCCTTGTTTGGCTTGCAGCTTGCTATAATCGAGGGCACGAGCGCCATACAACCCTGTCTCTTCTTGCACCGTAAAAACCAATTCAATTGCCCGATGCGGCTGGCCTGATTCTAAAACTGCTTGAATGCCCTCGAGAAATGCCGTAACCCCCGCCAAATCATCAGCACCCAAAACGGTATCGCCAGCGCTGTAGATATTGCCATCGCGGATGACTGGCTGCTTGCCATGACATGGTGCAACGCTATCCATATGGGCATTCAGCAACAAGGGTGAACCTACGCCAGCCAAACGGGCAATCACATTGCCAATCGCATCCTGCTCGCATTCAAGGCCCAAAGCTTGGCAGCGCTCGATTAAGTGAGCAGCCATGGCTGCTTCTTCACCAGATGGATTATCGATCCGAACCAAAGTACAAAACGTATCGAGCAGACGCTCTTGATTGATAGCCATGAAAAATCCTTCAAAAAAACGCTTATGGATTGATTTCCAATGCTGCCGACATGACAATCCCTGCCAATGAGCCGCCAACACTGGTACCTTCGCCGCCATTCTCAACCATCACAGCCACTGCATATTTGGGATCGTCCAGCGGAGCCAACGAGATAAACCAAGCATGCGGCGCACCAAGGGGATTTTCAGCTGTGCCCGATTTGCCGCCAACGCTATAACCTGGCACGCCAGCCACCGTCGCCCCCGACCAACCCTGCTCAACCACCGCCTTCATCGAAATCCGAATGCGTTGCGAAACCTCGACACTCATCGGATCGCCGATTTTACGTGGGCGGGCTTGATACAACTCACCGCCTTGCGGGGTGGTCACCCGTTCGACCAAGTAAGGCTTCATCATATCGCCATTATTGCCGATGGCTTGGGTGATCATCGCCATTTCGAGTGGGGTGACCAACAAGCGGCCTTGACCATAGGCAGTATCAGCAATCGCCACGGGCTGGCTCCACCATTCATCGCCATCTTCGCCGCCATAGAGTTGGCTGGGCGCTGAAGGCAAATCGGTCAAATCGCCAGTGTCGGGCAATTCATCGGCGGGGTAAATATGAAAACGCCGCGCTTGATCTTCGAGCAAATTACGCCCATCGTCTTGCAAGCGAATGCCATATTGAGCAAAGGCTGTATTACAGGAAAAGGCATAAACCCCATCAAGCCCAAATTTTTCGCCAAATTTCTGTGCGATATAGCCAGCTTCATCGTCAACTGCATTGACCACTGGCACGCTTACGCCCTCTTGGGGGAAAAGCTCGTTGGGGCAGGTAATGTCTTCAGGTTTGCCAACCTCAGGATTATTCAGCACCCCAATTGCGGTTACAGTTTTAAAAGTCGAGCCTGGGGGATATTGGCCTTGGGTCGAGCGAAATACGAGAGGCCGCGATTCATCGCTGATCAACGAGTTCCAATAATTGACCACCCGATCGCTTTCTGCCGAGTAATCTTCGGCATCAAGCCGCAAGGTTAATTGCGAAGGATCAAAGCTGGGCGTGCTGACCATCGCCCGAATTGCTCCGGTTTTGACATCGATCACCACGACCGAACCAACCCGCCCATCGAGCGCCTTGAAGGCGCGATCTTGTAGTTGCGCATTGATCGTCAGTTGCACGTTATTGCCTTCGCGCGGGCGGCTAAACAGCTGATTTTGCAAATTTTGCCAGCTATTGCCCTTGCCACCAGCCAAATATTCGTTATAGCTACTTTCTAAGCCATACAAGCCATAGATGCTGCTGACATAGCCAAGGGTATGGCCAAAAGCCCGCATATCGTATTGATTGGCAATTGGGTAGGTGCGATACGAGCGATTATCCGAGACGATCACATTTTCGGCGAGCGTTACCCCTTGCGAATCGAAAATTGCGCCGCGCTTGATGCGATTGGTGCTACGAACCAAGCGAATATTGCTAATAATGTTGCCATCATCCTCGGCAACCACCCGATTATAAATCTCATCGGCGCGAATCACTTGGGTACGCAGCAATTGCAGCGTCAACATGGTAAAACCGATGATCATAAATAAGGCTAAGTTTTGGGTTGCAGTATAAATCCCAGTGGCGCGTTGGGTGCGAATCGGCCAAATCGCAAAACCACCTAAGATGGTCGCGATCCATAAACATGGCAACCAATGTTCTTCTTTCGACCACGGCACCATGCCATAGATAATTAAGCCAACCGCGATTAACCCTGCTAGTGATTTCAAGAAACGCTGCATGCGACCGCTCTCCTGTAACCAAAACGTAGTGTCATTATAAAGCTAAATGGGCGAGTCGCAATGAAAGGCTGATGAAAGGCAAAAGGCAGAAGGCAAAAATCAAAAGCCCAAGATCCCTCAGAGCTTGATTTTTAACCACGAAGGACGCGAAGTAACACGAAGAGTACAAAATGTTTAATCTGATACATTATCAATCGCCCCAGCCATCATTCCACTCAGCAACAACCATCGTTAGCAAACATACGCCTTCATAGTTAAAAAATTAGGAGTCAGGATGAATTGACATCCTGACCCCTGACAACTGAACCCTAGTCTCTTAAACTTACAACTGCACCTTAGCCCCTCGTGATTACCACTGAGCCAAGCTGGTTTGTTCGTGCTCGATTTGGTCTAAGAACCATGAGGCTTCCATAGCTGCCATACAACCACTGCCAGCAGCGGTGATCGCTTGACGATAGACATGATCTTCTACGTCGCCAGCCACGAAAACCCCTGGAACGTTGGTGCGAGCACGGCCTGGGCTAACAATATAGCCGTTTTCATCCAACTCAATTTGATCTTTGAATAACCAGGTGTTGGGAATATGCCCAATGTATGGGAACACCCCATCGGCGGCGAAAGTTGATTCCTCGCCAGTTTTGACATTGTGCAACGCTACGCCTTCAACTTTAACCGTGCCTTCAACCTTGGTTACTACCGTATCCCAAATAAATTTAATTTTTGGGTTATTTTGGGCACGTTCGATCAACACTGGGTCGGCGCGTAATTGGTCGCGGCGATGGATGATATGCACTTCCTTGGCATAGCGAGTCAAGAACAAACTTTCATCCAAAGCACTATTACCACCGCCAACGACCACCAAGGTTTTATCGCGGAAGAAGAAGCCATCGCATACAGCACAATAGGAAACGCCACGATTAGCCAATTCTAATTCACCAGGCACGCCCAATTTGCGCGGCGAAGCCCCAGTCGCAATAATCAAGGTTTCGGTTTCGACAATCGTGCCATTATCAATATGCAGCTTGAAAGGCCGTTCGCCCAACTCAACTTTTTCGACAATCCCATCTAAAAAGTGCGTGCCAAAACGGGCTGCTTGTTTTTCCATTTTATCGGCTAAATCAAAGCCATTGATCGCATCGGGGAAGCCAGGGTAATTTTCAACTTCGCTGGTCGTGGCAATCAAGCCACCAGGCTGAATTCCACGAATTACCAACGGGGTTAAATTGGCGCGTGCCGCATACAGCGCCGCCGTCAAGCCAGCTGGCCCCGAACCAATCACGGTTACTTTTTGCTTTTCCATCTGAATAAGGCTCCTTTGTTGGCAGCATCCCTGCATTTCCAGTTGGCGTGGTCGCTGCATGTCGCATCAGTATAGCACGACTTATTGCTAGTATACATCAATTTTGTAATAAACGCTACACTTTATTTTAGAAGCCTCTGTTTGGGTGTTAATCGAATGATCAACGGGCACGCTGGTAGTGCATGGCGACCGTTCCGTTGCGCAGCGGGATTGCCGAGATCAACGTGAGTCGGCGTGCGTTGGACAGCCCACTTGCGTACAAAGTAGGGCCATGGCCAGCGATCCTCGGGTGGATGAGGAACTTGTACTCATTGATCAGATCTAGTCGGTCTAGCTCGGTCGCGAGCCTGCCGCTCCCGAGAAGCACACCATTTGGAGTTGTGTCCTTAAGCTGCTGGACAGCCGTGCGCAGATTGCCCGTGATCAGGTGGCTGTTCGTCCAAGGGAAATCCGTTCGCGTGGAGGACACCACGTACTTAGGCTTGGCCTCCAGCTTGATCGCCCACTCGCGCAGCGACTGCGCTGCCTCGGTGGTTCCGCGAGCGACCGCTGGCCAGGCGCTTTCCATCATCTCGTAGGTGATACGACCCCAGAGCATCGCCCCGCTCTCATCCATCAGTTGGGTGAAGAAGGCATGGGTCTCGTCGTCGGCGATGCCTGCCTGGTGATCGATGCACCCGTCGAGGGTGATGTTGAGACTAAAGGTCAAGTTTCCCATAGCGTCCTCCGTTTGCCCCAAGGCGAGCATACAATATACTCAGCCTCGTTAGTATAACGAACATTTGTTCGTTTTCCTACCCCCTCATAGATTAACCTAGGAGTATAGCAACGATTCGGCAGTCTGTAATGCTCAAAGAGCGGTTGCGCTGGTTGGCAATTTTCTTGAGCCAATCACGTTGACCATTACGCTTTTTGGGTGTTAACCAGCCAAATTCCGCCAATCACCAAGCTACCGCCAATAATTTGAAAGATATTTAATGATTCATTCAAGAGCGGAATTGAGATCAAGGCTGTTAAGACTGGCTGGCCCAACAAACTGACTGAAGCCGTCGCAGCTTTGATATGCCCAAGTGCATAGTTGATCGCCAGCCAACCGCCGAGGTGTGAAACCAAGCCCAAACCCATCAACGACCACCATGTTTGGGGGCTAAACCCAATGATGCTATAGCCGCCAATCAAACACATCAAGCCCAAAATCACCACGCTGACCACGATTCCCAAAGTCATAAAGGTCAAGGTATCCAGTTCAGCGCGGGCGCGTTGGGTCGTGAGCAAATAGGCCGCATAAAAACCACCTGCCGAGATCGCCAACAAATCGCCTTGGCTCATGGTAAGTTGTTGCAAATTCTCGCCCATGATTACCACCACGCCAATCAGGGCAATCGCCATGCCCCACCAAAAGCGTTGCGGCAAGCGTTCGCGAAAAATCAACCAAGCACCCAAGCCAACCCAGAGCGGGGCATTATTGGCAAACAGGGTTGAGTTGGCAGCTGAAGTCAGCAAAATTGCGCTATTCCACAGGGCTAAATCGAAGGCAAAGAAAACGCCGCCAAGCAGCGAAAGCCGCGTAGCTTGCTTGGGCAGATGCTTAGGCCGTTTGGCAAACCACCATGGCAGCAAAATCGCCGCTGGAATCAGCATGCGATAAAAGGCCGAAACTGGCCCAGGCACAGCCGCCCACTTGACCCAAATTGCCGATAATGCGATACACACAATGCCAATTGCCAGCGCCACATAGGCTCGCCATGGTATTTCGACCCGATTCTGATTGGTTGAGATTTGCACTGCCTGCATCGAATTCACCCACTATTTCTGTATTCGTTTATGCCAATATGCGCAGTGTACCATAGCAGGGATCGGTCGTTAGATGGAAGGGTTCAGGGGTCAGGATGTAGAGGTTAGGCACTCAGATTTAAAGCAGAGAAGCCTAGCTAGTGGCGATTTGTAATGGTTCACCGGGTTAACGACCAATTATCACAGTCTCTCACCCCCAACCTCTCTCCCACTGCGGCGGGCGAGGGGCTAGGGTGAAGGCGCGATGCAACTGGTTGTCAACCTCATAATTTATGGAACAAACGCCCCCGTGCGATACTCGATAATAAAGCGTGTCCAGAGGGCTAACGAAGCAGCAATGATGAATAAACTCGCGGCAATCGCAGCTACCCGCCCGAAACGGCCACGCTGGGCTAAAGTCGCTAAACCTACGCCACCACTCAAAGCTAAGGCGGGCAAGATAAACAGCCACCAACGCACAGTTTGCTCCGACCAAAGCAACGAGCTAAGCGAAAGCACGAAGGTTGCCAGCCAAGCCCAAATTGGAGTTGCTAGCCGTGATAACCCTTGGCGCAAACTAAACGCACCGCCTAAACCCACCAACCAAAACCATGCCGGAACCCGCCCATCAAGCGCAATCAGATCGTTCCAAACTACGCCCCACAATTTTTGGTCAAACGGACGTGGCGCTGGGCAAATCACGCCATTATTGGCCAGGGTTGGATCGCCCAAGAAATTGCTGTAATACAAGCCAACCGCCAACACAACGGCACTTGTCCCCACCACCACCAAGCGACCCAGCACTTGCCATTGTTTTTGCCAAACCAAGAATCCCGCCAAGGCCACGCCCCACAACCCGAGCGATAACATTGTGCCACTATGCTGTAAGGCGGCGATCGTCAAGCCAGCAATCAGGGCTGGTTGCCATGCTCGCGGCTGGTTGCTGGCAAGCCATAATCCCAGCCACGCCAAGATTGGCATGGCAATTGCCTGGCCCAGCACATTGCTCCATTCACCAATCACCATTGCCCGCAGCATCGCCAAGGGAGCAAGATAGAGGCTGGCAGCCCATAACGCCGCCCGTGCTGGCGTTCGCGCGTCACGGGTGCGATCAATCAGCCACCACAATAACGGAATCACCAACGCATCGGCAACAGCACCAACTATCTGAATCAAAATGCCGCGATTCATGCTGGCGGGCAGCAATAAACTTAACGGTTGCGTGATGAGATACGTGCCTGGAGGATAGGGCGAACGGCCAGCACCTGCGGCACAAGGCAAACCTTCGGTAAATAGTAAATCGCCGCTCCCCACACTCGCCAGATTATTAACATTCAACAAGAGGTCACTGAAGTTGGTTTGGGGATGACGAATGCCGATCAAGCGCAGCGCCAAACCCAAGGCGGTCATTCCAGCAACTAAGGCGATTTCGGGGTTTTGGCGGCGCTCAGCCAACCAACGCCCAAGCCAAGCCACCAGCAAACAAGCCAAGCTTATTGTGCGCAACTGTCCAGTATCGAGCGTAATCACCGTCCGCACTGTTGCCAACAAAACACTTAATCCGCTGCTGGTCACCAAGATCGCGCCAGCCGCAGTCAACGGAGCCAAACCCGCCAAAGCAGCACCAAGCCCAACCACAATTACCACGAGCAGCAAATCGATCCAAGCGGCCCATGGCAGAAACCAGTCGTGGCTTAACGGTTGAGCCTGCATCCGATACAACACCACTCCCAGCAAACGTGGGTCAGGGCTAGCATTGTAGGTTGGGGCTTGTAATTCGAGGGTTAAACTGCCATCGCTACTAGCAGGAGCGAACAGATGCAACGTGCGTTGGCCTGGTGGCAGGTCGGTACGAACCGCTGCGCCATTGGCTTGCAGCAAAAACGGGGTTTGTGGCACTGATGGCGGCGCTAAACTCAAGCGAACGATATGAGCACTGCCATTGAGATACGGTACAGTTATCGCTGATTCGGGTTGGGTCCAGCGATAGGTTTCAGTGGTGGTGAGATCAACCGTGGCCGGTTCGGGGGCATGCACATGCTCAAGATAGGGCTGATCGTACATCAAGGCAAATTGCTCACCCGACTCGCCAATGACTAAATCGCCGCCAATTGCTAGGTTGAATGGCACTAAACGCTGCCAACCAAGCCATAACAATAGCCCAGCAACCACGCTACTCAGCAGCAATGGCCGAGCATATCGACCCAACGCCATCTGCACAAACGCCCCTTAAAATCCACTACCACGAATGATCAACAGCAGGCCAACCACGATAATAATTGCCCCAAACATTTTTTCGAGGGTCAAGGTTTCGCCCACAAACCACCAAGCAAACACAATCGTCGCAACGTAGCTCAAGCCAAGTAAGGTATAGCCAAGCTCCAAACGCCACCAAACTACGCTGCTAATCCAGGCTACCACTCCCACAAACAGCAAAAGCAGGCCTAGCCACACTTGCCAACGGCGCATGCCATAACACAGCACTTGCCATGTGCTTAAACGGCTCGAATGGGCTAGTTGCACCCCAACCATTCCCGCTCGAACGATCAAATTACCCAGCATCATCGCCAGCACTGCGCCAATAATCCACCACGTTTGCATCATGCTTGTTGCTCATTTGTTGGTTGGGGGTCGGGACTCGGGTTTCGGGGATCGGGCTTGGGCTATGAAAGCCTAGGGTTATTTAATCCCTTGATCCTTCATATTTTATAATTACCGCCCCCCGACCTCCAACCTTACAAGAGGGTAGGTTTTAACGTTCCCTCACCCCCGACCCCTCTCCCACGGCGGCGGGCGAGGGATTCCCCCTCGCCTCGCGTGCGGGCTAGGGGGCTAGGGGGTGAGGGCATCCAAATCGACTTCAGATCCCACCCAATCATTATTAAAACCTACCCTTGTAAGCGACCCCCAACAACCGACCCCCAATTACTCAAATACTATGCCCGCCACGAAACAAGAGGCTAACTCCCAGCAAAACCAAGCCAATTCCGGCGAGGGTTTGCCACGACATGCCACCGCCAAACCACCACCAATTGATCACCACCAACACAATGGTGGCAATGCTCCAAAGTGGGTAGAAGAAGCTAAGTTGGCGGCGGGCCAACAGCGCCAACCATGGGAACAGCGAAAGCAGAATTAAGCCAATCCCCAGCATGCCCCAAAAACTTTGGCTCACCTGCCATAAGCTTTCAAGGTTATGTTGCGTTGCGCCAAGCAAGGCCTTGCGATAACACAATTGACCAGCGATTAGCAAGCCAAGCGCACTGCCAAACAAACGGATCGCCGTGCCATGCTCGCCAAGCCCGCGTTTAATCGACGCGGCTAAAACGGTAAACTGCATAATCACAAATTCCACTGCGAATTGTCCAGCGGCGTTGAATCGTAAAATAAGGCGCGAACAAGCGGCCATAATCTTCATCTTGGCGAATCGCATCACCACGATCAAGCCAGTGCATCAAACGTCCAGGCAGATTCCACCAATCCTGGGCTGGAATATCTTCGAGCATCAAAATTTCGCCGCCTGGCGCTAAAACACGGTGTAATTCGCGAGCAGTGATTTGGGCTAAGGCATCGTCAAGGTGGTGGATCACGCCCACAATTAACGCTGCATCAAAACTGGCATCGCCAAAAGCCAAGGCGTTGCCGTTCATCACCCCAAAGCGATGATCACTCAGGGTTGCAGCGTAGCGCACATAGCCTTGCGAAAGATCAACGCCCATATAGCTGTGCTGGGGAAACGATGAGGCAAATTCACCAGTGCCACAGCCAAAATCCAAAAAACGGCGAGGCTTGGTTTGCAGCCATGGCGTAAGTTCATCGGCAATGGCGGCGCGTTCGCCAACATAATTATTTTCAACAATTCGCCGCAACATGGCCCATAAGGCTGGGCGCTGGGCAATATTGGTTAAAAAGGCTTGCATATATATTCTCAATAACTAAATGGATTTGGCGATTATACCGAATGATTGGGTTTTTGGGCGAGGGTTAAAATTGATAGCCCAAAAGGAAAGCTAGAGCCTGATTCAAGCCAACGGGCCTCGAAGCGCATAGCTGTGCCAAACAATTTATTGGCCAAACGCCCAGGTAGTTGCATCGCCGATTCATTGGTTGGAGCACTTGGCCGAATCCGCTCGATCAAGCGTTGCAGCAAAATCAACGGAAACAACATGCTGTTGATATACGAGCTGCGCTCAATCGTGAAATTGGCAGCCCGCAACAGTTTTTGCACTTCCTTATTGGTGTAACGGCGACGGGTATGCACCGAGCGATCATGCGCTGAATAGAGCCAATGATAGGCTGGCATGCGCAATAACACCCAACCACCTGGCTTCAAGACGCGATAAATTTCCTGTAACGCGGCGACTTCATCAGGGACGGCCCGATGATACAACACTTCAAACGAGGTTACCAAATCGAAACTTTCATCGCGATAAGGCAAAGTCAAGACTGAACCTTGAGTTAATGGTGCATCGGTTTTTTTGCGCCCCAACTGCACGGCTGCTTGCATCAGATCCAAGCCATAGGCTGGGCCATAATCGCCTAATAAATAAGCGACATTGCCCGCCGTACCACAGCCAGCATCAAGCGCTCGCCAAGCACGCTGGGTCGGCAATTGATCAAGCCACGCTTGGGCAATTTGGCGCATGCCCACATACCACCAATGTTGCTCCTCGACTGCCGCCATCACGCTATATTCGATATCTTCCACAATATTGCCTTTTAGCAAGAACTCCGCAAAGACTATACCATAAAAGCATCACTTGAATGAGTCACGTTAATTCAATTGGTGCATGCCCTCACCCCAACCCCTCGCCCACGGCGGCGGGCGAGGGGCTATCGTCCAAGCATAGATGTACGAGCCAAACCAATGATCGTTTAGTTTATCGAGCGCTGTCTGCCTACGCTGATTGTCCTTGAGAGGGTGCAGGGGGATTAAAGCCCCCTGCGGCTCCCGCCTTTGGGTGCATGCCCTCACCCCGGCCCCTCGCCCGCCGCCGTGGGCGAGGGGCTATCGTCCAAGCATAGATGTACGAGCCGAACCAATGATCGTTTAGTTTATCGAGCGCTGTCTGCCTGCGCTGATTGTCCTTGAGGGGGTGCAGGGGGATTAAAGCCCCCTGCGGCTCCCGCCTGGAGGCGGGACGGAAGGGTGGTGATCAACCAATGCTTAGTAGAATAGAGCTAGGATGGGATGAGATGAGATACCTTTGAGCAAATTGCTTGTTACAATAGCCAACAGCATGATTTCAACCAGAAAGTTTGGCAATGTTAACCAGCAAACATAATCCAGCCATTAAGCAAATTCGGGCGTTGCGCCAACGCCGTGAGCGCGAAGCCACTGGTCTTTTTTTTATTGAAGGTATTCGCAATGTGACCGAGGCGGTGCAAGCCCAAGCGCCGATTGAGCAATTGATCGTTGCGCCCGACCTGTTGCGTAGCCAATTTGCCCAAGATTTAGTTGAGCAACAGCGTCAACAAGCCATACCTATCCTCGAAGTCAGCGGCGAGGTTTTTGCCAGCCTTTCGAGCAAAGATGGCCCACAAGGTTTAGCAGCAGTTGTGCGCCAGCAATGGGCCAGTTTAGCCGATGTTAGGCCCGACCAAGGCCTGTGTTGGATTGCGCTCAACGCGATTAGTGATCCTGGGAATTTGGGCACAATTTTGCGCACTGGCGATGCTGTTGGCGCAGCAGGCGTGATTTTATTGGGCGATTGCACCGATCCCTATGATCCAGCGACCGGGCGAGCTAGTATGGGAACGTTATTCAGCCAACGCTTGGTTAAGGCAACTTGGGCTGAATTTAGCCAATGGTTTGGCCAAAGTGGCTTTAATTTGGTTGGGGCGGCGGATTCAGCCAGCAGCCACTATCGCGACTATGCCTATCCCCAGCCGCTGATTTTGCTGATGGGCAGTGAGCGCGAAGGCTTGGATGCCGAGCAACAAGCCCAATGCCAAGCCTTGGTCAGCATTCCAATGCGTGGCCAAGCCGATTCGCTGAATTTGGCGGTGGCCACAGGGGTGCTGTTGTATGAAATTTTGGCACAGCGCTAATCAAAAAAATGGCCTGTAATTCCAATCATTACAGGCCATTTCGAGTTTATTTATTGCTTATCGGGGCAAAAACTTGATACGAGCTGGTTAAGTGATATACGCCTACCCCGAGGGAGTTGGTTGTACCAACTTGGCTGAAGTTTCCTGCAATATACAGATAATTTGGCGAGGTGGCAATGACGTAGACTGGCCCATTTGGGGCTTGGCTCAGCGCCTGCCATTGCGTGCCATTCCAGCGGGCGAGGTTCTGGGCGGCAATCCCATTGACGCTGGAAAAAGCGCCCCCAACATACAAATATTGATCAGTGAAGGTAGCTAAACTATAGCCATCACCATCAAGCAGGGCAATATCTTCGACCATTTGGGTTGTTAAGTTATAGCGTTGGAGCTTGCGACCATTGATCAAGTAAAAATCGCCACGCCATACGACAACTGGGTAGGATGTCAGCTGGACAGGATAGCTATTCTCCCAACTATTGAGTGTATCCCAGCTACTGCCATTCCAATGGATAAGCTGAAGTTGCGCTCTAACCACAAGCTGATAAAACTCACCATTAACTTCAAATGGCACACAGATATCACACGCGCCAGCCACCTCGAACTCGCTGGTTTCTTCAGACCAAACGTTGCTCCGCAACCGGAGAACTCCATCGACTGGCCTACTATACATCACGACGCTACCAGCAGACCCCAAGAGATCCTTGCCACTTGTGTTCCAGCCACCAAACCAACCACCAATGTCAATATTGGGGTTCCATGTGCGGGTAAGGCGATCCAAGCGCCAGACATTACCCCAAACCTGACGGTCAATACTCCCTTCGAAGCGCGTCGTATAGTAGACGCTATTATCTGCTGTTTTGAACAGCGTTGGAACGATCGTAGTGGTAAACGATTCTGTATTGGAAGAGCCTTGCCACAATTGACCATTCCAAAACAACACTGTCGGCGCTGCCTGCCGATCAAGATAGGTAGGCCGACTGGTTGCCCAAACATGATCTACGTCGCCAACCAGCGACACAATGCTTGGTGCTTGCCAAGCTTCACCAATCAGCTGAAGGGTTGTGCCATTCCAGCGTTCAACGGTAAAGGTACAGACAAGATTTGGGCATTGCTGATTTTCCGCTGGCAGCCCAATAATATATACATCAGAGCCAATCGCTACTAATTGGCTAATGCTTGTGTAACTATGCGGCAGATTAACTGTTTGCCATTGATTATCCACTAGTCGAAGCACCACCCCATAGCTATCGTTGGCATTTCCATCACCATCAGCTTGCGCCAGATAGAGCGAGCCATTAGCGTTGGTGAGTTTGGTGAATTGACCAGGCAGGCCTGTTCCGAGTTGAACCCAACGTTCATTTTGCCAGCGAAATACAAACGTTTCATTGAAATAAGATTCATTCGCCAAGAGATAAATGGTCTGATCAATACTTATTAAATTGGCCTTATAGATAAATCCACTGGGAATGGCTGGGAGCACGAGAATTTTCCATATACCAGCTTTCCAGCTTGGGATCGTACCATATGGAACTGTTTGATTATTAAATGTTCGAAAATCACCATGGATCATTAAGGTATCGGTACTTGCAACCGTCATATTAATCTGACCATTAGCAGAACCAAATGGGATTGCATCGGTTGCATTCCATCCAACCACACCGTTTGCTGGTTGACCATGAAATTGAGTAAAATTGCCGCCGATGATCAGCATAGTGTTAAGCACGGTCAGGGCATTAACTGCCGTGGTCTGGGTTGGGCTATTATTAAAAGACCCTTGAAATCCGCTCCCAAGCTGCATCCAATCTGCCCCATCCCATTGCACAAGCTGGGCAAATGGTTGGCCAGCCCATGTGCGAAATGCGCCGCCTACGGTCAGCTTGTTATTAAAAAAAGCCATGCTCTGCACCCGATCAACATCAGCGCCCGAGGTTGCCAAACTATGCCATTGGCTACCATC